>NZ_QNUM01000010.1 GCF_003574655.1 Cohaesibacter haloalkalitolerans
CAGTGGACCGTTCGTGAACAGAATGATCTTATTGCCCTTCTCTTCGGACTTCAAAAAGTTAACGAAGCATGAAAATGACGCCGATCACAGGATAAATAGGGCCTACTTAAAACTTTGCGACGAGCCCCTTCTGGGAAAGCTTCGATTTTAGGATCATCTCCTCTGAAATAGCTGTCAAATGCCATCAGAGCATAGTCTTGCGCATTTTCTAGATTCGAACTAGCCATTCTCAGAATCTCCTAAAGTACATTTTTTCTAAAAGGTCGGGAAGAGACGGATGGAATGAGCCGACGAATCCCGGAGTGAGCCGGTTCCCCGAATTGTCTGAAAGCCACGGTAATCGGTGCAGAATACCCGTTGTCATCGGTCCGTTTGTAGTCGTGAGGCTTGCGCCGACAAACTTTACATTCTTGCCAAGTGTAGTTTCTGGATGATTAGGAAAAACACGCCTGACACTCGTAGAATTCTTTTCATCTTCAAAAGTCACCATAAGGGGCATATCTTGTGGCGGAATCTCACAAGATCCCGAAACGCGGCCCGCCATTCTGATCAGACTTGCGGGACCTTGGCGTTCGTTTTTCTCGTACAATTTACATGCGTTAAGGAACAAAAAGTTTATCCCACCATTGCCCCCCTTAAAGGCCCCATCTCTACCTGGGATCGCCAAAAGCGCGAAAACAGATTTTCCACTTGGTAAGTCAACGATAACAGCCTCACCATAGGTCCGGCTGTTAAACTCTCCAAAACTTAACGGCACTCTATTACGCACGATGGTGAATTTCTGTACGCCACTTCCCGTGACAGGAATGCCATCCACTTCAAATGTTACATCAAGACGATAGTAGATTGTGCGACTTGGGATAAATAGCTCCAAAATCAGCCAGCTGCAAAAAAGGAGGATGGCTAGACATATTACTAGCTGTTTAATCCGTTTCTTGTTGTTGGAAGACATTCCCTCACCCTTATCTCTTCCACTGGGACTCCGACTACTTGACAATGAACCAACCCTTGGGGGCAGTTAGCTATTTCCCATCTCTTTTTGATACTTTACCTTCAACTTGCTTTGGATAGCTTCCGGCCCCGAAATCAGCACGAGCCATGGGATATCTCCGCTTGTCCAATCTTGAGGAGCAAGTTTGAACTGGGCTCCTGATTCCTTTTGGGCTTTAAGCTTTGTGTCGACTTCTTTCGATACTTTCGCCCACAGGGCCAGTCCAATCGGTATTGTCGCGCCAGTTTCTTCACCATCTCCATTCTTCACCTTGCCCCGCAAGGTCATAAACTGGTTTGCAAAGATTGCTGGAGCTATCAGCCATTCGATATCGGCAAGGCTAGCGTACCGCCATTTAGGATCCCGTGCTAGCAACATGACTGCTTCGCCGATACTGGCATGAATGGTCGCAAGAAGCATTTGCGGGGAAGGTGCTTCTCTCTTTTCAACTTTCATAATTTCTGGTTGAGTATCGCTTTGATCGTGGATTGCAGTCATTACTAAGGCCAGTTTGGATAAAATCTGATGTAAACTTGTTGCTAATTATATGATATATTGGAAATTTAGCATCTTTCTGCCAATTTCAATTTGTTTCAGTCTGGACAATTTTGATCAACATGTCACGACAAAAATTACAATTTCAGATAGGTTGAATTTTGAATGGCAAGCTCAATCGTCTAACCAGTTCAATTTTAGATAGAATTTTCTTGGGGAAAGTGGATTGCAAGAATGGCTCACCAGGGGTTGTTGCTACTGAGAGTAACACTAATTTTTCTCGATCGAGTCCATTATCGCTTCGATCGGCTCTGTTGCAAAAATATAGTTGCATCTGTTCTAGACTGACGCTTACGAAGGGAGATGGGCAGTTTGGACCTGCAGTAAGTCCCAACTTTGGACCGCCGGGAATTAGATTTTTCCGGCTTTCATCACAGTGACGGGCTGGTTACGCCACCGGGATTATGCAGAGCAATCGGGACGTTGTATCCGATTGCCGAATGAGGCCGATCCTCATTGTAGTGCTTGAGCCAAGTCTCCAACTTTTCGCGCGCATCCGCAAGGGTCATGAACCAATTTGCATTCAGACATTCTGAGCGAAGCTTGCTGTTGAAGGCCTCAATGAAGCAATTGTCCGTTGGTTTCCCTGGTCTTGAGAAGTCCAGGACCACCCCGTCTAAATGGGCCCATAGGTCGAGATCGCGGGAGCTGAACTCACTGCCGTAACACCTTCGGAATGATGTTGATTTGAGGTTATGATTGCCTGCACAGCCCTAAATAGCGTAGCAGGCGATCATAGCCGCACCTCAGACCAAACTATCAAAATATGGCAACGCCAGATTACGCCGCTCATTATCGATGACTAATGACCTCGATACAGGCATCAAGGAAGCGCAATTTTTGCATTGCGTCGCCTATTGGCAAAACGCTTGTCGGCTCAGCCTGTGATCTGCAGTTCGAATGCCACCATTTGTGACCATTTTTCGCTTGCATTTGTTGAGGCGTTGGCTCACTTCCGACACAGTTGTCTTGCCCTTGGTTGAACGATGCAGAAACCTGCCGTGATTTCTATTGTGACTAGTCGACGGATCGCCCGAGCAAGCCGGCGTCTTCGAGCGCTTCCATATCCGGCAGGTCTCTGAGGGTCTCGAGTCCAAACACGATCAGGAAATGCTTTGTCGTAATGTAGCTATAGGGCGCACCGGGCGTTGGACTTCTCGGCCCTGAGGCAATGAAGCCGGCTCCGCGCAGATTGCCGATCAGATCACGGGACACGTCCTTGCCGAACAGTTTGGTCAATTCATTGCGGGTGATGGGCTGGAAATAGCTGATCGCGGTTAACACAGCGGCCTCAAATTGGGATAGTTTGGCAGCGGTAGAGCGTGTGGGCGCGTTTGATGCCCGAATGGCCTCGGCAAACCGAGCCCGGGTCCTGTGCTGCCAGCCTCCGGCGACAGAAACAAGCTCGTAGGGTCGATCACGCAAGTCCTCGATGAGATCCTCAATCAGCAGATCGACGCTGCAATCCTTCCCAACGACCCTTTGTAACTGCTCGCGAGAAACCGGTTGCGCAGAGGCAAAAATCACGGCCTCAACGCGCAGCATCCATTCCCGCCAGCGCAGCTGCGCTGGTAGATCAAGGAGCTCCCGATCAAGAAGGGTATCGTCCGATGCCGGGCTGTTTTGTGCCCCCCTGCCCTTTGCATGCTCTCGTCCCATCATCACAGTCCATATATCTTGAAGGATGCGCGTCCGGACAATTCCCTGATCGCCCCCAAATCCAGCAATCGCTGGAACAGGCGCCGGCTGGCCCAACGCGATAAATGAAACCCGGGGGCTGATGCCAGCAGGGCGTCGTCATCAAGCAAGGCCTTGATAACAGGTTCGGCTCCTCTGGTACGAAGCTTTGGCGCCATCGCAACAAGGCAGTCAGCGCGACGCGCGATTGGTCGGGCCGATTGCAAGGCATGGTCTGCCGCATGGATCAGGGACAGGCACACGGCTCGCTGAAACGCTGTCTCTCCTGGCTGCACACGCCGGGAGTCTGCCGGAAGGCGAAAGGCTTTGGCATAGCGCTCGGTGACCAGCAGCGGCACGGGGGAGTGCCAGCCAAGCCTTGAGGCAATCAGCCAGTCTCCCAGCAACCAGGCGAGACACTCGGCATCGGGTCTCAAGGCCATCGCTGATGCCAACAGGTCTGCTACCGCAAAAGGCACAGCCTTTCGTACCTGCAGCGCGTCGTCAAAGAGAGTGACAAATCTGGCAAGCGCGTCATCCCAGGGCACACCGAAGGCGTCAGCCAACCTCCGGAGCGTCTTGGTATTGACCGTCCCGTTTGATTTGGTCCAGTTCCTGTAGCCAGTGGCGATACGGCCAGCCGGGCCCGGATCATCCCCCGGGGCCGTGAGCAGGAGCATGTCTCGCAAGGCCGCAGCTTCCTGGCGACGCCCCATCATTTGCGAGGTCACAACCGCACAGGTGAGGGCTTGGCGTGCCCGCCAGCAACCGGCCCAAATCGGTTCACTTTTAACGAGATTATCGAGAGAAGTGAGGGCGATACCGGCAGAAAAAGCCGCGTCTGAGAGAGACAGGTGGGTTTCATCCATACGTCCCCAATGCGGGATTGCAGGGATCTCGCCTGGTATGATTGGCGGTTGAGACAGCGGGAAAGTCATGCACAGGGCAGCCAATTGATGAGCGGTTTATAAGGATAATATTGCATAAAAGCGCACAGCTTGTCTAACGATAAGAATGAATGATAATGTTGCATTATCAGTCGTTTTTCGATAGACATGAAATCATGGCCCCTGATAGCGAAAAGTTCGACCAAATAGCCCCAAACGCCTCTGTGCCCGACGAGAACGGCACTGCGGATAAAGCTGCGCCCACAGAGAAACATGGTCATGGCACATCAGCCCTCCCATCCTCTCCCCAGCCCCATCTGGCACCCCTGATCGATCGTGCCCGGGACTATGTCGAAGCGGCATCCTCTGCCAATACCCGGCGCGCCTACGCATCCGACTGGAAGCACTTTGTCGGTTGGTGCCGCCGCAATGGCGTCTCCGCGACGTCAGGAGAGCCTCAAACGGTTGGCCTCTATATCACGGCCCTGGCTTCAGGAGAGGCAACCCCGACCAAGCGCCCGGCAGCGGTTACCACCATTGAACGTCGCCTGTCAGCCATTTGCTGGAACTATACGCAGCGAGGTCTGCATCTGGAGCGCAAGGATCGCACGATCGCCACCATTCTCGCCGGCATCCGTAATCGCCATGCTGCTCCACCACATCAAAAGGAAGCCATTCTGCCGGAAGATCTCATGAAGATGCTCGACACCCTTGATGCGGGCAGCCTCAGGGGCCTTCGGGACCGAGCCATGCTGCTGCTCGGATTTGCAGGTGGGCTCCGGCGCTCGGAAATCGTCGCCCTTGATCTCGGCCGGGACCAGACAGAGGATGGCAACGGCTGGATTGAAATCCTCAATGATGGTTTGCTTGTTACCCTGCGTGGCAAGACAGGCTGGCGAGAAGTAGAAATAGGCAAAGGCTCTTCGAGCGCGACCTGCCCTGTCGAAGCCGTGCAACAGTGGATCAAATTTGGCAAGATCGCTCACGGTCCGTTGTTTCGCAGGGTGACTGGCAGAGGCAAGAGGATTGGGCCGGATCGCCTCAATGCGCAAGAGGTGTCCCGCCTCGTCAAACGGACGGCCGCAAGAGCAGGTATCCGGGGAGATCTCCCTGGGGAAGAACGCGAGAAACTCTTTGCCGGCCATTCCCTGCGTGCCGGTCTGGCGTCCTCCGCAGAAATAGACGAACGCTACGTTCAAAAGCAGCTCGGTCATGCGAGTGCTGAAATGACGCGCCGTTATCAGCGCCGAAGAGATCGGTTTCGTGTCAATCTGACCAAAGCGGCGGGGCTTTGAAGACTATCTGGTAGCCGTTCAGCTGTTACCAGCAAGGGCTTTCGGGCGTTCGCCGTTTTGGGATGTCGCTCATGGTAAGTCGTTTTCTCAGTATTCCTGCCATGAAGAGCAATCGCAGGCACCATCGCCGGCAAGCGGCGACCGGGCTCTAGTCGCTTTGCTCCCCGAACCCCTGCGGGTTTCGGCCATGGGGTTACGATCCCTTGGTGATGTATTTGCCACCACGGCTGAAGACACTCTTCCCTCCCTACATCGGGCGCGTTCCCTTGGGGCCTATGGCCCGTTGGTAGGGCGCAATGCGCCCTTCTCCTCCCTGTTCTCTGGCTAGGGCCAGATCAGCGGCAAGGCTAAACAGCTGCGCTGCATCCGATCCCCCTTCCTCCATTCCCTGCGGTCATTGCGTGCAGGCGGTCCCCTCACCGGCGTTCGGATCTACTGGCCTTGCCCCTGCCCCGGCCTGTCGCACGACGAGAGAATGTGAAAGGCGAGCAAACGAGCCGCCAGCTACAATCCAACCGCATCGAGGTATGCATCATGACTTTCATCCCAACGGCAAAAGGGTCGCTCGACCCCAAAACTATAAGTTCCAGTAAGCCGCTTTCATTTGGCAATCTGATCGATCTGGTTCAGACCCTGCCTGACTTCAAACTCAAACAGGGACAGTTCATTCCAAGCCATAAGAAGATTCTCTATTGGACACACCGTGGCTACGACAGTTTTGAGCTTGAGAATGGTGGCCGACTGATCACCTACAAATTCATTCCTCATGATGATGATGCAGACGAGTTGATCGGTCTTTCCTTCCAGACTGCCGAAGCGTTCCTCGTTCTCTTTCTTCAAACCGGCTGGCGCGATACCGCATTCGCCGCCGCCAAAGACCTCGCCTGATCCAATTCCCAATCCAAACACATAGGGTATGCACCATGACAAAGAAATCTGCTTCCAAAACCATCGCCAACTTCCCGCTTTCCAAGCTGGTCCTCTCACCTATCAACCCGCGTCAGGACGTGGACGCCGCAGACATTGAAGCCCTCGCCCAATCCATCAAGGCTTGTGGCCTCCTGCAGAACCTTATCGGCATCAAGGAGGGTGACACAATCGGCATCGTGGCCGGGGGACGCCGTTTTCGTGCCCTCACCCACCTACTCGAAACCAATGACATTCTGGCAAGCTTTCCGGTGCCTGTTCGCATCGCGGATGATGAAGAGCAGGCCCTTGAATGGGCCAACACCGAGAATAACGCCCGTAAAGACCTCAACCCCGTTGAAGAAATCAAAGCCTATGGCACCATGGCGCAGAAAGGCTTCACCTCTGAAAAGATTGCGATTGCCTTTGCCCAGACCGTGCGCCACGTCAAAGGTCGCTTGAAGCTGGCAAACCTTGCCCCTTGCATTCTTGAAGCCTTGACAAAGGGCGAAATCACTCTCGACACAGCCGCCGCTTATACCGTCTGTGATGATCAGGAAAGACAGGCTGACATTTTTGAAAGCCTTAGCCATTCATGGGGAGGTGATAACGCTCGCACCATCAAGCGGCTTCTGATGGAAGAAGCCAACACCGCCACGGATCGCCGTGCCCGTCTTGTCGGCCGGGAAGCCTATGAAGCGGCTGGTGGCAAAGTGCGCGAAGACCTGTTTGGGGAAGAGGTCTATTTCCTCGACTCCGATATCCTTGAACGTCTGACCCGCGAAGCCCTTGAAGCCGAGCGCCAGACCCTTCTGGCCGAAGGCTGGAAATGGGTCGAAGTCGGGGAGGATATGATGTCCTACGATGAACGGGCCAAGTTTGACCGCCTGTACCCGACCCCATTCTCTCTTTCAGAAGAAACCCAACGCCGCTTTGATGCTCTGATGGTCCTCTATAACGAAGGCAAGGCAACCGAGCTGGAAGTCGAAGAGTTGACTGGACTGGAAGAGGTTCAGAAACCCCAATTCCTCCCTGTTGATATGGACTTCTCAGGCGTTTACCTCTGGCTTGATGGTCAAGGCACGATCCGTGCAGACGAAGGCTATGTGCGACCTGAAGATCGCGAGGGAGCGGTCAAAGCTGGTCTTCTGGCAGAGAGCGAGGCTGTCGCAGAACCCGCCGTGATCAAGGAAGAAAAGCCGGATCATTCCCAAGCCCTGCTTGCTGATATGGCCGTAATCCGTACCGGGGCGTTGCAAGCAGCCATTCTCGAAGACGACGACCTTGCCAAGGACATTGCCATCTTCGCCATGGTGACAAAGGCTTGGGAAAGTGCCCTGCCCTGTGATATCGCCTCTGGTCTCGCGCAGAACGAAGTTGAGGAACATGGCCAGACCCTGCCTGAGGCTTTGACTCTCGGGCTCGACTGGAACCGCCCAAGCGCCAATGTCGTGGCCGAGCGGTTTGCAGCCTTTCGCAAGAAGACAGATCAGGAAAAGACCGATATTCTAACCGCTGCTGTTGCTCGCTCTTTGACCGCGAACATCCATGTTGGCAATCCTGTCCCTTTTGTGGACCTGTTAGCTGACACAGTGAAGCTCGATGTCCGCAACACATGGACACCCAACAGCACCTTCCTTAAACGCCTCAAGTCGCCTCAATTGGACGAGATCATGAGCTTCATTGATAGCAAGCCTGTTTCTGCCAACTTTGCCAACATGAAAAAGAGCGACAAGGTGGCACGGCTCCATGGCCTGTTCAACAATGAAGAGGACCGCAACGGCCTTTCACCAGAGGCAAAGGACCGCATTGCATCCTGGGTGCCGGACTGCATGATCAACCAGCCCTTGACCCTTGAGCAGACCTCCTGCCAAGAAGAAGACGAGCAAGACCTCGCAGCCTAAACCAGCAGTCCCGCCGCGACCGGACACAAAAGTCTGGCGCGGTGGGTTCCCTCTTGAATTGAAGACACCGATTTGATAGATTGTAGCCTGTAGGATACAGTTAAATGATTGAAGTGAGACAAACAGAGGTATTTGAAAAATGGCTGAGCCGTTTGAAGGATACCAGAGCGAGAGCCAAGATATTCGCTCGCTTGAGAAACGTAAGCTTGGGGAATTTCGGGGACGTGGAGCCAGTTGGGCAAGGTGTCAGCGAACTCAGAATTCATGAAGGCAAAGGCTATCGGGTTTATTTCGTGCAGAAAGGTGACGTTCTAGTCATTCTACTATGTGGAGGTGACAAGAAATCCCAGCAGCGAGACATCAATGAAGCCAAGCGCCTTGCAGAGCAATGGAGAGATTGAAATGCCATTGAAGACAACGCTGTTCGATGTTGCAGACTATCTGACGACTGAAGAAGACATAAAGGCATATCTCGACGAGGCTTTGGCTTCTGGTGATAGCCGCCTTGTTGCCGCCGCGCTCGGTGACGTTGCCCGTGCGAAGGGAATGACCAAAATTGCTGAGGAAACCGGTCTATCTCGTGAGAGCCTTTACAAATCTCTCAGTGACAAAGGAAATCCAGAATTTGGGACCGTATTCAAGGTGCTGAAGGCCCTCGGCTATTCTCTGCATACCGGAGACGCCGTTGCGGACATCAGAGAGGCGTCCTAACCCGTCCGACATATTTGAAGCTCTTGCATTGCATACCCCGCGAGAGCTTCAGAAAGCCCTTCCCGGTTTGGTTCGGGAGGGGCTTTTTTTGTGTCTTGGACCAGAAAACCAGAAGCGGGAAATGGAAGGGCGCAAAGCGCCCTGCTCTATCCGTGTTCCTCTGGCTTGGGCCGTAGCGGGGTCAAGGCTGAACAGCTGCGCTGCAACGTGTCCCCTTCTTTCATTCCCTTCGGTCATTGCGTGCAGGCGATCCCCTCACTGGCGTTCGGCGCTTATGACCTCGACCCCGCTCCGGCCTGTCGCACGACGAGAGAAAGTGAAAGGCGATCAAACGAGCCGCCAGTTCCAACTCGAACGCATAGGGGTATGCATCATGAAACTCACCAAAGCACAGACCAAAGCCCACAACGAAGCTGAAGCCATCCTGACCAAAGACCGCCTGACTGATGACGAAAAGCTTTTTGTCCTCGACAACTGGCAGGAAGGCGCAAGCCATAACAACGCCTATGCCGGTGCATTCTTCACGCCTAGCGGTCTTGCTCGCGACTTTTCCCTTGAAATTATGAATGGCCATGTCATCGACCTTTGTGCTGGCATCGGGGCTTTGTCCCTTCATGCCCTTTGGTCGGGCCGCGTCGAAAGCCTGACGTGCGTAGAAATCAATCCTGCCTATGTCGAGATTGGCAAGAAGATTGTCCCCGAAGCCAATTGGATTTGTGCATCTGTCTTTGATTTTGCCCCTACCCGTCGCTTTGATTGTGCCATCAGCAACCCGCCGTTTGGTAAGGTTCGGACCCGTTCAGAAAAAGGAATGGATTTTGAGTTTCAAGTGATCGAAATTGCATCCCGCATGGCTGAGTTTGGTGCTTTCATTCTACCCCAGACCTCAGCCGGTTTCCGCTACTCTGGCGAACGCTACTATCTGCGCTCCGAAAGCCGGAAGTTCAAAAGCTTCTCGGAGAAGACCGGGATTACCATCGAGCCGGGATGCGGCATCGATACCGAAATCTATCGTGGCGACTGGAAAGGGGTTTCCCCCAGCGTCGAGATTGCGGTTTGTGAGTTTCCCGCTCCTACCATTTCCGTGCCCTTTCAAACAGACCTGTTCGATATGGTGGCATAGGCTGGTTGGCTCGGAGGGGTGAAAGCCCCTTCAGAGCAGATCGCCTTGGGGCAAACCCAACCGGATCGACCGGCTGGCTTTGCCTCGAGGGGGCCACACCCGCCCCTCGAACTCCCCTCCGACCGGGCTACCGGTAAAGGTGAGGCGGAACATTCGACCCTTTTGATCCTCCTTTCCTCGCCGTTCTTATTCCACCATCCAAAGGCTAATCGGGGAAGGGCGCTCGCGCCCTGCTTTGTCCCTGTTCTCTGGCTAGGGCCAGATCGGGGTCAAGGCTGAACAGCTACGCTGCACCGCGTCCCCTTCCTTCATTCCCTACGGTCATTGCGTGCAGGTGATCCCCTCACTGGTGTTCGGCGCTTGTGACCTTGACCCCGCTCCGGCCTGTCGCACGACGAGAGAAAGTGAAAGGCAATCAAGCCGAGCGAACAAGGAGCATGTCAATGTCGAACACCGAAACCAAAATCGAACGCGTTGAAGGCGTAGAAGCCACCTATTCCCCCGAGGACAACAAACTTCGCCTCTATTCCGATAGCAGATTGGATACGGCTACCTACGCGCTGGTGACGAAAGAAGGATTCAAATGGGCACCCAAGCAGGAGCTTTTTGTAGCCCCGAGTTGGACCCCTGCCCGCGAAGACTTCTGCCTTGCGATTGCTGGTGAGATCGAGCCAGAAGGCACGACCCTTGCCGAGCGCGCCGAGATGAAAGCCGAGCGGCTGGACGCCATCGCCACTAACAAGACCCGCAAGGCCAATGCATTCACCGCCACTGCCGACACGCTGTCCCGTGCTTTCGAGTTCGGCCAGCCGATCCTTGTGGGGCATCATTCCGAGCGCAAGGCACGCCGGACCCAAGAGCGTATGCATAACAATATGAGCAAAGCCGTTGAGAGCAGTTGTGCGGCTTCTCACTACCTCTACAGAGCCGAGAGCGTGCAGCGTCATGCTGACTACAAAGCGCGGCCCGATGTACGCGCCCGCCGCATTAAAACCCTACTCGCTGATCTGCGCGACCATCAACGCACGCTTAACAGCTACGCCAAAGCGCTGGAAATTTTCCAAGCAAACCTATCGCATAAGCTCATTATAAAGTTGGTTGGCGTCGGTCAAATCGGGACCGTCTGCATTGCCCCCTTTGGCACATGGCAGAGAATGGTCGATGGAGAGATCGACCCGCAAGCCTATCGGCTCGACATGATCGAAAAGCTTACCCGCCTTGTAAATGACAGCATTGCCCATCGCTGGATTGAGCATTTGTTGAACCGTCTTGCCTATGAGCGTGAGCTACTGGGAGACGTGGTGCGCTTCGAAAACGCTCTGACCCCAACCATCCTTCAGGCTTTTGCCCGGGAGCATGGAGCCGAGAAGCCGAAGGCAACAAGGACGGAGGAGGGGAGCTTCAAACTCGAATGCCTTGTCCCGCTGCCTCTTCATCTGGTCGGCGGCACGTCTACCAAATACCTCATCCTGTCTGATGATGCTTGGCGCGACCTGATGCAGAATACCGGTTATCAGGTACCAGCCAAGAAAACCGCTAAGCCTTCTATCCTCAATTTCAAAGCCGAGACGCTTGATTCCGAGAACGAGTATCATCCTGGAGAAGTGATAACCTACACTCAGATCGAACTCACCAAGGCTGAATACTCCGCCATTGCCTCCTGCTATCGCGGCACCCGACTTTCCAAATGCAAGACGTTCCGCTTCAAGACCTGTCTAGACCCACGCAAGCGGCGGCCCGGTCAGTATCCGCAATGGGTTGCTGTCTATCTCTCTGACAGCAAGACCCACCCGATCCCGGAGAGTTTGCAGACTGAAGAGGCCAAAGATGCTGCGTAAGCCGGAGCCAGTCAAGAAGGACACGGCGCGAAGGCGCCGTGACTTCATCGCCATGCAGGAGCCAACCCGCAAGCGCTCGATCTTCGTTCTTTATGAGAACGGGCGAAGCGTCGATGTCGCGTCGGACCTTCGAAGTGCCAAGCGGTTCATGAGAGGATGAGTCCTGCCGCTACGAGACGAGAGCGAAGGGCAGGGGGCAAGCATCGCGGCGCAATTCCTGTCGCGCTTCCCGCGCCTGGAATTGCGCCCTCGCTCCTGTTGTCGCTCATCGGCTTTATATGGTAGGAATGTGTGAAAACAAAAAGAGGTTAGCTAACCCCCTACTTAACACATTGAATTTATTATCTATGGTGACTTTGGATGGCCAAAATGCAAGACAAAAAACTCGATCCTAAGTAACTTACCGGTGATGAGTATAATCGGTAGGCTACAGGGAGAATCGATTCTGACATATTGAGACTTAATTGAACTCTAGGGGGAGAGTCCACTGTTATCCCTCAGGCTGGGATCTCGAAATATTTGCTATGTTTTCATAAGGTTAAACCGATATTAACTCTCTATTAACCCTATCTTGCTTGACAGGATGGGACTCCTCAAACATGATCTGCTTACGATTTTTTGCGGGCCTTGATCTATATTCCGTAATTTTTTGGTCTGCTAGGAGATGGCTACGTTATGGACGCTGTTCAGGAAACAGATACGGAAGAGTTTCTTTCTGAAATGTCGTTGCTGTTGAATCAACAGATCAATCGCATTTGGACCGCAACTTATCCGCCCGAAGCCAAAAAGACCCTAAGGTCTTTTACGGCCAAGGAAGCTGCGTCGCTTATTGGTGTAACAAGCACCAGATTGCGACAACTGGAACTGGATGGTGAGATTCCGCCAGTTGCTCGACTGGGGAATTCGGCTCGACGTTATACTCTCTCTGATATTGACGACATTCGTCAATACTATGCCACTAAAAAGGCTTCCGATGCATTGAGGTTCCTTCCACGCAGACAGGGCGAGGAAAAACTACAGGTCATCACTGTCGCGAACTTCAAAGGTGGGTGTGCCAAGACGACAACGAGCATTCATCTGGCACAGTATCTCGCATTGAAGGGAATGCGTGTTCTTGCAATTGATCTAGATCCACAGGCGAGTTTGACCGAGACATTCGGGATCCGAGCTGCGATTGATGTAGGGTCGATGGAATCGATTTATGGGGTGGTTTGCTACGATGAAGAGCGCCCGGGGATGAAGGATGTGATCCGAAAATCCTATTTTCACGGGTTAGACTTCATTCCGGCACATGCTGAGCTGAACTATTTCGAGCACGAAACACCTGGAGCAATTTCCAACCCTGAGTTCGTTGGGAAGTCGCATTTTGTGCGGCGGATCGCGACAGCTCTCGAGACGGTTGATGAGGATTATGATGTCGTCATCCTCGATGCTCCCCCGCAGCTCTCCTACATGACACTGAACGCCATTTATGCAGCGACGGGATTGATAGTTCCCGTCCAGCCAGCGATGATTGATGTGGCGAGTATGTCTCAGTTTCTGTCGATGTTGGTCGAGATGCTTTCGGCTTTTAAAGACGCAGGGACGCCATTTGCCCATGACTTCTTCCGGTTGCTGATCACCCGGCACAATCCGAACGATGTACCTCAGACCACACTGGCCGCGATGATGCGCTCACTGTTTCTCGATAAGATCATTGGGACTACTGTGCTTGACACGACTGCAATTGCAAACGCCGGTCTTGAGAACAAATCGCTGTATGAACTGAACCGTAATGACGTTAGTCGCGACACTTACATTCGAGCGATTGACTCTGTGAACGCGGTAAACGGTGAGATCTTCGATCTGCTTGAAAAAGCATGGGGGCGGAAATGAGCGCAAATGATAAGAGGAAGCAGAAGCTTAGTGCCGCTTACGATGTGTCTGATCGCGCCGCCCTGCTTGAGAGTGCAAAGAAAGACGCTGGTCGCCGGTCAGCGGCTTCCATCCCTACACAAGCGCTTAAGACCTCAATGACTGCGATCGAGCAGCGTGTGATAGAGCTTCAGAGCCAGCTCAAAGAAACCGCGTTTCAGATGATCGATCCTCAGAAGATTCTTGATTCCGCAGTCGCTGATCGTTTCCCTTGGAGCGAAGACTCTGAGGAGTTTATCGCACTCAAGCAGTCGATCCAACAGGAAGGACAGAAGCTTCCCATTCTTGTTCGGCCTCATCCTGAGAAGTCTGGACACTTCCAAGTTGCCTACGGCGCGAGGAGGGCTCATGTCTGCCGCATACTCGGCATGGAGGTCAAAGCCTTTGTGCAAGAGCTTTCGGATGAGGAGCTGGTCATTGCCCAAGGCATTGAGAACAATGATCGTACAGATCTGTCCTTTATCGAGAAGGCGCTCTATGCGAGGTCGTTGCAAACATCTGGATATACCCATTCCGTAATCGGGAAAGCCATCGGTGTTCAGGATAAAGCCAACCTGCGAAAGCTATTGCGCATTGCTGATGCAATTCCCAATGAGGTTTGCCATTTGATCGGAAGCGCAAATAGCATCGGACTTCCTCGCTGGTCGACCCTTGCTGATGTGTTCGTGGACCACCCAAATGTTGCTGAGGATGCTATTGTTCAGGCTTCGGACTCTGCTGCTTGGAAAAAGGCAGACAGCAACGGGCGCTTCGGCATCGCTCTCAAGGTGGCCCAACGCTCCAAGCTGAAAAAGGCGACATCAACGAGTAAGCGCACCACTGAGTTCTTCCAATCAGGAAAGGGCGAAAGGATCGTGAAATTTTCGGAGAAGACCAAGACCTTGGACTTCTCGATCGATCGCTCTACCGGTGAAGGTTTTGCTGAATTTCTTAGACGAAAGATGGAAGCGCTGATCTCTGAATACGAAGCAGAGAAGGGAGCAAAGCGATGATCTGATCTGAGGGAAACGAAAAACCCGTCAATCGGCAAATTGACGGGTTTGATTCGATAGACAAAAGCGACCTACTTTAGTCACTCTCAAATATATGCATAGATGACTATAGGTGTGATGGACTCATTTGGCAAGACTCCTTCTTGACCAAAAACGGGTTTTCTATGGCTTTTGTCTGGAGTACAGGATCTCAAACCGCTGTTTTGCGGGAGGTACCATGTCACAGACATACACTACAATTGCCAAGTTCCGGTCTCTCTCGGATGGCATAATCATAAGTGCAATTCTCGCTCAGCAGGACAATCGCCCGATCATCGAAAAGCATGAGCTGTCTTTGACCCTCAAGCGCGCAGCGCCGGCTCTAGGCATCAAGGGTACGGCTTATCATATTCTGGATATTCTGCTCGGCTTGGTCCATGCGGACGACTTTCAGGAAGGCTGCACGCCTATCGTTGCCATTTCTAATCAACGCTTAGCCGAATATACGCAGCACACGACCCGAACTGTAACCCGGGGCCTAAAGCAGCTCGTTGAAGCAGGTATCCTGGCTTACAAGGATAGCCCGACAGGGCGTCGCTTCATTGATCGCAATAGGGAAGGGCAGGTTGTTCAGGCCTATGGCCTCGATTTTACTCCGGCCTGCTTCAACCTTGCTGCCTTTCGGAAGAAGGCTGATGCTTTCCAGAAAGCTTTGAATGCAGAGAGGGAAGCCAAACGATCTGTGACGCGGTTGGCGCGTGCTATCCTTGATCTTTCTATGCAGGATGATGTGGATCTTGGCAAGCAGGTTGAGAGTGCTCAACGTGTCTTGGATAATACAGGAGCAAGTTGGCATGACCGTGCAGATGTGATGAAATCCATCTATCAGGAGGCACTCTCAAAGCTTGGTTATGATGCGGATAAAACAGAAGAAAATGCAAAAATGTCACCCGCGCATGACACTAGTGTCGCGACCATACCTATTACATCCTATTCCGATAAATTTAGTAATAAGAAATTGCGGTCTTGCTCTAACGAGCAAGTCTCAAACTCTAAGAGCGGACAAGCCGCTCAATGGGCTTTGCGAGGAAAGCCTAGGCGCGAGATCGAGCAAAAACAATTACCATTTTTCCCAGTCGAAGGGCCAGAGCGGGGCAAAATCGATTGCATGGATCAGGTATCCATCGGGTTAGTACAGACTGCATGCAAAAAGGTGCAAACCGTGACTGGCTGCACCTTCGGATCATGGCAGGAGCTGATGGGATCAGCGCAAATGCTGAAGCTAACAATTGGCCTCAGTGACCGGGATTTCGGCTGGGGTGTTGAACGACAAGGCAACCTGATGGCGCTCGTCTGTCTGGCCGTTATTGTCGAGAAGGCGCTCAGAGATCCCGAGCTGATTTCTCATCCGGCAGCGTATTTCAAGGCAATGATCGACCGCGCAGAGGAAGGAAATCTCAACCTGGTCCGATCACTCCACGGCTTGCGCATGGAGCCTGTCTGATGGAACCAGATGTCCGAACTCTTTCAAGATCCTGTCTCGGCGCAGCTCGGAGGGGGGATGCGAGCGTTGCATCGAAACGAGAACACCGCCACCTTTCCAGCGTTCGGTTTTTCCAAAATCGTCGAGAATATCTGCAAAGTGTTTTGGCCCAAGAAGGCGTGCTGCGAAGGCATCCGCTCGATACTCGACCATTTGTCGCGTTAAATCTGAAAGAAATTGCGACAAGAAAAGTGGAATTTGCGCTACTGCAACAAACAAGAAGTTGATTTGGCTTAGAACTGGTATCCAGCTGAACAGCAAATTTAGAATGAAGATCGCAAGATGCAGAGGGTAGAACAGAAAATTCTGAATTGTCCCGAAAAAGGTATCCAAGTTTTTATGGTGCCCCAACTCGTGAGCCGCGATCGCAGCTAGCATGTCAACCTGATTGGGAAATGCTGCGTACTTTCGAAGCATGTCGGTGGTAAACACTATACGATTGGTTCCATATGCAAAGGCATTGGTGTCATCATCGTCCATCATGCGATAGATCACCCGGAATATGTGTGTCTTATTTTGCTTGGCGGCGACTGTAAGTTTTTCGTTGACCTGGGCAATGACAGCAGTTTCACGGGCGGAAGGTTTGCGAGCGCCAAACCCTTGATCCTGAATCCAATTACCAATTGGCGGAACAAGAAAAGCAAGCACAGCCGGGCCAAAGGCGATAGGCAGCCATAACGCCCACAATGACGGGTCTGACCAAAATCCTACATGCTGTTTCCAACTTTCGGGAATTTCAACTACGAGGGGAAGAATGATGAAGATAGCGAATACAATCACTAGCGAGAGCGCCATTGTGGTTGCTGTCGCAAGCAAGAGCGAGACAATTCTCACCAGATTTACGGCCAAGGATGCAAGCATCTTACGCATAGTCTCTACTCTTTAGAGTGTGTTTGTTTCTTTAACTATTTTAGCTTTAGTGCCCTGTTAAGTCACGGTATTTATTGAGTTTTGTAGAACAGATGCTTAAAATCTTCCTATCTTTTGTGAAGAAAGGGACAAAATGAAAAAGGCAATTTTGGCGGGTTTGATTGCGGCTGCATTCTTGGCTAGTCCCGCGGCCGAAGCATCCAGCCGTCTGGCGGTTCATATGACGCAGAAATCAATTCCTATGGCCAAAGTGGAGGCGAAGCGGATCTTTACGAGATCCACACTCGGCTACTCGGTTACGAAAGAAACCAAAACGTCCTTGCTGTTTAGCAAAACCTTCTCCGAGAGCTACGGAAAAAATATCGTTGAGTTGCGGAACCGCATAAAGGGCAATCCAGTCGCTCAGGTTGAACTTATGTTTTCAAAGCACGGAAACCGAACCAAAGTGACCGGTGACACATGGTTCATTCTCAACCCGAAGGGTAAGAACAAGGATATTTACAATACCAATCACACGAAGACCTATAAGGACCTCAAACGGCTCCTGGCCGAAATCAGGTGAGTGTATTGAGACAAGCTGTCGGATGTCTGAAGTATGAAATTCCTGACCTCGGTTGACAGATTTTGATAATCTTAATGCCGAGGAAGGAAAATTCATGGAACAACGAGCGCTCAGTGACATTGCCCGCAAGAAGCGGGTGTTTGCCCACGCCAAGAAGATCGGCAATATTGCAAAAACCTGCCGATACTTTGGGATCTCCCGTGAGACTTATTACAAATGGAAAAGGAGCTTTTCTGAGAAGGGTGACATAGGCCTTGTCAACTCCAAGCCTTGTCCAGAGAACCCGACCCTCCGGGTGCCTCAATCAATCGAAGAGAAAATCCTGCACCTTCGCAAGAATTATCACTTTGGTCCCGAACGGATTTCTTGGTCGCTGGAGCGCTATTTCAACATGAAGGTATCCACTTCAGGGGTCTACCAGGTCTTGAAGCGCCATGGCCTGAACAAGCTTCCCAGAGGAACGCCCAAACGCTCAATAAAAGACTTTAAACGATATGAGAAGCAGGTCCCCGGCCATCGGATTCAGGTCGATGTAAAGTTCCTGACTTTTTACAAGAATGGCGAAAAGATCCGGCGCTTTCAATATACTGCTATCGATGACGCCACGCGCGCCAGGGCCTTGCAGGTTTATGATCGGCATACGCAGGAAAACGCCATCAAGTTCATTGACCACATCCGGCAGACTTTTCCATTCCGCATTCACACTATCCAGACCGATAACGTCCTATATTCGGAATGAAACTCTGATTTTGGCGTCAGGTCATTGTCATGCTGAAGAGCTCCAGCAAGTTTGATCTTGTATCAGTTCGGCGTTTTGGTCAACAACGTGTCTCTCCCATAACAAACACAGAGTACGCTTTTTGCGGCTCTCACCGTCCTTAAGACGAGATCTCTTTGTCGTTGAGCAGAAGGCCTGAACATTATCTACGAGGTCAGTAATTTGCCTCTACGGCCCTATCAGACAAGGGTCCTTCTGCTGTCGATCACCCCTCAAAGAAGGGGCGATAGGGTTCACCGCGTTTTATGATCCCGTGAACTGTTCGGGCCATTTTGGCGGCGATTGCGGTGTGCGCCTTTCGGCGCAAATGGGTATTGTGTCGGTCCTTGGATATGTATCGCTCGAACTTATCGCGGAAACTGTTAGCACTTTGCATGATGGCTACCTGACCAGCCATCCATAGTGTGCGGCGTAATCTGGCGTTGCCATATTTTGACAGCTTGGTTTGTCCTCGAAAGGTCCCGGACTGAATGGTCGCCAGATCCATCCCGCAATATTTGAGGAACTGGCGGTGATGAGGAAAGCGGCGCAGATCACCTGCCTCTGCCAAGATCGTCAAGGCATTGATTGGCCCGATGCCCGGGATCGAAGTCAGTAGTTGATAATCAGAGTTGTCTTTTAAAAGATCGACCGCGCGATCCTCAATAGCATTGCGCTGAGCAATGAGGCTGCGGCCTTCACCAAGCACCAATCTGAACATTCGCGCGGCATCGGAATCTGGAGTGATAGGTAAGCCTATGGAGGATCTGGCAGTCTGATAAATATCTGCAAGCAAACGTTCTTTTGAGACTTTGCGGCCGACAACTTCCCAAGCGTCTACAATAAATTCCTCCTGGCTCATCGCCGAGATAAAATGAGGAGACGGATAGCGCTCCAGAAAGGCGAAGAACCAATCACTGCGTGAACTACGGTGAAAGCGCTCTGCCTCGGGAAAGTATAAAGGTAGATAATGGGTCAGGATCCGATGCCAAAGTTCCGTCTTTGAACGTGAGATGATATCGTGTGTTTTGGACAACTCCTGAAGATCATTCGTGCCGCACAGCAGTGGATCAAGGTAGAACTGCTCGTTCCCGATCTCCATCATATGAAGGATGACTTGCGCGTCTTTGGGGTCGTTTTTGTCCCAACTGTTGTTCAGCGCTTCGCGGGTGCGAGCCAAAGAAACAGAAGAGACCAGTTTGACTTCGAAACCGGCCAACCCGAGCCGATAAGCCAGTGCTCGATGATAATTGCCGGTGGCTTCAAAAGCGACACGGACAGGGCAATCATAATCTGCAAGTGACGCAACCAGTCTATTGAAGTCCTCCAACCGGTTTAAAACCGTTAACCGGCGGCGACGTTTTTTGCCTGGAATCGAAATCAAAACTTCATGGCGGGACTTGGCAATATCAATTGCTACCAAAATAGTCTCTGGCTGTGCAATACTGGCATCGATCATAGTCGGCCTCCTCTGTAGTGTGGTTTGTTACAAAAACCACTATAGAGACCTGAAACCCGGCTATGATCACCTGCTACGCTATTTAGGGCTACGCAGCCAATCATAGCCTCAAATCAACATCATTCCAAAGGTGTTATGGCCACGAGTTCCAGGCCAAATTCCACTGGCATTGTGAGGATCTCGGCATTCGGCATGTCTATATCAAGCCAGGATCGCCGCATCTGAATGGCAAGGTCGAGAGGTCGCACAGGACCGACAAGCAGGAATTTTGGCAGCTCGTTGACTATATTGATGACATTGACATCAAGGTAAAACTGAAAGAGTGGGAAGTTTATTACAATTGCCACAGACCACATGCTGGCCTGAAAGGAAAGGCTCCATTCGAAGTCCTTCGAGAAAAGCTTCAATCACAGCCAGAAAAAGTCTAAAATGGTTCGTCAACCGAGGTGAAAAACATCACATCTGAAGGCTGAGGAAATGACCCTCGGCCTTTTTTCGTAGGCGAAGATTCCGAACCTTTTCTTCCTTTTCTCCTCGTCGTTTCGCTCGCGTCAGCAAAAGGCTCTGCAGTGAAGGTGTCCATGACGCGAGTTGATCGGCACAACCGCCGCCATGGCTAAAGACACTCTTCCCTTCCCGCATTGGGGCGCGTTCCCATGGGGCCTGCGGCCCGTCGGCAGAGCGCAAAGCCTCTTCTTATCTCTCTTCTCTGGCTAGGGCCAGAGCGGTGTCAAGGCTGAACAGCTGCGCTGCACCGCGTCCCCTTCCTTCATTCCCTTCGGTCATTGCGTGCAGGCGATCCCCTCACTGGCGTTCGGCGCTTATGGCCTTGACCCCGCTCCGGCCTGTCGCTCCGAGCACAGAAAACGGAAGCCATGAAGGAGCCACGCCAATCAAAAGAGCAGCACGCAAGCGAAGTGTGAGACGCGCTTTTGCGCTGGCTTCAGAGGGGAAAATCTCTCTTTTTTTGACGTTTTCTTATTGACGCGTTTTGAAGCCGAGCGGTCGCAATCTATTGCAACAAATCGCTGTTTATAGCAATTCTTCTCCGAATAACTCGAAGAATCTGACAATATCTCGTGGAAATCTCGGATAATCGCAATAGTTCAATTTGTTTCGCATTCTATCGAAATTTATTGCAGTTTGTTCTTTTTATGTTCCGAATTGCAACCAACGGAATCGCAATCTGTCGTAATTCATCGCCACCTATCGCAACAAATTGCAATAGGTGGGACGGCAGGATAGGTATGACGGTACCGTTCGTCATACAAGAGAGTTCTTATTCGCGTTTCACGCTCAACGATTGGTTGAATTTCCTAGCGCGCAGTTAAGACAAATTTACTCAACATTAGTGATGATTTTTGAAATTGTGGAAAAGGAATGGGAGAGGAGTCAACCTCCCGTATACAGGGAGTCACCTTGACACTATGGTGTGCTTTGTAAGCCGCTAGCGGTTCGAGTGGTCTCACTTCCACATAAGACCACCCGAACCTAGCGAACATTAAAGTACCAGTTTAACATTCGCATTGGAGAACCAACTTACCCAAAATCTGGCAATTGGTCGCTGACTTTCGCGCTCCGCGCTTTGTGCATTGAAGCCTACTAATGGCTGAATCGCTTTGTTATTGAAGCGACCAATTCGCCAATTCCACAAAAATTACCATAAATAGTAAGGGCGCGCCTTTTGGCGCGAACAATACCATGCCGTCTGAACGGACCTCAGTCCGTCAGCCCTATGGTCAATCTCGCTTTGAGGTTGATGCTGTGCTGACGGAAACGCTACAACTTTGCCTTGTGAAGCCGAATTTAAAGGAGGTTTGGCTTGATCTCAATAACCGAGGGCGTGTCTCCAGCTCATATTCTTCCTTTATGCGTAGCCTCAAAAGTGCAGTGAGCTATCGAGATTTCTCCCACCTGCGCTCTATGGCTCGCACCAATTCTCACGAACATGATGGGTCTGGTCGGGGCAATGCCGGAGGGAATGTCCCGACGACAGAAAATCTCGCTTCGGTTTCACAAAGCACATTCCAAAATTCTGAAGCTGCGACCCAGCCAACATATTCAAAAAAAGTCGATCAATCAAGGTCAGCGGCTGAACGCTTCCGAAATTCCAAAGATAACCCTTTCCGAAAAATTGATCGCAAAAAGAGGTTTGAATTCTAATGGAAAAAACCTTCCATCTTGTCTTGCAAGCAAAGGGAGGGATCGGCAAAAGCCTGACCGCTTCCATCATTGCCCAGTACTACTCCCATAGAGCTGTTTCGGTAACTGCGATTGATTGTGATCCCAGCACGCCTACTTTTTCGACAATCCCCGGGCTGAAAGCTATTCCCCTTCAGATTATGGAGGAAGATGACATCAACCCTCGTTGTTTTGATCAGATGATCGAGACAATTGTTGAAGCAGAGGCTGGTGAGCAGATCATCTGCGATATTGGCACGAGTGCTTATGTGCCCTTCACATCATACCTCATTCAGAATGTGGCCCTTCCGTTTCTGCAGGACAGTGGAACGCGCGTTTTGATCCATTCTCCCATTTGTGGTGGTCCTGCATTTCAGAGCACGCTCGACGGTCTTGGAGAGCTGATTTCGCAGTTTGAAACGGCTCAATTTGTCATCTGGGAAAACGAATTTTTCGGGCCTGTTGGTCGGGAAGGGAAGAGCTTTAGCGAAAGTAAATTCTTCCAGACCTACAAAGACAGGATTTTCGAGCTGCTTTTGCATCCTCGCGTTCAACAAGCAACCTTTGGCGCTGACATAAGAGCGATGATGGAGCAAAGCCTCACTTTTGAAGCTGCGATCCAGTCACCGGACTTCAAAATCATGAGCCGCCAGAGATTGCAACAGATCTGGAAGTCGCATGTGGCTCAACTAGACCAATCCAGGCTTTCTGCTGCGCTTGTTGCCGAAGAGGCCGCAGAATGAGCGGGATCGATCACTCCCCAGATCAACTGGACCTGGAGTGGGATGCTCTCAAGAAAGAAGATGCCAGAGAAGCCATTATGCGGCATTCCGGCGTCATTCTGTCTGAAGATGATCCCATAATGGCGCTTGTGCCCTTGCTCAATGCCTTTTCAGACACGCTTAAAGCCAATCTTTCAAAGGCCATGGATCTTTTTGGAGAGCGCAGCAAATCTGGCGTGCGTGAAGTTGTCGCCACCGTCGATGACAGGCTGAATGAAGCGGTCACCTCTGTCTCAGAGATCAACAATGCGGTGACACAAGAGAATATCGCCACTCACCTTCAGGCCGTCGCTCATTTCACAGAGCAAACAACGCTTGTCAAACGCTCCATGCAGCGCATGACCCGTTGGAATGGCTTCTTTGCCTCCATCAACATTCTGGCGGTTATCGCCATCTTTGTGATCCTCAAACAATAGGAAATCACCATGTCTCGTATTCATTTCCCAAAACCCAAGTTACGTCTGGCCTTGGCCCTTGCCGGTATGGTCCTTGGCAATTCCAACGCCTTGGCTGGCTCTGACTGGGCCTCTCCTGCCACGTCTCTGGCAGAATCCCTTCAGAGCGGTACCGTGAGCATTGCGACTGCAATTATCGGCTTCGGGCTGATCCTTTACGGCATCTACATCATTATTTCAGGGCACTTCGATATTCGGCGGGTACTGACCTATGTGCTCGGCGGCGCTTTGATCATGGTTGGTCCTAGTATCCTGACGACCCTCTTGTCGGCAACGTCATAAGGGAGCAGCACGATGAAAGCACAAAGCAGCGTTGCTACCTATGTGCAAGAGCCGATGAAAATTCTCGGTATGTCACCTTTTCACTTTTCCGTTGTCGTCATTGGAGTGGTCCTCCTTTCCATGCTTGGCGGAGTTGTGGGCGGTCAATCTGTTGCCTTTGTGCTTTTCATCGTGACGATGCCGCTTGGGATCGTGTGGGCCGTTCATATGCGCCGCAAAGATCCTCACTCCGACACTCTTTTCCTTCTGCCCAATACTTTTCTGAGAGGCAAACCAAGCCGCCATCTGGTCGCTGGTGAAAAGAAGAATTTGGAGAAGTAACCAATGCTCACCCAAGCATTACTCATGACAACAACAGCTCTTTTTGCCGGGGTGCTCTTTCATCCCAAAACATCGCGCTATTTGCTCGGTGACATTGATGAGGATTGGCTGGCTAATGAGCTGGAATTTGATCAAATCCTTGCTGACAATCAGACCCTACAATTGAAGGATGGGCAGTATGTCCGCATCTTCACCTTGTCCGGAGTGGCCTATGAGACGCGTTCTCTGGCTGAGCAGGATATTCTTGCAAAAACCCGATCAACTGCATTCCATCAATTTCTGAAGCCCAACACAACGCTGCGTATCTTTGGCGTGAAGCGCTCCCGAGATGTCAGCTTTGATGCAGAATGGCCGACTATCACGCTCAAGGAAATCGGTGAGAAAGAGCAGAGCATTTACCAGAATGCTTTTGAGCAGATCTGGTGCCTCGTCCTTACCTGTCCGACCATGAGCGAGATGGACAAGACGAGCAGGGGCCTTTCCTCCTCCTTTGAGAGCTATGGCTTGCGGCCTGTGCTGGCAGCGACAAAGCTTCATGATCCTTGCGAGCTCAGCAGCTTTGTCAATTATCTGATTAGCGGACAGTTCATGCCCTTCCTGCCGCGTATCTCTCAAAATATGAGCGTCAATATTCCGGCATGTGATCTCGATATTGCGACGGACGGCCTGATCAGGACAACCGTTCCGGCCCCCTATTTCAATAAAATCATTGCAGTTCGTACCTGGCCGGAAACCATGAATGGTCTTCTGATCTCCCAGATTTTGGCGTTGCCAGCCGAGATAGAGATTTGCCATATCGTCAAGCCGCTTGATACTACGCAACAGGTGGCTCTCTTCACACGGACTGTCCAGGAGCAGAAGCATAACTTCTTTGGGACTGGCACACAGCTAGCAGAATTTGAAGGTGCGCTTGAGGACTTGCTCAATGATGAACATCACCTCATGGAAACGCAGTTTCAGGTGGCTGTTCGGGCAAGAGATGAAGACAAGCTCAATGAGGTGATCGACAGGATCACGGCTATCTTTGACAAGGCACGGGTGCTCTACTCTGTCGAGACAAAGGGCGCTTGTGTCGCTTGGTTCAACCGAATGCCCGGACGTGAAAAGCTTCTACGTCCCTTGCGGCTCTATGAGAGCAATATCTCAACCCTCTGGCCATTCCAATTTTCCCCTATCGGTATGTGGAAGTCGCCTTTTGGGGATCGCCCAATCCGATTGTTCAAGACGCCGACCGGCGCCAATTATGCCTTCCAGTTTCACGTATCGGACAAACCGCAGAGCCCCGGCAATTACCTTGTCTTTGCTCCGACTGGTTCAGGTAAGTCCACCCTTATCATGCATTTGCTTGGAGGCCTGTCGAAGTTTCCAAAAGTTCGGAACTATGTGTTCGATTCCAAGGATGGTGCGCGCTTCATGGTAGAGGCCATGGGAGGTGTCTATCAGGGATATGACGAGCTTGCTCTCAATCCTCTGGATACGGACCTGTCGGACAAGACCGCCAAACTTAGGGCGCTTCAAATTATGCGCTTGCTCGCGGGCAACGAATATACGGAGAATATGGAGGCGTTGCTTAGCAATGCCATTGATATGTCTGAATATCTGGAAGTTGGCGAACGGACACTCAACAATATTTTTACGGCTTCCTTCCCTCGTTTATCGACCGAACACAGGCTTTTTGAAAAGTGGGTCTCTCTTGAAGAGAAAGAGGGGCAATATGCCCATGTCTTCAATGCGCCTCGGGATCAGATTTCCGGTTTTCTGGAAAAGTCATTCCTTGCAGGGATCAATATGAACGAGGCGTTGGAAGATCCTCTGTTGGGGCCTCCGGTGATTGCCCATATTGCCAACGCGATTTCTCAAGCCGCTCGCAAAACTGATGGTGGCTTTTCCATCTTCATCGATGAAGCTGCAAATCTTCTGCGCAACGATGGCTTCCGCAAGCTCGCGCTTGAGATGTATCGCGAATACAGAAAGCTTGATGGGCTCGTGGGGCTGGCCTTTCAGGAACCGGGAGCCTTGCTCTCGGTAGAAGGAGCCTCGGGCATTATTGAGAATGCCCAGACCATGTTCTTCTTTCCCAACTCCAACGTCGATACCAAAAATCTCGAACCGCTCAATCTATCCTCTGAACAGATCGCATTCATCAAGGGGCAGGGGGATATGCGTGGTGGCCGACAGGTCATGATTGTCAAGCGGTTCGAAGCCAGCTCTTTCAATGAGAGCGCCATCATCGACATTGACCTTACGCCTTTTGGAGACGCAATCCGTTTCTACCGCTCCGGTCCAGCCCCAATTCGCGAACTCAACGAAATCAAACAAAAATGGGGGGATCAATGGCTATCCCATATCTAAGATCACATTTGCTTGCAGCATCACTTCTCGTTGCTCTGGTGGGCGCTCCATCGACATCACAGGCTGCGATGCTGGTTGTCGATACGAGCAATCTGGCAGAGGCGCAAAAGTCAGTTGCAGCGCTTAAAAGCCAGCTTGAAACCGCTAAAAACCAGCTCAACACGTTGAAAGAGAGTCTGGAGGTGGCAACCGATCAGCTCAAGAAGCTTCAGGAAGTGAAGAAGGTTGCCGATGATACTTTCTCCGCCATTGGTGAGATGGGGCATATCACGATCCCATCCATCAACTTCAAGAGCTTGGCGAACTCGATTGCGAGTGCAAAAAGTTGCCTCGTTCCTGATTACAAGAACCTGATGCCATCAGTTGATCTTGAGAATATGTCCTTCAGCTCAATTTGTGACCGCAGCTCGGCTTACAGCTCTGGGTTGATCACAAAGAAGGAGAGCCTTCAGACCGGGTCATGGGCAGAAAAGAAGGAAGTGCTCAAGGGCATCCAGACGAACCGGGTCAACACCATCACGGATGCGTCTGTCAAAGGTTTGGCACAGGCCGACCAAGCCATTGAGACAGCCGATGAGACGTTGGAAACCGCTCAGGATTACAAAAAGGCCGGTGAATCTGCCGCCGACATGAATGCCCGTCTACAGGTGCTGATTGAAGTCAATGTGGCGCGCTTGGTTGCACAAAGCCATATGAACCAGCTTATGGCCCAAATGCTCAAGGTTCAGGCCGCTGCAACCATCAATGAACAAGTCCCTGTAGAGAATGATCTGGCTGAAGAGACCGATGCAGAGGGGCAAGAATAATGGATTGCACCACCTGCACAGTTTTTGAGGCCTTCGTCAATAACTCGTCCGGTTTTGTCGATCAGATGGTTTCCAACGTGGAAGGACCTCTTACCGGGCTTGTTATCGCAATTGCAACCGTTTGGATCGTCTGGGTCGGGATTCAGGTGGTTTTGGGCTCGCTTGATGTACCTCATGCGGTGAAACAAGTTGTCTTTATGGTTCTCGGCTTTGGGGCATTTCTCGGTGTCGATGCTATTATTGGTACAGTCTTTGACACCGCCATTTCCGTTTTGGGCGGCTTGTCAGCTTCCATTACAGGCTATAGCGGGGACGGTGCTAGCGGAATTTCTTCGCTATTGATGGCAATTGAATCTCAGATCTCCAAGGTTGTCACAATCGTTGCAATCTTTATCGGTGACGGCAGTGGCACTCCCTGGGGAGTGGTAGCCTACGTCATGCGTGCCATTTATGGTGTGTTGCTCCTGATCCCGTATGGCTTGCTGCTTATCCTCTTTCTTGCCCAAACGGCAACCTGTCTGTTTCGGGTCACCCTGATTTGCGGTCTTTCTCCCTTCATCGTTGCTCTGTCCGGATTTCCTTTTGGTTCGGGGCTTTATGCTCAGGCCATCCGCACGCTCATCAGTGCGATTGCAACCATGCTCGCCGTAACACTGGTCTTTTCCATCGTCACCAAATGCTTCGACATACTGAATATTGGAGGCGAATCCTCCCTCTCTCCTGAAGAATTTGCTTCTCTTTCATCCGGGCCATATCTGCTTGCCCTCATCATGGGCTGGCTTGGTTGCGCTCTAATGTCAGAAGCCATTTCGATTTCAGGATCTATCGCTGGTGCGATGCTTGGCTCGGTTGGTGCAAGCACTCTTGCAGGCAGAACCCTTGGGGCTGGAGCTGCCGCAGGTGGCGTTGGAGTGGGTATCACGAAATATGCTGGCAGCAAAGCGCTAGACGGAGCCAAGTCAGGCTACGAAAAATACAAAAATCGCAAAAGGCCGGGCGAAATATCCACCCCTACAGAATGAAATTCGAAAGGTATTTCAAATGATTAAAGTAGTCTTGAGTGCGCTTATTTTTGCCTCATCCATAACCATGACAGGCTGTTCCACATTCTCGAAAACGGAAATGCCTATCAAACCGGATGGCGTTGACGAAATGCGCAAATCTCCTTGTGCTTGCACTGAGATCCAGTATCAGGCTCCCCGTTTTGAATGGGTGGGTTGAGGTTCCTTATGCGATTTCTAACCCAAATATTCAGAAAGCTGCGCAAGCCCCCTAGGGAGGTTGTGCGCATCGAGCCAGAGGCTGTTTCCTCATCATTGATGCTTACTGTCGCAAATGACGAAAAGCAGGCTGAAGGAGACGCAAGGAGGAGCGCGTATGAGCAGCAGGAAGAACCTGCTGTCTACTACGGCTCGAAACTGCCATTTCATAAAAGAATGCTCTCTTTTGGCAAGAAGCAAAGCCGCAGAAAGCCGAAGTCCGACGACAGGGCGGCAAGCAAGGAAAAAAGAGCAGCACGTCAAGCTGAGGAAGGGATCGGCAACCACAGAGCCGTGCTTGACGCAGATCCGTTTGCCTTCAAAACAGCGGCACGCCGGAACGCCTTTTTCTTACGTTTCTTCGTCGTCTATTCGACAGCCGCGACCTTGGCGATCATTGTTCTTGTTAGCACCATAAGTGAGCTTTTCCCGCTTAAAACAACCGAGTTTGCTTTGTTGCGGGTGGACCCCAATGATGATCGAATCTACTCGGTCGAGCCGGTTTCTGTAAAAGTCCCTGGCTATGAACTGATGGTCGAGAAAATCGCGCGCCGCTATGTTCGCGATATTCTGGCCATTGATGATGTTACTCAGAATGAGCGCTTCAATCGCGTTCGTCGCTATAGCGATAGCGACTTCTTCAACGCCTATCTCAAAGCGAACAAAGATCTTATCTCCCGCGCTCTAGGGGATGGTTTGAACCGATCAATCACAGTGGTCGGCGCAAACAAGATCGTTCGATATGACGACATCTACCAGTTTGTCGTTGAATTCATCCAGACAGACAAGATCGGGCGAGACAAGCCAAAGAAGCGGCATTTGCGTGCCTATCTCGAACTCGAGCCTCGCCAGCAAGACGTTCAGGAAGTCGACAAGTTCGAAAATCCCCTCGGTATCCGCGTCCTCAATATGGCAGTCAAAGAGGAACCTACAAAAAATGAATAAGTCCATATTCGCATCAATTCTGGCCGCAGTGGTGTTCATGAGTGCACCTGTCGCCCATGCTCAGACTGCAATTGTGCGGCAGCCCCCTAATCGCTCTGCTACCGATAACACCAAAAGCCGGATTGATGGAGCCAATCAGGCCGCCGCGCAGGCCGCATTGGGGCTGGATGCAATCGCCGAAGAGCAGGCTCGCCTGCAAGCCTCAGGTGACTTCGGTGTTATGCAGCGCAATGTTTCCATCGGCGGGCAGATTCAGTCTGCATGGTCATATAAAGCCAAAGGGCAGGGCGTTCATATCGAAGCGCTTTGCGATACGTGCGTCTACAAGGTCCGTTTGCGCGAGTACATGACCACGGCCATCGTTTTGCCAGAGCGAATGGAGATTGAAAGCGTTGATCTGGGTGATACCAACCGGTTCGATGCCAAGCGTCGTACCAGGAATATTCTGGTGGTGAAGCCTCTTGGGTCTGGGGTTGATAGCTCCATGCAGGTCTATACCAAAGAAGGCCAGGTTCTTTCCTTCTATCTTCGCTCTGAATCGGTGCGGTCCAAGCACGCTCCGGACCTCACCTTCAAGATTGAGGACCGGATTGATACGAGTGGCTTGCAGGTCATCAACTTTGATGATGGTGTCAATGGTCCTGCCAACCCTTCCATGCAAGGTCAAACAGCGGCAACTGGCGCGAAAGACTTCCTGAAAACAGCGACTTTCGATCCTTCCAAAATTCGTGGTTTCGATAGCTACAAATTGTGGGGTGACAAGAACCTGAAGCCCGAGCAGGTCTATCGCGACGACAATTTCACATACATTCAGTATGGCGACAAATGGAATGATATCGAGCTTCCAACGGCATATGTGGTGGTCGATGACATTGACGAGTTGGTCAATACCCGCGTTGTCGGAACCACTTTTGTCGTTGAATCCACCCATCGCTTGATCACATTGAAGAGCGGTCAGTCCTATATGTGCATCCAGTATTTGGGAGACTGATCATGGGATTGTGCTCTGTGTTCCTGGCTCTCAATATGTCATTGGGGGGGCTCTGCCACGAAGCCCCTTCAATCCCGCGTGGTGTTGGGGAAAGTGACCCTCAGGTTTTCGACTATGAGAAACCAACGCCGCCGCCGCCCCCTCCCAAGCCACGCGTCATAACAATGCCGCCTGTTGTTATCAATAAGCAGGTCGAGGTTCCGGTTGAGAAGGAAGTGGTCAAGGAGAAAAAGGTCACCGAGTATGTGACGCAATATCTCCAACCCGAAGTGAAAGAGGAAACCGGCCCTACGTCTTTGCAGATTGCCTTGCAACAGGAAATGCTTGAGCGCCGTGCTGCTCAACAAAGGCTTGTTGAGGTGGATCTTGATGGAGACTTGGCCAGCAGGCAGGCTCCGGAAGGGCGCTACAATGCGAACCTTCCGAATTTTCCGCCGCCTGATGGCATTGACAAAGAGAACAGCAAATACAGCGCTCAGCGCAGCTATTCCACCACTGCGGTAGACAATACCCGTATTCTGGCCGCTGACCGTATCATCACTGGCATTCTTGAGAATGGCGTGAACTCGCAGCTTTCAGACAATGGATCTGTGATCGTGCAAGTCTCTCGTGATGTTTACGGGGCTCATGGGCGAACCAAGCTGGTTCCCAAGGGCTCGCGCATGATCTGTCACTATGATGAAGTCGATAAGGTCGGGCAGACCCGTGTCGGCTTTACATGCAATCGAATTCTTCTGGCTGAAAGCCGCGCTGAAATCTATCAGCTTTCCTCCCATATAGGCGATGGCCAAGGCTATGGCGGCCTCTCGGGTGAGGTCGATAATCGCTTCTGGGAAAAGTATGGCAGCGCCATCCTGACGACTGCCCTTGGGTCGGCAGTCGAAGCCGGCGTTATGGCCGCATCCTCAGCTGATCAGTCAGATTCCAACATCATCGGTAATGGAGCATCCGGTGTTTCCGAGAATGTGGGGCAGATTACCGCCGCCATTCTCGAGGACACGGTTGATCTTACCCCGATCATCCGAATTGCACAGGGAACCCGCGTGCAAATCCGACCAGAGAAAGACTGGTATCTGGCCGATCCGGTCAAATCAAACTAAGGAGCATATCTATGAGATTGCGAAAGCAATTGAGCTTGGGATTCGTGATGGCAGCTTTGCTCACACCAAATCTCGCTATGGCTCAATCGTCACCCGATAGTGGTGCGCAGGCAGCAACGACAGATACCGCTTTGGCAGCATCGAGTCCAAGCGACGCCAAAGCGGTTATCAAGGAAAACCTGTTTACCGTTGTGCCCACGCTGGAAACAGCAATGACGGAAGAAGGATCTCCCGTCAATCTTTCCTTCTCCGGATCTCCCAACACGGAGACACCGGTTGATTTAAGCGGGATCTCTGCGAAGGGGTTTACGCGAACCGTGACAGTTGATGGCGAGAAGATTGCCCAGGTTGTTGTTACCAATCTATCCAACGAGGATGATGCGTCGGTCGCTCTTTCGGCCGACAAGTTCACCAGCCAGTTCAATATTGAATCTGACATGTTGGAACCAACAACGGCCATATCTGTCAACGGGAATGAAAAGGAGTTTGTCACGGCTGTCAAATCCCTCCAGAAAACCCCATCCGAAGAAGAGGAAGATCCAGAAGAAAAGGACACGGAGAACGGAACAGATCGAGGAACCTCCACAAGCGGTGGAGGGAGTGCAAATGATATCGCTGGTTCTTACCAGACCCCTGAAAGGATCGAGCCGGAAGAAGAAGAGCCTGAAGATACTGTTGAAGTTCGCGTGACGACTGTCGGCTGTCCGGTTGTCATTGACGAAACCCAAGGTGTTGTTCGGGTGCAATCCAAGAGCCAGACCTTCACCAATGGAACGATGACCTCGGAAGATGCCTGCACCGATAACGGTACGACCTATACCATCCAGAAGTCTTATGCGACTTGTAGCGATATGGTTGATCTGGATGGTAAAACCGCCAGCCCTCAATATCTGTCCTACTATATTGACGCAGAGGCGACCCGCAAGGAAATCTCCGACTGCCAGCCTGATACCGAGAAAACCTATAAAATCTCCGAGATCGAGAATGGCTGTTCTGTGTCGGTTGATATCGACAATATGAAGGTCAGCCGGAATACGTCTCTTGTTTATACAAATGGCAATAACACCCAGATCAAGGTGCAGGATTGTTCACCATCGGAGACATTGGAGCCTTACAAGCTTGTTGCTGATAGCTACAGCTGCACGATGAAGCATGACTTCTCAAAGGGCGTTTCATCGGAAATGGTGATGTATGCCTATGAAGGTGAGGATGGCAATTACTATCAGGTGACACCATGCACGGAAACCGGCAACAGATATCAGCATTCGAAGGTTTTCTATGAGGGTGGCATTCGGCTTTGTCCGGTACTCGTCAATAAAGCTGCAGGGACCGCAACAGAGCAGTATCGCACACAGATTATGGTCGATGGAAAGCCGCAATATATCAGCGCCTGTGTGCCTGATACCGCAAATTCCACCACGATTGAAGAAACGACCAACGGATGTGACGATCCGGGTAACTGGACCCATGATTTGAGTGCAGGTGTGTCATACGGTCAATCCCGCTTTTATTATGACACCAAGCTTGGTCGCGAATATGTCACTGGCTGTATGAGCAATACCACGACCTATCCGCACAACGTGACCGTTACTGGCTGGAAGAATAATGATGAAGCGCTTTTTGCTCAGCAGCTTGTCTCTATCTCCATCAACGTGAATGGAACCGAATATCCGATTGCGTCTAACTATTTGATGGATGGGACCGCCCAGATTTCCTATGCCCATGACGGGTTTGAGGACATCGCAGACCCCAAGCGGGCATATTATGAGACCTGCAATCTTTTCTATCCAAGCAATCGAAGTGACGTCTACACCCGGCCTGATGGGTCCAAATACTCAGTTCCGATCGGTGATGGGGCTACCAAGGATCAGGGTGATAAGTGTGTTCGGATGTTTGATGGCTGGAAGAACAATGATGAAGAGCTTTATGCCCAAAAGCTTGTCTCAATCACTCTGAATGTAGACGGGGTCGAAAAGCAGATTGAGTCTGCCTATCTGGCGGATGGAGCCGAAAAGATCCCATATACCCATGATGGTATCGAAGAAGTGGAAGATTCTTCAAGGGCTTATTATGACGCCTGCAATCTTCTCTATCCGAGCAATAAAAGTGACATCTACACCCGACCTGACGGCACCCAATATGCAATTCCTATCGGTGATGGAGCTGTCGTTGACAAGGGTGACAAATGCGTTCGTTCCGTTGTCTCGGATGAAGTGAACACCAAGGATGTTGTGATCACTTCCAATGTCGATAGGAAACATGGTGCGTCTGTCATGGACACAACCGGGCAGATAATTGAGGTTGGAACGGGAGGCACAGTCAAGGCAAATCTGCCAACATCCCTCAACTTCGCGGGCACCCGTATGTGTCAGAAAGGCTGGAACATCCTTATTTCTTCGTCAGCGAGGCTGACCCATTACAAAGCCAAGAGAACCAGAACCAAGATTGAGTATCCGGAGGGGGCAATAACCTATGCGGACGAGACGCTTGGGGATGAGTTTGCTTCAAGCGTTCAAAATCTGACCTATAGCCATCAGTGCTACGACGATTAGTGATCAGTGTGCGGCGCTAAGGTGCCGCACGTCCTTCCCCTGATAAATGTCAATGTTACACTGGTACCTATTATGTCTGATCTGCTGCTTCAACGGCTGCTCAAGCCCCTTTCCCGTCACTATGACAATCCCGAAGTGGTTGAGTTGCGATCAAAGAAGGTTGGCGAAATTATCCTTGAAATGAGAAGGGACGGCAATCGCTACAAACGGGTTGCCGAGCCGGAACTAACCCGAAAGCGAATTATAGAAATCTGTATGGGTTTGGCGCACATTTCCGGGATCGAGTATAATCCCGATACCGCGCCCAAACTTTCGGCACGTCTCCCTGGAAATCACCGGTTTGAATGCCTGATTGGCAACTCTGTTGCCTCTGACATGTCCTTGGCTATTCGCCTGAAACACCCTTACGACGTGTCTCTGGAAATGATGGGCCTTGATCCCCATCACATTGCCTATCTGGCCAATGCCCTTAGAAACCAATGGAACATCGCGATTTCAGGTTCCACCAATACGGGCAAGACCACCCTGCTCAATAAGTTTCTGTCCTTCCTGCCGGATGATAGGCGTGTGGTAAGCGCCGAGGATACGCTAGAGCTGGAAACCGACCGCTTTTACAATGGTGTTTCCCTGATTGCTGCGCGTGATAAGGCCGCCGGTGCTGGTTTCATGGACTGGCAACAGCTCTTTGACCATCAAATGCGTATCTCGCCCGACAATCTCATCTTCGGGGAAATATCAACCCAGAATGCTTTTGCAGCATTGAATGTGCTCAACACAGGCGCGCGCGGTTGGCTCTGCACGGTTCACGCCGAAAGCGCCGCTCTGGTGCCTTCAAGGTTTCAGGAGAACATCAATGCATCCGGTCAGATCCTTCCTGATGCTGCAGGCTTCATGTCCAGGTTGATCGATCTGGTGGTCCATATTCGCCGTACCAATGATGGCCGTCGCTTTGTCTCTGAGATCTACGAGATGAAGAATGACCGCTATATTCTGCGACGCTTGACGCCTGATGGCGAAAACCTTGCAGCGTGAGGAGATATCATGGGTCCGATCATTCGTGTCATTGGTTTTGTCCTCCTTGTCGTCACCATCATTGGAAGCTGGCGCTATTCCTTCGGCTTTGACTTTGCCAATCCTCAGTGGTGGTTATGGCTGCTTGACCAGTTCAAGCATCCTCTAGCGAAAGTGCCGAACGAAATTCTTTATCCGGTCTATTATGGATTGGGGGTGTTTGCTGTCGTGATGGGCATCTCTGCTTGGGCAGACAGGCGCGCCAGTTCGTCTCTTGTCGGCAGTGATCGCAATACCAGGGATCTGCATGGGTCCGCGAAATGGGCGACTGCGAAAGACGTCAAACGCTCAGGCCTGATGTCCGATCAGGGTGTTGTTGTTGGGGGATGGCGCAAGCGAGGCTCGGTCAGGGCGCTTCGCCATGATGGTCCGGAACATGTCTTCTGCTTTGCACCGACCCGATCCGGTAAAGGTGTGGGGCTTGTCATCCCAACCCTCCTTTCATGGCCGGAATCCGCTCTTGTTCTTGATATCAAGGGAGAAAACTATGCCTTGTCTGCGGGATGGCGGGCCGCGCAAGGCCAGAGGGTCTTTCGGTTTGATCCTGCTGCTGTTTCAGGATCAGCCAAATATAACCCTCTCGAAGAAGTGCGCATTGGCACCGACTACGAGATTGCCGATTGCCAGAACATCGCCATCATGATCATTGACCCTGATGGAGCCGGGCTCAAGGACTTCTGGCAGGAGGAGGGCTATGCATGGCTTTCAACCGCAATTCTCCATGTGCTGTATCGGATCAAGCTTCAGGAAAAGCGCACCGCCACATTGGCCGATGTTCGCCAGTTTATGTCTATCGGTGATGATGAGAGTGTCGGTCAGACCATTCGTGAATTGGCCGAGAAACCATCCAATGGCGAGGAGGATGATAGCTTCGACCGGTTATTGCGCGATATGGATGCCTTTGATCATGCCGGGCGCAAGATCGTCAATGATGAGGTTCGCATTGGTGCCGCGCGGATGCGCAAGCGCTCATCGAACGAACGCTCTGGCGTTCACTCAACCGGAACGTCCCAGCTCGCCCTTTATTCCGATCCCATTGTCTCGAACAATATCTCAGCCTCAGATTTCAGGATTGCGGATCTGATGAACGCAGAGCAACCAACGACCCTCTATATCGTCATCCCTCCTTCTGATATTGCCCGGCTGCGCCCGTTGGTGCGGATCCTGCTCAACCAGTTTCTAACCCGCCTCACATCGCACATGGCTTTTGAAGGGGGACGATCTGTCAAGCATTACAAGCACCGGATGCTCTTGATGCTTGATGAGTTTACCTCTGTTGGCAAGTTGGAGATCTTTGAGAAATCCATTGCCTTCATGGGCGGCTATGGGCTCAAGGCCTTCATTATCGTGCAGGACTTGACCCAGTTGCAAAAGGCCTATGGTCGGGAGCAATCCATCGTATCGAACTGCCATGTTCGCATTGCCTATGCTCCGAATACCTTGGAAACCGCCCGGCTTCTATCCGACATGGCAGGAAAGACGACCATTATCCAGAAACGCACCTCTGCAAGTTGGCGAACCGATCAGCTTGGGGCCTCTCATTCGGAGAGCCTTGCTGAAATTTCCCGCCCCTTGTTGACCCCGGATGAATGCATGGCGCTGCCAGGTCTGCAGAAGAAGGCAAATGGCTCCATTTCGAAAGCCGGCGACATGCTGATTTTCCAAGCTGGCCATTCACCTATCTATGGTCGTCAGCTTCTGTATTTCCAAGACAAGGATCTACTTGCGCGGGCCCAAATGGTTCCTCCCAAAGCCGCGTAGACCTTGCCTTTTTCAATTTGAAAGATTTTCGAAATGCCAGACGAACGAACTTACCTTGCAGTTCCCTATGCCGAGCGCAGAGCCGCCGACAAAGCTGGGGCAATCTTCGATAATTCGAGGAAGCTTTGGTATGCCCCTTCAGAAAAGCTATCTGATGCCTTGCAACAATGGTTGCCGAACAATACGCGCAGCACGCAGGATCTACGCGCTCAGTTTGCCAGCTTTTTGCGCAGTCATGATGTTGACCTTAGAGGTGAACCAGAGATGGACGGCTCGTGGCACCGTGTGACCATCAATGGCGAGCGAAAAAGCAATGCCTCCTATCGCGGCTTTGATGATGGCGGTGTTCCCAATGGACAACTGAAGCTTTTCAAGGGAGATGAAACCCTTCAATGGCGTGGGGAGGCCGTTGAAATGAGCCGGGAGCAGCGCGAAGCTATCATGGCTCAGGCCGAGCATAATCGGGAAAAGAAAGCAGAAGATCTCGCGAAAGAGCGGGATGCTGCTGCAAAAACCGCCTTTGGGATCTGGAAGAATGTCCCCCACTGGGCAACTCAGAAGAGGTGTGACTATCTTAAGCGCAAAGGCGTTGACGGATATGGTGTCAAAGCGCTTGATGATGGCCGGTTGCTTATTCCGCTTCGTGACACAAACGGGCACCTGCACAACGTTCAATTCGTTGGGAAAGACAAGTTCTTTCTTGAAAATGGTCGCAAAGAAGGGCTGTTCCATGTGATTGATCCCAAGCGTCAGCTTGAAAGTGGCGTTGCCAAAGCGGTGTTCATTGCGGAAGGCTATGCAACGGCGGCCTCGGTTCACAAAGCAACCGGACTTGCCTCCATTGTCGCCTTTGATGGTGGCAATCTGGTCAAGGTTGCCAAGGAAATTCGGACTAAATATCCCGATCTTCAGATCTGTATAGCAGCTGATAATGACCACCAGTTACCGCTCAAAAACCTTCCCAATGTTGGCCTTGAAAAGGGTCGGGAAGCGGCAAAGGCGGTCAATGGTAAGTTGATCGCTCCTCCATTGACCAGCAAAGAAAAGGCCAAAGGCCTTACTGACTGGAACGACATTCATGCAGAGCGGGGCCTTAAAGGCCTGGAAGAGGCGCTGCGGCAGGTTTTTTTGTCTCTCTCTCGAAACTGTAGCCAAGATAAGATTCTAGGGCGAACGAGGGAGATGGCTCGATGAGAAACTTGCCCGATAAGGAGCCGCGAAAGTTCATAAAGGTTTTCGTTACCAAGCAGGAGAGGGAGTACATCGCAACCTTGGCAGAAAACGCCAATGTCTCCCAATCCAGATTGCTGTTGACGGTTTTCCTGCGAGGGAAAATGCCGGACATCTCAACCAAAGAACTCATAAGGGAGTTGATGAAACTACGGGCTGACTTAGCCCGATTGGGTAACTTGCAGCTCAAGGGCATGAACGAGATTCAAAATGGTAAGCTCGTTGCCGAAATGCAATTGCTTTTGCGTGAAGCCAGAGAGAACCAGACGCTGATTGCCGAGAAGATCAAGAAGATTTCCATATGATTGCCAAACGAACTGCTCTTAGAAACACGCGAGGGGCCGGGAACCTCATTCGCTATATTGCTGATGCCAAAGAGAAAGGCGAAAAGCTCGAAAGTTTTTGGATGACGAATTGTGATGCAGGAACAGAGTTGAAGGATATTGATTTTGCTATTATCGAAATTAATGCCACTCAGGGCATGAACCAGACCAGCAAGGCAGATCCCAATTATCACCTTGTCGTCTCTTTTGCTGAAGGTGAAAAGCCGGACATTGATGTTCTCAAGGATATTGAAAAGGAATTTGCTGACGCTCTCGGGTTCTCCGACCATCAGCGGGTAATCGGTACGCACAAGAATACCGACAATTTCCATATGCATATCATGTTCAACAAGGTGCATCCGGAAACCTTAAAGATGCATACCCCTTATCGGGATTATAAGATCTTGCAAGAGACTTGCATGGTTCTTGAGAAGAGATATGGCCTCAGGCCGGAAAAGGGGCGCGAGGAGAAAAAAGAGCGCATCAACTCCAGAGCGCAGGATATGGAAGGCTTCACATGGGAGAAATCCTTCTCGACCTTCCTCAAGGAACGAAAAGACCTGCTCATCAAAATGCGCGAGACCTCCTCCTCCTGGGCCGACTTCCATGAAAAGCTCGATCGTCTTGGGGTTTCTATCAAAGCGCGCGGCAATGGCCTTGTCTTTGTCGAAAACCAATCCGGAACGCGGGAAAAAGCCAGCATTGTTGACCGGTCCTTCTCAAAAGCCGCATTGGAGAAGACCTTTGGGCCATTCGTGGCGATCGATCAGGAAAAGATTGGAAGAAACACAGATCCCGACAGGACCTACAAAAAGGAACCTCTGGATCCGGACCTTAAACAACATCCCGCCTGGGAGAAGTTCAAGAAACAGAAGAAACACCGGCGCTGGCGGCAGTTCCTTGAATCCTACGTGGTTCAAAGCGCCGAGGTTCGGGAAGCTCTTGCCATTCAGGAAGCCTATCTCTCCATCTTCTTTGGCGGAAAAACCCCGAAAATCAAGGAACGCTCAGTCCGGCCACGAAAGGGACGCTCGCGGTAAAATTAGAAGGAGCCATTAACAAGCCAAGCGGAGCGAAATGTCGCGTCAACGGAAGAAGAAAATGATCGACAAAAGCAAAGTTGCGAATGAGAATGGGTCAGCCAAAACCATAAATATGGAGGACTATTTTGGGCTGGCGGGTCACTCCCAGGATCTGTTTCTCGCTGTTCAGAACTTTGTCACAAGGCATGTCGAAACCATTAGCTGATGCCGTGCAGTTCCTGAGGCGCTTCGAAGAGAATGTTGCAGCGGCTTCAAACGCCATCAATCGGCATGCTGAGTGATGAACTAAATATCATCCAGCCAGTCTTCTCTTGCATGGCGTATGCTGATGATGAAGATGTCTCGATTGTTCTCTACCCGATAGATGATGAGATGTGACCCATGGGGGTGAACTCGAACGGGCGGATGAAGCTCTGTTCGTTCACGCGCCAGCTCAGGGTTCTGGGCCAGTATGTCAAAGGTGGTCGACAGGCTTGCATGGTAGTTTTCAGCCTGCTGCTCAGTATAGCGCTCAATGCCATAGAGGTAGATATCTATGATCTCATCTTGAGCTTTCTGTGATAGTCTATAACTCATTTGGGGGGGCGGTCAGGCCAGCTTTTGTTCGTGCCATCTGTCTAATGTCTTCCATTGAGGAAGAGCTGACACCGCTTGCTAAACCTGCATCCACATGGCTTTGCATCGCAGCGATCTTCTTCGCTCTAGCCTGATCGCGGCGAATGAGATCGCGCACATAGTCGCTAGCATTGCTATACCGCCCGTCAGCGGTTTGCTCAGTCACCCAATCTTTCATGGGCTCCGGGAGCGAAACATTCATTGTTGCCATCAGAGAACCTCCAATGCTGCAGTATATCATATCTTGGCAAAGTTTGCCAAGATGTCGATGTTGGATTGAGAACGGCGGTGCAAAATTAGACCACGGTAGCGCCGTCGTGTTGACGGTGCGGGCGGCGTAAAAGATGGGGTGGTTGTCGCCCTCTTCAGACGGCATCACAATGTGCCAATATGGTCGTAGAGCAACGACATAGATCCATTTTTGAACGACGATGTGGGCTCGAGCTTCCAGTTGTAGATCCCGTTGTTCAGGGTCTGAACTATAGTCACCAGCCAGCGCCCGCTCTATATCGACGGGATGGGTAGTGTGGCCTTCAATGAGATTGCTGTAGTAGCGGTTCATTGACCGGATCAGATCCGAAAGCGAAGAAGCGATGGAAAGAGGCAGGGAACTCCTGAAAGCTGCAGACCGCTCCGCCAGCTCCAGAGCAAGATCATTGAGTTCAGGTCGCTGTCTGGCCTCTTCGCTAACCATCAGAGGCTCGAACAGCCCGATTGTTTCTCCATCATTACGCATAACCGCATGTTCTTTACTTTGGCCGCTTCTTTGTCCTCATGCCTTTCGATTGCTCAGCGCGACGGCCTGTTACCATGCCGATTTTCGTCCTCATTCACAGTGCTCTCCAAAATAGGCAGCTACTTTTCAAACGATGGACATTTTCCAGCAGCGAAAGTGGACTTGCAGCATATGCTCGCCAGAGAACGTCGGCTCGGGGCTGCACTGCTGATTACAAGCCCAAAGGGGTGTTTTCGGGTGATAAAGCGAGAAAATTTAACAGGAAATGGCACATAAACAGCACGCCCATCTTATTCAGGTCTTGCCTCTTTATGTATGGAGATTTTTCTCCTTCCCAGCCATTGCCGCACCTTGGCAGCCGCATCGAGACCGGGAAGGAGGCGCTTTGACTTACTATTGTCAAAGATCGTCAACAGCTGAGACAAGCAGACCTACGCCACGATCTTCATATGAAACAGCGCACTCGGATCCGCGGCCATCAGCTTGGCCACCATGCCATGCTTGAAAGTCTGATAGGCTTCTTGAGTGGCTTCATCGCCCTTTCTTGGCTGGAACTGTTTGACCTGCGCGCGGAATTCGTCGGTGAAATAGCCATCCACCGGCCAGAGCGCGATCCGCTTGCCACGATATTCGAACTCGAAATAGAAGCGCCCGATGAGTGCCTCGGGAGCTTCCATCGGCAGGTCATCGGTCTTGATCGTGATGTTATGGGCGTTGCGGGTGCTGCCGCGCAGCACAAGCTCGATGATGTCGGTCACACCCGGGCCGGGGAACCCGACCTGAAGCTTCAGCTCGTTGCGTTCCATCGGCTCATCAGGTGACAGAGCCGTGCTGGCGCGGGTCAGCATCTGGAACATCAGCGCCGAAGCGATGATCTGATCCGGACCGGCATAGCGGATGAAATCTTCGCGCGTGAAGGCAAGCGGGCAATCGCTCTCCTTGAGTTCCACAACGGGAGCGTGGCGTGCCAGAACGCCATATGGATTTGACTGTTGCATGGACATGAGGGCTACTCCATCGCACTTGGGGCAACGACGTCACTGATGTCAACCGGCCCCTTGATCAGGTCATTGGCGATAAGGAAGTCCATGTCATCCTTTATGCTGGCAAGATCGTCCTGATCAAGGCTCGTTGTGAAGCCTGCCCAGTCGGCCAGCCTAGTGGCATCCTCAATGGAAATATTCTGCTCCCTGGCACCGAGCGCGATGGCTTCGGCGCGGTTGGCGTCGATATAGCTCTGGGCTTCCTTGTGCACCTTGATGACACGGGCCACCAGATCGGGATGCTCGGCAACAAAGTCAGGGCGGGCGGCAAGCACCAGCTTGGGCGTGACAAGACCCTTGGCCGTGGTGATCACGTGAGCACCTTCTTCCTCGGACTTGATGACCAGAGAAGCGGCCAGCAGAGCGGCGTCGACATTGCCCGACAGCATGGCCGCGCGGGCCTTTGGCAGATCCATCGAGACGAAATTGACGTCGCTTTGCTCAAGCCCGGCCTTGGCGATGGCTGCCACCAGCATCTGATGCAACACGGTGCCCTTCGGGCCGGCGATCGTCTTGCCCTTCAGCTCGGCAACCGAGTTGGGGCCATCCTTGGCAGCGACCAGCGCGAAGGTCTCCGATGGACGCGAGACGGCAGATACGATCTTGATCGGGTTGCCTGCGGCGGCGGCCATAAGCACGGAAGTGGAGTTCATCACCATGCCGAAATCGAGCGATCCTGCAGCCAGAGCCTGCGCCTGTTTGGCACCCGAGGTGATCTCGTGCCAGTTGATGGTGATGCCGTCCTTTTCGAATTCCTTCTCTAGCCGTCCCTGCAGCTTGGTCACCATGACCTGCAAGTTGAAAGGCGATGTCACATAGGAGACGTTGATTTCCTTGACCTCGTCGGCAACAGCCGCAGCTGCGGACAGGGCAAGACCAAAGGCCGCGGCCGACAGGGCCTTGATGCCAGTTTGAAGTGACTTCAGCATGGGCTGACTCCTCCGTTTATGGGGTTGATTGAATGGGAATTGGGCGTGCTTTCGCCGCGATGACTGACCAGTCCGCGCAAATGGCGCTGGATGGTGCGGATCTCGACCCCGTCCAGATCGCGAGGCCTTGGCAGGGCAATCGGAAAATCTTCAATGATCCTGCCCTCAGCCATGACGACCACCCGGTCGGCCAGCTTGACCGCCTCTTCCAGATCATGGGTCACGAACAGGATGGTGCGAGGGCTTCGGGCCTGAAGGGCAAGCAGCAGGTCGTGCATGTCCGCGCGTGTCAGGGCATCAAGCGAGGCGAAGGGCTCATCCATCAGCAACAGGGCCGGCTCCTGCAAGAGGGCTCGCCCAAGAGCAGCCCGCTGCGCCATGCCACCCGACAATGCTGAGGGGCTGGTCTTGGCAAAGGCGGCAAGATCAAGTGCCCCGAGCATGTCTGCGACACGTCTCAGCCTTTCTTTCCTGTCGAGTGTCTTCCGCGCTCGTAAGGCTAGCAGCAGATTCTGTTCAAGACTGGCCCATGGCAGCAGGCGGTGATCCTGAAAGACTACGGCACATTGCGCAGCAAGCCCATGAGGCTGGATGCATCCGGCATCGGGGGCCACAAGCCCGGCAAGGCAATGCAGAAGGGTTGTTTTGCCACATCCGGATCGCCCGATCAGCGCAACGATCTCGTTGGGGGCTATGCTGAGCGACAGCTCTTTGATGACAGCGTGACCGGCTGGCTTCGCGCTATTATCGTCGGCCCGGACAAAGCGCTTGCTCACCCCTTTGATCTCGACAGGAGCGGTTGGGCTTCTCATGTCCATCAGAAAACACCCCCGAGCATGCGCTGCCGATCATCGGCTGGCAGCAGGCGGCGGAAGATGGCATCCAGCACCATGCCTGTGATGGCAATGACGACGATGCCAACGAAGATCCTGTCGGTCCGCGCCAACTGTTCGGAATCTAGGATGAGATAGCCAAGCCCGGCGCTCGCGGCGATCAGCTCCGCCCCGACAAGGGCACGCCAGGCATAGCCAAAGCCAAGACGCAAGCCGGTAGAAAGACCCGCACTCGCCCCCGGCACCAGCACAAAGCGGACGGTCTCCAGCTTGTTGAGGTTGAGGGTCTGGGCCATTTGCAAAAGTTTGGGGTCAACCGTCTGCAGGGCAGTCAAGGCAGACAGGTAGACGGGAAAGAAACTGGCAAGAATGATGACGGCGAGTTTTGACCCCTCCCCGATGCCGAACCAGAGAATAAGCAAGGGGACCAGTGCCAGCGGCGGGATCACCCGGATGGCTTCGAGCGGCAGGAAGGTCATGCGCCGAATGAGCGGGAAGCGACAATTGAGCGCCGCCAGCAGCAAGGCCGAAGACCCTGACAGTGCAAAGCCGACAAGCACCCGCATCAGGCTCACCTCAATGTGCTCGGCAAGCAACCCCTTGCCCCAAAGATCCACTGCTGCGGTCCAGACTTCCACTGGGGGCGGTAGGAGATAGGCATTGAACCAGCTTCGCGTAGAGCCAAAGTACCAGAACGCAATACCGAGAACCGGCAATACCAGGACGGTCATCAGGGCGAGTGGCCTTTGCCAGGAAGCAAAGCCTTTGAAGATTGGAAGGCTCATGAAGACATGCGCTTGTCAGTGCGCAGCCTCGCAGACTTGGGTTGAACGAGCTTCCACGCATTAAAGTTGAGAATTTAACTCATGTATATACAGAATATTTCTTGAGTCAATAACTCAAATTTAATAACGGTAAAATCCGATCAATGAATTATCGGTTCGCATTGATGCAGGATGGAAAATACCGATGGCCACCACGATTATGCTGCGCTTCACCCGAATGTCCGAAATGGGGAAGCTTGCTTTTGGGGAGTAGCCCTCTCCGAACGCCCGTTTTGGGCTGCGGTTTCCGGGCACCCCTTTCGCGCTTGCGAAAGGCCCCACCATTTTCAATGTCGTGTTTGGGCCGATTCCGTTGAAAAAGGGTCGCACTCAAATTCCTTGCTGAAATCCTAGAATTCAATTTCTCACAGTGGCGCTGAAGCGGATTGAAATCCAAATTCTCAAGAACACAGGAATGAAATTCTACGAAACCTAACCTGGAGGAGTGATCAGCGACTTTTTCAACGGAATCGACCCAGACCTGACCTTCATCGGTTGAGTTCGGTTGTCTGTAAGCTGCCGTTCGCGCGAACCGCAGCATTTTTAGTCAGCCGCGGGACAGGTTCGCGGACTTTCTGAATATTCGATGCAGCGCCTAAATTTCATGGCACCAGGGTGTGCTTCTGGCAAAACGGGGCGTTTGCAGACATTTGGTGCTGGTACGAGAACTCCGAAGCCGTCGATATAATCGGCCATTGGAGGGATCTTGAGGCGCATCTAGGTGATTGTGACCAGCTCGGTTTGATCATTACCAAGAGCCGTCACTCCCCTCGCGAAAATCTTACGAGGGGAGCGTGAAGCATTGCCAATCCGAACAGGCTCTATCTAGCCGCTATTTCAGGTTCATTGTCCTGCTCTTGTGGCAGATCTTGCAATTGAAGCTTTCTTTCAACCCGATAGGCATACCGGCAATACCCGGCAAAGAAGCTTAGGATTATCAGGGAAAACAGAATGTCACATGCAATCAGCATCGAGCCTCTGGCATACTGAACTGCGATCCCGAGCAGCACGGCTCCGATTTCGGAAGATATGATCAGTGAAACACCGGCAGCTCCAACCGCTGCGTTGATAGTGGATTTGGTTACAAGCATTTGTATTTGTCTCCAGACAAGCTGATTTTGGTATCAGGAAACCATCGCCTTCCGTTGTGCGGATTGCGCCCGGGCCTGAAATGGCCGATCCGGCTCTGACTGAAACCGGGGCATCACAACGTATTTTGGGGCTGATTTCATTGAAACATGTTCTGACGCTGATACGGAGAAAGTCTTCAGCCGCGGCCTACAAGGACAGACGGCGGCCTGCTGCTTCCGTGATCGCGTCAGATAGCCATGCCAGGAGGCGCGCGTGAATAGCGGTACTCGTCTGAGAGCCCGGTCGGGACGATCTGATTGTACAGCCGAGGATATAATCCGTCCCATTCGGCATCATCCAACAAGGCGGCCGTTCCGCAAGGGATGACGGGATTGTCGTTAGCGTCCGATCGATCCAGCCAGAATTGGCTTGATTGCAGCCGCTTCAGCCGCCCGATCTGTAGATCGCCCGACGGATCAGAGACGAGAGCGAGACTATGCTCAGAGGCAGAGATCTCAGACAGTTGATGCTGATGCGAAATAACGGCAATGTTCTCCGCCCGAAACGGTAGATTGGTTGCCAATAGCAATAACAACCAGATCAGGAGATTAGCCGCAAATCGCATTTGCATTGGGTCCCTAGGCAACAAACATGTTGTTCAGCTGAAAGAGAATGGGGATTCTGCTGTGTCTGTACAAGAGCTTGGCTCCCCAAAATTCTTGTGCCCCCCAAGGCTAGACACGACTGAACCAGATGGGGCGAGACGCTATCTATTTTTCAAAAATATAGTTTTTGCAGATATTGAAACGTCCCGGGCGCAATCCATATCTATCCATCTGTTGACCTCACCACATATTTGCTCATGAGACGCATATATGTTGGGCTGGGGTACTCAGGAGAATTTATGGAATATCTCTTTGTCTTGGCCGGTCTCGTTTTTCTCTATTTTGGCGGCGAATGGCTGGTTCGCGGCGCAATTGGCGTTTCGCGCAAACTCGGCTTGCCTGCATTTCTGATATCGCTGACAGTGGTCGGGTTTGGCACTTCGATGCCAGAGCTTCTGGTGTCCCTAAAGGCGGCGGTTGGCGGTTACCCGGGCATTGTCCTCGGCAATGTGGTGGGGTCTAACATTGCCAATATACTGCTGATCGTCGGCCTTGCTGCGGTTATTGCTCCCATAAAGGTTTCAAAGGGCATGTCCAGGCGCGATGCTATCGTCATGGTAATTTCCGCCATTGCCCTTGTCGCAGCTCTCTCATTCCAAACCATCACCCTGTTGGCCGGTGGTGCGATGCTTCTGGCCCTGTTTGCCTATCTTGCATTGGCCTACATGCAGGACAGGAAAGAGGGGTGCAGTGAGAGTGATCAAATCACATTCCCCCTTTCAACGTCTCGTGTTGTAATCCTGCTTGCCGTAGGGCTTGTCATGCTGGTGGCCGGTGCCGATCTGCTAGTTCGTGGCGCTACCACTATTGCCTCGGATCTGGGTGTTTCCAATGCCGTCATCGGTCTCACGGTCGTCGCGGTGGGCACGAGCCTTCCAGAGCTGGCAACCTCGGTGGTCGCTGCCCTGCACCGACGTTCCGATATTGCCATCGGCAATGTCATCGGCTCCAACATATTCAACATATTAGGCATATTGGGCATCACCTCGCTGGTCTGCCCGGTTCCTGTTGCCGAGCGGTTTTTCCTGATAGACGGATGGGTCATGCTGGGTGCAACATTGCTGCTGTTTGGCCTTCTGCTGTTCTGCCGCCAAATCGGACGTCTTGCCGGAAGTGGCTTTCTGCTTGCCTATGCCGCCTATGTGGTCTCAATGACATAGACTTCACCATTGCGTTCGTGAAGGCAGCCTTGTCCGCAAAGCCTGTTATCCGATAGCAGATAATGATGTGCTTCGTTCGAAGGTCCGCAATGGGGAAGCGGGCTTGCTGCATATCTTAACCAACAAATGACCGGTTAGGTGAAGGATTTTCGACGCGGGTCGCGGCGCGATTTTTGGGCTGGATGAGATTTCGGCCCGCGTTGGAAATCCTCCCAAGGCGGTCATTGAAAACATTGAGGTCTTTGGTGCCTGTGAAAGACGTGCTCGGAACTCGCGTCTGTTACCTGACCCTCATCTTTTCCGCAGCGGAGGTCAGCTCGAGCTCAAAAGCTACTTGGTCGCTTCGTCACTATTCTTTGTTGAATCAAATGTTCCAATTGTGATCTCGTCTTCTTGGTTTGGCAAAAACTCACCGCTGAGCTCTTGATGAGTTTCTCCAAAGCGAGGATTGTACCGTAGGGCATCAACCAGCTCTATTACTGGAATCTTATGCTTCGAAGTGTATTGACGGCCATGTGTGTCCCTGAGGCGCACCTTAACCAGTGTGTAACCAAGTCTAGGACTTGGGAAACACCCGCCCCAGCTTTCTTTCTGCTCAAAATAAACAACCCCATTTGTCGCGTCGCCAATCCTAAGATAGGTTTTCGGCTGCGCGGCTGATAGGCGGTTCATCTGCGTTAAAAATGGGAAGACTTTCGTGCTGCTTCCAATAGAAATTTGGAAATCAAGCAACGCCACTGATTGGTCCGTCAGCCAAAACCATCCTACACGGTACTTCCACCATAATTTAGAGAATGGACGTAAATGCCAATGATAACCAACTTCCACGGCCGTAATCGCGGTAGGTGCGTTTCCGCAATTTGATATATGTAGATAAAGAGCTATTCCCGTTCGATGAGCGTCGAAGCCATCATGTTTCTCTCCTGTAGCGAATGTACAGGAAAATGTGGGCCCATCGATTAGACCCACCTTCAGTTTTGGTCTATGGCGGAGCCCGGAAAAAATCCCACTAGCCCAACCAAGTATTATTGTTGTCAAAAATATAGAGAATGTTAGGACACCTTGGTTCGCATTCATCCAAGAGAATAACCTTAATAATAGCTCCACTAGTTGGTATTCTTTCATCACAAAGGCCCCCCGCTCTTGCCTCGACTTTGCTCGAGGCCAAAGTCCTTCTCTGTGGTTGTCACGCCTTCAGTTTTGTTGTCCTCGGTCATATAGCCTCCTCTTTGGTCGTTGATTGGGAAGGCAAAACAGTATTCCTGGCCAAAATCTAACCTGTGGCCATTTCAAATGAATAACAAGGGCACACGTAGGAGCCGAGCAATTAATAGAATGACCCAGGCAAGCAACCAAGTCCACCGTACGATTCCAGGGCTTATAGGTCGCGCGGGGAAGACATTCGAGAACCACGCAGCGAAAGTTCACTTCCCTGAAGGTTTTCGATGCGCGCCATGGCATGAGTTCTCTGCGGGCACATATGGCGCGCATTGACAAACCTCGGAAGGGCGAAGCCGAGAGGGTCATGGTGTGATTTATGGGGAAAGCGTTTTGAAGGTTGGTGCGATGGTGTAGCAAAGCAGATAGTCGGATGGTTGTCTCATCTTCACCCAGGCGCCTGAAGTTGGCCAAAACATCGAGCTTAATATTGCTTTTGTTTCTTCTGCCAGCCGAAAGAATAGCGTGAAAACTCTAATTTTAAACGATCCCCTTTTTAGGGTGCAGAGCATGACCAATTGTCGATTCCACCATCGGACAGCGGCCAACTTCGCGATCCATTTAAAAGCTCAGTTAACTCCTCCGCTTCCGAGGAAGTGTCAACCGTTTGACAGACTTGCAGGAACGCCGTTGCTACAGTGCGGCCATCCGTGAGGAAATTCAGACACAGGAAGCCGCAATGAAAATCACCAAACTCACCACGTTTATTATGCACGTGCCGGTTACAAAAAATATTATTGGCGACTCAACCCATAGCATTACCCATTGGGGAATGCCGGGGGTGATGATCGAAACGGATACCGGTCTTGTTGGCTATGGTTATACCGGGACGCACGCAGACATCACCACCGACCGCCTTATCACCACCATCATTCAGGACGTTTTCGGCCCAATGCTGATCGGCGAGGACGCCAGCGAAGTTCGCTATCTGCATCGTAAGATGTCTCGCAGTTCGACCAATATCTGGGTCGGTCGCGGCGGCTTGATGCAAATGGCGCTCTCTGCCATTGATATCGCGCTGTGGGATCTCAAAGCAAAAATGGTGGAGCAGCCTCTGTGGCAAGTCTTTGGCGGTTCGAAAAACAACCGCGTTCTCGCCTATAACACTGACTGCGGCTGGCTGGTCCGCGATACGTCGGAACTGGTTGATGACTGCAAAAAGATGATTTTTGAAGAAGGGTTTAATGCCATAAAAATGAAAATCGGTAAGCCGGATCCGCGAGAGGATCTCAAACGTATTGAGGCCGTCAGAAAGGCGATTGGCGATGACGTGAATCTGATGGTCGACGCGAACGCCAAATGGGACATCAGTACCGCTAAGCAGTACGGCTCGCGGCTCGCCGATTTCGATATCACCTGGTTTGAAGAGCCGATGTGGCACGACGACGTCGCGAGCCACCGTACGCTGGCTGAACATATAAACACGCCGATTGCGCTGGGTGAGCTGCTCTATCAATTCGATTCTTTTAAAGAGTTTGTATTGGCTGGTGCCGTGGATTACCTGCAACCGGATGCAACACGTTGCGGGGGGCTGACGGCGTTATGGGAAATTGCCGATCTTGGTCTGGCTTTCAATCTACCGGTAACGCCGCATCACGGTGACATGATGCAGGCGCAGCTGCATCTGGTGATGGCGCATCCTTCCTGCTCATTGCTGGAATTTATTCCTTGGACGCTGGACTGTTTCGTCAATCCGGTTGAAGTCAACGAAGGGTACTACTCTCTCCCCACCGCGCCAGGTGCAGGCACCACGCTTCGTCAGGATGCTCTTGAGCGCTTTCGCGTGAGATAATCAACCTTTATCGCCCGGGCCGCTACAATACTGACAAATACAAAGAGGTGATTAATGCTCGACTTGCTCTGCGCTCTTAAAACTGGTAGCGGCTTGGGGCGCAGGCCAAGTTTAGTAACTCGATGGGAAATCTGGGGGGAATTAGTTGCGCCAAATCCGCGCCAATTTGTTCATGGCAAATGATACAGTGCTACGACAACAAACGTCCTCAGGAGCCACAACGATGGTTAAGATATTGACCGTTGTACCGTCACATAGCCCCGTCATTTCTACGGAAGAGATCAACCATATTCTACTTGGTAGCAGTTGGTTTCGAGCACTACCGGACTATCTCATCGAACAGATTATGTCCCGCGCCAATTTGTATCAATACGAGAATGGCGAAATCATTCACTACCGCGGTGATGAATCGCTTGGCTTCTATGCGGTCATCACCGGTTCCGTAAAGGCAAGTACAGTCTCTGCCGACGGCAAAGAATGTATTTTCCGCTATCTTTCGCCTGGCAACTGGTTTGGCGAAATTGGCATGATCGATAAATCCCTCCGTACCCACGACGCCAGGGCGATCGGTAAAACCACACTCCTGACACTCAAACCCTGTGATGTAGAACACCTTCTGCAAAGTTACCCGATTTTTAATCGATTTCTGGCGCTACTGCTGTGTAAAGTGGTACGCAGTGCTTTCGCCATGCTGCATGACAGCACACTTTTATCGGTGTCTGCCCGCTTAGCAAAGCGGCTAGTGAGTCTATCTGAGGGATATGGAGAGCCGCACGAACGGGGAGTGCTGATCAATCTCTATCTAACGCAGGACGATCTGGCGACAATTATTAACACGACCCGTCAAACTATCAACAAACGGTTGGTCGCGTGGGAAAAGTTAGGATGGATAGATGCTAAGTACGGAAAGATTCTGATCGTCAATATCAATGCGCTTAGGCAATTATATGCTGACGAAGACGAATAGCGCTGCTGATCACTTTTCATTTTGCGCTGACGAAAAAGACACCCGTCAGGATTCATGCAGGGCGTTTTCGACAGACCGGAATCTTGCCGCGAGAGTATGAAAAGCCGTGGGGCAGGATAGTGTCCCACTTCTTGGTGTAGGTCGCCAGAAATGGCCCTTGATCTCTTCACTTACCCGAATTGTATTCGCATTATGCTACACCAGTCAGATTTAGCATGGCCGCTGATCGAGGAATCTGGGCATGTGAAGTGGGGTCTAACAAAGAAAAAAGCGGCCAGAAATGCCATCAAGAAGTCTTTGGCGGTATTTCTGATCTTCGGGCCAGTGGTTCAGAACGCGGTGGCTATGGAAATCACCGGCTCCTATGCCATCCAAAATGTAGAGACCGGTTTGGACTTAAGGCCCTTTGAAGCAAGAAAAGAGGGCGGTAATCCGGTCATACTCTACGATCATCATTTCTGGCGCTGCGTCACAAGGACCTTTGTGGCAATCGAGGATGGTGTTTAACCGGCAGAACCACATTGAAGCATGAATGAAATTCATGGCTTCAAACAAGAATTACTCACTACCATCCTCCTTCCTAAAGACCATATTCGTATCATCAGAATTTTAACGGATTGGCGAGCAGGTAAAATCCAAGGAGGCCCCTTTGAATAAAGATAATAGTATCCAAAATTCAAGTAAATTTGGGATTTCTAGTAGAAGAAATGTTCTGAAATTCGCAGGTGTTGGCGCGGCACTTATTGGTGCGACCTCGCTATTCAGCAAAACGGAAGCAAAGGCGAGCAATATGACTGATGAATGGGACAAAACATTCCCGAAAAGCGAAAAGGTCGAACACAAAAAGGTCAGCTTCAAGAACCGCTATGGGATTACCTTGGCTGGCGATCTCTATGTGCCGAAAGATCATGCTGGCGGCAAGCTTGCGGCCATTGCCGTGAGTGGACCATTTGGGGCTGTCAAAGAGCAATCCTCTGGGCTCTATGCCCAAACCATGGCTGAACGTGGTTTCGTTACGCTCGCCTTTGATCCTTCCTATACTGGTGAAAGTGGCGGGGAACCGCGCAACAGTGCTTCGCCCGAAATCAATACCGAGGATTTCAGTGCGGCAGTCGATTGTCTTGGCATGCAGCCGATGGTGGACAGGGAGCGCATTGGTATCATCGGGATCTGCGGTTTTGGCGGCATGGCACTGAATGCTGTTGCATCGGACAAGCGCGTGAAAGCCGTTGTGGCCAGCACCATGTATGACATGACCCGTCTGATGTCGAAGGGCTACAATGACAGTGTCACACTGGAACAACGCACACAGACTCTCGAGGGCCTGAGCCAACAGCGTTGGCAGGACGCGGAGAATGGCAGCCCTGCCTATGGTCCTGTATCTCTCGAACTGAAGGGAGGCGAACCGCAGTTCGTCGTGGAATATGCGGACTATTATAAAAAGCCGCGCGGCTTTCACAAGCGATCGGTCAACTCCAATGGCTCATGGAGTCTTACAACGGCGATTCCGTTCATGAATATGCCAATCCTGACCTATATTGCGGAAATTTCGCCGCGTCCGGTCTTGTTCATTCATGGTGAGAAAGCCCATTCACGGTATTTCAGTGAAACGGCCTATGCGAACGCAGCAGAACCGAAAGAACTGATGATCATTCCGGGCGCCAACCACACCGATCTCTATGACCAGTTGGACATCATCCCGTTCGATAAACTGCAATCCTTCTTCGAACAGCATCTGGTAGCCTGATCGCCTTCATAGAAAGATAAGAGGCCCGCGATCTTGAGACCGCGGGCCTTTTTTACTTTCACAGGAGAAGCAATCAAAGAGCTTTAGACCTGGAGACGTTTTGTGCTTTGAGGCGATCAATCACGAGCCTCAACGCCGAGCTCATCTGGCGGCGGCTCGAATAGAACAGATGGTATCCTTCGAACGGTTCGCACCAGTCTTCCAGGAGGCGATGAAGGGAACCATTCCGGATATCGTCCATGACTTCATCTTCAGTTACATAGGCAATGCCAAGGCCTTCTTTTGCGGCCCTGATCGACATATCACTGTCGTTGAACACAAACGCGCCGGATACACGGGTGACTATTTCTTCTCCATCCTTCTCGAATTCCCACTCATACATGGCCGCATTAGGATGGAAACGGTGATTGATGCAGCGATGGGCACCAAGATCACTTGGATGCGTGGGAGCGGGATATTTCTTCAAATAGTCGGGAGAGGCGACAACTGCGATACGAACAGGCGGCCCTATGCGCACCGAAATCATGCCCAGACCAACAAATTCTCCAAGACGGATACCTGCATCGAAACGGTCCTCGGTAAGATCGTTCAGACGAGCGTCCAGATTGAGTTCAATCTCGATCTCTGGATAATCTCGGGCGATTTTCGAGAGCACCGGCCAAAGCAGGATCCTGGCTACGGGTTTGCTTGAGGTCAGCCTTACCAGCCCTTTTGGCGCATCGCCAAGAGATCTCAGTTCCTCAATCCTGTCGTCTATCTGTCCCAACCCGGGCCGCAAGGCTGCCAGTAGCCTTTCTCCAGCGTCTGTCAGGGAAATGCACCTAGATGTGCGGTTCATCAGTTTAATGCCGATCGAGCTTTCCAGACGTCGTATTGTGTGACTGACAGCTGACTGTGAAACTCCAAGGCGTGCAGCGGTTCTTGTGAAATTTGTTTCTTCCGACGCGACCATAAAGACCGCCAGATCGCTGAGATCTTCTCGTTTCATTCATGCCTCCTGAAGGAAAGACGTTCCATTTGTTATCTTTTCTCTATTTAGAAGCATTGTCCATGAAATTGATTCATTGTTGAAGAGGCGTCGGTCGTAGGGCCTTTATTCACGGGCGCTGATAATCAGGCGAGCTGCGATCAATGCAGTGCAGGCCACGACAAGGGCGCTTGCTGCAAAGATTGTATCAAGGCCCGACCATCCGGCGATCCATCCCAAGGCTGGGCTTCCTATCGCCATGGCAATGTCAAGAAACACGGTGTAAAGCCCCATCGCCAGACCTCTATTGGCGGCAGACGAGCCGCGAACCGCTTCCACACCCAACCCGGGATAGACAAGCGCATATCCGAAGCCTGCCAGTGCGGCCCCGCAAGAGGCAATGAAGGCATTTGATGCCAACCAAAGAATGAGCAATCCAAGGGTTTGAACGAGCACAAAGGTAAGCGCTATCCGCGCCCCACCGAATTTATCCGGCCAGTGACCCGCAACAAGCCTTGCAAAAATCAAGGCCAAGCCGAAGGCGGAAAATGCCAGCCAGATGGGGTGCCACTCCTGCTCGTCATAGTATAGCGAACTGAAGGTCAAAATCGCGCAATAGCCAATGCTGGCAAAAGCCGCACCCAATCCGGGAAGCCAAACAGAACCTAAAACTGACAGGGCTGACTTTTTGGACTGTGCCGGATGTAGCGGCACCGCTGGAATTTGGATCAGGGCCACGAGAACCGCAAGCGGAATAAGGGCTGTGGCGAGAGCTATGGATACAAAGCCATAGGACGAGAACAAAAGGCTGCCCAACGGGCCTCCAAGTGCCATGGCTGCAAACATGGCCGTGCCGACCCATGCGATTACCTTGCCAGCGTGAACATCATCGACCCGGCCCAACCCCCAGCTCACTCCACCGGTGATAATAAAGCTTTCGGCACCGCCAAGAACAGCGCGGCCAACAATCAGAATGATGACCGACATGAGTGGCGTGCCTGCTAGAGCGAGCGACAAAAGATAGAGCAATCCCGCCACAATGGCTGTTGTAAGTCCCGTAATGACGCCAGCCTTGGGGCCGTATCTGTCGGAGAAGGCACCTGCCCAGACGCGGGAAACCAGCGCGGCGATAAACTGGGCCCCGGCGACCAGGCCGACCACAAAGGCTCCATAACCAAGATCATCGGTCACATGCAGGGGCAACACCGGCAGGGCAATGCCTATGATCAGGAAGCCTGCAAGCACTGCAGCCATGATCGGCGTGAGAATGCGGAATACAGCCGGTGAAGCACCAGCCGATTTAGATATTTGATCGGTCATGAGACGCTCTATATGCGGCCAATAGCAGCAAAAGCAGAATATGCTTCCTGCTGCTGGCTCTAGTCCTTCAGAAGCTGAAATGTCACCTCGGTGCTGCCAACCTGTTGGAAGATTTCGACGTCGCTGTCGATGCGCCCGATTTTTTGCAAATTGCTGATGCGCTCGCCGTTTTGCGCATACATGATGACAAAGCTGTGCCTTGGCGTCCAATAGACGATGTCCCCGACATCATAGTTGCTCGTGGTTGTCTCATTGGCAGGCAGAGCGTTCGGGAAGCGATAAACCAGCTCCCGTGCGTATAGATCCTGCATCGGGACTGTCAGGGGGAACTTAGCGATCAAAGCTCTGCTCGTAGCATTGTCAATGAATGTGGCTGTGGCCTCTTTCCCGCCTGCAATCACTTTGACCCGGATGAGACCTTTGTCATTCTTCTCAAGCGACGAAGCCTGAGCGGCTCCAGATCCTGTCATCAAGGCCGCAGCCGTCAGCGCCGCAGCACCAGTTCGCATGCCTCGGCGAAATAGTGACCGAGGTTGGGATGAATTCAGGCCTTTACTCCTTTTGCTCATGACTTACTCCTCTCGCATCTGATCAATTGTAAATACAAAGTCTTGACCTGCTTCACTTTGGTGGCAACTCATGCAACGTTGTCCATTTTCGGACATGTTCGGCGATCGATCGGGCGCGAACTCACGAAATTCCCAATCTCCAGCTCGTGCACTTTCCGAATAAGCTTCACCCCAGCCTTTCTGCTTTTCCATCACGACATATCGATGGAGTTGATCACCGCGATAATCTTCCATCATGATGAAGGTGCCATCGGGAAAAGGGTCGCCCCTCTTTGCGGCAGCAATCGCTTCAGGGCTTGTGTAAAGCTCTTCGCGGACACCGCCCCGGTTGACCGTCGCGTAGTGCACGCCGTTCTTGTAATTTTCAGGAAATTGAACGCGATCATTTTCTGCCCAAGCCTGCCAGACGGATGCAGCCCCTATGAGGGTCAAAATCGCCAAGACTATGGGAGACTTTCTTGCAAGAGACATGGCTCGTTTCCTTTCTCAAACCAATTCTCAATAAAATAGCGCAAGACAGACTATGCGATTAGATGCTAGATTCAGTATGCATCAATAAGGAAAACTTCTAAATGTCTGGAGAGAGTCTCAACGATCTGGCGGCGTTCATGGTTGTCGCTCATGAGAGAAATTTTACCAAAGCTGCCAAGCGGTTGGGTGTGTCACAGTCTGCGTTGAGCCAGACAATTCGCGCTTTGGAAGCTCGTTTGGGATTGAGATTGCTCAACAGGACGACACGCAAGGTTGCCCCGACAGAGGCAGGTGAGCGGCTCCTGCACAATATTGGCCCTCGCATTGAGGAAATTCAGCACGAACTGATGATGCTTGGTGATCTGAAGGAAAAGCCATCTGGTGTCATTCGCCTTACCGCCACAGAATTTGCAGCGGAGTCGATCCTGTTTCCGGCAGTCTCAAAGTTGGTACAACAATATCCTGATATCAAAGTGGAAATCGTGACCGATTACGGTCTGACTGACATTGTCTCCGAACGGTTTGACGCGGGTGTCAGGCCGGGGGAAACGATTGACAAGGACATGATAGCTGTGCGCATCGGGCCTCAAATGCGAATGGCCGTAGCCGGTTCTCCCGACTATTTTGAAAGGCACTCAATTCCCCGTAAGCCGCAAGACCTCACGCAACATAAATGTATCAATCTGCGCCTTTCTGGACATGGTGGCCTTTATGCATGGGAGTTTGAAAAAGAAGGTCGAGAACTCAGTGTAAGAGTGGATGGACAGCTTGTTTTCAATACCGGCAGTCTAATTCTGAAAGCTGCCCAGAATGGTCTGGGACTGGCCTATCTGCCTCAAGCCCAGCTATCACCTCTGATTGAAAGTGGCAAACTGGTTCATGTTCTTTCAGACTGGTGCGAACCATTTTCGGGATACCATCTCTATTATCCCAGCCGCCGCCAACCAACACCTGCCTTTTCCCTTTTAGTGGAGGCATTGAGATACCGGTCAAAGTGACAAATGAAGTACGCAGGAACCTGATTTGAGACAGATGGAACTTCATCAACCGATTCATGAATTTTCTTCATTGCCACATGCCGGATTGCCTCTCTAGGACAAACAATCAATGAAGGTTATCTAAGCCCGGAAACAAATAGAGGGTTTAGTATGACTGTTCTCATGGATGAGCCAATTGGTGTTAGCGAGAGCGCACCAACCCGCTGGGGTGCCATTGGCTGCCTTTCACTTCTCACTTTTCTGCTGGTCGGGCTTGAATTTCTACCTGCCAGCCTTTTGACACCGATTGCCAGCGATCTTGTGATCACAGAGGGGCAAGCCGGCTTTGCGATGGTCGTTTCCGCATTTTTTGCGGTGACCGCAAGCCTGCTTGGCAATCGCCTGCTTTCTGGCACAGACCGCAGGTCCATCTTGCTGCTCTATGCTTTGCTCTTGGTAGCCTCGAGCCTGATCGTTGGCATGTCGAACAGTTTTGCCCTGTTCCTAGTCGGTCGGGCGCTTGTTGGCGTTGCAGTCGGCGGCTTCTGGTCTTTATCGACCGCTATTGTCACCCGTTTGGCCAGAAGCGCAGACGTCCCGCGAGCGATTGCCATTCTGCAGATTGGCCCAACTTCTGCGCTGGTCCTGGCCGCTCCGGTAGGTAGCTTTCTGGAGACCATCATCGGTTGGCATAACACGTTCCTCGTTACCATCCCTCTTGGAGTGATTACGCTAGTCTGGTTGTTCCTCATCATTCCGCCACTCCCTCCGCGCAGCCTAGTCCGGTTGGGGGATATGTTTGGTATGCTCAGAAGAAAGCATTTCGCGGCCAGCATGGGGGCCATCGGGCTATTCTTCATCGGTCAGAATGCCGTAGTGATCTATCTACGACCGTTTCTGGAGACAATCACAAATCTGCACGAAGAATATGTCTCTTTGTCCTTGTTGAGCCTTGGGTTGGGCGGTGTCGCAGGCCTGCTGCTGATCGGTTCGATCTTGCGCAGAAAGCCACTCCTGCCTTTGATGGCCGTACCATCTATCTTGGCATTGATCGGCGTGCTTCTGATCCTTCTGGGCGGGTTCGCGACAATTACAATCCCGCTGCTGGTGGTATGGGGAATGTGCGCAACACCCTTGATGGTGGCTTGGAACACCTGGATGACGGTTGTCATCCCCGATGAGCTTGAGGCAGGTGGTGGCTTGCAAGTCGCCCTGATCCAGTGCTCGATCGCGAGTGGAGCCTTTCTCGGCGGCATGCTTCTGGATCATGTTGGCTGGTGGAGCGGGTTTCTTCTGGGCTCAGTGTTGCTTGCCGGATCTGCGGTCATGGCCGTGAAGGCTGTTACATCCGCACCCAAGGCGGAACATGGTTAGCCAATAAGAAATCCCCGTCTTCCACCGGTTTCATCTGACACTGTCACCTCCCCCCCCGATGCCGTAGGGCGTCAACGACGACAGAAAAGGCCGGCAAGGATTGGCGGCGATTGGGATAATAGAGATAATACCCCTCCCAAAGAGCGCAGAAGTCTTCGAGCACCCTGATCAATCGCCCTTCAGCAATATGCGCGGCGGCAATATCTTCTGGAACGTATGCCAGGCCAAATCCGGCCAATGCCGCTTCAAGAACGTCGTAACAGTTGCTGAAGGTCAACTGACCTTCAACCCGGATCTTGATCTCACGGCCATCCTCTTCAAATTCCCAAGCCCAGTTTCCGCCCAGAGTTTGGAGGCGTTCGTTGATACAGTTGTGCTGGATGAGATCTTCCGGGTGCGTGGGGTGCTTGTTGGCTTCAAAATAGGATTTCGACCCAACCACGGCGAAACGCATATCAGGCCCTATCCGGGCTGAGATCATGTCCTTGGCCAGTTGCTCACCCATACGGACACCAGCATCAAATCGTTCAGCGACGATATCGATCAGCCTGTTTTCGCGAATGAGCTCGACTTTGATGTCCGGATAAGAGGGGAGAATTTTTTGAAGCTTCGGCCAGAGCACGGAATGAATCGCGTGATCAGACGCTGAAATTCTGATATTCCCGACGGGCTTGTCTTTCAAACTGCTCACGCCGTCCAACTGGGCTGAAATCTCATCCAGATGTGGCGCGATCCCCTTGATCAGCATTTCGCCTGCTTCGGTTGGGGAGACGGCGCGCGTCGTTCTTGTCAGCAGACGCACCCCAAGCCTTTCTTCCAGATTACGCATGGTATGGCTGAGTGCGGACTGAGAAACGCCCATCTTTGCAGCGGCACGGGTAAAACTGCGCGATTGAGCAACTTCAAGAAAAGCCTGCAGGTCATTCAGGTTGTCTCGTGCCATGAATTGATCTCCTCATTCACACTATTCATCCGTATATTAGATTGAAAGCGACTATAAAGTCTTTCAATTCAGAGGCAAAACACCAACCCGTTCGCAATATGATCGTCAGAAATGAATAAGGTCAGCGTTGCCTTCACGACGCTGACCTTCATTTGTTTTACCAAGGCTGATTTGCCGGACCAACGGTGAATTCGTTGATCGTCGTGTCTTCAGGGGCATCAATAGCGAACGCAACAACGTCTGCGATCCGCGCCGGGGAAATGCCATACTGGTCATAGATCTTGCCGAGCGAATCTGCGGTTGTCTTGTCGCCGATCGATTCAAGAAGCTCGGTGCTGATGGCCGCCGGATAGATGGTCGCGGTACGAATATTCGTGCCTTCCATCGCCGATTCCATGCGCAGCACTTCCATGAAATCCTTCACAAACCATTTGGTACCACCATAGACGGCACCATTCGGATAGGCTTTCAGACCAGCAATCGAGGAGGTTGCTATGACATGCCCGGCCTTTTGTTCCATAAAGGACGGCAGCACGGCAGCAACACCGTTGAGAACGCCCTTGATGTTGACGTCTACCATCTGGTGCCAATCGTCTGTTCTAAGGGCAGACAAGGGCGAGTTGGGCATCAGGCCTGCATTGAGGAAGATGACGTCAACACCGCCGAAGGTGTTTTTCGCAAGATCCACGATGGCGTCATTGTGTGATTGCTGAGTGACGTCGAGCTCCTGATAGACAGCCTGCCCACCGTCTTTGACGATTTCGTCAACGATGGTTTTGAGCTTCTCACCACGGCGGGCACCCAATACCACTTTGGCCCCTTTGCTGGCGAGAAGTCTGGCGGTTGCTTCGCCAATACCTGACGATGCACCTGTGATGATGACGACTTTATCCTTGATCATGGTAGTGTCTTTCCAATGTTTGTTGATGTTTCGCGATGAAGATGGGGCAGCTTTGGTCGGCAAAAGGATGTCCCATCCCTATAGGCTGATCCCGGACAGGTTCTGGCACAGGTCGAGCAATCGGTTTTGGATGTCCAAATCCCGTGTTCCACGCTGAGGCTCCTGTGTGCCCATGTGATAGAGGAATTGTCCGGTAAGATTTGAAAGCTTGCGGTCTTTGCCCGAGGCAAGGGCCGCCTGTGTGAGATGCCCTTGGCTCAGATCATCTGGGGCCTGTCTTCCACCCATGCGAGTCGGCACCCAGCCTGGATCAACGGCATTCGAGTGGATGCCCGGATTGAGGCGAGCCACTGCAAATGCAAGTGCCGTCACGAAGAATTTGCTCTCTGAATAGGCCGAATAGCCACTCCAGATGCGCTTGTTCCAGAGCAAGTCATCCAGCTTTGGCGTTACGAAATGCATATCCGAGCTGATATAGACCTGTCGTGAAGGACCAGGAATTGTTGCGGTGAGGATATAGGGCGCAAGCACGTTGACACCAAACAAGTCTGGAATGCCGTCATCAGTCAAAGACAGGTCTGTATCTGCCCCAAGCCCTGCATTATGAATGACGGCACCAACCTCCCCGATCGCATTGACTTGATCTGCAATATCAAGAGCCCCGACGATGGTGCTGATATCACCAATCACGATCTCTGACTTGTTACCGACGGAGCCTCTCAGGTCATCCGCGCGAGATGCGTTTCGGGCGTGAAAGATCACTTCATGCCCCTCGGCTTGAAGCGTTTTACCTGCCATCAGCCCAAGGCCGGCAGTCGATCCGGTCACAAAAATGCGTGCCATATCGATATCCTTTTTGTCTCTTCTGCAAACGAGCATAAAGAGTGAGAGCGTTCGAACTTGTTAGAATTTGGCCAACCGATCATCAAGGGACACGGCAGCACTGCTCGATTGTGCGTCGCCCTCACTGAGGTCCGGCACCAAGCAATTTCATGGTTGTTTCAAGGCAGGAAGCGGCGGCTGCCGCTCCCTTGCTGTCAAAACTCAAACCGGCTGATCAATCGGACGGAATAGAATTTCGTTGATGTCGACATCGTCCGGCTCGTTGATGGCAAAGGCGACAGCCCGTGCGAACGTGTCCGGTCCGACGGAGAATTTTCCGACGACATCCTTGACGCTGTTGCGAATATCGGCATCGCTGATGTGGTCGGTCAGTTCCGTGCTCACAGCGCCCGGAGAAATGACGGTCGTGCGGATGTTATAAGGTTTGACCTCTTTGCGCAGACCTTCCGACAGGGCGCGAATGGCCGACTTGGTCGCGCAATAAACCGCCGCCCCAGGATCAACAACATGGCCGTAAACAGACGAAACGTTGATGATGTGGCCCTGTTTTTGCGCCTGCATATGAGGCAGGACTGCAGCAATGCCGTAGAGCACGCCCTTGAGGTTGACGTCGATCATCTGATCCCATTCATCAACCTTGAGGCGCTCGAGCGGGGCCAATGGCATGAGGCCAGCATTGTTGAGCATGACATCAATGCGCCCGAATTCCGCAACAGCACTGTTTACGAGATTTTTGACCTGATCACGGTCGGTGACATCGGTTGTGACTGCAAGGGCTGTATGACCCGCAGCGGAAAGCTCTTTGGCCAATGCTTCAATGCGGTCGGCACGGCGGGCACCGAGAACAACCTTTGCGCCTGCTGCAGCAAGACGACGAGCGGTTGCCTCGCCAAGCCCACTGCTTGCACCTGTGATGACGACAACCTTGTCCTTAATTCCTTCAGACATGCGTTTCTCCTTCGCTTTGGCGAGGTTGATTGAGCTTCCGTCTGAGGCTGAGAAGAGACCGCCTGTAAGGTCCCCTCAACACATGCCCAGAGCAACTGAACTTTTGAGAAGCCCAATTGCGCCCAGCCAACCCATGTTGTTTGACTGGCCTGTATTTAGCGTTTGGAGATTTCATCGAGAAGGTGGCAAAGTCCGCATGTCTTTATGAAATTTTCTCACGAATAGCTTCAATGGGGCTTTGTTTGTCGCGCTAAAAGGATAAGCACTCAGAAAGAAAATGAAGCGTGTTGTCAGTAGATTCTGACCGTGAGCACTATCCTGCTTTTATCGAAATGGATAAAGCGAATGTCTGCTAGTAGGATACTGCCAAGCAAGATCTCTCTGTTACAAACGGCAGGAATAATGGTCGCAAACGCTATTAGCGTCGCTTCATGATGGCCGCAAAACATCACTCACTGAACGGAAATCGCCTGAAGCATGTTGTCGGTATCAAGTTTGATCGCGCTTCGCCAGAGCGGGGTTTTGAATACATGACATATTTGCTTGCTGCCTTCGTCTTCGCGTATTTCCTTTAGCAATCCAGCCCATTCGAGCGGACGAAGTACGGAGGCTGAAAAAGCTACCATCTCTCTCCATCCTGCGGTGTGCCAGTCTTGCGGTTCACCGTAGAAGGTTTCGAACAAGGCGGCCTCGGTCGTGCCATGATCGGCTTCGACGTTAATCACGTTCATCCAGACGTCCCACTGCCCGAAAGGACGGTTTTCAAAGCGTGCATAAGAAGTGTGGTCGATCTGGAGCACAAAGTATGGGATCAACTCGGCAAACAGCTGGCTAGGGTTTTGCGCCAGTTCTATACCCCGCTTGGATAGACGAAATTCACCCTTGATGTGACATCCCAAGCGCAGGGAAATCAGCAGGAAATGAATAACCTCGAGCGGGGGAAACTCATATTCATTGATTACCTTGTTATAGCGAAACATTTCTTCTGCGCTTTTCCCTGGCCAATCGAAATTCTCGACCGCCCAATGCACAAAGACCCGCTTGAAGGCTTTGGTTTGGGTTAGACCGATTGATCCATACGTCTGCGCATATTGCAGAGTCAGGAGAGCGCCACGCAGCAGCGGAGAATGCGCGAGGTCGGGATGGTCATCAGGAAGGGTGCGGAATTCGATCATGCCAAGATACTGCCACAGACCGCGCTGTAGTTCCATGATGTTGGCATGGTGAAATGCATATCTCCTGCGGTTGTTAGAGATGGAGCTGCCATTCTTAGCTCTTTGCTGATTGCTATATCTGATGACATGACTAAGAAAGGCATCGGCCTTCTGGCGCAGAAAAGTGATGCCATGTTCATGCTATGTATGCCAGCCGCCGAATCTTCAGAGATAACGAAATCTGGTTGCTCAACAAGAATGGACGCATGTTCAACTATATTCGTGCTCCGGATGACTTGTTCGATGAACTCGAACGTCGGATCGAGATAAAATTACGAATTTTGGGCCATGCGCTTGGATAAATAAGCGGCTCGATGAACCTTCAGGATGTTGTCCAGTTGTCTATCATCAGCGCTAACCGGGAAGCACTAAAGTATCAATCGTTGGTTGCTTAAGGTCAATTGCAAGTAGAAGAATAGTAGTATCATCAAATAGAGACTGGAAAGCTGGCAGGGATAAAGAAAGTTGAGCAGTGCCACAGCTGTGGGAGGTACACAGCATGTTCGTACAGTTTTCGCGTTGCACGGAATATAGGGATGACACGGATTTCAGCTTTTGGGCTTTGTTCAAGGGCGTGTTACTACTAATCGCTATCTCAATTGGGCTCTTCATATTTTCTACGGCCGCTCGGTCGCAAAGCTTCCCCCTGGATTATGACTATACGCCGGTAGATAAACACCAATGCCTGCCACTGGAGGGAACAAAGAGACCCGCCCCTTATATCACGCAAGTATTTGATGAAGTTGGTAGATTGTGCAATTTTGAACGTCTATCAGATTTGGACAAGCTGGAATATCTGGTCGTCATACTCGGCGTTTCTACGCCCAATCCAGCCACACCAGCATTGTTTGCCTATGGTGGCGCAAAAATGTCCAAGCGGATGAAGAATTGCGTTGCTCAGGCGATGCTTAACAAAGCAACGGGCCTTAGAGAGAGCGACAAGGAAGTATTGAGGCGATTCATTGGTGACATAGAAGCCGCAAAAGACTGGGGGGATTATGTGAAGGGTATTCCTGACCTATCCGAAAAGGATCGCTTTGAAGAAGCAAGAGATTTAGTCGAAGGCGCTCTGGATAAGGCCAAGGGAGAAGAGAATAGTGAAACCATCAGGGAATATTTGATTTCATCCTATGAAACAGGAGCGCGGGCGACCGATCTGCTAACCAAAGGTCAGACGCTCACCCTGTTGGAAGATTACGACACTGCCGTGAAGAGATGTCAGTATGAAGATGCCGGAAAGCTTCTTGAGGAAATAGAAGTATTCGCGCATCACGATTGTCGGGAAAGTGGCTGGCAGTTGCGGGATCTTGAAGGTAGATATATTGCCTTGATAAGGAATAATCGTAGTCTGTTCACAAGCAGTCATGGAAGTCCGCAAGCGGACGATGCGAGTTATATTTATAACCAGCTGATCCTTCCCATAAAGGATAGACTGAAGCGTGAAATCCAACGGATCGACGATCTTGAGGTCAAGAAACGCGATCTGAAAAACGATAAGACCGCATTTGAACGTCAACAACTTCGATATGAAGCGCAGCTGGAGCTGGCAAGTGACGCGCTTACTGAAAGTGGCATTTGTCAGGCCATCTCACATCTTCAAAAGAGGCTGGATCTGTATTCTGCTCAGTGTCAGGAAGAGTTCCTCAAGGGTTTGGATAAGAGGCTTGCGCATCCTGGAACCTTGTTTGATCGTCTGGGCCAAATTGGGCGAGAGCGCTCGGCACAATGGTGGCAGAAAGCACAGACGATACAGAGTCAGTTTCAAACCTGTAAAAAGAACGAGGCAGAACAGAGCAAAAGTCTGCTTCTGGCTGAAATAGCTGCCAATCCGATTTATGGGAATGTTGCCGGAGAATGCAAAGCGGTTCCCCAGGATGCTTTGCGGAGCCATTTGACGAGCCTTAAAGAACCCAAGCATTGTCAGAACCGAGCCGTTCCTGATGTTTCGGGACTTTCAGTTTCTGATGCTTGGGATGTCATTTACGAAGCAGGACTTGTGCCCGGAGATGTTGATACCTTGGTCAATCCTGATGGAAAATGGCAAACAGGCGTGGTGATAGAGACAGTTCCTCCAGAAGGAACGTTTGTTCCCCCCAACACCTCTGTCGCCATATTTGCAGCTGGAAAGCCAACAGAAATTGAAGAGCCCGAAACGGCAATAATGCCCGAAGTCATAGGTAAAAACAGGACGGATGCCTCAGCTCGGATCAATGCAGTCGGACTTGTCGCAAGCCCTAAAGAAGGCACTGCAGCCAATGAGAAGGGGCAAACTGAAGGCAATGTATATGCTGCCTCGGAAGTAGCGGGGCAACCCGTTCCGCTTGGACAATCGGTAACGCTGACCTTCTACAGTGCGCGGACGCATGGGACAGTCCCTGCTATCTCGGGCTTGTCGCTTGATGAAGCAAGGGGCGCGATTGAGGGGGCGGGCTTTGTTGCCTCAGGGCCAAGTCTCGGAGAAGCCGCACCTGAAGGCCAAGAAACAGGAACCCTTTATGCAACCAATCCCGAAGCGGAAAGCTTGCAGCCGCTCGGACAACCCGTTGAAATTTTGGTTTATGGTCCTTCAGCATCTGAACGCAATGTACCTGACGTATCAGGACTGGACGTGCAGCGCGCAATTGGGGTGCTGATAGGTGAGGACGGATTTTTCTCAATTGCAGGAATCGACCGGATCACGCCAGTACCTGATGATGCCAAGCCAGGAATGGTTGTTAAAACAAGCCCTGCAGCCAACAGCCTTCAGTCCAAAGGAACAACCATTACGATTCATGCCTATGCCTCAGCGCTTGAGACAGCCGATAACGAGGAGGACGGACAAGAGGGTGAGGATGATTCCAGCGATATCCAGGATGAAAACGGAAGCTCGCAGAATGGCGAATCCTCAAATCTGGCATTAACGCAGTCAGAAACCTCTACAGGTGAAGATCAGTCTTTGGAAAATGACGGCTTGTATGGCTATTGGAAGGTTCGGCTGACCAAACCAAAACCGGGGCGCTTGGACTATTCGGTCGTTGTTATTGAACGTAAATCCTACAAAGTTGGTACATACGAAAATACATCGGGTAGCTTTCTGGAATATTGGGGGCCATCCAAAACGGGGGAATTAAAACGAGCTCTTGTATTACCGGTCATGATAGACGGGAATACCGTGCGCACGGATGTTGCAAGATTTGAAGCCGCACTCAAGAAAAGTCAAAGCAAGAAGGGGGGCAGTAGCACATCTAAAAAGGACTTTTTTGGCCTTGGAAAAATGTTCGAGAGCTTTTTTGAAATGCTGAAAACGCTATCGATATCGCAGAATGGTGATACTTGCACAATCCGAACATTTTCCAAGAAAAAGGGGTGGAATGACGACGCCGTAGCTTGCGAAAAACTGCCAGATTCATATCGCATACCGGGTCGTGAGGAGCTAAATGGCTATGAAGAGCAATAACCGCATTCATCTAACATTGCTTCTGGTTATCTCCAGTCTGCTTTTCTCCTGTTCGGCAAATGCTTCTGAACTGAAATCGCGCGTGGTGCGTGTGATGGATGAGGGTAAGGTTCTTCTATCTGTACCGCAGAAGCGAGAAGATGTGCCGTTGGGGTCTCACGTCAGGCTGTTCGCGGAATTGCCCGGTTTAGGGGCCATTTCCATTCAAACGTTATGGCTTGTTGAAAGTGTTTCCGGTGACGGTATCGTTGCTGCTCCCCAAGATGCACCTAGTGGAGAACCGCAAATCGGCTATCAAGCGACCATTATTCCTGCGCTAACGCTTTCTCCGTCCGTTGATAATATCCAATTCCCGAAAGAAACAAAAGAGCAACGTCAAATTAGCGACCTTTTATCAAAGGCAGGTGCGTTGGCGGGACCGGATAAAAGTAACCAGAATAACAGAGAGGCGTTCAATCTTTGGCGCCAAGCAGCAGCTCTGGGAAGCCACGAAGCCGAAGTCTTGATCGGGATTGCTTACGCCTTCGGCTTTGGAGTTGAAGTGGACGAATTAGCCGCATTGTCTTGGTTTGAACGTGCTGGGAAAAATGGAAGCAGTGATGGACAGCTTAGAGCCGGTTTGTTTTACGCCATGGGGTATGGAACGAAGAAGGATCCAAAGCAGGCCTTCGAATGGTTCTTGAAAGCCGGAGAAGCAGGAAATACTAAGGCGATGCTGTTTCTGTCCGATGCCTATGAAGATGGAAAGGGCGTTCAAACAGATGCTTTTTCTGCTTTGAAATGGCTCAAGAGGGCCGCGCGAAACAATTCTCCTTTAGCTTCACGAGTTTTGGCCGAACTATATTTCGAGGGAGAAAAAGAACAGAGCAAGGTTCTTGCCGAAAAAAATGAAGGGCTCGCTCTATTCTATCTGCTGAAGGCTGCCAACGCAGGTCTTTATGACGCAGCACGTGATCTGTCCAAAAGATACGAAAGTGGTGACGGTGTGCCTGTCGATGAAGCGCTAGCGAAGATCTGGGAGAATAAAGCGAACCGAATTAATCAACAAGGCACCAGCAAGACATTTGAAGAGCCTTATTGTCTAGCAAAGGATGAATGCTATGGTCCTGATGGCATTAGGCGTCGCTTCAAAAAGGTCGCCAATAATGAGATAGAGGGTGAGGGCAACTACCACAATCTGGGCAACGCGTCGGACAACCGCCATCTGGAAGAGGATGAACACAAGTTCACACAAAAACGGAACGGCAATTCTCTGGAAATGTCCAAAGAAGAGGCCGTGGCTCTGGGTGACGCTGAAAGGAAAGAACGTCTGGCTCAGTATAACGACGGCATAACACCATGCGACCGCTTGGCTGCGCACGCGCAGGACTTAGATGCAGTCGCGCCCGGCGTCAGCTATTCCGATCTCAAGGCCGATCAAGTTGTAAACGCCTGTCAGCTTGCCTTGAACAATGCCCCAGACACACGCAGATTCCATGTTCAGATAGGACGCGGCTATTACAAACTGAATGAATTCGCCAAAGCTGCGGATCATTTCCAGCAAGCAGTTGCTTTTGGTAGCGCACAAGCGATGGCCTATCTTGGCGTTATGTACAAAGTTGGCAATGGGATGCCTTTAAATGCGTCAGTGGCACTCGATTGGTTTCAACGCTCGGCTGATTTGAACAATCTTGCCGGTATGCACTTTGCCGCTTCGATGTATAGAAGCGGCGAAGGGGGGAGAAAAAATCTGACGAAAGCTGCTGACCTCTATCAAAAGGCAGCTCAAAGGGATCTGCCAGATGCAATTTTTGTATTGGCATTGATGCTCGATAAGGGAGAAGGTATTGGTCGCGATCCTATGAAGTCTGCCCAATATTTACTGCGCGCCTACTATTTGGATTTTTCACGTACCAAAGATCTTTTGATGCGTTATCCTGATAGGATCTCGCAGCAGACACGGTGGAATATCCAGAATATGCTGGCTAAAGATGGGTGCTATTTTGGTAAACTGGATGGCATCTTTGGCCAGCAGACGTTTGGTGCGCTTAAACTATGCAAAGACAAATGGCGTTGAGCATTGAGTGTAGAAGTTCAGACTTGATCTGACACCGCCCCCAATCAGCTTGCGCTGAAAGAGGGCGGAACATCTCTTGCGAGACGATGTGGTTATCCGTTTTGTTGGTGGTGCAAACCCAACCTCGAAACGAGAGAGAACCACAATGCTGCATTCTACCGACAAGATCATCAAACACAAAGCGGGACTTCTGAACCTTGCCGAAGAACTTGGCAATGTCTCGAAAGCCTGTCAGGTGATGGGCTATTCCCGGGATACCTTCTATCGCTAAAAGAACGCTGTCGATGACGGCGGTGTTGAAGCGCTTCTGGAGAAGACGCGTCGCAGGCCAAACCCTGCCAACAGGGTTGATGCCATCGTCGAGGAAGCTGTTATCAAGTCCGCTCTTGAGTTCCCTGCCTATGGGCAGGCACGAACCTCCAACGAGTTGCGCAAAAAGGGCGTGTTTGTCTCGCCCTCTGGCGTCCGGTCGATCTGGCTGCGCCACGAGCTTGCCAACTTCAAGGACCGCCTGGAGGCTCTGGAAGCGAAGGTCGCCTAGGACGGCATCATCCTGACCGAAGCACAGGTCCAGGCCCTTGAGAAGAAAAAGCTTGATGATGAAGCCTGCGGTGAGGTGGAAACGGCGCATCCTGGCTATCTTGGCAGCCAGGACACCTTCTATGTTGGCACCATCAAAGGTGTCGGTCGTGTTTACGAGCAAACCTATGTCGATACATCAATACCCTGGCAACGGGCGTTTTGGTCTACCAAGAAAAGTCTTTCTTAACGATCTGCAGGTGTTCACCACCTTGGGCTGGTAGGAAACATAAAGCGAACAAATTAGAAGAATTTAATCGAATACATCAAATTTATCATTTTTGATTAACTATGCCCATTATGTAGATTTTGACTTTTTGAATATATACCGAAAGTCAATTCGGGGACTATGGAGCTTGCCTGTTTCACAATTGGCGGCGGATTAAGGTGGGCAATATGTTTGATGTTACAGGCTTTTCGTGGGCAAGACTTAAGGTCTTTGTAATCGGGCAGGCAGTTCTTGTAGCAACAACAATTATTTCTCTTCACCTTGCAGACATACCCGGCTTGAGCCAGCTTGGCAGAGCTCTCATCGAAATTTGCATTTTTACTGCCTGCACGATATCGACGTTTATCTTTTTCAAAAAGCATAGCGACAAGCATGCTGAAGTCACCAAAACGATCGTAGATTCAATCAGCGATATCGTGATTATCAAAAATTACGATGGTGAATTTGTTCATTGTAATGAGACTGTAGCAAAACTTTACAACAGCACACCGGCTGAGATGATCGGAAAGGATGACTTTCATTTTACGGGCAATAGGGAACAAGCAGATTTCTTTAAAGAAAATGTCCGCTCGATCATGGATCGGTTTGAAGCTGAGGATGTTTACGAAGCCTCTACAGATGCCAATACTGGAGAAATTCGGCATTTTAGATCCAAAAAGGTGCCGTTCCGCGATGCTGACAATCAATTGAAGATACTGGTCGCCGCTAAAGACATCACTGAAATTACTGAACTCAAAGAAGAAGCCGACCGAAACAAGAAGCGTCTCGAGCAAGTGCTCGACGTATCGCAGGAAGGCTTGTGGGAATGGAATAGAAAAACCAATGCGGTCTTACACAACTCCCAATGGGAACGCATCACAGGTATCAAGCGAAGCAAAAATTCCTTTAAGGAATTTGAAAGCTGCATCCTTTCTGACGACAAGGATATGGTCAAAAACGCATTGGGTTTGCTCATTGAGCAAAATCAGCCCTACAGTATTGAGTTCCGGATGCAACGCCCAGATGGCAAGATCATCTGGATATGGGATCGCGGGCGGGTTGCAGAATATGATGTAGAAGGAAAACCCATTTGGCTTGTGGGCATTGCTTTGGATATAACCGAAGAAAAGCACAACCAGAAAAAAATCGCCAATCTCGCCTATTTTGACCAACTTACAGGCTTGGCCAATCGTGCTCAGCTTGAGGCCGAGCTTCAGAAGACTTTGGAAGTAAATAATAGAACTGAAGATTTCAGCGCCCTGCTTTTTATCGATCTGGACCGGTTTAAGCTTCTCAATGACAGTTTCGGCCATCATATGGGCGATAAGCTGTTGCAAGGTGTCGCGGCTCGACTTGAACAGGTCAATCAAGGACGTGGTATCATTTCACGGTTTGGCGGGGACGAATTCGTCATCGTACTTCCATTCCTTGATGAGAACCCCGATGAAGCAGCAAGGCTGGCTCAGATATACGCAGATTCATTTCTCGATGAAATTTCCAAGGTTTTTACGCTGAAAAGCGACGTTCAGGATCTGGTTATCGAATATGCAGTGACAGCCAGCGTGGGAGGTCTGATTTACAAATCCGGCCAGCATTCTTACGGCAAGATCATCCAGCTTGCCGATACAGCGCTCTACCGAGTTAAAGCACAGGGAGGCGAACGGGCAACCATCTACAACATTGGTATGCAAGATGAATTAAACCATGCCAGTGATCTGCAAAAGTCACTTCACCAAGCAGTGTCAAACCGAGAATTTCACATTCACCTTCAACCAAAATACAATGTTGATGAGGAAATAAGTGGTGCCGAGGCTCTCATCCGTTGGGCTCATCCTGAACATGGCCTTCTGCTACCTTCCTTCTTCATAGACATGGTTGAAGAGAACAACATGATCCTGCCAATTGGGGCGATTATTCTCGATCAAGCTTGCAACCAGCTGAAAAAATGGCAGGCATCGCCATTGACCCGACATCTTGAAATTGCGATTAACCTGAGCGCAAAGCAGATCAGGCAGAACAATTTCGTCGAAGAATTCATCAGCACCGTTAATTCTCACGGTATCGACCATACAAAGCTCATTGTCGAAATCACAGAATCCGTGCTTATCCAAGACGTCAAGGATGCGACCGAGAAGCTAACGCAGCTCAAATCCCATGGAATTTCCATTTCGCTTGACGATTTTGGCACCGGATATTCATCTCTGAGTTATCTGCGGTCGCTGCCGATTGATGAGATTAAAATAGACAAGTCATTTATTCATGACGTCTCCAGAGACCGGCAGGCTCGCCTCATGGTCAAATCTATCATAGAAATGGCCAACAATTTCAATTTCAAAGTAGTATCGGAAGGCGTGGAAGACAAAGAGCAGCTCGATACCATGAAGGCGCTGGGCGCTTCATCTTTCCAAGGCTTCCATTTCTGCAAACCTCTGACACAGGAAGAAATGGATTTGCTGCTGCTGAAGCAATTGGTTGGGAAGCAAAGCTCCCAACAAGAGGCACGGGCCGCAGTATAAAGCATCGGAAAAACAGCTGCGTGCATTGCTGTTGAGATCGTTTGGGAATGTGAGAGCTCACCGTCACTCCGATAAAGCTATTTTTCAGGACGGCAATCATAGAGGGCCAGTCCTTGTCAGGTTGTTCGTTCGTCAATTAGGTGATTTGGTTTCGCTAATGTCAGTAAGCTTTTCATGTCGGTTAGACGAACCTTGCTGCCCTCGACTTCAACTCCGTAAGGTTTGAGCGTGTTGAAAGCGCGCGAGAGATTTTCGGGCGTCATACCCAGCAATGAAGCCAGTGTTCGTTTGTCGTAGGGCAATTCCAATAATCCGGAGTTTCCCTGATCTTTGTCATAACGGATCAAACGATTGGCAAGCCTTTCAACGGAAGTTCGAAGCTTAATATCCTTTTGGTCCTTAACGACTCCGCGGTAGCAACTGGCAAGTTCAACAACAATGGCTCTCGCAAATGCATCATCTTTCTCGAACGCCTTTCGAATATCCTCGGAGGGAACCAACAACAGCTTTGCTCGCTCAGTCGTGCGTGCAGACATCAAATAGACCGCATCCTTGAGTACTGCTGCCAATATAAAAGTTCCAAATGGCCGTACCACCGCCATAGTCGCTTCACGACCATTTGAATTGGCGAATAGTTCAACCTTTCCTTCAACAACGACATAAAGAAAATCAGCAGGATCACCTTCATGGATAAGGGTCAGTTGAGCTGGGAACGTTTGCAAATAGGCAGCCTGCATGAGCTCCTCAAAGTTTGAGTCGCTTACGGTTTGGAACAATTGAAGTTCTCTTACCTGCGGTAGATCCGATGATCTCATTGGGTGGTCTCTTGATAATTGTTTGCCCCTCAATTAACATTTTTAGCGTAGCCAGATTGCACTGGCAACCTCTTCCCTTGACCACCTCCGATGCCTCAGTTGTTGGCTGCAAGCACACCTCTTGTTTCTTAGTTAAACCCTGCATGGATTGATTTACATCAAGACTACGATGAGCCCTGTTGCGCCTAAGTTACGCTTGAATAGAAGCTGACGTGCTTTCACAAGCTGGCGAAAAAGGGAGGGGGGCCCCATGCATGCTCTTGATGGAGTCACCAGATCTGACCAATACCGCGCATTAGGACTCAGTACATTTGCATTCACGGTATGTTTTGCTGTCTGGACCATTTTCTCAATTATTGGTGTGAGGATTAAAGGGGAACTCGGACTTTCCGACACGGAATTTGGTTTGCTTGTTGCTACACCAGTGCTGACCGGCTCGGTGAGCCGAATCTTTCTAGGTGTTTGGACGGAGCAGTTTGGTGGCCGGATTATGTTTCCTCTGCAAATGCTGGTGACGGCAGTAGCAGTGTGGTTGCTCACCTCAGTTCACACATTCGAAATCTTTCTTCTCGCAGCCCTTGGATTGGGGTTGGCTGGAGGGTCGTTTATCGTTGGTGTCGCCTATGTTTCGCAGTGGTTTGAGAAAGAGCATCAAGGGACAGCTCTTGGCATCTTCGGAGCCGGCAATGTTGGGGCGGCGGTTACGAACTTCGCGGCGCCTTTTCTTGTTGTTGCACTTGGTTGGGAAGGGACTGCCCGTGTTTATGCCATTGTTTTGGCAGCGACAGCGGTTCTGTTTTTCCTGCTGAGCAAAGACGATCCTGCCCAATCCGCACGCAAGAAAACTGGAGCCAAAGCTGTCACAGCTGCTGAGCAACTGGCCCCCCTCAAGAACATTCAGGTTTGGCGCTTTGCCACCTACTACTTTTTCGTGTTTGGTGGATTTGTTGCCTTGGCGTCGTTTCTTCCGCGATACTACGTTGGTGCCTATAATCTTGAACTGACGACTGCTGGTGTTTTCGCTGGCCTCTATTCCCTTCCTGGTTCTGTGTTTCGTGCTCTTGGTGGCTGGATGTCAGATAAGTGGGGCGCTCGTTTCGTCATGTATTTGACGTTCATTGTTTCGCTCGCGGTGCTGTTTATCCTGAGCTATCCGCAGACGAGCTATACGGTCTCGGGTATCAACAGTCCCATCAATTTTCAGTTCGGCATCAGTGTTAGTGTGTTCGTTGCACTGACGGTTGTTCTTGGCTTTATGATGAGTCTTGGTAAAGCAGCTGTCTACAAGCACATCCCGGTATACTACCCCCATCACGTTGGCGCTGTTGGTGGACTGGTTGGAATGATTGGCGGACTTGGTGGTTTCTTCTTGCCAATCGCATTTGGCATCCTGCTCGACGTAACAGGCGTTTGGACAGCTCCTTTCATGCTGATGTTCCTCTTGGTCGCAGTGTCCTCCGTTTGGATGCATGTTGCGATCCGCAGAATGGAGAAACGTCGCCATCCCGCTCTGGAGCAAGAGCTGTATCTCTCAGATACTCCTGATCAGCCGCTGGGCGCACCAGAAGGTATGACTGTGCCCCTCAGGGTTCAAGGCAAAGAGCAACAGCCTGCTGAATAAGCAAATTCAAAAAATACAGAGGTCAGCCCCTTGGTGGGCTGCCAACTTTAAAAATTGCGCTGCGAGGGGGAGTTCCCATGGCGATTTCATCAACACATCAAGATCAAGGGCACACGCTCAATGACTGGCGACCTGAGGACAAACAGTTCTGGGAAGAAAGAGGTCGACAGATAGCAACCCGAAACCTCTGGATCTCTATTCCGGCCTTGCTGTTAGCCTTTTCTGTATGGATGGTTTGGAGCGTGGTTGTTGCCAAGTTACCCGCAATCGGGTTTGCCTACACAACGGACCAATTATTCTGGCTTGCAGCCTTGCCGGGGTTTTCAGGCGCAACACTCCGCATCTTTTATTCGTTCATGGTCCCGATTTTTGGGGGACGTTTGTGGACCACCTTGTCGACCGCATCATTATTGCTGCCAGCAATCGGAATTGGTTTCGCCGTTCAAGATCCTGAGACACCATATTCCATATTCTTGATCTTGGCGTTGCTTTGCGGTTTTGGGGGCGGAAACTTTGCCTCGTCCATGGCCAATATTTCCTTTTTCTACCCGAAAAAGGAAAAGGGCAACGCCCTGGCGCTGAATGCAGGGCTTGGGAACCTTGGCGTCTCTGTCATGCAGTTCCTTGTCCCTCTAGTCATTTCAACCGCTACATTCACGGTGTTTGTGGGTGATGCCCAAGTGGCCAGAGATGGCACCCCTCTATGGCTTCAGAATGCAGGCTTCGTCTGGGTGCCTTTTCTGGTCATCTCAACATTAGCCTCCTGGTTCGGAATGAATGACATTGCTGACGCAAAAGCTTCTTTCAAAGAACAGTCGATTATTTTCAAGCGCGCGCATAACTGGATCATGTGCATTCTCTACACCGGCACATTCGGATCATTTATCGGTTATTCTGCTGGTTTCCCGCTGCTGATGAAGACGCAGTTTCCTGAAGTCAATGCCTTGTCCTATGCGTTCTTAGGGCCACTGGTTGGAGCATTGAGCCGTGCAGGCACCGGTTGGATTTCCGACAAGTTTGGCGGTGGCCGTGTCACCTTTTGGACGTTTGTCGGCATGACTTTTGCTGTTGCTGGCGTTCTCTATTTTCTCGCAATAAAGGATCAATCCGGGGCATTTTGGGGATTTTTTGCAGCCTTTATGGCTCTGTTCTTCCTGACTGGTGTGGGCAACGCTTCAACCTTCCAGATGATCCCTACAATCATGCGCAAAGAGGTTGCCCGTCTTATGCCTGAACTGGATCAGACTGCAGAATTGAAACAGGCAGAGCGTGAGAGCGCAGCTATCATTGCCTTCACGTCCGCCATTGCTGCCTACGGAGCATTCTTCATTCCAAAGGCCTATGGAACATCCATCAGCATGACCGGCGGCCCGGAGGCTGCTCTGTGGTGCTTTGGTGCCTTTTATGTGCTGTGTGTTCTTATCACGCATGTCTTCTACACCCGCAAGGGCGCCTCGGTTCCTTGCTGAGCCCGGCCGACAGAGAAGGAAAACAACATGTCTCATCTCCTTGATCGTCTCAACTTTTTGTCGCGAAAGAATGTCGACATCTTTTCCAGGGGCCACGGTGTTACAACCAGCGAAAACCGCGACTGGGAAGATTCCTATCGCAAGCGTTGGCAGCATGACAAGATTGTGCGCTCGACACACGGTGTGAACTGTACCGGCTCCTGCTCGTGGAAGATTTATGTCAAGGGTGGCATCGTGACGTGGGAAACACAGCAGACAGACTATCCCCGCACACGTCCGGATCTACCGAACCATGAGCCGAGAGGATGTTCGCGTGGCGCCAGCTACAGCTGGTACATGTATTCCGCAAATCGCGTCAAATATCCCCTGATCCGCTCCCGTTTGTTGAAGCTGTGGCGCAAAGAACGAACACTGAAAACACCAGTTGGCGCTTGGGCGGCCATCCAGGAAGACCCTAAAAAGCGGGCAGAATATGTGAAAGTGCGTGGTCTTGGAGGCTTCGTTCGTTCCACGTGGGATGAAGTGAATGAGATCATCGCCGCAGCCAATGCCTATACTGCGAAAACATGGGGCCCGGATCGCGTCATCGGCTTTTCTCCCATCCCGGCCATGTCCATGGTTTCTTATGCAGCAGGCTCGCGCTATCTGTCCTTGTTGGGCGGCGTTTGCATGTCATTTTATGACTGGTATTGTGACCTGCCTCCTGCATCTCCCATGACTTGGGGTGAGCAGACGGACGTTCCAGAGTCTGCTGACTGGTACAATGCCGGCTTCCTTATGCTCTGGGGGTCCAACGTTCCACAAACCCGAACCCCGGACGCGCATTTCTACACTGAGGCGCGCTACAAGGGAACAAAGTCTGTTGTGGTCTCTCCGGATTACTCGGAAGCGGCAAAATTCTCGGATCTTTGGCTGCACCCCAAGCAAGGTACGGACGCTGCGCTTGCAATGGCGTTGGGCCATGTCATCCTGCGAGAATTTCATTTGGATCGCCAAACGGACTATTTTGACGATTATTGCCGCAGATACACGGACATGCCCATGCTGGTGCGGCTCGTCGAAAAAAATGGCCACTATATTCCAGACCGTTTCATCCGCGCGTCAGATTTTGAGAACGATCTGGAAGAAAAGAACAATTCCGAATGGAAGACAGTGGCCTATGACAGCAAATCGAAGAGTTATGTCACGCCCTCTGGTTCCATCGGTTTTCGCTGGGGTGAGCAGGGTAAGTGGAACCTTGAGGCCAAAGATGGAAAGGGTGAAGATGTCGACCTCACAATGTCCTTCATTCGAGATGGCGACAATGGCGAGATCGCAAATGTCGGCTTCCCATATTTTGGCAACAAAGAACATGATTTTTTTGAAGGGACAGACCATGACAGCGTTCTGGTTCGCAAGGTGCCTGCAAGAAAGATCAAACTCGCTGATGGTGAGGCGCTTGTTGCTACGGTTTTCGATCTGTTTGTTGCCAATTATGGTCTCGAACGCGGCCTGAAAGACAAGAATTGCGCCAAATCCTATGATGAAAACCTACCTTATACACCCGCTTGGGCGGAAAAAATCACGGGTGTCCCGAAGAACCAGATCATCGCGGTCGCACGAGAATTTGCATCCAACGCCGAAAAGACCAATGGCCGTTCCATGGTTATTCTCGGGGCGGGGCTGAACCACTGGTATCACATGGATATGAACTACCGTGGCATCATCAACATGCTGGTGATGTGCGGTTGCATTGGACAGTCCGGAGGGGGGTGGAGCCACTATGTCGGTCAGGAAAAATTGCGTCCGCAAACCGGTTGGTTGCCACTGGCATTCGGGCTTGATTGGAGCCGTCCGCCACGGCACATGAACTCCACCTCTTTCTTCTACGCGCATACAGACCAATGGCGCTACGAAACACTGAAAGTGGACGAGATCCTCTCACCAACAGCGCCGGACGGCGATTGGGATGCTTCGCTCATCGATTACAATATCCGGGCGGAACGCATGGGCTGGTTGCCGTCTGCACCACAGCTGAAAACCAATCCGCTACAGGTTGCCAGAGATGCGGCGGCTGCTGGTAAGGAGGCAAAGGACTATGTTGCTGACGCCTTGACGACAGGCACGCTTTCGATGTCCTGCGAAGACCCGGATGCGGAAGCAAACTGGCCACGCAATCTGTTTGTCTGGCGTTCCAACCTGCTCGGCTCGTCTGGTAAGGGGCATGAATATTTCCTCAAGCACCTGCTTGGCACATCGCATGGCGTGCTTGGCAAAGACCTGGGTGAGGAAGGTCGACAACAAGCCAAAGAAGCCGTATGGCACGATGAAGCGCCGGAAGGGAAGCTCGATCTGCTGGTGACACTTGACTTCCGCATGTCGACTACCTGTGTCTATTCCGACATCGTTCTACCTACTGCGACCTGGTACGAAAAGAATGATCTCAATACCTCGGATATGCACCCGTTCATCCATCCTCTTTCAAGTGCCGCGGATCCAGCATGGGATGCACGCAGCGACTGGGAGATCTTCAAGGGCATTGCACGGAAATTCTCTGATGTCGCCCCAGAGGTCTTGGGCGTTGAAAAGGATATCGTGCTGGTGCCCACTTTGCACGATACGCCTGGCGAATTGGCGCAACCATTTGATGTGAAGGATTGGAAGACCGGCGAGATCGATCCGGTGCCCGGCAAGACCATGCCGACCGTCGCTGTTGTCGAACGTGACTATCCGAACCTTTACAAGCGCTTCACCGCACTTGGTCCGCTTCTGGACAAACTCGGCAATGGCGGTAAGGGAATTTCGTGGAACACGGAACACGAGGTCGAGCTTCTGGGGCGCCTCAATGGCACGGTAACAGAAGAGGGTGTCACAAATGGTCGCCCGAAAATTGAAACTGACATTGATGCGACCGAAGTCATCCTGTCGCTCGCTCCAGAGACCAATGGCGAAGTGGCTGTGAAGGCGTGGGATGCGCTTTCAAAGTTTACAGGCCGCGATCACGCCCATCTGGCTATCCCCAAGGAGGATGAAAAGATCCGCTTCCGTGATGTCGTGGCGCAGCCGCGCAAGATCATTTCCTCACCAACCTGGTCGGGCCTGGAGTCGGAGAAGGTCTGTTACAACGCGGGCTATACCAACGTGCATGAACTGATACCGTGGCGTACGATTACCGGCCGCCAGCAGCTCTATCAGGATCATTTGTGGATGCGTGCTTTTGGCGAGGGCTTTTGTGTCTATCGGCCGCCAATCGACACCAAATCGGTTACGCCGACCATTGTTGACAAGGCCGACGGCAAACCGCATCTGGTGCTGAACTTCATTACGCCGCATCAGAAATGGGGCATCCATTCAACCTATACAGACAACCTGATGATGCTGACCCTCAACCGGGGTGGCCCGGTTGTCTGGATCTCGGAGCCTGACGCCAAGCGTGCGGGCATCATCGATAATGATTGGGTTGAGGTCTACAACACCAATGGCTCTCTCATTGCCCGGGCGGTAGTTTCCCAGCGAATGAAAGACGGCACGATCTTTATGTACCACGCACAGGAAAAGATCGTGAATACACCGGGCTGTCCAACAACTGGGCAACGCGGTGGCATCCATAATTCCGTTACGAGGGCCATTACCAAGCCAACGCACATGATTGGTGGCTATGCCCATCAGTCTTATGGCTTCAACTATTACGGGACGGTGGGAGCAAACCGCGATGAATTTGTCGTGGTCAGAAAGCTCGATCAGGTCGATTGGATGGACGAGCCAGACAGCGACACAATTCCTCAAACTCTGGAGGTGGCAGAATGAAGGTCCGCGCACAAATCGGTATGGTTTTGAACCTCGACAAATGCATCGGGTGCCATACATGTTCCGTCACTTGCAAGAACGTCTGGACAAATCGTGAAGGCGTTGAATATGCCTGGTTCAACAATGTCGAGACCAAACCCGGCATCGGGTTCCCCAAGGAGTGGGAAAACCAGAAAAAGTGGAACGGTGGCTGGGTCCGCAAGAAGAATGGCAAGATCGAACCCAAAATGGGCCCCAAATGGCGCATCCTCGCCAAGATCTTCGCCAATCCGGACCTGCCGGAAATAGACGACTATTACGAACCCTTTGATTTCGACTACGGCCACCTTCAAAGTGCGCAGGAAGGCAAGACCATGCCAACCGCGCGTCCGCGATCGAAATTGACGGGTGAGCGGATGGAAAAGATCGAATGGGGCCCCAACTGGGAAGAAATCCTTGGTGGTGAGTTCGAGAAGCGATCGAAAGATGTAAACTTTGAGGGTATTGAGAAGGAAATCTACGGCCAGTTCGAAGATACCTTCATGATGTACTTGCCGCGTCTGTGCGAGCATTGCCTCAACCCAACTTGCGTCGCGGCCTGCCCTTCGGGAGCAATCTACAAGCGCGAAGACGATGGCATCGTTCTGATTGATCAAGAGAAATGCCGTGGTTGGCGCATGTGCGTTTCGGGTTGCCCCTACAAGAAGATTTATTACAACTGGAACTCAGGCAAGTCGGAAAAATGCATTTTCTGCTATCCGCGCATAGAGGCCGGTCAACCAACAGTTTGTTCTGAGACCTGTGTAGGCCGCATTCGCTATCTCGGTGTCGTCCTGTATGACGCAGACAAAATTTCTGAAGCCGCATCGACAGGGAACGAGAAAGATCTCTATGAGGAGCAACTGAAGGTATTTCTCGACCCCAATGACCCGGCTGTTATCGCGCAAGCCCGCAAGGATGGGGTGCCGGAAGCATGGTTGGAATCTGCTAAAACATCCCCTGTCTACAAAATGGCGATGGAGTGGAAGGTTGCTTTCCCGCTGCATCCTGAGTATCGGACATTGCCGATGGTCTGGTACATCCCTCCGCTTTCTCCACTTCAGTCCGCCGCTCAGGAAGGAAAACTGGGTATGGACGGAGATATGCCGGATGTACGTTCCTTGCGTATTCCCGTTCGCTATCTTGCCAATCTGCTGACCGCAGGCAAAGAAGAGCCGGTCGTCTCGGCGCTCGAACGCATGCTGGCCATGCGCAGCTATATGCGAGCCAAGACGATTGACGGTGTCATTGATGAGACTATTGCCACCAGGGTCGGCATGAGCAGCCAGATGATCGAAGACATGTATCAGATCATGGCAATTGCCAACTACGAAGATCGTTTCGTCATTCCAACGACCCACCGAGAGGCCTCAGAGGATGCCTACGACATACGTGGTTCATGTGGGTTTTCTTTCGGAAATGGCTGTTCTGGTGGGAATTCCAAAGCGGACCTATTCGGAGCAAAGCGCCGCAAAGTCGTCCAGACACCGACAGACATTTTCAAGGAACAGGTCTAATGACTATCGCACTGAAGGTTATTTCGCTGCTCTTGAGCTATCCAGAACAAACGCAGCTGGATGGTCTTGCGGAGATGAAGCAGGCTCTTAGTAGTTCTGAGGTCCCCAAGGGCGTTCCTGAGCTTCTTTCCAGGTTGATCGATGATCTCGCCAGTCTGGATCTCTATGAAGCCCAGGAACGCTATGTTTCTCTCTTTGATCGCAGTCGATCCCTGTCTCTGCATCTGTTTGAACATGTGCATGGCGAAAGCCGTGATAGGGGGCAAGCGATGGTCGATTTGAAAGCGATGTATGAGGATCATGGTTTCGAGCTCGACACCAAAGAAATGCCGGATTATCTGCCGCTCTTTCTGGAGTTTCTCTCCGTCTTGTCATCGCATGAAGCCAATGCGCTGTTAGCCGAAACCGTCCATATCACGGCAGCCGTCGGTGCAAGATTGAAAAAGCGGGGATCAGTTTATGCCCATGCCTTTGCAGCGCTGTCCCTGTTTTCGGGGGTGAAGCCCGACGAGGCGCTTCTTTCAGAATTGTTGTCCATAAAGGAAGACGACCCGGACGACCTCTCTGCACTTGATCGTATCTGGGAAGAGGAGGTTGTCACCTTTGGCGGGAATGCGGGTGAAGGAGCCTGTGGCCCGGATCGTTTGAGAACCCAGATGCGCGCCGCCCAGCGGCGCCCGGACGGGGCAGCAGCCAATCCAATGGTCTGAGAGGAATGACAATGCTTAGCTATCTCAATACGCTTCTATACGGGATCTATCCATATATCGCACTGGTGGTACTGGTGGTCGGCTCGATCATCCGCTATGACCGGGAACCATACTCTTGGCGATCCGGTTCCAGCCAATTGCTTCGTCGCAAACAGCTCATGTGGGGTTCAGTGCTGTTTCATCTGGGTGTCCTCTTCATTTTTGCGGGCCATTTCGTTGGTTTGCTTACGCCCATCTGGATTTGGGATACTCTGGGGGTCAGTCACCAGGCCAAGCAAACGCTTGCTGTGGTGGCGGGAGGAATCGCAGGCATCATGGGGATCGTGGGGGCAACATTGCTCGTTCACCGGCGACTTTTCGATCCGCGCGTACGCGCTCAATCAAGCAGTACAGATACGCTCATTATCGTGCTGCTTTGGGTGCAGCTTTTTCTTGGCCTTTCGACAATACCGGTCTCGATTGCCCATATTGATGGTCACGAGATGCTGAAATTCATGAGTTGGGCTCAAGGCATCTTTACATTTGACTTGTCTGCTTCGAGCTATGTTGCTGATGCGCCGATCATATTTAAACTGCACTTGTTTTTGGGCCTGACCATTCTCGTCCTGTTTCCCTTTACCCGTCTCGTTCACATGCTGAGCGTGCCCATCCGTTATGTCTGGCGCCCTGGCTATCAGGTTGTTCGTCAAAAAGGGGACGGTTCCAAAGCCAATCGGGCACCTGCGGAGTAAATCACAATGGTCAATCTTTTGAACACAATTAGAAAGAAGAGTGCCAGGCCCGCGCAAGATGCATCTGAAAGCTATGGCACTTATCAGGAAATAGACACAACCGTCCCACCTAAAGCGCGGCCGTGTTTCAACCAAATCAGTGTCAATGGAGTAGAAATTCCCGAGCAATCGATTCTGAGTGAAGCTCAGAACCATCCGGCAGACAATCCCGGTGAAGCGCTGTTAGCTGCGGCAAAGGCGCTCGTTGTAAGGCAATTGCTTCTTTGTCGCGCAAAGGAGCTTGGAATAAAGGCTGAGCACCGCGATGAAGCGGAAGGCCGGACCGAAACTGAGGAAGACGCAACAATCCGTCTCCTGATAGAGACAGAAGTTGAGGTTCCCCAGGCTGGTGAAGACGAGTGTCTGAGATATTACTCAAATAACAAGGGGCGGTTTTGCTCTGAGCCGCTATGGGAAGCACGCCATATTTTGATTGGGTTTGAGCAATCGGGATCCAGACAAGCAGCCCTCAATACAGCACAAAAACTCTTGGCCATCCTGAAGGAGGAGCCGGCTGAATTCTCTACACTGGCTAGTGACCTTTCAGTATGTCCCTCAGCTTCGCAGGGTGGCAATCTTGGTCAGCTTTCCAGAGGGAGCACTGTCGATGAATTTGAAAAGGCCCTTGAGGTGCTTCAAGAGGGAGAAATAACGCAAGAACCGGTTGAAAGTCGCTACGGTTTTCACATCATTCGGCTGGATCGCAAGATCGAAGGGAGCCAATTGCCCTTTGATATGGTTCAGGAGCGCATTGCCGGTTGGTTGGAAGCATCGGCATGGTCCAAGGCAGTCTCTCAATATATTGCTCTGCTGACCTCTGATGCCGAAATCAAAGGTATCAGCATGAGCGGTGCTGAAAGCTCACTGGTGCAGTAGGGTATTGCGATGAAGAAGCATGATGAGGCCAATCGTATTGCTTTGGATCTGCTTCGCAAAAAGCAGCATAAGGACTGCTTTGCTTCGCCGCTTGAGTTCTTGCTCGATGAGCATATGCGCCAGCGTGCCCTATTTGGCCTTCTCGACAATTTGAGTGTTGGCGCACATCTGGGCGCAGCATATTTAGAGGCAGTCATCTGCTTTCTGAAATCTGATTTTGCGCTTCATGTCCTCGATGAAGAAGAGGATTTGTTTCCTCTCCTGCGTCGTCGTGTTAACGACGACGGTCAACTTGAGCACTTACTTGGGAAACTCAGTTCCGAACACTTACGCGATAGAGAAAGAGCGAGGCTTATATTGATAGGTCTTAATGATGGAGCCCCATTTTCCATAGAATTCCTGGAGATGCTTCGCGATTTTTCAGGGTCTGAGCGTCGTCATCTTATCGTTGAAAACGCTATCATAATTCCCTTGGCACGGGCGTGCCTCAGTGAAACAGATCTGGTCATGATTGGAGTCCGCATGGCCGCCCGACGCGGGATGGAGATCGAAGGAAACCTATGCCTGAATTAACACAGACATCTTGCAAAGGGGCCATGCCCGATCAAGCCTCGACCTGCCAATTGCGTGATAATTTCGGTAGAACGGCGAACTATCTGAGGTTGTCCGTGACCGACAGGTGCGATTTGCGCTGTACCTACTGCATGGCTGAACATATGACTTTTTTACCGAGGCGAGAGGTGCTCACTTACGAAGAGCTTTATCGTCTAAGTCTGGTTTTCATGCGCCATGGCGTACGCAAGATTCGCATCACCGGCGGCGAACCATTGGTCCGCAAAGATGTTTTACAGTTGTTCGAGCTTCTTGGCTCACATGTCAGAAACAACGATCTGGACGAACTCACCTTGACAACCAATGGCACGTTGCTCTCACGATATGCCCGTGATCTCGTTGCAGCAGGCGTACGCCGGGTCAATGTTTCTCTCGATACACTCGACGCTGAACGCTATGCGGCGATCACGCGCCTTGGCAGAATCGAAAAGGTTTTTTCGGGCCTTGAAGCGGCACGTAGCGCCGGACTGAAGGTCAAAATCAATGCGGTCGCTGCCGCGGGGGATTTTGAAAATGAAGTTGATGACCTGATCAGATTTGCGCACGCTGATGGCATGGACATTACCCTGATTGAAGAGATGCCCTTGGGAGACGTTTCTCATCAAAGGAGTAACAGCCATTTGTCTCTTGCAAAACTGCGTGCCGATCTGGTGCGGCGTTGGACCCTTGAACCTCTAAGCGACACAACGGGCGGACCGGCAAAATATGTAAGGGTCAAGGAAACAGGCGGCCGCCTTGGGTTCATTACACCTCTGTCCTGCGATTTCTGTTCTGCCTGCAACCGGGTTCGTGTGAGCTGTACGGGCGGTCTTTATACTTGCATGGGAAATGAAGGTTCGGTTGATTTGCGCGCAGCATTACGAGGAAGCGAGGGGGAAGCTGCCTTGGAGGGGCTCATCCGGGATACCGTTCGAAACAAACCAAAAGGCCACTCATTCAAAATCGAAAGCTATTTGGTCAAAGGTATTGATCGCCACATGTCTGTCTTGGGAGGTTAAGATGCATATTGTTGTCGTTACCATTTCTGATCGTGCCAGCAAAGGCATATATGAGGATCTGGGTGGGCCGCTGATTGAAGATTGGCTTACAACAGCAATTACATCCCCTTTTGATGTAACAAGACGCATCATTCCTGATGGTTTCGAATCCGTTCGCGACACTCTAATTGATCTTTGCGATCAGGAGAGAGTGGATCTCGTGCTCACGACAGGAGGAACGGGGCCTGCTCCGCGTGACGAAACCCCAGAAGCGATGCGTGCCGTTCTGATAAAAGAGCTTTTGGGCTTTGGAGAACTCATGCGCCGCATCAGTTTGGACCAGACACCTACCGCCATTCTTTCGCGCCAGACTGCGGGCACGCGCGGGAGAACCTTGATCATCAACCTACCTGGCAAACCTGCCGCAATCCAGATGTGTCTGGATGCGGCTTTTCCCGCTGTTCCATATTGCCTTCAGTTGATCGGCGCAGGAATGATCGAAACTGATCCGAACATAATCAAGAGTTTTAAACCTGCCAATTGAGGAGAAACCTGCTCCCGCCTTGAAAGGTCTGCTTTGGTGTTTTCCATGATGGCGGTACAAACAGAGCCTTTCCAAAAAGTAAAATCACACATCACGGTCGCGACCCCGGCAGCACATTGCTTTTGAATTGAGAGAGGCTATGGTTCAACCAACTGCAGAAAAAATCAAACTTTGGCAAGGGCCTGCAATCCTGAGCTATGGCTTCCGCCCTTTCTTTCTTGGGGGGGCTCTCTGGGCGGCATTTGCAATGGTCCTCTGGATCATGGCCTTGTCCGGGCAGATCGAGCTGCCAACCACTTTGGATCCAGTTTCCTGGCATGCACACGCCTTCCTGTTCGGGTATACAAGTGCAATCATTGCTGGTTTCTTGCTGACGGCAGTCCCCAGTTGGACCGGACGGTTACCGATCGTCGGCTGGTATCTGGCTGGTCTCATTGGACTATGGGGCGCCGGCCGTATTGCAGTATTGTTCTCGGCTTTTCTTCCATTTGAAAGCGTCGTGGTGATTGATCTGGCTTTCCCGGTTGTTCTCGCGCTGGTTATCCTTCGAGAAATCGTGGCAGGTAAAAACTGGCGCAATCTGATCATCCTGTTGTTGCTTGGGCTGTTTACTCTCGCTGATCTTGGATTCCACTTGGAAGGATTGTACGGGTCATACCCAGCTCAAGGTTATGGTCTGCGTTTGGGGCTTGCTTCTGTTATGCTAATGATTGCAGTCATTGGTGGGCGCATCATCCCGTCTTTCACTCGCAATTGGCTGATGCGAGAAGGGTTTAAGCAAATGCCTGTCGCTCCCATGCAACTCCTTGACAAACTGGTTCTGCTCTTCAGCCTTCCTGTTTTTCTGATGTGGATCATTCAACCGGAAGCCCTTGTAACGGGTGGATTGATGCTGCTGATGGGGGTGGGACATGCCGTGAGAATGGCTCGCTGGAAGGGGCTTGTTACCTTTGCGCAGCCATTGGTCGTGATCCTGCATATCGCTTATGCCTGCCTGCCGTTGGGGGCTTTGACTATGGCAACCGCCATCTTTCAGGAGGACGTGATTCCTGCTTCCGCTGCGCAGCATATTTGGATGGCCGGAGCATTGGGAGGCATGACATTGGCTGTCATGACACGCGCTTCATTGGGACATACCGGTCGCGTTTTGCAGGCTGGTGAAGGAACCGTCATCATATACTTGGCGCTCATCGCTTCAACCTGTCTGCGATTCGCAGCAGGCTTTTGGCCCGAAGAGATATTGTATCATTTGGCCGGCGGTTTGTGGTTGCTGGCGTTTTTGGGGTTTGCGATTTTTTACGGCCCGATCCTTCTGTCTCCAAGAAAGTGATGGCTCGATTGATAAGAAATACAATGTTGAAAACAAGGAGAAATATATGTCCAGCCAACTATATGACGAAAAAATCGTACAAGCTGTTTTACGCAGCTCAGCGGATGCGATAGTTGGGACCAACCGGGAAGGCATCCTCACCTTTTGGAATCCTGGCGCAGAACGGATTTTCGGTTTCACGGCGAGCGTAGCCATTGGGCAATCGCTAGATATTATCATTCCCGAGGCTTTGCGTGCACGCCATTGGGCTGGCTGGTGGCATTCCATTGAAACCGGCACTAGCCATTATGGCAGCGGCTCGCTTTTGGCTGTTCCGGCCCTAACAGCAAACGGCGCCAAGATATCCGTTGAGTTCACGATTACGATGATGCTCGATGACAATGGAAAGATCGACGGCTTGGTCGCTATCATGCGTGATGTGTCTGAAAATTTTGCAGAAATGAAAAAGCTTCGCCGAGAATTGGCCTTGCGGGATACTGATAAACTTCAATGCTAGATTAGCCCAATTCAACCTGAGCGGCAAAATGGCAGCAGTGGTCAAATGCCCATCTGAATTACCCCAGGAACTGCAGACGACTTGTCTCATCAAATTGGAGCAAGGAGACCACGATGCCCAAATCTCGTTTCACGGGTGCATTGTTTGAGCCCCCGTCAAGCGAAGGCTCCAGCCAAAGCAGGACAGAAAGGTCGCTCAAGCTTTGAGAAATGCTGTCCAGTAACAGGGAAGCAGCATCACGAGAGATTGGTTTCCTCCAAAACAGTTTCTGTTCTGTCGCGACCTCTCCGTTTTGCTTGATAGAGCAACAAGTCCGCCTGCTTGAGTAGTCTGTCAATTTGAATCAATTGGCCGGGCTGGATGGTAGCGAGACCTATGCTAACGGAGAAAGAACGCGACTGTCCGGTATCCAGCCTCACAGGAGTTTTTACAGTCTCCCTGATGCGCTCGGCGACAGGGAGAGCTTGTGCTTCGGAACATTTGAGCATGATTGCAAACTCCTCCCCTCCGATGCGCCCGAAGATATCGTTTGGACGGAGGTTCAGTCGAACGTTGTCGGAAAAGGCCTGCAGGGCCTTATCACCCACATCGTGACCATAGGTGTCATTGATGGTTTTGAAGTGATCAATATCGACCATGAGCAGCGCATATGCCTCATTGCCAGAATTCAGCTGCTTCTGGGCAATCTTTCGGAATTCGGCAACGCTCAGGGTGCTGGTCAGCGAATCGTGCGTGGCCTGATAGTTCAACTGAGACAGGACCTCATTGTATTTCTGCATGATTTGCGACAGCACCACCGGAAAAAGTGCAATCAGTGAAATTCCCAGCCGGATAGACGCCAAAGAGCTTTGGTCAGTTGGCCCGATATGCAAAAACCCGCCGTTAGTGATCGAGAACATGAACCAAATGCTGAACAGCATAACCAGCAGGCTCGTTGGAAAAACGGTATAGGAAAGCGCCACCCACAACAGGGCCGGTATTGGAAAGGCAATAGCTCCCGGTCCTCCGACCAAAATCGAGGCGGCAGCAGACACTGCAACCGCAAGCGCAGGCCAGATGGAAGACCGCTGTTTCAATATATCGAAAGACCGGTCGAATTCCTTCGCCGTGACTGGCACAGAGACAAGAACCGGAAGAAAGATCATGTAATTGATGAACTCGGTAGCGAACCAGTAATACCAACCATCCCACTGCCCACCATTGAACAAGATAGGGTTGGCGATGCCACCAACAAAGCCTGCGGTCGAGGCACCTAGGCCAGTCGCCAAAATGCCGACAAGTGATGCGTTTTGCGCTTCTAATATTCTCTTTTTCTTTAAAAGTGCCGACCATACGGCATAGCTGACCAGAACGCTGACCAGATTGCCGAAGTTGAGCAGCACGGTGCCCAACAATGACGTACCGATATACAAATCAACGCATACGTAGGCTGCTGCTGCGGCAAAAATCCCCAGAGGGCTGGCAGCTCCCCGCAATCGAATTAGCAAGGTCAACAGCACTGCATTTGCAGGCCACAACGCTGCCAGAAGCCCGATTGGTCGCGTAAATATGCCAAGCAGACAACTGATGACAATACAAAATGCAACAATAAGCGCCGGCCTCCAGGGTGCAAACCAAAGGTTCAAAGTCGATTTATCCCACTTCTTTGCCGACTTTGCGCTGAGTGAGGGGCTTCTGATCATGACGCCTCCTTATTCCAATCTAAATTAAACATCCAAAGCAGAGCATCATGCACCCACTGTGACTCGCTTCGTTTGGCGACCATTAAAAAGCAAAGAGATTTCAAAGCACTTCAATTTTCAATAGTTCTAAACAGAATACAAAGATTCATATCCAAATTAGAAGGTGGGTATAAATACTAACTTTTTGATAAAAGCAGTAAAAAGCTCAAAAATGGAGAATTTGCTATTGATAGACCAAATAATTTTGCCAAAAGATCAACTAAAGAATTACAACTAGTATCATTTGCGCCGATACCAACAAGCAAAATTGCAATCTAAAAGAAGACTGGGAGCCAGCGTCTCTAAGGTCCGAAGATGTACCTCGAGCGGTAAAAGAATAGATTGACACCCTGGATGATACAGCGTTTGGTGCTGCAAGCGCCGTCAAACTCAAATTCTCGTCTCATAGCGACCCCGCTCTTTTCGCTTGTGGCTACAGTTATTTGATGGGCACAGACAACGCCATCATTGTGGATGTGAAAGCAAGCAGAGTTATCCGGCAGGCTGAAGTTGGGGCGTCTCGAACTATGATCCTACGAACACGTGAACGATTTGGCCTCTAACCTGAGATGTTGGCAGCAGATACCGCCTATGGAACTGCTGAGAACCTGAACAGGTTGCTCCATGAAGAAGGTATTCTACCCTACATTCCTGTCTTCGATCAATTTCTAGACCTCTGAAATGAAAGATCATTCGCTGGGGTAACAACGGGTAGTCGGAAATCGCGGCCCTGAGACAGTTCAGGAAACAAGGCCGCTAGTCAAAACGGCCACTTTTATGCAGCTCAGATGCTTTCCTTATTGGAGTTTAAGGGCATCGGTTTGCCGTATAGATAGCCCTGCCCAACTTTGCAGCCGAGTTCCTTTATGATGTCGTGTTGGAACGACTTCTCAACGCCTTCAGCGACGATCGTGGTATCAATGCTCTTAGCAAGGCGCGCGATCATGAGAATGATTTTTCGTATTTTGCTGTCTGTGTCGATGCGATCAATAAAAAACTTGTCGATCTTGATTTTGTCAAACTTAAGCGCAGCCAGATAACTCAAACTTGAGTAGCCGATTCCAAAATCATCAAGAGCGATCGAGACGCCCAGGGTTGACAAATCTCGAAGCCTGGAATTGACCATTTCAAAATCCGATATCAGTGCATTTTCTGTTATTTCCACTTCGAGTCGTTGCGGATCAAGTCCGCTGATCGATAGTGCACGTTTAATTTGCTCCACGATGTTCTGGTTTCTGAACTGTGAGGGAGAAAGGTTTACGGAAACGAACTGATTGTCTTGCCAAAGAGCCGCGTCCTTACAGGCTCGGTTCAGAACCCATTCACCGATCACGCCGATCATTCCGGTCTTCTCTGCAATTTGGATAAACACGTCGGGAAACAAGAGGCCTTTGCTCGGATGTCGCCAGCGCAAAAGCGCCTCATAGCCAACAACCTTATTCGTCTGCAGATCCATAAAAGGCTGATAGTTAAGTTCAAGCTCCTGATCCAGGTTGGCAGATTTCAGGTCTTCCGTAAGCTGCTTTCGAGTCATTGCAGCTTGATAGTGCCTTTTTGTGAAGTGCCGGATAGAATTCTTGCCATTGACTTTTGCTTCTTGAAGAGCGCAGTCTGCATATTTTTGCAAGGTTATGGCTTTCCCGTCTTCCGGCGGCCCCATTACAACACCGATGCAGCAACTAGATTGGAAAAGGGCATCTTCAATTTGCAGCTGCTTTGAGAGGTGGTTTAAAATTGAGGAAGAGATCTTCTCCAACTCGGCCTGAGACCTGATGTCGGTGACGATCAACAAGAATTTATCTCCTGACAGGCGACCGGGAATGATATTCGGTGCTGCCAGATCTGCAATCCTGGCGCTAAAAGCTTGAATAAACTGGTCGCCAAAGAAGTGCCCATGGATATCGTTGATTTCAGTAAAATCATCAATGTCGATACAAATCGCGGCCATGCGGGTATTTGCTTTCTTAGCCTCGACAATGGCTGCTTGCATTTTTCCTTGGATGAACATGCGACTGTGAAGCCGGGTTAATGGGTCGTAGTCAATAAGCTCCTGAATTTTCTGAGCCGAATTCTGCTGCGACATGAGTTCACGAGATACGATGCCAGAGAGATCAACGAGGAATTGAATATCCTCCCGTGAGATATGAGGATGCGGGATAACATCCATCAGACAGAGAGACCCGACACGTGCCCCATTGTCCAGTATGACGGGAGCACCAGCATAAAAGCGGAATTTCTGCCCCCCGGCTACCTGCGGCAATGCAGAAAATCTTGGGTCACAGGATAGATCTGGAACGATGAGAGGCTCGTCTGATCGTATGGCATAGTTGCATATTGAACTTGATCTGGCACACTCTTCTTCTTCCGTTCCGATGGATGCCTTGTACCAGTTCCTGTCATGATCAATTATTGAGATCTTGCAGACTGGCATATGAAAGTGTGTCGCAGCTAATCTCACAATCCTGTCGAATCGCTCTTCATGAAGGGAGGCGGACACATTTAGATCGCGAAGCGCAGAAAGCCTGAGGTCTTCATCGGAAGCAAGGAGCTTTGTTTTGTTCGATGCATCACACAGATTGTTCATAACTTGTTTATTGGAGAGAGTTGTTAATCTGGCCATGATTTTCGATCCAAAGGTGGAGGCTTCAGACTTAGCGTAAAATGTCAATCATTAAATCAATGGAAAAGAAATAACAAAAAATCTTCCAACAACACAAATTCGTATTTTTTACAATAATAGATCGTTAAAACTACAATAATTCAAAATTCATATAAATTTTTCTTTGTATTTATTATGATTGCGTTTATTGTTAAACATAATTAGTCTAATTTTTTAGAGCCTGACCGAAAAGTAGTTGAGTGATATCTGCGGTTTGTGATTCACCGTCTTTGCGAAGAGATGGAGGATCAAATGACCTGGACAGATATCACCCGTCAGGAGCATAGCCGAAAATCGGATCGGTATCCAAGCGATTTGACGGACGCGGAGTGGGCCCTGCTGGAGCCATTGTTGCCTCCGGCCAAGTTAGGCGGTCGTCCCAGAACAACGAATTTGCGCGATGTCGCCAATGCCATTTTGTATATCGCCAGTTCTGGCTGCCAATGGCGCATGTTACCCAAGGACTTTCCGCCGATGACGACCGTGCAGGGCTATTTCTATGATTGGCGGGATCGAGGCTTGTTGCAATCCATCAACCATCTATTGGTGATGAGCGCTCGGGACTTGGAAGGACGCGAAGTCGCACCCACCGCCGGTGTCATTGATAGCCAAAGTGTCAAGACCACGGAAAGCGGCGGGATTTCCGGCTATGATGCTGGGAAAAAGATCAAAGGGCGCAAGCGGCATATCATCACCGATACCATTGGCTTGATGCTGTATATCGTTGTTCATGCCGCTGACATTCAGGATCGAGATGGAGCGCTTGATGTGCTCAAAGGCATTCGGGGGCGCTTTCCATGGTTACGTCATGTCTTCGCTGATGGCGGATATGCGGGAGAGAAATTGAGGGCCGCGTTGAAGGGGCATGGCGACTGGACCATAAAAATCATCAAACGCTCCGACGCGGCCAAGGGCTTTGAGGTCTTGCCCAGGAGGTGGGTGGTCGAACGTACCTTTGCGTGGCTCGGTCGATGTCGCCGCCTCGCCAAGGATTGGGAGAAGAGCATCGAAAGTTCAACCGCATGGGCATTGGTAGCCAGTATCAGGTTTCTCACCCGCAGGCTTGCAAGATACTGTTATCCCAAATGAACTTTTGAGTCAGACTCTTATATCGGCCGATCAGCTGTCTACGATTGAGCCTTTCTTTCCCAAATCCCACAGAATAGCTCGCGTTGATGATCGCCGAGTAATTTCGGGTAATCATATACGTGGTGAAGAACGGCCTTTAGTGGAAGGACGCCCCCAAGGCCTATGCCCCTCACAAGACGCTCTATAACCGGTTCCGGCGCTGGCCAAGACTAGGTGCGTTCGACCGAATATCCAGTCATTTATCGACTGTAGATGAACCGCCTGACATACTCATGATCTATGCGCCCTATCTGAAAGCCGGAGACCCGCAAAAGCCACCCAATTTGACCGCTGGAATTTAGTTGTGACAGACGGCCACGGCTCATTGCAGCGCTGATTGCGCAGTTCTTGCGATATTTGGTCTTCTTTCTGCCCTTTTGAGCAGACTCATGCCATAGCGCTTCTCCGTTCATGGAAGATCAAGCGATCAAAATTGCAGGTGAGATTGGCGAGCACCAGTTTTGTTTCAGCCCGTGCCAAGCCGATTGTTCGGATGAACAAACCATAGCGGTTCTTCTGATGAGCAAAGACATGCTCGACACGGGCGCGGATTGAGGACTTTTTCGCATTGGCACGAGATGTTGCCATCGGCATAGGCTTGCCTGCTGGTTTGCGTCAATGGATTTGGCGTGTCACCATGTTGTTGGTCAGCCATTTCTCATTGCTCTGGGAAAGATAGGCACTATCAGCCCAGACATCAGAGGCCGTATTGTCCTTACGCAAGACATGCTTCAATTGACGCCCGTCCGCATCAGCGGCCGACGTAACCGTGCTGCCCCTTATGAGGCCGAATTTGCGATCAATGCTGATATGGCTCTTGTAGCCAAATACTGGAAGGGCAATCTGAGGCAATGGCGTTTCGTCTGGCCGATAGCGCACTTTCCCGCCAACTTTCAGTGTCCAGCGGGCATTGGTATCCTTTTGCGCGGCCTTGTTCGGATGATCTGGCCAAATCTCTTTGGCAGACTTGCTTGCCTTGACCGCTTCCTTTTCACCATCCGTGTTGCGTTGCTTGGGAGCAGGAACCAAATTTGCGTCGACAATCTGGCCAGACATCGGAATGTAGCCCTTCTTGTGTAATTGCCAATCAAAGGCTTTTATGACGCGCTTCAGGGTACCTGTTTCCGTCATACGATTGCGGAAGTGTCGGATGGCATTCTCGTCGGGAGTGGCGCCACCCAATTCAAAGTTCAGAAATCGCATCCAGGACAAGCGATCACGGATCCGTTGCCCGACAGGCAATTGCGAAGCAAATGCCGAGAGGAGGGAATTCCATTTTCGTATCGGACAAATTGTCCTGGGCCTGCAGGATCATGACCTTGAACATGGACACAGGATCAAACGGAGGGCGTCCGCCCTTGGACCCATCACCGTAGCCTAGACCTTCAACAAGCCAGCCGCGGAAATACTCAAAGTCAATCGTGGCATCGAGAACCTCGAGAGGATCACCGTGCTTGCTCAGACGTTCAAGATGCTCGGACAAACCGAATAGATTGCTTGAATTCATGCCACATCCCCCATGACTTCAGGGAATCATACGACAGCAAATATTGCGAGGGGTTTTTGCGGGTCTCCAGCTCACCGTGCTGCGGCGAGCCTAGTAAAGGGGGGCTTTTCCCGCCACATTGGCCGTGCGAAGGGTGGTCTGGATACCAAATTGCATGCTGTGTGTGATGGCAAAGGGCGACCGGTGGCGTTGTATCTGATTGCGGGACTGGTCTCGGATCATATTGGAGCCAAGATCCTGTATCCGGTTTTGCCAGATGGCAACTACGCGATTGAGGTTGAGGACAAGGGCTACGATTCTGATGAATACCGCGCCGCTCTTCCTGCCAAGGGTATCACGTTCTGCATCCCGCCACGCAAGGGACGGAAAGCCCCTGCATCTTTTTGCAAAGCACATTATAAATGTAAGCGTATTTCCCGCTCATATCTAAATCACCCTGCAAGACGTAGCCGGAACCATTCCCGTTGTTGTAAATTGCGATGGCGATGAAAGGGAGAGGAAGAGCCAACAAAGCGGCAGTCACCCCTATGTAGCGCATGCTGATACTCTTTCATGGTCAAATATGAATTGAAGGGTAGGAACGCGAGGAGGAGGAAGAAAACAGATTATATTTTAGGCAGAATTCTATTTTCTGGGCACGTTGGGATTAGCTTTCCTCGTATTCGTGCCAAGAAAGCCTGTCCCACTGTCTTTGGGGAACTTAATTCCAGCCAAATTCCAGTGCAATTTCGATTAGTTTTGCATGCTCGCTGAAATCAAGTTTGGGTACAACCAAAATGGAAACACCTGGGTAACCAATGTGTTGTAACTATGGGGGTGTCGCTTTGGCTGATTGTTTTATTGTTTCATATGGCTGAAAGCTTGCATTTAGCAGTGAAGGCCATAAGTTGGAGTCCCCCCGTGAACAAATTATTCCACTCCCTATCAGGCAAGTTGTATGGGCTGGTTGCTTTCTTTACCTTGGCTTTCCTTGTGCTTCTCGCCTATCAGATTGAGGTCCTCAGTGGTCATCTTCTGGATTCCAAACGCACAGAGACAAAAGGGGCTGTTGAAGCCGCATACAGCATTGCCGACTTTTACAATAAGAAGGCTCTGAGCGGAGAAATCTCAGATGAGGCCGCTCAGGAGTTGGCCAAGGATGCGGTTCGCGGCATTCGCTATCAGGGCAAGGAATATGTGTTTGTCTATGATTTCAACTACTACAACGTGGCGCATCCCGTGCAGCCCGAGAAAGAGGGAAAAGACCTCTCCTCGACGGTGGATAGCACCGGCAAATACTACGTCA
>NZ_QNUM01000011.1 GCF_003574655.1 Cohaesibacter haloalkalitolerans
CTCAAAAATCCCATGTCGATCACTCCAAATCTCCCCGACTGAAATCGTCGGGAACCAGTGTTCGCATGGGTCAATTCTCAGTGACAATTTTACTCCATACCGGGTCAGTTCTCAGTGACATTCAACATTTCATGCGCCTGTTGGCTACAAATATAAGAGCGTGTCTGGTCGCGGTAAAATGCTCAAGCGTGATGAACCTGTTGCGTCTGTTATTCAAGAAGCGCTTGAGGGCTACGCCCTCGGCCATTTTAACACGCAGGCAGATGTTCAGCGCTTCTTACAAAACAATCCCTCTTCCCCAAAGACAGGCGCGGTGAAGTTCGTCATCAGCGCGTCTCGGTCTTGTTGAACCAGCCTGTATATGCGGGCTATGTGGAAGCGCCTAGCTGGGGCGTTGAATTGCGAGTCGGTCAGCATGAGCCAATTATTTCTTCTCAGACCTATCAGCGGATACAAGATCGCCTCAAGGGTGGCTTCTACGCGCCGCGTCAATCCAATCTGAATGAAGACTTCCCTCTGCGTGGTCATGTCGTCTGTAGCGACTGTGGGACGCCTTTAACGGCCTGCTGGTCAAAAGGCTCGTACAAGAAGTATCCCTATTACCTCTGTCCGAAGCGTGGCTGTGATAGCTACGGCAAATCAATCGCCCGCGATAAAGTCGAAGGCGAGTTTGAAGCATTGATTGGCAAGGCAACGCCAAGCGCCGCGCTTTTCAATGTAGGCAAAGCCTTGTTTAAAGAGCTTTGGGATTATCAATACTCACAAGCCGAATCCCAAACGAAGGCCATGGGCGCGCAACTCGTGAAGCTTGAGGGCCAACTCGCAAAGCTTTTAGAGCGAATCCTCGATGCGTCCGTGCCAACGGTTATTAAGGCTTATGAAGAGAAGGTTCGCCAACTGGAATTGGACAAGCAAGCGATCAAAGAAAAGATGGCTTTCAGCGGCAAACCTTCGAGCACCTTCGACGAGACACTTAGAACGGCGTTCGAATTTTTAAAAACCCTTTAATTCTCTGGCATGCGGAGAGAATTGAAGATCGTCAACTCCTGCTAAAACTCACCTTTAGCAAGCGATTGGCATCCTCCCGCAAAGAGGGATTTAGAACGGAAAATTTTAGTTTACCCTTCAAGGTCTTAGGTCAATTTTTGGGATGTAAAAGAGAGATGGCGCACCCGAAGGGATTCGAACCCCTGGCCTCTGCCTTCGGAGGGCTGCGAGTTTGAGATAAAAATATAATATATTTCAATGTGTTATTTCTCCTTATCTTTTTCTTGTACGGGGTTTGTACTCATTACACTCAAAACTTTATTCTCGCTGTCTTCACTGTGTGCGTACACATTGAGAAACAGACTCGAATCCTTCCATCGGCCATATTCAGTACAGGCTTTAAGGTCCACTCCATTGCGAGTGAATGTTTCAGTGGCAAATCCATGACGCCCGGCTTCGTGAGGCGTTAGATCGTCAATATCTGCTCTTGTGCAGGCGGTAGACCATGCGCTTCGAGGCCCATCCTTGGATGCGTACCCAAAGATGCGAATGTTCTCTGGAACCTGATCCCATCCTCTTGGCGCCTGTGGTGTGAGTGTCTTCAACAGATCTGCAAGTTCTTCTGTAATTAGGAGCGGGGTCTCTTCGTGCCCTTTTGCAGAAGGAATGATAACGATATTCTCATCCAAATGAGAAAGATGGTATGGGGTCATGGCCGTTGCTTGTCCGATCCGCGATGCTGTCTCAAACATGAAACGTGCAAGGACATAGAGAGGCGGAGAGGCGGTTGTTTTGAACGCTGCCAGCCATTCGCGTGAACCAGCTCTTTTCTTTGGACGGCTTTTTTTCCCGCGCCTTTTGTCTTGAGCCACCCGTTCTAGATTGCTGAAGCTGTCAAACTCAATCTTGTTACAGCGCCCTGTCGAAGCCGCTGTTCTCGCTATTTGTCTAAGCGGCACCAGAATCCAGCGCCGCCATGTGTCCGTGGAGTCGTTTGGTCTCACTGTTCTGCATATCTCTCTAATAATCTCAGAGTTCAGATCGTTGATGCGCTTGTCACCATAGAGCTCGACAACGGGCAGCATGCTCTTCGCTGATTGGGTATCAAGGTCGGTTAGCAAAACAGCTTCGGCAAGGGTGATTGGTAACTGCTCATCACCGAAGTGGTAGCGCCTTAATTCTAGCTCCGTGCGGTCTCGGATCCAGTCCTCTGCGCCAGCCCTTTCAGATGCGCCAGTGCTTTCACGGATGTATTCGGTAATGGGGCGGTCATTGAATTCGACACGACCTTTTGCCCACCATGTCTTGCCACGTTTGTAAGCTTTGAGCGGCATGTTGCATTCTCCATCAAGATGACATCAATTTGTTCAGGAAGCAGAATCAACTCGCGGCCAATTCGGGCGCCAATGCTTAGCCGATTTGCCTTGGTGGCAATTGTCTTGGCGCTCACTGTTCTGCCATGGCTGGCAAATACAGCGGCCCATTCATCTGGAGTTTTTCCGTGCGTTATTAAGCGCGGTGCATCCTGATGTAACAAACCCAATTCCTTTGATTCTGATCTTGATGGCATTGTTGAACGGCTCTTCTTCGATGTTGGCCGAAGCAATTTTCTGTTCGGCGGTATCGGGGAAGTGAGTCCGTTTGAAAAATTTAAAAATATTTTCTTCGATTTTTATTCAAGCTATTGAATTGTTTGAATAAAGTCCGTCCTTCTCTCCAGTTGCGCTGGATTAGACGTGGGTGAGTTTCATGCAGGCCGCATGTTGAGCCAGACATTCGGAAAATCAGGATCCTGCTCTCGAGGCAGTCCGCTGTTCTTGCTACAGGGGGCGATTTTTTTGGCAGATTTTGGCTTCTGGTAAAAAAGCGTGAATCCGACGAGATGGGTTCGTTTGGCTGGAAATCAAAACACGATCTTCCATTCCTGTGCAAGCTGCTGAAATAGTTGAGTAATTTTTCTTTCTGGCACATTTTCAGAAAGTGGGTCCCGCATAAAAGCTCATGACCGCGCCCAGAGGATGTAGAAATGTCGAGCCTTCTGGGCATGGTGTCGTCCCGCCAGAAAACATGAATTTTCAAAATCCATGTTTTTTGGCTGCGATGCTCTGGCGATTGCAGTTATTCGAGCTGGCCAAGGGACCCGATGTGGTCAGGTCGCCACCTGACTTGAGGCTGGCTTTTATGGTGTTTCGAAGAGGCAGAAGGACAGGCCATCCGCCGAAACTGCGTATTGGTTGCTCGATGCAGATCCTTTTAGGTCCTCGTCAGGCCTATATGGGATGAAATATTCGACCACCAGCATGCTGCAGGTATCAGTCACGGTTGGAACATAGTTTATTCTAGGGAAATGATCGTCGTCTTCGTCACATTCGTAGAAGAAATCATCTTCGCTGAGCCGGGTTCCCGTTGCTGCTTCGAAGGCGACGAGGAGTTGATGGAGGCGCTGATCTTCTTCTTCCGATAGTTCGGAATTGAAATCGAAATAGCCCATGATCTTGCCACCCTCTGCTCTTGTGGTCGCGATGATGCTGGCGACTTCGTCAGGTTGGAGGAGGGTGCACTTTAACGGTCCTGCGACGAAATTCTGGACGCAAATGAATGATCCCATGCTGATGAAAAGGTCTTTCATGACCAATTGTCTCCTCAAATACATGCCTGACTATAGGCGGTTGTTGGTATTGGGATTGTGAGGCTACTGAGCCTGTGGCCGTTTCGATCCTCGCCCGCAGAATGGGCGAGGTCGAATGGATGCCGAAGTTGCGTTCAATGCGAGCCGCGTGATTGAGCCCGTTGCGCCTCGGCGGCCAATAGATCCAGAAAGCGGTTCGCGAAATACTGAGCCTCTTGCAGATCCGCGCGGACACTGGCGTAGGCCGGAGCCAAAGGATCGGCCTCGTCGAGGATAGGTAGTGCTTCAAGCAAATCGTCGACGATCTCTTCAAATTGCGGATCAAGAACACGGCGATTGATGATAGCATCGATCAGGGCATGCATTGGCCTGATGTCGTCGAAAATATCGCCGAGTGCAATATCGGGCAAAGAGGAAGACGCCTGTCGAGCCGCGCGGATTGCATCGGCTCCGATATCGACGATGCGGCTGGCATCGGTCGTGTGCTTATCGACAAGAAGCGAAATATTGTGGCGATAGGTTTCTGGAATAAGGGGCATATATCTTCCTTTCATACTGATAGGGGGCGTGATTTGTCCGGCCGACACCGTGGCTGGTCGGACAAATCTCAAACCACTCTGTGACTACTGCTGAGGATCGGGTGTCGGGATGGCAATCGGGGCAGGGATGATCATCCCAGACATTGGGCGGCCAGATCTCTTGGCAAGCAGGGCTTGTTGTTTGAGCAGATCGGCTCGTCCTTCTGCACGCTCAACGTTGATGGCATGGATAAGAGCTCTAAGGCGTTCCAACTGAACGAGCTCATCGCCAATCAACCGGCCAAGGACTGGAGTCCCATCCTTGTTGGGAGCAAAGCCTTCATGGTTGACAGAGACAATCACAAGCCCCCGCAAATTGTAGACTGTCGGCTGCGAGAGACCTGCAGCACCAAAGGCGGCAGAATGCTCGACGCGGATTTGGACTCCGTGGTTGAAAGTTGTCCCGATGGCATGCCCCCGTGCGAGGGTCAGATAACGGGTGCCGATATAGATTGCCTCGTCAACGATAAGCCATGGCAGTGCCTTTTGCGGTGGTTGTAGAGGATTGTAGAGATGTTCTGAAGGCATCTCAAAGGCAACGATGTCGCCGCAGCTGACAGTGTCTTGCCAGTTGCTGGCGTGCTTCGTGGATAAATTATTGGCGGTGGTCATGGAAGATCCTTTGGTTTTAGATGCTCCGCCTATCCATTCCTCCCATCTGTTTTTCAGACCAATCTGCTTTCATGTGGCGTCACCCGGATCGCCACATGAAAGCAGATTGGTCGATATCTCCCTCTTTCGCTTCGTGCGGCATCAACGCTCATATCCTCTGTCGCGGCGGCGTTTTTGGGGGAGGATTTCACCGCCGTTGGGTTTGCTTTGCGCCTGAGCGCTCGATGATGTGACAGGCGGAACCTGCCGTTTATCATTCGTTGGTTGCGAAATCGGGGCGGGAGGTCGTGGCAGGCGTGGTTCCTCAGTCCGCGCCATTTGCTCCGTCATCCGACCAGCGGGCTCGCGACGAGGCGCATGCGCGGTGGAGTTTGTTTGACCGCTACTGCTTCCTGCTTTTTGTCCCACCGGTGGGCGATTGTCGTGGTTGCTGGCGTCAGCAACATAATCGTCACCATCTAGAAACTCACCTGTCTCCAGATCAATTCGGCGTTCGAAGTCGGCCGCATCGAGGTGGTCAAAGGAGCGGACTTGCTCCTTTGACCTTGGTGATGTTGCGGGCCGAGCTTTGGCCCTTTCGATTTCTTGCTCCCTTTTCGCTCGTTCTTCCTGCTCACGCTGTCGCTGCTCGTAAATTTTCATGATTATTCCGACGAAGCGGCTTGCTCGAGACTTTCCAGAGCCTTGAACGCTTGAGACAAGCGGGCCCGACTTTTCTGGTCGTTCGGATCGCCAGCCCAGCCAATCAAGGCAATGTTGTAGGCCATTTGACAGGACTGAAAGGCCTTGCATGAAGCTTCGAGCGCTTCTTGCCGTTTTATCAGCAAGTTGACGGTATCCCGCAGTGCTTTTCTCTGCTCTTCGTTGGGCCCGTTCAATTGTGTCACCAATTCTTCGATGGATGATATCAACTCGCGCTCGAGTGGCGTCAGCAAGATGGGTTGACTGATTTCTTGATGGTTTTGTGTCATCGGTCAAAACTCCACTTTCGAGCATTGAGGCTGTCGACCGGTCGGCAGCATCAAGCAGTTGGCCATCTCGCCGGTTTTGATGTCCATGATCAGATATCGGCCTGGCAGTTGGAGGGACATTGGTTTGCCTTGCTGCAGATGGTCCTGCCGGGTTGGCACCAGAAGCCAGAAGATCACCGGCATTGAGAGGATCGCCGCTGCGGCCATCATCTTTTGTCTCTTCATCTGCGTTCCCAATCGTTCCAAAGCTTCCGTAGTTTTCGTTTGTTCCTTGACGATCGTCGTCAGAATATCCGACAGGTTGTTCTGGAACTCCTCGTTTTGGGTCAGAAGCTGTTGCTTCTCGGACCGTTCCTGGTTCAATTCCGTCTCGACTTCGCTCGTAAGGTCTTGGATACCGGCTTTGATTGTATTCTGTGCGTCGATCAATATGGCTTCCAAGTCGTTCTTGAAGCTCTGCGAGGTCGATGCCATCCAGTCTTCTTGCTGGCGTTGGGCTTCCTGAGTTTCCTCGGTTCTTTGCAGCAATCTCTCGCGCAATGGTTTCGTCTCTGGTCCATCCTTCATGGAAAATTACTCCTTTCATGCGCCATCTTTCGCCGGTTTCGGGGTCTTTCACAGTGATGTAATTTTTGCCGGTACGTGGAACCTCTAAGCCGACTTTCTGCAGGGCTTCGATCATCTCTGACCGATCGTTGATGGTTCCGGCTACTATCTGGTTCTCAATCCAGTTTTGGATCTCATCCCGTGTTTCGGCCCGGCTTTGACTTTCTTTGACATTTTTGCGCTCTCTGGCGCGGGAGGGGGCTTCTGGGTCAGCCCAGCCATAGCGCTTGTTCAGCACGTCGCGCAGGCTGTTGAATGCTTTTTCAAACCCTGGCGGGCACGGATTGAGAGATTTACCCGATATCAGCTCGAGGCGAGGCAGACAGAAATGCAGCTCGACCTTGCCTTCGTGCGTGTGCCTGACCCAGAGAATATTATATTGTTCGGGTTCGAGGCCGGCGAATGCCAGCCTTTCAAAGGCGTCCATGGCTTCCTGTTGTTGCTCTTCACTCGGATTATCTTCCGGCGTAAAAGCAACAACGCCTGATACATATGACCATTCGAATGGGGAGCTGTTGATCAAGTCGCGCGTTATATTGGGATCGCCACGCATAATGTCTGGCGGCGGATGACGGCGTTTCATGATCACATCGCCATTCTCATCGCGCAGGACATTTCGGTTTTCGTCATAGGCCAGCACATCGAGGGCTATGAGATAATCAATGGGACCTGCGCCGCCACCCTGTCCTTTGGCAAAGACATCAATGATCATTGCCGACCTCCTGTTTGGAGTGAGACAGGCGGATGGATGCGAGTTGTCGATCAAGAGAGACAAGGGTGGTGAGGATGTTGATCGCGTCGAGTTGGCGCATATCGCCATGGCGACGGGCCGCATTTATGCCGCGGGCAATCTGGTTGCAATTTGTGCCAATGGCATTGATTGCAACGAGAAGCTTCTGGTCGACTTTCGGAGGTGGTCGGCGTGTGCGTCTGGGGCTTTCGATGAGCCCCAACGCATCACGCAACAACTCCGAAGTCGATTTGCGCTGGGCCTTGGCCGAGGCAATAAGCTTCTCTTTTTCCGCGGCTGTGCAGCGTATTGTAATCACCTTGGTAAGGTGGTTTACACATGCGCTGTCGGTGGGGTTCGAAGGGGAGGTCTGCCTCCCCTCGCAAGGCTCCGTGTAATACACGGGTTTCCTTGCTGTCTTCTTTTCACTCATACATCTGCCCCCGCTCTTGTGTGTGGTTGGAGGATCAGATGCTTGTGATTTTCGCGGTGTTGGAAGGCTGTCGTTACGGCCAGATGATGGTTTCGGCAATCCGGTTGGGATCGCTTTTGACCAAGCTGTCCGGCAAAACAATCCTTGCCGAACTTGCGGATAATGCGGGGGCGGATTCTACATGGCCACCATCTGTCGGAGTAATCTTGACCGACTTGGCTGCTATGGTTTCGAGAGCAGAAATGCATGTATCGTCTCCTGATCAAATCACGTTTGAAGAGAGACGGGATACCGACAATATGAATCCGGACTGCTGGATCAGACGATCAGGTCGTCTCTCAGCAGGGGAAGTGAGTCCGTTTTCGGAAAACAAAAATAGAATTTGAAAATAATCTAGAACTGAAGATTTACGGTGTTGAATGTCAGTGAGAACTGACATTCAACAGGATGGTCACTAGTCGTCGTTATTATCGAATTCGATTTCGCGCAGTGCCTTTCGGGCGTCGGCTCGTCTTTTTTCGGAGAGGATCGAGTGGTCCAAGGAGCGCGTCAGCTCCTCGGCAAACTTCCCGACGGCGCCATCTTCGTCCAGCCAGGGTTGGATCAGGGCCCTCTTCGCTCGAAGCGCCTCGACGAAGCCGAATTCACCGCCAACAATGCCGGTGTTGCGAATGCTTTGCTCCACGCCGGCTTCGACTATCTCTTCATCGGGAAACGTTCTGAGCAAGGCCTTTAAAACGCCATGCGTGGTCTCTTCCCCTTGGTAATTCGACATTACAGCGACGACGAATTTTGCATCCTCCGGTCGACCTTTCGCGATCTCCTTCAGCAGCGCGTCTGCAAATACTTCCGTCATCGTTGGGAAGACCGCGGCCAGAACACGACCTCCGCGATAGCTGAATAATTTGGAATCCGTATCAAACCATCCACGAGCTTTTGAGGTAGCGAGTCCCGGCTCTGACGCCAGCGGTGCGTTGAGATGATGGAACCGGTGCGACACGGCAGCGTAGCGCACCCCTTCGACGCAATTTCCAGGATGTTCAAGGCGACGTCCGAAATAGTCCCAGACGAGGTCGAGGTGTGTTGCGGCAACATGTGAAAGAACTCGGTCGACATTGTAGACGACTTCTGGAACCTCAAGAAGGCTGTCGAGAATGAGCAGCGCGTCGACTGTCTCCAATGTCTGAAAGAAGGCCGTCGAGTGCGGAAGGGAGGCAATGTTCACCCACCGTGAATCCTTGGCTTCGATTAAATGTTGTATTGCGGGACGGAAGAAGTCTTCATGGGGTGGCGTTCCCTCTGGAAAGTTTCGCATCGCGAACAATATGCATTCGGCGATGGTTGGCCGATCGTCTTCCTCGATCGCTCGGCCCAGAAGCTGGAGCAGGGTATTCGGGGCGTCAGGCTTGGAGCATCTCCAGTGTGCGGCGATCGACCAGAGGTGACCGGGCATTTGCAAAAACCTGTCGAGAGTCCTTCCATATACAGTCTGGTCTCCGGCGTTGAAAAGACCGTTCAGAAAGGCGCCGAGAAAGCGGAGGAGGTCGCCGGTCGCATGCTCGAGGAGAAACCCCGCAATGTCTGGCGACCTTTGAGATAATTTCTCAAGGAATTTCGCAAATTGCGGGAAAGTCGCCAAGTCGTTCGACTTGGTGGCTGCACATCGCTCAAGAAACACAAGCCAAAAGTCCTGCGTTTCCGCAGACACTTCGTTGAGCATGGCCTCAAGCTGCTCGTCTCTGTACGTCTCGACTCGTTCAAGATCGTATTCGCGGTCTTCCCACTGCCACGGCATGACGCCGTCGAATCCTACGAGAATCTTGTACCGGGAGTATGTGTCGTCGTTGTTCAATCTGTCCCGCAGTTCGAGGATTCCATCTCTCAGGTCTGTCGCCTGAGCTTTGCATCCGGAGGGGTCGTTTTCTGCTCCGACGAGTTCGGACGCCCGATAGTAGGAGTAAAGCGCCGCGTGCTCGATCGTCTCACGCAACTCGTAAGACATGTCTTCGGCTTGCTCGCTGAAGAACTTGATGATCTGCAGATGGTCAGAGAGGCTCTCGCGCACGAATTCTGCACTAGGGCCATTCCGACCAGTTCGCGTGGCATTTTCTAGGGCATGAAAAATCTCACGCCGGTCTTCATCGTTCTCGGCGCTTTCGTACATCGTGAACAGCGCCGAAATAGCGCGCTGTCGGAGTTCGCGAACCTCCTTCACCGGCACCTCGCCGGAGTTCAGCGAAACGGTGTTCGCCGTCCATGTACTCGATGTCGCTTCGGCGTCGAGGAGGCTCTTCCAGAACTCGACGACGATCGGGCGAACGTCGCGCTCGACAAGCGTTGGATCGCCAACAACTTCTGCCAACCGGTATTGAACTTCAGGCCCGACCTGCTCCCAAACACCAAGGTGAAAGCCAGCCAGTTGGCCGATGATTTCTATGATGCGTTTTCGGCGCCTCTCGTCGGTTTCACTAGAAAAGACTCGCTTCAAAGCTAGGAACGACTGTTCCACCGCCGCGTATTTGTGGGCTGCGATAACGTCGATCACCGCATCGATGATCTGTTCGGCTCCATACCCAGCGAGTGACCCGAACGTCCCGTCAATCGGCTTCGTCGCGGTGACGCGAGCTATTTCACTAGCCTCGACGATCGTTTCCAGAACCTCCGGGAGGATCGAAGGAACCTCATCATACAGTGGGAGAAGATCGTCTGCGAGCGACCTAATGAGTTCGTGGCGTTGGTTGTTGTCTTCAGCCTTCTTCAAGGCTTCTAGAACGTTCTGATCGAACAACTGCTTGCCGGCAGCAAGGCGCTCGTAGTCCTGTTGTACACGCTGAAACTCGTATCCTGCCGGGACCAAGTACTTGTCCATGATGCGGTTGAACCGTTTCCTGATCTGTTCAAGGGCTTCGTTACCGAAGCCCTCGCGAGCATCGGACTTGTAGACGATGTCGTGTGACGTCTCCGCCCAGGCGTGGATCAGGATTGTCTGAATCTGAACTTCGCAGCGCAATCCAGTGAACGCTCGGTACTCCGGCAGCGCAAGGCGAGCTGCATTCAATGAAACAGTGTAGTGGATCGCTTGGTACCGGACCTCGCCATTTTCCTCCACGGGATGATGTATCTTGGTGGCGTTCCGATCAACGTCGAAATTGTCGAACACGATGCTGGAATTGATGAAGCGGTTCACATCGCCGTTTGTGTAGAAAATCAGCCGTACGCCAGCGAGGTCTCGGCGCAAGGAAGCAATATCAGGAGCATCGAGATTTCCGGTCTCCTGAAGACGCTTGCGGAGACTGTCGGGCGTCTTAGCTCGCGCCTGGATCGATTGCGGCCGAGGAACATCGGCCTCCTCACTGATCGAGCTTTCTAGAACTTTCCTGACGGTATCGGCGAAGGCCTGATACCTGTTGAACTCAGAGCGCTCATAATCGTTGAAGTTCATCGCGTCGCCTTCCCTATTTTCTGTCACAATACCCTTCCGTTACTTCTCCATCTTGCGTACGATGATCGCCTAGCCTTGAACTTTTTTACGTACATCCACTATGCAAACAAATCCTCTCAAGAGTCACCAACATCTATTGAGCCAGTTTCGAATATTTACCCAAAATCCAGTCTTACTTGTTTTGTCAGGAGATAGCTCAACTTTTTTCTGCTCTTGTACTGAAGATCTGTAGAATCTTCTTTTCGCTGCGCGATCACGGCGACACTCTGCCTCCACTTGTTCTTGGCTCCACGGACCAGCTTCGATTACCATTCCCTGCCTTATTACGTAGTGAGATCGGCACTTTAGCATCCAATTGCCGATCGAAGGATGAAGTGAGATCGTCTCACCATCATAAGTCATCTTCCAGTCAGTGGGTGTAAATGGCGTGACAACCTCCTCACCGCAGCCACAACAACAGCTATGGGCTGAGGTAGCGTATTCCATCGATACATAAAGAACGCCCGGTTCAAGGCACTCTGGGATATGTTCCACGAAACGATGTTTGAGCCTCTTATGCCGTATCATTCGATGTCTCCATTGATCAGCATGTTGCCGTCTGTGGTGTAGGTCGAGTGATGCTCGTGCTCGAGATCACGATAGAAGTTTCTAATCTTTTTCCACTTCACCACAGCAAGGACTGCGTTCAGTGCGTTCAGATCAGCAACTTGGATGTTCGAAGCATAAAGGTCTTCAACCCCTCCACCTTCGAAGGGAATCCTCTTAGTCACGTGGTCTCTCTTTTCCGGCGTGCTGGCTGTGACACGCAAAATACCTCCAAGGGATCCTTCCTCCAGCTCAAGCCCCATGCCGACGTCCACAAACGCCGCCCCTATGGCCTCGAGTTTCTCTAAAATCAGTTGCTTTGCCTTACCCGCATCGAGTGAAAGAAAAGCGAAAGTGATCCCATCAAGAAGATGAACGTTATCGGAAGATATCGCGACGTTGCAGGCCACCACTTTACGATGCATTTTGCTGTAAATTCTCTGGAAATACTCGACTTTTTTGGGCCTATCCCGCAATTCCTCCAGACTTGGAGCGCCCGGTGCCCGAAACGCGTTGTGAGTCAGAAAATCGTCAGCATCAAAGAGCCGGATTTCGCGCACAGACGTTTTGGCGACAAAGTCAAGAATATAGCCGCCGGTCCCACCGAGACCTATTATAGCGACCCGCTCGTTGGCTAGCCGCGCGCTTAGAGCGCCGATACCTACCCGATCAGAAGCCGTCTCGATATAGTTGAACACACTTTCTTCTTCCTCTTCCGGCTCTCGAAAAGTGCGAGCCGTCATACCTGGTTTCAGTACCGAAGCCGGCCCGACGATGATGTTCGCGTAGCTCGTCATCTTGTGATAGTAATCGGTGTAGCCTCCATCCGGCTTGCTAGAGAAGCTATGCGTCGCATTCAGACCATGGCCTAGGTCAATGGCGTGCGCTTGGTGCGAGATCCCTTGGATGCGCGAGCCATCAGCGTGGCACGGAAAGTCTCCATCCCAGTAGACGACATGGGTGTCTGGCCTGAGCGTTTGGTCTCCAGCTAACGTGAGGCTGGAGATCAGGGTACCGATGCGCACCTCCTGGCGTGCATCGACATAAGGCACCTCACGCATGACGAGATATCCGCCCTGCCGCAGGACGAAGTATCCTTCGTCCCGCAGCCGCTTCAAATCCGCATTACGACTGAACAGTTCGTGTGACATTGAACACCGTCCCCTTTTTCTTGACATCGACAGAGCCACCAGCCCCGAGTTCACCAGCGTGTGGTGCCGACGCTGCATGCCGATAGGTCATCGAAAAAACCACGTTCGGAGCATGCTGACCTGAGAAGGCAAGCTGCACGATCTGTTCGAACGTCACCGTCCGGGCATTCACCGTACGCGCCCGCGAGTTGACGATGATCTCGAACGTCATCCGTGCTGTGATAAACCGCTCGATGCCAGGCTCGGACAGGTCGATCAGCTCATCACGCTCGATCAGACGATCTTCACCGCTGGGGACCACGAGGAAAACGCCCTCTCCTTCGTCTGGCTTGGCGAGGCCGTAAAGGACTGCGCCGCTGACGATCGGCTTGCCCCAGCGCAGTTCGTCGTCGTTCAGCGTCAGCTTGAAATCGCGGTCCGTCAGGAAAGCGACAAACCGCTCTGCCCCTCGCGCACACAGATCGAAGGGCTCACTCAACCTCACATCCTCGAAATCGCCCGAGGGCAGGATAGCGAACAGGCTGTAGCCGTCCCGCGGGTCCAAGGCCCCCGCCTCAAGCAACTGGCGACCAAGCGGAACCGGATCGCTCACCACGCGGGACTGAAAGTTGATATCGCCCTGCGCGAGGAGAAAGCGATACCCCCGCGCTGGACGCAACACCCGGCCTTCGCGCAGGGCATCGCCGACGTCATCGTATTCAAGAAGTTCTTCGGTGTTCATAAGATTGGATCCTTAGGTTTGGCCGAAGCGATGCCGCGGCTCTAAAGGTCCAATCGAAGCGAAATCCGCCAACCGGTAAGGTCAGCCAAACTTTTTTTTCAGGGGACCGACGGGGACCGGCCCGCAGATGAAAAAGGCAGGACAATTCGGGCAGGTTCGAAACGAAACCTTTGCCGGAAACCGCCCTCCGCGGATTTCGGCGAGGAATTTGGTCAGCTTTTCCTTGCGCCCAGCCAACTCGCGATCTGACAATGAAAGGTCGTGGGTGTCGCCATCGGAAAGGTGGACAAGCTGCGCCACAGCCCCGGGAAAGGCCTGCCTAACCGCCAGGATCAACGCCGCCGCGCCGACATCTTTCTTCTCTACCGAGCGCATATGGCCTGTGCGAATCCGACGCACGGAGCGAACACCGTCTGGTCGCACCAGAATCTCATCAGGGCGAAAGGTGATTTCCTCCTCGCCGAAATCGATGCTCAATCCCGTTGGCGGCTCTCCAACCGCGTCGGCCCGGTTGCGCAACAGAAAACGCAGCATTTCCAACGCTAGATCGCGAAACTCTGCGTTATAACCATGTTCCGCAAGTCCTTCGGCTGCGAGCGCTGCAGCCGTGTGCCCCCGCAAGGCCTCCTCAGTGAGAGGCGTGTCCGACGAGATGACGAGACCTACCACGGCACGAATCGCTTCATGCAAATGCATGAAAGCCGTCGCAGTCCGTCGGCCCCCAACCTGCAGGACATGTGTATAAAAGAACCGTCGGGGGCAGGATTCATACAGTGCGATCTGGGAAACACCGAAGCTTAGACGCCCATCAACGATGAGATCGATGTCCTGCTCTTCCGCTGCGACAGGAAGCACACGTGCGGGCACGACAGAGCGGCGAGTCAGAGTTCCCCCCAGACGATCCAGGAACGGGGAGAGCGGCCTATTGTACCCGTTGTTCTTCGCTGTCGGTGCGTAGAAGATCAAACGATCCCGCGCCCGCGACTGCGCCACATAAAAAAGACATTCCTGCTCCTCCACCTGACCAGACCGGAATGTCTCAATCGCGCTACCTTCGGCACCAGCGATCATACCGTCAGGCGCGGGACACGGCGGCGGGGCCGGCGTGCGCGGGATAGTGTCACTGTTAAGGCCAGGGATATGAACCCCTCCGAATTCCAATCCCTTGGCTCCATGAATGGTCATCAAGCGCACTGCGTCGAGATGTTGAGCTGCTGCCGGCAGCTGACGCAGATCGCGGTCGTCGCCAAGACGCACAAGTCGGCGCACGCGATCGAGCAAGCGGCTGATCGCCACACCTTGCCCGACCGGCTGCACTCGAACGAAATTCAAAAATTGCCAGATCGCAATGCCCCGCGTGCGATCGGACAGCTCTATCGACGTTCCGAGATGCGCAGCAATGCGCGTACGATCGAGCAACAGTGTCGCAAGCACGTGCCACGGCGATGCGGTCTGATCAAAGCCCTCCATGGCTGTTGAAAGCCGGCTGAGTGCCTGACGACCCAGGTCACTCACTCCGGGGATTGCTCCCGTTTTCTGGAGCCAGTCGGCCGGTCCCGTATCGCTTGTCCGCAGATACTCGAAAACCGCGGCTACATCACTGAAAGACGAGGTAAACTCTGGCCAGCAGACAATACGCACCAGCCCCATGGCGCGCCGGTCGACAAGGATAGACAAGACCGCAAGAAGATCCTTGACCTCATCCCGCTCAAACAGACTTCCCAAGAACAGCACCGGCACCCCAAGGCGTTCCAGGTCTTGCCCGATCCTCGACAGCTTCTCGTTACCGGTGCATAGGACCGCCTGTTCACGATATGCATGGCCTTCCCTTCGGAGCTCTTTGATTGCATCAGCCAAAGCAACCTGCTGTTGTTCGGCCCGCTGAACAGTGCGCAACTCGGGCATATGCCCATTTGCCGCCCGTTCTGCCTCCAGGCCGCTGTCCGCGTCACCGGCACGCATTGTGATCGCAAAGTTCGAAAAGCTCGCGACGATTTCCGGCACAGAACGATAGTTGCGTTTCAGGCGCCCCCGCTTACCGCCGGGAAAATCTTCTGCCCCAAAGCGGGTCATGTTAAAGGACGACGCACCGCGAAACCGATAGATCGACTGCTTGGCATCGCCGACCATCCAGAGATTCCGTCCGTCTGGCCGCAGCGCACTCAACAAACGCACGCTGCTTCGGTTCACGTCTTGGTACTCGTCCACCAGGACATGGTCGTATTGCGCCTGCAGGGCAGCGCATATAGCAGCATCTCGTTCGAGCAGCTGAACCGGTAGCGACACCAGATCGCCGAAGTCGACGCAATGCGCGCTGCGCTTGAGCTGTTCATACGCCGCATAGACACGGGCCACTTCACACGCCTTTTCGGCCGCTTCCCGTTCGTCAGGTTTCGCGAGCATACCATCTGCCAACTCGGCATAGATCTCTGCACTAACCACCTCGTCTTTCGCACGTGACACCGCCGCCAGAATATCGGCGATGACCTGCGTTGGATCGTAGAGGTTGCGATAATGCGTCAGCCGAAGACGCGGAAATTCCTCTTCGAGGAGTTCGACCGCCTCCGTTCGATCCATCATCCGTGGATCTTTCGGTAGGCCCAGCTCAACATGGAACCGACGAATAATATCGAGACCAAACGCATGGAACGTGCCGATCCACATCGCGGCGGCAGCTTCTGGGCGCCGGCGTGCAATGCGCTCCGACATTTCACCTGCCGCTTTGTTCGAAAAGGTCAGAAGAAGGATACGTCGCGGATCAACGCCCTCTTCTAACAGACCTTCGACTCGCGCGATCAACGTCTGGGTTTTCCCCGTACCGGGACCCGCTTCCAGTAGATAAGCCTCTCCTCGATGCCTCGCGGCCGCTGCTTGCAGCGGGTTCAGCGGCCGTTCAACCGGCGACGTGGCTGTTGCAGAAGGTGTCGACGGCAGCAGCAAAGCATCAAGCAACTGTTGTGCGACCACCTCAAACGGCGCACCGAGCTTGGCAGCGAGATCGGAGGCAGAGAGCCTCTCGTCAACGTGGAGCGCCCGCGCCACGCGACGGGGCAGCAGGAACTCGCGCGCAAACAGGTCCATCTGAACCTCACGCCGCTGGCGACGACCATAGTCTACGACGCGATCCATTCCGACCGGCGAGGGCTCGGCCGCCCGAGACGGATCGATCGTTGTCGCCGGGGCATCATCGGGATCGTCACCAAGCTCGACGTGACCAATTTCATGCGCAACCAAAAAAGCTTGCTCGAATGGAGAGCCGACATTTTCATGAAGGATCAGATCGTCCTCGGCGATGAACGTCGCGCGGCCACCATTGAGGACGGCCGCGCCCGCGGCTGTAGGCTCGACATCAATCCCCCGCCGCCCAGCCTCAGCAACGGCAAAATCATATGGCGACCACGGATCGGCACCCGATGAGACCAGGCGAGCGTGAAGCTCAGCGGCTATTTGCCTGGCGAGCTCGACACCGTCCATGTCAGTCAGTCTCCGCCAGCAATCGCGCGCGTTTCGCCGGCGGGACACCGGCATCGATCAGCACCTGCTCGAAGGTTACTTGCTCACCGATCGCTGGCTTTCCATCCGCCTTGTAGCTGCGCGCGCCGGTCGGCTGAGCCACATCCCACAACTCTTCCAACTGCGTTCCGGAACTGCGCACGGCCTCTGCAAAGCGCTGCAGAAATCGACTTGGAATACTTGTGAAAGACACTCGCCGCTCGCGCAGCGCTGTCACCACCTGTCGAGGCACATCAAGGTCTCGGGCCACTGCCCGCCAGTCGTTAACGGTGAGTGTCGCAAACGGATCCAAGGTCTCGCGTGGCATGGCCGCCGCATGTTGCGCCCAAGCGGCATCAACAAGCGCCTTGTCTCCTTCAGAAAGAGCTGCAGTCTCATCAAAGGCTCCACGGCTTAGCTCCAGCGCGAGATCCGCGAGCTCCTCGCCATATTCCGGATAGAGCCGCAGGTAGTGCTCCAGGGTCGAGCGGTTCGGCTCGCTTTCTACAGCAAAGGCATCAAGCACGTCCTCACGGGACGGTCGTTCTTCGGCGGGGCTCACTGCTTCTCTCCATCGGCCATAGCAATCCGAAGGGCGGCAAAGGCCTTATCACGATATACTCGGACTGTCTTCTCGGAGCGGCCTAACGCCTTGGCGATAGTCATGACATCCGGCTCTTTTGAGTCTATGGGGAAGCCCTCTCTCAACATATGAATGATCCTACTTTGTTCTGGTGGTAGAGCTTCAATCGCTGCTTCGAACCGCAACCGGTAAACCTCATCATCAAAATCTGAACCCGCGAAGGGATCGTAGCTCCCAACTGCAGCTTCTACCTCGGCGGACAGCTCACCGCTCTCCAAGTCGTATTCGAGCGGCCGAGAGCGGTTCTCATCGCGCCACGCCTGCTTCTGCGCATCGCGCCGCAGGCTGGCGAGCGCGCCATCGAAACGCACCTCGAAATAATCCAACTTTTCGACATAGGTGCCACGATCTGTAGAGAGAAGCTCGACAAACCGGCTGAAGACCTTGTCGCGTACAACGCCCCGTGTCAGCGACTCGGTCTTCCCGTCTGGGTTTTCCGACTTCGGCAAGCTGCGCAGCACCCGCGCAATGAGAATTCGATAGAGCTGCTCAAACCATGACTCGTTATTGTCGCGGCGGCTCGTCCGAATGAAATAGACAAGACATTCACTGGGAACATACCTTGGATCAGAATTCTTCTTGATTGCAGCTCTGGCAACTAACTCTTCCCGCGATAAAGCCGCTAATTCGGCGATTAGTGTTTCAATCTTTTCATCGCGTTCGTATAATTTTCCAGTCAATGTTCGTTTGCGCAGTGGCTCGATGATTGCAGCCACTTTACTACTATTTACAGCGGAATTGGCGGGATTCGATTTCTTCAATTGAAGACTGCCCCTCTCTGTTTCTTACCAATTAACAAACGATGCACTTCTAATCATTATTCTCCCATAAAGAGCTTTCATAAATAGTAACAACCAGAATAATATTGACAACACCTAATGACATATTCACGTGCTCTGCACCCTGAAAAATTGAATCTGGTAGTGTACGCGGACGTGGTGTAATTTGCGCCGCTTCGAGGGAGTAATTACGGGTGGCCATTGAGGTGTATGCTCAGGTGGAGTTTCGCGACTTCATCAACGGCATCAAGCCGTCAAACCAACAAAAGGCCGCCGCTTGAAATGCCTCAAACACCAGAATTGACATTAACTCAATCGCCGGAAATGCTGCGCTCTAATTGAACGGCAGGAATAGGGAAACAGAACTCTGGGATGTAACCTCTGTCGAGCGTCCGGTAAGGGCCGCTTCTTCCATGGGCCTCAATGAGATCTGCTCAGGAATATGCCAATCTGTACATTGCAGATCCACTTATGAATAGACACCTGATTGGACCGACTTCAAATAGGCAAGAACTCTGTCAGATTTGCGCTCCAACACTAAATCAAACGCAGTTTTTCCGGCCCAACCAGGAATTGGTTGATGTTTAAACCAAAGAGCCGCTCGCTGATCAGATCCTGTCATCTCGCTTGCTAAGTTGAGGATGCTCATTAATGGGCGAACTGCTTCATCAAGTTTTCGTAAGCCGGATTGCCTATAGAATGAACGTCGATCAATGCCGGTCAACTTAGCCAACTCGGCCTGAGTGATGCCAAGTCTCGTCGCGAATGCTGGTGCAGATGTAATCTGTTTACCACCATCAAATGGTGTGACCATGTTTGAAGAACCTCTTTGCGAAGCAAGCATTTGACGTGCATGCGAGACTATCCCAGTCTGTGACCATCTTTCGAACGTTTCAAGCCTCTTGAATCGCCCAAGGTTTGCCGGAAGCCATCACCTTATGAAAGGAGACTATCCAAATTCCTGCCGTCAGGTCGATGAAAGCAGCGCGCTTCATTCGAGCGACGGAAATACGGAAGGATATTGCGCCACACATGCCGTCTTGCGAGTGGTGGGGTTGGACCGGTTTTGCCGGGGGCAATTCAGTTTACTGTACGCGATTTGTACGGAATCACAGAACATTTGAGCGGAATCTGGCGATCGTCTCGATCCAACAGAAATAACGGGTTTCTGAAAACGCCAATTATTTCAATATGATGTTGGCGCACCCGAAGGGATTCGAACCCCTGGCCTCTGCCTTCGGAGGGCTAAGGCTTCCCTCTGTCACCATTGAAATCATTGGGTTTTTGTCGTGAGGTCTGTGCCCGAAACATGTCGTTTTGAGGCTATTTCATGGGCCAATCATGGGCGCAGGATGCTTGCGTGTTTGTTGGGGCGAATGTCTGAATAGCCATTGCCTCGGCTCCCGCAAAACGATTGGGCTGTCTTCATGATGACACTCACATGGGATCTCCTGCGCAGATATAGCATCAGTTTCCTTCAAACGCACGCAACATAATTGAAGAGCCAACCCACAAGTGATCGCAATCGGGATTGGCAAGGCTCGTGTTGTTGTTTCTGTTCGCGCCTTTCGTTGCCAGATTTTCATATGACAATCAAACACACTTCCATCCTTGATGAAGAATCTCGGTCCGGGTCTTAGCGATCAATGGGCATCGGTCGGACTGATGATCTCGTCGTGTCTTCCCCACCAAACATTGGAGAAATTACCATGAAAGACCTTTTTATCAGCATGGGTTCAGACGTCTGCGTCCAGAACTTTGTCGGCAGTACCGTGCAATGTCGCGAGCTACAGCCGGATGAAGTCGCCTGCGTCATCGCTGCAACCAGAGAGCAAGGCGGAGAGGTTACGGGCTTCTACAAATTTGCTTCTGAACTGTCAGACGAAAACCAACACGAGTTTCGTCAGATCCTAGTCGCGATGGAGGCAATCACCGGTGCGAGGCTGAACAGGGAATGCTTCTTTTCGGACTGGGACGATGACGATGATGATGACGATGATGATGATGACGGCTTTCCAAACATCAACTACATGCGGACTGTCACAGACACCCAGAGCATGTTGGTCGTCGAATATTATTTTCAGCTCGATCTGAGTGATCGCGACGGAGAATTGCGAAAGGGAGAGCATTTTTCCGTTTCAACTGACTATATGACCTTCTATCTGTTTGAGCATGTTGCTGCTTCCCAATAGTGGGAGCAGATGATTGAATATGGTATGGAAACCCGGACTTATCGCCCCATTCAGGTTCAACGCCTTGGGGGTGACTTGTTTTCTTACGACGGATAGAAGCGGCCGACTGAATGTGCCTTGGCGCGAGGAAGGACAGAGTAATGCAAAAATTATCGAATATCCCGATGGATCATTTGCAAAATCCTCATCCTGGTGAAGTTCTGCTGGAAGAGTTTCTGAAGCCAATGAACCTGAGCCCGGATGCTCTTGCACGGGCCGTTCAAGCTCCTTGCAGTCATATTGAAGAAATCGTTATTGGGAAACGTGCGATTTCTGAAGATATGGATCGACGACTTGCTCGGCACTTTGGTCTGTCCGAAGGCTTTTTTCTCGGACTGCAATCTGATTATGATCTGTTGGAACACCGGCGCGATACAGTCAAATGATCTTCGCGTCGTTGCCTCTGGTTCAGGAAATGCCATAGAGAAAGTCGGGTGTGGGACCTCAACTGATAATGGCTGTCGTAGTGGAAGCTTTTTACCGTCGCGTCCTTGATGGTGCGGTCATGCGCTCAATCTAGTCCTTCATCCAAGGCTTGTTCGGCTGAAACAAGGCTTCCCCATGCTTGGTATGCAAATTCTAGGAATTCACCACGGCATGTATCACCGATAAATGCTAAGGTATGCATAAAGGAAATGCGGCACAAATACGCCAGATAATCTTCTTTTGGTGTATGTGTGCATCATTCATGGTTAGAGAGAGTTTGGGCAGTGGTTTTCTGAGCGATAACGATTATGGTGCTTAGATGCATCGTAAAGAGCCATTAAGAGGCATATAACACCATGAGCGGCAAGATGACAAAGGGAAGCGCTGTGCATCCCATCATCTAGCACGGGCTATCAAAGCTTGGTAAGGATATCGCCCTTGCCCGGCGAGCCCGCAGGCTTTCCACGCTGGACATGGCCGACCGTATGGGGGTGGACCGCGGGACATTGCGCAGGCTTGAAAAAGGCGATCCTGGTGTATCGTTGAACACGCTGGCCATGGCGCTACACGCCTTGGGAATGCTGGACCGTTTGATTGATCTCGCTGATTGCGTCTCGGACGATATCGGTCTCATGGCGGCCCATGGAGCGGTGCCAAAAAGGATCGTCAGGTCCCGGCCTGAGAAAGAAGCCAGGCCGCGAGGATCTCTTCCTGATGATACTGAAAGAAGTGATCCGGAGGGCTGGTGATGGACAGGAAGGAAATCGATGTCCGCATGGGGGCGTCAGGTGTTCCCGTTGGAACGCTTGTTTGTGATTATGATGGGCGTCGTGAGATCTCCACGTTCCGCTATGCCGAAGCATGGCTCAAGAACGCACGGGCTTTTCCCCTCTCATCATTCATGCCTTTGCAGGCTGCCCCTTTCTTCGGGAAGAAGGACCACAACATGTCGTCCCTCCCCAGTCCGATCGAGCTAAAAGGCCGACTTAGCAAAAAGGTTCTCCCAACATGACCACACAATTCGATCCCAACAGTCACATTGCATCTGCACGGGCATTTGCAACGAACCTTGGTATCACGCAAAAAGAATTGGCTAAGTTGACCGGTATTGATCGACATTCGTTTTATAGGCCATCAGGTTTACGCAAGCTGAATGAAGCAATTCGCCCATTAATGAGCATCCTCAATTTAGCAAGCGAGATGACTGGATCTGATCAGCGTGCTGCTCTTTGGTTTAAGCATCAACCGATTCCTGGTTGGGCCGGAAAAACTGCGTTTGATTTGGTGTCGGAGCGTAAATCTGACAGAGTTCTTGCCTATTTGCGGTCGGTTCAATCAGGCGTCTATTCATAAGCGCATCTGCAATGCTCGGATTGGCATATTCCTGATCAGTTCTCATTGAGGCCAATGGAAGAAGCTGCCCAATCCTGCCATTCGCCAAGAATGATTTTCCTGAGCCAACTTCCCCATTGTTGCCGTTCGAGCGAAGCGCAACATTTTTAGTCAGCCGAGGGCTGGAGTGCGGACAAGGCTGCCGTTTGATATGATCATATCAATTGCTGCTTTGTATTTGTTCTACCACTTTTAAGATCGGTAATTACGATGTTGGCTGTTTGCAGTGCTTGTTCAATAAACGGTATTAACTCGCCCTCATTCCTTTTAATGTCGAGTGCTGCCCAGATCAAACTAAGCGAAAGCTGACATTCTCTGGCAAGTGAGGCTTCGGGCTCATCAAAGCCAGTTGGTAAGCCCTTGCTCGTTGCATAGAAGATCTCGTTCCGAGCATCTTGCGCGAATTTCACGGTTTTTTCCAATTCAGCAACATCACCGAACATATTGACCAGTTCGTCATGGAAATCAGAAAGTATTTGCCCTTGCTCATCGCGGAAATGGAAAAGCTTCGTTGAGGCGTAGTTATGGTAAGTTTGACCATCTACTATGTATCGAGCAACAAGAGCATTGGTTTGGAGGTCAAGTGCAACTGCAACCTGATTTGGCCGTATAATATCCGAAATCTTTTGCGTCAAAACTGATATCGTTGCCTTAGCAGCATGATCTTTGATGTTGATATTCTTAGCGTCGGCATAACCGCACTCTTTTGCGCAAGATATGAATGCTGCAACCGCTTCTTCCGTTGCGTGAAGCGCACAAAAGCAAGCAGGGATAGGCATTCCGGCGTCGGATATACTGTTCGCCCACTGTAGTGAGCGAAGCGCACTCGACGCTCGAAACTTTGCACGATCAGGAAGTTCATTGATCTGGCTGTTTATCAATGCGGCAGCATTGTTCTTCATTATGCGGTTGATAACACTCATTCAGATCCCTTTACGTGCTATGTGGTGGGCAACCTCTCAGGGAAACCTCATATCATCTCGACGGTACCACAAGGGCGATCACAACCGAACCATTGAAACTGTCCATCGTTATGGTTGCAGAGACGTCACAATTGGGCTCCAAGCGGACCGATGCGGCGCAGCATGAGATAAGAACAGTTATCTCGGTCATGATTTGCAATCGCGGCCCAAAGTGGACATGCGCAGGTTGCCACAAGCCGCACGACAGCTTCCGCATTCCTGCCGTTCGAGCAAGCCGCAGCGTTTTCAGTGGCCAGGTGACGGGTGAGCGGACATTTAAGACGTCGGTAGAACTTGGCGACAATTTTGACCAACCAAGTTGAGGGCATGACTTGTCAAAGTTTGATTATATTGTCGATTTCATCAAAAGAGAGAAATTAGCTGTGATATTTTATTCAGCACACCTTGAGTTGATTTACGTAAAGCGTAATCCTTATTCGAACAATCAATTTATTCCCAATTAAGCAAAATATGAATGTGTAGCGTGGATTCTAGATGAGTGAATACTTCGAAATTGCGTATGCCGCAGCAGCAAAGCGTTTATGTCTCTTTACGGGAACAGGATTCTCAAAAGCGCTAACTGAGAACAAAGTGCCAGGATGGCAGGAGCTTCTTGAGAACGTATGTGAGAACCACGCTGACAATTCCGCTTTGAAAGACATACTGTTCCCGGCGGACACTGCAAAACCGCTGCATTTAGAGGAAGCCGCCCAAGTCGTTGAATTGGATCTTTTGGGAAATAACAAAAATTTACACGAAACTATTGCCAAAATAATTTCCGGCTTTCCTGCATCGGGTGAAATAAAACACGCAAAAAGCTTCTTGTCCGGCAGGTCTTTTCGAATTGTTACGACTAACTATGACAAGATTGCCGAGGAACTTATAGGCACAGACTGCCTCTCTTTAAGTCCAGGGCTACCTGTGCCAAAATCGAATAGCAGAGCGAAAGTATACCACATCCACGGATCAATCGACGCTCCTTCTCAAATGGTTGTTACCGCGAATGATTATTTTAAATTTATGCACTCCGAAAGTTATTTTTCACGTAAACTTAGCACTATTTTGCACGAAAGCACAGTAGTAATACTCGGATATTCACTTGGAGATGCAAATCTGAAGTCAATTTTAAATGAATATACTAGATTCATGAAAACTAATACATTAGGAAGTAATATTTTCTTCGTCTCTAGGAGTCGGGTAGATCAACCAATTATTGATTATTATGCTAATTGCTATGGCATTCGGGTTATTGACGACACCACGATCGAAACCTTTTTTCAAAAACTGGAAAAGCACTACCCGGAAGCCGAGAGAGTTTTGCAGCGTTCATTAAGGTCAATTGAGAAGGTTCTGAAAGATGGAAGGACTTTTAAAGACAGTTTTCTAAAAATGGAGGATTCATTTTACGAGGTAGTTTCAGCTTTGAGCGCCAAGGGATATAGTTTGGAAGATACCAAAGCCGTAAAAATGTTCGACAAGATCGTAACAAAGAAGCAAGAGTTGTGTTTAGAAAGCGGCGCTTGGGAACAATATGAGCACCTAGCCTCTTGGTTGATTATTCTTGGCTCACTTTTGGATATTAAGGGTAGATCACTCGAAGACACCTATCTTGAAGCAGTAAAATACTCAATGGAGCATATGAGCCAAGAAAAAAGACTAGGATACTCTTGGCAAGCCTTCAAAATTTGGAGCTCTCGATGGGGGACGATTCGCGCTTCAAATCGGACAATGATAAAAGCCTTTATCTTGGAAAAATCTATAAACCGGGATGCAAGAAATATTGTTTCAGTCTGTTAGACAACTTAGCTTTTTAATGTCTCGAGTGGGCTCCAAGCGGTCTGGTGCACCGCGTCATGAATTGAAGACCGTCATATAGAACGTAATTGGCAATTGCGGCCCCTTTTGGGCATTGAAGCTCAAACACTGATCGCTTCAAAGCAGACGTGGATCTCCTCCATATTGGTTGGCGCTTGGGAACGCGACGTTGGTCAGACTGCCTACCGGACAAATCGGCGGGAGGTCGATTAGGACGACGGCGTGCCCCCTGACCCGCTCAGGTCGAGCGGACCAAAGGCAAGGACGGCGTCGAGCTGGTGCATCACATGCTCGAAATCATGGCCGAGCATCGGCTCCCGTTCGCCGACCTTCTCCGCAAAGGCCCGGTGCAGGAGCACGCGCGAGCGTGCGCTGGGGGTCCGATAAGCGAAGGCGACCTTTTCCGGAGAGTCGAGTCCCCGGCGGATTGCATATGCGAGGATCTCGAGCACCGCAGGATTGGCGGCAACTTGGCCTTTGGCTGCCAGGACTTGCTGGATGATCTCCGATGCTGCCGACGCGACCATGTACAGCTGCCGGTTGGCAATTTGATTGATGAGATCGCGCGTTCGCTTGCAGACGCCGATCGTCGCTGCAGGTACGCCGAGCGCCACCTCAATCTGATTGAAAGGCTCGCCCCTGAGCCACGCTGCCAGCCCAGTCTTTAGCCTCGCCATTTCCTGCCCGGAGCTCGCCCCGCCCGTCTTGGATCCGCGTGTCACGGCTTTGACGGTTTCCACGGCCGATCCGAATAGCAGTGAATAGCTGTCGCGATCGGCGATCATGAAATCGATAAGCCACTCCATCCAACCGCAAACGGTCGATGGCAGAGCGTCGATCTCCGCCTCGACTTTGGCGGCAATGGCCGCCAGCGGCTCCACCGCCAGACCTGTGAACGCGGCGACCTGCATGACCTGCGCCGAAGTTTCCTCCGTCGTTGCATCGAGCGCCGTCTTCAACGCTCCAAGTTTGGCATCGAAAGCGGCATTTTCCTTTGCCTGCCTTGCCTGATATCCCGCGAAAGAGCGGCTGATCATTTCGACAGCTTTGTCGACCGCCGCATCCTCAGGCTCGCCCGCACGAAGCCGACTGAGAAAATAGCGGACTCCAGCTCCCGACAGTTCGCCGTTCTGGATGCTGTCCAGCAGTGCGGTCAGCGGGTCGTCGATCCGTACGCACTGGTCGTTCGGGGGGAGCACCGCCTTGAGCATCTTGAATGCCTCATCCTCAGGGGTGGCGTTCGCGTCGAAATGCACGACTGGTTCGGGGATTAACAAAACCGTGCCATTGGCAAGATGGCCGGCGCGCCCAGCCCGTCCGGCTGCGTTCAAGATCTCATGGCCTTCGAGCGGTTTGCGACCCTCTTCGTTGTGCCGCATCGTTCCAGCAAGGATTGCGACCTGCGCTGGCAGATTCATCCCCTGTGCAAGGGTCGGTGTTGCAACAATCACGTTCACGCCCGTGGATTTCTTGAACACTGATTCAGCGAGACGCCGTTCTAGGGGGATCATATCGCCGTTGTGCGGTATCGCAGGGGCGGTCGGATCAAACAGGGAACAGCTTGCGGCACCAAGCTCCGAAATCGCATCGACCCATAAACTATTCTCGGATTCGGTCAGCTCCGGTGGGGAAGGCAGCTTGCCACGAAGCCGTTTCGCCGTCGACGGCGCATGATCCGCCTGCTGCACGAACATAATTGTCTTGAGACCAGCTATCGCTGCGCTCTTAGCCAAGGCTGCGCCGACGTCGTTCGCGTTCGGAGTCGCGCCGCCCGTGCCATGGGCGAGCGCGACGGGTACGTCCGAAAGCCTAACGAGCCGCGTATCGGTCGGGACCGATTTGACCCACGCATGGTGCAGCCCGAAGAGCGCATACGGGTCGGCATTCAGCGGTGGCGCCCGATAGGCCTTCTTAAGACGCTTCTTCCGCCGGACGATTACGTCAGCCGCATCGACTTGCTCTTTGGGATAGATCACCACGCCGCGGGCCTGACGGCTTGGCTTCCACGGATCATGGAAACCTTCACATGGGCGCCCAGTGATCGTGGTGAGCCAATCTGCCACTTCTTCGGCATTCTGGAGCATGGCGGATAACAGCAGAAGGTCGGCATCAGGGGCCCGTTTAATGGCGTGAAGCAGGCAAAGCATCGCGTCAACGCTACGAGACCCGCCACCTTTTGGGCTCAACAGATGACATTCGTCGAAAACCAGTAGCCCAATGTCGCTCATGTCGGTTTCGGCAAAACTGAGAAGGGCCAGGCACCGCTCTGGCGTCATGACCTCGATCGACTCTAGTTCGGGTCCGCGGATCAGGGCGGTGAGATCGCCGTCCGCCGACACCACGCTGTCGATTAGCGTCTCCGGGAAACTCTCGGCCAGATCGTCGCGGAGCTGATCGACCAACGCCAGTGTGGGCACGAGAAAGATGACTTTCTTGCCCGCGGACAGCGTCGATGCGATCTTGAGTTCGGAGAGGGTCGTTTTTCCCGCGCCTGTCGGAAGTACGAGCACCGCCGACTTGCCCACATCTAGAAACCCGGTCGCGACGGCCGCGCGGTGATTGGGCCAGAGAACCGGCTTACTCGCGGCACGGTGGCGAACCCATAGCTTCCAAGCCTGTTCCTCGGCGCCCGCGGGTGGCGGGATCCGCGTGACTCCAGAATTTTCGAGCCCGTCGGCGACGTGCGTCAGCAACCGGGCCAAATGACGCGGTCCGGCATAGCTGGAAATAATGTTCAGCCCAGAGCTTTCCGGGAGGTCGAGCGGGTGGGTCGCAAGTTCTACCACGCGAGCGAAAGCCTGTTGGGGCGTATCGAACGACTGGTAGGCGAGTTCGAGGTTCGGCCGATCGAGAAGGCGAGCGACCATTTGCACCAGCCCGCTCCAGCACAGTCCGTAGAGGGCCTGGGTGGCTCTTTCGTCGAACGGCGCCTCCGCTCCCGGCCTAAGCCTTGCCAAGCGCTCAGCACGTTCAAGGATCGCCTCGAATCGTTCCAAGGCAAGATCTTCGATGCTCTCAACGAGAGCGCCACGATGAATATCTTCGAGTCGTGGCCCGGCAAGTTCGCGCGCCGCCTCGCGAGCGTCGGGACTCTGCTCAGCTATGAGAAAGAGGAGCGGCGCCGAAACTCGCGGATCGATGGCGCGCGCCATCAGCAGATCGTCCCGCATCTCGAGTTTAGGGCGGACTCGCCCCAGAAGCTGGTAAGCCGTCCCTGCGACAAAAGCCGCCGCACGTCGCTCGTGGTCTTCGGCTCCATTGTCCACTAGAGCCTCGTAGATTGTCGCGATCCGCTCGATCCGCTCCAACTTGGCCAAGTAATCGGGCTGATCGGCGAGCACCGCAGCCCGTAATCTGAGTCCAGCGAGCTCTGCGTAGATTCCGGTCAACTCCTGCGGGAGTAATGCCGGATCAACCCCGGAGATGGCCGGCGCGGTGCGGAGCAACGCTGCAGTCTGGGCGTCAAACATCGAACCTCGCAATCTGCGTCCAAACGCGATTGGCGAACTCGGCAAACCAGGCCCGAACGTCGTCGAGCGGCAGCGTATTGCCACGACGGACATCGGTCGCAACGGAGAGAGTGTCGTAGTCCTTGAACAGCGCCACGCATTTTTCCGCAGGGAAAACGGAGGGACTTACGGACAGCGACGCCTCGAACGCCAAGGGGCGGCTTTGTATGAGCGTGTCGTAAGCAGCTTTGAGTTGCGCGCCAGCAAGACCATAATTCTCCAACAGTGCGAGGACTGCCTGCGCGAGCTGGTTGTCGCGTTCGCCGGAAATATACTCACGGAAGGATTTCAGAACCTGGCTCTGAAATTTCTGCCGCGCGTGGATCGTGCATTTATATTCGTAGACGGTGGCTTTCGTCAGCGTCTTGGTCGCGGGGTCCACCGTCACCTTTACGCCGTCGGTGCCTTGATTGGTCGACTTGAGATGCGAATGGTCGATCTTTTCGTCGCCAGTCTTCCCTTTGCCAGCCGCTACCCAGCAGATGATCTCGAACAGCAGGCCGTCGCGATGCTCGATGCCTTTATCCGTCGTGGGGTGAAGATCCTTTTCCAAGGTCGCCTTCAGTTTCGCAGTGATCTTTGGCGCACCGAGCTGCGTACCCTCCAGGATCAAGGCTGCGTGGAAGGCTTGCCCGATCAAGACCAACGCCACCAAATGGGCAAGCTCGTCAGGGCCATTGACGACCCATTGCTCTCCCTCGCATTGGGGAAGCGCGGACATCGGATTCAAGGTCAACGGCATGGTTCAATCAGGTCCCAAGCAACATTCGAAAATCGTCGACGCCATGATCTCGCATCGCTTGGATCACAGCGATCCGGGTTTTTCGATCCGTTTTGGCATCTTCGACGAACCGGGTGCTCCGTAATTCTGCAACGTAAGTTTCGCTCATCTCGTGGTAAAGAGCACCCGCGATGACGGCTGCAAGATACCAGTCGAACGGTTTCAGTCGTTCGTCTCGCGCGGTTGCGAGGTAGGTGCTCGCCTCGATATCGGAGCCTAGAGCGGACGCACCGACAGCGAAGCGATCGTCGCGGCGATAGCCGTAGCCACGACCTTCATAGCGATCGAGAGCATCTCGCTCCGAAACGTCGATCGCGAAAAGCACACCTGGCACATTAGACCCGAGGACCGGGACCAATGTCGCCTTCCCTGATCCATCAATGCTCGGCTTTGTGAACTCCAGGCCGAAGTTCGCCGCTAAGCCGGTTCCAATCAGCTTGGCCGAGGGACACCGATCCAGCAACCGCTGAGGCAACATGTTCGATCCATATGCGAAGTAATAGAAGGTCATTTCCCATTCGGTCTTTCGTCAATATGATAGTCAATACTGCACCTGAACTTGACCAATGTGAAGTGCCTTGTAGCGAATTCTCACGGAGGTTCATTGTGCGTGGCCGAGTGTCGGCTTTTCTCTCCGGCTTGCCAAGATTGGACGGGCAGCAACCGCCCCGAACGGTCTGTCCAAGCCTCGAGGCACTCAAAGACATCCTGAATGTCCGCTTTAGCTTACGGCTCTAGAGATCTCGCATCTGCGGACAATGACCGCAATCCGCCCGAAACGGCCGTGATTGACAATCTCAGATATTCAATCTGGAGCAAAAGACTCTGTTTGGCAGCGAGGCAAATGCGATGCCAGAGAAAATTGGTGAAGCCTTTGAAGCTGAAATGAACCGATTATTTGAAGACTGACTGCTTTAACGAGGCGGTCAGTCTCTGGATGCTTTCCTACGACGGGTTGCTTTTGGCTTCTCTTCAGGAGGCCACGGAGCTCCGAGGATCCATCCCTCAACCAAACCGGTTGCTGCAATCGGTTCTGGTTCCGGGGCGGCAAAGGCAGTTTCCAGTTCTCCTGATTTGTCTGCTTCTTGCAGCCATTGGGCGACAGAATAGGCGTCGTGTTGATCCGGAGTGCGGTCTTTTCGAGGATAGGAGAAACTCCAGAGGCGGGGATAAGCCTCGGCGATGACTGAAGAACCCTCTGGTGGTGTCCATCCATCGAAGGGCCAGAAATGCAATTGGGGTCGCGCTTCTCGTATACGCCTTAGCCAGGGAATGCCCGAATGGGTGGACTTTGCGACTGATCCCTGCACATCGAAATGAAACACTGATTTTGCTGATCCGGTTGCCTCTTCGGTCAGGCGTCGCCAACGCCTTTCGCCCGTTCTTGCTGCTCCATTGCCGACACTGCCGTTTCGAACAAAATCGACATAGGTGTGAAGCTCGTCGGTTGGCCAGTGGACGCAAAAGTCGTCCAGGAAGACCTGCCAATCCGGCTCCAGCCTATGTCGCTCGAAATAGCGCATGGGAAAAGAGAAAGCGTGATCAATTCCGACAATTGTCGGAATGCTGCTGTCCAGCTCCTCAGTCAACCATTCCGCAAGGCCGCGCCGGGTCCAGTATTTCTTGGGACCGGGGGGAGGGAGGACTTCCTCTGCCTCATTGTCGTCAATGGTTTGATAAACCCGTAGTCCCTTGAGACTTGCCTCTGCTGTTTCTGCTCCAGAGTAATCAATGCCAATGGTTCTTTTGAACCTGCGTGCTGGGCTTGTCATTGGAAGCTTGCCTGAAAGTTTGTGGCGGTGAGAGACACGTGGGCGTCGAGAGGTGGGCGCAATTCGAATGCCTTTGGCCCGCGTGCAAATTCGTAGAGCCGTAGCAGATACCAATGCTCTCGCCTCTCGTCAGCAAACTCAAGCTCGTTACGGGAGATATGGAACGGTGTCCGCTCCCACCCGTTTGTGGTCTTAACCTCGATTAGGCGATCCTTGCCTTCGGGGGTGAAACTGGCGATATCATATCCGGCCCCATCACCGTCTTCCTTTGAAACCCAACGAACGCGTCGTGCGAGATCATCCCTGCCGCTTTGCTGAAGCGTCATGCGTTCATGGTGAAATACGCGCTCCTCGCCTGCATGCCCCAAAGCGCGATTGCGCTCATCCCGGCCAGCAACATCGAAGCGGCGAGCAACACGCTGCATCTGTTCGACTTCATCTGAGGGAGGCGCATTGCGCATGGTTGGGGCCACGCCGATGTAAAGGGCTCCTGCTTCGGCCAGTTGGAGACTTTCTGTTTGATGCAGAGAGGCTTCCCATTCCGGATGGTGTGCAAGCCATCTGGAAATGGCCTCTGCAAGTGTCATCTGAAAATTGAACCGAGGCTTGTAGCCTTTAATGGTCGGAAGCCCAAGGCCGACGCAAGCCGCAGACACGTTGCACAGTTTGAACTCGTTTGAGCCGCGGCTGCGACCAATCTGCTCTTGCAATGCCCTGTTCATTGCCGCTTTGTTGTAGCTACGCCCCGACAGTTCATCACTCAGCATCATGAAATAGGATGCCACGGTGATGTCGTTTTCGGTGTCTGACCAATTCTCTGAACTCATAACGGGAAACTACCGTGGGATTGGCGGGGTGTCATAGTGGTTGCAGCTACAATGTCCATACATAAGTTGATTAAAATAAAGCCGGTATTGATACATTCAACACAAAAGATAGAATGGTGAAAAACACTCCGCAGAGTTGAGGTTGGAATTGAGAATAATCGATAATATTACGAATTTGCTCGGAGAAGATATTAAGGAAAACCTTGATCAAACGAGCAAGCTCTCTGTTGCTGCCGCTGTTTTTTCAATATACGCTTTTGAAGTTTTCAAGGGGCAATTGGAAGAAATCGAAGAATTTAGGTTCATATTCACTACACCTTCGTTTATTCCGAATGGTTCTGTCGACAAATTGCACAAAGAAAAAAGGCAGTTTTTCATCCCTGGTGAAGCTAAGCCTATTGGCGTTGCTGGTGGGGAGTTTGAAATACAGCTGCGGAACAAGATGACGCAGAGAGCTGTTGCCAGAGAATGTGCAGCATGGATTCGAAAGAAAGCTAAATTCAAGACCAACGCTACCAACTCACCTATGCAACAGTTTGCCCATGTTGGAAATGAGAATGGCGCAACCGCATACATGCCAATATCGGGTTTCACTTCCGTAGATCTCGGATATCAGCGTGGTGACGCGATGTCGAACCTGACACAGGCTATGGATGAGCCGGAATTTACCAAAACATATCTGGGGCTTTTTGATCAACTCTGGAACGATGATCACAAGCTTCGTGATGTAACGAGCCAAGTTCTGGATCATATCGAAACCGTGTATCAGGAAAACAGCCCCGAGCGGATTTATTTCGTGATCCTATATAACCTGTTTTCCGAGTTTTTGTCAGAAGTCGATGAAGACGTTCTTCCTAACGAAAGAACCGGTTATCAAGAAAGCCTTGTTTGGAAAAAGCTATTTAATTACCAGAGAGATGCAGCTGTCGGGATAATAAATAAGCTTGAAGCGTATAATGGTTGTATTCTTGCCGACAGTGTGGGCCTTGGAAAAACGTTCACAGCTTTGGCAGTGATTAAATATTATGAGTTGAGAAACAAAGACGTTCTTGTTCTCTGTCCGAAGAAGCTTGCAGACAATTGGCGTAACTACAACGCGAATTTGACAACCAATATCTTTTCAAAAGACCGTTTTCGATATGATGTTCTTTGTCATACGGATCTTTCCCGCACATCCGGAGAATCTTTCGGCATTCGCCTGGATCGGATCAATTGGGGCAATTATGACCTTGTTGTGATTGATGAATCTCACAATTTTAGGAATAACGACGTCTACAAGGATCGTGAAACTCGATATCAGCGGCTTATGAACAAGGTCATTCGGTCCGGTGTCAAAACCAAGGTTCTCATGCTTTCGGCCACACCGGTCAACAACCGCTTCACAGATCTTCGCAACCAGCTAGCCCTTGCCTATGAAGGTCATTCAGATGATCTGAGCAAGAATTTGCGGACGAAAACGAGCGTTGAAGAGATTTTCCGCCGAGCCCAAACAGCATTCAATGCTTGGTCCGAGCTGCCGCCGGCAGAAAGAACAGCTGCCACCATCCTCAAAAGGCTTGATTTCGATTTCTTTGAGTTGCTCGATGCAGTCACAATTGCTCGGTCTCGCAAACATATCGAAACCTTCTATGACACTGCCGACATTGGGAAGTTTCCAACACGCAGGAAACCTCTGTCCCATCAGCTTCCTATCACGAAACGCGATGACGTAGTGAGTTTCAACGAAATATACAGCCAGCTGAGCATGCTGAAGATGGCTGTATACGCTCCAGTCAATTATATCTATCCGAGCCGGGTGAAAAAGTACGAAGATCTTTACGACACCAAGACAGAAGGAGGCAAAGGAACCCTCCGGCAGGCTGACCGCGAAAGAAGCCTTCAAGCTCTCATGACGACGAATTTGTTGAAGCGCCTTGAGAGTTCTGTACATGCCTTTCGAATGACGCTTGCTGCTCTTTCCAGCAATATTTCCAATACGCTCGACTCGATCAAACGATTTGAACAATTTGGTGCGTCTGATAGTGAATTTGACTTGGTTGTCGATGAGGACCTTGCTGAAGAGGATGATGATCTTTCAGGCTTCTCCGTTGGCAAAAGCGTCAAAATCGCCCTAGCCGATATGGACATACAGGCATGGAAACAGGAGCTGGTAGCTGATCAGGCAATAATCGACGGCTTGATTGACGAGATGCAGAAAGTGAAGCCCGCAGATGACGCTAAGCTGCAGCATTTGATGGCGGAAATTTCCGACAAGATGGCGCACCCCATCAATCCTGGCAATCGCAAGGTCATTGTCTTTACCGCGTTTGCAGATACAGCAAACTATCTTTACAGCCAGCTCGCCCCACATTTTGCAAAATCGGATAACGCTCAAACCGGATTAGTGACAGGCTCTGGCAACCCGAAGACAACCTTGAGCAAGCCTTATGATTTCCAGTCTGTTTTGACCCTCTTCTCGCCCATTGCGAAGGAGAAGGACAAGATCTTACCGAATGAGACAGCGGTTCTCGACATACTGATTGCGACTGACTGTATTTCCGAAGGCCAGAACTTGCAGGATTGCGACTACCTCATCAACTATGACATTCACTGGAACCCGGTTCGGATCGTACAGCGGTTCGGGCGAATAGATCGAATTGGATCGCCCAACACATCCATTCAGCTTTCCAACTATTGGCCGGATATTTCACTCGACGAATATATCAATCTCAAGGAGCGGGTTGAAAACAGGATGCACATTGTCGATGTGACGGGCACAGGCGAAGACAATGTCTTAACTGCGAAGAGTTCAGAGACCGCCTACCGCAAGGAACAGCTACAGCGCCTTCAGAATGAGGTTATTGAACTTGAAGACGTCAAAACAGGTATTTCCATCACTGATCTCGGGTTGAATGACTTCCGAATGGATCTGCTCAATTACATCAAGGAAAATGGAGAGCTGGGAGCCGTCCCGAACGGACTGCACGCTGTTGTCCCCTCCGATGCTGATATTGGTCTGGTGCATGGTGTCATTTTTGCGCTGCGCAACATCCACGACACAGTGAATATAAACCAGCAAAACCGCCTTCATCCTTATTACCTGGTCTACATTTCCGATGATGGAGACGTCATCGTGGATCAGACGCAGGTGAAACGGTTGCTCGATCTTGTTCGCACCAGTTGCAAATCCAATTCTGTTCCGATCGAGACACTCTGTGACGCCTTCAATAAAGAAACCAAAGACGGTCGTCAGATGGAGAAATATTCAGCTCTGTTGAATGAAGCGATCCGTTCGATGATCGAGATTAAAGAAGAGCGAGATATAGACAGTCTCTTTGCCGGTGGCCATACGACGGCTTTGACACACACGATTGCTGGTCTTGAAGATTTCGAGTTGATCGCCTTCATCGTCGTGAGGGATCCGGCATGAGTGCTCTCTTTCGCTATCCTGATCAGGCAAGGCTGAAGCGGATTGTGCCCAAGTCGCGCGTCTATGAAGCGGTTGGGGCCAGCACGGCGCTCAAGGAGCGTTTCGTGCGTGAGCTCGATCAGATCACATGGGCCTATAAGCTGGCTCCTGAAACCATCAATTTGCCCGCCACCAAACAGGTCCCGGAACTTCAGGTGTTTCTGCTGACGCTTAAGGCACCTCAGCTTCACGACGATATCTTGCGTGCAGTGGATAGGGCGATCCCTTTCCCATTGGTTTTCGAGCTCTCTTATGAGGGACAGATACAGGTTGCTGCGGCGAGAAAGCGTCCATCCGAGGCCGACAGCTCCAAATGGGTGCTGGGGGACTATCTGAGGACAGGCTGGTTCCCCGAGGAAAGCGAGCGAACAACTTTGCCGGTGTCGTTGAATCTTGGCGGGCTTTATGAGCAGATTTTGACAGCATTGATCCCGATCGCTCCGGCTAAGAATGAGGATTTCGAGGCAAGGCTCGCGAGGCTTGAGGTAATGCAGGCAAAAGAACGCGAGATCAACCAATTGAAATCAAAGTTGAAACGTGAAACGCAATTCAATATCAAGATGACATTGCATGGCGAGCTGCAGGAAGCGCAAGCTGCTTATGACTATTTGAAAAAGCCGGAATAACACGTCAAATGACGATGTGATGCAGGCTTGGGGCCTTGAGTGAATGGCCAAAGGGAAGATCATGACTGACGAAATCGAGACGCTGAAGATGCATAGCCCAGACCTGACGCAGGACAATATTGCCAAGATCAGGACGCTCTTTCCGGGCTGCGTCACCGAGGCTCGCGGTGAAGATGGCAAACTCTCGCTCAAGGTCGATTTCGATCAGCTGAGACAGGAACTCTCGGACAGCATCGTTGAAGGCCCGCAGGAAAGGTATCACCTCGATTGGCCTGGCAAACGAGAAGCTTTGATTACGGCAAATGCACCAATCGCCAAGACGCTGCGCCCATGTCGCGAAGAGAGCGTTGATTTCGATACAACGAAAAACCTGTTCATCGAAGGCGACAACCTCGAAGCGCTGAAGCTGCTGCAAGAGACGTATCTCGGTAAGGTCAAGCTGATCTATATTGACCCTCCCTATAATACAGGTAATGATTTTATTTATCACGACAAATTCGTCGAAAGTGGAAGTTTTTACTTGAATAAAACAAATCAAATTGATTTTGAAGAAAATAAATTAGTTTCAAATCCATTATCTGATGGGAGATATCATTCGAATTGGCTCAATATGATGTTTCCTAGATTGATTGTTTCAAGAAATTTGCTTTGTGATGGAGGGGTAATACTAATTAGCTGCGATGATGTCGAATGCCACAATATTCGAAAGATTTGTGACGAAATATTTGGAGTGTCAAATTTCATTGCCCAATTTGTTTGGAAGGCAAGGCAATTTACTGATACGAGAGCGAAAACAAATGTTTCGACAGATCATGAATACATTGTCGCTTATTCTAAGAGCGGAGACACTACTCTTCATGGGGTCAAGCGAGACGAAAATAAATTTGCAAATCCTGACAGCGATCCCAGGGGGCCGTGGATGAGCCGCAGCATCCTAGGACTAGCAACCCAGAGCCAACGACCAAACCTTCATTATGATATCGTGGAGCCTCTGACTTCGCGTGTTTTTCCTCCTAGTCCGGCATCGGGATGGAGGTATTCAAAAGAAAAAATGGATAGCCTAATTAAAGAAGGATGTATCATATTTCCGAAAAAAGATGACGGTAGGCCAAGAGAGAAAAAATTCCGTAAAGACATGACATCCGAAATGATCGCCTTTCGATCTGTAATTGATGACGTGTTTACTGCTGACGGAACAAAAGACCTCAGAGACTTGTTTTCTGATGATGTTTTTCCGTTTCCTAAGCCGGTCAAACTTATTCGAAGTTTAATCGAACAAGTTGCTGACGAACCAGAGGATATTATCCTCGATTTCTTTGCTGGATCTGGAACTACGGCTAATGCAACGATTGATTTAAGCGCTATTGATGGTATAAATCGCCATGTTATATCAATTCAACTTCCAGAAAAAATTTCTGAAGGAGAAGCTTCCGATAAATTCGGATTTAAGAGTATAGCTGATCTGTCAAAGGAACGCATTCGCCGCGCAGGCGAAAAAATCCTTGAAGGTGAGAGCCACCCTGATTGGAACAAGGATGTTGGCTTCCGCGTGCTCAAGATCGATAGTTCCAATATGGCGGACACCTTCTATACGCCTGACCAAACCGCGCAAGGCAATCTTCTTGCCAGCATTGATAATATCAAGTTAGACCGCACACCGGAAGATCTGCTGTTCCAGGTGCTGATCGATTGGGGCGTTGATCTGACCTATCCCATCACTCGAGAGACACTCGACGGCAAAACCGTTTTCAGCGTCGCTGGCACCGCTCTGATGGCCTGTTTCGACAATGGTGTCGATGAAGCGTTGGTGAAAAAGCTGGCGGAACGAAAGCCAATGCGCATTGTCTTCAAGGATACCGGCTTCAAGGATGACGCGACCAAGATTAATGTTCGACAGATCTTCAAGGCTCTTTCGCCAGACACTGAAGTGAAGGCGATTTGAGATGAAGATCAAGTTCAAATCGCAACCCTATCAGCTTCAGGCCGTTGATGCTGTTGTGGACTGTTTCAAAGGACAGCCTCGTCAGGACTATCTGAAATACACCATCGACCCCGGCGTGAGGAAACAGTACCGCACGGCGGAAGACGGCTTTGGAAATGCGGATATTCAACTGCCTAAAGATGCTCTGTTGAACAATATCGCTGCCGTTCAGCGCGGTGCCATGCTGCCTCAATCCGAGACGCTCACCCATTACGTCGATAACAACGGCAAAAAGAAGCCAGCCACCTATAAACCCGGTGCTAAACTCAATCTCGATGTTGAAATGGAGACCGGCACCGGCAAGACATATGTCTATATCCGAACCATGTTTGAATTGCATAAGCGCTATGGCTGGTCGAAATTCATCATCATGGTACCAAGCATCGCCATTCGGGAAGGTGTGGCCAAGTCACTGCAGATGACCGCCGAACATTTTCAGCAGGAATATGGCAAGAAGATCCGGGCGTTCGTCTACAATTCCAAGCGTCTACATGAGTTGGAGAGTTTTTCGTCCGATGCCGGCATCAATGTGATGGTGATCAACGTTCAAGCCTTCAATGCGACGGGTGCAGACAACCGACGCATTTATGATGAGCTTGATGACTTCCAGTCTCGCAAACCGATCGACGTGATCGCCAAGAACCGCCCGATCCTCATTATCGACGAACCCCAGAAGATGGAAGGCCCTGCCACGCAGAAGGCCTTGCCGCAATTCAATCCTCTATTCATCCTGCGGTATTCTGCTACCCACAAGACCATCCATAACAAGGTTCACCGGCTAGATGCGGTGGACGCATTCAATCAGAAACTTGTCAAGAAAATCGAAGTCCGAGGGATTGAGACCAAAGGTCTGAGCGGCACGAACGCCTATCTCTATCTGGAAGGGATCGAGATCTCAAAGACAGCGCCCATTGCACGCGTTGAACTGGAAGTAAAAACAGGCAGCGGAATCAAACGCGTCCTGCGCAAGCTGGAAAAGGGGCGTGACCTGCTCGATGTTTCCAAGGGGCTGGAGCAATATCGAGGCTTTGTTGTCAGCGAGATCGATGCTCGGGATGACACCATTCATTTCACCAACGGAGAGATCCTGTCGGCTGGTCAGGCAACGGGTGACGTTACCGAGCGGGACGTCCGCCGTATTCAGATCCGAGAGACTATCTCTGCCCACCTGAAACGAGAGCAGGTGCTTTTCGATAAAGGCATTAAAGTCCTCTCTCTCTTCTTCATCGATGAAGTGGTCAAATACCGCGACTATGGCCAATCCGATGAAAAAGGGGAATATGCGCGTGTGTTCGAGGAAGAGTATGAGAACGCCAAGAATGACTTTCTGGGCGAGCTTCCTCTTGAGAATGAAGACTATCGAAAGTATCTGGCCGGAATAGATGGAGCCAAGACCCACAGGGGGTATTTCTCGATCGACAAGAAAGGTCACATGACAGATCCGAAAGCTGCTGCGCGTGGTGAGCTTCAGGGTCAGTCTACCGAACCGAGCGATTATGATCTTATTCTGAAAGACAAAGAGCGCTTGTTGTCCTTTGAGGAGGCAACGCGGTTCATCTTCTCGCACTCGGCCCTGCGAGAAGGTTGGGACAACCCCAACGTATTTGTGATGTGCATGCTGAAGCACAACGAGAGCCAGAACACGATTTCACGGCGCCAGGAAGTGGGAAGAGGCCTGAGAATTTCTGTCAACAGGAACGGCGATCGGATGGATGCCGCTGCCACTGTTCACAACATAAACATTCTGACGGTCGTTGCGAGCGAAAGCTATAAAGGCTTTGTTGATGGCCTTCAGCAGGAAATCGTCGAGAACCTGTCAGAACGTCCACGGTTTGCCAATGCCGAATATTTCGAAGGCAAGACTTTGAAAAACGAGACTTCCGAGTTGGTGGTCGATAAGGCACTTGCAGGTAAACTCGAGTTTTATCTCATCAAGAACGGCTATGTAGACGAAGAACGTCACATCACGGATCTCTACCACGAGGCAAGAAAGGGCAGCACGCTCGCCGAACTACCTGAAGCATTCGCTGGACATGAAGAAGATGCCCTTGCTCTTATCGATACAGTCTTCAATGGCAAGTCTGTGTCCGACATGTTCAATAACGGCAGAGCACCCAAGAAGAACCCATTGAATGCGAATTTCCAAAAGAAGGAATTCCAAGAGCTCTGGAGCCGTATTAAGCGCAAAGCTGTCTACCAGGTCGATTTTGACACCGCTGTTCTTGTAAAAAGTTGCATCGCGAGCCTTGAAAAGAATCTCAGGGTGTCCCCGCTTCAATATCTTGTAACAGAAGGCGCACTGACGGATGACGTAACTAATGACGCCTTGCGTTCGGGTACGGCCTTCAAACAGGGCAAAATCCGCTCTGAGCAGGGGCAAAGTGTTCATTCCCGCGTTAGTTATGACATTTTGGGAAACATTTCCGAAAATACAGATCTGACCCGAAAGACTGTTGCTGCTATTTTGGCTGGTATTCAAACTGCCATATTTGATCAGTTTGCCGTTAATCCCGAGCAGTTCATTGCAGACGCTTCCCACCTGATCAATGAACAAAAGGCAGGCGCAATCATTGAACAGCTCACTTATAACGCCATCGAAGACGCCTACGAATCAACGATATTCACGGCAGGTGAGACGGGGAACGATTTCAAGAAAGCGACAGAAAAGCTCAATAATCATGTCTATGATTATGTCATTGCAGATTCAGACGTTGAGAAGAAGTTCGCTAGAGACCTTGATACCAGCAGCGAAGTCGTCGTCTATTCGAAGCTTCCAAAGGGCTTTTTGATCCCGACACCAGTCGGTGACTATAACCCCGATTGGGCTATCGCTTTCAAACGTGGTGATGTCAAACACCTGTATTTTGTTGCGGAGACCAAATCTGAGCATCCCTCTATGAAAATGAGAGAGATCGAAAAGGCAAAAATTGAATGTGCGAGGAAATTCTTCAAAGAAATCAGAGAGTGTATTGAGACCGACAAGGTTTGCTACGATGTCGCTACAAGCTATGCCGATTTAATCAGTCTTGTTAAATCAGCAGCGTGATGACTGGTGGTGGCTTTTCGTGGTGGTTTGAATTCAACTAGATGTGTCTTTTTAGCATGAAGGCATAAATACGGAAGGCTGACAGCTGCCGGTGAGATTTTGGCAAATCTGAGCACTTTTTTATCTCATTGACAGCTGTCAATGAGATAAAAATCTTCTTGCTGAGGACGTCAGGAAGAGGGGCGTCTGGTCTTCAGCTATTCTTTGCATGGACTACTTCCTGTAAACGCTGATCTCCGCTGTCACTGTATGTTTGGCTTAGCATGAACGATGCCTTCGGTATCATGCCATTCAGGTTCCCTTTTGAAAGTCTCATAGAGTTCAGGCAATTTCCTCGCGACAAATTCTGCAAATGCTCGATCGGGCATTTGGATATCCGAGCGTATGGCTTTGTGGGTCAAGGTGGCAAGCTTGGTGTTGCCCGACATCACGGTAGTGGGGATTGGAAGAGCGGGTTTCGCTTCGATCTCTTTGATAAGATGCGAAAACCGCTCATCTGATGAAGCAATGTCCGAGAAGGATTTGCCTTCGATTATTTGTCTTGCATTATCGAGATTTTCTGGCTGCGCCAGTAGATCAGCCAAATTCTGCCAGCGAGGGCGCCCAATTTTGGGTGCACAGCCGACTCTTTCAATTATGTCATTAGGGATTTTCTCGCTGATGACCTTCAGTCGCGAGGCTTCTGTTGTGTCGACTGACAGAGCAGACATGACCCGGGCATTAGCCTGTTCGTATTTGGGGACCATTTTGAATAGATGTCCGGCAAGGCGGACCTTTTCTATATAGGTCGCGTCTCTCCGGTAGCTGTTCTCTCTGCCTTGCTCCATCAGAAGATCGATGTCATCGAGGTCTTTGACAATGCCCTTTATGTATGTCTCGGCCATGCCTCTGGCTGCCATCAGGCGTCTGGTACCGCTCACCACTTGGTATCGTTCGCTGACTTCCGGATGGGGCCTGACGATGATCGGTACATCCTGACCGTCGTTCTCCATGGACTTGCTCAGTCCTTCGATCTCATTGATGTTAGAGTCATCTTCTAGGCGATGAGGAAATGGCGAGGGGTCGATCTTGGATGTCGGAATATTGATGACTTTGCCGCCGAAAATTTCCGAGCTGTATCTGTCGGCTTCAGAACGCTTCAAATCTTCCCGCGTATCGTCGGTGTGTTGCGTCGGAAGGGAAGCCTTGCTCGCCTTGCGCAACAGGGCCGCCATCCGAATGAAGAGCCTCTTTTGCGGCTCCAGAAGGCTTTCATTATTGGCAAGCTCCGAAAGCCCATTTCCGAGAACTAAAGCGCTCCCATCCAGAAATGGTGCCAATTGCAATAGAAGGTCTGGATACCGGCTTTTGAGCAATCTTGCGGAGACCAACGCTTCATGAATTGCATGAGTATTCTTCGAATTTCCATGGAGGATAAGGGTAGCAACCAAGATTACGGCAGACAGCTTCTCTCCGGCTTCCTCACAACTCTGCGGATGGCTGGGGTCATTGCTTTCGCACTTATCGGTCATCACATCTTGGCAAAGCAATGCAGCAAACGGCGCTTTGGTTAATTCAATGTTTGCGAGAGTTTCCTTACTCCTGATGTCAGTCCCCTGCTGAGTATCGATATCGGAAGTAACTTTTTCCAAAACCTCCTCTGCACACTGCAGCCAATCGGTTTCTTGCAATGGAAATGCAGCCAACTGGCGTTGAGCTATTCTTTTAAGAGGTGCGAGGTCGTCGGTATTTACAGTGCCGAATAATGGATGCTGCTTTTTGCCTGTCATTTATGGACTTCCTATATCGTAATGTGACCGCAAGCGCGGTTGAAATTTTATCACGTAGGTAGATGGGATCGTTGCCTCGCAGAGAAAAACAGAAAACGCGAAATTTATTGGCCACCACGGCAAACGCCATACTGGGTGAAACCGACGATCTCAGGTTAAAATCAAGTCTCGGTTTTGTATGTCTCAACAAGTATGATTATCGTCTAATTATTGTGTGCGGCAGGTTGTCGCGTACACCAAAGAACAATCAGCGGCGGCCAGCAGAATCGAGCGATTGTGCACGCAGTGTTGGTTAGGTCGCCCCTAAGCTTGGCAATGCTCGTTCGACGGGTGAGGGGCAATCGGAAACTGGGAGTGGTCTTGTGATTTGACGTTACCAAGTTGCAGAAATTTGCTCGGTGTTACGCAGGGAAGACTCCCTCAACTGTATAAATGGTTTCAAACTTAAAAATGAAAAATGCTGCAAATTTTTGCCACCTGCTTAGATTTCAGCGATTGGTATAGCAGTATGCCGCACTATTTTTGCTGCCTCGCGTTACGAGCGTTGGTCCTCTGGCAGCTGTTTGAGTTTATTGCTTTCAGTAAAACGCCAGACTTTAACTTCCGCCCGTCATGGAGGACGATAGTTAAAGCTCCGCGAGTTTAAATTGCATCCGTCAGCATCTAGAAGACGAGTGCTTTCCTGCAACAATATCACAAATTGTTACAATATATTTCAGGACTGATAGCATGGATGTCGCCAGAAGAGGCTCCTTATCCTGCAGCTTTTTCCAGAGTGCGGTGTTGAGGGTGAGAGTCTGATACCCAAATCTGGCAATACAAACCGCAAAGCAATTTTTCGGTCTTGAATTTCAGACCTATGTCCTCAGCACGACGATAAACGCTCTCGTTTTAAGAGCCTACACTGAGGAAAGAACAATGTTTACAGACAAATATAACTTGCGTGATGTGCTGCTGTACAATCAAATGCTGATCAAACAAACCCCAACCAGAAGCATCTATAAAAATGAGCGCGCTGCCTTGAATAAGGCACCGAAGTATTTCGACGCACCACTTGAGGATATTCCTGCTGACATCACCTTCATCGAGACCAAACTCGGTCGTGGTCCTGTTAGGTGCTGTCCGCCCCAAGCCCCCGAAATTAGCAGTTTCAAGGATGTTCGCAAAAACCTTAAGGGTCTGTGAAACGCTTTCTCGATTATAAGAATCCGAATGCTATCACCAAAGAAAGCATGTTGCCGGATGGCAAATTTATTGTCGATTACGTTCAGAAAAATGGAGGTGTTACAAAGTTACCAGATGGGTCTCCCGGAAAAAAGTTGCCCCCCCACTTGCATTTCTCTATTGGCGCACTCGCTCGGGCTGCATGTGCGGCAGGATATTCCATCGCTGAACTTGATGGAGAAAAGATACAAGAACTGATTGATAGTCTTAAGGGTTCTGCCAAACGGAGTGCAAAACTGGGTGTCTTGCGTCTTAACGAACTGATCAACCGCAGAGGCGAATTTCCTGAAATCGATATTTTTTTGCCTGCCCAGCCTTTGGTCATTGCAAAGCGGTGCGTTAAGCCTTCCGATAAATATGCCCGATCATCCAAGGAACCCTGCGCTCAGTTGTTGTGGGATGACATACAAGCATTTGCCACGAAACGCCGTGGAGTAGATGAAAATGGAGATCCTATCCCTCCTGAAGAATCCGAATTCGGCCTGGTGACTGAGAAAAAGTATGGAGATATCGTCAAGCAAGCCATCAACACTTTGGTCTTAGAAGGCTATCTGACCGGCGAAGAAACACTCAGACTTCGCGACATTTGTAGTGAAACAATGATCAAAGCTTTTGCCAAGGGGTGGCAGCGCAGAATTCAATCCGGCGAAGTCAGCAATGATGCCGACTATTATTACAATATGATCAGTAAAATGAGGTTCATCGCCGAAGTTATGGGAGCGGGAAAAAAGGAGCTGAAGCGCATTCAGAAGATCGTTGACAAGATTAACGGTAAACGCAAATACAAGAAAAGAGGCAGCAAAATGTCTCCGGTACGGAAACAGTTCGTGCGCGACTTTTCCAGAGACTATTACTATCAGAACAAACTTTTTGGGTCGCCAGAAGAGTTGCAAAAACGGGCGCAAAAGGTGCTCGACAATTGGGATCGATCCAAGACGAATGAGCGTATGCTTGCCATCAAGATGGGAATAGCAGCGTGCATCAATGCGATCCTGTACAGGGCCTCTCCGATCCGGCGTAAAAATCTCAATGACTTGCGTTTCCGGGGAGAGAACGCAACCCTCATTTTCAATGACCGGAATGATCTCTATATTTTTCTTTCTGAGGACATGGTTAAAAATGGCCGCTCAATCGAACACGAGGCCGATAAAGATGCCTTCCCGATTGTGAAGTGGTTTATTGACGAGGTGCGTCCCAAGTGGATCCATAGTCATCCTTACGGCAGTAAGCTCGTTGATAGTGATTATCTGTTTCCTTCAAAGCGAGCGGATCGCCCTTTGGAAGTGGAAACAATGGCCGACCACTACTATCAGGCTATTGGCCAGCTCGGCTTGTCAGGGCTCACCTTTCATTTAGCACGTCACATCAGTGTTTTCCTCATTCTGGCAGAAAACCCCAATGCTTGGTCTGAAGCCTGCGAAATTCTCGGCGATACGCTCTCATCTGTTCGAGACTTTTATGCATGGATGGACGATGAACGGACGCACAAGCAAGGTCGGATCTATCTCCAGAACTCGGTTAAAAATGCTCGCAAATATAAAGAGGGACAGAGAAATGCCTGATCCGTCTTTGTCTGACAGTGACATGAAGCGGTATAACGATTGGAAATCCTATTTGCGATCCAATGGCATTTCGATACCTCAGAAGGAGCATTTTACCAATTACGCCAGCTTGCCAACACTCTGTCGGTTGCGCCCCGTCCTCGCTGTTCTTGAGCCGGAAACTATTGGCCCTATGCGCGTCGCAATATCGGAGCTGGCAGCCGAGAAAAACGCCAAGAGAGCGAGCCGCGCAAAAGGCGGCAAAAAAGGCGTAGCCCGCCAGGTGTCGGTCGAAAAGGCAGAACTACCATCCGACTGGCAAGCTACCATTGCTCGTTTATATAGTGAGTGCGAAAACCAAAGTGGCGACTGGATTGATTTTGATTCAGAGTCCGAACTCTCGACATTGCCTTGGTCAACAGTGCGTGATGCCGAATACGTGCTGTGCATGATTGCTAAAGCCTGCATTAACCGGAACAAGAAGGTGTCACTGAAATCAGAAACTGTTGCCTACTGGATAAAAGATGCCAGAGATCGCGGATGTGGCGCACGAGGCCTTTCATGCCAGATCGGCAAGCTACGGAGCTTCGTATTGCACTATCAAGGACAAAAATCCAAGCTTGCCAAAAAGCTGTCACGACTGCGAAAGCACTACAACCGTCTTGCCGCTAAAGAACCAAAACGAAAAGCGCGCTTTTTGTTGACCAACCCTAACGATATCGGAAAAGTTTTGTTGCGAGCAGAGGAATTGCTCGATGAAGCACGGAGCGCTCCTCTTGGTTTTTTTCATCGCATCAAACTATTCTTGGATGCGGCAGCCTTGGCCTTGTCAATTGTTGCTCCGCTACGCATTAGTGACCTGCACAGATTGGAAGTCGGTGTGCATTTAATCCGTCATAATGACGGTTGGGAGATGAACATCGAAACGCAAAAAACGGGTGGCGAATATCATCGTAGCCTGTTGTATCCAGAAATCACCCCGTTTCTGGATGCGCTCGTCATGGAAGATGCTCCTGGCAGACACATCGAAGCAGGTTATACCGCCAGAATCGGAACACCGATCTTCTCGAGAGATAATGGCCGAACCGGTTTATCGGGAGACTGGATTTCCGACGTCTGGTTCGAATATTTTGGCTGTGGAGCTCATATCTCAAGAACACTTTGGCACGAAGAAGTGCACGATGAAAACAGCTCAAAGACCTATATTGCTCTTGAATTGTGTGGACAGAAAGACCCTAAAACTGCAAACCAATATCTTGTGCGGGACATGCGAAAGAGAAACTTTCAGAAAGGCAAGCAATTACGGTCCAATTATCGAAAGCGAGTTCAGGCAACTTCCATCGTTTTCACCGTGCCACCGAACAAAGACTAAGGCAGCAAATGCATGATTTCGATGGCTCTGAACCTGTAATCCGCTATTGGAAGATCGACAGATGGGATTTCACCGATTTCGGCTAGGCGACGGATGGAGCGTTCCGAGCGCCCAAATATATTGGGGTCGGCAAGATCCGCCGACTTCAACATGGGTTCTTTCATCGCCCGCCAGTTCTTTTCCGCGACAATGCTGTAACCTTCAGCAGCCCAAATGTCGGCCCATCTATATCGCTTTGGTTTCCCATGCACCTGTTGAAGACCATAGCGACTTTCATGGTCATTACAGATTTTGTCTGCAACTGGTCGGCTTACATTCCAATATCTTGCCAGGTCTGAAATCTTTGCCAGACCCGGATCTTGATTGGTGCTTATGTTTGCTGTGCTTTTCCTCATACAAGCCAAATAGGGCCAAACTCTTAAACACAAAAATAATAATAAATATTGTTGATCATAGGAGCAGAATTGACCTTATCGCGATTGGCCTGTCTGCTAGTCATACGGTAATTTTTACCATTAACTCTATGGCAGGAACCCAAGGTTCGGAGGAAATATTCAAGAGAAGAAGATAACAATGAAAGCCAATGAAATGATGAATATCCACCAAAACGCATATGCCGAAAATCACCCACTTTGCGGCCAAAATTTACGCTTCTGCGAAAATTCATACATACACACGCTGGTGGACATGGCTTGAGTACAGGTGAGTGTATAGGTGATCTGACCGCAGATGCATAGCTCTGTCCGTTTAGCTATAAATATGCGGCCAAAATGAGTGATCGAACCAGATAAGAGCGTGTCAATTGCAACCAAATATGGGCTCAGGTTGAGGCAGGTTTCGATCATGGTGGCAACGATCTTATTTTGCGGCTTTCAATAGTTTTTGCAATCGAAATTCAGAGAGGCACGGCAGCGGGGAGACGCCGCGCCTATCTGACTTATAATATAAAGTGAGGCTGGTGTCTGTTTTCTACAATGGAGAAATATAGACATGACCGATTCCATCATCCAATCTCCCGCCAACTGGCTGAACGACCTTAAGCGGGGCGACGTTGTCCAATTTGCTGCTGTCTCGCCAACGAGATCAGAGCAGTTCAACGCATTTGTCATAATCGACCTTTATTCCACCGAGTCCCAGACACTGCTGATGATGGGGCACGGCAGAGATATCGATCCTGCATCAAACAAGGCGTTGGAAATTCCTGTCATCGAAGCGGAGAGCCTGCGGATGGCCGGACTCAAAAAGCCACTGTCCTTTTCACTCAATTACATCCGTACAGTTTCAATCCCTCATGATGAAACGGGCTTTCCTGCTATTGCCTCCCCTGTGATCGGTCGATTGGCTGACATAGATCTGCTTCGCATGCAATTCATCCGCAAACCCGATCGCATCCGGGAAGACCGACTTCATCTTCTTGATGCCCTTCACTACTGGACGCATCGGGACACGGAAGGATCTGGTTCGGTAGCCAGTGAGAGCTTCTGATGGTCTCAAAAAGCAAATTGGAGAATGGGGCCAACCCCATTCCCTCATGATTTCAGTTCGACGTTCATCGGTAGCATTGATCAGTCCTAACTCACGTCAGGAAGCAGTGAAGGCAAAAGGAAAATTCTGAGAGGAATCGAGATCACTTGTGGCAGCCTTGGTGACGCCGCGCATGATCCGATCCTCTTGGGAAAGGGCAAAGAAAGGCGTCAGAGAATATCCAAACAACGAATGGAGTAACTGATGCTCATCAAGGTCAAGCCCGATCAACGATCAACCAAGTCTAACTGGCAAGATAACCTGAGCTGGGGCGACGTTGTCATGTTTCGATTCCCGTCAGAGGAGGGTTGTCAAACGCGACCGCCCAAGGCCCGCCCCTGCGTGGTGCATGATGTCCGGGATATCGCCGGCATAAGACTGGTCACCCTAATTCGCGGCTCTAAGACATCAAGCCAATCTGAGGATGGTTATGAGACGCTCGTCGTGCATCCGATTGCCATTGCTGCGGCAGGTCTGAACGGCCCAACACGATTTGACAGCCGCAAAAGGATTACGGTCTCTGTTGACCATGACTGGTTTGTTTGCGGGTCGGCCAAGACACCTGTCCTTGGGAGTTTGACTGGCAAAACAAGACGCCGGTTCAATTCTGTTCGGGCGGTCGTTGATGCCCTGATCGATTTGGCTGTCAGTCGTCGAGCTCAAGTAACGAAGCAGCAGTCTTCTCCTCTGTATTGATCATGCCGTCGATTTCGCCCGGACTGGCCAGCGTCTGACCGGGCAGAAATCACGAGAATTGGCAAAACCATGTTTTCTGCCTTCAAAAATTCCCGCTTTTTCAGTCAGAAATTTGACTTCATCAAAGAACATCGAACCGCATCGGTTCGTAAAATTACCTCATGAAATTAATTTTCCTTTTAATTTCATAAGGTTACCTCTGTTTCGTAAAATTTTCATTTTGATCCGGATTTTTTCGAACTCAGCTGAATTCCAGATGCTTTGAAAAATTGAATGGGATGGTGTCCGTGGAAATGGCTGAGGAAATTCAAACGCTCCCAAATTATATCACGCTGGCAACCGCCGCAAAGTTGCTGGGTCGCAAAACCCAGACACTTCGCAATGAGCGGGATAAGGGCAATCTGGTTTGCTACCGGATGGGAGGCGTGGACTACACCACCTATCAGAACATAAAGGACATGTTTGAACTATGCCGCGTAGAGCCAAACCCCCGCGCCTCTTTCTCCGGGAGAGACAAGGTCGTTCGCCGGTCTATGTCATCCTCGACCGAGGCAACGAGACAAGCACGGGCTACGGCCCTGAATGCAGCGAAGAAGCTGAAAAGTTCTTGAGTGACTATCTCGCGTCCAAATGGTCGACGCGAGATCTGGTCTCTCCCTCCAATATGGCTGTGGCCGATGTTCTGACCGCCTATGCAATTGAACATGCGCCGAGCACGGCCGACCCAGCAAGGGTGGGATATGCCATTGATGCGCTGATGAGCTTTTGGGGCGAAAAGACCGTTGCAGAGGTCAAGAAAAACAATTGTCGCAGATATGCTGAAGAGCGTGGTGTTGCTGATGGGACAATTCGGCGGGAGTTGGGCGTTCTTCGCGCTGCTCTGAATTATTGTGAGCACGAGGAATATCTCCTCAAGGCTCCAGTTGTCCATCTGCCTGAAAAGCCTTCTGGCCGCGATCGCTGGTTGACCCGAGAGGAAGTCGCCAAACTCTTGAGAGTGGCGCGCAAAAATCCTGAGACTAGGCACATTGCAAAATTCATTCTGGTTGCGGTCTATACCGGTACACGAAAAAGCGCCATTCTCAATCTCGGTTGGGAAAAATCTGACTTTGCGGGTCATATCGATATCGAGAACGGGATTCTTTATCGTGCTGGTGCGAAGGAAAGGCGAACCGACAAGGAACGCACGCCGGCCCGCTTGCCTCGACAGCTTCTCTTGCACGCTCGACTTTGGCGCAAGAACAATCCGATCTGTGTAATTGCCTATCGCGGTGAGAAGGTCAAGGACATCAAGACAGGCTGGGGGCGGGTTTGCCGCGATGCCGCGATCATGGGAGTCAATCGGCACACCTTGAAACATACGGCTATCACATGGGCTATGCAGAACTGCGCAACGCCTGCCGATGCAGCAAGCTTCTTTGCCACCTCCATCCGGACAATCGAGGAAACCTACCTCCATCATCATCCTGATTTTCAGGATTCGGCTGTCAGTGCAATGGAAGGGAATAACAAGAAGCCCAGGAAATAGCGTGTCGCCCCGGCGATTTCATGGGCCATTTCATGGGCGCAATCGAGGTGCTCCAGAATTCTCTTTCCCTAAGATGCTGTATTTGCTGGGGAAATTTGGTGCACCCGGCGAGATTCGAACTCACGACCTCTGCCTTCGGAGGGCAGCGCTCTATCCAGCTGAGCTACGGGTGCTTGATGCTTTGGCTGCGAGTGGGATCAAATGCAAAAATCTTGCGGTTTATTTGATCGATTGCCGCGTGGCAATCTCGAGACAAGCACGATATATGACGGCCTTCTTAGCTTATGCATCGGGTTGGTGCAATCGAAAAGCACAGGCATTTGACGTCCTTGTGTATATTGAAGACACCATCGGGTGGGCTGGGCACAAACACCGCCTGACAGACGCCATAGGACGCGGGCTGCCTGATACCGAACGCCGAGGACTGACAGGTCTGGTGTCCACTTGCTGAGAAACAAAAAGCCCCGGCGAGATCCGGGGCTTTTGCTGATATGTTTGCGGTGAGATCTCAGATGACCTTGCGCACCTCGTGCAGGAAGCTGTCGATACCGCTTTTCAGTTTCTCACCATTGAGGGCCAGCTCTTGTGATGCCGAGTGAACGTCCTGGGCTGCGTGGGAGGCCTCTACAATGCTGTTGCTGACAGAGGCGATGTTGTCGCTGACCTTGGTGCTGCCCATGGAGGCTTCTTCGATGCTGCGGGCAATTTCGTTGGAAGCCGCACTTTGTTCCTCGACCGCGGCTGCGATGGCAACGGCAATTTCCTTGGTGTTGGCTACCGTGCGTTCGATGCCGTCGAAGGAACTGACGGCATTCTGGCTGGCTGCCTGAATGCGGGCGATCTGCTGGCCGATGTCGTTGGTTGCCTTTGTGGTCTGCGTGGCGAGCGCCTTGACCTCATTGGCCACCACGGCAAAGCCCTTGCCTGCCTCTCCGGCTCTGGCGGCCTCAATGGTGGCGTTGAGCGCCAGAAGGTTGGTCTGGTCGGCGATGTCGGCGATGAGCGACATGACAGCGCCAATGCTGTCGGCGGCGAGCGACAGGCCCTTGAGGTCCTCACTGGTCTGGCGCACTTCGTTGACGGCAGTCTGGCTGTGCTCGGCGGAGCGCATGACCTGTTGATTGATCTCGCTGATGGAATTGGTCAGCTGTTCGGTTGCAGAGGCAACGGCACTGACGTTGTTCGAGGTCTGCTCGGAGGCGCGCTGTACGATGCCTGCCTGATTGCTGGTGTCGGTTGCGATCTGGCCCATCGATCCGGCAGAAGCTTCGAGTTCGACCGCGGCGGCGGCTACGATCTGAACGATGCTGCTCATCTGGTCTTCAAAGTCCTGAACGGCCTTGGAGAAAGAGCTTACCTTGTTCGACATGACATCCATGGCGTCATTCACCGTGCGACTGGCAACGGCGAAGCTGCCGCTCATGCCCGTTTCGGAAATGCGTCGGTAATATTTGTTGCGGGCAACATATTGCAATGACGCGCTCGACTCCCGCAGATAGGCGTCTGATCGGTCGATCAGGTCGTTGATGGCGTGGAGCAGGCGGGCGGCGTCCCCCTTCTCGGTGATGTTGATGATGCGTTTTTCGAAATCGCCCCTGGCTGCGGCTTCGCAAACATCAATGGCTTTCTTGACGGCGGACTTATACTGGTTTTTCAGCATCATTTTTGATCTCTGTTGCGGCTCTGGCTGCGGGCGAGCCGGGCTGGGCCGGGCAAGTGTCATGCGTCATGCGTCATGCGTCATGCGTCATGTGTCACAGTGTTGCGGCGAACTGGTGATAGGTGATGCCTTTGGATTTCAGTATTCCATCAAGCATCGCCCTTGACGCCTTCTGGCCTTCCTTGCGGTTGGCGTGGGCGTTCTCTTCAGCCAGCAACTGTCTGTAGAGCGGGATGATCACAGTGTCGACGATGGCCCGATCCGGAACCCGACGACTGGAATGATAGCCGACGATTGTTCCCGACTGGTCTTTGCTCGGGGTGATGTGGGCGTTGACCCAGTAGTGGTCGCCGTTTTTGCAACGGTTGACGACATAGGCGAAAATCTCCTCGTCGTTCTGCAGTGTTTCCCACATCAATTCAAAGACGCAACGTGGCATGTCCGGGTGCCGAATAATGCTGTGTGGCTGGCCCAGCATCTCTTTTTCGGAATAGCCGCAAATGTCTATAAACTGTTTGTTACAATAGGTGACGCGCCCTTTGAGATCTGTCTTTGAAACAATGATTTCAGATACCTCAAAAAATCGCTCGGTCCCCGTCAATGCGAAATTTTTTGACATAGTCGCTCCAGCGCAAGGTTTTATACCCCCTGCGACTTGCGTATAGTTTTAAAATTACTATAAAATGTTTAGCATTTGGCTCTTAACAGAGTATTTATGAAAGAGAGTTGCTAATTAAAACATTTGTTCTTAGTATAAGCACTTATTAATTTTCAGGTAAATTTATCCGATTTACCCAACTTGCAATTGAAAACAGTCACTTTCTCGTTCAATTGAGGTTGGTTGTTGTAAGTATTATCATTTCCAATACTTATATAATATTTGAATATCATGTGATTTGAAGGTTTTGCCTCTGCTCTGGACAGGCGGCAATGACGCTGTAAGGGGCGAAAAAAATCCCGGCAGGGCAGGGTGCCCAACCGGGATGTGTTTTCTTCGCTTCAATGGAGCTGTCAGCTCAGCTTGCCATGGCAATGCTTGAACTTCTTGCCCGAGCCGCATGGGCACAACGCATTGCGCTGCACCTTGCCAAAGGCGTTGTGTGGCGCAGATTCCTCGTTCGGAATGGCTTCATTTTCGCCGGTGTTCGGGTTTGCATGCTGCTCGTGCATTTCGGGCAGCTCATTCTGTCCGAACGGGTTCGGCTCTTCCTGACGCAATTGCACGTGGGCCAGTTGCTGGGTGACCAGACGGCGCATGCTGTCCATCATGGCCTGGAACAGCTCGAAGCTTTCGGTCTTGTATTCCTGAAGCGGATCGCGCTGGCCGTAGCCGCGGAAGCCGATGACGTTGCGCAGGTGGTCAAGGGCAACCAGATGCTCGCGCCAGAGATGATCTAGAATCTGCAACAGAACCGATTTTTCAACCTGACGCATCAGGTCCGGGGTGAAGTTGGCGGTCTTGGCAGCTGCTGACTCGTCGGCCGCCTTGGTCAGGCGTTCGATGATTTCCTCGTCGGCGATGCCTTCTTCCTTGGCCCAGTCCTTGACCGGAACATCAAGGTTGAGGATTTCCTGAACCTCATTGTGCAGCCCCTCGACATCCCACTGCTCGGCATAGGCCCGTTCCGGGATATGCTTGGCGACGATGTCCTCGATGACTTCGTGGCGCATGTCGACGACCGTATCGGCGACGCTGTCATCCTTCATCAGATCAACGCGCTGATCGAAGATCACCTTGCGCTGGTCGTTCATCACGTCGTCGAACTTCAGCAGGTTCTTGCGGATGTCGAAGTTGCGGGCTTCCACCTTTTTCTGGGCCTTTTCAAGGGCCTTGTTGATCCATGGGTGGATGATGGCTTCGCCTTCCTTGAGGCCAAGCTTCTGCAACATGCCGTCCATACGGTCGGAGCCGAAAATGCGCATCAGGTCGTCTTCCAGCGAGAGGAAGAATTTCGAGCGTCCCGGGTCACCCTGACGGCCGGAACGGCCGCGCAACTGGTTGTCGATACGGCGGCTTTCATGGCGCTCGGTGCCGATCACGTAGAGGCCACCGGCTGCCAGAGCCTGTTCCTTCTTGGCTTCGATATCGGCCTTGATCTCGGCAATCTTCTTTTTGCGTTCCTCGCCCTCTACCTCTTCCGGAATTTCCTGGGAAATGCGCATGTCGAGGTTGCCGCCGAGCTGAATGTCCGTACCACGGCCAGCCATGTTGGTGGCGATGGTGATGGCACCCGGTGCACCTGCCTGTGCGACGATCACGGCTTCCTGTTCGTGGAAGCGGGCGTTCAGCACCTGGTGCGGGATCTTTTCCTTTTTCAGGCGCGCCGACAGCTCCTCGGAGCGTTCGATCGAGGTGGTGCCGACGAGGGCCGGCTGGTTGCGCTCGACGCAATCCTTCATCAGGGCGACCAGAGCATCGTCCTTCTCGCGCAGGGTGCGATAGACTTCGTCGTCCTCGTCAACGCGCTGGATCGGCAGGTTGGTCGGAACCTCGATGACTTCGAGGCTGTAGATGTCCATGAACTCTTCGGCTTCGGTCTGGGCCGTGCCGGTCATGCCGGAAAGCTTGTTATAGAGGCGGAAATAGTTCTGGAAGGTCACGGAGGCCAGTGTCTGGTTTTCCGGCTGGATGGCTGCGTGTTCCTTGGCTTCCAGTGCCTGATGCAGACCGTCCGAATAGCGGCGGCCTTCCATCATGCGGCCCGTGAATTCGTCGATGATGACGACTTCGTTGTTCTTGACGATATAGTCCTTGTCGCGCGCAAACAGCATATGGGCGCGCAGCGCCTGATTGAGGTGGTGGACGATCGTCACATTCTCGATGTCATAGAGCGACTCGCCCTGCAGCATGCCTGCCGCCTTGAGGATCTGCTCGACGAATTCGGTGCCTTCCTCGGTGAAGGTTGCCGTCTTCTGCTTTTCATCGATCTCATAGTGTTCCGGCTTGAGCTGGGGAATGAAGGTGTCGATGGTGTTGTACATTTCCGAGCGGTCGTCGAGCGGGCCGGAAATGATCAGCGGCGTGCGGGCTTCGTCGATCAGGATGGAGTCGACCTCGTCGACGATCGCGAAGTTGTGGCCGCGCTGGACCATCTGCTCAAGATCATATTTCATGTTGTCGCGCAGATAGTCGAAGCCGAACTCGTTGTTTGTGCCGTAGGTGACATCTGCTGCGTAGGCGGCCTTGCGCTCCATGTCGTTGAGGCCATGGACGATGACGCCGGTGGTCATGCCGAGGAAGCGGTAGACCTGGCCCATCCAGTCGGAGTCGCGTTTTGCCAGATAGTCGTTGACGGTGACCACATGCACGCCCTTGCCTTCAAGCGCGTTGAGGTAACCGGCCAATGTTGCAACAAGGGTCTTGCCTTCACCGGTGCGCATCTCGGAGATGGCGCCGTCATTAAGGACCATGCCGCCGATCAGCTGAACATCATAATGACGCTGGCCCAAGGTGCGTTTGGCGGCTTCGCGGACGGTGGCAAAGGCGGGAATAAGCAGCTTGTCCAGCTTTTCCCCGTTGGCCAGTTGTTCACGAAACTCCACGGTCTTGTTGCGCAAGGCCTCATCGGAAAGCTGGGAATATTCATCTTCCAGCGCGTTGATGGCGGCGACTGTGGGACGATACCCCTTGATGCGACGATCGTTTGCCGTTCCAAAGAGTTTGCGGGCGATAGCTCCAAGACCAGCCATAGACCGGATCCTTCCTTGAAAAATGCCCCCACATTTTTGTGACGGCCTTATTTGTAACGCAATTGCGGCGAGACTAGGGTCGTAGTGATACAAGCCTCGGCTTCAACATGAATGTCAACAGCCAGATACCCTAAGTTGGCAATAAACTGCTCGGCTGACAGATAAGATTGGGTCTTTGTCTTGTCAACGCCAAGAAAGGCGGGTAGGTCACATGAGAGGCAGTTTTTAAGTTTTTTTCGTTCCAAAAGTGAACAACGATAGGAAAGATACAGATGGTTCGTGCCTATTTCCAGCGGTCTGCATTGGCAGCAGCGACTTCTCTTTTTCTGATTGGCGGCGTCCATGGCGCGTTCGCCCAGGACGCTGCAGCCGATAGCGTCGTTGCCACCGTGAATGGCAAGGCAATCACCGCAGGCGAGTTTGATTTCATTGCAGATCAGCTCGGTCAGCAGACGCAGCAGATGCCTGCCGAACAGAAGAAAAAGACCCTGACCGAGATGCTCGTCAATATGGAACTGGTGTCTCAGGCTGCGCTGAAGCAGGGGCTGGACAAGACCGATTCCTTCAATGAACAGGTCGAATTCATGAAAAAGCGGGCTCTTCAGACAGAGTTTTTCCGCAAGAATGTGGATGAAGCCATCACCGACGCCGATCTGCAGGCTGTCTATGACGAGCAGATCGCTGCTTTGCCTGTTCGTCAGGAAGTCAAGGCCCGTCACATTCTGGTCAAGACCGAAGACGAAGCCAACGCCATCATCAAGGAGCTTGACGGCGGCGCCGATTTTGCCGAGCTGGCCAAAGCCAAGTCCACCGGTCCTTCCGGATCGCAGGGTGGGGATCTGGGCTATTTCGGCCAGGGCCAGATGGTGCCTAGCTTCGAGGCCGCTGCCTTCGCTCTGGACAAGGGCAAATACACTGACAAGCCTGTGAAAACCGACTTCGGCTGGCATGTCATTCTGGTGGAAGACAAGCGGGAAGCCCCCAAGCCAACCCTGGATTCCGTCAAGGATCAGCTGCGCGCCTTTGTGGCGCAGAAGAAGTTCCAGTCGCTGCTGGATGACCTGCGCAAGGATGCCAAGATCGATATCCCTGAATAGGGGGCTGATCTCGTGCATGCTGGCGCATAAGTGTCAAAATGCACTGGCATTTGTGAAGTTCACAGTTTAAGGAGAGGGAACGCATCGATCCGGCCCGAGAGCCACGATGTGTTCCCTCTTTTTTCTTGGAAGGATGCTTGCAATGGATCTCAAACCTTCTCCCTTCGCCCCGACAGACTATCCCGAGCTTGATGCGATTGGCGGTTTTCGCCTTGGCGTTGCTGCAACCGGCGTCAAATACAAGGGCCGCAACGATTTGTTGGTGGTGGAGATGGCTGAAGGCACGACCGTTGCCGGTGTCTATACCCGTTCCAAGTGCCCGTCTGCTCCGGTAGACTGGTGCAAGGCCCATCTTGCAGGCGGCAGCGCTCGTGCTCTGGTGGTCAACGCCTCCAACGCCAACGCCTTTACCGGCTCGGCCGGGGTCAAGACCACCACGGCTGTTGCCAATGCGGCGGCTGAGGCCTGTGGTGGCAAGCCTTCCGAGGTTTTCATGGCGTCTACGGGCGTTATTGGCGAACCTCTGGATCCGGCCCCCATCACCTCGCTGTTTGGCACCCTTTTTGATTCCGACAAGACCAATGCTTCCTTCATGGATGCCGCCAGGGCCATCATGACGACGGACACCTTCGTCAAGGCTGCAACTGCCAGCGCCGATATCGACGGTACCACGGTGACGATCCACGGCATCGCCAAGGGATCGGGCATGATTGCACCGGACATGGCGACGATGCTCGGCTTTGTCTTCACCGATGCGCCGGTTTCGGCGGAAGCTTTGCAGGCCCTGCTTTCCCGCCATGTGGATACCTCCTTCAACGCCATCACCGTTGATAGCGATACCTCGACCAGCGACACGCTGATGGTCTTTGCCTCCGGCGCTGCCAAAGGGCGCGGCTGCCCGGTGATCGAAAAGGCCGATGATGCCCGTCTGGAAGCCTTTTCCAATGCCTTGAGTGCGCTGCTGCAGGATCTCGCCAAGATGGTCGTGCGTGACGGCGAAGGGGCCAGCAAGTTCCTCGAAATCACCGTCTCGGGTGCCGAAAATGACGCGGCTGCCAAGCGTGTGGCTCTGGCCATTGCCAACAGCCCGCTGGTGAAAACGGCAGCTGCCGGAGAAGACGCCAACTGGGGGCGTGTCGTGGCGGCTGTCGGCAAGGCTGGCGAAATGGCCGATCGTGACAAGCTTGCCATCTGGTTCGGGCCATTCCGTCTGGCCGTCGATGGCATGCGTGATCCGGATTATTCCGAAGAGGTCGCCAGCGCATACATGAAGAATGACGAAATCGAGATCCGCGCCGATCTGGGGATCGGCTCCGGCAAGGCAACCGTCTGGACCTGTGACCTCACCCACGGCTATATCGCCATCAATGGCGACTACCGCAGCTAGGGACCCCTTCGCATGAGCGCACCAGAAGACAAGACCCATTCTCCGGTTCGGCTCCTGCTCGTGGTCGCGGTCGCGTTGGTGGACGAAGACAACCGCATTCTGATTGCCCAGAGGCCCGAGGGGAAGAATCTCGCAGGCCTTTGGGAATTCCCCGGTGGCAAGCTGGAAGCTGGTGAACGGCCTGAGGTGGCTCTTGTTCGCGAGCTGGAAGAAGAGTTGGGCATCAAGACCAAGGAAGCATGCCTGGCGCCGTTGACCTTTGCCAGCCACGCCTATGACGAATTCCATCTCCTGATGCCGCTCTATATCTGCCGTCGCTGGGAAGGGGTGCCTCAGTCGCAAGAAGGGCAGGCGCTCAAATGGGTGCGGGCAGGCGCCTTGCGCGACTTTCCCATGCCTCCGGCAGACCTGCCGCTGATTGCGCCTCTCGTGGATCTACTTGGCGCCTGATTGCCCAGCCTTCGGCAATTTGTCGCATGTCGCCTTAAGCTTTTGGTTGCCATTCTTTCAGCATGGAAAAAACATTCGTCGTTTTTTTGGGATTTTTTTACATCTTTCTGTAAATTTGATTCATTCGCTCATCAATCCGGCAATCGGAAGCTCGGAAGCTCGGAAGCGCAGCGGGATTGATGGGGTCATTTCACGCAACCGTCTGGATCATTGCAATGCTCAAGTTCCGTTCATTCCTGAAAGACGAGAGTGGGGCCACCGCGTTGGAATATGGTTTTATCGTTGGCCTGATTGGTGTGGTCATTGTGGCTGCGATGGTTGATGTCGTCGCTGTCGTTGAAGATATATTTACCTATCTTGGCAAGACGTTGAGTGCTGCTGTTCCTTGAGATTTGTCGGGCCTTATGCCAGGTGCTCACACGGTCAGGGCGTTGACCCTGCTCGCTTCACTCTTTCTCCTTGATCATGATGCCCAGTCGGTGCGCCGGATCAGCAAGTGGACTTGTCTCCCAGAACGCTGGCGAGGGACATTTTCGCGCTGCCCGGCTTCAGCGGCTGTTGCTGGCTTGCGTCCGGGGCCCAGCCTGACAGGGAGATGATCTGGAAGGTAACCCGAATTCGCCCGTCCGGATCGGAGAAACGCTGCTGGTAGACCTCGGCGGCGCGCATCAGGGTGTCCCGCCGCAGGGGGCGGCGGCTGCGGTCATGGAGCACGTTGGTTGCTCCCATGCGCCTCAGATCCTGCATCAGGGAAAAGAGCGAGGCATAGCGCACGGTCAAGGTGTCGTGATCGACGACCGGCAGGGCAAATCCGGCGCGCTGCATCAGGCTGCCCATGTCCTTGAGGTCTGGCAGGGGTGCAACCCGCGGACTGGCTCCGCCGGATATCTCGCTATCGGCAATCAAAAAGGCTTGCCGCAACTCCGTGAGGCTGTCGCGGCCAAGCAGTGTGGCCAGAAACAGGCCGTCGGGCACCAGCGCCTGACGGATCTGGATGAGAACGCCGGGTAGGTCGTTGATCCAGTGCAGGAACAGCGGCGAGACCAGCAGGTGGCAGCTCTGTGGTTTGAGGGGCAGGTTTTCCGGGTCGAACAGGGTGGCGTGCTCGCCATCATGAAACAGGCTCGGGTGCTGTTCTAGCCGGATGACGTCTTCGGTGCCCTGCCGTTGCGCAAGGGTGCTGGCGAGCAGCCCGGTGTGGCCTCCCAGCTCGACGACACTGGGGAATGGGCGCATGACGATCGATAGGCGGTCCAGCATATCCTCGACCACTTCCCGCAGCAGAAAATCTCCGTCCTGCCCGTGGGCACGCAAGGCGCGAACGCGGCGGCGGGCCAGCAGGTCCGTGTCGAAAAGGCGGGGAATATCGGTCATGGTGCTGATGCTTTCCAGTTTATCGCGCAGGCGGCGCGGCCTTGCGTCCCTTGTATGATAGCGCTGCTTGGGGCATTGTTACCATCGGTCTTTCTGTCTGGATTAGCTAGGGGCGCGAGTTTGGGGAGTCAAGAATGAAACATCTCTGGCAGCACTCCGGCCCACTGTCCGCGGCCACCGGGGAGGAACCGCAAGGCGGATGGTCTCTTGCTGGTTCTGGTCGGGGAGCAGGCAAAAGGTTGCGTCTTCTGGCGCGCCTTGTTCAGGATCTGATCATTCCGCCAAGATGCGCCGGTTGCGGCAAGATTGTTCAGGATGCCAATAGCCTTTGTGGCACCTGTTGGGCGGACATGGACTGGATTGCAAAACCCTATTGCTCTGTCTCCGGATTGCCCTTTTCCTATGATCTGGGCAACAGGCTTGTCAGCCCGGAGGTGCTGGCCCATCCACCCGTCTATGACCGCGCCCGTTCGGTGGCACTGTTCGGCTCGACGGCCCGACGGATGGTGCATCGGCTCAAGTATCTGGACCGTACCGACCTTGCTGGTGTCATGGGGCGCTGGATGGTGCGGGCGGGGGCGGATTGCCTCACTGATCCGCAGGCCCTGATCGTGCCGGTTCCATTGCACAGGAGACGCCTGTGGCGGCGGCGCTATAACCAGTCGGCGCTGCTTGCCAAGGCCATGGCGGAGGAGACCGGGCTTGCCTTCATGCCCGATCTTCTGGTGCGGACGCGGCCCACCCGGCAGCAGGTCGGCCTCAATGAAGCCGAGCGGCGGATGAATGTGGAAGGCGCCTTCCAGCTCAACCTGCCGGATCGGCTGTCGCTGACCGGACGGACGGTGGTGCTGATTGATGATGTCTGGACGACAGGGGCGACACTGGAGGCCTGTTGCAGGGTTCTGAGGCGATCCAATGCCGGAGAAATTTGCATTATCACCTTTGCACGGGTTGCCGCTGGCGCGGAAATAACCATATAAATCATGAGATTTTGAACAAGTCCAAACTGGACGGGTGGTTTGCATCCGGCAAGGCGCAATGCCCGGTTTGGTTCGCAAGGAGACCGAAATGGCTGAAGTTGTTATCTATACGCGCAAGATGTGTGGTTTTTGCACCGCTGCCAAAAAGCTGCTGAGCGACAAGGGGGTGGCGTTCCGGGAACTGGACGCGACCTTCGATTCCGATCTCAAGCAGGAAATGATTGCCAAGTCCGGTCGCCGGACCTTTCCGCAGATCTTCATCAATGAAGAGCATGTCGGTGGCTGCGACGACCTGTTTGCCCTCGACAAGGCCGGCAAGCTCGACCCGATGCTCGCTGCCTGATCCCGGACCCGGCGTTTTCTTGTCTGTGGTCTGATGTCCTTGGTTTGAGGCCCTTGGTTTGAGGATGGGGCCGCATTGCCTTCTTGTCAGACAGGGGAAGCTTGGGTAAGACTCATCGGATGATCCTGTTTTGACCCCGTCGGGTCGAGAAATCCAAGACAATCCGGAGAGTGCCATGACGTCCTTTCGTGCTGCCTGTGTTCAACTGCGGTCAGGTCGCAACCCGGAGCATAATCTGGATGAAGCCGAGCGTCTGATCCGGGACGCCCGGCGTGATGGGGCCGACTATATCCAGACGCCCGAGCAGACTGCGACCATGGAAATGAACCGCAAGGCGATGATGGATGTCATCTCCGCGCAGGATGATGACGAAGGCGTCAAGCGGATGCAGGCGCTGGCCGAGGAGCTGGACATCTGGCTGCACATCGGGTCGATGTCCTTTCTGGTGCGCACCTGCGACGAGGTCAAGGCGGTTAACCGCAGCCTGCTGATCACACCCACTGGGCGGATTGCTGCCCAGTATGACAAGATCCACATGTTCGATGTCGATCTCGAAAGCGGCGAAAGCTACCGGGAGTCGGCCAGTTTCGTGCCGGGTCTCAAGGCCGTCAGCAGTATCCTGCCGTGGGGCACGCTGGGGATGACAATCTGCTACGATCTGCGCTTCCCCTATCTGTACCGGGCGCTCTGTCGGCAGAAGGGTGCTACCATCCTGGCCATTCCCGCCGCTTTCACCAAACGCACAGGGCAGGCGCACTGGGACGTGCTGATGCGGGCGAGGGCCATCGAGAATGGCGCCTTCGTGATCGCCGCGGCGCAAGGCGGCAAGCATGAGAACGGGCGCGAGACCTATGGGCATTCGATCATTGTCGACCCATGGGGCACCGTGTTGGCGGTGGCTGGAGAAGAGCCCTGCTTCATCGCTGCCGACATCGACATGACGCGGGTCGAGGGCTGCCGCAAGGCCATTCCGTCGCTGCAGCATGATCGGGCTTTTGAAATCTGACGCCAGATAGCCTATATTTAGAGAGATGAAACTTTTCTCCTGCCAATGTGTGCAAGCTGGCTTGTCATGCTGGCCGCGCCGATTGGCGAGAGGGTGCCACTGTAACCGGATATGACTTAGAGGTCTGACTTGATTAAGTATTCGCTGCGTTGCGATCATGATCATGTGTTTGAAGGCTGGTTTCGCAATAATGATGATTGCGAGGCACAGATCCGTGATGGGCGGGTGGAATGCCCCTATTGCGCCTCTACGTCGATTGCCAAGTCCCTGATGGCCCCAAGCGTGACTGGGACTCGCACTCAGGATAAGGGGCTGCCTGTTCGCCCCGGTGCAGCTCACACGGGGGTGGCATCTGGCGGGGCTGGTGGCAATGCCGTCGTGCCTGCATCCGTATCGGTTTCTGCTCCTGCCTCCGCAGAGGCGGGGGAAGGACCCAGCCCGCAACAGATTCAGCAGATGCTTCGGGCCTTCCGTCAGCATGTGGTCGACAATGCCGATTATGTCGGCGACAAGTTTGCCGAAGAGGCCCGCAAGATGCACTTCCGCGAAACCGAAGAGCGCGGCATCTATGGCGAGGCGACCGTTGATGAAATCAAGTCGCTCTCGGAAGACGGGATCGATTGTCTGCCGATGCCTGTCTTGCCTGAAGACCAGAACTGATGGGTGTCATCTGAGTGGCGCGGACGGCGCCTTCGGTCCTGACATGATGACAAATAAAGAAAACCCCGCTCCGGCACTCTGGCCGAAGCGGGGCTTTTTGTTTCTGGTGATCTGTCGTTACGCGGCTGCGAAATCTTCGACAAATTTTTCCACGATCTTGCTGAGGTCGCCTGCCTGATCGGAGAGGCCCTTGGAGAGGTCCTGCAGCCGGATCGAGGCTGTGCCGGTCTGTTCTGCTGCAAGGCTCACGCCGCCGATGTTTCGTGTCACTTCATCGGTGCCGGTTGCTGCCTGCTGGCAGTTGGTCGCGATTTCAGCGGTTGCCGATCCCTGCTCGTCCACGGCGACCGTGATCTGGGACGCGGTTTCCTTGATGCTGGCGATGACCTGAGCGATTTCGCCAACCGATTTGACGGTGCCGTCTGTAGCCTGCTGGATCTCGGCGACTTTCTGGCCGATTTCCTCGGTGGCCTTGGCGGTCTGCGATGCCAGTTGCTTGACCTCTGCAGCCACAACGGCAAAGCCCTTGCCTGCTTCTCCGGCCCGTGCCGCCTCGATGGTGGCGTTGAGGGCGAGAAGGTTGGTCTGGGCGGCGATGCCGTTGATCAGCTCGATGACATCACCAATGGCTGCGGCTGCGGCTGCCAGTGACTGGATGCGCTGGTTGGCGGCGTCGGCTTCGGCATTGGCCTTGTCGGCGACCTGGGCAGAATGGATGACCTGATCATTGACAACACGAACGGAAGCGGACATTTCCTCGGTGGCGCTGGCTACGGTCTGGACGTTGGCAGACGCCTGATCGGCGGCAACGGCCACGGACTGCGACTGCCGCGATGTTTCCTTGGCGGTTTCGGACAGGTCCTGAGCGGCGCTGGCGACTTCGCTGGACGAAGAGGCGATGCCCGAGGAGAGGGCCTGCATGCGGGAGACAAAGTCCTGGGCGAGCTTGGCCCGATGGTCCAGAAGCTTGCGTTCCGCTTCTTCGCGCTCGGAGGCTTCCTGGCGCAGTCTTTCTGCTTCCTGCAAGCCGGTGCGTAGCACTTCGGAGGCCTTGGCAATTTCGCCGATCTCGTCCTTGCGATCAGCGCCGTCGACACGGTCAACCGGATCACCCGATGCGATCCTGCGCAGGATATTCGCCATGGTGACGATTGGAGAGGAAATGTTGTGAGCGACGAATGCCATGGCTGCCATGGCGACCACTGCGACCACAAGCGCCACCGCAAGCTGCCAGAACAGATCGTTGTTGTTGCGCTGTGCCATGGCCTGACCCATGGCGATGGATTCGGCCATTACGACGGAGCGGGGTACGTCGATGACCACAGACCAGCTCTTGTCGGTGCGGCCCAGAGCAATCGGGGAGAAGACGCGCAGGGTGTCGTCCCCTTCGTTCACGAAGACCTTGGGCTGACCCTGATTGAGCGCTGCGGTTTCAGCCTGAATATTGTCCGGATCGGCTTCAAATTTGCCGCCGATCAGTTTGGGATTGGCACTGGAGGCAACCACGAGACCGTCATTGGTGACGATTTCAACCGAGCCGCTGCCGTTGAAGGTGCTGTTGTCGACCTTGTTGGCCAGTTCCTGCACGAAAGACAGATCGAAGTCGGCGCCAGCGACACCGGCGAATTTGCCATTGACCTTGATCGGTACGGACATGGTGGCCAGATAGACGGCCTTGCCCTGTACGACATAAGGCAGGGGAGCGAGGATGCTTTCGTTGCCACTGGCCTGCGGGCCGAGGAACCAGCCGCCCTTGATCAGGCCGTTCGAGTGTTTGTCGGAGCTGTCATATTCAACGAGCGGCTGTACGGCAATCTTGCTGCCGTCGCGCGTCCAGTAGGGCAGGGCGCGACCGGTCTCGTCCGAGCCAACCTTGGCGTCGGAGCGGTAGCTGTTGTCCATGCCGTCCAGTGCGTTTGGCTCCCACGCGCTGTAGGTGCCATTGAAAAGCGGGTTGTCGGTGAGGGATCGATGCAGAAGCTCGTTGAGCTGGCCACGCCGGATCTCCTTGGGTGATCCTCCGTCTCCTTCGGGCATGGCAATCGTCTCAAGCGCCTTGGCCATGCTTCGCGCCGTGGAAAATGCGGTTTCAACTTCAGACTTGATGATGCCCGCCTGAGCGGCTGCGAGGTTGGACAGGGATTTCTGGCCTGTGATGTCGAGCAACTCACCCACGTTCGACGAAACGTAGGTTGCGTTGTTTCTGGCTGACCAGAGGTTATATCCAACAATGGTGCCTGTTGAGCCAATGACACAGATGGCAGTGAAGGCGACGATGCGAACGCGAATGGAGTGGAGGTTCATAATGCAAAACCTTGTTGAGTGCCATTCAGAATAGCAGTGATACGACTGATTTGCCCGGACACCTGGCGGCCGGAATTGTTTTTTTATTCTGGGCAGACCTCTTCTGTCCGGAATGTATTGATTATTTTGAATTTGATGTATTAAGACGAGGTAAAATATTATTTTGTAACGTCTAGTGCAAAAGGGTTATGCAGATATACTTGGTCATCTGCGGAGTTTTCATGTAAAGAAATTGGTTGTTTTGACAGGATTTGCGCGCATACGTTTATTTCTCCATGCGCATTGCTGGTGCTTATACTTTGCCGCGAAGGGAGCTTGCCGGTGTAAAAGGTTTGGAAGGTTATTCTGAGGCTATTTCTTCTGGCAAAGAAACATGTAGTTGACGTCGAGGTCGTTTGAGCGGGACCATTTGTCGAACAACGGGTTGTAGCTGACGCCGACCTTTTCGACGATCTCCAGACCAGTCGGGGCAAGGGAGCGTTCCAATTCGTTCGGGGTGACGAATTTTTCCCATGTGTGGGTGCCAACCGGAAGCCAGCGCAGGATGTATTCTGCTCCGATGATCGCCAGAGCGTGAGACTTCAGGGTGCGGTTGAGTGTTGCAATAACCATCAGCCCACCCGGCTTGACCATGCTGGCGCATTCGGACAGGAACAGGTCGACGTCGGCTACGTGTTCCACCACTTCCATCGTCAGGACGACATCGTAAGACCGGCCTTCGGCAACGAGGGCTTCGGCTGTCGTGGCGCGGTAGTCGATGGCAAGGCCGCTTTCCCTGGCGTGGGTGGAGGCGATGCCGATGTTGGTTTCCGAGGCGTCGACGCCGGTTACCTCAGCTCCGAGGCGACAGAGCGGTTCGCACAGAAGGCCACCGCCACAACCGACATCCAGAATGGTCAGGCCCTTGAGAGGCTGACGGGCATGGGCATCACAGCCGAAATGATCTAGCAGCTTTTCCCTCAAATAGGCGATGCGGGTCGGGTTGAACTTGTGCAGGGGCCGGAACTTGCCCGTCGGGCTCCACCATTCCTGAGCCATCGCCGAGAACCGCGCAATTTCAGCATCATCAACGGTGGTTGCCTTTGGATTGGTCTGGGATGTCATTGTCTGCCCTTTGCTTCCGATCTGCTTTGGGGGATATACGGTTGGGGTTTCCCCCTTGTTGATTAGCGAATTGATTGTCAAAACGCCATCGTGATGCAGTTTTCAATAACTTCTTTCCGCGAGAGGAAAAGTCAAGCCCGAGAATGCTTGCATGCGCGCCGTCTGCCGAGTATGACTATGCGCAACCGGCGGCAAGGTCAATCTGCCCTTATGATTGTGCCGCTTAAAACGGAAAACCAGTGACAGAAAGCGATAGTGAATGGCTCGTCTTGTCATGAAGTTCGGGGGTACGTCTGTTGCGGATATCGAGCGCATCAGACGCGTTGCCCGACACGTGAAGCGTGAAGTGGACGCGGGAAATCAGGTGGCCGTCGTAGTCTCTGCGATGGCTGGCAAAACCAACGAGCTGGTTGGTTGGGTCCAGGAGGCTTCTCCCCTTTATGATGCTCGCGAGTATGATACCGTTGTTTCCTCTGGTGAACAGGTGACATCGGGTCTTCTTGCCTTGACCCTGCAGAATATGGGCGTTGATGCCCGGTCTTGGCTTGGATGGCAAATTCCTTTTAAAACCAATGGTGTACACGGTGCTGCGCGGATCGAGGAAATCGATGGTTCGGTCCTGATCGAGCGTCTGGAAATGAACCAGGTTGCTGTGGTCGCCGGGTTCCAGGGGATTGCTCCGGACAACCGGATCTCGACTTTGGGGCGCGGTGGTTCCGACACCAGCGCGGTTGCCATTGCAGCTGCCATCAATGCCGACCGTTGCGATATCTATACCGATGTGGACGGGGTCTACACCACTGACCCGCGCATTGTTCCCGAAGCGAGACGGCTCGATCAGATTTCCTTTGAGGAAATGCTGGAAATGGCATCTCTGGGTGCCAAGGTTATGCAGGTGCGCTCTGTCGAGATGGCAATGGTGCATAATGTTCGCACATTCGTGCGGTCTTCTTTCGTCGAGCCGGATGCTCCCGAGCTGATGAATGCGGACCAGCCCGTGGGAACTTTGATCTGTGATGAGGATGAGATTGTGGAAAAACAGGTTGTAACCGGAATTGCCTTCTCGAAGGATGAAGCGCAAATCTCCCTGCGTCGGCTCGAAGACAAGCCGGGCATTGCGGCGCATGTTTTTGGTCCTCTTGCAGAGGCCAATATCAATGTCGACATGATCGTGCAGAATATCTCTGAAGATGGCACCATCACTGATATGACCTTCACTGTGCCCAAGGGCGATTTCGATCGCGCCCGGGTCGTGCTGGAAGGCGCCCGTCACAACATCAACTACAATGTCCTGCAAGGCTCGACCGATGTGGTGAAGGTGTCCGTGATCGGTATCGGGATGCGCAGCCATGCCGGTGTCGCCTCCCAGGCCTTCAAGGCGCTGGCTGAGCGTGGCATCAACATTCGCGCCATCACGACGTCCGAGATCAAGATTTCCATCCTGATCGATGCTGAATATGCGGAGCTGGCGGTTCGCGCCCTGCATTCGCTTTACGGATTGGACGAGAAGTAGATCCTTGCGTTGTGGAGCGGCCGCTTGATGGCCGTTTCACAACTTCGTTTCCTGTCGAGAGAGTGTCCTTTGGCCCCTCTAAAGCTTTGCGCATGATTGATCTGCCTGATCGCATCATGCCATACTGCGCGTGACACGAATCCCCGCTTTCTGACTCATGGCTTGTGGCGGGTTTTCGGACGTCAGGAAATCTTATTTGCGGGTTGGCCGCCCAGTGGTGGTTCCCCTGTGACAATGCGGAAAATCGGAGATACCCGGATGCGGGGAAATCTGGCAGGTCCGCGCATTCTCTTGCGACGCCTTCGCGAAACGATGGCCAAGCCGACGGATGCGCAGGAACGATTAAACGAGATTGTGCGACTGATCGCGGCCAACATGGTGGCCGAGGTTTGCTCGGTCTATGTTCTTCGTTCCGATAATCTGCTCGAGCTTTACGCGACCGAGGGCCTCAATCCGATGGCCGTGCACGAGACCCGCCTGAGCGTCGGCGAGGGCTTGGTCGGTCACATCGCGTCCGAAGCGCGCATCCTCAATCTGTCGGAGCCGCAGGAGCACCCAGCCTTTGCCTACCGCCCGGAAACGGGTGAGGAAATCTATCACGCCTTTCTCGGTGTTCCCATCCTGCGTTCGGGCCGGACGCTGGGCGTTCTGGTTGTTCAGAACAAGACCCAGCGGCTCTATTCGGACGAGGAAGTCGAGGCCCTGCAGACCACTGCGATGGTGCTGGCCGAGCTGATTGCCTCCGGCGAGCTGAAGGGCCTTTCCGGACCCGGTGCCGATCTCGATCTCGTCCGGCCTTTGCGGCTTGAAGGTCTGTCTATGGCCGAAGGGCTTGGCCTTGGGCGGGTCGTTCTGCACGAGCCGCGCATCGTGGTCACGAATCTCATTGCCGAGGACGCTCAGGCCGAGGAAAAGCGGCTGGAATCGGCGATCGAGCATTTGCGCCTGTCGGTCGATGACCTGTTGAATCGTGACGACATTTCCCATGTCGGCGAGCATCGCGACATTCTGGAAGCCTACCGGATGTTTGCCTATGACCGCGGTTGGGTGCGGCGGATGCAGGAAGCCATTCATACCGGTCTGACAGCCGAAGCTGCGGTGGAGCGGGTGCAGAGCGACACGCGCGCCCGTCTGATGCGCTCCACAGACCCGTATCTGCGTGACCGGCTGCATGATTTCGATGATCTGGCCAACCGGTTGATGCGCAAGCTCAGCGGCGACAAGCTGACGGACAAGAATGGCGAGAAGCCGACCGACGCGATCATCGTTGCCCGCAACATGGGGGCGGCGGAGCTACTCGACTATGGGCGGGACCGGGTCCGTGGTCTGGTTCTGGAAGAAGGCGCGCCGACGAGCCATGTGGTCATCGTTGCCCGTGCGCTCGGAATTCCCACGGTCGGTCAGGTCGCCACGGCAGTCGCTCTTTGTGAAGACGGCGATCCGATCATTGTTGACGGCGATACCGGCCATGTGCACATGCGCCCGCCTGCCGATGTGGAAGCCTCCTATGTCGACCAGGTCAAGTTCCGTGCCCATCGACAGGAACAATATCGCAAGCTGCGCGACAAGCCTGCCGTCACTCAGGACGGGGTGCCGGTCGATCTCTACATGAATGCCGGCCTTCTGGTGGATCTGCCGAACATGGTTGGCGCAGGTGCCAAGGGCATCGGCCTGTTCCGGACGGAGCTGCAGTTCATGGTTGCGGCCAGCTTCCCGCGGATGCGCGAACAGGAAAAGGTCTATCGTCAGGTGCTCGACAGTGCCGACGGGATGCCCGTGACCTTCCGTTCCCTTGACGTGGGCGGCGACAAGGTTCTTGCCTTCCTGCGTATGGCGGCAGAGGAAAACCCGGCCATGGGCTGGCGGGCCATCCGGCTCGGGCTTGATCGCCCCGGCCTGCTCAGGACTCAGATGCGGGCCCTGCTGCATGCCGCAGCGGGACGGACTCTTCGGCTGATGTTCCCGATGATCACCGATGTCTTCGAGTTCGATGAAGCCAAGGGCCTGTTCATGCGGGAGGTCGCCCATCTGGAGCGGCACAATTATCAGAAGCCGGAGAAGATCCAGCTTGGCGCCATGCTGGAAGTGCCGTCACTGCTGTTCCAGCTTGATGCACTTCTGGATCGGGCGGATTTCATTTCCATCGGTACCAATGACCTGCATCAGTTCATGATGGCCTGTGACAGGGGCAACACCCGGCTTTCCGGGCGCTACAGTTCGCTGTCGCCGTCCTTCCTGCGCGCTCTCAAACATATCATCACCAAGGGTGAGGAAAAGGGCGTGCCGGTTACCGTGTGCGGTGAGCTGGCGGGTCGGGCAACCGGTGCGATGGCGCTGTTGGCGCTTGGCTATCGCCATCTTTCCATGGCGCCTTCCTCCGTCGGGCCGGTCAAGGCCATGCTGCTTGAGCTGCCGCTCGCTCAGCTTGAGGCGGAATTCACCGAAATGCTTGCAACAGCTGTTCATGCTGATGAGGTGAAACGCTTCCTGCAGGATTTCGCAGAACGTTACGATATTCATATTCCGGCGGGAAATCTCTAGCGACTCTCTGTGTGGATCGTCCGTGCTGTCGCTTGGGGCAGGGTGGGGGATAGACAGTGAGCGTGTTTCTCATGGCCGATTGCAACAGGACTGAAAAATATGGTTGGAGTTTCCATTCCGAAGGGCCGCGTTGAAGCCCTGATCCAGCGGTTCGATGCCCTGTCCGCCGAGATGGCGGCGGGACCTGATCCCGATGCCTATGTGAAGCTCAGCCGGGATTATGCCGAGCTGGAGCCTGTTGCCATGAAGTCGCGCGAATATATGGCCGCACTTCAGGAGCTTCAGGATCTTGAAGACATTCTCGAGGATCCGGACATGGATGCCGAAATGCGCGAACTGGCGCAGCTGGATCTCAAGCCGACCGAGGAGAAAATCGAGGATCTTGCTGCCGAGTTGCAGATTCTGCTGCTGCCCAAGGACGCTGCCGACAACAAGAGCGCCATTCTGGAAGTGCGCGCCGGGACCGGTGGGGACGAAGCTGCCCTGTTTGCGGGGGATCTGTTCCGCATGTATCAGCGCTATGCCGAGGTCAATGGCTGGAAGGTTTCTGTGATGTCGGTCAGCGAAGGCGAAGTCGGCGGTTACAAGGAAATCATCGCCAGCGTTTCCGGCGTCGGAGTGTTTGCCAAGATGAAATATGAATCCGGCGTGCACCGGGTACAGCGCGTGCCGGAAACCGAATCCGGTGGCCGCATCCACACCTCGGCAGCGACCGTGGCCGTGTTGCCCGAAGCAGAAGAGGTGGACATCGACATTCGCCCCGACGATATCCGCATTGATACGATGCGCGCGTCGGGTGCCGGTGGACAGCATGTCAACACCACCGACTCGGCCGTACGCATCACCCATCTACCCACCGGCATAGTCGTGACCTCGTCAGAGAAGTCGCAGCATCAGAACCGGGCCAACGCCATGAAGGTTTTGCAGGCGCGCCTCTATGAGGCCGAACGGGAGCGGGCCGACAGTGAGCGGTCTGAAGCGCGTCGGGGGCAGGTCGGTTCCGGTGACCGTTCGGAGCGAATCCGCACCTACAACTTCCCTCAGGGGCGCGTGACAGACCACCGCATCAACCTGACGCTCTACAAGCTGGACAAGGTTCTGGCCGGGGAAGCGCTCGGGGAGCTGATTGATGCGCTGATCGCCGAGAATCAGGCCCAGTTGCTGGCCGCTGCCGAAGAGGGGGCCGTCTAGCGCACAAGCTGGACAGGGTTTTCGCAGCAGCCTTCGGAGGGTTCGATGCGTCTTGATCAGAAGATTGCCGAAATGGCCAGGCGTCTTGCCGATGAAGGCATCGAGACGGCACGACTGGATGCCCGTTTGCTGGCGTCACATGGGCTGTCGCTTTCGGAGACGGACATCATCCTGCAATTTGACCGGTCGCTCGATGCCGATGAGATGGCTCTGCTTGATGCCTTCATCGCTCGCCGAGCCGAGCGCGAGCCGATTGCCCATATTCTGGGGTATCGGGAATTTTGGGGCCTTGATTTCAAGGTTACCAAAGACACGCTGGTGCCGAGACCGGACAGCGAGACGCTGGTGGCCGGGGTGCTCGACCGCATTGCCGATAAAAGGGCTCCTCTGAAGCTGGTTGACATCGGAACGGGAACCGGGTGCCTCCTGCTTTCCCTGCTGTCCGAATTGCCCAATGCGCGAGGGGTCGGGTCGGACATCTCGCCTGCAGCTCTGGCTGTTGCGCAAGAGAATGCGCAGAGTCTGGGCCTTTCCGGGCGGGTGGCCTTTGTCGAGGCCAGCTACGCAGACGCCTTTGCCGGAGGCATGGACATCCTGATTTCCAATCCGCCCTATCTGGCGGAAACGGAGATGGCGGATATCGAGCGGGATGTGGCCGATTATGATCCGCTCGGGGCGCTGGTCTCCGGGGCGACGGGGCTTGAAGCCTATGAAGCCATCTTCGCCGCCATTGCCAGCTGGCAACAGAAGCCTTCCCTGATGGCATTCGAGTTCGGATATCGCCAGGCAGCGGCGGTCAAATCTCTTGCCCAAGTGCATGGGCTGGCAGAGGAAAACGATACCCATTGCCACATTTTACAGGATCTTGGCGGCCAAAATCGCATATTGTTGCTCGAAACGCACCCAATCTAAGCCTTTTTGCCAAACTTCTGTTGAAAGCGGCTGTTGCCCTTGGACAAAAAAACTCAATGGGCTTGAATTTGCGCCGTAAGTCGATAAGTTGATTTCACCAAGAGCAAAATCCGGCTGATTTGCGTTGCAAAGTACAGCTGGCGACGGGGTCCGGATCAGACATGTCTGAAGCTTATGGTTCCCGGTAGCGGATTTCAGATTTTATTCAGTCAAAGAAGCCATTCGATCATTGAATCGATAAAGCTCGTGACTTTTCAAACAGGTTGACAACCCGGTGTCATGGTCTGAGGGATCAGGTCAAGTCCTGCGTCCGTTGGGCGCTTGCAATCAGTTTGCCTTGCTGAACCTTTTGGTCGGCCTATTTACGAGAGAAAAACAATGCGACAGAGCCAGAAAAGCAGCCGGACACGCAGTCGCGGGCGCAAGCCTTCCAATCCGCTGTCCAGATCCTATGACAGCAATGGACCGGATGTAAAAATTCGTGGCACAGCCAGCCATATCGCCGAGAAATATCAGTCTCTCGCCCGGGATGCCCAGGCGTCCGGTGACATGGTGATGGCCGAAAACTACTACCAGCACGCTGAGCATTATCTGCGTATCATCGCGGCGGCTCAGCCTGCAACCCGCGAAGAGATGCGCCCGGTCAATGGCTCCGGCGAGCAGCCCGTTATCGAGCGGTCTTCCCGCAAGTCTTCGATGTCCGAGATCACTGGTGACGAGCCGCAGCCGGATATCAATGGCTTTGAAGACACCGCCGTCGAGATGGAAGTGGCCGTTTTCGATCCGCAGCAGGATGATGACGGTGATGATTCCGATCAGCCGGATATCCCGGTTGTGGCGGAAAGCGACAAGGAAGATGACGGCAAGGCCGCTCCTCGTCGTCGCCGTCGCACGACCTATCGTTCTCGCAAGAAGCCAGCTGGCGCCGACAAGGATGGCGAAGGCGCTTCTGCTGTTGAAGGTCCTCAGCCGGTTATCGCTGAAGACTGAGCACCGGCTCACTGATTTGCAGACTTTAAACCCGCCTTCTCGGCGGGTTTTTTCTTTTCAAGGTCCTTGGTCTGCCATCGTCAGAGCACAGTCAGAGCACAGTCAGAGCACCGTCAGGGCGGCTCCGGTTTGCAGCGAGCCGCTTTGCAGAGGCATCAGGTGAATGCCGCAGTCGCAATGGTCATAATGGGTCATCAGCAGCTTGGGAATATTCTGGTCCCGTTCACCGGTCGCTGGATTGGCGTTGGTCGCCGCGCAGCGCTGGGTGCGCTTGCGGACGGTGAAGCGGAGATCTCCGATGGTGATATCCTTGCCAATCCAGTCATGTTCCTGCCACGGCTTTGCGCCTTCGATATAGAAATTGCCGCGGAAGCGCAGGGGATCGAGATCGGCACCCGCCTTTTCGCTGATATCCCGGACTGACGCCAGATTGATCAGGGTAACATCCTGGGTTTTTGAATCGGTGAAGGAAAAGCCATCGGCATGCAACAGGCGTGGCGCACCGCGCAAAGGTTTGTTGCAGTAGGTGGCCAGATAATCGAGCACGTCCTGCATTGAGGCCGGATCGAACAGATTGCCGCTGGCAACCTGCTCACCGTCTTTCGATATAGTGAAGGCGCCGGTCTCCGGTTCGAATGCGGATTTGAGGGCTGCCAGCTCCGGCTGCTTCATCAGCATCAGAAAATGAACCTTGGATAGGTGGGCCGGACTGTTCTGGTCAAAGCCGCTGTCGCCATTCTCAATGGCAAAGGCCCTGTCCCATGGCAGCGGCTTCCCTTCCAGAACCTCAACGGCGGTCAGTTTCTGGGGCGTAAATCCCTTGATCGGATAGCGATAGATTGCGTTTAGCAAGATGGTCATCAGGTCTGCTTTCGTTTGGAAAAAGCCGCAACCCCGGGGTAAGGCTGGCAGGGTAGGCTGAAGCGGAAATTATTTGATACTTGCCTCTTTTGTTGCGCAAATGCAACACCATATTGAGGGGGACACCTCTCTGGCTCATGCAGCAGGGGGGAGGACTGACGTGTCGACTTGCTCGCTGGAAGAGGTCAGGAGCTTGTGCGATAGTCAAATTCAATCGTGGCGTCTCGATCATGCCAATGGATGGATGATCAGGATTGCGCACAAAGGAGAGTGACAATGAATTTGGAACGCTACACAGAGCGTGCGCGCGGCTTCATGCAGTCAGCGCAGACATATGCCATCGGGCAGGGGCATCAGGCCTTTTTGCCGGAGCATATCCTCAAGGTTCTGATGGATGACAAGGAAGGCATGGCTTCCGGGCTCATTGATCGGTCTGGCGGGCAATCGGCGCAGGTGCGTCTGCTGCTGGAAGACCGGCTGAAGGCTCTGCCTGCTGTTTCCGGTTCCGGCGCAGGACAGCTATATCTGTCGCCCGATATGGCCAAGCTGTTTGAAAAGGCCGAAGAGATTGCCAAGAAGGCAGGCGATTCCTACGTGACTGTCGAACGTCTGCTTCTGGCCATCAGCATGTTGACGGACAGCGAGGCTGGCAAGATCCTCAGCAAGGCCGGTGTGTCGCCGCAGAATCTCAATCGAGCCATCGAGGAAATCCGCAAGGGACGGACGGCTGATTCAGCTTCGGCTGAAGACGGCTATGACGCCCTCAAGAAATATGCCCGCGATCTGACACAGGATGCGCGTGACGGCAAGCTCGATCCGGTGATCGGGCGCGATGACGAAATCCGGCGGACCATTCAGGTGCTGTCGCGCCGGACCAAGAACAACCCGGTGCTGATCGGCGAGCCGGGCGTCGGCAAGACCGCCATTGCGGAAGGGCTGGCGCTCCGGATCATCAATGGCGACGTGCCCGAATCCCTCAAGGAAAAGCGTTTGCTGGCTCTTGATATGGGTGCCTTGATCGCTGGTGCCAAATATCGTGGCGAGTTCGAGGAGCGTTTGAAGGCGGTATTGAATGAGGTTCAGGCTGCCAGTGGCGAACTGATCCTGTTCATCGACGAGATGCATACGCTAGTCGGAGCAGGCAAGTCCGATGGTGCCATGGATGCCTCCAACCTGCTGAAACCGGCTTTGGCGCGGGGTGAGCTGCACTGCGTTGGCGCGACCACGCTGGATGAATATCGCAAGTATGTCGAAAAGGATGCGGCTCTGGCCCGCCGGTTCCAGCCGGTGATGGTTAATGAGCCGACCGTGGCCGATACGATTTCGATCCTGCGCGGGCTGAAGGAAAAATATGAGCTGCACCACGGGGTCCGCATCAGCGACAATGCGCTGGTTTCTGCGGCAACCCTGTCGGACCGCTATATCACCGACCGGTTCCTGCCGGACAAGGCGATCGACCTGATGGACGAGGCCGCCTCGCGGTTGCGCATGCAGGTCGATTCCAAGCCCGAAGAGCTGGACGAGCTGGACCGGCGAATCATCCAGTTGAAGATCGAGCGGGAAGCCCTCAAGAAGGAAGAGGACGTTGCCTCCCGTGACCGGTTGGAAAAACTGGAAGATGAGCTGGTTGATCTCGAAGAGGAATCGGCAGCCCTGACCCAGCGCTGGCAGGCAGAGAAAGACAAGCTTTCCGATGCCACCAAGATCAAGGAACAGCTGGACGAGGCACGGGTTCATCTGGCTCAGGCCCAGCGGCGCGGCGATCTGGCCAAGGCCGGTGAGCTGGCCTATGGCGAAATCCCCCGTCTGGAGGGACTTCTGGCCCAGGTTGAAGAACGCACCCAGCAGTCCAATGCCATGGTCGAACGGTCTGTCCAGCCCGATCACATTGCCCATGTGATTTCGCGCTGGACCGGTATCCCGGTCGACAAGATGCTCGAAGGCGAGCGGGACAAGCTGTTGCGCATGGAGGCAGAGCTTGGCCAGCGGGTCATCGGGCAGGCGGATGCGGTTGCCGCGGTTTCCAAGGCCGTGCGGCGCGCAAGGGCCGGGTTGCAGGATCCGAACAGGCCGATCGGCTCGTTCATGTTCCTCGGGCCGACCGGTGTGGGCAAGACCGAGCTCACCAAGACGCTGGCCGACTTCCTGTTCGATGACGAGCACGCGATGGTTCGGCTCGACATGTCCGAGTTCATGGAAAAGCACTCGGTCGCCCGTCTCATCGGTGCGCCTCCGGGCTATGTGGGCTACGAAGAGGGTGGCGTTCTGACCGAAGCGGTCCGGCGGCGTCCTTATCAGGTGATCCTGTTCGACGAGATCGAAAAGGCGCATCCGGATGTCTTCAACGTACTGTTGCAGGTGCTTGACGATGGCCGGTTGACTGATGGCCAGGGGCGGACGGTTGATTTCCGCAACACCCTGATCATCATGACCTCGAACCTTGGGGCTGAATTCCTGCTTGGCAAGGAGGAAACCGACCTCAAGGATGCCGACAAGGAGCGAGTGCTGGAGGTGGTTCGGTCTGCTTTCCGTCCCGAGTTCCTCAACCGGATTGACGAGATCATCATCTTCCATCGCCTGATGCGCGAGCATATGGCTTCCATCGTGGCCATTCAGATGAAGCATCTGACCAAGCTGCTGGCCGATCGCAAGATCGAGTTGGTGCTGGATGATGAGGCAACCGAATGGCTGGCCAACAAGGGCTATGATCCGGCCTATGGTGCACGTCCGCTCAAACGGGTGATTCAGCGCTATATTCAGGATCCGCTGGCCGAAGAGCTGCTTTCGGGTGGCATTCTGGATGGGTCCCGCGTGCATGTGCTGGTCAAGGATGATGCCCTGACCTTCGGTGTCGAGGAATAACAGCCAAAGGCAATGGCGGTAATGCGTTTCGCCTTTGCCGTTCCTATCAAACAGAAAGCCCCGACAGACATCTGCCGGGGCTTTCTTTTGTCCGGATGTAACGGGCGTTGCTATTCGGTGTCGTTCTGGGCAACCTTGATCTCGCTGGATTTGCCCAACAGATCGTTGATGCGTTCCTGCTCCTGAGTGAAGCTGGCCAGCATGTCGCCACTGAGAGTGCGGCCGCGCGGCAGACGGATGCGCATCGGGTCCACATGGCGACCGTTGACCGTCACCTCGTAGTGCAGATGCGGCCCGGTCGACAGGCCGGTGGAACCGACATAGCCGATGATCTGGCCCTGATGGACGTAATCGCCAACATCCAGCCCCGATTCGAAGCGGCTCATATGGCCATAGCCGGTGGCATAGCCATTGGTGTGCTGGATTTCGATGAAGTTGCCATAGCCGCTGGCCCACTTGCGCGTGATGATGCGGCCATTGCCTGCTGCCATCACCGGTGTGCCACGCGATGCCGACCAGTCGACGCCCTTGTGCAGGCGCATGATCTTCAGGATCGGATGGCGGCGCCAACCGAACGGCGAGCGGAATTTGGCGCCCGGCACCGGTTTGCGCATCAGGAATTTCTTGGCGCTGCGGCCGCTCTCGTCATAATAGTCGACGATGCCGTCATCCTGGGTGCGATAGCGATAGTAGCGCTTGGTGACACCATTCAGCTGGATCTCGACGAACATGATCTCGGCCTTGTCGCCGTTTTCCGGAACGGAGTGGAAGAGCTGCAGCGAATCGCCCGGCTTCACCATCGCGTTGAAATCGACGTCGAAGGACAGGATCTTGATCATCTCATCGATCATTTCCGGTTCGATGCCGTTGTTGAGTGCTGTCTGGTAGACCGAGTCATAAACAGTCAGCCGCGGGCCGGTCCTCAGAGTGGTAAGGGAATCGGGTGTCGCTGACAGGGACAGATCGCCTTCTACCGGCTCGTCGGCGACCTGGAACGTGCCCTGATCAGAACGGGCGACCGTGATCTGGTGCTCTTCTCCGAGATAGAGACTGATGCGCAGAGGGGAGCGCTCGCGAAGGCCGTCATTGACGAGCTCATAAACGATGCGCATGCGCTGGTTGTTCGACAGATCGTCAATGCCGGCCTTGTCGGCGATCAGTTCGGCCAGTTCCGCAGCTTCTTCTTCTGTTGCCTCGTTTTCGAGCAGCAGGTTGCGAACGGTGTCTCCCTGAACGGCAACGACGATCTTCTCTTCGGTTTCCGTGCCCTGATTGGTGCCTTCGGTCTTGGTGAAGGAACTCATGTTCTCGGGTACGATGCGAATATAGGAGGGGGCGAGCGCGTCAACGGATGTTGCCGGGAACTCGAAACGCGCCGGGTCGATCACCCCAAAGGCGGGTTGGGTCTGGTTGCTGTCATCGGACAGGAAGAGTGCAGACTGGTTGACCAGACGCCGCACTTCAAAATTGCTCGGGCCGCCTGCGTCGAGCTCGTAATCGCTGACAAGGTTGAGCGGTTCTGCTCTCAGCCGCATCTCGCCTTCCACGTTGGCAGAATAGAGCTGGTCGTCCTGCTGGCTGGCGGGCTGTTGCTTTCTGTCGGAAGAAGAGGAGAAGATTCGGACCGGGTCGAAGGCCGGGAAGGTGATATTCGGGGACTTCTTGGTTTCCAGAGACGCCGAAATCAGCATGAAGGGTTTGGTGGTGACCAGATTCTCATCACCCAAGGTCGATATGGTGCTGACCTGAATTTCTCGCCGATGCGACACCGGACGAATGGAGCGCGACAGGCGATTGCCCTTGGTGCCTGCGGCGATCAATTCGCCGGGCGCAAGCGGGTGCGATTCTTCTGCCTGTGTCAGAAAGGCCTGCTCGGTCATCTTGTCCTGGCTTTGAATGCCAGCAACCAGAGCGCCTCCCATCAGGAATATGGATGTACAGCCGGTAAGAATGGTGCCGACCAGCCAGCGGATGTTCAGGGTGCGGCGGTCTGGCGGGTTCAAGCGCGCTGATGGCGTCAACAATGCAGGGGCCTGACCCAGATCGATGCTGGAATCAATGCGTACTGAAGGCTGGGTCTTTTTGACGGGTGCTTTCAGATAGGGCGGCTGGGTCAGAGTTGTTGTGCTCATTGGGCTTTCAAAATTTGGTCGAGTGTCTGATTTCTACCCGGATCTGCCCGCTTCCGGGCAGTAACTTTATTCAGTGGGAACACCCGGTTTTCTTGCGGCCTTTTAAAGTTCCTTTAAGGCATCGGAAAAGAGCACGCAATTGCGGCAGAAAAAGGGATCGCGCGTTCTTTGTCCAAGCCTGTAATTTATGGCCCGCATATTACCTTATGGCAACCAGAAAACGGCACTGGATGCCGAAAGGATGACGGGGGCAAAGTGGGGCTCCTTGGGCTTTGCCATGTCCGGGGTTTTGTCAGGTGGGCGGCAAGAAGAAATCAACAAGTCGTGGGAAGGATCACGAGAGAGATTTCTCACTCGCCGACTCGCGATCCTGATTATGTGAAAACCAATCAAGCGGGATTCTTGCGATGGCCATGCTTATCCCCGATATCCTCTCGCCAGACGAGCTCACTGTGCAGACTTGGTGGCGATTGCGAACAAAGTCGGGCTGAGCGTTGATGAGGGATCTTACGTGCGTCTTTCTATGCTCATATAGCTTGTGTGAAGGAACTGGCGGATTTCAGCCATATCGTAAAATTTGGCGTTTTAAAATGAAGATTTTTGGGCATCGTAGTTTTGCTTATTTGCGTGTGAGTATTGCGAAGTTGGGAGGTATTGTGACTGTGTGAATTTTGTTATGTATATGTTTTTATTGACAAAAACATAGTTTTCAACGCATTGGATGAATAAGTTTGAAAAAGTTTTTAGAAAGCGTTTGACTCTGATTGGGGTGGGGTCTATAAGTCCGTTCATCGACAGCGGCGGCGCTGCTGGCGGCGGGGCGGTTCGCCTCAAAATTTGGAATTTGGCGAGTGATTAGGTGCTTGCTTTGAGTTCTGAGAAAAGGCTTTTGGTCTTTT
>NZ_QNUM01000012.1 GCF_003574655.1 Cohaesibacter haloalkalitolerans
GAGAAGCAAGACAAGGCAACGGATTTTGCAGACCTATTCAAGCCTAACTATTAATCCATAACAAAACCACTTCCAGTGGTTCAAGCGTAGCGTTTCAAACCTCCCCCTCTGGGGGAGGTCATGACTTTTTGCCCTGAGGCAAGAAGCTTGGAGACCTGAAGAGGCGCACCGCACGAACCGGCAGCAGTCGCGCCTTCGATCATAGCCCTCGACGGCAGGCACTGATGGAGGAAAAGATAGGATAGTCGGTGCGCTTCCAATAGAGCCAGTTCTCACAATCCTTCTTGGTCTTGAAACAACCGATATCATCAAACTGAATACGGCGCGGCCCGACGGAAAAGAACAGGGTGTCGTCCTCCACTTCCTTGGCGCCAACATGGCGCCCCCACCAGACGCGAGATGCACCGATGGTCTTGGCCAGCATCAGACATTTGGACGGTTTGGGATTGGGACGGACATTCTGGGCATTGCCCGTGGTCACCCTGCTTGCGGACTGTGGCGAGCTGGCGGCCTGCACATAGGCGGACGCGGGCTGGCCATAGACTTCCGGAAGCTCGACCGGGGCGACACTGTTGCTTTCAGGCTGCAACTGTGGCTGTGGGCTGCCGGGTTCTCCACCGGGTTGAAAGGCAAATGCGGTTGCTACGGGCAAGGCACATGCAATCGACAGGCTGGCAACAACAAGAAACGAGGCTGTTCGCTTGCTTTTCATTCTTTTGCTCCTGACGGTGATGATCCTGGAACGAGGGTCGAGGCTGAACTGGCGCCATGCCATTGGCCTCTGAGTAGTGATCGCTGACGAATGCCCGCACTCCTGTATCGCACGAAATTTCCTGCCAAATCGCAAACCAGAATTTATAGAAGCAGCGAAACAGCCTTCGATTAATAAGCATCATCGCTCGGTCACTATCTAGGCCAGCAGTATGTCAAAAGCAGGGCAATCCGTTTCCGGAAACCACAAATAGTGTCTGCAGAAAAGAAAAGACATCTCCACATTGCCTGCCCGACAAAAAAGGGGAAGGCAATGGCCCTCCCCTTTCCTGTCTTGTGATGGAATGATCGTTCAACAAACCATCATTACTTCTTGAACGCGAATTCCCAATAGAGTTCGCGTGCCTTCTTGGCAATCGGGCCATGATCATACTGGCGGTCGTCAAAGGCGAAGATCGGAACAACCTTCGAATAGTTGCCGGTCGAGAACATTTCGTCAGCTTCACGGCAGTCATCAAGCGTCAGGGTACATTCGACAACGGTTTCACCGGCATCGCGCAGCAGCTGGATCGTGCGCTGGCGGGTGATGCCGTTGAGGAAGCTACCGTTCGGAACGGAGGTCTTGACGACGCCGTCCTTGACGATGAAGAAGTTGGCAGTTGCCAGTTCAGCCACGTTGCCCAGCATGTCGCAGACAATGGCGTTGTCGAAGCCCTTGTCGAGCGCTTCCTTGAGGCAGCGGGCGTTGTTGATGTAAAGTCCGGATGCCTTTGCGTTGGTCGGCATGGTCTCAAGGGTCGGGCGGCGGAATTTGGTGGTCGTCACGCGCATACCCTTGTTCGGATCCGGCATCGGTGCATCGAACAGGGTCAGGCAGAAATCGACATCGTCCGGATCAACGTTGATCACGGAAGACAGGCTGCCAACGCCCCAGTAGGTCGGGCGGATATAGACCGCATTGCCACCGAATTTCTGGCAGCCTTCAGCGGCCAGTTCCATGATTTCGCCCACCTTCATGGTCGGCTTCATGGCCAGGGTTTCGCAAGAGCGGTTGATACGGGCACAGTGAAGATCAAGGTCAGGCATGACGCCTTCAAAATAACGGGCTCCGTCAAATACGGTGGACCCCTGCCAGAAAGCGTGCGAGCGCGGCCCCATCATCGGAGGGTTGCCTTCGTGCCATTCGCCTTTGAACCAAGTCCATGTTTGTGAAAATTCTGCCATTTCAAAATTCCTTGCTTTTATTTCCTCTTACGGGCTCCCTTTACCCATACCGGAAAACAGGCACTCTCATATCATTGTCTGATGAGGCAAACTGTCTCAATGCAGTGGGAGCGGATTGAACCGGAACAAGGGGCGGGAGCAGTATGACTGCCAGAGATAGAGGAAACCAATATGAAGCCTCAGGTCAAGCCATTCCTTACTGAGGGCTCAAATAGATGAGGTTCATTCATATAGTCGCCAATACTGCAAAAAGCGATACAAATATTTCAGAAAATCAGTAAATATTTTCCAAAATTCACCGGTTCCTATCCCTGCAAGATACGTTGCATTCTTGCGGGGCTTGTGCAAACTATAATTGCACACTTCATTCGCAATTTTTGCGATACTTCGCGAACTTCATTCGCGGCCTATCCAAGAGACACTTCAAGGAGACTAAAAGCATGGCTGGTTCAGACTCATGCTCGATTTTTGTATTTGACGCTTACGGAACGCTCTTCGATGTGCATGCTGCCGTGCGTCGTTATGCGGATCAACTCGGCCCAAATGCGGCGCATCTTTCCGAGATCTGGCGCTCCAAGCAGCTCGAATACAGCTGGGTTCGCGCCCTGACTGGCCGCTACGTCGATTTCTGGACCCTCACGGAACGTGCCCTTGATTTTGCCTATGAGCGCATTCCCGATGCAGACCGCTCCCTGCGTCAGGCACTGCTTGATGTCTACCACGAAGCTGATGCGTTCGAGGATGTGCGCCCGGTGCTGGAAGAGCTGAAGAACCGCGATGCGCAGCTGGCAATCCTGTCCAACGGCACCGCGAGCATGCTGGAAGCCGCAGTTGCCAAGAATGGCCTCAACGACCTGTTTGACCATATTCTGAGCGCCGATGAGGTTCAGACCTACAAGACCCAATCAGCTGTCTATGATCTGGCCATGACCGCCTTCCGCTGTTTCCCTGAAGCGATTTCCTTCCAGTCGTCCAACCGCTGGGATGTTGCCGGAGCCACCGCTTATGGCTTCCGCACTGTCTGGATCAACCGCACCGGAGATCTGGACGAATATCGGGATCTTTCGCCCGTCGCCCAGTTCAAGGATCTCAAGGGCCTTCTGACCCTCTGATGCAACAAGGCCCTGCCCCCTGTCTCATGCACTTTGTGTCATGCGACGCGGGACAGGGCCATGTCTTGAGCAAAGCCTGATCCTGAGCTTGAGGAAGGAAATCAGATTTCCTTGCCCTGAATGTAAAAGCGCGCATCTCCAGCCAGATGCTCATCGCCATCCTGATAGCCCAGAGCCCGGAAAAGCTCCGGTGATCGGGAGTGGACAAACAGCCCTTCCTCGCCAAATTCCCGCGCCAGATTCTCCGTTTCGGCAACGAGACGCCGGGCAAGGCCCTGCCCTCGATAGGCCGGAGCGACAATCAGGCTGGCAAGCCATGGCCCCAAGTCCGGAAAATCGGGAAAATCATTCTCGATCAGGATACAAAGACCGGCGAGCTCACCATTTTCCGCCAGACACAGGATTGCATCTTCATTGTCTGCCGCAAAGGCCAGACGACGAAAGCCGGCCCGACGCATTTCCAGCGACTCATCGGACCCGTCTCCCCATTCTGCCTCATTGAGGACGGCACAGGCATCGACCATGTGCGGCAGATCGGTGAGTCGGGCGAATTCAAACTGCGGTGCAGCAGGCTCTCTGGTCATATGATTGACCCCTCTTTTGGAATCCACTTGCCAACCTTCGGAGCAACATAGCCTTCCAGCCGTTCGAACAGCCTGTCAATGTCGGTCTCGACGATCAGCATGTCGCGATGCTCCTGCCTGACGAAGGCATCTTCGGCGGTTCTATCGAGAAAACGGATGAGATCGTCATAATATCCGGCGACATTGAACAGGGCAGATGGCTTTTCATGCCAGCCAAGCGAAGCCCAGGTCCACATCTCGAACAGCTCGTCCATGGTCCCGATGCCGCCCGGAATGGAAATGAAGCCATCAGAGAGCTGTTCCATCATCGCCTTGCGTTCATGCATGCTCTCGACCAGATGCAGCTCGGTGAGGCCCTTGTGGTCGATTTCCTTGGCTTTTAGCGCGTTGGGGAGAATGCCGATGACCCGCCCGCCTTCGGCAAGGGCTGCATCGGCGCAGGCTCCCATCAGCCCCGCGGACGATCCGCCATAGACCAGGCCATAGCCGCGCCGGGCAATTTCAGTCGACAAAGCAATGGCAGCGTCTTCAAATTCTTTCCGGCGCCCCCAACTTGAGCCGCAGAAAATGCACAAATTTTTCATCTGATTCACTCGTATGAAAAGCGCCACCCCCGTTCGGAGCAAGGCGCCTTGTAAAAAGTCTGACGAGAGTATCGGCGATTCGCTACTTAATGACGACAGCCGTTCCAGAGGCAGCAACCATCAGCATCGATCCCCTGTCGCCAACAGTTTCGTAGTCGACATCAACACCGATAATGGCGTTTGCGCCGAGGCGCTGCGCATATTGCGTCATTTCATCAACCGCAATCTCTCTTGCGCGCTGCAACTCCGACTCATAGGCACCAGACCGCCCGCCAACGATATCGCGGATACCGGCAAAGAAGTCCTTGAAAACATTGGCTCCGAGAATAGCCTCACCATTCACGAGGCCCTTGTACTCAACAATGGCGTGGCCTTCAACATTGGGGGTGGTGGTAATAAGCATGATGGTCTTTCCTATGGTTTCAGCACTCTCAAAGAGGTAGGCCGTTGCGCGCAATAGTCAAGAACAACAAATGAATTGAGGGGCAAGCCAGCAGGCTCACCCCTCTTTTCTTTTGCTCTCTCATGGTCTTGGCTTTTACCGGTTGTCCTCTATTGCAGGCAACAGGCTCTGTTCATCACCATCACGGCTCAATGAGCCCGCAATATCCCGAACCGTTCCTGCATGAATTTCGGTGCGGCCAACCCCAGAACCAGCCACCGGCCGAGCGGTATCTTGAGGATGAACCAGCTCAGGATGATCGGTCCAAGCAGCCCAGCGGCAAGGAAAACAACGAAGCCAAAATGGATATCCGGCGCGGGAAGCAGTTTGCGCCAGACCATTTCCGATGCACCGGTAAAGAAGATATGGAACAGGTAAATCGCGTAGGATTTATCGCCGACCCACGCCAGAAGATTCATCCGCGGCGCAAGGACGAACAGGCAAAAGGCAGTCAAAATGCCCACAGGCACACAAATAGCGCGGCGAGTGGCCGTCTCGAAACCGTTGCCGCCGTCTACCATTGTCCACCCCAGGCCGACGAAGCCGCCGATCAGGAGAGCCGCCAGCGCCTTGTGACCAAGCTTTACCCTTGAGGCATATACCTCAGCCACCTGACCGAACAGATAGCCAGACATAAAGAAGGGCATCAGATAGAAGACCTTCTGAATGGATATGAACTGCGTGACATAGGGGAACTGGAAAATATGGATATACGCCCCTAGCACACCGAGCCCGATCGCATTCATGTTGGCAATGCTTTGATATTCGCGCGGGTCGGCCTTTCGCATGGCAAAGAAGTTCACCAGCAGGAAGAGCGACATCATGAGAAAAGTCGACTGCAGATACCAATAGACATTGTAGGGGGAGAAATAGACCATATAGAGCGGCTCGCTCTCGATCCCAATCAGCGCGCGGGAAAGCCAGCAGAGTGAGCCAACGGTCAGCAGCGGCAACAGCAGCCTGCGGGCCTTTTTGCCAATAAGCCGGTGAAAACTGCTTCCGGTTCTCGGAAACGAAAAGAAGACAATCCCCGAAATGAAGCTGAAAAGCGGCATGCGCATATCCGTGAAGGAATGCATTAACCTGTACAGCCAATCGTTGACCCCAAGAGCCATCCCCTGGTCAGGCTCTCCTCCCACGACATGAAAGGCGACGAGCGCAATACATGCGATGCCCCGAATGGTGTCGACGGTGAGATCTCTCTTGGTGTTGAGCGAGAAAAACGCGCTCTTGGTGAAGTGAAACATGGTTTCCGCTTTACTAAAGGTTGTACTTAACAAAACGTTACTTCACGGCCTCTTCTTTTAAAATGCGATGCATATTGCAAGAGTGCACTTTCGAAGAACAGGGTTAACCAAGGTGGTTAATCTGCACCGGTTTCTTTCTGCCCAGACACAAAAAAAGAGGCTGCCGGTTGGGCAGCCTCTCAATTTCTTCAGTTGGGCGTCTATGCCCCGGTCAGCTTACTCAGCAGCGTCCTTGGTGTAACCAAGGCGTTTGTTGAGCTGGTTGATCAGGTCGATCGCTGCGTCGGCAATAACCGTTCCGGGAGGATAGATGGCAGAAGCACCCGCGGCATAGAGCGCTTCATAATCCTGCGGAGGAATAACACCACCAGCAACGATCATGATGTCCGGACGACCTTCAGCGGCCAGCACGTCACGCAGGGCGGGAACGAGGGTCAGGTGACCAGCTGCCAGCGAAGAGGCAGCAACCACATGCACGTCGTTTTCGACAGCCTGACGGCCAGCTTCTTCCGGGGTCTGGAAGAGAGGTCCGATATCAACGTCGAAGCCAAGGTCAGCGAAGCCGGAAGCGATAACCTTCTGACCACGGTCATGACCGTCCTGGCCCATTTTGGCGATGAGGATACGAGGACGACGACCGTCGTTTGCCTCGAACTCGTCAACCAGTTTCTGGACTTTCTGAACCACGTCAGACATGGCACCAACCTCTTTGCGGTAGACACCGGAGATGGACTTGATTTCGGCGCGATGGCGACCGTAGACCTTTTCCAGTGCGTAGCTGATTTCACCGACAGTGGCTTTAACGCGCGCTGCCTTGACGGAGAGGTCAAGCAGGTTGCCGTTGCCCTGTTCGGCGGCATTGGTCAGAGCTTCAAGAGCTGCATCAACTTCGGTCTGGTCGCGTTCTGCTCTCAGGCGAGCCAGTTTGTCGAGCTGCTGCTGACGAACTGCGGTGTTGTCAACCTGCAGCACATCGATGTCTTCCTTGAAGTCAGGCTTGTATTTGTTCACGCCAACAACGGTCTGGGAACCGCCGTCGATGCGAGCCTGGGTCTTCGCAGCAGCTTCTTCAATGCGCAGCTTCGGAATGCCGGCTTCGATGGCTTTTGCCATGCCGCCAAGGCTTTCGACTTCCTTGATGTGAGCAAGAGCTTTTTCAGCCAGCTCAGCGGTGAGTTTCTCAACATAGTGAGAACCGCCCCATGGGTCGATAACTTTGGTGGTCGCACTTTCCTGCTGCAGGAACAGCTGGGTGTTACGAGCGATGCGGGCAGAGAAGTCGGTCGGCAGAGCCAGCGCTTCGTCAAGAGCGTTGGTATGCAGGGACTGGGTATGCCCTTGCGTTGCCCCCATGGCTTCGATCGCGGTCCGTCCGATGTTGTTGTAAACATCCTGAGCGGTGAGCGACCAGCCAGAAGTCTGGGAGTGGGTACGCAGGGAATAGGACTTCGGATTCTTCGGATTGAACTTTTCCTTGACCAGTTTGGCCCAGACCAGACGGGCTGCGCGCATCTTGGCAACTTCCATGAAGAAGTTCATGCCGATCGACCAGAAGAAGGACAGGCGCGGAGCAAATGCATCCACATCCAGACCGGTTTCCACACCAGCTGCAATATATTCAAGACCATCGGCGATCGTATAGGCCAGCTCAAGGTCGGCCGTCGCACCAGCTTCCTGCATGTGGTAGCCGGAGATCGAGATGGAGTTGAATTTCGGCATGTTCTGGGACGTATAGGCAAAGATGTCCGAGATGATGCGCATGGAAGGATGCGGAGGATAGATGTAGGTGTTGCGGACCATGAACTCTTTCAGAATGTCGTTCTGAATGGTACCGGCCAGCAGATCCTGGCTAACGCCCTGCTCTTCCGCAGCAATGATGTAAAGAGCCATGACAGGCAGAACAGCGCCGTTCATGGTCATGGACACAGACATCTTGTCGAGCGGAATGCCGTCGAACAGGGTGCGCATGTCATAGATGCTGTCGATCGCCACACCGGCCATGCCAACGTCACCGACTACGCGTGGGTGGTCGGAATCGTAACCGCGGTGGGTTGCAAGGTCGAACGCGATGGACAGACCCTTCTGACCGGCAGCAAGGTTGCGGCGGTAGAAGGCGTTGGAGTCTTCAGCGGTGGAGAAACCGGCATACTGACGGATCGTCCATGGGCGCTGTGCATACATGGTCGGATACGGGCCACGCACGAACGGGGCCAGACCCGGCCAGCTGTTGAGGAAATCATACTTGGAGATTTCGCTCTCGGCATAGGCGTCTTTAACGTCGATACCTTCCGGCGTGTGCCAGAGGGCATCGCCGGCGGTCACCGAAGGGCTGGCCGCCTTGAATGCTATGTCGGCAAAGTTAGGGATCTTGCTCATTCTTCAAATTCCTTATGCTTATGCCTTGGCGACCGGGGCAATGCCCAGAGCGTCATGAATTTTGTTGAGTTCGGCGAGCACGTCGCAGCTTTCGAAGGCGAAAGCATCAACACCGGCGGCAGAAAGTGCCTCCATGATCTCTTTCGGACGACCTGCAACATAGACCATCTTCGCGCCAGCTTCCTTGAGAGCCTTGGCAAACTCGGTGCCCTTTTCTTCATACAGGGCGTCGGGGCCTACGATGGCTGCAATGGCTGCACCGGATGCCTTGAAGTCGGCAGCGGCTTCAGCAGCTTCGGCATAGCCCTTGTCGGACAGAGACCGGATGCCGCCAGCTTCGAAGAAGTTCTTCGTCCAGGTTGCACGTGCCGTGAAGTCGGCGATGCGGCCCATGTTGGCAAAGAAGATCGGCGGGTTGCCAGCAGCCTTGGCTGCGTCACGCAGAGCTTCATATGGCTCGGAGAGACGGACAGCCTTCAGTGGTGTGCAGCTTTCGCCAGCAGCCGGAACGGCCAGAGCGATCGGAGCCACGTCAAGCACGGCAACGTCTTTTTCGTCGATGTTCGGGAATGCGGAAGCACCGGTCAGAGCAGCACGGCGGGTTGCAAGAAGCTTGCCGCGTACTTCGTTCGACTTGGCGATCACATCAGCGAACAGACCAGCCTTGAGAGCAGCAACTGCACCACCAGCCTTTTCAGCGTCCTGGAACAGAGCCCATGCCTTGGCGCCGGTTTCGTCGGTCAGGCTTTCAACATAGCCCGAACCCGCTGCAGGGTCGGTGACGCGATAGAGGTTTGATTCCTCCAGCAGCATCGTCTGCAGGTTGCGAGAAATGCGACGGTCATGAGCCCCAGGCAGGCCAAGAGCGATGGTATGCGGAACGACGCAGATGCTGTCAGCACCGCCAACACCGGCAGCAAAGCAGGCAGTGGTTTCGCGCAGAATGTTCACATACGGGTCAAGGCGGGTCATCATCGCCCAGGAGGTTTCTGCATGAACCGTCAGAGGCACGAAGTCAACGCCAGCAGCTTCGAGCAGGTTTGCCCAGAGATGACGGATCGCACGCATTTTGGCCAGAGAAGCAAACTGGTCAGCTTCTACGGACAGAACCACATCGATCATGCCAAGGGCTTCGGCAGCTTCAAAACCGGCGTCTTCCAGCGCACGCCAGTAGGCGACGATGGTTGCCACAACGGCGCCCAGTTCCTGAGCATCGGTTGCACCGGCATCGTGATAAGGGCGGCCATCAGCGGTAACGAACGGACCCTTGAAGCCTTTGGCTTTCAGATCCTTGATCGTGCCTGCAAGGGTAGCAGCCCAATCGGCAGGCAGCGCACCGGTGCTTGCAAAGCAACCAATCGGGTCGAGACCGAAAGAAACCTTTACAGAGGCAGCATCTGCCCCCTTGTCGGCGACCACACCCGCGAAAGCCTTTGCTGCAGCATCACCAGCAGCACCGGTTTCCAGACGGAATGCGATGAGGTCAACGACGACCTCGTTCAACGCCTTTGCCAAAACTTCCTTGTCTGCTGCGAGGCCAAAGCCCCTTGCAGACGCGCTACCGGCGAACGGAATGCAAACCATGTTGACGCCGTTCACAAGGTCGTTCAACACCTGCTCGTTTGCCTTGGCAGCATCAGGATGATCCATCCGCTGGCAAACTGCCCATGTCGTATCCTTGGGACGCATTGCCAAAGGCGCTTTTCCAACGGCCCGTTCGAAAATCGGAGGGATTTCCGCACCGTCTACTGTTTTCGTTGTGAGGCGAGAAATAGGCTGGCCCTTGAGCGCCTTTTCAACCATCGCGGCCCAGTCCTCACGGGAATAGCCTGGAAATGTCTCGGCTATCCTCAACGCTTCGCTCATCATATTCACTCCCAATTATAGAAGGCCCAATTCGAATGGGCGGAGAGCCCACCCATCAAGCCTTCAAATCGTCTTATTAAGTGCATCACTTCCTTTTCGATATGCTGATACACTTCACTTGTTTTGCATCTGATCGCAAGGATATACACTTTGCTTTGCCATTCTTTGTCCTATCTCATTATCCTAAGCCAATATTTAAACTGGTTTTCTGACATGGGACTTTCTCAGGACATATTTCTGCATCGACATCGAGAATGTCACGGTGCATGCATTAATGTGGTCTGAGAGCTCATGAACAGTTCGGAAAAATGACTAGTCCGGAAGAATGATGAAGAAAGTGCAGCTAAGTCACTTCATTGCTTAGACTAAAGCCTAAAGCCCCCTCTTCGCAAGCTCTCCGAATGGCGCGGTTGATCGAAAAGGGATAAATGTGGGTGTTTTCATCCATCATCGTCCACAAGGCCACTGCCCGGCGTCCACATATCGAGGTGACCGGCAACATATGCATGGCTGCCCCTATCGAGAATCATACACTCATGAACTGCCGTCAAGGCATTACGTACAGATTCCGGCCTCCATGTCCCCTATAGGAGCGCCCTTGGGGAAATTTTACCTAACAAATGTCACCGTTTGCGAAAAAATGACAATGACAAACGTGTCTCGTTACTTTTTCCCTTGCCGAGAATTGTACAATAGTCCAAAATCTAGAGTGGGTCTAAGTGGGAAAGCGACGGTTGTTCGTTTCAGTTCATTCTGAAACGGCATTCTGTTGCGACAATTTTTGTCCGTCAGGCATCACTGTTGTCTGGCATCGTAGCAACAACAAACACGCAGTTACTATCCATGACTGATTCCCATTGGGGGCTCGCAGACAAGGCTATTGCCGTGTCTCAACCAGCCAAAAATCCCGATTCCTTTTTTGAAAACGTCGTCTCCCGTTTCAGATCTTTTGGTGCAGAACATATTCTCATCACGGGCCTTCCGCTGCCTGGCCGAGATCTGGGTAAGCTGGTGCTGTATCAACACTGGGGTGATTCCATCTTGTCCAGCGCGCATCTTGCGCAGGTTCGCGGCAGCGATGCCTTGTTGCGCCGGATCGCCGTTCTTTCCAAGCCGACCTACTGGAACCTTGATGACAAGGACAACAGTTGGATCCGGGAGTCTTCTCTTATCGGTCTTCTGCAGAGAAGCGGTTCCAGCCCCCGCTCCTATCGGTCTCTGATCGGCATTCACGTGCATCACTTCAATGTCATGCAGGTTGCCATTTGTGTGGCCGGGCAGGAGTTGAACGTGTCGGAAAGGGAACTGACCTCGCTGTCAACGACCATCCAGCATGAACTGGCCGAGATGCAGTCGGTTCATCCGATCCTTGCCAGCCGCCCGGGAGAGCTTTCGACGCGCGAGAAGCTCGTTCTGAGCATGACGGCTGAAGGCAAGACCGCAGGCGACATTGCCGAGGAGCTGCACATTTCCCAGAGGACCGTTCACGCTCATCTGCAGAACGCTTCGGAAAAAATGCAGGCTGCCAACAAGACGCAAACGGTAGTCGAAGCCATGCGCTATGGACAAATTCAGCTGCGCTGACAATCGCAGGTGACAGGAAGACACTCTTTTTCGGGCCGATTGACATCCAAACCAAAAAACGTCGGTGTGAAGAATTGTGGTAATCGGAACAGTCTTTTGTTCCGTTTCAAATGAGCCAAAACAGCCACGGACAGAAACAATTGTAATCAATTGTAGCAAGCCTCGCTTTCGATACATTGGAATACTTTAAAAGTGGGGTTTAACAATCCTGTTTTGCGCTCACTCATGCTTGCCGTTCCCAGCGGGCTGATAAGCTGACCTCAGCTTTCATTCCAAAGGGAGAAACCAGCATGAGATTTGTTACCGCAGCAGCAGTCGTCGCCACACTGGCCCTGACGTCATCCGCCCTTGCCTTTGGCAACGGCTATGGCATGAGGCAGGGCTTTTGGGGGCAAGGTCAATCTGGCCAGAGCATGGGAGGCGGAGGACATGGCCGCTGGATGATGCAGCAACAGGCTGGTGCCACTACCCAAACAGGCGCTCAATTAGCCGCCCCCCGGCAGACGTGGGGGCCCGGTGGAGGACGTGGACGTGGCATGGGGCAAGGCATGGGGCAAGGTATTGGCTTGGGAATGGGGTTAGGCATGGCTCCGTCAACCACTCAGGGGGGACCTGCCGCAGAAGCCAGTCAGCCAGCAGCACAACCGGGCTTCGGACGCGGCAATCGCACGGGTGACCCTGTCTTTGTCGGCAGTTGGGATGGTGACGAAGACGGTGTCGTGACCCTCAAGGAAGCACAGGAGCGCCGTGGCGACTATTTTGACTCGCTCGATGAAAACGAGGATGGGGTGATCGTGGCCGCCGAATTCACGGAATTCCTCAACAACACCCGGATGCCCCCGGCAGAAGCAACCAACGGCCAGCGTGGACTGTTCGGCATGACCCTTGACTTCAATGATGCCAACCGGGACGGCAAGGTCGACCGGGAGGAATTCCTCGCCCAGACAGCGCGCTGGCTGAATGGCATGGATCGCAATGGCGATGGCAAGGTCTCGAATGATGACTTCGGTCCCCGCCAAGCTCAGATGGGCCGGGGGATGGGCCGGGGGATGGGCACGCGCTGGATGCAACAACAGAGCTGACCGCTCCACACAGATGGCATGGCCCGCACATGAGGACCCGATGCGGTTCTGTGCTGACAGACCAGAGAAAGTCCCAGCCTTCCCCAAGCCATTACCACATTACAAAAAAGCCAGCGACGGCTTCGCTGGCTTTTGCTTTTGATACGACAACAAAGGGAAACGCACTCTGCATGATCAACGGCTGCACAGAGCCAAATTGATCGCAATCACAGCATTCGAGGGTTAGCCTCCGTTCAGCCCCCCCTAGCGTCTTGCGTCTTGCGTCTCTGTTTCCTTGTCCGGTTTCCGGTTTGACCCCTAGAGCTTGTCGTTCATTTGCATTCACTTGACTTGCTCTATCTATTTGTTTGGGCGCGAATTCCTTTCGTTAAATCGTGGTCGATTTAACGGAACGCGCGCTAGTAGGTCATCATCGGAGGCAATTCCTTGGCCTGCGCCACCCAATCTTCCACATTGCTCTGAGCCGGAACCTGACGCACAAGCTTCTTCTCGGCGTTGGCATCCCGCATGGCGACGGTCAGGTTGGCTGCGTTACGGTTGCGCAGTTCCTTGACGGTATCGACACCAGCCGCTTCCAGAAGCTCGGAATACTCCTCGCCGACGCCATTGATGCGCATCAGATCAGCCATATTGGCCCATTTCAGAATACGGGCATGATCGATACCCGTCTTTTCTTCCAGTTCCTTGCGGCCCGCAGGGTCCTTGGCTTTTTCGAGATAGCTTTTCGTATTGGTAATGCCAACCTCCTTGAGCTTTGCTGCATAGGTTGGTCCGATACCTTCAATTTTCGCGATTGGGTAAGAAGTCATGTTTTGCCTCCACATAATTCTTGTAAGTGATTGAGCCTTTGTCCCCCGACAAACGCGCACATAAATCCTGAAAAGATCGGTTGCGAGCATAGGGCATAACCACACACAATAGAGTGTAGTAAAAAGGCAATGTTCGCAACTATTGCTTTAATGCAGTCACAAGATCTGGCTAAGGGCCGGAACAGAATTGACCACATCATCCACAAGGCTCTCGTCTGCATTTTCTTTCGCAGCGGAAATGAGTTCTGTGGCAACGGTTTGAACTTCCCCCATGCTGAGGCCTTCGCTGGTCAACTGGTTGAGAGCAGCCATGGCACCGCCGATACCGCCCATGCCCCCCATTGCGCCCATCAGGCCACCGAGCAATCCGCCGCCACTGTTGCCGGCTTCAGCTGCCTGATCCATCAGTTTCTGTGCGCCCAGGGCATTCACCAGCATGTTCATCTTGTCTTCCGGTGCTTCCTTGGCCAGAAAATTGAGAATGATCTTGACGGCTGTCATGGCCAGATCCTCAGAAATGCCCGCTGCCGATGCAATCCGCGCAATGATTTGTTCCATAATGGTCTCCCGAATAAAGCGTGTTGGCCTTGTAATGCGTTTGAATAGTGTCATAGCAGGCAAGAGCAGGAAAAAGCTATCCCGGATATCGCTGCCTTTGCCCCAGCCAGCATGACAGACTGAAAAGCTTCGATAATTGTCGCTATTTGAGCCTATCCGGTTGCAGCCTTTCGCCATCCAACGTAAAAAGAATCCAGAAGGCCGGATCCTGTTTGCGCAAGAGAATTATAGGTTTGCACATGAACCTTTGGTGAATGGAACCTTTGGTGAATGGATCCTGCCTTATCGGGGCGCGGCTATTGCAATTTGATCAATCCGTCCGGCTTTAGGCTGCCAAGCCTTGCCTGACGAGGGAAAACAGGATCCGGGGGCATCATGTTACAAGACGGGAAAGTCTATCTCGGCACGTCTTTTCTGACCAACAAAGACGGCACGCAGTCCAGTCAGGAGGAATATCTTGACCTTGCGCTGGCCAACCGGCATGGCCTGATCACCGGCGCAACCGGAACCGGCAAGACCGTTTCGCTGCAGATCCTGACGGAAGGCTTCTCCAATGCCGGGGTGCCGGTGTTCTGTGCCGACGTCAAAGGCGATCTTTCCGGTCTGGCGGCGGAAGGGGAGCCGAAGGACTTCCTGTTCAAACGCGCTGAACAGATCGGCCTTGGCGATGACTATTCCTTTGCCGCCGTGCCGACCATTTTCTGGGACCTGTTTGGCCAACAGGGCCACCCGGTGCGCACAACGATCAGCGACATGGGACCGCTTCTGCTGTCGCGCCTGCTCGGGCTCAATGACACGCAGGAAGGCATTCTCAATATTGCCTTCAAGCTGGCCGATGACGAAGGACTGCTGCTGCTTGATCTCAAGGATCTGCGCGCCCTTCTGGTGAACATGGAAGAGCGGCGCAAGGAACTGTCCGCCGCCTATGGCAATATTTCCACCACCTCGATCGGCGCCATTCAGCGCGATCTGCTGGTACTCGAGCAGCAGGGCGCTGACCAGTTCTTCGGCGAGACCGCACTCGATATCCTCGACATGATGCGCACCACCCGCGACGGACGCGGCGTTGTGTCCATTCTGGCCGCCGACAAACTGATGCAGTCCCCTCGCCTCTATGCCACCTTCCTCTTGTGGCTGCTGTCGGAACTTTTCGAGGAACTGCCGGAAGTGGGCGACCGCGACAAGCCGCGGCTTGTCTTCTTCTTTGATGAGGCTCACCTGCTGTTCGAGGATGCCCCCAAGATCCTCGTGGACAAGGTGGAACAAGTCGTCAAGCTCATCCGCTCCAAGGGCGTGGGCGTCTATTTCGTCACGCAGAACCCGCTTGATGTCCCTGACGACGTGCTGTCCCAGTTGGGCAACCGGGTGCAACATGCCTTGCGCGCCTATACCCCAAGGGACCAGAAAGCCGTCAAGGTGGCCGCGGATACCTTCCGGCCCAATCCGGGGCTTGATACCCGTCAGGTCATCATGGAATTGGGGGTCGGCGAAGCGCTGGTCTCCACGCTGATGAAAAAAGGCGTGCCCTCTATGGTACAGCGGACACTCATCCGGCCGCCAAGCTCGCGCATCGGGCCGCTGTCGGTTGCCGAGCGCGAGGCCATCATCAACGAAAGCCCGCTCCTTGGTGTCTATGACAAGGTTGTCGACAGGGAGAGCGCTTATGAAGTGCTGCTCAAACGGGCAGAAGACAAGGCAATGCGGGAAGAGATGCAGCGCGAGGAAGAGGATCGCCAGCGCGAAGAAACCGGGCGCATGAAGAAGGGCCGTACCGGCTTCACCCTGCCCGACTTCGACCGCGATGACCGCCCGACCACCAAGGCACGGCGCAGCACCGGCGCACGCAGGTCGAACCGGCAGACAGTGGCAGAAGCGGCTCTCAAATCAGCAGCACGTTCCGTTGCCTCTTCGCTTGGACGAGCACTGGTTCGCGGCATTCTTGGCAGCCTTAAAAGCGGTCGCTAGGAAGATTATTCTTTTGGCGCAAGTCTTCGTTAACCCCCACTTATGCAAAAGCTTGAATTTTTAGTAGTTGCAAGGGATTGTTAGGGAAATTGGGCCATTCCTTGAGGAGTGGCCCATTTTGTACGTCCATGAGGACTAAGGGTCAAATGCAAGACTTGCAGGAGCGGACAACTGGGGGTTCGCAGACTGCACAACAAACAAGAAAAGAATAAGTGAGGCCAGCATTGTCGCGTCGCTTGATACCAGTCAAAAATCTGTCTGTCATGATCCTTGCCCCAAGACGCCACGACCGTCAGCTATGGGCAAACCTGCTCAAGAATTGTGACATCGAGCATCCGCTTTCCATGTCAGACATAGAACAGGCCACGTCGATCGTCGGCGCGGGCCAGATCGACGTCGTGTTCGTTGATGAGAGCTATGGCCCCCACGATATTGCCAACATCCTCATTCCCGCCCGTCAGATCGAGTTTTCCGGCGGACGTGGCGTGTGTCTCATTCTCTGCTCAAAGAAGGCCACCGCACAAGACGTGCTGAATGCACGCAAGCTCGGCTTTGCTTCGCTGGTGATCCTGCCAGCCTCGATTGATACCGTGCGCAAGCATCTGGAACTCGCCGCCCGCTATATCCCGCTTTCCGACGAAGAACTGGGATGGTCGAAACCGAAGATCAAGGCCTTGCAGGAAGAACGGGCGGAAGCCAAACGCCAGCTTGCCCAGTCGGCAACGGGTCAGAATGGCAACGGTACAGCGGGTCCGTCTGATCAGGACAGCGCCACCCCTTCCCGGTCTGCACCGACCACTGTAGTCGGCGACATCAATACGCCTGACCAGTCGACGGCCCAAAGCGATGAGCGTGGGCAACAACGTGCCACAAATCATCCATCCGGCGCAGGCACTGGTGTTGCGGCAGCCTCAGCTCAGAATGGCCCTTCTGCCGGCCGTTCATCTTCTGCAACAGGGATCCAGTCAGATCCCGGCTCGTTCGAACCACACAAGGCAAAGGGGCCAGAAACCCCGCTTCTGCGGCCCCGCAACAACCGCAATTCCGACATGGACAATGACATGCCCTCCTTGATGGCTCCAGGGCGGTCCGGTCGCTCGGCAGAGGAAGAGGTCGTCTTCCTCTGAGCGCTTCCCGACTTGTTTCAACACCCCCGATAGCGCCTGCCCCTTTCTCGACCAGTTAGGGGGGATCATATGTGAAAGTTCCCCGGCAAGGCTGGCGCCCCATGGCCGAAGCTGATAGCGTCTGGCTATCAGCATGACGCATCGGCGCATGCTTCTTCCGATCCGACTCTTCCGATCCGACAAGGGTATTTCATGACAAAGCTTGATTCTGTTCTGGCGCAAATTGACGCCAACTTCGACGATTCCCTCAAACGTCTTTTCACATTCGTTGGGTTCAAATCCGTTTCCACCGACCCCGCCTACAAGGACGAGTGCAAGAAAGCCGCCGAGTGGCTTGCCAATGAACTGAACGGGATCGGGATCGACGCAAAGGCGCACGAAACCATTGGCCATCCGATGGTCATGGGCCATGACAGCGACACCTCTGAAAAGCCCGGCCCGAACGTCCTGTTCTACGGTCACTATGACGTGCAGCCAGTCGATCCTGTGGAGCTGTGGGACGATGATCCCTTCACTGCCAAGATTTTCGAAAAAGACGGCGTGAAAATGATCTTCGGTCGCGGCTCTTCCGACGACAAGGGGCAGGTGCTGACCTTCGTTGAAGCATGCCGCGCCTACAAGGAAGTGCATGGCGCGCTGCCGATCAATGTCTCCATTCTGGTGGAAGGCGAGGAAGAAAGCGCTTCGCCGAGTCTGTTGCCATTCCTCAACAAGCACAAGGAAGAGCTGTCCAAGGATCTGGCTCTGGTCTGCGACACCACCATGTGGGATGCAGATACTCCGGCGATCACCACCATGTTGCGCGGACTGATGGCACAGGAAGTCGTCATCACGGCGGCCAATCGCGATCTGCACTCCGGTGCCTACGGCGGCCCGGCTGCCAACCCGGTGCGGATTCTGGCCAAGGTGCTGGCAGACATCCACGACGACAACGGCCGCGTGACCATTCCGGGCTTTTATGACGGCGTCGAAGAGTTGACACCAGAGATGAAGGCCCAGTGGGATGCCCTGCCCTATGATGCGGAAGGCTTCCTTGCCGAGGTTGGCCTTTCTATCCCAGCCGGGGAAACCGGCTACAGCGTCTATGAGCAGCTCAACGCCCGTCCGACCTGCGAATTCAACGGCATCATCGGCGGTTACACTGGCGAAGGCTTCAAGACCGTCATCGCGTCCAAGGCCTCTGCCAAGATCTCCTGCCGTCTGGTTGGCAAGCAGGATCCGGAAGCCATCCGCGCCAACATGCAGGCCTTTATCCGGGCACGCGTCCCGGCTGACTGCATGGTTGAATTCATCGATCATGGTGACGCACCCGGCCACAGTCTGTCTCCCGACTTCCCGCCGCTCAAAAAAGGCGCTCAGGCGCTCAAGGACGAATGGGGCAAGGAAACCATTCTCTCCGGCATGGGTGGTTCCATTCCCATCGTTGGCGAATTCAAGGAAATCCTTGGCATGGATTCGATGATGATCGGTTACGCTCTGGAGAATGACAACATCCATTCGCCGAACGAGAAATACAATCTGGAGAGCTACCACCGGGGCATCCGTTCCTGGGCACGCGTACTGGCCGCTCTCGCCGAGGAATAGGCGATCATCATCGCCCGATATCTGACAGTTCGTCTGGCCGGATCCGCAAGAGTCCGGCCAGACGCTTTTTGTGCGGGAAGGACTGCCTGTCCTTCTATCCGGGCCATGCTCTTGCCTCACTTAGGCCCTTTTGTCGGTTCAGTATTCTGCTTCGTTCAGGAGCAGGCCAGAGCGGGAAAGTTATCATCCTCGCAAGCGCCTGAGTGAAGATGTGTGAGCGTTTAAATGGCTGCTTTTAAGCTGGAAAACCCGACCAACGCTGCCTGTTAGACGATTTGGTCAAAGATATACACTTTTGCCACCATATCTTCGGTGTTAGGCTTCGCCGCAATTGGGAGGGGTGAAGGTTATTTGGAAGCACTGACTGGCCTTGCCATCCGAATCTGCTATGCATTCATCTTGTTGATCTGTCGATCATCTGTCGAGCGCGGTCAGCTGCGCTTGTTCCTCTGTCTACATCGGTTTATTTGATGCACACCAATTTGCTTAAGTCCGTTTTGCGTTTTCTTCCGGGTCTTGCCGTTCTCGCCACCGTTGCCGGATGCAGCGTTCCCATGGGGTCGATTGCAGATTCCAATGGCGCTCCACCGCCAAGAGCCGTTCTGGCCATCACTGACGCAGGCGTCAGCGGTCTGACACCCGAGACGGGATACGGTCCGAAGGCCATCGGAGCAGCCTTGCCGGGTTTCACCATCGAGACCATCCAGACAGCGGGTGAAAACGACACGCAGTGGACCTATGCGGCCTTCCGTGACGGTTTGCAGATGGTGCAGATTTTCAAGGGAACCGATGGCAAGATCGGCGTGGTCCATGGCGTTGGTGATGCCGTGGCCGGACCGAATGGCGAACGACTGGGCATGACCTTTGCCCAAGTGCGCCTGCCACGCCGCGCCTGTCGGGTCGGCAAGAATCTCTGGCGAGGCATGGCCATCTGCAAGGCAGCCAACACCGAGAAGGTTTCGCTCGTCTTTGCGATTTCCGAGTATCGTGGGCCGTTTGACCAGCTGCCTTCGCCCTCTGAACTGCAACAGGCAACACTGCAAAGAATTCTCTGGACGCCGTGAGCCGTTTCAAGTCATTGTTTTGTTGCCTGTAACGGGCAAACATGTCCAGGACCACATGACGATGCGCGAGTCTGCAGTTGTCATGAACCGGGGATGACCTTGAGGGTTCCCGCCTTCACTCTGTGATTTGTTAGAAGAGTATCCGAAATGACAATGCAAACTGGCAGGCCTCGCCTCATTTGCCTTGAAAACAGCCGCAGGATCAGCCGCTCGACCGCGCGGTTGCTCATTCTGACGTCTGCCTGTCTTGTCGCTTCGAATGCCTTTTCCCAGCAGTTTCTGACGCAGGGCACCCCTATCGCCAACGTTCCGGTGATCTACAGTCCTTCGGGCAACACGACCCCCTGGCTGCTGAACTCCGACATTCATGCGACCCCGGCCCAGATCAAGGTTACCGGATCCTCCACGCCCGCCACAATCGTTGCCTCGGGCGCCCCGAGCGAAGACAGCAAGCCAAGCGCGGTGGAGATCATCGTCCCCGGCGCGACGAGCATGCCGCCTTCGATGACAAGCCCGCTGCTGCCCAATGTTCCGTCCTCGCTCAGTGAGGACAAGGTGAAGGTGCCGGCACAGACCGGCACTCCGACCATTGGAGCGCCCATTGCGCTGCCCGCCCCGATGGCCATCCCGGACGCCCCGGTTTCGGTGCCAGAGGTGCCCGCGACCGATCCAGAGCCTGCGGCACCGAAGAATGCAGCCCTTGAGGGCAAGGCCGCCTCCGATCTTGAAGAGAGCGCCCGGTCCGGGCCAGCCCTTCGCAAGAGTTTCTCGGCGCTTTTCACCCAGCAGCGGCCGTTCCTGCTCTATTCACAGGATGCCTCCATCACCTATCTAATGCCGAATGCTCTGGTGGATCATCCCAAACTGAGCCGCTATTTGCGCGACATCCTAGAAGAGCGCGCTCTGCAACAGTGGCAGTCCCAGCGGCAGGCCCCTCAGGCAGCGGCAGCGGCAACAACTCCCGCTTCGGCCCCGACGGCCGCAACTCCGGCAACAGAGGCCGCCGCACCATTGGCAAGTGCCCCTTCGACGGAGAAGGCAGCCGCAACACCCGAGCCCGATCGCATTGCCCTCACGGATCCCGATCTGCTTGAGGAACGTCCGGCGCTTGTCATCACGGGAAGAGTGGAAGATCGCTTCTATTCCCCGACCTTCACATCTCTCTATCTTGAAGAGATCAAGAGTGTCGACGGCCAGAAGCGCCCGACCCAGATCCTGAGTTTCAATTTCGACAACACGACAGACAGCGCATTCGGCCTGCAGGATCTGTTTCTTGCCAAGGACGAGAAGGAACTGGCAGGAACGATTGAGCTGATCGACGCCTATATCCAGACTGATATCGTGAGGCAGAAATCCATCCGCCTTGGCACGCTGGTGCGCCCGGATCAGGACGCCTGGCTCAAGGACCTCAAGCCAAGTCTGGCGCTGCTGCAGAATTTCACGCTGGTGCCTTCACGCGAGGCCAGCAAGATCGCAGGTCTGTCTTTCCACTTCAACCCCGGTCTGCTGGGTGCTGAAGCCGATGGGCAGTATGATGTCTATGTCCCCGCGGCCATTTTCAGCGCAGCCCTGTCGCCACGGTTTGCCGAACATTTCGGCGGTGAGGCTCTGCGGGTCAGCCGCCACAATGCCAAGGGCTTCTCAACTGCCAGTGTCAATGTCGAAGGCCTGCGGTCCGGTGATGAACTTGGCGGCGACATGCTGATCGAAGGCGAAGTTCCGGGCAACTGGTGCAACGGCTTCCATATCACGCTGTCCGACAGGGAAAACAGCCAGATCATCACCGAGGGTGTGGTCAAGCTGCTGCCCGATCTGCCAACCTATGGCCTTGCCAGCAACATGATGCGCTTCCGGGCGGAGCTGTCTGTTTCGGGGGACGGAGAAAAACCGGGTTCTCTTGTGTTCGAACCCTATGCGGTGGAAGTTAAGGACGATCATGTGCTGCTGCAGAAGAACAGTGCCTGCGATCCTGTAAAGCCCATTTCCATGCCAGACCCCTTGCGGGATCTGATCACCATCGATGTAAACTACTGACAAAGGATGAGCTGCGACAGGGCTCTTTTTGAGACTTCCGCCATCAACCTGTTTTAGGTATTTCCCCTTCCCTTTGGGGATACATCGGAAATCAACAGCCCATTTTGGCAAGCAGACAACAGGCTTTCAGTGCGCTAGGCATGGTTCCGGTCTTGTCCCCGCGCGACTCGCGTGGCAAAAAGGCCTCTGAATTCCGTCCGTTTGAACCATCGAAACATGATTAGAGATCGCCCACTCCTCCGGGCGAAGGAAAGACGTTATGGTACCTGCTCATTTGAATGCTGATCTTCTGGCCAAACAAATTCTCGAAGGGAACAGAGCGTCCCTTGCAAGAGCCATAACGCTCGTGGAAAGCCGCAAGCCTGATCACCGGGCCATCGCCCGCGACCTGTTGACCCAATTGCTGCCCTACGCAGGCAAGGCCCATCGGGTGGGGATCACCGGCGTTCCGGGGGTTGGCAAGTCAACCACCATCGACCAGTTGGGCAAGAATCTGACGGATGCAGGCAAACGTGTCGCCGTTTTGGCCGTTGACCCCTCTTCCACCCGTACGGGCGGATCCATCCTCGGCGACAAGACGCGCATGGAACAGCTTTGCACCGACCCCAACGCCTTTATCCGCCCGTCCCCTTCGGCTGGCACGCTGGGTGGTGTTGCGGCCCGGACGCGCGAAACCATGTTTCTTTGTGAAGCAGCTGGCTATGACGTGATCCTCGTCGAAACCGTCGGGATCGGTCAGTCGGAAACCACCGTCGCCGACATGGTCGACTTCTTCCTCGTCCTTATGCTGCCGGGTGCCGGTGATGAGCTGCAGGGTATCAAGAAGGGCGTGCTTGAGATTGCCGACATGATCGCGGTCAACAAGGCAGACGGGGACGGCTGGGCACGGGCCCGCAAGGCCGCGGCCCAATATCGCGCCGCCCTGCATATCATGACGCCGGTCAGCAAGAACTGGACACCACCGGTCATGACCATTTCGGGCCTCGCAAACGAGAGCCTCGACAAAATGTGGAAGCAGGTTGAAGAACATCAACAAAAGCTGTCCGCAACCGGCGAATTGCAGGAAAAGCGCAGTGGCCAGCAGGTGCGCTGGATGTGGTCGATGCTCGAAGACCGTATGCGCGCCCTGTTGCATGAAAACGCCAGCGTCAAGGAACTGTTGCATCAGGTTGAGGGACAGGTCGAAGGCGGCACCTTGCCAGCCTCCGTGGCGGTGGAAGACGTCATGGCACAGCTTTTGAGCAACCTCAAGAACAGTTGATGCCCGTATCCGGAGATCCTCTCCGGCTTCGCAAGCAACTCCAAAGGCCGTGCGCGCTTGTGTCACGGCCTTTGTCATTTTTTACAGGTTTGACTTTACGTGTCGTATATTTTTGCGCGCTATTATCATTGACCATATTACCCATAGAATCATTTTTTACCACTTGGGACATATCATTTTAACCACTTCGGCTTACAGTGGTACAAATTGAACTGCAGATTGGGGACCAGGTTCAATGCGCAAAACCAGAAGAACCGTTCTGGTTGCAGAGTCATCTGCCAAAGGACGTGAAGGAATCCTGCAAAGCCTTTTGATGATCGATCCAGACCTGTCGATCATGCAAGCCGACTCGCCCGCCTCCCTCGGCAACATATTGAGCAATACTGCTATCGATGTCGTTCTCATCGGAGAACAATTCGCGGGAATGGATGGGCTGGACGTCATCGAGCAGTTGGGCCCATTGCGATACTCAAGCCTGACCGTGCTGCTCGCCGAGCATTTCAATACCGCCACCCTTGAGCGCAGTCGCAAACTCAGCCTTTACGATTGCATCCAGACGCCGCTTCGACAATCAGATCTGCAGCGCATCCTGATGAGGCGAGAAGCGCAATTCAACAAGCTATCGGCATTGATCGTCGATTCCCAGCCAGCAGCGCGCCGGATTATCTTCAAGCTGCTCTCTGATTGCCGGTTCCAGCTGATGATATCCGAGGCCGAAAGCGGGCCACTTGCGGTCTCTCTGACCAAGGCCATCCCCTATCATCTTCTGCTGGTCGATCCTGAAACCGAAGGCTGGCAAGGGTCGGATATGGTCAAGAAGATCACCGCAAGGCAGCAACAATGCCTCATCGTGCTGATGAGCGCCAGAGACGAAGCCTCCATACTCGCCCAGCATGAAGATGCAGACGTGGCAGGTTTTCTCAAAAAGCCCTTCTACCCCAATGATCTGGAACGGCTGATGCACCAATTATTGGGCATCCCTCCCAGCAATCTGCTCAACAAGAATTTCTTTGAAGAACAAGCCCTGCCGTCACCTGCATTATCTGATGTCCAGCAGCCGCCCTCAGACATTGACCAGGCTGCGCAATCGGAAGACGGGAACTGCGAGATTGTCTGGCTCTGATCGGAGCAAACTCCCTCAGGCTTTCATTTTCTGCATGAGATGGGACAACACGCCGTCCACAAGCTTGATTTCGCCAACCTTGATTCCGTTCCAGTTGACCAGCTTGCGCTCGCGCCAGTCTTCCATGGCGACAGCCTCACCTTCGCTCATTGGCAGGAAAGCATCGATCACCGCTGCCATCATGACTTCCGAGGCCCGCGCCGCACCGTCCCAGCATTTGAGGGCTATGCCCAACCCCTGATCGGGCAGACTGGCGCAGAAGACCCCTTCTGCTCCGGTCTTGACGAAGGCGCGCTCGCCGAAAATCTCCATAATTGAGGTGCAGAAGCGATCATGCCCAGCCACCATGTAGGGGGCCTTGGCAACGGCTTGCCGCAACCTTTGGGCGGCCTTGGCCCGTTCCGGCGCAAAATCCGTTCCGGTTCCAAAACGAGCAAAGGCATGAGCCAGATTTTTCAAGGGGACCGCATAGGTCGGGATCGAGCAACCATCGACACCGCAGAGGTCCATGCCTCTTTCTCCCTCCAGCGAAAAGCCGGTGGACTGCTCCAGAACAGCCCTCACCTCCCGTTGCACGGGATGGTCCGGCTTGACATAGCCGTGATGATCAAATCCGGCCTGTTGCGAAAAGCACAGGAACCCGGCGTGTTTGCCGGAGCAATTGTTGTTGGCAGCAGTGGGATCAACACCGCGTAGATGCAGGATCGCCTGATCCTTTTCATAGCGCGGGCTGTGTGCCCCACATTCCAGCGCGCCTTCAGTGAGGCCGCAGGCCTGCAGCATCGCCTTCACGGTATCAACGTGAATCTCTTCGCCATTGTGCGAGGCGCAGGCAATGGACAGCGCTTCGGTTGGCAGATGGAAGTGATCGGCCGCGCCGGATTCGATCAGCGGCAGCGCCTGCAGGCCCTTGATGGCAGATCTTGGAAACACGGGGCTTTCGATATCCCCAATCGATGAAACGAGTTCGCCCGCAGCATCCACCACGGCAATTGCCCCCATGTGCCAGCTTTCAACCCGCACGCCCCGCGTCACTTCAACCAGAACAGCCATCTTGTTCCCCAACTCTCTCATTTTGTTTGCACCGCTCGTCAGTGCGGCAACTTTAGTTGAAGGAAGCCTATCGGCTGCCTACCTCAGGGACAAGGGTGAACTTGCTGGGCGCATCCGTTGAGAACAGCTTGAGCTCGCGGCACCCATTGTCTAGGGTCGGCAAGTTGCTTGACTAAACAGGACAGATCTGATGACCACCAGAAACGCCAGAGACCACGGCATCACAACGGGAACGCTGGAAACAGGCCCGACCAACAGCCTCGCCGATGTCCCCGGGGTCTCCTTCGGTCAGGTCACACTGTCCAATGGCCCAGTGCAGACCGGGGTCACGGTCATTCACCCGACGGAAGACTCGGCCTTTGAGCGGAAGTGCATTGCGGCCTGCCACGTCATCAACGGCTTTGGCAAGAGCGTCGGCCTGATGCAACTGTCCGAGCTGGGGCAATTGGAAACCCCGATCGTTTTGACCAATACGCTTTCGGTTGGCACGGCATCAACCGCCCTTGTACGGCACATGCTCGCCGGGCACCCGGCCATTGGCGACACCACGGGCACGGTCAATCCGGTTGTCATGGAATGCAATGACGGCGCCTATCTCAACGACATCCGAGGGCTTCATGTCACCGAAGACCACGTTCTGAAAGCGTTGCAGCAGCACGTCGCCACTTTGGAACAGGGGGCAAGGGGCGCGGGAACGGGTATGAGCTGTTACGGCCTCAAGGGCGGCATTGGGTCGGCCTCGCGGCGGGTGCCGCTGGCTGACCGGACCTTCACGCTCGGCGCGGCGACGCTGTGCAACATGGGCCGCCTGCCCAATCTGATTGTAGGCGGTCGTCCGGTCGGAGCCGAGATCGTAGCGCTTGAGAACAGCAAGGCGGGCGCCGTGGCCGAGCTTGGCTCCATCATCATCATCCTTGGCACCAATGCACCGCTTACCGCGCGCCAGATGGAGCGCATCTGCAAACGTGCGACCGCCGGTCTTGCCCGCACAGGGACACAGTTCGGCTCAGGCAGCGGAGATGTTGTTCTTGGCTTCACCACAGCCAACCGCCAGCCCCATTCGGCTCCGTCAAATCCGGTCATGGCTGTCGAGATGCTGCATGAGGAAAGTCTCGATGGCCTTTTCAGCGCGACCATCGAAGTGGTGGAAGAGGCAATCCTCAATGCGCTGTTTGCAGCGGAAACCACCCACGGCAAGCAGGGGCGTAGCCGCAAGAGCCTTTCTGACTGGTGGAAAGAGCTGGAAGCCTGAGAACAGGCGCCTACTTGTTACACATCATGAGAAGAGTTGGCGACAGCATCAGCGGCTGCCCAGCAGCGCCCGTGTAACCAGTGCCAGCATCATCGCCGGGACAGCCTTGATCAAAGCCCCTGCCGGATCCATCCAGAGGGCGGGAACCAGCAAACTGGCGGTGCACAGATAGATCACCGTCATGATCACCATCGCCATGCAGATCTGATGGGCCAATCGGCGAACAAGAATCGCTATGCCCAGCGCAATGTCAATGAAGGCAGCACTCGCCAGCAGGAATTGCACCTGCAGGACAGTAGCCCCAGAATCGGCCAGATTTTGCGCAGCCCACTGCATGTCAAACAGCGTCAGCACACCGGTCAGGATCCAGAACAGCGACAGCGTGGCCACAAGAACCGGCAGCAACAGGGCCAGCCGGGAAAACCAGCGCTCCTGCGTCGTGCTCGGCATCATCGCCAGCGTTTCTTCATAGGAGCGGCAATAGCGGCCGGAGATCGAGTGCCAGAGGGTCGGATCACCGTTGACATGACCTTCCAGCACCTGAAGCGCGGTGGTACGCATCGGCGACCGCCAGCCAAGCCGACCGAGACCATTGGCAATGCTGGTGAGCAGATTGGAAGTGCGCGTTGAAAACCGGAATGTCTTCCAGGCGGGCGAAAAGCCCAGCCAGTTGCGCATGCCCACGACCAGCTCTTCAAAGGTGTGGCTTTCCGCTTCAACCAGATCGATATCGGCATGGGCAGGAATGCGCCCTTCCACGGCCATCAGGGCCGCTTCCGTCAGTTCATCGATATGAATGGTCTGGATGCGGCGATCGGCCATGACGAGAGGCTGGATATAGGGAAAGCCGGCCAACATACGCAGCAGCGCAGTGCCACTGTAGGCAGAGGGGGCGAGAACGAGACCGGGACGCAACACCACCCACTCGATGGACGAATCCATCACCACATCATCACCAACGGCCTTGGTGCGCATGAAGGCAGTCGGGGCGTTGGGCTCCGCACCGGTAGAAGAGATCTGGACAAAGCGCAGGATGCCTCGCTCGACACAGGCATCCAGGCAAGCCTTGACCGACAGATGATGAACGGCTTCCAGATCGGCCATCAGACCATCCTGAAGTGCGCTGGCGGCATTGACCACGGCGTCAACATCATCAAGCAGATGCATCCATTCGCCCGGATCCAGCATCCGGCGCATGTCGCCCGTGAACCACTCGACCTGAGGAAGGAGTTTTGCCGCCTCCCTCGGTGTCCGCGACAGGCTGACCACCTCATGGTCTGCACGGAGCAAGGCTCGGCATATTTCCGATCCGATCAGGCCAAAACCACCAAGAACCAGAATGCGCATAACTGCCCTGTCCGCTCCCTAACACAATTCCAAAACAAAAAAGCAAATTGAACCGATCGCGGCTATCACACCCAATGCAGTAAATCAGCCAGATGAATCCGCATCCTAAGTCAGTGTGCGGCAAATTTCGTGCCGACTTTAGTCGCCCCCATGTGTGAGGTCATCTTCACAATTAGCATTACATATTTGTACCGAAATGTATCAAATGCCAAACGGAGGGTAAATACGGCAACAGTGCTTAATTGCCCTTGTTCTGGAAGGGATTAGGCTGAAGGTCTGGCCAGCCCGCGCGATGGTTAGCAATCGCTGCTTTCGGGCTGGTTTAAAAGCCTTGTCAATTGTCTGGGGATATCTTCAGAGAAATAGGAACCGATGCCTCGGCTTGCCGCTATTCGCGCTGTCGATGCAGCAAGAGGCAACTGGCTATCGGATCGCTTCCCGCCCCTCACAATCCCGTCAGCCACAGTTGGGCCGATGGACTTCGCTCAGATTTCCGATCTGTTCGCTCATCCCGAGCAACGGTTTAAGACAGTCGGGATGGGAAACCATGTCGGCGAGCGTATAGGCATCCAGCACCTTGAGGAAAGCTGCAAGAGCGTCCTGCAGCAGCATCCGGAACTTGCACTGGGAGATCAACGGACAGGTGTTCGTCTCCTCGGAAAAACATTCCACAATGATCATGTTTTCTTCGGTCTGGCGGATGATTTCCCCGATATTGATGTCCTTGGGATCCTTGGCCAGCCTTATACCACCGTTTCGACCGCGGATAGCCTGAATGGCGCCGATATGCACCAGACGCTGGGCGATCTTGTTCAGGTGGTGACCTGAAATGTCGTAGGCGCCAGCGATTTCGGCAAGGCGAACCGTATGCTCGGGCTTCAGCGCGCAATACATCAGCAGGCGCATTGCATAATTTGAGTGCTGGGTAAGACGCATGAAACCTCCGAGCCTTGGCCAAGGGACGAGACATCCCCTTTGCGATGCCTCATTCCACCGAGTGACGCACCAATAACGCTATACATAAGTATAACATTTTGGGGCACATAGCCAACAATGACAGATTCATATTCGATCGAACATAAAAAATGCACTGCTGCCCATATCGATTAGAGACCGGGGTGATCGATACGGGCAGCAGTGCCATCAGCACTCCGCGCTGGAGTGCGATGAACGGAGAGAGCTCATCTTACATGTTCATATTTTCGAATATACAAATTCCAGAGGTTTCCCGGAAATCATTTGTTGGTTATGTTGTAACACTTGTGATAAGAAGTATCAAGTTTACTTGTTTAAATTCCCCCGCCTATTTTGGAGAGGCAGAATGACGCAGATGAGCACCTCGACTGGTCCCGGCGCATCGTCGACCAACACCCCGAATACCGCCCCGATGCACAGCATGGGCGTACGCGCCCCTTCCCGCCTCGAGCATTTCCCCAACGCATTCTTTGCCATGGTCATGGGGTTGGCAGGCTTCACCCTGGCCACGGAACGCATTGAGAAAAGCCTCGGCGCAGAGCACTCTACCAGTCTGTTTTTATTGATCTTTACCGGAATTGTCTTTGCGCTTCTGCTCGGCTTCTATCTGGCCAAGGCGGTGCGCTACCCTCAAGCCATCCGCTGGGAATGGAACCATCCCGTGCGGCTGTGCTTTTTCCCCGCAGCCTCCATCGGCCTGATCCTCATGGGGACGGCCCTTGCACCGTTTTCGCCTCAGCTTTCATTTGGCTTCTGGGCTGTTGGTGCAGCGCTCCACCTGTTCGGAACCCTTGCTGTTCTGTCCACCTGGATCGGCCACAGGAACTTTGAATTGATGCATCTCAATCCGGCATGGTTCATTCCGGTGGTCGGCAATATCCTCGTTCCCATTGCCGGTGCCAGACAGGGTTACATGGAGATTTCGTGGTTCTTCTTTGCCATTGGCATCCTGTTCTGGATCGTTCTTCTGACACTGGTTTTCAACCGGCTGGTTTTCCACAATCCGCTGCCACAACGGCTTCTGCCGACCCTGATGATCCTGATTGCACCGCCAGCAGTCGGGTTTGTCTCCTTCGTGACCATGACCGGAGAGATCGGTCCCTTCGCGCGCGTTCTCTATTATACCGGGGTCTTCTTTTTCCTGATCATCCTGCTGCAGCTGCCAAAGCTGTCGCGGATCTCATTTGCCATGTCATGGTGGGCCTATAGCTTCCCCATGGCAGCCCTGACGATCTCGACCATGCTCTATGCGGAAAAAAGCCAGTCTCCCTTCCATGAGACGCTCGGCCTTGCGTTGTTTGCCCTGCTGGTTCTGGTGATCATCGGTCTGCTTTACAGAACCGCCAGAGCGATCATCGGCAACGAGATCTGCCAGCCCGAATAACGGCAACCTCCTTGGGGTGCTCACATAGTGAGAGCGCAAAATCGGTAAACCGACTCGCGCTCTTATTTTGGGGCGTTCATCTGTGCATTTACGATCAAAATCCGGAGAGGAATTTTCAGTCAGATTTTGGCTGATTTCAGCCCCAAAACAGGCTATCACTCAAACTTCATTGACTCAGAACAAAAGGAAAAGCAAATCGCATTTTTTCCTCATGTTTATTGCCAAAAAATTTACAAATTTTCGTCAATAGTTCACCGTTGGTCCGAATTCCCGCTATCCTTTGTTGGTGTTACACTTTAGGATAAAGAGAGCCAGACATTTTGCGGTTCTTAATCAGGGAATACCCTCAAGACAATGCATGTCAACCTGCAGCAAGATCAGATGACGCCAGACCCTTGCTCTGCCTTGTGCGGAGTTGCGCGCGTTCTGGCCAATTCGCCTTTTCCGAACAGCCCGAACAACCATGACCCGCATCAGATCATTTCGACCGGTGCCCAGGCCCTGTTGTCCGAACGGGATACTTGCGCGGGGACGTCCGGCTGGCTGAAACATTCCCCTCGTCATTCCCGGATTTCGCCCACTATCCTCCCGCTCGGATCGATGGGCAGACCCGAAACATGAAAAGCAGATCCTCACAGGAGAAAACAAGAATGGGTAAGTATGGAACACTGGAAGAACGAGTCCGCTGTCCATTCCTTATGAACAGAGTCATGAAGGTGGAAGACACCATTGACATGTTCAAGGATGGCATGAACTTGGGCTGGTCCGGCTTTACGCCAGCAGGGTATCCAAAGGCTGTGCCAATCGCGCTGGCCGAGCATGTCGAGAAGAACAACCTTCAGGGCAAACTGAAATTCAACCTCTTCATCGGCGCTTCCGTGGGAGCTGAAACCGAAGGCCGCTGGGCGGACAACGACATGATCGACCGTCGTTGGCCTTACCAGACCGGCAAGAACATCGCAAAAGCCATCAACGAAGGCCGCATCCGCATGGGCGACAAGCATCTGTCGCTGTTTGCACAGGATCTTGCCTACGGCTTCTACACCAAGGATTCCAAGTCAGGCAAACTGGACCTGGCCATCATCGAAGTGTCTGCAGTGACCGAAGACGGCTGTCTGGTTCCGTCCGCCTCTGTCGGCGTGATCCCGGAAATCATCCAGACCTGCGACAACATCATCCTCGAAGTCAACACCGCGATGCCTTCCTATGAAGGCATGCATGACATCATGGTCCTGCATGCTCCTCCGCATCGTGAAATCATCGGTATCACCAAGGCAAACAGTCGCATCGGCATGCCATGCATTCCGTGTGACCCGAGCAAGATCGTTGCCATCGTCGAATCCGAATATTCCGACAAGGGCCGTTCTCTGGCAGATCCGGACGAAGGCTCCGTTGCCATCGCCAACTACCTGCTCGACTTCTTCCAGAACGAAGTGAAGCATCACCGCCTCCCGCCAAACCTGCTGCCACTGCAGTCCGGTGTGGGCTCCATCGCCAACGCCGTTGTTGGCGGGCTGGCCAGCGGTCCGTTCTATAACCTCAGCGTTTACACCGAAGTGCTTCAGGACGGTATGCTCGATCTGTTCGACAGTGGCCGCCTTGACTATGCTTCGTCCTGCTCGCTGTCGCTGTCTCAGGACAACGGCATGCCGCGCTTCATCGAGCGCCGCGAGTTCTATCAAGACAAGATCATCCTGCGTCCGCTGTCCATTTCCAACAACCCGGAAGTGGCTCGCCGTCTCGGCGTGATTGCCATGAACACGCCGATCGAAATCGACATGTATGGTCACGCCAACTCCACGCTGATCAGCGGCACCCGTATCGTCAACGGTATCGGCGGCTCGGGTGACTTCCTGCGCTCTGGCTTCCTGAAGATCATGCATACGCCGTCCGTCCGTCCGTCCAAGACCGACCCGACCGGCATTTGCTGCGTTGTTCCACACGCCCAGCATATCGACCACACCGAGCATGACCTCGACGTGGTGGTAACCGAACAGGGTCTGGCCGACCTTCGCGGTCTGGCTCCGCGCGACCGCGCTCACTGCATCATCAACAACTGCGTCCATCCGGATTACAAGGACATCATGAACGAGTATTTCGACATGGCCGAAAGGGAATGTATCCGTCGCGGCGTTGGTCACGAACCACAGCTGTGGGATCGCGTCTTCAAGATGCAGCTCAATCTTGCTCAGAATGGCACGATGAAAATCAAGAACTGGGACATCAAGGTAGACCTTTGCGAATAGGTCTCTTTCGGGGCGGGCGCACAGTGGTCAGCTACGCTGAGCGCCCTTCCTTTCCCGGTTCGATCAGGAGCGGTGGTTTCGACCATCGCTCTTTTTTTATGTGCCCCACCAGGCCTAAGGGAGCGTCCCCCTGCGAAAAACGGCGCTGATCGCGTGACAGAAACCACTTTAAGAACAGCATGATTTCGCGATTCATTTGAGCAGGTTAGACATATATCCTGACAAAATGATTCTGCATCTTCAGAAACTGATTCAGCGAAGTTCAGAGATTGATTCATGCGCTTCACACATTGATTCATGTTGCTGGAGGCTTGATTCAGAAAACCACCTCATCTCCCCGCCAACAGACGCAAGACTGGATCGGCGGCCTGAATGGTTCCGGTGGCAAATCCCCAAGTCCTTCCCGCACCTCATGGAGCGTGCCGGAAAACCTCCCCATCGGAAAATGGCGACGGCCGTTAGAATTTGAACAATCCGTTTAAATGCGATTAAAGCAGTTTCTGCTAGTCTTGTTTTCAAGGCGCACAGGCGCCAGGCTGCTTCACTCTATCAGGCATACAATCATGAGATTCACCATCTCCACAAAGGCACTTCTGGGTTTACTGGTTACGGTCATCTTCTTCTGGGAGACTCTGTCGATGCTTGGCAGTCATGGTGAATTCAGCAACTTCCATTTTGAAGCCAACAGCGAACGGTTTCTGCTTGTCGTTCCGGCGCTCGCCATTCTGTGGCTGCTGCGCCATCTTCTGCCCGGTGAGGGCACCCGGTCTGATGACCATTGGCAAGACCAGTAGACGAACCGCCACCCGACGGTCTGTCGCTTGCCAAAGAGCCCGCCTGCCACTCTCTCTCGCATGCTTATCTTCGGCTTGAGCAAAGCCCTCTAAGACTGTATGATTTTTTTCAATCTCCCCTGCGCTTTCGCTGAGGGTGACATCACAATTGTCACCAACAAGGCACAACTTTCTTGTCGTTTTTGACTCTTTCCAGCAAGGCTCTTGAGGAATGCCCCATCCTTTCCGACTGCTTAACAGGATCCAACAGCAAGTCTGAAAGCCCTATTCCTTCAATCGCATTGTTCAGGACGGGTCGTCCTTCGCCTTGCCCGGCAAAACGAATCGAGCAAAACCCACCACTCAAGGTTAATTATTCGTTTATAATTGATTTCAATTCCCCCATAATTTCAAACGCCTTGTTCAGGCGCCGTGCGTAAGCTCTGAACAGAGGTTTTCATAAGGGGGTTCTCTTGTTTCGGCATTCACATCTGACAGTCTTTGCAAAAGGAAGTCTGTTGGCCAGCATGATGACAATCGGCCTGATCGCCAGCTTCGCGCCGCAGAGCGCAGTTGCAGCGATGACCGGTAGCATGCGCGTGACGGAACGAACCAGCCCCCCAGCCGGTCATGTCTATTATTGCGCAAGCAACCCGGTTGCCTGCCAGCGCTATGGACAAGGAGCGGTTGCCCTGACGCAGGAAAGCTGGAAGCAGCTGCTTGACGTCAACGCATCGGTCAACAGAAGCATCAAGGCAAAGGCTGATGGCCAGATCGATGAATGGTCTGCCTATGTCCGTGAAGGGGATTGCGAGGACTATGCCCTGACCAAGCAGCAGGAGCTGCTCCGACGGGGCTGGCCCTCCGATGCGCTGCTGATCACAACAGCATTTCTGGAAGACGGCACCTATCATGCGGTGCTTATTGCACGCACTGACCGCGGCGAATTCGTGCTGGACAATCTCAATCAACGCGTTCTGCCCTGGCAGGAGGTGAACTACCGCTGGAACAAGCGTCAGGCGGTTGGCAACCCGCAAATGTGGCAGCGCGTCGCCGGAGCGCCGCAGCCAACGACCCAACGGCCCGTGGCCGGGTTCCGATTGCGCGGCAACCAGTAGCCCCGAATATCTAGGCTGATTGCGGTCCAACCGCAGCCTCTCACTCCCGGAGGCAAATAAAGCCGCAGTCTTGCGCTGCGTCATGAACATGAGCCCACTGCCCAGCACAGTGGAGGAGGCAATACCAAGGCCATGTTCAGGGAGACCAATTCAGCTTGAGCCGGACAGCCCGCTCACACAGCTGTCCCAACTGGCCTCGAACAGGGATTCGAGGCCTTTTTCTGTTAGGCTCGCGATTTCTCTGGCTATCGTGGCCGCGCGGATGTAGGTCTCTGCCATTGAACTCATCCGGAAAGACAGACGCATGAACACCCCAGGAAAAACCGTTGCAATTATCGGCGCAGGCGCTGCCGGACTGATGGCAGCCGACCATTTGTCGGAAACCCGTCCGGATCTCGCCATCCGGATTTACGATGCCATGCCCAGCCCGGCCCGCAAGGTGCTGATGGCGGGCAAGAGCGGCCTCAACATTTCCCATCAGTCAGGCCTCAGTCATCCGGAAGACTTTGCGGCGCAGTATGGGGAGGCATCGGAGTGGATGGAACCGCTGCTGTCAGCCTTCGGCACCCGTGACATCATCGAATGGATGCAGGCGCTTGGTCAGGAGGCCTTCACCGGATCATCGGGCAAGATCTTTCCAAGAACGATGAAAGCCTCCCCCCTGTTGCGCGCCCTCATGAAGCGTCTGGAACAGCGCGGGGTGCAGCTTGTCACCCGCCATCGCTGGACCGGCTGGTCAGAGGATGGAGCGCTCCGGTTCATGACACCGGACGGTGCAGTGTCAGTAAAAGCAGATGCCTGCCTTCTGGCCCTTGGAGGCCCGAGCTGGCCGCGTCTTGGAACCGATGGTGCGGCACTGGCTACACTTTCTGAGCGGGGCATAGAGAGCCGCCCATACCGCCCGGCCAACTGCGGTTTCGATGTTGACTGGCCGGAAGATTTTGTCAGCCCGTGGGCCGGGGCACCGGTCAAATCCGTGCGCCTCAAATTCGGCGACCAGTCAGCCAATGGCGACTTCGTCATCTCCAGCCATGCCGACCACTCTGGTGAGGAAATGCATGGCAAGAGCTGCGGCAGCATAGAGGGCGGCGCGGTCTATGCGCTTTCCGCCCCGTTGCGGGATGCCATTGAACGGGATGGAACAGCGACCCTTCTGGTCGATCTGCGCCCACACCTGACGCTGGCCCAGCTCAAGACCCGCCTTGATCGGCCCAAAGGCAAGCAATCGCTTTCCAACCACCTGCGCAAAAGCCTCAAGCTGCAGGGTTTGAAGGCGGCTCTTCTCAAGATTGCGACGGACAAGGCGGTGATGAGTGACATGGACCGGCTGGCAGAAAGCATCAAGGCCCTGCCCGTGACGCTGACGCGCCCACGCCCCATCGCCGAAGCGATCAGCACCGCTGGCGGCGTCCTGTTGGATGAACTTGATGACGGCTTGATGGTCAAACGCCTGCCCGGCCTGTTCATGGCGGGCGAAATGCTGGATTGGGAGGCACCGACCGGCGGCTATCTGCTCACGGGCTGCCTGTCACAGGGTTATCGCGCAGCAGAGGGAATCGGGCGTTATCTGACGCTGGACGAGTGAGGCTCAGGCAGCAAAAAGCTTAGCTGGCTGCAAACCAGAGTCCTTCGAAGAGATCGGCCTTGGCTGCCAATGCCACCAGCACAAAGAAGACGATCGCTGATGGGCTCAGCCAACGCTTCCAGCCCTGTTCATTGTGTTTATCTTGCATAATGGGATATCTGCCTTTTATCGGTTGTGCCGATCAGCCAGTGAACAGCCGGAAAAGAACGAGGGTCGCCAGGATCAGGTAAGAGAGCGGGATGCCCATGCATCTCTCCCTATCAGAAGCCCTGCATCAGATTGCCGAAAACAAATGACAGCATCACGATGCCGGACAGGGTGTAGACCAGAATTTTCAGCCAGCCACGATAGCCGCTCATCCGGTCCTTGAGATAGACATGGTCGGTTGTCGTCTTGTCAGTCATGAGTGCCGTCGATCCCTTCAGTTGAAACCTGAACGGTCTCCCTTTGGGGATCGGGTCGGTTCAGGTGGTGCGCGATAAAAGCCCTCTGTCTCCGGTCTTTGATTTTGCCAGAGAGAGGAAACAATGTATGGTCAGGGAAATCAGATCACCCAGATCAGCATCATTGTCACGATGATCAAGAGGCCAACGAGCAAACTCATGACCGGTTCAAAGGACGGCTTGTTGAGGTTTCGCATGACAGGATCTTCTCTTCGAACGCCACTATTGCCCAACCAAGATGGGATGGGAGAGCCGCCCCTTCAAGGGGCGGCCCCTGTTCAGCTAAGGCTCTTCTTGGCAAAGTCGATGTAAAGCTCACGCAGACGTTTGGTGAACGGGCCCGGTTTGCCATCTCCAATCGCAGTGCCATCGAACGATACCACAGGGGCCACGAACATGGTCGCAGAGGTGACAAAAGCTTCCGCCGCTGCCTTGACTTCGTCTGGCGTGAAACTGCGTTCCTCGACCGTAAGACCAGCCTCGTCGGCGAGCGCCAGAACGGCCTTGCGGGTGATACCGTGCAGGATCTTGTTGGACAGGGCACGGGTGATCAGCTTGCCATCCCTGGTGATGATGTGGGCATTGTTGGACGTGCCCTCGGTGATGAACCCATCCTCAACCAGCCATGCATCATTGGCACCGTCAGCAATGGCCTTCTTCTTGGCCATGGAGGCAGGCAACAGGGCAACCGTCTTGATGTCCCGGCGCTGCCAGCGGATATCCGGTTGAGAGACCACATTGAGGCCAACCTCGGCAACACTGTCCATCTTGGCGCCGCGTGTCTGGGTGAACAGGACCAGCGAGGGTTTCAATCCTTCCGACCAAAGGAAGTTGCGGTCTTCCGCGCCGCGGGTTACCTGAATATAGACGCTGCCAGCGTCAATATTGTTGCGTTTGATCAGCTCGTGCTGGATGGCTTCCAGCTCCTCCATGGTGCATGGAAGAGGAATGGCCAGCTCACCAAGCGAGCGTTGCAGGCGCGCCAGATGGGCCGCATTGTCCACCAGCTTGCCATCAAGGATGGTGGAAACCTCATAAACCCCGTCGGCAAACAGGAAGCCACGATCAAAGATGGAGATCTTGGCATCTTCCTCGGGCAGGAATTCTCCGTTGACATAGACAGTGCGCGACATGAGGGACCCTTTCTTATCATATTTTTGCTCCGTTATCCGACTATAAAGACGATCTGTTGTAAGAAGAACAGGGTCCGCGACGGCCGGACAGCAAGGAACAGAATGGAATGGCCAAGGTTGAATGGCCGGAAGACCATGCAATCGACGCGTGCTCGACGGAGCATCCCTCGCGTGCAATTTCATGGAGAATTGGAACGACATTAGGCCGCTCAAAGGCGCAATACAATCGCTCTTAGAGGAAGACCAACAGGCACGTTCAGTTATACACGGCAAAGCCGATGGGACAAAATCGCATCTGGGAATCACCTTAGGGCTATGCGAAAAGCACATCAGCATTTCCACTCGCTCCTGCGGGTTTCTTCCTGTTGCCACTTTTCCCCGAGTAGCTTCCCCTATCAAGGACAAACCTGATACATCATGACAGACAAGGCCACCGCAATGCAAAAGAAGAGTCTTTTGTCAGCCCAACAGCTTGCCGTCGGCTCCGTGCTCATCGCCGTCGTCGTCCTGGCACTGAAATATGCCGCCTATGCGATGACCAACTCCGTCGGCCTCTATTCGGACGCACTGGAAACGCTGATCAATCTTGCGGCAGCTTTTGCGGTGCTTGTGGCGTTGAGGCTGGGCGAAAAGCCGGCAGACCATAACCACCAGTTCGGGCATCACAAGGCGGAATATCTTTCTGCCGTTGCCGAGGGTGTTCTGGTCGTGCTGGCCGCGATCACCATTTTCATGGAAGCGCTTGATGTATTCCAGGCACCCCGCGATCTGTCCGTGCCGATCATCGGTCTGGTGCTCAACGGCCTTGCCGGGGTGATCAACGCGGTGTGGGCCTATGCGCTGGTTCACATCGGACGCCAGCTGCGATCCCCTGCCCTTGTGGCAGACGGGCGCCATCTGTTTACCGATGTCGTCACCTCGATCGGCGTTCTGGCAGGCGTTGGCTTGGCCAAGCTCACCGGGCTCAACTGGCTTGACCCGCTGTTGGCGATGTTCGTCGGGGTATCGATCCTGTGGACGGGCTGGCAACTGATCCGCGGGTCCCTCAGCGGCCTGATGGACGAAGCCATCGATCAGGAAGAGTTGCAACAGCTGCGCCAGACGATCATGGACAATGCCGATGGTGCCATCGAAGCACACGACATCAGGACACGCCATGCAGGACGGGTTATTTTCGTCGAGTTCCATCTGGTGGTGCCGAGCAAGATGACGGTCTATGCGGCCCACGCCATCTGCGACCGGATCGAGAATGCCCTCAAGCAGGAAATGCCGCACGCCGTCGTTACGATCCATGTCGAGCCCGAATATATGGCCAATGAATCCGTTTTCGACGACATCCTGCCGATCTGACGCCAGAACCCTTCAGCAGATACGGGGCAATTGCTCCCCGACCAGCATATCGACAATCCTTCCGCCGCCAAACAGCGTCTGCATGACCACCCGTTTCGGATGTTCGCTGACGGCGCATCCTATGATCGCGGCCCCCTGCCCGGCTGGCGTGGCCTTCATGGCCGCAAGCGCCGCGTCCGCCTCCTCTTCGGGCACGAACAGTACCAGAGTGCCCTCGTTGGCCAGATAAAGCGGATCAAGGCCGAGAATTTCGGAGACGCCGCGCACCTCGGGGTGGATGGGCAGCAACTGTTCCTCGATCTCGATCCCGACGCCCGCCTCCTGCGCGATCTCATTAAGGCAGGACGCCAGCCCGCCCCTTGTTGCGTCTCGCGCCGCACGCACGCCGGGCGCGGCAGCGAGCACGGCTTCCATCAAACCGTTGAGCGGCTGGCAGTCGCTCTCAATGGAGGCCGACAAGGCCAAATCGCCCCGCGCCGCCAGAATGGCCGCCCCATGGTCGCCGAGCCGGTGATTGACAATCGCCACGTCTCCCGCCCTGACCGAAGAGGCCAGCAGGGTACGGCCCGGCGGAATGACCCCGACCCCGGCGGTGTTGATGAACACACCATCCCCCTTGCCCTTGTCCACCACCTTGGTGTCGCCAGTCACGATCCTCACCCCGGCTTCCTCTGCGGTGCCAACCATGCTGTCGACAATGCGCACGAGGGTGGCCACCTCAAAGCCTTCTTCAAGGATAAAGCCAACCGATAGCCAGAGCGGTCGGGCGCCGCCAACCGCCAGGTCATTGACCGTTCCGCAGACCGCGATCCTGCCAATGTCACCGCCGGGGAATTCCAGCGGCGAGACGACGAAACTGTCGGTGGTGAAGGCGAGTTGCGCGCCCGGCTCGGCCAGCGCAGGGTGGGACAGGCGGGCCTGATCTTCCCGGCTGTCCGGTTTGAAACGGGCGGCGAAAATCTGGTCAATCAGATCGTGCATGGCCTTACCGCCGCCGCCATGGGCGAGCGATATCCGTCCTTCAAGAAGCTTGTTCAGAGCATTCATTCCGCCACCTCCGGCCTTACATCGGCATATTGATAATAGGCCGCGCAGGCCCCTTCTGATGAGACCATCAGCGCGCCCAACGGATGCTCCGGCGTGCAGCCCTTGCCGAATTCAGGGCAGACAAAGGGCTTCATACGCCCGGTCATTACCGCACCACAGGCAAAGCTCTCGGTGTCCGGCACATGTGGCTTCGATGATCCATAGCCGACATCGAACTTGCGTTCGGCGTCATAGGCGGCATAGGCCTCGCGGATGCGCAGACCAGACTTGTCGATCTCGCCAAGGCCACGCCACTCGAAGGTCGGGCGTGGTTCATAAACCTGTTCAATGGCCGCAAGAGATGCCGGGTTGCCCTCCTCGGGCACGATACGGGCATACTGGTTCTCGATTTCAGCGCGCCCCTCGACCCGTTGCCTGAGCAGCATGAGCACCGACTGCAAAAGGTCGAGCGGTTCAAATCCCGCCACCACCAGCGGCTTGCCAAACTCCCGGGCAATGAACTCATAGGGGCGCGTGCCGATGACCATGGAAACATGGCCCGGTCCGATAAAGCCGTCGAGCTTCATTTCGGGATCCTCGAGCAACAGCCTCAGCGGTGGAGTCACCGTGATGTGATTGCAGAAGAGCGAGAAATTGCCGATACCCTCCGAAGCAGCCTGCAGGATCGTCAGCGCCGTGGACGGTGTCGTCGTCTCGAAACCGAGACCGAAGAAGACCACCTCACGGTCGGGATTGCAGCGCGCCAGTTCAAGCGCATCAAGGGGCGAATAGACCATGCGCACATCAGCCCCTTCCGACTTGGAGTCGAGCAGCGATTTCCTCCGCCCGGGAACCCGCATGGCATCGCCGAATGTGGTGAAAATCACCTCAGGCCGCATGGCGATCTCGACACATTCATCCACCCGCCTCATGGGTAGAACACAAACCGGACAGCCCGGCCCATGAATGAATTCCAGACCCGGCGGGGTAAGACGATCCAGTCCGTAACGGAAGATCGCGTGGGTGTGCCCGCCGCAGATTTCCATCAGACGGACCGGGTTGTCTTTCGTTGCGCCGATCTGGTCGACAGTATGGCTGATGGCCGCTAGCAGTTGCCTTGCCGCCACCGGGTCGCGGAATTCCGTCACATATTTCATTGCACGGGCCCTTGTCCGGTTTCCGCCCCGGTGCGCATCATGGCCTCGGTTCTGGTGATGGTTTCTAGCTCGCCGGAGACCTCGTCAAGTTCATGCAAGGCCTTGAGGGTCAGGGCGGCCTCGGCCTCGTCAATCAGGCTCATGGCGAAGCCCACATGGATAAGCGCCCATCGGCCAATCAGGTCGTCAAGCGACCTGTTGGTCGTGACACAGGCGACATTGACCACGCGCCGAACCCCGGAAATATCAACCGTTGCCAATTTGCGTTCAGAATCCGTGATTTCAACGATCTGTCCAGGAATACCCAAGCACATGTCGCTTCCTTTCTTCGCTACAAACCAGCCTCGCCACATCGGGCTGGGCCGGGGTCGTTCTTTATCCGTTTGCCCGCTGTCGACTGCGCGCCATGGCGATGGCCGCCTGCCCCAGCGACAGCCCCCCGTCATTGCACGGAACTTTGGAGTGGCTGAGAACAACAAGCCCAGCCGCCTCCAGCCGCTGGTGCAACAGGGTGAACAGGGTCACATTCTGAAAACAGCCACCGGACAGGGCGACGGTGTTGATTGCCTGCCGGTGCGCCAGTATCAGCGTCAGCTCTTCGAGCGCATCGACAAGCCCGAGATGGAACCGTGCCGACAGCACCCCGGGGGCTGATCCGTTCAACCGATCCACAAGCAAGGCTTCCAGTGCCGGTGCGGGATCGAGCTGCAGCGGGTCTCCGGCGCGGATGACAAACGGATAGGCTGAACTCTCCTCGTCGCAAAGCGCCCCGCGTTCGATTGCTGCCTCGAACCGCATGGCTGCCTCGCCCTCATAGCTCTGGCGCTCCCATGCGAAACCGCAAAGAGCGGCCGCCGCATCAAACAGGCGACCGCAAGACGAGCTCAACGGCGCGTTCATGCCGCTTCGCATCATGGCATCCAGTGTTGCCAGTGGCTGGGCCTTGAAACGCGCCACCAGATCGGACGCAGCATGGCGGGCACAAAACTGTTGCCACCCCATGGCAGCAACAATCTGCGCATAGGCATTGCGCCATGGCTCACGCACGGCGGCAGCTCCGCCGGGCAAGGGCACTGGCTTCAGGCAGGCCAGACGGCGATAGCCCAGATAGTCAGCCAGCAGAAACTCGCCGCCCCAGATGGTGCCGTCATCGCCCAAACCCAGCCCATCAAGGGCAATGCCCAGAACAGGGCCATCCGACAGTTTCACCCCATTCTCGGTCATGCAGGCGGCGATATGAGCATGATGATGCTGAACCTCCTCCACCGGGCGTCCCTTGGCTATTTCGTAGCCAAACCGGGTGGACAGGTAATCGGGATGGGCATCGACAACGATCCGCTCTGCCTGATGGCTGAACAGCGATTGGAACAGGGTCAGATTGTGCCTCTGCTCTTCATTGGTAGCGGCGTCTTCCAGATCGCCCATATGCTGGCTAAGGATTGCCTGTCCTTTGCGGGTGAGGCAGAAGGTGTTCTTGAGCTCTGAGCCCATGGCCAGCATGGCTGGCTCCTCAGGGAAGTCATCCGGCAAGGTAATCGCCTGTGGTGCATAGCCCCGCGCCCTGCGCAGCAGGCGCGTCCGGCCCAGTTCCACCACAGCAACGCTGTCATCGATGCGGTTGGCGATATCCCGGTCGTGCATCAGGGTAAAATCGGCGATCTCGGAAAGCCTGTCGCGGATTTCCTCATTGGTTGTGCATTGAGGCTGGCCGGAAAGATTGCCCGAGGTCATGATAAGCGGCCGGTCCAGATGCTCGAACATCAGATGATGCAGTGGCGTGTGGGGCAACATGAAACCGAGACGCGAGAGCCCAGGGGCCACCGCATCCGGCAGCCTCTCTCCCGCTCCATAGAGCAGCACGATGGGAGCCGCCGGGCTGGTGAGCAGCGCCTCCTCCGCCGTGGAGAGGGATGCATAGCGCCGGATGACTTCCAGATCCCGCGCCATCATGGCAAAGGCCTTGGCCTTGCGCCGCTTGCGGGCACGCAATGCGGCCACCGTTTGCGCGTTGGTCGCATCACAGGCCAGATGGACGCCGCCAAGCCCCCGGATGGCCACGATGTGGCCGTCAAGGATCAACTCGGCCAGTGTTTTCGGACAATCCGCGCTTTCCAAACAAGCGCCGGTTTGCAAGTCTTCAAGCCACACCCGAGGGCCGCAGTCCGGGCAGGCAACCGGCTGCGCGTGAAACCGGCGATCAGCGGGATTGGCAAATTCATCAGCGCACTCAGCACACATAACAAAGGGGGCCATAGTGGTTCTGGCCCGGTCGTAGGGGCCTGATTGCACGATGGTAAAGCGCGGTCCGCAGTTGGTGCAGTTGTTGAAAGGATAACGATAGCGGCGATCCGCCGGATCCCTGATTTCTCGGAGGCAATCGGGACAGGTCGCCACATCTGGCGTGACGGCAAGTTGGGCGAGGCCTCCCGCCTTGCTGGTCACGATTTCAAACGTCCGGGGCGCGGCACCCGAAAGAGTGGTCCGGACGACGCTGTCGATCCTTGCCAACCCGGGCAGATTGTCTCTGAGGATGGCTTCAAAGCGTTCGGCCATTTCCCCCCACAGCCGGACCTCGACCCCCTCGCTGGTGTTTTTCACATCCCCCGTCAAGCCGCACTCACGCGCAAGCCGCCAGACGGTGGGGCGAAACCCCACGCCCTGCACCTGGCCGCGAATGATGAGCGATACTGCCGACATGGCGAATGTGTCTCCCTGACCTCTGCCGTGCGCCCCCTTGACGGTAGCCCGGCGTCCTCCTCACAAACCGGTTAAAGACCGACTAGGCGGCGGCAAGCTCCCGTTTCAGTGTTGCCAGATAGTCGAGCCACTCGGCCATCCCCTCACCGCTACGCGCCGACAGCATGAAGATGCGAGCGTGCGGGTTGACCTTCAGGATATTGGTGGTCATCCGGTCCGGATCGAAATCGACATAAGGGGCCAGATCGATCTTGTTGACGATCACCACCTCGGAAGCGCGGAACATGTAGGGATATTTCAGCGGCTTGTCGTCGCCTTCGGTCGTCGAGACGATTGCGATTTTCATGCGCTCCCCAAGATCGAACATCGCCGGGCAAACCAGATTGCCGACATTCTCGATCATTACGATGGACCCGGGTGCAGGGTTCAGCTTTTGGGTCGCCGCGGCGATCATGTCGGCTTCCAGATGGCAGCCCGCGCCGGTGTTGATCTGCAGCGCATTGGCACCGGCAGCACGGATCCGGTCGGCATCATTGGTGGTCATCTGGTCGCCTTCGATCACCGTCAGCTCCACGGAGGGCGACAGGGCCTCGATGGTTTTTTCCAGCAGGGTTGTCTTGCCCGCCCCCGGAGAGCTCACCAGATTGAGCGCCAGCACGCCACGCCCCTCGAACCAGCCGCGATTGCGCTGCGCCAGACGATCGTTTTCGGCCAGAACAGCCTGCTCGACAGATATGATCCGGCCGCCATGATCATGATCATGATCGTGGTTATGGTCGTGGTGATGATCGTCGTGGCTATGGTCATGAGCATGATGCGCGTGATCATGGTGATGATGGTCATGACCATGATGATGGTGATGCTCATGGCCCGCTCGGAGCAAGGAAGTCTCCCCGGTTGCCGGATCGATTATTGAAACAGCGGTGTCGGGATCGGAACAGCCACAGGTGCCGCACATTGTCATATCCTTTCGAAAGCTGAACGATTGCCGCATGTTAGAGGAGATGCGGAACCGGTTCGTTCATGTCGCTTGTCATGTCTTTGGACATCAGCCGCCAGTGCCGGCTGAAATCGCAGCAGGGTTTCAGGTCTTGCAGTGTTGCCGGAAGCCTTTTCGAGACAGGGTCGAAAAGGCTTGAGCGGAGGTCTATTTCTTGTCCAGAAGCGCCTTGAGCTTGCCGAGATCGCGCACCAGAAACTCCTTGGAACCCAGTCTCTCGACATAGCCGTCGCGGATCAGACCGGCGATGGCTGTCGAGACCGTTTGACGGGTAACGCCGAGCCGCATCGCGATTTCCTCTCCGTTCGACTGCATCTGGACAGACATCCCGCGCGCTGTCGGACGTCCCGATTTCTCGACGCGATCCACCACCATGCGCACCAGCCGGAACTTGACGCTGTGAAAGACCATGTCCTCGATCAACTCTATGGATTTTCTGAGTAGATGCTCGACAACGGGTATGACCGACAGGGCAAATTCCGTACTCATCCCCAAAGCGGTCTCGAACTCCTTGTGGCGCAGGATATAGACCTCGCCTTCAGACCGCATTTCCATCTGCAGATGATCGCGCAGGATCATGGCATCACCCGGCCCGAGGGAAAACAGAGTGAGCTCCTTGCCTTCAAAGGAGGTAAAGCACCGCACCTCGCCCTTGACGACGATCAGAACAGCTTCGCCGCTGTCGTCCCGCTCGTCCGAAGCCGCCAGCATGGCACCTGTCGCGGGTTTGCGCCGCGAGATTGGCCCAACGATCCGATCCTTCTGCAAATCATCAAGGATTTCATGAGGTTGCCGCGGAACATCTGTAACCTTTCTGTGCTGCCTTAGCGGTTCATGGCTGGCCGATTGTCGGCGACGCTCCGGCTTGGCCTGCACCATGCGGGCAAAGAAGGTCTGGCCGTTGAGGGTCTGCACGATGCATTCGTCAGAGGAAGCCGTCCGGTTGACACTGCCATGCTGCACCGAGAACAGATCATTGAAGCGTAGCCCGCCGATTGCACTCCATGGCAATCCGAGCAGGGTCATCGCGATTCGGTTGGCTCCGACCAAACGGTCACCATCGAAGGCCAGCACACCCTCATGCGGGCTACCCAGAAGACTGGGATTGCTATGGATGACCATCCGCTCCCAGCTGTCGCTGTTGTAATGGAAGATGTTGCGCTCGATATGCGTGACGGCGCGCCCGAGCAGCGCCAGCAGATGATCATGTGGAATATTGGCCGGGGTACTGAGATCAAGGGTGCCCAGAATGCTGCCTTGCGGGTTGAGAATGGGGATCGCGGAACAGCTCAGCACGCCATTGGGGTCAAGAAAATGCTCGGTGCCGCAAATGGACAACGGACTGCTTTCCTGAAGGGCCGTGCCGATGGCATTGGTCCCCATCAGCCGTTCATTCCAAGAGGCCCCCGGCATCAGAGCCAGTCGATTGGCTGCCTGCATGAAGGTGTCGTTGCCGACCCGCATCAGAATCTGCCCCTCCGGATCCGTCAGGATCACCACTCCTTCAGACTGGCCGATGTCGCGCCGCAAGGCCTCCACTTCCCCCCAGGATGCCTGCACGAGAGACTCGTTGCGCTCGATCAGTGCACTCAGCTCGGCCCGGGTCGGAATTTCAACCTTGGCGGGAGCGTCCATGGCCACGCCATAGTCGGCACTTCGTCGCCAGGACTGGAGAATTGTCACAGGGATGTTGCCTTCGACATTGCCCGTATCCAGAAAGAACCGTCGCGCACGCGCCATCGCGACATCATAGGATCCCGCAATCGAGTTCATCTGAGCCAAGTTGAATTTTTGCATGGGCGAGGACGCACGATGGTCATCCCCGTCCGAGTCATCATTCCCGGTAGTCATCATTGAACAAATTCTATACCTCCAGCAGAACCCTCCTCAGGTTCTGTCCTCCCGTTGAAGTAAATTGTCGCTCAGTCACGCAGGGGTGCTTTGATGTAAAACAATTGTTGGCACCCGGTGGCCTGATTAAGCCGGTTTCGCTTTAGTCCTTTAGATAGGCCTTCAAGTCATTCAGACTTTCGATTACCCTCCTTTCTTCATTTCCCGAGGTTTCATCGATCCAAGGCAAAATCTCCCTCTTGATATTGCCACGATCTATGAGGAGTGCGGGCATAGTGAGCCGTTCTGCCGCACTCAGATCTTCAGGGCCATCGCCCACGAAAAGACAGTCTCGAGCATCGAGTTCCAGATGGCGACAGGCCATCATCAGAAGGTCTGGTCTTGGTTTCGGTGACAGGGTTTTCTGCCTGCCAAACACCGCTTCTGTCAACGGGGCAAGGCCGAGCCTTTTGACCAGCGCTTCGGCGTCGTTCTGGCGCTTGTTGGTTACAACCACAAGGCGACAGGACTGCCCTGAAAGCGCCTCGAGAACCGGCATGACGTCTGGATAGAGACGGGCCAGACGGTCTTCATGCCGTTGATAGCAAGACAGATAGTGGTCAAGCTGTGCCTGTTGCTCCTCATTGTCTGGCGCTTCTCCTGATTGCTCTGAAATCCTCCGGATCAGCCGTCGGGCCCCACCGCCCAGACAGCTGGCCACCAGAGTCTCGGAAACCGGGGGGCGCCCGACAACGGCCCGGGCCTCATTCAGCGCCGCATGGACGGCAGGCAACGTGTGGGCCAGCGTGCCATCAAGATCGAAAAGCACCGCTTTTGGTCCTGCCCCATTGTCGTGGCAAACCGGAACCCTTTTGCTCTTGTGGGGTAGCAACAATATATCTGCCCGTTGCAGGCGGATCGTCAGATGGCCCTTTTCTGTTGCATGCATGAACGCGGGTAAGCTGTGCAGTTGCACAAGGACACTCTCTGCCAAACTGTCATTTTTCGCAATGGGAACAGCTGCGACATTCAGCTGCAATTCCACACGGCCTCGTCCATCGCTGGTCAACACAGCGGCATAGTCCGTCACTCCACTCGTCGCGAACAGGGCCTCATCAAGCGCCCCGCGCGTCAGCATCCCGCCGCCCGGAAGCTTCAGGGCCGTGTTCAGCCGGTCATCTGGGCCATAGAGGCGCCGCGTGACGTTGCCGCAAGCGCAGGGCTCATCGATCAGGCATCCCAAATCGCCGGTGCGATAGCGGATCAGCGGCAGGGTTTCCCTGCGCAGCGTGGTGATCGTGATTTCTCCTCTGGCCCCGGCTGGCAACACCGCGCCGGAAAGCGGGTCGATGATTTCCAGATACAGATCGGACTCCCGCACATGCAGGCCGTCGTGACAGACGCATTCGAGCGCCCCGCCGTAGCCGGTTTCCGTCATGCCCCAATGATTGAAGACCTTGGTGTGCCACATGGTTTCAAGGCCAGTTATGACGGCACGGGCGGCATGGTCGGCGCTGATGAGGATAGCGCGCGGATGCGGCACCAGGCCGCCATCCGAGAGAGAAAGGCGTGCTGCGGCGAAGAAGGGAACGGGGATACCGAACAGCACGTCGGGCTGTTCGGTGCGAAGCCAGCCAAGCAATGCGTCTGCCGATGACACATCCGGTGCCGTCAGTGGCGTTGCGCCCAACCGTCGTGTCGCTTCGCACAGGCCCTGCCCGATGCTACCGGACCGCACCGCCGGAAAGGCAATGCCGACCCGATCACCCGGGCGGGCAAACTGGCTCATGCCGCGATGGAAATAGTCGATGGTGTTTTCCAGATCCTCATCAGAGAAAGCCATGCGCTTGGGCGCTCCCGTGGTGCCCGAGCTTTCCAGCGTCACCATACGCGCCACCCGGCGGCGCGGCGCAGCCATGAGCGGAGGATCATTCCGCGCAAGATCCTCCGGCCATGTGAAGGGCAGATCCGCCAGATCCTCAAGGCTCTGAGGCAGGTCTTCGGGCCAATGGGCAAACTGGCGATAGAAGGGACTGTTGGCCCGAGCGTGGCGGATCGTCTGCCGCATGTGGTCAAGCTGATAGGCGTCGCGCTCCTCAAGGGTTTCAAAGGGACAGAAGCCGCGCACATCGATCATTGCGCCCTCGCTCTGCAAGATGATGTTCAGCATCCCCCCTCCTTCCGGTAAAGGGAGCGCCCTTCGCGGTCAGTCAGATTGAAGGCGCAGAAAGGTACCGCTCTCTGGTCAGGCATCATGACATGGATATAGCACTGGCGCAGCCGGTCGAGATCCAGCGTCCAGGCATCCTGAAACACCATCGCCGATAAGCCGAGCGTGTGCGCCCGCCGCTTCAACACCGCGTCAAATGCCGCAAAGGCAGGGTCGTCGGTGCCCTCGTCCGCCTCGGCGTTGCTCCACTGGTCGGCGACATAGCGCCGGGCACGGGCAACATCAGCACCGGGCGCAGTCTCCCGCCCCGCTTCAGAGCCGCAACAGCAGCTGTCATTGGCCGGGTCTGCAAGCGTCTCGGTTCCGGAGGAGCAGCAGCAATCTTCATGGGAATGGTTATGCGCCTCAGACGCGACAGGAGCCGGTTGCATCACCAGCAGATCCTTAGCGGGCGCACCGCAGCCGCAGGACCCGTGCGGATGAGGTGCCGGTTCCGATGAGCCCGAGCAACAGCCTTCGGACGCCGGTTTTTCCACTTGTGGCAGCGCAAGCAGATCTTCTCCCGGAACGCCACAGCCGCAAGATTGACCATGGCCCTTGTCGGCATCGGCGTCCCCCGAACAACAAGACGTCTGGGCGAGCTGATCCGGCATCAGGCGGCCATCTTCCTCAACAATGAAGCGGCCGCTGAAGGAACAGAAGGGATTTTCCGCAGACCCGGGATGGAAATCATCGAGCAGTATCCCGCCCTTCTCATGCGCGATCAGGGCATCCATGACTTCCGGCAATGTGAAGCGGGTTTCGGGCCGGGGTGGCTCCGGTGTCCGACCGAAATAGCTGACCGGCTGGAAATGCACCGCGCGGACGGTCGGCATATGGGCCTTGGCATAGTCCACGATTGCGCCGATCTGATCGGTGTTGATGCCCGGAACAAGGGTTGGCACCAACACCACCCCGACACGGGCCTTCTCGCAGGCGGCAATTGCCTCTTCCTTGACCCGGGCCAGTTTGGCGCCGCGCAGGGCCTTGTGGACGGTATCGGAGACGCCATCGAACTGCAGGAAAACACAATCCAGACCGGCATCGGCCAGCGCCCTGACATAGTCAGGCTCTTTTGACAGACGCACACCATTGGTGTTGAGCTGGACAAAGGAGAAGCCCTTCGAGCGCACAAGGCTGATGATTTCCGGCAAGTCATCCCGTACCGTCGGTTCGCCGCCGGACAGCTGGATATGCACCCTGCCGCCTGCGCGCTGCATGAGCGTATCGAGCCATTGGCTGATCGTCTCGATCGGCACATCCGTGCCCTCCCGCTCGGCCGAGGCAAAGCAGAAAGGACAGGCAATGTTGCAGCGGGATGTTACTTCGAGCAGGACACAGCAGCTCTGCTGCTGATGATCTGCGCAGATACCGCAGTCATGCGGGCACCCCTTGTCAACCGGGGTTGCCGGGTTGAGGATTGCCGAGCGGTTGCGCGGTGACCGATCCCAGTGAAAATAGCTCTTGAGGCCACGCCAGATGGGTGTACTGACGGTTCCATGGTCCGGGCAGCTCTTCTCCAGATAGACCGTATCCCCTTCGGCATATCGAATGGCGGGCACGGTTTTGAGGCAATCCGGGCAGACGCTTTCCGTCGTGCTCAAAACCAGTCGACTGTCTGAACAGGTCATGATGCGGCCTCCAACATGTTTCTGATTTCCATCGGTACGCCTGGGACCTCAACACCCTCAGCTGTGATTGCGGCAACGATGGCAAGGGTATCGTTGAGGCGTCGGCGGACGCCTGCCAAGGCTGCGGCGTCGTCCGCAAAGCGCGAGAAAGCCGGAGCAAAGCGCGCTTCAAGACCAACGATCTGCTCCCCCGAGACGAGCTTGTCGGCGAGATAGACAAGGGCGACTTCATCAAGCCGCCGGTATCCCTCAGAAAGCGCCATGTGCTGACCGACGAGATCGGCAACAGCGGGGAAGCCCCAGTCTGAGAGCAGGTTCGCCCCTGCAGTTGCATGATGGGGCTGACCCTTGGCGATGTCATGCAGCAATGCTGCGGCACCGACCAGAGCGATGTCCAGCGCCCTGCCATGTTCGTTGAGATTTTCCGCCAGCAAGACGGCCAATTTGGCCACCGCCTGCCCGTGACGGCGCACCGTTTGCGGCGTTCCCGCCGCATCGAACAGCGCTTCGCATTCCCGTCCGTCCGGCAGATGGTGATTTTCCAGAGCGGCCAGTTGAGCAACGTGATCCTGCGGGAAGTCCATATCCCTGAGGCAGCCGGAATCAAACACGGCGATCGTATCCGAGCCATGGCGCGACAGGATCGCGGCGGCTCCACCCTCCTGCCCGTCAGACGCCAGCAGTTCGCCAAACAGGGCCCGCCCGATAAAGGGAGGATGACCAGTGGTGCCGTCGAACAGCGGATGGACCAGCATGGACTGGTTGCGCCGCGCTTTTGCCATGACACGCCGAAGGGTCGTTGGCCTGACCAGCGGGATATCGACGGGCATCAGCAGACAGCCGGACGTCTCACTTGGCAGAGAGGCGATCCCGGCCCTGATGGAACTGAACATGCCATCTTCAAAATGAGGATTGATCACGGCAACAGCACCAAGGTGCTCGACATGGGGGCGAAGCTGGTCCGCCTTGTGGCCGATCACGACATGAACGGGATCGGCTCCCGCTTGCTGCGCCACCTGCACGACATGGCTCAATATTGTGCCCTCTCCGAACGGCAACAGAGGTTTGAACGCCCCCATGCGTGAGGACAGCCCGGCGGCCAGGATGACAGCCGCGATCGGGGCCTCGTTGTCGCTTGTCTGGGCTTGTCTTTCGAGCGTTTCGATTTGCGCAAGATCCATCATGAGAGGAACCCCAATGTGTCCGCTTCCTCGCCCGCTTCCCCACCACGCGGCGGGTGCGTGATATCAAGGTCATAGCGTTCGAGTATCTCGTTGAGCTTCTGCCAGCTCTCAGAAATCAGGGCCGGACAACGCTGGGCTCGGAGATTGAGGTCAAACTGCATGATGTCGCTACAATTGCAGCCGCCATATTCCTCGCTACAGCGATGCTTGAACCAGCCACCGAACTCCTCGAGAATGTCGACAAATCGGCTGTCTTCGCTTTCTTCCTCGCTGGCCTTGCCCGCCAGCATGCCGACAACGCAGCATCCGGCGGAAAGGATACCGCAGGTCATGCCCTGCCCCATGCCGACAGCAAGACCGGACATGGCGCGCACGAGGTTCGGGTCCTGTCGACCTGCCGCTTCCAGCGCCAGGATCATCATGATGTGGCTGCATTTGAGATCGGCGAGCAGCAGCTCGGCCACGCGAAAGGAGTCTTCGGTCATATCCCTGCCTCCTGACAGTTTCCCCTTGGCGGAGTGGCCACCCGGCCGGTCGGCTTGACCGCAATAGCCATGTAATATCCGGGTTTTACGGCGCGCATTCGGGCGCCGGTGCGCGCATCCCCCCACAAGGCATCAAGCGAGCCGAAACGGAAGATGAAGCGGGCCACAAAGCTGCGCAGGCATTCGGAGCGATCTTCGAAAGCCAGCAGTTGGAACCCCGCCAGACCGATTGCCTTTCTTATCCTTTCCGCGGAAAGAAGGCGGATCGCCCTTGTCGTGTCTTCGCTGTCCGCTGCCTCGGGGTTGCGGGCATAGACATCGCAAAGGGCCAGCCGCCCCCCGCCACGCAAAACCCTGAACCACTCGGCAAGGGCGGCGCGATGATCGGGCATGACCGTCAGCACACATTCGGACAACACCCCGTCCATGGAGCCGGTCCCAAGTGGCATGGCCGCACCGCTGCAGCAGAAAAGATCCACATCCGGCAGCAGGTTTCGGGCCATTGCGAGAGGGGCCGCATCAGTGTCGACACCCACCACGTTCAATCCGCGGCGGATCATGTCGCCAAGGCTGCGGCCCTGCCCACACCCCACATCGACCACACGGTCTCCGTCTCGAAAGCCCGCCCGATCAAGCAGCTCCCCGGTCAGTTGCGGTCCACCGGGGCTCAGAGGATCGCCATTCCGATCGGTAACAAGGCCATACCCGAACAGGCCCGAGCAGCCATTGGCATGCTGCCCCACGCTCTGCTGGGGTTCCGGTTCAGTCACACCGTGGGGACTGTAGATCTTCATTTGTCCTCCAGCGCCTGTTCGACTTTCAGCATCCGACCATAGGCCAGCTCTTCGGAAATATAGACAAAGCCGCAGGTCGGGCAGATCGGCAGGTCCACAGGAAAGGTCTGGCCCATATAGCTGGCCAGAACCTTGCCCTGTTTGAGCGGCGTATCACATCGGGCGCACATCAGATCGTCCACCTGCGGTATTTCAAAGTCGCCGGGAGTTGTCATTTTTGTGCCTCCACATCCATGCGATGGCCATAGGCGCGGTGGATGAGCGCCCCTTCATCGGTCAGTTCATATTCCACCCAGGTGGTCACCGGCCCGGTGCGCAGGGTCGCGATCAGATGACCGCTCTTGCGGTCCTTCAGCTTCTGGCCGCTTGTTTCCGCATGAGCCACGACGGCGCAAACCTCGTCGGTGAGGATCAACTTGCGCTCCATGTCGGCGCGAACGGCATCTGAAATCAGGATGGTCCATTCAGGATCCGGGTCTTGCATGGTTTCTCCCCATAACTCTCGCAGCAATCGGCTTTTCAAACGGGCCCTGTTGTCTCGTCGGTTGGAGAAACCCGGATCCGGACGGGCAGCCGGATCGGTATCTCCCTCAACCGGGAACAGGAAGTCGAGCAGGTGAGCGGAGCGTTTGCCACGCCGGGCGAAATTGTCCCGGCACATGGCGCAGTAGGCCAGATAGTCCTCGGGGCGTTCCGCGGCCCGCTTGTCGACGATGGCGTCAGCCACCTCCCGATTGGCAAAAGTCACCAGACCGCCATAACCGCAGCAGGTTGTCAGCTCCGGCCCGGATATTTCCCGCACCGTCAGGCCTATATCGGCGGCGATGGATCGGACTGCAGTGTGAACCTCGCTCTCGTGACGGCCTGTGCATGGATCGTGAATGGCAAATACCGTTCCGGGCGCAACGGGCCTCGTTGACTTCGGTAACGGGGCCTCGGCAAGAAGTGGCCAGAGGGATCGCACGGGAAGATCGGGCATCGTCTTCCGGAACATCGACAGGCAGGTGGCGCAGGCCGTGATGATCTCCGGTTGGCCAGCAGCCTGCCAGCTTTCACGCAGGTGAGCCACCACCTCATCATGCAGAGCCTTGCGTCCGGCCCAATGGGCGGGCGCTCCACAGCAATCCATCATCAGGCCAACACCACCGGCGAGTGTTTCGCCCAGATGCTGATAGAGCTTCTGGACCTGCTCAGGCGCCGATGCAGCCAACTGGCAACCGGGAAAGAACAGATAGGCGCTGGCGTCATGACCGGGCTGGTGGCGGACAAAGGCGGAGCGGTGCGAGCGACTGTCAGCCATGTCCCGCAAGGCAAAGTCGTGATGGGAGGCAGGCATGTGGCCGTTGTCCACCATCTCCCGGCGCGCCTCAAGGCAGACATCGCCCATGGCCAGATCTGTCGGACAGACCGTCTCGCACAATCCGCAAAGCGTGCAGCTATCGATCATGCGGTTGGCCTTGCGATTGCCCATGACGATGCTGAGATTGTTATGGATTTCGCGAACAGCCCGCTTTGGATAGGTCTTGTAATGAGTGAGATAGGCGCAGGCCTTGGTGCACTCAAGGCAATTGCAAGGGAAGCAACGGTCCGCTTCTGCTATGGCCTCATCGGGGGTGTAGCCGATCTTGCTGTTGGCGGCCTCGACGGGAGGGACGGCAGGGTGCGCTTCGATATTGACGTAGAGGCAGGAGGTCGTTGCCTTGGTGCCGTCCCGGTTGGCCATCAGGGAGGCGCCTTGAAGGAAGCGGTCTATGGACCCGGCGGCCCGCCGTCCGTCATAGATGGACTTCACCGGAGAATAGACCTCGCCCAACGCCCCGTGATAACCGCCACCGAAGATCTTCGGGTGGCTGGTCGCGCGGCTGTCGGGGTCGATTTCAATGCGGCCATTGTCGCTGAGCTTTATGGTCGGGGCAAAGGCTGCGGCAACGCCCGGCCCGAGGGCGAGCAGAATGGCGTCCTGGTCTTCGATCAGGCTTGCAAGGCCCAGCGGTCCCTCGCCGCCAGTCACCCGGCTGCGACAGCGGATGTCAACGCCAAGGGCGGCAAGACTACCCAGATCAAGGGCAATCGCAGACGGCGGAAGAATGTGCGGTTCATAATCGTGATGCAACCGTTCGAGCGGATGGGCGTCCGCTTCCAGAACGGTGACCTTGTGGCCCTTCATGGCCAGATCGAATGCTGCAGTCAATCCGGACAACCCGGCCCCGACGACGGTCACGTGCTTGGGTCTGGCGATCCGTTGAGCCTGTCGGCGCAGGGTGGAACAAGTCTCATCGACCAGTGTCCGCTCGATTTGGGAAATGCGCACAGCACCACCAGCCTCGGCCCGGCGACAACCTGCCTCGCAGGGGTGATCACAGATATGGCCAAGGATGGCCGGAAATGGCACAACGCGGGAATATAGGGCGAATGCCGCCGGAAAATCCCCCAGTTTCACCTTGGCCAGCATCGCCCTGACATCGACATGCAAGGGACAGGACACCTCGCAGGCGGGAGGTTGTTCTTCGATGCATCTTGCTTCCAGTCGCTTTACCTGATCGCTATCCATCTTGTTGCCCCGTTGGTCGGTCTCTATTGCCGGGCCCGGAGGATCCGGGTCCAGCAAGCTTGGCGGGGAGGAACAGGGTCGAGTAAGAGGCATACCCGACCCCGCGCCCACTGAAACGGACGTGGCTGCGGAAGAAGTAAGCCACGCCGTTCCGATTCAGACTCAGGCGAACTCTTTAGGGGCTTTTTCCCTTGCTGCCTTTGCCTCGAGTTCCGTTCTGATGATTTCCGGAAGGGCCGGAACACGGAAGATGCGCACGCCACAGGCGTTGTAGATGGCGTTCAGGATGGCCGGATGAGCCGCAGTCAGCGGCGCTTCACCGACACCAGCTGCCCCGAACGGTCCGTCAGCACGTGGCGTTTCCAGATACAGGATCTCGATGTCATCGGGGATGTCCTTCGGATAAGGAATGCCGCAATCCATCAGATTGGTATGAAGCTCCAGATCCTCGAAGTCTTCGGACAGGGCCAAACCGATACCCTGCGCCAGACCGCCATAAATCTGACCATCCACGGTGGCCTTGTTGATGATGGTGCCAACGTCGACGGACGTGGTGAACTTGACCACCCGAACTTCGCCGGTCTCGACCTCGACCTCAACCTCAGGCATGAACACTTCATACATGTAGATCGGGAACGGATTGCCCTGAGCGGTTTCGGAAGAACAATCGGTGCAGGCGGCTGCAACCCAGTTACCGTCATAGACGAGCGGGATGCCATCGGCGACCATCTCGTCGTAGGTCCGGTAAGTGCCATCCTCTTTCTTCATCGCATTGAGCAGCATCTCTGCTGCGACGCGGGTGGCGTTGCCGGTGAAGACGTTGGAACGGCTGCCGCCAGCGGGACCGGAGTTCGGACCGTTGGTGTCATTCATGACCAGAGAGATCTGTTCCGGCTTGATGCCGGTTGGCCGCAGCACTTCATGGGCCATGGTCAGTGTGCCGAGATCAGCCCCCTGCCCGTGATCTTCCCAGGCGTTGTAGATGGTGACCCCGTCCTTGGTCAGTTCGGCACGGGCGTTGGAGCTATCCGGACCATCAAGACCGCAGCCATAGATGCCCAGAGCGATACCGACGCCGCGTTTGACTTCATCGGTGGACAGCTCTGCGCAACGCTTCTTGGCTTCCTGATATTTCGGCCGCAGCATGTCGAACAGCTGAGGCAGAACCAGCACTTCAGGCTTCTGTCCGGTCGGGGTTGTCGAGTTTTCGTTATAAAGGTTCTTGTAGCGGAACTCGAACGGATCCTCGCCCATCTTCTCGGCCAGAATGTCCATCGCCGTTTCAGAAGCAAGGAAGGCCTGCGGCGACCCATAACCGCGGAAGGCGGAGCCCCATGCGTGGTTGGTGGCAACCGTGAGGCCCTTGCCACGGATGTTTTCCAGATGGTAGCCCGCACCGGTGAACTGGGCCTGACGCAGGGTGACCAGATCACCGAATTCGGAATATGGACCGTGATCGAGCCACCAGTCGGTTTCCATCGCGGTCAACTTGCCATCGGCGTTGCAGCCAAGCTTGATGTTGATGTTGACCGGGCTGCGTTTGCCTGTGTAGGTGATGTTCTGATACTGGTCATAGACCAGAGATACCGGCTTGCCGGTGGCAAGGGCAGCAACGCCCAGCAGGGCTTCCATGGTCGGGGAGAACTTGTAGCCGAAGGTGCCACCGGTCGGGTTCTGGATCAGGCGCAGTTTGTCCGGCTCCAGGCCAAGGCCCGGACAGATCATGGCATGATGCAGATGCACGCCGATGGATTTCGACAGGATTGTCAGAACGCCATCTTCATCGACATAGGCCTCCCCGCAGTCCGGCTCCAGATGCAGATGTGGCTGGCGGCTGCAATAGGTGGTGATGTCAACCAGTTGGGAAGCGCTCGCCAGCAGCGGCTTGGTGTCCGCCCCCTTGACGACGCCCTGTTCATAGTAGGCATTCGGCGTGCCTGGATGAATTTCGATGGCGTCCGGCGCAAGAGCCGCAAAGCCTGACATGTAGGCAGGCAGAACCTCGACATCGACCTTCACCTTCTTGGCTGCCGCGCGGGCATGCTCTTCGGTGTCGGCCGCAACGATTGCAATGGCGTCCCCATACTGGAAGATCTTTTCCTTGCAGAGGATCGGACGGTCCCAACCATCGCCCTTGTTGTCCGGGAAGGTGATGAGACCGGTGATGGCGTTCCGGCCCTTGACGTCTTCCCAGGTGATGACCTTGGCAACGCCGGGCATGGTTTCGGCTTCAGCGGTATCGATGCCCTTGATCAGGCCATGCGGCACTTCGGCCTGAACCAGCGCCAGGCGCAAAGTGCCTTCCGGCATGCGCAGGGCAATGTCGGCACCGAAGTCCCATGTGCCGGTAACCTTGGCTTCTGCCGACGGGCGAATATGGGATGTCCCGAGGATCGAGCCGTCTTCCTTCGGTTTCGGCATGATCTGGGCAACCGTCTTTTCACCGCGCATGACGGCGGCGGCATCCATTACCGCGTCGACCAGCGGCTTGTAACCGGTGCAGCGGCAGAGGTTGCGGTTCCGGTTGAACCATTTGCGGACCTCTTCGCGGGTCGGGTTGATGTTCTTTTCCAGCAGCGCCTTGGAAGACATGATGAAGCCGGACGTGCAGATACCGCACTGTGCGCCACCATGGGTCATCCAGGCGATCTGGATCGGGTGCAGGTTGCCCGGTGTGCCGACGCCCTCGATTGTCGTGATTCTGGCGCCTTCGCGCACATCACCGATCTTCTTGTTGCAAGAACGGATCGGCTTGTCATCGATGATGACGGTGCACGAGCCGCACTGGCCGTCGTCGCAGCAGACCTTGCAGCCGGTCAGCATCATCTGTTTGCGCAATACATCAGCAAGGGAGGCTTCTGGCTCGGCAACGATCCAGCGATCCACTCCGTTGACGTTCAGTTGTATTCTCTTCATCACTCTTCTCCTAATCCTGCGGCTGGAAAGCTCCATCCGCCTGCTGGTTCCCGAGAGCTAGGCACTCGCGTGCACTAGATCCTCCCCATTTTCAGTCCCTGAATTGGCTGTTAGGTACAAATCACCTATGGTCCTCGATTGTCCGTCCAATTCTTCAGCGCCCCGGACATGAGCGATCATTTGGGCAACCACCGAAACGGCGATTTCCTCCGGGTTGTCGGCACCGATCTCCAATCCCACCGGTGCTCGGACACGGCTCAGCTGTTGGGCGGAAATTCCGGCCTCCAGCAATTTGCTATTGATGGTGCGGATCTTGCGTTTAGAGCCGATCATGCCGATGTAGCTCGCAGGGGTATTGACCGCCCAGGCCAGAACCTCCTTGTCGCAAATATGTCCGCGGGTCGCGATGAAGATGATCGAGCGGGCATTCGGCTCAAGTTCCTTCATCGTCTCCTGCCAGGGTCCCGCAAGGGTCTTCACCGCAAAGGGAAAGCGCTCTGCATTGGCAAATTCGGCACGGTCATCGATCACCACAACGTGGTAGCCGACGCGATGGGCCAGTTCGGCTGTCACCAGTCCGACATGGCCGCCACCGAACATGTAGAGCGTTACTGCGGGCAGAAAGGGTTCGACGAAAATGTCAAGGCTCCCCCCGCACACCATGCCGCTGTCCATCAGCGGGTTGTCATGCAGGTTGAAGGAAATCATCTCCGATTTGCCATTCTCCATCGCCTTTCTGGCGGCCTCGATGATCTTTCCTTCCGCAAGACCACCGCCGACCGTTCCCACGATCGACCCATCGGCGCGAACAAGCATCTTTGCCTTGTCCGACGCGGGGATGGAGCCGTTTGTGGTGACGATCGATGCCAGGGCACAGGGCCGTCCGGCCTCGTGCTCCCTGATCAGTTCCTTGAACACCTTCATTGTCCTCGCCTTTCAAATTGGCCTTTCAAGTTGACCCCAATGAAGCGACCTCAGACCTGCCGCCGGCTGGTCCTCTGAGATGGCCACAGGAGGGAGCGGGCAGCTTGGTCCGTCCTTTCCGGTCACCATTCAGCGGCGGCAGGCCCGCGGTGGCGTCACACGTGATAAACCGCGCCCGACTGGCAGACTTCCACACATTGCGGTTCGTCGAAGTCGCCCTCGCATTCCTTGCATTTGCTTGCGTTGATGGAATAGAGCTTGCCTTTGCGGGTGATGGCCTTGTTCGGGCATTCGTCGATGCATGCGCCACAGGCTTCACAGATGTCCTGATCGATTGCGTAAGCCATTGTTTTCTCCTCTCAGTCTTCTTTGGCGGGTCCGACCTCCCGGACCGCCGTTGCAGGTCATGTCCCGGACCACGATCAAGCGTGGCGCATGGGCATGCCCTGGTCTCCAGTCCCCGCCCTGCCCTTGCCTTGCGGCAAGCGCAGAACCGGGGCGTGTTTCACCGCTCCGTACAGGAAATGCACGGGTCGATACTGTTCACGATGATCGCGATATCGGCGACCTTGGCTTCCTTCAGCATGAAGGTCAGAGCATCCCAGTTGGGATAGCTCGGCACGCGCCATTTCAGTCGTTCCGGTTCGGGATTGTCGTTTGTTTTCAGGTAGTAGACCAGCTCGCCGCGCGGAGCCTCCGTGCGGGCGATGGCCTGTCCCGGCGGGATGTAGGGGTCGCCACCGTCGTTGATTGGCCCCTCGGGCAGCTGATCGAGGCAAACCCGGAGGATCTCGATCGAATTGACCGCCTCGCTAAGGCGGATCATCGCACGGGACCAGACATCGCATCCGTCCAGCACCGGCACATTCACGGGCAGCCGGTCATAGACATGGTAGGGGGCGGCGGTGCGCACGTCATACTGAATGCCGCTGGCGCGGGCCACCGGACCGACAACACCACAGGCGATGGCGTCGGCATGGGAAAGGATGCCAATCCCTCTCGTCCGGCGCAGGATCGAGCCATTGGTGCGATAGGTCTTTTCAAGCTCGCGCACATCGGGTTCGAGCTTGTCGAGGGCTGAACGCATATAAGTGATGGCCTCGTCGTCCATGTCGCAGCGGGTGCCGCCAAGACAATGGGCGCCAAGGTCCATGCGGTTGCCATAGACGGCCTCCTTGAGATCCTGTGCGACTTCACGCACCTGCATGGCATGCATGAACAGGGCCTCATAACCGACCAGATGGGCCAGAATGCCGACGTTGAACAGATGGGAAGCAACGCGTTTGACCTCGCCCGCAATCACCCTGAGATACTGGGCCCGTTCGGGAACCTCCACCGCGCCGATGGTTTCAGCAGCCATGGCCAGCGCTTCGGGGTGGCTGTTCGAACAGAGCGAGCAGATGCGCTCGGTCAGGATCATGTTCTGCAACAGTGTGCGCTTGGTGGCCAGATATTCGACCCCGCGATGAACATGGCCGGCATTGAGTTCGACGGTCTCGATGGTTTCCCCCTTGACGGCGACGCGGAAATACATCGGCTCTTCAAGGGCAACATGCAGCGGGCCGACGGGTATCTTGTAGCTGCAGGCAACGGTGTGATCGGTCATGCTCATGCCTCCTTGGCTGCGGCCATGACGCGCGCCCACAGCTCATCAGAGGTGGACGCATTTGCCATCTGGGAGAAAGGGATCAACCGGTCGAGAACGGCACCATCAATGCTCTCGTCGAGGAACAGGCGTCTCGGATCCGGATGGTTGGTGATGGTGACGGAGTAGATCTCCATGATCTCCCGTTCCGGCCAGTCGGCCGAGCGGAACAAGGGCGTGAGGGAGGCTATGGAACCGCCAGCGGGGAGAAATGCTACGACATTCACATAGTCTCCACCCACGTCGAAGTGATAGACCAGTTCATAGGATGTACCGTCTTGCGGCGTACCGCCAAAGCTCATCGATTGTTCGGGTACATGCGCTTCGGCTTCTGCTGCACCTTCATCCTCCTCGTCCTGTTCCTCCTCTTCTTCTTCGGGAGCGGGTGGTTTGTTAGCGGTGACCATGGCCAGCCGCGCGTGATAGCTGCGCAGGCATTCTCCCACGGCGGAAAGATCATCCCTGTCTGCGAGTTCGCACCACATGACCGAGACGCCATGGTCATCAGTCGTGGTCGTCAGATTCACGCCGTGTGGCGCTGCCGCGTTCAGGCTGGCTTCGAAATTTTCAGGAAAACGTGTCATCACCGGCTCTTTCTGTCTCTGAGATACTTGCCGCGACATTTCGGGCACAGGGCGCGGAATTCGGCGATCTCCGCTTCACTGAAGCCCTTGACCTTGTTGGCAGGAGCCGCAGTGAAGAGCGCCGGTTTGCCGCAGCTCGGGCACTCGTGGCTGGGGATCACGCCATGGGCGACCATGCTGTATTTGTCCTGTTGGACATGGGCCAGATGCCAGTCCTGGGTCTGGTGGATGGCGTTGGTCGGGCAATGGAACTCGCAATTGCCACAGAAGACGCAGCTGTCATGCCAGCAGTCGAACTCCAGCCCCTTGTCGGTCTTGGTGAACCGGATGGCGCCCGCCGGGCAGACCTTTTCGCATTTGCGGCAACCTTCGCAGGTTTCGGGATCGAACTCGATCTTGCCGCGAAAGCGCTTGGCTGTTGGTGCCGGCTGGAAGGGGAACGGATCCGTGAAAGGCCCCTGTGTCAGATTGTGCGCAAACAATTGCAGGAAATTCATCTCGCTAACCCTCCTCACATCCGCTCTCGCCAGATCTCGATTGCCTTGGCCACGCCTTCGATGATGGCTTGCGGGCGCGGCGGGCAACCGGGAACATTGACGTCGACGGGGAAATACTGATCGATCGGCGCTTTCACCGAATAGCTCTCGCGGAAGATGCCGCCCGAGATCGGGCAAACGCCCACAGCAACAGTGACCTTGGGGTCCGGGATCTCGTTGAAGACCACCAGCGCAGCCTGCATGACCTTGGTTGTCAACGGGCCGGAGATCAGCACGATGTCGGCATGGCGCGGAGAACCGCAATACTGGCAGCCGAGCCGCTCGATGTCATAGCGCGGGATCAGGGCGGTCGTGGCCATTTCGACGTCGCAACCGTTGCAGGACCCGGCGTTGATGCGATAGATCCATGGAGATTTTGTCGCTATCGACTTGAAGTCGGGGATCATGTTCATTTCATCTGTCTCCAAATCTCAGGCCACGATGGTGACGGTGACAACGCTGGCGATGGCGAGCAGCAGCGGCCACTTGAGGAAAAAGCCGAAGGCCTGGTCGATCCGCATGCGGCCCATGGACAGGCGCACCACGGTGACGCCGATTTCCATCAGCACGGCCAGTTGCACCAGCCAGCCAACCAGACCCCAGATGCCGTCGAAGGGCAGCGGCATGAAGAGGGCTATGCCGAGGCTAAGAACAACAACGGCCTTGAGTGCGGACATCACCTTGAACAGCCCCAGCGCCGGACCGGAATACTCAAGTAGCGGCCCTTCGAGCACTTCGGTTTCGGCTTCGGGGATGTCAAAGGGGATGATCCCGAGGTTGGCCGGGAAGAACAGGGCAAAGGCAGCCAGCGCTGGCCACATCACCGGATCGAGCAGGAACATGCCATGGCTGCGCTGGTAGGCGATGATGTCAGTGAGCGAGAAGGTGATGACACCGCCCTGCCCCATGCCGGTGCGCAGAGCAACGGCCAGCACGGCCAGCACGATCGGGGCTTCATAGGCCAGCATCAGGGTCATTTCCCGCGAAAAGCCGAGCGCACCATAGGGAGAGGTCGAGGCCGAGCCTGCGATCATCAGGACAATGGCCGGAACCATCAACAGGTAAAGCAGCACGATGAGGTTGCCCAGCATCGGGTCCGGGCTGTAGAGCCCGGAAACCGGCACCAGGGCCACAGCAACCAGCATGGAGACGACACCAACGAGCGGCGCTCCCAGAAAGACCGGCTGACTTGCCGTGGCAGGCACCATCGTGCGCTTGAAGCCGAGCTTGACGAGGTCAAAGAATGGCTGGGCAAGTGGCGGCCCGATGCGCCCCTGAAGACGAGCGGCGACGCGCCGGTCGAGGCCCTTGAGCGACAGCCCTAGCACCAGAGCGAACAGGCCGCCGGGGAACAGGAATACCGCAAGAAGTGTAGTGAGTTGCGTGGACATGGTTGTTCCCTCCCTTACGCTTGGGTTCCAGAGCCGATCCCCTTGGGCAGCAGCCCGTGGATCGCCTTGTCGGGGGTTTCAAAGAGGCTGTTGGCACCAAGCCGGGTCTGACCATCGGAAAGATCGCCGACGCCGCAGACATGGGCATTGGAGCGGACCACGCCGGCCTTGCGACCAAGGCGCAGCCAGGGCAGCAGGATGAGTCCGAACACCAGTACCAGTACGGACAGCAGCATCGGGCTCCAGCCATCCAGCCCCGGCAACGGACCGGTCAGCGTGGCGGCAATCGGGGTCATGCCGAGATCGGACATGATGGCGGCGATCGGCACCAGAGCAAGACCGGGGAAGAGACCAAGCGCCAGACTGCCAAGGCTGAGAACACCCATGGGAATGAGCATCGCAACCGGGGCTTCCCGAGCACTTTCACTGCGCGGGTTCGGTGTCCCCATGAAGGCGGCATGGGCAAACTTCAGCACAGCGGCCAGCGTGAACAGGCTGCCGATCATTGCCATGGCACCAAGCAGCCAATGGCCGGACTGGAAGGATGCTTCAAAGATCATCCATTTCGAGCTGAAGCCATTGAGCGGCGGAACACCGGCCAGCGACAGGCCCGAGAACAGGAACAGGCCGAAGGTCAGAGGCATCTTGCGGCCAAGCCCACCCAGTTCGTCGAGCATGGTGGCATGGCTGTTGACCATGATGGCACCGGCAACGAGGAACAGGGTGTCCTTGAGCAGCATGTGGTTGACGAAGTGCAGCAGGCCACCGGCGACCCCGAGCGTGGTGCCAAGAGACAGCGCCAACAGAACATAGCCGAGCTGGGAGACGGTGGAATAGATCAGCACCATCTTGATGCTGTTCTGGATGACCGCCATGACACCGGCATAGACAATGGTGATGCCCGCAATGATCGAGATCGCATAGAGCAACACCGGTTGTCCGGCCACAGTCCCGCCAAGCTTGGCAAACACGGTGGCGCCGCCGAAAGCGACAAACAGCTTGAGCACACCCCACGGGCCGCTTTTCAGCAGAACCGCCGAGATATATCCGGACACTGGGGTTGGCGCTGCGGCCGGGTGCATCTGATAGTCGATGCGGATCGGCAGCTGGGCCGCTTTCATCACCATGCCAAGGAAGACCAGCACGATGGCAGGCGCAATCGTGGCGGCTGGCAGGGTGGCGAGCGCGTCACCCAAAGCAGCCAGGAGGAAAGTACCGCTTTGGGCAGCGACCATCGTAACGCCAAGGAACAGGAGGGACGCGCCGATGGTGTTGAAGAGGAAGTATTTGAAGCCTTCCCTGCGAGCGACTGCGGTTTCCTCATGGACAATTGCCGCCCACAGGGCCCAGGCGCTCATCAGCTCCCAGAAGGCAAAGAAGTTGAACAGGTCCGTGGCTGCTGTCATGCCCAGAAGACCGGCAATCATCACCAGAAAGGCGAAATAGAAGCGGGGCTGGGCGTGACTATGCGCCAGATAGGCCGTGGTATGGAGCATATTGAGTGCCCCTACCCCTGCGATCAGCAAGGCAAAGCAGAAGGAGAGCGTATCGTAGCGGTCTGGCTGAGCAAGGACGGCAGCGACGGCCAGCAACAGGGTGAGCACAGCCAGACGACCGGCCCAGGCCACAGAGAAGCGCCCCAGAAGCAGCACGACAATCGCTCCGACCATCACCAGACCGGCAGACAATGGCCACTGCATGACCAGATCCGGCAGGACAGCCGGAGCAAGACCGGCACTGGCAGCCAGCTGATCGCCGATCGGCATGATCAGGCCAAGTTGATAGGTCGGCAACAAGCCACCAAAGACAATGGCTGCGGCCAGAATGCCCATGGCCAGTCGCATGGTGACAGGCGCTTCCTTCACCTCACTGATTGCTGCGGCCGAGGGGTGATAGAACAGAACGCCGATGACACGGGTGTAATAGACCACGCCAATAATGCCCCCCAGCAGAAGGACTGTGGCGACGGCATACTGGCCCGCTTGTGCAGCGGCGTAGATCATCAGGAATTTGGAGATGAAGCCGGAGAACGGCGGCAACCCCATCAGGGCAACGCTGCCTAGCGCATAGACACCGGCGGTGAATGGCATCTTCTTGCCAAGCCCTGCCAGATCGCTGATCTGCCGCAGGCCGGTGCGCATGATGAAAGCCCCGGCTGCATAGAAGAGCAGGGTTTTCATGACCGCGTGATTGAGCACATGCAACAGCGCAGCATCAGTTGCCAGAGCCGTGCCCAACCCCAGAATTGCGGTGATTTCACCAACCTGCGCCAATGTCGAGAAGGCCAGCATCCGCTTGAGCTCCTTCTCAAACAGGGCGCGAATCTCGCCATAGAGCAAGGTGATGCAGCCAAGCGCGATCAGGACGGTGTGCAGGTCGATACCGTTGCCGGTGGCGCGAGCCACAGCCGAAACGCCGAAGACACCAAACAGGATCTTGACGATGCCGAACAGCCCCGCCTTGGTCAGGATCCCCGACAGCGGCCCGGAGACCGATGACGGCGCCTGCGGATGGGCAAGTGGAAGCCAGGCATGAAATGGCACCATGCCGGCTTTCACTGCAAACCCCAGGAAGACAGCAGTAACGATGACCAGGCCAGCCAACGGGGCGATACTGCCGAACCCTTGGGCAAGGGCGGTAAATTCGAATGATCCGATTTCCGCATGAGCAACCAGCATGCCGTAATGCATCAGATAGGCACCACCGGCGCACATGACGAAATAGACCAGACCAGCTTTCAGGGCCTTTTGGGTCTGTTCATGAATGACGAGGAAGTAGGACGTCCAGGTCATCAGCTCCCAATAGACATAGAAGTTGCCGAATTCGTGCGCGGTGGTCAGGCCGAGCATCGAGCCGAGCATCAGGAACGTGAAGAAGTAGTAGCGGTTCGCCCATTCCTCTTTTGCCATATAGCCAACCGAGTAGATGACCATGACCGCAATAATGCCGGAGAACAGCAGGGCAAACAGTTTCGAGGTCGGATCAAGGCCCGTATCCAACGCCACCATGGCAACGCTGGCGATCGCAAGCGCCACAGCCGCCAGATCACGCAGGCGCGCAGAGACACGCCCCACCCCATATATCGCGAAAGCGCCGATATAGGGGACAAGCACCAGAAGCGCCCAGGGCGACTCGAACTCGGGCAGTCCTTCAAGGCTGGCATAACCGGCAAGACCGGCAGCCATCTGCTCGACTGGTGCCGGAAAGACGCTGATCACGGCTGCAACGACAGCTAGGAGGATCGCCAGCGGCATGGCCAGCGATGGAGCAGGTTGCAGCTTGACGCGATGTTCTGATTTCTCGAAACAGATCCTCTGGATGAGGATCAGATAATAAACGGCAGCAACGATCGACGCGATGGTTCCCACTGCGGCGATGGCCCACTGCCCCTGCTCGATAGCTGCATAGAGAATGAGGAACTTGGAATAGGAGCCCTTGAATGGCGACAGACCCATGACCGAAAACATGCCAAAGCCGAACAGGGTGGCAGCAAGTGGCATCCGCTGGCCGCTACCAGCCAGATCCGTCAACCAGATAGACGCCGTGCGTCGGATGAGATACCAGCCGCTTATCAAGACCAGCCCGCGCATGACAAGCTGATAGGTGACATGCATATAAGCCCCGGTTTCACCGGCGGCACCGCCGATCCCGAGGCCGATCAGAACATAACCGATTTCTGCAATAGTCGAGACGATGAAAACGCGGACTGGATTCCTAAGGCTCAGCAAAGCCCCGATCTCGCCGCACAATAGAAAAATAGCCCCCATCCAGGCCAGACTCATCAGGTCCAGGGTCGTCATTATTTTGGTCCTCCACTCAGGAGACCGGTTTCGGACGCTGGTCGGCAGCCATACCGGTTCCCCTTTTGGGACCAATGTGCGCGTGTCAATCGAGGTGGTCTGTCACGCGGATGACAAAGTAAAAAATATATTTTGTAAGGTACCCGACAGTCAGTTTTTAAGTGTCGGAAACGATGATGATAATCAATAAAAGAATCGCTTTTACTGTTTTTCACCGACCATGTATATCATTGAAGACGCTTTGACATTTAACTTAAAACGCGGTTGACTTCACTCAATCTACTAAATGAATCTCCCGTTTCCTTTGTTAAACTAAAGGACAATCTCTATGCACGAGCTATCGCTCTGTCAAAGCATCATTCAACTTACGGAACGGGTAGCGAATTCTTATGACGCCTCTAAAGTTATTGGCGTTACAGTCGAGCTGGGAACCGCAGTGGCCATTGAGGAGGATACATTCCGCTTCTGCTTCGATGCCATTGCCAGTGACACGATCGCCGATGGATCAAGGCTGACGATCGACTGGGTAAGCCTCAAGCTGCAATGCCAAACCTGCGAGACGGTCTATTTCCCGCGCTCGCCCGTCATACCAGAACCCTGCCCCCGATGCGGCTCGTTTGATACGCGTTGCCTCGCCGGTCGCGAGTTTTCTGTCAAGCATATCGAAGTTGAGGACACAAGGAAGGAAACAGGCCAGCGCGCATGACAACCGGAAAGACACGCTTAAGCTGAGAAGATAAGTATGCAGACAAGAAACGCAGGCCAACCAGACACATCAGCGATGAAGCCCTGCGAGCCAAAAGACAATACCGGTGTTGGGAGGCATCGAAATGACTTCACCCAGGAAAAAGCCCCGCTCGCAAGGAATGACAGATTCCTTTGGCCGCAAGATCGACTATCTGCGACTGTCGGTTACGGACCGCTGCGATTTCCGCTGTTTCTACTGCATGGGCGAAAATGTGACCTTTCTGCCCAAGCCCGAAGTGCTCAGCCTTGAAGAGCTGGACCGGCTGTGCAGCCTGTTTGTCGATCAGGGCGTGCGCAAGCTACGGTTGACAGGAGGCGAGCCTCTGGTGCGCAGAGGCATCCTGACGCTCATCAGTTCCCTCTCCCGCCATCTTGAAAGCGGACGCCTCAGGGAAATAACGCTGACGACCAATGGGTCCCAGCTGGCCCAGATGGCAACGGCGCTGGCCAATCTCGGAGTCGTGCGCATCAACGTCTCGCTCGATACATTGCGGGCGGACCGCTTCACGCAGATCACCGGCAAGCCCCGCTTTGCCCAGGTGATGGAAGGCATCGAAACGGCCCTCAAGGCCGGTATCAGGCTCAAGGTCAACACGGTTGCCCTCAAGGGTGTCAATGATGACGAGTTCGATGATCTCCTCCGCTTCTGCCATGAAAGACAGATGGATTTGACGATCATCGAGACCATGCCCATGGGCGGGTTGCTGTATGACCGCCCCGGCGTCTATCTGCCACTTGATACCATCCGGGAACAGCTTGCCGAAAGCTGGAGCCTGATCCCCTCCCCCCATCACTCCGGAGGACCCGCGAGCTATTTCACTGTGGCTGAAACCGGCGGACGGATCGGCTTCATCGCCCCGATGACCCACAATTTCTGCGACAGCTGCAATCGGGTACGCCTGAGCTGCACAGGCATCCTCTACACCTGCCTTGGGCGCAATGATGCCACCAATCTGCGCATTCCCCTGCGCACCTCGCAGAACAACAGGCAACTCATCAAGGCTATTCGCGATGCCATTGCCCACAAGCCGCAGGGGCATGACTTCGGCATCAGCCGGGACGCCAACCACACACCGGTTGAACGGCACATGTCTGTCACAGGCGGCTAGCCCGACAGGTTTGCGAGCATCAACGCCCGCAAACTGCCCCCCTCGAAACCAGCCCTGCAGGATGGCTCACAATGATAGAAACAATCGCCTCGCTGTTTGAACGAAGCCAGTTCCCTATGGCGGATATCAAGCATGAAAAAGAACACAACCGGAAGCACGGGCACAGGGAGGACAACGCATGATTTCCTATCACGAAGCGCTTGAGCTGCTTCTTCAGTGTGACCGGCTTCCGACCACCCGTTTGGCGATTGCCGCCGCCCTCGGCTTCGTCAATGCAAAGCCCGTTGTAAGCACCGAGACCGTACCGCCCTTCACAAACTCCAGCATGGATGGCTTTGCTGTCCGGGCCGGGGATCTGGCCGGAGCCAGCCCTGCCACGCCAGTGACATTGCCGGTCGTCGGGTCCACCGCAGCGGGTGACTTGCCTTCCACTGGTGGTGACGGAGCTTGGGAGATCATGACCGGGGCGGCCCTGCCCCAGGGATATGATGCCGTAGTCAAGATCGAGGATGTGGAGCGAACCGGCGATGCAGTGCGCTTCTGTGCGCCAATCGCCAAGGGAGAGAATGTTCGCGCCGCCGGTCAGGATTTCGCCATGGGAACCCCGGTTGTTGCAGCAGGTGACATCATCATGCCCGAACAGGTGATGGCGCTTGCCGCTGTGGGCCAGAAGGATGTGGCAGTCTATCGCAAGCCTACAGTGACAATCATCAACACCGGCAAGGAACTGGTTCAGGATGCGGATACACCGCTGAGACCGGGCCAGATTCGCGATGCCAGCGGCCCCTATCTGGTGACCATGCTCAGCACGCTGGGATATGCTGCTGACTACAGCGGCATCATCCCGGACGACGAAGAGCTGTTCCGATCCCGTCTGGCAGCGATCGTGGCTAAAGGGACGACGGACGTGGTGATTTCCACCGGCGCCGTTTCGGCTGGCAAATTTGACTTCATCCCCGATGTGTTGCGATCACTCGGTGCGGATATCCGCTTTCACAAGCTGACCAACCGCCCGGGCAAGCCCGCACTCTACGCGCGCTTTGCCAATGGCATCCACTATCTCGGTCTGCCGGGCAATCCCGTTTCCACCGCCGTTGGACTACGCTTCCTCGCCGTGCCGCTCTGTCGCCACCTGCAAGGGCTTGCCGCCGAAAGGCCACTCAAGGCCAGGCTGGTAAGGGAGGTACAAAAGGTAAAGGGCCTGCGCTTCTTCTGCAAGGCCCGTGCGTCTGTCTCGGCGGACGGCTCATTGCAGGTGCTGGTATTTGACGGGCAGGAATCCTTCAGGATCAGACAGCTGGTGCAGGCCAATTGCTGGGCCGTCTTTGACGAGGCCCCCGGCCTCATCCCGGCAGGAGACATGGTCGCCATCTATCCACTCGTCCCGGACCGCTGGAAACTGGAGCGCCATGAGGATGGCGACAACGCCTTGGTGCGAGCACACTCCCCTGCGGCTGATGCCGGATTGCCCCGCGAAGGAAGCCCCCATGAAACTGCGCATTGATGGTCAGCAGGTCCATTTCAAGATCGACAAGAGCGAATTGACCCGGCTCTGTCTCGGGGCTTCTCTCAATCATTGCATCCACTTTCCGAACGGTCGCGGTCTGACGGTCAGTGTCATGACCGGATGCGGCGCACCGCCGATGCAGCTGATCTTTGACAATGACATCATGCAACTGGTTGTCGACCGAGAAACCGCCTATGACCTGCTCAAGGGATTACCCCGCAGAGAGGGCATTGCAGCGCACCAGCCCGTTCATCCAAACGAACCCATGGAGCTCATTCTGGATGTCGAGAGCCATGCCCACGCCCCCTCAAGGGACCGGACGCATGAATGGAGATGAGCGGATACTTTAAATGAGGACCATGAGACACAAAAAGCCCATCGCGTAAAGCGCTATTTGAGCCAATATTTCATGGACTTACTGGAGAAAATAATGGTCGGAGCGAGAGGATTCGAACCTCCGACCCCCTGATCCCAAATCAGGTGCGCTACCAGGCTGCGCTACGCTCCGTACCTCTGGTGGAGGGGCTTATAGCCTTCCAGTTCCTATATGGCAAGGGCAGACGAAGCAAATTCGTCAATCAATGCAAAGATTTCCACGTTCATGTCATTTATGCCGATTTTCCCGCTCTCGTCCAACAGAATTCCCGGCAAGTCGGAGGAAAAAGTGCGGCTCTGGCTTGTGAAAAATTCAGTTAAGGCATTGCGCGACCTTACGGGCTTCTGTATAGAAAGCCTACTCTAAGCCAGAGCACTTGTTCGGGCTTGCTGGGGTGTGGCCAAGTGGTAAGGCATCGGTTTTTGGTATCGTGTACCGTAGGTTCGAATCCTACCACCCCAGCCATTCATTCTTCTTAATTTCCCATAAATGATTGATTGATGATGCGGACTGAGTGCGCGCATCGCTTTGCTGTTCTGCATCAAAAAAACACCTCCACCAAAGCCGGTTCTGCTTCGTGCCTCTACGGTCCGAATAGGGAATCGGCTGTCTGGCAAAGGGTTCTTCACTGGCTTGGCAATGGAGAAATCAGGAAATCATCAACCAAGCAGATCTGGTGCGGCCGCAACGTCGGTGGTGATTTCGCTGCCAGCGGAATTTTCCTTCAACCCGACCCCAGTCAACTTCAGCCGCATGGCTTCGCGCACGATCCAACAGATCTTCTGGGCAGCCTGCCGTGGCGACAGACCGTCGTCGTGAATGTTGGAAATGCAATTGCGAGCACTGTCGAGCAGGCCCGTTTTCGGGGCATAGGTGACATAGGCCCCGAGACTGCTGGGCGTAGACAGGCCCGGCCGTTCACCGATCAGCACCACCACGATCTGTGCCGACAGAGCCTCCCCAACCTCATCGCCAAACGCAACGCGCGCCTGTTCGGCCAGAATGACCGGCCCGACGTTGAAGGACGCCAACTGCGACAGGCATTCCGTCAGAACACTGAGCGCATGCTTCTCAACAGCCGAGGCCGACAGGCCATCGGCCACCACAAAGACGATGTCATGCGGGCCGTGTCCGAGCCGCGTAAGGCTTTCCGGTGCTACCGATCGGCCCAGATCGGGGCGCGCCAGATAGGTTTTGCGATCCGAAGCTCTAGAGTGCAGAATGAGGGCCTCAACCGGCAAAAGCGCCTTTGCCATTGCAGCAAAATCAGCCTCCCCCAACACCGCATCGCGGGCGCGAGCATGGGAAAGCTGGAAACGCAGCACTTCCTCGGTGGTCATTGCGTCGCCGGTCCGGCCAATGCCAATGCGGGCCCGGGTCACGTCACGGAACCGGCGGAAGGGATCAAGGTCTACCAGTTCGCTCATCTTGCCACCTCATAGGATAGGAGAGCGCGAGCCTTGCCGCCGCTCGTCAATTGCGGCGCAAGGCGCCCCGTGTCATCCATCATGCCCATCTTCTTCAGCCAGGCTTCAAATTCAGGTGCCGGCTGGCGTTTGAACTGATGCCGGAGAGTGATCATGTCGTGATAGGACAGAGACTGATACCCCAGCATGATGTCGTCAGCACCGGGCACCGAGATGAGGAAATTGACGCCTGACACTGTCAGCAGCATCATCAGGTCGTCCATGTCGTCCTGATCAGCCTCCGTGTGGTTGGTGTAGCAGACATCGACACCCATGGGCAGACCGAGCAGCTTGCCACAGAAGTGGTCTTCCAGTGCGGCACGGATTACCTGTTTGGCGTCAAAGATATATTCTGGACCGATGAAACCGACCACTGTGTTGATGAGCAACGGTTTCAGCGGCCGCGCTACGGCATAGGCCCGCGCTTCCATGGTCTGCAGATCAACGCCATGGTGGGCATTGGCGGAAAGAGCACTGCCCTGCCCGGTTTCGAAATACATGACATGCTGCCCCACGGTGCCGCGATTGAGCGACAGGGCCGCTTCCCGGGCTTCCTGAAGCAACGGAATGGTAATGCCGAATCCCTTGTTGGCCTTCTCGCTCCCGGCAATCGACTGAAACACCAGATCGACCGGCGCACCGCGCTCAATGGCCTGCATGGTGTTGGTCACGTGGGTGAGCACGCATGACTGGATTGGAATATCGAATTTCTGCCGCAGACGGTCAAACAGGGTGAGAAGCTTTATGCAGGAATCGACATTGTCACTGGCCGGGTTGATGCCGATCACCGCATCGCCGGTGCCATAAAGCAGCCCATCCAGCGTCGAACCAGCAACCCCTTCGGGATCATCTGTCGGATGATTGGGCTGCAGGCGACTGGAGAGGTGCCCCTTGAGGCCGATGGTGTTGCGGAACGCAGTGACTACCTCCACCTTGTCCGCCACAATGATCAGATCCTGATTGCGCATGATCTTGCTGACGGCGGCGACCATCTCGGGCGTCAGCCCCGGCCCCAGAGCCTTCAGTTTCTGAGGCGTCGCATCATAAGACAGGAGCCAGTCACGAAATGCCCCCACTGTCATGTGCGAGACAGGCTCAAAGGCAACCCAGTCATGACCATCTATGATAAGGCGCGTAACCTCATCGCTTTCATAGGGAACCAGCAGATCCTCAAGAAAGGCCTTGAGGGGAACATCGGCGAGACAATAGCGGGCGGCAACGCGTTTCGCGTTGCTTTCTGCGGCAATCCCCGCCAGATGGTCGCCCGACTTCGGGGCGGACGCCATGGCCATGAGACTTTTCAAATCGGAGAACTGGTGTCGCTCATTCCCGAGGATGATTGAATAGGATGCCATTCCCTCTTTCCGCTCCTTGAGCCTGCCTCGTGAGGACCATGAGGCAGCGCTCCATATTCGTCAATTTTACTTTGCTTACGTGCCGCACCGACCTTTGGCAAATCAGACAACCCCTTAGAGGCGGTGGTGTTGGCGGCAGTCACGGATCAGTCACTGTTAAAGATGCGACCTTGACCACGAATGGAGCTGACGTCAATACCGTAAAACCCGGCAAGTCCCAACGCAGCGAGTTTAGGCTTGTCATACCAAACGATAGTGCACCCACTTTTCGAGGCTAGATCATTGCCCGCATGGGGGCAGCCATTCGATCTCCCCCCTCCCCCCCCTTCGCCGTCCTTTTTTTGAGCATAAGAACGCCAAACCCCCCGTCAGTACGCGACTGAGCGGGGGGTTTTAGGCATTGTTTGTTATTAGCAGGCCCGGCAGCGACCTACTCTCCCACGTCTTGAGACGGAGTACCATTGGCGCAGAGGATAT
>NZ_QNUM01000013.1 GCF_003574655.1 Cohaesibacter haloalkalitolerans
ATTCATCGTGCATCGCTGGTACGACATCTCGCTCAACGGTCTGGCCAAGTTCCACACCCGCAACCTGCCGCGTTTCGAGAGTGCAATGGCTGCCACCGGCAAGGCGCCGCGCTGCATGAGCCTGTCGCTGGCCGCCTGGCTTGCCTTCTACACCGGCGCCTTTGCGGGTAGTGCCGAGCTGCCGCCGCGGGATGCCGAGGACGTGATTGCGACCATGGCAAGGATCGGTGCGCTGAAGGACAGTGATGGTGTTGCCGCGATGGTCAAGGCCTATCTCGCCGAAGAGAGCATCTGGGGCAAGTCCCTTGCGTCCGACACCCTCGTTGCCGCCGTGGCCGACGCCTATGAATTCCTGACCGGCGAACCATTCGTGATGGATCGTCTGGTGCAATGGATTGAAGAATAACGATCAAGATAAGGAGTCTCTATGATGATAGAACAATTTGATCTTACTGGAAAAATTGCAATCGTAACCGGCTGTGATACCGGCCTTGGCCAGGGAATGGCCGTCGGGCTTGCCAAGGCAGGCTGCGATATTGCTGGCGTCAACATCGTTGAGCCAACTGACACCAAGGAAATGATCGAAGGTCTGGGCCGCAAGTTTCTCGACATCCGCGCCAACCTGATGAAAATGGACGACATTCCCGACATCGTTGCCAAGACGGTTGCCGAATATGGCCGCATCGACATTCTTGTCAACAATGCTGGCATCATCCGCCGCGAAGACGCAATCCAGTTCTCCGAGAAGGACTGGGACGACGTGATGAACATCAACATCAAGTCGGTCTTCTTCCTGTCTCAGGCTGTTGCCAAGCAGTTCATTGCTCAGGGCCGCGGCGGCAACATCGTCAACGTTGCATCCATGCTGTCCTTCCAGGGCGGTATCCGCGTTCCGTCCTACACCGCTTCCAAGTCTGGTGTGATGGGTGTAACCCGCCTGCTGGCCAATGAATGGGCCAAGCATGACATCAACGTCAATGCCATTGCTCCGGGCTACATGGCCACCAACAACACCCAGGCTTTGCGTGAAGATGCTGCCCGCAGCAAGGAAATTCTCGACCGCATTCCTGCCGGCCGTTGGGGGCTGCCATCCGACCTTGCCGGGCCGGTTGTCTTCCTTTGCTCGCCTGCTTCTGCCTATATCAACGGCTATACCATTGCTGTTGATGGCGGCTGGCTGGCACGCTAGGATTCTTTGAAGGAAAAGTTATCGGTTTCGCCAAGAAAAGAGTCGCGAAATCATAAACTTTAGTCTAGTTCTTGTCCTGCAAGAACCAGACATGGTCTGGAGGTCGCGTCATGTGCGTACGCGACCTCTTTGTGCCAATGCCTGAGCCGCTTTCTCGCTTGAGGCAGAGAGCTGCATCCATTGAAACAAGGTGTGATCCCGCCACCTGCAGCATGCTCACGGCCGTTTGGCTGCGATCGTGTCCGGATCTGCCCGAGAATTGCCTGACTGGCTTTCAAGTCGCAGGCGGTGCGCGGGCATCGAAGGGGCGCGGAGACGCTCAAGGGGGCCCGGATTCCCTCCGGCGCTTATGTATGACGAAAACTGTCAGTATCGCCTGCATTGGCGAATGTATGATTGAATTGGCGCCCGCCGGTGACGGTCTGTTCAAACAGGGATTTGCCGGGGACACCTTCAATACGGCTGCTTATCTGAGCCGGCAATTCTCTCCGGAAATCGAGGTTTCCTATATTACCGGTCTGGGTGTCGACCCGATGAGTCAGGGCATTCGCAAGGCTCTGGAAGCCGAAGACATCCTGACGGATTCCGTCACTGTGGTGAAAGACAAGAACCCCGGTCTCTACATGATCGAGAATGACGAGACGGGCGAGCGCTTCTTCACCTACTGGCGCAACGATGCTGCTGCCAGGAAGATGTTTGCCGGTTGGTCTGCCGATCAGATCGCAGAGCTTCTCAAAAAGTTCGATGTCATCTATTTTTCCGGCATTACACTGGCTATTCTTGATGATGCTCAACGCCAGGCGCTGTTTGATGCTCTAGAGAAGGTCAAGGGGACGGTGAAGGTGGGATTCGATCCCAACTACCGTCCGAAACTGTGGCCCGATTCCGATGTTTGCCGCGCAGCGTTCGAGCGTGCCGCCGCATTGAGTGATTTCGCTCTGGTGACCGCCGATGATCATGTCGCGCTGTGGGGTGATGCGGACGGTCTTGCCATTGCCAGGCAGTGGAAAGGCTATGGGGCCAGCGAAGTGGTGGTCAAGGAAGGGGCATCGAGCTGCCTTCTGGTCACCGGAGAAGAGGTAAGAAATGTTCCTCCTGCGGCGAAGCTGAAGCCGAAGGATACGACGGGGGCAGGGGATTCCTTTGCTGCCGGCTATCTGGGTGCGCGCGCTTTGGGAGCCACACAGGAAGAAGCCGCAAGAACGGCGCACGGTGTCGCGGGGCAGGTCATCATGCATCCGGGCGCCATCATCGATAAATCAGTTTGGACCCGCGTTAAATAAGAAGGATCGATCATGCGTGATCTGGTTTCCAGCATCTGTAAAGGTGCTAAAGTCATCCCCGTCGTCGTCATCGAAAATGTCGAGGACGCTGTGCCACTGGCTCGTTGCCTCGTCGAAAGCGGACTGCCTGCCGTTGAAGTAACCCTGCGCACGGCTGCCGCCCTTGACTCCATCAAGGCGATCGCTGCCGAAGTCAAGGATTGCGTGATCGGGGTTGGCTCCATCCTCTGCGAAGAGCAGCTGAAGGCTTCGATCGAGGCTGGCGGGCATTTCGGTGTGTCTCCGGGCACCTCGGCTACGCTGCTCAGCGCTCTCAAGGCAACCGACTGGCCGTTCCTGCCCGGTTCAGGCACCATCAGCGAAATGATGACCCTGCGGGAAGCCGGCTTCAAGGAACTGAAGATGTTCCCGGCCAATATCGTTGGCGGCGTTGGCATGCTCAAGGCTGTTGCCGGTCCGGTCAGTGATATCAGCTTCTGCCCAACTGGCGGTGTGAAACCTGAGAATGCCGAGGAATTCCTCTCCCAGAAAAACTGCTTCGCGGTTGGCGGCACCTGGATTGCTCCTGTTGCCGACGTCAATGCCAAGAATTGGGATGTTATCGCCGAGCGCGCCAAGGCCGCTGCCAAGCTTGGGCAGGCATAAAAACCCTTTCATTATCAGACAGTTCATTTTTGGCCATCCGGATACAATTATTCCGGGTGGCCTTTTTTGTTTCATTTTGTAACAAACGCCGGTGCTCGGCTTGAGCTCCAATTTAATTCGTGGTACGAAAAAATTACCGAATTGGTCTGGTCCTGGAAAGGGTCAAGGAATGTGCATGTCTGCTATGTGCGCCATATTTGTGCATGTAATGGGCCGCATATAATTTCGGAAACAGCATTTATGTGCCTGGCTCTCGCCCGATTTGTGGAGTGACATGACAAATGACATGGGTCTTTGGTTCGGTATATTCTTGTAAAATTCCGCTATTTCGGTCCTGTGGCTTTTCTGTCGAAATAGAAGATCGCGGATAGCTTCCGGCTTTTAGAAAAAATGCCCTTAATTCATTGGATGTATATCAGTCTTGACTGTCCGGCTTTGATGGTTGCTTTGAAATCGGACCTTGAAGGAGGATTAACTGACGGCTGCGCAATAATACTATTGGCTGCTTGACTTTAGGACTAGGTAGTCGGTCGACTGTGTAAAAAGTTGCTGCGCAGGAGGAAAGGGAGAGAAAAGCTGAATAATCCATATTTTTGACTAAATGCCGCCTTTCCAAAATTGGCATTTCAAGGAAATATGGTCCACGGAGGATTGAAGGAGTCCAGATTGCTGTTAGGGGCGTCTGGTTTGGGAGGAGACTTGGTGCGCTTGCGCCGGGTGCGGGTTTTTATTGCCCAAATTTTTATAGGGCAACCCTAGGCTGCTATTCCCATCTACTTGCATTTCTATTGCGCGCTTTGATCCGCTCAGTTTGCGTTCCGTTCAACACGGGCGCGATATTGCACCATACGTGTATTCAAGCAAGGGAGGACAACATGCTTGGACTTGGTAAACTCTTCAACACAGTAACGATGGGGGCCATGGCTTTGGCTCTTGGCGCTTCGTTCGCCGCTTCCCCTTCGGTTGCTGCCGATAAGGGTTTTGTTGGTATTGCTATGCCTACTCAGTCATCAGCTCGCTGGATTACTGACGGCAACAGCATGAAAGAACAGTTTGAAGCCGCTGGCTATCAGACCGATTTGCAGTATGCAGAAGACGATATTGCTAACCAGCTGCGTCAGATCGAGACCATGATCCTGAAGGGCGTCAACGTTCTCGTTATCGCTTCCATCGATGGTACGACCCTTTCGGGCGCTCTGCAGCTGGCCGCTGACTCCGACATCAAGGTTATTGCCTATGACCGTCTGATCCGTGACTCCGGCAACGTCGACTATTATGCAACCTTCGATAACTTCCAGGTTGGCGTGCAGCAGGCTTCCAGTCTCGTACAGGGCCTCAAGGAACGCTTCCCGGATGCAAAGCCATGGAATGTTGAGCTGTTTGGTGGCTCTCCGGACGACAACAACGCCTACTTCTTCTACAATGGCGCCATGTCTGTTCTGCAGCCGATGATCGATGCTGGTGAAGTTGCTGTTCCTTCCGAACAGTTCGGCATGGACAAGGTCGGTACCCTGCGTTGGGACGGTGCTGTTGCACAGGCCCGCATGGACAACCTGCTCTCTGCTTTCTACACCGACAAGACTGTCCATGGCGTATTGGCTCCGTATGACGGCCTGTCCATTGGTATCCTGTCTTCGCTCAAGGGCGTTGGCTACGGCTCCGGCGACATGAAAATGCCGATCGTGACCGGTCAGGACGCTGAAGTCCAGTCCATCAAATCCATTCTGGCTGGCGAACAGTATTCCACCATCTTCAAGGACACCCGTGAGCTTGCTCGTGTGACCGTAGGCATGGTGAACGCTCTGCTCGAAGGCGGAACCCCTGAAATCAACGACACCAAAACCTATGATAACGGTGTCAAGGTTGTTCCTTCCTATCTGCTGAAACCAGTTCCTGTCGATGCTTCCAACTGGGAAAAAATCGTGATCGGCAGCGGTTACTACACAATGGATCAGGTCAAGTAAGGGTCCTCCCGGGGGAGGGACGTGGAGCATTCCACCCCCTCCATCCCGTTCTTCAAGAACAATAATGACTGTTTGCTTGAGGCTGACATGAACACCATCTTAGAAATGCGAGGAATCACCAAGACCTTTCCGGGTGTAAAGGCCTTGAGTGATGTGAACCTGACTGTCGGCGAGGGTGAAATTCATGCCTTGGTCGGTGAGAATGGCGCTGGCAAGTCCACTCTGATGAAGGTTCTCTCGGGCGTTTATCCTCACGGTACATACGAAGGGGACATCGTCTACAAGGGAGAGGTCCAGAGCTTCGCCGGGATTCCCGACAGCGAAGAAAAAGGCATCATCATCATTCACCAGGAACTGGCTCTGGTTCCGCTTCTGTCTATTGCCGAGAATATTTTCCTTGGGAACGAACGAGCCAAGAAGGGCGTCATCAATTGGCGGGTGGCTCATTCCGAAGCTGAAATGCTGCTCAAGATCGTCGGGCTCAACAAGCCAACCGGTACTCTGGTGACGAACCTCGGTACTGGTCAGCAGCAGCTCGTGGAAATTGCCAAGGCGCTTTCCAAGGAAGTGAAACTGCTGATCCTTGACGAACCGACGTCGTCCCTGAACGAGAAAGACAGTGAGGCTCTGCTGGAGCTGTTGCTGGAGTTCAAGAGCAAGGGCATCTCCTCGATCCTGATCTCTCACAAGCTCAACGAGGTTGTGAAGGTTGCGGACAAGATCACGGTCCTGCGCGACGGTCAGACCGTCAGCACTCTGGACTGCGACAAGACCGAGGAAATGGAAAACAGGATCATCAAGGACATGGTCGGTCGCGAGCTGACCAATCGTTTCCCCCAGCGGACCCCCAACATTGGCGACATGCTGCTCGAGGTGAAGGGCTGGAACGTCTATCACCAGATCCATGCAGATCGTCATCTGATCCGCAATGTCAATTTCAATGTGCGCGCAGGCGAGATCGTCGGGATTTCCGGCTTGATGGGAGCCGGGCGAACCGAGCTTGCGATGAGCATCTTCGGTCGGGCCTATGGCCAGAAGATCTCGGGCGAAGTTCAGTTGCGCGGTCAGCCGATCGACGTCAGCACGATCAACAAGGCAGTTGCAAACGGCCTTGCCTATGTGACCGAAGACCGCAAGGAATACGGTCTGGTGCTCGAAAACAGCATCAAGGTCAACACCACGCTCTCCAATCTTGAGGGGGTGTCGAAGGGTATCGTGATTGACGACAATGCGGAAACCCGCGTCGGTCTGGAATACAAACAGAAGCTTAATACCAAATGCTCCGGTTTGATGCAGCAGGTGGTCAACCTGTCTGGTGGCAATCAGCAGAAGGTCGTCTTGAGCAAATGGCTGTTTGCCAACCCGGATGTTCTCATCCTCGATGAGCCGACGCGCGGCATCGATGTGAACGCCAAATACGAAATCTACACGATCATCAATCAGCTTGCCCAAGAGGGCAAGGGTATCATTTTCATTTCTTCGGAATTGCCCGAGTTGCTGGGTATGACGGATCGAATCTACGTCATGAACGAGGGCAGAATCGTTGGTGAAATGCCGACACAGGAAGCTTCGCAAGAGAAAATCATGCGGATGATCATCAAGGACAAAGGCTGATACAATGTCACAGGTGGAAAACCCGTCTCCGGCACATTCTGACGAAGGCCCTCAAGTTGCCAGCGTCGCCAGTTATCTGAAGTCTAACGTACGTGAATATGGCCTTTTGATTGCGCTGATCGTCGTTATGGTCTTCTTCCAGGTTGTTACCGACGGTATTCTGATGAAACCGCTCAACCTGACAAACCTCATTCTCCAGAACAGCTACATCGTCATCATGGCGATTGGCATGCTGCTCGTCATCGTGGCCGGTCACATCGATCTGTCGGTCGGTTCGGTCATGGGCTTCGTTGGCGCCCTCGCGGCGGTGATGATCGTCAATTACGAGATGAACTACGTCGTCACGATCATCATCTGCCTGATCGTTGGTGTTGCCATCGGTGCGCTGCAAGGGTTCTGGGTTGCCTACTACAAGATCCCGGCCTTCATCGTGACGCTGGCCGGCATGTTGAGCTTCCGCGGTCTTACGCTGGCTTTGCTCAATGGTCAGTCCATCGGGCCATTTCCGACCGGCTTCCAGAAGCTCAGCTCGGGCTTCATTCCGGACCTGTTCGGTGTTGGTCGTCCGCATATGCTGACCATCGTTCTGGGTGTCGTTCTCAGCATTTTCCTGCTCTATGCCAGCTGGAAGGACCGCACGGAGCGCGACAAGTTCGGCAACCTTGAAGAACCATTCTCTTTCTTCGTGCTGAAGAACCTGCTCATCGTGTTCGCCATCAACTACCTGTCCTACATCATGGCAGGTTACAGAGGCTACCCGAACGTTCTGATCGTGATGGCCGTGTTGGTCGCTGCCTATGGCTTCCTGACCTCCTCGACCACGGTTGGCCGTCGAATCTACGCTCTGGGTGGCAACGTCAAGGCTGCCAAACTCTCTGGTGTCAACACCGAACGGCTGACCTTCCTGACCTTTGCCAACATGGGCCTGCTTGCCGCCTTCGCCGGTCTGGTCTTTGCAGCTCGCCTCAATACGGCTACCCCGAAAGCCGGTTATGGTTACGAACTTGACGTTATCGCCGCCGTCTTCATCGGTGGTGCGTCGACCACGGGTGGTGTCGGTACTGTGACCGGTGCGATCATCGGCGCCTTCCTGATGGGTGTGATGAACAACGGTATGTCCATTCTGTCCATCGGCATCGACTGGCAGCAGGTCATCAAGGGTGTCGTTCTGCTCGCAGCCGTTATCTTCGACGTCTACAACAAGAAGAAGGCCGGTTAGTTTCCGGCGACCAAGTATCGAGTGGGCCTTGCAAGGCCCACTCCCTCCCGGACGCAGCAGTGCCCGGGTTTGCAGATCGGGCGGCACGAGATGAGCTGGAAGGCAGATTGGATCTGCACCGTATCTGACAAGCGTTTTGATCATGTCCGTTCGCAGTCGAAAAGTGCTTGTAGCAAGCAATCACATTGGTGATGCGGATAGCAAAATAATCCATAAGTACAACCTTATAGGCTCTAACTGCTCTCGGTATATCTGTCCATATTTTGGATGGCTTCTGACGCGAGAGCGAGAAGGCCAACGGGACGGTTATACGCAGAAATGGACTGGAAGCCTTGCGATTGTGAGCGGCTAGGCGCGATCGGGGCGGTTGAGGAGGATATTCAGATGCTGAAAGAATTGAGAGAAGAAGTTTTCCGTGCGAATATCGAGCTGAATGATCGCGGTGTTGTCATCTACACTTGGGGCAATGTTAGTGCGATCGACCGCGAAAAAGGGCTGGTTGTCATCAAACCGTCCGGTGTGCCCTATGATGCCATGACTGCCGATGACATGGTGGTGGTGGATCTGGACAACAATGTTGTCTGGGGCAGCAAGAAGCCGTCTTCCGATACCAAGACCCATACTACACTCTACAAGGCTTTCCCGCAGATCGGCGGTGTGGTGCATACCCATTCCCGTCATGCTGTCGCCTGGGCTCAGGCGCGCCGGGAAATTCCATGTCTTGGCACAACGCAAGCCGATTATTGTGCCGGTCCGGTGCCTTGCACAAAGCCACTGAGCGAAGAGCAGGTCAATCGCGATTACGAAACAACGACTGGCGAGGCCATTGTCGAACGCTTCAAGGGGCTTGATCCCGTGGCGGTTCCGATGGTTCTGGTTGCTGGTCATGGTCCTTTTGCCTGGGGCAAGAATGCCGACGACGCCGTGCACAATGCTGTTGTGCTGGAAGAGGTCGCCCACATGGCAACCATCACAGCCACTATTTCCAATCCCATACCGCCGCTGGAGCAGTATGTGCTCGATTATCACTATGAGCGCAAACATGGCAAAAACGCCTGGTATGGCCAGAAATAGTCAAGTCTTGCGGTTCCGAGGGGGGAATGCCTAAGCATCTCGGAACCGCTTTTTTGCGCAAAGGGGAGGGACCTTGGCTTTGCATCCTTGGCGCAAACATATCCAGACCATATGCGCGAAAACGCCGGTCGAAAATTGAAAGGGCATGGAAATGTTTGGTTTGAAACCGTTGAAATTCTGGTTTGTGTGCGGCTCGCAGCACCTCTACGGCCCGGAAACTCTGGCCGAAGTTGCAGACGACGCACGCAAGGTTGTTGAAGGGCTTACAAAAGACGGACGCCTGGTGCTGCCTATCGAGTTTGCGACCGTTGCCACCACCGGTGAGGAAATTGCCGATGTCTGCCGTCGCGCCTCTGCTGACCCCGAGTGCGGTGGTCTGATCCTGTGGATGCACACATTCTCGCCCGCCAAGATGTGGATCCGTGGTCTCAATGCGCTGACCAAGCCGATGTTGCATCTGCATACTCAGCTCAATGCAGCCCTGCCATGGGACTCCATTGATATGGACTACATGAACCTGCACCAGTCCGCCCATGGCGACCGTGAAGCAGGCTTCCTGCATACCCGCATGCGCATTGGCCGCAAGGTTGTGGTCGGTCACTGGAGTGATCCCGCCGTTCAGGACCGGATTGACAGCTGGATGCGTGCTGCTCGCGCCTGGGACGACTGGCAGGGCGCAGGGATCTGCCGTTTCGGCGACAATATGCGCAATGTTGCCGTGACCGATGGCGACAAGGTCTCTGCCGAAATGGCCTTTGGCTTCAAGGTTGATTACTGGCCGGTTGGCGATCTGGTTGCCAAGATGGCCGAATTCTCGGATGCTGAAGTGGAGGCGCTGGCAGCTTCCTACGACGACCAGTATGAACTGGTGCCTGAGCTTCAGGCTGGTGGCGCCAAACGAGCCTCCCTGTTGGATGCTGCGCGGCAGGAACTGGCGATTTCCGCATTCCTCAAGGAAGGTGGCTACAAAGGTTTCACTCATACCTTTGAAGACCTGCATGGCCTGCAGCAACTGCCCGGCTTTGCTCCTCAGAGGATGATGGAGCAGGGTTTCGGCTTCGCAGGTGAAGGCGACTGGAAAACCCCGGCGCTCGTGCGTGCCATGAAGGTCATGGGCCATGGCAAGAGTGGCGCCTGTTCCTTTATGGAAGACTATACCTATGATGTTTCCAAGCCGGGCGAAGAACTGGTTCTTGGGGCTCATATGCTTGAAGTTTGCCCGACTATTGCCGAGAACAAGCCGCGCATCGAAATTCATGAGCTGGGTATTGGTGGCAAGGCCGATCCTGTTCGCATGGTCTTCAATTCTGTCAAGGGTAACGCAGTCAACGCCTGCCTCGTCGACATGGGCAATCGCTTCCGTCTGATCGCCAATGCCGTAACGGCTGTTGATCATCCGGATCTGCCAAAGCTGCCGGTGGCGCGGGCTGTGTGGCAGTGCAAGCCGGACTTCAAGACCGCCTGTGAGGCCTGGATTCTGGCCGGTGGCGCCCATCATACCGCTTACAGCTATGACGTGACCGCTGAAATGCTGGAAGACTTTGCAACCATCGCCGGTATCGAACTGGCCCTGATTGACGATGATACCAAGATTTCCGACTTCAAGCAGTCTCTGCGCATGAATGAAGTCTACTGGCATCTGGCCAAAGGTATCCGCGTCTAGGACGGAGCCGAAGGTCAAATAAAACCTTGCCCGGCCAGGAAACTGGTCGGGTTTTTTGTGTCTGTTTTTGCGGCGATCAAGGGGGGCAGCCTTGGGGCAAGGCTGCGCCTGATTGGGAATGGCTAGAGCCCTGAGCTTTTGGGCAGAGGCACCTCGGCGGCAAAGACCGCAGTTGCCTTGTCCAGTGCATCGTCGATCTTTTCGCCCTCGGAGCGGACGATCATTGACAGGCTGCGTTCGCGGAAGGTGCGCGGGCTCATGTTGGTATGGCGCCGGAAAACGCGGGAGAAATAGAGCGGGTCATCGTAGCCGACCATCTGGGAGAGGGCCTTGATGGGCACGTTGGAAACGCGCAGAACCTGCATGGCATACTGGATGCGCTGACCGTCGCGCCACTGGACGATGCCGGTGCCGATATATTTGCGGAACAGATGCGACAGGCGCGAAGGCGAAAGGCAGACGTGATTGGCGATCTCGTTGACTGTCAGCGGTTTGTCCAGATTGTTGGAAATCAGCGTACAGGCGGCGAGAACGCGCTCGTCGATCTCGATGTTGGACTTCTTTTCCGCTCTGTTCATCCTTGCGCAAAATAGCAGGATATGTTCCAGTCGGTTGAAGGCAAGGTCGGCTGACAGGCTGTCGGAAAGGCCTGCCCATTTCTCCACTTCCACGAACAGACGGAACAGCTCGCTGAAGCGGCTTTCGTCCTTGTGGCGCATGATATAGACGCCATTGACCGCCTCGTCCCACTCCAGCCATGGCTTCCAGAAGGCGCGCGGCTGGAAGTAGATCCAGCGGTGCCACCATTTGTCGGCATCGGGGTTGCGGCCATAGAAATGCTGGGCGTCCGGCGGGAAGAGCGCAAGGTCTCCGGGGCTCAGAATCGTTGTATTCTTGCCATCGAACAGCTTTCCCTGACCGTCGACGGTCAGGTTGATGATCCAGCCATGCATGCCATTGGGTCGGTCTATATGGAAGTCGAGCGGACCTCCCTTCTCGATCGGGGTGATCCCGGCGACCAGACGGATACCGAACTCGAATCCCGGAAACAGGGCGGCGACTTCCTTGTCGTAGTTCTTGATGGAACTGCGATAGGAAAGCTTGTTGAATATTCTCTGGACCTGCGGATCTTGGGCAGGATCGAAATAAGAGTGATCGTCCATGTCTCTAGCCTGATGCTGCATTGTGGAATATCAGGATCGTCCATATTGTAGACGAAATCTACAGAAATGAAAAGCTGTGTTATGGGTGAGTTTGAGGAGAATTATCCATAGGGACAGCGTTTTACACGCGTTGGCGCTAGAATGACAGGGAGGACAAACGAATGAGTGCAACCGGTGACAACTGTGTTCTTGGTCTCGACTTTGGATCGGATAGTGTGCGGGCCGTGGTTGTTCGGGTCGCTGATGGGGAAGAGCTTTCCTCCGCCGTTGCCAATTACCCCCGTTGGGCTGAGGGGAAATTCTGCGATCCTGCTCGCCAGCAGTTTCGCCAGCATCCTTCAGACTATCTTGAATCGATGGTGTCTGCCGTGCGCGAAGCGGTCGCTGCACTGGACAAGCAGCCGAATGTGATCGGTATTGGTGTCGATACCACCGGCTCTTCGCCAATGCCGGTAACGGCAGACGGAACTGCGCTGGCGCTGAAGGACGGATTTTCCACCGACCCGGACGCCATGTGCATTCTCTGGAAGGACCATACCTCAGTTGGCGAGGCGCAGGAGATCAATGATCTCTGCCATTCCGGCAAGTTCCCCGACTATACCAAATATGTTGGCGGCATCTATTCGTCCGAATGGTACTGGGCCAAGATCCTCAATGTCGGTCGTCGCAACCCGACCGTTTTCCGCGCTGCTGCCAACTGGGTCGAACTGTGCGACTGGGTGCCAGCCGTGCTGTCCGGCGTGACGGATGCTGCCAAAATCGTGCGCTCGCGCTGCGCCGCTGGCCACAAGGCGCTGTGGCATCCCGAATTTGGTGGACTGCCGAGCCGCGAGTGGCTGCAGGCCCTTGATCCATGCCTTGGCAATCTGACCACGCCGCTTTATAGCGAAACCAAGACCAGCGATCAGGTCGCCGGTACGCTGTCGTCCGATTGGGCTGGCCGGTTCGGTCTCAACGCGGGCATTCCGATTGCCGTTGGTGCCTTTGACTGCCACATGGGTGCTGTGGGGGCTGGTATCGAGCCTTATTCGCTGGTGCGCGTGATGGGCACCTCGACCTGCGACATTCTTGTGGCGCCACCGGAAGAGGTTCAGGACACCCTTGTTCAGGGGATCTGCGGTCAGGTGCCGGGTAGCGTTTTGCCTGATTTCATCGGTTTTGAAGCCGGCCAATCCTCGTTTGGCGACGTGTTTGCATGGTTCGAGCGTCTGCTGCAGTGGGGGCGCAATGGCCGCGGCAAGGCCGGGTCGCTGCTGCCTGAGCTGGAAAAGGAAGCTTCCGAACTGCCGCCGGGTGGTTATGGCGAGCGGGCGCTTGACTGGCTCAATGGCCGTCGCACGCCGGATGCCGACCAGACGGTTAAGGCCATATTGGCCGGCCTGCATCTGGGCTCGACGGCTCCCTCGATCTATCGGGCGCTCATCGAGGCAACGGCCTATGGCTCCCGTGCCATCGTTGAGCGGTTCGAGGAGCAGGGCGTTCAGGTCAAGAGCATTGTCGCCATTGGCGGCATCGCTCGCAAATCAAACTTCATTTCCCAGGTTTGTGCCGATGTCATGAACCGTCAGGTTGATGTGGTGCTGTCCGATCAGGCCTGCGCCCGTGGAGCGGCCATTTTTGCCGCAACCGCTGCCGGTGCCTATGAAGACATTCACAAGGCCAAGGCCGCCATGCTGAGCCCGATCGAGAAGAGCTTTGTTCCCGATCCCGAAAAGCACAAGCTCTACAATGCGATTTATGAAGACTACAAGCGCATTGGTGCCTTTGCCGGTGATCTGGCCAAGGGATGATCGGTGTTTCCTGCCGATTTGTCTGAAATTGAAAAGCCCGGATGGTTTTCTGTCCGGGCTTTTTCATTTTTCGTTTTTTTCCGACAATATGCTCTAGGCATTTTTTGCGAAATGCTGCTAAAGATAGCGCGAATTTGTAATCCCATGGAGGCCCCCATGAGTTCGAACTCCCGCTCAACCGATTTCATTGTTCGCCGTCCTGATGACTGGCATCTGCATCTGCGCGATGGTGCGATGCTCAAGGCTGTTCTGCCGCATACCAGCGCCCATTTCGGGCGTGCGATCATCATGCCCAATCTGGTGCCGCCGGTGGTCAAGACGGCCGATGCCGAGGCCTATCGGGCACGGATCATGGCGGCGCTGCCTGAAGGGCATGATTTCGAGCCGCTGATGACGCTTTATCTGACTGAAGGCACGGACCCTGCTGATGTGGAACTCGGAGCCAAATACGGTCTCATCAAGGCGCTGAAGCTCTATCCGGCCGGGGCAACGACCAACTCCGACAGCGGCGTCCGCTCCATCGAGGCGGTCTATCCGGTGCTGGAGAAAATGAGTGAACTCGATGTGCCGTTGCTGGTGCATGGTGAGGTTACCGACGCTGACATCGACATTTTCGACCGTGAGGCTGTCTTTATCGATCGGGTGCTTTCGCCGATCCGCGAGCGCTTCCCGTCCTTGCGCATTGTGATGGAACACGTGACCACGGAAGACGGGGTCAACTTCGTCAAGGGGGCCGGAGACAGGACTGCCGCCACCATCACGACCCATCATCTGATCATCAATCGCAACACCATTCTGGTCGGCGGCATCAAACCGCACTATTTCTGCCTGCCGGTGGCCAAGCGTGAAAAGCACCGTCTCGCCCTGCGGGCTGCGGCCACCTCAGGCGATGCGCGCTTCTTCCTGGGCACCGACTCCGCTCCGCACATGAAGTCTGCCAAGGAATGCGCCTGTGGCTGCGCCGGTGTCTTCAATGCGAGCAATACGGTGAATTGTCTTGCCCATGTCTTCGAACAGGACGGGGCGCTCGACAAGCTTGAGGCCTTCATGTCCCTCAATGGCCCCGCCTTCTATGGCCTTGCGGCCAATGAGGCCCGTATCCGTCTGTTCAAAGGCGATGACCCCTTGTCCTATGAGACGCGGGTCTCCGTCGACGGGGACGAAGTGGTTGTCTTCGATCCCGGTTTTCCCCTGTTCTGGCGCTATGAAGCCGTTAACGCTTGAGCCGCTGGGTCGGTTCGCACCTCTCAAAGGATGTCCTGATGATTACTTCTTCTTTTCCTGATCGCGCGCTGATGGCCGAACTGACGGCCAAGATGTTGCTGGAAGTCAAGGCTGTGCATTTTCGCACCGACGAGCCCTTCAAGCTGGCCTCGGGCATTGCCAGCCCGACCTATATCGATTGCCGCAAGCTGATTTCCTATCCGCGTGTTCGCAATACGCTGATGGAATTCTGTGCGGCAACCATCATGCGCGACATCGGCTTCGAAAAGGTTGATGTGGTTGTCGGTGGTGAAACTGCGGGCATTCCCTTTGCAGCCTGGATTGCCGACAAGCTGGCCTTGCCGATGAACTATGTGCGTAAGAAACCGAAGGGCTATGGCCGCGATGCCCAGATCGAAGGGGCTCCCATCGCAGGCAAGCGGGCGCTGCTGGTGGAAGACCTGACCACGGATGGTGGCAGCAAGATCAATTTCGTTGAAGCCATGCGCAAGGCCGAGGCCGAGGTGAATGATACCATCGTGCTCTTCTACTATGACATTTTCCCCGAAGCGCTGGAAAACATGAAGAAGATCAATCTCAACCTGCATTATCTGGCCACTTGGCGCGATGTGCTGGCAGTTGCCAAGGCGGAGAATTACTTCGACACCAAGACCCTTGAAGGGGTGGAACGGTTCCTTGACGAGCCGCTCAAATGGTCTGGCGAACATGGTGGTGTCACCGAGATCACGGCGGTTCCCCAAAAGGGCTGAGACGTCAAATGGATTGATCTAGGACTTGAGGGCAGGAGCGGGCAACCGGCTTCTGCCCTTTTCCTTTGGTGTCAAAGCTGCGCGCTGGATTGAACTCTGGCTTGGATGTGAGGAAAGATCAGCAGCTCGCGCGCCAGCGGATCTTGGTGCCCAGCACAACCTTTTTGGCAAAGCTGCGACCGGCGATGCGTTCAAGCAGCAGGTCCACGGCGGTGCGGCCGATTTCCTCGGCGGGGATGGCAACGGTCGTCAGGCCCGGTTCGATGAGACCGGCGGCCGGGATATCGTTGAAACCGACGATGCGGATATCGTCCGGCACCTTCAGGTCAAAGCTGTTGGCGGCTTGAATGGCGCCAATGGCCATGGTGTCGTTGGCGGCGATGATGATCTCGGGGCGGTCGCTGGCGTCAAGCAACTGTCGGGCCAGTTCAAAGCCGCTGATCGGGGTCAGGCGCTCGAAGCGCACATTGGCCGGGGCGTCCAGCCCGCGTTCGCGAAACCAGCTCATGAAGGTGCGGCTGCGCAGGTCCGGGTAGGGGCGGCGCGGGTTTTCCTCTCCCGATGAGGCGCCGATGAAGCCGAACTTCCTGTATCCCTTTTCCCACAGCGCGTTGAGGATATCGGCAGTTGCCTGTTCCAGATCCGGATAGACGCAGTCGATGTCCTTGCGATCGGGTGGAAAATCGACACAGACCAGCGGGGTTCCAAGATCGGCCAGTGCGTCGATGGTCTTGCGGCCATGGGGGCCGACCACCAGAATGGCGCTATCCTTGCGCGGGAAATCCTCCGGCAGGTCGCCGAGCAGGCTGAAGCGGTTGTCGATCCGCAATCCGGCTTCGGACAGGCGCTTCTCGATGCTGTGGCGGATGGTGATGAAATAGGGATCGGCAAGCTCTTCGGTGGGGTCGAGCGTGTGCAACAGGGTGATGGTTGCCTGCCGGGTGCCGCTGAGGCGCTTTTTCTTGCCGCGCATGCGAGGCGGGGCATAGTTGAGATCCTGGGCGGTCTCGATGATCTGGCGGCGCTTGCTTTCGGAGACGGACAGGCTGCTGTCATAGTTGAGGACGCGGGAGACTGTGGTCGGAGAAACGCCCACGCGTTCCGCTATGTCCTTGATGGTGGCCATGTCTCGACTTCCTGTTGTGTCGCTCCGATGAGTGCTTTCAAGCACAAGAACCGCCCGTTGAAAAGAGGGGAGCTGTGATATGGTGCCAAACGCGGGGATTGTTCCTACGATGCTGTTAGTATGCTGAAGATAATTTTGTAGTAAATATTTACTAATGTCAAATTGTGCGTTAGGCTATGATATCTGTGAGGACTATGGTTTAACGACGAGCATTGAGCCATTTTGATTGACGGCCGGTCGCAAAGGCGGGCCACTTGCGGGGAACTGGGATATGAAGCGAAAAGTTTTGGTGTGCGGTGGGGCTGGCTATATCGGGTCTCATATGGTTCAGGTTTTGCTGGAAGCTGGCCATGATGTCGTTGTTTTCGACAATTTGTCCTCCGGTCATGTGGAGGCCGTCAAGGGCGTGACGCTGGAGCGGGGCGATCTGCTGAACCCGGAGGATCTGGACGCGACCTTCAAGAAGCACAAGGTGGATGCGGTCATTCACTTTGCGGCGCTGATCTCCGTCGGGGAATCGGTCGAACTGCCGGATCTCTACTATCGCAACAATGTGACGGGCACGCTCAATCTGCTTGACGCCATGCGCAAGGCGGGGGTTGATCGGATCGTCTTTTCCTCCACGGCTGCCGTGTTCGGCAATCCGCAGCATGCCCTGATCGATGAGGCCCACCCGCTGGGACCGATCAATCCCTATGGCTGGTCCAAGCGCATGGTCGAGCAGATCCTCTCCGACATGGCAGTGGCCTATGGTCTGCGCTCGGTTGCCTTGCGCTATTTCAATGCGGCAGGGGCGCATCCGAACGGGTTGATCGGCGAGGCGCACAGCCCCGAGACCCATCTGGTGCCGCTGGTGCTGCTGACGGCGCTTGGCATTCGCGAAAAGCTGTCGGTGTTTGGCAGCGACTATGAAACCCGCGACGGCACCTGCATCCGCGATTATATCCATGTGCTCGATCTTGCCTCGGCGCATCTGCTGGCGCTTGATTACATGGACAGTCACGAGGGGGCCCATCGCTTCAATCTGGGTAACGGCAATGGCTTTACCAACCTTGAGGTCATCAAGACCGCCAAGCGGCTGACCAATCGCGACATTCCTTATGAAATGGCGCCGCGGCGGGCGGGTGACTCGGCCTCTCTGGTGGCCGACAGCAGTCTGGCCAAATCGGAACTGGGCTGGAAGCCGAAGTTTGATGCGCTTGAAACCATCATCGAAACCGCATGGCGCTGGCATCACGATCCCAAATATGGACCCTTTGCAGGAAAATGACGAGGAGCCTGTTCATGGCTGAAGAAACTGTTTCCACCGATGCACCGCATCGTCGCTATAATCCGCTGAAGGGCGAGTGGGTGCTTGTCTCTCCGCATCGGAACAAGCGTCCCTGGCAGGGGCAGCAGGAAAAGCTGGTCGTCGAGGAAAAGCCGCAGCACGATCCGGGCTGTTATCTCTGCGCGGGCAACACGCGCAACTCCGGCGCGACCAATCCCGACTACAAGGGGCCGTTCGTTTTCCCGAACGACTTCCCGGCGCTTCTGGAAGACACCCCGCATGGGGGAACCACCGGGGATCCCCTGTTCCGGGCCAATAATGTGCGTGGCACCGCGCGGGTGATGTGCTTTTCCGAGCGCCATGACCTGACCCTGCCGGAGCTTGACGTTTCTGACCTTCGCAAGGTGGTGGATACCTGGGCCGAGCAGATCACTGATCTCGGGGCGCGCTATGACTGGGTTGCGGTGTTCGAGAACAAGGGGGCGGTCATGGGCTGTTCCCAGCCCCATCCGCATGGCCAGATCTGGGCGTCGGACTTCCTGCCCAACGAAGTGGCGACAGAAGACGCCCATCAGGCGCGGTTTCTTGCCGAAACGGGCGAAGTTCTGCTGGTGCGTTATGCTGCTTCCGAAGCAGAGAAGCGCGAGCGGGTGGTTGTCGAGAATGACGAATGGATTGCCGTTGTGCCCTGGTGGGCGACATGGCCGTTCGAGACTCTGCTGATGCCGAAGCGCCATGTGCTGCGTCTGCCGGACCTCACTGACCCTGAGCGGAACGGCCTCGCCGATGCGCTCAAGCGGCTCTGTACCAAATATGACAATCTGTTTGAGACCGAATTTCCCTACACGATGGGCTGGCATGGTGCGCCAACCCGGGCAGGCTCATTCGATCACTGGCAGCTGCATGCGCATTTCTACCCACCGCTTCTGCGCTCGGCGACAGTGCGCAAATTCATGGTCGGCTATGAAATGCTCTCGGAAGCGCAGCGGGATCTGACGGCGGAAACAGCGGCGGAACGACTGCGGTCGCTGTCGGACATACACTACAAGGCGAAATAACAGGGGAGGGGCGCATGACAACAGACCATGAGACGGCTTCCGTCAAGGCGGCGTTTGAGAAACATTTCGGCGCGGCGCCTGATGTCGTTGCCTATTCGCCGGGGCGGGTGAACTTGCTGGGCGAACACACCGATTACAACGGCGGCTTTGTGCTGCCCATGGCCCTGAGGGGGCTCGGGGTTTCCATAGCCCTCGGCAAGGGTGACAAGCCCGGTGTCATCGAGGCTTATTCGGATACCTTCGACCAAACCGAGGTCCGAAAGATCACCGACAGCCGCGAAGGGCGCTGGTCCGACTATCTGCTGGGCTGCCTCAAGGCTGTGGCCGAGGCGGAAGTGGCTGCTACCGGGCTTCGGGTTGCGCTTGAAACGACATTGCCGATGGGGGCGGGGCTTTCCAGCTCCGCAGCGCTGGAGGTGGTGTCCATCAAGGCGGCTCTGGCGCTTTATGGCCGGGAGATGAGTTCGGTTGATGTGGCCGTCAAGGCGCGGGCGGTCGAGAATGACTTTGTCGGCATGCCCTGTGGCATCATGGATCAGTTTGCCTCATCAGTAGGTGATCCGGGGGTGGCGATGTTTCTCAACACCCACACACTCGCCTATGAATTGGTGGAGACCTCGCCGGATTATGCCTTTGTCATCATCGCATCGGGTGTCAGCCATCAGCTGACCGAGGGCGGTGAAGACGGCTATGCCACCCGCGTGGCCGAGTGTCAGGCCGCCTGCAAGGCGCTTTCCATCGACATGATCAGCGATCTCGGGGTGGACGACCTGGGGCGCATCAAGGATCTGCCGTCGCCGCTTGACCGGAGGGTTCGCCATGTGGTGACGGACAACCAGCGGGTTCTTGATGGTGTGGTCGCCTTGCGTGATGGTGACATGGTACGCTTTGGCGAGCTGATGGTGGATAGCCACCGTTCGCAGAAGGAAGACTATCAGATCACGGTGGCTGAAACCGACGCTCTGGTTGAGGCCTGCCTCTCCTATGGTGCGCTCGGTGCACGCCAGACCGGCGGCGGCTGGGGTGGCTCCGTGGTGGCTCTGGTCGAGTCGGGGGCTGTAGAAGCCTTCAGCCAGCGGGTGCTTGCCGACTTTGCAAAGACCTCCATTCTGGCCGTGACATAAGCACCGCAAGTCTTTCTCTTCAATCTCTGGGCATCCGGTGATCATCACCGGGTGCCTTTTGCATTTTCAGTCTATTAGCCTTCCGGACAAGGCGCATGGCCGTTCCCGCAGATCCGCTGAAATAGTTTTGAGGATAGGCAATCTGTCGGTTTGCTGATGGCTTGCGCCCATGGTTGTTCCGTGGAACTATGCAGAACATGGCAGAGATTGATGATCCCCTTGTTGTTATTGCAAACCGTTCGCTTGAGTGCCTCGCCGGGCTTGATTGCGGCCGGTTGAAGCCCGTGCTGTCCGACCATACGGAGCTGGCTGATGCGGCTCTGCTGGACATGTTCCATCAGCCTCTGATCAGTTCGGGGCGCTTGTTGATCGGCACTGAGGGACGATTGCTGCTGCTGGACCGCAATGGCGCGCAGAAGGAGCAGAAAGGCCCTGTCGAGGGTGGGCCCGTCAGGGAGCTGCCCAAGGGGGATGTGCGCAAGGCGCTCAAGGATCTGTCTGATCTCAGGGCTCTGATGCCGCTCTGCCGCTTTCGCTTCCGCTCGGTCCAGATGGCTCTCACGGATGACGATGGCAAGATCCATCTCAAGGTCCGGTTTCTTGAAGTGCAGATGGTCGGTGGCGAGATTGGGCTGATTGCCTTTTTGCGTCCGGTGCGTGGCTATGACAGGGCGCTGGAGATGATGCGGGAGTCGCTTTATGCTCTTGGTGGCAATCATGATCTTGTCGGCTTCCTTTCCGGGCTGTGCCTGTCCTTCCCCGTCGGGGTGATCAAGCCCGCCATCGTGATCGGCGAGGAGGAAAGCGCCTTCGCCGTGGCGACCGACATCATGGCCGCCTATCTGCCTGCCGCGCGGGTAAACGAGAAGGGCATCGTCAACGATCTCGACACCGAATTCCTGCATGACTACCGGATCGCCCTGCGCAAGATCCGATCCGTGCTCAGCCTGTTCAAGGGGGTCTATTCCGATGAGGTGACTGCGGATCTCAAGCGGCGGTTTTCCCGGCTGATGGCCAAGACCGGAAAGTTGCGGGATCTTGATGTCTATCTTCTTGAAAAGCAGAAATTCTTCGATTTGATCCCGGCGCCGCTGCATGATGGACTTGAACAGATGTTCGCCTTGTTTCTGCGTGATCGGGAGGAGGCTGCCGTGCGGCTCGCAGACCACCTGATCAGCGATAGCTATCAGAAGGAAATGCAGGAGCTGTCCGACCTGTTGGCCACGCCCGAGCACTTGCAGAAGGGGCCAAGTGCCGAGCAGGGGGCGCATGACTATGCCTGCCATCTCATCTGGAAGCGTTACCGCAAGATCTGCAAGACGGCGGTCTCGATCAATGAGACCAGCAAGAACAACGATGTGCATGCGTTGCGCATTCATTGCAAGAAGCTGCGCTATCTGATGGAATTCTTCGCGCCACTGTTCCCCGATGAGGCCATCCGGTCGCTGATCAAGCCAATGAAGCGGCTTCAGGACAATCTGGGTCGGTTCAATGACTGCTCGGTGCAGATCGATGCGCTGTCCGGTTTTCTCTCCGGGCGCAAGTTTCGTGACAAGCCCTCCCAGATGAAGATTGCCCAGAGCGTGGGGGCGTTGATTGCCATTTTGCACCAGCGGCAGGCAGCCGAACGCATGCTCGTGGCCGAGAATTTTGCCCGCTTTGACAGCGAGGAAACGCAACAGACATTCAAGACTCTGTTCCAGTTGCGGGAGGAAAGTGAATGAAGATCATCGCCTGCTATTCCAACAAGGGAGGCGTTGGCAAGACCGCAACTTCCGTCAATCTGGCCTATGCTCTGGCCGAGGCGGGCAAGCGGGTGCTGCTCTGTGATCTTGACCCGCAGGGGGCCTCGAGCTTCTATTTTCGGGTCAAGCCGTCCAGGAAGCTGACGGACGAGCAGTTTTTCAAGGATGAGGACCGCTTCGTCAAATCCATCCGTGGCAGCAATTATGATGATCTGGACATTCTGCCGGCCAATATGAGCTTTCGCAATTTCGATGTCTTCCTGTCTCGAATGAAGAACAGCCGGTCGCGCCTGAAAAAGTCGCTGAAGGCCGTCAAGAAGGACTATGACGTCATTCTGCTCGACTGCCCGCCGAATATTTCGACCCTGTCGGAGAGCGTGTTCAAGGCGTCCGATGTGGTGCTGGTGCCGGTCATTCCCACGACCCTGTCGCAGCGGACCTTCGAGCAACTGGTCGATTTCTTCAAGGCCAACGATATTCCGCTCAAGAAGCTGGCCGCCTTTTTCTCGATGGTCCAGAATGTCAAGTCGCTGCATGGCGAGTTGATGGATGAGATGACGAGCCAGTACAAGAAGCAGTTCCTTTCCGCCTATGTGCCCTTCACGTCCGATGTCGAGCGCATGGGCGTGCATCGGGCGCCGGTGCTGGCCAGCGCGCCGGGCTGTGCCGCTTCCAAGGCCTATCAGGATCTCTATCGCGAGATGCGCAAGAAGGTGGCCCTGAAATGAGCGTTGCCGAGCCGAAGACGGAAAGCGTTGAAATCGAACGCAAGTTCCTGTTGCGCGCCCTGCCGGATCTGGCTCCCCTCAAAGCCGGGGATGTCGCGCAGGGCTATCTGACTTCCGCCACGGATTCCGTTGAAATGCGGGTGCGCCGGAAGGGCTGTGGTGCGGACGCTGCCCATTTCATGACGTTGAAGTCCGATGGCAGCCTGTCGCGCAAGGAAATCGAGGTGCCGATTTCTGCGGCCCAGTTCAACAGCTTCTGGCCCGCAACCAAGGGCCGCCGGGTCGAGAAGACGCGCTATGTGGGGACTCTTTCGGACGGTCTCCGTTTCGAGCTTGATATATTCCATGGTGGTCTGGACGGATTGAAATTGGTCGAGGTGGAATTTGCCTCGGTCGAGGCGGCGTCGCGGTTTGTTGCGCCGGACTGGTTCGGCGAGGACGTGACCGGCAACAAGGGCTACAAGAACAAGTCTCTAGCGGTGAATGGATTGCCCTGATCCGGTTTGCTGCGCGGGGTCTTCTGTTGTTTGCGGGTGCCTCGGGTGAGGGAAGCTGCGAGATGGGAAGCGGTTGCTTCCGGCAAGGAAGGCGGATTTGATATGCCTGTCAAACCCGCCTCATTCACGCTGTATCGTGCCTTATGGCACGGCTGTCATGTGTCCTGATCCCGGGAGACCCCTTACGGGCGTTCGACACAGAGGGCAACGCCCATGCCGCCGCCGATGCAGAGGGTGGCAAGGCCCTTTTTGGCGTTGCGGCGTTTCATTTCGAACAGCAGGGTGTTGAGGATGCGGCAGCCGGAAGCGCCGATCGGATGGCCGATGGCGATGGCTCCGCCGTTGACGTTGACAATCTCCGGGTCCCAGCCCATTTCCGAGTTCACGGCGCAGGCCTGGGCGGCGAAGGCTTCGTTGGCTTCAACCAGATCGAGATCGTCCGCTTTCCAGCCAGCCTTTTCAAGAGCCAGACGGGACGCATAGACCGGCCCCATGCCCATGACTTTCGGGTCAAGACCGACTGTTGCGTAGGAAACGATGCGGGCAAGCGGTTCAATGCCGCGTTTTTCGGCGTCTTCCGCGGTCATGCACAGGGTTACGGCTGCGCCGTCGTTGATGCCCGATGCGTTGCCTGCGGTGACGGTGCCGTCCTTGATGAAGGCCGGGCGCAGTTTCTGCAGGGTTTCGATCGTGGTGCCCGGGCGGATGAACTCGTCCTTGTCAACGATGCTGTCGCCCTTGCGGCTTTTGACTGTGAAAGGCACGATCTCGTCCACAAAGCGACCGGCATTCTGGGCCTCTTCCGCCTTGTTCTGGGATCGCAGGGCCAGAGCGTCCTGCATCTCACGGGTGATTTGCCATTGTTCGGCAACATTTTCAGCGGTTTGTCCCATGTGATAGCCATTGAATGCCTCCCACAGACCATCGCGGATCATGGTGTCGATCATTTTCAGATCACCCATTTTCTGGCCCTGACGAATATAGGCGATATGGGGTGCCTGTGACATGCTTTCCTGCCCGCCAGCAGCGACAATTTTTGCATCGCCTAACATGATATGCTGCGCTGCAAGGGCGACCGCACGCAAGCCCGACCCGCACACCTGGTTGATGCCCCATGCGGCGCTCTCGAGCGGGAAGCCTGCGTTGATGTGAGCCTGACGGGCAGGGTTCTGGCCCTGACCCGCATTGAGCACCTGGCCCAGAATGGTTTCCGATACTTCGGCCGGATCAATGCCCGCGCGGTCCACAACAGCCTTCAATACAGCTGCACCCAGATCATGGGCGGGAACATTGGTAAAAGAACCTAAAAAACTACCCACAGCGGTACGTGCTGCGGACGCAATTACGACATTGGTCATGTTGGAAGCTCCTCCGACTTATTTCCACTGTGGCGATTTGGACTGTTGCAGCCTTGGCTTTTTGTATCGCATTGCGGCTCTTTCGAATTGCAATGTGATCAAATCGCTCAGGCAGTCCCCCTGCCAAATCGCCTTTTTGCCATGCCAGTTTGGGTCTTGAGCGGCGATATTAGTGTGGCTGAAAATTTATCGGTATTGGGCCTTCTGGTATTAGGCCTTCGTCTTCATAGACCTTTGCATTAAAAAAGCCCTCTGCGATGAGAGGGCTTTTTGAGGTCTTGTAGCGGGCTGTTGTGCCGCATAATTGCTGCGCCGCATCATGCGCTTCTCGTCATGCGTTTCTTGATATGGGCTGCGGTCTTGCGCAGGGCTACCTCAATTTCGGCCTTCTTGCCCGGATAGCGGCTTGACGGCACCGGCACGGAAATGGCGTGCAGGTCGCCAAACCAGTCACGGAAGGCAAAACCGATGACCGAGATGCCGGGTGTGTGGTGGTCTTCGTCAAAGGCCAGTCCCTCGGACCGGATCTTGCCGAGGTCGGCCATCATTGCCTCCATGTCGCCTTTCACGCCCCACTGGTTCCACTCGCTCAGCACCAGCTGTTGGGCCTTGTATTCTTCCATCAGGCTCAGACAGGCGCGCCCGTTTGCCGTGCTGGAAAGCGGGAAGGCCTCCCCTACGGCCGATACCGTGCGCAGGCGATGGGTGCCCGGAACCTGATCCAGACAGATCATGGCATCCCTGCGGAACACCGACAAGTCGGAGGTCTCTCCGGTGGACTGGGTCAATTCGGTCAGCAAGAGGCGGCAATATTCAACGATATTATAGCGTGTTGCTTCTGCCAGAGCGTTCAGTTCCGGGCCGAGGCGCAGGCCACCGCCCTGAGAATCCGTGATGATGAAATTTTCTTGCTGAAGCGCGTTGACGATACGCTGAACGGTGGACCGGGGCAGATTAACCCGCTGGGCAATCTGCCCGAGGCTCATGCCGGACTGGCTTGTCTTGAGTGTGCGCAGGATGTCTGCGGCTCTTGCTATGACCTGAATGCCGCCACGTGAATGCTTTTCTTTCTCATTGGTGGGCATGATATTTCCGTTGGATTTGTTTCGCTTTTCAAGTGAATAACAAGACGTGGAGAATATCAACCCGCAATGCGATACAAGCCGTATCATCTTGTGATTTCAAGGGGATTTGTGGCAGAATGCCAAGAAAAATACGAGTATTTACGGACGGTTTCCCGCTTGATGCAGGGCAGTTTCATCGCCTCCTGAGGGGATCAGGAGGCGATTTTTGTTCGTATACAGATCGCATTCTTGAAGATGAATGCCACGTCAGTCCAGCGTTTCTTCGGACTCAAGCTTGTCTATGATGTCCAGAAGCTCAATGGGGCGAGTGATCCGGTAGTCCGGTTTTTCCAGCTCGTCCTTTGGCTCCTTGTCATGACGCGGCGCCCAGTCGATCCAGACGGTGGTCATGCCCAGGGCATTGGCACCGCGAATGTCTCGGGAGAGATTGTCGCCCAGCATGATCATTCTTTCGGTATCATCCTTGCGCAGCCCCAGTTGCATCATGGCTTCGATGAAGATACGCGGGCTTGGCTTGGTGATGCCGCAGTTCTCCGAAATGGAGACGACGTCGAAATAGTCCCAGAAGCCGTTCTTCTTCAGCACATTGTGAAAGCTCTGCTCGAGGCCATCGCCAATGAGGGCGAGCAGGTAATTGCGCTCCTTGAGGCCATCGAGCAGTTGGCGGCTGGTCTCAATTGGCTTGGCCGACAGGATGAGATTTTCCCTGTCTTCGCTGTAGATGCGGGTGCCTTCATCGATGAGCGTATCGCCGGAATCCAGAAAGACCGCCTTGATGCCGCGCTTGTTCTTGCGCAGTTCCTCGGTCTGGTCGCGCAGAAGGCGTGGAATGAGGGTCTCCAGCTCGTTCCAGCTGACAAACGGCACCTTGGAAAGGTCGAAGCTCTTCTCGAAGCTGTAGCTGGGCTGGAAGCGTTTCTTGCGCAGATAATCGCAGGCCAGAAAATGGTCATAGGGGGAGAGAAACGACAGATGAGCCTTGAAGGCATCAGGGATCTGGAAGCCGTAGATCTGCTCGCAGCCGGAACAGGCTTCATCCAGCCAGGCGCGCTTTTCGATGATCTCTGCCGATGTTGGTGCCAGGGCGTGTTTGCCCGGTTCGCAGAACAGTCTGATCTGGCGATCCTGCCAGTTGGACTGGCTGATATTGATCATCTCGCCGTGGGCGCTGGCTGTGATGTGGATCGGGCTGTTGTTCTCGTTGAGATAAATCCAGACGTGATCCAGTTCATAGAGATGCTGGATGTCGCCGTTCCACCAGATGGCATATTCCAGCACACTGTTGGTTCGGTTGGGCGCGCGGGTGAACGGGTTCTTGTGATGAAAGCTGGGCGAGGGCTCACCCCGTTTCAGGTGGGAGATGCCGATCACGACCGGTTCGAATGGTTCGTTCTTGTCACAGAGGAGGATGGGGGCGAGCTGCCTTGCGAGCAACGCTGTTGCGGCGTCAATTCTTTCAGGAAGCGGAGCAGGGTTGGTGCCCGGGTCGGTCATTGTCTTGCTATCCTGATTGTTCATCTTCTATCTCTTCCGGTTTTGTTCGTGTCATTCATGGAAGTGCTTGCCAACCATCAACGGGCTTTGCTGGCGTTTTGCCAAATGGCCGAAGCTTAAGGGAGCTGATGGGTCTTGTCCGCGTTCCCTCGATGCCCGTCATGGCAATGACAGAGCAGCATTGGTCGATTGTCTGGCAAGCTGGGCGCTGTCTTTCCGGGCGCAAGTGCATCGGCGGTGTTGGGGACGTTGCTCCGCACTGAGGCTGGTTGCTGCATGCTTCCGGACTGGCATTTTAGAACAGTATTAAACTCTCAAGTTGGCTACAAGAAAAGGCAAGGGTCTTCATTTTATGGTGATCATCCTCTTATTGACAAGATTTGTCCAAAATTTCTTTTCCCTTTGGCGATTTTGGCGGACAAAAGTGGTGGTTTCTTGCTCCGGTGGCTGCGTGATGCAATTTGCCATTGTATCCTGTGGTGGCTATGATCGGCAGCCCGCTGTGGCAGGCGGTGCGGTGGGAGACGATAAAGGGGGATGGAATGCAGGATCAGACAACCATGGTGAGCGGTAAAGGGCGATTTGATGTTGGGGATCTTGTGGCCTTTGCGCGTAGGGCGCTTGAGGGCGTCGGCCTCTCCCCACGCCTCAGCCCGGCGGTGGCGGAGATCCTCGTAGAGGGGGATCTTCTGGGGCACGATACCCATGGCCTTGCCCTGCTGCCGGCTTATCTGGCGTCAGCAAAGGCGGGCAACATGGCGCTTGAGGGCGAGCCGCGAGTGCTCAATGAACGGCCTGTTACCGCCCTCTGGGATGGCTGCAAGCTGCCCGGGCCGTGGCTGGTGAGCCGCGGACTTGAGCTGGCGATGGACAAGGCCGAGGAATTTGGCAGTTATACGCTTTCCATCCGCAATAGCCACCACACGGCGGGGCTGGTTTCCTATCTGAAACCGGCGGTGGATCGCGGGCTTGTGGTGCTGCTGATGGTCTCCGACCCGACGGAACGATGTGTTGCGCCCTTCGGCGGGCGTCAGCCGGTGCTGTCCACCAATCCCTTTGCCATCGGCTATCCGACGCCTGATGGCGCCGTGCTGCTCGACATGAGCACGTCGGTGACGACCAACGGCATGGTGAACCGGCTTTACAAGCAGAAGCAGCCATTTGCCCACGACTGGCTGATCGATGCCGAGGGGCGCCCGAGCCGGGATCCTGCTGTGCGGTTTGCCGAACCACCCGGTGCGATCATGCCGCTCGGAGGCCTTGCCTCCGGCCACAAGGGCACCGGGCTTGGCATGACCGTGGAAGCGCTGACCCATGGCCTGTCTGGCAACGGGCGCCATGTGGTCAAGCCGCAGGGCTGGGTCAACAATGTCTTTTTGCAGGTGCTCGATCCGTCAGGGTTTGGCGGGTTGGAGAGCTTTGTTGCGGAGACCGGATATCTGGGTGACGCCATTCGCAGTTGTCTCCCCATCGATGCGTCAGGGCCTGCGCCGCGTGTGCCGGGCGAACGGGCGCTGCGCTTGCGGGCCGAGCGGCTGGCGCAAGGGGTTCCCTTGTCGGATGCTGTGCTGGGCGGGCTTTGCGAATGGGCCGAGACCCTCGGTCTTGCCATGCCGGTTGCGCGATGATGGCCACATGCTGCCAACGGGGCGAAGCGGGACGGCCTTTATGGTTCGGAGCGGGAGGGAGTGACGCATGAGGCGGATTCTGTTGACGGGGGCGGCCGGAATGGTCGGCACGGTCCTTGCGGATCTGGTGCCACGGGAAGGCGAGGTTTGGCGGCTCAGCGACATGCGCCCGATCGAACGGCCTGATAGCGAGGCGTTTGAGGTCGTGATGGGCGATCTGTCCGACCCGGACTTTGCCATGGCGCTCTGCACGGATGTGGATGCCATCATTCATATGGCCGCCGTGGCGCGGGAGAAGGACTGGGACGAATTGATCGGCCCCAATCTCGTTGGTTCGATCAATCTCTGGCAGGCCGCCGTGGCGAACAGGGTGGATCGGATCATCTATGGCAGTTCCAACCATGCGCAGGGCATGTATCCGGTCGGGATGACGGTCAGGACCGGTGATGGCTATCGCCCCGATTCCCGCTATGGCCTGACCAAGATGTTCGGCGAGGGGCTGGCGCGGCTTCATGCCGACAAGAATGGTGTGAAGGCCTTTGTTATCCGCATCGGCTCTTTTCTGCCCCGCCCGACCAGCGAGCGCCATCTGCGGATGTGGATTTCCCATCGCGACATGGGGGCTCTGGTGCGGTTGGGGCTTGAGGCTGACTATCATTGCGAGACGGTGTTTGGTATTTCAGCCAACGGTCGGGCCTGCTATGACAACAGCCGTGCCCATGCGCTGGGCTACCGCCCTCAGGACAATGCCGAGGCCTATGCCGATGAGATTGCTCGCGAGGCGGTTGATCCGGCCAATCCGGTTGAAGTGCTGCAGGGCGGCCATGCTTGTGGGCGCGACTTCACCGGCAGTCTTGCCCGTTTGCTGGAAGACATCCTGCCAGAGAGATCGTGAACCGGAGAGATCATGAAGAAGACACTTATCTGCTGCAACACCAACGGGCTGGACCTGCGTCTGTTTCGGTTGGATACCGAATGCTGGACAGTTGCCGAGACCTCTCGCTATCCCTTGCAGGGGGTGGCCGGTTCATCCATGGCGATGCCTGCGGCTGCTGTCGGCGACATGATCTATGTGGCGTTTCGCGGCGAGTCTCCGGCACTCATCAGCCTGCGGCTCACCGGGGACCGGACGGGTGTCCAGCAGGTCGGTCATCTGGCTATCGAGGAGAGTTGCCCCTATCTCTCCCTTTCCGGCAATGGTCGCTTTCTGCTGGCTGCAGGAGGCACCAACGCGCTTGCCGTGCGGATCGGCAAGGACGGTGTGCTTGACCGTGTTGTCTCACGCATGCCGCTCGGTGAACTGGCCCACTGTGTAGTCGAACGGGGTGGCTCCGTTTACGGAACGGCCTGTCGCGATGACCTGTTGCGGCGCTATCGTCTGGATCTGGAAACTGGCGCTCTGGAGGAAACGGCACAGGTCGCTTTTCCCAAGGGCAGTGGTCCCCGGCATATGGCTTTTTCGCCTGATGGTCGTTTGCTTTATGTGATTACCGAGAATGCCGGGACAATTGTCACCCTGTCGCTTGCGGGTGATGGAGAGGATGCGGCCCAACCGCGCATGCTTGGGACGGTGCCGCTGCTGGCCGGTGAGGGGCGGCGCTGGTCAGGCGATCTGGCTCTCAGCGACGATGGCGCGTGGCTGTTTGCTTCCGAACGGGCGAGTGATCAACTGGTCAGTCTGCGTCTTGATGCTTCCGGCCAGACGATGGCGGCCAGCAGCAAGGTGGCCTCACCGGAGCATGTGCGCTCGCTTCATCTCGACCCGGATAGGGGATACCTCGTTGCAGTTGGCAATTTCGGCCAGAGCGGCGAGGTTTATGCGGTGGAGACGGATGGTCGGTTGACGCGGAAGGTAACGTTTGTGGCTGGCGATGGGCCAAGCTGGGTGCTCTGCATTTGACAAGAACTCTTCAGAGCAAAAGAAATCCGGCGCAGGCAGGCTTCTGTCTCGTGTCTTTCTTGCATTTAAAGGGCAAGCGCGGCCTTCAGGGCCTTCACCTTTTGCGCGTCGGTCCGCCGATCTGAAGGCAGGACAAAACCGAGATCGGCGACCTTGCCTGCGCAGGCTTGCGGGCTTGAGCAGGAGGCATGGATCTCCCTGATCCCCAGTTTGAGGAAGGGCGCAACGGTGTCGGCGGTGATGCCGCCACCGGGCATGATGGAGAGCCTGTCGCTCGCCTGTTCGATGAGGCGTTGCAAGACCTCGATGCCTGCAAGGGCGGTGGGCGCGCCGCCGGAGGTCAGGACCCGCCGGATGCCGAGCGAGAATGCCTGTTCAAGCGCCTCGGTGAAATCGGGCACCATGTCGAAGGCCCGATGCAGGGTGATGTCCAGAGGGCCTGCTGCTTGCATCAGGGCCTTGAGGGCGGAGAGATCAAGGCGACCGTCTTCTCTTGATACGCCAATGACGACACCGGCAAGTCCGGCGTCGCGTGCAGCCTCGCTGTCATGCTGCATGAGGACGATTTCCTCGTCAGAAAAGACAAAGTCGCCACTGCGTGGCCTGATGAGCGCATGAACCGGGATGGGGCTCGTGCGAGCGGCCAGCGCCATAAACCCTTGCGAAGGCGTCACCCCACCCGTCGCCAGCGCTGAACATAGCTCGATCCTGTCTGCACCTGCCTCTATTGCTGTCTTAAGACCCTCAGGCGTGTCCACGCACACCTCAAGGAGAGGGCAGTTATGGGCATGATGGGCGGGGCCGGGCTGAGCCATGGCACGGTCTTTCCTTTCCGTTCGGCTGCTGGTCTTGTCAGGTGATCTGACGCAATCCGAGGATGGTAGCACCAACGAGTCCGGGTTCAAGACGGTTCTGGGCAGGCACGACGAGCGGAGTTTCCGGGTCGACCAGCATCTGGCCGCGTACCGCCTTATCGATCGCAGCGATCAGCGCCGGAACGTTCGAAAGCCCGCCGCCAACCGGGATGATGGTTGCTGCGGTGGTGTTGACGATCATGGCAAGCGGTGCAGAGAGAATGTCGAGGAAGACATCAATGGTGCGGCTGGCTAAAGGGTCCTGTTCGAGCCAAAGACTGAGAATGTCTTCTGCCGAAAGATCCTTGTTATGGATGTGCTTGTGGATTTTCTCGAGGCCGCGTGCGCCGCAGGTGGCGTCGAGACAGCCATCAAGGCCGCAGCCGCAATGGAACCGGGGCAGGGAGACGGGCGGGTTGCCTGCCTGAGTGGCCGCGACTGGGCCATGGCCCCACTCGCCAGCATAGCCGCCTCTTGAGTTGATCAATTGCCCGTCGATGACGAGCCCGCCGCCGACACCGGTGCCCAGAATGATGCCGAAGACAACGTGGTGACCCTTACCGGCGCCGCATTCGGCTTCCGCTATGGCAAAACAATCGGCATCATTGGCGATGATGACCGGCAGTCCCAGTGCTGCCACCAGATCCTTTTGCATGGGTCTGCCATGCAGGCAGGGGATATTTGCCACCACGCCAAGGCCAGTTCTGGGGTGCTGAAATCCGGCGATCGAAATGGAAACGCAACGGACCGCTTCGGGGGATTGGTCAATGACGCTCTTGAGGGCCGCGACAAAGGCATCAAAGTCATTGGCTGGCGTGGGAATGCGCGGCACTGGCGTTATGTGTTGCGGGTCTTCGGCCAGAGCGCCCTTGATCGTGGTGCCGCCGATGTCGAAGCAGACGATCATCGCGGAGCCCCCTTGTTGTCATTGCTGTGTGCACACTGGCCAGCGATGAAGGTGGCGCGCAGGGAAAGGCCCTTGTCCAAAGCCACGAAATCTGCGTCAAAACCGGGCTTGAGTTGGCCTTTGCTGCTGGCTCCGATGGCTTCGGAGGGATAGCGGGAGGCCATCTTGAGCACTTCTTCCTGCGATAGCGGCAGGGTGTCGAGCGCCTTGCGCACCATGGAAACCATGTCGATATCGGCCCCGGCCAAGGTGCCGTCTGCGAGAGCCAGGCGGCCTTCGCGCCGGAAGGTCTGGCGACCGCCGAGGATGAATTCGGTGACATCGGTTCCGGTTGGTGACATGGCATCGGTGACAAAGAAGATGCGCCCCGGCCCCTGCTTGGCACGAAGGGCAACGCGCATGTTGGCATTGGCGATGTGATAACCGTCGGCAATCATGCCGCAATAGGCGGTATCGGTTGTCAGAACCGCGCCGACCAGCCCCGGCTCGCGATTGCGCATCTGGCTCATGGCGTTGAACAGGTGGGTTGCCATGGAGGCTCCCGCCTCGAAATAGCGAAAGGCTGTTTCGGCGTCGCAGTCCGTGTGGCCAAGGCTGACGTGCCAGCCTCCGGCGACCAGTGCCCGGACCTGCTCAACGGTGACATTTTCCGGTGCGATGGTGATGAGGCTCTTGCCGAAGCTGCCCGCTGCTGCAAGCAGCACCGAGAGGTCGCTGTCCTCCATCGGGCGGATGAAATCGGCGACATGCACACCCTTGCGCGGTACCGACAGATGCGGGCCTTCCAGATGCAGGCCGAGGAACCCCGGCACCCTCGCTGCCGCGGCTTCCTTGCCCGCAGCAAGGGCCCGGTCGCGTACTTCGGGACCATCGGTGATGAGGGTTGTCATCAGGGCGGTGGTGCCAAAGCGGGCATGCGCTCGGCAAATGGTCTCGATGCCGTCTTTTGTCGGCGTTTCATTGAGCAATGCCCCGCCGCCACCGTTCACCTGCAGGTCGACGAACCCCGGCACGATCATCGCCGTTCCATCGCTATGCTGAGCATAATCGGCGGGAATCTCGGTTTGCGGCACAATCGCGACGACTGTGTCGCCCTCGACCAGCAGGGCTGTGTATTCGTGAAACCGGGTGCCGTCGAAAATCCGATCGGCTGGGAAGGCTGTTTTGTTCATCGCGTTACCGTCACTTTCTTGAGAGCCGCTGGCTTGTCCGGGTCCAGTCCACGGTGCAGCGAAAGCTGCTCCACAAACCGATAGAATGGCACGATCAGGGCGAGGGCATCGGTCAGGGGATGTCCTGTGGCGATGAAGGGCAGCTGGATTGCATCAGCGGATTTGTCTGATGAAATATAGCAATGGGGATTCTTGGGAATGACCCCGTTGATGATCTCCACAATCGAATCTTCGGCCGCGTCGCGGGCGGCAAAGGCAATGACCGGGAAGTCGCGGTTGACCAGCGAGACCGGGCCATGCAGCATTTCTGCCGAAGAATAGGCTTCGGCGTGCAACACGCTGGTTTCCTTGCATTTGAGCGCTGCCTCGGCGGCAATTGCCATGGTTGGACCACGCCCGAGGGTGTAGAGCGACTGGGCGTTGGACACGGTCTCCAGCATGAAGGACCAGTCGAGCGCCTCGGCCTTTTCCAGCTGTTCGGGCAGGTTGGCAAGGGCGGTTTTCAAGGGCTTGTCATTGGCCCAGTAGGCGATGAGTGAAAGCCCGGCAACGATGGAATTGACGTAGGATTTGGTGGCGGCAACGGCCTGCTCCTCACCGGCTGCGATATCAAGCGTATAGGCACAGCTGTCGGCAAGCGGAGACGGTACGGTGTTGACAAGGGCTGCTGTCAGGGCCCCGCCTGCGCGGGCGGTTTTGGCCATGGCCACGATGTCGGCGCTGGCACCCGATTGGGAGACGGCGAGCGCGGCGGCGTGCCCCATCTTCATGGGTGCACCAAAGATGGAGGCAATGGAGGGGCCTTGCGAGGCGACCGGCAAGCCCAGAACCAGCTCGATGGCATATTTTAGGAAATAGGCGGCGTGGTCGGACGAGCCGCGCGCGATGGTCACGACAACATGGGGATCAAAGGCCCGGAAGGCTGCGGCCACGGGCGCGATCGTTTCGGGGGCTGAGGAAAGCAGGCGTGCAACCGCTGCCGGGATTTCTTCGGTTTCTTGCCGCATCAGGGTCATGGCAAACAGCTTTCTTTCTGGCTTTGCTTTTGCTTTCTGGGGCGCATCTGGATCTGCTGGTCCGGCGCATTGCTGAAGGCGTCGATGCTGGCGCCCGGCGATGCAGTCGCCCTATCTTGGAAAACTCATTTCCGCGACGAAGTCGTAGGTGTCGCCGCGATAAAGGGATCTGGTGAATTCGATGGCCCGCCCGCTCTGGACGTAGGAAATGCGCTGAATGCTGAGACCGGCGATGCCGGGTGCTACACCCAGCAACTCCGCCTGTGGAGCCTGCAGGTTGACGGCTGAAATCTTCTGCACGGCGCGAACCGGCCGGTTGCCGCTGCGTTCCAGGATTTCATAGAGCGAGCTTTTCACTGCCTCCGGGTCCGGCAGGATGTCCACTGGCAGAACTGCCCTTTCCAGCGCCATCGGCTGGCCGTTTGCCTCGCGCAGGCGATGCAGGCAGGAAACATGGCCGCTGGCGGACAGGCCTAGGGTCAGGATCTCTTCCGGCGAGGGGCGACGGATTTCCCGCTCCAGCCAGTTGGACGAGGTCTTGAGGCCGCGGGCCAGCATGTCCTCGGTGAAGGAGGTGAGGTGGGAGAGCGACTGTTCCACCTTGTTGGCTTGTTCGCGGACGAATGAGCCCGAGCCCTGCCGCTGCTCGATGACGCCTTTCTTGACGAGTTCCTGAATGGCCTTGCGTACGGTGACGCGGGACAGTTCGGCCAGTTCGGCGATTTCCCGTTCGGCGGGCAGCGAGTGACCCGGCAGCAGAAGCCCCTGTTCGATCCCTTTCTCAATGCGACGGCTGAGGACGGCATAAAGCGGTCCTGTCTTCTTGCTCAGCCAGTCGCCGGATCGAAGGAAGTCTTCCACATTCATCTGGGGCATCCCCGCATCACTCTTTGAGCCTCGTCCGATTTGCCTTATGAAAAGGGGCAATATCCGTTGCAACAGGATGGTTGCCAGTCTTTCCGCTGTCTCCTTTTTTCATACCCCAATGATGGCAAGAAAGAAAGACCAAAACAATACCAAATTTCTGGCTGCTTAAAATTTTTGCCCACAATGCATGAAATTGCACCACAATAAGCGATAGACATTTGGTACTTGATAGGTATTATATTGAAATGTCGAAATAGGGGGACGGTCGTGGTCAGTATCACTGAAAAGCTGCACGCCAATGCTATTGGCCTTGATGCGCGCGAGCCGCTGGAAATTGCGGCTCTGCTCGTAGAAAGTCAGGCCGATGCGGCGCGTGTGGTGGCTGACGTCCTGCCGGAATTGTGCGTGGGAGCGGAGTATATGGCCGCTTCGATGCATGCCAGGGGCTCCCTGATTTATGCGGCAGCTGGTTCTTCTGCCCTGATGATGCTGGCTGACGCGCTGGAGCTTGGCGGCACCTTCGGTATCGAGCCCGGGGCCGTGCGGGTTCTGATGGCCGGTGGCATTCCAAGCAATTTCCAGATGCCCGGGGATACCGAGGACGAAACGGCCTCCCTCAAGGATGCCCTTGCCGATGTTTCCGCAAGGGATACGCTGGTGGCCGTATCAGCCAGTGGTAGCACGCCCTACACTCTGGAGGCGGCCCGTATCGCCAAGGAGAAGGGCGCGCGGATCATTGCCATTGCCAACAATCCCGATACGCCACTGCTTGCGCTGGGTGACTGTTCGATCCTCTTGCACACCGCGCCGGAAGTTGTTTCCGGTTCGACGCGCATGGGGGCAGCAACGGCGCAGAAGATTGTCATGAACACGATGTCCACCCTGATGGCCATCCGTCTTGGTCATGTCCATGACGGGATGATGGTGAATCTCAAGGCGGATAATCACAAGCTGAAGAAGCGGGCGAGCCAGATCGTGCAGATAATTGCCGATGTGCCCGAGAATGCAGCAGATGAAGCATTGTTGCTGACCGGTGACAATGTCAAGCTTGCCAGTCTCATTGCAGGTGGCAGGGTTGGGCTTGAGGAGGCGCGTCGTCTGCTGGACACGGAAAAAGGAAATTTGCGCGGCGCCCTGACGCGGCTCGCAAGCACGTACCAGTTTCAAGAATAACAATTCGGAACAACCGAGGATCGAGCAACCCTTAACAGCGAGGTTCAACGTAATCATGAAGTTCACTCCATTTGCTCTTTTGGCTGCAACATTGCTCAGCAGCGCCGCTTATGCGGAAGACGTTACCCTGACGATCGAAAGCTGGCGTAACGACGACCTGAAACTCTGGCAGGAAAAGATCATTCCGGCCTTTGAAGCCAGCAATCCTGGCATCAAGCTGAAATTTGCCCCGATGGCTCCGACCGAATATAACTCGGCCATCAACTCCAAGCTGGGTGCCGGTTCTGCCGGTGACATCATCAGCTGCCGTCCGTTCGATGCCTCTCTTGCCCTGTACAAGGCAGGCTATCTGGCCGATCTGACCAGTATGGACGCCATGGGCAACTTCTCTGACGTTGCCAAGGCTGCCTGGCAGACCGACGATGCCGCGCACACCTTCTGCGTGCCGATGGCTTCGGTGATCCATGGCTTCATCTACAACAAGGACGCCTTTGACGAGCTGGGCCTTGCTGTTCCTGAAACCGAAGACGAATTCTTCTCCGTTCTCGACAAGATCAAGGCAGACGGTACCTATATTCCGATGGCCATGGGCACCAATGACCAGTGGGAAGCAGCCACCATGGGTTACCAGAATATCGGCCCGACCTACTGGAAGGGTGAAGAAGGCCGTCTGGCTCTGATCAAGGGCGAGCAGAAGCTGACCGACCCGCAATGGACCGAGCCTTATGCGGTTCTGCACAAGTGGGCTCCGTATCTGGGTGATGGCTATGAAGCTCAGACCTATCCGGACAGCCAGAACCTGTTCACGCTCGGCCGCGCCGCTATCTATCCGGCTGGCTCGTGGGAAATCTCCGGCTTCAACGAACAGGCCGACTTCAAGATGGGTGCCTTCAAGCCTCCTGTAAAAGCCAAGGGCGATACCTGCTACATTTCCGACCATGTTGATATCGGTATCGGCATGAACACCAAGACGCCAAATCCGGAAGCGGCAAAGACCTTCCTTGCATGGGTTGCTTCGCCAGCCTTTGCCGAGATCTTTGGCAACGCCCTGCCGGGCTTCTTCCCGCTCAGCAAGACGCCGGTTGATATCAAGGATCCGCTGGCTCAGGAATTCGTAAGCTGGCGCGGCGATTGCGAAACCACGATCCGGTCCACCTACCAGATCCTGTCTCGCGGCACGCCAAACCTTGAAAACGAAACCTGGGGTGCGTCTGTTGCTGCCATCAAGGGCACGTCCACACCGGAAGAGCTTGGCAAGAAACTGCAGGAAGGCCTCGACAGCTGGTATAAACCCGGCATGTAAGCCAATCTGAACAGACCAGGTCGGTCGGGCGGGACACTCCGCCTGACCGATGCTGTTGACGGGTTGGCCTAGCGCCTTGAGACCTCATTGAGAAAGCACCCGTCGACCCCTTCAGAGCCCTCGCGCCTATGGCCTGTGCAGCCTTTGCGGCGTTTTGGAAACCGGGTTCCGCTACTGGAGAACGCGATGCAAGCTTCCCGCTTCCGATGGCATATCGTCATTTTTCTGGCGCCTGCGGTCATTGTCTATACGGCGGTCATGATTTTCCCGCTGTTCAATACCTTGCGTCTTGCGCTCTATACCGATGTTGATCAGGTCCGCACCTTTATCGGTCTGGGCAATTTCAACCGGCTGTTCGGCGACCCGCGCTGGTCGGAACAGTTCTGGAACGCGCTTGGCAACAATTTCAAATTCTTCTTCATCCATATGCTGGTGCAGAACCCGATCGGGATTGCACTGGCGGCGATGCTCAGCCATCCGCGCCTGCGCTTTGCTGCGCTCTATCGGTCGGCCATCTTCATTCCCACCATTCTCAGCTTCGTGATCGTCGGCTTTGCCTGGAAGCTGATCCTGTCGCCGATCTGGGGCATCGCCCCCTCGATGCTGGATGCGGTAGGCCTCAAATCGTTGTTTGCGCCATGGCTCGGCAAGGAAGCCTACGCGCTGGTGACGCTGTCGCTGGTCTCGGTCTGGCAGTTCGTCGGCATTCCGATGATGCTGATCTATGCGGCGCTGCTGTCGATCCCGGAAGAAATTCTGGAGGCAGGCGAGATTGACGGTATCACGGGCATCAATGCCTTCTGGAAGATCAAGCTGCCGCTCATCCTGCCGTCCATCGGCATCATTTCGATCCTGACCTTCGTGGGCAACTTCAATGCGTTCGACCTGATCTATGCGGCGCAAGGGGCGCTGGCGGGTCCGAATTTCTCGACGGACATTCTGGGCACTTTCCTCTATCGCACCTTCTTCGGCTTCCAGCTGCAGTTGGGTGATCCCTATATGGGGTCTGCGGTGGCGGGGACGATGTTTGCCATCATCCTTGTCGGTGTCTGCATCTATCTGTTCGGCATCCAGACGCGCATGCGGCGCTATCAGCTCTAGGAGGCGGTTTCATGAACAAGGCAAGGACCAATCCAGTCAGCGCTGCCGCCATGCATGGCGCGCTCATTCTCTACACGCTGATCGCGCTGTTTCCGGTGTTTGTCATCCTGATCAACAGCTTCAAGACCCGCAAGGCGATCTTTCGCGAGCCGTTGTCGCTGCCCAGCAGCGACAGTTTCTCGATGATTGGCTATGAGACGGTGATGAAGCAGGGGGACTTTTTCCTCTATTTTCAGAATTCGATGATCGTCACCGTGGCGTCGCTGTTCTTCATCCTGCTGTTTGGCTCCATGGCAGCCTTCGCGCTCAGCGAATATCGCTTCAAGGGCAATCTGGTCATGGGGCTCTATCTGGCGCTCGGCATCATGATCCCGATCCGCATCGGCACGGTGGCCATTCTGGAAATGATGGTCGCAACGGGGCTGGTCAATACGCTGTGGTCGCTGATCCTTGTCTATACGGCGCAAGGGCTGCCGCTGGCGGTGTTCATCCTCAGCGAATTCATGCGGCAGGTCTCCGACGATCTCAAGGATGCCGGTCGGGTTGACGGGCTCAGCGAATACACCATTTTCGCCCGCATTGTCGTGCCACTGGTACGGCCCGCCATGGCGACGGTTGCGGTGTTCAACATGATCCCGATCTGGAACGATCTGTGGTTCCCGTTGATCCTTGCTCCGGCTGAGGAAACCAAAACACTGACTCTCGGCAGTCAGGTCTTCATCGGTCAGTTTGTCACGGACTGGAACGCGGTGCTGTCCGCATTGTCCATGGCGATCCTGCCGGTTCTCATTCTCTATGTCATCTTCTCGCGGCAATTGATCCGCGGTATCACGTCGGGGGCAGTCAAATGATCCGGACACTTGTCGCAGGGCTGGGTAACATGGGCTATGCCCACGCTTTGGCCCACCATCATCATCCAGACTCTGAAATCGTCGCTCTGGTCAATCGCACCGGAGAGGTGCCGGAAGGGCCTCTGCAGGACTATCCGGTGTTTGCCGATTTCCATGAGGCTCTGACCGTCAGCAAACCCGATCTTGTGGCCATCGCTACCTACACCGATACGCATGTGGATTTTGCCTGCGCCGCGATGGAGGCCGGGGCGCATGTGTTTGTCGAAAAGCCACTGTCGATGACCGTGGAGGGCGCCAAACGGGTTGTCGAGACCGCCAAGCGTACCGGGCGCAAGCTGGTGGTCGGTTATATCCTGCGCCACCATCCCTCGTGGATCCGCTTCGTTGCTGAAGCCCGCGCTCTTGGGGGGCCTTATGTCTTCCGGCTCAACCTCAACCAGCAGTCCAGTGGCCACGAATGGGAGACCCACAAGGCGCTGATGCAGACCACGAGCCCGATTGTCGATTGCGGTGTGCATTATGTGGATGTGATGTGCCAGATCACCGACGCAAAACCGCTGCGGGTCAACGGCATTGGCCTGCGTCTCTCCGATGAAATCGGGCCGGACATGTATAACTATGGCCAGTTGCAGGTGACCTTTGCCGATGGCTCGGTCGGCTGGTACGAAGCCGGATGGGGGCCGATGATGTCTGAAACGGCCTTCTTCGTCAAAGATATCGTGTCACCGAACGGCGCCGTGTCGATTGTCGATGGCAACAAGGGTGCCAGTGCCGATGTTGACGGGCACACCAAGGTCGGTGGCATCCTCGTGCACCGGCCGGATGGTGACCGGCATATCGATCTGACCGGAGAGCCCGGTCACAACGAATTGTGCGCTGCCGAGCAGGACTTCATTCTTGCGGCCATCCGTGACGACATCGATCTTTCCCGCCATATGGAGGATGCCGTTCAGTCGCTGGCGATCTGCCTTGCCGCTGATGAAAGCATCCGGACCGGCAAGACTGTCATTCTTGAGGAAACTGCCTAATGAGTGCACTGACGCTGAAAAATGTTTTCAAGACCTTCGGGACCACCGAGGTGCTCAGGGATATCAGTATCGAGGTGGAGAAGGGGGAGTTCGTCGTTTTCGTCGGGCCTTCTGGCTGTGGCAAGTCAACCCTGCTGCGGGTCATCGCGGGACTTGAGGACGCCTCCGCCGGTGAGGTTTATATTGATGGTAATCTGGTCAACAGCGTGCCGCCGTCCAAGCGCGGCATCGCGATGGTGTTCCAGTCCTATGCACTCTATCCCCACCTCAATGTTGCCAACAACATGTCGCTGGCACTGAAGCAGGAAGGGGTTTCCAAGGCGGAGATCGCCGAACGTGTTCAGGAAGCGAGCCGGATGCTGCAACTCGATGACTACCTCAAGCGCTATCCGTCCGAGCTTTCGGGCGGGCAGCGGCAGCGGGTGGCCATCGGTCGGGCTGTCGTGCGTCAGCCCAAGCTGTTCCTGCTCGACGAGCCACTGTCCAATCTCGATGCGGCCTTGCGTGTCAGCACCCGGCTGGAGATTGCCAATCTGCACAAGCAGCTGGATGCCACCATGATCTATGTGACCCACGACCAGACCGAGGCGATGACGCTGGCGGACAAGATTGTCGTCCTGCGTGACGGGCGGGTGGAACAGGTCGGTAGTCCGATGGAGCTTTACAACAAGCCCGCCAACAAATTCGTGGCCGGGTTCCTTGGTTCGCCTGCGATGAACTTCCTGCCCGCTTCGCTGCTTGAGGCTGGCGACACCCGCACCATCGGCATCCGGCCGGAAGATCTCTATCTGGCCGACGACGGGCCGCTTGCCGCGACCGTTCAGCATGTGGAGCATCTTGGTGGCGATACCAATGTCATCGCTTTTGTGGGTGAGCATCAGGTAACCGTCCGTCTGTTCGGGCAGCATGACATCAGGCCGCGTCAGGAACTCAAGCTCGGGTTTGACGCGCAGAAACGGCATTATTTCAACGAGTAGCGTTGCAAAATGGCTCGGTGTCCAGGGAACGAGGCAACCATTTCGTCCTGCTGCGCGTCAACAGGGGGCAGCGGCTCAGCCTGCCACCTTGTAGGGATGGCCGAAGGCGCCGAATATGGTGCAGGTTTTTGCGGCGAAGGTTGCTGCCTGATCAAGGGCCTCTTCGACAGAATTGCCCATCAAGACGCTTGAAATGTAACCGGCGATGAATGAATCGCCAGCGCCAAGGGTATCGATCACCGTAGTAGGCTTGATGCCCTGCCGATAACGTTTGCCATTGGCCATCCAGAAGGCGCCATCGGAGCCCCGCGTCACGCCAATTGTCGAAACGCCAAGGCCAGCAACCGTTTCGATGAGATCGTCAATGCCAGCATCATCAAGGGCCGAACCGGAGAAGAAGGCGGTCGTGATGAAGGGCGCAATGCTCTTCACATAGTCCATCTCGTGGCGCCATGAAAAGTCGAAGGAAACGGATTTTGCCCGGTCGCGGATTTTGGGCAGTTCGTGCTCGAGGTTGCTGAACAGCGAGCTGTGCACGTGGCCAAAACGCTCGACAGCCTCGAGGTCAGCCTCTTCCAGACGCAGGCCCAGTCTTTTCTGGATGCCGCCCTTGTTGGAGCGCAGGAAGACGCGGTCGCCCTTGTCGTCCAGATGGACAATGGCCTTGCCGTTTTCGCCATAGGCCTGCCGGACGCGGCCCGACCAGACCTTCTCTTCGGCCAGACAGTTGAGGACGTGATTGCCTTCTGCATCATTGCCGATGATGCCGATGTAGCCTGTATCAGTGAGGCCGAACTGCTTGGCCAGAACCGCAACATTGAGGGCATTTCCGCCGGGGAAGAACTCGTTCCTGTCCAGATAGAAATCGACAACATTATCACCAATGCCGAGCAGGGCTGCCGGGTGGGAGGAAATGGTCATGCCGAGGCCTCTTGATGCGCTTTGGTGCGGATGGATTGGGTGGGGGACTGAAAGTGAAACTGGCAGATGGCGCAAGCGCCATCTGCCAGATGTCGATTAGTATTCCATGCGCCACATGTAGCGACGAACGCTCAGCGGATGGCCGCGGGAGTCGCTGAGGGCTACGGCGTAGGTGCGCAGCAGGGCCGTGAACATGATCGGCACCAGATATTCGGCAGCTTCACCGGCAACTTCCTCAACACCGAATTCCTGAGCATCCAGAACCAGCAGGCGCTTGGAGTATTTCTCGGCAAATGCCAGAGCGCGTTCGTCCATCTTGCGGGAATTTGCAAGGGTCTTGAGGATGATGAACGGGGTGTCGAAATCGGTGATTTCGAAAGGACCGTGGAAGTATTCGCCGGAATGAATGGCCGCGGAGTTGACCCACTGCATTTCCTGCAGAAGACAGATGGCGAAGGAATAGGCGATGGAGTAGCAGGAGCCGGAGCTCATCGTGTAGATGACCGGTTCGCGCTTGTAGGATTCAGCCCAGGCCTTTGCACCGTCTGCATGGGCAGCCTTGACTTTTTCTGCCTTGTCATGAAGCGTCGGGATTGCCTTTTTGGCGAGGTCGAACTTGGTGTTGCCCTCGAGCTCTTTCAGGGAGCCCAGAACCAGCTGAACCAGCAGGATGGCATTGTGCTTTTCGCCAACGCTCAGCGGATCGAATTCATAGTAGATGGACTGTTCGGCTGCTTCGTCCAGTTCGGATTCCGGTTTGTGGGTGAAGGCAATGGTCAGGGCGCCAGCTTCACGGGCATAACGGGTTGCTGCGATGGTTTCCGGGGTGTTGCCGGAATGGGAGCAGGTCACAACGACGGAGTTCTTGCCAAGACGAACCGGCGCGCGAGCGAGGAATTCTGCGGAGCTGTAGGAGTAGGCTGCAATGCCTTTTGCTTCGCGGTCCATGATGTACTGACCCTGCATCAGCAGGGCGTTGGAACCGCCGCAGGCGACGAAATAGAATTCAGTGACCTTTTCGCGTGCGGCGACGGCGGCGATTGCCTCTTCGAGGCCTGTTTTTTTTACTTGATCATTCATGGCGGGATCCTTATGACGTTATATGACGTCCTATTATTTATTCCGTTGTCGACGGATGAGTCAACATGGGTTTTGTGTTTGTCGCCGGAAAAAGCCGAAAAAAGAGCCGCACGGTTTCGTGATGGCTTTCCATTCGGTTAATCTGGTGGGTAATGTGATCGCGGCGTCAGTCAGGGCAGGCGGATTGCCTGATGCCCCGTGCCGTGCGATCAGAAGGTGCGGTGCCTGAACAGGGGCCGACAGAATGAGAGCCACGGCTTCAGACAGCCGAAAGTGAGAGTTAAGCGATTGTCCGAGAATTCCAATCCACTTGCCAAGAATGCAGCGGCCCCGCTTTACGAACAGCTCAAGTTCGCGATCAAGGAAATGATTTCCTCGCGTGCGCTGGGGCCGGGTGATGCCATTCCCACAGAAACGGAACTGTGCAAGCAATATGACGTCAGCCGCATCACCGTGCGCCGGGCGATCACGGAACTGGAAGCCGAAGGCGTTCTTGAGAAGCGGCATGGCAAGGGCACTTTCGTCACGCTGCCCAAGATGGAAACCAGCCTGCTCAATCTGGGGGGCTTTTCGGAGAGCTTTGCGTTGCGGCGCTATCGCGTCGAAAAGACGATACTCGAAATGAGCGAGGAAGCGGCGGACGAGGATCTTGGCGAAAGGCTTGGCATTGCGCCATTGGCAGCCGTGCTGCATATCAGCCGCCTGATCACGACCGACGGGACACCGATGACGATCGAAAGCTCCTATTTCTCGCTGGATCTGTTTCCCGGCTTGATGAATGAAATTCATGATGACACGTCGCTCTACAGCCTGTTGCAGACCAGATATGGTCGCGAGGTGAAACATGCCAAACGGGTTATCAATTGCCGGGTGGCGACGCCGAAGGAATGTGGCATCTTCCGCTGTGCCAGCGGAGACATCATGTTCGAGGTTGAAAAGACGGTGTATGGCGAAGACCGGTCGGTGCCGTTGCAATATTCGAAGCTGCTGACGCCGAGTGCGCGGATGAATCTGGTTATCGAGATCTGACAAGCAGCCATGCTAACGGGGACGCGGAAGCGGACGGATGTCTGCTTTTGCGGTCGCGCATTTGCACCTGTGGCAGGTCTCTTGAAGCGGATCATTTCCGGTCCTGTCAATTTTTGATCTGATGTCTGTCCTGACCGCAATTCGGCAAGGCTTGCTGCCCGTCGCCCGACTGGTGCCTGCCGGATGTCCGGCAGAGCGCGCAGTGCGGGCTTCTTCTGCACCGGGCTTGCGGGCACCCGCTGCAGAAGGATCTCGTCGAAATGCAAAAAAGGTGGGATCTCCAGCCGGGGCCAGAGATCCCGAGGCTGCTGCTTATTCGGAGAAGCTGTAAACCTGTTTTGCAAAGTCCGGGGTGATGCGGTCTTCGGCGATGTCCCGCTCGATGGCTTCCCTGGTGCGCTTGGACGGATCGCCATAGCCGCCACCACCCGGGGTGACGATCTCGACGATCTGGCCCGGCTTGAGATCAGCCATGCCCTTGAACTCGGTGCGACCGTCGCCAAAGTCGAGATGGGTCATCTGGCCAGCCTCGCCACCTTCCAGACCCCATGCGCAGGAACTGACGCGGGAGGCTTCGACCGAGAAGCGGCAGGGCCGTTCTACGCGATAAACGCGCCGAATGCCCATGCCGCCCCGGTACTGCCCACCACCGGCAGATCCGTCAACCAGCTCGTAGCGCAGAAGAGTGAGCGGGTATTCCAGCTCAAGTGCCTCTACGGGCAGGTTGGATGTGTTGGTCAGATGCACCTGAATACCGGACAGGCCGTCCTTGGACGGGCGGGCGCCGCCGCCACCGCCGATGGTTTCCAGATAGACCCAGATGGAGCCGTCTTCACGGATGCCATTGAAGATGGCGCCGGTGCAGCAGCCGTTGCCCGCTGCGGCAACCTTGCCCGGAATGGCCTTGGCGAGGGCACCCTGAATGATGTCGGCAACACGCTGGCAGGCGGCAATTCGGCCTTCAACGGCAGCAGGATGCTTGCAGTTGAGGATCGAGCCTTCTGGTGCGGTGACCGTCAGCGGACGGGCAAGACCGGCATTGGGAAGGATCGTCGGATCAACGACCGCCTTGACCGCATAGTAGCAGGAGGCCAGAAGCGAGGTGTAGATCATGTTGAGACCACTGCGGACCTGCGGTGGGCCATCAAAGGCGAGGGTCATTTCGTCCCCGGTGACGGTGATGTCGACCGAGAATTCCATGCGCTCTTTCCACTGGTTGCTGTCGAAGATGTCCGAGAAGGAATAGGTTCCGTCCGGAATAGCGGCGATACCGGCGCGCATCTTGCGTTCGGCATAGTCCTGCAGCTCTTCGCCAGCGGCCAGAACCTTGTCCGTGCCGTATTTGGCGCAAAGGTCCTGCATGCGCTGGACGCAGAGGCGGTTGGCTGACATCTGGGCGCGCAGGTCGGAGATGCGTTCATGTGGCACCTGACAGTTGAGCAGGAACAGGTTCTGGATGTCCTGCTGCAGCTCGCCTGCCTTGTAGAGGCGGACCGGCGGAATGCGGATGCCTTCCTGATAGATGTGCTCGTGGCCAAGGTCGGCGAAGTCGGAATGGTGAGCGGTATTGACCGCCCAGGCGATCAGCTTGCCGTCAACGAAGATCGGCTCGGCCATCACGATATCGGGCAGGTGGGTGGCGCCACCCTCATAGGCATCGTTGCCCATGAACACGTCACCGGGCTTGATGTCCGCAAGGTCGAAGCGCTTCATGATGTTCGGCAGGATGCCGATGAAGCTGCCCAGATGCATCGGGATATGCTCGGCCTGACACAGGGTGTTGCCCTTGTTGTCGAACAGGGCGGTCGAGCAGTCGCGACGTTCCTTGATGTTGGTCGAATAGGAGGCGCGAACGAGGGCTTCCCCCATCTCTTCCACGATGGAAGAGAGCGCGGAACCGATGACTTCTACGGTGATTGGATCGATCGTTGTCATTGGGCGATCTCCACAATAAGGTTGAGATAGGCGTCCACGGTGGCGGTCATGTCGGGCAGGATGACGCTGGTCGTATCCATCTGCTCGATGATGGCCGGTCCGGAGATCTGGTTGCCATGTTTGAGGAGTTTGCGGTCATAAACCGGGCAGGTGACAAAATCGCCCTCCGATTTCATCCAGACACCCCGTTCATCAATCTTGGCAGCATCTGGCGAGGTGCCTTCCTTTGGATAGGACTGGAGCTGGGCCTTCTTGACTTCACCAATGGCTTCTAGCCTCAGGGTGACAAGCTGGATCTTTTCGCCTTTGGCGATGAAGCCAAAGCGCTGTTTGTGGACGGCTTCAAAGCCTTCTTCCAGCTTCTTGAAGGTGTCCAGAGTGATCGGTCCGGCGGGGACTGTGACTGAAAGCTCGTAGTTCTGGCCTGCGTAGCGCATGTCTACGGTGCGGATTTCCTTGCGGCGGTCTTCCGGAATGTTGTCGGTTGCAAACCAGTCAAGGGCCTGAACAGACAGTTCCTCGAAGCCGGCTTCAACCGCAGCAAGCGATTCTTCGGTCAGTTCGGTGAGGCGGGAGATGGCGAAGTCGGCGCGCAGATCGGTCAGCAGCAGGCCAAGAGCGCAAAGGGCACCCGGCGTCAGCGGAATGATCATGCGGGAGATGTCGAGCTCATGGGCAAGACGGGCCGCGTGAAGCGGTCCGGCACCGCCAAAGGCCATCAGGGTATAATCGCGCGGGTCATGACCACGCTGCACGGAAATCACGCGAATGGCCTTGGCCATGTTGGCGGTGACCACCTGCAGGATGCCGTCTGCGGTTTCCATGACGCCGAGGCCGAGCTGGTCGGCAAGGCGCTGCACGGCTGCAAGGGCCAGATCGCGGCGGACCTTCATGCGGCCGCCAAGGATCTCGACAGGATTGAGGGTCTGCAGCACGATGTTGGCGTCGGTGACCGTCGGTTCTTCGTTGCCATTGCCATAGCAGACTGGGCCGGGGTAGGCGCCAGCGGAACGCGGGCCGACCTTCAGCAGGCCGCCGCTGTCGACATGGGCGATGGAGCCGCCACCGGCACCCACGGTGTGAATGTCGAGCATCGGTGCCTTGATCGGATAGCCATGGACATCGGCTTCACCGGTCAGGTTGCAGATGCCGTTCTGCAGCAGGGCAACGTCGGAGGAGGTGCCGCCCACGTCGAAGGTAATGATATTGGGGAAGCCAGCCATCTTGCCGATTTCCTGCGCGGCAACTACGCCGGTTGACGGACCGGAGAGCACGGTGCGAACCGGAAGGTTGGCTGCTGCGTCAAAACCGATCACGCCGCCGTTGGACTGTGTGAGCTGCGGAGCGACCTTGAGCCCGACCTCATCCAGACGCTCGCGCAGCTTCTGGATATAGCGCTTCATGACCGGGCCGAGATAGGCGTTGACAACAGTGGTCGAGAGCCGTTCGAACTCGCGGAATTCAGGGGCGACTTCATGGCTGGTGGAGACGAAGACGTCCGGCAGCATTTCCGAGACGACCTTCTTGGCCAGCGCTTCATGCTCGGTGTTGAGGAAGCCATAGAGGAAGCAGATGGCGACGGACTTGACGTCCTGTTCACCCAGCAGTTGGACTTCCTTTTTCAGGGCCTCGACATCGAGCGGCAGGTCGACGGTGCCGTCTGATTTCAGACGCTCGGGAACCTGACGGCGCAGGTCGCGGGTGACGAGCTGCTCGGGCTTGTCGACATTCATGTCATAGAGGCTCGGGCGCTTCTGGCGGCCCAGTTCCAGCAGATCACGGAAGCCGTCGGAAATCAGCAGGCCGGTCTTGACGCCGCGCAGCTCGATCAGTGCGTTGGTGGCAACGGTCGTTCCATGGCCCAGAAAGCCGAGATCGCCAGCTGTTGCATCCACCTGCTCCAAACCTTCCACGACGCCTTGTGCAATGGCGCGGGAGGGATCATCGGGAGAGGATGACAGCTTCCAGATTTCCAGTCGTCCGGTTTCTTCTTCAAACAAGCAGATGTCGGTGAAGGTGCCACCAGAATCCACTCCAATTCTCCAAACCATTGTATTCTCTCTCTTATATGGAACTATGCTGCCTCTTGCAGCTTTGGTGATTGGGTTTTGCCAAACCGGTCGAAACGGAACGGTTTGGGATCCACCGCTGGTTTTACGCCCCTTACGATCTCGGCAATCAGTTCCCCGGCGCCGGGGCCTATGCCGAAGCCGTGGCCGGAGAAGCCGGATGCAATGTGCAGGCCGGGAACCTGCTCGATGGGGCCAATGGCGGGGACGGCGTCGGGGGTCGTGTCGATGATGCCTGCCCAGTTATGTGTGATGCGGGCCGGGGCAAAATTCGGGAAAGCCGTTCTGAGGGTCGCAAGGGCGCGGATGTTGAAGGGCATATGCGGCGCCGGGTCGAGAATGCGCATCTTCTCGAAAGGCGTTTCCTCATTGAGCGACCAGGAACGGGGCACCTTGAGTTCCGAGAAGAACAGGCCGGTCAGGCGCACGTTCAACTCCCGCCAGCTCTTCATGAGGACGGGCAGATAATCAAGGAACAGGCGGAAATGATCCGGCGTCAGCGGTGCGATATTGTAGTTTCTCAAGGCAACATAGAAGGCGCCGTCCAGTGTTTCGCGGAAGGCGAAGTCGCCGCCGCCAACAGGCATGGTCGGCACGTTGGCAACATCCTCGACGCGGGCGGCGGTGCCCAGCACCTTCAGCTGCGGGAAGTTGAGGCCCATGTTGCCAAGGAACAGGCGGCTCCATGCTCCGGCGGCGACAATGGTAGCGGAGGTTCTGATCGTTCCATGCTCGGTGACAACCGACGAGACCCGGCCAGCCGTGGTCTCGATGCCGCGCACGGCACAGTGTTCAAGAAAAGTTGCGCCGAGTTTCTGGGCGGCTCTGGCGATGGCCGGTGCGGCCTTGCCCGGTTCGGCACGACCGTCATCGGCGGTATAGAGCCCCATCCGGAAACGCGGGGCGATGCCGGGAAGAAGTGCCTCAAGCTCGGCTGGACCAAGAACGCGGCTGTTGAGATTGGCTGCCTTGCCGATCTTGCTCCAGTCGGTCAGTTCCCTTTCCTCGGCGCGGGTGCGGGCGACATAGGTGATACCGGTCTCACGAAAGCCCGTGTCAATGCCGTATTTGGCATCCAAATGCCGCCACAGCGTGAGTGACCGCATGGTAAGGGGCAGTTCGGCCTGATCGCGGCCCATCTGGCGCACCCAGCCCCAGTTGCGGCTCGACTGTTCTGCGCCAACCAGCCCTTTTTCGCAGACAACCACCTTCAGCCCTGCTTCGGCAAGGTTGAGGGCTGCTGATACCCCGGCAATGCCCGCGCCGATGATGACCACGTCGGCGCTCTTTGGCTGGAGGGTGTCGGCGGTGATGCGTTCTAAAAGGGGGACTGGCATGATCGTTTCCTCGCTAAAGCATGTCTTCCAGTCGACAATTGACAAGCATTTCAGCCATTGCCGCGTTGTTGGGAAGCTCGATTGCCGTGCGAACAAGGTGGGCGATGGTCTCCGGCTGGGTCATTTCTTCGGGGGTGACCTTGGAGGTGTAGGCACTCATGTCGGTGTGGACGAAGCCGGGACAGATTGCCGTCGTGCGTATCCCCTGATCCCAGGTGGCATGTCGGGTGGTGTGGGTCAGTCCCATGGCTGCGAATTTTGACAGGTTGTAGCCAACGAATGCGTTGCGCACCCGCTTGCCAGACAGGGAGACGATATTGATGATACGCCCGTGTCCTGTCTTTGCGAGGTGAGGTATGCACAGTCTGGTCAGCCGCAGCGGAGCCTTGACATTGACTGTCAGAAGCTCATCCAGCGCCTCTTCGTCATCATCCATGAGGCTGACCTGATTGCCATTGCCGGCATTGTTGACCAGAGCATCGATGCGACCGAAGTGGTTCACTGCAGAAGCGACCCATTCTTTGGTGCTCTCTTTGTCAAATGCGTCAAATCTACCAAAATGCATCGTCGAATCTGGCTTGCCGTGAACTTTTTCGAGCATGCCGACATCGCGAGCGCCCAAGGACACGCAATAGCCGTGCGACCGTAGATTGCGCGCAATTTCTGCGCCTATCCCTCGGTTTGCGCCGCTGATCAGAGCAATTCTGGCCTTTTTATCGCTGCTCATCGGTGTCACGCCTCGTGATGGAATTGGTAATCGTTGGAAGGATATATCCAGAAAGCTTGCGCAGTAAACCGAAATTCTATCATTTTCTATCGTAACCCACCGCGAAAACGAGCAAACGCTGCGTGTTTTTTGAGCATTTGGAGATATTTTTAGCAATTAGTCGGATTTTGGTACCGGTGTCTATTCGACGTCTTGACAATATTTGGAATTTTATGGCTGCATGTGGGAGAAATGGGAAGACACCTTTCATTTTGCTCTTAACAGAGAGCCAGAAGCGGAACCACTGGGCGAATGCCGATTGGAGGATTACATGACGATTTCAAGGCGCGACCTTCTTAAATATTCAACCATTCTTGGTGCTGCCACACTGGTTGGCACCCCCGCCTTTTCTGCTGGCGTGAAATGGGATCTGGCTGACGAATATGGCAGTCAGTCTCTGACCGGTCAGGCCTGCAAATTCTTTATCGATGAACTGAAGAAGAAAGTTGGCGATGCCCTGCAGATCACCTATCAGGGTGGCGGGGCGCTCGGGTACAAGTCGGCTGACCATTTCGACGCTGTTGAAGACGGAGCTGTGCAGATCGCCATCACGCTGATGACCCAGTTGGGCGGCATCGATCCGCTGTTCAACCTGACGTCTCTTCCTTTCATGGCCCGCTCCCCCGAAGAAGCCATGCTGCTCTGGAAGACCGCGAAACCTGAATATTCCAAGATTTTTGAAGATCACGACATGAAGCTGCTGTGGGCGATGCCAAACGCTCCGTCGGGCATTCATGCCAAGATGCCGATCACTTCCGTCGAGGCCATCAAAGGCCTGCGAATCCGCACCTATGACGTCAACGGCACCCAGACGCTGGTGAACGCCGGTGCGTCTCCGTTGCAGATCGCATGGGGCGACCTCATTCCGCAGTTGTCGACCGGCGGTATCGATGCCGTGCTGACCTCTGCCGATGGTGGCATGCAGCTTTCCATCTGGGACTATGTTTCCGACTTCACCGAGATCAACTATGCCATGGGCCTGTTCGTCTGCCACGTCAACAAGCCGGCCTTCGATGCCCTGCCAGCCGACGTACAGGCCGCCATCATGGACATCTGCGATGCCTGCGACGCCTATGCATGGAAGATCGTCGTTGAGTCCATCGAGAAATCCTACAAGGTCATGAGCGAGCATGGCATGACCATCACCCATGACGATGATGTGCCGGATGAAGTCTTCAAGCTGCTTCAGGATGCGGGCAAGAAAGTGCGTGACGAGTGGCTTGCCCAGGCTGGAGAAAAAGGAGAGACGGTTCTCAAAGCCTTTGAAGCACAGAAATCTAGCTAATATGATGTCCGGTGCCTGATTGATTTCAGGTGCCGGACTTTTTTAAGGTCACGACTCTATGTCAACGAAAACTGGGTTTGGGTCATCGGAAGATGAGGTTGCTTCCGAAGAGTCTCCGTTCAAATTTCCCTCTCATCCCGATGATCCGGCATGGCTGGCTTTCATCAGCCGGATTTCGAGCGCGCTCAATCTGCTGTGCGCTGTGATCTCTGCCGTTCTCATTGCCTTGATGACGCTGCTGATCATTGTCGAGATCTGTTTGCGCTTTTTCTCGCTTTCGACCTTCATGGCTGACACGCTGGTCGGATACGGGGTGGCGGCAACGACCTTTCTGGCGGCGGCCTGGGCACTGGAACATGGCGCCATGATCCGTGTAACGGCGTTGACCGGTGTTCTGCCATCCTTTGGCAAGTGGATTGCTGAAGTGTTCTGTCTGGTTGCGACCGAAGCCATTCTGCTGTTTCTGGTTCAATATCAGTGGAACACCGTCTTCAAATACTGGGCGCGTGGCACGGTCGGCCAGCACTATATCAAGATCCCACTCTGGATTCCGGAAAGCTTTTTTCTCATCGGTCTGGTCCTGCTTGCCTTGCAGGTGCTCGTGAGGCTGCTGCGCCTGTTCGCGGTAGGGCACACGTCCGAGCGTTCGCTCAAAATCTGAGTGGTGAAAGGGTAAAATAATGTCTGTTGCTCTTGCTTCAGTTCTGCTTTTGGCGCTTCTGGCCCTGTTTCTCGGCGCCGGAACCTGGATCTTTGCCGGTCTCCTGCTGTCCGGCGCAGGCGCCATGTGGCTCATTCTCGATTTTCCCTGGGTTCGCATCGGAGCGATCGCCACGAAAGTCATCTCGTCTTCCGCCGTGTCATGGGAGCTGGCCGCCATTCCCATTTTCATCTGGATGGGCGACATCATCTTCCGGACCGACATTTCCGAGCGCCTGTTCCGCGGGCTTGCGCCACTGGTTGCCAAGATTCCGGGCGGCCTCCTGCACACCAACGTGTTTGGCTGCACCCTGTTTGCTGCGATCTCCGGTTCCTCGACGGCGACCACTGCAACGGTCGGCAAAATCACCGTGCCGGAGCTCAAAAAGCGTGATTACAGCATGTCGCTGGCCGCCGGTTCGCTGGCCGGAGCTGGTAGCTTCGGGCTGCTGATCCCGCCATCGATTGCGATGATCATCTATGGCGTGCTGGCTGAGGTTTCCATTGCCAAGCTGTTCATTGCCGGCATTCTGCCCGGGATCATGATGGCCGCGCTCTACTCGGGTTATATCGCCATCATGTCGATGGCCTTTCCGCATATGGCGCCCAAATATGAAGGGGAGGTCTCTGCCCGTGCGATCCTGAAAGGGCTTGGGGAACTGGTGCCGATCGGGGCGCTGATGTTTGTCGTGCTAGGATCGATCTACTCGGGTCTGGCGACACCATCCGAGGCGGCAGCGGTCGGTGTTTTCTGCGCCGTCGTGATCACCATTGCCACCGGTCAGTTCAGCGTCAGGCTGATCGTCGAAAGTCTGATGAACACCCTGCGCATTTCCTCCATGATCTGCATGCTGATCGCCTCTTCGGCCTTCCTGTCAGCGGCCATTGCCTATATGCACCTGCCGACCATGATCACGGAAATGATTGCCGGTCTGAACCTGCCTCCTTATGGCGTGCTGCTGATCCTTGCTGCACTCTATATCGTGCTCGGCATGTTCCTTGACGGGACGTCGATGACAGTGATGACGGTTCCGATTGCGGTGCCGCTGATCATTCAGGCAGGCTATGAGCCTCTCTGGTTCGGCATCTATCTGGTGATCATGATCGAGATGAGCACGATCACGCCGCCGATCGGTCTCAACCTCTATATTCTTCAGGCCCTGACCGAGCGAAGTCTGGGAGCTACCATTTTAGCGGCCGCCCCCTTCTTCCTTCTGCTGTGCCTTGGTACTGCGCTTCTGGCTGCGTTCCCGCAAATTGTTCTGTGGCTGCCATCAGCATTATAGTCGGATTTGGTCTGGATTTTATATAATCATCCATTCCCCCGTTCCTGGTTTTCGGTATAGGTTCAAGTCAGGGTTGTTGCGTTGTGTCTGATCAGATGGCACACCCTTCACCCCTGGCAGACCTGAAACAACTGGAGTTCACCTTGGTCGAAACACCTGTATCCCCTGCAGAAGAGCTGTTGCCTGCTGAGCGACGACAACAACTGATTCAGTGGTTTCAAACCAATGTGTCCGGCACGAATCAGGAGCTGGCACGGATGTTCAACATTTCCGTCTCGACCGTGAGGCGGGATCTCGACTCGCTCGCCGCTGAAGGCATCGTCCGGCGCACCCACGGGGGCGCGGTGCGCATCCGTTCCCGGACCAATTTCGAGCCCTCGACCGACCTTGCCCGCCGCACTGCGGTCGAGGAGAAAAGCTCCATCGTGCGGCACACGTTGCAGATGATCGAGCCCAAGCAGAGCATCATCATCGATTCCGGCGCCGTGATTGCCCACATGCTGGCAGAGGAACTTGCGGCCAATACCATTCCCCTGACGGTCATCACCAACGACCTCTATGTGGCCACGACCCTGACCTACAAGGAGCATATCAAGCTGATTGTTCCTGGCGGTTCCTGCCGCTTCGGGTCCTATGGTCTGCTGGGCCAGCCGGGGCTCGACTTTCTGGTTGATATCCGCTGTGACTGCTTCTTCATGTCGGCTCAGGCACTCGACATGGAATGCGCGTCCGAGACCTTGCTGGATGTCATGCTGATGAAGCGGGCGATGATCGAGGCATCGGAACGGACGGTCCTGATGCTCGACAGCAGTCGCTTTTTTGATCGTGCCCTTTATCGCACGGTGCCGATTGAAACCTTCGACACCATCATCACTGATGATGGTCTCAGCGAAGAGGCCATTGAGAAAATCCGCCTGCGCGGAATCAATCTCGAGATCGCCAAGCTCTAGGACATAGGGTTTGAGGGCGCTCGGAGCATCTGGATGCTGCTGGCAACTGGCAATGGCCGTGCTTTTTTATAAAGCGCTGGGGCCGTCATCCATCCATTCTGTGCAATCCCATTGGGGCAAGGCCCGGTATCACTGTGCCGGGCTTTGCCTTTGTGCGCCTTGCACAATATGCCTTGCACAATGCGCATGCGAGCAATGCCTGAATGAAATTTGCAAGTTTATTGACATGTAATTCTTTTTGATAGAAAACTGTCATATTGATACTTGAGAGACTTGCATGACCGTTCCTCTTTCCCTGCATGATCGCCTTTCAGAAGCGACGAAGTCCGGCTCTCGCTCGCATTGCGCCATTGCGAGCTTCATGCTGGCGCGCTTCAAGGACCTGCCGTTTGAAACGGCGGCGACCCTGGCCGAGAAGGTGCAGGTGAGTGAGGCCAGCGTCGGGCGGTTCTGCCGGGCCATCGGTTATGCCAATTTCAAGGATCTCAAGGAGCATCTGAAAGACGACATGGGCGATCAACCGTGGTTGATCAAGGACCGGCTCGATGCCTTGCGCAGTGCCGACAGCCAGCGCGACGAGCGGTTGCGGCAGGGGCTGGAAGCCGAGATGTCCGGACTGGTAGGGGTCTATGAACTGGCGCAAACGGCAGAATGGGAGCGGGTCGTTGCCCGCCTTGCAACGTCTCCGAAGATCTTCGTGACCGGTTTTCAGACCGAGCGCGGTCTGGGCCAGTATTTTGCCAGCCAGATGCAATATGTCCGGACCGGGGTGCATCTCATCGATCTTGCTGCGGGCAATTTCTCGGAAGTTCTGATCGAGCAGGGGGATTGTTGTCTGGTGATCTTCGAGGCGCGGAACTATTCCCGTCAGGCGCTGGTGCTGGCGCGTGAGGCACGCAAGGCCGGTATCCCGGTTACCCTTGTTACCGACCATTTCTGTGACTGGGGCAAAGAGTTTGTCGACGAACTGTTCATGGTCGCCACGCAATTCAACCAGTTCTGGGATTCCACGGCACATATGGCCATTCTCAGCAACCTGCTGATCAACGATATTTTCCTGTCGCTTGGCGAGGGTGCCGAGGCGCGACTCAATCAGGTCGCCCGCCTCTATGGTGCCTTTACCGGCCATGTCGGCAATCCGCTTACGTCCGTATCCGAATAGAGCAAGATCCAACGATAAAATCACTTCCAAACCAAGACCATTAGCAATATCCAACCACCACCAAAGGGAACACAATGAAGAAACTTGCAAAGATTATTGGCGCAGCCGTGCTGTTCGCCGGTCTCGCCACGAGCGCTTATGCTGAAAAACTGCGGCTTGGCACGGAGGGTGCCTATCCTCCGTTCAACTATGTCACCTCCGAGGGCAAGATCGAGGGTTTCGATATTGATATCGGGCTTGAGCTCTGCAAGCGCATCGGCGCCGAGTGCGAAGTCGTGGCACAGGATTGGGACGGCATCATTCCGGGCCTTTTGGCTGACAAGTATGATTTCATCATCGCCTCGATGTTCATCACCAACGAGCGCAAGAAGCAGGTCAATTTCACGGACCCCTACTACAAGGCTGCCATGACCCATGTTGTGGCCAAGGAGTCCGGTATCACCGAATTCACCAATGACGCCCTCAAGGGCATGGCAATCGGCGCCCAGTCCGGCACCACCCAGGCTGACTATGCGCTGGCCAAATATCCGGACGCCGATATCCGCCTCTATCCGACCCAGGACGAAGCCAACCTCGACATGGCCTCTGGCCGTATCGACGTGATGGTCGGCGACATGCTGCCGCTTCTGGACTTCGTTGAAAAGACCGAAGATGGCAAATGCTGCAAGATTGCTGGCGAACCGATCACCGATCCGGAATTCGTCGGCGATGGCGTCGGTATCGCCCTGCGCAAGGAAGACACCGATCTTCAGGCACGTCTCAACAAGGCTCTGGCTGAAATCCGCGCCGATGGCACCTACAAGGCAATCAACGACAAATATTTCACGATCGATATCTACACGATGAAATAACCGTTTGCCCCGGTCAAAGGTGACATTTCCATGCTCGAGTTGTTCTCCTACGGGCCCCTTGGCTGGGGCGACGAGATCCTCTCTGGCTTGTGGGTCACGCTGTGCCTTGCAGTCACGACCCTGCCAGTGGGGCTGCTCCTCGGATTTGCGGTAGCGGGATGTTCGCTATCGCAAAACCGGATCGGGCGTGCCATCGGGGTGGGTTACACCACCCTGATGCGCGGGTTGCCCGAAATCCTGACGCTGTTCATTGTCTATAACGGCTTCGGCCTTCTGCTGAACCATGTTGTGACCTCGCTTTTTCCCGATTTCGGTCGGGTGGAGCTGTCGCCTTTTGCCGCCGGTGTGGTGGCGCTGTCGATGGTGTTTGCGGCCTTTGCCGCAGAGGTGCTGCGTGGTGCCTTTCTGGCCATTCCCAAGGGGGAAGTCATGGCCGGGCAGGCGATCGGCATGACGCCCCGCCAGATTTTCTGGCGCATCAAACTGCCCTTGCTGTGGCGGTTTGCCCTGCCGGGGCTTGGCAATCTCTGGCTCAACCTGCTCAAGGACACGGCGCTGGTGTCGGTCATTGCGCTCGATGACCTGATGCGCGCCAGCAAGGTGGCGGTCGGGGTGACCAAGCAGCCCTTCACCTTCTATCTGGTCGCCTGCCTGCTCTATTGGGTGTTCTGTCTGCTATCCGAGCTGGTTCTGGAGCAGATGGAAAAGCGGGCCAACCGCGGGGTGAGGAGCGTATAGCCATGGCCTTGATTGAAATTCTGACCCAATATTGGCCCAAGATCCTTGATGGTGCCGGTACTACGCTGCTGCTGACCGGGATGGGGGCGGTTTTTGCTGCCATCTTTGCGCCGCTCCTTGCCCTGATCCGAGCCCACGGGTCGGCGCTGGCGCAAGCTCCGGTGCGGCTCTATATCTCGTTCATCCGCGGCACTCCGATTCTGGCGCAGCTGTTCCTTGTCTTCTATGGCTCGGGGCAGTTCCGGCCCGAGTTGCAGTCGCTGGGCTTGTGGCATTTCTTCCGTGATCCGTTCAATTGCGCGGTGCTGGTGTTTGCCATCAACTCCTGTGCCTATCAGTCCGAGATCATGCGCGGCGGCATCCAGTCGGTTGCACCCGGCGAGATCGAGGCTGCTCGGGCGATCGGCATGTCGCGCTTGCAGGTGTTGAGGCGGGTGATTTTCCCGCACGCTTACCGCAATGCCTGGCCCGCGCTTGGCAACGAAGTCATCCTGCTGATGAAGGCATCGGCGCTGGCCTCCGTGGTCACTGTGTTCGACCTGATGGGGCAGACGCGCCTCATCTTCTCGCGCACCTTCGATTTCTCGGCCTATTTCTGGGCCGCGGTTCTTTATCTCACGATTACAGCCTGTTTCGTCTTTGTCTGGCGCACCATTGAACGGCGACTGTCAAGGCATATGCTGGGGCGATCCCCGAAGGGAGCATTGTGATGCAGCCAACTTCTTCACCCGACATCGTGCTCAAGGCACAGGACATTCACAAGAGCTTTGGCCCCACCGAAGTGCTCAAGGGCATCTCACTGGAAGCCCGCAACCATGATGTGATTTCCATCCTCGGTGCTTCCGGCTCGGGCAAGTCGACCTTCCTGCGCTGTCTCAATTTCCTGGAAGTGCCCACGTCCGGCACTGTCAGCGTGCATGGCGAGGAAATCGTGGTGCGCAAGGACCGGCCGGGCGATCCGCGCCAGATCGAGCGGATCCGCCAGCATCTGGGCATGGTGTTCCAGCAGTTCAATCTGTGGAGCCACCGCACGGTGCTGGAAAATGTCATGGAAGGGCCGGTACAGGTCAAGCGTCGCTCCAAGGCGGAGGCTCAGGATCAGGCCGAGGCCCTGCTGGCGCGGGTCGGTCTTGCCGACCGCATGAGCATGTATCCATCCCAGCTTTCGGGCGGTCAGCAGCAGCGCGTCGCCATTGCCCGTGCGCTGGCCATGGAGCCGGATGTCATCCTGTTCGATGAACCGACGTCGGCGCTTGACCCGGAACTCGTGGGCGAGGTGCTCAAGGTCATGCAGGATCTGGCAGCCGAAGGGCGCACGATGATCGTCGTGACCCACGAGATGGACTTTGCCCGCGAAGTTTCCACCGAGGTCATGTTCCTGCATGAGGGCCGGGTGGCCGAGCGCGGCCCGACGGACAAGCTGTTTGACAATCCCGACAGCGAGGCCTTTGCCCGCTTCATTTCCAAAATCCGATAGAGGCACATAGTCGATATGGCATCTGTATTTGAAGGGCTGCGCATCGAAGCAGCCGAGCTGCGCGTGGTCAGCCTGCCGCTCATTACGCCCTTTGTCGTTTCCAACCAGACGATGACCGACAAGGTCTTCCCGCTGCTGATCCTGCGCGGCGAGGGGCTGGAAGGCTATGCCGAGGCGGTGATGGATCCGTTTCCGGATTATCTGGAAGAGACCATTCCGGGGGCTCTGGCCTTCCTCAGCAAATTGATCCTGCCGCAGATCGTCGGTCAGCGCTTTGCCTCACCTGCCGATCTCACCCAGCTGATGGCCCCATGGCGTGGCCATCGGATGAGCAAGGCGGTGGTCGAACTGGCCTTCTGGGACCTGTGGTGCAAGGCTCTGAACATTCCGCTGAAATCGGCGCTCGGCGGTGTGCGCGAGGCGGTGCCGGTTGGTGTCTCCATCGGCATTGCCTCGATTCCGGAAACACTGGATCGCATCGCGGTGGCTCAGGACGCCGGTTACAAGCGCACCAAACTCAAGGTCAAGCAGGGCCACGACCTGAAGCTCCTGGAAGCCGTCCGCAGGGACTTCCCGGACATCAAGCTGACGGTTGACGCCAATACGGCCTACGGGCTTGTCGACCTGCCCATTCTGCGCGCCATGGATGACTTCCATCTCGACTATATCGAGCAGCCACTGGCCGTTGACGACATTCATGATCACGCCATCGTTCAGCGCGAGATCAAGACGGCGATCTGTCTTGATGAATCGATCCGCACCGCTGCCGATTGCCGCAAGGCACTGGCCAATGAGGCCGGACGGGTCATCAACATCAAGGTGGGCCGGGTGGGTGGCTATGCTGCATCCCGCGCGATTCATGACATATCGGAAGCCTTCGGGGCGCCGGTCTGGTGTGGCGGCATGCTGGAGAGCGGCATCGGTCGCGCCCATAACATCCATCTTGCCAGTCTGCCCAACTTCACCAAGCCGGGCGATACCTCCTCTTCCAGCCGTTATTTCAAGCGCGACATCATCAACGAACCGCTGGAAGCCAGCGATGGCATGATGGCTGTGCCGCAGCATGGGGCCGGCATCGGAGTGTCGATTGACTGGGACTACCTCGAAACCGTTACCGATCTGACTGAAAGGTTCAGTGCATGACAGACAAGACCGTAATCCTGCGCGAACTTTCCGGTATCGCCGAACTGCAGCATGCAGAAGTGCTGCAGATCGAGGCTTGGGGCGAGGGCGAGAAACCCGACAACTCCGATATCCTGATGGCCCTGCAATCCGAGGGCGGACTGGTTGGCGGAGCCTTCCGGGATGGCGAGATGCTTGGTTTCGTGCTGGGCTTTCCCACCGTCACGCCGGGGTTGCAGCATTCGCACCGTCTGGCGGTTCTGCCCAAGGCTCGCGGGCTCGGGCTGGGGGCAAGCCTCAAATGGTTCCAGCGCGATTGGTGTCTGGCGCGTGGCCTCAACACGGTGCGCTGGACATATGATCCGTTGCGTGCGGTCAACGCCGGGCTGAACATCGGTGTGCTGGGGGCTGTCTCCAACCAGTATTTTGTCGACTATTACGGCGCCATGCCGGGCATCAATGCCGGGTTGCCATCCGACCGGATCATGGCGGTCTGGCACCTTGAGGATGAGGCCGTGGTTGCGCGGGCCGAGGGTCGGTTCAAACCGGATCATGCTGCTGCGGGGCAGGACTGGCTGGAGATTCCTGCCGATATCGACGCGCTGATGGCAGCGGACCCGGAAAAGGCCCTTGCCGAACGGCTGCGGGTGCGGGACGCCCTGCAGGCGGCCTTCAATGGTGGCAGCCGGATCGTTGGGTTTGACCGGCAGCAGCATCGCTATCTGCTGGGGCGCTAGAAACGCCTCAGGTTTTCGGGTCGGCCTTGCGGAGAATGCGGGCAGGATTACCCACGGCAAGCATGCCTGCGGGGACATCCTTGGTCACCACACTGCCTGCACCGATCACCGCGCCATCACCAATGGTCACGCCGGGCATGATCTTTGCGTCTCCGGAAATCCAGACATTGTTGCCGATGGTGATGGGCAGGGTGGTGCCTGTGTGGGCGGCACGCTCCTCGATGTTCATGGGGTGAAGGGCGGCATAGAGCGAGACATTCGGGCCGATGAAGACATGGTCGCCTATGGTGACCCTGCCCGTATCCAGCACGACCAGATTGAAGTTGATGAAGACGTGGCTGCCGATGGTCGTATTGACGCCATAGTCGATGCGCATCGGCTTCTCGATGTGGACATCTTCGCCGACTGTTCCGAAAATGGCATGGATCGTTTCGGTCTTCTCCGTCACCTGACGGGCGCCGAGTGCATTGAACCGGTCGACCAGATCTCGGGTGCGATAGCGGATTTCCACCAGCTCCGGATCGTTGATCCAGTAGGGATCACCAGCCACCATGGCGTCGAATGCTTGTCCCATCTTCAAAAATCTCCCGATATGCCCCCCAAGGAGGGCGGCTTGAGCTGTTGCCGGTCGCGCACTTGAGCCTTTCATGACAGTGTCATGAATATGGCGGCTGGCTTTTCGGAGTTTAGCCGATTGCGGTCACCTGTCGGCAGCTAATTTGCGCCCGGCGTGCCTATCCACACCCGCGTTTGTTGCGCTTCAGGGCGCTCAGCTCCACCCGGGCGGATCATCCTTGCCGTCAGCGCGCTCGCGTTTCGATCTTGCTCAGGGTGTAGGGCTCCAGGCTCTTGATGAACATGTCGATGAACTCCATGGTGATCACCGAGCGGGGGGTATGGGTCGGATAGAGAATGGCCAGCCGATGGGGCACGACGGGCTTGAAGGGCTTGATGATCAGGCCTTCTCGCTCATATTCGAGGGCATCGATGATGCTGACGATGCTGACGCCCACCCCGGCGGCGACAATGCGGCAGGCGGGGCCGAACTGCCGGGTTTCCATCAGCGGATTGAGGCGGGCACCGGATGATTTGAAAGCGGTTTCGATGAGGGAATAGAAGGCGCTGCTGCGGCGCGAGTGGATGAAGGGTTCGTTGTCGAGGTCGCGCGGGGTGATCTCTTCCTTGTCCTTGAGCCGGTGTCCCGGAGGCAGAATGGCCACGGTTCGCATCATCACCGGGATGCTTTCGATTACGGCGTGGGGCTTGTCGTCGGCTGTTATGCCAAGGTCATACTGGTGCGAGATGATCCAGTCCAGAATGCGCTCCGGTCGGTCCGGCTCCAGCGCCATGGTGACCCCCGGCCTTTCCTTGAGAAACCGGGCGATGACCAGCGGCAGGTGGGTGGTGGCAAAGCCGGGCAGGCAGGCGACGCGCAAATGGCCAACCTTGCGCTCCTGAATTTCCTGCGACAGCTTTTCGATGTTGCGCATGCCGCCGATCAGGCGATCCACTTCGCCAATCAGGAACCGGGCTTCCTGCGTCGGTACCAACCGACCGCCGTCGCGGACGAACAGCTCGAAATTGAGGCTTTTCGTCAGATTGGCGATGAGGCGTGAAACGGCCGGTTGCGATATGCCCAGCTGGTTGGCGGCAAGTGTGACATTGCCGCAGTTGGCGACGGCGCGAAACGCTTCCAATTGACGAAATTGCAGCATGGTTTCATTTCCCTGGTGATTAAGTCGGAGCCTATATGGCTGTCCTGAAACGGCTTTTAGAAACATAACATGATGTTATGATGATGACGAAGAAAATTCATTTGAATTATCCTTTGCGCTCCGCCACCTTGCCGAGCGTCTGGTCTGGCTTGGGGAAAACGGTGTGAAACACCGCCCGAACGCACGCTTTTCTGCGCGAGCCAAAAGGCTTCTCACCTCCATCATTCGAGATGAGAGAGGCCCCTTCCGCTGATGGAAGGCAGCATCCCGGAGGAGTGCATCTGCTTTTTCAATTTGTCTCGCATTAGAGCAAAGGAATTCGAAAATGAATATTTCTCGCAATGTTGCCGGCCTGCTTGCCGCAACCATGTTTGCCGGTTTGTCCGTTCCCGCAATGGCCGCAACCGAGGTTCAGTGGTGGCATGCAATGGGGGGTGCCAACGGTGAGCGCGTCAACAAGATCGCAGCCGACTTCAACGCTACCCAGTCCGACTACAAGATCGTTCCGGTTTACAAGGGCTCCTACGACGAGACCATGACCGGTGCCATTGCCGCATTCCGCGCCAAGCAGCAGCCAGCCATCGTGCAGGTCTATGAAGTTGGCACTGCAACCATGATGGCTGCCAAGGGAGCCATCTATCCGGTTGAAAAGCTGATGAATGACATGGGCGAGCCGTTTGATCGCGGCGCCTTCCTGCCAGCGGTGATCTCCTATTACGAAACTCCGGAAGGCCAGCTGCTGTCCATGCCGTTCAACAGCTCCTCTCCGGTGCTGTGGTATAACAAGGATGCTCTGGACAAGGCTGGTGCCAAGATCCCGACGACCTGGGCCGAAATGAAAGACGCCTCCAAGAAGCTGGTTGATAGCGGCATGAAATGCGGCTTCACCTTCGGCTGGCAGTCCTGGGTGATGATCGAGAACTTCTCGGCATGGCACAACCTGCCATCGGGCACCAAGGAAAACGGCTTTGCCGGGTTCGACACCGAATTCACCTTCAACAACGCACAGGTCGCCAACCGTCTCAACGACATCTATGAAATGTCCAAGACCGGCCAGTTCGTCTATGGCGGACGCCAGAGCGACAGCGCCCCGATGTTCACCAACGGCGAATGCGGCATGTGGATGACCTCTTCGGCTTCCTACGGTGGCCTGAAGTCTGACGCCAAGTTCAACTTCGGCGAATCCATGCTGCCGCTCGATACCGACATTGCCAAGGAACCGCAGAACTCCATCATCGGTGGTGCAACCCTGTGGGTTCTCAACGGCCTGCCGAAAGAGCAGTACAAGGGCGTTGCCAAATTCATGACCTACCTGTCTTCGCCTGAAGTTCAGGCCTGGTGGCATCAGCAGACCGGTTATGTGCCCATCACCACGGCGGCCTATGAGCTGTCCAAGGAACAGGGCTATTACAACGAGAACCCGGGCACCGATACGGCTATCAAGCAGCTCAGCCTGCACCAGCCGACTCCGAATTCCCGTGGTATCCGCTATGGCAACTTCTCCCAGATCCGCGCTGTCATCAATGAGGAAATGGAAAACATCTGGAACGGCTCCAAGCCTGCCCAGACCGCTCTTGACGATGCCAAAACCCGTGGCGACGAACTTCTGCGCAAGTTCGAACGCAGCGTGAAGTAATCCGGACCTCTCCTTTCTGGATAGCATTGACACACCATGTCGCCCTCAGGGCGGCATGGTTTCATGAATTGAGGTTCAAGATGATCAAGCGCGTGCATTTTCCCGCGTCCCCCTTGCCCTATCTGCTGGTTGCCCCCCAGATCGTGATCACCATCGTGTTCTTCCTCTGGCCGGCCGGACAGGCGTTCTACCAATCCTTCCACATCGAAGACGCGTTCGGGCTCGGGTCCGAATTCGTCTGGTTCGAGAATTTCGAAGTCCTGTTCACGGATCCGCTCTATCTGGCCACCTTCTGGCGCACCATCCTGTTTTCGGCTCTGGTGGCTGTGGTCTCGATGGGTACGTCGCTGGTGCTGGCTGCCTTTGCTGACCGGGTGATCCGTGGCGCCACCTTCTATCGGACCCTGCTGATCTGGCCCTATGCCATTGCGCCGGTGCTGGCCGGTGCCATCTGGAGCTTCATGTTCCATCCGACGCTGGGCATCTTTCCCTATTTTCTCGAAATGGCCGGGATCGACTGGAACCACTACATGAGCGGCAATCAGGCGATGGCGCTTGTTGTTCTCGCGGCCTCGTGGAAGCAGATCGCCTATAACTTCCTGTTCTATCTGGCTGGCATGCAGGCCATTCCGAAGTCTGTGATCGAGGCGGCGGCCATTGATGGCGCCGGGCCGGTCTATCGTTTCCGGACGATCATCCTGCCGCTGCTGTCGCCAACCACCTTCTTCCTGCTGATCATCAACGCGGTCTACGCCTTCTTTGACACCTTCGGCATCATTCATGCCGTCACCAAGGGTGGGCCGGCAAGTTCGACGACGACCCTTGTCTACAAGGTGTTTACCGATGGCTTCATTGGTCTTGACCTCGGCGGTTCGGCGGCCCAGTCGATTGTTCTGATGGTCATGGTCATCGCGCTGACGGTGTTCCAGTTCCGCTATATCGAGAGAAAGGTTGAATACTGATGGTCGAAAATCGTCCCTTTCTTGATTTCGTGACCCACCTCGTGCTGATCGTCGGCATCCTGCTGGTTGCCCTGCCAATCTGGATCATGTTTGTTGCGTCCACCCATGATGCCGTGCGCATGGCGCATGTGCCGCTACCGTTGCTGCCGGGTGGGCAGTTCTGGGAAAACCTGCGCCTGACCTTCTTTGGCAATGGCCTCAAGGGGTCGGAAACGGCTGCGGTCTGGCAGTTGATGCTGAACAGCTTCATCATGGCGATGATGATTTCCATCGGCAAGATCTCCATTTCGATCCTGTCGGCCTATGCCATCGTCTATTTCCGCTTTCCGCTGCGGATGACCTTCTTCTGGATGATCTTCATCACCCTGATGCTGCCGGTCGAGGTGCGCATCGTGCCGACCTTCGAGGTGGTCGCCAACCTTGGCATGCTGAACAGCTACTGGGGGCTTTCGGTGCCGCTGATTGCTTCGGCAACGGCGACCTTCATGTTCCGGCAGGTCTTCCTGACCATTCCGGACGAGTTGCTGGAAAGCGCCCGGATCGATGGGGCAGGGCCAATGCGCTTCTTCTTCGACATGCTGCTGCCGCTGTCACGCACCAATATCGCCGCGCTGTTCGTGATCGTCTTCATCTATGGCTGGAACCAGTATCTCTGGCCGCTGCTGGTCACCACGGACCAGAGCATGGGCACCATTGTCATCTCCATCAAGCAGATGCTGGAAGCCGAAACCGGTTCGCCGCAGTGGAACGTCATCATGATGACCGCCCTTCTGGCCATGCTGCCGCCGGTGGCGGTAGTGATCGGAATGCAGAAATTCTTCGTCAAGGGTTTGACGGAAACCGAGAAATAACGGGATCAACGGGTATTACTCATGTCCAAGATTAAATTTGATTATGTTCGCAAGTCCTACGGTCCCAATGAGGTCATTCATGGCATCAACGGCACAATCGAGGATGGCGAGTTTGTCGTCATCGTCGGCCCGTCCGGCTGTGGCAAGTCCACCCTCCTGCGCATGGTTGCCGGGCTTGAGACCATCACGGGTGGCGAGATCAAGATTGGCGAGAAGGTCGTCAACAAGCTCGAACCGGCCAAGCGCAGCATTGCCATGGTGTTTCAGAATTACGCGCTCTATCCGCATATGACGGTGTTTGAAAACATGTCCTATGGCCTCAAGATCCGCAAGGTTCCGAAGGCCGAGATCAAGCGGCGGGTGGAAGAAACTGCCGAGATTTTGGAGCTCACCCCTTATCTCAAGCGCTCGCCACGGGAGCTTTCCGGCGGTCAGCGTCAGCGCGTCGCCATGGGGCGGGCCATTGTGCGCGAGCCGGAGGTGTTCCTGTTCGATGAGCCGCTGTCCAACCTCGATGCCAAGCTGCGCGTCCAGATGCGCCTTGAGATCAAGAAGCTGCAGGAGCGCCTCGGCATCACCTCCATCTATGTGACCCATGATCAGGTCGAGGCCATGACTCTTGGCCATCGGCTGATGGTGCTCAACGGCGGCAATGTCGAGCAGTTCGGCACGCCGATCGACATCTATCTCAAGCCTGAGACACTGTTTGTGGCAACCTTCATCGGCTCTCCGGCCATGAATATTCTGGACGGGCGTCTTTCTGATGATGGCACCGCCGCCATTCTGACGACGGGTGAGGCAATCCAGCTGGCAAAGCCCTTGCTCTCGCACAAGGGCCAGGCCATCAAGCTGGGCATGCGGCCCGAACATCTCATCCGCTGTGATGCGGACAAGGCCCTTCTTTATCTCAACGCCGATGTGGTGGAACAGCTGGGTGCGGACACTATCCTGCATGCCAATCTGGGCGGCAGTGGCGAGACCGTAATTGCCCGGATTGACGGTGTGGTTCCGGCTGCCAGTGGTGAGCGTTTCAGTTTCACCATCGAGCCAGAGAATCTGCACGTGTTCGATAGTGACAAAGGCAAGCGCATCAATTGATTTCTGGCGAGCCGCCGAAGGTGCGGATAAAGTGCCCGGTCATTGGACCGGATGCTGGACGAAGATTTTTTCAAGGAGACGGAAATGTTTCACGCAGCGGGTTCGCTTCGCGACAAGGGTATTGTTGAGATTCAGGGCCATCGCGGGGCGCGGGGCCTGTTGGCTGAGAATACCCTGCCAAGCTTTGCCTATGCCCTGTCGATCGGGGTTTGCATTCTCGAAATCGACATCCAGATGACCCGGGATGGCGTTCTGGTGGTCACCCATGACTTCCGTCTGTCGTCTTCGCTGGCGCGGGATGACAAGGGCGCCTGGGTGGATGATGGTCCCGAGGTGATTGACCTCACCTATGATGAGCTCAGACGCTATGACGTGGGCGGGCTCAGAAGCGGCACCGACTACGCCGCCCGCTATCCGGATCAGGCGTTCTTGAACGGAATTGTCATACCGACCCTGGACGAAGTTATGGCTCTGTGCCGGACGAAGCCTGCTCACGAGGCGGCGCTCAATATCGAGATCAAGTCGGACCCGACGCGAGCGGTGCACAGGGAACGCGGTGGTCAGGTGATTGATGCGCTGATTGCCACTCTCAAGCAGCAGGGTTTTGAGGACCGGGTGATCGTGCAATCCTTCGACTGGGCGCTGATTGATGATCTCAGGGACAAGGCACCCAATATCGAGCGGGCTTATCTGACGGTCGAGGAATCCGAGGTGGAAGGGGATGAGCTGCGCGGCCATGCCACCGTCTTCAGTGGCTCACCTTGGCTCGGGCGTAGCGACTTTGATGCCAACGGCGGCAGCGTTGCGGCGATGCTGGCAAAGGAGAAGGCTTCCTTCTGGTCGGCTTTCTATCGGGATCTTACTGCCGAGAAGGTGGCGGACGCCCATCGGTTGGGCCTTGGTGTCAACGCCTGGACCGTCAACGACTTTGCCGATATCGAACACATGATCGATATCGGCGTCGATGGCATCATCTCCGACTATCCTGCCCGTGTTCAGCGCGTATTAATCGATCGTGGGTTGCGCTGGAAATAGGCCCTGACTTAGCCATTGACGCAGCCATTGGCTGCGTCTCGACATGCTTCTTGTTTCTTATCTTTGAAACGAGGCTGGCTCTGATCCTAGACCCTCTCTCCCTCGACTACCCACATCGTGGCGGGCCAGGAGAGAGGCAGGTTGAGGCCGTGGGTCATCAGGGCCTTGCCACTGAGAGTGAGGTCGCCTTCGACAAGCGCCGTATGGCCGCGTGATTGCGGTGGGCGATCTTCCGGATTGATGAGCCGAACCCGATAGAGGGCATCGGGCTCGAGCCCCGTCAGCCGTTGGGCCAGAGGCAGGGTGTGACGCGGCGTTGCGAAACGTCCGGCAAAGAGGACAAAACGCGCGCCGTCTGCGGCAATTTGCAGCTCGGAAATAACCGAGCTGTCATCGCTTTCAAGGGGGAGCACATAACCCTTCATGCGCCAGTCGCGGGTTGCTTTCCACCAGTTGGTGACGCGCTGCAGGATGGCGAACTCCTCGTCTGTCAACTCCCGTGGGTCCATCTCGAAGCCCATATGCCTTTCCGCTGCCACCCATGCCCTGAAGGACATGGGCAGAATACGGCCGGAAGAATGGCATTTGCGCGGGCCGACATGGCTTCCCGTGACGGCTGCGGGAATGAACAGGGCTGAGAGCAGAGAACAGATAGTCTCGTGCCTCAGGGTTTGAGAGAACCAGCACATGCTGGAGCCGTCCGGTCAACTGGTCGGTCGGTCCAAGCAACCAGTCTGGGTGGGCGCGATAAAGATCGATGTCCATATTAACCATTTCCGGCTCCACCCACAGGCCAAAGGTCATGCCTTCGGCATGAGCCTTGTCGATTAGCGGGGTGAGACCATTGGGCCGTTTTCTGCTGTCGATCGTCCAGTCTCCCAGAGAGCTGGTGTCGTCATCCCGCTTGCCGAACCAGCCATTATCGAGCACAAAGCGCTCGGCGCCCATCCATCGGCAAACTCGGCAGCTTACCGTTGATCATGCTCGCAAGATAGCGCAGCAGTAGCTGGCTGGAGCCGCTTTGGGGAAGGATGTCAGCGCGGTCAAGCAAAGCAATCGCAAAGCTGAGACTATCGAAGATTTGGCAAAGCGATATATCGCCGATTACGCGGAAATTCATAAGAAGCCTCGAAGCATCGCGACAGATGAGGCCAACATTGAAAACCATGTTGTCCAGTTGATCGGTTCCATGAAAGTTCAGGATGTCTCGCGTGCTGATATTGAGAAACTGAAGCTTGATATAGGGCAAGGCAAGACTGCCGGAAAGCTTCCTGCTAAACCGCGAGGACGTGGTCTCGTCCGAGGTGGTGAGGGCATGGCTAATCGTGTTTTGGCTCTGTTGTCCAAGATGTTTGCCTGCGCTGTCGATTGGGAAATGCGATCAGACAATCCTGTTCAGGGCATCAAGAAGTTCAAAGAGAATATGAAGGACAGGTTCTTGAGCGAGCACGAAAATGGTCGCTTATTGAAGACTTTGGATTTGGCGGATGGTCACATTGACGGTGAGAGAATGGAGCTGCCTTCCGCAACTGCTGCAATCCGTCTGCTTCTTTTTGCTGGTCTGCGTGTCGGCGAGATCGTCAATCTTGATTGGCAGCATGTGGACCTTACTCAAGGCACGATCTTCTTGGCAGACAGTAAGACTGGGTCGCGGCTGGTCCCCCTGAATGGTTTGGCTCCTGATGTGCAAAAGGCTTTGGATCGAGGGAAACAGAGAGGCCTTGTTCTCGAGAGTAGTGCTGAGGGTAAACCCATCGCTTTGACAAGGCCTTGGTACTGAATTGCTCCTAGAATTGTAGACACCTTGGGGCTTCAAGTTTTCTGTCGCTCGGATGCGTTCCCTCTTGAGCAAATTGAAAAAGCTTTCTGCAACAGCGTTCGCCATGCTTTGCTCGGACCGATGGCGCAAAGCGCTTATCATGGCAGTTTCCACGCCTGCTCATACTGTGCTCAAGATTGTGCTGGCGCAGGAATGCCGCCCAATCAATGCTTTTGAATTGAGAGCCCTGGTCCGAATGGATCAGGTCCTTATGAAGGATCTTGCGATAGCCATAGACTTTACCACTATC
>NZ_QNUM01000014.1 GCF_003574655.1 Cohaesibacter haloalkalitolerans
AGTCTTCGTTCATGCGGTCGATCTTCCAGTCCATGAAGGCCCTGAGGAAGTTGCCTTCACCAAACTGGATGATGCGCTCGGTCGGACGGGCCCGCCCGCCAAGATTGCTCTCATTAACGCGTTGCATAATCGCTATCCTTGTAAAACCTGTATTTGATAATCTTTCCGGAAGCCGGAAGGCGCGGCACTTGGAGCCCGCGTCGCATAATCCGGGTCTGATGGCGCGGAGATCACTCACCGCACCGACAGATCAGACCCAGCAAGCGCGATGATTACATCACCGCACCGATGTGCCATGGAATGAACTCGTTGTTGCCAAGCCCCAGCTCTTCCGACTTGGTCTTCTCGCCAGAGGCAACCTTCAGGATGAGCTCGAGGATTTCAGCACCCTTGTCTTCAAGGCTGACGCCTGCCGACAGGATGTCACCGCAGTTGATGTCCATGTCGTCCGGCATGTTTTCAAACAGCGTGTCGTTCGAAGCCACCTTGATGGTCGGAGCCGGCTTGGAGCCATAAGCAGAGCCGCGACCGGTGGTGAAGATAATCATGTGAGCACCGCCGGCAATCTGCCCGGTACCGCAAACCGGATCATAGCCCGGCGTGTCCATGAAGACGAAGCCATGCTCGGTCACCCGTTCTGCGTAGTCATAGACAGCCGTCAGAGGAGCCGAGCCGGACTTTGCGGTTGCGCCGAGGGACTTCTCCAGAATGGTCGTCAGACCACCGGCCTTGTTGCCCGGGCTGGGGTTGTTGTCGAGGCTGCCCTTGTGCATGGCCACATAGTCTTCCCACCAGCGGATCTGGGATACCAGCTTGTCGCCAACTTCCTTGCTGGCGGCACGACGCAGCAGCAGCTGTTCAGCCCCGTAGATCTCGGAGGTTTCCGACAGGATGGACGTCGCACCAAGCCCAACCAGCAGGTCGGAGGCAACGCCAAGCGCCGGGTTGGCGGTGATGCCGGAGAAACCGTCCGATGCACCGCACTGCAAGGCAATCTTCAGCTCGGAAGCCGGGATCGGCTCGCGTTGGGCCTTGTTGAGCTCGGGCAACAGTTCGCGCACCTTGGCCTTGATGGCGTCGATGGTCTTGCGGGTGCCGCCCTCTTCCTGAATGGTCATGCTATAGAAGCGGTCCATCAGACTCTGGCTCGGGTCATCATAATTCTCGCGCATCTTGGCGATCTGCATCACTTCGCAGCCAAGACCGATGAACACGGCAGCACCAACATTCGGGTGGGTGGCATGGCCCCAGAGCACCTTGTCGAGGATCTCGAATCCAAGGCCCTTGTTGTTCATGCCGCAACCGGAGGAATGGGTAAAGATGGCAACGCCGTCAACATTCTCGTAGGCATCGAAGGCGCCTTCGATTTCCAGCTCCTGGGCCGCGCGATGAACCACGGTCGATGAGCAGTTCACTGTCGAGCAAAGCCCGACATAGTTACGGGTACCAAAGGTGCCGTTGGCGCGCTTGTAGCCCATGAAAGTGCGGGCTTCCAGCTTCGGCACGGCAGCCAGAGCGGCTTCATAGTCGCAGCCGATCTCGTAGTTCTGGCCATGGTCGGAAAAGGCGCAGTTGTGCGAATGCACATGGTCACCAGCAGCGATGGGCTGCGTCGCACGTCCGATGATCTGACCGAACTTGATGATCGCCTCACCCTGCTCGTGCGCCTTGCGCGCAATCTTGTGGCCGGGCATGATGTTGGCTTCGAGAGCCACGCCAAGCTCTAGCGGGTCTTCACCCTTCTTTGCCCCGTGCGGCAGGATCGCTATCGTGTCGGTTGGGTTCAAAACGATCGGTGGACGTTTAGTCATTCTGTCCTTGCCCTTTCTCAAGTCCTTTATCCGGTGCTTCGCGCCGCGTTTCACCCAGCTTCAGAACAGGGGGCATGCATTCACCTGCAGCCGCAATGACGGCCATTCAGGACAACAGCTCACTCCCGCACTGAACAGGCAAGCGCATGGCACCCATCAGTCATCCTATGAATATGTACAGAAAACTCAATTTGTCAATATTATTGGCGATAAGTCACCGATATTTGCAAAATACATCCAATGTATTTAGCGCCAAATTCAACCTACCACCAAACCAGCATGTGCCACCGACAGCCCGGAGACGTTGCAAGATGAAAGGACCGAAAAGCCTTGCAGAGCCAACGCATGGGGCCAGCACCCAAAAGCCGGACACAATGCGACTCCGTCAGCCAGATCGGGAGAAGATAGCAATCATGGGAGGACTGAGGAAACCACCAAAAGGTTCGAGAGCTTTCAGGGAATGCGACTAATCTGCCCGATCAGCCATCCGTTCCAAGAGCATCGAAGACACCACCGAGAAACGGCTCGAACTTGCGCCATTCCTCGGAACTTCCCTTGTAGATCTCTTTCCGAACCTGCTGGTTGGATGCGGTTCGGGCAACCCGGCGGTTGAGATGCGGAGACAGGCAGGCACTTTCCCAATCCAACCCTACATACGCGACCAGAGCTCGCGTTGCCGCTTCAGGATCGATAGTCAGCGCCTCATAATCGAGATCGAGAATCCGCTCGCCAAAGCTCTCCTGCCAGAAGTCCATAAGGGCTTCATAGAGCTTGTAATAGCGGACAACCGTGTCAAGGCTGTAGCTGTAGCCAAGCGCATTGGAGAGGAAAAAGGTCTTGAAATTGGACCAGCAGGTGGCAGAAGCATTTCTCTTGACGTGGATGATTCTGGCTTCGGGAAGCGAAGCACAGATCAGGCCAATATGCAGGAAATTCTGCGGCATCTTGTCGGTTACATAGAGGTTGCCTTCGGCAAGTTTGGCAATGGCGTTGAGATATCCCTCTCTGAACGCGCGCAGAGCCTCTTCTGTCACAGGCTCCTTGCCCGCACTGATGCGACCACCAAGCTGACTTACCTCCAACAGCTCGTCGGCGCCGGTCACCAGTGAATGGCTGGAAAGGATCTGCTCCACCAGTGTCGTACCCGACCGCGGCATGCCAAGAATGAAAACGGGCGTAACACCGCTCGTCCCCGCGTCAGGCTGCAAGGCCATCTGACGCAAACCGGGCGCTGCCGCCCTGATGCCTGCAAACAGCGCCTCGTCCTGCTCGAACCTGTAGCCGAACAATTCCTGCCGCAAGGCCCCACCGGCGTCATAATGCTCCAGAGCCCCTTTGAAGTCGCCACAGTCCTCGCAGATCTTGGCCAATGCGTAATGGAGAAAGCAGCTGTCTTCATTTGAGCGCCCTTCGCCCTGCAACAGCCCCTCGATTACCGCGCCCTGGGGATCATTCGGGGCATATTTGAAAATCCGGCTAAGATCCCGGTGCACTTTGGCAAAATCGGGCTTGATCGCAAGGGCCTTCCTGAAGGCAGCCCGCGCCTCGTCCAGCCGGCCGCAGGTTTCATGGATAATGCCCAGATTGCTGTAGGCCATCGCATAGTCGGGATTGATGGCAAGGGCTTTCTGACAAGCGCTAACCGCCGCTTCAAACTCGCCATTCTCGAACAGAACATTGCCAAGATTGTTATGCGCCACAAAGAAATCCGGCCTCAGTGCAATGGCCTTTTGAAAGGCCTTGATGGACCCGGCAAAGTCCTGCTGCTCGCACAGGATGGTGCCGATATCATTATGGGCTTCGGGAAGGTCGGGCCGAACGGACAATGCCTTTTCAAGGACGCCAAGGGCCTCGCTGTATTTGCCCTGATCCTGCAACGCCCGCCCCAGATTATAAAGGCTTTCGGCAAAATCCGGCTTCAGGGAGATGGCCCGCCTGTAGGACTCCTCGGCTTCCTTCACCCGGCCCATCTGCCTCAAGGCATTCCCCATGTTGTTGTGGGCCTGCGCCAGATCCGGCTTCAGAGCCAGAGCCGCTTCATAGGACTGGATGGCAGCGTCCAGCCGCCCCGTTGCCTGCAGAACGATACCATTGTTGAGATGGGCCTCGATATAGTCCGGCTTCAGGGAAACAGCAGTGGCGAACGCCTTTTGCGCCTCCTCTGGCTTGCCGGAATTGAGCAGAACAATGCCAAGATTGTTGTAGCTGAACGGGTAGTCGGGATTGATCTGGTTGGTCTTGATGAACGCCTTCCTCGCCAGATCGAACCTGCCAAGCCGAAGGTAGGCAAGCCCTTGCAGGTTCCAGATAACAAAAGCATCCGGATGGCTTTTCAGTACCGCCTTGGCCTGCTCGGCAACGGCTTGGAATTGACCGCGCAGCAACTGCTGATGCAGCAGTTTTGCATTGTCTTCAACGGACATGGCGACGCCTCGATGCACTGATTTCTTCTTCGACATTCCACTCTGCCCAGCCCTTTGCACGCAAGGCATCCTACAGGGCCTTAAACCCTTTGCCCGGCTTTGAAAAATCCACACTTCCAGAGGAATGGTCCTGCCTTTGGCAGAGCGCTTCGGGACGCCCCCCCGAACCAACCGGTTGAAAGTGAAAGCTGAAATTTTCTAGGAAGAAAAGCGCCAAAAGTAAAGGCCGCAATCCTTGCTGGCTTGCGACCCTTCGAATGGGGTTTGCGATGTGATGCAGCCGTTTTCCGGTTCTCAGACCGCCTTGAGCACGTCTTCGGCGACAAGCGCCTTGATGATCGGCTGAACATCGCGTGGCTGCATGCCTGCCAGATTCATCCGACCGGAATCGGCAAAGTAGATGCCATAGGCTTCCCGGATGCGCTTGGCCGTCTGCTGCGTCATGTTGAGGGTGGAGAACAGACCTCCCTGTTGCCTGATGAAGCCGAGATCAGGGTGAGCATCGGCAAGCGCGGCGCGGTTGCCATTCACGCGGGCGCACATTTCCTCAAGCTCGGCCTTCCAGATGGCCGTCAGTTCCTCACTCTGCAGCACCGTCCGCACGACAGCGGCACCATGATCCGGCGGCATGCCCCAGCTGGGCGCAGCACAGGCCCCCGCCGTGCTGCCCGCGGCCTTGAGATCGCGCGGATTGCGGCTCATCAGGAACAGGACCCCGACACGATCACGGTAGAGGCCGAAGTTCTTGTCGCAGGAATAGGAAATGATCGCCTCATCGACCGCCCCAAGAACCAGCCGCAGGGCCTGGGCGTCCTTCTCAAGCCCACCGCCCAGCCCCTGATAGGCTAGATCAAGAAACGGCACCAGCTTGCGCCGAACCAGCAGGTCTGTGATCTCCTGCCACTGCTCGGTGGAGAAATCCTGTCCGGTCGGGTTGTGGCAGCAGCCGTGCAGCAGGACAACATCACCTTCGCTAGCAGCGTTGAGGGCCTTGAGCACGTTGTCGAACAGGATTTTCTGTTCAACCAGATCAAAGAATGGATACTCGACGATCTGCTGGCTGGAAGCCTCGAAAAACAGGTTGTGGCTTGGCCAGCCCGGTGTTCCGGTCCAGATCCGCGCCTCAGGGCTGGCGGTGGCAATCACATCGGCACCGAGCCTGATGGCGCCGCATCCGCCTGGGGTCTGCAGACCCACCGTGCAATCGATGAGATCGCTTCCCTCCCCGAAAATGATCGGCTTGAGCAGATTGACGAACGCAAGATCGCCTTCCCGGCCGATGTAGCTCTTGCTGTCCTGATGTTCCTGCAGATATTTCTCGGCAGCCTTGACTGCCCGCATGACAGGCGTCTTGCCCGTCGCATCGCGATAAAGGCCAACACCCAGATCGATCTTGTTGGGGCGCGGATCTGCCTGAAAGGCGATGAGAAGACCCAGCAGACCGACCTGCGGCTGCTCCTGCAATTTGTCAAACATGCTTTACCTCTTGGTGATTTTCTTTTTGTGGTATGTCACTTTCCACGAAAACGACCACAAGGCAAAGACTTCTTGCAGCACAGTCAACAAGCCAGTGAACGCAGCACCCATCCGAAGGTGCCTGCGCGTCCACTATCCTGAGCAATTTTTGTGCAGCACCCCGTCGACGCCACAATATACGGCATCCATCCTTGACAAGGCTCCGGAATAGGATATGCAGACACTCAGCCTGTCAGACGAGATCACATCGCCGGACAACGGCAGCTCTCCCTCTTTCTTCAGACGAACAAAGACAAAATGGACACGAATTTCACGATCATCGGCGGCGGTGTGGTTGGTATGTCACTGGCATGGGGCCTGCTCAAGCATGGCCACGAGGTGACGATACTGGATGGTGACGACGGATCCTACCGGGCCAGCAGGGGCAATTTCGGCCTTGTGTGGGTTCAGGGCAAGGGGGCCAAGGCCCCCCACTATGCCAGATGGACCCGCTTGTCCGCCTCGCTGTTTGCCGACTTCGTTGAGGAACTGACCGAGACGACAGGCATCCCGCTCGGCTTGCAGCAGAATGGCGGCTTCGATTACCATTTCTCCGAGGAAAGCCTTGCCCGCACCCTTGCTACCTATGAGAAGCTGAAACAGGACCTTGGCGCCGATTATCCCTTCGAGGTGCTGCGCGGCGACGCCCTGCGCAAGGAAGAGCCGACCGTTGGGCCAGAAGTTCAGGCGGCGATCCTGCATCACGAAGACGGCCATCTCAATCCGCTGAAACTCCTTCATGCCCTGCATAAGGACGTCCAGCGCATGGGCGGCACCTACCTGCCCAACCATCAGGTGGTGACCGTCAGCAAGACCGATCATTTCACCCTGACCTGCGCCAACGGCGAAACCTTCCACTCCGAACGGGTCATCCTGTCTGCCGGACTGGGTGCGTTGGCTCTCGGCCCCTCTATGGGCTTCGTCACCCCGCTGGAGCCGGAGAGAGGTCAGGTGCTGATCACCGAGAAGCTGCCGCCGATGCTCAACCGCCCTTCGGTGACCGCTCGACAGGTCGATGAAGGCGGCATCCAGATCGGTGCCACCAACGAGCGGGTCGGCTTCCAGAACAACACGACCACCCGCGGCCTCGCCTCTCTGGCCGCCGAGGCAATTCGGACCCACCCCTTCCTTGCCAAAACCAAACTGGTCAGAAGCTGGGGCGCCCTCCGGATCATGTCGAGAGACGGCCTGCCCATCTATCAGCAAAGCCCGACCATGCCGGGCGCCTATCTGGTGACCTGCCACAGCGGCATCACCCTTGCTGCCGTCCATGGCAAACGGCTGCCTGGCTGGTTCGACCAGAAAGACGATGCACCAAATTTGGAGAAGTTCAGTGAAGACCGCTTCAGGCTTTAACACCATTGGCGAGGCCGCAGAACAGGCGGCCCTCGTTCCCGTGCAGTTTGACAGCAAGGACTACATGCTGCCCGAAGGGGCCAATCTCGCAGCCAGCTTGCTGGCAGCCGGGGTCTCCGTCTTCCGCAACACCCCCGCCTCCGGTGCACCGCGCGGCCCCTTCTGCATGATGGGCGTCTGCTACGACTGTCTCGTTGAGATCGACGGCGTCACCCGTCAGGCCTGCCAGACACAGGTTTCCGCCAACATGCAGGTCAGCAAACCGGCGATACCCGCAGCCGCACTCCGGGAGGACGATCATGCGTGAGACAGACCTTGCCATCATCGGCGCCGGGCCAGCCGGCATGGCGGCCGCCAGCGAGGCGGCCAATGCGGGCATTGCCACCATCCTCATCGACGAGCAGCCGACCGTCGGCGGCCAGATCTATCGCGATGTCCAGCGCGTGGCCCCGTTGCGAGGCGCGATGCTCGGGCAGGACTATCTCGATGGCCTGCCGCTGGCAAGGGCCGTTGCCAATCCGCTCATCAGCCATATCGCCGGAGCGGTAGTCTGGCAGGTGGAAACGGATGGCACCATCACCTATTCCATTGATGACCAGTCGCACCAGGTCAAGGCAAGCCGCATCCTGATCGCCACTGGCGCCATCGAACGCCCGATGCCCCTGCCGGGCTGGACCCTGCCCGGGGTGATGACTGTCGGGGCGGGACAGATCCTGCTCAAGCAATCCGGGCTCATCCCCAACAGGGCGGTGCTCGTCGGCTGTGGTCCGCTGCTCTATGTGCTGGCCAGCCAGATGCTGAAAGCCAACACCCCGCCGCTGGCGATCATCGAAACCCAGACTACAGGCGACCTGATGGCTGCCATGAAGCATGTCGGCGGTGCCCTGCGCGGCTGGCGCTATCTGCTCAAGGGCAGCAAGCTACTCGCGGCTCTGAAGCTCGGCGGTGTCAAGCGCTACACCGGCGCACGCAACATCAGCATCGAGGGCGAAGAGGCCGTCACCGGCGTCAGTTTTGATACCGGCGGCAAACGCCAGATAATCGCCTGCGACACAGCTCTGTTGCATCACGGCGTCGTGCCGAACGTCCAGATCAGTCGCGCTCTGCAGCTGGACCATGACTGGAATGGCCAACAGGCCTGTTTCAGCCCGAAACTCGACCTGTGGGGCAAGAGCTCCGAGGCAGGCATCTTCATCGCCGGTGATGGCGCAGGCATCGGCGGCGCCAAGGCTGCCGCCCTCTGCGGCAGGCTCTCGGCCCTCAAGATCGCCAACGAGCTGGGCAAACTTACCGATGCCGAGCTTGCAGCCAAAGCAGCCCCGATAAACGCAGAGCTATCGAGCGAATGCGCTGCCCGCCCCTTCCTTGACCGGGCCTATCCGCCGTTCCGCGAGGCCCTGTCGCCACGCGATGAGACCATCGTCTGCCGCTGCGAGGAAGTGACTGCAGGCGACATCCGCAAGGCCGCTGCCCTTGGCTGTCAGGGTCCGAACCAGCTCAAGGCCTTCCTGCGGGCAGGCATGGGCCCCTGTCAGGGACGTGGCTGCGGCCTCACCGTTTCGGCCCTCTTTGCCGAGGAAACCGGAAAACCGATCGCGGAGGTTGGCTACTTCAAGATCAGATCTCCGCTCAAGCCCATCACGCTGGGCGAACTGGCATCCCTTGAAAAGGATGCCGACTGAACCTGACCTGCGGGACGGCGGGTCAGCCTTCCAGCCTTCCGCCACTCAGGGTGAACTCCTGCGTGCAAACAGCCGAGCGCAGCCGGTCCTCGTGACTGATGACGATAAGGGCGATATCGCGCTCGGCAACCAGCGGCAACAGCGCTGACCAGATCTGCCGTGCGGCCAGCGCATCCAATTGTGCAGTGATCTCGTCGCAGATGAGAACCCGGGTCGTCGGCAGCAACAGTCGGGCAAGGGAAACCCGCGCCAGCTCGCCACCAGACAGCTCACGGCTGCGCCGCCTCCCCCAAGCGGGCTGGATGCCAAGCGCAGCCAGAACCGCACCATCCACGCCCCCGCCATTGTCCAGAACCTCGGCAATCGTCCAGCGCGGATCAACCGCCAGCTCCGGCGACTGCGGCGCAAGCTGCACCGGCGACGCGCCTTGGTAATCGCTCAGTGGTTTGCCATCCCAGCGAACCGTCCCGGCATGAGGGGCAATCAGACCGGCCAGAATGCGCCCGAGCGTCGTCTTGCCAACGCCGGACGGCCCGGCAATGCCAACCCGGTCCTCCGGTTTCACGGTGAGAGCAACATGGTCGAGCACGGGTGTTGCGCCAAATCCGTACACCAGCCCTTCAGCACTCAGCATGCCTCCTCCTCCGATGCGAAATGTTCCCAAGTCTGAGCCTGCCAGAGCGCCCGGGAGAAGGGATGAACCAACCGATCTTCAGCAAAGGCGGCGGCATCGGCCACCTCCACCTGCCTGCCCTCTTCTAGGATCACCATGCGGCACGCCACTCTGGCCAACCGCACCAGATCGTGGCTGATCACCAGAACGGCACGGCCACTTACGGCAAGATCGGCCAGCAGCGCCATGATCCGGTCGGCGCTGGCACCATCAAGCCCGACCGTCGGTTCGTCAGCGATGAGATAGTCCGCACCGGTCGCCAGCGCCGTTGCCACCAGCACGCGCTTGGCCATCCCGCCGGAGAGTTCATGCGGCCAGAGCTTGACGGTGGAGGGCGGAAGGCCGAGATCGGCAAACAACTGCGGCACATCGCAGGACACACGGGCAAGCCGGGCAAAGCGGGCCACCTGTCGACCGGAAGGCGCGAGCGGATCGAGCGCGTCCCGCCCTTGGGGGGCCAGCGCGATTGCCCCTTTTTGCGGCGCCGAACCATTCAGGGAAACCGCTCCCGACACTTCCGCGTTGCGTGGCAGAGTGCCGATCAGCGCTTCGGCAATGAGGCTTTTTCCCGCCCCGGAACCACCCACCAGCCCGACCAGCTCCCCGCGCCCGAGCGTGAAGGAGACGTCCTCGATGGGCACCAGCCGAGAGCCATCATGCTGGCGAAAGCGGACCGTCAGCTTGTTGACCTTGAGCATCAGGCCACTCCCTCATCCGGATCGGTCGCCCGACGCAGGGATTCACCGAAAACCTCGAAAGACAACGCAACCAGCAGCAGTCCCAGACCGGGGAAGAAGGCAAGCCACCACAGCCCGGATCCGAGCGCCCGCAGGGATTCCGACAGGATCACCCCGATTGATGGCAGATGCGGCGGCACACCCAGCCCGAGGAACGACAGCCCGGCCTCGTGCAAGATCGCATGAGGAAAGATCAACACAAACCCGGCGACAATCTGCGGAATGAGATGGGGCAGCAAATGGCGCCGTGCCACCCACAAGGGAGACCGTCCAAGCCCGCGGGAGACGGCAACATAGTCCGACGCCATCACCCTTTGCGCTTCGTGGCGCAACACCCGGGCAAGGCGCGGCCAATGGGTCAGCCCGACCGCAAGGATCACCCCGCGCACGCCGCCTCCGGCAGCATAGGCCACCAGCATCAGCAGCACAAAATGAGGAAGGCCCAGAAACAGCTCGGTCGCCACCCCGACGATGCGGTCAGCCACCCGGTTGACGCTGGCAACAAGACCCAGCATCACCGACAACGCAGTCGACACCACCGCCGCGAACAGCCCGATCCCCACCGATTGGCCAAGCGCCAGCGTGGTACGCAGCAACATGTCCCGTCCAAGCAGATCGGTGCCGAACAGATGCTCCAGCGAAGGCGCAAGCATACGGGTTGCCGGGTTCACGCGCAGCGTATCGGCAGGGATGAAGGCCGCAACGATCAACACCCCAAGCACCAGCGTCAGGGCAACAGCACCACTCAGCATGGCTCGCCGCCGCACCGACAGGCGCGACCGCCGGACGGGTTCGGAGGGGAAGGACGGCTCTTCAGCCAGAGCAACGTCCTGCGCCAGATCGGTCATGGCTGCCCTCCGGTCATGTTTGCTGACCCGCTCTCATGCGAGAGCCCCCAACGCCGCCGCCGGGCCTCGCCCAGTGGCCTGTTGCGCAACCGTGGATCCAGCAGGTGAGCGGCCAGATCGGCCAAAAGGTTACCGATGAAAACCATCGCCAGCGTTGCAAGGGCAACGCCCATCAGCAGCGGTGCATCGCCGCCTTTGGCGGCGCGAACGGTTGCCTCGCCCAGCCCGGGCCATGAAAAAATGCTTTCTGCCAGCACCGACCCGCCGATCAGTTCACCGGCACCGGCCAGATGCACTGTCAGCGCCGGACCAAGAGCGTGGCGCAAACCCGGCCCGAGCAGCAGCGGCAAATCCCGCGCCCCATGGGCCTTGAGATGCCGCGCGGCCGCCCCTTCCAGAAAGCCCCCGGCCCGCGCCCGTGTATGCATGATCAGCGGCGCGATGCCGACAATCGACACCGTTGCCGCTGGCAGGATGAGATGCCGCAGCCGCTCGCCCCACGTTACCTCGCCAAGGGTAAGGCCGGGAGGCGCGGAACAGCAGGCTGGCAACCAGCCAAGGGAGACCGCAAACAGGGCAATGAAGAGCAACGCCAGCCAGAAACCCGGACTGACCGCAAGGGTGATGGCAAAGGCCCGGATGATCCGGTCTGGCCAGCGCCCCTTGTAGGCTGCGGCAATAAGCCCCAGCGAAGTACCCACGACAAAGGCCAGCATAAAGGCGGCCCCGATCAGCGAAAGGGAGGCAGGCCAGCGTGCCATGATCACTTCGCTCACCGACGCGTTGAACAGCATGCTGTCGCCCAGATCGCCACGGAGCAGATGCCCCAGCCAGCGCAGAAACTGCTCGGGAATGGGATCATTGAGCCCCCAGGCCGTTGCAATCGCCTGCCGTTGCTCGGGTCCGACAAGAGCCACGCGCGCACCCACATAGGCCTGCACAGGATCAACCGGCGCGATCCGGATGAGCGTGAACAGCCCCACCATCGCCAATGGCACCAGCCACAGCAGGCGCTGCATCCTCTCAAGAAAAAACCGGATCAGCCAGCTCGACCATTTCATTGGCAGGTCCATTTCCAGGAGGCCAACCCCTGTGTGATGGGATAGCCATGGCCATGCGGCTCGATCTGCAACGGGCCGATGTCGAGGCAGTCACTGATCCAGTAGGAATGGGCGATATTGACCATCCACGCCCATGCCGCATCCCCCTTTGCCCCGAAGCCGGTGGTGCCATCCCACTGGGCGGCCTTCCACTCCTGCAAGGAGGAGGTAAAATCAGCGGAGCCTTGCGCCGCATCGAGATGGGCATCGACAACCGGATTGCGATAGAAGCCGGGGTTATACCAGTCAACCCCGGCAAAAGAGCCGTGATAGAGGGCATAGATCTCGGACGGATCATGCGCACCCCAGCCAAAGACAACAGCGCTGGAGTGCATTTGTCGGGCAAGAGCATCCCAGCTGGCACCGACCGGTTCGGCAATGATCCCAAGCGCCCGCAGCTGTTCGGCAAAGCCGAGCGCCAGTGCCTGCCGCAGGGAATCAGACGAGGGATAGACCAGCGGGAACCGCGCTTCCACTCCGTTCTTCTCACGCACCCCGTCGCCGTCTTCATCCTGCCAGCCAGCAGCTTCCAGCGTCGCCCTTGCGGCAGCAACATCATGCCCCGCCACATGGGCATCGGGATTGTCCCAAGGCAACCCGTCGACCGGACCATAGGCCGGCGTGCCGTGGCCATTGAGCGCCAGCGCCACCAGCGCCTCCCGATCCAGCCCCTGATTGATGGCAACTCGGATGGCCCGGTCTGCCGTCACGTCATTGCCGATCGGGGCACCGGTGTCCGTTGTGCCGCCTGCGGGCTCTGTAGGGAACATCACGCCACGATTGTCAACGGTCTGGACATGGGTCACATGCATGCCAGCGGGCACCATGTCCGCATCGGTCGGCGGCACGGCAACCAGTTGCGCCGCGCCCGACCGTGCCAGATTGAGCGCCACGGCCTCGTCCCCGAAGATGAAAGTCACGCGCGGGAAGGGAATGGTGCCACCGTGCCAATAAGGGTTCGGCTCGACAATCAGCTGCTCGCCTTCCCGCCATTCCACCAGCTTGAACGGCCCAGCGCCCATCGGGTGGCGGGAATAGTTAGCGCCATAATGGTCCTTGGGAACGATCCCCAGGGCCACAAGATGCGAGGTGAAGGTGATCTGCGGCTTCTTGAGTTCCAGTTCAACCTTGTAGGGTCCGACAGCCCGCGCTTCCTTGAGGATGGTCATGTCGGTGAGGCCACCTGCATCGCGGGCAGTGTTGAAGGTGAAAGCGACATCTTCAGCCGTCAACTGCGATCCATCGGAGAATTTTGCGTCCTGGCGCAAGGAAATGGTCCAGGTCAGGCGATCCTCGGACAGGGTCCAGCTTGTCGCCAGATCCCCGACCATCTCGAGATTGGCATCAAGCTTGAGCAGGGTTGCCTGAAACAGCGGATTGCCATAGCGCCCCCAGCCCATGATCGGATCAAATCCGGCCTCTGGCTCGCCCCCGACCGCCAACACCAGCGGCGGCGCAGCAACCACCGGGGAAACACACAAAAGGGTGGCAAGGCTTGAGGCAAGCAGCAGGGAACGCAGCATCTCGGACTCCGAAGTATGATTTTTCAATGAAAATATCATACTTGTATTGTACACAAAAGTCTGAAACGGCCAGTAGCGGCAGAAAACCGCCAAACCGCTAAAAACCGGAGTCTGATTGTGGAGAAATGCCCTAAAAGCTCTCTCTGACCTTCAGATGCACGTGGTCCTTGGCACTTTCATTGGCGTGGGAATGGCTCTGGATATTCTTCTCGACCGGCGCCAGCGAGGTCGACCCGTGCTTGATTCCCCGCTCCAGAAACAGCGTCTGGGCGTAGTCATTGACCTGCTCGACCGTTGCCAGCAGCACCGAGACATCAAAGCTCTGGTCATGGTCTATGGGAATGCTGGTGGAGAAGAGAACCTGCTCATGACGATCCTGCCGACCAGCCCTGATTTTCTTTTCAAGGCCGATGATGGTCTGGTCGACGGTGCAGGAGACGACACCGATGCAGGATGCTGACGGCTTTTCGGCAGGCATGCTGTTGAGCCCGCGGCGCACCAGATCGCGAATGGCCTCTGACCGGTTCGATGCCCCGGAGCGGGCGATATAGCTATCGAGCGCTTCAGTCAGTTCAGCATCCAGCGTGATGGTCGTTCTGGTCATCTGGTTCATCGGATCTCCCCTTGTGCCGACATCAAGCCACAGCACCGTCAACAGCGGTGATGGCGCATACCACGGCGATACTAGGCAAGAGGCCGCCCGCATGCCACCAAATTGTTGCGGCAAAAGACGTTTGCACCAGACAATACGGACACAGGCAAGGCCAGCACCGCCCGCGCCGGGAAAAGTGCAGTGTCATGGCATGGCAAGCAGACTTTCCTGAGCTCTAGCCGACGTTCTTGACATGCTGGGTCGAGTGGGACTGGAGCAGCCGGAGCGTTTCATCACTATTCGCAGGTGTTCCCAGATAGAAGCCCTGGCCGCGGTTGCACCCCAACTCCTTCAGCTTGTCGAGCTGGGCACTGGTTTCCACGCCTTCTGCCGTCATCTCCATCCCCAGCGATGACCCAAGCGCCAGCATGCTTTTGACAATCGTCATCCGCTTGTCATCGCGCTGGAAGCTGTCGATAAAGCTGCGATCAATCTTGATCTTGTTGAACTCAAGCTGCGACAGCTGCGAAAGGTTCGAGTAGCCGGTGCCAAAATCATCAAGCGAAATCCGGATGCCGAGCTGATGCATCTGCTGGATGGTCCCGGTTGCCGTATCCAGCTCATTGATCAGCGCAGATTCCGTAATCTCCAGCTCTAGACGTCTGGCCGGAAAGTCAACTTCGTTGAGCAGCTTGAGGATCCGCAGGCCAAGCTGCGGGTCGGCCAGTTGCAGCGGTGAGATGTTGAAGGACAGGGCAACATGATCCGGCCATTTCTTGGCATCGAGACAGGCAGTCCGCAGCAAATGGTCGGACAGCTCCGTAATCAGGCCAACTTCCTCGGCAACCGCGATGAACTCCAGTGGCGACACAAATCCGTGCCCCTTTCTGTACCACCGGGCAAGAGCCTCAAAGCCACTGATCTCCCCGGTATCCAGATCGATCAGCGGTTGGTAATAAGGTTTGATTTCTTTGGCAGAGATCGCTCTGACGAGATCCTTTTCCAGCTTCGCTCGTGCGATGTTGGTGATCAACATGCCCGGCTCATAGTGAACGACCTGAACGGTACGCGACCGCTTTGCGTGATACATTGCCAGATCGGCGAAATGAATGGCATCGGTCAGATTGTCTGCATCCTCATTGAGAAGACACAGACCGACACTCACTCCAACAAACTGCATGGACCCGTCAACATTGATCGGACGTGTGAGCACCTTGGCAATACCAGACGCAAACTCTACCGGGTCGGTATGCTTGGGAAAATCGACAAAGGCAAGAAACTCGTCACCACCAAGGCGGAACGCCAGTTTCACCCCGTCAGCCGACTGGATCCGCCGGGAAATCTGCTTGAGAATGGCATCGCCTGCCTTGTGGCCAAGAAGGTCATTGGCCTTCTTGAAACCGTTGAGGTCGAAGGCGAGGACGCCGAACCGATCGTGTTTCTCGATAAAGTCATCACAGGGTTTTGAATCGAGCACCTTCTGCAGAAAGCGCCTATTGGGCAAACGCGTCAAACTGTCGTGTTTGGATAGCCACTCAAGATCGTCCTCCGCCTGAATGCGGCGCTCGATCTCCCGGCGCTGCTTCTCCTGATAGCGGTAGGCAAAAAAGCCGGATGCGACCCCGAAGCAGAGGATGCCCCAGACAATCTCATCGACCTCATACTCCTCGTGTGCCCGGGAAAACTGGTGAAACCACTCGAAAATATCCAGCTGAGATCCGGCAATCCAGAAGCTCCCCGCTGCAGCAAGCACCAGGGCAACTTCAGCATATCTCTTGATAAACTCTTTCACAGACATGGCGATGCCTGCCCCCCTCGTATCCAAAAGCAGAACCCCACTATGGCATAATTACGTAGTCATTGAGTTAACGGCACTAACAATCAGAAAACGGGCCCGGGAGCGATCAAGCCTGCCAAACAAAAAGCCAGTATCCGACACCCGGTTTCCGCCTATCGGAGGATCAGGGAGCAGACACTGGCTCAGTCGAAGTTGCTTGTGGCTTCCTCTATTCTTTCAAGGTGGCGCAGAAGGCCTCGAATTCCTTGCCCGTGGCATAGGACTTCTGCGTTCCCGGACGCGTGATGGAATCGGCGGCATAGCGAACAGCCATCGACAGCGCCCCATCAAGATCCTTGTCCCTGGTGTAGAAATGGGCAAAGCAGCCGATAAAGGCGTCGCCAGCCCCGGTCGTATCCTTCGGTGTCACCAAGATCGGGGCAAAATGCTTGCGGCCCTCACTGGTGACCAGTAGAGCTCCCTTCGAGCCCAGCGTCACGATGACCGTCTTGATCCCCTTGGCCATCAGACTGCGGGCAGCCGCCTCGGCGCTGTCCTCATCGAAGACCTTCATGCCGGTGAGAAGCTCCAGTTCGCTTTCATTGGGCACCAGATAGGTCACGTCAGTGATGCGCGAGGCATCAAGGCCGGGTTGCGCCGGAGCAGGGTTCAGCAAGGTGGGAATGCCGTGTTTGGCGCCGAAGGCGATGGTGTGATAGATCGTCTCCAACGGCACTTCCAGCTGCATGACGATGAGATCACACTGTTTGAGGTCTTCCGCCGCCTTGTCCACCTCATCGGGGGTCAAATACTCGTTGGCCCCCTTGACGATCAGGATGCTGTTCTCGCCGGATTCCTCGACAAAGATCGGCGCCACACCGGAAGACGTGCCCGGAACGCGGATCACATGGCGCGTATCGACGCCAAGCTTTTCCAGATTGTTGATGGTGTTGTCGGCAAAGATGTCATCGCCAACCCGCGTGACCATCATCACGTCAGCCCCAAGCTTGGCCGCAGCCACCGCCTGATTGGCCCCCTTGCCGCCGCAACCGAGACTGAAGGACGGCGCCTCCAGCGTTTCCCCGGGCCCGGGCATGCGGGTTACATAGGTGATCAGATCGACCATATTACTGCCAACGACAGCGACTTTTCCTGACATGGTTCTCTTCCCTTGACTAGCTTCTGTTTGCCACCCGATGCCGGATCAAAGCGCCCGAATATGCGCTTCTGCCGCCTCGGCCTCCTTGGCTGTTACATACCCCAACCGAACCCTGAAGCGCGCGGCCTCTCCGGTTGCCAACTGCCGGACATGACCCTTGGCCTTCTCGGCCAGATAGCCTTCCGGCTCGCAGGTCGATGGCAGGGCAAAGGCGGCCACCTGCTGATCTGCATTGACCAGTATCCAGCGCACCGTCTGGGGGAAATCATCCCGGTTATAGGCAATATGGAATCCATCCCCTTCGCGGCGACGCATCATCGACGCCGTATTGCCATCCCCGTCCGCACCAACGCCGCGGATATAGAGCACCTGTTCGGGATTGTAGCGATCCGGCTCGTCAAGCACTTCCAGACCGGATGGGTCCCTGGCCAGATCATCAATGAAGGAGAGATACGCCGGGGTGGTCTGCACATGACCGGGCACGGCGGTGCGCACGACAGTCCTGTCAGGCGTGAAGGGTGCAGGCTGAATGATCTTTGCCCCTTCGCAATAGGCGAAATTGACGTGACACATATACATGAGGTCCATCGGGGCACCGCCGACATTCGTCACATCCATGCACATGTCGAACAGGCTCTTGCCCGGACGCAAGACCACCTTCGGATGTGCGATATAGTGATCGCCAAACCCCATCACATATTCCGCCGTCCCGGTGACCGCCATGTAGGGCCCTTCGGCATCTTCGCCAAATTCCAGACCGGCACAGTCAAGCGCGGCCACCGGCATTTCACCGTGCAGCGCGTGGGAATCCTGAGGCGACGGGCAGCCGTTGCGCAACAGGCCCGAGTGGAAGGCAAAGCAGCCATAGGTGCCCGCAATGTCGTGAGCCGGGCGTGGCATCGAGAACATGTTCTTCATCGTGAGGTCGACGCCGTCGAATACCGCGTCCCAGATCATCTGGCCATAGAAGGGCAGAATGACCAGATGGCCTCTGGCGTTGCTGATACGCAGACCTTCGATGCCGCTGTCATAGCGGAAGGTGGATGCGGTCATTTCATCGCAGCTGGCTACCGTCTGCTCATGGGCGGCAAAGTCGACTTTGCGAAGGGTGATCCTTACCGGGTTCATGGTATTTTCCTCCGTCCTGTCCGAAGCCGAGCGGCAAGCGCTGCAAGGTGCCTCGGTCCATTTGTTTGACATGAGGCCGCCGCAGCCACTGAAGCCTGCGACGGTCGTTGGTGATCCCTTTTAGCGGGCGCGGTTCTTCCAGGCGTTGATCGCGATGACCAGCAGCAGGAACGCCCCCCAGATGAAGTCGATCAGATGATTGCTGAAGCGCAGGATCTGGAAGCCGCTGGAGAGCAGCATCAAGGCCACCACAGCAATCGACACACCGGCAACGGTGCCCTTGCCACCAGCCGGATTGGTACCACCGAGCACGGAAATCAGCACCGCCTGCAACAGGTAGGATGTGCCATAGTCCGACTTGGCCGCATTGGTACGCCCGGACAGGATGATCCCGGCCATGCTAGCCAGAACGCCGGACAGCATGTAGCTGTAGAGCACCATGCGCGACTTCTTGAGACCTGCAAAGATCGCAGCCCGCGGGTTGGACCCGATCAGCATCAGATTGACGCCAAGCGTCGTTCTCGTCAGCAGGAAGGCAATGCCTCCCGCCACCAGCAGGAACAGCAGGAACGGCACGGCGATGCCGAACAGCTTGCCATTGCCCAGAAAGGCCCAGGCATCCGGGAAGCCGACGATGGCCGGACCGCCGGTCAGCACCAGACACAGCCCGATGAACACCTGCCCGGTTCCAAGCGTCGCCAGGATGGGAATGATGTTGAGCTTGGTGATCAGAAAGCCGTTGATCGTCCCTGCGATCAATCCCACACCGAGCGACAGGCAGACGCCCAGAAGCACCATCGGCACACCCTGTTCCATACCCAGCTCGCGGTTGAGATAATGGAACATCACACCGGAGAGAATGCCCGACAGGTTGGCAATCCCGACAACCGACAGATCGATCCCGCCGGTCAGCATGGCGATCATCATGGCGATGGAAAGCAGACCCAGTTCGGGGAACAGGTAGGTGATGGATTCAAAGTTGTAATAGCGCAGGAACTTGTCCGGGCTGAGAGCCGTCATGATGATGAAGATCAGAACGGTCATCATGATCAATTGCAGGATATTATTGTCGCGATTGACCATGTTGCGAAAATCGAGGGAGAATTTCATGCTCTGTTTCCTCATGCATTCCGTTTGCGATCACGCCATGCGGTCATGGCTGTCGCAATAACGATCACGATACCGACCACAACACGCTGCCAGGTCGTTTCCACTTTCATGATGATCAGGCTGTTCTTGACCATGACCAGCATGAACACACCGAGCATTGTGCCGAGCACCGATCCGCGCCCGCCGAAGATACTCGCCCCGCCCAGCACGACAGCAGCAATCACATCAAGCTCGAGGCCGACAAAATCACGCGGGTTGGCCAGCCAGATCATGCCGCTGTGCAGCAGTCCGCCGAAGCCAGCCAGCATGCCGGCAAAGCAATAGATGAAGAAGATCGTCTTGCGGACGTCGAACCCGACACGCTTGGCCGCTTCCTCATCGCCACCAAGAGCGAATACACTGCGTCCGATCATCGTGTAGCGCAGCACCAGATGCACAAGGATCGCCAGCCCCACATAGATGAGCACCATGGCAGTGAGGCCGAAGTGGGTGCCGTCCGCCTTGTCCATCGAGATGACTTCAGTCTTGGCAAAATCGATCAGCGCATCGGGCATCTTGTTGATGTTGATCATGCTGGTGCCGACGATGCCGAGCAGGAAGCCGCGCACCATGCTGCCCGTACCCAGGGTCACGATCAGTGGGATCATGCGGAACTTGTAGACAAAGAAGGCGTTGAGACAGCCAAACAGCATGCCCATGATGGTGGCAGCAATGAAGGGCACGATCACCCCGTCATAGCCGAAATAGATCATCCCCTTGACGGTGAGATACATCGCAGCCACGGCGAAGGCCGGGAAGGACACGTCGATCCCGCCCGAGATCATGACAATCAGCACTCCCAGTGCCATGATGCCGATGATGACATTGCTGCGCAGCAGGGAGAAGATATTGTCCAACTGCCAGAAGGCAGGGTTGATCAGGCCGATCACGACCATGGCAAGCAAAAGGATGGCCGCAATGACAAATTCAGATCTTTTGAAGAGTTTCATGGCCTTGTCCTTACGTGAACGACTTCAGTTGTTCGCTGATCACATCTTCGCTGATGGCGTCGCCTTCGAGCTCATCAACAAACCGTCCGCGATGCATGAGGATGACACGGCTGCAGTTCTGGGCCACTTCGAGCACATCGTCCGAAATCATCAGCACGGCAAGACCATGGTGTTCGACCAGCTCACGGATCTTGCGGTGAATCTCGGCCTTTGATCCGACATCGACGCCAACCGTCGGGCCATTGAGGATCAGCACCTTGGCATCGGTCAGCAACCAGCGCCCGAGCACGACCCGCTGGGCGTTGCCGCCGGAAAGCTCGCCGACCATCTTCTCGGCGCTCGGCGTGGCAATCTGCATCGAGGCGATGGTTTCATCGGCCACCCGGTCCACCCGGGGAATGTCGATGATGCCGCCCTTGGCAAGATTGTCGAGCGAGGTAGCAATGATGTTGCGCTTGATCGACTGCGTCATGAACAGACCTTCGGACAGACGATCCTCCGGTACATAAGCGATGCCCTCGGCAATGGCGTCCTGCACGCTGTCAAGCGCAATGGCCTTGCCATCGACCTTGACGCTGCCGCTTGCGGGCGTAAGCATCCCGAACAGGCTGAGCGCCAGCTCCGTGCGGCCCGAGCCGAGCAGACCGGAAAGGCCGACGATCTCGCCGGGATAGAGTTGCAGATTGATGTTTTCATAATCACCGGGCAGGGTCAGCCCCTGCACATCGAGACGCGGCATGACGTCCGGCCCCGGCTTTTCCTTGCGAAACGGTTCAATCTCGATATCGAGCCCGGTCATATGACGGATCACGGCGGCTTCATCGAAGTCCGAGGTTGACCCCTCGGCCACCTTCACGCCGTTGCGAATGACCGTCAGACGCTCGGAAATCTCCAGCATCTCGCGCATCTTGTGACTGACGAACAGAATGGCAATGCCGCGGCTCTGAATATCCCGCACAATACGGAAGAGCGTCTCGACCTCCTTGCCCGTCAAAGCCGTCGTCGGCTCGTCCATGATGATGAGTTTGGCATCCGACATCAGGGCACGGGCAATGGCAACCAACTGCTTGCTCGATGTCGGCAGGCTTTCCACCTCGGCATCCAGATCGATATCGACGCCCAGACGGTCCAGCGCCTCACGCGCCAGCTTTTTCACGCGGCCCCAACTGACAATCTTGGTCTTGGCCCTGAGTTCGGTGTTGAGGGCGAGGTTTTCCGCCACGGTCAAATTGCCGAACAGGGAGAAATCCTGATAGATCACCTGAATGGCGCGGTTCACCGACTCGATGGGCGACAGATTCTCGACCTTCTCCCCTTCGATGATGATCTCACCTTCGGTGGGCTGATAGACCCCGGATATGATTTTGATAAGAGTGGATTTCCCCGACCCATTCTCACCAGCAAGGCAATGAATTTCGCCTTTGTTGATGGTTAGGGAGACGTCATCCAGTGCACGCAACCCGAGAAACTGCTTCCCGATGTGGCGCAGTTCAATGAACGCTTCAGACATGCTCGACCCAGGCGTTTGAGAATTTGAAATTGGGTGTAACAGGGGCAGCGCCGCAAAAGCGCTGCCCCGAAGGCGACCGGATCAGAAGTTGTATTGATCCATGTTGTCCTTGGTCACACCGACCCAGCCTGCGCCATAGAGCAGATTTGGCTGCTCGGCGACCGGAGTGATCAGATCGGTATATCCTGGCAGACCGAGGTTGAGGCCAGCCTTGATTTCCGCATCCTTCTTCTCAAGAGCCATCACGGCAACGATGTTCATTGCATAGCCTGCAACAGCCGGATCCCAGAACTGGATATACTGGATGTCGTCATTGGCCAGATATTCACCGGCAACAGAAACAAGACCCGTACCAGCAAAGAACAGCTTGTCCTTGAGGCCACGTTCAGCGATCAGACGGCCAGCGCCAGCAGATGTAGGCATCGGCCCCCCGACGATACCCTTGAGATCCGGGTAGGTGGTGAGGGTTTCCTTGAGCTTGTTATAGTCGGTGTTGGCGTCGTCATAGGTTTCCAGACGATCGGTCACCAGTTCCATCTTCGGGAAGTTGGCTTTCTGGTAGTCGATTGCACCGTCAATCCATTCGTTCTGCGACTTGGAGGTCAGGCTGCCGACGGTTGCGGCATATTTGCCTTCACCGCCCATGTAACCACCAAGCACTTCCATCAACTTGGCGCCATAGGCATGGTTGTCGAAGGCTTCCAGGACATAGTCGGCGTTCTTGATGTTGGATGCTTCATGGGCAACGACGACGATGCCACGGTCACGGGCCTTTTTGAGAACCGGCTCAACAGCTTCCACAGAGAAAGGCACGATCGCGATGGCGTCAACGCCCTGAGCGATCAGGTTTTCAACGATCTGGACCTGTGCAGCAGCATCTGCCTGGCTTGGGCCAAGCATCCAGGTGTCATGGCCGGTTTCGGCAGCAAACTGCTTGACGCCATCCCGCATGCGGTCGAACCAGGCGATACCGTCAACCTTGACCACCGTAGCAATGGAATATTCTTTCCCCGTAGCGCTCTTGTAAATGTCCTTGCGCACCTGAGAGGTGTCGACCGGACCTTCAGCCAGAGCAGGAGCGGCAACAAGCGCAGCCGCTACAAGAATTGATGAGAACAAAGACTTCATTGAATCCTCCCTTGGATTGTCTATGTCATCTATTCGGATAAGTGAGAGAACGACCGCATGTTCCTCCAAACCACTGCGGCCATTCACATGGCATCAGCCGGAGATGATTGCGATGCTGGCGCTGGCACCAAGCCGCGATGCGCCTGCATCAATCATTCTGAGGGCATCGTCGCGAGTGCGCACGCCCCCGGACGCTTTCACGCCCATATCCGGCCCGACTTCAGCACGCATGAGAGCCACGTCCTCTGCTGTGGCTCCCCCGCCCATGAAGCCGGTGGAGGTCTTGACAAAATCAGCCCCTGCCTCTTTCGACAGCTTGCAGGCCAACTTCTTTTCTTCATCGCTCAGAAGGCAAGTCTCGATGATCACCTTGAGCTTGGCATCGCCACAGGCCTTCTTGACCGCAGCAATATCGGACCGAACGTAATCCGCATCCCCCGCCTTGAGCTGCCCGACCGGAATGACCATGTCGACTTCCTGCGCCCCTTCGGAGACCACCCAGCGGGCTTCCTCACATTTGAGAGACGTCGGGATGGCCCCGAGTGGAAAGCCGATGACTGAACAGGTCAAAACGGCACTGCCCTTCAACAGGCTGGCAACTTGCGGAACGTTGATCGGATTGACGCACACGGAGCAGAAACCGAACTCGATCGCTTCCCGACAGATTTTCTCCACTTCCCCCGGCGTCGCCTGCGGCGACAGGATGGTGTGATCGATATAACCGGCCAACTGCTCGGAGGTGAGATCTGAAGCTCTGGATGTCATGGAAGGCTGCTCCTGGTATTCAACACATGAAAACAAGGTCTTGTTAATCAATGTTACTATTCTAACATTTGTTGAAATCATATTCACATATTGACGCCTTTAAAGTCAAATAGTAAAAGATTATTGTGATATTTTTTTCACAATAACGGGATGGCCTTCCAATTTTTTTCCGTTATAAGGTGATCAGTTCGCAAGACCGAAACGATTCAGTTCGCAGAAATGCAAGGCTTATGACGATGCAGAGCCGCAGGAAAACGAGGCTAGACAAACTGGCACAAACGCTCGAGGAAGGGCGCATGGTTCATTTGCGCGACGCCGCCTCCATCCTCGGGGTTTCAGAAATGACCGTGCGGCGCGACATCGCATCAAGCGACAACCGGTTCACCTTTTTCGGCGGTCATATCGTTGGAGCCGGAGAGCCGGGTTCCGGCAAGGGCTACTTCCTCCACCGCGAGAATGCCACCAACGTTGCCGCCAAGCAGGCCGCCTGCCAGAAGGCCATCAGCCTCATTCAGCCTGGTGACGTGATCTTCCTCGACTGCGGCACCACTCTGCCCTACATCGCGCAAAAGCTCTCCGGGTTGAATCCACTGACCGTGATCTGCTATTCGGTCAACATTGCCGAAATCATCTGCAAGCAACCCAATCTGAAAGTCATCCTGCTGGGCGGAGAATATCATCCGTCTTCGGCGTCCTTTGCCAGCGAGGAAGCTCTGGAAATGCTGTCCAAGCTTGGCATCAACAAGGCGTTCATTTCAGCTGGCGGCCTGCACCCACAACATGGTCTGAGCTGTTCCAACTTCCACGAGGTCCGCATCAAGCAGATCGCCATGAGTCGGGCTGTTACCAACATTCTGGTGATGGGATCGAGCAAGATTGGCAAGGTCAAGGCAGCGCCCTTTGCCGACCTCAACGCCATTGACTATCTGGCAACCGATGACGACATTACCGACGAACAGCGCGCCCTGCTCATGGATTCCCGCATAGAACTGGTGCCCTGAGACGCCATCCTGAAGGGGAAACAGAAAAGGGGAACACGCAATCGGGCTCCCCTGTTCTTCGTTCAGGTTTTCAGAATTCTAGTTGGAAACCTTGGCGAACGCGGCGTCGAGCCTGGTTTCGCAGGCCTTGATTTCGCTCTCGAAGCGATCAAGCCACGCCTTGCCCTCATCCCCGGCTTGCTTGATGAAGAAGTCCTTCACCGGAGCGGTAGCCTCCCGAAACGCCGTCTTTTCCGCAGCCGTCGGCGTGTAGATGCTGCCGCCTGCCTTGCGGAAGGTCTCATAGGCGTCATACTCCTTCCATTTCGGATAGACGCGCAGGAACTGGTTCTGGGCGGCGATGCCGTCGATGACCACCCGTTTCAGCTCTTCGGGGAAGGAATTGAAGCGTTCGTTATTCATGATCCAGACACCGCCCATGTAGGCGTGGCCGTCAAGAATGATGTATTTGAGGCTCTCCTCGAACTTCATCATCGTGATGTCAACGATACCATTCTTAGTGCCGTCAACAACACCGGTGGACAGCGCCGTGTAGACCTCGGGCCACGCAATGGGCGTCGGCGCACCACCAAGCGACTTGACCAGCTCCTGCTGGATCGGTGCAGGCACGGTGCGGATTTTCAAGCCCTTGATGTCTTCGGGCGTCTTGATCTGTTTGTTGGTGGTGGCAAAGTTGCGCCAGCCACCGGAGTTGGACACCATCATCAGGCGCAGATTGCCGGTCTGCTCAAGCACATTCTTGCGAATATCGGCGAGAAAATCCTCATTGTCATAGACGCATTCGGCCACACGGTCATCGCGCAGCATGTAAGGCAGATCGAATGCGCCGACCGGGCCCCAATAGTTGGCCAGTTCCGGGATAGTGGTCTGGAAATAGTCGAATGTTCCCGCCTGCACCCCGGAAAGGCATTCCCGCGCCGTGCCGCACAGTTGGCCGCTCGGATAGATATTGACCGCAATCGCACCGTTGGAGTGGTTTTCGACGAAATTCTTGAACACCAGCAGCGATTGATGATTGTAACTCTCGATGTTCGTCACATGTGGCACCGTCAGCTCATACTCGGCGGCCCCGGCACTGACAGAGAGCGCCATGGCCGAAAGCAATGACAGGCCTAATGTTCTGATCTTCATGAAATCCTCCTCTCAATTCGTCCAGCCGGATTGGCTATCACCCTGCTCACCGGACCCTTCCAGAAAAAACAGACGCAGTTCTGAAATAACCTTTTGCAATGCGCTGAGCAGCGTTATCGCCATCATCAGCGGCGGTGCGATATAGATGACCCGCATGGAAATCGGCAGGCTGTCGGCCCGGCTGCCTCCACGCAAAAAGAAGTCGTAGCCGAACTTGATCCACATGAGCAATGTGACGATTGCCAGCAGATGAATGACCACCATCATCAGATGCCGCACGCGCCGTTGCTTGAGAAAGTCGCCAAGAAAGGTCATGGCGATATTCCTATCCTGCAGATAGATCAGCGGCAGGCAGAGATAGGTCATGTAGATCATCAGGAAACGCGACAGCTCGTCGGTCCAGCTCAGCGGCATGACCAGACCATAGCGAAACACCACCTGAAGCAGCACGACCACAGTCATGATGACCAGCATGCCACCGCCGATCCAGCTGCCCAACCGCGCCAGCGGCGCATTGATGGCATTCAGCCCTTTTTCCATGGCCTCAAGCACGGTGGTATCCCCTCCCCCAAGGTACAGCAATCAGCAAATACGAAATCAGGTCACACTGACACTCGGCACGATCTGAGCCGGGCGCAACAAATCAGTCCACCCAGTCTTGCATAAGGGGGAAAAAACGCAAGGGTGTGACAATTCGGGTTGCAGAGCCCTGTCAGGCGTGATTGGCAACAGGGCATTTTGCTGAGACCTCCTTGCAGACAAAGGCACCTACCCGGAAGGCTCCTGACAGGCTTACTTATTTCTGATCGACAAGATCTTTCAGTTTAGCAGCGGCGGCCTTGAGGATTGCGTCTTTATCGCCATCATCGAAGTCGCTCTTGACGCCCCGCAGCGCCTGATAGGCCACAAACAGATTGCCAGCCCGCTCGGCAAGGTCGAGCGCATCAAGGCCATGGTTGGTGACATAGTCGACGAGCTGTCCGGCAAAATTCCACAGATAGAGCAAATCGGCAGGCATGACCCCGTCGGCCCGCGCAACCCCATAATCAGCAGCCCCTGATGGCTCGCCGAAATAGTCGTCAAAACTGTCGGCGTCATCAACGGCTTCTGCCATGGATCGTGTCAGATCCCTGCGCAGTTTTTCCGCATCTATCATCATCGGCTGCTCTCCCGTGCCAGTCTCATATCCATTTTGCCGAGTGTGTCCTGCGCCCAAAAAGCAAGCAATCTCAACACCAGGTAGAAACTGGTCGAAATTGCAGCAAAAGGCAAGACCTCAGACCAGTCTGCCCCAGCAAATAGACCGGGAAGACGATCAAGGCTCGGAATGGAGTGGACGACCCCATGCCGTACCCCGTCCATAACGTCGGCTTGCCCGATGGCAAGAGTGCAGGAAAAGAGCAACACCAGCGCCAGTTCAGCCGTTCCAACGGCAGCGATGAGGGACCAGCGCCGCACGAACAGCAAAAGATACTGATGGAACAGCAACAGGGCTCCCGCCGCCATGATGAGCAGCACGATCCAGGTCAACAGCCAGCCGGTGTGGAACAGGCCAAAGCGCAGAACATAGTTGAGCGGAATGACGCAAAAGACCACCCCCGTAAGAACGATCATCAGAAAGCCAACCGCAGCCCCCGGAACAGAGGCAAGGGACAGCGCCAGATGCCGAACCAGCCGCCCCTTGTGCCACGGCGGCTTGAAGCGCCCGGAAAGCAGGCCCCTGATGGCCTTCACGATGCCACCGATCAGAAAGACCAGCAGCAGGACAAGCCCCGGCACACCGATCAGCTGGGCGTTGAAATTGGAGAAGATTCCCCGATAGAGCATCATCACCGAACCAACAAGCCCCGGCCCACAGACCTCGACCGCCAGCACCGCCAGAAAGGTCAACAACCATGCCAGCCCGCCCTTGCCGCTTGTCGCCGGAGGTCGCTTCGGCAAGGTGAAAGACAATCCGGCAAAAGCTCCGAGCGCCACGGCATCAAAAACCAGCACGGTCCAGCACAGATCTCTGGGCGCCACCAACACATAGAGGGTGCGGATGCTGAAGACGATCCCCCAGAAATAGATCAACATGTCCCGCGCATGGAGGCTGAAGCCTTGCTCATGCAGAGCCCTTTCATGAGGCGAGATACTCGTGCGCAGGGCTGACAGGATGTCCGGCTCCGGCGGGGTGTCGATAAAGCCGTAAGGGGCCTCGACATCGGCAACAAAGCGGAAGGCGGCCTGATCGGCAAAAAACTCCCGCGCCTTGATATAGCTAACGACCAGCCCGCGATAACACAGATAGATGCCACCGCAGAACAGGACGAAGATGAGGATCGAGAGCGGCAGAGTGAGCTTGGGCCCCGCCGGTGTCATCGACAACAGCGTCGAGCCGAACAGCATCAGCGGCCCGAAAATCGTGAAGACCATGAAGCTCAAAAGCGCCACCACCACCACAAAGGCAGAGTTCGCCAGATTATCCCGCGTCACCGCATGGGCGCATTCATGCACCATGAAGAAGGCAAGGCGCCTTTGCAGAGCGTCGGATCGCTTGCCTTTGAGAATGCGGCCAAGATGGCCCCTCGGTGCAAAGAACACGGCATCCGAGCCGAAAAAATCCGTCTCCGCCGCACCATTTCGTCCCATCGGCATACGGATATCGACAAAATAGCCAAGGCTTTGCAACAGATGCTCGGCAACCGGCCGCGCGGCAGGATAGAGCAACAGGCTCTCGCCTCTGGGCTTGTTGAAGCGGCAGATATGGGCAGCAAACAGCAGGCAGCACATGAACAGCAGCAAATGCCAGGCGGACGGATCGAAGACGGAATTGCCCCGCGCCTGCTCGAACACCGGAAGCGCTTTCGACAGCCAGGGCAGCAGCAACAGCGGATTGGCTCCATTGACCAGAAAGCTGAACTGGGCATAGAGCGACCCGGCCCCTCTTATGATGTCCAGCGCCCAGATCATCGAGAGCGCCAGTGCGACAAAGCAGGCCGCCCCCAGAGAAAGAAACGCAACCATGCTCCAAAATCCGGGCCCGGAGAGGGCAAAGGACCGGATCTGCGGATAGAGAGGCTGTAAGCTTTTAGTTCTTTTAGGGCTTTGGGCGCCTGGCCTGCCCGAAGAGGCTTCAGAATTCATCGAACTTCAAATTTTTGCAGACCGGCAGATCAGGAATTCTGCGCCGCCCGATCATGGAAAGAACCTGCGACCGATAGGTCAAAAGAAGAGTTGCTTTAAACGTCAATGCAAACACAGGTTTACTGACCCGATCGTGCGACAGAATGAAAGCCATCGCAACCTGATTCCGGCGGCAATGCATCATTTGCAGCATTTCACTCACCAGAATCGCGATCCGGTAGGCCATCTCCCGGACGCGCTGCTCGGCGACAACCGGCCCGCTCACCCCGACCAGACGATCCAGCGCCTCGGCTGGCTGGTGCCGTGTTCGGGATAACTGGCCGTCCTCATCAAGTACTTTCAGCATCAGGATGAGATTTTCGCTGTCCGAGCTTTTGATCTCGACGATTTCCATCAACGGCGACACGGAGCGAAGCAACGCCTGAAAGGCGGTCCGGACCTCAAGTGTGAATGTACCGCTCTCGATCTGCCGCCGCAAATGGCCCATATAGGCTTCAAACGGGCCTTCGGTCTGTTCATCCGTAGCCATTTCTTCGCGCAGCACTTCCCAGCGATCAACCTCGCCATCAAGCCAGCCGGCCATCGCCTGCCGATGCGCGTGGATGCGCTTGCCCTGCAGGGACCGCAACCGGCGCGGCAACCAGCCCTGCTGTGCGACAAGGCTGGACCAGCGCGACAGCCTCGGCAACGCCCCAATGCGCAACCAGTCCCGACCAGCCCCGCCCGCAGAGGCGGAGTAGTCGAACAGCGCCCGCAGGATATCCTCGGCCCTCAGATCCTCGGAAACGCCTCGCAACGGATCGACGTGCCGATCAATCCAATAGGACCATTGCCACAGCCATGGCAGACGCTCCGCCAGCCCGCCAACAATCGACAGATCATCAAGCCCCTGCCCTTGCACCATACCGACCTTGACCCTCAGCGTTTCCGCATCAAAGGAAAAGACGACATCCTTGACCGTCAGGGTCTCGTCAGGGGTCTTGATCATTCCGCCCTCCCTGCCCGATGAGGCTGCCATATCGCATGACATGGGACATCAGGGCATCCAGATCAGCCTGATAGACCTCGTTGCGATCAGCAACGATGAAATGGTCGCCGACCCGGCGGATGAACAGTGGGCCGCTGGCAAGCGTCATCAGCATCGCGCGCCGCCCCCCGAATGTCGCCCACAGGGCGTTCCCCTGTCCCACTTCCAACGCCATGGCGGCATCAGGTCGGCCCCAAAGCTCGAAATTGCCAAGATAGCGCATCCGGTCATCCAGTCTGGTAACGTCCCCATAGACACCTGCGTCCTCACTATAGCCCTCACAATCAAGGGACAGGATCGACGCCCCCATGCCGGGCCGCACCACATGGGCATAGGCCCGCGCGGAAGCAACCTCCACGCCCGCGACCCCATCACCCCCATAGGCTTCAGCAAGACCAGAAAGGGCGCGACAGGAGTTCACCGCTTCTCCTTTCAGCGTCTGGCGTCCGGTTGCCGAGAGAAGGGCAATCGCCCCGCTGTCATCGGTCGTCAAGGCCAAGGGTTTCTGTGTTAGTGCCCATTCGCCCACGAGCTCCCCTGAGCCCGGATCGAACAGGATCACCCGGTCATCAGTGCGCGCGGCTGCCACGATCCGGCCATCCTGCCGCGCCAGAACCGCATGCCCTGACACGGAAAGGTCCGAGAACCGTCCCTCGACCAGCCGCCGCGAAATCCGGTTACCATTGAGACTGGCGGCCGTCATGTGTACACCATCTTTGCCACCGCGATAGGCAAAATGACCATCATCGGCCAACAGGCCTTCACAGGCGGGCACCCGGTCCAACTGGCCTCTGGGTCGCCAGCGATAGAAGTCCCCGTTCTCGCCCTCAAGGCAAAGCGAGGCGCTGGCTGGCCGATCCCGCTCCAGCGCCCGGTCCACATCCATGTCCGTCTGAAGCACAATCAGCCTTCCGGCAAGCGCCTGCTGACCGGCAGCGCGGACAGCACTCTCGCCCTCCCAGTCGCCCACCTGCTGGCGCACCCAGCCAAGCCCCGTTATCATGTCGATATGATCCCGCTCGATTTGCGCAATCTGGCTGACCGCATCAAGGGCGAACCGGCCTCCAGAAAGGGCGTTGTCCTCACCGCGCCAAAGGAACCTGAGGCTGCCCGGCTGTCCGGCTGTCCGACCGATCAGCTCGATTGCACTGTCCCGCCCCTGGAACAGAGCCCGTTCCACAAAGGGATCCACCGGGCCGTCCGGAGCCAAATAGGCTTCAAATGGGGTGCCGGAATGATCAAGCCGCCCCTGCCAAAGCCGCCCGTCCAGACAGCGCAGAACGGTTTGGGAGCCTTCCCCGGCTTCCTCCGCCTCTCCTGCCAACGACAGGAAAGACGAGCCATCGCCCGCCGTTTCCGCCAGATCAAAGTCACAATGCGCCGCCTCGTCACCGGCAAGCGGCGTCAGCGAAAACTGATCGGGGTCGATTGCTCCGGTTCCGCTGTCGAGGGCGACAAACCCCTGTCTGGTATAGGCCCAGACCTGCCCCTTGGCAGAAACCAACCCCTGCCGCTCATCCATTGCAAGCCGCCCGCCCGCCAGAGCCAGCGGTCGCCAGCTGTCACCATCGCGATAGTCAAACTGCACGGCACCGGCTTCGTTACGCACGCGCATCCGGCCTGTCTCGAAGGCCATGCCCGCCCGTTGCCGCATAGCGAGCGCCGAACGATAGGCATCGGCCCGCTCGAAACGGGAGCCTTCAAACCGCCACAAGGCATCGCCACCGCCGACATAAAGCCCGGCAGGCAAGCCCTTTGGCTCCGAGCGGGAGGGAGCAATCGTGGTCGGCTGACAGTCAAACCGCAAGGCGCCCAGAGCAGAGCGCCCCGCACCGCGTCTGCCCAGTGGATAGCTCCTTTCCAGCGCCATGGAGCCACCAAGCGCCGTTACCGTGCCGCGCCAGCTCTGGAATAGCGTACCGCCACATTGCACCACGTCATCAAGGCTGTCATGGGGGAATTGTCCGGAGGCAGGCACCGGAACCGCCTCACCCGAGGGCAATCCACTGTCGTCCATGTAGCGCAGAAGGATCGCGCCCTTCTGCCGTTCCCATTGCCAGAAGCCATTGCCCCCCAGCGTCTCGACAGACAGGGTTTCGCCGCGCTCGCAGGGGCGCAACACCCCGTCCTCAACCGCCAGACAGTCATCGCGCCCCAGAACATAGGCCTCCGCATCGCGGTTGCGATAGGCCCCGATGTGATAGGCGGGTTCGTGCCGTCCCTGTCCGGCTCCGGCACCATCCAGCTCGACAAACCGCTGCGAGGCGATGTGCCCGGCATCAACCGTCAGAATCTGTAGCCCGATTGGGGTGCCCGCATAAAGCTTATTGCCAACACCGAGAATGGCGAGAAAGCGGTCCATCGGCATCGGCTCGCCCCGGCCCCAGCCAATGGGCGACCAGCCACCGGCAACACCGATCGCTTCGGTTTTAAGCTCGACAGACGAACGATTGGCAACAAAGCGGACCCGCAGCCAGTCCAGTTCGGCAGCGATCCGCTCGATATCAGGATTGTCGCCATAATCGACCCGGTCGAAACCGTGCCCGGTCCAGCGTCGGGAGACGGCCCCGCGCCGCGTGACGGCAACGATGGCCTGCCTGCCATCATGCATCGGTCGCACCGCCAGCGTCAGGCCTGCAGGCAGGTCGGCACTTGCCTCAACCGTCATGGCCAGAGCATCAAAGCCGGAAAACTGCCGCACCCCATCGCCGAGCCGGACAACCAGCCCATCCTCAGCGAAGGCAGCATCGAGAAGAATATCACTTTCAAAGCGCAGACCAAGGCGCCGCTCGGCGCTCATGGTGCGCGTGGTCGAGCGGGTGATCAGTCGGCCATTCTGATAGAGCCAGATGAGATCCTGATCATAGGCGACCTGTCGATCGGAGAAGGGATTGTCCGCCCGCTGCCAGCCGAGCACATCGAACACCAGCCACTGGCGGCCCCCATCAAGCGCAAACAGCCTGTTGCCAAGACTGGTCAGTTCCACCGACCGTGACGAAGGCAATGGTGCAGCATCGGAAAGACTGTCGGCCTGAACCAGCCCTACCGGCGTCAGGAACCACCCCTCGCCGTCAGCATAGGCCACGTCGCGCCGGTCATCGAATTTGAAGCCATCAGCCGCGAAGGCGTCATGGATCTTCAGCCCGTCCGACCAGCTCGCAGACACCCGTCCCGTCATGGCATTGGCCCTCAGTTGCAGAGAACCAAGAGAGAGAGCATAGTCCGGGTTCGCCGCCTCTGGGCGTTCATCCTCCGCGCCGATTGCCCGGCCATCAGCGAAATAGACCTTTCCCTGCCCGGCTCCGGCAATGGTCGAAGACAGCGACAGGCGCCGCCATTCAAGCCGACGGTCAAGGCCGGTGTGGTAATGCCAGACACCGTATCGATTGACCACCATGAAGTGTTCATCCCCGAGCGCCACAGCCTTGCCAGATGCCGCAAAGGCAAACGTGCCATCAGGCATCGCCTCGCGGACGGTCAACATCAAGGGCATACCGGCTTCATCCACAAAGGCGAAGCGGCCACTTTGCCGGTCCCAGCGGACCGCATCGTTGCCAGCTTCCGGCGCTTCAACCGTCGCCATCTGCCCGATCACCCGTTCAACGGCAAAAGCGCCCGCAGAAATCAGGATCTGACCCTGCTCGTCCTGCAACCGCGTGGCATCAAGCATGCCGCTGTCCGCATCGATCGCAGCCACAAGGCGCTCCGTGTCCGCTTCAAGGCTCTCGGCATCTTCAGCTTTTCCTTGCGCAGTGAGCGTGCCGGTCACGGCATCAAGCCGGAAAACACCAGTTTCCCGCTCAATGAGTATCGCCCCGTCCGCCCGCTTCAGAACCGCCTTGATCGGACCACCATCCGAAGACAACGCCAGCTGCTTGCGGTGGGGACGATCAACAAGCCATGCGCGACCGTCATCCATCGCGACCAGCCAGCGGTCATCCACAAGGGGAATGGCACGGCTGATCTTCCTCACATCAAGGCGCAGGGCCTTGGGCAGAATGAGGGTGCATCGGGAGAACCCCGTCTGCCCCGATTGCCACTCACAAAGCCTGACAGCACCGTCCGCCTCATGCAGCAACAGCCGATTGTCGGCAAGCACCGTCACCGTCTCTCCGGCGGCAGGCTGATAGGAAAACAGTGCAGGCGCCTCACCTTCTACGGCAAAAAGACCCTGCCCCCTTATCACGAGCAGCGAAGAGGGCGCTTCCGGATCGCCATCCAGAATGATCGTCTGGCCGTTCTGCTGCATGACCTTGCGACCGCCCGCCGCATAGGGCATGGCGATGGCGCGGGACATCGTGGGCCGGACACTGCCCGGCTCCTCGGCCACGGCGATGGCATTGTCGCTGAGATAGAGCCAGCGGCCATCCGCCATCCTCGCAACGTCTATCAATGCATCAGGAGAGAATGGCAATGCCGGAGAGGCCCATTGCCGCAGGGGCGAGAGGGAGAGAGAGGTAAGCGCAGCATCCACCGCGCCGCCAAGGCTACGACCATCTGCTGTTTCGACAGTCACCACCAGATCATCACCGCTCGCGGTCAGATCACTGCGCACCACGGCTCCCGCTTCCATCGGGAAGGCGCGATGGGACCAGTGCCGCCGGTCGCTTTCATAGCGCCAGATGCCACTCTGATCGGTGAAATAGAGTCCGTTGCCCATCTGCGCCATCGACTGGAAGGCGCGTGGATCCGGGCTGTTGATCGCGCGGGCCGGAATGCGCTCGGAAATGACCCCGTCCTTCCAAACCTGATAGGCCCCGTCGGCCAGCAGCAGACCGATTTCATCATTGGCCTCGGAGACTGCCAACTGCTCGGCCGCAAGATGAACAACCGCGTGGGTGAGGTCGACATTATAGCGGTCACAGCTATCGGACGGTTTGAGGGCTTCGAGCGGCACCAGATAGGCATCCTGCTCATTGTGAATGACCAGTTGATCCTTGAGGATCACCATTCTTGCATTCGGCGGAAAGGTGGAAAGCGACAGCGTGAACCCGGCAAAGCGACGATGCGGCTGGTCCCGCAGCCACAAGGTACCATCGACCAGAGCACCAACACCGAGACCGGGCAGCGCCACCACATCAATGATGCTCTCCCCGGATAGCCCCGGATTGCGATAATAGCAGACGGGCTGTCCAAGGCTGCCGTCATGGATCGGGTGGCGGGCCAGAAAGGTGACGGCGCCGTCAGTCTGCAGGGTCGCGATATCCTGCCCCACCTTGCTGGCCGAAAGCACCTGCGCCCCATCGATCGACAGACTGCGCTCGCCGAACCAGGCACTTTGACCGTCATAGCTGACGGGCTCTCCCTCTGTCACGCCCGCAAGCCGCAAGGTTCCGGACACCCCGAGTTCGAAGCGGCGCGTGATGCTGCGGGCAGAGGGTGAATAGACCGTCACCCCCTGATCGGACGCTAGAAACAGCTCAAGACCGTTGCTCAGCGCATCGGTCAGCGCGTCAGAGCCAAAGGCAAACGGCACGTCGCTGCCAGTCAGCCGTTGATTGCGATCGGACGCAATGACACTGCCCGCCTCACCAAGCAGATAGAGGCTGTCCCCAACCTTTGCGATCTCGCGGATATCCTCGTTGACCGGCATGAGGATCGTATCGACATACCCCCGCTCCATCTCAGAATAGACGCTGACCGCCCGATCTCGAGCCAGATAGGTGAGGGTCCCTTGATGCAGGACATCCTTCACAATCCCCTGTGCCCGATCCATCTGGCCCAGCAGTGATTGCATGGCAATATGCCGTCCCTCAGCCTTCAACCGAAAGGGGCGGCCCGAGCCATCGACCAATAGCAGCGTATCGCCATCCCGATGGACGGAACGCACCGGTTGCGACAGCAGCTGATGAGCCAGCCGGGTGAGCGAGACCGCATTGCCCTCGCCGGAGATCCCCCAGGCCTCGACCTCCCCCTTAGCCAGCGCCCACAGGACGTGCTCCCCGCCAAATAGCTGCGCATCAGCGTCGAACAACAGCCCCGGCAACAGCATGGCCCTGGGAACGGAGACATAGGACCGACGGGCAACATCATGCAGCACCAGATAGCTTTTGCCGACCATCACCAGACGCCCAAAAGCCGAGACGGCCCGTGTCATCTCCGCCAGAGGTTCAAGCGCCGCGACCCCGTCGGTCAGCAGTTGCACGCCATCCGTACCGATCCGCCAGGTCTGATTGCTTGCCGTCAATGCCAGAAGCTGTCCATCCCGGTCGCGAGCCATCGACCGCACCGCCTGTCCGTCGAGCGACCACGTGCTGATCTTGCCATTGCGATCCAGCAGGCCGACATTGCCAGCAGAGGCGAAATAGAGGCCATTGAGAGTCGGGGCGTCAAGAAAGACTGATAGAGGCTCATCGGCGAGTTGCTCCCAACTGCGCGCCGCCCGCTCATAGCGATAGATGCCAGCCTCCCCGAGCGTGAAAATGCTCTTGCCATCCTGCGAGATCAGGGCGCGCGACAGACGCGCCTGCGACAGTTCGGGATAGAGCCTGTCCTCACCAAACAACCGCACCAGCGAGCCGGGCGCTTCATAGCGGTAAAGCCCGAGACAAGCCCCTTCGCCACAGGTCCGTGTTGCCAGCACCAGCGCCTCGCCCTCGAACACCGACAGATCGAGGACAGCCTTGAAGCCATCATCAACCAGCCGGGCCGTGCTGACTTCACCATGCGCATCAAAGGACACCGCCCGCAATCCCGATGCAGTTGCCAGCAGAAACCCGTCGCCAACCGCCACCATCCGCGACGGCGGGGCGAGACTGTCATCGCCCATGATAGCCGTCTGGCTCTTGGCAGAAAGCGGCACCCAAAGGCGGCGGGTCAGATCGAACAGCCCCAGCCCTTCGGCACGTGTTGCCAGCAGCAGCCAGTGTTTGTCGGCAGAGATCGCCAGATCGGCAATGTCCTGATGGTCGATTGCCTTGCCGGAGGCTCCGACAAAGCGCGTGTCCGACACGAGCACCTGCCATTTGCCGTCATAGCGGACAAGCAGGCCACCGTCTTCACTATAGGCAAACAACGCCCGAGGATCGACACAAGCGGCAAGAGCCTCGCCGCTCTGGTTGGAACAGCCGGACGAAAGATCGGAAAAGGCGCTTTCGATACCCGCAAGACCGCCCGGCCCTTCATCGTCAGACCACAGACCGCTGCCGAGATCGACGCTGTGCAGCGCGCCGCCCTTGCGCAACAGCGTGAGCAGATCATCGTCGGCCAGATAGGCAGCCCCGACAAACGCACCAGACTGCCGCGCCGCATCGGACCGGAGGTTGGCTGCCAGACGGTCATCGGCAAATGGCTCGATCGGCTCGGGATCAAACCAGCCGAACCGCGCCTGCCCGCTTGCAAGAAACACCCCGAGGACAACCAGCCCGACGGCAACAAGCCCGAACAGCGACAACAGGATTGCGTCCAGCCGTCCGCGCAAGGGCACCAACCGCTCGATTGTACGCCTCTTGGCTTCCACTCTGTCAAAAGCGCGGTCACGCCACCGGGAAAACATGCCTAGAACCCTCCCGCAGCAAGCCGACTGCCATCCATCACCCGATAGGCGGGCTGCCCTTCGGGCCACAGGCTGAGCGCTCCGTCTTCCAGCCCCTTGCGATGAACAGTCTCGTGCAGCAGACGGATAGTGGCAAGACGCGATCGGGCAAACCACCACGCCAGCGCGTCCGCCTCGGCCTCGAAGTCGTCCGAGAGACGCAGCGCATTGTAGGTCCGGTCGAGGCTGGCAAGCACCGCCGCCGAGGCCACCGACCAGTTGCGGTCAGCAACCGCAAGAAAGGCAAAGCAGCAGGGAGCCAGCAATCTTGTCATGTCGCATTCCCCCGGCTGGACCCGGCGCGTCTGCGCAAACTGGGCTGAGGTGGCAGCCGAAAGCTGATCAAGACTGGCAAGAGCCTGCCGCAGGGCTCCCTGACAGGAGGCCAGCGGCCGCCCGGCGCAGAAGGCTTCCAGCAACTGCAAGCGTGGCCGTTCGTCCGGATCAAGCGCCGCGAGGAGTTCGTTGAGATAGTCGGCAACAGCGACATCCTGATGCCTGTCGACATGGCTGAGAAAGGCCAGATCGAAAAAGGCCTCAAGCCACCGTGCCCGCTTTTCATGGTCATCGCCAGCCTGATGCGGCTCCGCCCTGTTGCCATCACACATGACGGGAAACAGTGCTCGCGCCCGCATCAGGCGGTCGGCCTGCCGCAGCCAGCCTTTTTCCACCCCGTTGCCTGCAAGGACAGCAGCCTCCATCCGCTCAAATTGCGCATCAAGGGCATGCTTGATCACCAGTTCGGCATAGGAGGCTCCAACACCGGTTCGCCGCGCCCAGCCAACCACTGTCTGCAACAGTCCCATGTCGGGCGCTTCATTGCCCTGAACCCGCAGCCGCACAAGCCCTGCCAGCACCAGAATGACCATGCGATGCAACGGCCGCAACGGATCATGGCCGCTTGCCCAGCTCACCGACAGCAACGCAAGGATGATCCCGACGGGCAGCCATAGCACCAGACACCATGGATACCACGCGGTCCAGAGCCAGCCCTTGAGCGGCAGCCAATAGGCATCATGCAGCCGGTAGATATCGAAGAAGGGAAAGATGTCCGGCCAGAGCTCAAAGACGGTAGGAAGAGAAAAGAGCAGCACCCCCACCAGCCCGCCACCGAGCATCCAAATGCGCCGGTTGCGATTGGGTCGATAGGGGTCAGGCGCATTGTCCTGCAGCAACAGCGAAAGCGAGCCCGCTCGCCGCTCTTCCGGCGGCGGCACGGCCACAGGCTTTTTCCGCAAGGAAAGGGCCAACAATTGTTTCACTCGCCGGATCATCAGCCTTGCCCCCACCTGAGACCTGAAGACCCGGAGAGGTCTGTGCTCTCATGGTCGCGCATGGACACTTCGATGCTGCCCGCACCAGCAATCCAGCCCCAGCCGCGACTGACAAGACCGCTGATGTCGGCCCGATAGACAAAGGCACCATAGACCAGCCCCAAGGCGACCACCAGCACAAGAATGCAGCGCCAGAAACGGGACCAGACCCGTCGAGCCTTGAGCCACAGGAACTCCCCCCGCCGCGCCACCATCACAAGGCGATAATGCAGCCGGGTCCAGCGCATCGACCAGTGCGCCTTTTTCAAGTCGCGCCGCGACTGCTTGCCAAGCGCCGAGCGGGTCTGCAGAAAGCCTTCAACCCTCGCCTTGCCACTGCTGGAAGCCTTCTGGATACGGCCGATATTCTGACGCGACCGGGCGATATTTTCGGGTATTTCGGCCAGCCCCTGCTCAAACGTCCGGTCAAACGGATCCAGCAGTCTTGCAGTGTCTCCCAGAGACCTTGGCGGTGAAGGATCAGGCATTTTTGTCCAGCTCCTCCCGCAAACGCTCGATCATCTCATTGATTGCGCCGATATTCCGGCTGGCGGTCTGGACAAAGGCCTGCGAATTCTGATGCTCCGTCCAGATGGCATCCTGAATGGTGCGACGGGTGCTCTCCAGCTCGGAGAACTTGCCCGGTACCTTGCGGATCATGTCCTCATAGGAAGAGGCATTGCGAATGCTCTCGCCAACCAGTTGCTCCAGCGCCACCGACCGGTCGCTGAGATCTTCCATCAGACCGGTGATTTTGGACAGATAAACCCTGAGTGCGTTGACCTCCTCGGCCATCGCGTCCAGCAATCCCTCGCTGCGCGATGCAAGCGCCCGGTCCACAGCGGCCATATCCGCCTCAAGCCTTGTTGCAAGCGCTGCATTGCTTGTCTCGATCTTCTGCATCTGCTCCCCGCGCCAATGGGCATCCACCATTTCGGACACAAAAGAGGCGGTATCCAGATAATGGCCGATCTGCAGATTGTCGTTGAGGAACGGGATCACGCGCCGCACGGGCAGGAAGTCGGCACCATCGAGAATCTCGATACGCAGCCTGCCATCCTCGCTCTGGCCAAAGCAGTAGATCGGGTTCTCCATCTTCATGACGTCTGCCACATCGGACGCATTGAAAAAGCCGCCAAAGCCCTGCTTAAGATAGCTGTCGATATCGCTCTGGGTGGCGCGAAAGTTGGGCACGACCACATGGGACGGTGGCGTGAAGACCAGACTGCGGGCCTTCCGGGCAACAGCAAACTGGGCAAACATCGGGTCGACCCGATGACTGATGGTGCCGCATTTCAGCCTGTTCCGCCAGAGAACAGTCGGATAGGCCGGTTCCGTTCCCACATCCCGCAACCGATAGAGCAGGAAATGAACCCCGTGCGGATCTTCGCTGCTGCTCGAAAAGCCATAGCGGAGATGGCCCGAATCGATAACCTCGAGACTGAACCGCCTGAGATAGTCGACAAAGGCCTCGATCCCCTCGGCAGGAAAGCGCAGCAGACGCCAGTCCCCTGCCCCTTCGCCGAGAATGAGGTCTCGCCGGATCGCCAGCTCATCAATCTGCCGGTCGATCTCCATCAACAGCTCCGAGCTGTCGTTGTAATCAGGCAACCGTTGCAGGCTCAGGCGGTGACCGATCGTGCTGGCGTGCTGTTCCAGCAGCCCGCGCAGATGGACCGTCGCATCATCCAGATGGGCCAGCCTGACGAAATCGACATCGACCGGCGGAGAAACGGGCGCCGCAGCAGCAGCTTCGCCTCCCGCCCCGTCAGCAGCAACGGCATCATTGCCAGCGGAGGAGACGGACGACAAAATGTCGAGCTTCGGCAGATCGACCTCAAGCGCATCGATGCTCACCATGCCGCTGTCGTCGCTCTGCCAATCAAGTGCCAACCCCTTGGGCGCCTCCGCTCCAAGCGTCAGCATCAGCCGGAAGACGATGCGGCTCGCGGCCACCCGCACGGTTTCAGCAAGCTGCACCTGCGGTTTGAGCAGCAGCAGGTGACCTCCGACAAGCGGATAGGCAAGCCGGAAATCGACGTTGCCTTCAAACAGCTCCTGATGCCTGAGGACAATCGCTTCGGTACCGCCCCATTCCGGATTGATCCCGATCCTGGCAATGGCCAGATGGCCGGGAATATCACCAGCCCGCGGCGGCTCGGCCCGCTCGACCCCGAGGCACGACAGGTTCATGCCGCTGGATCGCCATTCAATGCGGGCAAAGGCCTCGGCAACCGAGGTCATCGGCCCGACCACTCCAAGCACATAGGCCGTGTCGTCAAGAGCCGTCGCCGTGGCAATGGCATTAGAGCCGATCGCCATCAGGAAGCGGCTCTGGCTTGATGCGATGGCAAGCCCGATCAGCCCGGCAAAGGCCCGCGTGGCATCCTCGGCAATCCACTCTTCCAGTCTGGCGTCGGCCAGATCGTCGGGCAGCCGCCCACCCTTGCTGGCGATGGACGGATGCCGGTTGTAGCTCTGGTAAAGCATCCCCTCGATGCGCGGATCAACATCGGCACCGGGGCGGGTATGGTCGGTGCGGAAGGACAGCACGACCTGACCACTACGCTCCGGCTGAATATGGATGCGGTCGATCCCCTCGGCCCCGGTCTTCTCGATCAGATCCGCCAGAATTTCCAGAGCAACCTCGGCAGAAAGGCGAGGCAGCACATAGACCAGTTGTTCAGCCATTTACCTCGTCCCAAAAGAATTGCAGCATTGCACCAACCAGTTCGCCTGCGAGCTTGTTGAGGGCTTCCGGACTGACCGGATCAGAGGCTCCGCCCGGAATGGCAATGGACAGGGCCGCCTTCTGCCCATCCTCGAGAGTGTATCGCTCGCCACCACGTATCGCGGCGGGGCAATTGATGACCATCGTGACGGTCGGCGGCGTCGAATGAGGACCAGAAGTGATGAACGGTGCAGCACCCACGCGGGCGCGCCGGATCACCACCATCAGGGCCGCAGCAAAATCCGGCAGATCGTCATCCCCCGGCCCGGAGGCTTCGGGAAACAGCGTGCCCAGAATATCGCCGAGCCCCGGCTCCTTCTGCTGCCAGAAACAGGATGCAGCCATCCCGCCATCCTGCCGACTGTCAAGCCCCGGCATCAGGGAGAGGAAGCCGGGCAACCAGCCTGCATCGCAGAAAAACCGGTGCATCTGAAGACGACTGACAGTGGTGGCATCAAGCACCTTGAGATGGCGATAGTCGCCCACCTTCATGCGAGCGGTGACAACGCCCATCTGCCGACGCCATTGCCCAAAGCGCACCTCGCTTTGCAACAGGTCATTTTTGGCCAGAACAATCGCCATGCGAAAGATGGCATCGAGCCAGCAGGCCCTGGCCAGCGCAATCGCCGGGTCGTCGCCGTCATCAAGGCTTGCCCCGAGCAGCAGCACCTGCTGCTTCTGGTCGAGCGGTGGCGGGCGGTGCCTTGCGAAAAACGACGAATTGAGCAGCTTGTCGGCCAGAAGATGCGGCGGCAAAACCATTTCCGACAACAGCATGTCCTCGATGTCCTCGACGCGAGCGGTGGTATGGATGCCCACCACGCCCCCCTGTTTAGGGTGCGCCAGATGGGCATTCTGCTCCTCGGTCAGCTCGAAACTGTCCTGCCCCGGTTCCGGCACAAAACTCGGTTTCGGCGCAAGACCATGGACCATCCGTAACAGCACATCATCATAATAGACCCGGGCAAAAGCCTGCTCGGTAAAGTCACCGCCGCCGTGGCGGGCCCGCTGCAATTCTCCCCAAAGCTGATGCGCAACCCGCTCCCAGAACAACGGCCAGGCCTGCGATTCCCGTTGTTTTTCGGGCTTTCCGTCCTCACGCGCCGTCAGGTCCGTTTCGCAAACCGCGAGAAAGCGCGCCTCGAACCGCCGCGCAAACGACAGATACGCCTCCTCATCGACCCTATCGAGCCCACTCTCAAGGCTGAACAGGAAGGTCTCGCCCATCTCCTCCATGACCATTGCGGCAAGCGGCAGCAGACAGATGTCATAGAATTGCGGTCGCGGGATGTGATCGAACTGCCGCGGATCCTGCTTCATGCTGCGAGTTGCGTCGAGCGCATCAAGAAGACGACGATAGACCAACAGCCGCACCGGATTGGAAAAATCCGGATAGCGCACAGAGAATCCCTGAGCCAGCTCACGCGCAAAGCCGGGCGGGATGCCGATATGACGATCATGGAACAGGCGCAGGACCTTGCGGGTCTCTCCCTGCACCGGGAGAGTTGTCTCTCCCACAGCAGCGGTGATCCAGCGATCAGCCTGTTCTCTCCCGACGATGGTCACATTCATTACAATTGGCCCTTGACCAGCAGCGACATCAGGTCGTTTTCCTGAAACGGATCCGGCAAGCGGTCCAGCCCATGTCGCGCCAGCAGCATCAGATCCTCGCCGATGTCAGCCATCGGTTGGGCTTCGCCCTTCTCGGCGGCCCGCATCAGGGCATTGACCAGAAAGATCCTTGAAAAGCGCACCAGCCGCCGGTTGGAAAGCTGCGACAGACGACGCCCGCGCGCATAGTCGGCGATGCAGGTGAGGCGCACCAGCATGTCATTGACCCCGTCGTCCTGCAGGTCGATCGACAGTCCGCCACTCTGGCTCATGGCGCGCAGATCGGCCCGGAAGAGCTCCGCCCGTTCCAGCAAAAGCGGAAAAGTTACGCCTAGATCGGCGGCGTGGCTTTCCTGCCAGCCGGTCTGGATGAGCGCCCCGATGGCATGCGGTTCGGAGGGCACATTGTCCACCCAGCTACGCAGCAGAAAGCGGTCATAGATCGCCAGCAACTCGGGCCGCTTGGGCGGATAGTTGGTCGCCCCGAACAGACAGGACAGGTTGACCTCGAAGGATTTGCCCCGGTCGTGAAACTTGTGCTCGTTGATGAAAGTCAGCAGCGAGTTGAGAATGGCGCTCGAGGCATTGAACACTTCGTCCAGAAAGATGATCTCGGCATGTTGCATCATGCCTTCATGCAAGCGTTCGAGCCCGCCGCTGCGCCCGTTGGCGTCAAACAGCTTGCCGATATCGAAGAAACCGAACAACTCCCCCGGCTCGGTAAAGGGCGTCAGCAGATATTCGAAATAGCGCGGCTCCTGCTGCAATTGCCGCAAGACGCCATTCTCGCCATGGCTCTCGTTGCCAAGCAACTCATCATCGCCCAACAGACCACACAAATGGGCAAAGGCACGGATCAGGCGGGATTTGGCCGTGCCCGGAGGGCCGATCAGCAGCATCGATTCGCCCGAGGCCACCGCCAGCATCTGGCAATGGATCTGTTCGGAAAGGCCGTAGAAGCGTTCGTTGAGAGTTTTCTTGACCGCCACCAGATCTGAAAAAAGATCCCCGTGGCGCTCCAGCAATTCCGCCATGACTCTTTGCGAAAACATACAACGACTCTCCTAAAAAGCGGCAATGCCGCCTACAACAAACGTCCGGCCAGACGCGACCCCAGCGCCAGAACGGCTTCTTCTTCCTCGCGATCCGGCATCTGCTCCCGGCACGCACCCCCGGCTTCAGCTTCATTGGCTTCACCCGCAAAGCCGTAGACCCCGCCAAGCGCCGAGCGTTCGCAAAACCGGCGAACCGGCTCGAACCGCAGAGCACCCGGCACGCGGACAATGGCGTCCATGACGACCAGATGCTCCAGATCCACCGCTTCCCCTGCCGCCATCAACGCGGGCGGTAGCAGCTGCAACAGACGCCGTTCCATCTGCCGCACCGGCCTTTGCCACCAGGCCCGGAGGCGTCTGCCCAGATGCTGAACATGTGATTCTTTCTTGCCATTGTCTCCCGACAGCGCCAGCAGGACAAGAATCAGAACCAGCCTGATAGATACATAATCAGGCCAATCGATGTCGTCCGGATAATGCAGCGTTCTTTGCCGCCAATCCTTGCGGATCACCCCAAGGGCATGCATCTGGAACGCCGGGTCGGACCACGCCCCTTCAAGCAACACCGGAGCCAGCATTTCACCACCGATCAGCCCCGCTCCCCGCGCCTTTCTGGCAAAGGCCCAGCGACGCCAGAAGCGCTTCTGCACCGTTACCCCGAGGGCAAGCGCCATCTCGTTGTGACTGAAATCGGCGCTGTTGCCGGTGAAATAGAGGACCGAGTCGAGATAGCCCAGATAACTTCCGGGCCGCTTCTCCATCCAGTCATTGCCGCCAAACAGCGATTGCAGCGCCTTGGCATCGGCGCGTGACAGACGGGGCTGCGATCCGCCTTCGAACAGAAAGGCCAAAGCCTCATGACCAAGCCTGCGCAAAAGCGCAATCACATCCGCTGCCTCATAGGACGCGGCATCGAGCGGCGCAAACCAGTGCGCCTTGCGTCGCCTTGTGCTGGCGGGCGGGGACAGGTCGGCAGAGCGTTCCGTCATAACCGGTTCCCCCTCATCAGGAAGCCAAAGCCTGCGAAGATGGCCGCAAGCAGGATGAGCGGCAGATGCAGAGGTTGTGGAGGCACCACTGGCTGAAGGCCCGCTTGCCGGGGCGCTGGCAAATGGTCAACAGCGCCGCCGCTCACTCCGGCCAGCACCTCAAGCCCGGAGCGATTGACACCGAAGCTGGCCGCCTCTCGTCCATTGCCCTTGATCGTCCTTGCGGGGGGCAGCATGATCGGGATGGCCTGCGGTGCGTCCAGCGCACCAGCCCCCCCTTCCTGCAGATAGAGCAGCCCCTCGCGAGCCCCTTCCCTGGCGTCCTCGCCAGTTCCCTCTTCGGTCAGGGACAGCGGCAGCCGCCCTTCAAACACGCCACTGTCTTCGGAAACAGGCTGAAGCGGAATGCCGATGGTCCGCCCACCAACAGCGAGCGTTGCCGCCAAGGTTTGTGGCAGGCCCTGTGGCAGATGCGACGCCCCTTTCTCCTCCATCACCGAAATTTGCAGGCCGATCTGCCCGCCAAGATCGGAAAGGCGGAAGGCATAGCGCGATCGTGCCGACCATTTGACCAGTTGCAACAGGCTGGCCGCGATGGCCTTCCGGCCTGCTTCGCTGTCTTTCCACGCCGCATCGAAGGCCGACAGGAACACCCCTGTGCGACCACTTTGCGCCTGCCGGGACTGACTGAATGCGAGCACGGGTTCTCCTTCGATACCATCGCTGACAAGCGCCCTGATGGCATCGGCCCTCGCATAGCTGAAGGCAACACCGGGGGTCACTATGCCACCGCGAATATCCTCGATCGGCGAAACAATGCGTGGATGCACAGGGTCGGGCGAAAAGAATTCCGCCTTCTCCTCCGGCTGATAGGAATCGGGCCTGAATGCAAGCCCCTGACCGGATTGCAGGATCTGAGATTGCCGCGCCGCCTTCGCGATTTCCTCATTAAGCGGCGCAAGGCCGCTGCCATATTGCAGATAATAGAAGGACAAACCGGCCTTGGCATAGTCATAAGGGTCGACCATGCCGTCGGTGATCAGAAAAACCGATGTATAATTGCCGGTTGATGCCAGAGCGGTCTCGAACGCCCGGGTCACGTTGGAGCTGTCACCGGTGGGAAAACGACGGGCAAAGGCGCGAATCGCCGCCTTGCCGTCCTCGGTCCCGAACTGGCGCCCCGATGACAAGCCGCCGAACGTAACAAGCTGCAAGCTGTCTTCCGGGCGCAGATAGCCAAGGAGATCGGCAACCGCCGACCGGGCGGCAGCCAGACCACCGCCAGACATCGACCCGGAGGTATCGACCAGCACGATGGTATCGCGTGGCGGCGGGTCATCCATCAGGAAGCGCGGGTCCGGCGAAACGGGCAACAGCGGGTCGAGTGGCGTGTCGGCATAGCTCTGAACAACGGTCGGGTCCTCGGCACTGCCGCGCATCGGACCGTTGACAAGCAACAGCCCCAACCCGCGCGACCCAACAGCCCCGGCGAGCCTCTCAAGGTCCGCACCGCTGAAAGTGGAAGCCGGAACACCGCCCAACACCACCACGTCAAAATCCTCAAGCCCTGACAGATTGCCAGCCTTACGCTCAGTGAGCTGGAACTGATCCGGTGGCAGCCCGTCAAGGAACGCCGTGTCCCCAACCCCGAGCACCCGCACCGGCGCATTGACCAGTGTGAAGGCTCTGGTCACAAAAGACTGATCCCCGTTGGCAAGATTGACCGCAGCGTAGTGGATCCCGCGACCATCAAAGCGCACAGGCAGCCGCAAAGCCTCAATGGCGCCGGTTCCATGGATCTCGCTTTTTTCAAGTGCGACCGGCGCGCCATCCCGCTCAAGCGCTAACGCCCAGTCTTTGCTCTGAGCGCCATTTTGCACCGGGTCACCCGGATCAAGCACCACCCGGAAGGTCGGGTCACTGCCCGATTGCACACTGGCGGGCAGATAGGACGACACGATCCCTTCTGCTGGCGCGCCAGCATCAAGTGTGGTCACATAGAGCCGATGCAAGTGTCCCTTCATGGTGGCCGCGATGGCCTCAAGAGAGGCGCCGGTGCTGTTGCCATCGCTGATCAGAAAGACGACATCGTCATCACCCAGCTGATCGGCGAGCCCTTCGGCTGCCTTGATAGCACCGGCGAGGTCACTGCCATCCCGCGACAGGCGCTCTGAGCGGTCATCGCGCAGAATAACGGCCAGCCCGTCGGCAAGGCTGCCGCGATTGAGCCGGATGTCGACCCCTGCGGCGAAATCCAGAACAGAAACCCTCGTCGCCTGTTCCCGCCCCTCGGCGAGGGCCTGAACGTCCTCGACAAGGGCTTTGAGCCGGGCTGCGCGGGCCGCTCCCTGCCGGTGGGCGCTCTCAGACTGATCCACCACAAAAATGAAATGCTGCTGCCCGTCCGTTGGCCGGTGCAGGAACGCCGGTCTTCCGGCAGCAACAGCCAACAGCAACGCAGACAGAACAACGGCTCCGGAAGACAGAACCGCCCCCCGCCAGCGTCCTTTCCCCTCGGCTGGCCGCAAAAGCATACGCCAGAGCGTCAGCAGCAGCAGACCAGCCACCAGCAGCAAAACGCCCCAACTCGCAAGGCTGGCGACCAGACCTGTTTCCTGACAGGTCGCGACCCAGCCAAGGCGGGAGACATGGGAAACAATCAGCTCGCAAGCCGTCATGCTGCCCTCCTTTCTCCGCCTCGCCTGAGGGCAAGGAACCGTTCCACACAAAGCGCCATCACGGCCAAAAGCAGCAGCCACGGCCAGAAAGGTTCCTCAGTTCCGCCAGCATGGACAACTGGCTGAATATCGACAATCGACGGATTGTGTCCGGCAACCTTTGCCAGATTGCTCTCGAAGGCCACATCCCGCAGCGGTTCCCCGGCCTCGTTCACATGCGTCACCGCCAGCAACTGTTGACGGTCATTCGAGACAAGGCGATAGGCGTTGATGAAGGCCACAAGCCATGTGAGTTGCGCAGGATCAGAGAGATCCGCACCCAGTCCGCCAGTTGGCGCGGGCATGATCACAGCCGGATCGGGGCCACCTCTGGTGGCAAGCCATATGGAGCCATCGGCACCGGAGGCAACCGCCTCGAACCCTTGCGGCAGCCGATCAAGCCCGTGCGGATGAAGCGCCTCCAGCAGATCAAGGTCAAGCGCCTCAAGGAGCGGACTGGTGCTGTCGAAATAGCCAAGTGGCGTTGCATCTCCTTGCGGCCCGTCCACGAGATAGATCCCCCGCCGGGTAACATCCTGCCCACCCCTGTAAACGTCAAGGTGAACCACATCATCCCGGTCCGCGCCTTCGACAAGCGGAGCTATCCGACCAGCAAAGGCAGCAATCGGACGCCCAGAAAGCGAGGCCCCAAGCGCGATGGGCAGGCCGGCGATGGCGCCAAGGGTGATGTCCAGCCGGTTGTCGATTTCGATGCCGCCCGCCTCGCTTAGAACTGCATGATAGACGCCCGGGCGGGAAACCGGATAGCTTGCCACCAAAGGACCATCCCCAGAGAGATCAACCGGCTCCGCAGGCGCAATCGTCTCGCCATCCGGTCCAGTTACAACAAGGTCCGCATCATCTTGTGGCGCACCGTAGGCGGCGAGTGAAAGGGTCAGACGAGCATCGTCTCCTTGAAGGCCCGCTGCCTTGAAGCCAGCCCCGAGCAGCGCCCGGTTGGCAACCGTGCCTCCGACCTCAAACCACAATGGCATCATTGGAGCCTGCCCTTTTCCCCCGGCCTTCGGCGCAAGGGCAAGGAGCGGCGGCCTTGGCAAATCCGAAACTACGGCGACATGTGTCCAGAGGCAGGACGAATCCTGCTCAAGGCTTGCCGTCAGCAGCGTTTCCATCTCGATTGGCGATAGTCCGTCGCGCGCCAGTTGATCCCGCGCCCCTTCAGCGATCGGGGTGAAAGGCAGCGCAACCTGCCGCCAGCAACCGCCAAGTGCAACAACATGATTGGCGATGTCCCCGGCCAGAGCGCGGGCCTGCTGTGCCCGGCTCGGAGCGCCGGCAGCCATGCTCGGCGTCTGGTCAACGGCAATGAGCACCCCCAGCGTTGGTGCTTCCCGTTTGGCGAGCGTCACGCCATCCAGCAGCAGGGCCGAAAACAGGCACAGCAGGGCCAGCAGGCGCAACCAGAACAGGGGGCTGGCGAGTGGTGCGGCGAACTGCCAGCGCGTCCGCTTCTTCGTCGCAGGAGACAGTTCGGGCAGGAACCGCAAGGAGGAGAGGTCAACCTGTCGGACAGTCGATCGCCGCATGTAGCGGACCAGCAGCGCAACAATGATCAAGCCAACCACGGCAAGGGCCAGATAGCTGCCGCCCAGAAAAGACAGACCAGTCATCCGGTCCTCCCGAACAGCTCACTACGCAAGAGAAACTCCCGAAAGCCGGAGCGGAAAGCTTCGTCGCCCGCCGCTGGATCGAATAGTGCGGACAGCGCCCAGGGGCAATGGATCACGCCGCCCTGATGGATCATGTCGAGATAGCCGGAGCGCTGGGCGGCGATGGCGTCATCGGCCAGAGCCAGCTCATGGCTTGTTGCCAGAAAACTGCCGTCACGACCTTTCGTCTTTCCGATCCGGCCAAGAGAAACCACGGTCTCCGCGAGTATGGCCCGTTCCGTCGGCCAGCTGTCGAGCTCACACACCACCGCCTGCCGATAGCCGCGACGGGCAAGCGAAACCGCCTCTTCAAACACCACCTTGGCGTCACCAGTCCGGTAGAAATCTGTGAGAAAAACCGTCACGGAAGACTGCGGCAACCGGCCCAGAGCCCCGGCCATAGGTGCCCCGCCATCCTCCTCGACGGGAAAAGCGTTGAGCACCATCTCAGAAAACCGGGCGAATTGCTCTTCGATCTGCCTGCCATGGGCAAAGACGATCCGATCATCTGCCCCCTCCCTGCCGTGATCGAGGCAGGCAAGAGCGATATCAAGAGCCTGCCTTGTGGCGATGTGCCCAAGCGCCTCACAGATCCAGAGAGCAATCTCGAGCTTGCTCACCCGTCCGGCCTCCCCCAGCCCGGCGCGCATGGTGGCACTGTCATCAATAACAACGAGAAGCAGGAACCGCTCTTCGGCTTCAAAAGACCGCACCAGATAATCCTCTTTGCCGCCATGGCGCAGCGAGGCACGCCAGTCGATGTGGCGCACATCATCGCCAAAGGCATAGGCCCGGTGCTCACGATAGTCGAGGGACTGCCCCAGCTTGCGCCGCAGAAGAGCCCCTGTTCCCGCAGTCACAAAGGACTTTTGCGCCTGAAGACGGATGTCCTCAAGCGTTGCTGGATCAAAGGGATTGGGGCGCAAACGGATCATTGGCTGAGAAGATAGGGTTTGAAGAACTCGCTATAACCGGCAGCATCCGGCGCACTGAGCGCAAGCAGATGCAATAGAAGTCTGGTCCGCACCTCTTCCACATCCCGATGCGCTTTCAGCGATGGAAACTCCTCGACGGCCTGTCGCTGCCAGCCAAACTTCAGTTTCATGCGATGGCGCAAGGCACCGGGAGCCATCTCGACAAAGGCTCTGGCCGCCATGGCCTGCATGTCGCCAGCGACGCTTTCCGCCGACAACAGAAAGGCCTTGGCCTTGCTCGCCTGAATGAGGGCAATCGCCGCGCGCGGCCCAAGCGGCCATTCACAATAGCGCTCGACAAACCGCATGATCTCGGCCCCGGTTCGTGACGCGACATCGATCAAATCATCAGCCTTGGCGGCTCCATGCGTGGTCTGCACCAAATTGACCGCATGTTCGACCATCTTGCGCGGCATCTCGGTCTCGGCGAGGAGTGCCTTTGTCTGGTCAATCAGCCAGCCGCACTGCTCGGCTGAATACTGATCGATATCGAGAGCCGGGCGCTCGTCTCGCCGGAACCGGTTGGCGCCGGAAACCCGTTCGACAATATCGATCAGCGTCTCGCTGTCGGATGGCTTCATCAGCAGCTTGAGCTGGAAGCGGTCCAGCTGTGCTTCAGGCAGCTCGTAGGTGCCTTCCTGATCGATCGGGTTCTGAGTGCCGATCACCATGAACGGGGTCTCATAGCCAGCCTGCTGCATCCCCTGCGACAGAACCTTGCGCTCGACCAGCGACCGCGTCTCGCCCAGTACCGTGACCTTCTTCTCGGCCATGGCCTCCAGCATCGCGGCCTGCGTCTTCGGTGCCGCCCGGTTGATTTCGTCAGCCAGCAACAGCTGCCGGAAAATCGGCCCCGGCTGGAACACAAACGCACTACCGCCGCCACTCATATCGGGCATGAAGGTGCCGGTGATATCGGAAGGCAAAAGGTCGGGCGTAAACTGGATCCGGCCATACCCAGCGCCATCCCCCATCTTGAGACTGTTGGCGAAAGACACGGCCAGTGAGGTTTTTCCAAGCCCGGGGTTGCTCTCCAGCAGCACATGCCCACCGGTGAACAGCGCCGCGATCAGCCCGTCAATGACGGCATCCTGCCCGACTATATCCCGCTGCACGCTCTGTTTGACCTGCAGCAGAAAATGGGCTGCTTGTTCCGGAGTGATTTGACTCATGACTTCCTCATTCAGACGGCGGCGCGATCAGGGATTTCATCCAGCGGGGCACTTGCTGCACCGGAATATGGGGGCGTGTTGGCATAGTTGTGTCACGATTCGTCGCCTTTGCGTGAATTTCCTCGATGCGGGAATCTTTTGCACCACGACCGTGTGACCCAGCGGTTTCAGCAGCCCCGGCAGCACTGGCAATGCCTTCGCGCTGATCGCGGCCAGTTCCTTCAAACGAGGAGGCAGCACCTGTCGCCCTGCCGGGCACAAGGTCCACCTCGAGCCGATATATGGCCCGGTTCTCTGGCGGAAAAGGCGCCAGCGTATCGGAAAGGGCTTGCGGCTCCGCTTCTGCCCTGCCGCCCCCCAGTGCGGCAAGTTCCGAACCCTCAGCATCCGTTTGCTCCGTCTCACCGGTGTCTGGACCTGCATCCTCCTGAGCAACGGAAGTCATGAACGAGGAGGCCTTGTCCTGCGCTGTTGCCTGCTCTTTGTCGGCAGGAAGACTGCCGGACGGTAGCAGATCTGATACCTCGCTAGCAGTCTGATCCGGCCCTCCAGGCGCACCTTGGCTGCGGTCCTGCTCAGGTCCCGTCCGAGCGGAGCCCCCATCATGTCCCGGCCCGGTTTGCCCTGCCCCGGCCACTGCATCGCCAGCCTTTTCGGCAAAGCCTGCTTTGCCATTGGAAGCAACATCAGAGGACACCCCGTCCGAAACCACTGGCCTTGGCTCGAATGCGGGCCAGGAACCAGTCGCTCCGCTCATCATCGGATCGAGCCCGACACCCCAAAGAAGAATGCCACCCGTGATTACCCCGGAAAGGCAGCCAAGTCCGAACAGCGGAACGCTTGCCCGCAAGCGTAACCGCGTTTCCCGCAGCCATGACAGACCCGGCCACTCTCCAAACAATGGAATGCGCAAGGCCGCCCCATTGGAATTGCCATCCCCATGTGCGATCACTGCCAGCAGAGAAGCCAGACCATCCGGGTCAACGAGCCGATCGACAGCCAATCGCTCGTCGGGTATCAGCGCATAAAGAACCAGCGCACTCCGCCCGAGAACGGGCACGGCCCCCTGCTTGCAGCATATGAGACGGAACAAAGACGACCGCGCTTTCAATGCACTTGCGAACTGCGCAGATCCAACCCCGAGAGCCCCGCCGGCAAGGCAGAAGACCGGCACCATTGCCCCGAACTCCCGAAGGATAACCACGGACAACAGCAGGAAGATACTGCCCCACCAAACTCCCTGCGACAGCATAAAGAGCTTATGCGAAGCAGCCATGGTTCGGATTGCAGCAACTCGATTGAAGGAACCGCTACGGTAGAGCCGCTCTGCCCGTTTCACCTTGATGCGAACCAGAAGAGCGATTGCAATCGCCAAGAACACCCCTGAACCAGCCACAAGGAAAAGAAGCGGAAGGAGAGGCGGAAACAGGCCAACTCCGACAAGCAGAACTGGCGACGCGACAATAGCGATCAGTCCAGAAATCCCCATGACACGCACAGACGCAAGGAAACGACGCAACCACATTTGCGCAATCGCAGGATTCGAGATCGGAACGGAACGTGGTAGCGTGTCCATATGAAATCAATTGCAGTTAAAGAATAGGCTGTCCCTCGATGGATACCGTCAGAGACTATGACGACGCTCGTCCATGGTCAGAATCATCCGGTGATGATCAGGCTACACCATATGGGCATCTCTGGGTAAGCGCGAGGACAGAATTTCGGCGAGGAGCGCACCTTCAACCGCAGGCCTCAGATGGACGGAGTCATGAAATCCGGAACGATGCCGCTTTTCCTGATCGCTTCGAACGGATCCTGCCTTCGGAGAAATCCGTGGTCCGTTACCAACACAGAACCCCACCCCCTGACACGAGCACCCCAGATATCCGTGTGCAGACTGTCGCCCATCATTGCGATTCGATGCGGCGTAACAGTGTCGCCCAAACGGCGCTCGACCTCATCATAGACACTGGCAAATGGCTTGCCATGAAAAATCATTGACAGACCGGGCACGCGATCAAGCAGATCGTGGGCGTAATAGCCCGGTTCGACCGTCAGCCCCGTCTCGCGCGGCGCGACCAGGTCCGGGTTGGCGACAACGACAGGCCGAGCTTTCCTTGCAAGACTGGCAACCAGCAGTTCCTGTCTCTCGCCCGTCCAGCTTTCACTTGATAGGATCAGAAAGGCATCGGCCTGATCATATGTTGCCGCCTCGTCCAACAGGCTGTGACATTTAACCGCCAACTCTTCGGGCATAAAATCTTTGGGGGCGACAACACCCCAGACAAGGCTAGCGTCGAATTCCCCCAAATGCATTTCGCAAACGGCGCGCGAAGAAATAAGCTCGTCATCTCGAAATGAAAAACCGAGCTTTTCAAATTTTTCAACGACTTGCTCAAACCGATAAGAAGCTGCATTGGTCAAGACGAAGAGGCGTTTTCCCGCTTTGCGAAGCTGATCAATTTGCTCACATGCGCCTTCGATAGCCCTATCACCAATATTGAGAACTCCGAACGCATCAAACACGAAGGCATCGAACTGGCCCGCAATGTCGGCGAGGCTGGAAATTGCAGAGATGTCGCCCAAGTCACGCTGAAGCACCGGCAACAGCGGGAACCGCTCCCGCACAGCTTCATACCGATTGAAGGCCTCTTCCGAACTCAATGTAGCTTGTGACATTCCAACTATCCCACGATAAAATATTGGTCTTGCCTTAGCACAGACGTCAGCCGTTGTTCTACGTGCTAACCTTTGTTACCCACGAGGGTGTTGGATTCCCCCTTCGCCGTCCTTTTTTTGAGCATAAGAACGCCAAACCCCCCGTCAGTACGCGACTGAGCGGGGGGTTTTAGGCATTGTTTGTTATTAGCAGGCCCGGCAGCGACCTACTCTCCCACGTCTTGAGACGGAGTACCATTGGCGCAGAGGATAT
>NZ_QNUM01000015.1 GCF_003574655.1 Cohaesibacter haloalkalitolerans
ATTCATCGTGCATCGCTGGTACGACATCTCGCTCAACGGTCTGGCCAAGTTCCACACCCGCAACCTGCCGCGTTTCGAGAGTGCAATGGCTGCCACCGGCAAGGCGCCGCGCTGCATGAGCCTGTCGTTGGCCGCCTGGCTTGCCTTCTACACCGGCGCCTTTGCGGGCAGTGCCGAGCTGCCGCCGCGTGATGCCGAGGATGTGATTGCGACCATGGCAAAGATCGGTGCGCTGAAGGACAGTGATGGTGTTGCCGCGATGGTCAAGGCCTATCTCGCCGAAGAGAGCATCTGGGGCAAGTCCCTTGCGTCCGACACCCTCGTTGCCGCCGTGGCCGATGCCTATGAATTCCTGACCAAGGGATCCTTCGCTCTTGATGACCTCACCAAGTGGGTCAATGCCTGAGCGAGTTGGTGTCTTTTAGACAATGAAAGCGATGCTGGCGGGCGCGGCCTGCCAGCATCCTTGTCAGTTTTCAGGAAGTCCGAAGTGTGAAAGCTTTCGGGCTTCTTTCTTTTGCCTGCCCGGGCATGGGCTCTCCCTCAAGATGCACAGAATTTTCTCTGGAATTGCGGGCAACTTTTTCCTGAAATCGATCCGCCGGTTCGTGTGTTTTTCTCGGATATGGTCTTTTGCATATGATTTTTACCAAATCGGCAAAACATAGGATGTATATCGGAAAACATGCAGATTAATTGGGAATCAAAGTTGACATTCTTGCGCATTTTATGTCAATCATGGGATGAAATGGAGGGCTGGAGGCTCGACCCCCATATCCTTTGCAAGACACGCTTAGACGGGCCTTATTGGTTTCAAGATCCATACATGGGAGGGATTATGAAAACTCTGCTGAAATACTCATTGGCGGCCGCAGTGGCTTTGACGACTATGGTTGGCGCTGCCTGGGCTGACGTGACGATCAAGGTTGCCTACGAAAACAACCCGGGTGAACCGCTCGACATCGTGGTCAACAAATGGGCCAAGGATCTCGAAGCAAAAAGCAACGGGACCATCAAGCTTGAGCTGTATCCTAGCTCCCAGCTGGGTTCCAAGCAGGACGTGACCGAGCAGGCCATGTTCGGTTCCAACGTCATCACCATCAGTGACGTTGGCTTTCTTGCCGACTTTGTGCCAGACCTTGGCATTCTGTTTGGCCCTTACCTGACCGAAGATCCGGCAAAGCTCTTCGCTATCTACGAGAGCGACTGGTTCAAGGAAAAGGAAAAGGAACTGAACGAAAAAGGCGTTCATCTGGTCATGAAGAACTACCTCTATGGTGTTCGTGAACTGATCGCCAACAAACCGGTTCGTACCCCTGAAGACCTGAAGGGTCTGAAGATCCGTACTCCGAATAACGTCATGCAGATCAAGGCTATTGAAGCCATGGGCGGCACGCCGACCCCGATGCCGCTTGGTGAAGCATACACGGCTCTGTCCCAAGGTATCATCGACGGTGTCGAGAACCCGCTTGCCGTTATCTACGGTGCAAAGTTCCAGGAAGAAGCCAAGTATCTTTCCATGATCAACTACCTGACCAACACGTCCGTGTTCATCGGTGGTGAAGCCTTCTTCAAGACCCTTGATCCGAAAGATCTGGAACTGATCCATCAGACCGCTTACGACGCTGGCGTCTACAGCCAGCAGCTGGCCGCTGAAAGCGAAGCAGACTTCATTGCGAAGTTCAAGGAAGCTGGTGTGGAAGTAATCTATCCTGACGTAGCACCGTTCCGCGAAAAGGCAATGGCTGTCTACTCCCAGTTCCCTGAGTGGAGCGAAGGTCTCTACAACAAGATCCAGGAACAGTTGAAGTAAGTTCCGATACAATGCCTCTGCCTGTCGCAGTCCCTGCGGCAGGCACGTTCAACGCCTTGACTTGAAACGGAATTCAAATGTCTATAACGCGTCGAATCTTCACGATTCTGCTGGGCCTGCCACTTGCCTATCTGGTCCTGGCTACTTCCTATTCGGTTTTCATGCGCTACTGGATGGAAGATCCCATTTTGTGGATGGAAGAAACGTCCGGCCTTGCCATGATCTGGGTTGTCATGGTCGGAGCAATGTGCGCCGAGCGGGATGGCGAGAACCTCTCCATCGCATTCCTGACAGAGCTGATGGGAGAAAAGACCCGACTGATCTGCTCGGTGGTGGTTTCCCTGTTCTCGATCGGGCTGCTGCTCTATATCGCCTATCTCGGGCATAGCCTTGCCAACCGTGTTGCATTCAAGCTGACGGGCGTGCTGAAGATCTCCTGGTACTGGATCGATATTGCCGTACCGGTTGGCATGGTCGGTGCAGCGGTCTTCGTTGCCATCAACATGGTCAAGAAAATCCGTGGACTGGACCATCAAGAACATAACAACGAAGGAGAAGCAGCATGACCTGGCTGTGGATCATCCCTCTCATGTTGTTGGCCTTTGCGCTCAACATGCGCCTCTATCTCGGCATCCTTTTGGCCGTTCTCTGCTACTTCACCTTTTTCTCCTTCACGCCGCCTGAAATCGCCATCCAGCGTTTCATCGCACCGGCGCTGAACACATCGCTGCTGGCTATTCCATTCTTCGTCATGCTCGGCACGCTGATGGCCCACTCCGGGGTTGCCGAGCGCATCATCGACGTTGCGCTGCTGATGGTTGGCCGCATCCGTGGTGGTCTTGCCCTGACCAACATTCTGGTATCGAGCCTTCTGGGCGGTCTTTCCGCATCGAACCTTGCCGACAGCGCCATGCTGACCCGCATGATGGTTCCGGAAATGGAACGTCATGGCTATGACCGTGGCTTCTCTGCTGCTGTTACCGCTGCCGGTTCGCTGATCACGCCAATCATTCCTCCCGGAATTGCGCTGATCATCTACGCGCTGATCGCCGACGTCTCCGTTGCCTCCATGTTCATGGCTGGTATCATACCCGGCCTGCTCTGCGCCTTCCTCTTGATGGTCACCGCCTATCTGGTTTCGGTCAAGCGCGGCTATCTGCCAAAGAGCATGAAGCGTCCGACCCCACGCGAAGCTGGCATTACGCTGCTGCGCTCCTGGCCAGCCTTCCTGCTGATCATCGTCATCATCGGCGGTATCCGTCTTGGCATCTTCACGCCAACGGAAGCCGGTGCTGTCGCTGTGCTTGCCATCATCCTGATCGGTACCCTGCTGCACCGCACGATGACCTTTGGTGACATTCTCAACTCGGTTTATTCCGCTGGCAAATCCACGGCATCCGTGCTGCTGATCATCATGGCCAGTGGTGCTCTTGGCTGGATCTTCTCGAACGAAAAGGCCGGTCTGGCATTCGCCGAGATGATCACCCACTTCACCACCAACAAGTATCTGTTCCTTATCACGCTCAACATTGCCCTTCTGTTTTTCGGCATGTTGATCGAAGGAACGGCGCTGATGATCATTCTGGTGCCGCTGCTCAAACCGACCCTGATGAGCATGGGGATCGATCCGGTGCATTTCGGCATCATCATGATCCTCAACATGTCCATCGGCACGCTGACGCCGCCGGTTGGTACGGTGATGCTGGTTGTCTCGCAACTCGCCAATGTGGACGTGATGCGCTTTACCAAGGCTGCGGTGCCGTTCTACATCGCCCTGTTCATTGCGCTTGGTCTGGTGATCTTCATTCCGGAGATCTCCCTGCTGCTGCCACACATGAGCCAGTAGGCTTCAGGAACACACCAATCAAAAAGCCCCGTGGAGCGATCCGCGGGGCTTTTTTCATGTCTGGCTGTTTGCGATGTCGGTCAAGATGGCCTTGGCTGTCGAGAGGCAAAGTGGCATGACGCGGGGACCTGAGCATGGAGCAGCAAGGGCGCTTGGCGCCTTTTAACGCGCAGCTTCCGGGGCCGTATCGGCCTCGTTGTCGCCGCCATTCTTGGAAAAGAAGTCGGGGTTGTTTCTGACCCAGCTCTGCACACCGGAAACATGGGCATACATGGCGTATTTCGCTCCTTCCACATCCTGAGCCTCAATGCAGTTGAGCACGGCTTCGTGCTCGATGCGCAGGTTGTTGGTGGCGCTTTCGGTTAGCCGGTTGCGCCAGATGCGGGCACGCAGGGCAGGGGCGGAGACCACATTGAGCAGGGATGCCATGATCGGATTCTTGGTCGTTTCCGCGATGATGTGATGGAACTCGGAGTCCTTCTTGAGCAGGGTGTCCGTGTCCTCGGCCCTGACCATCGCCATGTGGCATTTCTTGAGCCGGTCGAGATCGGCCTTGGTGCGCCGGGCGGCGGCGATGGCCGTGGTGTGCAGTTCCATCAGGATGCGGATTTCGAGGAACCAGAGCACGGCTTCCGGCCCGGAGACGTCAACCGCGAAGCGCAGGGTTTCAATCATCTGGGTCGGATCCAGTCCGGAGACATAGGTTCCATCGCCTTGCCGGGCTTCAAGAATTTTCATCGCGCTCATGGCGCGAACGGCTTCTCTGAGAGAGTTGCGCGAAACACCGAGCTGGGCCGAGAATTCGGTTTCGTTTGGCAGTCGATCCCCCGGCTTGATTTCACCGGAACGAATCAGGTTCTGAACCAGTGAAATGGCCAAATCCACCTTTGGGCTACTCATGTTTGTGGGCACCTCTTCAAAGAATGTCGGAACCACACATTAGCAATTGGTGGCCGTAAGTCAATGATCCTATCAATGGCAAAAAATTGGCACAAATCACCCCGAATTTTCCAGCAGTTATTGACATTCATCCCATGAATATGTCATAAACATCCCATCAATGATGGATATTTGAGAAAAGTATCAGGTAAAACACTGAATTTTTCCGTATTCATGGGAGCTATCTTTAAAATGCGTTGAGAAGCATCCAAGAGTTATCAAACATGCCCGGGCGGTCGAGACGGGCCTGACGATTGACGTAGAGCCATCTATCACAGGCCAAATCCTCCCAAGACGCTTGGTTCCACCGCAATCCCCCTCAAGAGGTGAGTGGTTCCAAAGGTCTCCTGCCCGGGCGTGAAACCAATACCAAGAATTGGGGGCGGGTGCCGTTCCCGAAAGAAATATCGCTAAGGAGTTAAGTGATGAAAGCGCTTTGCATTGTAGATGCTGAGAAAAGTGAAGTTCGCGATGTCGAACCAATGACCATGGGGCCGGACGATGTGGTCGTTCAGGTCTCTTACGTTGGCTTCTGCGGCAGTGACCTCAACACCTATATGGGCAAGAACCCGCTGGTTCAGCTGCCACGCATTCCCGGTCATGAAGCATCTGGCTTCATCATCGAAAAGGGAGCCAATGTCAGCGCGGATCTGAAGATCGGCCAGTCTGTCATCCTGTGGCCTTACTCCGCCTGTGGCCATTGCAGCAGCTGCCGCGCCGGCCGTTACAATGCCTGCCGCTACAACGAAACCCTTGGCGTTCAGCGCGATGGCGCTCTGCGCGAGAAAATGGTCATCCGCGCCGATTGCGTCGTGCCGAACGACAGCCTGAGTCCGAAACGTCAGGTTCTGGTCGAGCCGCTTTCCGTTGGTTTCCATGCTGCTGCCCGTGGTCGTACCCAGGCTGGCGAAACCGTGGTCGTTCTGGGCTGTGGCATGATCGGCGTTGGCGCCATCATGGGCGCTGCTGCCCGCGGCGCACGTGTCATTGCCGTTGATACCAGCACCGACAAGGAAGCTATTGCGAAACTGGCTGGTGCTTCCGAGTTCCTCAGCCTCAGCGGTGAAGAGCTGGTCAAGAAGGTCAACGAACTGACCGACGACAACGGCGCCAATGTGGTCATCGAGGCTGTTGGTCTGCCGATCACCTTCACCACCGCTGTTGACATTGCCTGCTTCTGCGGTCGCGTGGTCTATGTCGGCTACTCCAAGGCTCCGGTTACCTATGAAACCAAGTTCTTCAACCTCAAGGAACTGGACATCATGGGCTCCCGCAATGCCATGCGCGAAGACTTCGATGCGGTTATCGCTGCCCTGCTGAAGATGGGTGACGACATGGACAAGCTGATCACCAAGACCTTCCCGATGGATGAAGCCGCCGACGTGCTGCCTTATTGGGAAAAGAACAAGAACGACGTTCTCAAGCTGGTTGTTGAACTCTGAGACTGACGTTATCCTGCCCTTAGTGGCAGTTTCCGGGGTGACCGGAAGAAAACAAGTCTGACCCGAAACGAAGCAGGGGCGAATTGCGTGAAAGCGGTTCGCCCCTGTTTTGCATCGAGCTGACAGTGCAATTCCCGCTGCGTCCTTGTGGCCAGGAGTGAACTGGAACGGCTCAAAAACTGCTGAAATCTGAGCTTCTTGCGAGAAAGGGCGCAGCAGATATGCGGGAATCCGCATGCGATTTGTCATATCCACCCTGTGACCGAATTCGGGAGCTGATAGCCTCTGGTCAACGCGAAGACCAAGAGAGTGGGAGCAGGAACGTGCCAACAGCGGAGATCTATCGTTTTAGCGACGACTATATGCAATTGACCTTGCCGGGCGCTTCAATCGAGCGACTGAATACAGGCAATCTGTGGGCCGAAGGTCCGGTCTATTTCCCCGCAGGAGATTTTCTCATCTGGTCGGACATTCCCAACGACTGCCAGTGGCAGTGGGTGCCCGGGCTTGGCTGTCGGGTCTACAGCCACCACTCCAACAATTCCAACGGCAACACGCGGGATCGTCAGGGGCGACTGGTTTCATGCCAGCATCTGACCCGTTCGGTTGTCCGGACCGAATGGGATGGCAGCACCACGACCCTTGCCGATGGCCACGATGGCAAACCTCTCAATTCCCCCAATGATGTCATCGTTGCTTCCGACGGGGCTGTCTGGTTCACGGATCCGAGCTACGGCATCCTCAGCGACTATGAAGGCAAGAAGAGCACGCCGGAACAGGCGGGCTGCTATGTCTACCGCATTGATCCGGATACCGGCGCTGTGACGGCCATGATAACCTCGCTGAAAATGCCGAACGGATTGGCATTTTCACCGGATGAAAAAACGCTTTATGTGGCTGACTCCAGCCGGTCGCACTATAGCGATGGCTATCATCACATCTTTGCCTTCGATGTTGGGCCGGACTGGTCGTTGAGCAATCAGCGGGTCTTCGCCGAGATCGAACATGGTGTGCCCGATGGTATGCGGACTGATGAACTGGGCAATCTATGGTCTTCATCAGCAAGGGGGGTCGAGACCTACGGGCCGGATGGCTCGCACAAGGGCTACATCGCGATACCGGAAACAGTTTCAAATCTTTGTTTTGGTGGCAGGAAGCGCAATCGCCTCTTCATCACGGCGTCGACATCCGTCTATGCCGTCTATGTTGCCGTCAAAGGGAGTGAGTAAGAAAGACCGCCGGCGATCTGGCCGGCGGGCAGGACTGACAATCGGAGTTGAACATTTTTCAATGGGAGTAAGAAATGTCCAATAAGAAGGAAAGAGCCGAACAGGAAGGTCGCCGTGATTTCCTCAAGGGAGTGGTGCTTGGCTCGGCCGCTCTTGGCAGTGGTCTGGTAACGCCCGGCCTCGTCATCGGCGAGAGCGGAAAGGCCATGGCCGCACAGGATGAACGGGTCAAGATGGCCTTTGTGCAGATCCAGCCGCACACTGTGTCGTCAGCCTGGAGCGTTGGACTGGAGGAAGTCCTTTCGACCCAGCAGACCATCGACTATCAGCAACTGGACGGCCAGAACAAGGTCGAGGTTCAAGTCAGCCTGATGGATACGCTGATCAACGAGGGCGCCAAGGTCATCTTCCTGCAGCCCATTGACAGTGTGGCGCTCGGGCCATCCATCAAGAAGGCGCGCCGTCGCGGCATTGCCGTCATCACCCTCAATATCGATGCTTCCGAGGAACATGCCGCCCATGTGGAAATGAACCACTATTATGGTGCCATGGATATTGCCAAGGAAATGGGCAAACGGATGGGTGGCAAGGGCAAGGTCGCCATTCTCAATGCGCCTCCGGGCATCATCATCCGTGACCAGCGCACCAACGGCTTCGTGGATGGCATGAAGAAATATTATCCAGACATCCAGATCGCCGCTGATCAGGTTGCCGACTGGTCGCGCAAGAAGGCTCAGGATGTGCTGTCCAACATTCTGACCGCCCAGCCCGACATCACGGGCGTTTACGGGGTCAACGATTCCATGGCGCTTGGTGGCGTTGACGTCTGCAAGCAGAAGGGCATTCTCGACAAGATGGTGATCTTTGGCAACGACGGTGAAACCGCCGCTCTTGAATCCATCGAACGGGGCGAGTTGACCGGAACCCAGTTTACCGACGTCTATCAGCAGGGGCGCTTTGCTGCCGCAGCCGCATCGGTCTTCGTTTCCGGTGGTGTGACAGCAAAAGAGTTCAAACAGCAGGGCAAGCTGCTGATGCCTTATGTCATCGCAACGTCCGAGACGGTCGGTTCCATTCAGCCAGCCCAGCGCTGGTAGTTCGGCATTGTCCATTGAAGCCGCTGCCCATCGGGCAGCGGTTTTTTTCCACTCACCTCTCGCGCAGGGTTCTCAATATGGTACGCCTCCGCCAGTTGCCCAACATCGAGTTGTTGGCATTTTTCTTACTTCTGTACGCCTTCTTCTGCTTCTATGCCCCGCATTTCAATACCGCATCCAATCTGGAGAATTTGCTCGTTGGCTATTCCTTCATTGCGGTGCTGGCGATCGGGCAGTCCTTCCCGATCATGGTGCGCGGCATCGATCTGAGCATCGGCTCTATCATGGCGCTTGGCGGTATGGTGCTGTTCGACCTCAGCGTCATCTATGAGGTTCCGGGCTATGTGGTCATTCCGGCGGTGCTGCTGGTCTGCCTTCTGGCCGGATTGCTGAACGGGGCGCTGGTCGTCTGGCTGCGGTTGCAGCCGTTTGTTGCGACGCTGTCGACGCTGGCGGCCTATCGTGGTGTCGTCTATGCGATTTCAGGTCGGCAACTGTTTCCGGAAATGGCGACCAGACCGATCACCGACCCGTGGCTGACGGGCATGGATTCCTATCTCGATATCGGCGGTGTCACCGGGCTTGACCAGTATATGGAGATGCCCTGGCTGCCGCTGTCCTTCTTCCTGCTGGTCGGTATTTTCATCATCATCCAGACGATGCACAGCAAGACCCAGTTCGGCATGAATTTCAAGATCGTCGGCGGCAACCCGGAAGCGGCGCGGCTGGCGGGTATCAATGTCAAGCTGACGATCCTCAGCGCCTACGGCCTGTCCGGATTGAGCGCCGGTATTGCCGCGATCATTCTGGTGACGCGCCTGACAACGGCAACAGAGGCGCTCGGCAACGGCATGGAACTGACGGCCATTGCCTCGGCGGTCATCGGCGGCATTAGCCTGCAGGGTGGCATCGGCAACGCCTTCGGGCCGATCATCGGCGCGATGCTGCTTGGCATCATCCTGCTTGGCCTTACGCTGCTCGGCATCTCGCAGTTCGTCCAGCAAATCATTTCTGGCCTGATCCTCATTGGCGCGATCGGATATGACAAGCTTCTGTCCGACTTCCGAATGCGCAAGGCCCGCGCCATGCAGAGTGGGAGTTGATCATGTCCAAACAGATCCTTCTTGAAGGCAGGAAGCTGAGCAAGACCTTCGGGCGCTTTGTTGCCCTGCAGGAGACCGACTTTGCCATACATGCGGGGGAAGTCCATGGCCTGTGCGGCAGCAACGGCGCGGGCAAGTCAACCCTCATCAAGATCCTCACCGGGGCGCATCGACCAACCGGTGGCGAGGTTCATGTCAATGGTACACTGGCGCCAGCGGGCAGTCCGCTGGCCATGCTGGAGCTTGGGGTGGCCTGCATATATCAGCACTCCAACCTGATCCCGGCGCTCACCGTGCTGGACAATGTCTTCCTCGGTCGGCCGCCAAAAACCAAACTCGGCTTCATTGATGCGACCGAGCAGCGCCGCAAGGCGGAAGCGCTGCTTGAGAAATACAATATCGACCTTGATCTTGATGCTCAGGTGTCGACGCTGGCCACCGTCAAGCAGAAGGAAGTGGAGATCCTGAAGGCGTTGGCGCTTGACGCGCAGGTGATCCTGATGGACGAGCCGACGGCCTGGCTGTCCCATTCGGAAGTTCGCAAGCTGCACGACACCATTGCCCGCCTGCGGGCGCTCGGGGTCGGGTTGGTCTACATCTCCCATGTTCTCGACGAAGTGTTTCAGGTCTGCGATGCCGTTACCGTCATGCGGGACGGTGCCGTGGTCTGGAACGGGTCGATTGATGAGATCACCCGCCCCGAGTTGGTTGACCGCATGGTGGGCAACGATCTGGGGGAAGCCTCGCGATCGGTAGCCGCCGAGCCAAGGCATCCGAAGGGAACCGGCGAGATTCTGCTTTCAGCGCGTGATCTGGGCATGACCAACACCTTCGAAGATATCAGCTTCGATCTCTATAAGGGCGAAATTCTCTGCCTTACCGGTCTCATCGGGTCAAAGCGGACCGAGCTGCTGCACAGCATTTTCGGCTCGGCCAAATTCTCGGCCGGAACGCTGGACGTGTTGGGGCGGTCGGTGCGCTACTCCTCACCTTCAGAGGCCATCGCGGCGGGCATTGGCTTTGTACCGGAAGACCGGCTGCGAGACGGATTGCTGCTGGATCATTCGGTGTCTGACAACCTGATCTTTGCCGCGCTCGACAAGGTCTCCCGGTGGGGGTTCTGGAACAACAGGGCTGTGCGGGAGCTGACCGAGCGCCAGATCCGCGACCTCAATGTGAAGCCGGCGGATGGCAGCAAAATCGTCAAGCGCCTGAGCGGTGGAAACCAGCAGAAAGTGCTGCTCGGCAAATGGCTGGAAATAGAACCGAAGATCCTGTTCCTCGACGAGCCGACGGTTGGTGTCGACGTGGGAGCCAAGGCCGAGATCTATGCCATTCTGCGCAAATTGCGCGCACAGGGAACGGCGATCCTTCTGGTCTCTTCCGACATGGAAGAGGTGATGGCCATCGCTGACCGTATTGCCGTCATGGTATCCGGTCGGATGACCATGACCTGCGCCGCCGATGACATCACCCAGGAAGAACTGGTGCTTCAGATCAGTGGAGGAAACAAGTAATGCTGAGCCTGATTTCCTACCTCAGAACCGCCATCCCGACCTATGCCATGCCGGTGGCGCTGCTGATTGTCATCGGCCTGTTTGGCGCTTTGGCGCCGGTGTTCCTGACTCCGGCCAACTTCACGGCCATCATCTATCAGATGTCGATCACCGGCATCATGGCGGTCTGCATGACCTTTGTCATCATGACCGGCGGCATCGACCTGTCGGTTGGGCCGGTGCTGGCGACATCGGGGCTGGTGGTCTTCTTCCTGCTTCATATCGCCCACTTCCCGCTGTTTCCGGCGGTGGTCTTGGGCATCCTGACGGGGGCGGTGACCGGAGCCATCAGCGGGTTGGTAATCGCGCTGTTCAGTCTGCCTGCCATGATCGTGACGCTGGGCATGCTGTCCATTGTCAGGGGCAGCGCGCTTCTTGCCGGTGGGCCGGATCTGCATCTGGTGCGCGAACAGCCTGGGTTCGAATTCATTGGCAATGGCTTCCTGTTCGGCATTCCGTTTGCCATCTGGATTTTCGTTGCAGTCAGCCTGCTGCTGATCTTCATCCAGAAGCGCACGACTTTCGGGCTGCAGGTGGCGGCTGTTGGTGACAATGAACGGGCGGCCTATCTTTCGGGCCGGCGCGTCAAGCTCGTCAAGATGATGACCTACGTCATCTGTGGTATGGGGGCGGCACTGGCCGGTATCATTCAGAGCTCGCAGGTCCACACTGCGGCGGCAACCTATGGCGAGTTCGGCACGGAGCTGGATGTGATTGCCGCAGTCGTGCTGGGCGGTGCCAGCCTTCTGGGTGGCAAGGGGTCTGTGGCCCGCACCATTCTGGGCGTGCTGTTCCTTGCGGTGCTCAACAATGGCTTCAACATTCTCAATGTGCCGATCGACTATCAGCTGATCATCAAGGGAGGCATCATCGTGATTGCGCTGTCCCTCACAGAATGGGCCAACAGCAAGGTTGCCTAGCGACCGGCTCTGCCGGTTGCCAAGAGAAAATCAGGGAGCGGCTCCGCCGCTCTTTGTGCCGTTTCTGGCAGGGCGCCGGTCTGGTGCGGGCGCTGAGATGCGAGCGGAGGATCAACGGCCGGTTTGTGTTGTCGTCTCCAATGCTCTGGTTTAAGGTGTTGCAATGACAGAACAAACGTCCATCCCCGCGACATTTTCGACAGAGCAGGTCATCAATATCACCCGCGCGATTGCCGGTCGTGTCGGCTATCAGGCCGTTATCGACGCGATGAGCGAGGAGATTCAGGAGATTCTGCCACACAATCATTTCGATGTGGTGATCCTTGATGAGGCCAAGGAGAATCTCGTCGCCTATGAAACGGGTATCCAGACCGAGTGGGGCGGGGTCAACCGGAAGAATGTCTCCACCAGCCCGATCCGTGACATCCTTCTGGGCAAGGTGGATTATCTCATCACCCCCAACGCGATGGAGGACACCCGCTTCAACAATGCCGCGATGTTCAACCAGCCGATCTTTGAGCACACGCTGCGCTCGCGCCTGCATGTTCAGGTCAGGGTGGCTGGTGAACTGATCGGTGCACTGTCGATTTCCTCCACCCGTCCCGGCCTTTATTCCCTGCAACATATCGAGAATGCCAAGCTGCTGAGCGATCTCATCGGTCCCTATTTCTTCGCCCTGTGGCAGTCGGAGCTGGTGCGGGCTGCGGAAATCGAGCGGGTGAAGGAAGCCGCCCGGCTGGAAGGCCTGCGCACCGGCGCGCGCTATGTCACCGACGAGCTGGAGCGGGCCCGCGCCCAGATCGGCATGGACCTGCACGACCAGACGCTGGCCGATCTTTCACGCACCTTGCGCTGGCTGGGCTCGGTGGATGAACTTGATCGCGATGAGCTGGATGAACTTAAAGAAGAGCTGGGCAGCTGTCTTCTGGGGCTCAGGCAGATCGTCGATGACGCCAAGCCGACGGTTCTGGAGATGTTCGGCCTGATGGAGGCGGTGGAAGCCCAGCTTGACCGACAGATCAAGACGGCGCGACAGGAGATCGATGTCGAGCTTGTAGACCAGTCGGATGGTCGCATCGACGAATTGCCGCTGAGCCTCAGGATTGTCTTCTACCGCATCCTGCAGGAAGCGGGCAACAATGCCATTCGCCATTCGGGCTGCGACCGTCTCCTCGTCACCTTCCGGAGCGATGATGACAGGCTGATCATTTCCTTTCGGGACAACGGATGCGGCTATCGCCAGGAAAATTACGCCAGCCGCGGTGGCATGCTGAACATGCAGATCCGGGCGTCACTGGTCGGGGCGAAGGTGCGCTTTTCCTGTCCGGGCGAGCCGGCGGAGCTGACCATTTCCTATTCTCGGGACCAGGATGCAGGGGAGCCGATAGCGCTATGAAGGCACGCTCGATACTGATCGTTGAAGATGACCTGCTGCACCGGGAATTCCTGCGCAAGGTGGTCAGCAATCCGGACATGGGCTTTGTCGATGTGCAGGAGGCCAGCGACGGCGAGGAGGGTCTTGCGCTCGCGCTCAAGTTTCGTCCCGATGCCATCATTCTCGATCTGCAGATCCCCAAGATTACCGGTGTTGACGTGGCCAAGGCGGTCTGGGCCCACTTTCCCGATCTGCCGATCATGTTCTGGTCGAACTATGCTGACGAGGCCTATGTGCGCGGTGTTGCCAAGGTGGCGCCGTCGAACACCGCCTATGGCTATCTTCTCAAATCCTCGTCGTCTGATCGGCTTGAAAGGGCCATGCGGGGGATTTTCGAGGACCGGCAGACCATCATCGACTATGAAGTGGTGGGCATCCAGAAGCGGGCCAAGAACAGCTATCACGCGCTCACTGATGCGGAATATGAGGTGCTGCTCGATATTGCGCTGGGGCTGACGGACAGTGCCATTTCGGAGCGGCGCAATATCTCGATGCGCACGGTGCAAAGCCGGTTGCAGAGCATCTATGCCAAGATGGGGATCAGCGAGGTGCCGAGCAGCAAGGGCGGTGCGGTGTTCAACCGGCGCAACCGGGCGGTCGTTCTGGCCCTGATGGCACGGCAGATCAACAGCAAGACCCTTGAGGCGCTCAACAACGAACTGGCGTTTGACGAATAGCCGTAACGCAAGCCGGGCAGAATGGCAAAAAGGCTGGCCGGTTCTGTTAAGAGCCCTGCCAGCCTTGTTTTTTGAGGCGCTTTCCGCGCCAGTCTCCGGTTGCTTGTCGCTTCAGAGAGCGATCTTGACAACAACCTTGCGCACCATGGTCGGTTCGCCAGCGGCACAGCCGGGGCGGTGCACATCCCACGGATAGACAACAGCATAGCTGCCTTCGGAAAGGCAGAGCATGCTTTCATCCGGCACGGACGCAAAGAAGCAGACGTCTTTTTCAGCCAGCAGGTCTTCGGACATGGCAGGGGCTTTTGCCAGCTGGGCAATGCCGATCAGTTCCTTGCCTTTGGCGACATACTGGATGTCGAGATAGCGTTTGTGTGCCTCGGGGCGGGCTTCTTCCAGCGATTTGGATTCGTATTCCTGCACCAGTGCAAAAATCCGGTCGCCATCGATCTCATGGCGTCCCAGAGGAAGGGACATCACGTCGGACTTGGCGATGAAACGAAGGCCTTCAAGGATGTTGGCCGGCAAGTTGGCTTCATCCAGAGACAGGTTTTCTATAGAACCATAAATCAAGGTCAGTCTCCTTGTTGAATGACGGCCCGGCCAAAATGGCCGGGCCGAGCGAGGTGAATGAACGTTCCATCCGGTCGGAGGGAGGAACAATCGCTCTGGTTAAAGCGTATTGACCGGATAGTGGACGGGTTCACCTTTCGCAAACCGTACGGCCTCCTCGGCAACCTTGCGCTTCAACTCAGCAGAAGATTCCTCGGAATAATAGGCCATGTGAGGGGTCAGAAATACATTGTCCATGTCGAGAAGACGCGATTTCTTGTCGATCGGTTCCTGAGCAACGCAGTCAAGGGCTGCCCCGCCCAGAACGCCTGCTTCGAGCAGATCGGCAAGAGCCTCTTCGTCAACGATGCCGCCGCGGGCGGTGTTGATGAGGAAGGCACCCTGCTTCATGCTCTTGAGCCGCTCGGCATTGATCAGATTGCGCGTTTCATCGCTGAGAGGGCAATGGATCGAGAGCACATCCGACTTGGCGAGAAGCTCGTCGATGTCGACCTGTCGAACGCCCGGAATTCTGCTTTCCAGGTCTTTCTTGTTGAGGTCGCACACCAGAACTTCCTTGCCGAGCGGCAGGGCTTTCCTGGCAAACAGTCCGCCGATGCGGCCTGCGCCGAGCACACCGATGGTCATCTCGGTGATGCGGCGAATCGGGGCCATCTTGCGGAAATCCCAATCGCGGTTGCGGGTATGGGAAACGGTTGCCGGGATCTTGCGGATGAGGGCCATCATCAGGGCAAGGGCGTGGTCGGAGACTTCATGCATGCCGTAGTCGGGCACGTTGCAGACCTGAACGCCGTGGCGGGTGGCCGCTGCCAGATCGACGTTGTCGACGCCAACGCCGTAACGGACGATCTGCTTGACTTCCGGCAGGGCGGTGAAGACGCGTTCATCGAACTTGCCATACTGGTTGAGGATGATGTTGCCACCCTTGCACTGCTCGATGACTTCGTCCTGGGTGCGTGCGGCCATGTGCGTGAAACCGAGCCCGGCCTTGGCGAGCACGTCAGTTTCGATCTGCATGGACTCGTGGTCGCAATCGGAAACGATGACTTTCATGTGATTGACTTTCACTTTCTCAATTTGGCTCGATTAACGACCCAGATAGCCGCCATCGACGGGGATGATGGTGCCGTTGACATAGTCGGAAGCGCCCGATGCGAGGAACAGCAGCGGCCCTTTCATGTCTTCCGGGGTGCCCCAGCGATGGGTCGGAATGCGGGCCGAAATCTCGGCGTTGCGTCCTTCATCGGCGAGCAGGGCGCTGTTCATGTCCGTTGCCATGTAGCCGGGGGCCAGAGCGTTGATGCAGATTCCCTTGCTGGCCCATTCGTTGGACAGGGCCTTGGTCAACTGGGCAATGCCGCCCTTGCTGGCTGCGTAGGCAGGCACGGTGAAGCCGCCAAAGAAGCTCAGCAGCGAGGCAATGTTGACAATCTTGCCGCGGCCCTTTGGCAACATGACACGGGCGGCGCGCTGGCAGAGGTCGAAGACGGCAGTCAGGTTGACTTCCAGCACGGCGTTCCAGTCTTCAAGGGGGAACTCTTCACTCTTGTGGCGCTTCTGGACCCCGGCGGCGGTGACCAGAATGTCGAGGTCTCCACCGAGCAGTTCGAGAGCCTTGTCGAAGCCTTCGGCACGGGCCTTGGCGTCGGCAAGATCAACGGTCAGACCGTGGCAGGCAAAGCCGCGGTCGCAGAATTCCTTGGCGACGTCCTTGACGCTTGCGCCAGAGCCAAAAATGACAACCTCGACACCGGCTTCGAGCAATACTTCGGCCATGCCCTTGCCAAGGCCGCGGGTGCCGCCGGTTACAATGGCTTTCTGGCCGGTTACATCATATGGATTCATGATCAATAACTCCTGATATCCTAAGCCTGGCAGTCAACGAGGACCTTGACCGTGTTAACGGCCGGGTCGGCGATCATGTCGAAGATGCCTTCGGACTGTGTCAGTGGAACAATCTGGGTGATGACCTTCTTTAGGTCTTCGGTAATGGTCTGGGCATAGGCGACGGAGACCTCGAACTCGTTCTTGGTGTAGACGCGCGAGCCGATCAGGTTCTGTTCCTTGAAGTTCATGTCGCGCAGATCAACCGGGCGTGGCTCCTTGTGAATACCGGTCATGCAGATGGTGCCGCCGATGCGGGTGATCTTGGTCATCTCGGCAGCGGAACTCGGAGCGCCGGAACATTCGAAGACAATGTCGACGCCTTCGCCGTTGGTGCTGTCATTGATATAGTCGACCAGATTTGTGTCCTTGACATTGACGGTTTCCAGACCAAGGTCCTTGCAGACGTCGAGGCGGGCCTGATCCACGTCGGAAACGACAATCCGGGAGGCGCCGGAATGCTTGAGGACGATGGCGGTGAGGACGCCGATCGGACCGGCACCGGTCACGACGGTCGAGTCGAGCACGTTGAACTTGGCCTGATGCAGCGAACGAACGACCACGGCGAGCGGTTCAACCAGCGCGGCGATCTCGTTGGTCATGGTGTCCGGCACCTTGAACAGCACGTCTTCATCGATCCAGGCGTGGTCGGCGATGCCACCATCCATGTCTATGCCGATCAGCTTGAGCGACTTGCAGACGTGCGGATGGCCGGTGCGGCAGGCAAGGCATTCGCCGCAGGAAATGAGCGGATAGGCAACGACGCGGTCGCCGACGGCAAAGCGGCCAGATCCGTCCTTGATTTCCTCGATGGTGCCGACGAACTCATGGCCCAGCACGAGAGGAGCCTTTGCGCGCGGATGCTTGCCTGCGAAAATGCCGATATCCGATCCGCAAATGCCGCAGTAGTGCATTTTCACCTTGGCTGCTCCACTACGACCTTTGGGCTCCGGAACGTCCTGAACTTCAACCTTGTGCGGGGCCGTATAAACTAGCGCTTTCATTTCATTTCTCCTAGATGAGGCGTCATCGTTCCAATCGCTCCGATTGCCGAAGATGCGCCTGCTTGACCATTGCGCCCTAGCGCGCGAAAAAGTCAAAGATCTCCTGTTGCCGCGCACGGATGCGCGGCAATTCCTTGTCATGGTCTGCTCCTGATGACTAGTTCATCAGGCCTGCTGCGCGGGGCAGCATGAGAGAGATTTCCGGAACAAAGGTCACAACCATCAACAGAGCGGTCAGGATCAGGAAGTAGGGAAGCAGAGGTTTGACAACCTGTTCGATCTTCAAGTCCGCTATTCGACAGCCCACGAATAATATGGGTCCGACCGGCGGTGTAATGGTTCCGATGCAGAGGTTGAAGACCATCAGCACGCCGAAATGCACCACGTCAAAGCCGAGTGACAGGGCAATGGGCAGGAAGATCGGTGCGAAGATGAGAATTGCCGGTGTCGGGTCCATCACGCAGCCGAGCAGCAGCATGACAATGTTCATGATGATCATGATCAGAACCGGGCTGTCGGTAACGCTCAGAAGCGAGCTTGCGATGATGTTCGGGATTTTGGCAAAGGCCATGATCCAGCCCATGATGGCGGAAACACCGATCATGAAGATGATCATTGCGGTTGTCTTGACGGTTGCCAGCAGAAACTGCGGGATCATGTCCACCGTGATGGTGCGGTAGATGAAGGACAGGATCGTGACATAGACAACGGCGATGCAGCTGGCTTCGGTTGGCGTGAAGATACCGGAGATGATCCCGCCGACGACCACGAAGATCAGGAAGAGCGAGGGAACTGCATCAATGGTGATCTTCAGGTTGTCCTTGAAGGAGCCGAGCTTTTCGGACTTGTAGCCGGCCTTGCGGGCAAAGAACAGGGCAGGGATCATGCAGCCCAGACCCCACAGGATGCCCGGACCGTAACCTGCCACGAACAGGGCCGCAACGGAGGCGCCACCACTGGCAAGCGAGTAGATGATGAAGGTGTTGCTCGGGGGAATGAGCATGCCGGCAGGGGCAGACGCGATGTTTGCGGCGGCTGCAACGTTCGGGTCATAGCCTTCGTTCTTCTGCTGCGGGCCGATTGCGCCGCCGATGGCTGCCGCTGCTGCCACGCCGGAGCCGCTGATGGCGCCGAACAACATGTTGGCAACGATGTTGGTCTGGATCAGCGCGCCGGGGATGAACCATATCACCGCCTTGGCGAAGTTGATCAGCCTTTGCGCGATACCGCCGTTGGTCATGATGATGCCAGCGAGCACGAAGAAGGGGATCGCCAGCAGCGAGAAGGAGTTGATGCCAGCAAAAATGCGCTGTGCTGCGGTGATTGCCATCTTGTCGAAGCCGAAGATGGTGGTCATGGCCAGCACCGAGCCAATGCCCATGCTGATACTGATGGGCACACCGATCGCAAGCAGGATCGGTATGGAGATAAGCATGATAAGGCCGATATCAGCTGCGTTTGCCATGGATCAGCCCTCCATTTTGCTTGGTTGGTCCTGGTTCATTCCGACCAGGGTTCTGAAATCGTTCCAGATATTGTAAAGGCAGTAGAAGACCGAGAAACCACCGCACAGGGGAAGAGCCAGATAGATCTGTCCCGTCTTGATATAGGGAATGGCGGCGTTGGTCTGGCGCATCGTTCGCTGCACCGCATCGATCCCGCCGATGAGCAGAATGCTCGCGATGAAGCCGAGGATCAGGATGCTGATGATGATCTGGAAAATGGTCTGCGTCCGGGGGGGCATGATATCGAGGCCAAATTCGATGGCCATATGTCCCTTTTCGCCGAAGAGAAGGGCTGCGCCCAACAGGACAAACCAAACGAACATGATCTTTGCCAGCTCTTCGGACACGGCCCCGGAGCTATTGAAGAAGAAGCGGCCGATGACCTGCCAGGTAACGGCGATCACCAGAAGTCCGCAGAGAATTGTGCAAGTCGTCGCCAGAATTCTGTCAGCCCAGCGCTTGATCGCATGCATCGAAAATACCTCCCTCGAGCCGGAGTGAGGTCCGGATGAAACCACCCGGAGCCTCTCGGCGTCGAAATTCCGCTAAAGATTATTCACCGTGGATCTGCGCGTAGATCTTCTTAGTGACATCGCTGCTGAGTTTCTTTTCGGTCAGCGGCTTGACAGCGTCACGGAAGGACTGCAGATCAACTTCGTTGAACTTTGCACCAGCCTTTTCAGCGTCGGCTTTTGCAACGGCTACGGCTTCAGCGAAGGAAGAGAACTCGTAGTCGACAGCCTTCGGCAGCTCTTCAGCGAAGATCTGCTTTACGTTGTCCGGCAGGTCGTTGTAGACGTCGGCGCTCATGATGAGATAGTCAGGCATCATCAGATGCTGGGTGTAGGAGTAGAACGGTGCGATTTCGCTGTGCTTCAGGGAAGAATAGACGATCTCGTTGTTTTCGCCACCGTCAAGCACGCCGGTCTGGATGGCGGTGTAGACTTCGCCCTGACCCATTGCGATGCCGTTGCCGCCCATCAGGTTCATCATTTCGATGTTGGTGTCAGACTGCATGACGCGGATCTTGTCGCCGCCCAGATCAGCCGGTTTGGTCACCGGACCGGATTTGCGGTATACGTTGCGAACACCACCATGGAAGGCAGCCAGAACAACGATGCCCTGATCTTCAACGGAGTGATACAGATCGCCAACGATGGCAGGATCATTCACAACCTTGCGCTGCTGTTCGATGCTGTCGAACATGTAAGGCAGGTTGAAGACAACGAAGTCAGGGTTCCAGCTTTCCAGAAGACTTGCGGCAGCCAAAGACATGGCAATGGTGCCGGTCTGGGTCATCTCGATGGCTTCTTTCTGGGCACCCAGCAGTTCGTTCGGGTAGACTTCGACCTTGTATTCGCCGTTGGTCCGTGCAGCAAGGGCTTCGCCGAATTTCTGCATGGCCTTGAACTGCGGATGGGTTTCAGGCTGGTTGAAAGCAACCTGGAATACGGTTTCAGCCAATGCCGGGGTTGCGCTGTAGACGGCAGAGAGGGCGAGAGCGCCCATGCCTGCGAATGCAGCGATTGCACTGAAATGTTTCATAACTTCCTCCATATAAGAACAAAGACAGCAGCAAGCCCCTTTCATTGAAGACGCTGGCTGCTAGTTTGGAGAAGAGATGTCTCTTCCCCATCTATCGAGGACTTGATCCAAGTCTCCGACAAAATAGCTTGGGTTGTGGTCCCGAATGACACGAAGGTCTTCGGCACTCAGGCCATCCAAATGCAACCGCATGGCTTCTGCGGCGCGGTGCTCATCGTGTTCGGCAATCGCCTCGACGATATTCCTGTGTTCTTCCAGCACGCGTTCCATGCGCAGCGGATGCTGCAAGGTGAGAAGCCGGTAGCGGTCTACCTGGATCTTGATGCGGTCGATGATGGTCCAGATCCCCGGATACCCGCCCGCAAGGGCGATCGCATGGTGCAGATCCTCGTCCGACTCATAGAACTTCTCGTAGTTGACGGCTTCCTTCTGCTCCTGCTGTACAACCAGCAGGGCCTGCATGCTTGCGATGTCACTGCCCTTGGCGCGTTTGACGGCAGCGATGGTCGTCACCTGCTCAAGGGCGGCTCTGGCCACCTGTGATTCAAGAACGTCGGCAATCGGAATCTTTGCCACAGACGTTCCGGACTTCGGGACAATGTCGACCAGACGCTCTTCTGACAGCCGGAGCAGAGCCTCGCGGATGGGGGTACGGCTGACGCCGATTTCCAACGCAATCTCTTTTTCGCTTATCGGTTCTCCGGGGAGACGTTGCATGGAGATGATTTCATCTCGAAGGCGCTGGTGCACGATCTGGGTCGTGGTCAACGCTCTCTGACTATATCCTCCAGCGGCATTTCGCCTCTCATCAGCCAGGCTACTGATCATCGCATTTTCCTCTCAAGCATATCTCGTATATCTTGTATACAAGTTTGTAAAGCCCGTTTCTCGGGTTCCGTTTATGAAATGATAATCGGGCGGTGGCTTTCACACGAAATGCAGAAACAACTGGGTATGCGGTAAAATACTGATGTGACCCCAGCTTCTTGACAAGATTATCGTTTAAAAACGGAAGGTGATCCCATTGCCGTAGCAAACAGTTCCTCTCCGCACTAGTAATTTTTAACTAGCGTGTTGATAGTGGGGATGGTTTTTTCTGTTGCGCGATGGAGATCATGAATCTTGGGGACATCTTTTGCTGCATTGGGAAGGCGCTGTCTGGTGCTCGTTTGTGAGGGCCGCCGAGGTGCCCCGCTGTTGGGCCGACCTATTGGGTAGGGCTGTGTCGAGGCAAGGGGGATGCCTCCTGCCTGCATGGATGAGGCAGCAGTGTCGAACAGTCGCCGGTGGGAGCAACGGAGAGAATGCCGGGTCAGTGGCTTGTCGGCTCTTGTTGCTGGAGGCGTGAGGATTGTTTGCGGTTATGTGCGGACGCAAAAAAGCCGACCGGAGGCGTTCGTTCCCCGGTCGGCTCAAGAATGACGCAGATCGTTTAGCGCAGTTCGCTGATCTTCAGGTGGTCCATGTCGTCAAAGACCTGGTTTTCGCCAACCATGCCCCAGATGAAGGTGTAGGCCTTGGTGCCGACGCCGCTGTGGATCGACCAGCTCGGAGAGATCACGGCCTGTTCGTTGTGAACCAGAATGTGACGGGTCTGGGTTGGCTCGCCCATCATGTGGAAGACGGCGTTGTCCTCGTCGATGTCGAAATACAGGTAGACTTCCATGCGCCGGTCGTGGGTATGGCAAGGCATGGTGTTCCAGATGCTGCCCGGAGCCAGTCGGGTCAGACCCATGGTCAGCTGGCAGGTTGGCAGGACATCGGGGATGATGAATTTGTTGATGGTGCGCTCGTTGCAGCTTTCCTTGTCACCCATGGCGACCTGCACAGCATCGTCCTTGCTGATCTTGGTGGTCGGATAGGCGCAATGGGCCGGAGCGCTGTTGTAGTAGAGCTTGGCGGGATTGGACGGATCGACGCTGGCGAAGGACACATTGCGTGAGCCCATCGAGATGTAGAGGGCCTGCTCGTTGTCGATGTCATAGACCGTGCCGTCGACGGTGACCTTGGCCGGACCGCCGATGTTGATCAGGCCAAACTCGCGGCGTTCGAGGAAATAGCTGACGCCGAGGCCCTTGCCGAAATCATCGGACAGAACGAGCGTCTTGCCAACCGGCTTGATGCCGCCGACGATGATCCGGTCGACGTGGCTGTAGGTCATCGTGATGGTGTCTGGTTTGAAAATTTCCGGAATGAGGAACTCGTTCCTCAATTCGTCGGTGTCCAGCTGCTTTGCCTCTTTGCGGCTGATGCTTTCGCGGACTTCCATGGTCGACTTCTCCTGCTGTTAGTGGTCTGGGCGAAGCCTGCGAACAAGATGCTCGCGGTTCTGGCGCGGCTATGCATAATCCTGATTATGCCAAAAGCCGCTCGAACAGCCGGTCAAGCAGGTGTCAGCCTGAGTGCCCAGAGCCTGAAGTTTGCCAGACCATTGCACGATATTCAAATTTGGTCAAATAATTTTGTATTTAAATAGCTTGTGTGCTAAATGGAATGGTGTCGTTGAAGTGGCGGCATTTTGCCTTGGATTTCGCGCAGGATCTCGCTCCTTGCGCTGTTATTGCGTGGAAAAGAAAGGCACTTTGAAAGCTGTGGAATCGTCGGGTGGGTGACTGTCGCATTCCTGTCGGGACTGTGATTGCGGAGGCGAAAGAGTGAAATGAGCGAGACGACATCCAAATACAAGGCCCCGGCGCTGGAGCGCGGACTTGATATTCTCGAGTTGCTCAGCGAACAGGACGAGGCGATCTCCAAGAAGGACATGGTGGCAAAGCTCGGGCGGTCGGTGAACGAGCTCTATCGCATGCTGGCCATTCTGGAGGCGCGCGGCTATATCACGACCGAGCCCGAAAGTGGCAAATATCGCCTGACCCTCAAGATGTTCGAATTGTCGAACAAGTTCCCGCCGATGCAGCGGTTGCTGAATGCTGCCGGTACGGAGATGGCCAAGCTGTCGGAAAAGACGCAGCAATCCTGTCACCTGTCGGTGCTTCATGATGCGGAGATGGTTGTCATTGCCGTGCAGGACAGCCCCTACAAGATGGGCTTTTGCATTCGCCTCAGTGCGCGGATCGATGTGCATGGGTCCGGCTCCGGTTTCGCCATGCTGGCCTTTCAGCCAGAAGATCAGCGGCGGGCCATTCTGGAAGCATCGGAAACGCCGGAACCGGTGATCGAGAGTGTGCTGAGCCAGATGGACAAGGTGCGCCAGAAGGGCTATTTCATCGGGGCAAGCCCGCAGATCAGCGGGGTTACCAACATCAGCTATCCGATCTTCAACAGCAACCGGCAGGTCGAGGCGGTTCTGACAATGCCGTTTCTCACGCTGAACTCGGACAGCTTGCATCATCAGGTCGTCAGTTTCGAAGAATCGCGCCTAGCGGTCGCAGACGCTGCCGACAACCTCATCCATGCCATCGGTGGCTGCACGCCCGAGTAGGGCGTTGTTCCTTTCAGCTTGCACCAGCCTTCATCTGGTCTGATGGCCGGAGGGCTTGCTGTTGGGCGAGCCTGTCGTGATATGATCCCGATCTTCCCCTTTTGCCGGACCCCGCCAGGCTTGTTACGCCTGACGTGTTGTGTCTGATGTGTGGTGTCTGGGCTGATGTTGTTGTCTGCCCGAGCGCTGCCGCCTCTAATCTTTCGATGATTGCTGAGCTTGCCTGATGCTGGTGGTAAGGGGTGATGGTCGTGACGACCTGGCTAGATGAATCGAGTTCCTGTTGGTTTGGAATTCAAATTTAAATTATTTTTCCGCATTCAGAAAATTCCCCAAATTTTCCTATACGATGGTTGTACGACAAACGTCCTTGCTGTTTGTTTCTGATCAGGTGTGACTGCGAGTTTTTCCAAAATTGTAAAATATTATTCTTCAATGAAATAAATTTATGTATGAAACTTGTTTAGATTTGAATTTTGAGGAATTTATTTTCCTGCTTCGCCTTTTGCTTCAGGTGGCGGATTTCGCCCAAAGTTCGAAATCTACGCTAAGATGTTGAAGAGACTGTCTTACAAAATCGGATCACAATTTGCATGTTTTGTGTTTGAAAATTCATACTTGACTAGATCGATTTATTTATGAATAGTTTCGTCATCCGTGATACGAGACACATGAAAAGAGCGAGACATCCCATGACAGAGCGTAAGAAGTTTGTTTACACGATCAAGGATCTGCCCCTGACCCCGATTGTTGAAGATCAAGGTATCTGCACACGGTTCCTGTTAAGCGAAAACATTATGGTCAGCTTCATCGAAAACCCTCCGGGGGCGACCTTCCCGATCCATCAGCATGAATGCGAGCAGATCATGATCATGACTGAAGGGTCCGAGGCACATGAAGTGAATGGCGAGATCATCATGATGAAGGCGGGTGATGTTGCTGTGCATCCGTCCAATGTGCCGCATGGCGGCAAAACGGAAACCGGCATGAAAGCGATCGATATCTTTGCGCCGCATCGCGATGCCCATCTCGAAAAAATGAAGCAATACGGCACCATGCCCAATCCGGATGGTACCTATCCTGCCAAAAACAACATTGAAGAGTGAGATTCTGAAGACCGTCTGAATATTTGAAAATAGATCGACACGCAGCGGGAGGAAATTATGCGTAAATTGTCGAACCTGTTGAAGGTATTAGTCTGTGGCTCGACCATGAGCCTCATGGTCATGGCCTCGGCTCAGGCCATCACGCTGAAACTGGGGCATTATGTGGAGCTGGATCATCCCGGTAACCTTGCTGCCCAGCAAATGGCTGATCGTGTGAAGGAGAGGACACACGGCGAAGTCACCATCCAGATTTTCCCGGCCAACCAGTTGGGCTCGCCCGATGAGGTTCTGGAACAGAATGTTCTGGGCGCCATCGACATGGCGTTGCCGACACAGGGACATCTGGATAAGTATTCCAAGAAATTTGCCACCGTCATGACGCCATTTGCTTTCCGTGACAGACAGCATGTCTATCAGGTGCTGGATGGTCCGTTCATGAAGTGGGCGGCACCGGATCTGGAAGCTCAGGGGCTGGTCTATCTGTCCAACTGGGACTATGGCTTCCGCAACATCACCAACGGCAAGCATCCGATCAATGTGCCTGAAGACGTCAAGGGACTGAAACTGCGTACGCCACCGGAAGTCCAGCTGCAGTCTGCCATGTCTGCTCTGGGTGCCAACGTTACCCAGATGGCCTTCAATGAGCTCTATCTGGCACTGCGGCAGGGCGTGGTCGATGGTCAGGAAAACCCTCTTTCTGTCATCTACCACAACAAGCTCTATGAAGTTCAGGACAATCTGGCCATCACCCAGCATGTCTACAACTCCATGGTCAGCGTCATCTCCAAGCGCAGCTGGGACAAGCTGACCCCGGAACAGCAGACGATCCTGAAGGAAGAAAGTGCCTCTGCCGGTCAGATGATGCGCGATCTGATGGAAAAGGAAGACGGCGAGCTAATCAAGAAGCTCGAGGAAAAGGGCATGAAGGTCACTTATCCTGACAAGGCTCTGTTCAAGGACAAAATGGGCCCGGCCTATGAAGCCGTTGGCAAATATGCAGGTGAAGAAAACCTGAAGACATTCCTTGAAATGCTTTGAGATCATGGCGGCTGGCAGGGGATGACCCTGCCAGCCGTTTTTCGGGAGGGAATACCGGGAGGGAATACAATGTCACCGGCAATCATATTCTTGGGGCTGATCGCCCTCATTTCCATGGGCGTGCCCATCGCCATTTCCCTTGGAACCATTTCACTGGCTGCGATGACTGACAACCTGCCGGCCCTCGGGCTGATGGCCCAGCGCATGTATTCCTCGACAACGGGGTTCACGCTGCTGGCGATCCCCTTTTTCATTCTGGCCGGCAACCTGATGAATACCGGTGGTATTACGGAGAAGATCTTCCGCTTTGCCAAGGCGGCCGTTGGCCACTATTGGGGCGGACTTGGTCAGGTCAACATCTTTTCATCCATCATCTTTTCCGGCATGTCCGGCGCTGCGGTTGCCGATGCTGCCGGTCTTGGCAAGATCGAGATCAAGGCCATGGTCGATGATGGCTATGGCAAGGAATTTGCTGGCGCCATCACGGCAGCTTCTTCGACCATCGGACCGGTGATCCCGCCGTCGATCCCGTTTGTCATCTATGGTTCGATGACCGGTGTCTCGGTCGGCAAGCTGTTCATGGCGGGCATGGTGCCGGGGCTGCTGATGGCGGTTGCCATGGCGCTGGCCGTCTATGTCATCTCGCGCAAACGCAATTATCCGCGTCGCCCCAGGGCTGCCTGTTCGGAACTGTGGCGCAGCTTCGTTGATGCCTTTCTGGCGCTGCTGACGCCGATCATCATCATCGGCGGTATTCTGGGCGGCTGGTTCACGCCAACGGAAGCGGCCATCATCGCCTGCATCTATGCAATCATCCTGTCCGGCCTTATCTATCGGGAGCTGACCTGGAGCAAGCTGCTGTTCATTCTGGAGGACACCCTGCTGCACACGGTGCGAGTCATGTTCATCATGGCGACAGCGGGCTTCTTTGCCTGGGTCCTGATCCTCAATCAGGTGCCGCAGGCGCTGATTTCAGGCCTGACGACCGTGACGCAATCGCCAACCCTCTTGCTGCTGATCATGATCGGGGTGCTGCTCATTCTGGGCATGTTCCTTGAAGGGATCGCCGTCATCTTGATCTGTGTGCCGATCTTCATGCCCGTCGTGGACATGATCGGCATGGACCCGATCCAGTTTGGCGTCATCATGATCCTGGCCTCGATGATCGGCCTGCTCAGCCCGCCGGTTGGCATGTGCCTTTATGCCGTCGCTTCCATCGCGGATGTGAAGATCGGAACGCTCAGCAAGGAGGTGATGCCCTATATCCTTGGCATTCTCGTCGTGCTGCTGCTGATCGCCTTCATTCCGGCGCTGTCCCTTTCCACCACTTACCTGATCGGGTGACACCATGATGAAGTTCATCAAGTCCTTAGACTGGGCCGTCTTCACCTTCTTTCGGGTTCTGGCTGTCGGTCTTCTGTGCCTGCTGTTCGTGCTGATGTCGCTCAATGTGATCCTGCGCTTCTATCCGGTGTTTTCCATCGGCTGGTTCGACGAGATCGTCGAGCTGTCCTTTGCCTGGATGGTGTTTGCGACGGCGGCCATCCTGTGGCGCGGGCGCAAGCATCCCAAGATCGACTTTCTGGAGATTCTGCTCAAGGGCACACGCTGCCAGCCGGTGCTGCTGGCGGTAGTCGAGGTGATCAATATTCTCTTCCTGAGCATCTTCACCTATTACGGCTTCATGCTGGTGATGACGGCGGCCGCGACGTCGCCGATCTTCAAGATCCCGCGCAAGGTCTTCTATGTCGCCATGCCAACGGCTGGCGTCTACATGACCATCCTGTCGGTGATCTTCTTGGCAGGCTATCTCAGAAAGATCGTTGCCTTCGAAAGCACAACGACACAACCAGTTGAAAAATCAGTCTAGAAACGAAAGGAATTTGTTGTGAGCAAAATATTGATCACGGGGGCAAGTACCGGCATCGGAGCGGAAACAGCCCGCATGCTGGCCGCAGGAAACGAACTGTTTCTGGTCTATAATCGGTCGGTTGAAAAGGCCAGAAAGCTTGAGCAGGAACTCAAGGAACTCGGAGCCACGACCCATATGCTCCAGTGCGACATCACCAGCGAGATCGCCTGCATCGATCTGTTCAACCAGATCGGTGAATTGACCGACAGTCTGGATGTGCTGGTCAACAATGCCGGTGGGCTGGTTCGCCGTCAGGCAGCCGATGCGCTCGAATGGCAGCTGATGCAGGAGGTCTTTGCTCTCAATGTCTTCTCGCTGATGAAGATCACCTCTCTTGCCATCCCGCTGTTGCGCAAGGGCGTCAACCCCAACATCGTCAACACGACATCGGTCGTGGTGCGCCATGGTGGTCCGACAGCAACGATCTATGGCGCAGCCAAGGGCGCGGTCGATACCTTCACGCGCGGGTTGTGCAAGGAGCTGGCTCCGGTCATTCGCGCCAACTCGGTCTGCCCGGGCGTGATCGACACGCCGTTCCACGAGAAGGTTTCGACGCCTGACCAGATGAAGGCCTGGGCCGAAGGCAACCCGCTCAAGCGCAATGGCTATCCCAAGCATATTGCGCTGGCGATCAAGTTCCTGATCGAGGATGACTTCGTCAATGGCGAAAGCATCGACGTCAACGGTGGCCTGACCATCCGGTAAGGCCTTTTTCGGGCTGGGCTGATCGATCCTTGTCGGTCCTGCCCAACCCGCGCCCCGGACCCTTCAACATAACAGGAGCTGGACATGAACAGTGCGGCAAAGGCTCGCGATCTGATCTATAGCAATATCGATGCCATCATGAGGAACTCCCAACGTCTGCAGGCGCTTGAAACCGTCTCTCTTGTGACGCTTCTTGATGAGGCGTTCATGCGGGAGCATTGCACGGTGAAGAACATCGCGGCCCTGTTTGCTCTGGCTGGGCAATCAGAAGTCAGTGAGCAGGCTCTGGATGCTATCCCGGATTCGCTCTGGGACGAACTCGTCAGACGCCACAGCACGTTCAACTCGTGGGACGAGATGTACAACAAGGCAGCTCAGCGGTTCGTCAGGGCGCGTCTGCTGGAAGGGATCGAGCAGGACTGAGGGCTTGCGGGGGCGGGTGTCTGTCCTCCCATCCGGCCCTGTGAGTTTTCTCAAAACCGGCGTCCTTGATCGTGTTTCAGGTCTCGGACGCCGGAAAAATCGCCAATAGTGGCTCCATCACATCATCTTCATGTTTGTCTGGAGGCACCATGCACTTATTCGCACTTCTCTTTGTTGTCCTTATCGCAGGCTGGGGTGGCGGCTCGGCATCAGCCAGTGAAGAAACTGGTTTTCGTCAGATCGTCCTTGCTGATGGTCCTGTCATGGTCTGGTATCCGACTGCGCAGGACGCGCCTGTCACCATGGTTGCGGACAACAAGGCATTTTTCGGCGTTGACGTCATTCGGGATGCTCCCGTATCCGGCGCTAACCATCCTCTTGTCATCCTGTCTCACGGCTATAGCGGGCTCTGGCGCAATCAGGCGTGGCTGGCCGGGTATCTGGCCCGGGCGGGCTATGTTGTGGCGTCGTTCAACCACGTCGGGACCAGCTTTGGCAGCATGGACCCGTCATGGGCAAAGGATCTGCATCGGCGGCCCGCTCAGGTTTCCCGGGTGCTTGACGCCCTGCTTGCCGACGAAGACCTCGCGCCAGTCATCAATGCTGAACGGATTTCGGTGATCGGGCATTCGTTGGGGGGATCAACTGCCCTGTTGGTGGCTGGGGGTGTGTTCGACCCAGCGCGCCTGCTCGATGCCTGTGGTGATGACAGCCGCAAGCTTGTCTGCACGGTCTATCGCAAGGGTGGTCTCAGCCGCGATATGGCCTCCGTTTCTGCTGCTGATCCGCGCGTCGCTTCCATCGTGTTGCTTGACATGGAGGGCATTCGGGCCTTCACGCCGGAGAGCCTCAAGGGTATCGGCATCCCGGTGCTGGCGCTGGTGTCGGGGGTTGAGGATCCGGCTCTGCCGCTTGGCTGGGAGGGCCGGGAGCAGGCGGCGCTGTTGCCAGCCGCAACCAGCCGCTATGCCGAGGTCATCGGTTCAACGCATTTCAGCTTCATGAGCCAGTGCAAGCCGGGCGCAGTCGAGTTGCTGGAAGAGGACGCCTATGTCTGTCAGGGGGAGACTGCACCACGGGAGCAATTGCACCGGCGTATTGCCGAGACGATTGTCACGTTCCTGACTGCCGGAAAGCAGTTGGTGTCTGCCCTTCAAGTTCCTTGAAAACGCGGTTGAAATTGGACTTTGTCTGGAAGCCGGCGTCCAGCATGATCTCGGTGACGGGCAAGTTCGATCCTTTCAGCAAACGCCTTGCTTCCTCGACGCGATAGCGGTTGACCAGATCGGTGATGCTGAAACCATGCAGCTGATTGACGGCCCGGGAAATGGTCCGGGCCGGGATATGGGCTCGACGCGCCAGCCGCGCCAGCGTGAGGTCGTGGTCCTTGTAGAGACCCTGTCGCAGCAGGGCCTCCACGGTGGCAAGGGTCTCTCGGGCTTCTTCCTCGGCAAGGAGCGGAGCAGAGGTTGCCGGTTCCTCTGGGAAGGCTTGCGAAGCAATGGCTTCCGGGATCTCTGTTTCCGGTGCCTCCGTTTCTTGCATCTGATGGTTGGGCTCGGGCGGCATTTCCAGCCCGGTCCGTCCCAACAGGCCGCCGATGATGACAAGCAGCACGGCGCTGAGTGTCGTGGCGACCACGGGGGCGGCAAGGCTGGTGTAGCCAAGGTTGAGCACGGCCGAGACAATCACGTCAGAGGCGGCACTGAGGACCAGCGCCGCCGCTACACCCTTTCGCATGTGGGCAATGGTGGTCTCGCTGCCAAGGCGCGCGTTGGGTGACACGCCATCGGCGGGTTTGCCCGTGTAGATGAACCAGCCGTAGCAAAGAAATTCCAGACTCAGCAGCATGTCGATGGCGGCTGGCAGCCACAGAAGGGCTATGACCATGGCCAGAGGCCATACCATGTGGCGCCATGAGGGACGGCGACCATCGAGATCCGAAAAGGCAAGGAAGGCCGAGAGCGGAACGATGGACGCAAACACCGGCTGTATGTGGTGCAGCCAACTGAGGTCCGTGCTCCATCTGAGCCCGACAATGGTGGTCTGAAGGGCAGCAACTCCCAGAAAAATCAGAAACCAGCGATTGCGCATCCCGCGCAGCAACAGGGCTGCAATGACTGCCAGCAGTATGCCGGTGGCAATGAAGGGCAGGGGGATGGTCGGCATGGAATCTCCGGTGGGCTTGGTGGGCTGGGCCGTTGCTGCACGGTGCCACAGAAAAGGCATGGGTGAAAAGGGCAATCAGGCGAATTCCAACGGCTGTTGCCTGTTAAACCTGCGGTTTGACCCTGCCTGTCTGCTTGGCCTTGGATAGAGCCTGAAGAGCGGTGTCAATCGTACGGAGGTATACATCCATGCCGTGGGGAAACTGTGTGTTGCCTCTCTTTCTCCCTTTTTGTGTCGCTTTTCTCCTCTATTGCAGCAGACCGCCAAGCGAAGGACGGCCAGCTCCTACCGGGGAGGAGGAGCGCCGTCGATGAAAAGGATGATGGTGTGAGTGCAATGTCGACAACCCATGGGGCTCCGAATGCCGGACGTGATATCAGGATTGACGTGCTGCGCGGTCTGGCGCTGATCACGATTTTCATCAACCACGCGCCTTATACGCCCTGGTCGAACTACACCATGGGCCACTTCGGCTTTGCCGACGCTGCCGAGGCTTTTGTGCTGATGTCCGGTATTGCCGCCGGGCTTGCCTATTCCCGCAGCTTCTTTGAGGGGAGTGTCAGACAGGCCTGCCTGAAGATCTGGCACCGTGCCGGCGTGATCTACAGTGCCCATGTCATGGCAACCGTCGTGGTGATGGCGCTTCTTCTGACGCTTTCGCTGGTCTGGCCGTTGCAAACCCTGATCAGGGAATTGAATGTGGTGCCGTTTCTCGCCAATCCTGTCAAAGCGGTCGCCGGTCTGTTTTCCCTTGCCTATCAGTTGGGCTACTTCAACATCCTGCCGCTCTATTGCGCGTTGCTGCTGGTGCTGCCAGCGCTGTTGTGGATTGCCCGGTGGCGACTGGACGTGTTGCTGTTCCTGTCTGCAGGCCTTTGGCTCATCAGTCATCTGTTCGGTCTCTATGTGCCCGGTTGGCCCGCAGGGGCTCGCTGGTTCCTCAACCCGTTCGGGTGGCAGCTGCTGTTCGTGGTCGGGCTGATGATCGGCATCCGCAAGAAACAAGGCCGTGAGCTGGTGCCGTTCAACGGCTGGCTCTTTGGGGGCTGTGTTGCCTATCTGGCTGCAAGTCTGTTGTGGCAGCTGACGGGGCGCCCCGATTTTCCCCGTTTCGAGCTTGTGCCGGGCTTTGTCTATGACATGGACAAGGGCAACCTTGCCTTTGTGCGGTTCTTGCATATTTTCGCTCTGGCTTATGTCTTTGCCCATAGTGCAATGATCGGGTGGCTGCTGGAGCGGCCTTTCTTCCGTTTCTTTGCCGTGCTCGGACAGGCCAGCCTCACGGTGTTCGTCACCGGATCTCTTCTCGCCGCCTTCCTGCAAATGCTGCGGGTTGTCGTGCCCGAAAATGTCGCACTCGATACGGTGCTGCTGCTGGTCGGTATGGCGGTGCAATATGGCCTTGCACGTCGAGCTGTCGGAGCAAAGAAGACCCGGGTTGAGCGCCAAAAGCGCCTGTCGCTTGAGGTTTCCAGCCCGCTAGTTCAAAGCTCGGCGTCCCAGAAGGGCTGAGGGCCAAAATAGTCGACCATGAAATCGATGAAGGTTCGCACCTTGGGGAGCAGGAACTGGCGGTGGGGATAGACCGCATAGGCCCAGAAGGTGTCGGTTTCCCACTCCGGCAAGAGGCGCACGAGGCGTCCGTTGCGCAGATGGTCATAGGTCAGGAAGGTCGGCTGGTAGATGACGCCCAGCCCGCTGGCGGCTGCATCGCACAGCATGTTGCCGTTGTTGCCATGCAGTTTGCCATGTACCTTCACGCGGGTGGTAGTGCCATCGCGCCGAAAGCGCCATTCTCCAGCGGTGTCCGATTCCGAGAAGATCAGGCATTCGTGGTCAGCAAGGTCCGCTGGTTCCAGAGGGTGTCCGCGCCTGAGCAGATAGTCCGGTGCAGCGCAGACGACAAACCGGACGGGCGTCAGGCGGCGGGCGATCAGACTGGGGGAGAGGTCGTCGGCCACGCGCAACGCCAGATCGAAGCCCTCCTCGACCAGATTGACGATGCGTTCGCACAACACCACTTCCACTTTCACATCGGGATAGCGTAGCAGATAGGCGGCGATGGCCTTGCTCAGCTGCGTGCCACCAAAGGCGACCGAGCAGCTGATACGTAGCGTGCCTCGCGGCTTTGCCGTGTCACTGGCGGCGTCCTCTTCGGTTTCCGCCACCAGCGCAAGGATCTGCATCGACTTGTGATAGTAGGTGTTGCCTGCCTCCGTAATCGAAAGCTGTCGCGTTGTCCGGTTGAGCAGTCTCACGCCGAGATTTTCTTCAATGTTGGCGACATAGCGCGATGCCATTCCGCGCGACATGCCAAGCGTATCGGCGGCCTTGGCGAAACTCTTCAGCTCCACGACCTTGGTGAAGACCTGCATGCCTTTGAAGACATCCATTGTCATGGGGAACATTCCTTTGGTTCCGCGCTCTGGCCGAAATGCCATGTGCCGGGCGCGCGAGGGCTTTCAATTGATGCGTGATAGTAAATTATGAAGTTCAAACTTAGTTATTTATCTCATTTGATGCAACTCGTATTGTGCGGCTCTCAATGATGGGCTTGTCAGCGCGGAGCGATGTGATGCGCTGGGTAGGCCAAAGAACCAGTGCAGATAATAAAAAACAAGAGGCACATCATGACTGAAAAACTGCTCGATTATGCCGGCAAGGTCGTTCTCGTCACAGGAGGAAGCACCGGCATTGGCCGGGCCACGGCTCTGGCTTTTGCCCGGCAGGGCGCCCGGGTTGCCATCGGCAATCCGACCGGGGCGGGAAAGGATACCGCCGAGGAGATCCGCGACTGCGGAGGAGAGGCGATCTTTGTACCAACCGATGTGACAAGCGCCGCATCGGTGGAAGCGTTGGTGAATGCCACGATCGATGCCTTCGGGCGACTGGATTGCGCCTTCAACAATGCCGGCATCCTGCCGCCGACCAAACCGCTTGCCGAGATGACGGAAAAGGATTTCGACAGCGTCATCAATGTTGATCTTCGGGGCGTGTTCCTCAGCATGAAATATGAGATCCCTGAGATGCTGAAGACCGGCGGTGGGGCCATCGTCAACACCGCATCGGTGGCCGGTGTGATCGCCGATCCGGGCATGGCGCCCTATGCCGCAGCCAAGCATGGCGTTGTGGGCCTGACCAAGGCCGCCGCGCTCGATTATGCCACACAGGGGATCCGTGTGAATGCGCTGGCCCCCGGAATCGTGCGCACGCCGATGATCGAGCGCTGGCTTCAGGATGAGGCTTTCGCGGCAAACCTACTTGCCGGCAGCCCGATGCATCGCGCCGCTGACCCCGAGGAAATCGCCGGGACTGTGCTGTTCCTCTGCTCTCCGATGGCAAGTTTCACCACCGGACAGGTTTATCTCGCCGATGGCGGGCAGACTGCCCACTGAGGACCGCTCCGGCCCTTGGTGAAACCGCCGGCGACCTCTGTGGTCGTCCGTATCTAAAAACAACAAAAAAGGATCGGTTCATCATGTCCAACCCAAAAGACCATCACCACCATCACGCCCATCCCAATGGCGTGTGCGACTGTATCCCCAAATGGTATGTCGACAACCTCGGTCAGGTCGGCCTGCCTTACAGCAAGATCGAAGATTATGCGGTTCCGCCTGAAGAATCCTATGGCAGCCTGTTCATGCCGGATCGTCTCAAGAAGGGCTATCACATCGAGGAATTGCGTGATGGCGTCTACTGGGTTTCCGGCGGCTGGTATGACTGCATGTTCGTATGCACCGGCAATGGTGTCATTGCTGTCGACGCACCGCCGTCGCTTGGCGAACGCCTGCTGGATGCCATCGCCAGCGTTACCGACGAGCCCGTCACCCACATGGTCTACAGTCACTGGCACGCGGACCACGTCGGTGCTGCATCGATGTTCGGCCCGAACATCAAGCGGGTGGCCCATGAGAAGACTGCCGAACTGCTGACGCGCTTCCCGGACAAGGATCGCCCGGTTCCGACCGAGACCTTCTCCAAGGATGCGACGCTCGATGTCAACGGTGTCAAGCTGGAGCTGTCCTACAAGGGGCAGAACCACAGTGAAGGCAACATCTTCATTTATGCTCCCAAGCAGAAGGCGCTTGCCGCCATCGACATTCTTGCTCCGGGCTGGGTGGCCTTCAAGGATTGCGATTCCTCGGAGAATATCAGTGGTTGGATCGAGGCACATGACCAGATCCTGGAGTATGATTTCGACGCTATTGTCTGTGGTCACGTCTCCCGCTACGGCACCCGCGAGGATGTGCTGACGGCACGCGAATATACCCATGACATCATCCGCTTCTCGCGGGAAGCGCTGCTGGCGGTGGATCTTGAGTATTTCGTCAAAGATCTTGGCAATGGCCCCTACAAGGGTGCCTTCCGGGCTGCAGAGGAAAACTATTTCTCTGCAATCACCAATCTGGTGACCAGGAATGTGCTTGAGGTGACCACGTCCAATGGCCAGCGTTGGGCCGAGCGGTTGAACGGTGCTGACGTCATGACCAAGAACAATGCCTACACGATGATCCAGAAGATCCGTCTGGAACAGTCGCACAATGGCTATGTGACGCGCGAAGGTCACCCCGAAGGCTTCTTCCTGTAAGCGGTTCGCCGCGTTCGGCCCGTCGCATTTCCAGTTCCGATTTTCGGGAAGGGCTGCGGCGGGCCTTTTTCATTTCAAGGATATGCACTCATGAAAGCATTGCGTTTCAACGAATATGGCCAGCCTGACGTGCTGCAGGTGACCGACATGGAACAGCCAACCCCCGGCCCCGGCGAGGTCCTCGTGCGAGTTGCCGCCGCAGCCATCAATCCCAGCGACGTCAAGAATGTAGCCGGTTTGTTTTCCGCCACTCTGCCGCGCACGCCCGGCCGCGACTTTTCCGGAATCGTGGTGTCGGAAGGGGCATGGCAAGGCAAGGCGGTCTGGGGGAGCGGCGCCGGTTTCGGCGTGGTCCGTGACGGCGCGCAGCGCGAATATCTCTGCCTGCCAGCCGACTGGCTGTCGGAAATGCCTGCCAACCTTTCCCTGCCCGAGGCTGCCACGGTCGGCGTGCCCTATGTGACCGCCTGGACGGCGCTTGTTCGGGCCGGTGATATCCGCTCTGGCGAAACGGTGCTGATCACCGGCAGCAACGGGGCGGTTGGTCGCGCGGCCATCCAGATTGCCCACTGGAAAGGGGCGCGGGTGATCGCCGTTGGGCGTTCGGATCATCCGTCTGAAGCCGACGTTGCCATCAACACCAGCAAAGAGGATCTGCAAGCCGTCGTGGTTGAAGCGACTGGCGGGCGGGGCGTCGACATGGTGCTGGATGCGGTTGGTGGTCCGATGTTCGAGCCAGCGCTCAAGACCCTACGTCAGGGCGGACGACAGGTTGCCATCACCAGTGCGGGCATGCGACGGGTCGAGTTCGACTTGATGGACTACTACCACAGCCAACTGCATCTGATCGGCGTGGACACCATGAAGCTGACAGGCATCGAGATCGCCTCCATTCTTGACGCCCTCCGTCCCGGCTTTGAAAGTGGCGCATTGACGCCCGCGCCCTATTCCCTTTCGTCCATTGAGGGCGCGCGCAAGGCCTACGCCAGCCTGAGCGCGGGAAAGGACAGCCAGAAACAGGTCATCGTCTTCGATTGAGCGGGAAGAGCTTATGCCTCATGGGCCTAATGGAGGTCCGGGTCGGTAGACATCATCGCCAGGAGACCGCCTGGCGATGACACCCTCTTGTCTTCCGATCGCCTTGGGCGGGGTGGAAGGGCTGTTGCCGACGAAAGGCCAAGGTTGTGCCTGAGTGACCATTTGCACAGGGAGACCATCAAGCTTCATCCCAAAATGTGAATTTTTCTGAAAAGCATTCTGTTCGTTTTGCAATTTTGATCTGAACCATATATAGGTTGTGTAAATTTTTTCACGCAACCTATTGGCGCATTATGAGCATGGAAAATATTAGTATTGTCATCCCAGTATACAACACTGGAAATCTGCTATTTGAATGTTATGATTCAGTAAAAATGCAGGTGTTTAAGCCGCATGAAATAATAATTGTCGATGATGGCAGTGAAACTCCGACAAAAACGATAATATCTTATCTTCAATCGATCGATGGAAGGGTCAAAGTAGTAGAATTTGGAGAAAACCGGGGTCTTTCTGCTGCCCGAAATGCGGGGCTGAAAGCTGCAACTTCTGAAATAGTCCTGTTTCTTGATTCAGACGATATGCTGTCGAATCCCAGGGTCTTGGAATATGTTGCAGATGAGTACGGCAAAAACAAATTTGATATGCTTCGCCTTCCGACTGTATTCTACTCACAAAATCAACTGACCGGAAAGATTAGTCTTTCAGAAGATCCGATAGATACAATAATCCCGAATTTTCTGAGGGAAGTAACTCTGAATTCAGCCCCGTTCCTGATTCATAATAGGACATGCTGGCAATTTGCCTATCGTCGGGAGTTTCTGACTTCAAATGGCATTTACTTTTTGGAAGAGTTGAGAAGGCGAGAAGATGTTCCCTTTTTGCTTACTGCTCTCTGTCAGGCGAAGGCCATCTATACGGGGGCGATGACAGGAACGTTCTACCGGCAAAGGGCAAACAGCATTATGAGTAGCCCTCAGTTGGGTGACCTTGAATATATCACTACAGCATATCAATACTGCAACAATATTATAGAAAAATATGAATGTGATGACTATGTAAAGAATATCGTGAATATTCGATATGTAGCTTCGTTCGAGGAATGCATTTCAAAGATAGATTTTCATGAGCAAGATATTGTTGCTGCTTCATATTTGATCGATAATTTCAAATCTGTTTCTACGATTGAATTTTTGGAAAAGCTATCAACTGATCAAGACAGAATGATAGAAGGCATCAAGTTTGCTCCAGGGCTTCAGAATAAAATCGAGAACGGCATTATTGTTGATTTTGCCAGGAAGTTACTAAGAGTAACTCCAAGCACGGTTTCGGAGCTTTGTCCCTTAAGCGGATCTGGAACATCGGAAACGAGCGGTATCGAAATCGCCAAGACAGGCATACATGAAAACAACATTCAGTTGCCTGCGGTTGAACATAAAGAGCGGCCGAAATTGTTTCTCCATGTTGGACTAACAAAGACAGGATCTACTTCAATCCAGAATTTTTGCGAAGTAAATCGTGCATCGCTTCGGGCCGAGGGACTTTTGTATCCATTTACCGGGGTGTATAAAGAAGAGGGCGGAGATAGAGGGTCTGGGCACAATTTCCTGATTAGAGATATTGTTGACGATGATTCTGTTCTTCTTGAAAAATTTAAAACTGAAGTACAGCACGCAGAATGCCCAAATGTTATAATTTCATGCGAAAACATTTCCTATAATCCGCTTTGGAGAAGCAAGGCCAGTCTGGAGAAGATTTCGAAAGCGTTCTCTGAATTTGATGTCATTCCTATATTGGTAAAGCGATCCAAGCTTGATTGGGCCTTTTCGATGTATAAAGAGGCGGCAATTGGGGGCTGGTTGCGCCGAGAGGACAGCTTTTCTCATTATCTGGATGCTGAGACCGCTGTTGGCTCATTGGATTTTGACAATATTTCTGAACTTCTTGCCACATGTTTGGGTAGCGAAGTTCAGGAAATCAGTCTTGACCGGGATGGCGGCGACCTGATCGCGGACTTTCTGTCTGTTGTTGATATTGATCGCAAGAAAGCGTCAGAAATATTTGTTCTTCCTAATGACGTCAATATTGGTGCTGTCGACAATAATATTTCGGCGTTTGTTTCGATCAACAAGCTACTAAACTGGCTTGGTTACGATAGGCGCTTTGTGAATAAAATTCGAAGCAAATACGCATTTGAAAGAAATATTGCCGATACAAATATCGAAGAATTAAAGATTAGAATAGAGAATTCGACCGATGAGAAGGTTCCGGAAAAACTGTTAAAAAGAATCGTCGAGACAGAGCCGTCAAAAGACTTGAGATTGTTCAACTGTTTGCTGGATGAACTGGTTGTTCACGCGGGAATGAAGAATTTAAGATCATATCGAAAGGCTGCTCTGCTGGGGAACGGGTCGCCGATAATTAAGAAAAACCAAAATATAGAGGCTGTTTTCTCATCAAACCTCGGGGACGTTATTCGGTATTGCAACAATGAAGTGGACAGAAGAAGCGCAGGTCGAAATGGTCGTCCAAATGATTACGCTTGTCTTGTTGACCTTTATTCTATGGAAAGAAGGGTCGTTGTCCATTCAAAGTTACCTATCTGGTCCTATCAGATTCTTTGTATGAGGCCAAATGGTGATGGGATCTCCGCTTGTGATTGGATTGAAGCCGAAGTCTCTGACACAAAAGACTTGATCGTAGATATTCCAGTATATTTGTTTCAATTAAACGCCATTCTAAAAATACGCCTAAAAACCTCTGATGGAGAGCCCGTCAGGCAAGTTTGCGCGATAAGCGTTGATGGGGAGCCAAAACTATTAGAAGTTAGTTATTTGAAGGAGTATGACGCGGAGGGGGATTTAATAGAAGGCTGAACTTTTAATATGAAATATTACAGCACTATTAAATGAGGGAATGACATGAATCCTTTTATCTCTATCGTAATGTCTACTTACAATAACGAAAAGACAATAGCTCATAGTTTGATGTCTGTTTTGACATTTGAGAATGTAGACTATGAAATCATTGTTGTGAATGATGGTTCAGATGACGCGACTGAGAAAGTTGTTGTATCCCTCTCCAATGTAGATGGAAGGATAAAGCTTATTAGCTTGTCGAGGAATTCCGGGGCTGCTTTTGCCAGAAATGTTGGTTTGGCGAATGCGTCGGGAGACTACATCATGTTTCTTGACGGGGATGATCTCTTTTTCCCGGGCGTTGTTGATGATGTTTTTGCAAATGCAAAGTCTTCGCGACCGGATCTCCTCCGGGGAGGAATCCTCGTTAAAGAACCAAAGACACAATGGAGCGATTTTCACAAGAACTCGAAGTTGGTTTCTTTTGATGGGAGCAACAGATCAACTTTTGTTTCATATTCTCATTTTACGACTTTTGCTTATAGTCGCGACATGATTAATAGTATGGATATTCAGTTTCCAGTTGATCTTTCTATTGGGGAAGACCGTTTGTTCTTGTTAAAGGCTCAAATGTGTGCGGAAACTTTATACTTATCTGATAAAATGTATTATCAGTATAATGTGGGGTTGGGTTCTGCGATTTCTGGCGCGTGGACAGAGAAAAAGGCCGACGATACGATTGAGTTCCTGTATCGAATGAAAAGGACATTGCTTGATAACGAAGATCGAAAAAGCAAAGATCTTTTGTATACCTGGCTTCCTAATTCCTTTAAATGGCAAATGAATTTGCTTGAAAAGTCGCTCAAGGGGAACAACTCGCAAAGAATAATGAAAATCATTAATAGCCTTGAGGATATCTATTTTTCAGGGATTAGTCCGTTTGATGATAATTACTTTGAAAAAGTATCGAAATTTCCTGCTGCGACACGAAAAAAATTCAATTTCCTATTTGAGAGGAATCACGAAAAGCTGATCGACTCCTTTATGTGATTGTCTTTGATGCCGGGTTGAGCATTTGAGTTGCTTGCCGGGGACCTGCAACAGTCAGCCTGATTAGGATTGTCTGAGGCCTGCTGTGGGGCAGTTATGGCTCATTGCTGGGCTTGCCCTGACCCATTGAAATTCTGCTCATGCTATAGGTAAGGAAAATAGCGATGAGTACGACCATGGACGATAAGATCAAACGTTGGACAGCAAAGCGGAAATCCGCATTGGTTATCGAGATCATACAAGGCA
>NZ_QNUM01000016.1 GCF_003574655.1 Cohaesibacter haloalkalitolerans
TCAGCTTCACCGCCGACGACGGCAATGGCTCCACCGATCAGGGCACCGTCACTATCGAGGTGACCGGCACCAATGATGCGCCGACCGCCATTGACCTGTCCGCCAGCTCGGTGGACGAGAATGCCGCTGGTGCCGTCATCGGGACCCTCTCCACCACCGATGTGGATGCCTCCGACACCCACAGCTACACCGTCTCCGATGATCGCTTCGAGGTGGTCGAGGATGGCTCCGGCAATATGGTGCTGCAATTGAAGGATGGCGTGGCGCTTGATCACGAGAGTGAACCGACGGTCACCCTCACGATCACGACCGACGATGGTCACGGCGGCACCTACAGTGACGACTTCACGATCAATGTCTCGAACATCATGGAGGGTGTCACAGCATCTGACGAGAATGGCACCACAACTGAGGATGATGTTCTGAACTCTGTTGCTCATGCCAGCAGTGCGGATGGGGCCAACATGACCTATGTTGTATCGTCCCAGCCAAGCGAAGGCAGCGTTGTGATGCAGCCGGACGGATCCTATACGTTTAATCCGGAAAATGACTTCCAGGATCTCGCACATGATGAAAGCCGGACAGTTTCGTTTGAATACACTGCCACGGATGCCAATGGGTCTACTGACACCGGTACAATAACCATTCTGGTACGCGGCACCAATGATGCGCCGACCGCCATTGACCTCTCCGCCAGCTCTGTCGATGAGAATGCCGCTGGTGCCGTCATCGGCACTCTCTCCACCACCGATGTGGACACCTCCGACACCCACAGCTACACCGTCTCCGATGATCGCTTCGAGGTGGTCGAGGATGGCTCCGGCAACATGGTGCTGCAATTGAAGGATGGCGTGGCGCTTGATCATGAGAGCGAGCCCAGTGTCAATATTACGGTGACCACCACAGACAATGGCGGCCTTTCTCACAGCCAGTCATTCACCATCGCCGTCAATGACCTCAACGAAGGCCCAAGCCTTGGTGCATCGGGTTCGTACAACTTCCTCTATAACGGCAGTTTCGAGATCTTCAACGGCGGCGTTCATGGGGGCGGGGATGGCACCGGATGGTATGTAGATGCCTATATCGATGGCTGGAAGCAAAGCGACATCGATATTCACGAAGCTGGCCATTTAAATCTCGGCGCAACCGATGGCGCTTACCATGTCGACCTGGCAGAAACCTCAAACGGCACCTTGAGCCGAGAGATGGAGGGCCTTGAAGATGGCTCGACCTATAGCCTGTCCATTGATCTCAAGTCCCGCGGTGCTACCGGCGACGGAATATCCGGCACGGTGGAAGATGCTCTCGGGCAGAGCATCGTGCAAGTCGTCTGGAATGGTGAAGTCATTGCAACCATCGACCCGGCAGTCGATGGTTTCGGGTGGCATACCTATACTCTGGATCTGACGGCGGGGTCTGGCGATGGCTCCGACACCATCACCTTTGTCGAAGTCGGTTCTGAAAACAGCTTTGGCACCCTCATCGACAATGTCCAGATTACTGACAGCGATGGCTATGGTGTGCTCGAAAACGAGACTGGAGCGGAGATCGCCGTCCTCAGTGTTGCAGACCCTGACGCTGGCGACAGCTTCACCTACACGGTCAGCGACAACCGCTTCGAAGTCGTATCCATCGACGGGGACACCGTGCTCAAGCTCGTTGACGGGGTCAGCCTCGACTATGAAACTGCCTCCCATGTCTCGGTGGATGTGACCGTGACCGATAGTGGCGGGCTTTCCGACACCCAGACGCTGGACATCCAGGTTGGTGATGTTGATGACACAGCGAGCTATCAAATGATTACCGGCAATGACTATGGCAACACCCTCAATGGTACCAGCGGAGACGACAATATCTCGGGTCTTGGCGGCAACGATACCATCAACGCCTACGCGGGGGATGATCTGGTCTATGGCGGAACCGGTACTGACACAATCAACGGCGGCGATGGCAATGATGACATCTACGGTGGTGCGGACAACGACACCATCTCCGGCGGGGAAGGCAATGACTTCATCAACGGCGAAGACGGGGCTGACACCATCTATGGCAACGCCGGGTCGGATTCGCTGCATGGTGAGGCCGGAAACGACTGGATCTATGGCGGTGATGGTGGCGACACCATCTATGGCGGGGAAGACAGCGACGTCCTCTTCGGCGAAGCTGGCAACGACAGCATCTATGGCGGTTCAGGCAATGACTATCTCATCGGCGGCACCGGTGACGACTATCTCGTCGGCGGAGAGGGTGACGACACCTTCTATTATCTGGTCGGCTACGGCAACGACGTCATTGATGGCGGTTCGTCCGGCGACTGGACCGACTCGCTGGTGATCCTTGCTTCGGATGGTTCAGATACGACCAGCTACGGCACCGACTGGACCATCACCCTGACCACAGGCACCGCAACCATGGTCGATGGCAGTGATCAGATGATCCTGTCGGATGATGCAACCGGCACGATAGATTTCAGCGATGGCAGCCACATCGAACTTGAGAATATCGACCGCGTATCTTGGTGATTATACTTACAATACAACCAGATATTCCGCAGGATTCTGCGGAATATTTTTGTGTGACTGAGCGAGCAGGGATTAACTCTATCTTAGAAACGTTCAGCTACATTCGAACCTACAAAAGAAGAAAAAAATGAGGCGCCGATGTTAAACAACATAACAGACCTAGCCCGAGAAAAATCCAGCGACAAAAGACGCGAGCTGCTCGGGCGAGTAGCCGATCTGTTTTTTGATGGTGCCGAGAATCACACCGAGCAGGGCACACTTATCTTCCGCGACATTGTTCTGAAGATGCTCAACGATGTGAAACTTGACGGTCGCGCAGAATTTGCCAACAGAGTCGCCCGGGAAGAACGCCTCCCCGCAGAGGTGGCACTGCAGATGGCACATGACGATGTTTCCGTGGCAGGACCGATGCTGCAGCACAGCCCGGTGCTGACGGATGACGACTTTGTCAAGCTCTCCCAAACCCTGCCGGAAGAACATCTTGAGAGCATCGCGCAGCGCGAGAATCTCAGCGGTACGGTAACCGATGCCCTGATCGAGAACGGCACACGCGCCGTCTGGCACAAGGTCACCCAGAACAAGGGCGCAGAGATCACTCCCAAGGGTTTCAACACCCTTGTAAACAATGCCGATGGCGACGAGATACTCCAGATCAACCTTTCTTCGCGACCGGACATCACCGAGGACGCAGCAAAGCGGCTGTTGCCCCTGTTGCCACCGGAAGGCAAGGCGCGTCTGGCGCAGCTATTTGCGGAAAACTCCGATATCGCCAACACCCTTATCGACAACGCCAGACAGGCGGTCAGGGATCAGACGGCTCCGGGACGCCAGAAACGTCTTGAGGCCAAGCTGGTCATTGCGGATGTCAAGGACGGCAAGCTCGACATGTCGGATGGCCTCATCCAGCTGGTTGAGACCAACCGCGGACCGGACATCGTCATGTTTCTGTCAGCGATGACGGATCTGGAAGAACCGATCGTCTCAAACGCGTTGTATCAGGCCAATGACGAACCGATCAGCCTGTTGTGCAAATCCATTGATGTCAGCAATTCCGCCTTTGCCAAGCTCATGGGGCTGAAGGCTGACAAGCTCAACCGGGGGCTGGCCGACACCGGACGAAGCGTGGCCCATTACAAGGAGCTGGACATTTCATCGGCCCAGCGCGCCATGCGTTTCGTTTACATGCGCAAGAGCCTCAACGGCAAGAAGGCGGGCTGACCCGGGCGGGGTCTGGCCCTTGCGCCAACACTCAAACGCATCAGTCGTCAAAAAGGGTGGTCAAGGACCGCCCTTTTCATTCTTGAGGCATAAGGAGCGTGCCTGTCAGACGGTTTGCGCAGGTTTTCCTCTCCCCTCACGTGGACAGAAGTGCCTGGCAAGACGCGCAGAGAGGCCACAGAAGCCTTGCAGTCGGCAGGCCTTTTGCGTTACTGATGGCCGGAGTTCACATCCGCTTTCAGACAGGCATCCATCCATGATCGTAAAATCCGAAGAACAGCTTCAGGGCCTCAAGGCCTGCGGCAGGGCCGTTGCGCGTGCTATCCGTGAATTGGGAGCCGCCCTCGAGCCGGGTATCACATCGAAGGAACTGGATGATCTTGCGCGCCGTATTCTGGATGAGGAAGGGGCGGTGTCTGCTCCGGAATCCGTTTACAAGTTTCCCGGAGCCACCTGCATTTCCATCGAACCGGTGATCGCCCACGGCTGGGCGGACAGCCAGACCGTGAAGCCCGGAGATCTGGTCAATATCGACGTCTCCGCCAGCAAGAACGGCTATTTCACCGATGCCGGGGCGACCTTCATTGTTCCGCCAGTGGTGCCGGAAAAGCAGGCCCTTGTCGAGGCGGCCAGACGGGCGCGGGACAATGCCATTGCCCTGGCCCGTGCCGGGCAGTCGATGCAGGTCATCCCCAGGGCTTTCGACAAAGAGGCAAAGGCCGGTGGTTATACGATCATCGAGAATCTACTCGGTTGCCACGGCGTTGGCTCCACCCTGCATGACCGGCCGGAAATCTATGCCGTGCCAGATCGGCGCGATCAGCGCAAGCTGCAGGAGGGCATGGTGATTGCCGTCGAGCCCTTCCTCTCCACCGGCGCAACCTATGCCGCCGATGGAGAGCGGGAATGGGAGCTGTTCACGCCCGGATGTCTAACCGCGCAGTTTGAACATACGATTGTCATCGGCAAAAAGGGACCGATCATCGTAACCCTTTGAGGAGATCAGCTATCCTCCAGCGCATGCTCAAATGCGTCGGCATGGGTCAGATTGCCCTTCGGGGGGACGCCCTGAAAGACCATGCGCTGGATAAGGGATGGGTTGAGCGACTTGTAGCGCAACCGCCCGTCGCTCCTGAAACCGAGGCGCCCGTAGTAGGCAGGGTCGCCAACCAGCGTGCAGCCGTTTGCCCCAAGCGCCCGAAGCCGGCGCAGCCCTTCTCCGATCAGTGCCTTGCCGATGCCCTGACGCTGCTTGCCCGGCGCAACCGAGATGGGGCCAAGGCAATACCATTTGTCTTCCCCGCCCTCGATCTTTATCGGTGAAAAGGCGATGTGGCCAACCACTGTACCATCGTCGTCCATGACCAGCGAGATCGCAAGATCTCCATCGGTACGTAGCTGGTCGATGATTCTGCCTTCCGATCCGTTGCTGTAGGGAACCGGTGCGAAGGCTGCCTCGGTCAATGAGCGTATCGCATCCGCGTCTCCGGGGGCTTCTTTGCGAATGAACATGATAAATCCTTCCTCCCGCTCATGAAAACTGGCGTGATTATGCATTGCAAAATAGGGGAGCTTTCGTAAGGGAAACTACCTGAGCGAGCCGAAGCGACTTTGGCACCTTTTCATTATCGATTCTATTCTGCAAAAGGCGCAAATAGCGAAAGGCAGATCGAGGATCGCGAGGCCCCTGCACAAGACGGAGTATGAGCCTGAGCCGAGGTACCAGAAGGATAGCCCCGAGGCTTGCATGGAAGGGCAGTGGCGCTTGGTTTGGCCAAAAAGAAAAGGCCCGCCGATCGACGGGCCTTTCCGAAAGTTTTCCAGATAGGATCTGGTCTGCCAGACTTAGGCTTTCGAGACTTAGGCTTTCGGGCCAGCAGCCTTAACAGCGTCGTCGACGTGCGGCAGGTAGTATTCGAAGTTCTTGACGAACATGCCAGCCAGCTTGGTAGCCATGGCATCGAATGCAGCCTTGTCAGCCCAGGTGTCGCGTGGCGTCAGCAGGGTGGTATCAACGCCAGGAACGGATACAGGAACCTTAACACCGAAGACTTCGTCGGTACGGAATTCCATGTCGTTCAGGGAGCCGTCCAGAGCTGCGGTCAGCAGGGCGCGGGTTGCTTTGATAGGCATACGGGAACCGACGCCATAAGCACCACCGGTCCAACCGGTGTTAACCAGCCAGCAGGTAACCTGATGTTTTTCCATCATTTCACGCAGCAGGTTGCCATACTCGGAAGGATGACGAGGCATGAAAGGAGCACCGAAGCAGGTGGAGAAGGTAGCTTCTGGCTCGGTAACGCCTTTTTCCGTACCGGCAACTTTTGCAGTGTAACCGGACAGGAAGTGGTACATAGCCTGTTCCGGGGTCAGTTTTGCGATCGGAGGCAGAACACCGAAAGCGTCAGCAGTCAACATGATGATGTTTTTCGGCTGAGGAGCGCGGCCGGTTTCCGAAGCATTCGGGATGAAGTAGGTCGGATAGGAAACGCGGGTGTTCTCGGTCTTGGAACCATCCTTGAAATCAGGCTTATCGGTGATTGGATCGATAACCATGTTTTCAACGATTGCACCGAAGGTGTGCGTGGTTGCAAAGATTTCCGGTTCGGCTTCAGCAGACAGGTTGATGGTTTTTGCGTAGCAGCCACCTTCAAAGTTGAACACGCCGTTTTCGCCCCAGCCGTGTTCGTCGTCACCGATCAGGGTGCGGTTCGGGTCAGCAGACAGGGTGGTCTTGCCGGTACCGGACAGGCCGAAGAAGATAGCGGTGTCATCATTGTCGCCAACGTTTGCAGAGCAGTGCATTGGCATGATTTTCTTTTCAGGCAGCAGGTAGTTGAGCGTGGTGAAGACAGATTTCTTGATTTCACCAGCGTAGGACGTACCAGCAACCAGAATGATTTTCTTGGTCAGGTTCAGCGCGATGCAGGTTTCGGAGCGAACACCGTATTTTGCAGGGTCGCAGAGGAAGCCCGGGAAGTCGATAACAGTCAGTTCCTGAACGAAATCTGCCAGGTCGGCATATTCCGGACGGATCAGCATGTTGCGGATGAAGTGAGACTGCCAAGCCAGCTCGGTAACGATACGGGTACTGATGCGGTGATCAAGGTCAGCGCCGCCGTACAGGTCCTGAACAAACAGCTCTTTGCCTTCTGCATAAGCCATCATGTCTTCATAGAGAAGATCGAAAGCTTCAGGAGTCATGGCTTTGTTGTTGTCCCACCAGATGGTGTTTTCGGTGGTAGCGTCGCGAACAGTATGCTTATCCTTTGGGGAACGGCCGGTATGTTTGCCGGTATCCACAGCAAAGGCACCGCCGTCGATCAGACGACCTTCTTTGCGAGCCAGCGCTTCTTCTACCAGTTTAGGAAAACGATAGTTGTAATGAACGCCAGCGAGATTGCGAAGACCGAGTTTGTCAACGCCATTGGATTCGTTCCACGTGCCGAATTGTTTCACTTTTCAAGCCCCTTGAGACACACTTAGGTTGTGGGAAACTGACAGTAGCTGTCAGCCCGGCCAATGCCTGAATGACGTTGGCCGGAGGTTCGCGCAAAGGCCTGCAGAAGTCGATTTAAACCGTCGGATTGATCCGCTCTTCTGTCTTTCTCTACCTCCTGTGGGGCTGCTTTGCCTCGTCCTCTAACTCCCGGCAGCAGCGCCGCAACAGTCCTTTTGTCGAACTCGCGCATTTCATACCGACCCCTTCAGGGTCTGTCGTTGATATTTCGCAAAGTCGGTCATGAACCCGTCCCGTGACCGCTCCCTCTTATCCCAGCATCTTTGCAATTGATAGCTGGTCTTATTGAGGGGGGGCGCAAGGAGGCAATTCTTGTTAAAGTTGCGGCCCATCTACCACTAAAGTCGAAAACCGCAGAAATCAGGGCTTTATGACAGAGCCCCCGAATTCGATACCTATCTGTGAACAAATTTCAGTTGCCACAATTTTGCAGCTTTCCAAATTTAGTCCTGCAATGGATGAGGAGAGCAAGGCTCGCGCGCAAATCGGGCGGGACAAAATTTAAATCGATGAAAATCGCTTTTTTGGACCGATTGGGATGATTATCCTGTGAATTACACGGGATAACCATCTGCCGCCTGTGACAGGCTAGCCTTGGCGTTCCACTGTTTCATGCCTAAATTGGGCTGGTAAAGAGCAGAGTGGCGGAAGTCGAGGGCCTGAGGCATCGGCCAGACATGGGGATGATTGCCGTTTTGGGTCAGGATGCCCCGAAAGCGGGTCTTTATAACGAAACAGTGCGCATTTATGGTGCTTGTGTTCTTGCCAGTCTGATACGATGGCTTCGCATGAAGGACAGAGAAGGAAAGGAAACGGCATGGCAACGATTGCTCTTGTCGACGATGATCGCAATATTCTGACGTCGGTGTCTATCGCACTGGAAGCGGAAGGATATAAAGTCGACACCTACACGGACGGTGCATCCGGTCTTGAGGGACTGCTGCACGCACTGCCGGACCTTGCCATTCTTGATATCAAGATGCCGCGCATGGATGGCATGGAGCTTCTGCGCCGCCTGCGCCAGAAGACCGATCTGCCTGTCATCTTCCTGACATCCAAGGATGACGAGATCGACGAACTGTTCGGCCTGAAGATGGGCGCGGACGACTTTATTCATAAGCCCTTCTCCCAGCGTCTGCTTGTCGAGCGCGTCAAGGCGGTTCTGCGCCGGGCCCAGGCACGGGAAACGGCTGTCAAGACCGGCGCCACCACTGCAAAGTCCGATTTGCTGGAACGCGGTCTATTGGCCATGGACAGGGAACGCCATACCTGCAACTGGGATGGCAAGCCGGTCACGCTGACGGTTACCGAATTTCTCATTCTCTATTCTCTGGCTCAGCGTCCCGGCGTCGTCAAAAGCCGCAACGCCCTGATGGATGCTGCCTATGAGGATCAGGTCTATGTCGATGATCGCACCATCGACAGCCACATCAAACGCCTGCGCAAGAAATTCAAGGCAGTTGACGACAGCTTCGATATGATCGAAACACTCTATGGCGTGGGCTATCGTTTCAGGGAAGAATAGACTCGGGCCCGTCTCGGGGTATCTCGGGGTGCCTTGGGGCGGATCGAGACAGTCTGGAGACGGTCTGGTTGTCGCAAGGCCCCGAAGCGTCAAAAGGCTATGGGTCGCGAGAGACCGGACGGTTCGGTTCAACGTCCTGCAAGTGAAAATTGGCGGCCGGGTGCCGGTCGCCTCCGGTTTGGCCGGACGGAGTGGTCGCCAGCGGGCAATGGCCGCTCCGAACTGTTGAGAGATACATGCTGTTGCGGAGCAACCAGAAAAAGGATCAGCCGAGAACCTCGCCCCAGAAGGGGCGTCGCAAGACAGTCATGTCACGGCGCTTGAAGCTGATTCTCGGCCGCCTGTCCAACACGGCCGCCTTTTCCTCGCTCACCCGCCGCATCGTCTTTCTCAACGTCGCCGCTCTGGCGGTGCTGGTGCTCGGCATTCTGTATCTCAACCAGTTCCGCGAAGGGCTGATTGACGCCCGGGTGACCTCGATGCTGACGCAGGGCAAGATCATTGCCGGTGCGGTGGCTGCCTCTGCCGCCTCCGATACGGATGCGATCACCATCAATCCCGAACGGCTTCTGGAACTGCAGGCTGGCGAAAGCTTCTCGCCGGCGGACGATACCTTCAGCTATTTCGAATTCCCGATCGACCCCGAAAAGGCCGCCCCGATTTTGCGTGCGGCAATTTCGCCGACCGACACGCGGGCGCGGATCTACGATCTGGCGGGCAATCTGGTTGTCGACTCCAGTCAGCTTCATTCGACGGGCATCCTGCGGTTCAACCTGCCGGAACCCGTGACCGAGCAATCCGACAGCTGGAGTGATCGCTGGGCGCGTTTCATCAGCTGGCTGCGTCAGGCGGACTTGCCTCTTTATAAAGAGATGGCCAACACGGACGGTCGCGGCTATCCCGAGGTGGCCAAGGCGCTGGACGGCTCATCGGCCTCCATCGTCCGGGTCAATGAAAAGGGCCGCCTCATCGTCTCGGTGGCGGTTCCCATCCAGCGGTCGCGCATCATCACCGGTGCATTGCTGCTATCGACACGGGATGGCGACATCGACAAGATCGTCGAGGCCGAGCGCTGGGGCATCCTGCGCGTTTTCCTGATTGCCGCGCTGGTGACAGGAACCATGTCAATTCTGTTGGCTGGCACCATCGCCGGTCCGGTACGCAAGCTGTCGGAAGCGGCCGAGCGGGTGCGTCGCGGCGTCAAGGACCGCGAGGAAATTCCGGATTTCTCGGATCGCAAGGACGAGATCGGCCAACTCAGCCAGTCCCTCAGGGACATGACCAACACGCTCTATCAGCGCATGGACGCCATCGAGGCCTTTGCTGCCGATGTGGCGCACGAGCTGAAAAACCCGCTGACCTCCCTGCGTTCGGCGGTGGAAACCCTGCCGCTGGCCAAGAAACCCGAATCGCGCGAGCGGCTGGTCAGCATCATTCTGCATGACGTGCGTCGTCTGGACCGTCTGATTTCCGATATTTCCGACGCCTCGCGACTGGATGCGGAACTGGCGCGGCAGGAATCGGACGAAATCAATCTGCGCGCCCTTCTGGAAACCATCGTGTCCATTCAGGACGAGATCGGCTCCAAGAATGGTATTCGCGTGCGGCTTGATCTGGACAAGGGCGTTGAAGAGCCCCACAAGGCCGAAAAGGCTGACCGTCACGACAAGGCAGGGCCGGACAAGCTGTTCCACGTGAGGGGCAACGACAGCCGGCTTGGACAGGTCTTTGTCAACCTTGTCGACAATGCCCGCTCCTTCACACCTGAAGGCGGTGAAGTCAGGGTGCGCCTCATTCAGGTTGCCCACTGGGTGGAAGTCACGGTTGATGATGATGGACCAGGCATTCAGGCCGAAGATGTTTCCCGCGTCTTCGAGCGCTTCTATACCGACCGTCCCCAGAGTGAGGAATTCGGGCAGAATTCCGGCCTTGGCCTGTCGATTTCCAAGCAGATCGTTGAAGCCTACCACGGCACCATCGAGGCCTCCAACCGCACAGCTCCGGTTGGGGACGCAGACCATGACGCCTCCGAAGAGGATGGTGACCGCAAGGATGTGACCGTGCTTGGTGCCCGCTTCACCGTTCGCTTCCCGGCGGTGCCGCAGAGTGCGACGAAAAAGCCCGAGCCAAAATCGGATCAAACTGTCTAGACTGGAATTGGCTTGTTGCGACCTGGGGAGGAGTCTGATGTCATTATATTTTGATCGGCACAGAGAGCGGACCGGCGACGGACCGCTCTTCGATTTGCCCAGCGATCTTGATCCCGACTGTCCGAGGCAAATCATGCATGCGGCGGCTCTGGTCATCGGCCCCCATGGCATCCTGCTGAATGGCGAGAGCGGTTCCGGCAAGTCGCTGTTGCAGCGAAGCCTGAGACGCGAGGCGCAGGCCCTTTCCATCAACTCGGCGCTTGTCAGCGACGACTATGTCCAGCTGGTGTGTGTTCCCGCCAAGACCGAGGGTGCCTGGGCACCGTCTGTGGCCGCAGAAGCGGGAGATGAGGCAGCAAATCAGGTGAGTGGCGAAGGATATCAACTGCTTGCTTTTGGTCCCACGGCGACCCGCGGATTGCAGGAAGTCCGCGGTCTGGGCATCATTTCGGTTGGCCCGGGGCGTTTTGTCGATCACGCACCGATGCATTTGCTCGTTGATTTGTGCGACCCGAATGACATAGAACGGATGCCTTCCCGTGAGCAGAGGACACGGACCTGTCTTGACCAGCCGATTGCCCATTTGTCGGTTCCAAGGCATTCGGTCGTCGAAGCCATGGATATGATATTCGCCCTTCTATCCACATGGAAGGAACCGCTTTAGGGGTTTGGCTTGGACTTTTGGGCTTGCGTTCGCCTAACGAGTGGTCATGATAGGCGATACTTCAGCTTCGGGAGATGGTCCGCCTCATTGCCGGACTGAAAGTAAGAGAAGCCGTGTGGCTTCACCAAGAAGGAGAGCAGAGACATCATGATTGGTCTTGTCCTTGTAACCCATGGTCGATTGGCCGAGGAATTCCGGGCGGCGTTGGAACATGTCGTCGGACCTCAGCAGCAGATCGAGACCATCTGCATTGGTCCCGATGATGACATGGAACAGCGGCGTCAGGATATTCTCAATGCGGTTGAAGCGGTCGACAGCGACAAGGGCGTCGTTCTGCTGACAGACATGTTCGGTGGCACGCCATCCAACATGGCGATTTCGGTGATGGACGAAAGCCGTATCGAGGTTCTGGCCGGTGTCAACCTGCCCATGCTGATCAAGCTGGCCAGTGTCCGGGCTGATCGCACTCTGGACGAGGCTGTCAACGAGGCTTGTGACGCAGGCCGCAAATATATCAATATCGCAAGCAAGCTGCTGTCGGGCGAATAGCCCCGGAGCTTGCGCTGTCTGCATGGACGGTTGGCTGACAGCGGGGCTGAGATGGTAAATGAACCGTCAAGATTTTCATGATATGCATTGAATAAAATGCACCCAACCCAGCTAGAAAGATAACGGTTTCCGTGTCCCAGGTTTCAGTTTCAGACCGACTGATCATCAAGAACAAACGTGGCCTGCACGCCCGCGCTTCAGCAAAATTCGTACAGTTGGTTGACCGGTTTGACGCAAGGGTCTCTGTTTCCAAGGATGGCCAGACGGTGTGTGGCACGTCCATCATGGGCCTGATGATGCTGGCTGCGGCTCCCGGCTGTGCCATTGATGTCGTTGCCGAGGGCAATGATGCCCAGGCAGTCGTCGATGCGCTCAATGCGCTGATTGGCGACCTGTTCGGCGAGGGCGAATAGGACTTCTCTTTCCGGATTTGAGCCTTGCAGGCTTGCGTCGCTGAACGCGGGCATAGCAAAGCCGTGCCTTCTTTTGGCCACATTCCCCCGTCTGTCCAAAACAAAGTCAATAAAAATCAACAATTTCCTCGCAGTGTAAACTGTGTCAGGGAGCGATTTGGGGTGCCAGTATTTGTGCAGATGAAGACTTGCGCCACAGCGCGAAAGGCCCCGAAACGGGATTCGGGACAAGCATCTGTAAAAATAAATTTTCCTGAAAAATCAATATTATTAAAGACGTTTAAAAGAATTATTATAATAAAAACGAACAACATGATAAAATTCAAGATTATCTAAAAATCTTATGAAAATAAAAATTTCATGAATGGCGATCCGCTAGATCGAACAACCATTTTCATACGGATATTCCATTGACGAATGGTGGCGGTAATTGTTAGATTTGCGCGCGTAGAAAAATCTCGACCATTTGTCGGTCTGTATTGACTGATTTTTAGGGGCGAGTTGTGAATTTTATTCTTTTTGTTCGCCGCGCACGTTCATGTGCTCGGCGGTGTGAAGGCGGGCCGGTCACAGAGCCGCGCCGCAAGAATTTGCAGATCCGGCGCGACGGCTTTGAGCCAGACTGCGCCAAGTTCGAACGAAATTGAATCGCTACTCTTGGAGGTAGACTATGAAACGCCTATTGATCGCTGCCCTTGTGGTAACTGGCTCGGCCATTTCCGCGCAGGCAGCCGACTGTGGTTCGGTGAAGATCGCCGACATGAACTGGAACTCGGCCACCCTGATCGGCAATATCGACCGTATTGTCCTGGAACACGGCTTTGGCTGTGAGGCCGAGATGGTTCCTGGCGATACCATGCCGACCGGCGCGTCCATGACCGAAAAGGGCGAACCTGACATTGCACCCGAATTCTGGTCCAATTCCATGCGCGAGGCCATCGACAAGGGTGTCGCCGAGGGGCGTCTGGCGATTGCTGGCAAATCCCTTTCCGACGGCGGGGAAGAAGGCTTCTGGGTGCCTGACTACATGGTCGAGAAGGACCCGAGCCTTGCCACCATCGAAGGTGTGATCAAGAACGCCAAGCTGTTCACCCATCCGGAAGATCCGGAAAAGAGCGCCTTCTATGGCTGCCCGGCTGGCTGGAACTGTCAGATCAGCTCCGGCAATCTGTTCCGTGCCCTGAAACTTGCAGATGCCGGGTTTGAAATTGTCGACCCGGGTTCAGGCGCAGGTCTCTCCGGGGCCATCGCCAAGGCCTATGAACGCAAGGAAGCATGGTTCGGCTACTATTGGGCGCCAACCGCCGTTCTTGGCAAATACAAGATGACCAAGGTCGACTTCGGCTCGGGCATTGACGAAGACATGTTCAAGGGCTGCATCACGCAGGAAGACTGCATGGATCCGAAGCCGACCATGTATCCGCCTTCTCTGGTGCAGGTTGTCACCACCGGCGAATTCGCCAAGTCTCACCCCGAGATCATGGATTTCCTTGGCAAGCTTTCCTTCAAGAACGCCCAGATGAACGAGCTTCTGGCCTGGATGGAAGACAATCAGGCCGACGGTGAAATCGCGGCAATCTACTACATGCAGAATAACGCCGACCAGTGGACCAAATGGCTGCCGGAAGACATCGCCGCCAAGGTCAAGACGGCCGTCGACGCAATGTAATCTGGCCAGATCTGGCAAATTGTTTCCCCGGGCGGTTTCTGTCGCCCGGGTTCTTTCGTGAGGGGTCTGCTTTTCTCCCCGGGCTGCTTGGCGGGGTAGAGAAGACAATGTGTTTAAGGAAATCGAGGTGGCGCTTGCCGGAAAACGGATCGATAAGAACAATATCCGCCGTCTCGAGAGAAGAATAGGAGACACTATATGGCGGATGCGTCATGGCTAACGAAATTTCCCCAGCTGGATCGCCTTGATCTGCTGGCTATACGAAAAACGCTCGATGGGGCCTACAAGGCGTTCTCGCGTGAATACGGTGATGTGATTGAGGGCTTTTTCCATCCAGTCCTGTCTTTTCTGGTCTGGTTCGAAAAACTTCTGATCACAACGCCCTGGCCGATTATCATTCTGGTCATCGGGGCCATTGTCTTTTACGCCAGCCGGTCCTGGAAACTGCTCGTCGGTGTCGTGATTTCCCTGTTGCTGGTGGGCTATTTCGGCATGTGGGAAGACACCATGTCGACGCTGTCGATGATCACAGTCTGCACGCTGATCTCGATTCTGCTCGGCATTCCCGTTGGCATTGGCATGGCGCGGTCCGACCGTTTCCAAAAAATCATGACCCCCATCCTCGATGTGATGCAGACAATGCCGGCTTTCGTCTATCTCATCCCGGTGGTCATGCTCTTGGGGATCGGCAAGATCCCCGGGCTCATTTCCGTGGTGATCTATGCCATCCCGCCAGTGATCCGCCTTACCAACCTTGGTATCCGACTGGTTGACAAGGAGGTACTGGAAGCGGCAACGGCCTTTGGTGCCAATGGCTGGCAGCGCCTGTTCAACGTGCAGATTCCGCTGGCAATGCCGAACATCATGGCCGGTATCAACCAGACCATCATGATGGCGCTCGCCATGGTCGTTGTTGCCTCGATGATCGGGGTGAAAGGCCTTGGTCAGCCGGTTCTCAAGTCGATCCAGAATCAGTATTTCACGCTCGGTCTGTTCAATGGTCTGGCAATCGTCGCTTTGGCCATCATCTTCGACCGGGTCTCCCAGGCCTATGCCAAACGAAGCCAGAAGCACATGAAGGGAGCCCACTGATGAGCGATACACTGATTGAAGTCAAAGGGCTCTACAAGCTGTTCGGCCCCGAACCCAAGGTTCACATGCCGCTGGTGCATGAAGGGCTGAGCAAGGACGAGATTCTCGCCCGCACCGGCCACACGCTTGGCCTCAAGGATATCAACCTGACGATCAAGGAAGGCGATATCTCGGTGATCATGGGGCTGTCCGGTTCGGGCAAGTCGACCCTCATCCGCCATTTCAACCGGCTGATCGAGCCAACCGAAGGCCAGATTCTCGTCGGTGGTATCGACGTCATGACCCTTTCGGCCAAGGAGCTGGAAGAGTTCCGGCGCCACCGGATGTCCATGGTGTTCCAGCGCTTCGGCCTGTTGCCACACCGCACGGTGCTCGACAATGTCACCTTCGGACTGACCATTCAGGGCGTCAGGAAGAAGGAAGCCAACGACCGTGCCGTGGAATGGCTGGAAACGGTGGGGCTTGCAGGCTATGAAAACCAGTATCCGGCGCAGCTTTCCGGCGGCCAGCAGCAGCGCGTCGGCCTTGCCCGTGCTCTTGCCACCAATGCCGATATTCTGCTGATGGACGAGGCCTTCTCGGCACTTGATCCGCTCATCCGCTCCGAAATGCAGGACCAGCTGATCGAGCTGCAGGACAAGCTGCAGAAGACGATCATCTTCATCACTCATGACCTCGACGAGGCCCTGCGTCTGGGCAACAACATCGCCATTCTGAAAGACGGCGAGCTGGTGCAGGATGACAAGCCTGAAGAGATCCTGCTCAACCCGGCCACCGACTATGTCGAGGCCTTTGTCCGTGACGTCAACCGCGCCCGGGCGCTGACCGTTGAAACCGTCATGCAGCCGCAGGGCTTCCGCATCACTGCAACCACGATCGAAGGTGCCCTCAAGCAGATGCGGGCGCACAAGGATGACTATGCCTTCCATGTGACGGAGGATGGCTATCAGGGCATGCTCTCGCAGGAGAGCCTTGAGGAATATTATCAGGAAGACAAGACGGCGGCGCTCAGTGAAGTGCATTACGAGGATCTGGAACCGATTGCGCCAGATGCTGCACTGGAGGCTGTGCTGCCTGAAACACTGGCGTCGGACTATCCGGTACCCGTGGTCAACGAGGAAGGCGACTTCATGGGGAGCCTGTCGCGCGATGCCCTTGCCGAGATTCTGAGCCCGGATTCGTCCAGCTCCGAGGGTGGAAACGATGGCGCCAAGCCGGAAGAGGCAGACGAAGAGAATAAAGCATCGACGACAAGGCATTCATAGCCACAGATGCAATAGAGGCGGCTCCACTCCAGCAAGATGAAGCCGCCTCCAAATGTATAGGCCCGCCCTGAGAAACTGGGCGGGCCTATAGTTTAGCGTTCATTCCAAGGCTGTGCCGACCGCCTATTTGATGGCCCAGAGGGTGACGGAACCGGACACCTCGTTGGCAACAGCGATCATCGGCTTGCCATTGGGGCTGTCCTTGCCATCAATGAACTTGATGCCTTCCGGCGCGATGTCTCCAGCAGTCAGCTTTTCTGACTCGCCATCGAGCTTGACGTTGCTCGCATAGGTAACATAGGAAGCCTTGGCCGGGTCGGTGATGTCATAGACAACAATGCCGCTCATGCGCTCCAGACCAACAAAGGCATAGAGCCTGCCGTCGATTTCGGCCAGTTCCAGCGCTTCCGGCTCGGTGCCCTTATCGTCGGAACGACTGTCGAAGCTTTCAACGGCCCCTTCACTGTTGAAAGCGGTCGGCTGCAGTTCGGCCATCTTGGCTTCGATTTCGTCTGCGGAATCGAACACCATCTCGCCAGCTTCGTTGAAGATCGAGAAGGAGCGGCCGCCGTAGCCATAGAGCACGTCAAAGTCACCATCACCATCGGTATCGCCCTGTGCGGTGGTGATTTTCAGGCGGCCAAGATTTTCCTTCTTCTGCAGCTCTTCGGCATTCGGGAAGGCCGTCGGATCCAGCTTGATGTCCTTGACTCGGGCTTCTTCGGAATAGCCGTCATAGTCGCGACTGTCGCCTTCGTTCGACATAACCACATAGTTGACGCCATCCTTCGTGAAGGCCTTGACGGTGTCCGGCATGCGGAAGGAAAGCACCGGCCAGTTCTTGCGGTTGATGCCGCCATCCTTGTCGGACAGATCGGCCTTGACCTTGGAATAGTCCTGGAAGCCGAGCGAGAAGACCTTTTTCAGCGCGGCGGTTTCCGTGTCGATCACGGCAATGGCGTTGCTTTCCTGCAGGGAGACAAAGGCGGTCTTGCTGTCGGGCGTGATGGCGACATATTCCGGCTCGATCTGCTGCTCGAAGGAAATGCCCTCCGGAGCGGCGGTGTGGAAGTCGGCGCCGAAATCGTCTGCCTTCAGATTGGCGAAGGATACGGTTTTCACTTCAAGCGACGGGATGGCGACGATGGAAACGGTGCCGACAGGATCGGTCTTGAAATCGTCAGACGGTTCGCCTTCGTTTGCAACCATCACGAATTCACCGTTTGGCGAGAAGACCACACAATCCGGCAGAGCGCCCAGTTCGACGTCGCCAACCAGCGTTCCATCGGTCTTGTAGACGACCAGTTTGCCGTTGGCTTGCTTGTCCTTGTTCTCGACGGCGATGGCAACATAGTCGCCATGAACATCAACAGAATTTGCACCCTTGCCGAAATTCGTGACGTTCAGTTCGCCGGACTTTTCGATCTTCGATGGATTGGAGATGTCCAGCACATCGATTGCCTTGTCATGGCCGTTGACGACATAGAGCTTCTTGCCCACTTTGTCATAGGCGACAATCTCGGCCGCGCCTTCGTCGAACACCTTGTTTTCATAGCTGGCGATCGGCTCAAGGGTGAGCGCGGCGGCTTCAGAGGCGGCTGGCAGGGCAAAGCAGCTTGCAAGAAGCAGCGCCCGGGAAACGGATTTGAACATGGAATCCTCCTGGATGGCTGATAATCTGCGAGATGCTTTAGCGAAGGCAGATGACAGCCGGATGACTTCCCCAAAGGGGCATCCCATGTGTTTTCTCGGCAACCGGCCCGCGCGAGATTGGGTAAAGGCCCTGAAAGTCACTGTTTTTGTCGGCCAAACAAGATTTGCAGAAGGGATCGCTTTTCCTTGTCCCCGGACAGATATAAAAGGAATGGAATTCGTCGTCAGTTTCCGGAGAATGAAATGTGTCGCTGGGTCGCATACAAGGGGCAGCCTGTTTTTCTCGAGCATTATGTGACAACTGCGGATCACTCGCTGATCCATCAGAGTCTGCATGCCGAGCGCGGCAAGACCGTCACCAACGGCGACGGGTTCGGGATCGGCTGGTATGGAGCCAAGGAAAATCCGGGGCTCTATCGGGAGATCCTGCCTGCCTGGAACGACACCAATCTCAAGAGTCTGGCCGCCCAGATCCAGTCGCCGCTGTTCTTTGCCCATGTCCGCGCCTCGACCGGCACGGCAACCAACCGCTGCAACTGCCACCCGTTTGCCTATGGCAAATGGATGTTCATGCACAATGGCCAGATCGGCGATTATCATCTGGTGCGCCGCGAGCTCGAGACCCAGTTGGGCGACGCCTATTATGAGCACCGGTTTGGCAGCACGGATTCGGAGCTGTTGTTCCTGCTCGCCATTCAGGAGGATCTGCAGTCTTGCCCGGTGAAGGCGATGCGCACGGTTCTGAACCGCGTTCACAAGGCGATGAGGGACAAGGGGATCGACGCACCGCTGCGGTTTACATCCTGCCTGTCGGACGGCAAGCGCCTGTGCGGCTTCCGCTGCTCAACCGACCATCATGCCCCGTCGCTCTATTACCGGCGCTATGACAATGGCGATGTGGTGCTGGTGTCCGAGCCGATCGACCGGCAGTCGGAATGCTGGATCGAGGTGCCGCAGGATCAGGCAGTCTGTTTCAAGGCCGATGGCAACATGTCCCAGACCGAAATGCAGATCCAGTAGGCGGTACCGATACAAGGCCTACCTGCCGGCGACACTCAAATTGGTCAGTTGAAGAGATTGAGTTGGGTCCACTGATCCTTGGGCACTTCATCGCCCTTGGTGAGGCTGAGCTTGAGGACCTCCATCTGGTCTTTGCTGGTGTTGCACAAATAACTCACCTTGTACCAGCGCCCGTTGCTCCGGTAGGCCGCGCCGTCGGCCGTCACCGTGTTGTCATCGATCTGCGGGCTGGAAAAGGTGTAGTCCACCAGGCGATCCGCATCGAGTTTGCCCATTGCATCCATGTTGCAGACTTGGACCATACGTTCCTGCGGCGCCATGTCCTTGAGCCAGTTGCGCACCTTGCTGTCCATCGCATATGCGGTTAGCGGGCAGGAACTCGCGACGACCAGAAACAGCGCGAGCGTGAGTTTTCCGGTTTGGGATTTCATTCCGTTGACCTTTTGGTTCTTGTCATCTTGACGGGGAGCTCCAACCGAATGGCTTCGGGAGCGTAGCAAGCCTGGTGTCGGTTTGGGACCGGTTTGTTTCACTTTGAAAACACACCAAGCGGCAAGACCTTATGTGCCTTTCAAATACGTTCAAAGTTTGACAAATCACCCCGCAAGCAGCATCAAGGCTAGTGGTTAATATTTTGTTTACCATAAAATCTGCCCAGTCCGAGATAGCTGTGTACCCCACAATTCAAGGCCTCCATGTCTGGTTGCAGACCGCCGCAAGGCGCGGTATTGATTAACTCATATGCTAATATTCCAGTTTGGTTTCCACGACACGATTGGTCCACCCTGCCCCGCCTCCTTGGGACGTGAGCATGATAACAAGCGCCTATGGCCAGCCCCGAACAGCAAAGACAGTTGCGACAGGCGGGTCGGCACAGCAGGGTCAACCCGAAAGGCCACGAAAGGCACGGAGAGCGATTGCGATGAAACAAGTCAAGATTACCTATATCGGCGGCGGCAGCCAACAATGGGCACTGCGCCTGATGGCCGATCTGGCCCTGTCCGACAAGCTGACCGGCAGCCTTGTTCTCTATGATATCGACCATGCTGCCGCTCTGAAAAACAGGGAGATCAGCGCCCGGATTTTCGACAAGCCCGGCGCGCGCAGCCACTTTACGGTAGAGGTTGAAGATAGCCTTGATGAGGCTCTCGAAGGAGCAGATTTCGTCGTTATCTCAATTGAGCCGGGGCCAACAGAGAAGCGCTTCATCGACCTCAAGATTCCGGAGAAATATGGCATCTACCAGACGGTTGGTGACACCACCGGTCCGGGAGGCATCGCCCGCGCCATCCGTTCGATCCCGTCCATGGCCGAGTTTGCCCGCCATATCATGGCCGTCTGCCCGGATGCGTGGGTGATCAACTATACCAACCCGATGGCCTGGTGCACCGGTGCGCTCTATGCCGCAGAGCCAGACATCAAGGCGCTTGGCTGCTGCCACGAGGTGTTCCACACCCAGGAGATGCTGGCCAAGTGGATTGCCGAGACCTACAAGGTCGATCTGCCGAGCCGTCAGGACATCAAGCTCGACATTTCCGGCGTCAACCATTTCACCTTCGCCACCGATGCTGTCTGGAAGGGGCGCAGCATTCTGACCGAATTCGCAGCTGCCATGACCGAGGGCGAACCGGAAAGTCTCAGCCGGATTGCCCTTGAGCGCGAGGCCAAGGAAGAATGGTTTACCTCCGAGTTCAAGATCGCCGAGGATTTCCTCGCCCGCTTCGGCGTACTGGGCGCTGCCGGAGACAGGCATCTGGCCGAGTTCGTGCCGTGGTATCTCTCGTCAAAGGCAGAGATCAACAGCTGGGGTGTTTGCATGACGCCCTATGAATGGCGCATCAAGCGGGCCAACAACCCCGATGAAGCCCGCCAGAAATATCTCGAAGAAGATCTCGCTCCCTCGGGCGAGGAAGGCGTGCTGCTGCTCGAAGCGCTGGCTGGTGCCACCGACGAGCTGGTCCGCACCAACTTCAACATGCCCAACATGGGGCAGAACCCGGATGCGCCGGTTGGTACCATCGTCGAGAGCTATGGCCTTATTTCCAAAAACAAGGTCGAGCCGATCGGCTGTGGCATCCTGCCAACGGCAGTTCAGGCGCTGGAAGATCGCGTATTGGAAATCCAGCAACTGGTGCTCGATGGCGTGATGAACCGGGACAAGGAGATGATCTTTGCCGGGTTTGCCATCGATCCGCTCAACACCGTCAGCCCACGGGCTGCACGGGCGATGTTTGACGAGATCTGGTCTGCACTGGCGCTTGACTGGTAGGAGCCGTATCGTCTATTCCCCAATGGCCTCGCTCTGATCGTCGAGTGTTCGCGGCGGGGCGGGGCTTTTTCATGCCCCCTTCCCGCGCCATCCCTTCCCTTGCCATAGGTGCTTCATGCCGACCTGGATTCTCATCACCATCTCCGCAGCCTTTCTGCAGAATATCCGTTCGGTCTTGCAAAAACACCTCAAGGGCGCGCTCAGCACAACTGGCGCGACCTTCGTGCGCTTTGCCTTCGGGGTGCCGTTTGCCCTGCTCTATCTGTTCGGCTATGCAGGGCTGAGCGGGGCGACGCTGCCGTCCTTCAACGGCCCGTTCCTGTTCTGGGTGATGGTGGCGGCGCTGACACAGATTGGCGCACAGTTTCTGCTGGTGCATCTGTTTTCCTTCCGCAACTTCACCGTCGGAACCGCCTACAGCCGGACCGAACCGGCGCAGGCAGCTCTGTTCGCCTTCCTGTTCTTTTCCGAAACCATCAGGACATCGGCGCTGGTGGCCATCGGCGTGGCCGTGTTCGGGGTGATGCTGATCTCGGTTGCCCGCACGACGCTATCGGTGCGCACACTGATCACATCCACCTTCTCGCGCACGGCGCTGATCGGCCTTGCCTCCGGCTCGCTGTTCGGCGTGGCGGCGGCAGGCTACAGACAGGCGTCGCTATCGCTGGTGCCGGACATGGTCGCGCCGGATTACATCTTGCAGGCCAGCTTCACGCTGGCCACTGCCATCCTCATCCAGACCGTTCTGATGGGCCTCTGGATCACGGTTCGAGAGCGCGAGGAATGGGGCCGCGTGGCGCGGGCGTGGAAGCCATCCCTTGCCACCGGCTTTGTCGGTGCGTCGGCCAGCTTTGGCTGGTTCATGGCCATGACCCTGCAACAGGCCGCCCTTGTCAAGGCGCTGGCGCAGGTGGAAATGCTCTTCACCTTCGCCTCGTCGGTCTTCATCTTCAAGGAAAAGATCAACCGGCTGGAGCTGATCGGCTGCGGGCTGATTGTCTGTGGCGTGCTGATTCTGGTGCTGGGGTGAGCAGGCTTGAACTTTGATTAAAGAATGACTGCTCTGCCTCCGGTTGACCTACTCGCAAAATCTGCACTTACAAAAGATACCTCAAAATTCACTATTCCAGTTTTAGTGCTTTCCAAGCTGCCTTGCACTTTTGTTCAAAGTTAGGATATTGAATTCTAAGAGCTAAGCCAACAATCGGGGCCAAACCAATCGCAAAGTTGTATCGCATCTCTCCGATTGTTAGCGATGACCCAAATCTACAAACGACTCCAAAAGAGCCATAGCATACTTGTAGCCCGCCATGTCCAGCCACTCCCTCATTCCTCAATAGAGCGGGAAGCACATCGATAGCAGGATCTCGATCAATGAAGAGTTGTATTGGATTAATCCGCGACATCCCTATAGCAAAGTCGCAGATAATCTTAAACCGTGGGCCATTTGACTGCGCTATCTGACAGGCCAATTGCTTCGCAAAAAAGCGATATAAATCAAGATAGTTGTTGGTATTTTCTGACCATTCTGGCTTAGAAAATAAAATCTTTGGATCACTTCCGCACGCAACCACTTCTGAGGCCATTTGATGAAATTGGTCGAAGGCTTTGTCCGCATTTTGTGTCTTTAGCGAATTGCACTTAACACATACAGGAGCCGAGAAATGAAACGCTTTTGACTTTGGACCTTGCGCAAACTTGGGCTTACTCCTACCATCAAAAGACCCAATCAACATAGGCTCAATACCAAATTGCTTTCGCAGTTGGGATGCCTTGATTTTGTGCTCTCCTGATAAGTGACTGCGTGAACCACATAAACAACAAGCAGTACTGTCATACGGTTCAAAGATTTTCTCCATTCCCCCCATCATTGCTTCCATCCTCATCCGTGCCCGCACAACGACCACAGCCTACTCCCCGATCTCCCAGCCATAGGCCAGATTCTCCGAGCGCCACATGGGGCCGGGGTCGGTGTAAGCACCGATTTTCCTGCCGCCCATGGCTTCATAGAAGCGAATGGCCGTATGGTTATCACGGACGACGGCCAGAGCCGCTCGATCAAACCCGGACTTGGCAAGTTCCGCAAAGGCAAGAGCCGCCAGCTTGCGGCCAAGACCCGTTCGGCGAGCCTTGGAGTCCACATAGAGATGCTTGATTTCGCCTGCATCTCCAAAGACTTCATGGCTCGCAGGACCGAAGGCGACGAGGCCGACAACCTCTCCCTGCCGTTCGGCAATCCATGTCTGCTGCCCCAGCTTGGGCTGGGACAGGCTGGCTTGCCAGGAAGGGCGGCGACGGGCCTCATCAAGGGCGTCATAGGCCGCTTCTGGCGCCATCGTGCGATAGGTTTCACGCCAGAGGCGAACATGGAAGGCCACCACGGCATCAAGATCAGCGCTGTTCGCTGGGCGAATGAGCGCGGTGGCGCTGGCCATCAATGCGCCTCGTCCCAGTTGTCGGCGGCGTTGGCATCGACCTTCAGCGGCACACTCAGCTGCAGGGCGGGCATCGGTGCCCCTTCCATGATGGTGCGGACCACCTTGATGGTGTCGTCGACCTCGACCTCGGGCACTTCGAAGATCAGTTCGTCATGCACCTGCAGCAGCATGCGGGCCGATGACCCGGCTTCGCTGAGGGCGTCTTCCATGCGTACCATGGCGCGGCGGATGATATCTGCTGCCGAGCCCTGAATGGGGGCATTGATGGCGGCGCGCTCCTGAAAGGCCTTCATGTTGGGGTTTTTGGAATTGATCTCGGGATAGTGGATCTTGCGACCAAAGATGGTCTCCACATAGCCCTGCTCACGGGCTGACTTCTTGGTGGCCTCCATATAGTCGCGGATGCCGGGGAAGCGCTCGAAATAGGTGTCGATATAATCCTTGGCCTCGGTGCGGGAGATGCCGAGCTGGTTGGCAAGGCCAAAGGCGGAAATGCCATAGATGATGCCGAAGTTGATCGCCTTGGCCCGGCGGCGGGTGGCAGCATCCATCTCGGCAAGCGGCACGTGGAACATTTCCGAGGCGGTCATGGCGTGAATGTCGAGGCCGTCTTCGAAAGCTTTCCTCAATTGCGGGATATCGGCCATATGGGCCAGTACGCGCAGCTCGATCTGGCTATAGTCGGCAGAGACCAGCTTGTTGCCCGCCTCGGCGATGAATGCCGTGCGGATCTTGCGGCCTTCCTCCGTGCGCACCGGAATGTTCTGCAGGTTCGGGTCAGAGGACGACAGACGGCCGGTGCTGGTGGCTGCCAGCGAATAGGAGGTATGGACGCGCCTTGTCTCGGGGTTGATGAAGGTCGGCAGGGCATCGGTGTAGGTGCTCTTGAGCTTGGAGAGCTGGCGCCATTCCACCACGCGGCGCGGCAACTCGTGGCCTTCGGCGGCGAGATCTTCCAGCACGCTGGCCGATGTCGACCAGGCCCCGGTCTTGGTTTTCTTGCCGCCGGGCAGGCCCATTTCGCCAAACAGGATATCGCCGAGTTGCTTGGGGCTGCCGATGTTGAAATTCTGGCCGGCGAGCTGGTGGATTTCCTCCTCCAGCCGGGCCATCCCTTGCGCGAATGTGCCGGACAGCTGCGACAGGATCTGCCGGTCGACCGATACTCCGCGCGCTTCCATGCGGCGCAGCACCGGCAGCAGCGGCCGCTCCAGCCGTTCATAGACCGAGGTCATGCCATCGGCGGCAAGGCGCGGCTTGAGGATCATCCAGAGCCGCAGGGTGACATCCGCATCCTCGGCGGCGTAAGGAGTTGCCTTTTCGATCTCGACCTTGTCGAAGGTCATCTGCCCCTTGCCACTGCCAGCCACGTCCTTGAAGGCGATGGGCTTGTGGCCAAGCCACAGCTCGGAAAGCTCATCCATGCCGTGGCCGTGCTTGCCCGCATCGAGCACATAGGACAGCAGCAGGGTGTCGTCGATGGGGGCGACTTCGATATCGTAGCGCGAGAGCAGCAGGGTGTCATATTTGAGATTCTGGCCGATCTTGAGAATCGAGGGATCTTCCAGCATGCCCTTGAGAGCCTTCACCGCCTGCTGAAGCGGAATCTGGCCTTCCACCAGCCCGCCGCCGAACATGTCGCCTTCGCCGGACATATGAGCAAGCGGAATGTAGCAGGCCTTTCCCGGCTCGGTTGCCAGCGAAACGCCGACGAGATTGGCCTGCATGGCATCAAGGCTGTCGGTCTCGGTATCCACCGCCACCTGGCCGATGCGCTTCGCCTCATCAAGCCAGGCCTGCAGCTCCGCCATGGTGCGCACGGTCTGATAACTCTGGTTGTCGATCGGCAGGGCAGCGACATCGGCGGCCATCTTTGCCGCGAGGTCGGCAGGGGTCGGATCTCTGCCATCATCCACCGCATCATCACCCGTGCTGGCGGTGGCAGGGGCTGCAGCTTCCCAACCGGCAACCTCAAGGCTGGCCGGTTCTACCTCGGCGGCCTCTGCCCCCGTGGCTTCGGCAACGCGGCGGGTGAGCGTGGTGAATTCCATGGCCTTCAGGAAGGCGACCAGCTTGGGCCCTTCCAGATCACAGCAGGCCAGAGCATCAAGGCCCAGCGGCAGTGGCACATCGCGCTTGAGGAACACGAGTTCCTTCGAAATACGGGCCTGTTCGGCAAATTCGATCAGATTTTCGCGGCGCTTCTTCTGCTTGATGCTTTCGGCCTGAGCCAACAGGGTTTCCAGATCACCGAATTCATTGATGAGCTGGGCGGCTGTCTTGATGCCAATGCCTGGCACACCGGGCACGTTGTCGACGGAGTCGCCAGCAAGCGCCTGCACCTCGACCACCTTGTCCGGCATGACGCCGAATTTCTCGACCACCTCGTCTGCGCCGATCCGCTTGTTCTTCATGGTATCGACCATTATCACACCGGGGCGGACGAGCTGCATCAGGTCCTTGTCCGAGCCAATGATGGTCACGTCGGCACCTTCGGCCAAGGCCTGCTCGGAATAGGTGGCGATGATGTCATCGGCCTCATAGCCTTCAAGCTCGATACAGGCGATGTTGAAGGCCCGCACGGCATCGCGGATAAGCCCGAACTGGGGCACCAGATCCTCCGGTGCTGGCGGGCGCTGGGCCTTGTACTGATCGTAGATCTTGTTGCGGAAGGTGTCGCCCTTGGCGTCGAAAATCACCGCCACATGGGTCGGGGTCACGCCAACGATGCCCTGATCTCCGTCAGCAATCAGCTTCCAGAGCATGTTGCAGAAACCGGCCACCGCACCAACCGGCAGACCGTCGCTCTTGCGCGTCAGCGGCGGCAGTGCATGGTAGGCGCGGAATATATAGGAGGAGCCGTCAATCAAAAAGAGATGCGGTTTTTCAGCCATCGATACCATTCCCTCATGCTTATGTGCGATGCCGCCTGGTCGACGCGTCCCTCCCCGCGGAGAAACGCGAACAAACCATGATCATAATTCCATCCGACCTTAGCGCAAGCTAAGGGGCAAAGGAAAGGGCAAAAGAAAAGGCTCCCGGGTTGATGGTGACAACCGGGGAGCCTGTCTCACGATGATGCTGGTCTGGCTTGTTGCCAAGCCGCCTATTCGGCCGGAACAGCAACCTGTTTGCGGCGGGGCTGCAGTCTCGCCCAGTTAGGACGGACATAGAGGAAGGTGCCGATCTTGATACGCTTGACGATTTCATACATCAGAATCGCCCCGATCACGGTCGCCGTAGCCACGAGGAAGGCGGAAAGCCCGGAATCGCCATTGCCGAATTTCAGCACGAGAATCCGCGAGATACCCATCGGCAGGAAGAAGCCCAGATAGATCGGCAAGGAACGTTGGCCACAGAAACGAAACACCTTTGCCAACTGGCGACCGAGGAAGAATTCATTGATGATGCCCATGAAATCGACAACAGCGATGAAGCCAAGCACCCCCATGATGATGGCAACGGGCACCAGCTCGCCATAACCAAACCAGACCACCAGCCCGTTGATGGTTGCCCAGAGCAGGATGCCTGCGACAGAGGCAGCCTTGTGCTGCCGGGCGGCGGCAGCGAGGGCAAACCAGAGGTCACGGCCGAAATGGCCAACCAGGAAGAAGACATAATAGGTCGAGAAGAAGTCGACGATCACCACACCGGTTCCGGTCAGCGTGAACTTCATGAGGATCGCCAAAGCAAACTGCAGCACCATCGGCAGCTTTTGGGTCAGTCTCAGGGCGACAAAGAAGATCGGCAACAGATAGATGAACCACAGCGGTCCAAACGGCTGCACGAAGGAAGCCAGATAATAGAGAACCGTTTCCTCAACGCTGGTCTGCTGGATGAAGAATGGTGCCTTGAAGGCAAACTCGATTGTCATCCAGAGAAAATAGAAATAGCCGAAATGGGCAAATTTCTTGTCCATGAAGACAGACCAGTCCTTGGTGATGGCGCGGGCGGCGAAAAGCCCCGCCACGGCAAAGAACACAGGCATGCGAAACGGCGTCGCATACGCCAGAACCACATGCATCCAGCCTTCGCCGAGAATCTTCTCCACTCCGTTGATGGAGTGCATGATCACAACAAGCAGGATCGTCAGCCCCTTGGCAAGGTCGACCCAATCCACATGTTGTTTGCTATTCGCTTCCTGATGAGCCACGAGTACCCCCACGCATCAACGCTAAAAGATTTTAAAAAGACATATGGCATTCACTTTTAACAGAATGACTGGTTTTTACTTAAGAATCTTTCCATTTGTTTACTTAACGTTAACAAAAGAACGAAAGCATTGATGCGGCTCGGTTAATTCTCATTCACAAATACTTGATGCGTTGAAATTAATACTTTTTTAACCATGTTTTCACAATTGATGCTGTTCAAAACAAGCGGTCTGTTTTTCCACCGGATGGCTGATGTCCCTCGCGAGCCAGATCCCGGCCCCACTCAAATGACCCCACCTTGCAAGCAGGAAACCGCAGACGTGAAGGTCCTTCCCTATCGGACAGCCTCCATGCAAGGAGACGCAGCCTGTGCATGGTCCGCCATGCTGCCATTATTGTTAACAAGACCTTTGGGTTCGGCGCTGTAGGATGTTCCTGCGCCACCAATGAGGGATTCTGTGCGATTCCGCCCATGAATTGCCTTATTATGGCACAATAGTCCCAAGCTGATTTTCCCAGAGCCTTCACAGGATCTCCTGTGCAAGGTCACCAAGACCCAATTCCGTCTCCGGCTCCCGCCTTGCGTGGATCCAGAGACGAACCAGACAGAGACCACGCCAAGAAACATGACGCCGAACCGCAATTCTCCCCCTCCGGGTTCTCTCAGTGACATCCGGCTGAGCGACGAGGACAGAAGCCAGCCGGGCTCTTCCTCCAAACGCAGCCAGAAACGACCGAAAAGAGCGGACGGCAAGGCACCCCAACGCAAGGGCAGCGGCCCGACGGGTGGGACCTCGGCAAGAGGACCACGCGGCGGTGATGCCGGTGGGGCGTCTGCCGGAGGGACATTTGGCGGTGGATCCGGTGGCGGCAACTCTGGCCGCGGCGGCGGGTCTGGCGGGAGCGGCGGTGGCCGCAAGGGTAGCAAACCCACTGGCCGGAAAACCACGTCCCGGCACGGGTCTTTCTGGGGAACGCTGTTCCGCCTCTCCAGACGGCTTGCCTATTGGATGGTGATTTTCGGGATCTGGGGGTCGATTGTTGCAGGTGGCATCGTCCTCTATTATGGCGCCAAGCTGCCTCAGTCGACCGACTGGAAGATTCCGGATCGCCCGCCGAACGTTCAGATCATCTCGGAAGATGGCGGGCTCATTGCCAACCGCGGCAAGACCGGCGGCCAGAAGGTCAGCATTTCCTCGATGCCGCCCTATCTGGTTGATGCGGTAGTGGCCATCGAGGATCATCGCTTCTTCCATCATTTCGGCTTCGACCCCATCGGCTTCACGCGTGCCATGGTGATGAACCTTGTGCGCGGCCGCGTTTCGCAAGGGGGCTCCACACTGACGCAGCAGTTGGCCAAGAACCTGTTTCTCGAGCACAAACGAACTCTCGAGCGCAAGGTGCAGGAGCTGATTCTGGCGATCTGGCTGGAGACGAAATATTCCAAGGAAGAGATCCTTGAGATGTATCTCAACCGGGTCTATCTGGGGTCCGGTGCCATCGGCGTCGACGCTGCAGCACGCACCTATTTCAACAAGCCCGCCTCGATGCTGACCCTTTCCGAGGCAGCAACCATTGCTGGTCTGCTGAAGGCTCCATCGCGCCTTGCCCCCAACAAGAATCCCAAGGAAGCTCAGGAGCGGGCCAAGCTCGTACTGGCTGCCATGGAGCGGGAAGGCTTCATCACGCCTGAAGAGCGCAAACTGGCGCTCACCCAGACCATCGACACGGTTGCCCGCCATCGGGCCAGCTCGCTCAACTATATCGGCGACTGGGTGATGGAGTTGCTGCCGGACCTGATTGGCGAGGTCAAGGAAGACGTGATTGTCGAGACCACCATCGATCTGCGCATGCAGACGCTGGCGGAAAAAGCCGTTGTCAACGCCCTCGACAAGGAGGGCAAGAAATACGGCGTGGAACAGGGGGCTCTGGTCAGCGCCACACCGCTCGGCGCCGTTCGGGCTCTGGTGGGCGGCAAGTCCTATCGCGAGAGTCAGTTCAACCGGGCGGTCGACGCCAAGCGGCAACCGGGCAGTGCCTTCAAACCCTTCGTCTATCTGACGTCGCTGGAGCTCGGCAACCGGCCAGACAGCATGCGGGTGGATGGTCCGGTTTCCTATAATGGCTGGACGCCGCAGAACTATTCCAAGAAATACATGGGGCAGATTTCGCTCCGGCAGGCCCTCGCCCTGTCGATCAACACGATTGCCGCCCAGCTGACCTTCGAGGTCGGGGCCGATCAGGTGGTCAACACTGCGCACAAGATGGGCATTCAGTCCAAGCTGGCCAACAACCTTTCCATCGCTCTTGGCACATCCGAGGTGACGCCGCTGGAGCTGGTGGGGGCCTACATGCCCTTTGCCAATGGCGGCGCCCGGGCCACGCCTTATGTCATTCAGCGCGTTGTCACCAAGGAAGGCAAGGTGCTCTACATGAACCCGAACATCCCCGGACCAAGGGTCATTGAGCCCAATATCCTCACGATGATGAACCAGATGATGCAGGAAACCCTGATCACCGGCACAGGCAAGAAGGCCATGCTGGCAGGCCGTCCGGCGGGCGGCAAGACAGGCACCAGCCAGAATTTCCGCGATGCATGGTTCGTCGGTTATACGGCCAATCTGGTCACCGGGGTGTGGTTTGGCAATGATGACGGCTCACCGACCAAACATGCCTCCGGTGGCAATCTGCCTGCGGAGGCGTGGAAGGCCTATATGGTCGGGGCGCACAATGGCATGACGGTCGCCAACCTGCCCGGCGTCAGCATGGAGCAGATCGCCGAAACCCGTCGCATCGCCGGTGGCGAGGAGAAACCCTGGATCAACCCCGATCTGCTGCCGGCAGGACAAAGCGCCATGCCACTGCCCAAGGAACGCAAGGGTCTGTTTGAACGGCTGTTCGGCAACTGATCTGGCGGGTGCCGGAAAAGAGCTTCAATGGATGTCAGTCGGCCTCTGCGCCATAGGCGTGGAGGCGGCGGCCATTGTCCTTCAGCCAGGTCTGCCCGGCTTCATAATCAGGACAGATGCGGGCCACATGGGCCCAAAAGCGATCGGAATGGTTCATTTCCCGCAAATGGGCCACCTCATGAGCAGCCAGATAGTTCAGCACAAAGGGCGGCGCCATGATCACCCGCCAGGAAAAGGACAGAGTCCGGTTAGCGCTGCATGAACCCCAGCGGCTGGTGGTATCCTTGAGGCGGATGACCGCCGGCTTGACTCCAAGCGCTGCAGCATGTCGGGCAACCGCTTCTTCCAGATCCTGTTTGGCCTGCTTCCTGAGCCAGTCTGTGACCCGTCGGGCCATGTGGGATTCGTTGCCGGAGACTAGCAGGATGCTGCCTTCGTCAAGTTCAAGAAGCCGGACCGTGCCGCGCGCCACATCATTGTGTTCCAACGTATGGGGAACATCGCGCACCGGAATGACGGCTCCATGTTCAAACGGCACATTGGGCGCACGCCTGGTCTGCCGGTCGACCAGCCAAGTCACGTTCTTTTGCAGGAATTGCTGGACCTTGCTCTCGCCAAGCCCCGGCGGACAGGTGGCGACGGGTTCGCCGGTCTTGCTGTCAAGGCGCAGGATCAGGCGCTTGGCGCGGGCATTGGGCTTGAGGCGCACCTCGATTGCCTGCCCGGCATGATGCAGGGTTACCGTCGGCGGCAATTTCGAGGTCCGTCCGGGTGGCATCCGTTTTCTCAATGCAGGTCATACTCCCTCAAGCGCAACAGCACAGATCCATATGGGGCCACGAACCGGCCACGTCAACCGTGACCGACCGGTGCGCTTTCCGCGAACACACCAGCGACAAAACTATTTGTCAAACTGCAGGTGAACCAGATTGGCATAAATGCCCTGCTGGGCCAGCAACTCGTCGTGACTGCCCTCTTCGATCAGCCGCCCCTGCTGAATGACACAGATTTTGTCAGCATTGCGAATGGTTGAGAGCCGATGGGCGATAACCAGCGACGTGCGGTTTTCACTCAGCCGGTCAAAGGCGGCCTGCACCTTGGCTTCCGATTCGCTGTCCAGCGCCGAAGTGGCTTCATCGAGCAGCACGATAGGAGCGTTCTTGAGCATGGCGCGAGCAATGGCGAGGCGCTGCTTCTGGCCACCAGACAAGGCCGTGCCGTTTTCGCCGATCAGGGTGTCATAGCCCTGCGGCTGGTTGACAATGAAATCATGGGCAAACGCATCCCGTGCGGCTGCCTCGACCTCTTCATCCGAAGCGCCCAGACGCCCGAAGCGAATGTTTTCCCTGATCGTGCCAGCAAACAGCACCGTGTCCTGAGTGACGAGCGCAATGTGACTATTGAGCGATGAGAGGGTGCAGTCCCTGATGTCGACACCGTCAATCACAATGCGCCCCGTGGCAACATCGTTGAAGCGCTGGACAAGGCTCATGATCGTCGACTTGCCGCCCCCGGATGGGCCGACCAGCGCCGTGGTCTTGCCGCCGGGAATGGTGAGGGAAAGGTCGTCCAGCACCGGCTCGTCAGCGCCATAGGTAAAGCGAACATGCTCGAAGGCAATCTCGCCTTTGCTGACTTCAAGGGCCGCGGCATCCGGCTTCTCATGCAGGCGGGTCGGCCGATCGAGGATTTCAAACATCAGACGCACGCCGACAAGGCCACTTTCCATGTTGACCTTGAAGCGGCTGAGGCGGCGGGCGGGATCACTCGCCAGCAGCAGCGCCGTCAGGAAGGAGATGAATTCGCCCGGGCTCTGACCACCAAGGATGGTCCGCCAGCCACTGTAAAGAATGACCAGTGCGATGGCAAAGCCGCCGAGCGTCTCCATCATCGGGTTGGTGCGCGCGACAAGGCTGGCGATCTTGTTGGCGCGTTTCTCGACGCCATAGATCGCATCGTCCATCTTTGCGGTCATCACCGTTTCCAGCCCGAAGGTCCGGATGATGCGAAAGCCGAGAGCACTTTCCTGCATGGTCTGGGTGGTCTGCGTCAGCGAGAGAAACTGCTCCTTGGCGATCCGTTTGACCCGGCGCACCAGAAGATTGATCATGAAGACGGCCGGAGGCGCGATGACCAGAGCAATCAGCGATAGCAGCGGATCCTGAAACACCATCACGCAGACAAGCCCGATCAGCGACAGCGCGTCGCGCCCGATGCTGGTGATCAGAATATCCATCACCTGACGGGCTGCGGTGGCGTTGTGAGAAATCCGGGTGATCAGCTCGCTTGACGGGAAGTCGTGGAAGAAGTCTGCCCCTTGGCCAAGGAAGTGGCGATACATCTTGCGCTGCTGGTCGGCCACAATGGCGTTGCCGATCCGCGCCAGAATGGTTGTTTGCCAGTAGGTGGCAAGCCCTTTGGCAACAAAGATCACCATGACGATCAGCGAGATGATCCAGACCTTGCTAAAGTCCTTGGACACGAAGATCCCGTTGACGATGTCCTTCATGATCCAGGCGCTCAGCGCCGTAGTGCCGGCCACAACTGCCATCAGACAGATGGCAAGGGCATAGCGCTTGGCATGAATATGGAAGTTTTCAGACAAAAGCCGATAGATAAGATATCGCGAGCTGGATTGATCTGAGAAGAGACGGTCCCGAAAGGTGCGGATGGTATCGGCTATCATGCCATTCCTTCATGCTTCCTGATGGGCAAGGAAGCACCACAGGAAGCCAATGTCTGCAAACTGGAATTGTTGTTGGCCCTCTGTTTATCGTCTTTCGCTCCGATAGCAAAGAGGAATCGGCCTTTTCCCTTGTGCCGAAGTTTCGACCACAACGAAAAAGGCGGCGAGAATAGCCCCGCCGCCTTTAGCATTGTCATAAGAACAATCGTCCTATTCGAACTGGGACGCAGAGTAGTATCCGCTATCAACCAGAATTTGTTTCCAGTTATCCTTGGTCACGGCAACTGGCTTCAACAGATAGGACGGGACGATCTTGTTGCCGTTGTCATAGGTCTTGGTGTCGTTGATTTCTGGTTCGCCGCCATTGATGATGGCGTCTACCATGCCAACGGTCACCCCAGCCAGAGCGCGGGTGTCCTTGAAGACGGTTGAATACTGCTCACCCTTGATCATGGCCTTGATGTTGGCCACTTCGGCGTCCTGACCAGTGATGATCGGCATCGGCATGTCCTTGGTGCCGTAACCAACGCCCTTCAGGGAAGAAATGACGCCAATTGCCAGGCTGTCATTGGGAGACAGAACGCCATCGATCTTCTTGTCGGTATAGAAAGCGGAGAGAAGGTTGTCCATGCGAGCCTGAGCCGTTGCGCCATCCCAGAACAGGGTGCCGACCTTGTCCATACCCATCTGACCAGAGACGATCACCAACTTGCCACTATCAAGATATGGCTGCAGAACAGACATGGCGCCATTGTAGAAGAAATAGGCGTTGTTGTCGTCTGGAGACCCGCCGAAGACTTCAATGTTCAGCGGACGATTGGCGTTTTCAACGTCGAGGCCTTTCAGCAGCGATTCCGCCTGAATGACACCAACCTGATAGTTATCGAAGGTGGCGTAATAGTCTACATTCGGAGACTCACGGATCAAGCGGTCATAGGAGATGACCTTGATGTCCGAATCTGCAGCCAACTGCAAGGCGCCGGACAGTGCTGTACCGTCAATCGAAGCGATCACAAGCACATTGACCCCCTTGAGGATCATCGTTTCGATCTGACGCAGCTGTGTGGCCACATCATCGCTTGCATATTGCAGTTCAGCTTCATATCCCGCAGCCTTAAACTGCTTGACCATGTTATCGCCATCATCGACCCACCGCGCCAAAGACTTGGTCGGCATGGCGATGCCAACCGACCCCTTGCTCGCAGCTTGTGTCAAAGATGAAGAGAAAGACAGCCCCAATGCCAGTGCCATTGCCCCGACAGTCACTGATTTAATCAGCTTACCAAATCCCAGCATAGATACCTCCCTAGCCAGCAAAATATGATTTGCATCCATAAACGGATCCCAGCTTGGCGCTCCTCAAATGCCGAACTGAAATTCGATTGTGGCAGACCACTCCATTCCTCCTTCGAGTGGATCCTACGTTATATTATTTTTATCTCGTAAATTAATTCAAGAAAAATAAGACGGTATCCACCGGGAATGGCGGGGCATCATATACATTCTGTAATTTTATTGCTTAATATCGGTCATTTTTAACAGTCACTTCAATTTCTTGGTCTTTTAATTTTTACAAACAAAACAAATCTGTTTTTCATAACATTGTGGTTTTTGTATTACAGACTTTTCTGGAGGTCTAGGTCTGTTGATGATTTGGCTTTTCTTTAGAACGCCAAACCCCCCGTCAGTACGCGACTGAGCGGGGGGTTTTAGGCATTGTTTGTTATTAGCAGGCCCGGCAGCGACCTACTCTCCCACGTCTTGAGACGGAGTACCATTGGCGCAGAGGATAT
>NZ_QNUM01000017.1 GCF_003574655.1 Cohaesibacter haloalkalitolerans
TCGATTTTCGCTTCAGCTTTTCGGCAATGGCATTGAGAATCATAAGGTGCTCCTCCAACAAATCGGAGCATCTTTTCACCGCACAAATCTCAAGGCTCGGTTAATACTCAAACTTTGCGACAGCCCCGCCAATTTTCTAGCTATTGCGACCCTGGCCTTTTTTCCACCAGATCGGCCAGCAATTTCCATGCCCATTCCTTTAGCGAACAGGTGTGTTTAGTGCGGGTCAGCACAACATTGGCCGCCTCGAACAAATAGCTGCGCAGCATTGCATCCCCACATTTGGATATGCGACCGGACCAATCCATTTCTCCGGATGCATACCGCCTTGGTGTCAGGCCGATATAGGCACCAACCGTTCGGGATCGTGTAAAGCGGGTTGGATCATCAATGCATGACAGATAGGCAAGCGCGGTCATGGGGCCAACGCCGGGTACAGTCATGAAAGCCCGGGATTGCTCATTGGAGCGAGCAAGGCGTTTGATCTTGTTTTCCAGGCACAGGCGCTGCTGATCAATGGCTTCGCGAGCGGTTAGCAACGGTGATACAATATCGGCAAGTTCCGGAGCCTGTCGGACGACATCTTGTGCCCGTTTCAAAAAGACACCACCATTGGCTCGCCCAATCACGAGGCCAAAGGACTTGAACAGACCGCGTATCTGGTTCTCGATATCTCGGCGCATCTGAACCAGAAGACTGCGTGCATTCAAGAGGGAACGAATGCGGTGGCTTTCTTCGCTTTTGATCTGAACCTGGCGAAACCAGCCAGTCTGCATAATACGGGCGAGGCCCAAGGCGTCATTGCGGTCCGATTTGTTGATCTGCATCGACAGAGCAGCACTGGCATGGCGAGCATCGATGCAGATCACCGGCAGATGCCTTGCCTTCAGTTCACGCCAAAGCCAACTGGACGTTGGGCCAGATTCCAAACCGACGCGGTGAACCGATGGTGCATGCTTGTCCAGATATCCGGCGATCTCGTCAGGAACAGAGGGGACAATGCCTTCCTTGATCCGCATGCCATTCTCGTCAGCGATACAGATAGATGTTTCTTTCAAGGATACATCCAGTCCAACATAGGTCGTGATCGGTTCCCTCCTGTTCGATTGCCAAATTGCATTTTAGCAGGCTGCACTTGGCTGTCCGACTTGCACGAACTAGGAATTACGCCATGTTGAAAATCTTAGCCTGAGGCAGATACTCCAATTTTTTGCATCACAACCGTCTATAACGACATTGCGTCGGAATTCATTCGGGTGCCGACCAGCACAGCCAATGTTGCAGCAAGGCAATATGTTGCCGAAAAAGTGCGAAATGCTCCCACCTCCTCCTCCACAACCCCCAAACAAACATCGGAAAATCCAGTAAGCGGACTGAGCGGTGTATCTGAGATGGCAAGTATCTTTGCTCCGTCACGCCTTGCCTGTTCGGCCAGTTCAACGATTTCCGGTGTGTAAGGCTCGAAGGAGATGAACAGAACGACTTCCCCGGGGCGGAACGACTTGATTGTCTTGATGGCCCCAACATTCGTATGAAGAATCACGCGATGGTCAAACTGGCCCAGAACATAGGCCAGATAGCTAGCTATTGAAAAAGCACGTTTGAAGCCCATGATATGCAACTCCGGAGCCGAGCTTATGATCTCTGCTGCCTCTTCGATCAGTTCCGGCCTGATGCTGTTGACCAACCGTTCAATCGACGAGATTGAGGTGTCACAGAAATCCATGAGCAACTGTTCCGGCTCCGTCTCCCCTCGCTGTCGGAGCGTATTGATGCGGTAGCGATAGGATGGGCGCCGATGAAACGCGTTGCGGCGATAAAGCTGCTGGAGATCGGAATAGCCCTGCATTCCCAGCGCTTGAGCGAAGCGGATGAATGTTGAAGCGGCAATGCCGGATTCGAGCGAGGCTTGCGCAACGGTCAGAAAGGCCATGGCGTCGCCCTTTCTGAGGAAGAAGGATGCGCATTCCTGCAATCTCTTGGGTAGGCTGTCTTTCATCTCGACAACGCGACTCTCTAGGTCTGCGACCGTAACTGGTGCTTCGATTTCACCCATTAAGAACACCTCTCTCCCCATGCACTGTAGGGCTGCAATTTTTGGATTCCAGCTTATGACATTCACTTTCGATTTGGAACAAAAATTTCATTTTGCCGTATAACTTGTTAAAAATGGAATGAATAGTCCTTTTTACTATCTTTTAGAATTTTCGTTTCACATCTATTGTGGCTTCAACTCTTCTCATCCAGAAGGACAAGTTAGGTAAGCGATGAAAAAGACTCTTGATCTCATAACCATTGGGCGCAGTTCCGTAGATCTCTACGGCAGTCAGATTGGTGGAAAGTTGGAGGACATGCGTTCCTTCAACAAATATATCGGTGGTAGCCCGACCAACATGGCTGCCGGAACTGCAAAGCTGGGTCTGCGCTCATCTGTCATCACGCGCGTTGGTGACGAACATATGGGACGCTTCATCCGGGAAGAACTAGCCGCGCTTGGGGTGGAAACAAGAGGTGTGATCACTGACAAGGAGCGTCTGACTGCTCTGGTCATTCTTGGTATTCGCGACAAGGAACAGTTTCCGCTCATCTTCTATCGGGACAATTGTGCAGACATGGCTCTGTGCGAGGATGATGTCGATCCTGATTTCATCGCCCAGTCTCGCAGCGTGATTGCCACGGGTACTCACCTCAGCCATGCCAATACAAAGGCAGCAGTTCTGAAGGCCTTGAAACTGGCCCGCCAATTCGGCGCGATGACTGCGCTTGACATCGATTACCGTCCCAATCTGTGGGGGCTTGCTGGTCATGGCAGTGGTGAGGAACGGTTCATCGCTTCCAGCGAAGTTACACGGCAGTTGCAGGAGGCGCTTCCCCTCTTTGACCTGATTGTCGGCACGGAAGAAGAATTCCACATTGCCGGTGGTACTACCGATACGCTTGCAGCGCTGCGGAAGGCGCGAGAGCTGACGGATGCTGTTCTTGTCTGTAAACGGGGTCCGATGGGGGCATCGGCCTTTACAGGTGTCATTCCCGCTTCTCTGGATGATGGCGAAGCAGGCCCCGGCTTTCCTATCGAGGTGTTCAATGTGCTTGGAGCCGGTGATGGTTTCATGTCGGGGCTTCTCAAGGGGTGGCTCGATGGTGAGGACTGGAAGACTGCTCTGACCTATGCCAATGCCTGTGGAGCGCTGGCCGTCAGTCGCCATGGTTGCACTCCAGCCTATCCGAGCTGGGAGGAATTGCAGTTTTTCCTGTCTCGTGGGGTGACAGTTCCCGCTCTGCGCAAGGATACCGAGCTCGAGCAGTTGCACTGGTCGACAACCCGCCAGAAAGCCTGGCCGAGCATGCATGTCTTTGCCTTTGATCACCGCGTCCAGCTGGAAGATCTCTGCGATGAACTGGGCGTTGTCCACGAGCGGATAGGGGACTTTAAACAGCTCTGTCTGCGTGCCGCTCTGAAGGTATCAGACGGACGGGATGGTTATGGCATTCTGTGTGACAATCGTCTTGGGCAGGAAGCGCTTCATGCCGCAGCTGGCAAAGGTATCTGGATCGGTCGTCCGGTTGAGTTTCCTGGCTCGCGGCCGCTGGAACTCGAGAAGGAGCTTGGTGCTGATTTTGGCGGGCTTTCCGAATGGCCAAGGGAGCATGTTGTCAAGGTGCTCTGCTACTGCCACCCGGACGATGATCAGGCCATGCGTGACAGGCAGGAGAGTGTTCTGTTGCGGTTGGCGGCGGCCACCCGTCGCAATCAACTGGACCTGCTGATCGAAATCATCCCATCCCAGGTCGGCAAGACGGATGACATGAGTGCTGCGCGCCTTATCCGTCGGATCTACGAAATCGGGATCTATCCCGACTGGTGGAAGCTGGAGCCGATGGAGACCGATATGGCTTGGGAGAATGCCTGCAATGAGGTGGCTGCCCATGATCCGCATTGTCGGGGCGTGGTGGTTCTCGGCCTGGCATCTGATGAAGAAACGCTTGGGCAGAGGCTACGTGGTGCTGCCTGCCATCCGTTGGTGAAGGGATTTGCCGTGGGGCGGACCATTTTCGGCGATGCCGCCAGAAAATGGCTTTCCGGACAGGTTTCCGATGAGGAAGCCGTCGCGATCATGGTGGGCAAATATTCCAATCTTTGCGCAGTCTGGGACGAGGCCCGACAAGGCGCAGGCATTCTGGACGGAGAGGAGTAAACAAAATGAGCAGGCTGTTATGTAAACCAACTGGGAGCAGCGGCAGGATTCACGACATCACGCCGGAGAGTGCAGGATGGAAATATGTCGGCTTTGCGCTGCATGTACTCAAGGAAGGAGACAAGGTTTCTGAACTGACTGGAGATCGGGAAGCGATCCTCGTCATGATTGAAGGCTGGGCGGACATTTCCTCTGGCTGCCAATCGTTCGGAACCGTAGGCAGCCGGTCATCGGTGTTCGATCCGATCCCGCCGCAATCGGTCTATATTCCCAATGATAGCCAGTGGGAGGTCGTGGCTCGCGGTGACTGCACTCTTGCAGTCTGCACTGCTCCCGGCCATGGTGGCCATGCAGCGAGATTGCTGGACAGCCCCAAAAGGGAAAGCCGTGGCAAGGGCGCCAACACGCGCCATATCTATTCGATCGCTATGGAAGATGCGGATGTCGCTGACAGCCTGCTTGTTACCGAGGTGATTACACCCTCCGGGAACTGGTCGTCCTACCCGCCCCACCGGCATGATGAAGATGATTTTCCCAACATGACCTATCTGGAAGAGACCTATTATCACCGTCTCAATCCATCGCAGGGTTATGCGCATCAGCGGGTCTTTACCGATGATGGATCGCTGGATGAGACCGTGAGCTTTACTAACCATGATCTGGTGCTCGTACCAAAGGGATATCACCCGTGCGGCGCACCCTATGGCTACGATCTCTACTACCTGAATGTAATGGCTGGCCCGCGCAGGAACTGGCGTTTCAGAAATCATCCAGATCACGACTGGATTGCCAAACGTGACGCCTGAAGAGGCGTCATCCATTCAACCGTCCTAGCAGAACGGTTCAGCAGTCGCTGACCGATCAGGACATTACCGGGAAGCTGACTTTTCAGCCCTCCCAGCTCACATGCCGCCATCACATTCGATAGCGGATCATCTGTGAACCATTAGAGGAGATATCACAGTGTCAATCGGAGGAAAAATGTCGAAGTTTCGCAACATCATGACCGGATCCCTGCTGGTCGCAGGGCTTGCATTCGGCGCGCAGCCAGCATTCGCCGCAAAGGTGACCTTGCGCCTTGCCCATAATCTGAGCCAGGACCATGTGCTCGCAAAGACTTTCGAGAGCATGGCACAGGAAGTGTCCGATCTTTCCAAGGGCGAAATGGAAATCAAGATCTATCCCAATGGGCAGATGGGAGAGACGAAAGATGTCATTGCCATGATGCAGCAGGGTGCCATGGACATGACCAAGGGGTTCTATGGTGAATTGCAGGCCTTCGAACCATCCTATTTCATCTTCACAGTGCCCTATCTGTTCCAGGACAATGATCATCTCGTTCGGGTTCTTCATGGCAAGTTGATGGACAAGCTGAACGAGGCCTCCAAGAAGAAGGGCTTTTTCAATCTTGCTGGCTACGCAACCGGAACCCGCAGCTTCTATACCAACAAGGAAATTCACACGCCGAATGATCTGAAAGGGTTGAAGATTCGGGTCTTCCCAACACCGACCACCAACCAGACCATGGAACTGATGGGGGCTTCTCCGGTTCCGATTCCGTTCGGTGAAACCTACACGGCCATTCAGCAGGGTGTCATCGACGGTGCAGAAAACAACATCACGACCTATGTGTCCACGCGCCAGTTTGAGGTTGCCAAGGTCTTCTCCGAAGACAAGCACACCGTTGTTGTCGACTTCCTGACCATTTCGACCCAGAGCTGGGATCGCCTGACCGATGAGCAGAAGAATATCCTGCTCAAGGCTGCCAGTGATTCAGAGGAAAAGGCAAAAGCCGTCTATGAGGCCGATGTTGTGGCTGCGCGTGAAACGGTGCTCAAAGCCGGCAACAAGATCATCGAACCGGACATCGCTCCTTTCCAGGCTGCTGTTAAGCCGCTTGTCGATGAAATGATGCAGGATCCCGAGAAAGCCGTGCTGATCGATGCCGTTAAGGCCGACGCGAAATAACATCCTTTCCCTCGCCCGTTCGAACGGGCGAGGGAATTTCCATCTGAAGGTTACAATGGAATGCTGACATTCATTCATTCGGTGCACAAGGGGTTGGATCTGGCCCTGTCCCTTGTCTGCGCGGTTCTGATGGCCAGCCTCGTCATGTGCGTGTCCTGGCAGGTCATCAGTCGCTATATCCTTACCCAACCCAGCACGATGACTGATGAGCTTGCCCGGTTTCTCTTGATCTGGCTCGTGCTGATCGCCGCTGCACTCTGCACGGGGCTTCGCAAGCATCTGGCCATTGACCTAATCGCCGAGGTGTTGACCGAAAAGGCGAAAAAGTGGCTCGATTTCTACGCTGATATCGTGGTGCTGGGCTTTGCCTTCTGGGTCATGCTGATCGGTGGGTTGCGAATGGTCGATACCGCAGTTGCCACGGGAGAAATTTCACCGGCAATGGAGATGCCCATGAGTTGGCTATACGTCATCTTGCCGATCTGCGGAGCCATCATCTCGATCTACTGCCTTTTGTCTCTGGCAGAAGCCCTTCTTACTAGCTTCAGACAACCGACCGATCTGAGCGTCAGCCAACCTTCTGGCAAGGAGTGATAACATGGACGCGTCTCCCGCACTGGTGCTGGTGCTATCCTTCTTCTTTCTTGTTTTTTCCGGCGTTCCCATTGCCTTCGCCCTTGGCATCTCGGCTATCGCCGCAGGTTGTGCGATCCTGCCGCCGGAGGTCATCCTGACGATCGTCAGTCAACGTCTGGTTTCCGGGCTGGACAACTTCGCGTTGCTGGCCATTCCCTTTTTCGTGCTTGCCGGTGTTCTTATGAACCATGGTGGCATAGCGGCTCGATTGATCAACCTTGCGATGGTTCTGATCGGGCGAACGCCCGGATCTCTGGGACATGTCAACATCGTTGCCAACATGCTGTTTGGATCGATCTCCGGATCCGCCACCGCTGCCGCCGCTGCGGTTGGGGGGGTGATGACGCCAATGCAGAAGCAGGCCGGGTTTCCTCCGACCTATTCTGCTGCCATCAACATATCTTCCTGCGTTACCGGGTTGCTCATCCCACCTTCAAACGTGATGATCATCTATGCGGTGACAGCGGGCAATCTGTCAATCGCAGCGCTTTTTGCTGCAGGCTATGTGCCCGGCATTCTTCTGGGCGGTGCGCTGATCGTGACTGGATTTCTGATTTCCTACCGGCGCGGGTACGGGGCCGGCGAACGGGCAACCCTGAGGCAAGCGGTTAAGGCGTTTCTTGATGCCATTCCGAGCCTGTTGCTGGTTCTGGTTATCATCGGCGGGATCATTGGTGGCATATTTACGGCGACCGAAGCGTCAGCCATTGCCGTTCTCTATGCCTTCATCCTGTCGGTCTTCATCTACCGTTCGATCCCGTTGAAGCGGTTGCCAGCCGTCCTGATCGAGGCTTCGATCACCACGGGCGTCGTGTTGTTACTGGTCTCGGTTTCGATTGCAATGTCATGGGTGATGACAAGGGCGGACATTCCCCAGACGGTGACGAGCGCACTATTGTCGGTATCGGACAATCCCTTTGTGCTTCTGCTCATCATTAACTTGGTGTTGATCATCGTTGGCATCTTCATGGACATGACGCCCGCAATCCTGATCTTCACGCCCATTTTCCTGCCGGTGGCGATCAGTATCGGCATGGATCCGCTGCACTTCGGGATCATGATGATCTTCAATCTCTGTATCGGTCTGTGCACACCGCCGGTCGGGATCGCACTATTTGTTGGCTGCTCTGTGGCCAAGGTTTCCGTACAGAGCGTCATCAAGCCGTTGCTTCCTTTCTTCTTTTCGATGCTGGTGGCGCTGGTTCTGGTGACCGCCATTCCAGAACTGTCCACTTCCGTGCCCAATGCTTTGGGCCTTTATAAGTAAGTCAAGTAATACCCCAAGGCGACGTGAGAGGGGTGCCAGCGTGCATCCTTCTCATTCTTCTCTTGACCGGATGACGCCGGGTCAGGTCAATTTCTGCCATCCACTCCAGCTGGAAATTGCAGAATGAAATCGGGGTAGATTTACTTATTGATGTTTAGATAGACCGAGTCACGTCTGGTTCACGGTCTACGAGAAACAGTTGCAAATGAACCACACTTCTTGTTGCGCAGCCAGGTCTTGTCTCATCCCTGTTGCTGTAAGCCGAATGCCTGATGGAGGACTAATTCCCCTTCGGGTTCGCTTTCGTCAAAAGGTAGTGCCAGAATGAACTTCGGCGGGCAGTCATTCACACGAAGTTGCGCAAATGTCCTAAAGCCGAAACGATCATAATAATCAGGGGCACCGACTAAGGCGACGCCTTTGCAGCTTGCCCGCAACCTCTGGATGGCTTCAACCAAAAGGGCGCTGCCGATACCCTCGCGATGCCGAGAGGGAGTAATGGCAAGAGGGTCGATCAAGCCCCATCCAGTGACGGCTCCGACCTTCGCATTGGACACTAACTACTTCTCCGGCATCTTGGGCCACTAACGATAAATTGAGGGCGCCGTCAGCGCGTAACCTGTCAATAATATCAGCCTCGGATCTACTGGCTTGTGGCAGAAGCTTCATCGCTTCTGTCACGACAGCCCTAATCACAGAAGTATCGCCTGAGACTTCCTTTCGGGTCAGCAATTTTAACCTCCTGATTGTTGTGTCCAGCGCAAACGGGAGAGTACAAATTCGGTTGCGTCCGCGTTCAATAGCGGGGTGTTGCCACGAATTGTGGACGACCAAGTCAACGTATTCAAAGCCGATATCTGAGAAGGCCAGCGGACCTACTTGGGGGGGGGCGGCGTGTAGAGCTTATTATTGAGGCACGTCGTTTCTGGTGTGATACCGTTCTGTGTGGGCGGCGTATATCTGCGAACGGTTCGATGATGGTGTCCTAGCTAGGCTATGGTCGGCGAACCCAAAGGCTGGAAACAATCGTGCACCATCTTCTTGGCTTGGCGCTTGGAGGCAGACCTGCAGCAGCCTTTTCTGAACGCCTCATGATGCCAGTTAGCAACGATACGCTCCTGCGAGTGGTGCGTAGACGGACCGCGGAGCGAAGCTATAAGCTTTCTGTTATTGGAATTGACGACGTTGCCTTTAGACGCGGCCAAACCTATGGAACAATAATTTGCGATCTTGAGAGACGCCAACCAGTTGCTTTGTTGCCTAATCGCACACGGCACACATTTCAGGCATGGCTTGCCGGGCATCCTTCTATCTCGATTGTCGCTCGTGACAGAGGCGGTGGATATGGTGAGGCCATAGCGAAAGCTTTGCCAAATACCGATCAGGTGGCTGATCGCTGGCATCTCATGGAGAATTCGAGCCGCGCGTTTCTCGATGCGATTGGCAAGTTTATGCGCCAAATCAGACAGGCAGTCGGTAGCAAGGTCGTTAATCCCAAGCTTTTGACTTATGCGGAAAGGCTGCAATATGAGGGGTATCTGCGCCGGCAGGAGACGAATGAGGCAATCTGAGAGCTCAAGAAAAAGGGAACTTCAATTCGGCAGATTGTCCGGCAAACCGGGCACAGTCGCAAGCTTGTTCGCGATGTCTTGCGTGGACAGCGTCTTGATGTGTTTCGGAAAAAGCTAAGCATAATGGATAGCTGGCCACCTTGGCTCAACAGCCGCTGGGACGAAGGGGCTCGAAGCGCCTCGGCACTTTGGCGCGAGCTGAAAGCAAATGGCTTTCCAGGGCAACGCGGTATCGTCTCACAATGGGCGCGACGCCAGCGTTTAGCAGAGAAAGCCGGTCAGAGTAGGATCGCGCGAACGCCATCTGCAAGGGTGATCGCTCGACTGATGACAGCTGCGCGCGATGACCTGGCAAAATCCGAAGCGATTCTGGTGGCTGCGATTGATGTGAATGTTCCGGAATTAGTCATCACTCGCAAGGTTATTGGCGATTTCCAATCGATGATCCGTTCAAAGTCAGCACTAAATCTCGATAGCTGGCTGGAAACGGCGAAGAACAGCTTGATTAGCTCTTTTGCCGGCGGCGTTGAAAAGGATATAGATGCAGTCCGAAACGCCATTATCTCTCCGTGGTCAAATGGACAAACCGAAGGACAAATCACACGGCTGAAGCTCATCAAGCGCCAAATGTATGGATGCGCAAAGCTCGATCTGCTGCAAGCGCGGCTGATCGGTGCGACGTAGGCCCCAATTTCAGCAAATGTGCGTCAGAGCCAATATTGAATGCCGATTGCACCGTTCATGCAGACGGCAAACAGGGGCGGTCTCATCCTCTCCTATTCCACACGGTAGCACCACGCCCAGCGAGGTAGCTCATAGTGCATGATCCCGGCAGCCTGTCTCAGGTTGCCGGGATCATTGCTTTCGGGCCAAACCGCAGAGGAAAGTGCGGTCTCAAGCAGAGGCATTGCCCTGCTTGGGCACATCGGCCAGTTTCCGGACGATCACATAGAGCGCGGGCACCATCAGGATGCCGATGAAGGTCGATGCGATCATGCCTCCGATCACCCCGATGCCGATAGCATTTTGCGCGTTGGCACCAGCGCCGGTGGCAACCGCAAGGGGCAAGACGCCGAGGATGAAGGTCAGGGCCGTCATCATGATCGGGCGAAGACGCTGAACCGAGGCCTGAACCGCAGCTTCGATCAGGCTTTCCCCTTCCTTGAGCAGCGTTTCTGCAAACTCCACAATGAGAATTGCGTTGCGCGCTGCCAGACCGATGGTGGTCAGGATGCCCACCTTGAAGTAGACATCATTTGACTGGCCCAGCAGCCAAGCGGCCAACAAGGCACCCATGACCCCCACGGGCACAACAAGCATGACTGAAATCGGAACAGACCAGCTCTCATAAAGAGCGGCAAGGGCGAGAAAGACGATGAGGATCGACAAGGCATAGAGCATGGGGGCTTGCTGTCCCGACTGACGTTCCTGATAGCTCAAGCCGGTCCATTCCACGCCATAGCCGCCCGGAAGTTGCGCGGCCAACTCTTCCATCGCATTCATGGCCTGCCCCGAACTGACGCCATCTCCGGCGGAACCATCGATCTGAATCGCACGCACTCCGCCAAACCGGGCAAGGCTCGGCGCAACCGGTTCCCATTTGGTCGTTATGAAGGCGCTGAAGGGTACCATTTCATCTGCGCTATTGCGGATATACCATTTGTCGATATCTTCGGGCTGCATGCGATAGGCCTCTTCGGCCTGCACGATAACGGGACGCAGATTGCCGCCCAGGACAAAGTCGTTCACTTCGGTTCCTGAGAAGACGACGGATAGCATTGAGTTGATATCACTGAGTGTCACGCCAAAGCTCTCGGCCTTCTGCTGATCGATCATGATGCGTAGAGCGCTCTCGTCTTCATTGTTCGAGGCGCGGATATTGGAGACACGCGGATCTTTCTTCGCAAGGGCAATAAGCTCCCTGGCTGCATCAGACAAGACATCCTGAGAGGCGTTGTTCCGAGACGTGAGATACATCGAGAAGCCGCCGGAATTCCCCAATCCCATGATCGCAGGAGGCTGCATGACGAATATCTCGGCTTGTCTGTTGGTTGCAAACTTCATATTGATCCGGTTGGCAACCTGCCCGGCCTCAAGAGACACATCCTTCCGGTCGTCAAAATCCTTGAGCTTGATGAACATCATCGCCTGATTCTGGCCGTTCCCTCCGAAGCCGAAACCAAGAGCGGTAAATGTGCTGGCGATCGCTTCGGACTCATCGTTGAGCAGATAGGTTTCAAACTCGTCCACCACGGCCAGCGTTTGCTTGTAGGTCGAGCCTTCCGGCAGGCGGATCATGGTCATCAAGGCGCCCTGATCCTCTGTTGGCAGGAAGGAGGAATTCATTTGCTCATAAACCATCCATGCCCCGCCCATGACGATCGCCAGCACCAGCAACATTCGGGCCGGAGCCTTGAGGATCTGCCGGACAATCGCGGCATAGGCATTTGACACAGCGTCAAAGCCTTTGTTGAACCAGCGCGCAGGTGCGATCTCGCGGCCCTTTTGGCCGGGCTTCAGGAAATGCGCACAAAGCGCTGCCGAAAGGGTGAGGGCCACGAGAAGCGAGAGCACCATGGCGGCAATCATCGTGATGGAGAACTGGCGGTAGATCACACCGGTGGAGCCGCCGAAGAAGGCCATAGGCAGGAACACTGCTGATAGCACAACGACGATGCCGATGAGCGCGCTGGTTATCTGCCCCATGCTTTGCCTGGTCGCTTCCATGGGCGGCACGCCTTCTTCCATGAGGCGCTCCACATTCTCGACCACGACAATGGCATCATCGACCAGGAGACCAATCGCCAGCACCATTGCGAACATTGTGAGCGTGTTGATCGTGAACCCCGTCGCGGCCAGAACGGCCAGGGTACCAAACAAGACCACAGGCACGGCAGCCAGCGGCACGAAGGTGGCACGCAGGGACTGAAGGAAGACCAGCAGTACGAGAACCACCAGAACAACAGCCTCAATCAAGGTTTGGTAGACTTGATTGATGGACATCTCCACGAAGGGTGAGGTGTCATAGGCGTATCGGACTTCGACGCCATCAGGCAACGAGCCTGCGAGCTTGTCCATTGTGCTCCGGACGGCCGCTGCCGTATCCACTGCGTTGGCTCCGGTGGCGAGATTGATCCCGAAGCCAGCTGCGGGCATTCCGTTGAAGCGGGAATTGGATCCATAGTCTTCTTGACCGATTTCAACGCGTGCAACATCCCCAAGATAAACAGCTCCACCGCTTTCACTGGTCTTGAGCAGGATCTGCTTGAATTCGGAAACATCGGAGAGTTGGCTTTGGGCCGTCAGGGTCGCCGTGAATTGCTGGCCTTCGCTGGTCGGTTGATCGCCCAAGGAACCAACGGAGACAGTTGTATTCTGTGCCTTCACCGCAGCGACGACATCGCTCGGCGTCAACTGATAGCGCGCCAGCGACAGCGGGTCGAGCCAAATGCGCATAGCGTAGCCAGATCCAAACGAATTGATCCCTCCGACACCCTCAGTGCGCCGAATAGGATTTTCGACGACCTCTTCAAGCAGGTTGCCCAACTCCAAGGTTGTGTGTTTTCCATCCGTGGAAACAAGAGCGCCGACCATCAGGATGGAGTCGCTTGATCTGCGGATATTCAGTCCCTGACTCTGTACCGATGTTGGCAGTTGGCTCTCGATCTGTGCAACCCGGGTCTGCACATCATTCTGTGCGTCAATGGGTTGCACGCTCTCATCAAAGACCAACTCGATACTTGCCGACCCTTTGCGGGAATTCGAGATCATGTACAGAAGACCGTCAATGCCCGTCAGGCTGTCTTCGATGATGCGGGTTACCGAGTTTTCGACGGCTTCTGCGGTTGCTCCGCTGTAGGTCGCAGAAATGCGGACTGTCGTTGGTGCAATATCCGGATATTGAGACACCGGTAGGGTGGTGATCGACCAGACACCGGTCAGCATGGTGACAATCGCAAGTACCCAGGCGAAGACCGGGCGATCGATGAAAAAGGATCCCATGGTCCTACTCTCCGGCCGCTGGCAACTGGGCCGGTTCTCCCGATACGTTTATCGCCGGGGTGCCCGAGTTGTCCTTGATATCCCTGATGACGCCATCCACATAGGCGACAGGCACCGTTTTGACGGCCACGCCTTCTGATATGTTGCGCAGATTGTCGACAATCACCTTGTCTCCTGTTTCCACTCCACTTGTGACAATCCAGTTGTTCTGATAGGAGCCGCTTTCCTCCAGGGTCACTTTCGTCGCCTTCCCATTGCGCTCAAAATAGGCAATGAGGCTGCCATCGGAGGCGCGCTGGGTCGCCCCTTGTGGCACCAGGATGGCTTCTCTTGTGCCAAGAAAGGTTGTTACCCGCAGAAACTGACCGGGCAGGATTTTTCGTTCCGGATTGTCAAAGGCAACCCGCATGGCAATTGTACCTGTCGTGGTGGATACGCTCGTGCTCGGCGAAACCAGCCTGCCCTCTCCGCTGTAGTCCGTACCGTTTTCCAACTGCAGGCGCACACCAAGCCGGTTGCTACGGGCAAGACGTCCGGCATCGATTTCATCCCGAATTTGCAAGATGCGCACGCTCGCTTCCTCCAGATCGACATAGATGGGATCAAGGCGCGTAATCGTGGTCAGGGCGTCGGTCTGGTTGGACGTGACAATCGCGCCAACAGATATCTTCGCGACATCAGGGATCCCCGCAATCGGGCTGCGGATTTCGGTCCATTCAAAGGACAGCTGTGCTTTGTGCAAAGCCGCTTCCGCAGTTTTGACCGACGCTTCGGCCTGTTGCAGTGTGACCTGAGCCGATTGCAAATCCGCTCTGGAGATGCCGGTGCCCTCAATCTGTTTGTATCGGTCCACCGTTAGCTGCGCACCGGAAAACTCAGCTTTCGCGCTTGCAAGATCGGCTTCTGCCGACTGCACCTCAGCTGCATAGGTTTCATTGTCAATCCGGAACAGGAGATCCCCGACGGCCACGGGGCGACCGGGCTCATAGGCGATCTCGGATATCACGCCTTCAACGCGCGGGCGGATATCAACCCGCTCATAGGCGACCGCGCGTCCGGGCAAGGTAACCTCATAGGGCACTTGTGTTTTTTCAAGCGTGATGACGCCAGCAGTCAAAGGGCCGGAAGCCACGCCTGCGCCTCCTGGAGCAGCAGGTTGCGCCGCGGCGGCTGTCGTCAGACCAATAACGAGTGGGATGAAAAGTCGTGCTCTTCGCATCCAGCCTGCGGAGAATGTTGGTTTGGCAGTCATTTTCTTACCCATTTTTGTGTCTGGAATTTTCTCCAGAAAAGAACAGAAAGGACTTAACAAGTCACAGGGTTTGTGATTCTATCTTTCTAGAAAGATAAATAAGGATTGTGTCATGAAAATGGAAGAGCAGATTGATAGCTTGGAAGAGAATTGGCCTGAGGCAATCGCTCCGCACACCGCCTTTGCCGCGACCGTTCAACGTCTGGCTTCCCTGATCCATGAGCGCAGTCGCCATGTGCTCAAGGCGTTTGAGCTGACATTCACGGAATTCGATGTGCTGGCGGCCTTGCGAACGTTGCCGCATGGGACAATCTTGACTCCAAGCGCCCTTTACGACGCGCTGCTCATTTCGTCCGGTGGCTTGACCAAGACACTCAAAAGCCTCGAAGGGCGCGGGCTGATCGAGCGCCCTCAAGCCAACGAGGACGCCCGGCAACGTCCGATTGCTCTGACTGATGCGGGGCGGCGACTAATGGAAGAGATTCTTCCCAAGATGCAAGCCATGGATAAGGCTCTTCTGCAGGATGCCTTTGCATCCGACGACGATTGCATGGCCGAAGCGGAGCTGATGCGGCGCATCGTGATGTCGGTTGAAAGCAGTCTGCAGAGAAGACTTTAAGAAATGGTCGAAGAGCTCAGCGATCAAGCTCAATATGCCTTCACGCAAGACCAATGTATGGGCTAAGGCCCGAAAGGGGTGTGTCGAAAAGTTTTATGCAGGTGCTGGTTGTGCTGGAAACAGCGTCATTTTCATGCTTTGTTAACTTTTTGAAGTTCCAAGAGGAGGGCAATGAGATCATTCTGTTCACGAACGGTCCACTGCCCCACGAAGTCGAAGCCCTTCTTAAGCCACAGCATGGCCTCAAAACCAGCGGAGGTTCGTCTCGCAGTATGGAATGATTGGAAACCACCGATCCTGGGCATGTTCTTCTTCACTCTGAAATGGTCACTTTCGAAGCGCTGCTGTAAATGCTTGGTAACGTAGTGCACCGGGTCTGGCTTCAAGTGGCCTCGGTCGACCGAAGTTAGATCGTTGACGGGAATGTGTTGGCACCGTCGGGGCCGATTGAGAACGGCGGTGCGGAAATATATGCAACGTTTGCGATAGGGAAGAGCCTTCAAGCCTGGACGGATCCAGTCGCGAGGAACGCCGGGGAAGTCAGTGTCGGCAATCCATTGAATTTTGGTTGTTAGGTTGGCAACAAAGGTTGCTGCTGTGCCAACGTCTTCTTCTTGCGCGATGTAAACAAATATCCCCGTGAGGTCATCTTGCGCTTTGGGGGCAAGAACTAATCTTTTTGGGCTAATCGCACCATCCCCCGCTTGATAATGTCTTCTGTCAGGCTTTGGGCGTTTGCGTATTCGATACCTTTGCCTGCTGCAATTTCAGCGTCTGCTGCATCAACTAATGCACGGGCTTCTGCAAGGCGTATCTCATCGTCCTCAAGCATTCTCAAGCCTGCTCGCACAACCTCGCTGGCATTATTGAAACGTCCTTCTTCTATCTGTTGGGCAATGAAGGCGTCATAGCGATCACCGACGATAAAAGACCGTTTGGTACTTGGCATAGTTCAATCCCTTCGGTTAAAGACATTATTGCTCAAGGTAAGAACTATTCCTACCGATTTCTAGGGATATGCAATTACTCGGATTGCTGTCTTCCCGAAAGGGGGTGGCTTCTAATCAGCGAGCACCTTGTAGACGGTGGAACGACCGATCTTCAAACGGTTGGCAATCTCGGTTGCCCCGACACCTTGAGCATAAAGAGATCGAACGGCCTTGCGATCCACGCTTGGCTTGCGACCAAAACGAACGCCTTTGGCTTTTGCTTCCAGCCGCCCCTCGTTGGTCCGCTCCAAGATCCTTTGCCGCTCAGCATCGGCCACCGCCGATAAGATGGTCACGACCATTTTTCCCATCGTTCCTTCGGTGCTGATCCCATCGTCCAGAAACCGGATCGAAACACCCATCGCGTCGAATTCCTTGATGAGCGTAATCATGTCTTCTGTATTGCGCCCGAGGCGATCTAGCTTCTTGATCAGAATGGCATCGCCTTCCTCGACCTTGAGGCGGAGCAACTCAAGGCCTGATCGATTGAGATTGGAGCCTGTCGCCTTGTCCGAGAAGATCCTGTTCTCTCGAACGCCAGCCTCCTTGAGTGCCTTCAACTGGACATCGAGGGATTGTTGCGAGGTTGAAACGCGAGCATAGCCGAACAGGCGCATGAAACTGTCTCCTAAATCGATTTATAGACGAGTTGTCTATTAATGATGCGCTTCACGATTTAAGAGACATATTATCGGCACTACTGGGTGCTGTCTACTATGTTATAATTTGTTGGACAGATGTTTGAGATAGGAAAATGGTGTGAAAGTCATATTTCATAATGATGACCTCAGCATCATATTTCAATTTTATGATTGAAAGATCATATGAACTTGTGTAGGCTTTGATATCCATTGTGAGATATGAGCAAGATCATGAAGCTTCAGGCTCGAACGCCAAAAGAGTTGGGACATGCCATTCGGCAGGCCAGAAAAACCCAGTCGCTTACTCAGAAGGACCTCGCCATCAAAAGCGGCGTCTGGCAGGAAACGATTTCAAAGATTGAACGGGGTGTTGTTGCTACCAAGATAGAAACCGTCTTTGACCTTTTGGCCGCGCTTGACATGGAACTCCAAATTCAGCCCCGTACAAAGGTGGATGAAGCTGACCTTGAGGAAATCTTCTAGATGGGCCGCAAGCGTGCATTCTCCCCCTTAAGTGTTTTCCTAAATCAAAGGTTCGTAGGGACCTTGGCACGGCAAAGCACGGGTTCAGTAACATTCCAGTATGATGGCACATGGCTTGATTGGGAACACACCATGCCCATCTCGCTCTCGCTTCCCTTAAGGCAAGATCGCTTCATAGGCGCCCCAGTTATTGCTGTCTTTGACAACCTCCTGCCAGACAATGACATGATACGGCGCAGGGTTGCTGAAAGGGTCGGCGCTCAGGGCACTGATGCGTTCAGTCTTCTTTCTGAGATCGGTCGGGACTGCATTGGAGCGCTCCAGCTCTTGCCAGATGGGACCGAGCCGCAACGCCAAGAAAAACTGACTGGCGAGGTAGTTAGTCCGGAGGAAATTGAGGCCACGCTCAATGACCTGGATGCTCGGCCGTTGGGGATCCGCAGAGATAGAGACTTCAGGATCTCTGTAGCGGGTGCTCAGGAAAAAACAGCTTTGCTCTTTCATGAAGGGCAATGGTATGAGCCGTCGGGTAGCACGCCCACCACGCATATCATTAAGCCGCAAATTGGCATGCTCCCCAATGGCATGGATTTGTCGAACAGTGTTGAGAATGAGTATCTCTGTTTGAAGCTTCTCGACGCTTTCGGGCTGAGGGTGGCGAAGGCCGAAATCACTATGTTTGGTGAGAAGAAAGCGCTTGTCGTGGAGCGCTTCGATCGTCGCTGGACTAAGGATGGAAGACTCATCCGCCTGCCTCAAGAAGATATGTGCCAAGCGCTCTCAGTCCCTTCCACGCGCAAGTATCAAAGCGAGGGCGGGCCTGGTATCGTTGATATCATGGGGCAGCTATTGGGAAGCAGCGAACCTGCGCAAGACAGGGCTGACTTTTTCAAGGCAAACATGCTCTTCTGGCTTTTGGGGGCGACGGACGGGCACGCCAAGAATTTCTCGATCTCTCTGCTGCCTGGTGGTCGATACCGTATGACCCCGTTTTATGACGTCATGACGGTTCAGCCCACTTTCAGCAATGGCCAAATCCAGCGCAAAGACTTCAGGCTTGCGATGCGATTTGGCGAATCCAATCATTATCGTGTTGAAGATATCTTTGGTCGTCATATCCTGGAAACGGCTCAACAAGCAGGGCTCTCCAAAGAGATCGCGATGAGCCTCATTGAGGAGGTGGCAGACAGCGCAAAGTCGGCAATAGACGCTGTTAGCGAAGAGCTGCCAGACGCTTTTCCGAATGAACTTCTGACGTCTATTTCGGAGGGGCTCTTAAACAGACTTTCTCGCTTGAGGTCCTGATATCAGCAAGTGAGGTAGGCGTATGGCTTCGCAATTAAGTGCACGGGCGCCTCCAAGCGGAACTAGCAGAATGGGCGAATGGTGTTGAAAAAGTCGCTCTTGAAGTAATCGCTTGGGGCTGTCGCAAAGTTTGAGTATTAACCGAGCCTTGAGATTTGTGCGGTGAAAAGATGCTCCGATTTGTTGGAGGAGCACCTTATGATTCTCAATGCCATTGCCGAAAAGCTGAAGCGAAAATCGA
>NZ_QNUM01000018.1 GCF_003574655.1 Cohaesibacter haloalkalitolerans
CTCAAAAATCCCATGTCGATCACTCCAAATCTCCCCGACTGAAATCGTCGGGAACCAGTGTTCGCATGGGTCAATTCTCAGTGACAATTTTACTCCATACCGGGTCAGTTCTCAGTGACATTCAACAGCCATTAAAGCTTTGAACACGAGGCAAAAGCGTTTTTAAGGCAAGCCGGGGCTATCCGGCGGCGGCAGAATTGGAACGCCGCCGAATGCATCAAACCTTGTTAAAACTGCAAACGCAGCTTGGCGTTGAAACCATTGTCGTAGGCGTTCTTGCCAAATTGGCCAGAATAGCCGATGCCCAATGTAGCGCCCTTGTCGAGGCGGAAGTCAAATCCGGCTTCAAATTGGGCCGTATCCTTATCGATTGGCGTATTTGTTACACTGAAGCTGTTGCCGGTCTCAAAGCGAGCGGTCGAGATCGGGTCCACATCGCCAAAGGCATGTTGCCAACCGATAGAGCCACGCACCAGCGTCTTAATGCCACCAAGATCGAAATTACGCGAAGCGCGCATGCCAAGCGTTGTGTAGACAGTATCCATGCTTGAGCTATCGACAGTGAGTGTTGCCGTGCCGCCCGTTTCACTAAAGCCATCTGTCTTCAGATGGGTATAGGCAAGACCCGCAAAAGGTTCGAGGGCCGAACCTCCGATATCCATGCGGTAGGAGACCTCGCCAAAGGCATTGAGACTTGATGCGTCATAGCTGCCATAAAGCGTTTGGCCAAGTGCTCTCACCGCGCGGATAGTATTGACATCATACCAGGTATAGCTGAGGCCCGAGCTGAAGGAGACCGCACCGAACTTGGTGCCGGCATAGGAACCGATGTGATAATTGTCACTCTGACCGGCACTATCATCGGTGTCGAAACTGGAGGCGCTGTAACCGCCAAAGAGGCCAGCGCGCCAGGTGTCGGTGATCATGCCATCGGCACCGATCAGGAAACCACGTGTGGATGTATCGGTGTCGGAAGCTCCATTCAACCCGTCACTTGCACCCCAGGAACCAAAGCCTGATCCCCAGAGGGCGAACCGGTTCGGATCGGCGACATCAGGCGTCTCTTTTTCCTCGAAGGAGGCAAAGGGACCGTTTGGATCGTTATGCTTTTCCTCGGCATATCCGAGAGGCTGGATGAAGCCGGTGACCGGGCCAGAACCGCTACCGACAGCATCAAAGGCGGTACGAATGCGGCGGTTGATTGTCGTGTTGACGGCACCGGAACTCTGCACCATGGCAGTCTGCTGGCCAGCATAGGTGTCACCGGTCAACTGGTCAAAGGCTTCTCGTGCCTCGTCATCAGTCATCACCAGCAAGCTGTTATATAGCGCCAGCGAAGCGCCCGTCTGCTCAAGTGAGTCGAGCGCACTGGCAACAGCATAACGAGTGGTGGTATCGGCTGCCTTGATGAAGGCGCTTGGTTTGGTTCCGATTGTCAACTTAATTGTATTGCCGTCGGCCTCGGTATAGTATTTGAGAAACGCAGAGTTTGTTACGGTTTCGTCGAAGTCGCCAGTTACGGCACCCGCGGTAAGGATTGTGTAGGTCTGGCCCTGCTGATAATTGGCCTCTGGATCGAGTGCAGTGACGGAAACCTTGCCTGCAGATACATCGGCGGTGCCTGAAACATCAAGCAGATCGGAACTGCTCGTCGTGAGGTCGAGCGCATAGATTGATCCGGCCAGGAAGGTCAGGTCGCCGGACACAGTGAGCGTTCCGACAGCATCGGCGAGACCAGGGGAAATGACACCACCATTCTCAACCGTAACATTTCCGACAGTGCCGATACCACCGAGCGTAGCGCCAGAGGAGATGGCTACATTCGAAGAATTCGCAATCGAGCCGTTTACAAAGAGCGTGCCGGCATCGATGGTGGTCGCGCCAGTATAGGTGTTGGTGCCGGTAAGGCTCACAATTCCGTTCGTGCTCTTTATAAGCTCCGCAGAACCGGCCAGCACACTGCTAACCTCACCGGATTCCATCAGGAATGAGGTCGAGGCATTAAAGCTCCCGCCGGAAATCGAGCCACTTGCTTGGCGTACACTCCCCGTAACCGTAAGCGCGTTCGCAAGTGTCAGGTTGGTATTGTTGACCAGAGCATGACCGGTGACGCTGACATCGCTGTTAAGCAGAATGTTCCCGCTATCCAGAACGAAATCGGCGGTGGAGCTTGTGAGCAAACCTTTATCAGCGGAACCAATGCCGCCGCTGCTGCCCGTGATGGTCCCGACAATCGTCGTTGCCCCGCCGGTGATGGCGAGGTCATTGGCGGACTGGTTTTCGATGTTGCCCGCGATCACACCGAGATTGCTGATCGTATCGAGCGTACCAGTGTCTGCGATGAAAATTGCAGCGGTGCCACCGGAGATCGTGCCGCTATTGGTCAGTGCGCTAATGGTGCCGCTGTTATATATCCCGAAGTTAACACCGTTGATCGTTGCACCAGAATTGTTGGTCAGAGAATTGATCGTTCCACTATTTGCGATGCCGTTCGAGCCAACAATCGTAGTATTGTTGATCATCACCAATCGGTCGCTGGTGTTCTCAAGACCCGCAAATCCAGTTCCTGCAAGCAAACCAGAATTTGTAAGGGTTTCTGCAAGACCACTGGCGGTCACCGCGGACGCGCTCGAACTCGATAGCGTGCCCGAGTTGATGAGGGTCATATCGCCGCCGGACCAGTTGACACATCCTGTCGAGCCGACAACAGTCACAGTTCCGCCGACATTAATACAGGCAGCTTCAGCGGGAGCGGGGCTATTCAGACTCAGCAACACTGCAACAAGGGAGACGCTACTTAACAGATGTGCACGTTCCATACCGAACGGACCCTTTCCAAAATGGCAAGCCCGGCAGGACTGCTTTGTATTGACTACACGATATGGAATCGCGGATGCGGCAGTGCGAATCGCTTTATCTGAGAATACCTTAAACAAAGCCGATGGAATCATTCGCCGTCTCACCGATAGTACTTTATAACCAAAAGTTGTGGCTGGACAATTGCTTCGCTTCGACATTCAACTGAAAATCTGCTGACAAAGGGGTTCTACTTAGCCGGGTAATTGGCAAAATTCCAAACTAAGCATCCGGCGCTCATGGCGCCCCTGATCGCCTCGATAACTATCCGCGAAATGCAGCAAGGGCATCACAAAGTTTCGAGACAACGGTCGACCAATCGCCACGTCTCTTCTGTCGAAACAGCCGCAGGCTCGGATACCAGGGTGTGTCGTCTCGATCGAGCAGCCATCGCCAGTCCGGCACGAATGGCAGCAAAGCCCATGCTGGACGACCCAGAGCTCCGGCGAGATGCACGGGCGCGGAATCCACAGAGATAAGCAGATCCGCCACTTCAAGGATTGCGGCAGTGTCATCGAAATCGTTGATATCGCGGTTGATCAACTCAATCTTCAATCCGCCGGGCGCTCCCACCGCCTGCTTGGCCGCAGGTCCCTTCTGCACCGCAACGAAGGTCAGACCAAGCGAGGCAAGCGGTGCCAATTCCGACAGCTGCATGGAGCGATTGGCGTCGTTCGCGTGAGAGGGATTGCCTGCCCAAACGAGCGCAACCAAAGGGCGCGGCAGCCATTCGAGCCGCTTGCGCCAGAAGGCCACCCGTTCCGGATCGGGGCTCAGATAGGGCACGGGGCCCGGCAGATCATCGATGGCCAGTTTGGTGACGAAGGGTAGCGACATCAGTTCGCAATGCATGTCGAAAGCGGGAAGGAGATCGCCACGGCTGGCAATCGCATCAAAGCACCCCATTCTCGAGGCGATCGGCAAGAGGGGCGGCGTCACCTCGAGAAGGATATTTGCTCCACTGAGGGTCTTGGCTCTCGATACCAGACGCAGAAACTGCAGGCTGTCACCGAATCCTTGTTCATCGTGGATCAGCAGGGTCTTGCCGGGTATCGGCGACCCGTTCCAGCGCGGGTGTTGCACTCTGCGTTCGAAGCTGTGGGTGTGGGGCTGTTGATACCTCCACCGATACTCTTTCCAACCGCGCGCGAAGTCGCCGAGCAACAGCAAGCTCTCGGCAAGGTCGAAACGCGCAACAGTGTCGCCGGGAAAAGCGTCGACAATCTGCTGCTGCAAATCGCGCGCCTCGGCTATTCGACCCTGCGCCCGGATCACGCGAGCCAGATTCTGCCACAGCGACAAGGGGCCTGTGCCCGTCGCCAGTTGTTGGCGTAGCAGAATTTCCGCCTCTTCGTGGCGCTGTTCCTTCATCAACAGCTCGAGCTTCTGGTCCAGTTCCATATTCTCCAACGTCATGATGTGGACCGTTCAAGGACGTTGAGCAATGGCTGCAAATGTTTCGCGTAGCTTTTCCAACGGCCAACCGAGCTTTTGTAGATGGGTTGGCGCACCTGCGTTGCACTTGCTGTTCGGACGATGCGGGATGTCTTGTGGAAGGCGAGACAGTGATCGTCCCAGGGCAAGTTGAGTGCTGCGAGCAACTGGCGCGCTTGACCTTCCAGATCATCGACCACAGCCTCATAGTCGACCTCGATGAAATGCGAAGCTGGCAGAACCGCTCTCCAATGGTCCGTCAGGCTCTGATAGTCGAGATAGAACTGGCCCAACTCGGCAAGGTCGTATGTGAAGCGCTGCTCCGTCGTGAACAATCTCGTATAACAGGACAGGCATGTATCGATGGCATCGCGGCGACAGTGGATGATCCGTGCCTGAGGGAAGACTAGCCGGATCAGCCCTGCATGCATGAAGTTGGCTGGCATCTTGTCGATCACATGGCGTCGCCCTTTGGCAAGAGGAGCAAGTCTTGCCAAGTAAACCTCCCCCATCTGCCGAAGCTGCTCCCCGGTCAGACCCGTGGCACCTTCAGGATAGCCGGGTAGATTGCTGGCCAGCCTGTTCATCGTCAACAGTTCACCGGCACCGCGCACATCCGGATGGGAGGCAAGAATCTGTTCGATCAGCGAGGTTCCCGACCGTGGCATCCCCAGCACGAATATCGGCATATCCGATGGATGTCCCTGACCGGCGAGATGCTCAAGGGCTGATTGCGAAAAGGTGTCGGCGATCTCACGCATCCAGCGACCGGATGCCTTGATGTCAAGCGCAAAAGTGGAGCGCTTCATGCGGTTGCCTTCATTGAAATGCGCAAAGGCACTGCCTGATTGTCCCGCGTCGAGATGGGCCTTTCCAAGGGCAAAATGAAGTGCGATCTGGTCGTTGAAATCGGAGGTCGTCGTCAGCAGGGTTTCCATTCGATCGATATCGGGATCGTCCGCAGCAAAGCGTTTCAGGTCGACACGATTGGCCCAGGACCTAACATGGCGGGGATGGTTCGCGATCACGGCATCAAACCCGGCAAGCGCGGCGTCCATCGCGCCTTGCTCCATCAACGCCGCCGCGCGGTTGGCCAACGCGGCCACTGGTAGGCCAGGTAGGCTGGCAGCCTTGTCGAATGCTGCGAGAGCTTCGTTGCCAAAATCCATGGCCTGTAGAATCTGCCCCAGCACATTGTGCGTATCCGAACTTTGAGGACTGGCCGCCACTGCCCGTCGCGCAGTGGCGAGCGCATCATCCATGAGGTCGAGCTGCCACAGGATCCGGGCCTTGGCTGCCAAACCGCCTCCATGCAGCGGCGAGAAGGAGAGCAGCGCCTCGACCCAGCGCAGCGCCTCCCCCAGACGCATGCGGTTCATCTCGGCCCCTGCCAGATTGACATAGGCATCAGCCAGTCGGGGATCGAGATCGATAGCAAGGCGAGCCGCTTCGGCTGCCGCCTCAAACTGGCCAAGCTGATTTAAAAGACTGGCAAGATTGCTTTGTGCTTCCGCATAATCGGGCCGCAGCTCCAGCGCCCGCATGTAATGGGCGCGCGCTTTTTCCAGTGATCCCAAGCGGCTATAGGTATTGGCGAGATTGTTATGGGCGGTTGCAGCTTCAGGCTGCGCGGCGACAACGCGTTCGAGACAGGCCGCGCTCTCCTCGAGTTGTCCCATCTCCTGCAGGATAATGCCCAGATTGCCCCACGCCTGCACCAGCCCTGCATCGAGCGCAACCGCACGCCTCGCGGCGTCCTCGGCATTGGAAAGCGCACCTTTCTGTCGGCACATCTCGGCCAGATTGCTGAGATAGAGCGCCGGGACTCGAGGAGAAAGACAGGCCTTACGTAAATGCCCTATGGCCAGATCGAGATTGCCACAGGTATGGGCAATCAGCCCGAGAATATGCAGCGCGTCCGGTTGGTCGGGCAGCACGGCCAACACACGTTGGCACAAGGATTCGGCCTGCTCCAACTGTCCTGCATTCCAGTGAGCGTTGGCGCGCTCGAGCGCATCGACAACGGTCATGGTCGAATCCGGGGAGGCGGGCAAGGTTTTACGAGCCATGAGCGTCATCAATTCCATTGTTCAGCCTGACGAAAGGAGCCTGACTGTCCCCAAGGTTTCGGCAATGGCTGTGCAGCGCAATTCTTCGCACGTCTTCAATGGTTTTCCAAACCAATTTGTGGATAATCCTATGGTCATGGGAGCTGCCTCGCCCGTGCAGGAAGACACTGACCAGCAGCGTCATTCATTTCGGTGGAGATCCCGTTGCATGGCCCTTATGCGCCAGCTATAGACTATCCAAAATCCCGTGACGGGCGACTCTGCAAAAAATTTTCGCGCATGGTGATACGGGTAGTTCCGAGGTTCCACATGATCTCACTTGATACTGCCATAGACGCGTTTGAAACACTCCGACTGTTGGTGATCGGCGATGTCATGCTTGATCGCTTCATCTATGGTGAGGTACGGCGCGTTTCGCCGGAGGCACCTGTTCCGATCATATCCATGGATAACCAGCAGGAGCGGGCTGGCGGAGCCGCGAACGTCGCGCAAAATATCGCGGCCCTCGGTGCCATATGCGACCTGATAGGCGTTGTCGGAGACGATGAAGCGGCCGAAAATCTATCCGGCCTTCTTGCTGCCAACCCGGCGATCAGAGCGCATTTGATCCGGGATCCACAACGCCGCACGACTCTCAAGATGCGCTTTGTGGCGACGCTCCACTCCACCCATTTGCTGCGGGCAGATTCCGAGGATGTCCACTCGATCACACCGGAACTCGAGGATCTGGTGATCGAGGCGGCGCGCAAGAGCCTGCCCATGGCGGATGCGGTCGTGTTGTCGGATTACGCGAAGGGCGTCCTCGGCGATCGTGTGTTGCAAACTGTCATCGCAGACGCCCGAGGCCTCGGAAAGCCTGTGATCGTTGATCCCAAAAGCGCTGTCTTTGCGCGTTATGCCGGGGCCTCCGTCTTGACCCCGAATATGGGAGAGCTCATGGCCGCGGCTCAAGTCCCGGCACTGCAAGACGAAGCCTCGATCGTGTCGGCAGCCCAACGTCTTATAAGGGAGGCGGACAGCGAGGCATTGCTGGTGACCTGTGGCGCGCACGGCGTCACGGTTGTGACACGTGAAGGCAAGTTCGCTTCATACCCGGCGGAGGCGAGCCGTGTCGCAGATGTGTCGGGAGCGGGAGACACAGTCGCAGCGACTTTCTCTCTTGCTCTGGCTGCGGGCGCAGGCTTTTTCCATTCCACCCGCCTCGCCAATGCCGCCGCAGGTATCGCGGTCGGCAAGCCCAGCACCGGCGAAGTCACAGCCAACGAATTGCGCGCAGCTTTCCTTCAGCGGCCACACATCGATATCGCAGCCAGCATTCTGACGGATGCTTCTCACGCTCAGACCGTTGTGCGCGCCTGGCAGGAAAAGGGAATGGTGGTCGGCTTTACCAACGGTTGCTTTGATCTCCTGCATGAAGGCCACATTGCGCTTTTGGCCACAGCCCGGGCGCAATGTGATCGCCTGATCGTCGGGCTCAATAGCGATGCTTCTGTCTCTCGCCTCAAGGGACCAAAGCGGCCGATCCAATCGGGTTCTGCGAGAGCGGCAGTGCTTGCCGCACTGCAAATGGTCGACGCCGTTGTCCTTTTCGAGGAGGATACGCCGCTATCCCTGATCACACGCCTTGCGCCGGATATGCTTTTCAAAGGCGCCGACTACAGACTTGAAGATGTGGTCGGGCGCGAGGTGGTCGAGGCCAGGGGCGGACGCGTCTGTTTGATCGATCTTTTGCCAGAGGTCAGCACAACGGGTATCATCGCTTCGATATCAGCTGCACAGTCTTCGGAAAACGGGTGACGCTGGTGCCATCAAACGACTTCCTGCCTGAAGAAAAACCGGCGGCCTTCCTCGACCGGGACGGGGTTTTAAATCAGGATATCGGCTATCTGCACGAGACCGAGCGGTTAGTGTGGATGCCGCAGGCAGTGGAAGCGGTTGCCTATCTGCAGGCGAAGGGCTATCGCGTTTTCGTCGTGTCCAACCAGTCCGGCATAGCCCGTGGATTTTATTCGGAAACTGAAGTGGATGCGCTGCATGAAACCATGCAAGGTGTCCTGCATCGGGCCGGTACGCGTATCGATGCCTTCGTCTACTGTCCTCACCATCCTGAAGGAATCATCGAACGCTATCGGGTTGATTGCTCTTGCCGCAAGCCGCATGCTGGCATGTTACTCGGTCTGATGGAGCGCTTTCCCACATCACGACGCGACAGCTTCCTTGTCGGCGACAGGGAAACGGATCTGGCGGCTGCGGCTGCCGCCGATGTTCGCGGATATTTGTATTCAGGCGGTTCGTTGCTGGATTTCGTCATGGGTATCGTGGAGCGGGATTACACGGGAGGCGGAGCTTGATGACGTCTGCTGGCCAATGGTTTCGCGAGCTGGCCCTGCCGCTATGGATTGAGGCAGGATGGGATCGGCAAAGTCGCAGTTTTGTCGAGGGCCTGGATTTTGCCGGGCGACCGCTTTTGGACATGCCACGCCGGACCATGGTGCAGGCTCGGCAAATCTGGGTGATGTGTGTTGCGGCTCGGAACGGCTGGCATGCAAGCGCTGGATCGATTGCCGACGAGGCACTCGCCTCGCTGCTGTCTGAGTCTGATGGAACGGGCTATCCCTTTTCGAAAGATCGGTCTGGTCGCGTGATAGATGATCGCCGCGACCTTTACAGTCACGCATTTGTGCTGCTCGCACTGGCCGAGGCTTATAAGCTAACGGGCAATCGGGCGTGTCTTGCTGCGGCCGACCAGACACTGGCTTTCCTCGACGGGGCAATGGCAACACCTGAAACCGGAGGCTACAAGGAGAGCCTGCCGTTATGCGACGCCCCACGGCGCCAAAATCCGCACATGCACCTGTTTGAGGCCTTGCTTGCACTGCATGAAGCCGCCGGGGGCAACGGATATCTTGAGCGCGCCGAGAAACTGCATGGGCTGCTGAGTCAGCATTTCCTGTGCGGACCACAGCCCGTTCTGGCAGAGCTTTTCGACGACGTCTGGCAGCCCCTGACCGCGGCAGATGTCATTTTCGAGCCGGGCCACCATTTTGAATGGGTCTGGCTGCTTGATCGTTTTGCGCAGCTTTCGGGCCAGCCCGATAGTGCCCACCCCGGTCGCGGGCTCTGGGATACGGCAATAGCCAATGGTGTTGGGGAGGCCCTGTGGATTTACGAGCGCGTCACCGCATCGGGAACGGTCGTTGACGCTTCGAGCCGGCTCTGGACCTATGCCGAGGCAGCCAAAGCCGCCAATTCTCCGTTGATTGGCAATCCTGCGGACAATCGCGCACGCGACTTCCTTCATGCCCTCAATGCCCGTTTCGTCATTGACGGGACAGGATTGTGGGCGGATCGACGAAACCCGGACGGTTCGTCGCCGTCATCCTTCGTGCCAGCAAGCTCACTTTACCACATCTGCGGTGCGGTTTGTGCCGTCGAGTAAGGGATTGAAGGGGGCGGGCTTAAAATTTTGCAACCAGCCCATCACTGTGACGAAAGCCGGACTAGTCTAGTTGACGGCAGTCTAAACTCGGGGGCTCACAGCATATGATTGCGCCAGATTCCTAGCTCAAGACGCTCGAGAATGAGAGCATTCACATCCTTCGCGAGGTTGCATCCGAATTCCGCAATCCGGTGATGCTCTTCTCTGTTGGCAACGACAGCATGGTGATGCTTCATCTGGCGCGCAAAGAATTCTATCCCTCGCGCCTGCCGTTTCCGCTGCTTCATGTAGATACCACCAGGAAATTCCACGAGATGATCGCCTTCCGCTACGAGCACCATTGCTGGGATCCCCGGAAGCCGCGGTCCGAGCCAAGGAGCCTCTACAATACGCGCATCCACCCATGCGAGAGCATCCGTGTCTTCCCGCGGTCCAACTGGGCTGAACAGGACATCTGGCACTATATCGCGCTTGAAAACATTCCCGTCGTGTCGCTCTATTTTGCCGCCGAGCGATCTGTGGTTCGGCGCAATGACCGCTGGACGAAACGTTTGACTGCGCCGGGGCAGGGGAGGCTGTGACCGTCGCGCTTGAGGACGAGATCGATATCGCGCGGGGGCGACATGCTGGTTGCCAAAGGTCGACGCCCGATTGTTACGGACCAGATCGCTGCCCATCTGATCTGGATGGACGAGACGCATCTGCTCACCGGGCAGCAATAACTGTTCAAGCTCGGCACTCAGCAGGTGCAGGCGAGCGTGACGGTACTCAAATACAAGATAGACGTCAACGAACTAGGACACCAGACGGCGGCCAAGATACTGGAGCTTAATGAGATCTGCCTGCGCAATCTGTCCTTGTTGCAGCCTCTGGCAATGGTTCCTTATGAGGAGAACCGCAACACCGGCTCCTTCATCCTGATCGACCGCTATTCCAACCAGACGGTCGCAGCCGGGCTCGTCAAATTCGGTCTGAGGCGTGCGGAGAATATCCACTGGCAGGCGGTCGATGTTGACAAGGGCGCGCGGGCATCGCTCAAGCATCAAACCCCGAAGGTGCTGTGGTTCACCGGCCTGTCGGGCTTGGGAACGTCGACAATCGCCAATCTGGAGGAACAGCGCCTGCATGGGGACGGGCAGCACACCTATGTGCTCGATAGCGACAATGTCCGGCACGGACTCAACGGCGATCTGGGCTTTGCGGATATCAACCGTGTGGAAAATATCCTCCGTATCGGGGAGGTGGCAAGGCTGATGGTCGAAGCAGGACTGATCGTGCTCACGTCTTTCATCTCACACCATGCGGCCGAGCTGGCCATGGTGAGAGAGCTGCTGAAGGAGGGAGAGTTCATCGAGATCTTTGTCGACTCACCGCTGGCGGTTTGCGAAGAACGAGACGTCAATGGCCTCTATGCCCGGGTTCGGACGGGCAAGATTGCTAATTTCACCGGCATCAATGTCCCCTATGAAACTGCCGTCTCCCCTGAGATGCGGGTCGATACCGTGACCGCTGAAGAGGCGGCGAACGCCAGTGTCCATTATATCGAGACTGGTGAGATCGGAGACGGGGATTTCTGATGGGGCTGTCACAAAAACTCTGATTGGTTGCCAAGACGCTATCTTGGGCTTTGGCCCTGCGGGCTGGTTGTTTGCAGTATCATGCGACAGGGACCCGGCTCCTAGTGATGATGTTCCACCCTAAATAGCCTTTTTTAAAATGGATATTGGTGTATCTCACAGCTTTCACGTCCTTTGGATTTCAGCAATGCGGACGAAGCTGCCTTTGGCGAAATGTTGCAACCATCTGCAAGGTCAACCTATTATCGATTACCGACGGCACACATCTAATTTTGGGGGAAATGATGCAATTCGACCTGTCACCTGAAACGAAGGCCATGCTGAACCAGCTTGAAGAGACGAATAGGAAAACCCAAAAGCTCATCGACCAACTCAGACAACCCAATTCTGCAGTCGATCGTTTCATGAGATCAATGGAAACAGGTTTTAAGGAACTGCTGCAATCGTCGTTCTACAGGAAAATCCAGTCGATTGAGCGTGCTGGTTCATTCTTCCACCCGATGTATACCGAATTATTTGGTTCCGATTTTTCAATCGATGACGTCAGGCACAAGTGGAACGCCGTTCAAGAGTATCTTTGCGACAGGTTTCCTGCTCATCTAGACAATAATAATAGGAAAGAAAGATACATTCAAATTCTTAAATGCCAAGCAATTGGGGCTTATATCCCAGTTTGCAGATCTATCTATCCCGAGCTGGAGGCATTGTTGAGGGACAAAATGCTTCTTGCTGATCCGATCTGGAAGAAAGAATGGGAGGGGAAGGCTAAACCACGCGAGAGGATAAGCTTTCAGAGCACAGAATTGAATAAGATTGTTAGAGAAGAGCATCCGGAGAAGAAGCTTTTATATGAAGACCAGCTTCCTCGTAGCGAATGGGTCGTGGCTGCTGAATTCACTAACCGGCTCAAAAAGTGCTTCGCCAGTTTTGATCCCATGGAACTAGAAAACGATGGGGCTAGCTCAGCCCGTCATCTTCACGCCCATGGATGGAAGACAGAAGCCGGATTTGTCGACGGTTTGAACGGGGTTCTTTTATTCGATTACGCACTACAGTCTATTGACAGAAACACCACTATTGGCCTCAACGAAAGCAAGAAGTGATTAGTCGAAATCGTGGTACTTCAATTGAAGTTTGTAAGAGACCTCCTGTATTTCCAACGTCCCATATGGGCTCGAACCGGACTGATGTACCGCTCCAATATTTAAGGGTGTTCATCTAGACTTCTAAATAGCAATCGCGACCCTTTCCTGACGTTCGGCTTCGATATTCCCTGACGCGGTGCACTATTCAAAGCAGACATACAAAATTATTTTGCAGGCTCGATGGGAGGTACATCTTCAATGTGATCCCTCTTATTGAATTCGCTCAGAACCATCTCGAGCGTTGCAACAAATACGCTTTATGAGCGCGCATGTCCCACCCTTCATCAATGCGCAGCTCCAGTTGATCGAAAACTTTTTCGCGCTGAAGTATGGCATACGCAGAATTGGCAATATTGATGGCAGTTGTAAGTCCGGTGACCATTAATCATCACCGAGATCTATTGAACCATAAGGATTGCTTGGGAGAAGAAGACAATTCCAACAATATATCATCTAGTTGCAGCGTGAACACGGCCCAGAGCTGACATCTGAGTTGTGATGGACGCAGCAGCGCATTCCTCGTTTGCTGACATATAGGTAGAATGCAGCATTGCCAACCCGCCAACATCGGCAATGGATGTATCTGCCATTTCGTGGCCCGGACCTCTCTGAAGAGCCAATCATGACGGCCGTAGTGCAGAAATTGAGATATCAGGCACCATCATCAAAACAAGTTTGTTCCGGGATGTGGCACGACCACTAAGAGCTTTGGTGCAGTGAAAGTCCATAGCACATTGTCTCAGTTGCATCAAATATTTCAATCTCGGTTTCTCGCGGCTTCTATCGGCGACGTTTTGACCCGTTGCGAATCATATGCCTCAACTAAATAAGTTCAGGTTAGAGTGTTTTGCAAAAGAATGCTTCTGAAGACCAAGCCCCAAAAGACCAAGTGAAAGTTTAGCGCCATGCCCCATTCCCTCGCTTCTTCCAAGCATGCAGGCGTGAGCAAGCGCACTTCACACTTCCTTCCCCAACACCGCTCAATCCTCATGGCAGGGACAGCAATCGCCCTGTCACTATTCCCCTTATGCCCAGCTATTGTGTCGCAGGCGAACGCGGGTGACTTTACTATAACAAACCTGCTGGTCGGAGACGTCTTTGGCAACAGCACGGATAGTGGCGACCCACAATCAAACCATGACGACGTAGCCTCGGACAACTCCATCACCGTAACGGGACCCAACGGAGATGTGAGGGGAAGAACCTATGGTGCCTACACATCGGATGAAGGCACCATCGTCGAAAACAACAGCGTGACTATCGACACCGTTCTGGTGGAAGGAGACGTCTACAGTGGCTGGTCTGATGGCACAGGCACGACGGTCCGCAACAACAGCATCAACGTGATCTCTGGCATGCTGGACAGCCGGATTTATGGTGGCTATTCGGAGAACGGTGACACCGAGAACAACAGCATAGTCATTGATGATGGATGGGCTTTTTCAAGGATTTATGGCGGATATACCGTGTCAGGTGACGCGGTGTCCAATAGCGTAATCATTAACAAGGGGCGTTTCGAAGATGATATTAGTGGCGGGGTCGCTGAATCGGGAGATGCCATCAACAACAGTGTGACAATCAACGGCGGACAGATTTCCCACACTTTATATGGTGGAACTTCGGCAACTGGCGCAGCGACAGGCAACAGCGTCACCATCACAGGCGGAACTGTGGACACCTCCGTGATTGGTGCCTATGCAGGTGGGTCAGAAGGCGCGACAGGCAACAGCATCACCATCACTGGCGGCACGATTACCGGAGAAATCTATGCTGCGTTTGCTGAAGGTGGTGCTGCCACAAACAACACTGTCGTGATATCCGGGGGGGAATTGTTGCGCACCGTCTATGGCGGCATATCCTTTGCTGGCAATACAGCCGGGAATAGCATTTCTCTGTCAGGAACAGCCAAGGTTAGCTCGATCGTTGGTGGCTCTGATTTTGGATCTGGCTACGACAGCTTTACGGACAATGCACTGTCAATCCTAGATCAGACCGTCAGCACTTCCGGCACCATTTCCAATTTTCAGTTCATCAATTTAGGCTACAGCGGCACCATCGACGCCACAGCAATCGACACATCTCCGACTGGTAGCTCTGAGGCTGGCACCACTTTCAACACCTATGCAAATGACGTTACGATCACCAGCGTGATCAGCGGCACTGGAGACCTCATAAAGACCGGATCAGGGACCCTGACCCTCAGCGGGTCTAACACCTACACCGGTGCAACAACAATCGAGGAAGGCACGCTGTCGAGCGCTCTTTCGAGCCTTTCGACAACGACTGGTATCGCAGTCGCCAAGAACGCCATATTCGAAGTCGATGGATCGGGCACGCTGACGATAGCTCTCGCCGGAGACGGTCAGCTCGCCAAGGCCGGATCGGGAACTCTGATACTGGACAACGGAAGCACGTCTCTCGGCTCTGTGTCATTGCGGTCCGGCGCGCTGTCGCTTCAGAGCGATCTTGCCGCATCGGCACTTGAGCTTTATGGCGAGACAACCTTATCCGCGAACGGGCATTTCGCACTTGCCAACACCTCTGACCTGACCATTCAGGCTACAAGTGCATCCGCTGTCTGGGATGGCGATCTTGTGACCAATGGCGCAGCAGTCGGCTTTTCTGGTACATCAGCAAACCTGTTGGCATCAGATACTTCCAACCCTCTTTTGCAGGTCCTCGGCACGGCTGATCTATCCGACAGTTCCGTCGAAGTCGGCGTCAGTGGTGAGGCGTCCTTCACCATTGGCGACGAGATCACGCTGGTGACCAGCTCCGGCACCCTCACGACCGACAATCTTACTCAGGAAAACGCCAGCATCAGTGCAGGCGCAACTCGAAAATATGGGGTCGATCTCGAAACTGTCTCTGCCACCAACAGCCTGGTCGCAACGATTGCATCCGAGAGCGCCAGCGAAGAAAGCAAGTCCCTGTCTGAAGGGTTTGCCGCCAGCTCGGTCCTCCTCAACCAGAGCTCTGACACCATCGCCAACGAAGGCATCAACGAAGCCAGAGCCGCCGCTGATGGCGCAGGCACGAACGGTGCGGGCTTTGGAGCGCTCTCCGGCAGCAGCAGCCGCTTCCACACTGGCTCTCACATTGATGTGGACAGCATCTCCGTGATGATGGGTGTCGCGGGGGACGCCAATTTCGAGGCTGGTCAGCTCATGCTGGGGGCTTTTGGCGAATATGGCCGCGGCGATTATGCGACATACAACAACGCAGCCGGAACAATCGTGCTAGGCAAGGGCAACAGCCACTATATCGGAGGAGGCTTTCTGGGGCGCTTTGATCTGGCCGAAGAGGCCATCGGGCATGGCTATGTCGAGGGTAGCCTGCGCGCGGGACAGATCAGCAACAGTTATGTAGCAACCTCTGGTCTTGCGGCCGGCTACGAGACTGAGGCCGCCTACTTCGGCATGCATCTTGGTGCAGGTTATGTCTGGTCGCTTGGAGAACAGACGACCATCGACGTCTTTGGCAAGTATTTCCTCAGCCATCAGGGCGGCGACAGCGTGACCCTTGCAGCAGGTGACAACATCACCTTCGATGATGTGATTTCGAGCCGCGTCAGGGTTGGCGCACGCGTGAGCTACGACTGGTCGGACCTGGTCGCTTTCTATACAGGCATGGCGCTAGAGCACGAATTCGAAGGTGAAGCAAAGGCCTTCACTAGCGGTCTGCCCATCGAAGCCCCGAGCTTTGAAGGCACCACCGGCATTGGCGAGATCGGGGTGAGTGTCCGTCCGTCCGAGGGCAGTCCCTTCGCGTTCGACTTTGGCATTCAGGGCTATCTTGGCAAGCGCGAAGGCGTTGCCGCCTCCCTCAAGGCCCGTTTCGTGTTCTGAGACCTAAGCGCGCAAAGTGGTCGCGGTTTATTGATCCTTGCTGGTCGGTCTTCCGAAGTGCGGAGATGATCGTTCTATAGGGGCAAATTCAGCCGATAGGCGGCCCAAAGCTGCCGTTCGCTGACGTCCATATGCTGCAAAGCTGCTCCCCCATTACGGACATTCGAGCGATGCGCAACAATTTTTGATCTGCAACAATGACACCGTTCTCATAGAGCGGGCTCGCACCGTTGCGGCTGGACCGAATTTTCTGATCTGCTACGATAGAACCCTTAAATCAACGCCATCGACATAAGTGTTAGGGTTGGCTCTTTGGGCCAAGGTATCTGAAGAAGTCGACGCGAAACTCAAAGCCCAAAAGGAGGCTGGCGTCCAATTACGGTTGTTTCCGAAATATTTGACAAGCGGTAATATTTCTTGGCTAATTTTGACCATTGGGTCGAGTTCTGCAAGAAAGCCCCCTAAATTACAAGACTAGAGAAGAACTAGAATGCGGCATTATCGAATTTGAAAGTTTCAAATTGAGCGCGTAACAATTTAGAAGTCTCGTAAAATAATAGATATAAATTGTGATGTAATATTGTATTTGTATTTATGTTTGTTGAATGATTTTAGTTAGAGAAAATTGTGAAATTTTATGATTGTTAAATTTGATTTTACAAAAGAAATAGTAATATATTACACATTATGCAGCATTCTAAATGCAATTTCTCTTTTTTGGGTCGGTGTTAGCAACTCTGTTTCATCGCATATCTCAGTATTTTTATCTGTTTGTATCTGCGTATTTTATGCAAGATTTTGTTACATTAAGAATAGAGATAAATATTAAAAATTAATTAAAGATAGATTTTATATTTATTACATAAATTTATTTTTGTTTATGTTTTTGAAAACGCTATATATTACTAAAAAATTATTCGATTTAATGAGTTGGAATTTAAAATATTAACTATAGGTTTTTCTATTTTTTCAATTATTATTCCAATTGGATACATTTGTAGTTTGTATGATTTTTATGAAATAGGAATAACTGTGAAAGAAAATAATAGAAATGGATTGTTGAGATTTTTAATTTTTGCTTCTGTTTTTTCTATATTTATATTTTTATATTTTTATATTTTGGATTATATTCATATTTAAATGACATTACGCTAAAAAACTATGCTTATTCAATTCTCATAAAAATATTTGGATTTGAAAATTCTGCTTACATAAATTTATTTTTTAGCTTTACTTCTATTTTTGGAAGTATTTCTGTTTTTCCTTTATTATTCACCATCGTTGTTAAAATTAGAAAGGAAGCATAGCCATATCTGAAGAAAGTATTTCCAAAGAAGAGGTGTGAAAGGGCTTAGGGGTCGGTTTTCGGGCTTATCTGGATGGTATGGAGCAATTAGTTGCCAAAGCTTTCAAAGAAATCAACCCAGACAGCACTGTAACCGCTGTTCTGTATTGACCCATTGAAATTCTGCTCATGCTATAGGTAAGGAAAATAGCGATGAGTACGACCATGGACGATAAGATCAAACGTTGGACAGCAAAGCGGAAATCCGCATTGGTTATCGAGATCATACAAGGCA
>NZ_QNUM01000019.1 GCF_003574655.1 Cohaesibacter haloalkalitolerans
GTCTCTCATTCACGCCATCCAGTCTTCCAGCCGAGAGACTGTCGAAGCGATTGCAAATATCTCGAACGTCATGGGTGAGGTTGACGGTTACACCTCTGCCATCGCATCAGCGGTTGATCAGCAAAGCTCAGCAACCAACGAGATTGCCAACAATGTTCAGCAGGCCGCGCAAAGCACAGCTTCTGCCTCCGCCAATATGGGCAATGTGAGGGAGAAGGCCAATGTTGCCTCACAATCCGCTGCCACTGTGAAAGGGGCCGCTGACGAGCTTAAGAACAGCACGCAGGATCTGCGCTCACACATTGAGACATTCCTCGAAAGCGTCGCAGCTTGACATAACAGCCTCGAACGGCGATCTGGGTTTGATCGCCGTTCGATATTGACTGGTTCGCCATGTCAAAAGATAAACTGCTCTTTCAAGCCCAACCCTCCGGTCGGCAGCAGATGCAGCTATGAAACGCCCTTAGAGTTGTAGACACCTTGTCCGTTTTCGGGAAGCTGAGGGTGGGAGTTTGAGTGTCTGCTAAGGCCGCAAAGGTAAGTCCTTCCCCAGACCAGTTTCCTGTTCTGAGGATTTCGGTTTATAGCCTTCCGCGGGTCAATCCCATTCAGGGGCAAGATCCGATGGTGAGATAATCCGTCCATCCGGATTTGCCATGGCATGGATGGCTTGCATCTCTTGATCTGTGAGTTCAAAATCGAAAATGCCGAAATTCTCAGGCAGGCGAGACAGCTTAGCTGTTTTGGACAGGGCAATCACGCGCGGCTGCTGCACAAGCCAGCGAAGGGCTATTTGAGCTGCGGTTTTACCATGGGATGCTCCAATCTCTGCAAGGCGTTCGTCTTTTGGCACCACCCCATCCGCCATGCCGAAATAGCTGGTGATTGACATGTCGAGCTGTTCGCAGGCCTCAAGCACCGGGGCCTGCGAGAGGTAGGGATGATATTCGACCTGATTGGTGACAATAGGTGCCTTGCTCAGAGAGGCGGCTTTTTGCATCTGAGCAACCGTGTAATTGCTGATGCCGATATGGCGGGTCATGCCTCGTTCCACCGTCTTGTTGAGCTCTTCGATCTGGGTTTCCATCGGTACGTCGCTGCCGTGGGGCCAGTGAAGCAGCAACAGATCAACATGGTCTACCGCCAGTTTTTCAAGGCTCTCTTCGACAGAAGGGATAAAGTCGGCAGGATCGAACTTAGTGACCCACACCTTGGTGGTGAGAAAGATTTCATCCCGTGCCACGCCCGATGCCTTGATCGCCGCACCGACTGCAGCTTCATTGTTATAGACCTGCGCCGTGTCGATATGGCGAAAGCCAAGCTTGATCGCTTCGGGCAGCACGTCCATGACTTCTGCGTCCTTCATACGGTATGTGCCAAAGCCCAGAGACGGGATCGAAGCACCATTTGCGTTTACATTATGCATCATCTGTTCCTTCATGATTGAGGGCGACTTCCCGGACGCGCCTGCTCTGCGTGGTGCCGGGCTTTTTCTTCTTCACTGGTGATGAGATGGTCTCGACCGGCTGCCTGAGTGGCTTCGTCCCCGCCGACGAGGCTTGTTACGCCTGCCATCAGGGCATCGAAGCCTTGGCGAGCGACAAGTGCCGGATCATTCTTCCAGCTATTGTCTCCAAACGCCGTGGTGCCCATCCCTGCACGGGCATGAAACTCTGTGGCGGTCGCTCCGGGGTGCAGCAAAGTCACTGTGATGCCGGTATCCCGCAATTCTTCCCGCAGGCCGTGGCCAAAGGAGGTCATGAATGCTTTCGAAGGGCCATAAACACTCTCGAACGGCGTTGGCGTTGTAGCCGACAGGGAACTTACCATCAGCACCTTGCCTTTGGCAGCGATGACCTGTGGTAACAGGGCATGGCACAGGCGCACCGTGGACATGATATTGAGATCAAGCAGATGGAGATGTTTTTCCAACGGTAGATCCAGAAAGGCACCGCCAACAGCAATCCCGGCATTAAGCACCAGCACGTCAAGGGTATCGCCGGACTGCTTATTCGCCTCGACAAGCGCATCCACGCCCGAGGATTTTGACAGGTCGGACTGAACAGCCATCACCTTTCCACCGTAAGATCTGAGGTCTTCTGCGGCTTGCTGCACGCGCCCGCTTGCTCCACTCATGATGAGGTCATAGCCTTCGGCTGCGAGCAATTTCGCAAGTTCAAGCCCGATCCCGGCGGATCCCCCTGTAACCAGGGCACGGGGTTTTAGGATTTCATCCATTTCTCGAATGCTCCCTTGAAGGTGTCATGCCATCGCGACAGGGCTGGCCGATTGAAAATCATGTCTTCGACGGCCCAGCGCATGCGTCGAGCGTCCATGTCGGGGGTCACCTCACCATCAGGGCAGAGAATGTAGAAATCCTCTTTCTGCAAACGGGCAAGAAAGTGCTCTATCGTCTGCTCCGCCGTCCAGGCTGCGTCAGGCTTTTCGCTAAGTTCAGGCTTGTGTGCCGCATTCATCGGCGTCCAGGTGTAGCCCGGAACGAACAAATGGGCAGTGACGCGACCATCCGTGGCAGTGCGCAATTCATGCTCCAATTGTTCCGTCAGTACCTTGATGGCGGCTTTGGAAACAGAATAGGCTGCATTGCCGGGCGGCGTGGTGATGCCTTCCTTGGAGCCGAGGTTGATGATTGCGGCGGGCTCATCAGATGCAATCATGGCCGGAACAAGCAGATGCTGCATGGCGAGGGCTGAGGTGAAATTGACATCAAGCACCTGCTGCCAGTCTTCAGGCGAATCCCACGGTCCAGCCTTTTTGCCCATGCCCACATTGTTGACGAGCAGTTGCACGGCGCCAAACCGCTCAATCGTGGCGGAATGGAACCGACGGAGATCATTCCGGTCAGCAGCATTTCCAAAGACGATCAGTGTTTCGGTCTGCAAAGTTGAGGCCAAGGACGTTAGGGCTTCTTCATTGCAATCAAAGAGCGCCAGCTTCATGCTCTGTTGCGACAAGGACCGAGCCAGTGCGGCGCCCAAGCCGGCTGCCGCTCCAGTGATCACCGCCACGTTGCCTGCTGCAATGATGGTATCCATTCGTGGTGACATCGGGCTCTCCTTTTTCGATATGAGGTGTCCTGCTGACAAGATATGAGATGGCGAATGGATTGATAAGTTGCATGAATATACACGAGGTGTTTATATCAATTCACCAATTGTGCTATTTGGGGATTGCTGGATGGACAATGGCTATGAAACTGACCAGAAGTGATTTGGGCGATCTCAATCAGTTCCGCTGTATCGCTGAAGCCGGCGGTTTCCGCAAAGCTGCAAAAGAACTTGATATAAACCCCTCGGCACTCAGTCACGCCATGCGAGGGCTTGAGGAACGCACGGGCGTGCGCCTGTTCAACCGCACCAATCGGAGCGTGACCCTGACACCTGCTGGCGAGGATCTACTCAAGGAAATCCAGACCGGATTTTCCGCTATCGCAAGCGGACTTGAAGCCCTTAACCGGTATCGCGATCGGCCCGCTGGGCATTTACGTCTCAATGTACCGACCGATGCAGCCAGACTGGTCTTGGCTCCAATTCTGTCCGATTATTGCCGAACCTACCCCGATGTCCGACTGGAGATGGTGATCGAGGACCGCATGGTCGATATCGTCAAAGACGGTTTTGATGCGGGCATTCGCTATGGGGATGCCGTGCCTCAGGACATGATCGCCATTCCTTTGGGGCCTGAGCTCAACTGGATCATGGTCGCATCCCTTGACTATCTGGAAGCGTTTGGATCTCCGGAAAAGCCATCAGATCTGAAGGACCACCGATGTATCGGCATGCGCATGGGAAACGGGGCTCTCTATCACTGGGAACTGGAGCGTGACGAAGAGGCGGTTCTGCTGGACACCGACTGGCACCTTATTACCAACGAGACCAATGTGATCGTGCAACTCGCTCAGACCGGCGTAGGGATCGCCTATATATTGGAAGCTCGTGTCAAAGAGCAATTGGCGTCAGGCCAACTGGTACAAGTTTTGCCAGAATGGTCGTCCATGGGCCCAGCCTTCTTTCTCTACTATCCCAGCCGCCGACAACTACCTGAAGCCCTCAGAGCGCTGATCGATATAGCAAAGCAGAAGTGATAACAGGATACGGTATCGCGATGGATCAAACACAACTTGACGAATGGATCGGCAAATCGGAGACTCATGAAGACGACATTTCGTCTTTTCCTGCCAATGCCCTTGCTGCCACGCTGAATCGGGATGATCCAGAATACAGCGTTGGGTCAGCCTTGCCGCCACTTTGGCACTGGCTCTATTTCCTGCCCATTTTCAAGCTCTCAGACGCGGGATATGACGGTCATAAGGCTCTTGGTGGCTTTCTGCCTCCTGTTCCGCTACCGCGCCGGATGTGGGCGGGCAGCCGAGTGACCTTTCTGGGGCCAATGTCCATCGGTCGCCGGCTTCGCAAGGTCTCGACCATCAAGTCGGTCAGGGCGAAGAAAGGGCGATCCGGACAGTTGGTCTTTGTAACCGTCGCACATCGGGTGTTTGATGGTGAGGATCTCGGGATCGATGAGGAGCACGACATCGTTTATCGTGAAAAAGCCGCTCCGGGCGCGGTACCACCACCTCCTCCAGTGGCGCCGGAAGGCTGCGCATTCTCACGCGAGATCAAGCCTGATCCGGTTCTGCTGTTTCGCTATTCTGCCCTCACATTTAACGGGCATCGCATTCACTATGATCATCCCTTCTGCGTTGGTTCCGAGGGATACAAGGGATTGGTGGTGCATGGGCCACTGATTGCGACCTTGCTTCTTGATCTCTTGAGACGTGAACTTCCAGAAGCTGTCGTCAGAAGGTTCGAGTTCCAGGCGGTTTCAACGATCTACGATTCTGAAACCTTCTCTCTGCATGGCAAACCGGAAGCGGGTGGTAAAAGCTTCAAGCTCTGGGCCAAAAGAGAGGATGGAGCGTTGGCGATGGAAGCCACAGCTCTGATCGCCTAACAAGCGTCATCCAAGGTCCAAATGCTCTTTGTGCCTTATGAAGGCGGAATGAGCCGGAGCGTCTGGAATGATGTGACCGTCACCCCCCCACTCTTCCATCCTGTTGAAGGGTATCTTTGAACGGGAAGACAGCTGCGAGATTGATTTTTGCAGTTCATCTGTTATGGCCTGGAGGCGCTGTTCGACCTCTTCAGCGGATGAATATCGAAGCCCCGCTTCGACGCCATAGGAAATGAATGGCTCCAGAACATCAAAACCGACATAGGCGAGATTGAAGTTCACCGGCCAGAGCATCAGATCAATGTCGCCGCTGCGGCCGTTATACTCATAGGTCTCACGGCTCGTTCCAACTGTCACCGAAAGCATGGCTTTCTTGCCTGTGAAGGCGCCATTCTCGAACCGCTTCTTGCTGGTGTAAACCGAGCCGTAAATGAAGACACGATCCATCCACCCCTTGAGGATGGCGGGTGGCAAGTGCCACCACATGGGATATTGCAGGATCACCAGATCAGCCGCTTCTAGGCGGGCGATTTCCTCCTGAATATCAATCGGAATAGCCCCGGCCGATGATGCATGGCGCTGTTCGCTCTGAACATCGAAACGATCCGATCAGAATAGTGGCTGGCCCGCTCGCAAGGATCAAATCCCATGGCGTAGAGATCCGAGACGGTGACCGAATAACCTTCTCGTTCGAGCTGATTCCGAGCGATCTCGACAAGATGGGCGTTGTAGGATTGCGGCTCGGGGTGAGCGAGAACAATATGCGCTTTCATACTGCGATCTCCTGATCTGTGTTGCGGTGACGATGGGCGTGAAGAAACCTCCCGATCCAGGGGCTGGCGCTGACGGTTATGATGCCAATCAACACCCCGGCGGATCCTGTCAGGAATGGGGGCGTCAGAGGCTCATGAAGCAGGAAAGCGCCTAGAATGACACCAAACAACGGTGTCAGAAAGGAAAAGACGCCCAACTGCGAGGCCTTGTAACGGGTCAGCATCCAGAACCAGCATAGAAAGCTCGCGAAAGCGACAATGATGGTCTGGAAAGCAAGGTTCCAGAAGAGCAGAGCTGAGGGGATAACCGCAATTTGCTGCGTCAGAACCGCAATCAAGATCAGAACAATCGAAGTGACCGAAAGCTGATAGAAAAGCACATGTGTCGCGGGCAAGTCGCTGAGATCGGTCGTCCGGATCAGAACGGTCGTTGCGCCCCACACCGCAGCGGCCGCGAGCGCCATAGCATCTCCCATCCATGTTGGAGCAGAGCTTATCGCTCCGGCCTGAACCTCAGATGGCATCAAAAAAGCATAGGCAATGCCGATAACGGCGACGAAAATGCCGCCCCACTGAACGGGTGACAGACGCTCTGTCGGCAGTTTCAGATGCAGACCAAGAGCCGCAAAAACCGGCGCGGTATAGAGGAAAACAACTACATGGGATGCCGTGCTATATTGTAGAGCTTTACCGATAAGGAAGAACTCAAGCGAGAAGAATAGGCCCGCCACCGCTCCGAGGAAAGCGGTTTTCCCCAAAAAGACCGGTCGCTTTTGCTGAATCGCAGTCAAAGCATAGAGGCAGGCAGCCGCAAGCCCGGAGCGAATGCCGATCTGAAGCACAGAGGAGGCATAGCTGTCTGTTGCCTTCAAGCCGATTTGCTGCATGGCCCAGATTATGCAGATAATAATCATCAGGCCAATGGCCTTCAGATCGAGAGGTTTGCGGTGATCCAAAATCCTACTCCTTGTAATTTACAAGGACGATAGCAATTGTCATCAAATGCGTATATATTGAAATTATGACAGTTGCTATTGAGAATCTGACAGGCCGTTCGGGCAAACCGCATCTTCATGATGCGCCGTTTCGGGAACAATTGCCGCAACCGCTATATTTCCGGTCAGCGCAGATGCCGAAGAACGCGATTTATCCGCGCCACAGTCACCCATGGGGGGAGTTGGTCTATTCCTACAGTGGCGTAATGGAGATCAGTCTCAAGGATGGCTACTTTCTCGCCCCGCCCCAATATGCGGTGTGGCTACCGCCAAACATGGAGCATCAGGGTCTCAACAGGCAGGCCGCCGTGCATTGCTCGCTATATGTCTCTCTCGATCTGTGCGCGCCGCTACCCAAGGAGACCACGGCACTAGAAGTCAGCCCGATGCTGCGCACCATGCTGGAACATCTAAGGGAAACGGAAGGAACTAATCCGAACGACCCGGCACATCTTCGCTTTATGCAAGTGGTTGTTGATCTATTTGCAGCAGGGCAACAGGTCGGGTCTTTCCTGCCGTGGTCGACGGACAGTTTGCTGGAACCTATTCTGCAGCATCTTCAGGACAATTCCGCTGATAATCGATCTCTTGCTGAACTGGCTCGACTTCATGAGACGACAGAGCGAACTCTGATACGCCGTTGTCAGCGCGATCTGGGAATCCCCTTTGCCGAATGGAAGCAGAGGCTGCGCGTGTTAAAGGCAATGCCCTTGCTGGAGGCAGGTGAGCCCGTCCAGAATATAGCGTCTTCGCTCGGTTATAACAGAGCCTCATCCTTCATCGCGATGTTCAGGCGGATGACCGGTAGAACACCGGACGACTATCGAAAATCGGTCATGAAATTCAAAAGTTAGACACCTGGCGGATGGCCTCTGTCATGAAACGATGTTGCTGCATTGGCTCGCAACTGAAGGCCCGCAGCGGCCATTGAAGGTTGGCTGGCGGGGACGAAGACCCTTATCACAGGGCCAGTGCCCCCGTCAGATCTTCATGCTCAAAGGCACTTGCCATGCGCTTGATCTCGGCCGGACGCGCGCCGACAGCTCTGGCTGTCTCGCGCCAGGTTGCCGTCACGGTTGCCACTTCCTTGATGATGGTGCGAGCTTGTGCCAACGTTAAAGCAAAATATCCCGAAGCTTCTTCCAATAGATCGATCGAACAAGTGCTCTCGTCGAGATCAATGTTGGTTGACAGCACCCGCGCCTTGACATCGGCGGGCACCGGATTAAGGTCATATGCAGGAGAGAGTGACCAGCCAGATTTTCCAGACCAAAGAAAGCCGTGGTTGCGCAGATGATCGTCCACATTGGAGATCATCACATTGAAGACAACGCGACGATAGAGCGCCTGCGCATCGGTCTTTCCCTGAGCGCCATGTTCGGCAAGAACGTCAACGATCTCGGGATAGCTGCTACGCTCACCATCTTTGGCACCCATCATGGCCATTGCGGATAAAAAAGGAATTCGGACTGCACCATTGCGATCAAAGCGACGCGACAACATCACTTTCTTGCCCGCGACATCGACGAGTTCATGCATTGGTGTGACGATGCCAGCATCTTCTGCCAACCGCAGGGCGATCTCTTCCCACGTCTCTATGCTGTAATCATCGGTCTCCTTGGGAAACTTGGCGATGGAGAGGTGGCCATGTTGGTCGACTACCGACGCCTTGGGCCGGGCACCGCCCAAGGAAGAGCCAGGGGCAAAGATGAGTTGAAGGTCATCGTCGCTTTCTTCATCCAAGAGAATCCGTTCGGTAATCTGAAGCAAACGACCAAGTTCGATGATCGCAGGCACTCCCGTCTGGATTGGTGCCTGAAACGTATCATCGCCAACCCAACGAAATCGCAATGCGCCAAGCCGGGTCTCGTCGGCGACATTAAGGAGATAGTCGCTCTCGGTGAGCGTTCGGACGGTTCGACCTTCTAGTTCGGCAAAGCGACGCTCAGAACGTTGCATCAATCGGCGCCCCCATGTATCAGGTGCGGAATCACCGATAGAGCCGAAAGTGGCGAGGCCAGCGGGTGGTGCGAAAGCGCCGCGACTCAAAGCAAGGGCGGGCTCCAGAGAAAACCTGGCGGGATCATCCAACCACGCATCGTTGTATTCAAAAAGAATGGTCTCTGTGCCACGAACACGATTGCTCCGCGCCAGCCCTATCTGTCGCGTGCGACCATCCAGATCGATATGGACTTCGAAATCAGTCATTGCGGGACGATCCGGTTGATCGCTTGAGATGGGCGTGTTTCGGCAGGTCGGCGCTGGACAGAGCTTGCCCAACGCTATCATTGCTGATGTCGGCGATTTGGTTTAATCCATCCAGCAGTCCGAGAGCTTGCAAAACGCTGGCATAGATACCAATGCTGACGTTGGTGTCGCCAGCTTCGACCCTTTGCAAGGTAGAACGAGAGGTGAAGGCCCGTTCTGCAACAACTGCCATCGGAAGTCGTCTGCGTCGGCGCGCGTCATGGATGTCGGCCCCGAGCTTGCGCAACGCACGACGTACGGCGGCAGGAGGGTTGTGTGGCGTTGGCATTTTGGCACCTTCGTTTTACAGATTATCCAAATATGTAGCACGAAGGTTACATTTCTTCAAGAAGCCTTTCAGCGGGCTCGTCGCAAAGTTTTAAGTAGGCCCTATTTATCCTGTGATCGGCGTCATTTTCATGCTTCGTTAACTTTTTGAAGTCCGAAGAGAAGGGCAATAAGATCATTCTGTTCACGAACGGTCCACTG
>NZ_QNUM01000001.1 GCF_003574655.1 Cohaesibacter haloalkalitolerans
AAAAGACCAAAAGCCTTTTCTCAGAACTCAAAGCAAGCACCTAATCACTCGCCAAATTCCAAATTTTGAGGCGAACCGCCCCGCCGCCAGCAGCGCCGCCGCTGTCGATGAACGGACTTATAGACCCCACCCCAATCAGAGTCAAACAATAAAATACATTTTTATGACAACGTTTGAGGATAAAATTTTATGCCTCTCAAAAAGGCCAGATTTCTGCGGATTTTCTACTGTGTAAAAATTCAACAATTGCCCAGAGGATAAACAGGGGTGTGAATTTCTCCAACAAATATAGTGCCCACTTTCTATTCTCCAACCTTTTGGCCGCCTAGTTTTTTATCAGTTTCGTGACGGGACAAGGTCAACTTCCTGCTAAAATCTCTCTTTTCCATGGGCTCGGCCACCCCTTGCAGCGTCATCCGCCCTCGCTCAAAAGATGAAAGCGGCCCTCCTGTCAGAAGGACCGCTTTCCTGTTTTCAAATCTATGCTGGCTCTCTCATTATAGAGAGGCCCCCGGCTTCATGATTTCACATCAAACCGGTCAGCGTTCATGACCTTGGTCCAGGCAGCAACAAAGTCCTTGGCGAACTTCTCCTTGTTGTCGTCCTGGGCATAGACCTCGGCATAGGAGCGAAGAATGGAGTTGGAGCCGAAGACCAGATCAACGCGGGTTGCAGTCCACTTGACGGCGCCGGTCTTGCGGTCCTGGATCTCATAGGTGTTCTTGCCGGTTGGTACCCACTTATAGGCCATGTCGGTAAGGTTGACGAAGAAGTCGTTGCTCAGTGCACCTTCATTCTCCGTAAACACGCCATGCTTCGTGCCGCCATAGTTGGTTCCAAGCATTCTCATACCACCAATCAGAACGGTCATTTCCTTTGCCGTGAGACCAAGGAGCTGGGTGCGATCGAGCAGCATTTCTTCCGGGCTGACCACATAGTCCTTCTTGGCCCAGTTGCGATAGCCGTCGGCCAGCGGCTCAAGCGGATCAAAGGACGGAGCGTCGGTCATTGCCTCGGTCGCATCACCACGGCCCGGAACGAATGGCACCGCGATATCGAGTCCACCTGCCTTGATGGCTTTTTCCAGACCGACATTACCTGCCAGCACAATGGTGTCAGCGACGCTAATGCCAAACTCTGCGGCGATCGGTTCAAGGACTGCCAGAACCCTGCCCAGACGTCCGGGTTCATTGCCTTCCCAGTCCTTCTGCGGTGCAAGGCGAATGCGTGCCCCGTTGGCGCCACCGCGCATGTCCGATCCACGATAGGTGCGGGCGCTGTCCCATGCGGTTGCAACCATTTCGCCAACCGAGAGACCGCTCGCGGCGATCCTGGCTTTCACAGCGGCAATGTCATAGTCGGCCTTGCCAGCGGGAATCGGATCCTGCCAGATCAGGTCTTCCTCTGGCACCCAAGGACCGATGTAGCGGGCCTTCGGCCCCATGTCGCGGTGGGTCAGCTTGAACCACGCCCGAGCAAAGGTCTGAGAGAAATAATCGGGGTCGTTGATGAAACGCTGGCAGATCTCGTTATAGACAGGATCCATTTTCAGCGCCATGTCGGCATCGGTCATGATCGGCGCGCAGCGAATAGACGGATCCTCCACGTCGGCGGGCATGTCTTCCGGTTTCATGTCGATAGGCATCCACTGCCAGGCACCGGCCGGACTCTTCTTCAATTCCCATTCGTAGCCGAACAGATAATTGAAATAGCCCATGTCCCATTTGGTCGGTTCGTAGGTCCATGCACCTTCGATACCACTGACCACCGTGTCGCGCCCGATGCCGCGGCCCTTGGTGTTCATCCAGCCCATGCCCTGATATTCAGGACCTGAGGCTTCCGGATCCGGGCTCAGGTTTTCAGCGCGACCATTGCCGTGGCACTTGCCGATGGTATGGCCACCCGCAGTCAGAGCGACGGTTTCTTCATCGTCCATGGCCATGCGGGCAAAGGTTTCGCGCATCTGGGCCGCGGTCTTCAGCGGATCAGGACTGCCATTGACCCCTTCCGGGTTGACATAGATGAGACCCATCTGAACCGCAGCCAGCGGATTTTCCATGGTCTCCGGTTTTTCGACATCGCCATAGCGGCCATCGCTCGGAGCCAGCCATTCTTTTTCGGCGCCCCAATAGGTATCCTTTTCCGGATGCCAGATATCCTTGCGGCCAAAGCCAAAACCGAATGTTTTGAGACCGGCAACCTCATAGGCAATCGTGCCCGACAGGATGATCAGGTCAGCCCAGGAAAGCTTGTTGCCATATTTCTTCTTGATCGGCCAAAGCAGACGACGGCCCTTATCAGTGTTGACGTTGTCCGGCCAGGAGTTGAGCGGTGCAAAACGCTGGTTGCCGGTGCCACCGCCACCACGACCATCGGCCAGACGATAGGAACCGGCCGCATGCCATGCGACGCGAGCAAACATGCCAACATAGCTGCCCCAGTCGGCAGGCCACCAGTCCTGGCTGTCATTCATCAGGGCGCGCAGATCCTGTTTGACGGCCTCATAGTCGAGCGATTTGACTTCTTCGGTGTAATCGAAATCTTCACCATAGGGATTGGTCTTGGTGTCATGCTGGTGCAGAATGTCCAGATTGAGAGCATTCGGCCACCAGTCCATGACACCGGTTCCCATGGCGGTGTTGCTGCCGTGCATGACAGGGCATTTTCCAGTCGATTTGGTTTCGTTATGGTCCATTTGGTCCTCCAAAAAATCAATCAAACGTTTCTCGCGCACAAGACTGGCTTGCCGTTCCAATATTGATTGGCGGCCTTGTCTGAAGATCAACCGAGCCTGTACACCATTTTAGCGTGTCTTCTTGCCTTATGCTACGTCTACCAAACTCTATCCATTAAAGGAAATTGCATTTTCTAAGGATTGTGATAAGAATTTCTAATGATAAACCTATCCATGAAGCAGTTGCGCTATTTCGATGCCCTCGCCCGTCACAAGCATTTCGGGCGGGCAGCTGAAGATTGCGCGGTTACGCAGCCTGCCCTCTCCGTACAGATCAAGGAACTGGAAGCACTGATCGGTGCGCCGCTGGTCGAGCGCGGCCCGCGCCAGATCCACTTGACAGCACTCGGCAGCGCATTTGCAGAACGCGCCCAGCAGATTTTGCAATCGGTGAAGGAACTGGAGGATCTGGCCCGCAGCACGCACGGGCCGCTGGGCGGGCAGTTCCGCTTCGGCATCATCCCCACGGTTGCCCCTTATGTCCTGTCCGACTTCATAAAGACCATGGGCGACCGTTTTGCCGGACTGGAGCTGCGCCCGAGAGAGGCCAAGACCCGGCGGCTGATTGCCGACCTTCTCGATGCGCGCCTTGATGCCGCGATTGTCGCCTTGCCCATTTCCGAGCCATCGCTGGAAGAAGTACCTCTGTTCGAGGAAGAATTCGTGCTGCTGCGCCCCGAGGAGGATGCGCAAAGGCCGGTTCCCAATCCCGAGATGCTTCAGACGATGCGCCTGTTGTTACTGGAAGAAGGTCATTGTTTCAGGGATCAGGCCATTTCCTATTGCAACAGCAATGCCGCCCTGCCGCGCAACCTGATGGAAGGCAGCTCGCTGACGACGCTGGTGCAGATGGTGGGAGCAGGTATCGGCGTCACGCTGATCCCGGAAATGGCCGTTCGGGTGGAGATCCGCTCGGCGCCGGTATCCATCGCGCATCTGCCCGCGCCCGCGCCAACACGGACCATCGGCATGGTCTGGCGCCGCAGCAATCCGTTGCGACAGCAGTTCCTCGAGATCGCCGAGCTCTTCAAGGCGACAGCCACCGGCATCAGGAGTGCTCCGATCAATGATGAAAAGACATCGTCTGGCTGAGCGTACCGGATGGGTGCGGCTGCGATTTGAGCGTCAGGACAGATTTTCCCTGAACAGGACAATGGCATCGGCCATCGTTGCTTCCGCCCGCTCGGCGTCGCCCTGACGAATCGCGTCGACCAACTGACGATAGGTATCGATCGAAGCCTGCTGCATGTTGCCCGTGGCCTCGATGCGCGCCCGGTCATGGCCAATCCGATAGACAGAGAAAAGGGCTGCCTGCACCATATCACCCAGCGATGACAGGAACCGGTTTCTGGAAAGATGCAGGATAGAGGTGTGAAACTCGATATTGGCAACGGCATAGGCGACATGATCGGTTGCAGCCGCCATTCGCCTGAACTGCCGGGTCAGTTGTTCGCAATCGGCTGGCGAGGCGCGCCTTGCCACCATCGCGGACGCCGCTGGTTCGAAGATGAGACGAATTTCATGCAGTTCATTGAGAAAGGGGCCCGGCTTGCGCAGGCTTGCATGCCAGCGCAACACATCCGGGTCAAACATGCTCCAGTCCGAGGAGGGGCGCACACGCGTCCCAACCTTGGCTTTTGACTGCAGCAGCCCCTTGCCCACCAGAGTTTTCTTCGCTTCCCGGATGACCGTGCGGGATACGCCGAACATTTCTTCCAGATCGGGATCCAGCGGGATCATCGTCTGTTCTGCGTAGTCCCCCGAAACAATGGCCATTCCGAGCTGGTCAACGACCTTGGACGTATTGTTGAAGGCTTGTTGTGAGGTGCCTCCAGCGGACGTAAGGCTCATGATCGCATCGCGAATTCTGTTGCTGGTTTTCTTCTCGCCGTTGTCGCCCAAGCCAGTACCTTTTGAAGCATGATGAAGGTGAACAACAGGATGCCAATCACGATCTTGGTCCACCAGCTCGACAGGGTGCCATCAAAGACAATGTAAGTCTGGATCAGTCCCATGATAAGGATACCGAAGAATGTTCCAGCCACGAATCCCGTGCCACCGCTGAGCAATGTGCCACCAATCACAACCGCAGCAATTGCATCCAGTTCCACGCCGACTGTCGACAATGAATAGCCTGCTGATGTGTAAAGCGAATAGACGATTCCTGCAAGTCCCGCCAGTCCGCCGGATGTCGCATAGATGAGGATTGTCGTGCGGGCTATGGGCACGCCCATCAGCTGGGCCGTCTGAACTCCGCCGCCCAGCGCATAGACATTCTTGCCGAACTTCGTGCGGTGTAACACCACCATGGCTGCGATGAAGACAAGCAGCATCACGCCACCGATCAGTCTGAACCTCCCGCCACCGGGCGCTTTCCAGTAGATCGACTGCAGCACGTCATAAAACTCATGCGTGACGGGGACCGAATCCGTCGAGAGCACATAAGCGAGCCCACGCATGAGGAACATGCCGGCCAGCGTGACAATGAAGGCCGGCATCTCCAGATAGTGAACGATTGCCCCTTCTGCCGCACCGAAAGCGATCGTGATGGTCAGCACCAGACCGAAGGCAACCAGCGGATGAATGGACGTGTCCCGCAGGATAACGGCAATGAACACACCGGTGAAGGCGATGACCGAACCGACCGAGAGGTCGATCCCGCCCGTCAGGATGACGAAGGTCATGCCGACGGCCGTGATGCCCAGAAAGGCGTTGTCCGTCAGAAGGTTCGCGACAACCCGGGTCGAGAACATGCTGGGGAACTCCCAGATACAGAGCAGATAGGCGAGGAAAAAGGTCGCCATGGTCAGGTAAAGCGGCAGCCTTGGCGATTTCATCATGACAGACTCTCCCTAGCGGTCTGATTGTTCTTGTGGGATTTCTCGGCGCTTTTCTCGGCTCGTTCCTCAGTGGGCGCATGCGGCGGTGTGGAGGCACGGAACAGGTAGATCGCGTGCTGTACCGTCGGCGACTGGATGAACAGGATGACGATAATCAGCAGCGCCTTGATCACCAGGTTGAATTCCGGAGGCATGCCGGACAGGAGAATGACGGAGTTGACCGACTGGATGATGAGCGCCCCGAGCAGCGAGGCGACAATCGAAAACCGCCCCCCGAGCAGCGAGTTGCCACCGATGACGACGGCGAGGATGGCGTCAAGCTCCATCCACAGCCCGGCGTTGTTGGCGTCGGCCCCCTTGATGTCGGCGGCAACGACAACGCCCGCCAGCGCTGCGCAGAAGCCGGTGACCAGATAGACCGCCACCAGCAGCACGCGCGAGTTGATACCCGCCAGCCGTGAGGAGGTTTCATTGATACCGATAGCCTCGATGAGCATGCCCAGAGCGGTACGGCGCACCACATAGGTCACCAGACAGCCCATGATGATCCAGATCCAGACCGGGGTCGGCACGCCAAGGATCGTGCCAGCCCCCAGATGGATAAGGCCGGGGTTGATGAAGGTCATGATCTTGCCTTCGGTGATCAGCTGGGCAATTCCGCGCCCGGCCACCATCAGAACAAGCGTGGCGACAATCGGCTGCACCCGAAAGATGGCAACCAGAATGCCGTTCCATGACCCGCATGCAAGCCCGGCGGCAAGGGCGGCCAATAGTGCGGGGACCCAGCCCCCTCCTGCGGTAACCACACTTGCAGCAACCGCCCCGGCGATGGCCATGACCGCGCCGACCGAAAGATCAATACCCTTGGTGGCGATGACCAGTGTCATGCCGGTGGCCAGCAGGGCGACCGGCGCACCACGGTTCAGCACATCAATGATGTTGCCGAACAGGCGACCATTCTGGAATTCAATGGAGAAGAATCCCGGAAAAACGATAAAGTTCAGCAGAATGACGACTGCCAGAATGACCAGCTGCGGCGCAATGCGCCGGAGAGTATCGCTCATCATTGTTGCGCCCCTCCCTCCTCTGCGATGGATCTGACGATCGCACCAATGGAAATTTCATCGCCGCGCAATTCCCTGACCTGACGGCGATCCCGCAGAACCACAATGCGACTCGAATAGGTGATCAGCTCTTCCAGCTCTGACGAGGCGACGATCAGCGCCATGCCCTGGGCCCGGAGGGTCTGGATCAGTTCGATGATCTCGGCATGGGCACCAACATCGATGCCGCGGGTCGGTTCATCCAGAATGAGAATGTCCGGCTCGGTTGCCAGCCAGCGCGCAAGCAACGCCTTCTGCTGATTGCCACCCGAAAGCAACCGGATCGGCATGTCAAGGCTGGCGAGACGGATGTCGAGTTTCTTGACATAGTCTTCGGCGATCTTTTCTGCCTTGGCGCGGGTGATCGGACGCATCCAGCCGCGGCGGGCCTGCAGGGACAGGATGATATTCTCGCGCACCGAGAGGTCGCCGACGATGCCGTCCGTCTTGCGGTCTTCCGGGCAGAGTCCGAAGCCGAGATGGATGGCTGACCGGGGATTGTCGAGCTTGATCGGTTTGCCGTTGAGGCTGGCCGTACCCTGATCGGCGGGGGTCGAGCCGAAGATCACGCCCGCCGTTTCGCTGCGGCCCGAACCCAGCAGCCCGGCAAGGCCAATCACCTCACCCTTGTGCAGAATCATGTCGAACGGTTCGATGGTGCCGCGACGGCCATAGCTCTTGAGTTCCAGAATGGTCTCGCCAATGACGGCCTTGCCACGTTCCTTCTTTGCTTCCTCAAGCTCGCGGCCCAACATCATGGTGACGATTTCGGTTTGCGTCACGTCTGCCAGAACCCGCGTGCCGACGATGCGACCGTTGCGCAGGATCGTTGCCCTGTCAGAGATTTCGAACACCTGATCGAGAAAATGCGTGATGAAGACAACCGCCAGACCGCGCTCGGTGAGCTTACGGACAACGGAGAAGAGAAGATCGATCTCCTCGCGGTCGAGACTGGCCGTCGGCTCGTCAAGGATCAGCACCTTGCCCGCCAGTTCCACGGCGCGCGCAATGGCGACGACCTGCTGGATGGCGATGGAATAGCTGGAAAGCAGCAGCGAGGGGTCGATATCAAGCCCGAAGCCCGACAGGATTTCCTTCGAGCGCTTGAGCATGACCCGGTTATCGATCATGCCGTGGCGCATGGGCTGCCAGCCAAGGAAGAGATTCTCGGCAACCGTCATGTTGGAGAGCAGGTTGACTTCCTGATAGACCGTACCGATGCCAAGGGCGAGGCTGTCCTGCGGATCGCGCGGGTTGATCTCCTGACCGGCCAGTAGAATCGTGCCGGCGTCGCGTTTGTAGGCGCCTGTCAGACATTTGATGAGAGTGGATTTTCCCGCCCCGTTCTCACCCAGTAGGGCATGCACTTCACCGGGGTACAGAGAGAGGGAAACATCATCCAGCGCGATGGCGCCGGGGAAGAATTTGGAAATACCGGTCGCCTGTAGGACCGGCTCGGGGGTCATGGACATGGTTTGATCCTGAGGGCTACCAGAATTGGATGAAAAGCCGAGTGAACGTGATGATGGGCAGCCAAGGCTGCCCATCAAGACGAAAGTCAGAGATCAGTAACCCAGGCTCTTTTTCATTTCATAGACGGCTTTGTTGTCGTCTTTCTGAGTATAGAGCTTGGATTCGGTCTGTACCCATTTTTCTGGCAGGGTGCCATCTTTCCAGTAGGCGTCGAGGATGTCGAATGCCGGGCCAGCCATGTTCGGGGTCAACTCAACGGTGGCGTTTGCTTCGCCGTTGGCAATGGCCAGATGCATGTCAGGAACAGCGTCGATGGCGACAACCAGAATGTCGGAGCCCGGTTTGGCGCCAGCTTCCTTGATGGCCTGGATAGCACCAACGGCCATGTCGTCGTTGTGGGCATAAAGAGCGCAGATGTTGGCAGCGCCTTCAGCCTTCAGGAAGCTTTCCATGACCACTTTACCCTGAGCGCGGGTGAAGTCGCCGGTCTGGCTGCGAACGATCTTGAGGTTCGGAGCGTCGGCAATGGCCTTTTCAAAGCCCTTCTTGCGGTCGATGGCAGGAGAAGAGCCGGTGGTGCCCTGAAGCTCGACAATGCGGCAGTCCTTGCCTGCAACGGCTTCCTTGAGCCAGTTGCCAGCCACTTCACCTTCATAGACGGTGTCGGACGTAACGGCAGTCATGTAGAGGCTTGGGTCGGCGTCAACCTTGCGGTCGAGCAGAATGACGGGAATTTTGGCATCCTGAGCTTCTTCCAGAACAGCGTCCCAGCCGGTAGCAACCACCGGAGCCAGGAAGATGGCGTCAACGCCTTGTGCAATGAAGCCACGCAGAGCCTTGATCTGGTTTTCCTGTTTCTGCTGAGCATCAGCAAATTTCAGGGTCACGCCGCGTTCTTCGGCCTGCTGTTTGGTAACAGTGGTTTCAGCAGCGCGCCAACCGGATTCAGAACCGATCTGCGAGAAGCCGACAGTTTTGCCAGCAGCCATAGCTGTCATTGGCGCCAGAACGAGTGCACTGGCGAGCAGAATGGAGCTTAGTTTCATAGTTTCCTCCCTAACGAAAATATCTCCCAAAGCCATTAAGTAATACTTATTGAAAAGCGTAAATGGATGATCCGGCTACTTTCATGGCCTATTTCACCACAGCGTGCCTACTAAGGTCTCAACAATCTAAAAGAGAATGAGGCAGAAGGCCAATGATACAAAAATTCATGGCTCGGCGGTCGCATCAAAGGACAACCAGCAACGGGATCGCCTTTTGCCAAAATGGGCAATCCCGACAAAATGCCGGTAAAATTGCCAGCTAGAGCCGCAAAATCCGGTCAAATTGATGCATATTTTCGAAACTGCAAAACTCGACAGCAGGAATGTCGATGGTAATCAACTCGTCCCTGTAACGGGCAAACAGCCTGTCGCTTTCCTCGCTGATCGAGCGGGCTGTCCCGGGATCCGTGAAGGTCAGAGGGTAGGCCAATGTTATATGGAATATATAGGTATCGTGCGCATGATAGCGGATGGAGGTGATCCTCGACAGCTGATCCCGTATTTGTCTCAGCACCGTCTCGTCCGTTTCAGTTGCCCCGGCCACGGAGATCGAATGGAGTGCAAACAGATCCGTTGCGTCCACCTTCATCCCTTGCGGGAAGCTGTGTCCGGACAGGCTGTTGACGAAAATGTCCGTAACGACATCCCTGTCGGTCCCCGGCGGCACTGCAGCGGGCCAGCCCTCGGCAACGCTGGTGCAGCCGGGTGCCACGCCTTGAAACACAGTCATGTGCAGGCTTGCGGGCGGCAGAAACGTGAAATAGTGCCCGTAGGGGCCTGACCTGATCTCCTGTTGCAGCGCCCGCAACGCCCGATGCGCTCTTGATGTCGGGTCGATATGGCAAAGAAACGTGTTGCCCGGAAAGGGGAGACACACGCCCTGAGGCGTGAATTTGCCGCCACCGCCTTCGTCGGTGATCGCTGCCGGTCGCGGTGTTCGGCTGAGCTGGCCGGACATATAGAGCACCGGATCGGTATGCTTGATTGTCATCGTCTGATTGGTCCGTCATGCCAATAAAGAAAAACAAAGAGCCTTCAAAAAAAAGATCTTCCCTTTTCATAGCCCGCCCGCGTAAGCAAGGCCAGCCTTTCGATGCGGCTCCCCTGCCCGCCTTGATGATGTTGCCCTGCAGTCCACTCGATGGCAGATTGGCAAAGCGTGAGGTCAGGTCTTTTTGCTATTTCTCTCTATAGTATATAAGAAAGTGGCATTGCCGCTTTCAAAGCCCTTTGACGCCGATCACGCTCAACCTGTCGGGACCCATCATGTTCACTGTTCTCCACGAAACCCTTTCCTTGCGAACGTCAGGAAAGAGCATGCTCACCATAACCGGCGAGGTGTCCCGCTGGCTCAATGAGGCGGGTGCCGTCTCGGGGACGCTGACCGTCTTCTGCAAGCACACTTCGGCATCGCTGACCATTCAGGAGAATTTCGATCCGACCGTACAGCAGGACCTGTTGCAGTATCTTGACGATGCCGCGCCTGAAAGCCGCTATTACGAGCATTCGCTGGAAGGCCCTGATGACATGCCCGCCCACATCAAGACCATGCTAACCTCGGTCAGTCTGACCATTCCTGTCAATGCCGGACGCATGGCTCTGGGCCAATGGCAGGGGATCTATCTGCTCGAACACAGGGCAAGGGCCCACCTGCGCGAGATCCATCTTTGCTTTACCGGCCTTGCGCGGGACTAGGCGGCAACATTGACGCAAGGTCGAAAGGTTGCTAAGTCACTCCGGTTTGTGCGAAACACCGCTTCGGTTCCTTGGGCCGGTGTCACTGGAAGTGCGAGCAGGAACGATCTGTTGCTGTCCGAAAGTCGTTGTTTGCACACTCCCCATGCCTTAGGCAATATGGGTCATGAACCGAGTCGATGCGTTGCGATTTGCCGGACGGATTTGCTTGATCGCTTGCGGGCCATGATGGCTGACATTGTTGCGGACTGTAAGACCCCGTCTCCGACGATGGATAAAGGGAAATGCTGAGTGAGCTATTCACCTGACAATATACCGGAAACCATGCGGAAGGCGCCCTTGTCAAAGAGGGCGCGCAAAGCCGTCTACAAACAGATCGCCCGGCTGCGAGATACCATCTCGGATATGTCTCCGAACTGGTTGCGCCGTTTCTTCGCCCCGATCTATGACTATGCGGAAATGATCTTCGTCGATCACGGGATGTTCCGCACGCCTTATGCCAACCGGCACAAGGTTTCCGAGCGAGCCTGGCGCTCGTCCCAGCCGTGGCCCCATCAGATCCGCTACTATGCTCAGGAACTCGGCATCCGCACGATCCTCAATCTGCGCGGCCCGAGAGACTGCGGCAGTGACAGGCTGGAACGCAAGGCCTGCGAAGACTATGGCATTGTCATGCGGGACGATCTGCAGGTGCGCTCACGCGGGGCACCGTCCCGCACAACTATTCTCGGCCTGCGGGACTATTTCTCTTCGCTGCAATATCCCATCCTTCTGCATTGCAAGGCGGGAGCGGATCGGGCGAGCCTCATCTCGGCGCTTTATCTGATCATCATGGAAGACGTGCCGGTGGAAAAGGCCCGCGAGCAGCTTTCGATGCGGTTTGGCCATTTCAAGCAGGCCAAGACGGGGATTCTCGACCATTTCTTCGAGCAGTATCTCGCCTACAAGGCCGTCCATGACATCAGCTTCATGGAGTGGGTCGAAACCGTCTATGACGAAGACGGGCTTATGAACTCCTTCCAGTCGGAACGCTGGACCAGCCTGCTCGTCGACAGGATTCTCAATCGCGAATAGAGCGAGGTCGAGCCCTATTGCTCGGCTTCCAGAGTCTGCCGCATGACGCGATAGTCTCTGCGCTCGTCTTTCAGGCTCTCGACCTTCCATCTGAGCTCATCAATCTGTTTTTCATAGTCGGCGATCCGAGCGTCTGCCTCGCTGATCTTCCGGTCTGCGGCGTCTTCATTGTTGCGGATGGCATCAACAGCTGACTGAAACAGCGCCTCGATCCGGTTGAGATAGGCGCCATCCAGCACCGAGCGGGTTGCCGGGAAGCGGGTGCGTACATTGGTGACAAACCGCTTGAGGCTGATGCTCTCCCACTCGTCCCCATCTTCCTTGAGGCGGGCATTCTCGATCACCCAGTTAACCGACTCCTCAATGTCCGGTACCATGATCGACATGCGCAGCAGGGTGAATTCCTCGTCCTGATCCAGCCCCTCATAAGCACTGCCGAACAGCTTCTCGGCAAAGCCGCGATCCTCGCCTTTCAAGCCGCAATAGCGAGTCACGAATGTTTCCATCTTCATGTCCGACAGACTTTTGACAAAGCGCGTGTGAACGGCATTGCTGATCTCGGCCGGAGCCGGATTTTTCTCTTCGAGGCAGGCTGCCGCAGAAACGGTCATGGATGCGAGGGCAATCAGAAATGGAAAAATGGCTCTTAAGATCAACTGCATGATGTAGATGGAGTCCAACGGCTGGTTTTCAACAGGATGAGTGCACGGTGTGCACTCCTTTGCGGGCGTTCTTTCCCTTTTAATGCACGGGGTGCGCTTTGAGAAATTTATTTGTCGATTTCTCTGGAAATATCGACAAATTTCCGCCACTCCCTTCGTGGCTGACGCCACCAGCAGCCAACACAATAGCAGAAATTCATCTATGCAAAAGAGCGGACCTTTGCCTCCGAGGGCCTCATAGCCAGGGAGCAGCAACCGCCGGGGATGCAAAAAAGCTAAAGGCAGGCAATATGAAAGTTGGAGATTTTCTCAAGATCGAGAATGCAACTGATTTGAGCAGATCTGAAGTGGGGCGGCTGGGCACGGCCATTCTTTTCATGGTCGGTGTCATGATCTACGCTGGCACACAGTTTGCCCATGTAGAACAATCTTTCCTCCTGATCGCGGCCGCAGTGATCGGCGCTTACATGTCGCTGAACATCGGCGCCAACGACGTGGCCAACAACGTAGGTCCGGCGGTCGGCTCCTTCGCCATGACCCTGACCATGGCCATCATGATTGCAGCGGTCTTCGAGGCCGGTGGCGCCATCATCGCCGGTGGTGACGTGGTTCACACCGTCAAGAAGGGTATCATCGACCCGGCCAACATCGCCGATACCGATACCTTCATCTGGGTCATGATGGGCGCGCTTCTGGGCGCTGCAATCTGGCTCAATGCAGCGACCTGGCTTGGTGCGCCCGTGTCCACCACCCATTCGATTGTGGGTGGCGTGATGGGCGCCGGTATCGCGAGTGCCGGCTGGGATATCGTCAACTGGGACTCGATGTTCAAGATCGCATCCAGCTGGGTCATTTCCCCGCTTTGCGGCGGCGTCATTGCCGCACTGACACTCTATATTCTCAAGAAGCTGATCTTCTTCAAGGAAGACCCGATTTCGGCGGCGCGCCGGGTGATGCCATACATGATTTCGGTCATGGCCTGGGCTTTCACCACCTACATCTGCCTCAAGGGGATCAACCAGGTCGTCAAGGTCAACTTCTCGACCGCCGTGTCCATCGGAACTGCCGCCGCCGTTGTCTGCTTCTTCATCGTGCGGCCGATCATTGCCCGGGCCACGGACCGGATAGGCGAAGACCGCGACGGCGTGAACAAGCTGTTCACCATCCCGCTGATCTTCGCTGCCGCTCTGCTGAGTTTTGCCCATGGCGCCAACGATGTCGCCAACGCGGTTGGTCCGCTCGCCGGGATCGTCGAAGTGCTGACCGTCGATGGCGGCAACCACGCTCAGGTCAGCATCCCGCTTTGGGTGATGGTCATCGGTGCGCTCGGCATTTCCTTCGGTCTTGCCCTGTTTGGCCCCAAACTCATTCACACGGTGGGCTCTGAAATCACCGAACTCGACCGGTCTCGCGCCTTCTGCATCGCCCTTGCGGCAGCGATTACCGTGATCATCGCCAGCCAGCTCGGCATGCCGATCAGCTCGACCCATGTGGCACTGGGTGCCGTGTTCGGCGTCGGTTTCCTCAGGGAGTTTCTCGAACAGCGCATGAGCAAGGTGGTCGAGGACGTGCTCTCCAAACATGTGGGCAGCCCGTCGCTTGCCAAGGTGGAAATGGTTCTGGCCGAATTCCGCAACGCTCCGGCAGACGAAAAGAAACGCATGCTGGATGCCCTCAAGGCAATGGGGCCGGAAGCCGTGATCTCGGCCGCTCAGCGCAAGAAGCTGCGCAAGGCACTCAAACGCCAGCTGGTCAAGCGTTCGACACTGCTCAAGATCGCCTCGGCGTGGATCATCACGGTCCCCGTCTCCGGCGTGCTGGCTGCCCTGTTCTACTTCGCCCTCAGAGGCATGATGCTTCCTTAATGATTTGGGTGTACTCTGTGCGCTTATAGCCCGGTTCGCAGGCTGGCCATCGGGCCACCTGCCTGAACCGGGATAAAGGCGGACCGAGGTGACCCGTTCATGAAGAAAACGCTGCTGCCCATCATTCTGGTTCTCATGCTGGCCGCCTTCTGGGTCAGCATGGACTTTCAGGAAATCGCCGCCGGGGTGGCAGTCTTTCTGTTTGGCATGCTGATGCTGGAGGACGGGTTCAAACTGTTCTCCGGCGGATTTCTCGAAAAGATACTGGCACGGATGACAGGGTCCACCCTGCGATCCATCAGCTTCGGCGTTCTGACCACGTCCCTGATGCAGTCGAGCTCCCTCGTCTCGGTCATCACCATTTCCTTCCTTTCTGCCGGTCTCATCTCGCTGGTCGCCGGGGTCGGCATCATTTTCGGGGCCAATATCGGAACCACGACCGGGGCCTGGCTGATTGCCGGGTTCGGGCTCAAGGTCAAGATCTCCGCCTATGCGATGCCAATGCTGGCCATTGCCATCGTGCTTGTCTTCCAGCACAACAAATATCTGCGCGGGGCGGGCCATGTGCTGGCAGGGCTCGGATTTCTGTTTCTGGGTATCCATTTCATGAAAGAGGGCTTTGATGCCTTCAAGGACCAGTTCGACCTCACGCGGTTCGCGCTGTCAGGGGTGCTGGGGCTCATCGTCTACACGCTCGTCGGCTCCGCTGCCACCGTCGTCATGCAATCGAGCCACGCAACGATGGTGCTCATTCTGACGGCGCTGGCCGCCGGTCAGATCTCCTATGCCAATGCTCTCGCCCTCGCCATCGGGGCCAACATCGGCACCACCATCACCGCCATCATCGGCTCGCTGACCGCCAACTATCAGGGCAAGCGGCTGGCGCTGGCTCATCTGCTCTTCAATCTGGTCACGGCAAGTGTTGCGCTGGTATTCATCAACCAGTTGCGGCAGGTGGTCGATTTCATCAGCTTCGAGGTCGGCATTGCCAGCGATGACTATGCGCTGAAGCTGGCAGTGTTCCACACCATTTTCAACGTGCTGGGGGTGCTGATCATGGTGCCGCTGATGGGCCAGCTCATCGGTTTCCTCACCCGCCGAATCCCGGAACCCCGCACCGATGTCTCACAGCCCAAATATCTCAACGAGGCGGTGGATGCCTTCCCGGCGACCATTGAACTGGCCCTGCGCAAGGAAGTGCTGCATCTGCAGGACAATGCCGTCGAGCTGATCGCCCACGGGCTGAATATCCATCGCCACGAGCTATACGCCAGCGTTGATATCGCCCGGACCGTCCGGACCAGCCGGGCGACCTTCGAGATTGATATCGACGCCCGCTATGAGGCGCGCGTCAAGACGCTCTATTCAGCCATCGTCGACTTCACCTCGCGGGTCGGGGACAAGGATCTGCCGCATATGGAACTGGAACGAGCCTACCGCTTGCGCGATGCGGCAACTGCTATGGTGCGAGCGGTCAAGGCGATCAAGCATATGCGGCGCAATGCCAACCTGTTCACCCACAAGCCGATGGGAACGGCGACAGATCTTTACAACGGGCTGCGCATCGAGATTGCTCGGATCCTTGTCGAGCTGCACAAACTGAACCAGATGGAAGAGGCCGACCGCGACGGCGTCTGGCTGGAAGAGGAACTGGCGACCATCAAGAAGAACAAGAGCGCCACCACCCACATGGTTGAAGCCCATATCCGCGCTGGCGATCTGGAGATCCAGTCGGCGACCTCATTCCTCAACGATTCGGACTATGCCTACAAGGCCATGTCGGATCTGCTCAAGGCGGCAAGGGCGATCTATGCCGAACCGGAAAGCACCGAAGAACAGGTCGAGCGGGTGCTGCAGTCCGATGATACCGGCCCGAGGCTTGGCGTGCAGCCCCTTGATGAGGATCAGACAGACGAGCTTGAAGCGCATCCCGTCTAGGCAAGCAGCAAAAAGCCCCGCGCTTGGCACGGGGCTCTTGGTGTCTTGTGGCAAGGCTGCCATCTGCCGGATTTCGTCAGGCCTTCAGGGCGGCAGCGTGATGGGCGATATGCTCACCGATGAAGCTGGCGATGAAATAGTAGCTGTGATCATGACCCTTCTGCATGCGCAGAACCACCGGATGACCGACCCGGTTTGCCTCTTCGACAAACAGTTCAGGCTTCAGCTGTCCGGTCAGGAACTCGTCGGCGTCGCCCTGATCGATGAGAATTGGCAGGCGTTCTTCGGCAGTGGCCAGCAGGGCGGTTGCGTCATGGGCCCTCCATGCGTCCAGATTGGCTCCGAGATAGGCAGAGAAGGCCTTTTCCCCCCATGGTACCCTGGTGGGTGCGACGATGGGCGAGAAGGCCGAGACAGCCTTGTAGACACCCGGATGACGCAGCGCCAGCGTCAGTGCACCATGACCTCCCATGGAGTGCCCCATGATGGAGCGTTTGTCACTGGCGGGAAAATTGGCCTCAATCAAGGCTGGCAGCTCCTTCGTGACATAGTCTTCCATGCGGAAATGGCTTGCCCATGGTTCCTCGGTCGCATTGAGGTAGAAGCCGGCGCCCTGTCCCAGATCATAGGCCTCGTCATTGGCCACATCGCCGCCGCGCGGGCTGGTATCGGGCGCGACCAGAATCACCCCATGCTCGGCAGCATAGCGCTGGGCGCCAGCCTTGGTGATGAAATTCTGCTCGGTACAGGTCAGCCCGGACAGCCAGTAGATAACCGGCAGACGCGCGCCATCCTCATGCTCGGGCACAAAGACCGCAAACGACATGTCGCACGAAAGGGTCTGAGAGCTATGGCGATACACGCGCTGCGTACCACCGAAACTGGCGTGTTGTTCGATGCATTCCATGCTTTCACACTCCTGTTCTTGAAGCAAAGACGCGGCAGAAACCGCCGCGCCGGAAGGGTTTGCACGCGGGATCAGTATTTGATCACGGAGCGGATGGACTTGCCCTCATGCATGAGGTCGAAGGCATTGTTGATGTCATCAAGGGGCATGACGTGGGTGACGAATGGCGCAAGGTCGATGTCGCCATGCATGGCATCTTCCACCATGCCCGGCAGCTGGGTGCGCCCCTTGACGCCGCCGAAGGCCGAACCGAGCCAGCGACGGCCGGTCACCAGCTGGAACGGGCGGGTGGAAATCTCCTGCCCGGCACCGGCCACGCCGATGATCACCGACTGGCCCCAGCCGCGATGAGCGCATTCGAGCGCCGCGCGCATGACATTGACATTACCGATGCATTCAAAGGAATGGTCGACACCCCAGCCGGTCATCTCGATGATCACCTGCTGGATGGGCTTGTCGTGATCCTTGGGGTTGACGAAATCGGTCGCGCCGAACTGTTCGGCCAGCTTGAACTTGTCCGGGTTGGTGTCAACGGCGATGATGCGTCCAGCCTTGGCCTGACGGGCACCCTGAATGACCGCAAGACCAATGCCGCCCAGACCGAACACGGCAACGCTGTCGCCTTCCTGCACCTTGGCGGTGTTGTGCACGGCGCCGATGCCGGTGGTCACGCCACAGCCGAGGAGACAGACATGCTCGTGGTTGGCTTCCGGGTTGATCTTGGCAAGCGATACCTCAGCCACAACCGTATATTCGGAGAAGGTGGAGCAGCCCATATAGTGGTAGATCGGCTCACCATTGTAGGAGAAACGGGTGGTGCCATCCGGCATCAGGCCCTTGCCCTGCGTGGCGCGCACGGCAACGCAGAGGTTGGTCTTGCCGGACTTGCAGAATTCACATTCGCCGCATTCGGCGGTGTAAAGCGGAATGACATGATCGCCGGGGGCAACGGAGGTGACCCCTTCGCCGACTTCAACCACCACGCCTGCGCCCTCATGGCCGAGCACAGCAGGGAACACGCCTTCCGGATCGTCGCCGGAAAGGGTGAAGGCGTCGGTATGGCAGACGCCGGTGTCGGTGATGCGGATCAGCACTTCGCCCTTTTTGGGGGCAGCAACGTCGATTTCGACAATTTCAAGCGGCTTGCCAGGGCCGAAGGCAACGGCGGCACGAGATTTCATACGTGTATCCTTGATCAATGGTGTGGTCTGGGGTGTGGTCTGGACCGCAAGCTCGCCAGCCTTTTGTCTTCAAGCCAGAAGCAGGAGCGCAATGATGTGTCCTGATCTGGATTGCAAGACCCTTCAGACAGTCCATCCTGTGGCCTGTCTGGACCAGCGAGACCGCATCCGGTTTCTATAATTGTTTACAAGACCGACGCCTGCGCGCCGGGCTTTCTTCAGCGCACCATGACGGCACGCGATCTATTTGAGATAATTCCGAACAAGATGGAGCAACTCCTGCGTCTTCTTGCCGCCGGGGTCATCGGGGAAGATGAACTCCTCCCGGATGTGACCTTCCATCACTTCCACCATAAGCCCGTTGACCGCACCGCGAACCGCAGCGATCTGCTGCAGGATCGGTGTGCAGTCCATACCGGACTCGATGGCCCGTTCCAGCGCTTCGCATTGGCCTTTAATCCGGCGCACACGGGTCAACGCACGTTTCTTGTCCTCGGGACTTTTGGGCATCCTGTTCACCTTATCCTATACTGGGGTATAGTATACTGAGATACGTAAATATACAAGCCCTCGGACCTTGGCAAGACGGAAATTTCCTCTCGGGGAAAAGTCTGCGGCAAAATCAAAAAAACGGGCGGATCCGTTGAAGGATCCACCCGTTGTCTTTTATCTGTCCTCAAGGGATATCAGAGCATACCGGCATAGTGCGGGAGCCAGAGCACCAACTGCGGGAAGAAGGTCAGCAGCAGCAACAGCACAATCAGCAACCCGAGGAACAACCAGGCCTCACGGATCATTTCACCGAGCGGAATACCGTTGAGGGCCTTGATGATGAACAGCAGGATGCCATATGGCGGGGTCACCAGACCGATCATCATGTTGAACACCAGCACGATGCCAAGGTGATGCAGATCGATACCGAGGGCCAGAGCTGTCGGGATGAACAGCGGGGTCACCACCAGCATGATCGTCGAGCAATCGAGAACGCAGCCGAGCACGAGGAACAGGGCGTTAAGGATCAGCAGAAACTGGACGCGGTTGAGATCCATCGCATCAAAGAAGGCGAAGACCTGCTGCGGAACCTGCTCCACCGTGACGATATAGTTGAAGATATAGGCGCCGCACAGGACGATCGTGACAACGGCAGTCGTCTTGACGGTTTCCTTGACTACGGCAATGAAGGACCAGAAGCCGAGAACCCGATAGGCAAAGGCAGCCAGCAACAGGGCGTAGAAGGCGGAAACGGCAGCCGCTTCGGTCGGCGTGAAGGCACCCGAGTAGATACCACCCAGAAGGATGACCGGCATCAACAGGGCAGGCAGTGCACGAATGAGGATCAGCGGAAACGCCTTGAGCGGAATGGCCTCTTCAACCGGGAAACCACGCATCTTGGCCATGATGTAAACCGCAATACCCAGCGTGGTGCAAACCATGAGAGCCGGGATCACACCACCAAGGAACAGCACGCCCACCGACGTGGAGGAGATGAGGGCGTAGAAGATAACCGGGATGGACGGCGGAAAGATCGGCCCGACCACGGCAGACACCGCAGTGATCGCTCCGGCAAAACCGCGCGGATAACGGTCTTCCTTGATCATCATGTCCGTCAGGACCTTGCCAACGCCGGCAACGTCAGAGATGGCCGAGCCACTCATGCCGGAGAAGATAAGGGAGGTCATGATGTTGACCTGGGCCAGACCGCCAGGCACGCGCCCGACCAACGCCAGGGCAAAGGTGAGGATCCGGTCGGATACCTTGCCGGCATTCATGATATTGGCGGCGAAAATGAACAGGGGTACAGCCAGCGCAACGAAGTTGCCGAACACACCGTTCAGCACGTTCTCGGCGGCGAGCCCGACATCCTGCCCGGAGAAAAACAGATAGAAGATACTCGCGACAATCATCGAGATGCCCATGGGCAGCCCGGTAACCGTGATGCCAATCATGATGATCAGCATCAGACTGAGAGCGTGATCTGCGAAGAAGGTCATTCTAACCCAACCCTTTTAGATGAATTTTTCCCACTTCTTGCCCAACAGGCCATACAAACGGTAGGCCGCCTGAACGATGAACCCGAGAATGAACAGCATGTAGCAGCCGTAGATCCAGTACATGGGCAAACGCAGGACAGAGCTTTTCTTGCGCGTGAGGAATTGAAGATAATCCCAGGTCGCCGGCACCAGCAGCACGAATGCAACAAACAGTGCCACCATGGAAATGATGCAGAAGATCCGGCGGGTGTTGGGTCTGACGACGTCATAGACCACATCGAAGGAAACGTGGGACTGGACTGGCGTCATGAAAGCTGCGGCCCAGAATACGGTCCAAATGAATGCGATCATCGTGATTTCTTCTGTCCACAACAGGGGCGCATTCATCACGTAGCGATAGAAGATCTGTACGATGAATCCGCCAAAGGCGAACAGGAAGAGCAGGACGCCGATCGCGTCGGCCGCCTTTTTCAAAAGGCGACCGGTTGCGAGCAGCATATCCTTTGAAAGGATACCAGCCATGGCAGCAAATGCTCCTTATTCGGCCATTGCGTTGATCTTCTCAACCCAGCCTTCCGGCCAGTTCTTGGAACGATCAGAATTGAAGTAGAAGTCCTGCACGTGCTTGCGGAATGCAGCAACGTCAGGCTTCGTGACCTTCAGGCCCTTTTCCTTGAAGAAGTCGATGAGGCGAGCTTCTTCCTTGTAGCGGTTCTCGTTGTTCCAGTCGCAAGAAGCCTGGGCGGCTTCGGTCATGGCAGTCTTTTCGCTATCGCTAAGCTTTTCCCAGGTCTTGTTGTTGACTGCAATGTTCAGACCATCAACCAGGTGATCGGTCAGGGTGATCTGCTTGGTCACTTCGTAGAACTTTGCAGCTTCAACCGTAGGCAGAGGGTTGTCCTGAGCGTCGATGGTACCGGTCTGCAGACCAAGATAGACTTCGCCGAACGGCAGCGGTGTCGGGCTGGCGCCCAGTGCCTGACCGAGGAAGAGCCATGCATCGGAACCAGGCATACGCAGTTTGACACCTTTGAGATCGTCAGGGGTGTTGACTTCCTTCTCGGCGCGCAGGTTCAGCTCACGGGTACCCAGATAGCAGGTATCGAGCAGCTGGACATCCATGTCGCTGGAGACGGCTTCTTTCAGCTCGACGCCCAGATCGGAGTTGAGGAAGGTGCGATAGTGCTTGGCATTCTGGAACAGGTAGCCAGCGGTCAGAACGCTATACTGCGGAAGGTTGTCAGCGATCAGCTGGAATGACAGATAGGTCATTTCGGCGTTGCCGCGCTGCAGGGCATCAAGGTCTGCGCCTTGTGCAAACAGGGTGCCGGAATCATAGAGCTGAACGTCGAAACGGCCAGGAACCTTCTTTTCCAGTTCTTCCTTGAAGACCTGCATTGCCTTGGTATGCAGGTCCGAAGGAACCGAGGCAGTGGTGTATTTGATGGTGAGCTTGTCTTGAGCCGCTGCAGGAACAGCAAGGAATGTGCAGCAGAGGAGAGCGGCTGCGATACCACGAGACATCATGTTTGTCCTCCCGAACATAGATTGATCATGCACCAGAACCCTCCAGCTCCGGTGTATTGGATTAGCTCCAAGGGGCAGATTACCCCGTGAAAAATTGTTTGACCAGTTGATATTAACACTTATTGTATCAGTTATCAAATTGAGTATACTACATTCGATCAAAATGTTGATGGGAGGCATCACCTAATGTTGGAAACTTCCGACCTCAAAGGTGTCGTCGGTGCGGCCATTACGCCGTTCACCGAAGATCATGAAATCGAAATCGCACAGCTAAAAAGGCACTGTGATGCCCTGCTCGAAGCAGGCTGTGCATACACGTCCGTATTCGGAACCACGGGTGAAGGTCCTTCGCTCTCGGTTCGGCAGAAACTGGACGCTCTGCGCGCCATGGCCGACATGGGCATGGACATGTCCCGGCAGATTCCGGGCATCATGACCTCGTCTCTGGACGATGCTGTCGCCATGTATACCGAGGCGCACAAACTGGGTTGCCGTGCGGCCCTTATCATTCCGCCTTTCTATTACCGTAGCGTTGGTGTGGAAGGGGTTGCAGACTATTATGAAGCCCTTGTTGAAAAAGCCGGCAATCCGGGTCTCGACATCGTGCTCTACAACTTCCCGCACTTCAGCGGCATTCCTTTCAGCGTCGAACAGGTCAAGGCCGTTCAAAAGCGCATCGGTTCGCTGGTTGTCGGCATCAAGGATTCCACCGGCTATCTGCCCGGCGGGCTTGAACTGATCAAGGCATTCCCCGAGCTCTCCATCTTTACCGGCAGCGATGCCATTCTGCGCGACATGGTCGATGCCGGTGGAGCCGGGATGATCGGCGGCATGACGAACCCGTTTGCAAAGGACTGCGTGCAGTTGTATCGTGGCGGTGTTTCGGAAGGCTTCGTGAAACGCGCCACCCTGCGCATCGAAACGGTCGATGGCAATGGCGGTTTGAATGTGCTCAAGGCTCTGATGGCCAAAGTCTATGACAATCCTGCTTTTGCACGCACCATGCCCCCTATGGAGCCTCTGTCTTCCGAGAAGTTGGCTGCAATTGAAGCTGCCTTGGCGGAAGCTGAAAAGGCTCTCTGAAGGTGTCAAGGTGAAAGGGAAGTAAAGTGATGGCAGGTCGCGCAATGACGAAACCCGCAGATAGCTCTCGCAGCGTCAAGGAAACGGCGTACGAGCTGTTTCAGGCTGCCCTTTTCGAAGGGGCCCTGAAGTCAGGTCAACTCGTCAGCCAGAGGGACCTCGTCAATTTGCTGAACCTGTCCATCGGGGCCCTGCGTGAACTTCTGCCGCGTCTGGAATCGGAAGGTCTGATCACGGTCGTTCCCCAGCGCGGCATACAGATCACGGCGATTGACCTGCCGATGATCCGCGACGCCTTCCAGATGCGGGCTGCACTGGAACGCGAAGCGGTCATTCACGCGGTCAAGAACATGCCGGACAGTGTTCTGGAAGAACAGCGCCAGCGCCATCTCGATATTGTAGCCGCCGTGGAAAGCGGCCTGACGGAAGAAATCCTCAAGCGTGGCCAGCAGATCGACACGGATTTCCACAATGTGCTGATCCGTCTGACCAACAATGAAATCCTCATTCAGGCCTACAATATCAACGCCATCCGCATCAAGCTGATCCGCCATGATCGCATCAGCCTGACGGAACTCCTGCTCCCCCACACCTTCACCGACCACCTGGCTATCATCGACGCCATCGCCAAGCGCGACACCATTGCGGCAATCGAGGCGATGGATATCCATATCTCTCATGCTCGACAGAGGGCAACGGAGCTTTAGGTGACACTATCGAATATCGGGCAAGTCGGGGCGATCCTTGCGAAAGGCCTGAAATGCCAGCATCTTGCGCGCGTTCAGGGGCTGAATGATCGCAGGCCCTTCTTTAGCTGGGCGCTGGAGGAAAGCAGCTTTGCAACACGCAATGCCTGCCAGAGCGCATGGCGTCTGGTCATCGGCTCGACCAGAGCCTCGGTGCTGGACGGACAGGGATCGATCTGGGATTCGGGCAAGCGCTCTGGAAACGGCAATTTCACCTATCTTGACGAAGACCTGACACTACCGCGTGACAGTCACCTGTGGTGGAGTATTCAGGTCTGGGACGGGGAAGACAAGCCTTCGCAGATGGCCGAACCGGGCGAGATATTCACAGGTCTTGCGGCCGACGCCTTCAAGGCGAGCTGGATCGGGCGTTATTTCGTGCTGCCCGCAGGCCGCGATGTGCCTCAGGACAATCTCTACGACAACCGTTTTCAGGCCCGGCCAGCCGATTATCTGCGCCGCGAGATCAGGCTCGACGAGGCACCCGTCCGTGCGACCGCCTATCTTTCCGCCCTCGGGCTTTATGAATTCTACATCAACGGCAAGCGCATCGGAAACGATGTCATGGCGCCGGGCTGGACCGACTACCACACCCGCGTGGAATACCAGACCCATGATGTGACCGAGCATCTGGCCGCAGGCGACATCTGTCTTGGTGCCATTATCGGCGAGGGCTGGTATTCGGGCCGCATCGGCCACAACCAGCGCCGCGCCGGCAACCATTATGGCGGTCGTCCGGCTTTCCTGTGCCAGCTGCATCTGGAATATGCCGACGGACGCATCGAGACCATTCTCTCGGACGGCAACTGGATGACCCGGCAGGGACCGATCTGCTATTCCGATTTCCTCGCCGGAGAAATGGTGGATGCCCGCCTCTCCCTCGGCGACTGGTGCCAGTGCGGCATCGACACAACCTATTGGCAGCCGGTGGAAGAAATCATTCCCGAGCCAGGCCTGCCGCAGATTGATGCCTCCCGCTGCCAGCCGGCGCGCGAAGTGGCACGCCTTGCGCCCGAATCGGTGTTCATTCAGGACGCTCAAACCACCATCTACGACTTCGGCCAGAATCTCTCCGGCTATGTGGAAATGACGGTGAGGGCCAGCAAAGGCACGCGCTTCCTGTTGCGTCATGGTGAAATGCTGGACGCGGATGGCAGGCTCTATACCGAAAACCTGCGCTATGCGGTGTCGGAAGACATCTATATCGCCAGCGGCGAAGGCAAGGAAGTTTTCCACCCGCGTTTCACCTTCCACGGCTTCCAGTTTGTTGAGCTGACCATTGAAGGGGAAACCGAGGCCGAGCCGGATCTGATGGCCATCGCCATCCAGACCGATACCCCGGTCACCGGCCAGATGAAGACCGGTCACCCCATGGTCAACCAGTTGCTGTCGAACATCTTCTGGAGCCAGCGGGACAATTTCCTTTCCGTGCCCACCGACTGTCCACAGCGGGACGAACGCTATGGCTGGGCGGCGGACGCTCAGGTCTTCTGGCGCACGGCAGGCTATTTCATGGATATCTCGGCCTTCCTGACCAAATGGATGGAAGACCTGATCGACGGCCAATCCGACGAGGGCGTTTTCCCCGATGTGGCGCCGACCAAGCCGCTCAACCCCTATCGCCTGACGCCGCAACCGGGCGCTCCGGCATGGGGGGATGCGCCGATCATCATGGGCTGGATGCATTATCAGCGCTATGGTGACAAGGATCTGCTCGACCGCTGCTGGCACCCGTTTGTTGACTGGATGACCTATATCGAGCGGCACAACCCCGACGGCATCCGGCGCAGGGAAGTGCACAACAATTACGGCGACTGGCTCAGCATCGGACCGGCAACGGACCGCGACCTGGTCAACACCGCCTACTGGATCTATATCGCCGATCTGATGATCGATATCGCCAGCGCTCTAGGCAAGGAGCCCTTGCCATGGCGCACTCTTGCCGACCGGCTGCGCAAGGCCTTTATCAAGGCCTTTGTGATGGAAGACGGCAAATTGAAGGGCGATACCCAGACAGCCTATCTGCTGGCGCTCGATTTCAACATCCTGCCTGAAGATCTGCGCGGGGCCGCGGCGCGGCGGCTTGTCGACCTGATCGAAGCGGCAGGAGGGCATCTGCAGACTGGCTTTCTGGGGGTTCGCCACCTCTGCCCGGTGCTCAGCGACATCGGCGCGGAGGAGCTTGCCGTATCCCTGCTGCTCAAGGACACCTACCCCAGTTGGGGCTTTTCCATCAAGCATGGCGCCACCTCTATCTGGGAGCGCTGGGACGGCTGGACCGAGGAGAAGGGGTTCCAGAGCAAGGCCATGAACAGCTTCAACCACTATGCCTATGGCTCGGTGGGAGAATGGATCTGGTCACGGCTGGCGGGTATCGACTGGGACGTGGAGGCGCCGGGCTACCGCGCCCTCGTCATGCGGCCGATATTCGACAAGCGCATCGGCTTTGTGGAAGCCATTTACGACGCCCACACCGGGCGCATCGAGAGCCATTGGCATTTCAGGGAGAGTGATGTTGAATGGGCCATCGCCTTGCCACCGGGGGTTAGCGCCTCGGTAAGGCTTCCCGAGGCCATGACATCGGATCGCGGCAGCCAGTTTACGCTGGAGCCCGGTCATCATGTGATCAGGGCCTATCCGATCACAGCATAAACCAGCAAGAACGATCCCGTCCGGGCCGGTTGGCAAGGCGGGATCCGGGAGGAAAAACATGTATTACATCGGCATTGATGTCGGGTCTGCCAGCACGCGGACCGGGGTCTATGACGCAGGCGGCACCCGCCTTGCCTTTGCGACCCGCGCCATCAAACAGTTTCACCCCAAGGCCAATTTCGTCGAGCAGTCATCTGCCGACATCTGGGGAATGATCTGCGAGGCTACGAAAGAGGCCGTTCAAAAGGCCGGGATCGACCCCGCCCAGATCCGCTCCATCGGCTTTGATGCCACCTGCTCTCTGGTTGCCGTTGCAGAGGACGGATCGTCCATTTCGGTGTCTGAAGGCGGTTCCGCCGAGCAGGACATCATCATGTGGATGGACCATCGCGCGGACGCGGAAACGGCAGCCATCAACGCCACCGGCCACGATGCCCTGAAATATGTCGGCGGCGAAGTTTCCATCGAGATGGAACTGCCCAAGATCCTGTGGCTGAAAAAGAATTATCCCGATCGCTATGCCGCCGTCTGGCGCTTCTTCGACCTTGCCGACTATCTGGTCTGGCGCTGCACCGAGGGCGACACGGCAAGCACCTGTACCCTCACCTGCAAATGGAACTATCTGGCCCATGAAGGGCGCTTTCCGACCGACATGCTCGACGCCGTCGGCCTCACTGACTTGACGGCCAAGGTTCCGGCCAAGGTTCTGCCGCTTGGCGATTCCGCCGGTGTTCTTGGCAAGGTTGCAGCGTCCCAGCTCGGTCTGCCGGAAGGCATCACCATCGCCGCCGGCATCATCGATGCCCACGCCGGTGGGCTGGCGCTGATCGGAGCGGAGCCGGACGGTGGACTGGCGCTCATTTCAGGCACCTCCAACTGCCATATGATCGTCAATCAGAATCCTGTCATGGTTCCCGGCGTCTGGGGCCCCTATTTCGGCGCCATGCTGCCCGGCTTCTGGCTGGGAGAAGGCGGCCAGAGCGCAGCCGGATCGCTGGTCGAATGGACCATCCACCAGTGCGAGGCCTGGCCTCAGCTGCAGGAAGAGGCCAAGGCGGCGGGCAAGCATCCGATTGCCCTGCTCAATGAGTGGGTTGCCGATCTGGAATCCCGTGAGGCCAATCCGACTGCGGCCCTGCATGTGCTGGGTGACCATCATGGCAACCGCTCTCCGCGCGCCAATCCCCATGCTCGTGGCGTGGTCTCCGGCCTGACGCTGGAAACCGGACGCGACCAGCTGGCCCGGCTCTATCTGGCCACCCTGCAGGCCGTTGCCTATGGCACGCGCCACATCATCGAGGAAATGAGCAAGGCGGGCCATTCCATCAAGACTCTCTATGTCTGTGGTGGCGCAACCAAAAACCCGCTCTGGCTGAGAGAATATGCCAACATCACCGGTCGCGATATCCAGATGGCCAGTGAGGAGGATGTTGTCACCCTTGGCGCGGCGATCCTCGGCGCTGTGGCTTCAGGCGACTTCGCAAGCATTCCGGCCGCCAGTGCCGCTCTCGTCCAGCCGGGCGCCAGCGTCAAGGCCGATCCATCAACCGCTGCCTTCCATGCAGCAAAATATCAAGTCTATCTCAATCTCTATGACAACCGCGAACATCACAATGCGCTGATGGCTGCGGTCCTCTGATTTGCAATATTCGGGAGTTGAACCATGTTGAAATTGCCTGAACCGGCCGAGCTGATCACAGCTGGCGACAAGGAAATCCTGGTCGTCACCAACGCCGACCTGCGCGAAAGCGCCAACGTGCCTTGCTGGCCCGTTTACCAGAGCTTCTCCGAAGCGCTGGAAAAGGAGCTCAATGCCCAGGGCTACAAGATGAAGCGGGCCCATCCTTATCATGAAGACCGCAAGCACGGCTTCATCTCTTCCCAGAAGGAAGGCTCCGAGCTGTTCTCCCGCATCGATCCGGACGCTCCGCTGATCGTGCTGCTGACCGCCTGGCAGTATTCCCACCATATCGCGCCATCGCTTGCCAAGCATCGCGGCCCGATTCTGCTGATGGCAAACTTTGATGGCACCTGGCCGGGGCTCGTCGGCATGCTCTGCATGGCTGGCACCCTGACCTCTCTGGGTGTTTCCTATTCCCGCCTGTGGTCGGAAAAATGCGAAGACGAGTTCTTCAAACAGGGCCTGGCCACATGGCTAAAAGACGGCAAGCTTGAGCAGGACACCAGCTATCTCAGCGACGTGACTGCCGATCATCCGCTGATGAAAAGCGATGCCGGGCAGGATGGCGTCAAGGTTGGCGAATATATCCTCAAGCACAAGGCCATTCTCGGCCTGCATGACACCTTCTGCATGGGCATGATGAACGGCTTCTTCCCGGTCAAGGCTCTCACCGACATCGGCATGCCGCTTGAGTCTCTTTCCCAGTCGGCCCTGCTGGTCGAAATGGCAAAGGTTCCTGCCGAGCTGCGCGAAGACTGCCTCAAATTCTATGAAGACCGCGGCATGCAGTTCCAGTGGGGCAGCGACAACGCAACCGAGCTGACCCGCGAACAGGTGCTCGAACAGTGCGCCATGATGATTGCCATGGCCCGCATCACCACCCGCTTCGGCCTCACCGCCGTTGGCGTGCAGTATCAGCAGGGCCTCAAGGACTGCTGCGCCGCTTCCGACTTTGCCGAAGGCGCCATCGGTTCCACCGAACGCTTCCCGATCCCGGACGAAGACGGCTCCATCATCGCCGAAGGCAAGCCGATTCCGTGCATCAACGAAGTGGACATGGGCACCGCCATTCCGCAGGCCATGCTGTTCCGTCTGCTCGACGCCATGGGGCTTCCATCCGAAACCACCCTGCATGACGTCCGCTGGGGCAGCGAATTTGAAGGCACCTTCTACTGGGACTTCGAGATTTCCGGTTCCGTTCCGTTCGAACACCTCAAGGGTGGCATCAAGGGAGCCAAGGGCTTCCGTCAGCCAGCCATGTTCTTCCCCAAGGGTGGTTCGACCATTTCCGGCCAGTGCAAGGCAGGCACCTTCATCTGGGCGCGCGCCCACTATGAAGGCACCGAAGTGATCATGCACATCGGTACCGGCATGGGACATGAACTTCCGGAAGCCGAATTTACCCGTCGTCTTCTGGCCACCAACAAGGAATGGCCGCTGATGAACGCCACTCTCGATGGCATGGGCCGCGATGATCTGATGGCCGGACACCAGTCCAACCACATCACCATCGCCTATGTACCGGAAGACAAGCTGGCCTATGTGCTGAAGGCCTTCGTGGCCCAGGCTCTGACCCAGGGCATCAAGGTGAAGATTGCCGGTACGGCAAAAGACATGCTCTAGGCTCTCTTAAGTTAAAGAGACGAAGGGGATGCGGCACACCGCATCCCCTTTTTATTTCCTATCAGATCGTCGCCGTATCAGGCCTTGTCCTTGAGGGACACCCAAACGCCACCCTTTGCCGAAGATTCAAGGCTTGCGGTGACAAAGGCCAGACCGTTGACACCATCATTGGCATTCGGCACGAGAGCTGCCGCCTCGTTCTTCTCGATGGCATCCGCCGCATCGCGGTAGATATTGGCAAAGGCTTCCAGATAGCCTTCCGGGTGGGCGGCTGGGATACGGCTACCTGCCACGGCTGCCGGGGTATTCTCCACCCCGTTACGGCGCAGCAGGCGACGCGGTTCGCCAAGCGGCGTATACCACAGCTCTTCGGGCTTTTCCTGCCACCATTCAAGGCCGCCCTTGGCGCCATAGATACGCAGCGAGAGATTGTTGCCATTGCCAGCAACCACCTGACTGGCCCAGATCGAGCCGCGGGCCCCGTTGGCATAGCGCAGCAGCACACAGGCATCATCGTCAACCTTGCGGCCCGGCACCAGCGCCGTCAGCTCGGCCAGAATCTCGGTTGGCTCGACGCCAGCCACGAAGGCAGCCAGATTGTAGGAATGGGTGCCGATATCACCGATGGCTCCGCCCTGCCCGGCCTTCTTGGGGTCATTGCGCCAGTTGGCCCCTGCGGCTTCCGGGTCTTCATCCGGCGCGGCGAGCCAGTCCTGGGCATATTCCACCTGCACCCGGCGCAGCTCGCCGATGGCACCGTTGGCCACCATTTCGCGCGCCTGGCGCACCATCGGATAGCCGGTGTAGGTGTGAGTGAGGAACAGGGTCTTGCCGGTCTTCCTGACGGTCTCGGCCAGAATCTTCGCGTCTTCAAGCGACGTCGTCATCGGCTTTTCGCAAATCACGTGGAAGCCAGCTTCCAGAGCTGCCTTGGCCACCGGGAAATGCAGGAAGTTCGGCGTCACGATGGCGATCACGTCAGGCCGGTCTTGCCGTCCCGCTTCCGCCTTGATCATTTCCTCGTAATTGTCATAGGCACGTTCCGGCGCAATGCCGATGGCGACGGCAAAGGCCTTGCCGCGTTCGGGATCATTGTCCAGCGCTCCGGCGACCAGCTCGTAACGGTCATCAATGCGCGATGCGATCCGGTGAACCCCGCCGATGAAGGCGGTAACGCCACCACCCACCATGCCCAGCTTGAGCTTGCGGTGGCTTACGATCTTCATGTTGGTATCGTTGAGGGCCATGGGATCAGTCCTTTTCAAGGCCAAGCAGACGGCGGTTTGTGGCTTGATCCACGCCGGAGCTGGCAAAATCGTCAAATGCGTGTTCGGTCACGCGGATGATATGATCGGCAATGAAGGTTGCCCCTTCGCGGGCGCCGTCCTCAGGATGCTTGAGAGCGCATTCCCATTCAAGAACCGCCCAGCCGGGGAAGTCATACTGGGCCATTTTCGAAAAGATGGCCTTGAAGTCGACGGAACCGTCGCCCAGCGAACGGAAACGGCCCGGACGATCTACCCAAGACTGGTAGCCGCCGTATACACCGGAGCGGCCGCTGTATTGCAGTTCGGCATCTTTCACATGGAAGGCCTTGATGCGATCATGATAGATGTCGATGAAGGCCAGATAGTCCAGCGCCTGTAGCACGAAATGAGACGGATCATAGAGAATGTTGGCGCGGCTGTGGCCGCCCAGCTCCTCAAGGAAACGCTCGAAGGTCACCCCGTCGTGCAGATCCTCGCCCGGATGCAGTTCATAGGCGACATCGACGCCGATCTCCTCGTGATAGTCCAGAATCGGCTTCCAGCGTCTGGCCAGTTCGGAGAAGGCTTCTTCCACCAGACCGCCCGGGCGCTGTGGCCATGGATAAACGTAGGGCCATGCGAGGGCACCGGAAAAGCTGACGTGGGTCGCAAGACCGAGATTCTTCGAGATGAGACCGACCTTCTTGACATGGTCGACGGCCCAATCCTGCCGTGCCTTGGGGTTGCCACGGACAGCGGCGGGGGCAAAGGCATCGAACAGCGCGTCATAGGCCGGATGCACGGCGACCAGCTGGCCTTGAATGTGGGTCGACAGTTCGGTGATCTGCACGCCGATTTCAGCCAGCTTGCCCTTCAATTCGTCGCAATAGTCGGTGGAAGTGGCCGCCAGATCCAGATCAAACAGATTGTCGCCGGTCGGGATCTGCAAACCCTTGTAGCCCAGATCCGCAGCCCAGTGGGCAATGGCGAAAAGATCGTTGAACGGGGGCTTGTCTCCGACGAACTGAGCCAGAAACAGCCCGGGGCCTTTCAGTGTTTTCATAGGGTCAATCTCCTTGTTGCGTCCCCGATCTTGCGTCGTCGAAAGGCGCAACCGAATTTCGGGTAATGAGCTCGGTTGAAAATTGCTGATCCTCAAGCACTTCATTCCGGGCCAGCGGGTCTGCGGCTTGGGAGGAGAGCTTGCGGATCATCATCGCCATGGCAGCGCGTCCGATTTCGCGCCGTGGCTGGTAAACCGTTGTGAGGGGTGGATAGAAGATGGAGGCAATCAGTGTGTCGTCGAAACCGACAAGAGACACGTCTTCCGGAATCGAAAGTCCCTTTTCTCTCAGGGCACTGGCGGCACCGATGGCCATCTGGTCACTGGACGCAAAGATGGCACTGAACTGCCCCCCATCCGCCAGCAGCCGAGCCGTCTGGTCATAGCCCGCGTTGAGGCTGAAATCTCCCGGCATGATCAGGCTTTCGTCCACGGGCAATCCCGCCTTCTGGAGAGCCTGTCGATAGCCTTTCAGACGGGCCTTGCCAAGATACTCATTGAGCGGGCCGGTCAGGTGCACGATGCGCTTGTGTCCCTTGGCAATCAGATGGGCAACGGCCCCTTCGGCGGCGGCCACATTGTCCACCCGCACGGTCGGAGCCTTGAGACCATCGATTTCCTCAAGGGCCACGACAATCGGCGGCAACCGGTCCGTCTGTTCGAGCAGCTTCTGCGGAAAGCTGCCGATCATCAGGATGAGGCCATCAGCATGACACTCGCGCACAGCCTCGATATAGTGGGTGATGCGTTCGTCGTCTTCCCGCGCATCGCCCATCAGAACCTTGTAGCCAGCCGCAAATGCCGCCTCTTCAACCCCCTTGTAGATATCAAGATAGAAGGGGTTGGAGATATCACGCACCAGAAGAATGACGGTATTGCTCTTGCGCGAGCGAAACATGCTCGCCTGGCGATTGGGAACAAATCCGGTCTTCTCTACCGCATCCATCACCTTCTTGAGGGTCGCCTCACGCACCTTGTCCGGCTGGGCAAGGGCGCGGGAAACCGTGGCCGTAGAAACGCCTGCGGCCTTGGCAACATCGCGGATATTGGGCTGGTCAACCATGGTGATTAGATCCGTGCACTTTTCTGACGTCCATAGAACATGAGCAGCAGAAGCAGGGTGCCGCCAAAGATCAGCTGGCGGCCCCAGAATTCAAGATGCAGCGTTGTCAGAACGCTCTGCAGCAGAATCAAGGCAATTGCTCCCGCAACCGTCCCAATATAACCACCAGATCCACCCGCAAGGGAAGTGCCGCCGATGACAACCGCGATAATTGACGGCAACATATACTGGTCACCTACACTAATGAATGAGTTGCCTGTGTAACCGATAACAAAAACCCCGGTAAGACCGGCAAGTGCGCCGGAAAGACCGAACACGATGGTACGGATGGCCTTCACCGGCAACCCGACCAGACGGGCGGCCTGCGGGTTGGCTCCGACAGCATAGATGGACAGGCCGAACGCCGTGGCGCGCAGCATGAAGACCATGCCGATGATCAGCACCAGCCAGATGAACAGGATGCCCGGAATGCCGAAGACAACCGGCTGATTGATGAAGTTCATCAGGGCCGGGGCAGCATTGCCCGAAGGAATGCCACGCGAGAAGACCACAAGGCCGCCCTGAATGACCGAGGTCATGCCAAGGGTCATGACAAGGGGCGGAATGCGGATCAGGTTGACGCCCAGTCCGTTGACCATGCCGATGAGGAAGGTGACACCGCTGGCGACAATGACCGCCGGAATGATGCCGCCGTTGCTGCCGTCCATGACGTTGCCGGCGATGACAGCGCCAAGCGAGATCATGGCACCGACTGACAGATCGATGCCTTCGCCACCGGCCAGCACCACCAGATTCTGGCCAGCTGCAGCAAAGCCCAACAGGGCCGCAACCGTCAGCAGCTTGATGATCTGGTCGCCACGGGCAAAGCCGGGAGAGACCGCTTCACCGATACCCAGCAGGATGATGATGGCGAACAGGGCGAGCACCACGGGTTCGCGCAGGATCGCGGCAAGACGCAGACGGGCGTTTTCAGAGTTCATGTTGCTTGAAGTTTCAGACATTTCAATCTCCTCACTTGCGCGCCACGAGAACGCCGCCAGCCAGCGCGGCCAGAACGATCAGCCCCTGCACCAGCGTCTGATATTCGAAGGGCAGTCCGGCAAAGAAGATCACGTTGCCGATCATGCCGAGCAGCAGAGCCCCGAAGATGGAGCCAACAGCGCCACCGACGCCGCCTGACAGCATGGTGCCGCCCAGAACCACGGCCGAGATCGAGCCCATAGCAAGGCTCTGACCGAGCAGCGGGTCACCACTGGCCGTCTCACCCGTCAGGCACAGGGCCGCGAACCCGGCAAACAGGCCGCAGAGGGCAAAGGACAACAGCCGGGTGAAACTCATGTCGATACCGCTCTGGAACGCCCCGGCGCGGTTACCGCCGACAGCCTTCAAATGGCTTTCAAAGGGCCGACGCTTCATGATGAGCACAAAGACAAAACCAGCCACCAGGATCCAGAGTACCGTCGGAACGCCCAGAATGGTGCCGCCATAGGTCATCCAGTAGACATCGGGCACGGCAAGGCCCGCCTGCGGCAGGATCCACAGGGCCAGCGCCGAGAAGATGATGCCGGTGCCGAAGGTTGCGACCATCGGCTGCAGGCGTAGATAGCTGATCAGCAGGCCGTTGAAGGCGCCACAAAGCACCGCAACGACGAGACCTGCCACAAGGCCAATCGGCACGCTGGCGCTGTCGCCACCAGCCATGGCAATCACGCTTACGGTGACCACGTTGACCAGCGCCGCAATGGAACCGACAGACAGATCGATGTCCCCGCCCATGATGACGAAGGTCTGGCCGATCGCCACCAGAATGAGCGGCAGAAAGGTGGTCAGGTTGGAATGCAGCACCATGCCGTCAAAGAAAGATGGCTGCAGATACCAGTTGATGAGGATCAGGACCACAAGAAAGCCAAAGGCTACGAACCAGGCAGGCTTCTTGAGCGAGCCCGAAGCCGGTTTGGCTGCGGAAAGGGTGTTTTTCATCAGGCCTCTCCATAGGCTGCGCGGGTCAGATGGAAACTGTCCATCTCGGCGCCGGAAAGTTCGGTGACAATTGCCCCGTCGTTGAACACGGCAATTCGGTCGCAGTTGTCGAGCAGTTCGGATTCCTCGCTGGAATAGAGCAGAACGGCAACGCCGGAATCGGCCAGACCGCGAATGAGGGCGAACAGGTCGGCCTTGGCCGCAAGGTCGATGCCCTTGGTCGGGTCATCGAGCAGGATCAGCTGCGGATTGGTGGCCAACCAGCGGGCAATGAAGATCTTCTGCTGATTGCCGCCCGAAAGGGTGCCGATGGCATCGGTCATGCGGGCATATTTGGTCTTGAAGGCAGAAGCGACCCCGGCCAGTTGCGGCTGCAACTCCTTGGCACGCACCAGCTTGCGGCGTTCGCTGACCAGAATGGCGGCCGCCAGATTCTCAAAGATCGAGCGACCGGGAAGCGCAGCATCCGGGCCCCGGTCACCGGAGACATAGGCAATCTTGCGATGCACAGCATCGGCCGGTTTGCGAATGGACACGGGTTCGTTGTTCAACAACACCTCACCCGATGTGATCGGCAGGGCGCCGAACAGACTGCGCAACAGGGTCGATTGCCCCTGCCCCTGCAGGCCACCAAGACCGACGATCTCGCCGGGCGCCACGGAAAGAGAGACATTGTCAAGCTGAGCACTGCCAACCGCATCGAGCTTGAGCAGTGGCGCCTTGTCGTCCTCATCCCGGAGCTGTCGTTTGGGGGCCTTCTTCACATCCCCCACCATCATGTGCACCACATGTTCTGGTGTCGTGTCGGCAATGGTGGTTTCGGCCACAACAGCACCGTTTCGCATGATGGTCGCGTGATCGCAGATCTCGAACACTTCATCAAGGCGATGGGAAATAAAAATGGTGGAGACGCCTTCCTCGCGCTTCTTGCGCAGAATGTCAAAGAAGACTTTCACCTGTCGGCCATCGAGCGCAGCGGTTGCCTCATCCATGATGACGATGCGCGGCTCTTTGGCATAAACTTTCAGGATTTCAACGATCTGGCGTTGACCGGGGGTCAGATCCGCCACCAATGCATCGGGGCGGATATCGTCGCCAACCGCCTCCTTGAACATCTCCAGCAGCTTGAGCGTCTCGGCGCGCATCCTGTCGCGATCGATGAAGCCCAGACCATTGCGCGGTTCGCGCCTCAGAAAGATGTTGGCCTCAACTGACATTTTCGGGATCAGGCTCAACTCCTGATAAAACAGGGCAATACCCATCTGTTCGGCATCGCGCGGACTGCGGAAGGACACTTCCTTGCCGTCGATGAGAACGGTCCCGGAGGTGGGCGCATAGGCCCCGGCGACAATCTTGGACAGGGTGCTCTTGCCGCATCCATTGGCACCAAGCAGTGCGTGGATTTCCCCACGTTCAACCGTCAGGCGACCATCGGTCAACGCATGAACCTTGTCGAACCGCTTGGTGAGATCGCGCACCGTAATTGCTGGAGACATGACAATCCTCGGATTTTGCAAAGTCTGGACGCCCGCCCGCGATCAAGAATCGCGGGACGTTGAAATCCCTCATTGACGGGAGCAGGCGGGCGCCTGGTTCATTTATTTGAAGAAAGCTTCGGCTTCTTCCGGCGTGACAACGTCGCTCACGGACCAGTAGCCGGGCTTGTCTTTGGCTTCAGCGAGCTTTTCATCGAGGTTGTTGTTGTCGATGAACGGGATCGGAATGTAGATCGCGTTGCCATAGACACCTTCAAAGATGCCGTCCTTGAATTCCTTGCCCTGCATTTTCATCACGGCAACGTTGAGCGCGGAAGCCATAACGCCGGGAGGATTGACTGAAGCGGCAGAGTTCAGACCCTGTTCCTTCCAGGTCACCATGAAGTCCTTGCGGATTTCGCCGGTGGCGGCAATGCTGTCAGCCTTGTTGGCAGCCATGATGGAGCGCCATGCACCGGCAGCCATACCATCCTGCACCCATACGCCCTGAATGTCAGGATAGGTTGCGAGCAGGTTCTGCATGGCCTGCTGGCCCTGAGCCTGATCCCAGTTGGCGTTGGCTTCGTTCAGTACCTTGATGTCCGGATGAGCGGCGAAGGCTTCCTTGTAGCCTGCAACGCGCATTTCGTTGGCCGGGTTGCCTGCCACACCATTGATGGTGACCACATTGCCCTTGCCCTTGAGGGTTTCAGCCAGCCATTTGGCAGACTGGAAGGCCCACTGCTTCTGGTCGATGCCGACATAGATGGCATCCTTGGAAGAAACCTCTGCGTCTGTTGCAATGACCATGATGCCGCGTGCCTTGGCCTGTGCGAACACAGGATTGAACGCTGACGGGCTATTCGGATCGATGATGATCGCATCAACACCCTGGTTGATGAAATTGCGCACCTGGCCGACCTGACCCTGCGCGTCCACGTTGCCACTCTGGACAACGACTTCAACGTCTACGCCCTTGGCTTTCCATGCCTCGGCTGCGGCCTGTGCCTCTTCAATCATCTGGGTGCGCCATTCGCTGCCAACCCAGCCATTGGACAGTCCGATCTTGAAGCTTTCTGCATTCGCTACGGACGCAGAGACCCCTGCCGCAACCAACATGGTTGCAGCCAAAAACCATTTCTTCATCATATCGATTTCCTCCAACCAAACATAAATGTAACCGATTACATTTATGTTTCCATTTCCAAGGCACACGAGCCATGGTTGGGATATATTCATAATGTAATCGGTTACATTTGTCAATGCCTCAATCAAAGTCGCCGCTTTTGGGAAAAATGGCCGTGATTTCAATCCTATCCCTCTTTCGGGTGAAAGATCGAGCCAGAGCGGGATTGAAAATGTGATCCGGGACGAGGAGACCTCAGGAGAGGCTCTCGATTTCCTTGTGATAGAGACGCAGCGCCCGCATGTGGAAGGACGCCTGTTCAGGCGCAAGCTGATAGTCCTTGCCCACCGGGCAGGCACGACGGGCAAGGCAGCCGTTTGTCATGCAGTCCTCCGAATCCGGGCCTGCCAGATGGTCGGCGCAGAGCTTGATTTCCAGCCCCCTGTTTGAGAAGGCACCAACCGGACAAGCTCCAAGACACGGCGTGTCAACGCAGCTTTTACAGGGATGTTGCGTCTTTTCATGCTCGGGCAATTCCAGACGCTCTGCGAACAGAAGCGCTCCGCGGGTGGCGTGCCAGAGGCCATAGACAGGATGGATCTCGATGCGCAGGGGAGACTTGAAGCAAGTCCCGGTTCGCTTGTCCCATCGCTGGAAGGGATAATAGGGCCGGTCAAACGGAAAGACCGGATGCGCGCCGAACTGCCCGGCGATAACCTTAAGCCTGCGCTCGGTCCACTCATCCAGCGGGTGAGGGCAATCGGCCCGTTCCTTCTGGAATTCCTGCCACATGCGCGGACCAACGCTGCCAACGACAAGCAGGGTGGCCACTGCCTGCCCATCGGGTAACAGGGGGACATCATCAGCCGCCTCGGGATAAAAACCCCCACGCAGAAAAAAGCCGCACTGCTCCAGTGCATTTTCGAGCGCTGATTTCATTTTCTTCTCCGTGGCCCTGATTGGCGCTGAAACAAACCCGGCGCCATGCCTTGTTCATTCCGCCGATGCCTTTGGCGCCGCTACCCTAATCCCCTCTGTCATCGAATCGCAAGACGCAACGGCAGGAAAGCACCCGTGACCGTCCCAAGCGACGTGCTTTTTTCATCCATTGATCGGTCTTGAACGATTGAAATTTTCCCATATGCTCGTCATTCGGGATATGATGATTTCTCCAGACAGATCCGGTCGCCCCTCACATGAAGATCACAGAGGTTACGCAAGGGCCGAACACCCATCCGTCCGCACCGACCTTGCGCCATTCCAGCTCCGGCCGCCCCAATGGTTTACGCCGGAATTGACCCGCCAACATTCGTTCCAGAGGCTCCACCGGGATCACATGAGGACAGTTCGATGAAATATAATTATCTGGGCCGGTCAGGCCTCAAGGTATCGGCCCTGCAACTGGGCACAATGACCTTTGGTGGTGAAGGCTTCTTTGCCAAGGCAGGCAGCACCGGGCTTGAGGGCGCTCGCCGCCAGATTGCCATGGTGCTCGACGCCGGGGTCAACATGCTGGACACCTCCAACATCTATTCGGATGGTCTTTCGGAGGAAATCATCGGCGCGGCAATCGAGGGTCGGCGCAACGAGCTGTTGCTGGCAACCAAGGTGCGCTTCCCGACTGGCACAGGCCCCAATGACCGGGGCCTGTCGCGCCACCACATCATAGAGGCCTGCGAAGCGAGCCTCAAGCGGCTGAACACCGATCACATCGACCTCTACTGGTGTCACGAATGGGACGGCCAGACACCGGTTGAAGAAACCCTGCGGGCCATGGATGATCTGATGCAGGCTGGCAAGATCCGGTATCTCGGCGTTTCCAACTTTTCCGGCTGGCACATCATGAAATATCTCGGAGCCGCCGAGCGGGATCGTCTGGTGCGTCCCATCGCCCAGCAGATCCATTACACGCTACAGGCACGGGAAGCCGAGCAGGAACTGTTGCCCGTGGGGATCGATCAGGGTCTCGGCGCTGTGATCTGGTCGCCGCTCGCCTGTGGCCTGTTGACCGGCAAATACCGTCGCGGCCATCCGGACCCGGAAGGCACCCGCCGTGTCCTTGGCTGGACGGAACCACCGGTTTATGACATCGAGGCGCTCTATGATATTGTGGAAGTCCTGCTTGAGGTTGCCAATGCCTATGAGGGGGCGACGCCTGCACAGGTGGCTCTTGCCTGGCTGATAAGTCGGCCCGGCGTTGCCAGCGCCATTGTCGGCGCACGGTCCGATGAACAGTTGGCGGACAATCTCAAGGCCGTCGATCTCACGCTCGATGCCGAGGCTTTGGACAAGCTTGAAAAGGTCAGTCGCAAGCCGCTCGCCTATCCCTATTGGCACCAGCGGGTCACAGCTCCGGACCGCCTGTCGGAAGCCGATCTGTCACTGATCTCACCGCATCTTGACGACTAGGACTTCGGCTGTGTTCGTCACTGGCCACACCAAAAAACAGCAAAGCCCCTCGGGTTCTCCCGAGGGGCTTTTTGTATTCCAGTCTCGCCAGACAGTGTTGGCATCAGTCGATGCCGACGATCCTGCTGCGCCGCTCCATCATGATGGTGTCGCGCCATGTGCCCTTGAGCGGGCCAAAGCTCATGCGGCCGACCTTTTCCCGCGTCCCGACGGTTCTGAAGCCGCAGGCCCGGTGGAGGGCAAGGCTCGCTTCGTTTTCGGGAAAGATCTGGGCAATGAGGCTCCAGTAGCCCCGCTCCTCGGACAGCCGGATCAGCGCTTCGAGTGTAGCTCGTCCCACTCCCTGTCCCTTGCTGGCCGGTGCGATATAGATCGATACCTCTCCGACACCGCGGTAGACACACCGGTCTGAAACCATCGCAACACCGGCCCATCCGGCCAGTTGCCCATCCACCTCAGCAACAAGGGCAAATCCCTTGTCTTCCAGATAGGTCCGGGCGAATTTCTGCCAGTCGTAAGGGTCGGATCGGAATGAGGCATGTCCTGTTGCCAGCCCGGCAGCATCAATGGCAGAAAGAGCAGTGGCATCCTCCGCGCGTGTTGCCCTGAAACGGATACCCATCATGACAGCCACCCCTGAAACAACAGTCCGGCGAGGAAGGAGCCCGAAAGGGCCAGACCGATATAGAGCAGGAACACCGGCGGGCGGACCAACGCCCAGACGGCAATCGCGGCGGGCAGAGAACTGGCGCCCCCGGCAACAAGAAAGGCCAGCGCGGCTCCCCCGGCCATGCCCTGTTCCATCAGGCCATGAACCAGCGGCAGTGCTGCATAGCCGTTGAGATAGGCCGGGACGCCCACCAGCGCTGACATGCCGATAACGCCAATGCCATCACCGCCAAGGGTCCGGGCGACCAACTCACCGGGAACATAGGCGATCATCAGGCTTTCAAGAACAAAGGCCAGCGTCAGCCACTTGAGCAGGAAGACTGTCGTCTCGACGAACCGCCGCCTGAACATCTGTTTTCGGTCGCTATCCTGCCAGAAGGCCCAGGCCACCGGCTCAGCCTCAGGCCCCTTTTTCCGACTGCTGCAACACCCGCCGCAACCACTTGTCTTGCGCAATGGAGACGACAACAGACCGGCTCTCTCGGCGGCAAAGGTCACCCCGCCGCCCAGCAGGCCCAGCCCGATGGCCGCCAGCGTCTTGGCAATGGCGAATTGCCAGCCCATCACGCCTGCTGTCAGCATGAACATCGACGGATCCATCACCGGCGAGGCGAGCCAGAAGGCCATGACGGCGGAAACGGGAACCCCTGCCCCGAGCAACGCCGCGACCAGAGGGATCACGCCGCAGGAGCAGAAAGGCGACAATGCCCCCACCAGCGCGGCCATGACGATCATGACGGCGGGTGATCCGGCAAAGGCCCTTGCGATCAGGGCATCGGCACCCGAGGCTGTGGCATAGGCGCTGAGCAGAATGGACAGGATGAGGAATGGCCCGGTCTCTGTGAGGGAGGAGGCCACCAGGTTCAGCGTTGCCCGGCCCTGATCCGGAACCCAGATCAGCAAGGCAAGAATGATCGCGGCAGACAACAGCCAGACCAGCTGTCGTTTGGCGGCGGCACCCAGATTGCCCAAAAGGCTGTCCGGGGAGGTGGAAGCATAGGAGTCAAACAAAACTATATCTCCGGTTTTATAGTTTTTTAAAAGCCAAAGAAAAGAGGCCTCAGATGGCCTCTTCCCTGTTTTCCAGCGTCACGCCAGTGCAGCATTCCGACGTCAGAAAGCCGATCGTCTGGCGGACCGCATCGAAATCGACACGGCTCCTGACCTCACGACCATCACGCTCCTGAACGATCAGCCCTGCGCTGACGAGCGTCTTCAAATGATGTGCCAGGGTCGATGCAGGCAACCCCGTGGCGACAATCAGCTCTCCCACGATCAGTCCGTCGTCCCCTGCGCGGACGAGCAGACGGAAGATGCAAAGCCTTGCATCGTGACCAAGGGCAGAAAGAGCCGAGGCATAGGACTCGAGTGTATGCTTCATAAACGCAATATAACCGGTTTTATAGTTCTATCAAGAAAAAAGTTGGGGAGCCGGATTCGGCAGCCGCCAACCTGCGCTGCAGGGCATGGTGAAAACCCAATGCAATCAAGGGGAAACGTCTAAGGAACGAAAGCTAGTTGAAGCTGTCGAACTCTTCCTTGATGCTGTCGACAATTTCCGCCCGCTGCTGGGCGGACTTGCCTGCATGAGCCGCATAGGTCAGGGCGAGCAGGCGAACCGCGCTGCTCACGGCGGTGAGGGAAGCCCCAAGAGCAAAGCTTGTCACATGGCAGGGCAGCACCACCTTGGAGACGCGCTGCATCTCGAAAAGCGACGTCCGGTCGGTGATGGTCACTACATTGAGGCGGCTGGTCTTGGCGTAACTCAGGATCGATTTGAGCAGTGGAGGATGCGGGGGCAAAGTTATCAACAGCAACACGTCCTTCGGGCCGGTCATCGCCAGATCTTCCGCCCACGACCCCTGATTGATACCCAGCAGCATGACACTGTGGCGCAGCCGCGAAAACAGCAGGCGCACATAACGGGCAATTCCTTCTTCTGCCCCCAGCCCCAGCACCCAGACGCGCGGAGCCTTGTCGATCAGTTCGGCGGCTTCCCTTATCTTGTCGGAGCGCATTTCCTCGAAAGTGCGCGTCAGATTCTTCAGTTCCAGCTCCAGATGCGCTCCAATGGCCCGGCCCATGGCCATCTGATCGGAGTTGGTCACTGACAATTCATAGGGTTCGGACTGGTTGCGCTCCTCGCGGGCCTGAAGCTTCACTTCGTTGAAGTCGGCATAGCCCAGATGCTGGAAGAAGCGGGCCGCCGTTGCCTTGGAAACTCCTGCCATTTCAGCAATTTCGGTCGCCGAATGCGTGAGAATATCGTCCTGACGATCAAGGATCAGCTGCGCGAGCTTCTTCTCCCCCGCCGTCAGCTTGGCGTATCTCTCCTGAATTCTCAGCACAAGGCGCGATGCCATCAACTCCTCCGATTCTTTGCAGTAGCATAAAAAAACACTAGCAGCCCTCTTGCAATAATGAAACAACAGTTTCATGATTATGAAACAGAGAAACGAGAGGACAGCATGAGTCATTCACGGCTGATACGCAAGGGCATATGGCAGCGACTGAAAGATGTCGCCCGGGCCGACGTGCGCTTTCATCTCGATTTCTCCGAAGTCATTCCCGATTTTGACGGCTCCGATGTGGCCACCGGTCGCGTGTTGGCGCTGGATGCCTTCAAGGACTGCCAGCTTGCCTTCGTGACACCGGACAATTCCCTCACGCTGCTGCGCCAGAAGATGATCGAGGCGGGCATTCCTCTGGTCATGTCCACCTACAACATCCGTCGCGGCTTCCTCTATCTGGAGCCGGGTGTCGTGCCCAGGGGGGCCGAACTCTTTGCCTCATGGCTGGAGGGGATGGAGCATTTTGCAAAACCGGTGTCGCTGGAAGAGATCGCACGCAAGGGGCGGTTCGACTTTGCCGCGACCGGCGCATCTGCCGTTTCCTCCCGGGGCATCCGCTTTGGCAAGGGACATGTCTATTTCGATCTCGAATGGGGCATGTTCACGGATCTGGGTCTCATGGAGGAAAAAACGCCGGTTGTTTCCATCGTGCATGATGTGCAGGTGACCGACGAGAATGTCATCGCCAGCGACCTCGACATTGCCATCGACATGATCGCGACCCCGGAAAAGCTGATCCGGGTCGAACGAACCGAACGACGCCCACGCGGCATTCGCTGGGATCTTTTGAGCAAAGACCAAATTCTGGACATCCCGCCTCTGGCCGAGCTGGCCCGGATCAGGGGCGTTTTATAGCAACAACCACACTTCCCGAGACAAATGGAGACACTGAACATGAGACTTGCTCTGGACAGACGCCGATTTCTTTCCCTGATGGCAGCATCTGCCGCCCTGCCAACCATGGGCCGCTTTGCAAGCGCTGCATCGCCCTTTGCCTTTCAGGCTTCCTGGATCAACGATGCCGAATTCACCGGCTATTTCGTTGCCATGGACAAGGGCTACTATGCCGAGGAAGGTCTTGACCTTTCCTATGCATCCGGCGGCCCGGACGTCATTCCGGAAAGCACCATTATTGCAGGCAAGGCCGACCTCACGCTGACCACGCCGGACACCACCATCAAGGCGATCACCGAGCAAGGCGCACCGTTCAAGATCATCGGCACCCAGTATCAGAAGAACCCGATCGGTATCGTTTCTCTGGCCTCCAACCCGATCAAGACTCCTGAAGACCTCATCGGCAAGACCCTTGCCGTGCCGCCGGTCAACGTGATTTCCGTTGAAGCCATGCTGAAGATCTCCGGCGTCGATCGCTCCAAGATCAACATTGTGCCCTATGCCTATGATCCGACCCCGCTGATCAAGGGCGAAATCGACGCATCCCTCGACTTCACCACCAACGTGCCGTTCACCATCAAGCAGGCTGGCGCCGACGCGACCTCCTTCCTGCTCTATGATTTCGGCTTCACCATCTTCAACGACACCGTTGTTGTCACCGAAGAGACCCTGAAGACCAAACGCAAGGAACTGGTTTCCTTCCTCAGGGCTTCCCGCAAAGGCTGGGAAGAGAACTTCAAGGATCCGGCCGCCTATCCGCCGAAATTTGCTGACAGCTGGTTCAAGGGCACCGGTCGTTCCATCGACAACGAGCTCTATTTCAACAACGCCCAGAAGCCGCTGATCGAAGCCGCCGGCGGCATTTTCTCGATGAGCGAAGAAGCCATCGAAGCCAACATCAAGGCGCTTGCCGAAGTGGGCATTTCCGCCAAACGCGAACATTTCGACACCACGCTGCTGGAAGAAATTGCATGAGTGCCGAACACGGTATCACCATCAATCACGTGTCGCGATCCTTCAAGGGTCGCGGCGCGGTCGTTCAGGCCCTGAGCGATGTGTCCCTCGCCTGTCCGGAAGGCTCGTTCACGGCCCTGATCGGGCCGTCGGGCTGTGGCAAGTCGACCATCCTGCGGCTGGCGCTGGGGCTTGATGCTCCGGACACCGGCGATGTGATGATCAGCGGCATGACCCCATTCAAGGCGGCCAGAAGCGGCAAGACGGGTGTTGCCTTCCAGGATGCGGCACTGATGCCATGGCGCACCGTGGAAGACAATATCATGCTGCCCCTTGACGTGCTCGGGCACAAGCGGGCCGACTATCTGGCCGAGGTGGCCAAGCTGGTCGATCTGGTGGGGCTCAACGGTTTCGAAAAGGCACTGCCCGGCGAGCTGTCCGGTGGCATGCGCCAGCGCGCGGCCATCGCCCGTGCTCTCATCACCCGCCCGGAAATTCTCTTTCTGGATGAACCCTTTGGCGCGCTCGACCAGATCCTGCGCCGCCAGATGAACATCGAGCTGCAACGCATCTGGATGGAAAGCCGGGCAACAACCCTGCTGGTCACCCATGGCATCGACGAGGCCATTTTCCTTGCCGACCGTGTGGTGGTCATGCAGAGCAAGCCGGGGCGGATCAGCCGCGTCATCGATGTGCCGTTCGACCGGCCACGCAAGCCCGCCCTGTTTTCCGATCCTCGCTTCCATGCCCTTGAGAAGGAAATCGCGGAGGCGCTGGATGGCCAGTAACAGGACCGCTCCAGAGAGGTCCGACGCCCTCTCCCCGATCCGCAAGCTGCTGCACTCGTCCACCTTGCGCAACTGGCTCTTGCTGTTGATCATCTGGGAGATCATCGGTCAGTTGCGACTGGTTGCCGATGGTGCCCTGCCTGCGCCATCCGCCATTCTGGCGCGGCTGTGGGTCGACTGGTCCGACTATCCGCCGCATATTCTGGCGACACTGGAAGGGGCAAGCGCCGGCTTTCTCATCGGCAATGCCCTGGCGATTGCCGCAGGGGTGCTGTTCGCCATCTTCCCGATCACCCAGCGGCTGGCACGCGGGGTCAATGTGGCGTTGTTCGCCCTGCCGCCGATTGCCGTTTCGCCAATCCTTGTCATCACCTTCTCGGGCATGACGCCCCGTATCATTCTGGCGGCCATCGCCTGCTATTTCGTCACCATGAGCGCCACCGTAACCGGCATCCAGCAGACCGACCGACGCATTGTCGATGTGGTCCGGGCCTATGGCGGTCGCCAGTGGAAGACGCTTGTTCACGCGCAAATGCGCAGCGCCATCCCATCCATATTGGCGGGCCTCAGGATTGCGGCCCCCAATGCGGTTCTTGGCTCCATTCTAGCGGAGTTCGGCGGCGGCGGTCGGTATGGACTGGGGGTCTATCTGATCGGTTCGCTTGGCCGGGGCGAGCCCGACCGACTGTGGGGAATCGGTCTATCAGCAACTGTGATTGCGGGGCTCGCCTATCTCCTCTTCTCCCTGCTGGCAACCCGCCTCACAGGAGCATCCAAGGCCGTTACCGTGCCAGCCAGTCCGCCAGCAACCAAGGCCGAGAAAAATCCGCTGGTCGAAGCAGCTCTGATCACGGTGTCCTTTGCCTTGCCGTTCCTGTTATGGGGGCTGTTGCTCTCCATCATGGGCACTCCGGCGATGATCGCCAAGACGCCGCTTGGCGTGTTTGACTATCTGTTCATGATGCCCAACAGCCCGGCAAGCCTTGGCAAGCTGGCGATGGCCCTCAGCGAAACCCTGCCGATGACGATGATCGGCATGGCCATGGGGCTGTTCTTTGCCTTTGCGCTGGCGCTTTGTTCGGTGCTTTATCCGGCCATCATTCGCGGCTTCATGCCCGTGGCGCTGGTCACCCAGACCATGCCACTGGTCGCCTTGACGCCGCTGTTGGTGCTGATCCTCGGGCGCGGCCCCTCGGTCATCCTGTGGATCACCGTGTCGGTCACCTTCTTTCCGGCCTTCGTCACCATGGCACAAGGCCTGTCCATGGTGTCGCGCGCCGCCATCGAGGTGCCCAAGGCCTATGGTGCCGGACCGGTCAAGCAGCTCTGGCTGGTCTCCATTCCAGCCTCCCTGCCCTATCTGTTTGCCGCAACCCGGCTTGCGGTTCCCCGGGCGCTGCTGGGTGTGATGATTGCCGAGTGGCTCGCCACCGGCAAGGGCCTTGGCAATCTGCTCAACCAGTCCCGCGGCTACCTCGACTATGGCATGATCTGGTCGGTCGCAGTGGTTTCGGTGCTGATATCCGTTCTCTTCTATCAAATCGTGGTCGCCATCGAACATCGCGTGCTTACCAAGCGCGGCATGGCACCTGCACAATAAGACATCACGGAGTTTCCCCATGGATATTGTTGATCACAAGATCAAAGTCCGCGAGCGCGTTTGGCGCGAGTTGCGCAAGGTCGCTGTTCCCGACAGCCGCTTCCACTTCGATTTTGGCGAATTCATCGCCGATTTCGAAGGCGGCGAAGCAGCAGTTCAGCGGCTGGTTGACCATGAATACTACCAGAAATCGAACTATATCTTCATCACGCCGGACAACTGCCTCGACCGCCTGCGCCTCAAGGCGCTGGAAGACGGCAAGACGGTGCTGATGACGACCTATTCGATCAAGCGCGGCTTCTGGCTGCTCGATCCGAAGACGATTGCTCCGGAGCTCTATCTCTATGCCTCGACACTGGACGGCATGGAACGGGTTGGCCGACCGGTCAGCCTCAAGGAGCTCGCCGAGATGCCAAAGGTCGACTATATGGTCACCGGCACGGGCGCCATCAACACCAAGGGCATCCGCTTCGGCAAGGGCCATGGCTTCTTCGACAGCGAATGGGGCATGCTCTACCAGATCGGTCGGATCTCCACCGAAACCCCGTCGGCAGCCGTGGTGCATGATTGCCAGCTGCTGGAAGAGGAACTGACGCCGGATGTCTATGACACGGTTGCCGACGCCATCTTCACACCGACCCGGACCATTCTGGTCGATGGGCCACACAAGCCGACCTGCGGTATTCTGTGGGACCGTCTCGATCCGGTGATGTTCGAGACCATTCCGCCGCTGCAGGAACTCAAAGCCATGGGCCTGTGAGCTGACCAAAGGCGCATCTGGCCAAATACCTCGTATTGCGGCAGAGCCGTGTTTAAGCGCTCTATCCAGCCTTATATCCGTTTCGTGAAGGGTCCCCGCAGGTCTCCTGACACCGAAGGAAAGGCCCGTGTGACCCCTCTCGCACGGGCCTTTTCCTGTTTTCGAGCCAGCCCATCGCGTATCCTGATCCTGAGGCCTTGCGAGCAGCCTCACACCTCGCCCTTGCCCATGAGGGGAATGATCGAGCCATCGACCGCACACTCTGCCACCCGCTCGCGCAGCATCTCGGTCAGGCGCAGAACCATCGGGTCAGGATCATCATCGCGATGGCGAATTACCCCGAATGCCACCCAGCGGGTGGGCGACAGGGGACGGGTGGTAATCAGCCGGTCATCCATGGCCAGCACGCTCAGCCGATCAATGATGGTCACTCCGGCACCGTTGGCAACAAGATACTGGGCCATCTGCGAAGACCCGGCCAGCACTTCGTGCTCGATCCGCACGTCATGGGCATCGAACAGGGCGTCGGTCTGGCGCCGCAGCAACATGCCCGGAAATTGCTGCACCAGCGGCACGGTCGCCAGATCCTGAAGGGTCACCACCTCCTTCCGGGCAAAGGGATGGTCGGTGGGCATCAGCACCTCCAGCACCGTCCGGCCGATCGGCGTGCTCTCCGCAGCCCAGTGGGTGATAGGGACGTTGCCGAACCCCAGGTCATACTCCCGCCCGTTGATCCAGCTTTCGATATCCCGGTGCGACCGGATGTCGAGAGACAGTTTGACGTCGGGATTCTCGCGCGTGAACCGGGCGACGACGGGCGCCACCACCGACAGCGCGGCGCGCGGCATGGTCACCATCCGCAGCCGCTTGAGCCGATGGGCGCGGATTTCCTCGGCAATCCGCGGGATCTCGCTAAGACCGGCCAGAATCCGTCGAGCCTCGCGGTTGAAGGCTTGCCCCTCCTCGGTGAGATAGAGCCGCTGCTTTTCGCGCCGGAACAGCGAAATATGCAACTCGCTTTCCAGCAGCATGATCAGGCGACTGACCGCAGGCTGGCTCAGGTTCATCACCCGCGCCGCGCCGCTGACTGTTCCTTCCTGAACGACGGCGTTGAACGCTTGCAGCTCCTTGATATTCATGACGCAACCGATACTTCATCAGCAAATTTTATAATCTTATCGACACCATGCATTATGCATATGAACTGCCCGTCTTTACAGTGAAATCATCAAGACACTCAAAGAAACGAGGTACAGCATGTCCTCACAAGAGCCATCGCCCTGGTCGGCTCCGCTGATGGAACTGGTCCGGTCCCTGCCAGCGCGGCAGAGCGTGGAGGTCAACGGGCTGCCGATATCCTACCGCTCCATGGGCGAAGGCAGGCCAATTCTCTTTTTGCATGGCCTTCTGGGCAGTGCAGACAGCTGGCTGTTTCAGTTGCACGACCTGTCATCCCGCTACCAAATCATTTCGTGGGACGCGCCAGGCTATGGGCAATCCGCCGAAGTCGAACCGGACATCGAGGTGTTTGCCGAGCAGTTGCGCGGCTTCATCGCGAAACTGGCGCTGCCATCCCTGACCGTTGTCGGCCATTCCATGGGTGGAACGCTGGCGGCCCGGGTTGCCGCCGACCCTGAGCCGCGGATCGGGCGGGTGATCCTCTCCTGCACGCACCCGGGTTATGGCGAGCCTTTGGATACGCCCCCAACCGCCAAACTTGTCGACCGGATCCGCGCACTCAAGGAAGAAGGAGGCGAGGCCTACGGCCGGGAACGGGCCACCAACATGGTCGCCCATCCGGTGGATCCCTTCGCCCTGGAAACGGCAGCCTATGTCGCCTCAGGCACCAAGGCCGACGGCCTGTTCTCGGCAACGCGGATGCTGCAATTTGCCGATCTGCGCTCCTTCTACGAGAAGATCACGATCCCGATGCTGGTGCTTTTCGCCCAGAAGGATCCTGTCGTCCGGCCCGAACTTTCCGCCGAACTCAGGGCTCTGACACCACAGGCAACACAAAAGACATTGCCCAACGTGGGCCATGCGCCCTATCTGGAGGACAAGGAAAACTATGAACAGGTCATCACATCTTTCATCGAACATTCCTCCAGTCATTCCGAGCCATGAACGCCCGGATCCATCAGTCACACCTAGACCTGCTTAAAATCTGGGAGGAAAAAGTATGTTAGGTTTTCTCATCGGCCTTGTTGTCACGATTGTCGTGGCATGGCTCATCATCAAGAAATACCAGTCACACACCGTGCTGCTGCTGGCCGGCCTGCTGCTTCTTGCGCTGACGCTCGTTGTCGCACCCGAAAGCTCGATTCTGTTCAAGAAGGCCAAGTCGACGGGTCTGTCGCTGTTTGACATCTTCGACTATGTCCGCGGCTCGCTGGCCTATCGTGCGGCAGGGCTTGGCATGATCATCATGGCGGCCGGTGGCTTTGCCAAATACATGGACCATATCGGGGCCACGGATGCCATGGTCGATGTCGCCATTCGCCCGCTCAAGCTGCTGAACGCGCCTTACGTGGTGCTGGCGCTTGGCTATGCCGTCGGGCAGGTGCTCAACATCTTCATCCCCAGCGCCGCCGGCCTTGCCATGTTGCTGCTGGTCACCTTCTACCCGACCCTTGTCCGGCTGGGCGTCAGCCGCGCAGCAGCGGCTGCCATGATAGGCACCACCGCCGTGCTTGACCTTGGTCCGGCGTCCGGTGCGTCCAACCTTGCAGCCAAGACCGCCGAGCTTGATGTCGCGGTCTATTTTGCCCAGCATCAGCTGCCGGTAGGCATTGCCGCCATCATCGTCATCTCCATCCTGACCTATGTCAGCGCCCGCTATTTCGACAAGAAGGAAGGGCATGTGGTCGAAGCCGAGGCACACGATGTGGATCCGGCCAAGGCTGATGGCAAGAAGTCCGCACCAGCCTTCTATGCGCTGCTGCCGATGCTGCCGCTAGCGTTGATCCTCGTCTTCTCCAAGCTGCTCATCAGTTCGGTCAAGCTTGACGTTGTCACCGCCATGCTGATCGGTGCGCTCGTGGGTCTGGTCTGCGAAACCATCCGCCATCGCAATGGCAAGGCTGTCACCAAGGGCTTCATGGCCTTCTTTGACGGCATGGGCCAGATGTTTGCCCGCATCGTTTCCCTGATCGTCTGTGCCGAGGTATTTGCCGCCGGTCTGACGACCATCGGAATGGTCGACTTCCTGATCAACGCGGCCCAAGGGTCTGGTTTCGGTGTCACGGCCATGACCATCGTCATGTGCGCCATGGTCACGGTCATCGCAGTCATCACCGGCTCCGGCAATGCGGCCTTCTTCTCCTTCGGCCATCTTGCACCCAATATTGCTTCAAGCTTCGGAGCTGCCTCGGTCTCCATGCTGCTGCCGATGCAGCTGACCGCCGGTCTTGCCCGGTCCATGTCGCCGGTTGCCGGTGTCATCATCGCCGTCAGCGATGCCGGCCAATGCTCCCCTATCGACATCGTCCGTCGCACCGCCCTGCCTGTTGCAGGCGGCATCCTGACGGTCGTTCTGTTCGGGATCATCTTTGCCTGACGACTGGTCAAAGACGCTTTGGGGCAGTAGAGTGACGGTCCTCACCGGAGCCCTACTCCCCCGACCCTTTCTCAAACGATCAAAGGCGGCACCTGATGCCGCCCACAAAGAGGCATGACGATGAACCCTGCTGAGCTGGACCTTGAAGACTTTCTCAAAGATCTCGAATTTCTGGTCAATATCGATAGTGGCAGTGCGGACCTTGATGGCGTCAGTGCCGTGGCCGCCTTTTTCGAAGAGGAATTCACCAAGCTCGGCTGGCAGGTCATCCGGCGCGACGTCGGCTCCAACGTTGGCCCGTGCCTTGAAATCCTGAGCCCTGGCAACAGGAACGACCACGACATCCTGCTACTCGGCCACATGGATACCGTCTTTCCGAAGGGAACCGCTGCCGAGCGACCATTTCATATCGAAGGCAATCGGGCCTATGGCCCCGGTGTCATGGACATGAAATCAGGCGATCTCTTTGCCCTCTATCTGGCTCGGCTGTTTCACCGGACGGGAGAGGCCACGCCGTCCATCTGCCTTGCTCTCAACAGTCACGAGGAAATCGGCTCCGAACAGTCCCGCGGCTGGATTGAGGATCTGGCCCGGCGCAGTCACCATGCCTTCATTCTCGAACCGGGCCGCGCCAATGGCGATCTGGTCTTCGAACGCAAGGGCACCGGTCGCTATTGCCTCAATTTTCATGGCAAGGCAGCCCATTCCGGAGTTGATCCGCAGAACGGAGCGAGCGCCATCAATGAGCTTGCCCACTGGGTGACCGAACTGCACAAGCTGACGGATTTCGAGACCGGCCTGACGCTCAATGTCGGTCTCATCTCGGGCGGGACATCGGTCAATGCCATTGCAGAATCCGCCGAGGCCGAGGTTGATCTGCGCTTCGTCTCGCAAGATCAGGCCGAGCTGGTCGAGGTCCGCATCCGCGAAATGGCCCAGCATCCGTTTACCCCGAATGTCACCGTCTCCGTGACCGGCGGCGTTTCCCGCCCGCCGATGAATGCCTCCGATGACGCGCTGGTACTCTGTCGCAAGGTCGATGCCATCGCTGCGGAGCTGGGCGTCAGGATCGGCTGGCAGAAAACCGGTGGTGGATCCGATGGCAACTTCACCGCCGATGTCGGCATCCCGACCATTGACGGCATGGGGCCGGTAGGTGGTCGGGCACACAGCCGGGAGGAATATCTCGAGGTTGACAGCATCTGCGAACGCTTCGCCCTGCTTGCAGGCATCGTGCGGGCCCTGAAGGCCTGACGGTCGGGCTTCACACGGATCCCCCCTTGCTCTTAGCCCCTCACTTTGGCAGAAACAGCAGACCGTACCTGATCTTCGCTGGCGGCCTTGTCCATTTGCCTGAAAGGCGGCTCATTCGCCCACAAGCATGTCAGAAAAGCGGTTTGGGCGGCTTGCGACAGGGGCCGAGGATCAGCGGCGCTGTCTGGACAGTATAGCGGTCGCCGGGCAAAAGATTGCCGGTGTAGCGGATTTCCATGCCCTCATAGGGCGACAGATCCACGGTTCTGCCGTGGGCCCGGACCTTGATATGATATCCCCTTTGGCTGATGAATTTGCCTTGCAGCACGCAGCCCTCGATCACGCGCTTGACCGGTGCCGAGGCTTTGGTTGCTTCTATCGGCAGGCACAGACCGGCGCCTGTTGCCAGCAGGACTGCAATCAACGACAATCTGGACACAGTTTCCCCCTCCCCGCATCAGAAATTCCCCCCAAATCTTGCCGAAAAACGGTTCGGATTGCCATCATCTCTTTGCATGAATGTGTTGGAATTTAACGCGCATAGCTAATTGCAAGTCCAATGCAAAATCGCATATCTCAATTAAAGTATTGAAATTATGTCATATTTTTGAAAATTTAGACCTCAAGATCCCTGCACCATTGCGCATACCGGGACGCTAAATGCCTCGACATGCACTAAGCGCATGACTGTCTTGAGGTATCAGTTCTTTTCAGATAGCTCAGAGAGGAGCATAGTCAGGGCATAAGAAAGAAACAAACAAGCCAGACAGTTGAAAGGAAATAAAATGAACTTCTTTAACCGCGCATTCGAAAAAGTTGTATCTGCTCGTGAAGAACAGGCTCAGCGTTTTGTAGACGAATACATCTCCGCACACGGCATTGACGCAATGCTTGGTTCGATCTCCGATCCTCGTGACTAATAGCCACGAGGCTTCTCGAAGCCAGATGAAGAAATAATACTGAAAAGTATTTGCTCATTGCTTCAGAGAAGCGTCCGGGCGGGAAGAGACAACCGCCTTCGAAAAAATTGATAAAAAGCATACAAGTGGGTTCAGCCCGCTTTTTTAGTGTCCGTATTTCTGCGCGGACAGCATCTGGTGCATGACAGCCTGCCCTTCACCTGTCACGCCCAATGGCTCGGATGAGACAGATCTCCGGCTGTGCCCCAAAACGCCGTGCGCCTTCCGATTTCTCCCCGCTACCGTCGCTCCCTGCTGCGCAATCCCCCCAACCTGACACGCAACCATTGTTCATAGTCATGAATTTTCAAAATCATGGCGTGTAACAAAGAAATATTTACATCCCGATAACGCTGTTACAAATATTTCGTCCGGATCAATGGAATAGTAAGTATTGAAAGTTATTGATATAAATCAAACCCATGTTTCCGGAACCTATCTGAATGTTGACAGTTCTGAGCTGTATCTACACCGAACATGATCTTCTGCTCGTCGCTCTCGCAGCTCTGCTTTGTATCATCGGTTCCCTTGTCACCTTGCGCCTTGTGCGCCATGCCGTCGAATCCGAGTTGGGCCACCATTTTGGCTGGTTCTTTCTGGCAGCGGTCTCAGGTGGCGGCAGTGTCTGGGCGACGCATTTTGTTGCCATGCTGGCCTACAAGCCCAAGGCGGCGGTCTCCTTTGATCCAGCTCTGACCATCCTTTCGCTGGTGATCGCTATCGCCGGACTGCTTGGCAGCTTCTGCCTTTCCGGCTTCCGGCAAAGCCCCATCCGGACTGTGATCGGCGGCGCCTTTGTCGGCCTGACCTTTGCGACCATGCATTATACCGGCATGTTTGCCTATCGCATCGTGGGGCTTCTCACCTGGGACATGGGCCTCATCTGGGCCTCGATCCTCATCTCTGTCGCCCTGTCGATGTTCTTCAGCACCCTCATCTGGAAACCGGCCATCAGAAAGTTGCGCTTTCTGTCGGCCGTCATGACCATGGTTCTGAGCATCGTCGGATTGCACTTTACCGGCATGGCCGCCTTCACGGTCACGCCGATGACCACGTCGTTTCCGGATATTGACGCCAGTGCCATGATCTCGCTGGCAATGGCCATTGCGCTTGTCACGCTGATCATACTTGGCGCTGGCCTGACCAGCCATTTCATCGATTCACGGGTGCGCTCACATTCCAGGGAGGAATTGCATCACCTGACCAGCCACGATGTCCTGACCGGCATTCCCAACCGGGAAGGTTTCAAGCGCTACGTAAACAGCGCCATTGAAAGCGCAGAGCATTATGGGGTCAAGGTCGCAATCCTTGGCATCGACCTAAACCGCTTCAAGGAAATCAACGACCGGCTGGGCCATACGGCGGGCGACTTCACGTTGCACACGCTGGCAGGCCGGATGAAAACCATTCTCCGGGAGGATGAGTTTGTTGCGCGCATTGGCGGCGATGAATTTGCAGCAGTGAAATTCTTCCGCGAAAAAAGCACCATCGCCTCCTTCGCCGAACGCCTCGCCTTCGAGATTGCCCAGCCCATCGATATCGATGGGGTCAGGAATGAGGTCGGCGCCAGCTTGGGAGCGGCAATCTGGCCAGACGACGGAGAAACCTCGAGCGAGCTGGTCAACAATGCCAATCTGGCGATGTATCACGCCAAATGCTCCTTCATGAGCAAGCTCTGCTTTTACGATGCCGAAATCGGCGCAGACATGCGCAAGAAACGCAAGATGGCAGACGACCTCCGTCGGGCGCTGGATAATGACGAGCTGCAGCTGCACTATCAGGTGCAGAAATCCATGGGGCCGGAACGGGACATCCATGGCTTCGAAGCGCTGTTGCGCTGGACCCATCCTGACCTTGGCCCCATCTCGCCTGCGGTTTTCATTCCGGTAGCGGAAGAAAACGGCCTGATCTCGGCGCTTGGCCTTTGGGTGCTGAAGCGCGCCTGTGTGGATGCAGCAAGCTGGGATCCGCCCTATCGGGTGGCGGTCAACGTTTCTGCCGTGCAATTCATGGATCCCCATCTGCCTCAATATGTCGAGGATGTACTTGCCCTGACAGGCCTCAACCCGAGCCGCCTCGAGCTGGAGCTCACGGAAACGGCCCTTGTCAAGGACACGGCCAGATCCCTCGATATCATGCTGCAGGTCAAGGCTCTTGGTGTTGGCATTGCGCTGGATGATTTCGGCACGGGCTATTCGTCCCTGGAGATTCTCCGAACCTTTCCCTTTGACAAGATCAAGCTGGACAAGAGCTTCGTTGACGACATCAACAAGGACAGGTCGTCTCTTGCCATCGTGCGAGCGGTTCTGGCACTGGGCAAAAGCCTTTCGATCCCGGTGCTGGCAGAAGGCATCGAAACCGAAGAACAGATGGCCATTCTGCGCGATGAGGGCTGCGACGAGGGTCAGGGCTATCTGCTTGGTCGGCCTTCCTCATTGGAGAGCCTGCTGGATACGGGCAGCCTCGACAAGCTGGTCGCATCGGAAAGGGCAACCACCGCCGGGACCAGACATCCGGTCACGACTGACGACGCTCTTGCCCCGCTTCTGGCAAGAGCCGGGTAGCCATCCGTGCAACTGGCGCAGCCTCCCCGGAGTATCCTCCCCCCTTTCAACAAGAAAAGGCCGACCGGAAGGGAGCCCTTCCGGCCGGCCTCATATTTCGCAGCGGGCACCTCTCCGAGATGCCTGCTTTGGCAAAGGCTAAAGCGGCAACCTGTCCCGCACCAACTGGGCCCAGTAGGAGCAGCCCCATTTGATCACCTCGTCGTTGAAATCGAACTTGGGGTGATGCAGCTGGGCCGAAGGGCCATTGCCGACATGGATCATCGCACCCGGCACGGCATTGAGCATGAAGGCGAAGTCCTCGCCGCCTAGGGTTGGCGGCATGTCGATGCGGACCGCGTCATCGCCGGAGACCGAGCGGGCAGCCTTGGCCGCATGCTCGGTTGCCTCGTCATGGTTGACCATCACCGGATAGAGACGGCGGTAGTCCAACTCCCCGACGCAATTGTTGCCTTCGGCAATCTGCGCCACGATCTTGCCAAGGCGTGCCTCGACATGGTCACGGACAGCCTCGTTGAGGGTGCGGACGGTGCCCTTGATGTTGATCTCTTCGGGGATGACGTTGTAGGTGTCGTTGCTGGTGATGCCACAAAGGGAAACCACATGGGAGTCCAACGGGTTGACGGTGCGGGCGCTCATGCCGTTGATCGCCTGGATGATGGCCGCAACCGCCGGGAACGGGTCGATGGCATTATGCGGCTGGGCCGCATGACCACCCCGACCGGTCACCTTGATGTCGAACATGTCAACGGCGGCCATGCTTGGGCCCTTGCCGGTCACGAAATGGCCAACCGGTACATCGGGAATGTTGTGCATGCCATAGACTTCATCGCAGGGCCAACGCTCGAACAGGCCGTCATCGATCATCGCCTGAGCCCCGGCGCCGCCTTCTTCGGCGGGCTGGAAGATCACCAGCACCGTGCCGTCAAAGGCACGGCTCTCGACAAGATGCCTTGCAGCACCCAGCAGCATGGTGGTGTGGCCATCATGGCCGCAGGCATGCATCTTGCCCGGAACCTTCGAGGCGTGCGGCAGGCCGGTGGCTTCGACGATCGGCAGGGCATCCATATCGGCACGCAGACCGATGGTACGGCCCGACGTATTGCTCTGGCCATGGATGACACCGACAACACCGGTCTTGCCCAGCCCCTCGACCACCTCGTCGACGCCAGCGGCGCGCAGCGCTTCGGCCACTTTCTTCGAGGTCCGTTCCAGATCGTAAAGCAGTTCGGGATTCTCGTGCAAATCCCGCCGGAAAGCGGTCAGATCTTCGATTTCACGCGAGACCCAATTATCTACGGCCATATCCTGTTCTTCCTTCTCTCACTTCATCTTGTATCTGAAATCACAATGGGAGGCGCCCTTCATGATGGTCTGGGTGCGCTCCAGTTGGATGTCCGGGTTATAGCCGACACAGAAGTCGCCGTCACGGTTGCAAGACAAAAGATGGCCAATATCACCAAGCCCCATTTCCTTATACATTTCAGCGTAGCGGCACCGGGTGACATTGAAGTCCATCTGGTCCGGCTCGGTGACCAGCGTTTCGATCTGAAGAGCGTCTTCCTTGGTCCAGTTGGGAAGGATGTCGGCAAAGTCGGACAGGGTCGGGGCGTGGTCGAGCCCTTCTGCCATGGCCTTGCCCTGCTCGATGGCCGAGCGGGAGCAGGTTTCACCGATCACGGCTTCGGCTTCGGCGCGGCCGCTGCGTTCGGTGATCACATCCAGCACATGCTTCAAGATCATTGCCTCGATGCGGCGGCGTTCCAGAATAGGGATATCGTTCATGGTCAGGTCCTGTCAGCTTTTGTATTCCCGGTGGTCCTTGAATTTATACCAGGCAAGATAGTAAGGGGCGATAGCGCGGCCGATGGCGTGGAACGGCAACGGGTGCGGCGTGGTGGTCGGCAAGGCCAGCGAAGCGAGGTCTTCGCCGTTCGTGGCGCGGGCCATCTCACGGCCAAGCGAATAACCGAGCGCGACACCACGGCCGTTGCACCCGATCCAGGTCCAGCCGTTCGGGCCAAGGCTGTGAACGCGCGGGAAGCGATCCCAGTTCATGGAGAGATAGCCTTCCCAGACATGGGTCATTTTGGGTGGCGCAAGCTGTGGGAAGCTGTCGGCCAAATTGTTTGCGGCCTTGCGGGCCATGCGGGCGGCAAGGTCGCCAAAGCCCATGATGGCGCCACCGGTGATCAGCCGGTTATCGCGGTCATAATGGAAAAAGCGCAGGTCGCCACGGGTATCGGACACGGCCTGACGACCCGGCAGGATCGTGGCGCGCAGCTCATCACTCAACGGTTCGGTCGACATCTGCCAGGAAGAAACCGGCACGATGGAATGGGCAAGACGGCGGTTGAGCTTTGGTACCACTTCGCCGGTGTAGGCGTTGGTTGCCAGGATCAGAGCCCGGGCCTTGACCGAGCCCCGGTCAGTCTTGACGACCCACTGGGTGCCATCATGAGCGTAGGATACAACCGGCGTGGCCTCATGGATGGTCGCCCCTGCCCGTTCCACGGCAAGGGCCAGACCACGGGCCAGACCAAGCGGGTTGATGTGACCACCGGACGGGGTAAGCATGCCACCATACCAATGATCCGTGCCGAGCAGTTCGGTGGTCGCCTTGCGATCGAGATAGCGGGCATCAAGGCCAAACCGCTGCCATGCCTCGACGCGCTTCTGGCTCAGCTTCGTGCGCCCCGGCGTGTGGGCCGGCTGGAACCAGCCAGTCTGTTCGGCATCGGCATGGGAGACGATGTCTTCTTCCCGAATCGCGTCAAACAGGACATTGGCGGAAGCGCCGATCATCTGGGCAAAGAGGCGCCCGGTCTCGCCATAGCGCTGCACCCACATGTCCGGTTCGGCAGCGGTAAGGGTTGGAATAACCTGACCATTGTTGCGCCCGGAAGCGCCCCAGCCGATCGCCTTGCCTTCCAGCAAAACCACCTCACGTCCGGCCTTGGCCAGATGCAGAGCGGCGCCCAGTCCGGTGAAGCCGCCGCCAATCACCACCGTATCGGTTTCAATCGCCTCGGTGAGCGGAGCGGCCTCGGTACGGGCCGGTGCGGTGACGGCCCAGATGGAGGGAGGAAATGTGACTGGATTGCTCATGTCTTTTCTTTCACTGTTTAGACTGATCAAACGGCGTCGATTATCTGTTGAATCCAAGAAGTCAGAGGGTTTGACCCCTCTGCGGAGGTGCAAGAAGAAGGAAAATCCCGGCATGGGAGACACGCCGGAATGATTGCTCAGGCCCTCAGGCCTGTTCGTGAACATGACCGCCAAGGTAGGCATCGGCGACGCGCTTGTCACTCATCAGTGCATGGGCATCGCCCTCGATGACGATCTTGCCGTGCTCGATGACATAGGCCCGGTCGGAGATGCGCAGGGCCGCCTTGACATTCTGCTCGACGAGCAGAACGGCATAGCCTTCCTCGCGGATCTTGGTAACCAGCTCGCAGATGAAGCCAACCAGACGCGGCGCAAGGCCGAGGGATGGTTCATCGAGCAACAGGACCTTTGGCTTGCGCATCAGGGCGCGGCCGATACAGAGCATCTGCTGCTCGCCCCCGGACATGGAGCCTGCCTGCTGCTTGAGGCGTTCCTTGAGCACCGGAAACAGGGTCAGCACGTGATCCAGTTCCTGCCGACCAAGCGGCCCGGCCCCGAGAATGAGATTCTCCAGCACGGTCATGGTGGAGAAGATCTGCCGCCCTTCCGGCGCCTGCATGACACCGCGATCGACGATTTCGTGGCTCTTGAGCTTGGAGATGTCCTGCCCATCGAGCAGAATCTCGCCACCGGTGGCATGATAGATGCCCGAGATGCAGCGCATCAGCGAGGTCTTGCCGACCCCGTTGGCGCCCAGAACGGAGACAATGCCCTTTTCAGGAACGCCCACGGTGATGTCATGCAGGATTTCCTGAATGCCGATCTTGAGGGACAGGTTGTTGATTTCGAGAATATTGCTCATCAGTCGTCGCCTCCCAGATAGGCTTCCAGAACGGCAGGGTCCTGACGCACCTTGGCAGGCACGTCATCGGCGATTTTCCTGCCCGAGGCAAGCACGACAAGGCGCTGGCAAATGCCCATCACCAGCCCCATGTCATGCTCGACCAGCATGATCGTGAGGCCCGTCTTGTTGAGATCGGTGATGAACTGGGCCAGCTCCGCAGTCTCGGAATCGTTCATGCCCGCGGCCGGTTCATCAAGGATCAGCAGATCCGGTTTCATGGCCAGCGCCCGCGCGATTTCGAGATATTTGCGCTTGCCGTAGGACAGGTTGGCCGCCAGATCGTCAGCGTGCTCCTTGAGGCCGACCTTTTCCAACATCTCCCAGCTGCGCTCGGAAATTTCCCTGGCCTTGGCCCGCCCTCCCCAGAGTGCGGAGAAGGGGCTGACCCCGATCATGCCCAGTGCGCCGACGGAGATATTGTCGAACACGGTCATGTTGGGGAAGACACGCAGGTTCTGGAAGGTGCGGGACATGCCCCGGTGCGCGATCTTGTGCACCGGCAGGCCCGTGATGCTCTCGCCCTTGAAGCGGACATCGCCCGAAGACGGTGGCGTGAAGCCGGAGATCAGGTTGAACAGGGTGGTCTTGCCAGCCCCGTTCGGCCCGATCAGGCCGAACAGTTCGCCTTCTGAAACCTTGGTGGAGACATCATCGACAGCCCTCAGGCCACCGAAGACGCGGGTCAGGGAATCAAGTTCAAGTATGGTCGTCATTTCCAGCCGATCCCCTTCTCAGAATTGTCTTCCGACCAGGCCGAGCCGAGAATCCTGCGCGCAAAATTGAGCGCATTGACCTCGCCGAACAGGCCCTTGGGCAGGAACAGGATCGCGCCGAACATCAGAAGGCCTACGATGATGTTGCGAATGTCGCCGAAGTAACGCAGCACTTCCGGCAGCAGGATCAGCAACAGGGCACCGATCAGCACGCCCGGCAGAGAGCCGAGCCCTCCCACAACGACCATCGTCAGGATGAGGATCGACTGGGAGAAGTTGAAGTCGTTGGGCGAAATGTAGCCGGTGGTGTAGGCCCAGAGCGCCCCGGCGATGCCTGCGAAGAAGGCAGAAATCACGAAGGCCTGGATCTTCATCACGGTGACGTTGATGCCCATGGCAGCCGTGCACTGGTCGTCTTCACGCAGTGACCGCAGGGCATTGCCATAATAGGAATGGCTGAGACGGTTGAGAATGAGGATCGAGACGGCCGCAACAACGGCAACCACATAATAGATCCCCAGTTCACTGTTGATGGCATAGCCGAACAGATCGATGCCGTCGAACAGCATCACCCCGTTGGGACCATTGGTGACGTCGACCCAGTTCTGGAAGACCAGAAACAGCATCTGGCCGATGCCAAGCGTTGCGACGGCGAAGTAGATCGACATCAGACGCATGGTTGGCAGCGCCACCAGGAAGGCGACAAAAGCAGCCCCGATGCCCGCCAGCGGCAGACCGTAGGTGAAGCCGATGCCATATTTGGAGCCGAGCAGCGCGGCCACATAGGCACCAACGCCATAAAGGGAGGCATGACCCAGATGCAACAGGCCCGCCACACCAGTGACCAGATGCAGGGAGGCGGCCAGCAGCATGAAGACGAAGGCCAGTGTGGCGATCTGGTAATAGTAGCCCTTGCCGAGGCCTTCGAGCGCGAACGGAACCACGGCGAAGACGATAACCAGCAGCAGCAGCTTGATGAACAATGGTTTAGACACGTTCCCTCCTTGCTCCGAAGAGGCCTTGCGGGAAGAAGATCAGCGTAGCGAGCAGGAAGGCATAGGCAACCATGTCAGACCATACCGATGGCATGAAGCTGGTGGAAATGCTCTCGGCAAGACCGAGGATCATGGCAGAGACGACCGCGCCCGGAATGGAGCTGAGACCACCCATGACCATGGCAACAAAGGCCTTGATGCCCGGCGTGAAGCCCATGGCGGGGAAGATGGCGCCATAATAGAGCCCGACGAGAATCCCGGCGAGTGCCCCCATGCCCGAGCCGATGATAAAGGTGAAGATGATCGTCCGGTCAGTGTTGATGCCGCAGTATTTGGCACCCAGCGCATTGTTCGATACGGCACGGATGGACATGCCGATCGGGCTTTTCTTGAGCAGCCACTGCAGACCGCCCAGCATGATCAGCGTGATGGCCAGAATGATCAGGTCGCCATTGACGATAGTGATCGGGCCGATCTCGATCGGCTTGTTGATCAGGTAGGCCAGATCAATGGACTGGAACTGCGAGCCGAAGATCAGCTCCATGGCTTCGCGGGCGATGATCGACATGGCCAGAGACGACATCAGGGTCGCTTCGCGCATGGCGCGGGATTTCAGCGAGGCCTCATCGGAGAATCTGCGGAACGGACGGAAGGCAAGGCGTTCAAGTCCGAAACCGGCAAACGCACCCGCAGCCAGAGCAATGAACAGAACCACCAGAAGCGGCGGCGCAAAAGCCGTGATGGCCATCAGACCGGCAAAGGCGCCAATCGTGTAAACCTCGCCATGGGCAAAGTTCACCACATTGAGCACACCGAAGATAAGCGTGAAGCCGATCGCCATCAGCGCATAAATCATACCCAGCGAAACGCCAATGGCGAGCTGTTGCAAAATATAAGGATCGAACACGAAGGTCCCCCTTTTCTCTTATTGCCACCCGCCCGAAGACCGAGCTCCGGGCGGGATGGGGGATTGGGTTACTTCACTTCAACGAAAACGCCATCCTTGACGGTGGCCTTGGTGAGTTCCTTGAGAGGCTCGCCATTTTCATCGAAGGAGGTGTTGCCGGTGACACCCGGGAAGTCCTTGGTCGCAGCCACGGCATCGCGCAGGCTCTGACGGGTTACATCCGGATAGGCCTTGACGACAGCAGCCAGCATGATGTTGACAGCATCATAGGCCTGCGCAGGGAACTGACCCGGCGCATTGTCGTGGGTCTTTTTCCATTCGGTCACGAATTCCGTCACATTGGCATCGGCACGGGTCGGCAGGAAGGTTGCAGTCAGCTTGAGACCTTCGGCAGCAGCACCGGCCAGCTCGATCAGCTTGTCGTTATAGGCGGCAGAGGTGGAGTAGACAGGGATACCGGCATTGAGCTGGGCAACCTGTTTGAGGAACTGGGCACCGTCTTCATAGAAGAAACCGGTGTAGATGGCTTCCGGCTTCTGTTCTTCGATCTTGGTGATGATGGAACGGAAATCAGCCAGACCACGGTTGAAGAATTCGGTGTAGACGACTTCGCCGCCCATTTCCTTGAAAGGATCGACAAAGCCCTTGACCACGGACTGACCCCAGTCGGTCTGCTCGGCAATCACGGCGACTTTCTTGATGCCCTGATCGATCATCCACTTGGCGTTCACGCCACCTTCCTGATTCTGGGTGGTGATGTTGCGGAACTGCCATTCGGAGATCTTGGCGAAATCCGGGTGGGATGCGGTCTGGGACAGCTGAACCATGCCGGAGCGCTTGTAGACCTGGGCGGCAGCCATGGAGACAGTGGAAGTGAAGTCACCGAGGACGCCGACGATTTCCTTGTCGTCAACGAACTTGCGGGCGATGGTCACGCCTTCCTTGGCGTCGGAACGAGAGTCTTCATAGATGATTTCTACCGGCACCGGAATCTGGCCGGAAGCGTTGAACTTGGCAAGAGCGATTTCTGCAGCGTCCTTGAAGTCCTGGCCGTACTGGGCGGTGTTGCCGGTAAGGGGCAGCTGGTAGCCGATCTTGATGCTATCGGCAGCCTGCGAGGCGGCGGGCAGCATAACTGAAGCGACAGTGAGTGCCAAAAGCGTTCTGCGAGAAAGTTTCATAGCGAGTGTTCCCCAATGGGTTGGTAATCGGTGTACTAAGCGCCTGAAAAGTCAGGCCGAGGGAGGTGACGCCCGTTTTAACGGGTCTGTTTCAAGTCCGGTATTCCGGATCCTGCATTTCGACGTCCGGTTTGCCGGATCTGTCTGTATTATAAAAAGATGTTCTTCAAACGGCTTCGGCTTCAGAACCAGGTTTCACGATCAGGCGGCAGCAACCGGTGTCGCCGATCTTCCAGGTTTCGCCTTCAAAGGTGAAGCCGGCCTTGGTGAACATGCCTGCGTCAATGGCTCCGGCAGCCTTGCACAGCAGCTCAAGCGCTTCGCCCTTGCGGCCAGCAGCAACCCAGTTGTCCTTCAGCGGGCATTTGTGGAATTTGATTTCCATGCCTTCATGGTCGCACTTGCGCAGTTCTGGGCCAAACAGGTGGTCGCGGCAGGGGATGCCCTGCAGGAACTGTTCGGTCAGCCCTTCGATGTTTGCAGGGCCATGGGCCTGAAGCTTTTCGCCCATCTCTTCGCCAAGGCGATAGGTCGCCGCGCTCATCAGCTCGACGGCTTTGTCATTGCCAAAATTCTCGACCAGAACATCAAACATGAACATGTAGAATTTGGCACGCATCGCGTAGGCGCCAGAAAGCTGTTCAAGGGTGATTTCCGGGGTTTTGGTCTCTTCTGTCATCGGTCTCTCCAAATATGGTCCTGAGGTTTGACACCTTCTGGCTCTGATCGTTGGTGGCCAAGTGTGGCCGGTATGACGCTCCGTTACGGGGGCAACGGAATAATCTGAAAACTGTTGCAAATGCTTGATCGGTTCTATTCCAAAATGAAAGGTGCCAATCGGTTTGCGAACCGTATGATCAAGGGCACGCCCTCTGCTTCGAACTCAATTAAGAACAATTTGCAACAACAAAATTCAACCTCTAACTCTACAGGCACCCTTCCCGCTCGCCCACACGGGTGAAAATGCCTTAAAATTAGCCCTGCTTAAAATTTACGCATACAAACCTGTAAAGCGCAATTGAAACATTGTTTTCCAAACAAACTACAGCGAATTTGCCAAACAACCGCTTCGTGACGACTTGCTACACAAATTGAATAACCATTTTATTACATGAGGATAGAGACGATATCTCAGGCGCTGCAAGGCCATTGATGCCCATACAAGTTTGTGCGCCGGAGAACGGAAAGCCGTTTTCCTCCGCAAGCAGATCGACACCTCAGATTGCAAGGCGCGGGCAACACTCCCACCTTGGGTGGTATGGAGACCACAGGCCGGGGAGTGGAGTCTTGCGGAACAGACTTGTTGCAAGACAGGACAGCCAACTGCTTGATCTGTCAATTGATATTCGGAGAGGTCAAGAATTCAACCGCATGTCGGCTTGAGTCGGTGTCACCAGACACCACTGATGCGCAGGACAGCGAGATACATCGGAGAAGCCACGAGCGAGCCCGGCAGCAAGCATACAGCACCGGCCCACGATCAAAGGGGATTGGATCCATAAATCCGACAGCAGCCCAAGCGTGAGCAAGGGGCGTTTGCGGTCGCCGCCAATCACTCAAGCCGAGACAGTCCGCTACATCGGGAACGGCAGTGGAGCCCGTCGTTCCCGGAAACGATGAGACCGAAGGTCAGCCCTGATGGCTCAGTGCGTCGGTCATCGCCTGAAGAATGACATGAGCCGATTCCGCACCCGGATCGATATGACCGACAGACCGGGCGCCCAGCTTCTTGGACCGGCCCCGGCGGCTTTCCATGTCGCGCGTTGCATCGGCTCCGCGTCTGGCGCCTGCGGCGGCGGCGGCGATCACCGCCAGTGCATCGGCCTGCGCGTCCGCCGCCTTCTTGGCAGCCTCCACAGCAGGTGCCCAGGCATCAAGCATCGTCTTGTCGCCAACACTGGCACCGCCCCGGTCGAGAATGCCCAGAAGCATGCCCTCAACCCATGCCGCCATGGCCTTGGCATCCATGTTCAGACGATCGGAGACCGCCTTGCCAGCCCGCTTAAAGGCTCCGGCATAAAGCGGCCCGGAAGAGGCCCCCACCGCATCCAGAAAGGCCTTGGCAGTTCTGGTGCAGGTCTGCGAGATCGTGTCTTCATCGGGCGCAGCGTCGAGGCTCTTGACCACGGCGGTCCAGCCGATGTCCATGGTCACCCCATGATCGCCGTCGCCGATCACTCCATCAAGCTCGCTCAAACGGTCCTTTTCCCGAGCGATGGCCTCAGCTGCCGCATACATCATGCTTCTGAAAACCCTCGGCGTCACGGTGCCATCGGTCTTCAGGCTTGCGCGGTCTACCGTATCATCATGGTCATGGGTTTCGTAGATACGCGCTGTGTGTTTGCTACCGATCACGGGCTCTGGCGCACTACCCACGGTGAGGGCTGGCGTCCGGCAGGGATGATCAAGCAGAGCGCGCAGATCGTCATCGAGCTTCATCAGGGTGATCGATGCCCCAGCCATTTCCATCGAGGTGCAATATTCCCCCACCCAACTGTGATAGATCCGGACGCCGCGTTGCTTGAGGATCTGCGCCACCCGACGGTGAATGAGATAAAGCTCCATCTGGCCGGTTGCGCCCAGCCCGTTCACGAGAACGGCAACCTCATCACCGGCCGCAGGGGCCATTTCGCCAAGGATCATGTCCATCAGATTGTCGGTGACGTGATCGGCCGTTTCGACCTTGCTGCGACGCATCCCCGGCTCACCATGAAGCCCCATGCCGATTTCCATCTCGTCCGGGCCGATTTCGAAATTCGGTTTCAGCGTCTGGGGCATGGAACAGGCCGAAAGCGCAACGCCCATGGAAAGGGTGGCGGCATTGGCCTTGCTGGCTGCAGCAAAGACTTCGTCAAGCGACCGGCCCTGATCGGCGGCAGCGCCTGCGATTTTGAAAACAAAAAAATCGCCGGCGATGCCGCGACGTTCCCCGGCCTTGTCTTTGGGGGCGGAAGCCACATCATCGATCACGGCCACCGAGCGCACATCCATACCAAGCGCGGTGCATTCTTCCGCCGCCATGTTGAAGTTGAGGCAATCGCCCGTGTAGTTGCCGTAAAGAAAGACCAGCCCGGCCCCGCCGTCGGCTGCGATTGCGGCTTCCTTGATGTGTTCCGGCGAAGGAGAGGCAAAGACATTGCCGATCGCAGCCGCATCGGCAAGACCACGCCCGACATATCCGGCAAACGCAGGCTCATGTCCGGAGCCGCCACCGATGACAATGCCGACCTTGCCATCGCGCGGTCCATCGATTGCCACCACGGCCCGACCGGTTTCCCCTTCCAGTCGCAGAAGATCGGGATGGGCAGAAATCATCCCCTCGATCATCTCGGGAATGATCACTTCCGGCTTATTCATGAGCTTCTTGGTAGAATGCTCTTGACTGTTTGACATGTCTTCCTCCTCAATTATAAGCCGCTGGCAATTCATCTCCGCCTTAGCTTGCTTGTTGGTCTGTTGAGGCCTGCCCCCTGATGCCATCAGGTTTCATAGAGCAGCGCCCGGGCAACCGTCTCATCGGTCACCAGTCGATTGACATATTTCCCGCGCAGGATTGCGCGGATGATCGGCAACTTGCTTCGACCACCGGATGCCAGGATCGAGACAGGCTTTTCCCGCAGTTTTTCAGCAGGCAACGCCATGATCGACCGGTTCAGCGGGTGATCGATCACGTTGCCAGCCGGATCGAGGAAGAAGCCCAGCACCGAGCCGACGGCCTCTTTCTCAAGCAGTTCCGGCAAGGCCTGCTTGACGCGCGGCAGGCTCATGATCCTTGACCGGTGCGTGAGGTCTGCACAGGAAATCAGGCATGGCTGAACCACCTCGGCGTGATGCATTGCCTCCATCAGCATCTCGTCCTGCAGAAAGGAGTCCCGGTCGGCACTCGTCCGGCAGTAAATGGGCGCGGTCAGCGAGAAGCATTCCACGTCGATCGCATTGGCCATCGCTGTTGCGACTTCGGTGGTGTCATTACCGGACCCGCGCGTTGTCGCCCCCATCAGGCCAACCACATGGGACAGCTTGCCGTGATGGCCACTGAGCCGACGCACCGAGTAGCTGAGCGTCTTGCCCCAGCCGATGCCGACGCCATCATAGCGCCCCATATGGTTTTCCAGCATCTGACCGGCTGCCTCCCCGATCGTCCGCTGGGTTTCGTCATAGTCTTCAACCGCCGGTAAAACCGCGGCCTCTTCCAGGCCGTAGCGATGCTTTATGGCTTCCTCCAGCTTCACACACTCAACCAGCGGCAAACGCAAATCGACGATGACGGACCCGTCCGCCCTGATCTGCCCGATAATCCGGTTCACACGTAAACGTGTTACTTGTAACTTGTCGGCTATCTGCTGCTGGGTCATCCCACCAACAAAGTAAAACCACCCTATGCGCGCCCTCAGAAGGTCCGCTTCTATGTCTTGTGACTGATCGTTTTTCATTCGAGATTTGTATGGTTCTGTCGCATATTGTCCGTGCTGACAGCTAAAACTTGCCTCAGCTTCAAAATCAGACACTCGAATACTACATACTGTGCACCCTCGTAAAGCGACCCCATTGGAAGGGTGGAGGTTTTGGCCCCCATATCGTCAGCCATGGTCTGGGCCGGGATCACGAGGACATGGTCGGCAGCCCTGGCGCTCGCCCCATCCCTTTGCGCGGTAATACACAGGGTTGTAGCGCCAGCCTTGCTGGCTGTCTCGATGAGGGCCGAAACGGTGGAAAAATACCCCGGTCCCGCCGAGACAATCAGCAGATCTCCCTTGCCAAGCGGCGGTGTCGTCATGTCTCCCACAACGGACACCTTGAGGCCCAAGTGGAACAGCCGCATGGCGAAACCCTTGATCTGAAGACCCTCCCGACCGACACCATAGAGCGCAATCCGGTGAGCAGAGCTGATGACATCCACGGCTTGATCACAATTATTTTCATCAAGTTTATCAATTACTTGATTAAGTTCAGCAAGCGCATTCCGGCACAGTGTCTTCATGAGTTTCTCCCTCCCGCTTGAAATTTCAGCACCTTTCACGAGGCGTCATTTGCCAGAAGCATAACATATGTATTTTTCGATTTACATATGAAATGTTCTCTCCTATACTCTTTTCCGCAGACGCAAGTTCGGGAGGTACGGACTATTTTTTGCCACACGGCAAAGCTTCGTCTGCACTTGGAGGAAAAACATGAATAAACTTACAGTTGCGCTTCTTACTACAATTGCGATTTCCCTGCCGCAGGTGGCCTCGGCTGCTGACAAGGCTGGCATGGAGAAAAAGGACAGCTATCGCTTCGTCATCATTCCAAAGGTTGTGCACCCATGGTTCGACCTGGTGAATGACGGCGCCAAGCAGGCGGCCGCTGTCATCGAGGCCCAGACAGGCTCAAAAGTAAAAATCGACTACAGTGCACCGCAGCAGGCTGACGTTGTTCAGCAGAACCAGATCGTGGAAAGCTCGATCTCTACCCGTCCAGACGGCATCGCCATTGACCTTCTTGATGCCAGCGGCAACCGCGCTTCCCTTGAAGAAGCCATCGATCAGGGCATTCAGGTCACGGTTTTCGACTCGGTTCCGCCTGAAGGCATGAAACTCACCTCGATCGGCAACGACTTCTGCGAACAGGCCGAGATCGCCTCTCATCGTCTTGCTGAACTGCTCGGGGAAAAGGGCGAAGTCGCCATCATGATGGGCGTGCCAACAGCGCCGAACCACGCCATTCGCGCCGAATGCCACAAGAAGGTATTCGAGAGCTATCCGAACATGAAAGTCGTCGCCACCGGCATCGACAATGACAGCATCGAAACAGCCCAGAAGCAGGCCGCTGCCATCATGCAGGCCAATCCGAACCTGAAGGGCTGGGTTGCTTGTGATGCTGCCGGTCCAATCGGCATCGGTCAGGCCATTCAGGAAGCTGGCAAGGTCGGTGAAGTGAAGATGGTCGGTCTCGACAACCTGCCCGAAATGCTGCAGTTGATCCGGGATGGCGTTGCCGACAGCTCTTCGTCCACGAAACCACAGATGCAGGGCTACTGGGCCGTCATGGCCATGTGGCAACAGTCCATCGGCATTGAAACACCCAAATATCTCGACACGGGCATTGCTGTGCTGACCAAGGACAACATCGGCGAGTGATGCAATCAATGCCCGGTGGCCGGAGGGATTCCGCTCACCGGGCTCTTGCATCGGCCCTGGCAAGCAAAGCCGGGCTTCCGATCGATCGGACAGAATGCCGCACCAGCGGCTCCCCATCTGTATAGCCACGATTCTGTGCTGGTTCGTGGCACAGCCTTGAGACATCATCATGGCATTTCTAGAAGTTGAAGACTTGACGCGCGACTATCCGGGCGTTCGAGCTTTGAGCGAAGTGAGCCTCAAGCTTGAGTTGGGTCGCGTCCATATTCTGGCGGGCGAAAACGGTGCCGGAAAATCCACACTGGTGAAACTGGTAACAGGAACGGAAAACCCCAGCGGCGGGCGCATCCTGATTGACGGTCAGGATGCAAAGCTCAATCCGGACCTGCACCGCTTCGTCGCCTATGTGCCCCAGGAACTCAATCTGTTCCCGCATCTCACGGTATCCGAGAACCTGTTTCTCCCCTTCAGCCGATCCAGCCTGTCCGGACGACTGGTCAACCGGCGCCAGATGAACCGCGACGCGCAGAGCTATCTGGATCGCTTTGCCATTTCCGCAAAACCGGGTGAACTGGTCCGCGACATTTCGGTTCCCGAACAGCAGTTGCTTCAGATCGCCCGTGCATCGGTCAATGCGGACATGAAGGTGCTGATCCTTGACGAACCGACATCCTCGCTCACCTCCACGGAGATCGAGCGGGTGCTCGGCATCATCAAGGCCTTCCGCGACCAGAATCACGCGATCGTCTTCATTTCGCACAAGATCGATGAAGTGCTGGCCATCGGCGACGACTACACGGTCCTGCGCAACGGCTCAAAGGTGGCAGACGGCCAGATTGCCGATATCGATGAGGCTGGCCTGATCCGCGCCATGTCCGGCGAGGACATCGCCGCCAGCAAACATTTCCAGCCCGACATTCCGGACGAACAGTCCCCGCAGGTGCCGATCCTTGAAGTCTCCGGGCTCAGTGGCACCATGTTCAACGATGTCTCGTTCGCGCTTAGGCCGGGAGAAATCCTTGGCTTTGCCGGACTTCTGGGCGCGGGCCGCTCGGAAGTGATGCAGACGATCTTCGGCTATCTGAAAGCCAAGAGCGGCAGCGTCAAACTGAACGGCACGCCCATCCCGCTCGGCAAGACCAGCCAGTCCGTTCAGTCCGGGCTGCTCTATCTTTCCGAAGAACGCAAGCTGCATGGCATTCTGCCACAGTCAAGCCTGCGGGAAAATATCGGCATATCGATTCTTGACCAGATTTCGAACTGGACGGGTATCGATCTGGCATCCGAGCGCCAGAAGGTGCGCGATGTGGTGAAAGCCTATGACATCAAGGCGGCGGGCATTTCCCAGCAGATGTCGCATCTGTCGGGCGGCAACCAGCAGAAGGCGATCATCGGCCGGGCGATGGCGACAAGGCCCAAGGTACTCATCTTCGACGAGCCGACCAAGGGGATCGACGTTCGCACCAAAACCGAAATCTACAAGATCATGAAACGTCTTGCCGAAGAGGGGGTCGGAATCATTCTGGTTTCCTCTGAGATGGATGAATTGCGCAAGTGTTCCAACCGCATCATCACCATGTATTCCGGCAAGGTTACCGGATGTTTCGATTCCTCAACCACCAAAAACGAGACCCTGCTTGGAGCCATGTTCGGGTCGGAGGCAAACCCAGATGCAGCCTAATCCTTTCCTGTCTGTGTTACGCAACCCGCTTGTTGGGGTCTTCATCGCGCTGCTGGTGATCTTCGTCATTTCGGCCGTCGCATCGCCCTACTTCCTGACATCCTACAACATGTCCGTGGTGGCTCGTTCGCTCGCCTTTGTCGGCCTGATCACCATTGGTCAGTCGATGCTGATGATGCTTGGCGAACTTGATCTCTCGCTCGGTGTCATCGGCGGGCTCTGCGGCGTTGTCAGCGGCATGCTGATGATCAATCTCGGGCTCAACCCGTGGGTTGCCCTTTTGGCCTGCCTGCTGCTCGGCGCCGCGCTGGGCTGTTTCAACGGCCTGATGGTCACCGTTCTGAAGCTGCATTCGCTGGTGCTGACCATTGGTACGGCCGGTGTCTTCGGCGGCGCCAATCTGGTTCTGACCAAGGGCGTGGCCATCACCAACATCCCCAAGGAGATCCAGTTCCTTGGGCGTGGTGATCTGTTTGGCGTTCCGATGCCTTTCGTCGTCATGCTGATCGTGCTGATCATCGCTTCCTTCGTGATCATGAAGACACCGTTTGGCCGCTATATCTATGCCATCGGCGACAACACACCGGCAGCCCGCATGCTGGGCATCAAGGTAGACACCGTCCGGGTGCTGGTCTTCACCATCGCAGGCATGCTGGCCGCATTGGCTGGCCTGCTGATGGTCACGCGACTCGGCACGGCCCAGCCATCCATCGGCGAAACCTGGGTGCTGCCTCCCATTGCGGCGTCGGTGATTGGTGGCGTTGCCACGACCGGTGGCGTCGGTACACCGCTTGGTGCCATTCTCGGCGCAGCCATCATCGGAGTCATTGAGAATATCATCGTGCTGTTCGGCGTTTCGCCTTACTGGCAGGGGGTTGTCAGTGGCTTCATCGTTGTCTTGGCCATTTCCTTCGACTCCATCTCCCGGCGCTATATTCGCGGCGACCGCTAGAGCGGAAGGTGCGTCCCCGCCCCCTCCGCGGGATCGGGGACCAGCCCGCAAGGCATGCACAGCCAATATCGTTTTGGACGGCCAACTTTCGCCCAAAACCAGTTCCGTCATCTGACCTTGGGAGGAGAAAATGAAACTTGGTCTGAATTTGTCCTTTGCCATCAAACGCTGGATCGAGCCTGAACGGCTGGCGGCGCTGGTGGCGGACGAGCTGGATACGCGCTATGTGCAATTCACCTGGGACCTTGTCGATCCGGGCTGGCCCGAGGTAACGCGCGATGCGCTTGCCCGGCAGTATGCCAAGGCCTTCTCAAAGGCCGGAGTCATCGTTGAAAGCTCGTTTGGCGGACTTGCCTCCTATTCCTACAATCACCTGCTCGCACCGACCGCCGAATTGCGCGAACTGGGCAAGCTACACCTGCAAAACGCCATCGATATGACGGCGGCCATGGAAGTGCCTGCTGCCGGTATGCCTTTCGGCTCCTACAGTGCAGACGATGCGGTCAATCCGGCCCGCCGCGAGGAAATCTACAAGCAGGCTCTTGAGGCCTATGTCGAGCTGTCCCGGCACGCCAGAACGCAGGGCCTCAGCATGCTGATGGTCGAGCCGGTTCCTCTGGCCACGGAATTCCCGTCGTCCGCGACGGATGCCCTGCGGCTGATGAAGGATCTCGATGGACAAACCGATATTCCCGTCCGGCTGTGCGTTGACTGGGGTCATGCCCTGTTCAAGCCGCTGTTCGGCGACGATGCCAACATGGACCACTGGATGCAGACCTGTGGCGACTATATCGGAGCCTTCCATCTGCAACAGACCGATGGCCTCTATGACCGGCATTGGAACTTCACCCATGACGGCATCGTGACGCCACAGCTGTTGGCCGATTTCTGGGACCGCCATCAGCTCACGGATCAGACCTGCTTCATGGAAATCATCTATGCCTTCGAGGAAACCGACGAATTCGTTCTCTCGGACATGAAAAAAGCCATGGCGCTTTTCAAGAAGGTTTGACAGACCGGTTCGAAAGCACCTTAGATAGACCGGCAATCGGGATAGACCACGGCCATTCGAACACAGAAGTCCAATCAATTGAGCAAAACCAAGAAACTGATCAATGCCCCCGAAACCGTCATCCAGGACATGGTCGGGGGCATGCTTGCCGCCCATCGGGATCTTCTTGAACCGGTGGGCGTTTCCGGTCGTGTCATCCGCGCCAAGGACGGCCCCCGCAAGGGCAAGGTGGGGATTGTCATCGGCGGCGGCTCCGGGCATGAACCGGCCTTTGTCGGCTATGTCGGGCGCGGTCTGGCGGACGCGACAGCCATCGGCAACGTCTTCTCCTGCCCACCGCCAGACCCGATCATCGAGGCAGCGCGATCCGTTGAGGGTGGGGAAGGCATTCTGTTTCTCTTCGGCAACTATGACAGCGACGCGATGAACTTCGAGATGGCCGCCGAACAGCTGACCGAGGAAGGGATCCCGGTCGCATCGGTTCCCGTCACGGACGATGTGGCCTCGGCACCACCCGAACGCCGCAACGAGCGACGGGGCGTTGCTGGCGACTTCTTTGTGTTCAAGATCGTCGGGGCCGCCGCCGATCAGATGAAACCTCTTGAAGAGGTTGAACGCATTGCGCTGAAAGCCAACCACAACACCGCCACGATGGGTGTGGCCCTCAACTCCTGCTCCCTGCCCCAGACCCGCAAGCCCAATTTTGAAATTGGCGAGAACGAAATGGAAATCGGCATGGGGTTGCACGGCGAGCCCGGCATTCGGCGGCTGTCGCTGGACACGGCCAACGGGGTGACGGACCTCTTGATGGATTACATTCAGCAGGAATTGCGCCTTCAACCGGGCGAGCGCGTCGGGGTTCTGGTCAACGGGCTCGGCTCCACCACCCAGATGGAACTCTATATTCTCTATAACCGTCTGCAACAATGTCTGGACACACTGGGCGTGTCGATCCACCGCTCCTTCGTCGGCGAGTTCGCAACATCGCTGGATATGGGCGGCGCATCGATATCGCTTCTCAAGCTGGATGACGAGTTGGCAGAGCTGCTCGACCACCCTTGCAAGGCCGCCGGGTTGAGCGTCGGCATTCCACCTCAGCCAATCAGATTGGAAGACCGTCTGCCACTGGTCGCAAGCGAACGGCAGATAGCAGCATCCGGCAAGACAGATGGTGAACCACAGGAGGATGCTGTTTCATCCGGTGCCACACTGGCTGATCAAGCATCGGAAGAAACGCCCACAGACAGCGCAACTGCAATCACGGGCGACATTCTCGTCAACATGTTTCGGGCAGCCGCCATTGCCATTGAAGACAGGGCGGACTGGTTATCCGAGCTGGACGGTGTGATCGGCGATGGAGGCCACGGCATCACCATGGGACTTGGCTGGAAGGCGGTAAGGCAGGCCCTCAGGAACTATCCGTCCGGGCAGGATATTGATGTGATCTTCTGCTTCATCGCCGAGGTCTTTCTGAATGCGGTGGGCTCCACACCCGGCCCCCTCTATGCATCTGCGCTGAGAAACGCCGCCAAGGTTTCGTCCGGCCTCAAACAGCTGGACGCCGAGGCAACGGTCCGGTTTCTTGAGGCTGCGATGGAAGGCATCCGTGCCAGAGGCAAGGCCAACCCCGGCGACAAGACGATGCTGGATGCATGGTGGCCTGCGGCCAAGGCCGCACGCGCTGCGCTGGATAATGGTGCCGATATCACCGATTGTCTGCGCGCTGCCGCCAAGGGTGCCGAGAAGGGCATGAAACAGACCGCTGCCATTGCCGCCCGCTATGGCCGCTCATCCAAAATGGGCGAGCGATCACTGGGTCACATCGATCCGGGGGCAGCGTCCAGCTTTGTCGTGATCGACGCCCTGCGGCGGTCCTTCGAAGCCCAGACCCTTGACCCGGTTGAAAGCGCCGCCAGACCGGTGTTCCGGATCTGAGAGACCCGTTGCACGTCAGTGTCGAGTGGTGGATGTCCTGAGCCATCCACCCTCTCATGCCTTTGGGCAGGCGTTTTTGAGAGGCAACAAAAAACCTCCTGAACACCCTTGGCATCCAGAAGGTTAGCAGTCGTTGGGAGACTATGGTCATTTGCCAACACCGCGGCTTGGCACGGCGTTGGCAGGATTCGTCAGTGGCTCAACCCACCACCGGAGATGCCGATGGTGGCCGCCGGAACATAGGTGATGATCAGCAGGGTACAGACGACCACCAAAATCGGCCACAACAGGCTCGAAAACATCTTCTGAACCGGAATCTGGGCGACCTGCGCTGCTGCGAACAGGTTCACGCCGAGCGGCGGGGTGAACATGCCCAGCGCCAGATTGACAACAATCACGATGCCGAAGTGGACCGGATCAATGCCATATTGCAGGGCAACGGGCGTCAGGATCGGCGCCAGCACCAGAATGGCGGCAGACGTCTCGATGAACATGCCAACCACAAACAGCAGGGCGTTGATACCGAGCAGGAATGTTGTCGTGGACGAGAAGGTTTGCGTGGCCCAGTGCCCGACAGCCGTAGGCAGCCCGGAAAGGCTGATCAGGAAGCTGAAGAGCGACGCCGCTGCAATGATGAACATCACCGCACCCGAAGACATGGCCGCGCGGCGGAAGATTGATGGCAACTGGGCGAAGGTGATCTCCTTGTAAATGAAAATCGACAGCACCAGCGCATAGATTACCGAGACCGCAGCCGCTTCCGTTGGCGTGAAGATGCCGCCATAGATACCGCCAAGGATAATCGCCGGCATCAGCAGGGCACCAAAGGCTTCCCTGCCTGCGGTCAGGACGGATTTGCGATTTTCGCCGTCATTCTTGCCAACCCCGGTCAGGCGGCACCAGATCTGCACCATGATAACAAGGCCGATCACGATCATCACGCCGGGCACCAGACCTGCAATGAACAGCTTGGTGATCGAGGTTTCGGTCGAAACCGCATAGAGAATGAGGGGGACCGATGGGGGAATGATCACCCCAAGCTCGGCGGATGAAGCCTGAATGGCAGCGGCCATGGGGGTCGGATAGCCATGCTTGACCATGGCCGGTATGAGGATCGAGCCGATGGCAAAAGTAGTTGCCACGGACGAGCCGGAAATGGACGCAAAGACCATGCAGGTCAGCACGGTGGAGCTGGCCAGCCCCCCTTGCAGATTGCCGATCAGTGCCTTGACGAAGTCAACCAGCCGCGAGGAAATACCGCCATGGGTCATGATCATCCCGGCCAGGATGAAGAAGGGTACGGCCATCAGGGGGAAACTGTCGAGGCCGGTGAACATCTTTTGGGGGACAACCATCAGCGGCAGCACGGAGAACAGCTTGATGGAGAAGACCGAGGCCAGACCGATGGAGACCGCAACGGGAACGGATAGCGCAAAGAATCCGATCAGGAACAGAGCAAGAGCGGCATTCATTTCTCTTCCCTTTCAAGTTCGAAATGACGGAGCAGCAGACCGGGAATGGCAAAGAATGCGCCGACAGGAATGGCGAGATAGAATACCGACATGGACATATCGAGCATCGCAACGCGCTGATTGATCACGCGATGGGCCATCGCAAGACCGTACCAGAGCAGCACGACCAGAAAAGCCAGACTCAGAAGGGTCACCAGCCTTGTCATCCACATTTGCGGTGTGGGAGGCAGCAGTGACCGGACAAAGTCGATGGGTATCATCGTTCCAAAGCGAAACGCTGCCCCTGCGACCAAGAAAGTGGACCAGATGATGAGGCCCCGCGCGAGTACTTCTGTCCATACAGCAGCATCCCCCAGCAGAAACCGGGTCACCACCTGCACGAATACCAGGATTACAGCGAGGGCCAATAGAATTGCTGCAAGATTGTGCATCAACCGCACGAACCATTCTGCAGTCAGCTTTATTGCCGTCATGACTCCCTCCCGAGAACAAGGGGAATGCCTCCCCCTTCCCTCTGATAGCAAAACAAGAAGGAGGCCGTCTTGGTCAGGATGGCCCCCTCATCTTCAGATGCGCCTACTTCTGAGCATCACGGATGCGCTGGATCAGCTCCGCTCCATATTTGGGAGCATACTCATCATAGACAGGCTGAACCGCAGCAGCAAAGGCATCCTTGTCGACGTCGGTAACAACCTCCATGCCGTTGTCCTTCATCAACTGCACGCCGCTTGCTTCCTTGGCGGCCACCGTTGCTCGGGATGCTTCGGCAGCATCATGGGCGGCTTCCTTGACCCAGCCCTGCTCTTCTTCTGTCAGTTGATCCCAATGAACCTTGGACATCATGACAACAGCAGGGGAGTAGACATGGCCGGTCAGGGTCACATATTTCTGGATTTCCCACATGTGGTTGACCGTGATGATCGGGGTCGGGTTTTCCTGACCGTCGATCGTGCCCTGCTGCAAGGCCGTCAGAACTTCAGTCCAGCTCATCGGGGTTGGAGCAGCACCCAGTGCCTTGAACGCCGCGATATGGACCTCGTTTTCCATCGTCCGGAGCTTGATGCCCTTCAGATCGTCCGGAGTCTTGATCGGATGCTTGGAGTTGGTGATATGGCGGAAGCCGTTTTCGGCCCATGCCAGACCAACCAGTCCGGAATCGGACATCTGGTCAAGAAGCGACTGACCGATCTCGCCGTCCAGAACCTTGTGAGCCGATTCATAGCTCTTGAACAGGAACGGGAAGTCCAGTGCATAGACGTCAGGCACGAAGTTGCCGATCGGCCCGGTGGACGAGATGGTCATCTCGATGGCACCGATCTGCAGGCCTTCAACCACGTCACGCTCTCCTCCGAGCGCTCCGGCTGGTTTCAGGTCTACGGTGATGTCACCACCGGACAGCTTTTCGATCTTTGCCTTGAAGGCCTTGCCCGCATCACCATAGTGACTGTCCAGCGGCGGGGTAAAGCCCAGATTCAATGTCTTGGCATCGACCGGTGCCGTTGCCAGCATCAGCCCGGCAACAACGAAGGTAGAAGATAGAAGCTTGTTCATAGGTCGTCCTCCCTAGTTTTGACCATGAATATATGAAATTGTAAGCGTTTTAGGTAATACGTTTAACGCTGGCCATGATCTCCTCGGCTTTGAACACATTTTTCCAGTCATCCTTCATGAGAGTCGGGATGCCGAATTCGATTGCCTTGTTGCAGGCATCGGAGAATACGCCGTCGACTTCTTCAAAGATAACAGCTGCCAGAATGTTCATGTGGCCAAGCAGGAAGTCACGGGCACAGTCCTCGCTGACGCCCGTCTTGACAACCTCGTCCATCGCTTGCCGCATCACATAGAGAAGAGATGCACAAACGGTTTCCGAAAGACCCGGCTCCAGATAAGCCATCTGTTCAACCGTGCAGCGGTAGGTCGCCTTGATCGGGGCATAGATTGCACGGGCAATCTTGTCGCCCAGCTCGTAATGCTCTTCCGGCCCTTGCATGAGCGCGTTGACGACACTCTGTTTGGCATAAAGACCGCCGAAATGATCGTTGCGTGCTTCCTCGGTGCTTTCGTCGTTGAAAATCGTCGGATGGCACGGATGGGTGATGAAGTAGGAGATGTCGGCACGTTCCGGCAGATACCCGGCGTACGGGGCTGCGGCATCAAGGATCACGACCATTGTCCCCGGAGCGAGAGTCGGGATCAGCGAGGTTGCCAGTTTGCCGATCACCGTGTCCGGCACGGCCAGAATGACCACATCAGCGCCGTCGATGGCGGCTGCCTGATCAACGGCTTCAACCCCATGCTCGGCTTTCAGCTTCTGTTTGCCGGCATCCGAGACCTCAACGTGGCGAACTTCAAAATCGGTTTTGAGCAGATTGCGCCCCAAGCGCATGCCCATTTTTCCGCCCGCACCAAATAATGCGACTACTGTCATAGAAGGTATCCTCCCTAACTCTCAGTCAAACACCAAATTGTTCAACTGGTATGATGACATGATGATCATATGTGTATATATTTGAGCGACAAAGTCAACAGGGCGACCAAAATTGAGTCATTTATTCGCTGAAATTTATCGGGAGGAAGACTTGGAGCCACAATCAAACCCAGAAACCAGCTCGTCCAAACCATGGGTCACATGGTATGGGGACGACTTTACCGGCGCCGCTGCGACCATGGAGGTTCTGGCCTTCGCGGGGGTACCGACCATCCTGTTTACGGAAATCCCCTCGGACGACCTCAAACAACGGTTTTCCGGCGCTCTGGCCGTTGGCCTGGCCTCGACGGCCCGCTCAAAAAGCCCTCAGTGGATGCGCGACAATCTACCAGACGCCCTGAGCTGGCTGGACAGCTTCAAAGCCCCGATCTTGCACTACAAGGTCTGCTCCACCTTTGATTCCTCACCAGAGAGCGGCTCGATCGGAACGGCCATCGAGACAGCTCTGACCGTGCGCCCATCCCGCGGTGTGCCCCTGATTACGGCCGCCCCCCAGATGCGGCGCTATCAGGCTTTCGGTCATCTCTATGCAGGAACCTTCGAGGGAGTCTTCCGGCTCGACCGGCATCCGGTGATGGCGCGGCACCCGGTCACACCGATGAACGAATCCGATCTGCTGCGCCATCTGGCAGCGCAAACCGACCTGCCCTCCGGGCTCATCGATCTGGAGGCTCTGTGGTCCGATCCGCAGGCCGCCCTCGACAAGGCTCTGGCGGATGGCGCAAAGGTCCTGTCCATCGACTCGATGGAGGCAAGCTCGGAGGAAGCGGCAGGGCGGCTGCTTTGGACCAACCGCGAGGATCTGTCCTTCGTCGTCGGCAGTCAGGGCGTGGAATATGCCCTCGTCCGTCACTGGCTTGCAACCGGCCAGCTTGCTCCCTGCCCGCCAACGCCATCCCTTAAGGCTGTTGACAAGATCGTTGCCGTATCCGGCTCGGTCTCTCCAATGACAGCAGAACAGCTCAGCAATGCAGAAGTTGACGGCTTTGTCCTCATCCCGATCAACGTGGAACTGGCTTGCGGCTCCGACGAAGGGTTGCGGGACGAAATCGACCGCCTCGTACGCCTGTCGCTGGAAACGCTGGCAAGGGGCGCAAGCCCGCTTGTCTGCTCGGCGCGCGGTCCGGAAGATCCGGCCGTCGAGACCTTCCACCGCGCCCTGTCACAGAGCGGCATGGACATCGCAACAGCCAATGAGCGGATCGGCGTTTCCCTCGGTCGTGTTCTCGATGGTGTGTTGAGTGGCTCATCGGTGCGGCGGGCCGTCATTTCCGGTGGTGACACGTCAGGCTACGGCCTGCAGCAACTGGGCATTCAGGCACTGGAAGCAAAAGCAGCAACCATTCCCGGCGCCTCCATCTGTGTCGGCTACGGACAGACGCCACACGACGGACTGGAGATTGCCCTGAAAGGCGGACAGATGGGCACGAAGGACTTCTTCAGCTGGATCCGCCGCGGAGGCGGCGGCCACTAAAGCACTGGTCCATGAGCCAGAAGGCAACAAGGAGGCGCGGTTCACTCGGACAGCGCCTCTTATCGTTCGGTTAGCTGTTGTAGAGCCGGTTTGTACGATCGAGGTGATGCTGCATTTCCGACACGGCAGCATCCTCGTTGCCGGATTCGATATTGTCGACGATCTTGCCGTGCTCCTTGAGGGTGATCGCCTCATTGCCAGCCCAATGCAGCAGTTCATACTGATATTCCATCAGCCAGCGCAGCATGGCACTGGAGGCAGCCACAATGATCGGATTGCTGGTGATTTCAGCAATGCGCGTATGAAACAGAATGTCGACTTCAACAAAGACACCCGGATTGCCAAGTTCCTTTTCCTGCCGGTCAATCAGCGCCCTCAGGGCCTTGATGTCCTCTTCCTTTGCCATGCGCGTGGCTTCGCGGACGATACCGCGCTCGAACATGCGGCGAGCCTGCTTGAGATGTTCGAAATTCTTGGGAGCGGAATAGAGCAACAGCCGGGCAATCTCATTGACGTGATCAAGAACGGCGGTCGCAGTCACCTTGTTGACCCGCGATCGCTCGCCATGCTTGATTGTGATCAGGCCTTGCGTATGAAGCGCCTGCAACGCCTCCCGGACGGCGGGGCGCCCCACGCCAAAACGTTGCATCAGGTCCCGCTCCGATGGCAGATAGTCATCAGGCGTCAGTTCTCCGCTGCGGATCATGGAGCGCAACTCGTCCACAACCTGATCGGAAAGCTTCTGACGGACGATCTTGCGATCTCCCCTTTGGTCACCGAACTCGCTCACGGAACTTCCCTTCCTCAAAAATCTTATTCTTTATCTATAAGGCCCTGAATCTATAAGGCACTGACCGGTCACAGACCATCCCAGTCAAAACTGGGCGCGACGACCAAAATGTCGCACCCCCAAAGTCTTCGGATTTGGTGCGAATGCCAAATTCATCACCAGAACTCCGTCCGATGCAGAGAGAAGACCTCTGCGCAAAAAGTTCCCTTTAAGGATCTCCAAACAATCCTTCGGGATCTCCTGAAACAATACTTCACAGAGACACCGCCAATGGAACGCGCAATCTCCCCTATTTAACGCCTTCGGGAATCAAAGCAATGCACATTTTTGCTTGGCCTCATTTCTCAACTGGTATAATGATAATACCAGAATGAGAAAAGGTACACAGGAAAAGATCCATGCAAGACAAAAACACCGGGCAAGACAAAAACACCGGCAAGGACGTCATCAGGGTGACCTATCGGATCGAAACACCGGACAGTCCGGAGAAAATTGCCAACAAGATGGCTGGCGACCAGTCCACTGGCACATTTACCGAGTTGCCCGGTGAGTCGGAAGAAGTGCGGGCACGCTGCGCAGCCCATGTGGTGGATGTGCGGCCGCTGGAGCCGCACAGCTTTGCATCCATTCCCGAGCCCGCGACAGGCAAGCAGTATAATCGGGCCGACGTCGACATCGAATTCCCGCTCGAAGCGATCGGCACCGACATCGCAGCCCTTGCAACGATCGCCATCGGTGGTGCCTTTTCCATCCGTGGTGTCTCCGGCATTCGCATCATGGACATTGACCTGCCCGATGCCTGGCGGTGCCATCCGGGGCCGCAGTTCGGCATCGCTGGCTCTCGCAAGCTGATGGGCGTGGAGGAAGGGGTGATGATCGCCTCGATCATCAAGCCCTCGCTGGGGCTGCTGCCGGAAGAAACTGCACCAATCATCGCCGAATTGTGCGCGGCCGGTGTGGACTTCATCAAGGATGACGAAAAGCTGATGAGCCCGGGCTATTCGCCACTGGAAAAGCGTGTTGAAGCGTTCATGCCGGTCATAAGGGATCATGAACAAAAGACAGGCAAGAAGGTGATGTACGCCTTTGGCATTTCCTCCGCCGATCCGGATGAAATGATGCGCAACCACGACATTGTCCTGAAGGCGGGCGGCAATGCGGCCGTCATCAATATCAATTCCGTCGGCTATGGCGGCATGAGCTTCCTGCGCAAGCGGTCCTGCCTCTGCCTGCATGCCCACCGCAACGGCTGGGACATCATGACCCGCAACCCGGGCATGGGCATGGAGTTCTCCGCCTATCAGAAGATCTGGCGCCTGTTGGGCGTCGACCAGTTCCAGATCAATGGCATCCGGGCCAAATACTGGGAATCCGACGAAAGCTTCATCAAATCCTTCAAGGATTGCATGACGCCGATCTTTGACGAGAGCGACCGGCCTCTGCCTGTTGTCTGCTCGGGGCAATGGGGCGGACAGGCCGTCGACACCTATCAGCGCACCGGCAAGACCCTTGACCTGATGTATCTGGGCGGTGGCGGCATCCATGGCCATCCGGACGGGGTGGCCGCTGGTGTCCGCGCCATCCGGCAGGCATGGGAGGCAGCAGAAGAGGGGCAAACACTGGAACACAAAGCCAAAAGCTGTTCCGAACTGGCCGCCTCTCTGGCCAAGTGGGGTTGACAATGACTCCAATTCTGAAAATCTAGCCCGACGGGCAGAAGGCTCGGGACAGAAGAGCAAGCATCGGAAAAGACACATGAAACAGGACCTTAGCCTAACCTCAGGCCTTGATCGGGCTCAGGGGATACTCAGTGCTTCGGCTTTCGTCCTGCTTCTGGTGGGAACCAACACCCCCACCCCTCTTCTGCCCCTCTATCGCGATCAGTTGGGATTTTCGCCACTGGTGCTCACGCTGACCTATTCGACCTATGTCAGTGCGCTGGTGGTCGTGCTGTTCATCGCGTCCAGCCCGGCGATTGTGCGACGGGCACCGTTGATGCTGCTGTCGTCCCTGCTGGTGGCAATTCTGGCCGACATGCTGCTGGCCACCGGCGTGCAGCAAGGGGTTCTTGCCGGCCGGGTGCTGGCAGGAATTTCCGGCGGGATCGGCACCGGTGCAGCCGCAGCCCTGACGGTTTCCGTCTTCGGGGAGAAAGGCAGGGCGCTATCGGTGACCGGGAATCTGGGCGGTGCAATTCTGGGCACGTCACTTTGCCAGCTGGTCGTGTTTCTGACCGGCGTGCGTGCGGTATCCCTCAGTTTCGAAATCCACCTTACCATGTGCCTTGTGCTGCTTGTGCCGCTGTTCGGGGTGCTGTTCGCACGTCGCAAGAGCAATTCGGCGATTTTCGCCTATAGCGACAGCCACAAGTCATCCGTTCTGCCGGTTCTCCAACAGTTTCGCTGGGCGCTGTTCACTGGCTGTCTGGCATGGATTCTGATCAGCTGCTGCATCGTCTTCCTGCCGAGCTATTTTGCCGATCACGCCATGCCATTCGTTCAGGCCTTCGGCATTCCGCTGATGTTGACCGGCAGCCTTGGCGGGCAGCTGTTCAGCCCCAGACTGCGGCAGGTGGCCGGGTTTCTTTCCGGCATGTGGTGCATGCTGGTCGGTATCGGGCTGATCTTTGGCGGGGCCTGGCTGACCGTGGGGATAGCGAGTCTTGTCGGCTTCTGTCTGGTCGGGTTCGGCGCGGGCCTTGCCTATCGCTCGTCGCTCATGCTGCTGGTGCTCAGGGTTTCACCGGTGACTCAGGGGCGGATTTCTTCGCTCTATGCCGCCATCACCTATGGCGTTGCGGCTGTTGCCATCGTGCTCTCCGGCTTTCTGACGAGGGTCGCGGACATGTCAACAGTTGCCGACTATGTCTTCGTTTCGCTGCTTGTGTTGATCCTCATTGTCAATCGCCGCGCACCGAAACTCTCGGATCTGGACTGACTGGCCATCCGAGTTCCAATCAGGGATCTGACGATCCGTTCGACCGTCAGTCGATGAGTAGAATTCTGCAAACATAACGGCATTTCATCACAAAATAACAAAATAAAATTGATTATGTGATGTTTTGTGTTACAAATTATGAGCCCAATGAAATGCCGGGCAGGGGGAGATCGCATGAGAGGAGAAGACCGCAGGCAGTTCATCATGGACCTGCTGGTGGAACACAAGGCGGTTGATATCGACGATCTTGCTGAAAGATTCGGCGTATCGAAAATGACCATTCACCGCGATCTGGATGAACTGGAACAGACTGGCGTGCTGCGCAAGGTCCGGGGAGGCGCCACGGCCGACGCAGGCAACCAGTTTGAAAGCGATTTTCGTGTCCGTGTCCAACAGGATGCTGATGCCAAGGAACGGATCGCGCGCCAGGCCTTGTCCCTGATCGAGCCGGGCATGACGGTCATGGTCAATGATGGCTCGATGTCTGCCGTTCTCGGATCCATGCTGCCCCAACAAAGGCCCCTCACCGTCATAACCAACAATCAGTCCATCATCAGCACATTGCTGGGGGAAGCCGGAATAACATTGTTGGCCCTCGGAGGAATCTATTCATCCAAATACAACGCCTTTTGTGGCGTCGTGACCGAGGAAACACTGCACCGGCTGCGCGCCGATATCGCGTTCATTTCTGCGCCAGCCGCATCCGGACTGCAGGCATTTCACATGGATGACGCCATCGTGCAGACCAAACAGGCAATGATGCTTGCCGCCACGCGCAAATGTCTGCTGATCAATCACACCCGTTTCAACCGCACCGCCCTTCACTTTCTTGCCGACCTCAAGGCCTTTGACTGGATCATCACCGATGGCGAGCCAGAGGGCACCGTCTCCGAAGACCTGAAGAATGCCGGGTTGAACCTCACTGTTGCAAGGACCTGAACCATGACAACCACCCCTCGTTTCTGGATCGGCACAAGCTGGAAGATGAACAAGACGCTGGCCGAAGCCGTGACATTCGCCAACGGCCTCAAGGCTGCCGACGCCAATCGCGACCCGCGCATCCAGCGTTTTGTCGTGCCACCGTTCACGGCCGTGCGCGAAGTCAAGGCCATGCTGGCCACCACGTCCGTCAAGGTCGGAGCCCAGAACATGCATTGGTCGGAAGCTGGCGCCTGGACCGGAGAAGTCTCGCCCCTGATGCTCACCGACTGCAATCTTGATCTGGTGGAGCTGGGCCATTCCGAGCGCCGCGAATTCTTTGGCGAAACCAACGAAACGGTGGGCCTGAAGACCGAAGCTGCCGTGCGCCATGGCCTGACGCCTCTTATCTGCATCGGCGAGACCCTTGAGCAGAAAGAAGCTGGGCGGGCCCAGCAGGTTCTGGAAGAGGAAGTCCGCGGTGCGCTGGGCAAATTGACCGGCGACCAGAAGAAGGCAACCATCCTGCTTGCCTATGAGCCAGTATGGGCGATCGGCGACAAGGGCATTCCGGCCAGTTCCGACTATGCCGACGCCCGACAGGCCGAGATTCTCGCAGTGGCCGAGGACATGCTGGGCTATCGCCCGCTTTGCCTTTACGGCGGTTCGGTCAACCCCGGCAACTGCGAAGAGCTGATCAACTGCCCCAATATCGACGGCCTGTTCATCGGCCGGTCGGCATGGCAGGTGGAAGGCTACCTCGACATTCTCGATAAGTGCTCAAAGGCCATCCAGTAACAGTCAGGCCGTTGCCGTTCGATCTGGAGGAAGGAAACCCACGTTCCAAGGCAGGGAAGTCCATTGGAAAGAAGCGCTCCTGCGGCGCATGTCAACGGCGGAGTAAAAGCCGGCCATGAGGTGGCGCAAAAGTCGGCCACTTGCGCCGCAGGCATTCGACTGCCGGGAGGGCGTAGCCCGAGCGGGGGTTGAATGCCTGCGTGACGATTTTCCTTGAAGGGTTTTATGTGGCCTTTCGCGCCTTGCTTTGTGCAAGACGATGGATCTCGGTCTTTCCGGCGACGCCGACATATTCCTTCGGGACCCGCATCCTGAAATGGAAAGTCCCTTTACCGCGCTTGATCAAACCGCTCATGAATTGTACCCTTTTCACCGGTGTTGCAACGTCGTCCGGCCAACGACAGTTGCTACACTTTTTGCTACACATTCCGTTTGAATGCTCACAATGCAAGTAGGGCTAAACTTCTAGAGACAAAAAGAAAAATCAATATCGGCCAGATCCGCCAGAAGGACTGTCTCTCCGCAATGCCCCCTGTAAGGTATCGACTTTGCCGCAGGCATGTTGACCTTCCTCCACGGGCGAAGCGGTCGCGGCTCTCCGGTAGAGCTCGCGTGGGGCGACGTACCGACCAAGTCCGACATTCTCGTTTTATTCAATGATCGTATTCTCAGCCGTCTAGCAAACCTCATCTCTGAAGGTTTTGCGGACGTTGCTATCGAACGTCGTCGGCTCGGAAGGCTCCCTCTGGCTGCTGAAGATGCTGCGTTTGGCTCGAATGTCAGGTGCCGGGTAACAGCCTTGCAGCTTATGCCCGTGAACTGGTGTTGGCTGCGAGCATCTCGGACAGCCCTTGTCATTGGGAATACCATCATACCCGGAGGCGGCCTTCAGCTCTCTCTTGTTGGATCAAAGCGCAACAGCCGCAGCGCGTTGAGCGTGACCAGAACCGTGGCGCCCGTATCGGCGAGGATGGCGATCCAGAGCCCGGTGAAGCCCAGAATAGACGTTACGAGAAACACGCCCTTCAGCCCCAGTGCCAGCGTCACATTCTGGTGGATGTTGCCCATCGCCGCGCGCGCCAGACGGATCAGAGAAGGAATGTCGGTCACCCGGTCGCGCAGGATTGCCGCGTCGGCGGTTTCCAGCGCCACATCGGTGCCCGAGCCCATGGCAACGCCCACGCTCGCCTGCTTCAGCGCCGGAGCATCGTTGATGCCGTCACCGATCATCAGGACGCCCCCCTTCTTGCCCATCGCCCGAATGGCTTCCTGCTTGTCTTCCGGCATCATTCCGGCGCGATAATCCGTGCCGAGTTGTGCGGCAATGGCTTCGGCGGTTCGTGGATTGTCGCCGGTCAGGATGACAGGGGTAATCCCCATGTCCGTCAACTGGCGCATGGCCTCGGCCGCGTCATCCCGTGGCTCGTCGCGCAGCGCAATCAGGCCAAGCGGGCTGCCCGAGCGGAACACCGCAACCACGGTCTTGCCTTCGCCTTCGAGCGTCTCTGCCTGCCCTGCCTGTTCGGCATGCAGTCCGCCGACCTCTTGTGCATGGCGAGGCGAGGAAACCCAGACCGTCGCACCCTCGATCACCGCTTCCACTCCCTTGCCGACAATGGCGCGGGCATCGGATGCTGGAAGCGCCTTGATCCCCGCATCCTCTGCATGGCGCAGGATTGCCTGAGCCAGCGGATGCGACGACCCGGCCTCAACGCCTGCCGCGAGCGCCAGCAAATCGGGTTCCGCGACATCCGGGGCAGGAACGATATCGGTCACCTTCGGCTTGCCATGGGTCAGCGTCCCGGTCTTGTCAAAGGCGATGCGGTTGATACCGGCGGCAGCCTCGATCACCGCGCCGCCCTTCATCAACAGGCCCTTTTTTGCGCCCGAGGACAGAGCCGAGGCAATCGAGGCGGGAACGGAGATGACCAGCGCACAGGGGCAGCCGATCAGCAAGATTGCAAGACCACGATAGATCCATGTGTCCCAATCCGCCCCCATGGCCAACGGTGGAACGAGCACGACCAGCGCGGCCACGGCAACGATCACCGGCATGTACCAGCGGCTGAACCGATCGATGAACCGTTCGGTCGGTGCGCGGGCTTCCTCGGCCTCTTCGACGAGCTTGATGATGCGTGCGATGGTGTTGTCGGCAGCCGTTTTGGTCACCGTAATGCGGAGCGCGGCTTCGGTGTTGATCGAGCCGGCAAAGACCGCCTCTCCCGGCCCGCGGGTGATGGGAACGCTTTCGCCGGTGACCGGGCTTTCATCGATGCCACTCACGCCCTCGGCGATCTCGCCGTCTGCCGGAATGCGATCGCCGGGCCGAACCAGAACGGTCTGGCCGATTGCCAGCCGCTCAGCCGGAATTTCTTTGGTCTTGCCGTCCTTTTCCAGAAGCGCGATTTTGGGAACAAGATTGGCCAGAGCCCGAATTCCGTCTCTCGCCTTGCCTGCCGCCACGCCTTCAAGCACCTCGCCAACCGCAAACAGGAAGACGACAAGGGCGGCCTCTTCGGCAGCGCCAATGAACAGGGCTCCCACAGCGGCAATCGTCATCAGACTTTCAATGGTGAAAGGCTGGCCCAGCCGCAACGCCTCGAAAGCGCGCTTTGCGATGGGAGCAACGCCAATGAGGCAGGCGACGGTGAAGGCCCAATAGCCATAGGCGGTGGAGGTGAGCAATTCGAACACCCATGCAAGCCCGAGCAGAACGCCCGTGAAAAGCACCAAACGCCCCTTGCTGGTCTGATACCATCTCTTGCCACGGTCGGCAGGGTCGACATGACCATGCCCGATGGGATCATGGCTGGCATGGTCTTGGCTGGCGTGGTCATGCCCTGCATGATCATGTTTTGTGTGATCATGATTCTGCCCGCAACACCCGCCATGACAATGCGCCTCAGCTTGCGCTTCCATCTCGGTTGCCACTGCCGTTGGAGCGACACCGCGCTGTGTGATGCCGTATCCGAGCCGCTTGACGATGGTCTCGATTTCTTCCGGCGCTGTGCCATCAGGGGCAAGGTTGAGCGACAGGCGTTCACTCATCAGGGCGACCTTGACATCGCTGACACCCGGAAGGCGCTCGACCGCCTTGGTCACTTTCGCCGAGCAAGAGGCACAATCCATCCCGCTAACGGTCCATTCGCGACGTTCGACATTATCCATTTTCGTCTCTCCCGGCCCGGAAACGGTCCGGGCGTGTTGTGGTCGAGTCGATTCATACAAGCTCTAGTGACTAGAGCTTCAAGCTTTTTTTTGAGGGCGATGATTATAATTCACACAGCGTCAGCAGGTGAAATTAGCAAAGGGAGAAGTTCGACAACCATGCTGTCGCCGCACTGGGGTTTGCTTTTTGTCCCGGTCATGAACTCAATGGTGGAGTGCTGTCGATTGAAAATGGTCAAAGGCACGAAGCGGTTTTCGTGTCACCGCGTTGAAGGGAGCTGTGGTCCGGTTGATGCAACGAGACGCGAGAAACGGCGCGGAGGCATCCCGACGGTTCTGGTGAAGCGGTCAAAGCAAGCGGACCGCGACATGCCGGAGGCCCGGGCGAGGCTGGTGATTGTCCATGACCGGTGCGCATCTTCATGAATCAGCCTGAGCGCGGTGGCAATGCCGACGTCGGCAACCAAACCGACGCCTGCTGCGAAACAAAGGCCGGTCTAATTCCACTCGACAAGGCCGTTGCGTTGGCGCTTGCCCAGGTTTCTCCCATCTCCCAGACCGAACAGATCGACCTTGCCAAAGCGGTGAGCCGGATCGTGGCAGAGGATATGTTCGCACCTGAAGCCATGCCGTTTTTTGACAATTCAGCCATGGACGGATTTGCTCTTGCTCTTTCCGATCTCGGCGATGGCAACTCTCTCCCGCTGGCAGGTACCGTTGCTGCGGGGTCCGCGCCAAGGGATTTGCCGAAGGGTATGGCGTTGGAGATTTTCACCGGAGCTCCCTTTCCTTTCGGATGCGATACGATCGTCATGTTTGAAGACACGACTGTGGCCGGAGATCGCGTGCATTTTCAAAACCCACCGAAACCGGGGAGAAACATCCGCCGACAGGGGAGTGCTCAGCCTCTAGGGGCGTAACTTGTCAAGCGGGGGCAGCATATTGCTCCGCGTCATGTTGGCCTGCTCGCAGCCAACGGGTTTGGCGAGGTTATGGTTACGCGCCAGCCACGGGTTGCGGTGTTTTCAACTGGCGACGAACTTGCCGGTGGTGGCAAGATGGCCGATCAGATCCACGATGCCTGGGTTGACTTTGGCGGCGACTATGTATGCGAGTTGCCGTTTGAAGCTGGGTCTGTGCTTGACTGGTTGAAGCCCTCGGACGCGAGCAGGAGAAGGGCCTGCTTGACGAGCTTATCCTGACGACCAATGGCACCCAACTGGCCCGTTAAGCGCAGGCGTTGGTACAGGCTGGGGTGCGCCGGATCAATGTCTCGCTCGATACACTCGATCCCGGCAAATATGAAACAATCACCCGTCGCGGTCGGCTGAACCAAGTGGTCGATCAGCTTGGACAGGCACCCAAGCAAAAGAATTACCTGCCTTATGCGACATCCAAAGAACTTCAGAAAATTCTTGAAAAGCTGCGGAAAATCCCCGCAGATGATCGTTCGGTTGCAGAATGGGCCGAGTATATCAATACCACAGGCCGGACGCTGCAACGGCGATGCCTTGGTGAACTGGGGCTGACACTGGTTGAATGGCGCCAGCGATTGCGGTTCTTGCGGGCCGTTGAGGCGTTAACCGCCGGAGCGTCCATCCAGCAAGCAGCTTTCGAACTCGGATACAGTACGCCTTCAGCGTTTGTCGCGATGTTTCACCCAATGTCTGGCAAGCCCCCCGGACAGTATCGTTCATCCCACAAAATAGAGGCCAGCAACCGATCCGCATCGACGCAAAATAACGAAACGCTTGCAAGGGTCAGGGCAAGAGATCAAAGGGCTGACAATTGCACGTAGGCTTGCTTTGCTGCCGGGCAGATGTTGCCCTCTGGGCAAGGCTTGCCGGGAAGAATGTGAACGGTCAATCGAGCGTTAGATGGTGTATCCATACCGCTGCAAGATGTCGGCAACCGTACTTTTGTCCACAAAGCCTTTGTGAACGTCGTCAATGACGCCTTGTACAGCGCTTTCCGCACTCTTCATTGTGTCATAATTCGCATCATCCGGTGTCAGCATGATGTAGGAGTTGTCGGTGTGGCTGTAGATCAGTTTGACGTCTTGGCCATATTGCGCCCGGAGCTGGCGTTCGGCGTCGACGGTATTCATCAGAGTCTCAAGGCGCGATCTGCGCCCCTCCTCAACGGCCCGATCGGAATTGTTCATTTCCAAGGGAGTTTCGCTGCTCCAACGGCCGCGACTGTGAAGGAAATCCTCATTCATGTAGGCAGATGTGGCTCCCTCCGGCAGAGCCTCAAGGGCTTCGGTTTCAACCTCCATCATGACACCTTGCCTATCCAGCCTGATGATATTGCTGCCAGATTGTGACCCTTCCTGCAATCCTGCGTCACCTGTATTCTCAGTGCTGTCATCCATTGAGGCGATCACCGCCATCATGGACTTGGTCTCTGACGGGGAGAGTGTTCGAAGTAGAGACACGCCATCCCGAGCATCGACGCTATGCCCTGAGACGATGATCGATAGCCCATTGATATCAACAGATTGCACCGACGTGTCAGGGGATGCATCTTCCTGAAGTGCCAGAAGAGACGCCTGTGTTTCAGCGGTCAATGGCGGATTGGCGTAAGTGCCTTTCAACGCCTCCGGACGAGAATCGCTTTCTGCCTTTGTCACGTATGCTTGTTTCGAAGCATCTTCTGATTGGGGTGCGTTCGTCGCCATCAAACGGATAGGCTTCGTCGGAGATATCATGCCTGAAATGGGGAGCTGCATGGTGTGGCCTTCTCTAAAAACTACAAAACGGAAAGCAAAAGATGTGCCAAACCCTACTGCACATCCAAGATTGTGATCGGCAAAAGCTTTGCTCGTTGAGCGCCAACGGTCGCAGTGACACGCAGACAACACAGGGAGGGAGTATGGTGCTGCCCGTGTTCATCAGATTGCAGCTGAAACAACCCAAACAACACCAGGGCTTGCACCATATCGCTTTGTTGCGTCTGTTCGTCTTGGGATCCTCTCAGCCCTTTTCCAGAGAGCATCGAGGATGTCGCCATGGTTCTCGGAAAGCTGCTTTTGTTGGATGGCCATACAGTTGACTCAGCGGAAATTTTCCACCAACGTGTCTCACTATTTGAACTGATATTCTACTATTTGACATTTCTTATGCATGCTCCTAACACTTCCACAGGAGAAATTTTCAATGCAGCACAAAGTGGTTGAGCCATCAGTCAAGCCCTCTTCCCCAAAGGGAACGCAGACGCTTGCGCGTGGTTTGGAGATCTTGCAGATCGTCGCCTCAGATATAAAAGACGCCGGTGAGATCGCGCGTGCTGTCGGCATTCCGCGCAGTACTGCGCATCGGATGCTGTCCAGCCTGGTTCAGCTCGGCTATCTCTACAATCTGCCCAGTCACGGCTATCTGCTCGGTCCTGAGCTGGTTTTTCTTGGCCACAAGGCCAAGGAGCAGCAACCTCTTGCTCTCGTTGCCGAACCCCATCTAAAGGCGCTTGCAAGCAAAACCCGAGACACGGTGCATCTTGGCATCCCCGACGGGGTCGAGGTTTTTTATCTGTCCAAGATCAATGGTACACAAGGCGGCTTGGTGATGCGATCCAAGGTCGGACAGCGCATGCCGATGGCTTTTACCGGGCTTGGCAAGGCTCTGCTGATAGGCCTGCCGTCAGAGCTCTGGCGTGACTATTACGACCGGGGCTGCGCCATGCAGGCGGGCCATCCCGAGCGTGTGGCACCACGGCCATGGAAAGAGGTCGAGATTGACCTTGCCCGGTCGAAAGAAAAGGGCTTTGCCGTCGACATGGAAGAGAACGAGATCGGTATTCGCTGCGTGGCCGCTCCGATTTTCGATATTTCTGGCAAGCTGGTTGCCTCTATCAGTGTCGCAAGTGCCGTTCCCTTCATGCCTCTTGAACGCATGGACGAGCTTGCGCCGCTTGTGCGGGAAACATCGGCAGCCATTTCTCAGGATCTTGGGAGGCGTGATGTTGACTGACCAGGACTGGGGTGGACGTCCCTATGAAATTCGGAAGCTCCCTGCGCTGGGGGCGGGAATCCAGCGCCTGACGGGCTGTTCTGGCTCGCAAAGGCAGCCGGTTTGTTGGATTGAGGAAGAAGAAATATGTCAGACACTCTCTTAGATCGATTTGAAGTTGCCTTTGAACACCTGCCACTGGTTGCCATCATGCGCGGTGTTCGCCCGGATGAGGCCTTGCCACTGACACAGGTGCTTTACGATCAAGGGTTTCGTCTGATCGAGATTCCGCTCAATTCGCCCGATCCCTTCACCAGTATCGAAGCCGTTCGCAAGGCATTGCCGACAGATGCGCTGGTCGGTGCCGGTACGGTAACATCCGTGGACGAGGTGAGCCGACTTGCTGCCATCGGTGCCGATCTCGTGGTCATGCCGCATTCGGATAATGCAGTGATCAAGGCCGCTCGTGCAGCAGACATGATCTGCACGCCGGGTATTGCCACTCCGACGGAAGCGTTCGCTGCCCTTGCGGCCGGTGCCAACGCGCTCAAATGTTTTCCGGCAGAGTTGCTGGTTCCGGCAGTGGTCAAGGCCATCGGAACCATCCTGCCAAAGAACACAAAATTGTTGCCGGTTGGGGGCATCCGCCCGGACAACATGCATGAATTCCTCATGTCCGGAGCCGCAGGGTTCGGACTGGGAAGTGCGCTCTACAAGCCAGGTCTCACTGCGACCGAACTTGCCGAGCGTGCACAAAACTTCGTTACAGCCATCAGAAATGAACGGAAGGCCATGTAACGGGGATCTTATTGGCACCTCACAAATAATCGTGAAGGTGCAGAACAATGATAATGAATGATACGAGTTTACTCGGGAGGGTAATATTATGAATCGTCGTACACTCATGCTTGGCACAATTGTGGCTGCAGCAATGGGCTTGGTTGGGGTTCAGGCTCAGGCTGCGAGCTTTCCAAACAAGGGCATCGAACTGATTGTTCCTTATTCTGCTGGTGGTGGTACCGATCTGGTCGCCCGCGCCTTTGCTGATGCTGCCAACAAGCATCTTTCAAAAGCCATCGGCGTTGTGAACCGGACCGGTGGTGGTGGTGCCGTCGGCCTCACCGCGATCGCCAAGGCCCGCCCGAACGGATACACCGTCGGCATGGGCACTGCTGAAATCACCATGCTGCCACACATGGGCCTTGCCACCTTCAAGGCTGACGAGTTCAAGGCCGTTGCACAGCTCAACGCAGACCCGAGCGCCATCACCGTTCGCGCTGATGCACCATGGAACACCGTTGAGGAATTCCTTGCCTATGCAAAGGAACATCCCGGTGAAGTTCGCGTTGGCAACTCCGGCACCGGCGCCATCTGGCATCTTGCTGCCGAAGCCCTGTCCAAGGAAACCGGCGTCAAATTCAACAACGTTCCGTTCGAAGGGGCCAACCCGGCCGTAACGTCGCTGCTCGGCGGCCATATCGAAGCCGTATCCGTCAGCCCGGCTGAAGTTTCCAACTTCGTGAAAGCAGGGACCCTCAAGATGCTGGGTGTCATGGCTGACGAACGCGTCAAGGCCTTCCCTGATGTTCCGACCCTGAAGGAAGGCGGCATTGACCTTTCCATCGGCACCTGGCGCGGCATTGTCGTTCCGAACAAAGTGCCGGAAGACGCTCTGAAGGTTATTGGCGAAGTCACCAAACAGGCAGCTGACGATCCTGCATTCCAGGAACAGCTGGCCAAGATGAACCTCAACTTCTTCTATCTTGACGGCGAAGCTTTCCAGAAAAAGATCGCTCATGACGATGTTTACTACAAACAGCTCATGACTGACCTGGGTCTGGCAAAATAGGGGTTCGCTCCTGAGATAATCAGTTCCGGTGGCACTTCCTTGCGAATGCCGCCGGGCGCATTGGAGATCACACCATGAGCGCTTCAGCAACCAGTCAGAACGAAGATGCTGCTCTGACCAGGGGGGATCGGATCGGAACGCTTTGCTTTCTCGCTCTGATCATTGTCATTGCCCTCTGTTCTGTTTTTCTGACTTTCAGCTTTCCCCAAACCCCGCTTCCTACCGACATAGGTCCGGCCCGCTTTCCCAATATCTTTGCCTTCTTCCTGATCGTGCTTTGCGTGGCACAAATCGTCCTGACGCTGAAAAGCCCGGATGCCATCGCACCAACAGATGAAGCCACCCCGGACAGTAAACCGAATTACTGGCGAGTGCTGATTGGCGTGGGAGCAACCGTCCTGTGCATCTACGCGATGGCGTATCTGGGCTTCGAGATCTGCTCGATCCTCTATCTCTTTGCCCTCATGAGGCTTATGGGGCGACGCCAGTATCTCTGGAACGGCATCTTTGCCGTCCTGTTGTCCGCATCCATCTATCTGGTCTTTTCCTACGGGCTGAGTGTTCCACTTCCCGAGATAACCCTGTTCGATATGTAACGCTCGGCAGAAGGAGACTTTTACATTGCTCGACTATTCCATGCTTCTGCAGGGCGTTACCAATCTGGCAACTGATCCGGTTGCCCTGCTCTTTGCCATGCTGGGGGTTCTGCTCGGCATTTTCATTGGCGCCATGCCCGGCTTGACGGCCACCATGGGCGTCGCCATTCTGCTGCCCTTCACCTTCGGCATGGACCCGATTTCGGGTCTCCTGATGATCTGTGGTGTCTTTTTTGGCGGCGTCTATGCAGGTTCGGTGACTGCCATTCTGCTCAAAATCCCCGGCACCCCGGCGGCGGCAGCGACGGCTCTGGACGGCTATGAACTGACCAAACAGGGCAAGGCTTCCATCGCCCTTGGCACCGCCACGATGTCCTCCTTCCTTGGCGGGACGGGCAGTATTCTGGTGCTTATCTTCATGGCGCCGATTCTGGCCAACTTCGCTCTCAAGTTTTCCGCTTCCGAAAGTTTCGCTCTTGCCTGCTTTGGCCTGTCCATCATTTCCTCCATTGCAGGGCGCTATCCGATCAAGGGGCTGATTGCCGGCTTCATGGGTCTGTTGCTCGCCATGGTGGGGCTTGACCCGATGGGGGGCTTTCCTCGCTTCACCTTCGGTTTCAGCGAGCTCTATGAAGTGCCCTTCATCGCCGTGATGATCGGCCTGTTTGCTGCGGCGGAAGCCTTCAAGGCAATGGAAAACCCGGAATTCCGTGAAACCGCAACCACCGCGCTTGGGCGCTTGTTGCCGCCATGGATGCAATTCCGCAAGATCCTGCCGACCATCGGCCGCTCCACCATCCTGGGTGTCCTCATGGGCATGATCCCGGGGGCTGGCGCTGACGTGGCGGCCTTTGTTGCCTATAGCGAAGCCAAGCGCTTCAGCAAGACGCCGGAGAATTTCGGCAAAGGGGAGCTGGCCGGTGTTGCCGCCTGCGAGTCTGGTGCCAACGGCTGTACCGGTGGTGCCTTGCTGACCATGCTGACACTGGGCATTCCGGGTGATGCTGTCACCGCGATCATGCTCGGCGCCTTGACCCTGCAGGGGTTGCAACCTGGTCCCTTGCTGTTCCAGCAGCACTCGGACATGGTCTTCACGCTCTTCATCGGTATGCTCTTCTGCTACATCTGCATGCTGATTTTTGGCCTGTTGTCCTTGCGGGTGATCTCCAAGGTGCTGAAAGTTCCCAACGCAATCCTGACTCCAGCCATCCTGATCCTTTGCATTGTCGGCACTTACGCGCTCAACAATTCGCTGTTTGACGTTGGCATCATGCTGGTTGCAGGTGTTGTTGGCTACTTCATGCAGAAATGGGAGTTCCCGGCCTCTCCGGTTGTCTTGGCCCTGATCATGGGCCCAATGGCTGAAGCCAATTTCCGCAGGGCGTTGTCTCTGTCGAATGGCAGCTACGATTTTATCTACACGCGACCAATCACGATCGTGCTTTTGCTCGCTGCCATCCTGACGCTGTTCCTGCCCTTTATCCGCTATCTGCTCGGCAGATGGAAAAAAGGCAAGGCATCGAACGCATCAGTAGCGTGAAAGCTCTGTTGGCAATCAAACGAGAAGGGGGGCTTGATTCAGGCCCCCCTTTTTTGCTTATTGAGGAGCAAGTCTGGCTATGTGCGAAGGCCTCTTGAAGGGGAGGCTGAGAGGTGCCTATTCGGTTTCATTCGCAAAAACAATCCAGGATTGGATTGTGCATTTGTTCACCAATATGAGCTACTTAAGAACTTGGATACTCGTGTAGGGAATTTCTTCCATGTTCAAAGGTGACCTTGCTCAGACACATCTATATGCGCTGACCGATACCGAAATGGCGAGGACCGGATTGTCCCTTCGGTTCGATACTGAGCTGGAAAATCATTATCAAAATAGAATCAATACGTTGCGGAACAAGCAGTTTGTTCAGGTGGCGTTGATTTCTCTTCTGATCTTTGAGGCGATCTGTGTTGGCATTGTTGCCAAAGGGGAAGTCTTGCCGCAGCGTGTCGGCACGTTTCTCTTGGCGGCTCATCTTTTGGTTGTATTACCGACCCTGATGGCCACAGCATTGCTCCACTTCTTTCCGCAGAAAAAGTTCAGGCGAGAGTTCCTGTTTGCGGTGCTGTGTTTGTTTGTGTCCCTGGTGCCCGCAGTCAATCACAACTATCTCGCGGATAATGGCGCCATAGGAATCTATTTCGGGCAGGTGCTGGCCATCATCACGTTCAATATTGCCTTCCCCATGACGTTCAAATGCAAGGCGATCACCTCGGGCTTGGCGACGGTTGTCATGTCTCTTTCAGCGATCCTGTTTCTGGATGCTTCGTGGCATACTGTTTCGTCGATTATCGAGACCTATTTCTCTGCGATGATTTTTTCTCTGGTTGCAAGCTATCGCATCGAGAAGTCGGAACGAAACAGCTATCTGCTGATGCTGCGCGAGAATATCCGCAATCTGGTTATCCAGCAGCAGGCAGAAGAACTGGCACTGCTATCGCAAACCGATCCCTTGACAGAGCTGCCAAACCGCCGTGCCTTTGATATCCGTCTTGATTCTGAAATCCAGAAAGCAAAAGACAACGGGGCGCCAATTTCGGTCTTGATGATCGATATCGACCATTTCAAGAATTACAACGATTATTATGGACACCCGGCTGGCGATGCTTGCCTGAAACAGGTCGCAAGGGCCATCATGGAAGCGTGCGAGACGGGGTTTGCGGCCCGCATCGGAGGCGAAGAGTTCGCCGTCATCCTCGCTGGCCTTGACAACAGGCAAGCCGAAGCCGTTGCTGATCAAATATGCTGGACCATTCAGGCTCGTGGCATCGCACATGAAAAATCAGGCACTGCCAATGTTGTTACAGCAAGCATTGGCGTCGCGACCCAGACTGCAACCGAGGCTATGGATGCCAAGAGCCTTTTGATACAGGCCGATACCGCTCTCTATTTCAGCAAGAGCAATGGCCGCAACATGGTCAACTCCAGACAGAACGCCGCCTGAGCAGGGGGGCGGTTGACCATGCCGGTGCATGGGGGTCTTCACGCCAATGGATGTCTTTCGGACCAACCATGCCATAGCCTTCGACTGGACCGCTTTGCTTGTGCCGCGGCATCTTGCTCAAGCTTTTGGCTTGGACAGAAGCAGTGTGAAGGGAGCGGCAAACAGGAACGCAACCGCAAGCATCAGGAAGACATCATTCCAGGCCATGATCGAGGCTTGCTTCTGCACCTGCGCTGTAATGTTGTAAAGGGCAGCGACCTCACTATCCGTGTTCACACCAGAGAGCTGGGCCATGTAATTGGAGAGCATGGTCACCTGATCTGAAAAAATCTGGTTGGTGTTCGTCAACCGCTCCATCATCCACCAGTAATGCTTGTCATATCGTCCGTCCCATTGGGTGTTGATCAGGGCAAGCCCCACCGCTCCGCCCATGTTACGGAATACATTGAACTGGGCCGACCCGGCACTCACCATGTCGCGTGGCAAGGTGCCCAGAGACACGGTGGTAATGGTCACCAGATTGAGAATGAGACCAACGCCTCGTGTAATCTGAGGGGCCAGCAACTCGTTGAAGCCCACTTCCGTTGTCATGTGCGAGTTGAGATAGAGACCCAGACACACGAGGGCAAAGCCGCAGAAATGAATGACGCGGACGTCCAGTATTGTCTCGAGCTTCCCGACAATCGGAGCACTGAGAAACATCGCCAAACCGGTTACCGCCATGACATGACCGATTTGCATGGCGTTGTAACCCCGAATATGGGAGAGAAACTGTGGCACGATATAGGTTTGCCCAATCAGGCACATCCCCAGGACAAACGCGAGGATGCAGCCGACGGTGAAATTCCGGTTCGCAAAAACGCGCAATTCAATGGTCGGGTGTTCCGGTGTCAGGCTGCGCCAGACCAGCAATATCCCGGACGCTGCGGACAGAAAGGCAAACGCAACAATTAACCGGCTTTCAAACCAGTCTTTTCTGGCTCCTTCATCAAGGACAAATTCCAGCGAACCGAGGAAGCCGGCAACAAGCACGATGCTAAGAAAGTCGATCGTCTTGAACAGGTGCCAGTTGGGTCGGTCAATCCGGACAATCATCGGGAAGAAACCGAACATACCACCTTTGGGCTCAAAGGGCACATCAGCCCCTGCCATAGGCACACTTGATGACGGGGCTCCGGTGGCAGTCATTGCTGCTTGCCTTCTTTGGTGTTGATGTCAACGACAACTGACGTTCCGGGCCGCAGGGATGGCCCCTCGGTCGGTTCGATGGGATCCAGAATGATCTCGACCGGAATGCGCTGCACGATTTTGGTAAAGTGCCTGTTGCATTCTGTGGTGCGAGCAAGGCGAATTCAGACCCTGTTACCGGAGCAAGGCTATCGATATGTCCCTTGAACGTGGTTCCGCCGAGCATATCGGCGCTGACTGAGGCACTCGTGCCCTCGCGGAAGTGTTCAACTTGACAGCTTTGACTTCAAGGCGATACCGAGGCTCAACAAGATGCTGGTGCTGGAACTGGCGCGCTGCGAATGGGTTGACCGGCGCGAGAACGTCATTGCGCTGGGTCCCAGCGGAACCGGCAAGACCCATGTGGCGCTGGGCCTGGGGCTTGCTGCCTGCCAGAAAGGGATGAATGTCGGCTTCACCACCGCTGAGGCCCTGGTCAATGAACTGATGGAAGCGCGTGACGAGCGCCGCCTGTTGCGTGTCCAGAAGCAGATGGCAAACGTCAAGCTGCTGATCATCCCCTCTCGGACATGCAAGCATGTCCTGCCGGGCAACGGACGAATTGGGCTTCGTCCCTCTATCCAAAACCGGGGCGGAACTCCTCTTCGAGTTGATCTCGCCGCGATACGAACGGGGGGCGACACTGATCACCTCCAACCTGCCGTTCGATGAATGGACAGAGACCTTCGGAACCGAACGGCTCACCGGTGCATTGCTTGATCGCCTGACACATCACGTCAACATTCTGGAAATGAATGGCGAGAGCTATCGTCTTGCTCAAAGCAAGGCGCGAAAGGCCACATAAAACCCTTCAAGGAAAGTCGTCACGCAGGCATTCACCCCCCGCTCGGGCTACGCCCTCCCGGCAGTCGAATGCCTGCGGCGCAAGTGGCCGACTTTTGCGCCACCTCATGGCCGGCTTTTACTCCGCCGTTGACAATGACTGGGTCTGATCAGCGTGCAGCTCTTTGGTTTAAACATCAACCGATTCCCGGTTGGGCCGGAAAAACTGCGTTTGATTTGGTTGCCGAGCGCAAATCTGACAGTGTTCTTGCCTATTTGCTGTCGGTCCAATCAGGCGTCTATTCATAAGCGCATCTGCAATGCTCAGATTGGCATAATCATGACCAGATCTCATTGAGCCCATGGAAGAGGCGGCCCAGAGCCGCCGTTCGCCGACCTCTGAGGCTAAAAAATCAGCCTCCTCATTCCTGACATTCGACTAAAGCGCAGCATTTCGCTCCCAAGCTGTACGGATGGCTGAGAGTATCCAGAAGCAGCTTTATGATAGGCAGTTTGTGGTGTTTGCTTAAGTTCGCACAGGGGCTAGCTGGTTGAGGTTTGCTTTCTCCTCAGGGTGAGCCCCAATCCTATTGTGACCATCACGATCAGGCCCAGGACGTAGACATCAGCGACAACGGTCAGGTCGAGATTACGGGTAAGAAAACCAGCCAAAATGGTGGGCACACTATTGGCAAGGTAGCTCTGGAGGTAGAAAGCCGACATGAGACCTGCTCTCTCATCTGCCTTGGCCAGTGGCATAACGCTGCGCATCGCACCCAGAAATCCCAATCCGAAGCCACCACCGGCAATCATGGACCCCACAATCAGAAGGCTCGTCATGCTGGCATTGATGCCGATCAGTGTCACAACCAATCCTGCAAGCAATGAATAGGCACCGCCGATCAGGGCCGTGCGCGGCTTCGCATTGCTAAGCATCACAATGAACGCCGCTCCACTCAGCGTCAGAGCAGCAACGCTGATGCCGCCAAGCCAGACCGAGCTATCTCCGATTGCCTGTGAAATCAGAGTTGGCATCAAGGAAAGATAGAAGCCACCCATCGCCCAGAGAGCTACATTGATCGGAGTGACGGCCAGCAATTCTACACGCGCCGCATTGGGAATCGCGATACGCGCGCGCAGCGAGGCGATCGCTCCAGGGCGTGGTGCTCTCGTCTCAGGCACCATCCATGTGAAGACAGTTTGCGCAAGAAACGCAGCCAACAGCACTATGTAGACCAGATGCAAAGGAGCGGGAGCAAGCTGTACCAGCGCTGCGGTCCCCAGTGCCCCCAGCGCCATCCCACTCATCGGAGCTACGCTATTGATGAAGCCCCCGAGCTGTTGATCAAGATCGAGAAGTGCAGCACCGAGAGCCGCGGTTGCCAGTCCCGTCGCAACGCCCTGCATCACTCTGGCACCCAACAGCCAGTATGGGGACTGAGCAAACAGGAAGATGGTCATTGCCACAATCTCGATGCCAAGTGCCAGAGCAATGACCGGCCTGCGGCCAATGAAGTCCGACAGCTTGCCCGCGAACAGCAACGCAACGAGCAGCGCGATGGGATAGACACCAAAGATCAGCGTCAAGACGTCGGAAGAAAAAGCCCAATTGTGCTGATAGAGCCGATAGAGCGGTGTTGGTGCGCTGGAAGCCGCAAAAAAGGCGATCAGGGATAGAGAATGTATGATGGCGGTCAAGCGACCTGTTTGGCCGGTTGACTGGCAACTGGCATCGCAAAGGTTTGACATTTCTAAATTTTCCTGTAAAAGCTAATTTTGAGCGTTTACATATATAGAACGATCGCCCTTAAAGCAAATTATTAGCTTTAATTCCAATGTGTGAAAGAGGCCCACACGCAGGAATTGGAGTGGGAAGCAAAAAAACATGAATGATTTGAAGGCGACAAGGCCCGGAGGGCGGAGTGCTCGTATTCAACAGTCTGTGCATAACACCGTGCGAAACCTCATCGAAACGCAAGGCAGAGAGAGCCTGAATGTGCCACTCATCGCGCAGGCGGCAGGCGTAACGCCCTCGACAATCTATCGTCGTTGGGGTGACCTGGCGCAGCTGCTCTCGGATGTCGCCCTGGAACGTATGCAGCCTGATGCAGCTCCGGTGTCTACTGGATCATTGCGTGGAGATCTTGAGGTTTGGATTGAGGGCTACATTGAGGAGATGACCTCTGATGTCGGGCGAACAATACTCCGCGATATCCTGAGCAGCCCGAAGATTGAGAATGCCGATGCCTGCGCCAACTATATGCGTCAGCAATTTGACATCATGCTGGAAAGAGCAGCCGAGAGAGGCGAAGAGGTTCCATCCAGCGACGCGCTCATCAATCATTTGTTCGCGCCGATTGTGTACCGCCTCCTGTTTGCCTCGTCTCCACCCAACCTTGCATTTGCGAGGGAACTTATCGATGAAATGATGGTTACTGGAAAGAGCTGCGAACCGTCGAACTCGTAGTCGAGAAGCTTAATGACCGTCCGATTTTCCGGAAGCGCTTTCAGGTGCCATGAAATCTCGCTCTAGCACCAAATGTCTCCTTCGTCCGCTCACCCGTCATCTGGTCGATTGAAATACTGCACTTCGTTCGAACGGCAGGAATGCAGAAGTCATTTTGAGGCAGATGTCAGCTGGCGAGGGTCAGCAATGGACCGCGTTTTCCGGCCCCCGTTGAAGCATCAGCGCATGATCCCTCAATTCGAAGGTCTCTAATGGGCTCCGAGCGGCCTGATTCGCTGCATCATAGCCCGAAATTGCACATCTAGGATCGTGATTGGTATTCGCGGCCCAAAGGCGACGTGCGCTTGCGTTCTGATGCAGCAACGCTGCCGCCTAAAAGCTGCCATTAGATTTTGAAGCACCATCTACGCATTCAGGGCGTCAGTGCTACAAGACCTTGGGAGATCCAAAGAAAATGTCTGAATATATAAACGATAAAATCATGGTCCTAGACCACAATACTGCATAGTCACTTCTATCGCTATTTTATTCCTCTATCGCAAAAGTCAAGTTCTTCTGCTTCAATAAAGACATGTAAAATTTTAAATATTTGGATTTGCTGGAAAATCCAATTTCATAAACATTTGTCGATTTGCCAGAATGCCGAATCCTTATGGATTGAAAGCCTCCGCGAGGTGCTTTTTCCAGTAACACCGCGTCGATGTCGCTATATCTGATGAAGATCTGCTTGCGTGTCAGAATCGTTCGCGGGAGTTCCAGTCCATCAGCACCAAGATGGATGGCTCGACCGGAATGCCTCTGAGCCTTCCATGCGTTGAATAAAAGCAGAGCCAGTGCAACTGATCCAACTGCCCCTAGGCCCCAAATTGCAAATTCGAGTGGATGCGATGGAGAATTGGTAAGTCGACTATAGCTCATGAAGAAACAAAGGCCTGAAAAGACGAGAATTAGAAGCAGCATTGCCCAAGTTTGGCCCGTTTGAAGCCGATAAGGAAAATCAGCCTTGCCAAGCACCTCATCGCCATTCAATTCCATTGTAAAATCAGGTCCAAGAGCAGTAACACAAAGGTCAAGCAAACAATGGCATAAATTATGGATGTGACGCGTTTGGTGCGCCGCTTCTGGGCATATTCCTCTGCCTCAGATAGGAATATCCCATCTTCGACCAACAGTTTCTGCTGATTGTTGACTTGGGAAGGGAGATCGGCAAATAAACCGTACTTGCCCCACAAAGACCAGAATACTGTAAATCCGCCTAGTCCAAGCAACATTATGCAGAGCGCTATGTTGGAAGGAGCATCCAGCGTGACGGCGAAGACGATACCTGCGACGCAAAGCAAAACGCCAACCATGGCCTGTGAAATCTGGATAGAGCGAGCTTCAATCAGAGCCTTGTTATCGCACTGTTCGCAGCAGTAGAGAAACCGCAGACCATTTCCACCCCAGCCTCCCCCAACAGTGGCTCTCGTTGCCATCATTGTACCGCTTTTGCATTTGGGACAGCGCTTTGGCCTATTTGGCAAGCTTGTATAGCGTTGAGGAGAGCGATCCTCGGCCAGCCTTATCATTGTCCTGCCACCGGGTTATGAAAGGTGATGACTTCCACTCTCGCACTATTGGGGTCGGTGCAAAAATCATCCTGCCCGTCGGACCAGATTCTGATCTTCTGTGCTCCATTGAGGTCGTATTCCGAGCAACCCTGATTTGAAAGAAGCTGATAGTTTTGATTGCTACTGGAAATTACCAGTTGAACCGACTCTTCAGCCTTGAAAATGGTCACAGTATCGGAAATCACGGAGCAAGTTGCAGGTGGTTTTGCTCCTTCTGAGGGTGGTATCACCCAGATGGTTCGACCCGGGCTATAAAGGATATCCGTGCCGTAATCCTCGTTGAAATTGCCAACCCAGCCTTGTTCCTCCAATCTGTCCTTAACAAAGAAGCCGTCATCGCCAAAATCTTTGCAGATCTGTAGTCCCTGAGTGAAGCGTGCTTGCGATTGTTCCGCAAAAGCTGAGGTACAGATAAGGCCCAAGATACCCATAGCTAAAATAATTCGCATTACCCTGCCCCCTTTTGCTTAACACCACTCATGCAATCCGAGATACAATTGCCACTTAAAGAAGAACCGAGATAAATTGATTTGGTGAAAACAAATATTCGTCTCACCAAACCAATTTATAAATTTAGTTGTTTCTTGTTCTTATCCCACAATAGTTATTCCAACCACTATTGCCATAAATTTGCACTACATGTCGGGTCGCATCGGCACGTCCATATCTGAAGTTTGTCGAGAAATATTTCCCAGATCCATTGCCAGTTCCGCAAAACAGAAAATATGTGCCACCACTATTTCTTCCTGGCCAAACATTTGACGTCGACTTTATTCTGCCGTCTGTACCTATAATCACGTATCTATATTGAGCTGCTTGCGCATAAGCAGTCAGTAAAGAAGACGCAACAACTGTAAGTGACATCATCAAGATAATTGAAGAAAATTTCCTCATTTCCAAATCCCCACTTTCTAAATAACATTAAACCAACTCTAATGTTTCTGATTATATAAGTCACTCGACGGCTGAAAAATTGTCTATGAATGGTACATTTGTAGCCAAAAACTGTGAATTTATTCTAAGTTTTACATATTCAATCGAATTGTAATATTTACATTGACTGATAACCTGGAATTGTTATCACTAAATGCGCCTGTATTCTGTAGGCATGAGCTACTCCACACAAAGTGGACAGAAGCCATGTGGATTTATGCTATCGTGCTGATCTGCCTGATCAGGACTGCGAATTAAGACCGGTTCCTCGCTTAAACAGACTACGGTTACTAAAACGCTCCTCTAGCATTCCTGGATGGCTGCTTTGACCAGAAGAATCTGCGAACTCGCACCTGCGGGAAATGACCGCTTTCCGCCCGAAACAGGCCTGCGAGAAGCAGGCACAAAATCGCTCGTCGCAATTCGCGTAAATCGACCAATGCCGAGCTACTTGGCTCGAATGCATCCCTTGCAGGTTGAAGCGTTCAGTCAGTTCCACTCAACATGAAAGAATTGAAGAAAACCGTGGAAAGGGCCATAGACCTTTGCATAGGTTTGTGTAGCTTTTTTTTGGGGGGGGGTGCAGGGGATCTCGCATCAAGCGATTGAATTTACTATATAAATTCCAATTTATTGCTTGAAAAATGGCGGAGAGACAGGGATTCGAACCCTGGAGACGGTTACCCGCCTACACGCGTTCCAGGCGTGCGCCTTCGACCACTCGGCCACCTCTCCGTACCCTAAAGTGTGGGCGCACTATAGCCAAAAAAAGCGGGAACGCAAGCCACTAAAATTGCACCTGTTGACAGAAAACACAACTTCCTTGGCAATCCTGGCTAAAAATCTGTTTTTCTTTCGTAATTTCACTGTGCCGAACTGCTTTTACAGGGTGAAAACAGGCCGTCCAAGCTCCGGTGGGCCTTGCTGGCAGCAGAATCCGGTACTGATATCCCTGCTGCCTTTGAGATTGTGCGCAATCATCATAAAATGCACATTAATTTGAGATGATGCTGCAACAAATGTGATACCCAAGCGTTGATCATGAAGACTATAGTGATGAGACCTGAGGCGTCGCTTCTTGAGCAAGGCTTGGACTGTGAAAGGCGGGTTCGATGAGAGTCATACGATTTGTTTTTTCCTTCATCGGATTATGGATTTGCGCCTTAGCCCTCTTGGCTCTGGTGCTTGATGGTGTGCGATCGATTGCGGCCAACCGGATTGTCATGAAGCCGCTGGGCGAGACATGGTTCGAGATGCACCGGGAAAGCCTCAATCTGGCTCAGGCTGTCATCCAGCGCAATGTGCATCCCCTGATTTGGGATCCGGTGGTGCAGTGGATCCTGATGATGCCTGCCTGGCTGTTTGCGGCCATCATCGGACTGTTGTTTGTCTATCTGGGCAGAAAACGCCGCCCGAAGATGATCCGGATCTGATGGACGACCCTATCTATCAGTAAGCGGCCCGACCACGCCTTTTTGGGCTGACGACCGGTCAGGATCAGCGTGCTTTTGCCGTTGGCAAAAATCGGCCCATATGGCCATCGGCTTCGGCCTCAAAGTCTGACGTCCGCTATACCATCATTCACATTCACCGTTCAGCCGTGGAGGAATGCACCATGTTTGGATTACACCGTCGCAAGCTGGAAATGCCCAACAGGGAAGAGGCCCTGCCCGGCCGACAAACGCCCATCGCAACCGCCGAGACCCATTTTGTCCTCGGCCACCCGCTGCATCCGCCGTTCCCAGCCCATTGCGATATCATCGAGTTTGGCATGGGCTGCTTCTGGGGTGCAGAGCGGCTTTTCTGGCAGATGAACGGGGTTCACGTGACAGCCGTGGGATATAGTGGAGGCCATACCCCGAACCCGACCTATGAAGAGGTCTGCAGTGGCGGGACAGGACACGCCGAGACCGTTCTGGTGGTCTATGATCCGGAAATATTGCCTCTCTCCTTTCTGCTGGCCGTGTTCTGGGAACAGCATGATCCGACGCAGGGCATGCGGCAGGGCAACGATATCGGCACGCAATATCGCTCGGCGATCTACACCTATTCGGAAGAGCAATTGTCCGAGGCCCGGCAATCGCAGGCGCGCTATCAGGCCGAACTTGCCAAAAAGGGATATGGGCCGATCACCAGCGAAATCAGACCGCATGGGCCGTTCTATTATGCCGAGGCCTATCATCAGCAGTATCTTGCCAAAAATCCCGATGGCTATTGCGGGTTGGGCGGCACCGGCGTGCGCTGCCCCGGTTCATGAAGCTGCGGCGCTCGCCTATGGCTTGCCTCGGAATCTGGCCTCTGGATCTGGCCTCTGGCGTTCCCGTCAGAGGCCCGGTGAGACATATTCCGGCCTTCAGTTGACCAGCGGCCTCGGTTTGGGCAGAGCTGCTACGGGCGCATCATCCTCGATCGGGACATAGGGTGCCGAACCGACCGCGGCGGAGGCTACAGTAGCCCCAGGGGTCGGGCCTGCGGCGATCACCGCCTGACAGGCATCGGGCAGATCGGCCAGCGTCATGACATGCTTCTTGACGGGCGGCTTGTTGGGGTCGGGCTTCTTGGGCGTCCAGGGTTCGTCCGAGAGCCACCAGGCCAGTTCCTTGCCACAACCATCACCGGCTGGCGGCGGTGCCTGATCCTTGCAGCCCGGATTGCCGGGAGGGCAGGCCAGACGGACATGGAAGTGGTAGTAGTGGCCATACCAGGGGCGCACCTGCCGCAGCCAGGCGCGGTCATTCCCTGCCATGTCGCACAGGGCTTTCTTGATGCCGGGATGCACAAAGATGCGGGCAACTCCGGGGGTGGATGCGGCCCGCTTGATGAGACGGAACTGGGCCGATGTGAATTTGCTCGGATCAACGGAACGGGTGCCGTTCTTCAGCATCGAGATGGCGGAGACGGTTTCCCGTTCCTTCATGTCAAAGCGCTGTTCCGGCATCGGACGCAGCCAGATGTCGGCATCAAGCCCGATCTGGTGAGAGGCATGACCGGTTATCATCGGGCCGCCACGCGGCTGAGCTATATCGCCGACAAGCAATCCGTTCCAGCCGTCATGGGCCCTTGCATCCACTGCAAGCTTTTCCAGAAAGTCGATGAGCACCGGCTGCCCCCAGTTGCGATTGCGCGACAGGCGCATGGCCTGCCATGCCGGTCCATCAACAGGCAGGGCAACCGCCCCGGCCTGACAGCCCTTGGCATAGGACCCGATAGCGCGGGACTGGAGATTGGCGGGCAGTTTCTGCGCGCCGAAGAGCTGTTTGGCAGAGGTCTGGGCTGAAGCAGACCCCGTTGCCGCTCCGGCCATCAGCCCGGCCGCAACCATCGCCACGGCCAGCGGCGCCCAGCCAGAACGCCATGTGCGCCATGTGCGCCAACTTGCGCCCAGCCCGACCATTGCCGTATCTCTTGGCAACATATTGGAGAGTTTATCGAATTGCCTTTGCACTGTCTGTGGCACCATGGCCCGACTCCGCCTCGTGAACGTTTATCTCACCTGATCCTATACATAAATCATTAACCATATATAGACTGCAGAAAAGTTTCTTTGTGTCTTGACACATATCGCTCGCAAGCAGAGCATTCCGGTCAGAGATGAGATTTGCGGCTATTCAGCCACGCAAGACAATCACGGAGCCGAGACTTCTCATGCGTAGCCTTCTGACCTTCGCCCTTATTGTGCCGCTTCTGGCGGGCTGCGCCAGCCTGTCGCAGGAAGAATGCAAGATGGGCGATTGGGCCAGCGTCGGCACCAATGATGCCATGGAAGGCCGGACAACCGCCCGCTTCGAGGACCATCTCAAGGCTTGCGCCAAATATGATATCGTGCCGGATCAGAAGCTATACAACGAGGGCTATCAGAGGGGGCTGATTACCTATTGCACGCCATCGAACGGCTTTTCCGTCGGGCGCAATGGCTACAGCTACCAGCATATCTGTTCGCCGGCGAGTGAGCCTGAATTCATGCGTGGTTTCATGCGCGGCAGTGAACTGCACGAGGTGGAAACCGAGATCGCCGAGAAGGAACGGGAAATCTCCAGCCTGCGCCGGAACCGGGAAGAACTCATGGCGAACAGGGACAACCCCAAGGCCGCCAAACGTCTCGGATCATTGAGGAACGAGATGGAAGACTTGAAATGGGATTTGAGCTCCCTGCGTTTCAAGAGAGATCGGGCTCTTCTGGAAGCGGATCGCTTTTTGCAGTCGATCGATTCCGATATCTGACCCCACCGACACCAGCAGATCTTACGCGACGACCCGGCTTGAGAGCGTTGGGCGGAATCGCCTGACCAATCTCGGCATTCTGCGGTCAACCGTCGCACCATCGTCATTTTTTCCAAGTTCTGAATTCTGGCAACCAAATCTTTATTCTCTTTGCGTTTAACATCTCTCAGAGACTTTTTATTACGCAACTTTGATTTATTCCAAATTATTGAGATCTCTCCCATTATAGGGAAGCCTCGCTTTCCAATCCTGCTTCTGGCGATAAAGCTGGCAACGGGACACCTCAAGACCAAGTGTTGGAGACCGGATGAAAATTGTACTGGTTGAAGATAATTACGAGGACTGCAAAGCGGTTCGCACCATTCTGGAGCAACGGCGGGAGACCGTGTTCGCCTTCACCAATGGCGACGAGGCATGGAGCTTTGTCCAGCAGACAGCTGACATCGACGTTGTCATCGTCTCTCTCAATCTGAAAGACAACTCCGGGCTTGAAATATGCTGGAACTGCCGCATTCTGGCAACCGCGCGCAAGCCCATGTATGTGGTCGCCATTTCCGAGCAAACCAACGCCCATATTCTGGTGGAAGCACTGGACAGTGGCGCAGACGACTTCTTGCACAAGCCCTTGCAGGAGGAAATCCTGCTGGCCCGTCTGCGCGTCGCGGAACGGGTGGTCATGCTGCAGAAGCAGCTGGTCCAGCTGGCCAATCACGACTCCCTGACCAACCTCTATAATCGCCGCGCCTTTCTGGAGAAGACCCACGCCCTCATCGAGCGGCAGGATCCGGACAGTGCAGTCTCGGCCATCATGTTCGATCTCGACCATTTCAAATCGGTCAATGACCGCTTTGGCCATGATGCCGGTGATGAGGTCATCCGGACCGTCGCCAAGATCGCCTCGGCGGAGGGCGACCTGATCGGTCGTCTGGGGGGTGAGGAATTTGCGCTGATCAGCGAAAGCCAAAGCCTCTATTCGGCGGCCTGTCTAGCCAACCGGATCCGGGAGGCCATTGAAAAGACCGCGATCATGGCAGGCGGCAAGCTGATCAGGATCACCTCGAGCTTCGGGGTTGCGCGCTATTGCGCCGGTGATGATGTGGACAGCCTGCTCAAGCGTGCCGACATGGCGCTCTATCGCTCCAAGGGAAATGGCCGCAACATGGTGACCGTCGACAGGTCCGGCGCCTCACAGAACGAGCAACCCGCACCCCGCCGCACCAAACATGCTTGAGGCCGGAGCAGCAATCCGGCAGCGTCCGAACCTGGTCACCCGATGGCCACAACAAAAAACGGAGCCCGATTGAGCTCCGTCTGTTTCTTCAAATTGGCTGTGGCGCCTTGTCAGCTGTCCATCTTGAGGGCGGCGATGAAAGCTTCCTGCGGAATTTCCACCTTGCCGAACTGACGCATCTTCTTCTTGCCGGCCTTCTGCTTTTCCAGAAGCTTGCGCTTGCGGGTGGCGTCGCCGCCATAGCATTTGGCCGTCACGTCCTTGCGCATGGCCGAGATGGTCTCACGGGCAATCACCCGGCCACCAATCGCGGCCTGAATGGGGATCTTGAACATGTGACGCGGAATGAGATCCTTGAGCTTCTCGCACATGGACCGGCCGCGGATTTCCGCCTGTGAGCGGTGAACCAGCACCGACAGGGCATCGACCGGCTCGTCATTGACCAGAATCGACATCTTGACCAGATCGCCGGGGCGATAGTCGGACAGCTGATAGTCGAAGCTGGCGTAGCCCTTGGAGATCGACTTGAGGCGATCATAGAAGTCGAACACGACCTCGTTGAGCGGCAGATCATACTGGACCATGGCGCGCGAGCCGACATAGCTGAGGTCGGTCTGCACGCCGCGGCGGTCCTGACAGAGTTTCAGGATGGCACCGAGATATTCGTCCGGCGTCATGATGTTTGCCTTGATCCACGGCTCGCGAATCTCGGCAATCCGGACCACATCCGGCATGTCGGCCGGGTTGTGCAGGGTGATCTCTTCGCCGTTGGTCATCTTCATCTCATAGACCACGCTCGGAGCGGTGGCGATGAGATCCAGATCGAACTCGCGGCTGAGGCGCTCCTGAATGATTTCCAGATGCAGCAGGCCAAGGAAGCCACACCGGAAGCCGAAGCCAAGCGCGGCCGAGGTTTCCATCTCGAAGGAGAAGCTGGCGTCATTGAGGCGCAGCTTGCCCATCGCCTGACGCAGATCCTCGAAATCATTGGCGTCGACCGGGAACAGGCCGCAGAAAACCACCGGCTGGGCCGCGCGGAAACCAGCAAGTGGCTTCTCGCAAGGGCGCTTGACATGGGTGATGGTATCACCGACGCGCGTATCGGCCACTTCCTTGATCGAAGCGATCAGGAATCCGACCTCACCGGGACCAAGAACATCCACATCAACCATCTTCGGCGTGAAAATGCCGATGCGGTCGATGTCATAGGCAGCATTGGTGCCCATCATGCGGATCCGTTCGCCCTTGCGCAGCTCGCCGTCGATGATCCGTACGATCACCACAACGCCGAGATAGACGTCATAGTAGCTGTCGACCAGCATGGCCTTGAGCGGCGCTTCCTTGTCGCCTTCCGGCGCTGGCAGGCGATGGACGATGGCTTCGAGGGTTTCCTTGATGCCGATGCCCGATTTGGCGCTTGCCTCGATGGCGTTCGATGCGTCAATGCCAATCACATCCTCGATCTGCTCGCGCACCCGCTCCGGCTCGGCGGCCGGCAGGTCGATCTTGTTGAGAATGGGGACGATTTCATGATCGTTATCGATGGCCTGATAGACGTTTGCCAGGGTCTGGGCTTCCACCCCTTGCGAGGCGTCCACGACCAAGAGGGAGCCTTCACAGGCGGCCAGAGACCGGCTGACCTCATAGGCAAAGTCGACATGACCCGGCGTGTCCATCAGGTTCAGCGTATAGGTCTCGCCGTCATCTGCCAGATATTTCAGGGAAACGGTCTGGGCCTTGATGGTGATACCGCGTTCCTGCTCGATTTCCATGCTGTCGAGCACCTGCTCACGCATTTCACGGTCGCTCAAGCCCCCGGTTGCCTGAATCAGCCGGTCGGCGAGCGTGGACTTCCCATGATCGATATGCGCGATGATGGAGAAGTTGCGGATTTTTTCAAATTTTTGTTTGCTCATGGCAGCGCTTATACCCTTGCTCTCATGCACAGAGAAGAGAGAATTCCTGCCTTTCTCATGCTTGGCTCAAAAAATCCAGTCCCAAATGCAAAACCCGACCATAAAAGGCCGGGTTTATACAGATTCGGGGCCGGACTTCGGCGCGATGAGAGTAAAGGCTAGATCAGCCCCTTCTGGATCGCCATATGGCGCACCCGCACGATTTCCGCCTCGGCGACCATAATATAGTCGTCGGCGATATTGCGGTATTTCAGGAAGCTGTCGTAAATCTCGCCAGCCAGCGGCGAGCTTGCGGCCACTTCCTCGAGCACACCCTTGGTTTCCTTGGCCATGGCCATCATCAGTTCATCGGGCAGCTTGCGCAGCTGGACACCATCCTTGGCCAGCAGCTTCGGCAGGGACTCCGCGTTGTTATACTGATAGTCCGCCATGGTTTCGAGCGCTGTGGACTGGGCGGCTTCCTTGACGATCGCCTGCAAATCCTCCGGCAGCCCGAGATACTTGTCCTTGTTGACGATGATCTCAAGGCCTGCACCCGGTTCGTGGAAGGCGGGCAGATAGTAGTTGTGCACCACCTTGTAGAGGCCAAAGGCCAGATCGTTCCACGGGCCAACCCATTCGGCCGCGTCGATGGTGCCATTCTGCAGGGCGGAGAAGATATCTGTTGCTGGCAGCATCACGACCGACACGCCAAGACGGCGCATGACTTCACCACCGAGACCGGCGATGCGCATCTTGAGACCCTTCAGGTCATCAAGGGTCTTGAGTTCCTTGGCGAACCAGCCACCAGCCTGAGTGCCCGAAGCACCGGCGTAGAACGGAATGACATTGAACGGATCATAGGCCCGTTCCCAGAGCTCCTGCCCGCCACCAAAGCGCAGCCAGGCGGCATGCTCGATCTGGGTGAGGCCGAACGGCACACCGGTATAGAAATGGAAAGACGGATCCTTGCCCTGCCAGTAGTAGGAGGTTGCGTGGCCGATTTCGGCTGCGCCACTGGAAACGGCATCAAACACTTCAAGCGGCGGCACGAGCTCACCGGCGCCAAACACCTTGATGACCAGACGCCCGCCGGACATCTTGCCAACCCGCTCGGCAAACCGCACACCGTTGATCCCGACGCCCGGCAACTGCTTTGGCCACGACATCGGCATCTTCCAAACGATCGACTCGTTGGCTTTCACGACGGCCGGGCTGGCCAGCGTTGCCGCACCACCAACAGCAAGCCCGGTCAACACCGAACGGCGGTCCAGTGATCCACCTTTTTTCATTAAATTATCCTCCGACTGCAAAATGAACGTGAAATATTGTTATTTTGTCGGCCATGCTTGCACGACCTAGAGGCGAGCGCAAGATCTGGCCACGCTCGACCATTTCATTTCCTCATACAAATGCGCAGACTGTTTTCTTTTGCCATCCTATTTTGGTTTATATCTCGAATAAATGAGTGGATTACCGCCAAGGGTGCGCCGCATTCTCGCACTGTGTCGGTTTGACTACACAGCAATTTCCTGTAACTAGATAGTCTATTGCGGAATAATGTTTCGCATTCCCACTCAAAAAAGGATCTGAAAGCGTGCCGCGCAAAAGCTCCAAGCTCGATCGGATTGATCTGCACATCCTGGATGAGCTCCAGAAAAACGCCCGTATCACCAACAAGGCTCTTTCTGAGATCGTCGGTTTGTCGCCCAGCCCATGCCTGCAAAGGGTCAAGCGGTTGGAGGATATCGGCCTGATCAGCGGCTACCTCGGTCTTATCAATCTGGAAGCGCTTTGCCGCCATGTCACGGTGGTTGCGACCATCACGATCCGCGATCACGATCATTCCATCTTCTCGACCTTCGAAAAAGCCATCGCCGAACTGCCCGACGTGGTCGAGTGCCTGAAGATGTCCGGCTCCTTCGACTATCTGGTCCGCTTTGTCTGCACCGACATCCAGCGCTACCATTCCGTCACCGAAGACCTGCTCGTGCAGGTGGGCGGCAAGATGCAGATTGCCAGCCACGTGGTTTTGGACCAGACGAAACAATATCATGGAGTCGACCTTGAAGGTCTGGTTCACGGTTGATCATTTGTTTCTGTTAGACGCCGGCTGAGAAGCAGTATTTCTAAGGGTATATACTTAAACAAATAGTTGTTATCAAAGGATTCATCAAAAATCTGTATCTTTTTTTCAAGTTTTTAGCGTTTTTTGATGCATATCAATTGACATTGAAGCCATTTCGCACGATGAATTTGCAAGTCATTCTCAATTATTCGAACATCTGCCGTTTGGGGAAGTCGACAGACCGTCCGATCCAAGTGAAGAAACGGAGTTCATAAATGATTGCTACTCTCAATGATCTCACAATTGGAGATCATGGTCGTATCGCCAGGCTGGATATCTCCAACCGGGCATACAAACAGCAATTGATGGCTATGGGGCTGACCCGCGGAACAGAGTTCACGGTCATGCGCATTGCTCCTCTGGGAGACCCGATCGAAATCAAGATTCGCGGAAGCGCCTTGTCGCTGCGCAAGTCCGACACCATTGGTGTTCAGATCGAGACCGAAGACAAATAGTCCACTACCACGACGTTTCTCTAACAAATTCAATCGGAAGCAACGCTCCTGGTGCGGCAGCGAACGGTAGCGTTATGCATAGAGAAAGCTGATGACAGATATTCGTATCGCTTTTGCAGGGAATCCGAACTGCGGCAAGACAACGCTTTTCAACGCCCTGACGGGTGCCCGGCAGCGGGTCGGCAACTGGCCAGGGGTCACGATCGACCGCAAGGAAGGCCACTACAGCCACAATGGCAACACTGTGGTGATTGTCGATCTTCCCGGCACCTATTCTCTCGATACCACCTATTCAAGCGGTCTAGATGAGGCCATCGCCCGGGATTACATCCTGGAAGGCGAGGCCGATCTGGTCGTCAATATCGTTGACGCGGCCAATCTGGAACGCAACCTCTTTCTGACAACCCAGCTTCTGGATATGCGCGTCCCGATGATTGTAGCCCTGACCAAGACAGGTCTTGCGCGCAAGGAAGGGATCGAGATCGACGTCGACAAGCTGTCCGCGATGCTGAGGGTTCCCGTCATCTCCGTTGACCGGAAGGATCGCATCAATCAGGACAGGTTGAAGGGTCTGATTGAGGAAGCCGCAAGGGAAAAGGTCATCAGCGACGTTTCCGTAACCTATGATCCGGCGCTGGAAGAGGTTTTGGAGCGGCTGGAGGAATCCTTCTCCGCTATCGCACAGGCCAAGGGTGTCGACAAGCGCTGGCTGGCCGTGAAATCTCTTGGTGGCGACGGCAAGGCGCTGTCCTTCCTTGATGACCGGGCCGAGGCGCTGCTCAATGGCGAGATCACCCGGATTGTCGAGGAGCAGGACGAAGATGCCGACCTGCTGATTGCCGACGGGCGCTACAGTTTTGCCAATGATATGGCGCGCGAAGCCATTCGCCATATCCGTCAGGTGCCAAAGACCTGGACCGAGCGCATCGACGGTGTCGCTCTGGGCCGTATTCTGGGCATTCCGATCTTTCTGCTGACCATGTATGTGATGTTCCTGCTGACCATCAATCTGGCCGGAGCCTTCATCGATTTCTTCGATATTCTGGCTGGTACGGTCATTGTTGACGGTCCGGCCCACTGGATGGCCAGCATCGGCGCACCTGACTGGATGATTGCCATTCTGCCAAAGGGCATCGGCGTCGGCATCCAGACGGTTGCCACCTTCGTGCCGGTGGTTGCCTTCCTGTTTCTGTTCCTGACCATTCTGGAAGAGAGTGGCTACATGGCCCGTGCAGCCTTCGTCGTTGACCGCGCCATGATTTCCATCGGCCTGCCGGGCAAGAGCTTTGTTCCGATGCTGCTCGGGTTTGGCTGCAACGTGCCCGCCATCATGGCCTCCCGGACGCTGGACAACCCGCGCGACCGTATCGTGACCGCTCTCATGGCACCGTTCATGTCCTGTGGTGCCCGTCTGCCGGTCTACGCACTGTTTGCAGCGGCCTTCTTTCCGACCGGAGGCCAGAATCTGGTCTTCCTGCTCTATATCATCGGTATCCTGTTTGCCGTCTTCACGGGTCTCGTGCTCAAGAAGGCCGTGTTTGGTGGCAAGGCGCTGCCGTTCCTGATGGAGCTGCCCCCCTACCAGCTGCCAAGCATCTCGACGGCCCTTATCCGGACATGGGACCGGGTGAAGCAGTTCATTCTGGGTGCTGGCAAGGTGATTGTCGCCGTCGTCTTCTTCCTGAGCATTCTCAACTCGATGGCAATGGACGGCAGCTTCGGCCATGAAGACAGCGAGCATTCCGTGCTGGCTACCATCGGCAAATCCCTCACGCCGGTTGTCGAACCGCTCGGCATCCATGAAGAGAACTGGCCGGCAACGGTCGGGCTGTTCACCGGCGTCTTTGCCAAGGAAGCCGTGGTCGGAACGCTGAACTCCCTCTACAGCCAGATCGACGCCAGCAGCGCCGATGCGGCCGCCGCACCGGAAGAGGGTTTCGATTTCTTTGGCGGCATCGCGGATGCCTTTGCCACCATCCCGGCCAACCTCAGCGATCTGGCCGGAGCCCTTTCCGACCCGCTCGGAATGAGTGTTGGCGACGTGTCGACGCTCGACAGCGCAGCAGCTGAGCTGGAGGTCGACAACGCAACCTTCTCCGCCATGGTCGCCCGGTTCGACGGCAAGGTTGGGGCCTTCGCCTATCTCTTGCTGATCCTGCTCTATGTGCCATGCGTGGCCGCCGTCGGGGCCCTGTTCCGGGAAATTGGACGCAAATGGACCTTTTTCGGGATCGGCTGGACGACGCTCATGGGCTATTGCACCAGTGTCTTCGCCTATCAGGTGGGCACCTTCTCGCGCCATCCGCAAAGTTCGACGGCCTGGATCATCGTGACGGTCGCAGCCGTGGGGATCACCGTCGCTCTCATGTATTTCTTCAGCCACCGCAATCAGCGGCGGCCCGGTGAACTGGCAAGGAGCTCTGTATTATGATCTTGTCCGATGTCAATCGCTACCTGCGGGATCGCGGGCGGGCCAACACCTCCGATATCGCCCTGCATTTCGGAATAGCACCAACCGCCGTTGAGGGCATGTTGCAGACCCTGCAGGAACGCGGGCGCGTGCGTCCCCTGCCCGCTCAGGCGTCTCCCTGTGGCACATCCTGCTGCAATTGCTCCAGCAGTGCCTGTGCCTCGCAGATGTGGGAAGCCATCAAGAAACACTGACTGGTGACAGAGGCCGAAGTCTTCTAGGACAGCTGCTCTGAGGACAGAAACTCCGGGCGCATCGGCTCTCCGGTTTCCCAATCGAGGATTTTCAGCTCAGGCCAAAGGCGGGACATGCGTCTCGCCTTTTCTGCATAATGGGCCCGGTTGCTCTCCAGCCTGTGACAGGGGCGAATGGTGAGCGCAAAGATATCCTCCAGCCCATAAGGGGCGGCAATCGACAGACTGTCATCGCGCTCCAGCCGGACAGCCACCGCGTGGGTGGTGCACATGTAGAATTCCAGGCTCTCGTCCGTGGAAGACAGCTCGGGATAGGCGCCGCCAAATTTCTCCGGATACCACAGATGCACCCGCGCCTGATTGCGCACCTCGATGCGCCCCTTCCATGCGGCCAATGCCTCATCCACCTGTGCGATCACCGCGTCCTCGGCCTCCCATGAGCGGTCGGCCGGATCGTGGTAGGCGACGTCATAGTCCTTGATGCCATGGCCCTGTGGGCGGCCCGTCAGGCGGTTCCAGACGGTCTGGTAGATTGCACCGGAGACCAGCCGCCAGTCGGGCAGATCGAGCGTCCGCAGCCCTTCAAGAATCTCCATCAGCTGGTCATCCTCGCGAATGAAGCGGATCAGAAGACTGCGTCTTGTCTGCTCGTCCAGCGCCTCGTCATCCTTGTCCCTGCGCACCACAAACGGGCTATCCATGGCAACTCCTCACGGTATCATTTCAAAGGCAAACGGGATCAGCGTTCGAGAATCTCAAGCACTCTGAAGCGCTCGCAAACCAGTTTCATATCGGGAGAAAAGCCGCCATTGCGGGTGAAATAGTCCTTGTGGCCTTCCCGCCAAAAGTCATACGAGAGATCGCCTTCGCCCTCGGCACGAGCGAAAGCCTCGTCGACTTCATCGAACCGGCGAATGGTCACCTCAAGGGTTTCAATCATGACGGCGGGCCTGTTGAGGCCATCAAGCAGAATATAGACATCCCCAACCTTGGGCAGGGGAATATTGTTCTTTTCCATCAGGAGAAGCGAGTCGCAGGAAGCTGTTTTCCTGCCTTCAAGCACCAGAGCCAGAAGCGCATCGGCCAGTTCGGGCGTATCACCCATTGCGTAGGAATCGACAACGTCAACCATGGCTCACCCCCGCCAATGCCAGAAAGGAACATCCCGCAGCTCTCATGAACCGCGGGATGTCGGATGGGTCAATCAGCCGCGCAGCTCGCCGCCGGTTGCCTTGGCAACGGCTTCGACGATCTTCTTGGAGATGGCTTCCAGATCCTCGTCCGTCAGGGTCTTGTCCTTCGGCTGAAGGGAAACCTCGAAGGCGACGGACTTCTTGCCCGGCTCCATATGTTCCCCTTCATAGACGTCGAACAGGCTGACATCGGTGATCAGTTTCTTGTCGGCACTGGCCGCGGCCTTGAGCACCGTCGCTGCGGTCACTTCATGGGCAACCACGAAGGCGAAGTCACGACTCAGCGGCTGCAGGTCCGAAAGCTGCAGGGCAGCACGGGACTTGGCAGCCTTCTTCTTCGGTTCCGGCGCGGCCTCGATGATGATCTCGAATGCACAGACAGGGCCGTCGACTTTCATTGCATCGAGGATCTTCGGATGCAGTTCACCAAAGGTGCCGAGCACGACTTTCGGGCCAAGCTGGATCTTGCCGGAGCGACCCGGATGGTACCATTCAGGCCCACCGGCGACGATCTGCAGCTTGGAGCTGTCCAGCCCCATGGATTCCAGCACCGCCAAAGCATCCGCCCGCACGTCAAAGACATCAGCCTTCTTGGCCGGATCGCGCCAATGGCGACCGCTGCCTGCGATCTGGACGGCACCCCGGCGCAGACCGGTGGCATGGGTGAACTGGTCTTCCGGCTTGTCGCCAAGGAAGATCTGGCCAACCTCGAACAGGGCGAGGTCGTCAAAGCCGCGGTCGACGTTGCGCTGGGCCGCCAGCAGCAGGCCGGGCAACAGGCTCGGGCGCATGTCGGACAGATCGGCGGAGATCGGGTTGGTCAGGGCCAGTTCCGGCTTGCCACCACCGAACAGCTCGGCAAGGGACTTGTCGACAAACGACCATGTCACCGCTTCCACCATGCCCCGTGCAGCCAGTTGGCGGCGGGCCTGACGGATACGCTTCTGGCGCTCGGTCAGCGGCGGCTGGGTCACGGCGTTGTGCCGTGGCAGGGCTGCGGCAGGAACGCGGTCGACACCAACGATGCGGGCCACTTCCTCGACGATATCGGCCTTGCCGTGCACATCGGGACGGAAGGTCGGAACCGCAACCTTGACATGTTCGCCAACCCCGGAAACCCAGAAGCCGAGGCGCTTGAGTACGGTCTTGATTTCCAGCTCGGGCACATCGAGACCGGCGAGACGCTTGACCTCGGAGAGCGGGAAGTCGATGATCTTGTCAGAAATGGGCGCTTCACCGGCAACGACCATTCGGGATGGCTCGCCGCCACACAGATCCATCACCATCCTGGCTGCCAGATAGCCGCCGGGAATGACGAAGGACGGATCGACCGTGCGCTCGAAGCGATAACGCGCATCGGACTGGATGCCGAGGGCGCGACCGGAACGAGCCGTCCGGATCGGATCGAACCAGGCACATTCGATGAAGACATTGGTGGTTTCCGGCTGGGAGCCAGTGCCTTCGCCGCCCATGATGCCACCAAAGCCGACCGGGCCATTGTCGTCAGCGATGACGCAGATGTCCGTGCCTTCCTTGATCTCATATTCCTTGCCATCGAGCGCAACCATCTTCTCGCCCGGCTTGCCAAGGCGCACATGGATGTTGCCAGCCACCTTGTCTGCGTCATAGACATGCAGCGGACGGCCGCGATCGTAGGAAATGTAGTTGGTGATATCGACAAGAGCGTTGATCGGGCGAAGACCGATGGCCCGCAGACGCCGCTGCAGCCAGTCCGGGCTCGGGCCGTTCTTGACGCCCTTGACGTAAACGCCAGTGAAGATCGGGCAGATCGGGTTTTCGCCCTCTTCCTTCAGGACAACATCGAGCGGGCTGTCAAAGCTGCCTTCGATGACCGCCGGGTGATGCTCCTTGAGAGTGCCGATACCGGCACCAGCCAGATCACGGGCGACGCCATAGACGCCGAGCGCGTCACCGCGGTTTGGCGTGATGGCGATGTCGATCACCGGATCGTCAAGACCGAGCACAGGGGCAAACGGTTCGCCGAGCGGTGCATCGGCTGGCAGCTCGATGATGCCGTTATGCTCGTCGGAAATGCCCATTTCGCGCTCGGAGCACATCATGCCGTTGGATTCGACCCCACGGATGACGGTTGGCTTCAGCTTCATGCCATTGGCCGGAATGATGGAGCCGTTCTGGGCCAGAACAACCTTGATGCCAGCCCGTGCATTGGGAGCACCACAGACGATCTGCAGCACTTCCTTGCCGGTGTTGACCTTGCAGACATGCAAGCGATCGGCGTCGGGATGCTGGACGGCTTCCTCGACATAGGCAACAGTGAAATCCTTCAGCATTGCAGCCGTATCGATGACTTCCTCGACCTCAAGGCCGATGATGGTAAGCTTGTCGAGAATTTCCTCCAGAGACGCGTCGGTCTCCAGATAATCCTTCAGCCAGGACAGTGTGAATTTCATGAGGAAAGCCCTCCTACAAGTCCGGGAATGTCAAGGGGACGGAAGCCATAGTGATCGAGCCAGCGCTTATCACCGTTGAAGAAGGCTCTGAGGTCCGGCATGCCATATTTCAGCATGGCGATGCGGTCGATGCCCATGCCGAAGGCAAAACCGGTGTAGCGGTCCGGATCAAGATTGCAGTTGCGCAGCACATTCGGATGCACCATGCCGCAGCCAAGGATTTCGAGCCAGTCGTCACCCTCGCCGATGCGCAGTTCGTTGCCGACGCGCTGGCAGCCGATGTCGACTTCCATGGACGGTTCGGTGAAGGGGAAGTGGGAGGCGCGGAAGCGCATCTTGACACTGTCCACCTCGAAGAAGGCCTTGCAGAATTCTTCCAGCGTCCACTTCAGATGCCCCATGTGGATGCCTTCCTCGATGACGAGGCCTTCCACCTGATGGAACATCGGGGTGTGGGTCTGGTCGCTGTCGCAGCGATAGGTGCGGCCCGGGCAGATGACACGGATCGGCGGTTGCTGCGACATCATCGTGCGGATCTGCACCGGCGATGTGTGAGTGCGCAGAACCTTCTGGTTGCCTTCGGCGTCAACCGGAAGGAAGAAGGTGTCATGCTCCAGACGGGCCGGATGATCGGGCGGGAAGTTGAGCGCCGTGAAGTTGTAGAAGTCTTCCTCGATGTCGGGACCTTCAGCAACTGCGAACCCCATGTCGGCAAAGATTGCGGTCAGTTCGTCGGTCACCTGAGCAATCGGATGCACCCGGCCGTCAAATGTTGCGCCCATGCGGGTCGGCAAGGTGACGTCGACTGTCTCGCTTTGCAGGCGGGCGTTAAGCGCCTGATCCTTCAGGACTTCCTTGCGCGCGCCGAGCAGATCGCCAACCCGGTCTTTCAGACCGTTGAGGGCCGGGCCCATTTCCTTGCGCTCTTCCGGGCTCATCTTGCCCAGGGTTTTCATCAGTTCCGAGATCTTGCCCTTCTTGCCAAGAGCCGAGATGCGGACTTCTTCCAGTGCAGGCTCATCAGTGGCCGCTTCAATAGCGGCGGAGATCTCCTGCTCGAGTGATTTGAGTTCCGACATAATCATTCCGTTTTGGGCCATTCCGTATGGACCGGTCTGACCGGGCTTCTACCCTACGAGACTTTGCTGTGTGCGTTGTAACAGATTGGCAGGGACAATAAAGGGCCTTTTCCTCACTTAATCCCCTCAATCTCCCCGAGAAAAAATAAAAACCCGCCTCGACTGCTCGACGCGGGTTTTCAAACCTTGCAAATATTCGTGCGCCGATACGAAATCTCTACAATTCCAGCTGGAATTGCCAGTATTTCGGCCTCAACACGACTTCCTGCAAAAAGCGATGCTTTTTAACCGGAATGCGCCTTAGGCGGCAGCAGAAGATTTGGCTTTCTCAACCAGGCTTGCAAAAGCCTCTGGCTGATGAATTGCCATATCCGAGAGGACCTTGCGGTCGATTTCGATGCCAGCCTTGTTGAGGCCGTCGATAAATCGACCATAGGTCAGGCCCTGTTCACGAACAGCGGCGTTGATACGCTGGATCCACAGAGCGCGGAAGTTGCGCTTCTTGGTCTTGCGGTCGCGATATGCGTACTGGCCAGCTTTTTCAACGGCCTGTTTCGCAATGCGAATGGTTGAACGACGGGCGCCATAGTAACCTTTGGCAGCCTTGAGGGTCTTTTTGTGACGGGCATGAGCCGTTACACCGCGTTTTACACGTGCCATGATTTTATCTCCTTTACCAGAATGCTGTTCTCAAGCTACTCGCGCTTATTTGTAAGGCAGGTACTGCTTGACGATCTTTGCATCCTGCTCGCTGAGAGTGGTGGTACCACGTGCTTTGCGGATGAATTTGGTGGTGCGCTTGATCATGCCGTGGCGTTTGCCAGCCTGTGCGGTCACGACCTTGCCAGAACCGGTTACCTTGAAGCGTTTCTTGGCACCGGACTTAGTCTTCAGCTTGGGCATTTTGCTCTCCTGAAATCCTTGGCGGACTGTTGTTCTTGATGAAGCTCGAAGATGAAGGCAGCTGCCTCGAAAGGCATCCGATCCGTCCATCCCGGATTGAGCATTTCCAACTCCCCACGGCAGCCCTAAATTCAGCCGGGCGAGTCGTTTCCTTCTGCACACTGCGCTGCCCCCTCATCTCGAGAGACCGAGCACTACGCGTACAGACTGGCGGGTTATACCGATGCGCGCGAAGGGAATCAAGAGGCAAAGCAAAAGAATCTGACAGGGAAATGAAGCCTTCAGCCGTCTCCTTTCCCGCTCTGCCCCGGCATGGGCTCAGGCTCGGGCACAGGCCGGGGTACAGGCCGGGGTACAGGCCGAAGTGCAGACCGGGACATCAATTCAGGACATAGATGCCCGCATTGAGGTAGCTGGCGTAGGAAACCCAAACGAAATAGGGGGCAAACAGGGCCACAGACACCGGATCCCATCGGCGCGCCCGCGCCATGAAAGCCGCAATTGCGAGCAGCAACATGATAATGATAACAAGAGCCGCTCCGGCAAGCTGCCAGCCAAAGAAAACCGGGCTCCAGATAAAATTGAGCAGCATCTGGAATAGCCAGATCCGGAACAGGCCCTTGCTGTCCTTGGCGCCAAACACCCGGGCACCAACAATGCCGATGAGCGCATAGAGAATGGTCCATGCCGGTGCGAACAGCCAGTTGGGCGGGGTGAAGGGCGGCTTGGCCAATGCCTGATACCATGGACCGGGAATGGTGATGACACCAATCAACAAGCCACCCCCCATGGAAAGGGCGAGAAATGCGGGGTATGTGATCCATCCGGGTCGTTTCATGAGGCCTTGCGACTCCTTGTCGGAAACTTCTTCTGTCTAGGGCAAACGGCAGCGCGGAGAAAAGGTTCCCTACCATGCTGGCGGACTTTATACGGCGCAATAAAAAACCCGGATCAAACGATCCGGGTTGTTGGCGAAATAGAGCATTTTGCCCAGTAAACACTTATTTCGGAGCAAGGATCATGATCATCTGGCGGCCTTCGAGCTTAGGCTCCAGTTCAACCTTGGTGCGGTCGGCCATCTCGGCCTTGACTTTCTGCAAGAGCTCCATGCCAAGACCCTGATGGGCCATTTCGCGACCACGAAAGCGCAAGGTGAATTTGACCTTGTCACCGTCTTCGACAAAGCGGTTAGCGCTGCGAATTTTCACTTCATAATCGTGGGTGTCAATGTTCGGCCGCATCTTGACTTCTTTGACTTCAACGACTTTCTGTTTCTTGCGCGCTTCAGCGGCTTTCTTCTGTGCCTGATATTTGTAGCGGCCGTAGTCCATGATCTTGCAGACCGGCGGCTTTGCATTCGGCGAAATCTCTACCAGATCCAGACCGGCCTCGGCGGCCATGTCGAGGGCCTGCCTGGTGGGGATGGATCCGTGGTTGGTGCCCTCATCATCGATGAGCTGCACTTCGTCAATTCGAATTTGAGTATTGATGCGCGGTCCCGTTTCGCGGGTCGCTTGCGCTCTATTTGGGCGGCGAATGGTCGTAATCTCCTGTTTATTGCAACAATGGCGTCAGATACATATGCCGCAGCTTGCCTTGCCTTTCAAGCCCTGCCTTGGATCTGGCCCCGAGATAAGGGTGCAAACACCCCTCCTTTCACAAGCTAGTGCACAATTCGGCATGAATGGAAGGAATTACAAGACATTTCGCGCAACAAAAAGTTCTGCTATGCAAAATAAGCATGCCGTTGGATGACCAAAATCAACGATATACGACGTTCGTATGATAAAGAGCGAGCAGATTTCATTGGGCGCCCGTCGCCCCATTGCACAATCCAAGAGCAGAAAAGTCTAGTCCATGACCGAAACGCCAGATTTTCAATTCGACGCCCTGATGCCCGCAGCAATGGCCAAAAAGGCCGAGGATGTCGGTGTCTACAAAGCAACCAAACAGCCTATGACCACCTTCGTGCTGGCCATGACCGCTGGAGCCTTCATCGGCATCGCCTTTGTCTTCTACACGGTCGTCACCACCGGCAACAGCAACATGGGCTGGGGTGCAAACAAGTTTATCGGCGGTCTTGCCTTCAGCCTCGGACTGATGCTGGTCGTCGTCAATGGCGGCGACCTGTTCACGAGTTCCGTACTGACGGTCGTTGCCAAGGCAAGCAAGAAGATCACCTGGGGACAGCTCGCCAAAAACTGGTGCGTTGTCTATGCCGGCAACTTTGTCGGTGCCATTGGTCTGGTCGCCATCATGCAGATCGCCCAGCACTATGAACAGGGCAATGGCTCTCTGGGGCTGAACTACATGCATGTTGCCCAGCACAAGCTGCACCATGGCTTCTTTCAGGCTGTGGCTCTGGGCACCATGTGCAACGTGATGGTCTGCCTTGGCGTCTGGATGTCCTATGCTGGCCGTTCGGTCACTGACAAGCTGCTCGCCGTGACCCTTCCCGTTGCCATGTTCGTTGCTTCCGGCTTCGAGCACTGCGTCGCCAACATGTTCCAGATCCCAATGGCCATCATGACCAAGACCTTTGCAGGCCCTGAATTCTGGGAAGCCACAGGCACCACGGCCGCCGATTTCGCCGACCTGACGTGGAGCAACTTTGTCATCGACAACCTGATCCCCGTTACCATCGGCAACATTTTGGGCGGTGGCGTGCTGGTCGGACTGGTCTACTGGTTCATCTATCTGCGGCCGCAGAAACACTAAAGAACAGGCACTGACGACAAGCTCAGTCAAGGATACCTGAAAGCCTGATCCACCCGGATCAGGCTTTTTCCTTTTATCCCATATGGATCAACATCGGCACCATGCTTGCCACCAGCAGAAGCGCCATGATCCGGTTGAACCACAGCAGCCGGTTGTTCCTGGAGAGGTGCTGGCGAAAGGCTGCGCCTGATACGGCCCAAACACCGATGGAGGGAATGTTGACTACGGCAAAGACGGCCACCAGCACGATGAGATTGCCGAGATAGTCCGCTTCGGTCATGTAGGTCACCGTCACCAGCAGGGCGACGGTCCATGCCTTGGGGTTGAGCAGTTGCAACAGGGCGGCCTGAATGAAGGATATCGGCTTGACCAGTTCCTCTCCCTGCTTGCCGTCATCAGCTCCCAGAGATCGAACACCAGAAATCTTGTAGGCCAGCCAGAGGATATAGGCGCCGCAAGCAATGCGCAGGCCGGTTTCCACCATCGGTGCCTGTTTGAGCAGTTGCCCCAGACCGAGCCCGACGGCGAATACCATCGACAGAAAGCCGAACGAGACCCCGAAAATCAGCGGCAGGGAGCGCAGGACCCCGAAGTTGGCCCCCGATGCCAGCAGCAGAAAGTTGGCCGGGCCGGGCGAAATGGACATGACAAAGGCAAATCCAATAAGGGCAATGATCATTTCCAGAGGCATGTTTGGGTCGCTCCACGAAGAATTACAGGATGGCTACGAGCGAGCAGTCAGATGTCGGATGGCTGTGCCCGCGACAGCCAGCTTGCCGGATTGGCGATTGCTTGTTAATGATTGAAAATCCCTCATTCTTAGCCGATCGTCCAGAAAGCGGCACGCATGCATAAGAACGACCTGATTTCCGACATCTTTTCCACACTGCGCCTCACGGGGCAGCTCTATTTTCGGGCACAACTGTCCGGACCGTTTGCAATTTCCATCCCCGCATCGCAACGGCATATCCGCTTCCATATCGTGCTGAACGGATCCGGCTGGCTTGGCATGGAGGGGGAGGCCCCGGTCGCCTTCGAGAAGGGCGACATCTTGCTGGTTCCCCACGGGGCGACACAGACCATTACCGCAACCCCGGATCTGGCACCGACCTCCCTTGGCGCGCTGATTGCCGGAGGGGCCTTGCGTGACGGCCTGCTAAAGGTTGGAGAGGAGCGGGAGAAGGCCGCCCTGTTGTGCGGTTTCCTGCAGTTTGACGAGGAAATCGAGCATCCGGTGCTGGCGCTGTTGCCGACCCACCTGCATCTGAGGCCCGAGGACATGGGCAGCGCGCCATGGATGCGGTCAACGCTGGATCTGATCTCGATGGAAGCCAACCGGGCAGGACAGGGCATGGCGGCGATTGTCAGTCGGCTGATCGAGGTCATCTTCATTCAGACTGTCCGGGAGCTTGCCCTCAACGCCACCGACGAGACCAAAGGCTTCCTCAGAGCCCTGTCCGACAAGGCGATTGCCCGCAGCCTCAGCGCCATCCACGCCGAACCGGAACGCAAATGGCGTATCGAAGATCTGGCGGCGCTGGCCGGACAGTCCCGCTCGGCCTTTGCCCGCAACTTCAGCGAGGAAGTGGGCCAGACGCCGATGGACTATCTCAGGAACTGGCGGCTGACCAGAGCCCGCATGCTGCTCACCACCACCCATCTGTCGATGGATGATGTCGCCAGCCAATGCGGTTATGACAGTGTGCCGTCCTTCTCGCGCAGTTTCAAGCGGGCGTTCCACATCGGTCCGGGCAGTTTCCGCCGAACCGGCAACCAGATCATGGATATCGGCTGACACTGCGGCCTTCATCCCGTCAGCCTTCGCGGCCTCAGTCTTAGTGACCAGACAGATCGCAGCCGAGCAGCTGGTCATAGACCGCAAGGGTCTGCTGGCCCATGGAACGCAGCGAGAAACAGGCCTCTATCAATCCCCTAGCAAAGGGGGCGACCGCCTTTTTCTGCTCCTCGGACATGGCAAGGGTGTCGGCGATGGCCTGCTGCCAGCCTTCCGCATCATTATGGCGGATCACCTTGGCAATCCATTGGCCCTCCGGCACATCGGGAGGCGCGGCAACCACTTCTGGCTGGGCTCCGAGATCGCCGACAAGGGTCGGCTTGCCCATGGCCAGACTTTCCGCTGCCGATCGCCCGAAAGTTTCCGCATCCTGACTGGGCACGATCACCATGGTTGCCAGAGCATAGGCGGCGGGCATGTCCTTGCAATGGCCCACCCGGCTGACGCAATCGGCTACATCATGCTCGGCGATCAGGCGATCCAGTTCGGCCACATAGCTCTCCCGTCCCTGTTCATCGCCGATCAGCAGCAACTGGAAGGCCGGACCAATGGCCTTTTTCAGAGCGCCCATCACCGGAATGATGAAGCTCTGGCCCTTCCAGCGGGTGAGGCGGGAGGGCAGGATGAGCACCGGGCGATCATCCACTCCCCATTGCTGGCGCAGGGCTTCAACGCGCTCCGGCGCCACAGTGTTAATGTCGAACTGCTCCATGTCGACGCCGCGATGGATGGTCACGATGCGATTTTCGGCATCCGGGTTGCGTTCCCTGACCAGACGCGCCGTGTAGTGGGAGTTGGCAATGACGATATCGCCCTTGGCCATGACCGAATTATAGAAGGCCTTCAGCCGCCCCTTCTGGCTGTAGGCCCCGTGATAGGTGGTCACAAACGGCACACCGGCCCGATGGGCGGCAATCATCGCACTCCAGGCCGGGGCGCGCGAGCGGGCATGGACGAGATCGACCCCCTGCTCGCGGATCATACGCTCGATGGTGCGGGCATTGGACAGCAGGATCGCCAGGGGATTCTTGCTCCGTCCCTTGAGAGGCAGCAGCTTGCCACCAACCGCTTCCAACTCGCCCACCAGTCGGCCCGGTTCAGCCGCCACCAGTGCCGTGCCGCCAGCTCTGGTGATCGCGGCAGCGATATCCACCGTTCCGCGCTCCACGCCACCGGAATCGAGCCAAGGGATAACCTGAAGAATTGTTGGGGCTTTCGTCATGCGGTCCACCGCGCTATGTAACTGGCGTTGCCGTCGCCGCGCTTGCCAACGGTGCCGATTGAAATCTTTTCCGGAGACATAGCAATGTCAGCCCCCCAAAAGCAAACCCTCCTTGTCGGAAACCACTCACAAGGGGACGCCCATCCCCGCGAAATTGCCTTCAAACAGCGATCCGCAGCCAAAAGCGGGCTGCCGGGCCTGTTCTGGATGAATGGCTACATGTCGAACATGGAAGGCGACAAGGCACTGGCGCTGGATGGCTGGGCGACGGAAAAGGGCTGCGGCTACACCCGCTTTGACTATTCCGGCCACGGGGTATCAGGTGGCGCCTTTCGGGATGGCACCATTTCGCGATGGCTTGAAGAAAGTCTTGCGGTGTTTGATGACCAGACCGCAGGCCCTCAGATCATCTGTGGCTCGTCAATGGGCGGCTGGCTGGCGCTGTTGCTGACAAAGACACATATCGCACGAGTCGGGCTCAACAACAGCCGCATCAAGGGCCTCGTTCTCATCGCCCCGGCCATCGACATGACCAAGGCGCTGATGTGGGACAGGTTCGATGATGCCGCAAGAGCCGAAATGGCCGCGACGGGGGTCTATCTGCGGCCGAGCATCTATGGTGACGGCCCTTACGAAATAACCGCTGAGCTTATTGAGGATGGCATGAGCCATCTTCTGGGCGATGACCTCATTGAGACCGGCTGTCCGGTGCACATTCTGCAAGGGGTAAAGGACGACACCGTGCCCTGGCACTCATCGGTGGATCTTGTCGCCCGACTGGCACAGGATGATGTCAAGCTGACGCTGGTCAAGGATGGCGACCATCGCCTCTCCCGCCCGAACGATCTCGCTCTGCTGCTCAGAGCTGTCGAGACCCTGCTCGCACGCTATTTTTCCTGATTTGCGATACCAAATGGGATGTGCACTAAAGATACGCCGTCTACATTCTGGTCTAAATGTGAGCGCTGATCATCAAAAAACATATGCGGTTTAAACACTTCTAGAATTCTCGCCTTTTTCATACCCCCTAAGAAGAAGGTTTCGTCAGGGCTTACTCCCCACGCTTCTAGGGTTGTTATCACCCTCTCATGAGCAGGAGAATTCCTGGCCGTAATTATTGCAGTTCGGATAAATCTTTTATAGTTACAATCCTCCTTTTCCTTTTTTATCTCAATGTCTTGCAATTTAGATATTTTTTTGAAGAAATCTGCCAACGGCCCAGAAAGTAGAGGAATAGCCGACTGCTCATCCTCTTGCTTATGAAACGTCGTCAATCCAAGCTCCTGCACAACGGCTTCGGAACGATCATCTGCGATCACTCCATCGAAATCGAACGCAATTCGCAGCTCATCACTTTCTTCTTCCTTCATATTATGGTTGGGAAGAACTAAACCAGCAGGATATCTCGCCTCAATCGCCCTTTTTACATCTTCCTTATTGGCAGATAGAAAGAGCGATGCGTTAAACGCTGGAATATACGCATATGGAGACTTTCCTTGCAAAAATGCTGCTCTCGAAATTTCCAGCCCATAGTGTCGAATTGACCGGAAAACCCTTTTTCCAGTGGCGGGAGAATTTCTAGACAGAACAACAACCTCCACCGGCTTTTCCTTGTTATTTACCTCATTTATTTGCAAGAACTTTTTTATGAATGAAAAGGCAAACCCCTCTTTAAGAGGTTTATCTAGATTTTGTTCTTGATATTCCTTGTAAGAGTCATGGCCTTTTTCTTTAAATATTTTATCAGGCTTTTCTAAATCAAACAGTGCGCTTGAAGACACTGCAATGACCAATTTATCTTCTATTGGGTAGGCCATAATCTCTTTCCACAAACTGAATAATACACCACCGTTATACAGTCAGTCTGGTGCAATATCAATTTAGTGCAACTTAGCTTTATGGTGATTTATATTCGGCAGCAGAAATCTGTTCGTAATTCAATTCTAAGCAACAGGCACCATCTTCACAGATAAGTGACACCAATTGCAATTCTCCAGACCAAGCAACACCGCGGAATCCCTGACTTTCCGTGGTGCATTAATTTAGAACCTATTTCGTGGCAGCGACCATCGAGTCGGAAATGATGTTGAGCGCCTTGTCGATTTCTTCGGCGGAAACCGTCAGCGGTGGCGCGATGCGGAAGACGCCGCCCATGCCGGGGAGCTTGACCACATTCATGCTGAGGCCGCGCAGCATGGCTTCTTCCATGATCTTCGTGCCCAACTCATAGCCCGGGGCCTTGGTTTCCTGATCCTTGACCACTTCAAGACCGATGAGCAGACCACGACCGCGCACATCGCCGATGCAGTTGAACTGTTTTTGCAGCTCCAAGAGGCCATTGCGCATCTGGGCACCGCGCTCGATGGCCTTGTCGACCAGCCCGTCGCGGGCCACCACATCCAGCACGGTGTTGCCGATGGCGGCGGGCAGCGGGTCGGAGACATGGGTGGTGTAGAACAGGAAGCCGCGCTCGTGGGCCTTTTCCTCGATCTCCTTGCTGGTCATGATCGCGGCCAGCGGCAGACCGGCGCCGAGGGTCTTGGACAGGCTCATGATGTCAGGAGTGACGCCATCGCGCTGGAAGGCGAACATGGTGCCGGTGCGGCCAACGCCGGTCTGGGCTTCGTCGAGGATGAGCAGCATGCCGCGCTCTTCACACTTCTTCTTGAGGGCCGCCAGATAGCCAAGTGGCAACTCGATGATGCCACCGCTCGACAGGATCGGCTCGGCAATGAAGGCGGCCAGCTTACCCGAGGTCTGGCAATCGATGAGGCGGAAGGCGTCATCGAGTTCCGTCTGCCAGTCAAGACTGCCGTCGGCATGCTTGAAGCGTGGGCGGTAGGCGTCCGGTGCGGGAATGACGAAAGAACCGACAGATGCCGGTCCATAGCCGAAACGGCCAGCGGAATAGGTGGCAGAGGCGGCTGCGCCGGTCATGCCATGCCAGCTCTGGGCGAACGCAACGATCTCGTGGCCACCGGTCACCAGCTTGGCCATGCGAATGGCGGCTTCGTTGGATTCGGCACCGGTCGTCACCAGCATGACGCGATCAAGCCCCGGAGCAAGCTCGGCAAGGCGCGTGGCAAGATCAACCACCGGGCGGGAGAGCATACCGGAGAAGAGATGGGCAACCGTCGACATCTGCCGGTTGACGGTGGCAACGATATCAGGGTGGGAATGGCCCAGCAGGGCGCTCATCTGGCCCGATGTGAAATCGAGAATGGCGCGGCCATCGGCGTCATAGACATAGTTGCCCTCGGCGCGTTCAATGATCAGCTTTTCGAAGGCGGAACCATAGCGGATCAAATGGTTGTTGGCGCGGTCCCAAAAGGCCGGATCATCATTCAAGGACATGCTGTTTCTCTCTGGTGGTGTCTCTGATGGACTGTTGTTGATTGCTCCCAGCTTTAGCAAGCCTTGCATATTCAGGCAAATTGATATTATTTAGATCCGATATCAATTGGATTTATATCATGCAGCCTCTCGACATCGCCTTGCTGAGCAATTTCGTCATTGTCGCCCAGACCGGCTCGATCAGTCTCGCCGCCCAGCAGGTTGGGCGCACCCAATCGGCGCTGAGCATGCAGATGCATCGGCTGGAAGACCAGCTTGGCAAGGCCCTACTGCACCGCACCGGCGCAGGCGTCCGGCTGACTGCGGCGGGGGAAAAGCTGCTGATCCATGCCGAGGCGCTACTGGCCCGGCATGATGACATGCTGATGGACATGACCGGCACCGCGCTTCGTGGCTCGATCAGCCTTGGCTGCACGGAAGACTATGCCAGCGCCTTCCTGCCGCAGCTTCTGGGCAGCTTCTGCGCACGCTATCCGGACATCGATCTGCGGCTGGTCTGTGCCCCGTCCACCGACCTCAGACCGCAGCTGCAACAGCGCATGCTGGACATGGCGCTGGTCTCGCTGCCCTCGGCAGAGGCGGACGGGGTGATCCGCGAGGAACAGCTGGTGTGGGTGGCCAACGAAGCGGCACCGGCAATCCTTTCGGCTCCGATTCTACCGCTCGCCCTGCCGACCCCGAGCACCATCGACTATCGCGCCGCCTGCACCGTCATGGAGGCGATCAACCGCCGCTATCGGGTGGCCTATGCCAGCAACAGTCTGGCCGGTCTTCTGGCCATTGCCCGTTCGGGGCACGCTATCAGCGTTCTGACCAGAAGTGCCGTGCCGCAGGATCTGCATATCGTCGCGCAGGATCTACCGCCCCTGCCAGCCATTGGCATCACGCTGGAGCTGGCCGACCAGCGCAGTTCCGCCGCCGTCACGGCCCTTGCCGACCATATCCGGACCACCCTGCCGGAGTTGTGAAATCCGCAGGCATCAAAACATGAAAAAGCCCGGACAGGGCTGCTGTCCGGGCGTCTTCATCAGTTGGATAGGGTCAGGCCAGGATGGATCAGAATGGCGCGTCGATGTCGACAACACCAATCAGCTTGTGGTTGACGAACTCGGTCAGGCCGAGGTCGAGCAGTTCGCGGCCATAGCCGGAGCGGCGGATACCGCCGAAGGGCAGATCGGCCTCAACCTTGGTCGGATGGTTGACGAACACCATGCCGGTTGAAATCTGGGCTGCAACCTCTGCCCCATGCTTTTCATCGGACGAGAAAACCGAGCCACCCAGACCGAACGGCGTGTCGTTGGCGATGCGGATCGCATCCGCCTCATCCTTTGCCCGGAAGAGCATGGAAACAGGGCCGAAGAATTCCCAGTAGCGAGCCGGGTTTTCATCGCCAAGATCGCTGAGGATGGTCGGCTGGACAAACGCCCCCTTGGTTGGAACGGCCGGGCCGACTTGCTCGGCTTTTGCGCCTTGTGCAACGGCCTTTTTGATCTGTGCCTTGACGTCATCGGCAGCCTTCTGGGACGACAGCGGAGCAAGGGTGGTGTTCGGATCGAACGGATCGCCTGCCACCAGCTTGGCAACTCCAGCCTTGTATTTCTCAAGGAACGCGTCATAGACCTCATCGACGATGATCATGCGTTTGGAGGACACGCAGACCTGACCACCGTTCCAGTGGCGGCCGAATACGGCCCAGTCGACGGCCTTGTCGATATCGGCATCCTTGAGCACGACGAAGGCATCGGCGCCGCCCAGTTCCATGGTGGATTTCTTGAGCGCCTTGCCAGCCTGAGCGGCAACAATCGAGCCCGCTGCTTCCGAACCGGTGAGGGCAACGCCGTGCACGCGCGGGTCGTTGATGATCATTTCGATCTGCGAGCGGGTTGCATAGAGGTTGGTGAAGGCTCCTTGCGGCAGACCGGCTTCCTGCATCAGCTTTTCAAAGGCGGCGGCGCTCTGTGGCACGTTGGAGGCATGCTTGAGGAGCAGCACGTTGCCAGCGGAAAGCTGCGGAGCCAGAATGCGGGCAATCTGATAGTAAGGGAAGTTCCAAGGCTCAATGGCCAGCAGCACGCCAAGCGGTTCATGCACCAGCGTTGCGTCGCCTTCGGCAGGGTCAAGCACCGGAAGTTTGCGCGGCTGCAGCAGCTTTTCAGCGTTGCGGACATAATATTCCAGGATCTTGGCCGACAGCTCTACCTCGGCTTTCGCCTCGGCGGTGATCTTGCCCATTTCCAGGGTCAGCAGCCTAGCGTGTTCGTCAGCATTGGCGCGCAGCAGATCGGCAGCCTTCTGCAAGATCTTTGCGCGTTCGGCAAAGCCGGTCTTGCGCCAAGCCAGAAAGGCGTGGTGTGCCTTGTCAATGGCTGCGCTGACTTCTGCATCCGTTGCATCCGGGAAGGAAGCAACCTGTTCGCCCGTGTATGGATTAATCGTTGCATATGCCATGATCTTTCCTCTCCTATCTTCTGCCCCTTGCGCTGGCTGGCCGCTGGTTTTCACGCCAGCCACGCGTCGGGCTTATTTCATGTTTCTTGTGTTGGTCTTTGACCGGTCGGAAGGCTGGCGGGGAAGTATCGGCAAGGACCGGCGCTTCTGTGGGCACCGAGGGCTTCCAATCTCTTTCAGCCGGGCAACGATCAAATCCTTTGTTCGTGAACAGGAAGAAGCCGCTTGTTGTTTTCGGAAAAGCTTCATTCGCTGTGCATGTTTTGGATATAGGCACCCGAAATGATCGAAGCAATTCATGCCAAGTCATCGGACTGATGACAAATTTGCATGGAACACACGGGTGTAATACGCGTTGCTGACGCTTAAGAGGCAGGCTCCGAGAGCGGTCGCACCATGGCGACACCGGCCACAAAGGGCTGGCAGGAAGAGGCAAGAGCATAAAGAAAAGGCGCGTCAGCAAATTGGGCTGACGCGCCTTCGCACAATCTGGTGAGCCCAGTCGGAGTTAGCTTTCCAGAGGTGCGAAGCTGCAGGTGAAATGCCGCATCAGTTTCGGTTCCCTGATGATCTTGAACCCCCTTAGCTGATCCTTTTCAGCCGCGAGCATTTCAAAGGCTTCCACCACGTAATCTGCGTGGGATTGGGTGTAGGTACGGCGTGGGAAGGCCAGACGCACCAGTTCCATGGCCGCCGGTTTTTCCGATCCGTCGGTCTGGCGACCAAACATTACCGAGCCGATTTCGCAGGAACGGATGCCGCCAATCTCATAGAGCTTGCAGGCCACCGTATGTGCCGGATATTTCAGCGGATCGATATGCGGCAGCCAGCTTTTGGCATCGACAAACACCGCATGGCCGCCAGCCGGCTTGACCACCGGAATGCCGAGGGCATCGAGTTTCTCGATGATATACTCATTGGTGCGGATGCGATATCTGAGATAGTCCTCGTCAATGATCTCATGCAGACCCTGCGCCAGCGCTTCCAGATCGCGCCCGGCCAGTCCGCCATAGGTCGGGAAGCCTTCGGTCTGGATGAGACGGACACGGGCCTGATCGGCAATGGCGTCGTCGTTGAAGGCGATCCAGCCACCGATGTTGCCAAAGGCGTCCTTCTTGGCGCTCATGGTCATGCCGTCAGCGACGGAGAAACAGTCGCGGACGATATCCTTGATGGAGCGATGCTTCTGGCCTTCCTCGCGCTGCTTGATGAACCAGGCATTTTCCGAAAAGCGGCAGCCGTCGATAATGAAGGGCTTGCCATATTTGTGGGCGAGCGCTGCAACGCCGCGGATGTTTTCAAGGCTGACCGGCTGGCCGCCACCGGCGTTGTTGGTGATGGTGATCATCACCATCGGCACGCTGTCGCCCTTCTCCTCCAGAAAGGCTTCCAGCCTGGCAAGATCCATGTTGCCCTTGAACGGGAACAGGGATGCCGGGTTCTTGCCCTCCTCGATCACCAAATCATAGGCCTCGGCGCCCGACGCCTCGATATTGCCACGGGTGGTGTCGAAATGGGTGTTGGAGGGCACATGCTTGCCAGCGCCGCCATAGATGGAAACCAGAATGGCCTCTGCCGCCCGTCCCTGATGGGTCGGGATGATATGGGTGAAGGGCATCAGTTCCTGCACACTGTCGCGGAAGCGATAGTAGGAGGGGGATCCGGCGTAGCTCTCGTCACCGCGCATGACGGCGGCCCACTGCTCGGCACTCATGGCCCCGGTGCCCGAGTCGGTCAGCAGGTCGATGATCACGTCTTCTGATTTGAGCGCAAAGAGATTGTAATCCGCAGCCTTGAGCTTGGCCTCGCGCTCGGTGCGCGTGGTCATGCGAATAGGTTCTACCGATTTGATGCGGAAGGGTTCGATAATGGTTTTCATCACTGTATCTCCGGTCTGATCAGCCCGGAGTCGTGACCATGAAACCATGTTCGATGTGAACGTCCGGGCTGTGCGCCGCGGTTGCCCTCCTCGATGCCGGTTGCCCTGATAGGGTGTCAGGTTCCGACAGGATGACCGCGCTCAGCGCCGAAAGGTTTACGAGCGGAAGTGTGGCAAATCAGTCCCGACGGGTCAAGCCATCAGAATTGCGCTTTTCACCGCCATTTTGCAGCGACAACCGTTTCTGATCCGGTTCGACTATGACAAAAAGCCTAGTTCGGTACGCAGTTTGCGGGTAAGTCGACTGGCAATAATCGCGTGGGCGGCGTCGAGATGCTGCCTGATAGCGTCGTCATCCATGGCGTCAGGGGCTTGAAGCTGGACCCATTTGGCACGGGCCAGGTGCGGTGCGGGGATGATGCCGGGTTCGTCGCTCAGGATTTCATAGGCCATGTCGGAGCATTTGAAACTGATCCTGACAAAGCCCTCACCTTTTGCTTCCGGGCTGCAGAGCGCAAAGATCTTGCCGCCAATTTTCCAGACCGAACAGCCGCCCCACTGCACCACGTTGGTGGCATGACGAAGAGTGGCGCAATGGGCATCAAATGCGGTGCGATTCATGAAGGACTCCCGTCGTGATGGTTGGCCTTGTCTGCCCTGAGGCTGTTTCGGGCGGCGATGATCAGGTCTCCCAGCGCGCGGAAGTCATCCTTGCGGGTGGAAGACTTGCGCCAGACCATGGTGACCTTGCGCGGCAGCGAGGTTGGCAGGTCGATCTCCACCACCTCATGAGCCCGGGTCAGGCCCGCATCAATGGCGACATTGGGGATCAACGTCGAGCCGAGGCCCTCTTCCACCATCGCCAAGAGGGTGGCAAGGCTGGTCGCGTCGAACTCGGCATCCTTGTTGAGCAGGCCCGGAAAGGCCGAAAGTGCATGCTGCTGCAGGCAATGGCCCCGTTCAAGCAGCATCAACGGCTCGCCCTTCAGCATCTTGCCGTCTGCCTCAGTCCTCTGCGCCAGCTTGTGGTTCATCGGGGTCACCAGATGGTAGCCATCCTCGAACAGCTCCAGCGTCTCCAGATCACCCACATCATGGGGCAGCGCGATCAGAGCCACATCAAGGCGACCGCTTTTGAGCCCCTCCAGCAACTGGTCGGTCAGTTCCTCGCGCAGATAGAGCCGCAAATGGGGATGCGCGCTGCGCAACAGGGGCCGCAATCGGGGCAGCAGAAACGGGCCGATGGTCGGAATGACGCCCAGATGCATATCACCGGCCATGGCTTCGGATTCCAGCGCGGCCATTTCCACCAGTGACTGGGTATCGGCCAATATCTTGCGCGATTGTTCAACGATCTTGCGGCCGATCGGAGTCATGATCACCGAGCGCTTGGACCGCTCGGCCAGCGTGACACCAAGGATCATTTCCAGCTCCTTGAGCCCGGCGCTGAGGGTCGACTGGGTCACGTTGCAACGCTTCGCCGCATTGCTGAAGTGCAATTCGTCCGCTAAGGCAATCAGGAAGGTGAGTTGGCGCAGAGATGGTTGCATTTCTCTTATCGATTTTTTCGATTAATTCGTCAAAAATAACTCATTTCACTAATAATTAGAAGGTTGCTAGGGTGCCGTCAACCCAATCAAGGCATTTGTCCTGTCAAAAAAGGAGTATTTTATATGCAAGATATTGAAACCCCGGTAGAAGCACCGGCATTTCCGCAGCTCAACAAACGCGCTCCGGATTTTTGCGCAAATACCACCGCAGGTATCAAGAAGCTGTCCGATTATGAAGGCAAATGGCTGATCCTCTTCTCCCATCCCGCTGACTTCACACCGGTCTGCTCGACTGAATTCATGGCCTTCGCCAATGCCTATGAGACCTTCCAGAGCATGAACTGCGATCTGCTCGGTCTGTCCATCGACAGCATCCATTCCCACATCGCCTGGGTGCGCAGCATAAAGGAAAACTGGGGCGTCGACATCAAGTTCCCGATCATCGACGACATTCCGATGACCGTCGCCAAGGCCTATGGCATGATCCATCCGGGCGCCAGCGACACCTCTGCGGTTCGGGCAACCTTCCTCATTGATCCGAAGGGTATCCTGCGCGCCATGGTCTACTATCCAATGTCCAACGGTCGTTCGATTCCTGAATTCGTCCGCCTGCTGGCCGCCTTGCAGACAACCGACGCCAACCAATGCGCAACGCCTGAGGGCTGGCAGCCGGGCGACAAGGTCATCGTACCGCCGCCGTCCACTGTCGAAGGGGCCGCAAAGCGCGCTTCCGAAGGCTACGAGACTGTTGACTGGTATTTCTCCAAAAAGGCGCTCTGAGACATTCTGAAAATGCTTCGACGGGCGGGCGGATCCTGAGGGTCCGGCCGCCCTTTTCTTTGCCTTGATCGGAGGGGGCAGGGCATTCGCCTTTCAGTTTCTTGGCAGGCTGATTTCGAAATGGGCGCCCGGAACCCGGTCCAGCAGGCGAATCGTGCCGCCATGGGCGCGGATGATTTCAGCGGCGATGGCCAGCCCCAGTCCGGTGCCCCCCTTGCGGGCAGAGCCCTGAAACGGCCGGAACAGGTTGGCGCGGGCAGCTGCCGGAACGCCGGGGCCCGTATCGGACACCTCAATGATCGTCCGGCCCTTTTCGATGCGTGCAGCCAGCTCCAGTCGGCAAATCACGGCCTCTTCCTTGCGATATTGCATCACGTCCACCGCGTTGCGGCACAAGTTCATCAGCACACGGAAGAGCTGGCCGGGATCCGCATAGATTTCGAGGTCTTCAGGGATATGGTTGGAAAAGGTGAGGCGCGAAGCCTCGGACAGATCGAGCAGGTCGCGCATTTCCTCGCCGAGCTGGTGGAGATTCAACAGGCGTTTTTCCGGCGGCGCTTCCTGAGCCTTGCCATAGGACATCACGGCGCGGGAATAATCCACGGCCCGATCCAGCGTGCCCATCAGCTTTGGCACCACCCGTTGCACCGTGGGATCGTCGAGCATCGACAGGCGATCGGAAAACAGCTGGGCCGAGGCGATGATGTTGCGCAGGTCATGGTTGATCTTGGAGACGGCGAGCCCGAGGTCGGCCAGACGCCGCTGCTTGTAGAGGGTCTTGGCAAGAATGCCTTCCATTTCGCCAAGCTGCATTTCGATCATGCCGATTTCATCGCGCCGCCGCGAGGGCTTCATGACGGCGTTGCTATCCTCGGGGTTGGACGTGAAGCGGGCCATATTGTCCAGAACCCTCAGGATCGGACGCACCAGCAGGGCGCGCAGCGACAGATAGACAAGCCCCGCCGTCATCACCGAAATGACCAGCGAGAGCAGCAGGATATTGATCGAGAAGCGGATCATGTCGCGACGCAGACCGGTCTCGTCAAAGACCATCTCCACCATGCCCTGATTGTCCTTGGTCTGGCCAACGACGCGAATCGTCCGCCCCTTGCCAAACAGCAGCGTATCAAAAGCGGCAGCGATCATCTCGGGCGGCCCCATCATCTGGATATTGTCATCCCGCATGATCGTGCCGGGCATGTCGACCATGGCCAGAAGGCGCCGCTCGCCCTTGTTGCGCAAACCGAGGGTCTGGACATTCAGCCGGTCGAGCAGTTCCTGCTCGATGGCCTTGTCCTTGAGGTCGTCGGAGGCATTGGTATAGACCAGCGCCGCGACCTCGGCCAACTCCAGCTTGCGGGTGAGCCAGTCGACGCGAAACTTGGAGATGGAGGGCACGAAAATCAGGATTTCGCTGAGCATGACGAAGATGATCGTCAACAGCAACAGTTTGGTCGACAGGCCGAAACGCGGATACCCCTTGTCCCGGTCACCGGCCTTGTCGGCCTTCTCGCCACCCGGGTTTTCGGCGGACGAAGACGGCAGGGTCGGCTGGTCCGGCTGACCATGCCCGTCTTCGTCTTTCCTGTGCTGCCTCACCTCATCCATAGCAGATTGCCCTTGATCTCTTGCCCCGTTTGGCCTTTCATGGCGCCCGTTCCATGCGCGTCCTGCCTTTACCGACCTGAAAAAGATGGCTTTTTTGGGCACAATTGACGCACTTCTATCTAATGCAGGGCTTTTACCCATTGGCAAGCGCTTTCGGCAAGGACAGTGAATCGCCGCCTTTTCCCCATGCGCGCCACCAACGACCAAAGTCAGGTCTGGCGCAAACCCGGTTCACACTTGGTTATGAGTTGGTTTCGTGGCATCGTCCCGGCTCGCCTGCCCTTGTCGCGGACCATGATTCCCGACGTGGAAAGCCCGGCACACTTGGAGATATTGATGCACGCTAAGTCCGAATCCGGCACCACCCTGAACGAAAGCTTCAGGGACATCGACAGCTGGATCTTCGATCTGGACAACACACTCTATCCGCGCCACGTCGACCTGTTCGCGCAGATGGAGGTCAAGATGAATGAATTCGTATCCAGCCTTCTGGGGCTGACGCTGGAGGATGCTTCCCACCTGCGCCACAGCTATTACAAGCAATATGGCACCACCCTGCGCGGACTGATGATCGAACATCACATTCAGGCCGACGACTTTCTTGAATATGTTCACGACATCGACCACAGCGTGGTGGAGCCGGACCCGCTATTGGCCAGTGCGCTGCGGTCCCTGCCCGGCAAACGCTATATCTATACCAACGGTACGCAGGATCATGCCCGCAAGGTTTCGGAGCGGCTGGGCATCACCGAATATTTCCATGACGTATTCGACATCGTCTGGGCCGGGCTTGATCCCAAACCCAACCGGGCACCCTATGAACGCCTGCTGGCGCAGACTGGCATCAAGGCCGAGCGGGCTGCGATGTTCGAGGATCTGGCCCGCAACCTCAAGGTTCCGGCAGAGCTGGGCATGACTTGTGTGCTCATCGTACCCGACCAGATGCGAGCGGTGTTTGAGGGGCGCTGGGACGCGGAAGGCAGCGAAGCGCCCTTCGTCCATCATGTGACTGACAATCTAGGGCAGTTCCTGACGGACGTGCTGACGGCAACCGGACGAAGGCAAGAGCAGTCACCGGCCAAGCCATAGATATCCGGAAGGGCGCGGAAGCGGAACGCTGCCACCGGGCCGCGGGTTGGAGCCAGTCGGGAGAATCAACCCTCCGGCAGAGCCTTTGCTGCCGCGCGGCTTGAGGGAATCCCTCAAGAATCCGAAAAAGGCCGGTTTCTGCGCCTTTCCTCCATCTCAGCGGTTGACGCGCCCTACAAGTTTGACTATAAGCGCGCATCAATGGGCGGCTCGCAAGTGCCGCCTTTTGCTGTCGATCGCCATCCCGGACCCTGAAGGCTCCTTGCGGTGGCAGTGACAAGTCGAGAAAGCAAGGCGCAACCCCGTCTTGCATGGTTGGCTGCTCGTCCTTCCTGGCCTGTTCAGATTTGAGGGCTGATGTGATGTAGCGGCATGAGCAGATCGGAAAAGATCTGCATGTTAAACAAGGATAGGGCTCAATGGCCAATACAGTTTCCGCCAAAAAGGCGACCCGTAAAATCGCACGCAAGACCGCTGTCAACAAGGCACGCCGGACCCGCGTTCGTACCTACCTGCGTTTCGTTGAAGAAGCCATCGCTGCTGGCGATCAGGCTGTTGCTTCCGAAGCTCTGCGTAAAGCCCAGTCCGAACTGATGAGCGCCGTTGCCAAAGGCGTCTTCCACGTTAACACCGCTTCTCGCAAAATCTCCCGTCTGTCCAAGCGCGTCAAGGCTCTGGCTGACTAATCGGGATTCCTCCTGTTTCAAAGCCCGGTTTCTGCCGGGCTTTTTTATGGGAGCCGTCACGATTCTGCAACAAACTGCGGTTGTCCTGACGAATCCGATTCTATCGTTCCCCTTTTGATCGCATAACTGAAATATGAATATATTTCAGTCATTTAGATAACGATCCGCATGCAGAGACAACGTGGAACGCGATTCTCTTTAAGGTCAATATGGGAAGCGACAAAAAAAAATTGCGCTGCGTTGAATCTGCATAATGTTACTGTTTGGTGACAGAAGCCGAGGAGTCGCAAAGGGATAGCCCGGTCAAGGAAAAACTGCCCGATTGGAGTCCGTTTGCCTGAGGCCAATCGGGGCGCAGAATCTGATTTCGTTCTTCTTGCACCGCCTCGTCCGGCTGTGTATGGTCGGACATCGCAGGAACAGGGTTGCAAAGAAGAGCAAAAGCCTACCGGTGCCCACTGGACACGTCCGGGTCTTTGCTAAAAACCAATGAGTGCAACCATCAAGGAAAGGTCGCCTCGCAAGAGCGGTGCACCTCATTCGCGGGCTCTGCGAGCAGCAGGGTCAGGGGTCGACGTCCGGATGTTCTTGCCAAATCGGAGCAAGAACCGTTTGTATCTCACGGTCATGCCCATGAACCGTTTGTTCAGTTGCGTGATCTGGTGGCCATGTGCCACCCGAACAGGAGTATTTGTCTTTGAGTGGAACGGCGCCCTATGCAGGTGACATTGATGTTCTGACTGCCTGGCAGCAGATCTCCGAGGATCCGAAGGCTGTGCTCGTGGACGTGCGTACCCATGCGGAATGGTCCTATGTCGGCATGCCGGTGCTGAACCATCCCGACCGGGAGGTGCTTCTGGTGGAGTGGCTTTCCTATCCTGACATGGCGGTTCATGGCGATTTTGCCGACCGGCTGCTGCAGGAGCTTGCAGACAGGGATGTGGCAGCAGACAGCGCCATCTATTTCCTCTGCCGTTCTGGCGCCCGGTCCAGACATGCGGCGATCGAAATGACACGGCGGTGGAGCGGGCCCTGCTTCAATATCGCTGCGGGGTTCGAGGGCGATCTTGACGATGCGCTGCATCGATCGAGTTGTAACGGATGGAAGCATGCCGGGTTGCCCTGGCGGCAGTTCTGAGACACGTCAAGATGTTTCGAATTGCCCGGGCCGGCACCCGGATTTGGAAAATTCAACTTGGCCGTGGAGAGAAGAGCGAGATAAAACTCGCCGGAATTGCGGCTTATCAAGGAAACAGCTGTTTTTGGCGGCTATTAGGCTAGAACAACAAAATGACAATACAGCAGACGGCCACAAAGGGAAATGTTGACATGGAGATGAGGGCGGCAACTCATCAGACCTTTCCCGGGGCTGACTCCCTGGAAGAGGAGCCTTCGGTGAAAGTTGGCAAGGAAGAATGGGACCGCGTCAAGAAGAGACTACGCGCGGAACTCGGAGAAGACGTGTTTTCCAGCTGGTTTGCCAGCGTGGAGATCGAGGACGAACAGAACGGTCTGGTGATCCTTTCCGTTTCCACCCGGTTCCTCAAATCGTGGATTCAGTCGCATTATGGCGATCTGCTGATGGCCCTGTGGCGCGAGGAATGTGAACAGGTGCGTCGCATCGATCTGTTCGTCCGCGGGGCCGTTCGTCCCAAGACGGTGCAGAACAAGGTTCAGCCCAAGGCGCCTGAAGCAGTCATCAAGGATCCCGGCTTTGCGCGCCCTGCTGCGGCTGTCGCGGTCGGTCAGGATCAGGACCAGCTCGGCGGTTCGCCGCTTGACCCGCGTCTGACGTTCGAAACCTTTGTCGTCGGCCAGTCCAACACGCTCGCCCATGCCGCAGCCAAGCAGGTTGCCATGGCCCAGCCCGGCCAGCCGGTTTCCTTCAACCCGCTTTTCCTGCATGCCTCCGTCGGGCTCGGCAAGACCCATCTGTTGCAGGCCATCGCATGGGAAGCCAAGAAGTCCAATCCGACCGCCCGCGTGCTCTATCTGACCGCCGAACGCTTCATGTACAGCTTCGTACAGGCCCTCAAGAGCCAGGCCGCGCTTGATTTCAAGGATACCCTCCGGGATATCGACATCCTGCTGATCGACGATCTGCAGTTCCTTCAGGGCAAGAGCATCCAGCAGGAATTCTGCCATACGCTCAACAGCCTCATCGACGGTGCCCGTCAGGTGGTGGTTGCCGCCGACCGTCCGCCGGTTGAGCTTGAAAGCCTTGACGAACGCGTCCGGTCGCGCCTTGCCGGTGGTCTGGTCAGCGAATTGCAGCCGCTGGAAAAGGAGCTGCGTCGCTCCATACTGGCTGATCGTGCAACGCAGGCAGCCCGCCGCGATCCGAACCTGACCATTCCGGAACTGGTGCTGGATCATGTGGCCGGGATCATCCGGTCCAACGGTCGTGATCTGGACGGTGCCTTCAACCGTCTGATGGCTCACAACCAGCTGACCGGTGCCCCGATCTCCATAGAGATGGCCGAACAGGCCCTCAAGGATCTGGTTCGCTCCAAGGAGCCGCGCCGTATCCGCATCGAAGACATTCAGCGTGTCGTGTCCAAGCATTACAACGTATCCCGTTCGGATCTGTTGTCTTCGCGCCGGACCCGCACAATCGTCCGTCCGCGCCAGATCGCCATGTATCTGTCAAAGATGCTGACGCCGCGCTCCCTGCCGGAAATCGGCCGTCGTTTCGGTGGTCGCGACCACACCACGGTTCTGCATGCGGTCCGCAAGATCGAGGAGCTGGCAGCGTCAGACAACACTTTGCAGCAGGAAATCGAAATGCTGAAACGGAACATCGCCGAATAGGTGGTGCCGTTAGGCATATGGCTTAAGCAAGCCTGCCGATTGCTGCGAAAATGTGGAAGAAACATGAGGGGATCGCACCAGAATCGGGCCGATCCCCTTGCCTTATCCGGGAAGACGAGGCACAGTTGCTTCCCCGCCTTTGCTGGTCATCGTCGGGCATAAGTAGTTGATGTATTGATGTAGGGAAATTGGGATATGAAAGTCACTCTCGAACGGGCAACCCTGTTGAAGTCGCTGAACCATGTCCATCGGGTTGTGGAACGTCGTAACACTATTCCGATCCTGTCCAACGTGCTTTTGCGCGCAGAAGGGGGCGATCTGGTTTTCAAGGCAACCGACCTTGATCTGGAAGTGCTCGAGACAGCACCAGCAATGGTGGAGATTGGTGGCGCGACCACGGTGCCGGCACACATGCTTTATGACATCGTGCGCAAGCTGCCCGACGGCTCTCAGGTGACACTGGAAACCAACGAGGAGCAGACCGCTCTGGCAATCGTTGCCGGACGCTCCCATTTCACCTTGCAGATCCTGCCGGTGACGGATTTCCCGGACATCACGGCCGGTGAATTCTCCAACCATTTCACCATTCCGGCGCTGGACCTAAAGCGGTTGATCGATCATACCCAGTTTGCGATCTCGACCGAGGAAACCCGCTATTATCTCAACGGCATCTACATGCACAGCCTCAATGCCGATGGTGGATCGGTGCTGCGCGCCGTGGCAACCGATGGCCATCGTCTGGCTCAGGCCCAGCTGCCCGCTCCGGCTGGAGCTCAGGGCATGCCGGGCGTGATCGTGCCGCGCAAGACCGTTTCAGAAGTGCAGAAGCTGATCGAGGATCCGGAAGCCAACATTGCCGTTGAACTGTCGGAAACCAAGATCCGCCTGACCATCGGCCCTGTCGTCCTTACCTCCAAGCTGATCGACGGCACCTTCCCGGACTATGAAAAAGTCATTCCGAAGGGCAACGACAAGGTGATGAAGATCGAGAATGCGCTGTTCGCCCAGGCGGTGGATCGCGTGTCAACGGTCTCCAACGAACGCGGCCGCGCGGTCAAGCTCAGCCTTCAGCCCAACAGTCTGGTGCTTTCGGTCTCCAACCCGGATTCAGGCACGGCGACCGACGAGCTGACCGTCGAATATGACGCCGAACCTATGGAAATCGGCTTCAACGCCCGCTATCTGCTGGATATCACCAACCAGCTGGAGAGCAGCAGCGCCCAGTTTCGTCTGGCCGACTCTGGCTCGCCGACCCTCATTCAGGACGATGGCGACAACAACACGCTCTATGTGCTGATGCCGATGCGCGTCTAGCCGGTCTCACGAGACCGCGAAAATTGTGAAAGATGCATGGGGCATTTCCTTTCGAAATGCCCTATTCTTTTTTCACCCGATTCTCCTCTGCGACCGCACGGATCGAACCTTGCGGGCTGACCAACCGAAGGATATGCGACCTTGAAGACAGATCCGACCGGCTCCGACCTGACCGCTCAGATGGTGCGGCCCGTCGACAGGGTGACGGTTTCGACGATCAGTCTTTCCAATTTTCGCAATTATGCCTCGTTGCAGCTGCCCCTTTCGGGCTGCCATGTGGTGCTGACCGGACCGAACGGGTCGGGCAAGACCAATCTTCTGGAGGCCATATCCTTTCTCTCTCCCGGTCGCGGCATGCGGCGGGTTGCCTATACGGAAATTGCTCGCGAACAGTCTCCTGAGGGAAGCTGGGCGGTTTCTGTGGCACTTGACGGCCCCATGGGGGAAATCAAGCTCGGAACGGGATTGCAGAATGGTCCCGATGGCCTGTTGCAACGCCGGATCAGGATCAACGGCGCGACGGCCAAGTCGGCGGAGAGCCTTTCCGATCACATCTCGGTGCTGTGGTTGACCCCGCAGATGGACAGCCTTTTCATTGGAGCAGCTTCCGAACGGCGCAAGTGGCTCGACCGGATGGTGCTTGCCATTGACAAGGCGCATGGTACGCGGGTCAATGCTTTCGAGAAGGCGATGCGCCAGCGCAATCGGCTGCTCGAAGAAGCCCCCCACGAGACTGTCTGGTTGGACGGTATCGAAGCGCAGATGGCCGAGTTCGGTTCGGCCATTGCAACTGCGCGGGCGGAATTGATTTCGCTTCTGAATCGATCCTTGTCGATCCTTCATGGAGAAGACGGCACCAGCGCCTTTCCCAATGCCCTTCTGGGGCTCGAGGGCGTTCTGGAAAGCGAGGCCTTTGCCCGCCCGGCCATCGAGAGTGAGGAACATTATCGCACGGTCCTCAAGCAAGGACGAGGGCGGGACAGGGCTGCGGGCCGGACCCTGATTGGGCCGCATCGCTCCGACCTGCTCGTGCGGCATGGTCCCAAAGACATGGTGGCGGCGAAATGCTCGACCGGTGAGCAGAAGGCCCTGTTGCTGGGCATCGTTCTGGGCCACGCCCATCTTGTGGCGGAGCGGGCGGGGCGCACGCCCGTGGTGCTGTTGGACGAGGTGGCGGCCCATCTGGACGAGGCCCGAAGGCTGGCCCTGTTCGATCTTCTGGACAGGCTCGGCTGTCAGGCCTTCGTAACCGGAACGGATGACAGGATCTTTTTACCACTTGGACAGCGAGCCGAGCGCTTCCATGTTTCCTGTGGTACAATCGAGGCCATCGAATAACCTTCACGAAGCGGGGCCATCATGGCGCGAAAACGGCGTATTCCTTTTGCCAGATCAAGAAACAGCCTCATTTTCATGTTTGTGTCGCTGTTCATCCTGCTTCTGATGCTCTCAAGCGGTGACTTCTTCTCGGACAAGGACGCCGACAAGACGCTCCCGACCCTCGACAGCACCCAAATCCGCAAGGAAGGCCTGAAGCTCTACAATGCCAATTGCCTGAGCTGCCACGGGGTTGGTGGCCGCAGCACCAGCTTTGGTCCGGCGCTGATCAACCGGATCTATTTCCGGGGCAATCTTTCCGATCGGGCCTTCATTCAGGCCGTGACCTATGGTGCGCCGGAGCGCAACTGGGATTACGGTCCGATGGATCCTGTGGAGGGTCTGAGCCAGACCGAAGTCGCCATGATTCTGGCCTATGTGCGTTCGGAGCAAGAAAGGGGCGAAAAGTAATGAAATTCAATATCTTACAAGAATAGTGGCTTTACCCCTCCTTTCAAAGGGCAAACTCTTCACAATAGCAGGCCGAGATAGTCACGTTCAGTGGGCTAGAAGCGGTTGAATGCGGCGAAAAACCTCGTATAAGTGAAGGGTTAGCCGTAGCTTAAGGATGACTGATTCGCATGAGCGATACTGAAAACACCCCCCAGAATGCAAACTCTGAATATGGCGCTGATTCCATCAAGGTCCTCAAGGGTCTGGATGCCGTTCGCAAGCGCCCGGGCATGTATATCGGGGACACGGACGATGGGTCAGGTTTGCACCACATGGTCTATGAGGTGGTGGACAACGCCATTGACGAAGCTCTGGGTGGATATGCGGATCTTGTGACCGTGACCCTCAACGCCGACGGATCTGTCACCGTGACCGACAACGGCCGCGGAATCCCAACTGACATTCACCATGAAGAAGGGGTTTCCGCAGCAGAGGTCATCATGACCCAGCTGCATGCAGGCGGCAAGTTCGACCAGAACAGCTACAAGGTTTCCGGCGGTCTGCACGGCGTGGGTGTGTCCGTGGTCAACGCCCTGTCGACCAAGCTCAAGCTGCGCATCTGGCGCAACGACCAGGAACATGAAATCGACTTCGAGCATGGCAACGCCACCGGCCCGCTGCGCGTGATCGGCCCGACAACCGGCAAGAAGGGGACCGAGGTCACCTTCACACCGAGCCCGGAGACCTTCACCCATATCGAATTCAACTTTGCGACCCTTGAGCATCGCCTGCGTGAGCTGGCCTTCCTCAACTCCGGTGTGCGCATCCTGCTGACCGACAATCGCGGTGCCGACAAGCAGGAAGTCGAGATGCTCTATGAGGGTGGTCTGGAAGCCTTTGTCCGCTGGCTCGACCGCACCAAGAAACCACTCATCGAGAAGCCGCTGTATGTTTCCGCCGAAAAAGATGGCATCACTGTCGAGGCTGCGCTGTGGTGGAACGACAGCTATCATGAAAATGTGCTGTGCTTCACCAACAACATTCCGCAGCGCGATGGCGGCACCCATCTTGCCGGCTTCCGCGCCGCACTGACCCGTCAGATCACCTCCTACGCCGAAAGCTCCGGTCTGCTGAAACGCGAAAAGGTCAACCCCTCGGGTGATGACTGCCGCGAAGGCCTGAGCTGTGTGCTGTCGGTAAAGGTTCCGGATCCGAAATTTTCGTCCCAGACCAAGGACAAGCTGGTCTCCTCCGAGGTGCGCCCGGTTGTCGAGAACCTGCTCAACGCCGCCCTTGGCGAGTGGCTGGAAGAAAACCCCAACGAAGGCAAGACCATCGTTTCCAAGGTGGTGGAAGCCGCTGCGGCCCGCGAGGCAGCCCGCAAGGCACGTGAGCTGACCCGCCGCAAGGGCGCGCTCGACATCGCCTCCCTGCCCGGCAAGCTGGCCGACTGTCAGGAACGCGATCCGGCCAAATCCGAACTGTTCCTGGTGGAGGGCGATTCCGCAGGCGGGTCGGCCAAACAGGGCCGTCACCGTTCCAATCAGGCCATTCTTCCCCTGCGCGGCAAGATCCTCAACGTGGAACGCGCCCGCTTTGACCGCATGCTCTCCAGTCAGGAAATCGGCACGCTGATCACCGCCCTTGGCACCGGCATCGGCAAGGACGAATTCAACCCGGACAAGCTGCGCTATCACAAGATCATCATCATGACCGATGCTGACGTCGACGGCGCCCACATCCGGACCCTGTTGCTGACCTTCTTCTTCCGCCAGATGCCTGAGCTGGTCGAGGGTGGCCATCTCTATATCGCCCAGCCGCCGCTCTACAAGGTCAAGCGCGGCCAGTCGGAACAGTATCTCAAGGACGAAAAGGCATTCGAGGACTATCTGATCGACACCGGCATCGAGGAAGCGGTTTTGACCACGGGCTCGGGCATCGAGCGCGCCGGTCGCGACCTCCGGGTTCTGCTGAATGAATCCCGCACCTTCTCGGCAACGCTGGAAGGGCTGCATTCGCGCTACAATCGAGCAGTGGTAGAGCAGTCGGCCATCAGTGGCCTGTTCGATCCGGCCATCGCCGAGAACGAAACCCTGATTCAGGAAGCCATGGCGCGGGTCTGCCGCCGTCTCGACCGGATGGCCGAAGAAACCGAACGTGGCTGGGAAGGCCATGTCAACGAAGAAGGCTCCTATGTCTTCGAGCGCATCGTGCGTGGTGTCAAGGATGCTGCCGTGCTCGACGCAGCGCTGCTCCACTCGGCCGATGCCATCAAGCTCAACAAACTCGGCGAGGACATCAAGGAGAATTTCGACTACGGCACCGTCATGCGCCGCCGCGAAAAGGAATATGTCGTCTATGGTCCGGGCTCCCTGCTCAAGGAAGTCTATGGACTTGGCCGCAAGGGTATTTCGATGCAGCGCTATAAAGGGCTGGGCGAGATGAACGCCGAACAGCTCTGGGAAACCACGCTCGATCCGGAAGCCCGCACCCTGTTGCAGGTACGCGTGCAGGAAGCCGACGATGCGGATGACATTTTCGCCAAGCTGATGGGGGACGACGTGGAGCCCCGGCGAAACTTCATTCAGGACAACGCCCTCAACGTGGCGAACCTCGATATCTGATCAGAGAAAGGCGCACCGGGTTGCGCCTTTTCTTTTTCGTGCCGGACCAATTGGCCTTCGGCCGAGCTTTGGTGACTGGGCAGTTTCGGAGAACAGCAATGGATGATGCAGACGCAATTGTCAAAAAGCTTGGCATGCAGCCTCACCCGGAAGGGGGCTATTTCATCCAGACCTTTCGCGACGAGGAAGGGCCGGAAGGGCGCGGTCATTCAACGGTCATCTACTATCTGCTGAAGACTGAGCAGCGGTCACACTGGCATCGGGTTGACGCCGTCGAGGTCTGGTTCTGGCAGGCAGGCGCACCACTTGAGCTTAGCTTCTCAAAGGACGGGACCGGAACCGAAACATTGATTCTCGGACCGGATATTCTGGCAGACCAACAGCCTCAAGGCATCGTGCCACGCCACGTCTGGCAGTCCGCCCGCTCCCTCGGAGCATGGAGCCTTGTCAGTTGCATGGTGGCGCCAGGCTTCCTGTTCGAGGGTTTCGAGATGGCCGAACCAGACTGGACACCTGCACCTTAGGTCTCTGAAACGGACCTTTCCATCCCGCCAGACAGGGGCTTCGATTGGCCCTGACGTGGCTGAAGAGCAACAGGTCTTGCGGCAAACCCGCTCTGAGGTTGCCATGAGGATGACAAATCCCGTTGCCTGAAGTAAACTGGCGCCATTCATCATGATCACCGGGCTATTTGCCCGAAAGGAGGGTATTTATGAGTGTCATAACTGTCTTCCGGGTCAATTGCGGTTGAGCCATGTGCTCCCTCTCTTGCCTGGACCATAACGGCCCTGCCGAAAGGCTCGCGCCGCACGTATTTTTAATGCTAAAGGCAAGACAATGACGTCTTTCGAAGATTTTCTTGGCAAAGCACCCGAGCCAAAGCAGGGCTGGTCGCTTGCCGATCTGGGATTTACTGCCCATTTCATGAGCCAGCTCGACATGGATGAGCTGGAACAGCTGACCCCTTACCGGATTTCTGAAATCCAGCGCTCTGTCGTCGTCGGGTTGGGGGCATCTGACAGCCGCTCCCTGCGCACCCCACACAAGGTGCCGACCTCGACCTATGGGGTCGGCGACTGGGTTCTGGCCGATCACACCGATCAGATCATCCGTCGCCTCGAACCGCGCACCGAGCTCAAGCGCCGGGCGGCTGGCACTGGGGTTTCCGAACAGATCATGGCTGCCAATGTGGATGTCCTGTTCATCGTTACCTCCTGCAATGATGATTTCAAACTGGCCCGCATCGAGCGGTTTCTGGCGCTGGCGCGGGATGCCGATGTCACCCCGGTGGTGCTCATCACCAAAATCGACCTGTGCGACGATCCCGCCTCCTTCGTCGAACCCGCAAAGGGGCTGATGGAAGGCCTCGATGTACTCGGGCTCAATGCCAAGGATCCGGACGTAGTCTCGCAGCTTGCGCCGTGGTGCCACAAGGGCCAGACCATCGCCATGGTCGGCTCATCGGGGGTTGGCAAGACCACACTGCTCAACGCCTTCACGGGGCGAACGGACGCGACGCAGGAAATCCGCGAGGATGACTCCAAAGGGCGGCACACGACGACCTACCGGTCGCTGCACCCCACCGTCAACGGCGCCTGGCTGGTGGACACACCGGGTATTCGGGCTTTGCGGCTGCACGAAAAGAGCACGGGCATCGAACAGGTGTTTGATGACGTTGTCGAACTGGCAACCCAGTGCAAGTTCCGCAACTGCCGCCATGAAAATGAGCCCGGCTGTGCCATTCAGGAGGCCATCACGGCAGGTTCGCTGGATGCCGAGCGTCTTGAGCGCTGGCGCAAGCTGGAGGCCGAGGATATGCGGAACACCGAAACAGTGGCCCAAAGCCGTCGCAAATCCAAGGCATTCGGCAAGATGGTCAAGAACGCGGCCAAGGAAGCAGACCGCTTCAGAGGGCGAGATCGCGAGGATTTCTGATCATCGGAACGGGAGCGAATCGTTCCTGATTTTATGAAAATGAAAAGGGGCCACGCTCGTGGCCCCTTTTTCATGGTGCACCATACCGTCAGCGCGCGGCACAGCGCTGAAAGGCGGGCAAATGCTTCTGCTGGGACGCATCGCTCAGCGTATTAAACGCCGCCGTGATGTCGGCATAGTCCTTGACTGCAGGCAACAGCCTGTCGGTATAGAGACCGGCATTGTCGATTTCGGCCGTGACGCCCATCGTGCAGGCCTCTGCCAGCGTCGCCGGAACCGCAGCTCGGATTCCGACTGATTTCAGCTCGGTGTTGGCCGGAATGTCCACGCCATACTGTGTCATGATGTCGATGAGGATGGCCTGATGCATCTGTTCGGCGCGGATGATGTTGGCAAAAGGCCGCACGGCACCAAATTTTTCCATCACGGCGTCATAGAAGGCCTCGGCGTGATACTCATCCTGCAAGGCAGTGGTGAGCGCCGCTGCGACCGGCTGCGGCACGCTGCTGTCGGCCGCATTGGCGGGACCAGCAAAAAGCCCCGCGGCGATCAGCGCGGACATCAACACGGCCTTGGCTGTGGAGCGGGTGGTGGTGATCATGATCTATTTCCTCCGAGATCATCGGCCCGACTGCAGAGGTCTGGCATGATTGTGTTGGCATCATTATTTTCGATAATTCAAATATAATGATGGAACGGGAGAGAAATAGGGCAGCAACGCGGGAGAAGTGTAATCACACAGTCAGATTGTGTAACCCTTTGTCGTCAGGGGTGGAGCTTTGCCCCACCCGCCATTGCAGCGCGCCGATGCCGGTCAATCGGAATAGGCAAGCACGGTCTGGGCCTGTTCGCCAAGTCCTTCGATGCCCAACCGGATTGTGTCACCCGCCTTGAGGAATTGCTGCGGCTTCATGCCCATGCCGACGCCTGGTGGCGTGCCGGTGGTGATGATGTCGCCTGCGCGCAGACTGACAAAGCGACTGAGATGGGCAATGATCTGGGGCACGGTAAAGATCATGCGGGCCGTTGTGCCGCGCTGTTTGGCTTCGCCGTTGACATCGAGCCAAAGGTTGAGCTGCTGCGGGTCGGCCACTTCATCACGGGTAACGAGCCACGGGCCGACGGGACCGAAGCCATCGCAGGATTTGCCCTTGACCCACTGACCACCATGATTGTTCTGGAAATCCCGTTCGGAAATGTCGTTGACTACGCAATAGCCGGCAACCATGTCAAGCGCATCTTCCTCGCTGACGTGGCGGACGGTCTGGTTGATGACCACGCCCAACTCCACTTCCCAGTCCATCTGGGTCGAGCCCTTCGGCATCATGACCGGATCATTGGGGCCGGTCGGATCGCAGACTTTCATGAAGACAATCGGGTTTTCCGGCGGTGCGATCCCGACTTCGGCGGCGTGGTCGCTGTAGTTGACGCCGATGCAGAAGAAGCGCTGGATGGTGCCGACGCAAGGCGCGATACGGACCCCTTCGGGCACAACGGGAAGCGTTGAAAGATCAAGAGCAGCAATCGCCTTGAAGGCAGCGGGGCTCAACTGGTCCGGTCCCAGATCGGGCATGTGGCCAGACAGATCGCGGCCGACGCCATCGGCGTCGAGAATGGCCGGTTTCTCGGCCCCTGCCTCACCAAATCGAAATAGCTTCATGCAATAGTCCTCCTTGATCAATCCATTCTTCAAATGCTGTGGGGCCATCACCGGGATGATGCCCGGCGACGAGCCCTTCTGTTGTTCAGGCTGATCTTAGGGGATCAGCACCAGAGAGCCGGTCGTCTTGCGGCTTTGCAGATCAATGTGGGCCTTGGCAGCGTCAGCCAGGGCGTATTCTGTCGGTTCGGCGAGCTTGATGCTGCCCGCGGAAATAGCCGCGAACAGATCCTGACTGGCCGCGTCCAGAGCCTTGCGCGTGGCAATGAAATGGGCCAGCGTCGGACGGGTCACCATCAGCGAGCCCTTGGTGGCCAGAATACCCAGATTGACCCCGTCGACCGCACCGGATGCGTTGCCGAAGCTGATCATCAGGCCGCGCGGGCGCAGGCAGTCGAGGCTGTCGACAAAGGTGTCCTTGCCGACGCCATCAAATACCACCGGAAGCTTGGCGCCATCGTTGATTTCCAAGACCCGTTCCGGAACCGATTCGGTTCGATAGTTGATGACATGGTCACAGCCGAGCGCCTTGACCAGTTCGGCCTTTTCCTCGGAGCCGACCGTGCCGATGACCGTTGCGCCGAGCGCCTTGAGCCATTGCACGGCGATCTGGCCCACCCCGCCCGCAGCGGCGTGGAACAGCACCGTCTCGCCTGCCTTGACTGGATAGATCTGGCGGATGAGATATTGCACTGTGAGACCCTTGAGCATGCAGGATGCCGCTGTCTTGGCCGGAATGCTGGTCGGCAGCAACACGGCAGTTGCAGCATTGATGACATTGTGCGTGGCATAGGAACCGATCGGCCCGGAGCAATAGGCAACCCGATCACCGATCCGTACGCCGGTCACATCCTCTCCGATCGCTTCCACAAGGCCAGCGGCCTCGCCACCGAGCCCGGTGGGCATGGGCAGCTTGTAAAGACCCGAACGGTGATAGGTGTCGATGAAATTCACGCCAATGGCCTCGTGGCGTACGAGAATCTGGTCCGGCTTCAGCTCGGGAATGTCCCGTTCCACGAGCTGCATCTGGTCCGGTCCTCCGTGAGCGTTGATCTCGATTCGAGACATCTTGCGCATCATATCCCCCGATCATGATTTTGGTTTCTCTGCAAATCGATCTATGAAATTATGCCAGTGGAGCGAAATTGCAACGTCTTTCTATGCTTTGGTCGGACTGGGGACGGCCTGAAGACGAACTGGCGGTACATGACAACAATTTGGTCACTGCCTTGTGCTAACAAGAGTGAAGAGACATAGCCGGAAGATTTCATGCCACATCCTCGCACCCTGTTCGAAGCACCAGCCAGGCGGCCACACAAAGCCCGCTTTCTGCTGATTCCGCTCGGATTTCTGCTGTTCGCAGGTGGTGCCTTCGCACTCACTCTTGGCGGCGCCATGATCTGGGTCGGCGCGCTGGTCTGGCTGATCTGCGGCGCACTGGCTGCCGTTCTGATCCTGCAGTCGGTTGGCCGTGCAACGTTGCGGCCGGAACGGGAGGAAGCGCTGCGCGCCCAGATGGAACAGCTGGACCTTGCGTGCGAAAATCTTCTCGACCAGAACTGGGAACTGCGCGAGGCGGAGCAGAAATACAAGGCGCTTCTGACCCGGCAGGGAGACATCATCCTGCATCTGGACAAACAGGGCGAAGTGCTGTTTGCCAATGCGCCGTTCGAGACCTATTTCGAGGGCAGCACGACCCGCTCGCCCTTCAGGCTTGACGCTGCCGAGGCAACCGGGCTGGAGGTGGATGGCACCAGCGACAACAGCCCTGGCCACGATCCATTGTGGGAAAAGCAAATAGAGACCCGCACCGGGCCGCAGTGGTTCCGCTGGACAGAAACGCTGATGCGCTCGGTGCACAAGGACAGTGGCACGCGGCTGGTCATTGCCCGCGACATTTCCGCCTTCCGCAAGGTGGAAGCGGCGAGCGAGGCCAAATCCCGCTTTCTTGCCACCATCAGTCACGAAATGCGCACCCCGCTCAACGGCATCATCGGCATGGCCAATCTGCTGGAATCGACCCCCCTTTCCGCCGAGCAGGCCAGTTACAGTCAGGCCCTGCGGCAATCGGGAACGGCGCTTCTGGCGCTGGTCAATGACGTGCTCGATCTTTCCCGTATCGAGGCAGGCAAGATGACCCTTTCCTATGAGTGGAGCTCGCCGACGCGCCTGATGGAAGACGTGGTCGAGCTGCTGGCGCCGGATGCGCAGGAAAAGGGTCTGTCCGTTGCCTCGTGGGTCGGCGCCAATGTGCCCGACAAGCTGCTGATCGACCCGGTTCGGGTGCGGCAGATTCTGGTCAATCTGCTGGGCAATGCCATCAAGTTCACCGCCGAGGGTGCCATCAATCTGTCGCTGTCGCTGGAGGGCGAACCGGTCGAGGGAGAAATGGTGACGCTGGTGATGGCTGTGCGGGACACAGGCCCGGGCATCGCCGAAGAGATGCATGCCCGCCTGTTCGAGGAATTCGAGCAGGCCGACACCACGCGGTCTCGCCAGCATGAGGGGACCGGGCTCGGCCTTGCCATTTCCCGCCGTCTGGCCCGCATGATGGATGGCGACATCAACCTGTCGAGTGTTGCAGGCAAGGGCTCGACCTTCAGCCTGCGTATTGAGGCAGCCTGGCTCAATGACGAGGCCCCGGAGGCGGATGACCCGGCGGCGATGGACATTCCGTCAATTCTTCACGGCGATATTCTGGTCGGCATCGACCTGACCAAGGCTGACGAGCGGGCACTGTTTGCCTATTGCCACGACTGGGGCATCACCTTTCATGCCTTCAGCTTTGAGCAATGGCGCACGGCGGGCCGGGAGATCGCGCCCGATCACCTGCTGATCAACGGCGCAGAGCCGGACAAGGCCACGGAAATCTTCGCCGAATTCGACCCCATGCGGGGCGGTCGTCTCACCCGACCGCTGCCACGCAGCCGGATCATCCTGCTTGAGCCGGGCGAGCGCCGGATCATTCCGCAAATGCGCAACTGCGGCATCAGTGCCTATCTGGTCAAGCCGGTACGCCAGCTTTCGTTGCGGCAGGCCCTGTTGGGGCATCCGGATCACCACCCCGACCATCATGTCGATCAGGCCAGCCGAACCAATGAGACCGAGGGGCGCTTTCCGGCAGACGAGCGGCCTCACAGTGCCACCGCCTCTGCCATCCCCCCCGCCAGCACGGAGCCAACAGATAAGAGCAAATCGGTGGACCTTGCGGTAAAGGCATCCGAAAGACCTGCCCGTATCCTGCTGGTCGAGGACAATGCCATCAATGCCCTGCTGGCCCGCACGGTGCTGGACAAGGCAGGCATGAAAACCTGTCTTGTCGGGTCGGGAGCAGAAGCCCTTGAAGCCTATGGCAAGGATGCCCCCTTTGATCTGGCGCTGCTCGATCTGCACATGCCGGACATGGACGGGCTGACACTGTTCGATGCGATGCTGGCCATCGACAGGGAACGAGGCCACACTGTGCCCAAGCTCGCCTTTACCGCAGATGCGCTGCAAGAAACCCGCGCCGCCTGTCTGGAACGGGGCTTTGCGGACTATATTATCAAGCCGGTACAGCCGGAAGAACTTGTCGAAATACTCCGTCGGGTTCTTGATAAAAGAGACACATGTCACAAAACTGTACTATAATTTCTTTAGGGGTCCGCTAGATGAAATAATTGGTCTCGTTTCGCTTCCCACATGATTCGGGCATGGAGTTGGTGTTTGATCTCGGTCTTTGGTAGAGGAACCTGTGGCAAATCAAATATCTAAGTCCACGACCATGCTATGTGGCGCACGTTACGAACCTGAAGGCCCGCACGATTAAGACGGGCCGCGCATAATCGACATTGTAAGCGCAGCGAATCGATCGCCCGGCTCTTGATCGTCTAGGAGGACGAAAACGATGGCCATGCTGGATAACAATACCGATTTTGACATCGGTGGCGCGCCCTGCCCGCCGCCTCCAGTGCTTAAACCAAACCTTTCCAGCAAGCTGATGGCGGCCCTGAGGCGCAACCGGCTCCGGGATGGTTATCCCATCAGCAGCAAGCCCATCACACTTGGACGCGTGGGGTCGCTGGAAATCCGTCTGGCCCAGACCGAGCGCGAAATCCGCAAGGCCCAGCGCCTGCGCTACAAGGTATTCTACAAGGAAATGGCTGCCAAACCGGACAGCCAGACCAAGTTCACCCGTCGCGATGCCGACGCCTATGACGCCATTTGCGACCATCTACTGGTGCTCGATCACGAGCCGCCGAAAAAGAAGTTCCGCCGTCACGAACCGCGGATCGTGGGTACATACCGTCTGTTGCGTCAGGAAATGGCCAACCTCTATGGCGGTTTCTACACCGCTTCAGAATTCAATATCAGCCCCGTCATCAACAACCATCCGGACCGTCGCTTTCTGGAGCTGGGCCGCTCCTGCGTCCTCAAGGACTATCGCACCAAACGCACAATCGAACTGCTGTGGCAGGGGATCTGGGCCTATGTGCAGATTCACAAGATCGACGTGATGATCGGCTGCGCCTCCATTCAGGGCACCAATCCGAAGGAACTGGCAGAACCGCTCACGTTTCTGTCAAAGCTGGGCAAGGCCCCGGATGAATGGTCCGTCGGCGCCCTGCCGCACCTCAGCGTGCCGCTGGAACAGATGAACCCGGACGAGATCAACGATAAGGCCGCGCTGCGTCGCCTGCCGCCCCTGCTCAAGGCCTATATGCGGCTTGGCTGCTATTTCAGCACCAACGCCATGGTCGATCACCAGTTCGGCACCACCGATGTGCTCATCGTTCTGCCGGTGGAAAACATGGACCCGAAATATATCGAGCATTACAGCACGGCCAATGTGAAAGACGCAGTCGCCATGCATCAGTAAGGGATGCCCGGCGGAGGGATCCTGACCTTCGGGCAAGCTTTGCTGACAGCTTGAGCGCTGCATAACAAAAAAAGGGGGAGCATCGGGTGATGCTTCCCCTTTCTTTTTTCGACGATTGAACTCCCGAGAAGAATCAGGAGCCCAGATTGTAGGCGGCCAGAGCGGCCATGTTGACGATGTCCACGTCCTTGGCACCGAGTGGCAGGATCTGGATCGGCTTGTCCAGACCAACCAGCAGCGGACCGAGGATCGTTGCGCCACCGAGTTCCTGCAGCATCTTGGTCGAGATCGAGGCAGCATGGAAGGCTGGCATGACGAGCACGTTGGCAGCCCCGGACAGGCGGCAGAACGGATAGGTCTGCATCAGGTCCGGGTTGAGGGCCACATCGGCGGCCATTTCACCGTCATATTCGAAGTCGACGCGACGACGGTCGAGAATCTTGACCGCCTCACGCATGTTGTCAGAGCGCTCGCCAGCCGGATGACCGAAGGTGGAATAGGCCAGCATGGCAACGCGTGGCTCGATACCGAGCTTGCGGGCAACCCCCGAGGCTTCCTCGGCGATGTCGGCCAGCTCCTGCGCCGTCGGCATTTCATGCACGGCTGTGTCAGCCACCAGCACCGTGCGGCCCTTGCACAGGGCGATGGTAACGCCGATCACCCGATGGCCCGGATGCGGATCGATGACCTTCTGCACGTCTTCCAGCACGATGGAATAGTTCCGGGTCACACCGGAAATCATCGCATCGGCATCACCCATGGCAACCATGGAGGCAGCAAAGATGTTGCGGTCACTGTTCACCATCCGCAGGCAGTCACGATAGAGGTAGCCCTGACGCTGCAGGCGACGATAGAGATGCTCCGCATAGGCATCGCCCCGTTCGGAAACGCGAGCGTTGACCAGTTCCAGCCCGGGGCGATCCAGATCGATTCCGGCCTCTTCCGCCGTCTTGCGGATCAGATTGTCCCGACCGACAAGAATGGCCGTGCCGAGCTGGTCGTTGGCAAAAGCAACGGCGGCGCGGATGACCTGTTCCTCTTCACCCTCGGTAAAGACAACCCGCTTGGGATTACGACGGACCTTGGAATAGACCCCCTGCAGGGTGGCCGCCAACGGGTCGCGCCGGGCATGCAGCTGCTGGGCATAGGCATCAAGATCAACGATCGGTCGACGGGCCACACCGGTTTCCATGGCCGCCTTGGCAACAGCTGGCGGGATGGAACTGATGAGGCGCGGGTCGAACGGGACCGGGATGATGTAATCGGGGCCGAATTTCGGGCGATCCTTGCCCTGATAGGCACTCACCACCTCGTCCGGCACATCTTCCTGAGCCAGAGCCGCAAGAGCGCGGGCTGCTGCGACCTTCATTTCCTCGTTGATGCCGGTTGCCCGCACATCAAGCGCACCGCGGAAGATGTAGGGGAAGCCGAGCACGTTGTTGACCTGGTTGGGGTAGTCCGAGCGACCGGTTGCGACGATGGCATCGGGGCGGGCCGACTTGGCTTCTTCCGGTGTGATTTCCGGATCCGGGTTGGCCATGGCGAAAATGATCGGCGACGGAGCCATTTCGGCCACCATGTCCGGGGTCAGCGCGCCCTTGACCGACACGCCGAAGAATACGTCAGCGCCCTTGAGGGCTTCAGCCAGACTGCGGGCCTCGGTTGGCACCGCGTGTTTGGACTTCCACTGGTTCATGCCTTCCTTGCGGCCTTCATAGATCGGCCCCTTGGTATCGCACAGGATGACATTCTGGTGGGGAATGCCCATGGCCTTGACCAGTTCGATACAGGCGATACCGGCGGCACCGGCGCCGTTGCAGACAACCTTGGTATCCTTGAGTTCGCGGCCCGTCAGCTTCAGCGCATTGAGAAGGCCGGCGGCGGCGATGATGGCTGTCCCATGCTGGTCGTCATGGAACACCGGAATGTCCATCATTTCCTTGAGCTGCTGCTCGATGATGAAACACTCGGGTGCCTTGATGTCCTCAAGGTTGATGCCACCGAAAGACGGCCCCAGGTAGCGCACGGCGTTGATGAAATCATCGGGATCGGACGCATCGACTTCAAGGTCGATGGAATCCACGTCGGCGAAACGCTTGAACAGAACAGCCTTGCCTTCCATCACCGGCTTGGATGCCAGCGGTCCCAGATTGCCGAGTCCGAGAATGGCAGAGCCGTTCGAGATGACCGCGACGATGTTGCCACGCGCCGTATAGTCGAAGGCACGGGAGGGGTCTTCTGCGATGGCCCGTACCGGGGCGGCAACACCGGGCGAATAGGCCAGGGAAAGATCGCGCTGGGTAGCCATCGGCTTCGTCGCCACGATTTCTATTTTCCCCGGTCTGCCCTTCTGATGGAAGAGCAATGCCTCTTCATCAGTCACAGTCACACTTATAATGGGGTTGTCTTGATCCACCTTCACTGTAGTCTCCAATCATTTTTTGGCACAGCTTTTTTATGTAAAGCGTCTTATCCCTGGCTACTCAGTCAAACCTCGCACGGCTCCGCTCCTCCAGAACATGCGAATAATCAAAAATAGAAAATTTAATAATCTGACTGGTCGAATTTTGTGAGCAATAGTAGATGCTCTCCCATATCTCGCCATATTAGGGTAAGCAGTTATTCACATTACACCTTCGTCTTAGGTGAAACAATTCGTCAAAATGGCTCAGTGGTGGCCCTCAAGCAGAGGACTTGATAGATTGCCGCCGATTGGCACCCTCAGATTCGCGATAACCACGGAAGCACCAGAAATACATGTCGAGCGCCGGGCAAGAAAAATCATCTGCAAACGAAACTCCATCCCCAAAGGCAACGCCGATGATGGAGCAGTATATCGAGATCAAGACGGCCAATCCCGACAGCCTGCTGTTCTATCGCATGGGCGACTTCTACGAGCTGTTTTTTGACGATGCGCGCGAGGCTTCGCAGGCGCTGGGCATCACGCTGACCAAACGCGGCAAGCATCTGGGCGAAGATATTCCGATGTGCGGTGTGCCTATTCACGCAGCCGAAGGCTATCTGGAGCGGCTGATCGCGCTCGGCTACAAGGTGGCGGTCTGCGAACAGACCGAAGACCCGGCCGAGGCCAAGAAGCGCGGCGCAAAATCGGTCGTCAAGCGCGACGTCATCCGCCTGATCACGCCGGGCACCCTCACCGAGGACAGCCTGCTCGATGCCTCCAGCTCGAACTATCTGGCCGCCATAGCCCGGGTCAAGTCCGGTGATGAGGGGCAGCTTTACGGCCTTTCATGGCTCGAGCTTTCCACCGGCGACTATGGCGTTCTGGCGCTGGATAACTTGCGCCTTGGGGCAGAGCTGGCACGGATCGACGCCCGCGAGGTGATCATTGCCGATCACATGCTGATGGACGAGGACATCCGGCCGCTGAAGGATACGCTTCGGGCCAGTTTCTCGCCGGTGCCGCGCGCCTTCTTTGACGGGGCGACGGCAGAAGACCGGCTGCTCGACTATTTCGGGCTGTCGACACTGGATGGCCATGGCCTTTATCAACGGGTCGAACTGATGGCGGCAAGCGCCATTCTGGCCTATGTCGAGAAGACCCAGCTTGGTGCCCGACCACCGCTCAACCCGCCGGTGCGGGAGCTTTCCGGCCGGACGATGGCTATCGATTCGGCCACCCGCGCCAACCTTGAGCTGGTCCGGACCCTCTCGGGCGACAAGAAGGGCAGCCTCCTGTCAGTGATCGACCGCACGGTAACCGGCGGCGGATCGCGCCTGTTGTCTGCACGACTGGCAGCACCCTTGGCCGATCTGGCGCCCATTCTGGAGCGGCAGGATTCGGTCGGCTGGTTTCTGGAGAACAGCCGCATCAGGGAAGACCTGCTGGACGATCTGAAGTCCGCACCGGACATGCTGCGGGCGCTGTCGCGGCTGGCGCTGGATCGCGGTGGCCCACGGGATATCGGCGCCATTCGCAGCGGCTTCGACACGGTGCTGAGCCTTGTCGGCCATATGGTCAGCTCGGCGGATGAGGCGAACCTGCCCGCAGAGCTTGAGGAGGCACGTCAGGCGTTGACCGCGATGCCGCGACAGCTCGGCGACCTGCTCGTCGGGGCGCTTGATGACGAACTGCCGCTGCAGAAGCGCGACGGCGGTTTCGTGCGTCGGGGCTATGACGGCAGCCTTGATGAATTGCGGTCGCTGCGCGACGAAAGCCGCAGGGTCATTGCCTCGCTGCAGGCCAATTATGCGGAGCTGAGCGGCATCAAGTCGGTCAAGGTCAAGCACAACAACGTGCTGGGCTATTTCATTGAGGTCACCGCCAACAATGCCGACCGGCTTATGTCCGCACCGCTCAACGAGACCTTCATCCATCGCCAGACCCTTGCCAACGCGGTGCGTTTTACCACCACCGAACTGGCCGATCTGGAAGCGCGCATCGCCTCGGCGGGTGCCAAGGTCGTGGCCATTGAGCTGGAGATTTTCGAGCATCTGCGCGAAGCGGTGCTCTCGGCGCAGGAGATCATCAAGAAGGCCGCCCGCGCCATTGCCGTGCTCGATGTTTCCATTGCCCTTGCCCGCCTTGCCGAGGAGCGGAACTATTGCCGACCACGGGTCGATGACAGTCTGGCCTTCGATATCCGCAATGGCCGCCACCCGGTGGTGGAACTGGCGCTGCAGCGCGAGGGCGACGACCCCTTCGTCGCCAACGATTGTGACCTCAGCCCCGCTGGAAGCCACCTTCATGGCCGCATCTGGCTGATGACCGGCCCCAACATGGCCGGTAAATCGACCTTCCTAAGGCAAAATGCGCTGATTGCCATTCTCGCCCAGATGGGATCGTTCGTTCCCGCAGAGACGGCCCACATCGGCCTTGTCGACCGGCTGTTCTCCCGTGTTGGTGCCGCCGATGATCTGGCACGAGGCCGCTCCACCTTCATGGTGGAAATGGTCGAGACGGCCGCCATCCTCAATCAGGCAGGCGAACGATCCCTCGTCATTCTGGACGAGATCGGTCGCGGCACGGCGACCTTTGACGGCCTGTCCATCGCCTGGGCAACCATCGAAAACCTGCATGAAGTCAACCGGGCCCGCGCCCTGTTTGCCACCCATTACCACGAGCTGACAGTGCTGCATGAAAAGCTGCCACGGCTCATCAACGCCACCGTCAAGGTCAAGGAATGGCAGGGTGAAGTGGTGTTCCTGCACCAGATCGTGCCGGGTGCTGCCGACCGCTCCTATGGCATTCAGGTGGCCAAGCTCGCCGGGCTGCCCGAGCCGGTCATTGCCCGCGCCCGTGATGTGTTGCAACATCTGGAAGAGGGCGACCGCCAGTCACCGGCAACGACCATTGACGATCTGCCGCTGTTCTCCGTCTCCGTGCAGAAGAGCCAGCCCAAGGCGGAAGAGAAGGATGACCTGCGAGACGCGCTGAAGAGGATCGACCCGGACGACCTCAGCCCGCGTGAAGCCCACGAGGCGCTCTATCGCCTCAAAGCCCTGTTGCAGGACTGATTGCAGATTGCAAGGGAATGGCAGGGAGCTGGTTTGCGCATCCCTGCCGCTATACTATATTGAAACGCATGTTATTTTGATCGGCTTAACCAGAAATCAAGTGTATTTATGGCATTGCTTGACACCAGCGATAAACGACAAGGCTAACGAACATGAACATTGCCCCCCAGAATGATGGTCTGATTGACGTTGAAGCGACCAAGGCGAAGCTGGAAACAATCGTTGCGGATCACGGGGGAGACGCAAAGGATTTCAAGACCAGAGCGGAAGTCCTCAAGCTCCTGAAAGAGACCTTGCACAATGGCCGTGTTCAGGCCGAGAAGCTGCTCAATGAAGACGGCCTCGGCATTCTGTGCGCCATCCGGCTTTCCTATCTGGAAGACCAGATCATCACGATCATTCATCGCTTTGCCATCGAGCATGTCTATCCCGCCGATAACCGCACGTCTTCCGAACATCTGGCCGTGGTTGCCGTTGGCGGCTATGGCCGGGCGACGCTGGCGCCGCACTCGGACATCGACCTGCTGTTCCTTCTACCCTACAAACAGACCCCGTGGGGCGAGAGCGTTGTCGAATATATCCTCTACATGCTGTGGGATCTAGGCCAGAAGGTTGGCCATGCGACCCGCACGCTGAATGATTGCGTGCGCCTGTCCCGTGGTGACATGACAATCCGGACAGCCATTCTCGAAGCCCGTTTCATCGATGGCGAAAAGAAGCTCTATGACGAGCTGATCGAGAAATTCGACAAGGACGTGCTGCGCAACACCTCCGCCGAATTCATTGCCGCCAAACTGGCCGAACGCGACGCCCGCCACAATCAGCAGGGCAACTCGCGCTACATGGTCGAGCCGAACATCAAGGAAGGCAAGGGCGGCCTGCGCGACATCCAGACCCTGTTCTGGATCGGACAGTATGCCTATCGCGTACGTCGGGCGCGCGCCCTGATCAAGGCTGGGGTCTTTACCGAACAGGAATACAACCGCTTCAAGAAGGCCAACAACCATCTCTGGACGGTGCGCTGCCATCTGCATTTTCTGACCGACCGCCCCGAGGAGCGCCTGTCGTTTGACGTTCAGCGCGAGCTGTCGACCCGCCTTGGCTATCGCAAGCGTCCGGGCCAGAATGGCGTTGAACGCTTCATGAAGCATTATTTCCTTGTGGCCCGGGAAGTGGGCGAGATCACCCGCGTGTTCTGCTCTGCGCTGGAGGAGGACTTCGGCCAGTCGGCACCGGGCATCAACCGCTTTTTCGCAGCCATTCCCCTGCCATCAGCCTTCAAGCGCCGCAAGGTGCGCAACGCCGACGGGTTCCTGGTGGATCATGGCCGCATTTCCGTCGAGAGCCCTGAGACCTTCACCAAGGATCCGCGCAACCTCCTGAAAATCTTCGAGCTGGCCGACCGGGACAATGTTTCGTTCCATCCGGACGCCATGCAGGCCATTCATCGCAACCTGCATCTCATCGATAATGATCTGCGCAACGACCCGGAAGCCAACGCCATCTTCCTGCGCATCCTGACTTCCCGGCGCGACCCGGAGAGCATTCTGCGGCGGATGACCGAATCCGGCGTTCTGGGCAAGTTCATTCCGGAGTTTGGCAAGATCGTCGCGATGATGCAGTTCAACATGTATCACCACTATACGGTGGACGAGCATCTGCTGCGGGCGGTGGGCATCCTGTCGGAGATCGAGAAGCAGGAACTGGGCGACGAGCATCCGCTGGCCCATGATTTCGTGCTCGATATCAAGGATCGCGTCGTGCTCTATGTCGCGGTGTTCCTGCATGACATCGCCAAGGGACGCCCGGAAAGCCATTCGACGGCTGGCGCCAAAGTGGCGATGGAGCTTTGCCCGCGCCTCGGCCTCAATGAAGAACAGACCGAGCAGGTTTCCTGGCTGGTGCAGGAACATCTGACCATGAGTCAGGTTTCCCAGTCCCGCGACCTTTCGGACCGCAAGACCATTCTCGACTTCTGCGCTGTCGTTCAGACGATGGAACAGATGCGCATGCTGCTGATCCTGACGATTGCCGATATCAAGGCAGTCGGCCCCGGGGTGTGGAACGGCTGGAAGGGCCAGTTGTTGCGCACGCTCTATACCGAATCCGAGCCGATCCTGACCGGTGGCCATTCGCAGAAGAGCCGCGATGCCCGCGTGGCCGCCATGAAGGAGCGCGTTGCCAGCCGCCTCACCGGCTGGAGCGAGGCGGAGATCGCCAGCTATCTCAATCTACATTACGAGGCCTACTGGTCGCGGACCGATGTCGACAGCGCGGTGGAACATGCCGAACTGATCCGTCAGGCCGACCGGGAGAACAAGAAGGTGGCCACCGCCATCAAGCCATACGAGTTCGAAGGCATCACCGAAATCACCATTCTCGCTCCCGACCATCCGCGCCTGTTGTCGATGATCGCCGGAGCCTGCGCGGCAGCCGGAGCCAACATCGTTGACGCCATGGTCTTCACGACGACCGACGGCCGGGCGCTCGATACCATCCTGATCAACCGCGAATTCGGCGAGGATCACGACGAGCGTCGCCGCGCCAACCGCATCGTCGATCTGCTGGTTCAGGTGCTGAAGGGCGAAACCCGTCTGCCGCCGCTGGTCAAGCAGAAGGAAAGCCACAAGAAGCGCTACAAGACCTTCCGCACCAAATCGAAGGTATCGGTCAACAACGAACTGTCCAACCGGTCAACGGTTGTCGAGGTCGAAGGCATGGATCGCTCGGGGCTGCTGTCGGCGCTCACCCGCACCCTGTCCTCGCTCAATCTCGATATCGCCTCGGCCCATATCACCACCTATGGCGAGCGCATCGTCGATGCCTTCTATGTCACGGACCTGACGGGTGCGAAAATCACCAATCCCGACCGTAAAAAAGCCATCGAAGAGCGCATGATGGAGGCCCTGACCGGCAAGCCGAAGGAACAACCGGGCGATCAGGCTGGTCGCTAGAGGCTGCTATCGACGGAATGCTGTAGACAGCGCCTCGGGCTAGTGGCGAAAGACGGCAATTGCGATTGAAACCGCCAGCAACAGGTCTATAAGGGCGTTTGGCCATTTCGGGGTCTGTTTTCGGAGCCCCCGGTCCTGAATGCTAAGGCCAGTCTTGGGGGCCAGTTTTGGGGGCCAGTCTTGGGGGCCAGTCCATGGGGGATGCGTGCCGAGTGCGCCGTTTGGGCCGTTGGGGCTGAGAGAAGGATCCTGGCATGTCGATGCTGAAGAATTTTGCCACCGTCGGTGTGGCCACGCTGGCCAGCCGGGCGCTGGGCTTTGTCCGGGATATCATGATTGCGGCAACGCTGGGTTCCGGCCCGGTGGCCGACGCCTTCTTCGTAGCCTTCCGCCTGCCCAATCTTTTCCGTCGCCTGTTTGCCGAAGGGGCGTTCAATTCGGCCTTCATCCCCATTTTTGCCGGATCGTTGCAGGAAGACGGCCCGCATGGTGCGCGGCGCGTGGCCGAAGAGATCCTCGCCGGGCTACTCATGGTGCTGATCATCTTCACCGCGCTTGCCGAAATCGCCATGCCGTGGATGATCCATATTCTTGCCCCGGGGTTCAACGAGGATCCGGCCAAATTCGATCTGGCGGTGGTGCTGACGCAGATCACCTTCCCCTATCTGCTCTGCATGTCGGTGATTGCCTTCCTGTCGGGCATTCTCAATTCGCTGGGCCGGTTTGCGGCGGCGGCCTTTGCGCCGGTGCTGCTCAACGTCGTGCTGATCGGCACCCTGCTGCTGATCCTGTTCTTCAAGGTAAGCGACGGGCCGACCGCAGGCTATTTCCTCGCATGGGGTGTGTTTGCCGCCGGGTTCGTTCAGCTTGCGGCGCTGGTCTGGTCGCTGTTGCGGGCCGGTTTCCCCATCAGCTTCCGCCGCCCCGCCTATACGAGCCACGTCAAGTCGCTGCTCAAGCTTGGCATTCCGGGCATCGTGGCCGGTGGCGTCACCCAGCTCAACATCACCATCGGCACGATCATCGCCTCCTTTCAGGCCGGGGCGGTTTCCTATCTCTATTATGCCGACCGCATCTATCAGCTGCCGCTCGGTGTTGTCGGCATCGCCATTGGCGTGGTGCTGCTGCCGGATCTGACGCGCAAGGTGCGGGCGGGCAACGAGGTGGCCGTCGACTATGCCCAGAACCGGGCGATGGAATTTGCCATGTTCCTGACGTTGCCTGCAGCGATTGCGCTGGCCGTCATTCCTGCCCCGATCATCGCCGTGCTGTTCCAGCGCGGCCAGTTCACGTCCGATGCGACCCACATGACTGCGATGGCGCTGGCCGCCTATGCCTTCGGCCTGCCTGCCTTCGTGCTCAACAAGGTGCTGTCGCCGGGCTTCTTTGCCCGGCAGGATACCAAGACCCCGATGCAGTTCGCCACCATCGGCATGGTCATCAATGTCGCCGGCTCGCTCATTTTGTTCCCCTTCCTTGCGCATGTGGGTATCGCCATTGCCACCACGGCAGCGGGCTGGATCAATGCCCTACTGCTCGGCATCACCCTGTGGCGGCGCGGCCATTTTCGGGCCGACCCCATGCTGATCCGGCGGCTGATCCTGTTTTCCCTCTCTTCGCTGATCATGGGCGGCGGGATCTACTGGCTGAGCGGGGTCATGGCTCCGTGGCTGCATGCCCCCCATCTGTCGACCCGGCTGGGCGCTCTGGCGGGGCTTGTTCTCTCCGGTGTCCTGCTGTTTCTGGTCGCAACCATCGGCTCGGGTGCTTTCTCCTTGAGAGAATTCAAGACCCGCTTCAACCGCAAGTCTTAGTGACTAACCGGTAGCGGCGGCAGGAATTGACTTGCATCCGCTTCTTCCTTGTCCGATAACCCACGGGCCGCACGGATCCCGCCGCGCTCAACTGACGTGGAATATGTGACCGTGCGGCATCTTTTTTACCTCCCCCTCGCGTTTCCAACCGCCTGGGCAACATTACGAGGATTTCCAAATGGCCAGTTTCGAGCCACGCGTTTTCTCCGGCATTCAGCCATCGGGCAACCTGCATCTGGGCAACTATCTTGGTGCCATCACCAAGTTTGTTGACCTTCAGGCTTCCTACAATTGTATTTTCTCTGTTGTCGACATGCATGCGATCACCGTCACTCAGGACCCTGAGGGCCTGATGCGCCGCACCCGCGAAGTCACCGCAGGCTTCCTTGCTTCCGGCATCGACCCGGAAAAGCACATCGTCTTCAACCAGAGCCGTGTTTCCGCCCATGCCGAACTGGGCTGGATCTTCAACTGCGTGGCACGCATGGGTTGGCTTTCGCGCATGACCCAGTTCAAGGACAAGGCAGGCAAGAACCGGGACAATGTCTCGACCGGCCTGTTCGTCTATCCGAACCTGATGTCCGCCGATATCCTTATCTACAAGGCCACCCATGTGCCGGTTGGTGAAGACCAGAAGCAGCATGTGGAACTGTGCCGCGATACCGCCCAGAAGTTCAACGTCGATTATGCTGACCGCATTGCGGCTCTTGGCTATGGCGTCGACAATGAGGGACGCAACGAAACCACTGATCCGGAAAAGGTCTTCTTCCCGTTGACCGAACCGCTGATCGGTGGCCCGGCTCCGCGCGTCATGTCACTGCGCGATGGCTCCAAGAAGATGTCGTCATCCGATGCCTCCGACAAGGCCCGCATCAACCTGACTGACGACGCAGAAACCATCTCCTTGAAGATTCGCAAGGCAAAGACCGATCCGGCCGCCCTGCCAAGCGAACTTGATGGCCTTGCCGGTCGCCCGGAAGCATCCAACCTGGTTGGCATCTATGCTGCCCTGTCCGGCAAGAGCAAAGAAGATGTTCTACGCGAATTCGGCGGCGCGGAATTCTCCACCTTCAAACCCGCGCTGGTTGATCTGTCGGTTGAGAAGCTTTCCCCGATCACCGAAGAGATGCGTCGACTGATGGATGACCCGGGTCACATCGATGCGGTTCTCGCAAAGGGGGCCGAAAAGGCCCGTGCCATTGCCAACCCGATCCTCGATCAAGTCAAGGACATCGTCGGCTTCATTCGCAGCTGATGGTTCAGTGATGGCTTAGGCCATTTTGTTTCGTCACCGAAACAGATAGCAGTCAACCCGACGCCCAATTTCATCTGGACGCCGGGTTGTTTTTTGTCAATTATGTTGATCTATTGTCGGCCCGGTCCTTTATGGTGGTTATCCGTGAAAGGCTGGGCACTTCACCAACGCGGCTCTTGCCCAGACGCGCGCGACATGGCAGGTTCATTTCATGATGATGAAACGCACAATTCACGACGAAGGCCACTTCCGAAAGTTTCTTGTCGTAGTCGATGACACCGAGGAATGTGATCGCGCCGTTACCTATGCCACCTACCGGGCTGCCGCTACCGGCGGAGCGCTGGTGATGATGGTGGCTGTCGAGCTTGAACATTTCAACCACTGGCTTGGTGTGAAAGAGATCATGCTGGCGGAAGCGCACGAGGCTGCTCAGGAGCGCCTCGCCCAGTTCAAGGAACGGGTTGATGAAATCGCCCCGATCCCGACGGAATGCGTCGTCCGCGAAGGCAAGGTCGCCGAACAGATCACGGCTCTGATCGAGGAAGACAAGGATATCGGCATTCTGGTCCTGGCCGCCGCCGTTGGTTCCAAGGAAGGCCCCGGCCCTCTGGTCTCGTCGATTTCAAGCCAGTCGGGCAAGGCATCTTTCCCGCTGCCTGTGACCATTGTGCCGGGCGATCTGTCCGACGCCGACATCATGGCGATCTGCTAGGGCAACCGATCCGGGCATTCGGCGAGAAAACGGGGAAAGATGCCGTAATTCGGCATTCCTGCCTGGCATCATTCTTGAAGATTACACCGGAAATCCTATGTAATTCAGCAATGCAGAGCTTGAAAAAGGTGCTCGACTTTTTCACTCATTCCTACGCATAATGGCATATATGACGCGGAGCCGCACCACAGACTGAGACGACGCCTGCGCTCCAGAAGGAAACACTATGTTTATTCAGACCGAAGCGACACCCAATCCTGCGACCCTGAAATTCCTCCCCGGGAAGGTCGTTCTGGAGTCCGGTACCATGGATTTTCGCTCAGCCAGCGAAGCAGCCGTTTCTCCCCTTGCTGAAAAACTCTTCACGATTGATGGCGTGGAAGGGGTTTTCTTCGGCTTCGATTTCGTTTCCATCACCAAGGGCGATGCCGACTGGCAGCACATCAAGCCAGCCATTCTTGGCGCCATCATGGAACATTTCATGTCCGGCCAGTCCATCGTCAAGCATGACGAGGCAACTCCGACCGGCGGTGAGGACTTTGATGAGGCCGACGCTGAAATCGTTGCCACCATCAAGGAACTGCTCGATACCCGCGTCCGCCCTGCCGTATCGCAGGATGGTGGCGACATCACCTTCCACGGCTATCGTGACGGCGTGGTCTATCTGACCATGCGCGGCGCCTGTGCCGGTTGCCCTTCGGCCACCGCGACGCTGAAACATGGCATCGAGAATCTCCTGCGCCATTTCATTCCAGACGTTCAGGAAGTCCAGCAGGTCTGATCCGGCCCGCATCTCCAAAGACATGAGACGGGCGGAGCCGCATGATCGTGAGCAAAGAGCGTGAAATCTGTCTGGCGCTGGATACAGCGCTGGAAGCCTGTTCGGTCGGGCTGGGTATCCGGGAGCAGGGCGAAACCGAAAGCTTCGGTCGGTCCATCATGCTCGGGCGTGGCCACGCCGAACATCTGATGAGCGAACTGGCGGCGCTGCTGGCAGAAGCCGGACTGACCTACAAGGATCTTGACCGGATCGCCGTGACGATCGGTCCTGGCAGTTTCACCGGCCTGCGCGTCGGGCTGGCAACCGCCCGTGCTCTGGGGCTGGCGCTCAAAATTCCGGTGATCGGTGCTTCCAGCCTGCTGGCGTTGGCCCTGACCGCCCGCAAGGCCGGTCACACCGGAAGCGTTGCCGCGCTGGTGGATGCTCGCCGCAATCAGATCTATGGTCAGGTTTTTGCCCTCGCTGCCAATGGCGATGCGCCCTCGCCCCTCTCAGACGCCAGTGCGGAGACTGCTGCGGATTTTGCTGCTCTCTGCGCAAAGCAGGCCAATCTGTTGATGGTTGGAAGCGGTGCTGCTCTCGTAAGGCAGGCGGCAGACGACCATGGTCTTGATGGCATACCGGGCCTTGAGGCAACCTGCCCGGACATGACGGCCCTTGCCCGCTGGGCGCTTGATCAGCCGATACCGCAGGAATCACCCGCGCCGCTCTATCTCAGAGGGCCCGACGCCAAACCGCAGGCCTCCAAGGCAATCGCTCACAGGTAAATTTCCGTCGCAATGCGACATTTGGGGGTCTGGATCCCGCGCCGGCCAGATGAAATCATGAAAGTGGTGATTCCGCCAGAAACCTTACGATCCTGCCTCAATCTACCGGCCAAGCGAAAGCGGCCCTGCCTGGGAAGAAGAACGTGATTTTTCCGCTGAAGACGACATCCCTTGTCATGCCTGCCGGCTTCGCCGATATGGAAGAATTGGCTGAAATCCACGCCCGCTGCTTCTCGCGCGGATGGTCCTCAAGCGAGTTTCAGTCGCTGCTGTTGGACAAGCATGTCGAGGCGCTGGTGCTGCGCCGGACGACCCTGAGGATTACCGACAAGCCGGTGGGGTTTGTGCTGGCGCGTTCGGTTGTCGACGAGGCGGAAATCCTGACCATCGCGGTCGATCCGGATCATCAGAAAAGCGGCTGCGGCCGGCAGTTGATGCAGGAAATGATCCGCCAGCTCTATGCCAACCGCATTTCCAAGCTCTTTCTGGAAGTGGATGCGCACAACAAAGCTGCATTATCCCTTTACGAACGCTTCGGTTTCACTAAAGTGGGGGAACGCAAGGGATATTATCTCCACGACAACGGGCAGGCATCGACCGCCTGGATCATGCAGATCGAACCACTTGGCAAGCGTCGCATACTGGGCACCCCCGAAGGGGAAGAGAAGGCATCATCGCTATGACAACAGACACCAAGACGACCATAGAAGAATTGTGCGCCAAGTCTGGCATGCGGATGACCGAACAAAGACGGGTGATCGCCCGTGTTCTCGATCACGCCATGGACCATCCTGATGTCGAGGAACTCTATGCCCGCTCGGTCAAGATCGACAGCAATATCTCCATTTCCACGGTCTATCGCACGGTCAAGCTGTTCGAGGATAGCGGCATCATCGAGCGGCATGATTTCCGGGATGGCCGGTCGCGTTATGAAACCATCACCGAAGAACATCATGATCACCTGATCAACCTGCGCACCGGCAAGGTCATCGAGTTCCGGGATGCGGAAATCGAGCGCCTGCAGGAAGAAGTCGCACGCCGCCTCGGTTTCAAGCTTGTTGATCACAGGCTCGAGCTTTATGGTGTGCCGTTAGAAGAATCAGACAAATAGTGCCCAGCCTTTGCCTTTGGTCGGGACCAGACCAGATCCCATGGTCATCTGATCGAGGTTTTCGTGCATGACAATTCTACGGTCCCGGTCCAACCAACCGCGCTTTTCCCTTTCCTCCGTCCGCGCCTCCATCGCGGTGACGATGATTGCGCTGGTCGCGATTGTGCTGATTCCGCTACAGTATCTTTCCGTTACGCTGAACTTGCCGAGCAAGCGCTGGATTCCCGTGCTGTTCCACCGGGTCGGCTGCTTCACCCTGGGGATTCGCAAGACGATCAACGGCAAGCCGATCCGTGACGGCGCGGTGCTGATCACTGCCAACCATTGTTCATGGACCGATATTGTCGTGTTGGGCAGCCTGCAGCCGCTGTCCTTCATTGCCAAATCCGAGGTGGCCAACTGGCCCATTTTCGGGCTGTTTGCCAAACTGCAGCGCTCGATCTTCGTCAATCGCACCAAGCGCTCGGCGACCGGAGCCGTGGCCCGCGAGATTGCCCGGCGCCTCAAGGAAGGTGATGCCATGGTGTTGTTTGCCGAAGGCACCTCGTCGGACGGCAACCGGGTGCTCCCCTTCCGCTCTGCCCTGATCGGTGCAGCCAAGGCGGCGATGACCTCCGACCCGAACGGCCCGGCCATCGAGGGCAAGGTCTGGATTCAGCCGCTGTCGATCGCCTACACCGCGCTGCATGGCCTGCCGATGGGCCGCCAGCACCGTCCCATGGCGGCCTGGTATGGCGACATGGATCTGGTGCCGCATCTGTGGGCCCTGATGAAGGAAGGCGCGCTCGACGTCACCCTCACCTATGGTGACCCGATCCTGTTCGATCCAAACATCGACCGCAAGGATGCTGCCAGAGCCGCCGAGACATCGGTCCGCCAGACCATGCTGCACGATCTGCATCACTACAGCAGCAGGCGGCGGCGCAAGGACCGGTGATGTTCTTTGGCAACGGATTCACCAAATCGCGACCTTTGCGGGCCAATTTCAGCCCTTTTCCCTTTGCAAGAACGGGAAAACGCGCTACAGGCTTTGCTCTGAAAAATGACTGACCTTCCCGAGCCCCCTGACGCTCTGAGACACGAACGAGACCCGGACAAGCCCGATATGACTGCTTTTGAAGACAAGAAAGTCTTTGTGAAAACCTATGGCTGCCAGATGAACGTCTATGATTCCAACCGGATGATGGACAGCCTGGCGACCAAGGGATACAGCCCGACCGAAACCATGGAAGATGCGGATCTGGTGATCCTCAACACCTGCCATATTCGCGAGAAGGCCGCAGAGAAGGTCTATTCCGAGCTTGGCCGCATTCGTCAGGTCAAGGAGAAGCGGGCAAAGGACGGCAAGGGCGACATGAAAATCGGCATCGCCGGATGCGTGGCGCAGGCCGAGGGGCAGGAAATCATCCGCCGTGCCCCCGTGGTTGATCTGGTGGTGGGGCCTCAGGCCTACCACAAGCTGCCCGACCTGCTCGAAAAGGCGAGCCACGGCGAGCGCGTGGTGGAAACCGACTTCCCGCTTGAGGACAAGTTCGCCGTTCTGCCCGATGCCCGCAAGGACGTCACCCGCAAGCGCGGTGTCAGCGCCTTCCTGACCGTTCAGGAAGGTTGCGACAAATTCTGCAGTTTCTGTGTTGTGCCCTATACGCGCGGTGCCGAGGTTTCGCGTCCTGTCAGCCAGATCCTGCATGAAGCGGAAAAACTGGCTTCTGCCGGTGTGCGCGAGCTTTCGCTGCTTGGGCAGAATGTCAACGCCTATCACGGCGAAAGCCAGGATGGCAGCGACTGGGGCCTTGGTGAACTGCTGTTCCGGCTTGCCGAAATCGATGGCATCGACCGGTTGCGCTATACCACCAGCCATCCGCGCGACATGGACGACAGCCTGATGGCAGCCCATCGGGATCTCGACATCCTGATGCCCTATCTGCATCTGCCGGTTCAGGCGGGGTCGGACCGGGTGCTGAAGGCGATGAATCGCCAGCATACCTATGACGACTATGTCCGACTTATCGACCGGATTCGCACTGCACGGCCAGACATTGCCCTTTCAGGCGATTTCATCGTCGGCTTTCCCGGCGAGACGGACGAGGACTTCGAGGACACCATGCGCATCGTGCGCGAGGTGACCTATGCTTCGGCCTTCAGCTTCAAATATTCGCCGCGCCCCGGCACGCCGGCGGCCGACAGCGAGGAGCAGGTTGAAGAAGCGGTCAAGTCCGAGCGCCTCTATCGTTTGCAGGAGCTGCTCAACCAGCAGCAGAAGGATTTCAATGCGTCCAAGGTCGGCACGGAAATGACCGTGCTTCTGGAGCGCAAGGGACGCGAGCCGGGCCAGTTGGTCGGCAAGTCGCCCTGGCTGCAGGCTGTGCAAGTGGATGCAGACGAAGAATTGATTGGTGAAATTGTCACAGTTAAAGTGGATACTCTGGGAAGCAACAGCCTGTTTGGCACCATGATCAATCGGCCATGACAAAGAGCCGTAGCATGCCGAATGGTTGTCTCAGGTTCAATTTGGTTTGAAGGGATAAGCGTTTGAGCGATCAGCGTCGCGATAAAAGCAAAAACCGGGACAAGACTTACAAGTCGAAAGAATTCAAGAAGAGCTGGGATCCGGCGGCCAGTCAGGCCTTGTCCGCAGCGTCCGACATGGGCCATATCGTCCTGTCTTATGATGACAACCGTCTGGCAGCCGACCTGTTCGGCGAGTATGACCAGAATCTTGCGCGCATCGAACAGAAGATGGGCATTGAAGCCATCGCACGCGGCAACCGGGTGACCATCAAGGGGCCGAGCGATCTGTGCGATCAGGCCAAGCGGGTGCTCGATTCCCTCTATTACCGCCTGCAGGAAGGCGAAGTGATCGAACAGGCCGACGTCGACGGCGCCATTCGCATGGCCGAGGCCTCGGACGAGCAACTGGTACTGCCGCAGCTGATGCCGGACAATGGCGAGGGCGCAGGCAAGATGCATTTTGCCCAGATCGCCACCCGCAAGAAGAAGCTGACAGCCCGGACGGCGACGCAGGATGCCTATATCCGTGCCATGGACAGGGCCGATCTGATTTTTGGCACCGGCCCGGCCGGTACTGGCAAGACCTATCTGGCCGTCGCCTATGCCGCAGCCCTTCTGGAGCGTGGCGTGGTGGAGCGGATCATCCTCTCCCGCCCTGCAGTGGAAGCCGGCGAACGTCTCGGCTTTCTGCCCGGCGACATGAAGGAAAAGGTCGATCCCTATCTGCGACCGCTTTATGACGCTCTTTACGACATGATGCCCGCCGACAAGGTCGAGCGTGAAATCGAAGCCAAGGTCATCGAGATCGCGCCGCTCGCCTTCATGCGTGGCCGGACGCTTTCCAATGCCGCAGTCATTCTCGACGAGGCCCAGAACACCACATCGATGCAGATGAAGATGTTCCTGACCCGCCTTGGTGAAAATTCGAAAATGATCGTCACCGGCGACCCCAGCCAGATCGACCTGCCGAGCGGCGAGTTGTCCGGTTTGGTTCAGGCCATGGAACTGCTTGCCGACATCCCGTCGATCGTGCGCGTGCAATTCACGGCAAAGGATGTGGTCCGCCATGAGCTGGTGGCCCGCATCGTCAATGCCTATGACGAGGATTCCCGTCGACGTGCCAAGGCCCGCCGGGTGCTCGGCCGTGAGCGCATGCACAAGCTGGAAGTGGAAGAGCATCTGACCCCGGCAGACTACGCCGGAGCATCGGACGAGGCGATCTACGATGAGGATGAGGCATGAGCACACACCTGTCCCAGCCGGTTAGCCTTGACCGTGACCTGCTCGTTGAAGCCGAGATCTGGCAGACTGTGCCGGATCTGGAGGCTGTCATCGAACGCGCGCTTGAGGCCGGATTGCGCCATGTGATCGAGGAAGAAGGCATTGCCTTTCTGCCCGACAGCGAAGTGTCGCTGGTGTTCACCGACGATGCAGCCATTCGCATTCTCAACGCCGAGCACCGCGGCAAGGACAAGGCCACCAACGTGTTGTCCTTTCCGATTGACGAAGACGCCGAGGTCTTCGGACCGATGCTCGGTGATATTGTGTTCGCCTATGAAACCGTAGAGCGAGAATCCGCCGAACTGGGGGTTGAAATCCGTGATCACCTGACACATCTGTGTTTACATGGTTTTTTACATCTCTTGGGGTATGATCACATAGAGCCGGATGAAGCAGACAAGATGGAAAGCGTCGAGATTGCGATTCTGGCGAAGCTGGGACTCCCCAATCCCTATGAGGGGACAATCCCTCTGGATATTCTGGACTGATCGAATGCCCCATTCGTCTGTCCCTACATTTGCAACTGCATTGAGAGCGCTGCCGCGTGAGGCGGCCTGTGCGCCGGAACGAGCATGAACGACCCCGACCCTTCTTTATCGACGACGTCTTCCAAGGCCGACAGGCCCACGAATGACACCAAGACCGACAGCGCTGACGCGGACCCACACCAACCGCGACAGAACTGGTTTTCCCGGCTGGTTCAAGGCTGGCTGTCAGGCCTGACCAATCCTTCCCTGCGATCGCAGATGGAAGGGGCGCTGGCCGACGAGAACAACAATGACCAGACCTTTTCCGCCGAGGAAAAGGCGATGCTGCGCAATATTCTCGAACTGAGAGAAATGCGGGTCAGCGACGTCATGGTTCCCCGCGCTGATATCGATGCGGTCGAAGACGCAGTCACGCTGGGAACATTGCTGGCGGTTTATCAGGATGTCGGCCATTCGCGCTTGCCGGTCTATCGGGAAACCCTCGATGACCCTGTGGGCATGGTTCACATCAAGGACGTGCTGTCGCTGCTCACCAAGGAATGCAGCATTCCGGAGGAAACCGAAAGCCCGGCGCTCGATTCCATGGAAGGCTCATCGGCCAGTGTCCACTATGCTTCAGACACGGCGCAGACGCTCACCAACATGCCGCGCACCCTTTCCAACATCAATCTCGATCGCCCGCTCAAGGATCTCGGCGTCATACGCGACGTGCTTTTCGTCCCACCCTCGATGCAGGCCATCGACCTGATGGCGACGATGCGGGCGGCGCGCACCCAGATGGCGCTGGTCATCGATGAGTATGGCGGCACCGATGGGCTGGTATCGCTGGAAGACGTGGTTGAGACGGTTGTCGGCGATATCGAGGACGAGCATGACGACGAGGACGAGGTCTTCATCGCCAGTGCCGGTCCGAATCTGTTCATCGCAGACGCCAAGGCGGAGCTTGATGATGTGGTCGAGGCGATCGGCACGTCGCTGCCGTTCGATGACGTTTCGATGGAAGATGTCGACACGCTCGGCGGCTTCATCTTCACGCTCATCGGCCGCATTCCGGTCCGAGGCGAGCTGATCACCGTCAAGGATGGCCTTGAATTCGAGATCATGGAAGCAGACCGCAGGCGTATTCGCCGGGTCAAGATCCGATTCAAGCCGACCAAGAAGCCGATCAAGCGGACCTTCACACTGCATCGCGGATCGGAACCGGACGCCGAGGCGGAGAAGCAGGATCAGAAGAGCGACGCCGCTGCCGAGTGATTTCACTGGCATCAGCGAACATCGGGGGCCTCGGCCCCCGTTCGTTTATCCGAAGTGGAAGAAACTATCGCTACAAATGGCTGTACCGAGTGGCGTGCTGATCTGGTGCTACGGCTCTGAGGCGTACTGCCGCAAGAGACATTTTGTCAGCTTCGGCTGGGGAAAGATCGCCCTTTCAGCGTCGTTGTCACCCGTCCTTGCCCGGCAACCATAGGACACTGAGCAGCTATTGTCGCGGCCAGACGCGCAAAGACAGCCCGGCGAAAACCCGCTCTCTCACGCCAAAGGCCCGACAGGACCCGCCAGGGAAAGACAATCCGGTCTTGCATGTGATGGCATGGTTCAGGGTAGATTTAGGGCATTCAGACGAATACGCGGGAACGTTCACGCCTCCCGCGGTGGGATGATCAAGACATCCCGACGGCAATCTGTTGGATTAGCAGGCCTTCTTGCGCAGGCGGACCACGACGTCGACCCGGGTGATTTCCATGCCTTCCGGGACTTCCGGCAATTCGGAAACGCGCATGCCTCCGGGAATGTCGACAACCTTGCCTTCGTCTTCCATGAAGAAGTGATAGTGATCGGAAACGTTTGTATCAAAATAGGTTTTCGTTCCCTCTACGGCCACTTCGCGCAACAGGCCGGCTTCGGTGAACTGATGCAGCGTGTTGTAGACAGTTGCCAGAGAGACGGAAACACTGACCCGCTCTGCTTCCTCGTGCAAACGCTCGGCGGAGACATGACGATCGCCCTTGGCAAACAGCAATTCCGCAAGAGACAATCTTTGGCGTGTCGGGCGCAGCCCTGCTCCCACAAGCATATCCCGAGCGGACCGCTTATCGAATTTATGGAGCTGTGAGGTCATGGCATTGGTCCTTGATATTCGTTTCACCTGATCGCGTATGCAGCAAGTCCTCTCGCGCCTTCCCCGAAAGGGCCTTTTGCGATCAGATCGGATGGAAAAGATATAGAGCTTTTTGGCCCAATCGGCAAGACAACTAAGGAAAATCGCATAGAAATCATCCCTTAGAACCAATAATTTCTACCCTATTTCCATTTCTTTTCTCAATATTTGAATGATTGCAAGCTCCTTGTTCCGAAATCCTTCCGCCCGCACGGGGCAAATGTGCGTAACCGGCTTGAAAGACTTCGCGCTTCAATCTAAATGAAGGGCAGTAAAGACCCCTTGAACGTACGCAGCAGGCCGCACGGGTCCGGCCCGCCTCGAATGCAGCTTTCAAATGTTAACTTTATCGTTTGCACGCCTAGTGCTTGTGCCCATAAAAGGCTATAAGCGTAGCACGAAGAGCAAACTTGCGATCAACATGGCCAAGTGCGTACAAAGAGACAGGATCGGGCCTGCGCCTTCCCTTTTCGGGAACCGTCTCCCGGATCCTGCGCGTTAGACTATTCCGCCCTCAAGGATGGGTGGATAGAAGAAGGATAAGAGTGGAAACCGTATGGAACAGCGCCAATCCAGCTACACCTATGAAGAAATTCTAACCTGCAGCCGCGGCGAAATGTTCGGCCCTGGTAATCCTCAGTTGCCACTGCCACCGATGCTGATGCTGGATCGGATCACCCACATTTCCGAAGAAGGCGGCGAGCACAACAAGGGCATGATCCGCGCAGAATATGACATCAATCCAGAGCGCTGGTTCTTTGATTGCCACTTTGCCGGCGACCCTGTCATGCCCGGCTGCCTTGGTCTGGATGCCCTGTGGCAGATGACCGGTTTCTATCTTGGCTGGCTGGGTCTTGAAGGCAAGGGCCGTGCGATCTCCGTTGGCGAGATCAAATTCTCGGGCATGATCACGCCCAAGACCAAGCTGGTGGAATTTGGCGTCGATTTCAAGCGCGTCATGAAAGGCCGCCTCAACCTGAGCATTGGCGACGGCTGGGTGAAGGCTGACGGCGACGTGGTTTTCGTTGCCAAGGATCTGCGCGTCGGAGCCTTCAAGGACGCCTGAGCAGAGCCCTTTCGAGCAGCCGGCTTCAGGTTCGGGCCGAAAAGGGATCAGGTTGCAAGGCACGAAAAATCCAGTCTGGTCTTCTCGTGCCACTTTTCTGGCCCTTTTCTGGCTCATTGATCCAGCCTCAGGAGACCTCTTGAAGGCCTTTTGGTGAAATATGGCCTTATAGAGGTGTTGCAGCTGCTGACAAGAACACATATCAAGTGAGACTAATTCGGTCATGGCGTCGTGCAAGGCGTTTCCATTCCATGACCTGGCGAATTGAGCCCCGAATTTACAGTGAGGCCCCGATTATGAGACGTGTAGTCATTTCCGGCTTGGGTATTGTTTCCTCCATCGGCAACGATGCCGAAGCCGTTACCGCATCCCTGCGTGATGCAAAATCCGGTATTTCCTTCTCGCAGGATTTTGCCGATCATGGATTCCGCTGTCAGGTCTGGGGTGCCCCGGACATCGACACCACCGATCTGGTTGACCGGCGCGCCAAGCGGTTCCTTTCCAAGGGCGGCGAATGGAACCATGTTGCCATGAAGCAGGCCATCGCCGATTCAGGTCTTGAAGAGAGCGACATCACCAACGAACGCACCGGCATCATCATGGGGTCTGGCGGTCCATCCACCCAGACCGTCGTGCAGGCTGCCGACATCACCCGCACCAACGGCTCGCCGAAACGCATCGGGCCTTTTGCCGTGCCAAAAGCCATGTCCTCGACCGCATCGGCAACCCTTGCCACCTGGTTCAAGATCCACGGCGTCAACTATTCGATCTCTTCGGCCTGTTCGACCTCGGCCCACTGCATCGGCAACGCCTATGAACTGATCCAGTTCGGCAAGCAGGACATCATCTTTGCCGGTGGCCACGAAGATCTCGACTGGACCATGTCCAACCTGTTCGACGCCATGGGTGCCATGACCTCGAAATACAATGACACTCCGGCAACCGCTTCCCGTGCCTATGACGTTTCCCGCGACGGCTTTGCCATTGCCGGTGGCGCTGGTGTGCTGGTTGTCGAAGAGCTGGAGCATGCCAAGGCCCGCGGTGCAAAGATCTATGCCGAAATCGTTGGCTATGGTGCAACATCCGACGGCTATGACATGGTGGCTCCGAGCGGGGAAGGCGCAAAACGCTGCATGCGTCTGGCCATGTCCACCGTCTCCGAGAAGGTCGACTATATCAACTGCCATGGCACATCGACGGTTGTTGGCGATACCGCTGAAATCGGTGCGATCCGCGAAGTGTTCGGCAGTGATCAGCCTTATATCGCCTCCACCAAATCGCTCACCGGCCATTCGCTCGGTGCTGCCGGTGTTCAGGAATCGATCTACTCGCTGCTGATGATGCAGGCCGGGTTTGTGGGCGAATCCGCCCATATCACCGAGCTCGACCCGGACTTTGCCGACATGAACATCGTGCGTCAGCGCATCGACAAACCGATTGACGTTGCCCTTTCCAACAGCTTCGGCTTTGGCGGCACCAACGCCACGCTGATCTTCCAGCGCTACAACGGATAAGGCTGCCTGAGCATGAGTGGACTTATGGAAGGAAAACGCGGCCTGATCATGGGGGTCGCGAACGCCAATTCAATCGCCTGGGGCATTTCCCAGGCGCTGCATGACAACGGTGCCGAGCTCGCCTTCACCTATCAGGGCGATGCCCTTGGCAAGCGGGTCAAGCCGCTGGCGGAATCGGTCAATTCAGACATTGTCCTGCCCTGTGACGTCGAGGATCTGGACTCTCTGGATGCCGTGTTTGCGGTGCTCAAGGAAAAATGGGGCACGATCGACTTCATCGTTCATGCCATCGGCTTTTCCGACAAGAGTGAATTGCGCGGTCGCTACGCCGACACCTCACGGGACAATTTCTCCCGCACGATGGTCATTTCCTGCTTCTCCTTCACCGAAGCGGCCAAGCGGGCGGCAGATCTGATGCCCAATGGTGGCTCGATGATCACCCTGACCTATGCCGGCTCCACCCGCGTCATGCCCAACTATAACGTGATGGGCGTTGCCAAGGCCGGTCTGGAAGCGTCTGTCCGCTATCTGGCCAATGACTTCGGCCCATCGGGCATTCGGGTCAACGCCATCTCCGCCGGGCCTGTCCGCACGCTGGCAGGAAACGGCATTGCCGACGCCCGCCAGATGTACAGCTACCAGCGCGACAATAGCCCCTTGCGAGATGTCTGCACCATCGAAGACGTTGGCGGGGCTGCCCTTTATCTGCTCTCCGACCTTTCCCGCAAGGTGACCGGGCAAGTGCAATTTGTCGATTCCGGTTACAGCGCTGTTTCGATGCCAACCGTCGAAACACTGGGCAAGTTGGACAAGCTTGAAAAAGAATGACAGGGCAGGTAAATCGCGCCTCACCTGCTGCCTTTCCTTGGCTACAAAGAATAAAAGAGGGATTTTCCCTCTTTTTTGTTCACGATTGACAATTCAGTTGCGAATTAATTGCAATCAGCATCCAATAATTCAGAGAACTTGACGTTTTACTTTTGATCGTCAAGCTTCGACCCCGAAATAATAAATTGTTTACCATACCCTTTAGTCCGGGATTAGCTTGTTTGCTGTAGGATCCTGTCCAATATCAGGCTCCGGAGCATATTATGATCAGTTTTTTCTCCAAGCGTGACCGCCTATTCGGCAGGGAAATTGCAGCACTGGCAGTTTTGCTTATAGCTAACTTTGTTTGCGCCATCACGGTCTCTATCATCTTTCAGAATCGCGATGCGGAAACGCAATCGATGGTACAGCTCGCCACGGTCGCGGTGATCTCCATGTTGTCCTGTGTGGTTCTGCTGCAGTTGAACAGCTCCCGCATGGCAGCCGTACAGGCCATGGGAACCCTCGAGGCCAAGGACAAGTTGACCGGACTTGCCAACCGCGAAGCCTTTCAGCATCACCTGAAAGACCGCATGGAGAGTGGCAAGAGCGACCCCTTCATCCTACTGCTGCTTGATCTTGACCGCTTCAAGGAGCTGAATGCTTTCCTCGGTTACAGCTCAGCCGATCAGCTGCTGCACCAATTTGCCGAACGCCTGAGCAAGCTGGCCAAGATGGATGGCGATGCCGCGCGTATCGGCGGTGATGAGTTTGCTCTCATCATGCCCTATAACGGCACCAATGCGAGCCTGCATGCGGAGGTGCGGAAGTTCTTCGATGCACTTTACAAGACCTATATGTGCAACAAGCAGTCCGTCGAGTTGACCGTTTCGGTCGGCACCACCCTTTTCCCTGATGACGGCCGCGACCCGGAGAGCCTCAACCAGAATGCCTATTTTGCCCTGCAGCGTGCCAAGAAGGAAGGCCACAACCGGGTCTGCTGCTACGACGAAGTCGCCGACTCCAAGATGATGGACTATCACTTCCTGTCGCAGGACATGGACCGCGCCCTGCAGGAGGGTGAGTTCGCTGTCTATTTCCAGCCGCAGTTCAGCTTTGCGACCGGCAAGCAGACCGGGTTTGAGGCGCTGGTTCGCTGGCTGCACAAGGACCGCGGCATGATTTCGCCAGGTGTGTTCATCCCGATTGCCGAACAGAACGGGTTGATCGTGCCGCTTTCCGAGTTTGTCCTGCGCAAGGCCTGCCAGATAGCGGCCCAATGGGTCAACCCGCTCAAGGTGGCTGTCAATCTCTCACCCATCCAGATGCGCCAATGCGTCATTTCGGATCTGGTCGCCGACGTCCTTCTGGAAACCGGGCTGGACCCTAGGCGGCTGGAGCTTGAGGTGACGGAAAGCCTGTTCATCGATATCAATGATGCGCTTTCCTCGGACCTTCTGCACTTGCAACGACGTGGCATTTCGATTGCGCTTGATGATTTTGGCACAGGCTATTCTTCGCTTGCCTATCTGACCAGCTTTCCGTTCGACAAGATCAAGATTGATCGGTCATTTGTCGAAAATCTGGCCACCGACGACAGCTCGATGGCGATCATCTCGGCAGTCATCGGGATGGGCAAGAGCCTGAACATGCAGATCACGGCGGAAGGGATCGAGGACCAGCAGACCTATGATATCCTGCGCCTTGCCGGCGTCGATCAGGCTCAGGGGTTCCTGTTGGGCAAACCACGGGACATTACGGCCGAACCGGGAGAGGAAATGCAACTTGAGGAACCGGTCCGGTCAGCCGTTGCCTGAGAAATGGAGACGAGGCGGGCCGATCCACCTTTCTGACGGCAAGTCGCGACATGTTTTCGCACTTTTCCACGAAGATTTTCGCCTCTCTCAGCTCGGGAATATCCCGCAGGCGGCCTGTCATTTGGTCGGAATAGCAAGTCTTCATGCACTCATTGCGCCTTGGCAAGAAGATCCATCAAGTCTGCTCTACTATATCGTCAAGCCATTCAAAAAAACTATGGATCACTTACATTGATATAGTTTGGAACCATTTGTTAACCAACAAAGTTCCTTTTTTCTTCAGAAAGTTCGACTAGGTTTGTTGACAGGTTTGGCTAAAAAGAGCAATCCAATGCAGGAACCGTCGACCATTTACAAGCCGATTGATCCCGATACAGGCGTGAAGACCAAATTCATCGTCTTTCTGGCCATAATTGTTCTAGCTCTGCTGGTGTCAAACCATCAGAGCATCGCAGTTCGACAGATTCCGCTCATCGTTCTGACGGGGCTGATCGGTTACTATTATGTGTTCATCGACTTGGCCCAGAAACGTCGCCGCGAAACCATGCGCCGCGTCATTGACGAGATCAAGTCGCGGGACAGCCTGACGGATCTGTCCAATCGCCAGCTCTTTCTCTCGGCAGTCTATCAGCGGCTCAAAAGCGCGGAGTATCAGAACACCCCCTTTGCCCTTCTGCTGATCGATATCGATCGCTTCAAGGAACTTGATACCATCCTTGGCACCGAGAATGGGGATCTTTTGTTGCAGGAGTTTGCCCAGCGTCTTTCCCACTTCCAGCAGAACAAAAGCATGGTGGCGCGACTGTCAGGCAATGAGTTCGCCATTGTCATTGACCAGCTTGGCACCAGCACCTCCTTTGAACAGCGCATCCAGATCCTGCATTCCTATCTCAAACAGCCCTATCGCTTCCATGGCCGCCCGATCGACATCACGGTTTCCGGCGGCTATGTCCAGTTCCCCAAGCACGGCTACCGGGTTGGTGCGCTGTTGCAAAAAGCCAAACTGGCGCTGCTGCGCGCCAAACAGGATGGCCGCAACCAGATCTGCTGTTTTGAACAGCGACAGGATGTCCGCGCCCATCTGGATCACGAGATTTCGCAGGAGATGGGGAAGTCCATTGCCCTTGGCGAATTCAAGCTGCACTTCCAGCCACAGTTCAGTATCGCCACTGGCAAGCAGACTGGTTTTGAAGCCCTGATGCGCTGGCAACATCCGACACGCGGCTGGATTTCGCCGGAAACCTTCATCCAGATTGCCGAACGCAACGGCCTCATTATGCCTCTGTCCGAGTTCGCCTTACGCGAATCCTGCAAAAGGGCGGCGCAATGGTCCCAGCCCCTGCGGGTCGCGGTCAATCTGTCACCGATCCAGTTCAAGAAGACCGACCTTGTGCAGATGGTGGTCAGCATCCTCAAGGACACAGGCTTGCCGCCGGAACGTCTGGAACTGGAAGTAACCGAAAGCCTGTTCATCCAGAGCAACAAGCGCACGATCGAAACCCTCAAGCAATTGCGCGAAATGGGCATTACCATCGCTCTTGACGATTTCGGAACCGGCTATTCTTCCCTGAGCTATCTGTCGTCCTTCCCGATTGACAAGATCAAGATCGACCGATCCTTCGTCCGCGATCTGACCACCAGCAACGGCAACATGGCCATCATCTCGGCGATGATCGGCATTGGCCGAAGCCTCGACATCGAGATTCTGGCCGAAGGCATCGAGGACAAGGAAACGCTGGATATGCTGCGCATTGCTGGCTGTCAGGAGGCTCAGGGCTATTATCTGGGCCGCCCGCGGGACCTCGATACCGAGCCCGGCTTTGAAATGACCCGGAGCGAAACCACACCGGAATCAGCCCAGAAACTCCATCTGGTCCGCAATCCCTATCTCTGCGCCTGATTTCATCGCGCCACGCCTGCGGTCCAGCTTTTCCAGACAAAAGGACAGCAGGGTCGGAGCCGCCCTAGTTTGGGCTAGATTCTGGCCAATATTGCTTTGATTGAAGCAATCAACTCCTATACCAATGGGCGAACGATCCTGTTCTGATTCTTTGCCGAGCGGCCCCAAGTCATGGCGTTTCTGATATCCAGTCTTGTTCTGCTAGATGGCTGGCGCCGTCTGCTCATCGCCTTTGTGTTCGGCGCGTTGTCGAGCCTTGCCCAAGCCCCGTTGGGATGGTTCCCGCTGCTCTGGATCACGATCCCGGTGTTCATCTGGCTCATGGATTCCGCAGCACTTGGCAAAAGCCCACGACAGGCCTTCTGGTCGATGGTTCGGGTCGGCTGGAGCTTCGGCCTAGGCTTCTTCCTCTTCACTTTCTACTGGATCGGAGCGTCCTTCCTTGTCGAGGCCGACATCTACGGCTGGATGATGCCCTTTGCCATCTTCTTCTTTGCCGCCGGGCTCGCCCTGTTCTGGGCACTGGCTGCCGGTCTCGTTGCGCCGGTTTGGTCGGCCTCGCCCCTGCGCGTCGTCTGGCTGGCGCTGAGCTGGTCGGCGATGGAGTGGCTTCGTGGAACCGTGTTCACAGGGCTGCCATGGGGCGGCATCGGCCAGGCGCTGACCTCGCAGACCGTGACGATGCAGATTCTGGCGCTGATCGGTTCCCAGAGCATGACATTGCTGGCGCCCATCCTCTTCGCGCTGCCGGTGTTTGTCTTTGCCAGCCCTGACTATCGCAAGACCGGACTGTCGCTCTCAGCCATCGCCGCGTTGCTGTTTGCGGGCCAGCTGGCCTACGGGGTGCAACGGCTGAGCCAGCCGGTTCCGGCGGCAGACAAGCCCGTCGTCGTGCGGATCATCCAGCCCAACATCCCACAGAAAGAGAAATGGAAGCCGGAAAACCGGTCATGGATCTTCGACCGTCTGCTGGCGCTGACCACCCTTGATCAGGCGAGCACCCCGCTTGAGGATGTGAACCTGTTCGTCTGGCCCGAGACGGCGGTTCCCTTCTACCTGATCGAGCAGCCAAACGGCCTGACCGCCATCGCCAAGGCCCTGCCGGACAAGGCAACATTGATGACGGGAGCCATCCGCCGGGAGACCGCTTTTACCACTGACGAACAAGTTTACAATTCCATCTACCAACTGGCCGGAGACGGTCTGGTCGTCGCCTCCTATGACAAAGTCCATCTGGTGCCATTCGGAGAGTATCTGCCGATGCTCGACTGGTTGAAGGCGATTGGCCTTGGCCATCTGGCCGAGCAGGCATCCGGTTTTACCGCCGGAACGAAAAGAAAGCTGCTCGGGGACGATAAACTGGGGAAAATTCTACCTTTGATTTGCTACGAAATCGCCTTTCCCAGCGAGATTCGTTCCTACCCGGCAGGGGCAGACATGATTGTAAATGTTACGAATGATGCCTGGTTTGGCTCAACCGCTGGCCCCTGGCAGCATATGCATCTGGCTCGCATGCGGGCGGTTGAAACCGGGCTGCCGGTCATTCGTGCTGCAAATACAGGCATTTCGGCAATCTTCGACCCCATGGGCAGGGTCGTTCAAAAACTGGATCTTCAGACCGATGGCATTCTGCAGGCCACCGTACCGGGTGCCCTGCCGCCGACCATCTATGAAAGATTCGGTGACCGAATGTTTCTATTCCTATGGTTGTTGACCGGTGGCTTCACGTTAATCATTCAAAGAAAATCCCGAATCCCCTAATTGTAATAATTGACATATAGCATTAATACACGGCACTATTGTAAAATCCTGTTCTCTATAGCAAAAGGCGCATCCAGATTGCAGGATAAAACGCGGGAAGCGGAACCCGCAAATAACCAGACCGACGTGTAAAAAAATTTGTCACACAGAACAACACGTCACGACAAAAAAGAGAGCCAAATGGCCAGTAAAAAAGCACCGAACCCAATTGACGTCTATGTTGGAAGTCGTGTCCGGCTTCGCCGTATGATGCTTTCTATGAGCCAAGAAAAACTTGGAGAGCATCTGGGCATTACCTTCCAGCAGATTCAAAAATATGAAAAAGGAACCAACCGTATAGGCGCAAGCCGTCTTCAGCACATTGCAACCGTGCTGGAGGTACCCGTTTCCTTTTTCTTCGAAGATGCCCCAGGTACCCCCCAAGAAGCTCAGGGCCTCGCAGAATCGAAGTCGGAAAACTATGTCATCGACTTCCTGTCCTCTTCAGAGGGTTTGCAGTTGAACCGCTCCTTCGTACAGATCAAGGACCAGAAGGTGCGACGCAAGATCGTCGAACTGGTCCGCGAGATCGCCGGAGAGGACGCAGAAAGCTAAGCAGATTTGTTCGAACCGTGCGTTCAGCAGATGTCGCTATCTTTCAAGAGGAGTGGTTGGGACACCCCGTGTCGCTCGGCCACTCCTTTTTTTGTTCCGGGTTGCGACTGGCGATCGCCGTATCCGGTTCTGTGGCGGGCTTGTCAGCGGACGTCTTGATCGCTCTTGACGTCTTGATCGCTCTTGACGTCTTGATCGCTCTTGACGTCTTGATCGCTCTTGACGTCTTGATCCCTTGGCCCGCTTCTTCACTCGCGTCTGACTGGCCGCTGTTGATCCTGCCAAATGATCACCGTGGCTGCCGCCCGCATCTTCTCCCTGACAAAGAATCCCAGATTTCTCAAGTTGTTGGACAAGAATTCGCAAATGGCGGTTTTTCTTTGCATTGCGTCAGGTTTCTTGATGTGATAACGACATGCAGAAACCTTTATATCACAGAAAAAGACATTCCCCATGGCCCGTAAAGAATATCTGTTTACCAGTGAGTCCGTATCCGAAGGACATCCGGACAAGATCTGTGACCGTATCTCAGACGCGATCGTTGACGAGTTTATCAGAGCGGATCCGCATGCGCGCTGTGCTGTTGAAACCATGGCCACAACCAACAAGGTCGTTCTTGCTGGCGAGGTCCGGGGGCCTGCCGAAATCGACAGCCATCTGATGGAAAAGGCCGCCCGTCGCGTGATCCGCGAAATCGGCTATGAACAGGACGGCTTCCATTGGGAAAAGGCGGACATCGATATCTATGTGCATGAGCAGTCTGCGGACATCGCTCAGGGCGTCGATGAAGCCGAGGGCAAGGATGAAGGCGCAGGCGACCAGGGGATCATGTTCGGCTATGCCGTCAATGAAACCCCCGAGCTGATGCCTGCTCCGATCCTCTACGCCCACAAGATCCTGCGCCTGATCGCCGAAGCGCGCCATTCCGGCACGGAGACACGCCTCGGTCCGGACGCCAAGAGCCAGTTGACCCTGCGCTATGTCGACGGCAAGCCGGTGGATGTTGCCTCGGTCGTGCTCTCGACCCAGCATTTCGATGGCAGCCTCACCTCTTCGGACATTCGCGAGATCGTAACGCCCTATATCACCGAAGCACTGCCTGAAGGCTGGCTGACGGAAAAGACCGTCTGGCACGTCAACCCGACCGGCAAGTTCGTCATTGGCGGACCGGACGGCGACGCTGGCCTCACAGGCCGCAAGATCATCGTCGACACCTATGGCGGTGCTGCGCCCCATGGTGGCGGTGCCTTCTCGGGCAAGGACCCGACCAAGGTTGACCGCTCGGCTGCCTATGTTGCCCGCTATCTGGCCAAGAACGTGGTTGCTGCCGGCTATGCCGACCGTTGCTCGATCCAGCTGGCCTATGCCATCGGCGTTTCCGAACCGCTGTCACTCTATGTTGACACCTACGGCACCGGCACGGTTCGTGATTCCGTAATCGAGAAGGCGCTTTGGGCGACGGTTCCCCTGACGCCGCGCGGCATCCGCACCCATCTTGGCCTCAACAAGCCGATCTACGAGCGCACCGCCGCTTATGGCCACTTTGGCCGCGAGCCGGAGGCAGACGGCGGCTTCTCCTGGGAGAAGACTGATATCGTCGACGCCCTTCAGAAGGCCATCGGCTGATAGCTTCGGCCAGCCACAGGACCACGACAGAGCTGTTTCTGGCCTGCCCGGACGGATGTGTTTTCACGACGCATCGTGAACCAGGCAGGCCAAACTGCTATTTTCGGCAGCGCGCCGATCATCCTTTGCCCCCAGTGAGCCAACTAGTTGCATGCAGTCCACATCCATGAGTCCAGACCTCCCCGAATTGCCCAAATTCCGCCCGTCGCAATCCCGTCTGATCGAAAAGCAGATCGAGACCAGTTTCTTCGGTCGCCGCAAGGGCAAGTCTCTCAGCCCGTCCCAGCAGCGGCTGATGGACGAGCTGTTGCCAAAGATCAGCCTCAATCCGACCCGTCCCATCAGCTCTGCAACGGCGCTGTTTGACCATGCCCCCAAAGAAGTCTGGATGGAAATCGGCTTTGGCGGCGGCGAACATCTGGTTCGACAGGCTGAAACGAACCGGGAGATTGGACTCATCGGCTGCGAACCGTTTGTCAACGGCGTGGTCAAGGCGCTGGCGGTGATCGAGGAAAGGGCGCTGGAGAATATCCGCATCTATGACGAGGATGCTGCGCATATTCTGGACTGGCTGCCGGAAGCCTCTCTCGACAAGGTGTTCCTGCTCTATCCCGATCCGTGGCACAAAAAGCGCCACTGGAAGCGGCGTTTTGTCTCGGACCGCAATCTTGAACGCATCGCCCGGGTGCTCAAACCGGGGGGAATCTTCCGCTTTGCCTCCGATATCGAGACCTATGTCAGCTGGACGCTTGATCATGTTGGCCGATGCAATGCGCTGGAAGAAAGGGCTTCTTCACCGGAAGAACGGCTGGTTGCCTGGCCCGACTGGCAGCGCACCCGCTATGAAGCCAAAGCTTTTCGCGAAGGCAGAAAGCCGCAATATCTGACGTTTCATCGCATCTAGAAGAGATTCTTCTGTCATACCTGTAAAAACCCTTGCTTTTTACGGTCTTTCTGTTGTATAGACGTCTCAAAATCTAGACATGCTGTTTAGAGTGGGCCAAGACAAGGACCCGCTCTTTTTTATTAGGTAAATACCGATCCGGCAGTCAGGTCTGGTTAAACAGGTGATGATCGTCCGGTATGCTGTCCCGTCTCCACCAAGGGAGAAACGACAGGCCCCAGCGGCTGGCGCATAGCGGAAAAGCAGTTGCCTTCACTTTAAACAACCCCGGTCCGTGCATAGGCAAGCGGACCCCGGTGTAGTGAAATGGAGACAGGCTTTCCCGATGGTTGAGAGCAGTCAGGTAAAAGCAGGAACCGAGCCACGCCTCGTTCTCGAAAAGGGGCTGGAGGCACGCATTGCCCGCATCGTCGAACCCGCGATCGTGGATCTGGGCTTCGATCTGGTTCGGGTCAGGATCACCGGCCAGCATGGCTGTACCGTGCAGATCATGGCCGAGGAAACCGACGGCACAATGACGATTGATGGCTGCGAGACCGTGTCGCGCGCCCTTTCTCCCCTGCTTGATGTCGAAGATCCAATTGACGGCGAGTATTATCTTGAGGTTTCCTCTCCCGGTATCGACCGTCCGCTTGTGCGCGTCCGTGATTTCGTCGCATGGAGCGGCCATGACGCCAAGATCGAACTGTCCGTTCCGATTGACGGTCGCCGACGCTACCGGGGGTTCCTTGATGGCGTCGACGGAGACATGCTGAAGCTGGTCCTGCCGGATGCACCGCAGGACAGTGACCCGAATGTGCGTCTGCCGCTTTCGGATCTGGCCGACGCCAAACTTGTAATGACCGATAAACTCATGGAGCTGGCGCTCAAAGCTCAGCCCTCCGAACCGGCCGAGGTGGATGAAGCCACCGATGCTGACAGCCACGAATAGGAGACACTGACAATGGCAATCAGTGCAAACCGTCTTGAACTTTTGCAAATCGCAGATGCTGTGGCGCGCGAAAAGTCGATTGATCGCATGATCGTGATCGGGGCCATGGAGGACGCGATCCAGAAAGCGGCGCGCTCCCGTTATGGTCAGGAGACCGAAATCAAGGCAACCATCAACCCGCGCACCGGCGAAACCCGGCTTGAGCGGCTGCTGGAAGTTGTTGACGTGGTTGAGGATTACGCCACCCAGATTTCGCTGGTTGACGCCAAGGAAAAGAAACCGGACGCCCAGATCGGCGACATCGTATCCGATCTGCTGCCGCCGCTCGAGTTTGGCCGCATCTCCGCCCAGTCAGCCAAGCAGGTCATCGTGCAGAAAGTTCGCGAAGCCGAGCGTGATCACCAGTATGACGAATTCAAGGATCGCCAGTTCGATATCGTCAACGGTCAGGTCAAGCGCGTTGAATATGGCAATGTGACGGTCGATCTTTCCGGCAGTGAAGCCATTGTTCGCCGTGACGAACTGATTGCCCGCGAAGCCTTCCGTCCGGGCGACCGCATTCGCGCCATCATCTATGATGTCCGCCGCGAACAGCGTGGCCCGCAGATCTTCCTGTCCAGAACACATCCACAGTTCATGGCAAAGTTGTTTGCACAGGAAGTGCCGGAGATCTATGATGGCATCATTACCATCAAGTCGGTAGCGCGTGATCCTGGCTCCCGTGCCAAGATTGCCGTCGTTTCCAGTGACAGTTCAATTGATCCGGTCGGTGCCTGCGTGGGTATGCGCGGATCTCGCGTGCAGGCCGTGGTCAACGAGCTGCAAGGCGAGAAGATCGACATCATTCCGTGGTCCGAAGATCCTGCGACCTTCATCGTCAACGCCCTGCAGCCAGCTGAAGTGGCCAAGGTGGTGCTGGACGAAGACAGCGAGCGGATCGAGGTTGTCGTACCGAATGATCAGCTGTCTCTGGCCATCGGCCGCCGCGGTCAGAATGTGCGTCTTGCTTCCCAGCTGACCGGCTGGGACATCGACATCATGACCGAGGAAGAAGAATCCGAACGTCGCCAGAAGGAATTCAACGAACGGGCCCAGCTGTTCATGCAGGCTCTTGACGTGGATGACATCGTGGCACAGCTGCTCGCTTCCGAAGGCTTTACCTCGATCGAGGAAGTGGCCTATGTGGATGCAAGTGAAGTCTCCGATATCGAAGGCTTCGACGAAGACACCGCTCTGGAAATCCAGAGACGCGCCAACGAATATCTTGAAGCGGAAGCGGAAAAGCAGAATGAAGAGCGTATCGCTCTTGGCGTTTCCGATGACCTGCTTGAAATCTCCGGCCTGACGCTGCCGATGCTGGTGGCTCTCGGCCATGACGGCATCAAGACCATCGAAGATCTTGCCGGCTGTGCAACCGACGATCTGGTTGGCTGGACCGAGCGGCACAATGGCGAAGTCAAACGCTTCAAGGGCGTCCTGTCCGATTTCGACATTTCGCGCCAGGAAGCCGAAGACATCATCATGCTGACCCGCGTTGCGGCTGGCTGGATTGATCCTTCCGAGCTGCTGAGCGAAGAGGAAGCGGCCGAATATGAACAGATGGAAGCCGAAGACGACGACGAAATCGATCTGACCGACGAGATGTCTGACGACATCGAGGCTGATGACAGCGAGGAAGGCGATTTCGAAGACGACGACGTTTCCGACGAAGACGAGGAAGACGACTCTGAAGAAGAGGAAAAAGACTGAAACCGTCCACTTCCGTCGCGGAAATGCAATTGAATTGCGACAGGATTTGACAAAAATGGCCTTGAGAGGATAAACCGTGCCGCAAAAGAGCGAACAGACGACAAGACAATGTCTGGTGACACGGGAAAGCCTTCCCAAAGACCAAATGATACGGTTTGTTCTGGCTCCCGATCTCAGTGTTGTTCCAGATTTGAAAATGCGGTTACCCGGGCGCGGTGTCTGGGTAACGGCGCGGCAGGATCTGGTGAAGCAGGCGGCGGACAAGGGATTGTTTGCCCGCGGCTTCAAACAGAAAGTGCAAAAATGTGACGGTCTTGATCAGCTCGTCACAGGCCTGATGGAAAAGGGGTGTCTGTCTGCCCTTTCCATGACACGCAAGGCCGGTCAGATCATAACCGGATTTGCAAAGGTCGAAACGTGCATTGCACAAAGGGGTGCAATTGGACTAATACATGCGGCAGATGCCGCAGAGGATGGACAGAAAAAACTGGCTCAGGCCGTACGACGCCATTATGGCAGCGACTGCGAATTACCCGTTGTTCGCAGATTCAGCGCTGAGGCGTTAAGCACCGCGCTTGGGTATGGAAATGTGGTACATGCTGCCTTGCTCGCCGGTTCGGCGAGCGGGAGCTTCATCAAACAGGTTGCGATGCTTGACGCCTATTCGCAACCAATTGAACCGGATTCTAGCAGCGGCCCGGACGACCGGTCTGCTGGACAGGCCTCCACTTGGGGGCAGTGAAGGGTATTGACCGAGAAATGAGCAACGAAAACAGCAGCGACAACAATAGCCCATCAGAGAAAAAGACACTGTCTCTGGGCAAAAATGTGGGGCAAGGCACCGTACGCCAGAGCTTTTCTCATGGCCGATCGAAGGCGGTTGTCGTTGAAAAGCGAAAGCGGCGCTTCACTGCACCGGGCGATGCCAAACCCGCTGTGGCTGGCAAGCCTGTAGCGGACTCTGCTCCTGTGCCCAGCGATCAGCCTTCTGCCGCCTCCGGTCAGGCACAGGCTCAGACCCCGGAACAGCGTTCCGGCGGTGGCCATGCCGGCAATCAGGGCAAGGGCAACAACGGTGGGCGCGGACAGCGTCAGCGCAACCGTAACGGCAATGGCCAGAATCAGGGCGGTGGCAACAACCCTTCTGGACAGCGCAACCTGACTTCTTCCGAGAATGCGAAACGCCTTCAAGCGCTTGAAGCGGCGAAAGTCCGCGCGCGCGAGATGGAACAGCGCAAGAAAGAGGACGAAGCCAGACGCAAGGCAGACGAAGCGCGTCAGGCTGAAGAAGAAGCGCGTCGCAAGGTCGAAGAAGAAGCCAAACGCAAGGCTGAAGAGGCCGCCGCTGCTGCCAAGAAGGCTGAAGACGAGCGCAAGGCACTGGAAGAAGCCAAGGTTGAAAAGACCGAGGTCAAGACCGAAGAATCCGATGCTGCCAACAAGGAACAGCCAGCTCAGGCCAAAAAACCTGTCAAGCACGAGCGCAGCAGCAAACACCCCGAGCGTCCGGCCCGTACCGAAACCAAGGAAGGCGACGACAAGCGTCCCGTCAAGGCTCGCGGCCGTCGCGACGACGATGATGATCGGTCCGGCGCCCGTCCGGGTGCCAAGATCAACCGGCCGCAGCGCGGTGGTGTGCGCACGGTCGCTGGCGACAGCTTCATCGCACCGGACGCATCCGCCGAAGGCAAGCCGGGTGCGAAGACACTCAAGCCCGTGCCGAAAAAGCCGCGTGTGGAAGAAGCCGCCCGGGTTGCTCCGCCAGCCAAGCCGCGCACGGATGACCGTCGTCGTGGCAAGTTGACGCTGACCAACGCACTCAACACCGAAGAACAGCGCGAACGGTCGCTGGCCTCCATGCGTCGCCGTCGTGCGAAGCAAAAGGGTGCGATAAATGACGTTCAGCGTGAAAAGGTCTTCCGCGAAGTGATCATTCCTGAAACCATCACGGTACAGGAACTGGCACAGCGCATGACCGAACGCGCCGTCGATGTCATCAAGATCCTGATGAAGCAGGGCATGATGGTCAAGACCGTCGACGTTCTGGATGCCGATACCGCGCAGCTGGTTGCCGAGGAACTCGGCCATACCGTCAAGCGCGTTTCTGCAGCGGACGTTGAAGAAGGTCTCTATGACAACAGCGACAGCGAGGACGATCTGGTATCCCGTCCGGCAGTGGTCACCATCATGGGCCACGTCGACCACGGCAAGACTTCTCTTCTGGACGCCATTCGCCACGCCAACGTGGTGAAAGGGGAAGCCGGTGGCATCACCCAGCATATCGGTGCCTATCAGGTTGAGCAGAACGGCCAGAAGATCACCTTCATCGATACTCCGGGCCACGCTGCCTTCACCGAAATGCGTGCCCGTGGTGCCCAGTCGACCGATATCGTCATTCTGGTGGTTGCTGCCGACGACGGCGTGATGCCGCAGACGATCGAAGCAATCAACCATGCCCGCGCTGCCGAAGTGCCGATCATTGTTGCCATCAACAAGATCGACCTGCCAGCCGCCGACCCGTCACGGGTTCGCAACGAGCTGCTGCAGCATGGCGTCTTTGTTGAAGGCATGGGCGGCGATGTCCTTGAGGTGGAAGTTTCGGCCAAGCAGAAACTGCATCTGGATGACCTTCTGGAAACCATCCTCATGCAGTCCGAAATGCTCGAACTGAAGGCCAACCCGGATCGGACCGCTGACGGTATCGTGGTCGAAGCCAAGCTCGACAAGGGTCGTGGCCCGGTTGCCACCGTTCTGGTTCAGAACGGTACGCTGAAAGTCGGTGACATTGTTGTTGCCGGTGAGCAGTGGGGCAAGGTTCGCGCCCTCATCGACGATAAGGGCGACAAGGTTGACGCTGCGGAGCCGTCCAAGCCAGTCGAGATTCTCGGCTTTGATGCTGCGCCGGATGCCGGTGACCAGTTCGCTGTGGTGGAAACGGAAGGCCGTGCTCGCGAGATCACCGACTACCGTATCCGCAAGAACAAGGACCTGGCAGCTGCCAAGGCAAACCGCGGTTCTCTGGAACAGATGCTCAGCAACCTGAGGGAAAGCGGCGACAGCCAGTCCTTCCCGCTGGTTATCAAGGGCGACGTGAAGGGGTCTGTCGAAGCCATCATCGGTGCTCTGGAAGCCATCGGCAACGACGAGGTATCGGTTCAGATCCTGCACTCCGGTGTTGGCGGTGTGACCGAATCCGACGTGACCCTTGCTGCCGCCTCAGGCGCTCCGATCATCGCCTTCAACGTCCGTGCCAACGCACAGGCCAAGATGGCAGCCGAGCAGAAGGGCGTCGAGATCCGCTACTATAACATCATCTACGATCTCACCGATGATGTGAAAGCGGCGATGTCCGGCATGCTCAGCCCGGAAGTTCGCGAAACCTTCATCGGCTACGCCGAAATCCTGGAAGTGTTCAATATTTCCAAGGTCGGCAAGGTCGCAGGTTGTCGCGTCACCGAAGGTGTCGTGGAACGTGGAACCGGCGTGCGCCTGCTGCGCGACAACGTCGTCATCCACACCGGCAAGCTTTCCACCCTCAAGCGCTTCAAGGACGAAGTCAAGGAAGTGCATGTGGGTCAGGAATGCGGCATGGCCTTTGAAGGCTATCAGGACCTCAGGGCTGGCGATCAGATCGAGTGCTTCCGCGTCGAAGAGATCGCAAGATCGCTCTAGGGCTACTGCTCTTAACGCAAATCAACAAAGGTCAAGGGATTCCCTTGACCTTTGCCGTTTTTCCTATATGTAACGCGTGTAGCCTCATGGCTCCGTGTTTCCAGGTCTGGCCGGTCCAATCCCGCCCATGGCCTCCAACTTTTGGGATATATTATGGGACGTGGTTCTCGAAAGGGCGGCGGTATGTCGTCCCAGCGTCAGTTGCGTGTTGGCGAACTGGTGCGAAAATCCTTATCCGAATGCCTTACCCGGGGCGAGATCATCGATCCGTTCCTCGAGAAATTCGTCATCTCCATCGCCGAGGTGCGCATGAGCCCGGACCTGACGCTGGCCACCGCCTTCGTCATGCCGCTTGGCGCGCCCGGTCAGGAAGATGCCGTGGTCGAAGCCCTCAACAGCCACAAGAAATTCCTGCGTGGCCGTCTGGGGCGCGACCTGACGCTCAAGCATACGCCCGATCTGCGCTTCCGCTATGACGAGACCTTCGATGAAGCCTCGCGTATCGATGCGCTGCTCAACTCGCCGCTTGTCCAGCGGGACCTGCATCACGACGATGCCCCGGCAGACAATGAAGAAGAGATGGACGACGACGGGCAGGAGAAGTCATGAGCGACAACCAGACCAACGAACAGGCTGTTGCCAGCCAGCAGGACAGCGAAGCACCACGCCCCAAGAAGCAGAAGAAGCAACAGTTCCGTGCCAAGCGGCGGACCGACGTGCATGGCTGGATCGCACTCGACAAGCCGCTCAACATGACCTCCACCCAGGCCGTTGGCGCGATCAAGCGCATTTTCAACGTCAAGAAGGCTGGCCATGCAGGGACCCTCGACCCGCTGGCGTCCGGCTGCCTGCCCATTGCCATCGGTGAGGCCACCAAGACCGTCTCCTTCGTCATGGACGGCTTCAAGGAATATGAATTCACGGTGCGCTGGGGCGAGGAAACCTCGACGGACGACGCTGAAGGGGAGCTGATCGACAGCTCGGCCCATCGCCCGACCGAAGAGGAAATCGAAGAAGCCCTTGAGCATTTTTCTGGCGAGATCATGCAGGTTCCCCCTGCCTTCTCGGCCATCAAGGTCAACGGAGAACGCGCCTATGATCTGGCGCGCGACGGCGAAGAGGTCAATCTCGCCGCCCGTCCGGTGACCATCCATCATCTGGAGCTGCTCGAAGCCCCGGACGAGGATACTGCAGTTTTTGTCGCCGAATGTTCCAAGGGGACCTATGTCAGGTCGCTGGCTCGGGATATTGGGCGGCATCTTGGTACGCGCGGCCATGTCATAGCCCTGCGTCGGCTCATTTCCGGACCATTTACCGAAGAAATGCTTATTTCGCTGGACGATCTGGAACAGTTGAGCCATAGTGCGCCCGGCGAGCCCGGGCTCGCCACTGCCTTGCTTCCCGTTGAGACCGCGCTGGACGACATCCCGGCCCTGGCCATAAACAGGAATGCCGCAGCAAGACTACGCCGAGGTCAATCGGTATTGCTGCGTGGACAGGAAGCTCCGATCGACGGTCACATTTCGGCCATGCATGCAGGTTTGCTGGTGGCCATCTGTGAGGTGATCGAAGGAGAACTCTGGCCTAGGCGCGTCTTCAATCTGCCCGAGCATCAGCCCGACTTTTCGAGCGATGCCGAGCCAAATAACTAAAGGAGAAACCGATGTCGATTACTGCTGAACGCAAGCAAGAACTCATCAAGGAATACGCCACCAAAGAAGGCGATACCGGTTCCCCAGAGGTACAGGTCGCAGTTCTTTCCGAGCGGATTGCCAATCTGACCGAGCATTTCAAGTCTCACAAGAAAGACAACCACTCCCGTCGTGGCCTCCTGAAACTGGTTTCCCAGCGTCGTAAACTGCTTGACTATGTCAAGGCCAAGGACGAAGCACGGTATCAGTCTCTGATCGAGCGTCTCGGACTGCGTCGTTAATTCTCTGATAAACGCGGTGGCCTGCTGGTCGCCGCGTTTTCATATTGTGCGATCCGCCTTTCACTGTTGCTTTTATTTTGTTAACGGGTTTGGCGTTACCAACAGATCGTAGGCATTCGCTGTTCCGCTCGTGAGCGTGAACGAATGCCCCAAGGGGAAACCCTTCCGTTGCTCTGGCATATGGTTGCCAGAGTGGTTAAACAGAATCAGTGCTATCGGATGACCTGATTCATCATCGTTCACAGGCAGGATTGCCAGCCGCTTTGATCAAGCACCAAGGGTGCTGGAGCTGCTCGTTGTCTTGCCCGTGACCAAAGAAATTCAGTCTGATGCTCCTTTATGTCCGATGTGCCGGAGCATCCAAGAAAGGACATTCCATGTTCGATATTCAACGTGAAGAAATCGATTGGGGCGGGCAGAAGCTCGTTCTGGAAACCGGTCAGATTGCGCGTCAGGCAGACGGCGCAGTCCTGGCTTCCCTCGGCGAAACCACTGTTCTGGCAACCGTTGTTTCCGCCAAACAGCCCAAGCCGGGCCTCGACTTCTTTCCCCTGACCGTAAACTATCAGGAAAAGACCTACGCTGCCGGCAAGATCCCGGGTGGCTATTTCAAGCGTGAAGGCCGTCCGAGCGAAAAGGAAACCCTCGTTTCCCGTCTGATCGACCGCCCGATCCGTCCGCTGTTCGTCGATGGCTACAAATGCGAAACCCAGGTGATCGTCACCGTTGTCAGCCATGACATGGTCAATGACCCGGACATTCTGGCCATGGTTGCTGCTTCCGCAGCACTGTGCATTTCCGGCGTTCCCTTCATGGGCCCGATCGGCGGCGCTCGCGTCGGCCTGATCAACGACGAATTCGTGCTCAACCCGGGCATCGACCAGATGGAAGACAGCAAGCTGGATCTGGTTGTTGCCGGTACCAATGACGCCGTTCTGATGGTGGAATCCGAAGCCCAGAACCTGTCCGAAGAAACCATGCTGAACGCCGTGATGTTCGGTCACCGCGGTTTCCAGCCGGTCATTGAAGCCATCATCCGTCTGGCTGAAAAGGCTGCCAAGGAACCACGTGCATTCTCCATGCCGGACTATTCCGAACTGGCTGCCAAGGTTGAAGACATCGCTGGCGAAGACCTGCAGGCCGCTTTCAAGATTGCTGCCAAGACCGAGCGCTATGCTGCTGTTGACGCTGCCAAGGCAAAGGTCATGGCTGCCCTGTGCAACCCGGAAGACGAAAACGCAGCAGACGCTGTTGTTGTCGGCGACCTGTTCAAGAAGGCAGAAGCCAAGATCGTTCGCGGTCAGATCATCAAGACCGGCAGCCGCATCGACGGCCGTGATCTGAAGACCGTTCGCCCGATCGTTTCCGAAGTTGGCAAGCTGCCACGCACCCACGGTTCTGCCCTGTTCACCCGCGGTGAAACGCAGGCTCTGGTCGTTGCCACGCTGGGCACCGGCGATGACGAGCAGTTCGTCGATTCGCTGGCTGGCACCTACAAGGAAACCTTCCTGCTGCATTACAACTTCCCTCCGTTCTCGGTTGGTGAAGCTGGTCGTATCGGCTCTCCGGGCCGTCGCGAAATCGGTCATGGCAAGCTGGCATGGCGCGCCGTTCATCCGATGCTGCCTGCCCATCATGAATTCCCTTACACCCTGCGTGTTGTTTCCGACATCACCGAATCCAACGGCTCGTCTTCCATGGCGACCGTTTGCGGCACCTCTCTGGCGCTGATGGATGCGGGCGTTCCTCTGAAGGCTCCTGTTGCCGGTATCGCAATGGGCCTGATCAAGGAAGGCGACGACTTTGCTGTTCTTTCCGACATCCTTGGTGACGAAGATCACCTCGGCGACATGGACTTCAAGGTTGCCGGTACGTCTGAAGGCATCACCTCGCTGCAGATGGACATCAAGATCGACGGTATCACCGAAGAGATCATGAAGGTCGCTCTGGAGCAGGCCAAAGGTGGCCGTCTCCACATTCTGGGCGAAATGAGCAAGGCGCTCGGCGAAGCCCGTCCGGAAGTTGGCGAGTTTGCACCGCGCATCGAAACCCTGAAGATCGCGGTCGACAAGATCCGTGAAGTCATCGGTTCCGGCGGCAAGGTCATCCGCGAAATCGTCGAGAAAACCGGCGCCAAGGTCGACATCAGCGACGACGGCACCATCAAGGTTGCTTCTTCCGACGGTGCAGCCATCACCGCTGCGATCAACTGGATCAACTCCATTGCTGCCGAACCTGAGGTTGGCGCGATCTACAAGGGCAAGGTCGTCAAGACCGTTGACTTTGGTGCATTCGTGAACTTCTTCGGCGCCCGCGATGGCCTGGTTCACATCTCCCAGCTGACCCCGCAGCGCACCAACAAGGTGACCGACGTTGTGAAGGAAGGCGATAGCGTCTTCGTCAAGCTGCTCGGCTTTGATGACCGCGGCAAGGTTCGCCTGTCCATGAAAGTGGTTGATCAGGAAACCGGTGAAGAGATGAAACAGGAAGAGAAGAAGGAAGACTAAGGTCTTCTCTTTCCCTGCATGAATGAAAAAGGCGCTCCCATGATCATGGTGAGCGCCTTTTCTTTGGCCTTTTAGCCTCTTCAATGCCAACGCTACCCGACCCGCGGTGCAATGCGCCGTATCTGATAGCCGGTCTTTGAAGCTTCAAATCCAGCCTTGCGATAGAAGGCATGGGTTTCCGGCTTTTGCGATCCGGTCAGCAGCATCACCTTGTAGCAGCCCTGCCTTCGCAATCGCGAATGGTCCGTCAGTTGACTTCTTCATTCGGGTAGACACCCCACAACAGGTTGGACTTCAGCCAGCCGCTGTAGTTGCGGACGGAGACCTCGCACCAGCCGTTTTCGCATTCCTTGATATCCACCTGCACACCGATCTGGGCCTTGGCGGTTACGCCTGCTTCTTCGGTGGGATCCTTGCGCAGGGAGACCAGCGTACCGGCCGTCTGCCATGGGCTGATCAGGGCCGTCCGGCGGCCGGAAAGCAGCGAATGATAGACCCAGCCCTCCTCACCTTCGGAATCGCGGATCTGGCGCCAGTTTTCAAATTCATGCACGATTTCGACCGGCAGCCCGGCGCGGCGGAAAATCCACTTCACCTTGTGGTCAGTCGAGGGGCCACCACGCACATTGACGCGATCGGATTTCAGAGACACAAACCGGGGAACCTTGAGCCCGGATGGCCCTATGCTGGTCCCCTGTGCCTGCGCTGACAGACAGGTTCCTGCGACAAGGCCCATCACCAGCATCCATCCTGCAATGACTATTCTCTTGCTCATCATGCCTCTGCACGTTGTTCTGCTATTTGGCGTCTCTTTTTGCGATAGGATGAAATTACACCATCGCGATAAAGAATCTTTTAACCCTCAATCATCTGTCGTGCTGTTTCAGCAAGGGCCGTTGGAACCCTGTGGTTCGGCACGCATAAAACCATGGGATGACTGGTCATGACCGGGGCATTCCCTATAGCATTCACATCCGTGATGTGTGCCTGAAATCCTTGCAGAATTTCGCAAATTGGCACAGACTTGAAAAGCCCGACAAAATGTCCTTTCATTTGAAACGGCATTCGGACTTTTCAAATCGGACGGCGTGCCAACCCCACGCTGAAACAAGACGATAGTCACCTGGATACGCTTCCGGGGAAAGGTGATGGCCGGAGAAGACACGGGACTTCCCGCTGGCCGCTCCTCAAGGAAGCGGAGATGCTATGAGGCAGGAATAGGGCAAACCTATGGCGAGACAAAAGCCGATCGTGATCGTGACCCGCAAGCTTCCGGCCGCTGTGGAAACGCGGATGCGCGAGCTGTTCGATACCCAGCTCAAGGAAGATGACAAGCCCATGAGTCAGGCGCAGCTGGTGGAAGCGGTCAAGCATGCGGATATTCTGGTGCCCACGGTCACCGACAGGATCGATGCCCATCTGCTGTCCCAGGCCGGGGAACGGCTGAAGCTCATTGCCAACTTCGGCAATGGCATCGACAATATCGACGTATTGGCGGCCAATGCCCGCAACATCACCGTTACCAACACCCCCGGTGTGCTGACCGAGGACACCGCAGACATGGCGATGTCACTCATTCTTGCAGTGCCGAGGCGCTTTGCCGAGGGCATGCTCTATCTCAAGGAGCACAAGGACTGGCCGGGCTGGTCACCAACCTGGATGCTGGGCAAGCGGGTGTGGGGCAAGCGGCTCGGCATCATCGGCATGGGGCGCATCGGTCAGGCCGTCGCCCGCCGAGCCAGAGCCTTCGGCATGCAGATCCACTATCACAATCGCCGCCGTCTGCCTGAAGAAACCGAATATGAGCTGGAAGCCACCTATTGGGAAAGTCTTGACCAGATGCTGGCGCGGATGGATGTGATCTCGATCCACTGTCCGCACACGCCCGCCACCTTCCATCTGCTCTCGGCCCGCCGCCTCAAGCTGATAAACAAGGATGCCTATATCGTCAACACGGCCCGTGGCGAGGTGATCGACGAGACGACGCTGGCACGGATGATCGAGAATGGCGAGATTGCAGGTGCAGGCCTTGATGTGTTCGAGAACGAACCCAAGATCAATCCCAAGCTGGCCAAGTCCGATCGGGTCGTGCTGATGCCGCACATGGGCTCGGCAACCGAAGAGGGTCGCATGGACATGGGCGAGAAGGTCATCATCAACATAAAGGCCTTCATCGATGGCCATCGCCCACCAGACAAGGTCCTGCCATCCATGCTCTAGGTTATTCGTTCCGGAACCGGTCTGATCCTTTTATCGAGCAGGCTACGATTGCTTCCGGCGATAACGGATGGTCTCGAAACGGGCCGAGCGGGCGTCATAGAGCACGAGACGCCCGACGAGCCCCTGCCCCAGCCCGACAATCTCCTTGATCACCTCAAGGGCCATCATGGAGCCCATGACGCCGGTGAGCGCCCCAAGGACACCCGCCTCGGCGCAAGCGGGAATGGTGCCTTCCGCCGGTCGACTCGGAAACAAATCGCGATAACGCGGATTTGGCCTGCCCTTGTCGTCCAGTTCATAGGGCTTGAGGGTCGTGAGAGACCCGTCATACATGCCCACCGCTCCGGTAATCAGCGGCTTGCAGGCCGCCTCGCAGAGATCGGCCATCAGATAGCGGGTGGAGAAATTGTCGGTTCCGTCAACCACGATATCAAAGCGCGCGACCAGATCCGCGCCGTTGGCCTCATCAAGGCGCAGGGCGTGCGGTTCGACGGTGACATGCGGGTTGATCCGCTTTAGGCTGCCTGCAGCGCTCTCCACCTTGCTTGTCCCGACGGCTTCGCTATCGTGGATGATCTGACGCTGCAGGTTGGACAGAGACACCTTGTCGTCATCGATGATCCCCAGCGTTCCCACTCCGGCAGCGGCCAGATAGGCCAGCAGGGGTGAGCCCAGACCACCGGCGCCAATCACCAGCACTCTTGCCGCCTTCAGCTTCTGCTGCCCCGGCCCGCCTACGTCCCTGAGCAGAATGTGGCGGGCATAGCGCTGCAGTTCCTCGTTACTCAACATGGTGATTTTTCCTGCTAACCGGTCAAAAAGTGAAAGGCACCGCGATATAGCGCAAATTCTGCCCGTCGTCACTCTGGCTGAATACACCGATTAGCGCAACTGCATGCGTCTCGGCAACAAGGCGTGTCGGTGCAAAGACAGCGGAGATATGATAGTCGAGCGGGCATCCGCGCGACTGCGGTGCGCTTTCCTCATCATGCAGGTTGCGGGTTTCACCGGTGGGCGTGGTCAGAGTCAGGGAAAATCCAGTGACCATGCCATTATTTGTTTCGCACCCGGAAAGATCCTTGACATTCTTCGTCTCAAGTCGAAGCTCATAGGGCGTTGGCGCAGTTGTCAGCAGGGGCTGGGCCGTCTGTTGAAAGCGCACCACGGTCTTGTCACCCATTTCGCTGATGGGCGAGGCCGCCATCAGGACACCGGAGTTGGAAATCTGGTATTGCTGCATGATCGGAGTTGCCTCCTGAAAGGCCTTGACCCGCGCCAACAGTGGCGTTTCGCCCTCTTCTTCCAGCCGGACCCGGATTGGCGTGTCCGGCACCCACTTGTCCGTTGCCAGATCGACAATATAGATATTCGAATAGGGATAATGGGGGCCGCCCTCGACACCAAACTCCTCAAAGGCAAAATAGCGTCCGCGTTCGTCATCCGAGAAGCCATGAGAGCGGAATTCGGCGGCGTCCCCGGCCCGGGCTGCGCCTGTTATGGAGAGCGCACCCATAATGGCTCCAATAGCAAGAACGCCTGTCGCAACGAGGACGTTTGAAAGTCTGGTCATTCACCTCACCATTCTGTTTGCTGTTTGATTCAGTCCCTGGAGCATGTCACCACGCACGCCGCGCCTTTCGGCTGAGGACCTGCGAGACCCTTGGCCCCCGATAAACAGGGCGGCATAAGCCCTTCAGCCTGACAGCCACCGTCCGAACCGCCAAAGTGATTCACTCAACGCACGCAAACCATAGCACAAATAGAAAAAGACCGCGGCGAGGAATTCTCTCCCGGCCACGGTCTCACAAGGTCTTGAATTGTTTTGGAGCTGAAACAGCCCCCGCTTCACTTAAGCGCCAATGCCATCAAACAAGGCAGTGGACAGATAGCGCTCGGCAAAGCTCGGGATGATGATGACGATATTCTTGCCAGCATATTCGTCCCGCTTGCCGATTTCGATGGCAGCCGCAAGAGCAGCACCGGAAGAAATGCCGACCGGTACGCCTTCCGTCCGCGCCAGATCACGCGAAAAGGCAAAGGCGTCTTCGTTGGAGACGGTTACCACTTCGTCGATCAGGCTGGTATCGAGCACGTCAGGCACAAAGCCTGCGCCAATGCCCTGAATCTTGTGCGGGCCTGGCTTGCCACCAGAGAGAACCGGGCTGTCGGTCGGCTCGACCGCAATCACCTTGACCTCAGGCTTGCGGGCCTTCAGTTCGGACCCGACACCGGTGATGGTACCGCCGGTGCCGACGCCGGAGACCAGCGCATCCACTTCGCCGTTGGTATCGTTCCAGATCTCGACCGCAGTGGTATTGCGGTGAATTTCCGGGTTGGCCGGATTCTGGAACTGCTGTGGGATGACGGAATGTTCGATCTCGCCCAGCAGCTCTTCAGCGCGGGCAATGGCGCCTTTCATGCCCTTCGGCCCCTCGGTGAGCACGAGCTCTGCACCGAGATAGGCAAACATCTTGCGACGCTCGACGGACATGGTTTCAGGCATGACGAGGATCAGGCGATAACCCTTCGCCGCAGCGGTGAAGGCCAGCGCGATGCCGGTGTTGCCGGAAGTCGGTTCGATCAGGGTGGTCTTGCCCGGAGCGATCTTGCCCTCGGCTTCCATCGCCTCGATCATGTTGACGCCGATGCGATCCTTGACACTTGAGAGCGGGTTGAAGAATTCGAGCTTGCCGAGCAGGTTGGCCTTGACGCCATATTTGGCAGCAATCTTGTCAAAACGAACAAGCGGGGTGTCGCCGATGGTATCGATGATGGAATCATAGATGCGGCCGCGGCCTTCGGTTTTCTTTGGGGTATGAGCCATTGTGGGATCCTCGCAATTGGAAACATCGCGCATCCTGTCTAGCCGGATTTGATAAGCTTCGGCGAGCGGGCGGATATTCTTCTCTAACATTAAATCTCTTGCACATAATGTAGGTAATTTGGCGCGAGACTACGAGAAATCCTGTACCAACTTGCGGTAGGGAATAGAAAAATCCGCCTATAATCGTTGAGAAAATCAGAAATTCAGACCCCTCTTCAAAAGAGAGGCCTTCTGTGCCAGAAAATTATTCTACTGAACGGCCCTTATCCGTGGTCATTTCTTCTTGTGGCCGGTCGAGCCAAAACCACCCTTGCCACGCTCGGTTTCATCAAGGCTGTCCACCTCAACAACCTTCATGTGCAGCACCGAGGCGATGACCATCTGGGCGATGCGCATGCCGCGCTCGACGACGAAATCCTCTTCGCCGTGGTTGATCATCAGGACCTTGACCTCGCCGCGGTTACTCGCGGTAGAAAATAGTTACGTAGGTTGGAGAGTTGGCTATTTCCTTTCGTAACGGTTTTTATTCCGTTTCATAAAGCCTCCATTGATGTAGATATGGCCGGGTGTTTTCATATTTGACCCACGTCACTACGATAGCGCGTCCAGATTTCTCACGCTTCGATACGCCTTGGCCGAAGGTTTCTTTGCCTTCCTTAATACAAGAACCTAGGCAACATGCAAACTACAGCCCTGTATCGTATAGAGTTTGAGATAGACAGTATCGATGCAGATGAGTGTCTCGTCGAAATCCTTTATGCTAGGGGCTCTGGCCATTATTGCCAAACACTGGAAGAGCTCTTTCTTTTCTTCATTGATGGGTTTTTGCCATGGGACGATCCTTGAAACCTGTGAGCCGAACAGCGTTACCCTTCATGTAAAACGTGAAACTACTCTTCCCCATCATCGGATTGAGGATATTGGGGTTCGTATCGCTCGTTTGGTGTTTTCCAGGCAAGGAAAAAGTCTAAAGGGTCTTGGGTGCCAATAAAATCTCGAGCCAGCTTGAGACGCTCTTGTACCTCAATTCTTTTGCCCTCTGGCAAACCGTTCGCTTTCTTCTCTGCCTGCTCAAAAAAGCGTTCGATCTCAACAACCCTCCCCCATTCTTGAATAATTGTTTTCAGCTGTTCTTCACTTTCAGTGATGGACTCCTCAACTTTGCGCTGGTCGTCTTTTCTGCGCCAGCGTTCCATCTGCTCTTCCCACTCACGGCGCTTTCGCTCTGCTTCCTGTTCGGCTCTCTGTCGTTCCTTTTTGACCGTGGAGACGCTGCTCTCGATTTTCTTCACGATAGCATCGACATCTTTGCCAAGCAGATCTTTCCCGGTTTCATGAAATTCCAGCACCCAATCTGTACCCCTATACGGCGAGTAGACAACAAGCCGAAGTCGACCGGACGGCCGATCTTCCGTCCTCGTCCATGATCGCTCCAACATATAGCTCGGCAATTTCAGTTTCTGAAACTCAGAAGCTTTGAGGTATTCCCCATTTACATAATGTAGAAGTTTTCGTTCTGAAATTTCGACAATTACCAATCCGAAGCAAATACCATTGACCTCGACGACAGTTGGTCTCAGAGGCGACCATTTTCCATAACTGCTATAATTGCGTGCCTCGCGTTTTTCTCGTTCGTCTATCTCAGGTCTGAAAAATTCTGCGTCCTTGTGTGCGATGGAAACACTGTGTCCCGAGGCTTCAAAAGCAAGAAATAAGTCCTTTGCAAATTGGAGCGATTTGTCGAGACATGCCTGAGAGGTAAATATATCTACCAGCAATTGCTTGTAAGGCTTTAGATATCCTTGACGCTCGATGTTGCGGGTATTTTCGAAATGCTCGCGAGCACCAATCAACAAAGGGTGGAATTTCCGAATTGGCTTCCGGGCTCTTGCCTTTGACCCTGATTTATCTTCCTGCTCTTTGTTAGAACGGGATTTCGCTTTTACCGCCGTTGATTTGGATTTTCCCTTTGATCGTGACGCGATGGCTGCCCTTTTTCGAACAACCTCGGATGGATCCCAGGTCAACAGCGCCTCGCCCGTCGGTTCTGGTAACGGTTCCTGAGGTGGCGCTTTTCCATATTCCAGTTTGCCCCAATAGCCCTGGGGCGGACGTGGAACTTCCATCAACTTACATATCTGAGCAATCTTAAGACCATTGGTTTTGAAATCCTCTCCGATCTTATTCATGGGCCTTGCCCAAACCAGATCGTAAAGCTCCTTTCTGGTTACCATATCAATCAAGCCTTTATTCTTGAACGCCTCTATTTCGACGAATAACGAAATTGGCGTCTGATCATTTTTGTGCAGGTTTTGAAACAGTATCGAGTTTTGTATCAGCGCCAAGTGTTTCCTTTTGCCCAAGTTGTTACACCCGGATCATGGAAATTTGAAAACAACTGCAGTCTTTCTACATCCCTGATTCCAGTAATTCCCCGCCTGACCAGATCATTGGTCTTGTTCAAGAGACCTGTCTGAAGTGCGACCTTCTGGTGACTTGCTGCACATCATGGTTGTTTTTGGTGGCATTTCTCAACCTCGTGATTTACCAATAGGGCAATGTAATTAGAGGCCTATTGATGAACCCGACTGAAATTTTTGACGCGTTAGCTGACATCGCTTCCCAACCCTTTAATGCCGAAGAATTTCCATTTGCATTTGCGGAAGCAACCGATGCAGCGAAAGCGGCCGTTTCCAAGCTACGAAATGGATCGACCAACAAGTCGGATTTGCCTGGTGGGGTTCTTTTCAATAAGAAATTTCACTATGCACCGGCCCTTGTCGGATTGAGCGATGTAACGCTGGACCAACTACGGGACTCCAAGAAGACCAAAGCCTCAAAGCCTGCGATCCTTATTGCGACAGACGGCGAGATGATCGCAGCGGAGCATCCGGTTTCGGGTGATACGCTGCATTGTCGTTTCGAGGAGCTTGGCGACAATTTCGGCTTCTTTCTGCCGGCTGCCGGCAAAGAGCGGTACAGTGCCGTTGAAGAAAACCCTGTCGATGTGAAGGCAACAGGCAAGTTGGCGCGTCTCTATGATGCGTTAATCAAGGCCAATCCGGACTGGGGTTCAGACGAAAGACGTCATGAGATGAACCAGCTCATGATGCGGCTCATTTTCTGCATGTTTGCGGAGGATGTTGGCATCTTTCCTGACAATCAGTTTTCACGCCTGCTTTTTACCTATGCCGGTGATAAAGGCGAAGAAGCGCGGGAAACTATCACGCACGCCTTTCTGGCCATGAACAGGCCCAAAGACAAACGCAAAGAGTTGCCCAGCTGGACCGCTGAATTGGAGTATGTGAACGGTGGTCTGTTCTCTGGCACGATCGATGTTCCGCGTTTCGATCTGGTGGCCTTTCGTTATTTAAAAGAGGCCTGCAAGCTCGATTGGCGCAAGATCAACCCTGATATTTTCGGGTCGATGATCCAATCAGTCGCGGATCCCAAACAGCGCTCTGAGCTGGGAATGCACTACACTTCGGTGCCGAATATCATGAAGGTGATCGGCCCACTGTTTCTTGATGATCTAGATGCCGAGATTCAAAAGTCTTGGGACAGGTCCAAAGCCTTGCAACAGGTAATGGATCGGATGTCGCGCATGCGCATTTTTGATCCAGCCTGCGGCTCCGGCAACTTTCTTGTTGTTTCCTATCGTGAGCTGAGGGCCCGGGAAACCCGGATCCTGCAGCGATTGGAAGAATTGAATGGACCCGGTTCGTTACAAATGTTCTCTGCCATTCCGATAAGCAATTTCTACGGGATCGAAATTGACGATTTTGCAGCAGAAACAGCAAAGCTAGCCCTCTTCATTGCGGAGTATCAGGCCAATACTGGCTTTGCCAATGTGTTTGGTCGGCGCCCAGCCGCTTTGCCTTTAAGAGACTCGGCTGAAATTCGAACGGCAAATTCTTTGCAGCAAAATTGGGATGAGGCATGTCCACCGCCGGCTCCGGATGAACAGGTGTTTATTGCTGGGAACCCGCCTTGGGTTTGGTCAAATGATCAAACAGATGAACAAAAATCCGATATGAAATTGGTCTTTTCAGAACACACCAAAACATTTTCGACGCTGGACTATGTATCTTGCTGGTTTGTAAAAGCAAGCACCTACATGAATTCACACCGATGTGTTTCGGCATTTGTTTCCACAAATTCAATTTGTCAGGGACAATCTGTATTCTATTTATGGAATACATTAAGAAAACTTGGAATTTCGATAAAATTTGCGCATACAACATTCCAATGGTCAAATAATGCCAAATCAAACGCAACGGTCGATTGTGTCGTGGTGGGAATTCAGTCTGGCAATAGTGGTCGCTGCAGAATTTTTTCCGACAATATTGCGTCTGAATGTCGCTCGATTTCTCCCTACCTAATTCCAGATATCGATGTCATCGTCAGAAAAGCGAGCCATAGTTTATTTGGTTTGCCTGTCATGGACTACGGCTCCAAACCTATAGATGGTGGCAATTTGATTATGAGTGCTCAAGAAGCGGAGTCTCTAGTCGAGAAACATCCGGAAGCAGAGCGGTTCATTAGAAGGCTTTACGGATCTGAAGAATTAATTCACGACAAACTTCGCTACTATCTCCACATAGACGATGAAGCATTGCCAAACGCGAAGGCAATTCCCGAAGTGAAGAGAAGAATAGAGGCCGTACAAGATATGCGCCTCAAGAGCTCTGACCCGGGCGCTCAGAAGTATGCGGACCGACCACATCAGTTCAGAGAACATCGCTCTATTGAGAGTATCGCAATTTATCTACCTGCCGTTTCATCTGAGAATAGGCCTTTTCTGACCCCAATCACAGGTGGGGCTGAGACCGGCTGCACAAATCGGAATTTTGTTCTTTATGATGCGCCTGTCTGGAGTTTTGCAATCATCTCCAGCACACTGCATCGCTTATGGGTTCTAACGGTATGTGGTAAATTGCAAAAGCGCCCAAACTATTCCAACACTCTTGGCTGGAATACCTTTCCTGTGCCGAAATTTACTCAAACGCAGCTAGACGCTCTCTCCGCCTCCGCACGCCGCATTTTGAAATGTCGCTATTCTCATCATCCCAAAACAATCGCTGAGCTTTATGATCCTGACAAGATGCCGGACGATCTTCGTGCCGAACATCAAAAGAACGACGATCTTTTGGAGGAGATGTATATCGGTCGCCCCTTCCGCAACGACACGGAACGCCTCGAAAAGCTGTTCAAGCTTTATGCTGCCAAGATCAAGTCTCTTGAAAAGAAAGCTCAGTAAATGGTTGAGATGCTCAATGTCACCTATGGCAAATCGACGGCAAAAACCAACGCTCTTGGTCAACGCCCCATGCAGGCACGCGCCTATGATGCAAGAGCAGCACAATTCCTGCTGCTAAAGGCACCACCAGCAGCGGGCAAAAGCCGCGCTCTCATGTTTATCGCTCTGGACAAGATGCTTCATCAAGGGCTCGACAAAACCATAGTCTGTGTTCCCGAGACGTCCATCGGCGGTTCCTTTCGCTCGACAGACCTGCAGAGTTACGGTTTTGAAGCTGATTGGGAAGTTGAGGATCGCTGGAACCTTTGCCTCTCGGGGGATGACGCTGACAAGGCCAAAGTGAAAGCATTCGAAGCTTTCATCGAGAGTGACGCCAAGGTCCTTGTCTGCACACATGCAACATTCCGGTTCGGTTTTGATGAAGTGATGAAAAATCGTGGGATCGATGCTTTTGACAACTGCTTTGTCGCCATTGATGAGTTCCACCACGTTTCCGCATCCGACAATAACCGTCTCGGCGTTATTCTGCGCAGCCTGATCAATCGCGATCAATGCCACATCATGGCGATGACAGGCAGCTATTTCCGCGGAGACAGTGACCCTGTACTGCGCCCCGAAGATGAAGACCGGTTCCGCAAGGTCGTCTACAGCTATTACGAACAGCTGGAGAGCTATGAGTTCCTGAAAGCGCTGGGCATCAACTACGAGTTCTATAAAGGCAATTATGTAAATGGGTTGCCGGGCGTGCTTGATCCAGACAAGAAGACAATCATTCATATCCCTCATCGTGGTTCATCCGAGGCCTTTGACGACAAATTCAATGAAGTCGGCAAGATCATAGATTCTATCGGAACCATCGTGGGGCGGGATCCTGAAACCGGATTTGATCTTGTTCGGCGGCCAGATGGTCGTGTGTTGAAGATCGCAGATCTGGTTGACGATGGGCCTGGACGAGACATCGTCAAAGTCGCCTTGGCAAAAGAATTAAAGAAGCCAGACGGAAAACGAGACGATGTTGCAGATAGGGATAAGGTCGACATCATCATCGCTCTGGGCATGGCCAAGGAAGGTTTCGACTGGGTTTGGTGCGAACACGCTCTGACGATCGGTTATCGATCATCCCTCACAGAAATCGTACAGATAATCGGGCGTGCAACTCGTGATGCACCAGGGAAGCCACGCGCGATTTTTACCAATCTGGTCGCAGAACCCGGCGTCGAGACCAGCGTCGTTACCGACGCCGTCAACGATATGCTGAAAGCCATTTCAGGCTCGCTTCTCATGGAGCAGGTTTTGGCACCCAATTTCAAATTCTACCGTCGAGAAGACGGAGATGTGAGAGCTCCAATCGATATTGATGAAGAAGGCGTCATAACCATCGGCATCAAGGGCCTTGTCGAACCTCCTACCGCCAGAGCCAAAGAAATTTGCGAGAAGGATATGGAAGACCTGATGGCCACCGCTTATCAGGAAATGGATCGTCGAGTTCTTTCTCCGGACACGGCCCCTGAAGTGGCAACCCAGATGGTCCTGACAGAGATTATTGAACGCCGATATGATGGCCTTGATGATAATGAAACTGAGTCTGTAAGACAGAATCTGGCTGCACGCATGAACATTCTTACACTGGCAAGGCGTGATGCTGAAAGCGGGTTTGCAGAAGCTCAGGAGGCCTTTACCGGCACCCCGAGCACCGAGGATGCCAGCGAAGAGGAAGTGCAAGACAGTGCTCCCAATACGCTGCTCCAGATGGTCAAGAAGTTCATCAATGTTCGGGATATCGACATTGAGCTGATAGATAGCGTCAATGCTTTTCAAGAGCGTTTCGAAGTTGCTTCTAAACAGCTTAATGCTGAGCTTCTATCACACGTTCAGACTGCTATGGTTGCGCTACGCGTAAACATGACGGGCGATGAAGCGCGAACCCTGTGGCCTCGCATCAAAGCCTTTCGCGCAACAGAAGGCAGAGAACCCAATGTCCATTCGCCCGATCCTCTCGAGAAAAGAATGGCCGAAGCCCTCGCATGGCTAAAAGCCGAGAAGGCGAGAAGAATGCGTGAAGGTGCTGTGTGATGTCCCGTCCCACACTTGATGATATTTTTGCGGAAAATGATGAATACGGGCTGCTGGAAGTCAATCTGCGTTCAGGCCACTCTTCTTCAACTTCGGATCATGGGGTTGGTACCCTAAAACAGGTTGGTGCGTTTTTCGAGTCCCATGGCCGCATTCCTGATCCTGATGCAGATGATCTGGATGAAATGCGTCTTGGCTCTATCTGGGAAGCGATCAAGAAAGATCCCACGCCGGAAATGCTGGAAGCTGACCACTATGACCTGCTGAAAAATGCTGTCACTACAAACTCGAAGTCCTGGCGCGAACTTCCCGATGAGGTTGACGTGCCCGCAAGTCTGGACGACATATTCGACGATGATGATCTTGATATCGATATGTCGCTAATCGACCTGAAGCACTCCACTCCTGCATCCGAGCGACACTTGCCAGACCACAGAGCAGAATTTGTTCCCTGTCCGGATTTCGAACAGTTCAGAGAACGCTTCGAAACAGTTCAACAAGAAATGGATGACGGGACACGACAGGTTCTCCCTGTCAAAAAGTGGGCGATCATCGAGCCGCTGGAAGGTGATTTTTTTATCAGAAATGGCCTACTTGCGATGATCGCAGAGAAGTCAGAGATGACACAACGCGGCGGCGCGCGTGAACACCGTTTGAGAGTGATCTTTTCGAATGGCATGGAGAGTGATCCGCTGATGTCATCATTTCGCAAATCGCTGAACGATGACAAGACAGCGCGTACAATTCAAAAGCGAGGCCTTGGCCCTCTTGATCCTGAATGGGAAAACGATCAATTAGAGCTGTCTGGTACCATTTATGTTGCTCGGTCACTCTCGGAAGACCCTGCGATCAAGGAGCAGCGAATGATCCTGCACAAAATTGGTGTTACCAGTCAGGATGTTCGACGAAGGGTCGCGGACGCTAAAAATGATCCAACTTTCTTGTTGGCTCCCGTTGAGATTGTTGCGACCTACGAGCTGCGAAATTTATCCCGCCGAAAAGTCGAGAACCTGCTCCATCGTTTCTTCGCACCAGCGCAACCGTCACAACTGTTCGTGTTGGATCGATTTGGCAAAAAGGTCTCTCCAAAGGAGTGGTTTTATGTTTTGCCGGAGCATATCGGCCAAGCCGTAAAACTGATTCAGGACGGAACCCTGCATCTGTATCAATACGATGCTTCGACGCAAAAGATATCAATCAAGACTTAGAATCTTAGATTTCAATGAGAACTGATGGAGTGCGCGCGCCCGCACGGCAGCATCTAAACGAGCCAGACAATCTGGCTGCTCACTGGCACCGTTGCTGCCCTCGATACGGTTCCCTGCAAATACAGTAGGCCATCATCAATCGAATGCAATCCAAAATCGAATTTTTCGGTCAACTGTTGGCCCAGTATCTTTCAAATGCGGCATTGGGCAGACAATGGTATTTGGTCAGAGGAGGCTTGAATTGTTTGAATGACAAGCACAGACTGTAATTGTCTCAAACGGAATTCTGCGGCTAGCCTTTCAAAAAGGTTCTTCAAATATGCCAAATAAGCCCAGCGATAGTACAAAACCAATTGTGTCCGCACCGGAAATTACCGCACGGTTTGGGATTACGCAGGCAGAATTGGCGCAGTTGACCGGAGTTGATCATCGTGCATTTTCTAAGAATGAGGTTAAACGGAAATTGGATGAAGCAGTTAGGCCACTAGCACGTATATTCACCATGGCGTCCGAAATGACAGGATCTGATGAACAGGCAGCTCTTTGGTTTAAACATAAGCCAATTCCTGGTTGGGCAGGAAAAACTGCATTTGATTTGGTTTCCGCGCGGAAAGCAGATCAGGTCCTTGCTTATTTGGAGGCGGTACAATTAGGTGCCTATTCATAAATTGATTGCAGCTGTTTAGGTATTTGATCCCAGGCTTTGATGATGCCTCTTTCTCATCAGAGATGGCTTACGGGCCTGTCGGATGATCAAGGACTGGATGGTATTCTACAACACCAAACGCCCACATTCGGCGCTTGCAGGGCGGGAACCCGACGACGCATACCGGGCCAGCTTGGATGAGCAACACGCAGCATGAAACCTAAACACGATACACCTTAGAAATGCTGCGAACCAGTCCGAAAAAATGGGACCAGTTCAAAGATTGAATTCGCAAAACAGTGAAGCCTGTACCCCGCTCTGATGGCCCATCATGCCCCGCCCCTCCATTCTCAAATGAATTGAATCAGGACTTCAACACCAAAGCAACGCCTACTTTTTCAACGGAATCGGCCCAATCTGGTCATTCAGCTGTCGTCATGATCCTAGAAGCGACATCCTTATTACTGACATTCGAGCAACCTGCAGCATTTTCAGCGACCAGATGACAGGTGAGCGGACGAAGGGGACATTCGATGCAGTGCAACGTTTTCGCAGTGAATTGAGGATGGGCCATCGTAGTCTCCTTGCCTCATTTTTAGGGGACAAGGTGTCTACAATTCTAGGGGCAATTCAGAGCTATAGCAGAGGCTATCGCTGTGCTCGAGAAAAGAACATCGAGTTCACTGGCCTAAGTGGCAGGAAGACTGAGCTTCTCGACTGCTCCTCAGAGTTTTTGCAACAGAGCCGAGAAAAATTGACCAAAGGCGAGAAAGGAAAACGCTATTTGTTGCAAAATAACAAAAAACCCCATCGCAAGGATGAGGTTTTCTGCTAGAATTTATTGCTTATGACAGGATCCCAATTTTCAGGTAGCAGCCGCAGCCATCTACACTCCTGTATCTCTTCGTCTTTCGACTACTTTACCAACTAAATAACTAATTGGTGCATGAGGAGGGCGTTCTCACCTCATAAGCTATGAGGCATATATCGCATTTTTCCTCCAAAAATCAAGAGTTTTGCGATCCATGCCCGATGCTTTTGTCTCAGCTAAGAATTTTGGCCACCCATAGTTGAGACTGAAGTCCAATATTCGCATGTGTGGAGTCTTAAAATTTATAACATAGTAGACACTTCCCTGCTGGCACGATACAGTGTCTCTTAAATCGTAAAACGCATCCTTAATAGACGATTTGTCTATGAATCGATTTAGAAGACATTTCCATGCGACTGTTCGGCTACGCTCGTGTTTCGACCTCCCAGCAGTCTCTTGAGATCCAGGTGAACGCCCTCAAGGAAGCCGGCGTTCTGGAGAGCCGGATCTTTTCTGACAAGGAGTCAGGCAGTCATCTCGACAGGGAAGGTCTTCATCTGCTCCGGATCAAAGTGGAGGGAGGGGATGTCATCCTGATCAAGAAGCTGGATCGTCTCGGCCGAAACACCGAAGACATGATCAAGCTGATCAAGGAATTCGACCAGATGGGTGTATCGATCCGGTTCCTCGATGACGGCATCAGCACAGAAGGCACGATGGGGAAGATGGTGGTCACCATTCTGTCTGCGGTTGCTGAGGCCGAGCGGCAGCGGATCTTGGAGCGTACCAATGAAGGTCGACTGGAGGCCAAGGCCAAAGGTGTTCGCTTTGGTCGCAAACCAAGCGTCGACCGGAAGGCTGTTCGCACTCTCTATTCGCAAGGTGTGGGAGCAACTGAGATTGCCGGTCGGCTCAAGATCGGGCGTTCGACCGTCTATAAGGTGTTGGGTTCTCAAGCCGAGGGCTGAACGGCGGCTGTGCGGAGATTCCGTTGAAAAAGTCGATATTCACTACTTCAAATCAGGTATTGTAGAACTTCATTCCCTTGTTCTTAAAAATCTGGATTTTAATCCGCTTCAGAGTCATTGTGAGAAATTGAATTCTAGGATTTAGGCAAGAAATTTGAATGCGGCCCTTTTTCAACGGAATCCGGACTTTCGAGACGTTCACTGCAGCGCCGAAATTTCATGGTACCGGCGGGCTGTCCTGGCAAATCGGGCGGGAAGCTGTCGTTCGCTGCGCTGGACACGAACGGCAGCAATGTACAGGAAGAGAATTTTGCCAAGTCTTGCAACCGACTCAAAGTCGAATGTTGCAACAGTTGAATGCTGCAAGGCGGCACTCACAGAAGAGGAGGTTAGCAACCCAGCCCGGCATTCGCGGCGAAACCTGTCCATAGAGCCCTATGTGTGGAATCAAAAACCCCCTCCGGCTGGCTAATCGCGAAGCTATTTACCACCGGCTCTTTTAAAACCAAGTGCATGAAGTTTATGCGCGTAATTTCCAATGTTGGCGGCAGGAACGCCCAAGACAAAAAGATCGCGCGCTCTCGTGAGTGCGACGTACCCAATCTTGCCTACCTCAGTATTCGTTCCTTCGAGGAATTCATCGAGATGCGAGCGGTTGCAGATATACAAAACCCCTCCGATGCTTTCCCCTTTGACTTTGTGAACGGTCGAGACGCGGAAATTTGGCAGATCCTCCCCTCCTAAATCAGCGCCTCGAATAAGCGGGCGATTGAATAATTTCCGTTTGGCCAGCTTAGCTTTCCAATTGTCTCCAGCCTTCAAACCGTAATCATCGGAGAGCGTGGTGAGAAGCGCTTCCATCCTCTCGCGAAGCGCTGGCTGCCACTCGGTCTTTGCCACAAGAGAAGCGGACGGCAACCCGCTTGTCGCATCTTTCACGAACGTCCACAGCGTCCTTCGCAGCATATGGGAACTCTTATCATCGCCTCTGCAGCTGACAAGGTCGGAGAGTAGATCCCCATGAGTCTCGTCTAGCAAGCCTACAACGCCAGCGCAGCAATGCTTGAAAGCGTCACCGTAACGGAGGAACTTGTCTCTTTCGATCGCGGCTTCCACGAATTTTCGTAAGACGCCCTGTCCTTGTATTTCTTCACTTCCTGCCCACTCGTCAGCCCATTTTGCCGACCTACAGAGCACAGCTGCATCATTAATTGATATACCTGCATCTTTTAAAAGCGCCGCAAAGGACTTCAGCGCACTGTCTTTTTCTGTCTTCTTGTATGCAAAATAATATGCACCTGACAGAGTTTCCGGTTCTGTGCGCTGAGGGTTGTCGGTGCGTCCTGAAAGTTCATTTGCAATTGAGACGATGCTCGGAACAGATCTAAAATTGATCTCGAGCGTCCGACCCTCAACATCTTTACGATCCGCATATTGACCAAGAAAAGTGCCTGTTGCCCCCGAGAATTCATAGATACCTTGGTTTACGTCCCCAATAAGGGATACCTGTGAGCCGGCATCTTGCAGTGCGGTAAGGATGAGTTCGTGCAGCTTGCCGATGTCTTGTGCTTCATCAACAAGAATGTGCGGATAGCGGCGCGCGAGAGCACGCTTGACCAATGGCTGGTCTACAAGGACTTTGAGAGCCCAAAGGTTTCCCAGTGCATGCGAATAAGCACCAATTTGCGCCAGCTTGCTTATGGCGTCTTTGGCTGTTTTCTTATCAACCACGGTGTTGGCTCGTCCAATTTCATATTGAAGCCCACCTCCTTCCCTGCTTGTGAGTTTAATGTCAGTTGTTGGGTGTGGCCTTTTGTCAATCCAAACTTGGAAGCTTGCTAAGAAGGGCTCACTACCGTGCACGAGGAAAGGCGTTCTGTTGCACTTCATAGCGAGATGCCCATGGGGGCGGATAATATTTGAGGTAATGAAAGCGTCGACCGTTGATATCTCGATGCCTCCTTTGCGAACGAATTTGGCTTCCTCCTGCAATAGGGCATCGTAGTCCCGATTGAAGGTGTCAACGGCCACGTTGGAAAAGGATAGAAGAGCAATGTGGCCGTGGTTATCTTCAAGTAGCTCGCGCATAGCCGCGAGCCGCCGCACTGCTGTCGTTGTCTTTCCGCTCCCAGCGCAAGCGGTAACCGCCATTGACTTGAGGGGCGCCTCGATGATCTCCCGCTGTTGCTTCGACAAATCGATCATGGTTTGCACGCATGCTTTACGGCTTCAGCGATGTAAGTTGGGATTGCAATCTTAAGATGGTTATCATCAATTTGTGCTGCTAGTGCCTGTGCAAATGCTCCCTTCTGCACATTCTTTTTCCCTTTTGGTCGTTCGAACATTCCCGAAAACAGCGCCTCTGCTTTCTGGCGATCATCCACTTTCGATCCAACCTCAACTTCCAAATCAGCGCCGATGTTGGGATGTAGTTCCTTTAGGGCCGCCAGCATGGCCGATCTGTTTTCTTCATGCAGGGCGAAATCGTATTCAAAAGTCTTCTGTCCATGAAAGATTCTGACAAACGTGTCCTCATGCGTCTTCATATCCTTCGTGTTGCTTGAGATCGTGATGGCTTCGGTTGCAGACGGATAGTGAGCGTGGCTTTTGCCGTGTTCATCGATTATGACTGGATCTGCATCCGTGATGACAGCAACAGGTACTTTGATCGCTTTTTCTCCAAACAGAGGCAAAAAGGAATCGAAGTTCAACCCCTCAACACTGATCAGGCTAACACCGTAATTACGCAAGTCATAGCCAGCCTTCTTTGCCAGCAGATCTATCATCATCAACTCGGCTGCGCCTTCCACAAAGATGATGCGACGTGCGAAGAATAATTCAGCGCGTGTTACGTCTAGGTATCGCATCAACTTCTCTTTTTTGCCCTTTGCAAAACTAACTGCCCTCGGATGAAAGACATCCACACCTGTCTCGGTCTCGACAAGGCATTCGACAACGTCAAGATCCGCGATGCTGGCAAAGTTTGGAGAGTGACTTGTCACAAAGACTTGGACGGATTGCTCGCCTTCTGCGACTTCTATTTCTGACAGGTACCGCAATAATACGGCTTGTAACTGCGGGTGGAGGTGCGCCTCAGGCTCTTCGACAATCAAGCTGCGATAAGCCGAGTCTGCATTTTTTGCAAGTTCGCTTAAAACCACAGCCATAAAGATCAAGTTGTTGTAGCCAAGGCCGTTACGTTCGATTTCGAAATTGTCGACTAGTAGCGAAAGGCGCGAGGCAAATTTTGTGAAATCAGATCCGCTGAGTTCGACCGCAAGCAACTGGGCAAGTTGATCGCCTAACATGCTCTTGTGGCGCCCAATTATCGCTGCTTGTGTCTCAACAACCGGCTTTAGCGCTTTTATCTCTTTGTCGAGATTTTTGAGCTTCTCGGCGATCTGTTCTTTGCCTGCGTCATCAGAAAGAATATGCATCAAGCGAGACAACTGGCTTGAGCGACACGGCCTAAGTCCAAGCTCTGCATCGCGAAGTGGTTGCAAATACACGCTACGCAGGTTTTCCAACATGGTGGAAGTCATTGCGATGTCATGATGGATGCCGCAAACTTTTCTCGACCTTAGCCGCCCGGATTTATCCGCATTGCCATAGGTTACCCTGATGAGAACCTCCGCATTTCCGTCGCTATCTATCTTCAATCCATGCAAGAAATCGGCTTCGTCATCGAGCGATAGATCCTTGAAGACATAGTCAAAGTCAATGTCTCCCGCAGCGGCTGCTCCCTTGGGGAGGTGGATGTCGTCGACACTGAAGCGCGGATAGGGGGCATCGGTCCCGGCTAGAAGTGATCTCAGAGCGTCAACAACGGCTGTTTTCCCAATGTTGTTAGGCCCAACTAAGATGTTTAATCCAGGCGCAAACTCTACCGTTGCAGATTTTATTCGGCGAAAATTGGTGATGGTAAGTGATGCCAGATACATTTCTGGTCCTTAAAAAAGTTGCATTTGTATCTTTGGCGAATCAAATTGCGATGAGCCCAGTATTTTCCAAAATACTTTCATAATTTTACCGGCACTTTCAACTATCAATTGTAGCGATGAGCTGATCGCCTTCATGCTGTTTCTTCCAATTTCGCGCCATGCCTGCGGCTTTCAATGAAGCATGCAAACTAACTACCGCGGTCGCGCTTTAGTAGACCGCCAAGATTGGTACATTGCATAGGTCTCAAGGTTCCGCCTCTGCGCTTGAAAACCCAGCAAAACAAACTAAATCATAGTGTTCTTCGCCCACACGTCAGCCATGCCTCAATGATCGTTCTGCGCTGGGAGCGGTCGTTCCCTGCGCTTCGTGCGAATGGCGGCTCTGGGCCGCAGTTTCCGAGCGCCCCTTTCGCGCATGCGAAACACCCCGCTATTTTCAATGTCGAGTTTGGGCTCAAACCGGACTGGTACAGTGCATTTTCACCGGAAATGGCTCATCTGGGGCCGTGATTGGTATTCGCGGCCCAGTCCGGCCGTTCGTTCCATTGATCAGCAATGCGCTGCACCCCCTCCGAAGCAGACATTTTTCGAGCCCGCAGTCAGAAGCCTCTGCCTAGGCGAGTCAAACTAGCCATCGGAACAGAATATTCCAAAGCTATTCCGAACGACGAACCCAAACCGATGGATCATCGTTGGGCTCTCCTTAAAACTGGCAGAGACTTGGGGCGCAGGTCACGGACACTCTGCGTTCGACCAAAAACTCTGAAGAGGCTGTGAGATTGGCTGTACGATGAAAAAATTAGAAAGAGAGTATCATTCCAGATTTTTAAATCAGTTGGCTGAAGAGCCAACTTCACACAACATACCTGCGGCATGTCATCATAGACACTCAGTCTCAGAACAACTCTTCGACGACCATTAAGTATTCAAGTTGTTCTTCACGTATCAATCTTCCCCCTTTCACAATTATCCAAGACATATTAAGTTGCCCGCAGGATGGATCTATTCACCATCCCGGGGCGTGAGAACCCCTCACGAAGCGGCCGATGTCGGCCGAAATGACATCTCCTCGATCTTTGGTCGGGGAGGCTTCAGCGCATGTCCAGAGCTCCGGCTTAAAGGCTGTAGCGGTCGTCTTCGTGCGGCTTCTCAACTCCCCGGTCACCAAGTCATTCTTGGTGACCAATTCCTTGGATTGAGAAGAGTAGGGAGTGCAATGTCGAGCTGGAACCTCAAGGTAAAATCAACTGAAACAGCATGGTCTCGCGTAAAAGGCCAAAGCAGAGCATCGTGTCAAAAATCATTGGCATCGCAAAACCATAAGCGCACGGCAAGATGACCATTCCAGGCTATCAATCATTAATGCTTCCGGTCTTGCGTTATGCGGCTCAGGCGGAACAACGAGTTCCGCCTCTTGCCGAGAAGATTGCTGTCGACTTTGATCTGTCAGCTGCAGAATGCGAAAAGATGCTACAGAATGGCGGCCAGAGTATTCTCAAAAATCGGATACACTGGGCGAAATACTATATGCACAAAGCTGGATTGGTTGATTGTCCCGCGCGAGGACGTTTCATCGCCTCCGATGCAGGCAAACGACTGCTGGCAACAAATCCGCAGCGGCTGGACTATCAACACCTTTTGTCCATCCCACAATTTGCCGCTTACCATGCGGCGAACAAGAAACAAGGAAATGTTGCCTCTACACGTTCGAAATATGGTCACGATACAGCGAAAGAAGCATCGACCCCAGAGGAGCAGATTGAAGATGCATTTGTAGCCCTTAACACGGCTCTTCAAACCGAATTGCTTGATCGAATTCGGGAGAATTCTCCAGCATTCTTTGAGCAGGTAATCGTCGATCTTCTCATTGCCATGGGATATGGCGGGTCTCATAAAAACGCAGCAGAGCAATTGGGCAGATCTGGGGATGGTGGCGTGGACGGCGTCATTAATGAAGATCGACTGGGTCTTGATCGCATATATGTTCAGGCCAAGAGACATGCTTCGTCGAACAAGATCGGAAGGCCGGACATGCAGGCATTTGTTGGCTCTCTGGTTGGTTTCGGCGCAACAAAAGGTGTTTTCGTGACCACTTCATCCTTCACTGACAGTGCGACGAAATATACGAGAAGTCTGCCACAACGCGTGATACAAATAGACGGAGTCCGGTTGGCGGAGCTGATGATTGAACATGGTGTGGGTACCCGAGCCTATCGCACCATTCAGGTTCAGCGCCTAGACGAAGACTTCTTTTCTGAAGACGGATAGAACCGGCCAGCAGAATGTTCCCCGGCGCGAATAAGGACAGAGCAATGCCGAAATCATCGAATATACCGACGGATCATTTGCCAAACCCTCATCCTGGAGAAATTCTGCAGGAAGAGTTTCTGAAGCCTATGAACCTGAGCCGGGACGATCTTGCACGAGCTGTTCATGCACCTTGCAGACAAGTTGACGAGATCGTTCTTGGAAAACGAGCGATTTCTGCAGATATGGATCGACGATTTGCCCGCTACTTTGGTCTGTCCGAGGGCTTTTTCCTCGGGCTGCAATCTGATTATGATCTGTTGGAACACCGGCGCGATACAGTCAAATGACCGGTTCGTCATCGCTGACGGTACAAAAAATATCGTAGAGAAAATCAGGGTTATAATATGCAGGTCAATATTCTCGAAGCGAAAGCCAAACTCTCGGAGCTTGTCCAGAGAAGCGTTGCCGGCGAAGAAGTGATTATCACCAAAGCGGGTGAGCCTCTTGTGCGACTTATCAAATACGAGGTAGAGCCCAATCCTCGCAGGTTGGGCCTTTATAAGGAGGCTGGTATTTCAATGGGTGAAGGTATCCATGATGGTGATGTCGAGCTCGCCGTTATGTTCGGGATGGAAATATGATGAGGCGACCGCTTCTGGAAACTCTGTCATCATTGGCGGTACAGAAACTGGGAATCCGCGTTACCAGAAGAGACATATCGTCCATTTCTTAGAAATTGGCCCTATGGGCCAATGCGTCTCAGTTCGGCTTGACACTTGGCGGTCCGCTCGAACCAAGACGCGACCAAACGGACACTCCGTAAACGTACTGAGAACTCAGTTCAGTTTTTGCGCATTATATTGCTTTGACTCAATGCAATTAGCCGCTCAGATAGCGTTGTTTGCCGCATCTCACTTTCGGCACGCTGCAAGCCAGCTTCGATACTGTCCAAATCACCAATCAGGACAATTTGTTCAACTGCCCTTGTTATTGCCGTGTAGATCAATGACCTATCAAGGATCCTTGATTGGAATACAGGAATAATCACGCGGTCCCATTGGCTTCCTTGAGCCTTATGAACACTGATAGCGTAAGCAAGTTCTATGTATTCAGCGTCATATTGGGTCAGTTCCAACTTTTGACCATCCAAATCAACCAATGCTTTGCCATCAGGCAGCCTTCTAAGATATCGCCCCATAGACCCATTCTGAAGATTGCGATCATAATCATTCTTAGTCCAGATCACAGGATCTCCCACCTTGATATCTAACCGACCTGGAAAGCTATCTCGACTATTACCACGCCAGTTTGAGAATGTGTGATTGATAGCTTCAATGCCTGCATCTCCAGCCTTGATGGGACTGATGATTTGCGTTTCCCCCCTTGTAGAGGTGATTTCTTTGCCAACATTCATGATGCATTGAATGGCATCGCCAACTTCACAAGGAACAAAACTCACACCTGGCGCACGACCGTCAAATGACTTCAATTCAGGCATTCGCCCAGTTCTGATTGCTTTTGCAACAATTGGAATTCCACTTGAATCTGTCTGACGCAAAACCCGATCAAGAAACGTTCGAGGTACCATGCTGGATTCGATCAGTGTATGGAATACAAGACCAAATCCGATCGGGGGAAGCTGAGCAGGATCACCAACAAGCAACAGATTGCCTTGTCCAAGGCGCCTTAAAACACGATAAAAAGTGGGCAAATCCACCATCGACGCTTCATCAATAATGACACAGCTCTCTGGACCAAGTTCTGTGAAGTCATCACTAAAGCTCATCAAAAACTTCGCAATTGTAGATGTTGGCCGCCCAGTGGCTTCTGAGATGCGTTTAGCCGCACGACCCGACAGAGCCATCAAATGCAATTCTCGACCATAAGTCTCAGCAAGATCAGCAATTGTTCTGAGGACCGTAGTTTTACCAGCACCAGCATATCCGGCAAGAAGGCTCAAACGGTTTGTTAAAGCCATGCCAATGGCCTCCCGCTGCCGGTCTGTCAGAGACCATTGTGACGCTTCGTCAAATGATGCTAAAAATTCATCAATCTGATGTGGTTGGATTTGACTTGCAATCAGATCTGTTTGTGCTGATTGACCTGCAATTTCCGTGATCCGATCCGCGCAATAAGCTTCCATAAGGGCTGCTCCAACAGGTTGAAGCCCATTCCCCCACACCATTGCCCCAGCGTCATCCAAAGCAGCTTGAGCTGCCTTGAGCGGATCACTTTTTCCTTGGAATAACCGATTGATCTCATTGCGAAGCTTTTGCCCTCGTACAATCGTGTGCTTTTCATCAAGGCCTTGATAAAGGACTGCTTCAACTGCCCCTACCTGCCATCTGCGATCATCGACAGTCAGGCCCATGGCTCTGGCAATGCGAACAACCTGTTTCCATCCAATCCAACCCACCAATAGAAATGGATTGGCCCGGATAGAAGAAGCGCCTGCGGCTCCCCATGCTTTTACAATGTCAGCGGCAATCTTGGCATCAACGCCAATTTCATCCAGCCATTGAGCCAGATCCATTTCTGCAATCATTTCTGGATAAACAGCCAGAAGCGTATCTGCTATCTTTTCCGGCAAAACTTGATAGATAATAGCTCGACTATTGTGGCCTTCTTGCCCCATCGAAACTGAAGACAAAACCTGATGAAGCGAAGCGCCGAACGTCTTGCGAAGAGCAGCCGCACGCTTTTCACCTATTCCTTCAAAACGAGGATCTCGGCATAAAACTCGCTCCAGAGTGGAGACTGCGTAGAGGTGCTCAATTGCCCCTTCCCGTAGAAAAGTCTCATTCTCTTCAGCGATGCAGTGGCTCCGTGTAGCAATTAAACAATCAGGTTCCTTATTCAGATTTCCGATATTGTTCATCAAAAAATCCCGGTTCAAGTTTAATCCGACGCCCCATCGGCACCTGCTCGTTTAACAAAACACCTGCCTGTTTCATCTTACGCTTGAGATCAAAATTCTCTGCCTTCAAAACGGCAACCATCTGTCCAAGCCGATTGTTCTCCTGCTGCAACCTGCGCACTTCTGCTTGATCCACCTCGCCAATTGAAGCACCAGCAATATCACTTGATCCATTGCGACGTTCTTTGATGCTGTACAACAATCCCTTCTCGGTCGCGTAGTCACGCAGCCTTTGCTGGAAAGCTGGGTTGTCTTGAAGCACATGCCGCCCCACTCCCTTGGGCCCGATACGCTTCAGAATCTCCATATGAGCAAGAGCACCTTTGTTGGTTGGCAAAATCTTGCCTTCCTGCTCTGAGGCATCAATCAATTCCTCAAGCCATTGGAGATTCTCGTCTCCCGCCATTGCCCCCCGCCGTTTTGCCATCAATATTTTCTATCCCTTGACCCCAGTAGACCCAAACCCACCCGTGCCGCGATCGGTTTCGCTCAATGTATCAACCTCGACTATTTGAGGCCTCAGTATCGGAGCGATTACTGCTTGAGCAATACGGTCGCCATGAACGATAGTAAAGGCTTCCTTTCCCGCATTGAGCAGGGCTACTTTAACGGGACCTCTATAATCTTCGTCCACGGTCCCTGGGCTATTTGGAATCATCAGACCCTGCTTAACAGCAAGACCCGATCTGGGCCGGATCTGCATTTCCGTTCCGGAAGGTATTTCGACGGAAAATCCGGTGGGAACCAATGCTATGCAACCGGGACCGACCATCACATCTCCATCAGGAAGGCATGCCTGGAGATCCATTCCTGCCGCCCCTGGTGTCGCATAGGACGGAAGCGGGAGGTCGAGGTTCTCGGGCAGGCGCATGAACTTCACATTGGTCATTTGTTTTTCCTCGGGTCCAAAAGTACTATCTTGTTGCCGTCGTTGGACGACATATTCGCTATCTGGGTTTTCAATCGTTCTACTTGTTTGACCAGATCGTCGTGGGCGGCTTTCCACATGGCAGTTTCTGTCGCCAATTCCTTGAGGGTCTGTTCATAGTACCGGATAGTTTCTCGCCGGACTTTCTCCGCCTCAGGTTTTGAAGATGCGCCGGTTTTCTTTTTCTGGACAGCGAGCCATTGCCGAACATCTTCTCGTAGGTCGGCATGTCTCGCATTGCGGAGATAGGCCTCGCTGACCCCGGCCCGGCGTTGGATCTCTTGCATGGAAAGCCGACGGGGCTTGTCCGGATCCTCTGGATCGCAATAGTATCCCCGCTCGTCGATTTCGGCTTCTATGTCCTTCATCGCCCCAAGAATGGACTGCCGAGAAGCTTCCATTCGTTCCTTGTGATGTTTGGCCAATTGGTTTTCGTCAGTCATTGGCTGTTATCCAGATAGGCGATCAATTTGTCTCGTGTCCGACCCGGTAACCTATCGATATACCGACGGTCACATCCCCGGAGAGCGTCGCACAAGCGATCGTCCGTGACAAAATTATCAAGCGTTTTCTCGAACGACGCCAAGTTGGCGACGATCTGGTTTTGGAAGAATGTGCGACTTCCGTCAAAACTGACGTTGCTTTGTAACTGTTTTATAGCCATCTCGACCGTTCGGCGACGATCCTGTTCAGCGGCGGCAGCTTCTAGGCGGAATACACAACTTGGCGAGCATTTCCCTACGTCCCGTTTGCCGGTTACCTCCGAACAGAGGCCCTTCTGCTTAGCTGTTTGGCTAGTACAATAAATATCGTTACGGACCTTATGGATTTCCGGCAGGATTGCCATGAGGGAGCCCTCGTCATCCAAACTAGCATCCAAACTGGCCGCTTTTTTGCTCACTTCCAGCTTCGCTATCCGGAGGGTTTCGGCGGCATGACCACCATTATCATCGGCCTCAGCGATCAGCCTTTGTCGACGGACATACTGAACTTCCCTGCGGACGCGATCTGCGTCTGCTCGAAAGTCGGGATCCGAAAGCATATAGCCCATCGTCGTATTGAGATCCGTATGGCCGAGTACGGTATAGAGAACGTCGCTTGCGCCCTCTACAGCAAGACCCACAAGGCGGGCCGTGGTGTACCTGAATCGATGGGCTGTAATTCTTCCATCGATTTTACCGAGCGGCACGCCTTTAAGAGTTTGCACTTTTTTGCCGAATTCGCACACGAGGTTATCAAGAACAGCGACTCCAGTTGTATTTTTTGGCCCTACTATCCAGAGGAAATCGCCTTGATAGTCGAAGGTCTCAATTAGGCTTTGTTGTCGTTCAATTGCCTGGACCGCAAGAGCGGGCAACGGCCAATGCCGACTAGTTCCTTTAGGATCCTCTGATTCCTTGAATGTGTAGCCGGTAAGGTTCTCTGATCCGTTGATTCTGACTAACGGTTCCCGGGATAAAGTCATCATTTCGGAGATTCGTCCGCCGGTGGCCGTATTAAGGATAATCGCGTTAGCTGATTGACATACCCATAACAAGGACTTCACGCCACTAGGATTATCGACAGGCCACGACCCAAATTGCTTTTTTTCACGCGACGCACCAGTTTTCTTTCTTCGGCTACTGCCAGCCATATATATCGAGAGAGGAAATAGACGGCCCGGATAGAGTGTATCGCCGGTCCATTGGGCTATTAGTTGGTTTCGATATTTACTTATATTGCCCGATCGTCGTCCGCCATCTTGATCACATTTTATTGAAGAGATAAAAGTATAACAGGCTTCTAAGTCTTTCTGTATGCTAGCAAAGAAATGAGCTGCTTTAAGAATTTCAGTGAAGGCTTGGTCGGAGAACGGCCGTATGTGGTCTACTCCAGGCTTTATTGCCTTGACATCACCTGCAGGCCAATCATCGAACAGATGCGCATTAAATAGACCGTTCAAACGATGGACACAGAACTGAAAAAATGTCGGATGTATATCACGAAGTTCGTCAAAGGCCTCAGCTGACAGGTTCGCAAAGATTGGTCCCGGATCGGGGCAAGTCATGTCTCCAGTCGTTACTCGATCAGTCAGTTCCATCGCGGATCGAGCGGCTCTCAATAAAAAATTTGTATGCTTTACCCAGGTCCGTGGTTCTGGAGGCTCAAGCCTTTGTTTGGCACCAGAAACCGATTGTGTCATGTTCAACAACGCGATCCGTTTCAAACGCCTGACCAGATGTTCCGAACGAGCTTCGCCTCGGGACCAGCCCTCAGGGAGTACGTTTGCAAAATTGATCTTCCGATTGTTTTCTGCATAGTAATTTGGATTGACGAATGATTTCGGAACGATCCATTCATCATCGCCAATGATGACACCCTCGGAAGGCCCAAAAATTGAAAAATCAGCAAGGTCTTTCCACGGTAATGTCCAGGCTTGGTCAATCACAACAGATGCAGATGCGACAAGCTCTAGAGGCCCGTTCACACAACTTATATCAGACGAAATCATTGGTTCAGATCCTGTTCGCCCATTTGTTTAATACTACTAAGTTGAATGTCTTCAAAGATGTATGCATCACCTGACAAGAGTGCCTTGGTATGGGCCTCGACTATGGCGTCAAAGTCATGAGCGAGAATATCGTCTCGCAAAGCTTCACGAACCATTTCGATTCCCTTAAGTTCAACCAACAAACTGCTAGTATCGAACTCTTGCGGTGGTATTGTACGGCTCAGTTCGCGGAGTTCGGCATAACGGTTAGCCAGCGGATCTAGAGCGTCCGGCAAGAATATGGCTTGTTGGCAAAGTAGGCATCGTTGCGCCGGGCAAATGGTGCCAGCAAGATGATTGTGAACGATGCTTGCGGGAGGATTAAACGGGGCCTTGCACCCCATTCCGAATCTTCCGCGAAAGCCTTTTCCTATTCTATAGACTTCTAGCGCTTGCCGATCTCCCTCCGTAATTCCCCCTGTTGTCATCTCGATACGTAAGATGGTGGGATCGATAGAATGTCCATCTTGCGTTTCTCGAAGAATCGCTCCAGCTAGAACACGGTGTTTTTTGAACAATTCCTTTATCTGTCGCTTTTGGCGCAGATAATGTCGAGTAGACGCGATCGATTTGTGATTGAGGATGTTTTGAACTGCGAAGATATCACTACCGCTGGCATCATAGACGAAGGCGGCGTAGCCGTCACGAATGTCGCTAGGCCGCAGCAATTTGATCGCTTGGCTAAGCGTGTCCACGTTGTTGCCCCGCCGTTCCGCCCATTCGATAGCGAGCGGCTTTAGAGCTTTGTTGAAGGGAATTGAGACCGCAATGGTTTCCCCCAGAAGTCCTATGCATTCTTGACCTTTACCTTTTGGGTTGAAGTAGATCCAAGGCGAGCGCAGCTTACGTTCGATGAGGGCAATTTCTGCTCGGATTTCTGACGTTTGCGCCTCAGAAAGGAGGCGTAGTCTTACATCCCTAAGCAGCTCCCTTAGGAAACGTGTTCGGTCGATCTGCGTTTTGATAACCGCATAGGGTTGATACCGGGAACTCTTGAGGCTGAGAGCCGAATGCATGCGTTTAGTTTTCGGTCTGATAGCTCCGATATCGACTGTATCTTCTTTGCCCTCTTCCGATTCTTCTACGGCGACCAGAATCATCATGCTGCCGCGCCTGTCCTGACCCTTCGTTTCCTGCCCGGTTCGGTCGGAAAACCAATCATCGCTTTCCTCGAATGTCCCGTCGACGACGGTAATGGCTCGCGCAGTATCCAACCAACCTGTATGGAAACTTACTAAAGAATAGGCTGCCATGGTGTCATTCACTGAAGGTGCTATCATTCTGTACAGCGCATCTATCGAAGGGACAGGCCAGCCGCGATCTTTCCAGCCATTTTTACTTGCCCATGTTTCAATCTTGTGTAGTGCATTATTGATACGCACAATGTCAGATCGACTAATGTCATTTTCAAAAGCGACACGGTGTCGGATTCGCTCGCGGAGCAATACGAGAATGTTGCGCCAGCGATACCAAACTATGTTTCGTTGCCCACCTTTGCTCCCACGAGTGCCACCTCGGTGCCCGGTTTGGCCAAAGATGCGAGGATCCGTTCCGCGTAGGAGAGCTTTCTCGCCGCGTTCATGTTGTTTCCAACTGTTGTCGTGAACACGTTTCGCGGCATTGTAGACCGCCTTAAGTGCCCTCGGCTCAACATCTCGATGTTCCTTTACTTCTTTGGGAACTTCAATCTTTGGCCATCGGAGAGCGGCTTCTCCCTTCTCTTTACGGACTTTATCGACGCATATTCGGATATAACTTAGACATTTCGATTTTGATTTCAGATGTTCTCCTAGTCCATCAAGAAGGAATCGTTTATAGCCATGGCCATCGGCTGATGTGAGATCGTGACAACTAATGATGTTCCGCCCCTGCACCTGTTGCAGTTCGGTAAGGAATCGAAAGAATTTGACAATGTATCCCACTTTCGTGGCGAGCGTACCCAAGGATCTTCCATGTGTGTCGGCGCGAAAGATTGGGGCAAGTTCAAAAATCAACCTCGGACGACCGATGATTTCCATTTGATCGCTTCCGTCGTGGAACATTGTAAGGTCGACTTGCTTGAGTTCGTTTCTGTCCGTCCAATGCTCCCAAACCAAGGAGTTCGCTGGCAGCTCGACGACAGGTGCCGCTGGATTCAAAGTTCGGCTCTCAATCGTAAAGAGAGCGTCCGTTTGCGCCTTCTTGAATCGACTCATGAGATTTCTCCATCCAACCAATTAGACCAATCCCGAGAATATTTATTTCTGCCGAGTTGGCTTCGAAGCCAACGCAAGTAACGTTCCGTCGTCTCGGAAGAGACATGGCCCATGGCTGGCCGGATTATTTGCTCAATGAGATCACGAGCCATACCGTTGACCGTCGTCGAGGAGGGGATGTGGTTGTCGCTTCCCGCAAAACGAACTTCTTCCTTGATTAAAACCAATTCCGCATCAATGCGCCTGAGCACCTCGTAACAGGCCCAGGCATGGCGTCCCAGATGTATGGACCACCCCGGAAATGGCATTGTCTCCCTGCGGTTTTTGGATTTTTCCTGAGCCCAAATCTCCAAGAAACGCCGGTGAGAATACGGCCTGCCTGTCGAAGGAGACAAGAAAAGTTCCTTTGGCAAGGATTTCCCTTCGTTTCTCGCCTTGAAGACCTCTATGGCGCGTTTTCTGGGGCCTCTTATGTAGGCGTCTAGCCGAAACAGCAGGTTTCGATCTATCGATATTTTGCGGGGTTTGCCTTTCTTTTCGGGGTCACCAATCATACGATCCCCTTTTGTTCCATAATAGATTTTGACTCCGACCTCGGTTACGTCACCCGCGACCTGTTCGGGATCGCGAAGGTTCGGGATTTGCCGGGCACGGATCAGCCGCACCTCTTCGGATCGCATTCCGGTTTCAATTACCGTGCGGCACATTAGATAACCGGTATTCCCATGGTCACCTGGATGTTCGGCATGGATGCTTTCCAGCCAAGTGACGATTTCGGGGCGGGTAGGCAACCTGAGATCCTCGGGATCTTGACGTACTCTTCCCACCCGTCGGGATTGTGTCGTAGTCGGTTTGCCGGTCCTTGCCTGATTCTGGTAATGTATATGGGCTGGGAGCGAGTCTTGTGAGATTTCGAATGGGTCCCGCATGCCATGGTACGCGGCAAACGTCAAAAAATCCCCCACAGTCCCCATGCGCCGGTTAATGGTTGAGGCAGATAAGGGGTTGCCATCCGCAGTGCATTTCCCGAACTGCATGGCTGTCTGGTAAGTTTCCAGCAGTTGAATGTAACTGACCGTTTTCCAGTCGAGACGATACCGTTCACAATAAGTGTAAAAATGCTCAAGATCCCGACCATAGGCTTTCATGGAATTTTCGGACGGCTTTTTGTATCCGGAATACGCGCTTGCGGCACCTTTGTCGGCGGACCATCTCCCTGCCCCCCTTGCCACCAAGTATTCGTAGGCCTCGTGCAGCAATTTCCATTTGAATGTAAAAAGGATCGGAATGTGGGCCAGGGATGGACGGCCACATTTCTCGCAAGTAGCCCTATGAGGCATAACAAGAAAGGCCATGACGCAGACTCCCAAATGTTCTTACATACGTACACAAGAACATTTAGGGAACGAAATGTCAATATGAAAAACGGAATTTCTTAGGTGCGCGAGTATCCGCGGTAGTCGGAATCGATGGTGCCGGGGGTGTTGAGCAGGGTCACGCCAAACTTCAGCGCCAGACCGGAGCGCGGGCGGATCTGGGCTTCAAAGCCGCGTTCCATGGCCATGCAGAAGCCGGTCGGCACCAGCGCCCGGCCGCCGTTGGCCTTGAGGATCACCGGTTCGTCCGCCGGATTGGCGGCCTGAAGATCGAGCCCGGCAGCCTCCTTGCTCTGGTAGCGGGGCAATTCCAGCCCCTCGAAATGCGCAAGCGGCATGATGCTAAGACGTGGTTTGGCCATGTGATGTTTCCCCGTAAGACTTGAAACCGAGAGGCAGCCCGCCCGTCGGCTGTCAGATTTCGATGATCTCGTCCAGCGCTTCGCCGATGCGGGTAATGAGGCGGGTGGCAACCTCGCCCTTGCTCATGTCCTGCCAGGCCTCGATGCTGTCGGCGCGGATGATCTTGATCATGTTGTGATCGCCGCCCATGATACCGGTCTGAGGTGACACATCGTTGGCAATGATCCAGTCAACACCCTTTTTCGCCAGCTTTCTGGTGGCATTCTCTTCCAGATTCTGGGTTTCGGCTGCAAAACCGACCACCAGCTTCGGGCGCTTGTCCGGATGGGTGCCAACAAAGCGGGCGATGTCGGGGTTTTCCTCGAACTGCAACGCCGGAAAGCTGCCATCAGCCTGCTTCTTGATTTTCTCTGCGCCTTCGTTGGCCACATGCCAGTCAGCCACCGCAGCGGCCATGATGGCCACATCGGCGGGAAGATGGGCTTCGACGGCCGCATGCATCTGCCGGGCGGTTTCAACCCTGATGATCTCAACACCCTTTGGCGGATCAATTGCAACAGGACCGGACACGATCGTGACCCGCGCCCCAGCTGCGCGCGCGGCGACGGCAAGAGCATAACCCTGTTTGCCCGATGAGCGGTTGGCGATGTAGCGCACCGGATCGATGGGCTCATGGGTTGGACCGGCGGTGATCAGCACATGCTTTCCGGCGAGCGGCTTTGGGGTGTCATCGAGCAACGACCTGATTTCGGAGACGATCTCCTCAGGCTCGCTGAGACGGCCCGGGCCTTCCTCGTTGCAGGCCATCATGCCGACAGCCGGACCGACAAAGTGCAAGCCATCCTGATGCAGGGTGGCGAGATTGCGCTGGGTGGCCGGGTGGTACCACATGCGCACATTCATCGCAGGGGCAACCAGCACCGGCTTGTCGGTTGCCAGCAACATGGTGCTGGGCAGGTCATCGGCAATGCCGTTGGCCATCTTGGCGATCAGATTGGCGGTTGCTGGCGCGACGACCACCAGATCGGCGGCACGGGACAACTCGATATGGCCGATCTCGCTTTCCCTTGTCAGGTCAAACAGCTCGGTGAGCACCGGCTTGCCGGTCAGCGTCGCGATGGTTAGCGGGGCAACAAATTCCGTCGCCGCTCTGGTCATGATGACCTGAACCCCGGCGCCCTCCTTGAGCAACAGGCGGATGATGTCGAGCGCCTTGAAGGCGGCAATGCCGCCGGAAATGACGAGCAGGATGCGCTTGTTGGCCAGCATGAGACGAACTCCTAACTCCAGATGCGAACAGCGATGGCGGCAAGGGCGATGGCAATCACCCACAGGGCAAGGCGACCGGACCGGCCCTTGCGGGCCTCGGCGCGTCCGATGGCGGAAACCGTTTCGGAATCGAGACGGAGGCCATCGCGACCCATTTCATCAAAGCTTGCAGAAAGGCGCTCGGCGCGACGCGCCATCTCGGGTAGCTGCGCCGACAAGGTGCCGAGCACCGTCAGCCCTTCGGCCATCTCTTTGGCCTTGGCGATAGGGCCGAGATTCTTTTCCATCCAGTCCTTGACCACCGGTTCGGAGGTGTTCCACAGATTGAGGCTGTCATCAAGCATTCGCGCAACACCTTCGGCGACGACCATGGTCTTTTGCAACAGGATCAGTTCGGTGCGGGTGGCCATGCCAAACAGCTCGGTGAACTCGAATAGCTGCTGCAACAGACCTGCCATCGAGATTTCGGCAGAATCCCGGCCATGGATCGGCTCCCCGATCGACCGCAGGGCCTGAGCGAAGGTGTCGACATCCTGCGTCGAGGGTACATAACCCGCCTCGAAATGCACCATGGACACCCGGCGATAATCGCGCTTGATGAAACCATAGAGGATTTCAGCAAGGAAGCGCTGTTCCTTCATGCCGAGCCGTCCCATGATGCCAAAATCTACGGCGACCAGCTTGCCATCGGTGCCAAGAAACAGGTTGCCCGGATGCATGTCGGCATGGAAGAAGCCGTCGCGCAGGGCATGGCGCAGGAAAGACTGGATCACCGTGCGGCCAAGGGCGCTCAAATCATGGCCGGAGGCTTTGAGCGCGGCCATGTCGTTGAGCTTGATGCCGTCAATCCATTCCATGGTCATGACTGTCTTTTCCGACTTGCCCCAATAGATCGTCGGCACCCGGAAATTTTTATCCCCGGCACAATTCTCGGCCATTTCACTCATCGCGGCGGCCTCAAGGCGGAAATCCATTTCCAGACGGATCGACTGGGCCAGCGTGTCAACGACACCCACGGGCTTCAGGCGGCGGGACGGCACATGGACGGCTTCGATGAGACGGGCGGCGAGATAGAAACCGGCCAGATCATCCTGAAAGCGCTGGGCGACATTGGGGCGCAGGATCTTGACGGCAACATCCTGCCGCTCGCCGCTGGCGTCAACAAAGGTGGCGCGGTGCACCTGAGCAATGGACGCTGCGGCAATCGGCTCGGAGAAACTTTCAAACAGCGCTTCGACCGGTTTGCCAAGCGCGTCCTTCACGGCCTTTCGGGCTTCCTGCATGCTGAAGGCCGGTACGCGATCCTGAAGGGCCGTCAGCGCTTCGGCCAACTCGGGGCCGACCAGATCGGGGCGGGTTGCCAGAAACTGGCCCATCTTGACATAGCTCGGCCCCAGACGGTTGAGCGCAGCGCTCAGACGTTCGCCCTTGTTGCGGGCAGAGGCATTCCGGCGCTCGAACAGCTTGAGGAAAGAGAGCGCAATGCGGGGCCCTGTCGGCAGGTCCGCCGGTGGTTCGATGATGGAAAAGACGCCCTCACGAGCCAGAATATAGCCCGTATGCGCAAGGCGGAGCAGAGCAGATGACGCACCAATCATAATTGTCTTCCGATCCTTACAGCTTCCAGCCCGAATGCATGGCGGTGATGCCGCCGGACATGTTGCGGAAGGTCACCTGCTGGAAACCGGCATCCTCGATCATCATTTTGAAGCGTGCCTTGTTGGGAAACTTCCGGATCGACTGCACGAAATACTCATAGCTGGCCCGGTCGCCGGTCACGACATCACCGATGGTGGGGATGGCATTGAAGGAAAACAGGTCATAGGCCTTGTCGAGCAGCGGCATGTCAACATTTGAGAATTCCAGACACATGAAGCGGCCGCCCCGTTTCAGCACGCGATAGGCCTCGGACAGGGCCTTGTCGATGCGGGGCACATTGCGAATGCCATAGGCGATGGTATAGGCGTCGAAACTGTTGTCTTCAAACGGCAGTTCCTCGGCATTGCCCTCGACGAATTCAAGATTGTTGATGAGACCATTGGCCTTGGCGCGGTCCTTGCCGACGGCAAGCATGGAGCCGTTGATGTCGAACACCGTGCACCGGGCGTTGCCACGCGAGCGTTCAACGACGCGGAAGGAGATGTCGCCCGTGCCACCGGCCACATCAAGCAGCCTGAACGGCACGCGTCCACTCTGGGGCGGATTGAGCCAGGCCACGAAGGCATCTTTCCAGAGCCGGTGCATGCCGCCGCTCATCAGGTCGTTCATCATGTCGTAGCGATCGGCCACGTGATGGAAAACTTCGTTGACCCGCGGTTGCTTTTCGCCCTCTCCGACCTGTTCAAAGCCGAAGGAAGTCGCCATTTCGGTGACCTTTTCCGTGCGATCCCTGTTTTGTGCCGCCATGATTTACGTCCTCAGCTCAACCGGTTGCGGGAGCGATTGTCATTTCGTTTCCGCCGGACAATAGCCCATCTGATCCGTAAATACCATGTTTCGAAATGGCTTTTCTTGTGTTGCTTTCGTCCCATTGTTAAGCTGGCCATCTCGTTATCGGCTCACGTTTGGGGGTTCCCATGGATATTGAAAAACTGCGCAGCGAAACACCGGGACTGACCCATGGCATTCATCTGATGGCCTGCGGCTCGGCGCTGGCACCACAGCCGGTTCTCAATGCTGTGATGGCCTATCTCGATCTCGAGGCAAAGGTCGGCGGATACGAAGCTCATGCGCAACAGGCAGAGATGCTCGACGGGGTCTATGAATCTGTCGCCCGCCTGATCGGAGCCAAACGGCACGAGATCGCCATCATGGAAAATGCAACCGCCGCCTGGTGCCAGCCCTTCTATGCGCTGCCGCTCAAGCCAGGCGACCGCATCATCACCTGTCAGGCGGAATATGCGGCCAACTATGTGGCCTATCTGCATCGCCAGAAGAAGGACGGGATTGAAATCGACGTCGTGCCCAATGACGAGACCGGAGCGATGGATCTGGCTGCCCTCGAAAACCTGATTTGCGACAAGACTGCGCTCATCACCATCACCTGGGTGCCAACCAACGGCGGGCTGGTCAATCCAGCAGCCGCTGTCGGGGCGATCGCCAGAAAGCACGGCATCCCCTATCTGCTGGACGCCTGTCAGGCAGTGGGGCAGATGCCGGTTGATGTGGAGGCATTGCAGTGCGATTTCCTGTCGGCGACGGGGCGGAAGTTCCTGCGTGGGCCACGCGGCACCGGCTTTCTTTATATTCGCGAAAAGTGGCTTCAAAGCATGGAGCCGGTAGCGCTTGATCACTTCTCCGCGCCTTTGGTTGACAGCGGCCACTATGCGGTCCGGGAGGATGCACGACGGTTCGAGACCTGGGAGAACAGCTACGCCTTGCGCGCTGGTCTGAAGGTGGCCTGCGACTATGCCATGGCCATCGGGCTGGAGGCGATCCAGCAGCGGGCCTGGAGACTGGCCGCTGAGCTGCGACAAAAACTGGCCGGGTTGCCCGGATGCCGTATCATGGATCTGGGGGCCGAGAAATGCGCCATCATCAGCTTCACCATCGACGGGCTGGACCCGCAATTGGCGGTCCACAGCCTCAGGACCGAGGGCATCGCCATCGGCATGACGCGACCCACCAGTTCGCTTCTGGATGCGGAGCAGCGGCAGTTGCCGGTGATGCTCCGCGTATCGCCGCATTACTACAACAACGAAGCCGATCTCGATGCCTGCGTTGCTGCCCTCAAATCGCTCCTGTGAGACCTGATCATGCCTGAATTGCCAGAGGTGGAAACCGTGCGGCGCGGCCTGCAGCCGGTGCTTGAGAATGCAACCATCGAGCGGGCCGAAATTCGCCGCGAGAATCTGCGCTTTGCCTTTCCGGAAGGTCTCGCCGAGCGGCTTGCCGGGCGGCAGGTCATTGGCCTTGGCCGGCGGGCGAAATATCTGTTGGCCGATCTCGATGACGGCATGGTTCTTGTCATGCATCTGGGCATGTCGGGATCGTTCCGCGTGGTGACGCCCGAGGAGCAGCATCTGATTGCGGAAGCGAGCTTTCATCTTGCCCGCGGCAAGCTTCCCCAGCACGATCATGTGGTGCTGCACCTCACATCTGGAGCCTCGATCCTTTACAATGATCCGCGCCGCTTCGGCTTTTTCGACCTCATCGCCCGCGTGACACTGGCCGAGCATCCCTATTTTGCCAAACTTGGCGTCGAGCCGGTGGGCAATGCTCTTGATGCGGCCTATCTGGCGGAGAAGTTTGCGGGCCGGAAGACGCCGCTCAAGTCGGCATTGCTCGATCAGCATGTCATTGCCGGGCTCGGCAACATCTATGTCTGCGAGGCGTTGTTCCGTTCGGGGCTCGACCCGAGGCGGGCGGCGGGTACACTTGTCACCAGGAACGGCAAGCCATCGGCGAAACTTGGGCTGCTGACAGACGAGATTCGCGCCACCATTGCCGAAGCGATCGAGGCGGGTGGGTCGACCCTGCGCGACCACACAAGAGCAGACGGTAGCCTTGGCTATTTCCAGCATCGCTTCAAGGTTTATGACCGGGAAGGCGCGCCCTGCCCAAATGAGGGCTGTTCCGGCACCATCGAACGGATCACCCAGAGTGGGCGCTCGACCTTCTTCTGCCCGAATTGCCAAAAATAAAGGGGCGCGAGCGCCCCTTTATCTAATCACAATGACCCGTTGGCTTACATCTTGCCGCCATAGACCGGGAACATGCTGGCGTCGCCATAGTCCTTGATCCGGTCGATGGTTTTCAGGGCTTCCATGTCGTCTGCGGAAATCTCGAAATCCACGTCCGCATTGGACTTCATGTGGGCCGGATTTGCAGTTTTCGGCAGGGGCAGCAGGCCCAGTTCCAGACAGTAGCGAATGCAGAGCTGCGGAACGCTGACGCCATATTTCTTTGCCATTTCGGCGATTTCCGGATTGTCGAGAATCTTGCCATGCGCGACCGGAGAATAGGCCTCGACCAGAATGCCCTTGCTCTGGCTGTAGTCAATCAGCTCGAACGGGGTGTTGGAAACATGGGCAAGGATCTGGTTGATCATCGGCTTGATCTTGGCGTTGTCGATGATGTTGTCCAAGTCTTCCTTCTGGAAGTTGGAAACACCGATTGCGCGGATCTTGCCAGCTTCATAGGCTTCTTCCAGAGCACGCCATGCTTCGAGGTTGCCTTCAAAGAAGCGTTCTTCGCCAGCGAAATCACCCCAAGGCTGCGGGCTGTGAATGATCATCAGGTCGATATAGTCGAGACCGAGCGTCTTTAGCGAGCCTTCGATGGCAGCCTTCGAATCGGCATAATTCTTATGCGATGCATCGAGCTTGGTCGTGACAAACAGTTCTTCACGGGCAACGCCACAGGCGCGGATGCCTTCGCCGACACCTCGCTCGTTGGCATAGGCCTGAGCAGTGTCGATGTGGCGGTAACCGAGTTTGACGGCCGCGACAACAGCATCGGCAACAGCATTGTCATCGATCATCCATGTGCCGAGGGCCAGCTTCGGAATCTTGACATCGTTGGACAGGGTAAAGGTTTCTTGCAAAATCATTGTTCACGTTCCTCGAAAGGGTTGGTGCATTTTGTCTGCGGATCGGACTGACGGTGCCAGGCGTTCTGCTTGCCGTGCCTGCATCTCGTCTGCCCGGACAAAAGGCCTTGCAGCATTGAAATTCACTTCGGTCCAGATTGCTCCGTGACCGTTACCATTAAAATAGTCTGCGTGGGGCTAGAGGATAATCCGCGCCGGATAGATTTGACTTATGAATCCCACGCATCAATCAAACGCAAAACCTTGGTAAATCCCGCCGGGTGCCAATAGTCGCCCCGCACGCCAGCCTTCAGGTCGTCGCAAACCAAAACGGGGTGCCGAGGCACCCCGTTTATCAAATTGACTTAATACAGCCTTGTAAGGACGAACCTCAGCGCGTCAACAGAGTGCCCGCGCCACCTTCGGTGAACAGCTCCAGAAGCACCGCGTGGGGCACCTTGCCATCGAGAATGACGACGCCCTCGACGCCCTTGTTGAGCGCATCGATGCAGGTCTCAACCTTCGGGATCATGCCGCCGGAGATCGTGCCATCGGCAATCAGCCTGTGGGCCTCGGTGATTGTCAGGGCCTTGATGAGATTGCCTTCCTTGTCCAGCACGCCCGGAACATCCGTCAGGAACAACAGGCGCTTGGCGTCGACCGCACCGGCAATCGCACCGGCAAAGGTATCGGCATTGATGTTGTAGGTAGCACCGTCAATGCCCGGCGCGACCGGTGCAATCACCGGAATGAGCGCGTCCTTGGCCACGATATCCAGCACGGAGCGGTCCACCTTCTTGGGGTCGCCCACAAAGCCCAGATCCACCACTTCCTCGATCTTGCTGTCCGGGTCGCGGATGGTGCGGGTCAGTTTTTCAGCCAGCACCATGTTGCCATCCTTGCCGCACAGGCCGATGGCCCGGCCGCCTTCGGCATTGATGTTGCGCACGATGGACTTGTTGATGGAACCAGCCAGCACCATCTCGACCACTTCCACCGTGTGGGCATCGGTCACGCGCAGGCCACCCTTGAACTCGGACTTGATTCCGAGTTTGTCGAGCATCGACTTGATCTGCGGACCTCCGCCGTGCACCACGACGGGTTTGACGCCAGCCTGCTTGAGCAGCACGATGTCACGCGCAAAGGCCTGGCTGAGTTCGGCTTCACCCATGGCATGACCGCCGTATTTGACCACGACCGTCTGGCCATCATAGCGCTGCATGAAGGGAAGCGCTTCAGAAATGGTTCTGGCACGATTGGCCGGGGAGCTGGATGGAGTGGATGTCTCGGACATGGCGCTTCTCTACTTCGAGCAGGTTGGAAAACTGAGACCGCTGTATAGCGTCTTATTTCACGAGACGCAAGAAAGACGGAGTGATATGCCGAATTTATCACCGTTCATGAAACATTATTTGGACATCGAAATCACATACCGTCTGCCAACAGCTGCATTTCTGCCCGTAACCGATTGATTCCTATCTTCTTGTCGGAAGATGTCAGCAGGATTTCCGGATGCGCCGCAGGCCGCTTCTTCAGGCCGAGCTGCACCTTCTCCATCACCTTCACGAGATCCGACAGTTTGGTCTTGTCCACCTTGGTCAAGACCACCTGATAGTTGACAGCGGCCTTGTCCAGCGTGGTCATGACTTCGGTGTCATTTTCCTTGAGGCCATGACGGCTGTCGATCAGCACATAGACCCGGCGCAGGTTCGGGCGACCGCGCAGATAGTCCAGAATCAGCTCGTTCCAGGCGGCGACTTCCTTCTTGGACGCCTTGGCATAGCCATAGCCCGGCATGTCGCAGATCACCAGCGAGGCTTCCTTCTCGGGACGGAAAAAGTTGAGCTCCTTGGTGCGGCCGGGCGTGTTGGAGGTGCGCGCCAAGGTCTTGCGCCCCGTGATGGCATTGAGCAAGGACGACTTGCCAACGTTGGAGCGACCGGCAAAGGCCACCTCGACCCCCTCGATCGGCGGTAACTGGTGGAAGAATTTCGTGCCCCACATGAAGTCCCAGGTCTGGGCAAACAGCAAGCGGCCACGCTCGGCCAGAGCCGGATCTACCTCATCATCACCCACAAGCTCAGCAAGGCTGGAGGCGCCTTCAGCAGTGGGAGCGATATCCTCATCATGTTCTTCGGTCATCGGTGCGGTCTTCCTAAGCGGTCTTCAAAAGGGAAAGGGCAGGCTTTGGTTAGCCTGCCTTTTACAGGGAAACAAGCGCGAAAGCGAGTTCTATGCGCCTTCGCCGCTCGAAAAGCTCTGGCAAGCCGCTTCCAGTGCTGCCACATCGGCCCCCTGGATCAGTTGGCGATGGCGGGTGATCTGCTCGATGGGCCAATCCCACCAGGCCAGCGCCAGCAGACGCTCCACCACATCATCCGCAAAGCGCCTGCGGATTACCCGTCCCGGATTGCCGACAACGATGGCATAGTCCGGCACGTCGCTGGCCACAACAGCCTCGGCGCCAATGATAGCCCCGGACCCGATGGTCACGCCGGGCATGACCCGAGCATTGCGCCCCATCCAGATGTCATTGCCGAGACGGGTGTCACCACGGGACAATTGCCGGAAGGCATCAATATCGAACCCTTCCCCCCAGCTACCGCCCATGATGGCAAAGGGATAGGTGGAGATGCCGCGCATATCATGGTTGGCACCGTTCATGATGAAGGTGACGCCAGTGGCCAGAGCGCAGAATTTGCCGATGATCAGGTGATCTCCGAGGAAGTCATAATGATAGAGCACGTTCTTGTGCTCGAAGGCTTCCGGTGCCTCCGGGTCATCATAATAGGTGTAGTCACCCACTTCAATCAGCGGGTTGGTGATCAGGGGCTTGAGGAAGGCAGTGCGTTTGAAGGCAGGAATCGGATAGGGATCATCCGGGTCTGGATAGGTGAAAAGCTGGTCTTGCATGAGACGGAACCCTTTGGCTGGGAAGACTGATGAACGGGACGGCGGGCAACAGATGCATCACGCGCATCCGCCCTCTCGCGAGCCCTGAAACGGGCGAGGACGGCGGGCGGCAAGGATCGGATCTGTTGCGGTCAGTTGTTCATCGAACCGGTTCGCTCTTGGTTGCAAGAATGGGCAGGACAGACGCAGAATAGCACGATTGCCGGAGAGGTCCAGCGTTTCAGCCGCCTTCTGGCTGCAGTTGCCATCCGGCGTTGTTTTACTGCAACAAAAAGGGCGGCCAATGGCCGCCCGATTGTTTCTTTCAGGGATCCCGAGCCTATTCGCTCTTCGGCTTCGAGCGCGAGAAGGTATCCTTGATATTCTGCCAGATCTCGATCTTGGTCCCATGCTTCTTCATGATGGTTGCCTGCTGGATGATGGACAGCGAGTTGTTCCATGCCCAGTAGATCACCAGACCGGCCGGCATGCGGGCCAGCATGAAAGTGAACATGATCGGCATCCAGGTGAAGATCATCTTCTGGGTCGGATCCGGAGGCGTCGGGTTCAGTTTCATCTGAACGAACATGGTCACACCCATGATCAGCGGCCAGATGCCGATGGCGAGGAAGGCAGGCGTATCCCACGGAACCAGACCGAACAGGGTGAACAGGTTGGTCGGGTCCGGAGCGGACAGGTCCTGAATCCAGCCAAAGAACGGCGCATGGCGCATTTCGATGGTGGTGTAGAGCACCTTGTAGAGGGAGAAGAAGACCGGAATCTGAATGGCGATCGGCAGACAGCCAGCCAGCGGATTGACCTTCTCTTCCTGATAGAGCTTCATGATAGCCTGCTGCTGAGCCTGCTTGTCATCGCCCATGTTCTTCTTGATTTCTTCCATCTTCGGCTGCAGCAGCTTCATCTTGGCCATGGAAGCATAGGACTTGCTGGCCAGTGGGAAGAAGATCGCCTTGACGATGACGGTGATCAGCAGCACGGCAATACCGAAGTTGCCGACCAGACCATAGAGTTGGTCGATGGCCCAGAACATCGGCTTGGTGATGAAGTAGAACCAGCCCCAGTCGATCATCAGGTCGAAGTTGAGAGCGCTGGTTGTGTCTTCAACCTTGCGCAGAGTTGCAACTTCCTTGGCCCCTGCGAACAGGTTGGTCTTGTAGGACACGCTGGCACCGGCGGCCACATTGACCGCATCGCCCAGATAGTCGGACTGATAGGCCGGCTTGCCGGCGATTTCATTGTAGCGGAAGCTTGGCTGGAAGGTCTGGCCCTGCGGCGGAATGACGGCCGTTGCCCAGTATTTGTCGGTGATGCCAACCCAGCCCTTTGCCGTCTTGGAAGGCTGCTCGATCTTCTTCTCGGCAATATCCTTGTATTTGACTTCCTGCAGGCCGTCTTCGCCATCAACGCCGATCAGGCCTTCATGCAGAATGTAGATGCCGGAGGTATTGATGGTGCCGTGACGCGAAATCAACCCGTAGGGATAAAGCGCAACCGCTGCATCGGTGGTGTTTTCAACTTTCTGGTCGATGGTAAACAGATAGTTGTTATCCACAGAGACGGTCCGCACGAAGGTCAGGCCAGTGCCATTGTCCCAAGTCAGCACAAGCGGCTTGTCAAGGGTCAGCTTGGCGCCTTCAGGGGCAGTCCATACGGTGTTGGCGTTTGGCAGGGCGATGTCGCCGGAGCCGGAAACCCAGCCGAACTCGGCGTAATAGGGGTTCTGGGAGCCGGAAGGTGCCATCAGCGTGATGGTCGGGCTGCCCTCGTCCAGGGTTTCGCGATACTCGTTCAGATGCAGGTCATCGATACGGGCGCCGGTCAGGTTGATGGAACCGGACAGCTTGGGCGTATCGATATCGATGCGAGCCGATTGGGACAGGGCTGCCTGCGGGCTGAGCGGAACGGCGCCTGCCGTCGTTGCCGCTGCGGGTGACGTGCCCGGAGCTGGTGCGGTGTTGGTCTGTTCGGTGGTTCCTGCTTGCTCTGCCTGCTGGGCTGCAAGTTGTTCCTGCCGAGCCTTCTCTGCTTCCATGCGCGGTCCGGCGACAAAATACTGCCATCCCAGCAACACAATGAAAGACAGGGCAATGGCAAGGAAGAGATTGCGATTATTTTCCATCGACTTTCTTCATCCCATTATTGAGTGCCGAACTTGCTTTCCGACCCGTGTGGTTAAGATCTGACAAATCCGACTTGATACACACCCAATTGGCGGCTTGATGCTGCCGAGTCAAGTGTTTCGTTTCATTTTGAGCGCCTCGACCCGGCTACCCGGTGGCAGGGATCAGGACAATTTCGTAAGCTTGTTGATGAACTGCATCCTGACGTGACTGACGTAGACAGGAGATCAGTTCCGGTCTTGCACCTCTTCATAACCCGGCTTGCCGGTTTGAGAAGGGCTTCTTGATGACTGGTCGGCCTTTACGGTTCGAATGGGCGTACGACGTCCCCTATCGGTCTTGCCAGAAGCAAGATCGCGCACACATCCCTTGAAATCTGCACAGAGAGAATCGAAAGGCAGATGCAACGCGCCTATACGCCCGATGAGAACATAGTCCCAACCGGATTGAAGAATCTCCGGCCCCAGAAGTCTCGCCACTTCGCGCAACCGGCGTTTCACCCTGTTGCGAATCACTGCGTTGCCGACCTTCTTGGTCACCGTGAAACCGACACGAGCCGGATCCTTGTCTTCTGGCACGCGCTTGATGGCCTGAAGCACAAAACCGCGACGCGAGAGTCGTCCCCCCTTGGCCGCGGCTAAGAATTCGCTGCGCTTTTTCAATCGAAGCATGTTGCCTCCTTGAAGCGCTTCTTGGGACAGCATCAAGAGGGAGACCCTCGCAAAATGGTTGTCCCGGACATGCAAAACCGCCAGATTTGAAGCACGACAGCTTAAATTCTGGCGGTTGATGCGATTTGCCTTAGGCAGAGAGACGCTTGCGTCCTTTTGCACGGCGGCGAGCCAAGACCTCACGGCCATTTTTGGTTGCCATGCGAGCCCGGAAGCCGTGGCGGCGCTTGCGCACCAGTCGGCTTGGCTGATAAGTCCGTTTCATGGGCTTTATACCGCTTGCGCGGCCCCTTATTTGATTTTCTCAAATCCTACCAGAGCGGTAAAAAGAAGCGCCTCCAGAGAGACGCTTTCCGCTATCCTGATACACTTGGTCCGGCTTATACGGAGATGCGGGCTTTGAGTCAATCGTCAGCAACGAAAAAACGCCAAATTTTGCCCCTGTTGCACGCAACAATCGACTCATTCACCGCAAACACCGTCGATAATCACATGATGAGGCGTTCCGGTCACGCTGCCGTGACGCGCCATCAACCGCCGATCAAATGACGGTGAGAGGCCCCTCAAGGCGTAATTTTCAGGCTATATACGACTTATCTGGAATTTAGCCTTCAGGGCTTATCCTTCATTGTAGAGGCAGCAAGGACATGTGTTGATGACCGATCAGGCCAACCAAATCAGTCAGGGATCGACTATGGCAGGCACTTTGAAAAAGTGGAGTCCGTTGCTGATTCTGCTGGCCCTGATGCTGTTCGGATTCTCGCAGGGCTGGCACCATTATTTCACCCTTGAAACGCTTGTCCGCAATCGCGAAAGGCTTTCCGGCTATGTCGCCGATCACTTCGCCCTGACGCTCATCGGCTATGGGCTGCTCTATGCGCTGGCCGTGGCGATTTCCTTTCCCGGCGCGAGCTTCCTGACGATTGTCGGCGGACTGCTGTTTGGCTGGGTGGTGGGGGGCACTGCCACGATTCTGGCGGCAACGATCGGAGCCGGAGCGGTCTTTCTTGCGGCACGCTCGGCCTTCGGTTCATCGCTCAGGGCACGGGCAGGCAGCTTTGCCGAACGGTTTGCCTCCGGCTTCCGGCAGGATGCCTTCAGCTACATGCTGTTTCTGCGGCTTGTGCCGCTGTTTCCCTTCTGGCTGGTCAACATCGTGCCCGCCCTCTTTGAGGTGCGGCTCGGAACCTATCTCGTGGCGACCCTTATCGGTATCCTGCCCGGCACCTTCGCCTATGCACTGGTGGGTGCCGGGCTCGACAGCGTGATTGCCGCTCAGCTGGCGAGCAATCCTGCCTGTCTGGAAGACCCGGCTTGTTCCCTTTCCCTCGACACCAGCTCGGTGATCACGGGCGAACTGATCGCCGCCTTTGTCGCAATGGGGGTTGTTTCCCTGTTGCCGCCGCTCCTAAAGGCATGGCGAAGAAAACGGGGCGGTTCAGAATCCGCTTGAGAAACCCCGTGAACAGGCGTCATAAATACTAATGCTGGCACTCATCTGATTGGAACAAGCCATGAGCGAGCAATTTCGAGCCGACATCTGTATCATCGGGGCAGGGTCCGGAGGGCTGACTGTCGCGGCAGCGATGGCAGCCTTTGGCGAAACAGTTGTGTTGTTTGAAAAGGGCGACATGGGCGGTGACTGCCTGAATACCGGCTGCGTGCCCTCCAAGGCCATGATCGCTGCGGCAAAACGCGCCCAGTCCATGCGCGAAGCCAGCCGGTTCGGGGTGAGTTCTGTGGAGCCAAGAATCGACTATCAGGCCGTCCATGATCATATCCGCTCGGTCATTGCGGCCATTGCACCCAATGATTCAGTCGAGCGCTTCGAAGCGCTGGGTGTGCGAGTCATCAAGTCTGCCGCCCGGTTCAAGGACAAGCGAACCGTGGTCAGCGCCGACGGGGAGATCGAGGTCAAGGCCCGTGCCTTCGTCATCGCCACCGGTTCTTCGCCTGCCATTCCGCCCATCAGCGGGCTCGATACTGTCGACTATCTGACCAACGAGACCTTTTTTTCTCTCACAGAGCGCCCGGACAAGCTCGTGATCATCGGCGGTGGCCCGATCGGACTGGAACTGGCGCAGGCCCAGCGACGGCTCGGAGCCGAGGTCGTCGTGCTGGAAGCCTTCTCGCTGCTATCAAGAGAAGACCCGGAACTTTCCTCACTGGTCGGCAACCGGCTGCGCCGCGAAGGGATCACCATCCACGAGGGTGCAAAGATCACCCGCATCGATCCGCCGACCAACCCGGAGGCCCATCCTCACGGCGCAAGAATCCGTTTTAGCGTGCCTCGGGAAGACGGCAAAGGCGAGACGGACGAGGAAATCCTCGACGCCAGCCATCTGCTGGTCGCGACGGGCCGGACAGCCAATGTCGACGGGCTCGGGCTGGAGGCCGCCGGGATTGGCTATGACAGGCGCGGAATTGCCGTCAAACCGACCCTCAGGACCAGCAACCGCCGGGTCTATGCCATCGGCGATGTAACCGGCGGCATGCAGTTCACCCATGTGGCTGGCTATCATGCCGGGTTGGTGGTGCGCAACATTCTGTTCAGGCTCGGCGCCAAGGAAGACCTCGGCATCCTGCCGCGGGTGACCTTCACCGACCCAGAACTGGCCCATGTGGGCTTTGACGAGGGGCAGGCTCGCCAAAAATTCGGCAAGATCCGCATCTTGCGCTGGCCCTATGGCGACAACGACCGGGCACAGGCGGAGCGGCAGACCGGCGGGTTTATCAAGATCATCCTCAACAGGAAGGGTGTGGTGATCGGCGCTTCGGTGGTGGGCGCCAATGCAGGCGAGATCATCAACATGTGGGCGCTAATTGTTTCGCAGAAGATGAATATCAAAGCCGTAACGGGCTATGTCTCGCCCTATCCAACCTTCTCGGAGATCGGGCGCAGGGCCGCAATCAGCTCCTTTTCCGATCTTCCGGGTAAATCTGGCGTCCGGTCCATCATCTCGCTGCTCAAAAAATTCGGATAGGGGATGCAACGCGGCACATTTCGGGGTAAGACTGGCTTCTGTTGACGAAATTTGACCAGAAGCCCTAAACGACCCCAGAGCCCCCCATGTCCGAGCGCATAGTCATCAAGGAAGGCCTGAGCCTCGATGCAGACGAACTGCAGGAGCGCTTCATTCGTTCGTCCGGTCCGGGCGGGCAGAATGTCAACAAGGTATCCACAGCAGTTGAATTGCGCTTCGATGTGCGCAACTCACCGTCCCTGCCAGCTTATATCAAGGCCAATCTTCGGCGGCAGGCTGCCCATCTGATGACGCAGGAGGGCGAACTGGTGATGCAGGTGCAAACTCATCGCACCCAGGCCAGAAATCGCGAAGAGGCCATCGAGCGTCTTGTTGCCCTGATCGAGAAAGCCGCCTATCGACCGAAACGGCGCATCGCCACCAAGCCGACCAAGGCCAGCAAACAGCGCCGCATGGACAGCAAGACCAAGCGCGGCACGATCAAGAAGCTGAGATCCTCGAAGTCCTACGACTGATCGCCGACTTGCCCCCTGACTGGCCCCCCTGACTGGCCAATGATTGACCGCCTGCTGACCACCATTGGCAATTTGCAGCGACATCAGCCCACTCTCTCCACCTTCCTTCCACTCGACAAAAGCCGGGCAGCTCCCTTTCAGATTGACCTGCTCCACCTTCCTGTGCCCCTTTCAGGCCACCAACGATGGCGTGGCCACGCGATAACCAAGGGCTTCGGCGATTTCCTCACTGCCCGGCTGCGGACGTCCGGCAAGGTCTGCAAGGGTACGCGCCAACTTCAGCACCCTGTGATAGCCACGGGCAGACAGGGCCATGGTCTCGGCCGCATGGGCAAGCAGAATGCGGGCGTCTCCCTTCAGCTCGCAGATCTGCTCGATCAGGCTGGCCGGGCATTGGGCATTGGTGATGATATGGCCGACCCCGAGCGCCGCGAAGCGTTCCCGCTGCACCTTCCTCGCCTGTCTGACCCGAGCGCCGACCTCGGCCGATCCCTCCTTTGCGGGTGGCAGCATCAGATCGCTGGCCGAGACCGCGGGCACTTCCACCCGAAGATCGAACCGGTCCAGCAAGGGCCCGGATATGCGCGCCTGATAGTCGGCCGCACAGTGGGCTCCGCGTTTGCAGACATAGCCCGGTTCACCGGCATGGCCACAACGGCAGGGATTCATGGCGGCAATCAGCTGAAAGCGGGCCGGATAGGTCACCCGGTGGTTGGCCCGAGCGATCACCGCCTCACCGCTTTCAATCGGTTGCCGCAAACTGTCGAGCACCTGCGGCGAGAATTCGGGCAGTTCATCCAGAAACAGGATGCCATTGTGCGCCAGCGCCACTTCCCCCGGCTTGGCCCGCATGCCGCCACCGACCATGGCAGCCATGGAGGCGGAATGGTGAGGGTTGCGAAACGGCCGCTCGGCGGTCAACTGTCCGTTGGGCAACAGACCGGCAATGGAATGGATCATCGAGACATCCAACAGCTCGGCTGGGGTAAGCGGCGGCAGAATGGTTGGCAGGCGAGAGGCAAGCATCGACTTGCCGGAACCGGGCGGGCCGACCATCAGCATGTTGTGGCCACCGGCAGCGGTCACCTCGAGCGCCCGCTTGGCCATCTCCTGACCCTTGATGTCCCGAAGGTCGAGAAAGGAATCACCGGGTTGGCGAATCGACGCCCTCGGGCGGGAGAGCACCTGACTGCCCTTGAAATGATTGGCCAGCGCAATGAGGCTGTCGGGGGCCAGTATGTCCATGTCCGGATCGGCCCATGCCGCTTCCGGCCCGCATGAAGCCGGGCAGATCAGCCCACGCTCCTCGATATTGGCGGCAATGGCAGCAGGCAGAACCCCGACCACGGCGGCCAGCCGACCATCCAGAGACAATTCGCCAAGCACGGTGAAGGCGTCAAGACAGTCGGCAGGAATGGCGCCGATGGCGGCCATCAGGCCAAGGGCAATCGGCAGATCGAAGTGACTGCCCTCCTTGGGCAGGTCGGCGGGAGCCAGATTGATGGTGATGCGCTTGGGTGGCAGCGACAGGCCGGAAGCAGAAAGCGCCGCCCGTACCCGCTCACGGCTCTCACCAACCGCCTTGTCGGGCAAGCCGACAATGGTGAAGGCAGGCAAACCGGAGGCCACGTGAACCTGCACATCCACCGGCGTTGCCGCTATGCCCTGAAAGGAAACTGTCTGAACATGGGAAACCATGGCGAACTCGATAGTGAAAATGCATAAAACTATTTATACGTGATGAAGATGTTTCGGCAACTTTATGATGCTTTCGGTTGCACTTCAAGAACAATATGTGAACAAACGCTTTTGCTTCACAAGGAATTCAGCTACAGTGAAGGTAACCAACCAACAGGTGACACGTGACCGAACAGGACATCTGCTTTTGCTACCATGAGAGCCCCATCGGGGCGCTGCTGCTTTCAGGCAGCCAGGAGTGCATCCATGCGCTGACCTTTCCAAAGGAGGGGGAACCGGCGCTGGCTAACGTGCGCTGGCGCAAGGATGCGGACGCTTTTGCCAAGGTGCGTCGCGAGCTTGATGCCTATTTCAACAAGACGCTGCAGCGTTTCACCGTTCCCTACCTGCTCAAGGGCTCTCCCTTCCAGCTTGCTGTCTGGAGGGCGCTTTGCGCCATCCCCTATGGCAGCGTGACCAACTATGGCGATATCGCCGTGCGGGTCGGCAAACCCAAGGGTGCCCAAGCGGTCGGCATGGCCAATCATGCCAATCCGCTACCGATCATTGTCCCCTGTCACCGGGTCATCGGAGCGGACGGATCACTGGTGGGGTTCGGAGGCGGGCTGGAACTGAAGACATGGCTGCTGGCGCATGAGGGCATCACCCCGGGCAACATCTGCAGTCCGGGGCAGTTGGGTTTCGATTTCTGAAGTCTAGATCCAGCGGCGCACGCGGGCGCAATAGTCGGCGTAATCCGCACCGAATGCTGCCCCGAGATAGGCTTCCTCGCGGGGAATGACGAAGCGATCCAGATAGACAAACATGATGAGGAACGCCAGCAGGAAGGGCAGGCTGTCGAACAGGATGGTGCCACCGAGCAGCATGACCACGAAGCCAACATACATGGGATTGCGACTGAAGCGAAAGGCGCCGCCGTCGACAAGGCGGGATGCGGCCACTGCCGTGTTGAGGCTGGTGCCGACCAGACGGAAATGCACAAAGCCCCACCCCATGAAGGCAAAGCCCGCCATGCCGATGAGAAACCCCGCAATGACCAGCACCACCACAGGCACTCCGACCGCAGACAATGGGCCAATGTCGAAGAAGAAAGTCCATTCGAGCGCCAGCGCACCGCCACCACACAAAACAAAGATCAGCGGCGGGATGGCAAAACGAATGCCCGGAGACGTCGGGGAGGGCGACGCCGGGAAAGCCGGGGCGTTTGGCTTTTGCTGATGTGTACGCATGGTCCTTGTTTCTTTCTCGTCCCGCCCGCCGCAATGTCGGCGGAGCCTAGTCGTCCAGCAGATGCTCGTAACGCTGGTCGGTCAGCGTCTTGAGGAAGGCAACCAGTGCCTTGATGCGGCGGTCATCAAGGGCAGGGCCTTCGGTCAGCTTTTTCATGTCGATGGTTGCCGTCACCTCAGGCTCGCCCCATGGCTCGCCGGTTTCCGGGTTGACCGCAGCGCTTTTCGCCCTTGAATTGTATTTGTTGTAGAAGCGGATGACGGTTTCAAGATCGTTGAACACCCCATTGTGCATATAGGGGGCGGTGACAGCTACATTGCGCAGGGTGCTGGTCTTGTATTTGCCGTCTTCGACCGGATCATCAACAGCGCCATTCTCAAGCAGGCCGTGGTCGACAAACCCCTGCCCCTTGCCATTGGCTGCCCGCAGGGCCTTGTTCACCGGCACGCCAATGTTGAAATACTGGTAGTTGGTGAAGGTTTCCTTCTCCATGCCCGGCCGCTGGCGTAGCTGGTGGCAGAGATTGCAATTGGTGAACTGCTGGGAGAAGAACAGCGTCCGCCCCAGTTCCTCGTCAGGCGTGAACTCCACCTCGCCGCGCAGATAGCGATCATATCGGGAATCGAACGGGCTGAAGAAGTCCGTGCGCTCGAAGGCGGCAATGGCTTCGGTCATGGCACGATAGGCGCGATCTGGCTCCTCGAAGACATCCGCGCCATAGAGCAGACGGAAGCCGTTGAGATATTCCTCATTCTCCTTGAGCCGCTCGACGACCGATGCCTTGTCCGGCATGCCCATTTCGATCGGGTTGAGCGGCGGCCCGCCAGCCTGCCCTTCCAGATCGGGTTCGCGACCATCGTGAAACTGGCCACCCACGAAGTGGCCTTCCCTGTCGCGGTGGAATTTCGGGCTGAAGGCCGCATAGCTGGCGGTTGGCGCGTTGCGATCGCCAATCGAGCTGTCATCATCACCCAGCGATGCGGCGCGTCCGGCTGGACCATCGAGCCCATTGGGGCGTGGATCGGCAAAGCCGGCTTCCGGCGCATGGCAGGTGGCGCAGGCCTGATTGCGGTTTCTGGAAAGATTTTCGTCAAAAAACAGCGCAGCGCCCAGACCTTCAAGCGTCGCCTTGTCGGCGGGAAGGGTCGGCAGATCTTCTGCAACGGTCCGGGTGGCGACACCGGCAGACATCAGGGCAGAGAGGGAGACGCACAGGGCCATCCCCCGCAGCGTTACCAGTCGGGACATGCTATCCTCATTCAAAGCATAGCGGCTGGCTGGTCACACCAGGCGCAAGACAAATGCGGTCCTACAAGGTCTCTTGAACCCGTAGATACACATATGTCCTGCAACTGGTCAAGCATTGTCAAAAGGGGCGATTACCCCTCAGAACCGGATCCTAGGCGCGTTTGGCCTCGATATTGTCCCAGATCATGGCAGCGATATCGATGCCACTCAGTTTCTGGATGGAGCGAATGCCCGTCGGCGAGGTGACGTTGATTTCGGTGAGATAGCCACCGATGACGTCAATACCGACCAGAATGAAGCCCATCTCCTTGAGGGACGGTCCGATGCGGGCGCAGATTTCCTTTTCGCGTTCGGTCAGTTCGGTCTTGGCCGCAGCCCCACCACGCACCATGTTGGAGCGCAGGTCATCATCAGCCGGAATGCGGTTGACGGCACCGGCGGGTTCGCCATCGACCAAGAGGATACGCTTGTCACCAGCCTTGACGTCGGGCAGGAACTTCTGGGCAACCCAAGGCTCACGGAAAATGTCGCCGAAAAGTGCCACCAGTGAGCCAAAATTCTGGTCATGTTCACCAACGCGGAACACCGCTGCACCACCATGACCGTAAAGCGGCTTCATGACGATTTCGCCGTGCTTGGCCTTGAAAGCCCGCAGTTCCTGTTCCGACCGGGTGATGATGGTCGGCGGCATCAGATCGGGGAAGTGGGTGACGAAAATCTTCTCGGGGGCGTTGCGCACGTTGGCCGGATCGTTGACCACCAGTGTCTTGGGGTGAATGCGCTCAAGCATGTGGGTGGCGGAAATATAGTTAAGGTCGAACGGCGGGTCCTGGCGCATGTGGATGACGTCGAAATCGGCGAGATTGGTGCGGACCCCTTCGCCGAGGGTGAAGTAGTTGCTGGTGTCGTCGCGCACTTCAACCGGCTCGACCGTGGCAAAGACCTCACCATCTTCCATGGCCATCGTATCGACAGTGTAGTGGAAGATCTCATGACCGCGCTTCTGCGCTTCCAGCATCATGGCGAAGGTGGAGTCCCCCGTGATCTTGATGCTTCTGATGTGATCCATTTGAAACGCGACTTTGAGCGTGCGGGACTGAGCCATGACGGATGCTCCGGCTTGTAAAGGATGGGATGGTCCGGAGCGTTGGTCCGGAAGAAAAATGTCTCCCCCTATATGTCCGCTTTGGAGCCACATTTCAAGATGCGCAGATGCAGACAGCAACCGGCTCAAAAGGCTTCGAAAGCGGATTCGATGTGGGACCAGTGCGGCACTGGGCCCTCCCCCTTGGCAAAGGCCATGATGTCAAAGCGATAGCTGTCGACGCTCTGGTCCTCGAACTGCGCGATATAGTGCCCGGCGGCGGCAACGATCCGGGCCTGATTGCGCGGCGTGATGGCGTAAAGGGCATCGTCCATCCGGTCGCGATATTTCACCTCCAGAAAGACCACAAGGTCATCCTTGCGGCAGACCAGATCAATTTCGCCGCCTTGAGCCTTGTAACGCCGATTGAGGATGGCAAACCCCTTGGTGCGCATGATCCAGCCCGCCCAGCGTTCCACCCGCAGGCCCCGATCGTAACTTTCCTTGCGGTGCTGGGCTTTTCGACCCAAGCCGTCCAGCGTCTTGTCGACCTTGCCAGGTGTTGTTGGTTGGGTTGGCTCTGCCATGGCATCAGGTCCTGTCGCCAGTGGCCATTTCGTCCTTCAGCTCCTGGGCGCGCTTGTAGATCTCGTTCTTCTTTGCCCCAACTTTCTGGGCAATCTCGGCGGACAGGGCTTTGATATGCTCCCCGCGCTCGAGGCCGGCAAGGATCATCGCGTCGATGTCTTCCTCATCCGGCTCCTGCTCCACGGCGGGGCCGATCAGGATGACCGCTTCGCCCTTCGGGGCGTCGGCAGTGGCATAGTGGTCGGCAAGTTCCCGCAGCGTTCCGCGATGAAACTCCTCGAATTTCTTGGTCAGTTCCCTTGCAACCACCACCTCGCGCCCCTCGCCCAGAAGCGCGGCCATGGCGGGCAGAACAGCCCCGAGCCGCCGGGGGCTTTCATAGAAAACGAGGGTTCCCGGCACATCGGCCAGATCGGCCAGTTTGCGGTCTCTGGCCCCGGCCTTCTGGGGCAGGAAGCCGGCAAAGTGAATCTGGTCGGTGGGAAGACCGCCTGCCACCAGCGCCGAGAGCATCGCCGAGGCCCCCGGGATCGGCACCACGGCGTGCCCCTCGGCCAGCATGTCGGCGACCAGCTTGTAGCCCGGGTCGGAGAGCAGCGGCGTACCGGCATCGGAAATCAGCGCCACCGACTTGCCCTCGCCGAGGGCGTTGAGCAGATAGGGGCGCTGCTTGTCGGCATTGTGTTCGTGATAGGTGATGAGGCGGGTGTGAATACCATAATGGGTCAATAGCTTGCGCGACACCCGGGTATCCTCGCAGGCGATGATATCGCAGGCGGCCAGCACCTCCAGCGCCCGGATCGTCATGTCCTTGAGATTGCCGATCGGTGTGGCGACGATATAGAGCGCCGTGGCAAGGCCTGGTGCCGTTGCCTTGTTGCCAAGCAGGATGAAATCCCGGCGACCGTGTCCGGCTGCATCGTCCAGATCCTGCATCTCGTCCGCCTCTGGCCCGTCCTCTGGCCGGTTCTCTGGCCCGTCGGCCAGATTGTCCGCAAGCTCATGGTCAGGATCATTTTCGTCTATGCCGTTCATTCCCACCTCGTTGTGGCCTTGTTTTCAAGCGGATCACCCAGCCCCGGCGACCCGTCTTTTGCCTTTGCTGCCCCCTGCCCTCACCCTTTGGCTGAAGCCTGAGGCAGACCCGACCCGCGCTGCCGATGATGTGCATGGTCAGGATATTTCGCGACAAATAGGCCACAGTTTTGTTGAAATGTCATACTATTCCGTGTCTGAAGTCCAACTTGCTTGTTATCGAACCATAATTCTGACAAATCAAGAACACAAACGTGCGTCGGTGTTGAGATCATACAGAGACGCATTCGTGCATAGATAGCTCTTTACGAGCTTGTTCGAATGTGCTGCCATAGGCCACAACCATTTCGACACGACACACAAAGCACTCACTACGGACATGCGGTCTGATTTGGAGGCCAAATTGATAGGTTTTTTTCGCTCGTCCCCCCTCGTTCGCCCGCATATGCGTAGCTTGATCAAGCATGCTGTTTCAGGCACCGTCGTTGGTGTGACAGCGCTGCTCGCCGCGTGCAATCCGACCACCCTGTCCGGCCCCGGCTTTGGCACTGGCACCAACCAGCCGCTGACCATTGCCGAACCCACGGGCGAAGTGCTCGGCTCCGGCTCGGTCCGGGTTGCGCTGCTGGCTCCGATTTCTGCACAAGGCATCTTTGGCCAGTCCGGTCAGGCGCTGCGCAATGCCGCCGCCATGGCCTTGCAGGATTACAGCTCTGCCGACCTGCAGGTCATCGTCAAGGACGTTGGCCAGAACACCAGTGAAGCCTCGCAGCAGGCCAGCAAGGCGCTTGCCGAAGGAGCCCAGCTTGTCATCGGGCCGTTGCGCTCCGATGCGGTCAAGCGGGCGGGCATGGTGCTGAAACCGGCCGGTGTGCCGATGATCGCCTTCACGACCGATACGGGCGCAGCAGCCCAAGGCGTCTATCTCATCAACTTCTCGCCAGAGAATGATGTCGAGCGGATCATTTCCTATGCCGCATCGCAAGGCAAGCGCAGTCTTGCCGCGATTGTGCCGCAGACGCCATATGGCAATATCGTCGAGGCGGCCCTGCGTCAGAATGCAGCCCGTTATGGCGTGCGTGTCATGACCATCGAGAATTACAAGTCCGGCAACCAGCCTGACCCGTTCGGCCTGCAAAATGCTGCCGAGCAGATTGCCAAGCTCAAAGACCAGATCGATGCCGTCTTCGTTCCGGAAGCAGCCGCAGCGGTCTCAGCGGCCCAGCTCCTTGCCGGGCAGGGCGTGCGCAACAAGTCCGTCACCTTCCTTGGTACCGGCCAGTGGGATCAGCCGACGATCACACGGGAACCGATGCTGGACGGCGCCTGGTATCCGGCTCCGCCGCGGGTGCTGCGCAATCTTGATGGCCGCACCATCGGCTTTGACAGCTTTGCCCGGCGCTATGCTGCGCAGTTCGGCTCCGAGCCCCCGCGTGTTGCCTCGCTGGCCTATGACAGCGTGATTCTGGCCGCTGCCCTTGTGGCACAGGCTGGCGAACGGCGCTTTGCCGCAGACACCCTGACGGATCCAAACGGCTTCATCGGCTTTGGTGACGGCTTCTTCCGCTTCCGCCGGGATGGCACATCCCAGCGCAGCCTTGCCATCATGCAGATCTCCAAGGGCTCGTCCAGCATTGTCAGCGATGCACCGATGTCGGCCGCAGGCCTGCCGAAATAAGACCTTCAACCGGTCAAGCAAAAGGGAGCCCCGGGGCTCCCTTTTTTATTGCCTGTTGTTCTGGTGAGGCGCGCTAGCCACTGGCCAGATCGGCGACCAGTGCATTGAGCACGAGGAAACCGGCACGGGTGGCGCGGATGCGGTCGCCTTCGCGCAGCAGAAGCCCCTCCTCGACCAGTCCACCAATGCGCTTGTCGTTCAGCCTGCGCCCGGCCAGCCTTTCGTAGCGGCCAAGAGAAATGCCCTCCCGCACACGCAGACCCATGATGAGAAACTCGTCGCTCTGCTCTTCAAGGGTCAGGATTTCTTCCTCGATGGCGCCGGTTCCCTGCTGCTCTACGCGCTTCAACCAGCTTTCCGGATGGCGTTCGTTGCTGGTGGCCAGCCTGCCGTTGGCCAGTTGCAGCCGTCCATGGGCACCCGCCCCGACGCCGACATAGTCGCCATAGCGCCAGTAGGTCAGGTTGTGGCGGGATTCATAACCCGGCCGGGCATGATTGGAAATCTCGTAATTTGGCAATCCATGCATGGCGAGCCGCTCGTGGGTCATCTCGTAAAGCGCCACAGAGGTGTCTTCATCCGGCAGCTCGAACTTGCCGTTGCGATAGAGCGCAAAGAAGGGGGTATCCTGCTCGATGGTCAGCTGATAGAGCGACAGGTGATCGGCGGCCAGCGCTATGGCCTCATCCAGTTCCTTCGCCCAGGCCTCAGGTGTCTGGTGGGGGCGGGCATAGATGAGATCGAATGACATGCGGGCAAAATGCTGCTGCGCCAGTTTGATGGCAGCTTTCGCTTCCTCGGCGCTGTGCATCCGGCCCAGAAACCGCAGCTGGTCATCATAGAGCGACTGCACGCCGAGCGAGACGCGATTGACCCCGGCGCTGGCATAGCCCTTGAAATGCTCCGCTTCCACCGAGGTGGGGTTGGCTTCCAGCGTGATCTCCGCGTCCGGTGCCACGGTCCACAAATTCGCGATGGTATCAAGCAGGCGCCCGACGATGGCTGGCTGCATCAGCGAAGGTGTGCCGCCGCCAAAGAACACCGATGTCACTGGCGCGTTTCGCCCTGCGCCCTTCAGCCGTGATGCATAGAGCTCAAGTTCGGAAATCATTGCGGAAGCAAAACGATCCTGATCCACCGGCTGATGGCGCACATGGGAGTTGAAATCGCAATAGGGGCATTTGGCCTTGCAAAAAGGCCAGTGCAGATAAATGCCAAAGCCGGGATTGTCTGGTCCCGGCTTTGCAAGTTGTTGATTGTCAGGGTGCATGAGCTCACCTGTCACCATGGGCGGTTACCCTTCAAGGCACGCATCGGCAAACAGCTTGAAGGCGCGGGAGCGATGGGACAGGGCCGTCTGGTCGCCCGGCTTCCAGCCGTGTTTCTGGGTCGGTTCCATTTCGCCAAAGGTGATGGAATGTCCTTCCGGCTGGAACATCGGATCGTAGCCGAAGCCCTTCTCACCGCGCGGTGGCCAGACGGCCAGTCCTTCCACTTCGCCGCGGAAGAATTGGGTTTCCCCATCCGGCCAGGCAAGGCAGAGAACGGCGACAAAGCGGCAGCCGCGTTTTTCCGGCGTGGTGGCTCCAAGCGCCTGCAGCTTTTCCTCGACGTTGCGCATGGCCTGCGCGAAGTCGCGGTCCGGCCCGGCCCAACGGGCGGAATAGATACCCGGATCGCCATCCAGCGCATCGACCGCAAAACCGGAGTCATCGGCAAGCGCCGGCAGGCCCGTTGCCTTGGCCGCCGCCATTGCCTTCAGTTCCGCATTGGCCTCGAAGGTCATACCGGTTTCTTCCGGCTCTTCCAGTTCCAGCTCGGTTGCGGTCTTGATGCTGAGACCATAATGGCCAAGCAGATCCTTGATTTCGCGGATCTTGCCCTTGTTGTGGCTGGCCACCACCAGAGGGGTGTCTGCGGTCAGTTTGTTCGCCATGCGGCTTTACTCCTGAGGCTATTCTTGAAGGCTATTCCTGGGGCTGGGCTTCAAGCTGCTGGACAACCAGTTCGCCGATGCCCTTCTTGGCAAGCGCCATCAACTTGGCTAATTCCTCTTCGGAGAATGGTTCGCCTTCGGCGGTGCCCTGAATTTCAACGATACCGCCCTTGCCGGTCATGACGAAGTTGGAATCGGTTTCGGCATCGGAATCTTCCAGATAATCAAGGTCAAGCACCGGAGTGCCATTGTAGATGCCGCAGGAAATGGCTGCGACCTGATCCTTGATGACCTTGGCGTCAGCCGCAATCATGCCCCGGGCGCGCATCCATTCGATGCAGTCATTCAGCGCCACCCAGGCGCCGGTGATAGAGGCAGTGCGGGTGCCGCCATCGGCCTGCAACACGTCGCAGTCAACGGTGATCTGACGCTCGCCGAGGGCTTCCAGATCGACAACTGCGCGCAGCGAGCGGCCGATCAGGCGCTGGATTTCCTGAGTGCGGCCGGACTGCTTGCCAGCGCTGGCCTCGCGGCGCATACGGTCGCCGGTGGCGCGGGGCAGCATGCCATATTCCGCCGTCACCCAACCACGGTTCTGCCCACGCAGCCAGGGCGGAATGCGCTCTTCAAGGCTGGCGATGCACAGCACATGGGTGTCGCCGCATTTGATCAGGCAAGAGCCCTCCGCGTGTTTTGAGACATTGCGGGTCATGGTGACGACGCGTTTCTGGTCGGGATTCCGTTTGGAAGGGCGCATGATGCTCTCCTGCCTTGCTTTCATGAGATTAAAAATTATCTGGCGCTCAGGTCATCTGCTGCGATAAACAGCTTTTCCTGCAGGATTCCGCCCTTATATACTTTCAAGTAGGGGAAAGAATCAGCTGATACGAGCGCCCTTGTGGCGTTTCCTAAGGCTTCTTAAAAGCGGGAGGGGCAAGTGACAAGGGGCGCTTGCAGCTTTTCCTGCTTTTGGGGCATAAATAGCCAGTCTTGATGCAGCGGCCCTGTCCTTATCACCTTGTGAACCGGACGGCCTTGATACGGGTAGTGACATGTTTGAACGTGATCGTCTCAATCAGATTCCGCCATTGATCGGAATGGATGACCGGGTGAAGGATATTTTCCGTCACATCGTGGAATCCTATCTGTCCACTGGTGATCCGGTCGGATCGCGAAACATCTCCCGCGCCCTGCCGATTTCGCTGTCTCCCGCCTCGGTGCGCAATGTGATGTCCGATCTGGAGCAGTTGGGGCTGATCTATTCGCCCCATACCAGCGCCGGGCGGTTGCCGACGGAAATGGGCCTGCGCTTCTTCGTGGATGCCATGATGGAGTTCGGCGACCTGTCCAACGACGAGCGCAATGCCATCAAGCGCCAGATGGTTGCCTCCCATCAACCCGATGCGGGCTTTGAAACCCTGTTGACCAAGGCCAGCCAGATGCTGTCCGGCCTTTCGTCCGGGGCAGGGCTGGTGCTGGCCAACAAGCAGGACCAGCGCCTCAAGCATGTGGAGTTTGTGCGGCTGGAAGCGACAAAGGCGCTGGTGGTCCTCGTCGATGAGGATGACAAGGTCGAGAACCGTCTGATGACCCTGCCCAAGGGCCTTCCGGCCTCGGCGCTCACCGAGGCGAGCAATTTTCTCAATGCCCATATCCGCGGCAAGACCCTTTCGGAGGCCCAGCGCGAAATCGAAACCCATCGCGGCGAGCTGCAGGCCGAACTTGACGACCTCACTGCCAGGCTGGTGGAATCCGGCGTTGCGACATGGGCAGGGGCCAGCGCCGATCATCCGCAGAGTCTGATCATCCGTGGCCGGTCGAAGCTTCTGGAAAACGTCAGCGCCCAGGAGGATCTGGAACGCATCCGGCACCTGTTTGATGATCTGGAATCCAAGAAGGATTTCATCCAGCTGCTTGAATTGGCCGAAAAGGGCGACGGCGTACGCATCTATATCGGCTCGGAGAACCAGCTGTTTTCCCTGTCCGGTTCGTCGGTCATCGTCTCGCCCTATCGCGACGCCAACCAGAAGATTGTCGGCGTGCTCGGCGTCATCGGGCCGACGCGGCTCAACTATGCCCGCATCGTGCCGATGGTCGATTACACGGCGCGCGTGCTTAGCAGCATGTTGTCGGATCCGGCAAGACGGTTTGAAACCAACGAGTGACGACACAATCGGGCCAATAATGGGGCTTTATCCAACTCTTTGCCGCAGAGCCCTTGATTTTTGTGCCAGAAAGCTCGATATCCGGGGCAACCTTATGGATCGCACTGATACTGCTCATTATGACTGATGGGCAACCAAGCAAATAGAGGCTGACAAATGTCTGACGAAACCCGTAACTCCGAAGCTGTCGTAGACCCGCTTGCCGAGGCTCCGGCTGAAGAGGTTTCCCAAGCGGAGCCTTATCTCAACCCGCTGGAAGCGGCAGAGCTTCGCATCGCGGAAATGGAAAAAGAAGCGTCCGAAATGAAGGACCATCTGCTGCGCACCGTTGCCGAGATGGAAAACCTGCGTCGTCGCACCGAAAAGGAAATCAGCGACGCCAAGCAGTATTCCGTTGCCAGCTTCGCCCGCGACATGCTGGCGGTGGCCGACAACCTGCGCCGTGGTCTTGAAGTGATCCCGGACGAGGAAAAGGCCGCAGCGGAAGGCACGCTGAAGGCGCTGCTCGAAGGCACCGAGATGACCGAACGGGAAATGCTCAAGACGCTTGAGAAGCATGGCGTCAAGAAGCTCGACCCGGAAGGCGAGAAATTCGACCCGAACTATCATCAGGCAATGTTTGAAGTGCCCAACCCGAATGTTCCGAACAACACGGTTATTCAGGTGATGCAGGCGGGCTATGTCATCGGCACCCGCGTGCTGCGCCCTGCGATGGTCGGGGTTGCCAAGGGTGGCCCGAAAATCGCGCCACAAGCCGCTGGCGACGCAGGCGGGCAGGGAACCTCCGATAGCGAAGGTCTCGACCGTAGCATCTGAGACAGCTGTTGCTGATGCCGTTTCCCTTATCGTAAAGGGAAACCAATCCATCTTATTGGACAAGATCGTCGCCCGGACCATTCCGGGCGATTTTTTTCGCCTTTGTGGCTGCATATGAATGCGTTTATATTTCAAGGGATTGAAAAGGACATCAAGCGGCAATCCTCAATCCTTCTCTTTACGTTAGCGGAATGGTCTGCTGAGCGATTGCGGGTTCCAATCTTCCCTTTACGGAAAGTGCAAATGTCGAAAGTATGAGGCATTTTTCCAAACTGCGCTGTTTCGTCGCATAGGTTTAACACCAATAGAAACGCCAGAATGACCTTGATCAAAGTGCGCGCGATGTGCGCAGTCTAGATTGATTGTAACCTTGTGGTTCGGGCTTGCCAGTGCGTCTCTCTCCTCCCCTCGACGTTCCTCTGCTGGTGCTACGCCCATGGATCACATTCTCAAGGAGGCTCCAGCTTGGGGGTCTCCTTTTTTCTTTTCTTTGCAATCCTCTTGAGGCGTTTGCAGCGGGCAATCAGACAGCTGGACAAACTGCCGGGCGATGATCCGCCGTTCTCAATGCCTGCAACAACCAGGCGCGCAGTTGGATTGCGGCGGGCGACCGATGGCCCCGATGCCGGATCAGATGGTAACTCTGGCCAGTAGAGACAGGCTCTTCGGTGAGCGGTACGAGCGAATGATCGGCAAGAGACGTGGCAGCCAGCGCCAAGTGAACCATGGCGATCCCGCGGCCCTGCCGGGCAGCCTCCAGCAGCAGCCAGTGATTGGGATAGCGTGGCCCGACAGTCCAGTCGAGTGTAGCCGGCTTTGACGCCGCGCTGGTCTGCAATTGGCTCCATTGCTGCCAATCACCCTCCCAAAGGCCATCATGCAGCAGGGTGACCGCAGTCCAGTCAGCCAGCGACCGCAACCCCAGAAGATCGCGATATTGCTCGGTGCAGACCGGCATGATTGCGTCCTCGAACAGCAGTTCGGACAGCAAACCGCTCTTCTCGGTGGGCGTAAGGGCGATGATCAGATCGCTGTCTTGTTCCCTTTCGAAATGGCCATGCCGATTTTCGGTTTCCACATGTACCATCACGCCGGGGTTGGCGGTCTGGAATTCGGCCAGATGCGGGCCGAGCCAGCCGTCAGCAAAGGCTCTGGGTGCGGATATCGTTACGGAAACGGTCTGATCTTCCTGCGCTGCCGGGGGCAGCAGGCGGGCAATGTCGTCCAGCAGACGGGTTGCTTCGGGCAGAAGCCTTTCGGCACGGGGCGTCAGTGCCACGCCGTTGGAATGACGCTCGAACAGGGCCTCACCCAGCCAGCTTTCCATGCCTTTGACATGCTGGCTGACGGCGGTGGCGGTGACGTCTAGCTCTACGGCCGCCCGCGCGAATGATCCGTTTCTGGCTGCCGCTTCAAATGCCCTGAGAGCACTGAAAGGGGGGAGTTTTCTTGGCACAATGGTCCTCGAGACTGCTGCGCTGTCCTTGTCATGCTGTCTTCCCCTGTTTTACAGGACGCAGGAGAATTCACAAGCAGGGATTGGAAACGGTTGCCCGGAAAATCTGCCGATAGCCTGAACAGAGTCTGACCAAAGACGGCCCACCCATAAAAAGACCCCGAAAGCACGAGACTTCCGGGGCTTCCAGGAATAGGGGTCTTCATTCAGTCTTTGACTGTTTTTGTTTATTTGGCTTCGCCCTCGGCTGCGGCAAGCAATGTTGCGTTGCCACCGGCCGCGGTGGTGTCAACACAGACATGGCGTTCGAGGCTGAAGCGGAACGGATTGGCTTCCGTGATCAGAGGCAGCAGCGCCCCGTCCCGCTTGGCCAGTCCCTTGCGAACCTTGCGCAGGGTGTCGTTGTCGGCCATATAGGCGATGGCATCGACCCCTTCCAGCTTGCCCATGGCTTCCGGATCCAGAATACCTTCAAGACCGATGACCGGCGCACCACTCTCGGAGAGTTTGCCAGCCATCACCTTGGCACCCGGACCAACGAGGACCACGCCGTTGCCAGCCACCAGAGCCGCGACGGTCTGCAGAAGCGCCATCTGTTCGGTTGCACCGGCGACCAGCACCACACCGCGCGGCGCAAAGGTCAGGCGGTTGGATTCGCCCGTCGGTCCAGACATCTCCCGCGGGCTCATGTCGCGACGCAGGAAGCTATCGAAGGATACCGGCAGGTTATAGGCGCTCTTGAGCGCGGCAAAGCGGAATTCCTTGCCCTCCCAGGCCTTGCGTCTGGTCTTGTCGGCCCGGATCTGGTGAATGGCATATTGCACCTCGGTCACCGGAGCGGCTTCCCCTTCCGGTACGGCAGGTTCCTCATGCTTGTTGGGCAGGTAGAAGCGTTCCACATAGTTTGGACCGCCCGCTTTCGGGCCGGTGCCGGAGAACCCCTCGCCACCGAATGGCTGGGAGGCAACGACGGCGCCAATCTGGTTGCGGTTGATATAGGCGTTGCCAACCTTGATCTGGTCGATCACTTCCTGCACGCGATTGTCCATGCGGGTGTGCAGGCCGAATGTCAGGCCGAAGTCCTTGGCGTTGATGGCCGCGATGACATCATTGAGTTTGCCTGCCTTGAATTTGGCAACATGCAGAACCGGACCGAAGATTTCCTCTTCCAGTTCCTCGATGCCGCTGAGCTCGATGATGGTCGGAGCACAGAAGACGCCTTTTTTCGGTGTGGTCAGCTGTTTGATCAGCTTGCCCTTGCCGCGCATCCTGTCGCAGTGATTGTCGATACCGGCCTTGGCGGCTTCGTCGATCACCGGTCCGATGTCGGTCGACCAGTCCCATGGATTGCCAAGCGAAAGCTGATCGACAGCCCCCTGCAGCATGGTCATGACATGATCATAGATATCTTCCTGAACATACAGCATGCGCAGGGCGGAACAACGCTGACCTGCCGACTGGAACGCAGACGAAACGACATCCTTGACAGCCTGTTCCGGCAGGGCCGTCGAGTCGACGATCATGGCGTTCAGACCACCGGTTTCGGCAATCAGCGGGGCGCTCGGATCGAGCGTCTCGGCCATGGCGCGGTTGATGGTCTGGGCGGTATCGGTGGAACCCGTGAAGCAGACGCCAGCGATGCGCGGATCGGAGGTGATCGGCGTACCGACAACGGAACCGCTGCCCGGCAGCAGCTGGATGGCGCCCTTTGGAACACCAGCCTCATGCATCAGCTGGACCGCGCGGAAGGCCATGATGCCGGTCGGGCCAGCTGGCTTGGCGATGACCGCATTGCCGGCAGCGAGCGCTGCGAAGATCTGGCCGGAGAAGATGGCCAGCGGGAAGTTCCATGGCGAGATGCAGGCGATGGTGCCGCGTGCCGTCCGGCCATTCCTGGCTTCCTTTTCGATCCGCTCGGCTTCGGCGGCATAGTAATAGGCAAAGTCAACCGCTTCACGCACTTCACCGATGGCGTCGGTCATCACCTTGCCAGCCTCACGGGCGGCAATGGCGAAGAATTCCGGCGCATTGGCTTCGTAGAGCTCACCCACTTTGGTGAGAATGGCGGAGCGTTCGGCAGCCGGTTTGGCCGACCATTCGGCAAAGCCTTTTTCACTGGCAGCCAGTGCCTTTTCGACGTCGGCCGGAGCAGCCTTGACGATCGTGCCGATCTGTTCGTCACGATCTGCCGGATTATAGACCGGAACGGCTGCTTCCTTGGATTTGTAACCGTCGATAAGCGGTGTCACCTCCCAGAGGCAGGACTTGAACTTGTTGCGCTCGGCGTCGATGGCGGCAATGGTCAGCGGATCGGTGTGATCCCAGCCGGTGGAGTTGCGACGGATGCCCTTGAAGATGTCCTTTGGCTTGGTCAGGAACGGGTTCCCGACGGCGTCGCCCAGTTCGCGCACCTTGGCAAACGGATCCCCGGCGATTTCTTCCGGCGAGATGTCGGTGTCGACGATCTGGTTGACGAAGGAGGAGTTGGAGCCGTTTTCAAGCAGGCGGCGGACCAGATAGGCCAGCAGATCGGAATGGGCACCGACCGGCGCATAGATGCGGCAGGCGACCTTTTCCTGCTTGACGAGGGTGTCATGCAGGGCATCGCCCATGCCATGCAGGCGCTGCAGCTCGTAGGAGCCCTTGCCAACGCGGGCGGAGACGGCCATTTCCATCACGGCGGTTGCCGTGTGGGCGTTGTGCGAGGCGAACTGCGGATAGATGTGGTCGGTCATGTCGAACAGACGACGGGCGTTCGACAGATAGGAAACATCGGAGTTCGCCTTGCGGGTAAAGACCGGGAAGCCTTCCAGACCCATGACCTGTGCGCGCTTGATTTCGCTGTCCCAGTAGGCGCCCTTGACGAGACGGATCGTGATCTTGCGATCGAGTTTCCTGGACAGCATGTAGAGCCAGTCGATGACGAAGGAGGCGCGATGGCCGAAAGCCTGCACGACCACGCCGAAGCCGTCCCAGCCGGCGAGGGCAGGATTGGACAGAACCGCTTCGATGACATCAAGCGACAGATCAAGGCGATCCATTTCCTCGGCGTCGATGGTGAAATTCATGTTGGCCGAGCGAGCGAGCAGGGCAAGACCGAAGGTGCGTGACACCAGTTCGGACATGACGCGGGCCTTCTTGCCTTCTTCATAGCGCGGATGCAGGGCAGAAAGCTTGACCGACAGGCCGGGGTTCTTGTGTACCGATGGTGACTTGCAGTAGGGGGCCAGAGTGGCGATGGCCTTGGAATAGGCCAGATGATACTTGATGCCGTCCGCTTCGGTGCGGGCTGCCTCGCCAAGCATGTCATAGGAATAGGTGAAGCCCTTGGCTTCGTAATGCTTGCCGCGCTCGATGGCCTTCTCGATGGTGGTGCCCAGCACGAACTGGCGGCCCAGCTCCTTCATGGCCTGACCGACGGCGGTGCGGATCACCGGCTCGCCAAGGCGCTTGACCATGGAGCGCATGGAGGCGGCGAGACCTTCCTCTTCCTTTTCCTTCAGGATGCTGCCGGTCAGCATCAGGCCCCAAGTGGAGGCGTTGATGAGCGAAGAGGTGGATTGGCCCAGATGCTGGCCCCATTCGCTGGGGGTGATCTTGTCGGAGATCAGGGCATCGATGGTCTCGGCATCCGGCACGCGCAGCAGCGCTTCGGACAGGCACATCAGCGCCACGCCCTCACGGGTCGACAGACCATATTCGGCGAGGAAGTTTTCCATCATCGACGGCTTGGTTGTGGTGCGGATGGTACGGATGAGGTCGGCCGCGCGCTGGGAAATGCGCAGGCTCATGCGTTCATCCATGTGGGCTTCTTCAATCAACCGGCGGACGTTGCTGGCTTCATCGGCCAGATAGTGCTCGCGAATGACCTGACGCAGCTCGGATAGGCGGGCGTCCAGATCGGTGCTTGAATCAAAAGACTGCTGATCCATAGGGCTCTCCTGGAAAGTGAGATCCTGACGATTATGATGGGCGCTTTGATCTGCTTTTGACGCAGTTTCATTGTCAGACGCGACAACCGGCAGGCTAGGTGATTGTGATTTATTATCGTTCAAGAATAGCTGAAATCGGCTAGGCAGAGTGACCATAGTTCTGATAGATTTAGGATATTCGCACGAATTTTTTGGCCAAATTTTTGCAAATTCTCTACGAAATGGATATCTGATGGACAATTTGGATAAGATAGACCGAAATATCCTTGCAATTCTCGCAGATGACGGTCGCATCACCGTGACCGAGCTGGCGAAAAAGGTCGGTTTGTCCAAGACACCGTGCCAGATCCGCATGCGCAGACTGGAGGAGGGGGGCTTCATCCGGGGCTATGGCGCCATTCTCGATCCGGAGAAGCTCGGCGAGGGCCATATCGCCTTTGTGCAGGTGACCCTCAGCGACACCCGCTCGGAAGCGCTCAATGCCTTCAACGAGGCCACGCGCCATATCCGCGAGATCGAGCAATGCCACATGATTGCATCAAATTTCGACTATCTCCTGAAGATCCGCACCCGCGACATGAGCAACTATCGCAAGGTGCTGGGCGAAAAGATCTCCGCTCTTCCCTATGTCTCCCACACCTCCACCTTCGTGGTGATGGAAAGCGTTAAGGATAGGGGTTAGAAACAATTTAAGGTTGTCTTGATAGATGTAACCAAACGCATTTGTCTGGATGTTTCATGGATACACAATTTCACACTGAAAAAAGGGTCTATTTTCTTAAAAAGAAGCCTTTGATCAAAGTAATGGCATTGTTTTTGGTTTTCGCAATTGGCAGCTATTTTTTAAAAAATCGCAACCTTAATGATCCATTAGAACACTATGAGTTGTTGGTTTCTTTCTATTTTTTTCAGGACTTTCACTCCTTGCATCGTTGGTTCTCTTTTCGACTTTCCGTAGATCTAGTCACCCAAGGCTTGAGTTCAATCAGGAAGGATTGCTATGGGTCGGGGTTCTCAAAAGCAGATTTTTTCGCTGGGAAGATACCACGCGAGCAGTTGAACGCAGCCATAATGCAGGCAGATGGCCTGCTACATACGTCGTTCGTTATCTGAAATTCTCTCTTAATGAGCAAAGACTGGGAGCGAGAGACCGCGCCCGAAAGAAAATTGATTGGCTAATACAAACTGATGTGTTGGAGGATTCTCCTGCTATGGTGGGTTTGTTCAATCAATATCGGGATGCTCGTATCAATGAAATCGCAAGGCATGATCCAACGCTATCCATCAAAGACAAGGAGCTTTTGCCGCGCGTAAAGCCCTTCCTCCCTTGGCCACTTGTTATTGTCGCCCTATTTGGGCCCATATTGATTATGGCATTGGCATATTTTGTCTTGATTGCCCCCAAGTAGCTCTGGTTGCCAGAGAGCAGGCCACCCCATCACGGCACCAGAACCGACAATTCCCTGTGATGCAGTTCGATGGTGATTTCATCAGGCAGGTCATAGAGTTCGCCATCGCGGACGCATTGTGAGCCCTGCGGCTTTTCGTGCACCGTCAGCTTGACGCATTTTGCCGTCTGGATATCCAGATCGGGATTGTTCGGCGTCTGCCCGATCAGCAGGTCGGCGCCGAGCACCAGCGCCTTCTGCCAGGTGAGCTTGCCCGCCATGTAGACGCCCAGCTCACCGCCATCGAGTTTCTCGGCATAGGGCGGGGCGGTAGAGCCAAACAGATTGTTCGAAACTGACAGGGCACTCAACTGACGCTCAATGCGCCTGCCGTCCAGTTCGATGGTTACCCCACAGGTCGGCATGTGGGCGATGGTTTCCCAGAAGGCCCGCGCGCTGGCCAGCATCTTGGTGACGCGGGATTGATAGGGAATACTGTTTCGCTTCCGTATCATTCTCGGGTGGAGGCCGACTGAAAACTGATGGACAAAGGGAGCGCCATTGGCTGTGGCGATGTCGCTGTTCCTTATCCGGCCATTGGCAAGGGCGTTGATCGCCATCTCGACATCAAGCGGAATGCTAAGCGCCCGGGCGTAGAGATTCATCGTGCCACCGGGCAGGACGGCCAGCGTCTTGCCGTTGCGCCATGCGGTGTCTGCAGCAGCCGAAACCGTGCCGTCGCCCCCGCCGGCCAGCAGGATGTCGAAATCGCCCGCCTCAGTATGCTCTTTCATGCCGGCGATGAGTTCGGCCCCGCCGCCGGTGTAGACCGTCAGGTCATAGCCCTTCTGTCCAAAGGACCTTTCCAGCATGTCCCGCACCGTGTCGAGTTCGAGCATCTGGAAAGTACCACTGCCGGTGTTGAGAAAGGCGGCCACGCGCCGGGATGGACCCGTTTCACTCATGCACTCAATGTCTCCGTACTCCATGCCCGCCTGATGGATCAAACGGCGCCATAGTCTTCGTTGTCCTGCTTCACCGCATTGAAGAAATCGAGCAGCAGATCGTAATCGGCGGCGCTGACACGGCTCCAGTTGGGAATGAAGGGCACTTCCATCGGATTGTCCATATAGGCGGCACCGGCTTCGACGATGTTGGCGGCAAACAGCTCGCAGCTGCGCTCCTCTACGTGGCGATCGGTGTGCAGGCCGTTCATCATGGCGTCATTGTAATAGGTCTCGACCATGTCCAGCGACAGGCGCAGATAGGTTGCCTTGAGCGTGCGGAAGAACTCGCCCGAGAAGATCACGCCATCAATCGCCAGCTTGCGATAGAGCGCCTTGGCGATGTCGGTGGACATGCGCGACAGGCCCGCCGAGGCGTCTTCCTCGGACAGGGGCTGGTGCTTGTGATCATAGATATCGGCGATTTCCACCTGACAGACCGCCTTGGAGGAGAAATTGCGATGCACCTCGGACAGGACACCGATTTCCAGCCCCCAGTCGGACGGAATGCGCATATCCGGCAGCATGTAGGTGCGCATGGCAAATTCACCGGCCAGCGGATAGCGGAAGGCCTGCAGATATTCCAGATATTCGTTGTTGCCGATCAGCTTGCGCAGCGCCAGCAGCAGCGGCGTGATGAACAGCCGGGTCACGCGACCATTGAGCTTGCCGTCGGCGATGCGAGGGTAAAAGCCCTTGCAGAACTGGTAGGAGAAGTTGGGATTGGCCACCGGATAGACCAGCCGGGCCAGCATTTCCTTGTTGTAGGTGATGATGTCGCAATCATGCAGCGCCACCACGTCGCTGTTCTTGGCCGACAGGACGTAGCCCATGCAATACCAGACATTGCGCCCCTTGCCGGGTTCGGTCGGCGCAAGGCCCAATGCCTTCAGCCGGGCGTCGACAGCCTTCAGGCGCGGGCCGTCATTCCACAGCACCACATGGTCCTGCGGCAGGCGGGCGAAATACTGCTTGGCATAGCGATACTGCGCTTCATCAGCACGATCCAGCCCGATCACGATCTGGTTGATGAATTTGGCCTTGGCCAGCTCATCAAGGATATTGGCAAGGGCAGGCTGTTCGAGCTCGGAGAACAGGGAAGGCAGAATCAGCGTGATTTTCCTGTTCTGGGCGTATTGTTCCAGAATGCGTTCCATATTCTCCGCCGATGCGGTCGGAAAATGATGCAGGGTCGCAACCTTGCCATTCTGATGAAAATCTCCCATGAGAGGCTCCCTTCCTTGAAAATGATCGATTAAGCCAGCGATTGCAGATCGCTCGGGCCAATAAATTTCAGTATCGCTTCATTCCAGCCAACGGGGCCAGCGGCTTTGGTGCGGATGATGCGGCCGTCATCCTCACCCGACAGATGGGGCAGGGGGCAGCCCTCAGGGTTGTCGATAATGACCCCGATATCCGCAGCTTCCAGCATTTCAATGTCATTGGCCGCATCGCCAAGCGCAATGGTCGTCACCGCACCCGGTTCCTCGGAAAGGTCCGCCATCAGCCGGGTCATCTGGTCGGCCTTGGTAGCCCCGAAAGACAGCGTGTAGTAGCGACCACCCTGTCGCGCCTTCAGGCCCCTGGTTTCAAGATAGGTCTCGAAACGCCGCTTCTCATCGATGGTGCCGGAAAAAACACCCGGTTCGGAGAAAAGACGTCGACCAGCCAGTGCGGCCTTGTCCATAGACAGGCCGGTGCGGGCTGAAATCTCTTCGATGCTCCAGTCGCCAAAACCGGCAAAGAGGCGGCGCAATTCGGCAGGCATCCCTTGCAGGATCGCCCGAAGGCGCTGGTAATCGCTGTCGGCGCTCACAAGGCTTTCCGGGTCGGCCCCGGCAGGCAACAGCCCGGCTCCGTTCTCGACGATCGCCGGGCAATGGGCAAAGCCCAGTTCGGTGCGCAAGGGGGCAATTTCGAAGGCGGTCTTGCTGGAGGCCAGAATGAGCGGAATGGCCCGTTTGTGCAGCAGCGCCAGCGCCGGTCTGGCCGGGGCGTAGGAGTAGCTGGCGTGATCCAGCAAGGTTCCATCGAGATCGGTAAAAATGACGAAGGACATATCCTGCCTGACGGTTGGCCTGTTACGGCGCGCAAAAACATTAGTAAGTAGATAGCACTAATTCTGAATCGACACCAGACAGGCCAAAACCCAGACAGGCCAAAACCATGAACGGAAGGCGCTCCTGCGCAATCTGCAACCGCCCTGTCACCATGCCCCTGTTGTCTTGCAGCCATGGTACGGTCTGATCATTGCGTGCGCGTGACCCGTCTCATGGTCAGGTTGATCCGCCCGGGTTCCTTCAGCAACAGCGAGGTTCCCGGATAGATCCTGTCGATGCCGTGGTAGGCCAGCCGGTCCTCGCCATCGAGAATGAAGAGATCGCCTGACCTGAGGGTATAACTCCTGGTGGGGTCCTTTCGTTCCCTGCCACCGAGACGAAAGCGGGCATCGTCACCCAGCGAGACCGAGAGGATCGGCGCGTCGAAATCCTCCTCATCATTGTCCACATGCAATCCCATTCTGGCGTCCGGGCTGTAATGGTTGATGAGGCAGGCTTCAGGGGAAAGGGCATAGCCGGTCGTCTGATCCCACAGATCCAGAAGGCTTTGCGGTATCGGCGGCCATGGCTCGCCGGTGACCGGATGGGTCGGCTGGTAGCGGTAGCCGGACTTGTCCGAGACCCAGCCAAGCGGGCCGCAATTGCTCATGCGGACAGAGAAGGGCCGCCCCCAGCGCGGCATGGTTGGCGTGAAGAGGGGCGCCCTTGCGACAAGTGCGCGAATCTCGCCGACAAGGTCCTTCTGGGCCGCGTCATCCAGATAGGCTGGCAAATACTGCATATCCCCTTGCTCCCCTTTGATTTTCATCATTACGACCCGACCGGACGCATGCGACTCATCATGGCGTGATTCGTTCCCCGGCAGAATCACCTGATTCGCGCAGCCTTTGCCGCAAGGAATGTCAGAGATGTGGGGAATTTTTGCCTTTAACCTGACCTTAACTTGCCTGACCCTCTTTATTTTCGCGCATCACTCTTATAAGAGAGGTGCCAATTTTCAAAAAACGTCGCAAATGCATTCAAAGATGCTGGATTTGCGCCTTGCAGTCCGCCTAGACGGCTCCTATATGTGCCTTGAATGTAAATCCCAACCCGCGCAACACTTGCGCATCTTCATGGGGGCTGGGCCGATATATCGGCGCTTATAACCGCTTTTGAAGGGTTTGACCGGCCTGCCGAAAGGAGAAAGAGAATGAGCAAAGTCATTGGTATTGACTTGGGTACCACCAACTCGTGCGTATCCATCATGGATGGCAAAGAACCAAAAGTCATCGAAAACGCGGAAGGTGCACGTACAACTCCTTCCATGATCGCCTTCACGGATGATGGCGAGCGTCTGGCAGGCCAGCCGGCAAAACGTCAGGCTGTGACCAACCCGATGAACACACTGTTCGCAGTGAAGCGCCTCATCGGCCGCCGTTACGATGATCCGGCCGTAACAAAAGACAAGGATCTGGTCCCGTTCAAGATCGTCAAGGGCGACAACGGCGACGCATGGGTCGAAGTAGAGGGTACCAAATACTCTCCTTCCCAGGTATCTGCCATGATCCTGCAGAAGATGAAGGAAACCGCAGAGGACTACCTCGGCGAGCCTGTTACCCAGGCTGTCATCACGGTTCCGGCATACTTCAACGACGCCCAGCGTCAGGCAACCAAGGACGCAGGCAAGATCGCCGGCATGGAAGTGCTGCGTATCATCAACGAGCCAACCGCAGCAGCTCTGGCCTATGGCCTCGACAAGAACGACGGCAAGACCATCGCGGTTTATGACCTTGGTGGTGGTACCTTCGACGTGTCCGTTCTGGAAATCGGCGATGGCGTGTTCGAAGTGAAGTCCACCAACGGTGATACCTTCCTTGGTGGTGAAGACTTCGACATGCGTCTGGTCGACTATCTGGCAGAAGAGTTCAAGAAAGAGAACGGCATTGACCTCAAGAAGGACAATCTGGCTCTGCAGCGCCTGAAGGAAGCTTCCGAAAAGGCCAAGATCGAGCTCAGCTCTGCGACCCAGACCGAGATCAACCTGCCATATATCACCGCTGATGCGTCTGGTCCGAAACACCTGACCCTGAAGCTGACCCGCGCCAAATTCGAAGCGCTGGTGGATGATCTGATCAAACGCACCATCAAACCGTGCGAAGCTGCGCTGAAAGACGCCGGCCTTTCCGCTTCCGAAATCGACGAAGTGGTTCTGGTTGGTGGCATGACCCGTATGCCAAAGGTTCAGGCTGCGGTGAAACAGTTCTTCGGCAAGGAACCGCACAAGGGTGTGAACCCGGACGAAGTGGTTGCCATGGGTGCTGCCATTCAGGCAGGCGTGCTGCAGGGCGACGTCAAGGACGTTCTGCTGCTCGACGTGACCCCGTTGTCTCTGGGTATCGAAACCCTGGGCGGTGTGTTCACCCGCCTCATCGACCGCAACACCACGATCCCGACCAAGAAGAGCCAGGTCTTCTCCACGGCTGATGACAATCAGAATGCCGTGACGATCCGCGTCTTCCAGGGCGAGCGTGAAATGGCCGCCGACAACAAGATGCTTGGCCAGTTCGATCTGGTTGGTATCCCGCCGGCACCACGTGGCGTTCCGCAGATCGAAGTGACCTTCGACATCGACGCCAACGGCATCGTCAACGTGTCCGCTCTCGACAAGGGCACCGGCAAGGAGCAGAAGATCTCGATCCGTGCTTCTGGTGGTCTGTCCGACGCCGACATCGAAAAGATGGTCAAGGACGCTGAAGCCAACGCTGAAGCCGACAAGAAACGTCGTGAGCTCGTTGAAGCCAAGAACCAGGGTGAAGCTCTGGTCCATTCGGCCGAGAAATCTGTTGCTGAATATGGCGACAAGGTCTCCAGCGCTGACAAGTCTGCCATCGAGTCTGCCATCGCCGACCTGAAGGCTGCGCTTGAAGGTGACGATCTGGAAGACATCAAGGCCAAGACCGATGCCATGACGCAGGCTTCCATGAAGCTGGGTGAAGCCATGTATGCTGCCCAGCAGTCTGATGAAGAAGCCCGCGCTGCGGCTGACGCTGCTGCCGACGCGGCCAAAGATGAAGACATCGTCGACGCGGACTTCGAAGAAGTTCATGACGACGATGCGAAAAAATCCTAATCTGGGTTGAAAAGAACAGCACAGCTCGCCAAGGGCTGTGCTGTTCCCTTTTTGTCAAAAGCTGAAATCCGTTTTCTGTTTTGACCAAAGACTCGGAGAGGGCAGCATCATGAGCGAACGGGAACAGCTGGAACCGGCATTTGGTACCTACACCTTGCCACGGCCCCTTGCGGCCTTGCGCAACTTTGCCAATGATCGGGGCGCGTCCTATTACGACAAGCGGATTGCATCGCTTATTCGCAGATTGCTCTATTCCATCAGCAAGGCACCGTATGACGTTACGGTCTTCCGGAACCAGCGCGTCAGGCTTTTCCCCAAAAGCAATCGCTGCGAGAAGAGGGCCTTTGTCGGTCTGTCTTCCTGGGACGATCAGGAACGGGCAGCCATTGCCGCGGATATCGCACGGCATGACGACCACACACCGTTCGTCTTTCTTGATTGTGGCGCCAACGTCGGCCTTTACAGCCTGTTTGCGCGCGACGAGACCCTTGCCAGAGGCAAGATTTTTCGGGGCATGGCGATAGAGCCGGACCCGATCAACCAGAAGAGACTGGCCTTCAATCTGGCCGCATCTGGTGCCCGAGAGATCATTCTGGCCCCTGTTGCGGTTGGTCGGGAGAATTCAACGGTGCAGTTTGTCAGCGCTGTCAGCAATCGCGGCGAGGCGCATGTACTTACCGGCAAGGAATCCCTGCCGGAAGGTGCTGTCGTCAGCGTGCCGATGCGTCCGCTTCTCGATCTGCTTGGCGAGCATGGCTTCGATCATATCGATGTCATGAAAATCGACGTTGAGGGCCACGAGATTCATGCTCTTGAGCCTTTCTTCAAGACGGCGCCGAGAGACCTGTGGCCGCGCAAAATTCTCATCGAGGTCGGGCGCAGTCAGGTCAGCGAAGCCCTCAAGATGTGCCTGTCGATCGGCTACAAGGTCGAAAAGGCCATTAACATAAACGCATATTTGAGCCTGGAAGCGCCTGAAACGCGGCTTGCTTCCAGCCAGCCAGGAAACTAGACGCATGTCCAAAGCCGATTATTACGAAACGCTAGGGGTGTCCCGTGGGGCTGACGACAAGGAATTGAAGAGCGCCTTCCGCAAGAAGGCCATGCAGTTTCACCCCGATCGCAATCCGGACAACCCGGATGCGGAAGCGCGTTTCAAGGAAGTCAACGAGGCCTATGAGGTCCTGAAGGATCGCGAGAAGCGCGCAGCCTATGATCGCTATGGCCATGCGGCCTTTGAACAGGGCGGCATGGGCCAGGGCTTTGGCAATGACTTCGGCTCCTCCATGTCCGATATCTTCGAGGATATCTTCGGCGACATGATGGGTGGAGGCAGACGGTCGCGTGGGCGCGAGCGTGGGGCCGACTTGCGCTACAACATGGAGATCACCCTTGAAGAGGCCTTTCACGGCAAGACTGCCGAGATCGAAGTGCCGACATCGGTGACCTGCAAATCCTGCTCCGGCAACGGCGCCAAACCCGGCACCTCTCCCAAACCATGCCCGACCTGTGGCGGGATGGGCAAGGTCCGTGCGACGCAGGGCTTTTTCACCGTGGAACGCACCTGCCCGAACTGTCATGGCCGTGGGGAAATCATCGATGATCCGTGCGACAGCTGTGGCGGCGTCGGCCGGACCACGGAAAACCGTACGCTTTCGGTCAACATTCCGGCCGGGATCGAAGACGGCACCCGCATTCGTCTGTCCGGCGAAGGCGAAGCCGGTGTCAGGGGAGGGCCTCCGGGCGACCTCTATATCTTCCTGACGCAGAAGCCGCATGATCTGTTCCAGCGGGACGGCGCCGACATCTTCTGCCGCGTGCCGATTTCCATTACCACCGCCATTCTGGGCGGCCAGTTCGAGGTTCCGACCGTTGATGGCGGCAAGACCCGTGTGCGCGTGCCGGAAGGCACCCAGAGCGGCAAACAGTTCCGTCTGCGCGGCAAGGGCATGCCGGTGCTGCGCAGCCAGCAGTATGGTGACATGTATATTCAGGTGGAAGTCGAGACGCCGCGCAAGCTGACCAAGCGCCAGCGCGAGCTGATACAGGAATTCGATTCGCTGACTAGCGCAGACAATCATCCCGACAGCACAGGCTTCTTTGCCAAGGTGAAGGATTTCATCGAGCGCATCAGTGAATAGCCGCCATGGCAGTCCAGTCGTTTGAAAAGGAGATATCCAGCGGATATCTCCTTTTTTATTGGACATGTCTTTGCAGCCGTTCGCTGCGGGGTCAATTCGTCAAAATTTCAATGTCTCTTGCGCAGCCGGTCTTTTCTCTGACATAGTTAGACCTTACATGTTTATTGGCAGTTTATTTTGTCTGGTGCGAAGATGTTTCATGCACCAATTGGCCTTCCGGTCAGGTGTGCTCCCACCCCCGGAGTGATGTGATTTTGAGGATCCAATGCTCAAACAATTGCGAAATCATCCTTTAAAAGACCATATTCCGGACGAAATCCGCTTTTTGCGCCAGTGGTTTGACAATCCGATCAAGACCGGTGCGGTTGCTCCTTCGAGCCCGGCGCTGGCCCGCAAGATGGCCTCCTACATTCCCGACGACCTGCAAGGTCCGGTGTTGGAACTCGGCCCGGGAACCGGCGTGGTCACCCATGCTGTCCTGCAGCGCGGTGTCGATCCGTCGCGGGTACTGGCCGTCGAATATTCCAGCGACTTCGTCGCGATGCTGCGCGATCGCTTCGCCGGGGTATCGGTGATCGAGGGAGACGCCTATGATTTCGAGACGATACGGCAGAATCACATCCGCGAACCGCTGACAGCCGTCGTGTCCAGCCTGCCGCTTTTCACCAAACCCAAGCCAATGCGCAAGCGGCTCATTTCGCTCTGCCTTGATGCTCTGGCACCCGGTGCACCATTCATCCAGTTTTCCTACGCCCTCGTGCCGCCAGTGCCCGAGAAGGAAGGCAATTTCACGATCGAAACAAGCAACTGGATACTGGGGAACCTGCCACCCGCCAGAGTCTGGGTCTATCGACGCCCGGTGAATTGAGAATCCGGCCAAAAGTCAGGCTCGCCTTGCCCTTATCCTGGCAGACGCTTGCGCAACAGGTCGCAGCCTTGTTGTCACAAATCTCAAAAGAGGGATTGCACAAGACACCCGTGCAATCCTACTAATGCCTTTAGCACAACACAGCATTCCTCTTGCAAAGGCATATCATCATGCAGCAAATCCGCCTTCTCTGTTTTGCCGGCTCCATCCGATCCGGCAGTCTCAACCAGCGTCTTGCCGGTGCCATGGCCAAAGAACTGAGCCTTCTGGAGATGGATGTCACTTTTCTGTCCCTGACAGACTATCCCCTGCCGCTATTCAATGCCGATGACGAGAAGGATAAGGGCCTGCCCGAGAATGCCGTCAAGCTGGCCAGAATGATCGCGGCACATGATGGCATCTTTATCGCCAGCCCGGAACACAACGGCTCCGTCACACCCTTGCTGAAAAACACGCTGGACTGGATATCCCGTGTCCCGGTGCAAGCGCGGGGGCCATTTTCCGGCCCTGTCTATGCAATCGGGGCTGCGTCACCGGGCAAACTGGGCGGCATGCGCTCGCTGGCTCATTTGCGCGATATCCTGACCGCTCTGGGCGCCCTGACCATTCCCGAGCAGATCAGCGTCAGCGCCGCTCATGAGGCCTTTGATGCCAAAGGCAGCCTGAAAGATGATCGGGATGCCGCCTTTCTGAGCGCCTGCGCGCGCAACCTCGTTCATCTGGGGCAGAGGAAAAAGCCGCTGGAATGGACCTGACCAAGAAAGCACGCGCCAGATCTGGACCTTGGTCGAGTGAAGTGATAAGGCTTTGCAAATTTTTTCCGACCCCAGAGGAGTGCTGCAGATGTCCCTTTCCCCTCGTGACCGCCTGATCGTTCCGCTCGATGTTCCAAGTGTCGATGATGCCCGCGCCATCATCGCAGATCTCGGAGAGACCGTTTCCTTCTACAAGATCGGATATCAGCTTGGCTATGCCGGCGGATTTGACCTTGCCCGGGAACTGATTGCCGAGGGCAAGGATGTCTTCATGGACCTGAAGCTGCTGGACATTGACAACACCATCGAAAAGGGCGTTGCCTCGATCTCGGCAATGGGTGCCAAATTCCTGACCATCCATGCCTATCCCAAGGCGATGCGGTCGGCGGTGGCTGGCAAGGGGAACAGCCGCCTCAATCTGCTGGGTGTCACGGTTCTGACCTCCATGGATGATGCCGACCTTGTGGATGCGGGCTATCGCTTTACCGCCACCGAACTGGTGGCCAAGCGCGCTGCCGATGCCCGAGCAGCTGGCATGGACGGGATTGTCTGTTCGGCACAGGAAGCCGAAGCCATGCGCTCCATCGTCGGACCGGACATGGCCATCGTCACGCCAGGCATCCGCCCGGACGGTAGCGATGTCGGAGACCAGAAGCGCGTCATGACCCCTAAGCGGGCAATTGCCGCCGGTGCCGACTATCTGGTGGTCGGGCGTCCGATCCTGGCCGCCCATGACCGCAAGGCCATGGCAGCCGAGATTATCGACGACATCAGCGCCGCCCTCGCCGAACGAGCCTGAGGCCAACAGATCAGTGCTGCAACTCTCTTTGCAGCACTGATTGAAAGGTGCACATCGACAATCGCCAGCATTCTTGCCAAGCGGTTTCAGGCACAAAGCGGCACGCCAAATGTCAGGCTGGCTGTGGCACGAGCCCATTGAACTCGCCGAATCGCCAATTCCGGCGCTGTGTCTTCATCGTGCGCCAATACTGGATTTGCGCCATCATCAGGCTGATGAACATCAACACCAGGCCGGGTGCTATCAATGCATAGACATAGGTCAGCGGATTGGTCTTGAGAAATGATTCCGTCCGATCCTGCGGGTTGACATGGGCGAGCACCGTCCGGCCGATAGAATAGGCGGCGATTTGCCGTTTGACCTGACCGGGCGACTTTGAGCGGATCTGCATGAGGGACAATTGATGCCCCGTCATCAGCTTCCCATTATCGACAAACTGATACTCGATTTTTGCCGTAAAGACAGGAGCCCTATCCTTGTAAGGCATCCGAACGACGTCTGCGCGGGTGATGGTCACCTCACGCTGATCCCACCCCTTGATCGTATGAGCCGAGGAAAAATGGGCAAGACCGACAATGAACAGCATGAGGCCGATCATGATCAGGGAAAATCTGATGATGTCGAAGGACTCGATGCGCCCGGCGCTCCGTTGCCGTGAGTTGACGGCATGGGCCTTGCGATCCCTCGGGGTGGCGTGATGAATACCCTTTGAACCGGGATAGTGGTATGCGGACTGATAACGCATGGCATTACTCTCGGCTTTAAAGAAATGATGAATTTATGAAATTATTAATTTTCCATTAAAATATTTATATCACAGCAATGAATGGAAAGGCGATTCCCCAATTGGAGTCTATCAGTATTTTTTATTAGGCTGATATGACATGGCCATGAAGCCGCCAGTCTATCTATATTTTGGCCAGTGATTGGCAGAGTCTTCCGCTGACAACTCTACTTAACCTGATGAACCACAGAGTCATCATCTCGCAGGAATGATCATTACTTTCGGAGTGCAGAGTCTTGCTGACAGAAAAGTCTTTCAGATCCAGAGAAGAACTTTCCATCCCAAGACCTGAGAGTCGGAAAGGCGCCAGAATGCCGGGCTTTGCCACTCCTTTTCTGAACTCGAGACCCATCAATTCCTTGCAAACCTGGCCGATATTGCCTTGGCGACCATGCGTCGATGCAATTGTCAATTGACCGCTGATCCACTATCATCCGCTTCAAGTCCGGCGCAGGCCCGGTCCGGTTTGAAACCGCCACCTTCGGTCGTCGGAACGCACTCCCTCTTCAAGCAGCAAGGGTTTCCCATGAAGATTCTGAGAGCTGTCCTCTTCAACGACACATCGGCTCTGGGGCACCACGGCTGCCGTCTGGTTTGCGAGCAGATCGGCTATTTCTGCCATCGTTACGGCATCGAGATCGTCGCCCGCTACACCAGCGACATGACCATTGCCATCGACGCTGACAGGATCGATCTCGTCATCATCAATGGCGAGGGCAGCCTGCATGACGACAGCCCGTCGTCCTTTGCCATCGCCCGTGCCAGCCGCTGGGGCGCCGACCACAATGTTCCGGTTTTTCTCATCAACTCGCTGTTTCAAAATCTGGGTGAGACGATCCGTTCCGATCTGGCTTCAGCGACGGCCATTTTCGTGCGCGATCAACAGAGCCTCAAGGAGGCGGAAAAGGCCGGACTTGCCGCACGCCATGTGCCTGATCTGACCCTTTCCTTTGATCCCTCAGAGGTCGGCAGCAACGGCAAGCCAGGCAATGGCGGCGCTGTGACCTTCACCGACAGCACGCTCAAGGCCATCAGCCGCCGTCTGCGCAATCGAGCAGCGCGGCTCAAGAGTAGTCGTTTCCTGTCTCTTGCCGCGATCCCCGAGACTTTGGGGAAAGGCCCGTTTGGCAATTTCAAGCGCACCAGCCTGTTCTGGATCAAGCATCTCGTCGGCAAGGGCTCTTCGGGTGCGATCGGCAATCCCAAATATGCCTACTGCATTCCCCGCGCTGCCGATTTTCGGGCCCTTTTCCAATCCGGCATATCGCTGCTGGTGGCTGGGCGGTTTCATGCAGTCTGTTACGCCCTGCTGTATGATGTTCCCTTCTGCGCCCTCAAGTCCAATAGTTGGAAGACTGAGGCATTGCTTGAGGAAGCCGGGCTCAGACATCGCCTGATCGACATCGACAGTCTGGAAGCAATGGACCTCGCTGCGCTCGAAACGGCTTTCGGGGCTTTTTCAGAGGAAGAACTGGCCAGCATCCAGGCATTTCGACAGTCCTGTCGCAAGAAGGCTGACGCGATGTTCGGAGAGATCAGACGGATGTGCGACGAACAGGCCGCCGAAAGAAGGGCCCTTGACGGGGCTCCCATTTTGGTCAATCCATCCCTGTAACGAAGCGATGCAGGCGCTTACGGCTCAAGACACCCGGTTTTGGGCACCCGTCCAGCTGGTTTTAAGGAAGTTTCATGCGAATTCTTGTGTTGAGGGATGACAAGCCCGGTCACTATCACCAGAGCGAGGCCGTCGCAATGGCGCTCGGGAGATTGGGCCCGGTGGACGTGGAATGGCTGACCGTCCCCCAGCGTGGCCTGCTGCCACAGCAAACCGTGCGTGTCCTGTGCGCCAAGTCGGTACTGCCCCTGTCTTTCCTCGAATTCATTTCGCTATCGAACCGATTAAGGCCCCAACAGAAGCCAGACCTTGTCGTCTCGGCGGGCGGCCGGACACTGCCCTATCTGCTGCTGCTGGCCCGTCGCTATGGTTGCCAGAGCCTGTTTTCCGGCAGCATCCGCAACATTCCGGCTGATCGCTTTACTGCGATCCTGCATATTTCCAAGTCCTATCTGCGCTATCCCAATGCCATCGTCACGCTGAAGCCAAGTCCGGTGGGCCGTGACACCAGCAAGGATCTCTCGCTGGGCCCAGATTTTTCAGGCTCCTATCGGGCGCTGATGGTCGGGGCGCCAACCCGGTCGCATCCGCTATCCGATGGGGACTGGACGGCGCTGCTGTCCTTCCTTGAGACCAACCTTGCCAGCCGCAACTGGGTGATTTCCAGCTCCCGCCGCACACCAGCCAGTTGGCAGAAGGATCTTGCCGACCTTGCCGCGCGTCATCCGGAACGGCTCGTTTTCCGTGACTATGCCAAAACAGGGCCGGGCGAAGCGATTTCCGTCATGCTGGACGCAGATGAGATTTTTGTCACCTCCGATTCCATCTCCATGGTCACCGAGGCCGTCGCCTGTCGCAAGCCCGTGGCCGCCCTTGTTCCTGCCGCTTCGATCCAATCGGCAGACGAGAAGGACTATTATGAGATGCTGGTTGAAAAGGGGTGGCTGACGCTCATTGACTGCTCTCGGCTTTCGCCTCCAATGGCAGCCGATGCGATCAGCTGCTTGACCCCGATGCAGGAAGACTATCTTCTGGGGCTCGGCCGCCTGCTGGCTGACAAGCTTTCCCTGTTGCCATAAAATTCATGCATTCTTCGGAATAGGACCGGCAAATGAATGCATTGGACTTGCACTAAGGTCACATACCGCATAGAAGAAAGCCTGAATATTTTGCCTCCTTCTCGAAACCAAAGGTGGGATTCCGTCATGACCGACATACGGCTTGTTGTTGTAGGTGCTCAGGGGCGCATGGGTCGTGCACTCATCACCGCGATTTCCGAACAACAGGGTCTGTGCGTTGCCGGTGCCGTGGAACGGGAGGGATCCGACTGTCTGGGCATGGATGCCGGTACGCTGGCCGGTCTGCCGCCGCTTGGCGTGGCTGTCACCAGTGATCTCGGCAAGGCACTTGATACTGCCGATGGCGTGATCGATTTCACGGCTCCGAAGGCCTCGCTTGCCTTTGCCCGTATCACGGCAGCCAAAAACAAGATCCACATTGTTGGCACCACCGGCTTCACACCGGAAGAGGAAGCCGAGCTGAAAGGCATTGCCGAAGGCGGCGCCACCATGGTGCGCTCGGGCAACATGAGCCTTGGGGTCAACCTGCTCTCGAAACTGATCGAGCAGGCAGCCAAGGCGCTCGACGCCGACTTCGATCTCGAAATTCTTGAAATGCATCACAAGCACAAGGTGGACGCACCGTCCGGTACGGCCCTGTTGCTTGGCGAAGCGGCTGCGCGTGGGCGCGGCATCGATTTGCACGCCAATGCCGTCATGTCCCGCGAAGGCATGACCGGAGCCCGGGAACGGGGAAGCATCGGATTTGCCACCTTGCGTGGCGGATCGGTCATTGGCGAGCATAGTGTGATCCTGGCAGGGGAAGGCGAGCGCATCGAGCTCACGCATAAGGCCCAGGATCGCTCCATTTTTGCCCGTGGTGCCGTGAAGGCTGCACTGTGGGCAAAAGACAAACCCGTTGGCTTTTACTCCATGATGGATGTTCTGGGACTGAATTGAACAGAGCCGCCGCATGGCTGGAGTTTGTTACCGCAATAAGGGCAATTCTCGCGAAATCCAGTTCGCGGGAAGTGCTGCAAACCGAATTAACACAGCGCTTTCCTGTCCGTTCTGCGGCTCAGACCAACAGTGAAGCGTTTCAATTTGCAGTGAAGGAGTGGATCCGATGGAACGGACACTAGTGCTGGCACGTCATGGCCAGAGCGAATGGAACCTGAAAAACCTTTTCACCGGCTGGAAAGACCCCGACCTTACCGAGCAGGGCACGGCTGAAGCTATTGCCGCTGGCAAGAAGCTCAACGACATGAGCATGAAATTCGACGTCGCCTTTACGTCTGACCTGCAGCGCGCCCAGAAGACCTGCCAGCATATCCTCGATGGCGTTGGTCAGTCCGACCTGACGACCTACCGCGATCTGGCCCTCAACGAACGCGACTATGGCGATCTGTCTGGCCTCAACAAGGACGACGCTCGCAAGAAATGGGGCGAAGAACAGGTTCACATCTGGCGCCGGTCCTACGACGTACCTCCTCCGGGCGGCGAAAGCCTGAAGGACACCGCAGCCCGCACGCTGCCTTACTTCATCACCGACATCCTGCCACAGGTCATGGCTGGCAAGTCTGTGCTCTGCGCTGCACACGGCAACTCCCTGCGCTCCATCGTGATGGTTCTGGACCGTCTGACCAAGGAAGAAATCCTTGAAGTCAACCTGGGCACCGGTGTTCCGATCGTCTACAAATTCAATGCAGACACCACCATCGCTTCCAAGGAAATCCTTGGCTAATCGACGCGGCGTTATTGCTGATGATTGAAAGGGTGGCTTCGGCCACCCTTTTTTGGGCCATTCGCATTGTCAGGCCCCACCGCTGACCTGCCCCTGTTCCCAGCCAAGAATTGCCCGTTTGCGCGTCAGGCCCCAGTGGTAGCCACAGATGGAGCCGCCCTTGCCCAACACGCGATGGCAGGGCACGACGAAGGAAATCGGGTTCTTGCCCACCGCCGTTCCGACGGCGCGGGCTGCCGTGGGCTTGCCCAGCCCTTCGGCAATATCCGAATAGGTGGTCAGGTTGCCCAGCGGGATCTTCAAGAGCATCTCCCAGACACGAATCTCGAAGTCGGTGCCGATCAGGGTGATCCGCAAGGGCTGCTCTTCCTGCCAGGCGGAAGGATTGAAGATACGACGCGCATAGGGGCCTGTCGCCTGCTGGTCCTGTCGATAGTGCGCCCTTGGCCAGCGGGTACACATGTCGGCAAGGGCCGCCTGTTCCTCGCCGGGATCGGCAAAGGCCAAACCGGCAAGGCCGTGCTCGGTCACCATCACCAGAGCCTGACCGAAGGGGCTGGGGTGGAAGCCATAATCAATGGTCAACCCGGCGCCTTTGGCCTTGTAGGCCCCCGGTGTGATGGCTTCATGAGTGACAAACAGATCATGCAGGCGGGAAGAACCGGACAGGCCCACTTCAAAGGCTGTTTCCATTACGGATGCGGATTGATCGAGCATCTTCTTGGCATTGTCTAGAGTGACGGCCTGAATGAAGCCCTTCGGAGACAGGCCGCCGGTCCAGCGGGTGAACAGTCGCTGGAGATGGTGGGGCGACAGGCCGATGTGATCGGAAAGCGCCTCAAGGCTCGGCTGATCGCGCCAGTGGTCCGTCAGATATTCAATGGATCGGCGGATGGTGTCATAGTCCCTCAGCGCTTCCTGCTTTTCTTCCGTGCCGGTCAGGGCATCGGGCAGGATGGGGCAGTCGCCATCAAGCGGCAGGCTGGCTGGCAGCATCTTCTCGTGTGTCATGGTTCACCCCTCTGTTCGGCCTATCCACTGGTCTGCGCTCGCTCCACATCACTGCCCCTGATGCTACAGCGTCGGCGTTGCTTCAACCACCCGAAACTTGCTTTCGCGCCTGTCATTCTTCGCAAGTTGGGCCTTGTCTCAGCCCCGGAAGAATCGGATAAAGGAACCGGGCAGGGGACCAACCGCCAGCCGAATAGCATCAAGGGGGCCATTGTGAAGGACAGCGAAGCAGCCAGCGCCAAGGGCAAGACAAAGAAGGCCAGCAAGGCAGCACCAGCGGGCAAGAAGCCCGTGCGCCGCCGCAAGTGGAGCAAGATGTCCAGGGAAGACATCGAAGAACTGTTTGCGCGCTTTTCCCGGCAACGCCCCAATCCGCGCGGCGAGCTCGACTATACCAGCGCCTACACCCTGCTGGTGGCTGTTGTCCTGTCGGCACAGGCCACAGACGTCGGCGTCAACAAGGCAACCGGTCCGCTGTTTGCCGTGGCTGACACCCCCGAAAAGATGGTGGCGCTGGGGCAAGAGGTGGTCGAGACCTATATCAAGACCATCGGGCTTTATCGCAACAAGGCCAAGAATGTCATCCTGCTTAGCCAAAAGCTGATTGATGAATTCGGCGGTGTGGTTCCCGATAATCGCGAGGCGCTGGTGAGCCTGCCCGGCGTTGGGCGCAAAACCGCCAATGTGGTGCTCAATATCTTCTTTGGCCAGCCGACGATTGCCGTCGACACCCATATCTTTCGGCTTGCCAACCGGCTGGAACTTGCTCCGGGCAAGACCGTCGAGGACGTGGAACTGGCGCTGGAACATGTCATCCCCGCGCCCTACGTCCGCCATTCCCACCATTGGCTGATCCTGCACGGTCGCTATGTCTGCAAGGCGCGCAAGCCCGACTGCCACAAATGCATCGTCGCCGACCTCTGCCGCTTCAAGGATAAAACCTATTCCGTGGCGGCGCCGATTGTCGAGCTGGATCCATATGAAAACAAGCAGAGCACACCGGACCAGACCGGCGAATTCGGGAGTTAAAGACAAGAAAAGCCGCCTCTCGATGCCGGAATGGCATAAAGGGCGGCTTGTTTTCGTTCGGTTTTCAGGTCTTTCCCGGATCTGTGCCGGGCTTATGCGGCCTGTGCTTCAAGGCGTGAGGGTTGCGAGCCCGTCACCCGCTTGTGGACATGCACCATATAGGCGGTGGCGAAAAGCGGTGTCAGCAGGTTGAGGAACGGAATGGCCACAAACAGCGCGATGATCAGACCGGACAGGAAGATCTTGGCCCCATGCCGGGCGCGCAGCTCCTTGATGTCCTGACGGGACCTGAAGCGAAAGGCAGCCTGTTCGAAATATTCCCGCCCCAGCAGATAGCCGTTGGCAACAAAGAACAGCGGCACACCAAGACCCAGAAAGGGGATCAGGATCAGCACCAGCAGGTTGACCCCGATCACCACGCCCAGAAAGCGCATCGTCTGAACGATTGCTTCCATCATCGGCATGTCGCGCCCCTTGGGCTCGTTGGGGTAGTAGGTGCTCTCAACGATATGGCTGACCTCGTCAAGAAACAAGCTGGCAACCACAGCCGAAACCGGGACGATCAGGAATCCAAGCCCGAAAAACAGACCGAGACCGGCCAGAATGCCTGCCATCGTTTCGGCCCAGCCGGGCAGGAAGGATTCCTGACTCAGCAGATATTCCAGCCCGGACTGCATTCCGATCCCGACCAGTAACAAGAGCAGCAGAGTGATGCCCAGCATCTTCCAGAGGACGGAGCGGAACGGTTTGGTGAAAAGCTGGTTGAGCGCCAGAAGGGCCGGAGACAACATGATCGGAATTCTCTTTGCACTGTTAACGGGGTGTCCCGTCTCACATAGGCGGGCATAAGCACATGTGCAAGAGGAATTGAGCGGATTTGCCGGTTGCCATGCCTTGTCGTCTCCCTATACTGCCTGCGACTTCTGGCAAACAAGATACGCCGGGGTTCCTTCGGTCCATCCCTTCGCCGAAGGAGCGTTTGCGGCGGGAGAAGAGAATGACTGCACCACGTTTTGATGTTCTGGGAATTGGCAACGCCATCGTCGATGTGCTTGCACGGGTTGAAGATGACTTCCTTGTAGCCGAAGGTCTGCACAAGGGGTCGATGAATCTGATCGACACCGAGCGCGCCGAATATCTCTATGCCAAAATGGGCCCGGGCATCGAATCCTCCGGTGGCAGCGCTGGCAACACCATTTTCGGCTTGGCCAGTCTTGGCGGCAAGGCCGCCTATTTCGGCAAGGTTGCCAATGACCAGCTTGGCGAGATCTTCGCCCATGACATGCGTTCGCTTGGTGCCCATTTCGACATCAAGCCGCTGGTCGGCGGCGATCCGACCGCCCGCTGCATGGTGCTGATCTCGCCCGACGGCGAGCGCACCATGAACACCTATCTGGGTGCCTGCAGCGAACTGACCGAACTGGACATCGACGAAACAGTGGTCACAGATTCCGGCATTCTCTACATGGAAGGCTATTTGTGGGACAAGGAAAACGCCAAGAATGCCTTCCGCAAGGCAGCAAAGGTGGCCCATGCCGCCGGGCGCAAGGTTTCCATCACGCTGTCGGACAGTTTCTGCGTCGACCGGTTCCGGGATGAATTCCTCGAACTGATCCAGACAAAGCAGGTTGATATCGTGTTTGCCAATGAGTCCGAAGCCAAGGCGTTGTACCAGACGTCTGACCGGGCAACCGCGCTCAATGCCCTGAGGCAGGATACAGCCCTGTCTGCGGTGACCCTTGGCAAGGAAGGCTCCGTAGCCATTGCCGGCAACCAGACCCATCACGTTCCGGCCTGCTCCATCCGCGAGCTGGTTGACACGACGGGCGCTGGTGACCTCTATGCTTCCGGCTTCCTCTATGGCCTGTCACAAGACATGAGCCTTGAAAAATGCACCATGCTCGGCAATTTCTGTGCTGCTGAGGTCATCCAGCATGTGGGGCCTCGGCCTGAGCATGACCTACGGCACGCAGCAGATCAGGCTCGCCTGCTCTAGTGCGGCGAGCCGAGAACCATCAAGACATGAAAAAAGGCGGTCCCTATGGCCGCCTTTTGTTTTGCATCCGGTCTGAGCCTTGCAGCGTCATAGTTTGCGCAACATCACCGTGGTGATGGCATGGCCATCTTCCTTGCGCAGAACCAGATCGGCGCGCGGCCGGGTGGGGAAAATATTCTCCCTGAGGTTGACCAGGTTGATGGAGGTCCAGAGATCATTGGCAATCTGCAGGGCTTCCTTTTCCTCAATCAGGGAATAGCGGTGGAAATAGGAGCCGGGATCGCGGAAGGCGGTTTCGCGCAGGCGCGAGAAACGCTCCAGATACCACTGGTGCAGCATGTCCTCATCGGCATCGATATAGACCGAGAAATCGAAGAAGTCGGACACGAACGGAATGTCCTTGGCGTCCGTCGGCAGAATGCTCGTCTGCAACACATTGAGGCCTTCGAGGATCAGGATATCGGGCTGATCAACGATCTGGGCTTCGGTTGACATCACATCATAGTAGAAGTGGGAGTAGACCGGGGCGCGGACATTGCGCTTGCCCGCCTTGATGTTGGTCAGAAACTCGATCAGTGCAGTGCGGTCATAGCTCTCTGGAAAGCCCTTGCGGCGCATCAGGCCTTCGGCTTCCAGCACGGCGTTGGGCAGAAGAAAACCGTCCGTGGTGACCAGATCCACCTTGGGGCTGGCAGGCCAGCGGCTCAACAGGGTCTGCAACAGGCGCGCCGTGGTCGACTTGCCGACAGAAACAGAACCGGCAATGCCGATGATGAACGGGGTCTTCGGCTCACTGGTGCCCAGAAAATGCTGGGTGGCGTTGTTGAGACCCTTGGCGAATTCGACATAATAGCTGAGCAGTCTGGACAGCGGCAGATAGATCTCTTCCACCTCATCAAGAGAAATCGGATCGTTGAGACTCTTGATTTTCTGCAGATCGGGCGCTGTCAGCGTGAGGGGTGTATCGGCTCGCAGAGTCGCCCATTCGTCGCTGGTAAAGACCCGGTAGGGGGACAGTTGGCGGTTTACCGTTTGCTTCATCACATATCCTCGGAGCCTATTTGATCGACTGTCCGCCGATTTCCCGTTTCGCGCTCCTTCAACCCGCTTGGTCCTGAACTGATCCGACCCTGGCTCTTGCGCCAAACCATTGACCATGTCGGGCGCGCGCACCCTAGCGATTGAAGACTTCAAAGGGGTTGATCAAGCTCAATATCTACAGGCTTTTGCACCTGCTAACGCGAATACGCTAGCCATTCCACTAGACTTTAGAGCATTTTCGCCGAAAGTCGGGCTCGTGACGGCGCCATCTGCCAAGTCTCCCAGCCCGAAAGACGGAGCCGGAGCGGAGCTGATAGTACCGCATGCCTGTTGTCAGCAGCCCGTCGTCAGGATCAGTCAGCCGGGCGCGAGGCCTTTTCCTCAAGTCCGGTCTGGCCCGTGCGGCTTGCCAGCTCTGCCATGACATCGCTGAGTGGCACATCGCAGATCTTGAGCACGACGAGAAGATGATACAGCAGATCGGCCGTTTCGGATGTCAGCTCTTCCTTGTCCATCTTGACGGCAGCAATCACGGCTTCCACGGCTTCCTCGCCCATTTTCTGGGCGCATTTGCCAACGCCCTTGCCGATCAGCTTGCGGGTATAGGACTTCGGATCTTCGGAATCGGCACGGCTTGCGATAATCGCCTCGAGATCATTGAGAGTGAATGGTATCACGATCATTCCCTTTCCTGCAAAGAAAGGCCGTCTCCCGTCGGAGGGACCCTGCTTGCGATTGTCGTTTGACTTGGTAGAGACTATTTGTCCAGATCCATCCGCATCGGAATGCCTGCCTTGACCATATAGTCCTTGGCTTCCCTGATGGAATATTCACCAAAATGGAAAATGGAGGCAGCCAGAACCGCCGTGGCATGGCCATCGCGCACACCCTCGACCAGATGCTCAAGGGTTCCAACGCCGCCGGAGGCAATCACCGGCACGGTCAGCATATCTGCAATCTTGCGGGTCAGATCGATATCGAAACCAATCTTGGTGCCGTCCCGGTCCATCGAGGTCAGCAGGATTTCACCGGCCCCAAGATCAACCACTTCCTGTGCATATTCGATGGCGTCAATGCCGGTTGGCGTGCGGCCACCGTGGGTGAAGATTTCCCATTTGAGCGGCTCGCCCTCCTTGCTGACGCGCTTGGCATCAACCGAGGCCACGATGCACTGGGCTCCGAATTTCTCTGACGCTTCCCTGATGAACTCCCGGCGCAACACGGCGGCGGTGTTGATCGACACCTTGTCGGCACCGGCCTTCAACAGATCGCGGATATTGTCGGTGGTGCGGATGCCGCCACCGACGGTTACCGGCATGAAGCATTCCTCGGCGGTGCGGCGCACCACATCCAGAATGGTACCGCGATTTTCGTGACTGGCGGTGATATCGAGGAAACAAAGCTCGTCGGCACCGGCGGCATCATAGGCCTTGGCGCTTTCCACCGGATCCCCGGCGTCCTTCAGATCGACGAAATTGACGCCCTTGACGACGCGGCCGTCCTTGACATCAAGGCAGGGAATGACACGGGCTTTCAGCATGCTTTCTCTCCTGCGGCTTTGGCCGCGGCAATCAGGCCAAGGGCCTCACTGGGATCAAGGCGGCCATCATAGAGCGCCCGGCCCGTGATTGCCCCTTCCAGAATGGTGCAATCGGGCTCAAGCAGCCGTTTGACATCATCGATCGATGCCAGCCCGCCAGACGCGATGACGGGAATGGAGGTTGCATTGGCCAGTTCCAGCGTCGAGGGAATATTGAGGCCCTTCAGGATGCCATCGCGGTCGATATCGGTATAGATGATGGCGGCAACACCGGCATCCTCGAACTGCTTGGCGAGATCGACGGTGGTCAGTTCGGACGTTTCGGCCCAGCCTTCAACGGCGACCTTGCCGCCCTTGGCGTCGATGCCGACGGCGACGCGGCCTGGAAACTGCTTGCAGGCTTCGCGCACCAACTGCGGGTCGCGCACGGCGATGGTGCCGAGAATCACGCGGGTGATCCCCTTTTCCAGCCAATGCTCGATTCCTTTCAGGTCGCGGATGCCGCCGCCGAGCTGCACCGGATTGGTGGTGTTCTTCAGAATACTGTCAACAGCGGCGGTGTTTTCCGACTTGCCGACAAACGCGCCATTCAGATCGACCACATGCAGCCATTCAAAGCCCTGATCCTGAAACCGGCGGGCCTGATCGCCCGGATCATTGTTGAAAACGGTGGCCTGCTCCATGTCACCCAGCTTGAGGCGTACGCACTGACCGTCCTTCAGATCGATAGCGGGAAAGATGATCATTCATGGCCTCCATTTGAGGAAATTGGAAATCAGGGCAAGGCCCAGCTTCTGGCTTTTTTCCGGGTGGAACTGGGTTCCGATGATATTGTCGCGACCAACGCAGGCCGTCACGGTTTCGGCATAGTCGGCCGTTGCCAGCACATGCGCCGGATTGGCGGCCTTCAGATGATAGGAATGCACGAAATAGGCATGCAGCCCGTCAGGTCCTGTGGGGATGCCAGCCCAGACGGGATGATCCCTTACCAGTTCCACGGTGTTCCAGCCCATGTGCGGGATCTTGAGGCTCGGATCGGACGGCTCAAGGGAAACCACGTCGCCGGGAATCCAGCCAAGTCCTTCAGTGACCTTATATTCAAGGCCGCGGCTGGCAAGCAGCTGCAACCCGACACAGATGCCGAGAAACGGCCTGCCATTGGCAATCACGGCTTCGTTGAGCGCTTCGACCATGCCATCAACCGCATCAAGACCGGCCCGACAATCCGCATAGGCACCCACGCCCGGCAACACGATATGATCTGCCAGACGAACATCTTCGGGATGGGAGGTGACCAGAACCTCGGCCTGAAGACTGCTCTCGCGAGCCGCCCGCTCAAATGCCTTGGCCGCCGAGCACAGGTTGCCCGAGCCATAATCAATGATTGCGATGCGCATTATTTTGTCTCCTGGGAGGGATCCGGCGTTGGGAACAACCCGATAACCGGGCCGCTTTCCATCCTGTCGGTCGGTTTCACCTTGAAGAAAGGCGAATCTTGTTTTTGCGCCAGAGGCGGTTTTACCGTGGTTTTGAGGCCAGAGGTTACCGGAGTAGCCTGTTTGGCGGCTTTCAGTCTGAAATCAACATAGCGCAATTCGCAATGATCCCGACTTTCGGCAAACAGGGTCACGACTTCCACATAACCCTTTCTTTCCAGCTGCCAGCCGATAAGGTTCGGCGCCTCGACACTGACCCAGACACTGGTCAGCAGGCTGATCAGCATTTCCGACCACAGCGGCAGATAGCCATAAAGCGACCAGATCGGCAGCATGAACAGCACGTAGCCGAACAGCACCCACCACAGCCGCCTCACCAGCATCCAGATGACCGGCAGAAAGAAAGCCAGCGCGGAGTAGTGATTTTTCACAATCACGGCGCTTTCAATGGTCTCATCCAGTGATAGACCGGGTTTTTCATAGATCGTGTAGGAAGCCATGGTCCTGCCTCTTCAACGGGGCTTGCGAATGCCAGCGATCGAGCAGATCAACGCCGCAAGTCCGTCCAATCATCCATTCAATGTTCCCTTGGTCGAGGGAACACGATCGGCCTGACGGGGATCCACCTCGACCGCCTTGCGCAGCACGCGCGCCACTGCCTTGAAGCAGCTCTCGGCGATATGGTGGTTGTTGGTACCGTAAAGATTGGCAATATGCAGGGTGATGCCGGCGTTCTGAGCGAATGCGTGGAAAAATTCCTCGAACAGCTCGGTATCAAAATCCCCGACCTTGTCGCGGCTGAAGGTCACGTCCCAGACCAGATAGGGCCGTCCGGACACGTCAACCGCAGCGCGGGTCATGGTTTCGTCCATCGGCAGATGCACATCGGCATAACGGGTGATGCCTTTCTTGTCGCCCAGCGCCTCCTTGAAGGCCTGACCGAGAGCGATGCCGATGTCTTCAGCCGTGTGATGGGCATCGATATGCAGGTCACCGTTGGCCTTGATCGTCATGTCGATCAGCGAATGGCGCGACAGTTGATCGATCATGTGATCCAGAAATCCGACGCCGGTATCAATGGCGTAGCTGCCGGTTCCATCGAGATTGATGGAGAGCGAAATGTCGGTTTCATTGGTGGTTCTGGTGATCGATGCGGTGCGCATGAAGGCTTTCCTTCGTTTTGTTCATTCCAACGTTATGTATCAGGGCACAGGGGACAAATCCATAGGGCAGCGCGCCCAAAATGCAATCGGAATGCATCTATATTTGCGGTTTTAGTCGCATTGTTGACGGAATGCCAACGAAAGCTGCGCTATATGGCGCAAACGGGCGCAAAAGCCTTGCATTCCGCTTTCAATAAAAGCGAGATTGAAAATCACAGACGGATGCTTACATCTGGTTAAACCCACGCGGATTGTTGGACACTCAGTTCGCTTCCCCGCACGGCCCGATACAACGGGCAAGATGATGGACAAATTCATTCATGACAGATCAGTCTTCTCAAAATTCGGCTTTTCCCGGCTGGCGCGGAACCACCATCCTCACCGTTCGCAAAGGCGGCAAGGTCGTTGTTGCAGGCGACGGACAGGTCAGCCTCGGACAGACGGTGATCAAGGGCAACGCCCGCAAGGTGCGCCCTTTGGGAAAAGGCAATGTGATTGGCGGCTTCGCAGGAGCAACGGCCGATGCCTTCACGCTGTTTGAACGTCTGGAAGCCAAGCTTGAACAATATCCCGATCAGCTGACCCGCGCCTGCGTCGACATGGCCAAGGACTGGCGAACCGATCGCTACCTTCGACGTCTTGAAGCGATGATGATCGTCGCCGACAAGGAGGTTTCACTGGTGCTGACCGGTACCGGTGACGTGCTTGAACCGGAATATGGTGTCACGGCAATCGGTTCCGGTGGCAACTACGCGCTGGCGGCCGCCCGTGCCCTGATGGATACGGACATGGACGCCGAGGCCATCGCCCGCAAGGCCATGGCCATTGCCGCGGAAATCTGCGTTTACACCAATGACCATCTGACGATTGAAGTACTGGATGCCAAATAGGGCATGCCTTTCGGCCTGATCCCGAACCTTGACCGCTGCCGTAGGGACAAGCACAAGACTGTCGGGGGCCTACTGGGCCGGAACGAAAAGGGCGCGGCTCTTGCCGCAAGCCTTCAGGAGAGACAAGAATGACCGATTTTTCCCCTCGCGAGATCGTTTCCGAGCTCGACCGCTTTATTGTCGGCCAGAAAGACGCCAAGCGGGCCGTGGCGATTGCCCTGCGCAACCGCTGGCGCCGACAGCAGCTGGACGATGATCTCAGGGAAGAAGTTCTGCCCAAGAACATCCTGATGATCGGGCCAACCGGCGTCGGCAAGACCGAGATTTCCCGCCGTCTGGCCAAACTGGCAAACGCACCCTTCATCAAGATCGAGGCGACCAAATTCACCGAAGTTGGCTATGTGGGCCGCGATGTCGACCAGATCGTGCGTGACCTGATTGAGAGCGGCATCATTCTCACGCGCGAAAAGCGACGCAAGGATGTGCAGGCCAAGGCGCACGGTGCCGCCGAGGAGCGCGTGCTTGATGCTCTGGTAGGACCGGGGGCAGGCCCTGCCACCCGTGACAGTTTCCGCAAGAAGCTGCGCGATGGCCTGCTGGATGACAAGGAAATCGAGATTGAGGTGAAAGACACCAGCTCGCCAATGTCGTCCTTTGAAATTCCCGGCATGCCCGGTGGATCAATGGGCGTGATGAATCTCTCCGACATGTTCGGCAAGGCCTTTGGCGGCCGCACCAAACAGCGCAAGGTCAACGTCAAGGATTCCTATGCCCTTCTGATCACGGAAGAATCCGACAAGCTTCTGGACGAAGACCAAATTGTTTCGGAGGCGATATCATTGGTGGAAAACAGCGGTATTGTCTTCCTTGACGAGATCGACAAGATCTGCGCCGGCGAGGGCAGAGGCGGGGCTGATGTCTCCCGCGAAGGCGTTCAGCGCGACCTGCTGCCGCTGATCGAGGGCACTACCGTGACGACGAAATACGGTCCGGTGAAGACCGACCATATCCTGTTCATCGCTTCTGGCGCCTTCCATGTCTCCAAGCCATCTGACCTTCTGCCCGAGTTGCAGGGCCGTCTGCCGATCCGGGTAGAGCTGCGCGCGCTGACACGGGAAGACTTCAAGGCCATCCTGACCGATACGGAGGCCAATCTGCCGAAACAGTATTCGGCTCTGCTGGCCACCGAAGAGGTCACGCTGTCCTTTACCGATGATGCGATCGAGACCATTGCCGACATCGCGGTGGAACTCAACAGCACGGTGGAGAATATCGGAGCCCGGCGTCTACAGACCGTGATGGAAAAGATCCTCGAGGATATTTCCTTCGAAGCACCGGATCGCGGTGGCGAGACAATCGAGATTACCGGTGCGTTTGTGCGCGAGAATGTTGGCGAATTGGCAAAGAATACCGATCTCAGCCGCTATATTCTCTAAGGTCCGGTCACCGGAACCAAGAACGATAAAAGAAAGGGCACGCCGTTTTCGGATGTGCCCTTTTTCAATGCCTGAAGATTGCGTTTGGCAGAATAATAATAACTTCGCCTCAGGTCTGGTCCCTGAAATCGGGCGTTCCCATGCCGCGCCCGCGCGAGGAGGCCGACCGGACCTGAAGGATCAGCGCTTCCAGCCCTTCCTTGGAAATCTGGTCGATGCGCTCGGCCAGCAGATTGGCCAGCTCGGTCGCACGGGGATCAAGACCGGCGGTGCGAATGGTTGGATTCGGATCCGAAATTTCGGCCAGCCGCTGCAGCTCTTCTGCCTCGTCCCAGATGATGTTGAAATAGGCGATGATACGCTGGATCAGGAACCAGGTCGGCTTGCCCCTCTTGCCGTGCTCAAGCGCCGAAAGATAGGCACTGGAGACATCCAGCCGATCCGCCATTTCCTTGAGTGTGATGTTCCGCTCCTTGCGCATACGCCGCAATTTTGCACCGAAGGGAGTCATGGATCAGATCCTTGTTACCGCCAGAAATAAACTGGGAAACTGCGCGAAGGGATCGCTTCTACTTGATTTTGTTACGCCTTCTGAGACGGATATGCAAGGCTCCCGCGCCGCCGAGCGTCGGGTGGGCTTCCTCGAAGCCGACGATGATGCTACGGATATCCGGCTCGGACAGCCACTTCGGGACGACCCGGCGCAGCACACCCTTTTCCTGCCCGATGGCATAGGTTTCCATCTCGCCACGGCTACCCTTGCCGGTGATGACAAGCACATGCTTGTAATGCTGCTGATGACTGCTCTTGAGGAATCCGAACAGCGCCGTGTGAGCCTCGCGCTGGGTCATGCCGTGCAAATCCAGTCGCGCGTCGATGGCAAGCCGCCCCTGAACAATGCGCTTTTTTTCCTTGCGATCGATACCTGCAAGAGGAGGGGTGGTTCGGCTGACCGGGATATCCCTGCCACGGATGCCTGCCTGCCTCAGGGCATCAAGTTCGGCAGCACTGGCGTGCTTTCGCTGCACCGGATGAGCAGGATCCGGGGTGTTGCCTTGATCGAGTGCTTTGGGTTCCTTCAGCGTTTCAATCAACGCCTTGAGCTCCGCAGAGCGCCCTTCCAGCGGCGTGACCGTTTCGGTCACCTTCTTCCAGAGCCGGATATCCTTGCGACTGAGGGGAGGTTTACGGGCCAATTCATCCTCCTCTGTTGTCAGCTACCCGGCTTGGCATCAGGCAGATAAAGCGTGTCTGTTGTTGAAGTTGTCCGGCCAGTGTCCCGGCTTCGAGACCGGTTCCGACGAACAGGTCACCACGAGCCGTGCCCTTGATGGCAGACCCCGTGTCATGGGCAAAGACCATTTGCCTGAAGGGTTTACCCTCTCCGTCCACATCAGGCAAGAAGGTTTCCAGCCAAAATGGCAAACCGAAGGTGTGGATGTGCCGATCCACCGCGATGCTGCGCATGGGAACAAGGGGAACCCCTGCTGCGGCCTTCGGTCCGAACCGGGCGTCCTCTCCTGCCTCATCGGCTTCATGCCCTTCAGAGATGGCCTTGAAATAGATATAGGAGGGGTTTTCCCCCAACAGCCTTGTTCCTTCCCTGCCAAGCGAGCGCAGATGAGCCAGCAAACCATCCATGGTGATGTTGCTGGCGGTAAAAACACCCTGTTCAATCAGATATTTGCCAAGCGAGCGATAGGGATGGCCGGACTTGCCGTCAAAGGCAATCCGCATGGCCGCGCCATCGCCGAGGTCAAGTCTGGCCGACCCCTGGATGTGAATGACATAGGCCTCAAGCGGGTCTTTCAACCACGCAAGCTCCAAATTTCTGCCATCCAGTGCCCCCGCCATGACTTCGGCCCGGCTGGCATGAAAGCACAAGCCGTCAGCGGTTTTGCGGGCAAAGCTGGTTTCCGGCGTAAAGCCCGCCTTTTCTGCTTCTTCAGGGGTGAGGGGAACCAGATCCTCAGGCCGCTTGTGCAGCGGGAAGGCAAAGGTCTCGTCGCGGCTGAGACGGGCTTCGAACACCGGTTCATAATAGCCCGTCAGCAGGCCCGGGCCAACAAGAGCAACCGGCCGGAAGTGGCTTTCAAAGAACAGGCGGGCCGCCTGCCGATCAAGCGCACCGGGCTGGGCCAGAGCGGCTCTGGCAATCACCAGAAGATCTTCAGCCGCCGCACTGCCAGCTCTCGAGGTTGGCGGGCGCTGCAAAAGAAAGCGGGCGGAATGACAAAAGGCGGCAAAAGCCGCCTCATGATCATGTTCATCCCATCCTGCCAGATCGGAAAAATCCAGTGGTTCAGTCTCCACGCTCATTGGGCCGATTCGGTTCCGATCAGTTTCCAGTTCGGGTTCCGGCTGCTCATGTCGCGGCTGAAGGTCCAGATATCGGTGACTTCCTCGACCGAATTCGGATCCCCTTCAATGACATGGCCGATATCGTCCTTGGTGCAGGAGGTGATGGAAGAGACAAAGCGCACGGTGATCTGTGCCTCATTGCCCGCCACTTCCGCTTCCACGATGGACGACTTGTTGATGCCGATGAAGGTGAATTCGACCCGGAGATTCTTGCTCTCCCGTTCGTCCAGCGCGCTGGTGAAGCCGGAGAACACATCGGCGGCCAGCAGCTGCTTGAGGGTTTTGCGGTCTCCCTCCGCATAGGCGGTGACAATCATTTCATAGGCAATGCGGGCCCCGGCAACGAAGCTGTCCGGATCAAAGCTGCGATCCATGGCCATAAGCTGGGACAGTGCAGCGTTGAGCGATGAACCAGCGGGGGCAATCTTCTCGATGCGCCGGTTCTTCTCTTCCACCGTTTCCGCTTCACTCTCGGCACGGTCTGGCAAGGCAATTACATTATCCCCAACGTCATCTGCAGGGGGCGCCTTTCTCTCCTTGTCCTTTTCATGATCCGAAAACGGATCAAAAGGATCGGCTTCATTGCCTGTCCTCGTGCCAAGAACATCCTTCAAGCGCCAGAACAGGACGACGGCAATAATGAGGAAAACGACTGAAGTTAAATCGAAACCGAGGAATTGGGACATATAGCTCGCCTTGGTCAGGTTGAATTTTGCAAAAAAGCACTGAAACTTTCACTTTTCTTTCTATATTTAAGGAAGGGCTCCTTGCAAATCCATAATGGAAAACGAAAGGAGCATAAAAAACACAATCTTTTGAGGAGACCGCATAGGTGACGAACAGATCGCTCTTTCCATTCCTTCCTTTTCTGCTGCTGGCAGTGCCGATCCTGGAAATTGGCGTCTTCATCCTTGTTGGCGGGCAGATCGGTGTTGTCAACACCTTGCTCGGCGTGCTCCTGACGGCGGTTATCGGCACCATTCTTCTGCGACGTCAAGGCTTTGCCTTGATCGGGCAGGCACAGCAGCAGATGAATCAGGGCAAGATTCCCGGCAAGGAAATGGCACATGGTGTCATGCTGCTGGCCGCCGGTCTGCTTTTGCTGACGCCAGGCTTTGTCACCGACACCTTCGGGTTTCTCTTGTTGGTTCCCGGCATTCGTGACGGCATTTTCCACTTTTTCAAGAGCCGGGTCACCGTTGCCGGACTGCACAGCCAGTCTTTTGGCAGCAGTGGCGGCACCTATTATGAGAGCTACAGCTATCAGTCACGCAACACGAGCCCTCGGCCTTCGAATGACGACATCATCGATCTGGATGAGGACCAGTTTGGCGAAGTGAAAGATCACACCGTCATCGAAAATGGTAATGGGCCGGATTCCCCCTGGAACAAGTCTTCCTGACAAGCAAAGATCTCGCCCCGCAAAGATAAAGGCCGTTGCAATCAAGAGCTGCCATAGAGCCGCCAGACCAGAAACTTGGGCAAAGCGGTCAAATGCGATGGGCCCGTGGGCCTTTTCCTTGTTTCAGCCTGTTCATCATGCTACAGCGTTTCCTAGACAAGAGGATAATCAAATCGAACCCTTCTGTTGCACCCAAATGATCCAAGGGAGGCGATCAGGCAATAGCGCCTGATCTCGACACAATTCAGGTGCCAGACTGTCGGGAGTTCCCTTTGTTGTCCCAGTTTGTTCAACCAATGAATTAGGAAACAGTTTTATGAGCGACGCACAAGAAAATGGCGCAGCTGCAGGCGGAGACCTCAAACTGCCTGGCATGAGAATTCTGGCCCAGTATATCAAGGATCTGTCATTCGAGAATCCCAATGCTCCAGATTCCCTGCGTCCCCGCGAGAAGGCTCCGGATATCAACGTTCAGATCAACGTGAACGCCACCCCGCTTTCCGAAACCGAATTTGAAGCCGAACTGACCCTGAACGCCAAGGCAACCGTCGACGATACCACCCTGTTCAACGTCGAACTGCTCTATGCCGGCATCTTCTCGGTCTCCAACGTTCCGCAGGAACAGCTGCATCCGTTCGTGATGATCGAATGCCCGCGTCTGCTGTTCCCGTTTGCCCGTCAGATCATTTCCGACGCGACCATGCGCGGCGGCTTCCCTCCGCTGAATGTGGATCCGATCGATTTTGCCCAGCTCTATCGTCAGCGGATGATGGAAATGGCCGCTCAGCAGCAGCAGACCCAGCCAACCCAATAAGCTGGCTGGCAAGTGCAAGAATGAGAAAAGCCGACTGGATGATATCCAGTCGGCTTTTTCATTGCCGCTTCATTGCCGCCGTTAACGGCTTGTTAATCAGTTTCACGTGAATCCAGATCAGCTCTCAGTCTGATCGGCTGCTTCTGGCTGCGGCATGTATTGCGCCCAGATGACGTCGCCCTTGACTTCCTTCAGAAAGGTCAGATGCGCTTCAACCTCGGCTTCGGTCAACCGGGCGGGAAGGGGCGTAGGGCGTGTTCTGGCAGGCTGGCGCGCGCCGGTGCCACCAGCAGCATTATCGGCCTCATTCTGCTGTTCGCTGGACAGCATGAAACTGGTCTGGCGCCCACCGATCAGCTCCAGATAGACGTCCGCCAGAATCTCACTATCGAGCAGAGCGCCGTGCAGGGTGCGTTTCGAGTTATCGATGCCAAAGCGGCTGCAGAGCACATCGAGGTTGTTCGGGCCAGCCGGAAATCTCTGACGCGCCATGGCCAGCGTATCAATGACCAGTTCCTTGTCGATTATCGGGAATCCGGCTTTTTCCAGCTCCCAGTTGAGAAACTTGATGTCGAAGCTAGCATTGTGGGCGATCAGCACTGTATCTTTGATGAACTCATGGAAATCTTTGGCGATCTGAGCAAATTTCGGCTTGTCGGAGAGGAATTCCTCCGACAGGCCATGCACTCGGAAGGCCTCTTCGGGCATATCCCGCTCAGGATTGATATAGACGTGAAAATTGTTCTCCGTCGGCAGGTGATTGATCAGTTCCACGCAGCCGATTTCGACAACCCTGTCTCCCGTCATGACGTCCAGACCGGTTGTTTCGGTATCGAATACAATTTCCCTCAGGACCATTTTCAACTCTCTCGCAAACAAATCACCACAAAGGGTGACTATGATCTATTCGCCTCTTTGTGCAAAGCGTCTTTTGATATCCTTGAGGATGGCATCTACCTGGGCGGCGGCGGCATCCAGACCTCTGCCGGTATCAACAATATAGTCCGCCCGGCTGCGCTTTTCCTCATCAGGCATCTGTTTGGCCTTGATGGCCTCGAATTTCTCGACCGTCATGCCCGGCCGCGCCAGAACCCGTTGCCGCTGGGTGTCTGCATCGGCTGAGACCACCACCACGACGTCCACACGATCCTCGGCGCCGGTCTCGAACAACAACGGGATATCCAGCACCACCATTTCAATACCATCGGCGCGGGCCTGATCGTAGAATTCCCGCTCTTGCCGTCGCACCAGCGGGTGGATGATGGTCTCAAGACGTTTCATGGCCTCGGGATTGCCGATAACGCGGGACGAAAGCGCTGCCCGATCCACCCCCAACGGCCCTGTGGTACCGGGAAATTCCGCTTCGATCAGCGGCACGGCTGCTCCCTTGTAGAGGCGGTGGACCGTGGCATCGGCATCATGCAGCGGATAACCGCGATCTACAAACATCTGTCCGGTCGTCGTCTTGCCCATTCCGATGGAACCGGTGAGGCCGATCTTGATCATGAGATGCTCCTACAAGCTCTTCAGAACCGTCTGACGCAGAAGGTCGGTGACCATTGGGCGCTTGCCAAACCAGTGCTCGAAGCCCGGAACAGCCTGATGTAACAGCATGCCAAGGCCATCGACCACCGGATTGCCGCGCATCCGGGCCTGCCGCAGGATGTCCGTTTCCAGCGGATTATAGACAATATCGGTGACCAGCGCCGAAACGGGCAGGGCGTCAAGAGAGAGATCAAGAGGCGGTTGCCCGATCATGCCAAGGCTTGAGGTATTGACCAGACAATCAATGGAATTAAGGCTTTCAGCGCGCTTTTCCCAGTCGACCACAAGCACCCGAGCGCCCAGCCCGAGCGCGGCAAACAGCTGCGCAAGCTCTTCCGACTTCGATCTTGTTCGATTCGCTATCGTAACGGTTTCAAAGCCCCGCTCGAGCAGCCCATTGATGACCGGACGAGCAGCCCCGCCAGCCCCGAGCACCATGGCATTTGCACCGGTTGCCCTGTCCCAACCAGGCTGCTGCTGATCGAGATTGGCCAGAAAACCATAGCCGTCGGTATTATCCGCATGCAGCTTGCCGTCTTCAAACCACAGGGTATTGGCTGCCTTGAGCTTCTGTGCGGTCGGATGGATAACGTCTACATGATCCAGCACCGCCTGTTTGTGAGGAATGGTCACGTTACCGCCGACAAAGCCCCGCGCTTTCATTTCGCTGATGAAGGCACCGAGGTTTTCCGGTTCAACGGCAATTTTCTCGTAGCTGCCGGCAAGACCATAGTGGTCAAGCCAATGGCCATGAATAAGCGGTGATTTGGACTGTTCTATCGGCCAGCCGATGACAAAAGCCTTTGGCATTTGAGTGGGTGTTGCTTCGCTCATGATCAGAATTCCAATCCCTGATGCTGGCGCAGATAGCCAAGAAGGGGCAGAAGGGGCAGGCCGAGAATGGTGAAATAGTCACCGTCTATCTGTTCAAACAGCTGCACACCCAGCCCTTCCAGCTGGTAGCAGCCGACACTGGACCGCACCTGATCGCCCACTCTTGCCATATAGCGCCCGATCTCCTGTGGGCTCAGAGGCCGCATGGTGAGGGTGGCCGTCGAGACGTGACTCCAGAGGATTTCCCCACCCTTTGCACAGGCCACTGCCGAATGCAGCTGATGGCTTTGTCCGCAGAGTTCCAACAGTTGTCGGCGGGCGGCGTCCTCATTTTCCGGCTTGTTGAAGCGTTTATCCCCAAAGCCCAGAGTCTGGTCAGCCCCGATCACCAGCGTGTCGGGATGGCGGGTGGAAACATCCATCGCCTTCACTTCCGCCAGCAGGGTGGCAATATCGGCGGGTGGTGCACCAGCCTCGACCAACGGCTGTTCTGCTGCCCGTTCATCCACTTCGGCAGCAAAAGTTTCAAAGGACAGTCCGGCATTGGACAGAAGAGACGCCCGTGCCTGACTTTTCGAAGCGAGAATCAATGGAATCATGAAACTGGTCCAAGCTGTAAAAGGTTGGTTCGATGTTTAGAGCAACGGGCAGCGAAACGAAACGCCCTTTGTGGGTCCTTCCCCCTCAGTTTGTCCAATAGTGCCCTATCCGGAGGACAAACCCGCAGAGTTTGGCCATTTTCTTCATCAAACTGTCTTGAAACTGGCTTATTGACAGCCCGATGAGCGATTCTTCCCCAGGGGCTGTGGGCAAAGTGGGATAAACAGGCGGTTTATTCAGAGTTCACGATTTCATGCTCGTTAACCATTTTTTAATCCCCAAGCTCGATTGCGCAATGAGCGAGTTGTTAACACTCTGTTTACCAAGGTTAACAAACAGTAAATACACAATTTGTTAAAAATTGCTCAATAGTTGTCTTCCAAACATACCCGGATTTGACCACATTGCAGGGCGCAGCTTTCTGCGGCGTGCGGGACTTGTCCCCGTAATCCCAAAAGGCTGTCTTGGAATTGGTAACCGGAAAACCACAGTTGTTCATGACGCGTTGTGGGGAATTTGTGGGCGAAAAAGAACCCCCACAATCCACGGCCTAAAAGAATAAACAAAAGATTAAACTAAAATATTTTATTAGGAAGTTTGCTGGGAATCGTGCTCAATTCGGCCTGCAAACGGGGAGACAAATATCGTGATCAATCGACGCTTGATAAACGTTCTGAATGGCCAGACCGAGAAGACCCCACCCATCTGGCTGATGAGGCAGGCGGGACGGTATCTTCCCGAATATCGTGCCACCAGAGCGCAGGCAGGTGATTTTCTTTCCCTTTGCTACAATCCAGATCTGGCAACGGAAGTGACGCTGCAACCCATTCGTCGATTTGGCTTCGATGCAGCAATTCTCTTCTCGGATATTCTTGTCATCCCTGATGGACTTGGGCGTTCGGTCAGGTTCGTTCAAGGGGAAGGCCCACAGCTTGATCCGATTTCTCCTGAAGAAATCATGGATCTTGACCCTTCCAAGGTGATTGATCATCTCTCCCCGGTATTCGAGGCGGTTGGCAAGATCCGTCATGAGCTGCCGGAGGAAACGACTTTTCTTGGCTTCTGTGGTGCTCCCTGGACCGTTGCGACCTATATGATCGCCGGGCATGGCACTCCGGATCAGGCGCCGGCTCGTCTGTTTGCGCGCAAGCATCCCGAGGTCTTCGAGGCGTTGATCAATTGTCTCGTTGAAGCTTCGATCCTCTATCTGGTCAAGCAGTTGCAGTGCGGTGCCGATGCGGTACAGATTTTCGACAGCTGGGCTGGCGTCTTGGATGATGCGCTCTATGTGACGGCATCTCGTGATCCTATTGCCAGAATAGTGGCTGGCGTGCGGGCACAAATCCCCGATGCAAAGATCATCGGTTTCCCAAAAGGGGCTGGGATGCGGCTTGAGGATTTTGTCTCGGTGACCGGCGTCAATGCGATCGGGCTCGACTGGACCGTGCCACTCGACTGGGCGCGGGACGCTCTTCAGCCGAAGGTGGCTTTGCAGGGCAATCTCGATCCGACCCTTCTGATGTCGGATGAACGGCATCTGGATGAGGCCATCGACCGGATCATGGCCGCATGGAGCAACGGGCCTTTCATCTTCAACCTTGGTCATGGCATTTCCCCACAGGGTGATATCAATCTGGTTCATCGTCTGATAGATCGTGTGCGGTCCTATCACGGGTAGGGCAGTCTGGACGCAATTGCCCGATCCAAGCCATATAAGTGGCACTTGCTGTGCGAACCGGTTTTTGATCAATACTATTGAGGACTGAAATGGATTTTCTGGAATTCCTGCCTTATGAGTGGACCAAGGCGCTGCATATCATCAGCGTGATCACCTGGATGGCGGGTATCTTCTATCTGCCGCGGTTGTTCGTCTATCATGCATCGGCCGAGATCGGTTCCGATAAATCCGAGACCTTCAAGGTGATGGAGCGCAAGCTGCTCAAGGGCATCATGAATCCGTCGCTGATCGCCAGCTGGCTTTTTGGTCTGTGGTTGGCCTTTGGTCACGGCATCTGGGCGGCCGATGCCATCTGGCTGCATGTCAAGTTTCTGCTTGTCAGTCTGATGACCGCATACCATATGGTCTGCGCACGCTATGTTCGCGTTTTTGCAGCCGATCAAAATCGCAAGAGCCATGTCTACTATCGTTATTTCAATGAAATTCCGACCTTGCTGATGCTGGCGATTGTTATTCTGGCTGTTGTTAAGCCATTTTAATGACAGCCTAATCGGGATTCGAGACTAGCAATTGGTCTCAATTGGGGTCTTTCCATTCGCTTGTTGGCATATTTTTCGTTGATGGGGCTTGCCCAACTTTTGCGAAGCAGCTATGTTCCGCGAAATCGTTTCTAACGATGACTAACTTGGAAACGCTTTCTTTCCTCTGTTTCCAAGGCTATAGCGAGGCACAATAACAAACAACAGTGCCTTGTTTCTTCCTACCTTTTTCCCTTGGTTGCTTATCCCTTATATGAGAGTTTCGCTATGCGCGAAATGAAATTAAAAGAACTCAAACAAAAATCTCCAACAGAGCTATTGAACTTTGCTGAAGAGCTCGAGGTCGAAAATGCCAGCACGCTGCGAAAGCAGGAGCTGCTTTTTGCGATCCTCAAACAGCTAGCAGAACAGGAAACCGATATCATCGGCGAAGGTGTCGTCGAGGTATTGCAGGATGGTTTCGGTTTTCTGCGGTCACCAGATGCAAACTATCTGCCTGGCCCCGACGATATCTATATTTCACCTTCTCAGATCCGGCGCTTTTCCTTGCGTACGGGTGATACGGTGGAAGGACATATTCGCAGCCCGAAGGAAGGCGAACGCTATTTTGCCCTTCTGAAGGTGAATACTGTCAATTTTGAAGATCCGGACAAAGCGCGCCACAAGGTGCATTTTGATAACCTGACGCCATTGCATCCTGATGAACGGTTCAAGCTGGAATCGACCGATCCGGAAGGCAAGGACATGTCCAGCCGTGTGATCGATCTGGTCGCTCCGCTTGGCAAAGGTCAGCGCGCCCTGATCGTTGCGCCTCCGCGTACCGGTAAAACCGTGCTGTTGCAGAATATCGCCAAGTCGATCACTGCAAACCATCCGGATAGCTGTCTCATTGTCCTTCTGATCGACGAGCGCCCTGAAGAGGTGACCGACATGAAGCGGACGGTGAATGGCGAAGTGGTTTCCTCCACCTTCGATGAGCCGGCTTCCCGCCATGTGCAGGTTGCTGAAATGGTCATCGAAAAGGCAAAGCGCCTGGTGGAACATGGCCGTGACGTGGTTATTCTTCTTGATTCCATCACGCGTCTTGGGCGTGCCTACAACACGGTTATTCCGTCTTCGGGCAAGGTTCTGACCGGTGGTGTCGATGCCAACGCATTGCAGCGTCCAAAGCGCTTCTTCGGTGCGGCTCGTAATATCGAGGAAGGTGGCTCACTGACAATCATCGCGACAGCCCTTATCGATACGGGCAGCCGCATGGACGAAGTCATCTTCGAAGAATTCAAGGGCACGGGTAACGCCGAAATCGTTCTTGATCGCAAGGTATCCGACAAACGTATCTTCCCGGCGATGGACATTCTCAAGTCCGGTACCCGCAAGGAAGAGCTCATGGTCGAGCGCAAGGATCTGCAGAAGGTTTTCGTTCTGCGTCGTATTCTTGGTGCCATGAACAATGTCGACGCCATCGAGTTCCTGCTCGACAAGCTGCGGTCGACCAAGAACAATGCCGAATTCTTCGACAATATGAATACCTGATCGCCGGGCTTGCTCTCACATTGGGCTTGCCCGAAGGCGAACAAAAGACTAGAAAGCCGTCTGACAGTCGTCAGGCGGCTTTTTCTTTTGTGGCATCTCATCAGCCATGGCGTCGTCTTATCGACAGGCGGACTTTTCCCAGGTGGTGAGAGACTGTCATGTCAGCCAAATGATCCGAACCCGCTTGCGGCTTTCTTCGGATGATCCAGACAAACCGGTTTGTGCAGATAGATTCGGTGCTGAAACAATCATATTTTCAGTCGATCAGAGAGCGTTTCCATCATTCGGAACCGTCAGGAAAACAGTCATGACGCAAGATACCATTTTTGCCCTTTCGAGCGGTGCGGTGCCTGCCGGTGTTGCAGTGATTCGTCTGTCTGGCCCCAAGGCCCGCGCAGTCATGAACAGGCTGATCGACAAGGAACCCAAGCCGCGTTTTGCCGCTCTGCGCTACATTACCCATCCGGACAGCGGGGATGTGATCGATCAGGCGCTGGTGATCTATTTTCCCGACACGAAATCCTTTACGGGCGAGGATGCGGTTGAATTTCATCTGCATGGCGGTCGGGCTGTCGTCAAGGCGATGCTTGCACTGCTTGGCAGCTTTGATGGCTGCCGGATGGCTGAAGCAGGGGAGTTTACCCGGCGGTCGTTTGAAAACGGCAAATATGATCTTACCGCAGTGGAAGGACTGTCCGACCTTATTCATGCGGAAACGGAAAATCAGCGCAAGCAGGCGATCCGGCAGGCAAGCGGTGCGCACAAGAGCGTGATTGACGGCTGGCGCGAGACGCTGCTGCATGCGCGCAGCATGATCGAGGCCGAGCTCGATTTTTCCGATGAAGAGGATATTCCGGGTGCGATTTCCGATGTGATCTGGCCAAAGCTGCGCGAACTGAAAGCCGATATCGAGCGACATCTCTCCAAGGCCGATCATGGCGAGCGGTTGCGCAATGGTCTGACGGTGGTGCTGGCTGGTCATCCCAATGCGGGCAAATCATCCTTGCTGAACTGGTTTGCCAAGCGAGACGTTGCCATCGTTACGGAAGAGGCGGGGACGACGCGCGATCTTCTGGAGCTGCATCTCGATATCGAAGGCTACCCGGTGACGATGATCGATACGGCCGGTTTGCGCGAGTCCGACAATATTGTCGAGCGGGAAGGGATTCGCCGCGCCTTGGAAAAAAGCGAAAATGCCGACCTGTTGATAGAAGTGGTGGATGGTCAACATCCGGAAGCTCGGGTGGAGCTAAACAGCACTGCACGGCGGATGGTCCTGTTCAACAAGATCGACAGGATCGATTCGGACCCGTTTCATGCAAAAAGCATAGAAAAGGGCGAAGATCCGGCGTTTTTTGCTTCGGTGAAGGCTGGAATTGGCATGGATGTCTTTTACGATTCGTTTGTGAAACAAATCGAATCCCTGTTTGATGGCGCTGAAGATGTGCTAATCACGCGTGAGCGGCACAAGAAATTGCTGAGCTCGTGTGTGGATAATGTTAATAAATCGCTTATCTATACAGATTCCCCTATCGAAATCCGGTCTGAATATTTGCGGCAGGCTGGGGATGAGTTGGGGAAAATCACTGGAAGAATTGATGTCGAGGAAATGCTCGGTGTTATTTTTTCACAGTTCTGTGTGGGTAAATAGTGGATCGTTTCACGTGAAACATAGTTTTTGAAATTCGCGATTGACTCTGTTTCACGTGAATCACGAATCGATAAATCTACCTAGAATGTTTCACGTGAATCTGAGAGAGTGCGCAGAATTGTGCGAGATTTTCTGTTTCACGTGAATCCTGAAAACTGGGTCTGTTCAGGCTATCATGTGAGATGTAAACAAGATCTGAAGAAATGGATCCTGGAAATCGTCTCCTGTCGGAACCCACTTATGTGGCGTCGTTGGGTGAGATGTGAATTTGAAGCGCCAGATGGTGCTTTTCTCGAAATGAGAGGGTTTTGAATGAACCAGTTCGATGTGGTGGTTGTTGGTGGTGGACATGCTGGTGCCGAGGCTGCGGCTGCGGCTGCCCGTGTCGGCGCGTCTGTGGCGCTGGTTACGCATAGTCGCAATACCATCGGCGTGATGTCCTGTAATCCGGCAATCGGCGGGTTGGGGAAGGGCCACCTCGTTCGGGAGATTGACGCACTGGGCGGTGTCATGGGGCTGGCTGCCGACAGGGGCGGGATCCAGTTTCGTCTCCTCAATCGGCGCAAGGGTCCGGCCGTGCAGGGACCACGGGCGCAGGAAGATCGAAAACTCTATCGTGATGCCGTTCAGGCGCTGCTGTTCGATATCCCGACTCTTACTGTCATCGATGGTGAGGTCGCGGATATGGCTATTGTAAACGGGCAGGTGACGGGCGTTACTCTGGCGAATGGTGCCGAGATTGCCTGTGGTGCGGTCGTGTTGACAACGGGTACGTTCCTGCGCGGGCTCATTCATATCGGGCAGAAGAGTTTCTCTGCCGGGCGGATGGGCGACCCTGCCGCCAATGACCTGTCGCTGCGGTTGATGTCGGAGAATTTCCGTCTTGGCCGCCTGAAAACCGGAACACCGGCACGACTCAACGGTAACACCATCGACTATTCATCATTGGGAACACAGCCGGGTGATGATGAGCCCGTGGCCTTCTCCTATTTGACGGACAAGATCACGACGCCTCAGATTGATTGCCATGTGACCCGTACTGTCGACAAGACCCACAAGATCATTCGCGATAATATCCATAAATCCGCCATGTATTCGGGCCGAATCGAAGGGGTGGGGCCGCGCTATTGTCCGTCCATCGAGGACAAAATCAATCGCTTTGGCGACCGCGATGGCCATCAGGTGTTTCTGGAGCCTGAAGGGCTGGACGTGGATACGGTCTATCCGAACGGCATTTCCACGTCGCTGCCTGAAGATGTTCAGGATGCCTATATCCATTCCATTCCCGGTCTCGAAAATGTCGAGATCAAGCAGTATGGCTATGCGATCGAATATGACTATATCGATCCTACCGAGCTGAAGGCGACGCTTGAAACCAAGCGGGTGTCCGGGCTTTATCTGGCCGGGCAGATCAATGGTACGACCGGTTACGAAGAAGCCGGGGCTCAGGGTTTGATTGCCGGTCTCAATGCTGCCCGGCAGTGTGGTGGTCAGGATGGTGTGGTGCTCGGCCGGTCCGATGCCTATATCGGCGTGATGATCGATGACCTCGTCACCCGTGGGGTGATGGAGCCTTATCGGATGTTTACGTCCCGTGCAGAATATCGTCTGTCGCTTCGGGCCGACAATGCCGACCAGCGGCTGACCGGGAAGGCGGATACTTGGGGGTTGATCGACGATGCACGACGCAAGAGTTTCAATCACAAGAAGGAAGAACTGGAAGCCATTTCGGCTCTGGCGCGGGAAAAAAGCCTGACACCGAACGAGGCTGAGCGCCATGGGTTGAAGATCAACAAGGACGGGCAGCGCCGCAGTGTCTATGAGTTACTGGCCTATCCGGATCTGGATCTTGATCGGCTGACGGCGGTGTGGCCCGAGTTTGGGAATTTCTCGAAGGGTGCGCGCAAGCAGCTGGAAGTGGAGGCGCTCTATCAGGTCTACATGGAACGTCAGACCGATGATATCGAGACCTTCAAGAAGGATGAGGCTCTGGCCATTCCGACAAATCTGGAATTTGATGCGATCAACGGTCTGTCCAACGAGCTCAAGCAGAAGCTCAGTCGCGTCCGACCGCAGACACTGGGGCAGGCCTCGCGCATTGACGGCATGACGCCTGCCGCCCTGACGCTGGTATTGGCGCATAGCAAGCGGATGTGATTTCAAGAAGATGGAAGATAACGGGAGCGGGGAGAGGTCCCTGTTTCGTTGTCTTCAATGAATGGATGAAGCAAATGGACGACAAGACACGCGGCATCGAGCTGATTTCTTCCATGCTCCCGGTTTCACGTGAATCCGTGGACAAGCTGGATGCTTACGCGGCGCTGGTGAGAAAGTGGCAACCGGCGCAGAACCTGGTGGCGCCCAAGACACTGGACGAAATCTGGGTGCGGCATATCGCTGACAGCGTGCAGATTCATGCAGCGTGTCCCGAGGCCCGCTACTGGATCGATTTGGGGTCGGGGGCTGGCTTTCCGGGTCTGGTGACAGCAATTCTGCTGGATGATCTGGGAGAGGACTATCGGGTCAATCTTATTGAGAGTAACGGGCGCAAGGGCAGCTTCCTCAAGACAGTGGCGCGTGAGCTTGGATTGAAGGTGGTTGTGCATGGCGACAGAATCGAATCGGTGCTTGAAAACTGGTCCGATCCGGTCGATGCCTTCAGTGCCCGGGCGCTTGCATCCTTCGATAAATTGTGCGGCTTTATTCATCCCCATATTTCTGAAAGTTGTGTGGGTGTTTTCCACAAAGGCCGGGACTTTGATCGAGAATTGAGCGAGGCTAGTGTCCGCTGGAATGTAGATCTGGTACAACAAAGCAGCAGGACAGATCCGGATGCGAGGGTCGTCATTCTGCGCCGCTTATCACCCAAAAACGCATAGTCAAACAAATGCGAAGTGAGGCTACTTCATGAGTTCACTGCCTGAATCTCCCCGCGTTCTGACCCTGGCCAATCAGAAGGGCGGCGTTGGGAAAACAACGACTGCAATCAATTTGGGTACCGCTCTGGCGGCGATTGGAGAGACCGTTCTGATCGTGGATGTGGATCCTCAGGGTAACGCGAGCACCGGGCTCGGGATTGATCGTCAATCGCGCAATATTTCGACGGCAGAGCTTCTTCTGAACGAAGCCACGTTGATGGAAGCTGCGATTCCGACAGCGGTTCCGCGCCTGTCTGTTGCTGCCTCGACCATGGATCTGCTTGGTCTTGAACAGGAAATTTCAGGTGACAAGGATCGTGCCTTCCGGTTGCGCCGGGCCATTGAACGGCATGGCGAAATGGGTGACAGGATCCCGGAAGACAAGCGTTTCACCTATGTTCTGATTGATTGCCCACCATCCCTCAACCTCCTGACTATCAATGCCATGGCTGCAGCTCACTCAATTCTGGTGCCATTGCAGTGCGAGTTCTTTGCGCTTGAAGGTTTGACGCAGCTCATTCAGACTGTGAATCAGGTGAAAGGCGCACTCAATCCGGAGTTGTCGATTCATGGTATCGTGATGACCATGTATGATAGCCGCAACAATCTCTCCAATCAGGTGGTGGCAGATGTGCGGGAACATATGGGTGACAAGGTCTATGAGACGATCATTCCGCGTAATGTGCGGGTTTCTGAAGCGCCATCCTATGGCAAACCGGCGCTGCTTTATGATTTGAAATGTTCCGGTAGCCAGGCCTATCTCAAGCTCGCTTCGGAGATCATTCAGCGCGAGAAGAAGTTGCGTAACAAGGCTGCCTGAAGAAGGTGGTTTCACATTGACAAGAGGGAAGTCTTATCCGGGTGAAGCGGTCGCGCTGCGGGTTTGATGGGAATGCGGAAAATGACGAAAAAGCCAGTTGAAGGTAAACGGTTGGGACGCGGATTAGCCGCTCTCATTGGTGATATGGATAACGAAGCGCAGGCGATCGAGCGGGCTCGCTCCCAGCGCCGCATTCCGATTGAATTCCTGCGGCCAAACCCGAGGAACCCGCGTCGTGATTTCATCGAGAAGGATCTCGATGATCTGACCCGTTCGGTCAAGGAAAAGGGCATCATGCAGCCCATTCTCTGCCGTCCAGTTGACGGGCGTAGCGATTCCTTTGAAATCATCGCCGGTGAGCGTCGCTGGCGTGCCGCCCAGGCTGCCGGTCTTCATGAAGTGCCGGTGCTCATTCATGACGTCAATGACAAGGAAGCTCTTGAGCTTGCCATTATCGAAAACGTTCAGCGTGCTGACCTTAATGCTCTGGAAGAAGCATTGGGCTATGATCAGCTGATCGCAGAGTTCGACTATACGCAGGCGGAGCTGGCCGATGTCATTGGCAAGAGCCGTTCGCATGTTGCCAACACCCTGCGTTTGCTGAAGCTGCCGGAAAGCATCAAGGATTACCTCAAAAAGGGTGAGTTGACGGCTGGTCACGCCCGTGCGCTGATTACGGCGGAAAATCCGGAGGAACTGGCCCGCCGCATTGTTGAAGACGGCATGACCGTGCGTGATGCTGAAAAGGCAGGGCAGGAAAAGGACAAGAATCCGAAGGAACCGAAGCCGAAGAAGGAAAAAGACGCCGATACGGTGGCTTTGGAAAAGCGCCTGACGGATCGCCTTGGCTGGAATGTCTTCATCGCGCCGAAGAAGAAGGGCGGCGAATTGAAGATCCAGTATAAGTCACTAGAGCAGCTCGACGCGATTATTTCCATTCTCGAAAAATGAGACGGGTTCATAGTGGATTTTGAAAGGGGGCTTCGGCTCCCTTTTTTGTTGCCGACTGATTCACGTGAAACGAATTTATCGTTTGATTCGATGACTCTAGGGCTTTGTCGAGAAGTTTGGCAGCTCACGCTCTCATTTGAGTCGTGTTAAGGGACGGGTAGGGGCCAGCCAAAAGAAAAAAATTGCTGTCTAGTGGTCGGTTTTCGCGTTTGAGCGAGGGCTGGTCGACGCAATGGCGCGTTGGAGCGGCCACAAGGTGATGAGGGCGATCAGCCCGGCCACGCCAAAAGTTCCAGCCGGGAAGTAGTGCGATGTTCCCTGTTCGCTGAAAAAGGAGAAGGTGTGGGTCATGATCAGCGGACTGAGAATTGCCGTCAGGGACATGATCGATGAAATTCCGCCCTGCAACTCACCCTGTGCATTGGCCGGAACCCGATTGGAGACCAGCCCCTGCAGTGCCGCCATGCCGACGGCTCCAATGGCGATGACTGGCAGGCCTGCCATCAGAACCCAGCCTTTGGTGATGAAAAGAAAGGCCAACATGCCCAGCGCTTCGATTGAAATGCCGATGAAGGCCACGGTCTTTTCTTCGAACCAGTTGAGCATCAGACGGATCAGAAAGACCTGCACCAGCGCATAGAAAAAGCCATAGATTCCGAGTGATATGCCCGTTTGCAGGCTCGACCAGCCAAAGACTTCGCGGGTGAAAAAGGGGAAGACGGTGGGGTAGATCTGTGTCGCCAGATGGAAGAAGAAAAAGGCGGCGAAAAACAGGACGATTCCGGGTGTCTTTGTCGCCTGGATCAATGTTCCAATCGGGTTGGCGCGGCGCCATTCAAAGGGACGGCGATTTTCTGGCTCCAGGGTTTCGGGAAAGATGAAATAGCCGTAGAGCAGGTTCAGAACGGTCAAACCAGCGGCGAAGAAAAAGGGTGCCACCACGCTGATTTCTGCAGTCAATCCGCCGATAACCGGCCCGGCAATGAAACCAAGGCCGAATCCGGCGCTGACAAGGCCGAAATTGCGGGTTTTTTCTTCCGGTTTTGAGATATCTGCCACGAAGGCGAGGGCACAGGTGTGGGTTGCTCCGGTGATACCGGAAAGCAGGCGGGCGATGAACAGCAGTACGAGGGATCCTGCAAAGCCCATGATCAGATAATTGATGCCCATGAAAGCCAGCGAGACCAGCATCACCGGCCGCCTGCCGAAACGGTCAGACAGGTTACCCAGCGTCGGCCCCATGAAAAACTGCATGGCGGCATAGACAAAGCTCAGATAGCCGCCATAGACCGCTGCATCGCTAAGGGTTGCGTGGGTCAGATGTTGCAAAAGGTCAGGCATCACCGGCATGATCAGGCCAATCCCCATGGCATCCAGAAAGACCGTTATGAGTGCAAAGAAGGCGGAATGTCTTCTTGATGATGGTGACAATTTCGCTTCTTGCATGGGGTCGGTACTCTCTAGGATCGCGAGTCTTCCGGCGCTGTTGCATGCTGCGCCCAGTCTGATTGCCTGTTGCACTCTGACATATAGATAAACCTAAAAACTTAAGAAAAATGTTCGATAGATTCACGTGAAACGATCATGCAGATGCGCGCGCCATCCTGCGACCAGAACCGCTGGGCAAGTGGGAATTTCATCGGAATTGGAAGGGGTTAGCGTGCGCTTCTCTGGGCTGTTGCCGCGATCATCATCAGCGTGTCGGAAATGACCGTCTGGGAGAGCGTGTAGTTCTTGCGGCTGTTGGCAAGGCTCTGGGAGAGCAGTTCGCAGGCGCGAGAGGCGTTTCTGCTGCTCCAGATGCGCAATTGGCTCTGAATGAGGGGTTTGCGCTTGAAATGCAGCATCGGGGCGGCCTTGTCGAGCGCCGTCTGGGGCGGTGTGCCCTTGTCCAGAAGATGCAGGCAGCGTTCCAGCATCTGGAAATGGCGCAAGGCAGCCGAACCGATCACAGACGGGTTCTGACCCGATCCAAGGATCTGTTCCAGCCGCCTGTCCAGCTCACCAGTGTTTCCAAGTGCTGCGGAATCGATGATCATGTCGATCTGCTGGTTGGAGGCGTCTCCGACGATGTCTTCAATGTGCTGCTCGGTGATTTCACCGTCGTCCATTGCATAAAGGCAGAGTTTCTGCACCTCGGCACGGGAGGCCATACGGTCGGCGCCCAGATTGTCCAGCAGCATCGTTCTGGCATTTTGGGTGATAGTGAGCCCCGCCAGAGCAATTTCTTCGTCTATGATGCCGTTGAGGGCTTCTCTGGCGTCCATATAACAGGGCAGGGCCACGGCGCTGAAGGCATTTTCGATGGCCTTGCGCATGGGAACCGACTTCTTGAGATCGGCTGCCTTGATGATGATGAAGGCGTCCTTCGGCGGCGTGTTGAGCACCGGCTCAAGGGCAGGCATGATGGACTTGTTGCCGCTCATCTGGATGGTGATCACGCGGCAGCCGCCAAACATCGAAATGGTATTGGCCTCGTCTGCGAGCCGCAGGGGATCGTTGGCCAGATCGGCCGAATCGAGACGGACGACGGCAAAGGGGTCGGAATTGTTTTTCAGATAGGTCTGGGCCAGGCGATCTGCGCGTTCAGTGACCAGACCGGTGTCCTGGCCATAGATCAGGATGACCTTGTGGGAGAGGTTGGGCTTGACCAGATAGGCGTCGATCATGTTGGCCTTGATTTGTGCCATATCCTACCTCTGGAGCGCGAGAGAATCAGAAATCTTCAGGAAAAACAGAGCTTTAGGAGAATTCTGAAGCTCTGTTTGAGGATCATGTGCCGGCAGCAAAGAAGGCCGAAAGACGGAGCTGGATGTCATTGGCAATCTGCTCGGCGGCGCGGTTCTCGGCGTCAAGGCTGGCTCGGTCATTGGCAAATCGCTGGGTGCTTCTGGCATATTCCGCCGTAAAGAAGCTGGAGCCCTTGGTGGCAACCGTCTTGTCGGAAAGCCGGATCAGCTGATAGTTGGCCGTCAGGCTTACACGGGTCGTCGTGGCAAGGCCGGTACCGCTTTCAATGGTCAGGTCATCGCTGGATTTCTTGACATCAAAGGACAGCTTGTAGGCGGGCGCTGCCGGCTCGCCGCCGCCAGTGAAGGAGAAGACGAGACTGTTGCGGATTTCCTGCTCGAGGCGGGTCTTGGCTTCGGCAATGTCTACAGAGGAAAGCTCGGTAGACAGGGATTGCCCAGACGCGGTCGTGGAGGAATAAAGCGGACGGACCTGACAGGCGGAAAGTCCAAGACCGAGGCCCAGAAAGAGGGCCAGGGTCAGAATTTTCGTCTTGCTATGTTTGTCAGATAACAACATTGACGATCCTTTTGGGCACGACAATGACCTTGCGCGGAGCCTTGCCATCCAGTGCTTTGATTACGGGTTCAGATGCGAGTACAGCCTTTTCGATTGTATCGTTATCTGCGTCCGCAGCAACGGTTATTTCACCACGCTTCTTGCCGTTGACCTGAATTGGAAGCGTGACTTCATCTTCCATCAACATGGCGCTGTCCGCTTTTGGCCAGGCTTGTGTTGAAACCATGCCGTCCATGCCAAGCTCGGACCAGCATTCTTCGGCCAGATGCGGCATCATCGGAGAACACATCAACAGCAGCAACTGCATGGATTCATTGACAACCCAGCCCAGCGAGGCGTCGGCAGACAGCTTTTCGGGTTTTGCATCGACGGCAATCGCATTGACCAGCTGATAGATCTGGGCAACGGCGCGGTTGAAGCCGAGCTGCTCGATGTTGCTTTCCACATTGGCCAGCGTCTTGTGGGCCAGTTTGCGCAAGGCCAGAGCCTCGCCAGAGAGGCTTTCAGGCTTGCTGAGCGTTGCAGAGCCAAGGAATTCCGACACGTCGGCTGTCAGGCGCCAGATGCGCTGGATGAAGCGATGGGCGCCTTCGGCACCGGCTTCGGTCCAGATGACGTCCCGTTCCGGAGGGCTGTCAGAGAGCATGAACCAGCGGGCAGTGTCGGCGCCGTAGGTTTCAATGATGTCGGTCGGATCCACGGTGTTCTTCTTGGATTTCGACATCTTCTCGATGGAGCCGATGGTGATGGTTTCGCCGGTTTCCTTGTGAACAGCGCTTCGTTTGCCGTCCTTTTCGGTGACTGTGATCTCTGCCGGGGAAACCCAGCGGCCATCTTCGCCCTTGTAGGTCTCATGCACGACCATGCCCTGCGTGAACAGGCCCTTGAAGGGTTCCTTGACGTTCATGTGGCCAGTGGCGCACATGGCGCGGGCAAAGAAGCGGGAATAGAGCAGATGCAGAATAGCATGCTCGATACCGCCGATATACTGATCAACCGGCAGCCATTCGTCGACAGCCTTTTTGTCGGTCGGATTGGTTTCCCAAGGCGCGGTAAAGCGGGCGAAATACCAGGAACTGTCCACGAAGGTGTCCATGGTGTCGGTTTCGCGCCTTGCAGGCTTGCCGCATTTCGGGCAGGCGCAGTCGCGCCAGGTCGGATGACGATCGAGCGGGTTGCCCGGCTTGTCGAAGGTGATGTCTTCGGGCAGCTTGATCGGCAGGTTTTCTTTCTTTTCCGGAACGACGCCGCAGTCCGGGCAGTGGACCATCGGGATCGGGCAGCCCCAGTAGCGCTGACGGGAAATACCCCAGTCACGCAGACGATACTGGGTCTTGCGCAGGGCCTGAGGCTTGTCGCCGATGATGACGGCTTCCAGCTTGGAGGCAACCGCATCCTTGGCGTCCACGATGGACATGCCGTCGAGGAATTCGGAATTGAAGATGGTGCCTTCGCCGGTGTAGGCCTCGTCGGCCACATCGAAGGAAGCAGGATCGGCGTCTTTTGGCAGCACGACCGGGGTGACCGAAAGGCCATATTTGCGGGCGAAATCAAGGTCGCGCTGGTCGTGGGCCGGGCAACCGAAGATGGCGCCGGTGCCGTAGTCCATCAGAATGAAGTTGGCGACATAAATCGGCAATTCAATAGAAGAATCAAGAGGATGGATTACCTTCAGGCCGGTGTCGAACCCGAATTTCTCGGCCGTTTCCAGCTCCGCTGCCGAGGTGCCCATGCGGTGACATTCGTCAACAAATGCCTGCAGCTCGGGATTGTCCTTCGCCAGTTCCCTGGTCAGCGGATGATCGGCGGAAAGGCCCATGAAGGATGCACCGAACAGCGTGTCCGGGCGCGTGGTGAAGATTTCGACTTCGGTGTGGCCGTGGATTGGCTCGCGCAGTTGGAAGCGTACCTGAAGGCCTTCGGACTTGCCGATCCAGTTGCGCTGCATCAGGCGAACCTTGTCCGGCCAGCGGTCGAGATTGTCGATTTCGGAGAGCAGGTCGTCGGCATAGTCGGTGATCTTGAAGAACCACTGGGTCAGCTCGCGCTGCTCGACCTCGGCACCGGAGCGCCAGCCCTTGCCATCGATAACCTGTTCGTTGGCCAGAACCGTCTGGTCTACCGGGTCCCAGTTGACCTTGGCGTTCTTGCGATAGGCGAGGCCCTTTTCGACGAAATCGAGGAACAGCATCTGCTGACGATGGTAATAGTCGACGTCACAGGTGGCGAATTCCCGCTCCCAATCCAGCGACAGGCCCATCAGCTTGAGCTGGGCGCGCATGGTGGCGATGTTTTCGTAGGTCCAGTCCTTGGGGTGGATCTTGTGCTGCATGGCGGCATTCTCAGCCGGCATGCCGAATGCGTCCCAGCCCATCGGGTGCAGAACATTGAAGCCCTTGGCGCGTTTGTAGCGCGCGACAACATCACCCATGGTGTAGTTGCGAACATGGCCAATATGAATGCGACCAGACGGATAGGGGAACATCTCCAGCACGTAATATTTGGGCCGTGGGTCGTCATTCGTGGTTTTGAAGATTTTCTGGGTATCCCAGGTCTGTTGCCAGCGAATTTCCGCTTCGCGTGCGTTGTAGCGTTCATTAGCCATGGATCGTCGCCAATGCCTCGTCTCTAGAGCAAGTTCGGTAATCCGGAAATCAGCGAAAATGCTCTATTCTTTTGTATTTATGCGAATCCCTGCCCAGAAAGTCGAACCACTTTCCGAGGATGCGCTCCAAGTCACTTTCAGGGCCGACCATCATCAGAATTCCTACCTTCCGTCAAGCCCTTTAAGCCCATATAGGCCTCTGAGGCGGTTCAATCTTGCGATGAAGCCGCCGAGAGGCTAATTTATCGTGCATAATGCAGGGAAACCAGCGCATAAAGTGTCTGGACCAGTGAACAACTCATCCATATGATGAGCGTGCTGGATTTTATCGTTTCCGGCATCAGTCAGGTGCATTTTCGAGCTGTTTTATCAGAGTCTTTTGCCGAAAATGCTTTCAAGAGGATTATGAAAACAAGATGAGTATATCGTCCCATTTGGCAGAGGTTAAACAGGCCATAGCGGAGTGCGAAAAGGAAGCCGGACGGGAGGATGGGAGCGTTTCACTCATCGCTGTTTCAAAGACCTTTGATGCCGATACGGTCGAAAAGGTGCTGAAAGTCGGTCAGCGGGTTTTCGGAGAGAACAAGGTTCAGGAAGCCAAGGGCAAATGGCCGCAGTTGCGCGAGAAATATGACGATGTCGAGTTGCATCTGATTGGCCCGCTGCAATCCAACAAGGCCAAGGACGCGGTTGCCCTGTTCGACGTCATCCATACTATCGATCGCAAGAAGATCGCGCGGGCCATTCGCGTCGAAATGGAAAAGCAGAGCAAGGAACTGGGGTTGTTCATCCAGATCAACACCGGCGCCGAGCCGCAGAAAGCGGGCATTCTACCTGATGACGCCGATGATTTTATCAGTTTTTGCCAGGTGGAGCTTGGCCTCGGCATTCGCGGCCTGATGTGCATTCCGCCGTTCGATGAAGATCCCAAGCCTCATTTCAAGCTGCTGCGCAAGATTGCCAAGCGCAATGACATTCGGGAATTGTCCATGGGCATGAGCTCCGACTTCAGGGAAGCGATCAAGCAGGGCGCGACCTATGTTAGGGTTGGCAGTGCCATTTTTGGCGATCGCAAGAAAAAGCTGGCCTGAACCATCTTTTGCACGACACATCTGCTCTGAAGCTCTGAAGCTCTGGGCCGAAGGCCTGGCCGCTGTCGTTCGCCCTCTCTTTTCCGTCAGCGGGTGATGGTGAGCCTGGTTTCCGGGGAAATCACGGCCAGCAGATGGCGCAGGTCGGGTTTGGCAAGGGCAATGCAGCCTTCCGTGGGGCTATAGCCCCGCCGGGCCACATGCATGAAGAGCGCACTGCCACGCCGGTTGGCGCGCGGCTCAATGTTGATATCCAGCACCAGCACCAGATCATAGAGATCATCATCACGCCACATGCGCTCGTGGGATGCCGAAAACGGCAATTGCACCAGACGGTTATAGTTCGGGTGACCGGGGGCATCGCACCAGCCCATGTTCTTTTCGAGCCGGAAGAAGGGGAGAGCGGAGACCGGGCGCCTTTCCTTGTCCGGGCGGTAGAAGCCATAGAGGATGCGGGTTTGTATCAGCGGTGTGACGCCGTTGCCTTCAAGTTTGATCGGGCCAAGGCCGCTGCGGCCTAGGGCGCAGGGTATCGTGCGGGAGCCAAAGGACAACAGTCCCATGGTGGTCTGCCGCGGCTTCTTGCGTAGCGTGATTTCTCCAAGCATTTCAGTCATGGCGATGCAGCTCCCTGCCGGATGATGTCTGTTGGCTTTAGCATTGTTGTGAAGGTGACGAAAGCCTCTGTTTGTTGGTCGGAAAAATTACATTCGCTCATCCAAAACTATGCATTTATGGGAATTTCTTTCTCAAATTTCTTACTCAAAGGCGCGATCAAGTGAAAATTATTCCATTTGGCGTTCCTGTTGCCTCGGCTCTTTCTACCTCTCGCATGAGGCGTGGTGCGGCATTCATCTTGCATCGAAGGTTTTTCATCGCTGTGGCTTGCTTGGCAAGGCCTCGGTTGATGATTTGTTCAGGTGTTGCAAGAAGGATCCGGAAAGCTGAAGCACCGGTCCTTGAGAAGGGTGAAAGATGTCTCAGGAAGAAACAGATACCGATCGCTATGTGAGTTTTATCGGGATTGAATGCGACCGCAATGCGGAAAGGATTGTTGAGTATATTGAACGGCTTGCACATGGTCCAGCCAAGGACAATGCCTATTGGCAGGCTTTTCTGACCAAGATCGAGAAAAGCCGGTCGGGTGATACCGCTACAGGGGACGCGCTGTTTCTAGTGCATTCGCACATCAACCTCATTCGTGACCTGTTCGAAGACTATGAGGACGAAGAGGCGGCGGCTCTGCTGGAGAAAGTGGAAATCGAATGTTGCTGAACCGGAGCTGAGGAAAAACGGGTCATGACGGCGACGTGATTTGCCGTGATTTGAAAATCATTTAGGCTGTTCTTAAGTGCAAGCAGATCTTGTCTGGCTCGTGAGTGTTTCTATCTATAGAATATTCGCCAGGAGTCCGGCGACGAGGCCTTGATATTGTGTGACTTCGAACCATCCGGGAGCATGAGACAGATGACAGCTAGAAAGATTTTGCTGGTTGATGACGACACCGAACTGCGTGAAGCATTGATCGAACAGCTGTCGCTCTACGAGGAATTCGAAATCACGCAGGAAGACTGCGCTGCCGACGCGTTGCGGGCAGCCCGTTCGGATCACTATGATCTGCTGATCGTTGATGTCGGGTTGCCAGACATGGACGGTCGCGAGGCCGTCAAGCTGTTGCGCAAGGGCGACTTCCGGGCACCGATCATCATGTTGACCGGCCATGACACGGACTCGGATACCATTCTGGGGCTGGAAGCCGGCGCCAACGACTATGTCACCAAACCGTTTCGCTTTGCCGTGCTGCTCGCCCGTATCCGGGCCCAGTTGCGTCAGCACGAGAATAGCGAAGATGCGACCTTTACGGTCGGTCGCTTCACCTTCAAGCCTGCGGCGAAGATTCTGGCCGACGAATCAGGCGGCAAGGTGCGATTGACGGAAAAAGAGACCTCGATTTTGAAATATCTCTATCGGTCGGGGGACAAACCGGTCAGTCGCGATGTGCTGTTGCACGAAGTCTGGGGCTACAATTCCGGTGTGACAACCCACACTCTGGAAACCCACATCTATCGCTTGCGGCAGAAAATAGAGAAAAACCCCTCCAATGCCGAATTGCTGATCACAGAATCGGGCGGATACAAGCTGGTGCCGTAAGGCGCTTCTGTTCGGCTGCCGCCTGAAGATGCCGCCAACAAGGGTCTGATGCTGCTTGACATGGCACGATAGAACTCGCCTATAGTGGGGCAGTTTTATCGGATTCTCATCGGGTTGAAAGACGTCTATGAGCCTGACAAGTGATATCGACCTGCTCAAGCGGGTCTCCTTCTTCAATGATTTTGACAATGACCAGTTGCGCCTGTTGGCCTTTGGCGCAGAAATGCGCGCCTATCGTGCCAAGCAGGTGATTTTCCGGCAGGGCGATCTGGCCGATTCCGGCTTTGTCATCACCGAAGGGCAGGTTCGGATGACCATTTCGGCAAACGGGTTTGACGTGCAGAGCCAGATCCTTGGTGCTGGCAGCCTGATCGGGGAAATGGCGCTGATGGCAGAGACGCGCCGGTCCGCCATGGCCACCGCAATCGAGGACGTGAGGGTCATTCAGATCCGGCGGGTCACCTTCCGACGCGTCATGGATGAATATCCCGAACTGGCGGCCATCATTCACGACCGGGTTGCCGGGCGTCTGGCTGGTCTGGTTGGGGATCTGGAACTGGTCCGCTCCAAGCTCGGCGATGGCAGCGAAGAGACCATGTCGCTGGAAGAGGTGGAAAGCTTCGTCCAGCGGGATCACTAGCTTTTCTCTCCCTTCATCCGTTTCACTCTACAAGGACTGCGGTCAACGGCTGGTGACGATTGCCGGAGAGTTGGTCGCCGCGCACAAACAAAAACTGCAGGGTTTTGGCCCTGCAGTCGTGTTTTTGGTCGTATTTTCTTGGCGCTTTCCGGTTCTACCGGTTCTGGCGATTGTCAATCAGATCCTCGACAACGCTCGGGTCTGCAAGGGTCGAGGTGTCACCCAGTGAGCCGAAGTCGTCTTCGGCGATCTTGCGCAGAATGCGGCGCATGATCTTGCCGGAACGGGTTTTCGGCAGGCCCGGCGCGAACTGGATGAGGTCTGGCGAAGCAATCGGCCCGATCTCATGGCGGACCCAGTCACGCAGTTCCTTGCGCAGCTCTTCGCTTTCCTCTTCGCCTTCCATCAGGGTGACATAGACATAGATGCCCTGACCCTTGATGTCGTGCGGATAGCCCACCACGGCGGCCTCGGAGACCTTTTCATGGGCGACGAGGGCGCTTTCCACTTCTGCGGTGCCCATGCGATGTCCGGAAACGTTGATCACGTCATCGACGCGACCGGTGATCCAGTAGTAGCCGTCCTTGTCGCGACGCGCGCCGTCGCCGGTGAAGTAGTAGCCCTTGAAGGTCTCGAAATAGGTCGAGACAAAGCGGTCGTGATCGCCAAAGACCGTGCGCATCTGGCCCGGCCAGCTGTCGGCGATGCAGAGCACGCCCTCGCATTCGGTTTCAAGGACTTCGTTGCCCATGCTGTCGAGCATGACCGGCTGGACGCCGAAGAAGGGCCGGGTGGCCGATCCGGGTTTGAGGTCGGTGGCGCCGGGCAGAGGCGTGATCAGGATACCGCCGGTCTCAGTCTGCCACCAGGTGTCGACAATCGGGCAGCGTTTCTTGCCAACAACTTCATAATACCATTTCCAGGCTTCCGGGTTGATGGGCTCACCCACGGATCCCAGAATGCGCAGCGAAGAAAGATCCGCTTTTTCAACATGTTCCGTGCCAGCACCCATCAGCGAGCGGATGGCTGTCGGGGCGGTGTAGAAGATGTTGACCTTGTGTTTCTCGCACACATCCCAGAAACGGGACGGAGACGGGTAGGTCGGCACGCCTTCGAACATCAGGGTCGTGGCGCCATTGGCCAGCGGACCGTAGACGATGTAGGAATGGCCGGTCACCCAGCCCACATCGGCCGTGCACCAATAGATGTCGCCGTCGTGATAGTCGAAGACATATTGATGGGTCATCGACGCATAGACCAGATAGCCACCGGTGGTGTGCACTACGCCCTTTGGCTTGCCGGTGGAGCCGGAGGTATACAGAATGAAGAGCGGATCTTCGGCGTTCATCGGCTCCGGCGGGCAATCGGCAGACGCCTTGTCTACCATGTCCTGATACCAGACGTCACGGCCATCAACCATTGGCACGTCGCCACCGGTGCGCTTGACCACGAGGGTCTTGACGGTGTGGCCAACCTTTTCTAGGGCCGTATCGACGTTGGTCTTCAGCGGCACCCTGCGGCCGCCACGCAGACCCTGATCGGCGGTCACAACCAGCTTAGCCTCGCAGCCATTGATACGGTCGGCCAGGGCGTCTGGCGAAAAGCCGCCGAAAACGATGGAATGGATGGCACCGATGCGGGCGCAGGCCAACATGGCATAGGCCGCCTCCGGGATCATAGGCAGATAGAGAATGACGCGATCGCCCTTGCCAACGCCCATGTCCTTGTAGGCATTGGCCAGTTTGCAGACCCGTTCGTAGAGCTGATTGTAGGTGATGTGCGCATCGTCTGCCGGATCATCACCCTCCCAGATGATGGCGGTCTGGTCGCCGCGGCTTTCAAGGTGGCGGTCGATGCAGTTGGCGGCCACGTTCAGCTCACCGTCTTCGTACCACTTGATGGAAACATTGTGGTAGTCGAAGGATGTGTTCTTCACGATGGTGTAGGGCTTGATCCAGTCGATGCGTTTGCCCTGCTCTGCCCAGAAGGCCTGCGGATCTTCCACGGACTGTTTGTACATCGACAAATAGGCGTCGTTGTCGATCAGGGCATGTGATGCCACATCCGCCGGTACAGGATAGACGTTCTCCGACATGCGTTCCTCCCAGAACTCGTCTATTGAAACTGTGCACCATAGTGGTGTGCTTGCTTGGTGCGGTGATGCTCGAAGGCTGTTTTGCGAACTATTATGCTTAGGCGATAGCAGAGCGTCTACTCGAGCGGTATTGCTCTTTGGTAGGTAATATGAATGTATTACCGTTATCTGTCGCGGGTGGAACAAGAAACCATCCCACCAATGGATGAGTGAATTGCGGCATAAGTCCAATATTCAGAAAAACAGATGCCTCTTTCTTCTGTCTATTCTTTCCTGTTCTGAGCAGCTCTGGATATTCGCGAAGGTTATCTGGATCGTTTCTTTGGATTTACGAAAAAGGCGGTTAATCATCCCATTGTCTAGGGGAAAACCCCGATGTCAAAAGTGGCCGGAATAAACAAAAGGCCACCGCACTGGGCAGTGGCCTTTGTCTGAGTTCTGATTGGGTATGATCGTGTGAACGCTATTCTGCTGCAACCATTGCCTTCTCTGCCCGGCGTACCATGCCATAGAGGTCACGCGGCTCGTCCGGATCGGCCAGCATGTCGAGGTCGTCATAGAAGCGGGTGCCCTTGATGACGTCGTGGATGTAACGCAGGGCCGAGAAATCCTCGATGGCGAAACCGACGGAATCGAACAGCGTGATCTGGCTTTCCGAGGTGCGGCCTTCTTCCTGTCCGGTCATCACTTTCCAGAGTTCCTTGACCGGGTGATCCGGTGCCAACTGCTGGATTTCGCCTTCGATTCGGGTCTGCGGCGGGTATTCGACAAAAATGTCAGACCGGCGCAGGATATCCGCGTGCAATTCGGTCTTGCCCGGACAGTCGCCGCCGATGGCATTGATGTGCTGGCCCGAGCCGACCATGTTGTCGGTCAGGATCGTGGCGCACTGCTTGTCGGCGGTGCAGGTGGTGATGATGTCGGCGCCGGCCACGCATTCCTGATGGCTTGAGGTGCGGATGACCTTGAGGCCCGAATCCCTGAGGTTGAACTCGGCTTTGTCGGTGGCAATCGTATCGATGTCATAAAGGCGTACGGTGTCGATTCCGCAGATGCGCTTGAAGGCCAGTGCCTGGAATTCACATTGCGCACCGTTTCCGATGATCGCCATGACCCTGGCATTCTTGGGTGCCAGATATTTGGCGGCCATCGCCGAAGTGGCGGCGGTTCTGAGGGCCGTTAGAATGGTCATTTCCGTCAGCAGCACGGGATAGCCGGTGTAGACATCGGCCAAAAGGCCGAAGGCTGTGACCGTCTGCAGGCCTTCCTTGGTGTTTTTCGGGTGGCCGTTGACATATTTGAAGCCATAGACCTCGCCGTCACTGGTTGGCATCAGCTCAATTACGCCTTCCTTGGAATGAGAGGCGATGCGCGGAGTCTTGTCAAAGCTTTCCCACCGTTTGAAATCGCTTTCAATCTGGGCCGCGATCCCTTCGATGGCTTCTTCGACGCCGATGGAGAGGATCAGTTTCATCATGTTGTCGACGCTGACAAAGGGGACAAGATTGAGAGAGTCTTTGCGGGGGGCTGTCATGTCAAAAGTTTCCTGAATTCTTTGAGAAAACGGCAAGGCCTGCCGAAGGATCGGATGGGAGCGCGGATCAAACGGCGCTCACCATCGCTTGATGGATTACGTCGGCGATTCAAGAATAGCGGGACAAATTTTCAGACAAAATGGCAAAACTCCTCAATAAATGATAAGCCATTATCAAAATTCAAAGCAAAAATTGCACAATTCGGCAATTTCAGCATTTCTCTCGAGAGGAGCCAGGGCCAATGAGCACGCAACAGGCTAAGCATATTTTCGATCAGCTGGACAAGGATCTCATTTCCCTGCTGCGTCATGACGGGCGGGCGCCCTTGTCCAAACTTGCCGATATCCTGCATGTGTCGCGTGGCACGGTGCAGAACCGGCTGGACAGGTTGATGGAATCAGGGGCTGTGCTAGGCTTCACCGTTCGGGTGCGGGAGGATTATGAGCTGGATGGTATCCGGGCGATCATGCTGATCGAGGTGGTCGGCAAGTCAACCTCGCAGGTGATCCGCAAGCTTCGGGGCATGCCGGAGCTGCATACCCTGCACACGACCAACGGGGCGTGGGATCTTGTGGCGGAGATTCAGGCCGCGTCCCTGTCGGATTTTGATCGGGTGCTCAGGGAGGTCCGTCTTATCGAGGGGGTGCTGAACAGCGAAACCAGCATTCTGCTCAGCACGATCTGAAGGCTCGGCCGATCAGGCGTCTTCGGATTTTTTGACCCATTTCCAGCCCGTTATCATCGGCTTGATCAGATCTTCGCGTTTCCAGATCTTGTAGAAGGCGATGGTCGCGACATGAAGGACGACCAGCAGCAGAAGAAGAGGCGCAAGGGCTTCGTGCAGGTCAATGGCAAGGCTGGCCGTTTCGGAACCGACATATTGGGCGAGCGGACCAACGTTGATGAAATCGTCCGGATCGCCCATCAGCCCTGAAGCCACCTGAGCAATCAGCAGGCCAAGCAGGGCAAAGGCTGCCAGAGCGCCCATCGGATTGTGACCGTGCCAATAGCTGGGCTTGCGTTGGAACATGCTGGCGGCGTAGCTCAGGGTGGCTTTCGGGCCGTAAATGAAATGGGCAAAGCGGGCCGTCTTCGGGCCGATCAGGCCCCAAATCAGGCGAAAGGCGAGCAGGGCCACTACCGCATAGCCAAAATAGAAATGCAGGGTCATCACATCGGGTCCGAATTCACCCAATCCCCATGCAGCAACAACGCATAGGACCAGCGCCCAGTGGAAGAGCCGGATCGCCGGGTCCCAAAGGCGGACGCGTTCAAGCGGGGTGTCTTGTTCGGAATGTTCGATCATGATGGTGGCCTGTCAATTTTGCTTAAAGAATTCAAATATCAGAGGGGGGAAAGAGCCGGGCAATATCAACCCGGCTCCGGAATGGATCAGTCGCGGAAGGCATCGTGGCAGCTTTTGCAGGATGCACCGACAGCGCCGAATGCGGCGGCCAGTTCAGCCTTGCCTTTACCGGCTTCTGTCTTGAGGGTCGCTGCAGCAGAGGCCAGAGCCTGATATTTGGCGGCAAAGCCGTCCATGTCTTCCCAGATGGCGGGAAGCGACTTGGTTGCGCCAGGCATGTCGGCATTCGACGTGCCTTCGATGAACAGGCCGCTGATGTCCTTGGTGGTGAGATCTGCCAGAGCGTCGGCATGCTGCTGGGCTGTTGCGGCGTCATAGTCGCCCTTCAGCATTTTTGCCAGCGGCCCCATATTGCCGCCCAGTTGCTTGAAATAGGCCTGACGTTCGCTGACAGCATCCTCTTTCGGGCCAGCAAGCGCTGGCGCTGCGATCAAGGACAAGGCGATGGTGGCAAGAGCTAATTTGTGCATGGTTGGTCCCCATTATTACATCAAGATTGCATCAAATAATCCGGTCATGAGTGATAAATAGAATTATTGACCTTAGGACTATATAGTCAGACTTTCTACTTATTGAATGACCATGTTCCGCCCGCGCGATGACTTTTGCGTGAGCTTTGTTTCTGTGCTTTCCCCTCTCAGGGGATAACCAGACTCAGTATTGAAATTGAAGGGGAAATTGCGATTGGCAATAAGTCGATGGCGCGGCAATTGCCAAAGAAAAAGGGTGCGATAAAAGTGCGCACCCTTTCTGAAATGTGTCAAAACTTTGTTGCAGCCCTTTCATAGGCCATCCTTGCGGTATGTCTGCACCGCAGGCAACGTGCGGGTCAGAGGCCGGCCTTTTCCCGGATCGCCTCGAATTTGGCCTTGCCGTTCTTCCATTCGATGCCATCGTCAAAGCGCAGCAGCGATGTGATGAACTGGTCGGAGAATTCCTCGGCAGCCTGGGCGGGCAGAAGGGAAGGCAGGTTGTCGATGGATGTTACCTCGACGGCATCACCTGATCCGTTCGAGGCCACTTCGATGACCGGTTCGTCCCAACTGGTCGGGGCATCATAGATCGGCAGCGGGTTGAAATCGGAGAAGGGATCGCAGGAAACGTCCGAAATGACCTTCATGTTGCTTCCTTCTGCCGCCAGATGGGTCTTGTTGGCAAGCAACAGGCCCGGGCCGAACATCAGAACGCAGTTGACCATGAGGTCATGGGAGAGAAGGGTCTGGCGGTCCAGAATGCGGGTTTCCTCGATATCCCACTTGGTGACCTTGATGCCGATGGCTTCAAGGCATTCGCTGGCGCCGGTGCCCGAGCGGCCCTTTGCACCAATGACGATAGCGGTCGGCAAGTCCCCTTCGACCAGAGCGGCCAGCGCCTTGAGCTTTTCGATGATGACTTCCTGGCTCTCGAAGGGCGAGACGCCCTTGGTGATCTCGTCGCGACCGGCGCGGCGTTCAAGCAGGCGGAAGGCACCAAGAGCTGCGCCCATCCATCCAGCCCAATAGCCGAAGGCGGCGACGCGACGGCCGTTTTCATTGGTCAGGAACTCGATGTCATAAAGCAGGCCACCGCCATTGACGAAGCGGGCCATTTCCTTTTGCCAGCCGGTCTGGTCCTTGTAGATATGGGCGAAATGGATCATCCGGTGCGGCAGGTCCGATGGGGTTTCCGCCAGTTCCTTGAGGCCGAGAATGACGGCATCCTTGGGGGCGTTCACCCAGGAGCGCGGCTCGGCAAGGGCACACCCGACGGCCTCATAGTCTTCATTGGAGCAAACGCGCTTGGCGCTCCTTTCCACCGTGACCGTAAAGCCGTTGTCGATCAGCTTTCTGGCATTCTTCGGGGTGAGAGCCGTGCGGCGTTCGGTGCTGCGATCTTCATCGCGCAGCCAGATATGGGCTTTGGGTTCGGAAGGTGTGGGTGACATCTCTGGTCTCCATGGAATTCTTGCTGTCCTGTCAAGGCAGGGCGCCTTGTGCAGGAGCAGTGTTTCTTGTTTGGCGACAATTTAGCGGTTTTGCCGGAAAATGATAGTCTCAGGGCAATGCGCAAATGTATTTTGTTGATGCACAGCCATCATTGCCAGCGCCTGCAACCGATGTCCTGCCGGGAAGGAGCGAATGGCCAGATCTATGAAGGGAAAGGTATTTGCGGAAGATGCAATCGATTTCATCCTTTGAATTATCGATATTTTTAGAGTTTTGAATTAGTCTGTCTGCAATTGGGGGACAGTCAGTCTATGCTAAGCGCGCTTGATATTGCGACAATCTATGCTTGTCTTTTTTTGTCTTTGCTCGTTGCGGTTTCCACGATGGCGACTGTGTGGCGCAGCAATTTTCAGCAAAAGGCGGCGGGTTACTGGACATTGGCCTATGTGTTCGGGATTGTGGCGGCTGTCTTTCTGACCTTACAGAGCCATTTGGGGCCATTCGTGCCAGCGCTTTGCACGGCTGTTGTCCTCGCAGCAAATGTTGCCATGCTTGCCGGGTTCCGCGCCTTCAACGGCAAGACGACCCCGTCCGTGCTGTTTTTCATTCTTCCCGGCGTCTATCTGGTTCTGGCCGACAATTTCCCGGTGCTTTACGACAATCCGAACATGAATGCCATGGTGCAGTCCCTGTTCGTGGTGGTGGTTGCGATGACCAATGCCCACGCCATCGTGACCGGGGCTGGCAACAGGGAGTTGCCGATGGCGGTGCCTGCCTCGATCGTGCTGGTGGTCCATGCGATCGTGCGCGGTTGCGTAATCTATTTCACGCTGTTTCATCCGGCACCGGTGGTCAATGGTCGGATGGAAGCAGACTGGTGGAAGCTGTTTCTGCTCGAGATCTTCTTCAACACCACGATGATGGCGGTTTCCACCATTGTTCTGATCAAGGACCGGGCGGAACAGCGTCATCGGATCGCATCCGAAACAGATGTTCTGACAGGAATTGCCAACCGCCGCGCCTTCGTCAAGCAGATCAACCGGCTTTTGCCTGAAAGCGAGGGCGGGGCCGTGATGGCGATCATGGACATTGATCATTTCAAGCAGATCAACGACAATTACGGTCATGAGGCTGGCGACAAGGTTCTGGTCGATTTTGCCCGAACGGTCCGCTGCAGCCTTCCGCCTTCCGCCCTGTTTGGTCGAATGGGTGGAGAGGAATTCGCCATCTATTTCCCCGGCGGCAATGCAGACCATGGCGCGGTGCTGGATCAGGTTCGTCATCATGTCGCTGAAACCACGTTTGACTATCGGGGTTTGCCGGTCCGTTTCAGCGTCAGCATAGGCTTTGCTTCGGTGGAAACGGCAGGAAAGCACTTCGACAGCCTGTTTACGGCTGCAGATTGTGCTATGTATCTGGCCAAGAAGGAAGGACGCAACCGCGTTCTTTCCTACATGCCCTCGATGCGGATTCGCGAGGTTCTTGACGAAAGCTCCAAGGATCATGCCGAGCTTGCAAAACTGCCGATGACGCTGAAGGCTATCTGACTTGACGTGCCCGGCCCACTCTATGGCCCCCAGTCCACGGCCCGGCTATCCGATACCGACAGCACCGAACACCAAGACGGATTTTCATGACTTCACTTTTTTTCGACCTTGACGGCACGCTGACCGACCCGAAGGCGGGTATCATCAGTTCTGTGCACTACGCCCTTGACAAGCTCGGCATTGATGAGGTGCCGGAGGATCTGGATTGGGTCATCGGCCCGCCATTGCCGGAAAGCTTTGTCGTGATGGTGGGGGCTGACAGGGCTGACGAGGGCGTTCGCGCCTATCGGGAGCATTATTCGGTGACGGGGCTATATCAAAACGAGGTCTATTCGGGCATCCCGGAGTTGCTTGCGGCCTTGAAGGCAGCAGGGCATCCGCTCTATGTGGCGACCTCGAAGCCGCATGTCTTTGCCAATCCGATCCTGGAGCGTTTCGGGCTGGCTCCCTATTTCGACGCCGTGTTCGGGGCCGAGCTGGACGGGACGCGGGGCAACAAGGCGGATCTTCTGGCCCATGCGCTCGCGCAGACCGGATCTGATCCGCAGACATCGATCATGCTTGGAGATCGCAAACACGACATTCTGGGGGCTAGGGCCAACGGGGTGAAAGCCATTTCCGTGCTCTGGGGTTATGGATCCCGGGAAGAATTTGAAGCTGCGGGAACGGACAGGATTGTCGAGACCGTCGCCGAATTGCGCGATGAACTCCTGTAAAAGGACAGAAATCTGGCCTTTTCCTTGCTTTTGGTGCTGAATCCGGTTGACGCCGGGGGCAATATTGCGTAGAAACCGCCCATTCTCATCACGAGACAAGACATTTTGAGCCACTGACCCGGTCCCGCAAAGGTGTAAAGAGAACCGGGAAGTCCACATCCGACAGCGCGTTGCGCCCTCGGGTGGATTTTTGCTATGCGGTTTTCTTTCGAAGACCGGTTGGCAGCAGGGCGGCAAAGACCCAAATTGGGTGTGAGCCGAAGTGAACCGGGCTTGTGTGTGGGAAGAAACGAAGGAGCAATGCATGTTTGAATCGCTATCAGATCGCCTGAGCGGCATTTTCGACAAGCTCTCGAAGCGCGGTGCGCTCAGTGAGTCCGATGTCAATGCTGCGCTGCGCGAAGTTCGCCGCGCGCTGATCGAAGCGGACGTTGCTCTGGATGTCGTGCGCACCTTCACCGAGCAGGTGAAGGAAAAGGCCGTCGGCGTGGAAGTGATCAAGTCGGTCAGCCCCGCCCAGATGGTGGTCAAGCTGGTGCATGACCAGCTGGTCGAAATGCTCGGCTCCGATGCCCGGGTCATCGATCTCAATGCGCCGTCTCCCGTTCCCATCATGATGGTTGGTCTGCAGGGGTCTGGTAAAACCACCTCGACCGCCAAGATTGCCCTGCGTTTGCAGACAAGGGACCGCAAGAAGGTCCTGATGGCGTCGCTCGATACCCGCCGTCCCGCCGCGCAGGAACAGCTCAGGGTACTGGGCGAACAGAATGGCATCGCGACCCTGCCGATCGTTGCTGGCCAGACGCCGACCCAGATTGCCGACCGCGCCATCAATGCCGCCAAGCTCGGTGGCTTTGACGTGGTCATGCTCGATACCGCCGGTCGTACCCATGTGGACGAGCCGCTGATGGTCGAGATGGAAGAGATCCGTCGGGTTACCAATCCGCACGAAATCCTGCTGGTGGCCGATAGCCTGACCGGTCAGGACGCGGTCAATGTGGCCAAGAGCTTCAACGAGCGCTGCGATGTGACCGGTATCGTGCTGACCCGCGTCGACGGTGACGGTCGCGGCGGTGCAGCGCTGTCCATGCGGGCAGTGACCGGCAAGCCGATCAAGCTGATGGGCACCGGCGAAAAGTCCGATGCCCTTGAGGAATTCCATCCCGAGCGTATTGCCGGCCGTATTCTGGGCATGGGCGATATCGTTTCGCTGGTTGAAAAGGCGGCGGAAAATATCGATGCCGAAAAGGCTGCGCTTGCTGCCGAGAAGCTGCGCAAGGGCAAGTTCGATCTCGAGGATCTCAAGGATCAGCTCGGCCAGATGGCCAAGCTCGGTGGCATGAGCGGCATCATGGGGCTGATGCCGGGCATCGGCAAGCTGAAAAAGCAGATGGCTGCTGCCAATCTCGATGATTCCGTCGTCAACCGTCAGGTGGCGATCATAAATTCCATGACCCGCGCCGAGCGCCGCAATCCCAAGCTGCTCAACGCCAGTCGCAAGAAGCGCGTGGCTGCCGGTGCCGGGGTTGAAGTGTCTGAAATCAACAAGCTTCTGAAGATGCACCGCCAGATGGCGGACATGATGAAGATGTTCGGTAAGAAGAAAGGCGGCCTTGGCGGTCTGTTCGGTGGCGGTATGCCCCAGATCGACCCGGCCCAGCTTGAAGCAATGCAGAAATCCGGCCAGATGCCTGATATGGGCGATCTGGCCAAAGGAATGGGGGGAGGGTTGCCTGGTGGCGGTCTTCCCGGTGGCCTTCCAGGAGGATTGCCCGGCGGTCTGCCGGGTGGTCTGTCAGGTCTTCCTGGCCTGGGTGGTCCGAAATTTCCCGGTCTGGGCGGTCTGTCCGGCAAGGGCAAGAAGAAACGATAGGCCGGATCTCATAAGGATCCTGTCTGCACTCACAAACAAGGCCAAGGACTGCTGGCAGTCATTAAAAAGTTGGCCGTTGATACAAGAATATGCCGAAATTGGAAAGGAAACTCCATGGCTACTAAAATTCGTCTGGCCCGCGGTGGCTCCAAGAAGCGCCCTCACTACTCCATCGTCGTTGCTGACATCCGCGCTCCGCGCGATGGCCGCTTCATCGAGAAGGTTGGTATCTACAACCCGCTGCTGCCGAAGGATTCCGAAAACCGCGTGATCCTGAAAGAAGACCGCATCAAGCATTGGCTCGACAACGGTGCAAAACCGACCGATCGCGTTCTGCGCTTCCTGGATGCTGCTGGCATGGCTACCCGTCCGACCCGCAACAACCCGAACAAGGCAAAGCCGGGCGCAAAGGCTCAGGAACGTCTTGAAGAACAGCGCATGAAAGAAGAAGAAGCAGCCGCTGCTGCTGCAGAAGCCGAAGCTCCGGCTGAAGAAGCAAGCGCTGAGTAATCTTACCGCTTTCAGGGGGAGTGCGGCTTGTCATGAGCCGGACTCCCCTTTTTGATTCCGGTGGATAAGGGGTGCTGCATCGTCTGTAGCCCGATCTGCCGCCAGTCTGATGGACAGGGAGCGCCTGCATGGCAAAGAATGAAACCGACCCCGAAGGCAAGGTCTGTATCGCCCAGATAGGCGCTGCTCACGGTGTGCGCGGCGAGGTGAGGGTCAAGCTGTTTGCAGAAGAGCCTGATGCCCTGTTCGACTATGGCCCGCTGGAGACAGCGGATGGCACGCGGCAGTTCGAATTTCTCTCGGCTCGCGAATCCAAGACCGTGTTTGTCTGCCGCATCAAGGGGCTGAACAATCGCAACGACGTCGAGGCGCTCAACGGCGTGCGGCTCTATGTGGACCGCGCACAGTTGCCGGATCTCGAGGAAGAGGAATTCTATCATTCCGACCTGATCGGGCTGGATGCGCGGCTTGCAGATGGCACATCGATCGGAACGATCATGGCAATCCATGATTTCGGCGCCGGGGACATGCTGGACGTCATGCCGAAACGCGGCAAGGGTCATTATATTCCCTTCACGCGCGCTGTGGTGCCGGAAGTAAAGGTCTCCGAGGGCTATGTTCTGGTGACACCGCCGGACGGGCTGCTTGATGAGGCGGATGAAAGCGAGCGTGCGCAGGAAGGGGAGGGCGTTGATTTCAGCGAGGCTCCCGAGCTGCTGGACGGTCTCAAGAAGGAATAGGAAATTCAGGGATCATGTCGGAGGCAAAACAATTTGATGAGACAGACGCGGCTCAAGACGCCTTGCCATGGCGCGCCAGCGTTCTGACGCTCTATCCCGACATGTTTCCCGGTCCACTGGGCACGACTCTTGCCGGTCGGGCGCTGGAAAATGGCATCTGGTCGCTGGAAGCGGTGCATATCCGCGACTTTGCCGAAGGCAAGCACCGCAATGTCGATGACACGCCTGCCGGTGGTGGCGCCGGAATGGTGCTGCGGCCTGACGTGGTGGCACGGGCCATTGATCATGTAACCGCTGAGGGCGATACACGCCCGCGCATCCTGTTGTCACCACGCGGCAAGCCGCTGACCCAGGAGAAGGTGCATCAGCTCAAGGATGCTGGCGGCGTCATTCTGCTCTGTGGCCGCTTCGAAGGGGTTGATCAGCGGGTGATCGACGGGCGCGAGCTCGAAGAAATCTCGATTGGCGACTATATTCTGTCCGGCGGCGAGCTCGGGGCGATGGTGCTGATGGATGCAGTTGTGCGTCTGCTACCCGGTGTCATGGGCAAGGTTGCCTCTGGTGAGGAGGAAAGCTTTGAAAGCGGCCTCCTCGAATATCCCCATTATACCCGTCCGACCGTCTGGGAAGGACGCGAGATCCCCGAGATCCTGACATCCGGTCATCATGGCAACATCGCCAAGTGGCGCCAGCAGCAGGCGATCGAGCTGACCAAAGACCGGCGTCCGGATCTTTACGAGGCCTGGAAAAGCCGGGATTGATCCGGCGGCAGAAGCTGTGGGGTCTTGCATTCCGCTCAATCGGGCATACCTGTTAGGGAACAACCAGAAAAGCAGGCATCCCGGGTTTGCAGGGATCGCCGGTCATGCTGAACAGGCAGGCAGGACTTTCATGACAAATCACCCAAATGCATCCCGTCGCGTGAATGGGCGGTTTCAGAACCCGCCCGGCAGCCCGAAGGGTGGAGCGACCTTTCGCGATTTTGCGCGCTTCATTTTGCAGCAGACCTTCAAGACCAAGGCGCCCGCCGTGCCGGACTGGCATGTGCTGGATGATGAGGAGCAGGCCGCACAACTTGCCTCGGCGAGCAATCCCAGCGTGACATGGCTGGGCCATGCTTCCTTTCTGATCCGCACTGGCGGCAAGGTGATCCTGACAGACCCTTTCCTTGAAACGACTGCGGGAAAGATGGGCATGGGACCGAAGCGGTTTGTTCCTTCGGCGCTTTCTGTCGATCAATTGCCCCAGGTCGACATCCTTCTGATGAGCCACAATCACTATGACCATCTGGATGCCAGGACCATCGAGGCCTACCCTCACAAGCAGGAAACACAGGTCATCGTGCCGCTTGGTCTTGGCTCCTTTTTCACCCGCCGAGGCTATCAGAAGGTAACCGAACAGGACTGGTGGGATGAATGGATGATGCCGGGGTTGTCGATCAGGACGCTGCCGGCGGTGCATTTTTCAGGGCGAGGCCTGTTTGATCGCATGAAGACCCTGTGGGCGAGTTTTGCGATCGAGACCAAAGACGGCAAGATCTGGTTTTCAGGCGACACCGCCTGGGGCGAGGTCTTCTGCGACGTTGGCGAGCGGGCCGGGCCCTTCGACTATGCGATTGTCGGCATCGGTGCCTACGAGCCGCCCTCCATCATGGTGGAGGTTCACGCGACGCCGGAAGAGGGCGTGGCCATCGCCAAGGCCGTCGGGGCGAAGAAGGCCATCGGCATGCATTGGGGGGCCATCATGCTGACACCGGAGGATCCTTTCGAAGCTCCTCAGCGCTTCCGCAAGGCAGCCCGTGAGCAGGGGTTCGGAGAGGACAATGCCCTCATAATGAAGATCGGCGAAACCCGGTCTCTCTAGGCCCATAGAGCCACCCCAAGGCTGGTTGATCGGGCCTTTTCTCCTCCAAAGGCGGGCAAAAGCGGGATATCGTTGAAGCAATAAGCGAATAGCAGCAAAAAGCCAGCTTTTGAGTCACTTTTGGGGGTGACAAACGAAGCTGCATTGGGTATAGACCCCCAAATCTGATTTCCAACAAGTACGGCGAAACGGGCCTTTGTGGCATGTCGGGCATCAATGAGCCCAACGGGACTGCTTAGGACGCTCTGGTCGTAGCGATACAACAAGAGTGAACATCATGAATATCATTGAAGAGCTCGAAAAAGAGCAAATGGCCGAAATCGCTGCAAAACGCGATATCCCAGAATTCTCCGTTGGTGACACCGTTCGCGTCAACGTGCGCGTGACCGAAGGTACCCGTACCCGTGTGCAGGCCTATGAAGGCGTTTGCATCGCTCGTACCGGCGGCGGTCTCAACGAAAGCTTCACCGTTCGCAAGATCTCCTATGGCGAAGGTGTTGAGCGTGTATTCCCGATCTACAGCCCGATGCTGGATGGTGTTGAAGTTGTTCGCCGCGGTAAAGTCCGTCGTGCGAAGCTCTACTATCTGCGCGATCGTCGCGGCAAGTCTGCTCGTATCGTTGAAGCAACCAACGCACGCGCTCGCAAGCTGAACGACGTTGCCAAAGCCAAAGCTGCTGAAGAACGCGCAGCCAAGAAAGCCGAAGCCACTGCCGCTTCCACTTCCGAAGCTGAATAAGCTCGCTTTGGTCGGCTGACAGACAGTCAACGAAAAGCCCGGCTCCGCATGGATGCCGGGCTTTTTTGTATTGAAATTGCGTCTGATCGGAATTTTTCATTACAATATTGCTTGACCTTGACCACCGATCTATCGCAATACAATCTCAAACTCCATATGGGCGTGTCGGGCAAAGGCTGCTTCCTTTGACACAGACATTCCGGTTGCCCTCTTGTCTTTTGACCCAAAGCCAGGTGCAACAAGGCCCATTTTCGCAATCGTTTGTTAAGAGGACTGATGACGAGCATGTCTGCACCTAAGACCCTTTATGACAAAATCTGGGACTCCCATGTGGCTGATCAACAGGAAGACGGCACCTGCCTGCTGTTCATCGATCGCCATCTCGTTCATGAGGTAACCTCTCCGCAGGCATTCGAAGGTCTGCGCATGGCTGGTCGCAAGGTGCGTTCACCGGGCCGGACGCTGGCTGTTGTCGACCACAACGTTCCCACGACCGACCGTACCAAGGGCATTGACGATCCGGAATCCCGGCTGCAGGTCGAAACCCTTGCCCAGAACGCTGCTGAATTCGGTGTCGAATATTATGACGAGCTGGACAACCGTCAGGGCGTCGTACACATCGTCGGACCGGAACAGGGCTTCACGCTGCCTGGCATGACCATCGTTTGCGGTGATTCGCACACCTCCACCCACGGCGCCTTCGGTTCGCTGGCCCATGGTATCGGCACTTCCGAAGTGGAACATGTGCTGGCAACCCAGACGCTGGTGCAGAAAAAAGCCAAGAACATGAAGGTTGAAGTCACCGGCAAGCTCGGCGAAGGCGTGACCGCGAAGGACATCGTGCTGGCCATTATCGGCAAGATCGGCACCGGTGGCGGCACTGGCCATGTGATTGAATTCTGTGGCGAGGCGATCCGCGACCTGTCCATGGAAGGCCGTATGACCATCTGCAACATGACCATCGAGGGCGGTGCCCGCGCCGGTCTGATTGCGCCGGACGAAAAGACCTATGACTATATCAAGGGCCGTCCGAAGGCACCGAAGGGTGCCGACTGGGACAAGGCGGTGGAATTCTGGAAGACCCTTTACACCGACGAAGGGGCTCATTTCGATACGGTCATCACGCTTGATGCCTCCTCTCTGCCGCCGATCGTTTCCTGGGGCACCAGCCCTGAGAATGTGACGACCATCGATGGCTCCACTCCCGATCCGGACAAGATCGAGGATGAAGCCCGCCGCAATGCCGTCATTCGTGCGCTCGATTACATGGGCCTCAAGCCGAACACCAAGATGACCGATGTCACCATCGATCGCATCTTCATCGGTTCCTGCACCAATGGCCGCATCGAGGATCTGCGCGCTGCTGCCAACGTGCTGAAGGGGCGCAAGGTCAAGGAGGGCATCAACGCCATGATCGTGCCGGGTTCCGGTCTGGTCAAGGCTCAGGCCGAGGAAGAGGGGCTGGACAAGATCTTCATCGAGGCCGGTTGCGAATGGCGTGAGCCGGGGTGCTCCATGTGCCTTGCCATGAATGCGGACAAGCTGGCTCCGGGCGAACGCTGCGCCTCGACCTCCAACCGCAACTTCGAGGGCCGTCAGGGCTTCAAGGGCCGCACACATCTGGTTTCTCCGGCCATGGCTGCTGCTGCTGCCGTTGCTGGACACTTCATCGATGTACGCGAACTCGACTAGGCTTTCGGCCAGTTTTCACGATCAAAAAGCCGGGCCCAGCGACCCGGCTTTTTTTGTCCCTATTCTTTGGTCCGGTAGTGCTTGGATAAATGGGGAAGGTGAGGCAGAATGGATTGTGTAATTTGCTGCACTATTTACGATAGAGATAGTCTAATGAATTGAACGCTGCCGGAAGCAAGGCAAATTGGTTTCTTTTGAGATTTGCCCGACTTGGTAGCCCCAGATGCGATACGGGAGTGAGTATGAGCGAGTTTGACATCAAGATTTTGAAATTGGATGCCGCCCTTGAGTTGGCTCCTTTGATTTCTGCCTATGCACAGGAACGAAAGCGTGGGGCGCCCCGGCAGCCGGACATGTTCTATGCGGAAACCCTGCTGACCGATCGTACTGCCGAAGTGATGGGCGCCTATGTTGACGGCAAGCTCAGCGCTTTCTGCACCTTCTTCGATCTGCCGGAGACGATTTCCGGCAAGCGCGTTGGTCATGTCGATATTCTCTATGTCGATTATGATGCACGCGGGATTGGCGTTACCAAGGCGGTGATTGAAGAGCTGATCAAGGTGGGCGACGAGCGCAACTGGCTCGAACTGCGCTGGAACGATCCCAATTCCGTGCAGCAGGAGAAGATTGCAGAACTCTCCCGTCTGTCGACGACGGCGTCCATCCGTCTCAGCATCGGCATTCATGAAGAGCACACCAAGGTGAAGTGACCGGTCCGGTCAGTTTCATCACAGTATGATCAATCGGAATTGGCGAGCATGCGGACATGCCCGTCAATTTTTTCATCAAGACGGTTGTTGATCAGCCGCTGCCAGAGCAGGCTGATCAGCATTTCCGCCCGGATTGTCGGGTCTTCGTCTGCCGGGATATCGCCTCGATCCCGGGCCCGTCTGGTGACCGCACACAGCGCCTCCAGTCTTTCGGCATGATATTCCCTCAGCTTGTCGGTAACGTCGGGATCTGATTCGGCCTCTGCAATGATGGCCTTGAAAAACAGGCCATTGTCTCCCTTCCAGACCGTGATCAGGTCATTGGCGAAATGCAGAAGATCCTGATAGAGCGAGCCGGTGTCGCGATAGGTCATGTGGGGCTTCTTGCGCTGATAGACCGCCAGCAGCAGCGCGCCGCGGGTGGGCCACCAGCGATAGAGGGTTGCCTTTCCGGCCTTGGCCCGACGGGCAACCGCTTCCATCCGCAAACCGCCAATGCCTTTTTCGGCGATGATTTCCGCTGCAGCATCGAGGATTGCCGCCTCCGTCTCGGGGTTTTTCCGCGCTCCGATGGAATGGCGGGTGTCGTTCGGCTCGGCAGGGGCCTGGGTGTCTGTATCTGCGCTCATGATTTTCCTCTTGACGAAACGGAACGTATCGTTCATATATGCTTTTCCAAAACGGAACGGTTCGTCTCGAAAGGAATGTCGCATGAATAAGGTCGCACGTAAACCATCCCGGGCGCGTTTTGCGCTCATGATTCTGCTTTTCGTCTATCCGCTGGTCACGGTCCTGCTCTACGGGATAGCGGCGCTGACGCCCGATTGGCAGCTTTGGCAGAGAGCCATGGTCATGGTGCCAATTGTGGTGGTCAGCATGGTCTATCTGATCATTCCGCTTATCCAGCAGCGTTTGCAGGCCCTGATAACGGTGCGGTCCTGCTGATAGCGGCAGGCCTTGCGTCGTTGGCCTTGGCGAGGCGATGGGGCTTGAGGGCAGCAGACAAGGAAAAGGGGAAGCGGTCATGGCCAGCTTCCCCTTTCCAATTTCAGCAAACTTGGGATGGCGGTGGTCAGGGATTGACGCCTGCCATCTTGCAGATGATTGCCCATTCCTCGTCGGATACGGGTTGCACCGAGAGACGGGAATTGTTGACCAGAATCATGTTGCCCAGATCGGGATGATTCTTGCAGTCCTCCAGAGTCACCGGTGTCTTGACCGGTTCGACTGCGCGAATGTCGACGCACTCCCATTTGCCGGTATCATCCGTGCTGTCCGGATGGACTTCGGCCGAAACTTCGACGATGCCGACAATCTGCTTTTCATTCACCGAGTGATAGAAGAAGCCTTTTTCCCCGAGCTTCATCTTGCGCATGTTGTTGCGGGCCTGATAGTTGCGCACGCCGTCCCATTGTTCGCCTTCCTCACCTTTCGCCATTTGCTGTTGCCAGCCCCAGGTGTTGGGTTCGGATTTGAAAAGCCAGTAAGCCATATGTCTCTCCGGTTATCGGTTTTGCTGCTTATTCCGGTTTGCCCAGAACCCACTTCCACGGCTGGGAGGTAACGGATTCGAACAGGCCAGCCTGTGCATAGGGGTCCTGAGCCAGAAAGGCATCGAGAGCGGCCTTGTCTTCGGCTTCGCAAATCAGGCAGGAGCCGATCATTTCGCCTTCGTCGGAAAGCAGCGGGCCGCCAACCTGCAGAATGGCTGCGTTGGCGCGGGCGAATGCGAGGTGGGCGTCACGGTTGGCCTTGCGGATTTCCAGTGCGCCTTCCTTGTCTTTGCAGGTTACGATGAAATGCATGGGGATACTCCTGTTCTTGAAGGTTTCAATTCTGTTTGATGGTCTGTTCGCTTTCGGCGCGCAAAGGGCGGCTCATCAGCCGGATCACTGCTTCGTCGATGCTGCATTTCTGTTCCAACACGTCTGCCACGGCCTGGGCGACAGGCATTTCGATTCCGTGACGAGTGGCCAATTCGCAGGCGACGCGGGCGCTGTAGGCGCCTTCCGAAAGCTTTGCGCCCGGGGCCATCAGGTCGGACAGGGTCTGTCCCTCGCCAAGGGCAAAGCCGAAGGCGAAGTTGCGGCTCTGGTGGTTGGAGCAGGAAAGCGCCACATCGCCAAAACCGGACAGGCCCATCAGGGTATCGGACCGCGCACCGAGCTTGAGGGCCAACCGCTGCATTTCGGCAAAGCCTCGCGTCATCAGTGCGGCATGGGCGCTGGCTCCGAGCTTCTTGCCCAGAACGATGCCGCAGGCGATGGCGAGAATGTTCTTCAAGGCGCCGCCTAGCTGAACGCCGACCAGATCGGTGCTGGCATAAGGGCGGAAGGTCTGGCTTGAAAGCGAGGCACAAAGCTTGTCGGCCAGCGGCAGCGACGGCGCGGCAATGGTCACGGCGGTAGGCAGGCCACGGGCGACATCGGAAGCAAAGGACGGGCCGGACAGGATGGCCGGAACAGCCTGCGGCAGATAGTCGGCCAGCACTTCGCTCATCATCCGCTGGGTTCCCTTTTCCAGACCCTTGGCGGCGAGCACGACCGGAGTTCCCTTGCGTACATAGAGGCCGATGGTTTCGGCAATCGAGGCGGTGACCTGCGCCGGAGCGACCAGCAGGATGCAGTCTGCATCGGCTGCTTCCGTCAGGTCTGTAGTTGTCTCAAGGGGTTGATCAAAGGTGATGCCGGGCAGGTAGGCAGGCAGTTGATGCGTGGTGCTGATGGTTTCAAGCGTCGCACTGTCCCGCCCCCAGAGCACGACGTCGCGTCCGGCGCGGGCGGCGTTGAGAGCAAGGGCCGTGCCCCATGCCCCGGCACCCAGAACGGAAATGCGCTGAAAAACCTTGGGTCCATCCACTGTGTTCATGCCTTGGCTCCCTTTCTGCCCGCGCCGATTCTGGCTTCCGCTGTTGCGTCAAGCGGCCAGCGTGGTCGGGCGGCGGTATCGAGCGGGTCGCTGAGGCCGAGCGCGAAGCGTTCTGCTCCAGCCCATGCGATCATCACCCCATTGTCGGTGCAAAGCCTGATCGGTGGCGCCACCAGTTCGGCGCCGCGTGCGGAAAGGACACTGTCGAGCGTTGCCCGGATGGCCTTGTTGGAGGCAACCCCGCCTGCGACCACCAGCTGCGGCTTTGCGATGTCCGGGAAGCGCTCGCTAAAGGTGATCAGCGCCTTGTCGATGCGGTCGGCGAGGATTTCACAGATGGCGGCCTGAAACGAGGCACACAGGTCGGCGACGTCCTGATCACTGAGCGGTGCAACCTTCTCGGCTTCGCGGCGGACAGCGCTCTTGAGGCCGGAGAAGGAAAAATCATAGCCCTCCCGCCCCTTCATTGAACGGGGCAGGGCAAAGCGCTTGCTGTCGCCCAAAAGAGCTGCCTTTTCCACCTCCGGGCCGCCTGGATAGGGCAGGCCGAGCAGCTTGGCTGTCTTGTCGAAGGCTTCGCCCAGCGCATCATCGATGGTGGTGCCCCAGCGCTCATAGTCGCCGACACCCTTGACCAGCAGGATCTGGCTGTGCCCGCCGGAGACCAGCAGAATGAGGTGCGGGAAGGGGGCGTTGTTGGTCAGGCGGGCCGTGAGGGCGTGGCCTTCGAGATGATTGACGGCAACGAGGGGCAGATTGTGCGCGGCGGCAATGGCCTTGGCGCTCATCAGGCCGATCAGGACGCCGCCAATGAGGCCGGGTCCCGAGGTGGCGGCCACCGCATCGAGCTGATCGAAGCTGAGGTCTGCTTCGGCCATGGCTGCCTTGATGATGCCATCGAGGGCTTCCACATGGGCGCGGGCGGCAATTTCCGGCACCACGCCGCCATAGGCTGCATGATCTTCTATCTGGCTTAGCACCACGTTGGAGAGAATTTCACCCTGACCGCTTCGTTCATTGTCTGATGTGTCATCAAATCGTCTAACCACCGCAGCGGCGGTTTCGTCACAACTTGTTTCTATGCCTAAAACGATCATTGCGCGGACTACTTTATTGCCTTTATTGTGCCCCTCGAAGGCGGTGCTTGCAGCGACATGCTGTATGGCCCGACTTTTAGAGCAAAGAGAGATAATTGGCATCCCCTTTTTTAGGCCCTCTTTCGGGCCCGTCATGCTAGTGCCAATGGCCAGCACCAATGGCCAATGCCAATAGGCGACAAGGGGGATGGACCGCGTAACAAGAGCATGAAGGCCCGTTCGATGCAATCCAAACTCATCAAAATCGGCACCCGAGGCAGTAAACTCGCCCTTGCACAGGCCTATGAGACCCGCAACAGGCTGATGGCTGCCCATGGACTGGCCGAGGATGATTTCGAGATTGCTGTGATCAAGACGACCGGCGACCGCATTCTGGATCGCCCGCTGTCGGAGGCTGGCGGCAAGGGTCTGTTCACCAAGGAGATTGAGGAAGCCCTGATTGACGGGCGAATCGATCTGGCTGTGCATTCTTCCAAGGACATGCCCACCTTTTTGCCCGAGGGGCTGGAACTGGCTTGTTTCCTGCCGCGGGAAGACGTGCGGGACGCCTTCATCTCACGCAAATACAAGAGTCTTGCCGAATTGCCTGCCGGGGCAGTGGTTGGCACGTCTTCGTTGAGGCGGCAGGCGATGGTCAAGAGGCTGCGGCCGGACCTTGAGGTGATCACCTATCGGGGCAATGTGCAGCGGCGGCTGGAAAAACTTGATGAGGGCGTAGCGGACGCAACCCTTCTGGCCTGTGCGGGCTTGAAGCGGCTTGGGGACGAGGCTGTCATCACTGCGCCGATTGCGGTGGATGAGTTTCTGCCTGCAGTTGGCCAAGGCGCCATTACCATCGAAAGCCGTATTGGCGACGAGCGGATTGCCGGACTTCTGGCTGCCATCCATCATGAACCGACGGCCAAGGCCCTTGCCTGCGAGCGGGCGTTCCTGAGGCTGCTGGATGGCTCGTGCCGCACACCCATCGCCGGGCTTGCCGAAGTGGACGGTGATCGCCTGACCTTTTCCGGTCTGGTGCTGATGCCTGACGGTAGCGAGGCCTATGATATCACCATGGTCGGATCGGCTGATGAAGCCGAGGCCATTGGCATGAACGCCGCGAACAAGCTCAAGGAAAAGGCCGGAGACGCCTTTTTTGCCGCCGTGCTGGCATCCTGCCAGTAGAAAATGGAGTGGGCGGGGCTGTTGATGAAAAGGAGAGGCTGGTGAAAATTCTGGTCACACGGCCTGAAATCGATCAGCAACAGACCATCCGGGCTCTTGAGCAAAGAGGTTTTGTGGCCATCGGCTCTGCCGTGATGGACATCGTTCCGCTTCCTTTCGAGCTTCCCAATGAGCCCTGGCAGGGACTTGTCATCACCTCGCGCAATGCCCTGCGCATGCTGGCTCCGGCCGATCTTTCCACCCTCGTGGACGTCTGTCTTTTCTGTGTCGGGGAACGCACGGCAGTGCTGGCGCGCGAGCTGGGATTTGCCAAGGTTGCGCTGGTGGCTGCCAATGTGGCTGAGTTGGAACAACAGTTGCTAACTGCATTGGCCCCGACTGATGGTCCGCTACTCTATCTGGCCGGGAGAATCCGGACCGGGGCGCTGGACCGGACCCTGCTGCAGCAGGGCTTTGCGGTCTGCCTCAGGGAAGTCTATGACATGGTTGCGCGTGATGCCTTGAGCGATGCGGCTCTTGCTGCAATCGAGGCGGAAGCGCTTGACGGGATTCTGCTCTATTCGGAGCGCAGCTGTCAGATTCTGCTCAGCCTGATTGAACAGGCGGGCCTTTCGGACAAAATAAAAAACGTGATTTTCTATTGCCTTTCCCCAAGGGTTGCGCTTCCATTGCAGGGGCTGAGCTATCCTTTGGTTGTGGCCGAAGCACCAAATGAGCGATCTTTGCTTGCATGCTTGGAAAATGGCCATAACTAATTAATCTAATAGTGCTTATTTGGGGCGGTAGCTATGCTTCTGAAAGGCGCAAGACTGTAAACTGCCTCCTGATTGCGGCTTGGTTGGCCGCAAAAATGACATCGGGCTGCCTTAAGCTCGTAGTCTGAAGTGGGGAGGAAACCGGTTTGACAGTCGAACCGGGGCCATGGGGCCCGGCCTCTTCAGGCAAGATGGTTGCCGCATAGAGAGATTTATTGAGCCCGGCCTGTCGCATGGCCTGCCATCCGGCACGGCGTATCAGGACCGGAAAGTGATCGTCCCGTCTCGCGGGAATTGAGGAATGGTATGACAACTCGCAAATCCAACAATCGGACCGCGGCTAGAGGCAAGCCGGTCAAAACCATTGATCTGACCGCAGAAGACGTGACCAAGGCCGAGACGCCTGCGACACCAGAGGCGGAGACCACAGCAACTGACGCTGCCAAGAGCGAAGCGACGGAAACTGAGGTGGATGCCGATACGGTTCCGGCCTCGGGTGGTCCAGTGGAGAAGGCCGAGGGCAAGGATCCGCTGGATGAAGAAGCCAGAAGCGCTGTGGAGGAAACGGCTCCTGTTGCCGATGACGGCGACAAGGCCACAGATGCTGCGGAAACAGTTGTTCCCGAAACGGAGGCTGGCGCTGAAGACAGCGCTGCCGGCAGTGAGAGTGTTAGCCAAGACAGTGGTGGCGATAGCGGGGCCCCTCCCGCATCAGCGACCCCTTCTGCCTCGGTTGCCCCGATGAACGAAGCGCCGAAAAGCGGCGGCTTTGGCGGTGGATTCGTGGGTGGTCTGCTCGGTGGCGCGGCCATCGTGGCTCTTGGCTATGTCGGTTTGCAGCAGGGCTGGATGACCCTGCCTTCCGACACGACAAAGATCGACACCCTTCAGACACAGGTGACGGCGCTTGACGGCAAGCTTTCGGCGCTTCCATCGGTTGATGCTGCCTCAATCAGCCAACAGCTTGAGGCTCTCAGCGGGCGTCTCGATGCGCTTGAGGCTAATGCCGCCGGTCTGGTGACCGATGACGCGGCTTCCGGCGAGGCTGCCGCCGATGCAAACGGCTCTGGCGAAAGCGATGCTCCGGTGACCAGCAACAGCCCGGTTGGCCTGCAGCTGGAAGCACTGGCAGGGCGCATTGATGCTCTCAAGGAGAGCCTTGCTGATATTGATGGCCTCAAGACAGACATGCTTGACGCCAAGGCGCAGTTGGCAACCCTTGCCTCGCAACTGGCCGAACAGGGTAGCCTGATCGAGACCAAGGCTGCCGAGCAGGCGGCCCAGTTTGGCGAGAATTTGCAGGCGGCCAAGGATGATATCCTGTCCTCGGCTGACCGTCGCATCAACGATGTGGTGGTCGAGCTTTCCAATTTCAGCGACAAGGTCACCGCCGAGGCCAAGTCTCTTTCCGAGCGGGTGACGGCGCTCGAGGAAAACAATCTGTCCGAACGGATGCAGAGCTCGGCACGCACCATTGCTCTGGCGGGCCTTGAGAATGCGACTGCTTCGGGAGCCAACTTCGAGCTGGCGCTCAAGACCTTCGCCAATGTGGTTGGTGATCACGATGCGGTCAAGGCGCTGCAGGCCTATGCGGCGACCGGGGTTCCGACCGCCAAAGCGCTGGCCGCTGACTTCCGGGCCAAATATGACGATATCCTGCGGGAAGCCGAAGGCGCAGGGGCAACCACCATTCTCGACAAGTTCCTGATCAGCGCCCAGAGCATGGTCAAGGTGCATTCGCTTACGGGTGAACAGAAAGGCGAAAGCCTTGTCAGCCAGCTCGGAGTGATCGAGTTCCACGTCAAGCAGGGCAATCTGGTCAAGGCTGCCGAGGAATGGGATGCGCTGCCGGAAGCGGCGCGCATGTCCAAGGCCGGTGCTGGCTGGATCGAAGGATTGAAGGCCCGCATTGCGGTGGATGCGGCGATGGACACCATTCGTACTGACTTTGGCTCAGGCGCCAAGAATACTGCGGGTTAAGGTGGGGAACGGAACGCTATGATTAAAACACTCATCTTTTTTGCTGTCTTGTTGGCCATCGCGTTTGGCGGTGCCTGGCTGGCTGATCGCCCCGGAGAAATCATCATCAACTGGCCGTGGCTCGACATGGGCTTCGAGGTCTCGCTGCTGATGGGCTTCCTGCTCATCGTGGCGGCGATGGGTGTTGCCGTGGTGTTGTGGATCGTTATCCGCGGGATCTGGAATTCCCCGCGCTCGGTGACCGGCTTCTTCTCTTCCCGTCGTCGTGACAAGGGCTACAAGGCGCTGTCTACCGGCATGATTGCCGTTGGCGTCGGCGATCTGGCACTGGCCCGCAAGCAGGCTGCCAAGGCGCGCAAGCTGCTCGGTCAGGAACCGATGACCCTGATGCTTGAGGCGCAGACGGCACAGCTGGCCGGAGAACCGACCAAGGCTCGCCAGAGCTTTGAAGCCATGCTGGATACAGACGAAACCCGGGCGCTTGGTCGTCGCGGGCTGTATATCGAGGCACAACGGCGTGGCGACATGGAAGAAGCCATGCAGATGGCCAAGGCTGCAACCGACGAAAGCAAGAAGACGCCGGGTTGGGCTGGCACCGCGCTGTTCGACATGCAGACAGCCTCTCGTGACTGGCAGGGGGCTCTGGTCACCCTGTCGCAGAACCACGCCAACAAGCATCTTTCCAAGGATGCGTTCCGTCGTCAGCGCGCGGTCATTCTGACGGCACAGGCCATGGAGCTGGACGGGCAGGAAAATGCCGATGCATCGATTCGGGCACTGCTGGGAGAAGCCTGCAAACTGGCACCGGGACTCGTTCCGGCTGTGGTGATGCATGCAGACCTGCTCAACGACGCCAAGGATTATCGCAAGGCCTCCAAGCTGGTGGAAGCGGCCTGGCGCATTGAACCGCATCCGGAACTGGCTCATGCCTATGCCTACATCAAGGATGGCGACACGGCGCTGGATCGTCTCAAGCGCATACGCGTGCTGTTCGGGCTGATGCCGGACCATATCGAATCCAAGCTGGCGATGGCGCGTGCCTTCATCGACGCCCGTGAATGGGCCGAGGCCCGCAGTCTGCTGGAGCCCATGGCAGAAGCCCATCTGACACCGCGTATCTGCATGCTGATGGCTGAGCTGGAAGAGGGTGACAAGAATGACTTCGGTCTCGTGCGCCAGTGGCTGGCCCGGGCCGTCGGCGCGCATCGTGATCCGGCCTGGACGGCCGATGGACAGGTGAGTGACGTCTGGCAGCCGATCTCGCCGGTGACCGGCAAGATCGACGCCTATGAATGGAAGGTGCCGGTTCGTGAAGTGGCACAGGTTGACCAGCCGATGCTGGACAGCCGTGATCTGACGGACGAGGACCGCTCTGAAGGGGACATGGTGCTGTTGCCTGCGGAAGCATCTGGGGCGGAAGACAAGGCCAAGGGCTTTGTCGTTGCCGAAGATGATATCGAGGAGATCCATCCCGAAGTAGCTGACGAGAGGCCGGAGGAGATCGCGCCTGAAGCGGCAAAGGACGTCCCCGCAGTTCCAGCGGATAAGCCCGAGACCGAGCGCAAAGACCAACCCAGCGCCGAGGCAGTCGCTTCCGCGGCCAAGGCCGCCGAGGATTCCAAACCTCAGAAGGCAGCGGATGTTGAGGATGTTCCGGTTGCTCCGGCCAAGGACAAGGCGTCTGCGCGGATCGAGATTGAAAAGCCGAAGGAAGTGGAATTTCCGATGCCATTTCCGCCGGATGATCCGGGGCCGAAAAAGGACGAGGCTGCACGCAAGGCCGACAAGCGCTTCAAGCTTTTCTAGGCTGGTTGCAAGAGTAACAAAAGGAGCCCGGTTCGCCGGGCTTCTGTTTATGAAATCCTGGCCAAATCCGCCTCTTTGCACGGCATTTTGTGATTTCTCCCACAATGCCGTTTTTGCCTCTTGCCCTTGATCATGGAATTGGCTAAGAGAAGCCACCCCGTTTTGGTCATTGGATCATTCGTTTTGCAACGCGCTTTCAAGCCGGGCAAGACAGGACGCGGGTTCCAGCATCTGACCAGTCTGTAGACTGGATCGTCTGGCGGGCCGCTGTAGCTCAGTTGGTAGAGCAACGCATTCGTAATGCGTGGGTCGTAGGTTCAAGTCCTATCAGCGGCACCATTTTCCCCTGCAAATGTCAATTCTTTCAATAACTTCATAGACATGCTGTTCTGATAGGTACAAACTCTAGTACAATCGGGGTACATCATGGGTCTTGTCTTGAAGTACGTTCAGATATCCAGCAAGGGGAATTACACTTACCGCAGAGCTGTACCGAAGCACCTGCAATCAATCATCGGTAAGCGAGAATTCAAAAAGTCTTTGGGGCAATCCGAGAGGGAGGCCCTTAAAGCATATCCGTCTGTGCACAACATGTTCATCAAGCAGGAAGAGCGCGCGGAAATGAAGATTAGGGGTGTTGACCCTGATGGTTCATTGCCACGCACTGACTTGATGCAGCATGAGAAGATTATTGAGAGAATAAGAGAGCTGGGCTTCAATCCTTACGAGGTTGAAAGTGGGATTTTTGCTGAACCAAGGGATTAGTTTCTTCGGGAAATGGAAGCCGAAGCTATCATTGAAAGCTATCCGATAGATCCCGAGACAGGTGATGCGGATGATATGTCTGAAGAAGATTTACAGCTTGTCAGAGCATTGAATAACGGAATTCCCTCCAGCCCGGCTCCTACACTATTAGATGCGAAAAGGCTTTATTTGAAATACAAGTCAGCAGCCGACGAAATTGATGAGAAAAAGCAAAAGCAGAGAAGTGATCGGGTTGTTGCACATGCAATTGAAGCGCTCGGCCAGGATCGCAAGATCACTGATATCAGAAGACTAGATGCGAGGAAGATTGTCGAACATTTCCAGGATGGCATAGGGGTCCAGCCTGCAACAGCCCAAAGATACTTGAATGACCTGAAGGCAATCGTCAATTTCGTCATCAAGGAAACAGAGCTAGGCATATCAAGTCCATTCAGCGGCTTATCAATCAAAGTGAGTGGGGCAAGGAAGGACGACAAGCGTTCATTCACCCGGGATGAACTTGAAGCCATCAATAAGCAGATACAGGACAACGCCAATGACGAGCTTCGGATGATTTGGATCCTCTTGGAGCAGACTGGATGTCGGCTTGGTGAAATTCGCGGTTTGATGAAGTCTGAAGTCTTTCTGGATGGAGTGGAAATTCCCTTCATCAAGATCCAGTTCAACGAGAATAGGCGGTTGAAGAACTCTGCTTCTATTCGAAATATCCCATTAGTGAAAAAAGCCGTCTCAGTGATGTTGGAGGCCATAGAGTTGTCGGGCGATAGCCCGCTTGTCTTTCCTCATTACGGATCCGAAATGCATAAGGATATGGCTTCGGCAGCCTTGCTCAAGCATGTCAGAGCAGTGACAAAGGACAAGGCTGTATCAACACACTCTCTTAGGCACACGCTAGTAGACAAACTGAGGCTTGCAGGAGTGCATGAGGAAGTCATCTCCATGATCCTTGGGCACGCCAGCAAGGGAATGACGGAGCGATATGGGGGGCCTGAGGCGAGATTGAAGCTTATGGCGGAGGCTCTGGGGAAGGCTGCATAGATGTTCAAAGCCTTCAGGATATCTCAGTGTTGGACAACGTAGATACCTGTTCCATATGCTTTTGACGGAGGCACTTGCTTGAGTTGTAATGTCAGTAGCAAGGCTTGATTTGGGGGGGGGGCGTCATGTCGCTTGGAAATTGCAGATACGAAAAAACGAGAAGATCGTTAGCGATAAAGTGTGCGAGGTCTAGTTCCTCTGGAATGAAAGTGTTCTACTTAATCATAGGACTAGTGCTGTTTCCCACTTGCGTTTCAGCTCAGAGTTTCTCCTGTACCTTTGGGCAACCTGCCTGTCTCGATTACGGAGACAAGATTTGCTCGCGTTCGGCGAAATGTGTGAGTGATGATGCCGTGTGCTTTGATAGTTATCAGTGTAACTATGAGGGCTTCACTTGCAAATCCAACCTTACGGAGTGTGCAGACCAATTTGACTCGCTCAAAACTGACTATAATGACCTAGTCACGAAATTTAACGATCTTCTCCAGACCTCTCGTAATCTGTCCTCTGATCTGGATGATGCCCGAAACAGGCTGAATAACGTGCGGTCGTGTTTAAATGGCGCTCAATCTCTAGAAGATGCAAAAGATTGTGTACCATGAGTTTGCAATCGGTCGCTTGAGCTAAAATGCGAAGCAGGTAGTCTGAATGAGAGGTTGAACCTCTCTTCAAAGCATTGGTTAGATTATGTCAGGTTGTTTAAAGGCATAAACAATTTGAAAAACATCACCTCAGAGTTTACCAATTATGAGTGCTCAACCCAAAAGAAGCCTTACCGATAGAGGGCTTCTGTTTTAGGGGTCACGGGCAGAGCAAAGGGGTGTATTGATGTCCAATAAGACGGATCTAAGCGAGCGCGACATTTGCTCGAAGTTCATCACGCCTGCAATCGTTGCTGCTGGTTGGGACCTCCAAACACAAGTTCTTGAAGAGAAGACACTCACAGATGGGCGCGTCATCGTTAGGGGCAAGTTGGTCTCGAGAGGCAAGCGCAAGCGTGCCGATTATGTCTTATATGCAAAACCGAATATCCCTCTTGCAGTCGTCGAAGCCAAGGATAACAAACACTCCGTTGGTGATGGGATTCAGCAAGCTCTTACCTATGCCGAGATGCTGCGTGTGCCTTTTGCCTTTTCCTCAAATGGCGATGGCTTTCTTTTCCACGATATGACAGGCCAAGAGGCCGTTCCTGAAATCCTACTGGCTCTTGATCAGTTTCCTTCACCGTCAGATCTACTCGCTCGCTACAATGCTTGGCGGGGCATTTCGGCTGCAGCTGAGAGCACAACGCTTCAAAACTATTTCGATGATGGGAAGACACCTCGCTACTATCAAATGAATGCGGTGAATGCTGCGGTCGAGGCGATTGCCAAAGGGCAGAACCGTCTGCTCCTCGTGATGGCAACAGGAACGGGTAAGACCTTCACAGCTTTCCAGATCATATGGCGGCTCTGGAAGTCCGGTACAAAGAAACGTATCCTGTTTCTTGCGGACCGAAACATTCTGGTTGACCAGACCATGGTGAATGATTTCCGTCCGTTTCAAGGCGCGATGGCCAAGCTCTCCACTCAGGCCAAAACAATCGAACGAGCGGATGGATCGGAAGTTGATCTCCCGCTTGCCGTAGATAAAAAGCGTCGCATTAATACGGCATTTGAAATCTATCTCGGGCTTTATCAGGCACTCACAGGGCCGCTTGACTCGCAAAAGATATACAAGGAGCTTTCGCCCGATTTCTTCGATCTTGTGATCATCGACGAGTGTCATCGTGGGAGCGCGGCTGAAGACTCAGCTTGGCGAGAAATTCTTGAGCATTTTGCAAGTGCAACGCAAATCGGTATGACCGCTACGCCAAAAGAAACCGAATATGCATCAAACATCCATTACTTCGGCGAACCGATCTATTCCTACACATTGAAACAGGGCATCGAGGATGGCTTTCTTGCGCCCTATAAAGTCGTCAAGGTTCACATTGACCGGGATATCGAAGGCTATCGGCCCGAAAAGGGACAGCTTGATCGTGACGGGATTGAAGTCGAGGACCGGATTTACAACACCAAGGATTTCGACCGGACACTGGTCATTGATGACCGCACGAAGATTGTTGCGAAACGCGTCACCCAGTTTTTGAAGGAAAGCGGTGACAGGATGCAGAAGACTATTGTTTTCTGCGTCGATCAGGAACATGCAGGGCGCATGCGACAGGCATTGATCAATGAAAATGCCGACATGGTAAAAAAGGATGCCCGATATGTCATGCGTATTACGGGTAATGATAAAGATGGCCTGAATGAACTCGCCAACTTCATAGACCCGGAAGCAGACTACCCCGTCATTGTCACGACCTCCCGCCTTCTGAGCACCGGCGTTGATGCCCAGACCTGCCGCTTGATCGTGCTTGATCGTGAGGTCGGCTCGATGACAGAATTCAAGCAGATTGTTGGTCGAGGAACGCGGGTCCATCAGGATACGGGCAAATTCTATTTCACGCTGATGGACTTCAGAGGAGCCACTAGCCACTTTGCCGATCCCGATTTTGATGGAGAGCCTGTCCAGATCTATCAACCATCTGGCGATGGCCCGATGGTTCCATCGGACGATGTCCCTGGAGGAGGACAGGGTGGTGAAGAGAGCGATCCACCAACTGTTGGAAATCCGATTGGACCTGAAGGACAACCTACTGGGCCAGATGGACCATCTGGGGATAAAAAGCCCAAAATCTATGTCGATGGCGTACGTGCAACAATCGTCAAGGAGCGTGTCGAGTATCTTGATGCGAATGGCAAACTCATCACGGAAAGCCTTAGGGACTTCACCCGAAAGCATCTCAAGCGCCGCTTTGCTTCGCTGGATGATTTCCTGCACCGCTGGAATGCGGAAGAGCGGAAGAAAGCCATCCTCGAGGAACTGGCCGATGAAGGACTTGATCTGGCTGTTATTGGCAAGGAACTCGATAAGGATCTTGATCCCTTTGATCTCATTTGTCATGTCGCGTTTGGCGCCAAGCCTCTCACTCGCAAGGAACGGGCAGAGAATGTCAAGAAACTGGATATCTTCGGCCGCTACGGCGAACAGTCCCGATCCGTTCTGGATGCTCTACTGGACAAGTATGCCGACGATGGAGTGATGGATTTCGAGGACGCCAAAATTCTCAGTATCAATCCCTTCTCCCAGATGGGAACACCGCTTGAACTGATGCGCTCGTTCGGCAATAAAAAAGACTACCAAAGGGCCATGCATGATTTGCAAAGCGCCCTTTATAATGAAAGTGCCTGAATTCCATGTCCATGAGAAATCTCGTAAAATCGCTCCAACAGATCATGTGGAAGGATGTTGGGGTCGACGGCGATGCCCAGCGCCTGTCCCAGCTCGTCTGGATGTTCTTCCTCAAAATAATTGATGACCAGGATGAAGCGCTGGAGTTCACGCGGGAGGACTATGTCTCGCCGATCCCGGAGCGCTTCCAATGGCGCAACTGGGCGGCCGATCCGGAAGGAATAACCGGCGATACCCTGCTAAACTTCATCAATGACGAGCTGTTCCCGGCCTTGAAAGAGTTGCCAGCTTCCAATGCACGTGCCCGTGTCGTGCAATCGGTCTTTGCCGATGCCTACAACTATATGAAGTCCGGTCAGCTGATGCGGCAGGTGATCAACAAGATTTCCGAGGTGGATTTCAACTCCCTCACCGAGCGGCAGCATTTTGGCGACATTTACGAGCAGTTGTTGAACGATCTGCAGAACGCGGGCAATGCCGGGGAATATTACACGCCCCGCGCCGTCACCTCCTTCATGGTGCAGCAGATTGATCCGCATCCCGGCGAGATCCTCATGGACCCAGCTTGTGGAACGGGTGGCTTCCTTACCTGCGCCATGCGCCATATGCGTGAGAAATATGTCAAGCACCCCGAAGACGAAACGCTGATGCAGAGCGCCTTGCGGGCCGTTGAAAAGAAGCCGCTGCCGCATCTGCTCTGCACTACCAACATGTTGCTCAACAACATCGAGGAACCATCCTGGGTGAAGCATGACAACACGCTCGCTCGCCCTCTGATCAGTTGGAGCAAGGATGAGCGCGTTGATATTATTCTCACCAACCCGCCTTTTGGCGGCAAGGAAGAAGATGGCATCGAGAACAACTTCCCCCAGTTTAAGACCCGCGAAACCGCCGATCTGTTTCTGGCGTTGATTATCCGTCTCTTGAAGAAGAACGGGCGGGCAGCTGTCGTCCTGCCCGATGGCTCGCTGTTTGGTGAGGGTATCAAGACGCGACTGAAAGAGCATCTGCTCAAGGAATGCAATCTGCACACCATCGTCCGGTTGCCAAACTCGGTCTTCAAACCCTATGCCTCTATCGGCACCAACCTGCTGTTCTTCGAGAAGGGATCGCCAACCAAAGACATCTGGTATTGGGAGCACCGTGTGCCCGATACCCAGAAGGCCTATTCGATGACCAAGCCGATCAGGCTAGAACATCTGGACGACTGCGCCTCATGGTGGGGAGGACCAACCCGTGAGGGCCGCGAGGAAGGCGAGCGGGCCTGGAAGGTCTCGATCGACGAAATCCGCGAGCGCAACTTCAACCTCGACATCAAGAACCCCCATGTGACGGAGAAAGATCTCGGTGATCCGGAAACCTTGTTGAAGGATCTAGCCAAAGCTCAAGCCACTATTGATGCCTTGCGCACCGAACTTAAATCCTTCCTGACGGAGGCCTTGTCCCGATGAACACGCACAGCTTTTCCGAATATGCATTGGGTCGCCTGCGTGCAGCGAAAGCGGCCATGCAAGAACGCCCGGACACGCATGAAATTGTTGAAGCAAAAGATACAGTCTTGGCACGATATCAGCCTGCCTTTCAGCCTGGTGCCATAGAAACGATCGATGAAGAAATTTTGCGATCCTTCCTTTACCTTGAGAATAATCGACACTGGTCTGGCCTTAACCGTCAAGTCAATCGTGTCTGTGCTGATATGACGGCAACGCGGGCCGCATTGGGTCGCCTTGTTGATGAGACTTGCGCGGTCGAGGACAGAATGCAGCCAGTGACCGACATCAAGGGCATGGGCAAAGGAATTATCACGGCCATTCTGCACGTCGCATATCCAGATAAATATGGTGTCTGGAATAACACGTCTAACGATGGTCTCACGGAGCTTGGCCTGTTTCCTCAGGTAGAGCGAGGGGCTAGCTTCGGTCATCGCTATGCGGCTGTGAATGAAGTTTTGTTACAGCTGGCAAGCGCGCTTAATGTAGATCTTTGGACGCTCGACGCTGTTTGGTGGTTTCTCCATTCACCGGAGAAAGAAGACTCCACAGAAATGGAAACCGAAGTTCCATTCACATCTATTGCGTCAACATCAACACCAGCCAACAAGACAACACGTTTTGCTCTCGAACGGCATCTGCATGACTATATGTTTGATAACTGGGATACGCTCGACCTTGCCCGGGAATGGGACATCTTTGTCCGAGATGGTGAGCCTGAAGCGGGATATGAATTCACCACGCCGATCGGGCGGATTGACTTGCTTGCGAGGCACAAGAGCGAAAGACGGTGGTTGGTCATCGAGTTGAAACGCGAAAAATCCTCAGATGCCGTTGTAGGACAAGTGCTTCGATATATGGGGTGGGTGTCAAAGCATTTATGTGATGATGGGGGCACGGCAGAAGGACTGATTGTGGCAACTGAGGGAGATCCGCAACTTCACTATGCGCTCGAAGTTGTGCCTTCTGTTTCATTTAAGTCCTATGAGGTTGAATTTCGGCTCAAAGACGGCCCTTCTTTTGCTGAGTTCGCCAAACCATGAACGCGGAACGACTTTTAAAGCTCTATGACAATATCAGCGAGGCACCGGACGCCATCGTGCGTTTGCGGCGGTTCGTGCTGGATCTGGCTGTGCGCGGGAAACTGGTAGAGCAGGACGCGGCAGATGAACCTGCGTCGAAGCTGCTGGAGCGAATTGAGAAGAGTAAGGCGGGAATTGTCAAAGAGACAAACATGCGGAAGCCCCGTAAGTTTCCTGACATGGATTCGACCGAAATTTGGGCCGATCTGCCCACAAGCTGGGCTTGGACCCAGATTTCGAATCTTGGTTTCATCTCTCCACGAAATGAGGCAGGTGATAGCGATGAAGCCTCATTCGTACCTATGCCAATGATCTTCGCCGAATATGGAATTGCGAACGAACATCAACCCCGCACATGGGGAGAAATCAAAAAAGGTTATACGCATTTCGCAGAAGGAGATGTTGGCCTCGCAAAGATCACGCCCTGTTTTGAAAATGGAAAATCGACAGTTTTTCGCAACCTGACTGGAGGATTCGGAAGCGGCACAACCGAACTTCACATTCTCAGGCCGGTACTCGTTGACCCCGACTATGTAGTGTTGTTTCTAAAGAGCCCGCAATTCATAAGGACAGGCATTCCAAAGATGACCGGAACCGCGGGGCAAAAGCGTGTATCCAGCGAGTACTTCACAAGCTCGCCGTTCCCGCTCCCCCCACTAGCCGAGCAGCACCGGATCGTCGCCAAGGTCGATGAGCTGATGGGGCTGTGTGATCGGCTGGAGGAAGCGCGCAAGGAGCGGGAGGAGACGCGCGACAGGCTCACCACGGCCAGCCTTGCTCTCCTGACTGCACCGGGCACGACCAAAGCGGACTTCCCTGCCCACGCCGCCTTCGCGCTCGATGCCCTACCCGCCCTCACAACCCGCTCAGACCAGATCAAATCCCTCCGCCAAACCATCCTCAACCTTGCAGTCAGGGGGAAATTGGTCGAGCAGGACCCTGCGGATGACGCGGTAGAGCTGGATGCTTCAATTTCACATGGCGACGAGCCATTCGCTATTCCAGCAGGATGGGCATGGCAGCTATTGGGTAGCCTCGCCAACATGATCAATGGGGACCGCAGCAAAAACTATCCGAACCGAAATGAGTATCAGCCGTCCGGCATTGCTTGGATAAACACAGGTCACATACAGCCAGACGGAAGGCTCGATCTGCCCGGGATGCACTACATCTCACGCGAAAAATTTGAAACGCTTCGTTCTGGGAAAATCCAGTCAGGCGACTTAGTGTATTGTCTTCGCGGAGCCACCTTTGGGAAAACAGGCTTCGTTGAGCCATTTACGGAGGGCGCAATTGCCTCATCGTTGATGATCATCCGCCTCAAACCCGACTTAGTGGATCGTAAATTTGCTTATAATCTCCTTATGTCACCATATGGGAAGGAACAATTGTTGCGGTTCGACAATGGAACAGCACAGCCGAACCTATCGGCCGGCAACGTGAGAAAATACCTGATCCCGCTCCCACCCCTCGCCGAACAACGCCGCATCGTGGCCAAGGTCGATGCACTGATGGCGCTCTGCGACCAGCTGGAAACGGCTTTGACAAAGACCGACGCCACCCGCACCCGCCTCCTCGAAGCCCTGCTCCACGAGGCGCTGGAGCCACCATCAAACAACAAGGAGGCTGCGCAATGAGCTTTGCTGTTGCCGATGCACTACCAATTTTGAGACGCCATTTGGGAGAAACCGTCAATAAGGTCAAGCAAGGGGCGAGAAAAGGGTTAGAGAATAAGAAAGTGAATGGCTTTCACACAGGATCAGGCAGAGCCTTAGCTCTTGATGTTTATCCTGGCAATCTTGGACGTGTGCGGCTTTGGCTAGAGCCTGCGTCTATTCCCTACATTTCTGGAATTCGATCATTTCCCTACAAAACTTGCGATGATCTTAAACGACAGGAACTGAAAAACCTGCGCGACAACAAGAGCAACTATATCGAAGTTGAAAATAAAGAGGCGCTTGAGCAGCTTTTGAAATGGTACGTATAGGCAAATGACCTATCGCTTTTTGCCCATTTTCTATTCCGGTTGAATAGACAAATTCATTGAACTCGGGAGGAATCAACATGCCAATCCAGCACGCTATATGGACCGTCTCAACGGACCCGCAGGAAATCCGACAGGGTATACTGCCTTCTGAGCAGATGCTGGAAGACATGATTGTCAAACAGCCTCGTATTCTGTCCTCAGACTGGATGCTGATCGGGCGCCAGGTTGATACGGGGCTGGGAGGGCGTGTTGATCTGTTGGCGATCACGCCTGATGGATCACTCGTGTTGGTGGAACTGAAGCGCGACAAGACGCCTCGCGAGGTGGTGGCCCAGGCACTCGACTATGCAGCATGGCTTGAAAAGCTGGAAGCCGAAGATGTTGTAACTGTTTACTCCCGCTTCAGACCTGGACAAAGCCTTTCGGCCGACTTTCTGGAGAGGTTCGGGCAGGTTCTGGATGAAGACACGCTCAATGAATCCCATCAGATCGTCATCGTCGCAGCCGAGCTGGATTCAAGCAGTGAGCGTATAGTCTCCTATCTCAATGACCGAGGGCTGGCCATCAACGTTCTCTTCTTCCAGGTCTTTGATCATGGAACCGAGCAGCTTCTCAGCCGCGCATGGCTCATTGACCCGGGCGAAGTGCAAGTCAAATCGGTCAGCACAGGTCGCAAGGGTGAAAAAGAGCCTTGGAACGGCGAATACTATGTCAGTTATGGCGAAGGATTAGATCGTAGTTGGACTGAGGCGGTTAAATTCGGTTTTGTCTGTGGTGGTGGTGGAACATGGTACAGCAATTCACTGCGCATGCTGAGCGAAGGAGATCGTATCTGGGTTAAGATTCCGGGGCAGGGATTTGTTGGTGTCGGTCGTGTTACAGGAAGTCGCTTATCAGCGTCCGAGTTTAAAATTGAAGACAAACCCGCACTGGAAGTTTTAACTGCTCGATATCATCGGCAATTCGAAGACGACGCTGAGAACTGTGAATATTTTGTTCCGGTTGAGTGGGAGAAAACTGTATCAAGCAGACAAGCTGTTCAGGAGCTAGGTATGTTTGGTAATCAGAACACAGTCTGCAAGCCAGTAACACCGTCTTGGAGGACCACAGTTGATCGTTTGAAGACGATATTCGGTATTTCAATCTGATAAGGGACAAAAGCACGGGGTTCGCATTGTGGAGATCCAGGGAGAGCCTTGGTTCGTCGCTGCTGATGTCTGCAAGGCACTGGATCTTCCGTTGGCAGGTGGGGCTGGACGATACCTTCAAAACATTGACAGTGATGAGAAGAAGACACTACGCCGCACCGACTGCAACGATCTGTTCGTTGGAGTTCGTGCCCCATCCTACTTGGTCATCTCCGAGTCCTGCCTCTACAAACTGATCCTTCGCTCGGACAAGCCTCAGGCCAAGCAGTTCCAAGACTGGGTGACCAGGGATGTCCTGCCAGCGATCCGCAAGACCGGATCTTATGTGACTGAGCGATCCCCACAATGGTTTTGATGAAAAAATGTGTGAGGGAATACGATAGCCTTCCTCCACCAGTGTCCCCCGTAGGCCCTCTTGCAGTCCTTCAAGAAAGAAGAATGGCGGCATAGTTATCCATCACCACTCCAGCTGTCTCGATAGTCTCAAAAAGTATACTTTCTGAGACTGACTCTTGACACGTCTCTTTTCATGTCTCACAATCGTGTTCTCACAACTTTTAAGGAATTAAGAGAATGGCTGTCGTCGGTTATGCGAGGGTGTCGTCCTTGGGGCAATCCCTGGATGTCCAGATCGAGAAGCTTGATGCAATCGGAGTGGACAAGATCTTCAAGGAGAAGAGATCTGGTGTTGATACTGCCAGACCTGCTCTCAAGCAGGCATTGGAGTATGTGCGTGAAGGGGACCAGTTTGTTATTTCTCGGATAGATCGCCTTGCTAGAAGCGCTGAGGATCTGCTCAGGATTGTTAGAGAGCTAGAAGATAAGGGTGTTACGCTCAGGGTTCTAGACCAGCCAATAGACACGCATGAGGCTACAGGAAGGGCTTTCCTGGGTATGCTGGGCATCTTTGCTGAGTTCGAAAATAGCATCAGAAGAGAACGCCAAATGGACGGGATAGCCAAGGCCAAGAGCAAAGGAACCAGGTTCGGTAGGAAGGCGCTTTTGACGGAGGATACCGTAAAGGAAATCAAGCTGATGAGGGAGAACGGCAAGACCGTCCCTGAGATTATGAAGGCCAAGGGATTGTCTAAGGCGTCCGTCTACAGGGCGCTGTCTGTATAGTTGTGGGGATCTGAATTCTACTTTACGTCTCTGCTTGTAGGACTGTGTCAGCGCACATAGTGCATCTTTGGATCCCCACGGACCGTCTTATTCCGATGCCTTTATGATCCATGGCAACGCTAGACTTGAGAGGCGCTTGTTCAGTTTCTCCTCAAGGAAAGCAACATACCGAGAGGACGGTTTTTGACGATGGCTGTCTTCCATCAGCATACGGACAACCGTTGTCCAGAAGTGATGGCGGTCCTGATAAGTAAAGAGACTTTCTTCCTCGACAAACATGGATGAAAGGAAGGCCCACCACAGACGGTATCCCAGTTCCTTTACACTCTCCTTGGGATAACACTGTTTGATCCTTAAGACCTGATCACAGGCCGCTTGATAAGCTGCCATTCGAATATGCCCTCTCGCATCCTGAAAGTGGATCGGTCGAGGGTCGAAAGCTATGCTGCTGATCTCGTCCAGGGCTTGTCTTAGATGAAGATCATTTTCAGTGATAGGTCCTAAGACTTTTCTGAGATACCGCTCTTGTGTCTTTATGAGCAGCTTCTGAGGCCCTTTGACGGGGGCACCATAGAAGCGATAGAGAGCACGATGATGAGGGCAATAGCGACCTCGTGCCATCTTCCAGCATTCCTTGGCGTTACACTGCTGGTAGTTAATTTTATCAAACGTATTGTGAGACATGGCGTATGGCTAGAAAGCCTCAGGATAGCCCTGAGTGAGTATGATCAATCTGCGGAGATCATGAGACCCTCTTGGCGAATTTAGTAAATATTTGGAGTAGCGATAGGTCGTATGCTGGCCACATGTGAAATCCTTATGGTGTGCAATTGCACACTAAATGGGGGTCAGTAAAAGACTTCGCTCTCAGGAATGCCTTGCTCTCTAGCGTCCTCGAGACGCCTTTCAAGTAACAGATCTTCTAAAGCATCTTCAAAAGCTTCACTCTCGATCAACCGCTTTGGCAGACTTTCGCAATAGTGTAAAAGAGCAAATGCTGTTGCTTCAGGATTGCTGTCTAATTTGGGGCCAAATTCGTGGCGGAAGCGTTCGGCCCATTCTATGCCTTGTTGTTCGAAGGCGTCAGGTTGCCAGTCAGAAGACTGTTCACCTCTGGCCAAACGGTCTGCCTCAAACCATGACAGATTAATTAATTCGGATTTCGAGTAGTTTTGGAGATCCTCTTTATCGGTCATTTCAACTAGTTTTCTGAAAGCCTTCCGCATAGTTTGTATGGTTCTTCTGGAAACGGACGCAGCTTCTGCGATCCGGGCTGCTTTCAAGCTATTGTCGTCTAGGCAAACAAGGCGCCAAGCGATGTTAGACTTGTCTGTTTGGCGCATCGGAAGCTTGTCTCTGGAATTGGCTTCAGCTGAGTGACATATCGCTTGAGATAAAGAACCATGGAATGCCTTTACGGGCACGGAGAGTAGTGGCCTTTGGGGATTGTCTTCGTTGAATAGTTTGTAGGCTTCGAGGCGGTGGTGTCCGTCAATGACGTACCAGTTTTTCCCGGAATACCAAACTGTCAGCGGGTTAAGTGGCTTGCCGTCTCGTGCACTGATGGCACTTTTCAGTGTGCGAATATGATGGCCGGAGCATTCGGCCCTGGGTTGGAATATTTCGTACTCAGTTTTAATCGCGTCGAGGGGCAGATTCTGTGGCTCACTGTTTTCTGGAGGATTTACTCCTGCCTCTGACAAAAGTTGCTTTATGGCTTGATCTCGTTCAATCATGTTACGTGATACTGGCTCTTTTAAGTTGACAAAGAAAGCTTTCTTCGAGCAATCACAAAGAATTCAAATGTCAAAAATTCCCTTTGGTTCTTCTATTAATCAATGGACTTTCTCCGCATATGTGACATTGATATATGATTGCGTATTTGATCATGCTTCTTGTCTTGAAGTTGAATGATTTTTACAGGGAAGAGATGGGTTTTAAATGATTTTGTTCAATAAGTAGAATGCTGTATTGGGGCCGATAACTTATGTGCTGGGGTGTTGCTATGAAAACTGTCCGTTTCCTCCTAGTGCTTAATGACTTTGAATTCTCATCGCACTCCAAAAATTTACCTATTTGGGGTACAACTCATGACCATTTTAAGGTACAATGAGGTCGAAAAACCAACTTGGAACAATGTGTGATACATCATTGTTATTATTGATGTATTTTGAATTGATGGATTGCTCGGGTTTGGTGCCTTAAATCCTATCAGCGGCACCATTTCTTCTCCTGAAAATTTTGGCAAGTCTTGAACAGGCCGGTCTTGTGCCTCTTAGGATTTTGGGCGCACGCTGCCGCGCTCGATCAGTGTTACCGGTATGCTGCGGCGGGAAGTCGGGCCGTTGGCCGGGCCAAGCACGGCTTCAAGGGTTGCTTCGGTGAGGGCTGAGAGCGACTGGCGCACGGTTGTCAGGCCGTGTGATGACCATGCGGAAATCGGCGCGTCGTCAAAGCCAATGATGGAGAGGTCATCTGGCACCGAAAGGCCCAGCTCGTGGCGAGCCGTGTTGAGCGCACCAAGGGCCAGTTCGTCGCTGACAGCGAAAATGCCGTCAATGCCGGGCTTTGCCAGCAGGACACGGGCGGCTTCGGCGCCGGTTTCATAGCAATGGGGGCCGTTGCGCCACTGGGTGACCGGAATGCCGCGCGCTTCGACTTCGGCAACAAAGGCTTCGGCGCGGGCGCGCTTGGCGTGGGTGCGGGAGGCGGAGACCAGAACGGCGATGCGGCGACAGCCCGCTTCAATCAGACGATGGGCTGCAAGGCGGCCGCCAGCTGCTGAATCCGCCTCGATCAAATCTGCATGGGCTATGGTTTGGGGTACGGAGCGGTTGATCAGCACCAGACGCGTTCCGTTGGCCGCGCAGATGCGAACCACTTCGTCCGGAGCAGCTCCCGAGAGCAGCACCACCGTGCGAACGCGATATTCGAGCAGCCGCTCGACGGATTTGGTGATGTCGCCATCAACCTCGGCCAGATTGACCAGAATGCATTGCAGATCGTGCTTGCTGAGGGCAGCGCTGAGGGCGTCTATCTGGGCGGAAATATAGGGGCTGGAGAGATTCTTTCCCACCACGCCCACCAGATCGGAGCGGCTCATGTGCAGGGTGCGGGCCAAGAGATTGACCTTGTAGCCGAGCTCCTCGGCGGCGGCCATGACCTTGCTGCGGGTCTTCTCCGAGACGCTTGCGCCCGATGTGAAGGTGCGCGACACCGCCGAGCGGGAAACCCCGGCCCGCTTTGCGACATCGGAAGCGGAAATGAATTTGCTGTTCATCACGTCTCTTGTGTCCGGCGTGCAAGCAGCTGATCGGTGATCACCGCGTCTGCCAGTGCCATCATGCCCGGCAGCGGATAGCTCTGGGGCAGTGGGCGCAATTGGCGCAGGAAAGTGATGGCCGCCTCGAAGGAGGCAAAGCGCTCGGGGCAGAAAGTGGCGAGCCACAGGGCAAGGACGGTGACCGAACGCGAGCGTCCGCCGCGGCAATGCAGGAGGATGTTGCCGCAGTGATGCTGTGGATAGTGGGGTTTGCCCGCGATATAGCCATGCATCATGCCTTCCAATGCCATGACGGCAGAGGCCAGCAACCAGGGGCTGTTGCCCGGTCCGTCGATCATGCCGATCTGGGTACGGCGGATGTTGGTGCCATCGGGCAGGACCAGCGGCAACGGGAAGATGTTGATCGAGACATTGAGGCTTTCGGTGATGTCGGCTGCCATCAGTGCATCTGCGTCTTCTGCCGCGGTGAGGTTGCCCAGATAGAGCGTCTTTTGATGCGGGCCGTAGCCTTCAACGATCGGGATCAGGACGGTCTGTGCGTCTTCTGTTGCTTCGGTTGCGTCGACATCTGTTGGCAGACCGTGATGGGGGAGGTTGGTGTTCAAGATCTCAAATCTCCATTTCCCGCTGAAGGGCGAGGCGATCACCAAGGCCGGTTACCAGCTTTGGGGCTTTGGTAATGTCAAGAAAGGCAGGAATGACACGCTCTGCCCGGCAGTTGTCTGCCCAGGCGAAAATGTCGCCAAGACGGGGGTGGACGTTCCATTCAAGCCAGCGTGCCTTTCCCTGTTCAATGAGAGGATAGGCCGGGCTGCCCTTGGGCACATGGCTGGAGAAGAGGAAGCGAAAGCCTTGTCTCTGCAACAGCTCAGCCGACAGGCCGTCTTCCCCGTTCGATCCGGTCGTTACGATGACATCATCCGGTCTGGCAGTATGTACGTCAACCACCGGAACACTCCTGCCCATGGCGGCCTCATATTCGCGGGCAATCACCGCTTCTGCTTTGACGTCAAGGCCAGCCTTCAACAGGGCCGTGACCATGTCGGCTCCCCGGCCAGCGGGCGGGCAACAGACAACAGCGCCGCCTCGGGCTGCCTTGACGATGGCCTGTCGCTGATTGGCAAGAGCGCTGTCGCGATCACCATAGGAAGCATCCACCAGCAGGGTAGCCACCGGCGGCATGGGATCGAGCGGCATGCTTTCGGATTCGGCTGAGACATCGCCGGAATAGAGAAAGCCGCCGCGATCGGTCGGCAGGTGAAACCAGACGCCACCCGGCGCGTGGCCACTGCGTCCCACCGATATGGTATGGCCAAAAAGATCGAACTGGCCATATTCGGGTATAGCCCGGCAGTCATCGGGCATCATCTGAGGCGGAATATGGCCGAACGCCTTGCTTGTTGCAAAGACCGGCGGGTTGCCGACCTCGCCAAGGCGCGACAGGGAGCCGATGTGGTCGACATGGGCATGGCTGAGGCAGAGGGCGTCGACCCTGCCGATGCTGGCAATGTCGGGATGTTCTCCCGGCTCCAGACCGTCGCCGAAATCGAACAGGATGCGCCGCCCGCCGATCTCGACGAGGAACAGCGCGGCGCTTTTGCGGAACAGGCCGCTGATGGCCGTCAGTCGCGCCATGGCAGCACCCCCTTGGGCAGGTATTTGCTGAAGCAGAGCGAGACCAGCATCAGCGTCAGGATGAGCAGCACCATCAGGCAGCCGACGGCAGCGGCGAGGGTGGAGGATCCGGCTTCCTCAAGAAAGATGATCATCGGGCCGATGGTCTGGGCGCGTGAGGAGACGAGCAGGACCGAGGTCTGGATTTCGTTGATGGCGGTCATGAACACCAGAATGGCGGCAGCGGCGGCGGAAGGCGCCAGAACCGGCAGCACGATATCCCTGAGGCGTGAGAGAATACCCGCCCCGGCAATCTGGGCGGCCTCGTTGAGCGACCGGTCGACCTGGGCAAAGCCGCCAAGGATCGGCCGCAGGGCAAGGGCCAGATAGTTCGACAGATAGGCGGCGAAAATCACCCAGATGGTGCCATAGATGCTGACATCAATGAACGGCAGCGGGCGCAGAAAGAACAGGATCATCGCCACTCCGATGATGATGCCGGGCAGGGCATAGGCCAACTCGGAGGCCAGATGCAGAAGGCGCGACAAGAGCCCTGACCGCCAGACCAGAAAATAGCCAAGCGCGATAGAGACGGGGATCAGGATGAAGACCGTGAGACCCGTGAGCAGGAAGCTGGTGGCAAAGGCCTCGCGGATTCCCTCATGCTGGAACAGCGCGTTGCGGAAATTCTCGAAGGTGATGGTGTCAAGGTTGAGTGGCTGGCCATAGCCGCGCACGAGAGCCGATCCGGCCAGCGCCGACAGGGGCAGTACCAGAACGGCGGCCAGATAGCCCCATGCCATGGTGGCGACCGGCAGGTGCCAGCGGCCAAGGGTCAGGCGCAGCGTGAGGCTGGCGCCATCGACCCGCTGGTCACCCTGTCGACCCAGCCACCCGGTGATGGTCATGCCGATGATGGTCAGAACTGCCAACAGCAGGGCCAGCAGCGCCATGTCATTGAGGGCGGATGGGCCGTAGCTGTTGAGGCGCTGGTAAATCATGGTGATGAGGGTTGGTACGCGGGCGGGAATGCCCAGCATGGCCTGAATGCCGAAATTGCCGATGGACGAGACAAAGGCCAGAGCAGCCCCGGCGAAGATGCCACTGCGGACCAGCGGCAGGATGATGTCGATAATGACGGGAAGGGGCTTGGCTCCGGCGCTTTGGGCGGCTTCCAGCAGGTTGGCCGGGACCCGTCTGAGGCTGGCGCGCACGGAGAGGAAGACCAGCGGCGCGTTATAAAGACCAAGCAGCAGGATGATCCCCCAGGAGGAATAGAGCGGATGGCGCATGCCCGGCTCAAGAGTGAGCCCGAGAGGCGCGAGCAGCGGACTTGCGGGCGAGAAGGACTGCACCCAGGCAAGGGCGGTGACCTGTGGCGGGATCATCAGCGGCAGCACGAAACCGAAAACCCAAGCGGTGCGCGCCTTCATGTCGGTCATGCCAACGAGCAGCGCGGCCAGTGTACCGATGAGGCTGGCAAGCAGCGTCGAGGTCAGCGAAATCCAGATGGTGTTGCCCGTTGCCTGAAGCACGCGGCGACCGCCAAGCACATGGGCTATACGGTCTAGGTCCAGCGTTCCATCGGTGAAGAAGGCCGCATAGACCAAGCGCCCCAGCGGCGCGATGGACAACAGGCCGACAAACAGGGCAAGGCAGAGGATCAGGCGCATCTCGCCAGAGGGCTTGAGACGCGACAAGCGGAACGCCCGCGCGGGGCGTTCCTGTTTTAGTGCGAGATCTGACACGCGATTACATTCCAAAGATGTCGGCGAATTTGGCGCGAACCTCTTCGTTCGCCTTGACTGCGGCGTCGACATCATAGCCGAGCAGCTTCATGGAGGAGAGGGCCGGGAAGCCTTCCGGGCTGGCAACGCTGGACAGAAGCGGCAGGTTGCCCTGTTTGGAAACCAGTTCCTGGCCTTCCTGGGACAGCAGGAAGTCGACGAATTTCTTGGCTTCGGCAACATGCTTGGAGCTTTTCAGGATGGCAACCGGTTCGCCGATGAAGGACACGCCGTCTTCCGGAGCGATATAGTCGATCGGTGAGCCTTGAGCCTTGGCGCGCAAGGCGTTGGCGTCAACCAGAATGGCATATTTGGCCATGCCGGACGCAACGGCCTTGGTTGCCGGTCCATTGCCGCCTTCCGGGGCGATGTCGAGCTTGGCGAGACCTTCATAGAAGCTCCAGCCGATTGATTCGTCGCTGATCAGCGCATGCAGGTGGTTGAGGGCTGCACCGGAATAGAGCGGGCTGGGCACGGCGATCTGGCCACGGTTCTCTTCGGTCAGCAGGTCGGCCCATTTCTTGACCGGCTTGGCGTTGTTGGTGTTGTATGCAATACCGGTGGTGATGCCCTTGGTGCCGAAGAAGGTCATGTCCTTGTCGTAGGTTGCCTTGTCATAGTCGGCGATCGGGGCTTCCTTGTAGGCCAGCAGCTGATCCTGCGCCTTCAGCAGACCGAGGTTGATCGGGTCGGCAACCAGCAGGACGTCGGCCTGCACCTGACCGGCTTCGATTTCGGCGCGCATGACGTTCATCAGGGCGGAGGTGCCGTTGCGGGTCCAGTTGACCTTGATGTCCGGGTTGGCCTTTTCGAAGGCGTCAACGGTTTCCTGAGCCTGCTCGGGAGCCTGGCTGGTGTAAAGGGTGATGGTGGTTTCGGCGTGGGCTGCCGTTGCTGCCATGAGGGCAAAGGCAGCAAGAGTAAGGGTACGCATGATTTCGTCCTTGAATGACTGATAATGGTAAGTTTGAGAGAGGGATTGGTTCAGGCAAAATGCGGGTCGGGCAGGACCCATCCATCGTTAAGGGCGATGGAGACATGCTGCCCCTGCTCGATGCAGAAGGGGGGCATGACATTCAGGGTGAGCGAGATATCCGGGGCCGGATCCGGAGCAACTTCGGCCCTCAGATGATCGCCTCGATAGGTGATGCGCTTGACGGTGGCCGGAATGCCGACACCGGCGTCGGCCAGCGACAGGTCGGAGGGATGGAAGGAAATCCGGGCTTCCGAACGGGCGCGGGCATCTTCGGCACAGCGCAGTCGGATCGGCTGGCCGAACAGGTGGGCGTGGGCCCTGCCATCATTACCCGGCGTGAGATTGGAAACGTCCATCAGCTTGCCCTCGCCGATGAAGCCTGCCACCATTTCGTTGGTCGGTTCCAGATAGAGGGTGCTGGGCGTTGCGAACTGGGCGATCCGGCCCTTGTCCATGACGGCCACCCGATCGGCCAGCGCAAGGGCTTCGGACTGGTCGTGGGTGATGTAGAACATGGTGGCGCCGGAGCGGCGATGAAAGCGGGAAAATTCCTCTTCCAGCGTTGCCCGCAGATGCACATCAAGGTTGGCGAGCGGTTCGTCCAGCAACACGACACCGGCCTGCATGGCAAGGCAGCGGGCAAGCGCTACTCGCTGGCGCTGTCCGCCGGAGAGGTCGGCAGGCCGACGGGTAGAAAGAGTATCAAGGCCGACCAGTTCGAGGACCTCTCTGGTGCGGCGGGTGCGATCCGGACGGGACATGCCCTTGACCTTGAGGCTGTAGGAGACATTCTGCTCGATGCTCATGTGCGGCCAGAGGGCATAATTCTGGAACACGACGCCGATGTTGCGTTCCTCCGGCGACAGGTGCACCTCCTTGCCGGACAGCAGGCGGCCATCCACATGGATCTCGCCGCCATCCAGTTTTTCAAATCCGGCCAGCGTGCGCAACAGCGTGGTCTTGCCACAACCCGAGGGGCCGAGGACGGCAACGAATTCACCGGACCTGATCGACAGCGAGATGTCCCTGAGCACCTTGGTCTGCCCGAATGATTTGTGAATGCCAGCAATTTCAATAGCGCTCATAGCGAAGAATCCATCCAGTTTGCACAGCTGTGCAATTCAGTTGGCGGCACTATGGCGACGCATTGCGAAGCTTTCTTTTCGGTTTTGTGTCAGTTTGGTGAAATCGCCGGAGACCATATTCAAGCCCTTGAAATGGAGTGGTTATTCATCGATATGCCATTGCGGACAAGGGGAGGCGGGCCTGTTCTGGTGGCTATGATTGCGGGTATCTGCTCTCTCTTCGTTCCTCATCCGGTGCATGAGTGGCAAAGGGTCTGGGATATGTGCAGGGATTGGGTTACCATTTTCCTCATGCATGCAAATGATGGCGAGCCGTCCGGCTCGCACCGCGCAAGGATGATGATTTGGCAGACCCGCATATCAAGCCTGAAATGGACTGGCTCGACTATCTCTCCGTTTGTGTCTACAGGATGGGTTTTGTGCTGGCGGCTCCCTCGGTGCTGCTGCTGCCATGGGACACGGTCTATCCGGCGCAGAAAATGTGCTTTGTGGCGGCCATCATGTGTGCGTCCTGCCTGCATATCTACATGAAGCCGTTTCGTCTGCTGTTGCAGGCGGCAACCTGGGGCGGGCTTGGCTGCGCACTGTTCGGGTTCGAGCTGTTCGGGCTTGGCGGGGCGTTCATCACCCTCGGTGGCCTTTGCTACAAGGAATATTTCTGCTTCCGGGTGCCCGGCCTGCCGTTGCAGCCGCTGTTTCTGGCGGGGCTGTGGTTTGCGCTGGCCTTCGGGATTCTGCCATTTGCGCAAATCCTGGCGGCCATCGCGGCACTGCTGTTCCTGATCGTCAGCATCGCGAAATGGCGGATGCCGCTGCATTTCGACATTGGCGACAAGAGCAAATATGAGGTGTAGCGGCAAGCAAACCCTACCGAAATTTAATTTTTGCCGCCTGTTCAAAGACAAAATTTCGCCATAACCACGGCCTTGATAGGGGACGTCCTGTTTTCTTCTGACCTTTGGGCATCCTTCATCTGAAGGACGTGAGGTGGAGAGGAGGGCAGACGCGGGGGGAACTTGTCTTGATTGCCAGTCTGTGGCTAACAGCTGGTTGCTCCTGTTTTCTCGTCATTCATCTTAATGCAGACATGCAAGATCATGATCAAGAAGCCAGCCAGTCTGATGAAAGCCGATGATGTCCTGCGCCGGATCCGTCTGTGGTCGCGCAGCGCGTCCGGTTTGTTGCTGGCGCTTCTGCTTCTTGTGTTCTCCATTCCGCAGATGGATCCGGCGAGCGCTGGCAAGGTGCAATGGCTTGGTTCCATGCAGCTGGGCAGCTATCAGGACAGGGTCTATGCCCGGCCGATTGCCGATGTGGAGGTGCGAGACGACTTGTCGGAGGGTCTCGACCGGTTTGTCCATTCCGACAAGGCTGCTCTGAAACATCCCGATCCTGTTTTCATCAAACTGGCGCGGGTCTGGATCACCTCCCTTTTCCATGAAACCTCCTTTTGCGCCGAGCCGCTCAATCGCGGCCCGCCTTCCCTTGTAGAAGCCTGAAATTTGCAATTCCGCTGCATGTGGTCTTTCCATCGCAGCTGCCGTTACGCCATTTGATGAGCGGGTCGGTAGCAGCAGGAAAAGGGCTGGTTTGCGGCAGGTCTTACCGACTTGAGTTTCAAAGTTTTTACGAGGAAGAGTTCCATGGAATCTCTCGCTAAATGCGCTCGATTGGCGCTGTTCGGGGCCGTTTTGGCCGCTACCCCCATTCTGTCTTCCAACGCCTTTGCCGAGGCCTTCACCCAGCCTGCAAGCGGCCCGGCCATTCATGGCTTCTGGCTGACGGCGGATCATCCCGATGTTGCCGTTTCGGCTGGCAAGACCGTTTCCATTCCGCTGTCGCTGCTCAACGCCCTCGACCAGCCGGTTCGCACCAAGCTTGACGTCAAGGGCCTGCCCGATGGCTGGACCTATTCCATCAAGGCTGGCGGCTCCGAGGTCACTTCGGCGATGCCGTTGCCCAATGAAATCGACAATCTGACCCTGATGGTGGTGCCACCCAAGGATGCCAAGAAGCAGGTCTATGACTTCGAGGTGGATGCGGTGGCCAACGGAGACCAGTTCAAGCTGCCGCTCAGCTTGGCGATTGCCGACATTCCGCTCGGCGATACGACCCTTGTGCCGGAGCTGCCCGCATTGCACGGGACGGTCAACACCAGTTTCGAATACAAGATGAAACTGACCAACGGCTCCAACCACGACATTCTGTTCAACCTTGGGGCCGATGCGCCGGACGGCTTCAACACCACCTTCAAGAAGGGTTATGGCACAGAGGAAATCACCGGCATTCCGGTCAAGGCCGGAGCCACCGAATCGGTCTCGATGACCATCAAGCTCAACCACAATGTCTCCGAGGGTGACTATCCGATCGAGATTTCCGCTGTTGCCGGACCGGATGATCCGGCTGCCAAGGCCAAGGTCAGCCTGAAGGTCAGCGGCTCACCGCGGCTTGCTCTCAGCGGCCCGAATGAACGGCTGAGCGGCCAGGCCACTGCCGGCACGGAAACCACCTTCCCGTTCGTGCTGGTCAACAATGGCACGGCAGCGGCCAGCAAGGTCAAGCTTAGCGCCACCTCGCCAAGCGACTGGAAGGTCAGCTTTGATCCCAAGGAACTGGACAAGCTTGAAGCAGGCAAGACCCAGAATGTCAACGTCAAGATCCAGCCTTCCAGCAAGGCCATTGCCGGTGACTATATGGTTCAGATCCGGGCCAACGGCGACGACGGGGTCTCCAAGGAGGTCGACTATCGTGTGACCGTTGAAACCTCCACCATGTGGGGCATCATCGGTGTGGCCATCATCGCCATCGCCGTCATCGTTCTGCTGGGTGCCATCTTCCGGTACGGTCGCAGATGAGCCGGCCGGTCATTGAAGCCGTAGGCCTTACCAAGCGCTACGGCAAATCCACTGTTGTTGACGGGGTCAATATTGCAGTGGATGAAGGCGAGATCGTCGGTCTGCTCGGTCCCAACGGGGCGGGCAAGACCACGACCATCCTGATGATCATCGGCCTGACCGAACCCAGTGCGGGCTCGGTTCGGGTGCTCGATCTGGATCCCTTGCGCGATCCGCTGGCGGTCAAGGCACAGGTTGGCTATCTGCCGGACGCCGTCGGTTTCTACGACGGCATGACGGGGCTGGAAAACCTGCGCTATACAGCAAGGCTCGGTGGCATTCATCCCGACGAGATGGATGACCGGATCATGGCTGCGCTGAGGCAGGTGCATCTTGATCATGTGGCGGGCAATCGGGTGGGCACCTACTCACGTGGCATGCGCCAGCGGCTCGGCCTTGCGGAACTGGCCATGCGCCAGATCCGTGTGGCGGTGCTGGATGAACCCACGTCCGGGCTTGATCCGCGTTCGACCGATGAGCTGCTCGATCTGATCCGGGCCTTTGCCGCAGACGGCATGACCCTGCTCATCTCCTCTCACATGCTCGACGTGGTGCAGTCCATCTGCACCCGCGTTGCACTGTTCAACCAGGGCAAGATCGGCTTCATGGGGTCGGTGGAGAAATTCACCAATGACGTGGCCGGAGGGTCCTTCCAGATCGATGTTGCCGCCCGCAAGATCGATCTCAGCGCCTGTACGGATGTCATTTCCGCCGTCGGCGCTGTCGAACATCTGGACGAGGAGCACTGGAAGGTGTCTGCCACTCACGATGTGAGGCCCGAGCTGGCCCGCCTGATCACCGGCCATGGCGGGGATCTTCTTTCCCTGCAGGCACACCGGGCGAGCCTTAGCGAAGCGTATAACCGCTTCTTCAGTCAGATAGAGCAGTAAGGAGACAAGGCAATGAAGCGAAAAGGTTCTCCTCTCACCGGGGTGACGTCTATTGCCCTCAAGGAGGCTGCCGACCACATGACCAGTGCGCGGATGCATCTGATCATGCTGCTCGTCCTGCTCACCGCGATCGGGGCGGTCTATGCCGCGATCGGCCAGATCAAGACGACCACGGCGCAGGATGACTATCTGTTCCTCAAGCTGTTCACCGTGGCGCAGCAACCTCTGCCGTCCTTCTCGTCCTTCATGGGCTTCCTGTTGCCTCTATTGGCAATCGCCCTTGGATTCGATGCGGTGAATGGCGAATTCGGTCGCCGCACCATGAGCCGGATCCTGGCCCAGCCGATCTATCGCGATGCGGTTCTGATCGGCAAGTTTCTGGGTGGGCTGATGGTGCTGGCGGTGGCTCTGGTCACCCTGTGGCTGCTGATGGTCGGGCTTGGCATCCTGTTTCTGGGCTTGCCACCGTCCGGGGCCGATGTGGCGCGGGGGCTGGTCTATCTGGCCGCAACGCTGTTCTACACCGGGGTCTGGCTGGCGTTGGCGCTGGCCTTCTCGACCATCACCCGGTCGCCGGCCACTTCGGCGCTGGCATCGCTGTCGGTTTGGCTGATCTTTACCATCTTCTGGCAGATGATCACGCCGCTATTGGCCAGCGTCATCTCGCCGATCAACCCCTATGATCCGATGACGATGCTGGCCCAGTTCAACACCCAACAGGGGCTGGCGCGGATTTCGCCCGCCATTCTCTACGGCGAGATTGCGACCATGCTGCTCGACCCGACCTCTCGCTCGGTCGGGCCGATCTTCATGTCGCAATTGCAGGGCGCTCTCATCGGGTCGCCGCTGCCGACCATGCAGAGCATCAAGATCATCTGGCCGCAAATCGCCGGTCTGATCGCCGGGATGCTGTTCATGTTCACGCTGGCCTATGTCAGCTTCCAGCGGCAGGAAGTCCGCTCATAAACCCCGCCATCGCGGTTGTTTGCCCCCGCGATGGCTTGATGTCTGCTCTCGTGCACCCCAGAAAGCCACAGTGCGGGAGCAGACATCGCCTATCTTTCTCACCCTTTCCCTCTCATACAGATGTCCTGTGCGACGAAAGAACGGCGCGGGCGAGCTGTGAAATGCTCTATTCTGTCACAAGGCATTCCGACAGGGGGGGCGTCTGGCCTCTTGCCTTTGGGCGCTGCCTGATCGGGGTGCCGGGACATGGCGTTGCCGTTGCGGCAGATACTGTCCTGTCTTGTTTTTGGGGGGAGCGAAACGGGATGACCGACGATCATAGAACCGGTGATCTTCAGTGGGAGATCAATGTTCCTCTGGCGACCAACAGGCTCGTCCTGCGCCAGCTCGGCCTTATCCTCGTGATCCCTGCCGCCATTGTGGCACTGCTTCTCTTCACCCTCGGTGTCATCGACAACGACCCCGCTGAAATGCGGGCTGCGGGGCTGGTTTTCCTGCTGGTCGCCGGAATCTTCATCGTGTTGTTGGCCTTTACCATCCTGCTGGTGTTCAGCAATCGGATGCGTATGACCTTCACGCTTGACGAGGCGGGCGTTCATTCCCTTGTCGTTGACCAGAGGGCAAAGGTCGGGCGCATTCTGGCAATGCTGCTCGGTTTCCTGACCCTCAATCCGACACTTGCGGGTGCCGGGCTGCTGGCACAGGCCAACCGAGGCAGGAGCACGCCATGGGCAGATGTGCGCAAGATCGAACTGATGGAAAAGGACAGGACCATTGTTCTTAGGGGCAAGCGGCTGGTTCTGGATGCCATCTTTTGCAATGAGGAAAATTTCGCTGACGTGCTGGGATTTGTCCGGGCGCGTCTGAAGGGCTGATTTCGAGAAGGGGGAGCGCAGATGGCAGGCGAAACGCCCATGGTCTGGCATGCGCATGTCAAGGCGACGAGCGGCCCGATGATGAAGCAGATCGTGCCAGCCATCGCCATTCCCTCTCTCATTGTCTGCGGCGGCTTTGCGATCATGACCGGCTACGAGCATGGCGTTGCGGAAGGGCTCAAGCTGTTTTTTGCCTTCATGGGGATTGTCGTTGCACTCTTCGGCTTCAGCTTTCTGGTGATGGTCCTGTTTGTACGGTCGGACGGAATCCGGACGTTGTTCCTGATGAATGACAAAGGCATCTATTCCACGGCCGATGACGAGGTGGCGCGCGCGATCATCTCACTGGGAGGTTCTGTGGGTGTTGCAACCGCAGACCCGGTGCTGGTTGCCAACAGTCTGGCCAATCAGACCGGTCGGGTGGGCCATGTCGCATGGGCGCAGATCGAGCGGATGGTTGAACGGCCGAGCCGCAATTGTCTCGTCTTTTATCGTGGTCGCAAGATGGTTTATGCGATCTATACCAATGACGACAATTTTGTCGATGTCCGGTCCTTCGTGAAGCGGCATCTTGGCAAGGCGAGAAAGACCGGGGAAGCCCTTTCCGCTTAAACGACCTGAAACCACTCTCCGCAACATGCCCTCGAAGCAACCCCTTGAAACAATTCGTCATGGGGTGAGGATTTTTCGTTTATTGCAATGGCCCGGCAAAAGGGTTTTACTCCTCCATAGTCAAAATCTGTCGCCAAAATCCCGCCCGCCCTCGAGATCCTTTCAAGCCGCGGCTCCCCGCCGGTCCTCCCCGAGGCGCGATGGGTGTTTGGTGACGGCCTCCTCTGCCTCGCATTTTTCGCTACACTTTAAGGACAGAACAATGAAATCAATTGGTTATGCAGCGCATTCGGTCGGGGGCGCGCTGGAGCCCTTTTCCTTTGAGCGCCGGGCCCTGCGCGACAATGACGTTGCCATGGACATTCTCTATTGCGGCGTCTGCCATTCAGACCTGCATTATGTAAAAAACGACTGGGGCAGGACCGTGTATCCCTTCGTTCCCGGCCATGAGATCGTCGGCCGCGTCAGCGAGATCGGGCCAGATGTCAGCAAATACAAGGTTGGCGACATCGTTGCCGTCGGCTGCATGGTGGACAGCTGTCAGGAATGTGACCAGTGCAGGAAGGATCACGAGCAATATTGCCGCGAAGGCTGGACCGGCACCTACAATGCTCCGGATCGCCAGACCGGCGACATTACCCGCGGTGGCTATTCCAACAATATCATTGTGCGCGAGGAGTTTGTGCTGTCCGTTCCTGAAGGGCTCGATATCAGCAAGGCTGCGCCGCTGCTCTGCGCCGGGATCACCACCTATTCGCCGCTGCGCGAGTGGAATGTCGGGCCGGGGTCACGCGTCGGTGTTGTCGGCATGGGTGGCCTTGGTCACATGGCCATCAAGCTGGCCCACGCGATGGGTGCCATCGTCACGGTGATTTCTCGTTCCGCCGACAAGAAGAAGGATGCGGACGACCTCGGGGCGCATAATTTCCTCGTCTCCAAGGATGCCGAGCAGATGGGCGCCTATGCCAATGCTTTCGATCTGATCATCGACACGGTTCCGGTGAAGCATGACATCAACCCCTATCTGCCGCTGCTGGATATCGACGGCACGCTGTGTCTGGTGGGCCAGATCGGGCCGCTGGAAGAGTTGACAACGCCGTTCATGATCCGTGGTCGCCGCCGGGTTGCCGGGTCGATTATCGGAGGCATCAAGGAAACCCAGGAATGTCTCGATTTCTGTGCCCGCTTCGGTATCAATCCGGAAGTGGAGATGATTGACATCAAGGATATCAATACCGCCTACGAGCGGATGGAACGCTCGGATGTGCATTATCGTTTTGTCATCGATATGCAGAGCCTCACCGCCTGAAGCCAGGTTGGCCCAAATAGAAAACCCCGCCGGTTGGCGGGGTTTTTATGTTTGAAGGCCGGGACTGCGTAGGGATCAATAAGCGCCACGGACATGCTGGGCGACCTTTTCCTGATAGAAGGAGATGAGGTCGTCATGCAGTTGTTGCGGCAGCGGCGAAAGATCGGAGATGACGGCATTGCGCCCGATCTGCTCTGGTCGGCTGGCTCCGGGGATGATGGTGGAAACGGCATCATGATCCAGAATCCAGCGCTGGGCCATGTCTGCCATGCTCATGCCTTCGGGTAGCATCGCCTTCAGTTCCTCGACCAGCTCAAGCCCCTTCTCATAGGGCAGACCGGCGAAGGTTTCGCCAACGTTGAAGAATTGGCCGTCGCGGTTGAAATTGCGGTGGTCATTTTCAGCGAATTTCGTGTCGACAGTGAATTTGCCGGACAGGATGCCACTGGCGAGCGGCAGGCGAACGATGATGCCGACACCTTTGGCCTTGGCCTGTGGCAACAGCTCATCGGTCAGCTTCTGGCGGAAGATGTTGTAGATCACCTGAAGGCTCAACAGGCCTTCCTGTTCGATGCACATCAGGCCTTCCTCGACCGTTTCCACGCTGGCACCGAAATGCTTGATCACGCCTTCGGACTGCAGGGCGCGCAGCCAATCGAAAATGGCTCCTTGCCGCATGACCTCGGTCGGAATGCAGTGGAGCTGCACCAGATCAAGGCTGTCCATGCCAAGGCGCTTGCGGGACGCGTCGATACCGGCCCGCAGGGATTGCTCGGTGTAGCCATTCGGATAGACATCGCCACGGCCGAACTTGGTGGCAACGCGGATGTTCGGACTGTCCTTGCCCTTGAGGAACTTGCCGATCAGGCTTTCGCTCTTGCCGTCACCATAAACGTTGGCGGTGTCAAAGAAGGTGACACCCTTCTCAAGGGCGGTTTCAAGAATGGCAAGGCCGGCTTCCTCTGCCACTGCCGCACCCCAGTCGGCACCCAGTTGCCAACAGCCAAGACCGACTTCGCTGACGCTGAATCCATCTTTTCCCAATTTGCGACTATGCATGATATCCTCCCGTAACATGATTCTTTAAGTTCGATTGTCTTCTCAAATAACACTGATCTATATGATCAATCTGACGTATTCTCGAAATATTCACCCCCGACCCTATATGATTTGGCCACAGACTATTCCTATTGTTGCCAAAGGGAAAGCGACAGGCACTGTCGAATATATGGATCATTCTTTGAACCAGAATAGTCTGTCCATATAATTGACTGAAATATCTGCATGATTATATGTAGTAAGAAAAACAAGACTGGAATTGACAATGTTTGATAGCCTGATGCAGCTGTTTCGCGATCTTGCCGGAGCCTCGGATGAGAGCCATGTCTTCTCCGACAATGATCTGCGGGTGGCAACTGCGGCGCTTCTCGTCCACCTGATGTCAATTGATGGCGAGGTTGACGATACGGAAGCTGATGAAATCCGCAAGGTGCTGAAGCGTCACTATGCGCTCAGTGATGACGAGACCGATGCCCTGATCGACTTTGCCAGCAAGTGCGATGAGGAGTCGGTGGACCTCTACAAATTCACCTCGGTGTTGAAGCGCGAGCTTGATGAAAAGGGACGGATCCAGATCATCGAGATGATGTGGCAGCTTGTCTTTGCCGATGGTCATATTCACGAATTCGAGGACAATCTGGTCTGGCGGGTTTCCGAGCTGCTCGGGGTTTCGCGCCGCGATCGCATCAGGATGCGGCAGCATGTGCAGGGGCAGATTGAAAAAGAGGCCGAATGACGAATGATTTGCGAAAGATACTGATTGTCCTGCATCAGGAGAATTCCACGCCGGGGCGCGTGGGCTATCTTCTCGAGCAAAGGGGCTTCACGCTTGATATCCGTCGCCCGCGGTTTGGCGATCCATTGCCTCAGAGCATGCAGGAGCACGCCGGGGCCGTGATTTTCGGTGGTCCGATGAGCGCCAATGACGAAGAGGACTATGTGCGGCAGGAGATCGACTGGATCTCGGTTCCTCTCAGCGATGACGCGCCGTTTCTCGGGATCTGTCTGGGAGCGCAAATGCTGTCGCGGCAGCTCGGGGGGCAGGTGGGTCTGCATCCCTGCGGTCTGGTGGAGCGTGGCTATTACGACATCGAGCCGACCGAACAGGGGCAGACGCTGTTTCCCTGGCCCCAGAAGGTCTATCAGTGGCACAAGGAAGGCTTTTCGCTACCTGCCGGTGCCGAGCAACTGGCGACCAGCTGTTATTTTCAGAATCAGGCCATGCGCTATGGCCAGAATGCCTATGGCATTCAGTTCCACCCGGAAGTGACCTTGCAGATGATGCATCAGTGGACGACTGTTGCCGCCGATCATCTGACAGTTGCCGGTGCCCGCAAGCGGGGCGACCATTTCCGCGAACGCAGTGCGTATGATCCGGATGTCGAGCGCTGGCTGAACCGGTTTCTTGACATGTGGATTGGACCCGGTCCCGCGTGATGGACGGCAGGGCTCACTCGTGCAAATTGCGAGGTGCGCTTTGCAATTTGCGGCAGGATTCCTTACCAAAGCCTTTTTGTTCCTGTCGATATTTCAATATCTTGTATCGTATTTTTGCCTATTCCCACCAGATCTGTCTTCGCGGCTGCTGCCGACCGGTTGGCACGTCCCTTGCTCTATAGATGGCAAGCTGGCATCTGGTGTTGCGTAGCCAGCATCTTCTTTCAGAAAGCTCCGATGCAGCTGTGCTTGCGTATGTATCGGGGCTTTTTGCGCGTCAAGGGGCCGCAAACTGGTGCCTCTTTTCAAAACGTTAAGAGAGTTTTGCGATAAGACAAGCAGGCTTCAGGGCTATTGCTCATGGCTTTTGGTGGCATCTGGAGAATTCACAGCACACTCGAATGCCACCATGAATGACCGATCAGGCCTTGCAGGCTCGGGCAGGGATCGCTACATGTCTGACAACAGGGTTTTCGGCTTGTAAAGGTCGGGGCCAGCACACGATATTCAGAATGGTCTTGTCGGCCTCGAAGACTTTTCTGAAAATGAGGGTACCTATGACGGCTTTACTTCTTCTGATCGATCAGATTCTGGCAATCTATACCTATGTGGTGATTGCCTCCGCAGTGTTCTCCTGGCTGTTTGCCTTCAATATCGTCAACCCGCGCAACCAGATTGTTTCTTCCATCTATGAAGTCTGCTGGCGTTTGACCGAGCCGGTGCTGGGGCGTATCCGCTCTGTCATCCCGGCCATTGGCGGGCTGGACCTGTCGCCAGTCATTCTGCTGCTGGCAATCTTTTTCATCCGGAACCTGCTGCGCACCGGCTTCTATTGAGCCGGGGGTGCTGAAAGAGGCGTCACTGGCGCTTCATCCCACAGGACACCCGTTTGTTCATGAGAAAGCGCGGAACCGCAAGGTTGCCGCGCTTTCTTGATTCTGGTCGACCTGAAGGCTTACTTCTTCATGTTGTCGATGGAGATCTGGATCATTTCCTTGGCCTTTTCCGGACCGGCCCAGTCTTCGATCTTGACCCATTTGCCGGGTTCGAGATCCTTGTAGTGCTCGAAGAAATGCTTGATCTGTTCAACGAGGTTCTTGGGCAGATCCTCATAGGTCTTGATGTGATCATAGTGCGTGGTCAGCTTGCTGTGCGGAACAGCGACGACCTTCTCGTCCTTGCCGCCATCGTCTTCCATGATCAGAACGCCGATCGGGCGGGCGCGCATGACAACGCCCGGGGTCAGCTGTGCGTCGCCGACGACCAGCACGTCGATCGGGTCGCCATCATCGGCCAGGGTGTTCGGGATGAAGCCGTAATCACAAGGATAGGCCATCGGGGTGAAGAGGAAGCGATCGACGAAGACCGCGCCAGAGGCCTTGTCGACTTCATATTTGACCGAGGAGCCCTTCGGGACTTCGATGACAACGTAGATGTCTTCCGGGGCGTCCTTGCCAGCAGGGATTTCGCTAATATTCATAGGTGCAACTCCAATTGAGATCACGAGGTTACAGCCGGTTTAGGGGGTCTTTGGGGTGATGGCAAGACAAACATTCGGTTTAGGCGCAAGAAGGCGCGAATTTGGTTGAATTTCGGGCTGCGTCCCGTCGTTGCCCTCGGAGGGGGAGATGCGTATCGGGTGGCGCCAATGTCATGGCGCGTGACGATGCGGACAAAAAAAGAAACCCGTCGGAAGTCCGACGGGTTTCCCCCTCTGGGCCTGTGCAAGTAGGCCGTGGGCTGGTTAGGCGGAGAAGGTGATCAGGAGGACTCCGCCTTTGCCCATTTATTATACTCGCTGACTGCCAACGCCGAATTCCGGGTAAGCTTCGACACCGATTTCGGCTTTGTCGAGACCCATGTATTCTTCTTCTTCGGTGACACGAATGCCCATGGTTGCTTTCAGGATGCCCCAGACGATGAAGGAGCAGACCAGCGTGAAGGCACCGTAGGAGACAACACCGATGAACTGGGTGACGTAGGAGGTCTCGGAGTTGGTGAATGGAACAATCATGGTGCCCCAGATACCGCAGACAAGGTGAACCGGGATGGCACCGACCACGTCATCGATTTTCAGCTTGTCGAGAAGCGGAACAACGATGATGACCAGAACAGCGCCGATGGCACCGATGACGATGGATTCGCCGATGGTCGGGTTCAGAGGTTCAGCAGTGATGGAGACCAAGCCGGCCAGAGCGCCGTTGAGAACCATGGTCACGTCGACCTTCTTGTAAAGGATCTGCAGCAGGATCATTGCGGCAACCACACCACCGGCAGCAGCCATGTTGGTGTTGGCAAAGATGCGGGAAACGTCGGAAACGTCACCGATGGTGCCCATAGCGAGCTGGGAAGCACCGTTGAAGCCGAACCAGCCGAGCCACAGGATGAAGGTGCCAAGGGTTGCCAGCGGAATGTTGGAAGCAGGCATCGGGTTGACTGAGCCGTCTGCGCCATATTTGCCCTTACGAGCACCGAGCAGAAGAACACCAGACAGAGCTGCCCAGCCGCCTACGGAGTGAACGAGGGTGGAGCCTGCGAAATCGGAGAAGCCCATTTCGGAAAGCCAGCCTGCACCCCACTGCCAGGAACCGGCAATCGGGTAGATGAAGGCGGTCAGGACGCAGGTGAAGATCATGAACGGCCACAGTTTGACGCGCTCGGCCAGGGTGCCGGAAACAACCGATGCTGCGGTTGCAACGAATACCATCTGGAAGAACCAGTCGGAGCCAGTGGAATAGCCGGTATCGAGAGCGTTGCCGCCAACCGGATCCAGTTCATACATGAAGGAGAAGGTGCCGATGTAGCCGCCGTCAACACCGACATACATCAGGTTGTAGCCGATGAGGTAGTACATGATGCCTGCAACGGCATAAAGGGAGACGTTCTTCATGCTCTGCATCGATACGTTCTTGGAGCGAACGAGACCGGCTTCGAGCATGGCAAAGCCCGCGGCCATCCACATCACAAGGAAGCCACCGATCAAGAAGAGCAGGGTGTTGAAGATATATTGCGTATGAGCTGCAGCTTCGCCGGTTGCTGCAGGCGCTGCTGCTGCGGCTTCTGCAGCTTCCTGTGCGAGGGCCGGACCGGCCACAAGGCTTGCTGCGCCAACAAGAAGGGCAAGGGTTACTTTTGACATTTGATTGTCCTTGTTTTTCACTTCTACTTGATTGGGGTTTGGCTTAGAGCGCGTCGTTGTCGGTTTCGCCGGTACGGATGCGCATGACATGCTCGAGTGAAGTTACAAAAATCTTGCCATCACCGATCTGGCCGGTTGCTGCAGCCTTCGAGATGGCTTCAATGGTCTTTTCGGCCTTATCAGCCGTAACAGCGACTTCAATCTTCAGTTTAGGCAGAAAGCTGACGGAATATTCGGTTCCGCGATAGATCTCGGTATGACCGCGCTGACGACCAAAGCCCTTAACTTCAGTAACGGTCAGGCCTTCAATGCCTTCGGCAGACAGTGCTTCACGCACAGCTTCCAACTTGAAAGGCTTGATAATGGCAATAATGAACTTCATGGCACTCTCTCATGTCCCTCTTATGGGTTTTGTCCCTCTGACGGGTTTTGCATGTCGTGCCCCAAAATTGATTCACCTGGGGCAAAACTTCTTGTTTTGTGGCTTCTCTCTTACAAAAGCCGTGCCAGTTTCGTAACTTTTTATTAAGTTATTGAATCTCTGTCTAAAATTCCGATCAGGCTAAAAAATTGATCTTTGCTTCATATTTGGGCAGACAGTGATTGTGCAGTAAATATGTGCAATTTTCTAAAATTGCCTAATTTTCGTGCACATTTTATGGCTGTTTTGTGGTGAGAGAAAAGTATTGAGTCATTTCAAGGTTTCAATCTGCACATTGATTGTGCGTTGGTACTAAATAATCCGCAGTTTTCCGGCGGAATCCCGCTTCTAGTCATCCATTTCCCGGATCAGACCCTCCTGTGCGGCCGAGGCCACCAGCGTGCCGTCTCGCTTGTAGAGGCTGCCGCGGTTGAAGCTGCGGGCTCCACCTGCCCACGGGCTGTCCTGACAATAGAGCAGCCATTCGTCGGCCCGGAAGTCACCATGGAACCACATTGCATGGTCAAGGCTTGCCGCGCTGATCGAGGTGCTGAAGACCGACAGACCATGGGCGAACAGCGATGTGTCCAGCAGCGTCATGTCGGAGGCATAGGCGAGGGCGCATTTGTGGATCGCCGGGTCATCGGGCAGCTTGGACGTGGTGCGCACCCAGATATATTGCTGCGGCTCCAGCTTTGTACGGGTCACATAATGCTCCATGCTGATCGGGCGCAGCTCAATGGGGCGCTCGCGGCGGAAATAGGCCTTGATGTTGTCTGGCGCCTTGGCGACATAGCTCTCGAAAACCTCGGCCTCGGTGGGCAGGTCTTCCGGGCCCGGAATGTCAGGCATCTCGATCTGGTGGGAGAAGCCTTCTTCCTTCTTGTGGAAAGAAGCGGCCATATTGAAGATGGCCTTGCCGTGCTGGATGGCCAGAACGCGCCGGGAGGAAAAGGAGCGACCGTCGCGCAGGTTGTCCACCTTGTAGATGATCGGGGTCTTGGGGTCGCCCGGGCGCATGAAATAGCAGTGCAGGGAATGGGCCCCGCGCTCGGGTGCGACCGTGCGGGAAGCGGCAACGAGCGCCTGACCGATAACCTGACCACCGAAAACACGCTGCCAGCCATCCTGTGGGCTCATGCCACGGAACAGATCTGTTTCCAGTGTTTCGAGATCGAGAATGTGGAGCAGGGTGTCAATTGCGGAAGTCATGAAAGGTCCTGAAAAAGTGACGTGAACAAATGGGGGAGGGAGTGCCTGCCGGGAAAGCGGCGACTCTGTTCAAATGCTTATAGCAAACTCTCGAGAGACAAAAAAATCCTTTCTCTAGTCAGTTTGTCGAGATCTTCCGGTTTGATCTCACTATATAATGGAAACAGGGCGATGGCCGCGTTATGGTGCCGCGTCTTCAGCGAACAGGCGGCTTGAGGCAATGCTGCCAGAAAAAAGGCAAGAGGGGCGTAGACCATGATTTCTCCACGACAGGCGGGCACAGCGGCGACCGGGGCCAATGAGAACGGGATCCGACTGAAAGACCGCTATGATCTGGTTGTTGCCGGAGGTGGCTATGTCGGACTGTCTCTGGCCCTTGCGGTGCGTCAGGCCGGGGCGCTGTCGGTGCTGGTGGTGGAGCCGCAGGCAACAGAGGCCATGCGTCGCGATGAGCGCGCCTCTGCCATCGCGTCTGCGGCTACGCGTATGCTGCGCGGACTTGGCGTCTGGGACGGGATCGCGCCCGAAGCCGAGCCCATTCGCAAGATGCTGGTTACGGACAGCAAGCTCAAGGATATCGTCCGTCCGGCGTTGCTGACCTTTGAAGGGGACACCGGGGACGGTGAGCCCTTTGCCTATATGGTACCCAACGGCACGATGGTCGGTGCCCTCGGGGATGCCGCCAGAGCCATCGGTGTCGACATTCTGGAAGGGGACAGTGTCAAGGATTTCATTGTTGATGGCGCAGCCGCTTCCCTCAAGCTTCAGTCGGGGGCGTCGGTGGAGGCCAGCCTACTTGTGGCCGCTGACGGGGTTCGCTCCCGTCTGAGGGATCTTGCCGGCATCTCCACCAACCGGTTTGATTATGATCAGGTCGGCATTGTCACCACGGTCGAACATGAGCGGCCGCACGAAGGCTGTGCGGTGGAGCATTTTCTGCCCTCCGGCCCGTTTGCCATTCTGCCGCTCAAGGGCAACCGCTCTTCCCTCGTCTGGAATGAGCGCAAGGATGATGCAAGACGGCTTCTGGCAATGGATGAGTTCACTTTCGGGCTTGAACTCGAACGCCGCTTTGGCAAGCAGCTCGGCGCGCTCACCGAGAAGGGGCCGCGCAAGGGCTTCCCCCTCGGCATGGTGCTGGCCCGCTCCTATGTGGCGCCGCGCTTTGCTCTTGTCGGCGATGCAGCCCATGGTATCCACCCGATTGCCGGGCAGGGGCTCAATCTCGGTTTCAAGGATGTGGCTTCTCTTGCGGAGGTCATCGTGGAGGCGGCGCGCCTCGGTCAGGACATCGGCTCGCTCACTGTGCTTGAACGTTATCAGTCCTGGCGTCGGTTCGATGTGGTGCAGATGGGAGTGACCTGCGACCTGCTCAACAGGCTGTTCTCGAACAACAGCAGCGTGCTGCGTCATGTCCGTGATTTCGGCCTAGGTGTTGTGGACCGCCTGCCGGGCATCAAGCGGATGCTCATTGAAGAGGCGGCCGGCAATCGCGGCGAGGTGCCAAGGCTTCTGCAGGGGGAAGTTCTCTAGTCATAACTGGCCGGATGGGGCATTGAGCTGGCGTTAGCGTCTAGACGGTTTCAGTCGTCCAGTTTGCGGGCTTCGCTGGGGAGCATGATGGGGACGCCATCCCGGATCGGATAGGCGAGCCTTGCGGCATGGCTGATCAGCTCCTGGGCTTCGGCATCATATTTGAGCGTGGTCTTGGTGAGCGGACAGACCAGAATCTCCAGAAGCTTCCGATCCACCGTGCCGGTTTTCTCGCTCTCTGCCTGTGTCGGGACCTCTTGCTCGCTCATTGTCCAGTCCAATCCTGTCTTACTGCAATGTTTGGGGCGTGTCGCTGCTTTCGCTTGCCAGATGCATCTCGGTCATGGCGATCAGGGTGTCCGCCCGCAAGGCCAAACTTTCCGCTTCCAGCAGCGCCTGCTTCTCGGCGATGCCATAAGGACTCATCATCGAAAGGGAGTTGACGAGAATCTCGTTGGAGGATTTTGCTATGCTCTCCCAGTCGGCTTCCATGTCGTTGGCGTCAAGGAAGGCACGGAATACGTCCAGCAAACCTTCCCGATCGACCTGATCTTCACCAAGGCCCTCGATCAGGTCGTGGACGAACTCCTCACAATCGATCTCGGCCAGCCGGAACGGCAGGTCGGTCAGAATTTCCTTGACCACCCGGAAGCGGCAGATGCCGGTCAGGGTGACGAGCACCCGGCCATCGCCCGTTTCGCCGTAGGCCGTCACCCGGCCCAGACAGCCCACCTGCTGCAATTTGGGGGCATAGAGCTTCTCGGGGGCCTGATCGGTGTCGACCGCCTCTGCCTGCGGCTGAATGATGCCGATGATCCTGTCCTTGTGGATGGCATAATCGACCATCATCAGATAGCGTTCCTCGAAGATGTTCAACGGCATCTGGGTGCGCGGCAGCAACAGTGCTTCCTCAAGAGGAAACACCGGGATGATGGCCGGAATGTCTCTCGGGCTGTCATAATATGCGTTGCCTGCCTGAGCCATTGGATCTCCTTGTTATCGCCAGATCTGCTTCGAATTGTCTGTCATGTCAGCCTTTTCGAGTGAGGCTGGTGATTGCCCCGCCTGCATGACAAGAGGGGCGACTGTTTGAATGTGCCTAGGCGAAGAGAATGGAAGACAACTGTCTGCGGCCGTAGACGCTGGACGGATCCATCACGCCCCAGCTTTCGAAAAACTGCAGAAGCTGCTTGCGGGCGCCGTCTTCATTCCATTCGCGATCCCGCTTGATGATGGCGATCAGCTGGTCGACGGCCTCTTCCCTGCGGTTCTTGCCGTTGAGGGCGATGGCGAGGTCGAACTGGGCCTGATTGTCTTCCGGATTGGCGTCCAGCTTGGCCTGAAGCTCTGCCAGGTCGCCCAGATCGGCGCTCTGTTCTGCCAGTTCCAGGCTGGCCTTGAGGGCAATCACGTCCTTCTCGCCAAGGCTTTCCTCGGGCAGGCTGTCGAAGATGGCGCGGGCGCGGTCCACCTGTTCCAGTGCCAGTGCGCCATTGGCCAGCCCGACGATGGATGGGATGTGGTCGGGAACCTGCTGCAGGATGGCGGCGAAAAGCTGCACGGCTTCGGTGACATTGCCTGCCTTGAGCAGGTCTGTTGCCTGTTCACAGGCCTGATCAAGCGGATCTGCTTCCGGCTCGGTGCCATTCTTGTCGATGAAGGCCTTGATCTGGCTGGCAGGCTGGGCACCCATGAAGCCGTCCACCGGGCGGCCATCCTTGAAGGCGACCACGGCCGGAACCGACTGGATACCCATTTGCTGGGGGATCGCCGGGTGATCGTCGATGTTGAGCTTGACCAGCTTGACGCGGCCCTTGGCTTCGGCCACTGCCTTTTCGAGGGCAGGCGCCAGCTGTTTGCAGGGACCACACCACGGTGCCCAGAAATCGACCAGAATCGTCGTGCTTCTGGAGGCCTCGATGACGTCCTGCATGAATTCCTGCGTCGAGGTGTCCTTGATCAGCGGGCCGGTATCCTTTTGGGGTCTCGGGGCCAACTTCGGAGCGCTGGTTGGCACTGCGCCGAAGGATTGCGATCCGGAACCCTGCGTGGTGGTGTAGTTTGCGGACATGCCGCTTCCGTAGCCGTAGGTGTTGTTGCTCATTTGGACGGTCCTTTTTGTGTGGGACTGTGCCTGTCTTCAGGGTCTGGACAGTGTCAGGGTCATGGTAGCAAGGCCGGACTGCAAATCAGCTGCAGGCCTCGTGATTTGTCGCCATCAATATGGGATAGCAGCCCATTTTGTTCAATGCCCAATTGGCTTGATAGGCCATTAACAGGGGGAACTTCGGGGGAACTGTGGTGCATAGGCGAGGCGGCGGGACGAATCGGCTGTTACCCGGCGTCCTTCTCCAGTGCCAATATGGTAGGCACATGGCCGGTGGCTTCCACAAAGCGCAACAGATCCTCGCTGGTAATGGCGGTGGTTGCCGTGTTTTCCAGCGGGTGGAAGTTGACCAGCTCCTCTTTCATCAGATTGGCGTCAAGCACCAGATTGACGGCGTTGTTGTCCTTGTCGTTGATGAGGGCAAAGGGCGTGACCGAGCCGGGGCGGACACCCAGATGCTCCCACAACAGATCGGCATTGCAGAAGCTGACGCGGCCGCAGTCATATTTGTGGTGAAAGCTCTTGAGGTCGACTTCGGTGTCGTTGAGGCAGACCACGAGCACCATCTTTCCCTTCTTGTCCTTCAGAAACAGATTCTTGGTATGACCACCCGGCAGGTGTTGCTTGATCTTGTGGCTTTCGCTGACGGTGAACACCGCCTCATGATCATAGGTTTTTGTTTCGATATTCAGGGAAACCAGAAAATCGAGCAGATCCTGACGGCTGCATTTGGGAGATGATGACATTTTCTTCTTCTGGTGATGGGCTCTGGTGATTATGGAGGCGTGATCGGGAGCCACAATACCGCATTGCGAGGCTGTCGGGTGCCTTTTTAACAGCAGCGATGGACGGCTGGCTCCTCATTGGTCTACCTGCTCATAGAGCGAAGCGATGGTCTAATCAAGGCAAAGCCTGATGTTTGTCCGGGGGTGGGCCCAGCGACTTTTTCACCGTTTGTGAAAAAAATGCACATCCAGTGGGAAAAAAACATTTTTTGTAATTTCCCTGTTGCAATTGCTCCTCAGGTCGTACATATAAGCACCCACAGACGGCACGGAGCGCCGCAGCGACGCAGCAAGATGTTGCTAAAGGTTTGATAAACCTGACAAGTTTCGCGGGTGTAGCTCAGGGGTAGAGCACAACCTTGCCAAGGTTGGGGTCGTGGGTTCGAATCCCATCGCCCGCTCCATTATAAAAGGCTGCAACTTCGGTTGCGGCCTTTTTGCTTTTCAGGGCCGGTTTTCTGCCGCCGATTGCGGGGCTCTACCGCTTTGGAGCCGTCCTTCTTTTCTCTTGGCTTTCGTGCCGATTTGTTTGTTCGCTGAACCGGATTTTTTGGTACTGCGCCATATGCTGGCTGTGCTGGCTGAGCAATCTGCTTTTGTTGCATTTTTTTACGCAAATTTCCCAAGTCTTAAGGTGTTTTGGTTAGGTTCGCTGCAATCCCCATTTCTGCCAGACGTGAACCGGAGGGTACCAGATGACAAAGAAACCGGACAGATTTCTTGCATTGGACAGTTGGCGCGGGCTGTGTGCCTGCGCTGTCGCTCTCTATCATTTTGGCGCTGTCAGCCATCTGCAATCCTTCGGGCTGATACGGGCATCCTATCTGTTTGTTGACTTCTTCTTTGTCCTCAGTGGCTTTGTCATCGCTGCCAACTATCGTGACCGGTTGGCGGAAGGCTTTGGCATTGGCCGGTTCATGATGTTGCGCTTTGGCCGGGTCTATCCGCTGCATTTCTTCATGATTCTGCCCTTCATTTTCATTGATGCCGCCAAGGACGGGTTGGGGCCGCAGCTCTGGCAGGCGATATCAACAAATGTGTTGTTGATTCACGGGCTCGGCGTGAATGATGCGCTGTGGCTGAATTTCCCCAGCTGGTCGATCAGCACCGAATTTGCTGCCTATGTGGTGTTCGCGCTGATCATCCCCTATGTGGGGCCTGCCCTGTGGCCGTGGCTGATCGCGGTGGTTGCCGGGCCGTTGATTCTGGGGCTGGTGAGCCCGGAGGGGATGAACTCGACCTTCGATTATGGTTTCGTGCGCTGCCTTGAAGGTTTTGCCCTCGGGGTCATCTGCTTCCGGCTGCGAGAGGAATGGCCCGCAATGACCGAGAGGCTGGGTGTTGTTGCCGACAGCCTGATCGAGATCGGCATCGTGCTGTTGATCGGCGGGTATCTCACGGTATTCTGGCTCACTCCATCCTATTTCCTCGTGGTGCCATTTATGTTCGCCGTTGCCGTGCTGGTCTTTTCCCGCGAGGCCGGGTTGCTCAGCAGGCTGCTGTTGCTGCGGCCCTTCCTGCTGCTGGGAACGCTCTCCTATTCCATCTATATGGTGCATGCACTGGTGCGCGCAGTGGCGCGGGCTGTCGCCATGGTGCTTGAGCATTTCTTCCATGTGACCCTGTTCGGGGACATGCAGCTTGAGCCGTCGGCTGTCTCCGGCAAGCTGTTGTCCCTGTCGGGCAATCTGTGGCTGGGCGACCTGTTGCAGCTGTTCCTGCTGGCCGTGGCGATCGGGCTTGCCGCCTTCACCTATCGGTTCATCGAGGAACCCGGCCGTAACTGGAGCCGCAATCTGGCCCGCCGGGCGCGCACAGCCTGAAGACCGGCGCTTGGCTTTCCCTTTTGTCGTCGTGATGAGGTCTGGTTCCGGCAGCTCTGGCAGACTGTCAGGTCAATAGGTTCTGTCGGCTGGCAGTGGATCGCCTGGCAGGATCTGGTCAGAGGATTGCGACTGGGATTGCTCCTGCGCATGGATTGGCGTGGAGCGCTGGGAGAGGGCCTGAGGCTTCAGGGTGTCCTTTTCCAGCATCACGATGCCCGGATTGGTTTGGCTGGAAATGGACTGGCCGATCTCGTTGCCATCCTTGTCGATGGGCATGACGTCGACGGAGACATTCACAAAGTGGTTGCCACCGCCAAGGATGATGCCGGAAATGGGGCTGACGTCGCCAAAGTCCCTGCCGATCGACAGGGTGACATGTTCCTCCGCAATGACCTTGTTGTTGGTCGGGTCAAAGTCGATCCAGCCCGCTTCCGGACACCAGACCGAGATCCAGGCATGGGATGCATCGGCACCGACCAGCCGTGGCTGACCCTTCGGAGGGTAGGTGCGTAGATAGCCCGAAACATAGCGTGCAGGCAAACCGAGGGCGCGCAGACAGGCGAGCTGGAAATGGGCGAAATCCTGACAGACCCCGCTTTTCATCTCGAATACCTGACTGATCGGCGTGAAGATGTCGGTGACGGTGCTGTCATACTCGAAATCATTGAAGATCCGGCTGGTCAGCTCCATGACCCCTTCCATCAGCGGTCGCCCCGGAGGGAAGGACTGGGCACCATAGGCCGCGATTTCGGACGTCGGATTGGTGAAATTCGAATAGCAGCTGAATTCGGCCTGATCCACATGATTGCGGTCAAACATCATGTCGCGGACGGTTTCCCATGCGGCCGTTGACTGCTTGAGCAGCGCGGTCTGGTCCCGCGTCACGGTGACAACGGTTACCGCATTGATGGACAACAGCGTGTGGTCTTCTTCCAGTGTCAGATGAATTGTCGAATTGCCGAAATAGTCCGTGAAGTCCCTGCGGTGAGCAGGCCTTGGTGTGATCAGCAGGTCGTGATCCTCGATAAACTGCCCATCGACCTGACAGGGGGTCAGATGCACCAGATGGTTCGACTGGGCGACCGGTGTCGAGTAGCGGTATTCGGTCTTATGAGCTATGCGATAGCGCATGATTGGGAAACCTTCCTGTCCGGTCAAATTCGCTGGGTCTGTTCTTCGGTGTGCGTGAAATAGCGCCGTGTCAGCAGCTCGGTCAGCTGGGGCAGTTTGGAGATCTGGTTGTTCAGCAATTGCTCAAGGCGACATTCTTCCGTGATGACCTGTTCGATTTCCTTGCCCTGCTCCAACTGCGGTATCTGCGCCAGCTTGTGGCCCTCGGACAATTGCAGTTCGGTCAGCAGCTCCAGAATCAACCGGTTCTCCTCGCTGCGCAGGCCGATTTCCGGCTCCTTGGGCAGATAGTTGATGTGGTCATGCAGCGCCGAGATCTGGAAGGCAATGGAGCGCGGGTTGGTCTCGTCAAGCAGTAGCAAATCGATCACCGCCGACAGCGTTGGGGTGATGCGATAGCGCGAACGGTAGGTGATGAAGCTGTCGGCAACCTCCAGAATGAACATCAGGCGCCGCGGAGCGTCCCATGACATGCCGGGAGCAAAGATGAGCCGGTTGAGCAGGCCGGAAAGGTTTTCCGCCCGTTCGATGCGGCGACCGATGTCAAGGAACCGCCAGCCATAGTTGCGGGTCATGTTTTCCATGACCATGCCGGAGAAGGCGGCCAGCACCATCAGGCCCTCATCGAGCAGGTCGATGACATGGCCGGAGTGCATGAAGCCCGGTTCCTTGAACCATTTCTGGTTGGTGAAAAACTCGTTGAGGATGCGCAGGGCTTCCGCCGACATGCGGTCGCGGGTGAGGCCTGCCAGCCGGTGCATGTGGGCAAGGCTTTCCTGGAAGCCATAGGCGCGATCCTTGCCATAAAGGATGGTGCGGACGAGGCGTTCGATCTCATTCATGCCGCCGAATCCGGCGTCAAACACGCGCGCCTTGGGCGCACGCAGAATGAGCGTATTGAGCGCGGAAACCACCGTCCGCTGATCTTCTTCCGGTCCGCTGTCCTCATTGAGACGCGCCAGCGCCTGACGGCAGAGGCGGAACTGCCATTCCACGCGCTCGACGTTGCGGCCGAGCCAGAACAGGTTGTCGGCGATGCGGCTCTGCAGGGAACGTCCGGCCCGGGAATAGGAACCCTGCCGGGCGATGCTGGCCCAGATGCTCTCGAACGGTTCGGGCTGCTTGTCGGAAACTACCCAGACATCGCGGGTCAGGCCTTCGGGCGAATGCAGACCGATGGCCTGTTGGGCACCGACCGACATGGACAGGCCCCCGGGCAGGACGTCATAGCCCTGTTCCTTGCGGGAGCTGTAGAAGCGGATGGCGAACGGATGGGGCTTGAGCTGCTCGCCGGTCCAGCTCGGTGTGGTCGCGTAGCCGGTTTTCTGCTCTGCCACCATGCTATTGCCGAACAGCATGATTCTGTCGACCAGTGCCAGTTTTCCTGCCGGGTCAAGCGTTGTCGGATCCGTTGCCGCGCGCGCTTCACCGGGACGGCCCGAGCCTTCGTGGGCTTCCGAAATCAGCATGCTGTCGAGATTTTCGAGCACATGGGCGCGGCTTTTCGGGTCGCCCAGCCACCAGCGCGGCGCCTCGTGCAGCATCAGCTCCTCGCCGAGCAGATATTTGCAGACCTTCGGCAGGTAAGGCGCCAGAGCCCTGTTTTCGACGATCGACGTGCCAAGCTGGTTGGCCATGATGATGCCTTTGTCCCGAATGGCCTGAACCATTGAGGTGGTGCCGTGGACACCGTTCGGGTTCAGCTCCAGCGGGTCGGCATTGAGGCCTTCGATGGAGCGGACGATCAGGTCGATGGGCTTGAGGCCGGCGAGCGTCTTGAGGCAGATCCGGTTGTTCTGGTAGACAAGGTCTCCCCCCTCGACCAGAAGATAGCCAAGATAGCGGGCCAGATAGGCATGGGAGAAATAATCCGGGTGCTCCGGTCCCGGCGACAGGATGGCGATATAGGGGTCTTCCAGCTCGGTGCGCTTGGTCAGCGTCGATTGCAGCTGCTGAAAATAGGAGGCAAGCCGGATGGCCTTGCTTGAGCGGAACAGGTTGCCCTCGCAATGGGTGATGGCAATGCGGTTGGCCAGCGCAAAGCCGAGGCCTGCCGGGGTTTCAGCATGGTTATCGAGCACGCGCCAGATGCCGTCCGGGCTCTTGGCAAGGTCGGCAGCATAGAACTGGATGCCGTTGTAGGCGCTCTGGTTGCCGCGCATCGGCCGCAGATAGGACGGATCGCTCAGCACGAGGGCTGCCGGGATGAAGCCTTCGTGCAGCAGGCGGCGATGGCCGTAAAGGTCGTTGTGCATCGCATTGAACAGGCGCGCGCGCTGCGTCAGGGCCACACTCAGCCACTGCCACTCTTCCGGCGCGATGATGATCGGGGCCAGATCGATCGACCACGGCTGCTTGTTTTCATTGGGGTCGGCAAACAGATCATAGGCAATGCCGGTTTCCCGGACGACCTCGTTCAGCTCGTCCCAATTGGCCTTGCGCTGGTTGGGTGACCAGCGGGAAAAGGCATCGTACCACTGTTGCCAATGGGGCATGATGGCGCCGTTGACGTCCATCATTTCGTCATGGACACCCAGGAGAGTCTGATAGAGAACCGGATCAGCGAGAGGGGGCTGCATGCTGTCCTGCGCGGTGCTCCCTGACAGTCTGGCTGTCGGGCTCGCTGCCGGATTTCCTGTCGGGCTTGCTGTCGGATTTTTGGCCGTTTCCAACTTTGTTTTCTCTCCGCGATGCTGGCTTCCTGTGGAACGCTCGTTCTTCTTGTTATTTCGGATTGGCTGCCCGTTTCCAGCTGCAACATTGGAAATGGAGTTACGCTTTTATCATCTGTTGGGTGAAAATACAAAGTCGCAGTTTCGCATTCCATGTCCCTGATGATTGCTCAAAGGTCGATGACTGCCCTGAATGGGGGCTGAAAAAGCACAGGGCAGGAGCTGATGGCTCCCGCCCTGTCGGATCGGTGTCATGCTGGCAACGGAGCGTCACCTGACCGAAGCAAGGCGCAGGTCCAGCGTATAAGGGAATTCGGCGCTGTCCTCCAGCTTGACCGGGTCGGCATAGCCCGGCGTGTGGCCCATCATTTCGAAGCGTGACAGGCGGCGGCTTTCGGCCTCATAGGCGTTGACCGGGAAGACTTCATAGCCGCGACCACCGGGGTGGGCGACATGATAGCGGCAACCGCCCAGCGAGCGCTTGTGCCACTTGTCCATCAAATCGAAGGTCAGCGGTGTGTGGACGCCGATCATCGGATGGAGGCAGGATGGCGGTTGCCAGGCGCGATAGCGGATGCCTGCCACGGCCTCGTCCTGACGTCCGGTCGGATGGAGCGGAACGGCCACCTGGTTGACCGACAGGACGTGGCGCTCGGGATTGAGACCCTTGACCTTGACCTGAACACGCTCGAGGGAGCTGTCGACATAGCGGGCGGTGCCGCCGATGACGCCTTCTTCCCCCAGAACGTTCCATGGCTCCAGTGCCTGCCGCAGCTCGATCTGCACGCCGTCGTAGTTGACCTCGCCATAGCGTGGGAAGCGGAATTCAAAATGCGGCGCGAACCAGCCTTCGTCGAGTTCCAGCCCGTGCAGGGACAGATCCTTCAGGACATCGCGGAAGTCCTCGCGGATATAGTGCGGCAGCATGAAGCGGTCATGCAACTGGGTGCCCCAGCGGACCAGCTTGTTGCGATAGGGCCGTTCCCACATGCGGACAATGATGGCGCGCAGCAACAGCTGCTGGGCCAGCGACATCTGGGCGTGTGGCGGCATTTCAAACGAGCGAAACTCGATGAGGCCAAGGCGTCCGGTCGGACCATCGGGCGAAAACAGCTTGTCGATGCAGATTTCCGCCCGGTGGGTGTTGCCGGTCACGTCGATGAGCAGGTTGCGGAACAGGCGGTCGACCTGCCAGTTCGGAATGAAGCCTTCGCCGGGTAGCGGCACCTGCTTGAGTGCGATTTCCAGCTCGTAGAGATTGTCGTGACGTCCTTCGTCGACGCGCGGGGCCTGAGAGGTCGGACCGATGAAGGTGCCCGAGAAGAGATAGGAAAGGCTCGGGTGATTCTGCCAGTAGGTGACAAGACTTGCCACCAGATCGGGGCGTCTGAGGAAGGGGCTGTCTGACGGAGTGACGCCGCCGAGCACAATATGGTTGCCGCCACCGGTGCCGGTGTGGCGGCCATCGAGCATGAATTTCTCTGTGCCGAGGCGGGCCAGACGGGCCTCTTCATAGAGGATCTGGGTGATCTTGCTGGCTTCCTTCCAGCTTGAGGCCGGCTGGATGTTGACCTCGATGACGCCCGGGTCCGGCGTGACCTTGATGACGTTGAGGCGCGGATCAAACGGCGGTTCATAGCCTTCGATATGCACTGGTTGCCCAACATCCTTGGCAGCGTCCTCAATGGCGGCGACCATGGCGGCATAGTCTTCGGCATTTTGCAGCGGTGGCATGAAGATGCAGAGGTGACCGTCCCGCGGTTCGACCGAAAGGGCCGTGCGGACGTGGCCGGAGACCTCATTCATCGGGATGAAGGTCTGATGCTCGGTCTGGTGCCACTGTATTTCAGGGGCTTCGAGCAGCTTGGCCGGATCGGTTTTCTTCAGCTTCTCACGCGGCGTGAAGGGCTTGCGGCGATCGCGCAACAGCGCTTCCCGTGCCGGAAGAGCCGCATGGGCGGCATGGGGATCCATAGGCATCACATGCGGAAACTGCGTCGGTGGCAGATAGGTCAGTGAGCCGAGTGGCAGACGGAAGCCAACCGGGCTGTCGCCGGGGATGAGGAACAGCTTGTCGCGGCGGAATTTCCAGACCTCGGACATCCATGACCGGCCATAGGCCTGACTGTTCCAGGCCTGAACCGGCAGCACGAAACCGGCAGGGGTGCCGAGGCCCTTGTCGAACACCTTGATGATGCGCGCCCGTTCGGCCGGATCCTCGATCTTGTTGTTGGACGGATCGATATTGACCGGCAGCTTCTGCTCGACCAGCGAGAAATGGGCCGGATCCTCATAGGCGGTCAGCACGCATTTGGGGTCGATCTTGAGCTTCTCGGCCAGCTTGAACATGAAGCGCTGGGCAATTTTGGCGTTGGCCGGGGTTTGCGGGGTTTCCTGATCGATGAGGGCCGGGTCTTCCCAGAGCGGCTCCTCGTCGGCGCGCCAGTAGAGCGAGAAGGCCCAGCGGGGCAGCTGTTCGCCCGGATACCATTTGCCCTGACCGAAATGCAACAGGCCGCCGGGGGCGAACCGGTCGCGCAGGCGGCGAATGAGATTTTCCGCGTAATAGCGCTTGGAAGGACCAACGGCGGCGGTGTTCCACTCGTCGCCCTCATAGTCGTCAATGGACACAAAGGTCGGCTCGCCACCCATGGTCAGGCGGACGTCGCCGTCCTGAAGACGGACATCAACCGCATCGCCAAGGGTGTTGATGGCCTTCCACTGCTCATCGGTGTAGGGCTTGGTTACGCGCGGGCGCTCGAAAATGCGCTGCACGTCCATCTCGAATTCGAATTCCACTTCCGCCTTGTCATGGGCTCCGGTGATGGGGGCGGCCGAGATCGGATGCGGCGTCGCGGCAAGCGGGATGTGGCTTTCGCCGGTCAGAAGGCCCGAGGTCGGGTCAAGGCCGATCCAGCCGGCGCCGGGAATATAGACCTCGGTCCAGGCGTGCAGATCGGTGAAGTCATGGTCCGTGCCTTCCGGCCCTTCAAGCGGCTTCACATCGGGCTTGAGCTGGATGAGATAGCCGGAGGTGAAGCGGGCGGCCAGCCCCAGATGGCGCATGACATGGACCAGCAGCCACGAGCTGTCGCGGCAGGAGCCGGAGCATTTGGTAAGCGTCTCTTCGGGGGACTGGACGCCGGGTTCCATACGGATAAGATAATCGATCTTGCTCTCGATGAGGTGGTTGACCTGCACCAGAAGGTCGACGGTCTTGATGTTCTTGCCCTTGTGGATCGGTTCGATCTCCTTGAGCAGGGCCTCAAGGAGCGGTGACTTCTTGCCCACTTCCAGATAGGGGGCGAGATCCTTCTTTTCGCCTTCGGCATAGGGGAAGGGGTAGTGCTCGGCGCTTTCCTCGATGAAAAAGTCGAACGGGTTTATAACCGACATGTCGGTGACCAGATCGACGGTCACGGCAAAGGACCGGATCTTTTCGGGAAAGACGATGCGGGCCATATAGTTGCCGAACGGATCCTGCTGCCAGTTGATCCAGTGTTCGGCCGGTTCGATCTTCAGGGAATAGGAGAGAATCTGGTTGCGCGTGTGGGGTGCCGGTCGCAGGCGGATGACTTGCGCACCCATGCCGGTGGGACGGTCATAGATATATTTGGTCTTGTGCGTCAGAGCTGCATGAATGGACATAGACTATGTGCCTTTGTTTCAAGCCCCGGATCCCTTTCGGACATCTGCCCATGGACGGATCAGGAAAAGATCAGAATGAAAAGGTTCGGTTGTGCCGGTTCGGGTGCTGCGTCAGGACAAGGTCTGGGACTGTGTCTGTGACTTGGTCTGGTTCTGGCATTCCTCTGCCTCTTTTGACCAGTCTGCATGACCGAAGAATGACTGCCCCAACTGTTTGGTGATTTCCATCAGCCGGTTTTGCACCATGTCATTGAAGCCGTGGAAGCGGAGATGCAGATGCTGATCCTTTGCGGCAGCTTCCAGCTCATACTGCAGCATCTCGACCTCTTCATAGCAGCGGGCAACGCGGCGCAGCTGATAACCCATGTAAAGGTCGTTGAGCATGTCCTGAATCTCGCCGATACAGTGGGTAAGCGAGCGTGGGAAGCTCTGGTTGAACATCAGGAAATTGGCGACTTTCTTCGGGTCCATCCGGCCCGGCCTGTTGCGCTGGAAGGCGTGATAGGCTTCGAAGGAGTGCAGCAGCAGCTTCCAGAATTCCAGATCTGCCACCGTCTCGGTCTGGTCGAGGCCGTTGTAGTTGGCCACCTGGGCAACCTTGACGTCGAGCAGTCGGCTGGTCTGGTCGGCCCGCTCGATCCACAGACCGAGTTGGTAGAAGCGCCAGCCGGCGTCGCGATAATAGGTGCCTTCGGTGACGCCCATGATGGCGTCGCAGGTGCGGGCGATGGATTCGCAGGTGCGTGACAGGCGCGCCGCATCCAGATCGCGGTCGCTAAGGCTCTTCATCTCGTTGTAGGAGACGTTGATATAGGACCACATGGAAACGGAGATCAGCGGCCGCAGCAGACGGGCATTCTCACGCGCCGCCCACAGGCAGGAGAGGATGGAGCTCGGATTTTCGCGGTCCGTGATGTAGAATTTGGCTACCTTCTGGGCGGTCACCTGACCATAGCGCTCGGTGAAACGGTCGGTGTCGACATAGAGGGACAGGATCGAGGCCCAGTTTTCCTGATTGGCGTGATCCTGCCAGAAACCGGCCTGTACATTGAGGATGCGCGCCAGACTTGCGGAGCGTTCGATATAGCGGGCGAACCAGAACAGGGCTTCGGCGTAGCGACTCAACAGCATGCTCATGCGTTGCCTCCGTCATTTGAATTGAATTGGTCCTCGGCAAGCACCCAGGTATCTTTCGTGCCACCCCCTTGCGAGGAGTTGACGATCAGGGAGCCTTCCTTGAGCGCGACGCGGGTGAGGCCGCCGGGCAGGACCCATGTGCCCTTGCCGGTGATGGCAAACGGGCGCAGGTCGACGTGACGCGGCACCAGTCCGGTTTCTCCCAGTGTCGGGCAGACCGACAGGGAGATCATCGGCTGGGCGATGAAATTGCTCGGGTTGGCCAACAGGGCCGCACGGGCTTCATCAAGCTGTTCCCTGGTTGCCTTGGGGCCGATGGTGATGCCGTAGCCACCGGATTCGCCAACCGGCTTGACCACCAGTTCGTCCAGATGGTCGAGAGTATACTGGAGGGCGTCCTTTTCCCGGCAGATATGGGTTTCGACGTTGGACAGGATCGGTTCTTCATCGAGATAGTATTTGATGATGCGCGGCATGTAGGCATAGACCGCCTTGTCGTCGGCGACTCCGGTGCCGAGCGCATTGGCAATGGTCACGTTGCCTTTCAGCATGGCGTTGACGAGGCCTTTGACGCCGAGCATTGAGTCCGGGCGGAACACCTCGGGGTCGAGGAAGGCATCGTCGATGCGGCGATAGATGACGTCAACCCGGCGCGGACCGGCGATGGTCTTCATGTAGACCCTGTCCTCGTCACAGAAGAGGTCACTGCCCTCGACAACGGGCACGCCCATTTCGCGGGCGAGAAAGATATGCTCGAAATAGGCCGAATTGAACATGCCCGGCGACATGACGACCACCTGCGGCTCGTCTTTGTCAATGCAGCCGCTCGGGGCAACTTCGCTCAGTTTGGAGAAGAGGTTGGTGCCATAGTCTGACACCTTGCGCAGCTTGAGGTCGGCCAGAAGGTCCGGGAAGGAGCGTTCCATCAGGTGCCGGTTCTCGACAACATAGGACACGCCAGAGGGTGAGCGCACATTGTCTTCAAGCACCAGAAACTGACCGTTGTCGTCGCGGATGATGTCTGTGCCGGAGATATGGGTATAGACCCCGCAGGCGGGCTGGAAGCCGACCATGACGTCGCGATAGTTGGAATTGCCAAGCACCAGCTCGGCCGGAACGGTGCCGTCGTTCAGGATGTGGCGTTCATTGTAGATGTCATGCAGGAAGGCATTGATGGCGGAGACGCGCTGGATGACGCCCCGGTCGATGGTGTCCCATTCCCGTGCTGTCAGGACCCTTGGTATGATGTCAAAGGGCAGAACACGATCGATCACGTCCTTGTCGCTATAGACCGTGAAGGTGACACCGAGATTGAAAAGCTCCAGATCGGCATCCTTGGACCGGGCCGTGAGATTTTCAAAATCTGCTTCGTCAAACCTTTTCCAGATGTCTTGCAGCTTGGGGCTGCGATTGGACATCTCGCTCGACATTTCGCAAAAAAATGCGCAGGGGTCGTAGTTACTCACGCGATGCACCTTTTTGTTGGCGCTTCAATTGCTCGCGTTGTCTGCTTTTCCGCAGCTATCTGTCTCTGCGGCTTATCTGCCTTATAAGCTGTTGTTGAGTCAGTTCCGATGCGGAAAACCGTCCTTTTGAGCCTGAAACGTACTAAATGAACTTTTACGCCTTAAGAAAAGCAATTTTTGGACCAAGCGTCATAAATTGTGCAAGGGCCTTTCTTTTTAGCATGTTATGCCGTTTCAATGAGGTCTTCCAACCTCTTTAAAACATTTCCAGCCTAAATTTTACCCGAAGTTGTACCGTTGCACATGGCAACTCTGCCTGTACTTTGGGCAACTACTTAAAAAATGCGTGAAATTTGAACAATTGCAAGTCTCAACCGGCTTGGGGCCGGTGAGACTTTGGCAGGGGATGAGAGCTGTTCAGGGCTGAACGGCGAAGCTCGCGGCACCCTTCGGGCCGGTGTGGGAAATGGTTGCTGCCATCTTCGCAAAGTCGACGGACAGCTTGGCCCATTGTCCCTCGGCCTTCCAGATGAGTTCCAGTTCGGAACGGGAAGGCTGAACCAGAGAAAAGGCTCCGTTGAAGGCAGGATGTTCGTTTCGGAAGCGGATCAGTTTTGTAAGCGCCGATACGACCGGGGTGGCGAGGGCCGTCTCCACTTCGCCCTTCTTGAAGTAATGGCGATTGATGTCCCGGCCGACGTCAGTGGCGGCGAGCAGGTCCATGTCATTCCCGGCGGCCAGAAGGCCGACATAATAGACCTGCGGGATGCCGGGTGCAAAGAACTGTACAGCCCGGGCGATCAGATAGTCGGTTTCGCGGCGCCCGATCGCATCGAAATAGGTCGAGTTGACCTGATAGAGGTCGAGATTGGAGGCTCTGGCACCGGTGGCCTGACGGGAGGTGCCGTCTGAGCGCTCGTGCATGGTCTCCACCAGATTGTGGATCGCGTCGGGGGCCAGAAGGCCCGGGCGGCCGTCGGCGTGCGCTCCCACGTCGATGACACCGATGCCGTCATGGGTGTCGAGCACTGTCAGTGCATTGCGCGGGCTGACTTCGAGCCAGCGGGCGAGCGGCGCGGCGTCTGCCGTGAACAGGGCGTGCATGACCAGCGGCGGCAGGGCGAAGTCATAGACCCGGTCGACCTTTTTGGAAATCTCGATCTGGTCTTGGTAGTAGCTATGGATCTCGACCAGCACTTCCATGCCGCGCGCCTTGGCCTTGTGGGTCAGTTCGGCGAGAAAATCATAGGTCTCCGGGATCATGAAGCAGCTGGTGCCCGGCTTCTTGATGGCATAGCCGGCGGCGTCAAGCCGGATGCAGCTGATGCCGGCTTCGGCAAAGCGCGTCAGGATGCTGTCGAGATAGGCTGCGCCCTTCTCGCTGTGCACATTGATGTCGATCTGCTTGGGCGTGAAAGTCGTCCAGATCAGATGTTTGCTGCCATCGCCAAAGGTCATCTGGTTGAATGGAAGCCCCGGTCTTGGGCGGTAGATCGAGGTGAGATCGGCTTCGGTGGCGCCATTGGGAAAGACGGACGCATAGGTCAGGAACATGTCCGCATAGTCGGACTGAGCGCCTTTCTTGAGGAAATCCTGAAAGGCGACGCCGTCTGCCGAAACATGGTTGACGATGAGGTCGGCCATCACGTCAACCGATGTCGACAGGGCGCGCACATCATCCCAGCTGCCAAGGCGTGGGTCGACGACAGTGTGATCCTTGGGATCGAACCCGGCATCGGCTCCGTCATAGGGGTCGAAAAAGGGTAGGGCGTGCACCGTTCCGAACAGCCCTGCCAGCGGGCCGTCGATCATGGTCTTGAGGTTGACAAAGCTTCCTCCGGTGAGCCGGTCGACATAGGTGATGAGCTGAACTTTGTTCTTCATGGCTGCTTCTCCGGAGCCTGATGCTGTTGCGACCAGGAGGGGTTTCGTGGGTAGGGATGTGCGGCCTTGTCTGCCTCACCCGGCCCCCTTCAAAAGGGAAGGGTTGGGCACTGTTGCCGTTCCTGCCCTGTCGCGGTTTCTGACCTGTTGGGTGGGTTTACTATATTTTGCCGGTTGCCGGAAGCAGATATTCGCGCAGGTGTCTTTGCCTGCGTGGGCTGTCCGTTCAGATCTTGTTCTGGGTGGCTTCCAGAATGGTCTTGAAAATGGCGACCGGCGGGAAGGGATAATCAATGGTCTTGCCGATGCCAAGTTCCAGCAGGGCCTCGCGCAGATTGTGGTCGACATTGTCCTTGCACAACAGGATCATCTTGCCACGGCCGTGGGTGGCGCGGGTGTTGATGAGGCCGGTAAGATAATAGTGCACGATCTTGCTGTAGAACAGGAAGACCAGATCATTCTTCTCGATCGCATCCTTACGAACAGCCAGATGCTCTTCGTGGATGAACTCCACCAGACAGCCCAAATCCTGCAAGGCCTGTTCGATCGGCAGGACAAACTTGTGCGAATTGGCCACGAGGGCAACGGACAGGGGCTCGGCCGAATGGTTTTCGCGCAGGGCGTGATAGATGCGCTTTAGCTTGGCCTCGTTGGTCTCCCTGATGCGGTTGACCTGTTCGAGGCGGGCCTTGATGGTGGCTAGCAGCAGATCATAGTCGATGGGTTTGGTGAGATAATCGTCAACGCCCATCTTCTTGCCCACAAGGATGTCCTCCCGCGTGGATTTGGCCGTCAGGAAGACAAAGGGTACCTCGTTGTGCTGCGGCAGCCGCTCGCGCACGAGCTTGAGGGTCGTCGGACCGTCGATCAGCGGCATCATGATGTCGCACAGGATGAGGTCGACCGTCTCGTATTTGAGGATTTCAATTGCTTCCTTGCCGTTGCTGGCCTTCAGCGTCAGGTAGCCAGCATCTTGCAATTCCTCGACGATGTCTTCGAGCAGAAGCGCTTCATCTTCGATGCAAAGAATTTTTTCCGGCATGGGTCTTTCTCCGATATGTCTTCAATCAGGACGCCAATTGATCAGGCTCGGTCTGATTGTCCTTCTGCTCAGGATCGCCACTCTCCGACTCTGCAAGGGCAATGGATGCGGGCAGGAAGATGGTGAAGCAGGATCCTTCCCCGAGTTTGCTTCTGACTTCAATTCTGCCGCCCTGCTCCTTGAGGGCCATCTGGGTGAAATTGAGGCCGATGCCTGTTCCTGCGATGCCGCTGGAATTGGAGGCCCGATAGTATTTGTTGAAGATCTTCGGCACCTCCTCTTCGGGGATGCCGATGCCCTGATCGCAGACCTCGATGGTAATGTGTTTGCCAGTGTTACGGCCAATGACCTTGATGGCGGCTCCTGGTTCGGAATATTTGATCGCGTTGGACAGGATGTTGCTGACACACTGATCGAGCAGATTCTGGTCGAAGCTGGCGTGTTCGGGCAAACCCTTGAGATCCCACTGGATGTTGGCGGTCTCGCCCATCTCCAGGTGAGTCATGCAGAGGCGCTCGACGGTGCTGCGGAAATTCTGCTTCTTGGCTTCCATCTTCAGACCGGCGATTTCCTCGCTCGAGAAATCCATGAAGCGATTGATCAGATATTGCATGCGCTCAACCGAGTCGCGAATGTTGGCGATACGGGTCAGCAGCCGTTCGGTCGGCATGTCCCCGGCCTTGCGTTCGATGCGCTGGGCGTTGCTGTCGATGATGGCGAGCGGCGTCTTGAACTCGTGGGAGGCCATCGAGACAAATTCCCGCTGGGTTTCAGACAGGGAGATCTCTTTCTGCAGCAGCTTGACCAGTTTGTTGGTGTGCTGTTGCAGCTTGCTGGTCTGATCCTTGTAGGTGGAAATGTCCGAGAAGATGGCGATCTTGCCGCCATTGACGGTGGCCGACTGTTCGATGCGATACCAGTGGTCATCGTGCAGCTTCACCTCGTTGCGGTGACGGCCGCGGATCACGTCCTCTTCGCTGAAGTCCTCCGCAGTTGGCAGATCGAAGTCCTTGATCTTGGAAATGGGAGACTGCCGGATCAGGTGGCACTTGAGATTGGGATAGAGATCGAGCATGCGGGTATTTGCCAGCACCAGCCGATCATCCTCGTCAAACAGGATGATGCCATCATCGATGGCGTTGATCGCATTGACGAGCAGGTCGCGGTTGTAGCGCACTTCACGCAGGCTGTTCTCCAGCTTCAGTTCCAACTCATACTGGATTGCCTCCAGCTTGGCCTCGTAGGCGCGCTGTTCGGTGACATCAGTGAAGATGGAAACAAAGATGTTTTCGCAAGCAAACTTGCCCTGCAGGCTGATCACGCGTCCATCCGTCGTTTCATGCTCGATGTCGTGAATGGCTTCCTGCTGCAACATGGTCATGCGCCGCGTGACGATTTCATCGAGGTCGCCGGGGCCGTAGTCGCCGCGTTCAGCCATGAAACTGATCAGATTTCTGAGGGAATTGTTTTTCTGCAGGAGGCTGATCGGAATATCCAGCATCTTGCAGGCGGCGCGATTCATGAAGACGATGTTGAGATTGCTATCGGTGACTGAAATGCCTTGGTCTACCGATTCCATCAAGAATGAAATCAGGTTGTTCTCAATGTTTTCATTGCTGATGAAGTAAGGCATGATACCTCCCGTAGTGATCCTTAGTAATTTATAATATAAATATTAACGAAAGTGGAATTTAATTGTCTCTTTCTTGTTTTTGTTTGGATATTGTTCAATAAATATTTTGTTTACTATGTTTGTCGTGGTTGTTTTTTCAGTATAGGGTGGGACTGTCTTGGTGGTTCGTATGCGCAAGGTGTTGGGTGAAGCGGTTCCAGAGCTCTTAAGACCAGACATTTTCCGTTTTGCTGGCCGATGCCGTATCTGTCAAAAAGTTTCCAAAACTGCCGTTTTTGCAGGTGGAAAGGGCTTGCGACTGCACCTTTAGGCGAATAGGTTGTCTGCTAATGGTTCGGCCAGATCATCGTTTCGCGAGACATCTTCATGCAGCCTGCTCATCCAAAGTCCATTCTGTTCGTTTGCCTTGGCAATATTTGCCGGTCTCCGCTTGCGGAAGGGGTTTTGCGGCAGAAGGTTAAGGAGAATGGCCTTGCGGACCGGTTCCTTCTGGATAGCGCAGGACTGGGCGCCTGGCACATTGGCAGCCGCCCGGATAACCGCACCATCACCGTTGCCCGGCAACATGGCACCGACATTACCGACCTCAGGGCGCGCCGGATTGCACCAGAGGACTTCTATGCCTTCGACCTCATTCTGGCGATGGATCGGGACAACCTGCGCGACATCAGGGCGATGCAGCCACGGGATGGCACGGCGGAAGTGGCGCTCTATCTGGAATATTGCGGTGTCGGGGTGCTGAAGCGCTCCTATGAAGTGCCCGATCCCTATTATGGCGGGGCGGATGCGTTCGAGGATGTCTATCATCTGATCGACAAGGCCAGCGACATTTTATTACAAAAACTTCGTTGAAAAGTCCGCTTGATTTGATCGAGCAGGCTGTGCAGACTGCGCCTTTATGTTTCTGTATATTCGAAATTACATACATATGGAGAAGGTCATGTCTCGTTTCTTCCGCCCGGTCCTCGCCGCTTCTGTGCTTCTGTGCATGACTTCGGGGGCATTTGCCGATTTCGATTCCGACGTTGCCAAGGCCTATGCGCCTTACCGGGTTGCCCTGTTCAAGAGCAACCAGAAGGATGCCGAGGGAGCCAAACAGGCGATTGCCAAGTTCCAGTCGATCTGGAATGGCACCATTATCAAGACCTACACGGATGTTCCGGCCCGTTATGCCGGTGAGGCCAAATGGTCTGAAACTCTCGCCACCATCGGTTCCATTGCCGACAAGGCGGCCGACGCCACGGCGAAAGGCGATGTGCTGGAGGCTCACGATGTGCTGGAAGCCATTCGCGGCGAACTTGACGATCTGCGTGATCGCAACGGTGTCATGGTGTTCAGCAGCTATGTGAATGCCTATCATGCCTCGATGGAACCCGTTCTCCTGACCAAGGTGAGTGTCGAGGGCTGGTCTGACGCGGTGCGGGGCGATCTGTTCGAGAAGGTCGGAGTGCTGCGCTACGTGGCCGATAATCTTGCTCGCCATGCCCCTGCGGACCTGATGGCCAACGATGAGTTCAAGGGGCAGCTCAAGGACCTGAACGCTTCGGTCGAGGGGCTCAGCTCGGCTTTGAAGAGCAATGATCCTGCCGCTGTGGTCGAAGCGATGAAGAAGCTGAAGCCAGCCTATTCGAAGCTGTTCGTCAAGTTCGGTTAGGCGGCAGTGACGGCGGGTCGGTCGCCGACCCGCATCCCAGCCAGAAAGAGCAAAGGGCCGAACAAGCGGCCCTTTTTTAAAATCTACAGAAGGTCGAAGGTTTCTTCGATCACATAGGGCCCTCCGCCGACGCTGTCGCGGGATGAATAGAGCACAAAGCGCGGAACCCTGAACTGTTCGGTCTGGAAGCCGCCGCGCAGGGCCAGATAGTTGGCAACGTCGATCGGTTCCGCCGTCTTCTTGAGGCGCGCCAGCGTGACATGGGGCGTGTAGTCATGCTTGTCCGACCGGAGGCCAAGTTTGCGCATGCGCCGTTCCAGCTCCTGATGCAGGAGCCCCAGATCCTCGTTATTCTGGACCGCGGCAAACACCGAATGGGGCTTTCTGGCACCGAACGAGCCAAAGCCCTTGAGAGAAAGCGTGAACTCGGGGCACTGGATCTGGGACATCTGGAAGACGATTTCGTTGGCAAGCGAATAGTCGACATCCCCCATGAAGCGCAGGGTAATGTGATAATTTGCTTCATCGATCCAGCGCGCACCATAAAGGCCGCCTCTTTGCAGGGACAACATGGTCGTGATGGGTTGGGGGATTTCCAGGCCGGCAAACAAACGTGGCATCATTTCGCTCCCGTGTTGGACGAGGGGCTGGACATTTCTGTCGCGGCTGGATCTGGTGATCCATTGTTACCGTCGAAATGAATTCGGCCAAAGCAATTGTTAGATCAGTGTCGAATCACTTCGGAGCGGCTGCCCTCAGAGGATAGCCGAAAAAATGTGACGATGCTTTAAAAGCTTTGGCTGCGGTCTTGTCAGGGGCCGTCCCGACCGGCAAGAAAAAAGCCGCGCCTTACCGGAATGTACGGTAAGGCGCGGCTTTCATGGCTTTCTGGCTCAGGCCCCGGTCTGTTGAAATCTGCGGCAGATCGGGGTGTTTGCCAACGATTGGCCGATCACGGGCAAGGGTTGGAATGCACCCGGTGCACGTTGTTGATGGCTTCTTCCATTTCGGCGGTCAGCACGAAATCATGGCAGGCGATGTCATTTTTCAGCTGCTCCATTTTCGTGGCGCCAAGGATCACCGACGTGGTGAAGCCGCGGGTGTGCACGAAGGCCAGCGCCATCTGGGCGACATCCACGCCGAAGTCTTCGGCCACCTTGAGATAGCCGCGGATCGCCGGTTCTGCCCCGAGGGTCTGGTAGCGGGCGCCGAAATTCTTGAACAGGGTCATGCGGGCACCTTCCGGCTGTTTGCCGTCCAGATACTTGCCGGTGATCGTGCCCTGACCGAGGGACGAATAGGCCAAGAGGCCCACCTGTTCGCGCATGGCGATTTCGGCGAGGTTGATTTCGAAGGTGCGGTTTAGAAGGCTGTAGGCGTTCTGGATGGAGACAACACGCGGCCCGGTGCCTTTTACCGCCTCGTTGAGATAATTCATCGTGCCCCAGCCGGTCTCGTTGGACAGGCCGACATGGCGGACCTTGCCAGCCTTGACCAGCTCGTCCATGGTAGCGATGGTTTCCGCAATCGGGGTTTCGTCGTCGGCCGGTTCCGGATGGGCGTAAATGATCGGGTTGGCGCCAAACTGCGAGACCTTCCGGTCCGGCCAATGGATCTGGTAAAGATCGATATAATCGGTCTTGAGGCGCTTGAGGCTCTTGTCGACGGCTTCGAAGATCTGGGCGCGGTTGAGGCGCGGTTCGATCTCGCCGTCACGGAACCAGTTGCTCATCGAGCGGCCGATGACCTTGGTGGCAAGAATGACGTCGGAGCGGTTGCCGCGATCCTGCATCCAATCACCGATGATTTCTTCGGTGCGGCCCTGTGTGGCGGCCCTGCTCGGGACAGGATAGAGCTCGGCGGCGTCGATGAAATTGATGCCCTGATCCACTGCATAGTCGAGCTGTTCATAGGCTTCTGCCTTGGTGTTCTGCTCACCCCAGGTCATGGTGCCCAGACAAAGGCTACTCACTTCAAGGTCCGTACGACCCAGTTTTCTCATTTCCATGTCGGAATCCGTTTTTCTATGGCCGGTAAAAGGTGGGAACCGGTCTGATTTTCATGGGACGCATGCAAGCTGCACGCGGTCAGTTGGTTTGTTTCAGAATATCAATGATGAAAGGTGCTACCTTGGCAACGATGATCTTTATGCCTTCCTCGTTTGGATGCATGCCATCCTCAAGGTTCAGATGCGGCTGGGCTGCCACATCTTCCAGAAAGAATGGATATAAAGGAATTTGGTATTCCTTGGCAAGGGCAGGGTAGATGGCATCGAAGGACGCAGTGTAATCGGCGCCCATGTTGGGCGGCGCCATCATGCCCATCAGGGCAACCTTGATGCCCTTGGCCTGAAATGTCTCGATCATGGCGGCCAGATTGGCCCTGGCCCTGTCGATCGGCAACCCCTGAAGGGCATCATTGGCTCCCAGTTCGAGCAGCACCAGATCGACATCGTCCGGGGTTGACCAGTCCAGTCGCGAAAGGCCGGAGGCGGTGGTATCGCCCGAGACCGCTGCGTTGATCACTTCGGCGTCGAGCCCTTCGGCATTCAGCTTTTCCTGTAGGCGGTCGGTAAAGCCCGTGCCTGCGGGCAGCTGATATCCGGCCGAGAGGGAATCGCCAAAGGACAGAATGCGGATGGTGTCTGCTCTGGCTGCGGTCATGGCAAAGACCCCCAGCAGAAAGAGGAAGAGAAAGGACAGGGCGGCAAGACCGGGAGGCAAAGCCCTTCTGGCTGTCGCGCTTGTGGCAGAGGCGCGCCCGGATCCAAGCCAATGCGGTTTGCCATCGTGCCATTTATCGTATCTGACCATAACTCTTATCTCTTGTGAATATTACTAAATGCGCCCGAACCGGTCCCTGTCGGCTTTGATTCCGGTTTTTCAACCCCATATAGAAACCAACATTTTGTCTTCTTTCCGGCATTCCGGGCACATGTTTTCTTGCAATATAGGTTAGGATCCTCGTGACTTCATCCCTCACACCCGAAGTTTCTGAAACATCGCACCTGTCATCGGCTGATCCGGTCAGCAAGGCGCCGATCATCTCCCTGCATGACGTCTATCTGAGCCTCGGGGCTGGCCATTCGCGGGTCGATATCCTGCGCGGGATCGATCTTGACATCGAGAGCGGCCATTCGGTCGGGCTTGTCGGACCGTCCGGTTCGGGCAAGTCGACCCTGTTGATGGTGATGGCAGGGCTTGAACAGGCTGATCGGGGCAAGGTGCTGGTTGAGGGCAGTGACCTGTCGCGCATGGACGAAGACACGCTGGCGCAGTTTCGCGGCACCCGGATCGGTATCATCTTCCAGTCTTTCCATCTTGTTCCGACCATGACGGCGTTGGAAAACACCGCCATTCCGCTGGAGCTGGCGGGGCGTCGTGATGCCTTTGATGTCGCCAGGGCAGAGCTTGAAGCCGTCGGGCTGGGGCATCGCGTCCATCATTATCCTGCCGAATTGTCGGGCGGTGAACAGCAGAGGGTGGCGATTGCCCGTGCACTGGCGCCACGACCTTCGATCCTGATTGCCGATGAACCGACCGGCAACCTCGACAGTGACACCGGTCAGGAGATTTCCGACCTGATGTTCCGCCTGCACAAACAGCGCGGCATGACCTTGATGCTGGTAACCCACGACCCACGCCTGGCGGACCGTTGCGAGCGGGTGGTGCGGCTGAAATCAGGCCAGCTGGTGGAAACGCCGCATGAAGAGGCGTATGCGGACGCACTTGCAGATGCGCCTGCTGATGCTCTTTCCGGGGAATAGGGGGCATGATGGATCAGATGTCTTCAGGACAGACTGCCGGTGGTGCGGGCTTTGCGCCGGTCGTGGCGGCTGATCGCGGGCTTTGGGCCTCGCTGCGCCTTGCCTTCCGGTTTGCCTTGCGGGAAATGCGCGGCGGCTTGCGCGGTTTCTATATCTTTCTGGCCTGCATCGCTCTGGGCGTTGCCGCCATCGGTGGCGTTGGGTCGGCCTCCAAGGCCTTGACTGGCGGGCTCAACGAACAGGGGCGGCAGATCCTGGGCGGCGATCTTTCACTGTCGGCAACGGCCGTGCCTGCAACAGACGAACAGCTTGCCTATCTTGGCCAATTTGGCCAGATCGGCCAGATCGGCAGTTTGCGGGCGATGGCGCGAACGGACGATGCTTCCGAGCAATTGCTCATTGATATCAAGGCCGTGGATGGAAATTATCCGATGGTCGGGGCGCTGGTGACGACCAATGGTCATCGGCTGGCGCCCGGATCGGTGATTGTCGATCCGTTGCTGCTCGAACGGCTGGGGCTTGCTGTCGGTGATCCGCTGGTCATCGGTGTCAGGCATTTCACCATTGCCGACAGCATTGCCGATGAACCGGATGCGCTGGCCTCGGGTCTGGCCTTCGGCCCACGGGTGATCATGAGCCTTGAGGACCTGCAGACGACCGATCTGTTGCAGCCCGGTGTCATTGTGCGCTGGACCACGCGGATCAGGATGGCGGGCACACCGTCGCTTTCGCAAATCGATGCGGTGATCGCACAGATCCGTGAGAAATTTCCCGATGCCGGCTGGCGCATTCGCTCGCGGGCCAATGCCGCCGAGGGGCTGGCGCGGAACATTGACCGCTTTGCTGCCTTTCTGGTGCTGGTGGGGCTCGCCTCGCTGATCACCGGCGGGGTTGGCATCGCCAATGCGGTGCGGGCCTTCATCGCCGGGCGGCAGACGACCATTGCCAGTTATAAATGCCTCGGGGCGCCAAGCTGGCTGATTGTCGGCATCTATCTGATGCAGATCCTGTTCATCGCCTTGATCGGCATTGCGATCGGGGTGTTCTTTGCCAGTCTTGTGCCGTTCATCCTGCAAGCGGTGGTGCCGGACAACCTGCCGGTCTCGTCGGAGCTTTTCCATCCGTTGCAGCTGGGCAAGGCAGCGCTGTTCGGGCTTCTGGCGGCGCTGCTGTTTTCCATCCGGCCACTGCTGCGCACTCGCGCCATTCCGGCCACCGCGCTGTTTCGCGACCAGATCGCCCCGGTGAAATATCGGGCCAGCAAGCGCGACTGGGGGATCGTGCTGGCGCTGGGGGCGATGCTCGTGGCGCTGGTGTTGGCGACTGCCGAGGTGCTCTATGTGGCCGCTGCTTTCCTTGTGGGCATGGTGATTGTCTTTGCCCTGTTGCGGCTTGTTGCCTTTGTCATCATGAAGACGGCTGCCCGTTTGCCGCGCTTCCGCCATGTGGTGCCACGGCTGGCGATTGCCAATCTGCACCGGCCCGGCGCACTGACGCCATCGGTGGCGCTCTCGCTTGGGCTCGGGCTTAGCCTGCTGGTGACGCTGGTGCTGATTGATCTCAACCTGCAACAGCAGCTGACGGGCAATCTGCAGCAGAAGGCGCCGAACTTCTTTTTCATGAATATCCAGAATTCCGAGGTTACCCAGTTTGAGGCCGAGCTGGAGAAGCTGGCACCTGAGGGGACGCATCAACGCGTCCCGATGCTGCGTGGCCGTCTGGTTTCGCTCAAGGGCATCGATGCCCGCGATTTCAAGGCACCGGACGATGCCCAGTGGGTGTTGCGCGGGGACCGGGGTATCACCTATTCGGCGACGTTGCCGGAAAACTCCACGCTGGTCGAAGGCAGCTGGTGGCCAGCGGATTATTCCGGCAAGAATCTGGTGTCCTTCGATGCCGAGCTGGCCCGACAGATGGGGCTGGCGATCGGCGATACCATCGAAGTGAACGTGCTTGGCCGCACCATTTCGGCGGAGATCCACAATTTGCGGCGGGTCGAGTGGCAGTCGCTGGCGATCAATTTCGTGATGGTCTTCTCGCCGAATACCTTTGCCGGTGCGCCCCATTCCCATCTCGCGACCCTCAGTCTGGATCCTCAGGGCAAGGAGAGTGCTGAAGAGGTGAGCCGCCGGGAATCCGGCATCATGAAGGCCATTGTGCAGGATTTCCCGGCGGTCACGACCATCCGGGTTGGGGACGCGCTCAATACGGTCAATGATCTGGTCCGCCAGCTGGCCTGGGGCATGCGGGCGGCGTCTTCGCTGGCCATCGTTGCATCCATTCTGGTGCTGGCCGGGGCCTTGGCTGCCGGGCAGAGGGAACGCATCTATGATGCGGTCATCCTCAAGACGCTCGGGGCAACGCGCCGCAAGGTGCTGTTGGCCTATTCGCTGGAATATTGTCTGCTGGGGGTGATCACGGCGATCTTTGCGCTGCTGATCGGGCACGTTGCGGCCTATCTGGTGCTGACAAACGTGATGGACATGCCCTTCTCGTGGCAGCCGCTGGTCTCTGCACTCGTCGTTGTGCTTGCCATGCTATTGACAATTTTACTTGGTCTTGTTGGAACGTGGTCAAGTCTTAATCGTAAACCGGCGCAAATATTACGCAATGGTTAACGTATGATGGTGGTAGACTAGCGGTGATAGTCATGCGTCTTGACCGTTGGTTTCTTGCCCTTTGGGCGAGAAACGACTGGAAAGACTCAGGAACCTGTCCAGAGAGCGATGACATTTGCGTGAATTCGACGTCAGAATCCCGATTGTTGCCCAAAAAGGACTTGAGCTGTTGAAGGATGCCCCCCATATATTGGGACGAACGTCGGTTTTGAAACTGGTTCCGGCGACCACCAACGTGACAAACCTATTCGGATTGGTCAGTCGAACCGTTCGAGCTTTTGAGTTTTGTGAGGAGAATCCATGGTGAATGACTTCCGTCAAAGCGCACATATGAGTGCCCGTGCCGCCGAAATGGCGCGCATCGATCAGGGCCTGCGCAGTTATATGCTGAAGGTCTATAACTATATGGCCATTGCGCTGGCAGTGACTGGCGTATTTGCCTATGGCATCTTTACAGTTGCCTTTACTCAGGACCCGTCTCAGGCGGTGGCCCAGGTTCGCGGTGGCCTTTATGTCACCCAGCTTGGCGCAACCCTGTTCGGTAGCCCGCTCAAGTGGGTGATCATGTTCGCCCCGCTGGCGATGGTGATGTTCCTGAGCTTCCGTATCCAGCGCATGAGCGCCAGTGCTGCCCAGACCATGTTCTGGGTCTATGCCGCGCTGATGGGTATTTCCCTGTCATCGATCTTTGCGGTCTATACCTCGACCTCGATCACGCAGGTGTTCTTCATCACCGCAGCGTCCTTCGCCGGTCTTAGCCTCTATGGCTACACCACGCCGAAGAGCCTGTCCGGTATGGGCAGCTTCCTGTTCATGGGCCTCATCGGCATCGTGATTGCTTCGATCGTCAACATCTTCCTTGCTTCGAGCGCTCTGGCGTTCGCTGTTTCCGTCATCGGTGTTCTGGTCTTTGCCGGCCTTACCGCCTATGACACCCAGCAGATCAAGGAAATGTATTTCGAAGGCGACAGCTCTGAAGTCTCCGGCAAGAAAGCCATCATGGGTGCGCTGCGCCTGTATCTGGACTTCATCAACCTGTTCATCATGCTGCTGCAGCTTCTTGGCAATCGCGACTAAGCGCAGAACAGCATCGGGCTGAAACAAAAGAAGCCGCTCCATTCGGGGCGGCTTTTTTGTTTGCATGATCAATATAGTGCCCCGCCGAGGTGGTTTCAATTGGGGCCATTCCCGACAGAATCGGTCGCATTGACGCCCCCTCTGCCGACGCGCTAGTGAGCGATGGTGTTGGCTGTCATTGGCATGTCTGGTGGTGTTTCCAGCGCCTGCATGCCACTACTTGAGGGGGAGGTGGTTTCCATGATCAAACTGATCGCAATCGTCAATTTCGTTGCCGCTGTCGTCCATCTGGTTTTCTGGGGTCTGGTGTTTGTCCATTTCGGCAATGATCTGACTGGGGCCTCACCATCGCCTGCGCTGGCAACGACCTTTGGCATCGGGGTGGCTGACATCGTATGGTCGGTGCCGCTGCTGTTGGTCGGCTCGATCGGACTCGCACGCATGAGGCCGCTTGGCTGGCTCTGTGCCCAGATGGCCAACGGGCTCTATGTCTACTCCATGACCTTCATTCTGATCAGGGACGGACTGACGGGGGATTTCAAGCCCGGCTCCTATCTCTTCATGCCCTTCACGCTGTTTGCCTTTTGGGCGGCATGGGCACTGTGGAGCCGGCGCGATCTGTTCTTTGTCGCTAGCTTTCCACGACCTTCAGAAGTTTCTGGTTGAGCAGCCGCAGGATCGGGTCCAGCTCCTGGCCGCGCTTCAGTATCTGGCCGTGCTGGGAGATGAGGCTGTAGGCGCCCTGTTTTCGGGAAAGCTTCGGGTTCTTCTCGATGCGATAGATCGGCATTTCGCTTGTTCGTCGGAAGATGGAAAAGACCGCGCGGTCCTTCAGTGTGTCGATGGCATAATCACGCCATTCCCCTGCAGCCACCATGCGCCCGTAGACGTTGAGGATCGTCGTCAACTCCAGACGGTTGAAGCAGATCTGCTGGGGTGGTTTGGGCTGGCTGCCTGTGTGGCCAATAACCGTCGCTGGGCGCAGGCTTGCCAGCGAGGTCACACTTTCATCCGAACTATCGAGCAAGCGACCCTCCTTTTGTTCGCAGTCTTGTGCCAAGACATGTGGACTATTTGGCAACGATCTTCAAAAACTCAAGAGATATGATTGCCTTAAAACACGGTCTTGGCAAGAGCGGGGGGCTGGCGGGGAGGAATAAATCGCCTTGCCCGTGGTGAGGGGCGACAGCTTGTTGCGATTGCGCGCAAGGTTCGTGCGTGCTGGCACAAGATTGTTTTGTGCCAAGGGCCGTCGCAGAGACCGTCGGCTGGTTCGCGCCGAATGGGCTTCATTGGAAAAATCACAAAATTGCCTTATTGCAGCCCTTGGAAAGTCGGCCTCGAGGGCCAATATCTAACCTGTTGCATCGTGGTACGGTTCACACTCCGAGCGCGGGACTCTGCCCCCTTTGACTTGTGCTCGTGAACCGGATTGCCATGGTCGGTTGGTTGGACTGTTGCATGTCTGTGGTCCTTCACGCCGATCTGGCAAGCATTCGACAAGACGGTTTGTCCCTCGAATTCCCGACAGCGGTCAACATCCCAACAGCTCCTTTGCGGGATGCCTCTTGTGCATCCCGTTTTTTTTGGGCTCTGCTTCCTTCAGATCATCTTGAAAGTCACCGGCAGCATTGCTAGATCCTGTGCTGAAAACCGGAATTCCTGCGAACCGGCGTCTTTTTGCTCTCTTCGTGCTTTGCGAGGCGGGGAGGCCGGCGACGGAGCAGGGCGAAGATTGACATGGTTGCCGGATCCGGGCCCTCTGTGGCCGGCTTTGGCGATGCTGAAAGGAAGGACACACGTCATGACCGATCAAACGCAAACCGAAGCGGTTGAAACCGAAACCCACTCTTTTGAAGCCGAGGTCTCGCGCCTTCTTCATCTGATGGTGCATGCGGTTTACTCCAACAAGGAAATCTTCCTGCGCGAGCTGATTTCCAACGCGGCCGACGCCTGCGAGAAACTGCGCCACACGGCGCTGACCAACCCCGATCTTACCCGCAACGATCCAACCTTCAAGATCACCCTGTCTGCCGATGGCAAGGCCGGGACACTGAAGGTTGTCGACAACGGCATCGGCATGACCAGGGAAGAGCTGATCGACAACCTCGGTACGATCGCCCGCTCCGGCACCCGCGCCTTTCTGGACCAGCTGGCCAGCAGCGCCAATGGCGAGGATGGCTCTGCGCTGATCGGCCAGTTCGGTATCGGCTTCTATTCCGCCTTCATGGTGGCAGACCGCGTCGACGTCTTCTCCCGCAGGGCCGGTGACGCCGAGGCCTGGCGCTGGTCGTCCGATGGCATGGGGTCATACGAGATTTCCCCGGCCAGCGAGGAGGATGCGCCGGTGCGCGGCACCAAGATCGTTTTGCATCTGAAGGAAGACGAGAAGAGCTTTGCCGATGGCGTGACCATCCGTCGGGTTGTCCGCGAATATTCCTCTCACGTGCCGGTGCCGATCCGCATGATGACCTATAATGAGGAAGCCAATGCCATCGATGAGGAAGAGCTGACCGATGGCTCCGCGCTGTGGCTGAAGCCCCGCTCCGACATCACCGAAGAGCAGTATACCGAATTCTATCAGCATACCGCCGGTCAGTTCGACCAACCGGCGCTGACGATCCATTATCGTGCCGAAGGGCGGACTGAATACAATGTGCTGGCCTTTGTGCCCGAGCACAAGCCGTTCGACCTGTTCGATCCGAACCGCAAGGGTCGCGTCAAGCTCTATGTCCGCCGGGTGTTCATCACCGACGATGCCGAAATCATGCCCGCCTATCTGCGTTTTGTGCGTGGCGTGGTTGACAGCGAGGATATTCCGCTCAACATCTCCCGCGAAATGCTGCAGGACAATCCGATCCTCAATGCCATTTCCAAGGGCGTGACCAATCGCGTTCTCAGCGAGCTGGAGAAGCTGGCCGACAAGGAAGAAGACAAGTTCAATTCCGTCTGGGAAGCCTTTGGTGCGGTGATCAAGGAAGGCCTCTACGAGGATCCGGAACGGCGTGACCAACTGTTCAAGATCGTGCGCTTCAACTCCACCAAGGGGGAAAACCGCACGCTGGCGCAATATGTTGCCGACCTCAAGGAAAACCAGACCGCCATCTATTATGCACTGGGTGACAGCAAGGAGGCCATTCTGGCCAGCCCGCAGCTGGAAGGTTATCAGGCCCGTGATGTCGAGGTTCTGCTGCTGTCCGATGCGGTTGACGCCTTCTGGGTGCAGACGGCGCTTGGTTTTGATGGCAAGAGCTTCAAGTCGATCTCGCAAGGGGCGGCTGATCTTGATCTCATCGAAAAGCCGGAAACCGAAGAGGACAAGGCCAAGAGTGATGAAGAGAAAGCCAAGGAGAAGGGCGATGTTGCCGAACTGGTGACCTTCGTCAAGGAAACCCTTGGCGATGCGGTCTCCGACGTGCGCATCTCTTCGCGTCTGGCAACCAGCCCGGTCTGTATCGTGGCTCCGGATTACGGCCCGGATCGTCGCTTCGAGAAACTGATGCGCAGTCAGAAGGGGGCCGATATCGGCATGAAGCCGATCCTTGAAATCAACCCCGATCATGGCCTCATCCGCATGCTGGCCGATCAGCTCAAGGCTGCCAGCGACAAGGCCAGCGTTGAAGATGGCGCCCGTCTGCTGCTTGATCAGGCGCTCATTCTGGATGGTGAGCATCCGTCCAATCCGGCCGATTTTGCCGCGCGCCTGTCCAAGGTAATGATGGCTGGCCTCAAGTGATCGTTGGGGCGTAAGCCACACCGGCGATCCTGATGAGTGGAGCCGCGAAGGAGGGTATCTTTCGCGGCTTTTTTGTTGTACTAACTCGATCCTTCGTCCGGCGAAGGCGTGTCTCCCGGTTTTGGGGGTGGTAATTTGCGCAGAACTTCGCCATATAGAACGAGAAATCAGAGCGCCTGACGACAGATCGGCACTCTTTCCCAACATCAATATCTGGCAGGAATGGCTGACAATGGCCTCGCACGTGCAATTTTTGAAGATGAATGGTCTTGGCAACGAATTCATAGTGATAGATGCCCGAAAGACCAAGCCCCAGCTTGGGGCCGATGCCGTGCGCGCGCTTTCCAACCATCAGACCGGACCGGGCTGTGATCAGTTCATCACGCTGGAGAATTCCCCGTCAGGGGGCGATGTCTTCATGCGCATTCACAATGCCGATGGCGGCGAGGTGGAAGCCTGTGGCAACGCGACCCGCTGTATCGGGCGGCTGATGATGGCAGAGAGCGGTCTGGACAAGGCCGTGATCGAAACCGTGGTCGGCAAGCTGATCGGCTATCGCTGCGATGACGAGACCATGGTGACCGTCGACATGGGCGTGCCGAAATTTGGCTGGAAGGACATCCCCCTGTCCGAGCCGTTCGAGGACACGCGTGCCATCGAATTGCAGATCGGGCCAATCGATGCGCCGATCCTGCATTCGCCTTCGGTGGTCAATGTGGGCAACCCGCACGCCATCTTCTGGGTGAAGAATGATGTCGAGAGCTATGGTCTGGAAGTGAACGGGCCGCTTCTGGAAAATCACATGATCTTTCCCGAGCGCGCCAATATTTCGCTGGCTCAGGTCAACAACCGTGCTGAAATGACCCTCAAGGTCTGGGAACGCGGTGTGGGCCTGACGCAGGCCTGTGGCACGGCCGCCTGTGCGGCTACGGTGGCTGCCATTCGCAACAACATGACCGACCGCAAGGTTCTGGTCCATCTGCCCGGTGGTGATCTGACGATCGAATGGCGGCAGGCGGATGACCACATCATGATGTCTGGTGCGACCGAACTGGAATATGCCGGTGAGATTGATCTTGCAGATCTCTCCTGGCGCAAGCTGCCCGCTGGCAGCGTGGAGTAATCTTATATGACGATCAAGGTGCTCACCTTCGGATGTCGCCTCAATACCTATGAATCCGAAGTGATGAAACAGCAGGCCGCCGAGGCGGGCCTCGACAATACCATTCTGGTCAATACCTGTGCCGTGACCAGCGAAGCCGTACGGCAGGCCCGTCAACAGATCCGCAAGGCCAAGCGGGAGAATCCCGATGCCCGGATCATCGTGACCGGTTGCGCGGCCCAGACTGAAGCCGGGCGCTTTGCCAGCATGGAAGAGGTGGATCTTGTCATCGGCAACGAGGACAAGTTGAAGTCCGAAAGCTACAAGGCCATGCCGAATTTCGGCGTGCCGGCGGAAGAAAAGATTCAGGTCAACGACATCATGAGCGTGCGCGAGACTGCACTGCATCTGATTGAGGGCCTTGAAGGCCGCACCCGGGCGTTTGTCCAGATCCAGAATGGCTGCGATCACCGCTGCACCTTCTGCATCATCCCCTTCGGGCGTGGCAATTCCCGCTCGGTGGCCATGGGGCCGGTGGTTGATCAGGTGCGCAAGCTGGTGGAAAACGGCTATCGCGAAGTGGTGCTGACCGGGGTCGACATCACCTCCTATGGCACGGATCTGCCGGGCGAACCCAAGTTGGGCAAGCTGGTCAAGAGCATTCTCAAGCATGTGCCCGAACTGGATCGTCTCCGTATCTCGTCCATCGACTCGGTGGAAGCGGACAAGGATCTGATGGACTGTATCGCCAACGAGGAAAGGCTGATGCCGCACATGCATCTGTCCTTGCAGTCGGGCGACAACATGATCCTCAAGCGCATGAAGCGGCGGCACAATCGCGAACACACCATCGCCTTCTGCAATGAGGTGCGGGCCTTGCGTCCGGATATGGTATTCGGTGCCGATGTCATCGTCGGTTTCCCGACCGAGACCGAAGAAATGTTCCAGCGCAGCCTCGATATTGTCGGGGAATGCGGGCTGACCCATCTGCATGTCTTCCCATACTCGGCCCGTCCGGGTACACCGGCATCGCGCATGCCGAAGGTGCGAGGACCGGTCATTCGCGAGCGGGCTGCACGGTTGCGGGCTCTGGGCGAGGAAGCCTTCCAGACCCATCTCAGAAGCCAGATTGGCAAGGAAGCCAAACTGTTGATCGAAGGCAAGGGATTGGCTCGGACCGAGCAATTCACGCTGACGGAGATTGCAGAAGGTGAAGCAGGTGATATTGTGGCTGCACGCATTGTTGATGCCAGCCATCGCCATTTGATGGCTGTCGGGCTGTAGCTGCCCGTCACAGACGTATGCCGCCTTGCGCCTTCCGGCGCTTTATCGATCAGGGAGTAGGATCGTGGCCAAAAAAGGATTTTTCTCGCGTTTGTTCGGCTCGTCCGACGAGAGTGCGCCCGAAGAGCAAGTCAAAGAGGGCGTTCTTGAGGCCGAGGGCGAAGGCGCTGTCGATCCTGCCGATCTGGACAATCTGGTCCCTGATGCGCTGCAAGGGAGCGATGGCCATGATCTGGGTGCCGAGGAAGAGAACGAGGCCGAGGTTGCCGTGATGGGCGGTGATCTTCCCGCCGGGGCCGTCGAACCTGAGGTTCAGGATGAGGTGGAAGCCGAAGGCCGACAGGCCGAAGGTCTGGCGTCTCAGGTATCCGAGAAGGATCTGGCCGCGCTTGAAGCTGAAGAGGCTGTTGTTCTTGACGGCGAGGGCGAGACAGAGGCGGTTGTCGCAGTTTCCGATGAGCCGGGGGCTTCGGAAGCCGTCGCAGCGGGACACGCTGAGGCAAGGGACGCGGCCATCGAGCTTGACGCAGAGGTGAGTGAGGGAGTTGTCGCGCCAACGCCTGTTGAAGCCGCTGCGGGTGCCGAACAGCCAGCCAGAAAGCTGTCCTGGTTCGAGCGCCTCAAGCAGGGGCTTTCCCGTTCGTCCGGTGCGTTGGGCGAGGGCATCAGTTCGATCTTTACCAAGCGCAAGCTTGATGATGACACCCTGCAGGATCTGGAAGACATTCTCATTCAGGCCGACCTTGGCGTCGAGACCGCGATGACGATCACGGATCGTCTTTCCGAGGGACGCTACAACAAGGAAGTGACCGATCGCGAAGTGCAGGAGATTCTTGCCGAGGAAGTCGACAAGGTGCTTGAGCCCGTGGCCAAGCCGCTGGAGATCACCAGACCGGCCAGTGGTCCGCATGTGATCCTGATGATCGGGGTCAATGGCGCTGGCAAGACCACCACCATCGGAAAGCTGGCCCAGAAATTCCGGGCAGAGGGCAAGAAGGTGATGATGGCGGCTGGCGATACTTTCCGCGCTGCGGCCATCGATCAGCTCAAGGTCTGGGGCGAACGCACCGGTGCGCCTGTGATTGCGCGCGAGGTGGGATCCGATGCAGCAGGGCTCGCCTATGACGCCATGGCGGAGGCCAAGCAGAAGGGCATGGATGTGCTTCTGATCGACACCGCCGGTCGTTTGCAGAACCGGACCGAGCTGATGGCCGAGCTTGAAAAGATCGTGCGCGTGATCAAGAAGCATGATCCGGTGGCTCCGCATTCGGTGCTGCTGGTGCTGGATGCCACCACAGGTCAGAATGCCCTCAATCAGGTCGAGGTCTTCTCCAAGATGGCGGGCGTCACCGGTCTCGTGATGACCAAGCTTGATGGGACGGCGCGGGGTGGCATTCTCGTGGCCATTTCGGCCAAGCACAAGGTGCCGGTGCATTTCATAGGCATTGGCGAGGGCGTCGATGACCTTGAACCGTTTGCGTCGCGGGACTTTGCACGGGCGATTGCGGGTCTTTGAGATCCGCCAGACATGAGCGTTGCCCATAGGGGCGCAATTGAAAAGGCAAGTTGGCAAATCATGAGCAATTCCGAAACGCCCGGTCAGAACGCGACCGAGCCACAACTGGACAAGGCGCAGATCCTGAAGCTGGTGCTGGAACTTGGACCGCTGGGGATCTTCTTCTTTGCCAATGCCAAGGGCGAGATGCTGGCCAGCTGGATTCCGGCGCTCAACGGCATGAAGCCGATTTTCATTGCCACGGCCTGTTTCATGGTCGCCACCGTGGTGTCGCTTGTGATTTCCCGCGTCAAGCTGGGCAAGCTGCCTGTCATGCCGATGGTCACCGGTGTCGTGGTGTTCATCTTCGGCGGTTTGACGCTCTATCTGCAGGATGACACCTTCATCAAGATGAAACCGACCATCGTCAATGTGCTGTTCGGCTCGGTGTTGCTGGGCGGGTTGCTGTTTGGCAAGAGCCTGCTGGGCTATGTGTTTGATTCCGTCTTCGAGCTCAATGCCGAAGGCTGGCGGATTCTGACGATCCGCTGGGGAATCTTCTTCTTCGTGCTGGCTTTTCTCAACGAGGTGGTCTGGCGCAATTTCTCCACCGACATCTGGGTGGATTTCAAGGTGTTCGGCGTGATGCCGCTGACAATGGTCTTCGGCGCCTTCCAGATGCCGCTGCTCAGCCGCTATGCGCCGGGGAAGGCGAGCGAGGAATAGAGGCCGCAAGCAGAGGCCTGCTGTTGCAACAAGGGGACCTTACTGCAATGGCTCGGCACGTTCTGTTGTTCGATGGGCCGATTGGTGTCGGCAAAAGCACGCTTGGCAAAGCCGTGGCCGAGCGGCTCGGGTTTGCCTTCATCGACGGCGATGATCATTGCAAGACGGAGCGTTGGCTTGCTTCCAACCTCAGAACCAACCAGAGCATCGCGTCAGCGAGTTCGGCGTTGCTCGAACGGTTTGCCGGTGTGATTGTCGCCTACCCGGTGCGGCGGACAAACTGGGTCTTCTTCAGGGAAACATTTGCACGTTCAGGCCATTCCTGCCATTGCATCGGCCTGATTGCACGCCCGGATCATATCGCCGGACGCGAACGTCCGCTGTCACAGGCGGAATTGGCTCGAAGTGCCGAGATGATCGGACAGGGCTATGGCCAGCGCGCCTTCAGCTCGCTGGTCTTTCGCACCGACGAGGCCGATTTCGAGGTCAGTTGCTCCCGCCTCACCGAGCGTCTTCAGGCCTTGCTTGACGTCGACCAGTCCCTTGCCTGATGGCTCAGTTTGCCTCGGCGAGAATCTCTTCCAGTTTGGGCACGAAGTTTTCGGCCAGCGAGCTCTTGGTCAGGGCTCCGATATGCTTGTAGCGGATGATGCCCTTGGTATCGACGATGAAGGTTTCCGGTGCGCCGTAAACGCCCCAGTCGATGCCGACGCGGCCTGAAATGTCCATCCCGATCTTGTCGAACGGATTGCCGTGGTTCTTGAGGAAGCGTGCCGAGTTGGCCGGTTCGTCCTTGTAGGCAAGGCCGATGAGGTCGAATCGGTTATCATTGGTCAGATCGATCAGCAGCGGGTGTTCATCGCGGCAGGTGGGGCACCATGACGCCCAGACATTGACCACGGCGACCTTCTGGTGGAAGTCCTCCGTCTTGAAGCCGGGGATGATGCCGCCATCGGGGCGGCGAATGCCGAAGCTGGCGTCCAGCGCCGGAAGATCGAATTCGGGCGCCGGTTTGTTGATCAGAACGCTCGGCACTTCATTGGGGTTGCGGCCAAATTTCATCTGGTAGCTGAACAGACCGGCCATGCCAACGAAGATCACCAGTGGCATGAGGATGAATATGTTGAAGCGCCGCTTGCGGGGCGCTGCCTCTTCATCGGAAGTGGTCGCCTTGTTCGGGCCTTTGGACTGGTCTTCTGGCGTCTGGTTTTCTTCGCTCATGATGTTCGTCTTGCTCGCGGCTGATGACTTCAGGTTAGGAGTTGGCGGCTGCCTTTGCGCGCTCGGAGCGGCGGTGGATACCTCTCTCATGCAATTGGGCCAGAATTTTGGCCTGCTTCTGGCCGTCAAGAATGACCCACAGGACCAGCAACAGGATGGTGGCTGCGGTCACGCCGTATGAGGCGAGAATGAAACCGGCATAATTTCCAAACATGATGGTTCTCTCCTTTGCCTGAGGGCGCTGTCAGCGCTGCGCGACGGACGAGGCGGCCGCCCGGTTGCCTGATGCGACCTGACGGGCGGCCTGCATCTGCATGGAGCGAATACGGCGGCGCAGGATCTCGTTTTTCATGGCCTTGAAATGAAGCACGGTAAACAGCAGCGTGAAGGCACCGGCCATGACCAGAAGCGGGATCAGCATCGAGTTGTCCATCTTCGGTCCATCGAGTGTGAAGACGGTAGCAGGCTGATGCAGGGTGCTCCACCAGTCGACCGAGAATTTGATGATGGGGATGATGATGAAGCCGACAAGGGTCAGGATGGCGACGGCCTTGCCTGCCTTGAGCGGATCCTCGATGGCATGCCAGAGCGCGATGAGGCCAAGATAGATGATCAGCAGGATGAGCATCGAGGTGAGGCGGGCATCCCAGACCCACCATGTGCCCCACATCGGTTTGCCCCAGAAGCTGCCGGTTGTCAGGCAGACGAAGGAGAAGGCGGCACCAAGGGGCGCTGCGGCCTTGGCCGAGACATCCGCCAGAGGATGTTTCCAGACCAGAGTGCCAAGGGCAGAGACCGTCATCATGGTATAGGCAAACATCGCCAGCCAGGCAGCAGGCACGTGGATATACATGATCTTGACGGTTGAGCCCTGCTGATAGTCATCAGGCGAGACAAAAAGCGCCATGTAGAGCCCGACACCAAGCGCGATGATCGTCAGGATCAGAAGCGGCAGCATGATCTTGTCGAGCAGCGCAAGAAAGCGCGTCGGGTTGGCAAGGTCTCTTATCTGGAACGATTTGGTTTCGGTCTCTGTCATCCTGTTTCCCGCGGTCTGGTCACTTGCCGCAAAAGCTTTTCCACCCAAATGGTTTCGGTCTGGAAGCCGGGTGTCGTCGGGGTTCCTAGACAAATATCACGAGATGGAAGAGGTGCGAATTACGATTTCGTAACAAAGCCGGTTTTGCGAACCGACTTTCTGCCACCCGTTGTCTGCCATCATGTCTTCGGCCTGCCTGTCTTGTTCTTCTTTCCGGGCTGCTATTCCTGCGCACTTCTGAGCGCCGCTGCCGCTGCCACCGGGCCTATGACCAGATAGAGCAGCGAAAGTCCGCACAGGATATAGAACGGCGTGTCGAACGGTGCCGGGTCCGTGACCGCACCGAGCGCGGCGCTGACGCCGAAGATCAGCACGGGGATTGTCAGCGGCAGGATAAGGATGGACAGCAGCAGCCCGCCCCGGCGCAGGATGACCGTGAGGGCCGCGCCGACCGCGCCGATCAGCGTCAGGGCCGGTGTGCCAACCATCAGGGTTGCCGTCACGGCGGCGATGCCGACCGGTTCGATATTGAGGAACAGCGACAACAGCGGCGTGGCAATGACCAGCGGCAGGCCGGTGGAGATCCATTGGGCCGCGCATTTGACCAGCACTACCAGTTCCAGCGGATGCTCGCCAAGCAGCAGCAGGTCAAGTGTGCCGTCTTCCTGATCGGCCTGGAACAGGCGGTCAAGGCTCAACAGCGTTGCCAGCAGGGCGCCGATCCAGAGGATGGCCGGGCCGATGCGTGAGAGCAGATTGAGGTCTGGCCCCACCGCAAAGGGAAAGATGGTGACGACGATGAGGAAGAACAGCACGCCCATCAGCGCGCCGCCGCCGATGCGGACGGACAGTTTCAGATCCCGAACGAAGAGGGCACCCATTGCTGACATGTTCTGCTCTCCTAGTGTCCGGTCTCATCATCCGGAGCGTCTTCAGGCTCCGGTGCGGCGGTGTGGTTTCGGTCAAGATGCAGGCGCAGAGGGTCAACGAGCCCCAGCGGTGCGTGGGTTGCGGCAATGATGAGCCCGCCTTCGGACAGATGCTCGGCCATCAGCACTTCCAGCTGATGTTCGGATGTCTTGTCGAGCGCCGAGGTGGGTTCATCCAGCAGCCAGAGCGGCCGGGTGCTGACCAGAAGGCGCGCCAGTGACAGGCGGCGGCGCTGACCGGCGGAGAGATAGGCGGCGGGCAGATCGATGAGATCCTCGATGCCCACCTCGATCATCGCCTGAAAGGGGCTGCGGGCGGGGTGGCCATAATAGACCTGCCAGAATTTGAGGATCTCCCGGCATGTCATGGCGGGCTTGATGGCGTCGGTATGACCGAAGTAGTGGGCCTGCTGGCCAACGGTGAGATCGTCTTCGCCGCCTTCCAGCATCATGGAACCGGCATGGGCCTTGACGAGCCCGGCCAGTGTGCGCAACAGCGACGATTTGCCGATGCCGTTCGGGCCGGTTACCACAAGCGCCTTTCCGCCTTGCAGCTCGAAGGAAATATTCTCGATGACAGGACGGCCGCCGCGGATGCATCCCAGGTTCTGAACGCTTAAATGCAGTTGATTGTCTTGAAGGGTCACTGGTTGGTTACTCACCGCTGGATCCGAAATCGGGACCAAATCTTGCCTCGAATTTCATTCTTTTATCTGGATTTTCCTGCTTGGGGCTGACCCGTTTGGGGGCAGTATAGCCATGATACAAAAAAGCGCAGTCAAGACCATCGGTTATCTAGCAATCAAGGGGAAAAGATCATAAAAGGAGCGTATTCCATGCCTACGGTTTTACACGGAGGTTGCTGAATTCTACAGCCCACAGGTTGTGCTTTTGGCCCTCTTGTAAAGTCTCCGTAAGCGTTTTTTTCTCAATGCGTGCGCAACCTGACGCCCTGACCTTGGCCGGGTGACTGCGTTCGGCACGAGCAGGTGATGATCGGCGACGGGGCAATGTTCTGGCTGTCGAAACCATTGCAAGTCGATCTCATTTCTTTAACGACGGCAGTTGAAATGCCTTTCTTTTCTCACCAGATCTAGTGAGGCGGGAGGGGTGGAGAGTAATCAAATAAGCTGGGACCATCATGACCTTATATACAAATTATCTGGACGAAATCGAGACTCGCAAGATTCAAGGTTTGCACCCCAAGCCTATCGACGATGCCGCGTTGTTGAATGAGATTATTGAGCAGATCAAGGATCCCGCCAACGCGTATCGCGCCGATTCCCTCCATCACTTCATTTACAACACCCTTCCGGGCACGACAAGCGCTGCCGGTGCCAAGGCCAAGTTTCTCAAGGAGATCATCCTGGGGGAAGCCTCGGTTCCCGAAATTTCCGAAGCTTTTGCCTTTGAGCTGCTGTCGCACATGAAAGGCGGTCCGTCGGTTGAGGTGCTGCTCGATCTGGCGCTGGGCGATGATGCGTCCATTGCAACGCAGGCCGCAGACGTGCTGAAAACGCAGGTCTTCCTTTATGATGCCGACACCAGCCGCCTTGAGGAAGCCTACAAGGCAGGCAATGCGGTGGCCAAGGATGTCCTGCAGAGCTATGCCAACGCCGAATTCTTCACCAAGCTGCCCGACATCGAGGAAGAGGTCGAAGTGGTGACCTATATCGCCGCTGAAGGCGACATCTCCACTGACCTGTTGTCTCCGGGCAATCAGGCCCACTCCCGTGCCGACCGTGAACTGCATGGCAAATGCATGATCTCGGAAAAGGCACAGAAGGAAATTCAGGCGCTGAAATTGCAGCATCCGGGCAAGCGCGTGATGCTGATTGCTGAAAAGGGCACCATGGGCGTGGGGTCCTCGCGCATGTCCGGTGTCAACAACGTGGCGCTGTGGACCGGCAAGCAGGCCAGCCCCTATGTTCCTTTCGTCAACATCGCTCCGGTTGTTGCCGGTACCAACGGCATTTCGCCGATCTTCCGCACCACGGTCGATGTGACCGGCGGGATTGGCATCGACCTCAAGAACTGGGTCAAGAAGACGGATGAGGATGGCAAGCCGATCCTCAACAACGACGGTAACCCTGTTCTCGAACAGAAATATTCCGTTGAAACCGGCACCGTTCTGAAGATCAACACCAAGAACAAGAAGCTCTACAGTGACGATGGCAAGGAAGAGCTGGCCAATGTGGCCTCTGCCTTCACGCCGCAGAAGGTCGAATTCATGAAGGCTGGCGGCTCCTATGCCGTGGTCTTCGGCAAGAAGCTGCAGACGGTTGCTGCCGACATCCTCGGCGTCGAGCCGCCGGTTGTCTTTGCGCCTTCCAAGGAAATCACCAAAGAGGGTCAGGGCCTGACCGCCGTTGAAAAGATCTTCAACAAGAACGCCGTGGGCGTGAGTTCGAAGCTGCCGCTGCTCGCCGGTTCGGACGTGCGCGTCAAGGTCAATATCGTCGGCTCGCAGGATACCACCGGTCTGATGACCGCGCAGGAACTGGAAGCCATGGCCGCAACGGTGATCTCGCCGACGCTGGACGGGGCCTATCAGTCCGGCTGTCACACCGCATCGGTCTGGGATCTCAAGGCACAGGCCAACATTCCGAAGCTGATGAAATTCATGAACGGCTTTGGTCTGATCACCGGTCGCGATCCGAAGAATGTCTATCCGCCGCTGACGGACGTCATTCACAAGATGCTGAACGACCTCACCGTGGATGACTGGGATATCATCATCGGCGGCGACAGCCACACCCGCATGTCCAAGGGTGTTGCCTTTGGTGCCGACTCCGGTACCGTGGCGCTGGCTCTGGCCACCGGTGAAGCTACCATGCCGATCCCTGAATCCGTCAAGGTCACCTTCAAGGGCACAATGGCCGATTACATGGACTTCCGCGATGTGGTGCATGCCACTCAGGCCCAGATGCTCAAGCAGCATGGCGACAACGTCTTCCAGGGCCGCATCATCGAAGTGCATATCGGCACCCTATTGGCCGACCAGGCCTTCACCTTCACCGACTGGACTGCCGAGATGAAGGCCAAGGCCTCCATCTGCATTTCCAACGACGAAACCCTGATCGGATCGCTGGAACAGGCCAAGAGCCGTATTCAGGTGATGATCGACAAGGGCATGGACAACGAGAAGAAGGTGCTTCAGGGCCTGATCGACAAGGCAGACAAGCGCATCGCCGAAATCCGATCCGGCGAGAAGCCTGCCCTGCGTCCTGACGACAATGCAAAATACTTTGCCGAAGTGGTTGTCGATCTCGACGAAATCGTCGAGCCGATGATTGCCGACCCGGATGTCAACAACGCCGACGTCTCCAAGCGCTATACCCACGACACGATCCGTCCGATCTCCTATTATCATGCGGAAAAGAAGGTCGATCTGGGCTTCGTCGGTTCCTGCATGGTGCACAAGGGTGACATGAAGATCGTTGCCCAGATGCTGCGCAATCTGGAAGATGAAAAGGGCAAGGTCGAGTTCAAGGCTCCGCTCGTCGTGGCGGCACCGACCTACAACATCATCGATGAGCTGAAAGAGGAAGGCGACTGGGACGTTCTGGAGAAATATTCCGGCTTCGAGTTCAACGACGCAGCGCCAAAGAACACTGCCCGTACCGAGTATGAGAATATTCTCTATCTGGAACGTCCGGGCTGTAACCTCTGCATGGGCAACCAGGAAAAGGCCGAGAAGGGCGATACCGTTCTGGCAACCTCGACGCGCCTGTTCCAGGGGCGCGTGGTGGAAGACAGCACCGAGAAGAAGGGCGAATCCCTGCTTGCCTCGACGCCGGTGGTTGTTCTCTCTGCCATTCTTGGTCGCACGCCGACGCTTGATGAATACAAGACGGCTGTGAAGGGGATCAACCTGACCAAGTTCTCACCACCACAGGAGATTCCGGGCACCTCGCGGTCCGTCCATTTCTAGGATCTTTTGGCTGAGCCCGGCTCACCGTGACATTGAAACAACGCCCGGCGTTCGAAAGAGCGCCGGGCTTTTTCATTTGGTTGACTGTGGCGATGGTCCGGCGTATCCAGAAAGCAGTGATGGAAACAGGAGTTTTTATGTCCCGCTGAAGAGGGAAGCCGCAGGGCTTCCGATCGCACGAACAACGTAAGATCTGCGGCGCGGTGCGCTTGCAGCGGTGGTTTGTGCCTTCTTTTTGCGAAGCATTGAAGCTGGAGGGCGGTTGCCACTCCGGCCATAACGGGACATACCATCATGATCCGGACATTTACATCTGAAGACACCGACGCCGTGATTGCGATCTGGCGTTCGGCCAGCGAGCTGGCGCATGCCTTTCTTCCTGCTGAATTTATGGACGAAGCCGAACGGCTGACGCGGGAGATCTATCTCCAGCAGGCCGAGACCTGGGTTTATGAACGCAACAGCAAGATTCTGGGCTTCATCGGGCTGATCGATGATTATATCGGCGGACTGTTTGTTGACCCTGCCCATCACGGGGAGGGGATCGGCAGAGCCCTTGTTGACAAGGCCGTGGCAGAAAAGGGATCGCTGGCGGTCGAGGTTTTCGTGGACAATGCCATCGGGCGCCGGTTCTATGCAGCCTATGGCTTTCAGGGAGAAAAGCAGGTGACGGACCCGCATTCGGGCTTCCCGCTGTTGCAGCTCACCTATGAGCCGCGGGGGTAAGAACAGGGAACCCGGCGTAACATGCGCCGGGTTTTTGCTTGCGCGCCTTGGTTGTTTTCTGTCAGACTGGCAAAAACAAATCCTTCCAGATCCGAGATTCCCAATGACCATATCTGTTCCTCCTGCCGACGCAGACGTGCGTCGTGCCATCAAGCCGGTTATCTGCTATCCGACCGAAACGCTGCCCCGCCCCGATGTTGCCCTTTATCAGGCCGCCTTTGAGGGGGCAGAGAAGGTCGACGAGGTGATCATCCCGCCGCGGGATGCTGCCAGCATCGAGGTGCCAGCCGGTCATCTGCTGCGTATCATCTGCCCGGAAGGGCCTCAGGTGGGGGACCTTGACCTGTTCAACAGCGCCAATCTCGATGAACGCTTCTATTCGGGCAAGACCCGCGCCCTTCACGGCACCCACGTGACCATTGGTGATCAGCTGTGGTCGAGCTTCCCCTATATGCGGCCGATGGCAACCGTTATCGAGGATACGCTGTCATGGTATGGCATCGATCAGTATGGCGGCTCTGTGCATGATGTGATCGGCACCCGCTGCGACCCTTATACGGGGCGCGTTCTCAACGGGGTGGACTATCACCATTGCTGCCATTCGAACCTGACGCGGGCGCTGGCCCGGGCGCGCAATCTCAGCCTGCCCGAGGCGGAGAAATATATTCACGACGTGCTCAATGTCTTCATGTGCACCGGGTTCACCCGCGACACGGGGCAATATTTCATGAAGGCAAGTCCGGTGCGGCCCGGTGACACTCTGGGGCTGTTTGCCGAGATTGATCTTCTGGCGGTGCAGAGCGCCTGTCCGGGCGGGGATTGTTCATCCGAGCATTCCAGCGACGCGGCCCAATGCTATCCGTTGAAGATGGAGGTTTATAAACCGCTGGCCGGGCGGCTTGAGGGCTGGCAAAGCCCGGCAGTCAACGCCTATGATTGCAGTCACGGCTGCTGAGGGGAACTAGAACAGGGCGACGAGCGTGGCGCCAACGGCGATGAAGCCGACACCGAGCCAGCCGCCAAGAGAGAGATGCTCACCAAGGAACAGGGCACCGAAGATGGCCACCAGCACAACGCTCATCTTGTCAATGGGCGCAACCTGCGAGGCATGGCCGATCTTGAGAGCCCGGAAATAGCAGATCCATGAGGCACCAGTGGCAAGGCCGGAAAGGACGAGAAACAGGCCAGACCTTGCCGAAAGCACCGAAAGGCTTTCCCAGCCGCCGGTTGCGCTGAGAATCGCCGCAAGGGTGAAGAGAATCACGATCGTGCGAATGAAGGTGGCGAAGTCCGAGCCAATGCCGGAGACGCCAACCTTGGCAAAAATGGCCGTCAGGGCGGCAAAGCAGGCCGACAGGATGGCCCAGAACTGCCATGTCAGAAGCATGTTTCGCATTCTATCCTCGTTCAGGCGGGGGTGACCTTTCCGCAAGCCGGGTGCGGCTGGTGCGGATATTGAGAGAGACAAATTTTGTTGGCTTCCGAATGGTTTGGCAAGCGCCAATCGATGGAAGCCGCAAGGAAATTTAACGTTGGAGGTATCACTGTGACATATATTGCGTCTGAAACCCGTTACGACACCATGCCCTATCGCCGGTGTGGCAAGTCGGGGCTCAAGCTGCCAGCGGTCTCGCTGGGGCTTTGGCACAATTTTGGTTATGACACACCGCATTTCACCAAGCAGGCCATGTGTCGGACGGCCTTTGATCTGGGGATCACCCATTTCGATCTGGCCAACAACTATGGCCCGCTTCCGGGCGCAGCCGAAGAAGCCTTCGGGGATATCCTCAGGACCGATTTCAAACCGTATCGCGATGAGCTGATCATTTCCTCCAAGGCGGGCTATGAAATGTGGCCGGGGCCTTATGGTGAATGGGGCAGCCGGAAATATCTGATTGCATCCTGCGACCAGTCGTTGAAACGCATGGGACTCGACTATGTCGACATCTTCTATTCCCATCGTTTCGATCCCAACACGCCGCTGGAAGAAACCATGGGGGCGCTTGACACGCTGGTCCGTCAGGGCAAGGCCCTTTACGTGGGTATCTCGTCCTACAACTCCCAGCGCACGCGGGAAGCGGTGAAGATCCTCAATGAGCTTGGTACGCCTTGTCTCATCCATCAGCCGAGCTACAACATGCTCAACCGCTGGGTGGAAAAGGACGGCTTGAAAGATACGTTGAAGGAACTTGGTGTCGGCTCCATCGCCTTTACGCCACTGGCGCAGGGAATGCTGTCGAACAAGTATCTCAATGGCATTCCGGCTGATTCCCGCGCCGCTGCCGGTCGGTTCCTCAAGAAGGAAATGATCACCGATCGGGCTGTCGAGCATCTCAAGAAACTCAACGAGATCGCGGCTCGCCGTGGTCAGACGCTGGCCCAGATGGCCATTGCCTGGGTGCTGCGCGACGAGGGCATCACCACGGCGCTGATCGGTGCGTCGCGTGCCGAGCAGATCGTCGATTGTGCCGCTGCGGTGAAAAATCTTGACTTCACGGCAGAGGAACTGGCTGAAATCGATCTCTATGCGCAGGAAGAGAACATTAATATCTGGAAGAAATCATCCGACCTGTAATCGGTCGGTCGAAAATGTCCGATGCAACAAGAAAGGGCGAGCGGCATGGCCGTTCGCCCTTTTCCATTGGAGATGGCCGGATCAGAAGTCGATGGCGCGGCCGTCGATTTCATAGTCATCATAGCGGGACGGGTCGAGACCGCCACGACCATTGAATTCCTTGGGCCGGTCCGCGCTCACCTTCAGGGCGTCGCGTTCCCTGCGGCGTTCTTCCGCCTCCATCAGCGCGCGTTGGGCTGCGGGGGGCAGATCCTCAAACTTGCGCCGTGGTGTTTCTTCCTTCGGTTTGGCCGTTTCGGCCACACGTTCTTCCGTGCTCTTGAACTGAGGGGAGTTGACGTCAACCGTCTGTCTTTTCGGGGCTTCGTCTGCCATTTATCTGCTCCCTTGCTTTCCTGTCTTGAAAATGGGTCTCGGGTGGCACCATATAGGATAATGAAATGCGATCCAATCGCTCAGAGCCATAAAGAAGGATAGATCTGGCATGAATTTCTTCCGTACCACACTCTTGCTGGCCGCCATGACAGGCCTGTTCATGGCCATCGGCTATTTGCTCGGTGGCTCGGGGGGCATGATGATTGCCTTCATCTTTGCGCTGGGCATGAATGCGTTCAGCTACTGGAATTCGGACAAGATGGTGCTGAGGATGCATAACGCCATGGAGGTGGATGCTCGCTCGGCCCCGGAATATTACGAGATTGTCGAGAAGCTGGCGCAGTCTGCCGGGCTGCCGATGCCGCGCGTCTATGTCATCGATTCCGATCAGCCTAACGCCTTTGCCACGGGGCGCAATCCGCAGCATGCCGCTGTGGCTGCCTCGACAGGTCTTCTCAACCGGCTCTCCTATGAAGAGGTGGCCGGTGTGATGGCCCACGAGCTGGCCCACATCAAGAATTACGACATTCTGACCATGACCGTGACGGCGACCTTTGCCGGTGCGATTTCCATGCTTGCCAACTTTGCGATGTTCTTTGGCGGCAACAGGGAGAGGGGCGGCATTATTGGCACGATTGCCATCATGATTCTGGCTCCGCTGGCTGCCTCCATCGTGCAGATGGCGATCAGCCGGACGCGGGAATATGAGGCCGACAAGACCGGTGCCGAAATCTGCGGTCAGCCGATGTGGCTTGCCTCGGCGCTGGCCAAGATCGCCAACGCAGCCGGTCGCACCGCCAACGTGACCGCCGAACAACATCCGGAAACCGCGCATATGTTCATCATCAACCCGCTTTCGGGGCAGAAGATGGACAATCTCTTTTCGACCCACCCGGACACCCAGAACCGCATTGATGCGCTGCAGGCCCTGCAGGCGGAATGGTACGGCGGTCAGGGGCCGCTCAAGGTCAGCACCGGTGGCACGCTGGGTGCCAATCAGCGCCGCAGCCAGATGCGGGACGATGCTGGCTCTGACGGGCCGTGGAGTGGCGGCGGCCAGTCGCGTTCATCGCGACCATCGCACCATGACGAGCCGGATCAGTCCGGACCATGGGGCTGAGGTCGGCTTGCGTCGTTGATATCCGAAACAATGCGGGGGCTCAGCACTGCCGGGCCCCTTTGCATGCGTGCATGGCCCCGCGACGGGGCGCAGGAACGGCCCGCAGGGGCGAAGAGGAATGACCGATCGTGTTGGGCCATGAGATTCTCCGCACCCTCGTGCATTATTCCGGGCACTTTCTGGTTCCCTTCGTCATAGCGCGTCTCGTCTTTCCAAGAGAGATCTGGCTGAAGGCAGCGCTTGTCATGGTTGCAACGATCGTGATCGATGTTGACCATCTGCTGGCCGATCCGATCTTTGACCCAAACCGCTGCAGCATCGGCTTCCATCCCCTGCATACGCTGTGGGCTGGGCTGGTCTATGTCGGTCTTGTGCTGGTGCCGGACTGGCGGGCGCGGGCCTTTGGTGTGGGGGCGCTGTTCCATCTGGCGGTTGATGCCAATGACTGCTTTCTGGGTGGGACCTGGTAGAAGCCACCAATGAAAAAGCCGCTGCGGGGTGACCGGAGCGGCTTTTTGTATCGGATCAGCAAACGTCTTAGGCGGTTTTCTTGGAGGCGCGCACGGCCCGTTTGCGATCATTCGGATCCAGCAGGATCTTGCGCAGACGGATCGACTTTGGCGTCACTTCCACCAGTTCGTCATCGGCGATGTAGGACAGGGCTGCCTCAAGGCTCAGCTTCAGCGGCGTGGTCAGCTTGATGGCGTCGTCCTTGCCTGCCGAGCGGATGTTGGTCAGCTGCTTGCCCTTGAGCACGTTGATGTCGAGGTCGTTGCCGCGGGTGTGTTCACCAACGATCATGCCTTCATACACCTTGGTGCCCGGGGTGATCATCATCGGGCCGCGATCTTCCAGCTGCCACAGGGCATAGGCAACTGCCTCGCCTGCGCCGTTGGAGAGCAGCACACCGGTGTTACGCGATGCGATGTCACCCTTGTGCGGTGCATAGGCATGGAACAGACGGTTGAGAATGGCCGTGCCGCGGGTGTCGCTCAACAGCTCTGACTGATAGCCGATGAGGCCACGGGTCGGAGCGTGGAAGACAAGGCGGGTGCGGCCACCGCCGGACGGACGCATCTCGATCATGTCGGCCTTGCGTTCCTGCATCTTCTGGACAACGATGCCGGAGAATTCATCATCGACGTCGATGGTGACTTCCTCGATCGGTTCCAGCATCTTGCCTTTTTCGTCCTTCTGCATCACCACCTGAGGACGCCCGACGCCCAGCTCGAAGCCTTCGCGGCGCATGTTCTCGATGAGAATGGAGAGCATCAGCTCGCCACGACCGGAGACGATGAAGGCATCGGTGCCCTGGGCTTCTTCCACCTTCAGGGCAACGTTGCCTTCGGCTTCTGCAAACAGACGGGAGCGGATGACGCGGCTCTGAACCTTGTCGCCTTCCTGTCCTGCGAGCGGGCTGTCGTTGACGCGGAAGGTCATGGACAGGGTCGGCGGGTCGATCGGCTGGGCCTGAATGGCTTGGCTGACGGATGGTGCGCAGAGGGTGTCTGCCACGGTTGCCTTCTGCAGACCGGCGATGGAGACGATGTCGCCTGCTTCACCCTTTTCGATGGCTGCGCGTTCGAGGCCACGGAAAGCGAGGATCTTGGAGACGCGGCCCTGCTCGATCAGCTTGCCATCGCGGGACAGGGCCTTGATGGCCATGTTCGGGGTGACTTCACCAGCGAGGATGCGGCCGGTCAGGATGCGGCCAAGGAAGTTGTCGGCCTGAATGGTGGTGGCAAGCATGCGGAACTCGCCTTCTTCCACCTTGGGGGCCGGTACATGCTTGATGACCATGTCGAACAGTGGCTCAAGGCTGTCTTTCGGGCCGTCCGGGTCGGTCGACATCCAGCCATTCTTGGCCGAGCCGTAAAGAACCGGGAAGTCGAGCTGGTGCTCGTCGGCGTCCAGATTGGCGAACAGGTCGAATACTTCGTCCAGCACTTCATGGGCACGCTGTTCCGGCTTGTCGATCTTGTTGATCGCCACGATCGGGCGCAGGCCGAGGTTCAGAGCCTTGGAGACCACGAATTTGGTCTGGGGCATCGGGCCTTCCGCTGCGTCGACCAGCACGATCACGCCATCAACCATGTTGAGGATACGCTCCACCTCGCCGCCGAAGTCGGCGTGGCCCGGAGTGTCCACGATGTTGATGCGGGTGCCGTTGTGCTCCAGCGAGGTGACCTTGGCCAGAATGGTGATACCGCGCTCACGTTCGATATCGTTGGAATCCATCATCCGCTCTTCGGTCTGCTGGTTGGCCCGGAACATGCCGGAGGACTTGAGCAGTTCGTCGATCAGAGTGGTCTTGCCGTGGTCAACGTGTGCGATAATCGCAATGTTGCGCAGATTCATGTCTGTTTCTCTAGTTGTTCGGGCAACAGCAAACAGGCTCGGCGAACGCCGACGCACCTCTTGCGGCCCGACTTATTCAGGAAGTTGGCGCAAGCTCTATACGAATTTTCCCCAGTTGAAAAGCCTTGATGGCAAGGAAAAGCGGCATATTGGCTGCGTTGCACTATTGCATAGCTCCATAATGCGTCCCTGTGACAGGGGAATGAAGCCCGGCGCGGGACCTGAAATCGCAGAACTTGCATAGCGATGCGGGGATGTCATGCTGAAGCGAATGCCGAGGTTGGCTGTCTTTGCCGCCCTCTCGGGGTGGCCAAAAAATTATGATCTCCTGCCACGGTTTCAGGCGCAGCGTCGAGATTGCCTGAGACGATCGCCTATGAGGCCTGTGCAAGGGTCCAGATTTCGAGGGCGGTCTGATAGCTGATATAGAGCGGATGCTTGGGGTGGTTGTCTCGGGACAGGCCGAGATGGTGCAACGTCAAGCTCTCCGCCGTCAAAAGCCGCTGGACTGCGGGGCCCATGCCCAGATAGGCGCCGTGTGTTCCCCATGCACAAAGGATCGTGTCGGCCTCGCGGGCGGATTGCAGAAGAATTGCAAGGTTCTCCGGCCCGATCGGCTCCTTGGCTCGCTTGAGATCCCGCGGGTCGGTGGCACGAAAGGCAAACAGGTTGCAGGCCCTGAAGCCGCCATAGCCCAGAGCGCGGGCGCGCCTTTCGCAGCGCTCGATGGTCGGGTCGTTTTTGATCTCGGTTGCAGTGGACGGGTTGAGCATGATGAACAACAGCCTGGGAGCCGCCTCGTCCCAGATCCGCGTCAGGGCATAGCGATAGGTCTCGCAAGGGGAATAATGGGCAGAGGAGACCGTTCCTTGCTCTTTCAGCTCTCTGATCAGAATCGTCTCGGCTCTCATGCGTGTCTTGCCCGTTTGCCTGTCTTGCCCGTTTGCCTGTCTTGCCCGTTTGCCTGTCTTGCCCGTTTGCCTGTCTTGCCCGTTTGCCTGTCTTGCCCGTTTGCTTGTCTTGCTCGTTTCTGGGTCAAAAGGCAAGGCAGCCCGGCGTCATGCCAAAGGCTGCCTTTATCCTGAGGTCCTGTCGTCGACCGGCCCACATCCCATGGCGAGGGCCTTCTGGCAGGGTGGGTGTCCCGACTAGAGCCGGACAACGCCCTTCTTGACGATGATGTTGCCATAGAGGCGGCGTTCGCCGGTCTGGACGATGGCATAGGACTGCTTGGACAGATCGTAGAAGGCGAAGCGCTCGATTGCGGAAATGGGGGCCGGGTTGTCAGCAACCTCGTTGATGACGGTCTGGAACTCGGTCACGACCGGGGGAACCTCGGCTGCGTCGCCAACCATTTCCATGACATAGGCGGGGTCCTTGACGAAATCATCGAGTGGCATCAGTTCGAGCACGGCCTTCAGGACATCGGTCGCCAGAATGCCATCGAGGCGCACGTAACGGCAGCCGTTGGCGCGGGCGATCTGTTCGCCGGGGAAGTTGGCGTCGGCAATGACCAGATTGTCGCCATGCCCCATGGAGGCAAGAATATGAAGAAGCTCCGGAGACAGCAGCGGATTGATATTTCTAAGCATTGGATGGTTCCCAATCACATGACGGATTTATGGATACAGGACTGCGGTCAGGGCTTGCGAGTGCAAATCGAAGAAGGCGAACCTGTCTCAACCATAAAAAAATGGCGAGGTTGTAACCCCGCCATTTTCTCATTCCGGTTCGGAACGATCAACTTAGCCTTTGGCCTTGCGATTGCGATAGCCGATGGTCCGAAGACGCAGGCCCTGCAGCTCGATGAAGCCTGCAGCATCGTGATGATCGTAGTCGATTGCGCCTTCCTCGAAGGTGACGAGGTCTTCGCTGTAGAGGCTGAATTCGCTGTCACGGGCAATGACGTTGACATTGCCTTTGTAGAGCTTCAGCTTGACGGTGCCGGTGACATATTCCTGGGACTTGTCGATCAGCGCCTGCAGCATTTCGCGTTCCGGGCTGTACCAGAAGCCGTTGTAGATCAGCTCGGCATAGCGCGGCATGATGCTGTCCTTGAGGTGAGCGGAGCCACCGTCAAGAGTGATGGATTCGATGCCGCGATGGGCAGCATGCAGAATGGTGCCGCCCGGGGTTTCATAGATGCCGCGGGATTTCATGCCGACGAAGCGGTTCTCGACAAGGTCGAGACGACCGATGCCGTTGTCGCGGCCAAGCTCGTTGAGCTTGGTAAGGATGGTGGCCGGGCTCATCTTTTCGCCGTTGATGGAAACAGCGTCACCCTTTTCAAAGCCGATCTCGATGATGGTGGCTTCGTCCGGGGCAGCTTCCGGGCTGATGGTGCGGGAATAGACATACTCCTCGGCCGGGATCGACGGATCTTCCAGCACGCGGCCCTCAGAGGAGGTGTGCAGCAGGTTGGCGTCGACCGAGAACGGTGCTTCGCCGCGCTTGTCCTTGGTGATCGGGATCTGGTTCTGTTCGGCGAACTCGAGCAGCTTGGTGCGCGAGGTCAGGTCCCATTCGCGCCAAGGGGCGATGACCTTGATGTCCGGGTTGAGGGCGCGGGCTGCCAGTTCGAAGCGGACCTGGTCGTTGCCCTTGCCGGTTGCGCCATGGGCAACGGCGTCGGCGCCGACTTCCTTGGCGATTTCAACGAGGCGCTTGGAGATCAGCGGGCGGGCGATGGAAGTGCCGAGCAGATAGACGCCTTCATAGAGGGCGTTGGCACGGAACATCGGGAAGACGAAGTCGCGGACGAATTCTTCACGCACGTCTTCGATGTAGATCTGCTTGATGCCCAGCATCTCGGCTTTCTTGCGGGCCGGTTCCAGCTCTTCGCCCTGACCGAGGTCGGCGGTAAAGGTTACCACTTCGCAGCCATATTCGGTCTGCAGCCATTTGAGAATGATCGACGTGTCGAGGCCGCCTGAATAGGCCAATACGACTTTTTTGATATCGCCTTTTTTCGCCATGCGATTTCACCTGAACTATCTGGAGGCGCGAATAGGGAGTGCGCCATAGGGATTGGGAAGACTATGCTTTCAAAAGCACATTCCGGAAAAGGTTACCAGTCTTTTCGGGCGGGAATATGCGACAAATTTTCGGATCGAGCCAGCCAGCCGCCTCGCGTGAAGGACAAACCGTCTCTAACTCCGTCTGGCGGCACTATAAGCGCTATAAAATTCTGCGCAAGGGGGAGAGGGGAGAATTTCCTCCTGATAACGATCAGTTATCCGCCGCGTTTTTGGGCTCTGCCTTTTTGTCGGGCGCAAGGGGCTGGGTCCTGCTACGCAAAGGGCGTCTTTGCCACAGGGTGGCAAGGTGCCGGGCGATCCGCCTGCCTGCGGCCGTCCAGTGCTGTTCCAGTTCTTCCGCTGCGGGGCCGAACCATCCCGCCTTGCTCATGAGCTGGAAAAGCGCCACCATCACCCAGCCGGTGAGGGCCCAGGCCAGCAGCACGTCTGAAAGATAATGGCCGCCAAAGGCGATCCGGTTGAGCGAGACGAGCACGCCCAGCGCAGCAAGGATCAGTGCTCCGCCCTTGCGCCAGCCGAGCGGCAAGACGAGGACAAGGCCCATCAGCCAGAAGGCCATAGAGGCCTCGCCAGATACGAAGGAGCAATTGCCCTGGCAATGGTCTGTGATAACCCAGACCTCGGAATAGGGCCATGCGCCGCCAAACAGATCCGTTTGGACAGGGCGGGCGCGGCCCCAGTTGGCCTTGAGCAGGCCGTTGACCAGCAGGCCGGGGCCGAGCAATGCAGTGGCCGCAAGATAGAGCAGGGTGGGGAGCGCAAAGAGCTTTTGCAGCGCTGGCCAGAAGAGGCGGGCGACCAGAAGCCCGGTGACCACAAGGATGGCGGCGCGGGGCAGGAACAGGCCGAGTGCCCGCAGGCGCAGCGGGACATAATGGTTCTTCAGCCAGAAGCCATCCTGAGCGGAATAGAACAGCCGGCTGGTCCAGCGGTCCAGTTCGGGCACGACCAGGAACAGTGCCGATAGCAGCAGAACGGCCCAGGTTGCCCAGAAAACCGGATGGTCTTGCATGTCTTTGCCGAGGGTTTTGCGCATGGTTCGGGCCTTGAGGTGTCTTCTGCCTCTGGCCTAGCCGATTTTCGGTGGAATTTAAAGTGCGTTGACTCGCTTGCAACCCGAGGGGCTTTTGTGCAGGACTGTCCCTGCCGGGTTTTTGATGGTGATTCCATCTCCAGATCGCGTTGAACGCGGTGGAAAGGATCGAGCAATGATGAGCGTTGGAACGAGATTGACCCGTTTGGTCCAGACCAGTGTGATGGTTGCGGCGCTGACGATGATTGCCACCGGGTCTCCGGCACGGGCTGCCAGTTGTCTGGGGCTCAGCAAGGTGAACTGCGAGGGGGCCTCGCGCTGCCTCTGGATGGAGCGCTACAAGAGTGAGGCTGGTATTCTGGTGCGCGCCCATTGTGTCGACAAGAACAAGAAAAAAGGCACCATCCTCAACCAGCTTTTCAATAACAAGACATCATCAACAACCGTCACAAAGCTCTCAACCAGGAAGAGGGTGGATGTGAATTCCAAACCGGCCTCCAAACTTAAATGACGCTCTGCCGATTGCCGCGTCGTTGATGGGGGCCGTTGATGGGGTGCCGTTGTGGCGGGCTTTGGTGGATCGCATATGAAAAGAGCCGATGATCAGGGGGGGACCCTTTTCAATCGGCTCTTTATGTCAAATCCGGATTGACGGAGGTTCGCCGGTCACGTCCGGTCTGACAGTCGAGGGATCACTCAGTGTTTGCGGGTGATGGCATGCAGGATGTTGACCCATGGCAGGAAAGGCTGCCACTCGGGCCGTTCGAACGGATCCTGGAAGGCATCTGTCTTGCCTTGATGATGTTTCGTTGCAGAATCCCACAACAACAGGGTTTGCATGTGTGTCATGCTCTACACTCCTGATTTTTCACAAGAAAGCCCTGTCCCTGATGTGCGGGGCAATCAGGGTGGCGCCTTGTGCGGTCTATAGCTGATGGGCCCTTTTCGTTTCCGAGCGCTGATTGGTGGAAAATCGCGCAGCGGTGTCGGGCCTTGTCACGACTATAGCACCGGGGCTGCCGAGGATGTAGATTTGGCATTGAAAGTCGTTTTTCATTCATGTGCGTTGCAAGGGAATGCTGCGTGTAGGAAACAAGCATCATGGAAGCAAGTTGGGACGATCTGAAACTGTTTTTGATTGTGGCCGAATGCGGTGGCCTGTCCGGCGCGGCGGCCCGCACAGGGCTCAGTGCGCCCACCATCGGGCGGCGCATTCTGGCGCTTGAGCGGACGATGAACCGGCTGCTTTTCGAGCGCAGCAGGCGGGGCTATGTTCTGGCCAAGGACGGCGAAAAGTTGCTGGCCCGCGTCCGCGAGATGCAGAAGATTTCCTCGGAAATCACCGACTGGCATGGCGGTGCCTTCAAGGACCCTGTTGTCGAGGTGGCTGGGGATACATGGATGGCGATGTTCTTTGCCAGACATGCCCATGCCCTTTCCAAGGGACCGGGAGACATTCGCGTCGGCTTTACCGATTTTCATGACACGACGCAGTTGATCAATCGTGACCGGCTGGTATTCGTGACCATCGTCCCGCCGACATCGGGCAACTATGCCATTCTGCAGTCGGTGGTGATGCGCTTTGCGATCTACAAGAGCGAGGCGCTTGCCGGGGTCGTGGATGCGCCATGGGTGTCACTTGGCAAGGAGACGTCGCGGTTTCCGGCGGACCGCTGGGTGTTCGAGCATCATGATCAGGAAATCTACAGCTGGACCAACAAGGCTCATATGGCGCTGCATCTCATTCTCAGCGGGCAGGGGCGCGGGGTGCTGCCCTGCTTTATCGGAGATGTCCAGCAAGAGCTTGTGCGCGAGGGTGATTGCATCGAAGACCTCACCACCCGGCTTTACATCGTGGTCAATGATGACGACCGGAGGCGGCCGGAAGTGCGGCTGATGATGGATCGGGTGGCCGGGCTGCTCGGCGAGCATGCCGAGCTGTTCGCCGGTAGGGGCGGGCGGGAATAAAACCCGATGGTTTGGATTGAAGGCTTGGTGTTAAAAGATTGCAATGACTGCGGGTCAGAGGCTCTTTGGCCGGTTGTCGAGCGAGCGGCGCACGACGCCTGCACCTCTCCCCGCAATCAGCCAGTAGACAAAGCCGCCGATGAGGCCTGATGCCATGGCCCGGACGTCGAGCCCGATGGCCAGACCGTCAATCGGTTCGCCCGGCGCGTGGGTGATGAAGAGAGACAGCACCAGCCCGTAGGCAAGATAGACCCAGAGGCTGCGCCACGAAAAGATCTCCGCTACGATCAACCCCATGATGGCCGGGTAGAAGGCGAAATGCCCGATTGGGAAGGCCAGCACGAAACCTGAGAAGATGGCAAAGATATTTTCGGCCGCAGGGTCACCATAGACCGCCGGGTCCGGATACATGGCATTGATGGCAAAGCCAAGGAAGATACTGGCGGCTAGGATGGCCAGAAACAGGCCGATCGGCACCATGAAAATACGGGCAATCAGGCGGGACAGGCTCATCTCAGGCTCCTTGGCTTTGAGGTATCAAACGGCGTGAAGGCAGCCACAGGGGCTGCCATTCATGCCCTATTCGTCTTCTTCCATTTCGTCGTTGGAGCCGTCGCCGACAAGATTGGAAAGGCGCATTCTTTCCAGTGCTGCCAGCTCGGCTTCCAGTTTTTCCCGTTCGACCTTGCGCAGGCGTTCGGATTCGGACTTCAGCTGACCGCAGGCGGCATAGATGTCACGACCACGCGGCGTGCGGACCGGTGAGGCGTAGCCAGCGCGGTTGATGAAATCGGCAAATTCCTCGATCTGGTCCCAGTCGGAGCATTCATAGTTGCTGCCCGGCCACGGGTTGAACGGAATGAGGTTGATCTTGGCTGGAATGCCGCGCAGCAGCTTGACCAGATTGCGGGCGTCCTCAATGGAGTCGTTGACACCCTTCAGCATCACATATTCAAAGGTGATGCGCTTGGCGTTGGACACCCCGGGATAGGTGCGGCACGCTTCCAGCAGCTCCTTGAGGTTCCATTTCTTGTTGATCGGCACGATCTCGTCGCGCAGTTCGTCATTGGTGGCGTGCAGCGAAATGGCCAACATGCAGCCGACTTCCTCACCGGCGCGCCTGATATTGGGCACATGACCGGAGGTCGACAGGGTAATGCGGCGCTTGGAGATGGACAGTCCCTCACCGTCGGCCATGATCAGCATCGCGGCCTTGACGGCATCGTAGTTGAAGAGCGGTTCACCCATGCCCATCATCACCACGTTGGAGACGAACCGGCCCATCTTGGGAACGATGGCGCCGGTTTCGGGTTCCCGTTCCGGGAAGTCGTTGAGCATTTCGCGGGCCACCCGCAGCTGGGCGACAATTTCCTCGGCGGTGAGGTTGCGCACCAGCTTCTGGGTGCCGGTGTGGCAGAAGGTGCAGTTGAGCGTGCAGCCGACCTGAGAGGAGACGCAAAGCGTGCCGCGGTTCTCGTCGGGAATATAGACGGTTTCCACTTCGACCGGACGACCGGCGCCACGCGGCGGGAAGCGCAGCAGCCATTTGCGCGTGCCATCCACCGAGATCTGCTCGGCTACCAGCTCGGGATGGGTGATCGTGTAGACGAAATCCATCTTGGCGCGCAGATCTTTGGAGACGTTGGTCATCTGGTCAAAGGACGTTGCTCCGCGCACATAGATCCAGTGCCAGAGCTGGGCGACACGCATGCGGATCTGTTTATCGGCAACCCCGATGCGGCGCATGGCTTCGCCAAGCTCGGCGCGGTCCATGCCCACCAGGTTCATCTTGTCCGGATCGAGCGCAGGCCAGCTGTAGGAATGGCTGGTGGCGATCGCGGCGGTTTCTGCCAAGGTGGTGCCTGGAACAGTGGCTTCCGGTGTGGTTTCAACGGCTGACAGGTTGGTCATGTTGGCTTTTATCCGCAGGTCCTTGCTGCGGCTCCTCTTTTCAAGGCCGATCACTGCCGCTTTCCGACGTTCCCATTCGCTGGGGTGCTGTTGTCGGTGGGTGGGCGTGATCCTTCAAGGCTGCCATTCCGGAACGCCAAACCAGTATGAGGGTGTGGCCTGATCCTTGCCCTTTTGCCAACACTCTGTTGGCCATCAGGGGGCAGTCCGTTCGAATTCTGGGCGAATTCGCGGGTGTATAAAGCAAAAAAGCGGCTTTGTCAGCCGCTTTTGTTGGTTTTCTTAGCTGTTTTTGCTTACTGGCACTCGGCCAGAGCCTTCTGCGTTGCGGCCGTGATCCCGGAAAGAGAATAGGTGTCGACGGTCACAGTGCCGCGAGAAGAGGTGCCCTTGATGACCATGCTGGCGCCGCGCCGCATGGCATTGACCAGACGCGCTTCTTCAGCCGCATTCTCAAGCCATGCCCCATCTCCCGAGGTGTAAAGGGAGAAGGTGTCGGAGCCGACCTGAATGGTGGTCTTGGACCCTTCCTTGTAAGGATAGCCGGTGATCACGTTGACTTCCTCGCGAACACCTTCGCGCGGACGCGTGGTGACGAAGAAATAAACGGGGTCGCGGTTCACATTCTTTGGCTCCATGTCTTTGGGCTGGCTGACCGCAAAGCACATCTTGCCGCGTTGAGGATCATTGAAAACATAAGCACCCCAATCCTTGAATTGTTCGACGCGAGTGGCCGCGCCCTGAGCATGTGCTGCAGTGGCGGAAAGTGCGAGAAGGGTGGCTGCTCCGAGGATTTTTACGCTTTTCATCTCTACCTGTCGCTTTCGACTGGATGCCAACAGGAGCCACAGGCTCCAATTCATTCATTTAACATTTACCAAAGTCAGGGTTACCAAACCGTGAAGCTGCAGCAATTTTTGACTTTTTTTCAAATCGGCTGCAATTCCTGATCATGATTCCCAGAATCTGATGGGTTGACGTGCAAGATTCAATGCAAATGCGGCAAGAGATGGGCACTGCCTTGTCTTCATTCGGCTTTCGGTCCTGCCGACGCCATCAAAGTTCCGTTATACGCCCCCTGCCGCATCTTTCAACCCTTGAGGCCGTCCGGAATGTCGCCCCGGAACTTCGGCTGGCCGTGTTGATGGACCTTCAGTTCCCTGGGACCTCCGGCGCGAACCGGCCGGTCGGTAAAGCCTCCCATGGACTGGACACGATCATACATGATGATGGCCCCCGCCGTTGCCACATTCAGGCAGAAGCGGGTCGGGATCTTGACGATGAACTCACACTTGTCCTGCATCGACTGGGTCAGATTGCCTCTTTCCGGCCCAAGAATATAGGCGGCTTTGGTCGGATGCCTGAATGAGGGCAGATCGACCGCATCATCGGTCAGCTCGACGCCGACCAGCCGGCAATCCTTCGGCAGGATCAGATCCTCTTCACTGGCCCAGGGGTAATAGGGCAGATGATCGCCGCTGTTGGAGGTGTCCGTACCGGGCTTGGCGAAGGTTCGCTCTGCCGCAATCGTGAAAAAGAAGCTGGCGCCAAAGGCATGTGCCGTGCGCAGCAGATTTCCGAAATTGCCCTCTTTGGATAGCCCCTGTACGCCCACTGCGAAATATCCGCGCATCTCGTTCCTGTCTTCCGATCTGTTTTCTGAAATCCTGGTCCGCAAGAGCCGGTCGATCTTTCATGCGAGCGGGCCCGGTACGGATGCGCTGTTCTAGACCAGATTTGCTTCAAAGGGAACCATGTGGGGCAAGAGGGGGGAAATTCCGGCCGGTGGGCTAGACAAAAGCGCAATCGTGAAATTTTGGGTTGAAGAAATGGTATTTGAAATCCTGCTGTCCCGGGCAATCGTTTTGCGCCCGCGCGGGTGCGCTGACCTGCTCCGTTCTCTCCTTTCGTCTCATTGTCGGGTTTTGCGCCTTTGTGATGGCGCTTTGCCATGGTAGGGCTTGAGCGTGGTTGAACAAACGGGGAGCCGAGCATGCGGGCGATACTTTGCGATGCCTTTGAAGGCGTCGACAATCTGAAACTGGTCGAGCTGGACAAACCATCTGTCGGGCCGGGCGAGGTTCTGATCCGGGTCAAGGCGGCAGCGCTCAATTTCTTCGACACGCTGCTTCTGCATGACAAATACCAGTTCACGCCAGATCTGCCCTTCTCGCCTGCCGGTGAGATTTCCGGCATCATCGAAGAGGTTGGTGAGGATGTCGACTCTTCCCGGGTCGGGGAGAAGGCGCTGAGCTATCTTCGCTGGGGTGGTGCCCGCGACTATGTCGTAGTTCCTGCTGATGACGCCATCACCATGCCCGATCCGCTCGGTTTCGAGGAAGCGGCCGGTCTGATGATCACCTATGGCACAACCATTTACGGGCTGCGGAGCCGGGCGCGGATGCAGCCGGGCGAGACGCTGGCGGTGCTCGGGGCTGCTGGTGGTGTCGGCTTGGCTGCGGTGGAGATCGGCAAGCTGATGGGCGCGCGGGTCATTGCCTGTGCCTCGTCGGACGAAAAGCTGCAGCTTTGTGCCGCCCACGGGGCTGATGATCTGATCAATTACAAGACCATGGACCTCAAGGAAACGCTGAAGGACATGACCCATGGCCACGGAGCCGATGTGGTTTATGATCCGGTCGGTGGCGATTTGTCGGAGGAGGCCCTGAGGGCGACAGACTGGTACGGTCGCTTCCTTGTTGTCGGCTTTGCCTCGGGCACCATTCCGAAAATGCCGCTCAATCTCGTCATGCTCAAGGGCGTGGATGTGCTCGGGGTCTTCTGGGGTGAGGCGATCCGGCGGGAACCGGCAGATCATGGCGAAAACATGAAGCTGATCATGTCGTGGGTGGCTGAGCGCAAGCTCAAACCCCATGTGGGCCGGTGCTATCCGTTGGAGGAAACGCCCGACGCGATCCGGGCGATTGCCAACAGGGAGGCAAAGGGCAAGGTAGTCATCACCCTGTAGTCAGGGCTTGGGCGATGCCTGATGGCGGACCTATGCCCGCCACGGCTTGATGATCCGGGCACGGGGGTTTTTATCTATCGTTCAACATGGACGTCATGCTCCGCCATGGCCTGTTTGGCGCGCAGGCGATGGGTGTCGGTGATGTTGCTATGCACGGTCTTGATGACATAGGTGAGCAGGGCAATGTCGTCGGCAAAGCCGAGGCCGAAGATCATGTCGGGGATGGCATCTAATGGCAGCACGAAGTAGGCCAGCGCCCCGATCAGCGTCAGGCGGACCTTGACCGGTGTTTGCGGATCAAACGCACAATAATAGGCGGCCACAACATCTTCGATGATCGGCACCTGTCGCGCAGCCTTGCGCACGACCGACCAGAATTTCTTGCGCACATTGGCTGCCTTCCTGGCCATGGACGAGTCGCGATGGCCCTGTTCATCCTCGGCCGCCTTCTCGGGTGGCAGCAGCTCGATGTCATCTTCGGAATAATGTTTGTGTGCCATGCTTCGGTCCCCGCAAAATCCTGCTCCCATTCGATATGGGGAATTGTCATGGCAAACACAAGCGGTGCGGTGGAAAGGCTGGATAGCGATACAGCGCCAAGGTTCGATTTTGGCACCTGTTTGCGCTTGATCGAGGCCAGACACACAAAAGGGGACCGCCTGAGACGGTCCCCTTTTGACTGGAATGAGCCTGTAAGGATGAGGTCACCTACAGAATCATCTTCCGGGTATTTCACCACCTCTTCCCACTGGCCTTGGGCCGTTCGGGAAGGGGCAAGATGCCGAAGGCCTGATGGCCATTAGCCGGCAGTGACATAGTCGACGATGAAGGTGCTGTTGTCGTCAGCAGGAACGCCGAGTTTCAGGTTGACCTTTTCCTTGGAAACAGGAGCCTTTACGCCAGCTTTCTGGGAATTGACGACATAGTCGACGATGAAGGTGCTGGAGTCATCAGCGGAAGTGCCGAGCGCGACCTTGCTGACTTTGCCCCGTTCGGTGCTGACGGGAGCATTTGCGCCAGCCTTCTGGGAAGACGTGACGTAGTCGACAATGAACAGGCCGTTGTGATCAGCTGGCAAGATCTTGGACTGCGAGAAATCTGCGCCTGCAAAAGCGCTGGAAAGAGGTGCGGCTACAGCAACGCCTGCGACAACTGCTGCCAATACTGCTGATTTTACATAACCGTTTTGCATTGTTTTTATCCTTTTCTTAATTTGAAATGCCAATATTTGAAAAATGGACATTTCGTTGCAAGTTTGCTATTGTGTTTGGTCTTGACTTTCTCTTGTTGATTGATATTTGGTGATTGAATACTTTTCTTCAAGCACATTAACAATTTGTAATGATTGTTTTTATTTTTGCTGTGCTCTTGAATATTCGCTTGGCTGTTCCCAAGGCGGCCGATGGCATGGCCAGATCTTTCAACACGGGGTAGGTTCTGCGCGCGGTCGGGACAAACAAAAAGCCCGAAGCGGCTGCTCCGGGCTTTGTTTGTTTCAGCGGCGGCTGATCCAGATGGCCACGAACTGGTATGGTCAAGCGCGTGAATGTTGCTTTGATGCCTATCCCTGTCCGATAGCCATGCGCAGCGTTTGGTTTGCGCTGTCAGTGGCGGAAGTGGCGCATGCCGGTCATGACCATGGCAAGGCCTGCTTCGTCGGCGGCATCGATCACGTCCTGATCGCGCATCGAGCCGCCCGGCTGGATCACTGCGGTTGCTCCCGCTTCGGCTGCGGCCAGAAGGCCGTCGGCAAACGGGAAGAAGGCATCGGAAGCGACAACGCAGCCCTTGGTCAGCGGCTCGGAAAGACCGGCAGCCTCGGCGGCGTCTTCGGCCTTGCGGGCAGCGATGCGGGCGGAATCGACACGGCTCATCTGGCCTGCACCGACGCCGACGGTTGCGCCGTCCTTGACATAGACGATGGCGTTTGACTTGACATGCTTGCAGACGCGGAAGGCAAACTTGAGGTCGGCCATTTCCTGTTCGGTCGGCTGGCGTTTGGTGGCAACCTTGAGATCAAGGTCATCGACATTGCCGTTGTCACGGTCCTGAACCAGCAGGCCACCGGAAACGGACTTGACGGTGACGCCTTCCTCGCGCGGGTTGGCAAGGCCGCCGGTGAGCAGCAGGCGCAGGTTCTTCTTCTTGGCAACCAGCTCCTTGGCGCCTTCGGTGGCGTCCGGAGCGATGATCACTTCGGTGAAGATCTTGGTGATTTCCTCTGCGGCTTCCTCGTCAAGGGTGCCGTTCAGGGCGACGATGCCGCCGAAAGCGGAAACCGGGTCGCAGGCCAGAGCCTTTTCATAGGCTTCCTTGAGGGAAGCGCCGATCGCTACGCCGCACGGGTTGGCATGCTTGATGATGGCGACGGCCGGGGAAATGGCCGGATCGAACTCACACACCAGCTCGAAGGCGGCGTCGGTGTCGTTGATGTTGTTGTAGGACAGCTGCTTGCCCTGCACCTGGGTTGCGGTGGCAACGCCGGGGCGGGAAGAGGCGGTCTTGTAGAACCCGGCTTTCTGGTGCGGGTTTTCGCCATAGCGCATCACTTCGGCGAGCTCGCCACCAAAGGCGCGGAAGGTCGGAGATTCGATTGCCAGCTCCTTGGCGAACCAGCCCGAAATGGCTGCGTCATAGGCGGCGGTGCGGGCATAGGCCTTGGCGGCAAATTTCTTGCGGGCGTCATAGGTGATGCCACCCTTCTCGTCGATCAGCGCAAGGATTTCGGCATAGTCGGCCGGGTCGACCAGCGTGGTGACGAAAGCGTGGTTCTTGGCCGCGGCACGGATCATGGCCGGGCCGCCGATGTCGATATTCTCGACAGTGGTGGCATAGTCGGCGCCTTTGAGGATGGTTTCCTCGAACGGATAGAGGTTGACCACCAGCAGGTCGATTTCCGGAATGCCATGTTCCTTCATCGCGGCGCTGTGGGCCTCGACGGAGCGGGCACCGAGCAGGCCGCCATGAACGCGGGGGTGCAGGGTCTTGACGCGGCCATCCATGATTTCCGGAAATTCGGTCACTTCGGAAATGTCCTTCACCGGAATGCCTGCGTCGGCAATGGCCTTGCAAGTGCCGCCGGTGGAGACAAGCTCGACACCCTTTGCGGCGAGGGCCTTGGCAAAATCGACAATGCCGGTTTTATCGGAAACGGAGATGAGAGCGCGCTTGACGGAAACAACTTCCGGCGCGGTAACGGAAAGTGGAGCTACGGACATCGGTCATCCTGCTGCGTTTGATAGGGGAAAAATTTCGCCCCTCCGATAGCACGAATTGGCGGGGAGGGAAACAACCCATTTAGCACAAATCGGCAACAATGTGTTGCTACTTTGGCATCAATTGGTCTGAGCTCGTTTTGAGCGACGGCTCCGTGTCGGGGGCTAGCGGGTCGCCTTGGTGACCCGTTCGAAGAACCAGTTGACGGTCGGCACATGGCTGGCGTGGCCATAGATGACCAGCTGGCTGGTCTTGCGGATGCCGTGAATGTCGGAAAGATAGACGCTTTCCTCTATGTAAGGATCCACTTCCTGGGAAATGAACTTCCAGATCTCGCCATTGTTGAGACCCAGATAGACACAATCCCGGTCATCGGAGAATTCCAGCTCGACGGATGGATGCAGGTGGAAGCGGATGGCGAAGCTGTCCTTGGCGCGGGTGATGCCCTTGCCGATGGCTTCCATCTCGTCGCGCCCGTCGAGACGGCGGCCGTCGATGGCCAGCCATATCTGGCGGTTGTGGCGGATGCCGAATTCGGGACCATAGGCGTCATGGCTGGCGCGGATGGTTTCCTGTCCGCGATCCAGAAAGCGCTCATAGCGGGTTCTGGTTTCCGGACAGATCAGCGGGCGTCCTTCCAGATCGAAGCGCTTGGGTGCGATCTTACAGGTGGAATGATCCTGAATGACCAGCGTTGAATGGGCCGCCGTGCTGCGGGCAAGCTCGCGCCAGCCTTCATGCTGGGGGGCGGGTGTGCCGCAATTGACCACCATAGGCGCGGTTCCGGAACTCATTTCGAATGACAGGGTTCCTGCGTGGGCGGTGGCCGACTGTTCCGGTGGCGGGGTGTCGCCGGTGTCCATGATCAGCACCGACTGGCCCGCTTCCATGCGCTGGTAGCCCGAGAAGGAAGCATCGGAGACCGGCGCGCCACGGGTGTCGTCATAGGCCAGGATGGTGGCAAGGGAATCGGCGGGCGTTGCGCCGGTGCCGTTGAAATGGGCGAAGCTGCCATTGGGGTGGCGGAAGAAGCGCAGCATCGGCATCATGCGCTCGATGGCCAGATTCATTCCTTCCGGTGGCACCATGTCGCGGGACAGGAAGGTCTGGCGCAGGGGCAGCAGTTCCAGCAGGATGGAAATGATGGCCAGCGGATTGCGCGAGACGTGGCCGCCGTCGGGCAGGATCTGGTCATTGAGTTCCTTGACCAGCCGCCGCGACACCGAGCGGGCAAGTCGCTCCTTGCCGGCAAAGCAGAGCCAACCGGCCAGTTCGGCGATGATCAGTTGCAGCCGGTCCATGTTGTCGGGCATGCCCGAATAGGAGGCACGCAGGAAGCGGACCTGCAGATAAAGCGCCCGCAGGAAGGCCCGGTAAAAATCGTGATCGGCATCCTGAAGGATCAGCGGTGAATTGTTGAGCCAGGCCAGAACGCGGCTTGAGACAACCGGTATGGACCAGGCTTCCTGATCGAGCTTGCCGGAATTCCTGATCCAGTCTTCCACCAGCGTGCGGGCGTTGGAGCGGGTCATCGACGCATTGGAGGCGCGCAAGTGGCGCAGCCAGCGAAAGCCGTGCAGCTCACGGGCCCACTCGCGGCTCGGAGCCGGGTGCAGAAAAGGTGAACGGGTACCGCAGTTTTCCACCTGACCGGCAAAGATGAACAGGCCAGCGTAGATGTCTTCGGCGACTGTCGGGTCGGAGGTTCTCAGATCCTGCGGCGCGATCAGCAGGCGGTCGGGACAGCGCGGGACATAGCGCGTGTTGCAGGCTGGCCGTCTCACAGGGAGGCGCTTGCACTGGCGTAGCAGCGCCGCCAGGGAGATTCGCAATTTTTGCCAGTTTTGAGACACGCAATAGTCGTCCGTCTTCTGTCAGTCTTCGACGCCTTGCCGTGCCGAGGACCCATATCTGTCTGGATTGATCCCGCGCCGCGCCGCCAGAAAGGCAGGACGGCTGCGCTTCATCCGCTTCAGGAAAAAATCGAGTGTGCTTGCATCCGGCAATGGCGAATCATCGAATGGAAGCGCTTTCCGGTCATCGATTGGTTACGATTTTATCAAGCTATGGTTAACAAGGTCTATCCGAGACCCTCTGGCCATTGCTTTTTGCAAGAAAGGGTGGGGCTCAGGAGGGGGCGTAGTTGCGTAGCCGGATGGCAAAGAAGCCATCCATGCCACCAGCCTCTGGCCAGAAATCCGGCCGGGTTCTGAGACTGCCATCCGGTTCGATGAACGGGGCGAGCTGAGGCATTGCCTCGGCGGTCAGCGGGTCTATGCCGAAATCGGGATTGTTCATCAGGAAATCGGCGATAAGGCCCGGTCCCTCTTCGGGCTGAAGCGAGCAGGTGCAGAAGACCAGGGTACCGCCGGGTGCCAGCAGTTCTGCCACATGGTCGAGCATTTTCGCCTGCAGCTTCGAAAAATGTTCAATGTCTTCAGGCGAGCGCTGATGGATCAGTTCGGGATGACGCCGCACGGTGCCGGTTGCCGAACAGGGGGCGTCGAGCAGAATGAATGGCCATTTCTCATCGAAACTCTTCTTGAGCACGTCGCCCTTGACCAGCTCGGCCTTGAGACCGACCCGTTGCAAATTTTCCTCGATGCGGGCAAGGCGCTTGGCAGAAATGTCGAGGGCGGTCACGTCGGCGCCGAGGGCGGCCAGCTGCATGGTCTTGCCACCGGGTGCGGCGCAGAGATCCAGCACCTTGCGGCCTGCGACATCACCGAACATCTGGACGGGCAGCGTCGCGGCTGCGTCCTGCACCCACCATGCGCCTTCGGCGTAGCCTTCCAGAAGGTCAACCCGCTCATGGCTGGCAAGGCGAAGGCTGCCGGTCGGCATCTTTTCGGCGCCAAGGCGCTCCGCCCAGATATCAGCGGAGGCCGGATCCTTGAGACTGAGATCAAGGGGGATCTGCTGTCTGGCATATTGCACCATCATGGCGGCGGTTGCGTCCGTGCCGTAGGCGTTGGTCAGGGCCTTGTACATCCATTCGGGCAGATTGGCCTTGGCTGGATCGATGGAGGCGAGCTCGTCCGGGCCTTCCTTGCTCACGCGTCGCAACACGGCGTTGGTCAGGCCCTTGAAGCCTGCATATTTGCGCCAAGTGCGATAGTGCGACACGGCACAGTCGACCACTGCGTGGGGTGGCGTGTTCAGGAACAGCAGTTCGGCAGTGCCGATGCGCAGGATATTGCGCAAGGGGCCGGACTTCTTGGGAATGCCGCGATCCATGAAGCGGGCCAGCAGCGTGTCGATTTCGCCCAGATGCTGCAACACGGTGGTGGCAATCCGTTTGGCAAAGGCCCGATCGTTGCCGGTCAGCTTGCGCAAGGGGCCTTCGGCCAGCTCATGGGCATAGGCATCGTCCAGCAAGGCCTTTTCGCTCAATACGGCGTGGATGAGGCGCAGGGCGCCTGCACGTGCGGCCATTCCGCTTTTGCCGGAGGATTCGGATTTTTCCATTTTTCGAGGCCTTACGATGCATCTGGAGGCTTTGGGCCGCACGTTTCGGGCACGTCACGGTCCGGCAGAAGGGCTGCCTGACAACGAAGCAGCACCCACGCAAAGGATTGCCTTGCGTGGGTGGCTATACATCATATCACCGGAACGGATGCAAGGAAAAGGTTGGCAAACCGGTCCGTTGGGCGCCTTGAGCCCCTTGGAAAGCCCCAATAGAGGGTCAGTCCTGTGGCACGAGATCGAGTTTGGCGATCACTGGTGCATGGTCTGACGGCTTCTCCCAGCCTCGGGCGTCGCGGAAGACCTCGATGGCGCTGACCTTGTCGGCGGCTGCATCGGTTGCCCAGATATGATCCAGGCGGCGACCCTTGTCGGCAGCCGACCAGTCGCGGGAGCGGTAGCTCCACCAGCTGTAGAGCTGATGGTCGACGGGGATGTGATTGCGCACCACGTCCTGCCAGGGACCGGCTGCCTGCACCGCATTGAGGGCATCGACCTCGACCGGGGTGTGGCTGACGACCTTCAGGAGCTGCTTGTGGTTCCAGACGTCATTCTCATGCGGAGCGATGTTGAGGTCGCCGACCAGAATGGAAGCGTTGGACGTCTCAACACCGTTCAGCCAGCCCTTCATTTCCTCAAGGAAGTCGAGCTTGTGCTGGAACTTGTCGTTGAGGACAGGATCCGGGATGTCGCCCCCCGCCGGGACGTAGAAATTGTGAATGCGCAGCGGGCCCTGATCGGTGTCGATGGTGACTTCGATATGGCGCGCGTCGCCCTTGTCACAGAACCCATGCATGTCGATACCGGCAAAGGGAATGCGCGAGAGGATGGCCACGCCATGATAGCCCTTCTGGCCGTTGATGGCGAAGTGCTTGTATCCCAGTTTCTTCAGGGCAGCCGTCGGGAACTGGTCATTGTGGACCTTGATTTCCTGAAGGCAGAGGATGTCCGGTGCCCGATCGGCATTGAATTGCGCGACATGATGCAGTCTGGGGCGGATGGAATTGATGTTCCAGGTGGCAAGAGTGATGGTCACGGGCGGCGCCTTGTTGATGGAAGGGTTCAGGAATCGATCCGCAGATGGGGAATCGTCATTGTCTTCATATATAGCAGGCGTTTGGCACAAAAAAAGCACCGCATGACATTTCGCGGTGCTTTGATCTCTCGTGTTATATGAAGCCGGGTGAAAAGCGGATCACTTCTGGCCGGGTGACAGGTCATACTTGATCTTGAAGACTGACGGCTTGATGGGCTTGCCCACCTCGACGTTGAAGACGGTGACCGTGGTGTCATTGCCGTTGGCGTCGCGGATGGTCCACTGGCGCAGCAGCGAATCTTCCCGGTCGAAAATCAGCGTCAGGATGCCATCGCCGAACAGGCTTTCCTGCTCCACGACCACCGAGACGATGTCATCGGCGATGCTGGCCTGCCGGACGCGCGGGTCGTGGGCCAGATCGAGCTTTTCGGACAGCAGAACGCGCAAGGGCGTCTTGCTCAGCGGATAGATATCCTGCGTTTTGAGCTTGCGGTCCTCAATGGACAGGGTCTGGCCATCGGAAATGATGTCGGTGTAGGAGGGCTTGGAATAGTAGAAGCGGATCTTGCCGGGGCGCTGGATGAAGAAATAGCCCTGCAGCGTGTCACCGTTCGGCGCCGTCTGGATGAACTCGCCATTCATGGTCGGGGTGGTGTTGAAAGCCTTGGATATTTTCTCCAACGCCGCCGTGGAATCGTTCGTCATGTCGGCGCGGGCGGTGTTGGCAAGGGTGAGGCTGAACAGCACCAGAAGGCTGGCAAACAGCAGCGTGACCGGCTGGAACAGACCCGCTGATGCGGTCCTGGTGCGCGCAGGCTTGTTGAGGGTCAGGCTGTTTGACTGTCGGTAATCCATGATCATGCCTTCGTTTTCTCGCTTCCCTTGCGTCGCGCAGCGGCGGGCTTCGCGACGCTCATCTTAAAATTCCGGTTCCGTCTGTAACCAGATAGCAAGGCAATGCGGCAGAATCACGAAACAATTCTGGTCATTCCTTGATTGTTGCCAAACCTGCCTGCGTCCGGCTCACCCACGTCAGGCCTTGTCCGGCCTACATGGGGGCCCCTTCTTCCGGCACCAGAACCTCGCGCTTGCCGGCATGGTTGGCCGGGCTGATCACACCATCCTTTTCCATCTGCTCGATCAGGGTGGCAGCCCGGTTGTAGCCGATGGAGAGGCGGCGCTGGATGTAGCTGGTCGAGGCCTTGCGGTCGCGGATGACGATGTCGACGGCCTTGTCATAGAGGGTTTCTGCATCGCTGGCGCTGCCGCCGCCTGCTCCGCCACCGCCGCCATAGCTGTCAGGCCCTTCGCCGTCGGTATCTTCTGTGACCGCTTCGAGATAATCCGGTGTACCTTGCAGCTTGAGATGGGCGACGATTTCCTCGACCTCCTCATCGGCAACAAAGGCACCATGGACGCGCTGGATGCGGCCGCCACCGGCCATGTAGAGCATGTCGCCCATGCCCAGCAACTGCTCGGCACCCATTTCGCCCAGAATGGTGCGGCTGTCGATCTTGGAGGTGACCTGGAAGGACATGCGGGTCGGGAAGTTGGCCTTGATGGTGCCGGTGATGACGTCGACCGACGGGCGCTGGGTCGCCATGATGAGGTGGATGCCGGCGGCACGGGCCATCTGGGCGAGGCGCTGGATGGCGCCCTCGATGTCCTTGCCTGCCACCATCATCAGATCGGCCATTTCGTCGACGACAATGACGATATATGGCATCGGCTCCAGATCCAGCGTCTCCTGTTCGTAAATCGGATCGCCGGTTTCCGGATCAAAGCCGGTCTGGATGGTGCGGGTGACTTCCTCGCCCTTGATCATCGAATCGCGGACGCGCTTGTTGAAGCCGTCGATGTTGCGCACGCCCATCTTGGACATGCTCTTGTAGCGTTGTTCCATTTCGCGCACCGCCCATTTGAGGGCTACGACGGCCTTGGACGGATCGGTCACGACCGGGGTCAGCAGATGCGGGATGCCGTCATAGATGGAAAGCTCCAGCATCTTGGGGTCGATCATGATCAGGCGGCATTCATCCGGACGGTGCCGATAGAGCAGCGACAGGATGGTGGTGTTGATCGAAACAGATTTGCCCGAGCCGGTGGTACCGGCCACGAGCACGTGGGGCATGCGGGCCAGATCGACGACGACCGGATCGCCTGCGATATTCTTGCCAAGGCAGATGGGCAGCTTGGCCTTGGATTTCTCGAAATCCTTCGACGCCAGCATTTCGCGCAGATAGACGGTCTCGCGCCGCGCATTGGGCAGCTCGATGCCGATGGCGTTGCGGCCCGGCACTACGGCCACGCGGGCGGAGATGGCACTCATGGAGCGGGCGATGTCGTCGGCAAGGCCGATGACGCGCGAGGATTTGATCCCCGGTGCCGGTTCCAGTTCATAGAGCGTGACGACAGGGCCGGGGCGGACCTTGATGATTTCGCCACGGATGCCGAAGTCAGACAGAACGCCTTCCAGCAGGCGGGCGTTGTGCTCGAGCTGGTCGGCGGTCAGGCCTGCGTTCGGGCCGAGACTTTCCGGTTCGGAGAGAATCTCGAGGGACGGGAACTGGTATTCATCCTTGCGGGTGAACAGGTTGCCCTGACCGGAGCGGACCATGCGCTTGCCCTTGCCACGGCCAGCGGCGCCAGCCGGGCGGGCCTTGGCGTCTTCATTGGTCGCGGCCCGGTTGCCATACTGGCTGGATGGCCGGTCGACTTCCGGTGGGGCGATACCGACCGGAACGGACTGTGGAGCGCCATCGTCGTCCCAATCGTCGTCCCCGTTGTCGCCATTGTCATAGCCGTCATCATGGCCTTGCTGCGATGGCGGGGCAAAATCCTGCGGTCCATTGTAGCCCATGTCGAGGGCGGGGCCGGGTCTTTGCTGCGGATAGCCGGTGGTGGCCGAACGATCAAGGCGCGGCTCCATGCGATCGCTCAGATCACTGAGGCCGTCGTCTTCATCGGCCAGCAGACGGGCGAGGAAGGATGGCTTCCTGGCCTTTTCCTGCAGCTTGATGCTGCGTTCATGCGCCTTGCGGGCCTTGCTGGCCTGACGCGACAGGCGCCAGTGGCTGAGGGCACCGAGGGGCACGGACAGCAGGGAACCGCGCTTGCGGCCAGACCCCTTGGTCCGGTCGAGCGTGCCGTCATTGTCGTGATCATAGTCGAAGGCGTCTTCGTCGTCGTCTTCTTCTTCCCACTCTTCCTCCTCATACTCGGGTTCGGCATAGCCACGGGCCTCATCCTCGGCGGGACGGGCGGGCTTGCGGCGGAAGGAGAGGTCACGGAAGCCAAGATCGACGGATGCCAGCAGGATCACGAAGCCGAACAGGCCCGTGCCTGCACCAACAATGATCGCGCCCAGACCTTGCATGAAGTTGGCGTCGAAGCGATTGATGACGGACAGGAAGGCGTCGCCCACCATGCCGCCGAGGCTGAGCGGCAGTGGCCAGCTGGACGGCGCGGGAATGCTGGAGCAGGCGATGGCCAGCATGCACAGACCGGCAAACCAGGCCATCAGCCGGTTGCGGCTGGCGCGGGCCGGGCGCATCAGGACCAGTCGCCAGAACCAGACGGCAGGCGGAATGATCAGAAAGGCCGACGCCAGACCGAGGGCCTGAAAGCTCAGATCGGAAATGATCGCACCAGCCAGCCCGAACGCGTTGCGCGGGCTGACTTCGGTTGCGTTGGACAGGCTCGGGTCGGCGACATGCCATGTGACCAGACTTGTCGCCACGACACCGCAAAGCAACAGCCCGAGCAGCCCAAGGCCTGCATAGGCGTTGCGCCGCAAGGCATGCTTCAAGGCTCCATCACGATCTCGTCTTCCCATGGCTCCGCCTTTATAGGGTGCGGTTCGATACTCGTCGAATGTGGTCATGATCTGCTCAAGTCCAGTTTCATCTGCCGCATTTCAACCTTTGTACTGTTTTTCACTCACCCTTTTAAGACGCGCTCCGATCTGATGTTGCGGTGTCTTGTCGGCGGGTCAGCCGATAAGACAGGTGCGCAGCCTTGTGAGGGCTTCTTCTGTTTCTGCCAGATCGCCCACCAGAGCCAGACGCAGGAAGCCGTCTCCGGGATTGACCCCCGTGCGGTCCGCGCGTGCCAGATAGGAACCCGGAATGACCTTGACGCCCACCTCTTTCCAGAGCTTCTCGGTGACCGCGACATCATCGCCAAAGGCACTGACATCAAGCCACAGGAAGAATCCTGCAGGTGGGGTCTCGTATGGCAACTCTTTGCCCAAAATGCGGCGTGCCGCATCGAACTTTTCATTATAGAGACGCCGGTTTTCCTTCACATGCTCTTCATCGCGATAGGCAGCGGCGGCTGCCGCTTGTATCGCCATGGAGACCTGCGGGGCAACCAGATTGCGGTATTTTGTCCACTGGGTCATGAAGGCGCCGTCTCCGGCAGCAAAGCCGCAGCGCATGCCGGCAAGGTTGGAGCGCTTGGAAAGGGAATGGAAGGCCACAACGTTGGAGAAATCACCCTCGCAGGCCTGAAGAATGCCCGGAGGCGGGGTTTCCCTGTAGAGCTCGGAATAGCATTCGTCGGCAAGAATCATGAACTTGTGCTTGCGGGCCAGCGCGATCAGCTTCTTCCATGTGGCGATGTCGGCGATGTTGCCTTGCGGGTTGGCTGGCGACGCGTAGAAGAAGGCGATGGTGCGATCAAGCAGCTCTGTTTCCCCGGCCAGTTCGTCAAGGTCTGGCAGGAAGCCGGTCTCGGCTGTGCCATTGAGGAAAATCTGCTCGGCGTCAATGGCCGCGGCGGCGCCCTTGTAGGTGTGGTAGAACGGGTTGGGCAGCAATACGGCAGCGTTGCTGGTGTCCTTGCCAAAATGGGAGCGGGCCCAGTCGCGGGCGCCGACGCAGGCGTGGAACAGCCCTTCGCGGGTGCCGTTGAGCGGCAGGATATTCTTATCCCCGAGCGGCAGGCCGCCCAGATCATAGCGCCAGTTCAGCCAGTCTTCCACCGCCTTGCGGAACTCGTCGGTGCCGCGCATCTGCGGATAGGGGCGGAAATTGTGGGCGTTTTTCATGATGACTTCGGGGATGAAGTCTGGAAACGCATGGCGCGGCTCGCCAATGGTCATGTCGATTGGCCGGGCGTCTTTTTCATTCAGCGGTACAACACCGTTCAGCAGATCTGCCAGTTTCTGGAAAGGAGAACGTTCGTCTTGCATTGGGAATCAGGGCCTTTCAAAAGCCTTGGGTGTTGCGATAAATCAGCGGTCATTTTAGCTGGCTTTAGGTTAAGACAGCATTAACTTTTACAAGCGGTAAAGAATGCATAGGCATCCGGCTTGCCGTTGCTGAGCGCATCAGCGGCTGGCCCCGGGGCTTCGCGCCGATCTATCACAGTTTGGAGGCAACAGGTTCATGGGATTGCCCCGGGCGGACCCGGAGCGTAACTCTGGCGTTGACCAGAGGCTTGGCAAAAAGATGATCCAAAGTGACGCATGAGGCAAGGCTTCGGGTATTGATGAAACATCCGATGGTCATGACTTTGGGGAATGGCCAGTGCTGGGTCAGGGCAGTGTTTATATCGGGCAGCTGCCGGAGTGGGGACATTGGCAAAACAGCCTGATCGCGCAATGCCATCAGGCTGTTTCCTGGGTGTGGTCAGGCTTTCCCAATCTTGCTCAGTCTTGTTCGGGAGCCACGGTCTTCATGCTTCATCATGCTTCATCAAGCTTCATGGGCAAGGTCTGACAGCAGACCGGCGGCAACCGCGAACTTGGATACCGTCAGGTCATCGCTTTCGGTAATGGCGTTGACCGCCTTGACCGTGCGCTGGATGGCGGCGGATTCCTGTTCGAGCCAGATTTCCATGCCGCTCTTGCCTCCGGTGGCCAGACTGAGCACATAGGCGGTCATCTGGTTATGGGCGGCGGAGATGGAATCCCGGACGCGATCAAGAGCCAGCCCTTCATAATAGTCCGACACATCGAGATTCTCGGCGAGGGCGTCGATGCGGCCAATGTTGAACTGGCCTGCAACCGCAAAGTAGGCGGCGGCGACTTCGCTGAGAGAATGATGGGACCGTTCCGCGATCAGCACCATGTCCGGGATATCCGCAATCAGGAACAGCCGGGCGATTCTGGCGGCGAGATCGGCCGGGATGTCATGCTGTTCGAACTTGCGGGTTTCCTGGTCCACCAGTTTGCTCAGATAGGCGGGCAGATACTGGTCGAGGCTCTGCGACAGCTCGCCGATGCCTTTGCGATAGAGCGCAACGGTTTCTGCGATCGGGCAGGATGGGGCAATGTTGCGCATGAACCACTGGATCTTGCTCAACAGCAGCTTTTGCACTTCGCCATAGAGTTCCAGCTGGACGGCACCGGAGATCTTGGTGTCGAGCGCATCGATTGAGGCATTGAGCCCGGGCAGATCGAAGGAATCGCGCACGATCATGTAGGCGCGGGCTATATCTGCGGTCGAAGCACCGGTCTTGTCGGCAATGCGCGGCACCAGCGTCGCTCCACCGCGGTTGATCATCGAATTGGCGATGACCGTCGAGATGATTTCCCGGCGCAGGCGATGGTCCCTGATTTCCTCGGCATAGGTTTCGCGCATCTTCTCGGGGAAGTAGCGCATCAGTTCCAGCTCCAGATAGGGATCGTCGGGGAAGCTGCTGTGCAGCAGGCTGGAATAGAGGGTGTTCTTGGCATAGGCCAGAAGCAGGCCCACTTCGGCGCGGCTCAGTGGCTGGCCCTTCTTTCTGGCCTCCTTGAGGGCTTCATTGTCGGGCAGGAACTCGACCGCACGATCCAACTCGCCGGATTCCTCCAGCCGTTCCATCAGGCGGCGCTGATAGCCGAAGTCTTCCATGCCACGCAGTTCGGTGAGCGAGATCGACAGGGTCTGGAGATAGTTGTTGCGCAGGATCAGCTGCGAAACATTGTCTGTCATCTCGACAAGTAGCCGGTTGCGTCCCTCAAGATCGATCTTGTTCTGCCGAATGGCAGCGCCGAAGGCGATCTTGATGTTGACCTCCATGTCGGAGCTGTTGACGCCAGCGGAATTGTCGATGGCGTCGGAGTTGCAGCGGCCGCCGAGATGATGAAACTCGACGCGGGCCCGCTGGGTGACGCCCAGGTTCGCCCCTTCGCCGATGACCTTGACGTTGAGGTCCTTCGGTGTCACGCGGATGGCATCGTTGGCGCGGTCGCCCGCGTCGGCATTGGTCTCGGAGCTGGCGCGGATATAGGTGCCGATACCGCCGAACCAGAGCAGGTCGACCTCGGCCATCAGAATGGCTTTCATCAGTTCCTGCGGGGTGACCTTGGTCTTGGTGATGCCAAGGGCGGCGCGAGCTTCTTTCGACAGGGAAATGGCTTTTTCCGTGCGTGCATAGATGCCGCCACCCTTGGAAATCAGGCTCTCATCATAATCCCGCCAGGAGGAGCGACCCAGATCGAAGACCCGTTTGCGTTCCTTCCAGCTTTTGGCCGGATCCGGATCGGGATCGATGAAGATATCCCGGTGATCGAAGGCGGCGATCAGGCGGGTTTCCTTTGACAGCAGCATGCCGTTGCCGAAGACGTCGCCGGACATGTCGCCGACACCAACTGCGGTGAAGGGCTCGTTCTGGATGTCGCGATCCATTTCGCGGAAGTGCCGCTTGACCGCTTCCCAGGCACCACGGGCGGTGATGCCCATCTTCTTGTGGTCATAGCCGGCTGAACCGCCAGAGGCAAAGGCGTCGCCGAGCCAGAAATCATAGGATTCGGAAATGCCGTTGGCGATGTCCGAGAAGGACGCGGTGCCCTTGTCGGCGGCGACAACCAGATAGGGGTCGTCCTCGTCGTGGCGGATGACATCTTTCGGCGGCAGGATGGCCTGTCCTTCCAGATTGTCGGTGACGTCAAGAAGCGCCGAGACGAACAGCTTGTAGGATGCAATGCCCTCGGCCATATAGGCTTCCCGGCCACCTGTGGTCGGCAGGTGCTTGGGTACGAAACCACCCTTGGAGCCGACGGGCACGATGACCGCGTTCTTGACCTGCTGGGCCTTTACCAGCCCGAGCACTTCGGTGCGGAAATCCTGTGGTCGGTCTGACCATCTGAGGCCCCCGCGGGCAACCTTGCCAAAGCGCAGATGCAGGCCCTCGACCCGTGGGCTGTAGACGAAGATTTCGCGGAACGGCTTGGGCTCGGGCATGTCTTCCATGGCGCGCGGATCAAGCTTGATCGACAGGGTCGGCTTGAAGTCGCCATCGGCGGTGCGCTGGTAGAAGTTGGTGCGCAGAGCGGCCTGGATCACATTGTGGAATTTGCGCAGGATGCGGTCGTCATCAAGGTTGGAGACCTGTTCCAGTGCGGTGAGAATGCCATTCGACAGGCGATTGCATTCTTCTGTCCGCTTGGCCTGAGCCGGATCGAACCGGGCGTGGAACAGATGCACGATGAGGGCAGCCAGATCCGGATATGTGTTGAGGGTTTCCCACATGTAGTCCTGATCATAGGGAATGCCGATCTGGCGCAGATAGCGGGAAATGGTTCTCAGGATCGTGATGTCGCGCCATGGCAGGTCGGCGGCCATCGACAGCTTGTTGTAGCCATCATTCTCGGCCTCGCCGTTCCAGACGGCCAGGAAGCAGGCCTCCAGATCGTCGTGGACATCCTTGAAGGGGATCGGCTTGCCGCTGGCCCGTTCCAGATCCATGTCATGGAGCCAGTATTTGAGGTTGGAATCGAGTGGGGCAATCTCATAGGAGCGCTCGTCGATGACGCGGAAGCCCATGTTTTCGAGAATCGGGACCCGCTCGGACAGGGGAATGGGCATGCCCTGATGGAAGATCTTCAGGGTGACGCGGTGTTCCGCCTCACGTTCCTTGCGGTAGAACTGGATGGCGGTGTCGTTCGTGCCATCCATGCCTTCCATGATGGCGATGTCCTCCATGGCCGTTTCCGGCTTGAAGGTGTCGCGATAGGCATCGGAGAAGGCGACGCAGTAGCGGCTGATCAGCCGTGAGGCGGTCTTGATGGAATTTCTGGACCGGACCACCTGCGTCAGGTTGTCCACCCACGTGCGGACGATATTGTTGACCGCATCTTCGAGGATGGCGCGGGTCGGTTTCGGGGTCTGGCCTTCGGAGCGGCCGATGATGAAATGGACCCGGGCGAGGGGACCATCCGGGAACTCGGGATAGACCGCCGACAGGCGACCGTCATAGGCTTCCTTGAGGAATTGGCCTATCTGGATGCGTACCTCGGTGTCATAGCGATCTCGCGGCACGAAGACGAGGCAGGAGACGAAGCGGTCGAACTTGTCGACCCGCGAGAGGACTCGCACCTTGGGACGCTGGTGCAGACGCAGGATTTCCTGGGCGTGGTAGAGCAGGGTCTCGCTGTCGGTCTGGAACAGTTCGTCGCGGGGGTAGTTTTCCAGCGCGTTGAGCATCGCCTTGCCCGAGTGACCGGAGGGATCGACTGCGGCCATGTCGATGATGCCTTCGACCTTGCGTCTGAGGAACGGGATATTGAGTACGGAGCGGTTATAGGCGGTGTTGGTGAACAGACCGACGATGCGCAATTCGCCCGACAGCTTGCCTTCACCGTCATAGAGCTTGATGCCGATGTAATCCATGTAGGTGCGACGGTGCACCTTGGTCTTGACGTTGGCCTTGGTGATGAACAGCGGCTCGGGGCGCATCAGGAAGTCGCGGATTTCCGGCGTCATGGTTACCAGTTCTTTGCCGCGCCGGAGCACCCTCACCTCCGGATTGCGCAATACGCCGAGGCCTGCCCGTTTGGTGCGCACCAGATCGCCTTCCTCGGTGGTGCCATCGAAGGTATATTCACGCATACCCAGAAGGGTGAAGTTGTTGTCGACCAGCCAGCGCAGGAATTCGACCGTTTCGGTGATGTCACCTTCCGGCAGCGGCGGCGGGGTGATCTTCAGGATGGCGATGGTTTCTTCCAGCCGCAGCAGCATCGGTTTCCAGTCGCTGACGACGGAATCGACATCATCCAGAATGGCGTCCAGCGCCTTTTGCAGCTGCTTGCGCTTCTCACCGTTTGACAGGCGCGAGATGTGGACATGGATGAGACTTTCGCGCCGAAGCTGCGGATTGGTCTGGACGTCCTTGCGCTCCCTCAGGGCAACGGCCCGGTTTTCCGCATCCCGCTCGACATTCATGATCGGATGGAGCACCAGATGGATATCAAGCCCGGCCTGCTGCAACTCGCCCATGATGGAATCGACGAGAAACGGCTTGTTGATATTGTGCAGCTCGATGATGGAAATCTGATTGGTGAAGGCGTCCTTGCGATCCTTGTAGTTGGGCTCGAAAATGTCGATCCGGTGCTTGCCATCAAACGGCGCCTGGAATTTTGCCAGTGAATGGTGCGAGAGAAACGCCAGTTCTTCGGCGCTGTAGCGGGACAGGTCCTCTATGTCGCCCTGAATGAAGAACCTTTCCAGAAAGTCCGCTTCCAGTGCACTGCTTTTGGCCGCCAGAGCTCTTGCTTCCGACAAGAGCTTTTCATGCGCGCGTTTCAGATCCGTAACCATTTTTTCCTCCGGCGGCCTTGTTCGATGCAAGTCCTGCCTGATTGTTCTGTTTGATTTGAGCTCGCCTGCCGCCAATCCACCTCATGCGGCAAAGTCCTGAGGATGAAAGATACGCGATTTGCTTAAATGAGCGTCAAACAACATTGTGCAACTTTCGTATAATCTACTGATATGATTCGGATTTTATGGCACGAAGACGGCAGACCGGTGGCGATCAGCGGTTTTTGTCTTCCCTGTGGATGCTGCGTGCCAGAGCGATGAAGGCGGCAGCCGTCGGGGAGGGGTTGCCACGCAGGATTGCCGTGGCGATTGTTGCTTTCATCGGCAGCTTCTTGAGATGCTTGTAGCTGACGTTGTCGAGCGCCAGCTGGCGCATGCATTCCGGGACAAGCGAAATTCCCTGTTCGGCCGAGACCATGCTCATGATTGATGTGATCTGCGGGGCGGGCTGGCCAAGGATCGGTTCAAAGCCGGCGCGGCGACAGGCGGCGATGGCCGAATCATGCAGGCTGAGGCCTATGTGCCGGGGGGTGAGGACCAGCGGCTCGTCGCGCAGCTTGAGCAGGTCGATCTCGTCGCTGCCCGGTTCCGGATCGCGTGAGGTCGGAATGGCGGCGATCAGCGTTTCCGATGACAGCGGATAGGTGACGATGGTCTTGGGGTCGTCATGGTTGGGCCGCAGAATGGCGATGTCCAGTGTACCGTTGAGCAGGTCATCGCGTAGCTCCACCGAGTTGCCTTCCTCCAGTTTGAAGCTGACATCAGGGCGATCGCGCCGGAAGGTCCGGATCAGGCGGGAAACCGTGGGGTTGAGCAGCGAGGCGCCGGTGAAGCCGAGGTTGAGGGTGCCGGTTTCGCCGCGCGCTGCCCGGCGGGCGGCTTCGGCGGCTTCCCGGGCGACACCGGGCAGGACGATCACCCGTTCCATGAAGGCCTGTCCGGCTGATGTCAGTTCGGCCCCATGAGGCACACGATGGAACAGCTGCACCCCGATCTCCCGTTCGAGGTCGCGGATCTGCTGGCTGAGGGGAGGCTGGGCGATGCCGAGTTTTTCGGCGGCGCGGGTGAAGTTTCCCTCTTCGGCAACGGCCAGAAAATAGCGGATGTGACGCAGTTCCATGGTATATGAATTTCATATCAATAAAGACAGTTTCATATATTAGATAACTTGCGGCTTCTGCGCTATAGTGTTTTCTCCCACCTCACAGAAGAGCCTCAGAAAGAGTCCCAGGAAGAGTTAATGTCTACCACCTACCCCGATCCCGGAGAGATTGCTCCGGGGTTAGACGCCAACGCCGAGTCCTTCGGTCACCCCGCTTCACTCCAGCCGTCTCATGTCCAGTCCGGTACCGGCGAATTCCGTCGCATTTCCATCGCCTTCTTTCTGGCTGGTTTTGCGACCTTTGCACTGCTCTATTGTGTGCAGCCGCTGTTGCCGCTGTTTGCACAGTATTTCGACGTGCTGCCAGCCACCAGTTCGCTGCCGCTTTCCCTGACGCTCGGGTGTCTTGCCCTGTCGATCATGATCATGGGCGCGCTGTCCCAGCAACTGGGGCGCAAGGGGCTGATGCTCTGTTCGATGGTTTCCGCCGCCGCACTCAACCTGTTGGCCTCCATCGCGCCGGATTGGAATTCGCTGCTGATCGCGCGGGCGCTGGAAGGGGTGGCGCTCGGTGGCCTGCCCGCTGTGGCGATGGCCTATCTGGCCGAGGAGATAGATCCGAAACATCTGCCCAAGGCGATGGGCATCTATATTGCCGGAACCTCGGTTGGTGCCATGCTCGGGCGCGTGGGGATGGGGTCGCTGACGGAATTCATTTCCTGGCAGCAGGCCATGGAAGTTCTTGGCGTGCTGTGTCTGATGGCTGCTGGCGGTTTTGCTTTGCTGTTGCCGCCTTCGCGCAATTTCACCAAGACCAGCCATGCCGGTCTCGCTTTCCATCTGCAGACCTGGCTGGGGCATCTCAAGAACCCGGCGCTGCAGAAGGTCTACGGGCTTGGCTTTTGTCTGACCGGTGTCTTCTCCACGGTCTATAACTATCTGTCGTTTCGCCTGTTCGAGCCGCCCTATAGCATGAGCCCTTTCACGGTCAGTCTTATGTTTCTGCTGTTCCTGTTCGGAACGGTTGCCTCGTCCTATACCGGTGCGCTGACCCTGCGCTTTGGCGCCAAGCGGCTGCTGCTCGGCTCCTTCGGGCTGACCTTTGTCGGCGTGCTGATCACGCTGCCCGGTTCGCTGTTCCTGATCTGCGTCGGCATCGCCTTTACCACCGTTGGCTTCTTCATCGGCCATTCGGTAGCGAGTGGGCTGGTCGGGCTGTCGGCCAAAGGCAACAAGGGCCATGCCTCCTCGCTCTATCTGCTGTTCTACTACATGGGCGCGAGCCTCGTGGGCTATGTCGGTGGCTGGTTCTGGCATCTGGGCCACTGGCCAGGTCTTGCGGCTCTCACCTGTCTTCTGGCTCTGGCTGCCCTTATCATCTCGTCCCGGGTCCGGGTTTCCCGTCCGGCCTAGGCCGTAAAGGGGCCGGTGGCGCCTTTCAAGCGAGTGCTTGCTGTCGCAGTTGAGGCTTCTGTGCCTTGCCATATCGAAGAGTGCATTGAAAAAGCCGGATGGTTTCCCACCCGGCTTTTTGTCTGTTCACCGTAAAGGTGCGTTGGCTTATGCCAGAGCCTTCAGTTCGGCCAGAACGGCTGCGCCCATTTCGGATGTGGTGACAACGGTGTCGCCTTCCTTGGCGATGTCGCCGGTCCTCAGGCCCTTTTCCAGAACGGTTGCAATGGCCTTGTCGATCATGTCGGCTTCCTTGCCCATGTCGAAGCTGTAGCGCAGGGCCATGGAGAAGGAGGCGATCATGGCGATCGGGTTGGCAATGCCCTTGCCAGCGATGTCCGGTGCAGAGCCGTGAACCGGCTCATACATGGCCTTGCGCTGGCCGGTCTTCTCGTCCGGAGCGCCGAGCGAGGCGGATGGCAGCATGCCGAGGGAACCGGTCAGCATGGCAGCCACGTCGGACAGGATGTCGCCGAACAGGTTGTCGCAGAGGATGACGTCGAACTGCTTGGGACGACGGACCAGCTGCATGGCGCAGTTGTCGGCCAGAATGTGCTCAAGCGGGGTTTCCGGATATTCCTTGGCGCCGATGCGGGTGACGACTTCTTTCCAGAGCAGGCCGGATTTCATCACATTGTGCTTTTCGGCAGAGGCCACGCGGTTGGAGCGGGTCTTGGCAAGATCAAAGGCCACGCGGGTGATGCGTTCGATTTCGCTGGTGGTGTAGAGCTGGGTGTCGACAGCGCGTTTCTGGCCGTCTTCCAGCGTGACGATTTCCTTCGGCTCGCCGAAATAGACGCCACCGGTCAGCTCGCGCACGATCAGGATGTCGAGACCTTCAACCAGTTCCTTCTTCAGCGAAGAGCTGTCGGCCAGCGCCGGGTAGCAGAGGGCCGGGCGCAGGTTGGCAAACAGCCCCAGATCCTTGCGCAGACGCAGCAGTGCGGCTTCCGGGCGGGCTTCGTAAGGAACGTCAGCCCATTTCGGGCCACCCACGGCGCCGAAGATGACCGCGTCGGCAGCCAATGCCTTGGCCATGTCCTCTTCCGAGATGGCAACGCCATAGGCATCATAGGCGCAGCCGCCCACCAGACCATCATCGGTTTCAAAGCTCACGTCGAGATTGGCGTTCATCCAGTCGATGATCGCCTTCACTTCGTTCATGATTTCAGGGCCAATGCCGTCGCCGGGCAGGAGAAAGAGTTTGTGGGACATGATTTACTTCCGAGGTTGGATTTCGCTTCGAATTTGCCTGTTACGCGCAAGGATCGAAAAGATTGGATGCGTTCAGCATTCGATTAATACCGATCGGACGCGATTGCAAGGTCTAAGCCGCTCACAGCGGGGCTGCAACTGCTATCTGATACAAAAAAGCCAGACCTTGCGGACTGGCTTTGATGTCATGTGTCGGACGCTGTGGTCAAAACGTTTGAGGCTCAAAACGCCTGAGGGCTAGATCTCCTGTCGCCGCGAGACCGGAGCGAACGGGGCTATCCACGCGCATTCGGCCTTGCAAAATGCTCTAGACCCAGGGGCGTTCCTTGACCATCGCTGTTTCGAATTTGTCGACATTGGCGATCTTTTCCATGGTCAGACCGATGTCGTCGAGGCCTTCGAGCAGGCATTTCTTCTTGAACGGGTCGAGCTCGAAGCTCAGTTCGCCGCCATCCGGGCCCTTGATGACCTGATTTTCAAGATCGATGGTCAGAGTAGCGTTGGAGCCGCGGGAAGCATCGTCCATCAGCTTGGCGTGATCTTCTTCGCTGACAATGATCGGCAGGATGCCGTTCTTGAAGCTGTTGTTGTAGAAGATGTCGGCAAAGCTCGTGGAGATGACGCATTTGATGCCGAAGTCCTTCAGCGCCCACGGGGCATGCTCACGGGAAGAGCCGCAGCCGAAGTTGTCGCCAGCCACGATGATTTCCGCCTTGCGGTAGGCGTCCTGATTGAGAACGAAGTCCTTGTTCTCGGTGCCATCCTCGTTGTAGCGCATTTCGTAGAACAGATCGACGCCAAGGCCCGAGCGCTTGATGGTCTTCAGGAACTGCTTCGGGATGATCATGTCCGTGTCGATGTTGATCAACGGCATGGGTGCCGCAACAGCGGTCAAGGTGGTGAATTTTTCCATTGTCTGGCGGTCCTTCCGATTTAGAGATCGGCAATGGTGAGACCGGTAGTCTCGTCAATGCCCATCATGATGTTCATGTTCTGAATGGCAGCGCCGGAGGCGCCTTTGCCCAGATTGTCGTAAACTGCCAGCAAGACGGCCTGTCCGGTTGCGTCATTGCCGTGAATGTGCAGGTGAAGCGAGTTGGTGCCGTTGAGCCGTTCCGGCGTGATCGCTTCAAGGCGCCCTGCCGATTCCAGCGGGGCAACCCTTACGAAGACTTCATCCCTGTAGCGCCGCTCGAGGCAGGCGTGCAGGTCGGCCAGCTTGACCTTGGTGTCGAGCGCCCAGAGGTTGAGCGGCACCGCGTCGATCATGCCCTGTGCGTAGAGGCCGACGGCAGGCTGGAAGACCGGCGGATGGTCGAGCCCGGCATGGAAGGTCATTTCCGGCACATGCTTGTGGGCCAGTGTCAGACCATAGGGCCAGTAAGGTACGGTCACCGGGTCCTCTTGGCGTTCATAGTCGGCAATCATGCCCTTGCCGCCACCGGAATAGCCCGAGACGGCATTCAGCGTTGCCGGGAAGGTGGCCGGAATGATGCCTGCGTCAACGAGCGGCCGCATGATGGCGATATAGCCTTGCGGATAGCAGCCGGGGTTGGCAACCCGCTTGGACGCGGCGATCTTGTCGCGCTGATCCGGAGCGAGTTCGGCAAAGCCATAGGTCCAGCCCTCGGCGGTCCGATGGGCCGTGGAGGCGTCGATGACGCGCGTGTCCTTGCTCTCGATCAGGCTGACCGCTTCAATGGCTGCCGCATCGGGCAGGCAGAGAATGGCGATGTCCGCCTCGTTGAGCATCTGCGCCCGTGCTTCGGCATCCTTGCGCAGATTTTCAGGCAAGCGCAGGAGCTTGATATCGTCGCGGGCCTCAAGGCGGGTCCGAATCTGCAATCCGGTTGTGCCTGCTTCGCCGTCGATGAATAGTTTTGTCGTCATGGTCTTCTGCCTGATAGCCTGAATGGGCGGTTGATTGCTCACGGGGTGGGGGAAGTGATCCGTGTCTGGATCCTGATTACAGCACTATGGGTCTTTTGTCATCGTGTGAAATGAGTGACAAGCCACAGAACCAGAAAGATTGCGAAAATAACGCCACCAATGCGTCCGATGCGGGTGCCCCAGATCTCGATCGGATCACTCGGGTCCGCATCGCCGGCGCCAAGGTGCTGCCTTGCCCGGTTTGCCGTGCGGGCAAAGGCCGAGGTGCCAAGGGCTTCGCCTTCCATGTCGACACGGTCGAGAATGCGCTGGGCTTCCCGGGCCTTGTCGTCCTGGCGTTGGTGCCGCGATTTTGGGTCATCTTCTGTCATGATTGCTCTTTAACCTGCTTTTCTGTGATTGTTCAAGCGCAGAACAGCATCTCGGGGTTCCCGGGGCTGTTCTTTTCGGTCGATTCCGTACCACGATCAGCAAATTGTGAGTATTTTGTCTTGACTTGCGCGCACCCATACCGCAAAAGGCTTGACGTGAACCGAGAGGGTTGGGCACTCGCTGCCGCACGTGAGTTTGTGATAATGGCACTCAAGATGAAAACAGCAATGATGCGCAAGACCGCTGGCGTCCTCGCCGGTGCCTTCACTGCTGGCCAGACCACACTCACAACAACCACTACCACCACCAAGGTTTAGGCCCCTCTCGCTCCCTGTCTGGCTTCCCCCAGGGATGTGAGGGGAGCGAAACCGCCCGCCAGCGCGCAAGCGACAGGCCGGGTGGCAACCTCGGGGGAGCTTGCGGATCAGGAGATCATTGAAAATGGGTTATAAAGTTGCAGTCGTCGGGGCCACGGGCAATGTCGGTCGCGAAATGCTTGACATTCTTTCCGAACGCGGGTTTCCCGCAGATGAGGTCGTGGCATTGGCTTCCAGCCGTTCCAAAGGCAAGGAAGTGTCCTTCGGTGACAAGATTCTGAAATGTCAGGTGCTGGACAATTACGATTTTTCCGACACCGATTTCTGTCTGATGTCCGCTGGTGGCAGCACCTCTGCCGAATGGGCTCCCAAGATCGCAGCTCAGGGCTGCATCGTCGTCGACAACAGCTCCCAGTGGCGCTATGACGAGCGGATCCCGCTGATCGTTCCGGAAGTGAACGCTCCGGTGCTGGAAGAGTGGATCAAGAAGAAAGATCGCATCAATATCATCGCCAACCCGAACTGCTCGACGGCGCAGCTGCTCGTGGCTCTGAAGCCCCTGCATGACGCGGCAACCATCAAGCGTATCGTGGTTGCGACCTACCAGTCTGTTTCCGGCGCTGGCAAGGAAGCCATGGACGAGCTGTTCACCCAGACCCGCGCTGTGCTGGTTTCCGATCCGATCGAAGTGCACAAGTTCACCAAGCGCATCGCCTACAATGTGATCCCGCACATCGATAAATTCATGGAAGACGGCTACACCAAGGAAGAATGGAAGGTTGTTGCCGAAACCAAGAAGATGCTCGATCCGAAGATCAAGGTGACCTGCACCGCCGTGCGCGTTCCGGTGTTCATATCCCATGCCGAAGCGGTCAACATCGAGTTTGAAAAGCCGATCACGGCTGACGAAGCCCGCGATATCCTGCGTGAAGCACCAGGCTGTCTGGTCATCGACAAGCGTGAAGATGGCGGCTACATCACCCCGGCAGAAGCCGCTGGTGAAGATGCAACCTACATCTCCCGTATCCGTGAAGATGCGACGGTCGAGAATGGGCTCAACATCTGGGTTGTTTCCGACAACCTGCGCAAGGGTGCTGCTCTCAACACCATTCAGATTGCCGAAGCGCTGATCAACCGCGGTCTGGTCAAGCCACGCGCTGAAGCCTGATTGGCAGCCTCACGGCCTCGATAGTTTAAAACCGGTCTGGTTCTGAACCAGGCCGGTTTTTTCATGCTTGGTGCTGCGGGCGCGCAAGGACCATGGGACGAGCCTAGGCGTTCACCTTCAGGAAGGTGCCCTGTTCTTCCTCGTAATATTCCAGCTCACCGGTCGAGATGTCGAACCATGCGCCATGCAAAGCCAGCTTGCCTTCCAGCACGCGGGTCTTGATGAACTGATAGGAATAGAGATTTTCCAGTGAATGGATGATGGAAGACCGCTCCAGCAGACCGCCGTGGTCCAGCTCGGGGCGATTGAGTGCCTTGTAGCGGATCGGATTGTCTGCCGCCTGCAACTGGCCGGACCATTTGCCGATATAGTTGCTTTCGGAAAGCGGCTCGGACTCGTCGGCGGAAATGTAGCTCTTGACGCCACCGCAACGGCCATGGCCCATGATGACGATATGCTCGACCTTGAGGCCGTTTACGGCAAATTCCAGCGCCGCCGTGGTGCCGTGTATGCCGTCGTCCTGGGATGACTTGTGTGGCACGATGTTGGCCACGTTGCGCATGACGAAGATTTCGCCTGGTCCCGAGTCGAAGATGATTTCCGGCGCAGCCCGGCTGTCGCAGCAGCCCACGAGCATGATGTTCGGGTTCTGGCCCTTCTCGGCCAGCTTTTCATATCGTCCCTGTTCGGTCGGGAAACGTCCCTTTTTGAACTCGGCATAGCCTTCGAGCAAGCGTTCAGGTAATTGGGCCATCGTATCCTCTTTCGTCGCGTACTGGTTTTTCCTTATGACATCTCGCGCCGGACCGATCAAAAATCAAGGGTGAGGAAGCCTTTTGTCCTGCTTTTTACCGGTGCTGGGTCGAGATGGCCGGAAAAATGGTCCCAAAACCGACTCACGACTGGCCTGTCAAGCGGGCTTGAACGGTGCTGTGTCGCCGTCAGTTCAAGGGTTCCGGCTTCTTTGGTGGTCTCCTCACCGCCGTCAGTTGCGGACCGGCGCCGATCTGGCGCATGTTGACCATGGCCATCGGCGTATGGAAACGATCGGAGAAGCGGGCAACTTCCAGATCGCGATAGCCCATGCTGGCCGAGCGCGTAACCACTTCGAGGACGCCGCTCGAGGCTTTCTTGAGAGCCAGTTCGTCCGAAGCGCCGCTGAGCTTGTGGCCAAGGAACAGCGACGCCATCATGTCGCCGGTGCCATTTTGCGGATTGGGAATGGCCGGGTGCTCGCACATGATGGGCAGGGGGGCCTTGCCGGTCTCTTCGGCGTGAATGAGCAGATTGGCAATGGCATTGCGCATCAGGGCAAAGGCGCTGGTGATCAGGGTGGTCTTGCGTCCGAGCTTCCTGGCCTGCTCGATCAGGCCGTTGTTGTTGCTTTCCTCCGAGCCGGTCAGCCAGTTCAGCTCGAAACGGTTCGGCGAAATGATGTCGGCGCGCGGAATCAGTTGGTCGCGGATGGCAACGGCGATGGCCTCCTTCATGTAGAGGCCTTCCTTGTCGCCGATCACCGGGTCGCAGAAATAGAGCCCGTCCGGGTTGGCCCGCTTGTAGGCGTCCACCAGCCCGGCGATGGCCTCCACTTGCTCAAGCGAGCCCAGATAGCCCGAGTAGATGGCCGAGACCGATGCGAAGTCGGGATGGCGTGCGAGATCCTCAAGACTTCTGGCAAACAGGGCAGGGTCGATTTTCTGGATGGTCGAGGGGCCGTGGCCGGGGTGCCATGGCATGATGACGGTGGGTACTTCCCAGACCGGGAAGCCCAGACGTTCAAGCGTGAAGGCGGCGGCGCGGTTGCCCACCGCGCCAGCCATGACATGGGAAGAGATGATGATGATCGGGCGGGCGACAAAGGGCGCCTCGCTCTTGGTCGGGTTGCCCTTGCTGGGCATGAAGTCGGTCATGCGATCATCTCTTCGTCGTCTCGGTCAGATGATATTGAATTCTCTGACGGGTTTGTTGTTCGCTATCCTTTCATAGCCGAAGATCGAGAGGTCAAGCGAGCGATATTCACCATAGAGGAAAAGTTCTCCAATGCCGCGTCCCGCACCCGGCCCGTGCTGCAGACCATGGCCGGAATAGCCGGCGTTGATGTAGAAGTTGGTGATCTCGGGATGGGCGCCGATGAAAGCATTCTGATCGAGGGTGCAATATTCGTAATGACCGGCCCAGGCATTGGTCATCTTGATGGCGTCAAAGCCCGGCATGCGGTTGTAGAGCGCAGGCCAGATGACTTCATCGAACAGATCGTAATGGGGATCATGGTCCTCATAGTCGGCAGCCGGGTCCTCGATCGGCGGGCAGCCGGAGATGAAGAACTCGCCTTCGGGACGGATATAGACGCCAGTGGTGTCGGTGATCAGCGGCATGTTGGGATGCGGCTTCTTGTTGTCGATGACAAAGATCGTGCGCTTGCGCGGCTCTATCGGCAGGGGAATGTCGAGTAGGGCTGCGACCTTGCCTGCGTTGGCACCGGCGCAGTTGACCACGGCACCGCAGGCGATGGTGTCGCCGTTGTCGAGCTTGACGGCAGTAACCTTGCTGCCCTGCTTCTCCATGGCGACCACGGTGCCCTTGATGAATTCCGCACCAGCGGCAATGGCGCCCTTGCGGACCAGATCAAGGAACATGTGGGCGTCGAACCAGCCTTCACCGGAGCGGCCATAGGCACCGGCTGCCAGATCCTCGACATTGAGCCAGGGGAAGGTCTTCTTCATCTCATCGGGAGACATCAGCTCGATGTCGGCGCCGCATGCGATCTGGGTCTTGTAATTGTTCTGCAGGATCGGCAGGCCAGCCTCGGAGGCCAGAATGAGATAGCCGCCCTCGTGGTAGGCGATATCTGCATCAGGACCGAAACGATCCTTCAGCTCACTGAAGAATTGCAGCCCGTACTGGGACAGGGCTATGTTCTCGGGCGTTGAGAACTGCTGGCGAATCGACGCCGCCGAAAGTGTGGTTGAACTGTTGGCATAGGTGGGGTCCTTTTCGACCACCAGAACTGACCCTTCGAAGCCGAGATCCTTCTTCAGGAAATAGGCCACAGAGGCACCCATGATTGCGCCACCAATAATGACGAGATCTGCCTGTTTCATTTGCTGTTCCGCTTTTCTTCTTGTCTTCCTTCAGGGGAGGTTGGCCTAAGGAAGGGGATGGCTAGGTGCGCGTTTGTGTTTTAAGTTGTCGCGCGCTCGCATATTGCCTCAAAGATCGGAGAAATTTCAATGTCTTTCAGACCGCGCCGAACAGCTCTTTACATGCCCGGTTCCAACGCTCGTGCCCTCGAAAAAGCCCGTGGCCTTGATGTGGATGTGCTGCTGCTGGACCTGGAGGATTCCGTAGCCATGGACATGAAGGACGTGGCACGAAAACAGGTCGCCGAGGCGGTGAAGGCCGGTGGCTTCGGACACCGGGAAGTGGTGATCCGGATCAACGGACTGGAAACCCCGTGGGGAGAGGCCGATCTGGCCGCAGCCATCGAGGCCAAGCCGGATGCCGTGCTCATCCCCAAGGTCAACAGCGCCGAGGATGTCTTCACCGTCGGGCGCAAAATGAACGATGCCGGTGCGGATCAGTCCATCAAGATCTGGGCGATGATGGAGACCCCGCAGGGCATGCTTCGAGCCCTTGAAATTGCTGCTGCAACGCAGGAATATCACGGCCGTCGTCTGAGCTGTTTCATTTTGGGAACCAATGACTTGGTCAAGGAGACCCGGGTTGCCATGGTGGCCGGGCGAGCTCCGGTCTATGGCTGGTTGATGAACTGTCAGGCTGCCGCCAGAAGCTATGATCTCGACGTCATCGACGGGGTGTTCAACCACTTCAATGATGCCGACGGCTTCGTTGCCGAGTGCGAACAGGGCAAGGAAATGGGGATGGACGGCAAGACCATCATTCACCCCAAACAGATTGCCGACTGCAACCGGATCTTCTCACCCGACGAAACGGACGTGGCATGGGGTCGCCGAGTGATTGAGGCCTTTGATGCACCGGAGAATCAGTCCAAGAATGTCATGACGATTGATGGAAAAATGGTCGAGCGGCTGCATGCGGAAATGGCACGTCGGCTGGTCGACATTGCCGAGGCCATTGCTGCCCGGGATGAGGAATAGTCATGAACGAAAAACAAAGAGTATACCGGTTTCTCACAGGGGTGGATGACGCCAACTTCTGTCACCGCGTGACCGAGGCTCTTTCCAAGGGTTGGGAGCTGCACGGCTCGCCAAGTCTGGCCTATGATGCAGAGGCCAAGGTGATGAAATGCGGCCAGGCCGTAACCAAACTGGTCGAACCCTTTGAGTATAGCCGGGACGTGGTTTTGGGGGCGCTGTAAGGCGGGCTTTCAGAGAAAACGAATCAAGGTGGCTGCTGGCCGCCTTTTTTTGTTGCTGACGGACACTTCGTCGACAGGCGAGACTGATATGGATCGGGCTCGCTTTTTTGTAAATGTTGAGTTACAAACTCTTGAATTTCGGATTTGCGTTGAGATATATCTAAAATATATCTGATTAAATGAATGGTGGTTTATGACTGTAGAAACGACTTCAGCACCGACGGTGGAGCGGGTGCGCCACGAATTGAAGAGGCGGGATCTTGAGGTCCTGAGCGTCGAGCGACTTACCCCTGCCATGGTGCGGGTGACGCTTGGCGGCGAAAGCCTTGCAGACTTTACCAGCCTGGCTCCGGATGATCACATCAAGCTGTTCGTGCCAGATGCCAGTGGCATGATGGCCATGCGGGACTACACGCCACGCGCCTATGACAATGAGGCTCAGACGCTGGTGGTTGACTTTGCCGTGCATGATGCCGGTCCGGCGACGGCCTGGGCGCTGGCGGTGAAGCCGGGCGACAGCCTGCAGATTGGTGGCCCGCGCGGGTCTGCTGTGGTGACGGGCGATATACGGCGCTTCATCCTCATTGGCGATGAAACCGCCCTGCCAGCGATCGGTCGACGGATCGAGGAAACCGCTGCCGGTGTGGCGATCGACGCCTATATCGCAGTGCCTGGCGCTGCGGACGAGCAGTCGTTCAAGACCGATGCGACCCTGACGACGACATGGATTCACAGGCCTGAGCATGCTTCTGACGACCCGGCGCCGTTCCTTGAGGCCATTGGCGATGTTGCCTGCGGGGAAGGCACCTATGTCTGGATTGCTGCCGAAGCCCGGGTTGCCAAGGCCATCCGTACCCATTTTCTGGAAGAGCTTGGTCATCCGCTGACCTGGATGAAGGCCTCGGGCTACTGGGTCAAGGGGCAGGCGGACAGCTCGGAGAAATCCATTGGTGAGGCGCCGCCGAAGATGGCCTGAGCCAGCAAGGCTGCAGACATGATTTGCAGGGGATGGCGAGTGATCGGCATCCCTTTTCTCTTTCGGTCTTTCTTTCCCGGTATTTCTCTCTCTTTCTTTCTCTTGGCCTTTCTCCGCCTTTCCTCCAAATGACAGCTTTGCTGCGCTGCAATATATTGCTCGCAAGGCCTGCGGCATTTCCCATGCTGCGGGACAAGGAGGAGGGGACCATGAGCAAGACAAATCCGGGCAATTATTTCGAAGACTTTTCAATCGGGCAGGTGATTCGCCATGCAACGCCGCGCACGGTAACAGCCGGGGATTCTGCTCTCTATACGGCACTCTATGGTTCCCGTTTTGCAGTGCAGAGTTCGGACGTGTTTGCCCGGGGCCTTGGCTATGAAAAGGCACCGCTCGATGATCTTCTGGTGTTCCATATTGTCTTTGGCAAGACCGTGCCGGACATTTCGCTCAATGCCGTGGCCAATCTGGGCTATGCGGGTTGCCGTTTTCTTGTGCCGGTGTTCCCGGGCGACAGCCTGACAGCCACCTCGGAAGTGATCGGGCTCAAGGAGAACTCCAACGGCCAGACCGGCGTGGTCTATGTGCGCTCCCGCGGGGTGAACCAGCATGGCGAGACCGTGCTCGATTATGTCCGCTGGGTGATGGTGCGCAAGAAGGATCCGGCCACGCCGACCGGTCAGGACAGTGTGCCATCGCTGCCAGCGGCTCTGTCACCCGATTCGCTTGGCGATGCGGTGCCCATTCTGGATGTCGACGGGTTCGACACCGATCTCTCCGGATCGCCTTACAAGTGGGCCGACTATGAGGTTGGTGAAAAGATCGATCATGTGGATGGCATGACCGTGGAAGAGGCCGAGCACCAGATGGCGACGCGTCTCTATCAGAACACCGCCAAGGTACATTTCAACCAGTTCACCGAGGGCAAGGGGCGATTCGGACGGCGGCTCATCTATGGCGGGCATGTGATTTCGCTGGCCCGCGCCCTGTCGTTCAACGGCCTGTCCAATGCCTTCCACATCGCGGCAATCAACGGGGGACGTCATGTTGCACCGCTTTTTGCCGGTGAAACCGTATTCGCCTGGTCGGAAATCCTCGACAAGGCCGAATTGCCGGCCCGTGACGACGTCGGGGCTCTGAGGGTTCGGCTGTGCGCCACCAAGGACGCGCCATGCAACGGATTTCCGGGCAAGACGGAAACCGGTTATGAACCATCTGTCATTCTGGATATGGATCTGTGGTTGGTGCTGCCGCACTGATCATGGTACAAGAGGGTGAAGCGCTCTGCTTCGCAGGGCGCCCTGACATGTCCATGTTGTCGGGGTGACGAGGAGGGAACTGCGCTGAGCTGAAGCCCCGAGAGAATCATACGGGAGTCTTTTTAAGCTCGTGCGTCATTGATTTGTGGCTTAAGTGCCAAAAAATGGGAGGGTTTGCGAAATATCATTTATCATCCCCATGATTGCAACTAAGTTTCGCCATGTCCGCTAAGATATTGCTTACTTGATCTTAATCTGATTGAGTTAATGGCATTATTGTTCAAATGTGATACTGTCCGTTAGGCGCAGTTTGGACAAAATTCATCGATTTAGCGGGTTGGTCGCTTTGACCAGATCCAGAAATCTCGCTATGACAACAGGCATGCAGACCTAAACCGGTTATTTTTACGTACTACGTAAGTGTCAGCTGTCGAGGACCGAAAAAATGACAGACGTCGACCTGAAGGGCAAGCGCCCTACATCTCCCCATGTCCAATACTTTGCCTATAAGATCACCCTGTCGATGGCGACTTCCATCAGCCATCGCGTTACCGGGGTTGGGGCTTACATCGGCATGTTCTTTTTGGCTTACTGGCTGATTGCTCTGGCAATCGGACCTGAAGCCTTTGATACCGCGCAGACCCTCTGGGGCTCCTTTATCGGGCGCTTTGTGCTGTTCTGCTTTACCTGGTCACTCATGCATCACATGCTTGGTGGTCTTCGCCACTTTCTGTGGGACATCCCTGTGATGATTGAGAAGCCCCAGATTGAATTCCTTTATCGTGCAACCATTCTGGGCGGCTTCCTGTTGACGGTCGTTATCTGGATTATCGGTTACGCTGTGATGTGAGGACGGGGAGAGAGAAATGAAAACACCTACCAAAATCATCCGTGGCCTTGGTGAAACCCATCACGGCACGGAACATCACTGGATGATACGGCTTACGGCGGTGGCTCTGGTTTTCCTCACCATCGGTTTTGTCATTTTCGTAATGGCAGCTGCCGGGTCGGACTATGAGCAGGCCAAGGCACTTGTCGGTCATCCCGTCATTGCGATCTTCCTGTTGCTGGTTATCGCTGTCTCCGGATATCACGCCTATCTTGGTGCCATCACCATTCCGGAAGACTATTTCCAGAATCAGCTCTATCGCACGCTGACAAAAATCGTGAACAGCTTCGCGGCGATCGTCGTCTGTGCCGCCCTTTTCTTTGCGGTGCTTAAAGTGGCATTTGGAGGGTAAGATCAGATGGCCAATACATATAATATCAATGGTCGTGCCTATGATGTTCACGACCACTATCATGACGTTGTGGTTCTGGGTGCCGGTGGCGCCGGGCTGCGCGCAACGCTCGGCATGGCCGAACAGGGTCTGCGCACCGCTTGCGTAACCAAGGTTTTCCCGACCCGTTCGCACACGGTTGCTGCTCAGGGCGGTATTGCTGCTTCTCTGCAGAACATGGGCCCGGACAGCTGGCAGTGGCATATGTATGACACCGTCAAGGGGTCTGACTGGCTCGGCGATACCGACGCCATGGAATATCTCTGCCGTGAAGCGCCTGCTGCCGTTTACGAACTGGAACATTATGGTGTGCCGTTCTCCCGTACGGAAGAAGGCAAGATCTATCAGCGTCCGTTCGGCGGTCACATGCAGAACTACGGCGAAGGCCCGGCTGTGCAGCGTACCTGTGCTGCTGCCGACCGTACCGGCCACGCCATCCTGCATACGCTCTATGGTCAGTCCATCCGCAACAAGGCTGAATTCTACATTGAATATTTCGGCCTCGATCTGCTGATGAGCGAAGACGGTGTCTGCGAAGGTCTGGTTGCCTGGAACCTTGACGACGGTACTGTCCATCGCTTCAACGCAAAGATGGTCGTTCTGGCTACCGGTGGTTATGGTCGCGCCTACTTCTCCGCAACGTCGGCTCATACGATTACCGGTGACGGTAACGCCATGATCGCCCGCGCTGGCCTGCCGCTGCAGGACATGGAATTCGTTCAGTTCCACCCGACCGGCATCTACGGCGCCGGCTGCCTGATCACCGAAGGTGTTCGTGGTGAAGGTGGCTATCTGGTGAACTCCGAAGGCGAACGCTTCATGGAGCGCTATGCTCCGAGCGCCAAGGACCTTGCGTCCCGCGACGTTGTTTCCCGCTGCATGACCATCGAAATTCGCGAAGGTCGCGGTGTTGGCCCGCTCAAGGACCATATCTACCTGCATCTTGATCACCTTGATCCGGCCATGCTGGCAGAACGTCTGCCCGGTATTTCCGAATCGGCCGAGATCTTTGCCGGTGTTGACGTGACCAAGGAACCAATTCCGGTTCTGCCGACGGTTCACTACAACATGGGCGGTATTCCGACCAACTATTGGGGTGAAGTTCTGGCTCCGACCAAGGAAGATCCGAATGCTATCGCTCCGGGCCTCATGGCTGTTGGTGAAGCTGCCTGTGCGTCTGTTCACGGTGCAAACCGTCTTGGCTCCAACTCGCTCATCGACCTTGTGGTCTTTGGCCGCGCCGCTGCCATCAAGGCCGGCAAGGTTATCGACCGCGAAGCCCCGATGCCGACACCGAACCAGGCTTGCTTTGACAAGATCATGTCCAACTTCGACAAGGTCCGTCATGCAAACGGTTCCCAGTCCACTGCCCAGCTGCGCCTGAAGATGCAGAAGAGCATGCAGAACAACGCTGCCGTCTTCCGTACTCAGGAAACGCTGGAACAGGGCTGCAAGGAAATGGCTGCCATCTGGGGTGAACTGGGTGACATGAAGGTGACCGACCGGTCGCTGGTATGGAACTCCGACCTGATGGAATCCCTTGAGCTGCAGAACCTGATGATCAACGCTCTGCCGACGGTCGTTGGTGCCGAGGCCCGTAAGGAAAGCCGTGGCGCTCACGCTCGCGAAGACTATAAAGATGGTCCTCTGGGTGGTCGTGATGACGAAAACTGGCGCAAGCATACGCTGGCTTGGGTCGCTGAAGATGGCGGGGTCAAACTCGACTATCGTCCTGTCATTCTCGATCCGCTGACTCCTCCGGAAGAAGGCGGTATCGATCTGGCGAAGATCGCGCCGAAAGCTCGCGTCTACTAATGCCCTTCAAGTCGGGCAGCATGACGTTGCCCGGCCTTTTCGAAATTTATACCCGACGTCGCCGTGATGCGACTAGGGTCGACCCGAATACGGAGCGAAAAGATGGTTGAACTTGCGCTGCCGAAAAATTCACGGATTAAAGAAGGCAAGACCTGGCCAAAACCTGAAGGTGCGACCAACTTGACCGAATTCCGCGTGTATCGCTGGAATCCTGATGACGGCAAAAACCCACAGATCGACACCTATTATGTTGATCGTGACAATTGTGGCCCAATGGTTCTCGACGGGCTGCTCTACATCAAAGACAATATCGACGCAACGCTGACGCTGCGCCGGTCCTGCCGTGAAGGCATCTGCGGTTCTTGCGCCATGAATATCGATGGTGCAAACACCCTCGCCTGCACCTTCGGCATGGATCAGTGCAAGTCCAAGACCGTGAAGGTCTATCCGCTGCCGCACATGAAGGTGGTCAAGGATCTGGTTCCCGACCTCAACAACTTCTATGCCCAGCATGCGTCCATCGAGCCTTATCTGAAAACGGATACCCCGGCTCCGGATACCGAATGGCTGCAGTCCCATGAAGATCGTCAGAAGCTTGACGGCCTTTATGAGTGCATCCTTTGCGCCTGCTGCTCGACCTCCTGCCCATCCTACTGGTGGAACGGCGATCGTTACATCGGCCCATCGGCCCTGCTGCAGGCTTACCGCTGGATCATCGACAGCCGCGACGAATATACCGGCGAACGTCTTTCCCAGCTCGATCATGCCTTCGGTGCCTATCGTTGTCACACGATCATGAACTGCACCAAGGTTTGCCCGAAAGGCCTGAACCCGGCCAAGGCAATTGCCGAAATCAAACGCATGCTACTTGAGCGCGCCGTTTAGGATTTCTGCGCCCAGGTGTGCACGGGTGGTTCGCCACCCACTCAGTTTTAAAAGCCGCCTTCCTTTTGGAGGGCGGCTTTTGTCGTTTGCAATAGGCTGTTTGCGTCGAAACAAGGGCGGTTTGATATCCAGGGGCGAGGGGGGCGATGCGGAATGAACTAGACCACGCTGTCCATATGTGGATGACTCCGAATGTGGCAGGAATGGGCGACGTTCTGTGGAAGTCTCTGAATTCATGGTGAAATTTGTCTTCTTGAAAGAGCCGATGGGGCAAACCAGATAGGGGGAGTGCTGCTGACTGTGCTGTTCTGTTGAACATCGGGCCAATCAGACGTTCGCGGATCGCGAATTTTCCTGTTTGTCATGGAGTTGTCGGAAAGTTGGTTTAGTTGGCTGCCTGACTGTCCGCATAACGGGAGGCTCTCATGCTGCAGACAAATATTCTGTTTCTCGACAAGACAAACAATGATCGAAGCATATTGGCAGAAGCCTATTTCAATCGGGGGCTGAACAATGCCGTTCGAGCGTTCAGTGCCGGATTTGATCCATCCGAGCGGCTTGACCGCCACGTCTTTGATGTGCTGAGAGAAAACGGAATTGTACCGGATGACTATATCCCAAAGCCCGTTGACATCTTTCTGCAGGCCTATTCTCCGCGGATCGATCTGGTGGTGCTGTTCGAGCCGATGAGCCAGCGCTACAAACTGCCGATTTTTCCGGACAACCCTCCCGTGACAGGTCTGAGTGTGCTTGGTAGTCTGGATCGGGAAGAGGCCAGTAGCCGCAAACAGGCGGTGAGGGCCTGTTATGCAGACCTGCGGCTCGTCATTGATCGGGCCGTGGCTACCGGATTGCTGCCGGGATCGCTCGCAGCATGACAGGATAAGGTGCGGAAAACGGCCAGATTGGGCTTTGAGATATGCGCATGGTGCGTGTCAGCCTAAGCGAAAACACAGAGATTGGTCGTCAGGGATGGCCCGGTGCAAGGCCGGGTTCCGCCCCGCCAGTAATCGTTGAAGTGATTCAACATGTTGTGCTAATAACGGAATAGCACTAATCGATAGTACCTATGGAACGCCATTCTTTGCTATTTTCTGGACGTTGGAGAAGGAATGTTTTATTTGACTATCGAGAATTAATTTAGTCTCGAAACTATAAGGGAGATCAGCGTGAGCGGATTCAAATTGCGCCCCGGCGTCGTCACCGGTGAAGAATATTTGCAGCTTCTGGAAGCCTGCAAAGAAGGTGGATATGCCCTGCCAGCCGTCAATGTTACCGGCACCAATAGTCTCAACGCAGTGATGGAAGCTGCTGCCAAAGCGAAATCCGATATCATTATCCAGATGTCCAACGGCGGTGCCCAGTTCTTTGCTGGTCAAGGTGCTCCCGATGCCATGCGCGCCCGCGTGCTCGGCTCTGTTTCCATCGCCCAGCATGTTCATCTGCTGGCTGAAGAATATGGCATCTGCGCTGTTCTTCATACCGACCACTGCAGCAAGAAACTGCTGCCATGGGTCGATGGCCTGCTTGACGAAGGTGAAAAATACTTCAAGGCAAATGGCAAGCCGCTCTATACCTCCCACATGATCGACCTGTCTGAAGAGACCCTCGAAGAGAACGTTGCCATCAGCGCCAAATATCTGGAACGCATGGCTCCGATGGGCATGAGCCTTGAAATCGAGCTGGGCGTGACCGGTGGTGAAGAAGACGGTATCGGCAAAGAGCTGGAAGAAGGCGATGCAGCCGATCCGCGCCTCTACACCCAGCCTGAAGACGTGCTCTATGCCTATGACATTCTTTCCAAGATCGGCCACTTCACCGTTGCCGCTTCCTTCGGTAACGTGCATGGCGTTTATGCTCCTGGCAACGTCAAGCTGCGTCCGGAAATCCTGAAGCTTTCCCAGGCACTGATTGCCAAGGAACGTGGTCTTGGCGAAAAGCCATTGAGCCTTGTGTTCCACGGTGGTTCGGGCTCTCCGAAACAGCAGATCGCAGAAGCCGTGTCCTATGGCGTGTTCAAGATGAATATCGACACCGACATCCAGTTCGCTTTTGCTGAAGCCGTTGCTGCCAACATGGATCTCAACCCGGTTGCCTTCAAGCACCAGGTTGATCCGGAAAATGGCACGCCGTACAAGAAATTCTACGATCCGCGCAAATGGCTCCGTGCCGGCGAACAGGGCATGATTGCCCGCCTTGAAGAAGCCATGAAGGACCTTGGCTCTTCCGGTCGTACGGTTGTTTCTGCCTGATAGGCTTTGCTGTCTGGCGTAATCATTGCTGGCTTTCCGGGTTTGCGTCCGGGAAGCCTTTTTTGTGTCTGGCGCTGGCTTTGTTAGCGGCTCCAAACGGCGTTTGATGGTAAAACCTAGTAAGAACACGGAATTTGGTAAAAAGGTTTTGTCTTTGCCACATTTCCCTGTTAACCGTGGATGTGCGTTTGGGATTGTACGGGACAAAATTTCTGGTTGTCTTGTCCGTTTTGGGGCGGCTTATCTGCCTGCTTCAAAGCCTGTTCCCGAGGGCTTGTGTTCTGGCTGATGGATGAAACTGATTGTGAAAAAAGTCAAAGATATCATGATCATGTCGGTCTGCTCCCTGATGCTTGGGGGCTGTGCCGTGTCGGGTGCGGGGCTTGGTAGCTCAAGCGCCCAGAGGCAGCCGGGGCCTGCAGAATCAGCCCTTCCTCCCGTGCCTCAGATCGAGCCAGGCAATGATCTTGCCCTTGCTTCCGCTTCGGACAAATTTTCCAAGTCCGACCAGCAGACGCTTGTCGCGGGTGATCAGGCCCGGTCATTCGACGCGGTGGATGCCGAGTTTCGTCAGGCCTATGCGGAAGCCACCAAGCGTTCCGTTTCTCTCGGCACCGAGCATGTCAGCCTGAAGCCCTATGTCGGGCGCTGGCAGTTGCAGGCAAAGGGTTCGCGCGGCGGAGCCGATGGGGTTGCCCGGCCGGTTGGGTTCATTTCCGGGTTTGCTGCTGCCTGTGAAGTGGTTCTGGAAGACCAGCCCGGCGGCTATGGCTACAGGGCAACCGGCACGTCGGCCTGTCCGACCAGCCTGTTCATGCTTGACAGCTGGGTTGCCTTTGATGATCGTATCGTGCTCCGGGATCACATGGGCGATGATATCGTCAAATTGCGGTCTGATGGCCGCGGCGTCTGGGCCGGTGTGAATAAAGAGGGTGATACCCTCGTTCTCAAAAAATCTTGATTTGAAAGACTTTGGTCTTTAAGCTTGTTTCAAAACGCTCTTGAAAAGTTCCCAATATGAATCAACACTCACATTTGTGTGACGTAAGGAGAGTGGTATGATTCGCTATTCCGCGCTTTTGTGTGCCGGTTTGTTGCTCACAGCTTGTTCGTCCGCTGGCTTTGACCGGTTCGGGGGCGGTGATGCTGCCCCGTTGAATCCGGCGCCCACGTCACCGGTAGAGAGCCAGCAACTTGGCTCCCTGATCCCGAACGACCAGTATCCAAACCAGTCCTATTCCACGGCCCCTCAGGCCGGGCAGCCCATCAACAATGCGATGGGGGCAGAGGCTGAGCTGGCGCCGCCGGTGCAGAATGACATTGCTTCCCTCAATCAGTCTGTTCCCTCTTCCGCCCGCGAATTGAAGCGCACGGATCTGCTGGGAGCATGGACGCTGACCTCCGGGGCCGAGCAATGCCAGTTGACGGTCAACCTGACCAACTGGACGGGTGGCTATCGCGCTTCCACGCGGGGCTGTAACAGCTCCGATCTGCAGCGCATCAACGCCTGGCGTCTGGATGGCAAGAAGCTCGTCGTCTTCATTGCCGAGGATGGGACGACAATCCTGTCGCGCTTCTATTCGAACGGCACCGGGCGTTTCTCCGGTCAGTCGACGATGGATGGTCGCACGCTGTCCTTCTTCCGTTGATCACCGTTTGGCGGCGCAATACCGGATCTCCACCGATCGCTTGTCCGCGCGCGGTGGAGCGGTTCATTGCGTCCGAGGGTCTGATTCGTCTTAGGAATCATTTCCTTGCGCTGATATTTCCCCTAAAGCAGGACCATTCCCGCCGCCACTCTTACGCGCGGTGGATCGGGTTAGCTGTCGGTTTCATGGTGTGTGGGTGTGCCACCGTGGGGTTGGCCGATTTGATGTCACGAGCATATGAGGCACATTTTTGACTGGAGATCTGGGCGACATATCGGTTTCCGATTTTTACGACAGCAAGGTGCGCCACGGCGAAATCGAGGCAGATGCAGACCAGCGGGCGCTGGCTGTCCGCTTCGACCGTCTGCTGGAACAGGTGAGCGAAAAGCGCCTGTCTCGCAAGACCTCTTCTCTTGGCTGGCTGTTTGCCAAGCGCCAGCCTGCCGAGCCTGTCAGAGGCCTCTATATCTGGGGCGAGGTTGGTCGTGGCAAGACCATGATCATGGACCTGTTTTTCGAGATCGTGCCGGTCAGACGCAAGCAGCGGTTCCATTTTCACGAATTCATGCGCGACATGCATGCTCGCATCAAGCAGGCGCGGGCCGATATCGCCAGCGGCAAAATCAAGGGCGATGATCCGATCAAGCCGGTGGCCGAGGACCTGTGCAGGGAAGTGCGGCTGTTATGCTTTGATGAGTTCAGCGTCACAGACATTGCTGATGCCATGCTGCTGGGGCGGCTGTTCTCGCGGCTGTTTGCCGATGGTGTGGTGGTGGTGGCCACGTCGAATGTCGAGCCGAACCTGCTCTACAAGGATGGCCTCAACCGCCAGCTGTTTGTGCCTTTTATCGGGCTTTTGCAGCAGCATTGCGAAGTGGTCCGTCTGTCGTCCCGAACGGATTTCCGCATGGAAAAGCTTGGCGGGCAGCCTGTCTACCTCTATCCCGACGGATTGGAGACGCGGCAGCGGTTTCAGGCGATGTGGGAAACGGTGATCGAGGGGCCATGCGCCCCCAGTGATGCAGTTGAAGTGCAGGGCCGCAGCATTCACGTGCCTCAGGCCTATCATGGCATGGCCCGGTTTTCCTTTGCGGATCTGTGCGCCAAACCGCTGGGTGCGTCCGACTATCTGCGCCTCTGTGAGCTCTATCATACGGTGTTTATCGAGGGGATTCCGCGCTTCGAACGCTCCATGCGCAACGAGGCCAAGCGCTTCATCATCCTGATTGACACCTTCTATGACAATCATCTCAGGATCATTGCTCTGGCTGAGGCATCGCAGTTCGAATTGGGGGGGCTTCTCAATGGAACGGAAGCCTTTGAATTCGACAGAACTGCGTCCCGTCTTACGGAAATGCAGTCGGATGAGTATCTCGATAAGTGCTTGAGCTTATAATTACCTTAACGTAAAGGTTAAGTTCGCCAAAAGTCTCGGGTTTTTTATGCATTTAAAACTATCTGCGACTTGAAAGCGCACCGGATTCGCGGTACTCACAGCCATCCATTCCCAGTTCTGGGAGAACCTTACGTTAAGGGAAACTGAATATGGCGCGGAAGAAAATTGCTCTCATCGGATCAGGCCAAATCGGCGGGACTCTGGCACACCTGGCAAGCTTGAGCGAAATGGGCGACGTCGTCCTTTTCGACATCGCTGAAGGGACACCGGAAGGTAAATCTCTCGATATCGCTGAATCGTCTCCGGTGGACGGCTTCGATGCTAAACTGTCTGGTACTCAGTCCTACGAAGCCATTGCTGGCGCTGACGTCGTGATCGTCACCGCTGGTGTGCCTCGCAAGCCTGGCATGAGCCGTGATGACCTGGTTGAAATCAACCTGAAGGTCATGCAGCAGGTTGGTGCTGGCATTGGCAAATATGCACCAGATGCCTTTGTTATCTGCATCACCAACCCGCTCGATGCGATGGTTTGGGCTCTGCAGAAATTCTCCGGTCTGCCTGCCAACAAGGTTGTCGGCATGGCTGGCGTTCTGGACTCCGCTCGTTTTCGTTATTTCCTGGCAGACGAATTCGACGTATCCGTCAAGGACGTTACCGCATTCGTTCTGGGTGGTCATGGCGATACCATGGTTCCGCTCATCCGTTATTCCACGGTTGCAGGCATTCCTCTCCCGGACCTCATCAAAATGGGCTGGATCACCGAGAGCCGTCTGGAAGAAATCGTTCAGCGCACCCGTGATGGCGGCGCAGAAATCGTCAAGCTTCTGAAAACCGGTTCGGCTTTCTATGCTCCGGCAGCTTCTGCAATTGCAATGGCTGAATCTTACCTCAAGGACAAAAAGCGTGTCATGCCTTGCGCAGCTTACCTCTCCGGTGAGTATGGCGTAGACGGCATGTATGTTGGTGTGCCGACCGTTATCGGTGCAGGCGGCATCGAGCGCATTGTCGAGATCGAAATGGACAAGGACGAAAAAGCACAGTTCGACCACTCTGTCGATTCTGTAAAGGGCCTCATCGAGGCTTGCATTCGTCTGGCTCCCGAGCTCGCTTGAGGCTGATTGGCGATTGAGATCCCCCCTCTTGAGACGGCTTGATCAATCGAGAGGGCATGATACCGGATATTCCTGAGCTCCTGGCTTACGGCTCAGGAATTTCTCCGGCCTAAATTATTGTATCACTTCCCTGCAGGACAAGGCCCATGGGGATGGTCCGCGTGACGCAAGGAAGTGGTGCATTAAGACCATAAGCAAAGACCAGTCTGGTGGCGCTTGCTCACGGTGTTCATCAGGCCGATCCAAAGATTAGGGGAGATCCCATGAATATTCATGAGTATCAGGCGAAGGCGCTTCTAAAGGAATATGGAGCGCCTGTCGCCGACGGCATTGCTATATTTTCTGCTGAGGAAGCGGCTGCTGCCGCAGAAAAACTTGGCGGTCCGCTCTGGGTTGTCAAATCCCAGATCCACGCGGGTGGCCGCGGCAAGGGCAAATTCAAGGAAGAAGCTGCTGGTGAAAAGGGCGGCGTCCGCCTGGCTTTCTCGAAAGAGGATGTTAGCACCTTTGCCAAGCAGATGCTGGGGGCAACCCTGGTAACCAAGCAGACCGGCGCTGCCGGCAAGCAGGTCAACCGCCTCTATATCGAAGATGGCGCCGATATTGACCGCGAGCTTTATCTCTCCCTTCTGGTGGACCGCTCCTGCGGTCGGGTGTCTTTCGTGGTTTCCACCGAAGGCGGCATGGACATTGAAACCGTCGCCGAAGAAACCCCGGAGAAGATCGTCACGGTTGCCATCGATCCGAATGCGGGCGTTACGGCCGACAATGCCATTGCGCTTTGTGATGCGCTGGGGCTTGAGGGCTCTGCGCGCGATGACGGCATGCATCTGTTCCCGATCCTCTACAAGGCCTTTGTCGAGAAGGACATGTCCCTGCTTGAGGTCAATCCGCTGATCGTCATGGAAAACCAGCGTCTGCGTGTGCTCGATGCGAAGGTTTCTTTTGATGGCAACGCCCTGTTCCGCCACCCGGACGTGATGGAACTGCGCGATCTGACGGAAGAGGATGAGAAGGAAATCGAGGCCTCCAAATTTGATCTCGCCTATGTCGCGCTCGATGGCAACATCGGCTGCATGGTGAATGGTGCTGGCCTTGCCATGGCGACCATGGACATTATCAAGCTTTACGGTGCCGAGCCTGCCAACTTCCTCGATGTGGGTGGTGGTGCAAGCGTCGAGAAGGTCACGGCAGCGTTCAAGATCATTACCTCTGATCCGAATGTCAAAGGCATTCTGGTCAACATCTTCGGCGGCATCATGCGCTGCGACGTGATTGCGCAGGGCGTCTTGACGGCGGTTCAGGAAGTCGGGCTGAAAGTGCCCCTCGTTGTACGACTGGAAGGGACGCGGGTTGAAGAAGGCAAGAAACTCATCGCGGAGAGCGATCTCAACGTGATTCCTGCTGACGATCTCAACGACGCCGCTCAGAAAATCGTGGCAGCAGTGAAGGGGGCCTAATTCGATGTCGATTCTTGTCAACAAAGACACCAAAATCATCGTGCAGGGCCTGACCGGCAAGACCGGCACGTTCCACACGGAACAGGCTCTTTGCTACTTCGGTACGAAAATGGTTGCGGGTGTTCATCCCAAAAAGGGTGGGGAAACCTGGTCCTCCGGGGTCGAGTGTGCCGCAGAACTGCCCATTTTCAAGACTGTAAAGGACGCCAAGGACGCTACCGGCGCCACCGCTTCGGTCATCTATGTGCCGCCCGCAGGGGCTGCTGCTGCGATCATCGAGGCGATTGATGCCGGGGTGGAGTTCATCACCTGCATCACCGAGGGTATTCCCGTGGTGGACATGGTGAAGGTGAAGCGGCGCCTGGAGGATTCCAGCTCCCGCCTGCTTGGCCCGAACTGCCCGGGTATCCTGACCCCTGAAGAATGCAAGATCGGCATTATGCCGGGCTCCATCTTCAAGAAAGGTTCAGTGGGTATTGTTTCGCGCTCCGGCACACTTACCTATGAGGCAGTGTTCCAGACGACGAATGAAGGTCTGGGCCAGACCACTGCTGTTGGTATCGGCGGTGATCCGGTCAAGGGCACCGAGTTTATCGATGTGCTGGACCTGTTCCTGGATGATCCTGAAACCAAGTCGATCATCATGATTGGTGAAATCGGCGGTTCCGCGGAAGAGGAAGCGTCCGAGTGGCTCAAGGAGCAGGCATCCAAGGGGCGCAAAAAACCCATGGTTGGCTTTATTGCCGGCCGTACGGCGCCTCCGGGGCGCACGATGGGCCATGCCGGCGCCGTGATTTCTGGCGGCAAGGGCGGGGCCGAAGATAAAATCGCTGCGATGGAAAGCGCAGGGATTCGCGTTTCGCCTTCTCCGGCAAGTCTCGGTACCACTTTGGTTGACTTGCTCAAAGGTAAGTAAAAGCGCGACATTAGATTATAGCTGCGGGGTAGGGGTTGTCCCTGCCCCGCAGCTGCAAACCAGTTCAGCAATGGTGCTGTATCTGAAATAAGAGACCGAACGAATGTTCGGCGGTGGTGACGATGGCACGTCAGGACGCAAATGAAGCGTTCGCGTTATCTTCTTTCCTCTATGGGGGTAACGCGTCCTATATCGAAGATCTTTATGCCCGTTTTCAGGAAGATCCAACATCCGTTGCAGAAGAGTGGCGAGTCTTCTTCAGGGATCTGCAGGATAACAAGAACGATATTGTCGCAAACGCAAAGGGGGCTTCGTGGAAGCGCGCAGACTGGCCTCCCGCGACCAATGGTGAGTTGGTCTCGGCACTTGCTGGCGGCGATTTCGCTGTTGACGAGAAAAAACTGGGCGACAAGCTGAAAAGCAAGGCGCAGAGTCAGGGTGTGGAACTGACCGATGCTGCCGTCCAGCAGGCGACGCGGGATTCTGTCCGCGCCCTGATGATGATCCGCGCCTACCGCATGCGCGGGCATCTGCATGCCGATCTCGATCCGCTCAATCTGGCCGATGCGAAGGATCACGAAGAGCTGCATCCTTCGTCCTACGGCTTTACGGAAGCTGATTATTCTCGCAAGATTTTCATCGACCATGTTCTCGGGCTTGAGTTTGCAACCATCCCGGAAATGCTCGAAATTCTGCGCCGGACCTATTGCTCTACCCTTGGGGTGGAGTTCATGCATATTTCGGATCCGGCCGAGAAGTCCTGGATTCAGGAACGCATCGAAGGGCCGGACAAGCAGATCGCCTTCACCAACAATGGCAAGAAGGCCATTCTCTACAAGCTGGTGGAAGCAGAAGGCTTCGAGAAATTCCTCGACCTCAAATACACCGGCACCAAACGGTTTGGCCTTGATGGTGGCGAGTCTCTCATTCCCGCGCTGGAGCAGATCATCAAGCGTGGTGGCGCCATGGGCGTCAAGCAGATCGTATTTGGCATGGCCCACCGTGGCCGCCTCAACGTTCTCAGCCAGGTGATGGGCAAACCGCACCGCGCCATTTTCCATGAATTCAAGGGTGGCTCGATCACGCCGGATGACGTGGAAGGCTCGGGTGACGTGAAGTATCACCTTGGTGCTTCTTCGGACCGTGCGTTCGACGACAACAACGTGCATCTGTCGCTGACTGCAAACCCGTCGCATCTGGAAATCGTCAACCCGGTCGTTCTGGGCAAGGCGCGCGCCAAGCAGGATCAGCTGTCTGCTCACGATGGCAAGTTCATCGAGACCACTCAGGTGGATCGCACGTCGGTTCTGCCACTGCTCATCCATGGTGATGCCGCTTTTGCAGGGCAGGGCGTTGTGGCCGAGTGTTTCGGTCTTTCCGGCCTCAGAGGGCACCGGACCGGCGGGTCGATTCATTTCATCATCAACAACCAGATCGGCTTTACGACCTATCCGCGCTTCTCGCGGTCGTCGCCTTATCCGTCCGACCTTGCCAAGATGATCGAAGCTCCGATCTTCCACTGTAACGGGGATGATCCGGAATCCGTGGTGTTCGCCGCGAAGATCGCGACGGAGTTCCGTCAGCTGTTTGGCAAGCCGGTCGTGATCGACATGTTCTGCTATCGTCGCTTCGGTCATAACGAAGGCGACGAGCCGGCCTTTACCCAGCCGCTGATGTACAAGAAGATTCGTCAGCATCCGACGAGCCTGCAGCATTATGCCGACAAGCTGATTGCTGAAGGCGTGATCACCCAGGAAGACTTCGATCAGATGCGGGCTGACGTTCGCAAGATGCTTGATGACGAGTTCGAAGCTGGTCAGAGCTTCTCGCCGAACAAGGCCGACTGGTTCGACGGCAAGTGGTCCGGTCTGACGACCGCCAGCGCCGAAGATGATCGTCGGTCCGGCAATACGGGCGTCGATGTGGAAACCCTGCGCGAGATCGGCCACAAACTGACCACGGTTCCGGAAAGTTTCAACGTACATCGCACGGTGCAGCGCTTCCTTGATAACCGCGCCAAGATGATGGAAACCGGTGAGGGCATCGATTGGGCCACCGCCGAATCCCTCGCCTTTGCTACGCTGGTGCGTGAGGGGCATCCGGTTCGCCTGTCCGGTCAGGACAGTGAACGCGGCACCTTCTCCCAGCGCCACACGGTGCTGTATGACCAGCAGGACGAAAGCCGCTACATTCCGCTCAACCATGTTGCCGACGGGCAGAACCGCTATGAGGTCATCAACTCGATGCTCTCGGAAGAGGCTGTTCTCGGCTTTGAATATGGCTATTCGCTTGCGGAGCCGGGCGGCCTGACGATGTGGGAAGCCCAGTTTGGCGACTTTGCCAACGGGGCGCAGGTGGTCTTTGACCAGTTCCTCAGCTCGGCAGAACGCAAGTGGTTGCGTGCGTCCGGTCTGGTGGTTCTGCTGCCGCATGGCTATGAAGGGCAGGGTCCGGAACACAGTTCGGCCCGTCTGGAGCGCTATCTGCAGTCTTGCGCCGAGGATAACATCCAGGTGGCCAACTGCACCACACCAGCCAACTATTTCCATATTCTGCGCCGTCAGGTGAAACGCAGCTTCCGCAAGCCGCTGATCCTGATGACTCCGAAGAGCCTTCTGCGCCACAAGCGGGCTGTTTCCAATCTGGCCGAACTGGGCGCGGGCAGCACGTTCCATCGTGTGCTCTGGGATGATGCGGAAATCCGGCCCAACCAGGAAATCAAGCTGACCTCGGACGACAAGATCCGTCGCGTCATTTTGTGTACCGGCAAGGTTTATTACGATCTTTATGAAGAGCGCGAAAGACGCGGTATCAATGATGTCTACATCATGCGTGTCGAACAGCTCTATCCGTTCCCGGCAAAAACCCTGATCAAGGAGCTGAGCCGCTTCAAGCAGGCTGACGTGATCTGGTGTCAGGAAGAACCGAAGAACCAGGGTTCCTGGACCTTCATCGAGCCTTACATGGAATGGGTTCTCAATCAGATTGATGCGAGTGTCAAACGGCCGACCTACGCTGGGCGTCCGGCATCCGCAGCGACAGCGACCGGTCTTATGAGCCGACATCAGGCTCAGCTCAAGGCCTTCCTTGATGATGCGTTTGCCGAGTAACCGGCGACATAAATTGATAAATGTGAGATAACCAAATGGCTACGGAAATCAAAGTCCCTACACTGGGCGAATCAGTGACCGAAGCGACCATCGGTCAATGGTTCAAGGCAACCGGTGATGCGGTTCAGGCCGATGAGCCGCTCGTCGAGCTGGAAACCGACAAGGTAACCATCGAGGTGCCAGCTCCGGTCTCTGGCACTCTTGGCGATATTGTCGCCGCTGAAGGGGAAACGGTTGAAGTTGGTGCGCTTCTGGCCATGCTGCTGGAAGGCGAAGGGGCTGCTGCGGCGGCGCCGGCTCCAAAGAAGGAAACGGCTCCTGCTCCGGCGCCCGTTGCTGCTCCGGCTGCTCCGACCTCCATGCCTCCGGCACCGAGTGCTGCCAAGATGATGGCCGAGAAGAAGGTTGATCCTGCTTCTGTGGCTGGTTCCGGCGTGCGCGGTCAGGTCCTCAAGGGTGACGTGATCAATGCCATCGCTGCTGGTGCAACGGCTCCTGTCGGGGCTCAGCCTGCGCCGGTGGCCAACCGTCCGGCTTCTGCACCAGACGATGCTGCCCGTGAAGAGCGGGTTCGCATGACCAAGCTGCGCCAGACCATTGCCCGCCGCCTGAAAGATGCGCAGAGCACTGCTGCGATGCTGACCACGTTCAACGACGTGGACATGTCGGCCGTGATGGACATGCGCAAGCAGTACAAGGATCTGTTCGAGAAGAAACATGGCGTCCGTCTGGGCTTCATGGGCTTCTTTGCCAAGGCGATCTGCAAGGCTCTGGAAGAAATTCCCGCTGTCAACGCCGAGATCGATGGCACGGACATCATCTACAAGCATTTCGTTCATCTGGGCGTTGCCGTGGGGTCTCCGCGCGGTTTGGTCGTTCCGGTTGTCCGTGATGCCGACAAGATGTCGCTGGCGGAAATCGAGAAGGCCATTGCCGAATTCGGGCGTCGTGCCCGCGACGGTCAGCTGACCATCGAGGAAATGCAGGGTGGCACCTTCACCGTTTCCAACGGCGGTGTCTATGGCTCCATGATGTCAACGCCTATCCTCAATGCACCGCAGTCCGGTATTCTGGGCATGCACCGCATCGAGGACCGTCCGGTCGTCCGTAACGGTCAGATCGTGATCCGTCCGATGATGTATCTGGCCCTGTCCTATGACCATCGCATCGTTGATGGCAAGGAAGCGGTGACCTTCCTGGTTCGCGTCAAGGAGAGCCTTGAGGATCCTCAACGCCTCGTCATGGATATCTAATCCAGAGAATATTGCAAAACGGGGTCTTTGCGCCCCGTTTTTATTTACCTGTTTGGTTGCACAAACGCTCCATCTATCCAGCATTCTTCGGGAGTGAATGAAATGTCATACGATATGGTCGTGATCGGTACGGGTCCTGGCGGTTATGTCTGCGCGATTCGTGCCGCACAGCTGGGCATGAAGGTTGCCGTTGTCGAAAAACGCAGCACCCATGGTGGGACTTGCCTGAATGTTGGCTGTATTCCCTCCAAGGCCCTGCTGCACGCCTCGGAACTGTTCGAGGAAGCGGGTCATGATTTCGAAAACATGGGCATCAAGGTCGGCAAGCCGAGCCTCGATCTGAAAGCCATGATGGGCCACAAGGATGATGTGATCGCCAGCAATGTTGGCGGTGTCGACTTCCTGTTCAAGAAGAACAAGATCGATGTCTTCCACGGCGCAGGCAAAATTGTTGCTGCCGGCAAGGTCGAAGTGACCCCGGAAACCGGGGACGTCCAGACTGTTGAGGCCAAGGCGATCGTGATTGCCACCGGTTCGGACGTGGCACCACTGCCGGGCGTCGAGATTGACGAGAAGCATGTGGTTTCCTCTACCGGCGCGCTGGAACTGGACAAGGTCCCGGGCAAACTGGTTGTGGTCGGTGCCGGTGTCATCGGGCTTGAGCTTGGCTCGGTCTGGCGCCGTCTCGGCTCCGAAGTGACGGTTGTCGAGTTCCTCGACCGGATCCTGCCGGGCATGGATGGCGAAGTGGTCAAGAACGCCCAGCGCATCTTCAAGAAGCAGGGCTTCGACTTCAAGCTTGGCACAAAGGTGACGGGCGTTGAAAAGCACAAGAAGGGTGTCAAGGTCACGCTGGAACCTGCCAAGGGCGGGGAAGCCTCTGAGCTGGAAGCGGACATCGTGCTGGTGGCTATTGGCCGTCGTCCCTATACCGAAGGTCTGGGGCTGGCCGAAGTTGGCGTGGCGCTCGATGAGCGGGGCCGTGTGGCAACCGATGGTCATTTCAAGACCAGCGTTGACGGCATCTATGCCATCGGCGACGTGATTGCTGGCCCGATGCTGGCGCACAAGGCTGAAGACGACGGCGTGGCACTGGCTGAAATTCTGGCCGGTCAGGCGGGGCATGTGGACTATAATCTGGTGCCGGGTGTGGTCTACACCATGCCGGAGATCGCTGTCATCGGGAAGACCGAAGAGCAGCTCAAGGAAGCCGGTATCGACTATAATGTCGGCAAATTCCCCTTCACGGCCAATGGTCGCGCCAAGGCCCAGCGCCATACGGAAGGCTTCGTCAAGATCCTTGCGGACAAGACGACGGACAAGGTGCTCGGTGTTCACATGATCGGTGCCGGTGTCGGCGAAATGATCCACGAGGCATCGGTTCTGATGGCCTTCTCTGGCTCTGCAGAAGATCTGGCGCGGACAATCCATGCCCATCCGACGCTGTCTGAGGCGGTCAAGGAAGCGGCTCTGGCCGTCGACAAGCGCCCGATCCATATGTAGGATCTGGTCGATACTGACAAAAGACAGAGGCCGCCTCTTCGGGGAGCGGCCTTTTGTTTTGCCAATCTGGACTGACTGGATTGTTGTCAGCGTCGGAGTTTCATGCGGTCGTTAAAAGGCAAGGTGCCTATTTGCGCCAGAGCACGAAAGACCGCTGGGTGTTGGGCTTCTTGGGGTCGTGGAAGTCATCATAGACGACGGCGTCCATGCGTTTGCCGTTGATCGATACTGTTACGGTGCGGCGGGCAAAGAATGTGTTGTAGCTGACGGTCAGGCTGGTGGAACTGCTTTGATGGGCGATGGAACGTCCCCAGGTGCAGTCGCGGGGCGCACAGGCTGTGTAGGCCTTGACCTGAATGTGAGGAACCGTATGGGCGTTGCAGATCTCCTTGATCTCAAGCCGTGTGAGATCATAACGATCTCCTGCAAAGGGATTGTCCCACGTACCAAGAGTCTGCGAGTCAACGCATTTGCCTGCATGAGCCAGTGGCGTCATGAACAGGGTGAGCAGCGCGAACACTACGGCGCGATATACCATTCTATCCTCCGATATATCGTTTGAATGCCAACGTAAGTAATTACTCTAGGCTATGTGACACTTTATCTCAAGTATAACGCCAAAATGTTACGCGGTTGTTAAGACACATTACCATCAATTCTAATGAAAACGCATCTCGATTGTTGAATTTATTTAGATTTTCAGAGTTTTTGATTCGCGCAATCATCCTTGGTAAATGTGCTTATACCCTTCGATACTATCTATAATAGTTACGATCGCGGGTGTGCCTTCTGGTAGATGGACATAAGTTCGGACATTTCTACTTCGGTATAGGCCTGAGTGGTCGACAGGCTGGCGTGGCCAAGCAGCTCCTGAATTGTGCGCAAGTCGCCACCGTTGGCCAACAGATGCGTGGCAAAGGAATGGCGCAAGGCGTGTGGGGTGGCACTGTCCGGCAGCCCGAGAGCGCCTCGCATGGCGGCAATCGTCTTCTGGACAATGCGCGGGCTGAGCGGGCCGCCGCGGACGCCGCGAAACAGGCTGCTGTCCGGTTCCAGCTCGAACGGGCAAAGCGAAAGATAGTGCTGCAGGGATGACTGCACGATGGGCAGCACCGGCAGGCGGCGCTGTTTGCCGCCCTTGCCGGTTATGGTCATGGCGTCCTGTCCGGGCAGGGGGGCGGTTGATGGGGTGAGGGCGAGGGCTTCAGAAATGCGCAGGCCCACTGCGTAGAGCAGCAGCATGACGGCGCTGTCGCGCGCCGCAACCCAGGGCTCCATGGCGAGAGATTCGCCTGGGTCCACCAGCTGTGCGGCCTTTTCCATGCTGAGGGGTTTGGGCAGGGAGCGGGAATATTTCGGCGTCTGGATCGCGTTGAAGGGCGCGGTGGTCGCAAGCCCCTGTTCTTCCAGATAACGCACGAAGGAGCGGATGCCCGCCATGCCACGTGCCAGCGAGCGCGAGCCGGTGCCCTGTCGCCGGCGTTGGGCCATGAAAGCCCGAATGTCTGCGGGCCGAAGCTGCGGGAAATGGCCAAGGTCGGATACCTCGCCCATGTGCCGGGTGAGGAAGGAGAAGAACTGATCGAGATCGCGGTCATAGGCCTCCAGCGTGGCCTCAGAGAGGCGGCGCTCGTTGCCAAGGCTCTTGAGCCAGCCTTGCTGCTTCTGGCGCAGGGCGGGCGTTGCGATGATCAGGGGGGCATCATCCCCCGGCTGCAGTTTGGGCATGCGTGTTCCGGAGTGTTTGGTTTCAGGCGGCCGATGGGGGCTGTCCTTGCCATGCGCTGCAAGGCGGCGCGATGGCTTCTGGATGGGCGAAGCGTAATCCAGTTCGCCCGATCCGTCAAAAGGCACGGGATGGTGCAGGGCGCTTGCTCAAGGCCTTTCACAGCGGCGAATCAAAAACCCCGATACCGAAGGGTTCGGCATCGGGGTCGTGTTCTGCACAGGCGATCCGGCAGGCCGGACCCTGCCCGGATCGGGCCTGAAGGCTGGCCTAGAGGATGGACTGGCCGGTGGTTGCCCAGTCTTTCATGAAGGCTTCGAGGCCCTTGTCGGTCAGGGCATGGTTGACCAGACCCTTGATGACGGACGGCGGGATCGTTGCAACGTCGGCACCGGCAAGGGCGCATTCCTTGACATGGTTGGCGTTGCGGATGGACGCAGCCAGAATTTCTGTTTCGAAACCGTAGTTGTCATAGATGGTGCGGATGTCCTCGATCAGTTCCATGCCATCGATGTTGAGGTCGTCGAGACGGCCAATGAATGGAGAAATGAAGGTTGCACCGGCCTTTGCAGCCAGAAGCGCCTGGTTGGCAGAGAAGCAGAGGGTCACGTTGACCATGTGGCCATTGTCGGTCAAGGCCTTGCAGGTCTTCAGGCCGTCGATGGTCAGGGGAACCTTGATGGCAATGTTGTTTGCAATCTTGAGCAGTTCCTTGGCTTCAGCCATCATCTGGCTGTGTTCCAGCGCGGTCACTTCAGCAGAAACAGGGCCGTCGGTGATTTCGCAGATTTCAGCGATGACTTCCTTGAAATCGCGGCCGGATTTGACGATCAGCGACGGGTTGGTGGTCACACCGTCGATCAGGCCCGTGGATGCCAGTTCGCGGATATCTTTGGTTTCGGCAGTATCGACGAAGAATTTCATTGTCTTTCGTGCTCCGTTTCCGTTAGCCATGTGAGCGCGACAACCGGTTTGGAAATCGCGGCCGGGGTACGATATGTTCATTAAACCATAGTTCGGGGGTCGTCAGCCCGCATCTAAGGTGAAGTCAACTTATTTGCATCCTTGATGAAGGAAAAGGGATCATCTTGTCGTCAACGAGCCAAATTGTGTCAGTTCTTGTCCCGGTCTATGTGGATAGCTGTTACAGCTACCGGGTGCCCGCTGATTCGCCCTCGCTGTTTGATGACGACGCGGCGACGCGGTTTGCTGACAGGCTGGTGCCGGGGCAGGTGGTCCGGGTGCCGCTGGGGCCGCGCTCCGTGCTGGGGGTGGTCTGGGATGATCCAAGCGAATTTTCCGACGAAGCCCGCCTCAAGGATGTTGAGGCGGTCTATCCGGATGTCTGCCTGTCCGACGACTTCCGCAAGTTCGTGGACTGGATTGCCCAATATACGCTGGCGCAGCGGGGCATGGTGTTGCGTATGGTGCTGCGCGGCGAAGAGGCTCTGTTGCCGCCAAGGGCGGTGTCTGCGCTGCGTCTGACAGGCACGCCGCCCGAACGCCTGACGAAGGCGCGGGAGCGGGTTCTGGAGGTGATGGAAGGCGGCTTGGCCGAGACCAAGGCAGCCATCGCCGAGCGGGCAGGCGTCTCGGCGTCGGTGATTGACGGTCTGGTGAAGGGCGGCACACTGTCGCCGTGCGAATTGCCGCCACCGGCCCTCATGGCGGCTCCGCAGGCCGATTTTGCGCCGCCAGATCTCAATGCGATACAGGCCGCAGCAGCCGATGAGATCCGTCAGATCGTCGCGGCGCGCGGCTTTGAAACCGTGCTGCTGGACGGGGTGACCGGATCGGGCAAGACCGAGGTCTATTTCGAGGCGGTGGCCGAGGCCTTGCGGCAGGAACGGCAGGTGCTGATTCTGGTCCCCGAAATTGCTCTGACGGATGCCTTTCTGACCCGTTTTGAAAGCCGGTTCGGTGTGCGGCCGGGGGAATGGCACTCCGGGCAGGCGCAACGCTACAAGAATCTGGTCTGGCGCGGGGTGGCCACCGGCGAGGTGCAGGTGGTCGTGGGCGCGCGGTCGTCGCTGATGCTGCCGTTCGGGAATCTTGGCCTTATCGTGGTGGACGAAGAGCATGACGGTGCCTACAAGCAGGAGGACCGCGTCATCTACAATGCGCGGGACATGTCGGTGGTGCGGGGCCACCTTTCCGGCTTTCCCGTCATTCTGGCCAGTGCGACCCCGTCGGTTGAAAGCCGCAACAACGCCGATCAGGGGCGTTATCGCCATATTCGGCTACCAAGTCGCTATGGTGGCCAGTCGATGCCGGACATTTCCCTGATAGACATGCGGGTCAATCCGCCCGAAAAGGGCAGTTGGCTGTCGCCGATTCTGATTGATGCCGTTAATGAAACGATCGAGGCGGGACAGCAGAGCCTGTTGTTCCTTAACCGGCGCGGCTATGCGCCGCTGACTCTATGTCGCACCTGCGGGCATCGGTTCCAGTGCCCGAACTGTTCCACATGGCTGGTTGAACACCGGTTCCGCAAGCAACTGGTCTGCCATCACTGCGGACATTCGGAGCCGGTTCCGCCGACCTGTCCCCATTGTGGCGATGAACACAGCCTTGTTGCCTGCGGCCCGGGCGTTGAGCGAATTGCCGAAGAGGCGGCCAGTCGCTGGCCGGATCGCAGAATCGTCATCCTGTCGAGCGACCTTATCCACGGGGTGCAGCAATTGCGGGCCGAACTGGAGCTTATCTCGTCCGGTCAGGCAGATATTGTCATCGGCACGCAGCTGGTGGCCAAGGGGCACAACTTCCCGGCGATGACGCTGGTTGGCGTCATCGATGCGGACCTCGGGCTGGCCCATGGCGACCTTCGGGCTGGCGAAAAGGTGTTCCAGACTCTGGCGCAGGTGACCGGCCGTGCTGGCCGCATACAGGGGCAGGGACGCGGTCTGCTGCAGAGCTATGTTCCGGACCATCCGGTCATTGCTGCGCTTGCGAAAGGGGAGCGGGAAGAGTTTTACACATATGAGTTGGACCAACGTCGTAAGGCAGGTATGCCGCCTTTCGGGCGACTGGCGGCGGTGATTCTGTCTTCCGAGCATCGCGAGGCTGCGCTGGCCTATGGGCGCGAGATGGTGCGAGCCGTTCCGCATGAGGAGGGCGTGCGGGTTCTTGGGCCTGCGGAAGCACCGATTTCCGTGCTCAGGGGGCGTTTCCGCTTCCGGTTGCTGGTGACCGCGCCACGGGCTTTTCCGCTGTCCCAGTGGATGCGCAGCTGGTTGGCGCAAAGTCCCAAAATCGCAGGGTCACTACGTATGCAGGTCGATATTGATCCGGTTTCCTTCATGTGATCTTATTGCTTCTGCGAAGAGATGAAGCTGTGTAGAACGCGGTCACAAGTCCGTAATAGCGATACGGTTTACGACTTATGGCTCTAACCGCAATGTTGCGCATGCTCATTCCATGTGCTAGACGAGCTAGCGGTTTCAGGGATTTACCTCCCCGGACAGATGAGACGAACTCCCAAGGGAGATAAGGGCTTTAGCTGGCTCATGTTTTCGCATAACAGGTTGGGAGCATTCTCCAAATGTCAGAGAGCAACCAGGTGACAGATACTAATTCAGAAGTTTCAGGAGTGGCCGAACGTTACGCTCGCGCGTTGTTTGATCTCGCTCTCGAAGAAAAGGCAATTGATGCGGCAGAAGCTGATCTGGCGCGTATTGAAGCCATTATGGATGAAAGTGAAGACTTCATGCGGCTTGTCAAAAGCCCCGTCTTCACTGCTGAAGAGCAATTGGCTGCAGTTTCAGCACTTTTGGACAAGATCGGAATGTCTGGCATTGTCGGGAATTTTGTTCGTGTCGTTGCTCAGAACCGCCGGCTGTTTTCCCTGCCGGGTATAATCAAAGCTTTTCGCAAGATCCTTTCCGTCCATCGCGGTGAGCAAGTGGCAGAAGTCACGTCCGCTCAACCTTTGGGTGATGACGACCTGGCTGCGCTCAAGGCGTCGCTCAAGGAAGCATTGGGCAAGGATATTGCAATTCATGCCAAGGTCGATGCAGATATTCTGGGTGGCCTTGTAGTAAAAGTAGGCTCACGGATGATTGACTCATCTGTGCGCACAAAACTCAACTCGCTCAAGATTGCACTGAAAGAGGTCGGCTGATGGATATTCGGGCCGCGGAAATTTCCGCAATCCTCAAGGAGCAGATCAAAAACTTCGGTACTGACGCTCATGTCTCCGAAGTTGGTCAGGTTCTGTCTGTTGGTGACGGTATCGCCCGCATCTATGGTCTGGATAATGTTCAGGCCGGTGAGATGGTGGAATTCCCTGGTGGAATGCGCGGTATGGCGCTCAACCTTGAAATGGACAACGTCGGCGTCGTGCTGTTTGGCGATGACCGTGGCGTTAAGGAAGGCGATGTGGTCAAACGGACCGGCGCCATCGTTGACGTACCTGTCGGCAAGGGCCTTCTGGGCCGTGTCGTTGATCCGCTTGGAAACCCAATTGATGGTAAAGGCCCGATCGAGGCCACTGAACGCCGTCGTGTGGACGTGAAGGCGCCGGGTATCATCCCGCGCAAATCCGTGCACGAACCAATGCAGACGGGTCTGAAAGCCGTTGACGCGCTTATTCCGATTGGACGTGGCCAGCGTGAGCTGATCATTGGCGACCGTCAGACCGGTAAGACCGCGATTGCGCTTGATGCCATTCTGAACCAGAAATCGATCAACGAAACCGGTTCGGAAAGCGAAAAGCTCTACTGCGTTTATGTGGCCGTTGGTCAGAAACGCTCCACCGTTGCCCAGTTCGTGAAAACGCTGGAAGAAAACGGTGCGCTTGAATATTCCATCATCGTCGCTGCTACCGCGTCCGATCCTGCTCCGATGCAGTATCTGGCTCCGTTTGCCGGCTGTGCGATGGGTGAATTCTTCCGCGATAATGGCATGCACTCCCTTCTGGTCTATGATGATCTGACCAAGCAGGCTGTTGCCTATCGCCAGATGTCCCTGCTGCTTCGCCGCCCGCCAGGACGTGAAGCTTATCCGGGTGACGTGTTCTACCTGCATTCCCGCCTTCTGGAGCGCGCTGCGAAGCTGAACGAAGACAACGGGTCCGGTTCCATGACGGCTCTGCCGGTCATCGAAACCCAGGCCAACGACGTGTCTGCGTTCATTCCGACCAACGTGATTTCCATTACCGACGGTCAGATCTTCCTGGAAACCGACCTGTTCTATCAGGGTGTCCGCCCTGCCGTGAACGTTGGTCTGTCGGTGTCCCGCGTGGGATCGTCGGCCCAGATCAAGGCCATGAAGCAGGTTGCCGGTCCGATTAAGGGTGAATTGGCCCAGTATCGTGAAATGGCTGCGTTCGCGCAGTTCGGCTCCGACCTTGATGCTACCACCCAGCGTTTGCTGAACCGTGGTGCCCGTTTGACCGAGCTTCTGAAACAGCCGCAGTTCTCGCCACTCAAGGTGGAAGAACAGGTCGCTGTGATCTACGCCGGTGTGAACGGTTATCTGGACACCATCGCAGTCAATCAGGTTCATGCGTTTGAACAAGGTCTGCTTTCCGTGATGCGCAACGAGCACAAGGACGTGCTGGATGCCATTCGCGAAAAGAAGGCTCTGGATGACGAAATTACAACCAAACTGAAGGCGGCGGTCGACGGTTTTGCAAAGAACTTTGCTTAACTTCCGGCTGACGGGGAACGGAGGCTATCATGCCAAGCCTTAAGGACCTCAAGAATCGTATCGCCTCGGTTAAGGCGACTCAGAAGATCACCAAAGCCATGCAGATGGTGGCGGCCGCAAAACTCCGTCGCGCACAGTCCGCGGCGGAAAATGCGCGGCCTTATGCCGAGCGTATGGGTGAGGTGCTGGCCAACGTTGCTGCCCGGTGTTCGATGGATGAATCGACACCGAAGCTGCTCGCTGGAACCGGCTCCGATGAGACCCATCTGTTGCTGGTCTGCACGGCTGAACGTGGTCTCTGTGGTGGCTTCAACTCTTCTATCGCGCGCCAGGCGCGCGATAAGGCCCGGGCTCTCAAGGCTGCGGGCAAGACAGTCAAGATGATCTGCGTCGGAAGCAAGGGGTTTGACGCACTCAAGAGCGAATTCGGCAAGGATATCATCGAAGTCGTTGATATGCGCGATTTGAAGACCATTCACTTCTCTGACGCCGAAGTCCGCATCGGTCGCCCGATCTTGAACAAGTTCGAGAAAGGCGAGTTTGATGTCTGCACGCTCTTCTATGCCCAGTTCCAGTCTGTGGTGACACAGGTGCCGACTGCGCAGCAGATCATTCCGGCTGTTTTTGAAGGGAAAGAGAGCGACGGGTCTCACGCATCTGGTGCAGTCTATGACTATGAACCGGATGAAGAAGAAATCCTTCTGGATCTTCTGCCAAGAAACGTATCGGTGCAAATCTACCATGCGCTTCTTGAAAACGGTGCTTCTGAGCAGGGCGCACGCATGTCCGCAATGGATAACGCAACGCGCAATGCTGGCGATATGATTGGCAAGTTGGAATTGTCATACAACCGTCAGCGCCAGGCACAGATCACAGGTGAATTGATTGAAATCATCTCGGGTGCTGAGGCGCTCTGACGGCGATTGATGAGGACAGACGAATGGCAGCAAATGAAGCAGCTACCGGACGTATCACGCAGGTTATCGGCGCTGTTGTGGACGTCCAGTTCGAGGGTGAACTTCCACCGATCTTGAACGCACTTGTAACGGATAACAACGGCCAGCGCCTCATTCTCGAGGTTGCCTTGCACATGGGCGAAAATACCGTTCGCACCATTGCCATGGACAGCACCGAGGGTCTGGTTCGCGGTCAGTCCGTCTCCGATACCGGCAAGGCAATTGCCGTACCGGTTGGTGACGCGATGCTGGGCCGAATCATCAACGTTGTTGGCGAACCTGTTGACGAAGCCGGCCCGCTTGGCACCACGTTGACCCGCGAAATCCATCAGCCAGCGCCTTCCTTCGTGGAACAGTCCACCGAAGGCGAGATTCTGGAAACGGGCATCAAGGTTGTTGACCTGCTTGCACCATACGCCAAGGGCGGCAAGATCGGCCTGTTCGGCGGTGCCGGTGTTGGCAAGACGGTTCTTATCATGGAACTGATCAACAACATCGCCAAGGCCCATGGTGGCTACTCGGTGTTTGCCGGTGTGGGTGAGCGTACCCGCGAGGGTAACGACCTCTACTGGGAAATGATCGAATCCGGTGTGAACAAGGAAGGCGGCGGTGCCGGTTCCAAATGCGCGCTGGTGTATGGCCAGATGAACGAGCCTCCCGGAGCCCGTGCCCGCGTGGCACTGTCCGGTCTGACGGTTGCGGAACACTTCCGTGATGAAGGTCAGGACGTTCTGTTCTTCGTGGACAACATCTTCCGCTTCACACAGGCTGGTTCCGAGGTGTCTGCGCTTCTGGGTCGTATTCCTTCGGCAGTGGGCTATCAGCCAACGCTGGCAACCGACATGGGTGCGCTTCAGGAACGTATTACCACCACGACCAAGGGCTCGATTACGTCCGTGCAGGCCATTTACGTGCCGGCCGACGACTTGACCGACCCAGCTCCGGCAACGTCCTTTGCCCACCTTGACGCAACGACGGTGCTGAACCGTGCGATCTCTGAAAAGGGCATTTATCCGGCTGTGGATCCGCTTGACTCCACCTCCCGTATGCTTGATCCACGTATCATCGGTGAGGAGCACTATCAGGTGGCTCGTCAGGTGCAGGAAATTCTGCAGCGTTACAAGGCTCTGCAGGACATCATCGCCATTCTCGGCATGGATGAGCTTTCTGAAGACGACAAGATGGCCGTGGCCCGCGCCCGCAAGATCGAGCGTTTCCTCAGCCAGCCATTCCATGTGGCCGAAGTGTTTACCGGTTCTCCGGGCAAGCTGGTGTCTCTGGAAGATACGGTGAAGAGCTTCAAGGGCCTCGTTAACGGTGAATATGACCACCTTCCGGAAGCAGCCTTCTACATGGTTGGTTCCATCGACGAAGCCATCGAGAAAGCTCAGAAACTCGCAGCAGACGCCGCTTAAGCGGCGTCTTTCCGGCGGGGAAGGAAGTAGGTATTCATCATGGCTCAAGCTTTTGGTTTTGAACTCGTGTCGCCTGAAAGACTGGTTCTGTCCGAATCCTGTGTGTCTGTTCTGGTTCCGGGTTCTGACGGTTACTTTACTGTGCTGGACAAGCATGCTCCGTTGATTTCCACGATCGCTCCGGGAATTCTGGAAGCGGAACTGGAAGATGGCAGCAAGCGCGATATCTACGTTCGCGGTGGCTTTGCCGATGTCAGTGATAGCGGGCTCAAGATTCTTGTCGAGCAGGCGCTTCCTGTCGAAGAGCTGGACCACGAAAAAATGGCTCAGCTGATTAAGGATGCGGAAGAAGATGTTGCTGATGCAGAGACGGACGATCAGCGAAACGAAGCAACGCTGAGGCTTGCTCGTTTGCAGAAGATCAAGGTTGCGGTATCGCAATAGAGCTGGTTTCAATCGATTGAATGAAGGGTCGCAAGTAATTGAACTTGCGGCCCTTTTCTTTTGGAATTATTGCGACTCAGTACCATGTGGGAATGCGTAGTTTTGGCAGGGTAACTATTGTCAGGGCTGATCTCTGTGTGCAGGTTATCTACTTAATATTGCTAATAATTTGTGGAAAAATTTTTACCTGTCACTTTTTACCATGCTCTCTCGTAACTGCCGGTGTGATCAGCGATTTTTCTATTAGTAGTAATGCTTCCCATTACTTCCGATATTTAGCATCTATTCAAAATTAATTATATGTTAATCATAAAATTCTGATCCTTTTGTACGAGGTGGTCTTTATCACGGCGTGAAGGGGCACGCTCCAGAAGGATAATACAGATGTCAATAAGCCAAGAAGCATTCTACGCGAACGGGGGAAGTCAACCAGCTCCGAGTTCGTTTAAGCAAGCACCACGGGGATTGAAGCGCCTGAAGATTGGTCACCGCATTGTCATTGGATTCATGATGGTTCTGATGATACTTGCGGGGCTCGCCTTCACAGCCATTCAGGGGTTGCGGCAGCTGGATGCCAATTTCGCGCACTATGGTGATCTCTCCGGGGATGCGATCATCGCTAAGCAGCTCCAGACCCAACTGCTCAATATCCAGTTGGCGGCGAGAGAATACATGTCTTCATCGACGGACAAGAATGCAGAGCGGTTCGAAAACCGTTATTCAACATTGCTCGGCATAATGGAAACCGCTCACGATGAAATTCAGCAATTTGATCGAGTTGCCCTCTTGAAGCAGATTGACCAGAATCTTGGCCACTACAAGCAGGGCTTCGAACGCCTTGTTGAACTGATGACGCTTAGAAACAAGCTGGTCTATGACACCCTTGCGTCTATTGGTACCGACATCAATCAGCGCATCGATCAGGTCGACCGGATCATCGCCTCCTCTGGCAATGCCTCTTTGAACCAATATGCTGGCAAGATCCGAGAGAACATGCTGCTGGCTCGCTTGAGCCTGATGAAATTTGTTGATGACAACCGGGCTGAGACGATTGCTGAAACCTTCACATATCTGGAGGATTTGAACGTTGCGGACAACAAGCTGCGCAGCAGCATGATTTCCAGTGAACTAGCGGGCGAGTTAACCGGACTGTCGCGGCGGATTGCCGACTATTCGCGCGAAATCGAGACGCTGCGCAATACAATCGAGGAACGAAACAAACTGCAGGTGCAGACGTTGGACCAGCGATCAACGGAAATTCTTTCTGCCGCGGAAGAGATTGCGTCTACGGTTGCCAGCGATACCTCGGATCTCGAAAAGGCGGTAATGGACAATTTTACCAACACCAACACTCTGTTGCTGATCGCCAGCGCAGTGGCTGTTGCCATTGGTCTTGGTTGCGCACTTGTCATTTCGCGGGGCATCACAAAGCCTGTAGTAACCCTGACGGGTGTGATGAAGGATCTGGCCAACGAAAACCTGTCTGTCGATGTTCCTGGCAAGGAGCGGGGTGACGAGCTTGGCGAAATGGCATCTGCTGTTGAAGTCTTCAAGCAAAATGCGATCCGGACCAAGGAGCTTGAGACAGAGCAGATCGAACATCAGAAACGCACAGAGCTTGAGAAGCGCGAGATGATGGGGAAAATGGCCGATGATTTCAACGATCACATTGGCAGCATCATCGATACCGTATCTTCAGCATCCGAAGAGCTGAGCTCCAGTGCCAAATCCATGTCTGATGTTTCTGATCAGACAGAGCGACAGGTGGCTGAAGCTTCTGCAGCTTCTGCCCAGACTTCGGGTAACGTGCAGACGGTTGCAACTGCGACCGAGGAAATGACGAGCACGATTGGTGAAATCAGCGTTCAGGTTCAGCAGGCTTCCCAATCGGCACGGGAAGCAGTCTCGAAGGTGGATGCCACCAACCAGATGATGGAACTGCTGGCATCAAACTCCAACAAGATTGGCGAAGTGGTCGAGATGATTTCTCAGATCGCGGAACAGACCAATCTGCTCGCGCTCAATGCCACCATAGAATCGGCCCGAGCCGGGGAGGCAGGCAAGGGGTTCGCAGTTGTTGCTGGTGAGGTCAAGGCACTGGCGGGCCAGACGGCCAAGGCGACCGACGAGATTGCCCAGCAGATCAACGAGATTCAGGCCGCAACTGAAAAGGCCTCTGTCTCGATGCAGGATGTCAGTCAGGTGATCCAGCGGCTTGATGAGTTCACGGCAGCAATCGCCTCGGCCATGGAGCAGCAGAATGCTGCCACTGGTGAGATCTCAAACAGCATTCATCAGGCAGCGCAGGGCACGGAGATCGTCGACAACTCCATTGCGTCGGTCTCAAGGGCTTCACAGGAAGCAGCGACTGCTTCGTCCCATGTAATGAAGGCTGCCAGTGAGTTGGCCAAGCAATCGGATTTCCTCAAGACTGAAGTACAACGTTTCATTGACCATGTGCGAGAGGGGTAGTCCCTGATTGCAAGCTACATCGAAGAGGCTGCGCCGCACAAAGCGCAGCCTTTTTTTGTTTCAGGGAAATTTCTCTTGGGTCCGAATCAACGTCAACTTAAAGGAAGAAATAATATTAAATATATATTTATAGAATAACTTACTAATTTGATATATTTACATGGTTGGATCCAGATTGAAAAATTAATTATTTCGGTTTGCTTGATAATAATTCTAGTCATTTTGGGCAGTAATGGTTTTAACCGAAAGAATAGTTATTGTATTTTAGTGCTCAAAATTCATTTTTAACAAAATATCAATAAAAATTAACGTTTATATTCAGATCTTTACTTGAATGTAATTTTCAATTCAGAGATCATTAATGCTTTGTTAACCATGCCTAACAAATCCTTGGGTTGTTACACAACTCATTTCATCCAGAAGTGTTCATTCCGGGGAGCAAGGCATGTCGGAACAATTCGTTGGAGGGGCTTATCAATTCGGCTCACCGAAAGAGGTGTCGCCATATCCAGGGCAACGGTCTCCATCGCGGTTGGTCAGTCTGAGGATCGGGACGCGGATCTATTCCGGCTTTGCGATTGTTCTGTGCTTGCTGGCTGGCCTGGCGATCTATGGAACGCTCCAACTTTCGGGGTTGGAAGATCGTGTGATCTTCTACGGTGACAAGGCAGGGGACGCACTGCTGGTTGAAGAAATGCAGAAAGCGATTGTCGATGTGCAGTTGGCCGCGAGAGAATATGTCGGCACGGTAACCCCGGATGCCTCCAAGGCCTCTGAACGCGAGTATAATACCTCTTTCGACATCATGCAGGGGCTGATGGTTACGGCGCGAGGTGAGCTTCAGAAGCCCGACCGTGTTGCCATGCTCAACAAAATCGAAAGCAGTCTTGATACCTACAATGCGGGTTTCACTGAAATCACCAAGTTGAAAGAGCAATCGCACCACCTGCTCTATGACATTCTCGCGCCAATTGGCGACATTATCACCGGCGCCTTGTCCGAAGTCCATGACGCAGCCTATTCGAACAGTCAGCTGCCCCTTCTTTCCAAGGTGGGGGAAGCACAGGAGAGCCTGCTTTTGGCACGATTGTCAGTGATGAAGGTCTGGGCAGATGGAACCAAAGAAGCGGCTTCCAAGGTGGAGCAGAATCTGGGTGACCTGGAAAATCAGCTGATCCAGATGCGTGGGGCCGGTCTGGGTGACCAGCTTCAGTTCAAGCTGGAAATGGCCATCAAGAATGCCGCGCTCTATCATTCCTCGTTTCAGAAACTGTTCGATGCGCTTGAAGAAAAGGAACGCATCCGCGCCGAGACCCTCGACGACCGTGCCTCGGAGATCATGAAAACGGCAAGCGCCATTACCGCGTCTGCCAAGGCCGAGGAAGCCGCGACCCGGCAGCAGGTCAATCAGCAGATTGATGGCTTAAGGGTGATGATCATGACTGTTGGCGTGCTGGCGGTCGCTGCAGGGTTGATTGGCGCTTTCTTCATTGCTCGCGGCATCACAAAGCCGGTGCTCGCGCTGACGTCGATCATGGGACGCCTCGCCCATAATGATCTGGAAGTGCAGGTGACTGGCACCGAACGGGGGGATGAACTTGGGGCCATGGCTTTGGCGGTTGAGGTCTTCAAGCAGAACGCCCTTCGGGCGCGGGCACTCGAGGCCGAGCAGGAAGAACAGAAGCGGCGTGCCGAGGAAGAGAAGCGGCAGATGATGCTTGCCATGGCCGACGAATTCGATACCCATGTCGGGATCATCGTGCAGACCGTATCTGCTGCGTCGACGGAGTTGAATTCAAGTGCGAAGTCCATGGCTGATGTCTCGGAGCGGACAGAAAAACAGGTGACGCAGGCTTCCGCTGCTTCGCAACAGACCTCTGGTAATGTTCAGACTGTTGCCTCTGCGACTGAGGAGATGACCAGCACGATTGGCGAGATCAGCGAACAGGTGTTGCAGGCCTCCAAATGTGCCCGTGACGCAGCCGGCAAGGTGACGCGGACCACCCATCAGATGGCGATGCTGGCGGAAACATCGTCCAAGATCGGCAAGGTGGTGGAAATGATCTCCAGCATTGCCGAGCAGACCAACCTGTTGGCGCTTAATGCCACCATCGAATCCGCCCGTGCCGGAGAGGCGGGCAGGGGCTTTGCCGTGGTGGCGGGCGAGGTGAAGGCGCTTGCCGGGCAGACGGCGAAGGCAACCGAGGAAATTGCCAATCAGATCGGTGAAATCCAGAGTGCGTCCAGGGAGGCGTCTGCCTCAATGGATGAGGTCTCCCATGTCATCCAGAGTCTGGACGAGATTTCAGCGGCCATTGCCTCGGCGATGGAGGAGCAGAATGCCGCAACCAAGGAAATTTCGGGCAGCATCTTCCATGCGGCTCAGGGCACCGAGGTGGTGAACGAAAATATCGAGCAGGTCTCGAGAGCTTCGCAGGAAGCGGCTGCAGCCTCGACACAGGTCATGGGGGCTGCTGTGGAGTTGGCCAAACAGTCGGACATGCTGAAAATCGAAGTCGACAAATTCATCTATCAAATTCGTAACGGCTAGCTGGTGAGCGAGCAACGATAACAAAAGTTCCCCGAACTCTCAGGAGGTCACATCCGGTGACCTCCTTTTTATTGGTGGAGAATTGGGTCAGTCAGCCAGATCGGAGAAGGCATCCAGAACGGACAGGTAGACCTGACGTTTGAACGGCACGATCAGGTCGGGTGTCCTGTCAAGGCTTTCCCAACGCCAGCCTTCGAACTCCTGCGGGTGCGCGCCACCGCCCGGATTGATCACCTCGATCTCGGATTCCTCTCCCTTGAAGCGGAAAGCGAACCATCTCTGCCGCTGGCCGCGATATTTTCCGATCTTGCCAGCCTTGACGACATGATCGGGGAAATCATAGTGCAGCCACTGGGGGGCTTCCCTGATGAGGCTGACGCTCTTGATGGAGGTTTCCTCATAGAGTTCGCGCAGCGCAGCTTCCAGAGGCTCCTCGCCCTTGTCTATGCCGCCTTGTGGCATTTGCCAGGTATAGTGGCTGTCTTCCAGTTCCGAGGCGCCGAGCCGATTGCCGATCCAGACCTTGTTGTCCTTGTTGAATACGCAGATGCCGACGCAATCGCGATACGGCAGGTTTTCTTTCTCAGCCATCGGGGATGCCTTATTGCTTCAGGAGAGTGGTAACCGGAACCAGCGCAAAGCCGCGTTGACGCAGGGACTGGGTCCAGTCCGAAATGGATCTGATGGAGGTGGGGAAGGCTGAGGCGACACCAAGCGCCATGCCGCCTTCCTGAGCGATGGATTCCAGCTGGACAAGGCGGGTTTCGATGTCGGACGGGCGGCCTCGGAAATCGATCACGAGGTCCGAACGCAGGTTCGGAATGCCCATCTTGTCCGCCGTGATGTTGAGGCGACTGCGGCCGGAGGAGCCGTTTTCGACATAGAGGAGGCCCCGGCTTTTCAACTCGCTTAGGAACTCCGAGCCAGCCAGTTCATCTGACGAAAAGCGGGCACCCATGTAGTTGATGGCACCGACATACTGTTCGAAACGACCAAGCACCCACAGCAGGTTGGCCTTGTTCGCCTCGGGGTTGGCAGAGGTTAGCAGTGTGTGCGGGCCGGGATCATTGTTGGGATAGTCAAACGGTTCCATTGGAACCTGAATCAGCAGTTCATGCCCCTGACTGCGGGCGCGGGTGGTCCAGCGTGACAGGCTGTTGCCATAGGGGGCGAAAGCCAGGGTGATATCGGGCGGCAACAGGGTGAGGGCTTCTTCCGTGGTGGTCTGGGAAAGACCAAGGCCGTCGATGATGATGGCGATCTTGGGTAGACCGGCGATGGCGTCCGTGTTCACCGGGCGGGCAAAGGCCTGATAGGCGGCCGTGCCATTTGCATCGGCTGACGTATTGAGGCTCGGATCGGCCGGATCCAGCACCCGGATTTCTCCGCCTGCATCATTGCCCGGATTGCTATTGAGATCATTGCTTTGCGGTATGGCGTTGGCCAGCTCGGAAGAGGCGCCTTGCTTCTGATCGTCTGGCATGGCGGTTTCCGGGATGCCCGGTTTGATGCCGGGGCGGATGGCGGCAACGCCAATGCGGGAGTTGGGGTCAACGGTTGCGTTGAGGTCAACCTCGCTGGTGGGCAGGCCACCGTCCGGATTGTCGGCAAGAAAGATGAAGGAAGACAAACCGATTACGATGGATGCAAGCAAGGCCAGCGAGCCGAACATGAATATCCGGCTGAAGCCTGCTGCTTCCTTCTTGTCCTGGCCCAAAGGCTTGCTCAGATCACTCGCCGCCATGATCCGTCTCCCCGACAGAGGGTCAAGGTGGGCTTTTCAGCCCACCCTTTCCATGGTTCTACTTGTCTTCCCCTTTGGGAGGATAGGCGTCATTGGCAATTTCACCATGCATCAGCTTGAATGCAAACTGCAGCTGGGTGTCCTTGTCTGCTTCCGTCGGAACGTAGGATGGAGAATAGGCTTCCTTCTCATCCTTTGGCTCCGTGTTGTCCGCTGCCGGGACTTCTTCGGCGTCGGTTGCCATTTCGCCTTCCGCTTCCAGATGCCCCTTCAGAGTTGCCTCTGTGGTTGACTGCTGCGGGAACTTGTCCTTCAGGTCATCGGGCAGTTCCTGCTTGACGAAAATGTCCGGAACGATGCCCTTGGCCTGAATGGAGGTGCCCGACGGGGTGTAATAGCGAGCGGTCGTCAGGCGAATCGCACCGTTGTTGCTCAACGGGATGATGGTCTGAACCGAGCCCTTGCCGAAGGACTTTGAGCCGACGAGGGTTGCGCGGTGATGATCAGACAGTGCACCAGCAACAATTTCGGAGGCAGAAGCCGAGCCGCCGTTGATCAGCACGACCACCGGAAGGCCCTTGGCCAGATCGCCAGCGCGGGAATAGTAGCGCTTGACTTCTTCCTTGTTACGACCGCGGGTCGAGACGATTTCGCCCTGATCAAGGAAGGTGTCGGCCACTGCGATGGACTGGTCGAGCTGGCCGCCCGGGTTGGAGCGCAGGTCGAGAATGTAGCCCTTGAGCTTGTCGGTGCCGATTTCCTTTTCAAGGCTGTCGATGGCATCGGTGAGACCGGCAAAAGCCTGCCCGTTGAACTGGGTGAGGCGGATGTAGCCGATATCGTCATAGGCCTTGAATTTGACCGACTTGAGCTTGATGATCTCGCGGGTGATTTCCACATCGAATGGCTTTTCGACGTTCTCGCGCACGATGGTCAGCTTGATTTTGGTGCCAACCTTGCCGCGCATCTTGTCGACAGCCTCGTTGAGGGTGAGGCCGCGTACCGGCTCGCCATCCAGATGGGTGATATAGTCGTCGGCCAGAATGCCGGCGGCGTGGGCTGGTGTGTCATCCATCGGCGAGATGACCTTGACGACGCCCTTGTCCATGGTGACCTGAATCCCGAGACCGCCGAATTCGCCCTGCGTTTCAACGGTCATGTCCTCGAAGCTGTCCGGAGACATGTAGCTCGAATGCGGGTCGAGAGAGGTCAGCATTCCGTTGAGTGCCGACGCAATCAGTTTGTCATCGTCAGGGATTTCGACATACTCGCGCCGGACGCGCTCGAAAACGTCGCCAAACAGGTTGAGCTGGCGATAGGTGTCCGAACTGGCGGCATTGGCGACGCCTGTCGTCTCCCATGAGGTGACTGACAGGGTTACGACCAGCCCTGCTCCCATGAGAGCGCCGATGAGCAATAGTGAAAGTTTACGGATCATCCGTCTGCCTTTTCCCTTAAATTTGCTGTCCACCATGGTGAAGGATCGATCGCAACACCATCTTTTCTCAATTCAATATATAGCACTGGCCGGGTCGCGTTTGCATCCACTAGATCGCTTGAGGCCAGTTTTGTCTGTTGCATCTTTCCTACAGGCTCGTTGGCCAAAACAAAACTGCCAACTTCGGGGTATATCTCGTCCATGCCTGACAGAACGATATGGTAGCCGTCTCCGGCGTTGATAATCAAGAGTTTACCGAAGGACCGGAAGGGCCCTGCATATACAATCCAGCCATCTGCCGGGCTCGTGACCTGTGCGCCGATGCGCGTTGCCACGGACATGCCCTTGGTTTGGCCACCAAATCCGTCGTTCCTGCCATAGCCTTTTATGACGGCGCCATTGGCAGGTACATGCATAAGTCCCTTCATCTTAACAAAAGGTATGGCAGGAGAAAGGCGGGCTGCATCTTTTAATGCGGCTATCTTCTGCTTTTTTGTTTCGATTTCCCGTTCAAGCGCTCTTTTCTCGGCCTCCTGGGCTTCCTTGACGGCAAATCGGGCCGCTTCGATCTCTTTTTCCATGCCATTGATCAGCTGCTCGAGCGTGCGGGCCTTGGCCGCGAGTTCGGATGTTCGCTCCTCCTCCTTGCGTGCGGCTTGCATGCTGGTCTCTTCCTGCGCCTTCTTCTTGGCGATGAGGAGGTCAAGCCGCTCCTGCTCTTCCTGCAATTTGGCAAGGTTAGTCTGAAGGGCGCCCTTTTCGTCCTCGATGTCCTTTTGCAGGCGGACCAACTCGGAAAGCTGGGTGGCCAGCGCATTGGCCTCGACCCGGATCTCTGGCACCAGCGTGGACAGCAGAATGGCGGAGCGGACGGCGTTGAGCGCCTCATTGGGCCGGATGACAAGGGCCGGCGGCGGATTGCGGCCGATCCTCTGCAGGGCAGCGAGAATTTCAGAGAGGGAATCCCGTTGCTCGGCCAGCGAAACCTTGAGTTCGGTCTGATCGGAGAACAGCACTTTCAGGCGGTCTTCGCGCGTGGAGATGGATGCTTCCAGCGTGGTGATGCGCTCGCCTGTTGCCAGCATGTCGCTCTGGATGGTTTCGCGGTCGGATTTCAGCTGGGCGACTTCCTTGCGCAGGTCGTCCTGTTTCTGCTTGGAAAGCGCGATGCTTGCTTCGAGCTCGGTCAGCACCTCTTCCTGATCCTTGCGGGCCTTGAGCCGTGCCTCAAGGGCGCGTTCCGCCTGCAGCTCCGCTTCAGTCTTCTCGGGTTTGGCGGGCTGGTCCTCTGCATCGGAAGCGGCGGTTGCACCTTGCTGAGAGGCCTGGTCGGGGGCTGCAGCCTCTGGCGGCGAGGCGGGGGTCTCCTCGGCGGCGGTAGGGCCGAAGCCGGGCGGAAGCATCAGGGCAACGGCAAGCGCAAGGGACATGGTCTGTCCCTGCATGCCTGCTGTCTTGCCCCGTCTTTTGCCTGCGGCCCTGTCTTGCACTCGAATCACCCGTTGCGCTGGTTTCCCTGCAATTTAGTGCAAGGACCGATCCGGTGGAATCGGTCTGACAGGGAAAAAGCCGCAAATAGCGATCTTTTATGTCGACTTTTGGACGGAGTGGTCAGCTGCGGTGGTAGGGATGGCCGGAAAGAATGGTCATGGCGCGGTAGATCTGCTCGGAAAGCAGGATGCGGGCAATCTGATGGGGCCATGTCATGGCCCCGAGCGCCAGCTTGGCGCTGGCCGCACCCAGCAGCGCCTGCCCGTGACCATCCGGGCCACCAAGACAGAAGGCCATGGCTGGCGTGCCCTGATTGCGTTCCCTGTCGATCAGTTTGGCGAAGTCTTCGCTCGACATGTTCTTGCCATGCTCATCCAGTGCAACGATGAAGGCGCCTGCGGGCAGGGCCGCGAGGGTCTGCTCGGCTTCCTGTGTCTTGCGTTCCTGGGTGTTGCGCGCCCGGCTTTCGGTAAACTCGAGAATGTCCGGCCCGTTGAGACCGAGCGCTCTGCCAGCCTTCTGTGCCCGGTCGAGGTAACGCGCGACAAGATCCGTTTCCGGACCGGCCTTCTGCCGTCCGATTGCACTGATAACAAGCTTCATCATTCACTTCCCAACGGCTTCCGCCGATCTCTGGCCGCTAGTGGCGGCCAGATGATGGAAACCGTCTGTCAGACAGGATCAGAGATCGTCGTCTGTTTCCGCTGCCCACATTTTCTCGATATTGTAGAATGCGCGGACTTCCGGGCGGAAGACGTGAACGATGATGTCGCCGGTGTCGATCAGGACCCAGTCGCAGCTGGGCAGACCTTCCACGCTGGCACTGCCAAAACCGTTGTCCTTGAGGTCTCGGAGGAGACGATCAGCAACGGCACCGACATGTCTGTGGGAGCGACCGGATGTGATGACCATGTAATCGGCAAGGGCGGACTTGCCGCGCAAGTCGATAGACAGGATGTCTTCGGCCTTGGATTCATCAAGGCTGGAGAGGATCACTGCGAGGGCCTGTTCAGGATCCTTGCGACCCGAAACGAGGCGGATGGGAGACGGACCTTCAGGCATGATCTCCATTTGTGCTGCGGTGGACAGGAATATACCTCTTGAATCAAACTGCAGACAGTTTCTCTCCCGTTCATCGGTCCATCACGGATAGATGAACGGAAATGGACAGGCGAAAGACTGATGCTCGCATCGAATCTCCGCCCTTTAAGAATAAGTCATGCTATGTGACAATTTCAAGGCTCTTGCGCATTCTGCGCGCCTTGGGCTTTTGCGCTTTGCCTCAGTGCGGTGGAAGACAAGTCCGAGCGCGGACCGTGGATGAAGGTCCAAGCAGGGCATTGCGCTGTCGCGAGCGTTGCTGCCTTGTGGGAAGCGAGCCGCGCCCATGCATAATTCCGGGCTGCCAGTGCGTTAAGCGGTGACAGACTGTAGCCGGGGCGGTCCACAATGGCAACAGGGATTTTGTGCAAAATATCCTGCCAGCGTTGCCATTTGTGAAATTGCTTAAGATTGTCGGCCCCCATCAACCAGACAAAGTTGGCCTCGCGGGTGTGGGCCAGCAGCCAGTCAAGGGTTTCTGCGGTGTAGCGGGTGTTGGCCTTTGCCTCGACCCCGGTGATGTCGATCCGCGGGTGGTCCATGACGCTGGCGGTCTTGGCCAAACGGACCCCGAGCGGAGGCAGTTCTCTTATGTCTTTCAACGGGTTGCCGGGGGTGACCAGGCACCAGACCCGGTCCAGCTGCAAGCGCTTCATGGCGGTAACCGCCACATGCCGATGGCCGTTGTGCGCCGGATTGAAGCTGCCCCCGTAAAGGCCGATACGCAAGCCGGGGGTGACGGGTGGCAGATCGTTTGAATAGATGCGGGATCGTGTCATCGCGTCAACCGGCTTGAAAAAGGGTAGGGGGGCTGGATCTAAGCCATGTGTGGATGGAGTGTTGAAATCACGGCCGGGTCTGCCCTGAACCATGCACACGATACTTGAAACTGGTCAGCTGCTCCAGCCCGACCGGCCCGCGCGCATGCATGCGGCCCGTTGCGATGCCAATTTCCGCGCCCATGCCGAACTCGCCGCCATCGGCAAACTGGGTCGAGGCATTGTGCATAACGATGGCGCTGTCCACTTCCTTGAGGAACTTGTCGGCAGCACTCTGATCCTCGGTGATGATGCTCTCGGTGTGGTTCGAGCTGTAATGGGCGATGTGATCGATGGCACCATCGACACCATCCACCAGCTTGGCGGAGATGATGGCATCGAGATATTCGGTCGACCAGTCTTCCTCGTTGGCCAGTTCGGCAGCAGGCAACAGGGCCTGGATTTCCGTCGTGCCCCTGATCAGGCAGCCAGACTTGCTCAGCGCCTGCAAAACCGATTTGCCCAGCGTGTCCGCGACAGCCCGATCGATCAACAGCGTTTCGGCGGCTCCGCAAATGCCGGTGCGGCGCATCTTGGCGTTGACGGTGATGTCTTCGGCCTTCGCCGGGTCGGCTTCCTTGTCGATATAGACATGGCAAATGCCTTCCAGATGGGAGAAGACAGGCACCCGTGCCTCGGACTGGACTCGGCCGACAAGGCCCTTGCCGCCGCGCGGCACGATGACGTCGAGGTTGCCGCCCAGCCCCTTGAGCATTTCGCCCACTGCCGCCCGATCTGTGGTGGGGACAATCTGGATGCAGTCCGCAGGCAGACCGGCGCTCTCAAGCCCGGCAACCAGACAGGCATGAATGGCGCGGGACGAATGATAGCTGTCCGAGCCGCCGCGCAGGATGGAGGCATTGCCAGCCTTCAGGCACAGGGCACCGGCGTCGGCGGTGACGTTGGGGCGGCTCTCGTAGATCACGCCGATAACGCCGAGGGGCGTGCGCACGCGCTCGATATGCAGGCCATTGGGGCGATCCCAGCCCGCCATGATGCTGCCGACGGGGTCGGGCAGACGGACGATGGCGTCCAGTCCGGCGGCGATGGCTTCAATGCGGTCGCGGCTGAGGGTCAGGCGATCGAGAAAAGCCTCTGTCATGCCCTCTTCCTTGCCCTTGGCAATGTCCTTGGCGTTGGCTTCCAGAATGGTGTCGGCGCTGGCGCGCATGGCCTTTGCCGCTTCGCTCAGCGCCTTGTCTTTCTGTTCCGTCGGGGCATTGGCCAGGTCCCGCGCAGCCAGACGGGCTTTTGCGCCCAGCGCGTTCATGATGTCAGTTACGGTCCCTGTCATGTCATTCATGGCGTTTGCCCCCTTCGGGAATGGACGAAAAGTCTGCGAAATTCGGTTTTGTTGTTGGCGTCAGGTGATGGAGGCCTTTTACGGCCTCCCATCACGGTCGGCTATCATGATCGTCATGATCAAAGTGGTCGCCATGCTCGCTACCGCTGATGACCATGTCGTCCCGGTGGATCAGTTCCGCCCGGCCATCATAGCCAAGAATATCGGCAATTTGCGAGGATTTGCAGCCCTTTATCTGGTCGGCTTCCGACCGGTCATAGGCGACAAGACCACGGGCGATTTCCAGCCCGGTGGAATCCCGGATGATCAGGGCGTCGCCCTTGGCAAAATCGCCCTCCAGTCGCAGCACGCCCGCTGGCAACAGGCTCTTGCCGCTCATCAGGGCGTGGACTGCGCCATCATCCAGCGTGATCGTACCGTGTGGTTCCAGATTGCCGTTGATCCAGCGCTTGCGCTGGGTGATCGGGTTGGATTTGGGCACGAACCAGCTGTGCTTGCCGCCATCCATGATGGCTTTGAGCGGGTTGTAGCCGCTGCCGTTGGCGATGATCATCGCGGTGCCCGCGTTGACGGCGATCTTGGCGGCGGCGATCTTGGTGGTCATGCCGCCCTTGGCCAGAGAGGACCCGGCGCTGCCAGCCATGGCCTCGATTTCCGGCGTGATATGTTCGATCACGGGGATATGCTGGGCGTTCGGGTCCTTGGCCGGAGGGGCCGTATAGAGACCATCGATATCGGACAGCAGGATGAGGCAGTCGGCGCTGATCATGGTGGCAACTCGGGCCGCCAACCGGTCGTTGTCGCCAAACTTGATTTCCGTCGTCGCCACGGTGTCATTCTCGTTGATGATCGGCACGGCGCCGAGCTTGAGCATGGTGGCCAGCGTTGCGCGGGCGTTGAGATAGCGGCGGCGCTCTTCTGTATCGCCAAGGGTCAGCAGCACCTGTCCGGTGGTCATGTCGACCTTGTGCAGGGCGTCGGCATAGGCTTCGCCCAGTGCTATCTGGCCAATGGCGGCGGCGGCCTGACTTTCATGCAGCCGCAGCTTGCCCTTGGGCAGCTTGACCTTTCTGCGGCCAAGCGCGATGGCTCCCGACGAGACGATGATGATTTCCTTGCCCTGCGTCTTGAGCATGGCGATGTCATCAATCAGGGTTTGCAGCCAGGCGGCGCGCAGACGTCCTGTCTTTTCATCCACGAGGGTTGCCGATCCGATTTTGACGACAATCCTCTTTTGATCTTCAAGTCTCACTTGGGGTCTCGATCGTTGGGGCCTGAGGGCTCAGGCCGACGTTGCAGCTAAAGGTTTCGAAGGTCTTCGGCGTCCCTCACGGTCGCCAGGCCTCCGGCTCCTCGCCAGCCTTTTCCTCGCGTGTGTTCTCTTCGTCGATCTTGTCCAGAAGGGCGCGCAGAATCGTGTCCATATTGGTGCGGGCGACTGCGGAAATGGCATATGGGCGAAAGCCATAGGCGGCTTCGAATGCGTCCACTTTTTCAGCAATGTCCTCATCGGTCAAGGAGTCGATCTTGGTCAATGCAACGATTTCGTCCTTTTCTCCCAAGCCTTGATCATAGGCTTCCAGCTCGCCCCGGATGATGCGGTAGGCATCCAGATAATCCTCCTGGGTGGCGTCGACCAGATGCAGCAGAACGCGACAGCGCTCCACATGGCCAAGGAAGCGGTCGCCGATGCCGAGGCCCTCATGGGCGCCTTCGATCAGGCCGGGGATGTCGGCCATGACGAATTCACGCGTGTCGATGCCCACCACGCCCAGATTGGGGTGGAGGGTGGTGAAGGGATAGTCGGCAACCTTTGGCTTGGCCGAGGAGACCGAGGACAGGAAGGTCGATTTACCGGCGTTCGGCAGGCCGACAAGTCCGGCATCGGCAATCAGCTTGAGGCGCAGCCAGACATACATCTCCTGGCCTTCCAGGCCTGGGTTTGCATAGCGCGGAGCCTGATTGGTCGATGACTTGAAATGGGTGTTGCCGAAGCCGCCGTTGCCGCCCTTGGCCAGCACATAGGTCTGGCCCTCTTCGGTGAGATCGGCCAGAATGGTTTCGTTGTCCTCTTCCAGGATCTGGGTGCCGACAGGCACGCGCAGGACGATGTCCTTGCCGTTGCGGCCGTTGCGGTTTCGTCCCATGCCGTGAACGCCGGTTTCAGCCTTGAAATGCTGCTTGAAGCGATAGTCGATGAGCGTATTGAGGCCATTGACGCATTCGACAATCACATCGCCGCCCTTGCCGCCGTCACCACCATCGGGGCCACCCAATGCGATGTATTTTTCACGGCGGAAGGAAATGCAGCCCGCTCCGCCATCGCCGGAGCGAACAAAGACCTTTGCCTGGTCGAGAAATTTCATTATATGGCCTCGTAATATCGTTGAGCTGTCAGCTCAAGCTTGATGTCCGGCAATTCCTTGCCCAGAAGCTGGCTGTATGTCGAGCCGCGTCCCACTTCGCGAAAGCCCAGTTTTTCAAGAACTTTCAGGGATCTGGTGTTGGCTTCGAAGACGGATGTACCAATCCGTTCTGTCGGTTCGAATGGCAGATACCAGTCAAGAAGGCATCGCACGGCTTCTTGCATAAAGCCTTTACCCCAGAATGGGGCTCCAAGCCAATAGCCAATTGTCGGTGCGAAGATGCCAATGCTTCTTAACGTTGATGGCTCAAGGCCGATGGTGCCCAGAAAGCGGTCGCTTTCGGTGATGGCCAGAGCGATGCCACGGGTGCCGGTTGCTTGCGCGTTGATCCATTCGGCCGCATAACCCTGCGCGTCCGGATGGAGCGCGCGGGCAAGGCCCGGATTGGCCATTGGCTCGGACAACTGGGTTTCTATTGCTGCGGCATCTTCTGGCTGAAGCGAGCGCAGAAGCAGCCGGTTGCTCTTCAGGGCAGGTATCTTCATCGGACCTCTCCTCTAAAGGGGCGCGCCTTGTCAGGCGCACCTTTGCTGCAGGAACCGCTCGGACGTCAGCTCCATGATGACTTCGGGAACGGACTCTCCCCGGGCGGCGCTGTAGCCCGTGCCACGGCGGATCTCTTCAAACCCGAGGGTCTTCAGAAGGTTGATCGAGCGCGGATTGTCTTCAAAGGCGGCAGCGCACATCTTTTCCGTCGGTTCCAGCGGCAGGTACCAGTCGAGCAGGCGGCGGACCGCCTCCTGCATGAAGCCCTTGCCCCAGAAGGCAGGTGCCAGCCAGTAGCCGATGGTCGGGGCAAAGATGCCGACGTCCCGTTCGCTCGAAGCCTTGATGCCGACGACACCAATCAGTTTGTCGTCGTGGGTGATGCCCAGGTTGATGCCTGCTATCCCCTTGTCCTGACTGGCGATCCAGCTTTGCGCGTCCTCCTCCGTATAAGGATGGGGAACAACGGCCAGATATTTTGTTACCTCAATGTCCTGACAATAGGTGCTGAGGTCGGGTGCGTCACTTGCCCTGAGAGACCTCAGGACAAGCCGTTCACTTACAAGAGCCGGAAACTGCATCATGCCGCTCCTTTCATGCCATATATGTCAGGGCCACTGTTCGGCCCGAAAGAGAACATCTCTTTTTGCCCCATGCCCGACCAGTTGCGCAGGGCCGACCAGACCCCCCGGTCCAGACGGTAACGATCGATTGGGATCATCCCCTTGTAATGATGGGAATGTGCCATTCCGGTGCCGCTATACTGGAAACCGCATTTCTCGGCGATGCGTCGGGACGCGCCGCAGGAAACCCGGCAGCGCGCCACAAGCGCTTCCAGATTCGGCTGATTCATGTTCGGGCTCGAAAATGCAAAATCCGCCACAGCCTGAATGGCTCGTGTGGCGTAACCGTGCTGCCAATGGTCGCGCTTGATGATGACACTGACTTCTGCCTGCTTTCGGTCTTCTTCAAGCAGCAGACACATCACGCCAATCAAGGCCCCGTTCATATTGGTGATGATGAAGGGGAATTCGGTTGGGTCCGTCTTCTCGGTCTGATTGAGATACCAGGATTTCGCGCTGTCGGCTGAAATCGGCAGCCAGGTGCTGCACAGGTTCTTTGTCAGGGCTGGAGAATTGGCCAGAGCGACCAGCGTTTCCAGATCTGCACGAGCTGGGTGGCGCAACAGGAAAGGTTTGATTTCCGAACCCTCTCTACAGTCAGGCTCGGTCTCACGTAAACTTTCATCTATTTCCAACATTAGTCCCTCCTGTGGGGTTGGGTTGAGATCAAAAGAAAAGGGAAGATGGTGTCCCATCTCCCCTTTAATCTTTTGGCTCTCTTGCCCTTTTCAGGTGGGAGGCCTTTACGATTTTCCGGGGTCAGGGACACCGGCAAATCGTGTTATGTTCATGCCAGTGTTATTCAGCCGCTTCCGCCATCGGGTTCACGGACACGTAAGTTCGGCCATTCGCTTTGGTCGCGAACTCTACGTTGCCTTTGACGGTCGCAAAGATGGTGTGGTCTTTGCCCATGCCGACATTGTTGCCCGGGTGCCATTTGGTGCCGCGCTGACGAATGATAATGTTACCTGCGATAACAGTTTCACCGCCGAATTTTTTCACGCCCAGACGACGGCCAGCTGTATCGCGGCCGTTACGGGATGAACCACCTGCCTTTTTATGTGCCATTTTGGTGTCTCCTCGTCTCTAACTTATTTCTCAGCAGCAAGCGTAGCGGCCTGCTCAATCCAGTTGTCACGCTCGAAGCGGCCTTTAGCTGCAAGAGCCTCTTCTACTTTTTCAATGTCTTCAGCGGTGAAGGCTGCGATCTGGGCATATGTGGTGATGCCCATTTCATTCAGCTTGCCTTCCATGACCTTGCCGAGACCTTTCAGTTTCTTCAGGTCGTCCTTGTCACCTTCAGCAGCAGCCGGGGCAGCAACAGCTGCTTCAGCCTTGGCCGGAGTTGCCTTCTTGGCAGCCTTTGCCGGAGCCTTGCCGCCGGTCAGGATCTCGGAGATCTTGACGGTGGTGAAGTACTGACGATGGCCGTTGCGACGACGGGAATTCTGACGACGACGTTTCTTGAAGATGATGATCTTGCGGCCACGGCCCTGATCAACAATCTCTGCTGCAACAGATGCGCCATCAACCAGAGGAGCGCCAACCTGTGCATCGCCTTCGCCGCCAACCAGCAGAACGCTGTCAAAGACAACGGTTTCGCCAGCTTCGCCTTCGAGCTTTTCGACCTTGATTACATCTTCGGGGGAAACAGTGTACTGCTTACCACCGGTTTTGATGACTGCGAACATTTTTTTCTCCGTTCAATCCAGGCTCCGAGAATCGAGTTCTGCGGGTCTGTCTTTTTCAGTCAGTTGCAAGATAGCTCGTTTGGTCAATGAAATCAGGTGTTTACCGAATTTTGTCCAGACAAGCAAAAGGGCGCGGGATTTGCCCCACGCCTCGAGTTCCAGCGCAATATACCGGTAAAGCCCGCAGAGTCAAGAAAAAGCTGCGGTTTCTGGCGCGGTCAGCGATCCTTGACGAGATCGTTCCTCCATCCCACATGCGAGGGGCTTATGTGTGTTCTCTGCACGATGGAAAAGGAAGAGTGAAATGCAAGCAACGATTGTCGATCTCCAGGCTTATGGTTCGGTCTTCTGGGCGGTTTATCTGCTGCTGGTCATGGCGTTCATTCAGGCGCTGGTTGCTTCCGTTGCGCACCGGGCCCAGACGTCTTACGTCCCCGGCATTGTCGATGAAACGCTTGGCCCGGAATCCTTCGTGTTTCGCAGCCATCGCACCTTCATGAATTCCATCGAGAATGTGCCATTCATGGTGGCGCTGGTTGCGTTGGCGATGGCGAGCGGCTTCAGTCCGTGGTGGCTTTCACTGCTGAGCTGGGTCTATGTCGCCGCTCGGACCTGTCACATGGTGACCTATTATCTGGTGGCGACGCGAAAGAACCCGAGCCTGCGGAGCTATTTCTTCATGCTGGCGGTCTTCGCCCAGCTGGTGCTGTTCGTAATGCTTGGTTTCAATTGGCTGTCATGACGTGACCAAGGTATTGCCTTTGAGGCTTTATGTCGGCTCATTGTGCCTGTCAAAGGGGAAGGGTGGGGCAACTTTTAACAGGCATCTGGGGGCTTTTTGTTGCGGGTGGGGATTTTTTCGTTTGACGTCTTGAGCTTGGGGGCTGGGATGTGTATTGTCCGGCCACCTTTTTGAGCTTTCAGTGACCACATTCGGCTCGAAATGGTTTGCGGAGAGGTGCCGGAGTGGTCGAACGGGGCGGTCTCGAAAACCGTTGATCGCGCAAGCGTTCCGAGGGTTCGAATCCCTCTCTCTCCGCCATTTTCCAAGCGTTAGATTGAAATTTATATAGTAAATTCAAATAGCTTGACGTGACATCTCCCGCGAAATCCCCCAAATTTTCTACACATTTTGCTACACAAACCTATGCGAAGGTCTATGGCCCTTTCCACGGTTTTCTTCAATTCTTTCGATAGTCCCGCAATAACTGCTTGGTCTGTGTTGGAGCGGATCCTCCCCCACTGAATTGGTCCACTGTTATAGTTAGGAAAACGGAGGATTCGATATGGCGAACAAACGACCAAAGCCAGAGGGAATTGTTGCGAAGTTACGGCAGGTTGAGATCTTGACGGGGCAAGGGATGCCTCGTCTTGATGCCATCCGGCAGATCGGTGTGACTGAGCAAACCTATTACCGCCGCCTCTCAGCGATTGTTCCAATCGCCTGTCGGTCAATGGGAAAAAGAAGTGCGGTGGAATTGGCACAGCTCAGCTCAAGGAACTCAAGCGCCTCCAGAAAGAGAACGAGCGTTTGAGAAAGGCAGTGTCTGACCTGACGCTGGACAAGCTGATCCTGCCTGAAGCTGCAAAGGGAAACTTCTAAGCCCTTCTCGCCGCCGTGCCTGCATCGATCATGTTCGTAGTCAGATCAAGGTCTTTGAGCGTCGCGTCTGTCGTGCTCTGGGGCAACATCGTTCAACGCAAAGACGGTTGCCACAAGGACGTTCCGATGAAGAGCGCTTGGTGGCGGATATGATCGAGTCGGCCCGGCAATATGAACGCTATGGCTATCGGCGTGTTGCCGCTTTGTTGCGAGATGCCGGTTGGCTGATCAATGACAAGCGCCGCTCTCGGCGGCGCTTCGCTTGCCTGCCGGGCAATGGTCCAACGGTTATGGCGACGAGAAGGGCTGAAAGTGCCAATGAAACAATCCAAGCGAGGTCGGCTTTGGCTCAACGATGGGTCTTGTGTCCGGCTTAGGCCAGAACATCGGGATCATGTTTGGTCCTATGCGCTGCCCCGGCAGGCGTTTGCTTGCAAACGTTGAGAGGGGACTTTAGGGAAGCGCAGATCCTGATCGAGAAATGGAGGCACCACTACAACACCAAACGGCCAAACAGTGCATTGGGCTATCGCCCGCCAGCGCACGAAACCCTCGTGCCGATGGAAACAAGGCCCGCGATGCACTAACATTCAAACCGGACCACTCAAGTGGAGCTGATCACTAGGACCGCCAGGAATTCTGTCCGGTGCTTTCGCATTGCGCGGTGTTCCGAAAAACTGGCTTTCGCCGTCAAGGCTGTAAGTGAACTCATCCGCAACGACCTTGCCGACGCATCGCTCCCCTTCTGCCAGCAACTGGTCGCCACACAAAGCATTTTCAACCGGAGGCAAGTGTGCCTCGCGCCAGGCAGGGCTGCCATAGGAGGTCCGGTGTCCTGCGATGTCGATATTGTCCTTGGCCGTAAAGGTCAGGCCATCAAGGAGGCCATGAGCTGTCAGTTTCAAGTCAAGGGTGGTCAACAGGGAACCAGAATGGTCTTGGATATTTGTGGCAGGCATTGCACGACTCTCCTTTTCAGTCCCCGGACACAACCACTTTGTACCCTTCAAGGCAAAGAAAGAGGACGGCTTATCACCTGTTGAGGTGTCGCATCCGACCAGAATGCTCAGCGGCGAGATTGTGCAGGATCTCAAGGCGCTTTTTGGTCAGATTTGATATTCGGTGGCCGGAGAGAATTGCCCTGATCCGCTTTAGGCGATAAAAGGGTGGGGCATTTAGTGTGAATGCCCCACTCTCGTCAGCAGAAAACCTCCGCCATGGCAGACGGTCTTGCGCCTACCCTTGAACAGATCAAAAGGCAGACTCAATTGAAGATATTGGCAAAATGGTGCCTTCTGATCGTCTTTTCCTTCGGGCTGGCGGCAAGCCTTGAATGGCTCGGGCTGCCCGCGGGGCTCCTGATGGGACCGATGATCATTGCCATCATCTTTGCCGTCAACGGCGCTGCGTTAAAGACCTCACAGCCACTGTTCATCTTTGCTCAGGGGATTGTCGGCATCATGATTGCCAGCAATCTGCCGGTGACCGTGTTTGGTCAAATCTGGACAGACTGGTCCGTCTTTCTCTTTGGCACGATGGCAACCGTCATTGCTTCCACCCTGCTGGGCTGGGCGATGACCCGATCCGGCCTGCTGCCGGGAACAACTGCGATCTGGGGATCTTCCCCGGGTGGCGCAACACTCATGACCCTGATGTGTGAATCCTACGGCGCAGACATGCGGCTGGTTGCCTTCATGCAGTATATGCGGGTTCTGGGCTGCGTTGCGTCGGCTTCGCTGGTTGCCATGTATCTTGGCGTCCCCTCTTCGATGCATTCAGCATTCGAGGTGCCTGATTTGGCAAGCTGGATTTCGGCCATCCCGCCAGTCATCCTCGCCTTCGTTGCTTCAGCCGTGGGGGTTCGATCGCGCATTCCCGGAGGTGCGATCCTGTTGCCGATGAGCATCGGGATCATCATCAAGATTTTCTGGCCGATCTCTCTGGCCCTTCCCCTGCCGGTGCTTGCACTGAGCTATGCGGTTATCGGATGGGGTATCGGCGCCCGCTTTTCGATGGATACCCTCAGACATGCGGCAAAGGCTTTTACCAGAGTTCTCGGTTCGGTACTATTGCTGATCCTCATCTGTGCCTGCATTGGTGCCATCCTGACGGTCCTCACTGGCATTGATCTGCTCACGGCCCTGCTGGCAACCAGCCCGGGCGGGTTGGACGCAATCGCGATTATCGCGACCTCCACCCACGTTGATATTTCCTTTGTTCTGGCGATGCAAACAAGCCGATATCTGGTTGTCGCCTTCGCTGCGCCTATTCTGGCCCGGTCCTTGTCTGCAAAAGCGACCGCTGCTTGAAATCATGACGATTGTCCGCGTGTGGGGATGTTGAAGTCATCATCGCAGCGCTGCATTTGCCACTTGTCATTGCAAAGTTGTGTGTCAAACCGGGCTTGGTTGTTGCTTTTGCCTTGTTTCAATTCCTAAACTTGAAACGGAAAAGGGGAGGCGGGCAATGACCGAGGAAATCGCGGGAGACGGAATTCTTCAAGTGGCAGAAGGATTTGGAATTGAGGCGGATATCGCGTCCCTTGTCAATTATGCAAGCTGGCAAAACTCGGTGCCGGTGGTCTCATCCGTTCGGGTCAGAAACAATCTGACGGAAGCAAAACGGCGGCTGGTTCTCGAGCTTTCCTTTTCTCCTGCCTTTGCCCGGCCCGTGCGCTGGACTCTGGATCTGGTTGGGGCGAATGAGGTGTTTGCCCTTTCCAACCCTGATCTCGAGATCGACGCTGACTATCTGAATGCCCTTGATGAGGCCGAGAAGGCCGTGGCACTCTTCAGCCTGAAGGACGGCGAGGGCGCCGTGCTGGCTGAAGTCAGGAAGGAACTCAGGCTGCTGGCGCGCGATGAGTGGGGTGGTTTTGATGGAATGGGCGGGCTCACGGCGGCGTTCGTCATGCCCAATGACCCGGCGATAGCGCCCATTCTCAAGAAGGCGGGCGATGTCTTGCAACGGTTCGGCCATTCGCCCGCGCTGAATGGCTATCAGAGCAAGGACCCGGCGCGTGCCTATATGCTTGCCGCGGCGATCTGGTCGTCTGTTGCTGGTCTGGGGCTGACCTATGCAGAGCCGCCAAAGAGTTTTGAGCTTTATGGCCAGAAGGTCCGGCGGCCAACCACGATCCGGGAGCAGGGGCTGGCAACCTGCTTTGACACGACGCTGCTGTTCGCATCTGCGCTTGAAGCGGTGGGGCTCAATCCGGTTGTGCTTTTGAAGACCGGTCATAGCTACTGCGGTGTCTGGCTGACCGAAAAGACGCTGCCGTCGCTGGTGGAGCGGGACCCGATCGAGATTCGCAAGGCTCTGGCTGCGCGTGAGCTGATCGTGTTCGAGACAACCGGTGTCACGTCCCGCCCGGCTGATCCATTCGAGCAGGCCATCGCGATCGGGCAGAGCCATACCAACGAAAAGAATGCGGCCGATTTTGTCGGGGCGATTGATATTGCCCGCTCGCGTGCCTCGCAAATTCGCCCGATGGCCGCGCATCAGGCCATGGTGTCGACCGGCGAGGAGGGTGAGGGGATCATCGAGGCGGCCGAGCTTCCCTTGCCCAAGGCGCCCTCGTTTGAAGACCTGTCCGGCCTGATCATCGAAGAAAAGCCAGCGACTGCGCAGGACCGCATTGCCCGTTGGCAGAACAAGCTGCTTGATCTGTCGCTCAGAAACAGGCTGCTGAATTTCAAGGCGACCAAACAGACCGTCCCTTTCCTTTGCCCGAACGTGCCAGCTCTGGAAGATCTGCTGGCTGACCAGAACCGGATTCGTGTCATCTCCCTGCCGGAGGAAAACCCGCATGGAGAGCGCAGTGATAGTCTGTTTCAGGAGCAGACCGGACGGGATCTGGATTATGAATTTGTCGTGCAGTCGCTTGAGCGCAGGGAGATTGCTGCTACACTGGAAAAGAGCGAGCTGGACAAGCGTCTTACAGAGCTATATCGGCGCGCCAGAAGCGATATGACCGAAGGCGGCTCCAATACGCTCTTTCTTGCCGTCGGGTTCCTCCGATGGAAAAAGACGGGAAGCGATGACAGGACCTACAAGGCCCCATTGCTGCTTATTCCGGTCAAGCTGACAAGGCGAAGCGCCAATGCTCCCTTCTATCTGGAGCATCACGAGGATGAAGTAAAATTCAACTCGACCTTGCTGGAGTTTCTCAAGAAGGACTTCAATCTTGCCATGCCGGCGTTTGATGAGAGCCTGCCCAAGGACGAGAGCGGCATCGACGTACCGCTGGTCTTTGAGACAATCCGGCGGGTTGTCCGGGATGTGCCGGGCTTCGAGGTGCTGGATGATATTGCGCTTTCGACCTTCTCCTTTGCCAAGTTCCTGATGTGGAAGGATCTGGTCGACCGGACCGATGAGTTGCGAAAGAATCGTGTTGTTCGCCACCTGATTGACAATCCCGACAAGGCGTTTGATCCGGGGCTCACGACGGACTTCCCTCAGGTCTTCGAGCTTGACAGCAAATATCGGCCAGCTGATATCGTCACCCCTCTTCCCGCTGACTCATCCCAGTTGAGTGCCGTCATGGGGGCCGCTGAAGGACGCGACTTCGTGCTGGTCGGGCCGCCGGGCACCGGCAAGAGCCAGACCATCACCAACATGATTGCCCAATGCCTGGCGACGGGAAAGAGCGTCCTGTTCGTTGCGGAGAAAACGGCGGCGCTCGGCGTCGTCTATCGGCGGCTCAAGGAACATGGCCTTGGAGATTTCTGTCTTGAACTGCATTCCAACCGGGCGGAAAAGAAGCAGTTCCTGTCGCAATTACAGACATCCTGGGAAACCAAGACTGATGCCAATCCGAACGAATGGGTGACTATCAATGACCAGTTGCAGGTGCGCCGCGACAGCCTGAACGACTATGTCTCTGCCCTGCACAAACGGGCGGCATGTGGCCTCAGTGTTTTTGAAGCGCTGGGATTGTCGGTCAAATATGCCGATCAATATACGCCTCGGCTGGATTGGGACCCTTCCGCAGAAGTGGGAGAGCAATCGCTCCTGCAAATGAAAGAGACAATTCGGGACATCGCCAGCGTGCATCGTCAGGTGATGCCCGTCCCGGCTCTGGAACTGGTCGGAACCACCGAATGGTCGAACAGATGGGTTGGGGACTTGCGGCAGGCGGCGCAAAGCCTTGCGGTCTCCACGGATGTGTTGTTGGCGCGCGTGGTCGATTTTGCGCGGCTTGCCGGTCTTGATGCGCAACGGCAATTCTCCCTGTCAGAACTGGAGCATGTGGTCTGGCTCGGGAAACTGCTTGACTCGACTGCGGAAAAGACACTGGCTGTGGTTTTCGAGGAGCAGCTGGACAGGATTCGGCAATCTGTTGAAGAATTGGCAGGATGCGTTGAGACTTTCAAGGCTGAACATGCAAGGCTGAGCGCCGTCTACGAGGAAGCCAGTATTGCTCGCATACCGATTGATCAGATTGATCAGGACTGGCGTATGGCCTGCTCCCGGATGTGGCCGTTCTCCGTTTTTGCCAAAAGCCGGGTGCGGAAGTTTCTTCAGAGCTATGCCTTGAAGGGAAAAGCCAATCCCGCCGAGGAAGTGGTCCCGCTGCAGAAGATGCAGTCTGCGCTCAAAGCCATGGAGAGCCAGTCCGAAAGGCAGTATTATCCAGCCTGGAACGGAACCGAAACGGATACGGGGGACCTCAAGGCCTATTTTGATCTGGCGGGCAAGATCAGGGCTGGATTTGAATCCATCGGGTATCTTGGCCATGAGGCCCTGACGAGCAATGGCGCCATGCAGTCTTGCCTTTCAGGCGGTAGTGCAACCCATCCGCTGCGCCTTCTGGCAAGAGATCTCATTGATGCGTGGGATGACTTCAGCGCCCGACTGGCGGCCTTTCGCAATGTGGCGAATACCGCTGAGGATCAACTCGAAGGGCCCGCCATCCTGCCGCGACTGCATGACATGCTCGACGCGCTTGAGCAGAATGCAGGTCAGTTGCAGGTCTGGACCGAGTGGCAGAAGGTCAAGGCCAAAGCCAAGGCACAGGAGCTTTCCGGCTTCCTGAAGGCGGTTGAAGCGGCTCGCATTTCCCATGACGATCTGGAATTGAGCTTTTCTGTCGCCTTTGCCAACTGGTGGCTACCCGATGCCATCGACAGATCGGACGTGTTGCGCAGCTTCAAGCGGTTCAGGCACGAGGAGATGCTGGAGCAGTTTCGGTTGCTTGATGACGAGGCCAGACGGGTTGCCGCCTCCAAGGTCCGGTCAGCGCTCAATCATCACTTGCCCGCGCCCCATGAAGTGGCAAAACGGTCCGAGCTTGGTCTGCTGCGCTACCAGATGGAGCTGAAGCGCCCGAGCAAGTCCATTCGCGACATGATCGCTTCCATGCCGACCACCTTCAACAAGCTGGCCCCTTGTCTGCTGATGTCGCCGCTGTCGATCGCCCAGTATCTGCCAGCCGGGCAGGCCCTGTTTGATGTGGTCATCTTCGATGAGGCCTCGCAAATCACGACATGGGATGCGGTTGGGGCGATTGCCCGAGGCAGGCAGACCATCATTGTCGGCGATCCCAAGCAGTTGCCTCCCACCAATTTCTTCGGCCGGAATGATGGCGACGATGACGAAGAGCTTGAAGTCTACGAGAAGGATCTTGAGAGCATTCTGGACGAGGCCATTGCCTCGGGGCTGCCCTCCAAGCAGTTGAACTGGCATTATCGCAGCCGCAGTGAATCGCTCATCGCCTTTTCTAACTGGCACTATTATGGCAATCGTCTGATCACCTTTCCGTCGCCTGCGGTCAATGATCAGGCCGTCAAGCTGGTTCACGTTGCCGATGCGGTTTACGACAGGGGCAAGAGCCGCACGAACAGGGATGAAGCGCGCGAGATTGTCAGGATCGCCGTTGCCAAAATGCAAAGCTGGCTGCAGCTTGCCGAAGAGGATCGGCCCACTCTGGGCGTCATCACGTTCAACCAGCAGCAGCAGAGCCTGATACAGGATTTGTTCGATGCCGAGTTGCGTAGCAATCAGGATCTGGAATGGTTCTTCTCGGATGATCGCATTGAACCAGCGATAGTCCGCAATCTGGAAAATGTTCAGGGTGACGAACGGGATGTCATGCTGTTCTCGATCACTTTCGGCCCGGATCAGGCTGGCAAGATGTCCATGTCTTTCGGTGCCATCAACAAGGATGGCGGAGAGCGGCGGCTCAATGTGGCGGTGACACGCGCCAGAGCCGAACTGCTGGTGGTCAGCACCATCACCGCCGACGTGATCGATACGTCGCGGACAAGGGCTCTTGGTGTTCAGCATCTGAAAGAATTTCTGGCTTATGCCGAGAAAGGATCTGCCTCCCTTCCCGCAGCGGTCAGCGGATCGGAAGGCGGGTTTGACAGCCCGTTTGAGGAGGCGGTCTCGGACGCCCTGCAAGCCAGAGGATGGACCGTCATCCCACAGGTTGGCGTGTCCGGTTTTCGCATTGACCTCGGCATTGTGCATCCCGACAGGCCGGGAGCCTTCCTTGCTGGCATCGAGTGTGACGGGGCGACCTATCATAGATCGGCCACGGCGCGCGACCGTGACAAGGTGCGCGAGCAGGTTCTGCGTAATCTCGGCTGGGAAATCCTCCGCATCTGGTCACCGGACTGGTGGTATGATGCATCCAGAGTGGCGGGGGAGATACACCAAAAGCTTGATGGGCTTGTTGTGGCAAGCAGGGAAGAGGAGAAGCGGAAAAAGGCTGAAGCCCGGAGTGACGGGGCTTTCCCAGCGGCTGATGCGGGAATGGTCGTTCGGTCCGTGGCTGTAGAGGCGGCAGACCGCGCTGGGGCATCCCTCCTGCCGATGGTGCCATCTTCGAATGACCACCTGCCGGAAGAGCCTGTTGCCGCTCCTGCCAATCAGAATGAGCCATTTCAAGCTGTTAGAATAGCACAAGGCCCTTCTACGGCCAGCGAAACCTTCTATACCATAACGGACCTGCAATCCTTTGCGGTCGATCCGGACCGCTTCTATGATGTCGCCTATTCGTCCACGCTTGCCAGCATGATAGACCGGATCGTCGAGACTGAAGGCCCGATCAAGGATACGCTGCTTGCGCAGCGTGTGACCAAGGCTCATGGCTGGAGCCGAACAGGCAATCGCTTGCGAGAGCATATCTTTGACCACCTGAAGTCTTATGATTTTTCAGAAGGCACGGCCGGGCGCTTTGTTTGGAAGAGTGGGGCCAGGAAAGACTTGGTGCCCTTCCGTAAATCACTGGACCGCGACAACCGGAGACCGGTGAATGACATTTCGCTCGCTGAAATCGCAGGGCTGATCAGGGAAAAGCCCGGCCTTTTGCAACAGGACGAGCCGGTCTATGCGATTGCCCATGAAATGGGATACGACCGTGTTGCCAGTGCCATTCAGGCTCGGCTTTGCGAGGCAATTGCCTATTATTCCGACCTGACCGACGTGCAGAAGGGCGTTTGATTCCCAAACTCTGGTATGCTGATTTGGACCTGATAGGGTATAGGAAAATGACTGCGTTGCCAGCTGGGCGCAGGGTGAGGCTATCGGATGGAAAGGAATGACATGCTGAGGTGGATCATCATTGCGGGGCTGCTTTTCCTGCCGACTGTTGCTTCGGCCATGGATGATCTCAAGGGAACCTATGTTCTTCCCGGAGGGAGCTGTACACATCCCCGTTCTGAAGGGGATCAGCTTGTCGTGACCGAGGCAGGTCTGTCTTTTGCCCATCTTGAATGCAGCTTTGGCAAGGTGGTGCCGGTTGCCCGCATGAATGCCAGCCTTTATGATGCCACATGCAGGCAGGAAGATGTGCCCCAGACGACCCGGTTCTTCATCGCCCGAAGTAACGACGGGCTGACGATCTATTCGCCTGATTTTGGCACGTTCGTCGTTTCTCGCTGCCAATAGCTCTCTGCCAGAGGGGTGCCATCAGACAGGATGCTCCGGTCTTATGCCCTGTTGCGGCAGCCAAAGTCACATCACGCCAGCAGGTTGGTATCATCATGGATCAAGGCTCACACCAGAAATTCGATATGGCGCGTGCGGAAGAATATGCGCAGCAGGCACGCATTGCGCTCGCAGGTTATGATGCCTGTCACGAGCTTTCCGCCTGTATCCTGTCTGCGGCAATCGGGGAGCGTCGCGATGCGCGGGTGCTGGTGGTCGGGGCTGGCGGCACTGGTGGCGAGATACTGGCTGCCGCCAAGCTTGAGGCGGGATGGCGCTTTGTTGCGGTGGACCCCTCTGCGCCGATGCTTGATTTGTCCAAGGCGCAAATCGAGGCGGCGGGGTTTCTGGATCGCGTTGATTTTGTCTGCAGTGCGGTGTCCGATCTTGCGCCAGAGGCCGTTTTTGACGCGGCTCTGGTGATTGGTGTGTTGCACCATGTGAAGGATGATGCGGACAAGGCTGCGTTGTTGCGCGATGTTGCGGCGCGTTTGCTGCCGGGCGGATCGATGGTTCTTGCCGGGAACTATCGGGCCTATGCGTCCGAGCCACTGTTGCTGGCTGCCTGGGCCAACCGCTGGCGGCTGGCTGGGGTCGATGAAGACGAGGTCAGGCGCAAGCGTGATACAATCATGCGCGGTGCGGTGCCGCCTGAATCCGAGGACAAGGTGGCGAGCCTGCTCATGGAGGCGGGGTTCGAAGCGCCGGAGCGGTTCTTTTCGAGCCTGTTCTGGGGCGCCTGGCATACGCGGCGCGTCGATGGTATCTGACGGATTGTTGGCAAAGAGAAACGCCCGTCCCTGACAATCAGAGGCGGGCGTTTTCGTCTTTGCTTTCAGCCGGAGGGGCAGATGGGGGCTGGCCCGTGAGGTTGTCCCCCTTGTGCTTGTCCTTGCCTTTACTGCCACCGGGTTTCCCGAAGGGGTGGTTAGTTCACCGCGCTGATCGGGAAGTCCAGAACGTTGCTCGAGTTGGGCACCGTCGGGTGCTGTTCACCATTGGTCATCTGAGGCACGCGGCGCGAGGTGTAGCTGATCAGCTCCTGCACCGACGTATAACCATTCTGGTCGCCAGCGTCTGTGTCCGCCTTGCCAGCGAGGCCTTCCAGCAGAGCTGCAGTGAAGGCACCATGGCCACCGCCGAAGCTGGCGTCTTCCAGCGACGACTGAGCCCCGGTTGAAGACGCCAGCACGATGGTGCCGGTGCCATCGGACAGGGCCTGCACCGCTTCCTCGTTGGAGACGCTGCCACGCTTGCGCGGGCCGACCGTGCCGGAATGGCAGATGTCCATCAGGAAGATGGCCTTCTGGTTGATCGGGCGACCGGACAGGAAGTCACGGAACTTGTCGACCTGCATGCCCGTGTAGGGGCGGGTCTTGTCGCCGTCATAGGTGACGAGATACAGGCGCTGTTCGTTGTCCTGAACCCCGTGGCCGGCAATGAACAGGACGATGACGTCTTCAGCCGAAGCCTGCCTGAGGAAATCGTTCATCTCGACACGAATATCCCGCTCCGTGGCCTGATCATTGACGAGGACCTTGGTGTTGACCTTGCCATAGAGCACGCCTTCCTGAGCCTTGAAGGCCTTTTCCAGATCCAGCGCATCCTTGTGGGCGAATTCCAGATCCTGAGAACTGATCTCGTATTTCGAGATGCCGACGCCAAAATACCAAAGCTGCGTGGTCTTTCTTACCTTGGACTGGGCCTTTACCTTGCGGTTGATCTCCGCTCGCTGGGTCAGCACGCGGGCGTCCTTGTAGACGAGACTTGCCTCGATCAGGTTTTCGCCTTCCCGCAGTTTGAACTTGCGGTCGATGCCGACGATTTCGCCGCCATCATAGACGGGTTCCTCGTCAAAGCCACGAGTGCGGATGACAACGCGCCCGTTGAGCGAATATTCGAACTCCGGATCCGGCAGATCGGCCGAGGATTTCTCGACCCGCAGGCGCAGGACATATTCGTCGCCGTCGACAGTGGCCTTGGCCGGTGAATCGAGTGAGACCTTGTAGGGTACGTTGAACAGGTCGGGGTCGACATCAGGCTTTTCCGGCTCGACCGGCACGGGCTGGTCATTGCCGCTGTTCCCCTTGATCAACCGGCTGAGGCGGTCCTGGATGATGCGCGGACGTTCAAACCGGCTCTTGAGGGCTTCAAATGGCAGGTAGTTGTCGCCGAGTGACCAGAATACGCCCTTGGTGCCGTTGAGCGAGGATGTGAATTCTCCGCTCGGAGCGTAGGCGATCCACTCGTTGTCGTTCTTCACCAACAGGGTCAGCTGCCGCTCGAAGCTGCGCAGATCGAAGTAGATCAGCTCATTCGAACTGGTCAGGGCCAAAAGGAGGTTGCGGCTTTCATCGGCCGAAATCGAGGCCAGAGTACCGCCGAAGAAGGCCGAACGATCGCCAAGGCGCATCATGTCGCGTGACCATTCGATCTTCTGGCCGCTGTCGAGCTTCAGGGTCCAGACCGAGGTGGCCGGTTCCCAGCCGATGTAGCGTCCGGAGCGGGCATCATAGCCACGCCAGCCGCCGCCAACCTCAAGCATTTCGATGCGTGATGGGTCGTCTTCGTTGAACCTGAGATTATTCAATGGCTTGCCGTTGGTGATGGACTTCACCTCATCGCCCGATTTGATGTCGAACAGCCGCGTGACGCGCGAATAGGTGTAGTCATGGCCGTAGCCATCTTTCCAAGCGGTGGTGACGCCGACAAGCCCTTCCTCGTCGCTGATGGCAACTCCGCTGAAGAAGCTGCCATAGACAGCATCATAGCTGAGGCTTTGGGTGACGATGTCGAACCGGGTGCTGGAGATCACCTGAAGGGACTGGCGGTCGCGAAGCTCAAGGATGGCCTTGGTGCTCTTGTCGCCCGATCCTTCGGGACGGCCCAGCAACAGGATATACCGGTCGCTCTGGGTCAGATAGGTCACGTCGAAGTCAATATGTGCCTTCGTCTCTTCCTTGAAGTTATCGGCGTTGAAGACGACGAGATCATTGTTTCTGGAGATGGTGTATTGCGTTGCCCCGTCCTTGCTGAGGCGGCGCCAGCCACGCTCCGTCGAGGTGCGCAGAGGCTGGAGGCGGCGCCCGGTGGCGAGATCCCAGACGTAACTGCCGCTGCTGTCGCGGGAAGTGACATAGCCATCACGCGTGTTGAGGGTCAACCCTTTGCCGCGTGGTGAAAGGCCGGTCATCTCGGAGATCGGGCTCAAGCTTCTGGTGTCGTACCATTCGATATGCTCGCTGGCACCAGCCGAGAAGCTGTTGCCGTCGGGCGAGAAGGTGATACCCAGATCCTGCGCTGCCTCGCGCGAGTTGATAATGTCGCCTTTTTCAAGATCGACCAGCACCAGACCGGTCTTGCTGTTGAAGGTGTCGTTCATCAGTACCCACGGTTTGGAGGGATGGCTGACGATGCGGTTTGGGATTACCGGTGAGCGCATGCGCTTGACCTCGCGCCAGTCGCGGGTATCCCAGATGGCCATAACGCGGCTGTTGTCGATGGCCACCAGATAGCGGCCGTCGCGGGTCTGCCCCATGCGGTGCGTCCAGTTAACGCCCTCGACATTGCGCTCGAAGGCCAGATCCTTGGCGGAATAGATCTTAACGCCCTGATGCTGGAACTGGCCAACCGCGATCCGGTCTCCGTCTGCCAGCCAGATGATCGACCCGCCGATCCGCTGGGTGCTCATCCGGGTCACTGCGCGGATCTTGCGCTCGGCGACATTGTAGATGCGGACAAAGCCATTGTTGTCGGTGTAGGCCAGTTCGTCGCTGAACGGGCTCCAGCCGAAGCGGGCAATCTCGTTCTCCGCATGAATCTGGCCGACCGCGAGCCCGGTCTTGGTATCATAGACATAGAGGACATAGGTTCTTGCGCCTGAAACCTCGCGGTAGTTCGAGGTGGTGGCCAGATAGCGCCCGTTGGGCGAGAAGGCGCGGGTGGAGCTGCCGCGATAGAGATCGCGGATCTTGACCTGTTGATGCAGATCCCACAGCTGGACCGGCTCGTAACCGACAGCGCCGAGCCGTCCGTCCGGGGAGGCGGCCAGAGCGGTAGCGTCAAGAGCACTGGTCACGGCGATCTGTGGATCGCTGACGTTGCCGTAAGGCCGGATTTCGACGCGGCGGTTGCGTTGCCTGCCCGATTCGGTCTCGTTGGTTGCAATCGGTTGGCGTGGGCCATGACCGACGGTGCGCAGACGGCTGGCGGGAATCCCTTGGTGTTCTTCCAGATAGCGTGCGGCAGCCTCGGCGCGGCGTTGCGACAGCGGCATGTTGATTTCATCGCTGCCGCGGCTGTCGGTGTTGCCCTCGATCAGGAAGACATATTTCTCCCCGCCGGGCGCATTGAGCACGGCTGCCGCCTTGTCAAGCTCGGGCAGGGTCTCTGGCCGGATGACATCGGAGTTGGTCTCGAACTCGATGGCCAGCGTCAGGCTGGAGCCGATGTTCGTTTCCCAGTTGCGCAGGAACGGGTTGGCGGCCAGAAAGGCCTTGCGCTCGTTTTCAAGGGCAGCGGCGGCGTTGATGCGTTCGCGGCGCTGGGAGATCCAGCTTCCGCTGACGTTGGGCATCTTTTCCATTGCAGCCAGATAGGACGCGGCGGCGTCATAATCCTGGGCATAGATGCGGTTGAGAACGAGATAGCTGGTCACGTCCCGGCGCTGGGCATCGGGGAGCGTATCAAGCTTGGAGAGATAGACATCACGGGCGGCATCAAAACGGCCTATCTTCTCGTAGAAGGTGCCGTAGTCACGCAGGGAAGTGGCGATATCGGGAGCCAGCTTGGCCAGCTTCAGACTGTCGCGGCTGTATTTCTCTGCCAGATCCGTATTGAAGGCGAAATTGTAGTTGGCCCAGGCAAGCTGGTTGCGGATTTCCCAGATCTGGGGGAAGTCGCGGGCTGCCTGTTCCAGCAAGCCGTAGCTGCTGTTGAAATCATAGTTGCCCATTGCAGCAAAGCCGGCGATTGCCGCTTCCGGTGTCGGATCCGTTGCATAGGACGTTTCATAGATGGACAGAGCCTGCTTGTAAGCCCTGAAACGCTCTTTCATCTGCTCGGCGGCATAATTGAAAGCTGCTGCATTCTTGTATTGCTTGCCAAAGTCGAGAACGTCCCGGATGGCCTTGAATTTCTCGTCGTTCGAAGCGCCGGAGCGGTCGAGGCGATCAAGACGCAGATTGCTCAGCCGTTGCAAAACACCGAATTCCGGACGATCACCGGCCTTGAGCGACTTCTCGAAGAAGGCTTCGGCCTCTCTGCTATTGCCCGCAACCTGGGCTTCGATGCCGCGGACATAGTCGTAGATATAGCGGCGGGACAGGCCCCGGCTTTCCGATGTTGCAAGGAACTTGTCTGCTCGCGCCTTGTCCTTCAGATTGTCCTTGACGGTGAAATAGATGTTGCGGATGGCGTAAGGATCGACCGGGTCGATGTCGAGGCATTTCTCATAGGCGGCCACGGCCTCTTCATATCGTTTGGCGTTTGAGAGCTGATAGCCAAGGTTGATCCACGCCGTTGACAGATCCGGCACAAGGGACGTTGCCTTGCGGTAAAGTCCGATGATCTCGTCATCTCCTGCCCCGTTCCGGTCCGCGGCCCAGGCGCGAGCGAAATAGCCCTCGCCGGTTTCGGGATAATGCTCTGCCACATAGACGCGGATGGCAGCGCGTTCAAGCAGGCTTGACGTCTTGATGCTGCGTTCGATGAGGTCTCTCCGGTTGATGCCGGCATAGGGATCGCCACTCTGGGCCATGGCAGGCACTGCGACGGAGAAGAGGAAAAGGGCGAGGGTCAGAAGACGTATCATCCGGGGACTTTCCTGTTGAGCTGACGTCGTGTTGTTGAAAGAGGCAAAAAGAAAGCCGCACCAAATTATGGCGCGACCTGTATCTGGATCGTGCTTTCGGAGCTGTTGCCGTCGGCGTCAACTGCAACGATCGTCACCGGATGCGGTTTGCCGTCCTGTGGCAACTCGATCTCGGCCTCGAATGGTCCGCGCGAGGAGAATTTGCTTGTCGCCGCGCCACTGATGCTGACCCGCTGGATGAGGCTTTCATCCTGTGCAATGCCGCGCAGGCGGAAGACCGGGGTTGCAACGCGGCGGATGGCGTTGGGGTCGACAATTTGCTCCAGCTCATCGCCTGCTGGTTCGGAGACGACCAGCTTTGGTGCCGTCCTGTCACGGTCGTTGCCAGACGGCGCGACATGATCAATGGCCACCACCACCGGCACGACCATGCGTCCGTCGCTTGCAGCCTCGAAGGCAATCCCGTTGCCCACGGCCTTGACCTGATCGGGATCGACCATCCGATTGCCGAGGGCGCGGGCGAGCTTGGCATGAACGTCACCCGAGGCCTTGTTGACATCGGCGACGATGTCTGCAATGGGCAGCGCCTCGCGGGAGAACAACACGACATAGAAATCGGTTCCGGTGTCGTCATTCATTCGCGTGAAGAAGTCTTCCGACGGTCCGGGCATCAGCATGGCGCCACCGCCGTCGATATGCGGGCTGACGGTGCTGCGGCGCGGGAATAGTTCAACAAACCGTCCCGACAGATCGCCGCCGAGCGCATAGACGAAGCCGCCGTCATCTGCCGAGATCTCGACCCGGAAGCGGGTGCCGGACGGATAGGGGTCGGCAAGGCGATAACCCTTGCCGCCAGACAGGGCGCGCCCGCTCATCGGCTTGCCCGAAATGTGGATGAAGCCGACCTTGCCGCCCATGTCGACCACTGCCGGTGGCTTGGGCGGATCGGGCGGGATCATCTCGTAGCCCTGCTGCACAAAGGTATTGAAGTCGCCGTAGGTCACCCACATGAAGCCATCGTTGCCCCAGTCCTGACCCCAGCTGTTGATCAATTCGAACGCGCCGCCATATTTGGTGTCATCATAGCCGATTACGGCCATGGCATGGCCGCCGAGATCGCCTTGCGCCAGCATGGATGCATCGGACGGCCCCGGCTTGTAGCGCCCGGAGGAGCGCATGAAGGCTTTGGAAACCATCATGCCGATGACAACGGAGTGGCCGTTGGCCAGGGCGCGGCGCACAGCAATGTGCTTGGCTGTGGAGTCGGCGTTGAACAGGCGCTGATAGCCCTTGATCCTGTATTGGCTGGCCATGCTTGTCTGGCGAGCCTGCGGGGTGGCGCTGCATGACTGATCGGTATAGGGAAAATCGGAGAGCGGCAGCACGCCAACAGACGACATCAGGTCCAGTGCTCGCGACGGCAGAGAGCCATCACTGCAGGAGCCAACCTTGATCTGGTTGTAGATGAACGCCGGGGAAAAAACCGATCGGTTGATTTCAGACCGGTTCTCGACGCCGAGACGGTGGGCTTCCGCCAGCGTGCGTGCGGCATAGGCTGTTGCCCAGCCGACGCAACTGCCTTGGTTGCCTTGGTTGCCGGGTGTTGGTGCAAAGCGTTTCAGCGAAACCGCGGGAGGGAGAGAGCCATATCCGCCGCGTGCCAAAGGCGGTGTTTTGGGCAAGGTCTGGTAGAGTGCGTTATCAAGCATCGCGCCGGTGCTGTACGGTCCCTGCGCATGGGCAGCAGGAGACAGGGACAGGCCGAGGAGAAAGCAAAATCCAATATAGCGCACGATTTTCTTACCTCGCTCAAATTGGTCAAGTAATCTGGTCGTCTAGAAAAATTCAGGCAGTCAGTATCGAGACTTAATAATTTCAAGTGCAAAGAATTGTGCAGTTTAGACTTAAACTAGGAAAAATACGGATGTCAACATAAGTTGTAACAGTTCTAGTCTTATGGCTGATGTGGCTGGCCGCTGGAGATTGGGCTGGAACTTGTTCAGCCGCTCACTCTACCCGATGGTTGATGCCAAGCCTTTATCTGTCCTCGCATCCCGGTCGGGGGCGTGGGGTGCATGAAATCTCGTTGAGGGCAGCTTGAAGAAAGTTCAGCGTTGAATACACATGCTCCCCCAACGCCCCCTCAATGCCCATGCCAGCCTTGGCAAGGGATATAGATCAGGCTTCTGGCTCTGGCTTCGGGGCAGGCTCCGGCGGCGGCAGGGATCTGGTTTCCCTGTTGGGTGCTTGGGCCGGTTTGTTTGCGCTGTCTGCCATGAGGGCCTGAACCTTTTTCGCAAGTTCATGCTCATCCAGCTCAAGATCCTCCATCTTCAGCTTGATGCCGGTTTTCTCGGTGCATTGCAGAACAGCGCGTTTGATCGACTCCTCGGATTTCATCAGCCGCAGCAGTTTGCGTGTGCTGAGAGAGAAGAGTGTGCAATAGCCGACGGCGGACACCCTGACGGGTTGTTTTTGCTGCGCAAGGGCGGCCACCTGACCAAACATCTCGCCACTGCTCAGCCGGACCTTGCGATCATCGAAACTGACAATGACCGCACCAGAGGCGATGAACCAGACGTCCTTGCCGGAAAGCTCTCGCCGGACCAGCCGTTGTCCCGGTACGGCGTAGATCAGCCTCAGCCCACGAGCCAGCGCCTTGCGTTGCCTTTCGCCCAGTTCGGCAAAGGCAGGGAAATGGTCGATGATGCTGGCACGCTGCTGTTTCAGATCGAGCGTTGGGCGTTCATTGAGGCGCTGCCGACGGTCCTCGATCTGGGCGTTGAGCTCGGTTTGCAGCTCAACCCCGATCAGACCGTCGTCGGAAAAAGCATCATATTCGCGCTTTTCCAGCTGTAGTGTCGTCCGGCGGATGAGGCGCCTTTCAAGGCCTTCGGCATAGCCGGGGAACTGCAGGCGCAGGATTTCCAGTTCCTGCCGCGTTTCCTCCACCCGGCGGCTCAGCAACTCGTGCAACAGCTCGGCAACCCGGCGGCCATGGATGCGGCGGATGCGGTCATCGATGAATTCATCAAGCCGTGGCAGAACCAGCTCCAGGGACACGAGGACTTCAAAGCGGGTTTCGATCAACCGGGCCAGAGGTCGCCGGATGCCGAGATAGTTGTGTAGCAGCATTGCGGTGCGGAATTTCGGGCCGACGCGATAGGCTCGGCGGGCGGACTCACGGTAGCCGGTGCGTCCGCCGCTGTGGGTCCCCTCGATGATATAATCCGCTTCCAGCAGCAGGCGCTCGGCCAGATCGGATGAAATCACCTGTTCCCGGTAGGCTTCGAGGATGGTGTCGCGTTCGTGAGCCGCGAGGGCAACCAGCCCGAGGGTGATTCTGTCGCGGTCGCTGATCTGATCAAGGCTGTCCGCCGAGTCCACCGCCAGATCCAGCCGTTCACCAAATTTCTTGGCCTCGTCGCGGACGATCTCACGCGTCAGTTCCAGGCTGCGCGTTGTGTCGGCGACCCGCTCGCGCACCGTCTGCAGCGCCACCGCGATGACCTGATTGCTAAGGGCAATATCAAGGGAGTTGAGCTTGTCCAGCCCCAGTTTCGAGATCGCCCAGCGCAGGGTCGTACCCTGCACGATCAGGGTGAACAGGGTGAAGCCCGTGGCCAGAATGCCGACCTGATGCTTGACCTCGTTGGGAATATAGCGGTTTTCGGTTACGGCCAGCGCCAGCGCCAGGGTAACCGCGCCGCGCAATCCGCCCCAGAGGATGGCAAAGCAATAGCGCGGCTCGATCCTCGGCGAGAGGCGCGCCAGCGCCAGCAATGGCAATAGCCCGAACAGGATGATCGCGCGGGCGACAAGGGCGGCGATGACGACAACGCCAATCAGCACGATATCAAAGGGAATGAAGTTGGACAGCAGCCGCGGAATGAAAATGGCCGCCAGAATAAAGATCAGTGATCCGGCCCAGTGGGACAGCAGCTCCCAGATATCCCGTAATTGCGCATTGAACGAGGGGGTAAAGCGCGATGTCATGTGCAGGTTGATCGTCAGGCCAGCTGCAACAACGCCGATGACGCCCGAGGCGGACAATTGCTCGGCGAACAGATATGTCAGGGAAGGCACCGCCAGGGAAACCGAGATCTGTCCCTTCGGATAGGTGGGCATTCTGGCGATGATCTCGACAGCCAGCCGGCCGATGATTACGCCCGCAACGGCTCCGCCTGCGATGATCCATGGAAAGCCCAAGAGAGCCTGCCGGATGTCTGGGTTTTCTTCGTTGAGCGTGACAAAGGCCAGAAACAGCGAGAAGAAGGCGATGGCGGCGGCATCGTTGAGCAGGCTTTCGCCTTCCACGATCCGGGCCAGCCGTTGCGGCGAGGAGGTGCCCTTGAAAATCGAGACAACCGCCGACGGGTCGGTGGTCGAGACGATGGCCCCGATCAGCAGGCAGGCCGCAAGGGAAATGTTGGTGACGAAGAAATTGAGGGAAATGCCGACCGCCAGCATCGCCACAACGACCGCGATGATCGCAAGGATCAGGATCGGGACCCAGTCGTCCAGCATCCGCCGGATATCGATGTTGAGCGCCACCTGAAACACCAGCAGCGGCAGCAGCACCGTCAGGAAGACGCTTGAGCGGACGGGCAGATTGAGAATGGCAAGCGCAAGGGGATTGAGCGCATCCGTCAGATCCGTCTGCCACAGGAACGCAGCACCGATCCCGATTGCAATGCCCATCGCAGCAAGGATGACCGAATAGGGCAGCCGCAAGCGGTTGGCTAGCGGTTCACTCACGCCGATCACAAAGAAGATTCCGACAGAAATGGCAATCAGAATGGAATAATCCATATTGGGGTCTCGCGAACAGAATTCTTGATCTTACTTTGGACTTGAAATCAGTATTACCCAAGGTTCAGCGTGTGTCAGCCTCATCTTTCTGAAGTTTTTGATGATAGATGGATTTCCGGCGTGTCGGGTACTGATGTGGGCCATTCAAATATAATTGATCAGGAGTGTGGAAAAAATTTGTCCAGACAGTGTTTCTGTCGCCTGATTTTCTGAAAATCTGTGATGTTCGAATATAGGCTAATAAAAATTTCCCCTGCTCCAATGGTTGTCTGGTTTCTTTTTGGGACTTCATGAGGAAGTTCTTAAAAAATCATTACCTTGTTGATCACGAGTTATGAGGTTCCAGTTTTCATTGGAGATTTCTTGTTATGCACTGCCAATTTGAATTAAAATGACAGGATCTTGACGATTGATGTTTGGAATCTGTTCTTCCAGTGGTCGATATGTGCGGATTTTCTTGCGAGATAGACTGCTGAAATCGTCTCGTGTCTGTCTGCAATGTTTCTGTTGATGGGTCTGCTCGCTCTTCGAGGGAGACTGTGTGCCTCTCACATGAGGTCTGAGGCAACAGGTCTTCGGGGTCTTCAGATTGCAATGTCGGGAATATTCGCGCTTTGTGACCCATAAACCGAGCCAACCCACTGCTTTATATGCACTAATTTAGTCTCATACCGGCGCGGGCGGATTGTTGGTAGAATGGGGGTGTGATGAGTTCCTTCAGGGAGGTTATTATGGCTATCAGAACGATATTGAGTCTTTGCACGGCCAACACTCCGGATTCCGAGATCAAGATGGTTGCGGGCTTGTGTGAAGAAACCGGCGCCCATCTATCCCTCATCGTCATTGGCGTCTCTTCCTACCCACCGATCGGTGAATATGCCGATACGACGTTTCTCGTATGGGCAAAGGAGAGGGACAGTGAAGTTGAGGCTCTTGCCAGGCGGGTTGCCAGCGCCAAGGACATTCTGAGTGCTGAAGGTGTGTCTTTCAACGTGGAGAGCAAGTATCTGCTTGAAGCAAACATTGACGACGAGGTCGCCTTGCGGGCCTTCTTCTGCGATCTGGTCGTGCTGTCCAATTCGATCATGATCAACCGGGTTGCCTTGCAGCCGGTGATTGAAGGGGCGGTATTCCGTTCGACACGGCCTGTCCTGATCGTGCCGAAGGATGGCCATCCGACCCTCAAGCCCGACAGCATCATGATTGCCTGGAATACGGGCGAAGAGGCTGCGCGGGCGATCTATAGCGCAATCGGCCTCATGAAAAATGCCGCCAGCGTGACTGTCCTGATGGTCGATCCGGTTGCCAGCGCCGATGAAAGCGGCGAGGAGCCCGGGGCCGATCTGGCTGCCTATCTCGTCCGCCACGATGTTTCTGTCAGCGTGGATGTGATCCACAGCGAAGGGCGGGATCAGGGAGAGCTGATCAAGCAGCATGCTGCCGCCGTGAAGGCGCAAATGATCGTCATGGGGGCCTATGGCCATTCGCGTCTCAGAGAGCGGATCTTTGGCGGTGTCACGGAAGCCATCATGAAGGACCCGATACTCCCTGTCCTGATGGCCCATTAGGACCAACCGGCGGGGTTGGCTGGAACGGGCGCGCCATTTTGCCACTTGTTCCGGCCTCGATCCCGCCCTCTCTTCCATGACGGGAAATCGGGGTGAAAGGGAGAGGGCCTTTGCAGGTCCGCTCCGCCCGATGACAGGTTGCTTTATGAGCTAGATGTGAGGCACGCGGCGCAGCGTGGAACATTCCGCGCGGGGTCCTGTGCGCCTCTCAATTTTTCGTCCGGTTGCATCCTTGGCTCGCTGTCGGGCAATCCCTTGCAATTTGCCGCGCCTGTTCAGGTTTAGCCGAGTTCGGCGAGCAACTGGGCGGTCGTGACCTGTCGGCAATAGCCCTTGATGGCTTTCAGCGAATTCTCCTGACGCTCCGGCGTGATCGTCAGGCAGGCATCGGTGACTTCGGTGACCAGATAGCCCAGATCACAGGCGTCGCGCACGGCGCTCTCAACACACTGGTCCGTCAGCATGCCGCAGATTACCAGCTGTTTGACGCCCAGATTGCGCAGGATATAGTCGATGTGGGTGGAGATGAACACCGATGAGGAGCTCTTGGGCAGCACGATCTCGTCGCCAACGGGCGCGATTTCGTCGATGACCTTGCCGTCCCATGAGCCTTTGGGCACGTTGAAGCCGGTGATCTTGTAGTCAAGCGACCGGTCACGGCCATCGAGGGTCAGGCTTTCGATGGTGGTATACATCACCTCAATGCCCTTTTCCCGGCATTTGGCCTGTAGCGCCTGCATGTTGGGAACCGTTTCAGCTTCCAGCTTTTCAAAGAACCAGCCGCATTGCGCTTCCAGTTCCTGTTCGGACAAATGGGAAAACTCGCCGCCCTTGCGGTTGCAGCTGAAATTCTGCACGTCGACAAACAGCAGGGCAGAAACAGACGGATCAAGGGGTACATCGCGGGTCAGTGTCATGCTGAAACCTCATCAACAAGATGGTCAAAGGATGCTGCAAGGATGTCGGCCCATTTTTCCTGACCGTCCTTGTCGGTAATATGATCATTCCGCACCTCTATGAGAGAATGCGGCAAATGTCTTGCTTCGCCATGGCGCGGCACGAACCAGTCGGACTGGCCACTGACCTGATAGGGCTCGTTCATGCCGATGGTCATCCAAGGATAGGCCTTCGCCAGAAAGGCGGCAAGCGCTTGCGAGGTGGCGGTGTCCTTGCGGAAGAGGAAGCCGATGTCCCATGGTCGGGCAAAGCCGCGCATAACAGGCGTGAAGCTGTGAATGGACAGGGCGATCCTGTAGCGGTCACTGTCGAGCAGGCGTGAGACTTCTGCCTGATAGGGCTCGAAGATCTCGCGAACGCGGGCCTCGCGGTTGTCCGGATTGATGTTGGCGGGGATGCTAATGCCATCGCTGGTTTCCGGGATGGAATCGGGGGCTTCCGGTGGCCGGTTGCAGTCGATGACCAGGCGGCTGTAGTGCTGGAAGATCGCGGTGGCATTCAGGTGTTCAGAGAGGAGGCGCGTCAGGGCGGCAGCCCCGATGTCCCAGCCGATGTGCATGTCGAGCTGGTCGCGGCTGATGCCCAGATTGCCGAGGGCGGACGGGATGCCCTGACCGGCATGCTCGCAGGCAAGCAGGATCGGGCTGGTGCCTTCAGGATTGAGAATAACGGAAGGCGAGGGGTCGCCAGCTTGCAACAAACGCGTCATTGAAAGAAACCTTGATTAGACTTTTTCGGCTTTCAGGCTGGCTGCCGGAATGAGACCATTGGGACGGAACAGCATGACGAAGACCACGATGGCCAGACCGATGGGCTCTCTGAATTCCTGCATGGAGGCGGGCAGGAAGGCCGCCAGATAGATCTCGATGAAACCGAGGACAAAACCACCGGCCACAGCACCGCGCAGGGAGCCCAGACCGCCGAGAATGGCGGCGATGAAGGCCTTGAGCACCGGCGAGAAGCCCATCAGCGGATCGACAGATGCGCGCTGGGACACCCATAGTACGGCCGCAACCCCAGCCAGCAGCCCGGACAGGGCAAAGGCGGCGGAAATCACCGTGTTGGCGCGGATGCCCATCAGGCGGGCGACGGCAAAGTCGGACGCTGCGGCGCGCATGGCAATGCCGTGCTTCTGCTTGCGCATGAACCAGTCGAGGAATGCCAGCATCACGATGGTGGCGATGATGGCGGCAATCTTGTTAATGCCGATGACCAGACCGAAAATGCTGACGCTGTCAGACAGCAACTGCGGCAGCAGAACCGGCTGGGACCGCGCTGCAATGAGGTTCTGGAACAGTACCTGCAACACCATGGAGACGGCAAAGGAGGTGACCAGCATGGTGGCGCCAGAGGCGTTGCGCACCGGTCGGAAGGCGATGATCTCCATCAGCACGGCAGCCAGCATGGCGGCGCCGACGGCAAGGGCTGCGGCGATGGCAAAGGGCACACCTGCCAGACCGCAATACATCAGCACATAGCCTGCAATCGTCATCAGCTCCCCATGGGCGAAGTTGATCAGGCCCATGATGGAGAACACGACGGCCAGTCCCAGAGCGAGAAGCGCATATGTGCCACCAAGCGCGATGGCATTGACGGTTTGTTGCAGCAGAATTTCCATAGTCACGCTCCAAGGAATGTGTCTTCAAAGCCGCCCTCGGCCATGAGGTCGGTGGCGGTTCCCTCTCCGACCACTTTGCCGCCGGACAGGATGTATCCACGGTCAGCGATCTCCAGACTCTTGGCGACATTCTGCTCGACGAGCGCGATGGTCACCTTCTGGTCTCTGAGGATGGTAATCAGGTCGAACACCTGCTCGACGATCAACGGGGCAAGGCCGAGGGAGGGCTCGTCAAGCAGCAGCAGGCGCGGTCCGCTCATCAGGGCGCGGCCAACCGCCAGCATCTGCTGCTGGCCACCCGAGAGGGTGCCGGCCAGCTGGTCCTTGCGTTCATGCAGGATCGGGAAAAGGGAATAGACCCGTTCCCAGGCAGTGTCGATTTTCGCCTTGTCGCGGACACTGTAGGCGCCCATCAGCAGATTCTCGGCCACGGAGAGGGCCGGGAAAACGCGGCGGCCTTCCGGCGACAGGGCGAGCCCCAGCGGTGTCAGGGTTTCTGGTGCCATGGCGGTGATGTCCCGCCCGGCAAACTCGATCGTGCCGGAATGGACATCTGCCAACCCGGCAATGGCATTCAGCGTCGAGGACTTGCCCGCGCCGTTGGCTCCGAGGAAGGCGACGATCTCGCCTTCCCGGATTTCGAAGTCGATCCCCCGAACCGCCTGTACAGCGCCATACCGCACTTGCAGCGAGGATACTTTCAATAGCGGTTCCATTGGATCAATGCTCCCTTGATTACTGCATGCGCGGGGCAGGAACGAGGTCGGCGGTCGGGCTTGGCTGGCCGATCAGTTCGCGGTCACCACCCTTGACGCGGACGAGAGAAACCTGACGGACCGGCATGCCGTTGGTGCCCTTGTAGGTGATCTTGGACGTTGCGCCCTGCACATCTTCCAGATCGGCGATGGCATCACGCACGGCCTTCGGGTCGGTCGAACCGGCCTTCTTCACGGCGGCCTCGATCACCTTGATGAGGTCATAGCCGACAGCGTTGAAGACTGTTTCGGACGCCTTGCCGGTGACTTCCTTGTATTTGGCGTTGAAGGCTTCCATCGGGCTGCCCGGGGTGGCAAAGCCAGCGGTGGTGAAGACGGTGCCTTCGACAACATCGCCCAGCGAGAAGGTGGTCGGGCTGTCGATGCCGTCAGAACCGATCATCTGGCTCTTGACGCCAGCGGCGCGCAGGGCCTTGAGCAGGGACGGGAAGTCTGGCTCGAAAGCGGCGGTCATGATGACTTCCGGCTGAGGGTCAAGCGCGGCGATGCGGGTGGCGATGGCAGAAAAATCCTGCTGGCCGATGGAGTAGGTGTCTTCGCCGAGGATCTTTCCGCCCAGCTTGTCGAACACTTCCTTGAAGTAGAGCGGCAGGGTGGTGTATTGCGCATCCGGGCTGTAGATGATGTAGGCCGACTTGAAACCTTCCTTGAAGGCCCATTCAGCGGACACGGTGGCCTGAACGTTGTCGCCGGGGAAGTTGGCAAACATGTAGTCACCGCCGACCAGCGGCAGGGTCGGAGAGGAGGCGCAGGTGGAGATCGCCGGAATTTCTGCCGATGCGACGATGGAAATGGCGGCCAGCGCCGGATCGGCGTCACATGGCAGCACCAGCACGGAAACCTTCTGATCTACCAGTTCCTGGGTTGCGATGGAGGTCTGGGCGGCGTCCGAGCGGACGTCCTTGTCGATGAGCTCGATCTTGAATTTTCCGTCAATGCCGCCTGCGGCGTTGATTTCGTCAACCGCGATGTGAACGCCTTCGATGACCGGGGCGTCATAGGGAGCCAGACCACCGGTCTGGGCGGTTGCGAGGCCGATTTTCAGCTCTTCTGCCAGCACTGGCTGGCTGAGAGCGGAAAGGGCAATGAGGCTTGAGAAGAGAAGTGCCTTTTTCATGATTGTCCTCTGGTATTGGTGGGGTGATGATTGTTTGTTCGTTTGCTTTTTTAAAAGGTCTTGACACGTCCTAGTCGGTTCGCTGGGCGTCTTCGTGATCCGAGCTGGCGCCGAGATAGGCTTCAACGACAGCGGGGTTCTTGCGGATTTCTGCGGGGGTTCCCTGTGCGATGAGGGTGCCTTCGTTGAGCACCGCAATGCGGTCGCACAGCTGATTGATGAGCTTGAGGTCGTGGTCGACCAGCAGGATGCCGATGCCCAGATCTCGGGTCAGGCCGCGCAGCATTTCCATCAGGGCATCGGTTTCTTCGCGGTTCATGCCAGCCGCCGGTTCATCAAGGAACAACAGGCTTGGCTGGCAGGCAAGGGCGCGGGCGATCTCGACGCGGCGTTGGTCGCCATAGGACAGGGTTCCGGCGTCCATTTCGGCAAATTTGCTCATGCCCATGCGCTCAAGGGCGGTCTGGGCACGACCTTCGGCGTCCTCGCCATCGCGGGTGGAGAGAGCTGCCACGAGCACGTTCTGGAACACCGTGAGGTGGTTGAACAGGCGGATGTTCTGGAAGGTGCGGGCGATGCCGTGTTCGGCGACCTTGTGCGAGGACACGCCGTCGAGCAGGGTGTCGGCAATGCGGAAGCTGCCTTCGCTCGGCTTCAGCACGCCCGAGAGCATGTTGAGCAGGGTGGTCTTGCCCGAGCCATTCGGCCCGATCAGGCCGACAATCTCGCCCGGCATCAGCTTGAAATCGACATTGTTGACGGCGACGAGACCACCAAATCGCATGGTCATGCCCTTGGCCAAAAGGATGCCGTCCGGCTCTGCGGCCTGAAGCGATGTGGTCGCTGCGGCCTTGCGGTGCGGCTTGATGAAGCGCTCTTCCCATTCCTTGAGGCCGGTCAGGCCATCGGCCTTGCGGAACATGGCAAACAGAATGAGCAGGGCGATGCCGATCTGGGTGGTGCCGAACACCTGCGGCACCTCGACAAAGCCGAGAGAAAAGCCGCTTTCCAGATGTCTGAGGATCTCGGTGACGATGGTGATGACCACGGCGCCGGAAATGGCCCCGGTGACGGTGGTCATGCCGCCGACGATGAGCATGGCCAGCAGCTGGAAGGTGTCGACGAAGTAGAAATTCTTCGGGCTGAAAGCGCCGAGAAAATGGGCCATCAGGGCGCCGGAAAGCCCCATCAGAACGGCACTGATGACCCATGAGACAAGACGCTCGCGCTTGATGTTGACACCAACGGCGGCTGCCGCGATGGCGTTTTCGCGGCTGGCACGCAGCTTGAGGCCTGAGACGGAATCCCGATAGAGCCGGGCGACGATGAGTGCAATGACGCAACCGGCCATGGCCACCCACAGGGTGGTTTCGCGCGGCACGCCAAAGAAGGAGCCTGACCCGCGGGTCACGTCACGCCAGCCGATCAGCACCCCGTGAACGATGATCAGCAGCCCGAGAGTGGCGATGGTTGCCGCTTCACCCTGCAGCTTGCCGACGACGATGCCGGTGACGATGGCCACCAGTGCCACGACGACCAGTGCGACCAGAATGGCAGGCAGAAGCCCCGTCTCGGTGGAGGCCAGCCAGTGGGGCAGCTTGGGCAGGGTTGCGGCCTTCATCATCGCCGGAACGGTCAGTAGCGAGGCGGCGTAGGCGCCGATGGCCATGAAGGAAAGATGGCCAAAGGACATGATGCCGGAGTTGCCGCAATAGACGCCCTGAGCGACCACTGCAATGAGCGAAACAAAGAAAACAACGAGAATGCGCTGGCTTGCAGGTCCCATGTACCAGGCAATGGCCGAGGCAACAAGAGCGAGGGCGAGGATGGCAAAAACTGAATAAAACAGCTGACGACCTGAGGTGACAAGCATCGATTTTCTCCAACTAATTGCTAGTGACCATAATGAAAGCGGATTTTCAATGTCAACAAAAAAAATACATTTGACAATTTAATTTCATTCTTCAATATGGATCGAAAGGGAGAAATATATGACCGTTCGTGATCAGATCGAGGCGCATTCAACCGACTTTACAGCCACGGAAAGACGCCTGAGCACAACACTTCTGCTCGACTATCCGTTCGCCGGACTAGAGCCGATCCAGACGCTGGCCGAGCGGGCCAAGACGTCGGCTCCGAGTATCTCGCGCTTCGTTTCGAAAATCGGCTTTCAGAGTTTTCAGGACTTCCAGCGCCATCTGATCGATGAGCTCAAGCAGATCCAGACCTCGCCGGTGGAACGCAAGTCGATGAGCAAGCCGGTCGACGGGGCTTACATGTCCAGCTTCCTCGATCGTGTGTCGGATATTCTGGAGGAATCGACGCAGGCGATCTCGGAAGCGCAGTTCGAGCGGATTTGTCAGATGCTGTCGGATCCGAAACGGTCGCTCTATTTCATTGGCGGTCGTATGAGTGACACGCTGATGCAGTATATGTCGCGCCATCTGCGCCAGATCCGCCAGAAGGTCTATCATCTGCCGTCCGACCCCGAGATGTGGCCGGAGTATCTGTTGCGGATGAAGGCCAAGGATATTCTGGTGATCGCCGATTTCCGCCGCTATCAGTCCAATCTCAACCATCTTGCCCGCAAGGCTGCCGAAGAGCGCAAGGCGCAGGTTGTACTGATGACCGACCAATGGATGTCGCCGGTTTCGCGCCATGCCTCGGAAATTCTCGCTGTGCCCATCAATACCAACACCTTGTGGGACAGCTACTCCGGCGCATTTGCCGTGATTGAAGCAACCCTGACCAATATTGCCGATTCCCACTGGGAGACAACCAAGCAACGCATCGAGCATTGGGATTCGATGCGATTAGACTTTGGAGAATAATAAAGTGATCACCAATCCCCTCGTTTTCGTCATCACGTCCGACATTGCGGGCAAGTCCCGCGGCAAGTCCTTCCCGCTCAAGGAAATGGAAAAGCGCCTCAAGCGCGGTGTCGGCTGGACGCCAACCAACGTCCAGATCACCTGTTTCGATGCCATCGCCGAAAGTCCCTTCGGCTCTCTTGGCGACCTGCTGCTGATCCCCGACGCCGATTCCAAGGTCAAACTTGACTTTGAAGATGGCGGCCCGGTCGAGCGCTTCATGATTGGTGATGTCACCGATCTTGATGGCCAGCCATGGAACTGCTGCACCCGCTCCATCCTGAAGGGTGCTCTGGAAGGCCTCAAGGATGCCGGCGGTGTCGAACTAATCGCCGCCTTCGAGCATGAATTCCAGTTTCGCGCCGGTCTGGCACCAAAGGGCGAGCCCTACGGCCTCAATGGGTTTACCCGTCGTCGCCAGTTTGGCGAGACCCTGATGGCGGCGCTGGAACAGGCCGGGCTTCATCCGGACACCTTCATGAAGGAATACGGGCCGGATCAGTATGAAGTGACCATCGGCCCGAGCCAGAATCACCGCGCCGCTGACGAATCCCTGATCTTGCGGGAAGTGACCCGGATGACGGCGGCCCGTTATGGTGAGACCGTGACCTTCACCCCCATTCAGGACCCGGCGTCGGTGGGTAACGGGGTTCATATCCATATGAGTTTTGTGACCGAGAAGGGCGACCCTGCCACCTATGACGCGGAAGGTCTGGCTGGCATGTCGCCGGTGACCGGTGCCTTCATCGCCGGTGTGTTGAAATATCTCGACAGCATTGTTGCCTTTACCGCGCCATCGGAGATTTCCTATCTGCGCCTGACGCCGCATCGCTGGAGCGCTGCTTACAACAACCTCGGCTTCCGCGACCGTGAGGCCTCTATCCGCATCTGCCCGGTGACCTCGACCGATCCGGAAAGCATTGCGCGCCAATATAACTTCGAATTCCGCGCCGCCGACTGTGCAGCTTCGCCGCACCTTGCCCTTGCGGCGATCATCTTCGCCGGAACGCAGGGCATCAAGGACAAGCTGCCGATGCCGAAGGTGACCGAAGAGGATCTGTCCTTGCTCGACGAGGCAGCGCTTTCCGAGCGTGGCTATGTGCGCCTGCCGCAAACTCTGGAAGCGGCCCTTGAGCGGCTTGACGCCAACGAGACCGTTCGCAGCTGGTTCCCGGCAGAGTTTGTCGACGTCTATCTGGCCCACAAGAAGGGCGAGCTGGCCTGTCTTGAGGGCATGGATACGGCGGCTCGCTGCGCCGCCTATGCCGCCGTCTACTAGGGCCACTTTCAAGGCCGAAAATTTTCACTATGCGCTGTCAGGCCCGGTCTGTACCCAGTCTGTACCCAGTCTGGCAGCGCGCACCCTGCACATTTCCGCATCGGGCGCTCCCTCCTCTTGCCCGGATGCCGCTTTTTCCAATTCATTTCCTGAATTTCCTGCGCTCAGACCCTCGCGTCTTCCCACTGAACAACAGGAGTTGCCAAATGACGATTTCCCCGCAAGCCCAAGCTCTTCTTGATCGTGATGCCAAGGCCGTTGCCGGCATCGAAAAATTGCGTTTTTTCCCCATTGCCATTGAAAAGGGCAAGGGCTCGTGGCTCACCGAGGTTGGTGGCCGCAAGCTGCTGGACCTGTCCTCGACCTGGACGGCCTGTGGCCTTGGCCATGGGCACCCCAAGATCATCGAGGCGATGGTCAGGGCCGCCCAGTCGCCTGCTGGTGCTGGCGGGTTGTCTGCTGTCCACCCGGACAGCGTTGGATTTGCCGAGGATCTGCTGGCCTTCACGCCCGGTGAGGGCGAGCGTCGGGTCTATTTCGGTCATTCCGGCACCGATGCCAATGACGTCGTCTTTCGCGCAGCCCGTCAGGCCACCGGCAAGAAACGGATCGTGACCTTCAAGCTGGGCTATCACGGCGGGCTCGGCGTTGCCATGAAGGTGTCGGATGTTCATATCGCCGCCGGGGCGGAGGCCGACCCGGACCTGTTTCTGGCGACCTACCCCAATCCCTTCCGGCCGCATGTTGCGGGCGATGATCCGATCGCAGCAAGTGTTGCTGCCTCGATTGCCGAGATCGACCGGGAACTCGCAAAGGGCGATGTCTGCTGCCTGATGGCCGAACCGATCCTTTCCGATGGTGGCATGATCATTCCGCCGAAGGGCTTCCTGACTGCCCTGCAGGCCACCTGCAGGAAGCATGGAGTGCTGCTGGCCGTTGACGAGGTGAAAATGGGCCTTGGCCGTGCCGGTGTGATGCATGCCTTTCAGCTGGACGGGATCGTTCCTGATATCGTCACCTTCGGCAAGCTGATCGGCGGCGGGTTGCCGCTGTCGGCTGCCGTTGCGCCTGCCTGGGTCATCGACGGGCCTGCGGCTTCTGCGCTGCTGACCACGGCGGGCAATCCGATCTGCACCGCCGTCGGGCGTCAGGTCATGCGCACCCTCGTCGAGGAAGACATTCCGCAACGCTCCGCCCGCGCAGGCAAGCGCTTTGTCAGTGGCTTGAAAGAGCTGATGAAGGACAGTCCCGTCATCGGCGACGTGCGGGCCGAAGGGCTGGCCATCGGTCTGGAACTGGTGACCGACAAGGAGAGCAACACGCCGGACAGGGCGCTGGCGACCAAGGTCGTCTACCGGGCCTTCGAGCTTGGTGCAGTGGTTCACTATGTCGGGGGCAATGTGCTGGAGATCACGCCGCCGCTGATCATCAATGACGAGGAGATCGACCTTGCGGTTGACATCCTTGGCAAGGCGATTGCCGATGCTGCCGCGGGCAAGGTTTCCGATGAGGCTGTCGCCCCCTATGCCGGTTGGTAAGGGACTTTCTCCGGACTGATATCAAATGCAACAAGGGGCAGATCGTCTGACTGCCCCTTCTTTGTATCGCCAATAGGCGTTGTTGCTATTTGGTCATTCTGGCGAGCTCGTCGCTGATGTCGTCAACGAAGATCCGTGCCATTTTCTCATGCCGTACGGTCACGAGGCTGACCAGCACGAAGACCAGAGCGGAAACCGGCAGACCGAGAATGCCCGCGTTGAGACCGAACAGGTTGTTGCCAGTCATATACATGACGATGACGAACAATCCGCCGACGATGATGCTGGAGAGCGCACCTGCGGCCGTTCCCCGCTTCCAGAAGAAGGCCCCGATGATCGCCGGGACCATCACCACCAGCCCCGATGAGGCGGCAACCGACAGGATCGAGATCAGGCTCAGCTTGAGGGAGGCGAAGGCCAGAGCGACCAGCGAAATGACCGGGATCACGAAGCGGCCGATCTTGAGCTGGGCCGCGTCGTTGGTCTCGGTGCTGAAGCTGCCATAGACGTCGCGGGCGAGCATCGAGGACAGCGTGAGCAGGATCGAGTCGATGGTCGAGATGGCAGCGGCAAGGATGCCGATCATCACGACGATTGCCAGCACCGGCGGCAGGAAGTCGGCCCCCAGAAGGGCGGCGCTCGCCATGTCGGCGTTCGGCAGATCCGGGAAGGCTTCAAAAGCCGAGAAGCCCCACAGAACCGCGACGATCGTGTAGATGAGGCCAAAGCAGAGGAACAGGATCAGCATCCGCCTTAGGGCCGAGAGGGACTTGGGCATGAACAGCCGCTGGCTGACCTGCGGGTTGGAAATGGAAAAGAAGAACCACGGAATGGTCAGTCCGAGCATTGTCTTGAAGCTGAAGAGACCCGGCCCGGGGACCTGAAGCATTTCCGGCTTGGCCGCAGCGATCTTGTCGAACATGGTGAAGAAGCCGCCAAGCTTGTCGATCACCACGACGGTCACCAGCACCGAAGCGGAGATCATCAGCAGGGCCTGCAGGCTGTCGGTCCACATCACCGAGCGGATCCCGGCGACGTAGGACAGGACGATGGCCAGAAGCGTGGCGATGACCAGCCCGACCGGGAAGGAGATGGCGCCATCGCTCATGCCCGAGAGCAGATAGCCGATACCAGCCAGCTGAACTGCGGAGTAGGGCACCAGGAACAGGCAGCTGGCAATGGCCACGACCATCGCCAGAATGCGCGAGTCGTAGCGCGTTCCGAGCATTTCCGAGGGGGTGACAAAGCCGAATTTCTTGCCGACGAGCCAGAAGCGGGGGCCGAAGATGGCGACAAGCGAGACACCGGCGAAATAGACGATTTCAAAGCCCAGTGCCCCGACGCCGCCCTTGTAGGTGAGGCCTGCAAGCCCGACCATCATGAAGGCCGAATAGGTCGTGGCAGAGTAGCTGAGGGCGGAAATCACGCCGCCCAGTTTGCGTCCTCCGACAAAATAGTCGGCCATATCGGTGGATTCGCCCCTGCGGGACAGATAGGCAACCGCGCAGGCGATGATGATATAGATGACGATACCGGTCCAGATAAGTGTCGTGCTCACTGATCATCTCCCTTGAAGCCTGCAGTTGCCGTGATGTTCAGAAGGATGAGGACCACAGCGGCGCAGATCCAGAACAGGAAGCTGCCATACCAGGTGGCAACATCGTGAAGGAGCAGATAGGGCACGGCATAAAGCGCCACGATGATAAGGCCGATCAGCCAGAGTGAGGTTTTTCGAGACACAAAGTGTACTCCGCTATTTGGAAGTCTATCGGTTTTCGCTCATGGTGGGGCCACATGACCGCTTGCGATGGTTCATGCTTGGGAAATGACCATTCAGAACAGTTTTCAGTTGGGTGAAAAAATGTCTCCAGCGGGGCTGGATGATGATTGATCTGGTTTCTTTTTGTCTTGCCTGCGCAATGCAGTCTATGTCTGGCTCCGGAAGGTGGCCTATCATTTCCCGGATTGCTGAATGATGTCAATCATCTTGATGGGCACAGGCACCGTTTCGGCACCCAAAATGCGGTAAAATTCCCATTTTTGAATGAACGTGTGTTGGCAACACGGTGTTCGCATTTTGGAAGGCGCTTCAGAACCCGGGTGAGATGGCTGCATGGCACACTCAGTGGTTGCCGGTAGCCCGAAGAACACGACAGTGTCTTGTCTGTACCTTGGTCGGAGAGGGAAAGATCCGGGCCTTCCGTTGGGTCCGGATCGGGATTCTTTGGGCAAGGGCCGGAGCCCTTGCTGCTGTCAGTAACATATGGTTTGGACATTACGACTTGGATGGTGTCGAGGCGCGGCGGGACTTCGTCCGGTCCAGACCGAGAGCGTGCTCGCGGAAGATGACGAAGATACCGGCACAGATCACCACGACAGCACCGATCAGAACCTGTGGTAGTGGCACATCCGCAAACAGCAGATAGCCGAAGAGCACGGCCCAGATCATGCTGGTATAGTCGAATGGGGCAATCGTCGAGGCGTCGGCGTAGCGATAGCTCTGGGTCATCAGGATCTGGCCAATGCCGCCGGAAATGCCGACGATGAATAGCAGCATCAGGCTCTTCATGTCCGGCATGACCCAGGCCCAGTCAGTCCATATAAAGCCGACGGGGATCGAGAACAGGGCGAGCACGGTGCCTGCGCCATGGAACCAGACGACGATGGTCGATGTCCGTTCTGTTTCGCAAAGCTTACGCACGAAAATCATCGCAAGGCCGCCCAGAAAGGCAGAGGTTGCTGCGCACATGGAGCCGATGAAGGCGTTGCTGTCCATCTCGCCGGAACCCATGTGGGGCGACAGGATGATGATGATGCCGATAAAGCCGACCCCGACCGCGCTCCAGCGATAGATCCGGACTTTTTCCTTGAGGATGAAGAAGGCCAGTATGATCACGAAGAGCGGTGAGGCAAAGCCGATGGCGGTGGCATCGGGAAGTGGCAGCATGGCATAGGCGGTGAATGAGAACATCATCGAGATGATGCCGATGCCCGACCGGCCCAGATGCCCCAATGGATGGTTGGTGCGGAAGGCAATGCCCAGTTCCCCTCTCAGGGTGACCATCAGCAGCACCGGCCACAGGCCGATGAAGTTGCGGGCAAAGACGATTTCGCCGATCGGCACCGTTTCCGAGGCGATCTTCAGGGTGACGGTCATGATGCTGAATACCAGTGTCGAGGCCAGCTTGAGGCCGATGCCCAGCACCGGTGCAGCAACCGTCATCGACTGTTCGGCGTTGTCGGACTCGGACTTGTCATGATCGGCAGGCTTTGCAGCACCGCTGGTCTCCGGTTTGTTCTTTGCGAGCGTCATCGCCCTGCTCCTCAAGTTCGATTCGGCCAATCGCCGGTCAGCCCTCCGAGTGGCCCTGTTGGCAGGAAAACCGGGACGGCCTGGCCATGGGGCCGAAGGACAACGAATCATGCTGATCTTCCGGTGAGAAGATCAAGGTGTCTTATTGACCATGTCATGAAGGGATACATCAAGGGCGATTTTATCCGGGATCGGATCGCCCTGGCTGGCTTGTTTACTGGTTTTTCCCCTGCCAACCTGATTGGCGCGATTAATACCCGGCTTGGTGGCAGTTTCAAGGCACGCCTGCCGACATTCCGCATCTGTCGGCAAAGTTGCTGGGGAAAGGTCGTTTTCCCCAAGCCGTTGTCTTATCCCTTTTCTGTGTTTCTCGGGCCTGTCGGTGGCATTGTTGCCCGCTCCCGTCGAGATTGAAACGTTGCAATACTGGCCTTAATGCGAAATGACATATCAGTTGTAGATCAGTGATGCTTTTATTCTTGAACGAGTGATTTGATCAGGTCTATAGTGACCAGATCGGCTCGTGGAGGAAAAGCGGGTCGTGTCCATATGCGCGGTCGCGCCATGCGATTGCGGCTAGAGGTAGTTAGTTCTGGGAGGAAATAATGAAGCCCTCGATTTTTTCGCCCGCCAGCCTTGTGGCTGCTGCGGCAATGACGCTGTGCGTCTCTGCAACCATGCCTGCATATGCGGCCGATGTGACCATCCGTTGGGGTGACGTCGTTGGCGGATCGCATCCTCAGGTGATGATGATCGACAAGGTTGCTGACATCGTTTCCAAGAAGAGTGACGGCCGGATCGAGATCCAGTCCTTCCCTGGCGGTCAGCTCGGTGGTTCCCGTGACATGATCGAGGCTGTCAGCTCCGGCGTGCAGCAGATGGTCACCGAAGGGGCCGCCAACTTCGGCCAGTGGGTGCCATGGATTTCTGTCGTTGAAGCGCCTTTCATCTGGAAGACGCCCGAGCAGATGATTTCCGTTCTCAATGGCGAAATGCTTGACGAGATCAATGCCCAGCTTGCACCGGCCGGCATGCATGCCATTTCCGCGCTCTACTACGGCACCCGCCACCTGACCACCAGCAACAAGGAAATCAAGACTGTTGCCGACATGGCCGGGTTCAAGGTTCGTGTGCCGCAGAATGACGTGTTTGTGGCCATGGCCAAGGCATGGGGCGCCAAGCCGACGCCGATCAACTTCAATGAGCTCTATCTTGCCCTGCAGCAGGGTCTGGTCGATGGCCAGGAAAACCCGCTGCCGACCATCAAGTCGGGCAAGCTGAACGAAGTGCAGAAATACATCATTCTGACCGGCCATATCCGCACACCGCGCATGGTTGTCGTCAACAATGACTTCTGGATGGGCCTCAGCGAAGAAGACCGCACCATCATCACCGATGCGGTCAAGGAAGCCAGCACCTGGGCCAACGCAGAGATCATGAAGCAGGAAGACAGCCTGATCAGCGAATTCAAGGCTGGTGGCGTCACCGTGATCGAGCCGGATGTCGAGAGCTTCCGCAAGGCCACCGTGGATGCAGTTCCGCCGCTGTTCACCAAGGTCTGGGGCGAAGGCACCTACGAAAAACTCCAGAACATGGAGTAATCCTGTTCCTTTCCGGGTCGGGCGTCCTGTTGGCCGCCCGACCATCTCCAAGACAGCGCCGGAATTTTGGTCCCGTCATGCCCAGTCATGCCAAGGGATGCGCCATCCGGTCGAAAAATGTTGCATGTTCCGCAGGCGACCCAGTCTGTCGTCCCCGCCGGTCTGATGCTGCCGGATATGCCCGGATCCGAGGAGGCCATCTTGTTTTCTCTCCGCCGTCTCGTCGATGCCATTTTCAAGGTTCTCAGCGGTTTTGCCATCGTGCTGTTCACCTTGTTGTTCGTGGTCGTCATGACGCAGATCATTCTCCGCTATCTCTTCAACGCTCCACTCGTATGGAGTGATGAATTTGCCCAGTATGCCTTCATCTGGCTGTGTTTCATCGGCTGGCTGATGGCCAGTCGCAACAACCAGCATATCGTTATCACCACCGTGATCGGGAAGGTGCCGGAAAGCAGCCGCAAGGTGATGCTGCTGTTGATCGAAATTGCGGCGATCGTCTTCTCCTGTGTCATGCTCTACGAAGGCTATGCCATCACCTTGCGCAATGTCACGGTGAGCACGGCGAGCCTGTTCTTCCCCTTTGCCGTGGTCTACGCCATCGTGCCGGTTTTTGCTGTCGTGGCCATTCTGGTTTCGCTGGTCAAGATCGTTGACCTGTTTGCGCCCGAAGCTGTCGAGGCTTCTTCCGAAAGCGGGGAGGTTCGCTGATGACTGAAACCATGTTCATGATCCTGCCGATCTGGTTCATTGCCATCATCGTCGGTGTTCCGCTCTATCTGGCCATCAGTCTGGCTGGTACCGCCTTCATCGTGATCAACGGCATTCCGGCGCTTGCCGTGCCGCAGAAGATCGTCATGGCAGCCAACTCCTTCCCGCTGCTGGCTGCGCCCTTCTTCATCCTGATGGGCAACGTGATGAACTATTCCGGCGTCACGACCCGCCTGTTCCGCTTTGTCTCGGTCATTTCGAGCTGGATGCGGGGCGGGCTTGCCCATGCCAACATCATCGCAAGCGTGGTTTTCGCCGGTATGAGCGGTTCTGCCGTGGCTGACGCTGGCGGGCTAGGTTCGCTTGAAATCAAGGCGATGAAGGATGCCGGCTACAAGTCGGATCTGGCGGTTGCCGTTACCGCTGCTTCGGCCACCATCGGGCCGATCCTGCCGCCTAGTCTGCCGATGGTGATCTATGGCGTGACGGCGGAAGCCTCGATCGGGTCGCTGTTCGTGGGGGCCATCGTGCCGGGCCTGTTGATGGCGCTGGCGCTGATGGTGACGGTTCGGGCGATTGCCAAACGTCACAACCTGCCGCGGGACAAGTTCCCCGGGCTGTGTGAAGTTGGTCGGGCCTTCTGTGATGCCTTCTTTGCCCTGATGACTCCGGTTATCCTGCTTGGTGGCATCATGTCGGGCATCTTCACACCAACCGAAGCGGCGGTCGTTGCCGCTGCCTATGCGCTGGTGGTCGGTGGCTTCGTTTATCGCGATTTCAGCCTTTCCGATCTGCCTCAGGTCATTCTCAGCACGGTCCAGACCACCGGTCTGGTGATGGCGCTGGTGATGACTGCCGGTCTGCTCGGTTGGGCGCTTTCGGTTGCCCGCATTCCCTTCATGGTCGGCTCGCTGCTGGCGGATGTGTCGCATAATCCGTTGATCTTCCTGTTGATCGTCAACGTATCGCTGTTGATCGTCGGGCTGTTCATGGAAGCCATTGCGGCGATGCTGATCCTCATTCCGATCTTTGTGCCGGTGGCGATGGCCAATGGCATCGATCCGACCCAGTTCGGGGTGCTGTTCGTGCTCAACCTGATGATCGGTACGATCACGCCGCCAGTGGGTGTCGTGCTGTTCCTGACGGCCTCGATTGCCGACGTGCCACCTGAGCGGGCCATTCGGGCGGTGATCCCGTTCCTGATCCCGCTGATCGTGGTGCTGGCGGCTGTCACCTGCATTCCGAGCCTCACGACCTGGCTGCCCCACCTGCTCGGGCTGGGCGGCTAGGCTGTTCACTCTGTCGCCAGACCCTTGCACCGCTCGCTGCCGTGCTTTGGTCTGGCGGCGCATGATGCGCCCTCCTGCCGGGATTGACCCGGCTGTCGCGAATGGATAACTAGACACTTAATGACCCAATGATGTTGGGCCTTCATGCTCCTCTGCTCAGAAATTGAACTGGTGCGTCAGGGTCCCGGAACAAGCAGACCATGAAGCTCAGTGACAAAGCCTACGAGAAATTCAAGCAGCATCTGATGATGGGCGACCTGAAACCCGGCCAGTTCATTTCGCAACGCGAGCTGGTGACCTTGACCGGCGTGCCGCTTGCGCCTGTGCGGGAAGCCCTGTTGCGGCTGGAGCTGGAAGGGGTCGTCCAGATTGCTCCCCAGCGCGGCATCCAGATCGTCGAGGTGAGCCTGCGGTTCATCAAGGACACCTACCAGCTGCGGATGATGATCGAGAAGGAAGCGGCCGCCAAATTCGCGGGCAACGCCAGCGATGCCATGATCAGCCGGCTGCGCGAGGTCCACCGGACGGTGATTGCCCGCGTTGAGGAAGAAGGCACCAGCGACGGGCTTCTGAAGGACGCGCAGGGCATCGACGACAGCCTGCACGACACCATCGTGTCTGCGCTCGGCAACGAGCTGGTCGACTGGCTCTATGCCATGAACAATCAGCGCATCCAGCTGATCCGCCTGTCCCATGGCCATCTGACGCTGATCACGCCGGGCACCTTCCGGCAGGTGATGATCGAACATATGGCCATTATCGAGGCGTTGGAAAGCCATGATCCGGTTGCCGCTGCCGCTGCCATCGAGAAGCATCTGACGGCGGCGCTGCACCGGGCGCTGGGGCTCTGATCGGCTCAGGTCTCCGGGGCCATCGTGTCCGGGCTGTCTGTCTGATGATTTGTTGTGCCTTGCATGTTGGTGCATCTTCCTTCATGCCTGCAACGACTGGGCCTCGTTGCCCCATGCGTGCTAGAAGGGCAAGGGGCATGCATTTCAACAAGGCAATCAACCGGGACGGGAGGCACTGGCCGTGCGCATCATCCATACAGCAGACTGGCATCTGGGACATAGCCTCAACGGCTGGTCGCGGGAGCTGGAGCATGAGGTCTTTTTCTCCCGCCTTGCCGATCTGATCGATGAGCAACAGGCAGACCTTCTGGTCGTTGCCGGTGACGTGTTCGACAGCAGCAATCCCTCGGGGGAGACGCAGGAGCTGTTCTATCGCACGCTTGCCCGCTTCAAGCAGCGGCGGCCGGGGCTTGTCACCGTGATCAGCGGCGGCAATCATGATCCCGCATTGCGGCTCGAAGCGCCGTCTCCGGTGCTCAAGGCGCTTGACGTGCATGTGGTCGGGACAGTGAAACGGCGAGACGGTGAGATTGATATATCCCGTCTGCTGGTGCCGGTAACGGCTTCGGGGGAAGTGGCGCTGTATGTGCTGGCCATTCCCTTCCTTCGGGCGTCTGACCTTACAGGGCTTTCCTTTGGCGATACGGACGAGCAGTCGCCGGTGGTGCGCTCGGCCAGAGCCTTTTTCGAGGAAGTGACCGGGAAAGCCCAAGCGGTTGCCGGTGACGTGCCGATTCTTGCAACGGCGCATCTTCATTGTGCCGGTGGGCTGGAGAGTGAGGGGGCCGAGCGTCGGATCCTGATCGGCGGGTCCCATGCCTTGCCGGTCAATGTCTTCCCCGACAGCTTGGCTTATGTCGCGCTTGGCCATCTGCACGGGCAACAGACGCTCGGCGACGGACGGGTTCGCTATTCGGGCTCCTGCTTTCCGCTGTCGGCATCCGAGATCAACCATGCCCATGGGGTAACGTTGATCGAGGTTACTGACGGGCAGGCGCGCCATCGCCATATCGCCATTGATCACCCTGCGCCCGTGCTGCGCATCCCGCGGTCTGGGCAGATTGCCCTTGACGATCTCGCGGCACATCTTGACGCCATAGAGGTGGATGGTGATGGTCCGATGGGGTTGCGGCCGATTGTCTATGTCGAGCTTGAAGCGACCGATGCGGCGGCTGTGTTGATGAGCGATGCGGCGAAGATGGTCTCTGAGCGCGGCTTGCGGCTTGGCGGCGTGCGCGTCCACCGAAAGACACCGGCGGCCCGCACGGGTGGACAGCCGATGGTTTCGCTGCGCCAGACAACTCCGGAGCAGCTGTTTGTCGACGCCTACAGCGCCAAGAATGACATCGCGCCGGAAGAGCGGCACCTGTCGGCCTTTCGCGACATTCTGGTGGAGGGGTGATCATGGAAATTCTGTCGCTTGAAGGCGAAAATATCGCCAGTCTGGCAAAGCCCTTTGCCATTCACTTTGATGAAGAGCCGCTGTCCGGCGCGGGGCTGTTTGCCATCACCGGCGACACCGGAGCAGGCAAATCGAGCCTGCTTGATGTCATGTGTCTGGCGCTTTATGGCGAGTGCCCGCGGCTGGGCTCTTCCGGGGTGAATGATCAGGTGCCTGATATCTCTGGCGACATGCTGGCCTCGACCGATCCGCGCACCATCCTGCGGCGCGGGGCGGCGGGTGGCCACGCCATGGTGCGCTTTCGGGCCATGGACGGCGAGGCCTATGAGGCCCGATGGTCGGTGCGTCGGGCGCGTGACAAGGCGACCGGCAAGCTGCAGGCGGTGGACCGTTCGGTGACGCGGCTGTCCGATGGTGTCGTGCTTGAAAATCAGACCCGGGCCGTTGCCGGGCGGGTCGAGCAACTGACGGGGCTGACCTATGAGGAATTCCGCCGCTCGGTGCTGTTGGCGCAGGGGGATTTCGACAATTTTCTCAGCGCCAAGGCCTCCGAACGGGCGCAGATTCTGGAGAAGGTGACCGATACCGGCCTTTATCGCGAAATTTCCAAACGCGCCTATGTCGCCTTCAGTAAGGCCGGACGAGCTGTCAGTGACCTTGAGTTGCAACTGGGGGAACACAAGGTTCTCGACGCCGATGAAAAGGCGCAGCTGGAAGAGGAGGCCGAGGCTCGGTTGGCTACCAGCGTCGCGCTGGCGCATGACAAGGCCGCGTTGGGCAAGGACCTTGCCGTCTATCAGGCCCTTGATGACGCCGCAAAGCTGATCGAAGAAGCAAGGGAAGCGGAACGACAGGCCAGCGAGGCATGGGAGAATGGGCAGACGGATGTGGCGTTGCTCGCCGACTTGCAAAAGGCAGCAGGCATCCGAGCCGAATGGCGCGAAGATCTGGATGCCGGTCGGGCTCTTGAGGCGGCCAATCAGAGCATTGCGATGACAGACAAGGCGCTTGATGAGGCCAGACAGCAGGAAATCGAGGCATTGAAGGCTGTCAGCGACAGCAAGGCACAGGTCTTGGAATTGGAAGCACAGTTCAAGGCATTCGGCCCGATCTGGTCGCAGGCCGAGCGACTGGATGCTGACATCGTGACTGCCGGGGGGGAGCAGCAGGCAGCCGCCACGCAGTGCAAGGTGGCCGAGGCGGACCTTGCCGAGAAGACGGAGGCACTTCAGGTTGCCAATCGCCAATTGGCGGTTCTGGAAGCGGCGCTCAAGGCATTGTCTGATCGTATTGCAGCGGAGCCTGCTGGCGAGATTTTCGAGAAGCGGTGGGATATCCTTGAGGATCGCCTCAAGCAGCGCATTGGGGCTTGCAAGGCGATGGACGAGGCGCGAGAGGCTCAGTCCGCTCTTGAAGCGTCCCTGTCAGAGCGGCAGCAGAGAAAAGCCGAGATTGATGCCCTGATTGGCGCATGCCGAGAAAAGATAGCTCTCAACCAGCAAGCGATTGAAGACAAGGCGGAAGCCCGCAAGGTGCTTGCGGATGCGGAGCCTGTGCAGCGGCTTGCCCGTCTGTCGCTGTCGCTTGCAGCGGTGCGCACGCTCAAGGGGCTGGCGCAAGATCATGCCCGCACGACAAAGGAGATTGCGCGCCTTCGTGACCTTGGTGTTTCGCTCGGCAAGGCAATTGCAGCTTGCGAGGCCGATCTGCCGCAGGCGGACAAGGCCGAAAGCGAGGCAGAAGGCGCCATAAGGGCGCTTCAGGTTCCGACCGAGCTGGCCGAGGCGGCTGTGTCAGAGGAGGCTGCCCGCCTGCGCAGTCAGCTGGTTGACGGCGAGGCTTGCCCGGTGTGCGGCTCGAAGGATCATCCGGTGCATGCCTCCGAGCATGCCTCTGAGCTTGCCCGCACCCTGCGCGGCAGGCTGGAGGCGGCAAGACAGGACCGCGAGGCGGCGATTGCCCTGAGGGCCAGAGCGAAGTCCGATATCGAGACCGCAAGGCAGGATTTGGCGGCGGCGCAAACGAAGCTTGCCGGGCAGACTGAATTCCTTGCCGAGATCGAACGGACTTATGCCCGTAGCCTTGCTGACGAAAGCGATGGACCGATTGCGTCCGACCTGCCGAAGCTGCCAAACGGTGCCGAACCGGCCCTGTCAGATCTTCTTTTGAAAATGGATGGCTGGCAACGGCGTCTGGAACAGGATCGCAAGGCACTGGCCGAGCTTGACCAGAGCTTCCGGGAGGCGTCGCGGCAGATCGAAGCCCAACAGGGCACAGCGCAGACGCTGGCAAGTGAGCAGCAGATACTTGCCACGCAAGTCGGCCCCGGCCTCATGGAATTGGACAAGAGGACGCGCCAGATCAACGATCTGGCCGCACGGGTGGCTTCGCTTGATGCGGAGCTGGCGGCTTCCTTTTCTCCGGTCGGGCTCGACTGGGCCGAGGTCAACGGGCAGGGCGCTCCTGTTCTTGCGGTGCTTGCCGACCGGCGGCAGACGCACCTCAAGGCGGTTAGCGACCTTGCGCTTGAAAGTGGCAAGCGGGGGGACGCCGAACGGGCGCGGGACAAGGCTGGTGATCAGCTTCAGCACGCCGGGGTGACGCTGGACAAGGCAAGGGAGGCGCAGACAGACCGGACGGGGCGACTGGATGGCCTGAAGGCTGAACGTCAGGAACTTCTTGGTGGCGAGGCGACGGGGCTGCACCGCACGGCGTTCAACAACCGCCGTATCAAGGCAGGCGAGGCGGCCGATGCTGCGAGAGCTGCACATGATGCCGTCGCGTCCCATATGCATGGCCTGATGGCCCGGCAGCAGAGCGAGGCGGATACCCTTGCCAAGGCGACGGAACGGCGGGAGCTGGCAATAGCGGCGCTTGAGGTCGCCGTTTCTGGCGTTGGACTGTCCTTGGAGGCAATCCCCGCGCTTCTCGGCCGGTCGCCAGACGAGGTTGCCGCTTTGTCAGCGCGGGTGAAGGCGCTGGATCTGGCGAGGGCGAATGCTGCGGCCCTGTTGACATCCCGTCAGCAAGACCTCCAAGCCCTCATCGACAAGGGCACCCCGGCACTCGAACGGGCGGAGATTGAAGAGCGCATCAAAGCGATTGTCGAGCAGGAACAACAATGCCAGACGGCGCTTGCCGAGGTGCGGGCAAGGCTGGAGATGGACCGCCTGGCGCATGAAAAGATGTCTGAGCTGGTCGGAAAGATCGAAGCGGCAAAAGCCGTGCTTGATACCTGGACTGCGGTCAATGATGTCATTGGCTCGGCTAGTGGCGACCGCTTTGCCCAGATCGCGCAAGAGGTCACCCTCAGCATCCTTGTGGACCATGCCAATCATCACCTTGCGGATATCAAGCCACGCTATCGGCTGGCGCTAGGGGAGGGCAAGCTCTCGCTGCATGTGATCGATGAGCACATGGCAGGGGAAATCCGCTCGACGCGCAGTCTGTCGGGCGGGGAGCGGTTCCTTGTGTCCCTGTCGCTGGCGCTCGGCCTGTCGACCATTGGCGCGCAGGGAGCGATCTCCTCGATGCTGTTCATCGATGAGGGCTTCGGGTCGCTGGATGCGGAAAGCCTCGAACTGGCGATCAATGCGCTTGAGGCGCTGCGGGCACAGGGCCGAACGATTGGCGTGATCAGTCACGTTCAGGCGATGAAGGACCGGATTCCTGTGCAGATTCAGGTCAAGGCGCAGGGCGGCGGTGCCAGCGAGATTGTGCTGCAGATCGCCTGACGCTGCGGCGTTGCCATCCTTTCATGAAAAACGACGGGCCTTTCGGTCCGCCGCTTCAAAACTTCAGCTATCTCATCTGTTGGCCAGCGGCCTTCCATTCCCGGATGGCAATCAGACGCGGGCGATGCGGATGACCTGCGGCGGGGCGATGATGTGGCCGTCGGTCTTGATGGCCTCGATGGCCTTGTTGATCCGCATTTCCGTGGTCTCATAGGTGATCAGGATGATGTCCTGGCTCTTGCCTGCTGCCGGGGTTGCCTCGGCTTCGCTGGCTTTCGACCGCTTCTTGTGTTGCACGATGCTCTCAAGGGAGATTTCCTGCTCTGCCATGCGGGTGGCGATCGAGGCGAACACACCGTGCATGTCATTGACGCGCAGGCGGATGTAATAGCCGCCTTCATGGGCGTAGATTTCAGATTGCTTGAATGGCACCAGCGCATCTGCAGGGCGACCGAGCGGCTTGACCTCAAGGCCGCGGGCCAGATCGACGATATCGGCGATGACCGCAGAGGCAGTTGCGTCGCCACCGGCGCCCGGGCCGGCCAGCGTGACGGAACCGATGGCATCGCCATCGATCACCACGGCGTTGGTCACACCGGAGATCTGGGCGATGGATGACTCCCGCGGCACCATGGTCGGGTGGACGCGCTGTTCGATGCCGGTGGAGGTCTTCTTGGCGACGCCGAGCAGCTTGATGCGGAAGCCCAGATCACGGGCGGCGGCGATGTCTGCCGGGGTGATGCTGGTGATGCCCTCGACCAGAATGGCTTCGCTCTCGATTTCGGTGCCGAAGGCAAGGCTGGTCAGGATGGTGAGTTTGTGGGCGGTGTCATAGCCTTCAACATCGAAGGTCGGGTCGGCCTCGGCATAGCCCAGACGCTGGGCGTCCTTGAGGCAGGCGTCAAATGACAGGCCTTCCTCTTCCATACGGGTCAGGATGTAGTTGCAGGTGCCGTTGAGAATGCCATAAACGCGGCTGATGGCGTTGGCGGTCATGCTTTCCCGCACGGCCTTGATGACCGGAATGCCACCGGCGACGGCAGCCTCGAAATTGAGGGCGACATTGTTGGCTTCGGCCATGCGGGCCAGCTCGTTACCATGTTTGGCAATCAGCGCCTTGTTGGCGGTGACCACGTGCTTACCCGACTGGATGGCGGCGCGCACGGCTTCTTCTGCCGGGCCACTGTCACCGCCGATCAGCTCGACGAACACGTCGATGTCGTCGCTCTTGGCCAGATCGACAGGATTGTCATACCAGCGATAGCCGGAGAGATCGATGCCGCGATCCCTGGTCTTGCTGCGCGCTGAAATGGCGCGGACTTCGATGGCAAGGCCTGCCTTCTCGGCAAATTTCATTTGCATGGAACCAAGGCGCTTCAGGGCTGCAGTGCCTACTGTTCCGAGACCGGCCAGGCCAATTTTTAACGTGTTGCTCATTGTGTCGAAAGTCCGCTTCTCATTGTTCGCAAGTCACAGGGTGCCGGATGGTCCGGATAGTGAGGTCAAATGCCTCTGTTGCCTCTGGCGCTTCTGGTTTCCTGATGATGCATAAGGAACAAAAACTCTATTCTCAAGGAAGATAACTGTTTAATTGGCGGAGATACAAATATCCATCCATATGTCATGCCGTTCTTTGTATTGTGGGCAAAAATCGAGGGAGAAATGCCTTCTGTGGCTGCCGGGAGGCAAGTTTGTCCACAACGCCGGTCGTCCTGCTTTGGTCGATTACTACACCTATAGCTGTTCTGGCGCTGGTCACAAAATGGTAAACTGGCTGTAACTCATGTCGGGGGTGAATGCTCTTTCTTTTGCAGGGTGGTGTGCTTTGCCGCTCCTGATGTGATGAGACTGCTGCAGCCAAACGCTTTCGTTCCCTCATGCCCTGTGGGCAAGGTCGCTTGTCATGGCCATACCCGTTTCTTTCGCTGTCTCCTTCCTCGTCCGCTCTTTCTCCCGATGGCGCGTTGCAGCCTCTTTCTTGCTGTGCCTGATGATCGCCTCTGCAGGCACCTCGCTTGCCTTCGGCCAGGGCGCAGGGGATGCCAAGGCCAGTGTCGAGGAACAATCGGCCAAGGAGGAGAAGGTCTATCTGCAGGCGCACAAGGAGATCAAGGAGAAGTTCACCGCCGCCGAGGAGAAGGTGACCGCTGTCGTCAAGGAGCTCGGCATCCTGCAGCAGCATGTCACCAACTGGCGCAACGCTACCCGGAGAAGCACGGCGCAGGGCGCCCAGAACGCCATCTCCGACATGGGGATCGAGTTTGCCGAAGGACTTCGCGATGATGCCATCAAGAAGCTGTTCGGGGATGACTATGGACCCAAGCTCATCAACATGATGCAAAGCCTTGAAAAGGCTACGGGCCGCAAGCTTGGTGTTCCGAGCCGGGAACAGATGGAAAAGCTGCTGGAGACTGCAGTGGGCCGCGAGCAGCTTTATGGCTATATGTACAATATCAGTTCCATCGAGCGGACCCTGCGCAAGGGGGGCTATTTCGACAAGCTCAACAAGATCAAGGCCAGCTTCGACAGTGCCAAGCAGAGCATTGATGAAGCGGGCAAGATGCTTGAGTTTGTCGCCGTGTTCGACCCCAACAATGTCGACAAGGATGCGCCGATTTCCCGCCTCAAGGCTCTGGGGGGCGTGCTTGGCTACATGAAGCAGTTCACCAAGCCGGTGCCCGGTCTTGGCGACCTGATCGACTTCTATATCTCGGCAACCGAGGAGTTCTCGACGGCTCTTGCCGATCTCGACAAGAAGCTGAGGGAAGCGCGGGACGGCTCGATCTGTGGCAGCCTGCAAAGCTCGCCCCAGTCGCGGGCGCTGGCCCAGTTTCTGGTCGGCAAGCGCAATGGCGACTGCTTCAATTTCTATCAGTTCTATGCCGCAGAGGCGCTGATGGCACCGACCAAGGCGTGGCGGCATGCGGGTAGTCAGGATGTCTTTCTGTTCTCGCCCGATGGCAGCTATGCCTATCTCACCGGGACGCAATATCTGAAACTGGCGCGACCGTTCGAGGCGCTCAAGGCAAGTGGCCGCGGCAGTTGGGAGCGTCTGGCGCGGGTCGACTATTTCATGAAGCTGGCGTCTGTTGCCTCGGAGAAGGGGCGGGACGAGGCTGGCAATCGGACCTATGTTCCCGGTCATGTGCTCTGTGGTCAGTACGCCGATTGGTTCGGCGAGCGCAATGTCTGGGCCATTCTGGAAAAGACCGGCACGGTGGATCTGGCCCGACGGTTCGTCTCTCCTTCCGGTTCCAGCAGCTTCCGCCTGTCGGCGGCCAGTCGGGATGCGCTGATCGGGCTTTGCACCTATGATCAGGACATGCGGCGAAGCATGACCAGCACCTACAACCGATTCAAGGATCTGGTAATGGTGGCGTTCGACATCTATGCCGATGATCGCGGTGCGCGGCCGAAGCTGACAGCCTTTCGTCTCAATGACAGTCGGGCGATTCTCGATCGCTCATGGATCTCACGTGCCCCGGATTTTGTCCGGATCCCAGCCATCGTGTCTGCCGGAAGGAGCGTGCAGTATCGCGTGCTGGCCGAGGACTGCGAGGAGAAGCGCTTTGCAACGACCTTCTCGAGGGAAGGGCGAAAAACCCTGATGGTCTCTCTCAAACGCAAGAAGGATGAGCAAAGGGACGCCGAAGACCAAAAGGATGCTGAAGACCAAAAGGATGATGGCGCTGGCAAGGGCCTGACCCGGGATGACAAGGGAACGGCAACCGGTCCGAATGATGGCGCTGACGATCTGGACGATCTGATCAACGAAACCGAAGCCAATGGTGAAACCGCATCATCCGGTGTGCAGTCTGGGGATGGTCAGGGCCAGACTGGTGGAGGAAGTGGCGCGTCTGCCGGACAGACGGACGAGCCTCAAGGCGATGTTGTGGTCGAGATGGGTGAAGAAGCCGGAGACGTTGGGGCTGATGGGCAAGGCGCAACTGCCGAGACTGGTGACAGCGGAGAGGCGGGGAATACGCCAGACGAAACCGGTGAGGATCTGACCGAAGGGGAAGCGTCGCCGGAAGATCAGACAGTGGCCGGGAATGGGATTGAGGTCCCGTCTGTCAGCACTGGCATGGGCGGGATCGAGGTCACTGCTGTCAATGCCAATGATGTCTACCTTGGCGATCGCAAGTCGATTTCTGCACCAACGCCTGAATGGGCACCACTGTCGATGCCGGAAGCCAATGACAGCGAGCATCCATCGGTGGTGATTGTTACGGCCGGGGATCAGGAGGATATCCTGCCAGACAGCCTGCCGCAGTTCCACTGGCAGTCCGAGCCTCCCATCCGTTTCGAGCCGCCGGTGTCCTCTGACGGGCGGACCGTGGCGATATTTGACCGCACAGGGCCTGTGAAGATATGGGCCGATGCTGTCAAGGACGATCAGAAACAGCGGGTCGAGGTTGGCACGTTCGAAGTCAAGGTGCCGCAATTTGCGATCCAGTTCAAGCCATCTTCGGCTGCTGCGGCTGGCAGTGACATCACGGCAAGGCTGACGTCATCGCCAATGGTCGGCGAAGAGTTCATCACGGTTTCGTGGGAGGATCCACCGGAACAGAATCTGGTTAGTTCGCAGCGAAGCGGTATGACCTTGCAGTTCAAGGGCGAGGCGGGTGACGTGGTGCCGCTGTCGGCAGCCATCGCCAACAAGGCCACCGGGGATGCCCTCACCACCGTTGAAGCCAGCTATTCGGTGGCTACGCTGTCCTTTACCATCAAGGCCAAGCGCCGTGGTCCGCCGGTCAAGGTCTGGGATGCTGCCAGGAAGGGGTTGGTGGAAGCCGGGGCCGATCAGTTCTATGTCGGTGAAGCCATCGATCTGACAGCCCAGTTCGCCGGGGGCAAGACCCCGGATGATATCCGCTGGCGCTGGCAGGTGGATGCGGGCAGTTCGCTTTCCAACGAGATTGCCAGCCTGCCGACCCTGACCCGATCCGAACCCGGCAGTGCGCGGGTTTCGCTCAGCATCCGGGACCGGAACGGCAAGGAGATGGCCAAGGCCGATACGACGGTTTCGTTCCTTGAGAAGACCGAGGAACCGACTTCGTCCAAGGCGTCATCAAAGACGTCATCCAAGGGGGACAAGACACCGGACAAAGCCAGTGACAAGACGGGCAGCAAGGCAGGTACGGAGGCGGATGGCAAGTCCACAGCCGGAGACAAGTCCGGGGCAAAGTCTGATGCAGTGGGCAACGGCAAGGGCGGAGCTGTAGGCGCGGGTAGCAGCGCACAGTCAGCCAACCCCATCGGTCAGAAAAAGCCGCCAGATGACTGGTGCGCGCCGGGAACCAATCAGCATACTGCTGCGTCGCAGATGTGGACGACAGGTTTGCAGGCCGTCGGCACCCAGCAATATGAGCGCGCCTTTGCCCATTTCGAGGCCAGTCTGGCGATCTGCCCTGACGAGACGCGGCAGAAGCTGTTTGACAGTCTGAAGGCGAAGGTGGCGCAAGCCGGGACCGCACAACCGGCCCAGCCCCAGACACAGACCCAGGCACAGACCCAGACGCGGGCACAGAGTCAGGCGGGCCATCAACCATCGGTTCAACATCCGGTGCAAACCCCGACACCAACACCCCACACTCCGCCGCCTGATCCCTGTGGTGCGGGCGGATCGCAGCAGAAGGCTGCCGCGGATCTGTGGACGCAAGGCCTAAGCGAGACCAAGGCTATGCGGTATGACGGCGCGCTGGAGCGTTTCCGCCAGAGTCTGGCTCTTTGTCCCGATGCCAAGCGCGCCCAGATGGTCGACGCCATGGCGAAGCGTCTTGAACAGATCGCCGAGCAGAAGCGGCAGCAGGAAGAAGCCAATCGCAAGGCCGCCAATCCTTGTGCCGAGGGCGGACAGTTGTTGCAGCCCGCAAAGCAGCAATGGCAGCAGGGTCTTGCCACCATCAAGGGCGGCAAACCGGCAACCGGCCTGCAATTGCTCAGGAACAGTCTTTCCCTTTGCCCTGATGCGGAACGCAGCAAACAGCTGAAGGGTCTGGAAACGGCCATTGCCAAGCAGCAGGAGGCTGAAAGGGCGAAGGCTCAAGCCCAAGCACAGGCCAAGGCCCAAGAACAGGCCAAGGCCCAAGCACAGGCTCAGAAAGATGCCGCGGCAGCAGCGCAAACGGGCAAAGCGGGCTCTCAGACGTCTGGCAGTGGCGATCCATTCGATGGATTTGATGTCCCCGAGTATGATCCGAATGCCCAGACACCGGAAAAGGCCACATCGCCCTTCGCGGTGGCCCCGACGCCAGAAGCGACCCGTGGAGCCAGTGACGACTATTGGATCAACAAGGCCAAGGAGCAGAAACAGCAGGAGCAGGCGCAACAGGCGCAACAGGCTCACAATGGCCAATCCGGCGGAAAACAGATCGGTTCGCTCGACGGGGCCGCTTCGGCGCTCTACAAGGGGCGTGTCAGCGGGCTTGAAAACAACGAGATCACCATCGAGGTGGTCGGCAATCGGCTATCGGCCAAGGTCCGGATCAATTTCGGACGAGAGGTGGACACCGGCAGCTTCACCGCAACCCTCACGAACGGCCAGTTCGAGACGACCTTCAATCTCTATTCCAACCTCCATCCCGGCAAGGTGGAGCTGAGCTTGCGGGTCAAGGGGAGGGTGGAAAATCATCGGGTGTCCGGCGTTGCCGAAACGCTCAATATCCGCACCGATCCGCACCCATGGTCTGCCGATCGGGTTGGAGGACAAGCTTCGGGTCAATCCATGGACGACATTATCGATGGCATCGCGGCACGCATTCGCGCCGGCATCCCCTCAGTCAAGGAAGTGGTAAAGGAAGTTCCCTATGCGCAATAGTCATGGTTGGCCTGATGTGAGCCTTGCAAAGGCTGCTACCGGGCTTTGGTTTTTCTTTCTGCTGCTGGTCTTCTGCCTGCCGGTCCGGGCCATCGAGCTCGGGCGCAGCGGCATACTGGTCAATCCGCCGGACAGGGGGTGGAAGGTCGAGAGCCAGCGGGACGCCAATATCGAGGTGTGGCATCTACGCGCCAAGGACTGGGACCCTGTTCCCAGAGAATCTGGCTTGATTGCCGTCACGATCTCCTTTCTGGATAGCGATCCGCTCAACGGTGCCCCTCTCAACGGCATGATGAAACAGGCATCCTCCATGATGTTGGATAAATTCCTCACGGATGTCGCTGATGTGCGGCCGCTCAAGGTGCAGTCGGGGCGTTTTGAGGTGGCCAAGGAAGACTATGTCGGGGCGCTTGATCTCAAATCGGCAGGCAAGAAGCCGGTGAGTGCGCGCTTCATGGTCGTGCGCTGCCGGGAAGGGTTCGTGATGCTGACAGCCTTTTCGCTGTTGCCACTGGATGACGAGCCGTTTGCAGCTCTGCTGGGCAAGGGTGGGATGTTGATGTTTGACGGCCCCGGTTCCGGGATCTTCGCCAGTCTGACCGGTGGTGGGGCAGTCGCCAGCGAGCAAGCGCCGAAGATGACGGACAGCATGCCCTCCGGTCAGACGGCTCCCAATCAGCAGACGCCGGAGCAGCAGATCGACAGCGTGCTGGATGCGCTTGACTTTGGTGGTGGCCAGACCCCGCAGGCAGGGGGCACCGCGCCGCAGGCAGGAGATGCCGCGCCGCAAACTGGAGCTGGCAGTGGCAGCGGCGAGGGGGAAATCCAGATGGATGACCTGCTTGAACAGATGCAGAAGAGCTTTTAGGGGCAGGGAGGAAGCGAGATGAAGACAACGGTTTACCGCGGGTTCCTGTTACTGGGTCTCGCCCTTGTTTCCGGTCCGGCGCTTGCGGACTATGTGGGCGGGCTCAACCCCTATGGCGACAATTTTCTTGCCTTGCGGCAATATCCGAGTGCGCGCTCCCGGCTCATTGCCCGGCTCGGGCCGAATACCATTGTCGAGGTTCTCGATGCTGATGGAGTGTGGCGCTATGTGCGCACACAGGATGGCCTCATCGGTTGGGCACATGGCAACTGGATCTTCCCAGGCATGCCTGCCTATGGCGGGGGCGGTGCTCCCGATATGGGGAGAGCTGCTCCGGATCTGGGGACGCCTGATCTGGGAGGCCCAGACCTCGGTGGGCCGGAGATGAGCAGCCCGATCAATGATGCCCCTCAAGCTGCTCAACCACAGCCTGTAGCGCCTCAAGCAGGGGCTGCTCCGGTCAACGTGCTGCCACCAAGCACGGACCCCGCGCCGCAGCCCGCCGCCTCACCCGCTCCGGCTGTCCCCGGTGCGCTCGACTGGTTGGAGAGCCATCTTGAGAAGTTCCATGATCCGCTGAAATACTATCCTGACTAGGAGGCTTCCATGTCGATCATGTCGACGCCCACGGGACGGATTGTCCCATTTGCCGTTTTTGCCCTCACCCTTTGCGCAGTTCTTGCTTCAGGCCTTGTTGCGGGAGGCGTTGTGCCGTCGGCACGGGCGGAGGGTGCGCTCAGTTGGAGCCATTATGTCGTCACCCGGTTTGGTACCGAAGCCGACATTCCCAGCAGCTTCATCGCACAGGACGCGCCAGATGCCGGAGACGGCCGGACATTCCTGTCGCCGGATGGCTCAGGGGAGATTCGCATCTATGGCAGTTTCAATGTGCTTTCGGATACGATGAAGGCCTATCAGGAGGAACAGCTCGGTTACATGCAGAGCGCCGGTTTCACGCTCAAGCGGCAACAGCAGGGCGAAAACTGGTTTGTTCTGGCTGGCGTTGAAGGGGCGGATGTGGTCTATCTCTTCGTCAAGCATGGCAAGGAGTGCGGCCCGGAGCTGATGCATCACATGCGGCTGAAATATCCCTCCTCCAACATGGCCGAATGGAAGCCGATCATCGCCCGCACGATCCAGTCTCTGAGTGGCCCATGCCCGTAAGAAGAGAGCTGGGTGCGATTGTCCATGCGATGATTTGTCATGCGATTAGAGCCGGTTAGTGGTTGTATGCTAATCGGTATAACTACGACCTTCGCCTCATAGGTGGCCGGGGGCAGGATTTGTTAGACTGGATCTCTCATAGAGGGAGAGAGATCCATGCTTGCTTATCATGAACACAATCAGCCGGTCGAGTTTCGCTCGGCGCTCATCGTGGATGACCATCCGCTCTTTTGCGATGCGCTCTGCATGACTCTGCAAGCGGTGTCCTCCATCCGTTCCATCCATACGGTCAACAGCCTGCAGGACGCGCTGGACATCATCATCGAGCATGACAGCCCGGATCTGATCGTGCTGGACCTCAATCTGCCCGATGTTCAGGGACTGGATGGCCTGCTGCGCCTGCGTAACACCACGCGCTCGCCGATTGTCGTCATTTCGTCGATGGCCGACAACCGGATCATCAGTTCGGTCATTCATACCGGTGCGTCGGGTTTTATCCCGAAGCATTCCAATCGCTCGATTTTCCAGAAGGCAATCGAGACTCTGGCCGAGGGCAAGAAATTCATCCCCGCCGGTTATGTGCTGCTGGAGAATAGCCCGGCACTCAGCGAAGACGAAACCATCAAGCGGATGGCCTCGCTGACCAATCAGCAGGGGCGTATCCTGCAACTGATCTGCGAGGGTAAGCTCAACAAGCAGATCGCCTTCGATCTGTCGATTGCCGAGACCACCGTCAAGGCGCATGTAACGGCGATCATGCGCAAGCTTGGTGTGCAGAGCCGGACGCAGGCGGTGTTGATGGCCAAGAAGACCAGCTTCGGCCATGTCTCTGACGATGGCGAGAGTTCTGCTCTGGGGCTGTGAGCGGGTGCGCAACCCTGTTGGGGCAGAGAGGCTGGGAGGCTTGATGACGGACCGGTTGGCTGGCTTGCACCAGGGCGCGGACGATGGGGACGTGATTGTTCGCACGGCCTGTGTTGCCTGCGATGCCGAGGATGCGGCAGATCGTCTGAGACAGGCCCTGCAGCCGGATGATCTCGAGATCGTGGTGATTTTCTTCTCTCCCCGAACAGACATCGCCGCCTTTGTTGCCCGGTTGGGGGAAGGCTTTGCGGGTACGCGGCTGGTGGGATGCACGACCGCTGGCGAAATCACCCAGGATGGCTATGCCGAGGGCACCATTATGGCGCTGGGGTTTCCGCGCAGCCACTTTTCCGCCCGCAGCCTGCTGATCGATGACCTTGATAATCTCGACAGCCGCGGGGTGGTGGATGGCATCATTCGCAATCGCAACGGCCTTGCGGCAGAGGTGCCGCGTTGGCAGTCGGAGTTCTCGCTGCTGCTGGTCGACGGGCTTTCCACCTGTGAGGACCAACTGACGGCCGAGATTTCCTTCGGTCTCGGACCGGTGCCGCTTTCCGGCGGGTCGGCGGGGGACGGAACGGATTTTGCCCGCACTTTTGTTCTTTTCGATGGCAAGGTGGCGTCCAATGCCGCCGTCCTCATCCAGATGGTCAGCCGTTGCCCGATCCGCGTGTTCAAGACCGATCATCTGGTTCCGGCCGAGACGCGGATGGTTGTGACCGGTGCCGATCCGTCCAGGCGCGTGGTCTCGGAAATCAATGCCGAACCGGCCGCGCGGGAATATGCCCGTATTCTTGGCAAGGATCCCGAGCAACTGTCGCCCTTCATCTTTGCGGCCCATCCGGTTGTGGTGCAGTTCGGTGGTCGGCACCATGTGCGTGCCATCCAGCGGGTGGCGGACAATGGCGATCTGGTATTCTTCTCCGCCATTGATGAGGGGGTGGTGCTGACCCTGGCCGAACCGGACAACATGGTGGACCATCTTGAGCGCGAAATGCAGGCCCTCAGCGAAGGTGGCAAGCCGGACGCGATCATCGCCTTTGACTGCATCCTGCGGCGGCTCGAAGCGGAGCAGAAGCAACAGGTCGGGCAACTCTCCCGCATCCTTGCAGATAATCGAGTTGTCGGCTTCTCCACCTATGGCGAGCAGTATAATTCCATGCATGTGAACCAGACGCTGACCGGCGTTGCCATCTATCCACCAGACGAGGGCTGAGCTTGCAACACGGACTGATCAATCCTGCTGATACGCTGGAGAGGCAGAATGAAAAGCTGATCAAGATCGTCACCACCCTGATGCGTCGGGTCGAGAAGGGGGTGGATGCGTCCGGCGTGGCCTATGCCCAGTTCCAGCGGGCTGTGCTGCTGGAAGACGAGGTGCGCTCGCGGACCCATGATCTGGAGCGGGCGCTGGACCTGCTCAATGAATCCAACGCTCGGCTGGCGCGCGCCAACGCCGAGGCCGAGACGGCGCGGGTCAATCTGGCCAATGCGCTGGAGACGGTGCAGGAAGGCTTTGCCCTGTTCGATGCCGAGGATGTGCTGGTGATGTGCAACAGCCGCTTCGGGCTGCACATGCGTGATATCCACCCGCAGCTGCAACCGGGCCTGCGGTTCGAGGACTATGTCCGGATGGTCAGCACCAGCCGCTATCTTGATCTGCCCGAGGGGCAAGCCTCGCCGGAGTGGGCTGCCAACCGGATGGAGCGGCACAAGGACCGGCATGTGGCCTTCAATGTGCGCATGGCCGGGGACTGCTGGCTACAGGTGAGCGAGCACCGCACGCCGGATGGCGGCACGGTCATCTTGCAGACCGATATCACTGACATGGTGCTGCTTGAGCGGCAGGAGCGGGAGCGGCTGCTCGATGGGCAGGCCCAACTGATCCGGGCGACGCTCGAACATCTCAATCAGGGTATTTGCATTTTCGACGATCAAAACCGGCTCATCGGCTGGAACCAGCGGGCAGGCGAGTTGCTGACCATAGCGGCGCGCCAGTTCCAGCTCGGTATTTCCTTTGGTGCCCTCTACAAGCTCATCCGGTCCAAGGTCAGTTTTTCGCGCAAGCATGACGTCCGCCGGATCGAGGATTGGGTGCAGGTCGGGGCAAACCGGCCGCCGCTGTCCTTCGAGATTGTTATCGGTCGCGACAGGGTGCTGGCGGTGTTTGCCCAGCAGATGCCCGACAAGGGGTTTGTGATCAGCTTCACCGATGTGTCTGCCGAGCGGTTGGCGGTGCGGGCTATTTCCGAGGTCAATGAGACCCTCGAACAGCGGGTTGCCGAGCGGACACTCGAGCTGGAAGCCGCCCTCGCAGAAGCCGAACGGGCCAATGCCTCCAAGTCACGCTTTGTGGCTGCGGCCAGTCATGACCTGTTGCAGCCACTCTCGGCGGCCAAGCTGTTTGTCGCTTCGCTTGAGAGCGAACTGGCCGACCCTGAACTTGCCAGCCCGGAGTTGGCCGAGCGGGCCGCCAAGGCCAACAATGCGCTGATGAGTGCGGAGAATATTCTCAATGCGCTGCTCGACATCTCCAAACTGGATTCCGGCCGGGCGGCTCTGCACGAGGGGCCGGTGGCGCTGGACGATCTGCTCGGGCCGCTTCGCGATGAGCTGAAGCCTCTAGCCGAGAAGAAAGGGCTGGCCTTCCGGATGGTCTCGACTGGGGCGGTGGTCATCAGTGACGCGTCCTACCTCCGACGCATTCTGCAGAATCTGATCAGCAATGCCATACGCTATACCGCCAGAGGCAAGGTGCTGGTAGGGGTACGCAGCCGCATGGGGCGGTTGTTCATCGAGGTGTGGGACACGGGGCCGGGGATTCCTGCGCATGAACAGGGCAAGATCTTTCAGGAGTTTCAGCGCCTCAATGCCACGGTCAGTGCTGCCGACGGCATGGGGCTGGGGCTGGCGATCGTCGAGCGGGCCTGCCGGTTGCTCGATCATCCGCTGCATCTCAAATCGGAGGTTGGCAAGGGAACCTGCTTTTCGGTGGAGCTGCCGCCCTCGTCGGTGGTGCCCAAAGCGGCCCCTTCCGATGGCCTTATCCTGCTGGGCAAGGAGAAGCGGCTCAGCCTTGAACATCACATTGTTCTGCTGATCGAGAATGACGAGGGGCTGAGAAGCGCCATCACGCTGACGCTGGAGAAATGGGGGGTCGATGTGCTGCCATGCGCCAACGAGGGCGAGGCCGTGGCGGTGCTGCAGGAACTCGATATCGCGCCGGACGCCATCATTGCCGACTATCAGCTGGATCATGGCCTGATGGGAACCGATGTGGTGCTGAGGCTGCGTGAGCGCTACGGCAAGGTGCCGACCTGCATCATTTCGGCCAATCGTTCGCCGCTGCTGGCCGAAAAGTGCCTGCGGCTTGGTGCATCGCTGCATCACAAGCCACTCAACCCGCTTGAGCTGCGGGAGTTTCTGGAAGATGCCGTAAGCCGGTAGGGGCAAGAAGAGCCAGCGGGTGCAGAAGAGCGGGGGACCGTTCCGAGGCTGGTTCTTGCTGTCGGCGAGGGGGGCCCAGAGGTCGGGTCTCGGTCTCCGCCAGCCGTCTTCCGGTTTTCCTGCCGACGTCGGCCCCATCCTTCCGGGAAACTTTAGACCCACGCATCCCGGAAGGGAGGCAGGGCCACAGGCGGCCCTGCAGGGAGTATCAGAAGAAGCCGAGCGCGTCGGTCGAGTAGCTCACCAGCATGTTCTTGGTCTGGCGATAGTGCTCGAGCATCATCTTGTGGGTTTCACGACCGATACCGGACTGTTTGTAGCCGCCGAAGGCCGCATGGGCCGGATAGGCGTGATAGCAATTGGTCCAGACGCGACCGGCCTGAATTTCGCGGCCGAAGCGGAAGGCGCGGTTGCCGTTGCGGGTCCAGACGCCGGCACCGAGTCCGAAGTCGGTGTCGTTGGCGATGGCCAGCGCCTCGTCATCGTCCTTGAAGGTGCAGACCGAGAGCACCGGCCCGAAGATTTCCTCCTGAAAGATCCGCATCTTGTTGTTGCCCTTGAAGACGGTCGGATTGATGTAGTTGCCGCCTTCGAGGCCTGGCAGGTTGGCCACGGTGCCGCCCATGAGGCAGGTCGCGCCTTCCTGTTCGCCGATCTTCAGATAGGACGAGATCTTTTCCTTCTGCTCGCCGGAGGCCTGGGCGCCGATCATGGTGTCCATGTTGAGCGGGTTGCCCTGCTTGACCTTCTTGACGCGTTCCAGGGCCCGGGCAATGAACTCGTCATAGATGGATTCCTGCACCAGAGCGCGGGATGGGCAGGTGCAGACCTCGCCGGAGTTGAGAGCAAACATCGAGAAGCCCTCGAGGCATTTGTCGAAATAGGCGTCGTCCGCATCCATGATGTCTGCAAAGAAGATGTTCGGCGATTTGCCGCCCAGTTCCAGCGTTACCGGAATGAGGTTCTGCGAGGCATACTGCATGATCAGGCGACCGGTCGAGGTTTCGCCGGTGAAGGCGATCTTGGCGATGCGCTTGGATGATGCCAGCGGTTTGCCGGCTTCAAGGCCGAAGCCGTTGACGATGTTGACCACGCCCGGCGGCAGCAGATGGCCGACCAGTTCGATGAACACCATGATCGAGGCCGGGGTCTGTTCGGCCGGTTTGAGAACCACGCAGTTACCGGCGGCCAGTGCCGGAGCCAGCTTCCACACTGCCATCAGCAGCGGGAAGTTCCATGGAATGATCTGGCCGACCACGCCGAGTGGCTCCGGAATATGATAGGCATAGGTGTTGTGGTCGATTTCGGAGATGTGCCCTTCTTCGGCACGGATGCAACCGGCGAAATAGCGGAAATGGTCAACGGCCAGCGCCACGTCGGCGGCAATGGACTCGCGGATCGGCTTGCCGTTGTCGATGGTTTCGGCAACAGCCAGCATCTGGGTGTTGGCCTCCATCAGATCGGCGATCTTGAGCAGCATGTTGGAGCGCTCGGTCGGCGAGGTCTTGCCCCAGGACGGGAATGCGGCATGAGCGGCGTCCAGCGCGGCCTCGATGTCGTCTGCATTCGAACGGGCGCATTCGCAGATCACTTCGCCGGTGATTGGCGTCACGTTCTGGAAATACTGGCCGGATTTCGGCGCGGTGAATTCACCGTTGATGTAGTTGCCGTAGCGGGTCTTGAACGGGAACTCGACATTCAGGTGTGATGTATCAAGCGCGGCACTGCGTGTCGCTGGCGTTACGATATTCATGGTTTCCTCCCTTTTGACTCTGCTTGCCAGCCCCCTGTCGCTCCCTCTGCTGAAGGCTTTGGCGAAGACCCTGGTGACCTTATTCGGATCCGTTCCTCCCAGATCCGCGCGGTCTTGTCAGTCCTGTGGTCTTGCGCCATGAACTGGCACTGTGCTCTGGCGCCGTGATCGGGGCCTGTGGCACGCAGATTGTAACAGTTCCAGATTAGGACGGAGAGTGTCGACCTGCCTATGAGACCAAGGTGCCGATGGGTCTCATTGGTGATTTTACGTATTCTGGACAGCGCCTGCGAAGCCATATAATCCAATGACTTGCTGCAGCGCAGCAAAATGTGCCGCAAACGGATGGGCGCGACTTTGGCATTGGGGGGACTTTTGGCGTATCGGAGGAGGCGCTAAATCCGATCTCGGATATGGGCAGGCCAGAGGTGGATTGTCGCTGTTTTGCCCGTTCATTTCTCCTCATGTCTGCGTAAATTTGTCTCACTACGCGGGAGGTTCAACTGCGGCGTCATGATCCTGTCGGCTTTTGCCGAAATTTTCAGGAATTTGAACGCGATAGAGCGCGGGTGCGTCCGGTGTGTGCAATTTCGGCGCGAGAAGGTGGATTTTGCGCCCTGCGGCCGACGAAAATTCGGCTGGTATTATTGACCGGCATCTGGTTGACTTATGTCGTTGTCTTATAATATTTGTCGACAAATCTAATACAGATTTCTTCCGGTTCGAGTGGTGTCCGTTGCACTTACAGGGCACAGTGTGGTGTCCGATCGGCCTGTTTTTCGAATTCCATTGTCCATCGGTGTTCGAGCACACTCGTTGCCTGAGTTGTCCCTATCTGTCTATCCTGCCAGCACTGCTCTGCTGAAGAAATTTTGAAAGGTTGAACAGTGATCGAGAGTTCCAGCAATGAGCCATCCCTGATCAGGGTCGAGGATCTCACCGTCGCGTTCGGCGAAGAAAAGGTCGTTGAGAATCTCAGCTTCTCGGTGCGCTCCGGTCAGACGCTGGCCATCGTTGGCGAAAGCGGGTCAGGCAAGTCGGTGACATCCCTCTCGATCCTGCGTCTGGCTGACATGTCCGGGGCACGATATCTGAGCGGGCGTGTGCTGTTTCAGACTGCCGCCGGTGAACGGGACCTCCTGACCCTGTCGCAGCAGGACATGCGCTCCATTCGTGGCAAGGAAATCGCCATGATCTTTCAGGAGCCGATGACCTCGCTCAACCCGGTCTTCACGGTTGGCGACCAGATCGCCGAGGTGCTGCAACTGCATGAGGGCATGTCGCGCAAGGACGCGCTGGCCGAGGGTGTCAAGCTCCTCAAAATGGTGCGTCTGGCCGATGCCGAGAGCATCATTGGTCGGTATCCGCATCAACTCTCCGGTGGCATGCGGCAGCGGGTGATGATTGCCATGGCGCTGGCCTGCCGCCCCAAGCTGCTGATTGCCGATGAGCCGACCACGGCGCTGGATGTGACCATTCAGGCCCAGATTCTGGCGATCCTTCGTGACCTCAAGGACAGCCTCGACATGGCGATCATTTTCATCACTCACGACATGGGCGTGGTGGCGGAAATGGCCGACGATGTGGTCGTCATGCGCAAGGGCCACAAGGTGGAAGAGCAGCCGGTCGATGCAATCTTCCATGATCCGCAGCATCTCTATACCCAGACGCTGCTTTCCGCTGTGCCCAAGCTGGGAGCGATGAATGGCGAGGATTTTCCCAAGCGGCTGCCGGTTGCTGTCTATGACGAGGCGGGGGCCAGGACGGAGGGAGAGGTCCGGGTGCAGAACACCGCCAACTATGGCGTTGCCCCTCTGGTTCGGGTGGAGGATCTCGTTGTCCGCTTCAATGTGAAGAAGAATTTCCTGGGCCGTCCGACCCACCGCGTGCATGCGGTCGAGGAAATCAGCCTTGATATCTATCCGGGGGAAACGCTGGCGCTGGTTGGCGAGAGCGGCTCGGGCAAGTCGACCATCGGTCGCACGATCCAGCAGTTGCAGGAAAGTCAGGCTGGCAACATCACCTTCAACGGCAAGCGCTTTTCCGACATGGGCAAGGGTGAGCGGCGGGCGCTGCGCAAGAAGATCCAGTATATCTTCCAGGATCCCTATGCTTCGCTTGATCCGCGCAAGACGGTCGGCTTTTCCATTGCCGAACCGATTCGCACCCATGGCATCCTGCATGACGAGGGGTTGATCGCGACCCGCGTCAGCGAGCTGCTTGAACGTGTCGGGCTGTCCGCCTCCCATGCCCGGCGCTATCCGCACGAGTTTTCCGGTGGCCAGCGCCAGCGCATCTGCATTGCCCGCGCCCTTGCTTCCGACCCCGAACTGATCATTGCCGACGAGGCCCTGTCAGCGCTCGATGTGTCGGTGCAGGCACAGATCATCAATCTGTTCATGGACCTGCAGGAGGAGCGGGGGCTTTCCTATCTCTTCATCAGCCATGACATGGCGGTGGTGGAGCAGATCAGCCATCGGGTCGCCGTGCTCTATCTGGGGCAGATCGTCGAGTTCGGCAGTCGCCGTCAGGTGTTCGAGAACCCGACCCATTCCTATACCCGCAATCTGCTTGCCGCCGTTCCGATTGCCGATCCGCAAAAGCGAGTCATGCTGGCCATCGATGATACGGAGATCCCGAGCCCGATCCGGGCGGTGGGGAATGAACCGGAGCACCTCCGCCACAAGGAGATCGCGCCGGGGCATCTGGTTGCCGAATAAACGAATAATCACAACTTCACTTCGTCAAAACAGGGAACACAATAATGAAAAGATTTTTGAAGAATACAGCAGCCGTGGCTGTCATCGCCTTGGCAGGCATGGGCGCCTTCTCCAGCAGCTCCATGGCCGCTGGTAAACTTTCTGTTTCCGTTGCCCTCGATCCGGGCAGCTGGGATCCGATCGACACCTTCCTTGTCGCTTGGGGCGCTGTCGGCTCCAACCTCTTTGACGGCCTGACGGAACGCGATACCAACGCCAAACTGCATCCGGGCCTTGCCACGAGCTGGGACGTGCTTGACGATGGCGTGCGCATCCGGTTCAAGCTGCGCGAAGGCGTGAAATTCCACAATGGCGAGCCGTTCAATGCGGAAGCCGTCAAGTTCACCTTCGATCGTCTGCTCGGCGACATCGGGGCCAAGGGTCCGCAGCGTGCCAACTACACCTCGGTCAAGAGTGTCGAGATCATCGATGACTACACCGTCGATTTCCATCTCCACCAGCCCGATCCGGTGCTGTTGACCAAGCTGGCCGGTTATGGTGCCATGATCGTGCCGCCGAAATACATCGCCGAGAAGGGCGAAGACTATTTCAACACCCATCCGGTCGGAACCGGTCCGTTCAGCTTTGTCTCCTACGAGCCGAAGGTGGATCTGGAACTGGCTGCCAATGCCGACTACTGGGGCGACAAGCCAAAGGTTTCCGAGCTGGAGTATCGCTTCATTTCCGAACTGACCACCGCTGTGGCCGAGCTGCAGGCCGGTCGGGTCGATATCGTCGAGGATTTGCCGATCAGCATGCTGCCGGTGGTCAAGGGCGATGGCAAACTGGACGTCATGTCCACCACCGGTCCGGCTGTCTATGGCCTGCGTTTCAACACCCGTGACGGCATCACCGCAGACGTCAATGTCCGCAAGGCCATCGTCATGGCTGTTGACCGCGCCACCATCATCAAGTCGCTGCTGGCAGGGGAAGCCGAGGAAATCGCCAGCTTCCAGAGCTCGCTGTCCTTCGGTAATGATCCCGAGTTGAAGCCTCTGCCGTACAATCCGGAAGAAGCCAAGAAACTGCTCAAAGATGCTGGTGTTGCTCCGGGGGCGGAAGTGCAGATCGACATCCGCGCTGGCAACCCGACCTTCAACGAAGTGGTTCAGGCCGTTGGCGCCTATCTGCAGACCGTTGGCCTCAAGGCTGTGATCAAGCCATATGAGAACAGTGTGTTCCTGAATGACATCGTGCCGCAGGGCAAGACCGGTGCCCTGTTCCAGCAGAGCTGGGGCGGCTGGACGCTCGACTATGACAACACCGCCTATCTGCTCTACCACACCGGCCAGAAATGGAACCCGTATGGTTCAGACGAAAAGCTGAACGCCATGCTGGAAGAACAGCGCCCGATGACCGATGTTGCCAAGCGTGAAGTGTTGCTCAAGGGCATCGCCGCCTATATCGCCAATGATGTGCTGGAAATGCCGCTCTACAGCCTCAAGGCAATCTACGGCGTCAACAAGCGCGTTGAAGGCTTTGTTCCGGCTCCTGACAACCGCATCAAGCTGAACACGGTCAGCGTCAAGGAATAGGCCGAGCTTCCGACAAGATCAGGTGAAGGGGAGGCATGTGCCTTCCCCTCACCGGCAGCTCTTCCCAACTCTACACTAGACTGCAACGGAGGTCGGTCGCATGGCCGGGTTTATCGTCAAACGATTGCTTCAGGCGATTTTCGCCACGCTCGTCGTCACATTGCTGGTGTCCTATGCGATCCGCATGACCGGAGACCCGGCACTCATGCTGACGCAAGGGGCGGGCAGTATCACCGAGGCCGATCTGGTCCGCATTCGCGAGGCGCTGGGGGTGAACCAACCTTTCTTCGTGCAGTATTTCGGCTTCCTCAGGGACATGGTGACCTTTGACTTCGGGCGCAGCTTTCTGGGCGGCACCTCGGTTGCCGTGCTGATCGGCGGTGCGTTGCCTTCGACGCTGGTGCTGGCCTTCTGGTCGATGTTGATCTCCATTGCCTTTTCCATCCCGCTCGGGATCACGGCTGCGGTTCACAAGAACAAGGCACTGGATCAGGTGATCCGCGTGATTTCGTTGGTCGGGCTGTCCTTTCCCAATTTCTGGTTGGCCATCATGCTGGTTCTGGTCTTCTCGATCACCTGGAACATCCTGCCGCCAAGCGGCATGTCGGGCTGGCTGTCCTATATCATGCCAGCGGTGACGATGGGGGTCATCCTGATGGCCGTCAACGTGCGTCTGGTGCGTACGACGATGCTCGAAACCCTCAGTTCGCAATATATCATGGTGGCCCGCGCCAAGGGACTTTCGGAAACCAAGGTGCTCTACAAGCATGCCCTGCGCAACTGTGCCATTCCGCTGATCACCTATATGGGGCTGCAGTTCGGCGGCCTTCTGGGCGGCATCGTGGTCATCGAGCGGGTGTTCAACTGGCCCGGTATGGGAACGCTGGCCTTTGATGCCGTGGGCGCACGCGACTATCCGGTGCTCCAGGCTTCGATCATGGTGCTGTCGCTGTTGATCATCATCGTCAACCTGCTCGTTGACATCATCTATGGCCTTGTCGATCCGCGCATCCGGACGGAGTAGAGAGTATGGCAGAAACCAGAAAAAAACGCTTTGCCAGACCGAGCATGGAACTGGTGGTCGGTGCCGTTCTGATCACGCTCATCGTGCTGTCGGCGCTGTTCGCCCATCAGCTGTTTCCCGAGGGCTTTGACAGGATCGATCTGATGTCCCGTCTGACGCCACCCTTCCTCAAGTCGATCCATCCGCTTGGCTCCGACCCGCTTGGCCGCGACGTGCTGGCCCGTGTCGTTGCCGGTGGGCGGATCTCGCTGCTGGTCGGCATCACCTCGGTGATCGGGGCGGTCACGCTCGGGGTGACCATCGGGTTGATCGCGGGCTTTTATCGCGGCGTGACCGACATGCTGATGATGCGCTTTGTCGACATCCAGCTGGCGTTGCCATTCATCCTGCTGGCGATCACCTTCATCGCCATTCTGGGCGGCAGCCTGCTCAACACGATCATTCTGCTGATCGTTTCCCAGTGGGTGCAATATGCCCGTCTGGTGCGCGGGCAGGTGCTGGCGCTGAGGGACAGGGAATTCATCCTTGCCGCCCGCGCCATCGGCGTCAAGGATTGGCGGATCATCGTGCAGCATCTGCTGCCCAATCTGACTGGCCCGGTCATCGTGCTGATGACGCTCAATGTGGCTAACAACATTCTGCTTGAGAGCAGCCTCACCTTCCTCGGTCTCGGGGTTGATCCGACCATTCCGTCCTGGGGCGGGATGCTGGCCGAAGGCCGCTCCTATCTTCAAACCGCCTGGTGGGTCAGTGTGTTCCCCGGCCTCGCCATCATGCTCACGGTGCTGGGGCTCAACCTGCTCGGTGACTGGATGCGCGATCATCTGGATCCTACCGGAAAGACTTCGATATGACCGTTCTGCTTGACAAGACATTTCCCCGCAGCGTCGATACCATTCTGGAGACGATCGCTGTACGCAAGGCCAAGGCGCTGGAGCTGTGGCTGTTTGACGACAAGGCCGGGCGACTGGCTCTGGAAAGCAAGCTGGCGGCCATGGGCATTACGGCCCGGGTGCACAGCAGCTACAAGCCGCTGGTCTATGCCTGCCTTGAAGACCTCAAGACCGAAGGGCTGAAGAGCGTTGCCATCACCTATCCGGTGCATGAAGCTGCGCCCGAGCATCGTTTCCTGCTGGAAGCCTACCCGCTGGCCGAGCTGTTGAAGCCAGCTGCCGTCAGCTTCACGCCGTCGGCAAAGGGCAAGGATCTCAACTACAGGCTTGAGCTGTGCTGGCAGGATGGGCGAACGGAAAGCCGCAAGGTCTTTGCTCCGAACAAGCTGCACAAGGATTGCATTGGCGAAGCAGCTCTGTCGCCCACCGGCTGGGTGCGCTGGGCGGATGGTTCTGAAGACCAGTTCGACACCGATTATGAGCAGCTGTTTGCCGCTGCCATGCAGACGATTGTCGCGCATGACTGGGGCCATGAGGAACCCTATTTCGAGGAGCTGAACATCACGGTGTTGCATCCTTCCGAGGATGAGTTCCTGTCGATGGAACCGGTTGATGCCATGATCAGCCTCAGGGAAGCCCTGCATGAGGATTTCTATTTCTCGCTGCTCGAAGTGTTCCAGCAGAAATCCGGTCGTCCCGTTGGCGATCGTGGCCTGATGCCGGGGCAGATCGTGCCGGAAATCCTCAAGGGCACCCGCGATGGCTCCTTGTCGGTCACGATGGAACTCCGCCCGCTGACCGTGGATGAAACTGCGGTTGAAGACAGCGAGCCGGTTGAAACGCTCTCCACGCCCTTTACCGCCCCGCGCATTCGACGCGAGCTGGCGACCATCACGGGCGAGCCCTTCACCGCACTGTCCCGCGCCGGTCGTCTGGTCGAGGCGCGCTATCACAAGGGATCCGAGCGGCCGGTGATGATCAGCGGCGGTCAACATGCCAACGAGGTGACGGGGGCTGCCGGTGCAATGCGCAGCGGTCTGGAACTGGCCAGGCGCCCCAATGCGCATTTCACGATTTCTCCGCTCGAAAACCCTGATGGCTATGAGCTGGGCTGGCGTCTGCGCAAGGACAATCCGCATCATATGCACCATGCTGCCCGCTATACCGCCTTTGGCTGTGATCTCGAATACCGCCCGGCGGAATCCCCGTTCGAGACGGCGATCCGGTTCGAGGCCGAGCGGCTCAGCGGTGCCAAATTGCATGTCAACCTGCATGGCTACCCGTCCCATGAATGGTCGCGGCCGTTCACCGGCTATGTGCCACGCGGTTTCGAGATGTGGACCCTTCCCAAGGGCTTCTTCCTGATCCTCAGGCATCATGAGAGCTGGAAGAAAGAGGCCCACAGCCTGATCGAGCAGATCACCGAGCGTCTGGCGGTCAACCGCAAACTGGTTGACTATAATGCGCGTGAGATTGCGCTCTACACCGAACATGCGGGCAAGCCGGAGTGGCCAGTGATCAATGGTTTCCCGGTCATGATCTCTGTCGATGACCGCCACAGGGTGCCGATCACGCTGATCACCGAGTATCCCGACGAGTCCATCTACGGCGATGATTTCATTCAGGGCCACACCGCCCAGATGAACACCGCCCTTGCGGCCTATGACATCTGGCAAACGATGGATCTGCCCGAGTAAAAGGCCGCCCAAGGCACCCTTGACGGGTGCCTCCCCCTCCACACACAGAGGGGCAGGGCCATTCGGCTGACGCGTGTGTTCTGAAGGGGCACACGCGGTTTGCATCACATCGTGGTGCAAGGGATGTTGGCCGTTCGAAGCCATCTGCTGGTGAAGCGGGATATCCAGAATTTGTTCACTAAAAAGTGCTTTTGTCAGAGCAAATTTTTTGAGCGTCATTTTGTCTTCGTATAATCGCGTATTTGCTATGCAGATTGTCAAATGATGGAATTTTGCTCGAAAATTGGCCTGTCTCTTGGCTTTTTGCTTGAGCACCCCCGGAGTCATGGTCTGTGTGCGGACCGCCGCAAGGCAGGGGGCGTGGTTTGCAATGCAAAATAAGCCAATGTTTTCTTTGCGTTCTTTCGGCTCTCGAAGGGAGGGGAAAAGGACCTGATGCTTTCCCCTTCCTCTGGTCGGTGTCGGCTTTGATTGGCCGGGGGGACATGGTTGTTGTACCGTCATGCGATGCTTTGAGGGAGGGCTGCCATGAGAAAATCGGGTAGCTGTTTGACATGGCCCGCAGCAGGCCCTTGAAGAATCTGCCAAGATCCTGCTTTCGCTGGAAAAATGCATGATGACGCCGGGGAGAAGGCACTTGACGACCGCCCCGTCTTGGCCTATCGCCTTAAGTCGTACGTTCCACTTTCGGACTCTTGTGATGCCTTTGTCGTGACCCTTGGGTGTCGGCGAGCAGTCCTTTGACGTGCATGCCATTTTCAACGATTGCCCGGATGCCGCCTGGTCGGCATCGCACATGACGCCGGGTCAAAGGATATCTGCCTTCGGGCATCTCCGGTGTCATTTCAAGGACGATAACCGCCAAGGTCTGCAGCTCTCTTCATCTCCTCCTGAACGGGAGCGCAGCATTCAGGGTGACCGTGCATTCATTGTTGCAGTGATGATGCCGAGGCCACCACAACAAAAGGACAGAAGCTTCATGACCGCTCCTGCGAAACCCCGCACACTCTTCCTGACGCCGACGACGGATGCCTTCCGCCTTGCCACTCCGGCGCTCGGGCTGGTTCGTGCCCTGCAGCGCGCTGGCCACACGGTGGCATTTGCCAAACCGGTTGCCGATTCCACCATGGAAGATGGCGAAGAAGACATTTCGGTGCATTTTGCCCGTTCGCTTTGCAATCTGACGGTACCGGAACCGATTTCCCTTTCCCATGCCGAAGACCAGATCCGCTCCGGCAACATCAGCACCCTGCTCGAAGACATCGTAGCACTGGTTGAAGAAGCCCGCGGCGATGCCGAAATCGTGGTCGTCGAAGGTGTGGTTCCGGCTGAAGATCACAACCTGATCAGCGATCTGGACGTCGCCATGGGCCGCAGCCTCGCTGCCGAGGTCATTGCCGTTCTTTCCGGCAAGTCCGGTGATGTCGACACCATCGTTGATGCCGTGCGCGATGTTGCTCTGCGCGTCAACACCGCAGTGCGTCCGCTTGCCGGTGTCATGATTGGCCGCCTGCCGGATGTTGCCCTTGCCAGCGACATCAAGATTGCGCTTGAGAAAGCCAACCTCAACTTCCCGGTGATTGCTGCCTATCCGGTTACCCAGTATCTCAATGCACCGCGTCTGACCGACGTTGTGGACGAGCTTGGCTGCAAGATCCGCTATAAGGGCGGCCTTGAAAGCGCTCGCATGGAAGATGTCGTTGTGGCTGCCCGTCCGCCGGAACATCTGGTCAAGCTGTTCAAGCCAGGCACTCTGGTTGTCACCCCGGGCGACCGCTCCGATGTCATCATGACGACGGCGCTGGCCCAGAGCTCCGGCATGCCGATTGCTGGCCTGATGCTGACTTGTGGCGTTCCGCTTTCCTCGTCGCTGGATGAGTTCCTCAGCGCCCGTTTCTCTGATCTGACCATTCTGGAAGTCGAGGAACAGACCTTCGACGCCGCCACCCACCTGGCAGCCATGGACCGTCGCGTTCGTCTTGGTGACGACCAGCGCATGGAAGTGCTGATGGACCACACCGCCGATCATACTGATCTGTCGGCTCTGCGTCTTGATGACACTGGTGATGCCACGGTGCACATGCCTCCTCCGATGTTCCGCCATCGTCTGATCAAGGATGCCAGCCGGGCCGGGGCGACCATCGTCCTGCCGGAAGGGGACGAACCTCGCACGCTGCGTGCTGCCGTCATCTGCGCCGAGAAGAAAATCGCCCGCTGCCTGCTGCTGGCCAAGCCAGCCGACGTGAAGGCGGTTTCTGAAAGCCATGGCATTTCCTTGCCGGATACGCTGGAAATCGTTGATCCGGACAGCATCCGCGGAAAATACATCGCGCCGATGTGCGAGCTGCGCAAGAAGAAGGGCCTCACCCCCGAGCAGGCTGAAGCCCAGCTGGAAGACAATGTGGTGCTCGGCACCATGATGCTGGCTGTCGGCGATGTGCAGGGGCTGGTATCCGGCGCGGTTCACACCACCGCCTCCACCGTGCGTCCTGCCCTGCAGCTGATCAAGACCGCTCCGGGCAACTCCATCGTGTCGTCGGTCTTCTTCATGCTGATGCCGGATCAGGTTCTGGTCTATGGCGACTGCGCCATCAACCCGGATCCGGATGCAGCCCAGCTGGCTGAGGTTGCCATGCAGTCCGCCGATTCCGCCAAGGCATTCGGCATCATTCCGAAGGTTGCCATGATCTCCTACTCCACCGGCACCTCCGGTGTTGGCGCTGACGTGGACAAGGTTCGGGAAGCAACGGCAATCGTCAAGGAAAAACGCCCTGACATCATCATCGACGGCCCGATCCAGTATGACGCAGCCTCGGTGGAAAGCGTCAATCGCCAGAAGGCTCCGGGCAGCCCGCTCGATGGTCATGCCAACGTGTTCATCTTCCCGGATCTGAATACCGGCAACACCACCTACAAGGCTGTGCAGCGGTCTGCTGACGTTGTGTCCGTCGGCCCGATGCTTCAGGGCCTGCGCAAGCCGGTCAATGACCTGTCGCGCGGCGCTCTGGTAGATGACATCGTCTACACCATTGCTCTGACCGCCATTCAGGCCGGTGCCGAAAAGGCCTGATCTGACAGGATCTGGCGAATAAGGTTTGGCGTTTCCGTCAAACGATAGAAACAAAAAGCTCTCGGGTGGTTCACCCGAGAGCTTTTCTTTTGAGCGGGACCGCCCGATGGCGGGTAAGTCTGGAGGCCTTCGCCTCACACTGATTGTTGCTGGGCGATCTCCTGTTCGAGCCGATGGCTTGCTGCTCCCGGTTCGCCGCCGAGCGGTGCCAGCCAGCGATAGAGTACGGGGATGAGGAACAGGGTGAACAGGGTGGCAAAGCCCAACCCGCCGACCACGACCCAGCCAACGGCGATGCGGGCTTCGGCTCCGGCACCTGACGTGATGATCAGTGGCAGGCCGCCGAAGACGGTGGACACCATGGTCATCATCACCGGACGGATACGCAGGCTTACTGCATCCCGGATGGCGCTGTCGATATCCTGTCCGCGCTCCCGCAACTGGTTGGCGAACTCGACGATCAGGATACCGTTCTTGGCCATCACGCCGATTAGCATCACAAGGCCGATCTGGCTGTAGTAGTTCAGCGTGCCGCCGGTGATCATGATCGCCAGCATGGCCGCCGCCAGCCCGAAGGGGACGGTGATCATGATGATGGTGGCGGAAACGAAGCTTTCGAACTGGGCAGCCAGCACGAGGAAGACGATGATCCCGGCAATGCCGAAGATCAGCAATGTACCCGCCCGGCCGCTATCAAGCTCACCGGCTTCGCCAAGCAGCTTGACGCTGGTGCCCTGTGGCAGGACATCATGGGCGATTGCCCGCATGCGCTCGACCGCCTGCCCAAGATCGACACCGCGCGGCAGGTTGGCGTTGATGGAGATGGCCAGCGATCCACTTTCGCGGGCATAGGACGCCTGGCTCAGCACCTGGGTGAAGCTGGCCACGGAAGACAGCGGGATGATGTTGCCGCTGCTGGTGCGGGCGAACATGCGTTCCAGATCGCTGGCGTCATTGACCGGCCAGCCGCCATCAGGGTTGATGGTCAGGTCCACCTCCTCGCCATCAATGAAGACGGAGGTTGGGGTGAGGCCTTGTGTGACGGCGGAAATGCTGTCGGCGATGGTGTCCGGGGTTATGCCCAGCTCAAGTGCCCGGTCCCGGTCGATGTCGACGCTGATCTGGAGCGAGGTGTCGTTGGAGCTGAGCTGCGGATTGGTGAAGGTGGGATCCTGCTCCATGGCCGCGATCATCTTGTCGGCTCCGTCGACCAGCTTGGGATAGTCATTGCCAGTGACAGCAAAGCTGAGCCCTGACCCTCCGCCACGGATGCCAAGGGAGTTGCCCGAGCGGGCCATGACCCGGATGCTGGCAATGTGGGCCAGCTTCTTGTTGATCTCGGCCAGAATCGTCTGCTGGTCGCGCTCCCTGTCCTGCCAGTTGGCAAGGCGCACGATGACGAAGGCACGGGTGCCGCCGCCGCGCCCGATGAGACTGAGGACAGACTTGACCTCGCCGTTTTCGCGATAGGGCTCAAGGACCTTCTCGACCTGTCCGATCTCGTCGCTCATATAGTCGTTCGAGCCGCCAACCGGGCCTGTGGCGATCATGAAGAACATGCCACGGTCCTCTGGCGGGGTGAGGGTGCTGGTCAGGTTCTGTGCCGCACCGATTGCAAAGACTGCAAAGGCGATGGCAATGCCGATGGTGAGCAGTGGCATGCGAATGGCCTTGTCGACGACGTCAAGGAAGAGGCGCTTGATCAGACCGTCCTGCCTTTCCTCATCGCGGGCTGCTGCTTCCTGCATCTTTCTGGAGGGTTTGCCCGGATCGAGGATCGAGGCCAACATCGGCGCCATGGTCAGGGCCACGACAGAGGACAGGGTGACGCAGAAGGCCAGCACGAAGCCGAATTCCGAGAACACGCCACCGGCCTGACCGGGCAGGAAGGAAATCGGGATGAACACGGCGGCCAGCGTCGCCGTGGTGGAAATCACGGCAAAGAACACCTCGTTGGTGCCGGCAACGGCAGCAAAGCGGGCGCCCTCGCCATCGTGACGGCGGCGGACAATGTTTTCGACCACGACGATGGCGTCATCCACGACCATGCCGGTTGCCAGCACAAGGGCCAGCAGACTGATGGTGTTGACCGAGAAGCCGACAATCCAGATGGCGGCAATCGTGCCGATCAGGGCTACGGGAATGGCGATGGCCGGGATGATGGTGGCGCGCCATGACCTGAGGAACAGGAAGATGACGACAATCACGATGACCACGGCCAAGAGGATGGATTTCGTCACTTCGGTGATGGAGCCTTCGATGAAGATGCCGTCATCGGTGGTGATGGTCAGAGAGACATCGTCAGGGATCTGGGTCTGAAGCTCTGCGACAGCCTTGCGCACGTCCTGCGAGATGGTCAGGGTGTTGCCGACGGACTGGCGGACGATGTCGAGGCCGATCGAGGGGCGACCATTGACGCGGGCCGACTGAGTGGTGTCTTCACCGGTCAACTGCACATTGGCGACATCCGAGATATAGGTGGTTGCGTTGATGCGCAACTTGCCGATCATGTCTGTCGTGACCACCGGATTGACCGAGCGCAGGGTTGTCGTGCTGAGGTCGCTGTCGACCGAGCCGAGGGAGTAATCGTTGCGCAGGGTTTTGAGGGTGGTGCTGATATCGCTAAGCGTCAGGCCGCGCGCCAGCAGTGTGGGCATGGAGACATTGATCCGGAACTCGTTGGCCTTGGCGCCGGTCACCGTGATTTCAGCGATGCCCTCGACCAGATTGAGCCGGTCGGTGATCGGCCCTTCGGCGAGAGTGGTCAGTTCGGCAAGGCTCTTGTTGCCCGAAAGGGCGAGGCGGATGATCGGGTCTGCATCGGCGTTGCTCTTGCGTACCGTGGGGTCTTCCACATCGTCGGGCAACTGGCGCATGGTCTGGGATACGATCTCGCGGGCCTCGTTGGCGGCGATGTCGACATCCACATCGCTGTTGAGGTCGAGCGTGATGCGGCTGCTGCCATAGCTTGATGTGGAGGAGATGTTCTTGACGCCATCGAGCGCACCAAAGGCGTCTTCGAGCACAGAGGTGATTTCGCGGTCGACCACTTCGGCCGATGCGCCTTCATAGGTGGTGCGGACGGACAGCGAGGGCTGGTCAACATCCGGCATTTCCCGCACTTCGACCCCGGAAAGAGCGGCGATGCCTGCGATGATGATCAGGAGATTGATCACGAAGGCCAGAATGGGGCGGGCCACAAAGAGCCGTGTCATGCCTTCAACATGCTTGTTCGACATTGCGGCTACTCCGTGCGGGTGGATGCGGTGGTGGTGGGTTTCTGGTTGCTGCTACCCCCCTGCTCAGCCACGATCGAGGCGCCGGGACGCAGTTTCTGAACGCCTTCCACGACAACCTTGGTGCCTTCCTTGAGGTCGCCCTCGATCCAGATGGTGTCATCCTGCCGGTAGCGGAAGATGACGGGCACCGCCCGGACCTTGCCGTCTTCGGCGAGCCAGACCTGGGTGCCATCGCGGGTCCAGGTGAGGGCCATTGCCGGCAGGGCAGCCAGAGGTTCGGTTTTCTGGCGCAGCATGACCTCAAAGGTCATCCCCGGCCAGAGACGTCCGTCGCCGTTCTCGATTTCAGCCTTCACCGTGATGGTGCGGGTGGTCTCATCGATGGTGCTGTCAAAAGCGATGATCTTGCCTTCGAAGACCTTGCCGTTGATGGCCGGGGTGGTGACATAGACCTCCTTGTCAAGCTCAAGCAGATTCATTGCCCGTTCCGGCAGCTCGAAGGTCACAAGAATGGTTTCGGTGTTGTTGATGTCGACGATCTTGGCGCCGTTCGAAAGAAAATCGCCCACTTCCCATTCGGCCAGGCCCAACCGTCCGTCGATGGGGCTCTTGATGGTGCGGTCTGCAAGTTCCTTCTCGGCCAGAGCCAGATTGCCACGGGCAACGGCGGCGGCCGATTCTGCTTCTTTCATGCTGGTGGCGGTCACGATGCCTGAATTGCGGGATTGCAGCGTGCTGTAGCGTTCAAGCGTGTCTTCGGCCTTGGATAGATTGGCTTCGGCAATTTCCACATTGATGCGCTCGCTGGTGTCTTCCAGTTGCAGCAGGACGTCGCCCTTCGAGACATGGGGGGTGCCTTCGAACATCACGTCCTTGATCTGGCCAGAGACTTCCGAAACGAGGGAAACACTCTGTTTGGCTACGCCCGTGCCGATGGAGCTGAAGGTGTCCTCATAAGGCTTGTAGGTGATGTCGGCGAGCGTCACATAGGTGGCTCCGGCGTTCCTGCCACCCGGCCGTGCCCCTTGGGACTGGCCGGAAGCCGGGCTTCTTGATGCGGTCGGCTGGCCAGACTGATCGGCGAACAATGATGCAAGGCCAGCGGGCAGACCAAATTGATAAATGTAAGCAGCAACAATCAATACAGCCGCGATGAGTAGGCTCATTATGTGTTTCATATTATTGTCCATTTGGGCACATGAATGCAGAATTATACTTTTATCTTATTGGTTTGCGACCGTTTCAAGTAACATTTCTCCTATAATTGTAACTGAGTGTATCCATTTGCATTTCGTTTCTAACTATCTGAAATTACTTGATATTCTCTATCTTGTGATCGGTGGTGAACGGTGACCGGGGTGGCGGCTATCACAGAAATGCGCCTGTGCTTTCTGCTTTTGCCCCTGCTGGTTCTGCCACATTTTTGCCTTGATATCTGTTGCTTAGCGCATTTTGTTGGCGTCTCAGGCCCGCAAGGTTGGGATGCGTGTCGGGGGTGAGGTTCCCGAGGTTCAAGGAGATGCTTGAAAACGCCATGAATGTTCGCTATTCCCTAGGGAACAATCCGAACTACAGCAACAATCCGGTTTTGATGGCTCCTGTTGCGCAAGTGTTTCGGGCTGTGGGACAGTCGTTTCGGAATTGACTATTGTGTCTGTTTTGGTCAAGTCTGGTGCTTGTTTGTTCAGGTCTAGGGCTTGAGAGAATTTTAGCGTGTTTGCCGATCTTCTTCTTTCCATTGTTATGGGAAAATAAGAATATTCAAATTAGATAGCTTAGAAAGTCTGATGTTATGATTACTCCTGTTCTTTTGTGCGGTGGTTCCGGAACCCGTCTTTGGCCCCTTTCGCGCAAAAGCTACCCAAAGCAATTTGTTCCGCTGGTTGGTGATGAAACGCTGTTTCAGGCTTCTGCCAAGCGCCTTCATGGCGACCAGTATGCCTCGCCGATCATTGTGACCAACTCCGACTTCCGCTTCATCGTGACCGAACAGCTGGTTGAAATCGGTATCGACCCCAGCGCCGTTCTGATCGAGCCATCGGCGCGCAATACGGCGCCTGCAGTTCTGGCTGCAGCGCTGTGGCTTGCTGAGCGGGATCCGGACGCCCTGATGCTTGTTGCGCCGTCTGATCATGTGGTGCCGGATGTTGCAGCCTTTTCGTCCGTGGTGGAAGCCGGTGCTGTCGCTGCGCGGGAGGGTAAACTCGTAACCTTCGGCATCAAGCCCGGTCATGCGGAAACCGGCTATGGCTATCTCGAGCTTGAACTGGACGTATGCGGGGAAATCTCCGCCGTTGATCTGGTGGCCTTTGTTGAGAAGCCGGATCTGGAAAATGCCGAGCGGATGGTGGCATCGGGGAAATATCTTTGGAATGCAGGCATTTTCCTGTTCTCGGTCAAGACCATTATCGAGGCCTTCAGGCAGCATGCGCCAGCTCTCATCGAGCCTGTTGCGCGGTCTCTTGCCAATGGCAAGGAAGACCTCGGTTTCCTGCGCCTCGACCCGGAAGCATGGTCCGAAGCTGACAATATCTCCATCGACTATGCCGTCATGGAACGCGCTGACAATCTGGCGGTGGTTCCATTTGCTTCCGGCTGGTCCGACCTTGGCGGCTGGGATGCTGTCTGGCGCGAGAGCAAGCAGAATGAACTGGGGGTCGCCACATCAGGTGACGCTACGGCGATCGATTGCCGGAACACGCTCTTGCGGTCTGAAGACAGCTCGATGGAGATCGTCGGGATCGGTCTTGAGAATGTTGTCGCGGTCGCGATGCCGGATGCGGTGCTGGTGGCTGATATCACCCGCGCTCAGGATGTGCGCAAGGCGGTGGATGCCCTCAAGTCCAAGAAGGCCCGTCAGGCTGAATCCTTCCCGCGCGATCACCGGCCATGGGGCTGGTTCGAGAGTCTGGTGATCGGCTCGCGCTTTCAGGTCAAGCGGATCGTGGTTCACCCGGGCGGATCGCTCTCCCTGCAATCGCACCATCACCGCTCCGAGCACTGGATCGTTGTGGAAGGCACTGCCAAGGTGACGGTGGATGACGAGGTCAAGTTGCTGACGGAAAACCAGTCGGTGTATATCCCGCTTGGGTCTATCCATCGTCTCGAGAACCCGGGCAAGGTGCCGATGGCGCTCATCGAAGTGCAGACCGGCTCCTATCTCGGCGAAGATGATATCATTCGGTATGAAGACATCTACGCCCGCAGCTGACCGTTTGCGAGAAGCGTCAGTCATGAATTTGCCAAGGGATCGGGTTTGTGTCCGGTCCCTTTTCATTTGGTAGATTGTACCTTCAGTGCTGCGGTGGTTGCGATCGTCCGGGCCTTGGGGTTCGGAGATGCAAAAAGCCCTGCGCTGGGCAGGGCTTTCTTTCGTATTTTATGACTGTAGCAGGCTGACCGCTCAGAGGGCTTCCTGCTTGGCCTGACGGCGGCGGGAATGGAGCAGCGGCTCGGTGTAGCCGTTGGGCTGTTCCCGGCCCTTGAAGACCAGATCGCAGGCGGCGGCAAAGGCAACGGATTCGTCGAAATGGCCGGCCATCGGCTTGTAGAGGGGATCACCGGCATTCTGCTCGTCGACGATGGCGGCCATGCGCTGCATCGTGTCCATCACCTGATCGGCATCAACGATCTTGTGATGCAGCCAGTTGGCGACATGCTGGCTGGAAATACGCAGGGTCGCGCGGTCTTCCATCAGGCCGACGTTGTGGATGTCCGGCACCTTCGAGCAGCCGATGCCCTGATCGATCCAGCGCACCACATAGCCCAGAATGCCCTGCAGGTTGTTGTCCAGTTCCTTCTGGATGGTCTCTGCGTCGAGTTCGCGATCGCCGAGCAGCGGGATGGTGAGGATCTTGCCCAGATCCGCCCGTGGACGGGCGCTGAGGGATACCTGAATCGCAGCAACGCTGACCTGATGATAATGGGTGGCGTGCAGGGTGGCGGCCGTTGGCGACGGCACCCAGGCACAGCTTGCCCCGGCTTTTGGATGGCCGATCTTGCTCTGCATCATGTCGGCCATTTCGTCCGGCTTGGCCCACATGCCCTTGCCGATCTGGGCCTTGCCCTTGAGGCCGGTTTCGAGGCCGATGTCGACGTTCCAGTCCTCATAGGCAGCAATCCACGGCTGGGTCTTGATTTCCTCCTTCGGCAGGAACGGCCCAAGCTCCATGGAGGTGTGAATCTCGTCGCCGGTGCGATCAAGGAAGCCGGTGTTGATGAAGACGATGCGGTCCTTTACCGCGCGGATGCATTCCTTGAGGTTGATCGTGGTGCGGCGTTCTTCGTCCATGACACCGATCTTGATGGTGCTGCGCGGCAGCGAGAAGACGTCCTCGACCGCGCAGAACAGGTCCTCGGCAAAGGCAACCTCTTCGGGGCCGTGCATCTTCGGCTTGACGATATAGATGCTGCCGGTACGGCTGTTGCCCTTGCGCTTGAGGTCATGCAGGGCGCAGGCTGTGGTCATGAAGGCATCCATGATCCCTTCGAAGATCGCCTTGCCCTCGCAGTCGAGAATGGCGTCGTTGGTCATCAGATGGCCGACGTTGCGCACCAGCAGCAGGCTACGGCCGTGCAGGGTCAGCGGTTCGCCCTCGGGTGTGACATACTCGCGGTCAGGGTTGAGCGCGCGGGTCATCATTGAGCCGTTCTTCTCGAAGCTGTCGGCAAGATCGCCCTTCATCAGGCCAAGCCAGTTGCGATAGGCAAGGCATTTGTCTTCGGCATCAACCGCAGCCACGGAATCCTCGCAATCCTGAATGGTGCTGATGGCCGACTCGAGCACGATGTCCTTGACGCCGGCTGAAGACAGCTGGCCAACCGGATCATGCGGGTCGATCTGCAACTCGATATGCAGGCCGTTGTTGACGAACAGGATGACATCATCGCCGCGATGGCCGGCATACTGTGCCGGGTCCTTCAGCATGGCGTCGGCGCCGTTGTAGAGCTCGGCGATCAGGGTTGCGCCGTTGTCGCACAGAACATATTTGGTCACATCGGCATGCTTGGCGTCCTGCAGCGGAACGGCCTCGTCAAGGAACTGGCAGCTCCGGGCGATGACCTCCTTGCCACGGGCCTTGTTGAATTTCCTCGATGGTGCCAGATCGCCTTCGCGACTGACGGCATTGGTGCCGTAGAGCGCGTCATAGAGGCTGCCCCAGCGGGCATTGGCGGCGTTGAGGGCAAAGCGGGCATTCATCACCGGCACGACAAGCTGCGGTCCGGCCAGGGTGGCGATCTCCTCATCGACATTGGCGGTCGAGACCTCGAAGTCCTCGCCCTCCGGCAACAGGTAGCCGATGTCTTCCAGAAAGGCCCGATAGTAAATCGGCTTGAAGGCATTGCCATTGTTCGCCTTGCACCAGGTGTCGATCTGGCTTTGCAGGCTGTCGCGTTTGGCCAGCAGTTCGATGTTTCTCGGGGTCAGCAGGCGCACGGTGTTGGCAAGACCCTGCCAGAAGATATCGGCATCAACATTCGTGCCCGGCAAGATCTCTTCCTCGACCAGAGCGCACAGTTGTGGGTCTACCCGTAATCCAAATTTTTCCAATCGACTGGTCATGTTTCCTTGGTCCTGCTGTTATTGATCTTGAGTGCTTTCCGGTTCGCTTGTCAGCGGCGAGGGCGCTCTCTTTCAAGATGCGCGCGATTATGGACGCAACCTCTCTCTTCTGGAAAGACGAAAATTTCATTTATTTTCTAAAATTTCAAGAAGATGCTTCTTTTCAAAGCAGCGATCATCACGGTTGGCAAAAGAGGGCCGAGACTGTTTGATGAGGGCAGCTTTGAAACCAGCGTCATGATGGCCCAAATGGGTCGAGATGTGAAGGAAGGGACCCCATGTCCTTGCAGAAATACCACATTCCAAAGGGTGGTTTGCCGCCTCAGTCACAACTTTTGACAGACAAGGCAGTCTTCACGCCAAGCTATGCGGTGATTCCGAGGGGAACGATGCGGGATATCGTCTGCAGCCAGCTGCCCTTCTGGAACGGCATGCGGATGTGGGTGCTGGCCCGGCCGATGAGCGGATTTGCCGAAACCTTCTCCCAGTATATCGTCGAGTTGCAACCCGGTGGCGGGTCTGACCGGCCCGAGACCGACGAACGGGCCGAAGCTGCCCTGTTCGTGGTCAGCGGCGAAATCGAGGTGACGGTTGCTGGCAAGGGCGAGACGCATTCCCTTGTTGCGGGCGGGTTCGGCTTCGTTCCGGCTGGCATGGCCTGGACGATCCGGGCGAGCGGCGAGGACCCTGCGGTCTTTCACTGGTTCCGCAAGGCCTATGTCGCCGTCGAAGGGCTTGGTGCGCCGGACCCCATATTCGTCAATGAACAGACAATTGCTCCGATCCCGATGCCTGAGACCGATGGCAAGTGGGCGACGACCCGCTTCATGGATCCGGACGACATGCGCCACGACATGCATATCACCGTGGTGACTTTCGAGCCGGGCGCGGTCATTCCCTTCATGGAAACCCATGTCATGGAACATGGGCTCTACGTGCTGGAAGGCAAGGCGGTCTACAAGCTCAATGAGGACTGGTACGAGGTTGAAGCCGGTGACTTCATGTGGCTGAGAGCCTTCTGCCCGCAGGCCTGCTATGCCGGTGGCCCGGGCAAGTTTCGCTATCTGCTCTACAAGGATGTCAATCGGCACATGGCGTTCCTCTGATGCCGATACGGCATCAGTTGCATGGTGTTTGTTGATTATCTTTTGTAATATCCTGAAACTGTCGTAGTTTTTTCGGCATTCACGAAAGAATGCCGTTGGACTAGTGTTGTTATTGCCCAATTGCTGATCACTAGAATGTTTTGCGTATTATCTGGGCAGTCCAACTCTTCTGGAGGGTTCAGGCCATGCCGTCAATCCGCAAGGATATTCGTTTCTGGCTCAATGACGAACTGATCGTGCTCGATCACTGTTCACCGAGCGAGACACTGCTCGACTATCTGCGTCTTGAACGGCGCTTGACTGGAACCAAGGAAGGCTGCGCAGAGGGCGATTGCGGTGCATGTACCACGCTTGTGGGGCGGCTCTTTCAAGGCACTCTGATCTATGAGTCCGTCAATGCCTGCATTCGCTTTCTGCCCAGCCTTGACGGTTGCCACGTAGTGACCATCGAAGGGCTCAGGGGGACGGACGGCGGTTTGCATCCGGTGCAGCAGGCGATGGTGGATCACCATGGCAGCCAGTGCGGCTTCTGTACACCGGGCATTGTGATGTCGCTCTATGCGCTCTGGATGACCGATCCCGAACCGACCCGTGACAGGATTGAAGAGGCACTGCAGGGCAATCTTTGTCGCTGCACGGGCTATGCACCGATCATCCGCGCCGCTGTCGCCATCAGCGGCTATGGATCTCCGGCTTCGGATTGGCTGGAGCAGGAGAGAAAACGCAATTTCAAGCGTCTGATCGATCTCAAGGACGGGGCGCGGGTGGTGCTGGAGAGCGACGGAAGGCGGGCGATCCTGCCAGCCAATCTCGATGATTTTTCCCATGTGCGTCTTGAGGAGCCCGATGCCATCATCGTGGCGGGGGCAACGGATGTCGGGCTGTGGGTCACCAAGCAGATGCGTGACCTTCAGACGCTGATCTTCATCGGCCATCTGGAGGACATGAAGACCGTGATCTGCTCCCAGACCCACATCACCATCGGCGCCGGTGTGACCTATAGCGAGGCGCAGCAGGCGATCAGTGGCTATTTCCCTCATCTCGATGCCTTCTGGCGGCGTATCGCTGGCCAGCAGATCCGCAACATGGGCACCATCGGCGGCAATATCGCCAACGGGTCGCCCATCGGCGACATGCCGCCGGTGCTGATCGCTCTGGGGGCCGATCTTGTGCTGCGCAAGAGCTGGGAGCAGCGCACCATCCGGCTCGAGGATTTCTTCCTTGACTATGGTAAGCAGGACCGTTGGGAGGGGGACTTCGTCGAGGCGATCCGCATACCCATTCCGGGACCGGGCAGCCTGCACGGGGTCTACAAGATTTCCAAGCGTCGGGACGAGGACATTTCGTCGGTTTGCGTGGCGTTTCACCTTGTTGTGAGTGGCGGCAAGATCGTCAAGGCGCGGATTGCCTTCGGCGGCATGGCCGCAACGCCCAAGCGGGCATCGGAGGCTGAAGCGGCCCTCAAGGGGCAGGCCTTCTCGCTTGCTGCCATGCAGGCCGCTGCCGACCGTCTGCCACTGGATTTCCACCCGATCAGTGACATGAGGGCCAGTGCCGACTATCGCATGCGGGTGGCCAAGAATCTCTTCGAGCAGTTCTGGCATGACAAGCGGGGCGCGCTATCTCTGGAGGCGGCTGAATGAAGCAAGATGTGAAAAGCGCAAAGACGGTCGCCCAAGGCATCCGCGGGGCCGTGCATCAGGATCACAAGCATGACTCCGCCCACAAGCATGTGACGGGGGCCGCCGACTATACCGATGACACGCTGGAACCGGTCGGCACGCTGCACGCCTATCTGGGTCTCAGTGACAAGGTTCATGCCAGGATTGTCGCCATGGATTTTACTCCCTGCCTTGCCATGGATGGTGTGGTGGGTGTGCTCACCGCCGAGGATATCGTCGCGCCGGGGCATAATGACGTGAGCGCCAATCACCTCAATGACGAACCGGTTTTCCCGACCGGCAAGGTGCAGTTTCTAGGGCAGCCATTGTTTGCCGTGGTCGCCCGAACACGGGCCGAGGCGCGCAAGGCAACTGCGGCCGCCAGGATCACCTATGAAACCTTGCCAGCCAAGATTGATGTGCTTGCGGCGAAAGAGGCAGGCTATCCCAATGTTGCCAAACCGCTGAAGCTGGAGCGCGGCGATGTGAAGGCGGGTTTTGCCAGCGCGGCCCACCGGATCAAGGGGCAGATCCGTATAGGCGGACAGGATCACATGTATCTGGAAGGCCAGATCGCCTTTGCCATTCCCGGCGAGGACGAGGACATGCTGATCCGCACCTCGACCCAGCACCCCAGCGAAGCTCAGCATATGGTGGCTCAGGTGCTCGGCATCCCCTCCCACTCGGTCACAGTGGAAGTGCGGCGGCTCGGCGGCGGGTTCGGTGGCAAGGAATCGCAGATGAGCATTTTCTGTGCCGTTGCGGCGTTGGGTGCGCGCAAGTTTGGCCGCCCGGTCAAGATCCGCCCTGATCGGGATGACGACATGACGGCCACCGGCAAGCGGCATGACTTCGTGGTCGACTATGAGGTTGGCTTTGATGAGGATGGGGTGATCGTTGCCGTCGAAGGCGATTTCATGGCCCGATGCGGCTTTGCTGCCGATCTGTCCGGCCCGGTGACCGACCGGGCGTTGTTTCATGCGGACAACGCCTATTTCTACCCCCATGTGCTGTTGCGTTCGCATCCTCTGAAGACCAACACGGTTTCCAACACGGCGTTTCGCGGCTTTGGTGGGCCGCAGGGAGTGGTGGTTGCCGAGCGGATCATCGAGGAGATCGCCTTTGCCCTTGGCAAGGATCCGCTGGCGGTGCGCAAGGCCAATTTCTATGGCGGCGCGGGGCGGGACGTAACGCCCTATCACCAGCAGGTCGAGGACAATATCCTGCCACGCCTCATTGGTGAAATGGAGGCAAGGGCCGACTATCAGGCACGCCGTGTAGCCATTCTCGCGTTCAACGAGGAGGCTAACCGCTCCGGCGGCATCCATCGCAAGGGGCTGGCGCTGACGCCGGTCAAGTTCGGGATTTCCTTCACGGCCACCCATTTCAATCAGGCTGGCAGCCTCATTCACATCTATTCCGACGGCTCGATCCAGCTCAACCATGGCGGCACCGAGATGGGGCAGGGTCTCTACACCAAGGTGGCGCAGGTGGTGGCCGACGCCTTTCAGGTGGATATCGAGCGGATCAAGATCACGCGCACGGCGACGGACAAGGTGCCCAACACCTCGGCAACGGCGGCGTCTTCCGGCTCCGATCTCAATGGCATGGCGGCGCTCGATGCTGCCAACCAGCTCAAGGGGCGGCTTGTTGCCTTCATGTGCGAGAAATGGGGCGAGGCTGAAGAGGCCATCACCTTCCTGCCCAACCGGGTAATGATTGGCGATGTGTCGCTGTCCTTCGACGAGCTGATCAAACAGGCTTACCTCGCGCGGGTGCATCTGTCGGCGGCGGGCTTCTACAAGACGCCGAAGATCCACTGGGATCGGGACAAGGGAGAGGGACGGCCGTTTTTCTACTATGCCTATGGCGCGGCGGTGTCGGAAGTCACGGTCAACCGGCTGACCGGGGATTATGTCATCGATCGGACCGATATCATCCACGACGTTGGCAAGTCGCTCAATCCGGTGCTCGACCGGGGGCAGGTGGAAGGCGCCTTTGTGCAGGGCATGGGCTGGCTGACCACCGAGGAGCTGTGGTGGGACGGCGATGGCCGACTGCGGACGCATGCTCCGTCGACCTACAAGATCCCGCTTGCCAGCGATATTCCGCGTATCTTCAACGTCGAACTGGCTGAATGGTCCGAGAATGCCGAGCGCACGATCAAGCGCTCCAAGGCCGTCGGCGAGCCGCCCTTCATGCTGGCAATCTCGGTGCTGGAGGCGCTTTCCATGGCGGTGGCCAGCGTGGCGGACTACACGGTTTGTCCAAGGCTGGACACCCCGGCAACACCCGAGCGGGTGCTGATGGCAATCGAGGCCCTGCAGGCGAAAGGGCGCTCTGATGGCTGAGGGGTTGGCGCTGTTCCTGCAAGAGGCCGGGCCCGTCATCAAGGTCTGCCTCAGTGACGTCCGGGGCTCCTCTCCCCGTGAGGCCGGAGCCTCGCTCTATGTGACCGAAAAGCGGATGCATGGCACCATTGGCGGCGGGCAACTGGAATATATCGCCATTGACGAGGCCCGGCGGATGCTCGGGCGTGGCGAGGCGGAAAAGCGGTTGGCTGTGCCACTGGGGCCAGAGATCGGCCAATGCTGCGGCGGCGCCGTGACACTGTCCTTTGCGCTGATGGATGAAGCGCAGAAGGAAGCTGAAATCGCAGCCGAACGGAAGGCTCTGGATGCCTTGCACCATGTCTATATCTTCGGTGCCGGGCATGTGGGACGGGCGCTCGCCCGGGCGCTGCATCTGCTGCCCGTCCGGCCGATCCTTGTCGACAGCCGAGCCGAAGAGCTGGCGCTGGTCGATGTGCCGGTGGAGCAGCGTCTGTCGGCCCTGCCGGAAGCGGAGATCCGCGCCGCGCCGCCTGCAAGCGCGTTTCTCATCCTGACCCACGATCATGCTCTTGATTTTCTGCTGGCGCGGGAAGCACTGGCGCGAGCTGATGCGGCCTATGTCGGCATGATCGGTTCGAAGAGCAAGCGGGCCACCTTCAGCCATTGGCTGAAGCGCGAGGCACCGGATCAGGCTGAGGCGCTTCTGCCTTCGCTGGTCTGCCCAATCGGTCGGCATGACCATGTGCGCGACAAGCGACCTGAGGTGATTGCCGCGATGGTGGCGGCCGAGCTGCTGGGCGTTCTGTTGCGGGATCTGCCATCTGGGCAGTCTGGCCCCGATGCGCATGCCGGGCAGGCTGACCGGATATTCTGAAACAGCCTGTCCTCAAACCATCCATCCAATGAATTCAGGCAAGGAAAAAGCCCGGCAGGTGGTGCCGGGCTTTTGTTTTCAATGGTCAGACGCTGGATCACTCGCCGGGCTGGACTTCCGGGTTATGACCGGCCATGCCGCCGGACACTTCCTCGGTGGCTTCTGCTGCCAGTTCTTCTGGCAGGACCAGGTTGAGAACCACGGCGATCAGAGCAGAAGGCAACAGGCCGGATGTCAGAAGGACCTTGAGCGTGCCCGGAACATACTGCAGGGCGCTTGGCTCCAGCTGCAGGCCCAGACCGACCGACAGGGAGATGGCGAAGATCACCATGTTGCGACGGTTCCAGTTGACGTCGGACAGCATGGAGATGCCGGAAGCGACGACCATGCCGAACATGACCACCACGCCACCACCAAGAACTTCGATCGGGATGGTGCGGATGAGGCTGCCCACCTTCGGGACGAGGCCACAGATGATCAGGAAGATGGCACCAAAGGTGACCACATGGCGGCTCATGACGCCGGTGATGGCAACCAGGCCCACGTTCTGGGAGAAGGAAGTGTTTGGCAAGGCACCGAAGACACCGGCAATGGCCGTGCCCAGTCCGTCTGCATAGGTGGCGCCTGCGATTTCCTTGTCGGTTGCCTCGCGACCTGCACCGCCCTTGGTGATGCCGGAAACGTCGCCAACGGTTTCAATGGCGGAGACGACGGCCATCAGGCAGAAGCCGATGATCGCGGCAAAGGACATTTCAAAGCCGAATTTGAATGGCATTGGCAGGGCAAAGGCCGCAGCGTTGTTCCATGAACCGGCGATGGAGGCAACCGGCAGCTTGCCAATGACAATGGCGAAGATGTAACCGGCGATGAGGCCAAGCAGCACGGCGGAAATGGCCCACATGCCACGGGCATAGAATTTGAGGCCAAGGGTGACAAGGATCACCACAGCTGCGCAGGCCCAGCTGGTGAGCGTGCCGAATTCAGGCTTGCCAACCATGTGGGCACCGCCTGCCGAATACTGGATGCCGACCTTGATCAGCGCCAGACCGATCATCATCACCACAAGGCCGGTGACGAGCGGCGGCAGGGCAAAGCGGATCTTGCCGATGAACAGGCCAAGGAAGGCGTGGAACAGACCACCGATGAAAATCCCGGTGTAGAGAGCGGCCATGCCGTCAACACCCTTGCCGGCAACCAGCGGGATCATGACAGGCAGGAAGGCGAAGCTGGTGCCCTGAACCACAGGCAGGGCGGCGCCAACCGGGCCGAGCGTGATGGTCTGGAGCAGGGTTGCCACACCGGCAATCAGCATGGCCATCTGGATCATGTAGAGCAGCTCAGGGAAATCCGGGCTGTTGGAGCCAAAGCCGAAGCCTGCTGCGCCAGCGACGATGATGGCAGGTGTCACGTTGGCAATGAACATGGCCAGCACGTGCTGGATGCCCAGTGGAATGGCCTTGAGTAGTGGTGGCGTGTAGTTTGGATCACGGAGCTGCTCCGGAGTGCCGATAGAATTGTTCTTCATCATGTTACCCCTCAACGGTTATTGTCTTTCCTCCGGTGACTTTTTGTCTTTTATTTTGTCTTGCGTGAGCTTTTGCTCTTGGGGTTGGCAACAACCCAGTAGGGTTCTTCGAACCAGTATTCTTCAAGATTTTTCGCCTCGCCGATCCGGTCGACGACGGCAAACAGGCCTGGCGCGCGGAGTGGCGTCAGGACGCCGTGCCACACATTGCGGTGAAAATTGATGCCCTGCCCCGGTCTTGTCTCGAAGGCCAGTGGCCTGCCCGGCCTGCCGTCTTCGTCCGGTGCGACGATGACCAGAAAGGCATGCATGCTCATGGGCAGGAAGGCCTGCGAGCCGAGCGGATGCCGTTCAACCATGTCGAGGCAGTAGGGCAGGGTGCGCGGCTCGGAATCAAAGATCGAGATGCCGGCCCGTCCCGGGTCGCCATCGGTTGCGAGGAAATCGAGACCTGCCAGATCATGATAGCGACCACAGAAGCCCTGGTTGATCATCTTCGTGGGCGACCCGTTTGCTTCGAGGATGTCGCCGAAGGGGGCGAAGGCCTCAGCGGTCAGGGGTGCGATCATGATCTGTTCGTCACTCATCGATCGTCTCCACCCAGAAGCGCGCCGACACGATGGAAGGCAATGCGCTCAACCTGGCCACAGGCGGTGGCAAATTCGGTCTCGCTGTCGTTGTCTATGCGTTGCCTGAAGGCAGCAAGGATGCCTGCCTTGTCATGATCGCGCACGGCGATGATGAACGGAAAGCCGTGCTTGTCCATGTAGGCGGTGTTTAGCGCAGTGAATTGGGTGCGTTCTTCCTCGCTCAGGATGTCAAGACCGGCGCTTGCCTGCTCGGCGGTGGAGTCTGCGGTCAGCGCCTTGGCTGCAGCCAGCTTGCCTGCGAGATCCGGATGGGCCTTGAGGACAGAGAGTTTCTCGTCTTTCGTGGCGGACCGGAAGGCACGACAAAGGGCGTTGTGCAGACCGATCACCGTATCATGAGCCGCGCCCAGCTCCAGCGCGTGGGCACGTTCCGCAATCCACGGGCTGTGTTCGAAGACACCACCATAGAGCGTAACGAAGCGCTCGGCGCCCATCCGGCTGGGGCGCTCGAAACGGACCGCAGGATGGACCGCCTGCCAATGGCGGGCAATGTCGATGCGGCGGGCGAACCAGACGTCTCCCTTTGACTGGGCATAGTCCATGAAGCGCTTGAGCGCCATGACGCGCCCCGGACGGCCAACAAGGCGGCAGTGCAGGCCGATGTTCATCATCTTGGCCGTGCCCGCTGCGCCTTCTTCATAAAGGCAGTCGAAGGTATCCTTGAGATAGGCAAAATACTGGTCGCCGGAGTTGAAGCCCTGTGCGGTGGCAAAGCGCATGTCGTTGCAGTCCAGCGTGTAGGGGATCAGCAACTGGTCGCGCTCACCAGCCTCGATCCAGTAGGGCAGGTCATCGTCATAGATATCGGAGATATAGTCGAAGATGCCGAGTTCGGCGGCCAGCGCCACAGTGTTGGCCGAGCAGCGACCGGTGTACCAGCCCTTCGGCTTGGCGCCGGTGACCTCTTCATGCAGGCGAATGGCCTCGAGCATGTCAGCCTTTTCGCTTTCAGCGGTGGCGTCCTTGTATTCGATCCACTTGAGGCCGTGGCTGGCGATTTCCCAGTCTGCGGCCTGCATTGCTGCCACCTGTTCGGGGCTGCGGGCAAGGGCGCTGGCAACGCCATAGACGGTGGCCGGGATGCCCATGGAGGTGAACAGGCGATGGAGACGCCAGAAACCGGCGCGGGCGCCATATTCATAGATGGATTCCATGTTCCAGTGGCGTTGACCGGGCCAGGGAGCAGCGCCGACGATTTCTGAAAGGAAGGCTTCCGATGCGGCATCCCCGTGCAGGATGCAGTTCTCGCCGCCCTCTTCATAATTGATCACAAACTGCACAGCGATCTTGGCTCCGCCGGGCCATTCGGCCTTTGGCGGGGTCGGTCCGTAACCGGACATGTTTCGCAAATATCGCGTATTTTCCGTATTCATCCTGGTTCCTTGCGGCTCCCTATTCTCATTTCCTTCTATACCATTAAAATATGATCACATTTTCTTGAAATTCCGATAGCTATTTATGCATAATAAAGGAATGGCTTGAAAGCGGATGCTATTATGATGCGACTCCGAATGCAGTAGCGCAACGCGGACGCAACCTAAAGGACGGTGAATTTCATGAGCGGATATCTGACAACCCACGTCTTGGACACTGCAAGGGGGTGCCCGGCGGCGGGTATGGCTATTGAGCTCTATCGTCTGGATGGAGAAACGCGGACCCTGCTCGCCACCAGCCTGACCAATGAGGATGGCCGGACCGATGGTCCCATCCTGCCCGAAGAAGACTTTGCAACAGGGACTTACGAGCTGGTGTTTTATGCCGGTGCCTATCTCGACGAGGTTGAGGCGCTGCACAAGGAACCGCGGTTTCTCGACATCATTCCGATCCGCTTCGGCATGAACGAGGCCGTGCATTATCATGTGCCACTGCTGCTTTCCCCCTATGGCTATTCGACCTATCGGGGCAGCTGATCGGGCTTCCTTGGGCCTCTTCAGAGCGGCTATTAGCCCCTCAATTCGCCTCGTAATTCTTTGGCCTGATCGGAAAGAACGGTGCGGATGTGGCCGGAAATGAAGTCGATGAACAGGCGGATCTTGGGATCCTGCCGTCGACGATGTGAATAAAGACAGGCCATCTGGATGGGAATCGGCGGGGTGTCGGTTAGAATCGGCACCAGTTGCCCCGTCCGCAGATAGTGCAAAACCTCGAACTCAGGCTTCAGAATGATGCCGTGGCCATGCAGCGCCCAATCGGTGAGGACGTCGCCATCGTCCGACTCAAACGGACCGGAAACGGCAAACCGCTTGACGCCATCGGCCGTCTGTAGCGGCCACTGGAATTCCGGTGCGCCGGGATAACGCAGGTTGAGGCAGGCATGGTTGGGGCCGGACAGGTCCTCGCCGCTTTCCGGTTCGCCATGGGTCTCGATGTAGGATGGAGCGGCGCAGAGCACTCGGCGGCAGTCGGCGATCTTGCGAATACGCAGGTTGGAATCCTCCGGCACGCCGAGGAAGAAGGCGACATCAAGCCCTTCGGCGGCGACATCGATCTTGCGATCCGACAGGCGCATGCGCACGTCGATCAGCGGGAATTCCTTCTTGAAGTCCGGCACCGCAGGGGCGACCAGCCGTCGACCAATGCCGAGAGGCGCGGCCACATGGATGGAGCCGCGTGGTTTCAAGGTGACACTGGAGACAAGCGCCTCGGCCTCTTCGATGGTTTCCAGAACACGGCAGGCGCCGGGGTAGAACAGTTTGCCCTGTTCGGTCGGTGTCAGCATGCGTGTGGTGCGCTGGAACAGGCGGACGTTGAGGTGATCTTCCAGTTGCGAGATGCGGGCCGAAGCCACGGCCGGGGAAATGCGCTGATCGCGGGCGGCGGCCGACATGGACCCCAGTTCGAAGACACGGACGAAGGTTTTGATATTATCAAAATAGGACATGGTATTTGTCCGTCGCTTTTTCTTGTTTTTTTTGAATCTGATCTGTCTTTTTCTTCATACCAGAAAATCACTCTCTGCAATAGAGTGAACAAAAGGCCCCGGGAAGCGTTTGCCGCAAGCATGCACAGAAAGCATGTGCCGCTGCGTTCCGGCACTCTATACGGGAACGGTCAAAAGGGGTCATCTGAGGGGGAGCAAGAGTTTGAACTTGGAGTTTCGGGATGCTTGATTTTGACTTGTTGCAACCGCTCATCTGGTCCTGGCTGGAATTTGCCGTGCGCTGGACCCATGTGATCACCGCGATCGCCTGGATTGGATCGAGCTTCTATTTCATTGCGCTGGATCTGGGGCTCAGGAAGGCCCCCAACCTGCCGGTCGGTGCCCATGGTGAAGAATGGCAGGTGCATGGTGGCGGTTTCTATCATATCCGCAAGTTCCTCGTGGCGCCCGAGCACATGCCCGAGCATCTGACATGGTTCAAGTGGGAGAGCTATTCGACCTGGCTGTCCGGTGCGGCGCTTCTGATGGTCACCTATTGGGCCGGTGCCAATCTGTTTCTCATCGATCCGGCCAAGATGGAGCTGGAGGTCTGGCAGGCGATCCTTGTGTCCGCCGGTTCGCTGACCATCGGCTGGCTCGTTTATGATTTCCTCTGCAAATCAAGCCTTGATGAAAAGCCGACGCTGCTGATGGTGCTGTTGTTCGTGCTGCTGGTGGCAATGGGCTGGGGCTATAACCATGTCTTCACCGGCCGCGCCGTGCTGCTGCATCTGGGGGCCTTTACCGCAACCATCATGACGGCGAATGTCTTCTTCATCATCATTCCGAACCAGAAGATCGTGGTGGCCGATCTCAAGGCCGGGCGGACGCCAGACCCGAAATATGGCAAGATCGCCAAGCTGCGTTCGACCCACAACAACTATCTCACCTTGCCGGTGATCTTCCTGATGCTGTCCAACCACTATCCGCTGGCCTTTGCCTCTCCCTACAACTGGGTGATTGCGGCGCTGGTGTTCCTGATGGGAGTAACGATCCGGCACTGGTTCAACAGCCGCCACGCTCGCAAGGGCAACCCCTACTGGACCATTCCGGCAACGATCCTGTTGTTCCTTGCGATTGTCTGGATCTCGCTCATTCCTGCCGACTATCTGGAGGAAAGCGACGCGGCCAGCCGCCCGCTCACCGAATATGAGATGAAATATGCCAATGCGGCGGGTTTTGAAGAGGTGACCGACATCGTCATCAGCCGCTGTTCCATGTGCCATGCGGATGAAGTGGCATGGGACGGGATCGGCACCGCGCCGCGCGGCATCCATCTAGACAATGAGGCGCGGATCATCCGGGCTGCACGCGAAATCTTTCTCAATGCCGGGGCGACCAACGCCATGCCGCCGGCCAACGTGACCTTCATGGAGCCGGAGGAACGCCGGGCCATTGTCAACTGGTACAAGGCAGCGCAGCAGGGGTGATCGCCTGACTTTCAGGTTCTGTTTCAAACAAAAGGCCCGCATGCTGTGCGGGCCTTTTGTGTTTCTGATTGTGCGTGCACGGCAGGGTCGCCGGTCACGTCATTCGAAGCCGGACTTCCTGCAAAGGAAGCTGACGATCTCGTCAACGCCGACGTTGCGGGAGAGATCGGTAAAGAGATGGGCCTTGTCACCACGCACCTTTGCCGCATCCGTTTTCATCCGCTCCAGATCCGCCCCGACATAAGGGGCCAGATCGGCCTTGTTGATCAGCAGGAGATCGGATCGCGAAATGGCCGGGCCGCCCTTGCGCGGGATGTCGTCGCCTTGTGCGACGGAAATGACGTAGATCGTCAGGTCGGCAAGGTCTGGTGAGAAGGTGGCCGCCAGATTGTCGCCGCCGGATTCGATGAAGATGAAATCGAGATCCTTGTGGCGGGCGCAGAGCTCGTCCACAGCCGCAAGGTTGATCGAGGCATCTTCGCGAATGGCCGTATGCGGGCAACCGCCGGTTTCGACCCCGATGATGCGATCTTCCTGCAGGGCCTGTTTGCGCACCAGCGCCTCGGCGTCTTCCTTGGTGTAGATGTCATTGGTGATGACACCGATGGAGAAGCGGTCGCGCATGGCAAGGCAGAGCTTCTCCGTCAGGGTCGTCTTGCCCGAACCGACCGGGCCGCCGATGCCGATGCGCATCGGTCCGGCGTAGCTTTCTTGCGTGCTTGGTGAAGTCATGAACGGAAAATCCTCGTGTGAAGGGTCTCGTGCCGCATGGCGGCGATATCGGAATGGAAGCAGCTGGTGCCCAGCGCCTCAAGGCTTGCGGTTGCCGCGTGGTCTGCCGTAGCAAGGAGCGTCGCTTCAAGGCGGGCCTGTAGCCTGAGGCCATCGGACTGGCCGAGCGGCACAAGGCGCATGGCGACGGAAATGAGGTTTGAGGCAAAGGCGTGCAGACTTGCAGTCAGGATTGCCGTAAGGCCAATGCCGTGCACGCGGGCGGTTGCGCCCATGATGACCGGCAGGGCGACGGACTCCGGTTTCCTTTCCCCGATCAACTCGAGCAGCCGAGTTGGCCAGGCGGCGCTGGCCTTGAGGAAGGCCATGCCCTGCTGGGTGGTTTCCATGTGGCGTTCGCGGCTGGCCGAGAGGGCAAGCGCGAGATCGTTGAGGGCGTTGAGGGCGGCCATGTCGCCTGCGCCGATCCGCCAGGCGTGGGCGAGCAGAATGGCGTCGCTGCGTGCGCTGCCCATGATCAGAAGCAGTTCGATCCAGTCGCCGACGCTGTCCCTGTCATGGCAGGTGCCGTCGCTGATGGCGGTTTCAAGGCCATGGCTGTAGCTGAAGGTGCCAAGGGGGAAGGCCGGGGAAAGCCACGTCAACAGACGGATCAGGGCAACTCCCTGAAGGGCCGCTGACGAGGGCTCTACGGTTCCATCTGGCAGGAGCGTGGGATCAGTGGTCATGCGGCCCGTGATCATTGTTGTGATCGTGATGATGGGAATGGCCATGGTCATGGTGGTGATCATGCTCGTGGTCATGGCTGTGGCCGTGATCGTGCCCATGTTTGTGGCTATGCCCGTGATCGTGCCCATGTTCGTGGGTGGGGCCACTGGCCGATTTGCTCACATAGGCGCCGCTCATGGGCGAGAAGGGAGCGGAGATGGCGGAAAGCGTGCCACCCAGACCTTCCAGCATGTCGGCAATCACTGCATCCTTGCGGATGCGCAGGTGGTCTTCATAGATCTCGACCGGCTGATGGCGGTTGCCCAGATGCCAGGCTAGCTGCAACAGGGCCAGCGGCGTTGTTGCCCGGACCTCCAGCAGGTCTTCGGGGCGGGCCAGCACTTCGATGATGCGTCCGTCCTCCAGTTGCAGGCCGTCGCCATGATCCATGCGCATCGCCTTGGCAAGAACCAGCATGAAGTCGAAGCCCCTGTCGCTGGTCAACTGGATCCTGCGGCGATAGCGGTCTTCCTCATCAAGGGTGATGGTGTCAAACGGCGGCTCGGACCAGCTTCCCTTTGGCAGGATGCTGGAGGCTTTTGCAATCGGCATGTTTTTATTCCTCATGAGACATATCCCTGCAGAGACGATGCCCTGCAGGGATATGAAGGGGTCTGTTCGCTCCGGCTGGCCGGATCAGAACAGGAAGTAGCGCTGGGCCATCGGCAGCTCGGTTGCCGGTTCGCAGGTGAGGATTTCACCATCGGCCCGCACTTCATAGGTTTCCGGATCGACCGAGATTTCCGGCGTGGCGTCATTGAGCTTCATCGACGCCTTGGAAATGCCGCTGCGGGTGTTCTCGACCGCAACCAGCGCCTTGGCAACGCCGAGCTTTTCAGCAAGGCCCGCTTCAATGGCTGCCTGCGAGACGAAGGTTACCGAGCTGTTGGTCAATGCCTTGCCGAAGGCCCCGAACATCGGCCGGTAATGGACCGGCTGTGGCGTTGGGATGGAGGCATTCGGGTCGCCCATCGGAGCGGCTGCAATCGTGCCGCCGATCAGTACCATGTCCGGTTTTACGCCGAAGAAGGCCGGATTCCACATCACGAGGTCGGCGCGCTTGCCCGGCTCGATCGAGCCGATGTGCCTGCTCATGCCCTGCGCGATGGCCGGATTGATGGTGTATTTGGCGATGTAGCGCTTGACGCGTTCATTGTCGTTGTCGCCGGTCTCGATGGAGAGGGCGCCGCGCTGTTTCTTCATCTTGTCTGCCGTCTGCCAGGTGCGGATGATCACTTCGCCAACGCGGCCCATGGCCTGGCTGTCCGAGGAAATGATCGAGAAGGCACCCATGTCATGCAGGATGTCCTCGGCGGCAATGGTCTCCTTGCGGATGCGGCTCTCGGCGAAGGCCACGTCTTCGGGAATGTTGGCATCGAGGTGATGGCAGACCATCAGCATGTCGAGATGCTCGGCGATGGTGTTCGCCGTGTAGGGACGGGTCGGGTTGGTCGAGGAGGGCAGCACATTGTTCATGCCGCAGATCTTGATGATGTCCGGTGCGTGGCCCCCGCCAGCGCCCTCGGTGTGGAAGGCGTGGATGGTGCGGCCCTTGAAGGCATCAACTGTGCTTTCGACAAAGCCGCTCTCGTTGAGCGTGTCGGTATGGATCATCACCTGCACGTCGAAGGCATCGGCAACGGTCAGGCAGGTGTCGATCGCCGAGGGGGTGGTGCCCCAGTCTTCGTGCAGTTTGAGGGCTGCCGCGCCGCCCAGCAACATCTCTTCCAGAGCCTTCGGCTTGGAGGCGTTGCCCTTGCCTGCATAGGCGAGGTTCATCGGGAAGGCATCGGAGGCCTCGATCATGCGGGCAATGTGCCATGGTCCCGGAGTGCAGGTGGTGGCCAGCGTGCCATGGGCCGGGCCGGTGCCGCCGCCGAGCATGGTGGTGATGCCGGACATCAGCGCTTCCTCGATCTGCTGGGGGCAGATGAAGTGGATGTGGGCGTCCATGCCGCCTGCGGTGATGATCTTGCCTTCACCGGCAATGGCTTCGGTACCCGGACCGATGATGATGTCGACGCCGGACTGGGTGTCCGGGTTGCCTGCCTTGCCGATGCCGCAGATCACGCCATCCCTGAGGCCGATGTCGGCCTTGTAGATGCCGGTATAATCAACGATCAAGGCGTTGGTGATGACGGTGTCAACGGCGCCGTCGGCACGGGCGACCTGTGACTGGCCCATGCCGTCGCGGATGACCTTGCCACCGCCGAATTTCACTTCGGAGCCGTAGGTGGTGAAGTCCTTCTCGACCTCGATGAACAGCTCGGTGTCGGCCAGACGCACCTTGTCGCCGGTGGTGGGGCCGAACATGTCTGCATAGGCAGCGCGGGAAATCGTATATGCCATCAGAGAGCCCCTCCAATTTCTGCGCGGAATCCAAAGACCTCGCGCTTGCCTTCAAGCGGGATCAGTCTGACCTTGCGGGTCTGGCCCGGCTCGAAGCGGACGGCCGTGCCCGAGGCGATGTCAAGGCGCTTGCCGCGGGCGGTAGCGCGGTCAAAGGACAGGGCCGGGTTGGTTTCAAAGAAATGATAGTGGGAGCCGACCTGCACCGGGCGGTCGCCGGTGTTGGAGACTTCCAGTTCGGTGACCTCCAGTCCGGCGTTCAGTTCGATGTCGCCAGCGGCGGTGATGATTTCACCTGGAATCATGATGCCCTCCTCAGCGGATCGGTTCGTGGACGGTGACCAGCTTCACCCCGTCGGGGAAGGTGGCTTCCACCTGGATGTCATGGATCATCTCGGGGATGCCTTCCATCACCTGAGCGCGGCTGATGATATGGGCCCCGGCTTCCATCAGGTCGGCAACGGTGCGACCATCGCGCGCGCCTTCGACGATGAAGTCGGTGATCAGTGCCACGGCCTCGGGATGATTGAGCTTGACGCCCCTTTCAAGGCGCCGGCGTGCCACCATGGCTGCCATGGCGATGAGAAGTTTGTCCTTCTCTCTCGGTGTCAAATTCATGACGCTTCCTCTCTGGTTCAGGTCGTCCAGACACGCGGGAGAGGCTCCCCGGTCCGAAAATGTGAAATCAATGGAATGAGCGCTGCGCGCAGTGCCATGCCGTTTGTCGCCGTGAGGCGGGCAAGGATCTTGCCGTTGAAGCTGGAAAGTCCCACCGTGCAGTCGGCAAATGGCTGCATCAGGGCTCGGCCCCTGTCGACCAGCGCGTCCATCGCATCGCTGTCTTCTGGGCCGGTGTAGCAGAGTGTGGCAAGCGCCAGATGGCCGGACAGCACTGCGTCCGCCAGGCCGATCCGTGCCACGTCGCCCTCAAGGCGCTGTGCCTCGGCGTGGATCAGGCGGCCATCCCGGTGGATGTGCCAGCTGTCGCGGAAGGCAAGGCTCCTGAGCGCCTCGCCCATGGCAAGGCGACCGAGCAGCAGGCTCTCGACCGCCATGAAGCGGGCGTTGCCCGCAAGATGCACATCAAGAGAGCGGTAGAGCCCGGCACGGTCATAAAGGATTGTTTCCTGCGGCAGCCAGTCAAGGCGCGCGCCGTCTGCCACGGTGACATGATTGCTGACGCGGGCAACCCCGCTGTCCGCCTTGTAGATCTTCTCGCAGGCCTGGGTGGTGATCACCGCGTAGGTGCCGGTTGCCGCATCGGCCTGCCAGCTGACGATATCGCCACCGGTGAGCCCGCCCGAGCTGTTGATCAGAACGGCTTCAGCGGCGCTGCCGCCATAGACCCTTGGCAGACGGATCTTGGCGCAGCCCTGCTGATAGAGGCGATCGAGGCGGGTGTTGCCCGCTCCATCCTCCTTGAAGCTGACCCGTCCGGCGCCCGTGGTTCTCTGCGCCGGAGCCCTGCCCGCTGCGCCATCGGAAGAGGTGCCGGGAAGGCCGCTGGCAGAGGCGTCAGACGGTGAGATGGTTGCGTACATGTTCCTTGTCCAGATCTTCGGCAGGACCAGAATGCACGATCTCGCCACGGTCCATGATATGGACAACATCCGCCAGCTCACGGCAGAAATCAAGATATTGTTCGACCAATAGAATCGCCATTCCCTTTTCCTCCTTGAGGTAGGTGATGGCGCGGCCGATATCCTTGATGATCGAGGGCTGGATGCCTTCGGTCGGTTCGTCCAGCACCAGAATGTCCGGGCGGGTGACCAGCGCCCTGCCGATGGCCAGCTGTTGCTGCTGGCCGCCGGAGAGGTCACCGCCGCGACGCGAGAGCATGTCCTTGAGAATCGGGAACAGCTCGAAAATCTCTTCCTCGACAAACCGCTGCTTGCGGGGCAGGCGGGCAAAGCCGACCTCGAGATTTTCCCTGACTGTCAGCTGCGGGAAGATTTCGCGGCCCTGAGGCACATAGGCGATGCCCCGTCCTGCGCGGGCATAGGGCGGGGCCTTGGTGACATCGGCGCCGCCGAGAATGATCCTGCCCTTGCTCACCGGATGCTGGCCGACAATGGCGCGCAGCATCGAGGTCTTGCCGACGCCGTTGCGTCCCAGAACGCAGGTGATCCGGGCGCTTTCCACATCCAGAGAGATGTTGCGCAGCGCTTGCGCTGCACCGTAATGCAGGTCGATCCCCTCGACGGAGAGGGCGAGGGGTTTGCTTTCCTGCCGGGATGACGAATTCACCGCTGTACTCATGATCATCTCCCCAGATAACTTTCAATGACGTCCGGATGGGCGCTGACGTGGTCGAGCGAGCCTTCGGCCAGAACGGCGCCTTCGGCCAGCACCGTGACCTTGACACCAAGATCGCGGATGAAGCCCATGTCATGCTCGACGACGATGACCGAATGGGTCTTGGAAATCTCGCGCAGCAACTTGGCGGTTTCCACCGTTTCGGCATCGGTCATGCCCGCTACGGGTTCGTCAACGAGCAGGAGCTTGGGGTCCTGCGCCAGCAGCATGCCGATTTCGAGCCACTGTTTCTGGCCATGGGACAGGTCCGAGGCCAGTTCGTTGGCGCGATGGGTAAGGCGGACGGTTTCAAGGATGCTGGCGATCTTGGCTGCCTCCTCTTCGCTTTCGCGATAGAACAGCGAAGCCCAGACGCCACGATTGCCCGCCAGAGCCAGCTCGAGATTCTCGCGCACGGTCTGGCTTTCGAACACGGTTGGCTTCTGGAACTTGCGCCCGATCCCGGCCTGGGCGATTTCGGTCTCGTCATGCTGGGTGAGGTCCATCTTGCCTTCAAACAGCACGTCGCCGGTGTCCGGGCGGGTCTTGCCGGTGATGATGTCCATCATTGTCGTCTTGCCGGCGCCGTTGGGGCCGATGATGGCGCGCATCTCGCCCTTCTCGATGGTCAGGGACAGCCCGTTGATGGCCTTGAAGCCGTCAAAGGAGACCGAGACGTCATCGAGATAGAGCAGCGCCGAGGTCATCTGGTTGGTTTCTTCGGTCATGACGCTTCACCCTCCTTGCGCAATTCGCTAGCATCTGCCGGGTCCTGTACCAGCGCGGTGGCCTTGCCCGATCCGAGGCTCTTCAGCTTGCCGGTGGCATCGGACAGGGTGCCAAGGATGCCGCGCGGCATGAACAGGGTCACCGCTACGAACAGGCCACCCAGAACGAACAGCCAGTATTCGGGGAACTGGGCCGTGAACCAGCTTTTGCCGAGGTTGACCGTGATGGCGCCAACAATCGGGCCGATCAGGGTGCCGCGCCCGCCAACCGCGGTCCAGATGACCACTTCGATGGAGTTGGCCGGGGCAAATTCCCCCGGGTTGATGATGCCGACCAGCGGCACATAAAGGGCGCCCGCGATGCCAGCCATCATCGCCGACAGGGTGAAGACGAACAGCTTCACATGCTCGACGCGATAGCCAAGGAAGCGGGCGCGGCTTTCTGCATCGCGTGTGGCCAGCAGCACCTTGCCGAACTTGGAGCGGACGATGGCCGAGCTGATGATGAGCGCCAGACAGAGGGCAAAGGCTGCGGCGGCAAACAGCCCGGCGCGGGTGGATGGTTCCTGCAGGGTGTAGCCGAGGATGTCCTTGAAGTCGGTGAGGCCGTTGTTGCCGCCAAAGCCCATGTCATTGCGGAAGAAGGCGAGCAGCAGCGCATAGGTCATGGCCTGGGTGATGATCGACAGATAGACCCCGGTGACGCGGGAGCGGAAAGCAAACCAGCCGAACACGAAGGCCAGTAGCCCCGGCACGGCGAGCACCATGAGAGCGGCGAACCAGAACTGGTCGAAGCCATACCAGTACCATGGCAGCTCCTTCCAGTTCAGGAACACCATGAAGTCCGGCAGGATCGGGTCGCCATAGACACCACGTGAGCCGATCTGGCGCATCAGATACATGCCCATGGCGTAGCCGCCAAGGGCAAAGAAGGCGCCATGACCAAGCGAAAGAATGCCGCAATAGCCCCAGACCAGATCAAGCGTCAGCGCCAGCAGGGCATAGGTGAGATATTTGCCGAACAGCGAGACGATGTAATCGGGCACGTAAAGGGCGTGTTCGGGCGTCAGAAACAGGTTGCTGAGGGGCACGAGAATGCCGATCAGGGCGATGGCCGCTGCGACCCAGGCGATGCGTCCGGCAAGGCCGCGAAACAGAAAAGCGGAGATCATTGTTCCACGGCCCTTCCCTTGAGAGCGAACAGACCGCGTGGCCGTTTCTGAATGAACAGGATGATGAAGACCAGCACGAGGATCTTGCCAAGCACGGCACCGGCGAAGGGTTCAAGGAACTTGTTGGCGACGCCGAGGGTCAAGGCCCCGATGAGCGTGCCCCAGAGGTTGCCGACCCCGCCGAAGACCACGACCATGAAGCTGTCGATAATGTAGCTCTGGCCGAGGTTGGGCGAGACGTTGCCGATCTGGCTGAGGGCTACCCCGGCGATGCCCGCGATGCCGGAGCCGAGGGCAAAGGTGAAGGCATCGACCCACGGAGTGCGGACCCCGAGCGAAGAGGCCATGTTGCGGTTCTGCGTTACGGCACGCATCTGCAGGCCCATCGGCGTGCGCTTGAGCAGCAGGAACAGCAGGCCGAAGACGGCAAGGGCAAAGAAGAAGATCCAGATGCGGTTCCAGGTCAGCGACAGGCCTGCCAGATCAAGGGCGCCAGACATCCAGGACGGGTTGCTGACTTCCTTGTTGGTGGGGCCGAAAATGGTGCGGACCGCCTGCTGCAGCATCAGCGAGACGCCCCAGGTGGCAAGCAGCGTTTCCAGCGGTCGGCCATAGAGAAACCGGATGATGCCACGCTCAAGCACAAAGCCCACCGCGCCGGCAACAAGGAAGGCAATGGGAATGGCAAAAAGCAGGGAATAGTCGAACAGGCCCGGCGCAGTGGACTGGATGACCTGCTGTACGGTGAAGGTCGTGTAGGCACCGATCATCACCATTTCGCCATGGGCCATGTTGATGACGCCCATCACGCCGAAGGTGATGGCAAGGCCGATGGAGGCGAGCAGCAGCACGGAGCCAAGGGACAGGCCGTACCAGATATTCTGGACGCCTTCCCAGATGGCGAGCACGCGCTCGATGGCGACGACGGCGCGCTCGGCGGCGTCCCTGACAGCGCCTTCGCCTTTTTCAGCGGCGGCTGTGAGCATGGAGAGCACCTGACGGCCACCCTTCTCGCGCAGCACGTCGATGGCGGCCAGCTTGTCGCTTTCGGACGCGTCGGAGCTCAGGACAAGTCCGGCGCGGGCTTCTTCAAGAAAGGCGGAAACTTCCGGGTCCTGTTCCTTGGCAAGCCGGGCCTCGATGGCGGGCAGGGCGCTGGCGTCCTGAGCCTTGAAGATGGTTTCCGCCGCTTCCAGACGCTTGGCCGGGTCGGGGCTGTTGAGGGCAAACAGGCTCAGGCCGTCGCGGATCTGGCGGCGCAGGCTGTTGTTGGCCTTGATCTTGTCGAGGGTTCTCTTGTTGATGTCGGGAATGACTTCGCCGCTTACTGGATCTGTCAAGGTGAAGTTTTTGCCCGCACTTTCGGTCAGGAAGACGCGATTGTCCGCCTTGCGGACATAGAGGTTTCCATCGGCCAACTGGCTGAGGACGGGAACCACCTTCGGGTCTCCGGTTGCCAGAAGGGCATCCACTTTTTCTGCCCTGTCTTTCAGGCTGCCGTCGGCCAGAGCGTTGATCGTATCCTGCAGATCATCGGCCATGGAGGGGGGAACGGCAGCTGAGGAAAGGACGAGAGTGACAAGACAAACAAGCAGTGCGCGCAGCAATGTCATGAATTTCTCTCTTGCTAGACATGTCTGCCCCGGTGACAGGAAGCCTGTCACCGGGGACCGGAAGAAGGATGACGTGCGTCGGGCCCGATCAGTTGCCCTTGCCGCCGCATTCCTTGGTTTCGGTATTGAAGTTGCCGCAGGAGAGCGGCGCGCGCCAATCGGAGATCAGTTTGGCGGAATCAGGCAGATAGTCGGACCATGCGTCACCCGGGACGAGGCCGGCGGTTTCGTAAACCACGTCAAACTGGCCGTTGTCCTGAATTTCGCCGATCAGAACCGGCTTGGTGATGTGATGGTTCGGCATCATGGCGGAGTAGCCGCCGGTGAGGTTTGGAACCGAGATGCCCGGCAGGGCGTCGATGACGGCATCGGAGTCGGTGGTGCCGGCAGCCTCAACCGCTTTCACCCACATGTTGAAGCCGATGTAATGGGCTTCCATCGGGTCGTTGGTGACGCGCTTGTCATTCTTGGTGAAGGCGTGCCATGCGTCGATGAACTCGGCATTGGCGTCGGATTCAACAGACTGGAAGTAGTTCCATGCGGCCAGATGGCCTACGAGCGGCGCAGTGTCGAGACCGGCCAGTTCTTCTTCACCCACAGAGAAGGCGACGACCGGAATGTCTTCTGCCTTGATGCCCTGGTTGGCCAGTTCCTTGTAGAAAGGCACGTTGGCGTCACCGTTGATGGTGGAGACCACGGCGGTCTTCTTGCCCGCTTCACCAAACGCCTTGATGTCGGAAACGATGGTCTGCCAATCGGAGTGACCAAATGGGGTGTAGTTGATCATGATGTCTTCTTCGGCCACACCCTTGGCCTTCAGATAGGCTTCAAGAATCTTGTTGGTGGTGCGCGGGTAGACATAGTCGGTGCCAGCCAGAACCCAGCGTTCGACGCCTTCCTCTGCCATCAGGTAATCGACGGCGGGAATGGCCTGCTGGTTCGGAGCGGCACCGGTATAGAAGACGTTGCGCTGGGATTCCTCTCCCTCATACTGGACAGGGTAGAAGAGGATCGAGTTGAGTTCCTCGAACACCGGCAGCACGGACTTGCGCGAAACCGAGGTCCAGCAGCCGAACACAGCGGACACCTTGTTGACGTCGATCAGCTCGCGGGCTTTTTCGGTGAACAGCGGCCAGTCGGAGGCCGGGTCGACAACGACCGCTTCGAGCTTCTTGCCCAGAAGGCCGCCTTTCTTGTTCTGCTCGTCGATGAGCATCAGCATGGCGTCCTTGAGGGTGGTTTCGGAAATGGCCATGGTGCCGGAGAGGGAATGCAGAATGCCGACCTTGATGGTGTCTTCCGCGAAGGCCGCGGAAGCAGAGATCAATGAGGTGGTCAGAGCAAGGGCAGCAGCAATTTTTGTAATTTTGGAAGACACTTTTTTATAACTCCATCTGGTGGTGATGGGGTTGAATTTGCAATGCCTGTGCCAAGATGTTCGGGGTGGTTCAATTTGTCGGCAGTCTTTGTGAAGATACTGATTTCTATGACCAAAAAGATGAGCCTTGCAGCCGTGTTGCTTGCTGGTGGAGAGGGTGGATGTATAAATACTTAATATTTGGTATAGAATCTCTCTGTTGGCTGCGTGGGGTATGGGCATGTGATTAAATTTTAGGCGTTTTGTTGTTGAGGTTGGTTGTTTTCTGGCGTAGGTGCAATTTGGGGTGCTTTAAAAATGGTCGTTGCACCCTGGGTGATCTGGGTTCGCAGGCGTGTCCGGGTGGAAAAAAGGCTTGCCGCTGTTGATGGAAGTGTGGCATTGCCTAACAGTTGTGCTGCCAGAGCGAATATGAGCGACAAGAGGCCCGACCCTCAGGAGGTTCATTTTTGCCCCGGGGTGATCCTGAGTGATCCTGAATGATATTGTGCCATTTGACAGATAGATAATTGATTGCTTCCCATGCAGAAAATCAAACTCCTCGTCGACCTGAAGCCTGCGCTTGATGGTTTTGCCGGAATTCCGCAAGAGACCCGACTGCTTTTCTCCAATCTCAGGAAACTCGATGAGCCGTTTCTCAGCGATGGGTTGCTTCAGCATGGCAGCGGCTATCTGACGTCGCGCCCCGGTGTCGAGCGGTTGCCAGCCAACGAGCGTGTCATTCATGACTCGCGCACGGTTGTCTCCTTCTGTCGAAACGCCGTGAAGACATATGTTCCGGGCCTGCCGAAATACATGCAGCGCTACATTGCCCTGCAGATCCTGCGCTGGCAGACCATGCGCGGTCAGGCGTGTGAGCTGGGGGTGTTTGAAACAGCTAGGTTTGATGACTTCCTGTGGCGCCATCTGTTCAGCAAGAGCCTGCCGCTGGAAGACATGGAGCGGGTTACGCGGGCGCGCTATCGCATCATCAATCACTCACGCAAGCATTTCCATAATGTCGGCTTGAAGAGCAAGAAGCGGCGATATCCCAGCGTGGTGACGGATGAGTATGATTTCCTGATTGCCCAGACGCCATTCCCGGCCCATGTTTCGCCCAGAACCAAGCTGGTGGTGCGCTATCATGATGCCATTCCGGTGTTGATGCCGCACACGATCAGCGATGTATCCTTTCATCAGGCCTCGCACTATCGGGCGCTTGAGACCAACGTCAGGGACGGGGCGCTGTTTGCCTGCGTTTCGGAGCAGTCGCGGCAGGATCTGCTCAAGATGTTCCCCGAGGTCGAACACCGGTCTGTCACCATTCACAACATGATCAGCGGTGATTTCTGGCCGAGTGAAGAGCCTGCCGATCGGGTTCGAGATATTCTGGCCAGTCGTCAGGCTGATCCTGAGCTTGGGCCTGCCGGCCCTGTGCGTGGGGAGCGTGGAGCTGAGGAGCGCGGGCAGGGTGGACGCGGGCAGGGGGATGACTATCTCCTGATGATCTCGACGCTTGAGCCGCGCAAGAACCATGCGCTGCTTGTCTCTGCATGGGAACGCCTCAGACACAGGACGAACAGAAACCTGAAGCTGGTTGTCGTTGGTGGCAAGGGCTGGAATTACGAGCCGATCCTGAACCAGATGCGCCCGTGGATCGCGCGGGGAGAGCTGTTCCATCTGCAAGGTGTTTCCAATGCCGAACTGCGTCTGCTCTACAGCCATGCCGCGGCCACGATCTGCCCCAGCTTTGCCGAGGGCTTTGACTATTCCGGCATCGAGGCAATGCGGTGCGGTGGCGTTGTCGCTGCATCCGATATTCCGGTTCATCGCGAGGTTTTTGAAGGGGGCGCGGTTTATTTCAGCCCCTATAGCGTGGACGACGCGACCCGTGTGATCGGGGATCTTTTGGCGGATGAGGCAAAAGAACAGCGACAATCCATGCGCGAGGCGGCTCGCCATAACCTCAAGGCCTATGAAACGGAAACGCTGCTTTCTCAATGGCAGGATTTCCTGCTGAGCCGGTGAGTTCGATCGTTGATGCAATCGGGACGGGCAAAAGCTGGCGGAATTGCAAGGCTTTCGGGGTTTCCAGATCATGAAATGGCCAGAATTTTTGTATTGCTTTTACTGTATCTGCACGATAAATGTTTGCCTCAAGCGGGGTATTGAAAGGTTTCGGGTGAGGAAGTGATGAATGTATCATGTCCCCCGAATATATTCCTCGAAAGAATTGGCATCTAAGTTTTGTGATGTCTTGCTGCGCAGCTGTTTATCACGAAAACTGATCTCCGGATCACATTGATATTGGTACAAACACCCGGACATATTTTATGAAAGAAAAATCGCTCAGAACGCATCTCAAAGCACTTGAGCATGAGAGTATTCATATTATTCGCGAAGTTGCTTCAGAGTTTAAAAATCCTGTCATGCTCTATTCCATCGGCAAGGATAGTGCTGTGATGCTGCATCTGGCCCGCAAGGCCTTCTATCCGTCCCGGCTGCCGTTTCCGCTGATGCATGTCGACACCACATGGAAATTCCGCGAGATGATCACGTTTCGTGATCGCATGGTCAAGGAATATGATCTAGACCTCATCGTGCATACCAACGAGGAGGGTCGGGCCAACAATGTGAACCCGTTCACCCATGGCTCGTCGCTCTATACCCAGATCATGAAGACCGATGCGCTGAAACAGGCACTGACTGCGCACAAGTTCGATGCAGCCTTCGGTGGCGCGCGACGTGACGAGGAGAAATCCCGCGCCAAGGAACGCATCTTCTCCTTCCGGACGGAAAACCACAGCTGGGACCCGAAGAACCAGCGCCCGGAACTGTGGAATATCTTCAACACGCGCATCAAACCCGGCGAGAGCATTCGCGTCTTCCCGCTCAGCAACTGGACCGAACAGGATATCTGGCAGTATATCATGCTGGAGAACATTCCCATCGTGCCGCTGTATTTCGCCAAGGAACGCCCGGTGGTGAAGCGGGACGGCACCTGGATCATGGTTGACGACGACCGGTTGCCGCTCAATGAGGGCGAGGTGCCGGAGATGAAGATGGTGCGCTTCCGTACCCTCGGGTGCTACCCTCTGACCGGCGCGGTCGAGAGCAGTGCGTCGACCCTGGAAGAGATTTTCGAAGAAATGCTGATCGCCCGAACCTCCGAGCGCGAAGGACGCATGATCGATCATGACGACACCGCCTCGATGGAGAAGAAGAAACGGGAGGGCTATTTCTGATGAGCGAACAGATGATGACAGCAAGCGGGGCCTTGGACGGAGGCAAATTTGCCCGTCAGGAAAGCCGCGATATCCTGCGTTTCCTGACCTGTGGCAGCGTGGATGATGGCAAGTCGACCCTGATCGGTCGCCTGCTCTATGACAGCAAGACGATTTTCGAAGACCAGATGCGGTCGCTGGAAGCCGTCAGCAAGAAGCACGGCACCACCGGTGACGACATCGATCTGGCCTTGCTGCTTGACGGTCTGCAGGCCGAGCAGGAGCAGGGGATCACCATCGACGTGGCCTATCGCTTCTTTGCTTCCGACAAGCGCAAGTTCGTCGTCGCCGATACGCCGGGCCATGAGCAGTATACCCGCAACATGGCAACCGGGGCCTCCAACTGCGATCTTGCGGTTATTCTGATCGATGCGCGCAAGGGCGTGCTCACCCAGACCCGCCGCCACAGCTTCATCAACTCGCTGATCGGCGTGCGCCATGTGGTGCTGGCGATCAACAAGATGGACCTGATGGATTTCTCGCAGGAGGTCTTTGACAAGATCGTTGATGACTACAAGGCGTTTGCGCAGGGCTTCGAGTTTGAAAGCATCATGGCCGTGCCGCTGTCTGCCCGCTATGGCGACAACGTGGTGGTCAAGAGCGACAAGACACCGTGGTACGACGGGCCGAGCCTGCTGTCCTATCTGGAAGACATTGACGTGGAGAGCGCCGACCGGTCGCTGCCGTTCCGTTTTCCTGTCCAGTGGGTGAACCGTCCAAACCTCAACTTCCGCGGCTTCTCAGGTACAGTGGCATCCGGCATTGCCCATGTCGGTGATGAAGTCGTTGTGGCCAAGTCCGGCAAGACCTCGCGCATCAAGTCCATCGTGACGATGGATGGTGATCTGCCGGAAGCCGAAGCTGGCGAAGCGGTGACGATCACGCTCGAGGATGAAATCGACATCTCCCGTGGCGATCTGCTGGCGTTGACCCAGCATCGTCCGCAGGTGACCGACCAGATTTCGGCGCACATCATCTGGATGGATAACAGCCGCATGATGGTGGGGCGTCCCTATATCATCAAGATGGGCACCCAGCAGGTTCAGGCGACGGTTACCGACCTCAAGCACAAGATCGACGTCAACGATGCCACCCACAAGGACGCGGGCAAGACGCTGGAACTCAACGAGATCGGCTTCTGCAACCTGTCCTTTGCCCAGCCATTGGCGATGGATACCTATGAAGAGAACCGCAAGACCGGCTCCTTCATCCTGATCGACCGTTTCTCCAACCAGACCGTTGCCGCTGGGCTTGTCTGGTTTGGGCTGCGTCGCGCCGAGAATATCCATTGGCAGGCCGTTGATATCGACAAGAAGGCGCGGGCTGCACAGAAGGGCCAGACCCCGAAGGTGCTGTGGTTCACGGGTCTTTCCGGCTCCGGCAAGTCGACCATTGCCAACCTTGTCGAGAAGAAACTGCATGGCGAGGGCCATCACACCTATCTGCTTGATGGCGACAACGTCCGCCATGGCCTCAACCGGGACCTCGGCTTCACCGATGTCGACCGGGTCGAGAATATTCGCCGTATCGGCGAGGTTGCCAAGCTGATGGTGGATGCGGGCCTCATCGTACTGACTGCCTTCATCTCCCCGTATGTCGCGGAACGCCGGATGGTGCGCGAGATGCTGGAGGACGGCGAGTTCTTCGAGGTCTATGTGGATACGCCACTGGAAGTCTGCGAAGCCCGAGACGTCAAGGGGCTCTATGCCAAGGCACGCGAAGGCAAGATCAAGAACTTCACTGGCATCGACTCGCCATATGAAGCGCCTGTTCAGCCCGAGATCTACGTCAACACTGCAGAAATGTCCGCAGAAGCGGCCGCAGATCTGATCATCGCGGCCCTTGAGAAGGAATAGAGCGTGACGGATCTTCTGAAAGGCATGATCGAGGCTGCGCTTTGCGCGGCCGAGACCATTCTCGATATTTATGAGACCGACTTCGATGTCGAGATCAAGGGCGATGCGTCGCCTGTGACGCAAGCGGACAAGGCTGCCGAAGCCGTAATCCTCAAGCATCTTGCGCAGATTGCGCCGGATGTTCCGGTCGTTGCGGAAGAAGCTGCCGCTGAAGGCAATATTCCTGACGTGGATGGTGATTTCTTCCTTGTCGATCCGCTGGATGGCACCAAGGAATTCATCAAGAAAAATGGCGAGTTCACGGTCAATATTGCCCTTGTGCGCAATAATGTGCCCGCTGTCGGCGTGATCTATACGCCTGCCAAGGGCTGGCTTTACGCCGGTGACGTGGATGCAGGTTGCTGGCAGGGCGATGTTGCTGACCCCCGCGTCAGCCACGAGATCGCCAACTGGCGTGCGATTGCGGTGCGCAAGCATGTCGACGGGGGCGTGGATGTGGTCGGGTCGCGCTCGCACCACACGCCTGAAGCGGAAGACTATCTCAAGGCCTTCACCGTCGGGGATCACAAATCGATCGGCTCGTCGCTCAAATTCTGTCTGCTGGCGGCTGGCGAGGCCGATATCTATCCCCGCTTCGGCCGGACGATGGAATGGGACACGGCGGCAGGCGATGCCATCCTGTCGGCTGCGGGCGGGACGGTTGAAACCACCGACGGCAAGCGCCTGCAATATGGCAAGGTCGTTCAGGACGACGCGCCCTTTGCCAATCCGTTCTTCATTGCCAAGGCTCAACTGGGCTGAGGCTGACGTGCTGGCTGCATGACGTGGCTAGGCTCCTTTCCTTCCTGCGAGCGTCTACGGGCTTGATGCCGAAGAGTGAAGGGTGCCTGTGTCGATAGGGTAGAGTGCGCAATGGGTCATCAAATGTCACGCCTGCTGCAAGACATGACGAGCATGCTGTCGCGCCTACTGCCCTGCGTCTTGCTGAACGCTCTCCGTCTCCGGGCGCAAGGGCAGCCATTGGTTGTTGCGCTCGGATTCAGTGCGTGGAAAGAGGGATTTGTCCGCCGGTTCTTTGCGGATCGTGCCGTGCTGTTTGTGGACAGCCCTTTGGCGCTGAAACTGGTGGCCCGGCTCCTCAAGCGCTGCGATGTCGACTATGCGATCTGGTCATTCAGGGATGAAGCGCTCGGCCTCGATCTGGCTGTCTGCTCAGGACATGCGGTCTGGCATGTGGAAGACGGCTTCATCCGTTCGGTTGGGCGCGGGCTTGATCATGTGCCACCCTGGTCGCTGTGCCTTGATCGTGGTGCCTATTTTGATGCCAGCCGCTCGTCGGACCTTGAACAGATGCTCAATCGCCACAAGCCGGACGATCTTTCCGATGCCGAGCGGGCAACGGCACGGCAGTTGATGGAAACTCTCAAGACCCTGCGGATCGACAAGTATAATCTGGCCTCGACCAATCCGGCCTCAACTTCAGCGCCCGATGACCTCCTGTCCATTCCTACTGATGCCATACTGGTTCTTGGGCAGGTGGAAGACGACTTTTCCATTCTGCGCAACAGCAATGCCATTTCCACCAACGCCGGGCTTTTGCAGCGTGCCATGGACGAAAATCCCGGACGGGCGATCTTCTTCAAGCAGCACCCCGATTGTGTCGGCGCTCGAAAGAGGCCCGGTTACGTGGCGCTCGGCGGGTTTGGTGGTGTGAGGGAGATCTCGTCGTCCATGCCGGTGGCCGAGGCGATCGACGCGGTGGAGATGGTCTATACCATTTCGTCGCTGGGAGGCTTTGAAGCGCTCATGCGGGGCAAGAAGGTGGTGACTTTTGGGGCGCCCTTCTATGCTGGCTGGGGGCTGACCCGAGATCATGTCAGCTTTCCGAGGCGGCAGAACCGGTTGGCGCTGGATGACCTCTTCTACATCGCTTATGTGGCCTATCCGCACTATTTCAATCCGCATGACGGCACACGGCTGGAGGCGGGTGACGTCGTCCGGAAAATGATGGATCTTCGCGCGTCATGAGCAGGGATATGCAGCCAACCACCAGAGTGCTCTATGATGTGACGCGCCTCATTCAGCGGCGCCGGGCTCGTATTCCGACAGGAATTGACCGCATTGATGCCCAGTGGGCCCTTGCCACCTTCGAGGCGTTTGGTGAGCGCTGCCTGCCGGTCATGATGCACGGCAAGGCACCGCGTATCCTGCATCGGGAGCAGGCCCTTGTCCGCTCCATGCTGCAAGCGCAGATCCATTGCTGGTTCGGGGGCGGGGCGCCTGATGAAGAGGTGGCCAGAGCTCTGGACGGGGCGGGTTTGTCCGCCAATGCCGGTTATGGCTCAAGGGCGGTGGAACGGGCGCTGTTTGCCAGCCGCTCATGGCGGGATCGTTTCGTTACGGCCTATCTGCCAGCCCTTCGCTATGGGGTGCAATCGTCCCTGTCGAACTGGCGGCAGGGTAATGAGCAGGCGCTTGAGGGCTGTGGGCGGCTGTTGTATGTCAACGCGTCCCATCAGGGGCTGATCGGTCATGCCGGTGCCCTCGATGGGCTTGCTGGCCCCCGAGCCATGCGCGTGGCTGGCTATATTCACGATCTCATTCCCATCGAGTTTCCCGAATATGCAACGGATCGGTCTCTTGTCTATCTTGAAGCCATGTTGGCCGAGCTGATGGCCAAAGACACCGACTTCAGCGCCAATTCACAAGCAACGGCGCGGCAGTTGAGCCTCTATCTTGCGCATAAACAGGTAGAGGCGGGCGTCGAGAAGGGCAATGTCGAGCCAGTTGTCGTCTATCCCGGCCTTACGGGGGCTGCCCCGCTGAAGGATGCCCGCCTGCGGCGCGCGGCGGAAAGTGAGGCGGCCGACGGGGAATGGCCCGGTGGCGATTTCGTGATCCTTGGCACCCTTGAGCCACGCAAGAATCATCAGCTTCTGCTGCATCTGTGGCGGCAATTGGCCGAAGAGGGCTTTTCGCCGATGCCCCGCCTGACGATTGTCGGGCGCAGGGGATGGGGCAATGAATCCGTCACGGCGCTGCTGGATCACAGCCCGATGCTCAAACCTTATGTGCGGGAATTCGGCAATCTCGACGATCAGGACATGTTCATTTTGATCGGCAAGGCCCGGGCGCTGCTGTTTCCCTCCTTCACCGAAGGCTTTGGACTGCCCCTGATGGAGGCCGCCGAGCTGGGCGTGCCGGTGATTGCCTCCGATCTCGATGTCTTTCACGAGATTGTTGACGATGGCGTCCTGTTTCTCGACCCGCTTGATGGTCCGGCATGGAAGGCGGCCATCAAGAACGCCGTGCGCATGCCCGGGCGCTTGGCTGTTCCGGTGCTCAATGGCCGGATCGGCGACTGGTCTGTGCAGAGAGAGGCCTTTGCCGCCTGTCTCAAGGGATCGATTGCGCGGTTGGAGGGTGGCCAATGACAGATCGTTGGGACCGCTTTGTCGAAACCGATCATGTGATTTATGACTTCACGCGTCTGGTGTTGCGGCGTCACGACCGGTTTGCCACGGGCATCGACCGGATCGATCTGGCATTCGCTGAGGATCTGGCCGCCTCGTTTGGTGACAGGCTGATCTTTGCCGTCATGGTCGGCAAGGGCGGGCTATTGCTGAGTTGCGATGAAGTGCGACCGTTGTTGCAAGAGCTGGCAAGGCGCTGGGGTGGTGTCAGGGTTGATCGGTCTGTTTCTTCTGCCCGGTCGCGTGATAACACCGGGGATCCCTTTGCGCGGCTGATCCTCCTTGAAAAGGCCCGACAGAAACTGAGTTTGGGAGCAGACAATCGCTTCATGCGGCAGCTGAAGGCCCTACTGGCAGGTCGACCGGCCACCTATATTGTGGCCAATCATCACGGCTTTGCGCGGATTTCCGGTTTTCTGGACCGCTTGCAGACCGAGATTGATCTCAGGGTTCGTGGCTATATTCACGACCTCATTCCGATCCGCTACCCGGAATATATCAGGCCGGGGCATATCGGTCGTCAGGAGGCCTATCTCGATGCGTTCCGGCAGGCCGGGGGGCAGCTTTTTGCCAATTCGGAAACCACGGCCAGAGACATCGCATGCTATTGCGCCGAACAGGGATGGCAATGCGGGCCGGTTGAGGTGCTGTTGCCTGCGCTCGCCATGCCGGATCTGCGTGCCGGGGAACCATGTGCCAAAGTGCGGGAGATTGTTGCCACTGGCAAACCCTATTTCGTCACGGTGGGCACAATCGAGCCACGCAAGAACCATTTGCTGTTGCTGCATATGTGGCGTCGCTGGGTACGAGAGGGCAGGGCCGACTTGCCACATTTGCACGTGGTTGGCCAGAGGGGATGGCAGAACGAGAGCGTATTCCAGCTTCTGGACCGCTGCTCTGCCATTCGCCCCCATGTGAGCGAGCATGGTGACCTTGATGACGTGGACCTGTTCCATCTTGTTTTGCATGCAAGGGCCTTGCTGTTTCCGTCGTTTGCGGAAGGTCTGGGGTTGCCGATGCTTGAGGCCGACAGGCTCGGTGTTCCTGTTATTGCATCCGATCTTGCGGTGTTTCGCGAGCTTGCGTTGGAGAGGGCAACGCTGCTGGATCCGCTGGACGTGCCGTCCTGGCAGGAGGCGTGCCTGAGGGCTATAAAGTTATGACGGCGGGATTTGTGGTCTGGACGGAATGGGCCGAAGGGCCTAAAACCCTAAAACTGATTACTCGGTCTTGACAATGCTACCTAGAACAGAAACAAGAAAAGTTCATGTCGATGGTCGAGAGAACTGTTATTGCTAAAAATACTCTATTGTTATTCTGGGAGTTCATATGACTAAAAAGGCGCTGATCACTGGCATCACAGGTCAGGATGGTTCATATCTTGCTGAGTTTCTGCTTTCCAAGGGCTACGAGGTGCATGGCATCAAGCGGAGAGCCTCGAATTTCAATACCCAACGCATCGATCATCTGTATGAAGATCCACACAAGGCCAATGTAAACCTGCGGCTTCATTATGGCGACCTGAGCGACACTTCGAACCTGACGCGCATCATGCGTGAGATCGAGCCCGATGAAGTCTATAACCTCGGTGCCCAGAGCCATGTTGCCGTGAGCTTCGAGAGCCCGGAATATACCGCTGATGTGGACGCCATTGGTACGCTTCGCCTGCTGGAAGCCATCCGCTTTCTCGGGCTGGAAAAGAAGACCCGTTTCTATCAGGCGTCGACGTCCGAGCTTTATGGCCTCGTTCAGGAAATTCCGCAGCGCGAAACCACTCCGTTCTATCCGCGCAGCCCCTATGCCGTGGCCAAGCTCTATTCCTACTGGATCACGGTCAACTATCGTGAAGCCTATGGCATGTATTCGTGCAATGGCATCCTGTTCAATCACGAAAGTCCACGCCGTGGTGAAACCTTCGTGACCCGCAAGATCACTCGCGGACTGGCCAATATTTCGCAAGGGCTGGACGATTGTCTCTACATGGGCAATATCGACGCCCTGCGTGACTGGGGCCATGCCAAGGATTATGTCCGCATGCAGTGGATGATGCTGCAGCAGGATGCGGCGGAAGATTTTGTCATTGCCACCGGTCAGCAGTATTCCGTGCGCGAGTTCATCAACTGGACTGCGAACGAGCTGGGTATCAGCCTGCGGTTCGAAGGTGAAGGTCTTGATGAGGTTGGTATTGTCGATGACGTCAAGTCCGGCGAACCGCTGGCGGTGAAGCCCGGCGATATCGTTGTTCGCATCGACCCTCGCTATTTCCGTCCTGCCGAGGTCGAGACCCTTCTGGGTGACCCTGCCAAGGCCAAGGAGAAGCTTGGCTGGGTGCCGCAGATCACGGCACAGGAAATGTGCGCTGAAATGGTGGCCGAGGATCTCAAGGCAGCCAAGCGTCAGGCCCTGCTGCGCGAGCACGGGCTCGAGCTTCCTGTCAGTCACGAAAACTAGAAGGTGGTGGCCATGAGATATTATGTAGCGGGTCATCGCGGCATGGTCGGTGGGGCTATCACGCGGCAGCTTGAAGCGCGTGGCGAAGAGGTGATCACACGGACCCACGCTGATCTGGATCTGACGGATCAGGCTGCGGTGCGCAGCTTTTTCGAAGCCGAGAAGCCCGATGTGGTGGTTCTTGCTGCTGCCAAGGTGGGCGGAATCCTTGCCAACAACACCTATCCGGCTGAGTTCATCTACCAGAATCTGATGATGGAATCCAACATCATTCATCAGGCCCATCAGGTTGGGGTGCAGAAGCTTCTGTTCCTCGGTTCTTCCTGCATCTACCCCCGCGCAGTGGCGCAGCCGATGAAGGAAGACGCCTTGCTGACCGGCATTCTTGAGCCGACCAATGAGCCCTATGCCATTGCCAAGATCGCCGGCATCAAGCTATGCGAAAGCTATAACCGGCAGTATGGCACGGACTACCGCTCTGTCATGCCGACCAATCTCTATGGCCCGGGGGACAATTTCCACCCACAGAACAGTCATGTGCTTCCTGCCCTGATGCGTCGTTTCCATGAAGCGGCTGCTGATGGTCTGGAAGAGGTGGTCATCTGGGGTACCGGCAAGCCGATGCGCGAGTTTCTGCATGTCGACGACATGGCTGAAGCATCGCTGTTCGTTCTGGATCTGGACAAGGACACCTATGAGGCCAATACCGAGCCGATGCTCAGTCATATCAACGTCGGCTCCGGGACGGATGTGACGATCGGTGAACTGGCGCAGTTGATTGCCAAGGCAACCGGCTTCAAGGGGCGGATCGGGTTCGATACGTCGAAGCCGGACGGTACGGCCCGCAAGCTGATGGACGTGTCGCGGCTTGCGAATATGGGCTGGACCGCCAATATCTCCCTCGAAGATGGAATCAAGGACACCTATCAGTGGTTCCTTGACAACCATGCGGATCTTCGAACGAAATAGGGCCTGTCTGGCAGAGATCGACAGCAGTTCGAATGGGGTGCGCCTGTCAGTTGTAAGCTGACAAGCTGCCGTCATTTCAAGAGTGGCCGAATGGATGATTCTAAGGCGAATGGTGTCAAGAAAGAGGCGGTTGAGGGGGGCGTGCGCCTGTGTGTCCTTCCTGAAATTGATCGCCCCTGGTGGAGGGGAGCTTCCCACAGCAAGGCATTCAAGCGTTGTGTTCTGCATGTTGGCACGGAGAAGACCGGAACATCGACCATCCAGCATTTTCTGAGTGAGAATCGCGCCTCCTTTCTCAAGGATGGGGTATTCTACCCGGCAAGCGCCGGATTGAACGGTGGGTCTCAATGGCATTTTGTTGCCTGTGCACATCCCCGGGCATGGGAACTCGATGTTGGCCGGTTCTTGAAATTCTATTCGCGGGAAGAATTTTTGGCCTTTCGCGAAGGGTTCGTGACCGATCTGGTGCGGGAGAGTTCCAAAACTGCGGCGAAAGCCGATACACTGGTGTTGTCCAGTGAGCATTTCCACAGCCGCCTGAGAGCGCCAAACCTGATCGCGAATCTGAAGAGGTTTCTTGAACCGTGGGTCGAGGAATTCGAGGTTGTCATCTATTTTCGCAGGCAGGACCGGGTCGCTGTCAGTCTCTATTCAACGACGATCAAGTCCGGCCTCAAGCATGCCTTTGCCTTTCCGAAGGTCGACCCCGCCAATCCTCCTTACTACTATGCCTATGATGAGGGGTATTCCAACTGGGCGCAGGTGTTTGGCAAGGATGCAATCCGGCCCGGGATATTCCATCCGCAGGAATGGACCGATGGAAGTATTATTTCGGATTTCTGCCATCTGGCTGGTCTGGCCGAGGAGGGTAAGGTTCGGCCTGACCACAAGGAGAATGTCTCTATGGACAGGGCCGGGTTGCAGTTTCTGCGCGAGATCAACAGGCAGATGCCGAATGTCATTGATGGCCGGAGGAATGAGGAGCGTGACGCTCTTGCAAGGCTTGTTGCCTCTTTGTGTCGGGGAAAATATATCAATGCTTCCAAGGGGCAGGCTCAGGAGTTCCTCAAGAACTTTCAGCAAGGTAATGATCGATTGAAGCTGATCGCCTTTCCTGACCGCGCAGAGCCGGTTTTCGACATGGATTTTTCGGATTATCCGGATCAGTTCGAGCCTGATGTGCCCAGATACGAAGAGGCAGTCGAGCTGGCTATCCGGCTCTGGAGGGCTGCAAAATCATGATCCAGCGCCCTCTCGTTTCCGTGCTCATGCCTTCCTACAATCAGTGCAGTTTCATTGGAGAGTCCATTGCCAGCGTTCTGGACCAGTCCTACGGAGAAATTGAACTGGTTGTTGCTGATGGCGGGTCAACCGATGGAACGGTCGAGCTTCTGCGTAGCCTGCAGGAGAAGGACAAGCGGTTGCGCTGGCTGTCGGAGCGGGATACCGGTCCGGCGGAGGCCCTGAACCGGGCCTTTGCCCTGACGCGTGGCACGCATATCGGCTGGCTCAATTCGGATGATCTCTATGCCGAGGGGGCCGTGGAGCGGGCGGTTGCCGGGTTCGCGGCCCATCCAGGCTGGATCATGCTCTATGGGCGTGGGGTTCATGTGGATGAACGTGGCAAGGAACTGGGCCGCTATCCGACCGTGCCGCCAACTGTTCCGGTCGAGGAATTTCGCAAAGGGTGCTTCATCTGCCAGCCGACGGCCTTTTTCCTGCGGCCGATGTATCGGCTGCTCGGGCCATTCAACCAGTCCCTTAAGACCGCCTTTGACTACGATTACTGGCTGCGCGCCTTTCTGGCGTTTCCCGAGCGTCTCGGCTTCCTTGATGCAGTGCAGGCCAAGTCACGGCTGCATTCGGACTGCATAACGGTGCGGATGCGCAAGGTGGTTGCTGTCGAGAGCATGCGTGTGATTGCCGAGCATCTGGGATCTGCTCCAAGCCACTGGTTCACAACCTATGTTGAGGAACTGATGGCCCAATCTCCCGAGGAGCGGGGTGTCCCTGACGTCCGTCAGCACCTGCTTGATGCGCTTGAAGAGATTCGGGACTATCTTGGTGACGATGACGTCGAGAGCTTGAAGAACGCGCTTTGGGAAAATCTTTAGGGCAAGATACAAAGCGTGTTGCCAGTCAGCTTGCCGCTTTCTGACAACACCGTCCCCGTGTTCGTGCTAGCGGTCTAGCCTTTTGGCTTGGCTAATTGTTCCATGCTTTTCGCGATCAGATTGCCTAGAACAAGCAATGCTCCCTCTTCATTGAGGTGCGCGAAGTCCTTTGGTTTGGAAAACTTGAAGCTGGATTTCGTTGCCCGGAAGCTGCTGTCAAACAGCTCGTCTGGAAGATTTAGCAACCGAACGCCACGCTTGGCCAGAGCGACGGACAGTGCTGGCAAGAAATCCCTGCAATAGTTGGCGTTTTCCGGAGTGGATCGCAGCATTTTCAGATTCTGGTCCGCCTCTTCCACTTCGCCAAATCCCTGTTCGTTCAAAAGTGGTGGTGGCATGTAGAAGACAGTGCCACCAGTTTCAATAAAGGGCTTGAGTTCGCCAAGCCAGGTGGACGCCTTGATTGAGTTGAAGCTTTCTTCAAGCATGTCCATCAGGAACGGCTGGCTGCATCGAACCGACAGAGTTGACAGTTTCCACCATGCCGAATTCAGGATCAGACCAAGTCCCCCGCCGTAGACGATAACTGCATCGAATTTAGAGAAATCGAGGTAGTCATTGTTTTCGGAGATCTTTCTCAGCTGCGCTTGGGTGCCTTCGTACCATTGCTGGAAGGTTTCTGGTGCAATAGTGGGATGGTTGGGCCAGCGTGCTGGGGCTGGTTTGAGCTTCAGGCAGCAGTCTTCTACAAACACGAGAGACGACACCGGGCCAGGAGCAGAAAAGAAAATGAACCTGGCATCGGGCTGCATCAACTGTGGTGCAACCATGGCGATATTTGCGACATGACTATCGCCATAAACTAGTATTTTTCTCATGCTTGTTCACTCTTGGCGTAGGATTCCAGGATGATTTCGTCACAGACTTCATCTGCTTCCTTGGTGATGCTTGGTGCTTCTGCCACCTTCTTTGCTTCCTGGCTCGGAGAAGGCGCAGCAGGCGCCGGGACTGCTTCTGTCGCAGTCATCGGAAATTTGCTTCCCAGACAGGCAAAAAACTGGTCCATCACGAAGTCGACGCCATAGTGATTGACCGCCCGCAGGTTAGGCTCGAAAAAAGCGCCCTTGAAGATTGGGCTGTTGATAATTTCGTAGGATGGGAAATAGTCGAAATCATCGTAGTCGGTCACAAGCTCGTCGGCGACGGTGCGCAGGATGGATTTGGAAGCCATCGTTGCGACTGCGACGTGCCGTTGGGAGTTGGTGGCGGCCAGCGGAACCGGAGAGACCGTGAAGATGAACTTCAGATTGCTGTTGACGCCCTTCATCAATTCGGTGACTTCCAGCAAGCTGGTTTTGATGTCGCCGAATTTCTGGTTGATGAAAACATGTTCGTCTTCGATGAATTCTCCCGCCGCAGTGCCGGGGCAGAGAGGATATTCATGTCCATGGGTCTTGTTGTGCCAGCTTTCCGTGAGACCAAGAGTGAAAACGAAATAGCTTGACTGCTCGATGGCTCTCCGGAAACAGGCCAGCGTATGCTGCCGGGTCTTGAGCAGATCGTCCAGAGATTCAAAGCCGTTGGGTTCGATTGTCGGGCGGAACGGGTCAAAGAATCTGCCATCCGTCTGCCAGACTTCTTCTGGTGGGGTTTCGAGGCCGAGAGCCCACTTTGTCCATTGTTTGAGCAGGGATGCTGTATAAATGTTGCCGGTCCTGGCGGTGAATACGCCGTAGTTGTATCGTTTGGCGAGGGCTTCGCTGCATCCGGCTGGCGCATGCTCGCTGATTAGCCAGTTGAACCCTCTCTTGTTCAGCGCCCTACCGATGTGCTGGGCAAAGCAGGAACCAAACGTGGCGACCTTGTCCTGAGGCTTGATGTTGAATTTAGGGTCCCAGAGATCCGAAATGTCAAACATGTGCTTTTGAGCGACTGAAAGTTTCCAGAATGCTGTCGCGGGAAGTCTCTGATAAGGATTCATGTGTCCCTCTATGCAATGGTCAACTTTTAAAAGAAAACAAGAATGGTGGAATAGAAGCTACTTCTTGCCAATCAAATACAATTTTTTGATCTCAATTGGCCATTTTTCTCTTAAATACACAGGCTTTGCAAAAATTTCTCATGAGCCATTAAATTGCCTGTCATGCTTGATTGTCAACTTTAAATTCCAGTGAAAGTAACTGTCTATATGGGTAATTTTACTAAGAGCGATCAGGTGTTGTGGGTGTTTGCTGATGTGGAGTTCAGTGTGTCCGTATTGTTGGGCTGTGCTCACGTCCGGTTGTGGTAGAGGTTGGAGATGAACCTGATCGAGTTGCCGACTATGCGGCCAATCCGTTCGGGTTTGCCATCCGGGCGGCTAGCGAAGCGGCGGGTATCGTGCTACTTACGACTGCCCGAAGTGACTATGCGGCCGATGCGACCGCAATTTCCTATCCCGGGGCAATGTTCGGCATTAAGTCTGTTTGTGGAGGCTTGAGAGTGTTATCTGCGATTCTTGACAGCTTTCATGCGTCTCTTCATCGCGAGGAGGTTGCCTATGCATCTCCTTCACTGGAGCTGTGTCAGGATCGGACGGTCGAACGGGCTCTTGGGGCAAAGCCTGTGTTCTGCCTGCCGTTTCAGCCCATGGTCTGCCGGTCCATGGTTGGCTGGGGGCGGAAGTCTGGCCATCTTGCTGCCCGCATGGCCAGAAGGCGGGGAACGCCTGTTCTGCTGATGGAAGATGGCTTCATGCGATCCTTCCGCCGCAATGACCCTTCACTGTCGGTTGTTCTGGATGATCTGGGCATCTATTACGATGCACATGGTCCCTCCCGTCTGGAAGGCCTCATAGCGACCCCTCTGGAAGGTAACGAGGCGGCCCGCATCGAGGGCATACTTACGCGCTGGCGTGATGCAAGATTGTCCAAATACAATGATGGCCGGGAATTCGATGGCCCTTTGCCTGATCGGTATGTTCTGGTCATCGATCAGGTGCGGCACGATGCGTCCATCGGCTATGGCATGGCGGACGGGGCTTCCTTTCAGAGGATGTTTGCCGCTGCCCGTGCCGAGAATCCCGGTCTGGACATTGTGGTCAAGATGCATCCGGATGTTTTCACGCGGTCGAGAGCCGGTCATTTTGATGTCGAGCAGTTGCGGCAGATGCCGAATGTTCATGTGATTGCCGAGGGCTGTTTGCCTTCTCGCCTTATTGAAAAGGCAATCAGGGTTTATGCTGTTACGTCGCAGATGGGCTTCGAGGCGTTGATATGGGGAAAACCTGTCAGATGTTTCGGCATGCCCTTTTATGCGGGCTGGGGGCTGACGGACGACTTTCTTAAAGCACCGGAGCGTCGCCAGACCGTCTCGTTTCTGCAATTGGCAATGGCTGCGCTGGTTCGCTATCCGCGCTACATCGATTTGGAAACGGGCGCAATTTGCGAGATTGAAAGGGCTATTGACTATCTTACTGAACTCAAGCAAAAAGCTCTAATTCAGTATTAGTATCGAAGAATTTGTTTTTTTGTAATGAGCGTTTATGCTGCGAGTTTGTTTCTCCCTTTACTTGAGGGGGCAGGCCACGATGACAGTGAAAGACAATTGAAATAACGATGAGTGACAACAGGGTAGAAGTTATTGGGCGGGCTTGCCGTCTTCCCGGGGCGAACAATGTATCTGAGTTCTGGGATTTGCTTGTCTCGAAAACATGCAGCATCGGAGAAATGGGGTCTGACCGCTTTTCTACCTTCCGCTATCTGCATCCCAAATCTGGCCAGGCTGGCAAGAGCTACACGTTCCGTGCCGGTCTGCTGGACGACGTGTGGGGCTTTGATCCTGCCGTCTTTTCCCTGTCTCCACGTGAAGCGACCCAGATGGATCCGCAGCAGCGGTTGCTGCTGATGCTGGTCTGGGAGGCGCTGGAAGAAGCCGGTTTGCCGGTATCCGAAGTGGCCGGGTCCAATATCGGCGTGTTTGTCGGTAACTCCGGTAGCGATCACTCGAACCGCTTTTTCTTCGATCCGGCGAGTTCTGACAGCTTCATGATGACCGGCAATACCTTGTCGCTGGTCTCCAATCGCATTTCCTATGTCTATGATCTGCACGGTCCGAGCTTCACCGTGGATACGGCCTGTTCGTCGTCGCTTGTGGCACTGGACCTGGCCATGAAGCGACTGCAGTCCGGCGAGATTGATACGGCCATTGTTGCCGGGGTCAACCTTCTGCTGTCGCCTTTTCCGTTCGTTGGTTTCTCTGCTGCCTCGATGCTGTCGCCGCAAGGCCTGTGTCGGCCTTTTGACGAGAATGCCAATGGCTATGTGCGGGCCGAAGGTGGCGTTGTGCTGGTGCTTCAGCGCAGTGATGTCTTTGATCCGGCTGTGCAGAAGAGCTACGGGCGCATTGTGGCTTCGGGGATCAACTCGGATGGCCGCACCTCCGGCGTGGCGCTGCCGTCCATGGAGTATCAGTCTGTCCTTTTGGAGCAGATCTATTCGGGCATGAAGCTCGATCCGAATGCTCTGGCCTTCATCGAGGCGCATGGCACCGGAACGCGGGTGGGTGATCCGGCCGAAGCCTTTGCACTTGGTCGGGTGCTGGGCCAGAAGCGCGACAAGCCGTTGCCGATCGGGTCGGTCAAATCCAATCTGGGACATATGGAGCCCGCCTCCGGTCTTGCCAGCGTGCTGAAATCGCTGCTGTCGCTGGAGCATGATCTGTTGCCCGCCAGCCTCGGGATCGAGACGCCGAACCCGGATATTCCGTTCGATGAGCTGAATCTGGCGCTCAATCGTGACAATTCCGCTCTCGAACGCGGTGACAAGATCCGCTATGCGGGCATCAACAATTTCGGGTTTGGCGGCACCAATGCCCATGTGCTGGTTTCTGATACGGATAAGGAGCATCGTCCGGTCAAAGGCGCAGCTGGCCTTGTTTCTACGCCGCCCATTGCCGCCAATGACGATGGAGCCGCTCAGTCGTTGTTTGTGCTGAGTGCAAAATCGGAAAATGCTCTGCAGGCTCTGGCTGCAAGGACGGCAGAGGCTATCGTGGCCAGCGATGCGTCCCTTGATGGGTGGCGCAACGGTTTTGGCTGGCGCCGTTCCCTGCTGGACGAGCGTCTCGCCATCGTTTGTGACAGCAAGGAGGCTCTTGCCGACAGCCTTGGCCAATTTGCCCGTGGCGAAAAGAGCGTGGCTACCGTGCAGTCGACCGCTGCGCGGGCAAGCGGCAATCCGGTCTTCGTCTATTCGGGCAACGGCTCGCAGTTCGCGGGGATGGGGCAGATCGCTTATCAGCAGAATGCGGTTTTTGCGGCTGCACTTGATGAAGTTGACGCCTTGTTCCTGCCGCTTGCGGGCTGGTCGCTGAAGGCCAAGCTTTTCGAGGAGACCCTCAAGGAGGATCTCAAGCTGACGTCCGTGGCGCAGCCGCTGCTGTTCGCGGTGCAGGTTGCCCTGACACAGTCTCTCAAGGCTGCCGGGCTTGCTGTTGGCGGGGTGATGGGACATTCGGTTGGCGAGGTTGCTGCCGGGTGGGCCTGTGGTGCCCTGACCCTCAAGCAGGCTGTCGAGGTCATCTACTGGCGCTCGCATCATCAGGAAGCTGTTGCCGGTGAGGGTCGGATGGCCGTCATCAAGCTCTCGGTTGCTGAAACCGAGGCCTTGCTGGCATCGGAAGGCTTTGACGGGGTCGAGATCTCGGCGACCAATACGGACAAGTCCCTTACCCTTTCCGGGCGGACGCAAGAGCTGGAAGCTTTCCTCAAGTTTGCGCGCAAGAAACGCCTTGCGGCCAAGATGCTGGATATCAACTATCCTTTCCATTCCACGGTGGTCGAGCCGATCCGGGACGGGTTGCTGGGTGATCTGGCGCATATCAAGCCGGCCAAAGCGGCCATTCCCTTCTATTCTGCCGTGACTGGCAGCTGCCTTGAGGGCAGTGAAATGGGGGGCGAATACTGGTGGAACAACGTGCGGCAGCCGGTGCACTTCCTCGGCGCTGTCGAGGCTGCGTTTGCTGACGGACAGACCCAGTTCATCGAAATCGGGCCACGCCCCATCCTCAAGAGCTACATAGCCGAGATCGCGCGCGATCGCGCCCAGACGGTTGTTGCCATCGAGAGCCTGTTGCAGAAGGAAGACAAGGCCATCGATCCGGTTCTGCTGTCGGTTGGGCGGGCCATCGCCAATGGCTTGCCGTTTGATCGGGATGTGGTGTTCGGCAAGAAGCAGGCTCTGCTGGCCCCGTTGCCCGCCTATCCATGGCAGCTCAAACCGTTCAAGATTCGCCCGAGCAGCGAGGCCTTCGATATCTTCAATGATGCGGTCACGCCGCACGCCCTGCTTGGCCCGCAGATCCGCGATGAAGAGCATGTCTGGTCAACCGAGCTTGATACGGCTCTGATCCCCTATCTGGAACATCACAAGGTTGACGGCAAGGTCATTCTGCCCGGTGCCGCCTTTGCGGAAATGGCGCTTGCCGCTGCCCAGATCGGCTTCAAGTCGGATCGTGTCGAGCTGCGCGATATGGACCTGTTGCAGGCCCTGCCGCTCAATGCGGATCAGTCGACCTCGATCCTGACCCGTCTAGACATGACATCCGGCGTTGTCGAGATTTCGAGCCGTGCGCGCCTTGTTGATGATGAATGGCAATTGCACGCAAGATGTCGTGTCGCCAAGATCCCCGGAGATACAGGGGACGCATATGCGGACCATGATCTCTGTGCGCCTTCGCTGTCTCTGACCACCCCGCCAGAGGAAATCGAGGCAATCTATGCCATTTCCCGCCAGTTCGGGCTGGATTTCGGCCCGGCCTTCCAGCGCATGACCCACTGTCAGCGCCACGGTGACGATTTCATTGAAATTGTCATTGGCGAGCGCGATGGCTTTTCGAGCAAACGGGAAGAACTGGCTGCGCCCTACGCATTGCATCCGCTGGATTTCGACGCCTGTTTCCATGGTCTGAATACCCTTTACGAGAGCCTTGAGAAGGGTTCCGAGAAGATGGCCTTCATTCCGGTGCGGTTCGGCCGATTGCGCATTCTGCGCTCCGGCGTTGCGGTTCGCTCGGCCCGTATTCATGTGATTCGGTCCAATTCGCGCGGCATCAAGGCCGACATCAACATGTTTGGCGAGGATGGGTCTCTGGTCGCGACCCTCAGGGACGGGCGCTTCCGCGCCTCAGCGCTGGTGCAGCGACAGGGGCTGGAACGGCTGGCCTACTATTATGCTTCCCTGACGGTGGCCCTGCCGGAGGGGGTGGCTTCCGGTGCGCGGCCTGACATGGCGGCGATCCTGCAATCCGTCAGCCAAGCCGCTGGTGCTGATCGTCAGGCGACGGAAGACGGCCAGTTGCTGCTGCATGCCGCCAGCCGGCAGGGGGCCTATGACGTCCTGCGCCAGTTTGCGGATGCCGATCTCGCCCTGAGCCAGTCCAGCCTGCCAAGGCTTGCCGAGCGGGAGGGCCTTTCCGGCGATGAGGCGGATGAGGATATCCGGGTCCGGTCAACCCATCGCAAAGCGATTTTTGGTGCCCTGATCGCGATCTGTGAACAGTCGGGCCTTGCCACGCCGACCGATGACGGCTGGGTGCTGGCCGGGGAAAGCGGACTGCCGGAGGTGGCGCAGGTTCTGCAGATACTGCTTGGCGAAAATCCGCGCTGGTCTGCCGATTGCGTGATGCTCAATCACGCCCTGATGCGTCTGCCGGATCTGCTGAAGACGATGGACACGAGCTTTGGCGGCGAGCCGCTGGCGCGGGATCTCTATTCCCACGACCTGTTTGAACAGCATTTGAGTTCAGCCCCTCTGGCTGAAGCCCATGTGGATCAGGTGATGGCAGCGCTTGAGCGGGTTCTGGCAGCATGGCCGGAGGGCCGCCCGCTGCGCGTGCTGGAGTTCGGTGTTGCCGGGGCACGCCTCACCAAGGCACTGCTGCCGCTGATCGAGGCCAAGAAGGGGCTTCTGGTTGCTGCCGATTCCAACAAATTGCTGATGGACCGTCTTGGTATCCTGTTTGCCAACTCGATCAATTTCGAGGCGGTTGCCCTCAAGTCCGATCTTGAGGCTCTGGAGGCATTTGCGCCGTTCGATCTGGTGGTCTCGGCCAATGGGTTGCAGATGGTGGATCAGGCCACAACCATGCTGGATGCGTTGCCTGCTCTCATGGCAGATGACAGTCTGATTCTGATGAGCCTGTCGGATGCGAATGTGTTTCAGGATGTGGTGTTCGGCCCTGCCGAGCACTGGTTTGATGGCTCTGTCGATCCGTCCTTCCCGGTTTCGAACTATGGCATGGCGGAAGACTGGCGCGGCTGGATCGAGGCTACCGGGCTTGGTCCTGTCACATTTGTGCCTTTCGCCGATGCTGATGGCGAGACCGACCTGTCCGGCGCCTATCTACTGACTGCGGCCAAGGCTGTCTCTGTTGTGGCTGATGCTGGAGAGGCGGGCGCCGCTGAGGTTCCCGCGCTTGATGGCGAGCACAGAAGCTGCATTCTGTTGCTGGAAAGCCGGGACAAGAGCGAAAAGGCCTTCGCGGCTGCTCTGGAAAAGGCTGTTGGGGCAACGGCCGTTGCTAGCGTCGACCTCAAGGCTGGCAAGGCACTTGCTGATGCGGCAGACGCGATCCGGGCTGCTGCTCGGGATGGTCATCTGGACGTGGTTTGCGTGTCTGGTGCCTTTGCCGATGGCAAGGAGGCAATGGATTGCCTTGCGCCGCGGTTGCATATGCTGGCCGAGCTGGTGCGCCTGACATCCGATGTTGCCATGCGGCTGTGGGTGGTCGCTCCGGGCGGCTATCCGGTGCCGGGCGAGGCGCCGGTCAATCCGGTCCAGAGCTCTGTCTGGTCGTTTGGCCGCACCGTCAGCAACGAATATGAAAATCACGATGTGCGCATGGTGGATTTTGCTGCCGGTCTCTCGCTTGAGGATCAGGTTGCCCGCCTTGGTGCGCTGATCGACGTGCCGGGGGAAGAACGCGAAGTCCTGCTGGGTGAGGTCTCGCAGACCGTTGTCCGCATTCGCCGTGGCTGGCCAAAGCCGGTTTCGGGGCAGGGGACTGCTGATCCCGACGCTGCCTGTCAGCTCTACCATCCGCGTACCGGATCCTTTGACCGGTTGCAGTGGATCCCGACCCGGCGCAAGGCTCCGGCTGAGGGAGAGATCGAGATCGAGGTTGCTGCCGCCGGGCTGAACTTCCGCGATGTTATGTGGGCGCAGGGGTTGTTGCCTGAGGAAGCGCTGGAAGACGGCTTTGCCGGTCCGACCCTCGGCTTTGAATGTTCGGGGCGGATTGTTGCTGTTGGCAAGGGTGTGCGCGATCTCAAGGTCGGAGATCCGGTGATGACGCTGGCTCCTGCGAGCTTTGCCTCCCATGTCACGGTGATGGACAGCGCTGTTTCGAAACTGCCCGAAAGTGTTGATCTGGTTGCTGCGGCGACCATGCCGGTTGCCTTCCTGACGAGCTATTATGCGCTGCATTATCTGGCGCGGCTTGAAGAGGGCGAATGGGTCCTCATTCATGGTGCTGCCGGTGCTGTCGGTCTCGCCGCCGTGCAGATTGCCAAATGGCGCGGGGCACGGATCATCGCCACTGCGGGCAATGACGAGAAGCGCGACTTCCTGCGGATGCTCGGGGCTGACCATGTGCTGGACACCCGTTCGCTTGATTTTGTCGATCAGGTGCGGGCGATCACGCGCGATGCCGATGGACCCGATCAGGAAGGGGTTGATGTGGTGCTCAACTCGCTGTTCGGCGAGGCGATGGAGCGCAGTCTGGAACTGGTGCGGCCGTTCGGGCGATTCCTCGAATTGGGCAAGCGCGACTTCTATGGCAACACCCAGATCGGCTTGCGGCCCTTCCGCCGCAACATCAGCTATTTCGGTATCGATGCCGACCAGTTGCTGAACAAGCAGCCAGCACGGGCCAAGCGCCTGTTCCGGGAATTGTCGGGGCTGATTGCCGACGAGCAGTTCACCCAGCTGCCTTACCGCCTGTTCGAAAGCGCCGACATTGTCGATGCCTTCCGTCTCATGCAGCGCTCTGGCCATATTGGCAAGATCGTCGTGCGGGCGCCCGAGCCGATGGCCTCTCCGGCCAGCGAAGGCGGCTTCCGCGTTGATGGCGAAGGGCACCATGTGCTTGTTGGCGGTCTTGGCGGGTTCGGCCTTGAGGTTGCGCTCTGGCTTGCCGATCATGGTGCGCGTTCTATCGTGCTGACGAGCCGTTCGGGCAAGATGTCCGAGGATGGGCTGAAGCTGCAGAAGAAACTGGCGGTCCGGGGCTGTGCCCTTGAGGTTCGGCCATGTGACGTGGCCGACGCTGCGGCTCTTGATGCCCTGCTGGTGACGTTGCGCAAGGAGCGCCCGATCAAGGGCGTCATGCATATGGCTGCGGTGCTGGATGACGTGCTGCTGGCCAACATGAGTGATGCGCAGATCGACAAGGTGCTGACGCCGAAGGTGGTCGGGAGCAACAATCTTGATCATCTGACCCGTTCCGATGAACTGGATTACTTCTGGCTGTTCTCGTCGGTATCTGTGTTGATGGGTAACCCGGGACAGGCGAACTATGTGGCTGCGAACAGCTACATGGATGGACTGGCACGCAAGCGGCGGCAGCAAGGCCTGCCTGCGTTGGCGGTTGGCTGGGGTGCCATCACCGATGTCGGCATTCTGGCCAGAGACAAGCAGACGGCTGAAATCCTTGCCAAGACGACGGGCGGGATCGAGTTCAAGGCACGGCAGGCGATGGATCGTCTGGTCGAGCTGCTGGACAAGATGCCTGTTGGCGAGGCTCCGGCGACGCTCACTCTGGCACCGATGAACTGGGGCTATGCTCGCGACAATCTGGCGATCATGAAGACGCCTGCTTACGGGCTGCTGCTCAAGGAAGCAGCGCAGTCCTCACGGCGCGATCAGCAGTCGATCGATGTTGCCAGCCTGATCGACGGGCTTGATGATGTTGCCGCTCGCGGCGAGATCGCCAAGATTCTGGCCCATGAGGTGGCGGTCATCTTCCGCATGCCGGTGGAAGAGATCAACCTCAAGCGGTCGCTGACCGACCTGGGCATGGACAGCCTGATGGGCATGGAGCTGCGGACGGCAGCCCAGCAGAAACTGGATATCGAGATTCCGATGGGTGCAATCGCCGACGGGACGACGATTGAAGACATTGCCGCCCGCGTGCTGGAACGAATCCGGGGCGATGCCAACAGCAAATTGTCCTTTACCGAGGAAACGCTGCTGCATCAGCATATCGGCAGTGACAGCGAGGCATCCAAGGCGACGGACAAGCTGTTGGAAATGCGCAAGAGCGGCATGTGATTTCGTCTGTTGCGTCCGTTTCCTGCTGGCCGATACCGTTTCGCCATGGTTTAAAGGATCGGGCGAAGGATCATCCCCATTGATGCATGAGAGCTGCGACACGACTGTGCCGCAGTTTGCTGGCAAGGTCTGTGGATGCAACAAGGTCTTCTTCGCCGATAGAAGAGAACGGAGCAATGAATGTCCAAGCAGCAATTTGACCGGGAGTCCATCCTCAACCTCTCGCGTTCCATGGCCAAGGGGGCGGTTTCCAAGCCGGCTGCAAGACGGGGTGCTCCTGCTAAGGTTGACCGGTCGAAGACCGACTTTGCGACTCTGGATCTCTATCAACAGATTGCCATCCAGCGGGACATGGCCGAAAAGCTGCAGACACGGGATCCCTATTTCGTTCTGCACGAGACCCGTGCCGGTGCGACGACAATCGTCGACGGCAAGGAGCTCATCAATTTTGCTTCCTATGACTATCTGGGGCTGAATGGCCTTGACGAGGTGCATCAGGCGGCCAAGGATGCCATTGACGCTTTTGGCACCTCCGTTTCCGGTTCGCGTCCGACCTCAGGTGAGCGCCCGTTTCATGGTGCGCTAGAAAAGCAACTGGCCGAGCTCTATCAAAGCGAAGCGGCGCTGGTCTTCGTTTCCGGCCATGCCACCAACGTTTCGACGATCGGTGAGCTGCTCGGGCCGACGGATCTGGTGGTGTTTGACGCCTATAGCCACAACTCGGTGACGACGGGCTGCAAACTTTCCGGTGCGACGCGGCGATCCTTCAAGCATAATGACCTTGACGATCTGGAACGGATCTTGGCCGAGACCCGCGATGCCCATGATCGAGTAATGATCGTGGTCGAGGGGCTTTATTCCATGGATGGCGACATGCCGGATCTGGCGCGTCTCGTCGAGATCAAGGAACGGTTCGGCGTCTGGCTGATGGTCGACGAAGCCCATTCCCTGGGTGTGCTGGGCGCAACGGGCAAGGGCCTGTTCGAGCAGCAGGCTGTCGATCCTTCCAAGGTTGATATCTGGATGGGCACCATGAGCAAGACCATGAGCGGTTGCGGCGGTTATATCTGCGGCAATCAGGTGCTGATCGACATTTTGAAATTCTTTGCATCCGGCTTCATGTATAGTGTGGGCCTGTCGGCCCCGCTCGCTGTTGCCGGGGCCAAGTCACTGGAAATCATGCAGCGCGAACCCTGGCGGGTGGAAAAGCTGCAGTCCAATGGCCAGTTCTTTCTGAAAGCGGCGCAGGCTGCCGGGCTTGATACCGGGCATAGCGCCGGATTCTGCGTGGTGCCGGTGATCGTTGGCGACAGCTTGCGGGCCGTCAAGCTGAGCAACAACCTGATGGACAATGGCATCTATGCCTTCCCGATCACCTATCCTGCGGTGCCGATGCATGCGGCGCGCCTGCGGTTTTTCATCAGTGCCACGCATAGTGAAGAACAACTGCAACAGGCGGTTGACATCACGGCGCGGGAGCTGAGGAAGCTGGAAGAGGCAAATTTCTCCATTGCCACGTCGCTTGGCAATCTGACTACTGACTGACGGGTTTGACTGATGGGCAAGGTGCCGCGCTCCATTCTGATTACCGGAGCCAGCAAGGGGCTGGGAGCTGCGCTGGCCATGGCCTGTGCTGCCGAGGATATCCGGCTGATCCTGACAGCGCGCAGCACGGTGGCTCTTGAGGCGGTCAAACGGCATTGTGAACTGGCGGGTGCGCAGGTGTCCTGCCTGCCGCTGGATCTTGCCGATGAGGACAGTGTCGAGCAGGCATTGGCCCTTGTCGAAACGGCTGGTCTGCCGGATCTGGTGATTTGCAACGCGGGTGTCTTTTCGGGGCGTCGCCCGAGCGGTTTGCTTGAAAGCCGGCAAGAGCAGCGGGAGCAACTGGCGGTCAATCTCACCGGAACCATCCACTTTACGGATTGTCTTGCCCAGGCGATGAAGGAACGGCGGCGGGGCCATCTGGTTCTTGTCAGTTCCCTTGCTGCCATTCAGCCGCAGCCGGACAGCCCGGTCTACAGTGCCAGCAAGGCCGGACTTGCCGCCTGGGGGCGGGCGCTGGGAGAGGATCTTGCCGCGCATGGCGTCAAGGTCAGTGTGGTCTATCCGGGCCATATCGAAAGCCAGCAGACCGCCGCCCAGATGGGGGTTTTGCCGGGAATCATACCCGCCAGCAAAGCGGCCTCTCTTATCCTGCGCGGCGTGGCGCGGGGGCGGGAGCGGATCATATTTCCGCGTCATCTCTTCTGGCTTATCCTCGTCAGCAACGCTCTGCCCGGCTGGTTCCGTCGCTGGGTGAACCGGCCGTTTCGCTACCATGTTGCCGCTTCGGAGCCGCCGAGCCATGAGGAGGACGGGTAATGGCTGCACACCCCGTGCAATGGCAGGACCGGCCGGCCGTGATCTATGGCGTCGGCTTCTGGAACCGTGGCTCGATCTGCGGCATGTTGGCGCACTTGCCCGGCAAGCCGCGCTTTTTCTGGTCGTTTGCACGTGCCGTTAAAGCTGCCAAGGCCAGCGGGGCCAGTCTCTTCGCCTGGACAACCCGGTTGAGTGACGAGCAACGTGCAACCTGTGAGGCGATGAGCGTTCCGATCGTCAATGTCGAGGATGGCTTCATTCGATCCGTCGGGTTGGGGGCGGCCTTTGTTCCGGCGGCCTCCCTGATCATGGACGGGACCGGGATCTATTATGACCCCTCGCGGCCCAGCGATCTGGAGCTGATGCTGGAACAGGCTGAAGTGACGGACGAGGAGCGGGCACGGGGCGCGGCCTTTCGCCAACAGGTCGTGGCACTGCGTGTGTCGAAGTATAATGTCGGGGCTCCGTCAGAGCGAGCCGGTTTTGACACCGACCGTCAGACCATTCTGGTGCCCGGTCAGGTGAGCGACGATGCTTCGATCCGGAAGAGCCGAAGCGACAGTCTTGATCTGGCGTCAGGGGAAAACCCGAATCTGTTGCTGTTAAAGCAGGTTCGCAAGGCCAATCCCGATGCTTTCATCATCTTCAAGCCCCATCCCGATGTCGCCAATGGGCTGCGGCTGGGAGCCCTGTCCGGTGAACAGACTGCTCTTTATGCTGACGCGGTGGAGGTCGATACAGACATCATCGATCTTATCGAGCAATGCGATAGCGTGGAGACAATAAGCTCACTCTCTGGCTTTGAGGCCCTGTTGCGTGGCAAGCGCGTTGTTGTCCATGGTCTGCCCTTTTATGCCGGGTGGGGTGTGAGTGAAGACACAACGCGTTGCCCCCGGCGCAATCGGGTGCGGACACTTGATGAACTCGTTTTTCTGGCGATGATACGCTATCCACAATATGTGGATCCGAGTAATCTAAAGTCGTGCGAGGCTGAGTCTGCAATTTCAGGTATATATCGGTTAAGGAATAATAAAACACAATCCTGTAGGGATAGGGCTATGCTTTATTTGGCAAGGATAGCCTTTCGCCTCGGGCTTTGAGGAAAGGCTTGCGGGGCTGGCTTTGCCTAATAGTGTACTAATGGCGTTGAAATTTCGCTTTATGAGTGATATTGAGGTGGCTATTGATGAGAAGTAATTATTTTCGATTGTGGTGTTTGTGCAACTGTCGGCTCTAAAGTGGGCGCTCTTGGGGTTAACTGTTTGAGTTTTCTGCTGCTGTTTTTGTACTCTCAAGTCGGAGCGTGACTATAAGCTTTCGCACAGGCCTCGATTGAGATCTGGTTCACTGTCGTACCAACGAGTAATATACCCATGCTTAGATCGCTGTTTGTTTTGATCGTTTCAGCCTCTCTTGCTGGATGTGCCATCACACCCAGAGAAGGGCCTCTCTCTTCGGAGATCGAAACGCAGAGCGAGAAAAACGAGTATCTCGTTGTCGATGTCGACTCGCAGATTGTGGACGGATTGTCCCGATTCATGCCTGTCAGCCTTCACAGCCAGTTCAAGACAACGGCCCGCCATCTGCCAGTTTCCACAGTCGGTGTGGGCGATGTGCTGTCGGTGACGGTCTTCGAGGCAGATGAGGGCGGCCTGTTTTCCAACAAGTCCGGCAAGGGTGCCGAATTCCCCAGTGTCGTCGTGAACGAAAAGGGTGAGATCTCGCTGCCTTACACCGGGTCGATCAAGGTCAAGGGCAAGACGCCGCTGCAAATTCAGGATCTCGTCATAGAAAGCCTTGAAGGCAAGGCCATTCAGCCGCAGGCTATGGTCAATGTTGTGCGCAATGAAAACAACATCGTGACGCTCAGTGGGGATGTTTCGAAGCCGGGTCTCTATCCTCTCCCATCGCAGGGGGTTCGCCTGCTTGACGTGGTTGCTCAGGCTGGTGGCACCAAATATCCTGCACGTGAAACCTATGTTACGCTGATGCGCGGAAGTCGTCAGGGTGTTCAGCAGCTGGAAACAGTCATCAATCAGCCTGATGAAAATATTTATGTTGCGCGTGGCGACCGGATTTATCTGGCGCACGATCCGCAACGCTATACGGTTCTTGGCGCTGTCAAGAAACCATCTGTCTACACGTTTGATGCCTCCAGTATTTCCGTTCTGGAAGCAATCGCTGCCGCTGGTGGCCTGAATGATATTCGCGCTGATGCGACGGGCGTCTTCGTCTTCCGATATGAAGATCCCAAAGTGCTGGATTCCATGAACATTCAGTACACGCGGCAGGTTCGTGGCAAGGTTCCTACTATTTATCGTATTAACATGAAGCATGCGCGGTCGTATTTCTACGCGCAGTCCTTCCATCTTGAGGACAAGGATTCCGTCTTCGTATCGAATGCTCGTGGTGTCGAGATCGGCAAGGTGCTGCAGTTGTGGAGTTTGGCAACCTCCTCTGTACGTAGTGTAGCCAGCACCGGGAATGCGTTCGAAGGCTTGTCCAATTAACAGTTGTGCCCGGTGATTGAAACCGGGCGCAGATTTTCTGGATGTGCGGTGTTGGTGTGACCCAGGAGTTGCAAAATTCTGATGTGCGGGACGGAAAGAGAGTCTTTCTCTTTCTTCAGGGTCATCCCTCGTTCTTTGCGCGCAATGTCGCCAACCGTCTCGAAAAGGATGGCCACACAGCGTTACGCATCAATTTCTGTCTGGGCGACAGGATTCTGTGGTGGGGGCGCAAGGGGTTTGGTTTCCGTCTGCCTTTTTCTGCGTGGGAAGGATATCTGCGCCGCTTTATCGCAAAGCATGGCGTCACCGATATCATCTATTACGCTGACCGCAAGCCCTACCACCAGATCGCGGCAAAAGTGGCCGATGAGCTTGGTATTCCCACCTACGCCTATGAGTTCGGGTATTTGAGGCCGGACTGGATTACTCTGGAGCGCGGGGGCATGTCTGCCTTTTCGCACTTCCCGATTGATCCGGATGAGATCCGGGCCATCGCCCAGCGTTGTGATGAACCGGACCTGCAACAGAAATATCCCTACACGAAACCAAGGGAAATCGTCTTTGAGGTGAGCTACAATCTGCTCAGCTATTTCCTCTGGTTCCTTTATCCCTTCTACAAGGCAGACCGCTATTATAATCCGCTGCTTGAGTATATTTCTGGCATCCCGGGATTGTTCTATGAAAAGCGCCGCAACGTGGCAGCCCGGCGTCTGGTGACCAAGCTTGGCCGCGAGCGGAGGCCGTTCTTTGTTTTTTCCCTTCAATTGCAGAGTGACTATCAGTTGCGCTCAAACGCGCCTTTCTCACATCAGAAGAAGGCCATCGAGAGCGCCATGGTGTCTTTTGCCCGGAATACCGGCAAGCGGACAAACCTCATTCTGAAAGCCCATCCTCTGGATAACGGCTGGGAGCGGTGGGGGAGCTTCATCCGCAAGAAGGCAAAGGAACTAGGGGTTTCCGATCGCGTCCATTTCATTGTTGGCGGCAACCTCACGTTCATGCTGAGGCATGCAAAGGGCTGTGTGATGATCAATAGCACTGTCGGCTTGCATTCTGTGCGGTCCGGGTGTCCGGTCAAGGTTCTGGGGCATGCGATCTATGACATCAAGGGGTTGACGCATCAGGGGTCTCTCGACAGTTTCTGGAAAGAGCCTCAGGCGCCGGATCCGGAGTTCGTAAAGGACTTTGTAAAGGCGCTCGCGGGGACCATTCAGGTCAAGGGGAACTTCTTTACAGCCAAGGGCAACAAGGCTGCAGTGCCCGCTTTTGCGCGTAATCTGGTGGAACGGAATGTCAATGGGCTTGGTGCGTTTGCTCCCGTGCCGCCAAGGCTCCTGACCCTTCGCGCTTATGAGCGGCCGCTCTATGCCCAGAAGCCTGTTGCTGTGGAGGTCGATGTCGAGGCTGTGTCTGACGTCGATGCCGATGTGGCTCCAGCGTTCAATCCTGCGGTTCTGAGCATCCGGTAATTTCCGTGTTTCCTATTTGGGGATAATTGGCCAAATGGGCAACGGGAGCCTTTTGGTGCAAGGCGGCGCTGTTCCGTGCGGGCATCTTGTCAATCTGTGCCTTGGGTCCTTTGCAGAGCGCTCCTTGTGAACGCAAGTATTTTTTCCCGTTCTCTCGTGAAAACAAGTGTCAGAACTGGCTTTGCCCAGGAAAGCCCCCATCTTGTGCGGGCGAGAGGCAAAATGGCGCAGGCAGATTTCGGTTTTTCAAAGATTGGTTAAACACATAGTCAAATCAAACTTCTAAGAAAGAAAACTCTCGAATTTTTATGCAATTTTTTTTCGGGGTGTGTTACATGTTCTTCAATCATCTGAAGCCGTGTATTTCATGCTCTAATTGATATTTTTGCTTGGCAATGCAGTTTTTCGGAAAAGCTTATAGTCGGGTCTATGGAGATGAGTAAATGTCGATAGTTTTGTCCTGCGGACATCGGAATTCAGGGTATGACTTTGCCCACAGAGTCTTGCTGGCAAGCGGCCTTGGTGCTGCTCATCCCACACCAGTTCAGCATCTTTCCCCCGAAGCCATGTCGCAGGCGATGTTTGATGCCTACAAGATCTCGCCGGATGATCCCGATCAATTTGGACAGATTCGCCCCGGAAAGTTCTGGGAGACCATGGTCAATGACTTCATGTCGGCCAACATGACCATGACTGACTGGGGATGGGCTGATGCTAAGGGCGTCCAGTTGCTCGATTACTGGAAGCAATTCGACAACCTCTTCAAATTCGTGCTGGTGTACTCTTCTCCTGCCTATGCACTGGCGAGCCTTCTGGTGGAAAACCGCCCTGATCCAGAGCTTGTCAGCAAGACAATGAGCCTGTGGCTTGTGGAAAACAGCCGGATGCTCAATTTCTATTTTGCAAACAAGGATCGGGCCATTCTGGTCAATGTTGCATCCTTCGCTTCGGATGCTGGCAGTCTGGTTGCGCTCGCCAAGGAGAAATTGGGTCTTGAGCTTGCTGCTCCCACGGGGGAGGCGCTGGCCTTGGCCCATGACAGTCTTCTTGACTTGATGGCAAGCCCGCTCGTTGCTGACTATGCCGCCTGTCAGGAGCTGTTTCAGGAAATGGAAAGTGCCGCTGATCTGCCGTCCGCCGATGGTTCGTCTGACGGCAGTTCTCTGAGCTGTCTGGCGTGGGAGAGCTACCGCGCGGCGTGTAAACAGATCGAGATTCGGTCGTCCGAGTTGGCGCAACTTGCCGAGAAGAGCAAGCTTCTGTCTCGACAGCTTGAAGATCAGCGCACTGTGCTGGGGCAGAAGGATCAGGAGAGCGCGCTGCTCTCTCTGCAACTGGAGCAGAGTTACGAAGATCAGGCCAGCGCAGGGGCTGCCCGTTCGGCGACTGCCGAAAGTGAGCAGCTGAAGGATCTCGCACGTGAAAATGAGCTGTTGCAGCTGCAATTGCTGCAGTTACAGGAAGAGCTCGAGTATTATTTCAAGAAAAGCCAGAGCGCACCAGCCAAGGCTCAGGCCAAACAGCCAGCTCAGTCAAAAGCAGAGGCGGGGGGCAAGTCGAATAACGGGAAAGAGACCAAACCCAAGCCTGGTGTCAAGGTTGATCTCAAGCAGTTCATCGATGGATCCAACTGGTGGAATGCCGAAGCGGATGGGCGCTGGGCCGGGCCTGCCACGAAAAGCCTGTTGCGGCTTCCTGCCCTGTCACAGGGCAGCTATCGCATGGAGATTGATATCGTGGACGCCATGGATATCGAAATTCTGCGTGGCATGAAGATTGCGCTTGATGGTAAGCCGATTGCCTGGAAGAGCGACGCTGCGCTGCTCGGTCCGTGGGCTTCCTTTGCCAAGGCCTTCAAGAAAAAATTGCGCTATCCGCTGACACTTTCGGCTCTTGTTCGGATTGGAAAAGATCAGGACGGGAAGGACTTGCAGTTGACGCTGACATTCCCGAAAACCCTTTCGCCTGCGGCAAAGGGCCTGGACGATATGCGTGATTTGGCTGTTCGCGTACGGCAAGTTAAGCTGTCAGCACTGTAATTTCCGTTTCAAAAATTAGGCTAGATGAAATGACGCAATCTGAAACTGTTTCTGCGGGGCTGGATGGAATAACCGGTTCTGCCCGTGCGGGCTGTTCGCCGCTTGATCTGATTCAGAAAGTCTTTCCCATTCGCTCTCTCCTACATGTCGGGACAGGTTTGAAGCGTGCATTTGACGTTTATCGTGATCTGGCTGTGCCGTCGGTTGTTTTTGTGGAAACTGGTGGCGCGGACCTTGGTCGGCTGAGCAATGCTCTGGGGGATCGGGCTGGCTACAGCCTTCATCAAGCCTGGCTGACTGACATAGCCGGTGATGCTGTTTGCTATAGTGCCAGCAACATCAAGGAAAGCGGCTTGATCAAGCCTGAAAGCCTAGCTTCCCTTTGGCAGAATCTGAAGACCAGATCGGAAATGCCGGTTGAGACCGTCACGCTTGATCAATTCGTGGATGCTTCCGTTGCACCGGAAGCTGCCAGTGTGATGAACTGGATCGTCATTGATCAGCTGCAGGCCGGGGCGGTTGCCAAGGGTGGCCGCTCGTTGATTGCCCGATGTGACGTGGTAGTCGCGAGGCTTGTCCTGGTCGATAACTTACTGCCTGAGGCAAGCGGATTTTCCAAGACGGAATTCGATGCCCTTATGGCGGACTTTGGTCTGGCACATGTTGTAACCGAGCCGGAAGTCAATCCCGCAGTTGCTCGGTGTTTCTACGTGCGCGACTGGAAGCAGCAGTTGCAGTCGGAGCTTGGGGCGTTCAAGGCTCAGGCGAAAGACCGGCAGGTGGCATTGGAAGGTGAACTTTCGAACCTGCGTGAGGCTCTGCGAGCCGCGGCTGCTCGGAGTGCTGAAGAGATCAGTCGCCTTGTTTCTGAAAGAGATGAGAAGGCCGCGCTCGCAACGAAGCGGGCCGAACATGTTCAGCATTTGACCAGGGCGCGTGATGAGCAGACGGCTTTGGTGAAAACGAATGAGAACGAGGTCAAGCGATTGACCCGCGTGCTCAATATGAAGCCGCCAATGTTCAACTTCAAAGGCATTCGTCGCCTGGAGCGTCTGGCGGATACCAGTAAAAGCCCAAAGGTTTATGTGGAAGTCAAGTCGTTGCCGCGGTCCGGGCTGCACTATCTGCGCAACAGTCTGGAGCATATTCTTGGCCCTTCTTTCAGCTTTTGTGAGTGGTATCACGAGCCTGGATGTTGCCGGAATATGCCATGTGATCTGACCGGCATCATGGAAAATGATGATCGTCCTCATCTGCGGCTGATCAAGTCGCATGACTTCGATCTTCTTGATCCTCCCTATTCTGTCAATGGGTCTTCGATCCGGCGCCTTATTCTTGTCCGAGAGCCACTCTATATTCTGACGTCATGGTGGGGGCTGGAAGTCATTCAGGCCAATGCTCAGATGTTGGCAAAGAACAATATCAACGTGACCAAGATTTTCTTTATGCATGAAAAGGCGGTTGTGGCTGATGCCTTTGCCCTGATCGAACGTGAGGGTGTGCTGCCCAAAGAGGAGGGACTGGAAGCATGGCTCAAGGAAAAGCAGAGTTACATTGCTGGTTTTGTTGACAAGTGGTGCAATCCCAAGGAGCCTCTTGGGGATGTTGTCTCTTATGGTGATGGCAAACAGCATGTGTTGCGATTGCTGGAACCGTTTGTTGAGACGATGAGCGAGCAGTCGCGCCATATGCTGGATGAGTTCAAGGAAGGAAGCCTCGATGCCTTCCGCCCCAGAAAGAGCGCCTTCGATGGGCCGACGGAGTGTGTGTCCCGGTTTTTGCACGACCATGCCAAGGCGTTCGAGGCGGCGGCCGCAGAGCTTGGCGGTACGCCCGGTGGAACGGATGGAGTGAAATAGTCTGATTGTAGGGTGCAAGCTTTGGTGATGGCAATCAGAAGGTCATGCGGGTATGATACGTGGAGAGATAATGTAGTTTCTTCTTGCAAATCGTGTTGTGGTGGGGAAAATTGAGTACATATATAGTAGTTGAGTAATTCGGGATGGGTCTGTAGGTTTATTAACTGGCTTTTGTTTTTCTTTCAATTTTTGGTTGTATTTTGTATTTTGCTTCTTTTGGTTGTTCTTTCTGCTTGTGTTGAAAGGCAAGTTCAAAAGAAACGTCCTTTTTGAATTTATTGCCCTTGCCGGTTGTTTTTCGTCGAAACGCTGCTCCGGGCTTGTGATGTTCTTGCGCATGTATTTGTTGCAGGCTGTTCGTTGAGTGCTATTTATTTTTTAGTAATGGATGACCTTGCATCAAATAACTCTTTGTTAGAGAGATGGAAAATGGAATATACCATTAGTAATAGCGACAAGTTAATTCGTGATGTATTCGAGATTTATAAATCAAAATCCTGGAACAAGCTTACGGAGTTGTGGGATGTGCAGGGTAAGGAAAAATTGCTTCCTTACACCGTGTTCAAGGCCTTCTATTCTTCATTTGATCGATGCAAGAATGAAGAGTTGAAGCCGCAGGTCTTCAAAACGAAGAAAAAGCTCCTGTCCATTGTTACGATCAACTACAACAATGAAGGCGGGTTGCGTGAAACCGTGGAATCTGTTTTGGCGCAGACAGATCGTGCGTCCATCCAGTATATTGTCGTGGATGGTGCGTCTACTGACAAATCACTCGATTATCTCCGGCAAGTCGCTTCCAAAATCGATGTTCCCGTTTTTGGGTCGGACAAGGGCATTTATGATGCCATGAACCGGGGACTGGAGTTTGTAAACTCCGAATACACGCTCTTTCTCAATTCCGGGGACTGCCTGTCCGCTCCTGACGTTGTCGCCAAGATCAAGGCCTTTCTGAACGCGCAAAAGGAACGCCCGGTAGCCGCCTATGGTCCGACGCTTACGTCGGGGGGAAGTCAGTGGCCATGCAAACCGCAATCCGAGCTCTGGAAGGGGATGATCTGTAGCCATCAATCCATTCTGATCGATACGGATTTTCTGTCATCCATCGGCTTCAGTCTGCGCTACAAGATTGTTTCCGATTTTGAGGTCATCTACCGGACCTATCTGACAGGGCGCCCCTTGGCTGAGATGCCATTCAGTGTTTCGAAGATTGAGGACGTGGGCGTTTCTTCGGATTTTGTTGCCAGAACGCTTGAGCGCTGGCAGGTTGTTCGCTCCTACAAGAACAGGGCGGTCACGCCCGAGCAGATCGATGCCTTTTATCAGGGGATGTTGAACGGCGAAGGGAGCAAGGGGGCTGCTCCCAAGGTCGTGGCCTCGTCGCCAGCTGTTCCCTCAGACGTCGAGAAGCGCATCGTGTTTCTTATCTCCATGCCGCGTTCCGGTTCGACCATGCTGCAGAAGATTCTCGATCGTAGTTCGGCAATCGGAACTGTTGGTGAGCCGTGGGTGATGCTCCCGCTGATGTCGATGTATGATCCGGAGCTGGTGGAGGCCAAATATGGTCAGCTGCTCAACATCGAGGCCGCAGGTGAATTTGTCCGGGCCGTTGGCGACAAGGACCTGATCCTGAAGGCCCAGCGCCAGTATGCGGATCAGATTTACAGCGCCATTCTTGGTAAGTTGGGCACAGAACGCTTTCTGGACAAGACACCGCGCTATGTTCATATCGTGGACAAACTGGCAGATCTCTACCCGAATGCCAAGTTCGTCGTGTTGTTGCGCAATCCGGGCGCGATCATCAGTTCCTATGCCCACACGTGGGCTGGCGGCAACTTCCATACCGTCAAGAAGACGCCAGAGTATATGTATGATTTCACGCACGGCTTTCCGAAGTTGGCCGAGTTCGCGACCAGCGGTCGCAGCAACATGCATGTGGTGAAGTATGAGGAGCTGGTTGCCAATCCGGAAGACGAGGCGCAGCGTTTGTTTGACTATCTGGAGCTGCCTTTCTCCGGCGATCTGGTCAATTATGGGTCGGGCAAACCGCAGGAGACCGACAAATATGCGTTTGGTGATCCGGGAACGGTCTATCAGAAGTCCAAGCCGGATGCCTCGCACAGCGCTCGCTGGCTGAAGGACAACGAGAATGTAACCACCATCAATTTTTTCCAGGATATTGTTCGCTCGCTCGACGATGAAGCTGTGACAGCGATGGGTTATTCGAAAGCCACGATTCTCGACCAGCTCAAGACAGCGGGTGCCAAACCCATTGATGTGCCTGCACTTGTTAAGAAATATGGGGCGTGGAAAGCTGGTGGCAGCAAGAAGATCCCAGCCTATGGCAAGAGTCTTGGTGTCCTCATTACGTGCTTCAACAACCAGAACTCGATCACCCATGCCTTGCAGTCGGTCATCAGTCAGTCCAAAAAGCCGGATCTGGTTGTTGTGGCTGACGACTGTTCTGAAGATGGCTCGGTTGGTGTGATCAAGGAATTTATTGCCAAGAACAAAGCGTTCAATATACGGCTGATCGCCAGACCGAAGAATGTCGGGGTTGCTGCAAATCGTGATCTCGCGATCAAGTCAATGGATGTCGACTTTGTCTCGACCATCGACGGAGACGACCTGTTCTATCCGGGCAAGCTGGAAGCCGAATGGCGGACGCTGAAGGGCAATGAGGCTCATGTTGCGTTCAGCGATATTCTGATGGTGACTGGCAAGGATGCGGAACATCTTCTGAAGACAGATGCTTACAACAAGAAGCCCAAAAACGAGATTACGCGTTATATGCTGACGCGGGTCAATCCCGTTCCGCGTGATATGATGTTCTCCAAGGCTCTGTATCTGAAGGCTGAAGGCTTTGATCATGGTGTGTCGATCTATGAAGACTGGGCTCTAAAGCAGAGGCTTATTGCTGCCGCTGATGAAAATGGCTGGCTTCATTCAGGGGCGATCGGCACAATCTATGATCGTAGGGCACCGGGGTTATCCGGTAAGCCTCCTATTTATCATGCCTTTGGAGAAATGATCATTCTGGGACGGAATATCGAATATTATCGCCATGACAACAGTCTTGTGGTTGCTGCGATCTATTCCATCATGCGTCACCTTAAGGGGCCCATGAAGGAAAGAACTGAGAATTTCCTCAAACACTATCCAGTGGAAGGGGAAGTGCCAGAGTTTATGGCAGATTCACTTTTGACTTTGTGGAGGGAGCGTCGCTTGTGTAAGTCAACAGAAGCAAAGGCTAAAGCTATTTGGCAATTCTTTAGCCCACCTCTTGAGGTAAAGAAGTAATCGTCTGAGCGAATATGGGAATTTTGCAGATGAAACTCTTCCTATGTACACCCGTGAGGAATGCCGTGACTACGATCGATAGAACAATCGAGAGTGTCGTTGCGCAAAAAGGGGACTGCCAGATTTTCTATCACGTCAAGGATGCCTTGTCCGATGATGGAACAACCGAACGGCTCAAGGAATGGGCCGAACGTCTGTCCGGGCACCCCACTGTTGCCTTCAGCTACAGCAGCAGCAAGGACAAGGGCATGTATGATGCCATTGCCGAGAGCTTTGACCTGCCTCAGGCCAGAGCTGCGGATTGGCTCTCCTGGATCAATGCCGACGACTATCTGATCGACAATGCGGTTGCATTCATTGGCGAGATTGATGGCATCAATCAGATCGATATCAGTTGGGTGGGTGGCAAAGCGACCATGCGTACCAAGGAGGGTAAAATCATTTCTTCCAAGCGACCGCTCACCTCCGCAGTAATCAAGCTTGGCCTGGCTGATGGAAAGCACATGGATTTTGTGCAGCAGGAAGGCACCTTCTTCAAACGCAAGGCGTGGGACGCCTGTGTTGACGTTGAAAAATTCAGGGCGTTTCGTTTGGCTGGTGACTGGTATCTCTGGTCTCAGCTTGCCCAGAAGCACGAGGTCTATTTCTGCTCAGAGCCGCTCGCTGTTTTCTGCCAGGCCGAAAGCCAGTTGTCTTCGGATCTTGATGCCTACCGCGATGAAATGGAGGGTGTCATTCCGAACGTGTCGCGGCGGCAAAGCATTAACGGCAATGCTGGCTACAACAGCCTAGTCAATTTTCTCTATCCCACGGATCAGGGCATCTATCTCAGGAAAACTGTCATCAACGGCTATTACGATCACCGAAAGCAGAAGAGCATCTAGGCGCTCTTCTTGTAGAGGTCAGGCTTTATGCTGTTCCTGCCAGAGGCCCGTGTGCCGGGGAAAGACGTCGGATTGGTCAAGTCGGACGTCTCGGTAAAGGGGTGCCATAAAACGGCTGCAATTGCTGTCCACTCTTCGAAGCTTAGTTTTGTCCAGATTTTATGGTAAATTCCTTCGTGTGTTTTTCACGAAAGCAGGTTAAAAGCACTAAGTTTCCTGTTTCAAAAATGGAATGGAATCGAATCAAGGATGTTTCGCTGCTTATGCCTGATCACGCTATGAGTGGCAGCGTGTGCCATATGGTGCTGATCGGATTTCAAGGGCCCAGTAGTCCATCCGACATCCGAAGTCGCAGGCCCTAGCACGGGTGTCTGCATTATTGAATTGGAAGGTTTGCGTTGTTCAATGCTTGGTGTTTCGCGATTTATCAAAGTAACTGACATCAACGCAGCGCAGCTACGGAGCGGGGCTTATCGACAACGATCAGCCATCTGGGCTCTGGTTTTCAAAGAGTTCAAAATCAGACTTGGTAAGAGTCGCATCGGTTTTTTCTGGACCATGGTTGAGCCGATCATCGGCATGATCATGTTTGGTCTGATCCGACTGTCAATCGGGCAGAGTGAAGTTCATCATGTGCCGGTAATGCTATTCATTGGTACCGGGTTCATCGTGTTCAATGCTTTCCGGTCCGGCATGAACTTTATTCCCAACGCGATCATCGCCAATCAGGGCCTGCTCAATTACCCCCAGGTCAAGCCGATCGATACCATTCTGGCGCGCTTCATCCTTTCCATCTGGCTTCACCTTCTGGCCAGTTCCTTCATGCTGTTGCTGCTCTGGTGGGTTACTGGGGACCATCCATCCTTCGTCGACCCTTTGCTGTGCATCCAGACGCTTGTGCTTGCCACCCTGTTGGGGCTCGGTGTTGCCTTTTTGATCGCCATCTATGGTACGCAACACGAGAGCGTCTTCAAGCTGATTGGCATCATTGGTATGCCTATGATGATCCTGTCAGGTGTCATGATATCGATGAATGAGCTGTCGGCTTCAGCGAGACAGTATCTTGCCTGGAATCCGATCATCCATCTCGTTGAGGGCTTTCGTCACGGTGCCTTTGGTACGCGTCTGTTTCCCGAGTATGATCTGGGGTATCCGACCCTGGTGACAGTTCTGCTTTTGGGACTTGGCTATGCCCTTTACTACAACTACCGTTTCAAACTGCTAATGAAATGATCCAGCTAGAGAATGTTTCCAAATACTATGCGACGCCGGGCGGGCGCCATTATGTGCTGAAGGACGTTTCTTTCACGGTTCCTGATCATGCGCAGCTTGGCGTTCTGGGCCCCAATGGTGCTGGCAAGTCCACGCTGATGCGCCTGTTCTCCGGGGTTGATGTGCCAAACAAGGGACGGATCATCCGAACCGGCAGCATATCATGGCCCATGGGGTTGGCATCTTCGATGCAGAATGCCCTGACTGGTAAGGAAAACGCCCGGTTTGCCTGTCAGATTCAAGGTATTTCGCACAAGCAGGTCGGGGAAGTTGTCGAGGGGATACGGGACTTTGCTGAAATCGGCAAGTATTTTGATATGCCGGTTCGGACCTATTCATCTGGTATGAGGGCCCGCCTCAACTTTGCCATTGCCATGGCGTTCGACTTCAATTGCTATATCATTGACGAATTGACGGCCGTAGGTGACCAGAATTTCAAGAACAAGAGTAGGGCCACATTCGAGAAGAAGCGCCAGAATGCCAGCTTCATCAAGGTTTCCCATAGTCTTGAGGAACTGAGGGCGGAATGCAACATGGGCCTCGTTTTGAACAAGGGGTCCGCGACGATCTATGACAGTTTTGCTGAGGCCGAGGAAGTCTATTTGCAAAACATCAAGTGACGTTCAAGACGATATTGTTCAATAATTGTCTAGCTCAGTAGAATACACGGCCATCTGGAAGAGTTTGTGCCCGAGTTCTCGTTATAACACCAACGAACACACTGTTCCCAAGCGTGGAGCCAAAGTGAAATAGCCATGGCCAAAATTCAACTGTCCCTGTCAAGATTATTGCTGATTGTTCTGCTCATCATCCCGGTTATCCTTGTCATCATCTACGCCGTGTTGGTGGCTACTGACCGTTTCGAGAGCGGTGCTTCGGTCTATATTACCGAAGAGCAGGGGGCGTCGAGTGCGCTGGACTTGTCCTCTCTTGGCTTTACGACCACGAGCAATTCGCGTGAAATCATGGTGCTCAAGGCCTTCATCGACTCTCAGGGCATGATGATGCGGCTGGACAAGGACTTACATCTTCTTGATCATTTCTCAAGCTCCGGGGCTGACATATTCTCTCGTCTTGAGACGGGGGCTCCCATCGAGATTGCCTATGAATATTACAAGAAACGGATCAAGACCAACTTCGATGATCAGGCCCAGCTGCTCGAAATCTCGGTTCAGACTTTTGACAATGAGTTTTCCAAGAAGGTTCTTGATCGGATCCTTGCGCATTCGCAGGACTTCATCGATCAGTTGAACGAGCAAATCAAGTCATCGCAGCTCCTCTTCTTTCAGGCGGAGGTGAAGACTTCCGAGAATGAGTTGATCGAGGCACGAAACCGCCTTACTGAGTTTCAGCGCGAGAATGCCATTTTCTCCACGGATCTGGCAACAAAGACCATTGGTGGCACGATTTCCGGCTTGGAACAGCAATTGGCCGCTCGGCAGGCCGATTTGAGTTCCCGCCTCGGGGTGCTGGACGAGAGTTCGCCAACGGTCAAGCGCATCCGGGCGGAGATCGAAGCCCTGAAAGACCAGATCAACAAGGAGAACGCCAGGCTGGCGTCCGACAAGGGCAACTCACTGAGCGAGTTGGACAGTAAGTTTCGCGAAATCGAATTGCTGATTGAATACAAGACCTTGCGCTACAAGGCCAACTTGCAGGCCTATGAGCAGGCCCAGCTGGATACGGCGCGCCGATTGCGGTTCCTGACCATTGTTGCCGAGCCGACCGTGGCGGAAAGCGCTCTCTATCCTGATCGCATATACATGGTGATAACGGGGTCTATTCTGGCGTTTGTCTTCTACTTCCTGGTCACGATTTCCATCGCCATCATTCGCGAGCACTCATAGCTCCGGAAAGGCTGGCGGTTCTGCTGCCAACAGGAGATCTCATCACACATAAAAAGCCGCCATCAGTTGAACGCTGATGGCGGCTTTTTGTTGTTCTGGGGGCGTCGTGCTGCCTCGTCTGACCTTCTGCCTTGTTACCGGATGGAGATCACGGCGCGATTGTCCGGCGACAGGGCGTCGGAGAGGGCGCTGGTCTTGCCTTCCATGACATCGATAAGCAGCTTTGCCGTGGTCGGGCCTTGGGTGAAGCCCTGATGGCCATGACCGAAGTGGAACCACAGCCCCTTGTGCTTCTGGGCCGCACCCACAACCGGCAGCATGTCCGGCATGCAAGGACGGTTGCCAAACCATGGCTCGGCTTCGACCATTTCGCCGACATCCATCAACTCGCGGGCACTCTTGAGGCCGTGCATGAGCTGTTTGGGGTTGGCCGGATCCTTGCGGCTGACCAGTTCGGCACCAGTGGCAATGCGCATGCCCTTTTCCATCGGGGCAAAGACGCAGCCGTTGGCGTAGTCCTGGATCGGGCGGGACAGCGGCTTGTCCATCTTGAAATGGGCATGGTAGCCGCGTTTGTAGACCATCTTGACCTTGTAGCCGAACGGAGCGAGCAGATCCGGTGCCCATGGGCCCAGAGCCACGACGACTTCATTTGCGGAAATCGCGCCATCATCGCCTTTCACTTCCCAGCCTGTTGCTGTCTGCTTGAGGCTCATGGCGTCGCCCTTGACGAAGGAGCCTCCGCGCTTGATGAACAGGTCTGCATAGGCCGAGGTGAGGCCTCCCGGGCTTGAGCAGGCCCAGGTATCTGTCCAGTGAATGGCGCCGGATACATCGACTTTGAGGGCCGGTTCGAGGGCGCGCAGTTCCTTGCCGTCCACCATGCGCAGCGGCACGTCATACATCGAGGCGATGCGCTCTGCGTCACGGGACTGTTCGTCAAAGGAGCGTTTGTTGCGGCACAGCTTGAAAAAGCCCTTGCGCTCAATGAGGTGTTCAGCGCCGGAGGCTTCGATAAGTGGCTGATGATCGTCCGTGCATTTGACTGTCATCTGCTCAAAGATCTTGGAGATGCGCCGATGCGGCGTTTCTCCGGAATAGAGGAAGTAGGTCCACAGGGACGGCATGATGTTAGGCATGTCCTTCCAGTGGTAGACGATGTCGTTGGTGCGGCCGATACCGTATAGGAACAGCGTCACCAGATTGTGGGGGATGTGGTATGGTTCGGCGGCTTCGCGCTGGATAAGGCCAGCGTTGCCATAGCTTGTTTCAAGGCCCGGATTGGAACGGTCCAAAAGGGTGACAGTGTGTCCGCGCTCTTGCAGGGCGAGGGCCGTACTGACGCCAACCATACCGGCGCCAAGAACGATTATCTCAGACATTTTCTTGTTCTTTCAAAGTGTGAAGCCTCAGGCTTCGGCAATGACTGTAATTTCCACTTTCGCGTCGATCATCAAGGTGCAGCCGATTGTGGTGCGGACCGGCAGGGGATCGGAGAAATAGCTCGCATAGACAGCGTTGAAGGCAGCAAAGTCTGCCGGGTCTGTCAGATAGCATGTGCAGGAGACGACATTGGACAGGGAGAGGCCTTCGCCCTCCAGTGTCTTCTTGATGCCCTCGAGACAGTTTTTGGTTTGAGCTTCGATCCCTTCCGGTACGCTGCCGTCTGCGTTGAAGCCGATTTCACCGGAGAGGTAAACGGTTGAGCCGGAACGGCGGACTTTGGAAAATGGGAGGTTTGCCATCTTAGTTCCTTGAAGGGTTATTGAGTTTGGAGGATTCAGGAGGAGTCGGTATCATTCGAAATTCAGGAACCCTTCGGCCTGGCTGATCGGGTCAGCCGCCTTGAGCAATGCAAGATCCGGGCCTGTTGGCGCCAGACCGTCGATGGAAGCGATAATGGCCTCCAGTTCTGCGGCCACGGCAAGGACGCCGAGGTCATCATGGCGGCGCCCGACAATCTGCAGGCCGAACGGCATGTTGTTGGCATCGCGGCCACAGGGGATGGTGATGGACGGATGACCGGGGATGGTGGAGGCATAGGCCATGGCCAGCCAATGATAATAGCTCTTGGTCGGTTTGCCGTCGATTTCTGCCGGGAACAGTTCGCGCCACGGACGCGGGCTGATGGTGACGGCAGGCGAAATCAGATAGTCGTGATGCTCGAAGAAGGCCTGCCAGTCACGATAGTAGCGGCTCTGGGCAAACATCGCCTGCGCCACATCTTCGGCGGAATAGCTGCGACCTTCCTTGACGTTCTCGGTAACGTTTGGCCCGACCAGATGGGGCTTTGTGTCTACCAAAGTTGCATGAATGCCTAAAAACTGAACACCGCGCAGCACAGAGAATATGCGGTCGGCATCGGTGCATTTGGGGCTCTTTGCATCAACCTGCCCGAAGAAGGGGGCAAGCTGCGGCATGATCGCGCGGAAATGGTCGCGGATGATGCTTTCGGTCGGGGCGAAGTCATAGTCTTCGGTCATGGCAATGCGCAGCGAGGAAAGGTCAACTCTCGGCAGATTGGCAAAGGAGGCCGGGTTCCATGGGGTCTTGCCATCGGTGATGATGGTGTAGGGGTCCTTGCGGTCCGGACGGGCCAGAACCGAGAGCATCAGTGCTGTGTCAGCGACGCTGCGCCCCATCGGGCCGGAGGTCGGCATCGGGATAAGGGCGGCCGCACGGGTATCACCCGGCACAACGCCCGGGCTGGGGCGATAGCCGACGATGCCACAAAAGGCCGCCGGGTTGCGCAGGGAACCGCCGGTGTCCGATCCGGTTGCCAAAGGCGCGTAGCCGCAGGCCAGACTGACCGCCGAGCCGCCCGAAGACCCGGCGCAGGTACGGGTCAAGTCATGGGGATTGGCGGTGACACCATAGACCCGGTTGCGGGTATTGCCTCCGGCGCTCCACTCGGGATTGTTGGTCTTGCCCACCGGCATGGCGCCAGCCTTGCGCATGGCTGCGACAATGGCGTCATCACGGGTGGCGATATTGTCCTTGAAGGCTTCGGAGCCGAAGGTCGTGGGCAGGCCCTTGACGTCGATCATGTCTTTGACGCCGAACGGCAGGCCGTGCAACGGGCCGAGCGCCTCGCCGTCCATGACAGCCTGTTCTGCGGCCTTGGCTTCCTCAAGCAGCGCATCAAAGCGGCGGGCGACGAGGGCGTTGACAGCATGGTCAACCGCTTCGACCCGCTCGATGCAGGCGCTGGCAAGCTCGACCGGAGAGAGGGCCTTGCGGGCGATCAGCTGGCGCGCTTCGATGGCACCGAGATCGGCGGGGTTCGTTGCGGATTGCTTGACCATCTTATTGTTCCTTCTTGAGATCCAACGGGAGGGGCAACGCATTGCCCTTGTCCACGAATGTCTGGAATTGCAGCTCCGGGACGAAGGAGCCACCGGTTGTCCAGACGACATGAATGGCGTTTTCCATGGCCTTGGCCGAAAGATGCCGGTCGCAGAAGGCCTGCCCCTCGCGGGTTTCCAGCATGAAGTGTGGACCGGCAAAGCCGATGGTGGCTGACGGTTCGAGCTTGAGATTGGCCTCGCCATAGGCAAGGGCAACAAGGCGCATCAGGTCATCGTCGCCGACGGTGTAGACGCCAGCCAGCCGGTCGGCCATCTGGCGGGCGACGAGATGGGACATGGTGGCAACGGCCATGCCGTCGGCTTCGGTCTTGTTGGTGAGGTCGAATTCATACACCGAGCGCGGGCTTTGTGGTCCGTGCATCATCTGCAGCAGGGCCGAAGGCGACTGGACCGGTTCGGCAAAGAAGCAATGGACATTGGCGCCAAAGACGCCTCTGGCACCATAGGCAATGCCTCCCGGTGCACCGCCGATGCCGCAGGGAAGATAGAGGAAGAGGGGGCGATCCGGGCCGATGTTGATGCCAGCCTCTATGAGCTGGCTGGCCAGTTCCAGTGCGCCAGCGCTGTAGCCGGTGAACAGCAGTTCGGAATCCTCGTCATCGACGAAATAGACCATGGGGTCCTTGCGGGCGGCATCACGGGCGGCGGCAACGGCGAGATTATAGTCGCCCCGGTGCTGCTTGACCTTGACGCCGAAGCGGCGCAACCGGTCGATTTTCCATTTCTTGGCGTCCGAGGACATGTGAACCACGGCATTGTAGCCAAGGGTTCTGGCGGCGATGCCGACACTGAGCCCGAGGTTGCCGGTGGACCCCACGGCGATGGTCCGCTCGGAGAAAAAGGCGTGGGCGGCGTCGCTGGTCAGTTCGGTGATGGGGGCGGAGGGGGACAGGAAACCCGAGGTCCGGGCCTCGTTCACGGCGGTCATCAACACTTCGAAAATACCGCCGCGCGCCTTGACCGATCCGGCAACGGGCAGCGCGTGGTCGGCCTTGACGAACAATCGGCCGAAGGCCGGATCCTGATAGCCGAGAGGGGCGCGCAGACCGTCTACCTCGATGAGCTCAGAGGCGATGGTGCCGTTGGTGATCTCAAGCTCGGGGAACAGGGCCTTGAGCAGAGGCGTCAGCATCTGCCAGTTGGCAACCGCTTCCTGCAGTCCGGCCTGGGCGTCATCGTCGCGGGCCGGGGCGTAGGCAGGATTGCACCAGAGGGATGGTCTGGCCTTCTTGACGTTGTCCAGAATGACACGGTCGGCTGCTGAGAGTGGGGTGCCCGTCATGCCATCAGTGCCTTTCGGAGCATGTTGCCGGTGAGAATCAGGATGGTGAAGGCAAAGACGATACGCAGCTGCTTGGGCGACAGGGAATGGGCCAGGCGCACACCCAGCGGCACCGTCAACATGGTTGTCATGACAATGACCACGACGGCGGGCAGATTGACATAGCCGATGGTGAAGGGCGGCTTGCCGGTGATGTCCCAGCCCTGCGTCAGGAAGGTGATGAAGCCGGGAATGGAGATCATCAGGCCAAAGCCCGGCGAAGTGCCGACGGCCTTGTGTGGCGGCACGTTATAGGCGGTGAGCAGCGGTACCGTGAAGGAGCCGCCTCCGATGCCCATAAGGGCCGAGAAGAAGCCGATGATTACCGGGTAGATCTTGCTCAGGATCGGGCCGGGCAAATGGTCGGACAGCCGCCAGTCCTTCTTGCCGAACAGCATGTAGAGGCCGAGCATGATGCCGATGCAGCCAAAGATCAACTGCAGTTCGTGCGAGCGCAGCGATGCGGCGGCAAACACGCCGATGATCGAGCCCACGGCGATGAACGGTCCCCATGTCCGGATCAGATCGAAGCTGACCGCGCCGCGTTTGTTGTGTGCCATCACCGATCGGATCGAGGTGAATATGATGGTGCCCGTAGAGGTTGCCACGCAGATCTGCATGAGCTGGTCCGGCTGGTAGCCGAGGGTGGAGAAGGCATAGTAGAAGGCAGGCACAAGGATGATGCCGCCGCCGACGCCGAGAAGACCGGAAATGATGCCGGCAATGGCACCAGCTCCGGCGATGACGGCAAAAAGCGTAAGTGTTGCTGCCATGTATTATTCTCCTTCCGCAGGCACCGCGCCCTTGGCTGCGATGTCCCAGAACAGGCCCGTCATGCCCTGAAGGGCCTGACGGGAGAGCGACTTGAGAATGTGCTCGTTGGGGGCGTGCTGGCTGCAGGCGGCATAGCTGTGCGGAATCCAGATGGTCGGCAGGCCGAGCACATCGGCAAAGCAATCGTTCGGTAGCGATCCGCCAAGGTTCGGCAGGATATGCGGTTTGGTGCCGGTCGAGGCTTCAAGGGATCTGGCGGCAAAGCGCACCCACGGGTGGTCTGGATCAAGCCGGGTTGCCGGGAAGGCGTGGCGTTCGGCCTTGACGACCTCGACCTTGTCAAAGCCCTTGGCGGCGAGGTGACGACGCAGGGCCGGGACGATGTCGTCCGGGTCGGTGCCAACGACGAAACGCAGCTGGCAGGTGGCCTTGGCATAGCCGGAGATGGCGTTGACCGGCGCTTCCGGCACGCCGGATTTCATGGCGAGTACGGCAAAGCTGTTCCAGCCGAGTACCCGTTCCTGTGGTGTCAGGCTTTCTTCGCCCCAGTTCTCGTCAATCTTGATGGAGCCGGTGTCGATCGGGGGAAGCGCCGCGATTACTTCCCGGATACGCGGGGTGAGGCTGGTGGGGCGCCATTCCGGAATCTGGATCTGGCCGCGTGCATCGGTGATCGAGGCAATGGCGTGCGCCAGAATGATCGCCGGGTCGGCGATGAGGCCGCCGAAATTGCCCGAGTGGTTGGCGCCTTCCCTGAGGTCGACCACCATGTCGAACAGCTCGCCTCCGCGAGAGCCAGTGAAGATGGTCGGCGCTGCAGGCGACAGGCGCGGGCCGTCAGAGGCGATCAAAACGTCGGCGGCGAGCAGGTCCTTGTTCTGTTCACAGAAGGTCTTGAGCCCCGGAGAACCGGATTCCTCGGCCATTTCCAGAAGGATCTTGGCGTTGAAGCCGAGCTTGCCCTCAGCTTCGATGACAGCGGCCATGGACTTGATGTTGATCAGATGCTGGGCCTTGTTGTCAGCAGCGCCGCGGCCGTAGAGCCGGTCGCCTTCTTCCACCATTTCGAAGGGGGAGAGGCCTGCGCGCCACTGGGTTTCCTGTGCCCGGATGACATCGCCGTGACCATAGCTCAGAACCGTCGGCAGGGCCGGGTCTTCAATGCGTTCTGCCACCATGATCGGCGGTGCATTTTCCTCGGGGTTGTCGAAAATCCTGCAGGTGAAGCCCAAGCCTTCCAGCATCGGCTGCATCTCGTCGGTGAGATAGGCCATGAGATGAGGCTTGCCGCGCGGGTCCTGACTCTCGGTCGGGCGGGAGACCAGTCGCTTGATGTCCGAGAGAAAGCCTCCCTCGTCGAAATAGCTGGCGCTGATGGCCAGAGCCTTGGTGCGATCACTCATCTGTTTGCTTCTCTGTTCTTGTCTTCGGTCTGGGCGGGCATCGTGTGGCGTGCCGTCAGGTCAATCCCTGAGTTCTGCCACTCCGTCACCCCATGGCGAAAAGGTTTCGGTGGTGCCGGAATTGGTGGTTCCGTCACGCAGTACGCCAGCCGGGCAGGCAAAGGCGTAGGGGAAGGGTATGCGCTGGGCCGTTGCCAGGGGCCAACGGGCTGACAGGGCTTGCATGATCTCGGCTGAAAGGCGTTCGTCGGCAACAACCGTGTCGCCACCGGAAACGTCGATGCGGGGAGCTTCTATGGCATCCTGCATCGACATGCCGTAGTCAAGCAGGAAAGAGGCGATTTGCCCTACTGCGGGCATGATCTTGCGGCCGCCCGATGCGCCCAGAGCAAACCGCTTCTCGCCCTTCTCGCCGATGACTGGGCAGACATTCATCAGGCAGCGCTTGCCGGGCGCGATCGAGTTGGCTTTGCCCGGTTCGGGGTCGAACCACATGATGCCGTTGTTCATCATCAGGCCGGTGGACGGGGAAAGGGTCTTCGAACCGAAGATCGACAGCAGAGTCTGGGTCATGGCGACCATGTTGCCATGCTTGTCGACGATGGAGAAATGGGTGGTGCAGCCGGGAGCCTTTGCGCTCTCGTGATCGCCCATGTTGGTGAGGCGGTCTTCGTAGGCGTCCCGCATTGCTCCTGCCATGGCGGCAAAGTCTTTCGCGCCAGGGGCAGCGGCTGGCGTGATGGCCTCCTGCCAGCCGGTCATGGCGTGGGAAAGGGTTGGCCCGGCGGTCAATGTTGGTACGGCCCAGATGCTGGCACCGTTGTAGGGGATGTGCAGCGGGGGCTGCCACTCGGGCCGGTAACCCGCCATGTCCTCCATGGTGAGGAAGCCGCCCTTGTCGGTCACATCCCGGACGAGGGCAGCACCGATGTCGCCGCTGTAGAAATCCTTCGCACCGGCGTCTGCCAGACGCTCAAGGGTTGCTGCGTGGGCAGACTGGTCGAGGCGGATGTCCGCAAGGGCAGTCCAGCCGAAGATCTTCGGCCATTGGCCGTCTTCAAGGAACAGCGCTGCGGCGTCCTTGTCCTTTGCCAGTTCCCGGGCTGCCGAAGCGATGATAAGGGCTGCATACCAGTCCACCTGCATGCCGGACTTGGCGTGGGTGATGGCAGGTTGCAGCAGCTCGCGCCATGGCAGTTTGCCAAAGCGCCGATGGGCTTCTGCGGCACCGGCGACCGTGCCGGGCACGGCAATGGACGATGCGCCGGTGACATTGCGATCTTCAACCACGGCCTCCCAGGGGAAGAGGTCCGATGCCTTGCCAGCTCCAGAGAGGGGATAGTAGGACGGATCAAGGCTGGTTGAAGACCGCATGCCATAGTGTAGGGCATAGGGTTTGTTCTCGTCGGCTCGCCAGAGCATCATGGCGCCGCCGCCCATGGGACCTGACATCCAGGGCTCCAGCACGCCGATGGCGAAACTCACGGCTACGGCTGCGTCCACCGCGTCGCCACCGGCGGCCAGAATCATGGCTCCGGCCTCGGCGGCCAGAGCATGCTGGGCGGCGACAACGCCGCCATTTGTTGCTGTCACGCCCGGCTTGCGGGTCGTTTGCGAGCGAGAGAAACTGCCACTCATCAGAAGGCTCCCATCGGGCTCTCAAGCAGGGCCGGGTCGACCGGAGGCAGCTTGGCGATGTCGGGTACCACCCAGCCCTGACCTGGCTGCGCGGAGAGCAGCTTTCTGGTGTAGTCATGTTTGGGAGCGCCGAAGACTTCGTCGACGGTGCCGCGTTCAACGATCTCGCCATTCTGCATGACCACGAGATTGTCGCAGATCTGGGCTGCAACGCGCAGGTCGTGGGTGATGAAGAGCACCGTCAGACCCATTTCATCGCGGATCTCGTTGAGCAGCTTGAGCACTTCCTTCTGAACGGACACGTCAAGCGCCGAGACGGCTTCGTCGGCGATGAGCACTTCCGGTTCGACCATCAGGGCCCGGGCGATGCAGATGCGCTGGCGCTGGCCACCGGAGAACTGGGCTGGATAGCGATAGAGCGCATCCTCTTCCAGACGCACGATCTTCATCAGTTTTTTGGCCCGCTCCATGGCATGGGCGCGGTTTTCACCGAAATTGCATGGACCTTCCACCAGCTGGTCGCCGATGGTGCGGCGCGGGTTGAGCGAGCCATAGGGATCCTGAAAGACGATCTGGATGCTCTTGCGATAGGGGTGTAGCAGCTTGGGCGTGAATTGGGCGATGTCGCTGCCGTCGATGATGACGGAGCCGCTGTCCGGATCCTCAAGGCGGATGAGACATTTGACAAGCGTCGACTTGCCCGAGCCGGATTCGCCGACGATGCCGAGGGTTTCGCCGCGATGGACGATGAAATTGACGTCCTTGCAGGCATGCACCGTGCGGGCCGGTTTGAACATCGTGCCCTTGGAATGGTAGGTCTTGTTGAGGTCAAGAACTTCCATCACCTTGTGCTTTTCGGCCATGTGGGCGTTGACGGAGCCGGTGCGGCGGGGCACAGCGTCGATCAGCTTGCGGGTGTAGGGATGTTTCGGGCGGTTGAGCACTTCTTCTGCCGTGCCCTGTTCGACAATGACGCCCTGCTTCATGACGACAACCTTGTCGGCGATTTCGGCGACGACGTCGAAATCGTGGGTCACGAACATGATGCCGGCCGAGTGCTTCTCACGCAATTCCTTGAACAGGTGGAGAATCTGGGCCTGGGTGGAGAGGTCGAGCGCCGTGGTCGGTTCATCGGCAATCAGCAGCGCCGGGTCGAGCGCCAAGGCAATGGCGATGACGATGCGCTGACGTTGGCCACCGGAGAGCTGATGCGGGTAGGAGGAGTAGATCCGTTCCGGATCGGGCAGTTGCACTTCGTCGAGCAGTCTGATGGTGCGGGCCTTGCGCTCTGCCTTGGAAAGGCTGGTGTGCTGCTCGAACATCTCCTCGATCTGGTCTCCCACGGTGTAGCACGGGTTGAGCGCGCTCATGGGTTCTTGAAAGATCATGGCCATGCGGCTGCCGCGCAGCTTTGCGTGTTCCCTGGCTGACAGCTTGAGCACGTCCCTGCCTTCGAAGATCACTTCGCCGGATGAGGGCTTCAACGCCTTGGGCAGAAGGCCCATGGTGGTGAAGGAGGTGATGGACTTGCCTGAGCCGGATTCGCCGACGATGCAGACGATTTCCTTGGGGGCGATGTCGACCGAGAGATTCTCGACCGCGTGGGGGCGGTCGCCGCCTTCTGGCAGATCAACGGTGAGGTTCCTGATGGTCAGAATAGGGTCGGTCATCAGTTGCGGCCCTCCGGTGCGGTGACGTCGCGAATGCCGTCGCCGAGCATGTTGATGGACAGGACGAGGAAGAACAGCGCAACCCCGGGGATGGTGATCAGCCAGCTTTCGAACAGCAGCATTTCCTTGCCTTCGGAGATCATCAGGCCCCAGGACGGGGTTGGGGGCTGCACGCCGAGGCCAAGGAAGCTGAGGGCGGCCTCGAGAATGATGGCGTGTGCCATTTCCAGCGTGAAGATGACGATGAGATGGTTCATCACGTTGGGCAGGATGTCCTTGAACAGCACCCGTGGCAGGGAGGCGCCAAGTACTTGTGCTGCGGCGACATACTCAAGCTTGCGGACCTGCATGGTGGCAGCGCGCATGACAACCGCGAAGCGATCCCAGAGCAGCAGACCCAGAACCGAGACCACCACATAGAGCGAGCCGCCGAACAGGGCCACCACGGCCAGGGCGACCAGCACCACTGGCATGGCGAGGCGCACGTTGATGAAAAAGGTGACAAGAAGGTCGATCCGACCGCCGAAGTAACCAGCCATGACGCCCATGAAGGTGCCGATGCAGGCCGAGATGGTGGCGGCGATCAGGCCGATGAGCAGCGAGATGCGGGCGCCATAGACCAAGCGGGCCAGATAGTCGCGCCCAAGCGCGTCCGTGCCGAGCGGATGCTCCCATGTGCCGCCCATGAAGGCTGGCGGCTTCATGCGGGCCAGAAGGCTCTGCGCATATGGGTCATGGGTGGCGATCAGCGGCGCGAAAATGGCGACGATCACGATGATGGACATCACGAACAGGCCAAACAGCAACCCCTTGTGGCGCAGGGCACGGCGCAGCATCTTGGCGCGCGGAGAAAGCTGATGGGCCGGGGTCTTCCCCTTCTTGGAGACCGCGTCCGGTTTTTTGGCCGAGGCCGAGGTGAGGGAGGTGTCTGACATGATTTTCTCCGTTCCCGATCAGGCGATGCGCAGGCGTGGATCCATCCAGGCGTTCAGGATGTCCGCCAGGAAGGTGAAGAAGATGTAGAACATCGAGAAGATGAGGATGAGCGCCTGCATGGTCGGCAGATCGTTGCGGGAAATGGATTCCCAGGCAAGGAAGCCGGCGCCGTGCAGCGCGAAGATGCTTTCGACCACAATGGAGCCGCCGAGCATGAAGCCCATCTGCACTGCGGCAAGGCTGATCACCGGAATGATGGCGTTGCGCAGGGCGTGCTTGAACATGATCTTGCGGGCGCTCAGGCCCTTTGCACGGGCCGTGCGGATATAGTCCGCGCTCAGCACTTCAAGCATGCCGGCGCGGGTGAGGCGCATGATGGCCGGTGTGGCGTAGTAGCCCAGCACGATGGTCGGCAGGATGAAATGTTTCCAGCTGGTCGAGCCCGAGGCAGGTACAAGCCCCAGCTTGATGGAGAAGACGACGATCAGGATCAGACCGAACCAGAAGGACGGAATGGCCTGACCGACGACCGATATGAAGAGGGAAGCGCGGTCGATGAGGGAGTTGGGCTTGACCGCGGCAGCAACCCCCATGGGTATGGCCAGCAGCAGGGCGAAACTCATCCCCAGCAGGCCAAGCAGCATGGTCACGCCCAGACGGTCGGCAATGAGGTCGGAAACCGGCAGGTCGAAATACCAGCTGTTGCCCAGATCTCCGGTCGCTGCCTTGCCGAGCCATTCGAAATACTGAATGACGATGGGTCGATCAAATCCATAGCGGTCGTTGACCATCTGGATGTCTTCGGCGGAGGCGTTTTCCCCTGCGATCGCGATCGCAGGATCACCGGCCATGAAGAGCAGGCTGAAGCTGATTGCCGATACGGTGAAGGCCACCAGAAGGGCAAGACCGAGCCTTTTCAGAATATACATATACATTCCGACCTCGAAGTTCTGTTATTTCAGGAAGAGGTGGGGTCGGACTGCTTCCGACCCCGATTGCCAGTTATTTCCAGCCGAAGGTGAAGAAGCGCACCAGTTCGTCCGGAGTTGCCTTGAAGTCCATTTCCTTGCTCATGGCGTAGTTCACGTTATAGGTGAACAGTGGAACCCAATAGGCTTCGTCAACGATCTTCGTAAGGGCCTTCTTGTAGAGGTCCTTGCGCACGGCCTTGTCGGTGGACTTGTCTGCGGTGGTCAGCCATTCCATGATTTCGGGGTCGCGGGCATCATCCCAGTCACCGCCGGTGAAGAATTCGGAGGTGATGGCCGATGCGTCGGCGATGGAGTAGGAGCCCCAGGTCTGGAAGGAAATCGGCACTTCACCCTTGGCGCGCTTCTCACGCAGGGCTGCATACTGCAGGTAACTGAAGTTGGTCTTGATGCCGACTTCGTTGAGGAAGCCCATCATGGCTTCTGCATAAGGCCGGTCCCGATAGGCATAGAAGTCGATGGTGAAGCCATCCGGATAGCCGGCTTCGGCAAGCAGGGCCTTGGCTTTTGCCGGATCATAGTCGTAGGTCGGCAGATCCTGAGCGCAGGCAAACTGTACCGGCGAACAGGCGCTGTCGATCACCGTGGAGGAACCCTTGACCAGAGCCTCGACGATGGCCTTGCGGTCGATGGCATGGTAGATGGCCTGACGGACCTTCTTCTTGGTCATCGGGCCTTCCTTGTCAAAGCGTCCGGCAGCATCCATCGTGATGTAGCCGACACGGATGGCCGGGGCATTGACGACGTCAAACTTGCCCATGGCACCAAGCTTTTCGGCCTGGTCTGCGGGGATGTTCCAGAGGAAATCAAGGGTGCCGTTGAAGAATTCGGCGATCTGGGTGTTCATGTCGGGAATGGTACGGATGTCGATCTTGGACACCTTGGCCATGCCTTTCGGCCCGCCGAAATAGTCGTCGTTCTTCTCAAGAACAAAGTGCTTGCCGGGTTCCAGCTCGGTAATCTTGAACGGGCCGGTGCCGACCGGGTGGGCTGCCATGCCCTTGGGGCCAACTTCTGCGTAATATTCGTTTGGATACATGGCTACAGGGCCAGCGAGGAATTCTTCTGCAGCCGGGAACGGCGCGTCAGCCACGATGCGGACCGTGTAGTCGTCGATTTTCTCGGCGTGGTCCATCCAGCTCACGTTGGTCTGGCTCTTGACGCCATTGTCCTTGTTGGCCACGAAGTTGACGGTGTAGACCACGTCATCGGCGTTGAAGGGTTCGCCATTGTGGAACTTGACGCCCTGACGGAGCTTGAATTCGATGGTGGTGTCGTTGATCCAGGTCCAGGATTCAGCGAGGTTGCCCTCATACTCGCCGGTCTCCGGATTGCGGTAGAGCAGACCGTCCCAGACAGAGTGGTTCAACAGCAGGCCTTCGCGGGCGGTGTTGAAATAGACGTCCGCAGATTCCAGCTCTTTCAGAAATGCCATATTGACCGTGTCGCTTGCCTTGTCGGCGTAGGACACAGCTGAAAGAGCCAGGTAGACCGCAGTGCTCAATACCAGTTTTGATATCTTCATATTGGTTCCCCTGTTTGTGGCTCGGGTGTGTGCTTGGAAGGTTATTTGTATTGATTTTTATGAGATTGTATATAATCTGTCTGAAATGTATACTGTCAAGCGATATTGGACCCATGACTAATAAATACAAAGCATCAACCTTCATTTGCTCGGAAATTGAGCAAAAAATTGCAACGGGTGCCTACAAAGATGGCGAAAAGCTGAATGAAGCGGACCTCGCCGATGAGTTCAACGTGTCGCGAACACCGCTGAGGGAAGCTTTCCAGATCCTCGAAGGGATCGGTCTTGTGGAGCTCATACCCAACCGCGGCGCCTTTGTTCGACGACCGACGATGACCCGGCTTGTGGAGATGTTCGAATTCATGGCCGAGCTCGAAGCCTGGTGCGTCAAGCTGGCGACCCGCCGTCTCACTTCAGCCCAGCAGCTTTATCTCAAGCGCGCGGCAAGCGACTGCGAAAAGGCGCTGAGGGCGGGCAAGAATGACGAATATTACGAGGCCAACAACCGCCTGCACGGGATGATCTATCAGGCCTCCGGCAATGCGGTGCTCGAAGAAGAGGCGCACCGGATGCATCGCCGCCTGAGGCCTTTCCGGCGCAAGCAGCTGGATGTGACCGGCCGTCTTGAGAAATCCATGCAGGAGCATGCGGACATATTGGCCGCGATGGATGAGGGCGACGAGGAAAAGGCCGCTGATCTGATGCGCAAGCATATCTATACGCTGGGTAACACCTATGACCAGTATCTTGCCGCGCTTGAGGAAGTGCCAGCGGATGTGATCGAGCTTTGATGCGGAGGGGCGGTCTCTCCGTCCCATCACCAGAAGCGCTGCTGTCAGGCTAATCCGTTCTGCCGGGTCCGAACCAGATCATTGACACCATCGAGGATGGAATAGACCGGCTTGCCGGTGGCCTCGATGAGGGCCTGTTGATAAGGCGGCAGGTTGCCGCATTCGAGCAGGAAGGCTGTGATGTCCGGGTTGGTGGCCAGCATTGTTGTTGCCTTGTAGATGATATCGGCTTCGATGGCTGCCTGATCAAGGGTCTCGAGTTGTTCCGACTTGGCCCTGAGGATGGCGTCGGCGAAGGCGGGACAATCCTCCATGCCGGAAATCACCACCGAATCACGATCGATTCCCACAGCTGCCAACACTTCGCTGCCAAGGCTTGCGGCTGACGCAGTCAGGATGCCGATGCGGCCCAACGGGTGGCGCTGCCGGATTTCGCCATAGAGGCAGAGGGCCGAGAGCATCACCGGAACGGCAAGGGCCTGCTGCATCTCCGTCTGGATGGTGGCCAGAAAGCCGCAGGTGGAGGTGATGGCAACTGCGCCTTGCTGCTGCAATTCTCGTGCTCTCGACATGAAGGCTTCCACCAGTTCCGGAGCCGGGCGACCGTTGCGCACGATATCGAGGCTGCCCGCGCCCGCCACCACCTCCACTCTGGCCGGAATGGCAAAACTTTCAGGATTTCCCGCGTCGCCAAGGGGACGTGGAAACCTGGTGTCGAGCATCAGGATGCCTATAAATGGATCATTTTGATCAGTCATTGCCAAAAATTGCACCAATCGAAGAAGCGCTGGGCATGATCATCCTTGTGTATTCTGATGTCGAGATCGAGCACAAGACATGGATGATCTGCCCGGGGAATTTGCCATTGCTTGGCTTTTCCTGTCTGCAATACAGGATTTTGTCAAAAATATCAGCCATGTTTCCTCAATTGTCCCAGAGACGTTGAAGGGGCACGCTTTTTGCAAAGCCCGCAGCAAAAGAAAGCCAAGTGGCAAGGCTTGCTCCGGGTGCTGATTGTTTCCTGTCCGGATCTGTGGCTTTGCTGCTCCTCAAGCAGGGATCTGCTTGCTGTTTTGGCTCACATTTCGAAGCGTGGGATGGATAACGTCATGGTCAAGGCAATTCTGGTGTATGGCACGGGGGCTATCGGTGTGCCATTGGTGCCGGTTGTTGATGGTGATCACCTCCGGGCCTTGACGCTCCGCAAAATTTCCAACACTTTTATCCAACCAGTGCCTGGCTTCAACAATGGATCCGGCGCGAAAGAACGATACACCGGCACGTCCAATGCCGGGACCAGAACAGGATTGCCGGGCCAATTTCACTGAAAACGGGCCGGTTGAGAGCTCAACACCACATCATCACCCAGAGGAAGTCCAAATGAAGATCAAAATTCTCCTTGCCTCGGTCGTCTCGTTTGCGGCCATGACATCGATGTCCCACGCGGAAAAATGGGACATGGCCCTAGCCTATGCCGCAACCAACTTCCACTCCGAGATGGCTGCCGAGTTTGCCAAGGAAGTGGCTGAGAAGACCAATGGTGCGCTTGAAATCACCACTCACCCGTCCGGGGCGCTGTTTGGTGGCGCCGAGATCTTCGGGGCTGTGCGCAAGGGGCTGGTGCCGATGGGAGAACGCCTGATCTCCGCCCTTGGCAACGAAGATCCGATTTATGAGATCGATTCGATTCCGTTCCTGGCGACTTCCTATGCCGATGCGATGAAACTCTACAAGGCCTCCAAGCCTGCTCTTGAAAAGACGCTGGCCGCTGCCCGCACCACGCTGCTCTATTCCTGCCCATGGCCGCCGCAGGGCTTCTATTCCATCAAGGAAGCCAATGTTCCTGACGATGTGAAAGGCCTGAAGTTCCGCGCCTACAACCCGACCACCTCCAAGATTGCCGAATTCCTTGGCATGGCACCGACCAAGATCGAAGCTGCCGAGCTGTCTCAGGCCTTCGCGACCGGGGTTGCCGAATCCATGATCTCGTCCGGCTCGACGGGCTATGACCGCAAGCTGTGGGAACATGTCGGCTATTATTACGACGTCAAGGCCTGGTTGCCGCGCAACATGGTGATCGTCAACACCAAGGCCTGGGATGGTCTGGATGACAGCGTCAAGGCCGTGGTCAAGGAAGCTGCTGCCACTGCCGAAGCCAAATGCTGGGCCAAGTCCGAAGAGCTTGACAGCTGGTATGTCGAGCAGTTCACGGAAAAGGGCATGAAGGTTGCTCCGGCATCGCCGGAAATGCAGAAGGCCTTCGAGGAAGCCGGCGTCAAGCTGCGTGACGAGTGGCTTGAGCGGGCCGGGGATGCCGGTGCTGCTGTTCTCAAGGCCTATGAAGGCATGTAAGTCAAATCTGTCTGGAGAGGCCAACGGTCTCTCCAGACCCTTTCCCGGCTTCAGGTCGGGTCTCTCCAGGGACGCGTGAATGTCTTATATCAGTCGGTTTCTAGACCGGGTCTATCTCGTTGGCGCCTGGCTCGCAGGCGCCCTGTTGGTGACGCTCTGCCTTCTGGTGCTTTACAGCATCGTGGCGCGGCTTGTGGGCTGGTTCGCCGGGGGGGCTTCCGATGTCGCAGGCTATGCCATGGCCACCAGCAGCTTCATGGCGCTCGCTTACACATTTCGCTCGCAAGGGCACATCAGGGTTTCCATTCTTTCGCAGCGCCTTGACGGGGTCAGGAGACGCGCGCTGGAAATCTGGGCCCATTTTGCCATCGCCGGTGTCGCAAGCTTTCTGGCTTTCTACATGGTCCGGCTGGCGATCGATTCCTATGACTATGGCGAGCGCAGCGAAGGCGCCGATGCCATGCTGTTGTGGATTCCGCAAACGCCGGTGGCGCTCGGTGCCTGCCTGTTTGCGCTCTCGACCATCCATGTCTTTCTGATCGTCCTCCTCAATTACAAGTCTGTCGATCCCGAGCTGAACGAGGCCGGGGGGCCACAAGAGGTATGAACGAAGCCCTATCCATTGCAATCTTCCTGTTTGCCCTGTTCTTCCTGTTGGGCACCAGCGTCTGGGTGGGGGCCTCGCTGCTGCTCACGGCCATGCTGGGGATGTATCTGTTCACCTCCGCCCCGATCGGTGATGCGCTGGCCCTGACCATCTGGGGCAGTCAGTCATCATGGACCCTGACGGCGCTGCCGCTGTTCATCTGGATGGGCGAGATCCTTTACCGGACCAACCTGTCCGAGACGCTGTTTCGCGGCATTGCGCCCTTCATGCGGCGGATGCCCGGCGGTCTTCTGCATGTGAATGTGGGGGCATCGGCTATCTTTGCCGCCATTTCCGGCTCATCGGCGGCCACGGTTGCTACCGTTGGCAAGATGGCGATCCCTGAACTGCGCAAACGCGGCTATCCGGAAAAGCAGATCGTCGGATCGCTGGCCGGTGCGGGCACACTGGGACTGCTCATTCCGCCCAGCATTTCGATGATCATCTACGGAGTGACCGTCAACGAGAGTATCGCCAAGCTGTTCATGGCGGCGATGATTCCCGGTGTTTCCCTGGCGCTGCTGTTCATGGGCTATCTCGCCCTCTGGGGCTCACGGCACGGCAACGAGATGCAGCGGGACCCTTCCACCAGCTGGAGCGAGAAGCTGTCGGCCTTTCTGGGCCTGTTGCCGGTCGTGGCGCTGATCATCGCGGTGATCGGCTCGATCTATGGCGGCATCGCCACGGCAACCGAAGCGGCCGCACTCGGCGTTCTGGGCTCGTTCGTTCTTGCCACTTTCCAGAAGACATTGACGCGCGAGACCTTTGTCGAATCCGTGCTCGGCGCAGTCCGGACCACAACCATGGTCATGTTCATTCTGATGGGCTCGGGCTTCCTGTCGCTGGCAATGGGCTTCACCGGTATTCCGAAAGCGCTGGCAGAGGTGATTTCCGCCTGGGACCCTTCGCCGATGGTCCTGATCCTGACACTGACGGTCTTCTACATCTTGCTGGGTTGTTTTCTCGATGGCATCTCGTCCATTGTTCTGACCATGGCGGTCATCGAGCCGATGGTTCGGGCTGCCGGGTTCGATATGCTCTGGTTCGGGGTCTATCTGATGATCGTGGTCGAGATGGCCCAGATCACACCACCGATCGGCTTCAACCTGTTCGTGCTGCAAGGCATGACGGGGCACGATATCGGCTTCATCGCGAGGGCCTCGGTGCCGAGTTTCCTGGTGATGTGCCTTTTCGTGGGGCTGTTGGTGGCCTTTCCCGATCTGGCCCTGTGGCTCCCCAGTGTATTGAAGTGAGAGAGACAACCCGGTTTCCCAAAATGCAATGCGCCCATTGACATGACCCCTTGAGACAGGAGCCCGAAATGGCCGAGAAGATCCTTGTTGCAATCGATATTGAGCATCGTGAAAATTCGGTCAAGGCGCTGCAGCAGGCAGCCCGACTGGCGCAATGCATCGAGGGCGAAATCCACGTCTGCTATGTGCTTGCCTATGGCTTCTATGACTATGTGAAGCCGTTTCTGGTCGAAGAGGTGATCAAGGACAGCATTGCCCATGTGAAGATGGAGCTGGTGGCGATTGTCAAGGAAGCTGGCCTCAAGGAGGAACTGATCTATCGCCATGTGCTCAAGGGGGGCGTGCATCAACAGATCCTGTTGCTGGCCGCCTCGCTTGACCCCTCCTATCTGGTCATCAACGCCAGCCAGCCGGATGCGGCAGGGGGCATGGCCGGACCGATCACGGCACAGCTGACCCATCTGGCACCCTGCAATCTGCTGATTGTGCGCTAGGGTATCGGCGCTTCACGGCAAGCTTTGATCGGGCGGGTTCGAGATGCCTGTTCATATCGTTCGGGTTGCACCATGTTTTCGGTCTCTTGCTGGCGTTGATGGCTTAAGGTGACCGGGATCAACGGGCACGGAGGGACAGGCGTGGCAGATCTCGCAACAGGACAGGAAATCGCACTTTGGCCGGGGACACCACCGGGAACTCCGGAGGCTATGGGCCTGCAACAGGTGCACGATACCTCGGACAGCATCTTTTTCACGCACCGGGGCGTGTCGCATATTTCGTGCCCGCGGTTGACGGTCATCCGGCCGGAAAAGTCCAATGGTGCTGCGATGATCATCGCGCCGGGCGGAGGCTACTCCCGCATCACGCTGGAAGTGGAAGGCCGCGACATTGCCGAGTGGTTTGGCCGCTTCGGTGTCACCTCCTTCATTCTGACCTATCGGTTGCCATCGGAAGGCCACGCCAACGGGCGGGATGTGCCGATGATGGATGCCCAGCGGGCGGTGCGCCTGGTGCGCGCCAACGCGTCAGGCTGGGGGCTTGACCCGAACCGTATCGGGCTGGTGGGGGCTTCGGCTGCCGGTCACATGGCCGCCTCGGTGTTGTCGGAAGGGGACCGGCTGCTCAATCCGGTGCTTGATGTAGTGGATGGTCAATCGGCCCGGCCCGATTTCGGCCTGTTGCTCTATCCGGTGGTGACGCTGGAAGAGCCGTTTGTCCACAGGGACTCCCGTTCCTGCCTTCTGGGGCCGGATGCTGATGAAGACAGCATCCTGCGCTATTCTGCCCAGAACCGGATCACCGGTGACGCGCCGGAAGTGTTCATGGTGCTGGCCGATGATGATGCCTCGGTGCCCGCCGAGAATGCCATCCTGCTCTATCAGGCCTTGCGGCGGGCCGGGGTGCGGACCGAAATGCATGTATTCCGCGAGGGGGCACATGGTTTTGGCATCGCCCGGACCGGCTCTCTGCCGGTTGGGCGCTGGCCTGAGCTTGCCCGGGCATGGCTCGAACGTATTGGCGTACTTGATAGCTGATCTTAGCCCTTTGCGCGTTCGAAAACGACCTTGCCGCCGAGGATGGTGAGGTCACAGACCGTGTCTGTAAGGATCTCCTCCGGCGTTGCCTCCAGCAAATTGCGCGAGAACACGGCGACGTCCGCCAGATAGCCGGGCATCAGCTTGCCGCGCACATGCTCCTGTTTCTGGGAATAGGCGCCGTATTCGGTGTAGGATTGCAGTGCCTCCTCGATGGTGAGGCATTCGGCGGGATCAAGCTGGGTGCCCTTGCCGGTGCGGCGGGTGAGCATGGCGTGGAGATTGGCCCATGGTGCCGGGTCGCAGACCGGGCTGTCGCTGCCTGCGGGCGGCTTGAGGCCCATTTGGGTCCATGTCTTTTGCGGGTAGGCGCTGTAGACCCGGTCCATGCCGATCATGGTGACATAGGCATCGCCAAAGTCATGCAGAAAGACTTGTTGCGGCGAGGGAATGATACCCGCCTTCTGCATGCGTTCATTCTGGCCCGGAGCAAGGAAGCCACTGTGTTCGATGCGGTGGCGGCGGTCTGGATCGGGATGGGCGGCGAGCGCCTTTTCATAGGCGGTGATGAGCTGATCGATGGCGCCATCGCCGATGGCATGGGCGCAGATCTGGTAGCCCTTTAGGTGATAGTCCAGCACCATCGCTTCGAGTTCTTTGGTGGGGATCATCTGCAGGCCATGGTTGTCTCTGTCGGCGAGATAGCCTTCGGTCATCCAGGCGGTGGCGCCTCCGACCGAGCCGTCAAGGAACAGCTTGACCGCGCCGACCATCAGCATGTCGTCGCCAGCACCAGAAACAAGGCCGAGATCGTGGCACTGTGGCACGATATTGTCATGGGCGGGGGTTGCCTGAAGCGCCATCCATGTGCGCACCGGCAGCCGCCCTGTGCGTTTGGCTTCGTTGTAGGCGGCGATTTCCTCAAAGCCTGCCTTCATGCCAACTGCCGCGTCCATTACCGATGTGATGCCGACCGACAGGCAATAGGTGCCCGCGCGCTCAATGGCGTCGATGGCAGCGGCCCTGCTGAGTGGCGGGACGGCATCAAGGATCGGGGCCGAGGCGTTTTCGGCGAGGAAGCCGGTCAGTCTGCCGTTGGCCTTGCCGATCTTGCCGCCGTCCGGGTCAGGGGTACTGTCGGTGATGCCGCCAGCCTGCATGGCGAGGCTGTTGGCGATCTGGACATGGGTGCAGGTGCGGATCAGCATAACCGGATTGTTGGGCGCTATGGCGTCGAGTTCTGTCATGGTGGGATGGCGCCCGACGTTGAGCTTGGTCTGGTCGTAGCCGCTGGCAAAGACCCATTCCCCCGGCTGCGACTGCTCCACCCGCGCCTTGACAGCGGCCAACAGGGCTTCAAGGGTCGGGGCCTTCTGAGGCGAAATGTCGACCCAGTCCATGACCACGCCAAGATAGGTGGGGTGCAGATGGGCGTCGGTGAAGCCCGGAGTGGCGAGCCTGCCGTCAAGATCGATCATGCGGGTGGCATCATCCCTGAACGGGACCAGTTCTTCGAGACGTCCGGTTGCCAGCACACGCCCCTGCCAGAGCGCCAGAGCCTCCGTCGTGCCCTCTTCAAGGCCGCGCCAGATGGGGCCGTTATAGAGAATGATGTCAGCGCGCGGACCAGAAGACGGGGAAACGGATGTCGGTTGCGAAAGGGCCATGGGTCACTCCGAGACCTGAAAGGGGTACTCCTTTGTCAGGCGCGGGCCCGACGGGGGTTCGTCTCCACTATGGAAGTTCGCCCCCCGGATTGCCAGTCCGAAGCCGCATCAGGGTGCGGCGAGAAACAGTTTTCACCAACCACGCGAACCCGGTCGTTGTCGGAATGCTGCCTGAACAGGGGGCTGTCTCCGGGACGATATGGACAATAGGCCGGCATAGGGCAAGTCTGATAGGATTGTCGCGTGGACGGCCTCTTCGTGCATCGGTGACCGGTCGTCCGGGATCTTGGGGGGATCATACGATGATGGATGAGAGAAATGCACGGTGTAGGCCGCGGCTTCTGTCGGTTCTGCTGGTTGCGCTGGTCGGTTGTCTGGCATTGCAGACGGCAAGGGCGGAGGAGTGTGGTGCAGCGAGAGACTTCCTTGCGATGGATCTCGGCGAGCGCCAGACAGGTCATGCACAGATTGTCGCCCGGGCGCTGGAGCTTGCCTATCCCGGTCTTGCGGTTGACCTTGACAAGGGGGCGGTGACGACCGAAGCGGGCGCTTCATTTCCCTTCGTGTCGGCAAGGGGAGTAACAGGCAAGGCGCTGCTGGAGGACGCAACGTTGGGAGACCAGTTCGTCTATCTCTACCCGTTGGCCTTTTCACTTGAGGAACGCAAGACACCGTTTTTCGATCCGGGGCGGGTGCGCAACGAGCCCTTCTTCAGGCACCTGTTCTTTGACAGCAAGGGCGACGCTCGCAAGAGCCTTGTCAAGATCAGCTACAAGGGCAAAGGGGTAACGGCGAGCTTTGTCGTTACGCGCAAGCATTGCGTTGATGTCCAGTTGAAGGCGGCGCTATCGGAGATCGCCTCTTACGGGGCGAAGATGGACCGGTTTTTCAAAAAGACCGGCGGAGGGTTCAGCTGGCGGGTCATCGCGGGTACCAACCGGTTGAGCAGCCACAGCTTCGGTTCGGCAGTGGATGTGAATACCGATCTTGGCAAATACTGGAAATGGACTGGCGCCAAAGAAGGGCAGGTGGGTGACTATGCCAACGAAATCCCAAAAGAGCTGGTCGGAGCCATGGAGCGAAGGGGCTTCATCTGGGGTGGCAAGTGGAACCACTTCGACGGCATGCACTTCGAATACCGTCCGGAGCTGATACTCTTTGCCCGCCTGAAGTCATAGCCGGTTGGCAAATAGGAAGGCCGCATCCAGCGGGGTGCGGCCTGTCGGGTGCTTGTGCGCTCAGACCACGTTGCGTTCGCGATAGGTCTGCAGGAAGGAGCGGACGCGGGCGTCGTCCGGTTCCCGGCCGAACATTTCCTGGGGCGGGACGCAGGTAACCAGACGGCCACTGTCAAGGAAGGCGACACGGTCGGCGACATGGGCGGCAAAACCCATCTCGTGGGTGACGACCACCATGGTCATGCCTTCGGCCGCCAGATCCTTCATAACCGAAAGCACTTCGCCCACCAGTTCCGGGTCCAGTGCCGAGGTCGGCTCGTCGAACAGCATGACGCGGGGTTCCATGGCGATGGCGCGGGCGATGGCGACGCGCTGCTGCTGGCCGCCGGACAGGTTGGCTGGGTAATTCTGCGCCTTGTCTTCCAGATGCACCTTTGTAAGGGCCGTCATGGCCTTTTCGCGGGCTTCCTTCTTGGTCAGCTTGCGGACGCTCATCAGCGCTTCGGCGACATTGTCCAGCGCGCTCATGTGCGGCCAGAGGTGGAAGTGCTGGAACACCATGCCGATATGCTGGCGCTGCTTGCGCAGGGCTTCGGAGGAAAGAGGCTTGCGCGGATTGTGGCTGATGTCCTTCCAGCCGATCAGTTCGCCATCGAGATGCACTTCGCCGCCGTCATACTGTTCAAGGAAATTGAGGCAGCGCAGCAGCGTGCTCTTGCCCGAGCCCGATGGCCCGATGAGGCAGAGCACTTCGGAGCGTTTGACATCGAGCGTAATGTCGCGCAGGGCTTCGAAATCGTCAAAATACTTGCTGAGATTGCGGACAGTGATGATCGCGTCGTCAGCTTTGGTGGTCATCGGTTCATTCGACATCTTGGTCTCGCTTGCTTGTGCGTTCATCTTGTCAGGCCCGTTTCAGGTGGCGCGTCACGCGCTGTTCCACCCGGGCGCCGATCCAGCCGGTTACCACGACCATCAGCCAGTAGAACAGCGACAGCACGAGGAATGGCTCGACGAAGGTGAAGGTCTCTGCCGCCATGGTCTGGGTCTGGAACAGCAGTTCGGGCACCGTGACAACGGAAAGAATGGCGGTTTCCTTGGTCAGGATGATGAAGAAGTTGGTTAGCGGTGCGGTGATCGGCACCAGCATCTGCGGCAGGATGATGCGCCACAGGATGCGGGATTCCGGCAGGCCAACACAGCGGGCCGCCTCGATCTGGCCTTTCGGAATGGCATTGAACCCGGAGCGGAAGATCTCGGCGAAATAGGGACTGCCGTAGATGATGAAGCTGATGATGCCCGCCTGAACCGGGGTCAGCAACAGGCCGATGTAGGGGCCGCCGTAATAGAGGATGAACAGCTGGATCATGAAGGGCGTGCCGCGGATGACCTCCACATAGGCATAGATCACCCAGCCGATGAAGCGCGGTCCCCAGCGGTTGAGGCAGGCCAGAAGGAAGCCGACGATGACGCCGCCAATGGAGCCAACCAGCCAGCACAGGATGGTGATGCCGAAACCGTAGAGCAGTGCGGGTCCGTAGCGGACGAAGAGTTCTGTTTCCATGAAGCGCTCCTATCCGATCTGCAGTTTCTTTTCGATCAGTCGACCGCTGATCGACAGGATCCAGTTGATGGCGAAATAGATGACAGCGGCGGTGATGTAGATTTCCAGCGGCCGGTAGGTTTCTCCCGTGATGTTCTGGGCGATGCGGGTCAGTTCGCTGATGCCGACGACGGATGCCAGCGATGATACCTTGACCAGCAGGATCAGCTCGTTGACCAGCGATGGCATGCCGATGCGGATGGCCTGTGGAACCAGAATGCGGCGCCAGAGCGAGAAGGACGGGATCCCCAGCGCGTAAGCCGCCTCGGTCTGGCCGCGTGGAATGCTCTGCAGGGCTCCGCGCAGGATCTCGGCAGTGTAGGCCGCCGAACACATGCCGGTTGCCAGGATCGCGGCCTCTACGGCAGGAAGATCGAGCCCGACATAGGGCAGGGCATAGTAGAACAGCAGTAACTGGACCAGCAGCGGCACACCGCGAAAGAAGCTGATATAGAGGGTGGCGGCGCTGCGCCAAAAGGGGTTGGCAGAAAGCCGGGTTGCGCACAGAACCGTGCCCCAGACAAGGCTGATGGCCATGCCGCAGACCGAAATGATGACCGTCCAGCGCGCCGCTGCCAGCAAATAGGGCAGGTTGTGCCAGATCGTATCAAAGGAAAAATTCATTGATGCAATCTCCGCTCGATAAGCCACTCCCCCGGTCAAGTGTCTTGAGGCGGGCTGATCTGTCGTAGAGAAGACTTACAGGATTGTCGCACGGAAAGGCGAGGCGAAAATGCTGACCCCGTTTCACTGTGTTGGCAACCTGATGAAAAGCGTGCGCCCGGCGAGATGGTTTGCCGGGCGCGGCTTTCGTTATTTCACGTCCGGCATGGTTGTCGGCAGTTCAGGGTTGCTGCCGAGCCACTTCTCGTTGATTGCCTTGAGGCGGCCATCTTCGTGCATTTTCAGCAGGCTGGCGTTGATGGCCTCAATCAGGGTCTTGCTGTTGTCGTCACCGGTAGCGACCCAGCCGAAGAATTTCGGATCGCCGAACGGCGGCATGACGAGCTCGAATAGGCCTGGGCGCTGTACGGCGGCATAGCCCATCAGCGGCAGCGAGTTGGCGACACCGGAGATGCGGCCTGCTGCCATGTCGGCAAGGGCTTCATCGATGTTGGTGTATTCGCGGATTTCAGCTGGCGTTGCGAGGGACTCGGAGAAAGCCTTGAGCTGTTCGAACTGAGCGGTGCCCTTCTGGGTGCCGACAACCTTGCCTGAAATGTCTTCTGGCTTGGAGATCGAGCTGTCGCCGGCCTTCTTGGCCAGAGCAACGGTTGCGTTGCCGATTGGCAGGGTGAAGCTGTAGCGTTTCATGCGTTCGGCGGTGATGGTCACAGGGGCAATGACGAAGTCGAATTTGCCTGCTTCCAGACCCGGCAGGATGGAGTTCCACGGCAGGTCGATATATTTCGGGGTGACGCCCAGATCTTTGGCAATTTCGTCAAACAGATCGCGGTCGATGCCTACATATTCACCATCCTTGAGAAGGTCGAATGGGGCATAGTGCATCTCGGTTGCGGCAACGATTTCCCCTTTGGCCTTGATGTCGGACAAAAGGTCGGCCTGGGCGGTGCCAGCAAGGCTCAAGCCGATGGTTGCGGCAGCAACAAAGCTGAGGATTGTCTTTTTCATTGTAGCTGTTCTCCTGAGTATTTTGGAAGGTTGAAGGTGATTGATATTATTGTTTTATTAGTCGTTTGAAAGAATGCCCGGAAGGTTCAGTTTGTTTTCTTTAGCGCATTCGATCGCAATTTCATAGCCAGCATCTGCATGGCGCATGACGCCTGTGGCCGGATCGTTCCAGAGAACGCGCGCAAGGCGTTCATCTGCATCTTTTGTGCCATCACAGCAAATCACCATGCCAGCGTGCTGGGAGAAGCCCATGCCGACGCCGCCACCGTGGTGGAGCGAAACCCAGGTGGCCCCGGAGGCGACATTGAGCATGGCATTGAGCAGCGGCCAGTCGGAGACAGCGTCGGAGCCATCCTTCATCGATTCGGTCTCGCGGTTGGGGGAGGCAACTGAGCCACTGTCGAGATGATCGCGGCCAATGACGATTGGGGCTTTCAGCTCGCCGGTCCGAACCATTTCATTGAAGGCAAGGCCGAGGCGGTGTCGCTGGCCAAGGCCGACCCAGCAGATGCGGGACGGCAGTCCCTGGAAGGCGATGCGGTCGCGGGCCATGTCGAGCCAGTTGTGCAGGTGCGGATCATCGGGGATGAGTTCCTTGACCTTGGCGTCGGTCTTGTAGATGTCTTCCGGATCACCGGACAGGGCAGCCCAGCGGAACGGGCCGACGCCACGGCAGAACAGCGGCCGGATATAGGCCGGGACAAAGCCGGGGAAGGCAAAGGCATTCTCAAGGCCTTCTTCCAGCGCCATCTGACGGATGTTGTTGCCATAGTCGAGGGTCGGGATGCCCATGTCGGAGAAGGCAACCATGGCTTCGACGTGATCGCGCATGGAGGCGCGGGCCGCCTTTTCAACCGCCTTGGGGGCCGTTTCCTGTTTGGCGCGCCACTCGGCAACGCTCCAGCCCTTTGGTAGGTAGCCGTGAACAGGATCGTGGGCCGAGGTCTGGTCGGTCACGATGTCCGGCTTGACGCCGCGCTTGACCAGTTCAGGGAAGATGTCGGCGGCATTGCCTACGAGACCGACGGATTTGGCTTCGCCAGCGGCGGTCCATTTCCCGATCATTTCCAGCGCTTCATCAAGGCTGTGGGCCTTTTCGTCGACATAGCGGGTGCGCATGCGGAAATCGATGCGGCTCTCGTCGCATTCCACTGCCAGACAGCAGGCTCCGGCCATGACTGCGGCCAAAGGCTGGGCGCCGCCCATGCCGCCAAGGCCACCAGTGAGGATCCATTTGCCCTTGAGGTCGCCCTGGTAATGCTGACGGCCTGCCTCGGCAAAGGTTTCATAGGTGCCCTGAACGATGCCCTGTGCGCCGATGTAGATCCACGAGCCAGCGGTCATCTGGCCATACATCATCAGGCCCTTTTTATCGAGCTCGTTGAAATGGTCCCAGTTGGCCCAGTGGGGCACGATGTTGGAGTTGGCGATGAGAACGCGGGGGGCATCCTTGTGGGTGCGGAAGACACCGACCGGCTTGCCGGACTGCACCAGCAGGGTCTCGTTGTCTTCGAGGGTCTTGAGGGTGGCGACGATCTTGTCGAAATCGGCCCAGGTGCGGGCAGCGCGGCCGATGCCGCCATAGACAACCAGCTCATGCGGGCGTTCGGCCACATCCGGGTGCAGGTTGTTCATGAGCATGCGCATGGGCGCTTCGGTGAGCCATGATTTGGCGTTGAGTTCCGGTCCGGTGGGCGGGAAAACATCACGTTCGTTGTGGCGGCTGTCAACCATTGCTGTCTCCTCAGGATTTTTGCTGATTGCCGGAAAGGTGGGGAGCGAGTGCGGCGAGATCGGTCAGGATCGCCTTCAGATGCACACGCAACGCTTCGGCTTTCTTGTCATCATAGTCAAACGGGGGTTCTTCGCGGACGAGATGGGTGTCCTGTGCCAGTTCCATCTGGATGGCATGGACATTGTTGTTCGGATCGCCATAGTGGCGGGTTGTCCAGCCGCCCTTGAAGCGGCCATTGAGCACGGCGGTGAAGCCTTCCGCCCCCATCGCGTGGGAGACGACGGTCTTCTCGACGCATTTGCTACAGGTCGTGCCTTCGTTGGTGCCGATGTTGAAATCGGGCAGCTTTCCCTCGAACAGGAAAGGAATGTTCGAGCGGATCGAATGGCAGTCATAGAGGATGGCAAAGCCGTGAATGGCCTTGACCCGTTCGATCTGGGCGGCCAGCGCGTCGTGATAGGGCTTGTGCCAGGCGAGACGGCGGGCCTCTATTTCTTCAGCGTCGGGTTCCATGCCGTCCTTGTAGATCGGCAGGCCGTCAAAGTCGGTGGTCGGGCACAGGCCGGTGGTGTTCTGGCCCGGATAGAGGGATTCATCGCTCGGAGCGCGGTTGGCGTCGATCACATAGCGATGGAAATTGGCGCGCACCATGGTGACGCCGTCGAGCAGGCCTGAATAGAGCTTGTCGACGAACCAGTCGGTGTCGGCAAGCAACAGCCCGGTTTCATTTAGTTTGGCCTTGACGGCGTCTGGCAGATGCGTGCCGACATGGGGGAAGCCGAGGACGATCGGGCTTGAACCCTCGGTGAGGTCAAAGGGATGCATCGAGCGCCTCCAGAGAAATCAGATAGTCTTGGGAAATGGCGTCCAGCAGGGTGCGGCTGGCGACAAGATCGCAGGCCGCCTTGAGGTCTGGTGCCATGTAACGGTCGGTTTCCAGCGTCGGGATGTCCTCGCGCAGACGGGCGAGGATTTTCTGCAGGCAGGGGCTGGTGACGAGTGGGGCGCGATGTTCCACGCCCATGGCGGCACAGAGCAGTTCGACGCCGAGAATATTGGCAAGATTGTCGGTCATCCGCTTGAGGCGACGGGCCCCGTGGGCGGCCATGGAGACATGGTCTTCCTGATTGGCGCTGGTCGGGGTGCTATCGGTCGAGCAGGGGTTGGCCAGATGCTTGTTTTCGCTCATCAGCGCTGCGGTGGTCACCTCGGCAATCATCAGGCCGGAGTTGAGGCCGGGATTTTTGGCAAGGAACGGCGGCAGATCGCAGGAGAGGGCGGGGTCGACCATCAGGGCGATGCGGCGCTGGGCGATGGCGCCGATTTCGGCAACGGCAAGGGCAATCTGGTCGGCGGCAAAGGCTACCGGCTCGGCGTGGAAGTTGCCGCCAGAGACAATGCGGTCAGCCTCGATGAGCACCAGCGGGTTGTCGGTGGCTGCATTGGCCTCAATCTGCAGGGTGCGGGCTGCCATGCTGAGAAGATCAAGGCAGGCACCAACCACCTGTGGCTGGCAGCGGATGCAATAGGGGTCCTGAACGCGGGTGTCGCCATCGCGATGGCTTTCACGGATTTCCGAGCCGGACATCAGCTTGCGCATGATGCGGGCTGCCTCGATCTGGCCGCGATGGCCGCGCAGGGCATGGATCTCCGGCAACAGCGGCGCGGTGGACCCCATGATGGCGTCGGTGGAAAGGGAAGCTGTGACAAGGCAGGCTTCGGCCATGCGCAAGGCACCGAACAGGCCGACAAGGGCAAAGGCCGTGGAGACCTGTGTGCCATTGATGAGGCCGAGGCCCTCTTTCGGGCCGAGGGTGACCGGGGTGAGACCAGCCTTGGCAAGGGCGTTGGCACCGGAGAGGCGCTCGCCGCCATAGGTGGCTTCGCCTTCGCCGATCAGAACGGCGGTCATGTGCGCCAGTGGGGCAAGGTCGCCAGAGGCACCAACCGAGCCCTGGCTCGGGATGATCGGGGTCACGCCCTTTGCAAGGCAGGCCTCGATCAGTTCGAGAATCTCCCAGCGGACACCGGAGGCGCCACGAGCCAAGGACAGCAGCTTGAGGGTCATCACCAGACGGACGGTTGCCGGTTCCATCTCTTCGCCAACGCCGCAGCAATGGGAGAGGATGAGGTTGCGCTGCAAGGTGGCCGTGTCTTCCGGAGCGATCTTGACGCTGGCCAGTTTGCCAAAGCCGGTGTTGACGCCGTAGACGGCCTCTGCTCCTCGAGCGGCCTTGCGTACCCGGTCGGCCGCTTCTTCAATGGCCGGTTTGGCGCTGCGGTCGATGGTGACTGCAAGACCCTGACGATAGATGGTTTCGAGATCTTTCAGCGACACTGCGCCGGGAACAAGAGAAACAGTAGCCATTTATGCACCTCCCCAGATGCGTTCTTTTAGGGGGTTGAAACCGATGCGGTAGGCAAGTTCGGCTGGATGGGTTGCGTTCCAGACGGCGATGTCTGCGCGATAGCCTGCCTTCAGCATGCCGCGGTCAGCAAGGCCGAGCGCCTTGGCGGCGTTGCGGGTGGCGCCGGCAAGCGCCTCTTCGGGGGTGAGGCGGAACAGCGTGCAGGCCATGTTGATGGTCAGCAGCAGCGAGGTGAGCGGCGACGTGCCCGGATTGCAGTCGGTGGAGATGGCCATCGCAACACCATGCTTGCGGAACAGCTCGACCGGCGGGCTCTGGGTTTCGCGCAGGGTATAGAAGGCGCCGGGCAGCAGGACGGCAACTGTGCCCGCTTCGGCCATGGCCTTGACGCCAGCTTCGTCCAGATGCTCAAGGTGATCCGATGACAGGGCGCCATAGCGGGCGGCGAGTGCTGCGCCGCCAAGATTGGACAGTTGCTCGGCATGGAGTTTGACTGGCAGGCCAAGGGCCTTGGCGGCTTCGAACACGCGGGCAATCTGGTCTGTCGAGAAGGCGATGCCTTCACAGAAACCGTCCACTGCGTCCACGAGGCCCTCTTTGTGGGCCCTGCTGAGGGCTGGCAGGCAGACGTCATCAAGATAGCGATCGGGGTTGCCCTTGTATTCGGCCGGAACCGCATGGGCACCCAGATAGCTGGTGCGGACGGTGACCGGGCGTTCCTTGCCGATGCGTCTGGCAACGCGCAGCATCTTCAGTTCGCTGTCGATGTCGAGGCCGTAGCCGGATTTGATTTCGAGGGTGGTCACGCCTTCGGCAAGCAATGTATCGACGCGGGGCAGGGCGCTGGCCAGAAGCTCTTCCTCGCTGGCGGCGCGGGTTGCCGTGACGGTGGAGACGATGCCACCCCCTGCACGGGCGATTGCCTCGTAGGTTGCTCCTTCGAGGCGCATTTCAAACTCGCGTGCCCGGTTGCCACCAAAGACAATATGAGTGTGGCAGTCCACAAGGGCGGGGGTAATCAGTGCACCTTCCGCATCCTGGCTTGGCCAATGGGTCATGTGTGTGGGAAGCTCGGCCAGCGGACCGCAAAAGGCGATTGCACCATCCTCGATGGCGAGTACACCGTCGTCAATCAGGCCATAGGGCGCCGCGCCTGTTACCATTGTGGCCAATCTGGCGTTTTTTATCAAAAGTCGCGTCACTGAATGCATTCCGTGCTTGATTATATTGCGATTTATGCGAATATACATGCACATAATAATGGGGCTGTCAACGAGACTCTCGGATTAATGCCACCAATAAAGGCAAAAATGGTCGCATTCGCGTTGGAGAAAATTTTGTGATGAAAATTTATGCAGAAAAGGCGCTGACGCCAACCGGATGGCAAAAGGATGTTCTGGTGACGGTGGCCGCCGACGGCACGATTGCCTCCCTTGAGAGCGAGGTCGATGACACCCGGGCGAAAGAGGCCGGGAAAAGGGTCGCGATCCTGCTGCCTGCGCCGGTCAATCTGCATAGTCATGCCTTCCAGCGCGCCATGGCCGGGATGAGCGAGAAACGCGGGCCTGAGGCGCTTGATACCTTCTGGACCTGGCGGCAGATCATGTATCGCTTTCTTGATATCCTGTCGCCGGATGATATCGAGGCTATCACGGCCTTCGTGCAGATGGAAATGCTGGAAGCTGGCTATATCTGCAATGCCGAGTTCCATTATGTGCATCATCAGCCTGATGGCACACCCTATGACAATCTGGCCGAGCTTTCCGAGCGGGTGGTGGCAGCTGCCGAGCTGACCGGCATCGGCCTCACCCTGTTGCCGGTTCTTTATCAATATGGTGGCTGTGACGGTCGGCCTCTGGGGGCTGGGCAGATTCGCTTCGGCAATGATTTCGACCGCTTTGCCCGTCTGCATGAGGGGGCTTCCCGGGCAGTCGCCCGGCTTTCTACCGATAGTCTCATAGGCGTTGCCCCCCATTCCCTGCGGGCGGTTGCGCCGGACGCGCTGGCGTCTTGCGTCGATCTTGCTGGCGCACGGCCTCTACACATGCATCTGGCTGAGCAGATCAAGGAAGTCGAAGAGGTCGAGGCGGCCTATGGTCAGCGCCCCGTCGAGTGGCTGCTTGCCAACCATGCGGTGGGGCCAAACTGGTGCCTTATCCATTGCACGCAGATGACTGACGCGGAAACGGACGCGTTGGCCGCCACGGGGGCGGTTGCCGGGCTCTGCCCGATCACCGAATCCAGTCTTGGCGACGGCATCTTCAATGGTGTGCGCTATCTGGACAAGGGTGGCAGGCTGGGGCTGGGGTCGGACTCCAATATCCGCATCACGCTCAGTGAAGAGCTGCGCACGCTGGAATATTCCCAGCGGTTGCGCGATCACTGCCGGGCCAGTGTGGCAACGCCCGAACAGTCGACCGGCCGGGTGCTGTTTGAAGCCGCACTTGTCGGTGGCGCACAGGCGGCCGGGCGCGCAAGCGGCGCTCTGGCTGTCGGGTGCCATGCCGACCTGATGGCACTGGATGCGTCCTCGCCGATGCTTGATGGCTGTGAAGGGGATGAAATTCTGGACAGCTGGATCTTTGCAGGCGATGATCGCCTGATAACAGATGTCTGGTCTGCTGGCCGCCATTTGGTTATAGATGGATCTCATATACGGGGAGATGAGATTCGGACACGCTATATTCAGGTAATGAGACGGCTGAGGCAGAAATTTTGAACGACACCATCAAAGAGGGGACCAGCTGGACCCTGATCAAGGAAGAAGTGCTTCGGCGTATCAATGAGCGTATCTGGCAGCCCGGAGATATCATCCCCAATGAATCCGAGCTGGCCGAGGAGTTTCATTGTGCCCGCACGACCGTCAACCGGGCGCTGAGGGAGCTGGCCAACAGTGGCATCGTGACCCGCAAGCGCAAGGCCGGGACGCGGGTGGCGATCAACCCGCCGCACAAGGCGGTGCTGACCATTCCGATCATCCGGGAAGAGGTAGAAGCCAAGGGGGCGACCTATCGGCAGACCCTGCTGATCCGTGAGAACCGGTCGCTGCCAGCCTTTCTGGGCGGGGCCTTCCGGGTCAGCGATGATACGCCGCTGCTCTATACCGAGACCGTGCATTTCTCAGACAATCAGCCTTTCATCTATGAAGAACGCTATACAAGCCTCTTGGCCGTGCCCGATTTCGAGACGTTGGATCTGGAACGCCTGACCGCCAACGAATGGCTGGTACAGAATGCGCCCTACACCGGCGGTGACGCCAGCTTCTTTGCGATCTCGGCGGATTCAAGGCTTGCCAGAGCCTTTGATATCCCGATCGGCGGGGCTCTGTTTGCGACCGAGCGCAGCACCTGGTTTGCGGAGCGGCCGATTACTCATGTGCGGCTGATCTACCATCCGGGCTATCGCATGCGGACCAGCTTCTAGGCGACCACTCCGCCAATCGCCTCGTCAATCGCAGGTCTTTTGGATAGGTGTGTATTGCTGTGCGCCTATCGCGGTTGTCATTTGTTTCGGCGACTTCTATTGCTGAAGGGGCGGTGTTGGGGGAAACTAGTGTTTATGCCAACCGTTCAGCCTTGATCCCTGCCTCCGACGGTCCAAAATTTCCGGCAAGTTCACGAAGACGACCATGATCATTCAACCCATTATCAAAGGGCAGGTAGCCAAATCCTGCCATCCTGTCGGTTGCGCCGAAGCGGTTGCCGAGCAGATTGCCTATGTCCGCAAAGCGGTTCCGATTGCCCGGGGGCCGCGCAAGGTTCTGGTTCTCGGGGCGTCCTCCGGCTTTGGCCTTGCCTCGCGCATTGCGCTGGCGTTTGGCGGGGCGCGTGCCGACACGATTGGTGTTGCCTTCGAGCGAGGGCCATCGGACAAGGGTGTTGGCAGTGCGGGTTGGTACAATCTCATTCATTTCAGTCATCTGGCCGAGAAGGAAGGGCTGATCGCCCGCAATTTTGTTGGAGATGCCTTTTCCCCGGCCATGCGGCGGACGATTGCCGACTATATCCGCGATGAATTCGGCGGTTCGCTGGATCTGGTGGTCTATTCTTTGGCAACCGGTGTACGGCCCGATCCGCAAACGGGCGAGCTGATCCGATCGACGATCAAGCCGATTGGTGCTCCGGCACGGGGCTATACGGTCAATCTGGAAAAGGACTGCCTTGAAGAGCAAAGGCTGGATCCGGCCAGTGATCGGGAAATCGAGGACACGGTCAAGGTCATGGGCGGTGAGGACTGGGAAAGCTGGATCCGGTTTCTCCGTGACGAGGGGCTTCTGGCTGAAGGGTGCCAGACCCTGGCTTTCTCTTATATAGGGCCAGCCGTCACCCACGCCATCTATCATCACGGCACGTTGGGGCGGGCCAAGGCGCATCTGCATCAGACTGCCGACCGCTTGGACGGGTTGCTCAAGGTACAGAAGGGCGCGGCGCATGTGGTGGTCTGCAAGGCGCTGGTGACCAAGGCCAGTGTGTTCATTCCGGGGCTGTCACCCTACCTTCTTGCCCTGTTTCGGGTGATGAAGGCGATGGGGTTGCATGAAGGCTGCATCGAGCAGATGCAGAGGCTCTATGCGGAGAGGATCTATCGGGCCGATGGCCGGATCCCGGTCGATGACGCACGGCTGGTGCGGATTGATGACCGGGAGCAGCGCGCCGATGTTCAGGAACATGTGGCCGCCCTGCTGGCGGAGATGACGCCGGAAAATTTCCGTTCCATTGGTGACTATGACGGCTACAAGGGCGATTTCCTGAAGCTCAATGGCTTCGGCTTTGACAGCGTCGATTATGCCGGGGATGTCGATCTCGCGCTCTATGGTGCGTGCTGATATCCTTGTGTCGGTCGCGTTGCTTCTGATCGAGAATCATGGGGCTTCGAGGGCGTTGCGGGTGGCTCTGAAAAGGGCTTGGAGAGGGCCTCGGAGCTGCCTTACAGAGCATCAAATATTGTTTCAAATTGTTAGGAAGCCATAAACCAACCCGGTGAAACGACGGGTTGCATCTGGGAATTTATTCCTGTTTTAGTCTGAAAAACCCTTGTTTTATAATGACATACGGTTGTTGTCCGTATTTCTCGGCAGACTGTTGTGATGCTCGCATTACAGATGATTTCGATCAAATTCTCATCCCGCCGGTCAGTTGGCAAATTCTGGTTTGTGACGTATATTCAATCACATGCTCCGTAGGCATATTTTGAAGTCAGCGTTGGGGAATTTATCAGAAATCTCCTCTTTGGCTTCTGGCAGATGTGGGTGGTGAGAGCTCGTTTCACAAATTCACACCATGCTGTCATTTTGTCATATTGAAGTTTGGGACGCGTGGTATCTAAGGCAGTCTTTTGGAGGTGAATGCATCTCCGGGCGCGTGTTGAGTTTTGATTTTACTAGGCTTTGCGCTGTGTGGCCGGGGTGTTTCCCGGGCCGGATGCAAAGCCCGAAACAGGTCTTGGGTCCATCCGTGCAGGATGAAACAGTGGGTCGATTGACGATGGGTTGGCAAGGTCAGGTCCTTAAATACAGTGCATTTCTCGACAAACGCAGCTTTCTGGCTCCTGTGCCCGATAACGAGGTGCAGCTCCAGCGTCCTGTTGCGGCGCAAGGCAAGGCAATGATCGTTGGCGTCAGCTCCCGCCGGTCCATCGGTTTCGGCATCGCCGAGCAGCTGGCCGATCATGGCTGGGATACGATGGTCACCACGCGCCGTAAGGACAAGTTCCTTGAGGTTTCGCAGCGTCATGATGTGCGCGAGCTGGACTATGCCGAAGGTTTTGATGACATTGCCGACGTGACGGATCTGACCGGGCTCGTGTTCTGCATCGCCAAATCCAGCGTCACTTCTCAGAAGGGGCTGCTCGGAACCTCCCGTGACGAATTCCTGCAGACCATCAGCGACAGCGCCTATTCCTATATCGCGGTCGTCAATGAAGTGCTGAAGCGCAATCCGAACCTCAAGTCGATTGTGGCCCTGTCTTTCCTTGGTGGGGAGAAGGTCATTCCCGGCTATGATGCCATCGGCGTTGCCAAGGCTGCTCTTGAACAGACCAACCGTATTCTGGCCTCCGAACTGGGCGAGCGCGGTATTCGCTGCAACATTGTTTCTGCCGGTTCCGTGCGTACACCAGCTTCGCGGGTGCTGCCGGACTTCACGAAGATGCATGCGCTTCTGAGCCTGCATTCCTTCCTGCGCCGTCCGGTGACCAATGAGGAAATCGCTGGCAGCGTCGAATTCCTGCTCTCCGATGCCTCTGGCGGCATGACAGGAGAGGTGTTGCAGGTCAATGGCGGCCTCAATCACTCGATGGGGCTCTAGGCGCATACCGACCCGCAAGCAGCAGACAGATTGAAGGCCTCCCGCGGGAGGCCTTTTTCGTCAGTCGGAGACTTTCTTGACGAATTCCGATTTCAGCCCCATCGGGCCGATGCCGGGGATCTTGCAGTCGATGTCATGATCGCCGCCGACGATGCGGATGTTCTTCACCTTGGTGCCTACCTTGACCACGTCATTGGTGCCCTTGATCTTGAGATCCTTGATGACCGTGACCGTGTCGCCATCGGCGAGCGGGGTGCCGTTGGCGTCGCGGACGATGGTTTCGGCATCACTCTCCGCGCCAACCTGATCGGCTGACCATTCGTGGGCACATTCAGGGCAGATCAGCAGGGCGCCGTCTTCGTAGGTGTAGGTGCTGCCGCATTGCGGGCAGGCTGGCAGTTCGCTCATGATCGTGTCCGTTTTGTTGCTGGCCGTCTCGACCATGGGTTATCGGGAGGCGTTTCAGTGCCATGTTCCAGCGGCGATCACAATAGGCCGGAAGGGGAAAATTTGCTGCCAGATGCAAAAAGCCGCTCTCCTAGCGTGAGGAGAACGGGGTTTTCGTTCTTCAAAGTCTTCGACAAGGTCTGTCAATCCGGATCAGATTCCGCCGATGCAGACATATTTGACTTCAAGATAATCCTCGATGCCATATTTGGAGCCTTCGCGGCCAAGGCCGGATTGCTTGATACCGCCGAAGGGAGCGACCTCGGTGGAAACCAGACCGGTGTTGACGCCGACCATGCCGGTTTCCATGGCTTCGGCGACGCGCCAGACACGGGACAGGTCGTTGGCGAAGAAATAACCGGCAAGGCCAAACTCGGTGTTGTTGGCCATGGCGATGACCTCTTCTTCGGTCTCGAAGCGGATGAGCGGTGCCACCGGGCCGAAGGTCTCTTCGTTGGAGACGAGAGCGTCTGCCGGTACGTCGGCAATGACGGTGGGTTCAAAGAAGGTGCCGTTGAGGCGGGAGCCGCCGGTCAGTACCTTGGCGCCTTTCGCGGCTGCGTCCTTGAGGTGGCTCTCGACCTTCTCGACCGCGTCCATGTTGATGAGCGGTCCGACGGTGACGCCTTCATCCATGCCATTGCCCGGCTTCAACCTTGCGACGGCAGCGGTCAGCTTCTCGGCAAAGGCATCATAGACACCGGACTGCACATAGAGCCGGTTGGCGCAGACGCAGGTCTGGCCGTTGTTGCGATATTTGGCGATCATCGCGCCTTCGACGGCGGCGTCGAGATTGGCGTCGTCGAAGACGATGAAGGGGGCGTTGCCGCCCAGTTCCATGCTCATCTTCTTGATGGTCTCGGCGCACTGGCTCATCAGGATCTTGCCGACGCGGGTGGAGCCGGTAAAGGTGATCTTGGCGATCTTGGGGTTGGCGCAAAGCTCCTTGCCCGTTGCGGAGGAATGGCTGTTGGGGATGACGTTGAAGACACCCCGGGGCACACCGGCCCGCTCGGCCAGCACCGCCATGGCGATGGCTGACAGTGGAGTAAGCTCTGCCGGGCGAGCAACAAAACTGCAACCGACGGCCAGTGCCGGGGCAACCTTGCGGGCGATCATGGCATTGGGGAAGTTCCAAGGGGTGATCGAGCCGACGACACCGACTGGCTGCTTGAGAACCATGAGGCGCTTGTCGCGCTGGTGGCCGGGAATGATGTCGCCATAGACGCGCTTGGCTTCCTCGGAGAACCACTCGATGAAGGAAGCGCCATAATGGATCTCGCCAATGGCCTCGGGCAGTGGCTTGCCCATTTCCGCGCAGAGAATGCGACCCAGATCATCGGCGTTGGCGACCATCAGGTCGAACCATTTGCGCAGGATGGCCCCACGTTCCTTGCCGGTGCGGGCTGCCCATTCCTTCTGGGCCTCGTAGGCGGCATCGATGGCTTCCTTGACGTCGTCGATGCTGCAATCGGAGACCTTTGCGATGACCTCGCTGGTGGCCGGATTGGTCACGTCGAAGTGGTTTTCCAGCTCCCGCCATTCGCCGTTGATATAGGCGCGGGTTTCAAGCAGGCTCTTGTCTTGCAGTTCCATGTCTCTGTCTCTTTTGGTGCGGTGTGGCGCGTTGCCAAATCATGCCATGTCATGTCAGGTCTGGGGATGTCATGTCAGAGCACGAGGCGGCCAACGAAGATGGGTTGCCCTGACCCTAAGCGATCAAATGTGGCGCTGCAAGCCATGCGTGCCGATTCCTGATGCGACCCTTGTAGGGGGCAGAGGGCACTGGGTGGGGGGGGGGGGGAAGGGGCCAGAAAGGCAGGCAAGGAAAAGGCCGCGTCTTGCGCGGCCTTTTCATCTGTCTGGCGTCAGGTTCGGGCGATCAGCCCCCCATGACCTTGCGGATGTCATCGAAGAAGCCGTTGACACTCTTGCGCAGTCCGACCGCTTCGTTGGTCAGATAGCGGGCCGACTCGCTGACGTGGCGGGCGGCTTCGCCGGTCTCGCTGGCCGAGTTTGAAACGCCAGCGATGTTGGACGACACTTCCCGTGTGCCGGCAGAGGCTTCCTGAATGTTGCGGGCGATTTCCTGCGTTGCCATGCCCTGCTGCTGGACAGCTTCGGTGATGGCGGCGGCAATCCGGTTCATCTGCTCGATGGTGGCCGTGATTTCCCCGATCGCCGCTACGGCGCCGCTGGTTTCGCTCTGAACCGCCTGGATTTGCTGGGCGATTTCGTCCGTTGCCTTGGAGGTTTGCTCGGCCAGCCCCTTGACCTCGGCTGCCACGACGGCAAATCCCTTGCCAGCTTCTCCGGCGCGTGCTGCCTCGATGGTGGCGTTGAGCGCCAGAAGGTTGGTCTGCTCGGCAACGTCGGTGATCAGCTTGACAACTTTGCCGATGCGGCTGGCCGCATGGGAAAGTCCTTCAATCTTGCTGTTGGTGTGGTTGGCTTGCGAAACTGCTTCGGACGCAATCTGGTTGGATTGATCGACCTGGCGGTTGATCTCGTTGACCGATGCAAACAGCTCCTCGGCAGCCGAAGCGACGGCTTCGACGTTGGCGGATGCCTGTTCGGAGGCTGCGGCCACTGCGTTGGAGCGCATGGATGTGCTGTCTGCGCCCTGGGTCAGTTGCTGCGAGGTCAGGTCGAGGCGTTCAACAGAGCTTGAAACCGTATCGAGCAAACCGGAGATCTGGGAATCGAACGCGCTGGCAAGCTCGTTGACCTTTGCGGCGCGGCGCAGTTGTTCCTGCTTTTCCTTTTCCTGTTCCTGGGTCAATTGTTCGGCCCGCTGCGAGCTTTCCCTGAAGATCTCGAGGGCATGGTTGATCTGGCCGATTTCGTCTTTGCGATCCAGATAGCCAATGGCAACGTCATACTGGCGATTGATCAGGGCCTTGATGGTTTCTGTTGTTGCCGTCAGCGGCTTGCGGATGACCGACTGGCCGACAAGGAACAGGGCGAGGGATACTGCCAGAATGAGGACGGCACCGGTGACCACGACCGACATGGTGATCTGGCGGCTTGCTGCATAGACACTGTCAATCGGTACGGAGACGATCACTGCGAGCGAGTTTCCTGTATCGCCGATGGGAACGGGATCAACAAAGCGGACCACGTCAGTTCCGAGCGCGTTGGAATAGCCCTCATAGGAGATTTCACGGCCGGACTTGATGGCATCGAGCAGTTCTGCCTGATGCTCGAGATCTTTGGCGTTACGACCTTCCTGCCAGTCCTTACCGAGCAAGGACTGATCCGAATGGGCGATCCATTTACCCTCGCGGGAAATAAGCTGTACCGTGCCGCTACCAAGCGGTTTGATCGTCGAGAGATATTCTGACAACTGGGTGAGGATGATGTCCGTGCCTGCAACACCGATGGTCTTGCCACTGGCGTCCTTGATAGGAACTGCGAGGGAGACGCCGGTTACCGTCTTGCCACCCATGTCCCAGCTATAGGGCTCGGTGGCATAGGGCTTGCCGCTGTCGTAGGCACCGTAGAACCAGCTCAATTGCTCTTTGGATTTCGTGTCCATGTCAGCGATTGTGCGGAAACCGATTGAACCATCCGGGTTGCGGAAGAAATAGGGGCGCCAGATGCCGGAAGCATCATGATACTTGCTGTTGGCTGCCTGTGCATCCTTGCCATCAAGCTTGTCGCCAATCACGGCACCCCAGGTGCCAGACAGGTTCTTGCTGTTTTCCAGGACATGCAGCAGCAAGCCTGACCAGGCCTTGCGATCGGTGACCTCTTCCTGCTTTAGGCCGGCAAGAGAATGGGCAAGGTTGGCGGCGGAGGTGAGACCGAGCTGCAAGGTGTTCTGCACCTTGGCCACCTGAGTTTCCGTTACGGCTTTGGCTTCTTCGAATGTGATGTCTTTGGTTACGGAAGAGCTCTGCCAACCAATGAAGGTTATGCCGGCTGCAAGGACGACAACGAGCGTCAATATACTTGCGACGAGCATTTTGGTCGTGATCATCATTTTAGAAAACATGGCGAGGTTCTTTTTCTGTTGTGATCGGGGGATTTGCTGGCTGTTCGGGTAAACGGTCATCGGTAACAAATTAGCTTTTTTTCCTTAAGTATTTCTTGCTGTTTCTATAGATATGCGGATCTGTGAATGCTTTGTCTGCTTCTTTCCTCCCTTTTTGCCGTTGGTTTGGTTGGGAGGCGTCTGCGTGAAGGCGCTAGGGGCCCGCACGGCGCTCAGTCCGGGCAGATCCCGGCTCTGGTGCTACGGATTCGTAGATGCTTTGGAAGAGACTATTTGCCACGGACGCAACGTCGTGCACCGCCAGCTTCCGGCTATTTCCTGCAACTGACAAATCTTGCCATCTTTGGGGGCTGCATGCGACAGATGTTGAATTGGAATGCACCCGATGAGCGACTAAAGACTTGATCGCAAAAGGAGTGTGCAGGATAAAGTGGCGCAGACGATGATTGACGCCCAATTGCTGACTTGAATGTCAATCACCGGTTGACGCATAGTGCGCACGCTCGCTTCAAACTTCTTCCTTGTCGAAAAGGTAGGGAAAGCCATCTCTACCGCGGCCAAGGGAATGCTCGGATTTCGGGAACCGGAAAGGTAGAGAAAATGGCCGATCAGTCGAACCCAGACATCATTTATACCATTGTGGACGAGGCGCCTGAGCTGGCAAGCGCATCGTTTCTGCCAATCATCCGCTCTTTCACTGCGGCGGCAGGCATCAAGGTCGGCACCAAGGACATTTCCCTGTCGGGCCGTATCATCGCGACCTTTCCGGAAAACCTGACCGAAGCACAGCGCCAGAGCGACGATCTCGCAGAGCTTGGCGAACTGGTCAAGACGCCGGACGCCAATGTCATCAAGCTGCCCAATATCTCGGCTTCCGTGCCGCAGCTGGTGGCTGCCATCGAGGAACTGCAGTCTCAGGGCTACGCTATTCCGTCCTATCCCGAAGAGCCCAAGGATGATGCCGAGAAGGATATCAAGGCGCGCTACGATGCCATCAAGGGCTCCGCCGTGAACCCGGTGCTGCGTGAGGGCAACTCTGATCGCCGCGCTGCCAAGGCGGTCAAGAACTATGCCCAGAAGAACCCGCATTCGATGGGAGCATGGGCGTCGGATAGCAAGACCCACGTGTCTTCCATGCCCGGCGATGATTTCTACGCCAACGAAGTGTCTGCCACACTGACGGCAGATCAGGCCGGTGCGGCCAGGATCGAGTTTGTCGGCAAGGATGGCGCGGTGACCGTTCTGAAAGATGGCTGGAAGCTGAAGGAAGGCACCGTGGTTGACGCGACCTTCATGTCGGCCAAGGCGCTGTCGGCCTTCCTGTCGGCAGAAATCGAGAATACCAAAAAAGACGGTATCATGTTCTCGCTGCACATGAAGGCGACGATGATGAAGGTTTCCGACCCGATCATCTTCGGTCATGCCGTCAAGGCGTGGCTGGCTCCGATCTTCGAGAAATATGCCGATGCGCTGGCCAGCGTCGGTGTCAATCCGAACTCCGGCATGGGCGATGTGCTGAACCGCATTGCAACCCTGCCCAACGCTGCCGAGATCCAGGCCGACATCGAGGCGCTCACTGCTGAGCGTCCCGCCATGTATATGGTCGACAGCGACAAGGGCATTACCAACCTGCATGTGCCGTCTGACGTGATCATCGATGCCTCCATGCCTGCGCTCATCCGTGCCGGGGGCAAGGGCTGGGATGCCAAGGGCGAGAAGGGCGATGTCAACTGCGTCATTCCGGACAATTGCTATGCAACCGTCTATGACGAAGCCATTTCCTTCTTCAAGGCCAACGGTGCATTCAACCCGGCGACGGCTGGCACCGTTCAGAACGTTGGCCTGATGGCTCAGAAGGCTGAAGAATACGGCTCCCATCCGACCACCTTTGAAGCCACTGGCGATGGGGCAATCCGCATCGTGCTGGCCAATGGTGACGTTCTGCACAGTCTTGACGTCGAGGCCGGAGATATCTGGCGGGCCTGCACGGCCAACAAGGCTCCGATCGAGAACTGGATCGAGCTGGCAATCGATCGCCAGCGTCTGACCGGTGCTCAGGCCATTTTCTGGCTGGATGAAAAGCGCGGCCACGATGCCGAGATCATCAAATATGTCGTTCCGGCTCTTGAAGCGGCTGGCGTTGCCGGGAAGTTCCAGATCATGGCTCCGCGCAAAGCCACCCGTGCTTCACTCGAAACCATCACGGCTGGCAAGGACAGCATTGCCATTACCGGCAACGTGCTGCGCGACTATCTCACCGATCTGTTCCCGATCCTCGAACTGGGCACCTCGGCCAAGATGCTTTCCATCGTCAAGCTGATGAATGGCGGTGGTCTGTTCGAAACCGGTGCTGGCGGGTCTGCACCAAAGCATGTGCAGCAGCTGGTGCAGCAGAACCATCTGCGTTGGGACTCCATGGGTGAATTCTGCGCCCTCAGCGAGAGCCTCAACTATCTTGCCGACCGCAAGGGCAACGCCAAGGCCGCCGTTCTGGGTGCTGCGGCCGAAGCTGCCACGCAAGGGATTCTGGACAACAACAACTCGCCGTCTCGCAAGGTGGGTGAGCCTGATAACCGTGACAGCCATTACTGGTTCGCCCGTTATTGGGCCGATGCCCTTGCCAAGCAGACGGATGATGCTGCTCTGACCGCTCATTTTGCGCCGATTGCCAAGGCGCTGGTTGAAAAGGAAGCCGATATCCTCAAGGAACTGGCTGCCGTTCAGGGTGGGGCTGCCGATATCGGTGGCTATTATCATGCAAGCGTTGAGAAGAAGGCTGCAGTCATGCGCCCGAGCGCATCGCTCAACGCGATCATCGGATAAAACCGATCGCACAAGGCATCGTGCTCAGCGTGATGCCTTGGCTTTGCATCTGGCGTTTCGTTTCTGGCGTCTTGTTATCTGGTGCTCGGGGTCTCTCCGGGCGCCTTTTTTGTTTGCCGAATTTGTCTGATCGCGTTGTATGGTCATATCTGGGTAGAGGAGACATGACGCTAGCGCATATCTTCTATCATCTTGTGGTCGCTGTTCGGCACTGGGCCGGTATGCTAGAAGTCTGCCGGAAGTGACCATTAGCATCACCATCAATTTGACTAATGAACCCGAAATGTGGCATTTGAGTGCTACTAAGGTTTTATTGGTATACGATCGGACGCTCATGACCGGGCGGACGCATCCCTTATTCGGTGGCATAGGCTGGCAACTGCGCGTTACACTGTCCCTCGTTACAACGGCGCGTTCCGGCTTTTGCTAATACCCATGCAGAAACGCAACTTGGAGAAATCTATATGATCCGTATCGGTCTTTTGGGAGCCGGCCGCATTGGCCAAATTCATGCCAGATCTGTGAGTGCGCTCGACAATGTTGAAATTGTGGCGATTCATGATCCTGCGGATGAAGCTGCCGCCTTTGTGCAAGCCATGACCGGCGCTGCACGTGCTTCCCTGCTGGAGATCGTGGACGACCCGGATATTGACGCTGTTATCATCGCTTCTCCCGCCATGAAGCATGCCGAGCAGATTCTGGAAGCCGCTCAGGGTGGCAAGCATATTTTCTGCGAAAAGCCGATCGACATGAACATGGACACGGTCCGCGAATGCGTCGCGGCTGTCGAGAAGGCTGGCGTGAAGATGATGGTTGGTTTCAACCACCGTTTCGACACCAACTTCAATGCCGTCAAGCGCAACATCGAGAATGGCGAAGTGGGCGAGGTTGAGCTTGTCCAGATCACCTCTCGTGATCCGTCCGCTCCGCCCCTTGACTATCTCAAAACCTCCGGTGGTATCTTCGTTGACATGATGATCCACGACTTCGACATGGCACGATATGTGCTGGACGATGAAATCATCGAGGTTTCCGCTACCGGTTCCGTTCTGACCGACCCGGCCATTGGCCGCATCGGCGATCTGGATACCGCAACAGCCACGCTGAAATCTGCCAAGGGCCGCATTGCTGTCATTACCAACAGCCGCCGTTCAAGCTATGGCTATGACCAGCGCGTCGAAGTGCATGGCTCCAAGGGCATGGTTCGCGCCAACAACCTGCGCGGCACCTCTGTTACCCTGGCAAATGCCACCGGTTATCGCAGTGATCCGCTGCTGGACTATTTCCAGGAACGTTATGCCGTTTCCTACAAGTCCGAATTGCAGACATTCTGCCGTGTGATTTCCGGTCAGGATGAAAAGCATCCCGACCATATCGATGGTTTGAAGGCCATTGAGCTGGCGGAAGCCGCCTGGGAATCCTATCGTACCGGCAAGGTGATCAAGGTCGGGCAGTAAGCTCGACTGTCTGGCAGAGCGTGCCAGTGGACGCTGAGCCCGCTTTTCCTGCTATCTGGCTGATTTCAGACCAAACAAAAAAGGCCGCTTAAGCGGCCTTTTTTTATCCTCCCGGATTGTTTTTGGAACGGCGGCGAATTCTAGTTGCCGCAGAAAAGATCGTAGACGAGATCCATGACCCGTCGAGCGCGGTCATCCGCCAGATGGTAGTATATCGATTTCCCTTCCCTACGAGAATCGATGAGGCCTTCCAGACGAAGGCGAGACAGTTGTTGGGATACCGCCGCCTGACGAGCAGAGAGCAAGTCTTCCAGTTCGGTAACAGACTTCTCTCCGTCTGCAAGGTGGCAAAGGATCATCAAACGTCCGTCGTGAGCAATTGCCTTGAGAAAACTGGATGCCTGCGATGCGACATCGGCCATTTTCTCCAACGCGGACTCGTCGATATCCTCACTGAAAACACGTGTGGACATTAAGTGTCACCATTTTTTATTTTTTGATTGAGCCAGATTGTGCTGACTGCAGAATCTGTGGGTTGTCCCGGCACGGCCAGACCACGCAAAAGACAATCATATTCGATGCGCGCTTGAATACCGCGATACTACTAAGTTTCCACAAACAATATCGTGGATAAGGGGTAAATTTGCATTGTAAGAATTACTTGTTTTCGAGTTGCCGAAGCTCGCTGAATATTTATACAGGTAAACAATATGCCGAAAATATGGATGTAAACTTGTCAATAGTGCCTATATGGCCAGGTTGCGTTCGGTATTCGTGTCGGCGTCCATGGACGGAAGCCTGAGCCTGGAGGCAAAATCCTTGCAGGTCATTGGTTTGCCGAAATAGTAGCCCTGCCCGATATGGCATCCAGCCAGACGGAGGATCTCCGCCTGTTCTTCCGTTTCCATGCCTTCTGCGATGATCTGCATGTCGAAGCCGCGGGCCAGAGCTGTGACCGCGTTGATGACCGCAAGGGAATCTGCCGAATAGGGCAGGTCCTTGACGAAGGCTCTATCGATCTTGATCTTGTCGAGCGGGAACTGGTGGATGTAGCTCAGGGACGAGTAGCCGGTGCCAAAGTCATCGAGCGCAATCTTGATGCCATGGCTTCTGATTGCATTGAGCTGTTCGATGATTGCTGCGGTTTCGGCAATGAACAGGGATTCCGTGATTTCGATATGCAACCGTTCCCGCGGCAGACCGGACAGCTCAAGGGCCTGCTCGATGTCCTGCAGGATATCTGAGCGTTGAAACTGGACGGCGGACACATTGACGGCAACGGTGACGGGATCCGGCCATGACATGGCTTCCCGACAGGCGGTCTGCATGATCCAGCGGCCAAGATCGACGATCTTGCCGGTTTCCTCAAGGATCGGAATGAAATGGTCAGGCCTGATCAGCCCCCGGTCGGGATGGTTCCAGCGTGCAAGGGCCTCGCAGCCAATGATCTTCCGGCTCTTCAGATTGATCTGCGGCTGGTAATAGAGCTCGAATTCCTTGCGTTCGAAGGCGCTGACGATTTCCTGCTCCAGCAGTCGTTGCAGGTGGACGTCTGCGGCGAGGGCTGGTGAATAGAGCAGAACGCGCTCTCCGGTTTCGAGAGATCGGTCAAGGGCTATGCTGGCAGCTTCTGCCAGATCGGAGGCTGTTTGCATGGTGTCCGGATCGAACCGGGCGACGCCGATCTGCCCTCCGACAATGATGCTGTGGCCGCGCACGTCATAGGGCTTGTCGAGGCACTGATGGATGGTCTCGGTCAACCCGGCTATGTCCTCTTCTCCAGCGTGCTGTTTGAAGAGCAGGAACCGTTTGTGATCGGTGCAGCCGATCGCATCGAACTGGCCACTGTCAGTCAGCGTCTGACCGATCTGTTGGAGCAGGATATCGCAATAGTCGGGGCCAAGCATCTGGCTGATCTTTTCAAGCCGCCGGGCCTGACAGGCGACCACCAGCCCTTTCCTGCCAGCGTCTGCGGTCATGTCGGTGACCATGCCGTCGATCTGGTTGCAGAAGCCATCGAGGTTGAACAGCTCGGTCAGCGGATCGTGGTCGGCAGCATAGGCTAGCCGGACCTGCTCAAGGTAGGCATCGGTGATGTCGTGGAAGAGCAGGGTTACCACCTTGTCCTCTTCCTGCTGCTCCTTGCCATCGGGTGCAATCAGCGACGGCGTGATCGAGTATTCGAAATAGCGTGTGCTGTCGTTGCGCATGACGGACAGGGTCTGGTGATCGGCTGAGGTCTGCGTGGCTGGGCTGCCTTTGAGGCAGTCGGATATCCTGCGTCCGAATTCCCACGGCAGGGCACGGGCAAAAAGGTCGCCTTTTTTCGCGTCATAGCCAAACCGGGCCAGCATGGCTCCGGCCTGTTGGCTAATGCTGATGATCCGGCCATCGGTTCCAATGATGATGATGCCGGTCAGACTATCCCGGACGATGGTATCGAGCAGGTCCGAGATGCTTTTGCCATGCCTGTGGGAGAGATTGAGCAGGATGGATTTGATGCTGACGTCGGCCAGCGTGACGATGACGCCGGTCGTCAGCAGCGTGACCAGCAGGATACCCGTGTCCAGCAGGATGTGCTCGTCGGCATAAAGACGATAGCCGAGAAACTCGATACCAGTCGCCAGCAACAACAGACCCGCGATGCGGCTGTAGGTGTTGAAGGGGCCAAACAACAGCAGGAACAGCGTAGGCAGCATGGCTAGAGTGCCGATAACATAGACCCAGCTATGTGGCGCTCTCTGCAGGTTGGTGCCCAGTATCAGGTTCTCGGCGGCCAAAACCTGCAGTTTGGGGCCGCTGAGGACACCGAACACCGGCACGGCCATCGTGTCGCGCAGTTCCGCTGCACCCGCACCGACAAGAACCTTGCGGCCTTTCAGCGCGTCCGGGGCAATGGTGCCGTCCAGCAGATCGATGACTGAGTAGGTCGGAATGCTTGCCGGATCGATGTTGAAGTTGATTAGCTGGTTTGTGGCCTCGATCTGCTGCTGGCCCCCCAGTGTGCTGGTAAGCGAGGGGAACAGTTCGCCGTCGATATATTGGGCGAGGGGAAAGGATCGCACAAATCCGTCCGGATCGGCGATGACGTTGACGGTGGCCAGCCAGGCGCTGTTGGAAAGGGTCTCGATGGGGCGGTTGAAGCGCAGAGCATCGGCTTCCATGCGGGCGGTGGCAAACTGCTGGAAGACCGCAAGGGTCACGGGGCCGGCGGCATTGTCGAGCGCCTCGGCGAAGGTCTGATCCTCCTCGGAGATGGATTTTGAGGAGAAGTCGATGTCGAAGGCCAGCTCTTCGGCGCCCGCATCAAAGCTTTTACGGATGATATCGGCATAAATGGAGCGGTTCCATGGCCAGACGCCAATGGATGTGAGGCTCTTGTTGTCGATCTCCAACAGCGCGATTCTGCCCGATGCCTGCCGGGTCTGCATGGCCATGCGCTGTTCGGCAATGCCGTTGTCCAGACGAACAAACCAGCCGCTCTCGCGCGCCAGAGCGCAACAGAGGAAGACGACCAGTAGCGTCGCGATGCGAAAGAGAGAGACCCGCTTCATCAAAAGCCTGAATTTCTAGAGGAACCATTTCTGGTCACTCTAGAAAAGAAAGGTTGAGCAATCTTTGTCGATGCGGCGGCGGGCCTTCGTTTTCTTGTTATGGTAAAGGAAACATCAAGACTGTGTGGCTCGCGACCGGATCAAATCAGACACCCGCTCAGCATTGTCCCTGGCCAGTGAGCCATCGGTGTTGAGCATGTTGTTCTCAAAGCCGATGCGGACCTTGCCACCAAGGCTTTCGGCCTTCAGTAGGCAGGCAGTCTCTCCGGCTCCGAAGGCGCAACAGGCCCAGTCGGTTGTTGTCTGCAATTGCGCTTCCAGTGCCTGCTTGGCCGCAATGAAGGGGAGGAGGTCTTCCGGTGCAGAGACCTGTCCTTCGGTATAGCGGCCAAGGACAAACAGCAATTGCAACGCTCCATGAGGAATGATGCCCCTCTGGCAGAGATCGGTGAGAAGCTCGACTTCCTCCCTGCTGTAGAGGATATGCTGGATGGCAACGCCCTTTTGGGCCTGATCGTGATAGAAGCGTTTGACGTCCGGCGTTTCGCCGTCGCTCAACATTTCCCGCACGGAGATGGAAACTGCCGATGGGGCTACCGCTTCCACCACGGCTCTTTGTTCAGTCGGGCTATATTGGCCCACGGCCTCTGTGGTGATCTGGGCGTAAAGGTTGGGCACCTCACGCGCCAGCTCTGCGAGCAATTCCCGGTAGAGGCCTGCATCCAGAACATGTTTGCCGTCGGCATCCCGGACATGGGCGTGAATGCCGTCCGCGCCCGCTTTCTGGCAGGCGATGGCCGTGGCAACGGTCTCCTCGATGGTAACGGGCAGGGCGGGATGATCCGCCTTGCCTTTGCGGGCGCCATTCGGGGCGATCATGATCGCCGGGAGCGGCGCTGTCGCTGCTCCTGACGTCATGGCAGTACCTTGTCGATGGCGATCTGCAGCTTGGCGACCAGTTCCTCGATATGCTTGTCTTCATAGATGAAGGGCGGAGCGAGGAGGATATGGTCGCCGAACCTGCCATCAATCGTGCCGCTCATCGGATAGCAGATGAGCCCGGCGTCGAAAGCTGCCTTCTTGAGGTGCTTGGCGACGGCCAATGCGGGGTCAAACGGCTTCTTGCTTGCCTTGTCCTCGACAAACTCGATGCCGAGGAACATGCCGCGGCCACGGATGTCGCCGACATGGGGATGGGCTCCAAAGGCTGTTTCCAGAGCCGCCCGCACTTTCATGCCGGTTTCCCGGGCCCGCTCGACCAAGCCGCCATCTGTGAGCTTGGTCAGCACAGCCAGAGCGGCGGCGGCGGCCGTCGGGTGGCCGATATAGGTGTGGCCATGTTGGAAGAAGCCGGTTCCGTTCTCGATGGCTTCGTAGATCTTGCCGGTGCAGAGCATGGCGCCAATCGGCTGATAACCTGCGCCAAGGCCCTTGGCGGTTGTCAGGATGTCCGGTGCAATGCCGTCCTGTTCGCAGGCAAACAGCGTTCCCGTCCGACCCATGCCGCACATGACTTCATCGAGGACCAGCAGGATGCCGTATTTGTTGCAGATTTCGCGAATGCGCTTGAAATAGCCCTCGACCGGTGGCAAAGCCCCTGCCGTTGCGCCAACAACCGGCTCGGCGAAGAAGGCCATGACATTCTCTGCGCCGACGCGCTGGATTTCGGTTTCCAGCTCATTGGCAATCCGCTGGCCATAGTCAAAGGCGCTCTCGCCTTCCTTGCGGTCGCGATATTCGTAGCAGGGCGAGATATGGCTGGTCTCGATCATCAGAGGCGCGAAGGGCTCGCGTCGCCACAGATTGCCGCCGGTTGCCAGTGCGCCAAGGGTGTTGCCGTGATAGCTCTGGCGACGGGCGATGATGTGACGACGCTGCGGTTGGCCGATTTCCAGAAAATACTGACGGGCAAGCTTGATGGCGGATTCGATGGCTTCCGAACCGCCGGATACCAGATAGACGCGCTCAAGGCCTTCGGGGGCGTGCGCGATCAGCTTGTCAGCCAGCGCTTCGGCCGGTTTTGAGGTGAAAAAGCTGGTGTGGGCGAAGGGAACGGCATCCAGCTGCTGCTTGATGGCGCTGATGACGTCCTGATCGCCATGGCCAAGGCAGGATACGGCGGCCCCTCCCGATCCATCCAGATAGCATTTTCCATCGGTGTCGTAGAGATAGACGCCTTTTGCGTGATCGACGGTGGGGAGATTGGATTTGGTATGGCGAGGGAAGATGTGGGACATGGATGTGCCTGCTGATAGGGCGGAAAAGGATCCGCAGCAACGATTTGACGGGACGATTTCAGGGTGCCGGGCGCGCATGCCCGGATCGTCTCAAGGGCTGAGGTATATAATAAAGAAACATTTGTTTCAACTATTGACTTTCTTTAAAACAATTGAAATTTTAAGGTCTGGACATGCTACTTTTGATGGAGCCAGTTGCCGGGCATGCAGTCGATCGAGGAAAGGATTTCTGGTCTCTATGGCCAGTTGAGCGAGCGCCTGAAGCAGGCCGCCGATTTCGTGGTTGACCATGAGATCGATGTTGCGACCCATTCCCTGCGGACGGTGTCCTCCATGGCAGGATTGGCGCCTTCCACCTTCACGCGCCTGTCGCAGGCGCTTGGCTTTGCCAGTTATGAAGAGATGCGTGATGTGTGCCGGGCCCGGATGGGGCGGCAGGCGCTGTCCTTTTCCGAGCGGGCCAGCCTGCTTGTGCGCAATGGGGCCGATGACGGGGCGCGTTCATTCTTCGAGCAGCAATCTTCGGCCAGTCTTGAAAATCTCGGGCGCATGGAACGCGATCTCAATCAGGAGCGGCTTGTCGACGTGGTCGAACAATTGAACAGCGCCCGGCAAGTGCTGCTGTTCGGTGCCTTCAGTTCCACAGGCTTTATGGAGTATTTTGGCTATCTGGCCCGCTATTTTGCCGACAACTGGAAGGTGATCGGTCGTATGGGGGCCTCTCTCAGCTCGGCAATGGTGGGGCTCAATGACAAGGACGTGGTTGTCGTCCTGACCATGGCACCCTATGCCCGACGGGCGATCGTTGCTGCCGAGATGGCGGCTGACGCTGGCGCCTATGTGGTTGTAATTACCGATGATATCGCCTGCCCTGCGTTATCCCATGCCTCGGCCAGTTTCATCGTGCCGACAGAGAGTCCACAATTCTTTTCTTCTTATGCCGCAACGCTTGTGCTAATTGAAACAATTGTAGGAATGCTGGTTGCTAGAGCGGGGGATAGTGCTCGCGCCAGGATTGAAGAGGTAGAAAACCGGAACCGTCGATATGGCGAGTTCTGGGATTGAATAAATCTGGATTTACGTATCCATCAACTCAGGGAGAACTTCATGTTGAAGAAATTGACCGTTACAGCAGCTGCCTTGGCTGCAGGTCTGAGCTTTTCTCAGGCTGCCTTTGCCGAAAGCTTCATTTCCATTGGTACCGGCGGCGTAACTGGCGTTTATTATCCAACCGGTGGCGCCATTTGTCGTCTGGTCAACAAGGGTCGCAAGGAACATGGCATCCGCTGCTCGGTCGAATCAACCGGCGGCTCGGTCTACAACATCAACACCATTCGTGACGGTGAGCTGCAGTTTGGTGTCGCCCAGTCCGACTGGCAGTATCATGCCTATCACGGGACGTCCAAGTTCGAGGAAAAAGGCCCGTTCGAAGATCTTCGTGCCGTTTTCTCCATCCATCCGGAACCGTTCACCGTTGTTGCCCGTGCTGACGCCGGCGTGAAGAATTTTGCCGACCTCAAGGGCAAGCGCGTCAATATTGGCAACCCCGGGTCTGGCCAGCGTGGCACCATGGAAGTTTTGATGGAAGCCCTCGGGTGGACCAATGCCGACTTTGCTCTGGCAACGGAGCTGAAAGCCGCTGAGCAGTCCGCAGCCCTGTGCGACAACCAGATCGATGCCATGGTCTACACCGTTGGCCATCCGTCCGGCTCCATTCAGGAAGCCACCACGGCATGTGATTCGGTGCTGGTTGCCGTCGACGGCCCAGCTGTTGAAAAACTCATTTCCGACAATGCCTACTATCGCTCTGCCACCATTCCCGGCGGCATGTATCGTGGCAACCCGGACGATGTGAAGACCTTCGGTGTGGGCGCCACTCTGGTGACCTCTGCCAAGGTTTCCGATGACGCTGTTTACACTGTCGTGAAATCCGTGTTTGAAAACTTCGATGCCTTCAAGAAACTGCATCCTGCTTTTGCTCACCTGAAGCCGGAAGAAATGATCAAGGACGGCCTGTCCGCTCCTCTGCATCCGGGTGCAGTGAAATATTACAAGGAAAAGGGCTGGATGTAAGTCCCCGGTCTTTCCCGCTTCGGGGCGTCTGTCCCGAAGCGCTCAATCGCTGCTACGACCGGACCCGGCTCAGTCGGATCCGGCTTTCCATAATGAATAATAATGCTATCGCCGATCAGTGCTGGAGAAACTGTCTGACGGTTTCGGCTTGATTGAAATCGCGCTTTGGAGCGATGGCAGGGGGCTGCAATCTATGTCACAGAAAAAAGCGTCTGGGCGCCCGCTTTCTGAAGAGGAACTTCAGGAGCTGGTGGCTTCCACGGATGCGGGAGCACGAAATCCGGTCGGACCGATCGGAATCTTTTTGGCCATTGTCGCCCTTGTCTGGGCGGCCTTTCAGGTTTTGCTGGCGTCACCGATTTCCAACTATGTTCTGCCGTCTGACCTGATCAACAACTCGCGTCAGGTTCACTTGGCCTTTGCCATTTTTCTTGCCTACATGGCCTATCCTGCGCTGAAAAGCAGTCCGCGCCACCATATTCCGGTTCAGGACTGGATCTTCGCGCTGGCCGGAACCTTCATCGCGCTCTATGGCCTGTTCTTCTATGACAAGGTCGTCAACAATGGCGGTCTGGCCGACGATGTCGACAAGTGGGTTGCGCTGGCCGGTCTGCTGCTGCTGTTCGAGGCCGCGCGACGGGCGCTTGGCCCGGCCATGGCGACCATCGCGGTCATCTTCCTGATCTATGTGTTCTTCGGTGCTTCCGACTGGGTGCCGGAAGTCATTCGCTGGAAAGGCGCCTCGCTGAAAAAGGCGATGAGCCACATGTGGATCACCTCCGAGGGCGTGTTCGGCATTGCGCTCGGTGTTTCGACCAAATTCGTGTTTCTGTTCGTGCTGTTCGGTGCCTTGCTCGACAAGGCCGGGGCGGGCAACTATTTCATCAAGATGGCCTTTGCTGCGCTCGGCCATCTCAAAGGCGGGCCTGCCAAGGCCGCCGTCGTCGGTTCGGCAGCCACGGGGCTTATCTCCGGTTCGTCGATTGCCAATGTGGTGACCACCGGCACCTTCACCATTCCGCTGATGAAGCGGGTGGGCTTCACCTCCGAACAGGCCGGGTCTGTCGAGGTGGCGTCTTCGGTGAACGGCCAGATCATGCCGCCGGTGATGGGGGCTGCGGCCTTCCTGATGGTGGAATATGTGGGCATTTCCTACATGGAAGTGATCACCCATGCCTTCCTGCCAGCCATTCTGTCCTATGTGGCGCTGGTCTATATCGTTCATCTGGAAGCTGTGAAACGCAATATGCCGACCATCGGCACCAAGGCCGTTTCCACCATGCGCACCATCATCGGCATGTTCCTGTTCTTCATAGGCTTTGCCGCCATCTGCTATGGCATCAAATATCCGATTGGCTGGATCACGGCCATGGTGCCAGAAGAGGCCAGCTGGATTCTGGCGGCGCTGGTGTTTGTCGCCTATCTGCTGCTGCTCAAGCTGGCGGCCTCGGTTGAGGATCTGGTGCCCGATGATCCGAATGCCAAGGATATTGTGCTGCCCGAGGTCAAGGACATCTACAAGACCGGGCTCTACTATCTGCTGCCGATCGTGGTGCTGGTCTATTTCCTGATGATCGAGCAGAAGTCTCCGGGGCTTTCGGCCTTCTGGGCGACGGCACTGCTGTTCGTCATTCTGCTCACCCAGCGCCCGCTGAAGGCGATGTTCCGTGGCGAAAACGACTATGTGAATGCCTTCAAGGCCGGGGTCAGTGACCTTGGCATTGGCATGATCGACGGGTCGCGCAACATGATCGGCATCGGCCTTGCCACGGCAACCGCCGGTGTGATCGTGGGCACGGTGACGCTCACCGGCATCGGTCAGGTGATGGCCGATCTGGTGGAGCTGATCTCCGGCGGCAATCTGGTGCTGATGCTGATCTTCGTGGCGATGCTGTCGCTGGTGCTCGGCATGGGGCTTCCCACCACGGCGAACTATATTGTCGTGTCCTCGCTGATGGCTGGCGTGGTCGTGCAGCTGGGGGCGCAGTCCGGCCTCGTCGTGCCGCTGATAGCCGTCCATCTGTTCGTGTTCTATTTCGGCATCATGGCGGACGTGACGCCGCCTGTGGGGCTGGCATCCTTTGCTGCGGCTGCGGTATCAGGGGGCGATGCGATCAAGACGGGGTTCACCGCCTTTTTCTATTCGCTCCGCACAGTGGCATTGCCATTCGTCTTCATCTTCAACACAGATCTTCTCTGGTATGACGTTACCTGGTATCAGGGGCTTCTGGTTGCTGTCATCGGGGTCATCGCCGTGCTGGCCTTTACCGCCGGGACGATGGGGCAGTTCGTTACCAAAAGCCGCCTCTATGAGAGCGTGGCGCTTGTGCTGATTGCTTTCATCCTGTTCCGGCCGGACTTCTTCATGAACCGGATCCAGCCTCCCTTCGAGGTGGTTGAACCGGCGAAAGTCTCCGATGCCTTTGGCCGAATCGGGGCCGGGCATGAGATCAGGCTCAACATTTCCGGTCCGGATTTCGACACCGGCTCCATCAAGGAAACCACTCTGGTGCTGACCGCCGGGAATGAACAGGGCGGGGAAGCCCGTCTGGCGGCTCAGGGGCTGACCATTCTCGATGAGGATGGTGTGGCCAAACTGGATGAGCCGATGCCGGGTACGCCGTTCTTTGAAACGCTGGGCGGCTTTGACTTCTATGCGGATGAGCCGGTGCGGATCACGCATGCCGAGGTCAAGGCCGATCAGTTGCCGAAGGATCTGATCTACATTCCGGGGCTCTTGCTGCTGGGGCTGGTTTATATGCTTCAGCGGGCCCGTGTCAGGCGCAAGGAGGAGGTGCCAGCATGATCAATACGGTTCTATGTGCGCTGGATATCAGTCAGGAGAATGATGCACATGTGCTGAAGACGGCAAACAAGATTGCCAAACTGGAAGGGGCGCGACTGGACATCGTCACAGTCGTTCCCAATTTCAGCATCTCTCTGGTGAGTTCCTATTTCGACGATAATTTTCAGAAGCAGGCTGTGCAGGATGCCAAGGTTGCGCTGAAAAAGCGGGTCGCGGATATTCTCGGAGACGACCATGTCGCAGACCTGCGCCATATCGTGGCGTCAGGATCGATCTATGAGGAGATTCTGGAAACAGCTCTGCAGGATGATGCCGACCTCATCGTCATCGGCGCTCACAAGCCGGACTTGCGGGAAATGCTCATTGGCCCGAACGCGGCGCGCGTGGTGCGCCATTCCACATGTTCGGTCTATGTGGTGCGGGAAAACTGAGCCCTTTTGCAGAATCGAGCAAGACATGAAAAAGGCCGTCCGGTTGTCCGGGCGGCCTTATTGTTATGATCCATGGGCAGTGCCTTGTTTGGCGGGACTTCCTCAGAAGTCGATGGTGCCGTATTTTTCCATCATCATGCCGCGGATGATCATGTTGGCGGAGCGGCGGCTCTGGGCCATCGGCAGGTCATAGACCACGGCCAGACGGTTGAGCGCCTTCACATCCACGTCATGGGGCATGGGAGAGAGCGGGTCGACAAAGAAGATGAGGCCATCGAGCTTGCCTTCTGCGATCATCGCACCAATCTGCTGGTCGCCGCCGAGCGGGCCGGAGAAGAGCGGGGTGATGTCCAGCTCGGGAAAGGCCTGCTTGATGCGTCCGCCGGTGGTGCCGGTGCCGACAAAGGTTGCTTTTCTCAGGAGATTGAGATGCTTGCCGACCCAGTCGACAATGTCATCCTTCTTCGCATCATGGGCTACCAGTGCGATACGGAGCGGGGCATCGTCGTCCTTGTGTTCATTGTCTTGCATGCTTGCGTTTCCTCATGCCGTTGTGGCCTGTTCATCGCTTGCCTTGTAGGGTCGGTATGTCCGCTGCCTCTTCTGGCATGAATGGCCATTGTGGTTGTTCCCAGTTTTAGGCATGAAAAGATTTTTGTCCAGTTAATCAACGCGATCAGGACGTTATGTCCGTGGGGAATTACCTAAAGGGATAGCAAATCTGCAACCGAGCCAGGCTAGATGCTGCCGTGGCGCGGGCCGGGGCGTCGCGTCGGCCTGTCAAAGATCGTGCGGCCAAACAGCGATGCGGTCAGGTCCCTGAGGATATCTGCGGTCTTGCCGCGATGATCAAGGAAAGGATTGAGCTCGACAAGGTCAAGCGAGGTGACCATGCGGCTTTCATGCAGCAGCTCCATGATGAGATGGGCCTCGCGCAGGGTCGCTCCCCCCGGCACTGTGGTGCCGACGGCGGGGGCGATGTCCGGATCAAGGAAATCGACGTCAAGGCTCACATGGAGCATGGCATTCTTCGATTTTACCTCGTCGATCAGCTCCATCAGCGGGCGGATGACGCCGAGTTCGTCAAGAACGCGCATGTCGTTGATCTTGACATGGTGCTGGCGCAGCAGCTCGCGCTCCTTGTTGTCGATGCTGCGAATGCCCATCATGTGGACATTGGCCGGGTTGACGGGGGGAACCAGCTGCGGCTCATAAAGGCCCGCCAGTTCGGGCAGGCCACAGAAGGCGGCGACGGACATGCCGTGCATGTTGCCGCTTTCCGTGGTCGAGGGGGTGTTGAAATCGGTGTGGGCATCAAGCCAGAGCACGAACAGCTCCCGCCCCTGTTCCGCCGCATGACGGGCAACTCCGGCAACCGACCCCATGGCGAGGGAATGGTCGCCACCCATGAAGACGGGAAAGCCGGTCCGGGCCAGTTGATAGGATCTGTCCGTCAGCGTACGGGTCCAGCTGGCGATCCTGTCAAAATGATTGGCCTTGCCCACGGGCTCATTGGCAGGGTCGCCTTGGTTGTCGATGGGGCGGGGGGTGAGGTTGCCATGGTCGACGCAGAAAAAGCCAAGCCCTTCCAGCGTTTCCCGGATGCCAGCGGTGCGTAGGGCATCGGGTCCCATCAGGCAGCCCTTCTCATGGGTGCCATCCTGCACTGGAACACCGATGAGATGAATGACTGGCGGGGTATCTTCCGTTGCATCCTGAGCGGTGGCTGGCATGGTGCTTCTTGCTCCCTGATTCCTGGGTTGGTTGATCTGGGAGGCAATAAACGAGAGAGGCGCGGCAAGAAAAAGGGGCGATCTTTTATAAAAATCGTCAGAAATTGCTCGAAATGACAGGGCCAATTGCGCAAATTGTCAGATGTGGTTCGCTGGGAGACGCGATTTTGGCTGGCGTTGCAGCTTTATCGCGACGCCAGCCTCAAATCGGGTCGTCCAATCCTGATCGGGCGGATTAGTTGCCGAACAGGCCCTTGGTGATGCCCTGCAACAGTTGCTGCTCCAGTTTGGGCTTGGTGCCGTTGTTGTTGTTCTGTTGCTGGTTGTTGCCTTGCGGGGCCAGCAGCTGGTTGAGATCGACGCCCAGCTTGTCGGACTGCTTCTGCAGTTCCTTTGTGACGTTTTTCTCGATCTTCTGGATGGCCTTCGAGGCATCCTTGCCAGCGCCGCCCATCTGCTCGAGTGATTTGAGGATCGCCTGCGGGTTCTCCAGAATACCGGCAATATCGGGATAGATGCGCGGCTTGGTGAGTTTGCCCTTGATGATGATCGGAATCGGCACGCCGTCGGCATTGACCGGCCCGCCCTGACCCTTCAGCTTGGCGATGACTTTCGGGGTTGTCTTGTAGTTGATCGTCATGTTGGGCAGATCGATGGTTCCGGCACCGGACAGGCGGAACAGCGGGCTCAACATCGACAGATCATTGTTGCTGGCGATGCCGTTCTGGAAGGTGAAGCTGGCCGTCAGGGCCGAGAAATCGGTGCTCTGGGCGTCGGATGAGGCCCAGCCTTCCAGAATGTTGCCCTGCAGGCTGCGCAGCATCTGCGGAATGTTGATGCCATTGATCTGGCCGTCCTTGATCTCGATAGCGCTGGTGCCGTTCAGCTGTTTGATGATCTGGGCCTGGCTGGCGCCCTGCGCCGTCAGGTCGATGGTGACGCCACCCTTGCCACTGAGGGCGCGCATACCGATGGTATCGGCAAGGAACGGTTTCATGTTGAGACCGGAGAGGGCGAATTTCGCGGCCAGTTTGGCCGGTTTCGTTCTGGCATCAACCGAGACCTGACCATTGCCCTTGCCGTTGTAGAGCGCCATCTGCGACAGGGTGGTTGTCAACTGGCCACCGGCAACCTTGGCCGTCAGCCCCACCGGTCCCATGGTGATGTCGCGCGCGACAAGACTCTTGGCCGAGAAGGCGAGGTCTGCCTTGATGGTGTTGAGGCCGGAAAAGTCGATTGGGCTGGTGTCCCATCCGGTCTGGGCGGCCGGGCGGCTTGCCTGACCATTGCCACCGCGGCCCTGTTCCTGACCATTGCCCATGAAGGGGGTTACATCGAGCCGGTCAAAGGCAAAGGAGCCGGAGATGCTCGGAATCGTTCCGGCGACATAGTCCAACGTGCCGGTGCCCTTGGTCTGGCCCATTTCCAGCGACAGATTTTTGAGGGTTGTTCGATCGGTGCCAAGGTCCATCTGGCCGGACAACAGCACCGGCAGGTCCGGAGTACCATTGGTGACAGGCTGCCCCAGCCACGCTAGCAGCCTCTTGCTGGAGCCGGTCTTGATGGTCAGCTTGCTGCCTGAAAGGCTCAGCTTGGCCGGGTTGAGGCGACCGGCAAGCGCCAGCGACAGCTCCTTGGCCTGAAGCGACAGGCTGGCGGCAACAGGGGCATTGGCAATCAACTCGCCAAGTCCGATCCTGCTGCTATAGCGGATGGTGTCGCCATTCCAGCTGAAGGCGCCGGAAATGTCGACCGGATCATCAAGATTGGCGATCTTGATCTGGCTGGAGAGGTTTGAGATGGTGCCGGTGGGCCGATTGGGAATGGCGGCTTCCAGCGCCGGGTTGGAATACTGGCCCTTCTGCAGGGTCACGGTGCCAGCCAGATTGCCTTTTTTGGCAATCTCCTCGGCGCTGAGCCCTTGGGCTGCAAAGTTGATGCTGGCCGAGATCATGCCCGACATCGGGCTCTTCTGGCCTGCCAGTGAGGCCATTTCCCCCACATCCAGTTCGCGGGCGGTGAGCGACCCGGACCAGACCAGTTTGCCCAGGTCGCCATTGAGGATCGCCTGAACATTGCCCTTGGCCAGATTGGCCGACTTCAGATCAACCGTCAGCTTGCCGTTGGCGAGCTGGGTGAGCAGCTTGACCTGCCGCAGCGACTGGCCCTGATAGGTCAGGCGACCGGCGCGGAAATCAAGGGTCGCGTCGAAGTCCTGAAGCAGTGAGAGGTCTGGCTGGGTGGCGGTGCCTTTGGCCCCAGTTTCGGATTTGGCCCCGGATTTGGCCCCGGATTTGGCGGTGTTGAGCAGTTCGTCGAAATTGAGTGTCGAGCTGTCGACTGCCACGCGGATGAGCGGATTGCCTTTGGTCGATGCCGTGAAGATGCGAGCCGCCGCCTTCACCTGCTGCTTGTCGAGGGTCAGGGACAGGCTTGGCAGGCGGATTTCATTGTTGAGAGCGATGACCGAGCCTTCGATGCTGGCGGTCTTGACATCCAGCATCGAGCCATTCGCGCCGATCCAGTCCATGAACTGGGTGACATTGCCGATGTTGGCGGCATAGTTGGCGGTGAACAGCTGGGTGCCCTTGAGGGCCAGCTCGCCAACGGCCTTGACCTTGATAAGGTCGCCGTCAATGGAGAGGTCGAGGGCGGAGGACTGGCCGTTGATTGCCCGCCCGGCGTTGGCAAGACTGCCCGTGATCGAGAGGGAGCGGTCATTGTAGGGCAGGGTGGCTTCGATCTCTGCCGATCCGTTGAAGTCGGGAATGCGCACCGTGGCGTTGAGGCCGGACATCAGCTCTGTGGTGTGGCCGCCTTCATCGATGGTGACGATCTGGGCGTCGTTGATGGTCAGGCCGCGCAGGCTGAGAGCGGAAAGGTCGAGCGCCTCACTGGTCGCTTCCGCTACCGGGGTCGCTGCCGCGCTGCCGGGGGCCGCGGGGGTTGCTGCCTGGTTGCCCGTTGCCGTGGTCTCGGCTGTTGCGCCCTTGGCGATCGTAATGACCGGCTTGTCGAGCGTGATGCCGGTGATGTCGGCCTTGCCTTTCATCAGGGGAGAAAGGGCGAGGCCGAAATCGAGCTGCCGCACCGAGAATAGCGGCTTGTCCTGCTGGTCTTTGAGCGAGACGCTTTCTGTGGTCAGCTTGATGCCAGTGATGAAGGAAAGCGAAACATCGCCGTCAATGGCCAGCGTCATGCCGGTCTGGTCCTTGACGAGCGTGACCACCTGCGCCTTGAGATAGTCGGTCGACAGGAAGGCGGGTATCAACAACAGGGCCATGACGATCAGGATAACCGCCGAAACAATGGAAATAATGATATTTCTCACCAAACTCTCCTGCTCTTCTGCACCCCTGACGTACAGGGCGGGTTCCCTGCACTCCGAATCAACTCCCGATGACCATCATAATTGCATACGTGAAAATTCTACAATCTGCTTGGACCATTCAGCAGCATTTTGCCTGCTTTCAGCAGACGGGCGGCTTTTTATCCTCTGATGAGCGCACAAAGGCGGTGAGTGGAAAACTATGCACTTGAATTCATTTGTTGATAGAACTCAAATGACTTGTCACATATTGATATTACAAGTCTTGCCAAATTACACGAAGCAATGGATTGGGGTATGAAATGAGCTCTCTGGAAGTCGTTTGGTCCGATTTGGTCCGCCACCGTCAGGAAATGTCTGACTTCACCCTGCGTGCAGCCTTCGCCGAGGACGCAGACAGATTTGAGCACTATTCCGCTGAAATGGACGGCTGTCTGACGCTGGACTACTCGCGCAACCGCATTCAGGAAAAGACCCTGATGCTGCTGGAAAACCTGTTGCTGCAGGCCGGTGTTGTCGAGCGCTACAAGGAAATGAAGACCGGCGTTGCCATCAACAACACCGAAAAGCGGTCGGTGCTGCATATCGCCCTGCGTGGCAGCGTTGATGAGGATCTGGTGGTCAATGGTCAGGCGATTGCCGCTGATGTCAACGCGGTCAAGGCGCGGCTTTACGCTTTTGCCAAGGGTGTGCGTGACGGCTCAATTGCTGCCAAGGATGGCAAACCCTTCACCGATGTGGTCAATATCGGCATTGGCGGGTCCGATCTCGGGCCGCATATGGTCACCGCCGGTCTTGCCGCTTTCCATGATGGTCCGCGTGTGCATTTCGTCTCCAACGTCGATGGCGCCCACATGGGTGACACGCTCAAGACGCTTGATCCGGCCCGCACCCTGTTTCTCGTTGCTTCCAAGACCTTCACCACGCAGGAAACCATGACCAACGCCCGCGCCGCCAAGGCATGGCTCGTTGCGGCTTTGGGCGAGGATGCTGTCGGCGACCATTTTGCCGCCCTGTCCACCAACAAGGATGGTGTGGAAGGCTTCGGCATCAGCACTGAGCGGATGTTTGAATTCTGGGATTGGGTCGGCGGACGCTATTCGGTCTGGTCTGCCATCGGTCTGCCGGTGATGATCGCCATCGGACCGGAAGGCTTTGAAGAGTTCTTGGCCGGGGCCCGTTCCATGGACCACCATTTCGAGACGGCACCGTTCCGCGAGAACCTGCCGATGCTGATGGCTGCTCTCGGCCTGTGGTATCGCAATATCTGGGCCTGTGCGTCTCTGGCCGTGCTGCCTTATGATCAGCGGCTCGAGTATTTCTCGGCCTTCCTGCAGCAGCTGGACATGGAATCCAACGGCAAGCGGGTTCGGCGCAATGGTTCCGATATCCTGAGGGCCTCCGGTCCGGTGATCTGGGGGCAGTCGGGCACCAATGGCCAGCATGCCTTCTATCAGGAACTGCATCAGGGTCATGACATCATCCCGTGCGAATTCCTCGTTGCGGCCAATCCGACCGATGCCGATCAGGGCCAGCATGAACTCTTGCTTTCGAACTGTCTGGCGCAGGTCGAGGCGCTGGCCTTTGGCCGTACTGCCGAGGAAGCCAAGGCCCAGCTCGAGGCCTCCGGCAAGTCTGCCGAGGAAGTGGCTGAACTGGTGCCGCACAAGGTGTTCCCGGGCAACCGTCCCACCTCGCTGCTGTTCTATGACGCGTTGACCCCGAAGATGCTTGGTCGTCTGATTGCGCTTTACGAACACAAGGTGTTCGTGCAGGGCGTTGTCTGGGGCGTCAACAGCTATGACCAGTGGGGCGTCGAGCTTGGCAAGGAACTGGCCAACAAGCTGGCCCCGGCCGTCAAGTCAGCCGAGCGCGGGGAAGGTGACCCGGCCATTCTTGATCGCCTCAAGGCCTATCGCGCCAAATAGGCTGCATCCTTCGGCTTTTGATGGCAAAAGATCTGCCCGTCGGTATGCTCCGGCGGGCTTTTCCTTTGGCGGCTTTATAGTGGCGGGTTGTCTGAATACCCTGTCAACCGGCAAAATCATGCGGAGGTCCAGCTTGAAAGCCTTGATCATTATCGACATGCAGCAGGAAATGCAGTTCCGTATCGAAACGGGGCGGGACTGCGTCAATGGTGATGCGCCAAAGCGGATCGCAGCCCTGGCGTCTGCCTTCCGGCAAAGGGGCCTGCCGGTTGTCCATATTCGCCATCATGACGACGATCCGCGGTCTTCCATGCATGCCGATGCGGCTGGTTATCCGCCCATGGCCTGCGCCGAAGCGCTTGATGGGGAAGCGGTTTTCATCAAACACACCTCGTCCGCATTTGCTTCGACCGATCTTGAGGCGCATTTGCGCAAGGAGGGCATTGGTGAGCTGGTGGTGACGGGCGCGGTGGCCGGTTTTTGTGTCAACAGCACAGTGAGGGCCGGTGCGGATCTTGGCTTTGCCATGACGGTTGTGCGCGATGCCGTGGTCGGCTTCGATTTACCCGACGCCGGGCTGTCGGCGCAAGTGATCTTCGATGTCACCATGGCGCATCTAGAGTCAGACTTCGCTCGCATCATTGATACCTCTGTTGTGTTGGCTGACTAGAGCCTGCCTCTGGCTGAGCGGCCCGGCTGTTGCTTCTGCCTCTCAATCCTGTTGACACGGCGGCAGAAAGCGCCGACAAGTCAGCGTTGAAGCTGGCTTGCTCCTGTAAGGCCCAATTCCGGGGGCAGCCTTGAAGCCTCGCCTGCCTTTGCTCTTCTCTATTCCCGTTCTCCTTTGCTGCCTTTTCAACAGCCTGCCGTATAACGCTCCATGATCAATATTCTTACCGTCACCCTGCCCATATTTCTGCTCATCGGTGTGGGGTATGTTGCCGCCTATTTCAAGATTGTCGGCGCTGCTGACATTGCGAGCATTGGCCGCTTTGTGCTCAACATTACCATGCCCGCGCTCATCATCGTGGCGTTCCAGAGCCACCCCATCGGGCAAATCCTCAACTGGACCTATCTCATGGCCTACGGCATCGGTGCGGTTGCGACCTTTGGGCTGACAACGCTGTGCGGTGTCTATCTGTTGAAGAAGGATCTCTCCACAAGCGCCATTTATGGCATGGGCACCAGCGTGTCCAACAGCGCCTATATCGGCTATCCGGTTGTTTCCGCCATCATCGGTCCGATCGGGGCCATTTGCATGGCGCTGAATTTTCTGGTCGAAAACATCATCATCATTCCGATGGCGCTGATTTTGGCCGATGCAGGCAGCGGCAAGGGCCAGCGGGTGTCGGTTCTCATTCGCCAGATCCTCTACAAGCTGACAAAGAATCCGATCATTATCGGCATTGTCATCGGTCTGGCCATTTCCCTGTCCGGCATGACACTGCCCGCACCGGTCAACAAGGCCCTGTCCCTGCTGGCTGGTGTTTCCAGTCCGACGGCGCTGTTCGTCATCGGCGGCTCACTGCTCGGGCTGCGCCTCAAGGGCATGCGGGGAGATATTGCTCTGGTCTTTATCTTCAAGCTTGTTGTCCACCCCTTGATGGCTCTCCTGTCGGTCATGGTGCTTTTCCCGGGCATCGAAAGGGAATTTGCGATTGGGGCGGTTCTGTTTGCCAGTGTGCCGATGATGAGCGTCTATCCGATTTTCGCCGAAGCCTACCAGTTGGGACAGCGGGCCGCTGCTGCGGTGTTCGTGGCAACGATGCTTTCCTTCTTCACCATCCCGATTGCAGTCATGGTGGTCCATTTCCTGCTGCCGCTTGGCGGATAACAGTCACGGTGACTGCGCTTGTCTCAGGCGAGCGGGGTGGCTATTCGGCTTCCTTGCGACGGCGGGCGATGGTCTTGTGGAGGTCGGGAGCTGCGCCGATGAGGGCGCGGGTGTAGGGCTCGCGCGGGTTCTGGAAGATGGCCTCGGTGCGGCCCCGTTCGATGATCCGGCCACGATACATGACCATGATCTCGTCGGTCACGGAGCGCACGACGGAGAGGTCGTGGCTGATGAACAGGTAGGACAGGTCCAGCCGGTCGCGCAGGTCGGTGAAGAGATCGAGGATCTGGGCGCGAATGGAGACGTCGAGCGCCGAGACCGGTTCGTCGGCGATGATGATCTTCGGCCTGGTGATCAGCGCTCGTGCGATGGCAATGCGCTGTCGTTCACCGCCGGAGAACTCGTGCGGGAATTTCTCGGCGTCGTCCGGTGTCAGGCCCACCTGCTGAAGGCTGGTGGCGATGCGTTCGTCGCGTTCTTCACGGCTGATGTCCTTTCGGCACAGATAAAGCGGCTCGGCGACCGAGCGACCGATCTTGTGGCGCGGATTGAAGGAGCCGTTGGGGTCCTGGAAGACGATCTGGATGTCCCGGCGCACCTTGCGCAGGTCGGACTTGTTGGCCGAATAGGGATCATGCCTGCCGATGTGAACGGAGCCTTCTTGTGGGGCATCGAGTCCGAGCAGGGTACGGGCAAGGGTCGACTTGCCACAACCGGATTCGCCAACCAGACCGATGCTCTGCCCCTTGTGGATCGTCAGGTCGACACCATCAACAGCGCGGGTCGCTCTTCTTTCCAGATAGGGGAACTGACGCGGCAGGGGATAGGTTCGCACCACGCTATGCGCACTGAGGATCGGGGCGACAGCGGCCAGTGACGGATCGTCGCCGAACAGCGGCGGCTTCTGGCGTTTGGGCTTGTGGGTCGAGGATTCGAACAGCCGGATGCTGTAGGGATGGGCGAGGCTGTCGAATAGCTGCGGCAACGGACCCTGCTCGACGATGCGGCCCTTTTTCATGATGGCAATCGAATTGGCCATGTCGGCCACGACGGCCAGATCGTGGGAAATCAGCATCAGTGCCGACTGGTCCTCGCTCATCAGGTCCTTGAGCAGGCGCAGGATCTCGGCCTGTGAAGTCACATCGAGCGCCGTGGTTGGCTCGTCGGCGATGATGAGGTCCGGCTTCATGGCGATGGCCATGGCGATGACCACCCGCTGGCGCTGCCCACCCGAAAGCTGGTGAGGGAAACGGCCCGGCGAGATCTGGTCGGGGTCGAGGCCCACGCGCTGCAACTGGCGTCGCGCCAGCCCTTCGGCCTCGTGGCGGGTGACGGCACTGTGCAGGAGGATGCATTCCTCCACCTGTGCCCCGATGGGTTTGAGCGGATTGAGAGCGGTCATCGGCTCCTGAAAGACCATGCCCATCAGGTTGCCTCGCCGCTTGCAAAGCTGCCGCTCGGGCAGATCGACCAGATTTTCTCCGGCCAGGTGGATCGAGCCGGCAAGGTGGCTCTGGCGCGGCAGCAGCTGCATGATGGACAGCGCCGTCAGGCTCTTGCCAGAGCCGGATTCGCCGACCAGCCCGAGGCATTGGCCGCGTTCAAGCGAGAAGGAGATGTTCTGCAGGATCGGCTTGTCGCCAATGGTGAGGCTGACATTGTCCAGCGTGAGGAGACTCATGATGCCTTGCTCCCGCCGATGTCGAGGCTCGAACGTACCTTGGGATCGAGCATGTCGCGCAGGCCGTCGCCGAGAAGATTGAGGCCGAGCACGGTGAGGATGATGGCCATGCCGGGGATGATCGCCAGTTGCGGCGCCATCATCAGCCAGGTCTGCGCCTCGGCCAGCATCTTGCCCCAACTGGGCATCGGCGGCTGGGTTCCAAGCCCGACATAGGACAGGCCCGCTTCGGCCAGAATGCCGAGTGAGAACTGGATGGTACCCTGCACGATCAGCAGATTGGCGATGTTGGGCAGGATATGCTCAATGGTGATGCGGACCGAGCCCTTGCCGGACAGACGGGCCGCAAGGATGAATTCCCGCGTCCACAGACTGAGGGCTGCGCCTCGGGCAAGGCGGGCAAAGACCGGGATGTTGAAAATGCCGATGGCGACGATGGCATTGATTGCGCCGGGGCCTGCCAGCGCCGTGATCATGATGGCCGAAATGATCGCCGGGAAGGCAAAGATGAAATCGCCCATGCGCATGATCGCTTCGTCCAGCCAGCCGCCCTTGGCAGCTGCCCAGCTGCCGAGCGGCACGCCGAGGCCTGCACCGATGCCCACCGCTACAAGGGCCACTGCAATGGAATTGCGGGCACCGAGCATGATCATCGAGAAGAGATCATGGCCATAATGGTCGGTGCCAAGCCAATGGCTGGCACTGATCGGTTTCAGCCGTTCGGCAATGTTGACCGACAGGGCGTCATGGGGTGTCCAGACGAAGGAGGTGAGGGCCATGGCGATGAAAAACAGCGTGATGATGCCGCCGATCACGAAAGAGGGCGAATGCATGCCCTTGGCCAGAAAGCTGCGGTATTTGTGGGCATCGGTGGAGAAGAGATGGGGTCTGGTCATCAGCTCATCTGCCTCCGGTGCAGGCGCGGGTCGATCAGGGCATAGGTGATGTCAACGAGGAAGTTGACGAAGATGACCGTTGCCACCAGTAGCATGATGATTGCCTTGACGGTGATCAGGTCGCGCTGGTTGATGGCCTGAAACACCAGTCTGCCGAGGCCGGGCAGGGAGAAGACATTCTCGATGATGACCGTCCCGGCAAGCAGAAAGGAAAACTGCAGTCCCATGATGGTGATGACAGGGATGAGGGCGTTGCGCAGACCATGCCGGGCAAGCGTCTGGCGCAGGTTGAGGCCCTTGGCGCGGGCGGTGCGCATGTAGTCTTCATGCAGCACCTCCAGCATCGAGGAGCGCATGATGCGCACGAGGATCGATGCCTGAGGCAACGCCAGCGCGATGGCGGGCAGCAACAGGGCCTTCAGCGCCGGGCCTGCGCCCTCGCTCCAGCCGGGGAAGCCACCGGAAGGGAACCAGTGCAGCGTCACTGCGAACACCAGCACCAGCAGCATGGCGAACCAGAAATTGGGAATGGCGATGCCGATCTGTGTCGCCCCGATCAGGCTGACATCGGGCCAGCGGCCATGGGTGCTGGCAGCCAGAATGCCAAGCGGCAGGGCGATCAGGGTGGAGAGGGCCAGTGCCATCAGCGCCAGCGGCAGGGAGATGGTCAGCCGTTCGCCGATCAGTTCGGTCACCGGCACCGAATAGGTGTAGCTGACCCCGAAATCGCCCTGCAGCATGCCGACGATCCAGTGCCAATAACGGGTGACGAGGGGTAGATTGAGGCCCAGCTGTTCACGCAGGGCGGCCAGCGTGTCTGTCTGTGCATTGATGCCGAGGATCAGTTGAGCCGGATCACCGGGCAGGATCTCCATGACCGAAAAGATGAAAAGCGAAGCAGCCGCAAGCGTTACACAAAGGGAAGCAAAGCGGCGCAGGGAGTAGATGATCATGGCAATGGGCTGCTATCTGCCGGGCATGGTAATGCGAAAAAGGGTATGGCAGAGAGCATCTGCCATACCCGCAGGTCTTTTAAACCGAATTCACCGGTTAGTCCATCCATTCTACGGCAGTCAGGTCATTGGCCTGAATGGGGGCATTTGCCCACAGGCCCTTGATCTTGGCGTTCCAGACGCCGGTCTTGGCGAGCTGGAACAGGAAGCCGTTGACCGCATCGCCATTGAGCTTCTTCTGGGCCTGATGCAGCAGTTCCGTGCGTTCGGCATCATCTGCCGTCGCGTTGAGCTTTGCGATGATGGCGTTGAACTCTTCGTTCTTGTAGTTAAAGTAATAATCGTCGCGGGCATAGATGCCGATGTCCATCGGCTCGGTGTGCGAAATGATGGTCAGATCATAGTCCTTGCCCTTGAAGACATTGCTCAGCCACTGGGCCCATTCGACGTTGATCAGTTCAAGCTCGATGCCAACCTTCTTCAGGTCCGAGGCGATGATCAGGCCCGAGCGACGGGCATAGTCGGTTGGTGGCAGAAACAGGCGGGCCTTGAAGCCGTTTTCCAGCCCGGCTTCCTTGAGCAGCGCCTTGGCCTTTTCCGGATTGTAGTCATAGACATGGGACAGGTCGAGATAGGCCGGATTGTGGGGCGCGAAGTGGGAGCCGATGAGGGTGCCGTAGCCGAACATGGCGCCATCGATCAGCGACTGGCGGTCGATGGCATAGGCCAGCGCCTTGCGGACGCGGATGTCGTCAAACGGTTTGACGCCATTGTTGGTGGCCAGAATGGTTTCCCCTTCGGTGGTGCCGATGACAACCTTGAAGCGCGGGTCATTCTCGAACTGGGGCAGCATTTCCGGTGCCGGGAAGATCGGGAAGGCGTCCACATCGCCAGCCATCAGGGCGGCAAGGCTGGCTGCCGCGTCGGCAACGATCTTGAAGGTCGCCTTTTCCAGTTTTGCAGGGGTTCCCCAATAGTCCGGGTTCCTCACGAGGGTGATGGAATCGCCCTTGACCCACTTGTCGAGCTTGAACGGGCCGGTGCCGACCGGTTTGCTCTTGTTGGTGTCTGCGCTCTCGGGGGCAACCATGACGGCGTCGCCCCAACCAAGATTGAACAGCATGGCACCGGTCGGGCGCTTCAGCGTCATCTCGACGGTGTATTTGTCCTTGGCGGTGACGCTATCGATCGGCTCGAACAGGGCCTTCTGGGCGTTGACGGAGTTTTCGCCACGGGCGCGGTCGAGCGAGAAGACCACGTCCTCCGCATCAAAATCGCTGCCATCGTGGAACTTGACGCCCTGATGCAGCTTGAAGTCATAGGTCAGGCCGTCGGCCGAGATGGTCCAGCTTTCCGCCAGCGCGGGCTGAACCGAGCCATTTTCGTCGATGCGCGTCAGGCCTTCGAAAATGTTGGCGTAGGTGATCTCGTCAATGGCCGCAGCGGCACCTGCCGTCGGGTCCAGATGCGGGGGTTCGAGGCGAACACCCAGAATGATGTCGTTGCGTGCAGCTTGTGCGCCTGCCGTCATGAGCGTTGCCGCCATCGACAGGGCCAGAGCCCATTTGGTTGCTGATTTCATCATGTTTGATTATCTCCGACCGTCTTCTTCTCTGGTCCGGTTGGCTCTGTTGGCCGTTCCGGCTGGCTTCTTTACGGATCGTCGAGCCATCGGCTGAAAGCTCGCTGATCGCTCCCCCCTTTTGTTGCGGCGCTTTATGGCACAGCATGCGGCCAGAGGCAGCCATGACTTCCGTCGCATTCGGTTGTTCCGAAATGTCGTCAGAGACTGATAGCACAAAAAAGGGGACACAGTGGCCCCCTTTTTCGCAAAAATCGTGTCTTGTGGCCTCTCACAGGTCTGCGATGGGCCAACACCTGACCAAAAGTCAGCTTTTGGTGCGGAAATCCGTGATGGTTTTCACCGGCGTCAAAGCCTCGGGATCGGTGATGATCTCGATGAGCGCCGGACCGTTATGCGCCATCATGCGGGCAAAGGCTGCCGGGAACTCATCCGTCTTGAGGACCTTTTCCGCGTGGCCGCCCATTGCCGCCGCCATGGCCGCAAAGTCCGGGTTGCGAAGGGCCGTGCCAGAGATGCGGGTCGGATATTCGCGTTCCTGATGCATGCGGATGGTGCCATACATGGAGTTGTTGACGACAATCACCTTGATGGGCGCGCCTTCCTGTGCGGCGGTGGCAAATTCCTGACAGGTCATCTGGAAACAGCCGTCACCGGCAAAACAGATGGCGGGGCGGGCAGGATCCTGAATGGCTGCTGCCACCACGGCAGGCATGCCATAGCCCATGGAGCCGGAGGTGGGGGCCAGTTGGGTGCGCCAGCCACGATATTTGATGAAGCGGTGCAGCCAGATGGCATAGTTGCCTGCGCCGTTGGTGAAGACCGTATTGTCCGGCGTGTTGGCCTCCACATGCTTCATGATTTCGGCCATCTGGACGTCACCGGGCAACTTGCGCGCCGGAATGGCGCTGAAGGCCTGATAGCCCGCGTTGGCCTCCTTCACCCACGCACTGTCGCCGGTCTTGCGGATCCTGCCGAGAGCGCCGAGCATCAGGGCCATGGTTTCATGGCGGGCCGCAATGGCAAGGGCAGGCTGGTAGACGCGTCCCAGCTCTTCCGGATCGGCGTGGATGTGGATCAGCGTCTGGCTGGGAACAGGGGTCTTGATGAGGGTGTAGCCGGAGGTGGTCATTTCGCCAAGGCGAGCCCCCAGAACGATGAGGACGTCGCTCTGCTTGATCCGGGCCGCGAGGGCCGGGTCGATGCCGATGCCCACGTGACCGGCAAAGTTCGGGTGGGTGTTGGGGAAATAGTCCTGACAGCGGAAGGAGGTGCCGACGGGTATGCCATTCTGTTCGGCAAACAGGGTCACGGCCTGCCTGGCCTTCTCAGACCATCCGCCACCGCCGATGATCATGAACGGGCGCTCGGCTTCCGAGACCAAATCCTCCAGCTCGCGCATGGCTTCGGCTGACGGGGCGCTGTCCGCCGGTTTTGCCTTTGCAGGCAGAACCGCAGGCTTTTCAATCTCGGTGACCAGCATGTCTTCCGGCAGGGCCAGAACGACCGGGCCGGGTCGGCCGGAGAGGGCCGTGCGATAGGCGCGGGCGACATATTCGGGGATGCGGGCGGCGTCATCAATCTGGGCGACCCATTTGGCCATCTGGCCGAACATGCGGCGATAGTCGATCTCCTGAAAGGCCTCGCGTTCGATCTGGTCGCTGGCGACCTGACCGATGAACAAGATCATCGGGGTGGAATCCTGAAAGGCCACATGCACACCGGAGCTGGCGTTGGTGGCGCCAGGACCTCGGGTGACCATGCACAGGCCGACCTCGCCGGTCAGCTTGGCCCAGGCATCGGCCATCATCGAGGCGCCGCCTTCCTGACGGGCGTTGACGTAGCGAAGGGTCGGAGCGTCGTAGATGGCGTCAAGGACTGAAAGATAGCTTTCCCCCGGTACGCCGAAAATGGTTGAGGCACCCTGTTCTACGAGGCAGTCCACCAGAAGGGTTGCGCCTGTTGTCAGCGTCATGTCGCTGTCCTTTTCTCTTGATGAAACCGCCTTTGTGGCTCGATCGGATGGGAGCGGCGGTTATTGAAGGCTGTTGGTTGTTCTTGCAAAGCTGGCGTTAGATGTGTGGTCCGGCTGTCGCTGTGGCTGCCGGACCGTTGTTGTTTGAAGGATGCCTCTTGTCGGTCTCTCTGGCTTCTGAGGTCTAGAAAAAGGCCTGCAGGCCGGTCTGGGCGCGCCCGAGGATCAGGGCGTGAATGTCATGGGTTCCCTCATAGGTGTTCACGCTTTCCAGATTGACCATGTGGCGCATGATGTGAAACTCGTCGGAAATACCGTTGCCGCCATGCATGTCGCGAGCGGTGCGGGCGATGGCCAGCGCCTTGCCGGCGTTGTTGCGCTTGATCAGCGAGACATTCTCGACCGGGCAGTTGCCCTCATCCATCAGCCGCCCGACGCGCAGAGCCGCCTGCAAGCCAAGGGTGATCTCGGTCTGCATGTCGGCGAGCTTGAGCTGGACGAGCTGGGTCTGGGCCAGCGGGCGGCCGAACTGCTTGCGGTCGAGGGTATATTGGCGGGCTGCATGCCAACAGAATTCAGCCGCACCCAACACGCCCCAGGCGATGCCGTAGCGGGCCTTGTTGAGACAGCCGAACGGACCGGCAAGTCCCTCGGCATCGGGCAGCAGGTGGTCTTCGGGCACAAAGACATTGTCGAGCACGATTTCGCCGGTGGCCGAGCCCCTCAGGCTCATCTTGCCCTCGATCTTGGGGGCCGAAAAGCCCTTGGCGCTGGCGGAAACGATAAAGCCCTTGATCTTGCCGTCGTGGGCGTCTGACTTGGCCCAGACGATGGCGATGTCGGCGATCGGGGAATTGGTGATCCACATTTTGGCGCCAGTCAGCACATAGCCGCCGTCGACGCTCGTTGCGCGGGTGATCATCGAGCCGGGGTCGGAACCGTGGTCCGGTTCGGTGAGGCCGAAGCAGCCGATCAGCTCGCCGGTTGCCAGTTTGGGCAGATAGGTCTGTTTCTGCTCCTTCGTGCCATAGGCATGGATCGGGTGCATGACCAGCGAGGATTGTACCGACATGGCCGAGCGGTAGCCTGAATCGACGCGCTCGATTTCTCGCGCGATCAGACCGTAGGCGACATGGTTGACACCGGCGCAGCCATAGTCTTCCGAGATGGTGGGGCCGAGAAAGCCCTGTTCGCCCATTTCCTGCATGATGGCGATATCGAAGCGCTCATGCCGGTTGGCCTCAAGCACACGCGGCATCAGCCGGTCATCGCAAAAGGCGCGTGCCGCATCCATGATCATGCGTTCTTCGTCGCTCAGTTGCTGGCGAAAAAGAAAGGGATCATCCCAGGTAAAAGCCGGTTTCGCGCCCATGGGCCATTGCTCCTCTGCTGTCTGTCAGACGGAAAGTGTGTCCGTCGTCAAGGCAGGCGTCAATTGCAGCAATAGTAGTTGTGGCCGGGGGGCGCTGGAAGCGATGATATTTCAAACGGTCATGAGATTTGTTTATAGGCGGGGAGGGTGGCAAGCCCTCCGCTTCACGGGGGAATCAGCCTAGTCCGGCTGTTTGGCGGCGGCTGCCAGCAGCTGGTTATTCATCTTCTTCTTGGTGCTCAGGGCCTCGCGCATCACCCATGTGCGGAAGGTTTGCAAGTTGGGGCTGGCGCGCTTGGACTGCGGATAGACGAAATAGTAGTCGCCGTTGGACGGGGTCAACTGATCATCAAGCTGGACCAGTTCGCCGCTTGCCAGCTCTTCCTCGGCCAGAAGCCGTGGCAGCACTGCAATGCCCATCTTGGAGGCAGCGGCACGGATGACCATGTGAAAATGCTCAAAGCGTGGTCCGACATGGGGATTGGGGTGGTGCAGGCCCTTCTGGCTGAACCAGTGCGACCAGAGCGACGGACGGGAGGTGGCCTGCAACAGCGGATGGCGCAACAGCAGTTCCTGCAGCCCGACTTCCTTCAGCTCGCCCAGAAGATTGGGGTGGGCCATGGGCACCACATATTCGGGCATCATCTCGTCAGTCAGCGCGTTGGGCCAGGCGCCTTCGCCGAAATGGAAGGCTGCGTCGATATCCAGACCGGCGAATTCGAACGGCTCGAGCTTGGTGACGATCTGGATGAGAATTTCGGGATGGGCCGTGGTGAATTTGGTCAGGCGCGGCACCAGCCAGCGGGCGCCAAGTGTTGGCAGACAGGCGATGGTCAACTCGCCGCCCTGGCCACGATAGGCCAGCAGCTCCAGCGTTGCCGTCTCGATATCCTGCAGCTTGGTGCGGATCTTGTGGGCATAGACGGCTCCGGCCTCGGTCAGCACGAGGCCCGTGCCGGTGCGTTCGAACAGACGCAGGCCGAGCAGATCCTCCATCGAGCGCATCTGGCGGGAGATGGCGCTCTGGGTGACCCCCAGCTCGCTGGCCGCCTTGGTGAAGCTGAGATGGCGGGCTGCAGCCTCGAAGGCGCGCAGAGCGGAAAGGGAGGGAAGATAATTCAGCATGGCATGCGGTTTGATTATGGTGTGATTGCAGTTTTTGTTGTTTCAAAAAGAGCTTTCCACCATTCCAGCGGAAAATCAAAGGAAAAATAGACTTTAGTCGCTGGGGTGTTTCCGGGTTCGGCTTTTCTGGCATGAAAAAATATCATGGTGGATTTTTCTTGCTACAGATTTGGTAGCGGTATATGGTGTGTTTGCTACAAAAAATGTAGCAAACACACCATATACCGCAATTTGACATTGGAGCTTGTCATGCCAGTCATCACCATGACGCTGGGTGCCGACCAGATCGACCAGAAGCAGAAAAATGAATTCATCAGCAGCGTGACCCAGTCCGCCGCCCGGATCACCAATATCCCCGAGCAATCCTTTATCGTCTTCATCGAACAGCTTGATCCGGACAATGTCGGCGTTGGCGGGCTCTCGCTCACTGAAAAGCGCAAGCTGGCCTAGGGCCGCAGGTTGACTTGCCACCCAAGCTATAGGGCGGGCAGAGTGCGGGCGTGGTGAGGAATGGGTTTTTCTTTTTGCCGCTTTGCTTTAGTGTTGGGCAACTGACAAGGCAAACAATGAGAGAACCATGGTAATACCACGCCCCGGAAAACCGGTTCGGGGCTCCCACAGCGGGGCCCCGGTCATGGCCGCATTCGATCTCCTTGGTCGCCGCTGGGCCATGGGGATCATCTGGCACCTCAATGAGGGGCCTGCGACCTTCAGGGCCTTGCAGGAGCAGTGCGAGACCATCTCTCCCTCCATCCTCAACAGTCGCATCAAGGATCTCTTCGAGGCAGGTCTCATTGACAAGACCCCGCAGGGCTATGCCCTGACGGCGCTCGGTGAGGATCTCTTCATGCTACTCAAGCCTCTTGCCGACTGGTCGTTCCGCTGGGCCGAAACGCTTTCGGACGAGGGCGAGGCGTGACTTTGGGGAGGGCGGATGAAGAAAATTGGTGCCGATGCATGATAAAGCCTGCATGGGTTCCTATATATCCTTCATCGGAAAGAGAATTGTGCGATTGTTTCCGGCGGTCGGGATTGAAGGCCGTAAGGAAAAGGGCTAGAAGTTTCCCTTAGACAAGCGGTACACTTCATGTGTGCCAACAGACAGGTGGTGAAATTATGAGACTGACCCAGCAGGCCAATTATTCTGTGCGCATCCTGATGTATTGCGCTGCAAAGAAAGATGAATTTGCCAAGGTCAGCGAAATCGCCCAGGTCTATGGGATTTCTGAATATCACCTGTTCAAGATCCTGCCGATTCTGGTGTCCAACGGTTTCATCACCACGCACCGTGGCCGCAACGGTGGTTTGAAGCTGGCCAAGGAGCCTGCTGAAATCACGCTGGGCCAGATCATTCGTGCCGCCGAAGAGAATTTTCATCTGGCAGACTGCTTTGATGAAGGCAGCTATGATTGTCCCCTGTTGTCGATGTGCGATTTCAATCAGGCACTGAATGATGCGCTGGAATCTTTCCTCAAGGCGCTCGACAAATATACGCTGGCAGACCTGACCGCCAAGGAAGGGGACATGCGCAGCCTGCTCAACATCGCCGAGATCCAGACCGCCTGACGGGTTTCTGCTGCTGTCCGATCACTCCCTCTTTGCCTGCCCTCCCGATGTGGTTGAGATGCCTTGCTGGCCAGTTGGGTCTTCGACGCCGGGTTTGCGATGAACTGCACAGGTCTTTCCCAAAGAGGGGTCGGTTCCGGGATTTCCGCACTTTTGGTGTGGCTTGGGGCATGGTACAGAAGATATGGCCACCGGTTCTCTCGAATCGAGGCAGGGCGGTGGTCAAATGAGCCCGGTGTTTGGTGGGAGAAGCTTTCACCTGCGGGACGAGACGAGGGAACCGCTATGATCGAACTGAGTGCGCATGACCACAGCTTCTGCATTGAACGTGTCCTCAGTGATGCCAAGGCCATCTGTGCGGAAAAGGGTGTGCGTCTGACCGATCAGCGTCAGTCTGTGCTGCGTATTCTGGCGGCAAGCCACGTACCGGCCAGCGCCTATGACATTCTCAATCAGCTCAACAAGGAGCGCAAGGAGAAGGGCGAGGCGATGCTGGCGCCTGTTTCCATCTACCGGGCGCTGGATTTTCTCCTGCAGCACGGCATCATCCACCGGATCGAGAGCCGCAACGCCTATGTTGCCTGTAACGAAAGCCCCAATGGTCACCACAGCCACGATGAGGCGACAATTTTCCTGCTCTGTGACCAGTGTGGCCGGGCGGCTGAGTTTCAGTCGAAAAGCCTTGGCGGGCTGATCGAGACCATCGCGAGCAAGGCCCGCTTCAGCCCCAATGCACCGGTCATGGAAATCCGTGGCCTTTGTGAAGAATGCCAGAAATTGCAAAATGATGCCTGACGGCGGCCGAGGACATGTGAAGGGCTGCCGGTGCTGTCTCACAGCTGCCTGATGCTTGAACTGGTTGGTCGTTGCCGGGTTTGCAATGTGTGCCGTCACCATTCCTTATCTTTGCCATCTTGCGCGCCATAGTGCAATTTGCCATATAAAAGTCAGCTTATCTGTCCCGCCGGTACCAGAGGCCCAGTCGTGGCCCGTCTGGCTCATCCGGAAAAGAGAGGATCCATGTCTCTTCTGTCGCCGATGTCTGTTCAAACGTCTCCGTTTCTGACCGCGCCACTGCCGCGCCGCATGACCCATGCGGTCAAGGTCGGGTCCGTCATCGTTGGTGGCGGACAACCGATCGTGGTGCAGTCCATGACCAATACGGATACGGCCGACGTGGACAGCACGGTGGCCCAGGTGGCCGCCCTTCACCGGGCAGGCTCCGAGCTGGTACGCATCACGGTGGACCGGGACGAGGCGGCAAAGGCCGTGCCCCATATCAAGGAACGCCTGTTGCGGCTTGGCATTGATGTACCACTGGTGGGAGACTTCCACTATATCGGCCACAAGCTGCTGAGCGAAAACCCGGCCTGTGCTGAAGCGCTCGACAAATATCGCATCAATCCGGGCAATGTGGGCTTCAAGGACAAGCGCGACAAGCAGTTTTCGACCCTTATCGAGCTGGCCAACCGCTATGACAAGCCGGTGCGGATCGGGGTCAACTGGGGCTCGCTGGATCAGGAGCTGTTGACCCGTCTGATGGATGAAAACTCGGTGAGCGCAACGCCGCTGCCCGCCCAGCAGGTCATGCATGAGGCGATCATCCAGTCCGCCCTTTTGTCTGCCGAACGGGCCGAAGAGCTGGGCATGGGGGCTGACAAGATCATTCTCTCGGCCAAGGTTTCGCAGGTGCAGGACCTGATTGCCGTCAACACCGAGTTGTCGCGCCGTTCCGATTATGCCTTGCATCTGGGGCTGACCGAGGCGGGCATGGGCACCAAGGGTATCGTGGCCTCGGCTGCGTCCATGGGGTTGGTGTTGCAGCAGGGCATTGGTGATACCATCCGTGTCTCGCTGACGCCGGAGCCGGGCGGCGACCGCACCCGCGAGGTGCAGGTGGCGCAAGAGCTGCTGCAATGCATGGGCTTCCGTTCGTTCATTCCCATCGTCGCTGCCTGCCCGGGTTGTGGCCGCACCACATCGACGGTGTTCCAGGAGCTGGCTCAGGCGATCCAGAATGACATTCGGGAAAATATGCCGGTCTGGCGTGAGAAATACCCCGGCGTCGAGGCGCTCAATGTTGCCGTGATGGGCTGTATCGTCAACGGGCCGGGCGAATCCAAACATGCCGATATTGGCATTTCCCTGCCCGGGACCGGTGAGTCGCCTTCAGCGCCGGTATTTGTGGACGGTGAAAAGGTGGCGACCCTGCGCGGAGCCAATATCGCCGAGGATTTCCACCAGATGGTGCTCGACTATATCGAGAAGCGCTTCGGTCAAGCCTAGGGGGTGAGGCGCTGGCCCCAGTCGCTGGCCCCAGTTGCTGGGCCAAGTTGCTGGTCGAGCCTTTGATCCGGTTTTCACTCTGTTTCTGGTTTCACGCCGAGGCCTGACCCTGTGCGTCTGATCAGCTCTTGCGTTCAGCGATAAAGCGGGCGGTTGCGGCGAGCGTTGCGGCCCGGTGGCCGAACGGGGCGAGCAGGGATTCGGCTTCCTCGATGAGGGTCTTCAGTTCAGCGCGGGTGGCCTCGATGCCGTGCAGGCTGACGAGTGTGGCTTTCTCTGCCTTCTGGTCCTTGCCCGCGGTCTTGCCCAACTGGGCTGAGGTGGCGGTTACATCCAGAAGATCATCTGCCAGCTGGAAGGCAAGGCCGATGATGGTGCCAAAGCGGGTGACCGCTGCGCGTTCCTTGGGGCTGGCCTCGGCCAGCATGGCCCCCGCCTCGCAGGCGAAGCGCAGAAGGGCCCCTGTTTTCATCTGTTCAAGCTGGCGGATTTCTCCCTCGGTGATGCTTTTGCCTTCAGAGGCGATGTCGAGGCACTGGCCTCCGGCCATGCCGCCGATACCGGCATTCTGGGCGAGGCCCCGGACGAGCTCTGCACGAACCTCAGCCTTGTAGTGGGTTTTCTCGTCGGCCATGATGTCGAAGGCGATGGTCAACAGGCTGTCGCCAGCCAGAATGGCCGTCGCTTCGTCAAAGGCCACATGCACCGTCGGCTTGCCGCGACGCAGGTCGTCGTCGTCCATGGCCGGAAGATCGTCATGGATCAGGCTGTAGCTGTGCACGCATTCCAGTGCGCAGGCGGCCCGCAGTACGCCGGGGTGTTCATAACTCAGCAATTTTGCCGTCTCGATCATCAGGAAGGGGCGAATGCGCTTGCCACCGTTCAGCACGCCATGACGCATGGCCGCAAGCAGCCGTGGCGGGCGATATTGCTCGGCACCTCTGGGGTCGTCGGACAGTAGCCGCTCCAGCTTCTGCGCCACCTCTTCGGCACAGGCCTTCAGACGTGTCTCGATCGTTTGCGGCTGTGCTGATGGTGACGACATCATGTGCTGAACCTTCTTGACCCTGTTGAACCACGCCGTCTCGCAGAAGCGAGCACAGGCGGCGGTCTTCTCATGCTATTGAAGCGGTTTTACCCGCTGCGCCATGCGAAAACAATAGTGGTACTGTGTCAACTTCTGTTGAGCTGGCGGAATGGCGTGACAGCCCGCCTGACGAGCCGTCTGGGAGAGCATAGCCCCATATGGCGAGGGCTGAAGGTCGTGCGCGCGGCTGTGCACAGTCAAAATGGTCTAGACATGAACCAGACATGAAAAAGCCCCGACAACGGGCGCGGTTTTCCGTTGTCGGGGCTGCTTGTCTGAGTGCCGATTGGAGATCAGGCGGCTTCCAGAGCAATGGCTGCAGACTGGATGATGGCAGCAAAGCGAATCGCAGTCTGGATCTGTTCGGAGGTCATGCCACCCTGACGCAGCACGGCTTCGTGGGAGTCGATGCACATGCCGCAGCCGTTGATGGCGGAAACGGCGAGGCTCCAGAGCTCGAAGTCGACCTTGTCAACGCCCGGACGGCCGATGAAATTCATGCGCAGCTTGGCCTGCAGGGAGGCATATTCCTTGTTGGAAGCCAGATGAACGAAACGGTAGTAGACGTTGTTCATGCCCATCATGGTGGCCGCGCCCTTGGCTGCTGTCATGGCTTCGGCGGAAAGCTTGTCGGCGGCTTCCGCGATGAAGGCTTCGCGGATGACCGGGTTGCGTGTGGCAATGGCGCAGGCGACCATCAGGCCGTATTTCTGCTGTTCGGAGAGGCTTTCGTCACCAGCGATGTTGGACAGGTTCAGTTTCACGTCCTTGGCAAATTCTGGCATCTGGGATTTGAGGCTGTCGATGGTCATTGCAATTGTCTTTCTGACTGAGGGTCGCTGTGGTCAGTTATCGGATCAGACAGCTTCGTCCCCGCGCCAGGTGCCATCGTCCAATGGCCGTCGCTGGTGGCTGTCTGTGGGCTGTGAAAGTGAGAGGGCCTGTCGGCAGGAAAGGGTGGGAGGGCCCGAAGGCCCGCCCGGAAATGCGTCCGGCCAATTAGCCGACCAGTGTTGCACCGCCGATTTCGCGGTTGCATGGGCACAGTTCGTCTGTCTGCAGTGCATCGAGAACACGCAGGGTGTCTTTCGGGTTGCGGCCAACGTTGAGGTTGGTTGCATAGACGTGCTGGATGGTGTTGTCCGGATCGACAACATAGGTGTAGCGGTAGGCTACGCCGTCCGGATGGCGGATGCCAAGGCCGTCGACCAGATCACCGCGGGTGTCGGCAAAGCTCCAGATCGGCAGCTTGTTGAGATCCGGATGATCGCGGCGCCATGCGAGCTTGACGAATTCGTTGTCGGTGGAACCGCCCATGACGACAGCGTCACGGTCTTCGAATTCTCCGTTCAGACGAGCGAATTCAGCGATTTCGGTCGGGCAGACAAAGGTGAAGTCTTTCGGGTAGAAGAAGATCACCTTCCATTTGCCTTCAAAGCTCTTTTCGGTAAGGGTTTCGAAGGCTTCCACGCCGTCTTCTACGATTTCGTTAAAGCCGGGCTTTACGCCGGTTACGGAAAATTCAGGAAGTTTATCACCAATGCCAAGCATGTTGTCTCTCCAATGTTTGGACCTCATGGGAGGAAGCCCAGTTTAGAATTATTCAAATTTCGTGAGCCCTTTGAACCATATTTTGGATAGAGGTGCAAACATCAAATTTCGAATTTGCCAATCGATTTTTTCGATCATAGTATATAAACGTATGCAATTTTCTCGAACTGGGGAACCGTCCTGCGCGGCCTGACACAATGACCATCCGGCCAACTCTTAGACAACTGCAGTATCTGTGCACTCTGGCTGAAAAGAAGTCCTTCCGTGAGGCGGCAAAGGCCTGCCTTGTTTCCCAATCCACGTTGAGTGCAGGGATCCGGCAACTGGAAGAGATTCTTCAGGTGACTGTTGTGGACAGGGAGAGCGACCGCTTTCGCCTGACCGTGCTCGGAAGCGAAATTCTTGAACGGGCGCAAGGACTTCTCAGGGACACCGATGACCTGATGGCTGTCGCCCAGCGCCACAACAGTCCGCTGGCTGGCCGTTTGCGCCTTGGGGTGATACCCTCGATCGGTCCCTTTCTTTTGCCCCGTGCCCTGCCGGGGCTGCGCAAGGATTTCCCCGAGCTCAAGCTCTATCTGCGCGAGGCATTGTCCCGCCAGTTGCTGGAGGATGTGAGGGCCGGTCGTCTGGATGCGGCGGTGCTGGCTCTGCCTTATCCGATCGAGGATTTTTCCAGCCTGAGCCTTGGCTATGATGGCTTTCGCGTCGCTTTGCCGCAGGACCATCCACTGGCTGCCCATGAAACTGTCTCGTCAGCGGCACTGCAGGATGAGGCGCTCATTCTGCTTGAAGACGGTCACTGCATTCGGGACCACATCCTCTCCTGTCTGGATCTGAGCAATGCAGCCCGGCGGTCGCGTGAGAGCGGGGCGGAGCATATCGAGGCAACCAGCCTCATTACCATCGTACAGATGGTCGCGAATGGCCTTGGTGTGACGCTGTTGCCCGAGATCGCCCTGCAGACCGGGCTTGTCGACGGGCTCGACATTGCTCTCCGTCCGTTGGCGGAACAGCCCGCCGAGCGGGAACTGGCCATCATCTGGCGCAAGAAGTCTGCCTTCGAACCCAACATCCGCCTGCTGGCCGCCCATCTGGCTGGTTTTGTGTGAAAGGAGGGGGGCGTTTTTACCAGCTCGCTTATCTGCACCTGATGGTGGCTGAGTGATGGTTGAGAGCGATTCTCGTGAAAAGGGGGTTGAATTTTCAACCGGTTGGGATAAGAAAAGTGGCAAGTGACGCAGTTTGATCAAAGAATCTCGTAAAAGCGGTCTTTTTTTGAAAGATTGCTCTGGTCAAGTGCGTTCCGGTTCTGTATAAGGCCCCCAATCTCTTACAGTAGAGTTGTACCCGCGAACGGGGCTTCCCCGATCTGCGGTTTATTGACGACGGAGTTTTGACCATGGCTGTGCCAAAAAGTAAAGTGACCCGTATGAAGCGTGGCTTCCGCCGCTCTGCGGACGCGCTCAAGCAGTCGGTCTATGTCGAAGACAAGGATTCTGGCGAACTGCGCCGTCCTCATCATATCGACCTGAAGACCGGCATGTATCGTGGTCGTCAGATTCTGGAGCCGAAAGACTAAGCCTTCACGGGCTGGTTTCTTCGCTTCATGACGATGAAATTTAAGAAAAGGTCGGACTTCGTCCGGCCTTTTTTTATGCGCATTTTCTGTGAAGGAGACGGGTTTTTTGCGTTGGCAAATCGGCACGCATGTCCGAAGATGACCCCGTTTCAAAATCTGGTCACAAGCCAAATCTATTGTCTGTCCGGCTACCTGAAGCCTGATCTGCTCACTTGATATTCAAAAGGCGACTGTCGGGCGGGCCTTGCTGTGGTCTTTGAGACCGGCGGCCTCTAGCCAGGTGAAATGTCTGCGCACCAAGCGCCTAGCCGCAGGGAGAACCGAAATGCTGTTCAATATTCCGCTCTTGATTGCGCCTCTGGCTGTCTACAATTTCTTTGCCTTCGGGCTGCTTGGTGGCTCGCTTGGTGACCCGTGGAGCGTGCCGATCATTACCATCGAGATGATATCGTCGGCCCGCTGGACCCTGACGCTGGGGGATGTGATGATTGTTGCAGCGCTGGTGCTGCTGTTCATCGAGATTCTCAAGGCGACCCGGACCGGGATCAACTCGATTGTCGATCACATCCTCTCCACCTTGCTGTTTATCGTCTATCTGGTCGAGTTCCTCTTGGTGCGGGAGACGGCGACGTCTGTGTTCTTCATCCTGATGGTCATTTCGCTGGTGGACGTGATTGCCGGATATTCGGTGACCATCAGCGGCGCGCGCCGCGACGTGACCTTCGGGCCGGGCACTCACGTCTGATCTTCCTGAACGCGGCAGCGCCATTCCATCATGGGCAAACAAACGGCAAGGAGACGTTCCATGCGCAATTTCCAGTTTCCGGGACGCTCTCCGGTCTATGCTGAACAGGGCGCTTGCGCCACGTCTCATCCGATTGCCAGCGCGGTGGCGCTTTCCATCCTCAAGCAGGGGGGCAATGCGGTCGATGCTGCGGTGGCCGCCAGCGCTGTGCTCGGTGTCGTCGAGCCGCACATGACCGGGATCGGCGGAGACTGTTTTACCATTGTCGCCGAGGCGGATGGACAGATCTTTGGCTACAACGGCTCCGGGCGGGCGGCGGCCGCCGCCAGGACCGAGTGGTTTCTTGAGCGTGGCATCACCCAAATTGCCGATGACAGCATCCATGCGGTGACGGTGCCGGGGGCTCTCAAATGCTGGGAGCATCTGGTCAGCACTCATGGACGGCTGGGGTTCGATGCGGTTCTGGCACCGGCTATCGATTATGCCCGACGTGGCGTGCTGACGACGCCGCGTGTGGCAACGGACTGGGCCGAACTCGCGGCGGATCTGCTGAAGGATCCGGGGGCCTGCCGTCACTATCTCATCGATGGCAGGGCACCCCGGGTTGGCGAGCGCTATTCCCTGCCGGCGCTGGGCGAGACCCTGCGCAAGGTTGCCGAAGGGGGGACGGATGCTTTCTACAAGGGAGAGATCGCGGCTGAAATTGCCAGTCTTGTCCAGAGTTATGGTGGTTTGCTGACCGAGGCGGATCTGGCTGGTGTCAGTTGTGATCCGGTAACGCCGGTGTTTGCATCCTATCGCGGGGTCAAGGTGGCGGAGCTGCCGCCAAACGGACAAGGGATCACGGCGCTTACGCTGTTGAAGATCCTCGAGCAATTCGACATGGCGGCGCTCGATCCGCATGGGGCCGAACGCCATCACCTGCAACTGGAGGCCGGGCGGCTGGCCTATGCCATGCGCGATGCCCATATTGCCTCGCCGGAGCATATGCAGGTCGACGTGGAGACCCTGGTGTCGGCGGCCTATGCCAGAAATCTGGCCGGCAGCATCTCGCCGGACAGGCGCAATGCGGCGTTGCCATCGGTTGTTCCGTCCCAATCTGACACAGTTTACTTAACAGTTGCCGACAGCGAAGGGCGGGCTGTTTCCTTTATCAACTCGGTCTATTGCGGCTTTGGTGCCCAGATCTGCACCGATAGGAGCGGGGTCTTGTTGCAGAACCGTGGAGCCTGTTTTGTGGTCGATCCTAGCCATCCCAACTGCATTGATGGCGGCAAGCGACCGCTGCACACCATCATTCCTGCCATGGCCATGAAGGATGGCAAGGTGTGGCTGTCGTTCGGCGTGATGGGAGGGGCCTATCAGGCGCAGGGCCACGCGCAGGTCATCGTCAACATGGTTGACTATGGCATGGACCCACAGGAGGCGCTCGATTGCGAGCGGCTGTTCTGGAATGAGGACGGGCAGATCGCTGCCGAACTGGGGCTGTCGGATCAGGCCTATGCGTCGCTGGCTGCCAAAGGGCATGTCATGCAACGGGCAAGAATGCCGCATGGCGGTGGTCAAGTGATTGAAATCATACGGGATGGCGGGGGCTATTGCGCGGCTTCCGATTCGCGCAAGGACGGGCTGGCTATCGGCTATTGAGCCTGCGCCAGCTGTGCCATTTCTACACAGGCCTTGATGAGCCTCATACCACGCTTCTCTGAACCGGCATGTCGGCAACGGCCTGTGGGCGACGGCGGGCCTGCCCATAGGCACGGGCTGCTTCGCGTGCGTTGCGCACGGCGCTGTAGCGACGCGGTATGCGATTGAACTCGCTGCTCAGGATCTGGGCCTGAATGTAGGCCTGCTGACTGGCTGCATATTGCAGGGCAGCGGGAACCGGGGCTGCGACGACTTGTGTTTCTGGCACATTTTCTATCCGCTGGGCCTGATCGCGCCCGTCGGTCAAAAGCAACTGGAAACGTGGCGTGGAACCCGCGGGACTGTAGTGTGCCGGTACGACTTTCAAGCCAGACATGATCGATGCCTTCCCTGTAATTGTCTCGTTTTGAGACAAAATTTTTGTTTTTTCTGTCTTACAGGGGAATTTTTGCAAGAAGCGGGCCAGTCGTTAAGACTCTGTTAAGAATTTGGGCGCGGTGGATGGCTTGCTTTGATGGCGTCAAGTTTGGCAAAAATTAACCATGTTGGCGCCAAACTGCGTCTGGGGCTTTCTGTTCGATTCCCGATGTGCTTGTCTCAGGCCGGGATGGACGGAACTGGTGGGATTCACTTACGAAGCAATGGCATGTCTGACGCGCTGTCAGTCATGAACAGGCAGAGAGGCTGTGCGGGTTGGAAACGTCATCTTCCCGATCGAAACCGGACATCAAGGCACGGGACATTCTGACGTCCATCGGCGAGGTGGTGTATGAATGGCAGGCGGCGACAGACCGTTTGCGCTGGAGCAACAATGCGTTTGACGTCCTCAAGACCGATATCCTCTCCGTTTTCCCCAATGGCAAGTCCTATACAGATCTGATCACCCCGGACACGTTGACCGGGCGCTACAAGGCCATTTTCGGCTCGGGCAAGAGCGACGACGGGCAGGGGGTGCCATTCGAGTGCATTTATTGTCTGGCGCCTCTGGGCTTTGAAAATGAGCTGCGCCTGTGGGTTGAGGAAAGCGGGCGCTGGTTTTCCGACGCCATGGGGCGGGCCGAACGGGTGCATGGCATCATCCGGGTGGTCGATGAACAGCAGCTCCGGGAGCAGCGGCTGCGCTTTCTTTCGCAGTTCGATGCCCTGACAGGGCTGTTCAACCGCTCGGTCTTTCTGGATCAGCTGTTGCAGACGATCGAGCAATGCCGGGATAAGGGCAAGGACGCCTGTTTCCTGATTGCCCATATCGACAATTTCCGTGTCGTCAACGAGGCCTATGGCTTCGAGGTGGCCGATCAGGTGATCTGCGAAGTGGCGCGGCGGATTTCGCGGCGCCTGCGCGATGGCGATCTGGTGGGGCGGATCTCCGGCACCAAGTTCGGCATTCTGATCAACCATTGCACCGAAAAGGAAATGACGGCGGCCGCGGAGCGTTTTCTCGATGCGGCGCGCGAGGAACTGATCATCACCGACGCAGGACCGGTGCATGTGACCCTGACGATGGGTGGTGTGCATCTGGGTGAGGCTGTTTCGGATCTGAGGCAGGCTGAGATCTGTGCGCTGGACGCGCTCGACCGGGCCAAGAGCCATTGCCGAGGCACCTTCCGGTCTTTCCACGCCAAGCCGTTTGCACTGGAAGAACGCCAGAAGAAAATCCAGATGGCCGATGAGGTGATCACGGCGCTCAACGAGCGACGGATCGAGCTGGCCTTCCAGCCGGTTGTCGAGGCCAAGACAGGTGCTGTTGCCTTCCATGAGGCGCTGGTGCGGGTGGAAGGGCGCGACGGTGAGACCATTCCTGCCAACAGTTTTGTTGAATTTGCCGAAACGCTCGGGCTTGCGGGGATGTTGGATCATCGGGTGCTGGAAATGGCGCTTGATCTGCTGTTTACCCATGAGCAGGCCCGGCTGTCGATCAATGTGTCCCCTGATGTCGGAGCCGACCGGGAATGGATCAACTATCTGACCGCCCGGCTGGTCAGCAACCCGGATGTGGCACGGCGGCTGGTCGTCGAGATTTCCGAGCGGGCCACCCTCGACAATCAGGAAACCGCAGAGCAGTTCGTCAGGGCGGTCAAGGAACTCGGCGTCAAGGTTGCCATTGATGACTTCGGCGCGGGATATACTTCATTCCAAAATCTGCAGAAGCTGGGGGCCGACATGGTCAAAATCGCCGGCTCGCTGATGCATGACATTGCTGAGAATGCCCAGAATCGTGCCATCGTGCGGATGTTTGCCGAGCTGGCGGACGAGCTGGGTTTCGAGGTGGTGGCCAAATGGGTGGTCAGCGCCGAGGTTGCCGATCTGTTGAAACCCCTGAAGATTTCCTATCTACAGGGCTTCCATTTTGGCGAACCGGTCAAGGACTTGCCCTGGCTACACGACGGATCACAGGCCAACAGCAAGAGAAAACCTGATTTTCCCACCAGCAACTAGATTGGCGTGACATTCGGACCGGGCAGGGCATTGTTGCCAGCCCTGTCCCCGAAAGCTTGTGTCTTCAGTTGCCGTTGCTGCGGTTGACCAGCTCGGAAATGGCTTTCTGCATGTCGGCAATCTGGTCTTTCAGCACTTCCAGTTCGCTCGGCTTGGCCGGTTCCGGCTCCTTCTTGCGCTTGGGGGGAGGCGAGCCGAAGGGCATGAACATCTTCATGGCGTTTTCAAAGATTTCGGAGTTGCGCCGGACCTGTTCTTCCATGGCTTCCATGGCCGAATCACCGAAGGACTCGGCCATCTTCTTGCGCAGGTTTTCCTGATCCTTGGCGAGATTCTGCATGGTGAAGTCAAGGTAGCTCGGCACCAGATTCTGCATGGAATCGCCATAGAAACGGATGAGCTGTCTGAGGAAGGCGATGGGCAGCAGGTTCTGCCCCTTGTTCTCATGTTCGAAAATGATTTGCGTCAGGACGGAGCGGGTGATGTCCTCGCCGCTCTTGGCGTCATAGACCACGAAATCCTCTTCTGCCTTGACCATCTCCGAGAGGTCTTCCAGCGTCACATAGGTGCTGGTGCCGGTGTTGTACAATCTGCGGTTCGCATATTTCTTGATGACAGTTTGATCCGCTTGTTTTGTCATGGTTACAAGGCCTCGTATAAATGAGCATAGTTGCAGTCGGGCCAGAGCTGTTGCTGCTGGAACGCTGTTTGCTGTTGGCTATAACTTACTGGGTTCATGCTGCATTGCCAAGAGCTTGCTACCTATCCTTTTAGCAAGTGCAAAAGATTGCTCTGGCTAGTAATAAGGCCAGTATTAAGGCAAGTCTAATTTATAGGTCTTTCAGATTAGGCCCATGGCTTAATTGACTCCCTGCCTATTTCTAAACGATTTTCAGTGAACCAAATTCTTGTCGGGATCTGGCTTCAATAGCAATTTTGTTGCGCTGCAATAAGGGCCGGGGCGCCAATTCCGGTTCTGCGCTGCAAAATAGTTGGCGGGTGATACGGTCCGGGGGCAGAAGGCAAACGAGACCTTCCCCGCTCCGTCTGTTCGCAAGAAATTGACATCGTTGCAACGGGGTTTGTGCCGGCACGTGGATAACCATGCTGCCGAGGTGGACCAGAATGGACAGTAGAATGGCCGGGCAGCTTTCTGTGACCACAGAAGAACAACATGGGACAGACCTGCTGCTCTGCTCAGGGTGACATCTGGTCACCGGCAAATGAGATCCGAGGTGGAGGAACCGGTCCGATCCAGAGAGGGGGACGGACATCGGTTTTATAGAGGGGAGAGAGAGCATGTCCAAGGTTGCAGTCGTAACGGGCGGGACAAGAGGAATAGGCGAGGCAATCTGCATCGCCCTGAAGGAGGCTGGTTTCTTTGTTGCTGCCAACTATGGTGGCAATGACGAAAGTGCGCGGGCTTTCACCGAACGCACCGGCATCAAGGCCTACAAGTGGGATGTCGGCAATTTCGAGGCCTGTCAGGCTGGCCTCAAGCAGGTCGAGCAGGATCTGGGGATCATCGACATCGTGGTCAACAACGCCGGTATCACGCGGGACAGCATGCTGCACAAGATGGAGCTGGACCAGTGGCACGAGGTCATCAATGTCAACCTCAACTCGATGTATTACATGACCAAGCCAATCATCGACGAGATGCGGGCACGGGGCCATGGGCGGATCATCAATATCTCGTCGATCAATGGTCAGAAGGGGCAGATGGGCCAGACCAACTATTCGGCGGCCAAGGCCGGGGTCATCGGCTTCACCAAGGCGCTGGCCCAGGAAGTGGCCCGCAAGGGGATTACGGTCAACTGCATCTGCCCGGGCTACATCGATACGGACATGGTGTCTGCGGTGCCGGAAAAGGTGCTGGAGAGCATTGTGGCCAACATCCCGGTCGGTCGGCTGGGGCAGGCTGAAGAAATTGCAGCCATGGTTGCCTTCCTGGCATCCGAGCAGGCGGCCTTCATTACCGGCTCGGTGATGACGATCAACGGCGGTCAGTATATCGCGAATGGCTAAATTTTAGCCATTGCCTAAAAATCGTTTGATAACAAGCTGCAGGAGCTTTTCTTCTGCAGCATTTTTGTTTTTGCTGTGGCGTTCGCCAAGGGAACAAGCCAAAACGGCGTCTCGCCAACACGACTTCAAGCATATCGGAGCTTTCATGTCCCCCCGCCTCATTGCAACGTTGATCGGCTTTTCCGCCATCCTGATGTGGTCGCTTCTTGCTGTCTTCACGGTGTGGAGCGGAACGGTGCCGCCGTTCCAGCTGACCGCCCTGTCGTTTGTGGTCGGCGGACTGGTGGGGCTTTTGAGCTGGATCCGTCGCCCCGGAGCTATCCGGGCGCTGCGGCAGCCGTGGCCGGTCTGGTGCCTGGGGGTGCTGGGTATTTTCGGCTACCATGCCGCCTATTACTTTGCCCTGCGCATGGCACCGCCAGTGGAGGCGGGTCTGGTGAACTATCTCTGGCCGCTGCTGATTGTGGTCTTTTCATCATTCCTGCCCGGGGAGCGGCTGCGCTGGTTCCACGCCGGGGGCGCGCTGCTCGGTCTGGCCGGTGCAGTGCTGGTGGTCTCCAAGGGGCGGTCGATTTCGATTGAGCCGCAATACCTCACCGGCTATGCCGCCGCGCTGTTTGCCGCGCTGGTGTGGTCGAGCTATTCGGTGCTGTCGCGGCGCTTTGCCAATGTGCCGACCGACATTGTCGTCGGCTTCTGCTTTGTCGCTGCGGCTTTGAGTGGTGTGGCGCATCTGCTGTTCGAGACGACGGTCTGGCCGGATACGCCGCTGCAATGGCTGGCGACCATCGGGTTGGGGCTTGGGCCAGCGGGCGGAGCCTTCTATGTCTGGGACTATGGTGTCAAGCATGGTGACATTCAGGTGCTGGGGGCGTCAGCCTATGCTGCTCCGCTGCTCTCCACGGGGCTGCTGATCCTTGCCGGTATCTCCGATTTCACCGTGATCATCGGCGCGGCAGCGCTGCTGATCACCTGTGGTGCCGTGCTGGCCTCCAAGGACATGCTGTTCGGCGGCAAGAAAGGCTGATCGGCTCCCCGGCTGACCGGGGAGCGCATGGCTCATCGCGTGCGCAGGGCGCGTGCCAGTGGGGCCACTGCCAGCGACAGCAGGAACAGCAGAAATGCCCCCAGAACGATGGACGGGCCAGGGTTTGAATCCCACAGCAGCGACATGTTCAGCCCCAGAATGGCCGCAAGACAGGCCATGAAGGCCGCCAGAATGGCCATAGCTTCCGGGCTGCGGGCAAACTGTCTGGCGCTGGCGGCCGGGATGATCAGCAGCGATGTGATGAGCAGGGCGCCAATCAGCTTCATGGCCACTGCGATGACCAGTGCAATCAAGAGGATGAACACCAGATTGGCCCGCCGTGTCGGCAGGCCCTCGGCCGATGCAATGTCGTTGCTGACGGTGGCGGCCAGCAGGCTCTGCCAGTGCAGCAGCAACAGGCCAAGCACGACAACGCCGCCGCCCCAGATAAGCGCCAGATCGCCGCGGGTGATTGACAGGATGTCGCCGAACAGCAGGGTCATGACATCGACCCGCAGCCATGCCATGAAGCCGAGTGAAATGAGACCGATGGACAGGGAGGCGTGGGAAAGGATGCCGAGCAGGGTATCGCTTGACAGCCGGTCCAGCTTTTCAAGGCCGTAGAGCGCCAGCGCAATGGCGATGGAAATGGCAAATACCCCCCAGAAGGGCAGCAGGTCCATCATCAGGCTGAGCGCGATGCCAAGCAGAGCTGCGTGAGACATGGTTTCGCCGAAATAGGCCATGCGGCGCCAGACGATGAAGCAGCCAAGCGGGCCTGACACCAGGGCAATGCCGATGCCGCCGAGCAGGGCGCGCATGAAAAAGTCATCGAGCATGGTGGTGTCCTTCGTGATCTTCGTGATGGTGATGATCAGCGGTGCAGCTATGGGGCTCCCCGCCTGCAGTGGCTGCGAGAGGCGCTGACTCTTCTTGGTCGACATCATGGAAATGGCCGTGCCGGTGGCCGTAAGGAGCCATCGTCTGCAGGCCGCGCGTGCCGAACAGGCGCTGATAGTCAGGGCTTTGCTCGACGACGGTCGGCTGTCCGGAGCAGCACACATGGGTGTTGAGGCAGATGACCCGGTTGGAGGCGCGCATCACCATATGCAGGTCATGGGAGACCAGCAGGATGCCGCAGTTGTATTTGTTGCGGATGGTTTCGATGAGCTGGTAGAGGGCGATCTCGCCCAGATAGTCCACGCCCTGCACCGGTTCGTCGAGCACCATCAGCTCGGGTTTGCGGATGATGGCGCGGGCCAGCAGCACGCGCTGCATCTCGCCGCCGGAAAGGGAGTGGATATTGTCGTTGATCTTGTGCGCCACACCGGTTTCACCGAGAGCGGCGATGATCCGGTCGTGGGAATAGCGGCCGGTCAGTTGCATCAGCCGCTTGACTGTCAGGGGCAGGGTCCTGTCGATGACCAGCTTTTGCGGCACATAGCCCAGATTGAGCTTTTTCTTGCGCTTGACGGTTCCGGAGGCGATCGGCAGCAGCCCCAGAAGGGCCTTCAGCAGGGTCGTCTTGCCACCGCCGTTGGGGCCGATGATCGTTACAATTTCATTTGCACTCACCGAAACGGAGACGTTGTCCAGCAAGGTCTTGCCGTCAGCGCGGACCGATATGTCGGTTCCAGCGAGTAGGGGGTCGGAATGAGTCACGAGCGTTCAATCTTGACTGATAATGGGTCGATGCGGGGATGTTACATTATAACATATAATGCAAAGTGCAAGCGTTGCGAGACACATAACACAAAAAAGGGCCGCGAGCGGCCCTTTTCTGGTATTCCTGATATTGGCTTGCGGCAATGGGGTAGCCGCAGGTTTTCAACGATCAGACGTCGAAGGAAACACCCTGTGCCAGCGGCAGCGCCGTGGAGTAGTTGACGGTGTTGGTTGCACGACGCATATAGCCTTTCCATGCGTCGGAGCCGGATTCGCGGCCACCGCCGGTTTCCTTTTCGCCGCCGAAGGCGCCGCCGATTTCAGCGCCGGACGGCCCGATGTTGACGTTGCAGATGCCGCAATCGGATCCAGCTGCGCTCATGAACAGTTCGGCTTCGCGCATATTCAGTGTGAAGATGCAGGAAGACAGGCCTTGCGGCACTTCGTTGTGCAGCTTGATGGCTTCCTCGAAGGTCTTGTAGGTCATGACATAGAGGATCGGGGCAAAGGTTTCGGTCTTGACCACATCGCTCTGACCCGGCATTTCGGCAATGGCCGGACGGACATAGAAGCCGCCATCAAAGCCGTCGACTGCTACGCGTTCGCCGCCGGTGACGGAGCCGCCCTGTGCCTTGGCCTTGGAGAGGGCATCCTGCATCATCGTGAAGGCGGCTTCATCAATCAACGGACCAACCAGCGTGCCAGCTTCCAGCGGGGTGCCGACTGGCAGGGTGCCATAGGCCTTTTTCAACTGCGGGACCAGCTTGTCGACAATGCTCTCATGGACGATGAGACGGCGCAGCGAGGTGCAGCGCTGACCGGCGGTGCCAACAGCAGAGAAGCAGATGGCGCGAACGGCCATGTCAAGGTCGGCGCTTGGTGCCACGACCATGGCATTGTTGCCGCCCAGTTCCAGAATGGAGCGACCGAAACGGGCTGCAACGCGCGGGCCCACTGCCTTGCCCATGCGGGTGGAGCCGGTGGCCGAGATGATCGGTACGAGCGGATTGTCGACCAGCGCCTCACCGGTGGCCGGGCCGCCAATGATAACCTGGCTGAGGTTGGCCGGAGCGGCCTCGAAGCTGTCGGTGACGCTCTTCAGGATCGCTTCGCAGGCAAGGGCCGTCAGCGGGGTTTTCTCGGATGGTTTCCAGATCACGCTGTCGCCGCAGACAAGGGCCAGACATGTGTTCCAGGACCAGACGGCTACCGGGAAGTTGAAGGCGGAGATGACGCCGCAGACGCCCATCGGGTGCCAGGTTTCCATCATCCGGTGGCCGGGGCGTTCAGACGCGATGGTCTTGCCATAGAGCATACGGGACTGACCAACGGCGAAATCGCAGATGTCGATCATTTCCTGCACTTCGCCAAGGCCCTCGGAGAGGATCTTGCCAGCTTCGATGGAAACCAGACGGCCAAGGGCTTCCTTGTGCTTGCGCAGCTCGACACCCAACAGGCGCACCAGTTCGCCGCGGACCGGAGCCGGAACCGTGCGCCATGTGAGGAAAGCCGCATGGGCGGCGTCAACGGCCTTGTTCATGTCTTCGGCGGTCTGCTCGGCAACGGAGCCGATGACCGACCCGTCAATCGGGCTGGTGACCGTGATGGAACCGGCGAGTTTGGCGGTATCGACGCCCATGGCGTCAAGCAGGGTTTTTGCTTCTGCAGCAAGAGATGAGCTCATCTAGGGATCTCCGGGAGGTAGGGGTTCAGGTGGTTCAGCGGTGGGAGGAAAACTGTCCACCTTTAAAATGTTGATTTTGTTGATGAAAATTTGTATGTCGGCTATGAGTATAATGAGCCAGATGCTATAGAAACAGAGGGGTATCAGGGCTGTTGTGGCAAATTGACAGTTTTGTCGGGCAAGTTGCTGGAAATTTTGGGGAATGTGTCAATTTAACGGTGGCCCCTGAGGGAAAATCATGAATAAGTGAGCATATGATATATGGCTGGATGACAGCCTGTTCACAAGTGACTTTCGACAAGGCCGGACATTGGCCTGAAGACATGGTCCTCAAGATAGGGGCCTACTGGCAGGAGAGAGCGATGCGGCGTGCGCTAGATGATCTGGACAGAAAACTCATTCGCCTGCTGCAGGCTGATGCGCGTCTTTCCACGTCCGAGATTGGCCGCAAGCTCGATGTCGCCCGCTCAACTGTGCATGAGCGGATCGAACGGCTGAAGCGCGAAGGGGTGATTGATGGCTTCACGGTGTTGCTCAACAGCGATCCGATGGAAGCGCTCAACCGGGCCATCGTCTTTGTCGAGATCGACCCGAAACTGCAGGGGCCGATTGTCAAGAAGCTGGAAGACTATCCCGAGATCTCGTCCTGCTTCACAGTCAATGGGGCGTTCGATCTGTCGCTGATCGTCGAGATGCCGCAGCTGGAAGACCTCGATGCCCTGCTGGACGAGATTGGCGAAATCCAGGGGGTGGTGCGGACGATGACCAACATCATTCTGGCCAAGAAATTCGATCGCCGTCACACCCTGATCAACGAGACCGCCAAGAAGCTGTTTGGCAGCGAGCCTTTCTAGTCCAGTCTCGTGCGGGCGATGGGCCTGCACCGTGTCACTCCAAGGTCAGGCATTGTCCTTGCGGGTGCGGATTTCGGCGAAAACCTCCCAATCTTCGGCGCCAGACATGCCCAGCGAGGCCTTGACGTCCTCGTCGTTGGCTCGCAGGAAGCAGTTGGTGCTCAGTTCGTCCAGAATGCTGGTCGGTACGGTCGGCAGGCCCTTGGCGCGCAACTCCCCGATTTCCTCGACCCGCTGCCTGAGTACTTCATTGTCCGGCTCGATGGTGAGGCAGAAATTGCCATTGGCCTCGGTGTATTCATGGCCGCAGAAGACCGTGGTCTCGGGTGGCAGCTTGGCCAGCTTGTCGACGGAGAACCACATGTCTCTAAGCGTGCCCTCGAACACCCGGCCGCAGCCCATGGCAAACAGCGTGTCGCCGGTAAAGGCCAGCTGAGCGTTCGGCAGCCAGTAGCAGATATGATCGAGCGTGTGGCCCGGCGTGCCAAGCACGAAGACTTTCTGGGAGCCGAACTTGAAGCTGTCGCCATCGGACAGGGCCTCGTCGATATGGCCGATCTTTTCGACGCTTTCTGCTGGGCCGTAGACTTTGGCGCCCGTTTCGGCCTTGATGGTCGAGAGGCCTTCCACATGGTCATAATGGTGGTGGGTGATCAGGATATGCGTGAGGGTCCAGCCGGTTTCCTTCAGAGCTGATCTGATGGCGTTGGCTTCAGGTACGTCCACAAGAAACGTCAGATTGGCTTCGCTGTCATGGGCCAGTACAGCGTAATTGTCGGAACGGCAGGCAATGAGTTTTGTTTCAAGGGGTTGCTGCGGCATTGCTGAAGTCTCCGGTGATCGCATTCGCTGATATCATTGGCATTATTTACATGTTTTAAGCATGATTCCCAGAATTTAATCTCTATATAGGGGTCGGGGCTGCGGTCTCAACCGAACTGCGAACAGTTTGTGGCTTTTGTCGCTTGGAATTGGCGGGGCAAGATGCCACATTAGGGCCGCAAGGGTCTGCAAACCGGAGACCAACGATGGGAGCCCGCCCTTGGCGGGAGTGTCTGCTTTTCATGTTTCTTGATGTTCTAGACCTGAGAAATTTCTACGCCCAGCCGTTGGGGCGCGTCACTGCGCATCACGTCAACCAGCGGATCCGGGCGCTCTGGCCGAATGTCAAGGGACTGAGCGTGCTCGGGGTCGGCTATGCGCCACCCTATATCCGCAGCATGCGCACCAGCGCCGAGCGGACATTGGCCTTCATGCCTTCTCGTCAGGGGGCTGTCTACTGGCCCTCCACCGGGGCGTCACTGACGGCGCTGGTGGAAAGCAATGAACTGCCGCTGCCGGATGCCAGCATCGACCGGATCGTTCTGGTGCATATGCTGGAGCTGGTGGACAATCCGGCCGAGCATCTGCGCGAGATCTGGCGGGTGTTGACGCCCGGAGGCCGGCTGATGATCGTGGTGCCCAATCGCCGCGGGGTCTGGGCCCGGATGGAGCATTCGCCGTTCGCCTATGGGCGTCCCTTCTCCAAGCGACAGTTGACCCATCTGTTGCGCGATACCATGTTCACACCAACACAGTGGAATGACGGGCTCTATTTCGCGCCCTTCAAGCGTCAGCGCTTTCTGGGGTCGGCTCAGCTCTGGGAACGGATCGGTGCCCAATGCTGGCCAGCCTTTTCCGGTGTGCTGATTGTCGAGGCGACAAAGCTTCTGGCGCAGGGGCTGGTGAGCAAGGAGGTCAATATGGCCAAGACCAGCTTCCGGCCGGTTTTTCTGCCGGTGCCAAACCTGCCAGCGGCAGGGGGGCATTTCCCCACGCTCAATGCCTTTTCATCCCCTGAGGCCGATACCTGAGGGCCCGATATCTAAGGGATAGGGTTTTCCGTTGCGTCTATGGTCTTGCGCAGTTCCTTGGGCTTGCCTCAGTGCTTGCGGCTCAACAGAAAGATGGCCTGTTCGGCGAACAGGTTCCAGAACCACCATGGGGCGGAGAAGGAAATGCGCTCGCCGTTGCCCTGCAGCCCGTGGGCCTTTTCGATGTCGGCATCGACCTCCCGGCACAGATTGACGAAATCCCGAACCGTGCAGAAATGGATGTTCGGCGTGTCGTACCATGTGTAGGGCAGGTAGTCGTTGACCGGCATCGTGCCGTGCAGCAGGAGGTCGGTGCGGACCCGCCAGTGGCCGAAATTGGGGAAGGAGACGATTGCCTTGCGGCCGATGCGCAACAGGTGCTCCAGCACCAGCTTGGGGTTGCGGGTGGCCTGAATGGTCTGGCTGAGGATCACATAGTCGAAGCTGTCGTCGGGGTAATAGATCAGGTCTTCGTCGGCGTCGCCCTGAATGACCGAGAGCCCACGCGCGACGCCTTTGTTGACGCCCTTCTGGGACAGCTCGATCCCGCGGCCTTCCACTTGGCGGCTGTCGCGCAGCAGCTCAAGCAGAGCGCCATCGTCACTGCCCACGTCGAGGATCTTGGTGCCCGGCTCGATGAGATCGGCAACCAGCTCGAAGTCAATGCGGGTGTTGTCGGCGCGGCCGCCGACAATGAGCGGCTTCTTTTCTGATCTGCTCATGAGCGCTCGTCCTTTTTGGTATCCTGTGTCTCGGGCAGTCCGGCGCTGCGGTCGGCGGCATGCAGGAAGCCGTTGATCGCATCGAAGAATTCCGGTTCCTCAAGCAGGAAGGCATCATGGCCCTTGTCGCTGTCAATCTCGACAAAGCTCACTGAAGCGCCCGCTGCGTTGAGGGCATGGACGATGGTGCGGCTGGCTGTGGTGGGGAAGTGCCAGTCGGAGGTGAATGAGACCACGCAGAAGCGGGTCTTCGTCCCCATGAAGGCCTTGGCCAGCTGTCCGTCATAGTCTGCGGCCAGATCGAAATAGTCCATGGCCCGCGTGACATAGAGATAGGAGTTGGCGTCGAACCGGTCGACGAAGGTCATGCCCTGATGGTGCAGATAGCTCTCGATCTCGAACTCGGCATCGAAGGAAAAGGCCTTGTGGTCGCTGTTTTGCAGATTGCGCCCGAATTTGCTCTGCAGCGACTGTTCGGACATGTAGGTGACATGGGCCGCCATCCGCGCAACCGCGAGGCCCTTGCGCGGGGTGACGCCAAAATCGTGATAGCGCCCGCCATGCCAGTCCAGGTCTGCCATCACGGCCTGACGGCCCACTTCGTAGAAGGCGATATTCTGGGAGGAATGGTGCGAGGCGGTGGCAATCAGGATGGCCGATTTGACCCGCTCGGGATAGGCCGCTGCCCATTGCATGGCCTGCATGCCGCCCATGGAGCCGCCAATGACACTGAACAGCGTGTCGATGCCCAGATAATCCACCAGCATTGTCTGGGCGCGGACCATGTCGGCCACGGTAATCAGGGGCAGATCAAGGCCATAGCATTTGCCGGTGGCGGGGTTGATGGACGCCGGACCAGTGGAGCCGGAACAGCCGCCCAGCACATTCGAGCAGATGACATAGTAGCGGTCGGTATCGATCGGCTTGCCCGGACCAATCATCGTTGACCACCAGCCGGGCTTGCCCGTCACTGGGGACGGGGAGGCGGCATACTGGTCGCCGGTCAGCGCATGGAAGACGAGAATGGCGTTGGAGCGCTCTTCATTGAGGCTGCCATAGGTCTCGTAGGCGAGCGTGAAGGGGGTCAGTTCGCCGCCAGCATCCAGCTTGAGCGGCTTGTCCGGACCGAAGGTCACACTGCGACTGGAAGGCGTCAGCGCTTCCTCGGCTGCGCGCTCTTCCCGACTTTTCGCACCGGCATCCGGTTTGTTGCTGTCGGTCGGACTGTTCATGGGGCATTTTCTCCAAAGACGGACTGGTTTTTTAGTCTTGTGCAAAGTAGCTAGGGAGCATGGGGGTACAAGTCAAATCTTTTCTTTGCTTTTGTGGTGCCTCCCTTTTAAGGATACTATCCAGCCCATTGGCCAGCCCATTGGCCAGCCAATTGGATTTTATCCGATCAAGAGCGGCAAAAGCGCTGAATTCAGCCTGCTTTTACCGCCTCACGTTTCGCACCAGCCCGCCGTTTTTGTGCGCCTCGCAACGACAGAAAAATGAAGACAGGACGATCATGACCAAAGCCCCGATTGAGAGCAAGGAGAAGGACGAACCGACCCTGGACGAACTGCGGCAGCGCATTGACCGCATCGACGAGTCCATCCACCGGCATCTCATCGAGCGGAGCGAGATCGTTCAGGCTCTTATCGCCGTCAAACGGACGCACAAGCCCGGGGCTGCCTTTCGGCCCGGACGGGAAATGGACATGATGCGGCGGCTGGTCGGGCGCCATCGTGGCATTCTGCCGATCACCACCGTGGAGCATCTCTGGCGCGAGATCATTGCGACCTTCACCCATATGCAGGCCCCCTATGACGTGATCGTCGAGCCGGGCGTCGAGCTGCGCGATGTGGCCCGTTTCTATTTCGGTTTCACGGTCGGATTCAAGGATGCCAGCGATAGCGCCGGTGTTATCGAGCAGGTCCGACAGGCGGATGGTTCGGCGCTCGGGCTCATTCATAACCATGCGGAAGCCAAGAGTGCCTGGTGGGTCAATCTGTCCGAGGACGGGGTGCAGGTCATCGGGCGGCTGCCAGTGATCAAGCAACCGGGGCGTCCGGTCGATCTGGATGCGTTCGTGCTGTCAATGCCGCTGATGGACACCACGGTTCCGGACATGCGCCTTGTCGCCATCTGCGCTCCGCATGAAGAGGGCGTCGATGCGGCGGTTGCCGCGATGGGTGGTCAGATGATCTCAACGATCATGCAGGAGGGGCATTGTGAATGCCTCATCGCGGTTCCTTTCTCGGTGGCCGACGTCGAAGTCGAAAAGCTGACCCGTCTGCCGCACAACCCGATGGTCATTCGCGGCATTGTCGGGGGCTACTGGTCGCCCATTTCCCTGGTACCTGCCAAGTAGCCTGCCCGGAGGAATGGCGAATTCTTCTTGTTTGCCAAGATTCTCCGTTAAAACGCATGATTCTTCATGAATCTGGGCCTTTGCCGCAGTTGCCGGAGCTTTTTGCTTGAATGGGGTTCTGCCTTGGCTGTAAGACAGGCCCAGTGTAAAACCAGACTAATTTTTCAGGAGTGGTCAAATGTCCTCTTCCGGACAGCCTAAACGGCCTCAACCGCGTGATGGGCTTCTCGATATCCCGCTTTACGTTCCCGGCAAGGCCGAGATCGATGGCGCAGCGCCCATCCACAAATTGTCGTCCAACGAATCCCCTTTCGGCGCCAGCTCGAAGGCGATGGACGCTTTCCGTCAGATGACCGGCAATCTGGAGCTTTATCCGGATGGTGGCAGTGTCGTTCTGCGCGGTGTGATCGGTGAGGTCTATGGTCTCCATCCGGACCGCATCCTGTGTGGTGCCGGGTCGGACGAGGTGATCAGCCTATTGTGCTACACCTTCCTTGAGAAGGGCGACGAGGCGATCTACAGCGAATATGGTTTTGCTGTCTACCCGATTGCCATGCGGGCTGCCGGTGGCGTTCCTGTCATCGCCAAGGAACAGGACATGACGACGGATGTCGACGCCATTCTGGCTGCGGTGACCGACAAGACCAAGATGGTCTTTCTTGCCAACCCGAACAATCCGACCGGCACCTATATTCCGTCTTCGGAAGTGCGCCGCCTGCATGCAGGCCTGCCGCCGCACGTTCTGCTGGTGCTGGATGCCGCCTATTCGGAATTCGTCACCCGCAGCGATTACGAGGCTGGCGTCGAGCTGGCGTCGACCAGCGAGAATGTGGTCATGACGCGCACCTTCTCTAAGGTCTATGGCCTTGCCTCCCTGCGCCTTGGCTGGTGCTACGGACCGCAGGCCGTGATTGATGCGATGAACCGCATCCGTCCGCCGTTCAATATTTCCGGGGCGGCCCAGGCCGCCGGTGTTGCTGCGCTGCGCGATCAGGACTTCATCCGCAAGGCCGTCAAGCATAATGAAGAATGGCTGCCCAAGACCTCCGCCGCGCTGGAAGCGCTGGGGCTGAAGGTCACGCCGAGCGTGGGCAACTTCATTCTCATTCACTTCCCCGACACTCCGGGCAAGAGTGCCGTTGAGGCCGATGCCTATCTGCTGTCCAAGGGCTGCGTTCTGCGTCAGGTCGGGTCCTATGCCCTGCCGAATGCCTTGCGCATGACCATCGGCACGGCGGAAGCATGTGAAGCCGTGATCGGCCATCTAGCGGACTTCCTCAAAGGGTAAATTGGATGACAGAGTTTCTTTTCAAGCGCATGACCCTGATCGGGATCGGTCTTCTGGGGTCTTCCATTTCTTTGGCAGCGCGACAGAAGGGTCTGGTCGAGCATATCGCGGTCCATACGCGGTCTGCCGCTACCCTGGCGAGGGCGGAAGAGCTGGGCTTGGGAGACAGTTATCACAGCGATATGGCTGAGAGCGTCAAGGATGCCGATTTCGTGGTGGTCTGCACCCCGGTTGGCGTCTGCGAAACCGTGGCCAAGGTAATCGCTCCGCATCTCAAGGAAGGTGCCATCGTCACCGACGTTGGCTCTGTCAAGATGTCGATCATCCGTCAGATGCAGCCACATCTGCCCAAGACCGTGCATTTTGTTCCCGGTCATCCGATTGCCGGTACTGAAGAATCCGGCCCGGATGCCGGCTTTGCCGAGCTGTTCATCAACCGCTGGTGCATTCTGACCCCACCGGAAGGAACGGACCCAGCGGCGATCGAAAAGGTCAAGACCTTCTGGACGACGGTTGGCTCAAACGTGGAGCTGATGGATGCCCATCATCATGACAATGTGCTGGCCATCACCTCGCATCTGCCGCATCTGATCGCCTATAATATCGTCGGTACCGCATCGGATCTGGAAATGGTGACCAATTCCGAGGTCATCAAATATTCCGCCGGTGGTTTCCGTGACTTTACCCGTATTGCGGCGTCTGACCCGACCATGTGGCGGGACGTTTTCCTGCACAACAAGGAAGCGGCGCTGGAAATGCTGGGGCGCTTCACTGAAGATCTGACGGCATTGCAGCGGGCCATTCGCTGGGGGGACGGGGACGCGTTGTTCGATCTGTTCTCACGCACTCGCTCGATCCGCCGCAGCATCATTGATGCCGGTCAGGAAATTGCCGCATCGGACTTCGGTCGTCATCTCAAGGATGGCGAAACCCATGCGCCGGCACTCAACAGCGACGATCACGAACATACGGCCGGGTGAGCTGGCTGAGGCTGGCCCGTTGCGGGCGGACTTTCAAAATCGCTATCTAACGAATTGGAGGCAGGGTTCCCAGAGGCAGGAATCCTGCCTTTATCGCACCATTGGTCAGGGTGATCTTGACTTCTGAGCCGACCATATCTCCGTCTTTCACCGGTTTGCCCATGAGCTGGAGACCGGTCAGCGGGCCGTTGAAGCCATCACGTTTGGCCGTCAGCTCGCTCTTGATGCGGGCGGTATCGATGGTGGGGTTGAGAATGCGCAGCATGAGGGTGCCGTTGGCAAGGCCAGCCTGACTGAAGGCGATGTCGCCTCTCAGCCTGAGGGTCTTCTGGCCGATCTTCATCCAGCCGTCGATGTCCCTGATCCTGCCCGACTGCTGCAGCCACAGCCCGGTCGGGTTGCGGCGATCACGCATCAGGGCGTTGAGCCCGTCAACGGCGGTGAATGTCATTTCGCCATTGAGGATGGGAATCTGGTCGATCGATAGCTCACTGGCCTTCAAGGTCATGTCCAGATCGCCGCCAGCTTCAGGATTTGGGCTGGCATCCACAGACAGGGCGTCGGCCCGGATGGCGCCGAAGGATGGGCCGAATGCGGTGTTGCTGGCACTGAGTGTGGCATCTTCTGCGCTGAAGGAAACGGCCCTGACAATGTCGGGCGGGGTGAGCATCACCGATCCGAGGATGCGACTGCCGGTTACTTCGATGCTCTGTCCGAGCATGGCCTGCTCGATATGCAATGGTGCGCTGGTTTCCACCGATGCCCGATCCGGCGCGTTGAGTTGCCAGTAGACCTGCACGGGGCCACCGCTGATCTGCCAGCCGGAGTCCGGGTCCCTGATGGCATAGGACGAGCAGTCAAGGGCGAGCCGGACCGGATAGCCGCCCAGTGCCCGGTCGCCACAGGTCATCACGCGTTGGCCATTGACCTCGCGGGCGACGATGCGATCGACCAGCTGTTGCGTGGTGGTATAGCTGAAATACCAGAAGGCAGACCAGCCTGCGAACAGCAGGGCACAGATGAGTACTAGCCCCAAGAGCAACCGTCTGGAGCCGCTTTTCGTCTTTGGCCTGTCCGTTCTCTGAGATGACATTGCTGGCATTTGGCGCTCGTTCTGTTGCAAATCACGACCGGGATTGATATTCCCTTTCCCTTGTTGCGTCATCTTATGGCGCAATCATGGCGTTTGAAACCACTGATGCGCCTTTTATGCGTTTTGGACAATAGGATGGAGGCAAACCGGATGCGGGATCTGTGGGTCTTTGGATATGGGTCACTGATGTGGCGCCCGGGGTTCGACTTCGAGGAATCCTATATCGGAACCCTTGATGGCTATCATCGCGCCCTGTGTGTCTATTCCCATGTCCACAGGGGTACGCCGGAGAGGCCCGGGCTGGTGATGGGGCTGAGCGAAGGCGGGCACTGTCAGGGCATGGTGTTCCGGGTCGCTGCAGAACAGCGCGATAACGTGATCGCCTATCTGCGCGAGCGCGAGCAGGTCACCTCGGTTTATCTGGAGGAATTCGTGCCGGTTGTCATCGCCTCGGTGATGGCCGGTGGCCAGTCGCGGACGGTTGAGGCTATCACCTATGTTGCCGACACGACGCATCGGCAATATGCGGGCATGCTTTCCATTGAGGAACAGGTGCGCATTGTCTCGCAAGGCCATGGTCAGGCCGGGCCCAATATCGACTATGTGCTCAACACGGTGGATCACCTGCGCGACATTCACATCGAAGACAGGGCATTGTTCGATCTGGCGGATCAATTGCGGCAGGGCTGATGGTCGGCCGCGCCTTCACCCGCTGTCGTCTGACGCTTCGGGGGCGGGCATGATATGGTGAGCAAGGCTCAGGCTCTCAGAAGACAGGTTTCCTTGCCTGCATCCCGCGACAGGTCGGTAATGACCTGTTGCCGCTCCCGCTTACTGCCAGCCAGCAGATGCACATAGACCGTCAGATTCTCGATCTCGGCAGGGGCGATATCCTTGAAGGCGTTGGGAGACAGATCAGAAATCTCGCCGATCCATTTCAACTGGGTCGGCGTGTCGCCATTGGCTTCCGTTGCCAGAAGCAGGATGCATTGTTCGAAGCTGGAGATGTCATCCGGGGCAATCTGGCTGAAAATATAGCGCGCGCCGCTCTCGCTCTGCCAGTAGCAGAAACGGTTGCGCAGACTGTCGTCAGCAAATTTTCCAAAGGCGCCCAGTGGCATTGCCAATCCCCAATTGTCGAGTCTTGATAGGAACAAAACTAGAACATTTTCATTTGAAATGCAACTTGTTCCTTAACCACATTATGTAGTGCGATTCTTGGAAAATACAATATTTAGAATCTAGATCTTGATATCTGCCGGGGGAGGGAGCGTGTCGCTGGCAGCGCGTGCTTCGGAAATCAGCCGATTTGAATTGGATTCGATCGTTTCACTAAGTTGTTCGAAAAACGCTCTCATTTCCATTCCGGGCTCAATTGGCGGCAGAATCTCGATGATGATCTTGCCGGAGCGGCGAATCACGCTGCCCTTGGGCCAGAACAGGCCGGTGTTGAGCGCCACCGGATAGCAGGGCACCTTGAGGGCGTGGTAGATGTGGCTGATACCGAATTTGTAGGCCGGTTCCGTGTCGGGCCGTCGGCGGGTGCCTTCGGGAAAGATGATCAGCTGGCGATTGTTGTTGGTCATCTTCTTGCGGGCTTCCTTGAGCATGTCGCGCAGGGCCTTGAGCCCGGCACTGCGGTCAATGGGAATCATGTCGGTCTTCAGAAGAGCCCAGCCAAACAGCGGATAGCGCAGCAGCTCGCGCTTCAGGATGAACAGCGGGTCGTCTACCAGTGGCACGAGGGCAAAGGTTTCAAACGCGCTCATATGCTTGGCAGCAAGAATGATGCTCTGTCCCTTCGGCAGTAGGTCCAACCCACGGACTTCGTAGCTTCCGCCGACGATCACGGTGAACAGCCGGGCGCAGACATGAGCCCAGACGCCGGCGAGCCGGACGAGATAGCGACGGGGCAACGGATAGGTGGCGATGGAAAGGATCAGCATGAGTGCTGTCGCCAGATAGAAGGCGATGTTGAAGAGCATGGAGCGGATAATCAGCATCTTGGTCTTGTTTCGCGTCTCGAAGTGCCGGGCCGGTCTTTCCAGTTGCAGAGATCGGCTGGCACGCAGTTGCCATCAGTAACATGGGCGCCCGGCGGGGTATCGCGAGGGCGGCCATTCTGGGTCATTTATCAATGAATTCCCCGGTACTGTCCAGTGGCATCATTGGCGCGGGCGGGAGAGGGAAGATGCACCTTCGGCTAGACTGTTCTGTGCAGCCTCATGTTTCCGGCCCTGTCGGGACGGGCGCAGGGGCGCGGCGGTGACTCAGGAGGCGTTCCGTGGTGCCATGCAGCACCGAGGCGAGCAGCTTGAAATATTCCTTGGTCAGCAGATGCAGCGTGTTCCAGTTGGACAGGCGCGAGAGCAGGGGCTTGTCCGCTGGCCCGGCGACCAGATCGCTCTGGAAGTCCACCTCGGGGGCAGCCCTGCGCATTTCCAGCAGAGTGCGGGGCATGTGATAGGCGCTGGTGACGATGATCAGGCTCTTGAAGGCATTTTCCCTTGCCCAGAGTGCCGTCTGGGTGGCGTTGGCAACGGTGTTGAGCGCTTCCCGGTCGAGATCGACACAGCAATTGATGACGTCATCGGGCAGGTCGAAGCGGGCGAACATCGTCCGGTCGGTGTTCCTGTAGTGGACGCCGGAAATCAGCAGCTTGTGCCCCTTGCCTTCCTTGAGAAGCTGGATGGCCCGTTCCAGCCGACCAGCCCCGCCAGTAACCACCACGATGGCATCGGCATTGCGCGGTGTGGTCTCGTGGGCGGTCAGGGAATAGCCCACGAAGAAGACCCAGCCTGCTGTCAGAACACACAGACCCAGAAGGGTCGCTAGGACCACAGCAAACAGCGCTCTTCCGAGAGCTGATCCTGGGGTGGTGTTACGAAGAGGCATTCCGGGTCCGCACAGTTTCTGTTTATTGGTCTTATCGACATTCGGGCGCCTGCTGTCGAGGCAAATTGCTCTTACGACAGCTTTTTCAACGTATTCATAACGGTCAATCTTGTCGTGATTGCGGTGAATACGGCAATCAGCACAATGAGGGCGAAGGTGCCAAGGTAGGCGTTGGTGCCCAGTTGTACGACGCCGAGCAGGGCCTGCATCTGGTCGAGAGCGGCCGAGCCTTCCTGTGCCCGCAACAACAGCTGGATGATGAGGAAGGAGATCACCGCCACGCCGCCACCGGCCAGAGCACCCTGAAAGCCGAGCGTGAAGAATTTGCGCTGGAACTCACCGGCAATGAACTTGTTGCTGGCGCCGACGAAATGCAGCACCTCGATGGTTTCCTTGTTGCCCGCCATCGCCGACCGGGTCGCGAAGACGACTGTCAGGACCGTTGCCGTGATCACCAGCAGCATGATGGTGAAGCCAATGAAGATCGCCGTCTCGGCCATCGATCGCAGCCGTTCCACCCAGAAGCGGTGGTTGTCGAGGATGGCGCCGGGCACCTGCTCCTGCAATGCCTTGCTGAGACTGTCGAAATCGACATTGGACGGATCATCGATGGTCAATTCGATGAGACGGGGCACCGGCAGATCGTCAAAGGTGATGTCGAGGCCAAGCCACGGTTCGAGCAATGCGTTGGATTCGCTGGAGGTGAGAGCGGTGGCGCTGGAAATGCCCCGGGTCTGGCGGGCGATGCCGATGGCCTTTGCCAGTTCCCCCTCCATGTCGACACCTTCGATCTGGCGGATCTGGATGGTCGCACCGCGGCTGATGTCCGATTGCCAGTCGCGCGTGGCATCGGAAATGATCGAAACGGCAGCCACAGTTAGGGCGGCAAGGAAGCTCATGATGGCGATCACCAGCACAAGGGCATGACCGGCGATGGTGCCCTTGGGCACGATCGGGCCGGGCTTCTTGTCGGAAAAGCTGAATTGCGGGGTCAGGCGACGAGGCGGTTTCAGTTTCTGGAACCGGCGGGACCGCGGCTTTTTCTTCTTGCCCTGCGGACTATCCGGCCTCATGGGCCGGGGGCCATCATTGGCACTCTCGGAGCCGTCTTGAGACATGGCAGTGAAGTCGGGGTCGGAGGCCCTGTTTCCGGCGTTCTGCTGCGGCTCGAAGGGTTCCTTGCCTACGGGGGAGAGATTGGGCCCGATGCGAGGCATGCCGGAAGGCATCGGAGCATGGATGCCATCGCTTCCATCGCGGTCTGTCGGATGTCTGGCCATGATCTTCTCCTTCCTAGTCGTAAATATAGAGGGCGCCATCGTTCAACACGATGCGGCGAGCCTCGATCTGGTCCATCAGGCCAGTATCGTGGGTGGCGATGACGATGGACGTGCCGGATCTGTGCAGCTCGACGAACAGGCGCAGCAGGCGGCGGGCAAGGATCGGGTCGACGTTACCGGTCGGCTCGTCCGCCAGCAGCAGCTTGGGGCGCGAAATCAGGGCACGGGCAATGGCGGCGCGCTGCTTCTCCCCGCCGGACATGACGGGGGGATAGACATGCATGCGATGGCCAAGGCCGACCCATTGCAACAGCTCGGCAACGTCTGTGCGATAGTTCTGTTCCGACAGGCCCTTGACCCGTAGCGGCAACGCCACATTCTCGAAGGTTGTCAGATGGTTGAGCAGGCGGAATTCCTGAAAGACAAAGCCGATCTGCCGGCGCAGTCGGGACAGTTCATCATGGTCGAGCCGGGCGGTATCCTTGCCGAAAACCTTGATCAGGCCGCGGTTCGGCTTGAGCGAAAGAAACATCAGCTTGAGCAGAGAAGTCTTGCCTGCCCCCGAAGGACCGGAGAGAAACTGGAAAGAGTTTGGCGGGATGTGAAAAGACACATCGCGCAACACTTCCTGCCCCATTCCGTAACGCAGACCAACATTCTCAAAGCGAATCAATGGTATCTTCCTTCCGGTCGTTCGTTTGCAGCTTGCATGATTTGGTGCCCCGATTCACCCGATTTATGAACAGTATGATTGATCTTTGAGCGGGGCTTGGCAAAGCCTTAATGGCTGATATCCTATGTTGTGGATGATTCGATGACTTTCAATGCCTGACCCGGTGTCGGGCTGCGCGTGACGCATGTCTTCGCGGGGTCCCCTTTTACAGCATTCTTTTGCAGCAATGAAGCGCCGATGAAGATAACCTGCCCAAACTGTGCGACAAGCTATCAGGTCCCCGATGATTATATCGGCGCCGAAGGGCGGTCTGTGCGCTGCTCCAGTTGCGGCAAGACCTGGCATGCGGAACCCCAGCCTGAACCGGAACCCCAGCGAAAACCGGAGCCAAAACCGGAGCCTGCAGCAGCTGAGCCTGATGCTGGCAAGGAACAGAGTCAGGATGACATCGACGCGCTGTTCGACAGTCCTTCCGGTGGTGGCAAGGAACAGAGTCAGGATGACATTGACGCGCTGTTCGACAGCCCTTCCGGCGGTGGCAAGGAACAGAGCCAGGATGATATCGACGCGCTGTTCGATAGCCCTTCCGGTGGTGGCAAGGAGCAGAGCCAGGACGATATCGACGCGCTGTTCGACAGTCCTTCCGGCGGTGGCAAGGAGCAGAGCCAGGACGATATCGACGCGCTGTTCGATAGCCCCTCCAGCGGTGGCAAGGAGCAGAGCCAGGACGATATTGACGCGCTGTTCGACAGCCCTTCCGGTGGTGGTGAGGAACAGAGTCAGGACGATATCGACGCCCTGTTTGATGCGCCAGCTCCGAAGTCAGACAGAAAGCCTGACAAGAAGGCGGATGCGCCGGACGCCGCTCCAAAACCAACATCAGACCCCGCATCGGACACTGCGTCAGGGGCGGGTGCCGCTGACATGGAGGCCGACAGCACAAAGGGCAATGCCTCCAGCCCCTTCGTCGTTACGGGCGATGGTGGAGAAGATTTCAAGTCGCCGGTCGTAGATCTTATTGACGCGGCTGCCTTTGAAGCGCAGAAGCAGGCTGCGCGGAGTTCCGACATCGAGACGAGTGCGCGCCGCAGGCAGCGCCGGAAGCGTTCTGGTGCGAAGAAGGGCAGCAGCGGGCCACGGCAGGGGTCTCTCAACAAGGAATGGATGATCGGTGGTGGCGCGCTGGCGGCGAGCCTGCTGATTATCGCCGGGCTGTTCAGCTCACCACACTACTGGGTCAAGCGCATACCGGATCTGGCGTCGCTCTATTCCCTGTTCGGGACAACAGTGAACACGGTCGGCGTTGATATCGACATGGTCGACGTCCGGCTTGAGCAGAAGGCGGGTTCGCCGGTGCTGTCCATCGAGACCGAACTGGTCAATTCGGGGACTGAACCTGTGATTCTTCCGTCTGTGGAGTTTTCCGTTCTTGGCAAGGAGCGTCTGGCGCTTTATTCATGGACCATCGGCCCGGATCATGTGGGTCTGGGGCCGGGAGAACGCAAGCAGATCACGACGTCGGTTGCTGCACCAGCACAGGCAAGATATCTCAAGCTTCGCGTGTTCAACGAATAGTCAGACCGGGCAAGGCTGCCAAGCGCCTTCGACCCGAAGGGAAGCCGGAAAATTCATGACTGATACCATCGAAGTCCTCTATGACGAGGCGACACTCGCCAGCCGCAATCAGGAACTGGCCAACGCCATCGCCAAAGCGGACTACAAGAATCTGCTCGTCATTGCAGTCTTGAAGGGGAGTTTCGTTTTCGCGGCAGATCTGTTGCGGGCGCTCTACCGGGCCGGGGTGCCGCTTGAGGTGGAATTCATGTCCTTGTCGAGCTATGGCTCCGGCACCAAGTCCTCCGGCAATGTGAAGGTGGTGCGTGACATCGAGGTGATCGTCAAGGGGCGCGATGTGCTGCTGGTTGACGACATTCTGGAGTCCGGACGCACGCTGGCCTTCGCCAAGAGCCTGTTGCAGGAGCGGGGCGCCAACCGCACCGATATCGCTGTTCTGCTTGATAAACCGGGCAAGCGGGTGGTCGATCTGAAGGCTGAATATGTCGGGTTTGAGTGCCCGGACAAGTTCGTCGTCGGCTATGGCATGGACAAGGCGCACTCCTATCGCGAGGTGCCATTTGTAGGCTATCTTGAATAAAATTTTACGTTTATATTTCAGCTGGTTAACGGTGCCCTACAAAACACAGGCATTTTTTGGCGACCCCGTTTTTGTCATCAAACTGATGTGAAAATTCGCCTTCCTGCTCAATTTTCATGCCCGCTTTCGCTTTTGGTAAACCTTTTGGCTGTCAAATGGGAGCTGCAAGATCGGCAAAAGATCTTGGTGTGATTAAAAAGAGTATCTGGGGGTAGGGTTATGGCCCGAATTCTTCTGACCGAAGATGACGACGGGGTCCGTATGTTTGTGCAACGGGCATTGATGATGGACGGACATGACGTCAAAACGGCCGAAGACGGTACGGATGCGCTGGACCTTCTGGTCGAGCATAAAGGGTCCTTTGATTTGCTCCTGACTGATATCCGCATGCCAGAGATGGATGGGATAGAACTGGCCAAGTCGGCCGCGGGCAGTTGGCCCGAAATGACAATTCTGATGATGACCGGTTATGCGGATCAGCGCGAACGTGGCGAGGGCCTTGCTACCATCGTGCATGATGTTGTCTCCAAACCGTTCTCGCTGGCCGAGATCCGCCGCGCTGTCAGGGAAGCCCTGTCTGGTGATGTTGCGCTCGGTCCCGTGTCGATGACACATGCGATGTATGGATAGGCCGGTTCGTCTGACAAGATGACCAAAGCAAAAGGGATGGCAATTGCCATCCCTTTGTTTTTGTGCGGTGGTTGCCGTGGAAGGCTCAGTCTTCCAGCCAGTCGGGCACGGTGTCCAGAGCGATGAGATCGTCATAGCTCTTGCGGGCGCGGATCACCTGCCACTTGTCGCCGCTGACCAGAACTTCTGGCACGAGCAGGCGGCTGTTGTAGGTGCAGGACTGCACGGCACCGTAGGCACCAGCCGACATGATGGCGATGAGGTCGCCGGAGTCCATTTTCGGCAACGGACGATCCTGGGCCAGAAAGTCGCCGGTTTCGCAAACCGGACCGACGATATCGACGGTGGAAACCGGGGTGTCGTAGGACGGTTCCCGAACGGGCAGGGCGTCATGCCAGGCTTCATAGAGGGTTGGCCGGATGAGGTCGTTCATGGCACCGTCAACGATGACGAAGGTCTTGCCCTCGCCTTCCTTGCGATAGATGACCTCGGTTACCAGCACACCGGCGTTGCCTGCAATCAGGCGGCCGGGCTCGTAATAGACCTTGCAGTCAAGATTTTTGACGTGCTTCTTGACCATCTCGGCATAGTCGCGCGGCAGCGGCGGCGGGGTTTGCGTCGTCTGGTAGGGAATGCCCAGACCGCCACCCAGATCCACATGGTCGATGGCGATGCCGTCTTCGCGCAGCTGGGTGACCAGCTCCTCAAGACGGGCAAAGGCCATATCGAATGGCTCAAGATGGGTGATCTGGCTGCCGATATGCATGTCGATGCCGGTCACCTTGATGCCCGGAAGGCTCTGGGCATGCTTGTAGACTGCGCGGGCGCGCTTCCATGGAATGCCGAACTTGTTCTCCGACTTGCCAGTGGCGATCTTGGCGTGGGTCTTGGCGTCGACGTCCGGGTTGATCCGGAGGGAAATCCGCGCTTCCTTGCCGAGCTCGGTGGCGATGCGGCTCAGATGCTCCAGTTCCGGTTCGGATTCGACGTTGAAGCAGAGAATGTCCTGTTCCAGAGCAAAGGTCAACTCGTGGCGGGTCTTGCCAACGCCGGAGAAAAGGATCTTCGAGGCAGGAATGCCAGCGGCCAGCGCCCGGCGCATTTCACCTTCGGAGACAACGTCAGCACCAGCCCCAAGACGGGCCAGAACCTTCAGTACCGCCTGATTGGAGTTGGCCTTCATGGCATAGCAAAGCAGGGAATCGACATCACCGAATGCCTGGGAGAACACCTTGTAGTGACGCTCCAGTGTTGCCGTGGAGTAGACATAGAACGGGGTGCCGACCTCTTTGGCGATCTCCGTGAGGGGAACGCCTTCAGCATGCATGACGCCGTCGACATAATCGAAATAGTGCATGACGATCTCTTCTATTCGGCCTCAGACGCTCCGACAGCGGTGACGGATGGGGCCGAGGAATGGGGGCAGGGCCTCTAAGGCCTGTCAATCGGGAAAGAGCTTCAGAGCATTGCTTCAGAGCAGGGGATCAAGGATGAAGCCGTCATCGGGTTTCTTGGTCGGCGTCGCTTCTTTGGTCGCGCCGTCCATGGTGCCTTCACCGGCAACTGGATCGTTGATCTCTGTCTGAGCATTGGTGTTGGGTGAGGGAGGTTTGAGCGGGCCGCGCACGCCGCAGGCGCTGAGACTCGCCATCATGGCCAGTGCGATAAGGCCTGTCGCGGTGGTTTTGACGACGGATTTTGAAAACATGTCATGAGCCATCGCTGGATATCCCTTTTCTTCGCATGGTACAGATGGTGGCACCAACAACAGCGCCATCGGGCTCGTCATCGGGCTGGCCGGTTCAGGTTTTGGACCGGCCTTGTGCCCTTTTGTTGACTATTGCTTGGCTGCTTTTTCTTTTTCAAGCTTTTTCAGCCAGCTCTTTGCCTGTTTTTTGACATTGACCGGTGCCGTGCCGCCATAACAGGTGCGGCTGCGGACCGATTTGTCAACTGACAGCACCGAGAAGACGTCCTCGGTGATGGTCGGCTCGACCGTCTGCATGTCTTCAAGGCTCAGCTTGTGCAGCTCGATGCTGCGCTCGGCGGCCATGGCGACGAGGCTGCCGGTGACATGGTGGGCGTTGCGGAACGGCATGCCCAGCGTGCGCACGAGCCAGTCGGCCAGATCGGTGGCGGTGGAATAGCCCGAGCCTGCGGCCTTCTTCAGTTCCTTGAGGTTCGGCTCGAGGTCCTTGACCATGCCGGTCATGGCCGCGATGCAGAGCGACAGGTTCTGCAGGGCGTCAAACACCTGCTCCTTGTCTTCCTGCATGTCCTTGGAATAGGCCAGCGGCAGACCCTTCATGACGATCAGCAGGGCATTGAGATCGCCGATGATGCGGCCTGATTTTGCGCGCACCAGCTCGGCGGCATCGGGGTTGCGCTTTTGCGGCATGATCGACGAGCCGGTGGAGAATTTGTCGGAAAGCTTGACGAAGCGGAACTGGGCCGAGGACCAGATGACCAGCTCTTCGGCAAAGCGGGACAGATGCATGGCGCAGATGGAGGCCGACGACAGGGCTTCCAGCGCGAAGTCGCGGTCAGAGACGCCATCGAGCGAGTTGGCCGTCGGGCGGTCGAAGCCGAGCGCCTTGGCTGTCATGTGACGATCGATCGGGAAGGAGGTGCCGGCAAGAGCGGCTGAGCCGAGCGGGCACTCGTTCATGCGCTGACGGGCATCCTGAACCCGGCCACGGTCGCGGGCGAGCATTTCCACATAAGCCATCATGTGATGACCGAAGGTTACCGGCTGGGCACTCTGCAAATGGGTGAAGCCGGGCATGACGGCGCTGGCGAACTCGTCTGCCTTGGCGACAAAGGCAAGCTGCAGTTCGAGAAGCTGGACGTCGAGGGTGTCGAGGGTGTCGCGCACCCAGAGGCGGAAATCGGTGGCCACCTGGTCATTGCGCGAACGGGCCGTGTGCAGGCGACCGGCCTTCGGGCCGATGAGATCGGCAAGGCGGCTTTCCACATTCATATGAATGTCTTCCAGCGCACGCGAAAAAGTGAAGCTGCCCGCCTCAATTTCTCCCTTGATTGTGTCTAGACCATCTTCGATGGCTTTGGCATCATCAGCAGCAACAATGCCCTGGGCGGCGAGCATGCGCACATGCGCCTTGGATCCGGCAATGTCCTGGGAATAGAGTTTTTGGTCGAAACCGATGGAAGCATTGATTTCTTCCATAATGGCGTCCGGTCCTTCGGAGAAGCGGCCGCCCCACATTTTATTGCTCATGATGCTTAGTCCATTGATCAGATCGGTAAGTCGTGCTGCTTTATGCCATAACAAGTCTGGGCTGTCAGCGCCTTTACTTAGAAAATGCCGACCACTCCCGATCAGGAGTGATGATTTATCGCACCTGTAGGACAAATGACATCGGAAGGGAAAAGATTTATGTCGTCGTTCACTGCCTCTTTCAGGGTTTTCAGCTCTGCTCTGTCGCTTCTGATGCTTGGCCTTGCCGCTTTGCCTGCGGTTGCAGCAGAAGCCTGCCCAGAGGCCAGTGATAAGATCACGGCCATCGATCCGCTGATCAAGGGGAATGTGGCGGCGTTGCAGACCAAGGGCCATCCGGTGGACTTCAACGCTCTCGCCTTCAAGCGCGAGGATGGCAGCGCGGTGTCGCTTTCAGATTTCAAGGGCAAGACGCTGCTTCTCAACATCTGGGCGACCTGGTGCGCGCCCTGCCGTCAGGAAATGCCGGACCTGGATGAACTGCAGGCGACCCTCGGCGGCGATGACTTCGAGGTGGTAACTGTCAATCTTGACCGCAAGGCACCGGGCAAGCCGCGCGCTTTCTTCGACGAGATCGGCATCAAGCATCTGACGCTCTATTACGATGAAAAGATGGAAATCTTCCCGGCCCTGCGCTCAAAGGGCATGGCGTTCGGCATGCCGTCTACCGTGCTGATCGACAAGGATGGCTGTTCGCTGGCGCATATGGCAGGTCCTGCAGCCTGGGCGTCTGACGAGGCGAAGGCACTCGTGAGTGCGGCGATCGGGGATTAACCCCTCTGATGCAGGCGCGGAAAACATCCTGCGCCGGATGCTGCGAGCATGACTGTGGTTGTGTGGTGGAATTAGGCCTTGATGTCGACGGACTGGCCCATTCCAGCCGGAGCTGCGCCGTCATTCTGCATGCTTTTCTGGACAAGTGTGTCAAGCATGTTGGCCATGTTGCTGTCGGCGTTATGGGCCATTTTCATCAGGGTCGAGCCCAGATCCATGCTTGTCTGGGCAGCATTGGTGTAGGCCACGGCGGCACCAAGTGAAGCGACGTTGGACATGGATGCTTTCTCCCCACAACAGGTTCTGGTTTCCCAAAGATCCGTTCATTGTGCAGCCGTTTGTTTAAGGCAGGGTTAAGCTGGCGTTAAAAACATGTCTCCTGATATTTTATTGTGTCTCCGTGTGTCTGTTTTGCCGGATGCATCGGGCCAAAGAAAAAGCCGATCCCATGGTGTGATCGGCTTTCTGAATGGTGGTCGCGGTTGCTATCTGCCTGATCAGCGGGTCGGGATCGGAACCTCGCCGCGATAATCGTAGAAGCCGCGATGGGTCTTGCGACCGAGCCAGCCAGCTTCGACATATTTGACCAGCAAGGGGCAGGGGCGGTATTTGCTGTCCGCCAGACCATCGTAGAGCACCTGCATGATGGAGAGGCAGGTATCCAGCCCGATGAAATCGGCCAGTTCCAGCGGCCCCATCGGATGGTTGGCCCCAAGGCGCATGGCGGTGTCGATGGCATCCACGGTGCCGACCCCTTCATAAAGGGTGTAGATGGCCTCGTTGATCATTGGCAGCAGAATGCGGTTGACCATGAAGGCCGGAAAGTCCTCGGAGACGGCAACCGTTTTGCCAAGGCTCTCGACAAATCGCTCCGATTCCCGAAAGGTCTTCTCGTCCGTCGCAATGCCCCGTACCAGCTCGATCAGCTTCATGACCGGTACCGGCCGCATGAAATGCATGCCGATGAACTGTTCGGCCCTGTCGGTGGCGGCGGCCAGACGGGTGATCGAATAGGAGGAGCTGTTGGAAGCGATCAACGCTTCGGGCTTCAGGAAGGGCGTGACGGCGGACAGGACCTTGCGTTTGGTCTCCTCATGTTCCGTGACGGCTTCGATGACCAGATCGACATCGGACATGGTCTGCAGATCAAGGGTTGGTGTAATTCTCGACAGGGCGGCCTGTTTCTGCCCCTCGGAAATCCGCCCCTTGGCGATCTGGCGGTCCAGATTACCTGCAATTTCGGCGATGGCCAGATCCAGTCTTTCCTGATTGATATCGTTCAGAAGCACATCATAACCGGACAGGCCGCAGACATGGGCGATACCACTGCCCATCTGTCCTGCCCCAATAATCCCGACCTTCTTGATTTCAGACATTTCCCTGTTCACCGACTGCTTTGGTATGGTCCCTGCTCAAAGGCCTTGTGGCGGATGATTTTACCACAGAGCAGCCTTTTTTGTATCCATGGAAGTTTGGCAGATTGTTGAATGCTTCGCAAATGCAAATAAACGGGAAGAATGGGCGCAGGAAGATCAGAACACACCTCTATTGGTAAAGTTCGATCAAAGTCTGAGGCGAGGGCCTGTCAGATGGGGATAAATGGGCATCTGACCCCGGCGGCAGAGATGGTGCGGGCTGCTGCAAAGAAAAATCCCGCACCGGGTGGCGCGGGATTGGATGGTTCAGGCAAGCGGGAGCTCTCCGCTTGAAATTGGGCAGGGTGGCTCAGAGCGCCTTTTCCAGCTCGGGCAGGATGTCGAACAGATCGCCGACGATGCCATAGTCGGCAACCTGGAAGATCGGGGCTTCCTCATCCTTGTTGATGGCAACGATGACCTTGGAGTCCTTCATGCCAGCCAGATGCTGAATGGCACCGGAAATGCCAGCCGCAATATAGAGTTCCGGGGCGACGACCTTGCCGGTCTGGCCGACCTGGAGGTCGTTCGGGGCATAGCCTGCGTCAACGGCGGCACGGGAGGCTCCGATGGCTGCGCTCAGCTTGTCGGCAACCGGGGTCAGCATGGCGTTGAATTGCTCTTCGGAGGCGAGGCCTCGGCCACCGGCGATGATCACGCGGGCGCTGGCCAGTTCCGGACGATTGGAGGTGGACAGTTCTTCGCTGACATAGGTGGTCGTTGCCGGGGCATCCGCTGCCGCAATGGTTTCGATGGCGGCGGAGCCGTCAGCGCCTGCTGCTGCGAAGTTGGCGGTGCGCACCGTCAGAACCTTCTTGCTGTCGGCGGTCTTGACCGTCTGGATAGCGTTGCCAGCGTAGGTCGGGCGCTCGAAGGTATCGGCGGCGATGATCTTGGTCACTTCGGACAGCTGCATGACGTCGAGCAGGGCGGCCACGCGTGGCATGAAGTTTTTGCCGACGGATGTGGCCGGGGCAACGATGGCGTCATAGCCGCCTGCGATGGCAACAACCTGCGCAGACAGGGCTTCGGCAATGTTGTGGCCGAGGGCGTCGCTCTCGGCAACCAGAACCTTGGCAACGCCGCTCAGCTTTGCAGCTTCCTCGGCAGCCTTGGCGCAGTCCTTGCCAGCAACGAGAATGTCCACGGCACCACCCAGCTCGAGGGCTGCGGTCAGGGCCTTGGCGGTTGCATCATTCAGGGCCGCATTGTTGTGTTCGGCAATCAGTAGGGTTGTCATAGTCTATCTCCTCACTCTGCCTTACAGCACACCGGCTTCGTTTTTCAGTTTGTCGACCAGTTCGGCGACGCTTTCAACCTTGATGCCTGCCTTGCGGGCTTCCGGTTCAGCGGTTGAGAGCACCTGAAGGCGTGGTGCGATGTCAACGCCAAAATCTGCGGCTTCCCTTGTGTCCAGCGGCTTTTTCTTGGCCTTCATGATGTTCGGCAGGGAGGCGTAGCGTGGCTCGTTGAGGCGCAGGTCGGCGGTCATCACGGCAGGCAGCTTGACGTCGACATTCTGCAGGCCGCCGTCGATTTCGCGGGTGACCCTGGCGACATCGCCCTCGACCTTGATGCAGGAGGCAAAGGCGCCCTGACCCCAACCGAGCAGGGCAGACAGCATCTGGCCGGTCTGGTTGGCGTCGTCATCGATGGCCTGTTTGCCAAGGATTACCATGCCGGGCTTTTCTTCCTCGACAATGGCCTTGAGCAGCTTGGCCACGCCAAGTGGTTCGACGGTTTCGTCGGTCTTGACCAGGATGGCGCGGTCGGCCCCCATGGCGAGGCCCGTGCGCAGGGTTTCCTGCGCCTGCTGCACGCCGATCGACACAACAACGATCTCGCTGGCAACGCCTGCTTCCTTGAGGCGGACTGCCTCCTCAACCGCGATTTCATCAAACGGGTTCATGGACATTTTGACATTGGCCAGATCAACACCGGAACCATCGGCCTTGACGCGGATCTTGACGTTGTAATCTACAACCCGTTTGACGGGTACGAGGATCTTCATGGATTGATTCTCCCATGTGAACCGGCTTTGCCGGCTCAATTGACTTGAGCGTTGTGCAGGGGAGCCGGCTTTGGCTCATTCGAGCATCTGAAGTCTTCATGCCCCGTTTGCCGCCCCTGCTGTTGAAGGCCCGCCCGATCATCACCCGTCTCCTCAACCACGAGGAAATGCCAGGGTCTGATCACAGCTGTTCTGCAACTGACTGGATTTGGAAAAGACCATCCAATATCAGTTGCCTAAGTGAAGTTGTTCCTGATCGGGGAGGACGGTAATGGCAGCTTTTGGGCCTGTCAACAATCCGTCCGTCTGAGAAGCATGAGTTTCTGTCATGGCTCTGCTACGTTTGGGTAATTTCACGTAGCGCGCTGGAAAAGAGGTACCGATTTTCGCTTCATGAAGGGGATAAGAATGGCCCCGGTCACTGCCCCGCCGACATGGGCCCACCAGGCGACGGTGACCTCTGTGCTGGTGAGGGAATTGAAAAGCTGCAACAGCAGCCACGCCCCGAGGCAATAGATGGCCGGGATCGGCAGGGGAATACGGCCGAGAATCAGAATCCACACCCGGACATCCGGATGCAGCAGAAGATAGGCGGCGATAATGCCTGCCGTTGCGCCGGACGCGCCGATCAGCGGGACGGGAGAGCCCCAGTTGGCCAGCGCATGAGCCAGCGCGGCCCCGGCGGCGCAGAGGCAATAGAACAGCAGATAGCGGACATGTCCCATAGCATCCTCGATATTGTCGCCGAACACCCACAGGAAGGCCATGTTGCCGATGAGATGCATCCAGCCGCCATGCAGGAAGGCATAGGTGATCAGATCGGTCCATTCGAAGGCATCCGTGGTGGCGACCAGACCGGACGTGGAGGGCAGCAACTGGCTGGGGATAAGGCCGTAGGTCATGGCAAAGCCCATGAACACCGGTCCCTCTTCGCCGCCGCCCGATATCAGAAAGGTCAGCAGGTTGAGGAGGATAAGTCCGAGCGTGACATATTGCCAGCGCACATAGTGAAGCTCGTTCCTGTCATGGAGTGGTATGAACATTGCCCCTCGGTCTCCCCGCTACTGATCGCTTGCTGATAACCCCTCGGTGGCTGCCTACCGGTTCTGTCCGGGAACCCAGAGAACGTCCGCGGTCCCCTTGTCGTTCGTCCAGCGGGCGGCGACAAAGAAGAAGTCGGACAGGCGGTTGAGATACTGGATGGCTTCCGGCGTCACCGGCTCGTTGTCGCTGGCGGCGAGGGCCGTCACCAGCCGTTCGGCACGACGGGAAACCGTGCGGGCATAATGCAGATAGGCCGAAGCGCGGGAGCCGCCGGGCAGGATGAAACTCCTGAGGGGCTGAAGGTCGGCATTCAGCTGGTCGATCTGCTGCTCAAGGCGTTTCACCTGGCTTTCGATGATGCGCAAGGGTTCATACTCAAGCGGTTCGCCCGAATCTGGGGTGCAAAGGTCCGCTCCCAGATCGAACAGGTCGTTCTGGATCTGGGACAGCATCTGGTCAAGCTCCGGGCAACCGGCCATTTCAAGGCGGGCAAGGCCGACAATGGAGTTGGTTTCATCCACCGTGCCATAGGCTTCCACACGCAAATCGTGCTTGGGGCGGCGTTCGCCGGTTCCCAGTGCTGTTGTGCCCTTGTCGCCGGTGCGGGTGTAGATCTTGTTGAGACGAACCATTGAAAAGTTTCCATTCTGGTCATGCCGCAGATGGCGATTCGGTCAATCGCCCTCATACGGTGAGCCGTTTCCGATGTCGGGGCATCCTTGAAAGCGTGCCGTCTGCTTATGTTATGCTGACTGGGCACAAAAAAATGCGCCTGATGTGATGTCAGACGCACTTTAAATGGTTCCTGATCAGATACAAGATGTCTGATTGTCCGCAGGGACAGACAGACGGCTGATCGTCAGAATTTGTAACCGACGCGGGCACCGACGTTGGTCAGGCCGTGGTTCCAGTTGCCAAGACCGGCATTGGAGCTGTGCTCGACGGTGACCATGAAGCGCATGCGATCATAATCGAAGCCGAGAGATGCGGTTTCGCGGAACAGGGCGCGAGTGCCGAGCGGCTCATGATCCGGGCTGGAGTTGCCCAGTTTGCCATCGTGAACCATGCCGCCGAAGCTGGCTTCGATGAACACAGGGCCGTAGACCGGGAACAGCCAGCTGAAGCCGCCGTAACCGTAGGAGGTCTTGCCATCGGTGTTAACAGAGGCACCAAGGTGCGGGCGCGGGGTAATGATGCGCTGCCAGAAGGTGGCGTCGTCGGAAAGATCACCAAACGCGTTGAACAGAACTTCAGCCTGCAGATCAACGCTGCCTTCCTCACGACGCGCAACGTCATGAGACATGACGCCCATGCGCAGTTCGCTCAGGAAGCCGAGGCTTCCGGGGGAGGAAAATCCGCTGTTATAATCGGCAGCGACAGCCGCGCCTGCGGAAACGGAAAGCAACAATGCGGAAACAAGAGCTGCATTTTTCATGCGAAACATCCAATACATAGGTATGGTTTCCCTATCTTTAGCTCAACCCTGCGGTCGATGCTATACGAAATTCCTTAATTTTTCCGCGAGATCCCGGTTCTCCTATGGCCGTGCCTTTTTAGTCACAGCCATAGCAGCAGGTTGTACCTAGTAGGTTCTATCGCATGACATAGAGCGCCAGCATGATCAGCAGGATGGCGACAAATTGCGCGATGATCCGCCAGCGCATCAGCGTCTGGGAGCGATTCGGGTTCTTGCCGCGCATCATGTTGACGAGGCCGAAGACAAGAACCAGTGCAACGATGATCAGGGCGATCGGTATGGCAAATTGCAATATGGCGGCCATGTGCTCCTCCCGGCAACGAGGCCTGCGGCAGAATGGCGCAGGTAGCCTGCGCCGAGACTATCAGCGCATGTGCTGCAGGGAAATGGCGAGAGTGCTGAACTTTGGTCGGGAGCACCTGCGGGATGTTGGCCGGGGTTGCCAGCTTAATCGCCATAGGAGCGCAGGAAGGCATCAAGCGCTCTGGTGGGCAGGAACCGGCGCATGGCATTCATGATGTAGGTCGGCACCGTGACCATGTAGCGCGGTTTGGGGTTGGCGGAATTCAGCGCTCTGTCGAGCTTCTTGTAGACCGCTTCAGGTGGCAGTTCGAACTGACCCGGGGCATCCGATTCCATCGCCTTGAGGCGTATTTTGTAGCGATCGCGGTAGACCGAGTTTTCGGTGTCGATGGTCTTGATGAAGTTGAGGCGGGCATTTTCCCGGAACTGACTGGTAATCGGGCCGGGCTCGATCATCGAGATGAAGATGTTGCTGCCGTGCATTTCCAGACGCATGGTATCTGTCAGGCCTTCCAGCGCATATTTGGAGGCGACATAGGCACCGCGGAACGCCAGTCCGGTGAGAGCCAGCACCGAGGAGCAATGGATGATGCGGCCATAGCCCTGTTTGCGCATCACAGGAATGATGTGACAGGTCAGATCGTGCCAGCCGAACAGGTTGGCTTCAAACTGGGCGCGCAGAATATCGGTTGGCAGGTCTTCCACCGCGCCAGCCTGACCATAGGCGCCGTTGTTGAACAGCGCATCCAGCGTGCCGCCGGTGTGGTTCAGCACCGCTTCAACGCAGGCCTTGATGGACTGCGGCTCGGTATAGTCCATGTAGATGGCTGTAACGCCTTCTGCTCTCAGCGCCTCCAGATCTTCCGTCTTGCGCGCTGTGGCAAAAACCTGCCAGCCCTCGGCATGGAGGCGGAGGGCGCAGTGGCGACCGATGCCTGATGAGCAGCCGGTGATGAGAATGGAGCGCTGGGTCATGGTGTCTTTCGCATTGAAATGTCAAAAATCGCTGATGATGTCGGGAAGCCCCGGCAGGTGGTTATCGTTTGCGTTGCGGCAACTGGCGGACCGATTCCGTTGCGAAGGGATGCTTCCAGTCCGGGTGCTTCTGTTCTTCCGCCTTCAGGGCCTGACGCCAGTTGCGAATGGCCCGGAGGGATGGAAGGCGCGGGATGTGGGCCAGCTCCCAATGGATGCCATTCAGCGGATCATTGAAGAAGGTCGCGTAATAGCCGGGCGCGTAGACGGGATATTCTGCCGGAGCTTCGGTCACGGGAATGGCGTTTGGAACGAGCACTTCCTTATGGAAGTCGTCAACCTCACGACGATTTTTGGCCCAGAGCGCAATGTGGTGAATACCCACGGGCCGGGCAGGGAAATCAACCTTGTCGCCGGTTTTGGCCGGTTGAATGCCGATATAGCTGTGCGGCATCGGGAAGCGCGCCATGTAATAGGTCGAGCGGTAGCCGACGTCCAGCGTCCAGAAGCTTTTATAGCCGAGCCAGCCAAATATTTGATCATAGAAGGCGATCGATTTTTCATAGTCGAGAACCGACAGTTCCACGTGATTGATGCCGCGCCAACGCATGCTCTTCTCCTTTTGGCTTAGTGCTGCGAGTTAAGCGCGCATGGGCCTTCATGATCAAGATCTTTCATCAGTTTGACCGTGTAGGCGTGACATGGATGTGAAAAAGGCAAGGCAGGAGGCGTGAAGAGGCGGACCAGCCGGATCGCAAATCAGTTATTTTGACAAGAAAGAGGGGAGGCGCGTGCCTCCCCTCTCCAGTCTTGGAAATTAGTGACGTCGCTCGCGTTATGTGCGGCTGTCAAGCAGGCGGCGGGCGATCACCTGAGCCTGAATCTCGCCTGCCCCTTCAAAGATGTTGAGCACGCGGGCGTCACACAGCACGCGGGAGATGGCATATTCCAGAGCAAAACCATTGCCGCCATGGATCTGCAGAGCATTGTCGGCAGCTGCCCATGCCACCCGGGCGCCCAACAGCTTGGCCATGCCAGCTTCCAGATCGCAGCGCTTGTCGTGATCCTTCTGGCGGGCGGAATAATAGGTGAGCTGGCGGGCGACCATGATTTCGGCGGCCATCATGGCCAGCTTGTCAATGACACGCGGGAAGTTGATCAGCGACTTGCCGAACTGCACTCGCTCCTGAGCGTAGCGCAACCCCAGATCCAGCGCGTTCTGGGCAACGCCGATGGCGCGGGCGGCGGTCTGGATGCGGGCAGCCTCGAAGGTCTGCATCAACTGCTTGAAGCCCTGTCCCTCTTCGCCACCAAGCAGATTTTCCTTGCCGACTGTAAAATTGTCGAAGGCGATGTCATATTCCTTCATGCCGCGATAGCCGAGAACCTCGATTTCGCCGCCGTCCATGCCTTCGGCCGGGAACGGGGTGTCGTCGTCACCGCGCGGCTTTTCAGCCAGCAGCATGGACAGGCCCTTGTAGCCTGGTTCCTTGGGATTGGTGCGCACCAGCAGGGTCATCAGGTCGGCTCGCACCGGATGGGTGATCCAGGTCTTGTTGCCGGTCACCTTGTAGGTGTCGCCGTCAAGAGTGGCGCGGGTCTTGAGGCTGGCAAGGTCGGAGCCTGTGTTCGGTTCGGTGAAGACGGCAGTGGGCAGAATTTCGCCGGAGGCGATAAGCGGTAGCCATTTTTCCTTCTGCTCCTCGGTGCCGCCGCACAGGATCAGTTCGGCTGCGATCTCGGAGCGAGTGCCCAGAGAGCCGACGCCAATGAAGGCGCGGGAGAGGGCTTCGGAGACGACGCACATGCTTTCCTTGCCAAGGCCCAACCCGCCGTATTCTTCCGGAATGGTCAGCCCGAAAACACCCATCTCTGCCATCTTGTCGATTACGTCCATCGGAATGTAGGCATCCTTGAGGTGCCATTCATGGGCGTAGGGCGTGACTTCGCTTTCGGCAAAGCGGCTCATTTCGTCGCGGAAGGCTTCCATGGTTTCGTCAAGGCCGGCGTCGCCAAAGGAAGCAGCCCCCTCGGCGGCTTCCATCAGCGCGACGAGGCGAGTGCGGATTTCCTTGGTGTTGCCTTCCGCCATCAGTCGGGTGACGGCCTCGCTGCGAGCCTGTTCGATGGCCCCGGCAGGCAGGGCGAAGGTGTCGAGACGAACAATCTCGCCCTGGGTCATCGGGATGCCTCCGAAGATCTGGGCCAGATATTCGGCAAAGGCAATGCGGGTGACGAGGGATTCCATTTCACCAAAGCGGCCCTCGGCGAACAGGCTTGTGCTGTAGCCGCTCATTTCCTTAAGCGCCTCGACATAGGTGGCAAACCAGGCAAGGCCGTGAGTCAGGCGCTGTTCGGCCTCGACAAGATCAGCCTTGACGCGCCCGTCGACAGACACCTTCTCAAAGACGCTTTCGACCATGCTCCCGAGCAGGGTTTCACATTGGGCGACGGCGGCATCCATGTCGGACATCAATGTGTCAGGGATGGCGATCGGTTGGGTCTCGATGATCAAGGACATGGTTTTCCCCCCTTTGATGGCAAGTTCAGAACCCGCCGGAGGCTGCCATTGTCCGGAGCACGGCGGGGGTGCTGGTGCTATCAGATTGTCTTCTATGTTGCAGTGCACAGTGAAGGGCAACCGCTCTCTTTGCAATAAGCCAAAGGAGTAAGGTGTGGGGGACGTTAGTCGGATATGTTGCAGTGCACAGGACTTTTGTCGCAAGCCTTGCGTCAGGCTTTGCGGCGACTGGCGAGGATGACGCCGAGAGCTGTGACAATCATGCCGAGCACCTGCAAAAGCGTGATCGGTTCGCCGAACAGCAGGTAGGAGATGGTCGCTGTCACCGCTGGTACAAGGTAGAACAGCGAAGCGGTGTTTGAGACGGCGCCCTTCTCGATTAGCCAGAGCAACAGGAAGATGGCGCCAATGGAGAGCACCAGCACCAGCCAGACCAGCGCGAAGATGAAATCCGGGCTCCAGATGATGGTCTGGGTTTCCGTGAACAGGCTGAGCCCGCCGCAGAAGAGGAGTGCGGCACAATATTGCCAGATGGTGGCGGTGCGCATGTCCAGATTGGCGGCAAAGCGCTTCTGGTAGACGGTGCCGAACGAAATGCTGATCACGGCAACAAGAGAAACAAGGATCTGGATCGGGGTCACGGAGAAGGTGCCGCCGGAGAGGCGTGGTAGCAGCACCATGCAGATGCCAACAAGGCCCAGCACAAAGCCGATGACATGGTTGCGCGTGATGCGTTCGCTGAGCAGAAGATGGGCAAAGAAGGCGGTCAGCACCGGCTGCAGGCCGGTCATCAGCGCAAACAGGCCCGCAGGCATGCCATCATCGATTGCCCAGAACACCCCTGTCAGATAGAGGCCGTGGATCATGAAACCTGAAACGAAGGCGTGGGCGCTCTGGCGGGGGTTTGGCCAGCGCACCTTCTGGATGAAGGTGATCGCCAGCAGCAGCGCCAGCACGGCGCCAAAGCGCATGCTGAGGAAGGTGAGTGGCTCCGAATAAGGCGCTCCCATGCGCGAGCCGACAAAGCCGGTTGACCAGAGAACGACGAACAGCAGCGGGGCCAGTCTTGAAAGGAGGTTGGCAGATCGGGAAAACATGGCGTTTCTCTGAAGGCTTTGGGCGGTCGCAAGGACCAGTTGGTGGGAGGAAGGTGTTAGGGCAGGACAATATGCTTTATCCTGTTGTTGCCAGAATGTCCATCGGTGGTCGTTCGTCGGGTTCCGGGGTTGCGCTGCTAGCCATGCCCGACTGAACGGGCTGACTGTTTCCCGGACACTGGCTTGATTGCATTTTTGCTTCAGTGGCCTATAAAGAGGACATGCGGCCTCGGGGCAGATCTTTGGACCTTTCGGAAAGCTGGAAATGACGCGTCTTTGGGAATGGGTATTGGTGCCGATCCGGATTTTCTGGCGGTTTTCAGACAATCACGGTTTTGCATTGGCCAGCAATATTGCCTTCTCGATGCTGCTCTCCATCTTTCCCTTCCTGTTGCTGCTGACCGGGGTTTCTGTCTGGATCGGTGGCGATGCTCTGGGTAAGGTCCTGCAGGATCTTCTGGTGCTGCTGTTGCCCGATTCGATTGCCGATATTCTGCAACCGGATGTCGATGCGGTGATTGCCGAGCGCGCCAGCAGCCTTTTGTCCATTTCCCTTGTGATCTTCCTCGTCACCCTCACATCGCTGGTAGAAAGCCTGCGTGAAGGGCTCAACCGCGCCTATGGCTATTATGAGCGGCGTTCGATCCTGTCGCGGCGGGCGATGGGGCTGCTGGCCATTCTCGGCGCCATGGTGGTGATGATCGTCGTGGCGGCGGCGCTGTTCTTTGCGCCGCTGGCGTGGAATGTACTCAAACCGCACTTTTTGTGGTTCGAGGATTTTCAGGCCACCTTCAACGTTGTCCGCTTTGGGGTGGCTATCCCCATTCTGATGTTGTTTCTGGTAGCCAGCCATCGCTGGTTGCCGATGCGGATGACCGAATGGGCGGATCTGTGGCCTGGCGCACTGGCGACGCTGCTGCTCTGGTGGATCACTGCCGAGGCCTATTCCTACTATCTCTCCCACTTTGCCCAATATGCCCGCGTCTATGCGGGTCTGGCCGGTGTCGTGGCGACCCTCATCTTCCTACAAATCATCTCGATGATCTATCTCTACGGGGCGGAGGTGAATGCCTGGATCATCCGCCTCAGACGGATGCAACGCAGCCAGATGACGAGGCCCTGCCCGGACGACAAAACGGCGATGCCGTCATCGGATGAGCCGACCAACGACCGCTGAGCCCCTGCTGTCAGGGTGAGGGAGCGGACCTGAGGCGGCATGAAAAAGCCGGGTTGTCCCGGCTTTTGTCTTTTTTTCCAACCTGTGTTCGATCTGATACGATTTTTCTGCGCGGCCTATTCGCCACGGCTTGCCAGAATGGCCTCTTCCAGCGTCCTCAGCCCGGTTCGGCTGGTGTTGACGAGGCAGGACATGTTGCCCGGCTGGTGCTTGTTGCCCAGCATCAGCTCGTGTGCATGCGGGATCTGGTCCCAGCTGAAGACATCGGACATGCACGGGTCGACCTGACGGTTGATGACCATCTGGTTGGCGGCCATGGCCTGCTTGAGGTGGGCAAAGTGAGAGCCCTGCACACGCTTCTGGTGCATCCAGAGATAACGGGCGTCCATGGTCAGGTTGAAGCCCGACGTGCCAGCGCAGATGACCACCATGCCGCCGCGCTTGACGACGAAGGTCGAGACAGGGATGGTCGCTTCGCCGGGATGCTCGAACACCATGTCGACATTCTTGCCCTTGCCCGTGATGTCCCAGATGGCCTTGCCGAACCTGCGCACTTCGTTGAACCATGTGGCATATTCGGGGGAGTTGACCTTGGGCAACTGGCCCCAACAGCTGAAGTCCTTGCGGTTGATGACGCCCTTGGCGCCCAGATTCATGACGAAATCGCGCTTGCTCTCATCGGAGATGACGCCGATGGCATTGGCTCCGGCTGCGGCGGCAATCTGCACACCGAACACGCCAAGGCCTCCCGAGGCTCCCCAGATCAGGACATTCTGACCCGGTTTCAGCTCGTGTGGCATGTGGCCGAACATCATGCGGTAGGCCGTGGCGAGGGTCAGCACGTAGCAGGCGCTTTCTTCCCACGTCAGATGTCTGGGGCGCGGCATCAACTGTTGGGCCTGCACCTTGGAAAACTGGGCAAAGGAGCCGTCCGGCGTCTCGTAGCCCCAGATGCGCTGGGTGGGCGAGAACATCGGGTCGCCGCCATTGCATTCCTCGTCGTCGCCGTCGTCCTGATTGCAATGGATGACAACCTCGTCGCCAACCTTCCAGTTGCGGACCTTCGACCCGACGGCCCAGACGATGCCGGAGGCGTCGGATCCGGCGATGTGGTAGGGTTGCTTGTGCACATCGAACACCGAGACCGGCTCACCAAGACCGGCCCAGATGCCGTTGTAGTTGACACCGGCGGCCATGTTCAGCACCAGCACCTCGTGGCTGTCCAGTTTCCAGGTGGGGACGACCTCGACCTGAAAGGATTTCGTCGGTGGGCCGTGGCGTTCGCGGCGGATCGTCCAGGCAACCATTTCCTTTGGCACATGGCCCAGAGGCGGTATCTCGCCAATCTCGTACAGATCCTTTTTCTCGCCGGTCGTGCCCTGGGCAAGCAGTTCATCGGTCATTGATGCTCCTCCCGATCTCATCAGTTGTATGGCCAATGCTGCGGTGCAGCAAAATGGGTGGGAACTGTCGCATTCTATGGTGCGTATGCGAAACTATCCGAAATTATTTGGTCGGAAGATATAAGTCTTATTGCCAATTTGCATTTTGCGTGTGCGAAGAGAAACTCAGCCGCCAAGAGAGATACTCTCTCCCGGCGGCGGTTTGAGCAGGGCCGGTTGCGGGAGGCGAGAGGGAAAAAGCCGTAACACCTTGTCTCTATTGCGCTGTCCGGAGTGCTTGGACAGCCGGGAACAGGGGGAAGCTCCCTTGAGGGAAGGGAGCGGGAACGGCCTTTGCGGGAGGAGCGCAAGATGACGAGCGAAACAGCTGTAAACCAAAGTATGGAAGCTGCCGGTGTGAAAAAGTCTCCCTCCGGCAAGCCAAAGGATAGGCCGTGGATCTTTCGCACCTATGCGGGCCATTCCACGGCGCGGGCATCGAATGAGCTCTATAAGATGAATCTGGCCAAGGGGCAGACAGGCCTTTCGGTGGCCTTCGATCTGCCAACCCAGACCGGCTATGATCCGGACCATCCGTTGGCGCGGGGCGAGGTGGGCAAGGTCGGTGTGCCGATCGCCAACATCGGCGATATGCGCGAGCTGTTCGACCAGATTCCGCTTGAGCAGATGAACACCTCGATGACGATCAATGCGACGGCGGCTTGGCTCTTGGCACTCTACATCGCGGTGGCCGACGAGCAGGGCGCGGACCGGACCAAACTGGCCGGGACGACGCAGAATGACCTCATCAAGGAATATCTGTCGCGCGGCACCTATGTGTTCCCGCCCAAGCCGTCGCTGAAGCTGACCACCGATATCATCGGCTTCACCTACAGCCACATGCCGAAATTCAACCCGATGAATGTCTGCTCCTACCATTTGCAGGAAGCGGGTGCGACACCGGTGCAGGAACTGGCCTACGCGCTGTCGACGGCAATTGCCGTGCTCGATGCTGTCAAGGCCAGCAGTGTGCTGAGCGAGGAAGATTTCCCCGAGGCCGTGGGACGTATTTCCTTCTTTGTCAACGCCGGCATGCGCTTTGTGACCGAGATCTGCAAGATGCGCGCCTTTGCGGAGTTGTGGGACGAAATCTGTCATGAACGCTATGGCGTGGAAGAGGAGAAGTACCGCCGCTTCCGCTATGGAGTTCAGGTCAACTCGCTGGGACTCACCGAGCAGCAGCCGGAAAACAATGTCTATCGCATCCTCATCGAGATGCTGGCGGTGGTCCTGTCCAAGAATGCCCGTGCCCGTGCGGTGCAGCTGCCTGCATGGAATGAGGCGCTTGGCCTGCCACGTCCGTGGGATCAGCAGTGGTCCCTGCGCATGCAGCAGGTCATGGCGTTCGAGACCGACCTTCTGGAATATGGCGATCTGTTCGATGGCTCGTCGGTGATCGATGCCAAGGTGCGAGCACTGAAGGCCGAGGCGCGCGAGGAAATGGTGCGGATCGAGGAAATGGGCGGGGCGATCTCGGCCATTGAATCAAGCTACATGAAGCAGAAGCTGGTGGAATCCAACGCCAGACGCCTTGAGGGGATCGAGAGCGGCGAGCAGATCCTTGTCGGCGTCAACAAATATCAGGAAAGCGAGCCGTCGCCCCTATCCTCGGGCGAAGACAGTGGCATCCTGACCGTCGATCCGGCAGTAGAAGAGGAAGCCATCGCCAAGATCAAGGCATGGCGCGAGTCCCGTGATGCGCTGGCCGTCGAGGATGCCCTGACTGCCCTCAGCGAGGCCGCCAAGGCCGGGGCCAACATCATGGAACCATCGATTGCCTGCGCCAAGGCCGGGGTGACCACCGGTGAGTGGGCGGCGGTATTGCGCGAAGTGTTTGGCGAATACCGTGCCCCAACCGGGGTCGGCAAGGCGGCGCGTATCGATAGCGATGATCTCACCGATGTCCGCGCGGCGGTCAATGCTGCGTCCGAAAAGCTGGGGCGGCGGCTGAAGATTCTTGTCGGCAAGCCTGGTCTTGATGGTCACTCCAATGGGGCCGAACAGATCGCCGTCAGGGCGCGGGATGCGGGCATGGAGGTGGTCTATCAGGGTATCCGCCTGACGCCTGAGCAGATTGTCAACACTGCGCTGGAAGAGGGCGTCCATGTGGTGGGCCTGTCGATCCTTTCCGGATCGCATCTGGCGCTGGTGGGTGACGTGATGAAGCTGATGAAGGAAGCCGAGCTGGACGATGTGCCGGTGGTCGTCGGTGGCATCATTCCGCCCGCTGATGAAGCGCAACTCAAAGGGTATGGCGTTGCGGCGGTCTATACGCCGAAGAATTTCCAGATCAACGAGATCATGAAGAATATCGCCGAACTCGTGGCGTGATGGCGTTTGATGGTTGACGAAAGAGCAGGGCCCGACGGGATCGGGCCCTTTTCGCGTTCAGGCGGGCAATTCTTCCGCAAGGGCCCCTTCGATGAGCGTATAAAGCTCTTTGGGCTGGATCGGTCTGCGGATCCAGTCGCGGAACGGAGCGATGTCCTTCGGGGGCTCGTCGGCGGAAATGGCAAAGACCGGCAGGGCTGCAAACCCCGGTATTGCCTTGACGCGGTCCAGCAGGTCCCAGCCGCTCATGTCTTCCATATGGATGTCGAAAATGGCGAGGTCCAGAGGCGTTTCGGCCAGCAGAGCCAGCGCTTCAGCCCCCGTCTGGGCCGCGACCGGCAGATAGCCCAGCGCCTTGAGCAATTCACCAAGGATCAGCAGATTGGTCCTGTTGTCATCAACGATCAGGATCGTTGCGCCATCATGGTGTGGGTGCTCTTCCTCCGGCTGACCGATGCTCCCGGTAGGGAGGCCCTTTTTCTCGTTACGGCTCTCGATCGGTAGCCGGATGTCAAAGCGGGCACCGTGCGGATGGTTGGCTGTCGCGGTTATGTTGCCGCCGAGACCGGAGAGAATGTGGCGGGCGCTCCAGAGGCCCAACCCCTTGCCGTCGACTGCGTCGTGGCCTGCACCGCGATGGTAGGGTTCAAACAGCAGGTCGGGGGTGTCGCTGCCAAAGCCCGGCCCGGTATCGCACAGGCTGAGGAGCAGCATGGAGGGTTCGGAGCCGTGTCGCTCCATGGCGGTGTTGAGCGTTATCTCCGCTCCGGGCGCATATTTGAGTGCGTTGTCGAGCAGCAGCATCAATGTCCGGTGTAGATAGACCGGTGCCGGGGCTGGCGGGTTCGTCGCTTCAAGCGCCGGATCAACTGACAGCGAAAACCGGGTTCCATGGGCGTTGGCAAGCACACCTGCCAGACCTTCGAATTCGGAAAGCCAACGAACAAGGCTGATCTCATCCTGCTGCGAAGGCTTGTGAATCTCCGAGCCGCCCTCGACCATGGCCATGGCATTGCTGGCCGCGAAATGCAGTGCATCAATGAGCGCGGCCGTCTTGTCCGGATCCGATGAGGCTCTGATCAGGTCGGTCAGAGACACGATCGCGCTCAGATGTGTGCGCAAATCGTGACGAAAGCTGTCCGTTTTTTGATTTTTTGTATCGGTATTCAGGCTGTTTCTTGTCATAATCTATGCTATAGGCACACACTGTTGTTCATTAGAGTGCGGGCATGTGTCTTATGATGCCCTGTATTCTATACAGGTTCCAACACTATTTTCCTCAACCCGCTTGTCATTTCGGTCTAGGCCCGTTTGTCGCGGGGCTTTCTGTTCGTCCCGGACATCATCTCTTCTGATCCCTTCCTTCCGGAGCTTCTATATGCTCGATATTTTTAATATTGTCTTTCCCATCTTTGCCCTGATTGCCATCGGCTATGGCCTGATCTTCTCCGGGCTTATCCCGCGGGAGGCGGGTGCGGCCCTTTCGAAGTTCGTCTTCACCGTGCCATTGCCGTTGACCATGTTCCGGTCTCTGGCAACCGCCAATCTTTCAGAGCAGGCCCCCTGGTCCCTGTGGGGTGCCTTTTTCCTTTGCCTGTTTGTCATGTTCGGTCTTGGCATGCTGGTCACACGCATCCTTTTTGGGAGGGAAGGGAGCGTGTTGGCCGTTGCGGGGATTTCGGCGGGCTTTTCCAATCTGGTGCTGCTGGGCATTCCGGTCATTTCCTCGGTGTTCGGGCAGGACAAGCTCGTGCCACTGGTCATGCTGCTGACAATCCATCTGCCGATCATGACGCTGCTCAGCTCGATCATGGTCGAGATCTACGCCCGCGAACCGGGGCAGGCGCTCGATTTCGGTGCCATCCTGCTGAAGGTTGGCAAGGGGCTGATGCGCAACGCGATCATCATCGGCATTCTGGCCGGTGGGGTCTGGGGCTTCCTTGGCCTGCCGATCCCGCATCTGGCGTCTGCGGTCATCGACCGGATTGTGCCGATCACCGTGCCTCTGGCGCTGATGGCCATGGGCATGAGCATGCGGGAATACGGGTTGCAGGGCGACATCCTCAATGGTCTGGCGCTGGCGATCATCAAGACGATGGCCTTTCCGGCGATGTTCTATCTCGTCACGGCCACCATTCTGCCGCTGCCCAATGAGTGGATCGCCGTGATCCTTCTGGGTGCTGCCAGCCCGACGGGCGTCAATGCCTATCTGCTGGCCAGCCATTTCGGCGTCGGGCACCGGCTGTCAGCCAACGCGATTTCCCTGTCGGTGCTGGTCTCGCTGGCGACCCTGCCGTTCTGGATCTCGGTGGCCCATTCGATCATGGGGCAATAGCGGCCGGTTCTTTCGATGTGAAGGCTTCAAGATCGGCGTCGCTCCAGCGGATCAGGCTTCTGATCTGGTTCGGGGTGACGCCGTCTTGCCTCAGTGCCTTCAGGCTGAGGCTCTGGCGGGATTTGGACAGCTTCTGCCCGCCAATATCGGTCAGCAGCCGGTGATGATGATAGACCGGCGCGGGCAGGCCCAACATGGTCTGCAGCAGACGGTGCAGGCTGGTCGCCGCGTAAAGATCCTGACCACGAACAATGTGCGTGATCCCTTGGGTGGCATCATCGATTACCACCGACAGATGGTAGCTGGTCGGGCAGTCCTTGCGCGCCAGAATGACATCGCCCCAGACTGCTGGCATGGCGTCGATGCTGGCGCAACGCGGATAAAACGGCGAGAGCGGGCCGTTCTCCTGCCAGATGAGGGGGGCGGTGTGCTGTTGTCGGGCTTTCTGCATGTCAACCCGCCATGCCACATCTCCCTTGTCGCTTTCCTTTTCCGACAGCATTGCGCGCGGATAGAGAAATGCGCCGTCCGGATCGCGGGGCCAGTCCTTGCCGGTTTTGTTCTGCCAGTTGGTAACGGCGGTTTGGATGTCCTTGCGGCTCGCAGTTGAAGGATAGACGAACCCCTGCTGCTTCAGGGCTTCAAGCTGTCCGGCATAAACGGCAAAGCGGCCTGATTGCCGCATGACCGGTTCTTCCCAGCGGATGCCGAGCCAGTCAAGATCATCCAGCATCTGCGCAATTTTATCGTCGGTGCAGCGGATCGTGTCGATATCCTCGATGCGCAGCAGGAAGCTGCCTCCGATCCGTCTTGCCGCCTCGAAATTGAGGAGGGCTGACAGGGCATGACCCAGATGCAGGGCGCCGTTGGGGCTAGGGGCAAAGCGGAAGGTCGGTTGCATGGGGCAGTAAGAGGTCCGGCTGGTGTTGCGCCCTGCATTGATAGCCTCTAGATGTGAGGTTCGTCCAGCAATTTGGCTGGAGGAAAGGGAGAGCCTTGTTGACCTGTTTGCATAGTCAGAAAGACCTTGATGCCTCGCTCGCGCGGCTCGTTGCGCTCGACCCGCGCCTTGCCGGGCTGGTGGCCCCCTGCGGGGCGATTGCCTTGCGGCGGCAGCCGGCAGGGCTTGAGGGGTTGTTGCAGATCATTCTGGCGCAGCAGGTTTCCGTGGCGTCGGCGCGAGCCATCTGGCAAAAATTTACCGACCGGTTCCCTCGCTGCGATACCCGTCTGCTGATGGAGGCCAGCGAAGAGGATTTGCGTGCCTGCACCCTTTCCCGCCCGAAGATCCGCACAGTGATGCGGATCATGGCTACGATCAGGGACGGATTTGACCTTGATGGTCTGGCTGACGAAGAGCCGGAGGCTATCCGCCGCGCCCTCATTGCGCTCCATGGTGTTGGTCCGTGGACTGCGGATGTCTATTTGCTGTTCTGCCTTGGGCGGGCCGATGTGTTTCCTGCTGGCGATCTTGCCCTGCAGGTGGCTGTTGCCGATGCTTTGGGGCTTGATGGTCGTCCTTCAGAAAAGCAGCTGGCTGCTATGGCTGAGGAGCATTGGGCGCCGGAGCGCGGCGCGGCGGCGCATTTGTTCTGGGCGCACTATCGGGTCATGAAAAAAGGGCGCGAAGGCATTCTCTAGCCTTCACGCCCGAAAGGATCATTGTGGCCGGTTGGGGTCAGTCGCGGTCCTTGTGGATGGCCTGCATCCAGGTGCCGAGGAAAGGCAGACGGGAGAACAGTGGGGCCAGCGCGTTTTTGGACAGGAAGGCACCGCAGAGCGCAATGATGACCTCGATGGAGGACAGAACCGCATTCCAGCCGCCGAACGACAGGCCGAGGATACGCAGCTGGGCTACATCGCAGCTTACGAGCTTGGTGGTGCGCAATTGTGCCAGAAGGTTGGAGGCATCCTTGGTGATCGGCACGGTGTTGGCACAATCATTCGGGCCAAGCCAGAATTCCCATTCCGCGCCAGCCTGATAGACCCCCACGCTCGCGCCATAGAGCAGAACCCCTGCCAGCACGATGAAGGCCACGCGAATGACAACCGGCGGCAGATTGCGCCAGACCAGCAGCAGGGTGGCCAGTGTGAGCGGGATCAGCGAATAATGCACGTGGCGCTGGATGTAGCACAGCTGGCAGGGCTGATAGCCGCCGATATGCTCAAAGCCCAGCGAGCAGGCAGAAATGAAGAGGGCTCCCAGAACAAGAAGTGTTGCTGCCAGAGCTTGCGGTTTGCCGATCGGGGCTGTCAGTTTCATGGATTTGGTCTTTCGGATAGGATCTTGTTCTGTGTCGTTATAGACGAACCATGACCAAATTTTGTCAATGGCCCTGCATGCTGCAAATCGTCCCAATTCCGAGCGGGAAGGATCTGTGGCACGCCTACAACAGATATTTGACTGCGGCAAACCCGCCGACCAGTAGAAGCATCATCAGGGTGAATACGAGGCCAAGGCGCCTTTCGATGAAATCGCGAATGGGAGGGCCAAGCCAGTAGAGCAGGGCGGCCAACACGAAGAAGCGCAGACCACGGGCCACAATGGACGCGGCCATGAAGACCGGCAGCGACAGGCCCGTTGCGCCAGAGGCGATGGTGATCACCTTGTAAGGGAACGGAGTCAGGCCCGCGATGAGGACGATCCAGACGCCCCAGTCGTTGTAGCGCTCGGTGAACGAGGCGAACTTGTCGGCATAGCCGTAGAAGGCAAGGATGGGCTCGGCGACTTGTGTGAACAGCAGCGCGCCAATGGTGTAGCCCAACAACCCGCCAACCACCGAGGCAATGGTGCAGATGGCGCCATAGAACCAGGCCTTTTCCTTTTTGGCGATGACCATCGGCACCAGCAGGGTATCTGGCGGGATCGGGAAAACCGAGCTTTCGACGAAGGAAACACCGGCCAGTGCCCAGGTGGCGCGACGGCTGCTGGCCAGCCCCATTGTCCAGTCATAGAGTTTGCGAAGCATGGGATTTCCCTTGCGCTGGTTGAAGATGCGAACCGGTCTTGTTTGTGGTCCAACACGCTTGCATGCGGATCTTGCCGTTGTTTTGCGAATACCTTGCGTGTTCGGCCTATATATGGGGGCAGATGGCTCCCTTTTTCCAGACCGGTCTATATCGGAAGCACGGAATGGCTGTCAATTCGTGTTGAATATGGAAGTTTTATGGCGGTTATGAGTTGACGGGGAAGATTTCTCTTCTATATTCGGCCCACACGATGCCCCTGTGGCGGAACTGGTAGACGCGACGGATTCAAAATCCGTTTCCTTCACCGGAGTGCCCGTTCGAGTCGGGCCAGGGGCACCACTTTTCCTTTTTTCGCAGACGCTGAGGAATGATCCGGACACGGATGTCATTTTCCTCGCCGATGCGCTCTTCTAGAGCGCGATCTGCGTCTGCATGGCATTCTGGGGAACTGAGCATGAAGCTGCTTTCTGCCGCAGGGCATCGGTGCATGCCTTGGAAGAACGGCAAGGGAGAGACGGTGGAAATCGCCATCTCACCGGAAGGTGCCGCGCTTTCCGAGTTCGACTGGCGGCTTTCCATGGCATCCGTCACGGAGCCAGGGCCCTTTTCACCCTTTCCGGGCATCGCGCGTGTGCTTGCCATCGTATCGGGTGGTGGTTTGCAGCTCACCCTGTCCGGGCGAGACGTCCGGGTGGAGCGGCATGGTCAGGCCATTGCCTTCTCGGGGACAGAGACGGTTACCAGCGTTCCTTTCGACGGGCCTGTCCGTGATCTGAACCTGATGGTGCGCGAAGGCCGCTATCTGGCCGGTATCGAGCGCTTGCCGGGAGAGGGTAGCCAGACTCTGGCAGTTGCTGAAGGTGTCACCTTCATTGTCGCCCTCTCATCCTGCCGTGTCATCCATGAAAACACGGTCTTGCCACTTGAGCCCCTTGATGCCCTGCGTCTGGACCCCGGCGATCCGCAAGTGAGGCTCGAGGGGGACGGGGGGCACTACGAGGTCCTTGTGGCCCGGGTCAGTGAGGCTTCTTTGCCAATGACGGATTTGCCAGAGGCAAACTGAAGCGTGCCATTGCCGGGCATGGCAACGGGAAAACCCAGATCATCAAGCCTCCCGACACCGCAGAAGGATTTCAGCGGTTCCCAAGCCGATGGGTGGTTGAACGGACATTTGCATGGCTGGCCGACCTGCGGCTGTCCGCGTGTAACAGGCCTGACCAGTTATATATTGGCGCCGGTCATCTGAGCGTTTGATTCCTCAGGATGATGAAGCCAGCTCCAGCGAATGGCGAATTGTGGGGCCGGTTGCGCCTGTTTGCAATCATGGGTGGATTTTCTGGGCTCGGTTTGTGGCTGCTTCTGGTCGATTCTGTTCAATAATCTCTTTAGATTCAAGTCGATACAGCCATAATGAGTATTTGATTGCAAATTCTGATTGTGTTAATTTTTGGTTAATTTCTAGAATGATTCGAAAACTTGTCTTTTCTTTTGTTTCTCGTGGTGGGCAGTGCTGCAAGCAGGAGCCGAGCTATGCACCTAGACGGATTGGAGCGGGGAAGCGAAACATCGCCTGAAAGCCTGCCGGAAGACTTTTCACTGGAGCTATTGCACGAACAGTCCCTGCCGCCGGAGAGACATCTTCAGGTCCTGGTCATCGAGGATGACGAAGCCGATTTCCTCATCACCCGAAAATCTCTTAATTATCTGGACAGCTATAATGTCGACATAGATTGGGCCACTTCGGTGTCCGATGCGGTCATCAAGGCCAGAAGCAAGCATTATGACTTGGTTCTGGTGGATTTCTGGCTTGGCATGGAAACCGGCGTGCCGGCGATCAATGCCTTCGGGGGTGGGGCGCCCGGTACCATCGTCATACTGCTGACAGGGATGCCCGGGGAGGACGTGCAGAAGATTGCCCTCAAGGCGGGGGCTCGCCATTGCATCAACAAGAGCCAACTGACGCCCGTCCTGCTGGAAGCGACCATAAGAAGTGCCCGCCATACCCAGCGGCTGGAACAGCAGTTGCAGCAGACGATAGCCAATCTCAAGAAGGCCAATGAAGCCAAGGATCGCTTCTATGCGCATATGGGACACGATCTCAGGACACCGCTCAATGCCATTCTGGGCTATTCGGAAATGATCCTGGGCAACAGTCTCGGCCTTGATGTGCCGGACCAGTATCAGGTCTTTGCCAGCAAGATCCACGCCGGTGGTCTGCATCTTCTCGAGGTCATCAACAATCTGATGCTGCAGAATGGCAACGCACTGGAGTCCATCAGGAAACAGGTTGAAGAGATCCGGTTGGACGATGTGGTGGGCAAGGCGCTGGAGCTGGTGCAGTTCTTCGCCGCCGACAAGGGCATCGAATTGGCCGTGCATGGGGCTGGCCGTCCGGTCCATGCGCGATGCCATCGCTCGTTGATGACGCAGGCGCTTGTCAATCTCCTGTCCAACGCCATCAAATACACGCCGACAGGCGGCAGGGTGGAGGTATCGCTTTCAGGCAACGCGCAGCAAAGCGTCATCACCGTCAGCGACAACGGAGTGGGGATGGCGGCGGCGGACATCGAGCTTGCCCGCAAGCCTTACGGGCGTGTCGATCTGCCACCCGAACTGGCTCAGGAAGGCACCGGGCTGGGACTGCCGATTGTGGAACGCATCCTTTCGGGACATGGTGGCCATGTCGAGATTGACAGCGAGCCCGGCAAGGGAACGCGCGTCAGTCTGCATCTGCCCGGATTGTCGTCACCGGGTGCCGCCAGCACCATGAATAGAGAAGTGACCAGATTTGAAAGCCAATGAAGAGAGCGAAACCACGCTGTTGCTGGTGGAAGATGATCAGGCCGATGTGTTTCTGGTCAAGCGGGCGCTGTCCAAGCATGGGGGAGCGATCCGGGTTCAGGTGGCGCGCGATGGCATGGAGGCGTTGGAGATGCTGCGCGGGGGGGAGGTGCCGCGGCCTTATGTGATCTTGTCCGATCTCAACATGCCGGGCATGTCCGGCTATGAATTTCTCGATGAAATCCGCTCTGACAAGGACCTCAGTGACAGCATCATCTTTGTCATCTCCAGCTCCGATCTGCCCGAAGACGTGACCCTCGCCTATCAGCATTTCGCCTCTGGCTATATCGTCAAGGAAATGGACCCTCCCAGGATGATGCGCTCCATGAACCTGCTGTTCGATTTTTGTGAAATCATCCGGCTGCCCGGTTAGGGCAGTGATCAGCAAGGACGGTGTGTGCCCTTGCTGGCGGGGTCAACTGACCGCCGATTTCTTCGGCCAGGTGAAGCAGAAGGTGGTGCCGGGCTGCCTTGCCGGGTCAGAGATGATGGTGAAGGTCCCGCCGAGGGATTCGATTGCCTTCTTGACCAGCGCCAGCCCCATGCCGTTGCCGGGAATCTTGTCCTTGCGTTCCAGCTTTCTGAACGGCAACAGGATCTTGCTGTGATGTCGTGGGTCAATTCCAGGGCCGTCGTCGATCACCGCAAAGCGCCATGTCTTTCCGAGATCCTCCTGGGTGATCCGGACCGTGCCCTGATCCTTGTCGTGGTATTTGATCGCGTTTTCGACCAGATTACGGAACACCAGCATCAGGGGCGCCCGGAAGGTATGGATGGTGTCGACCAGCAGATCAACCTCCATCTGGATATCCCGGTTCTTGTCGATGATGGCGAACATGTTTCGGAGGCTGGTTGCCAGATCGAGCTCTTCGGCCTCCTGCAGATTGGATCCGGCCTTGGAATAATCGGACAAGTCGGATATCAGGCTGCCAAGATGCGATATCTGGAATTTCAGCCGATCGATATGCTCCTGAATCTCGTCCTTGGCGCTGACCTCCAGATCTTCCTCGATCCATGTCGCCGTGTGCTGGATGGCCCGCAAGGGGCCGGCCAGATCATGGCTGATGATATGGGTGAACTGGTTGAGATTGTCGTTGATGATCTTCAGTTCCTGATTGTGGGCTTCCAGCTCCTTTTCCGCCCTGATCCTGCCGGACACATCGGCCAGAACGGTGCGCGTCTGCTCGATACCCTTGTTGTCGGCAACGATGACGGTCGACATTTCGACATCGATGACGTCGCCGTTCTTCTTGCGCATCTGGAACAGGATATTGTCAGCCTGCTTGGTCCGGGTCGCCTCGGGAATGACGACCTCATAGGCGTAGCGGGTTGAGGCTTCGGTCATGAATTCTTCCCAGTGATGGCCGATGACTTCCTCGCGCTCGTAGCCAAGCGAGGTCAGCCACTTCTGATTGGCCTCCACGATGGTGCCGTCCTTGTCGAGGGAATGCATGATGACCGGGGTCTCCATGTAAAGCTTGCGGAAGCGTTCTTCCTCCTCCATGAACAGATTATTGAGCAGCTCGAGCTTTTCCTGCTGATCCCTGCGAAACAGTTCATAGCCGATCCAGTCGGAAATCCTGTCAACGATGGGCTGATAGGTCTCCAGATGGAACCTGCTGACCGGATATTTGGAGGCAAACATGATCGCGCCGATGGTGGCATTGTTGCTGATGATCGGGGAGCCGATGATTGATACAAAGCCATAGGCGCGCAGGATCTGGGCGTTGTCCTTGACGCAGTCCATCATGTTGCCGCTGCAGGACATCACCCCACCCTCGCCAAGCAGATTGCCACATTCATCGCAAGGGGTGCCGAAGGCCTGGCGCAGGGCAATGTCGGTATCGTCGAGCCCGATCATCTGCTTGACGATGAACCGCTGGTTCGCAAAGCTCAGCTTCAGGGCGGCCGGCAGATGGGAAACCTCGCAGACGCGTTTCAGAATGAGCCTTATCTTGTCATCGAGATCAAGGCTGCTGTCGGCGGCGATATGGTTGAAGTCAACCATCATCTTTTCGCGTTCGACGCTTTCGGTCACGTTGTGAATGACGGTCTGGATCTCGATGGTGTGGTCTGCTTCATCCCTGACCAGACTGAACTGGCACAACAGCCACCTGTTGGTGCTGCCGGGCAGCTCGCAGGACCACTCGGTCTTGCCTTCCTTCTGCAGATCCCGAATGGCATGCAAAAGGCCTTCTCTCTGTGAGCCGATGAACAGGTCATGAAAGAAGGTCCGGGTGATCGTTCCCGGCTCGATGTTGAAGAAGGACATGAAGGCGGTGTTGGCGAAGGTGATGGCATAATCGGGCTTGAAACGGCAGACCAGATCGCTTTGCAGGTCGACGACCGCCTTGTAGAATTCCCGCTCCTTGTTTGCTTGCTCCTTTGCCCGCTTGAGGGCGTCGATCTCGAAAATGGTGATCACCGCGCCACTGACCTGCTCCTGCTCTGTCCTGTAAGGGAGCACGGTGATGAGATGGGCTACGCCGTCGCACTCCACTTCGAGACTGCGCTGTCTGCCGCTCTTGATCGTGTCCACAATGTCATCGTAAAAGCCTTCGCCATTGAAGCGGCAGGTGACATGACTTATCGGGCGGCCAATGTCGTGCGGAACCAGATTGAAGGCTTTGGTCGAGGCCGGAGTAAAGCGTCTGATTTTGGCGGTCTTGTCGAGGAAGATCGTGCCGATTTCGGTGCTGAGCAGCAGGTTTTCCATGTCGTCGGTCAATTCGGTCAGTTCAACGATCTTGCGCTGATGCTCGGCGCTGACGGTATAGAGCTCCTCGTTGACCGAATGGAGTTCCTCGTTGGTGCTCTGAAGCTCTTCGTTGGAGGCGGTCAGTTCCTCGTTTGTGGCCTGAAGCTCCTCGTTGCTGGTTTCCAGCTCCTCAATGGTCGTCTGAAGGCTTTCCTCGGTGGATTTCAACTCGTTTTCCAGCTCACGGATCCGCTGGGCATAGACCGTGTCGGCTTCGGGCGCTGGCGAGATGTAGGACAGGATTTCCTGATCCGGAAATTTCTCTTCTCGCTCTTCGAGGATGATGAGCAGGAAGGTGCTGCGGATTTCGATATCCACGATCTTGGAAATACGGACGGTCAGGCGGATCTTGTCGCCACTGAGGTCTTCGATCCGCACGGCCCGTTCGAATTCCACCTCATGGCCGATGGACAGGGCGCGTTCGATCCCGGCATTGATCACCAGCCTCAGGTCCTTGACGACCATGTCGGAAAGGCGATTGCTGAACAGGCCCTTGCGCACGTGAAGGAATTTCTCGGCATGTCCGAATACATGAACCAGTTCCCCGTTTTCGCTGATCAGGAAGCCCGTCGGAGCATAGCGTTCCAGAAGCCGGTCGTAGGCGCCATAAAGCGCCTGCCGGGCGAGGCGTTCCTTCCGCGTTGCCTCAAGGCTTTGGGATCGGGTGTCCCTGAGGGACAGCCCTTCTGCGGCATCATCCCGGACGCGGGAAGAGGACGGCAGCAGAAAGGCCTGCTCATGCAGGCGTGTGTTGCGTTTTTTCTGGAAGATCCGCCAGCGCTTGTCCAGAGTGATGAATTCCATGTCGAGATTGCCCACCGTCTCGCTTGACCCGAGAAACAGATAGCCGTTCTTTCGCAAGGAGAAATGGAACAACGAGAGGACCTTGCGCTGCGCCTGATCGTTGAAATAGATCAGCAGATTGCGACAGGAGATGATGTCGATCTTGGTGAAGGGCGGGTCCTTGAGCAGGTTCTGCGTTGAAAAGACGACGTGTCTTCTAAGACTCTTTCTGACCTTGTAGCGACCGTCGGAGACCTCGAAATAGGTGGCAAGGATCTTTTCCGGAATCTGGCTGACGCTTTCGGCGCTGTAGCTGCCAGCGGCTGCGAACTCAAGTGAGCGGAAGTGGATGTCCGTTGCGAATATCTTCAGATTGGGAGCGACGCCCATTTCCTTTGCCAGCTCACAAATGAGGATTGCGATCGAATAGGCTTCCTCGCCTGTTGCGCACCCCGGCACCCAGAGCCTGAGTTGCCGGTCCGGGGCCATCAGCCCGACGAGGTCGGGCAGCACCTTGGTCTTGAGAATTTCGAAGGCACCCTTGTCGCGGAAGAATTCGGTCACTCCGATCAGCAGATCGCAATAGAGCGTGTCCATCTCTTCCTTGTCGGAACCCAGAGTGTCGCAATAGTCATCAAGGCTTGAGAGGCGTTTGAGCAGGGCTCGTCGCTGGATCCGGCGGTGGATGGTGGCCTGTTTGTATTGGCTGAAATCGGTGCCATATGCCTTTTGCAGGATGGTCAGGATACGGGCTTCGGGGTCGCTTTCCTCAACGATATCCCTCTCCTGCAGCGGCATGCCGGTGCCGGCAAGGATTGCCTCTAGAATGTCGGGCATATCGGCGACCTTTGCAGAGAAGGCAGAGGCGATCGTTTCAATGACCTTGCGCGGCATGGAATCGAACTTGGCGGTGGCCGGGTCCTGTGCAATGACGACGCCGCCATGGTGGATGATCTGCTGGCTGCCGCGGGTGCCGTCCGAACCGGTGCCGGACAGAACGATCCCGATGGCCTGTTCTCCCTCCTCATGGGCCAGAGAAGAGAAGAAGGCATCAATCGGCAGGCTCAGCATGTCGTTGTCCGGATAGGCGGTCGCCTTCAGTCGTCCATCCTTTATCGAAAGCTCCGTGCGGGGCGGGTTGAGATAGATGACATTGGGCTCGATGGTCATCTCGTCTTCAGCATGGACGATGCGCATTTTCGTGTGGCGCGCGATCAGCTGGTCCATCATCGACTGGAAGTTGGGAGAAAGATGTTGGATGATGACAAAGGCCAGACCGGGGGGGATCGGCATCGCTTCGAACAATTGTTCGATGGGCTCCAGACTGCCGGCAGATGCGCCAATGGCAACAATGCGGACAGAGGTCTCTGCGGTCTTTTGTGTTGCAGCTACCGTTGATCTGTCAGGCTTTTGCCCCTTTGGTCGCGACGCCTTGGCGGAAGGCTTGCCTGTGCGCTTTGCCACCCGCCGGGACCTGGCCGGTTTTGCTGCTCCCGATGGAGAGGAGACTGAGCGTTCAGCATCCTTACTCATGGTCAATCCTCCCCCAAGGAATGAAAGCGGTTGGAACCGTTCTGTTGTGCCCGGACAATAAATGAAGCTGCGTCGAAATTGTTCTGGACGAGTTCTAATTGTTTGGTTTTATATATTGTTATCCGAAACTTAGGGTAGAGATTAACATTTTATTCATTCTGGGGAAACGGTCTTTGCGTTGGGCGAAGCTGCCATGTTGACAAGATGCCGTAGCGCGGCGTCAGGTGTTCTTTTGACTGTGGTTCGTTCTTGACGAAGGCGTGTTTTGCCCTCCATCCTGCTTTGGGGATGAGGGGGAGACATGAGCGAAAACAATGAGGGCGATCTGGCGCCCGATGCCGAGAGCAAAGGGGTGGCGTGCCCCGAGGCTGGAGATCTGGGGGCAGGGGGACTGCGCCGCAAATCGGCCTATGAGATCAGCCGCAGGGTGGCGCATGATGTCAAGGCACCGATCCGGCAAATCGCGCAGCTGTTGGATATTCTGGCAACGGAGCAGGCCGATCGGCTTGATGACGACGCCATCACCATGCTGGATCTGGTCCGCAGTCGCGCCCGGCATCTGGGGGATGTCACGGATGCGGTGCGGGCCTATTCCGATGCCATCTGCAAGCCGATGTCCATGCAATCCGTTGATCTTGGAGCTCTTCTGCGGCGGCAGATAGAATCACTCCAATGTGGAAGCGGCCGGTTCGAAAGCGCCGAGCCGGTGGCTGTCATGGCTGACGAGCCGCTTCTGGCGCAGTTTTTCAAGAGGTTTTTTTCTCTCAAGCCATTTGCCTTTACAGACAACAGGCAGGTCGACCTCATCATTTCGATCATCTGCGGTCAGAGTGATTGCCGGAAGCTGGTAATTGAAATTTCGCCTTGCCAGTTTGAACTTACGACAAAACTGGATCTGTTCGAGCTTGAACAGTTCAACGGCGATACGCTCTATGGTCTTCTTGCCAGCCATGAATGTTTCGAGATCGCCCGGCGATTCGCATGGCAGGTTCATCTTGAACCCGGCACCGGGGGCAGTGCCCGCCTTACTATTTGTTTGTGATTTACGCATTTTTAACTATCCTTTTCTGACGCAGAATAACTGATCGTGGGGGCTTTCAGATGTGCGCTGCCTGGATGAACCATTCTGATGGAATGGCAAATGAGCTCAAGCGGGTGACACAGGTCGCCGCGCCGGACATTCATCTTTCCTGCCTGCTTCTTGATGATGACCCGATCGACCGCCGCTATGTGCAATGGTTGTTGGGGCGGCTCAGTGGCTTTCAGCTTGATGTCGAGATCGCTTCCACCCTCAAGGAGGCCGCCGCCCTTTGCGCCCAAAAGCAGTATGACCTCTATCTTCTGGATTTCTGGATGGGGGAGGAAACCTCCCTCTCACTGGTCTCGTCCTTGAGAGCGGACGGGCCGGACGGCAGGACCATCGTTGTCATGTCGTCGCTTGACGACAGCACGTTTCAGGACATCAGCATGAAAGCGGGGGCTGATCTGTTCCTGGCCAAGCAGGACCTCTCCTCCGGAACGCTTGAGCGGATGCTGCCGACCATCGCCCAGATTGCTTCCAAGACCCGGCTGGAGCATCGCCAGAAACAGCTGGATGCGGACATGATCAGCCGGTGGCTCCGGCATATCAGCGGGCGGCTGGACAGCTCGCACGGCTTTGCCGTGCTTGCCCTGTCGGCCCTCAGGGGGCAAAGGGGCGGGGAGGCCGAAAGCCTGATCGCCGATGCGCTTGAGCAGATTTCAGCCCTCAGGAACGAGATCAATTTCATCGGGGTCGGCCTGTCTGTGCTAAAGAAGGAAAGCGAGATTGATCTGAGACCGTTTGATGTCAGCGCCCTGTTGACGGATGTGGTCGATGAATGTCGCTTCGAAGCGGAGCAATTCGGCAAGAGGCTCAGCTTTTGCGAACATGTGGCCGACTCGATCATCCTGAGCGATGAGGGATTGCTGAGGGAACTGGTCTTCGTGCTGTTGCGCGGTGCGCTGCGCTACTCGGACGTCAATTCCGATATTGCCGTCAGCTATGAGCTGGGGGTGGAGTTTCTCGAGATCTTCATTTCCGAATTCGGATCAGACGAGGAAGCCGATTTCGAGACCAAGGCTCTGGACGCGCCCGGCGCCATCAATCTGGCTGACCTGTTCGGGGCTGAACGCGCTGGCAATCTGCTGGTGGCCGAGCATCTGCTTCAACATCTGGGGGGCAGCTGGAAGGTCGGCCATTGCGGCTCGAATCTCGAGATTACCTGCAGCATTCCGCTCAATTACGACCTGATGCACTAGGCGGACGATCGGATGGAAGAAGGCCTCCGGATGTTGCCATCCGGAGGCCTTCTGTTCTGTCTGCTGCCCCTTGCTAGTAGAGTACTGAGCTCATCGACAGGCTGTCCCAGATCTCCTTGACCGTGTGCTTGAGTTCGCGGCGGCGGTCCTCATAATGGGTGTGCAGCAGATGATGGGCCTTCTCCGAGTTGGGCGCTTCGAGGAAATCCCGATAGAGGGCCTGAACCTGCTCGTTCTTGTGAGACTGGCGCACGTTGGTCTTGCGGTCCACATTGTAGATTGTCTCGCGCCGTGCCATGGCAAGAGGCAGATAAGCCTTCTTGGAGCGTAGCGAGCCGCCGCCATCGACGCAGCCACCGGGGCAGGCCATGACCTCGATGAAGTCGTAGTCGGCTTCTCCCGACCGGATCATCTCGACCAGCTTGCGCGTGTCGCCAAGGCCATGGACCATGGCCACTTTCACTTCGCCGATCGGGTCGCCCAGATCGACTGTTGCTTCACGGATGCCTTCGAAACCGCGCAACTGGGTCAGCTCGATCCTGTCAAGCTCCTTGCCGTTGACCACTGCATAGATGGTGCGCACGGCGGCCTCCATGACGCCGCCCGTGGTGCCGAAAATGGCAGCTGCGCCGGAATATTCGCTCATGTAGGGATTGTCAAAGCTCGATGGCTTGATGGTCTTGAGATCGATCCCCTCCCGCCGGAGCAGGCGGGCGAACTCCCGCGTGGTGAGCACCACATCCGTATCCCGCTCGCCGAGCGTTGCCAGCTGGGGCCGGGCGGCCTCGTCCTTCTTGGCGATGCACGGCATGATCGAGATGACGCGAATGCGGTCTGCCGCGATATCCTGTTTCTCCGGCAGATAGGTCTTGGCAATCGTCGAAAGCACCTGCTGGGGTGACTTGGTCGAGGACAACAGCGGCAGGATATCGGGATAGTGGGTTTCGGCAAAGTTGATCCAGGCCGGGCAGCAGGAGGTGAAGGTCGGTTTGCGGCCTTCCTTGAGGCGCCCGAGCAGCTCGGTGCCCTCCTCCATGATCACCACATCGGCAGCGAAATTGGTGTCGAGCACGATGTCGACGCCGATCTTGCGGCAGGCGGCGATCACATGGCCCTCGACATTGGTGCCGGCGGGCATGCCGAATTCCTCGCCAAAGGCAACGCGCACGGCGGGAGCAAACTGCACCACGGTGATGATGTCCGGATCGCAGATATAATCAAGCGCCCGGTCGGTTTCATCCCGTTCTCCCAGCGCTCCTGTCGGGCAGACCAGAACACACTGTCCGCAGGAAACACAGATGTTGCTCAGTGGGTCATGGCCATCGCGCAGGGCGACAACGCGGTTGTTGCCGGTGCCTTCGATGACGAGGGCATCGATGCCCTGATGATCGCGGCAGATGGCAACGCAACGCTGGCAGCGGATGCAGCGGCGCATGTCGCGGACCATGGCGGTCGAGGCCTCATCCACCGGTCGGCTTTCTGCCAGAGCCCGGTCAAAGAAACGGTTCTCCTTGAGGCCGACATATTGGGCGACATCCTGCAGTTCGCAGTCGCCGTGGCGAATGCACGTGGCGCAGTCCTGCAGATGGTCGGCCATCAGCAGCTCGACCTGCAGCCGCTGCATGTTGCGGGCCTTCTTGCTGCGGGTCTCGACCGTCATGCCCTCCCGCACCGGTGTGTTGCAGGAGGTGACGATCTGGGCTCCGTCGTGGCCCGAATGGGTGATTTCGACCAGACAGACACGGCAGGTGCCCGGGGTGTGGTCGATGTCGTCCAGCTCGCACAGGGTCGGGATGTAGATGTCGTAACGACGGGCACAGGACAGGATGGTCTCGTTCGGGAAGGCCATGCAGGTCTTGTTGTTGATCTGGAGCTTGATGGTTGCCTCGGCAGGGTCGCGTCCGGCGTGGCTGATCGGCTCAATGGTGCACATGGCTCAGGCCGCTCCTTCGGGGATGGAATGCTTGGTGATCACGGAATAGAGGCGATAGCAGCGCATGCAGCGTTGGGCCTCCTTATAGGCATCTGCCAGACTGATGGTCTGTTCCACCTCTCCGAACATCGTCTTGCGCAATTCCGGGTCAAGCGCCGGATTGTGCACCCGGTAGCCGTTGCGCACCGGGGTTTCGACCGCATCGCTGGCGAGAAAGGCGTTTTCGTTGATCAGCTCGCGCATGCGGGAGCGCTTGAAGAAGCGCGGTGTGCCGAACTGGATCCAGTCGTCGATGCTGCGCGCCGCCTTGAGCCCTGCCGACATGGCATAGATGAGGGTCGAGGGGCCGGTGACGCAGTCACCACCGGCAAAGACGCCGGGGCGGGAGGTTGTGAGGGACTTGTCCGCTTCCACGCATTTCCACTTGTTGAAGTCAATGCCTTCCTCGGCGATGGTTTCCTGATTTTCCACCTGCTGGCCGATGGCAGCTATGACTGTCGAGCAGGGCATGATGTGTTCAGTGCCGTGGATCGGGCGGACGCTGCGGCGGCCGCTTTCGTCCGGCTCGGTTTCTTCCATCTCGACAAGCTCGACCCCGGTGATCCTGCCATTCTCGGAGATGATCCGGATCGGGGTGCAGAGGGTGTGGAAGTCGATGTCTTCCTTCTCGGCCTCTTCCACCTCTTCGGTGTCGGCGGGCATGGCCTCGCGGGTGCGGCGATAGATGAGATGGGCCTTGGTCGCCCCGAGGCGCACGGCAGAGCGGACACAGTCCATGGCGACGTTGCCGCCGCCGACAACCACGACGTCGCCCTTCAGCTGGAAGGTGTCGATGCCGTCGACATGGTCGTGGACCTTGAGCAGGAAGTCGATGCCGGTGAAATAACCCTCGCGGACCTTCTCCTCATCACGGACGCCGAGCATGGTGCCTTCCTGGCAGCCGAGCCCGAGGAAGATGGCCTTGTAGCCGCGCTGGAACAGATCGTCGATGGTAAAGTCGGTGCCGAGCTGCTGGCCAAACAGGAAGCGGCCGCCGAGGTCGACGATGATGTCGGTTTCCATCGCCAGAGTATCCTTTGGCAGGCGATAGTTCGGGATGCCGATCTGGGCCATGCCGCCCGCCTTGTCCTGCTTCTCGAAGACATCGACGTGATAGCCGTGCAGCAACAGGTGATAAGCGCAGGAGATACCTGCCGGTCCGGCACCGATGACCGCGACCTTCATGCCATCGGCGAGGGGCTTCTGGATCATTTCGCGGGTGAACTTGAGGGCATGAGGCCCCTTCTGCTGGTCGGCAACAAAGCGCTTGAGGGTCTTGATGCCCACCGCTTCATCAACGAACTTGCGGCGGCAGGCCTGTTCGCAATAGCGCACGCAAACCCGACCACAGGTCGCCGCCATGGGATATTTCTGCAGCAGAACGCCGAGCGAATTCTCTGGCTTGCCGTCGCGGATATAGTCGATGTAGCGCGGCACATTGACCTTCGACGGACAGGCCTCGATGCAGGGGGCAGTCATGTAGGCCATGCCGTGCTGGGCGCGGATGGGCAAATGGTTGGCCACCTCCTTCTCGATCTGCTCACGGAAATTGCGAATGACTTCCAGCAGGGCGACACAGCAGGTCTGCCCCAGACCGCAAAGGGAAGTCTCCTTCATCTGCTCGCCCAGCATCTCGATGTCGTCAAAGTCGAGTGGCGTGTCGAGACCCCGGCGCATCTTGTCAAGCGCATCGCGGATCAACACTGTGCCCATGCGGCAGGGGGTGCAGGCCCCACAGGACTGCTCAGCGGCCTTGCTCATGTAGTGAAACAGGCCGTCAACCAGACTGACGGTTTCATCGAAGACGAAGAACCCCCTGTCGGCAAAGAAGGCCCGCACGGCGTTGCCTTCATCGAATTCGTCGAAATTTCTGAGTGCGGACAGAGGGGTGTCTTTGCCAGGCAGATTGCGCCTCGCATCATGAACAACCCCGTCCCAAACGCCATACACCACGTGTGCCACAGTGACCCCCGTCGCTTGAATAAACCAACGTTAACTGCAAGGCGCCGTTTCAGGTCGCGGGTCGATTGTCTTCAGATTGTCCCGATACTGACTTGGAGCCTTCCTCTAAGATCCACCCATTTGGACAATGCCTGTTGTTGTTTTGCTTCATGTTCAGGCAGGAGCGGAGAAAAATCTTGCGGCAAATCAAACTGGTGCATGGTTTGCGTATAATCGGAAAATGCGCGTGAATTAATTCATTTCGCAAATTTTACGACACGGTTTTGTTGTAATTTCTGGAAGTATTAAAATGTGGTGAAACTTAAACAGGTTAGAGTGCTGTTGAGAGCTCTTCAAAACTGATAATGCTCAAGAATAGAAGCAGGAAATGGACTTTCCTGCTTGAGTTGGCTTGTGATTAATACTTTAGTATTGCTCGTCGTTTGATGTGTTGACTATGGTCCTTTGGGCTCAGTTTTTATAATTTTCCTCGAAAGATATTCAGCTGCCGCGAAAATGATGGTGTTGTTAAGCGGAGTTGTCATGCGTCAATCGGAAGGTCGTAAGATGTCCCATTCATCACAGTCATCTTTGGATCGTCGTGCCATGCTGCGGTGGGGTGCCGGGGCGGCGCTGGCCGGTGCATTCGGAGGGCTTGGCGGTATCGGGGCTAGTGCCAGCGACAGCGGGCTTGTCCTCTGGGGTATTCCAGCTTCGCCGTCTGCGGTCTTTGCCCGTGCGGCGCTGTCTTCAACCCTAGCAAAGGCTGCGCCGGGTGTCCGCTTCGACGTCTGGAAGAGCACCGACCAGATGCGGGCCGGGATCGCATCCGGTGACTTCAAGATGTTTGCCACGTCCACCTATGCGGCTGCCAACTTCTTCAATCGCGGGGCGGGAACCGTGATGGTCAACGTGGTCACATGGGGTGTGCTCTATGTGATGGCGCGAGACGAGAGTATCCATAGGATTGAGGATCTGGCAGGCAAACGGGTGTTGCTGTCGAACAAGAATGAAGCGCCCGATCTGCTGTTTCGTCTGGTACTCAAATGGTCTGGACTGGACCCGGACAAGGATGTGACGCTCGACTATGTCGGCTCGCCGGGGGAAGCCGTGCCGCTTTATCTGGCCGGGCGAGGGGATGTGGCGGTGTTGCATGAACCCTCGTCCACCGCAGCCCTGTTTCGTGCAAAGAAGGCGGGCGTGCCGCTTTATCGGGCGATCGACATCACCGAGGTCTATGGTGCCCATACCGGCCGAGGCCCGCGCATTCCGCAGGTCGGGCTGGCGGTCAATCCTGCCTTTCTGGAAGAAAAGCCGGAGGTTGTCCGGGCTGTGCACGAAGCCTGCGTTGAGGCCGGGCAATGGACGATGGCCAACTGGGACGAAGCTGGCAAGCTGGCCGCCCAGTCACTACCGTTGCCCGCGCCGGTTATTGCCAAGTCCCTGCCTTTCGTGCATCTCGATGTGCTATCGGCCAAAGAGGCGCAGGCTGACATTGAGCTGTATTTCGAGCATCTGATGAGCCTTGATCCGGGGATTGTCGGCGGGCGGAAACCGACTTCAGACTTTTACTGGGGGTAGTGTGGGCAAGACCGATCAGCGCAGAACACAACGGGGAAAAAGGGGCAGGGGGATGCGTCGCGCCCTGCTGTTTGCGGCCGGGGTCGGGCTGATGCTGGTGCTCTGGCAGGCGGGCCATGTTGCCTATGGCTCTCTTGTTCTGCCCGGTGTTGGCGAAACTCTTGTCAAGCTTCAGCGGCTAATCGGGAGCGGTGAGGTTGGGGATGCGCTTCAGGCCACGGCCTTCAATGCGCTGACGGGCTGGTGCCTCAGCGTGCTGATTGGCGTTGTTGCCGGTGGGCTTGCGGGTCGGTTCGAGGAACTGCGCTTTCTGTTGCAGCCAGTGGCGATCATTCTTCTGGGCGTTCCGGCGATTGCATGGGTGGTGCTGGCGCTGTTGTGGTTCGGAGGCCGGTGGGCGGTGGTGTTCACTGTGGCGGTTGCCACGGCGCCGATGGTTTTTGCCGCCGCTGTTCAGGCTGTGCGAAGCCTTGACAGTGATCTGGCCAGAATGGCGCGGGCCTTCCGTGCTCCGCCCCGGGCGATGCTGTTCGATGTCTATGCCCCGCATATGCTGGGCTATCTCTATCCGGCCCTTGCGACCACGCTGGCGATGTCGTGGAAGGTGTCTATTATGGCTGAGCTGCTTTCCGGCTCCGGCGGCATTGGCGACGGGATCGCGGCTGCGCGGGCACGAGTCGATACGGCCGAGCTGCTGGCCTGGGTCGTGGTGGTGGTGGCTATCCTGATCATGCTGGACCAGCTGTTGTTGCGGCTGGTGCGTGAGCGGATGCATGTCTGGCGGCAAGAGGAGGAGGGCCATGGCGATGGATGACGCCCTGCTTGCGCTTTCCGGCGTTGGGTTTGCTTATGGCGAGCGAGTGGTGCTGTCGGGCATCGATCTCGCCTGTCGGCGCGGACAGGTGGTTGCCCTCATGGGGCCTTCCGGGGCTGGCAAGACAACGCTGCTGTCGCTGGTGCTTGGAGGCAATCAGCCCGCAGAGGGGAAGCTTGCCTGTCGGGCAGAGCGATTGTCCGAGATGTTTCAGGAACCGCGTCTGTTGCCATGGCGCAACGCTTTGGACAATGTTGCCTTCGCGCTCAAGGCACAACCCGTCTCGGGGCGCGAACGGGTGGCGAGGGCAGAGGCGATGCTGGATGCGGTGGGCCTGCCGAGGGCCAGTCACCGGCAGTTTCCCCATCAGCTCTCAGGCGGCATGCGGCAGCGGGTGTCACTGGCGCGGGCGCTGGTCATCGAGCCGGACCTGTTGCTGCTCGACGAACCGTTTGATGGTCTTGATGTTGCGCTGGTCAGGCAGATGCAAACCCTGCTGCTTTCCCGTGTCGCTGATCGGGGCATGGGCATCGTGATGGTGACCCACGATGCCCGACACGCCGCCGCGATGGCTGACCGGATTTGGGTGCTGTCAGAAGCCCCGGCTCGCATCGTGGCCTGCTTCGATGGGGCGAAAGACCGCTCCGGCCCATCCTGTCTGGCGCTGGCCGATCGGATCGAGCAGGCATTGCTCTCCGCTTCTAGAGGAAGCCCTTGAGGCCGCCAGCGAGCATGAGCAGGGCGAGGGCCGTGATGACGACCCGGAAGGCTTTGCGAAACAGCCCCTCATCCATGATGTGCAGCAGCTTGCTGCCGGTAAGAGTGCCCAGATAGCCGGACAGGATCATCGCACCAATGAGACCCAGCCAGTCGGTATAGACAAAGCCGATGAAGCCGAAGGCGATGATCTTCAGGCCGTGCGACAGGGTCATTGCAGTGGCGTGGGTGGCCACGACCTGTTTACGATCTGCAACCCGGCTGGATATCAGGGCTGCAATCAGCGGCCCTGTTGCGCCCACGAACATATTGGCAATCGCCGCTATCAACGCCCCGACGGTGACGATGCTGTCGCCTCTGGCGGCGAGCCGCGGGGTTGGCAGCCATGTGATGGTCAGCACGAACAGGGCAAGAATGATTTTCAGCACGGCATCAGGCAAGGCAACGACGATCTGCGAACCGATGATGGTTCCGACAACCGAGCCGACGAGCAATAGCCCGATCAGCCGCCATCTTATGTGGCTGCGCAAATGCCAGGCGCGTCCGGCGTTGGATCCCATCTGCACCGTTCCGTGCAGGGGAATGAGCGTGGTGACGGGGATGACCATGCCGAGTATGGCCAGAAGTGCCACCCCGCCGCCGATGCCGAAGGCCGCTGTGAAGGCCGATGTGCAATAACTGGCAAAGATCAGACCCCAGAGGGTGATCTCGTCGAGTTGGGTGTTGGCAAACAGGGGCAGGGCTTCGAGCAACGGCTATTGTCTCGTCTGTTGAGGGCACATGTTGATACGTCTTGATACGTCTCGATACGTCGGGGAGGGGCAAAAAAAGAGCCGGGCTTTGACCCGGCTCTCTGTGACTGTCATCAGGCGGGCAGCAACTCTTCAACCAGCTTGGCCCAGTAGGAGGCTCCGATCGGAATGATCTCGTCGTTGAAATCATACTCCGGATGGTGCAGTGGGGCCGAGTCGCCGTTGCCGATGAAGATGAAGGCACCCGGGCGCTCCTGCAGCATGAAGGAGAAGTCCTCTGCGCCCATGGTGGCGACGATATTGTCCTCGACCTTGTCCGCGCCCGAGATGGATTTGGCCACCTTGACTGCGATTTCTGTCTGGGCCGGATGGTTGACGGTCACCGGGTAGTCGCGCTTGTAGTCGAGGGTTGCCTTGGCGCCATAGACGGCCGCCGTGCCCTCGATGATTTCTCTGAGGCGCTTTTCGGCCATGTTGCGGGTTTCCGGATTGAGCGTGCGCACAGTGCCCTCGATGAGACCGGTTTGCGGGATCACGTTGTCGGTAAAGCCGGCTTCGACGTGGCACAGGGAAATGACGATGGAATCCTGTGGGTCGACATTGCGGCTTGCGATGGACTGCACCGCCTGAATGATGGCCGCGATCACCAACACCGTGTCGATGCACTCATGCGGTTTGGCAGCATGGCCGCCACTGCCTTCGACATTGATGTAAATGCGGTCGGCTGATGCCATCAAGGATCCCGGACGGGTGTGGAACGCGCCCAGTGGCACGTTTGGCCAGTTGTGCATGCCATAGACCTGCTCGATGTTCCAGCGATCCATCAGGCCGTCCTCGACCATGGCGCGGGCGCCGCCGCCACCTTCCTCGGCCGGCTGGAAGATGAGAACGACTTCACCATCAAAATTGCGGGTTTCCTGCAGATATTTGGCGGCTGCGAGCAGCATCGAGGTGTGGCCGTCATGGCCGCAGGCGTGCATTTTGCCCTCGACCTTGGAGGCATAGGGCTTGCCGGTTGCTTCGTGCAGCGGCAGGGCATCCATGTCCGCGCGCAGGCCGATGGTACGGCCCGATTTGTTGCTCTTGCCCTGAATGACGGCGACAACGCCCGATTTGCCAACACCTGAGGTGATGTTGGTGATGCCGTAGGATTTCAGTTCGGCAATGACTCGGGTGGTCGTCTTGTGGACGTCATACTGTAGCTCCGGATATTGGTGAAGGTCCTGGCGAACTTTCTGGATCTCGTTCTGAAATTCGGCAATTCGATTGATAATGGGCATTGGGTTGACCTTTGTCTTTCCGGAAGGCTTGTTCGGGCTTTGTCAATCAGTGATGATTTTGGTTTTGTGTCCGTGTGCGGCGCTATGAAGGACAGCTTCGCGCACAAGACTGACTGGGATGGGCACGGCTCTCGGGGGTGCCATGCAATGGGGCCAGATTAGTCAGATGGCCGGAGCGGGGCAAGGGCTTTTGTTGGAAATGGTGGCCTTCTTCGCAGGCTTTCTAAGGAAATGCACTGATCCTTTCCTGCATAGTGATTTGAGGTGTTTTTGGGGCTTTTGCTCTGGCCTTGTCTTGTTCGTGCCTTTATCTTGCGATAGAGATGAAACGCAGCCGCCCGTCCTATCATTGCCATTTCCTTTGGGAGTTTCAGTTCTTCATGAGTGACCTTATCGTCATCAGACGCCGGTATTCGCTTGCCCGACGTGCTGTTTTTCGGCCCCTTGTCACCACATTCCTGCTGGTGCTGGCCGTTGTTCAGGCGCAGGTCGCATGGGCCAATGCAAGCGGTGCGAAAGCGGCCTCCGGTCAGGCTCCGAAGCCAGAGCTGGAGCTTTCGCAGAATCCGATGCTGCTGATGGATGTGGCAACGGGCAATGTGCTCTATCAGAAGAACGCGAACCAGAAATGGTATCCGGCCTCGCTGACAAAGCTGATGACCGCCTATGTGATTTTCAGGGCAATTGAAACGGGCGAGATTTCCGAGGACAGCGTGCTCACCGTGTCCGAGCATGCGCTGTCCTATCCGCCTGCCAAGATGGGCCTGCCGGTTGGCACCAAGCTGACCGTTGGCAATGCGCTGCGCATGATGCTGGTCAAGTCGGCCAATGATATTGCCGCTGCGCTTGCCGAGCGGGTCGGTGGCAGCGAAGCGGGCTTTGCCGAGCGGATGAATGCGGAAGCCCAGCGGCTTGGCATGCATGCCTCGCATTTTGTCAACGCCAATGGCCTCTACGCCTCCGGCCACGTGTCCTCGGCTCGGGACATGGCTGTTGTGGCCCGGCAGATCCTGATCGAGTTTCCGCAATATAGGACCCTGTTCCAGATCCCGGCCATTCGTCATGGCAAGCGGGTTCTGCGCTCGTACAACACGCTGCTGGAGCATTTCCGTGGCGCCAATGGCATGAAGACCGGCTTTGTCTGTGCGTCCGGCTACAACATCGTCGGCGCTGCGACCCGCAACGGGCGGCAGTTGATGGCGGTGGTCATGGGGGCTCCAACCTCACAGATCCGGGCCGAGACGGCAGCCTTCCTGCTGACCGAGGGCTTTGAGCGTCAGGACATGCGGTCAGGTTCTGGTGTTCCGATCACGCAGGAAACAGCCTTCGGCCCCATCAGGTCGGTGGGGGACATGCGGTCTCAGGTTTGCCCCAACGGGCAGGTCAAGTGGACCCCGGAGGTCAAGTATAACGTCAGCTATCTGTCGCCGCGCTTCACGCTGATGGATCCAGTGCGAGTCTATGCCGGTGTTCGCTCCGTGGAGCAGCCGGTCATTCTGCCGCCATCGCTGCCGCATCTGCCGCAGTTTGCGCCGAAGGAAAAGGTTGCGGCCCAGCCAGTCCAGCCAGCCCAGCCGCAGAAGGGTGACGTCATCCGGCTTGCTCAGTTGCCGCGACCCAAGCCCTGACGTCCGCGCTTCGGGACGGGCGCGGGGTTAATCCTGCCCACTTCCCTTTTCAAGGATGAAGGACAGCCGGTCGCCGCACTGGCTGGCCTCGATCAGTCGATGCCCCTTCTGAGTGCAGAAGTGGGGAATGTCGATGGCGGCCATCGGATCAGTCGCCAGCACATGCAGTCGCGATCCCTCTGCCATGTTTGCCAATGCCTTTTGTGTGTGCAGCACCGGCAAGGGACATTTGAGGTCTGACAAATCCAGTTCCTGCATCGCGCCGCCTTTCCTGCCGCCCTGTGACATACCGCTCTCTTTTACCATTGAATGTGGCCCCCGAACGGGGTTCCTTGCTGGCGACTATATTTGTCTTCTGTTTTTCATTCAAATCAGCAAGGATGCTACAACGTGTTTTTACATAGAATTGCGAGATGATGATGATTGCACCAAATGATGTTCTGGATTTCTGGTTTTCCGCTGACCCCAAACTCTGGTTTGCCAAGAACAATGCCTTTGACATGCGAATCCGGGTCGGGTTTGGCATGGCGCTGGAAGAGGCCCGGCAGGGGCGTCTTGATGACTGGCGCGAAACCTTCCGTGGCAAGCAGGCTCTGATCATTGTGCTCGATCAGTTCTCCCGCAATCTCTATCGCGGTATTCCTGATGCTTTCTCGCAGGATGCGGTTGCCCTTGCGCTGGCCCACGAGATGGTCCGGCAGCCCGAATGGGACAGCCTTTCTGGGCCCGAGCAGCAGTTTGCCGTCATGCCGATGATGCATTCCGAAGATCTGGCCGATCAGCAGAGCTGCCTCAGATGGATGGAGCAGACTGGCATAGAGGGGGCGATCAAGGCGGCACGGGAGCATCTCGACATCATCTACCGCTTTGGGCGCTTTCCGCATCGCAATGGGGTTCTGGGGCGGGAGTCCAGCGCCGAGGAACGGCAATTCCTGGCCGACGGTGGCTTTGCGGGGTGATCAATCCGGCAGGGTTGCGCCAGGTGCAGTTAACCATTTGTAGATGATTTTGTTTCGCATAGTGTATTTTTCGTATATGAAACTACTTAAATTGAGTGGGCCTGCGGGCTTGTCGCGGTGACGTTCCATGGTTCGGGATGTTTGCCTTTCGGAAACGGATTTATGCGAGACTGTCATTTCCCATTGGGCAACCGATTGCGCGAATGACATCTGCTTGCAGGGAACTGATCAGATGCTCCAGCAAACAAGGTTCATTCAGGAAAAGACCTGCTTGACTGATCGTTTTGATAATCCGTTTGTCGATGAACTGTTCATGCGCGCTGGCGAAGGTCGGATTTCCGCGTCAGGGCTCAAGGTTGTTCAGTCTGGCGGCTATCGGTTCCCTTATGAAAATCTCAGGGGCGCCAGTACGCTGGGTGCGCGCTCTGCCCGCTTCTGGGCGCATGGCTATGGTCCGGTTGGCGGCGCCTTCTGGGATCCGGATGGCTACCACCTGCGCAGTGAGGCCGACTTCCACGTCGGGCTCGACAAGCTGGCCGAGGCCTCTGACGCCCAGGTTCTGATCTGGCCCTATTTCCCGATGCAGGCCCGCGAATATGGCTGGCTGGAAAACTGGGTATCGTTGAGGCTGGGACGCAACACAGCCAAGGGCTTGATTCCGCGGACGCGCGAGCACACCAGAGCCTTTCTCAATTGCGAAAGCAGTGCAGTGGGCGAGGACGATGGTGGCTTGCAGCTCAGCCGCAACAAGCGAAAGACCACCGGACGGCAATGGCGTCGGCTGGAGGAATTGGGAAGCTTGCAATTTGAGTCAACGCGGGACGGGCTCGACCATAACGAGGCCATAGAGGCCTTTCTGCGCGTCGAGGCTTCCGGCTGGAAGGCCAACAGGGGAACGGCGCTGGCGGTCAATGCCGAACTCAATGCCTTTGCCCATGCGTTCCTGCCGGGCATGCTGGCCAATGGGCGGGCGCAGATCGACCTGATGGTGCTGGACGGCCGTTGCCTTTCGGGGCTGGTGACCTTCCATTGCGGACGGGGACTGTTCACCTGGAAGACCGGGATGGATGACGTCTACAAACGCTATTCGCCCGGAGTGCAGATCCTGCTTGAGGTCAGCCGTCAGGCGGTTTCCGACCCCGGTGTCGACTATATCGACAGCCTTGCCGACAGTGGCCATCCGGTGGCCGAACATATCTGGGCGGGCCGTCGCCAACTGGCAACGCTGTTTGTGCCGCTCACCGGATTGGGTCGGGTCGCGGCACAAGGGTTGTGTTCGGCCTATAGCACCAGAGATACGGCGCGCTACTGGGCGAAAAGGGCGCTTGGCCGGGTCTGAGACACGGGCTGCTGGAACTTCTGCTCGTCCGGCTTGGCCAGAATGAGCGACCAGAAGACCTTGTATTTCGCATCACCCCGGAACTGGGTGGCAATGCCCATCTGGGTTACCCCTTCCTTGAGCATGTTGGCATTGTGGCGACTGGAATCGCGCCAGCCGGAAAAGGCTTCGGCCAGCGTATAGTAACCGGCGCCGATATTCTCGGTGGCCAGTACCGGATCATAACCCGCCCGCTCGAGACGCTTGATGAGCGTGAGGTCCGGGGTCAGCGCATGGCTGACCTGAGCGGCCTTGGCCATGGCGTTCGCTTCTTCCTGTGCCGCGGCATTGAGCTTTGCATCAAGGGTCAGGGTCGAAAGACCGTGGCGCTTGCGATAGACGTTGAGCATGTTGAGCGCTTCCTGCGGATCAACACTCACGTTGCCCTTGCCAAGATTGGCATACATGGACGGGCTTCCGGGCCCCGGCCCCTCGGCGCAGCTTGCCAGCGCAGCGGCAAGAATCAGCGCGGCTATCGGGTAGAGACTAATTTTCGGCAGCATCGGCATCCCCATCAGATGAATTGTCAGAGGCGCTGTCTTCCACCTCGACTTCGTCCGCTTTAGGGCGCGATCTGGTTTTCCGCAGCTTTTTTCGCGGCTCCTCGGCGACTGGCTTGAATTCTTCAGGCACCGTGACCGAACGCACATGCACGTCCTGCTGCGGGAAGGGAATTTCGATCCTAGCATCCTTGAGCGCCTTGAATATGGCAAAGCGCAGATCGCTTTTGGCCGTCATCGAGTTGTTGACGTCCTGAACAAAACAGCGCAGCTCGAAGTCGAGCGATGATGCTCCGAAATCCATGAAATAGACCACCGGTGCCGGATAGCTGGTGACATAGCCATTGGCATCGGCCACGTCGAGCAGGATCTGGCGTACCTGTTCCGGATCTGCGTCATAGGACACTCCGACAGGAACGATGATCCGGCCCATGGAGCCGTTGTGCATCCAGTTCATGACCCGGTTGGAGATCAGCTCGGAGTTGGGCACGACAACCGTCGCCCGATCGAATGTCTCGATCTTGGTGGCGCGAACGGAGATCTTCTTGATATAGCCCTGATCGCTGCCAACAACCACCCAGTCGCCGGTCTTGATGGGGCGTTCCACCAGCAGGATGAGGCCGGAGACGAAGTTGTTGACGATGCTCTGGAGACCAAAGCCGATGCCGACCGAGAGGGCACCGGCAACGAGGGCGATATTCGACAGGTCAAGGCCCATGTAGGAAAAGGCGATCATCGCCGCGATGATCACACCCAGATAGCCAAGGCTGGTCTGGATGGAACTCTTGAGGCCCGAATCGAGGTTGGTGGCTGGCAGCCATCGCTGTTCGATCCAGCGTTCAACGCTCTTGAGCAGGACGATGGCGATGATGAACACCAGCAGCGCGCCAAGGATATTGACCGGCGAGATAGTGAGGTCACCCAGCTTGACGTTGAAGATCGCATTCTTGAGCGAGGACAGGAAGTCGGTCGATTCAACGCCCCATGGGGAGAAGATCAGCAGGGCGGCGCTGAGATAGAGCAACACACGGACGATGCCGTTCAACAGCACGCCAAGCTGGTTGACGGCGCTCGTCGAGACACCCATGGCCTTGGAAATGCGCTGCTTGGGGCCATCGGTCGAGCCCAGATATTCCAGCAGGAAGTTGTCGATCAGCGCGGACAGGATGCCCAACAGGCCCAGAATGACAAACAGGCGTCCCATCTGCTCGGCGACGAAGGCACCAAGCGAGACAAAGCCGAGGATGGGGGCGGCGCCAACAATCAGGCAGACGAGCCAGACGAGTGGTTGCAGGAGACGGATGAAGCGGGGCAGGGAGAAGCCGTTCTGAACCTCCTCGCTTTCCACCGGCGCTACCGACTGGTCGGGCTGAGCGGCGATCAGCAGGCGCAGGCCGATGAAGACGAGAACTGCGATCAGCACAGCCGCCACGCCATTGAGGAAGATGGTCGTTTCCAGCGGTGCGAACAGCAGTTCATCAACCTGATTGACCAGAGTTTCAACCATGAAAGTGACGATCAGGGCCAGGGCGACACTGAAGATCTTGCGGGCATCGCCGGTTTCAAGCTTGAGCAGCCGGTAGCTTGGCCGCCCCGGCGCCAGCAATACGCGGGCCAGCCCATAGGACAGGGAGCCGCTGAAAACAACGAACGACAGGTGGTCGAGCAACAGTTCGATGCGGCCGGGCAGCAGGTTGGCATTGCTCAGGATCAGCGTGATGGCCCAGAGGATGGCAACCGGAAAGATGGTGTAGACGAGGACGGCCCAACTGGCAAAATAGCTGCGTTGCAGGGCGGTGGGCGATTCCAGGCTTGCGAGCCGTGACAGGCCGACGAACAACAGGATGCGCAACGGGCCGAAAATCAAGAGGATGACAAACAGCAGCATCGCCAGCATCGACCAGATCTGGTCCGCCGCCTTGGTCGAGAGATAGCTCGCCCAGTCCGAGAGCAGGGTGAGGGTTACCTGCCATGTGGTGATCAGCCCTGCAAGACCCTTTACCCAGAGGGTCGGGTCGAGAATGGTGTTGCTGCGTTCGAGCAACTGGCTGGTGAAACGTTGCTGACGAGCGACCGTGATCCTGTTGCTGAGCTGTTCGGTGCGGACGATTGCGGAGGAGACGAGCTTGATCTGGGCATCCAGCTCGGAAAGCTGGGCCTGTAGTTCCTGACGCCGTTTGGCCAGTTCCTCGGTTTCCGGGTTGGCCTCTGTACCATCCTTCTGGTCTGCGGGCTTGAGCGTGTTGGCGCGGGCCTGGGTTTCCTGCAATTGCGGTTGCAGTTTGTCTTGCAGGTCCTTGGCCTCGGTGCCGATCTGTGTCAGGTCTGCCCTGAGGCTGGTATAGGTCTGGTCAGACAGGGTTTCCCGGTTCAGCGTCGCCTCGATCTGGTCGAGGCGAGCGATCATGGAATCGGTCTGATCTTTGGCGTCGCCGTTCTGGGCGTTGGCCATCGACAGGCCGCCAAGCAACAGGCAGAACACCAGATTGACGATGAAAAACAAATGGCGGACAGGTGTGAAGTGGGCCAAGGAGGCTTCCTCTCGCAAAAACGATTCAGTCAAGACCTGCAGAGCGATATGTCTTTTTGTCTAAAGGAAATCGAAGGTGAACTCAATCGCTTCGATCGTCCCCCAAACCATAGGCTAAATATGAAGGAAATATGGCGTTTTGGAACTTCATGGCTGGCGTCGGGGTTGTCTTGGCAGTAGGCTCGAGGGAATTGTGCATTTCAGAAGAGGTGGAATGAGTAGGATGACTTTGGAATTTGAACTGGATAACCCCGAGTTTCCCGAAAAACTCGCAAAGAAGGCGATGAAAAGCGGTGGGTATCCCTACAAGGACAAACTCAAGCGCAGCACCTATGAAGAAGAACTGGAAGCGCTGCAGGTCGAACTGGTCAAGGCTCAGGAATGGGTCAAGGAAACCGGTGAGCGTGTCGTCTGCCTGTTCGAGGGGCGCGATGCGGCTGGCAAGGGGGGCTGCATCAAGGTTCTCACGCAATATACCAATCCACGCAACGTGCGCTCCGTGGCTCTATCCAAACCCAGCGACGTGGAGCGCGGGCAATGGTACTTCCAGCGCTACGCCCAGCAGTTGCCGACCCGGGGCGAGATCGTGCTGTTCGACCGCTCGTGGTACAACCGCGCCGGGGTGGAACCCGTCATGGGCTTCAGCACGCCGGAGCAGACCGAGAAATTCCTCGTTGATGCGCCGCGGTTCGAGAAGATGGTGCGGGACAGCGGCACGCGGTTGTTCAAGTTCTGGCTCAATATCGGCCGGGAGATGCAGTGGAAGCGGTTCCATGATCGGCGTCACAGCCCGCTCAAGCACTGGAAGCTGTCGCCGATCGATCTGGAGGCGTTGGATAAATGGGATGCCTATACCGAGGCTCGCAATCGCATGCTGAAGGAAACGCACCAGCCGCATTCGCCCTGGATCGTCATCCGTTCCAATGACAAGCGCCGCGCCCGGATCAACATGATGCGCTATCTGCTCAATGAGCTGCCCTATCCCAAGAAGGATCAGTCGCTGCTTGAGCATATCGATCCGGAAATTCTCGGCTTCGGCTATGATTTCCTCAAGCATGAGGAATAGGCCGGGGTCAGGCCTGACAAAAGAAAAGCGGGTTCCAACACCCGCTTTTTTTGTCTGCTGTGGCTATCCGATGGCGTGCTGCCTCTATTGCAGGCACTCACGGATCTTGTCGGCATTGTAATGCATCAGGGCGTCATAGAGATCCGGTCCGAGCTGGAGATTGGTGCCCATAGGATCCATCTGGCCAATTTTGGTGTCCGTGTCTTCGATAAGGGTATCAAGAATCTTGTCGGAAAACTGCGGCTCAGCCATGATGCAGACCACGTTGAGGTCCTTAAGCTTGGCCCGGATCTCGCGGACACGGGCGACACCTGGTGAAACGCCCGGCTGCAGCATGACTGAACCGACAGCGGAGATACCAAAGCGGTTTTCGAAATAGTGATAGGCATCATGGAAAACGATGTAGGGCTTGTTCTTTATCGGTTCCAGATCCTTTTTGATGGTGTCCATCGAGGCGGTGAGCCTTGTTTGGAAGGTCTCGGCATTGGCCTGATATCTGGATGCGTTTTCCGGATCGATCGCGCTCAGATTTTCCGCAATGGCCTTGGCCATGGCGATGCCGTTGAGTGGGTCCAGCCAGATATGCGGATCGTGGCCCTCATGGCCCTCATGGTCATGATCGTCGTGCTCTTCATGATCCCCGTCTTGGTGGCCAGCGTCATGGTTTTCGTCATGGTCTTCGTCATGGTCATCATCGGCATGAACATGCTTTTCCCAGTTGCCGCCGGTTCTGACCGCTAGCTCTGTCAATCCTTCGATCTGGCTCAGGGTCAGGATGCGGGCCTTCGCGGGCAGTGTTTCAATCGGCTTTTCTAGACTTGGGGTCAGTGCTGCGCCAATCCAGACGATCAGATCCGCTTCCTGCAGGGCCTTTGCGTCGGAGGGCTGCAGCTTGGCAGTGTGTGGCGAGGTCGCCTGATCGATCAGCAGGCTCGGAGTGCCAACATCTTGCATGATGGCTGCCGTGATTGAATAGACCGGCGCGATGGAGGTTGCGACCTTTGGGGCTGCCTGTGCAGTCAGGCTGACGGACGCTGACAAGAGAGCGGCTGTTGATGCGATCTTGATGGCGCGGATGGTGCAATTGGACATGATGGAATTTTCGTGCCTTTTGGGGTGGGCTCATTGAGTGCATTCACGGCAGAACCATGAATATGTAATGTTATAACGTTACGATTAAGCCGCTTTCCCTGATGTGTCAAGCGGCAATTAGCCCTCATTTGTGGCATATTTAGGATAATTGTCAGTGAATTGAAGACCTTGCGGGTTAATAGACTATTTTGATCTTCCCTGTTTAATTTTCATTCAATGTAATATCTGATTATCAATGAGTAAAGAGGAGAGAAGTAAAGTCGAATAATTTTCGCCGTTAACCAGCAATTTTTACCAATGATTGGTGTTTTCTTACTTTGATTAAAATGTGAAATGAAATGTTCGATTTTCGAAAGGGGCGAGAGTTGTTTAATTTCGCGAGAGCCAGAATTACAACAGATGAAAAACAGGCAAACGCGGTGCTGCAGGAGGCAGCGCACAACCCGGATGACCTTGGCGAGGGTATGGGATCTGAGCCGGGACGCGGGCACACTGCCCGGCAATCGTCGGATCATGCAAATCTCGTCAGTATGGTCGGAGACCTCAACAATCTGGGGCAGGACATGGCCGATGTGGCGGGCGAGGTTGAGCTGATCAACGCGGAAACGGAAGCGTGTTTCCAGTCACTATCGCAGCTAGTTGCCGCGTCTGAAGAGGTGCAGGCGACCAACAACCAGATCCTGAAATCGGCCAGCCAGTCCTTTGCCATCGCCGAAAAGACCTCGGTCAATGTCGGGCGCAGCCGTCAGATGTCGGAAATGACTCTGGCACGGGTTGATGAACTGATGCAGGCGGTTTTGGGCATCAACAAACAGCTTCAGGGGTTGCAGGAGGCCTTTTCGTCGGTGCGGGATGTCGCCGGGGCGATTGATGCGATTGCCCGGCAGACCAACCTGCTGGCGCTCAATGCGACCATCGAGGCTGCTCGTGCAGGCGAAGCCGGCAAGGGCTTTGCGGTCGTTGCCTCCGAGGTGAAGGCGCTGGCCGGTCAGACGAGCAAGGCAACGGAGACCATCGGCGCAACGCTGAGCGATCTTGATAGCGAGGCCGAAGCCCTGATCCGCCTCAGCGATCAGGCCAGCAGTTTCATGGGAGAGGTCGAGCACAGCACCGCCGCCATGCAGGACGTGATTCAGGATCTGGATCAGGCCTTCGAGGCGATCCGCGAGGCATCGGCATCGATCGAAACGCAGGTCTCCGAAAACAACAGCTCTCTTGCCTCGCTCGTGGGGGATGTTGACGCCGTTCACAAGGCGTTTGACCTGACGCACACCGGCCTCGACAAGGCCAGTAAGCGTTTGCTGACGTCCGTTGGCAAGTCGGACAAGATGATCGCGTCTTCCTCGCTGGCTGGTGTTGAAACGGAAAACACCTTCTGCATTCAGTCGATCCAGCGGCTGGCTGGTGAAATCGGGCAGGCTTTTGAGGAGGAGGTGAGGGCCGGTCGCATTTCGCTGCGAGACCTGTTCGATTACAGCTACACGCCGGTTCCTGGTTCGAATCCGGAACAGGTGTTGGCCCCCTTCACTGACATGACCGACCGGGTGATGCCGCAGTTTCAGGAGCCGATTGTCGCTGAGAATGACATGGTGGTATTTGTCGCCGCCGTTGACAAGAATGGCTATCTGCCGACCCACAACAAGGCCTTTTCCAAACCACAGGGCAGTGACCCTGCCTGGAATGCTGCCAACTGCCGCAACCGCCGCATTTTCAATGACAGGGTCGGGTTGGTGGCCGGGCAGAATACCGAGCCGTTTTTGCTGCAGACCTATCGCCGCGACATGGGCGGTGGCAAATATGTGCTGATGAAGGATGTGTCGGCACCGATCTATGTGCAGGGGCGCCACTGGGGCGGCGTGCGCATGGGCTATCGGGTGGCGTGAGCGCAGGGGCATGGCCTTGCGGGCTTGTGGGCCGGTGCGCCAGTGGGGCCAAGTCGCATCAGATAATACATTCAGTAACAACAAAGGGTGAGCTGCGGCTCACCCTTTGTTCATTCCATGGGGTAATTCCCGATGGCGCATTTCCCATGCGGCTTGTAGCTGCTGACTGGCTACTGGCGCGCTTCTGGCAAGGTGGTCAGGGTGGTTTCATCGCTGGTGACGCTGGCCTGTTCTTGCTTCAACAGTGGCTTGAAGGGAGAGCTGATTGCGGAGCCCAGTTTGGAAAAGAAGCTGTTGGAGGCGGGAGCTCCGGCATTTTGAACCGGTGCCTGTGCGGCCTCCACAGGTGTTGCCGTCGGTGTTGGAGCTATTGCCTGTGCGGGAGCCGGTGTCTGGCGCGTGGTGGTTGGCGTGCCTTTCAGCAGTCCTGCGAGGAAGCCATCGGGATTCTTGCCCTCGGCGATGCGATCCTTGCGCTGCAGGATTTCCAGCTGCGCTTCAACCATGGTGTCGTTGGCTTTGGCGTCTGCCTTGGCCTTGGCCTGTTGCTGCTTGGTCAGGGCTTCGTTGAAGCGGACATTTTCCGTCGCACGCAGTTTCTCCAGAGACGCCATCAGGGTCGGGTCGAGCGTGTAGCTCGGGCAGGCCGCCGTGGCGTTGAAACTGCTGGCGCCCTGAGCGTCAAAGACATAGGTCCGGTTGCAGACGTCAACCTTGGGCGGAATGTGGGTGATCTGGAAATGGTCATAGCCATTCTTGAGATTCTGCCAGAAGGCGAAATCCTCTTTGCCACTTACCCGCGCCATGTTCTCCGGTGTCATCCGGAACGGAAAGGCGTGAACGGGAAAGGCGCGCTGTCCGCCGTCAAAGGCCTCGCGCCCAAGGGCATAGATCTCTGCGATCTGCTCGTCTTCCATGGCATAGCAGCCGCGGGAGGAGCAGGATCCGTGCACCATCAGGTGAGCCCCCGTCCGGCCATAGGAGCGATCGAACTTGTTGGGGTAGCCGATGTTGAAGGAGAGATAATAGCTCGAGTTCGGGTTCATCTGACCCGGCGTGATATCATAGAAGCCCTCGGGCGCCTGTCGGTCACCCTCTCTCTTCTTGGGGCCGATCTCGCCCGAGTAGGCGCAGATCGGATAGGTCTTGAGCAGGGCGTAGGTGCCGTCCTTGGTCTGCTTCCATGCTTCCAGAACCGACTCTTCCTTGAAGATCCGGATATAGAGCGGAGCCTTTTCAGTGGAACCGATTTTCTGGATCTGGTGCTTGAGCTTGATCGGAATCGGCTGGGATGCCTTGCCATCCTCGATCAGTTCCGGGTTGCACCCGGCAAGGGCCAGGCTGCCCAGGAGGGCGGCCATCAGAGCGACTTTACGGACTATGTGCTTGTTGTCTTCTCTCACGCAGAAACCCAGTTTCACTCTCAATTGCTCCATACTTGGCCGTTTTGCCATGTTGTCTGGCGTCACGCAAGGATCCGGGCGGTCACATGATCGGGAGCAGAGGGGATGGCCGCTTGATGGCGCGCCTTGGGGGCAGTGCCACAAACGGCTGCTCTCGACGATAAGGCACCTGATCCAGTCTCCCGCTTTTGCCCATCTTGCGGGCGTGTCAGCGGGGCGGCCCTCACTAAAAATTAACCAAAACAGATTGATAGATCGTTACCATCCCATGAAGCGTCAATCAGGCCAGAGTATGGCGTAGCGACAGGCCTTGCGCTTTTGTGAAGGTTGCAAACAGAAAAGGCGGCAGAGTCTCTGCCGCCGGAGCGTGTTTCGGGCCTTCAGGGCGCTTGCCTTACAGCTTGGAGCCGATGGCCAGGAATTTCTCGCGGCGCAGTTTGCGCACTTCGTCCTTGCTCATGCCATCAAATTCGGAAAGGCAGTCGGCAATCATGTTGCCGGCGCGCTTGATGACCTTGGCCTTGTCGCGGTGGGCTCCGCCGACAGGCTCGGAAATAATGCGGTCGATGATCTTGAAGTCCATCAGGTCCTGAGCGGTGATCTTCATGGTGGTGGCAGCATCTTCGGCGCGGGTGGAATCGCGCCACAGGATGGAGGCTGCCCCTTCCGGTGAAATCACGCTGTAAATGGAATGTTCCAGCATCAGCACGCGGTTTGCTGTGGCAATCGCGATGGCACCGCCCGAGCCGCCTTCACCAATGATGGTGGCAACATTTGGTGTGCCCAGCGCAAGGCAGGCGTCGGTCGAGCGGGCGATGGCTTCGGACTGGCCGCGCTCTTCTGCGCCGATGCCCGGATAGGCCCCGGCAGTATCGACAAAGGTGATGAGGGGTATGTTGAAGCGGTCTGCCAGCTCCATGATGCGGACGGCCTTGCGATAGCCTTCAGGCCGGGCCATGCCGAAGTTGTGGCGCAGGCGGCTTTCGGTGTCGCTGCCCTTTTCCTGTCCAATGACAGCCACGGGGCGGCCGTGGAAGCGACCGAAACCGGCTTGAATGGCTTCGTCTTCAGCAAATTTGCGGTCACCGGCCAGTGGGGTGAATTCCTCGATCAGGCCCGCAACATAATCCTTGAAATGGGGGCGGTCCGGGTGGCGGGCGATCTGCGTCTTGTGCCACGGGGTCAGGTTGGCATAGAGATCCTTGAGAGCGTTGTCCGCTTTGGTCTGCAAGCGTTTGATCTCGTCGCCCACATCGACGGCCTCGCCAGTCTGCTGCAGAACAAGCAGTTCCTGCACTTTGCCTTCAAGGTCGGCGACGGGTTTCTCGAATTCCAGATAACTATGCATAGCGGGTTTGATCCAACTTCTTTCCTATTGGTATCCACGGCACCTGACACTCCCTCTGTCTCCCGGCGCGAAAGCGCATTCGGGTGAGACAAGATCCGGCGGAGCGGGGCCATTTTTCATGCTTTCTTCAATGGAGAAAGCCCTGAACGATATGTCGCGGCCACGTTGGCCTTTTTTCGGTCCGGCTGTCAAGCAACAGACCGCCGTCGGTCTTTGCTTTGGGCCATTAACAACAACTATGATTAAGACAATGGCGGAAATAGGTCATGCCCATTTTAATCCGCATCGGGTTCGAAATCATCCGAGAGCGGATGGTGATGCTGGACCAGCTCGATCAGCCGCTCATCGAGAATGTGGGTATAGATCTGGGTTGTCGAAATGTCGCTATGGCCGAGCAGCTTCTGCACGGCGCGCAGGTTCGCGCCATTCTGCAACAGATGGCTGGCAAAGGCGTGGCGCAGCACGTGGGGGGAAACGGAACCGGCATCAAGTCCGACACCTGCAGCCAGTGCCTTCATTTCGCGGGCAAAGGCCTGACGGGTGTAATGCCCGTCCTCACCCGAAGAGGGGAACAGCCACGGCTGGGCGTTGAGCCCTTGCGGTAGCCCTGTGGCTTTCAGCATGGCGCGATAGCTGCGCATGGCTTCCTTGGCCCTGTCGGAAAGCGGCACCAGCCGCTCCTTGTTGCCCTTGCCGACAACGGACAGGAATTGCCCGTCCATATGGGCCGCAGAGGCGGGCAGGGTGACCAGTTCGGAGACGCGCAGGCCGGTTGCATAGAGCAGCTCCAGCAACACATAGAGCCGCATGGCCCGCACCTGGCGTTTCGGCGTCGGGCCTTCCAGCGAGGCATTGAAACGGGCGGCCTCGATCAGGCGGTCCACCTCCTGCACGGTCAGGATCTTGGGGAGCGGTCGCGCGCGCTTGGGGGCCTTGAGCGCTGTCGAGGGGTCGTCGGTGCGGTAGCCGTCGCGATAGAGGAAGCGGAACAGCTGGCGGATCGACGAAATCTTGCGGGCCACGCTGGAGGCGGCAAGTCCGCGTTCGGACAACTCGCCGATATAGGTGCGCAGATCCTCGGTGGCGCATGTCTCGAATTTCTCCGGCATGGTCTCGTTGAGATCTTCCAGATCCCGCTGATAGGCATCAAGCGTGTTGCCCGAGGCGCCTTTTTCGGCGCTCAGTGAATCCAGAAACAGATGAATGGCCTGATGGTTTGCCAGTGTCACGGTTGCAGCTCAATCCCTGTCGCAGGTCTTCCGATCGGTTAGGCTATCGGGTTTGGCGTGTCAGTTGATGGTTTTTGCCGGGATGCGGACGACCATCTCGCGCTGGGTCGGTTCGACGAAATTGGCCAGGGCAAATATCCCGCCCGCGACCAGTCCGCCAAGAACAAGAAGAAACACCAGCGCTTTGATCAGACTAGGCATTGAAGAATCCTTGATTGGGGTTTTCGGCAACGATCATCTGCCAACCTAGCATCAATATATTGTTAATGTCATTTGTTTGGCATCGCTTTCCAATTCATTTTGGCTCAATTGGGGACTGCGGCGGTCTGAACACATTGAATTTGAAATGGTTGCTTGACAGCTTTAACCTTTCCGGCGCAAACCTGACCCCGATTATCATCGGCACAGGATGGCAGGTTTCAGGATACACATGGCGGATACGGATACAGCTGAGAACAAGGAACGGGAAGCGCGGGTCGTGGCCGCCCTGGCGGGGCGCCCGATTGTGCTGGTCGGTCTTATGGGGGCTGGAAAGACAACCATCGGGCGGCGCCTTGCCAAGCGCCTGTCGATTCCGTTTCGTGATGCTGACCAAGAGATTGAAGCTGCCGCCAACATGACCATAGCGGAAATTTTCGAGCAACATGGGGAAGCGCATTTTCGCGATGGCGAGAAGCGCGTGATTGCCCGTCTGCTCGACGAGGGCGATCAGGTGATCGCCACCGGTGGAGGTGCCTGGATGAATGCCGAGACCCGCGAGTTGGTGGCTGAACGCGGCGTGTCTGTATGGCTGAAGGCCGAATTCGATGTGCTGATGGAGCGGGTCAGGCGCAGGTCTCACCGCCCCTTGCTGCGCGACCCTGATCCTGAAGGGGTGATGCGCCGGCTGATGGATGAGCGCTATCCCGTCTATGAAACCGCCGATGTCATGGTCCTCTCCAAGGAAGCGCCGCATGATCAGATTGTCACCTCGGTCATCGAGGCGATTGAGCAGTTCACCGGCATTGAAGGCGACAGCTGAGCGGAGGTCTGTGCATCTGTGCGCTGTGGCCGGTCGGGGTTTCTTTATTCGTGATGCGGGACTGTCCCTGTGATGCGACGGTCCTTGTGAGTCTTGGGAGCAAAATAATGAACAGTGTCAGTCATACGGTGCGCGTCGAGCTTGGAGACCGCAGCTACGATATCCTGATCGGGCGATCGATCCTGCCGGGTCTCGGTGACTATTTCAAGGAGCTGTTCCCGACCTCCCGGGCGATCATCATCACCGACAGCAATGTGGCGCGGCTGCATCTGGATACCGCTGAAACGTCGCTGGCCGAGGCGGGCATTGAATATCATGTCGTGGTCATGGAGCCGGGAGAGAAGAGCAAGAGCTACAAGGGGCTCATGAAGGCCTGTGATGCGGTGCTCGACAGCAAGCTGGAACGTGGCGATATCGTCGTCGCGCTTGGCGGTGGTGTCATCGGGGATCTGGCCGGATTTGTCGCCGGTATCATCCGCCGCGGCATGCGGTTCATTCAGGTGCCGACAACCCTGCTCTCGCAGGTGGACAGCTCGGTGGGTGGCAAGACCGGAATAAACACCAGCCACGGCAAGAATCTGGTCGGCCTGTTTAACCAGCCCCATCTGGTGCTTGCCGATACGGCGGTGCTGGATACCCTGACGCCGCGCGACTTCAAGGCCGGCTATGCGGAAGTGGCCAAATACGGGCTCATCAACCAGCCTGATTTCTTCGAATGGCTGGAAGCGCACTGGCAGGGCATTTTCGATGGTGGCCCGGAACGGGAGGAGGCGATTGCCCGCTCCTGTCAGGCCAAGGCTGATGTGGTGGCCGCCGACGAGAAGGAAGCCAACCAGCGGGCGCTGCTCAATCTGGGCCATACCTTCGGTCATGCACTGGAAGGCATGGCGGAATATGACGCAGCCCGGATCGTACACGGCGAAGGCGTGGCCATCGGCATGGTGCTGGCGCACGAGTTTTCAGCCCGGCTCGGTCTTTGCGATCCTGCCGTGACGGAGCGCGTTGTTGCCCACTTGCAAGCAGTGGGGTTGCCTACCCATATAAAGGACATTCCCGGGCAACTGCCGAAGGTCGATCTGCTGATGGACTATATCGCACAGGACAAGAAGGTGTCCCGGGGCAGTCTGAATTTTATTCTGACGCGCGGTCTGGGGCAATCCTTCGTGGAGAAGGGCGTTGAACCAGCCACCGTGCGGGCATTCCTTGAGGAGAAACTTGTCTGATGGCTACCGGTCTCTGGCTGATTGCGCTGGCTATATTGATTCTGATCCTGCTGTCGGGCTTCTTTTCCGGCTCCGAAACGGCGCTGACCGCGGCGTCCCGTGCACGCATGCACCAGAAGGAGAAGAACGGCGAGCCGGGAGCGCAGGCGGTCAACCAACTGCTGCAGATCAAGGAGCGGATGATCGGTTCGCTGTTGCTGGGCAACAATCTGGTCAATATTCTGGCGTCCGCGCTTGCCACAAGCCTGTTCATCCATCTGTTCGGGCAGACCGGTGTTGTCTATGCAACGCTGGTGATGACTGTTGTCGTGCTGGTCTTCGCCGAGGTCTTCCCCAAGACATGGGCGATTTCCGATCCGGACAATTTTGCCCTGCGGGTGGGGCCTTATGTTCATGTGCTCACCAAGGTGTTCGGACCGGCGATGGCCGCTGTGGAATGGCTGGTCAACCGGCTGATTTCCCTTCTTGGTATCAGCGCCAAGGACAATCCGGCCCAATCCGGACAGGATGAATTGCGCGGTGCCGTCGACCTTCTGCACATGGAAGGCAGCGTGGTGAAGGCGGACAGGGACCGGTTTGGCGGTCTGCTCGACCTTGCCGATCTGGACGTGTCGGACGTTATGGTCCACCGGACCAACGTCATGTCGATCAATCTGGACGACGGCCCGGAGTCAATTGTCGATCAGGTGCTGAAGAGCCCCTATACCCGCATTCCGCTCTGGCAGGGCGAGCAGGACAATTTCATCGGCATCCTGCATGCCAAGGATGTGTTGCGGGCGCTGGCCGAGGTGCGGGGTGAGGCCAAGGATCTGGACGTGGTGGCCGTTGCTTCCGAGCCGTGGTACATCCCCGATACGACAAGCCTCAAGGCCCAGCTCAATGCCTTCCTGAAGCGCAAGAGCCATTTTGCCCTCGTCGTGGACGAGTATGGCGAAGTGATGGGGTTGGTGACGCTGGAAGACATCATCGAAGAGATTGTGGGCGATATTGCCGACGAGCATGACATCGACGTCAAGGGCGTCCGCAAGGAGCCGGATGGTTCGGTGCTGGTGGATGGGGCCGTGCCGATCCGTGACCTCAACCGGGCGCTGGACTGGGAGCTGCCGGATGAAGAGGCAACGACGATTGCCGGCCTTGTCATTCATGAGGCACGCCAGATCCCCGAGCCGGGACAGGGCTTTACCTTCTACAATTTCCGCTTCCGGGTTCTGCGCAAGGAGCGCAACCGGATCACCTCGCTGAGGATAACGCCGGTGCAATAGGGTCCCTGGAGGGATCACTTTTGGTGATACCGATGCGGACGGATGCTGATGCTGGCAGGCCCCGGGTGGGGCCTTTCGGTTTCTTCAGGGCCTGATGGTTTCCAGTGCCAAAGCATGGATTGGACCTGCGAGCTCTTCTTTGATAATATCATGCACCATTCTGTGGGCCTGGACCCGGGAGAGATTGGCAAAGAGCGGGCTGGCAACGCGAACCCTGAAGTGGCTTTCCCCTTCAGGACGAGCATGCTCGTGGCCTATGTGAAGGTCTGATTCATCTATCACCTCTAACATTGTGGGCTGAAGGTGGATGTTCAATTTTTTCTCAATGTTCTGCTTGACGGTCATGGCTGGGAATGGTGAACTGTTGCACTTCCTGATTATGGGGTGATTTGGGTCTCTTTGTCTGATCTTATGCAAATGGGGTTCTTTTCCCGTTTCGCAATAGAATTCTGATTCAAATTATAGGTCTCACAGTTTGAGATCCTGTCATCCTTGACGGTTTCCTGAACGGCCCTCTGGTCGTTCACTCCCGGTTGCCTGTCAAAACAACGCCTTGGAGCGTTTCAGCGAGGGTCCGCCAGCGCAGATTGCTCCATAGATCATACACAAGATAAAACTAGCGTCCGGAGACAAGCTGAGTTCATGAACCTTGACTCGAAACTGTTCGACTCTATCCGTATCAAACCTGATGCAGACCGTCGCAAAAAGCAACAGCAAGAAGAAACTTGCGAATGGCCTGGGTGTGAAAGCAAGGGCGGCTGCAAGGCGCCCAAGCGCGGTTCGGGTGGTCGAGAATTCCATAATTTCTGTGAAACGCATGCTCGCGAGTTCAACAGAAACTACAACTATTTTACCGGCATGGACGACGAAACCGCCGATGCCGCCAAGGCCAGCACGGCCACCGGTGACCGTCCGACCTGGAAGATGGGCGTCAACGCATGGGGCAATGCAACCGATCAGGCCGGGGAGTCCATGGGCAAGAGCTGGGAGACCACCGGTTTCTCCGACGGCCGTGCCCAGCGTGCCGCCGAGCGGATGAAGCGCCGGTCCCGTCATCAGGGCCAGACCCGCAAGCTGCGCCCGCTTGAGGCAAAGGCCTTTGACACGCTCGGGCTGACGCTGCCTGCGTCGGCAGATGATGTCAAACGCGCCTACAAGCGGCTGCTGAAAGAGAACCACCCCGACCTCAACAAGGGGGATCGGGCGTGTGAGGAACGACTTCAGGACGTGATTGCCGCCTACAATACTCTCCGCGCTGGCGGCTATTGCTGATCGCCTTTTGCCGTCTGGCCCGGGTGGCCGGACGGTGCTCGCCCGTTTGCGGCCCATTTGCCGCTGCTGTCCTCTTTTTTTGGCAAGGTGGGCGCAAAGTGGCAATCTTTCCTTTCCTTTTCGGTCGTGTTTGTTCTAAGTTGCCCAACTGAACAGCTAGGCATTTCAAGAAGGTCCTCTGCGGGGTTTATCTCGACCTGTTTCGATCTCAACCCCTCCAGGTAAGACACCTCAGTCCAGAGTGGCCTCATCCAGAGCAGTGTTATGAATGATATGAGCAACGAGATTTCCAATTTGCCGGATACCGAGGTGTCTGTGCGTGACGTGTTTGGCATCGATATCGATCTGAAGGTTCCTGCCTACAGTGAAAGAAGCGATCATGTGCCTGATTTTGATCCCGATTATCTGTTTGACCGGGAGACCACGCTGGCGATTCTTGCAGGCTTTGCCCATAACCGCCGCGTGATGATTTCCGGCTATCACGGCACGGGCAAGTCGTCCCACATCGAGCAGGTCGCCGCACGCCTCAACTGGCCGTGTGTTCGCGTCAACCTCGACAGCCACATTTCCCGTATCGACCTGATCGGCAAGGACGCCATCGTCCTCAAGGATGGCAAGCAGATTACCGAGTTTCGCGACGGCATTCTGCCTTGGGCGCTGCAGAACAATGTGGCGCTGGTGTTCGACGAATATGATGCCGGCCGTCCTGACGTGATGTTCGTCATTCAGCGCGTGCTGGAAGTGGCCGGTCGTCTGACCTTGCTTGACCAGAACCGCGTCATTCGTCCGCATCCTGCCTTCCGCCTGTTCGCAACGGCCAACACGGTCGGGCTGGGTGATACCTCCGGGCTCTATCATGGTACGCAGCAGATCAACCAGGGCCAGATGGACCGCTGGTCGATTGTCACCACGCTCAACTATCTGCCGCATGACAATGAGGTCAATATCGTTCTGGCCAAGGTCAAGTCGCTGGTCGGCGAAGAGGGCAAGGATATCGCCAACAAGATGGTGCGCGTTGCCGATCTCACCCGTAATGCCTTCATGAATGGCGATCTTTCCACGGTCATGAGCCCGCGCTCCGTGATCACATGGGCAGAGAATGCCGAGATCTTCGGCAATCTGGGCTTTGCTTTCCGGGTGACCTTCCTTAACAAGTGCGACGAGCTGGAACAGCCTCTGGTGGCCGAATTCTACCAGCGCTGCTTTGGCGAAGAGCTGCCTGAATCCTCCCTGAATGTTGCCGTCAGCTAAGGGCTGCGGATACAGATCGATCAAGAGGGAACAAGCGGGAAATCAGGCATGTCGAGCAAGTCTTCATCCAAACTGGGCGGGTCAGGCGATCCTAACGAACGGTTCAAGCAGGCGGTGAGCGGTACGCTCCGCGCCATCGCCGGTCCGGTCGAACTGGATGTGCATTTTTCGGCAGACCGGCCGATGCTGGTCAACGGGCAGGCGCGCCTGCCTGAACCGCCCCGGGCGCTGACGAAAGAGAAGGCTGCCATCTTGCGTGGACAGGCCGACAGTCTGGCCATGCGGGTCGCCTGTCATGACCCACGGGTGCATGCACGCCATGCCCCTGACGGAGCACGGGCACGCAGCGTCTTCGACGCCGTCGAGCAGGCCCGCGTCGAGGCCATTGGCTCGCGCCAGATGACCGGTCTTGCCAACAATCTCAACGCCATGCTCGAAGACCGCTACAGTCGCTTTGTCAGTGGCGATTCTACCCGCGTGGAAGAAGCGCCGCTCGACCATGTGTTGTCCCTGATGGTCCGCGAAAAGCTGACCGGCGCCCCGATCCCCGCTTCGGCCCATTATCTGGTGGAGCAGTGGCGTGGCTGGGTGGAAGAGACCGCCGGTGACAGTCTGGATGCTCTTGGCGACGACATGCTTGATCAGGCCAAGTTTGCCCGCCATCTGCGCCGGGTGCTGGCTGATCTCGATGTCGCCGACGATATGGGCGGCGAGGTCGAAGAGAGCGAAGAGAATGCCGACGACACCGAAAACGGCGCAGAGGAGGATGCTGACAGCAACAACAGCTCCGAAGATGCCGAATCCGGTGATCAGCAGCAACAGCAGACCGAAGCCGGAGCTGATGAACTGGAAGGCGGCCAGTCGGAGACTGACGAACAGTCCAGTCAGGACATGGATCAGTTTGATGATCTGGATGGCGATGACGCTGGCGATTCCATCATGCCGCCCGAGCACGGCCGCAACGAACCGGACAAGGGCTATCGGGTGTTCACCCATGCCTATGACGAGGTGATTCACGCCGAAGAGCTGTGCGAACAGGCGGAACTGGACCGGTTGCGCGGGCATCTCGACAAGCAGTTGCAGAATATGCATCAGGTGGTGGCCCGTCTGGCCAACCGTCTTCAGCGTCGCCTGCTGGCCCAGCAGAATCGCGGCTGGGACTTCGACCTGGAAGAAGGCATGCTCGATACGGCGCGTTTGACCCGTGTTGTCACCGACCCGATGCGTCCACTCTCTTTCAAATGGGAGCAGGATACCGAATTCCGTGATACGGTCGTAACGCTGCTGCTGGACAACTCCGGCTCCATGCGCGGTCGTCCGATTTCCATCGCCGCTGTCTGTGCCGACATTCTGGCTCGCACGCTGGAGCGGTGCAATGTGAAGGTCGAGATTCTCGGCTTCACCACCAAGGCCTGGAAGGGTGGGCAGTCGCGCGAGGCGTGGCTGAAGGCTGACAAGCCAGCCAATCCGGGGCGCCTCAATGACCTCAGGCACATCATCTACAAGTCGGCCGACAGCCCGTGGCGGCGTTCGCGGCGCAATCTTGGCCTGATGATGCGGGAAGGGTTGCTCAAGGAAAATATCGACGGCGAGGCTCTGGATTGGGCACACAAGCGCCTGCTGATGCGCCCCGAACAGCGCAAGATCCTGATGATGATCTCCGATGGCGCACCGGTGGATGATTCCACCCTGTCCGTCAACGCAGGCACCTATCTGGAGAAGCATTTGCGCGAGGTGATCGACGAGATCGAGAACCGCTCTCCGGTCAATCTGCTGGCCATCGGTATCGGCCATGACGTCACCCGCTACTACAAGCGCGCCCTGACGATCATTGATGCCGAGGAGCTGGGTGGCGCCATGACCGAGAAGCTGGCCGAGCTGTTTGATGAAAAGGCTGTCAGAGAGCCGCGTGTCATGTCCCGCCGCCTGCGGAAGCGCTAAGGCATGGCTCAGCGACCGGTGTGCCGACGCTCAAGCAGACTGCTTCTGACAGTCTGCTTTTCCTTTATAGTGCTGTTGGCGGCAGTCCTTTCCATGTCTGGTCGTGCCGACCCGTTGGCCACGCTGCCCAAGTCCCCACCGCGATCGCTGCCGATTGATGTCTTTGCCGAGGTCATCCCTTCGCTTGGGCGGCTGGGCTCGGGCAAGGCGACCTATGGCAAGCTCGATTGGGTCGGCGGGCTGAAGCTCAGCAGCGATGCAGAGGCCTTTGGCGGTTTTTCCGGGCTGGTGTTTCTCGATGAGAGCCGCTTTCTGGCTGTCAGTGACCGGGGAACGGCTCTGTCTGCCAGTCTTCGGTTGCAAGATGGCAAGCCGACCGGTGTGTGGGATGCGTCGATGCGCAGCCTGCCGGGGATCGGGCCGGAGGTGGCTCAGTGGCGTCGGGATGCCGAAGGGCTGGCGATGCGCGATGGCAAGGTCTGCGTGAGCTTTGAGGGGGACACGCGGGTGGTCTGCTATGCGCTTGAGGGAGGCATGCCGGTGCGCATTGCCGAGCGCGTGCCACTTGATGCTTCCATCGATGCTGCCAATCGGGGAAACCGCGGGCTTGAGGCCATTGCCACCATTCCGGACACAGGTCCCTATGGTGGCGGTTTCGCGCTGCTTTCCGAGCTGCCGGTCAACGGCGAAGTGCTGGGCTGGATTGTCTGGGACGGGCGCAGCGAAGCCTTTCGGCTGCCGCAGTCCGATGGGCTGATGGTGAGCGACGCAGCTTTCACTGCGCGTGGTGACCTTATCATTCTGGAGCGGAATTTCTCGCTTCTTGGTGGGTTGGTGGTGCAGATCCGCCGGGTAAGGGCCGGGGACTTCAAGCCCGGTGTCATCAGGAATGCCGAGCTGCTGTTCCGGGCGAATCTCAGTGATGCCATCGACAATATGGAGGGGTTGGATATTCAGCCCCAGCCGGATGGCTCCAGTCTGATCAGCCTGATCTCTGACGACAATTTCAACTTCATCCAGAATACGCTGTTGCTGCAATTCCGCCTGCCTGCCGACCGGTAGGCGAGGGCGACAAAGCCGGTTGGGCTTGTCGCCAGACCACAAAGGAAGGCAGCGCAAGAACACAGCAAAAAGGCCGGACTGACATTCAGACCGGCCTTGCTCTATTCACTTTTGCTGATGTCGGATGGCCGCGCCTTTCAGGCTGGCATGACCAGAGCATCCTGACGGCTGAGCAGGGCCCGGTAAGGGGCCAGCATCAGCAGGGCAACAAACATCTTGCAGGAATAGTCGACGATGGCCCAGCTGACCCAGCGCGGTGCATCGATGATGCCGAGACTGAGGAGCGAAGCGCTTTCCGTCGGGAACAGGTCTGCCGACATGCCAAAGCCCGTGTCAATGAAGGCAAAGGACGCTGCAAAGCTGATGCCGAAGAAAATCACCGTATCCAGAACCGAGCCAAAGAAGCTGGACGCCAGAGGCGCTTTCCACCAGCTGTTGCGCCGCAGACGGTTGAAGACCGTGATGTCGAGCAGTTGGGCAACCAGGAAGGCGGAGCCGGAAGCGATGGCGATGCGCGGTGTGGACAGCCAGATCGAGATCAGAACGGCGATGGCAAAGCCTGCCGCGACGACGATGCGCGCATTCTTGGGGCCGCACTTGCGGTTGGTCAGGTCGGTGACCAGAAATGCCATAGGATAGGTAAAGGCGCCCCAGGTCAGCAGATCCTGAAGGCCGAATGGTTCAAACGGAAACTGAACCAGATAATTGGACGCCGCAACGACGCCGACCATGGCCAGCACAGCAAGGCCAAGGGTTTTACGAGTAGCAACCATATGTCACCCTCCTTCATGTTTGCCGCGGATGGGAGAATAGCCCAAAGCAGCGTTAATATGAAAACAGCGCCAAAGAGGCGCTGCTTCAAGACGATCAAGCAAGGTTTTCGGTCAGAACCGAAGCTGCATTAGGATACAGCAACCTGAGCCTTTTCAATTTTGCGTTTGATCAGCAGAGCGTTGTCTGACAGATCAGCTTCATTGGCTTTGGCCAAGAAGGCATCAAGGCCGCCACGATGTTCAACAGAACGCAAAGCGTGAGCGCTGACGCGCATCTTGAAACCAGTGCCGAGGGTTTCGCTCAGCAGAGTCACATTCACCAGGTTTGGCAGAAAGCGACGGCGGGTTCTGTTTTTTGCGTGGCTGACATTGTTACCGGACTGAACGCCTTTGCCGGTCAGTTCACAGCGACGTGCCATGGAAAATCCCTCACAAATTATTAGGACGCCAATGGCGCCCGCTCATTTTCTGTTCTGTGTTCAGCCGTATTGCCCTGAAGCAATCCGGCGGAAAGTCGCCCCGGTATAGTGATCCTTGCGACGCTCGTCAAGCATTTCCGGGAGCTTTCGCGTCATCTTTTCAAGATTCTGACTCATTTTCCGGATAAACCAGCATCTATCCATGCTTTTTGCAAGACTTGCCTGGTGTTTTTCTGTCAGTCATCGCAACCTGACTTGCGGCAGTGGGCCCCGATCGTTGCAAAATTGCTTCAATTTGCATCCATCGAGTGGTTATATGGGGGGCTATCGCAATTTGTTAACCATATTCAGCAAGAGTATGGAAACGATCTTCGACAGCAGGAGACCTGCATCCCGCCCTATTCACAGGGGGAAATGGCAGGCCCGACAGCAGGATCTGGTCGCTGGTGCCGGGGACGATTGGTTCAACAGGGCAGTTTGCTTTTGATTTTGGGGCGTTTGGGGAAAAACCATGCTTGATTGGATGTGCATGACCTCACATAGGAAAAGTGGTCCGCTTTCTGGCGGGCGTCGGTCCGGGCCGCTGCGCTCGGCTGCGTTGGGTGCTGCCTTGGGATTGCTATCCCTCGCTCCACAGGCACAGGCAACCGACATCGAGGCGAATTTCGGTATCACCGTCGCCGGGATCCCCGTTGGTTCTGGCACTGTGAGTGCCTCAGTCTCGGGACACAATTATTCAATCGATGCCTTTGCCAAGACATCGGGCATCTCGCGGCTGTTCATCGACAGCAAGGGACGGGCCATCAGCAAGGGGTCCTTCAGCGGCGATCGCATGCTGCCGTCGATGTATGCGCTCAATTCCAAGGAAGACAAGATTCACAATGTTGTCCAGATCGCGATGCGCTCGGGCAATGTCAGTGACTTCTCGGCCTCTCCGCCGCTGTCCCAGCATTCGGACCGGATTCCGCTGCGCAAGGTTCACACCCGCGGGATTGTCGATCCGCTCTCCAGCCTGCTGATCTCTGTTCCATCCAACTCGGATCGGGTTGGCAAAGCCGTCTGCGACCGCACCGTCAGAATGTTCGATGGCCGTTGGCGCTATAATATCGAGCTGTTCTACAAGGGAACCAAAGACGTCAAGACCGTTGGGGAGAACAGCTATTCCGGGCCGGCGACGGTCTGCGGGGCACGCATCCGCTTTGTTGCAGGGCATCGCCCCAACAAGAAGAGCACCCAGTTCATGGAAGACAATAAGGACCTGGAGGCATGGTTCGTGCCGGTTGGCGATGAACCTGTGGTCGCTGTCTATCGCCTGCAGATCGGCACCATGGTCGGGCGGATGGTTCTGACCGCGCGAGAACTCACAATCAAATAATTGTCATCAGCATGCTATGTTGATCGTCAGCAAGGGGCCTTCTGGCCCCTTTTTGTGTTGCCTGTATCCGGTGTCGCTTGCGGCTGTGGGGTGGCATTCGGGGGCGGGGCAGGGCTGCGGGCACGGTTCGGCTTGCCCTTGCCATTAACGTGGTGCGAGGCCTGAGGATGGGTTGTTTTGGCGTGATGTGTCTCATTTTGGGAAAGAGGCTTAACGCTGTGGCCCTCAAAGACTGCCGGGCTTTCGGTGGCCCTTCGGGGGAGCTCTAGATATGGTGGGTCGGTGGATAATCTGTATATATTTTGTTGGAACGTAATAAGAACATGTCACCATCAGCGATTCGTGCTGATTTTGTTCCGGCTGCGTTCAAAAGGTTAACTCGAGGGGCCTGACGCCGGTCTGCTCCTTAACGCATTGAAAATGGGCGTTTGTTTCATTTTGGTTCGTCTTAATTAAATTTGACCGATACAGCCGAGCTTCCATTGGCCGCTGCGTTCGGGCGAAGTTCTCCTTCTTCTCAAGATTTGGTAGGTGTAATGGGATTGTCATCCATATCTTCCAAGAACAAAATAGGAATCTTCCAGAGTCAGCGATTCGGCCATGATTCGTTCCAGACTCGTTCTAATTCTTAATCTGGCAACGATCCGGTGTCTTCACTCGGTAACCACGGCTTGATCCGGCCCGGAGCGCTAGACCGTTGCGCTATGTCACGATTTGCTGCAAAGATGAAAACCGGGCTGATGGTGCAATGGCTTTGCTGTTGCACTGCCGCCTTCGGACGCTTATCTGACGTCCATATGAACTGGCAGCGGTCTTCCCGCAGCCACGATGACAACGACTGAGCCGATGCCCGGTGCACTTGGCTCAGAGATAGGCTAATGCCAGGCCCATGAGTAAAAAACACGATAGCGACTCCCCTTTTGCTTCGCTGGCCGAATTCGGGCAATCCCTGAAACAAGAGCGTGACAGGCAGGCCAGGGTGGAAAAGGAGAACCGCGCCCTAGCAGAGAAGCGGGCACGATTGGCCGACCCCGACGGGGGCTTCTCGGGCGTTGAGGCCGAACTCATGCGCCACGCGAGGTCTCAGGAAAAAGGCGACGGCAAGGACACGACCTCCCGATCGGGGGGTGGCGGTGCGGATGGTGTCGATCTGCGCCAGATGGTCAGAAAGGCCAGAAGCGCAGAAACAAAACCTGCTGCGACCAGATCCGAGAACATCACGGCGCGCCAGCCGAGCACCGCCCCACAGCCCGTTCCTGCCGCAACGCTGCTGCAGGCGAGGGCCGGGCAGAGCAATCTGGACGTCAGGGCGCCGGGATGGGCCGATGATTTTGCCGGCAAGGCATCCGGGGGATCGAACCTTGGGCGCGTCACGGCGATTCTGGGGCCGACCAACACCGGCAAGACCTATATGGCCATCGAACGGATGGTTGCCCATTCCTCCGGCATCATAGGGCTTCCCTTGCGCCTTCTGGCGCGGGAAGTCTATGGCAAGCTGGTTGCCAAGGTCGGTCGCGAGGCGGTTGCCCTGCACACCGGTGAAGAGCGAATCGTGCCCGATGGAGCCCGCTACCACGTTTGCACCGTGGAGGCGATGCCGTCTGAGGCCGATGTGGCCTTCGTTGCCATCGACGAGATCCAGCTGGCAGCCGATTTCGAGCGCGGGCATGTATTCACCGACCGGCTGTTGCATTTGCGTGGTCGCGAAGAGACGCTGTTGCTTGGTGCTGCGACCATGAAGCCGATGATCGAGCTTCTGCTGCCCGGTGCGACGATCATTTCCCGCCCAAGGCTGTCGCAGCTCTGCTACATCGGGCAGAAGAAACTGTCGCGCCTGCCGCGGCGTTCGGCTGTGGTGACCTTTTCCGTCAATGATGTCTATGCCATCGCAGAACTGGTTCGGCGTCAGCGCGGTGGGGCGGCTGTTGTCATGGGAAGCCTCAGTCCGCGCACCCGCAATGCTCAGGTGGAGCTTTTCCAGAATGGCGATGTGGATCATCTCATCGCCACGGATGCCATCGGCATGGGGCTCAATCTCGATCTGGATCATGTTGCCTTTGCTGCCGAAAAGAAATTCGACGGCTTCCAGCATCGCCGCCTGACTGCGCCGGAACTGGCGCAGATTGCCGGTCGCGCAGGGCGGCATACCCGTGACGGCACCTTCGGGGTGACCGGTCGGGTGGCGCCTTTCGAGGATGATCTGGTCGAACAGCTGGAGATGCATGTTTTCCAGCCAGTGAAAATGTTGCAATGGCGCAGCCGGATCCTTGATTTCACCAGCTATGGCGATCTCATTGCCTCGCTGGAAGTGGCCCCGACGATCCCCGGCCTTACCCGCTCGCTGCCTGCCAGTGACCTGCAGGCGCTGGAGCTTCTCCACAAGAACAGGGACATTCGTCGGCGTATTCACGAGCCCGAGCAGCTCAAGCTGCTGTGGGATGTGTGTCAGGTGCCGGACTATCGCAAGATCGCTCCGACCAACCATGCCGAACTGATCGGAATGCTGTTTCAGCAGCTGGAAGACCGAGGCACTTTGTCTCAGGACTGGCTTGCTGCACAGATTTCATATGCGGATAGAATAGATGGCGATATTGACACACTCGCCAATAGAATTGCACATATCCGCACTTGGACCTTTGTTGCCAATAAAAAGGGGTGGCTAGATGATCCCATTTTGTGGCAAGAGAAGACCAGAGCCGTGGAGGACCGTCTGTCCGACGCCCTGCACGAGCGACTTACCAAGCGCTTCCTGGATAGGCGCACTAGTGTATTGATGAAACGTCTGAGAGAAAAAGCAATGCTCGAAGCGGAAATTACTCCTGCCGGTGACGTGCTGGTGGAAGGCCAGCATGTTGGTCAATTGCATGGATTTCGCTTTGCGCCCGATATGAGTGCCGAAGGCAACGATGCCAAAGCCATTCATGCCGCTGCGCAGAAGGTCCTGTCTGTTGAATTCGAAAACAGATCGGAAAAAATAGCCGGAGCGGCCAATGATCAGTTCTTGCTGTCTGGAGACGGCATGCTGCGTTGGCAGGGAGCCCCGATCGCCAAACTCGTGGCCGGTGATACGGTTCTGAAACCGAGGTTGATGATTCTGGCGGACGAAGGACTGAGCGGCGTCGCGCTTGAGAATGTCCAGTCGCGCATCAACCTGTGGCTGAACAATCATGTCACGCTGCTGCTGCAGCCTCTCGTCGAGCTGTCTGGAACCGGGGAACTGGAAGGAATTGCCAAAGGCTTGGCGTTCCAACTCGTTGAAAACCTTGGTATTCTTGACCGCCGTGCGGTTTCGGAAGACGTTCGGTCTCTCGATCAGGATGCGCGTGCATCGCTGCGCAAGTTCGGGGTTCGCTTTGGTGCCTATCACATCTATATCCCGGCTCTTCTGAAGCCGGCTCCCAGCACTCTGCTGGTGATGATGTGGGCCCTGCACAACGGCGGCATCGAGCAGGAGGGGGTCGTCGAAGTGCCATCCCTGTCTGCTTCCGGGCGGACATCCATCCCGGTGAACGAAGAGATCTCTCCTTCGCTCTACAAGACCGTGGGCTTTGGCGTCTATGGCAAGCGGGCGGTTCGCATCGATATTCTTGAGCGTCTGGCAGACCTCATCCGTCCGCTGCTCAGCTGGCGGCCGACCGAAGAGGCCCCCGAGGCACCGGAAGGTGTGCTGGATCGTGGCTTCACCGTCACGGTGGCGATGACCTCGCTTCTGGGCTGCGCAGGCGAAGACTTCTCGACCATCCTGAAGTCTCTTGGATATCGCGTCGAGCGTCGTAAGGTTGAGGCTGAAGCCGACGCTGCAGACGCTTCCAAGGAAGCTGCAGAGGGTGAAGCTGTTACTGAGTCACCTGCCGAATCTGCTTCTGCCGAGGTTGAAACAGTCGTCGAGGAGGGTGCCGAAAGCAGTTCTCCACAGGATAGTACACCTGTCTCCGAGGCGGATACCGACGCTTCCGCAGCGACCGAAGAGGCTGCCGAGGAAGAAAAATGGATCGAGATCTGGCGTCCTGCCGGTCGTGGCGATCGTCGTCCGAACCGTAATGGTGCCCGTCAGAAGTCCGGTCAGCGATTCGGTGCCCGTGATGGTCAGAAAGACGGCCAGAAGGATGCTCAGAAGGACGGCCAGAAAGACGGCCAGAGAGAGTTTCGTGGCAAGGGCGGCAAACGTGGTGGTCCACGTACAGACGGTGGTTTCAAGGGTGGCAACCGCTCCGGCAGCAACGAGAAGGGACGCGGCAAACCGCGTGACCAGGCTCCTCGCAAGCCAGAGAAGGTTGCTGATCCGGATTCGCCATTCGCAGCGCTCGCTGCCCTCAAGGCCAATCTGGACAAGAACAAATAGCCTGATTCTGCTCTGGCAGAATGATGGTCAATCATCGGCACGCCGCAAGGTCGCATAGGGAAGCGGCTTTCCGGCGTGCCTTTCTATTTGGTGATGGATGAGTGAAGAAAACACCAAACTGCGCATAGACAAATGGCTCTGGTTTGCCCGTGTCGCCAAGACGAGAAGTCTGGCGGCCAAGCTGGTGGTTGCTGGTAATGTGCGGGTCAACAAGGAAAAGGCTTCCGCGGCCAGCCGGTCCGTCAAGCCCGGTGACGTGCTGACCATTGCCAAGGACAACCATGTCCGAATTCTCGAGATTGTCGCGCTCGGGACGCGCCGTGGGCCAGCCCCTGAGGCGCAACTGCTCTACAAGGACCTGACGCCGCCGCCGGAGAAGACCGACGAGCCGGTGCAAGTCGGCATCATTCACGAAGCGCACAAGGGGCGCCCGACCAAGAAGGACCGCCGCCAGTTGATGCGCCTGAAGCAGGACCCGCTCGACGAGCTGTGACTTTTCGGGGGATCCTCTGGCTGATGCTGGTGGTCTTTGGGTTGTTTCGCGAAATGTGGACTTGTGAATGCATGTTTCATTTGCAAAAGTGGAATGTGATTTGAGGCATTTCCTTTTGCCCGTCAGACGAATTTGATTGGCTGGCCGGTGCGATCCGTTTGCGTGAGCAGGGGCGCTGTCTGTCACCTTTTGGAGCGGTTATCGCTTGAACGCCCGGAGCAAAAGCGATAGCTAGAACATAACTCGAATGGGCGTGGGTGTGCACATCGCAGATGGTTCGTGTCGGGCAGACCGAAGGGTCGAGCGTCGGCGGAAGGGCCAGAGCGGAAAAGCGCTCCATTGCCAAAATAGATCAATAGTGCGCGTGCAGAGAGTTTGCTGCACTGTGAGCGGAGTTTGTTATGACCTATATCGTGACCGATAATTGCGTCAAATGCAAATATACGGATTGTGTGGAGGTTTGTCCCGTCGACTGCTTCTACGAAGGGGAGAATTTCCTGGTGATCAATCCGGATGAATGCATCGACTGCGGTGTGTGCGAACCGGAATGCCCGGCGGAAGCCATCAAGCCTGACACCGAGCCGGGGCTTGAAGAGTGGCTGGAGATCAACGCCAAATTCTGTGAAGTGTGGCCGAACATCACTGTTCAGAAGGAGCCCATGGAAGACGCAAAGAAATGGGACGGCGTTGAAAACAAACTGCAATATCTGTCCGAAAAGCCCGGCACCGGGGATTAAGAATGGGTGTTATGCAATTTTAGTATAATGAAGCCGGGCGCTATTCATCTTGCGACCGGCTTTTTCTTTGTATGCTGAATGCATCTTTTGCAGCGGAAAATCGGCTGAAATCCGGGCGTTTCAATGGGGGGATGGCTATGTCTGGAAAAAAGAAGGGAGCATGATTGTCATTTGATCACAATCAAAGTTTGGAAAATGTGCAAAAATATGATATTCTCCCTCAATCAGCTGATAAAGGAAGGTAAGCACGCTCCTACTTCAGGAGTTTTTTTATGCGTATTTCGAGCAAGATGCAATGTGAAAGTACGCAATCCACATACGTGTGCCTATCCCAATCTGATGTAAAAGGGACCCGGGAAAGGCCTGCTTGAGTTACGGGCAGGTGCTATGCCGGTTTTACCTTAATGGATGCCGACAAGGAGGAACGTCCTCTCTTGTTTTGGAAAAGCGGGCGGGCAGTGTGTCCGCCTGTCAATGATGTGACGCGGGAGTTTCAAGCGTATGGCCATCAAAAAAGCCACCCAACGTCAGGGCTTTAAAATCAACGAATTCATTGTCTACCCGGCCCATGGAGTCGGCCAAATTGTCAATATCGAGGAACAGGAAGTTGCAGGCCTTGCCCTCGAGCTGTTTGTCATCAATTTTGAGCAGGACAAGATGACCCTGCGTGTTCCGACGGGTAAGATCACTTCTGTAGGCATGCGCAAGCTGTCGGAAGAAGAGACCGTTGAGAAAGCGTTGACGACGGTTACAGGGCGCGCCCGTATCAAGCGCACCATGTGGAGTCGCCGCGCACAGGAATATGAAGCGAAGATCAACTCCGGTGATCTTCAGTCCATCGCCGAGGTCGTCCGTGATCTGTATCGCTCCGACACCCAGCCAGAACAGTCATATTCCGAACGCCAGCTTTACGAAGCTGCGATCGACCGGATGGCACGGGAAGTGGCGGCAATTCGCAAGCTGTCCACCACGGAAGCCGTTCATCTGATCGAAAAGAATCTCTCCAAGAGCCCGCGCCGCGGTGCAAGCAAGAGCGAGCAGGAAGTCGCTGCCTGATGGCTTGTATCTGACGACATCCCACGGGACTGTTGGTTTCATGAAAATCCCGGAAGTGGCCGCCACTTCCGGGATTTTTTATGTTTGCTTGCGGGGTGTCTCTTGCCGGCCAGGGTGAGGCTCAGTTGGACGTCGTGACCAGCTTGATCTTCTGGCCGCGTCTCAGGTTTTCCCCCTGCTTGACGTCATTGAGAATCCGGAACAGGGCAACCTGATCATCGGTCCCGGCCATCCGGGCGGCCATTTTCTCGACGGTATCGCCATAGCCAGCGGTGACAATGCTGATTCTGAGGGGCTTGAAGGCCTGTGCCTGTTCGTAGGTCATGGTCTGGAAGCTGTTCACCGTCTCGGCAATGGCGCTTTCAAATTCGGCATTCGGCTCGGTCGTTGCAAAAACGAAGCGATAGGTTGCCGCACCGACGCGAATGAGGGCGACGCGGAAGGTCCAGCCCTTGGCTTCGGCGGCGGCAAGCACGGCCGGGTGGCCGTTGATCGTCTGCTCCCGGATCGAGCCGGTAATGAGCCCGCTCACCCAGCCCGAGGTCAGGTATTTTGTCAGTGGCACATCGGGGCTGACGTTGACGCCGTCAAACCGCATGGCCGAGCCGTCCGGGGCAACCGCCAGAACGGCCTTGGATGTGTTTTCCAGTCGATAGCCCTGGGGAGGGCTGAAGCGGATTCTGAGGTTCGGGTGAATATAGGAATGGCCGCGCACGAAGCCTTCGTCCGGCGCATCTCCGAAGAGGATGCCGTCGATGGCATCAAGATAGTCTTCCCGTTCTCTGGTGCCGATGTCCGGCCCACCATAGCGCCTGGCGGCAAAGACCGCCGACTTGATCCGTTCGGGCGTAGTTGGATGGCTCGACAGGAAGCTCGCCTTGTTGCCATCTTCCGCTCTGCCGGTCAGATATTGCGCATAAAGGCCCATGGTTTCCAGAAATCGGCTGGCGGCAAAGGGGTCTAGGCCAGCCAGATAGGAGGTCTCGATACCAATCTTGTCCGCTTCCAGTTCCTGAACTTGACTGAAGCTGGCCAGCGTCACGAGGTTGCGCGCCTTGACGGTTGCCCCTTTTGAAGGCTCGCTCACCATGTTGTCCATGACCTTGTTCACCAGCTCGGAATTCTGGCGTGCCGCCGCCCGGGCAAGGGCGTGGCGCGAGGTGACATGAGCCATTTCGTGCGCCAGAACGGCGGCCAGCTCGGCCTTGTCATTGGCAAGGGCAATGAGCCCGCGTGTGACGTAGAGATAGCCGCCCGGCAGCGCAAAGGCATTGACGGTGGGAGAGTTGAGGATCGTCACCCGGTAGGGGCGGCTCGGTTCGCTGGAGGCGGCCACGAGGCGCCCGACCAGCTTGGAGACCATCTGCTCAAGCTGGCGGTTCTCATAGGTGCCGCCATAGGCCTTGACGATCTTGGGATGTTCCTTTGCTCCGATTTCACGCTCGACGCTATCGGTGGGGGACAGACCCGCAGGCGCGATGCCGGAAATGGTCGGCTCTTCTGATCCGATCATCAGGCTTTTGCAGCCAGCAAGAAACATGAAGGAGAGGCATACGGCTCCCGCAATCTTCAGCTTGCTGTGGCGTTTTCTGCTCACTCTGTCGTCCTCGTGAAAGCTTGGGATGCCTGCCAATATCGCATCCCCATCTTCAAAATCGATAAAGCCAGATGCGGCCTTGTCCGCAACCTGTCGTGCATTTCGTTACTCTTGTCGGGGCACGGGTCCGGACAGCGCGTTTTCTGTCCTATCCTGCAATTGAAGCGCGTTTGTGACGCGAATCAACGGCCCCCCACGGAGTTCCACCCAGCCCCGAACATATATGGGCTTGTTGCGCAAATCATCCAGAATTTTGCCACCATCTTCCCAGCTTTTCAGGTCTGCCTTTGAAAGGGAAACCGTGAAGTCCTTGTTCCAGTGCTCGCCAAAATTCAGATAGCTCGTGCCATCGACCCTTCTGTGAACCGAGAGCACGGTTCCGGAGACAATCTGGTATGTCGACACAATGGCAGAAAGGTGGAGGCTGTTGACATTTTTCACCGTATATTCGGGCAGTTTCCACAAGCCCAGTTGCTTTTCCCGGGCTTGCTGTTCCTGTTCGAGCAGATGTCTGGCGCAGGCCTCATCAAGGCCATCGAGGGAGACCCGGGCCAGCCCCTGCTGGATTAGCAGGTCCTGAAGCAAAGAGGGGGCTTTTCCGCTGCCATTGGTCACAAATGCGGCCCGGCGACCGTAGCGGTCAACCTTCTGGGATGAGGGGGAGAGGGCAGAAACCGGTTGGTCTTCAAGGAAGTGCTTGATCGCCCGTTCCTTCTTCTTGCGCAGATCGGGGCCTGGCAGATGGTCTGCAATAAGCCCCAGAAGGGTAAAGGCACCGGCCTTGTCGCCATCGATACTCATGGGGGGAGCATAGTGGGCTGTCGACGGCAAGGGGATCGACTTTTCTGGTGGCTGACTTTCCCGGATGCAGCCTGACGTGACCGCCAGATCTTTCGACGCCTCCTGCATCTGTTCCGACACCTGTCCTGATCCCGGCCCTGATCCCAGTCCTGATCCTTGGGCCAGTCCGGCGGAGAGCAGCAGCCAGACAAGGCCGAACGGCAGCTTGTAATGCATGCGTCATTTCCTTTTGGGCCATTTCCTCTTGTGAAGAAACGGATTTGGCAAGAGGCAACGCAGAATTGCCTTCAAGGCTGGTTGATCTGGGTTTGCCGAAATGATACAGAGCGGTAGCATTTCCAAAATGCCGAGCTTGGCTTGTCCCTCAATGCCGGATTTATAGCAAATTTGTCATGGTGAGATAAGTCACCCAGCAGCGGTTGGTTCCATTTCTTCGCGATAAGAACGACACGCTGTGCAATCGGCAGGAATATGGCCCCGTAGCTCAGCAGGATAGAGCAACCGCCTCCTAAGCGGTAGGTCGTGCGTTCGAATCGCGCCGGGGTCACCATTTCCCGCCCTCCTTCAAAACCGGTTTGTCTGAAGCCTGCTTGAACTTCAGCTCAGTGATTTCCGCTGTATCCCGTGAGGTGGCTGGTCGGTTCTGCGCAAAATATGCGCTTGATTTCCTTGAACCTTCTGTTTTATGCGTTGAGGAACGGGGTGTCCTTTAGGGCTGTTCAAGGAAAATGTGCAGCATTTTCTCTTTCAGGGGTCTCGTTTATTCTTGATACTGGCGTTTCTGTCAGCGCATCAATTTGTACATTTTGGGTTGATTTAAGTGGTTTTGCTATGAAAGCAGGAACTTGATGAGTGATTTGCGTTTGGGTGATCGGCTGTTTGGCTGGGTCGTGATTGCCGTGATTGTGTTGCAGGTTCTGTATGAGTGGACCGGCATGAAGTGGGTTCTGCTGCCGCTGACAGTCTGTCTCGTTCCGATGATTATCATGATGGCGATGACGGCGAAGCGGGGTGGCAAAATCTTCCTGCTGGTCAGCCTTGGTCTCACTGTGGCGTTGGTCTTCGTCAATGACAACTGGCAGGATGCCCTCTGGGAAGCCGTTGCCAAGACCGGGTTCCTTGCGTCCTTCTTCAGTGCACTGGCGGCCTTGCGTGAAGCGGCGGCCTCTTCTCAGGCGATGAGCAAGGCGGGGCGCTTTCTGGCAGCCCAACCTCCCGGGAGGCGCTATATTTCGCTGTCATTCGGGACCCAGATCTATGCGCTTCTCCTCAACTTCGGCTCGATCCAGTTGCTTGGCACGCTGGCGCTGGCCAGCACCAAGGACGAGCCGGATGAAGAGGTCCGGCAGATCCGCAGCCGACGCATGTTGCTCGCCATCCAGCGCGGCTTCATCTCCGCTCTGCCCTGGTCGCCAATGTCCTTTTCGACGGCGATGGCCGTTGCAACCATTCCCGGTATCACATGGCTTGAGATCGCCTTGCCCGGTTTGGTCACTGCGGCCATCCTGTTGGGCACTGGCTGGGCGCTCGATACCATTTTCAAACCAAAGCTGGCTCGAACGGGCCCGCGGCCGACGCGACAGAAATCGGACCTCCACTGGTCTGTGCTGTTGCCGCTTGCCGTGCTGTTGATCGTCATCCTGCTGCCGGTGCTGGCGCTGGAAATGCTGCTTGGCATTCGGATTGTTGGCATCGTGCTGGTGGTCGTGCCGCTCCTGTCCATCGGTTGGCTCTATATCCAGTTGCGAGACGCACGCGTCGTTGGCGGACGGATACTCAATTATGTGCACAATGAGCTGCCGGCTTTCCGCTCTGATCTGCTGCTGTTGATGAGTGCCGGTTATATCGGGGGCATCGGGTCGTCGGTGCTGGTGCCGCTGATGGCAAGCGCCGGGATCGACCTTACCGTGTTGCCTGCCTGGGTGTTGCTGATTGCCCTGTTGTGGATCATGCCGGTGTTGGGGCAGCTGGGTGGCAATCCGATTCTCACCCTGTCGCTGGTTGCGCCGCTGTTGCCCGATGCATCGCTGTTCGGCCTGTCGCCCTCGGCCTTCGCCGTGGCCATGCTGGGGGGCTGGGCGCTCACGGGGCTGACGTCGCCCTTTACGGCCACCAACATCCTGATTGGCCGGTTTGGTGGCATCCCCACCGTTGATGTCGGGCGGGTCTGGAACCGATCCTATTTCCTCATTGCGGTAACGCTGCTGGCGGTATGGATCCTTGTCTATGCCTTCCTGATTGCCTGAGCCTGTTATGCTGCGTGAGCTGCTGTCACCCGTGCCCGAAATGCAAAGCCACGCCGATGATGGTCGGCGTGGCTTTCTTTTCATGTTACAGCAGGCCGATGCCCGCTGTGCTTTCCTGCCGTCCTATTCAGCCGGTTCTGCCGTCTTGGAGGTGTCCGCTGTTGGGCGTACCAGAACCAGGAAGGCGATCAGCGACACTGCTGCGATGATTACGCCAACAATGTTGGAGATGTTGGCGGGCAGGTTGAAGCCGATCTGGGCCTGCAGGATGAAGGCTGCATCGACTGCGGTCATGAAGGTCGCCGGAATGGTTGCGATCCAGTGCAGTTTGCCTTTCTGGGCCAGCCAGATGGCGGCGCTCCAGAGAACCAGCATGGAGAGCATCTGGTTCGACCAGCCGAAATAACGCCAGATGATGTTGAAGTCGACGAGGCTGATGACGAAAGCCACTGCGAACAGCGGCAGTGCGATCATCAGGCGGCGGGCGATCTTGGTCTGATCCAGCTTGAAGGTTTCTGCCAGAATGAGGCGGGTCGAACGGAAGGCCGTGTCACCGCTGGTGATTGGCAGAACGACAACGCCGAGAATGGCAAGGAAGCCGCCAAATGCACCAAGCAGAGTGGTGGATACTTCGTTGACTACGGCTGCCGGAGAACCGGAGGCGATAACAGCCTGCATGGCTTCGGGGCTCTGATAGAAGGTCATGCCTGCGGTTGCCCAGATCAAGCCGATGACGCCTTCTGCAATCATGGCACCGTAGAAGACCAGACGACCGTTCTTCTCGTTACGCATGCAGCGGGCCATCAGCGGCGACTGAGTCGAATGGAAGCCACTCAGCGCACCACAGCTCAGGGTGATGAAGAGTAGCGGGAACAGTGGCAGATCCTTCGGGTGGACGTTGGTGGTCAGGTCCCGGTTCGGCAGGAATTCATAGCCATGATAGATCAGGCCAAAGACGATGCCGATGGTCATGAACAGTAGCAGGGCGCCGAAAATCGGATAGAGCCGGCCAATGATCTTGTCGATCGGCAGGATGGTGGCTGCGAAATAATAGACAAAGATGATGCCGATCAGCAGCTGCATGTTGATGCCGGTGATATTGCGCAACAGGGCTGCCGGGCCGGAAATGAAGACCACGCCAACCAGCACAAGCAAAATCACGGAAAAGACGCGCATGGTCTGGCGGGCGAAGGAGCCCATTTCGTCGCCGACGACTTCCGGAATGGATTTGCCGCCGCTACGCACCGAGAGCATGCCAGAGAAATAGTCATGAACGCCGCCAGCCAGAATGCTACCGGCCACGATCCAGAGAAGGGCCTGCGGGCCATAGAGAGCGCCAAGGATCGGGCCGAAGATCGGGCCCAAACCGGCGATGTCGAGCAACTGGATGAAGAAGACTTTCCAGGTAGGCATGTTGATGTAATCAACGCCGTCTTCCTTGTCCCAGCAAGGTGTTTTCTTTTCGGAATTGGCTCCGAAGACCTTTTCGACAAAGGCTCCGTAGGTGAAATAGCCGAGCACCAGCAGCGCAAGGCAAAGCAAGAAATATAACATACCGTTCCTCCTTAACCGGGACAGTTCAGTGTTTCCCCAGCTCGGGAGCCTAGTTAATAATGTCTGAAGGGCCAACGGAATGCGACTGGGAGAGCGCTTTGGGGCTGCGAAATGCATTGGCGCCCGGTTGAACTGCATGGCGGTGATCGGCGAAATGCCGAATCACGATGCCCAAATGCATCAGCAGAAGGCCTGGCGCCTGTTCCGCAGCTCTCGAGGATTTGTCGGGCGAGTGGCAGGCCGGATCAGGAGGCCTTTGGCAGCAATTCCTGCCGGTTCGGAATCGAGAAACTGATGTGGGTGCCCTTGTTCCGGGTCGTCGAAATATGCATGGCGTGTTCAGGGCCATAGATATGTTCGAGGCGAAGATTGGAATTGCGCAGGCCGATGCCTTCCGTGTGCGATTCGATCTGACGCTTTTCGAGCAGGGAGACAAGGATATTGTCGGGAATGCCGACGCCGTCATCATAGACCGCTACATTGAGCTGGTTCTGGTCGCGCTGGATCTTCAGGCCGACGATACCCGCGCCCGGCCGTTCCTTGAGCCCGTGCTTGACGGCATTTTCCACCAGTGGCTGGATGATGAGCGAGGGGATGGGCCAGTCCTCGCAGCCTTCCTCGATATCGAGCCTGACCTGAATGCGTTCGCCGAATCGCGCCTTCTCGATGGCCAGATAGGAATTGATCTGGTCCAGCTCGTCCGACAGGCGGATGAAGCCGCGGCTGGAATCAAGATTTTTGCGCATATAGAGGGAGAGGTCGAGAATCAGGTCTCGCGCCCTGTCCGGCGCCGTCCGGCAGAAGGAGGCGATGGTGTTAAGTGAGTTGAACAGGAAATGGGGGTTGATCTGGGCCTGCAGGTGGCGGATTTCCGCGTGCGCGAGCAGACGGTCCTTGACCTGAATGTCTTGCAATTCAAGCTGGATGGAGAAAAGATCCGTCAGCCCCTTGGCAAGCTCGAACAGCACCGAATTCAGCTCGTGATTGGCTGACCCGTAAAATTTCAGCGTGCCGACAATCGCGTCATTCTTCTTGAGCGGCACGATGATGGCCGAGGTGAACGGGCAATGCGGGTCGCTGCAGCCGATCAGCCGTGGCTCCTTAAGGAAGATGGCTTCACCGGTCTTGATGACCCGGAAGGTGGCCTTGGTGACGAAGGGGGCGCCGGGCAGGTGGTGGTCGGCACCTTCTCCAGCATGGCCGATGACCGTTGATGCATTGGTCACGGAAACGGCGGCTACCGGCAGCTTTTCCAGAATGATCTGCGCCATGGCCTGGGCGCTGTCCCTGTTCAGCCCGGAGCGCAGATGGGCCACGGTGCTGTTGGCGATCTCGAAGATCTTCTGGGTATGGTCGGAGGCCTTGCGCTCGCGCAGACCCTTGATCGTGTTGAGAATATGGATGAACAACACGGTACCGAGCGAGTTGCCGATGAGCATTGGCACCATGATGACGCGGACAAGTGCGAGCGCATCATCGAACGGACGGGATAGCAACAGCACCATGCCCATGTGCATGGTTTCGCCGATGATGGTGAGGAAAAAGGCGACGCTCCAGTCCATGGCGCGTTCCTTGAGCCGGGGTTGCAGCCACCCGGCCAGAAGGCCTTCGGTGATGGTGGCGAGCGCACAGGCCAGCGCCGAGAAGCCCCATGGGTCGATGAGGAAGCGATGCCCGCCTGCGATGAGACCGGCCCCCAACCCGACGACCGGCCCGCCGAACAGACCGGCGGTGATGACGGCCATGGCGCGAAGGTTGGCGAAGGAGTTGAAGATCTCGTTGCCGCCATAGGTGCCGAGGATGCCCAGCAGGCCAAAGAAGATGATCAGCGCCAGTCGATTGAAAATGCTGTTCTGCCGAAAATTGATTTCCTGCACTGGCGATAGCGTCAGCAGTACAAAGGCCCCTGCAACCAGCAGGGCGACCTGTTTGAGCAAAAAGGCCATCAAGGCAATAATCGACATTTGACTTCAACTCCCCCTCAAAGTCATGCCATGCAGCAGGTGCAGATCTGCCGGTTCCTCCAACGCTCAGAGACCAAGGCGCAGCTTGAAATCCTTGACGCGCGACCGGCTCACTGTCAGCTCGCTTTTCTTGTTGTCATTCATCGTCAGGCTGTATTTGCCATTGAACCACGGACTGAATTCCGAAATCGCATCGAGATTGACCAGCGTCGAGCGGTGAGCCCGGAAAAAGCCCGTTCCGGCCAGATGCTCCTCCATCCTGTCCATGCTGGATATGCCATAGACCGGCATGGTCGCGTCGAACGAATGGGCAAAGATACGATTGTCATCACAGTCGCAATAGATGATGTCGTCCGGATCCATCAGCCGGATGCGGCCATTGATGATCACGGAAATCTTGGTATGGATGGGGCCGGTCTTGTGGCTAAGCTCGGTCTTTTTGGCGACTTCGCTCAACAGGGTTTCCAGTCTGCTTTTCAGCGGATCCCTAGTTTCGGCCAGCGTCTTGCGCACCCGGTCCAGCGTTGTGGCCAGCCGCCCGGCCGAGGCGGGCTTGAGAATATAGTCCATGGCGCTGGCTTCGAACGCCTCGACTGCATAGGAATCATAGGCAGTCACAAAAACGAAAATAGGCGGATCGTCACTACGGGTGACCAGACTTCGGATGACGTCAAAGCCATTCTGACCGACCATCTGGATGTCGAGAAAGACAAGATCCGGCTCATGGGCAAGGCAGAGGTCAATGGCCTGTTGGGCCGTCTCGGCCTGGGCGATGATGTCAATGTCGCGCTGACTGGACAGCAGATAGCTCAGCTCGTCCCGCGCGGGCTTCTCATCATCTACGATCAAACATCTGATTTGCATGCTGAAACGAGGTAAACCCCAGCTCCCGATCACTCTTTTGCGCCATGATTGTCACGCCATTGCCTAACAGGATTTCCCACCGCTTACCTAGATCTAGATCAGCTTACGGCAAAAGAATACATCTCTAAGGAATTACGTAGTAGTTTTTATCTATAGAGACGGTTGTGGTTTGTGGCAATGGTTATCGGGGATTGCCTGGGCGTTACTTGGGGCGTCGCGCCGGGATCGGCAACGGGCAACACCGGAGAGGCCGGAACACTGAGCGTCGGATCGGCGTGCTGACACGTCGGTCGCCGCAACAGGGGTCAGTGCACCACGAAGAGCTTGACGCCGTTGAGCTCGAGCTGCATGCGGATGTCGGCTGGCGGCTGGGCGTCGGTGAACAGGGCCGTGATATTCTTGATATGGCCCATCTCGACGGTGGCGGTGGTGGTGAATTTGGTGGAATCCGCCGCGATGAACGTTTTGCGGGCTGTCTTCATCATGCTCTGCACCATGATGACTTCGTTGAACTCATAGTCCAGCAGAGTGCCGTCGCTGTCGATGGAGCCGCAACTGGTGATCAGGAAATCAACCCGGAAGTGGTTGATGAATTCGAGTGCGGTCGAGCCGAGAATGCCGCCGTTGGTGCTGCGCAGCTTGCCGCAGGGGACCATCACGTTGAAGTCGGGGTTCTGATAGAGCACGCTGGCAACCCGCAGGCTGTTGGTGATGATCTGCAATCCACGCTTCTGCAAAAGATGCTTGGCGATGGTTTCTGTTGTCGTGCCGATGGAAATGAAGATCGAGCTGTTATCGGGGATCTGGGCAGCAATGGCTTCGCCGATCGCTTCCTTCTCCTCTGTCTCGGAATTCTGGCGGACCGCATAGTCGAGGTTGATCACGCTCGAGCTGCGCGCCGCGCCGCCGTGGTGCCGGATGAGCAGTTTCTGGTCGCTCAGCTTCTTGATGTCGCGGCGGATGGTCTGGGCCGAAACATCGAGCAGTTCGGTCAGCTCCTCGACACTGATGTAGCCCCGCTCGTTGACTTCTTTGAGAAGCCTGTCCTGGCGAGGGTTTCCGACGATGACTGCTTCCGGCATGAGGCTTCTTTCTCGTTTCCAACTGGCGAACCGTGGCTTGCGGGCAAGGCCGGGTCGCGTGATTTTCTTCAACTGTTGTTGGCGAGAAAGGCTGTTACGGTGTCCAGATCCGGAATGCCTTCTCGTCCTCCCATCTTTGTGCATTTCAGCGCGGCGACAGCGCTGGCAAACCGGACGGTTGCCCCGGTGTCCATGCCCTTGGCCAGTGCGTAGGCAAAGGCTCCGTGAAACACATCCCCGGCGCCGGTGGTGTCCAGCACCTCGACCCTGAAACCGGGTGCGTGTTGCAACTGGCCATCTTCGAGCCAATAGCAGCCCTCGGCGCCAGCTGTCACGTAGACTTTACCATCGGTTCTGGTCTGGGCAATGCGTAATCCACTCAAAAGGTCATCTGTATGTGAGAATTTCGCCAAACCGGGTTCGGAAAACGCCACATGGTCGGCCAGGGCGACGAGATCACTGATATCCTGCGGGGTGATGTCAGCATCCAGAACGCTCGGGGTTCCGAGTTTTTGGGCCTCTCTGAGGGCGTAGGCTGCACCCTCATGCCAGCGGACATCGCAGAGCACAGTCTCAAATAGTGAGAAGTCCACAGTTTCCAGCCAGTCGGCCGAGCGGCTGAGGGTTGAATCCTGATAGTTGATGATCATCCGTTCGCCGGCGTCGTCCACCAGAATGGCCGAAAAGGAGGAAGTGGCCTTGTCTATGATGCGGGTGAACTCATGCCCGACGCCATAGTGGTCGAATTCACGCATTATGGCGCCGGCAACATCGTCGCTTCCCACCCGACCGATGAATTCCACCGGAAGACCGAGCCTGCTCACGGCCACAGCCGCCGTGGCTGCCGGTCCACCTCCGATTTCGAAATAGTCCTTGGCCACAAATTTCCCGCCGTGGCTGGGCAACGTTTCAACGCGGAAGACACGGTCCAGAACGGTGATGCCGACACATGCAACAGTCATTTTGCTTCCCTTGATTGGTGCTCGATTTGAGCGTCTTACATCTGATTTTGCCGATTTGGCCCCAAAATATCACCAGAAACGATCAAAAAACAACTTAATTGTGTTGAATTTTGTCTCTTTTTGCTGCAAATGTTGATTTACGATCAAATTCGCTCAAGCAAAAGGGTCCAAAATGACGACTGTCGGTTTTATCGGTCTGGGGCAGATGGGCGCCGCAATGGCTGCCAATCTGATCAAAGGGGGCAATCAGCTCAAGGTTTTTGACATCAACAAGGATGCGGTAGGCAAGCTGGCAGCGCAAGGGGCCATCGCCTGTTCGTCTGCGGCCGAGGCCGGAACAGAGGTCGCGTTTGTCATAACGATGCTGCCCAACGGTGCGCTAGTGCGCGACGTGTTGCTTGGAGAGGGTGGGGTTGTCTCTGCTCTGTCCAAGGATACGCTGGTGATCGACATGTCGACCATCCATCCGCTGGAAACCGATGCCCTGATCCGGGACCTCGGGGCCAAGGGCATCGAGATGATGGAAGCGCCGGTCGGGCGCACGTCTGACCATGCGGTGGCCGGTACGCTGCTGATTCTGGCTGGTGGCACCAAGGCGCAGATCGCGCGGGCGCAGCCGCTGTTCGATCTGATGGGCTCGGAAACCGTCGATGCCGGCGGGCCCGGTAAGGGGATCCGCGTCAAGATCATCAACAACTACATGAGCATTGCACTCAATGCCTTGTCCGCCGAGGCGATTGCCCTGTCGGAGAAGATCGGACTCGAGTTCGATACGGCAATGTCGGTGATGAGCGGCACGCCCGCCGGCAAGGGGCATTTCACGACCACCTGGCCCAACAAGGTGCTGGCCGGGAATCTGTCACCCGCCTTCATGATCGATCTGGCGCACAAGGATCTGGGCATTGCGCTCGATCTGGCCAATCAGGTCGGCGTTCCCATGCCGATGGGAGCTGCATCGCGCGAACTTTACAACATCAGCCGTGTCGCAGGACGCGGTCGTCAGGACTGGACGGCAGTTCTGGAACAGCTACGTGTCCTGTCTGGCCTTGAGACCAAGGCCAAATAGTCGGGCACGGGAGGAAGAAAATGGAAAAGATCATTGAAGCCTATGGTGAGGTTGACGGTAAACGGGTTGATCTCATCACGCTCAAAAACGCGCAAGGGATGACCCTTCGGGTCACCAATTATGGCTGCATCGTCACCAGCCTTGAAGTGCCGGACCGGGAGGGCAATCTGGCCGACGTCGTGCTGGGGTATGAATCGCTTGAGCGCTATCTGGCTGGCCATCCGTTTTTTGGAGCCGTTGCCGGTCGCTTTGCCAACCGCATCAAGGACGGGCGGTTTGCCATTGGTTCTCACCGTTATCAGCTGGAAACCAACGAAGCCCCGACCGGCCAGCATCTGCACGGCGGTGCACGCGGTTTTGACAAATATGTCTGGGGCTATGATATCGAGGAAAGCAAGGGCGCAATACTTGTGCATTTCCACCGGGTCTCGCCGGATGGCGAATCGGGTTATCCGGGCACGATGCAAGTTACCCATACGATCGGCCTCAGCGAAGCCAATACCCTTTGCTATGACTTCACCGCCACCAGTGATCTGCCGACCATCGTCAATCTGGTCAACCACAGCTATTACAATCTGGCCGGCCATGACAGCGGCAGTGTTGCCGATCATGAACTGACGCTGTTCTCCGATTTCTACACGCCGGTCTCCGAAACCATGATTCCGACCGGCGAAATCCTGTCTGTCGCTGGAACCGGGCTCGACTTCCGCAGTCCGACGGTGATTGGCGACAACATGAAGGCCATCGATGGTGGTGGGATCGACAACAACTTCATCCTCAACGGCAAGCAGAAGGATGGCGACTACAAGCTCGCAGCAGACCTGTATGACCCGAAATCGGGCCGTTACATGAAGGTGCTGACCACCCAGCCTGCCATCCAGTTCTACAATGCCTTCAAGCTTTCCAACCGGGAATGGTACGGTCGCAACGGCTGCAAATATGAAGCCTTTGGCGGGCTCTGCCTTGAAACACAGGGCTTCCCGGATGCGCCGAACCGGCCGCACTTTCCCAGCGCGGTGCTCAATCCCGGTGAGGTCTATCACCACCGCACCATTCATCGGTTCGGTACACGCTAGGCCGGTTGTCCCCCAAGAGGCCAGAGCGTTCCTATCATGAGGAGCTCTGGCTGTCTTTTGGCAGGTATCTCTCATGATCATGGAAATCATCATTGTCTCGGCGATCATCGCGCTTGGCAGTTTTACCCAAGGGTTGACCGGGTTCGGTCTGGCGCTGGTCAGCGTGCCCCTTCTTTCGATGGCGGTCGATGTCAAGGCGGCGGTTCCCATCGCCGGCATCTTCGGCTGGCTGGTGACCTTTCCGCTGGTCTGGAAAATGCGCCACCATGTGCAGTGGAAAAGCGGTCTGATCCTGTTTGCGGGGTCGTTGCCGGGGTCCTTTCTTGGAGCGGACCTGCTCAAGCGGTTGCCGGGTGAGGCGATCCTGATCACGATGGGCATCGTGCTCATTTGCTCCAGCCTCTATTCCCTTTTCTCGCGTTCGCCGCTGTTCAAGAAGACCTCTCCGCCGATCACCCTGGGCACCGGTTTCTTTTCCGGAGCGCTTGGGGCGAGCGTGGGAGAGCCCGGACCGCCGGTCATCGCCTATACCTCGATGCAGCCATGGAGCGCCGACGAGGTCAAGTCGACCCTGGTGTTCTTCTTCATGCTGCAGATGGTGGGTGCGATTGCCGGTTTCTGGAGCAAGGGGCTGCTGGACGCCTATGTGTTCGAGCGGGTGCTTTACGCCTTTCCGGCCTTCCTTGTCGGCATGAGCCTTGGCATGTTCGCCTATCACCTGCTGCACAAATACAAGATCAACTATCACGGTATCATCCATACGCTGCTTTTGATCATCGGGGCGATGCTTGTGGTGAAAAATTTCCATCTGCTGTAGGGTTTCTGTAGAAATTTGTGAAGTAATGTTGTTTTTCGCCCATAAAAACGCTCAAACACTTTCGAAAACGCTCAAATTGGGGTATCGTGTGCTTATAGAAACACGATTTATGACATTGGCAGTGCAGAGGACTTTGTCGGCTGTCGCGGTGCGCTTCTCTCTGGCGCGCAAGAAGAGGTAACAGAATGGCCTATATTTCCGGTACAAAACTGATCGAACGCGCATGGAAAGACGGATATGCGATTGGGGCTTTCAGTGTTCACAATGCTGAAACGACGCGTGCTATTCTGAACGCGGCAGAAGAGGAACAGGCTCCGATCATGGTGATGATCGGGCAGAAGGTGATCAACACAATGGGGCTGGATGAGATGAAGGCGATTGTCGATGCCTTCATGGTTCATCACAAAGCGCCGGTGGCGATCCATCTCGATCACAGCCGCCAGTTTCCGCAAACGATGGCTGCTGCGAAAATCGGCTTCCACTCGCTGATGTTCGATGGCTCGGGTCTCGACTTCGATGAGAACTGTCGCATCACGAAAACCGTCGCTGAAGTTGCCCATGCTCTCGGGATCGGTTGTGAAGGGGAAATCGGCAAGATTGGCGGCGTGGAAGACGACATCGCGGTCGACGAGGCTGACGCCATGATCACCACCGTGGCCGAGGCGCAGGAATTCGTCAACCGGACCGGCCTTGACTATCTGGCCATTTCCATCGGGACCGCCCATGGCATGTACAAGGCAGAGCCGAAGCTGGCGTTCGACCGGATTGGCGAGATCAAGGAAATCGTGCAGAAGCCGCTGGTCATGCATGGTGGCTCCGGCGTGCCGGACGAACAGGTCGAGCGGGCCATCAAGCTCGGGATTGCCAAGGTCAATGTCGACACCGAATTGCGTCAGGCCTTCACCTATGGCGCCCAGGCCTACTGGAAGGAAAAGCCGGAAGATTTCGTGCTGGCCGACTCTCTTGGCGCTGCCGAGGTTGCCATGAAGGAAAAGGTCAGGGAAAAGATCCGCCTGTTCGGCTCCAGCGGCAAGGCTGCCGATTTTTAAAGTCCGTTCCTCTCAAGCAAGTGTCCTCCCTGACGAGTAGGATCGAACCTGCCCTGACCTTCCCCGGTCAGGGCATTTTTTGTTGCGCATGCTAGCTGCGGCTGCCGACCGGTGGGCGCAGTGAGGTGATGATGCCACAGATCGCCATGATCATGGCGCTGAGGGCAAACAGCACAAAGGAGAGTGTCCACGAGGCGGTCCACTGGTGCAGGCTGCCAACCACCGTCGGGCTGATGGAGGCAACGACATAGCCGAGCCCTTGTACAAAGGTCGACATTTTGCGTCCTTCATCCAGCGTCGCTGCGCGCGACATCACCAGATCGAAGATCACCACATAGCCACCGCCGCTGCCAAAGCCGCCGAAGACTGCCCAGACGGGCCACAGGGATGGTGCCAGATAGGTGCCCACGGCCATGATAAACCAGGCAATGGTCACGGCAAGGAACAGCGCCATGTGAGAGCCCTTGAAGCGACTGGCCATCCAGGGAATGCCAAAGCAGCCCGTAAGTCCCATGATCTGGAACATCGATTCGGCAAAGCCTGCCGTGTTGGCGCTCGCACCGATGGTGCTGGTCAGATAGACCGGCAACCATGCTGTCAGGCCATAGAACATGAAGGTGTGGGTGCCAAAGGCGGCAGCCATCAGCCATGCCGAAGGTCGACGAAACAGGGAGCGCTGGCCAACTGCCTCTGCTGGCTGGCCGCGGGCTTCCGATGGTGCCGATACGCCGGATGCTTCCGGAGCCTTTGTCTCCTGTTGCGGAGACATGCGGCCGCTGATGGTCCAGAGCACGATGCCAAGCAGAGCCATAATGGCCCAAATTCCGAGCCCGAAGTGCCATCCGAACAGGCTGGCAAGCGGCGCCGTAAAGGCCGAGGTCAACATCGAGCCGACACTCATCGCCGAAACAAGGATGCCTGTCATCAGGGTGCGGATCTGATTGAAATCTCTTGCGACAACCATCAAAGCAACGATGTTTCCGAAAGTCATCGAAACACCCAGAATGACGGTGCCAGCCATGACCAGCGCAATGTCGCCGAAGGAACGCAGCAAGGTGCCGAGCAGAACGCCCCACAGGGTGATGGCGATCGTCTGTTCGATGGTGACGCGCGCCTGAACAAGAGAGACAAGCGGCGTTGCAAGGCCGAAGCACAGCACCGGTATGCTGCTCAGAAGACCCGCGACGCTCTGGCTGATGCCGAGGTCCCGTTGCATCTGTGCGATGACTGGTGGCAGGGAGGTGATCGGTCCGCGCATGTTCAGCGCCAGCGCGAAGAAGGCAAGGAAAAGGACGATCCTGCGACTGTTCAGGCTGCCATCCGGCGATTGAAAAAACGCGAGGAGCGCGGGCTTTCGAGTGGAAGCCTGGTCTTGTCTTGGCATTTGAGGCATTGGCAAATCGTCATTACCTGGGCCGAGCCGTTTGAGGCGGGTCGGATTGTGAAGGCAGGAAGCGGGAAAGTGACTTGCTGAGATGGGGAATGCTTGGGCCAGGAAAGCAAGATCATGCGTACGAGGGGGCACGATGTCACAAAGTGGTGGATTGGGCAACGCTCATCTTGGGCCGCACACACTTGATGGTAGCGGCCGCTTGCCAACGTTCGGCGGAACGGCTCGCACTTTTCGCAAGTCGATCCCCTTTTGTGGCTCTTCACCGACCGCCCGGCCGGCACACTCGATCTGACGCAGGATTGCCACCGTCAGATCGCGGGAATGGCGCTGGGAAATTTTGTTGTTGGGGTAGCTGTTCAGCTGCGTTCCAGCTTTTGCATGCCGTCGTCCAATGCGGGGCTTGCTGGCTTTTCCTCATCCCGGCGGGCGTAATGCTGGGCGATGACGGAACAGGCGATGAGCTGCATCTGGTGGAACAGCATGATCGGAAGAACAATGGCCCCGACCGCTGCTGGCGAAAAGATCGCGCTGGCCATGGGAACGCCACTGGCCAGACTTTTCTTCGAACCGCAAAAGATGATCGTTATCTCGTCCTCGCGCGAGAAGCCCAGAAGGCGGCTCCCCTGCATGGTCATGAAGAGAACAAAAGCCAGAATGACGCCGTTGACGAGGGCGACCAGCAGGATGTCTGCGAGTGAGAAGTCATGCCAGATGCCGTTGATCACCGCAGCGCTGAAGGCCGAATAGACCACCATCAGGATCGAGCCCCGATCCACCGGATTGAGCATCTTCTTGCGTGCCCGCATCCAGTCGCCAATCCAGGGCTGGCATAGCTGACCGAGCACGAAGGGAAGGAACAGCTGCAACAGGATCTTCCAGACGGCAGAAAAGTCGAAGCCGGCCTTGCCCGACACCGAGAGCAAAACGCCGACCAGCAGAGGCGTGAGGATCACACCGACAATGTTGGACAGTGAAGCGGCACAGATCGCGCCGGGCACGTTGCCGCGGGCGATCGAGGTGAAGGCGATGGAAGACTGCACCGTGGACGGCAGCAGGCAGACATACATAATGCCAAGAATGAGGTCGTGGGGAAGCAGCGGCGTCAACAAATGCCCGACGACGATGCCGATCAACGGAAACAGCACAAAGGTGCTGACAAAGATGACCAACTGCAAGCGCCAGTGCAGAATGCCCGCCAGAACCGTCGACCACGACAGGCGAGCACCATGCATGAAGAACAACAGTGCAATCGCCAGATTGGTGGCGATGCCGAACCAGTGGGCAAAGGCGCCGTGTGCGGGCAGGAGAGAGGCGAGCAGAACGGTGCAGACCAGCGCGATGGTAAAGGGCTCAAGACGAATTCGGGACATGGGAGAGGATACTCTGATTACTGTTGTTGCCTCCCTTGTGCATCAGCACGAATCGAAATACAATCTATAACAGTTATCACAAAACTGGATAAGCATGCTCGACCTTGCACAAGTCAAAAGTTTTCTCGCGGTCTTCGAAAGTGGCAGCTTCAGCCGGGCGGCGGCACATCTCGGGATCGGTCAGTCAACGGTCAGCCAACATGTCAGGCGATTGGAAACCTATTTGCAGAATCGCCTGTTCGAACGGGACACGCACACCGTTGCGCTGACGCCCGCAGGCGAGCAGCTGTTGCCCGAAGCCCGACGGATGATTGAGATCGCCGAACGGGTGGAAGGCAATTTCCTGTCCGCCCGTTTGCGCGGGCGCATCCGTTTCGGGCTGTCGGAAGATCTGGTTTCGGGTACCTTGCCGCGCATTCTGGAGAGCTTCTCGCGGGAGCACCCGCTGGTTGATCTGGAGTTGACGGTTGCCCTCTCGGAGACCCTGTTCGCCCAGCAGAAACTGGGCGACGTCGATCTGGTGCTGGCCAAGCGCAGGCTGGGGCAGACGCACGGACGCTGTATCGCACGGCAGGAGCTGGTTTGGCTGGCCCGCAACCCTTTGGAACTTGCCCGCAAGCGGCCTCTTCCTCTGGTGGCCTTTCCGCCCCCCAGCCTGACGCGGTCGCTGGCTCTGGAGGCGCTTGATGGCAGCAGCACACCCTGGCGGATCAGCTGCACCTGCAGTTCCCTGAGTGGTTTGACGGCGGCTGCCCGGGCCGGTCTGGGCCTGTTCGTGCAACCCCGAAGCCTCCGTCCGGAAGGCCTTGAGGAGGTGCCGAAGGGACTTTTGCCGGAGCTTGAAATGGTTGAGTTCATCCTTGTCAAGCGCAAGGGAGCCGATGAAGCGGTGTCGCAGGCGCTGAGCGAGGTGATCCTGCGTCAGGCGGCGCTGCAGCTATAGAAAAGTTGGAGCCACCCGGAGGAAACGGAACCTCCCGAGCGGCCAAGATTCATCATCGGGCAACCATGCCAGCCTATCTGGCCGTCATGGTCGCGCTGGTAGTGCCTCAGCCATTTCAATCAATGTCGTCGGCGATGTCGGGCAGTTTGCCCAGCAGAACGGCGTCGGCACTGGCTGCGCGATAGAATACCGCCGGTTTGCCGATGGGGGCTTCGATTTCGACCCAGCCACCCTGATGGTGCTCACCGCTCCAGATATGGATCCACTGGTCCGGCGGCAGATAGAGCTTGCGGCTGGTCGCGCCCTGTTCATAGACCGGAGCCACCAGCAGATCGCGGCCAAACAGATATTCATACATGACATCATAGGAGAGGGCGTCGTCCTCGTAATGCATGAACAGCGGCCGCTGAACCGGCATGCCGGTGAGGGTGTTTTCCTTGACCGCAGATTTGATATAGGGCTTCAGGTGGGTGAAGATCCGGGTCATGCGGGCGAGATGCAGCAGGGTTTCGGCATCGCTGTCGAACTGGTGGTTGTCGGCAGGGCGGTTGCCTTCATGGGTGCGCATCATCGGGGTGAAGGCGGCCATTTCCGCCCAACGCATGAACAGCTCCCTGTCCCGCTTCATGCCGTGCAGGGTGGTGTAGCCGCCGATATCGGAATGGTGGATACCGTTGCCAAGAAGACCTGAAGACAGGGCGCCGTTGATCACCGACGGCATGCCGTCATCGATGTTCCAGTTGACGCACTGGTCGCCCGCCCACAACGTGTGGCAATAGCGCTGGATGCCGGTGTAGCCGGCGCGCATGAAAAACAGGATCTCGTCGGTCTTGCCTGCTTCCTCGATGGCTTCGTGGTTGATCTTGGCCCAGCGACGCGGCCAGTCGTTATGCTCGATCTCGGCAGACTTGCCATTGGCAAGCGAGCAGTCGGTCGGCAGATATTCGCCAAAGTCGGCCATCCAGCCATCAAGGCCGAAGTCGATCATGTTGGTCTTGATGACTCCCTTGTACCATTCGCAGGCTTCCGGTTTTGTGAAATCGACAACGCCGCAATAGAATTCGCCGAAGTCTACGACATATTTGGAGCCATCGGCGCGGGTGGCCAGATAGCCTTTGGCTGCGGCTTCCTTGTAGAGCGGGAAGTCTTCCAGCACATAGGGGTTGATGTAGCCAAGGAAGCGGATGCCCTCGTGCTTCAATTCATGGATCTTGGTGTTGAGGTCGGGATAGAGGTCGGGGTTCCACTGCCAGTCCCACTGCAGCCGCTTGCCGAAGGAAGTCATCTTGATTCCCTGCCAGTCCTGACACCAGGCACCAGCCACCTTGACACCCGCTGCGCGGGCCTTCTGCAGCTTCTCGAGGGTGATGGCGGTGCCGCCCTGAATGCCAAGAATGACACCATCCAGAACCCAGTCGGGCAATTCCGGCTGGGTGCCGAAGACGCCGGTGATGTTGTGAACAAGCGCCGGGAAGCTCTCTTCGCTGTCAAACAGCAGATAGTCCGGTATTGCCCAGCATTGCAGCTCGTGGAAAGCGGCGTTGCGGAAGTCGAAATCTGCATAGGCCGTGGTCTGCAAATGCACGAAATAGCGTTCCGACGAGACAAAGCTCGGCTGCGGATAGTTGGTGTTGTAATAGTCGCCGCCAGCGCGGTCTTTGACATCCGCCTGCCAGGTCACATAGGTGGACTTGTTGCGGCCAACCCCCGGCTCTGACGTCCAGAGGGGGAAATTGTGCCCCCTGAGATTGAAATAGGTGAGCTGTTCGCCGCAGCCGTAAATCTTTTCGTCCTTGTCTGCGTCAAGGCGCAACCAGATGCGGTTGAGCCCTTCGCGGGCATCGAGGAAATCAATGCGGAGGCGTCCTTCCGGGGTCTCGCAGGCAAGAAGGGCAATCTGCAGCTCGCCCTCGTAGCGGAACTCGATGCGAACGGCCTGATCTTCGCTCTTGAGCGCAAAGCAGCGCAGGGCGATGCGTTCGACGACATAGTCCCTGATGTCGAAGTTGCCGCGATACATGTCGAATACGCCGTTGCCCATGCCAACAAACAGGCATGGTTCGCAGTGGCTGTGGCGCAGCAGGACATGGCCTTTGTGCGAGAGCACGAAACCGGATTCGGATCTTTCGAATTTCATGAGATTTTCCCTCGATCTGATCTTGTGAATTCGGAAAGCGCGATCAGAATTCAGAAGAGCAGCAGTTGGAGGACTGGCAAGATGGCAGGGACGGGAAGGGGTGCCAGGCACCCCTTCAGAGTTGGGGTTATTTCTCTGCGGTTGCGAATTCGGCGTCGAGCCTGGTTTCGCAGGCCTTGATTTCGCTCTCGAAGCGATCAAGCCAAGCCTTGCCTTCGTCGCCTGCGGTCTTGATGAAGAAGTCTTTCACAGGAGCCGTGGCGTCCTGGAAGGCTTTCTTCTCTGCCGGGGTTGGCGTGTAGATGGTGCCGCCAGCCTTGCGGAAGGTCTCATAGGCGTCAAATTCCTTCCATTTCGGATAGACGCGGAGGAACTGGTTCTGGGCGGCAATGCCGTCGATGACCACCCGTTTCAGCTCTTCGGGGAAGGAATTGAAGCGTTCGTTGTTCATCACCCAGACGCCGCCCATGTAGGCGTGACCGTCGAGGATGATGTATTTGAGGCTCTCCTCGAATTTCATGGTGGTGATATCGACGATGCCGTTCTTGGTGCCGTCAACAACGCCGGTGGACAGCGCCGTATAGACTTCCGGCCAGGAAATCGGGGTCGGAGCGCCGCCAAGCGACTTGACCAGTTCCTGCTGGATCGGTGCAGGCACGGTGCGGATCTTGAGGCCCTTGATGTCTTCGGGCGTCTTGATCTGTTTGGTGGTGGTAGCAAAGTTGCGCCAGCCACCGGAGTTGGACACCATCATCAGGCGCAGGTTGCCCGTTGTTTCCAATACGTGTTTCCGCACGTCAGCAAGGAAATCCTCATTGTCATAGACGCATTCGGCCACACGGTCATCACGCAGCATGTAGGGCAGATCGAATGCGCCAACCGGGCCCCAATAGTTGGCCAGTTCCGGAATGGTGGTCTGGAAATAGTCGAAGATGCCGGACTGTACGCCCGAGAGGCACTCACGGGCATTGCCGCAGAGCTGTCCGCTCGGGAAGATCTCGACTTCGATGGCACCGTTGGAATGGTTTTCGACGAAATTCTTGAACACCAGCAGCGACTGATGATTGTAGCTGTCCGGGTTGGTCACATGGGGGACCGTCAGCTTGTAGTCTGCGGCTTGCGCTGCGGCGGAAAGGAAACCTGCGGTCAACAGGGACAGTCCGAGTGCCTTGATAGTCATGAGTTACCTCCACTGGTAAGTTTTTCGTCGGCAATGCTTCCTCTGGTCATTGCCGACCTCCTCCAAAAAAGCCCGCTCACATCATGCCAAGCAGTTTCGGCAAGCCGATAACGAGTGGCGGGAAGAACGAAATCAGAAAGATCACAACGGCTTCAGCCAACAGGAACGGGATGATCGCCTTTGAGATTTTCTGCAGGGGGACGCCGGACACGCCGGACGCCACGAAGAGCACGAGGCCCATCGGCGGGGTCGCCAGCCCGATGGACAGGTTGACCACCATGACGACACCGAAATGGATCGGGTCGACGCCGACATTGGTCATGATCGGGGCCAGAATGGGCGCAAAGATCAGGATCGCCGGACCAGCATCAAGGAACATGCCCACGACGAACAGGAACAGGTTCATGATGAAGAACAGCACATAGGGATCATCGGAGACCGAATAGAAGAAAGTGGTGATGTGCTTGGCAACACCCGAAAGCGAGATGGCCGAAGCAAAGCCACTGGCGGCTGCCACGATGATCAGGATGGCACCGGCGTTGATGGCGATGCGCATGAACATCGGGAACACATCCTTGAGCTTGAGGATGCGCATGATGAACACCGACAGGATGAAGGCATAGAACACCGCAACGGCGGCAGCCTCGGTCGGCGTGAAGATACCGCCATAGATGCCGCCCAGAATGATGACCGGGGTCAACAGCGGAAGGATGGCCGCCTTGAAGGCTGCGCTGCGTTCGGCTCGCGGGGCGCGTTCGAACTGTTCGACGGCCGGGTATTTCTTGATCTGCCAGCGGTTGATGATCATCAGGGCGACGCACAGGATGAGCCCGGGCACGATACCGGACATGAACATGGCGGCAACCGAGGTGTTCATGACGAAGGCATAGATCAGCATGATGCCGCTGGGTGGAATGATGGTGCCCAGAACGGTCGCCGCTGCGGTGATCGCCGCCGCATAGGTGCGGTCATATTTATAGCGCTCCATCTCCGGGATCATCATGTTGCCGATGGCAGAGGTTGCCGCAACCGATGAGCCAGTGAGGGCACCGAACAGGGTGGCCGAAATGATCACCACATGACCGAGACCGCCGCGCATGTGCTGGACCATCTTCTGGGAGAAACTGATGATGCGTGTGGTGATGCCGCCATTGACCATGAACTCGCCAGCCAGCATGAAGAAGGGCAGCGCCAGCAGCAGAAAGTTGTCCATCCCCGCATAGAGGCGTTGGTAGAGCAGGTTCATGAACAGAACCTTGTCCGCCTGCAGAAGTGCAATTGCCGGAGACAGGCCAAGTGCGAACAGCACCGGCACGCCGACGATCAGAAGGATCAGGAAATAAACGGCAAAGATAGGAGAAACCATAACTATTTTCCTTGTTTACGTCCTTGCCGTTCAGGCTTTGGGCGCGTCTTCAGCAGGGGTGTAATGGAAAAACTGGCGCAGCTCGGAGATGATCTTCTGCACGGCCGACAACAGGGTGATGGCCATCAGAAGCGGCGGAGCGATGTAGATGACATTCATCTTGATTGGCAGACTATCCGCATGGCTGTTGCCGCGCAGGAAGAAATCATAGCCGAACTTTATCCAGACCAGGAAGGTCAGGATGGCAAGAATATGAATGACGACCATCAGCAGATGGCGGGTGCGTGTGCCGTGCAGGGCGTCGAGCAGGAAGGTCATGGCGATATTCTTGTCCTGCAGATAAATCAGCGGCAGGCAGAGATAGGTCATGTAGATCATCAGAAAGCGCGAGGCTTCGTCGGTCCAGCTCAGGGGCATGTTCAGGATGTAGCGGAAAAGGACCTGCAGCAGGACGACGATGGTCATGATGACCAGCATCAGGCCGCCGACCCAGCTGCCGAACCTGCTCAGAGGCGAATTGATGGTGTTGAGGCCTTTTTCGAGTGTTGCCAACATGGTTGCAATTCCTGTTTTGAAGAAACCCGGACGATGGGCGCTGGCGGATCGGTCCGCCAGACGCGTTGGCAGTGTCAGGTCAGCTCAACCACTTCGATGCCGAGGCGTTTGGCGATCGCACGCATGACCGGGCGATGGTCGCCATAGGTCAGGGCGGTGTGGTGCTCGAGGCCTTCGGAAATCATGCGGTCAAGGAACTCTGCAACCGGGATGTCTGGTTTGGCGGTGCCGGCGGTGCCGGAAAACGCCAGAGGTGCCTTGATCATCTCGGCACCAGCCAGAACAAGGCGCAGCTTCTCATGGCCCTGCGAGAAGCGGGCGATGGTGATCCGTCCCGGCTTCAGGGCAAATTCCGACAACAGCGGCAGTTTGCGGTTGGAATGGATGGTGCCCTGGATCGGCTGGTCCCGGTCGGCCATGTCGATGGGAGCCTGACCGCAATGCCAGAAGACGACGGTATCGTCATGGGTGTTGACGTCGACCAGGTCGGTGTTGAAGACACTGCCGCCTGATGCATTCTGCAGAACGAGGGAGGTAAGGACGCCGAGCATGTCGGCTTCGCAGCCGCCGGGGGTGCGGTCTTCGTTGAGCAGGGCGAGGGCCCCGCAGGCTGCGCAGCCATATTCGGTGAAGAAGTCCGGCCAGCACCGGACGGCAACGCCCTTGTAACCCTTGGTGTCGGCTTCCTGGCGCAGCTTGGAATAGACCTTGAGGGTCTTGCGGGTTGCGTCCTGATCGAGGTCGGCCAGATTGGGGAAGTCCTTGGCGCGGCGTTCGTAGGGAGCGTCGGCTACCGAATCAGGCAATGCCTTGACTTCGCCGATGAAGTCGAGAATCGGCGTCTGGTCCACTTCGACACCGAAGGCCGCCTTGAGCTGGTCTGCCTTGAAGTTGCAGGCGTCAAAGCCGTCGGGATGATGGCCGACAAGCTTGATTCTGGCTCCCTTGAGATCGGAAACCACGGCACCGGCACGGGCCAGCACCATCAGTTGCTCCTGCGCTGCCAGACTGTCGGGGTTATCGTGGATATAGTCGATGGCCAGATCGTTGCGGCTCAGCGCGTGGCTGGCGAGGTTGACACCGCAGAAGGAGTTGAGGCGCAAGCGTCCGCCTGTGCGGGCTTCGGGGAAAGACCACATGACGAGCGGCGCGTCAATCTGTTTGCCCAGTTCCACGGTCATGGTTGCATCGGTAAAGGTGACCTGCAACAGCAGCAGCATGTCGAGCTTTTGCTTCTTGAGGTCCGGCAGGGCCGAGAGTACGGCGTCGGCGTCAAACAGCAATTCCGGCTTGCCGATAAGTTCCATGTCAAGCTTTTCAAGGGCTTGCCAGGCTTTGGCAAGAATTTCTTCCGCATAGGGAACATCAAAAGTCGGTCTGCCGAGAGCGACAACACCAACGCATGGTTTTTGAACGGACATCTTTTACCTCCACAATCCCGTCAGCCGCGTTGTCTAAGGTCCATTCGATGGCGCGCTCAGACTCGATACCTCCCAATATCGATGCTGTCAGGAATTTCGTTACTGATCACAATAAGTCGATAAACGATCATGAACCATAAGTAATATTACTTAAAAATGATTATTTCACACAAAAAAGATCATAAATGAGACCGCAAATGTTTGTTTTTTTACATTTACGATCACTTGATATGTCGCCTTTGTGCCGAGGTGAGCATTTGCAACCCTACATTTGAGCGTTCGCGCTTAAAACTATACTTGTTGCGATCCATAAAAGTGCGCATGTCTGGCGATTTCCGCAAGGTGCAATTCCGGCCGAACCTGACCAAGGTGATGTGGCTGGCCGCTTGGCGAAGCTGCTTAAATCTTTCCTAACAGAAGCGGGGTAAGCTTCGGAACCTGACAAGGCGGGACATTATGGCCTTGGATCATCATCCGGCGAGCCAGAGGAGGCGAACATTCGGTCACTTGTTGCTCCGGCATTGCATTGGTCCGGCCACTCGTCTGGCCATCCGGCGAGCCATCCAGCCTCAGATGCGGGTGACGAACAGACGATCCGTGAAGATACGGCTCTGGGTGCCTTCGAGCATCTGCTCGTCTATATACTCTGTTTTACGCTGACGGTCGTACCGTTGGTGCTGCATTTTGTCAGCCCGATCCTTGCCATTGCCAGCCAGATTCTGCTGACAACGGGCGTTGCACTGTTCTTTACACCTTATGCGCCGCTCGTCGTGGTGTTCTCGCTGCTGTTCCAGAATCTCTTCATCTCGATGCTCTCGGGCTATCTGGTGACCAAGGACGACTATAACTTCGTACGCGGCTACAATTTCTTCACGATCGCGATTCTCTGGCTGTGGTTGTTCGGGCATTATGTCATGAACTGGCGTACGATGAGCCAACAGATCAACCGGATCATGCTGGTGTGTCTCGTCGGTTTTGGTCTGATTGGCGTCTATTTCCTGCTTGGAATGGCCAAGAACCCTGCCGCAGCGATTGTCTATCTGCGCAACATCATCACGCCGCTGCTGATTTTCCAGATTTTCTTTCTGGCGACCCTCAAGCGCCAGCTGCCAATGGTGCCGTTTTTCACGATCCTTTCGGTCATCGTGATCGTGATGGGCTATATTGAAATGTCGGATCGTCGGTTGTGGCTGGATCTGACCAACGGCTGGACCTTGTGGGAGTTTTCCAACCGGGAGGCGATGCTCAATCTGGTTGCCGACAAGTCGGCCCGGACAACGGGGCAGTTCATCACGGGGATTCTCGATCTGATGAAGGTCCAGTTTCTGAACACGCCGCTTCTGGGCGATTTCAAGCTGATAATCCTCCGCATGAACGGTCCCAATGGTCATGCGATCAGCTACTCCTATGTGCTGATGTTCCTTTGTATTCTGATGCTGACCAACCGGCGCTGGTATCTGGCGGTTCTGATGGTGCCGCTGTTGCTGATGGCCAGTGCCAAGGGGGCGCTGGTCATGGGTATGTTGGCCTTTTGTGCTCTGGTTGCCCGGCGGTTGTTCGGGGCTGTCTTTGCGCTGGTTTCCCTGGTCGGTGTGCTGCTTGCCTATATTGCCCTTGGCATCGTGACGGGATTGCAGATCGGTGACTTCCACGTGCTCGGTTTCATGGGGGGGGTCTATAATTTCCTGTCTAATCCGGTCGGCGAGGGCATGGGGGCCGTTGGCAACCTGTTGACCAATTTCAATAAGCTCGACTGGTCGGCCTATCAGCATGCGGGCCGGACGCCGGTTGCCATGGAAAGTGCTGTCGGCGTGTTGCTGCAGCAGATGGGGGTTGCCACGTTCGGTCTGATTGCCGTTTACATCTGGATCGCCTTCCAGACCTACAGGGTTTCCTTCGTCAGTCGCGTCAATCTGCACTCGATCGCCTGCTTCATCACTCTGGTCGCTGTTGTGAATGGCATATTTCAGGAAGAGGCGATCTTTTCACCTTTGGCCCTGGGGCTGATTATGGGGCTCAATGGTTATATTCTGGGTATGGCAAATAAAACCAGAAATCCATCATGAATATAAATTGTATAATTCCTGACAAATCGGAAATTCAACTTCCTATAATTGGCATGTATTATTCTTATTAATTCTATAGTTTTAGATTTATTTTTGTTTGATTTTGTTTATTAACATTATTAACTTCTGCGTGTCGTAATACCTGCCGATAGTTCGATCGGGGTTTGGACATGCTTTCTTTTTTCAACAATCTCAGACTTTCAATCCGAATCGCCATTCTGGCGTTGATTCCTCTGGGCGCCGTGGTGGCTGTCGGGATTTCGGATCTGATCAGGGAAAGACACAAGACGGCAGTTGCACAATCCATTGCCGATGTGGTTGCTCTGGCGCCGGTGATTTCTGGTCTGGTGCATGAACTGCAGAAGGAACGTGGGACGTCTGCCGGGTTTATAGGATCCAAGGGGGCCAAATTTGCGGACCAGATTGGCGGGCGCCGCTCTGACACGGATCAGGCCTTGCGGGTCTTCCGGGACCGGATTCCCGAACCGAAGGGGCATCTCGACTTTGCCGGTTTCCGTGATCCGTTCGACAAGGCGGTCAGCGAACTGGCCCGGCTTGAGACCGTGCGGTCCACTGTCGACAGCTTTTCCCTCTCCGTGCCGCAGATGGCCGGATATTATACGCCGCTAATCGCCGAGTTGCTGACCATGGTGGAGAGCGTGTCTCTCGTCAGTGACAATGGTAGCCTCGTGCGGCAGCTGGTTTCCTATAATGCCTTCCTGCAAGCCAAGGAGCGGGCCGGCATCGAGCGGGCGATGGGGGCAACCGGATTTGGCGCAGGCACCTTTGCCGAGCCGGTCTATCGAAATTTTGTCGGTCTGGAGGCCATGCAACGCTCCTATCTGTCTGTCTTTGCCCGGTTTGGTCATCAACAGGCGCTGGACGCCTGGAAACAGGTTGCTGCTGGCAAGGAGCAGGCGGTTGTCGATGAAATGCGGGCTGTTGCCAACAAGGCCCCGTTCGGAGGGGAAGTGGCCTCGGTCACAGGACCTCAGTGGTTTGCAGCTAGCACGGCGCGCATTGATCAGATGAAACAGATCGAAGATCGTATCGCGGAAGGCATTCTCAATACGGCGATGGAGCAGACTGATCATGCCAAGGGTGAGTTCTGGCTCATTCTGGGCCTGTTGCTCGCCTTGTCTGTCGTCGTCGTCTGTCTCTCGATCCTCATAGCCCGTTCCATCACAGTGCCTCTCTTTGGTCTTGCCGACAACATGCGGTATCTGGCGCAGAATGACACCAACGTGGCGATCAAGGGCATGCGGCGCAAGGATGAAGTCGGGACAATGGCGCGAGCGGTCGATGTCTTCCGGCAGAATGCGGTCGAGCGTTTGCGGCTCGAAGCTGCCCAGCAGTCCGAACGTGTTCGGGAAAGGCAGCGCCAGAGCCAGCTGGAGGGGCTGGTTGCCAACTTCAGGTCTGTCATTGATCAGACATTGCGGTCTGTGGATGGGCAGGCCGAAACGATGAAGGGGTCGGCGCGAACCTTGTCTGGTGTTGCCAACAAGGCTTCTGGCGAGGCCAATCTTTCCGAACAGGCATCCGAGCAGGCTTCGGCCAACGTTCAGGCGGTTGCCGGCGCGACAGATCAGATGGTGAATTCTGTACGGGAAGTGCGAGGCCGCGCGTTCCACGCCAACCAGATGGTTCACAAGGCGACTGAAATTGCAGCGGCGACCAACACGGATGTCGGGTCGCTGGCGGATGCCGCCGAGCGAATCGGTACGGTGGTGGGGCTTATCCGGGACATTGCAGATCAAACCAACTTGCTGGCGTTGAACGCAACCATTGAGGCCGCCCGCGCAGGGGAGATGGGCAAGGGCTTTGCCGTTGTGGCAGCTGAAGTGAAGGAGTTGGCCAGTCAGACCTCCAGGGCTACGGAGGAGATTGGAGCCCAGATCAGTGGCGTTCAGCAGTTGACCGAGAATGCTGTGAAGTCGATCGCCCACATTTCCGAGACTGTGGGGGAGATCGCGGAGATTACGGCTTCTATTGCCGCTGCCGTGGAAGAGCAAGAGGCGTCGACGCAGGAGATTGCCGGATCGATCCAACTGGCGTCACACGATGTCAACAAGGCACGGACCAGTGCCCATGGGGCTTCCGATGTGATTGAAGAAACAGCGGGAGAGGCTCGGACCGTTGAGCAGGCGGCCGATCTGCTCACTGGCGCGGCGACGAAACTGGGGCAGGATGTCGAGTGCTTCCTTGAAAGTGTCGCTCGCGATGTTGAAGAACGCCGGGCAGACCTAAAGGCCAAGATGATGCAGCTGACGATCCTTCAAAGTGATGGGCATCGTACAGAGGGGACCATTTCCTCCTTGTCTGCTAGTGGCTGTTCGATCCTTACGGTGGGAAGGCTGGTTGAGGGGCAGGCTGTCGAGCTGGAATTTGCCGATGGCCAACGAGTGGCCGCCGCGGTGGATGCAGTTCGTGATGGCACCTTGACCATGCGGTTTGTTCATGAGTGCGATGAGATCGGGTGGCTGCAGAGCGCATGACGAATTCGAATGATCTGAAGAACAGGGCGATTGCAGCGGAAGGCAGCAATCGCCCTGTTGCCGTTTTGTGAACACTCTGATCTGCCCCCTGGTGCCTTCCGCAGTGCGTCTTTCTGAATCTTGTCAAAAAGACCGAAAATCTTCCCAAAAGTGACTATTCCAAGGGGTGTTAAAAACCTAAAGCTTTGTAATTGTTGTATATTTTGTGTGTTTGGGGATTTCTTATGAAGGATGTCATAAAAATGTATTTTATTGTTTGACTTGGTTAGGGAGTGGGTCTATAAGTCCGTTCATCGACAGCGGCGGCGCTGCTGGCGGCGGGGCGGTTCGCCTCAAAATTTGGAATTTGGCGAGTGATTAGGTGCTTGCTTTGAGTTCTGAGAAAAGGCTTTTGGTCTTTT
>NZ_QNUM01000020.1 GCF_003574655.1 Cohaesibacter haloalkalitolerans
CAGTGCAATGTGAACCGCTTCTTGTCGAAATTCTTCGCTTCTGGATCGTCCCATAGAAAATCTTCTTTGTTGCACAATATGCTTTCAAAGGAGCGGCACAGTTCCGTGACAGGTCCAAAGACAGGTCGCCAATGACGGTTCCCTTTGCTTTTCTGGCGAGATCGCAAAAGCTTTCGGCGCGGTTAGTGTTTCCCGCATGGAGGATGATGCCGTGCCCTTCGTCCAAAAGGTGTTTGGCAGCATTGAGGCCTACACCCTGTGTGCTACCAGTAATCAATATACTTGCCATCGGTTCATCCTTTCCTATGAGTGCCTTGCAACGATCGTCCATTTCGCGGCTACGACGTTTCTTACCTACTATAAGCGCTGGCCAATTGAGAGATGGATTGGTATAGTCTCGTTAATTTAATCAAATTAATTCATGGATAAATTCTCATGCCACGAGAAAATGTCAATGATCTGCGCGCTTTTGTTGCAGTTGCAAAAGAGAGAAACTTCACGCGTGCAGCGGCAGGGCTCGGCGTGACACAATCTGCGCTGAGTCACACAATCCGACAACTAGAGGAACGTCTCGGTGTGCGTCTTCTCACGCGCACCACACGCGCCGTCGCCCCGACCGAAGCAGGTTTGCGCCTGCTCAAGGGCGTAACGCCTCATCTGGAAGGCATTGACGCCGAGATCGAAGCGTTGGGAACCCTGCGCGACGTGCTTGCCGGAACTGTTCGGATCGTTTCGTCAGAATATGGCATCAGCCACGCGTTATGGCCTAAGCTGGCTCCGTTTTTGAAAAAAAATCCCGATATCAAAGTCGAGATCACGCAAGACAATGGCCTCAATGAAATTGTCACCGAAGGCTATGACGCAGGCGTTCGACGCGGAGAACACCTCGCCAAAGATATGATTTCGGCACGAATTGGGCCAGATTTGCGCTATATTGTTGTTGGCTCCCCAGCGCTTCTAGAAGTCTATCCGACCCCGATACATCCTCGCGAGTTAGACAGTATCCCTTGTGTCAACTTTCTGCTTCAGTCAACCGGCATCTATTTTGCGTGGCAGTTCAAGGAAGATGGACGTGAACTGCGCGTGCGGGTCGAAGGGCAGTTGGCCTTTAATAACGTTTTCGATTGTCTAAAAGCAGCGGAAGCCGGATTTGGACTTTCCTATGTACCGGACGAGATCGCTCAGAAAGGAATTGCGTCCGGAAAGCTCATTCAGGTTTTGGAACCTTTCTGCCCCACTTGGGACGGGTTTTACCTTTACTACCCAAACCGGCGTCAGGCATCCCCCGCGTTCCAGGCCGTCCTCAATGCCCTGCGCTATCGGGGATAACCTCGTCAAGGGATGAGGATTCCATAGCCGTTGTAGGTTTGAGGATTGCATTTAGGTGATATCGGTCACTGTCTACCCTTAGCGAGAGGATATGAAAGCCAGCGGGGATTCCGCTGACTTTTTTTGGGACTGCACTGACGTCAAGCCAGATTTTTTTCGAAGAATGACTGCAGCTTGTCAAACGGGATGATGTCAACCTGATCGTAAAGGTCGCAGTGATCTGCGCCTTCGATGATCATCAATTCCTTAGGGTCTGCAGCATTTGCGTAGGCATCATCACTGAAATATTTAGAATGAGCTTCGGATCCGGCGATCAATAGCATCGGGCGAGGAGCGATTTCATCGACATAACTCAGCAGAGGCATATTCATGAAGGACAGTGGGTTCGTCACAGTCCACCCAGCATTGGAGTTGACGGAACGAGGATGGTAGCCGCGCTCGGTTTTATAGTAGCGATAATACATCTGGATCACTGGATCGTTTATGCCATCGAGTGTATCGGGCAATCCACCTGCAAGAGCTGCCTGACCAGAAGCTGCATCTTCCCAACGTTGGCGACTCATCTTCTCAAGACCTGCTGCACGTTGTTCATCGGTGAGAGCGTCATAATAGCCCTTAGCCATAACGCGAGACATGTCATACATGCTGGCTGTCGCGACTGCTTTGACACGTTTGTCTGCAGCCACCGCATTGAGTGCCATACCGCCAAAGCCACAAATGCCGATGATGCCAATCCGTTCGCGATCAACGGTGTCATGCAGTCCCAGGAAATCGACGGCGGCCATATAATCTTCGGTGTTAATGTCAGGAGAGGCCACGCTCATCTCTGCGCCTTGGCTTTCCCCAACGAAGGAGGGGTCAAAAGCAAGGGTGACGAATCCGCGCTCTGCCATCGTCTGAGCATAAAGACCGGCCGCTTGTTCTTTCACTGCTCCGAAAGGACCCGCAATAGCGAGGGCCGCGATTTTACCGGAAGGACGTTCTTTCGGCATATATAGATCACCGGCAAGTGTTATGCCGTAGCGATTGATGAAAGTCACTTTCTGATGCTCCACGGCATCACTTTTTTTGAAGGTCTTGTCCCAATCTTTTCCCAAAGTTAGCTCCTGAGTTTTTGCGTTTGCAGGCGCATTCATCAATGTGGCGGCTGCTATGGTGGCCGTGCCGATGCCTGCGAGCTTGAGTAGGCCGCGGCGGCTGGAATTGTGAGTGTCGGAGGTAGTGTCTGGTTTATTCGTCATCTCTAGGTCTCCCGTTGGTATCGCAGTGGTTGCTGGTCGATATTTGGGGAGACTTCGCACGAGGATTAGTAGGGAAAATTTGATTGTGCCAATGAGCAGAATTCATTAATGCTTTGCGAAGACCACCCCTATCCTCAATCTATTGATAAAACTACCAATCCTACGGTTGAACCCTATATTGACATAGGAGCGATCGTAATTTGGCTTCAATTGATCATCGGAAGGGCGGACTCCTCAGCTAAGGCAGCAGGCAACTGCAAACTCAATATGTTATTATTTGAAGGGCTGATTAATTCCGGCCCTCTAAACTTGGTCTAAGGACCCGAGTTGATCATTTCAAATGGCAGCTCCGGCCGCGCCTGTAGAAGTAATGGCGATTACAACCAGTATGCAGAATCTGGGCGGGAGGCGTCCGCGACCAATGTGTCGATCAGGGCTCGCTGTGCCGGTTTCAGGTAGCGCGAACGAGGCCAGACTGCGTGAATGGGCATCTCGGCTCCAGCGAAGGGCTCGAGAACAGGCACCAGGGCTCCGGTTGCAAGGGCGCCTGTCACCAGCCATGTCGGCAATTGGGAGAGGCCTGCGCCAGCCTGCGTGGCGTCCAACATGGCATCACCGTCACTGAACTCGTGCCGCACCCTGATGAGTTGCGGCATGGTGGTGCCATCGGCTTGGCGAAGCAACCAGGCTGATGGGCTGTCTTCGCGACGGCTGCCAATAATGCAATCGTGTTCAATGAGATCCGCAGGCGTTTCAGGTTCCCCACGCCTCTCGAGATACTCCGGGCTTGCACAAATCACCAGTCTTTGGCGTCCCAGAAGCCGGGCAACAAGGTCCGCATCGTCTGCCAGAGCCCCGATCCGGACAACCAGATCCACCCCTTCGTTGATGAGATTCACCCGTCGTTCCGTGAAGTTAACAGACAGATCGAGCGACCGGTGCTCACCCGCCAGTCGGGTCAGAACGGGCAGAACATGCCTGCGTCCGAATGCGGCTGGCAGATGAATATTCAAACGCCCTGAAATGCGTCCGCTCTGTGCGACGACTGAATCCTCAAGGCTGCGCACGTCAGACAGAATCTCCGCCCAGCCATCGAAATAGCGCTGGCCTTCCGGGGTGAGCGACAGCCGCCGGGTGGTGCGATGCAGGAGCTTTGTCCCGAGCCTTGCTTCAAGGCGACTGACGCTCTTGCCGACAGCCGATCCGGTTAATCCCAGCTGCATGCCAGCCGCCGTGAAGGAGCCGCTACGCACCGCTTCAACGAATTCACGCACGCCAGCAAAGGGGTCTGTTGCATTCATCATTATGGAATCTTAGGACGGAATGAAGGGAATTTGAAGTATATTATCATTTCGATATTGATCAATAGATTATGTGGCAACGGCATGCCGACTTGCGCAAGCGGCACGCAACCGAGTTTCCATTGTCGCATCTAGTGAAAGGACTGTTCCCATGTCCCAACTCTTCTCGCCTTTCGATCTTGCTGGTCTTCAGCTCCCCAACCGGGTGGTGATGGCGCCCATGACGCGTTCGCGCGCCGAGACCGGGGTGCCGGATGACCAAACGGCTCTTTACTACGCGCAACGCGCCAGTGCTGGTTTGATCATTACTGAAGGCGCACCTGTCAGCCAGCAAGGCAATGGCTATCTCTACACGCCCGGCATCTATACCGACGAACAGGAAGCCGGTTGGGCCAAGGTCACGGAGGCCGTGCATCAGCGGGGTGGGCGCATCTATGTTCAGCTCTGGCACGTTGGCCGGGTTTCTCACACCTCGCTGCAGCCGGACGGTGCAGCGCCGGTGTCGGCGAGTGCAATTCGGGCCGAGGGAGCCATTTCCTATGCCATCAGTCCTGATGGTCAACCCGGCCAGCAGCCCGCCAGCACCCCTCGCGCACTGGAAACAGACGAAATTGCTGGCATCACGGCCGATTTTGTTGCTGCCGCCAAGCGTGCCGTGCGAGCAGGTTTTGATGGGGTCGAGATCCATGGAGCCAACAGCTATCTCTTCGAGCAGTTCCTCAATGCCAATTCCAACCAGCGAACCGATCACTATGGCGGCAGTATAGAAAACCGTCTGCGCTTCCTGATGGAAACCATCGATGCGGTTGCCGCGGAGATAGGGATGAACCGGACAGCAGTTCGCATCTCTCCCTTTGGACGTCTGTCCGGCATGAAGGGATATGAAGACGAGGCTGCAACATGGCTTGCCGTGGCCGAGGCTCTAGAGACGCGCCAGCCAGCCTATGTCCACCTCAGTGATCAGCTGACCATTGGCGGGGAGGCGATGCCGGCAGGCTTCCCCTCGCAATTCTGCAAGACCTTCACCGGCACACTGATTGCGGCAGGCGGTTTCACAAAGGAAACAGGCGAACAGGCACTTCAGGATGGGGCGCTCGATCTCATCGCCTTTGGCAAGCCTTTCATCGCAAACCCCGACCTTGTTGAACGGATGCAGCATGGCTGGTTGATCAATGAAGCCCCACGTGAAGCCTTTTATGGCGGCACCGGCTCTGCTGGCTACACCGATTTTCCCGTCTGGCAGGAACAGGCGAAGACAGAACAGAAGAACAACTGACATGACCACTGACAAAGATCGCATCAACGCGTTGTTTGATCGCGAAGAAATCCGGGCCTTACGCCTTCACTACAGCGCTCTTCTTGATGGAGGCCAGGCAGACCGGATGGGTGAGGTGTTCACCACGGATGCCGAGGTGAAGGTCACCGTTGGATCGATGAGCGGTCTTGAGGAAATCAAGGCGAGCCTCAAGGAGGCCTATCACAGCTTTGACACCCTCAAACGCGGTCACTATCCATTCGTTCATGCGGTTGCAAACCACGACATCACTCTGACCGGTGCGGATACGGCGACCGGCAGCTGCTACCTGTTGGACTTTGTCACAGATCGCCCTGGCGAACAGCATCCCTTCCTTTTGCTTGGACGGTATGAAGACAGCTACGTTCGTGTGAACGGGGAATGGCGCATCGCGCGCTCCGAGCTTGATGTGGTCTGGCCCAATGAAGAGGACTGAGACCTTCCCCATGGATGACATCACAACACCCCCGCAGAGCTTTTCCCGGGTCTTCTCGGAGAACCGCCTGTCGGTTGGGCTAATCACTCCGATCGAAGCCTATCCCGACAGTCCGTTTCCAACCCTTGATGATCATCAGCAGGTCGCAAAACTGGCTGAACAGGCTGGCTTTGCGAGCATCTGGGTGCGGGACGTACCCTTCTATGATCCGAATTTTGGTGACGCGGCGCAGATGCTCGATCCCTTCGTCTATCTGGGTTTCCTGTCTGCAGTGACGAAAGACATCACGCTTGGAACAACCGGCATCGTTCTGCCCCTGCGCGAACCGATCTCGGTTGCCAAACAGGCACTGTCGATGGACCGGTTGTCGGATGGCCGCTTCATTCTGGGTCTGTCGACGGGGGACCGGCCCGTGGAATATCCCGCCTTCAATGTCGATTTCGAAGATCGGGGAGCCCGCTATCGCGAGCAGGTGGAGCTGATCTGCGCTCTGTCCGAAAACCGCTTCCCAAGGATCAAGACACAGCGCTTTGGCACATTTACTGGCAATTTGGACATGCATCCCAAGCCAAAGAATGGACGACTTCCGTTAATGGCGGTTGGACGCTCCCGGCAATCCATCGAGTGGCTTGCGCAGACCATCGATGCATGGATCTGGGCAGTGGATGATGACGATGCGATCGCCGAGATCCTTGCCTCTCTCAAGGCGGCAGCAGGAGACAGGACACCGCCCGCCTATGGATATTCCACCTTCTTTGATCTGGATCCGAACCCGGATGCCCCCTATCAGCGCTTCTACAATGTGATACGGATAGGAAGGAAGGCATTGATCGAGCGGCTGTTGCGCCACCGTGACCTTGGTGTCCAGCATATTGCACTCAACCTCAAGCCCTCGCGGCGCCCGGCGCAGTCGGTCATCGAGGAAATGGGGACCCATGTCTTGCCAACTCTGGCTGATGCATGATGACAAACGAACGCCGGGTGCTTGGCCTTTGGGCTGAACATCAGGCGTTTGAATGAATTGCCCCTAGAATTGTAGACACCTTGTTCCCTAAAATTGAGTCAAGGAGACTACGATGGCCCATACCCAATTCACCAAAGAATTCAAGATTGAAGCAGTCACGCAGATCACCGAGCGAGGGT
>NZ_QNUM01000021.1 GCF_003574655.1 Cohaesibacter haloalkalitolerans
GTCTCTCATTCACGCCATCCAGTCTTCCAGCCGAGAGACTGTCGAAGCGATTGCAAATATCTCGAACGTCATGGGTGAGGTTGACGGTTACACCTCTGCCATCGCATCAGCGGTTGATCAGCAAAGCGCAGCAACCAACGAGATTGCCAACAATGTTCAACAGGCCGCGCAAAGCACGACTTCTGCCTCTGACAATATGGGCAATGTGAGGGAGAAGGCCAATGTTGCCTCACAATCCGCTGCCACTGTGAAAGGGGCCGCCGACGAGCTCAAGAACAGCACGCAGAATCTGCGCTCACACATTGAGGCATTCCTCGAAAGCGTCGCAGCTTGACATAACAGCCTCGAACGGCGATCAGGGTTTGATCGCCGTTCGACATTGACAGGCTCGCCATTGACTGGTTTGCCATGTCAAACGATAAGCTGCTTTTCCATCCCTCCCAATCGGAAAGCAGATGCTGCACCTCACAAGTGAGGGCGCAAAATCTTACATGACATTGTAAAAACAATCACAGACTGGGTGCCCAATACCTTTGCTGCGCTTTTCCATCTGGGCGACGGTCGAGTGCCAGGCGTTCCGGCTGGCCTTGCGTGCAGAACAAATGCAAAGGTGACGCGCCAGACATCATCATCGGCGTTGCGCCTTGACTCCTTCATGTTGGCGTCTTTGAAAGTGTTCAGCCAGTCAACATGAGAGCAACCAAGCCGAGCCCCTTTCGTTCAAGCAAACTTGCCTTCGACAAGATAGCATCCAGCACCGCTTCGCTGTAACCATCGAGCTCTGGCTCAAATTCTTCATAAACTCGACGGTCCATTCCATCCCACCAATAGCATGGAGACGATATGGTTTTCAGGCTATATTCACGTCTTCGCTCCATTTGGGGCAACGCAACGCTTTCAAGAGCCTTGAAGAAACGGTTGGATTAGGGCCCTTCGGTTTTGCCCATCGAACCATTGAGATGCTAGACACATTGTAATCGTAATGATGTGAAGACAAGCCGTCGGGATTTTTCCCCACCAAGTGCATTGAAAACCAGCAGGGTTTGTCGAATTACTTTATGTCGCCTTTCAACAATCAACTTTTAAGAGCGCAGAAATGATTGAATTTCGCGATATAGAAATTTTGAAAGCAATCGTTCAGCAGGGAGGCTTCCGAGCCGCTGCAGAGGTGACCGGCGTAGCGCAATCGGCGATATCCAATCGTATTCGTCACCTTGAGAGCCGTCTGAAGGTCTCCATTTTTGAAAGAGAAGGCCGGGGCGTTCGCCTGACGACCATCGGGCGCCGGCTTCTGGAAGAAGCGGAAATCCTTATTGCCCAGCGCGACAGGATCATTTCCGAACTCACGGTCGACGACATGACCGGCGTGGTTCGCTTCGGTGTGGCAGAGACCATGGGGCACACCTTTCTTCCCCAAATGCTGAACCGCCTTAAAGAGCCTCATCCCTACTTGCGGTTTGAAATATCCATCGAGACTTCGTTACAGATGGCTAACGACATTTTGAAAGATGATCTCGATGTAGCCATATTGCTACGCGATCAGGCTCCGTCCGGTTGTCACATGACACCATTGCCGCCGGTCAGTTTGGGGTGGTACGCCCGTCCGGGACATTTCCAGCTTCCCAGCCCAGCCGGGATAGGAGACCTGTCGGATTTGCCGATTGTGACTTTTTCCAAAACGACATTGCCCCACAAGCGATTGGTGGAGATGCTTGCTCCAGTGCGCACGCAAGCCGGAATCGTCCACGGCTCGACCTCTCTTGCAACGGTCATGCAGCTGATTGCCCTTGGCTTCGGGGTTGGAACTGTCCCTCATATCATCGCTCAGGCTTCCCCGCATTTTGGGCTTCAAGAACTTGCCGTCTCGGACGATGCCAAGCTTCCTGATCTTGAGTATGTGATATGTTATGTGTCTGAAAGAAATGATAAAATTGGCAGAGCGCTAACGCGGTTCGCACTTGAAACAGCAGATCAAATGATCTTGAAAATAGATCAATAATGCAGATAAACGAAATATTGACAAAATCAATAGGCAAGTAAAAACTGGACAAAAAGAACATTCCAAGGGTTTTATTCGTGTCCAGTTTTGACTTTTCCAATCCCCGCTTTGTCCGCTCCGAGATTCGAGCCGGACGCTTCAGAAAATCAACCACCGGCGTTGGTGGCGATGCCTTGCAGGCCAATCTGGCTATCCTTCCTGCCGAAGATGCTTCCGATTTTCTTCGGTTCTGCCAGATGAATCCACGTCCCTGCCCTCTGCTGGCCGTGGGCGCTCCAGGAGATCCGTCTCTGCCGACCCTGGGAGAAGACATTGATCTGCGTTATGACGTACCGCGCTACCGCATCTTCAAGGATGGTGAGATGATCGATGAACCAGAAGAATTGAGTGCCTATTGGCGCGATGATCTGGTGTCTTTTGCGATCGGGTGCTCGTTCAGTTTCGAGGATGCCCTGTCCGCTGCGGGTATACCGCTGCGTCATCAGCAGGACTGCGTGACAGTGCCGATGTATCGCACGACGCTTCAGACACGCCCAGTGGGCAAATTTTCTGGTCCGGTCGTTGTCAGCATGCGCCCGATGACCACTGCCCATGCAATCGAAGCTGTTACCATTTGCAACCGCTTCAAGCTGGCCCATGGGGCACCAATCCATTTTGGGGATCCTGCCCAAATCGGAATTGCCGATATCGCAAAGCCTGACTGGGGCGACAGCGTTGATATCGGACCAAATGAAGTCCCCGTTTTCTGGGCTTGTGGTGTTACCCCACAAGCTGCGATCGCCAAGGCCAAGCCTGCCTTTGCCATCAGTCATGCGCCAGGCCATATGCTGGTGACTGACATTTCGTCCGCTCAAGCCGACCGGTGCCTCACTGGCGTCTGGCCGTCTTGATTGCTACCAAGCCAAAACAAAAAAATAATTCAAAACAAGACTACAAAAGCAATCACTCCAAAAACCAAAACCAAAACCAAAAACAATTTCTGACCTCCAGAGGATACAAAATGAAAAAGTTTACTCTTTGCACAGCAGCCCTGCTCGGGGCGGCCGTGCTGACTGCGCCAGCTATTGCCGCTGAAGAATTCACTGCCGTCGGCACGTGGAGCAGCGTTTTTGTCTACCAGAAACTGGAAAAGCCGTTCTGGGAAGAAAAACTGCCAGCCATGACCAAGGGCGCATTTTCCGGCAAGATCACAAGCCTTGACCAGATGGGCATTTCGGGTGCGGACGTTTATCGCATGCTTGGAGATGGCGTCTTTGATGTTGGAACCACCATTGCCGACTATGCCGTGGGAGACGCACCGGAACTGGAAGGCCTTGATGTTCCGCTTTTGGCCATGACCCCGTCTGAAGCCCACAAGATGGTTGATGCTGCCAAACCGATGTTGAAGGATATCTTTCGTGATCGCTTCAATTCCGAATATCTCGGCGTCATTGTGCATCCGCCTCAAATCATGTTCTGCCGTGACAAAATCTCTTCGCTGGACGATCTCAAGGGCAAGAAGATCCGCGGGTCCGGTCGCATGACCACCAAGTTTCTCGATGCTCTGGGAGCCGAAGGTGTAAACATCTCCTTCTCTGAGGTGCCCGGCTCGCTGGAACGTGGCGTCATCGACTGTGCAATCACCGGCTCAGGCTCCGGGTTCTCTGCAGGCTGGTGGGAAGTTTCCAGCTATGTCATCAACGTGCCTCTTGGTGGCTGGGACACGGCGGTAATCGCCATGAACAAGGATCGCTTCGATGGCCTTTCTCCGGACCAGCAGAAAACGATCAAGGAAGCAGTCGTTTCGGATCTTGAGAATGTAGCCTGGGATGGTGCAGACGGCGGTCTCGAGCAGGATCTCGCCTGCCTCACTGGGGCTGACAGCTGTAAAGTTGACACCAAGTCCAAGATGACGCTCGTTGAGCTTTCTGATGCCGACATGAAAAAGGCGCGGGATGTGCTGATCAATGTCGTTTTGCCAGACTGGGCAACGCGGACCACTCCTGAATGGGTCAAGCGCTGGAATGATAGTGTTGGTAAGGTAACCGACGTTTCCATCGCCCAGTAGCCGCATATCAGACAAATCGATATGTGGAACACATTTCATGGCGCGCTACGGCGCGCCAACCGCCTCGTCGCGCTTGTGTTAGGCGTGACGCTGGTGGCCGCCGCGATCTTCATCTTGATTGACATTACTCTGAGAAAGCTTGGTCTGGGATCTCTGGGTGGTTCCGATGAAATTTCGGGATATGTCATGGCTGCGATCGCAAGCTGGGGCCCTGCATGTGCTCTGACAGAACGTGCCCATGTCCGCATTGATGTTGTTCGCCAGAAATTACATCTCAGGGGGCGAATGATCATGGACATGTTTGCAATGATCGTCACCAATGGGGTCATTCTGTTGATTGTGGTCAAATGCTGGCCCGTTCTTGAAAAGACACTCAAACGGGGTTCGACCGCAAACACTCCCCTTGAAACCCCGATGTGGATTCCGCAAGGCATCTGGTTTGCCGGCTGGAGCTGGTTTGCCCTTAGTGCCACCGCACTGACCTTCATCGGTCTGGCCTATTTCATGCAAGTCCAAAGAGCGGCATTCGATAACGCCATTGGCATGTCATCGGAGTTGGATCAATGATCTGGACTGTTGCTGTTTCTCTATTGGGATTGATGGCCTTTTCCATTCCGGTCGGCATCGTCCTCTTTCTGCTCGGTATCGGTGTTGGTCAGTTCTATTCCGCTTTTCCCCTGTTGCGCGGCCTTGGTCAGGTTGTCTGGTCATCATCGGATTCCGCGACCTTGATTGCCATTCCCCTGTTTGTCCTGCTTGGTGAGATTCTCGTGCGAGGCGGCGTAGCCACGCGTACCTATGCGGCTCTTGACAAATGGTTCAGCTGGTTGCCCGGCGGGCTCATTCACGCCAACATTGCCACCGCCACCATGTTTTCGGCTACATCCGGCTCATCGGTTGCAACAGCGGCAACCGTTGCAACGGTCGCTTTGCCTCAAGGTGAAAAAATGGGTTACGATCCGCGACTTTTCAGTGGTGCGATCGCCGCTGGCGGCACGTTGGGTATTCTCATTCCGCCTTCCATCAATCTCATCGTCTATGGCTTTCTGACCGAGACGTCCATTCCCTCGCTGTTCGTGGCGGGCCTTCTGCCGGGATTGCTGATGGCTCTCGCCTTCATCATCGTTACGATGATCCTGTGCAAGATTCGCCCTTCGCTTGGCGGACCATCCAGAAACTTCAGCTGGCCAGAACGCTTTGCCAGTCTGACCCAACTTGTGCCCATTCTGCTGCTGTTTGGAGTCGTCATCGGTTCAATCTACGCAGGTTGGGCAACACCTACGGAATCTGCGGCAATCGGTGTTCTGATGGCGACAGGGATCGCCGCGTTCGGTGATGGCCTGCGCCTGTCAGCTCTGAGCGAAGCTCTGCAAGGCACCATTCGCATCACCGCAATGATCACTCTGGTGATCACCGGGGCCTATTTCCTCAACTTCGCCATGAGCGCTGCCGGTCTTGGTCGTCAGTTGGGACAGATGATCGAAGGCGCCGGGCTGTCCGCTTTCGGGACGCTTCTTCTGGTCATCTTGCTCTACATCGTTCTTGGTTTCTTCATCGAAACCCTGTCTCTGATGGTTGCGACCATACCCATCGTGGTTCCGATCATGTCTGGCATGGGCTTTGACAAGGTCTGGTTCGGCGTATTGCTCATCATTCTGATCGAGATGGCTCTTATCACGCCACCGGTGGGGCTCAACCTTTTTGTTGTTCAGGGCTCCAGGAAATCCGGCTCGATGAGCGAAGTGATGATGGGCGTCATTCCCTATGTCTGTGTCATGGTCCTGATGATCATTGCCCTGATCTTTTTGCCAGACATCGCTCTTTGGCTGCCTTCGGTTCTCTGAACTCTAAAGAAGAATGACCGGGCGGGGCCTTGGTGGCCTCGCCCTGATTGGCGTGGAAAAGGATTATGAAACCCGAAATCAAACTGACTCCGGAAGCCCATCCTCTGGGATTGAATGTATTGACCCACCGGAATCTGCACAGTTTATGCTGCTAATTTGAAAGCCTCAGCCGGAGTTCGCATCGCGAGCGCCTGGTGTGGCCGTTGGTTGTTATAAAAAAGATCCAGTCCGCAATAACGCGATTGGCGTGCTGGATGGTTTCGA
>NZ_QNUM01000022.1:2500-5637 GCF_003574655.1 Cohaesibacter haloalkalitolerans
TTACCGAGTTGATCTGGTTGAATGAACTTCATTTGAAGTACTTGAATGAGTATAGAAAATGAGAGTGATCAAGTGTCATAAGGGCGTTTGGTGGATGCCTTGGCGACAAGAGGCGATGAAAGACGTGGTACGCTGCGAAAAGCCATGGGGAGCTGCGAACAAGCTTTGATCCGTGGATATCTGAATGGGGCAACCCACCCGCAAGGGTATCTTATCCTGAATATATAGGGATAAGAGGCGAACGCAGGGAACTGAAACATCTAAGTACCTGTAGGAAAGGACATCAATTGAGACTCCGTTAGTAGTGGCGAGCGAACGCGGACCAGGCCGTGCTGTAATAAAACAAGAAGCTTCTGGAAAGGAGCACCGTAGAGGGTGATAGTCCCGTATTGGTATGAAAAGCAGCCGTTAGAGTAGGGCGGGGCACGTGAAACCTTGTCTGAACATGGGGGGACCACCCTCCAAGCCTAAGTACTCCTTGTCGACCGATAGTGAACAAGTACCGTGAGGGAAAGGTGAAAAGCACCCCGACGAGGGGGGTGAAAGAGATCCTGAAACCGAACGCCTACAAGCAGTTGGAGCCCGCAAGGGTGACAGCGTACCTTTTGTATAATGGGTCAGCGACTTAATTTATCGAGCAAGCTTAAGCCGTTAGGTGTATGCGCAGCGAAAGCGAGTCTTAATAGGGCGATAGTTCGATGGATTAGACCCGAAACCGGGTGATCTAGCTATGAGCAGGTTGAAGGTGCGGTAACACGCACTGGAGGACCGAACCCACGTCTGTTGAAAAAGACGGGGATGACTTGTTGCTAGGGGTGAAAGGCCAATCAAACCCGGAGATAGCTGGTTCTCCGCGAAATCTATTTAGGTAGAGCGTGGGATGAATACCTTGGGGGGTAGAGCACTGGATGGGCTAGGGGGTCTCACCGACTTACCAAACCTAACCAAACTCCGAATACCCAAGAGTACTATCCTGCAGACACACGGCGGGTGCTAACGTCCGTCGTGGAGAGGGCAACAACCCTGACCGCCAGTTAAGGTCCCTAAGTCATGGCTAAGTGGGAAAGGATGTGAGGATCCCAAAACAACCAGGATGTTGGCTTAGAAGCAGCCATCATTTAAAGAAAGCGTAACAGCTCACTGGTCTAAATAAGGGTCTTTGCGCCGAAAATGTAACGGGGCTAAAGCCATGCACCGAAGCTGCGGGTGTGCATTTATGCACGCGGTAGCGGAGCGTTCTGTAGGCTGATGAAGGCGTACCTGCGAGGGGCGCTGGAGGTATCAGAAGTGCGAATGCTGACATGAGTAACGATAAAGAGTGTGAGAGACACTCTCGCCGAAAGTCCAAGGGTTCCTGTGCAATGCTAATCAGCGCAGGGTTAGTCGGCCCCTAAGGCGAGGCAGAAATGCGTAGTCGATGGGAATGAGGTTAATATTCCTCAACCAGTGGGATGTGACGAATTCCGGAAGTAGTTTGGTCTTATTGGATTGATCAGGCTGCCTAGGAGTTCCAGGAAATAGCACCCACATTAGACCGTACCCGAAACCGACACAGGTGGACTGGTAGAGCATACCAAGGCGCTTGAGAGAACTATGCTGAAGGAACTCGGCAAATTGCTCCCGTAAGTTCGCGAGAAGGGAGACCCGTGAGAAGGCAACTTCTGGCGGGTGGCACAGACCAGGGGGTTGCGACTGTTTATCAAAAACACAGGGCTCTGCGAAGCCGCAAGGCGACGTATAGGGTCTGACGCCTGCCCGGTGCCGGAAGGTTAAGAGGAGTGGTGAGAGCTGCGAATTGAAGCCCCGGTAAACGGCGGCCGTAACTATAACGGTCCTAAGGTAGCGAAATTCCTTGTCGGGTAAGTTCCGACCTGCACGAATGGCGTAACGACTTCCCCGCTGTCTCCAGCATAGACTCAGTGAAATTGAATTCCCCGTGAAGATGCGGGGTTCCTGCGGTCAGACGGAAAGACCCCGTGCACCTTTACTATAGCTTCGCGCTGACAGTTGTGTTGGCATGTGTAGGATAGGTGGTAGGCTTTGAAGTCCGGGCGCCAGCTCGGATGGAGCCATCCTTGAAATACCACCCTTGTTGTCATGGCTGTCTAACTGCGGTCCGTTATCCGGATCCGGGACAGCGCGTGGTGGGTAGTTTGACTGGGGCGGTCGCCTCCCAAAGAGTAACGGAGGCGCGCGATGGTTGGCTCAGACCGGTCGGAAATCGGTCGTCGAGTGCAATGGCATAAGCCAGCCTGACTGCGAGACTGACAAGTCGAGCAGAGACGAAAGTCGGTCATAGTGATCCGGTGGTCCCGAGTGGAAGGGCCATCGCTCAACGGATAAAAGGTACGCCGGGGATAACAGGCTGATGATGCCCAAGAGTCCATATCGACGGCATTGTTTGGCACCTCGATGTCGGCTCATCGCATCCTGGGGCTGGAGCAGGTCCCAAGGGTTTGGCTGTTCGCCAATTAAAGCGGTACGTGAGCTGGGTTCAGAACGTCGTGAGACAGTTCGGTCCCTATCTGCCGTGGGCGCAGGAGAATTGAAAGGAGCTGTCCCTAGTACGAGAGGACCGGGATGGACGCACCTCTGGTGGACCTGTTGTGGCGCCAGCCGCATTGCAGGGTAGCTACGTGCGGAAGGGATAACCGCTGAAAGCATCTAAGCGGGAAGCCCACCTTGAGACGAGTTCTCCCTGAGAGCCGTGGAAGACCACCACGTTGATAGGCCGGGTGTGGAAGTGCAGTAATGTGCGAAGCTTACCGGTACTAATAGCTCAATCGGCTTGATTACTCTCATTTGTCTATATTCATTCAAAGCAACTTTTGCTCTGCAAAAGTGCTGAAACTAAGCGATAGGTGATTTGATAAAATCACCGTTAGCGTCCCAGACGCTCGGTGATATCTCTTCTACCTTCCTAAATGTCCAGCTTCTCTGTTTGTTATTCGCCGGCCCGGTGGCTATGGCGAGGACACCAAACCCGATCCCATCCCGAACTCGGCCGTTAATATCCTCTGCGCCAATGGTACTCCGTCTCAAGACGTGGGAGAGTAGGTCGCTGCCGGGCCTGCTAATAACAAACAATGCCTAAAACCCCCCGCTCAGTCGCGTACTGACGGGGGGTTTGGCGTTCT
>NZ_QNUM01000023.1 GCF_003574655.1 Cohaesibacter haloalkalitolerans
TCGATTTTCGCTTCAGCTTTTCGGCAATGGCATTGAGAATCATAAGGTGCTCCTCCAACAAATCGGAGCATCTTTTCACCGCACAAATCTCAAGGCTCGGTTAATACTCAAACTTTGCGACAGCCCCAAAGGAACCTCAAAAAGAGGGCAACCACCTGCCGCCCTCTCGACTAAACTCAACATAAGGAATGTTAGATTAGCAGCTGTAATACATAGCGAATTCAACTGGGTGCGGTGTGTGTTCGAACAGCTCTATTTCTTCCATTTTCAGCTCGATGTAGCCTTCGATCTGACCTTTGGTGAAGACGTCGCCAGCAAGCAGGAACTCGTGGTCAGCTTTCAGGCAATCGATGGCTTCACGCAGGGAACCACAAACGGTCGGAATGCCTTCGAGTTCTTCAGCAGGCAGATCGTAGAGGTTCTTGTCCATTGCATCGCCCGGATGGATCTTGTTCCTGATGCCGTCAAGGCCAGCCATCAGCAGAGCAGAGAAGCAGAGGTACGGATTAGCGGACGGATCCGGGAAGCGAGCTTCAACGCGTTTTGCCTTTGGAGATTCGGTCCAAGGAATACGGATGCAGCCGGAACGGTTGCTAGCAGAATATGCGCGTAAAACAGGGGCCTCGAAGCCAGGGATCAGACGCTTGTAGGAGTTGGTGGACGGGTTGGTGAAAGCGTTCAGGGTCTTGGCGTGCTTCAGGATACCTCCGATGAAGTGAAGGGCTTCCTGAGACAGGTCAGCATATTTGTCGCCAGCGAAGAGGGGTTTGCCGTCTTTCCAAATGGATATGTTGCAGTGCATGCCGGAACCACTGTCCCCATAGATTGGTTTAGGCATGAAAGTGGCGGTTTTACCGTATGCCTGAGCTACGTTGTGGATGACGTATTTGTATTTCTGTTGTTCGTCAGCCTGTTTGGTCAGGGGGCCGAAGATCATACCGAGTTCGTGCTGGCAGGACGCCACTTCGTGATGATGTTTATCAACTTTCATGCCGATGCTCTTCATGGTGGAGAGCATTTCAGAACGGATGTCCTGCGCATAGTCGGTAGGGTTGACGGGGAAATAGCCGCCTTTAACACCCGGACGATGACCGGTGTTGCCGGTTTCGTATTCGGTGTCGCTGTTCCATGCGGCATCGATTGCGTCGACTTCAAAAGAAACCTTGTTCATGGTGTTGGCATAACGAACATCGTCGAAGATGAAGAATTCTGCTTCTGGGCCCCAGTAGGAGACGTCGCCGACACCGGAAGATTTCAGATAAGCTTCAGCTTTTTCTGCGGTGCCGCGCGGGTCGCGCTCATAAGGCAGGCCGGTGTCTGGCTCAACGACGGAGCAATGTACGCAGAGGGTTTTTTCTGCATAGAACGGATCGATGTAAACGCTATCGCAGTCCGGCATCAGTTTCATGTCGGAAGATTCAATCGATTTCCAGCCCGCGATAGAGGAACCGTCAAACATGAGGCCTTCTTCGAGGAAGTCTTCATCTACCTGGTCTTCCATAACGGTGACGTGCTGCAGCTTGCCACGCGGGTCGGTGAAGCGAATATCAACATACTTGATTTCTTCATCTGCGATCATCTTCACAATTTCAGCTGGTGTGCTCATTCCGGAGTCCTTTGTTCTTGAGCGCTTGGATTGGTCGACCAGGGTTTCGGTAAGCTTTCTGTTTTCAACACACTGATCGAGAGATATGCTAATATTTCAAACGGCTTCATTGCCTGTTTCGCCGGTGCGGATACGGATCACCTGATCGATATCTGAGACAAAAATCTTGCCGTCACCGATGCGTCCAGTCCGGGCACATTTTTGGATTGCTTCGATGGCCATGTCGACCTGACCTTCATCGAGCACAACTTCCACCTTTGTTTTTGGCAAAAAGTCCACCACATACTCGGCGCCACGGTACATTTCGGTATGGCCTCTCTGACGACCGAAGCCCTTGGCGTCAATCACCGTGATGCCTTGCAGGCCCACTTCCTGCAGCGCTTCTTTGACCTCCTCAAGCTTGAACGGCTTAATGATCGCTTCAAGTTTCTTCATGATATCTTGCCTCCGAGAATAATTAAATTTGCACGCACTTTAATCACATTGCACATTTTGTGGTCAGTTCAATCCATAATATGTGCATAACTGGTAATCAAACTGCTGTTAAATGTGCGGGTAGCTGCGTTCTGCCGCAGTAAAGGGTCTCCGGTCGCAAATCCAGAATGGGAGTGCCCGTTGGACACTCCAGTCTTCCAGATACGTGAATGAGGTTCTTTTCGATCTTTCGGACAAGTCCTAACCCGATTCCAATCGGGTTAGGACGGTCAAGTGTGCAAGTTGCAAAAACGCCGAGTTCCTCTGCATCGTCCGGCGGATTACTTTTCAGAACGCTGCGATTTGCCTCTCGAAGCCAGTATAAAATTGTCAGCTCGCTGATTGTCTCGAGGCCAATGCAGCCATCAAAATAGACTGCATCCAGTTCAAGGACATAGTTGCGATCGTAATCTCGATAAGAGCATGAAGTGGTGTCCATCGGGCAACAATCTGTTGTCCAGATCGTGCCAATCGGCACCAACTCATAGGGGTGAGGTTGGCAATAAAACATGGTGAAGTTCCTTTGTCGGTTTTGTGGAGCGGCCTAATCCGGCTAGAAGAAAGGTTTTCTGATGGCCTTGAAGCTTTTTTTTGGGGGGGCAAAGCGGATATCAGGCAGCTCGATTGCGCCGATCTGTCATTACCGCCTGATAGTTGGAGAAGAGAATAATAGCTCCGCCCAGCAGCACCCAGACATCGATGAACTCGCCATAGGCGTAGTAGCCAACAATGGCTGCCATTGGCACTCGGAGGAAGTCGATGGGGATGACAACCGACGCATCCAGTATTCTCAGGGCCTGAGCCTGACAGAAATGTGCGCTCAACGCACCGGCTCCTGCCAGTACCATCCAGGGCAAAGTATGCCAGTGAACCGGCTCCCAGTCAGTTAGAGCGAGCACAAAGCCCAAGGGCAATTGGATCAGGATCATCCAGACAACGATAGCTCCGGCGGAACACTGTTGGGTTAGCTGTTTCACGCAGATTAGCGATAGACCATAGCCTGCCGCAGCTAACAGCACGAACACTGACGCAGGATCAACCATGCTGATTCCTGGCCGCACAATAACGAGAACACCGACAAAGCCTCCGATCGTGGCAAGAAGTCGCGGTCCCGTAAGCCTTTCTCCAAGAATGAGCCAAGCGAAGAAAGCAACCCAGATCGGCATTGTGAATTCTAATGCGAAGACCGATGCAAGAGGCAAAAATACCACGCCAATCGTCCAGAAATACTGAGCAGTAAAATGCACAATGTTGCGAATGAAATGCAGGCGCAGCATTTTCTTTTCCTGCACTTCCGGCAACAGCTTTCGAGCCAGAACAAGAATAATAATTAGGCCAACGAGCGCTCGGAAAAACAGCACCTGCTGGATGGAAAGGGAGCTTGCCAGCTCGCGGGAGCCAATCGACATGCCGATAAAGGAGATCATGCTGAGTGCCATCCAAACTAGTCCGCGGCCAAAGCCTAACTCGTCGTTGGAGACAAATGACGGTCCAGTAACTTTCATGAGCGTCTGTTCCTTGCTTATTAAATGTTTCTTCAGTTCTTTAGGGGGGGAGGAAGATGCCTTCACATGATGTGCGAAAGGCTCAGGCTTTCTCGACCGGAGGAGTAACTGCTTCAACAACCAACCGTTGGATGCGGCCATCCCGTGTTTGCCAATCCATTGACTGACCCTTGGATAGGCCTATCAGTGCCACTCCAATGGGTGTCAGAATGGAGAGCCGGTCTAAAGCGATGTCAGCTTTGCCCGGATACACCAGTGTTATCTGGCGGGAAGGGCCGGAGTTTCCTGAAAAACGCGCATAGGAGCCCATTCGGATTACGTCGCTACTGATGTCCTCGTCGGGAACGACGCGTGCTCGGTCGAGTTCGGCATATAGAACCTCAACCACGGAAGATATGGTGCTTTCATTCTTTTCGGCCAACAGCATCAGCCGGTTGGCGTCAGTTTGTGTGATCGTAATATCTGGTTTGAGGAAGGCATCTGTGCTCATGGCTACAATTGCTCCATGCCTGCCGCAAATACGGCAAGTCTGTAATCCGTTGGTGCGGATCTGAGTGTAAATTTTCAGGTGAAATGTCGCGTGACCAACGATACTATGAACGCCGGATGGCTTGTTGCCGCTACCCCTCGACCGGGCGCGACGCGTCCGAGTCGGGGGCTACCCGCCTGCGATAAGGCACATCCGTTTGAGAAAGAGGGTGGAGCAAATGTAGGTCATAAGTCCAATGTGGTCTCGGGTACAACCAAAGTCAAGCTGTACGACTGGCAAATTCTTTTTACTGTGAAATACTGGGAGCAGGGCGGTTTACAACCAAGATTCAATAGTATTTTGAAAGGAAACTAGGCCGTATTGACAAAAGAGGTTTCAAATCAGTTGATTTCTGAATGAAGGGCGCTTTTACCAAGACCTTTATGAGCATTCGGTCTATGTGGGTTTCTGGCGCTGGGCCAAATAAGGCGTCTGGGACGCCATGCTGGGGACGCTCATCGAGCTCGGTCTAACCGATGACTGGCGACATATGGAAGACAAGGCGATCATCCGGCGCCATTCGCAGGCAGCTGATGCAAAGGGGAGTCTCAAGGAAGGCTTTGGTCGATCGCACGACGGTTTTACGAGCAAGATCCATGCCCGGTTTGGGGCGCCCGGGCTCGTCGCAAAGTTTTAAGTAGGCCCTATTTATCCTGTGATCGGCGTCATTTTCATGCTTCGTTAACTTTTTGAAGTCCGAAGAGAAGGGCAATAAGATCATTCTGTTCACGAACGGTCCACTG
>NZ_QNUM01000024.1 GCF_003574655.1 Cohaesibacter haloalkalitolerans
GAGAAGCAAGACAAGGCAACGGATTTTGCAGACCTATTCAAGCCTAACTATTAATCCATAACAAAACCACTTCCAGTGGTTCAAGCGTAGCGTTTCAAACCTCCCCCTCTGGGGGAGGTCATGACTTGTCTGTGTCAAAGGCCCAAACGGGCAATGGCGCCATGACAGTAAAAGGAACATCGCCTAAGCAAAAAGGCGCACACTCTTGAAAGACTGCGCGCCTTGCCCCTTGGCAAAAGAACGATTGAGGAACTATTCCGGCATAGAGAGATCAATCAGCCCGCCGCCAAACAGACGATCCCGCGAATGCTCCAGATGCGCCCGCATCAGGGAAGAGGCCAGAGCACTGTCGTGGTTCTTGATTGCCCGAAAAATCTCGTCATGTTCCTCAAAAACATGACTGAGGGCATCGCCACCTTCACTCAGCAGGGACTGACCATGCATCTGCATGCCCACATAGATATGCTCGCGCAAAGCCCGCATGGCCGTTTCGAAATAATGGTTGTTGGAAGCCTTGGCAATCGAGATATGAAAGGCAAAGTCGGCGTCTTCCCGGTGCACCAGACTGCCGGTCGCCGTGCGCATCATTTCCAGCGCTTCTTCCATTTCATTGAGAATGATACTGTTGTGCCGCTTGGCAGCCAGAACCGCCGATGCGGTTTCCAGATTGAGCCGGAACTCATAACAACGCTGGATGTCAGACAGTGTTTCGACGCGCGCAAAGCCCACGGGTGAAACAGAAGGCGCACGAACGAAATTGCCTGCGCCCTGACGGGCATAGATCATCCCTTCCTTGCGCAGCTTTTCAAGAGCATTGCGCAGGACAGGGCGAGACACGCCCAATTCCTCAGCCAACTGATGCTCTGATGGCATGCGTTGGTTGACAGGATAGTCGCCATTGGAAATGCGGCTGAACAGGGTGTGATAGACCTTGTCAGCCAAAAGCCTCCGTGGACGGCTTCGAGTTTCACCAGCTTCGCTATTCTGGGGCACGACTTACAACCTCTGGCAGTTATTCACACTACTTCTTTACTAGCTTTGCAGCCAATTTTACAAGGGTATCCTTGGATCCAAAACCACCGGATTTCGTGATAATGAACATGTCATCGCCATTTCCCGTCGATTTGGACAATGGCAATCCGGGCAGAACCTCACCAATCACTTGTAAAATTCCGATATGGAGCCGGGCGCAGATTGCCGCAGCGCTCTCGCCGCCACATCCAAGAAAGGTCCGCGGCCTGGTTTCAGCAATCCAGTCAGCAATTCCGTCAGCGAAACAGGCGCCAGCCTCCTGACCAGAAACAACCGTAGTTCCCGGCGTCATCTGGATCACCTTGACATCCTCGTCCCATTTCAAAGGCGTCGGAACAACCCCGTTGGGCGCCGCCGCAGTCTCGAATGCCTCAAGCTGAACAAGCGTCACCGGATCTCGCGAACCGATGGCAAACAGGGCAGGGGCTTCGGGCGACGGCATGGAATCCTTGCGCGGTTCTGGAGCAATCCGCAGCGCCAGAGCTTCGGCAAGACCGGCCGCCCCGACAAAAAGGCCATCCTCAGGGAAATCCTTGATCGCCGCCTCGATATCGGACTGGCTGTCAGCCTCAATGCAGCAGCTTGCTGGCAACCCGGAGACAGCCGCGACATCAATGGGTTCAACAACACCTTCGCCCGCAAGAAAACCGTTTGAAACGAAACGACCAAGGCGCGGAATCGCCGGACAAACAATGGTCTGCTCCGCAGAAAAGCCCAAAGCCCTGATCTCGTCTGCCACATGGCCCTTGAGCCGACTGTCTACCTTCTTGAAGATCCGCACTTTCTCGCCATGCACATGAGCCTTTATCACGCTGAGAGCTGACTTGACCCGCACAATGGCTTCCTCCCGTTCGATTTCCCGCGAACCGGTGGAGACGGCGACGACATCCGCCCCCCCATCCATTGCTTCCTTCAGCTCCGAAAGTGACAGGGCGCAAAGCACTTTCAACCCTCTTTCGGCAAACGCGACAGAACTATCCAGAGCACCGGTCAAATCATCCGCAACGACTACTAGCTTCACCTTGAGATCCATATTTGTTAATTCGGTAGTTATGACAAACTTAGCGTCATCATTGCCGAAAAATCTAGCATAGTCTTGCATTTAATCCAACACAGCAAACGACAAAACAGGTTTTTATTCGCTTATCAGTTTACAAATTTGCAACTTATAGATACCCAAAGCTCCCTTTTCAGAGACCGACAAGCCGGACAACAGGACCATCTTGGAAAACCAGAGGCGTCATCTACACAACAGACCTCCCAACCTTCCGCGAGAGATACTTAAATAATTGCCCATTTCCCTAACAAATTGAAATCATTCAGAACTTGCCAAACAAGACCACTGCGCAACACCGTTACCATTGCATACAAGGAGCATCTCAAAGAAGAGATATGCAAAAACGGAATAACGGATTTGAGATTATGGTTCTTTTCGCATGCATCATTAAGGACCATATTCATTGGCATAGAAAGCAAGAAACAAGATCAAACAGGAAAGTTGAAAGGAACTGAAATGAACATTCTCAATCGTGCATTCGAAAGAATTGTCTCTGCTCGTGAAGAAGAAGCTCAGCGTTACATCGAAAATCTGATGGCCGACCACGGTTTTGACATCAGCAAAGATGAAAACAACAATCCTCGCGGCTAATGCCGCGGGGATTTTCTTGAAAGTGAAAATTATTATTTTTTCTTCCACTCTCTCTTCTCAAGAAGTCTCTGAGCAGCCAGACAAAAGCGTCCATACATCAGCTCAGGAACAAACGAAGAGGCCGCCCGCATCCTCAATTTTCCGACTTGTACCATCACGGCTTTGGTTAAAAATTACCCAATTGTAGCCTTCAAAAACCACGGCCATAAGACTATACATGAAGGCACAATGAATATTTTTTTATCCTGTTTAGTGATTGGAGATCGAGATGGAAGAAACAAAACTGATGGACATTTTGCATGATCAGCGCAGCGCCGTCGCCCCGGAAACGCTCATCAAGATTTTTGAAAACAAGGGTTATGCTCCGAAAGATGTCCGTGTGCTGGTTCAGCGCGCCCTCAAAAAGGGACTGGTTACTCTCAATGAGGACTATTGCATCCAGCCCGCCGATACCCAAACGTCCGAGACCTCACACTAAGCCCCCTTCGCATTGAATAAGCCCCACCACCGCGAGTTCCCAAAGCCGTCATCAACGGCGCGTCTGCCGTCACGGTAGGGGTATCTTTGCACCATCGCCCTTCAGTGGCGACACCTACACGACTGTGATACGCCTCCGCAACCAGACACGGTAACACCTGAAAGCGACAGGTGGCATGGTCATAGTGAACGCAATAGAGGTCTGCGCAAAGAACTCCCGTAAATCTCTCGGCGCAGGTCCATGGGCCCTTGAACTCCCGGACACATTATCCTTCGCACATCACACAGCCCACCAGCCGGACGACAGCATGGGAGTAGATGATTTGCATCCATAGATATCCGAAATCAGCTTATATCCAGCCCTCGATATGAGGCGGGGAGGACCTGTCACCTACTCATAGTCCTGATTAGTACTGGGTGCCGATATTGACATGACTTCAAAAGTCATGACCTCCCCCAGAGGGGGAGGTTTGAAACGCTACGCTTGAACCACTGGAAGTGGTTTTGTTATGGATTAATAGTTAGGCTTGAATAGGTCTGCAAAATCCGTTGCCTTGTCTTGCTTCTC
>NZ_QNUM01000002.1 GCF_003574655.1 Cohaesibacter haloalkalitolerans
GCTCTATGAACGCACCAGCGTGATCATAACGACAAACTTGAGCTTCAGTGAATGGGCTCAGGTTTTTGGAGACGCGAAAATGACAACCGCATTGCTTGATCGTCTTACCCATCGATGCCACATCCTCAAAACAGACAACGACAGCTATCGGTTCAAGGCAAGCTCAAAACAGGCACAGAAAACACGAAAGGAAACGAAAACATTGACCACCGCATAATCGCAGGTACATAACGGAACGGTGGGTCAATTCTCGGTGAAAGTACCGGGTCAGTTCTCAGTGACATTCAACATCTTAAGAAATTTCAACCAAACTGTTTCGATTCCCCAAAAGACACATTCAAAGCAAAAGCGGTACCGAATACACCCATTATTGATACAAGCGAAAGAAAATTTCATCAATTCTCGTCAGATCGAAGAGGAGGGTTACCTAAAACCCTATAAACAGCTTCTGGTAGACATCACAACCTCCAGAGCCTGCCTTGATAGATCCTTAGCGTTCGCTTCGGTGTTGTTTCGAGCGTTTAAAGAAGCGGGCCATAATGTCTCTATCGCATCAAAAGACAGCGGCTTTCGTCGCCCGGATATCGATGAGCGTGAAAGCCATGGTACCCGCGGTTATAATCGTTACGGCAAATGGTCGCCTCTGCGTCCGACGGTAGTCGATGTTCAAGGCATGGTGCTTGGCATCTCTATTGTCGAAACATCAGAGGATACTCTTCTGCACTATGTTGAAGGGAAATATCTTAGAGAAGCCGCCTTTCGCAAACTGAAGCTTCCGAAATTCATGCTCGAGAGGTCTTGGACCACCTCTAAAGATTTACCTACCGGCCGTCTGCGCCTCGTCATTTATGAAACATATGCAGGCGTGAGTTGGCAGAAGGTGTGGCAGGATACAACTAGTTCGAAGCTAGACACCATTATTCCTTCAATTGTTGAGCAAATAGAGAAGAGCATAATCACCCTCACGCAAGAAAGAGAGAAGGCTGACCGCGAAGCAGAAGCAAGGCGACGTGAGTGGGAGGAACGATGGGAAAAATCCCGACGTGAAGACGACAGACGCGCTGTAGAAAAATCAATCGTAGACAGCGATATTGATCTTCAAAAGATTATCGAAAGTTGGGCGAGAGTGCAGCAAATTGAGCAGTTCTTTAAACAACTTGAACAGAAGGCATCGTCGCTTCCAGAAGACCAGGAAAACAGGGTCAGAGAGCGTGTGAAACTCGCTCGTGAGGTTCTTGGCACACAGGATCCGCTCGATTATTTCCTTAGCTGGAAAACACCCGAGGAAAGGTACAAGCCTAAATACTGACCTACAGGCAGTGCAGCCAAGGCGTCGGGTTTATCTTTGTGAAAGCAGAAGAAGACAGTGAGGTTCCCCGGTTTATTCAGTTTAGTGATCACCGCATCGCTCCGGCAGACGCCGACCATTATCATCTCTACTGGGGGAATGATCGAGCAGAATTGCTGAAGGAAGTTACCAACTGGCCAACCTAATATCCAACTTCCCTGGCAGGAGATAAAATCGTCAAGGAAATGCTGGCGTACTAATCAGACGCCGAGAGAGACTGCAGGCTCGCTTCCCGAGCTTGCGGCTCTCGCGCATACCTTTTTCCACACAAAATCGACTACGCACTGGTGTGGCTCTTTTGCACGAAATACCTCTGGTGAGTTTTTGGTGAGTTTTTTGTTTTTCACCCAAAGGGGAAAGACCTAACCTATTGAAAAGGTTGGTCGGAGTGAGAGGATTCGAACCTCCGGCCCCTGCCTCCCGAAGGCAGTGCTCTACCAGGCTGAGCTACACTCCGTTGGTGGCGGTAGGATTATGACAAAGGAATGAAATAATCAAGCGCGTCATGGCCTGATGATGCAGATTTAGAGCAGATCTTCACCGACTTTTGTGCAATCGACAGCTTGTCCACAAAGCGGAGCGGATTGCTTCCCCATTTGGCTGCCATGGTCGAGAAAAATGGGTTGCTGGAAAAGGCGAGGATAGCGGATTTGGAGACAACAGTTTCGAGGGCTGCGGAGTGGCTCCGATTCCCTTGCGCTAAAGAAGGTTTTCTCTCCCCTTCAGGATTGATCGCTGGGGTTATTTCTTGAAACGCTCAACCACCTTGTAAAGCGCATGAGCCATCAAGAAAGTGATGAGAATGACGATTAGCCCGTAAACGACAGTCATGGCACGCCTCCCGCATAAGATTGGAACAGTTTTTATTATCTCAACTCCTGGCACCTGCGACAAGTCGACTTGCGTCGGGTCCGGAAACGAACGGACTGAAGCTCGCATCAGACGTCATGAAAAAGGCTCGGCAGGGAATCTCCCACCGAGCCTTTTCAGTTTCAAATCCTGAGCAGGATAAATGGCTTATTCGACTTCGGTGATGTTGCCCGGCAGAGCGACCGTGAAGTCCGGATGCTCGGAGATATAGCTTGCCACCACGTCTTCAAGGTTCGGGCCGTAGTCATAGGCATTCTGGCCGTTGGTCTTGAAGACCTTGTAGCCATCACCACCGGAGCGCATGTAGTTGTTGGAGACAACGCCGTAGACGGCTTCCTTGTCGATTGGCGCCCATGCGCCGTCTTTCATGACCTCGACAGAGACAACGCGTTCACCGGCAGGCTTGGCGCGCGACCAGCTGTATTTGAGGCCAGCGACCTGTGGGAAGCGGCCTGCGCCTTCTTCAACCTGCGAGAGGCCATTCTCCAGAGCGGCGATGACGTCAGCGCCGGTCAGCTGGAAGGTGGCAACCGTGTTCTGGAATGGCAGAACGGTTAGCACGTCACCCATGGTGACCTCACCGCCCTTGATGGAGGCGCGCAGACCACCGCCGTTCTGGATGGCGATCGAGATGCCCTGATCCTTGACGCGTTCCAGCATGGCGTCCGAAACGAGTACGCCCATGGCACATTCCTTCTGGCGGCAAGTTTCGCGCGAGCCGTCAACGTCAGCCCCGAGAGAACCAATCACCTTGGCCTTGAGCTCAGCGATTGGAGCACCCAGCTCCTTGATACGTGCCAGCACGGTAGCGTCCGGCGTGACCGAAGCGTCCAGAAGGATCGGATCGCCCTTGGCGGAAATGACATTGCCGGCATCATCAAAGGTAACCTTCAGATCACCAAGATATTTGGTGTAGGCATAGGCGGTCACGATTGGCACATCCTTGCCATCCGGATTTTTCACCAGGGTCGGATAAGGGCCAGTGGCCTTCTCGTCGGTGTTGGACAGCAGGGTGTGGGAGTGACCACCGACGATGACGTCGATCCCGGCAACCTTGGCAGCCAGATCCATGTCCTTGGTGATGCCTTCATGGGTGAGCGCAATGATCTTGTTGACGCCCTGCTCGGTCAGTTCCTGAACCGCCTGCTTGAGGTAGTCCTCGGAAGAGGTAAAGATCACTTTTTCGCCCGGAGACGAGGTCTCGGCGGTATCAACGGCCAGAGTGGAAATGATGCCGATCTTCTCGCCACCGACTTCCTTGATGACGTAAGGCTTGATCTTGCCCTTGAGCACAGGCTCGCTGGACACATCGATGTTGCCGGAGATGATCGGGAAGTTCACCTTGCCGATGAAATCGGAAAGGCCTTTCGGGCCGTCATCGAATTCATGGTTGCCGACAGCCATCACATCATAGCCAATGGCGTTGGCGAATTCGGCAGCAGCTTCGCCCTTGTAGGTGGAATAGAACAGCGAGCCCTGGAATTCGTCGCCAGCATGCAGCAGCAGGGAGTTGGCGCCATCCTTGGCGAACTCTGCACGGAGCTTCTCTACTTCGCTCTTGACGCGGGCAACACCGCCAAAGCACTTGCCTTCTTCTTCGCCCTTGGCATCGCAGGTGTTATCATACTTGCTGATCGACTCGATGCGGGAATGAACATCGTTAAGATGAAGAATGTTGAGGGTGTAGTCTGCATGCGCAGCGCCGCCAAGGCCAGCGGTCATGGCAAGGGCAGCAACACCGGTGAGTAGATTTTTCATATGAGAGAAACCTCCAAAACATGATTGATCTCCCCGAACTGATCTCGTCCCACTTCAGTATCGAAATCCTGATCCATTCCTGTCCGTGAATTAGTGTGAGCCATGACAGAAATGGTGGCTTGCTTCCGGGGAGCTTTTCCGTGGGCCTTTCTCCGGCAAACCGGGGCCCTCCAAATCGCAGGCAACATTAACCAGCCACGGCAACTGTTTCATGACAGGTTTGCCGTGGCTAGAGTGGAAAGCAGGATCCCCACAAATATGTCGAAATATCCGGACAGGCCTTGGATATCCTGACGAGAATTTGCCCCGCCAGCGGGCAAACGCGCAAATTTCACTCACACTTTAGGCGAATTGGAGGTCACGGTTGCGTGATTGACAAAAAACCCGATGAGGCTCTTCCCACCGGGTTTTGCAGACTATTGCCGTGCTTCAAGGATCAGAGATCGTGCTCGCCGACCTTGATGACCATCTTGCCGAAGTTCCGGCCTTCGAGCAGATCAAGGAAGGCGGCGGGGGCATTTTCGAGACCTTCCACCAGATGCTCGCGATATTTGATCCGGCCTTCCTTGATCCATCGGGTCATGTCGGCGGCGAACTCGGGATAGAGATGGCCAAAGTCCTGGAAGACAATAAACCCGCGCACGGTAACCCGGCTCTTGAGGAAGCTTGCCATCAGGGCACCGGACATATCCGGCCCTTCAGGCAACTCGGTGCTGTTGTATTGGGCGATGACGCCGCAAAGCGGAATGCGAGCACCGGAATTGAGGAGCGGCACGACGGCCTTGAACACATCGCCACCGACATTTTCGAAATAGACGTCAATGCCATCGGGACAGGCTGTCGCCAGCTGCTCCGCAAAATCAGGCGCGTTGCGGTCGATGCAGGCGTCAAAGCCCAGCTCGTTGACTGCGTAATCGCATTTGTCCTTGCCACCGGCGATGCCAACAGCGCGGGCACCCTTGATCTTTGCGATCTGGCCGACGTTGGCTCCCACACCTCCGGTCGCCGCAGCAACAACCACGGTTTCGCCCGGCTTCGGAGCACCGATCTGCAACAGGCCGGTATAGGCCGTCATGCCAGGCATCCCCAACGCACCCAAGGCCCATGACGGGGCTTCGGGGGTCTTGCCCATGTTGGTCACCATGGTGCCATCGGACAGGGCATAGTCTTGCCAGCCGTTAAAGGAGAGCACCCAGTCGCCTTCGGTAAAGCCTTGCAGATTGGATTTGACCACCCGCGCTACAGTGCCGCCGACCATCGGGTCGCCGATCTCCACCGGCTGGGCGTAGGACTTGGCCGCACTCATGCGCCCGCGCATGTAGGGATCGAGGGACAGATAAACCGTGCGCAGCAGCATCTGGCCATCGGCCGGTTCGGGGATGCTGGTTTCCACCAGCTTCAGGGTGTTTTCGTCCGGGGCCCCGACAGGGCGTTCATTGAGAAGGAACTGGCGGTTGGCCGTTGCAGTCTGTGTCATGTCAGGCTTCTTCCTTGATGTGGGTTAGCCGCTTGGCTGCCCCCGATACTGGGCGGCTCCGGGCATAAGATGAGTAAATATTAGACCGGTCGTCTAGTTTTTTGATGAGAAGTGTTTCTTCCCTATTTGCGGGCCTTGCTCAGTTGTCTTTTCCAGAGAGAACGGGGATTCAGGCGTCAGCCCGCAGGCAAAAGGGCCTCGCTGTTGGTGCGGGCCTGTATCAACGGGCTGGAGGAGTGCTGCACCTTGGCCAGAAGGCTGGCACCAAGCCACATCTGATAGAGCAATGCCGCCGTCATTTCGGCATTGATCTCGCTGGCCAATGAACCATCGGCTTTGCCCTTCAGGATCTGTCGGCTCAGACGATCCGTGACACCCGAAACACCGGTTGCTAGAATGTTGCGCATATTCTCAGACAAATCAGAAACTTCCGCGCCGAGCTTGACGATCAGGCAGGTGCTCTTGTGGTCAGCAGGGCACTGGCTGACTACCCATTGATCCCAGTAGTCCATCAACTGCTCGCGGCTGGAGCGTCCCTCTTTCGAGAACAGCTCATCGAGCCTGCGGTGATAGTAGCCGACATATTGCTCAAGCAACTCGCAAGCGAACTCTTCTTTCGAAGAGAAATAGTGATAGAAGGACCCTTTGGGGACGTCGGCTTCGCGCAGCAACAGCCCAAGGCCCAACGCGCTGAATCCCAACTCGGCCATCAGCTCTCGCCCTACAGAGAGGATATGCTCGCGCGTCTTTTCCGTTTTCTTGTTCATGTCGGTGCATATAGGTAAAATTAGACCAATCGTCTAGTCGCTTATTGCCAATTTTTGGATTTTACCCGATTAGCAACCGGCCCGCATCCTTCCGGCAAGGCGCTTTCAGACCTCAGGCAGTGCCTCAACATAGTACCAGCGGCCGGATTTCTTGCGAAAAAGGCTGAGCTCCCGATGGGTATTGAGACTCCCGCCAGCCAGATAGCGCGCCTCGAACAGCACCGTCCCCTGCCGGTCCCCCACTTCCCCCATTTCCGTGGCCAGAATCTTGAGCCCGGCCCAATGGTTCTCGGCAGCCCATTTGGCCGTGGCGAAATGATCAAATCCCGGTTGGTATTTCGGCCAGAGCGTCTCCTTCAGATAGTCGATTTCCTGAAGGGCAAAAGCGGAGTAACGCGAGCGCATCAGCGCTTCGGCCCTCTGAGGCAAGGCATCGCCCTGATGATAGGGAGCGCAGCAGTCGGCGTAGGCCTTGCTGCTGCCACAGGGGCAAGGCTTGTTGTCGGCAGGATTGTTTGGTGTGACCATGATGCTCCCCTCGCTTTGCGGACGCGCGTTTCGGATTAGTCGTATTTATGAAAGCTTTCTGCGCATAGGCAATAGCCTTGCGGCGGCAAACTTGTTAAAGCAGAACAATTCATCCAAGCTGACAGTCAGAGGAGCCTGCATGTCCAATTTACCGAGCCTGATCCAAATCGGCAGCTACGAGATGGTCGTGGTCCAGGTGTTGTTTCTGGCGGGCGTGATCGGCGCGATCACAGCCAAGGCCAAGGGACGCTCCGGCTTTGTCTGGTTTGTGCTGAGCGTGGTCAGCTGCGGGGCCGGGATTCTGGTGGTGCTGTTCATGCCTGCAAAGAAAGCCTCTGCCCACGGCAAGGCTGACGGCTCTGATGGTTCCAGTGGTTCTGACGGCACATCTGAATCCCATTCCAAATAAGGCTGGATCGGCGTCAGACAGACTGACTGACAGCCTTCAGCCACCGATCGTGCAGATCACGACAAACGCATTTCTGGAAAACAGGTATTCGGAGGCCCGGCGTCTCAGTCGACGTCGAGAGGCTCGGTGCCAACCGGTTGGCCTTCTGCGGAAAGGCGAATCTTCTCGACCTTTTCCTCGGCCTTGCGCAGCAGTGCATCGCAGTGGCGCTTCAGCGCTTCGCCTCGTTCGTATTCCTCGATGGACTTTTCCAGAGCGACATCCCCGCGTTCCAGACGCTGAACGATCTGTTCCAGTTCGGCAAGGGCTGCTTCAAAGGTGAGCTCGGACAGGTCGGACATGGCGAATTGATTTCCTCTGGCATGGCTTGGAATCGGGTGAACGAAGCGACTGTCGAGTCGCTCATTTCCTTTACCATGGAAATGTCCTCGTGCAAAAGCCCCGTCGCCAAGCCCTGCGATCTTGCTCCCCCCAGACAGGGGAAAGAGCAAGACAAGATACAGAGCGACTTAGGCATGGACTCGGACATGGGCATAGGCATGTACATCCGCATGAAGCGCGGACAAAATCCAACACCTTCGCCACCTTGAAAGCGCAGTCTCCCGGCCCTCACATCCGGCAGCAGGTCCAGTCGTTACAGGGAGCAGCTCTTCTTGATCATGGTTGCCCGCACTGCGTCCTTCTGGCCCTTCAAATTGGCAATCTGAGGCGCGACGTTGCCACCGGAGAGGCTGGAAACCGGCAGTCCCAGAAGGATCACACCAGCGATATCATTCTTGCGGGCCTGTTCCTGTTGGCCGGAAGCCGTCATGTAAGCCTGATTGAGACGCTCTTCCTCGGCGGCAAGTTGCTTGCAACTGAAGCTTTCATAAAGGGTGGGGGTCACGTAGGCCGGAGCAATGGCATCAGGCTTCTGAGCGCAACCCGCTACCAGCAAAAGGGCAATACAAGCCAGAATGGATTTCTTCATCTTATTTCTCCTTTTGGTTGTATTGTTAGTTTTCACAACTCATAAGTCCACTGTTTCGTAACAGCGCAACGAGGTTTTCCAAAGCTTCGTAAGCGCGTCAGCCACGCCATTGACTGCCAGGTGTGAGTTTTGGGGAAACAGGGCTGCGGGGATGGCTTGCCAGAATGAGGAAAGGGTCCAATGCCTGGCAACATTGGACCCTCCCTTCGGGTGGACCGAAAACTCCGGGATCAGGCGCGGTATCACCCGTGCATTAGCCGGTCCACGTGAACAGCAACCGAACGGGCCAGAGCCGTCAGGTCATAGCCCCCTTCCAGCAAGGAAACCACCCGGTTGTCACAACATTTGTCAGCAACATCCATCAGTTTGCCGGTCAGCCAGGAAAAATCCGCCTCGGTGCAGGTCAGATCGCCCAAGGGATCGCGGATATGGGCATCAAACCCGGCGGAAATGATCACCAGATCGGGGTTGAAATTATAAATAGCAGGCAGCAGTCGCGACTCAAAGGCATCGCGCATCTGCTCGGACCCATTGCCCGCACTGAGCGGGGCATTGACGATATTGCCTTCGTCATCCTTGCCGGTTTCGCGCCAATCGCCGGTTCCGGGATAGAGCGGCATCTGATGGGTCGAGCAATACATCACACTCGGATCATCCCAGAAGATGTCCTGAGTGCCGTTGCCATGGTGCAGATCGAAATCGATGATGGCGACACGCTCAGCCCCATATTGCTTCTGGGCGTAGCGGGCGGCAATTGATGCATTGTTGAAAAAGCAGAAGCCCATGGACCGGTCACGCTCGGCGTGGTGCCCCGGAGGGCGAATGCCGCAGAAGACATTGTTGGTCTTGCCCTGCATGACTTCATCGACAGCCTGCGTGGAAGCACCAACCGCATAGAGCGCTGCGGTCAGAGTGTCAGGCGACACAGTGGTATCGCCATCAAGCGAAATGAGCCCTTCCGCCGGCGTCACGCTTTGCAGATGATCGATCACGCTTTGCGGATGGCACAGCAGAATGTCCTCATAGCGACCGAGCTGAGCCTCTTCGCGCGGAATGAAGATGAATTTCTCATGCTCCAACGCGATGTTGACCGCACGCATCCGATCAGGGCGCTCGGGATGACCCTCAGGCGTCTTGTGATTCATGAAACTCGGATGCGTAATGTAAACCGTTGACACGCTCTAGCTGCTCCTAAACGGGATCTTCTTCCGGATCCCAGCCCGGACAGACTCTGATATCCGTACTATCCTCTATATGCATCCAACGTTTCAAGGGCTTCCGTCAATGCAACATTCGAGGCAGAAGGGGCTTTTATCCGCTGGGCAATTCGTTGAGTTGTCAAAGAAATCACAGGTGCACGGGCGTTTGGCCACGGTATTTGCACAGACCGGGCCGATTTGTTATTGGGCACTATCAAGGGCTTGCTGTATGGAAAAGAGTGTCCCATGCTGGAAAGCTGGCCCGATCATCGCAAGGTTGTACCCATGTCCCCTGTCAAGCTCGTTGAACACAGTCTCTTCCATTGCCTCGATTTCAAGGGCCGCGCCGGGCGGGCGGAATTCTGGCTGTGGATCGGCTTTTCGTTGTTGATGACGGCAGGCTTCTATTTCATCGGCCTCAATGCCCCGCTGCTCTCCGAGATCTGGAAAGCATGGTTTGCCCTCACCTTCCTGTTCGGCATTTCACTGACAGTGCGGCGGCTGCACGACATGGATCTGTCGGGCAAGTGGTTCCTGATCGTGCCGGTGGGCATCCTGATGACCTTTGCGATTGCCACGATCGCCCCGGACCTGATGGCGCAAATGCTCTGGATCCCGGTGGCGCTGGTCATGGTGCTCTATTTCGTGGTTGGCTTTGTTCCCGGTCCGGCAGGTGAGAATCGCTTTGGCCATGCCTTTCCGCCGCGCAAGCTGCCTTTTGCCTGACACCCCCGGCTCCTTCCACAACTGCCTCCCCTCCCCGAGATCAAGCATCCACAAAGAGGGGCAAGCTTCGCCTTGCAGCATTAACCATGTGCAGCAAAAATCAATCTTTACGATTGATTAACCATAAGCTCTTCCGTAGGCTCTGCTTATCGACAAGCGACCGCTTGCGGAGGAGAAGGCAATGTTTTCACTCTATGGCAAACTCTTTTCAATTCTGAGAGCATCCTTTTCCTATTCAGGCCGCACTGCACGCATGGAATTCTGGCTGTTTCTGCTGTTCTATGCCCTGATGTATTTTGCGGCCCTTGGTGCGGACGTCACCTATTTCCAGCAGCAGCAACCAGGCGGCTTTCCGCTCTTGCTTTCCCACCTTATGGGCGGCAGGGAACCGTTTGTCTGGCTGCATTTGATCCTGCTGAGCCCGGCGATGATCGCCATCACGGTGCGGCGTCTGCACGACCGAGGGCATAAGGGCTGGTGGGGGCTGGTGTATCTCGTGCCGTTCTTCGGCCTGTTCCCCATGGTTGCCATGCTGGCGCGCAAGGGCCAACAAGGCTTCAACCGCTTCGGCGCCAATCCGCTCGATCTGGCGGCGCTCGCCAAGCGCGAGGCTCAGGCGGCGAAACCGGCCTACACCAGTGCCCCGGCGTCCGCTCCGTCTCCTGCGGAGTAAGCAACACATTCCGCCCAAGGGTTTGCTATTGCATTTAAAAATACGCATCTTTTGTCTTGCCGCAGACGTATTTTAATAGACAGTTAACGCTTTCTCTGGTTTGAGCAGGGAAAGCCGAAGGCGACAATTGGCCATTAGGGTTCAATTAACAGACGCAATCCATAGTTGGATTATTACCATCTTAGATTGCAGAGTTTGACATGACTTTTTTTGCCGCCATTTCTTCCTGTCTGAGGCATTCGTTCGACTTTTCAGGCCGCGCGCCCCGATCGGAATACTGGTACTGGGGGCTTTTCATCATCCTCTGCAGCTTCATGATTGGTCTGCTGGGGGCTCTCCTGTTCGGTCGTGCCACAATACTGGGCGTCAGTCCCCTGACGCTGATATTTGTGCTGGCCACCGCCCTGCCCGGTTTTTCAGCCATGGTTCGAAGACTGCATGACGTCGGCAAAAGCGGCTGGTGGTGGCTGATATCGGTAGTCCCGGTCGTCAATTTGTATTTTTATTATTTGCTCCTGAAGCGCGGAACGGATGGCCCGAACAAATATGGCGACGATCCCTTGTCCGGAGGCTCCATGGGCTATGCTCCGGGTGCATCAAGGCAGCGAGGCGACCAAGCGCTCAGACCCTTCAGCGATGAGGAACTGGCCAGACTGTTGCCTGATCGAGCCACGGGCGGCGCAGCCGGACAGGCAAGACCCAGAACCAGCGTTCCAACTGTCGGAGGGCAGAAAAGCACCGGCTTTGGACGACGCGGTGCTGGCAACAACCCCGGCTTCAGGGGCTTCCAGACTACCCAGCAAAGGCTCGGCAAGCATTAGCTGGCTTGCCGCCAGCCGCAGATCAAAAACAAAAGCCCCCGCAGGTCGTTTCCCTGCGGGGGCTTTTGTCATTTCTGAACAAGCGGCTCAATCAGCTGACGGAAATGTCGAGGCCGAGATCGAAGTTCGGTGCCGAATGGGTGATGTAGCCTGCGGAGATGTAGTCGACACCGGTCTGGGCGATGGCGCGGATCGTTGCCGGGCTGACACCGCCCGATGCTTCGGAGATGATGCCGGTACCGTTCAGCAGAGCCAGCGCCTCGGTCAATTTTTCCGGTCCCATATTGTCAAGCATGATGACATCCGGCTTGGCCGCAATCGCTTCCTTGAGCTGCTCAATGGTATCCACTTCCACCTCGACCCGAACCAGATGGCCGACGAAATCGCGTGAGCGACGGATGGCCTCGGTGATCGACCCGGCCACGGCGATGTGATTGTCCTTGATGAGAATCGCGTCATCAAGGCCGAAGCGATGGTTGGAGCCGCCGCCGCACTTGACCGCATATTTCTCGAAGGCCCTCAGCCCCGGCAAGGTCTTGCGGGTGCAGGTCACTCTGGCCTTGGTACCCTCCGTCAACTTGACCATCTCATGGGTGGCGCTGGCTACACCGGACATGTGGCAGAGGAAGTTGAGCGCGATGCGTTCAGCAGACAGCACAAGACGAGCCGGACCATGGATTTCGGCAACCACGTCGCCCTTCTTCACCTCGGTGCCATCGCACATTTTGGGAGAGAACTCCACCGCCTCGCCATTCCATTTGCCGATCTGGCGGAAGGCGCTTTCGGCAAGCGGAATCCCCGAGATGATGCCCTGATGGCGTGCCGCAATGACGGCCTTGGCCTGGGCAGTTTCCGGGATGGTGGCGAGCGTGGTGATATCACCGGCGCGGCCCAGATCTTCCTTCAAGGCAGCAAGGACTGCCTCGTCAATGATCGGCTGGGGCAGAAAGAGTTTGTCTGCAGTGATGGGTCTGGCTTCGCTCATGATCGGGGTTTCCTTCGGTCTTCGTCCAGATCTGGTCTTTTCTGGTGCGTTTCATCCTTGCGTCTTCAGCTAGCAAAAGGCGGTGCCAAAGGCGCTGTTCTAGATCAATCGGCAGTTGCTTTGCCGAGAATCCGGTCCATCTGCGCCTCGGCGTCCTTCAATGTCATGTAGGTCCTGTGACGCCATTCCTCGCGTGGCTCGGGGTAGTCGATGCGATAATGCCCGCCGCGGCTCTCGGTGCGCAAAAAGGCTGCAACGGTGATCAGCTTGCTGGCAATGAGATGATTGCGGAAACTGTCGTTGACGGCCCTTGCCTCCAACTCGGCGATGATCTCCAGTGCCTTTTTCAGCCCTTCCCCATCGCGCTCGACGCCGACATAACGGCTCATGGTGGCGCGCAGCCTTTCGATATCCTGCCGGGGCTGATTGACCGCCGGGGCGCGCCTTTCATTGCGGATGGGTTGCCAGAGTTCATGCTTGGGGGCGCTCAGCTGCTGGTCAATATCATGAGCAACAAGCGAAGCGAACACGACCGCCTCCAACAGCGAGTTGGAGGCCAGCCGGTTGGCTCCGTGGGCTCCGGTGGAAGTCACCTCACCTGCGGCCCAGAGCCCGTCAAGGGTCGTGCGCCCCTGGGCATCGGTGAGAATGCCGCCCATGTGATAGTGAGCTGCCGGGGCAATAGGCAACGGCTCGGTGACGGGATCAAGCCCGGCTTCCTCGGCATAGCCATAGACGGTGGGAAATTCCTCCGGGAAGGCCGCGCCAATCGCCTCTCGGCAATCAAGAAACGCACCGTTTCCTGCCTCCACCTGACGGTGAATGGCCCGGGCGACAATATCGCGCGGAGCGAGTTCGGCCAGCTTGTGCTCTGCCAGCATGAAGCGTTCACCGGCCCTGTTGATCAGCTTGGCACCATGACCGCGCAGGGCTTCGGTTGCCAGTGGCGCCGGATCCTTGCCGACATCAAGCGCAGTGGGGTGGAACTGGACAAATTCCGGATCGGCGATGACCGCCCCGGCCCTTGCCGCCATGGCGATGCCGTCGCCGTTGGATTCGGGGGGATTGGTTGTCACCCGATAGAGATTGCCCGATCCGCCCGAGGCCAGAACCACGGCACGAGCCGGGAAAAAGATGGTGCTGCTTTCCTCGTCCTCGGGCCGGGCACAGTTGCGGGCAACGATACCTTTGACATAGCGCCCCTCCATGTGCAGCCGTTCGGCCTGATAGCCCGAGACGATGCGAATGGACGGCATCTCAACCACCCGCAGAATGAGCGCCGCCATGATGGCATAGCCCGCCCGGTCGCCGGATACGCGCACCACACGACTGGCTGAATGCGCCGCCTCACGGCTGAGGCGCAATTTGCCCTCAAGATCCTTGTCAAAGGGTACGCCCACTTCCAACAGGTCGAGAATGCGCATCGGTGCCTGTTCGGTCATCAGCCGGGCGATGTTCTCGTCAACGATCCCGGCGCCCGCCTCGATGGTGTCTCTCAAGTGCGACTCCGTGCTGTCGCCTTCGGAGACCGCCGCCGCTATGCCGCCTTGCGCCCATACGGAAGACGCGCCCTCTCCAATGGGGGCGGCAGAAATAAGCGTTACGGGGCGCGGTGCCAGTTTGTAGGCACAGAAGAGACCGGCCAGGCCGCCGCCAACAATGATGACGTCATCGTTGCGTTGCCAGCTTTCGGGTCGGAAATCGTCGGGGGCAGAGACTATCATGGACGTGACTTCAATCTGGCCGGGAATGCATGCGCTCCGCAAGGGGAACGGCCCGCGCCCGGCGCAGGATGGGGGAAGAAAAGAAAAGGCCCGGGTCAGCCTGTTGCCGTTGTCCCGGGCCTTCGATGTCAGGATTTCAGATTGATCATCCGCTCGACAGCCAGACGGGCCCTGTCGGCAACGAGAGGATCAACCGTGACCTCTTCCTGCATGTAGAGCAGGCTATCGAGGATTTTCGGCAAGGTGATCTTCTTCATGTGCGGGCACAGATTGCAGGGCCGGACGAATTCGACCTCGGGCGCTTCGCTGGCCACATTGTCGGCCATGGAGCATTCGGTGATCATCATCACCTTGCCACCGCGCTTGCCTTTCACCCAGTCGATCATGCCCTTGGTGGAGCCGGAATAGTCGGCTTCGGCGACCACCTCTGGCGGGCATTCTGGATGGGCAATGACCTGCACATCCGGCATGGAACGACGATAGGCCCGGATCTCGTCGGCGGTGAAGCGCTCATGCACTTCACAGGACCCCGCGAATGTCAGCACTTCCACATCCGTCTGGGCGGCGACATTGCGCGCCAGATACTGATCGGGCACCAGCAGCACACGATCCACGCCCAGGCTTTCGACCACCGCCACTGCATTCGAAGAGGTACAGCAGATGTCACACTCCGCCTTCACGGCCGCAGAGGTGTTCACATAAGTGATGATCGGTACGCCGGGATATTTGTCGCGCAGGGCGCGAACGTCAGCTGCCGTGATGGAAGACGCCAGTGAACAGCCTGCCGTGCTATCCGGAATAAGCACGGTCTTCTCGGGGCAGAGAATTTTCGATGTCTCCGCCATGAAATGCACACCGCACTGGATTATCAGGTCCGCATCCGAACGCGCGGCCTCAATGGCCAGTTGCAGGCTGTCGCCACGGATGTCGGAGACGCCGTGAAAAATCTCCGGCGTCTGATAATTGTGAGCGAGAATAACGGCGCCGCGCTCCTTTTTCAGCCGGTTGATCGCAGCAACATAGGGCGCATGAAAGGGCCATTCGATCGCGGGAATGATGTGCTTGACCTTTTCATAGATGTCTGCGGTCTCGGCAGCCACCTCTGCGGTGTAGGCCAGATCTGGCATAGGCAGGATTCCCCTCTCCTGCGCGGCCTTGCTCGGGGCACGTTTTGCGAAATCGGTAGCGGTCTGGGCGGGCATCATCATGCGATTCTGGCCTCCTTCAAATAGTGCGGTGCTCTGTCGATCTGTCCGGATACGTCTCAAACGCCGTGGGCTTTTCTGGTCGATCCCCCCCTTGCGTCCTGTCTCCAGACGGCCCTCCTCCCCGCGACCTGAAGCAGTCCTGCGACAGGCTCGGAGCGGTGGACACTGTTCTCCCGGAGAGGACACCTCGCCCTGTTATGCTCCGGTATTCCAGCAACCCAACTTATGCTCAAACTGAGCATAAGGAGAGCAATAAAACAACCAGCGCACCGCTGGTCCCCTGCCCTTGGGCAGTATTACTTATTTCGAAAAATATAGGGCCAACCCGGCGGGATTTCCAGCCCCTGAAGCGCGCCGGGGGATAAGTGGAGCCTGCGGTCGCAGCCTTTGGCGCCTTAATCCCCACGCCTTTCCAACCGTCAGATTCGTCGGCCAAATGCCGGCGACTTGCCTATACTTTCGGAATTACGCAATGAATTCAGAAGCAAGCGAATTGCGTTTTTCAAGGTTCAAAAGAAAAGACCCAAGGCCTTTCGGCCTTGGGTCCATTCTCAAAAACAGGAAAAATAACAGGATCTCGTGCTGGCAAAATTTGTAAACAGGCGGCAAATAAAAACGAAACAGGATTAGGTTCTGAAAGCCTTGAACTATGAATTTTCAAATCTTGATCTGTCTTGAGGCTCAAATTATCCAAGTTTCATGACAGTTCTTTGACAACCATCCGGAAAAATGACCATTGCATCCGCTTGGGCCAACATGGCGCGCGGCTGCACATGCCAACAGCCCCGTCGCCCAAGTGGTGTGAGCACAGGCAACAGGCTTTCAAGCAGTGGGAATCACGGGAAATGGCGTGCTAGACGGAAACACCGGTTGCGAAGCTGACGATCTGCCAGCTGCCATCGGGGACCTGACAGGCCTGGCCTTCGATATTCTCGACACCGGTCACCCGATGCATCGAGCTTTTGAAGGAACGGCATTCTTCGTTCATCATGTCAGGCAGCTTGCGCACCTGGGTGATGCGGCCTTTCGAGCCGGTTGCCGGATTGGCCCAGTCGGCATTGATGTCGCCACTCTGCATGGCGACCTTGTCGAAGGAGGAGATGCGGTCGAGAAGAACCTGCCAGTCGGAAGGATCTATGCCAGCCAGCAGACTATTGGTAAGGCCCGTAGAGCCGGTCTTGATCTCATCGATCTTGGCACTGGAGCCTACAAAGCTGACAGAAGCACAGGCCCCGAGGGAACAACAGGTGGCCACCACGCACAGCTTTACGGCGCCGCGCGCGACGCTGTAAATAGATGCAGGGACTCTATGGCCAAACATGTCCGGTTCCTTTAAACTCCCGGGCTGAGCCTGCTCATCAAGCAGGTCCCACCTTTGAATTGATAAAACTATTTTCAGCCAGGAAGGTTAATGAGTGGTAACTTTACTGAGGTAAATAAGCCTCTGGAGCTCTTTTCTCATTGGTTGGCGGAAGCCGAAGCCAGTGAAGTCAATGATCCCAATGCCATGGCTGTTGCCACGGTCGACGAAAGTGGTATGCCGAATATCCGCATGGTGCTGTTGAAGGATTATTCTGAAAAGGGTTTTGTCTTCTACACCAACTTTGAAAGCGCGAAAGGCCGTGAGCTGCTTGCCAGCCACAAGACCGCTCTGCTCTTCCATTGGAAAAGCCTCAGACGTCAGGTGCGTATCCGGGGCAACGTAGAAGTTGTCAGCAAGGAAGAAGCTGATGCCTATTTTGATTCCCGCGCCCGCGGCAGTCGGATCGGCGCATGGGCTTCCAAGCAATCCCGGCCGCTGGAAAGCCGCTTTGCCCTTGAGAAATCAGTTGCGGAATATACCGCCAAGTTCAATATCGGCCGCATTCCTCGCCCGGACTACTGGTCCGGTTTCCGCGTGGTTCCCGAGGAGATCGAATTCTGGCATGACCGGCAGTTCCGCCTGCATGACCGCGTTGTCTTCAAGGCTGTCGAAGGTGGCTGGGAGAAGACCCGTCTCTATCCATAAGCTTGCTGGCGGGGAGCTTTTCAAAGTTCCCGAGCCTGAGCGAAGGCGCAGCCCGGCGAGCGACATTGTCAGAACCTTCTACGGCTAGGCAGATCACCATCAAACGACCGGACATCAACCGACCAGATGCCCGGTTTTTTCCCTTCCGGCCCTAGTGGCCCTTTCCAAGTAACCACCATGACCATTACAAGCATGACCGCTCCTCTGTTGCAGGGGTTTCTGCTGGGGGCTTCCCTTATCATCGCCATTGGGGCGCAGAATGCCTTTGTCCTGCGTCTCGGGCTCCAGCGACAGCATGTGCTACCCATCGTTCTGATCTGCGCCTTTTCCGACGCGCTGCTGATAACAGCAGGCGTTGCGGGCATGGGGACACTCGTCAAGCAATCGCACACCCTGCTGACCGTGATCACCTGGGGCGGGTTTGCCTTTCTGGCCATCTATGGGCTGCAGGCATTCATCCGGGCTTTCAAGAGCAATGGCATGCATGTAGGAAAAGCTGAGGCTGTCAGTCTCAGAAACGCAGTGATGACCGTACTCGCCTTCACCTATCTCAATCCCCATGTCTATCTGGACACGGTAATGCTGGTGGGCAGTCTATCGGCCCGCTGGCCGGGCGTGCAGCAGTGGCTGTTCGGCATCGGGGCTATCAGCGCGTCCTTCGTCTGGTTCTTTGCCCTTGGTTACGGCGCGCGCATTCTCTCGCCACTGTTCGAGCGGGCCATTGCCTGGCGCATTCTCGATTTCATCATCGGCACAGTCATGTGGCTATTGGCCTGGTCTCTGATCCACAGCGCTTTCTGAGGCCGAACGTCTGCACCAGACGCAAAAAGCGCTTCACGATGTGAAGCGCTTCCACATTGTTGGCTTTCGCGCGAAATCCGCTGTCAACCGCACCAAGCTTGGATGCGCCAGCAAGCGAGCCATGCGGGTTGGAGACCGTTGAGGGGCTCCTAGGCTCAATCACGCGTCATCAGGGTCCTTGACAGAATTGCAGGCCCAAGACAGGAACCAAGGGCAGCAACACCACAGATCCGGACAGGATCCGCCGGCGACAATTCTAACAAGAGATCCTATTTCTTGTCATGAACAGGATCGTAATCCTTGTGCTTGGCTTCGATGTGCTTCTTGACGCAGCAAGCAGCAGCAACGGAAGGAATACCGATTTCGTGGTATTCTTTTTGCAGAAGATCAATCGAAGAAGATTTTTTTGCTTGTTCAGGCATGGTCATGTCTCGTCAAATTTGCCAGTTCACTCCGGTAAACAGACCTTAGCCCAAAGTATCTTCCAGATGTTTGACTCAGTCCAAACCTGACTATCTTTCCCCGATTTTTTGGATATTCCCCTACAAAGCCATTCGATTTATGCGCGGGAGATGTGCAGAAATCACATTTCCTTTTTGAGGAAAACGACAAAGAACATAATTTTTCAAAACTTAAATATTCAGCACATAATTTCTTAAAAGAAGCGATACTCAATATATATATTGGAAGTCTTCGTCAAATCTGCACAACTTTGAGGCAAAACTCGCCATTTCGAGCCGCAAATCTTGTACCCAAGCTTTTCTCATGCAAATTTGCATATTCGGTATGTAACAATCGGATGACTTGTATTGCGCGCCAGCAGCAACACGTTGCACTTCTCAAAGCGGCAAGCCCTGTTCCAACAGCTCGTTCCGATCAACGATCAGGGCATTGCCGGCCCGATTCAGCGGACCGCGATAAAGTGGGCCAGAAGATAGTTTGACTCGCGCTTGATCGAATTGATGATCTCCCGATCCGTGACCATGTCCCCTCCATTCCTGTCCAGACGCATGAACAAGGGAAACAACGTCAGACCAAGCCGGAAGGAGAGGAATAGCTCTGCTGAAATGTTGCGAACCGTATTCTGGGCAACACCTCTCTTGATGGTTGCTTCGATCAGATTGAGAATTTCATTGATCTTGTCTTCACTGCTGGCAAGAATCGAATTCTTGTTGGGAGCAGGAAAATCATAGAGCAGCAGGCGGGCATAGCCCCGTTTAGCAAGATAGAGATCGATCGTACGGTCCGCACTGGCAAGCAGTGCCTCGCGAGGCGGCAGGGCTGATAGCTCCTTGTAGATATCCAGCAATTTGCCCAGAAACTCATCGGTCAGAGCTTCAAGCAACACCTTGCGACTGTCAAAATGCGCATAGAGAGACGGTAGCTGGACACCGACCTTCTCGGCGACATCCTTGAGCCGAAAACCCTCGACGCCATTGCGGGCGATCTCCTGCTCAGCCACTTCGAGAATGATTTCCCGTGTGCTGCGCTTTCCTTCAGTCTGCCTTTTGCTTTTTGTGGTCATCGTATTTCAACCAGGTCTTGCCTTGCTGTCACAAGGTACTCATCTCACATGGCCGCATCAGGGCGTCGTCACCCGGGTGTATGGCGTGTTGCCTTGGTCCAGTGGTGGGCGTCGGTGCCTTGTTGGTTATATTCACAATCGATGATTGAAAAATGCTTGTCAACGCTTGATAGCAACCTTGTTACTAAAGACATTTTTCATTCACCGCTACGATGTACCAACCAAAAGATCGATTTTCCAAGGCTTCGTCCGGTCCGCTTGGAGACACATCCATGACCGGTTTTGCGCCGCCCTAGTTTGTTGGTGCCAACCACTCTTATACTTCTCTATGCGGGCACTGGATCAGTGTCGTCATAAATATACAAAATTGACGCAAGCTGATGTCGGCCCTCGAAGCACCGCAGGTGCTGTCGCATTCGTTTGACCAATACTGAAGTAGTTTTAAGTATTTCCAAATTTGGCAACACGCATCCCGCACGGATTCGGTGTAAGTGAGTTGATTTTTCGTCCGTAGTTCGGCTGAATAGTTATGGAAATGGATAAGATCAAACGATTCTTGGAAGCAAGTCGCATGATTTATGAAAGTCCATCAGACCCAGCCCTGACCGATTGGCTCAATATTTGTGAGTTTGAAGCGCTATTCTGGGAAGAAAGCCTCAGAATACAGACCTTCGATCGCGCACTGGCCAACGAACGCCCCTATTTCGTCCAGCAGCATCCATCATCATCCCATAGCGGACCGGGAGCCAAGCATGTCGATGAGTGGCTCCCGTTGTTGCTTTTTGGCAAACACATCAGCGGCGACATGCGGCATTGGGACTCAACCCTTGAGGTCTGCGCCACGCGAACCGGCAGTGGCGACCCGAAGACGGCCAACGGCTGCAGTTTCGACGCCATGTACCGGATGTTTTCCAACCAGCCCCATATTTCGCCCGACCGGGAGGGCTATCTGGAAATCACGCGAGCAATGAACCCGCGGCAGGGTGCCGACCTTGTTCGGCATGACCGGGAATTGTCGCGCGTGGGTGTGGTCATCGAGAGCTACCGCCCCTTCAGCATCAGCCTGCAGGAGGTGGAACGGGAAGTGAAGCGCGCCGTTCTACGCAAGGCAGCAAAAAACTATGAACCCGACACCACCCTGATCATCTGGCTCAGAGACGAGCCCCCTGCCCTTGGCAAACGCCTGCAGGACAAGGACCTGCACAGGGATATCCAACGGCTCTCGGACGGTGTCTTTGCCAATGTCTGCTGTGTCGGTCTGAAAACAGGCATATCGTGGCTGCTCGGCTCCGGCCTCTGAGGCCGGAAAAGATCTCTTGGGCTCAACGGATTGTCGCCTGATGACGCTCCTCCGCCCAACAAAAAAGCCGCGGCATTCAGCGCCACGGCTTCAGAATTCTTCTGTCCTGTCCGACGGACCAGACTAGTGCAACTTGGTGCCGACTTCGGCGATGGATGCTTTCAGCAGATCCTTGCCTGCCTTGCCTTCCATCTTCTTAGTGAGGATCTTCTCGGCAGCCTTGACGGCCAGATCAGTGGCGGCACCCTTGACTTCACTGAGGGCACTGGCTTCGGCCTGGGCGATCTTGTCTTCGGCGAGCTTGGTGCGGCGTGCCACAAAGTCGGCGATCTTGACCTGAGCCTCTTTCTCCATCGCTTCTGCTTCGCGCTTGGCAAGCATCACGATTTCTTCCGCTTCACTCTCGGCTTCGCGTGCCTTGCGCTGATATTCAGCCAGAAGGGCCTGAGCCTCTTCACGCAGGCGGCGAGCCTGATCCAGTTCGTCTTCAATTGCCTTGGCGCGTTTGTCCAGAGCTGCAGCAATCGTGCCGGGAACACCCATTTTCAGGATGATGCCGACAAAGATGAGGAGACCGATAAAGGCCCATAGCGTATTCGTACCCATCAGGCTCTCCCTCTAGTTTGCCTTGACCGTGGACACAGCGGCGGCAACTTCCTTCTCAGTGACGTTGGAGCCGAGAATGTGCTCCAGAATGGCTGAGGTGGTGCTCGTTGCAATTGCGTCGACTTCGCCCATGGCTGCGTTCTTGACGGCTGCGATCTTCTTGTCCGCAGCAGCAATCTGGCTAGCCACATCCGCCTCAACCTTGGCCAGTTCGGCTTCGATATGAGACTTTGCTTCTTCACGGGCGTTGTGTGCAATGCCGTGGGCTTTCTGGCGCGCTGAAGCCAGAGACTCTTCGTAGGAAGCAATCGCTTCGTCCGTGTCCCGCTTCAGGCGTTCCGCCTCGCCAAGGTCGCTGGCGATGCGATCACGGCGCACCTCCAGAATGTTGGCAATCTGAGGCAAAGCCACCTTGGACATAATGTAATAAAGCAGCCCGAAGGTGATGGCCAACCACAGAAGCTGAGATCCAAAAGTCGATGGATCAAAAGGAGGGAATGATGAATGCCCGCCTTCTCCTCCGCCGTGACCGGCCACTTCCGTATGCGCATCGATCTGCTGTTGCGCCATCGTCATCTCCAAATCATAAAGTCAGACCCGCTAAACGAACCTGCTTTCGTTCCGGCTTTCAACGAGCCAGCCAGAAGCCGACATCGCAGGCCATTCCCGTTAGCCCCAAGGACATCAGCAAGGGCGTGTTCGATGACGCGCCCTGCCCAAAAATCCGACTGCTCCCTCTTCCGTCCACGAGACGCCTCCTTACACAAAGGAAGGCTCGTTCCGTCTTGAGACAAGCATGGGTGATCGTTGTTGCTCTTCAAAGGCAGAAGGGGCAGACCGTCAGTCGGCCCGCTTCAAATTCCAATGCACTGAAGAGTTCAAGGCTGTAACTGAGACCTTGAAACTATCCGTTGCCTGATCCTGCCCCCTAAGGACAGTCAATCAGTATTAGACAACGAACATCAGCAGGAAGGCAACAACGAGAGAGAAGATGCCAAGACCTTCTGCAAGTGCTGCGCCAACCAGAGCGTTGGTGAACTGAGAGGCTGCTGCAGACGGGTTGCGAAGAGCACCGGTCAGATAGTTGCCGAAGATGGTACCAACACCGATACCGGCGCCAGCCATACCAATACAAGCGATACCAGCACCAATCAGCTTTGCTGCTTCTGCATCCATTGTAAATTCTCCTGTTTCATTCAATCAGAATTTGAGTTGGGTTAATGTTGGTTTGAACTCATTCAGACGAGCCCGAAGCCTTATCAGTGTGACGGGTGAATTGCGTCGTTCAGATAAACACAGGTCAGGATCGTGAATACATAGGCCTGCAAGACTGCGACCAGAGTTTCCAGTGCCGTCAGGGCAACGGTCATGCCGAGCGGAAGAACGCCAGCAAACCACCCCCCGACACCTGCCGCCGTCAAGGTGACGATAAAGCCGGCAAACACTTTCAGCACGATATGACCGGCAAGCATGTTACCGAACAGACGCAAAGAGAGAGAAACCGGACGAGACAGGAAGGATAGCACTTCGATAATGGCGATAAACGGCGCGATTGCCACAGGCAATCCGGATGGCAGGAAGAGCTTGAAAAAGCCAAGTCCGTTGCGCATTAGGCCATAGACGATCACAGTGAAGATGACGAGCAACGCCAGCGCCGCAGTGATCACCAGATGACTGGTAACAGTCATAAAGTAGGGCACCAGCCCGAGAACGTTCGCTGTCAGCACGAAAGCGAAAATCGAGAAGACGAACGGAAAGAAACGCATACCCTCCGTTCCGGCAGAATTGCGCAATGTGCTGGCAACCAGCTCATACATCAATTCGGCAGCAGACTGCCAGCGGGTCGGCACCAGGCCGCGGCCGGAAGTCGAAAGAATCAGGAACGCGGAAATCAGAACGACAATTGCGATCATGAACATTGCGGAGTTCGTCATAGCGAACTTCACACCACCGACTTCGCCCAGAGTGAAAATATCATAGATCTGGAACTGATGAATCGGATCAACGGCAGGATCTGTCACTCGTTTGCCCTCTCAATCAACCTGGTCATCCAGCCTGCCCCGGGGCGCCTTTGGCGCAGAACCGTATTCGACAGACTGGTGTTAAATTCTCAAATGCGTCCTTACCCGCGATTATCGCCCATGGCAAGTCACAGTTCGTTTAAATCAAGCCCCCGGAGGCGGCAACTTGCCCGCCGAGCGCAGCAAATTCAGCATTCCGGCCATGAACCCGAGCAACAGGAAGATGATCATCCCCCACGGTCTCACGCCCAGCCATTCATCAATCAGCCAGCCGATGGCTGTTCCAACAAGAACCCCTGCGACAAATTCGGACCCAAGCCGCCATGCCATTGCAAGACCGTTGTTGCTGGCGCTGGACTGGTTCTTCCGCTCCCTTGTCGCCTGATCCTGCCGAATACGCGCAAGCTCAGCGTCCAAGGTTTCCCGGCGCGTGTCCAGCTCCGGCTCTTCGTCTCGTTGCGTGGTCGCCGCCGGAGTTTCCGCTTTCTTTTCACCGGTCATCCCTTTGAGCCCCTGCAACTGTCGAAGACGGGCGCACCTTAATCGGGGCCAGTTGGGGTGTCAAGCCAGCATATCCCTAAGTCATATCCCTGTAATCCTTAGAGAAATTGCAAATGAGGGCAAAATATCCTCCATTCGTTCGTCCAATGGGGGACGGCAAATGCTCTTCGCGGGTGCAAAACGACGTGGAAATCTTGGCTATTTCACCCCCTCACGCATTTTTGAGCGGGATTTTTCCCATTCGTATCAATACGAAAGTCGCAAAAACCTGTGTGTTTCTCCCTGTTTTGGAGGCTAATAGACAGGCTCAACGGACGGGATAGATTCTCTCTATGCGGAGAATCCGTTAAGCGCCCCGTCCCCTCTCCTTCGCAGAGGCATCAAAAAGACTTACGACTTTTTGTAACGCAGCATAAGCTGATTTGATCGCAACTTCCGCGCCTTACCAACTTTTCATTTGGGACGGCCATATTTCCCTCCTAGTTTATAAAGTATCCAACCTGACAGCGACTTGGCCGTCGGCCAGCGCTTGATCGCAGCAGCATGGTGCTGGCACCGGCCAGATCAGGCCAGATCAGGCCAGATCAGGGAAACCGGCCAATCTCTGCCACAGCTTTGCCGCAACTGTGATTTAGCAGTTGGCAAGAGTTTCGTGGCAAGAGTGGACATTCTGGCAAACGCCCTGCGGACCAACCGCTTGCAGACCAATAGAAAGACTGGAGATTTGAATGCGAAGACAGGTTCTCTCGATTGACCGCTCGATCCATCGCTCCGTGATGATCATGCTGATGGCTGGCAGCCTGCTTGGTGGCGGTTCCGCCGCGCTGGCAAGCCAAAGTGCCACCCAGCCCTCAGGCAGCGCCCAGCCGGTGGCCGGCGCTCCGGCCAAGGTGAGCGCTCTTGGGCAGGCGATGGGTGCCAGTCTTGCGGAGTTGCCGCAATTCGGAACCAATTTCTCCACCTTCAATCTTGAAAACGGCATGCAGGTTGTGGTGATTCCCGATCATCGCGCACCGGTGGTCACCCACATGGTCTGGTATCGGGCTGGTGCCGCTGACGAGAAGCCGGGCGTTTCGGGCATTGCCCATTTTCTCGAACATCTGATGTTCAAGGGCACGAAAGCCCACCCGGATGGAGAGTTTTCCAAGATCGTGGCCTCACTGGGCGGCGAGGAAAATGCCTTCACCACTCAGGATTACACCGCCTATTACCAGCGCGTTGCCAAGCAGCACCTCAAACTGATGATGGAGCTTGAAGCGGACCGCATGGCCAATCTTCAGCTCACGGACGAGCAGGTCAAACCGGAACTGAAGGTCATTCTCGAAGAACGCGCCATGCGGATCGACACGGATCCAAGCTCGCTGCTGAGCGAATCCCTTGATGCGGCGCTTTACCGTAATCATCCCTATGGCATTCCGGTGATTGGCTGGGAACACGAGATGGAGCAGCTGGACCGTCAGGACGCCATCGACTGGTATAATGAATTCTACACTCCCAACAATGCCATCCTGATCGTTGCCGGAGACATCAACGAGGACGAGGTCCGGGCGATGGCCGAAGAAACCTATGGCAAGGTTTTGCGCCGGGCCGAACCGAAGGCACGGCTTCGCCCTCTGGAGCCGCCGCAGCGCACGGCCCGCACGCTGACCCTCACCGACGAACGGGTCAGCCAGCCCAGCGTCCGCCGCGCCTACATGGTCCCATCGGATCACACCGCCACGAATGGCGAGGCCGAGGCGCTCGATCTGCTCACCTATATTCTCGGGTCGGGGCCAAACTCGCGTCTTTATAAAAGCCTCGTGATGGACAACAAGATCGCCACCTCTGCCGGTGCCTATTACCAGAGCACCACGCTTGATGATACCGACATGATGTTCTACGGCATTCCGGCGGCCGGCAAGTCCGTTGACGATGTGCTCACCGGCATCAAGGGCGAAATCGACAAGATCATCAAGGAAGGGGTGAGCGAGGAAGAAGTCGCACGCGCCAAGCGCGCCATTCTGGCCCAGACCTTCTATGCCCAGGACAATCAGGCTTCTCTGGCCAGAATCGTCGGCACGGCGCTTGCCACCGGGCAGGATCTCGATGCGCTGCGCAAGTGGCCCGAACATCTGGCCGCCGTCACGCCGGAACAGGTGGTGGCCGTTGCCGCGAAATATCTTCAGGAAAGCCGCTCCGTCACCGGCTACCTGCTCCCACCTGGCGTCAGCGCCGGTCCATCCGGGAAAGCCGCCGATTGCGCCCCTGGAGCGGACCAGCCGATGCCGAAGGCGCGCGCAATGAGTTACCCCAAGGAAGCGCCTCGGGCATCGCAGAAGGTGCCAAATCCACAGTCCCGTCCGCAGGGGCAGCCAAAGCCGAAACCAGCCGCGGATGCCGCCAAGACCCCTGCTTCCCCAAATGCAGAAGCCCCCAAGGCTGAAGCCCCAAGCACTGAAGTCAAGCAGTAAGGAGGATCGAGATGACCAGACGACAGGCAATGCCCATGCGCCAGATCCAGACCGATCGCGCACCGATCCACCAGACAGCCAAGGACTCCACCATGCATCATCGTCCAGCCCGGGCCCGGGCTCTTGCCAAACAGACCGAAGGCACCGCTCGCGCGCTGGTCATTCTGCTGGGGCTTTTTGCCAGCCTTTTTGTTCTGTTCAGCTGGGGTCAGGCACGCGCCACGGAAATCCAGCGCGTTGTCAGTGACAAGGGCATCGAGGCATGGCTGGTGGAAGACCACACCGTGCCGATTATCGCCGTGGACTTTTCCTTTACCGGCGGGTCTGCCCAGGACACCCCGGGCAAGGAAGGCACGGTTTCCATGCTGACCAGTCTGCTTGACGAAGGGGCTGGCGACATGGACAGCCCGACCTTTCAGACCGCCCTTGAAGACAACGCCATCAAGCTCAGCTTCAGCGCGAGCCGCGACCGTTTCTATGGCTCACTGCGCACGCTGACGCCAAACCGGCAGATCGCCTTCGACCTGTTGAGCAAGTCACTGCAATCGCCGCATTTCGATGCAGACCCGATTGAACGCATGCGGGCCCAGTGGATTGTCTCGGCCAAGCGCAAATTGACCGACCCGGACTCCATCGCCGGACGGGCCATGCGCGAAGCTGCCTTCCCGGATCACCCCTACGGGCTGGACAGTGATGGCTCCGAAGCCTCACTTGCCCGCATCACACGGGACGACATCGCCTCCATGCACAAGAATATCATGACCCGTGACGGTCTGTTCATCGGTGTGGTGGGTGCGATTGACGCCGATAGTCTCAAGGCCATGCTCGATCAGGTCTTCGCTCCGCTTCCCGAAACGGGCACCCTCGCGCCGATTTCAGACGTGGCCATTGCCACGACAGGTGAGCAGCATGTGGATTTTGCCACCCCGCAAACCTCGATCAGCTTCATGATGCCGGGCATCAAACGCCAGGATAAGGACTTCTACGCCGCCTATCTGGTCAATCATATCCTTGGTGGCGGCTCCTTCTCCTCGCGTCTTTATGAAGAAATCCGTGAGAAGCGCGGCCTTGCCTACAGCGTTTACAGCTATCTCAGCGATTATGATCACACCCAGATTTTGGCAGGCGGAATGGCCACTCGCACCGGCAATTCCGATCAGGCTCTGATGCTGGTCAAACAGGAAATCCAGCGCCTCGGCAACGAGGGCCCAACCAAGGAAGAACTGGCCAACACCAAGAAATTCCTCATCGGCAACTATCCGCTGCGCTTTGACAGCTCTTCCAAGATTTCCCGTCAGTTGGTGGGCATTCAGGAAGACGGCCTCGGCATCGACTATTTCGACAAGCGCAACAGCTATATCGAGGGCGTCACGATGGAAGATGCCAAGCGGGTCGCCAAGCGACTGTTGGATCCCTCCAAGCTGCTGATCATCACCGTCGGCCAGCAGATCAAGCATGCAGCGATCAGCCCGGACCAGCAGCCGAGCGCAGTGCCGACACCGGCCAATGACAATGGCAGCAAGAAACCTGCCAAGGTCGCGACAAACTGAGCGCCCTGCTCTGAGCTTCTGCACCGAGCCTCAGTTCGGGCGCGACGCCAGATACCACCAGCCGCCGACGGGCCTGCCCTTCGGCGGCTTTTTTGTATCCGTTTCTCTGGAGCATACGCGCCACCCGTACGCGCCCATTCGCGACATCAGCCATGCAAACGGACACTGGACCTTGGGCGCTCCATCAACTAAAAGACTTCCAACTGCGCAGCCCTAGCGCACCCCTTGCCCGTTTCTTGCCCATTGCAGAATGAAAAAAATGACCAGACCAGCAACTCAGTGGCGCCCGCTTCATCCCGACATCGACCCGCAAACCGGCGCTCCCGCCCCTGGTCTTGCAGATGATCCGGGGTTTCAGAGCGCCAGCAAGCTGCTTGCTGATGGTGGACTGGTGGCAGTGCCGACAGAGACGGTCTACGGGCTGGCGGCGGATGCCACCAACGCCGAGGCGGTCGCCAGCATCTATCAGGCCAAGAACCGGCCAAGCTTCAACCCGCTCATTTCGCATTTACCAAGCCTTGCGGCTGCCGAGCTGCATGGGCTGTTCAATGAAGATGCCCTGAAACTTGCCAAGGCCTTCTGGCCGGGGCCGATCACGCTCGTGGTGCCCAAGAGACCGGAAAGCTCCATCGCCGATCTGACCTCTGCAGGCCTTGACACCGTTGCCATCCGGGTTCCCGATGCGCCCCTAATGCGGGCACTAGCCTTTGCCACCGACAAGCCGCTCGCCGCCCCGTCGGCCAACCGCTCGGGCCGGGTCAGCCCGACCACCGCTGCGCATGTGAGCGAGGAACTGGCCGACCGCATCGACATGATCGTTGATATGGGCGCCTGCCGGGTCGGCGTCGAATCAAGCGTCATCCTCTGTGTGGACGGCAAACCGGTAACCTTGCTGCGACCAGGCGGCGTTTCAGCGGAGGATCTGGAAGCCGTCCTCGGCCGTCCCCTTGCCCGGGCTGGTACAAACGACAAGACCCCGAGTTCACCGGGCATGATGACCAGCCATTATGCGCCGTCGGTTCCGGTGCGGCTCAATGCTGAAACGATCGAAGACGGCGAGGCCCTTCTGGCCTTTGGCCCGACGCTGCCCGCCCATGCCGACCGCGCGGTCGAGATCGTCAATCTCTCGGCGACCGGCGACAGCTTCGAGGCAGCCCAAAAGCTCTTTGCAGCCCTCAGGGCACTTGATCGCCCCGATGTCCGCTGCATTGCCGTTGCCCCCATCGGCAACGAGGGCCTCGGCGAGGCCATCAACGACCGGCTGAAACGCGCCGCCGCCTGATCCCTTCTGTCGCGATCGCACCGGCGAGACAGCCCATGTGCCTTCATGCCCTTGTAAAAACGCGCACAGCGGCCAGACATTCATGTAGGCTTCATCTTCATTTCTCTATAGGATGAACGCCAGTGCAAGGGGTTGCACTGGCATTTTGCAAACTCTGACCGAGTATCCGCAAGACACGGACTGGCGGTCATTGACAGGGGAAAGTCATGTTCAAGGAATTTCAGACATTCATTGCCAAGGGTAATGTCATGGATCTGGCTGTCGGCGTCATCATTGGCGGCGCATTTGGCCTCATCGTCACATCGCTGACCAACGACATCATCATGCCAATCATCGGCGTGATCTTTGGTGGCCTCGATTTTTCCAACTATTTCCTGCCGCTGAGCGGTAGTGTCACCGCCACGACGCTGGATGCAGCAAAGGAACAGGGCGCCGTTCTGGCCTATGGCAACTTCCTGACAGTGGTGCTGAACTTCCTCATTCTGGCCTGGATCATTTTCCTGATGGTCAAGGGCGTCAACAAGATGCGGGCAGAAGCAGAGGAACGCATGTTCAAGAAGGAAGAGGAAGAGAAGGCGGCGGAACCGGAAGCACCAGCTGCCGACATCGCCCTTCTCACGGAAATCCGCGATCTTCTGGCCAAACAGAAGGCCTGAGCCTTCTCGTCGCGCTTTCTTTCATCACGGCGCCCCCGCCCCGCATTCGGCAATTGGCGGGGGCTGTCATCAAAGTTTGTTCTGGCTGTAATTTGGCTGCCATCTCCGGGATGGAATGGTTTGGGTCTCCTTCTTTCCTATTGCCCAGTTTCAAGAGACCCCAAATGACCAGACACCCGTCCAGAGCTCCATCGAGCCTGTCGCGCCGCAGCCTGCTTCTCGGCGGAGCCGCCATCGCCACATCCGCCGCCTTTTCTCCCATACTGACCTTCCGCGCCAACGCCACTCCGATGGCTGGCGAGTTGCTGCTGGTGCCCGCTACGCCGAACCCGAATGGTGTCATCGACCAGTTGTTTCTGCTGAAGGGCGACCCGCTCGCAGGCCAGATCAAGACCATTGTTGCCGAGGACGGCAGCCCGGTTCCCGCTCCTGTCCTCAAGGATGGCGAGCGCCGGGTGCTGCGCGTGCTGCATTTCAACGACATGCACAACCACATCACCGATCTGCACGGCAAGAAGGGTGACACCTATCGCCTTGCCCAGATGGTCAAGCTGGTCAAGGATGCTCGCGCCAATGCGGCCGACAATGAAGCCGTGCTGTTTGTCTCTGCCGGTGACGACCACACCGGCTCGATCTTTGACGAATTGATGGGATGGACACCGGAAGAGTTCGTCGCAGACGCCAGCTATCGCGCCTACAGCGCTGCCGGTGTTGAAATCGCGACCCTTGGCAACCACGAATTCGACCGCGGTGCCGAACTGCTCAAGAAGGGCAAGGACACGGACGCCGCCTTCCCGCTGCTGTCTGCCAACGTCCACTCCTCTGGCTACATGAAGCGCGATGAGGATTATACCGCCGCCGCCATTGCCGATATCAAGGGGCTGCGCGTTGGCATCATCGGCCTTACCACCAACATCGACACCCGTGTCGGCCAGCCGAATGATCCGACCCTTGCCGTCGAGCGCCCGGTGAAAGCCCTTACCAACATCCTGCCTGCGGTTTCGGAAATCTCCGACGTCGTCGTCATTCTCTCCCATTGCGGCTATGGCATTGGCCAGCACAAGTCCGGCAAGGCAGCGACCGCCCGCGCCATCGGGGACGGTGATTTTGCCATTGCCGAGATTGCAGCCAAGCTCAGCCAGAAGCCGGTGGTCGTCGTTGGTGGTCATACCCACACCAAGCTCAATGAAACCGGCATCGACGAGAACAACCTCAAGGACGGCGTTCTCATCACCCAGGCTCTGGCGCATGGCCAGTTCCTTGGCGATATCGCCATTTCCATCGCCGCCAATCAGGGCCGCAAGGACTGGTACAATTCGGTCTCGCTACATCCGATCAAGGCCAGCGACAAGCGTGTGGCAAGCGATGATCCGAAATACAAGACCCTTCAGCAACAAGGCGACTGGGACGCAGCCTTTGAAGATGCTGTTGTGGTCCCCCTTCTCAAGCAGCTCGACAGCAAGCTCGCCGAGACCATCGGCACCGTGGACACCGAAGCCCTTGGTCGCGACGTCACCATTGCCAATCGCTATATCGGCGAAAGTGCCCTTGGCAATTTCATGAATGACGCCGTGGTTGCCCGCTCGGAAACCTTCCCCGGCGGCAAGGTCGACTTTGCCCTTTTCAACGCAACCGGCCTGTCGGCTGGCGTGGAAAAGGGACAGCTGACCTTCAAGGCGTGGTATGACGTGATGCCCTATGCCGACGCAATCCACGTGGCAACGATGACCGGAGCCCAGTTGCGCGACATGCTCAACAACAACGCAGTGCGCCTGCTGCGCCCGGAGGAAGCAGAAGGTGTGGACCTCAACGGCTTTGTCTCGCGCGGCTTCCTGCACTTCTCCTCGGGCATCCGTTATGAAATCGCGCTCGGTGCTGACGCCATGTCCGCAAAGGCAGTCCACATCACGCTCAACGGCCAGCCAATCGAGGAGGTTCTGGACAAGACATTCACCCTCGCCATCAACAGCTACATCGCCTTTGGCGCCTATGGCGAAACCTGGAACGGCAAGCCGATTTCTGGCGGGGTGGCGGGCGACATCCCGAGCTTCGACCTCAGAAAACTCGACTATGATCACACCGGCCTTGTCTACCGCAACGAGGTCATCGCCTTCATCCGCGATCAGAAGGTGATCACCGAAGCCAACGGCGCCAAACTCGATGGCCGTCTGGTGGTGAAAGCCTGAGGCACCCAAACCTCATTCATCCCTCATGTGCCTGTCTCCCTCCGGAGGCAGGCATTTTTAAATTTGCAGCCTGCGTTGGCGGGTGGAGCCAGTGCTCACACACGCATCAGGGAAAAACATTACATACCCGTCTCGACTCTGATCCCGGAAAGTAATAACCAAGAACAAGGTGGGCTGGCGGTGGTGCCAGCGCCTCTTTCGCCTTGCGCCCTCCCCTGCAAGGCAATCCTGGCCAGCCATATTTGAATTTTGCAGCGCTGCAACGGTGCTGAACAAGAATAAAAAAAGGAACCTTTCATGGATCAGAGCAACGATTTTGCCTCCCTTGTCGATTTGGAAAAAACCAAGGAAGAAATGATCGCCAACCGGCGACATATTCATCAGAACCCGGAGCTTTCGCACGAGGAAGCAAAGACAGCGGCTTTTGTTGCCGGAAAGCTCAAGGACTGGGGCTATGAGGTAGCCGAGAATGTCGGCGGCCATGGCATCGTGGCCCGTCTCAAGGTTGGGGAAGGCAGCAAGAGCCTTGCCATTCGCGCCGACATGGACGCCCTGCCGATCACTGAAGAAACCGGCCTTGACTATGCCAGCCAGAATGAAGGCGTCATGCATGCCTGTGGGCACGATGGTCACACGGCCGTTTTGATGGGCGCGGCGGAATATCTCGCCCGCACCAAACGGTTCAACGGCACCCTGAACCTGATCTTCCAGCCGGCAGAGGAAAGCCCGGTGAAGAGCGGGGCCGAGCGGATGATCGAGGATGGACTGCTGGAACGCTTTCCGTTCGACTGCATCTACGGCCTGCACAATCATCCCGGCGCACCGGTCGGGCAGATCATGCTGCGTGACGGACCGGCCATGGCCGGGGCCGACATGATCGACATCACCGTACGTGGCAAGGGTGGCCATGGTGCCCGTCCGCAGGAGACCATCGACCCGGTGGTCACCGCCTGCCACATCGCCATCGGTCTGCAAACCATCGTTTCGCGTAACATCGATCCGTTTCAGCCAGCCGTGATCACTATCGGCGCGATCCATGGCGGTAAGGCACCGAACGTCATTCCCGAAGAGGTTGTAATGCGCGTGACCCTTCGCACCTTTGACCAGAAAGTGCGCGACCACGCCAAGAAACGGATCATTGAAATGTCCCAGTCAATCGCCGAGGGCTTTGGAGCGACCGCAAGGGTGGATATTCCACACGGGCTGCCGGTGGTAGTCAACTCGACCGCTGAAATGGAGTTTGCAAGGGAAGTGGCGATCGAACTCGTTGGAGAGGAAGGCATTGCCGAATTTCCGATCAGTTCGGGCAGCGAGGACTTCGCCCATTACCTGGCCCACAAGCCGGGCTGCTTCATTCGCGTCGGCAATGGTGTCGATTCGGCTGCGCTGCACAATCCCAAGTTCAACTTCGCCGATGACATGCTGCCGGTCGGAGCGGCCCTGTGGTCACGCCTTGCGGAACGCTATCTGCAGGGTTGAGCCGCGGTTTGCATCAGACCCGGCAACAAGACATTGTGCCAGCCTCTCTCACCCAACGAGGGGCTGGCCTTTTCATGAAACCAGGGCGCGCGGCTTGATCGTCTCAGACTTCAAGACATCGCCTGCCGGAGCATCGGCCTTTCGAACAGACAGGAAGGCACCAAGTTCGCTTGCGGGGACTGGTGGCGACCAGTAATAGCCCTGCACATACCGGCCACCAAGTCCGGTGACGACAGCCAGTTCCTCGGCTGTTTCCACCCCCTCGACAATGCACTCCACCCCCATGTCACGGCTGAGCGCCAGCAATGATTTGACGATCTTGTAACTCGCCGGCTTCTTGTCGAGATCGGAGACAAAGCTGCGATCGATCTTGATCGTGGTCAGAGGGAAAGCGTGCAGCTGTGTGAGGCTCGAAAAGCCGGTGCCGAAATCATCAAGCGATATGCCGCAGCCCAGCGTCTTGAGAGCAGCGACAGCGGCTCTTGTCTGTGCCACGTTGCCCATAGCTGCCGTTTCCGTTATTTCGAAATCGATGCGGCGCGGATCGACCCGGCTGTGCATGACCACCGCAGCCAGCTTGGCAACCCGCTCCACCGAGCTGACATCATGGGCAGACAGGTTGAAGGACAGGTTGACGTCCCCTGGCCAGTCCGAGGCAACGGCAAGTGCCTTTTTCAGCAGGATGAGGGTGATCTCCCCGACCTTGCCGCTGCGTTCGGCGATGGGGATGAAGACAGCCGGAGACACCGTGCCGACCATCGGGCTCTCCCATCGGGCCAAAGCCTCCAAAGCAGCGACACGATGGGACCGGATATCGATGATGGGCTGGAAATGAACGGTCAGTTCCTTTTCCAGATCCGCAGCCCTGATAGCCTGTTCTATCATGCTGCGGGCTTCCAGCTCGTGCGCCTGTTCCTTGGCGAACAGACCCGGATAGCCGCGATTGGCCCGCTTGTTCTGATACAGCGCATAGTCGGCGCATTCATAAAGTTCGTGCGGGGTCCGGGCCACATCGGGATAGACGGCATAACCGATGGAACCTGAAATACTGATCCTGACATTTTCGACAAAAAAGGGCTCGCGGAGCGCAGTGCAAATGTTTTCGCCTGTCAGCAACAGCTCCGAATTGGAATTGCGCGACTTGATGAGCAGGGCAAACTCATCGCCGCCGAGGCGGGAAACCAGCACATGGCTGCCCAGAATTCCGTTCAATCGCTCGGCCACCTGCATCAGCAGCTGGTCGCCAATATTGTGGCCGTGCAGGTCGTTGACCGCTTTGAACCCGTCAAGATCGAGGATTCCGACCGCCAGGCGGCGACTGTTTTTCTGGGCAAAAGCGATTTCATCGTCGAGATTGCTGAAGAATAGGCGACGATTTGGCAATCCTGTCAGACTGTCCAGATTGGCAAGGGTTTGATTGTGTTCACTGGCCTTCTGCAATGCGGCCTTGGAATAGACCGCCTCCCTGAAATGGCGCGATTGCACATAAACAATCGTCAGCAACATAGCCGAAGCGACTGCAAGATTGACCCCCATGGTCATCAGGGCCGTGTCCCCGGTCAGCAGCAGTCGCCCGACGAGCGGCACATACACGATGATGGCAACCTGATAGGCAGCAATGCGCAGATGCATCAGGAAGACCACGATGCAGACCCCGGAAATCGCCATGAAGTAGGCGATATTGACACGAACGACATGGTCTCCGACTTCAAACAGCGTGAGAGCCCAACAGGAAACGACGATCGGCAACACGCCACCGAGCAGTCTGGTTCTGGCCATCGCCTTTCTGGCCTGCCCAATTGTCATGAACCTCGATCGCGTGCTGGTCCAGTGAACAATGCGCAGAACTGCAAAGACAGAAAAGACAGCCGGTACGGAAAATGTCAGCCAAGCCGGGGCGCAGTCCTTGCTGGTCAGAGCCGCCCCCCATATCGAGGTCAGCAGGATGACGTGTATCAGAGGCAAATGGCGGGAGCAGGCTTCATATTGTGCCTGAACAATTTCAGGCCCGTTTTCGCGAGACCGAATGTAATAAAGATCCCAGATCTTTTTGATAATCTCGGCGTTCAAGGTTCCGCCCTCTGCACTCATCCCAATGAGATCCGAGGGTAGAGAGCAAGGGTAAATCAATCATTGCGTGCCGAGGTAATTTTGGGCTACCTATACTAAAATAGTAGATACAGGTAACAAAAACGTTCCATTTTCTCTTTAAATGTCAGAAACATAGTCAAATCTACCGATCACTTTAAACGGTAATTCTGACAATCATTTTTACCCTCCGTATTGATAATAAAAAAGCGCAACCCGATGTCGCGCTTTTTCCTGATGCTCATTTCCGATGCCATTCCTGTTGCAGTTTTCTGTTGAGCTGGCCAACAGCTGAGGAAACAGAGATATCAGCTTCTGGAGCTTTCCACTTCCCCCTTGGCAACGCGCATGGAGAAAGCCGTCGCCTGACCGGAGGACAGCAGCTTGGCCTGTGCCACCCAGTTTTCACGATCGATCCGCCCCTTGAAGCTGAGGAAGGTGGAGACATAGTTGACTTCGCCACGATCCCAGTCGGCAATCTGCTTGAAATGATAGATACCCATTGCGTTGAGCTTGCCCTCGATCACCTTGCCAATACCCTTGATCTGCTTGAGATCATCTGCCTTGCCTTCGATAGGGGCCTCAAGGGCCAGCGGTTTGGTTCCGACTGCCTCGGCCTTCTGCTGAGCCGTAGCCCCCTTTGGCAGGGCTGCAAGTGCCTGTTCGAGCTTCTGCTCCTCGGTCCTGGCTTCAGTTTCGCTGATTGCGCCAGACGATGCGGCCGCAGGATCTGGCGCGTCTTTTGATGCGTCATCTTGCGCTTCCGGAGCTTTATCAAGCAGCCCCTCGCCCGCCATGCCTTCGGCAACCTTGGTCGGGTCGACACTGGTGTCATAGGCCTTGGTTTCAGGCGCTATCGTTTCCTGGGCTTTCCCCTCGGCGCTGGCGGCAGGTGCCATTTCCTCGACCGGAACGACGCTCTGCTCGACTGGCAGCGGTGCTTCCCTGCCACCGGGAACCGGCGCGCCGGTCATGGCCACAGAGGCGGCAGCAGCACTGTCGGCTTCTGCGGCAGACGCCCCTTCAGCCGCCTCAAGAGGAAACGCCTCGGCGGCTTTGCGGGCGGCTGCCGCGGCTGGATCATAGAGAGCTTCGGCCCGGTTGGTCAGATCCTGCCCCTGCTTACTGGCCAGAAAGGCCCTGAGAGCACAGCCAAGCAAAGCACCGATGATGACGGCCAGTATGATGAGCAGCAGTTCCTGCCCGATTAATGCGGTCATGGCACCCTCCCTCAGTGTTTCGCTTGATCTTGGTCTTGCGGTTCACAGGCAAACCAGCCGATGATCGCTCCAAGGACAACTCCCAACAGGAGCAATGGATAGAGATTTGCAATAAGATATCCCATGTTCAAACTCCTGATGGTCTATTGCTGCAGAATGACGAATTCGATGCGGCGGTTCTTTGCCTTGCCTTCCGGGGTATCGTTGTCGGCCACCGGCTGGCTCTCGCCAAACCCTTTGGCCTCCAGCCGGTCCGGGCTGAGGCCCGCACTACCCAGATAGGCAACGACAGCTCCGGCTCGCTTTTCCGACAGCGTAAGATTGGCAGCATCATCCCCGTCACTGTCGGTATGGCCTTCAACCACTATGTGGCTTTCCGGGCAGCGGCGGGCGGTAAAGACCAGCCCATCGAGCAAACCGAAGGAATCCGATGAAATCGTCGCCTCGCCGCTGTCAAAGAAGATCGTGTTCTGTGCCAGCGCTCCGCGCATCAGGGCCTGACAGCGGTCTGCATCAACCGCTTCGCCCGGCGCACTGACGGTCAGTTGCGGGGTGAAGGCAATGGAAGCAGGCAGCGCTGCCTTGAGCGAAGTCTGAAGCTGTTCAAGCGCCCCATCATAAAATGCGCTGCCGCTGAGGGTCAGCCCATCGCTTGACAATCTGGCCTCGCCGCCATCAAGTCGGCTGACTGCCTGAAGCACGGCGGTTGTAATCCTGTTGTAGTCATCGGCACCAAGACCGGCGATCTCTTCGCCCGGCCGCACCGACATCGTGTCTGCAACGGCAGCAAAGCCGAATTTGCGGCGCGCCAGCGTGAGGATATCATCCTTGATGGCCTGACTGGGGACAGCCCCATTGAGCACCACGCCGTCGGAGGATCGGGCAATCGCGAAGCCATCAATCGACGTGGCAGCGCTCGCATCAGACGCTGCGGGTTCAGATGCCGCCAGTAGAGGCTCGGAGATCTGGAAATCAACGGTGATGCTGCCCAGATCGGCCTTGGCCAGCGTTTCCTGCAGCTTCTTGTAAAGGGCGAGACCTTCAGGGCTGGCATCAAGCGCGCCGGAGACGGTCAGTTTGCCATCAATCAGCATCGCCTTGCCCTCGGGCAGATCGGCCAGCAGAGTCGTTGCCAGCGCAACCGCCTTGTCGATCTCCTTGGGGGCGCCGCGCGCTGCGGTAACATTGTCAATGTCGAGATCCATGCCCGTCATCGCTGCCGAGATTTCAGCCGGTGCCTTTTTCAGAACGTCATAGGGCAGATAGCCGATCATCGTGAGGGCATTGCCCTTGCGGCTCAGCCCCCAGGTGTAGGGGCTCTGGGCGGCGAGAAGGTCGGTCTTGTCCTTGACGATGCGAACGCCCCACTCGGCCAGCAGCAATTCGGACGCCCATTCGGACGCCCCTTCTTCCGGTGCCGTGCCGGTCAGTGTCGCATCGCGGCCCTTGAAGGAAACGGAAGCCCAATCCATATCCTTGGCTTCCAGAATCCCGAGGGCTCTGCCGGTAAGGTCTGCTTCGATCTTTTCGGTTTCGCCGTAAAGGGAAAGCCCGGCAACTGCGGCAACCGCCAGCGCACCGGGGATCAACCAGCTTTTCAGCAATGACATTGTGGCAATTCCTTCCTATGATCCACTGGGCATCCGTCGGATGTCGTCGGTGACAGAAGTGGAACCCAATCCTTGGCAGAGTATCCCAGCAATCTTTCAGGACCAAGACCATGAGCCCCGCGGCAGGACGAAATTTACGGTTTATTCAACTTTTTAACTGTGCGAGGGTGTTCCGCCCGCTTCTACAACCAATTCATTGAAGACTCGGGCGCCGATTTTCCACCCCACAGGCGGCCATCCCTCTTTCGCCAATCATTCCAGACAGTTCGCGACAGCTTCATGACAGACCAGAGCCTTTCGAAAGTCCAAGCCAGACGCATCGCCCTCAGGGCACAGGGGTTCCTGCCGCAGCGGCGGAGCCTCAAACGGGTGGACAAGCGCCATCTGGACGGAGTTTTCGAACAGGTTTCCCTGTTGCAGATCGACTCGGTCAACGTGCTGGATCGCGCCCACTATCTCACGCTGTTTGCCCGCCTTGGTGCCTATGACAAGGCCACGGTCGACCGCCATCTGCACGAGGTTTCAAAATCGGGAGCACAAAAGGCCTATTTCGAATATTGGGGGCATGAGGCGTCGCTGCTGCCCGTCAGCCTCTATCCGGCGCTCACATGGCGCATGGAACGAGCCCGCCAGCATCAGGGTGTCTGGGGCAACCTGTCCCGTTACGCAAAAGAGAACCCGGACGTCATCAATTCCGTGTTGGAAGAGATCGGGGCACGTGGTCCGCTATGTGTGTCGGATCTGGAACGGCGCGGCAGTCGCTCGGGCTCCTGGTGGGGCTGGAATGACAGCAAGATCGCGCTGGAGTTCCTGTTCTGGTGCGGGCATATCGTTGCGGCGGGGCGACAGGCTTTCACCCGCTACTATGACCTGCCCGAGCGCGTGCTGCCCGCAGCCATTCTCGGGCAACCGGCGCTCGATAGCCATGAGGCGCACCGCCAGTTGATGGCGCTGGCAGCCAAGTCCCATGGCATCGGCTCGGAGAAATGCTTGCGGGACTATTTCCGCCTGTCCCCTGATGGCGCGCGACAGACCCTTGGCAGTCTTCTGGAAGAAGGCATCATCGAACCGGTTGAAGTAGAAGGATGGCAGGGGCCGCTCTACCGGCACAAGGAAGCCAGCCTTCCGGCCCGCGCCACCTGTCAGGCTTTGCTGGCGCCATTTGATTCCCTCATCTGGTATCGCGACCGGGTGGAAACCCTGTTCGATTTCCGCTATCGCATCGAAATCTACGTGCCGAAAGAGAAAAGGCAGTATGGCTATTATGTCCTGCCCTTCCTGATGGGAGACAGGCTGGTGGCGCGGCTTGACCTCAAGGCCAACCGGCAGGAAGGCATTCTCGAAGTGTTTGCCGCTCATGGCGAACAGGGTATCGACAAGGGTAAGGTGGCCGACGCCCTGGCGACAGAGCTGGCACTGATGGCAGGATGGATGGGGCTTGGGACGATACGAGTGGGGACAGAAGGGGATCTGTCCAGCTCGTTGGGGGAGGCAGTCAACAGACTGTAATCGTCATGATGCGCGGATCACTTTTGCGTGAAAAGTCACGATCCCGCGCATCCGCGCTTGTGGCTGTTACTTGTTGCAGGTGCAGCAGCAGGCAGACGGGGCGATCAGGTTGCAGACAACGGACCGGAAGGCATCACGGCAAAGACCGTAGGCTTCACGGGAGAGTTTGAGACGCGAAACTCTTGCACTAGCGATGGTATAGCTCGACATGGTTCAGCTCCTTAGCGGATTTTTTTGGTTTTTGATTTAAAGCAACTCTAAACTAGATCATCAGCATCCACAAGCGCTCCGACATGATCCAAATCGCATGTTTGGTATGAGCAATATCTATGATAAGCCTCTGAAGAAATTCCATCCCCCCGCATTTCTCCGCTTTTCAAGAAAGACAACTCCCATGAATAAGCTGGACCTTGACCGCATTCAATGCGTCATCTTTGATCTGGACGGCACCCTGGTCGATAGTGAAATCCTGAGCCTGCAAGGCTATTGTGACACGGTGCCCGATCTGGACTGGGACGTGAACTATATGGTCGCCAACCTGCGCGGCGTACAGTTTCACAAGATCGTCGAAGCAATGGAAGGTCGGGTCGGCCACAAATTGGCCGATGATTATGAAACCACCTACCGTGCCCATGTGGCCGAGTTGTTCGAAGCCGGGCTGAAGGCCTATCCGGATGTGCTGGAAGTGGTTCCGGCCCTCAAGATCGCCAAATGCATCGCCTCGGCAGGCCCCATCAAGAAAATGCGCCACTCGCTTGGCCTCACTGGCCTGCTGCCGTATTTTGAAGGTCGCCTGTTCAGCTCCTATGATGTCAAACTCTGGAAACCGGATCCGGGCCTCTTCCTCTATGCAGCCAAGTCGATGGGCTTTGCTCCGGAAAACTGTCTGGTGGTCGAAGACAGCGAAGTCGGTATCGAGGCTGCGCAGCGGGCCGGTATGCAGCACATGTTGCATTTGCCGGAAGGCCACGAGGTCTACGAAGGCTATGACGGCGCCGTGCTGCATCGCTATCGCGACCTGCCCCTGAGCTAACAGCAAAGAGGAACAAAAAGATGCCTGAAACGCCCCCGGAACTGGATCTGGCACCCGACAAGCCTGGCCTGACAAAGGGAAAGGCAGGGCCAGAGAGGGTGCGTCAACGGATGGAGCAGTTCGACAGGGACACTCGCGACAAGCTTATAGCCGTGCTTGTCTGCTTCATCTTGCTCGGCGCATTCTTTCTGTATATTCAGGGCTGACCAGTCAAAACCACAACAAGACGAACAAACGCCATGAAATGCCTAATCGTACAGCCTGTCCATGAGGAAGGCCTAGACCTGTTGCGACAGAACGGGATTGAACCCGTGATCTGTCCTGATCCGTCCATGTCCACCGTCGCCTCGCTGGTGCCGGGCTGCGAAGCCGTCATCACGCGCGATGCGGGCTTCAAGGAAGAGGCCTTTGCTGCCGCCGACATCCTCAAGGTGGTTGTCGTGCATGGTGCGGGGCATGATGCCGTTGACAAGGAATCAGCCACCCGCCACGGCGTACTGGTCTGCAACACCCCCGGTGCCAATGCGCAGTCGGTTTCCGAGCTGGCCCTTGGGCTGGCGCTGGCTGCGGCCCGTCTGCTTCCCGCAGCAGACAGGGAAGAGCGGGCCGGAAAATTCGGTTTCCGCAACCGCAACAAGACCGTTGAACTGCAGGGCAAGACCGCACTGGTGGTCGGCTGGGGTCATACCGGCTCGCGCCTTGGCAAGATGCTGCGCGGCGCCCTCGACATGAGGGTTCTGGTGCATTCGCCACGGGCCAGCGATATCGGCGATTTCGACCGCGCCAGCTCGCTGGAAGCCGGGCTTGCAGAGGCAGATCTCATCTCGCTGCACACCCCGTTTCGTCCCGAAACCCGCCACATGATCAACCGGCAAAGCCTTGCGCTGACCAAGCCGGGAGCCATTCTGGTCAACACAGCCCGGGCCGGACTGGTGGACGAGGATGCTCTGCTGGAAGCTCTCAACTCTGGCCATCTGTTTGCTGCCGGGCTTGATGTCTATCAGGATGACGCTCCACAGGGCGCGCTCGGGCAGTCGGATCGCGTGATCTTTGCGCCCCATCTGGGTGGCGCCACCGAAGAAGCCATGCGCCGGATCGCCGTTGCCTCGGTGCAGAATGTGCTGACCGCTCTCTCCGGCAAGCGCCCGGCCACCAGTCTCAATCTGGGATAATCCAGTGGGCCGACCGGTCGCCGGTCGGCCTCACACAAAACACGAGCTGCGGGCGAGACTCAGAGGCTGATCGCGCCATCCTCTATTGCCTGCTCCAGCGTCGAGACGACCTTGGCCAGATTGGCATCGACGACATGGAGATATTCCTTCCAGTCGTTGACGTGGGTCAGCTCCTTCTTGCCATCGGAAATGCCGCGCAGGCCGATCATCGGCACGTCATGCAGCATGCAGGCCCGCAGCACCGCAAAGCTCTCCATATCCACCATGTCCGCATCGATGCTGTCATAGGCTGCGCCAGACACGATATTGCCGCCGGTTGAAAGCGTCGCTTCCTTGACGCCGGGAATATGGAACGGCATCGGCACCTTCACGGGCAGATCGACAAAGGGGGTCTTTCCCTTCTCGAAGCCAAGTGGCGAGGTGTCCATGTCGCGATAGCTGATGAAAGTTGCCTGATAGACTTCAGTCTGCTCCAGATTGGCCGACCCGGCCGAGCCGAGCGAGACCACCAGATCCGGCTTCTGGCCGGTTGCCGACAGTCTGGCAAGGAAGGACGCCACGACGATCGCCGATTCCACCGGCCCGACCCCGGTCATCAGCGGCACGATCCTTTCGCGCAGATGATCGCCATATTCGGCGTCTACCGCCATGACATAGAGAATGCGCTTGCCCGCGACGGTCTTCAGTTCATAATCCATTGTCTTGCCTTCGAGTTCAGCCCATCCGGGCGGTTTTCGGTTTGTGGAGCTGCCCGCTCCATCGGCGCCAGATCCTGCCATCCGTCCACTCAGCTACCTGCCACAAATGGAGTGGCCCTCTTGGTGCTACATCGAAATGGTCGTGAATCCAAGCCCATAAGGCCGCGCCCATCGCCGCATCGGCCCCAAATGGCAAGGCACGCGTGACTGCGGAAAGATTGGCCGGTCGGCAAGTCCCTGATTTACAGCTCCCCCGAATTGCAGCTAATATGCCAGTATGGCCCAACCGGCCCCCCATTTATTTATTTCGCTCTAGTCCCTTGTCCTGCCAAGCGCTGTCAACGGCGCGCCTCCCCACGCAGGCAGAAAGGGAAGATCCCGAGCCAGCATCAAGGAAACCAAGACATGAAACCGGACGTTCTTGTTCTCGTTCCCCTGCGCCCAGACCAGCAAGCGCAGTTGGAAGCCACCTACACGATCCATCGCCTTGATCAGGCTGACGACAAGGCTGCCTTTCTGGCAGCTGTCAGCGACAAGATCCTTGCTGTCGTCACCAATGGCGGCCGTGGCATCTCGCGGGCGGAAGTTGAAAAGCTGCCCAATCTCAAAATCGTCTCCTCCTCGGGCGTTGGCTATGACGCCATCGACGTGGAAGCCTGCAGCGAGCACGGCATCAAGGTGACCAACACCCCCGATGTGCTGACCGATGACGTGGCCGACATGGCTGTTGCTCTGTTTCTGGCCGTGCGCCGCGAGATGATCAAGGGTGATGCCTATGTGCGCGACGGATCGTGGGTGAACAAGGGCGCCATGCCGCTCACCCGTTCCATCCGTGGCAAGAAGGTCGGTATCGCCGGTCTTGGACGCATCGGCAAGGCCATCGCGGCCCGTCTTGAGCCGATGGGTGTCGAGCTTGCCTATAATGGACGCCACGAGCAGAGCGACGTTGCCTATCACTATATGGGCGATATCGTCGCCATGGCTGCATGGGCCGATGTGCTGATTGCTGCCATGCCCGGCGGGGCCTCGACAGAAGGCGTGATCAGCCGCGACGTGCTGGAAGCGCTGGGGCCGGAGGGAAGCTTCATCAACATTGCCCGTGGCAGTGTGGTGGATGAGGCTGCGCTTATCGATTGCCTCAAGGCGGGAAGCCTTGGCAGCGCCGGTCTTGATGTCTTCCTCAATGAGCCCAAGTCCGATCCGGCCTTCAACAGCCTCCCCAATGTGGTGCTGCATCCGCACAACGCCTCTGGCACCATCGAGACACGTGGCGCGATGTCCCAGCTGGTCGTTGACAATCTCGCCGCCCATTTCGCTGGCAAGCCCCTGCTGACGCCGATCAACTGAGCCGGGGTCAACAGGTCCGAAGGTCGGTTCGCGGCCACCGGCTGAAAGGTGTATAGTCTTGAAGAGAGGCGGCAGGGCACCCCCGCCCCTCTCGAACCGGCGCTCATCATCAAGTCAATGAGCCGATGAGGCGCATAAAGGCTGAGGCGGCACCATGGACCTGCATCTTCTGTTTCTCTCTCTGGGGGGGATCCTGCTTGTTGGACTGGTCACAGATGAACTTGGTCGACGGACGCGCCTGCCGCGTGTCACCCTGCTCATCCTGTTCGGGGTCATCATTGGCCCATCGGGGCTGAACCTGCTCCCCGACCAGTTCGAAGAGTGGTATGAAATTCTTTCCGCAACAGCCTTGACGATGGTTGCCTTTCTGCTTGGCAGCCACCTTTCGCTCGCCTCGCTGCGTCGGAGCGGCAAGGTCATTCTGGTGGTCTCGGCGGTGGTCGTGCTGCTGACGGCGGTGATAATATGGGGCGGCCTCATCGCCCTTGGCTCATCCTTCCTCATGGCGATCCTGCTGGCCGGGATCGGCACCGCCACCGATCCGGCAGCGTCTCAGGATGTCATTCGCCAGACCGGGGCAAAGGGTCCGTTCGCCAAAGCCCTGCTGGGCATCGTCGCCATCGATGACGCCTGGGGGCTAATCGTCTTCAGTCTGCTTCTGGTCATTGCCAAGGCAATGTCGGGAGGTGATTTCGATGACATTATATGGAACGCAGTGCGTGAGCTGGGCGGCGCGGTATTGGTCGGCGGCATGATCGGTTTCCCGGCGTCCTATCTTTCCGGGCGCATTCGCCCCGGCGAACCGATGCAGCTTGAAGCGGTCGGGCTGGTGTTCCTCTGCGCAGGTTTTGCCATCTGGCTTGACGTTTCCTTCCTGCTGTCAGGGATGATCGCGGGCTTCATCATCGTCAATTTAGCCCACCACCACAATCGCCCCTTCCATGAGATCGAGCATATCGAATGGCCGTTCATGGTGTTCTTCTTCGTTCTTGCCGGAGCATCGCTGCAGATTTCCGGGATCGCCGATATCGGCCTTGTGGGGATGGGCTATATCGCGATCAGAACACTGGGTCGGCTCATCGGGGGATGGATCGGGTGTCGGCTGGCCGGTTGCCCGCCCTGTCACAAGCATTGGATCGGTCTGGCGCTGATGCCGCAGGCGGGGGTGGCGCTGGGCATGGCACTGGTGGCGCTGGATCATTTCCCCGCCATTGGGGACCAGTTGCTGGCCATCACCATCGGCACGACTGTGATTTTCGAAATTGCTGGTCCGATCCTCACCCTTGTCGCCTTGAAAAAGGTGGGCGAGTCAAGATAGAGCCGCATGAAACAACTTCAAGTATCCCAAACTATGTAACTTTCAATAGACGGGATCTTTGTCTAAGTCTGACCTCAAAACCTCTTTCTTGAAATCATATTTCTTACAAATGCTTTTAACCAGCTCCTTGAACCAATCAGGTGCGGCTGGTGCTACAAAAACTTCGTCAACCAATCTATCGACGTCGATTTCTTGAGGATATCCTACCGGCGTCCTAAAGCACCTCTGTTTCCCTTCAACCTGCTCGCTAAAAGCTACTCCGGGAGCATTGTCCGGATCAATGTGAAACATAGCTCTAACTTCTTGCTCATGTGCAAATGAGAGCCTTTTAGACATGAACAAGCCATATGGTCTTGTTAGATTCTGGCGTTTCTCGCGATCATAATCTATATATTCAACTTCACCAAGTATACAGTCACAAGGAAGCAACTGAAGAAGTTTGCTAAATTTAGTTGTAATGGCAATTGCTTCTTCACTTCCCCCGTATAGCTTCCACATTGCAACCGATTCTCTATCATTTCGATGCCAGCAATTTATGTAAACGATTTCTCGTAATTTAGGATTAGCCTCCAGATGCTTTCGAATAAACTCATGTGATGGCCTATCGCTTTCCCTTGGTGGGTTCTCGGCAATTTCTCTCAATAGAACCGTAAATGCGGCAGCGCTTCCTTCATGAGTGTCCTCGAAGCATGATGCTCTGGAGAACCAAAGCGATTTGGTCTCGAGCAAAGACACAAACTTTGTGAAACTCATATACCTCCACAATTTTGCGTTCTCTTTCTTAGGCCATTTAAATACTCTCCTATCCTTACTCATGTTCCTCCCCGTCATAAAAATGCAAAAAGCGGCCCGTTGGGCCGCTTACAGATCTTTATTGCCTTAGCTGAATTCCGGTCCGCGCGGGCGGTAAGGCCGGGTGTCCTGCCAGTCTTCCATCAGGGCTCTGAGGCCCGGATCGGAGCCTTCCGGCAGGATGATCCTGGCTGTGACCAGCAGGTCGCCGCGGTTGCCGTCCCTGTCGGGCAATCCCTTGCCCTTCAGACGCAGACTCTTGCCCGAGCTCATGCCAGCCGGGATCTTGATCTCGCCCTTGCCCTCAAGGGTTGGAATGCGGATCTTGGCACCGAGCACGGCTTCATAGAGCGTCAGCGGCAGATCAAGGCGGACGTTGTTGTCTTCCACCGTGAACAGCTTGTGCGGCAGGATCTGGATGGTCACCAGAGCATCGCCTGCCGGACCACCGCGGCTTTCAAAGCCCTGCCCCTTCATGCGGATGGTCTGGCCATCCTTGACACCCTTGGGCACAGCCATGTCCAGCGTCTTGCCAGTTGGCAGATGCACACGGCGCTTCTCGCCGGAGACAAGCTCTTCCAGCGTCACGCTCAGTTTGGCTTCCGCATCCTGCCCCTTCTGCGGTTGGGCTCGATGATGGCCGCCATGATGAGCCCCGCCGCCGAACGGATCAGCACCCGCACCAAACGGGTTGCCACCAGCCCGGCGTCCACCATTGGCCATGTTGCCGAAAATCTCGCTGAAGATGTCTTCAGCCGCACCACCACCGCCGCCGAAGGGATTGCCTCCCCCTCCGCCGCCAAACGGATTGCGACTGCCACCGAACGGATTGCCGCCGCCAGCAAAACCCTGGAATTTCTCCTTGCCCTCGGCGTCAATTTCGCCGCGGTCATATTTTCCACGCTTTTGCTTGTCACCTACAATCTCGTAGGCCTGATTGATTTCGGCGAACTTTTCCTGAGCTTTGGGATCGCTCTTGTTCTGATCAGGGTGGTATTTCTTCGCAAGCTTGCGAAAAGCGCTCTTGATTTCGCGCTCATCCGCCGACTTGGACACCCCAAGCACACTGTATGGATCTCTCATCAGTCTTGTCCTCACCCCCGTCGGTGCGCCCGTCAGGCACGCGCCGACAGTGTTCAATTGGATTCGTATGACAGCACCTAGGGGAAAGCCCTTAAACAAGCGGCTACGAATCGTTGCCTGGCACTGTCTTTTTACGTTACCTCTGATATAGAGTGTCTGATTGCAAATTTCCATAGAGAGAACAAGATGAACATTGATCTTCTCCGCCGCCTTTGCGAAACCCCCGGCGTTCCGGGCCGCGAGCATCGCATCCGCGCCCTGATTGAAAAAGAAGCCGAAGGCCTCTTTGACGAAATCTATACCGACGCCATGGGCTCGCTCGTCTGCACCCGGTTTCCGACCACCGAGCAGGAAGAAGGCGCAGTGCCTGAACGGATCCTGCTGCTCTGCCACATGGACGAAATCGGCTTTCTCGTCAGCAATGTGTCCGACAAGGGCTTCATCAATATCGACCCGGTTGGCGGTTTCGACCCGCGCACCCTGTTCGCCCGCCGCGTGCTGGTCTGCACCAAGAACGGCGACTTCAAGGGCGTGATGAACCCGGGCGGCAAGGGCCTGCACATTTCGACCCCGGAAGAACGCAAGAAGCTTCCTGAAGTCACCGACTTCATCATCGACCTCGGCTTCGGCGAAGCCACCAAGGAAAAGGTCAAGATCGGCGACTATGTCGTCATGGACGAGCCGCTGCTCGAACTGGGTGACAAGGTCGTCTCCAAGGCCCTCGACAACCGCATTGCCTGCTGGCTCGGCATCGAAGTGATCCGTGAGCTGGCTGACGCCAAGGTCGCCCATGACTGCGAGATCACCGTCGCCTTCACCGCGCAGGAAGAGGTAGGCCTTCGCGGGGCTCGCACCGCCAGCTTCGGCGTTGCTCCAGACGTCGTCATCGGCGTTGACACCACCCTGTCCTGCGACACGCCGGGCACCCCGGAAAAAGACACCATCACCACCCAGGGCAAGGGCGTCGGCATCGACATCAAGGACGGCTCCTTCATCGCCGACATCGATCTGGTTGAAGAGCTGGAAGCTGTGGCTGCTGAAAAGGATATTCCGGTACAGCGTTTCATTCTGGCCCGTGGCGGTCAGGACGGGGCAGCCGGACAGCAGGCCGGGTCCGGCACCAAGGCAGCTGCCATTGGCGTTGGCACCCGCTACATCCATACTGTCTGCGAGATGATCGACAAGACCGACATCCAGTCCGCCAAGGACCTGCTGGTCGCCTATCTCGGCAAGCACTGATCCGTCGATCAGTTGCTTTTGCCGATCCGAAATCGACAAGGGGGAGCCATTGGGTTCCCCTTTTTCTTTGGGCTCATTTGCCAATTCACTTCAAGATGTAGCAGCTTCCAAGTGGCCGCAGAAACCACTTTAAAAGCGGATTATTACGAGTCTTTTGAATCACTTGGACGCTGTTGCTAAGAGAAAGAGTCCGGCGCTTAAAGCATTTGTTAACCAGCATTAAGCGCTTAACAAACCGATTCAATCCCTTCAAAAGCCGCCTCGGTCAGCCGTAATCGTGGCCGGATCAGAACTGCGCGATAGGATCCATTGGCGATGTGTTGTCAGGCGTGGTCTGGTCCTCGTGCAGGTCCTTGGAACCTGCTCCCGGCGCAGTAGCCAGACTGGTGAAAGCTTCGGGATGACACGCATCACAGCCTTGCACTATTGACGGTCTTCATTGGCAATTTTGCGCTCCCCTCACCGCAAGAAACATGGTATGCGTCATTTTGTCCATATCCTGCTGCCTCTGGTGCCTGTTTCAATAGAAGCTCTGCTGCCTCAAGCGCATGGTCCGCAACGTGCCCCCGGTGCGTTTGCCAGTGGCAAATCCAGACCCTTCCGCATGGCCCAAGGGCCAAGAAAAGAAAGAGGAGAGAGTCTCAAGTGCTCTTCTATCTAACAATCATATTGCTCTGCCAGCTGTTCGGGGAAGCGCTGGTTACCTTCTTCGCCCTACCCGTACCCGGCCCGGTCATCGGCATGGCCCTGATGTTCGTCGGGTTGCTGATCAAGGGCTCGGTGCCTGACGGATTGTCGGTCGTTGGCGAATCCCTGTTGTCTCACATGTCACTGCTGTTCATCCCGGCTGGCGTCGGCATCATGGTGAATGCCGAGCTGATCCAGCGGGAGTTCGTGCCCATATCGGTCTCGCTTGTCATCAGCACGTTGCTGTGCATCGCGGTTACCGGCCTTTTGATGAGCTGGCTGACGCGCAACAAGTCCATTGGCGGATACAAGGAATAGGTGCCGTGCAATCCATGTCTTCCTCCCTCAACGCGCTCTGGAACCATCTCAGCGACAGTCCGCTGCTCTATCTCACGCTGACCCTGATCGCCTATCAGATCGGCCTGTTCCTCTACCAGAAGTCCGGCAAGAAGCCGCTGGTCAATCCGGTGCTGATCGCCATTGTTCTGCTGGTCGCGGTGCTGCTGATCACCGGGACGCCCTACGACCGCTATTTTCAGGGCGCGCACTTCCTGCATTTCCTGCTTGGTCCGGCAACGGTGGCGCTGGCCATTCCGCTCTACCGGCAGTTCGAGAAGGTACGCAAATCGGCGCTGGCGATTGCCATCAGCTTGCTGACCGGCTCCGCCGTCTCGGCGGTGTCCTCGGTGCTGATCGCCTGGGCGCTTGGTGGCTCAGAGCAATCCTTCCTGTCGCTCGCCCCCAAGTCCGTGACCACGCCGGTGTCGATGGGCATCACCGAGGCTCTGGGCGGGGTTCCGTCACTGACCGCCGTGCTCGTCATCATCACGGGCATTCTGGGTGCGTCGCTCGGGCCGACCGTGCTCAACATCGTTCGCGTCAAGAGCTGGGCCGCACGCGGCCTTGCCATTGGCACCGCAGCGCATGGCCTGGGCACGGCACGCAAGCTACAGGTGAACGAAGAGGCGGGCGCCTTCTCCGGCCTCGCCATGGGGCTCAATGCGTTGGCCACAGCGATCCTCCTGCCCATCGTCTGGTACTGGATCTTCTGACAATCGCCGCAAGACCTTTCATCAAAAAAACCCGGCAGGAGATGTACCTGTCGGGGTTTTGTTTATTCGCTCGTTGATGGGCTCGGCTCAGCCGGATATCAGCGCAACCAGTTGGTTTTGGTCAGCTCCACCAGCTCTTCACCGCGACCGGACAGGATCGCCCGCATCATGTAGACGCTGAAGCCCTTGGCGTGTTCCACCTTGATTTTCGGCGGCATGGCAAGTTCCTGTTTGGCAACCATCACGTCGAGCAGGCCCGGCCCCGGCTTGGCGAGGAATTCGGCGACCTTAGCCGGCAGATCGGCGTCATCTTCCACGCGCATACCGTCGATGCCAATGGCTTCGGCGATCTTGACGAAATCGGGATCATTAAGGTCCGTGTCGTCGGAAATATAGCCGCCCGCCTTCATCTCCATGGCCACAAAGCCCAGAGAGCGGTTATGGAAGACCACCATCTTGACCGGCAGGTTGAGCTGCCGGATGGTGAAAATGTCGCCCATCAGCATAGAGAAGCCGCCGTCGCCGCAAAGGGCGATCACCTGACGGTCCGGGCAGGCAGCCTGTGCGCCGATGGCCTGCACCATGGCGTTGGCCATGGAGCCGTGGTTGAAGGAGCCGATCAGGTTGCGCTTGCCGTTCATTTCAAGGTAGCGGGCCGCCCAGACAGTCGGCGTACCAACGTCAGCTGTGAAGATTGCATTGTCGGATGCCTTTTCACCGATGACCCTGGCCAGATATTGCGGATGAATGTCGCTGTTCTTGCCGCTCGGTTTGGCAAGGTCGTCGAGGCCTTCCCGCGCCTTGCGGTAGTGCTTGACCGCAGCCTTGAGGAAACTGTCGTCACTCTTGACCTTCAGCTTGGGCAGCAGGGCAGAAAGGGTCGGCTTGACCTGACCGACAAGGCCCAGATCGATCTGGGTATGGGCGCCAAGTGCTTCGGGGCTGATGTCAACCTGTACGATCTTGGCATTATCGGGATAGAAGGCACGATAGGGGAACCCGGAGCCAAGGATCACCAGCGTGTCGGCATTTTCCATGGCGTGATAGCCGGAAGAAAAGCCGATGAGGCCGGTCATGCCGACGTCATAGGGGTTGTCCCACTCAACATGTTCCTTGCCGCGCAGAGCGTGGACAATCGGTGACTTGAGGGTTTCGGCCAGTTTGATGAGTTCGTCGTGGGCCCCGGCGCAGCCTGCACCACATAGTAGCGTCGGTCGGTTGGCACTGTTGAGGATGGCGGCCAGCTTGTCCAATTCCTCTTCCGGTGGCAGGGAAACCGGCAGAGCAGGCTTCGACCAGCGGACCTCGACGTTTTCCGGCATTGGCTTCAGCGCCACGTCGCCGGGCAGAACAACCACGGCGACACCCTTTTTCAGAATGGCGTTGCGCATGGCCAGTTCCAGCACATAAGGCATCTGTTCAGGGTTACTGACCAGCTCGCAGTAGACACTGCATTCCTTGAACAGCTCCTGCGGGTGGGTTTCCTGAAAATAGCCCGAGCCGATTTCGGAGGAAGGAATATGGGCGGCGATGGCCAGCACCGGCACGTGATTGCGCTGGCAGTCGAACAGGCCGTTGATCAGATGCAGGTTGCCGGGACCACATGACCCCGCGCAGACGGAGAGCTCACCGGTCAGTTGGGCTTCGGCACCGGCCGCAAAGGCTGCGGCCTCCTCGTGACGGGTGCCCATCCAGCGAATTTTCTTCTGGCGGTGCAGGCTGTCGCTGATGCCGTTGAGGGAGTCACCGGTGACCCCCCAGATGCGTTTGATACCGGCTTCGGCAAGGGTTCTTGCCACAAAATTGGCTATGGATTCGGTCATGTTACAGTCCCTATATCATCAATGGTCACTGATCTGGCCAAAGGCGATCATGGGGCGAGGCTTGCAATGCGATCCGGAGAATGCTTGCGGGTCTCGGACATCCGCCAATGTCCAAACAAGTCAAATTGCTCAACTGAGCGCTTCGTGATCAGCAAAGATCAGCTGCGCTCGAGGTCAACGCACGAATACGGTATTTGTCCCGAAAAAGGGCAACCTTTCGGAACAGATGCATTGCAGTGCGAGGATCCTTCTCCTGTCGCGCGTCAGAGGCTGTTTTGAGTATGGCGGGCGGCGATCGGAAAGGGTCCGACCTGTACCATTTGATATCGGCCTGCCGGAGCCATTCGACAACAGGCAATCGATGAACGCGGACATGCTCTCAGCGCATACCTTGATGAACATGAGATGCATATTTGCATCCATGAGCAACAAGGCCGCAAAAGCCGCCAGTCCGGAGCAGGTAGTCCGGAGCAGGTAGTCCGCACCGGATGGCTTTGATCAGGTGGCGTGCGCAAGATGCTTTGCCGAAACGGGGAAGGAATTGAGGGCGTGGTGGCGCTTGTCCTCTGATGCTCGACCAATCAGGCGATCTCACCCGCTTCGATGGCGGCGTTGAGATCCTTGCCCAGCGCTTCGAAGACGGCACGAATGATCCCGTCAGCGTCAAGACCATTTTCCTTGTACATGACGTCGGGCTTGTTGTGGCTGGTGTAGTGATCTTCCATCGTCAGGGAGCGGATCTTGAGCGTACCGTCAAGCGCCCCCTCGGCGGCCAGCATATGCAGCACCTGCGAGCCGAAGCCGCCGACGGCACCTTCCTCGATAGTGATGAGCATGTCATGGGTACCGGCAAGCTTCAGGATCATCTCGCGGTCCAGCGGCTTGGCGAAGCGCGCATCGGCAACCGTTGTACTGAGCCCATAGCCTTCAAGCCGTTCGGCTGCATTGAGGCTCTCGGCAAGGCGTGTGCCGAGCGACAGGATGGCAACCTTGCTGCCTTCCTTGACGATGCGGCCCTTACCGATTTCAAGCGGCACGCCTTCCTCCGGGATTTCAACGCCAACGCCTTCGCCGCGCGGATAGCGGAAAGCAATCGGGCCATCATCATAGGCGCGGGCCGTGGCGACCATATGCACCAGCTCAGCCTCGTCACTGGCGGCCATCACAACCATGTTCGGCAAGGCAGCAAGGAAGCCGATATCATAAGCTCCGGCGTGAGTCGGACCATCGGCACCGACGAACCCTGCCCGGTCGATGGGGAAGCGCACCGGCAAATTCTGGATGGCCACATCATGCACCACCTGATCATAGGCGCGCTGCAGGAAAGTGGAATAAAGGGCACAGAAGGGCTTGAGCCCCTCACAGGCAAGTCCGGCGGCAAAAGTCACGGCATGCTGCTCGGCAATGCCGACATCGAAGGTGCGGTCCGGGAACTGCTTCTCGAAGATATCAATGCCGGTGCCGGATGGCATGGCTGCGGTCACAGCAACAACCGCCTTGTCCTTGGCGCCTTCCTTGGCAAGGCTCTCCCCGAAAATGCGTGTGTAGCTTGGTGCATTGCTCGGCGGCTTGAGCTGGGCACCGGTGACGACATCGAACCTGGACACGCCGTGATACTTGTCACTGGCATGCTCGGCCGGGGCATAGCCCTTGCCCTTCTGGGTGACCACATGCACCAGAATGGGCCCCTTGTCTGTGTCGCGCACATTGCGCAGGATCGGCAGCAGATGCTCCAGATTATGGCCGTCGATGGGGCCGACATAATAGAAGCCCAGTTCCTCGAACAGCGTTCCGCCGGTCACGAAGGAGCGGGCGAATTCTTCTGCCTTGGCGGCCTTTTCCTTGAAGAAACGCGGCAACTGATGGGCCAGCTGCTTGGCGGCGTCACGCAAGGACAGGAAGGTCTTGCCGGAGATGAGGCGAGCCAGATAGGCGCTCATGGCACCGGTCGGCGGTGCAATCGACATGTCGTTGTCGTTGAGGATCACGATGAGGCGGCTGTCGAGCGCCCCGGCGTTGTTCATGGCTTCATAGGCCATGCCCGCACTCATGGCACCATCGCCGATGACTGCGATGACGTTGCGATCAACACCGTTGAGCTCTGACGCCATCTGCATGCCGAGCCCGGCAGAAATGGAGGTGGAGCTATGGCCGGTGCCAAAGGGATCGAACTCGCTCTCGGAGCGCTTGGTAAAGCCACTGAGCCCACCGGGCTGACGCAAGCTGCGGATACGATCCCGACGACCGGTCAGAATCTTGTGCGGATAGGACTGGTGTCCCACATCCCAGATCAGGCGATCATGCGGCGTATTGAAAACATGATGCAGCGCGACGGTCAGTTCAACAACGCCCAAACCGGCCCCCAGATGCCCCCCGGTCACGGACACGGCATCAATCGTCTCGGTCCGAAGGTCCTGAGCAAGCGCCTTGAGCTGCGCCATGTCCATGGAACGAATGTCTTCAATGGACTTGACGCTGTCGAGTGTGGGGGTCTTTGACAATTCCGTCACCTGTTATTCTTTGACGCGCGGTGCTGGAGCGCGCGCCCCTGGTTTTCCTTTTGTGCCATCAAACGCCTCAAATAAGGCGTGATGAAGCCGCCGGTTTTGCTATTCTGTCTACGCAGTCTACCATATATGTGGCAATTTGAGACCAGAACTTACAGGCTATTGGCAAACCTGATGTTCTCAGCGTCTCGTGCGCGTGACAAAAAGCCGAAAAATACAGCACTGACTCCCCATGTCTATAGGGAAAATGGGTATAGGGCAAGGACGGGAATCATCGCCAATTGGTCACATCTGGCCAAGACTGGTGAAAAGCCGCAACAACCGTAATCCGAGCCCCCGACAGGCCGTCGCAACGGTCAGCTGAACAGCGATTTCAGCTTCAGCCAGAGGCCGGTTGAGGCCGGTGCCGGGTTAGGACAGTTGGCTGCCGAGGTACTGTCAAGTTGCCGCTTGATGGCATCGACCATCCAGCGGTCGCCATCGGTGAGAACACCCTCCTTCTGTTGTGACAGCAAGATAGTGTTGGCACTGGCCATAAGTCGCTTGCGGTTCCTTGTATCCACCTCCGCCAAGCGCCACTGGGCGATGGCCAGATCCCGTCTCAACCTCTGGCTCTCGGGGAAGAAGGAGAGCATGCGCTCGCGAATGGACACCGCCTCGCCATAGGCCACCATGGCCGCAGCCTCGTCACCCAAGGCTTTTCGAAAGTCGCCGATCCTGACCTGCAAGTCACTCAGCCTCAGCTGCGGGCCAGTCTGATCCTTATGCAAGTCCAACAGCTTTCGACAACTCCCGAGCGCCTGTTCAAAGGCGGCAAGAGCGGCGTGATCGGCTCCCGCCTCGGCGTGCCAGTCACCGATCCTCTCGTGAACTTCTATCAGATCATGGCGGTAGATACTGCTGATCGGGTCTAACAATACGCGGGCCGTGGCCAGATCAAGCGCCTCCTGCAGTTCCTTGCTGACCAGAGCGGGCATACCCGCACTGGATTGAAGATTCGATTCATCTGCCGCCATGGAAGCCCTTGCCGTCTCGTCACTTTTCTACTTTGAAGTAACCCCGGCAATCCTGACGTCGCACCGCTTGGCTTCCGAGTATGGAAGGTCTATCCCTCTTCACCTAAGGCTTTGAAGGAAAGACACAAATTGATTAGATAGCAAATTCTTGACGCCTTTTTGCAACAGCCTTCGGCATGTCCACAAGAGATTTCGCCTTCAGAAGCAACCGGCAAGCCAATCGAAGGCGGCCTGCTGGCGGTCACGGGTAAAACCATGACCGCCGGGCCAAAGCTCGGTGCGCAGATTCTCGGACTTGCCGAAGGCCGACCAGACCCGTTGCATCCGCTCATAGGCCTGCTGTACGGCCTGCCGTGGAAACAGCGGGTCGTCTTCGCCCGACATGAAGTAGAGCGGCTTGGGGGCGGCGAGCGCTGCGACATCGGGATAGTCAAGGCATTTGGCAAGGCCGGGATGGGTCATGTACCACGCCGACTGGCCACGCAACTGGTTGTTGCCCGGCACCATCAGACCGTTGATCGTCGCCATCCAGCACACCGCAACCGCTGCCTTGACATCATCGGACAAGGCCGCCAGTTGCCAGGCGCGAAAGGCCCCGAAACTGAAGCCCACCGCGACCAGCCGGTCGGGATCCACCTTAGGCAGCATCCTGACAAATCGGGCGGACCGGATATCCTCTGCCGCGACCAGCCCGGCCAGCGAACTGCCGAGATTGAACAGATTACAGGCCAAGGCCTGTTGCGCCTCATAGCCGTTGCCGATGCGGTCTCCCCAGCCGAGTGCATCGATCGCCACAACCACATAGCCGCGGCGCGCCAGCTCTTCACCGGGAAAGAGGCCGGAGAAATAGCGATCCGACCAGTCGTGGGAGGCCGCAAGGCGAGCGTCGTCATACCACGGGCGAATGCCTTTTTCCTTGCCGATGTCAAAGCGGGACCCGTGGTCATGCAGCAGCAAGGCGGCGGGGAAAGGCCCCTCGCCCTTCGGCACCAGCACCAGAGCCGTGATCCGGCTTTCCGCAGTCACGTTGAAGGCAACACGTTGGGCCAGAAAGTCCCCCCGGTCGACGCTGTCATGCAGCGCAGGTGCAAAGGGCACATCAGAGGCCGTTCCGCCCGGCAACCCTGCAGCCCCATCAGGGAGCATCAGGTCAGCGGCTGTTGCGCGCGTCTTTCGTCGCCATTGCTCCGGATCGCACGAGGTGAAGGCAAGAGGAAAGGTGAGCTTCTGCTTCAGCTCCGGATAGAAGTCCGGCAGATTGCTGCTGGAGATCGCGACAGGCCCGTCCTCACTTTTATCTGGCTGATGATCCGGCGTCGTCATCGGTTCCTCCCTGACATTGCCTTTCGTGCCGTGATAGGCCGCAACAAAAAGTCGAAGTCCGCTGCGGCTTGCCGACTTCGAACTGAAGCGCACTTTGCTAGAAAATACAACCGGCTACGCACCGATCCACCATTTTCCCATGCCGTGCACCATCGCAGTTTCCGCGGCCTTCTTGCCGCATAGGCAAAAATCCCGATTGACGCGCGGGGCCAGAAGGATCATCCTCAGAAAAGAACATTTCATGAACATTTATTGCTTCGGAGTTATCAATGACCAGCGAACCACCCATCATCATGGCGCATGTTTCGATCGGCACCAACGACTTCCCAAAGGCCCGCGATTTCTACAAGGCCCTGCTGCCCACGATCGGTGCGAAGGTCATCATGGAGGTTGACGTACCCGGCGAGGTAGGAGCGATTGCCTTTGGCAAGACCCATCCGGAATTCTGGGTGCAGACACCGCATGACCGACAGACCGCAACCGTTGGCAACGGAGCGCATTTCGCCTTTCTTGCTCTCAGCAAGGAGGCTGTTCATGCCTTTTGGGACAAGGCGCTGGAACTGGGCGCAACACCGGATGGCGAACCCGGCCCACGGCCCGATTACGGCGACCAGTATTACGGTTGCTTCGTAAGGGATCTAGACGGCAACAAGATCGAGGCCATGTTCTGGGGCGCGCACGAACAGTTCGAGGGGTGACAGGCAGGGCTTTGTTGCCCTTTTGCCAAAGGCCGGGCAGAACGGCGCGCTTGCGACAATAGCCGGTTGCCGTGCTGCCCGTCCGGTCCTATCATCTGTCTCCGGCGCTCAGCCACTCCGTCGTAGGTTTCAGGCTTCTATCTGCCTTTCTGCGGCTTTTCCATGCCACGGGGCCGGTCATCCTGTTCCCTCTCCTTGGTCTTCCCATCCTTTCGCGAGGCCCGTCATGTTCGAGCATTTTCCCTTTCTGGCCATCATCCTTGCTCTCACAGCGCTGACAATGGCCCCGGGAATGGATTCGGTGCTGGTACTGCGCAATGCGGCACGGGGCGGCTTTGCCGATGGCTTTACCACCAGCTTTGGCATCTGTTCGGGGCTGTTTGTCCATGCAACGATTTCGGCGCTCGGACTATCGGTGATCCTCCTGCAGTCGGCCTATCTGTTCATGGTGCTCAAATTCGCAGGGGCCCTGTTCATCATCTATCTGGCCAGCCAGTCTCTTCTGGCAGCATGGCGTGGTCATGGGCTGGTGATTGCGCAGGAAGGTGCCCGCTCGGTGTCTCTGCTCACCGCCTATCGTGAGGGCATCCTGTCCAATGTGCTCAATCCCAAGCCGATTCTCTTCTACATGATGTTCCTGCCGCAGTTCATCGACCCGACCCAATCGGCGCTCTGGCAGTCGCTGATGGTGGCGGCAATCCATTTCTTGCTGGGGATGATCTGGCAGGGTGGTCTGGCGCTTATGGTCCACAAGGCCCGCCGCTTTCTCAGCCGTCCGCTTGTGGCGCGCAGCCTCAATGGCGCAACCGGGCTGTTGCTGCTGGTTTTCGGCATCAAACTGGCCCTCACCCACCGCTGACGGCTGGCCTTTCGATACGATCTGGGGTTTTCATGCCCTTGGCCGCATGCATGCGCCACGAGACGGATGATGCAAGCCAATTGCTGAGGCGTATTTCATTCTTAAGCCTCATGTGCAGTTTCGCCCGGTTGACTTGTTAGCGCGGCTGTGAAAACTGAAGGCTCTTCGACAGCCTGTCGGCCTTTCGTTCACCCAGCTTCAGGAAAGCCCCATGAAAGCACTCTTCCGCCTTGTCTCCTGGCTCCTCACACTTGTCGTCGCCATCGGACTGGGGTTTCTGATCTTTTCCTGGTACAGCAACGAGCTGATGGTACAGAAGACCCAACAGGGCCAGACCGCGGTGCAGATCGGCGGCGATTTCTCTCTCACCGATCACACCGGCAAACCGGTCACCTATGCCGACTTTGCCGACAAGCCCATGGCGATCTATTTCGGCTATACCTTCTGCCCGGACGTCTGCCCGACGACCCTTAGCGAAATGACTCTGTGGGTGGAGGAGTTGGGCGATGACGCCAGGAAGATGAATTTCGTCTTCATCACGGTCGACCCAGAGCGTGACACGCAGGAAGCCATGGGAGACTATGTCAACGCCTTCTTTGACCAGCTCATCGGCCTCAGGGGCACCCGCGAGCAGACCGATGCCGTGATCAGCGCTTACAAGGTCTATGCCAAGAAGGTGGAAGATGAAAGCGACGATGGCGACTATGTCATGGATCACACCGCGTCGGTATTTCTGATGAAAAAGGGTGGCGAATTCTCTGGCACCATCTCCTATGGCGAGGATCATGACAGTGCCGTCAAGAAGCTGCGCAACCTGATTGCCAGTGCCCAACAGCACTGGATAGCACTGGATAGCACCGGATAGCACTGGATAGCACTGGCATCCCGGCAAGCCCCCTTGATTTGCTCGCCTCTGCGCTCTATTGACGAACCATCATTGAAAGAGGATGCGAGGACAAACGCCATGGCCAAACTGCGCCTTGATCAGGCACTGGTAGAGCGCGGCCTGTGCGCCAGCCGGGCGCGGGCACGGGATGTGATCAAGCGCGGCTTTGCGCTGGTGGATGGCCAGCCTGCGGCCAAGGCAAGCCAGATGGTTGGGCCAGAAGCGACGCTTGCCATCACCGATCCGGCGGCGGGCTATGTTTCGCGGGCGGCCCTCAAACTGATTGGCGGCCTTGACCATTTCGGTTTTGACCCGGTGGGACGGGTCGCCGTCGACATAGGCGCATCAACAGGGGGCTTCTGTCAGGTGCTGCTGGAACGCGGAGCGAGCGAGGTCTTTGGCATCGATGTCGGCCACGACCAGATGCATCCGAGTCTGCTGACCAATCCGTCCCTTCATTCGCTGGAAGGCGTGAATGCCCGGCATCTGGACAGGAGCCATGTGCCGGTGCCGTTTAGCGCTCTGGTCAGCGATGTTTCCTTCATTTCGCTCAAGCTGGCCCTGCCAGCGGCCCTTGCCATGGCCGAGGGAGGCAGCTTTGCAGTGCTGCTGGTCAAGCCACAGTTCGAAGTGGGCAAGGACGGAATCGGCAAGGGCGGGTTGGTGCGGGATGCGGCCGAAGGCGAACGGGCAGCACAGGCCATCGCCAACTGGCTTGATGGCAACGAGGATGAAGCCACGGCAGGCTGGACCGTTCGGGATCTCATCCCCTCGCCCATTCTCGGCGGGGATGGCAACAAGGAATATCTGCTCGGAGCGGTCAAGACGCACTGAGACACTCCTCGGATTCGTTTGGCTGGCGGAATGGCCTTCGTGCTGGTCTTATGCCCAGATGCTGACCAACAGTCCGGCGAAAATGATCCAGCCGATCTGGGTGTTCGAGCGGAAGAGCGTAAGACACTGGCCTGCGTTGCCGATGTCGAGTGTCCAGATCTGCCAGCCCATATGGGCAGCGGCAATGGCGAGGCCGACAAAGGCTGGCCACGAAACACCGGCAGTGGCAAAACAGAGGACCATGCACAGCACCATGACCGCATAGAAGAGGATCAGCCATTCGCGGGTGTTCTCGGCGAACAGCAGTGCGGTAGACTTGACCCCGATCATGACATCATCTTCCTTGTCCTGATGGGCATAGATGGTGTCGTAGCCGATGGTCCAGACGATGGCGCCCAGATACATCATCACCGGAGCAAGCGCCAGCTGGCCGGTGATCGCCGTCCAGCCGACCAGTGCCCCCCACGAGAAGGCAAGCCCGAGCACCAGCTGCGGCCAGTGAGTGATCCGCTTCATGAAGGGATAGATGGCGACGACACTGAGCGAGGCAAAGCCAAGCCAGATCGTGTAGCTGTTGAACTGCAACAGAACAAAAAGACCGATGAGCAGCTGGGCGATGAGCCAGCCCCATGCATTGCGGCGGGAAACCTGATGGCTCGGCAGTGGCCGGGAGCGTGTGCGCTCGACCTTTTCATCGATATTCTGGTCAACCAGATCATTATAGGTGCAGCCTGCCCCGCGCATGGCGACAGCTCCTAGCCAGAAGGCAGCGCCGTAATAGAGGATCTGCTCGACCGAGGGAATGCTCCCGGGGCCAGCAGTGGAAACCGCCAGCGTCATCGACCACAGACATGGCCACAGCAGCAGCCACCAGCCAATCGGGCGCTCCAGCCGGGACAGGCGGGCATAGGGCCGGAACCAGGCAGGCAGAAGCGTATCCGCCCAATGGCCGCGCACGGCATCCGCAACGCGCCCCTCTCCCAGTGTCGCCTGATCTTTCATTGCAATGTCCTTGGTCGTGAAAAGTAAGCCAGAAGGGTAGTCCAATCTATGTTGTGAGCTTTGCCCCAAGCGTGCAGCAAGGTCAACACCTCAAATTGTATTGATTTGTCCTGCAACAGTATCCTTTTGTATTATCTATACTAATTACAATTTGCATTTGGCCGCCAGACGCCATCCGGGCCCTGCTTTACTCCGCTCCTGTCTGCATTATGTAGGGGTGTGATGGGCAATGGCAACCAACATATACGGACAAAATTGCGTGAGGCGTTGCCATTTCGGCATTTCAGCATGGCTTTTTGGGCAACAATCGCCTTGTGGGCTTGATTTTGCGGCGGCCGAAGGGTAGCAGACGTGCATCTGTCCCATTCCGTGTTTTCCAGAGCCGTATCACAGGCTCTCTACCAAAAGGTGGCCCTGATGACCGATCGCCTCAATGTCCTTCTCATCGGCTCTGGCGGGCGCGAGCATGCGCTGGCCTACCGTCTCAAGACATCCCCCCGTCTTGGTGCGCTCTATGTGGCCCCTGGCAACGCCGGGATCCTGACACTGGCGCAAAAGGCCGACATCAGCGAGAGCGATCACGATGCGGTCATCGCCTTCTGCAAGGACAAGGCCATCGACTTCGTGATCGTCGGCCCGGAAGCACCATTGGTGGATGGTCTGGTCGACAGCCTCACGGGCGCGGGCATCCTGACCTTCGGCCCCACGAAAGAGGCCGCCCAGCTTGAAGGCTCCAAGGGCTACACCAAGGATCTGTGTGCCGAATTCGACATCCCGACAGCAGCCTATGCGCGCTTTGGTGATTGCCCTTCGGCGCTCGCCTATCTCAAGGATCATCCGGCCCCGATCGTTGTCAAGGCCGATGGCCTTGCCGCTGGCAAGGGCGTGACCGTGGCCATGAGCGACGCCGAGGCGGAAGCCGCCATCAGGGAATGCTTCGACGGCGCGTTTGGCGATGCCGGAGCGGAAGTCGTGATCGAAGCTTTCCTGCAGGGTGAGGAAGCCAGCCTGTTTGCGTTATGCGATGGCAAGACCGCTCTGCATCTAGCTTCGGCACAGGATCACAAGCCGGTTGGCGAAGGCGACACCGGCCCGAACACCGGCGGCATGGGCGCCTACAGCCCGGCTCCGGTGATGACCGATGCCCTCACGGAAGAGGTCATGGAGAAAATTGTTCGTCCGACCATCAACGGCATGGCCAGCCGCGGTGCGCCCTTCACCGGCATCCTGTTCGTCGGCCTGATGATCACCGACAAGGGGCCGGAGCTGATCGAATACAACGTCCGCTTCGGTGATCCGGAGTGCCAGACCCTGATGATGCGCCTTGAAAGCGACCTGCTCGAACTGCTGCTTGCTGCGGCCAAGGGCGAGCTGGACGGCGTCGATGCCAAATGGTCCAACGATGTGGTGATGAATGTGGTGCTCGCCTCCAAGGGTTACCCCGGCTCCTATGAGAAGGGCACCGTGATCGAGGATCTCTCCGCCGCCGAAGCCATCGAAGGCGTCACGGTTTTCCATGCTGGTACGGCCGAGAAAGACGGCAAACTGCTGGCGACCGGCGGCCGAGTCCTCAATGTCTGCGCCCGCGGCAAGACCGTGACGGAAGCCCAGAGCCTTGCCTACAAGGCGGTTGATGCCGTGCGCTGGGACAACGGCTTCTGCCGCCGTGATATCGGCTGGCGGGCCGTGGCCCGCGAACAGAAAGCCTGACATCCAGCCCAAGCGTCAATGCGCATTGGCTCATACCGATAGCAAAACCCGCCGCGATCCGATCGAGGCGGGTTTTTTGATGCTTTTGCGCTGCCCTTGAATTCTAGCGGCGGCGGAAGAATACCAGACACAGAGACCCCAGCCCGAGGATCAATCCGACGACAACACCCACGAGCGCGACGCGAACCCAATAGTTGATGCCGGCAAATTGCGCATTCAGATCGATAAACGGCGATAGGGCGACAACAATGAGGCCCGTGACCCAGCCGATGGCTGTGTTGATGATCTCTCCCAGATAGCCGATGACAATCGCCAGACCGTCGGTAATTGTTAATCCGACCCGGCCAATCGGGCTGGCTCGCCAGCGCTCTCGTTCCTGCCTGTGTCTGACTGTTTCGATTTCTTCGGGACTGTCTTCGCCACGCGCACTGAAGGTCAATCGTGCACTACCGGCTTTTGTCCCGTTGTTGCCGCCCATGAACAATCCGTGCCCTGAAAACAGATCCCTGCCAGAAGCCAGACCGGAGGAGAGGCTCGCCACATTCATGGTCACAGCTTCCCCGGCCTTCACGTCAAAAGCTTCATCCTCCACCTGGTTCTTCACCTCAACGACGCCTTCGTGCACGCGCACCTTGGCCCATTCATCGTCGATGGAAACGGTAAATTCGGTGCCTTTGACAACGGCAACCAGATAAGGTGTTTGCACCTTGAAATGCTGGCTCTTCTGCTTGTCTATCGACAGCGTGATTGTGCCCCGCGTCTGACGGACAATCGTCATGTCGGGCTTTGTTTCCTCTTCGGGAGGCAGGCTGAGCGTCGTGTTCGAGCTGACCTGGATATGCTGTTTGCCGTTTGACAGCATCAATCGGGTGCGTGGACCTGTCTTCAGCGTTTGGCCGGCAAGCAGAATCTGCCCGCTCTCAACCGCCACAGGCTCGGCTCCCGTCGCCTCAACATGGGCAACGCCACTCAATTGCAGAACTTTCCAGACATCAGACACAGGACTGACATCAGATACGGGATTGCTGGTTTCCTGCGCCTGGACAACCGCGCCAAGAGACAGGAAAAGCGCAACACAAATTGCGAACAGAGTTTTCAAGGTGGGTCCCCTTATTGTCCGCGCCATGTTCCGGATCACCCCCACCCCGCTCGCGATCCAAATTTGGCAGAACTAACCATGACAGGAGTATCAATAGGCCCAATCGGTGAAGGATCTTTAAACAGCGGCCAGACTCTGCGCTTTTGGTAAAGATTGTTCAAATATTCATTTGCATAAATAATAATCATATCTCTTAAATCGAGATTTTGTTCCTCCCGCAGGTTCCTTCCCTGGGGCTTCCTGATTTGCGCTGTGGAAAGCTCAACAGCAGGCATGCGCGATCCTTTCACCTGAATGAAATTCTCAATACGACAAAGCTGCACGAATCCTATAGTTTCATAGGATACAAAGGCGTTCCCACCTGAGTCACTGGCCATGTGACGCCGGAACGCGGACCCTCTGGAGGACCATGAGCAAGGTGACAGATCCTGTTGAAATCACGATAGACGAACTTGGCGGCAAAGGAGACGGGATCGCCTACCACAGCGGCGGCAGCCTTTACGTTCCCTATGCCCTTGCAGGGGAGCGCGTTCGGGTCACTCCCATGGGTGAACGAGGCGATCTGGAAGATGTCATCACGGCCTCTCCGCAACGGGCCGATCCGATCTGTCCGCTGTTCATGACCTGTGGCGGCTGCTCCATGCAGCATATGGATGCCGACCTTTATGGTGCATGGAAGGCGTCACTGGTGCGCGATGCACTGGCTTCACGCGGGTTCGATGATGTGCCCATCAATCCATTGATATCGACAAAGCCGGGAGGACGGCGCCGAGCCGTGCTAACCGCCCGGCTTATCGGGCGGCGGCTGTTGTTCGGCTATCATGAGGCACGTTCCAACCGGGTTGTCGATGTGGATCGCTGCCCGCTGCTGGTCCCTGCCCTCAATGCGTTGTTGCCCCGGTTGGCCGATTTCCTGCCGCTGTTCGTGACCAAGAAGAACGAAGCCCGCATCACCATGCTTGCCACCAGCTCCGGGGTCGACCTCAGCCTTGATGATGTCAAGGACATGCGCAACGGGCAGGATTATCTCAAGGCCGTCGAGATGGCCGAAACGCTGGATCTGGCGCGGCTCACGGCCAATGGCGACATCCTGCTCGAGCGCCGTCCGCCACTCCTTTCCATGGGCGGAGCCGAAGTCAGCCCACCACCGGGCGCCTTTGTGCAGGCCGAGGAAAGCGCCGAGCTGGCCATGGCCAAGATGGTGGTTGACAGCATTGGCGACGCCAAGCGGGTCATCGACCTGTTCTGCGGCTCCGGCACCTTTGCCCTCAGGCTTGCCAAAAAGGCTCAGGTCTGGGCTCTGGAGAGCGAGGACGCTGCGATCAAGTCGCTGGAGAAGGCCTGGCGCTTTGGCAATCAGCTCAAGGGCATCAAGATGGAACGGCGCGATCTTTTCCGCCGCCCCTTGCTGGCCGCCGAGATGAAGAAATTTGATGCGCTGGTGTTCGACCCACCTCGGGCCGGCGCCAAGGCACAGTGCGAGGAAATCGCCAAGACCCACATTCCGGTAGTCGTCGCGGTTTCCTGCAATCCCGGCACGCTGGCGCGTGATCTGCGCATTCTGGTCGATGGAGGCTACAAGATTGCCTCAGTCACGCCGGTTGACCAGTTTCTCTATTCCCCGCATGTCGAGTGCGTGGCGACGCTCACCCGCTGACCTCATCCGGGCGGCAGACAGCCGATCTCAACAGCTTTTGCGCTCCACTCTGGTTCTGCCGGGGTGGAGCGTTTGATTCCATTGGAAAAATACGCCACGGGCCGTCCTATTCCGCTGCATTTCGTCAGGCTCGACTTGATCTTGCCACGAAGCTGACTAGATATTGCATAAAATGACAAGTTTTGGGTGTGCATCAGCTCAAGCTCGGAAAGGGCACCGCCAGATGGTCCACATAAAGCGATGGGTGATCATCGCCTTCGCTATCATGCTGTTTGTCGTCGGGCTGGCTTCCGTCTGGACACCCGTGCCGATCGGCGCTGTGCTGATGACCTTTGCCACCTTCCTGCTGATTGCCTATAGCAGACGCGGCCGGGCTCTCGTGCGCGGTGTTCGCCGCCGGTCTGCCCTGATTGACAAGCAGATGCGCTGGTTCGAAACCCGCAGCAAGGCCAAGATGGTACGGGTTCTCAAGACCACTCAGCCTCTGGAATCCCGTTTGCGCTTTGGCACCAGACATATCAAGCCCTGACCGGATCAAAGCAGGCCCGACTAAGGCTGCTCCGTTGACATCTCTCCCTCATCCTTCCCCAATTCCCGGTTACCCGCTTTTGTCCCGGCGTCCTCCCCATGCTTTCATCTGCGGATTGGGGATCGCATCGCAAGGCAGGCAAAAGGCGGAGCCGCTGTCTTCCGTTTGTCACAGACCCGTCCTAATGGAAAGGAATCGGCCGCTCGCAATGGGCAGACCCCGTCATGCCTGAAGGCTGAATGGACACCCGGGAGACCGGTTGCCCATCGTGAAGGAGCGTCAAACGGTGATCACGAATCTCCGACAATGGGCGATATTGGGCTTCGCCTTTCTATGTCTGATTGCCGGGCTGGCAACGATCTGGCTGCCGATTCCCACCGGTGTGCCCCTGCTGGCGCTCGGCGCTTTTCTGGTGATCGCCAATAGCCGGACAGGCCGCAATGCGGTCCGTCGCCTGCGCAAGGCCATTGGCTGGCTGGACCATGCTCTGGTCTGGCTGGAGGACCGGGCAAGTCGCCCCTTCGGACGCGTTCTCAAGACCACCCGCCCGCTGATGACACGCCATCGTCGCAAAGCTGAAGAGGCATCGATACGCCAAAAGGCAGGGCGTGACAATCAGCCGGAAATCTAGGAGCCTTTCCTTGGTGAGCGTCAGCGTGGGGGTTTGAAATCCCCTTTCTGATTCAACCACTTAAAACATCAGGTTGCAAAACGATCAGGCGCCCACCCTACCAAGGACGCCTTGTGCGGATCGCGCCAAATCTTTATCTTTTGACAATGGTTTACAGGAACGCTGCGCGGCAAGAATCGCTCAATCGTTCTTTCGATGTTTCACACCACCACCCCCAAATGGCAGGAAGGCACAGGGGCTGGCCTGATCAGGATTGCGCGATGTATAAACCGATCGTCAAAGTGATAGAAGTGCCAACCGATGCACTCACGGCCTATCGTCTGTTCACGGTGGAGATGGGAAGCTGGTGGCCGCTTGATACGCGTTCCATTTCGATACACAGCACCGGGATTCCGGCCAAGGCGCTGGAAACCGATCCTCTCGCGGGCGGTGCCATCATCGAAATCGCATCCGACGACACGCGCCATGTCTGGGGCAATTTCACCGACTGTGACGAACCGAATTCGGTCGCGCTGGATTTTCACATGGGGCAGCCGATGGATCAGGCGACCCATCTGGTCGTCAGCTTCTTTGAAACCCGCCCCCAGCAGACCATGGTCAAACTGGTGCATGGCGGATGGGACTGTTATGGCCCGATCGCGTCGATGATGCGCGATGGCTATGACAAGGGCTGGAACGAGATCTTTTCGTTTCACTTTGCCCGGGCGTGCGAGAAAACCCGGTTTCTGCGCCGCGCCTGAGCGGACATCCGACGCGAGGGAAGCACGCCGAAGGATCGCACCAATTGCCCCCGCGAACCGGCATTCCCCCTTGAAGCAGAACACAATAAACGCCCGATTGTGCCTGACAATCGGGCGTTTTCATTCAAGGCCGCCAAATCCTCGGGAAGTACCTGCCCGAGCCTGGACGAGAGGGGGACCGAAAGCCCTTCGCGATCGAAATTCGATCCACGCAGGGCTATCCCGGTTTTGGCCATCCAGCGCCTGTCTGACCGAGGGGGACGATCAGACAGGAGATGCTTCAGAGGCCCAGAATGCTTTCAGCCGAAACATAATCATAGCCAAGAGCCTTGGCGACGGCTTCATAGGTTACCTTGCCGTCGTGGACGTTGAGGCCAGCACGCAGATATTTGTCATCCTTGCAAGCCTGTTCCCAGCCCTTGTTGGCCAGAGCCAGAGCGAACGGCAGGGTGGCGTTGTTAAGCGCGAAGGTCGAGGTACGTGCAACGCAGCCCGGCATGTTGGCAACGCAATAGTGAACAACACCGTCGACCACATAGGTCGGATCGGAGTGGGTGGTTGCCTTCGAAGTTTCAAAGCAGCCGCCCTGATCGATGGCCACGTCAACAACAGCAGAGCCCGGACGCATGGTCTTGATCATTTCGGCGGTGACCAGCTTCGGGGTTTCCGCACCCGGGATCAGCACGGTGCCGATGACCAGATCAGCCTTGGCAACGAGGCGAGCGATGTTGCCCTTGTTGGAATAGACCGTCTTGATGGCCGTACCGAAGCGGTCAACTGCAGCACGCAAGGCATTGGTGTTGCTGTCGACCATGGTCACGCTGGCACCCATGCCAAGAGCCACACGGGCCGCGTTGGTGCCGGACACGCCAGCGCCGATGATGACAACTTCAGCCGGATCAACGCCCGGCACGCCGCCGAGCAGAACGCCCATGCCGCCACCGGTGTTTTCCAGAGCCTGCGCACCGACCTGCGGAGCCAGACGGCCAGCCACTTCGGACATCGGGAACAGCAGCGGCAGAGCGCCGGTCGGGGATGTTACGGTTTCATAGGCGATGCAGGTTGCACCGGATTTGACGAGGTCTGCAGTCTGGGCAGGATCCGGAGCCAGATGCAGGTAGGTGAAGAGAAGCTGGCCGGGGCGCAGTTTGGCGCGCTCGACAGCAAGCGGTTCCTTCACCTTGACGACCATTTCGGCCTTGGCGAAGATTTCGTCCGGGGTAGCAACGATCGTGGCTCCTGCTGCGACATAGTCTTCGTCGGCACAGCCGATGCCAGCGCCAGCGCCGGTTTCAATCATCACTTCATGGCCGCAAGCGACCAGTTCCTGAACAGAGGACGGAACAAGACCAACGCGGTCTTCATGGTCCTTGATCTCTTTTGGGCATCCGATAAGCATTGTTTGGTTCTCCGTGGTGTATTGCTGCCAATACGTCGCCTTGTTGGGCGTGCACACCCTTCTGAGGGGTCATTCACACGCAGTTCGGGACGCTTTTGGGTCTTCGAATTACCTGTCAATGATGAACCAAATTTTGCGCAATGTGCGGCGAAAGGATCTTGTTTTACCAGTATCTTTTCGCATATAATTGCGCAAATTATCAAAATTATCGAATTTTCATGACGCTCGAAAAACTCGACAAAAGGGACCGCCAAATCCTCAATCTGCTGCAGGACAACGGACGGCTGAGCAACGCGGAGCTGGCAGAGAAGGTGAACCTTTCCCCTTCGGCCTGCCTCAGGCGCGTCAAGCAGCTGGAAGACAGCGGGCTGGTGGAAGGCTATCACATGCAGCTGGACATGAAGGCCTGCGGCATGTCGGGTGCTGCCTTCGTGTTCGTGACGCTTGATGGACAGGGACGGGATTCTTTGGCGCGCTTCGAGCGGGCAATCAAGGAAATCAACGAGATACAGGACTGCTACCTGCTCGCCGGACAGTATGACTATCTGTTGCGGGTCATCTATCGCAATGCGGCCGATCTGGAGCGCATCCACCACGACATCCTGACCAACCTGCCCGGCGTTGTCAGGGTCAACTCCACCCTGACTCTGAGAGCGGTCAAGCACACCGGCAAGCTCGAAGTCTGAAGAAATCCGACGCGATCACTTAGCCAGCGGGAAGCGCACGATCACGGTGAGACCACCGCCTTCGGTATCGGTCATCTCGATGGCGGCGTCATGGCTTTCGGCCACCTTGCGAGCAATTGCAAGGCCAAGACCAAAGCCAGACTTGTCGTTCATGGTCCGCGCCTTATCGCCACGGGCAAAAGGCTCCTGCAACAAAAACCTGTCTTCCAGAGCGATGCCCGGGCCATGATCGATCACCCGCAGGCAGGCAAAGGCGCCTTCCTTTTTCAGCGAGATTTCACAAGCCCCGGCGTATTTGACGGCATTGTCAATCAGGTTGTCGACCAAGCGGGAGAGATCGTTGGGACGGGCCAAAATGGTCAGGTTGGTGTAGTCGGTCAGTTCAACAGCTTCGCCAGCATCACTCCACTCACAGGCCAGACTGTCGACCAGACTGCTCAGTTCCAGACGGACCGGTTTCTCCCCAGTTTCTCCCTTGCTGAAATAGGTCATCAAGCGGGTCAGCAATCCGTCCATCATCGTAAGATCGCGCAGGAAAGCCTTGCGCAGCTCTTCCGGCTCGACCGTATCGGCCCTGAGGCGCAGGCGCGTAACCGGGGTACGCAAATCATGGCCAACAGCGGCCAACATGCGCGTGCGATCCTCGATCAACTGGTGGATGCGATCCTGCATCTTGTTGAGCGCCATGGACGCCACACGCAGCTCTGTGGGGCCAGCAACTTCGGCCATCTGCGGCTTGGCGTTTTCCTTGGCGATGTTGTTGGTCACCTGCGCCAGACGACGCAGGGGCCGGATCAGGAAAAGGATGGCCCACAGCAGCAGCAGCAGGGTGCACACAAGGGAGTAGATCAGGACATTTTCAAGCGCATGATTGGGCATTTCCGGCGCTCTGAGGGTAATGCTGGCGCTCAGGACACGCTGATCCGGCAGCCGGGAATAGACCGTCACCTGCGACTGATTGTCTTCAATTTGATGAACCGAGCGCGCAAAGGACAATCCGATTGCCTGAGGATTGGCAAAACCCTTTGCAATATCGGCACTAGAGGGAGGTTCTCCAAGAGGCGAGATCAGTCGTGACAGAAAACCTAGAGGTTCGGCAGGAGGGGCAGGCGGCAGATCGGCAACACCAATGTTGCGGCGCATCCACTCAAGCGACGCAACAACCGGGTCCGAGCCGGAGAGGAGCAAGTAGGTGACGTTGGGGTGCTCGACTCGTAGCTGTTGCAGAGCTGGCTCGACAGCATCTGACGGCAACTGCGCCAGGGCTTCGGCTATACCGACCTGGCGTTCGGAATAGAGCATGATTGGCGGAGCCAGCGGCGCCACACGCGCCGCCTGCACCGAAACATAGATGCCGGTCAAGAACATTCCCATTGCCAGAATCAGAAGGATCAGCAACTGACCGGCAATGGAATTGAGAAAGTGGAACCAGCGAGCCTTTCTCATACAGTCTCGCGCTGTTCATGGACTTCCGCGATGAACTCATAGCCACCGGAACGAACGGTGTGAATGAGTTTCTGGCTGTTCGGTCCGTTTTCCAGCTTGCGGCGCAAACGGGAGATCAGGATGTCGATACTGCGCTCGGTCGCGCCGGAGCTCGGGCCCTGTGTCAGCTCGATCAACTGTTCACGGGTCAATGTCAGGCCGGGTCTTTCGCAGAAAACACGCAGCAGATCGAACTCGGCTGGCGTCAGATGGATCTGCACGCCATTGTAATCGTTTAACTCTCGTTTTCTGATGTCGAGCTGCCATTTGCCTCCGAAATAGAGGATTGGCGCCTGCATGCGGCTGTCCTTGATCGACATGCGGCTGCGACGCAGCATTGCCTTGATGCGAGCTTCCAGCTCCCTGGGATTGAACGGCTTGGCCATGTAATCGTCAGCGCCCAGTTCCAACCCGACCACCCTGTCGATATCCTCGCTCTTGGCAGAGAGAATCATGATGGGTACTGTTGAAATGGACCGAATGCGGGAGCAAATGCTCAACCCGTCTTCGCCGGGAAGCATGACATCCAAAAGGATCAGGTCGATATTGCTGCGGGCCAAAATGGCGTCTGCCTCGCGCCCGTTGGAAGCCAACGAGGCCATCCAGCCATTGCGCTGCAATAACGCAGCCAGCAGCGACTGGATTTCAGTGTCATCTTCGATGACCAGGATGTGCGTTGTATTCTGCATGGCGTTTCTTCTGGTTCAAGTGGAATCATGTTTGCGGGCTTGTTGAGAAAAAATCAAAGGAACCTTCAGCTTTTGCGCAGATTTTCTCACGGTTTTGTTTCCTGCCATGTCTATATCAGAATCCGAAACACGCAGACATTGTTAGAAATATGCAAGAGCACGTGCAATTGAGAATTATCCCAGTTTATGAGGCACCATGCGCGGGACAATCGCTCACCACTTCCCCGATGACCCCCACTAAAAGCTCTGCATCAGGAGAATCGGTCCGGGACCGCATTTCTTCAGCCCCACAGATTTCAAACGATCTGGAAAGATGTGACCCTGTGCCAAACAGGAAAGACAAGCAACAAAATGAGCTGCTGAACTTTCAGTCTGTGAGGGCGAATAGGATATACGGCGGGCAAGAGCCTCTGGGGCTTTTCTGTTGGAGGAAAAGAGAGGCAGCAGACAAACATCCACCACTGCCCAGACCTGTCCTGACAGGCGCCTCTGCTCAGGGTTTTCAAACACGGGAGGCCCACGATCCGGGAGACTGCAAAACGAAGGAGCCTTAGAACAGGCGGTTCTTTATGCCAACAACCATGGAGAACAAATGCTTGGTCAGAATTCCGATTGCCGTCAAAAATAACATGTTGCGCATAATATAAACCTCATCAACAGAGCTTTCACTCTCATAACTCTCAAGAGAGGACTTTGTTCCATCGCCATCGAAATTTTTCACTTCTTTATATGGTGGCATTTTCGATCGCTTCAACTGGCCTGTCCGCCCTGCCCCGTGGCTTCTTCCAGAATTCCGGACTGACATGCGGGGCGTTTGCCCTTTCAGCCGTCTCGACAGCAATTCCCTGTCGTGCAATCGGGTTGCTCTGCTTGGCCAATTCCTCATTGCCCTGTCAGATCATCAATCCCGTTTCACCACTGTCGCGGTGGTCCAAGTTCAGAACATCATCGAGTTTTCAAATTCGCGTCAGAATTTCTCTTGCCTCTGAAAGATACGCACAAAATCCCTCAGGATTATGGCATGAGGTAACCCCGCTGCAGCAAATTGTATCAAACTGTAACCCGGGGCCGAGCGACAAATCGAAAAACCTCCGATAGCCATTTGCGACCACTGCGGGTAAAGCGAAACCGTAAAATTCTTTTGATCTATTTAATTTCTCCAAGAACACAAAAAGAACAAAAATCAAACAAATGAATCGCACCCGGAACACCGGACCATCAAAGAGAACATACAGAAAACAAACATACGTAAATCCATTTGATTTCTAATGGGTTTTTGGTAAATTCGCACTACTTAACCCATCATTAATTTTTTTCTGACAATCGGCGCTATCAGCTACACACAGGGTCAACCGCGTTTGCAGTTCAGGTGGTTGCTTTGTTGGCGGAAATCTGCCTAATCATGCCCGCAGAGAGTATCCGTTACCGAAAGGCTTACAAGCCATGTCATTCACCCAGCCCCTGTTGATGGCACCCGAGTTGTTTCTCGACAAGATCGTGCCGATTTTCTTTTATGCCGGGCTGATTGTCTTTGCCATGACCGGAGGCCTACGGGCTCTGCAGTCGGAAATGGATTTCTTCGGCGTGTTGATGGTCGGCTTTGTGACAGCCACTGGTGGCGGCACCCTGCGCGACATCCTCATTGGCGCTTTGCCCGTCAACTGGGTCAGCGACCCGACGCCGCTGGCCATTGTCATGCCAGCATCCCTTTTGGCCTATGCGGTCGAGCGCATCGGCTGGTCTCAGCGCCAGATCTTCAACTGGATCGATGCCATCGGCATGGCAATCTTCTCGGTGACAGGTACCGTGCTGACCCTGGAGCTTGGCCACCATCCGGCAATCTGCATCATGATGGGCGTGATCACTGCAACCTTTGGCGGCCTCATCCGCGACATCCTGTGCAACGTGGTGCCCTTCCTGCTGCGGCAGGAGATCTATGCCACGGCGGCGCTTCTTGGCTCTTGCCTGTTTGTCGGCTTCCACTATCTGGAGGTGGATCCGGCAATCAGCGCCATCATCTCGATGGGTGCGGCGCTGCTGCTGCGTGGACTGGCGATCCGCTACAAGTTCAATGTGCGGGATGAAGACCAGAAAGCCTCCCCCCGCATCATCCAGCGCTGATCGCCCACCCGCCAGCTTCGCAAGACAGACCTGCCGGCTTCAGCCTCAAAGGGCATGCACCATTTGCACGCGCAAGGGCTGGAAACCGAGCTGCTCATAAAATCTCTTTGCTCCTTCATTGAAGTCATAGACGTTGAGCAGCATTTCCTTGGCGCCATTGCTGCGTGCCCAGGTCTCCGCTTCACCAAGCAGGGCCCGCGCCACGCCCTGCCGCCGTATGGTTTCGTCAACCACCAGATTTTCGACCTCGAAAATGACCCGCACCGGGTAGACCGGGCCCGGCGGGCAGGTTCTCAGCGTCACAAGGCACAGGCCAATAAGCCGCGATGCCTCCCCCTCAAGGCTGGGGCAGCTTTCTGCCAGCAACAGCGCCCTGTCGGCGCAATGGATAACCTCGGCGATATACTCGCGAGAACGCGGTGCCTCATCCTGTTTGTGCGGGAAGCGCTGCGGGTCACGGGCCTGATGGTAGCCGTCGAGCTGACGCCACAGCGGTTCCATGGCCTCGAAATCATCAAGGCGCGCCTGTCGTATGGTGAAGGGTCGTATCTTTGAAAGATGGGTCATGTCGTCTCTCCTTGCCTCGGTCTTTGAGCGAGGGCGTTTCAGGGTGCGGAGATCAGACATCAGAAACAAGAAGACCACCGAACCCGGTGGTCTGTCTTAAGCACGCAAAAGCCAACCACCCATCTAACAGGATGGGTACCAATAGGATACGGTAGCGATGGTCAGGTTTTTGCTCATGCAGGCAAAATAAGCGCAGGGGCGGCATCGGTCAAGAGACATCTTGCCACCGGCGGCCGGGAACCCACGCTTTCCGCAAAGGCCGGAGCGCCCATCCTGCGCCTTCCCCGAAAGGCCTGTCCGGTCAGCCATTGCCGAGCGGCCTTGCCCCATGCCGTCCTCAGATTTCATCCATCGCCTTGATGGCCTCGTTAAAGCGGATGACATGATCGGCAAACTGGCAAAGATCCTCGCCCGGCCAGTCTTTCATCATGGTCTGCAGGCTCCGGCGACGGGCAAGCTGCATCTGCTGGAACAGCTCAAGCCCCTTTGCTTCAATCTCGATCATGATCCCGCGGCCATCATCGGGATTGCTTTTGCGCAGAACATATCCCTTCTTCTCCATGGCCACGATCTGTCTGGTCACCGTGGATTGGTCAAGCCCGAGCATGGTGGCCAGTTCGCCACTGGAGTGGGCTCGTTCCCTGAGCACCATCAGGGCAAGATAGTGCGCCCGTTCAAGAGGATAGCGTCTTTTCCGATAGATCGAATCCAGTCGCCGGATCATGAAGGCGATCTCCCGCTCCAGCTGGGAAATAGCATCAGCAGAACGAGCATCCGACTCGCCTGTGCCCGCGTCCTGTCCGTTGGTCTCACTATGCTCAGACATGCATATCCTCCGTCATTTTATTTTCTTGTACCATACAACTTGATTTCCATGCGGGCTATCTGTAGTTTTTCCAAACTTGTTTCCTCCCCATCGGGGACAGCATCGATCGCGTTTCTTCCCATTTCATTTCTGCGAGTAATCCATGTCTGCGACAGAGTCCCATCTTTCCATTGCCACCCCCAAGGCGGCAAGCAGTTTCAGGGATCAGCCGATTGCCGTCTGGGCCACTGCATTTGCCTGCGTTGTCGGCTTCATGTCAATTGGTCTGGTTGATCCAATCTTGACAGCCATCGCTGCGGGCCTCCATGCGTCGGCCAGTCAGGTGTCCCTGCTCTTCACATCCTACTTCTTCGTCACCTCGATCATGATGCTGATCACCGGCTTCGTATCCAGCCGCCTTGGCAGCCGCGTCACCCTGCTGATCGGCGCTGCTCTGATCATCGTCTTTGCGGCGTTGGCGGGCACCTCCCAATCTGTCGCCGAGCTGATCGGCTTCCGGGCCGGTTGGGGGCTGGGCAACGCCTTCTTCGTGGTGACGGCCCTGTCGGTGCTGGTGGCGGTCACCCGCGGTGGTACGGGCAAGGCCGTGCTGATCTATGAGGCCGCCATCGGGCTTGGCCTCTCGGGAGGTCCGCTCGTCGGAGCGCTGCTCGGCGCACAGTCGTGGCGTTATCCCTTCTTCGGAACGGCGACCCTGATGGCAATCGGCTTTGTGTCGATCCTGCTATTCCTGCCGAAATTGCCAAAGCCTGACAAGAAGATAGCCATCAGCGCACCGATCAGGGCCCTTGGCCATCCGGGGCTGTTCACCGTTTCGCTCGCGTCCTTCTTCTACTTCTTCGCCTTTTTCACTGTGCTGGCCTTTGCGCCCTTTGTTCTGGATCTGTCGGCCTACGCAGTCGGCGGCATCTTCTTTGGCTGGGGCGTTTTGCTGGCGATCTTTTCGGTGTTTGTCGCACCGCGCGTTGATGCCCGTTTTGGCATCCTGCCGGTGATTTCGGTCTGTCTCGTTCTGCTGGCAACGATGCTGATTGCCATGGGTGTTGGCAGCAAGCTGGTGGTGGCAGTCTGCGTCATTCTTTCCGGCGCGGTCATGGGGGTGTGCAACACGCTGTTTACGGAACTGGCGCTGGAAGTGTCGGACGTTCCGCGCCCTGTTGCCTCGGCCGGTTACAATTTCCTGCGCTGGTTTGCCGGTGTCATCGCTCCATTCGCAGTCCCTCATCTGGCAGAATCATTCGGGGTTCTGCCGGCCTTCTCTGTTGCCGCTGTGGCGGCCCTTCTGGCGCCGGTCATCATGGGACTCCGGCGGGCCAGCATCGCCCCTGCCACGCATGAAGCCAGCTCGGCAGCAGGCGTGCAGCAGGCCTCGGTCGTCATCGCTGTTGATGGCAGTAACCGGGACGTCCGTGTGATCGAACAGGCCATTGCGCTGGCGCGGGCATCAGCCGTCAGCAAGGTCACAGCCTTGCATGTGCGGATGCGGGAAGTTGTCGAAGGAGAGGAGGCAGCTCTGGAAAGTGAGGAAAGGGCCAGGCGCATTCTGGCCGATGCCAGCAGCCGACTTGCGGCAGGTGGGCTCGACGTCGATGTGCTTCTGCTCGATGCACCAGCCGGTCAGGCAGCCCGCAGGGCCGTTGATCATGCCCGTGCGGCAGGGGCTCGGCATCTGGTGCTCGGAGCACCGCACGCCCATGAGATCGAGGATCTCCTTCACGGCAGCTTTGCCCTGACGACAAAGGCTCTGGTGCACACCACGAAAGATGGCCCGTCGGTATTCTTCGCCTACTGACGGGCACACACACGCATCCTTATCGCCATGAATGGACAAGGCGAACCAGTTGCTTCTCACGAAAGCCCCTCATCAACCGTGCTCATGGCCGGTGACGGGGCGGGAGTCAATAGATAATGGAGGATGCGGGCCAGCAGGCAAGCCGCTCGCATGGATCAATTCAAGCCGAAAGGCCGATCAGTTCACGGAAAGCCAGAACAGGCCGTAGGCGACCAGCCCCAGACTCAGCATTGCGGCATATTTGGCGACATCAATGGAAGCGCTTTTTGCGATTGCTTTTTTTGCCATTTTTTCCACCTGTTCCTAAGACCATTGCTCAAGTGTAAGAAGCAAAAGTGAATCAGATGTGAACTTTTGCTCTTCCTTATATTTAGGCACACCCGCGAAGAGTTCAAATGGTTCCAAAGATTAATTTGTCCTTTAGAGCCAGAAATCCGCACCGTTTGCCCCTTCTTATCGCCGAACAGGGCATTTTTCACACGCACCCCCTGCCAAAGAACAATACCCATCGTGTTGAAAAGCACTCTTCCAACCCACGGCAGGCAGGAAGAGTGTATCGAAATGTAACCAGAAAGGAGACTGCGACATTTCATGACAATTGCGGGAATTGTCGAGATTTTTTTGAGCAGAAGCTGCAGTATGCTTGGCAATAGTATCGATAAAATCTCTTGAGCGGAGACGCTGCAATGTCTTTCAGACGCATTATTTTTTGGACCCACCTTGTCGTGGGCGTAGCCACCGGCCTTGTCATTTTTGCGTTGGCCTTTACGGGCGTCATGTTGACCTATGAGGCGCAGATCAAGGCAGCCTTTGATCCATCGGTTGCTCCGACAGCCGACTATACCGAGATGATGTCGGCTGACGACATCATGAAGATCGCCCAACCGGCATTTCCGGGCGAGACCGCCACGCTCAATTTCTACAGCGATGCGTCAAAGCCGGTTTCTGTGTCTGCCGGACGGCATGAAGCCAAGCTGATCGATCCCTACAGCGGCGCCTTCATCGAGGCAGACAGCAATCCGACTGAAGGTTTCTTCGGACTGATGGAAAACATTCACCGCAATCTGGCGATGGGCTTCGACTCCGCCGGCAGCCAGATGGTCAAGATCAGCAACGTCGCCTTCCTGTTCATCATCCTGTCGGGTATCTATCTATGGCTGCCGCGCAAATGGAAATGGTCCTTCATCAGGCAGAAGATCTTCTTCCAGAAAATGCCGACCGCCAAGGCGCGCGACTTCAACTGGCACCATGTCTTTTCCTTCTGGGTGGTGATCCCGCTAGTGGCGGTGGTCGGCTCCGGGGCCGTGCTGTCCTATCAGTGGGCCAACAATCTGGTGTTTGCCGCAGCGGGCCTTGAAGCGCCACAGGGGCGCGGACAGGGCAAGGGCATGTGGGCCAAGAGCTCAGGTGGCGGTACTTCCTCGCTGCCTGCCGAGCAGTTGGTTTCCTTCCAGTCCATTCTGGACAAGGCAGAGGGCGTGGAAAGCAACTGGAAGACCATTTCCATCATCGTTCCGGCCTCTGATCAGGCCAAGACGGTCGATGTGCTGATCGACACCGGCAATGGCAAACAGGGTGCAACCCAGCAGACCATCACCTATGATCGCGAGAGTGGCGAGGTTGCTTCGGTCAAAGGGCCGGATGAAATGGCCACCCCGACCCAGTCGCTGCGGCGCTACATCCGCTTCCTGCACACCGGCGAGGTCTATGGGGTAATCGGGCAGACCCTCGCGGGTATCGCATCTCTGGCCTGCCTGTTCCTCGTCTGGACCGGCTTTGCCCTGGCCTGGCGGCGCCTCATCTCGCCGCTGTTCCGGCCAAAGGCCAAACCGACGCTTAGCATGCGCTAGGCCATCGGACACATTGTGGGCCCCTTCCGCACAAGCGGGTGGGCAAGCGAAACCCGCAGAGCTTTTTAAGGCTCTGCGGGTTTTTCATTGTTGCTCAATAGCGGACGGGTCTGCTCAGATGATATCCGTGCCCGAGATCTCAAGGCCAAAACCATCCAGCCCCACATAAGTGCGCTCGCGAGACGACAGCAGACGGATAGAGGAAATGCCAAGGTCTTTCAGGATCTGCGCGCCAAGCCCGATGTCGCGCCAGCTATTCTCGCGGCCTTTTGCACTTTTATGCTCTTCATTCTGGGCCAGTTCCAGAGCGTCACGCGGGCGCATGGAGCCAGTGGCCACACAAGGCGAGCCATCACGCAAATAGACAAGAACGCCACGATCAGCGGCAAATCTCTCGGAAATCTTGTCAAGAGTGCCGGAGGTGCCGAAAATGTCGGCCAGCACGTTTTCCTGATGGATACGAACCGGAATGTCCTTGCCATCGCGGATATCGCCGAAAATCAGGGCGACATGTTCCATATCATCGAACTTGGCCTTGAAGGTCACAGCGCGGGCCGGGCCGAAACGGGTGTCGATCTGGAAGTCTTCAATGCGGTCAACCAGACGCTCGATGCGCTGACGATAGGCGATGAGGTCGGCAACGGATACATGGGTGATGCCATGCTCTTTGGCAAAGGCGATAATGTCCGGGCCTTTCTTGACCGTGCCATCATCATTGACCAGCTCGGAAATCACACCAACCGGAGGCAGGCCAGCCAGATTGCAAAGGTCAACAGCTGCTTCGGTATGGCCGGAACGGACCAGCACGCCGCCTTCCTTGGCGATCAGCGGGAAGATATGACCAGGGCGGACGAAATCGGTGGCACTGGAGTTGCCATTGGCAAGGCCATGCACGGTGATGCTGCGTTCTTCGGCAGAAATGCCCGTGGTGGTGCCATGCTTGAAGTCCACCGATACGGTGAAGGCCGTCGAGAGCGGCGCATCATTGTGCGCAACCATCGGGGTCAGGTTGAGGCGGCGGGCATTCTCGCCCGTCATTGGCGCACAGACGATGCCTGAGCTGTGGCGAATGATGAAGCCCATCTGTTCAGGGGTGATCTTGGTCGCGGCAACGATCAGATCGCCTTCGTTTTCACGATCGTCATCGTCGGTGACGACCACCATTTCCCCTTTTTCAAATGCGCGAATGGCTTGCGCAACCCGTTCCATGTCGGCCATGTCGTTACTGTCCTCGTTGTTGTTATCCGTTGTCCGGTGCTGGTTTGCTCTTGTTGTTATTCTGCTTGTTCCGGGAGGCCTCGACCCTGCGTATTGACCCAGTACCGGTCAACGAGAGAGCGACAGTGTCCCTGCGGCCTAGACATAGTCCTTGTCCGCGAAAAAACAATCCTACATTCCGCCCTGTTGTGCCCGATGCAGCAGCGTGTGGTCGGCCAGAACCAGCGCCAGCATGGCCTCGCCAACCGGCACAGCGCGGATGCCCACGCAAGGGTCGTGGCGTCCCTTGGTCATGACATCCACTTCCTCGCCGGAGCGGGTGATAGACTTTTTCGGGGTCAGGATGGAACTGGTTGGCTTGATGGCAAAGCGCACCACGACATCCTGCCCGCTGGCGATACCGCCAAGGATACCTCCTGCGTGATTGGAGAGAAACTCCGGCTGTCCGTCCGGCCCGATGCGCATTTCATCGGCATTTTCTTCACCTGTCAGACAAGCTGCGTTGAATCCTTCACCGATCTCGACACCCTTGACCGCGTTGATCGACATCATCGCACTGGCGATATCCTGATCGAGCTTGGCATAGATCGGCGCGCCCAAGCCGGCAGGAACGCCAGAGGCAACAATCTCGATCACCGCGCCGATGGAGGAGCCAGATTTGCGGATACCGTCAAGATAGTCGGCAAAGAAGGCCGCAGCCTCCTTGTCCGGGCAGAAGAAGGGATTGTTGTTAACCTCGTCCCAGTCCCAGTTGGCGCGATTGATCTTGTGCGGGCCCATTTGCACCAGAGCGCCGCGGATCGTGATGTCGGGAATGACCTTGCGGGCAACGGCACCGGCAGCAACGCGCATGGCGGTTTCGCGAGCCGAGGAGCGGCCACCGCCACGATAGTCGCGGATGCCGTATTTGGCATCATAGGTGAAGTCGGCATGGCCGGGACGATAGCGTTCGGCAATGTCGCCATAGTCCTTGGAGCGCTGGTCGGTGTTGTGAATGATGAGGCTGATCGAGGTACCGGTGGTCACCTGCTCACCGGTCTGGGGATGAGCGAAGACGCCGGACAGGATGTCCACCTGATCGGCTTCCTGCCGCTGGGTGGTATAGCGCGACTGGCCCGGACGGCGACGGTCCAGGTCCTTCTGGATGTCCTCGCGGGTCAGGCCGATCAGCGAAGGGCAACCGTCGACGGTGCAGCCAATGGCCGGCCCGTGGCTTTCCCCCCAGGTGGTAACGCGAAAGAGGTGTCCGAAACTGTTATGTGACATGTGTGGCGGGCTTCCCGTCTCTAGCGATCATCCGAGATGCGTGGCATATCGGCACCGACGGGAACCCTGTCCCCGAAGCCCCATGCCCATGCACGACGTCTCGCGACCGGGCGTACCGCAGCCGTTGCTGTGCACGCCAAGATAAATCCAACGAAACTGTCATAAAGAGCAAGGAGGAAAAGGTCAAACGCCTGAGCACATTTAAGCGCATATTTAGGGGCGTATTTATGCTCATGCCAGCTCAGAGACCAGCTCTGGGGCCAGCTCTGGGGCCAGCTCTGATACCAGCTCTGGGCTGTGGTCGGGGTGGATACGCGACCAAGCGCACCCATTCCCGAGAATCCCGGGCGGGTATGCCTAGCGGCGGCGCTGATCACATTCAGGAGGAGGCGGAAGACGCGCTTGCCAGCAGCGTCTTCCTAATATTCGACCGAATGCTGAGCATCAGAGCCCGCTATTTGGCAAAGGTCGTGGACCAGTAACGGTTGCCCTTGCCGATGATCTTGTTGCCCACCTTCTGGCCACAGTCCCGCATGGTCTTGTGTGTCCAGTCTCGGGCACCGCTGACGCCGTTGTAGAGGACCATGGTGATCTGGTCATCATTCTTGTAAAGCTCATAGGTCGTGTAGATATGGCGGCTCTGTTTGGGGCTGCGCATGGAAACCCGTTCATAGAGATGGACGCGCCCTCCGCGCGTATCACTCAGGGTTTCGTAGCTCCAGTAGTCACCCAACTGGCCCTTGTTGGCACTGCCGATGTTGAACACCACTTCCTTGTCGGGAAAGCGCGGATCGATCCGGGAGATGGATCCCGATCCGGCCTTGAAGTGGTAGTCGCGCCCCGATGATTCATTGCCACCGCTGCAATAAAAGGAGCTTCCAGCCAATGCACTGACGATATCCTCGGAGGCAGCCGAGGCACCATGTGAGACCATGACACCACACACCAGTATCATGCCGGCAAGTTTCTTCGATATCCTCATTTCCAAGCTTCCCCAGACACACGGGTTTGGAAACCGTGTCTTAAGCTGATTTTGTTGAGATTCCCGTTTGCCGGGGAACATTATCAAAAGCTTCCTAAATTTTCGTCAGGAGCCGGGGGTAAATTTGAGAAAGATTTATCTATAACTTGAGTCAACGAGTGCGTGCATGGCAGAAATCTGCGCGTTTTCTTGCGACTCTTATTTCAAACATTTGAATAAACTGAAGAAATATGTGCCACATGATCAGGCAGAAATGGCGAGATCAGATCCAGCTCGCCTCCTGACCATCCCAGAAATAAATCTTGTCTTGTGGGGTTTTCAGCAACGGAGCTTCGAGTTCAGGCACTTTTTCCAGGAAATAGCGCACGATACGCAACACGCCGCCATGGCCGATGACCACTGTCGGCTTGTCCAGATTGTGGAACCAGCCTCCGACCCGCTCGGACAGCATCTGATAGCTTTCACCGTTTGGCATGCAGGTGCGCCATTTGTCCTTCTCGCGTTCCCAATAGAGCTCCGGCTCGCGTTCCTTGATCTCCTCCAGCGTCCAGCCTTCCCAGTCGCCGAAGGAAAATTCGATCAGCTTGTCTTCAAAAGTGACACTCCTGGCCCACTCGCTGCCTGACCAGCCAGCCTCTTCCATCACCAGCGCCAGCGTCTGGCGGGTGCGCGTCATCGGACTGCAGAACAGATTGGCTTCGGAAGGATCGGGGAGGATTTCGGCCAGCACTCGCCCGTTGCGACGCGCCTGCCCCTCACCCTTCACATTGAGCGGAATGTCCTTCTGGCCCTGATACCGATATTCGGCGTTCCAGTCGGTTTCACCATGGCGAATGTAGTAAATGGGCGGGATCGGCATCATCTCTCCTTGGTGCATGCGGTTGGCTCGTTCGGTTGAGGCCAGAGGCTCGGTCCGGGTCCGGCGCTGGCGGCAAAGTGTTCAGCCTTCCATCCTGAGCGCGGGTCACCCTTAAGGGCCCTTCAGTTTGATGCCGTCTTTAGGCCATAAAAAAGCATCCGCGGCAACTGCCAAATTTGGCAGACCACGGATGCATAATGCGGCAGCTATAGCAAGGCCCGGACGAAACCGGGCCTTGAAAGACGGGAAAGACGACGGCGCCTAAACGGTGATGTCCGGAGCGTCGACAGCCTTCATGCCGACAACATGGTAGCCAGCATCCACATGGTGGATTTCGCCGGTTACGCCACGTGCAAAGTCGGACAGCAAATAGACGGCGGAATCACCGACTTCCTCGATGGAAACAACACGGCGCAGCGGCGAGTTGTATTCGTTCCATTTGAGGATGTAGCGGAAGTCGCCGATGCCGGAAGCAGCAAGGGTCTTGATTGGCCCTGCGGAAATGGCATTGACACGGATGTTGTTCTTGCCCAGATCTTCGGCCAGATATTTGACCGAGGTTTCCAGAGCAGACTTGGCAACGCCCATGACGTTGTAGTGCGGCATGACCTTTTCAGCACCATAATAGGTGAGGGTCAGCAGCGAGCCGCCTTCCGGCATGAGCTTTTCGGCGCGCTGGGCGATTGCCGTGAAGGAATAGGCCGAAATGAACATCGACTGGGTGAAGTTTTCGGCAGTGGTGTCGATGTAGCGGCCGGTCAGTTCGTCCTTGTCGGAGAAGGCAATGCAGTGCACGACAAAATCAATTGTGCCCCACTCTTCGGCCAGATTGGAGAAAACGGCATCGATCGTTGCACCATCGGTCACGTCGCAATGTCCCACCACAAGGGCATCAAGCTGTTCGGCGAGCGGCTCTACACGCTTCTTCATTGCATCACCCTGATAGGTCAGGGCCAGCTCCGCGCCAGCGTCCTTGCAGGCTTTGGCAATGCCCCAGGCGATGGAACGGTTGTTGGCAACACCCATAATCAGGCCGCGTTTGCCCTTCATCAATTGTGGTTTGTCAGACATAGGAACCTCTTGATTCTGTCGCGAGTGTCTCGCGTAATTCTGTGCCCCGCAGCCATCAGCGGTCAGGGCCAAGTAAGCCGGATGGTTGCAGTTTAAACCCTGCCAAGGCCTGTTCCTGAAGCAGCCCTGATAAAACTACCAGAAATGAATGCTGGAAACAGTGATCGGCGGAAGGTTGACAGGGCAATTTCCTGCCTCCATGGCCCCCCACCATGGCCTTCGTGCAAACCATCACGAGATATGTGTGGCCTTTATCAACCATGTTGCAACAAAATTGCAATGCCTAAATTCAGGTGCGATCATACGGCTGTGCTCAATATTTGTTACAGATTCTTAACCGCGCCGTATGGCAAAGCCCCATTTGTGACGCCCGGTTCGGGTGGCTCCGTTCCTGCAGAATAATGACAGGCGTGAAAATACGGATATGCATACCTCCCCCTAGAAGACGAACGGCATTAGCTCGTTCGGCACGAACCAGCCGTGCGACACGGCAGAGCCAACCGAGGGAGACTGAACAAGACAGACACGAGACAGGCGTGAAGCTGGCACAAGGCTGGCATGAAACCGGCGCAAAAAGGCAGGGCACCCGCTGACGCGGACATCCTGCCTCTGATTATCATTGCGCCCTCCTGCCGGTTGAGCCCGACAGGAAAACGGCTAAGTTTCACGCGATGGCCGAGATCTGCATGCGGCTTCTGGGCTGGTCCGGCAGAAATTGATATCCTGCAAGGACACCCTCCAACGCGACGCCAAGACGCTGCTGCAAATCGAAACTGCGTTCGTCATTCAGCCACAGCTGCCCCATCCCGAAGAGGATGGACAGCATGATGTTGCTGATATCTTGCGGTTTCAAGAGATCGCTAACCTGCTTCTTGTCCCGGGCGGCGGAAAACAGCCGTTCCAGGGTATAGGTCAGTTGCGAGATGGCGCATTTGTTGCCCCGTCCCGATGCTTCGACCATGGGCAGTTCTGCCTCTGCGGCAATACTGCGCTGACAGATCAAGGTCAGCCACACACCCGGCGAACGCTCGAAACTGGCCCCCATCTGGAAGATGACGTCCTGAAGCAGATTGATCGGATCGCTCCACATTTCGGAACGACCGATCAGCAGTTTCAGTTCATCGATCACCCGCAGGTTGGCTTCCTCGAGAATTGCCCGATGCAATTGCTGCTTTGATCGAAAATGCCGGAAAATTGCCGGCTGAGAAATGCCTACCTTGTAGGCAAGTTCCGTTGTTGACAGCGACAAGTGTCCTGACGCGGCGATACAATCGAACGCAGCGTTCACGATCTCGAGCTGTCTTCTGGCGCTGTTCATACGTTGAACAGGCCTCTTTCTTGAAGATGAACCCATATTAGGCATCCAGCTGTCCCCTTGCTGTGATGCAGACAAATAGCAATAGGCAATATTTTATATATATTTATTTGGCAAATGCTATGGGGTATGCAAATAAGTTGCCGAATATCATGGCTTCTGCGTCACTTTAGGCAACATCAAACGATTTACCTGTGCGTAACTCTTCCCCAAAAGTATGATTTTGCCTTGGGTATTTACGCCCGGGTCCGGCACACGAGTCGCAGAGAGTTGCCATTTATTGCAATGTCTTCCCGATATTCCATCAGGCTTCCATGGCAAAGAAGTCGTCAAGACTAGACTGTAGTATTTCTTGCAAGGACAGGAACAGGCTCTGGCAACCGGATGATGCGCATTGGCAGCCCTCAGCTCCGCCAGCCAGTCGCCTTCCCCCATCGTCCCTTATCTTCCCTCCCGAGGCATTCTCCACGTCCAAGTTGCTTTTCAGCCCGAGTTACTTCTGATAAGTTGGCCACAACAGACCCACCCCGGGGACCAACGACAGCGCTTGTTGTCTTGCCCCTCTCTATCAAGCGAAGCTGCCAGTGAAGAATCCTACCCTATCGCCAAACACGTCAGGGCACAGCCCTGTCGATCAAGCCGTCATCGATCAGTTCAAGGCCCTGCTGGGCGAGCAGCATTGCCTGACGAGCCATGCCGATACCGATCCCTATTGCCACGAATGGCGCGACAAGTTTGTCGGCAAGACAGCACTGGTGCTGAAGCCGGGCAGCACGGCCGAGGTGAGCGCGGTCATGAAGCTGGCCTACAGCCTCGATCTGGCCATCGTGCCGCAGGGGGGCAACACCGGTCTGGTTGGCGGGCAGATCCCGGACCAGAGCGGCAACCAGATCATTCTCTCCACCGAGCGGCTCAACCGCATCCGCCAGCTTGATCCGGACAGCAACGTGGCAATCGTCGAGTCAGGTGTCATTCTTGAGCAGTTGCAACGCGCAGCCGAAGAAGCCGACAGGCTGTTCCCGCTGACACTCGGCGCACAGGGGTCTTGCCAGATTGGCGGCAATCTTTCCACCAATGCCGGTGGCACCAGCGTGCTTTCCTACGGCAACAGCCGCGACATGGTGTTGGGGATCGAAGTGGTTCTGCCCGACGGGCGAATCCTCAACAGTCTGCGCACCCTGCGCAAGGACAACACCGGCTATGATCTCAAGCATCTGTTCATTGGGGCAGAGGGAACGCTGGGCATCATCACCGCCGCATCGCTGAAGCTCTATCCACGCCCCATCGACCAGCAGGTCGCAATGTTCGGCGTGGCGACGCCAGAAGATGCCTTTTCACTGTTCATGCTGGCACGCCGCCATTCCGGCTCCATACTGACAGGCTTCGAGCTGATGCCGCGCATCGGCGTCGAATTTGCCATCAGGCACGCACAGGGCACCCGCGACATGATGGCCGAGCCACACCCGTGGTATTGCCTCATGGAGCTGTCGATCAACTCGCCTGCAGTCGATGGCCGGGCACTGATCGAGGCGATATTCGAGGAGGCCTTCGAAGCCGCCATCGTTGAAGACGCGGCGTTGGCGGAAAGCAGCCAGCAGGCGGCGGACTTCTGGCGGCTGCGCCATGGCATGAGCGAAGTGCAGAAAAATGAAGGCGGCTCGATCAAGCACGACATTTCCGTGCCGGTGAGCGCTGTTCCTGCGTTTCTGAGGCGGGCTATCCCGGCCTGCGAGGCAGCCATTCCGGGCTGCCGTCCCGTGCCCTTCGGCCATATGGGCGACGGCAACCTGCACTTCAACATCTCCCAGCCGATTGGCGCCGACCGGACAACCTTTCTTGCCCGTTGGGAAGAAATAAACGAGATGGTCCATGCCATTGTCACGGACATGGGTGGCTCCATCTCGGCAGAGCATGGCATCGGTACTCTCAAGCGGGACCATCTGCCCGATGTCAAAGACCCGGTGGAAATGGAGCTGATGCGGCAGATCAAGGATCTTCTTGATCCCAAGGGGTTGATGAACCCTGACAAGCTGCTCAAGGCCGTTGCTGCCACGAAGAAGGAAACCAACCAATGATACCCTTAGTCGTCTCGGATATTCAGGATGACGAAATCGAGACTGTCGTTGCCCTGTGGCAGGACTGCGGTCTGACACGCCCGTGGAACAACCCCTATAACGATATTGCCTTTGCCCGCTCCCAACCCAATTCGACCGTGCTGGTCGCCCGTCTCGAAGATGGCGGGCCGATTGTTGCTGCGGCGATGGCAGGCCATGACGGTCACCGCGGCTGGACCTACTATCTCTCGGTTGCTCCGGATCACCAGAGTGCAGGTCTCGGCAAGGCGATGATGAAGGCGGTTGAGGAATGGCATCTGGCACAAGGCATCTGGAAGTCCCAGCTGATGGTGCGCACAGGCAACGAAAAGGTCATCAGCTTCTATGAAACACTGGGCTACAATGTTTCTGCAACCCAGTTGCTGGAGCGCTGGATCGACTCGTCAAAGCGCGGCGACGTCTGAGCAGGCCCGGATGGTCGCCAGAGCCGTCGGAACCACCGAAAGACCGTCGGAAGAATGCTTGGGCTCGTTCGTATGGCACTCTTGAAAAGGAAAGTCTTTTGAGAGCAGGAAGACAGGGGGACGTGCAACGTCCTCTCGCCTGCCGCCCCTTCTTGCGACTGATGGCAGGTTATTTCCCAGCCAGATCGTCAGGTAGCTGACTGTTTGGCCTTGGCTTCGTCAGCGTCTGGGGCCAAAGAGGATCAGAATGATCCAGATCGGTACGATAATCACCATCCCGACGAGGATATTGGGGACCACCCAGATCACCAGCCAATTCACCGTCAGCTCGATCGCATCGGTCAGTTGGTCAACATAACTTGCCATGCCGGGAAAGATATCGCGGCTTGTGACACCGAGAAACCCCAGCACCGTGCCGGTAATCAACGAGGCAAGCAGGGCCTTGCCCAACCCAGACAGCATTCTGGCAAATCGCATGCTTTTCTCCTCGCGGTCTCCCGTTGGCGTATAACGGACTTTCCTGCCCGACACACCTATCTCGGACCGGTGTCGGCCAGCATTAGGCAGAATGCCGAAGCCCCAACTCACCGGTTATCGCACAGCCACCGGAAACTGTTCACGTTTCCGGCTTCGGTTCACTTTCTTGTTCCGATTCCACCGCTGATGTCAATTTCTCAAGTCTGCCCCGATCCGCCCGCCTGCGCCATAAGACCAAAGGCTCTCACACTGCTTACCGTCTTCACCGCCCACCCTCAGGGCTTGAGGCTGAGGCCTGTGTCAGGGTCGGCAAGAGGGAAGCCATTGATGCCCCCTTCCAGAGGGATGGACAAGGAAGGCTTGCCCGGGGCCGCCCCTGACGGATCGACAGGATCCGGCGGCGGGGTGCCTGCGGGTTCGTCCGTGACGGTCATGCCTTCAGTCGGAGCCGCGCCACCTGTCTCGACGGAAGATTGCTCCGGGGCAGCATCGGAAGCCGACTGCCCTGCCTTATCCACCTCCTGAGGGATTACCTCTGGGGCAAGGACCGGATTGATCTCCTGATTGATCACCTGCGGAACACCGGGCGCCAGAATATCCTTGTTGTCGGGCACCACATTTTCCCTCACCTGACGAAGGGAAATACGGGGCGCGTCAAACGAGCCACTCATCAGGAACGGGATTTCCCGCTCCGGCGCTTCCGTCGAATGGCTGGCAGGGTCCGAGCTTCGGTAGATCGCCAGCGTGCCGGGGAAATCCAGCTCACCGTTTTCAAAGCCATAGCGCGCCGCCCCCAACAGGGCCCGCTTGCCTGATGTCATGCGCAGACCTTCGATATCCAGCGTCTGGTCGGCCAGTTGGCCACGGATCGAAAGCACATCGAACTCCGACTTGCCCTGGCGCAGCTTTTCGCTGTCAATGTCGCGCCCTTCCTGCAAGGCACTCTGGAACAAGCCCAGATCGAAATGATTGAGCTCGCCATCGGTCAGCACCACCGACAGGGTGCCATGCGCATCGGCCAGCGTCTCATCAAGATGAGTGCCCCGTGCCTGCAGGTCCAGCTCCATCAGGGCCGTGCCCGTCAGCAGTTCGTCTCCGGACAGCTCCCGCGTTACACCGGCAGCCGAGATACCGTTGGCCTTGGCACGCAGGCTGGTGTTCATCCGGGTTGGATCATCGTTGTCCTGCTTCATGTCGAGGGTGGCTTCCAGCCGTCCGCCATAGGCATAGGCCTCGCCGATGGACACGGAAACCTGATTGTCGCGCGTCATCAGGGAAGCCGCAGCCCGCCCCAGATTGACCGGCCCGAGCTTCAGGTCCGTCGCGGACAGCCGGATGTCGAAGTCGACGGATGCCGCCTTGCTCCGGGTGAGATCATAGTGCATCAGTTCATCGATGCTTTCGGGCATACGCACATACTGGGCCAGATCCAGCACGTCGCTTGCCAGCGTCCCCTGAACCATCGGGCGGCTTTGGCGGAAATCAAGTTGCAGGACGCCGTTGATCTTGTTCTTGTCGAGGCTGGCGTCCAGATCGGAAAGCGCAATAGAGGCTCCAACCAGATTGGCGCGCGCCGACAGGGACGCAGGCCCCAGATCGCGGCCCGAGGGCAGGTCACGCCCCGACCAGTGCATGAAGTTGCTGAGCGACGGGGTGCTGAAGGAAAAATCTCCTTCAAACTGGAAGTTCGACATGGTCGCCGCAGATCCATCCAGCGAGATCTTGAAGAGCGGCGACGACAGATCAAGAGACAGCGGCGACAGCCCACCCGCAAACAGCTCCATCGGCTTGCCGGAGCTTGCCTTCAGCTCGACTGTTTCGTCACGCCACAGCGCTGTCCCCTTGATTGAGGCAGTCTTTTCGGTGCGCGGCCAGTCAAACGCCATGTTGATATCGGAAACCTGTTCCTCGGTGCCAGAAACATCGTCCTTGAAATGGGCGACGCCTTGGGTGATCTGGAAATTGCCCAAGGTCAGATCGGACAGAGTGAGACGCCCGTTGTCAGTCTTGAACAGGGAGCCGCCGCGCAGGTCCCAGGAGAAGGCTCCCTCCTTCTGGCGAACCAGTTCGAACACCGGCTCGATCAGATGGAACCGGCGCACCTCGAATTTGCCAATGAGCAACGGTAGCCAGTACATCTGCGCCCGCAGGGTCTGCATAGAGACCAGCGGCGGTTCATTCTCTCCCAGACTTGAGGCGATTTCGATGTCTTTTAGCTTGACCGTCAGATAGGGGAAAATCGTGACAACGGGTTCGCCGTGTACCGTGACGGGAAGCCCCAACCAGTCCGAAATCTGCTGGGAAATCTGGTTCTTGACCAGTCTGGTATTGATCAGATAGGGCGTAGCCATGACCAACCCGACCAGCAAGATCAGGAATGCCAATGTGCTCCACAGGATACGGATCCGCATGGTCCTTGTCATCTATCAAACCGTTCCTTCTTAGTGGATCGCGGCTCGCCCACGGCCGTCAAGGGCGAGCGACCTTCAGCCCCGCACCTTCGATGTCAGGACCTGGGCCAAGAACTGCCAGCTGCCGACGGAAGCCCTATGGAAGCCCATAGAAGCCAGTCTGAAGAGTGGTCCTGAAGGCCATGTTACTGCCTCATACCTCTCGTCCTGTTGTCACCGGGAAACCGGTAACGACTGCGCACCGTGTGTCACGCTACGTGCCACTCAGCCCCATCGAACCGGTCTGAGCCGATATCAACGTCAGTTTGGAACCATGGCCGCACATGCTGTTTGCCTTCAGCCGGAATCGCTCCCGTTCAGCAAACAATCGGCGTGACAGCCTCACCACGATAAAAATTTTCTTCTAAAGGCATAAATCTGCCCATATTTCGAGCACATACTATCTAGCCGAGGGAAGATTGTACAAATCAAAATGTGACGGGCGGTTGGTTAACAACAGGGAAAGAAAAGACCACAGATGCGACGCGCTGCCGACAAGGATGAATTGCAGCAACCGGCATGATGAAATAGGCGGCGTTGACCTTTACGTTGGCGCCACCCATGTCAAAAGACGAGACGGGCAGATTTTCACATACGGAACCTCAAGGATTTCACGTTGATATTGAGAAACCCTCCTACCGACAAGACCCTCCGTCAGCGGCAGTCAAAGCACCAACCCGCCCAATAATATTGATAAATAAGTTTTTTCTAATAGATATTTCCAACTAATAATTACGCCAAAAAACTTTAGCAATAATATTTTCAATTCCATTATTGCTCTTCATAAAAGAATAAATACACCAAATAAGAGAGAAATTCTCAACAGATGCCACAAAAATATGGATTATTTAACTGATATTTATGAATGAAATAACTTACATTCCCACTTTCTGATCAATTTAACAAGAAAGTACTTCATTATTCATTCTTAGACACGATATGTATGGATGACAGCTTCGGTGTGAGGCTCTTTGTCCAAGCGCCTTTTGGACGGGAGATTCACCCGAGATCAAGCGGGCGATGACAAGTCCGTGCATTCCGCTACCTATCCCGGCTCAGGCCGGGACCCTTTCATTCACCATGCCCGCTCACTCGTGCATGGACCGCCCTGACGTGCGGGAGAGCAGAATGACCGGCACGATTCCCACCAGCACGATTGTCAGCGCCGCGAGCGCGCCCTTCTCGAAGGCCTCCAGCGAGGCCTGCCCATAGACAAGGGTCGCCAGTGTGTTGAAGTTGAACGGCCGCAGCAAAATGGTTGCGGGCAGCTCTTTCATCACGTCGACAAAAACCAGCAATGCCCCGGACATGAGCGCCGGGCGGATCATTGGCAGATCGATTTCCACCAGCGTCTGCCAGGGGGAGCGACCGAGCGTGCGGGCGGCAGCTTCCAGATTGGGAGAGACGCGCTGCAACCCGGTTTCCCCTGCCCCATAGGACATGGCCATGAAGCGGACGCAGTAAGCGTACAGCATCGCAGCGCCGGAACCGATCAGAACAAGCCCGGAAGCGATGCCGAACCATTCCTTCATGCTTGAGGCAATGAGATTGTCGAGCCAGGCCACCGGAATGAGGATCCCCACGGCCAGCACAGTGCCGGGCACCGCATAGCCGATCGAGGATAGCCGCGTGACGGCCTTCACCAGTGCGCTCTTCTGGCTGCGAGCGAAATAGGCAAGCGCCGTACCGAGAGACGCTGTGAGCAAGGCGGCGACCGACGCCAGCAACAGCGAATTGCCTGCGGCGGCCAGAAAATCGCTGTTGATGTTGTCGCGCCAGTGGAACAGGACCGAGCGCATCAGAACCGATGCTGGCAGCACAAAGCCGAGCAGAATGGGCAGCAAGCAGACCAGAAAGGCCGCCCCTGCCCGCCAGCCTCTGAGCCGGAAGCTCGGCAGGGACTGATAGCGCCGGGTTGTCGTGGCAAAACGCTGTTCGCGTCGGCCGCGTCGTTCCAGCCACAGCAGCAACAGCACCACCACCAGCATGACCGTTGATATCTGCGCAGCCCCCGCAAGGCTGGCCCGATTGAGCCAGGTATCATAGACGCTGAAGGTCAGGGTCTTGACCCCGAAGAATTCCACCGCCCCGATATCATTGAGGCATTCCATCATGGCCAGCGTCACCCCGACGACAATCGCCGGTCGCGCCAGCGGCAGGGCCACGGCAAAGAACAGCCGCACCGGCCCTGCCCCAAGGGTCCGCGCCACATCAAGGGCACAGGCCGACTGCATCAGAAAGGTCGCCCGCGTTGTCAGGAAGACATAGGGATAGAGCACGAAGCTCATCACCAGAATGCTGCCGGGCAGCGACCGCACCTCGGGAAACCAGTAATCGCGAGCGCTCTTGAAACCGAACAACCAGCGGATGAGCGTTTGCGCCGGGCCGGAATAGTCCAGCAGATCAACTGCCGTATAGGCGACGATATAGGTGGGGATGGCCAGCGGCAGCAGCAGAGCCCACAGGAACACCCCCCGACCGGGAAACCGGCACATGGTCACCAGCCAGGCGGAGGAGACCCCGAGCAGACTGGTCAGCCCCCCAACTCCAAGCATCAGCCAAACCGTCGTCATGATGGAGCGCGGCAGCACTGTTGACAGGAGATGTGGCCAGACATCGCCTGCGTCACCGAATGCAATGGCCAACAGCGAAAGCACTGGCGCAATGACCAGCAGCAGGACCAGCAACAACAGCCAATAACCAAGACGCGAGCCGCCACCGGTGCGTGGTGGAACAATCAGGCTGGCGAGGCGTCCTGCCTCAGCCACCAGCCTTCTGACACCGGATACCTTGGTCGCATTTGCGGTTTCGGACATGCGACCTCCTTGGGCTGGCGCCGAACTCAGGGGAAAACCGTATTCTTGAGAATTAAACACATATTTTAATCAGGCCACGAAATCAAGCTGTCCCTAGGGCTGAACCAGTTGCATATGAGCCATGTGGGCCGCCTTCGTGATCAGATTGTTCTTGCGCTTGGCGTTAAATTAAGTATTTTCCATCAATATAGGCCCAATATCCCAAGTCTCCCCCGATCGCTTCTCTCGTTTCAGTCTCGTCTCAAGTACGGGCTCGTCTCAAGCGCGGGGCTTTTCCGATTCCTGAAATTTGAACTGCATGGCCCCTTGCGGGTGCCTGCAAGCATGCAAGTGTCCACCGTTATGCCCAATCAATATCTCGTTCTCGTGCTGGTTTTTGTCGGCTCCTTCTCCAATGCCGCGACGGTCCCTTTCATGGGACTGTTCATCATTGAAGATCTCCAGAAGTCGCCGATGATGATCAGCGTCTACTCCCTTGTGGCCACCGTACTGGCCGTTGCGGCGAACCGCTTCGTGGGGCACAAGATCGATCAGGGTTGGGACATCCGCAAGCTCCTCCTCGCCTCCATCCTTGCCTATCTTGCTGCGATGAGCTCGCTGCTGTTCGTCACCAGCTACTGGACGCTTGTGACGATGTTCGCGGCCTGTCTGGCGATCGCCAACACCGCCATCGGCACCATCCTCAGCTTTGCCCGCTTCTATGCAGACCAGAGCCATCTGGACTCGGCCAAATTCAATTCCCGTGTACGCGCCATGATGTCCCTTGCCTGGATGGTCGCTCCGGCGCTCTGCTTTGCGCTGGCCAGCGTCTATGGCCACATGATCGTTTTCCAGCTGGCTGTCGCGATCGGCTGCGTCTGGTTGCTGGTGTGGAACATCACACTGAAGCAGCCATTTCGCCGTACCCATCCGGCCCATCAGGATTCTGCGGCAGCCAGTGCAGCAGCGGCCAGCAATTTCAACTTCCCGCTCTGGGCCGCCACGGTCGCCTGCTTCTTCATTGCCCTTGGCAACTCGCTGGCGCTTTCCTCGGCACCGCTGTTCATGATCAAGGAAGCGCATCTGCCCGACTATGCGCCGGGGCTGGCCATCGCCGTCAAATGCTTTTTTGAAGTGGTGGTCATTCTGGGCACGCCGGGGCTGCTGAAAAAGATGGGTGCCCGCAACGCGATGATCCTGGCCAGCATGATGGCCGTTGTCTGCTATGGCTATCTTTCCACCATCACGTCACTGACGGAAATGTCCATAGCCTCGGCCATCGAAGGCACCTATTTCGGCATCTTCGCGGCGGTCAGCATTTCCTTCATGCAGTCCTTTGCTCGTGGCTTCATCGGCAACGCCATGGCGCTCTACACCAACTCGATGTTCCTTTCAGGGCTGGTGGGCGGCTCGCTGATGGGCATCATCGCCAGCTACAGCGACTATCGCACCGCCGTGCTGTCTGCCTCGCTTGCTGCGGTTGCCGGTATCATCACGCTGGTGGCGACCCGTCGTGCCGACAGGGAAGCAGAAGAACTGCCAGCCTGAGACGGTTCTCTCAGGAGACTTCGAGCGGGAGAAACCGAGAGACTCCCGCCCCAAAATGAAAGTGCCACGACGGGAAGCCGTCGTGGCACAATCCATTAAAGGCAATCGGACAGGCGGAGAGTAAACAAGGGACCAGCTTGTCCACTATTTTGACCGAATGCCTTCATGTCCAATCCCGCATTCTTGTCTTGTGGGCAAAAGCCCGGTATGCATAAGACCGTATCGTTCGATGACGCGCATAATAAAGGGACCAGCTTTATTTTCATGCCACCGAATGCGGGACCGTTTGGGGTTGCGCTCCTTACAGTCGGTCGACGCGAGAGGACCAGTATCGCATCTGTCGTCTGCCAAGCGCTTATTGGGTGAAGGGTCGCCTAACGGCCATGGACTGTAGGACCAGTACAGTCCGCCTCGCTTTGCCACTGGGGGCAAATCGGCTTGCCTTCAACCAATTCGATAAAATTCCTTCTTTCCTTCGGTTCGAACCACCCGGATTATTCCAATCCGGTCAGCGTCCCCTAGTTGGCACCAGCATCAAAATCCACGATATCGACCAGCTCGGACGCCTTCTTGCGCGCATCGGCAATCTCGCCGAGGGCAACGCTATCGGGCTTGAAACTACCCCAGCTCTTGACGATGGCTGACGGCTCGACACCATCCAGCACAGGATATTCGAAGTTGCCTTCCGCATAGATCTGCTGGGCTTCGGCCGAAGACAGGAATTCCATCAGTTTGATGGCGTTATCCCGGTTCGGCGCATGCTTGACCAGCAGCATGCCGGAAATGTTGACATGGGTGCCGCGCCCGTCGGTGTTGGGGAACAGAATGCGGACCGAGGCGGCCCATTCCTTCTGTTCGGGCTCCTTGTCATTGGTTTGCATCTGACCCATGTAGTAGGTGTTGCCGAGAGCAAGATCGCATTCACCCGCATAGACGGCCTTGACCTGGGCGCGATCATTGCTGGTTGGGCGGCGCGCCAGATTGGCCTTCAGCCCTTCCAGCCATGCACGGGTTTCTTCTTCACCATGATGCACGATCATCGAAGCGATCAGGCCGATGGTGTAATCATGCTGGCCGGAGCGGGTGCAGATGCGGCCCTTCCATTTCGGATCGGCCAGGTCTTCATAGGTGATGCTATCCTGTTTGACCCGTTCTTTCGAGGCGTAGACCACCCGTGCCCTGGTGGTAAGACCAAACCACTGGTTATCGGCATCACGGTATCGGGCGGGAATATTTGCCTTGAGAATATCGGAAGCCACAGGCTGGGCGATGCCCTGTTGCTTTGCAGCTTCCAGACGACCGACATCGGTGCTGAGCAGCAGGTCTGCAGGGGAGTTCTCCCCTTCTGCCTCAATGCGGGTCTCCAGACCCTGCTTGGCAAAGATCAGATTGGCTCGAATGCCCGTCTCTTTCTGGAAGGCTTCCAGAAGTGGCTCGATCAGGAACGGCTGGCGGTAGGAGTAGATATTCACTTCGCTGGCAGCAAGGCTGGCGTTTGTGGATATCGTAAGCAGGGCGGCAACGGATACCGTCGCTCGGAGGGCCCGGCAGGAATGTCTCATGTCTGTCTCCAATGGTGGGTTCAAGGCCCAAGATCGGTTGTGATGCGCTGAACTTGATGCGAAACGTTCGCAAAGTCAACGCAAAAGCCATAACAAAACAGTGAGTTAGGCTGAGATTTGCCGTCGATCTTCTTAGAATCTTTCAAATTGTCATTGGTAAGTAGCTTGAATTGTTGCATTTCATTCTCAAAAATTGAATACAATATTGTCCGTATTTAATTGTTGAAAATTATCCTCACCTTTTAGAACCATGTCCTTTTCCCAATGCGATGGAGCGATGTGGAACGCCACGCGGTCCGCACGATTGCTTGCGCATGAAATTGTCGTGAGATCCTCGGATTTTCCATACCAATGACAGGCCGATTGGTTTAGGTCATGACTGAACACGCCCCAGCCAAGATTTGGAGACTGACATGGCCCTGAAATCCGAAGCCCCCCGTGCCTGGCAGCGCATGCTTTCCGGGCGACGGCTTGATTTGCTCGATCCGTCACCGCTTGACATCGAGATCGAGGATATCGCCCATGGCCTCGCCCGCGTCGCCCGCTGGAATGGCCAGACCATCGGCGAGCACCCATTCTCCGTGGCCCAGCATTGCCTGATCGTCGAGATGATCATGCGCCAGAAGTTTCCCGCCCTACCAGTCGCGGCCCTGATGATGGGGCTTCTGCATGACGGCGCGGAATATGTGGTCGGCGACATGATCTCGCCGTTCAAGTCGGCGATCGGTGCCGATTACAAGCGCATTGAAGACCGGCTTGAGGCCGCCATTCACATCCGGTTCGGCCTTGCGCCACACCCCACGGCCGCCCTCAAGAAGCAGATCAAGCAGGCGGACCGGATTTCAGCCTATTTCGAGGCGGTTCATCTGGCTGGCTTCGAGGCAACAGAGGCCCGGCAGCTGTTCGGCGCCCCCGATGGCCTGGATGAGGAGGCGCTGCCGATCACGCCGTGGAGCACCGGCGAGGCCGAGGAAGCCTTTCTCCAGCGCTTCCATAACCTGCATCAGGCTCTGGGTGCCTGAGGGATGGCATTCCCGCAATTCCCGGGTCTGAGACGAAGGGTTTGCGACCAAATGGTAAGCGCCGGTTGAGCGCAAGGGACATGAAAAGCTGCTAGTCTTGTCCTGTCCTCTCAGGGCAGCCATCAAAGCGCCTCTCGCAGCGTGGGTGATTGAAGTCCGGTCAGGGGACCGGCAGGAAAGGTACGGTTCGTTCGATGCTCTATGTTTGCTCCCTCTCCAAGCTCGACAGGGTGGTCGAGGCAGTCAAGGCCTCTCATCTGGTCAGCGTGGTCAATCCTGACATGGAGGTCATCCGTCCGAAGCGCATCGCACCGGAAAATCATCTGTTTCTCGGCATGAACGATATTGCCGCCACCATCCCCGGTTTCACGCTCAGCACCGGACAGCAGGTCGCGCAGCTGATTGCCTTTCTGCACAAATGGGACCGCAGTGCGCCAATGGTCATCCATTGCTGGGCCGGTGTCAGCCGGTCGACCGCTTCGGCCTATATCGCCGCCTGTGCCCTGCGGCCCGATCTTGACGAGATGTTGCTGGCCGAGGATCTGCGCAAGGCGTCCCCGCCTGCAACGCCCAACCGGCGGCTGGTGGAGTTGGCTGACGAGCTGTTGGGGCGCGATGGGCGCATGAATGAAGCCATCAGAAGCATCGGCCGTGGCGCCGACTGCTATGAAGGCAACGTATTTGCCATGCCCCATATCGACTGATTGTGGTGCCGCCTCGATAGCGCACGCCAGCCCTCGGTCGGAAATGGTTTTCTTCCTCCTCCTGATGCTGTAACCATACACGAAAGACCTTTGACCGGATTCTGAGAACAAGGGCAGATCGTGGATCAGGACGCCGATAACACATCGATGGTTTCCATCGCCATCGGGCTCAATGCCGCCATTCTCGCCGTACGGGCGCTGACGCCGATGGTGCTGGAAGTGCATCTGCCCGACAATGCCCGTCGCAATGACGCCCCTGCCCTTCAGCCCCTTCGCTCGCAGCATCCAGCCACGCCGGAACCGAAAATGTCCACCGGCACCATTGGCAATCAGGCCTCGCTGCCGTTCGGTCCGTTTGAACCGGCCCGGCATCGCACGCTGGAAGCCGGGTTGCGCGCCTGGGTGCGCAGCCAGACCGGCCTGCGCCTTGGCTATGTGGAGCAGCTTTATACGTTCGGCGACAGGGGCCGCAGAGTGGAGGCCGACGCGGGAGACCTGCACGAGGTATCGATCGGTTATCTGGCCCTCACGCATCTGGCGGAGACTGCCAACAACGGCAATGACGAGCAACTGAACGGCTTCGGCGGGCGCTGGCGCAGCTGGTACAGCCATTTCCCCTGGGAAGACTGGCGCGATGATCGCCCCCCGATGCTCGATGGCCAATTGATCCCGGCGCTGCGCGACTGGGCCGCCACGGCAACAGACGACGGCAACAAGGCGCTGAGCCCGATGCAGCGGTTGCGTCTGTTCTTTGGCATTGACGGCGCAGTTTGGGATGAGGAACGGGTGCTGGAACGCTATGAGCTGCTTTACGAGGCCGGTCTGGTGCTTGAGCACTATCGTGATCGCGGCGCCCCCCCCGCAGCTGGCACACAGCTGTTCGGTCTGCCAATGCAGATGGATCACCGGCGTATCCTCGCAACCGCCATTTCACGCCTGCGCAGCAAGCTCAAATATCGGCCGGTGATCTTCGAGCTGCTGCCCGACAGTTTCACCCTCACCGAGCTGCAGGCAACGGTGGAGGCCATATCGGGGCGCCATCTGCACAAGCAGAATTTCCGGCGACTGGTGGAACAGGGCCAACTGGTCGAGCCGACCGGGGCATCCTCAACGAGCACCGGCGGCAGACCGGCCAAACTGTTCCGCTTCCGGCGGTCGGTGCTGGTCGAACGTCCGGCACCGGGGCTGCGCGTCGGCAGCGTCAACAAGATGGACGCCGGATAGGAACAGCGCCATGAAACGCAAGGGATCATTCCCAAACAGCAAGACCACACAAGGCGGTCTATTCGACCTCGCCAGTAACGGACCGGACTATTCGCTTGAAGAAGAGATCATCAAGCAGATCGGTGGGCCGGTCGCCGGAGTCGATGAGGTGGGGCGCGGGCCACTGGCCGGTCCTGTGGTAACGGCTGCGGTGATCCTCGACCCTATGGCCATTCCTGATGGGCTCAATGATTCAAAGAAGCTGTCGGAAGCAAAGCGTGAGAGGCTGTTCAAGGAGATCTGCACCAGCGCCCATGTGTCGGTCGCCTCGGCCTCTCCGGCCCAGATCGACGCCCTCAACATTCGCGGGGCAACGCTATGGGCAATGGCTCGGGCTCTGGAAGGCCTGCCGGTGCGGCCCGCCTTTGCGCTGTTTGACGGGCGCGATGTCGCCACAGCGTCGCCCTGCCCCGGACGTCACGTCATCAAGGGAGACAGCCGGTCGCTCTCCATTGCGGCAGCGTCCATCGTTGCCAAGGTCACCCGCGATCACCTGATGATGCGCATGGGGCGCGCCTTCCCCGGCTATGGCTTCGAGAGCCACATGGGCTATGGCACGAAACAGCATCTGGACGCGCTAGACCGCTTGGGGGTTACCATCCACCACCGGCGCAGCTTCCGGCCCATATACGAACGCCTGCCAACGCTGACGCCTGAAGAGGCCGCTGACTGAATACTGAAGCCGTCCGCTTCAGTCCAGCGGGGTGCATGGAAGGCGATTGCCAGCAATTACCAGCCGCCACCGCCGCCGCCACCGCCGCCGCCACCGGATGAGCCGCCACCCGAGGAGCCCGAGGACGAGGAGGCAGGAGGCGTCATTGCGCTCTTGAGATTGGTGCCAATGGCGTCGGTGACCTGTGCAAGGGAGGCAGTCGGTTTCGACGTATCGAAGTGCCCCGCATACCAGACCGGCTGATAGGATTGTCCGGGAGGCATCTGCGAGAAGACCTTCTTTTCCATGATCTTGGACCACTTGCGTTCAACCCCCAAAGCAATGGCATAGGGCAGAAGATCTTCATAGAGCCTGGGCGTCAGCTCCGGCATGCCCGCCGCGCTGGCCTGATAGGCCTGTTCGCCTGCGGTCACGGTCATGAACAGCTTGAGCCCCTCAACCTTGTCCATGATCTCGCGGCCCTTGAGGGTCGGCGCCTTCATCCAGTGATAGAAGGCAATCGCCAACAGCCACATGAAAACGGCCAGCAACGTTGGCCCGACTGCAAAGAAATCGGACCCTGGCATCACATCGGTCTGTTCACCAACCATGATCAAGATGGCAACAATGGCCAGACCAGCGAGGATGATGGTTCTCAGACCATTGCTGATCCTCTCCGGCAGCAGAGCTCCCGCAAAGACAAAGAAGAGGGTCATGAACACGCCAAGGAAGACTGCAGTTGCCACTTCCAGAATGGGAAACTCGAAGGGAGGCGCCAGAAAAGTCCGCAACAGAACAAACAGCACCATCGATGCAACGGCGATCATGAGGCCAATAAAGCTCTTCCCCATATTCTCGTGGAAATAGGTTTCGCCGGTCTCCTTGTCGATGGCGCTGGTAAAGGCCGACATGATCTTGCTCATCTGCTCATATTGCATGGTCTTCAGTTTGACCACATCGCGCCCCTTGAACAGCGCCTTGAACAGGGCCTTCTCGCCAGCAGGCAAAGCCTTGACGCGGCTGTCCATCTGTTTTCTGCCCGAAGCTGTGCTACCCGGATTGTCGGTGCGATGAATCTCGACGCTCTTGCCTTCCTCCTTGATGGAAATGAGGCCCTTGGTGCCCAGCGAGATCAGGGCCGCCATGAAGGAGGTCTGGTCGCCTTCCTCGAAGGTGCCCATGCCATAGATATAGCTGGCGATGGCGGGGGATATGGTGTCGGGTGCCCGGAACAGGGGAATGACGGTGCCACGCTCGGGGTCTTTTCCAACCTTGATCCACGAATAGACCAGCCAGAGGAATTGCAGCACGGCGCCGAGTATGATGACCATCATCGGGCTGTTGTCGAGGAAGCTTCCAACGGCCCGTTCGGCTTTGCTCGGTTCCGGCACGATGCCCTTTGGCCAGGCCACGGCGACAGTCATGCCCTCGCCGACATCAAACCGGCGTGTCGCCTCGAAGGCGATGGCGTTTTCGCTTTGGCCAGCCACCCGATAGCTATTGCCCTTCTCGCCTTCGCTGCCGGTATAAACCGAGTATTGCAGAACGCTTGCCCCATCGGGCAATTGCACGACCACGCGGGCGGCATCAATGGGGAAGGCCCACTCCGTGCCGATGGCGTTCCAGTAGATCTCGTCATAGTCATCGAAAAAGCCGATGGAATCGTCGACGCTGTAGGAGATCTCGTAGGTGTGGACACCATTCTGCAAAAGCACATCGGCGTCGCCGATGCGCAGGCGGAAATAGCGCCCCTCGTGGCTGGTCTGGTATGGCTCGCTCTGCCCATCGCGCAGCACGGCACTGACCGTGGGATTGATGTGAACATAGCTGCCGCCTCTGCCACGATAGGTCTCCGGGATATCCCGCAGCAGGCCGCGCTTGATCTGATCGCCCTCGACAGTGACCGAAATGACCTCGGTGATATCAACCGTGCGGTCTGGATTGACGGTAATGGCAACCTGATAATCGGTAATGCGCTCGCGGGCGAAGGCCTCGGGGCTGCCCGTTCCGAACAACAGACAAAGGGTTGCGATGACTGAATAGAACAGGCTACGGAGCATCATACCGGCCACCTTCCGATCATGTACGGCAAATGGGAAAGCCCGACGCGGCACCGGACATCGGCACACTGCGGCGGGCATCAACATGGAGACCCGGCAGCGTCGAGCCACCGAGCGCTGAACAGACCTCTGTCAGAACTTGACCTGCGGCGTTGCGCGGTCTGCTTCATTGTCCAGTTCGAAATAGTCCTTCTTGTCATAAGAGAAGAAGCCGGCAACGATATTGGACGGAAACTGTTCGATCATCGTGTTGAGGTTGCGAACCGTACCGTTGTAATAGCGGCGAGCAAGCTGGATTTCATCCTCGGCCTTGGCCAGCTCCTGCTGCAGGTTCTGGAACCCCTCGTTGGCCTTGAGGTCAGGGTAGTTTTCGGCAACAGCCATCAGATTGACCAGCGCCTTGGACAGGTTGCCTTCGGCCTGAGCGCGTTCCATGGCACCGCCGCCAGAGGCGTTGGCAGCACGGGCACGCATTTCGGTGACCTTTTCAAGGGTCTCGCGTTCATGGCCCATGTAGCCTTTCACGGCTTCGACTAGGTTTGGAATGAGATTGGCCCGGCGCTTCAACTGCACATCAATACCCGACCATCCTTCATTGACCATCTGCCGGGTCTTGACCAGCTTGTTGTAGATGGCGATGGCGTAAAGGCCCAAAAGAACCACGATCCCGAGAAGGACCCAGCTGATAGCCATAATCATGTCTCCCATACTATAAATTCGTATTCCTGTGAGCCAGGTTTGTTTCCGGAGATTAACCCACAGAAGGCAAAGTGCAAGCAAGAGTTGGAGGGGGCCACAGTATTTACCCTCCGCCTACTTCTTTCGGCCAACGGCACCGCGTGGCTGCTGTACTCACTGGCGGGATGGTTTAAAATGGCTTCCGTCCGTCACCGCAACCAGTCGCCGGAAAGGATTGCAGATCAAAAGTGCGAAGCCGGGCACCCCTCGGCATCAGGAAATGAGGAGGAAAAACCATGCCCCATGGCAGAAGCCATGATACAAAGCCGGACAGAAATCATGACAGCAATCATGACAATATTCATGACGGGCTACCGCAGCGCTCACTCGCCCGCCGCGTCTTTGTCTTCATCCTGTTTGCAGTCATTCTGGCATTCCTGTTCATTCTCGTCCTGTTTTTCGCTGCAGGTTTCTTTGGTGCCCCGCCGCTTGCACAGGCGGCAAGCGCCCCCGCACCTGCACAGGCACCCGGAAACAGCGAGCGGTCCATGATACTGACAGACCATCCATTGTCCGACAGCCTCTGGAACACACGAACCGGACAGAAAGCCTCAGTGCAGGAGCTTGCTGACGCCATCGCCGGGGCCCGTTATCTGCTGCTGGGAGAAAAACACGACAATCCCCGCCATCATGCATTGCAGGCCCGGATGATTGAGGAGGCCGCTGTGCGGATTGCCCCGAGCGGACGCAAGGGACATGTGATCCTTGAAATGCTGGAGCCACATTACCAGCCTGCTCTTGATGCCATCTCGCAAAAGGCTGCCGAAACCGTTGTTTCCGGTCCTGAGGCGCAGAAAACTGCCGAAAATTTAACAAAGCCCCTTGGGCTGACGCTGGAATGGGAGACACGCGGCTGGCCCGACTGGGCGCTCTACCAACCGATTTTTACCACAGCTCTTGCCCATCACATGACCTTGCACGCAGGCAATCCGGAACGGGACGACCTGCTGGCGGCTGGCCGCAAGGGGATCCTGTCTGATGATTTGCAGAAAGACCTCAGGTGGGAGCTGGACTATGACGTCAGCCAGCGCGACAGCCTCACCGAGGAATTGGTCGCCGCTCATTGCGGCATGATGGGGCCCGGCTCGGTCGGCCCGCTGATGACGATGCAGCGGCTCAAGGATGCCCATATGGCGCGGGCCATGCGGCAGGCTGGCACTGCAGACGATCTTTCAATCCTCATCGCCGGTAACGGCCACACCCGAAAGGACCGCGGCGTGCCGATGTTTCTGGAGCCCGGCAAGACCGTGGTCTCCGTCTCCTTCATGGAGGTCATGAGGGGCAGCAATGATCCGGCCACCTACCCCGGCTTCGATCCTGCACTCTATGATTTTGTCTGGTTCACTCCCCGCGTTGATGAGATCGACCCTTGCGAGAAGTTCAAGGAGCAACTGAAGGCGATGCAACACGGACAGACATCTTCAAACACGCAGTAAAGCACCATTAACGTTTGCTTAACCGACTTGGACACTTTTGCGCACTATTGTAACGATTGCCTCCATTTTGATCACTGCATTAATCTCACGTTCAGGCTGCCGCGGTCATATCTCGCAGAACGAATATGTCTTTCTGACGCTTGATTGCCCGTCTTCAAATACCAAGGATATGCAGTAATGCATCGTATTGCCTTCATTCTCGCGCTCTTCCTGCTCTTTCCGTCAGCAGCCTTCGCCCAGACAACTGCCAGCTGGACCGTAAAGAAGGTTACCGGTCTTGCCTATATCGCCGAAAAGGGCGCAACTGCCATCAAGGTGCGTCAAGGCTCAATACTGGCTCCGGGACAGACTCTTTCGACATCAAACCGGACGCGCCTGCTGCTCACCAGAGGCAAGGAACGCATTCAGGTCGGGCCGGGAACAATCATGGCGATCCCGCCTGATAAATACATCCAGCCGGGCAAGACTCTCATCCTTCAGCAAAGCGGGCAGCTTCAGCTATCGGTCAACAAGAAGGATGTGCAGCATTTCGCTGTCAAGACACCCTATCTCACTGCCGTGGTCAAGGGTACGACCTTCACGGTTGACGTAGCAAAGAACCGCTCCAATGTATCCGTGCACAACGGCCGCGTGGAAGTCTCCGATGGGGCGACCGGGAACACCACGGAGATCACGCGCGGCCAGACAGCATCTGTCACGCAGAGTGCAACGGGCAAGACTGAGATGAATGTCACGGCAGCAGGAGCAAAACCCGCCGTGCGGACCATCCGTTCCAAGATCAGCAAGCCGAATTTCTATGCAACGGTCAAGGTCAAGGACAAAGTGGTCGCTCTCAAACCGGGTGCCCGGCTTGAGACCACCACCATTGAGGCGGTTCGCAAAGCAGTCACCACATCGGCATCCAACAATGGCAAGCGAGGCAAGGCGGCAGCAAACAACCGTGCTTATGGATCACAGACTGCTGGTAGTGATGATGACAGTGACAATGACCATGGGAGCAATAGCGATAGCATCAGCTCCACAGCCGAGGATTCCTCATCTTCTGATGCTTCTTCCTCGACTTCCAGTCCCGGCAACAGTAATAACGCAGGCAACTCGGAAAACTCCAGCGCCAGCGATACGGCAACAGAGAGCAACCCAGGTTCATCGTCTTCCGATACAACCACCTCAACGACCAGTCCGGGCAACAGCCACGGCGCAGGCAACTCGGAAAACTCTAACGCCAGCGACACGGCTCTCGGCAAGTAGGGTCTGCGAAGGCCGTTCACCAGATGGACTTACGAAAAAACCGGCTTCATTTGATGAAGCCGGTTTTTTGATATCGGGCGCCAATCGCCTGAGTGCCGCGAAAGGTCAGCCTTCATAGCCAAGGCCACCGGCCTTGGTCTTGAGGAATGCCTCGCCGCAGGCCTTGGCCAGCTCGCGCACGCGCAGAATATAGCTCTGACGTTCGGTGACGGAAATCACGCCACGGGCGTCAAGCAGGTTGAAGACGTGAGATGCCTTGATGCACTGGTCATAGGCCGGGAAGACGCAATAATGCATGCCGGCTTCGCTGCCAGCCTTCTCGCCCTGCTCCAGCAGTGCCTTGCACTCGCCTTCGGCATCCTTGAAATGCTGAAAGAGCATTTCGGTGTTGGCATATTCGAAGTTATGGCGGGAATATTCCTGCTCGGTCTGCAGGAAGACGTCGCCATAGGTGATGCGCTCGTCGCCATCACGGCCGTTGAAATTGAGGTCGTAGACATTGTCGACGCCCTGAACATACATCGCAATGCGTTCCAGACCGTAGGTCAGCTCGCCGGCAACCGGCGCACACTCGATACCTGCCACCTGCTGGAAATAGGTAAACTGACTGACTTCCATGCCATCACACCAGCATTCCCAGCCAAGGCCCCATGCGCCAAGGGTCGGGCTTTCCCAGTCGTCCTCGACAAAGCGGATGTCATGGACAGAGCTGTCGATGCCGATGGCCTTGAGAGACCCCAGATAGAGCTCCTGCAGATTTTCCGGGCTCGGTTTCAGAAGCACCTGGAACTGATAATAGTGCTGGAGACGGTTCGGGTTCTCGCCATAGCGGCCATCGGTCGGACGGCGCGAAGGCTGCACATAGGCAGCGCGCCATGGGCGCGGCCCGAGCGCACGCAGGGTGGTTGACGGATGGAACGTACCGGCACCGACTTCCATGTCATAGGGCTGAAGAACTGCGCAGCCGTAATCGGCCCAGTATTTCTGCAGCGCAAGGATCATGCCCTGAAAAGAGCGTGCAGGCTGCATGTGGGGGGCAAGAATGTCGGTCATCTTCCTAAGTGTCTCGTTCGAAGTGAAAAATTCAATACTCGATTGTCCCGAAGGCTCGAGCGGACCCTAATGCAATCGAACCCATAAGAAAAGCGGGTTTTTGCTCTGTGACTATCTTCTGCAGGTCCTATGCTGGCGCTCCCCTGCTTGGCATTCTCTGTAAGATAAAGACAAATTCCGCTGGACCTCTTTGAATATATCTCCTACGATCTCAAATAGGCATCTGTTGATTAGCTCCTGATGCCAATATGAACGGAATATGAATGAGCCACTCAGACTGCATTCATATCGGCTGCTGTATAAGCCCGCGCATCGGCCTCAGGAGATGCGACTTGGTCCTGCGCCACAAGAAAACGAATTCCCTAAATCCATAATCAAATCGGTTCGGTTGTCTTTTTGATGGCTGAACCCGCGATCTGCCTTTGACATCACGCTGTCGGGCTCTCCGCCTTCCTTGTCCCCACTCGAAGGCTGAAAGCGTATGGTTTCGTGATGAAATTGCTCTTGCGTCCCCCAACGCGCAATTTGTTCAAAGGCAGATCGCATCTCTTTTTCTTCCCATATCTTCCCTGTGGCGTTGCCTCTGTTCCCGACGAGCCTTTGGCAACATCGGCAACACGGTTGCAAAGCGTCCCTTTGCCACTTGTATTGTTCATTGGCTGCGCGTTCAGAGCAAACCTGCCTTGAAGCATGCCTTTCCTGAACTTTTCCACTAGCATCCTGGCGACGAGTTCTTTAGATGCTGGCCATCGATCCGTCGAGCCAAAGGGATGGCCCATCAAGATGAAAATGACCAACACCATAAAAAGCAGCGACAAGCACAGTCTTCTGGAAGATGTCCAGGGCCTCGCCTTCGGGGTGTTCGCCTGCTCTCTGGGCATGGTATTCCTGACCCAACTGGGCTTTCTGACCGGCCAGACGGCGGGGCTTGCCCTACTGATCACCTATCTGACAGGATATGATTTCGGCACGGTGTTTTTTCTGGTCAACATTCCCTTCTACTGGTTCACCTATCACCGCATGGGGATGCGTTTTACCATCAAGTCCGTCATCTGCGTTGTTGGCATGTCGGGGATGATGAAATTTGTCAGCCCGGCCATCGGCTTTGAGCATCTGGACCCGCTGGTTGGCATGCTGGCCTTCGGGGCCATGGTCGGCGCGGGGTTGCTGGCCATCATCCGCCATGAGGGCAGCCTCGGCGGTGCAGGCGCGATGGCGGTGACCATTCAGGAGTTTACCGGTTTCCGCGCAGGCTATGTGCAGCAGTTGCTGGATTTCGTGATCTTTGCGACCGCCTTGTTCTTTTTCCCGTGGCAGACCGTGGCCTGGTCGGTTTTCGGCTCCATCGTGCTCAACTCCATCATCGCCATCAACCACCGCCGCGACCGCTATATCGGCAGATGAACGCCGAAATGAGCATCGGGCCAACAGCAGCGGCACATTGCTCCGGGGTGGCCGCTTGACAGGATGGAGGGAAAAGCTGATAGATCAGGTTCCGGTTTCAATCACCCCGCATCCAGCTCGACAGGACTGACGCCATGGCCCATGCCCCTTCTGATCGCCCCCTCGCCTTCATCCCCCTGAAAATCGCGATCCTGACTGTCTCCGATACCCGGACGATGGCTGACGACAAGTCCGGCCAGACGCTGGTCGACCGCCTTGAAGCAGCGGGGCACATTCTGGCAGACCGGGCCATCGTCAAAGACGAGGTTGAGGCCATTCAGGCGCAGGCCAAGGCATGGATTGCCAACGAGAGCATTGATGTGATCATTTCGACCGGCGGCACTGGCTTTACCGGTCGCGATGTGACACCGGAAGCGATGATGCCGCTGTTCGACAAGCATATGGACGGCTTTTCCTGGCTGTTTCACAAGATATCATTCGAAACTATCGGCACGTCGACCATCCAGTCACGAGCAACTGCCGGGCTTGCCGGCACGACCTTCATTTTCAGCATCCCCGGTTCAACGGGAGCCTGCAAGGACGCATGGGACGGCATTTTCGCCCCTCAGCTCGACTATCGCCACCGCCCCTGCAATTTCGTCGAGATCATGCCGCGGCTTGATGAGCATCTAAAAAGAGAAAAAGCCCGCACCTGAGAATGGCCTGTGCTGGCGACCCCTCCTAGAACCGGGTACGGGGCATTGCCGCAATCTGCAACAGAGCGTGTGGCCTGAACCATCGTTGCCGTGATGGCAGTTACTGCGTCAGGGGCTTGAAAGGCTATCGCCGGTGACTGCTCAGGCCACCTCACGCAACGAGGCGCCCAGACGGCGGATGGCATCGAAATCGCTAAGCGTCGTGTTCATCCGCGGGAAGGCTTCCATGCTGGCTGCCGTCATGGCGACATAGAAGCTGTCCAGCTGCTCGTCCTGATCCAGGGCGCGCAATTTCTGCAGGGCGTCGATGATATTCTGACAATCAGAGTAGCATGGTGTGCCAGACTGGGTGCACCACGCCAGTTTCACATATGCGCCGAAACGCGGCCCCGAAAGGTTGCCTTCCTCAAGCTGCCTTTTGGCATAAGCCGCCATGTCCTCGACCAATGAATCCAACACAAACAAGTCTGTCGGCATCTGATTGTTCCTTCGTCCCCACTGGACTCCAGACTAGGCAGAGATGCTTAATAAAGGATTGAGGGACGAGGAGCGATTGTATTTTTGTTAAGCATAGACCAAAAGTGATATTCGGCCCGCATCGCCTTGCCCGTTGATCACACAGGCTTTTCGGCGATCTCAACGATCGAGGGAAAAATCGGCATAATCCGGCAGCTCAACGCGCACGGGAATGCCTTTCACCGTCAGGGGCACCATTTCCTTAAGGGCCTCGCCGACACGATCAAGGCGCACCACGGCCAGAGCCCGCTTGTCAAGCACGGCTCCCACGGTTCCGACGGGCTTGCCGTCAGCCTCAATTGTGGCTCCACCGGTCGGGATCGGCATATCGGCCTCAACGCGCACCAGCCGCCTGCGGGCCGTGCCGCGATGATGCATGCGGGAGACCACTTCCTGGCCGACATAGCATCCCTTGTCGAAAAACAGCCCGCCCAGAAAATCCATATTGATGTCATAGGGGAAGGCATCTTCCAGCGTGAAATCCAGCCCGGCCTGAGGCACGATGGCGGCGATGTGGCGTGCCAGATAGTCGCTCTTCTGCCCATCTGTTGCCTGCCAGCCCTCGCCCTTGCCATAGAGGCGCCAGCCCAGCAGGTCCGACCGGATATCCCGCACGGCAAGCGCATCCGGATCGGCATCGGCCCTGAAGGCGACCCCGACCCTCTCGTCGCTCTCTTTGATCGTGACATCGGAGCGCATGCGGTAGAGCGTCATCTTCTTGATGAAGGCCGCAACGATAGCCTGGTCGAGGTCGAACAGCACGGCGTCGCCATCCCGGCAGATCAGGAAATCCATGGCGATCTTGCCCTGCGGCGTCAGCAGGGCACCATGGCGCACCTCGTCCGCCTTGAGTTCATCCATGTCAATGGTGACAAGCCGTTGCAGCAGGCTCTCCGTGTCAGCGCCGGACAGGCGCACGACAGCGCGGTTGGCAAGATGGAGGATTGCATCTTCGGACATGGAGGGGGACACGACATCGGACATGGGCTCATTCCTTTTTCGGCGGAAGCGGCGGGCAGCAGAGGTCTTCTCTTCTGACAAGATATAGGCGCAGAGCGTCATCAATCCAACCCTGCCGCGCTGCAAGTCCAAACCGGATCTGGCCGGACGGCAGGGTCCGAATGCTTGGCTTGCCTACCAGGCAAGCCGGGTCATGAAGCCGACTGTTTCCACGTCCTCATGGGTCAGGCGCAGATTGACACGCTCATCGTCCGGAGCGTCGTGCGGACCAAAATCAAGCGCATGAATGCCTGCAGTGATGAACAGCGCGTCGATTTTCTGGTAATGCGCACCGCGCATGTCGGTCGGCAGCGCATCGCCGACGATGAGGATGTCGTCCTTGGCCAGCGGAGCGCCATTGTTGAGCGCGGCAAAGCGGGCAAGTGAGGCTTCATAGATGGGAGCTTCCGGCTTGCCTGCCATGAAGATCTCGCCACCATAGGCTTCATAGCGATCGGCCAGAGCGCCGGCACAATAGACCAACTGGCCACCCTGATCGGCAATCCGGTCCGGGTTGGCACAGACAAAGGGCAATTGACGCCGGGCAAGGCGGCGCAGCAGGTCATCATAGTCATCCGGCGTTTCGGTCAGATTGTCCAGAAGGCTGGTGCAGCAGACCATCTCGGCGCTGGCCTCATCGACCAGGTCCAAGTCCAGCCCTTCAAAGAGCGTCAGGTTGCGCTCATGGCCCAGATGATAGACCCGCTTCTTGCCGGAATTGCGCAAGACATCCCGCGTTACGTCACCGGATGTGACCACAGCGTCATAGGCGCTGTGCGGCACGCCCAGCATGTCGAGCTGTTCGCAGATCTTGGCAGAGGGACGCGGCGCGTTGGTGATCAGGATGACCAGCCCGTTCTGCTTGCGAAAATTGCTCAGAGCATCGACCGTGCAGTCATTGACGGTCTCGCCATCGTGCAGGACCCCCCAGATATCCGAAAGCAGTCCCTTGTAGTTTGACGCGATGGTGGAAAGGCCGGCAAGGCGGGAAGACATGACAATCCCTTCAGATCGAGAGCAATTTTGAGGTTCCTCCCCTTGTCTCTTGTTAAAAATACAAGGTCAAGAGGCAGCCCCCCTCATCGGGCTCAAACATGTGTGCAAAGGCTGACAAAGGGTCGCGGCCACACGACTGACGCAGATCATCCGGTGGCGCCCCGGCGAGACCTCGATATGCCAGACCTCGATATGCCAGATCTCGATATGCTAGATCTCGATATGCTAGATCTCAATGTACTGGCCGCGATCAGTCCCGGTCTGGAGGCCAAAGTCATCGGATGCAGGCAGACGGTCGGCAAGGGATTGCGCCCTTGGCTGCGGCGCGGCCATGCGCTGTTGACGCGGCGCGGCTACCGGTTCTGACGCATCGCCGGAGCCAAGCAGACCTGCGGCCTCGGCAAGGGCCGTGCGGAATTGATCGCGGGTTTCGCTATTGTTGCCATCTTCGGCCGCCATTGCGCGCAGGGCTTCAGCTATGCGCGGATTCTGCCCCAGAGTGCGGGACGACTCGTTTGGTCCTGGCCTGAGGCCAGACGCTGACTGGGCGGGAATCGCCGGAGCGGAGGACGGTGCTTGTGGTCGCTGCGCGGACCGGACGGCAGGTGCTGCTCTCTGCGCTTGCGTCGGAGCCATGCCCTGCTGTGGCTGAGGCCGCTGAGCCGTGCGCGCCTGAGCGGCGGGAGCTGGTCTTTGCTGGAGCTGGGGGGGCATGTCTCGGCGCGGTGGTTGCCCGGCGGCGGCCTGTTGCTGCTGGGCGATGGTGCCGGACTGCTCGCCCCCGCGCAAGGCCGTATCCGTCGAAGGGGCCTTGAGGGCCTTGGCCGGGGCAAAATGATTACCCTGCGCCAGATGGATATTGAAATCGATGAGGTTGACCAGATCCCGCTCACTCTCAACATGGGTGACGATGAGTTCAATACCCTTGCGCGAGAGAAGACGCGAGAAATCGGCGGGATGAATATCCAGCCCGCGCCCGGCTTCCCGATGGGTCAGGATCGGTGCAGCGATCTTGGCGAATTTCACGCCCTTGTGGGCAAAATCATCAAACCCGGCCGCCAGATTGGTCACCCGGTCGACCGAGAAGCGGAAACCCATGGAGGTGAGCAGCTTGAGAGTTTCGTCTTCCAACAGGCCGAAGGACCGCATGTCGGCCTGAGAGAACTCAAGGATCACATGGGACGACAAATCGCGGTTCTGGTCGAACAGATCGCGCATCAGATTGAAGAAGTCGACGTCAGCGAGGCTGTCGAGCGACAGGTTGCAGAACAGGTCAACCGCATGGCCGCGGTCTGTCAATCGGCGCAACAGGCGGAAAGCCTCGTTGATCGCCAGACGGTCCAGCATCGGCAGGAAATTGTTCTTGCGGCAGACTGGCAAGAAAATATCGGGGGTGATGATGCGATCATCATCGGTCTTGAGGCGCGTCAGAGCCTCATAGAACTGCGGCTTGCGCATGGGCAGGGAGACAATCGGCTGCATGAACAGCTCGATGTGGCCAAGGGCCAGAGCACGCCGAACATCTGTTTCATCCTGCGGATTGATCGGCTTCTCCGGGCGTGGTGCCAGAGCCGGACGTGGCACAGCGGCGGGCTCGGCAGCCATCGGAGCTGGACCTTCTGGCGTGGCTGGTTTGACCGTCGCAGCGGTTTCAAATGGCGTCGGCTCCATTAGTCTCTCCCCGAAAGGGGCGTCCGGTCCGGTGAACTCAACGCTTTCCCGAGCAACAGGCGCCGCAGGCCGGTCACCTCTGGAAGCCAAAGACCGCGCACTAGCACGCAAGTGTTCTTCAAGCTGCTTGACTGAACTGGTTGCCGCGATCAGCTGGGCGTTGACCTCGGCCACCCGGCGGTCACCCTTCTGGACGCGGTCATCCAGCTCGGCGCAGCTCTCGGCCAATTGCTTGACCGGCGTACCGATAACATCGAGCTCGGCCAGAAAGGGTTCCATTTCCTTTTCGAGACGCTCGGCGACCGAGGCATTGAGCTGACGCGCCATATCGCGCACCTCCTGCACTTCCTTGGTCAGGGAGAGCTTGAGCCGCGTCATGTCATCCATCTGCTCATCAAGCATCAAGCGGTCACGCACGCGGCTGATCTGATAGTGTACCAACAGCAGGGTCAGCAAGACACCAAAGGAAAAGGGAGATGCTTCCGTGATCGACAGGCCGAACTTGAAATGCAACATGGCGCCGACAGACGCGGAGATGGCTACCATACAAATGGCGATAAAAACGGCCCCTAGCCTTTGCATGTTTTCATCTCCGTTGCAGGCGTCTTGTCGCGCCCGTTTTCTTACTGTTACTTCATCAGCATCAAGACACGCAGATCACGCTGTGCTTGTCGCCATACTCTTGCCGGTCTCTCTCAGGGCAGATTTCAACGAATGGAAGCATCCGGGCTTGCGGGCCGATCCGAGAGCTTTTCAGCGCAAATACGCCGAATCATGCATTTAACCTTTTGTTAGGGTAATATGCCCGAGCGGGAGTGGGAAGTGTTTCACGCGAGGGTGTGGGCTATTTTGCGCCTCGCAAGTTCCTCAAACATTGCCAACGCCCCGTAGCTGGCCCGCAGCTATCTCCAAAAGGGTGCTTTTCCCATTCTCGGGGCACAACTTTGCAGCCGCCAGACCGATGACGGAATGGGCTTTGAGGAAGACGCAAAACACCAACCTTGACCGCTTGCGGGATGCATCATCCCGAAGAGATTGGCGATCCTGAAGAGATTGACGACGGCTGACAGGAATTCTGAAAAAATAGGCTGCCCCGCTCAAACCGCTTGGTAGCGACAGAAACGGGGCAGCTAGACGCGCGGTGAAGGGAAGCCACATTCACCACGCAGCAGGAACGATGCGGCGTGTTCCTGCCAAGTGCGATCAAGCTCAGCTTACTCGCTGAAAGCCTAAACTGTCAGGCTCGCTACGCGATTCCATGACAATTCCAATTGATCCTGATCAAAACTGATGTATACCGAACCGATTTTGTCCGGTTATATCTAATTTCTTTTGATCCGATAGCGATTTCTTGTCCGCTATACGTCTCTGGTCCAGATCAATTGCCCTGTCTGAGGCTTGAATGTCTCACGACTGAATCGATGTAATCCAAGTTGTCATCAAAAACTGCGTCAAAATAATGACAACTGATCCTCATTTCTCTTTGGCCCCACAAAATGTTTCAAGGATAAGCGAGTCCTCTTGGTGCTATAGCCAAGATTTCTACAGGCGAGGTCCATTCTTTTATGCAGAAGTTCAGCAAAAGGACCCGTTCCACGCATCCGCTGACCGGTTCGACTGTCGTAATCCTTGCCGCCCCGCATGGATCGCAAGACATTCATCACATGTCTGTAGCGATCCGGGTAGTTATGCAGCAACCAGTCCTGAAACAGCGGGCTGACTTCATGGGGCAGACGCAGAAGTATTGTTCCGGCTTCACGGGCTCCGGCTTCATAGGCCGCCTTGAGGATGGCTTCCAGTTCGCTATCGTTGAGCGCCGGGATGATCGGAGCAACCATGACTGCAGTGGGAATGCCAGCCTCGGCCAGCCGGGCAATTGTCTCAAGGCGTCGTTGCGGACTGGCAGCACGAGGTTCCATCGCCCGCGAAAGCTTGTTGTCTAGTGTGGTGACCGACAAGGCGACCTTGACTAGGCCGCGCTCATTGAGCTTTTTGAGCTTGTCGAGATCTCTCAGGATCAACCCGGACTTGGTGACGATCCCCACCGGATGGCCGGTCTCTTCCAGAACATCCAGAATGTCGGGCATAAGCCGATAGGTCCGCTCCACCGGCTGGTAGGGGTCGGTGTTGGTGCCGATGGCGATGGGACGCGGACGATAGCCGGGGGCGGACAATTCGCGCCGAAGCTGGTTGGCCGCATCCGGTTTGACAAACAGCTTGCTTTCAAAATCGAGCCCTGCCGACAGCCCCATATAGGCATGCGTCGGACGGGCGAAACAATAGACACAGCCATGCTCGCAGCCTCGGTAAGGATTGATGGAGCGGTCAAAAGGGATATCGGGCGAGTCATTGCGCGTGATGATCGTGCGCGACTTCTCCTCCTGCACTTCCGTGCGCAGAGGCGGCAGCGCCTCGTCATCGACGTAATCGGACCAGCCGTCATTAATGGGCTCTGTCTGATAGGGCTCGAACCGGCCGGCCTGATTGCTACGGGTTCCCCGGCCACGGATGCGTTTGCCCTCGTGCAGATCGGGATCGACCTGAAAGCCGACAAACGGATCGGCATCTTCCTTAGCGGCTTGTTGAGCAGTTGCCCTGGCGGCTGCCATTGTCATCACTCCATCGCTTGTCGAAGTCAGGCAGTTGCGCTTTGCCTTCGATTCTGTTAGCGCTTTGTTCTATTGGAATGATGCGATATTAAAAAGAACATATCAAGAACAAATTTGATTTGTCCGCTATCGGACGAGGCCCAGAAGATGGAGGGAGCATCTCCCCCCAACACAGAGGAAGCGGCGCGAAGTTCGGAGAACTTCGGCGACTGTCGATCGCTTCAGATGCTATTCGTTGAAGGTGAAGGTCCCGATCTTGCAAACATCGACATCTTCCTTGGTGAGTTGATCGCCATCTTCGAACACAGCCAGGAAGTCGAACATGCAGTTTCCGGTCCCGTCATCAAAGTTGACGTCGATGGCATCACCATGATTGAGGCGCTGACCACCCAGAATATTTTCTTCCCAGTCCTCGGTTCCGCTGTTGGATCCATAGAATTCAACAATCGCATAGCCGGTCTCATTCTTGATCGTGACCTTGCGGTCTGCGGCCTGTGCGGAAACGCTTGAAGCAACGGCCAGACCAAGAAGGGATGCTGCAAGGATATAGTTTTTCATGAAAAAGGTCTCCAATCCCTTCGCAAAGCGCATGCAAAAGCGACCTTGCCCGGGTCGTTTGAAATATCAGACAGGTCTCCGCGCAAGAACAGACATGTACATTAAAAGTGTTTTAAACTCTGAGGTTTAACGGAGGTTGCATTGATTAGATTCCACAAAACCGGGCATTCGGCAACCTGTTTTGCCAGCTTCTCCTCTATAGACCCCTTGAGCAGACATGCAGCATTGTGCCCTTTTCTGCAAACAAAGCCTCGAAGATGCCTTCAATGAGCCATTTTGTTGCATTCATAAAAGGACTTGTTCACGTGTTGTTATTAAGGTGGGCGCGAACTATGTTTGATTCGACGCCCGGTTTGAGCCAGATGCCAAAAGGGCATAGTCAATTGCCATATGGGAGTTCGCACCATGAGCGAAGAAAATGAGAAAAAGTCGGAAGACTCGATGGGCAAGGATGCGGCCGAGGCCCTGTTCAAATCCCGGTCCGTCTTCATTTACGGTGAAGTCACGCAGGAAATGGCCCAGAAGGTCAGCGCCCAGTTGATTGCCCTTGCCGCAACAGGAGACGAGGACATCAAGGTCTTCATCAACTCCCCCGGCGGCCATGTCGAATCCGGCGACTGCATGCATGACATCATCAAGTTCATCAAGCCGAAGGTCTGGATCATCGGTACCGGCTGGGTCGCATCCGCTGGTGCACTGATCTATATCTCGGTGCCAGTCGAGCGTCGTCTCTGCCTGCCGAACACCCGCTTCCTGCTGCATCAACCGTCCGGTGGCGCGCGGGGCATGGCATCGGACATCGAAATTCAGGCCCGCGAAATCATCAAGATGAACGAGCGCCTCAACAAGCTGTTCTCCGAGGCAACCGGTCAGCCGATCGAAAAGATCGCAGCCGATACCGACCGCGATTACTGGCTGTCTGCTGAAGAGGCCAAGGATTATGGCCTTGTATCCAGAATCATCACCTCGCACACCGAAATCGGCTAAGTCGGGGGACCTGCCTTGCGCCCAATCCAGTGCGCGAGGCGATGAGTTCCGAATGCTTTCACAAATGCCTTCTGGCAGGCTTCAGGCCTGCCAGAAATGTTTTGCGGCTTCCCTTTCCGCCTGCTGCCGGGTCAACCCGAAGTCTTCGAGCACCGTGTCGGTAAAGCCGATCGAGTTGAGATCCCGCGCCATCTGCCGACGCTGCCTGTAGCGCCCCAGCCAGAGCACAAGTCTTTCCTGCATTGTTGCTGGTTTACCGGACCGTCCTGCTGCCTTTTCGATGAGCGCCAGCACTTCCCTGTCGCCGAAGCGGTTGAACTCGCCTTCAAACGTTGCCTTCATGGCCTTCTCCTTGATTGTTATTGTTATCCATTGCCCGTGCTATGCCGACAGGATTTGTCCTGATGCAATTATTGCGCTTTTTGCACTGTAATAAAATTGAAAAATAGAAACCTTATATGTGAGAAAAAGTGACATGCCCGCCTCTATCGGAGCCCCTTTCCATGGTGCACCTGCCCCCGCTTGCCTCATTGCTGGCCTTTGACGCTCTCTATCACAGCGGATCGGTGACCGGCGCGGCCCATCAGCTCGGACGGACCCACAGCGCAGTAAGCAAGCAATTGCACCAGTTGCAGGATCTCGCTGGCGTCGCATTGTTCGAAAAGCATGGATCGGGCGTCCGGTTGACACCAGAGGGGCAGAAATTTGCCATTGTGGTTTCTGCGAGCCTTGCCGACATCCGCAGGGGCTACGCCGAGGTGACGCGCAGCCGGAAGCAACAGACGGTTTCCATCAAGGTCAGTTCAACCTTTGCCCGCGTCTGGGCGATACCGATTGTGGCCCGGTTCAACCGGCATCATCCCGATATCGAGATCCAGATCACCCTGACCGTGCCGCAAAATTCCCATGCCATCGATGGCTCTGTCGATCTGGTGCTCAGTTGGGACCGACTGGTAAGCCCGATGGAGGCCCATCCGAATGCCACCACCTTGGGAGATGTGCATATCGGGCCCGTCCTGTCTCCGACCTATGGCTACAGCATCGAGGGCGGTGCCTTCCGCTTTCGCACCCGGATCAACCGGCGCGGATCGGAAACAGGGTGGGAGCGCTGGTCCGAACTGACTGGCCTCAGGATCGTGAGCGAAACCCAGCAGACCTTCGAGCTGGCAGGGCTTGCCTATGAAGCTGCCGAGCGAGGCATGGGCGTGGCGCTTGCGCCGAAGTTTCTGGTCGAGAAGGAGCTGAAGTCGGGGACCCTTGTTGCCCCTGCCGGTTTCTACTGCTTCCGGGAAGGACTGGTGGTGCGGCCCTCCTCGGAGCGCCCTCAGCCCAGCCCCGCAGCCCGGATCTTCCTGGACTGGCTGTCGAGCCATGGACGATTGGGTGACGACGGTTATCTGGCCGCTGACGTGCTGGACCCGGTGTGGGGTTAGTGCCACGATCTCACAGAAAGGCATCACACAGGCACCGTGCAAGGGAAACAGGCGATGACATTCACTATTCTGGAACAATTCAGTTGCGGCAAGTCCGTCAGCGGATACACCGAGGACCGCGTTGTACTGTCCGACCATCATTTCGGCATATTGGATGGTTCGCGCGGGCCAGCGGTTTCCGGCCCGGATGTCATCACGGCCCTGCTCGACGCAGCCAAAGCCCTCATCGAGGCAATGCCATCGGACATCACGCTGCCCGCTTTGACAGAGGCATTGACCGGGCTGGCCGTTGATCACAAGAAAGCGGCAGGACTGAAAGACTTTCGGACAACCGGCGGCTTTGTCTTCTGTCTTTTCTCGCAATATCACCAAGAAATCTGGCGGATTGGCGACTGCAAATTTCGCAATGCGGGACAGGAAAACGCCGTGTTCTGGCAGACGGAGGAGATCTGCGCCAAGGCACGCGCGCTCAAGATCAATGCGCTATTGCAAGATGGCCATGAGGCCGATGCCATCATGGCCCGCCCTGACTATGACCATCTGATCGATGATCTGCTGCTGGACGAGGCGCGCTTCCTGAACCGGCAGGACAACGCCTTCAGCTTTGGCGCGATCAACGGGCAAGGCGTGCCGGACGTGTATAGGGAGAGCTTTCCGGCCCGATCCGGCAGGCTGGTCATCACGTCGGACGGCTACCCCAGTGTTCTTGACACACTCGATGAGTGCGAGCAGGAACTGTCCCGCCTGCTGATGATCGATCCGCTCTGCATTGCTGAAAACCTGCAATGCAAGGGGCTCGGCCCGGCGCGCCATTCCTTCGATGACCGGTCGCTGATTGCCGCCGACCTGACGCTCTGAGCCTTATCCCCTATCTGCTCCTGCCCCTCGCAGCGCATCACAGCGTGGGGTGGAAGCCCAGATAGATGGAGAAAATCGCCAGACTGACCACCGTAGAGACCGCCAGTGCGTTGATCACATAGGCCTTCTCGTGTTCGGTTGCCTTCTGCATGAACAGCGGAATGATGAAGGGTGGCGGCAGGATCATCAAGGTGAAGAAGGCCATCTGGAAGGGCGCCCCGAGCCCGAGCAGACCATCGAGCACAAGGCTGTTGAGCAGCAGGGCCAGCGGCACCAGAATGCCATAGCGCAAGGCGACCAGTTTCAGCACATCGCCAAGGCCTTCACGATGAATGCGAATGCCATAGCCCACCACCAGCAGGATGAGTGGAATGGCCATGCCCGCCAGCAGTTTCATGGTGCCATAGAGGCTGGCCAGCACCGGCGTGGTCTTGATGGTCTCTGACAGGCCGAGCCCGTTGCAGACAAGACCCGCTACCAGCCCGATCACCACCGGCGAGGTGACAAACATCTTGAGGATGGCTGCAGGATCGCTCCGCCCATCGCGGCGGATCATCAGCATGGGAGCAAAAATGAACCAGATGAACAGCTCGTGCGCCAGATCGACCACCGCGATATAGCCCACGGCCTGCAGACCATAGGCACCACCGAACAGGCTCACCCCAAGCATGCCATATTCAAAGCCGGTCATCAGGAACGGGAAGTATGGGTGTCCGGGCGCGAGCTTCGGCCCGACCAGACGCCCAAGACCATAGAGCCCGCCGCAAATGGCTGCCGTTACCACAAACATCCCCAGATAGGATGCCTTCATCTCCATGTCGAGAAAGACCGTGAACAGCACGCTGGGCAAGACCAGATTGACCACCAGCCGGGTCAGCCCCTCCATGATCTCGGCGGACAGGACCTTGAGCAGGCGCAACGACATGCCAGCCAGAATGAGAAACAGAATTGGCAGGATCTGATCGAGCACAGACATGACAACGCCCCTCCCCCGGGCGATCTCTTCCCGCCATGCGTGCGGGACATTGTCAATGCTAGTGTCCAGAATGGTCTCTTGGCAAGGGGGACGCAGTCGCCTTCCCCTGCGCTGTTCGGCTAACGCCTCTCGCGGAAATCGCCGGTTTCGGGGTCTTCTTCAAGATCGATGATATCGGCCTCGCGCTCGGCCCTTGCACGGTCTTCCCTGATGGCTTCAGCCTGTCGCTGCTGCACCTCGGCCTCACGGCGCCGGTTGAGTTCGGTGCCCTGGGCGCGGATCTTGACCAGCAGTTTCGATATGATCCAGAGCGCGGCCAATGCGGCCAGCATTACCATCAGTTTCGCAATCAACGGCGCTCTCCCTCTCTCGGCGGCCAATCCGGATGAACAGGACCGCGATAGCAAACCGCGGCGCCCCTGTCCAGCAGATGTCCTTCAGATGACAAGGTTGGTCAACAGGGGTTGGCTAACAGGGCGAGCCAACAGGTCATGTCTGAATTTGCTTCGAAATCCGGTCTTCAGCCAGCAAGGTGCAAGGGCCCGACGGCCTTGCCTCCAGTCATGAGAAGAGAGGATCAGAGCCCGATGCGTGACCAGAGGGCCCGTTCTTCAAGGCTCGCCAGAACCCGCTCGGCGGATAGACCTTCGGCGATGCGATCAACCGGGTCGCCTGCACTGCCGCTGTGGCTTGATCCCATCGAGAGGGAGCTGGAGTGGAAGAGGCTGAAGAAGCCGGACGGTGGCGCAATCAGCTTTGTCTTCATGTCTTCGCCATAGCGACGCTTGAGATAGCTGTTCATATCGCCCAGTTCGTCAACCAGACCGTAGTCGAGCGCCTTGTTGCCGGTCCAGAACGCACCGGTAAAGAGCTTGTCCTCCGGTTCGGTAAGCTTGTCGCCGCGGCGTCTGCGCACCAGATCCTTGAAGCTTTCGAACAGATCCTGCAGCAGCTCATCCAGATGGGCCACATGCTCGGGGTTTTCCGGCTTGAACGGATCAAGCATCGCCTTCTGGGTGCCTGCGGTGTAGATCCGGCGCTCGACGCCGAGCTTGGCTATGGCGTCCACGAAACCGAAGCCGCCGGACACAACGCCGATGGAGCCCACGATCGAGCTGGGATCGGCGATGATCACGTCACCGGCGACGGCGATCATGTAGCCGCCAGAGGCTGCCGCATCCTCACAGAAGACCAGCACGTCTTTGCCCTTTTCGGCGGCGAGCTGGCGGATGCGCTCATGGATGAGGCGACTTTGCACGGGCGAACCGCCGGGGCTGTTGATCGAAATGGCGACGGCTGGCGCGTCCTTCATGTCGAAGGCCTTCTGCAACGGCCCGGCAATGGAGGCCATGTTGAGGCTTGACCGCATGTGGCCGCCATTGCTGACCATGATCGGCCCGACCATGCGCACCACCGGAATGACCACGGGCTCTTTCAACCATTTTTCAGGCAGAATGCTCGAAGGAATGACTTTCCTGAGATATTTCATGATTTTCATGGCAGACATCCTCTGGTTCACGGTGATCGACGCGGATCGTTCGCCTTGTTTTGTCTTGTTTTATCTGGGGCCGACACTGCTGTATTTCCAGTGCGACGCATTCAAAAATTGTGTTGTCAACGCTCTAGCGCAGGAGCCGTTGAGGTTTGGTTGCATTTTTCTGCAATCTTGCACATTTCGGCCTTTTGGTCTCGCTTTTCCCCTTTTCTTTGCATCGGCGAGAGTCATAAGATGCGCGCGCCGATTGGCACCTACACGCAGACCAAGTTGGAATTTGGATATCATGAGCACAGAGCTGACCAATGCCGAGATCAACCACCTGATCACCTTCCGGCAGGCACTGCACCGCCGACCCGACCTGTCGGGGCAGGAGATGGCGACCGCGCAAAGGGTTGTCGCAGAGCTGGAACAGCTATCGCCGGACCGGATTGTGACCGGGCTCGGCCCATGGGCCGAGCCCGATGGCACCGCCCTTGGCGGCACCGGTATTGCGGCTCTGTTCGAGTCCGGCAAGGATGGTCCGACGCTGCTGTTTCGCTGCGAACTCGATGGCCTGCCCATCGAGGAACGGTCCGACGTACCCTATTGCTCGGAGCTTGAGACCAAGGCCCATCTATGCGGCCATGACGGTCACATGGCCATTCTTCTGGCGCTGGCCATGCGCCTTGGCAAGCAACGCCCGGCCTCTGGCCGCGTGATACTGGTGTTCCAGCCTGCCGAGGAAACCGGCAAGGGCGCCAGAGCGCTGCTGCAGGATCCGGAATTTGCCACCCGTCTCCCCAAGCCGGACATGGCCTTTGCCCTTCACAATCTTCCCGGCCTCGGGCTTGGCAGCGTGGCGCTTAAATCCGGCGCCATGTGCTGTGCCTCTCGCGGCATCCGCATTCAGCTGGAAGGCAAGACCTCACATGCCTCAATGCCACAGGACGGGATCTCTCCGGTCGAAGCTATGATGACCATTGCCGCAGGCCTCAACGGCCTGTCGAATGGCCTTGATGCGGGGCAGGAACTCGATACCAGCTACAAGCTTGTAACCATCACCCACATGAGCGTCGGCGAACCCTGCTTCGGCGTGGCCCCCGGCGCAGGTGAAATCTGGGCGACGCTGCGCACGGTCACCGACGACGTGATGGGGGGGCTGGTCAAGGCAGCCGAAACGCTGGCCAGCAATGCCGCCAAGACTGCCGGTCTTTCCCTGCACATCGAAGAAGACGACGTCTTTGACGCCTGCACAAATGCACAAGAGACCACCGCGATGGTGGCAAAGGCTCTTGCGGCGGAAGGCATCCGCACCGAGGAACAGACCGAGCCGATGCGCTGGTCGGAGGATTTCGGCCAGTTCGGCCATCACTGTCCCTCTACCCTGTTCGTGCTCGGCTCGGGCATCGATCAGCCGCAATTGCACAACCCGGATTTCGACTTCCCCGATGCCCTGACGCCTGTCGGGGCCCGCATCTTCGAGCGCATCATCCGTGATCGGCTGGGCTGATGGTGATCAGGCCCGCACAACCCGAGGACGCCAGCGCTCTGGCCGCCCTCAGCCTTGAAGTGTGGCTGCACACCTATTGCCGCCCCGGCATCCCGCCGGTCTTTGCCAGTTATGCGCTGGAGACATTCACAAAGGCCAATCTGGAAGCACAGACTGCCGATCCCGATCGCCATTTTCTGGTCGACGCCGTGCCCTACGCCGGGCAGGACGGGCTGCGGGGCTACCTCAGCTGGTGCTGCCCGACCGACCTGCCACAGCCTAACTGTCCAAAGAGCGAGATCGATACGCTCTATATACGGGAACGGCACAAGGGACAGGGCGTCGGGTCGGCGCTGCTCAAGGCCTGTTATCAGTCCATGGCAGGCGCGGGACACACGGCGGCATTCCTCCGGGTCAACGCGGAAAACCGCGAAGCCATCACCTTTTATGAGCGCAAGGGCTTCGAGACAATCGGCGAAACATGGTTCGGGATAGAAGGTGAGCGCTATCTCAATTTCGTCATGCGAAAAGGGTTTGTCTGAAACTTCAGAAAAGTGGCTCGCCTGTGGCCGGGTCAGTCCGCAGTTCGGTGCTGCGCCGCGATGTCATTTCGCTCAGGCATGACAGATGGGCCAGACCTGCCATTGATCCGCCGCGAAATGTGTCGGCCACCCGCGCACATTCGGCTTCGCGATAGGGAATCCATGCCCGCTGGGTGTCGCGTAGCAACAGCTTGCCCGGCTCATCAAGCATCGAACGCAGTTGCTGATAAACATCATTCAGCTCGTCATCAGCTTTCTGATAATCGATTGCCGCGCATTCGCTCATATCGACGGTGGTCACCGGGTTTTGACAGTCCAGCGCATAGGCAGATGCTGTCATGGTCAGACTGGATGCGAGTGCGAGAATAAACCGGGTTCGTCCATGGCCAGTCATTGTATGCCCCTTTGCTGCTGTGCCTGAAAAGAGACCGTCTCTGTTCGCCGCCATCATACAGCACGGATAGCTAAATCCATAGCGCCGAAAGGCCCGGGCGGGAATTCGACTCTTACCCCAGATCAATAGCCGCTCCGTGGCGGTGGACCGCTTCGACGCGGGCGCCGGGGGTGTCTGTGCCTGCATCATGCAGGGCAATGGCTGGCAACAGCCGGAACGGGCCGCGGGACTGTTTCTTGCCCTGAACCACCACACGGTGGGCCGCCTCGCCTTCTCTTGGCGAGAAGGGTTGCACGGTAATGCCGCCAAAGCGGCCTTCCATCAGCGTGAGCAGAGCGGGCAATTCATCCGCCCGCTGGACAACGGTGAAGGTGCCACCGCTTTTGAGAATGGAAACGGCGGTGCGGAACCACGGCTCCATCCCCTCGTCGGTCAGCATGTGGGCCGTGGCGCGGGCCTCATTGGGCGAGGTCTGAAAGCGTTCCGGCCGGTAATAGGGCGGATTGGCAATGACGTGATGGGCGAGATTTTCCGTCAAGCCAGCCAGTTTGCGCGGCTCGCCCCGCAAAGCCACATCACAACAGATGACCGATGCGGCGGCCAGATATTTTGCCGAGCGGGCGATGTTGGTGGCGGCAATGGCAGCAACGTCCGGGTCAATCTCGACAGCAAGCAGCCGCAGCCCGCCGACGCGCGCGGCAACGCAAAGCCCGGCAGCCCCGACCCCGGAGCCCAGATCGACCACCAGTTCGCCCGGTCTGGCAGGGGTGCAGGCTGCCAGCAGCACGGCATCGGTTCCCGAGCGGTGATGGCCCTTTCTGGGCTGCAGCAGGGAGATCCGTCCGCCAAGAAAATCATCCTCGCTCATCACCACGTCCGAAGGCAGAGCATCGGCGGAAACAGTGGCTACATCCTCCAGCAAGGCAGGCAGCAGGCTTGGAACGGTCATTGAAGGCATCGCGGGTCTTTCCTGAAAGTCTTCCGGCATCTTTTTGGGAAGTACACTCCCCGCCCTGATCTTCAGGGTCAGTCATCAACTGAACAGTCGAGCTCTTTTTCCAGCCCGGCATCGCGCAACAGTTGCCGGGCGCGCAGCAGATGCGCGTCATCGACCAGCACGCGGCGGGCAATTTGGTGGAGGATACTGCCGTAAAGGGTGCTCATGTTGTGATCAAGAGACTGGAAGGGAATATCCGCATCCCTCAGCAGGGCTTCCACGAAAGAGAGGGTTACCGGATTGTTGGTCTTGATGAGTTCGTCCACGCCAGTGTCCTGCGGCTAAGTCTTCGTTATGGCCGATGGCCAGTGCCCAATGCTTCATGAAAGGGCTCAGGAACCATAAATAGATTTGCAGCCCCTGAAAAGAGCCTTTCGCGGGCTTTCACCCCGCCACAGCCCTCGTGACCCAGCCGTAATAGCCAGCATGAAATGAGGCAAAAGAAGAAGCTCAGACGGCTTGATCAGAGCCGCGAAAGGGCGAATTTTTCACGTTCTGATGGGCGCCCGCATCAAACTGGGCAAAAAAGCCGTTTCGAAGCCGAAATTTGGCGTGATTAAGTAACATTCTTTCCCCCTCCCCCTTGTCGTTCCGGGGTGAGCCGCCTATTCTCGCGACCGAAATTTGAAGACACAAAATTGGAGCCGCCGCGTGAGCGTTGTCCCTCCTCTCAATGAGGCAAACAAGTCCCAGGCCAGCATTCAGCCCCTCATCGACCTCGTCAAACAGGACATGGGAAGGGTGAATGATCTCATTCTCGAGAAGGCTGGTTCGGACGTCGAGATGATTCCGGAAGTGGCCAAACACCTGATCGATTCAGGTGGCAAGCGCCTGCGCCCGATGCTGACGCTGGCCGCCGCCAACATGTGCGGCTATGAGGATGCAGCAGCAGCCGGGCACGTCAAGCTGGCGATGGCGGTGGAATTCATGCATACGGCCACCCTGCTGCATGACGATGTGGTCGATGAGAGCGACATGCGTCGTGGCAAGCTCGCCGCTCGCATGCTGTGGGGCAACCAGGCCAGCGTTCTGGTTGGCGACTTCCTGCTCGGGCAGGCTTTCCGCGTGATGGTCGATGTCGGCTCGATCAGGGCTCTTGATGTGCTCTCGACCGCCGCCTGCGTCATTGCCGAAGGCGAGGTGTTGCAGCTTTCTGTCGCTCAGAACATGAAGACCTCGGTTGCTGAATATATGCAGGTCATCCGCTCCAAGACGGCCGCCCTGTTCGCTGCCGCCTGCGAGGTTGGGCCGATCATCGCGGGCAGCGATGAGACCCGGATTGCGGCGCTGCGCGATTATGGCATGGAACTGGGCAATGCTTTCCAGCTGATCGACGATGCCCTTGATTATGGCGGCTCGGCGGCGGCACTGGGCAAGAATGTCGGCGACGATTTCCGCGAAGGCAAGATTACCCTGCCGGTGATTCTGGCCCATGAACGGGGCTCGGCCGAGGACAAGGCCTTCTGGAAGCGGGTCATGGAAGAGCGCAAGGATGTCACTGACGGTGCGCTTGATTATGCCATGGGACTGCTGGTCAAGACCAATGCCCTTGAAGATACGTTGAAACAGGCCAGAACCCATGGCGCGACTGCCATTGCCTCGCTTGATGTGTTCGAGGACAGCCCCTACAAGGCAGCGCTCATTGACGCGGTGGAATTCTGCATCGCCCGCGGGCACTAACCTTTCAAGGCTTTGCAAACATGGTCGGAAGGCGCTGTTAATTCAGCGCCTTTTTTGTTGCAGCAATCAGGCCTCATGACCACGACGGCCACAGGGCTCTTCTGACATCTCCACCTCCGGCGCTCTGGCCGTTCTTTCGGATGGTCAAATTTTCGCCACCTCTCCCGGCTATGATTTCGACAGTTTGTTTAATTGATCTTTACCGCGCTTTATTATGTACAGGACAAGACACGAGGGCTTGCGAGCAAGCCTCAAAAAAGCCATGCTACATTCCTAATTCGTAAAGAGCTTCAAAGCGGCGCACAGTCACTCTGACTCTTTTGTCCGGATGGACTGGCGGACGAGGTGCCGGGTTTTCCGGTTACAGACACGGGACACTGGCAAGGCGCAATTGCCGCGGCTCTGCTGTCCAGCCAATAATGCTTCGGATTGCGCAACAACAAGGCTGACTAAATGCACTTTCGATTTTCCCTCAAGATGTTTAGACAACACCTCCTGACCGGCGTCGTAGGATTTGCCTTGTTGATGGGACCGGCAACGTTTGCCGGGGCTCAGACAGAAGCCCCCGATATCCCGGAGGAATCCGTGGTGGACGCGCTCGCGGACATCCCGACGACCCTTACCGGCACCTATCTTTCTGCCCTGATCGCCCAGGATGAGGACGACCTTGAACTGGCTGCCCACTTCTATGCTCAGGCGCTGGAAAAAGACCCGGAGAATCCCCTGTTGCTGGAGCGCAATTTCGCCCTGACGCTGGCGGTGGGTGATCACGAACGCGCCTTTGCCCTTGCCGACAAGATGGCAGTCCAGAGCAGCCACAAGGCGGCAGCCAGCAAGGAAGCCGAAGACGGCAAGGCAGAGCAGGATGATTCGGCGGTGGATGCCGAAGGACTTGATGGGCGGATCGCCCCGATGGTGCATATGGCCCTCGGTGTCAAGGCTCTGAAGGGCAGGAACTATTCAAGCGCCGCCATCCAGTTCAAGAGTGGCATGGACGTGATGCAGAACAATCCTGCGCCGCTTCTTGCCCGCGCACCGCTGCGCCGCAATCTCAATGATCCGCGTCTACTCAGCGCCTCGGCGCAGTATGGTCCGTTTGCGCTGATTTCCCAGACCGTTCTGGATGCCTGGGCGACGATCGGTCAGGACAAGACCAAGCTTGACGATGTGATCAGCCTGCTCAAGGCAGATGATGACAGCGAAGTCAACCAGTTCTTCTTTTCGCTCCATGCCGGGCTGATTGCAGCCTACGCCAAGGATTACACCAAGGCCGTGACCCTGTTGCAACAGAGCCTTGATGCGGATCCCAATTCGCTGGCAACGGCAACGGCGTTGGTTAACAACCTTTTGAAGGCTGGCAACAACAAGCGCGCCAGCGAAGTCATCGACACCTTTGCGGCCAGTGCTGCCGACACCGAGGAAAAAGAATGGCTGCAGCAGTCCTTCAGTGCCATGAAGCCGATTGCCAATTCCATCCGCACGCCGCAGGACGGGGCTGCGGAGTTCTTCTCCACTCTGGGCAACGCACTGACGGAAGAAGGAGCCATCGAAGGCGGGGCGCTTTATCTGCAGTTTGCTGACTATCTGCGACCGGGCGACGACTATACCGAGTTTTCCCTCGCCCGCCTGTTCGAGCACATCAACAAGAATGAAGTGGCCCTTGCGCATTATGACTCCATCAAGCCGGAGAGCGCGGTCTATCGCAAGGCTCAGCGACGGGCTGCCTTTGTCGAGGCGCGGCTCGATCATCCCGATCTAGCCATCAAGCGGATGAAGACCCTGCTGGAAGGCAATTACTCCGATCTGGAAACGGTGTCCGTTCTCTCGCGCATCTACCAGTCGGAGCAGCGCTACAAGGAAGCGGTCGACACTCTCAGCCGCGGCATCAACAGCATTCGCACCAAGCGCGACATTCACTGGTCGCTCTATTTCCTGCGCGGTTCTGCCTATGACCAGCTCAAGGACTGGCCGAACACGGAAAAGGACATGCAGTCTGCCCTCAAGCTGTTCCCCAATCAGCCGACGGTGCTGAACTATCTGGGCTACAGCTGGGTGGATCGCGGCATCCATCTGGACAAGGCTATCGAAATGATCCGGCAGGCGGTGGCGTTGAGGCCATTCGACGGATTCTTTGTCGATTCTCTTGGCTGGGCCCACTATCGCCTCAAGCAATATGAGGAAGCTGTCAACTTCCTTGAACGGGCCGTTGAACTGCGCCCCGAGGATCCAACCATCACGGACCATCTGGGCGATGCCTACTGGCGCGTCGGCCGCAAGAACGAGGCAACCTTCCAGTGGCAGCGGGTCAAGACCATGCAGCCAGATGACAAGCTCATGCAATCGGTCGATGACAAGATTGCCAAGGGCCTTACGGACTGACAGTCAGAAGGCTCGCAACGACACAAGCATGGAACGCGCAGAGGCATGGCCTTTGCGCGTTTTTCATGTCACCATTATGCTTTCGTCTCGCTCCGCAAAGGGTTTGCCTTTCCAGACGGGTGTCGGGTCCAGGCAATCTGAACTTGTGTCTAATACGTATCGGGCGAACTTCTCTGAAGGGATCTGGACAAGCCGGGTGGATGTCCATATGCTACTGATTTGAGGGAATTTTTCGTTGGCCTTCAAGGTCTGCCCCCTTCGTCAACCGTTCGTCAGGTTATGTGACTATCAGGAAGGCGACACAGGGTCGAGAATCGTCCTATGGTCAGCCCAAGGTGGTCGGATCAGGGCAGACAGTTAGCGCCAAAGCGGACCGAGAGTCATCAGGGCTGCGGTTCGGGCGCATCTTTCAAGTCCATCTTTCTGTTCCCCCCACAGACGCCAGACCCTATGCGCCCAACACTGACAACCGCTTGAGACAGACAGCCAGCAATGACGAAACCGTCACAGGACCCAGATATCCTCACCTTGACTGCACCAGCCAAGATCAATCTTGCCTTGCATATCACCGGGCAGAGAGACGACGGATATCATCTTCTGGAATCGCTGGTGGTGTTTGGCGGTGCGGCTGACCGCATCCAGTTCAAGCCTTCCAAGCATCTGCACCTGTCAGTCAATGGCCCGTTTGCCGCCAGCTTGCGGCAGGAGCCGGACAATCTGATGGTTCGCGCTGCGCGGCTTCTGGCAACCGAACTCAATTGCGCGGTCGCAGCTGACATGACACTGGAGAAATTCCTGCCCATCTCGGCGGGCGTTGGCGGCGGGTCTTCCGATGCGGCGGCAACCCTGCTCGGTCTGCTGCGTCTCTGGCAACGGACCATCAATGACGACAAGCTGCGCTCCATAGCGCTTAAGCTTGGTGCCGACGTTCCCATGTGCCTTGAAGGCTCCTGCCTGATTGCGCGTGGCATCGGCGATGAGCTGTCCTTCGGGCCCCGGTTGCCCAAGGATCTGGGCATGGTGCTGGTCAATCCGCGCGTGCCAATCTCGACGCCAAGTGTCTTCCGTCGCCTCAAGAACAGAAGCAATCCGCCAATGGGCCCGATGCCCTCGGCTTTCCTCTCGGCTATGGCACTGGCAGACTGGCTCGACAACCAGCGCAATGATCTGGAAATGGCCGCCATTGAACAGGCGCCGGTGATTGAAACCGTGTTGCAGGCGCTGGAAGATGATGGCGACTGCCTGTTTGCCCGCATGTCCGGTTCGGGAGCAACATGCTTTGCCCTTTTCGCTTCAGTGAAGCACGCGGAGTATGCGGCGCGGCGCATGGCCTTCACCCACCCCAACTGGTGGGTCAGCCACGGCGGCGTTCAATAGGGGCCTTGCCCGGACGCATCATCTCTTGCCGGAAGCGCCACCTGTCAGTGCTCCTTTGAGCCGGTCTTGTGGATCAGGCGCTGCTTGACCTTGTGCATGGAAAACCAGATGAAGCCAACCACCGGCACGACCAGTGCGGCGGACAGCAGGCTCTTGTCGAGATGAACGAGCTTGGCCGCGGGTGCCAACAGGTAGCTCAGCAGGCTGACCGCATAATAGGAGATTGCCACCACCGAAAGCCCTTCAACGGTTTCCTGCAACCGGATCTGCAGCGCGGCACGGCGGTCCATTTGGGCCAGCAACTGCCGGTTCTGATCGGTGGTCGTCACCTGAACCCGTGTGCCCAGCAGTTCCGAGGCATGGGCGGCACGGAATGTGAGGTCGTCAAGCTGGCTCTGCGCCGAGCGACAGGTGCGCATGCTGGGTTGATAGCGCCGCTTCATGAATTCGGAGAACAGCTGTCGTTCGAGAATGCGTTGCTCACGCAACAGACCGATGCGCTGCATCACCAATTCCTCATAGGCCCGGCCCGCGTTGAAACGCGAGGAGCTGCTGGTGGACAACATCGACAGCTCGGCGGATATGCCAAGCAGCTCATCAAGCACCACCTTGTCGCTTTCCTGCTCGTCACCAATCCTTGCCACGGTCTCGCTAAGCTTGATGTTCAAGGCACGGATGCTGCCCAGAACCTGCCGTGCCACGGGCAGGGTCAACATCGACATTGCCCGGTAGGTTTCGACTTCCAGAAATCGCTGGATCACCCGCCCCAGACGGCTGGCACCAACATCGCGGCAGGCCAGCACGGCAAGGCGAATCTGTCCACGGTTGTCGAGGTCGAAGTCGGCGGCAATGGCGGCATCACCGTCGCTGACATAGGCGGCGGCAAAACTGGATGGCGAACCAAACCAGTCACGGACCACACCAGACATCTGCTCCTCGATGCCCTTGAGATCAGGCACTGTCTCAATGCGGGCGGAGACCGACGAAACGATCCGACCGGGGAAAGCCTCAAGCCAGTCGATGGTGAAGCGATCATGCAGATCCGTGGCGAAACTGTCCGGCCCCAGATTTGCCGGGCGTGGAGCATAGGTATAGAGGGTGTAGGTGGCAAACTCAGTATGGTTTTCCCATTTGAGAACCATGCCGCCAAGGTCGGCAATGTGATAGACAGCGCCCTCTTCCGGCTGTGGCGCACCGAAGCCCTCCAGAAAAGCAACCAGCTGTTGCCGGGCCAGCTCCGCCGTATGCAGCCCGTCTTCTTCGGGCTTGAGGGCGATGAAGGCCAGGCGGCTCGGAGCATCAAGCTCGAGGAAGGGCCGCGCATGCATCTCGCGGATCATCGGCGCCCGCATCGAGTGGTTGAGGCGCGCTTTGGCTAGACTGGTCTGGCTATCGGCCACTGGATTGGTCCTTCCTGTCCCTCTATCTGCTTTGCCTGCCCACCTTCCGGGCCAAACCGGCAAAGTCTGGTCAAGGAAGAATAATAGTCAAATGTTACAGACCTGTAGAGAGTAAAAGCGAAACACCGTCGCGCTGGCTGGAAAAACCATCGGGATCAAACGGCAGGAAGCGATCAGCGGGCTCTAGTCCAGATCTTCCGTATTGCCCGAATAGCTGGCGATTTCCCGCATTGCAGCCCGCAGATCGTCTTTACTCATGCTCTCGATCGGCAGGGATACGAACCGTCCGATACGATCGGACAGTTGGGCATAAGCCGTCAGGAAAGCCAATTGCATGTCCTTGTCATCTCCCACCTCGGCAGCCGGATCGGCGATGCCCCAGTGGGCAATGGCCGGATTGCCCGGCCAGATCGGGCAATTTTCGCCGGCCGTATGATCGCAGACGGTGATGATATGATCCATTTTCGGGCTGCCCGGCTGGTTGAACTCGCTCCAGTTCTTGGAACGCAGGCGGCAGATCTGATAGCCAAATTTTTCCAGCAGCTGGATGGCCCATGGGTTCGGCTGGCTTATTGTCAGGCTGCCGGCAGAAAAGGCCCTGAACCGCCCTTGTCCGACGCGGCCCAATATGGCTTCAGCCATGATGGATCGAGATGAATTGCCGGTACAAAGGAAAAGGACATTCTGCATTGCGGGCTCCTCGCAGCGCGTTCGATCAGGGAATCGTCAGGGGATACGATTGAAAGATTCAGAAAAGGGTATAACCCAGCAGACACCACACTTTTGAGGCGATTGATACTAACCTATCGGATTAGATCACGCTTCTTTTACCTGCTGTGCCGCGGCATGTTCGACATCAAGGTCAAACCGGGGCCGGTCGACATCGATTTCCCCCGGCATAGCCGTCGGGCATTCATCCTGAAGGAAGGCCATGAGGTCGTTGAGACAGTCCTCAAGCCCGAAATAGATGATGTTGCGACCGCTGCGCTCCGAGTTGATGAGACCCGCCCGCTGCAGAATGGACAGATGGGTCGACAGGGTGTTGTGCGGCACGTCCAGCCTCCGGGCGATTTCGCCAGCTCCCAGCCCCTTTGGCCCCGCCTTGGACAGCAGCCGAAAGACCTCAAGCCGCGTCTCCTGAGCCAATGCGGAAAGGATGATCTGCGCCCGGGTTTGGGACTTCCATGTGCTGGTATTCGTATTGGTGTTGGTGGCGGTGTTCATTGCAAACCTGCCTCTGGAATCTGCTGATGCGCCGAAGCGAGACGTGTCCACGCAAGGGACAATGCGATGGCAGGGACACGATGAGAAAGCGGCAGCCTGCATGACAAGGCCGACTACAGGTCGATGGATATCGACAGCTCATGACACTGACATGACAGCAACGGCCAAAATTGCACCTGCACACAAAAGTTGCCAGCATTTGTAATGCAATGCCCAATCCGAGGGGATATATAGAGGGAGGAGCTTTCGTCGGAAGAGCCACGGCCCTGGCAGACAAGATGGAACCGGCAAGGGAGGCCCCTGCAACAGCAGGCAGAAAAAATGGCCCCTTTTCCAGTTTCACCTTGATCTGAACGACAGGGCAGGTACAGAAGGACTCCTAAACAGAAGGAATGGAAAGAAAATGGTTCTGTCGTCTCATTGGGTCTTTAATTTCGGCGGTGGCAAAGCGGATGGCAACGCCAAGATGCGCAACCTGCTTGGCAGCAAGGGAGCCAACCTTGCCGAAATGACCAACATGGGACTGCCGGTGCCACCGGGCTTCACCATCTCGACCGAATTGTGCAACAGCTACTTCGCCATGGGGCATGTCTATCCGGCCAGCCTGAGGGGCGAGGTGGATGCCGCCATCGAGCGCATCTGTACAGAAACCGGTCGTCGTCCCGGCGACCCGGACAAGCCGCTGCTGCTGTCGATCCGCTCGGGTGCGCGCATCTCCATGCCGGGCATGATGGAAGCCATTCTCAATCTCGGCCTCAACGACGAGACCGTGAAAGCCTTGGCACGGGAGACCGGAGATGCCCGATTTGCCTATGACAACTATCGCCGCTTCATCCAGAAATACAGCGACGTGGTGCTTGGGATCGACCAGATCGCCTTTGAGGAGATCATCGAGGACTACAAGGATGAACGGGGCGTCCTTTATGATTCCGCCCTCACGGCCGAAAACTGGATGGAGATCATCGACGCCTTCAAGGCGATGATCCTGGATGAACTCGATGAGGACTTCCCACAGGAATTCGACAAGCAGCTGTGGGGCGCAATCAGCACGGTTTTCTCCTCCTGGATGAATGCCCGTGCCATCACCTATCGCCATCTGCATGACATTCCGGAAGACTGGGGCACCTCTGCCATCGTGCAGGCCATGGTGTTCGGCAATCTCAATGACCAGTCCGCCGTGGCGGTCGCCTTTACGCGCAGTCAGGAAACCGGCGAGAAGAAGCTGGAGGGATGCTTCCTGCCCAATGCCCACGGCGAGGACATCATCGACGGCGAGTGCAAGCCGCTGCCTCTGACCCATTCGGAAGGCTCCGACGTCAAGAGCATGCAGGAGCTGATGCCGACGCTGTTCAGCCAGTTTCTTGCCATTTGCGAGCAGTTGGAAACCCACTACAAGGACATGATGAAGCTCGGCATCACCATCGAGAATGGCAAGCTGTGGCTGCTGCAAGCCCGGGCAGCAACCCGCACGCCGAAGGCAGCCCTGCGGGTGGCTGTGGATCTGGCCAAGGAGGGTTTGATCAACGAGGCCGAGGCAGTCTCGCGGGTTGACCCGCGGTCGCTCGATCAGTTGCTGCACCCGACCATTTCCGACAGCGAAAAGCGCATCGTCTTTGCCAAGGGCATGGCGGCTTCACCGGGGGCAGCCTCCGGCCATCTGGTTTTCAGCACACGGGACGCGGAAGAATTCGTCAGCCACGGCCGTCAGGTCATCCTGATGCGCATCGAAACCAGCCCGGAAGATGTGCATGGCATGCATGTTGCCCGTGGCATCGTCACCGCACGTGGTGGCATGACCAGCCACGCCGCCGTCGTGGCGCGCGGCATGGGCATTCCATGTGTGACCGGCGCAAGTGCGCTGCAGATCGACTATCAGGAAGAGTCAGTCACCTCCGGTTCGGTCACCCTGCGCAAGGGCGACCTGATCACCATCGACGGCAGCACGGGAGACGTGCTCAATGGCGACGTCCAGATGCAGAACCCGGAACTGAGCGAGGAATTCGCCACGCTGATGGAATGGGTCGACAATATCCGCCGCCTGAAGGTGCGTTGCAATGCCGATACGCCGCAGGACGCCAAGGCGGCGCGCGATTTCGGCGCCGAGGGCATCGGCCTTTGCCGCACCGAGCACATGTTCTTTCAGGACGATCGCATCTTTGACATTCGTGCGATGATCATCGCCACCAGCGAGGAAGACCGACGCCGCTCGATGGACAAGCTGTTGCCGCTGCAGCGGGCCGACTTCGAGGCGCTGTTCGAGACGATGGCCGGGCTGCCGGTCACCATCCGCCTGCTCGACCCACCGCTGCATGAGTTTCTGCCCAACCAGCCCGAGGATATTGCGGCGATGGCGCGGGCGCTGAAAATGGATGAGGCAAGCCTCAAGAGCCGCATTCACGCCATGCACGAATTCAACCCGATGCTCGGCCACCGTGGCTGTCGGCTTGCCATTTCCAAGCCCGAGGTGGTTGAAATGCAGGCCCGCGCCATTTTCGAGGCTGCCGTTGCGGCTGGCGAGAAGACCGGAGCACCAGTACAGCCGGAAATCATGGTGCCACTGGTTTCCATTCGCGAGGAACTGGAGTTCGTCAAGGCGCGCATTGATTCCACCGCCAAGGCAGTGATGAAGGAGATGGGTCACGAGATCGACTATATGGTCGGCACGATGATCGAGCTGCCGCGCGCCGCCCTGCAGGCTCGCAAGATCGCTGAATCGGCAGAATTCTTCTCCTTCGGCACCAACGACCTGACCCAGACAACCTATGGCATCAGCCGTGACGACGCCGCCCGCTTCATCGCCGACTATATCAAGGCCGGTGTTCTGGAGCAGGATCCCTTCATCTCGATCGATATCGAGGGGGTCGGCGAGCTGATCGAGATCGCTTCCGAGCGCGGGCGCTTTGCCCGCCCCGACATCAAGCTTGGCATTTGCGGCGAGCATGGGGGTGATCCCGTTTCCATCGAATTCTGCGAGCGGGTCGGCCTCGACTATGTCTCCTGTTCGCCCTATCGCGTGCCGATTGCCCGCCTTGCGGCTGCTCAGGCAACCCTCAGACGGCATCAGATGATCAAGTGACCGATGCAACAGGGCGGAGGCGGACCTTGTCGGCTCCGCCATCGCCGCAAAAATTTCGGCGCGAGAGAGGTAGTACACAGGGAAAGCGCAAAACATGCGGTCACCATCATTATTTCCGCAAATTTTCTGTATTTTTGAAACCACAACACGATAATATTGCATTTTTCGCAAGGATATCCGTAAACTATCCGGTGTAAACAGCAGCCTTGATCCCTCATTGCGCCAAAGGCTGGCGCGATGCGGGATCCTTTCCGAGCCGGACCAATAGCATGACCAGCGTCTATCTTCAGGGAACTCTTATCGGCCTTGCCATTGCGGCTCCTGTCGGGCCGATCGGCCTCTTGTGCATCCGTCGCACCTTGCGGGACGGACGGCTCATCGGCGTCGCCACCGGCATGGGTGCGGCAACTGCCGACGGCCTGTACGGGCTCATCACCGCAATGGGGCTTTCAGTGTCCGGCCTGCTAGTCAGCCACGGCGACTGGATGCGCCTTGGCGGCGGGTTGCTGATCCTCTATCTCGGTGTCACCACATTTCTGCGTGGCTTTCAGCCTCAGGGGCATGATGCGGCTTCAGCTCCCCCTGCCCATGCTCCGCTCAAGGCCTACGGCACTACCTTCCTGCTGACAGTTTCCAACCCGGCGACCATCATCGCCTTCATCGGCATGATTTCCGGCCTGTCCAAAGGGGCAGAGAGCGGGCCCGGTGCCGCCTACTGGCTGGTGCTCGGCGTCTTTTGTGGCTCGGCCCTGTGGTGGTTCATTCTGGTCGGCATCACGTCACTGCTGCGCGGGCTGGTGTCGGACCGGTTCATGCAGGCGGTTGATTTCGGCTCAGGTGCATTGCTTTCGTTCTGGGGCGGCATGCTCATCTGGCAGGCTGGCCAGACGCTATTCTGAGCCCCTGTTGATGCAGCCTTGAGCAGTAACGCCGAAAGCTGTCCGCACCTCTATGGGACACCCCCCATCAGGAGTTCTACGTCTAACGTCTGTCTGGCCTCCTCCGGGTCATCTGGTTAAGCGATAAGGCAACGCCTGAAACGCCGAAACCGGGATCCATGACCACAACAGCAGCCACCAGTAGCGCCTCTGCCCTGACCCTCGACGCCATTCGCGACGGAGGCAAGAAGGCTTTGGCGCGCGCACTCAGCGCGCTGGAGGCTGAGGACGGCAGCCTTGCCGTGGCCCGGTTGCTGGACGAAGCAGCGCACAATGCTACAGCGCATGTCGTGGGGCTGACCGGCCCACCGGGGGTTGGCAAATCAACATTGACCAATGCCCTTATCCGCCACTGGCGCGCCAATGGTGAGCGGGTTGGCGTTCTGGCGGTGGATCCTTCCTCCCGATTTTCGCAAGGCGCTCTCCTTGGTGACCGCACCCGGCTCGACACAGACCCGAGCGACAAGGACATGTTCGTCCGCTCCATGGCTGCGCGAGATCGCCTGGGGGGGCTCTCGAATGAGGCGGTTGCTGCCATTGTGCTCATGCGGGCGCTGTTCGACAGGGTGCTGGTGGAAAGCGTCGGCATCGGCCAGTCCGAAGCCGATATCGCCTTTGCCACGGATACTGTGATTCTCTGCATCCAGCCGGGTTCAGGCGACAGCCTGCAATTCATGAAGGCGGGCGTGATGGAGCTGCCCGACGTCATCGTCGTGACCAAGGCAGATGTCGGCAAGCCGGCCATGCGCGCCAAGGCCGATCTCGAAGGAGCCCTGTCGCTGACCATGCGCAAGGACAAGGACTGGTCCGTGCCCGTGTTGCTGGTCTCAGCTTTCGACGATACAGGGTTACAACAACTTATAGCAGAAATTAGCCGACACTACGGCAGTTTGCTGGAAAGCGAGAAATTCCTGTCAATCCGTCAGGATCAGGCAACACTTTGGTTGCTGGATCGCATTCGCAGAAAATTCGGAGAGATTGGCCTCGCGCAGATCAACGCCCGGGAACTCATCCATCGAGCTGGCGGCCCGTTCATGGCAGAACAGATGATCTCGGAGGATTTGTCACAAAGACTTGCAAAGAAGGTGGATGACTTGTGAAACTGGTCGGCTGCAAATAAAAGCAAATGGTTAAAACAACCTGAAACGCTTCCGTACATTGGCTCCATCGGAAATTATTGATATGAAACAATTCAGTTCGGCATGGAGGAAAATATTCGTAGCGAACACTTGCGTTTTGGGAGGTTAGATCTCGTATTATGGGAAAATTTTTCTATTCATAACTTTTTCCTATTGGAAATTTGGTAAATTATGCAATTTAAAACGCGAAAAGGTATAATTTTTGGGTGATTTAATATTCATTTCCAGTTAGATTTGAATTGCCTAAATGCATGCTCGGGGGAGCGTCACCTTATTTGGCTCTAGGTGTAGTGCGGACATTCTGCGGGGACTGTTCTGACAATCGCCTCCTACGTTTGAAGTTCTTTGCTGGTTTGAACCAAACGGAAGAGCAAGCTTTTAGGTATTACTTGCCCGGACCCTTTTCAGGGCTCCGGGCATTTTTTTATCCAGACGTCCGAATCTGTGCCCTGCGTTACCCTCCCCAACGCCTCTACAACCAGAAATGTGCATTGACGACCAGAATGCATTCTGTTGCCAAAAACCTTTTCAGAACCCGATTTGCCACTTTCCTCCACATATTCGTGCTGCAAAATGCGACGCATTGTCATTTTTCACTAGAGAAAATTTTTCCTGCCCAAGCTTCGCCTCATTGACCAGTTACGGGGCCAGCAGGGTGACCTGTGAGGGTGCCTGTCTAGGGCGCCGTCGGAAGGGACCGCTTATGGTTTTTTTAACGACAATTGCGACGTTAACGCTCTTTCAAGGTTAATGGTGCATTATTGCCTCTATGGATCGGTCGGTTTTCCGGTTTCTGTGCGTGCGCAGCCCAGCGTATCAATACGGGCATGCGATAGAGTGTAATAGTTGCGTTGTGTAGTTGGTGACAGAATGTCTAAATCCTTGCTTGGCCAAAAGAGCCCTGGTCTGACCGCCTGTCTGATGATCGGTACCGCATTGGTCCTTTCTTTCACTCAATCTCTCGACGAAGACAGGTCTGCTGCGGTCTCTCTGGCCGATCTTAGAAAGCAGGGTTGGACTGCGGAAACTTACGAACAAGCCTTCATGACCCGGCAAGGCGCTGCCAGCCAGCAGCCAGCCCGGGCAAGCGCATCCGGTGCTTCGCAAGCGCCACTCCCCGTACAGACCGCTGCTTTTGCTCCCACAAATGTTGTCGCCAGCGCTTCGGCTGGCCAGTTCCGCAAGGGCACCTATATCCAGATCTCCGAGCCTTCGGACAAGGCACCGGATATCCGCTCACAGCAGTCCTATGCAGTTGCCAGATTGTCGGATCTGGAACCGACCCTCACGGTCGATGCAAGCCGCAAGGGCGATCGCCGCCGCAGCTGGACATGGGAGCCGTTCAAGGTTGCCCACGGACGTCGCGACATTGCCATGAACTGGTCGGGTTCCGTCTGGCACATGGCAAGCCCTGTGGCAGAGGAAAGCAACGACGCCTTGCCAAAGCTGGCTTTTGAGCCTGCTGACGACTTGACGATGGTCATGGCCGATGCACAGCATTTTCTCAAGTCCGACAGCTTCCCGGACGGCTCAGACATGATGTTCGCGCAGAATGGCAACGACTCCGGGACCACAGAAGCAGTTGACCCGACCGTCACCGGCTCGACAGCCCTTGCCTATGCGCCAACCTCGGACAGCACCGAGGCACCATTCGAAGCCATCCTGACCGAGCAGCGCAAGGGCGCCATCAGTGAAGACAATCAGGTGACCGTGATCGATGCGATCGACGATTACAACAGCACCGGCGACGACGGCCCGGCCAAGGCATCCGGCAATGGCGCAACACTGCTAGCCTCTCTGCCCCCTATCAACGCCCTGCCCCGCGCTCGGGTTCCATATTCTTCCACGACAGCCGAAGTCGCCCAGACGTTGCCTCAACCGTCGCCTCAGCCGTTGCCCAAGGTCAGCAAGCCGCTTGACATTTCTCCCATCGTAGCCGATGCCAAGCCGCATCTGACCGAGGAGACCGAAAGCACGCAACAGGCAGCACAGGAAAAATCGGTTCCGTTGACCCTTGCCCGCAGCCAGGCAAGGCGCGCCGAGCTTAAGCTGGCCAAACTCGCTGATACCGATGAGGAAGAACCGACCAAGAAGAAGTCCCGCTGGGCCAGCTGGTTCAACTTCTCCAGCCCCAAGAAGGCCAAGATCGATACCCGTGGCGAGCATGCCTGGGTAACGAACAAGATTCCGAAGTCTTCCTACACCAGCAAGCAGAAGACCTGTCTTGCCAACGCCATCTATTTTGAAAGCCGCTCCGAGCCCGAAACCGGCCAGATCGCCGTTGCCCAGGTTGTGATGAACCGCGTCAAGAACCCTGCCTATCCGGATTCGATTTGCGGCGTGGTCTATCAGAACCAGAACATGCGCAACGCCTGCCAGTTCTCCTTCGCCTGCGATGGCATTCCTGACCGTGTCCGTTCCAAGAAGGCCTGGGATCTGGCCGTGAAACTGGCCAACGAGGTCATCAACGAGGAAGTCTGGTTGAAAGACGTCGGCTCCGCGACCCATTATCATGCGACCTATGTCCGTCCGAAATGGGCCAAGACGATGAAGAAAGCCGACAAGATCGGGTTGCACATCTTCTACAAGACCTATGGCGGCGGCTGGAGCTGATCGCGATCAGAAGAATTCAGGCGGCCCTGCCGCCTGCTCTCCCCCGCAAGGGGGTGGCTTCAAGAAAGCCAGACAGTTCAAGACTCACGACACAAACTGCATCATTCGGGCCTTTCGGGGCCCGTTTTTTTGTTCTGTGATCAAAGGGCGCGGAAACTTTTTCCTCATTTTTACCCAACGACAGGGCATTTTGCACCGAAATCATACGCTTGAAGACGCCAGCGAGGTCAAAATCTGGCCTCCTCTATTTGGAACAACCCCAAATAGCTCCTCCACGATACTGAAAAGAATAATTTTTCTACAATTGCATCTTTCGAAAACATATATTGATATTCTTATTTGTTATGTAAATTATTTTTTTAGATCCTTCTGACAAAATACAACCTGAATTCAGCCCTCTCGAATTTTCTCACTTATTCGGTGCCCTCATGTTTCTCAAATCCCGCAGGCTGGTTGCGTTTTCGCAATCTTTGAAAATTTCCCATCGTATTATCGCTCTGACCGTTATCTGTTTGCTTGGTGTGGCCATTCTTGGAACGACCAACTACCTTGGCTCACAGATGCGAACCGCTGCGATCAAGGAAGGCGAGACGGCCTCGTCGATCAAGGATATCGTTCAGCAGGTCAATCTTGCTGTGCTGAACATGCGCAGCAACGCTTCGAACTTTCTGACGGTCAACGACCGCAAATTCGCTGTCCGCTTTGATCTGGCCTATGAGGATGCCGACAGCCTGCTTAACAAGATTGAGCAACTCGACAGCGAGGGCAAGACGACCGAAGCTCTCTCAGAATTGCGCAAGGCGCTTTCCGATGACAAGGAAAGCTTTCACAAGATCGTAGACAAGAAAACCGAGATTGGCCTGTCCGATTATAGCGGCCTGCTGGGTGATCTGAACAGTATCGCCTCGGATGTCGATAGCATCATCCGCAAGTCTCGCAATCAGCAGCTGATGATCCTCGTTCTTGAAATGCGCCATCTGGAGAAAGACTTCCTCAAGACTGCCGCCGCCGACATTCTCTCGGACCTGCAGGGCAAGCAGAAGGAAATGTCCAACGCGGTTGCCACCGCGATGCTGTCTCCTGATGCTCGCAAAGCCATCATTGATGGCGTCACCACCTATGTGGAGACGATCAACAAGATCCAGTCGATGAAGAACGAGCTGTTCTCGATGTCATCGGAAATGAACTCGCTCTACAACACGATGTCGTTCAAGTTTGCGTCCATCCGGGAACTGGCCAGCGACAGCAACAATCAGGCGCAGGAAAAGCTGAACAAGATCGACCAGCAGGTCGCCTATATTTTTGCAGCAACGCTGGTCGGCTCGATTGTCCTCACCGTGTTGTTTGCCCTGATGCTCGGTCGCAGCATTGTCATGCCGATCCGCACCATCATCAGCTCCATGAACAATCTGGCAGAGGGTGATCGTCAGTCCGAGATCCCCTATGTGGAAGCCCGCAACGAAATGGGCGACATCGCCAAGGCCGTGGAAGTCTTCCGTCAGAATGCCATCGAGCGCGAACGTCTGAAGACCACGACCGAGAAGGAACAGGAGGAAAGAATGCGCCGCCAGCACCGGATGGACGAACTGATCGAACAGTTCCGCGGTCTGGCACAGCAGACCATGGGCGCAGTTGCCGAAAAGACCAAGGGCATGGAAGAAATCGCCAGCACCCTGTCGGCCAACTCGACCCAGACCTCGACACAGGCCGACGCCGTGGAACGCTCTTCCAACGAAGCGCAGGAGCATTTCCAGGCAGTTGCCGCCGCCGCCGAGGAACTGTCCGCCTCGATCAGCGAAATCGGCCGCCAGACAGAGAGTTCTTCAATCGTCATCCAGAAGGCCGTCAATACGGCAACCGCTGCTGACCAGAAGATCTCGAGCCTTGCAAACGCTGCCCAGCAGGTCGGCGAAGTCGTGACCATGATTCAGAATATTGCCGAACAGACCAACCTGCTGGCCCTGAACGCCACCATCGAGGCCGCCCGCGCCGGGGAAGCCGGCCGCGGGTTCGCCGTGGTGGCTGCAGAGGTCAAGGAACTGGCCAACCAGACCAGCAAGGCAACCGAAGAGATTTCGGGCCAGATTTCGGCCATTCAGGCCGAGACCGACGAAGCTGTGGAAGCCATTCGCGCCATCACCCAGACCATGACCGAGGTTGGTTCGACGTCCAACATGATCGCGGCGGCCGTGGAAGAACAAGGCAGTGCCACCGAGAACATCAGCGAGAATGTCCAGCGCGCAGCCGCGGGTGCTGCCAACATCACCGAGAATATCGGCAGTGTTGCAGAAGCAGCCGGTGCAAACCTCGACTCGGCCCAGTCCGTTCTAACGGTTTCCCACGAAATGCTGTCCCAGACACGGGAACTGCAGTCGCTGGTCAACCAGTTCCTGGAAGATGTGGCCGCCGCTTGACCTGACATATAAATGCAAAACAGAGAAACCGCCTCCGGCTTCAACCGGGGGCGGTTTTTATTTGTGCGTTTTCGGGCAGGCAATCATTCTCTAGCGGCAAAGAGAATTGCAGGGGATCCCGTCGTGATTGCCGTCAAGGCGGCGATTGCCGCACTGAGTGAGCTGATACTTTGCCTCTGCACAGGATGTCATCTGCTTGCAGCTTTTCTTCACCGCACAGGAGAAAACCTCCTGCCCACCAGAGGGTTGTGCCACGGCTTTCACCGTGCCCGGCACGAAGGCTGCGCCACCACTGGCTGCAAGGCGCTGCTGAAAGAGGGCCATGGTATTGCCGCAAATGGCCTCACAAGGGATGCCGTCATGGTCAGCGTCTCGTTGTGCGTGCCCGCAAACCCGGAAGTAATAATTTGCCTCGGCACAGGAGCGCATTTGCGAACAGAACTTCTCTACCGAGCAGGATTGGGCAAATCCCGGTCCGGTTGCTGCGATGGTCATCGCAAAGAGAAGGCATGCCATGTGGATGTGTTTGTACATCATGCAAGCACAATAGCATCCATAGCCTAATAATTAGGACTGAAATTCTTTCAGTTTGGCAGCCACTTCAAGAAGGTCCTGCCAGGCGGCCCGCTTCTGGGCAGGTGTACGCAGCAGAAAGGCGGGGTGCAGGGTGGACATGGCCGGGATCTCGCGATGTGGTCTGTCCTGCCCGCCAATGGCGTAGCTGCGCCAGCGCCCGCGCAGACGCATAATGCCATCCTTGCTGTTCAGCAACTGCTGAGCCGATGTGCCACCAAGAAAGACCAGCACCTTCGGATTGACCAGTTCGATATGACGATGGATGAAGGGCTGCATCAGCGCCTGTTCGTCAAGACTTGGCTTGCGGTTGCCAGGTGGGCGCCAAGGCAGAATGTTGGTGATGTAGCTGCTGGAGCGGTCGAGATGGATCGCCGCCATCATCTTGTCGAGCAACTGCCCTGCCCGTCCGACAAAGGGAACGCCCTGCAGATCCTCGTCCCGTCCCGGAGCCTCTCCGATGAACATGACGTCGGCATTGGGATTGCCATCTCCGAAAACCAGCGACTTGGCGGAGAATTTCAGGCTGCAACCGTTATAGGCGCCAAGGGTGGCTCTCAGGGCTTCAAGACTTGCGGCATTGGCGGCAAGGGCGCGTGCATCCTCGACCGTACCCTGCGTGGCGGCCGCAGCACCGGCCCGGGCTGGCGGCGCCATATTGTGCGCCGCAACATTGGACGAAGGATGGGATTGATTGCCCGCTGCCGCTGGCGTACTCCTGTTGGCAGAACCTTGCGGGGAAGACTGCCGATTTTGTGGCGAAACCTGCGCAGATCGTGCCGTTTGGCGCGACAGCATCTGACGCTGACTTTCGGCAAATCGATCTTGCGGCGCAGCATCAACATAGCAATCTGCCCCCATCGCCTCGTACCAGTCGAGGAGGGCTTTAAGATCATGAGATGTTGTCACCACGTTATGCATATTGAACACTTGGATTCGGGCTTCTTTTTCCGCTAATGGTAATCCTTATAGGGCCAACTGCAATAAGTGTCGATAGAAAGCCTGTCTACCGGATAATGAAAAGGACCTGCACATGACAGAGGCAATAGGGACTGGGGTGAGCGAACTTCCTGAACGCGAAAGCATGGAATTCGACGTTGTGATTGTTGGTGCCGGACCTGCCGGGTTGTCTGCCGCAATACGGATCAAACAACAGGCCGCCGAGAAGAATGAAGAAATCTCGGTGGTGGTTCTGGAAAAAGGCTCGGAAGTGGGCGCCCACATCCTTTCGGGTGCGGTGATCGACCCGGTCGCCCTCAGCCGCCTCATTCCGGACTGGAAAGAAGATGAGAGCTGCCCGGTGAAAGTGCCGGTCAAGAAGGACAAGTTCCGTCTGCTCGGACCAGCAGGCGCCATCGGTCTTCCCGGTTTCATCATGCCGCCCTTCATGCACAATGAGGGCAACTACATCATTTCCCTTGGCAATCTGTGCCGCTGGCTGGCTGAAAAGGCCGAAGAGCTGGGCGTCGAGATCTATCCCGGTTTCGCGGCGGCCGAGCTGCTCTATGATGAAAACGGTGCCCTGCGTGGCGTGGCCACCGGCGACATGGGAGTGGGCAAGGACGGACAGCCCAAGGACACCTACATGCGCGGCATGGAGCTTCTGGGCAAATACACCCTTATCGGCGAAGGCGTGCGCGGCTCGCTGGCCAAACAGCTGATCGCCAAATACGCGCTCGACAAGGATTGCGACGTGCCGAAATTCGGCATCGGCATCAAGGAAATCTGGGAAGTCGACCCGGCCAGGCATCAGGAAGGCCTCATCGAACACACCTTCGGCTGGCCGCTTGACAGCTCGACAGGCGGCGGCTCGTTCCTCTATCACATGGAAGACAACCAGGTGGCCGTGGGCCTTGTGGTCTATCTCAACTACAAGAACCCGTATCTGTCGCCCTTCGAGGAATTCCAGCGCTTCAAGACCCATCCGACCGTTGCGCCGCTGTTTGAAGGCGGCAAGCGCATTTCCTATGGCGCTCGCTGCATCGCTGAGGGCGGCTATCAGTCCGTCCCGCGCCTCACCTTCCCCGGCGGGGCTCTGGTCGGCTGCGCGGCCGGTTTTGTCAACGTGCCGCGCATCAAGGGTATCCATAATGCGATGGATTCGGGCATCTTCGCCGCCAACGCCGTGGTCAATGCGCTCAACGACGGACGGGCCAATGACGAGTTGGTGGCCTTCGAGGAAGGCTGGCGCAAGGGGCCGATCGGCAAGGACCTGTTCAAGGTGCGCAACGTCAAACCGTTGTGGGCCAAATTCGGTCTGGTTGTGGGCGTCGGCCTTGGCGGGCTCGACATGTGGACCAACCAGCTGTTCGGCTTCTCCTTCTTCGGCACGCTGAAGCATGGCAAAACGGACGCCAAGGCGACCCTGCCCGCAGCCCAGTGCAAGCCGATCGACTATCCCAAGCCCGATGGCAAGCTCACCTTCGACCGCCTGAGTTCGGTCTATCTGTCCGGAGCCAACCACGAAGAGGATCAGCCCTGCCATCTGGTGGTGGCCGACAGCGCTCTGCAGAAAAGCTCCGAGCATGATGTCTACGCCGGTCTGTCCCAGCGCTTCTGTCCGGCTGCAGTCTATGAATGGGACGAAAGCGGCGAGACGCCTGCCTACGTCATCAACGCGGCAAACTGCGTCCACTGCAAGACCTGTGACATCAAGGACCCGAACGGCAACATCACATGGACCGTCCCTGAGGGTGGCGGTGGGCCGACATACCCCAACATGTGACGATCCATGGTCTCTTCTCGATAGGCTTTCAAGCGGCTGCACCGCTTTGCCTATCTTGGGACCGTCCCCGAAGGCGGCGGTGGACCGACCTACCCCAACATGTAAGGGGTGTACCGTTCGGGCCAGAACGAGAAAAGCCGGGCTGATGACCCGGCTTTTTCTTGTCTTTCACTCTTCCAGCATTCCTGTCGAGAAGAAGGCGCCTATCCGAACAGGGCGTCGATATCGTCCTGACTGCTGTCCTCTTCCTGCTTCAGCTTCTTGTTGCTGAAGTCCAGATCGGCCAGCATGGCGTCGACTTCATCCTGCTGCACCCCTTCACCGGCATGCTGCGGACCATGCAGAATCAGTTCGCGCTTGCGGCGTTCTTCGGGCGTTTCTTCATAGTAACCGGCGTCGATATCACTCATCTTCATCCGTTCGATGAATGTCGTAACGCGTCTGTCGATCACGTTGAGCGCATTGACAACCTTGGATATACGCTGCCCGGTAATATCCTGAAACGAGCAGGCCTCAAAAATCTCGATCACCTTGTCATTGACCAGAGCAAGATAGGCATCCACGTCGCTGGGGTCAGCGCCCATGATTTCCTCGGCGGATGACATGATGATATTCGTTGCATTCTCCGTAGCCTCGACCACGGCATCAAGCTCGCGGCCAGCATCGGGAATTGCGGCATGGCGCATTTCTGAAGGACGAAGAGCGGCAATCTCGTCTTTCATGGAAGAGATCTCGCTCGCAATGGCCGTAAACTCCTGATACAGGGAGGTATCCATCGCCTGCAGATAGGAATCAAGACTTCCCGCCATCACTTCGGCCAGAGCCATGATATCATTGAGGGATATGTTTTCCCCCTTGTTCTGCTCCAGAAAAGCGACGAGTTGCGCGACTTTGTCGGCACTTAGCTGTTCTGCTTCGGCTGCCATTTCAAGTTCCCTTCAGTCAAATTACTGTTTCTTCCATGACTTGGGCGCGCTTTCGTTTCCCAATATTTCTGCGTGCTCACCGCCAAAAGCGCCTGTTCCTTTTGTTCTTTCCCGTTTTGGCGAGATTGAGCGATAGGCGCTACTGTTGGCCATCAGGTTTTCCCTGCGGCTCCCCACCTGCACTGAGGCTGTGGGGTGGTCCTGATTTCCCCGGTCAAGAGGCCTGAGGCGTCTGGTCTGCCTGATGAGTGTGCCGGGCTGCAGGGCCCGGCTACTCGGCCCAACCAAACAATCAAGATGTCTTGCAAGACCTTCCCTTCTACAAGGCGGAAGAGAAGCCCCTTCCAACCTAGTTATCGAATACGGCGTCGATCTTGGTTTTCAGGGTTGCTGCGTTGAAAGGCTTCACGATGTAGTTGTTCACACCAGCCTTCTTGGCTGCAATCACGTTTTCTGTCTTTGATTCTGCCGTCACCATGATGAATGGTGTCTTGGACAGACTGTCGCTTGCACGCACCTGTTTGAGCAGCTCGTAGCCGGTCATCGGCTCCATGTTCCAGTCGGAAATGACCAGACCATAACGGCGATCCTGCATTTTTGCCAAAGCTTCGGTGCCATCGGCTGCATCATCCACGTCTTCAAAACCAAGCTGCTTGAGCAGGTTCTTGATAATGCGGATCATGGTCTTGTAGTCATCGACGACCAGTACTGGCATAGAAAGATCGAGGGCCATTTGTTTACTCCAAACTCACACTGCATTGCCGCCTTGATCAGCGGAATTTTCGACTTTTCAGATTGTTGGTTATAAGTTGCTCAGGAACACGGAGATCCCTGACCTGAACTGCAGACTATCTCAAGGGTTTAAAAAAGCGGTTAACTGGCGTTCAGTCTAAAAAGACCAAATCCCTAACAAACACCCGTTTTTGTTAGTAAATCATCGGAATTTGCTTCAATATTTACTTAGTTGTAGCAATTTGTTCAGTCTTTACTAACCTAAATTTCGATTAACCATAAGTGGTCGTCGCGGATCACAGGATTTCCGCTTTGAACACAGTGCCATTCCTCTTCAAGCGAGTTCTGACGGGGCGCTTTTCCATAGAACAATCCGCAGCAAGCCAAGCGTTGGCAGGGCATGCCGCGATAAGGGCAGGACCGTAGTCCCATCGGACAATAGCCGCCGGGAAGACCCTCGCGGAGCTTTCACGAGCCCCCATGCACTCCCCCACCAAGGCGCTCTTTGACCAGGGACGTCCTTTTATGCACAGTCTTCAAAAAGTGAATCATGGCGTCTTGAGCAGAGACTGTTCTTGCGCCTTCAGACGCCTTCTTTACCGAGTCCTTCCCGCCGAAAGAGGTCTTTCCACTTTTGCTCAATAGACCTATGCCCTGTTGACGCGCAGCACCTTGTTGCACATGCTCAGTTTTGTTGCATTGCAAAAGGCCAAAACAGATTTCAGACCATAAAGTAAAGCAAAGCACAGCAAGACCTTTCTGATGGTAGAGCGTCATCCGCTCGGAGAGAGGGTGCTAACGACCAAGGGAGAGAGAATATGACCGCACCACTGCAAGGCATCACGGCGCAAACCGTCTATTATGAAGACATGCAGATCGGACAGACGGAAAGTTTCACCCATCAGGTGTCCGAGAGCGATATCGCTGCCTTTGCCGACCTGACGGGCGATCACAATCCGGTCCATATCGACAAGGCCTATGGGGAAAGCAGTCGGTTTGGCAGCAATATCGCCCACGGGCTTTACACTGCCAGCCTGTTCTCGGCCATTCTTGGCATGCGCCTGCCCGGGCCGGGGGCGATCTATGTTTCCCAGACCCTGCAATTCAAGGCGCCGGTGCGTCCGGGGGATGCGGTTACCGTCTCGGCAACCGTCAAGGCGAAGGAAGACAAGGGACGCCGCGTCACGCTTGATTGCTGCGCCGAAGTGGACGGGGTTGTCGTGCTGTCAGGGGAAGCGACCGTCATGGCTGTCAGGAAGCCGAAGGATTGACCTCAACGGCAAAGAGAGGGGCAGCCAGAGGCCACCCCTTCGGCTCAGGACAGTTTGACGCCGGTGCGTTTCCAGTCAAAGTCCATCTGGCGGGCAGTCTGCTCCGCCAGCCCTTCCGAGCCGAGCCTTGCGACCATCTGCAGCGCCATGTCGATGCCTGCGGAAATCCCGGCAGAGCTGATCAATGCGCCATCTTCCACCCAGCGGACATGCTCGATGATCTCGACATCCGTGTAGCGGGTACGGAAGTCGGCGATGTCCTCCCAATGGGTGGTCATGCTGCGGCCGCTCACCAGTCCCGCTTCTGCTAGAAGGAAAGCACCGGTACAGACAGATGCCAGCAGGTCCACCTCTGCTGCCCGCCTCTTTACCCAGTCGATGAGCGGCTGGTTGTCCAGATGCGGTTCATGCACACCGCCGGGCACCAGCAGGCAGGCAAGCGCGGGGCAATTGTCATAGTCGTGATCGGGCAGTACGCGATAGCCCGCGCGCGCCACCACCGGCTCCCGGTTCGCAGCAACCAGCAAAGGGGTATAAGGGAAGGCTTCTCCCCGCTTCGCGGCCACGCGCTTTGCGGTTGTGAGCACCTCGAAGGGGCCGCTGAAGTCCAGGACTTCAACCCCTTCATAAAGCAGAATGGCAATATGGCGCTCGTTCCCTTCAGTCTCGGTCATTGCTGATTCTTCCCCTGTCCCCGGTTCTCAATGTGGCCTGTTCGGACCATCCACTATGACCAGATGATCAAAATTGACCAGCCCCAATCGCTCCCGATTGACGAAGCGATAAGTCAGAACCATCGCCGTGATGGCCAATCCCGCAGCCAGACCGACCCAGATCCCCTCGCCTTCCCACCCAAGTTTGAAGGCGCAGAAATAGGAGATGGGCAGCCCGCAGACCCAATAGCCGAAGACCGCAATGAACATCGGCACCTTGGTGTCGCTGAGACCACGCAGAGCACCGGCCATCGTTGATTGCAGCCCGTCCACAAGCTGGAACAGCCCCGCATAGGCAAGATAGCTGACGGCCAGTGCGTATGGAACGGTGTTGGCAGCAATCGTCGGATCCAGATACAGCCCGACCAGGAAATGCGGGAAGACCAGAAAGCTGAAACAGCTGAGCGAGTTGAACAGCGCCGAAATAACCACGGCGACCCAACCGGCACGGCGTACCCCTTCCTTGCAGCGCGCACCATAGGCAAGACCGGTGCGGACTGTGATCGCCTGACTGAGCCCCAGAGGCACCATGAAGGCCAGCGAGGCGAGCTGAATGGCAACCGTGTGCGCGGCCAGGGCATCGGTGCTGATCCAGCCCATCAGGAAGACGGCAGCGGCAAACAGACCCACTTCGACCATGACCATCAGACCGATGGGAATGCCGACGCGGAACAGCTCAAAGAATCGCGGCCAGTCAGGCTTCCAGAAGTGGAAAAGCAGATTGTATTTCTTGTAGCTCTTCTTGCGCAGCACATAGGCCACCAGCAGAACAAAGACAAAGGTCTGCACCACGGAGGTGGAGATCCCTGCCCCGATCAGACCAAGCTCCGGGAAGCCGAACTTGCCGAACATCAGCACATAATTGCCGGCAAAATTGACAAAGAAGCTGGCGATGGTGGTCAGCAGGATCACGCGGGTTTCGCCATGGGCTGTTACCAGCGAGCGCAAGGCAACAAAACCGAGCGAGGGAAAGACACCCAGTGCCGCAAAGTTGAGATAGCCCGCAGCCTTGGCCGAAATGTCCGGCATCTGGCCACCGATGCGATAGATATATTCACCCTGATAAAGGAGGGCCATGATCAGCACCGATATGACAAAGGCGACCCAGATGCCCTGACGGGCTGAACGGCGCACGGAGGTTTCATCCTTGGCACCAATCGCCTGAGCAACCATCGGGCTGACGGCGGAAAGCGCACCGATGCCGAAAACCGCCACGGGATGCATCAAGGCTGAGGCCAGAGAGCCTGCGGCCAGCGCATCGCGGCCAATCCAGCCCATCATGACCACGTCGGTGATCTGGAGAGAAAACTGTGCCAACTGGGCCAGCACCAGCGGCCAGGCCAGCGCCAGTGTGGCAGCGGCCTCGCCGCGCCAGGAAATCGGGGCACCAGAGTTGCTATCGGTTTGGGCAGTCAAATGGCTCTGCCCTTCCAGCACGGGTTGCTGGTCTTGCATGATATCACCAGGGTTTGCGAGATTATTCAGTTCTTCGCCGGCGACCCTGGGGGCATATTTCCATCCACAGCAATCGCCATGGACGGTGCGCCATAAGTCTTCAACGCCGAGCAGTCATATGATCGGAGACAAACCCTATCTGTGTTGTCTCTCCATGTATAGTGCTATTATTGCCTCATGTAACTTTTCCTTGCGCAGGCGATGCACTCACATCTCCTGCTTTCAGGCAAGCCAATTGATGCCCGATGAAAGTTGCCCGCGCCCGGCGATTTGACCAAAGCTGAGGAAAAAGAACTGGCCTCAATCGGGGAGCCGTTATAAAACGGAGATCATAGGTATTTTGCCCTTCTGGCAAGCGTTGCTGCCGACCATTTTCAAGCGCAGCCTTGCACGGGCTATCCGGTCATACTGATTTGCTTTTTTCGAGATTGCTCTTCCGCGGGATCCCTTCCCGACCGGAGCCGACGTCCCGAGGTTGACATGTTGCGCGCAAAACCATCTCTCCGTTCCACCTTCGCCCTAGCCCTCCCCTTAGCTCTCATGGCCGGGCTCGCCGGATGCCAGACCATGCCGATGGGCATGGAAGAGATGAGCGAAGCGCTGTCCTCGGGCGAGGCGATAAGCGGCGAAGCGCAGTGGGGCTTTTCGGCGGCGAGCGGTGATGTGCTGCTGGTTGGCCTGCAGGACGCATCCGGCGTGCTCAGATCCACCGAAGTGATCCCCACGCCGGGTGTTCAGCACGCGGATTTTGCCTTGTCGATCAGCAGCAACGACCGGACCAAATGCGCCTCGCGCGGGTCCTGCCGGTATTCGGCCGAGCTGCGGGCTGGCAATGCGGTCAAGGCCAGCGGCTATGTCTATTACACCACCACCCAGCATCCGGTAATCATGATGACATCGGCCATTGCTGCCCCACCGGAAGCCGCAGCGGCGGCGTTCGATGCGCCAACCACCAGCCAGATCGCCGCTCCGTCCACTGTCGAGCAAGGGAGTGACCGTCAGAGTCTGCCCGCCCCGGTCTATAGATGAGCCAAGGCGCATGAGGATCATCAGAGCGGGAAAGGCATGCCGATTTGTGGTGGCTGGCACGCTCTTGATGTGAATCGGGGGGAGGCTATATTAATGAAGGCCCTTGACCTTGGTTGCGAGGTTAGGCACCTTCCCGCCCGTTCAATCACATGTTCCGAATGACATGCGCTTTCAGTTTCAACCCTGCCGGTCATGGACCGGTCAAGTGGAGTTGCCCCAAGATGATGACCCCTGCTGCGTCCTTTATCGATATCAGACATCCTGAGCAGCCGTTGCCGGACAGCTTCAAGGGCAGCGTTGTCGCAATCGGCAATTTCGACGGCATGCATCGGGGCCATCAGGCCGTTTTGGAAGACGCCGTCAAGGAAGCGCGCGCGACAGGGCTCAAGGCGATCATGCTGACCTTCGAGCCGCATCCTCGCACCCTGTTCCGCCCCAATCGTCCGGTGTTCCGCCTGACCCCGCATGAGGAAAAGGCGCTGGTCGCCAAGGCGCTCGGCCTTGATGGCATGGTGTCGCTGACCTTTGACGAGGCCTTTGCCAGCCAGTCGCCAGACCTGTTCATCACCGACATGCTGATCTCCAAGCTCAACGCCAGAAAGGTGATTGCCGGCTATGATTTCCATTTCGGCAAGGACCGGGTGGGCACCCCGGACTATCTCAAGGAAAAGGGCGAGGCGCTGGGTATCGGCGTCACCATCGTTGACATGAAGACCGACCGCTCGGGAGATGCCGTGTCATCAACCCGCATCAGGCAGGCGCTGGAAGACGGGGCGATCGCTCCGGCCAACCGGCTGCTCGGCTATCGTCATTTCTTCTCGGGCGTGGTGATTCATGGCGCCAAGAACGGACGCAAGCTGGGCTATCCCACGGCCAACATGACGCTACCGGAGAACAGCCGCCTCAGGGAAGGCGTCTATGCGGTCAAGTTCGTGCGCAAGGACGGTTCCCTGCATGATGGCGTGGCCAGCTTTGGCCGTCGGCCGATGTTCGACAATGGCCCGCGGGTCTTCGAGGTGCATATCTTCGACTTCGAGGGCAATCTCTATGATGAGGAAGTTCGGGTCATTCTCTACAGCTACCTGCGCGAAGAGATGAAATTCGACGGCCTTGACGCGCTGATCAACCAGATGGATACGGACAGCGTTCAGGCCCGCGCCATTCTGCGCTATGCCGAACCACTGTCCGAACTGGAAACACGGCTCTGGGATTGAGCCCTCAGGCTCATCAGGAACGACCATCTTTGCAAGACCGGATCGAGAGGCCCCTTGGGGCCTCTTTTCGTTTGCGAGACCGACTGAACACCGTCAATCCATGTCGATCAGGGTGCCATTGATCCAGCCCTGCTGGTCGCCTGTGGCCACCAGATGCCAGACCTCGGGATGGCCGAGGGGCTTGAAGGTGCCACTGCGGATGACATCCACCGCCGCACCCTTACCGATCACCTTGATGACATTGTCCGCATAGGATGGCCAGCGGCGCAGGTTGGCGTCGGTCAGCAGGGTTGGTCCGGTTGCATCATCCTGCCGTTCTCCCAGCAGCGAGGCTCGCAGGCTATCAAGGGGAAACAGCGGATTGGGGTCGATCTTGCGGCCCGCTGCGATTTCAAAGTGACCGGCGATGAAGGAGAGATCATAACGGGCGATCAGGGTCTGACAGATGGCTACAAGCGTCCTGATCTGCGCCGGGGTGTAGTCGAGCCACCAGCCCTTGCCATGGGCGCGGGTCGCCGCAAAGGCAAAATGCAGGCCGTCGGTGCCATCGCGATAGTCGCCCTTGAACCATGGCTGAAAGGAGCCATCCCGCATCTTGGCACATTTGCCCAGATTGACCATCTCTATGCCGAAGGCAAAGGCATTGACGCCACTTTTGCCCTTGTAGCTGCTCTTGCCAGCGTGCCAGGCGCAGCGGTTGAAGGCGACCTGCTGGGTTACGGTTCCGTCGCGCTCAATGGTCAGATGGGCCGAGGCCTTGGCATCCGGTTTCAGGAACCAGCGGACGGCACTGCCATTGTCAAGGCGGCCTGCTGTGTCATGCAGGATGATGCCGCGCGGCGCAAAGGTGGCGGACTGGTTGGGTGACCGTGCAAAGGCTACGGGCTCGCCATTGTGGCAAAGGCTGTGGTTGCGGATGGTGAATGGATTGGAGGCCGAGGTGTCGAACATGATGTTGCTTTTGTCCCTGTTGCTTTCTCTCCGGCTTCTCTTCTGGTTCCTGTCTGCTTCTGGCCCGCAGGGGACCTATCGGCCTGAAATCATCGGAAGCCGCCGGGCAAGCATCGCATGGCAGGGGAAACGGGGGATTTGTGGGATTTGTCGAGCAGGCCGAACCACGCCTGTCGCCCCAGCCACCAAGGGGCCGGACTGCTGCTCGGCACCCATGCGACAAAAGCGCTGTTTTTCGAGAAAACAACGGCCATGGGGGGCTTGTGCTCAGGGAAGGCATGAATTAATGTCGCGCGCGAGAAAAAGGCAACCGCGATGCTTACGAGACATGCCCCGCGCATGAAACCAGATATGAGACTTGCCCAGTTCCGGTGCTATGCACCCCCCGCCGCAGGCCACATTGGCCAGATAGCCAGTCGAATTACTGGCCCGGCCTTCGTGTAACTGGCGCAGATGCAGCGCCCACGAGGGACCGGGACGAACAAGGGGCCGGGTGCACTTGCTGCCACCTGTTGCCTTTTCCCACGAATTCAATAGCTTGACCGAACCACACCTCGCCGCAGGACAGCCACTTCAAGGGCCTATCCGCGGTTTTGCTCGCAAAGAGCCTTAGACGACTGGTCGAGCTGCACGGAAGTGATAGACAATGACTGAAGAACGCGATTATTCCAAAACGCTTTATCTGCCGCAGACCGATTTCCCCATGCGTGCGGGCCTGCCCAAGAACGAGCCCAAGATCCTTGAACGCTGGGAATCCATGAATCTCTACAAGGCGCTGCGCAAACGCTCCGAAGGCCGCGAGAAATATGTGCTGCATGATGGCCCTCCCTATGCCAACGGCAACCTGCATATCGGCCACGCGCTCAACAAGATCCTGAAGGACACCATTACCCGCTCCTTCCAGATGCGCGGCTATGATTCCAACTATGTGCCCGGCTGGGACTGCCACGGCCTGCCGATCGAATGGAAGATCGAGGAAAAATATCGCAAGAAGGGCCAGAACAAGGACGCAGTTCCGGTCAAGGAATTCCGTCAGGAATGCCGCGAGTTCGCCCAGCACTGGATCGGCATCCAGTCCGAGGAATTCAAGCGTCTGGGTGTCGTCGGTGATTTCGAGACCCCATACCGCACCATGACCTTTGATGCCGAGGCCCGCATCGCTAACGAGTTGATGAAGTTCGCCATGTCCGGCCAGCTCTTCCAGGGCTCCAAGCCGGTGATGTGGTCGATCGTCGAGAAAACCGCACTGGCCGAAGCCGAGGTCGAGTATCAAGACCATACCTCCTTCACCATCTGGGTGCGTTTCCCGATCACCGGCCTGCATGGCACGGTCGACGAAGACAAGATGGATGATATGCTTGATGCCGACGTGGTCATCTGGACGACCACCCCGTGGACCATCCCGGGCAACCGCGCCATCTGCTTCAACCCGTCCATCTCCTATGGCCTTTATGAAATCACCGCTGCCGCAGAGGACAACTGGGGCAAGGTCGGCGACAAGCTGATCATGGCAGATGCTCTGGCTGAAAGCGTCTTCAAGGCAGCCCGCGTTGAAGGCTACGAACGCAAGTTTGACGTCGATCCCGCCCAGATTTCCGAATGCGCGCATCCGTTCGCCGGCCTTGACGGCGCCGATGGCTATTATGATTTCGATGTGCCGATGCTGCCGGGTGAGCATGTCACCGAGGAAGCCGGTACGGGCTTTGTGCATACGGCTCCGGGTCACGGTGCGGACGACTATGAAGTCTTCATCGCCAACCGCGAACGCTTTGCCGAATGCGGCACTCCGGAAATTCCGCACACCGTCATGGAAGACGGCTCCTATTTCCCGCATGTTCCGCTGTTCCAGGGTCTTTACATCCTTGACCGCAAGGGCGGCGAAGGCACCACCAACGGCGCCGTCATCAACAAGCTGGCGGACGTCGGCTTTCTGCTGGCACGTGGCAAGATCAAGCACAGCTATCCGCACAGCTGGCGCTCCAAGGCTCCGCTCATCTTCCGCAACACGCCGCAGTGGTTCATCGCCATGGATCGCAACATTGACGGCGAAGGCGACACCCTGCGCAAACGGGCGCTCGAAGCCATTGACGCAACCCGGTTCGTGCCAAAGTCCGGCCAGACCCGCCTGCGTTCGATGATCGAAACCCGTCCGGACTGGGTCATCTCCCGTCAGCGTGCATGGGGCGTGCCGATCACCATTTTCGTCAAGAAAGACGATCCGACCGTCGTGCTTCAGGATAGTGAAGTGAACCAGCGCATCTTTGATGCCTTTCTGGAAGAAGGCGCCGATGCATGGTTTGCCGATGGGGCCAGGGAACGGTTCCTCGGGGCAGACTATGATGCGGAAGACTGGAAGCAGGTCACCGACATTCTCGATGTTTGGTTCGATTCCGGTTCGACCCATGCCTTCTGTCTGGAGCAGCGTGAAGACCTGAAATGGCCAGCGGATCTCTATTTGGAAGGCTCGGACCAGCATCGCGGCTGGTTCCACTCTTCCCTGCTGGAAAGCTGCGGCACCCGTGGCCGTGCGCCCTACAATGCCGTTCTGACCCATGGCTTCACCATGGACGAACAGGGCCGCAAGATGTCCAAGTCCATCGGCAACACCATCGCGCCGCAAGACATCATCAAGGAATATGGTGCGGACATCCTGCGCATGTGGGTGGCCAGTGCGGATTATTCGGACGATCAGCGCATCGGGCCGGAAATCCTCAAGACCATCGCCGACGCTTATCGCAAGATGCGCAACACAATCCGCTGGATGCTCGGCTCGCTGGCTCATTATGACGGCGCTGAAGTGGCCCTCTCCGACATGCCGGAGCTGGAACGGCTGATGCTGCACCGTATCCATCAGCTCGACAGGCTGGTCAATGATGCCTACGACAATTTCGATTTCAAACGCATCATGCACGAGCTCAACTATTTCATGGGTATCGAGCTGTCGGCCTTCTATTTCGACGTTCGCAAGGATGCGCTCTATTGTGACGCTCCAAGCTCCATGCGTCGCAAGGCTTCGCTCTATGTCATCCACGAGCTGTTCATCCATCTGACCGCATGGCTCTCCCCGATCCTGCCGTTCACCATGGAAGAAACCTGGCAGAGCCGCTATCCGTCGGAAAGCGACTCGGTTCACTTCCGCCAGTTCCCGGAGGTTCCGGGCGAATGGAAGGATGATGCGCTGGCAGCCAAGTGGGAGAAGGTGAAAGCCCTGCGCCGTGTTGTCACCGGCGCGCTGGAAATCGAGCGTAAGGAAAAACGTATCGGTTCCTCGCTGGAAGCCGCCCCGAAGGTCTATGTCGCTGACGCAGCGATCATGGATGCCATGAAGGGCATTGATCTGGCAGAAATCTCCATCACCTCGCAGGCCGAGTTGATCGCCGGAGATGCTCCTGCCGGAGCCTTCGTGATCGAAGACGTTAAAGGCGTTGCAGTTGTTCCTGCTCTGGCGGAAGGCAAGAAGTGCCTGCGCAGCTGGAAGATCCTGCCCGAGGTTGGCTCCGATCCGGACTATCCGGATCTGTCCCTGCGCGATGCGGCTGCCATGCGTGAAATCGATGCCGCGTAAAGGTCGCATTTGAGCTTAAGGTAAAGCCGGGGTCTGGCGTGGTTCGGACCCCGGCTTTCTGCTATCCCCGGTTAAGGCTCCTATTCTGCCTTTTCCCTTTTGCTTTCGGAGGCGTGCATGTCGTCACGGTCGCTGGCCTATCTCATTGCCCTCACCGGCTTTCTGGTCGATCAGGCATTCAAGCTCTGGCTATTGTTCGGATATCAGATCGACAGTGTCATGCGCCTGCACGGGCCTGTACGGCTCGCCCCCTTCTTCGATCTGGTGCTGGTCTGGAACCGCGGCATTTCCTATGGCTGGCTGCAACAGGACGGCGATCTCGGCCGCTATCTGCTGATCGGACTGGCGGGAATTGCTGCCATTGTGCTGGCACTGTGGATCTGGCGGACCCGCGACCGGCTCACAGCCTTTGCTCTGGGGCTGGTGATGGGCGGTGCACTGGGCAACGGGCTTGATCGCATCCTGCACGGGGCGGTGGTCGACATGTTCCACTTCCATGTCGGCAGTTTCAGCTGGTATGTCTTCAACCTTGCCGACGTCTGGATCGTGGCTGGAGCCGCCTTGCTGGTGATCGAAAGTCTGTTCGGGGGTGGCAAATCGTCATCTGCAGCAAAAAGCGGCGCGGCCAGCCGCAAAGATGCCGCAAATGAGTGATTAGTCCAGACAGGTGAGCTTTTTCCGCCGGGCCCGGTGTTTTTGTCTCCCTTGAGGGACAACCTTCTCTTGATCTTGAGGCCCGTTCGGAAGTATGTCTAAATCTGATAGGCACATTTTTAACGATGTGTATCAGGTTTGTTTGCGTATGGGCTGGCGCGTTGCTGCCCGAGTATCAAAAGGCGAGATCTTCATGACTGTTAGACGGTACAAGGACATTTTCCAATCCGGTGCCCCAACTCTCGAAAATCGGTCGGCTCGGTCGTCCGGTCTGGTCGCGCTTGCTGTGCTCGGCACCATGGGAATGAGCCTTGCCGGCTGTTCCAGCATGTCCAGTGCCACCTATGGCACGGGTGAGACCCATGAGCAGGAACTGCTGAATGACGTGACCGGCGTCTTCGGGATGCTGCCCAACGACAAGAAACAGACCACGATCGATTACAAGGCGCGCGCCGGACTGGTCCTGCCGCCACAGGATGCCCCCCTTCCCAATCCGAACGACAAGAGGAACAATCCTTCCTATGCCGCCGCCGACTGGCCTCAGGACCCGGACGTGTTGCGCGAAATCTATAATGAGCGCATGGAGAACATGACCGACGCCGAGCGCGAGCAGTTGCTTGCCGCCATCCGCCGTCTGCCTCCGGAACAGCGCGATTCCATTATCAAGAACAACACCGCATCAGCCAAGTTCGCCCAGCAGATCAAGGAACCGGATTACTCCAAAGGGCCGGTCAGCCCCTATGAGCAGGCCGAGTATGACAGGCAGGTCAAGGAACGCCTCGCTCTTATCAGAGGGAAGACGGACGGCGAAAAGAACAAGCGCAATTATCTGACGCAGCCGCCGGAACGTTTTACCGACGTACCACCGGAAGTGGCCGCCGAAATGGACAAGCTGAAGCAGGAAGAAGAAAAGCCGGGCAAGAAGCGCTTCTTCTCCCGTCTTTGGCCTTTCGGCAAGAAAGATCCCCAGACAGGATCCTGATACTCAGTTACAGCACAGATAAAAGGCCGCCTTCGATGGTTCCATCGGGCGGCCTTTTTTGTTGGTCCTGTCATGGCACCCCGCTTTCCAGTGCCCGATGTCGGGCGACAGACCTTCCTGTCCCTGTCTCAGGCCACTCCGAATCTTTACAGACAGGATCACCCGATTCTCGGGCAAATGACCTTTGATCTGTCATCTTCCTCTCTGTTCGGGAGGAATCGCAGTCGATAGAACGCAAAAATCTGCAAGACGATTCCGTACCGACTGGATAATTTCTCCTTGGAAACACGCATAAACCGGGTCGACAGATCCGTAAACCCACATGATTTCTATTAATAATTCAGTAACGAATTGGCAGAAATCTGCGGCTCAAGGGCCAATTTGTGTTTTTTGTGCAACAGTCCCTGCAAAGTAATCCCCCCGATAACAAGAGACGATTGATACAGCCGGAGAAACGAGTATTGTCAGTCTTGTCGCAAGCAGTGAATTACAGTTCTGACTGGACTGGTCACTGCAAAAAATTTTTTTGTTATGACAATGAAGGTCAGAAACATGAACATCAAGAGCCTTATCCTTGGCTCCGCAGCTGCTTTGGTAGCTGGCGGTGCAGCACAGGCAGCAGACCTGCCAGTAGCAGAACCAGTAGATTACGTTAAAGTATGTGATGCATACGGCGCTGGTTACTTCTTCATCCCAGGTACCGATACCTGCCTGAAGATCTCTGGTAAAGTCGAATTCGGCATCCAGAACGGCTTCGTGAACTACAATGGCATGCAGGGCAAGTCTATTGACGAAATTGGCTACTATGTAGAAACCACGATCGCATTCGACGCCAAAGAAGAAACCGAATTCGGTACTCTTGCTGCTCACATCGAGTATGACAACGATACCAACGCTGGTGCTACCGGCGGCAGCATCGCTAAGGGCGGCAAGGGCATGGCTTTCGATAAAGCTTACCTGCAGCTCGGCGGCCTGTATGCTGGTCTGACCGACTCCATCGTCGACTTCAACGCTGGCCTGTACTACGATGACTTCGCCATCGGCCATGACGACCTGCAGTCCATCGGTTATGTTGCTGCTCTGGGCAACGGCGTTACCGCTACTGTAGCTCTCGAAGAATACACCTCCAACACCGGCGGCGCTGGCACCACCATGCCTTCTCTGGCAGCACGTATCGCTGTTTCTCAGGGCTGGGGTTCTGCTAACGTAGCTGCTGCTATCTATCAGTCCCGTTACGCTTCCGCAGCTTTCTCTGCTGACCTTGGCTACATTGTTGGTGCAGAAGCTTCCTTCAACCTGATGGAAGGCCTGTCCTTCGGTATCGCTGGTGGCTACGAAAACGGCTACACCAACGACGGCCTTGGCAACCTGTGGAGCAAGTGGGGCGTTTCTGCTGGCCTCGAGTACGCTCTGGCTGACAACCTGAAAATCGGTGTTGACGCTGGCTATGTCGACTACGATGAAGCTAACTACAAAACCTGGGGTACTTCTGCTCAGTTGACCTACTATCCGGTTAAAAACCTGGAAGTTGGCGCTCGCGTTGGTTACGAAAAGACCGACTTCGACACCGGCTTCGGTACCGACTGGGACGACGTAGCAGGCAAACTGTACCTGAAACGTACTTTCTAATCTAAGCTTCGCTTAGACTGGAAACAGTTCTTGGGCCCCGAGAGATTTCTCTCGGGGCCTTTGTTGTTTTGGGGTAATGAATGATGCACCTGCTGAATCCTGCGTCTGGCAAGACAGATCGTCCGGGAGATCGTCCCAGCGCAAAGCGCAAGCCAAACCGGGGCCAGACCATATATCCGCCCGCACCCTCCCAACATCAACCGTAAGGCAAGTTTTGAAGCCTGATCAGAAAAGATCGAACTGATCGCTCCGCTTCGGGGCCTTTCCTGTATTTTCTTCTCTGCGGGTCGCTGCTTTCCCTCGCCTGCCAGCTTTTCCAGCATCCGCCTCTACAGTCTGGCGTATTGTCACAGTCTGCCCTTGTCCGCCGCGAGGCTCTGTCAGGGACGGATCGTCGTTATGACGCTGGTTGACCCTGTCCGAGACAGGAAAGGCGGTCAGATGGCCGTCCGCCGATGAAGAGAGCAGCGGGCGAGCGTCCTCAAACCGGCCGGAGCGCGTGTTGAGCCAGCCACCATAGTCATCAGGAGCAATGATCAGAGGCAGTCGGTCCGTAACTGGCCTGAAGGCGCGAGGGGCCGGGGTTGTCAGGATCGCAAGCCCATCAAACTCTTCGCCATTCGGCCCCATCCAGGCCTCCCATATTGCGGCCAGCGCGAACAATCCCTGCCCCTCAGAGCGAAAGAAATAGGGCGTTGTCTCTCCGCTTGCATGACGCTGCCATTCGTAGAAGCCGGTCACAGGAACAAGGCAGCGCCGATAGCGGATCGCATTCTTGAACGACGGCTTCTTTTCAACGGTTTCCCGGCGTGCAGAGGTGATCAGCGAAAACTCGCGAGGGTCTTTCACCCAGTCAGGAACAAACGCCCATTTCATCAGGCGTGCGGTGCGTCTGCCATACTCCTCAACGATGGTCAGCACAGGTTCTGTCGGTGCGACGTTATGTCTGGGCGGCATCGGATGCATACCGGGCAGTTTTCCGGCTTCGCCAAATAGTGCAATGAAGTCAGCAAGTTCAGCAGCAACATGTAGTCTTCCGGTCATGACTATCCAATTCGAGCTGTTCTAATCGGTTTTCCAAATCTTTATCTTGTTTCATCTTTTTCACTGTCGCAGCCAGACGTCAAGTATTTGGAAACTATAGCACCCTATGGTTAAAAGTGGACCGGGTAGGAAATCGGTTCGGGATGCTGACTGACGCCGACACTGTCCAGCAACCTGCAAAGCAACGGGTCATATCTTCTCATGCGGGATCAGATAGACCAGGGAACTGCAGGCATCATCGGCGCGATCTGGAACCGAACGCGTTCAATTCCGTGCAAGTTGCCCTGTAGTCCGTGAAGCTTCGTTGAGAGTTCCAAGATGTCAGACATGTCCGTTCTCCCTGAGCCAGAGCTGTTGTTGGAAGCCAACATCAACCCCGTGACGTTGTTGGCGACGGACTATCTCAACCATTTCAATGAAGTTCTGATGCTTATCGAGATGTTGCCCTCGATGCCGGAATGCGCTGAAGACATCGTCTCTTGGCGCCCCATGTGCTATCCAGACTATTTCGAGCAATCAACCTTCAAGGAAAAGCAGCTCGCCATTTCCCTATACGATTCCGTCCAGCCGCAGGTGCGCGATCAGCTGGAATCGTTGGTCCATGATATCGACACCAAGATCATGGGGCTTGTCGAACGCATCGTCTCGGTGGAAGGGGAGCAATCGGGCGCCAGCTTCGACGCCCTTGCTTTCATGGCTTCCACGGAAATCCGACCTCTGATCGACCGCGTCAGTGCCCTCATCAACGATACGGCAAGCGCAACGGACTGGATGCTGGCCATCGACCATCCGACAGCTCAGGATGAAGTCGACCGCCTGTTCGACTAGTCACACAGGCCACCGCTTGCGTGTGCGGGATGACGCTGGTTTATGCCTCGTCTTCCTCGACGACCCATGGCTCCTTCAACGCGGCCTCTTCCCACTCCTTCCAGGCTGGCAGTGTTTTCATGGCAAAGCGATAGGCGTGGAACACCTCGCTGTCTGTCAGTGCGTATTTCTCGAAGCGATTGATGACCGGCGCAAACATCGCGTCCACCGCCCCGAAGGAGCCAAACAGGAAGGGACCACCGGATGCATCAAGGCTTTCGCGCCAGATCTGTTCGATCCGCTCGACATTCTTGACCACGGCAGCTGCGCTGTAGGGGTCCAGATCAAGCGGCTTGATCTCACGGCGCATGTTCATCGGACAACTACCCCTGAGACCGAAAAAGCCTCCGTGCATTTCAGCGGCATAGGCTCTCGCCTTGGCCCGGTCAATCAGATCCTCCGGCCAGAGCCCTGCTTCAGGAAAGAGTTCAGCCACCACTTCAAGGATTGCCAGGCTCTCGCAAATGGTCACGGGCTCCTTGCCCTCTTGCTCGATTTTCAGAGCGGGGACTTTCTTGGTCGGAGAAAACTCGATGAAGTGCGCGTGGCCCGTTGCCTCGTCAAATTGCAGGAAATGCTCTGTGAAGGCAATATTCTTCGTCTTCATCGCAATCCATGGCCTGAAGGACCAGGAGGAGTAATTCTTGTTGGCGATATAAAGCGTCAGCTTGAGAGTCTCGGTCATATCGGCACCTCTTGAAATCGAGTTGATCCCCTAAGTGGGTGCTCAACCCTATTCGGAAATGAAAAGAACGGAAATAGGGATTTCTTATCATATGCTCGGGACATCCTGTCCCTTCCGCTTTTCTCTTGCAGGAGGTGCTCCACAATTATATGGTGTGGGCACTTTCTTTTATTCAGCATGACATGAGCGCGCCCGATCAGGAGTGCGCCTTCCGCCCCCCCCCCCCAAAAAAAAGTCCCGCTGTCGGCCGGATGGGGGTTTGTGCCTTGAATTGATAGCGCTCCTCTTTTCCCGAAATCCAACACAACAAGCGTTCCGGAAAAGGGACCTCTCCGAAAGAATGCATCATGTATGATCTTCTGAACCGGTTTGCCGTCAAACCAATCCCCTTCTGCCAATATACCACACCGGAGCTGTGGACACGCCCACACATCGCCCAGCAGATGCTTGCCTATCACCTTGATGGTAGCAATGACATTGCGTCCCGAAGTTCTTCTGCGATCGAGGCAATCACAAGCTGGATCGATGACCGCTTTTCTGTCCATGGAAAGGCAGTCTGTGACCTCGGATGCGGCCCCGGCCTTTATGCTCGCCAGCTGGCACAAAGGGGAGCGAAGGTGACGGGTTTTGATATTTCCTCCTGTTCTCTCGCCCATGCCCGACAACTCTGCGCAGATCTGGACACAGAACCACGCTTCATGTCAGGCAATTATCTGAATGACCCGCTGCCGACCGATCAGGATCTCGTTTTACTGATCTATGCGGATTATTGCGCCCTGTCCCCCCAACAACGCGCTCACCTGCTCGCAAAGATGCGCGGCCAGTTGCGCGCTGGAGGGCACATCATTCTGGATGTTTTTTCCGACCTGATATTTTCGCAGTTGTCGGAAAGCCTGACCATTGAGCCCAATCTCATGGGAGGTTTCTGGGCTCCGGCTCCTTATGTTGGCCTTCAAAGAAGCTGGCTTTGGCCGGAGAGCATGCTTGCCCTTGACCACTATCTCATCGCAAACGAGAACGAGCAGTTCGAGATATACAACTGGATGCAATATTTCTCACCCGAAGACCTCCGGCGGGAACTTGCCAGTTTTGGTTTCGAGAAGGTGCAAATGGTCGACATTCTTACAGGAGAGGCGCTTGGCGATGAACAGCCAAGGGAGTTTGCAGCAATTCTGTCTCTATAGACACCACGCAAACAGACGAGCGTCTTCGCCAGCCTCGGTAGCAGGCTGAGAACAATCGTCAGGGCTGAGGATGCCCTGGAGGCACCGTGGCGATGGCGGCGCGGCTCTCGTCCTCAGCCACCAGTTCTTCGGCAGCCTCCAGATTGACCGAGACCAGTTGCGACACACCACGCTCGGCCATGGTCACGCCAAACAGCCGGTCTTGCCGTGCCATGGTAATCGGGTTGTGGGTGATGGTCACAAAGCGGGTTTCGGTAAGGGCGCGCATTTCCTCCAGCAGGGCACAGAAGCGCTCCACGTTGGCGTCATCAAGCGGCGCGTCGACCTCATCCAGCACGCAGATCGGGGCCGGGTTGGTGAGGAACACGGCAAAGATCAGCGCCATCGCCGTCAGCGCCTGCTCTCCGCCGGACAAGAGGGTCATGGTCTGCGGCTTCTTACCAGGCGGGCGGGCAATGATATCCAGCCCTGCCTGTAGCGGATCGTCAGCCTCGGTCAGGATCAATTCGGCCTCTCCGCCACCAAAGAGTTTGGCAAACAGCGATTTGAAGTGATTGTTGACCACATCGAAGGACGATAGCAGGCGAGCGCGGGCTTCGCGGTTGAGGTTGAAAATGCCGGTACGCAGCTTCTTGATGGCCTCGATCAGGTCATCCCGCTCGGTCTCCATCGTGGTGAGCTGTTCAGAAATCTCGGTTGCTTCCTCGTCGGCGCGCAGGTTGACCCCGCCGAGCCGCTCCCGTTCTGCCTTCAGCCGGTCGAGCTTGCTTTCCACCGAGGCCATCGACGGCAGCGGAGCATCCTTGTGCAAGCCGGAAAGACCAAAGGTAGCGGCAGGCGCACACTCCATGGCATCGTCGATCTGGCGGGTCAGTTCGGTCTTGCGGGCCCTGATGCCGTTGATGCGTTCGTCGGCCCGGCTGCGTTCTTCGCGCGTGCTGCCAAGCGCCTCAAGGGCGGTCTTGGCTGCAACGCCTGCTTCAAGGGCGGTGCGCTCGGCCTGCGCCAGCTTGTCGCCGGTTTCCTTCTGGGCTTCCTCGGCCTTGCCGATTTCCGAAAGCAGAGCGCGGCGCTTGATGGAAATGTCGTCAGGCCTGTCCAGCAGGTCGTCCCGCTCGGTTTCGGTTTGCGCCAGACGTTCGTCGAGTGTGGCGATCTGGACATCGGCATTATCGGCGCGAGACACCCAGCTCGCCCGTTCTCGCTCGATGGCGGCAAGCCGTTTGGCGCGCATCAGGGCGTCGCGGACCAGCCCGTCCGCCTCGGCACGGACCTCGGTCAAAAGCGTGCGCTTTTCGGTCTGGAGCAGCCGGGCACTATCCCGCTCGCGCTGCAGATGATCGATGGCGGGCAGTTCTTTCTGCTGACGCTCCGCGTCGGTCAGCGCGGCCCTTGCCTCGGCCTCTTCTTCGGCCAACCGGCCAATGGTGGCTTCCAGTGTGGCCTTGCGGGCAAGGATCTGGTTGGCATCGCGCTCGGCCCGTGCCAGCGTGTCGCGCAGGGTGGAAAGGCGCTTCTGGGCATCACGCCACCGGTTCCGGGCGGTCTGTTCGTCCCGTTCCTTGCCTGCTGCCAGCGAGCGCTGTTCCTCGAATGCATGGCGGGCGTTCTCAAGCTGCTCCTCGGCCTCGCCAAGGCGGCCTTCCAACTCGTCCAGCCTGTTGCGCTGTTCAAGTCGCTGGGCGGCGGCAGTGGGCGCGCCTGCACGCATGACCAGTCCATCCCAGCGCCACAAATCGCCTTCCCGGCTGACCAGTCTCTGGCCCGGTTTCAGGAGTTTTTGCAACTCGGTGCCACGATCTGCGGCGGCGATGCCAATCTGGTTGAGACGACGGCTGAGCCTCTGAGGGCCGGAAACATGGGCGCCGAGGCGCGGCAGGTCACCGGGCAGCGACAGTCCGTCATCATCGCCACTGATCTCCCCCCAGTGGCGGGGTGCGGCCGCGTCAAGCGGCGCATCGAGATCGTCACCAAGGGCTGCGGCGAGCGCCACCTCGAACCCGGCGTCGACCTTGAGGCTATCAAGCAGAGGCGGATAGCGCTTGTCCTGCCCACCTTCAACAATCTTCTGCAGTGTGCGCGCTTCAGTGTCGAGCCTATTGAAAGCGCTTTCCGCATCGGCGCGGGCGCGACGGGCGACACTCTCGGCTTCACGGGCTTCAGCAACGGCGCCTGTAGCCTCTTCTGCCTCCTGCTCCAGCGTTTCGAGAACTTCAGAGGCGATATCCACCTCGTCGCGGAGAGTGTCGAGCCCGGCATCCCTGTCGAGTTGTTCGCTGACCCGGTCAAGATCCCGCTCACTCTGGGCCTTCTGGCTGGAGAGGCGCGCCAGACGGCCACGAGCCGCCTCTGTTGCCTGCTGCAATTGCCGCGCAGCCCCTTCGGCCTCAGCCAGACGCGAGGTCCAGTCGCTGGCAACCGCTTCAGCTTCTGCCAGTTCGGCCTCGGCATTCTTCAGCGCGTCATTGGCGGCATGCTGGGCGGCGGCGGCCCCCTCGTCTTCCGCCATCAGCTCGGCCCGTTCCTCATCGAGCGCTTTCAAGAGATCGGCATTTTCGGCCAGCAACTGCTCCTCGCGCTGCTTGTCGGCCTTCAGTTGCTCGACGCGCCGGGCGAGATCCGCCAGCTTTTCCTCAACCCGCTTTTCCTCATTGTCGAGTTCACGGGCGGCAAGGGTCAGGCGCTGCAGACCGGCAGCCTTGGCGGCGGCTTCGTCACGCAGAGCTGGCAGGCTGTGGTTGACCACAGCCTCCTCTCGCGCCGCAGCGGCCTGAGCCGTGGTTGCCTCGGCGACCTTGAAATCGGCGATCCGCAGTGTCTCCTGCGCTTTTTGCTCCTCGTCCAACAGCTCCTGCCAGCGCAGATGATAAAGGGTGGCTTCTGTCGCGCGGATGTCGGCTGAAAGATTGCGATAGCGGCTGGCCTGACGGGCCTGACGCTTCAGGCCTTCCAACTGGGTGGAAATCTGCGCCATGATATCCTCAAGGCGCTCCAGATTGGTCTCGGCGGCCTTCAACCGCAACTCGGCCTCATGGCGGCGGCTGTGAAGACCGGAAATGCCCGCAGCTTCCTCCAGAAGACCGCGCCGTTGGGTCGGCTTCTGGCTGATGATCTCGCCGATGCGCCCCTGCCCGACCAGCGAAGGGGAGCGCGCCCCGGTCGAGGCATCGGCAAACAATAGCTGAATGTCACGGGCGCGGGCGTCCTTGCCATTGATGCGGTAGTTGGACCCGCTTTCGCGCTCGATGCGGCGGGAAATTTCCAGCTCGTCACTGTCGTTGAAGCCAGCCGGAGCCGTACGGTCGCTGTTGTCCAGATAGACGGTTACTTCAGCGGTGTTGCGGGCGGGACGGTTGGTGGACCCGTTGAAGATGACGTCATCCATGCCCGAGGCACGCATGTTCTTGTAGCTGTTCTCGCCCATCACCCAGCGCAGGGATTCCACCAGATTGGACTTGCCACAGCCGTTTGGTCCGACGATGCCGGTCAGGCCGCCTTCGATAACGAAATCCATGGGTTCAACAAAGGACTTGAACCCCAAGATGCGTAGTTTGGTGAATTTCATCGGCCAGCCCCTCGCCCTGCGCCTGAGGCGTTGTGCCCACCAGAACGGACAAAAGAGCGGGTGGAAAGGCGATCAGCCCCGGCAGGACGAGGACAAACAAAAAGGCGCCCCCCGGTCCGCCTCGCATCAGCTGTGCGGGCAGGATCAGGGCGCGCCACAAAACGGTCGGCGGGGACAGCCCCGCCAACGGAAAAGCTCTTACAGCAATGGCTCCAGTACTTTGTCGAACTCCTCATTCGACAGGGCTCCAATATGCTTTTCGCCATTCACGAAGAAGGTTGGCGTTGAGTTGATTCCGAATTCCTTCTGACCACGTTCCCGCACTGCTTCAATGGCGTCCAGCAATTTATCGTCAGAAACGGCTTTCTCAAAGCTTTCCTGTGAAAAACCGGCCAGTTTGGTCAGGCGCTGCAGATTGCCTACCGGATCATCGGTGAAGGCCCAGTTGCGCTGCTGGTCGAGCAGCAGATCGATCATTGCCAGCGCCTTGCCACCGGGGGTGCGGCGCGCCAGCATGGCACCGGCGGTGGCCAGTGGATCAAGCGGGAACTCCCTGAGGATGAAGCGCATCTTGCCGGTGTCGATGTATTTTTCCTTCAGATATTTGAAGGTGGTGCCGTGAAAATGCGCACAGTGGCTGCAGGTCATCGAGAAATACTCGATCACGGTGATCGGAGCCCCTTCTTCACCGAGGGAAATCTCTTCGAGATCAACATTTCTCTTGAGCATTTCTTCGAGCGGATAGGATTCAGCAGCAGCAGGTGCTGCCATTGCAAGGGGAAGAGCCGCCAGGGCAACGAAGCCAGCTGTTGCTTTTGCGCCGGTAATCAGGAAGTCTCTACGGTTCAAAGCCATGGTGTAGTTCCTTAAGAGTTGCGATTTGGATCGTTGGGGACAGTTGCCAGATTTTAGCGAAAAAGCCCCGGCAGTCCTGTTACTTGTCTTACCCTATCCAATCACATTTTGGCGATGAGAGGGCAAGCTGCGACGAAATGCCATTCGTTACAAAATTGTAATTTTCACTTCTTCGAAATTACTACATATTTTCAAGCCTTTTACGGGCTTGTGGTCAAAGTTTGCGCGCGACGATGAAGCGCACCTCCGACGCTTTGGGGAAGGTGCAGGATTCCAGAATCTCGAAGCCCTGCGCCTGCATCAGCAGTTCCAGTTTCTCGGCTGAAATGTAGCTGACGTGAGGCGCCTTGCCGAACCATTGCATGATGGTGATCGGTATACGCAGCAACCCGTGCCTGCCGGACAGGCAAGCTGTTTTGGAAATCAGAACCCCGCCGGGTTTGAGCAGCTTGTGCATGCGCTCGAGCGACGCCGGGATATCTTCCAGAAGATGCATGAAGTTGAAGGCCCAGATGCCGTTATAGGGGGCGTGTTCATCAATGGCCGGGGCAAGAATGTCACCGTGGATGAAATCCACATTGGTCACGTTCTGGTCCTTTGCCTTCTGCCTGCCGATCTCGATCAGGCGGGACGAGATGTCACTGGCCCAGATGTGCCCCACGTGGGGCGACAGCAACAGCGCCGTGGAGCCGGAACCGCAGCCCAGCTCCAGCACCTTGTCATCAGGCTTGAGATAGAGGCGCGTGCGCTCCATCGTCTTTTCATAGGCCTCGACATTCTTGATCGGCCTGGCAGCATAGGTGTTGGCCATGGCGTCCCAGAACTGCTCCGACGTCGGCATAGGGCATCTCCTCATCATTCCCTTGCAAAGGGCCCTTGCAAAAGGCCCTTGCGACAGGCCCTTGCGACAGGTTGCCAGTGAAACAGTCACAAAAGACCGGGCCACCGCAGTTTTCTCACTGCTTGTCAGGAGGCTTTCTCCGGCTTTGAGGCACGCCTCAGCCTGCAGGGATTGTTGGTTCTATCTTACATGGTAATACCTAGAGGAAAAACAAAGACGTTTGCGCAATTCTCATGAAAAATGGCGCTTCCTGTGGCCAGGTGCGCCATTTCACGCATTCTTGATCAAGAGCACCACTGGCGTCGCAAGCCAGCCTCCGCTGAGGATCGTTGTTCGCCTACTTTGCCGAGACGGTCACTTCGATGTTGTCGCGGGTGGCGTTGGAATAAGGGCAGACCTGATGAGCCTTTTCCAGAAGGGCATCTGCAGTTGCAGCATCAAGATCCTTGAGATCGGCGACCAGATCAACTTGCAGGGCAAAACCGACACCCTTGTCGTTCGGGCCGATGCCGACAGTTGCCGTGATGGTCGGGTCGACCAGCTTGACCTTGTCCTGCGAAGCAACCAGTTTCAGAGCACTGAGGAAACAGGCTGCATAGCCGGCTGCGAACATCTGCTCGGGGTTTGTCCCCTCACCGCCTGCACCACCCAGTTCCTTCGGGGTCACCAGAGTGACCTGCAACTGGCCGTCTTCTGATCTGGCAGATCCCTCGCGGCCACCGGTTGCCGTAGCGCTCGTGGTATAAAGAGTTTTCATGGGCTCGTCCTCTCCTCTATTGATGTGTGTCTGATAGCGATCATCTGACTATTATTTATTGCGATAACTATTTGGGCGCTGTTTTGCGTTCTGCGCCCCACGTTCATAGCATTAGCGCACATTTAGTTATCGCGCAAACTATTTTTGAGAATCGAGCAGATTTTTTCGCAACCCTTCCAGTTTGGCTTTCAGATCGATGAGTTCCGGGAACGACATGCCACAGGCTTCCGCCACGCAAGGGGCGACCTTCGATGCGGGCTGGCGCAGCGCCTCGCCTTTTTCCGTCAGGCTGATATTGAGTGCACGTTCGTCCTTTTCATCGCGGACACGCTTGACGAGGCCATCCTGCTCCAGCCGCTTGAGCACCGGGGTCAGTGCGCCGGACTTCTGACCGAGCCGGCAGCCGATATCCTTGAGACTTACCCCGTCCTTCTCCCACAGGATCAGCATGATGAGATATTGTGGATAGGTCAGCCCGAGTGGCTCCAGCAGCGGCTTGTAAAGCTGGGTCATGGCAAGGGAGGCCGAGTACAGAGAAAAACAGAGTTGCCGGTCGAGTGGCATGATATCGGTCATGGCGCGTTCCTGATTTGTTATCGCGCAACGTAATCATGCCCCAGTCCGTTGACAAGGTGTTCTTAAGTGGGCCATGCACCCGTCACCCGGGGACCGGAACATTTTCGGGGAATCGTCAGTTGCGGGCCAGAACCGCATGGCCAAGACGACGCAGGGCGGCAGCCATCTTGTCGTCTTTCACTCCTTCGATCTGATGCTCAAGGGCATCTGCCTCGCTCACCGTCAGGGCGCGCAAGGGATCTGGACGCCGCGACGGTTTGGCGTGAACCGGGCGCTGCAATATCTGGATGCGATCGATGGCAGGATAGCCGAAATAGGCATTGACCCGCTGGATGATGGTGGCCTGTTCATGTTGCAGGAAAACCGACTGGGCACCCTCGCAATGCAGCACCAGGGTACCGGGCCTGAAGCCTTCGGATTCATCCCGGCGAGGCCAGCGGATGCGCTCCGGCTCGGTGCATTCGGCAAATTGCGGGCCGACAATTTCGCCCCAGAAGCGCAGGATATCGGAAGACGCAAAACCCTGTTTGCGACACAACGGGGTCAGGGATGACCCGATGACATCGCGCAGCTGTACCGCACTCTTTCTCTGATAGCGGCGATTGGCGGCCTCGAAAGAGCGCTGTGCCGATTGCCTGTCGTTGCTGTCTTCTGTTTTCTTCATGCCAACAGCCGATCCTGTTTACCCGACTGATTAACCAATGACGCTGCGGGCCTTGTGCCCCATCTGAGGGATGCCTAGAACTCGCGTGGTCAAATTAAGCTGATTTGCGAAGTTAATCCAGATTATCTACGCAAAAATAGTGAGATAGAGTAAAGATTGCGGCAATTTTACGGTTAACTTCATGCAGTTGCTGGCATTTTGTGAAGAAGCGACAGTAAAGGCGGCCCTCGGCAACCACAGGAAATCGCACCGGTTGCCTCGCCTTTTCTCTTTCAAGGTGGGGTTCCACGACAACATCCTCCTCGACATCTGGCTGAAGAGGCGCCCGGCAGTTCTTTCAGTCCGCTGCAAACTCACCTCGTTAACCATTTGTTATCTATAAATTTTCGGTCTTTTCTAAAGTCCTGGATCAAATTGCTTAAAAAGGACAAGTTGCGCTATTCGCTTAACCACCGGTTTACCATGTTGGCTCAGGATGGAGGTAGACGGAAGGGTCTTCGAGTGCGTTTCCTTCCAGATGTAGTTCAGTTGAGTAGAGTATGCGTATGCGTTCGAATGTATCCCTGCAGTCAGGCATCGACCCGACAGAAGCCACCCTCTCCGATCGGCTTGATACCATCATGAAGGGCGACTGTGTTGCCCAGTTGGAAAAACTTCCCAAGCATTCCGTCGACGCGATTTTCGCGGACCCTCCCTATAATCTGCAGCTGGGCGGCGGGCTGACCCGTCCTGACCAGTCGGAAGTGGACGGGGTTACCGATGCTTGGGACCAGTTCGAGAGCTTCGAGGCCTATGATGCCTTCACCCGCGCCTGGCTGCTGGCTTGCAAGCGCGTGCTGAAGCCGAACGGCACCATCTGGGTCATTGGCTCCTATCACAATATTTTCCGCGTCGGCGCGATCATGCAGGACATCAATTTCTGGCTGCTCAATGATGTGGTCTGGCTGAAGACCAACCCGATGCCGAACTTCCGCGGCAAGCGTTTTACCAATGCCCATGAAACCATGATCTGGGCAAGTCGCGACAAGGCTTCCAAATACACCTTCAACTATGAAGCGCTGAAGGCCTTCAATGATGATGTGCAGATGCGCTCGGACTGGACCCTGCCGATCTGCACCGGCCACGAGCGCCTCAAGGGTGACGACGGCAAGAAGGTGCATCCAACCCAGAAGCCTGAGAGCCTGCTCTATCGCGTGCTGCTGTCCTCGACCAATCCGGGCGACGTGGTGCTTGATCCGTTCTTTGGCACCGGCACCACAGGCGCCGTCGCCAAGAAACTCGGCCGCCATTTCATCGGCATCGAGCGCGACCGTGACTATATCGAGGCTGCGCAGGCTCGCATCGATGCGGTCGAACCGGTGGATCTGAGCTCGCTGAAGGTCAGCCAGGGCAAACGCGCCGAACCGCGCATTCCATTCGGGCGCCTGCTGGAAGAAGGCCTGTTGCTGCCAGGGACCGAGTTGACCGACAAGGGCGGTCGCTACACGGCTACGGTGCGGGCCGACGGCTCGCTGGTTTCCGGGGGCCACACCGGGTCCATTCACAAGGTCGGCGCTTTGGTGCAGGGGCTCGACGCCTGCAACGGCTGGACCTACTGGCATTTTGACAAGGATGGCTCGCGCGGCCCGATCGACGACCTGCGCCAGATCATCCGTGATGCGGCCTGATGGCCCTTGCCCGTTTCCGGCGGACCAGTTGGCCCGCCCTCAAGGTTTAACCAAGGAGATGTTCTGAGTTCCGGTTTTTCGGTGAAATCCTGATCAAGATCCAATGTCGCCTGCCTTGAGTTTTGCGTAGCAGGCGGCGGAGGCTTGCTCTGACCCAGTTTGCGACCTCGTGATTTTCACCCAACTGAAGGCGGCCTGATGGCCGTCTTTTTATTTGGGCGGCAGGCTTTGAGATGATTTGCTTTTAAAGAAGCCCCGGCGCAGTGAGGCTCACAGCCGTTTTTCGAAGAACAGATCCGGATAGGGATCTTCATTGAAACGTTCAATCTCGCTCCAGCCGAGCTTGTGATACATGGCCACGGCGTCGCTCAGGACGCTGTTGGTATCAAGCCTCAGGCAGGCGATGCCGAGGTCCCGCGCCTTGGCTTCGGCTTCCCTCATCATGCGCTGGGCAAGGCCCATGCCACGGGCGGTGGGGGCAATCCACAGCCGCTTCAGCTCCGCATATCCCTTGTCGGTTCCCTTGAGGCCGATGCAGCCGATGGGCATCCCGTCCTGCATCGCCAGCAGGAAGGCTCCGCGCGGATGCTCCATGTCCCTAGCTTCGGGATCGGCAGACAGATTGACGTCAAAGCCACTCTTGAGGCGCCTTGCCAGCTCAGCGTAATAGGCTTCAAGGCAGACAATGGCTCGTGGATCAAGCGGCGAGACGATCTCGATGGTCGTGCGCTCAAAGCCAAGGGCAGTGGCGACAATATCCATAGCCTGCAACAGCACCTCCGGATGCGGATGGCGGGCAACAATGTCTGCTGCCTGCTTGTCCGACAGGGCTTCATAGGCGGCAAACTCCGCCGCGCCAGCCTCCGTCAGGGCGACCGAACGGCGACGGGCATCGGTCTCACTGCTTTCAACGGTCACCAGCCCCTCTTCTTCCAACCCGCGCAACAGGCGGCTCATGAGGCCGGAGTCAAGCCGCAGATAGGCGCGGATTTCCCCGATGTCGGAGATGCCCCGACCAATGGCATTGAGAACCCGGGCCGGTCCCAGCGGTCGCCCCCTGCCCAGAAAAGACGCATCCAGCACCCCGGCCTCGGTGGTGACGGCACGATGAAAACGACGGGTGCGCGCTATCGGATCTGACAACATACCCCAACTCCTTGCATTGTTCTTCCTGTTCGCGACGCTTAATAAGCTGAGCTTCATCTGAGCTTCGCGAATTTACCTGACTTTAGTCAGAAATATTTTCAAGTGCAATGGGGGTAGCTGAGAGATCAACCAAAAATGAAAGAGCGAATGGAGAGCAAAGGGACGTATGCCGCCTTAAAGCCCTTCCCCGCGCCCCTCCGGTCCGGAATAGGCCCGTTCGACGCGGGCAACGCGCAACTCGTAATGCTCGTACCATCGCTCGATGCCGAGCTGCTGTGCCATCAGATGCTCGGCATTGCGCTTCCAGTCGATCATGCTCTGCTCGTCCTGCCAGTAGGAAACCGTGATGCCGAAGAGTGCGCCGTCGCGGGTGCTTTCCGCTCCGAGGCAGCCGGGCTGTTGCAGAGCAAGACTGGCCATGGCCTCCCCCATGGCTTCATAGCCATCATGCTGCGGCTTGAGCCGGTTGGAAAAGATCACCGCGTAATAAGGTGGCTCCGGGGTCTTGGCGAAACGGTCAGTCATCTTGTGGCTCCATGGTTGGGGTGAAGCTTCGCATGCTCTTGGCAGGTGCCCGATGGCATAGACAGACAAGCCCAGATGCTAATGCGCCTGACCAACTGGCTTGCGCATCGTGATGGATGTCGGACGGTTATAGCCCGGGTGAGCGGTCTCAAGGGTTTTGACAAAGCCGAGCGCAGCAAAGATCCGATGGTTTTCAACGAGTTCGATACGGGTCTGCAATTCCAGCGCCGTATAACCGAGGCCCTCGGCCCGTTGCTCGGCAATTTTCACCAGCGCCCGCCCCAAACCATCGCCGCGGGCGTCGGCCGATACAGCCATCTTGCCCAGATAGAGACAATCGGGTTTGCCCGTAAGGAACACACAGGCCTTCACCGGGGAACCGATCGACCAGACTTCGCCAATTTCGCATTGGCGGGCGATGTCTTCAACGGTCAGATGATGCATGGAACTCGGCGGATCGATGCGCCCGTCCATATAGGCAAAGGCCTCATGGATGAGCGCCAGAATCTCGCCAAGAGCGGCATCTCCGGGGGCGTGCTTGATTGGATTCAAGGTCATGGGGTGAACTCCACCACTTTGCGGAAGACGGTCGGCAGGGCCTCGCCCCTGATCTGGTCCGGTGTCGACCACCAGCCCCGAGCAAGCGGCGCCTGCGCTTCACACGTCGTTTCATAGATATCGAGCTCAAGATGAAAGTGGGTAAAGGTATGGGTGACCTGCCCCAGTCTCTTGTGAAAGGGCAACCCTGCCGGGGCGGCGGCACGCGCGGTTTCCGGATCGAAGCGCTCGCCTTCCTTCTTGTCGAACCAGTCCGTGGTCGGCACTGCCGTCATCGAGGCAAGCAGTCCCTTGTCCGGACGCTTCTGAAGCCACAGGGCGCCATCCGGTCGGCGAATGAGGAAGGCCGCACCACGTCGGACCGGTTTGTCTTTCTTGGGCGCCTTGACGGGATAGCGCTCCATATCGCCCACCATCTCGGCTTCACAGGCGCCACTGAAGGGGCAGAGCGAACAGGCGGGCCTCTTGGGGCTGCACAGGCTGGCGCCCAGATCCATCATCGCCTGCGCGAAATCGCCCGGACGGTGTGCAGGAGTCAGCTGCGCCATCCTCTCTTTGATCGGCTTCTTGGCGGCAGGCAAAGGTTCATCAATCCGGTAAAGGCGCGCGATGATCCGCTCGATGTTACCATCGACCACCGCCACCGGTTCATCAAAGGCGATGGCGGCGATGGCCGCGGCGGTATAGTCGCCGATGCCCGGCAGCGCCTTGAGGGCTGCGGCACTCTCGGGAAATCGTCCGCCGTGATCGGCAACGATGGTGCGGGCGCATTTGTGCAGATTGCGGGCACGGGAATAATAGCCGAGCCCGGCCCATGCCTTGAGGATGTCCTCCTCATCGGCAGCCGCCAGATCGCCAACCGTTGGCCAGCGCGCCAGAAAGGCGGTGAAATAGTCTTTGACAGCGCCGACAGTGGTCTGCTGCAGCATGATCTCACTGAGCCAGACATGGTAGGGCTCAGGCAGCACACCAACCGCAGCATCGGCCGGGGACGTGCGCCAGGGCAAGGTCCGGTGATGCCTGTCATACCAGGTCAAGAGAGCGGAGGCCTTCGGGGCATTTACCGTCCCGGAGGCACGCTGGAGCGCGGTGCTGTCGTTCACTTTGGGGTCACCTGTCTTGTTCTACCCATGGAGAATCGGATTTTCCCTTAGTGTGACCATTTCTCCTCGGGCAAATCAAGCGTTGCCCTATGGAGAGCGATGGGCATGGCCAATGCCAGCCCCAGCCCAGCCCCAGCCATAACCAGAGCTTTATTTGATATTCATTTTTACTATAAATAAGGAAGATAACTTATACATAAACCACTACATTCAGATGTAATATTGGTAATAAAATCTCCTACTTACGCAAATAATACAATCAATTACATTTTTTTAACTTGTGCGGACCAAAATTTTCACAAAATCGCAAGTAGGTTAGTCTTCAACAAAGCAAAACATGAAGAAACCTTTTCAACAGGGACCAGTCATGTCAATCAATTCTCTCTCCTTTTTGCCAAAATGGGCAACTTCGATAAAGTTCAAGATCTTTTCGATAGTATTGCTATCAGCTATAGGTATCGTCACTTTGACTATACAATCGGGAATGATGACAAAAGACGATCTGATGGCAGACAAGGAACGGGAACTCTCACACCTTGTTCAATCCGCAGTAGCTATAGCTGAAAGCTATAGTCAACAGGCGCAAAAAGGCGTCCTGACAGAAGCGGAAGCCAAGCAGCGCGCCATGGATGCCATTTCCATGATGCGCTACAACGCGGACGACTATTTCTTCATTCTCGGCATGGACAGTCGCATTCTCATGCATCCGTTCAATGCCGATGTCGTGGGCAAGGACACCTCCGGTACCAAGGATATCAATGGTGTCTACACCACGCGCAACTTCATCAAGATCGCCAATGAAAAGGGTGCCGGTAGTCTCAATTATGTCTGGCCGAAACCGGGCGAGACAGACGCCACGCCGAAGATGTCCTATGCCACTCTGTTTGCCCCATGGAGCTGGGTGGTGGTCACCGGCGTTTATATCGATGATATCAATGCGATCTATGCCGCCAACATGCAGCGGCTCTATCTGTTTGCAGGCATCATTGCCCTCGTGATCGTCATCAGTTCCGTCCTTACCGCCTTCTCCATCACCCGCCCGCTGGGCAAGGCCGTCCAAACAACCCGCCTGCTGGCTGACGGCAATCTGGATCTTGATATTCCCAACACGCACAGAACCGATGAGATCGGGGACCTGGGACGGGCGTTGATCGTGTTCCGGGACGGCTCCAGAGAACGGCTGGCGCTTGAAAAGGAACAGGCGATCCAGAAGAAGAAGGGCGAGGAACAGCAGCGCATCATGATGATGGACATGGCCGACCGGTTCGACAATGCCGTCAGCCATATCATCAAGACCGTTGCCCATGCTGCCACCGGTTTCGGGCTGCAGACCGAGCAACTGGCCGAGCGGTCGCGGGAGAATAGTGATCGTGTCAAATCGATCTCCGAGGCCATGTCTGCTTCCAGCAGCAATGTGCAGACCGTCGCCGGAGCGTCCGAGGAAATGACCACCTCGATCACGGAGATTGCTTGCCAGATCGACGAAACCAACCGCTTCTCGCGCACCGCCGTGGATGAAGTGCAGAAGGCGTCGGGTGTCATCGGCTCCCTGTCCCAGTCCTCCAAGGCAATCGGCCAGATTGTCGGGTTGATCAAGGACATTGCCGAACAAACCAACCTTCTGGCCCTCAATGCCACCATCGAGGCCGCCAGAGCGGGCGAGGCAGGCCGTGGCTTTGCGGTTGTGGCAGCAGAAGTCAAGGATCTTGCATCCCAGACCGGCAAGGCAACCGAAGAGATCGCCGACCAAATCAATACGATCCAGAGGATGATTTCCGAGGCCGTGGTCGCCATCGAGCATGTCGACGGCACGATCGGCGAACTCAACCGCATTTCCAGCACCATCGCCTCAGCTGTGGAACAGCAGGGCGCCGCCTCGCAGGAAATCAGTTGCAGTATTTCCGATGCCGCGCGCAACAGTCATCAGGTGACCGAGAATGCAGAAGCTCTCAACGGCTTGGCGCACGAGAATGATCGCGCTGCCGCCGACATGTCCCGGCACGCAACCGATCTGGAGACCCAGATCGCCAACCTGTCCGAGCAGGTCGACGCCTTCCTTGAAGGGATAAGGCAGCAAAATGCCACGGGCGAAACCAGGGTCGCCTGAGCAGCCCGCTCCGCTACAATCCGCTCGCGGCTGAACCGAAAAGAAAAACCCCTCCATCGGCAACAGATGGTGGGGCTTTTTATGTTATGAAAGAGCGAGCGGACTGTCACGCCTCAGGAACAATCAGGCGGACAGGTCAACCGAATTGCCGTCCTCTTCACCGGAATTCTGCAGCTTCAGCGCGGCCTCGTATTCATCCGTCAGGTGCAGCATGTAATTGATGAAATTCTGCTTGCTTTCCTTGTTTTCCAGCTGCGAGACGATCTCGGTAAAGGTATCCTCGTTAATTCCCTCGCCACCCAAAACCAGCGCCAGCGGATTGATCGTGCTGCCCTGCCCGACTTCCAGTTTCATCTGGTTGAGATAGGACATGAACTCCGACTTGGTCAGCTTCCCATCACCAAAGCTGTCAGCGGATTCGAAGTTCTTGCGGCTCAGGATGGGCACATTCTGTGCTTCGTCGACATCAAGGTCGCCGCTCTTGTCGAGATCGTATTTGTCAACCATCATGTCAACGGCCGTCTGATTGCTGATCCGGAAAATGGGCATGTAGCCCGACGCACCACTAATCATGGCTACACTCCCTTCGTGTCTCCGCGGCCATCATCATGGTTAATGATTTTAGGAAAATATGGTTAACCCGAAGTTTAATTTTTACATTACGCAACATTCTTAAAAAATCAGACATAAATCTTCGTGCGGACCATCGGCACACCTCATCTCAGGTGGTCTCAAAGGTCATAGATACCGGGGAGAGAATTTTCGGGATTCACAGGACTTTAAGCGAAGTCGTTTTTATTGTTTAATTCTTTAACTGGATATTGGGCGGCAAGCGCCTTATGTCTAGAGTGAACATAGTCACACAATTGCAATCATTCCGCGGGTCCACCATGCATTCTCTCTCTTCTTCGTTGCCAGCCGCCTTTCAGGCGCTCTCGCCTGCTTCCAGTCTCATCAAGGGCGAAGGCAATGATTTGCTTGAGAGTTATGGTCTGGACAAGGATGAACTGCGGCAACTGCTTGCCGATACGGTGCATGGAGCCGACGATGGCGAGTTGTTCTTTGAACAGACCCAGTCGGAAAGTCTGGTGTTTGACAATGGCCGCCTGAAAAGCTCGGCATTTGATACCGGTCAGGGCTTTGGCCTCAGAGCCGTTGCTGGCGAAATGGCGGGCTACGCCCATTCCGGCGAGCTCAATATGGCCGCCATCCGGCGCGCAGCCGACTCCGTTCGCGGCGTGGCACAAGGTTATGAAGGCGTCTGGGACATGGCGCCACCGCGGGCCAACCACCAGATCTATCGTGGGTTCAACCCCGTCGATGACCTGACCCTTGGCATGAAGATCGCCCTGCTGGAAGAAATCGACGCCTATGCACGCGACAAGGATCCCCGTGTCCGGCAGGTGTCGGCCTCACTGGTTGGCAACTGGCGCCGCGTCGGTATCCTGCGGCCCAACGGCCAGTGGTTCGAGGATGTGCGTCCGCTCGTTCGTCTCAACGTGTCCGTGGTCGTGGGCGAAGGGGATCGCATGGAAGCGGGCAGCCACGGTTTTGGCGGCCGCAACAGTTATGAATTTTTCCTGCAGGACAACGGGCTGGAAGGCGGCTGGCAGAATGCAGCCGATGAAGCCATCCGTCAGGCACTGGTCAATCTGGAAGCCATCGCGGCCCCGGCGGGCGAGCTTGATGTGGTGCTTGGTCCGGGTTGGCCGGGCGTGCTGTTGCATGAAGCGGTCGGCCATGGCCTTGAAGGCGATTTTAACCGGCGCAAGAGTTCGGCCTTTTCCGAGTTGATGGGCAAGCAGGTCGCAGCCAAGGGGGTGACGGTTGTTGACGACGGCACCATTCGTGGCAAGCGCGGCTCGCTCAACATCGACGACGAGGGCACTCCGTCCCAGCGTACCACACTGATCGAGGATGGCATTCTGGTCGGCTACATGCAGGACAGACAGAACGCCCGCCTGATGGGGACCAGCTCCACCGGCAATGGACGGCGTCAATCCTACGCCCATCTGCCGATGCCCCGCATGACCAACACCATCATGGAAGCGGGTGAACATGATCCCGAGGAAATCCTGAAATCCGTCAAGAACGGCATCTATGCGGTCAACTTCGGCGGCGGTCAGGTCGACATCACCTCAGGCAAGTTCGTTTTCTCCTGCACCGAAGCCTATGTCATCGAAGACGGCAAGGTGGGTGCTCCGGTCAAGGGCGCGACCCTGATTGGCAATGGTCCGGAAGCGATGAAACGCATTTCGATGATCGGCAACGACATGGAGCTGGACACCGGCGTTGGCACCTGTGGCAAACAGGGTCAGGGCGTACCGGTGGGCGTCGGACAGCCGACCCTCCGGATCGACGGCATTACGGTGGGCGGCACGCGCACCTGATCCCGTCTTTGCCACCTGCAAACGGGATGAAAAGCACCAATTGAAAAAGGAGGATGGCCCGTGGTCCTGTGGGCCGCCCTCCTTTTTTCGTTCAAGGTCTTCAAGACGCCCCTGATGACGAGGCGCTCAAAGCCGGTTATCTCAACTCAGGCCGCAGAGACATCGGCAAGGAATTGCTCGATATTCCTTTTCAGCGAGACGGCACTTGAGTTCAGCTCGTTGGTGGCATTCTTGACCATCTGAGCGGATTCCGTGGTCTGGGCGGCTTTCTCGGAAACCGAATGCATATTCTGCGAGGCGGAATGGGTGCTGTCGGCTGCCTGCTGCACATTCGAGGCGATTTCGCCCGTGGCTGCGCCCTGCTGCTCGACTGCGGTGGCAATCGCGGAGGTGTACCCGTCGACCTCTTCCATGACCCGGGCAATCTTGGCGATCGATTCGACCGTCTCTCCACTTGAAGCCTGAATGGCGTTGATCAGGCCGCTGATTTCCTCGGTTGCCTTTGATGTCTGATTTGCCAGTTCCTTGACTTCTGCGGCAACGACGGCAAACCCCTTGCCCGCTTCTCCGGCCCGCGCAGCCTCTATGGTGGCGTTGAGCGCCAGAAGGTTGGTCTGCTCGGCGATGGCCTGAATAAGGCTGACCACCTCACCGATCTTGCGTGAGGCTTCGTCCAGTTCGGCGACCTTGCCGTTGGAGATCTTGGTGTCTTCGGTTGCAACGGCGACCACTTCCTTGCTGCGCACCGCCTGCTGCATGATTTCGTTGATCGAGGCGGTGAGCTCTTCGGCAGCAGAGGCAACCGAGCGCACATTGGCCGATGCATCATGGCTGGAGGCGGACGCCTGCGTGGAGCTGCCCTCGGTCTGGCGGGCGATGTCTTCGAGATTGTTGGCAGCATGATCCATTTCACCGACCTGGGTTGCGACCACATCAAGATTCCGGCCAACGCTCTCCCGGAAAAGTCTGATCAGCTCAGACGTCCGCTCTGCCCGTTCGATACGCTCGGCATCATTCTGCTTTTCCAGTTCGGCCAGTCGGCGGCGTTCGATGGCGCCAATGCGGAATTTCTCGACAGCGCGGCTCATGGCACCGATTTCGTCATTGCGGTCCTGACCGGAGATATCGGCGTCAAGCTGGTTGTCGGCAATGGCCAGAATATCCTGATTGAGCAACGAAATGGGCTTGGCAATATTGCGGGCAAGAAAGAAGCCGAAGCTGCCCGCAACCATCACAAGCACCAGCGCGATCATGCCGGAGTTGCGGGCCGCTTTCCAGAATGTGTCCTGCACATCGGTGAGCAGCACGCCGGACCCGAGAATCCAGTTCCAGGCCCTGAAGTGTTTCACATAGGAGAGCTTGTCGAAATACTGCCCGCTCGGGTCCTGATAGACATAGCCGACATAGGCATTGCCATTCTGCGTTGCCTTCTCGATGAACTCCCTGACATGATACTTGCCCTTGCCATCCCGAGACTGCATCATGTTGGTGTTCTCGTGTTCAGGCTTGGCAGGATGGACAATATTCACACCAGTTCCATCATAGACGAAGACATAGTCCTTCTCCTGATAGCGCAGACCACGCAAGGCGGTTCTGGCTCGAAGCTGAGCCTCTTCCGTGGAAAGCTCACCACTCTGGGCCTTCTGGTAGAAGGTATCGGTCACGTTGTAGGCAGCGTCAACGACGCTCTGGATTTCGTGGCGCTTGAAGCTATTGAGGTTGCCGTCGAGGGTAAAAAGCTGGTAGCCGAGCATGAGCATGAAGGATAGGACAAAGAAAGCAACGAGCGCGTAGAGTCGGCTCGAGATGCTATGAAAGATCTTGGACAAGGTTTGGCTCCTGTGCACTTTTGTTGGTATGCTGGTTTTCGCCGATTGTTTGCTGTTTACGGTTATAGAAAGGTAAACTTGCGGGAAACTTATTACCCAAAAGCATTAGATTGGTTCCAATGAGTAGAGACCTTTTGTCTCACAGCATACCACTTGCTATGGTCCGGCTAATTTGCGTTCCCTTTTCGTTTTCGATTCAGGCATTTACCAAGGCAAATCCTACGATGACAAAGCATCCTCTTGATCATTTGATCGAACAGCGCATTCAGGAAGCGCTCGACAACGGCGACCTTTCCAACCTGCCCAATGCGGGAAAACCACTGCCCGATCTAGATCTTTCGTCAGAGGACCTGCTGGCCCGCGTGGTCAGGGAACAGGGTGGGGAGCCAGCCTTTGTTACCCTCAACAGGCAACTGCAAATGCTTCTCAAACGGCTCGATCAGGTAAAAGACCCCATCCGGCACAGGGCGCTTGAGCAACAGATTGCCGATATGCGGACAAAAATGGCGATTGAGAAGGAACGGGGCTTCTAGGCGACACGATTCATTTTCTACGCAAACCCGGCAGAGCATATCCTTCACGGCCACTTATCCCGGTCCAGAGGCCCGCCCACCTCTCTGTCACAGCCCTGCCCCTCCCTGCCGAGTGCTTTGTGACAATCTTTTTGCCCAATTGCGTCAATCGGGCCAAGGAACGATTGCATTTTACAAAATCGTCCTCTACAAGGAGGCCTCACCCCGTGACATGGTTGGCCGATGGTGCAGCTTGCCTCTGAGCAAAGAAAGCTGCGAGGGGAAAAGGCTTCAAGACGCGGGAAACAATTGACGAAGGCCAGAGCTCTGCTGGCAAGGATTTCCTGGAAAGCCTCACATGACTACTTTTGAAAGCGTGCATCCCGCGCTTGCCTCCGCATTGACCAAACGCGGCTATGATCACCTCACATCCGTACAGCAAGCCGTCATCGAAGCCGACGTCAAGGGACGCGACCTGCTTGTGTCCGCCCAGACGGGTTCGGGCAAGACCGTTGCCTTCGGCCTTGGCATGGCAGAAAGCCTGCTGGACGCTGGCGGCAAGCTGCCGCGCGCTTCCGAGCCGCTGGCGCTGGTCATTGCCCCGACCCGCGAACTGGCCATGCAGGTCAAGGCCGAACTCGAATGGCTCTATGCCGACTGCGGCGCCCACATTGCGTCCTGCGTTGGTGGCATGGATATCCGCCGCGAGCGCCGCGACCTGTCCAACGGCTGCCATATTCTGGTCGGTACGCCAGGCCGCCTGCGCGACCATATCGAACGCGGGTCTCTCGATCTGAGCCAGCTCCAGGTTTCCGTGCTGGACGAAGCGGACGAGATGCTTGATCTGGGCTTCCGCGATGATCTGGAGTTCATTCTGTCCAACGCTTCGGAAGAACGGCAGACATTCCTGTTTTCCGCGACGGTTCCGAAGCCGATCGAAGAACTGGCCAAGACCTATCAGCGCGATGCCCTGCGGATCACCACCGCTGAGCAGCGTCACCAGCATGCCGACATCGACTATCATGCCCATCTTGTTTCGCCAAAGGACAAGGAAAAGGCCGTCATCAACGTGCTGCGCTTCCATGAATCCCCGAGCGCGATGATCTTTTGCTCGACCCGTGAGATGGTGCGCCACCTGTCATCGCGCCTGTCCAACCGCGGCTTTGCCGTTGTGGCCCTGTCCGGCGAGCTGAGCCAGAGCGAACGTACCCTTGCGCTGCAGTCCATGCGGGACGGTCGGGCGCGGGTCTGCGTGGCAACCGACGTTGCTGCCCGCGGCATCGACCTGCCGAACCTTGATCTGGTGATCCATGCGGATCTGCCCAACAACTCCGAAACCCTGCTGCACCGCTCGGGCCGTACTGGCCGCGCTGGCCGCAAGGGCAACTGTGCGATCATCGTGCCGCAGAACAAGCGCAATCTGGTCCACCGTCTGTTGAAATTCGCCAATGTCCGCGTTCAATGGGAGGCAGTTCCTTCCATCGACGACATTCTCAAGCAGGATCAGGCCCGCATTTTCAACCATCCGCTGCTGAAGACTGCGCCGGAAGGGGACGACCTGGCTCTGGCCCAGAACCTGCTGGCCACCTATGGTGCCGAGCAGATCGCTCATGCGTTTCTCGGTACCCAGCAGGCAAACTACCCTGCACCGGAAGAACTGATCGAACTCAGCTATCAGGACGACGGCCGCAAGGGCGAGCGTGAGCGCGAACGCAACGACTTTGAAGATGGCGTCTGGTTCCGTGTCAATGCCGGTCGCAAGCATCGCGCCGAACCACGCTGGCTGTTGCCGCTCATCTGTCGGGTTGGCGGCTTCAACAAGAAGAAAGTCGGCTTCATCCGCATTCTCGAGAGTGAAACCGTGTTCGAACTGGCTCCGGATGTTGCAGACCGGTTCCAGGATGTGATGGAGACAGAAGGCACCGGTGAAAAGAGCCTTCGGATTACCAAGATCGGCGAACGTCCGGAACAGCTTCTGGGCGGCGGTCGTGGTGGTCAGGGTGGTCGTGGCAAGCCGCAGGGCAAGGGCCCACGGTCCGGCGATGGTCCGGGTCCACGTTCGCGTCGCCGTGATGCGCGCCCGGAAGGCCGCAGCAGGGATGATGGCTTCCGCCGGGACCGCGGAGACGACGGCTTCCGCCGCGACAAGAAGCCTTACAGAAGCAAAGGCGGCAAGGGCGGAAAATCGAACTATCATCCGCTCAACGACTAGAGTGCTTGCGGCTTCCTTCGCCTTGCGTGGGAACTCATGCCGAATGACAGAATTGCAGCAGCCCGGGTTTTGCCCGGGCTGACTTGTTTCAGGGGCCTGCAATGTCTGCAAAGACAGCCGCAAAACAGACCCGCAAAGGTCAATTATGCCCGCCCCCTTTCATTTCCCTGCAACATTGCCTATCTAGTTGTCTCACGCCCGGACGTGCATCCTGACGCGATGCGCCCTCAGATTTCCTAGCCTCTGCCCTTGACGGCTGCCACTTGACAGGATTTTGCATGAACGAAAAGCTCACGCAGCCGACTTCGACACCCGCCCCCGCGACCAGTCCGACAGATCCTTCAGGCGACAAGCCACAGCGACGGGCGAAATTTGTCACCGGCTCGATTTTCCGCCATGTGGTGACAATGACAGCGACCGGGGCCGTGGGCATGATCGCGGTGTTTGCGGTCGATCTGGCCAACCTTTTTTATATCTCGCTGCTTGGGCAGGCCGAGCTTGCCGCCGCCATCGGCTATTCGGCAACCATCATGTTCTTCAACAATGCTCTCAGCATTGGCATGATGATCGGCGGCTCTGCAATTATCGCTCGTGCGGTGGGGGAAGAACGACATGACCTCGCCAAGCGTCGGGCGGGTAGCACGCTCATTGCCGTTTTCCTGATGATGATCGTCATGGCGAGCGTGATCTTCAGTTTCATCCCAGAGCTGCTGACCTTCATCGGCGCGCGCGGCAACACCCACACCATCGCGACAAGTTTCCTGTCCATCGTCATCCCGTCGATGCCGTTCCTTGGTCTGTCGATGATGCTGGCAGGCATCATGCGTGCCAATGGCGACGCCAAGGGCTCGATGTATGTGACGCTGGCTGGTGGCTTTGCTTCGGCGGTGCTTGACCCGATTTTCATTTTCGGGTTCGGGCTTGGCATTGAGGGGGCGGCCATTGCCTCCATCCTGTCCCGCTTCGTGATGATCGCTGTCGGCATCCGGGGCACGATGCAGACAAAGAGCCTCATCAGCCGCCCTGCCGGGCTCGCCGATCTGCTGGCGCAATGGCGGGTGCTGTTCCCGATTGCCATTCCTGCCATCCTCACCAATATCGCCACCCCGGTTGGCAATGCCTATGTCACCATGGCGATTGCCGATTTTGGCGATGATGCCGTGGCGGGCTGGGCGATTGTCGGGCGCATCCAGCCTCTGGCGTGGACCGCGCTGTTCGCCCTTTCTGGCTCGGTCGGGCCGATCTTCGGGCAGAACCTCGGCGCTGGCCTCTATGATCGCGTGCGCATGACGCTGCGGGACAGCATGTATTTCATCCTTGGCTATTCGGCAGTCGTCTGGCTCATCCTGTTTCTCGCGCAGGATCTGATAGTCCAGGCCTTTGGCGCCACAGGCGGGGCGGCAGATTTTGTCCGTTTCTTCTGCACATGGATCGCCCCAAGCGGCATCTTCATGGGCTTTCTGTTCGTGTCCAACGCCGCCTTCAACAATCTGGGCTATCCGGCCTATTCCACCGCCTTCAACTGGGGCCGTTCGACGCTGGGCACCGTGCCAACCGTGATGCTGGGGACCTATCTGGCTGGCGCTGAAGGGGCCATTCTGGGTCAGGCAGTGGGTGCTGTTCTGTTCGGCCTGATGGCTATTCTGAGCTGCTTCCGTGTCATCAACCGCAAGCAGGGTGGACCGGGAAGCGGCTCCGGTGAGCCGACCGAAATCTGGTATCGGCGGGCCCTGTCACCCTTCTCTTCGGCCAAGGGCAACATGTAGCACTGCGGCGGCAGGATGGGCACAGCCTTCCCGCTTTCTGACGGGACGGCAGAAAATGCGAACAACCGGCATGACGAGGCTGGCCATGGCCCGAAATGGGCGTTAGAACAGGGCAAGGCACAATTTCTACAAGGACGTATAAGGATGATGATCACTCTACCCAATTCCGGCAAGGAAGCCGTGGTACGATACATGGATGGCGATCTGCAGATCGTTCACGCCGGATCCTATGTCACCTGTGCGGTTACCGGTCGCCCGATCCCGCTTGATGACCTGAAATACTGGTCGGTGGACCGGCAGGAAGCCTATGTGGATTGTGAAGCATCCTACAAGGCAGAGAAGGCCGCCGCTCAAAAGGCGTAATCGGCACAGATCTGAAGACTGAAGCGCCGCAGCGACACGATCAGCGGCGCGAGAATTTGCGCTGGGCCTGCTCTATGACCCGCCGCGGGAAGCTCATGTCGTCGAACTTCATTTCGACCTCAATGACATGGGCCTTGCGGGCCAGCCGCGCCCCAGCCTCCCCCAGAGCCTGAAGACGGACATGATCCTTTGAGGTGGTGACGATATCGAGATCCTGAGCCTCGGCCCGGGCCAGCATCGCCTCTGCCTCAGCTTCCGTGAAAGCGTGGTGGTCGTCAAAATCCTGATAATCGACGATCTCCAGCTCCAGCTCCTCCAGCGTCAGATAGAATTTGTCCGGATGGCCGATGCCGCAGAAGGCAAAGACCCTTGTGCCACCCAGGAGACTGCACTTGCCCGGACGCAGAGAGGCATGACTGCTGGGCTTGCCAAGGCGTGCCAACAGCTGGCGCAGCTGCGGCGCATGACCGCCCTCGCCGACAACCAGAAACTGGTCGGCGCGACGCACCTGCGGATTGAGCGGGGCGCGGAGGGGACCGGCTGGAAAGACAAAGCCATTGCCCAGACTCTGACGGGAATCAACCACCACCAGATTGAAATCCTTGTGCAGATAAGGATTCTGGAAGCCGTCATCCATGATGATGACACCGCCCTCCCTTTCGGCAGAGATCTGTTCGGCAAGCCTGGCCCCTTTGACGCGATCTCGCGACACGATGGTTGTCGCCACCCGCGCCAGCAGCAGCGCCTCGTCCCCCACCTCGGCAATGGTGTGACGGGAGGGATCGACCACAAGCGGCCCCGGCTCGCTGCCCTTGAAACCACGCGTGAGAAAGACCGGCGACAGATTGAGCCCGACCGCAGCCCGCCCGAGCGCCAGAGCTGTCGGGGTCTTGCCTGCTCCCCCCAACACCAGATTGCCGATGCAGATCACTGGCATGTGGGCCTTGTAGCGAGGCTTCTTGTTGAAACGGGACAGAGAGATGCTGCCGTAGAGAAGACCAAGCGGATACAGCAGCCAGGCCAGCGTGGTGCGCTCAGTCCAAAAGCCGGGAGCCTTCATGTCCGTCTCTCCTTGTGGGTGCCCTAGATCGAAGGATCGTCGCTGTTGAAGCGGTTCAGCTCAGCGTTGATCTTGAGGGGTTCAAGGAAAGGATTGAGTGCCATCATCGTCTTGTCAAGGGCACCGGAGAAGGGCCGCATGGCGCGACGCGCCAGTTCGATGCGGCGATCAATTTCCGCAGGCGAGGCAATGAGCCTTGCGAGAGTCTGGATCAGCTCCCGCTCGTTGTTGAGGCACTGGGCGCCGCCAGTCTGATCGAGGGCGTCATAGATGTTGGCGAAGTTGCTGACGCTCGGACCATGCAGGATGGTGCAGCCCAGCCGCGCTGGCTCGATCGGATTCTGCCCGCCATGATTGACCAGCGAGCCACCGACAAAGGCGATGCGCGACAGGCGATAGAAGAGCCCCAGTTCGCCAATCGTATCGGCGATGTAGATGTCAGTCTTGGGGAAAAGATCCGGTTCCTCGGAGCGACGCTGCACGCGCGGCACGATACCGATCATTTCCCGCACGATCTCCTCGCTACGCTCCGGATGACGCGGCACGATGATGGTCAGCAGATGGGGAATGCGCACCGCCATGCGGCTGTGGGCCTGCGCCAGAAGGCGTTCCTCTCCCGGATGGGTACTGGCAGCAACCCAGACCGGGCGAGACCCGATGGCGGCCCGGAGGCGCTGTAGCTGTTCCTCGTCGGCCTGAGGCGGCGGAACATCGAATTTCAGATTGCCCGTTACCTCAACCTGCGTCACACCAAGATTGGCATAGCGCTCGCGGTCCTCATCGGTCTGCGCCAGACACAGCGGCACATTGCCGAACATCTGCCGGAAGACGGACGGGAAGCGAGACCAGCGCCGGAAGGACCGCTCAGACATGCGGCCATTGACGACGATCATAGGAATGTCGCGATTGTTGAGCTCGGACAGGGTATAGGGCCAGATCTCGGACTCGACAAACAGTGCCATGTCCGGCTGCCAGGTATCGAGAAAACGGTTGACAAAGGGGGCAATATCGAACGGCACGAACTGATGGATCGCCCCTTTCGGCAGATGCTTCTGGGCAATCTGGGCAGAGGTAACAGTGACCGTTGTCAGCAAAACCTGCGTGCCGGTTTCGGTGATCTGGGTGATCAGCGGCAACACAGCATTGGTTTCACCCACCGAGGCGGCATGCACCCAGATGAGGGGGCCGGACGGACGAGAAAGGGTCGTTTTTCCATAGCGCTCCTTGCGGCGGGCGGGCACTTCCTTGCCCTTGCGCGCGCGCAATCCCACTAGCAGAGGAGCCAAGGGGCTCGCTGCGTATCCCGCCATGCGATAGGCGGAAAGTGCGAATCGTCCTGACCAGTCCATCAACCTTCCGTTCCGTTTTTCCTCACTATGGCCTAAACTTATGGTCCAAAAGATGGCAGCGGAGACATATTCAACATTCACCCCGGATATCCGGAATGGTCTCCCGTTGTTCTCTCTTTCAGGTGCGCAACACAGCACAACCAAACCACCACCACGGGTAATTTTGGTCGCTCTTGTCAAATATTCTCAAAGTTGCCTCACCATGCAAGTGTTTTGGCAAATTTGCAAGACCCGGATCTTGCTGGCTCGCGATATGTCGTCAAGTTCCGTTGCATGAGGACACCGGGCGACAACAGGGAACAAGCCCAATAACAGGCCCGGTCTGTCGCGGCAAGTGCCTTGCTCCGATCAGCGCTCCAATGCAGCATAGGCCTTGCGGGTGGCCTCGTTGAGAGCCGCTTCCACCTTCTGGCGCATCAGTTCCAGTTCTTCGTCGTCAGCCTCGCGGTTCACATAGATCGGGTCGCCGATGATGAAGGCGGCCCGGCCGAAAGGCAGATTGATCGACGCCTTGTCCCAGGTGTCGAGATCAATGCGCCGGGAGGAGGCATAGGCGGCAGGAATGATCGGCCGCCCACTGAGCTTGGCCAGCGTTACAACACCCAGCCCGCATTCCCGAGCCCCTGTCTTTGGCACATTGGCGGTCATCACCACACCGACGCCATCACGCAGGCAGGTGATGAGATTCTTCAGGGCCGAAATGCCGCCCTTGGTCAGGGTCTTGGAGCGATTGCGCCCGCCGGAGCCGCGCACCACGCCCACGCCCAGAGCCTGAGCTGCCACGCTGTTCAGGTGGCCATCGCCGGAGCGCGAAACCAGAGCCTTGAAGGGATCCTGTTTGCGCTTCACCAGCGGCACCATGAAATGCTGTCCATGCCAGAGAGTCACAATTGCCGGATAGTGCCCTTCGACGCGGGCGTAACCTTCGGCAGGATCGTTGACCATCCGCGTGGTGGCGTGCACCAGACGCAGCCAGAGAGCGATGAGCCGTCCACCCAACGTCAAAACAAATTTGGAGCGAAAAACTTTCTTCAACTCTCGCACAGTCTGCATTTTCTCCGATCTGACCTGACGAAGAGAAATCCTGCTCGTACAAGTCAGCCAGCTCCGTCCTTTGCGCTCTCCATATAGTGCTATTTTTCAGCAAATGGAAGGGCCGAGACTGCCCCGGCGGAAAAGGATGGGCGATATCAGTTGTCGCGCAAAACTGCGGCCTTGGCAATCCACAAGCAAGAGGGAAAAGTAGGCCTTTTGCTGGGCGGAGAAGACAGGAATGCGGACGGCTTTTGACAAGTTGAAAAGGCACCGCGCAGGTTTAAAGAGCCGATCAGAAGAAGCCTTGCAAACGATGGCTCAGTCCTGACGCCTTTGCGGGAACTGCAGCGCCGGCATCATCGGGGCAACAAGCCGGCTCAGCTCCTTGCAGGAGGCAAACAGGCAATCATGGTGGACATTGGGCATGTTGTATTTGAGGACCATGTTCTTCTTGTCCCGCAATACGCCGTTGGCCTCTTCAACAATGAGGTCAGCAGCAGCCAGATCCCAGTCATTGGAATAGCCGCGCGCCAGCGCCAGATCAAGGGCGCCGGTGGTGACCATCACGATGCGATAGGCAAGCGAACGGATGTAGCCTGCGTTCTGCACGCCTGCACGCGCCAAGGGCCCCCGTGCGATGGCCGGGCGCGGTCCGGCCACCCGTGCGCCTTCCAGACTGGCGAGCCGCGGGCAGACGACCGGCACATTGTTAAGCTCGGTGCCACCGAAGCGGGAAGCGCAATACATTTCGCCACGCACCGGCGCATAGAGCACAGCGGCGACGGGGCGGTTGTTCTCCACCACGGCAAGAGAAATGGTCCACTCGGTACCCCCGTCAATGAAGGCGTGGGTGCCATCGATTGGGTCGATGACGAAAACGCGCTGCTTGTCGAGGCGGTCGGGATTGTCCTCGCTCTCCTCGGACAGCCAGCCATAATCGGGACGAGCGTCCAGCAGTCGTTCCTTGAGAAAGGCGTCGACGGCCAGGTCCGCTTCTGTCACCGGGCTTGCGTTCTTCTTGGTCCAGACCTGAGGATCGCGGTTGAAGTAGCGCAAAGCCAGCTCGCCGGCCTGGTAGGCGGCAGCTTCCAGCAGCAGCTTGTCTTCCTTATAGGCATGTTTGAAACCAGCAGAAGGCTCAAAAGTCTTATCGTCCGGCAACGGTCATTCCCTCGATCAGAATGGACGGTGCGTTGACGGCATGCTCAAAGGAAAGGTCATCGGCCGTGATCACCCGTGCAAACATGTCGATCAGGTTACCGGCGATCGTGATTTCGGAAACGGCTTCAGCCAGCTTGCCATCCTTGATGCGAATGCCGGAAGCGCCGCGGGAATAGTCGCCCGTCACGCCGTTGACCCCATGGCCGATCAGGTCGGTGACATAAACCCCGTCCTTGATGCCGGAAATCAGCTGTTCCTTGGTGTGGGATCCAGCTTCCAGTCGCAGGTTGGTTGTCGAGGGATAGGGGTTGGCGCCCGAGCGCGAGGCACGGCCATTGGTCTTCAGCCCCAGCTCGGCAGCGGTTGCGCTGTCCAGAACCCACTGGTTGAGATAGCCGTCTTCCACCAGCGCCAACGGCTGACAATCAACCCCTTCGCCGTCGAATGGCCGCGAGCCCAGACCGCGCCGCAGCGTCGGGTCATCATTAATAAAGACACCAGCGGGAAATATGCGCCGCCCCAGTTTGCCGTTGAGGAAGGATGTGTGGCGCGCGATGGCAGCCCCATTGATGGCGGAGGCGAAATGACCGACCAGTGTTGTTGCCACACGCGGCTCGAACAGAATGTCATAGGTGCCGGTCTCAATCTTGGCAGGATTGAGCCGTTCGACGGCCCGCTCCCCTGCCCGACGCCCGACAAGGCTCGGCTCGCGCAGGTCGTCCCGGTGCACCGCCGCCGAGAAGGAATAGTCGCGTTCCATGGTGGTGCCCGAACCGGCAATCGCTGTCACGGAAAAGGAAATGCGCGAAGACATATAGGAGCCAACGAACCCGTGCGAGGTTGCCAGCACCGCGCCACCGAGGAAATGCCCGGCGGCAGCGCCCCCAGATTTGGTTACCCCATTGACAGCCATGGCCGCTTCTTCAGCCTCTTCCACCATGCGGGTCAAATCTTCCGAGGTGGGAATGTTCATGTCGGCAGGGTCGAGAGCCTTGATGCGCGCCTCGACCAGAGATGGCTCCATCAGATCGCTGCGCGCCGCAAGGCGGGCAAAGGGATCCGGCGGAGACATATGCGCCATGGCCACCGCTCGTTCCGCCAGCTTGGTCAGGATATCCATATCATCGGTGGTATTGGTCGAAATCGATGCCTTGCACCCATCGATGAACACCCGAAGCGCCATGGAGTCATTTTCGGAATGCTCATTTTCTTCCAAAGCGCCATCGCGCAGTCCAACGGAGCTGGAGATCGCCCGGGCGGCAACGGCGTCGGCGGAATCGGCTCCGGCCTTCATGGCCGCCTTGACCAGATGGTGGGCTCTTTCCTCTATGACGGATTGATCGAGAAGGTCTGACATGAACTATTGTCTTCTGCTTGAGCTGGTGGAGCGCAAAAAAATATCGCTTTCTCTATGTCTTAGGGACTTGCAGCGGCTTGAGCAAGTAAAAAGGCATACAAGCCCTTGCCACAATCTGGGGGAAACTGGTTGCCAAAAGGTGAAGATTCACCCCCGGTAATATTTCACTAACCCTATATAATATCACGTTTTTTTAACCCTGCTAATTAAGCAAATAATGAAGCCTCTCTGGTAGCCTGAGCCTATTCAAAAGAAGCACCCTGAATGGGGCTCGAAGGAGAAGGCACGTGAGGCGTCAAGAAAATCAGAAATACACGGAAGCCATTTCCTACCAGGCTGTAGGGGCCGCACGCATCGACCCACACAATCTGGCCAAATACTTCCAATCCGGCGAGATCCGCACCAAGGCGGCCAAATTGAGCGGTTTCAGCGAAACAGCCCTGTTTGGAGCCCATGTGCCCGGCATCGCGCAGATCAAGGCCAATCAGGTTCTGGTGGAATGCAACCTCAACTGCGGGCTGCCACTCATCGTCCGCGTTCCACTGTCCTATTACAAGGGCATCGGTGCCCGCTTCATCGTCGGCAAGCGCGAAGGCAATCCGCTGATCTGCATCCTTGAACTGGTTCATGAAGACCCCAACCTGACCCTGCCATTGATGGTCAGCACGGATCTTGAGGATGCAGCCGTCGACTGGCAGAGCTGGTCCAAACGCTACAATCTGGCCATGTTGCACAAGCCACTCGGCGCAGGCGACTATGAAGTCGCGTCGGATCAGGATGGCCCTCTGTCCGATCTCGTCAAGGGACCGCAGATGGCGCGCCGCCCCCATGCTCAATTCGCGATCCGTCGCCCCCGTTTCCTGACCCGCCGCAAGGTCGGTGTGGCCGGTTCCCTGCCGCGCTTTGAAGGGCGCGAGATCATCGCCCGCAACTAGGCGCAACCGAACCGCAAAAGTGGGAAACAGATTTCAATGGAGGGCCGCATGGCCCTCTTTTCGTTTGGCACATGTCAGTGGTACGGCTTTCCATCCGCGTCGACACACGGATGCGGGTTGTTCAGCCAATCTCTCAGGAAAAGATCAGTTGCAGGCCATTTGCAAAGGCGCCACGGCGGCGGTGTCGATGGTGTAGGCAACCTTTTGCGGCTGCATTGTCAGTCGCGTGAGCGTTGCAGGCATCGCGCTGGCGCTCTGCCCGGGCAATGAAGAGCAAGGGCCTGCCGCGCTCTGCGTCCGCGAGCGCAGCTCGTTGTAGCGGTCTATCTGGTCCGGCCTCAGAATGGTCAAGGTCTGCAAGTGGGCGGACAGATGAATATAGCGGAGTTTGCGCCGGGATTCCTCGATATATCCAAGCGCCGTCTGCAGCAGGCCATCATTGATATTGCCAGAGCGAAACTCTTTCTCAAGCTTGGCTTCCTGAGCCAGATAGCTCCGCCCTTCCTTTTGCGCCTCTTCGGTTGTGCGCTCATCAACGGCCTGCAACTCCTTGACCTGCTCCGCATCGAGCGGAATCCTGTCCTTCAGTTCCAGAAGACTAGCTGGTCCCGGAACACCGTTCAGTTCGGCAGCATCGGCAAAATTCGCGCCATTTCCCTGTTTCAGAGCCCGCACAGCCTCCTGATCAAGACTACGGATCTTGACGCTGTTCTTTTCTGCCGCTTTGGTGCGCTCGTCGCCGGGAGCGACGGCAGTCATCGCTTCCAACGGAATAAGAACAGCCAGAAAGGCCCCGACGCAAAAGGTCGGAAGCAGCGGTGTCAAGGGCATATGAAGCCTCAGTCAGGACAAGGTTCAGATTACCAGTAATAAAACATAGGTATTATCACCTGGCAAACTCAACATAGGGCGAAGACGCCGCCTTTGACACGGGAAATCCCCTGAGAGCCCGGAAAAGCAGCCAGAGAGCCGGAAGAGATAAAAGGGGCCATCAACGGTCCAACAGGCGCCCCAGACTGGTCTTCACCTCGTCCTTGGTGCGTTTGCTTGCCGCCAGAATGTCGGCTGCCTTGAGAAAGTCGAGCGGACGGAATGCATCGACGCGCGGGCGCACCAGCAGATCGGGCTTGTCGTGACGCATCTTTTCGCGCTGGATCGTCTGCATCAGCACCTGCGTTGCGCCAAAGCCCATTTCAAACGACCCGATCCTGTTGTCCGCAGGCCTTTGCGGAAGGCCGACAACATCAACAGCGATGACGATATCGGCCTTCTTGCGTACATGGTCCACCGGCATGGGATTGACGCAGCCGCCATCGATTAACAGCCGACTGTCGATCTCGATGGGGCGGAACAGGGCGGGGATGGCGATGGACGCGGCCAGTGCCTGGCCAACAGCCCCCTTGTCGAAAATGACTTCCTCACCGGAGAAATAGTCAGTCGCGCTGAGACTGACAGGAATCTTCAGCTCACTGAAATCCGCCTTGATTTCGTGCGGCAGGAAGGTTTCGACAATCCAGTGGGGATCGAGCTGTGTCCAGCTGGCCATCGGGTTCTGCAAGGTGAACATTTGCGAGAGACTTTTGGGCCTGTGTTTCCAGAAGCGGGACAGCACTTCGCCGGTATTGCTGAACAGCGCCAGCATATAATCATGCAAATCCTTGCCGCTCATCCCCGAGGCATAGCAGGTCGCCGCAAGGGCTCCAATGGATGTGCCGGACAGGGCCACCGGTGTAACGCCGAGTTCGTCCAGAGCTTCCATGACCCAGATATGGGAAATGCCGCGTGCGCCACCGCCACCGAAGGCCACCGCTACCGTCTTCTCGCTCATCCGTCCGCCTCTTTGGTTTTTTGCATGCCATTTGTGATGGCAAGGCCATTGCATGCCGCGCAGGCAATAAATATATTTTTCCTATTCAACTTTAACAGATCAAACAACAGAGACCCTTGTCATGATCAAACTGAACGTACAGGAAATGTCCTGCGGCGGCTGCGTCAAATCTGTCACAGAAGCCGTCAAGAGCGTCGATGCCTCTGCCGAAGTCGACGCCAGCCTCGAAACAGGCGCGGTCACCGTGGAGTCCGGAGCCGATCCTGAAGCCATTCGCTCAGCCATCGAAGAAGCCGGTTTCCCGGCAGCTCTGGCGTAACAACGCCCCGCCACCAGACGCATCACAGGCGACGGGACGCTCCCGGACGTCTGTCCATGCGATCCCCCTCAAGAACGGCTGGACCTTTCCGAAATGCCCGGCCATTCCATCCCCTCAGGGTTTGTGCCCCAGTCATGACACGGGCATAGCCCAATCACAACACAGGCATAGCTTCAATCATAACACGGGCACGCCTACATCATTGCAGCCCTTTCTTGCCCCGAGCCCAGATTTTGCCGCCACTCACGCGGGAAACTTCCGGAACATTTTTATCTGACCCTGTTTAAAAACGTGCCCGTAGGCTGGCTCCCCGCTCGTCGGCAAGGGTTTGCACACCATAATTTTGCCTTTTTTTTGCAGAATGCGGCAAAAAGACCCGTTAAATCCCCTCCCGTGCCCAAATGAAAAGACTTTGTTTACTCTGTTTGCGCAACATGGTTGCCGAAGACAATTCAGTAGGGGTGTTCAAATCATGTCATCAGGACCTGCGGATCTCAATTCCGTCCGCATCGCAGTCGTTAGTTCTGATCCAGCATTTCGCCGCATGATCAACGATCAATTGACGGGGTTGCTTGAAGACAAGCTCAAGCAGCCATGCGACATTCAGATGTTTGACGACAAAGCCCCGGCCAGTTTCCTCATGGAGCCGGCTTGCGCCCTCATCACGTTTGAAGATGAGGAAGAACTGAAGGTCCTGTCCCGTCTTGCCAGCCGCCACCCCAACATGCTGCTTCTGGCCCTGAGCGGAAATGGCTCGGTGTCCCGCGCGGTTGCCTCGATGCAGGCTGGTGCCCATGATTTCATCGCCCGGCCAGTATCGGCCGACGTGCTGAGCAGCCGGATGAGTGAAATGATCGCCCATCACCGCCCTGCCCCACGCAGCGATATCGTCCTCTCTTCCCGCCCCACAGCCGCCTCGACACCCGATGGCATGGGCGCGTCCCGTGCGCAGGACCAGTCATCCGATTTCGAGATCATGCGCGATTTCGAGGGCTTCATTGGCAAGTCCCCGGCCATGCACGGGGTCTATGACCAGATCATGCGGATCGCCGGTTCAAAGGCCCCCGTATTCATCACCGGGGAATCGGGCACCGGCAAGGAAGTCTGCGCCCAGGCATTGCATGCCCGTTCGTCGCGCAGTTCCGGCCCGTTCATTGCCATCAACTGCAGTGCCATTCCAGCAGATCTGATGGAATCGGAAGTTTTCGGCCACATGCGTGGCGCGTTCACCGGGGCCAATGACGACCGCAAGGGTGCGGCAGAGTTGGCCGACGGCGGCACGCTTTTCCTTGATGAGATTGGCGAAATGCCGCTCGATCTGCAGGCCAAGCTGCTGCGCCTCATCCAGACCGGCAGCCTGCGCCGGGTTGGTGGCAGTCAGGAAATTTCTCTCAACATCCGCTTCATCGCCGCCACCAATCGCGATCCGCTTGAGGAAGTGCGGGCCGGCCGGTTCCGTGAAGACCTGTTCTATCGCATGCATGTGCTGCCGATCCATCTGCCACCGCTGCGCGACCGCTCCGGCGATATCGTGCCGCTGGCCAAGAGCTTCCTCAATCAATATGCCCATGAGGAAGGCAAGAGCTTCCGCATCTTCAGCACGGAAGCCGAGCGCATGCTGGAAGCCTATCGCTGGCCGGGCAACGTGCGCCAGCTGCAAAACGCCATTCGCCGCCTGACCGTGATGTATGACGGCACGGTGGTTGAGCCGGATCATCTGCCAGACCTGTTGCATTCGGACGACAGCTTCGAGCGCGACCTCAACCGCGCCATCAGCGACCTGCGCCAGATGGGCGCGGCGATGTCCGATGCGATTCAGCCATTCTGGCAACAGGAAAAGCAGATCATCGAAGGGGCTCTCAGCCATTTTGACGGCAATATCTCCCGCGCCGCAGCCGCGCTGGAAATCAGCCCCTCGACAATCTATCGCAAACGCATGAGCTGGGCCCAGAAGGAGCCCGCCTGACGTCCTGATCCCGCCCCGCCATCAAGCCATGTGCCTTGCTGATTCCGTCAGCGGGCAAGCAATCACGGGCGAAATGATTCACAGCCAGCCGCCTGCTGCGGCCCCTTCCCGATTGCGCTCATCCGCCGTGCAGGCGTGGGCATGACGAGCGATTGCCAAGTTTTTCTGTTCCGTTTCGGCCAGATTTGCAGCCTGATTGGCTCTTCATCCGGCGTCATCCCCGTCTTCTGTTTCATAAAAGGCGATAACATCTCGACAGATGACCCCAACGTCTTTAAGAGTCGGAGCTATCGGGTACGAGAGAGACAAGTGCATGATTTTCTGTGTTCAGGGTAGGGCCAGCGAAGCCCCCAAACCGCCGCAAACGCAACCGCAGCGCCGCAACTTCATTGTCGCCATCGACAGTGAACACGCCGGTTTTGCGCGGGAAACCGCCAAGCAGGTGTTGATCAAGGCGGGATATAATTTCATTACCGTTTCCCGCGTGCTTCGGGCTGGCCCCGATGTGCAGGATCCTGCGCTTGCCGAGATTGTTGATCAGGCTCGCCGCAACGGCATCGGCATCGCCATCTATCGCTGATCGAGCAGCCGTCCCCTTCCCCAAGAGCGCCGAGCCCGAATGGATGATCGGCGCTTCCGTTCTGTCATGACCGAAAGAAGATGCCCATGAGCTATGCCCTCATTCGTCCCGCCGCCGACACCGATGGCCCGGCAATCAGCAAGCTTATCGCTGATATCTTCGCCGATTATGAGAATTGCCATTTCGTTGCCGCCGAATATCCCGAACTCGCGCACCCAGCGAGCTACTATGCTGCCATAGGCGGCGAAATGTGGGTAGCAGAACAGGACGGGGAAATCGTCGGTTGCCTTGCCGTGTCGGAATCGCTAACACCGGGCCTGTTCGAGCTGCACACAGTCTATGTCGCCCAAAAGGCCCGCGGTGAAGGCCTTGCCTGGTCAATGTTCAATCTGGCCACCGATCTGGTGGACGGCCGCGAGGGCCATGCCATTCGCCTCTGGAGTGACACCCGTTTTCTTGAAGGGCATGCCTTTTACGAAAAAATCGGCTTCACCAAGGTGCCGGTCGTGCGGTTCCTGGGCGATGCGTCTGACAGCTGGGAATTCGGCTATCGCCTCGAAGCACAGGACGCAGAGTAGCGCCACGCCCCAACCAGATATCAAAAGCAAAAAGAAACCCGCTGCCCCGAGAACAAGGCAGCGGGTCTTTTTTCAGCAGAAACGGGTGGCACCCGGCCTTAATCCGAGCCGGGTCGCCTCGCCATTACACCTCGTCATTACTGGGCAGATCCCTCTGATGGTGCCGGAGCTGGCTGCGTCGGAGCTGGCACTGGACCATTCATGAAGCGCGGGCCGAAGCCTGGACCATATCCCATGCCGCGGCGCGGGCCGTCATTCTGATCAAGCTTGCCGTCGCCATTGCTGTCCATGAAGGCAAACATGGCATCGGCATGGCTCTTGAGCTCTTCCGGCGTGATCTTGCCACTGGCATCGCTGTCCAGACGCTGGAAGCCGCGAACCATGCGGTTCTGGGTCATCTTCAGCCATTCATTCTTGAATTCCTCAAGAGAAATGGCGTTATCACCGTCCTTGTCATTTTCGGTGACTTTCGCGGCAAAGCCAGTGTCGACTTCTTCCTTGGTCAGGACGCCGTCCTTGTTGGCATCAAACTGCTGCAGCATCATGGCGCCACCGAAGGCCGGCCCTGCTGCACGGTTGTAGACGTAGCCACCGGGGCCCATCATGCCGCCACGCATGCCACCGCGACGGCCCATCCAGGTGCCGTCCTGCTGGTTGTTCCAACCATAGCCACCATAGCCCCAGCCACCGGCTGAAGCCGCGTTCAGTGTAATGGACGCTGCCGATACGCCAGCGACCAATGCGATTGCGAGTGCAATTTTCGATGCGGTTTTCATCTCTTTGTTCCTCTAGCAAGCGGCAGCCAATTCCTCATTGGCTTCCAATTTCCATTTCCAGGTCCCCTGGCGGATCAAATCTCTTCGTCCTGCCCGACCTGCAACCGGATGACCGGCACTTCGCCAGCTCGGTCGATGATTGTGTCTTGCCCCCAGAATAGTACAATTTTCGGGAGTTTCCGGAGAGTTTTGTCACCCTCTGTGTCAGCATTTTGCTCTGATACAGACGGTTACAATTCATCTCCGGTTATCCCCCGCACCCTTGTCGTGACGTCTGCTCAACGGCGGAAAAAGCCTCGAAACAAAAACCCCGCTGCCAGAGACTGACAACGGGGTTACGCGCTACATCTGTTTTATCTAGCGCTTCTATCGAGCGCTTGTGGCGGGCCTTCCCTGCTGGTTTTGGACCCGCATCGTTTTTGGGCCGCAGACGCACTGCTGGCCATTGATCTGCCGGTTTGGAGGCCGGTGCTATTCCACCATGGCGATGGGCGGAAGGACCGGAGCTTCTAAGGACGCTGCGTCAGGTGCCTGAGGGGCAACCGATGCCGGGTTATCAGCGGTCGGAGCCAACTGCGGTGCAGGAGCTGGCTGACCCGGCCCCATCTGGCCCTGGCCCATACCCTGGCCCATACCCTGACCGGGCATCGGCTGACCGAAATTGCCCTGAGGATACTGGCCCATCTGGAACTGACCACCATGCGGCCCGCGCATCTTGCCACCCATCATGCCGGGACCACCCATCGGTCCACCCTGAGGTCCGAATTGGCCACCGAACTGGGGACCCATCTTCCCCTGCTGGAACTGGCCCTGTGGGTACTGACCCTGCTTGAACTGGCCGCCTCGAGGACCACCGCCCCAACGGCCGTCACGCTGGCCCCAATTGCCCCGCGGCCCCTGTGCCTGACGTGCCTGACGGTCGGTGTTATCGATCTTGCCGTCATTGTTGGCATCAAGGCGATCAAACTGGGCGGTTGCCGGAGCGCTGAATTCTTCAAGGGTTACCTTGCCATCGCCGTCACGGTCGAAACGCTGGAAGGCGCGAACCATGCGGTCTTTGGTCATGGCCATCCACTCGGTCTTGAACTCCTCAAGAGATACGGCATTGTCACTATTGGTATCATTGTCGGTGATTTTCTTGCCCAGACCGGCTGTCAGCTCTTCCTTGGTCAGGGTGCCATCCTTGTCGGTGTCGAGGGCCTTCAGATCAAGAAAGCCACGCGGCCCATCAAAGCGCTGCCCCTGAGCAGGGCCCATCCCGGCACCCATTGCCGGGCCGTTGCCCCAGCCCCGGGCAGATGCGGTATTGACACCCATTGCCATGGCGGAAGCGCCGCTGATCAGTGCGACAGTCAATGCGATTTTCGTCAGGTTTTTCATTTTCTTTTCCTCTCGTCTCAGAGGCCAATTCCTCATTGGCCATCGAGCCTTGTTCGCTCTACAGTATCCATGAAGCCCTGTAGACTTCGCAGGGCCGGTTGCTCTTCGGGTCAGCGTTCCATGCTCTGGTTCATCGCTTGCCGATGACTTGAAGATAGGCCGAATCCGGCGCAGGTCCATCGTCGAATTCTGTCCGATTGTCTCTCTGTGTAACGGGTTCTCAGATTGATACAAACGGTTACAATTTCCTTCGTTAGTGCTTGAAAAAACTCGTATATTTTTCTGGACAGCAACATATTTCCTGTTATCTGATAATTGATATAGGATGGCGGCACGACGATATGTCGAAGGAGAGGAGCCCCAACCGGGCAAAGGCCCCCGCGACGCGCAGCGGGGAGCAAAAAGGCAACGGAGATTTCAGCCATGGAACAATCTGCACATATTCTGGTGGTGGATGATCATCGTGACATTCGCGAGCTGTTATCGAAGTATCTCTCGAAGAATGGCTTCCGGGTGAGCGATGCGGACGGCGGCGTGAAGATGCGCCAGATGCTGAAGACGGCAGCGATCGATCTGATCGTGCTGGATGTCATGATGCCCGGCGAGGATGGCCTTACCCTTTGCCGCTATGTGCGCGAGAACGAGAATATCCCGGTCATCCTGCTGACGGCGCTGGGCGAAGAAACCGACCGCATCATCGGTCTGGAGATCGGGGCCGATGACTATCTGACCAAGCCATTCAATCCGCGCGAACTTCTGGCCCGCATCAAGTCGGTGCTGCGGCGCAGCCAGTCGATGCCACGCGAGGCGGAAAAGCCGAACGAGCCCGAAGTGCTGACCTTTGACGACTGGACCCTCTATGTGCATCAGCGCGAGCTGGTCAGCCCCGATGGCGTTACCGTGCCGCTGAGTGCCGCCGACTATCGGCTGCTGGTTACCTTCCTCAAGCGCCCCACCATGGTGCTGTCGCGCGACCAGTTGCTGGATCTGACATCCGGCCGAACGGCCCAGATCTTTGACCGCTCCATCGACAATCAGGTCTCCCGCCTGCGCAAGAAGATCGAGGAGGATCCGAAAAATCCCCGCATGATCAAGACTGTGCGCGGTGGTGGCTATGTCTTCACGGCCAAGGTGACCGGCAAGGTCGAGGACGCGACCTTTGATGACGTCGACGAGGAGAACGATATTTGACCCGATCCGCGTCTCAGGAAGCCATGCAGAAGACCGAGGCCCCGCGCAGGCGCCGTTTCACGCTCTGGCCGCGTTCGCTTGCGGGGCAGTTGATCGCTGCCCTGATGCTTGCGTTGGTGGCTGCGCAGGCCATCTCAATCATCATGTTCGCCTTCGAGCGCAAAAGCATCACATTGACGGCGACCCGTGGCCAGATCCTCGATCGGACCGCCTCGGTGGTGCGCGTGCTCAACCAGACCGACATGACATTGCACGGCCGCTTCCTCAAGGCGGCAGAAGGACAGGGCATCCGGTTTGATCTGGAGGATTCAACCGATCTGTCCGTGCCTGAAGAGGGCAGTGTCGAGGCTGGCCTTGCCCGTCGATTGGAGCGGCGCGCCGGTCTTGCAGACAATACCGTCCGTTTCAGCAAACTGCCGGATGATCCGTTTCTGCTGGCTCAACCCAGACCAGCCCCCGAAGATGACATGGCCAGCATGATGGCTCCGCCGCAACCCTCACCGGCTCCCAATGGTCCCTTGCGCAACGGCCAGGGTAATGGTTTGGGCCGCGGTTTAGGGCAAGGAGTGGGCCAGGGCATGGGTCAGGGCATGCGTAACGGGCAGCCGATGGACGGCAACGAACTGGGACGTCGCAGTAACTGGACCAACGGCCAGCGCCCATGGAGGCGCTTTGCTGACCACACCCCCCCGGTCTGGACACAGGACATGAAAATTGCCGTGCCACTGGACAGCGGCCAATGGCTGATCGTGCAATCGGAAGTACCGACACCGCCAGCCAAATGGGGGCGGCCATTCATGGTTTCTCTCATCGTATCCGCCGTCCTGATTATTCTGGTGGTCGTGCTGATCGTGCGCAAACTGACCGCCCCCTTGCGGGAGCTGGAAAGCGCCTCACGCAAACTTGGCCGTGGCGAGGCGATTGCGCCGCTCAAGGAGGAAGGGCCGACGGAGATCCGCGGCACCATCAGCGCTTTCAACGCCATGCAGGAAAGGCTGCTGCGCTTCGTGCAGGACCGAACCCGGATGCTGGCTGCCGTCAGTCATGACCTTCGGACGCCGATCACGACCCTGCGGCTCAGAACCGAGTTCATCGATGACGATGAAATGCGCGAGAAGCTGCAGGCGACGCTTGAGGAAATGCAGGCAATGACCGATGCGGTTCTGGCCTTTGCCCGCGAGGATGCCAGCAAGGAAGAAACGCGGGACGTCAATCTGGCGGCGCTGCTGTCTTCCATGGCGGAGGACTATCAGGAACTGGGGCGCAATGTTACATTCGATGGCCCGGACAACCTGACCTTTTCCTGCCGACAGGTCAGCCTCAAGCGGGCGCTGACCAACCTCACGGAAAATGCCCTGCGCTATGCTGGCAATGCCGATCTGTTCCTCAGCGCCACCCCGCGCCACATCGAGATCCGGATTTGCGACAATGGGCCGGGTATCCCGCCAGAGAAGCTTGAGGAAGTGTTCGCGCCCTTCTTCCGGGTGGAAGGATCGCGCAATCTGGAAACAGGCGGCGTCGGCCTCGGCCTTTCGATCACGCGGACGATCATCCGCAGCCATGGCGGTGACGTGACCCTTCAGAACCGGCCATCGGGCGGGCTTGCCGCCACCATCACCCTGCCACGCAAATAGCAAGAACCAACGTTTTGGGCGGGCACAGGATGTCCGCCCTTCCCCCTCACAGAAATGCCAGACGCCACAGCCCTCAGCCCCTAACGATGCGCCCGCCTCCGCATCCAATGAGCGTTGAGGGAGCTACGGGGAGTGCACCGGTTTATACGTCTTTCGTCTTATAAGAATGCCTGTAAAAGTCGTCCGACTGGATTTGTCATCATCTTGTCACCATATTCACTGCATAAACATTGAGTGAACCAAACGACACAAATAATACCGGCTCCCGTTTCAGACACTGCACGCACCAAGCCTGCCTATCTGAAAGGGTCGACCCGCCGGAGCAAGAACAGGAAAACAAGATGACACTGTCATTTTCGCTGGCCAAACCGAGCCAGCTCCCCCATATCCGCACGCTCTTCATCAAATCCATGGCTTATATCGGAGACCGAATGGGCATCGGCCAGTCGGCAGACGCCTTCTCCAACATGTCCGACTTCCAGAAAGCCGGGAACCTCTATGTTCTCGAAGCCGAAGGTGAAGTTCTGGCAGCAGCGGCCCTGCATGAAGAGAAAAACGGCCTCTACGTCGATTACCTCGCCGTTCAGAGAGAACATCAGCATGAAGGACTTGGCAAGCGTATGCTGACTGAGCTGGAAATGCTGACCGAGTCCCGCGAGCTGCAGTATCTGCGCCTGCATACGCCCGAAGCAATGGACGAACTCGTTGCCTATTACAATCGTCGCGGCTTTGCAGAAACCCACCGGGTTCTCCCTTCCCACGGACGGGATCAGCTGATGCGCGTCCATTTCCGCAAGGAAATCACGCTCAACGATCAGGGCATGGATCTGGAATACGAACACGACCGTCAGCTCAGCTGACGGTGCCCCTCGGGGTGCAAGCGGGCCATTCGCGCCCGCCCCTCTCTCCCACTTTTCAAAACCGGCACAATTTTCTGGCTCTACGCATAGCGCATGGCTTGCGTTGCTATTGCCAGAGCTCTGCTCTCAGACACACTACTTTCCGCTGATTTCTGCGATTTTTATTGATGCATTTCATGTACACATATACAGTTACGGAAAGTGTCGGGAGCCAGCCAGACTGTTTGTGCATAGAAGCTGTGAGCTAATCTGACTTGTCTTCACGCCTATTAGACAATAGTCAAAGATCTTCCCCCGCAACGGACGCAAAGTCCGGTAACCTGTTCACAGTGCCAACAATGCCATGCGCCAGCCAAAGATCCTAACGACCATCAAAACCTATAACCGCGACCAGTTCTTCGCCGACTGCTTCGCGGGGATCACTGTCGCCATGGTGGCGATGCCACTCAGCCTTGCGATTGCAATCGCGTCGGGCGCGGATCCGGCAAAGGGTTTGATCACGGCGATCATTGGCGGTTTCTTCATTTCGCTGCTCGGCGGTAGCCGGGTTCAGATCGGCGGACCAACCGGTGCCTTCATCGTGGTGGTCTTCAACGTGATTGCGACCCACGGCTACGACGGGCTGGTTATGGCCACCTTCATGGCAGGCATCATACTGGTGCTGGCAGGTTATTTCCGTGTCGGGCGTCTGATAGCCTTCATTCCCGAAGCCGTGGTCAACGGCTTCACCATCGGCATTGGCATCATCATCGCGTCCAGCCAGCTAAAGGATTTCATGGGCCTGCAGTTGGCGTCCGTCCCGGCGGACTTTCTTGAGAAAATCGCGGCCCTGTGGCACGCTCGCGACAGCTTAAATATGGCCGCCTTTGGCGTTGCTGCCGTCACGCTGCTGCTGATTGTCGGCCTGCGCCGCGCCTTCCCGCGTTTTCCGGGGCTGATCGTTGCCGTGGCCCTGGGGTCGCTGCTGATTGTCGGCATGAACCTGCAGGTAGACACGCTGTTCTCCCGCTTCGGTGCGCTGCCTCAGAGCCTGCCGCTGCCCAGCCTGCCCGTGTTGAGCTGGGCCCGTGTCGTTGAACTTTTCCCTTCGGCACTGATCATCGCCTTTCTGGCCGGGGTTGAATCCCTGCTCTCTGCTATGGTTGCCGACCGCATGATCGACGGCCACCATCGCCCCAATGCGGAACTGACCGCACAGGGCTTTGCCAACATCGCCTCTTCGCTGTTCATGGGCCTGCCAGCCACGGGCGCCATTGCCCGCACGGCAACCAACATCAAGGCCGGTGGCCAGACGCCGGTTGCCGGTATCGTCCATGCCATCGTGGTACTGCTGGTCATGCTGGTTGCTGCGCCGCTTGCTGGCCATCTGGCAATGCCTGCGCTTGCCGCCCTGTTGATGATCACGGCATGGAACATGAGCGAGCCACACAAGTGGAAGAGCTATGCAGCCGGTCCGCGCGGTGACGTGATCCTGCTGGTCATTACCCTTGTGCTGACGGTGCTTGTGGATCTGACCGTCGCCATCGGCGTCGGCGTTTCGCTCGGCCTGGCCATGCGCTGGTGGGAACGGCGTTCGACAACCAGCGACTGGACGACCCCGGAGCGCTCATGGACGGCATCTGAAGAGGAAGCCCAGGCCATGGCCAATGACCTTGAGTCCATCGCGCAGGATGTCGAGGGCATGGTTCCCGCGGTCAATGTTGCCCCGGTTGCCAACCAGCCTGACCCGGCTTGAGGCCAATCGCGCTCCGTCGCATTCATCCATCACATTGCCGATGAGGGCTTCATGCCCTCATCCCTTCGGGCATTGCCGCCCAGATCACCTTCAGCCTTGGCCATATGAACTGATCGGCCCGTCAGACCCGTTCGGGATTGACAATTTCTGCGCGCTTTGAGACAAAACGCTATCGTTCTCCTCGCACAGATACGGCCTGACCATGCCCTTTTCCCGTTTACCCCGTCTTATCCTGACCGGCCCGGAAAGCACGGGCAAGTCCGCCCTCGCCCGTTCTCTTTCAGATTATCTCGACGGCATTCTGGTGCAGGAATATCTGCGCGACTATTTCGAGGCGCAGGGGAGCCTGACGCTGGAAGACGCCATTCCCATTGCGCAGGGCCAGTGGGTGAACGAGGAGCGCGGTGCCGAAGAGGCCGAGGCTCAGAACAAGATCCTGATCTGCGATACGGACCTGCTATCCTCACTGGTTTACACCACCCATTATTACTCCCATGACATGAATTGCTCCACCTGGGCCCTGTGGGAGAAATGGGCCGAACGACACAAGCGGCGCCTTGCGGCAGCTCCCTTTTCGCCCCGCCTCTATATTCTGTGTGATGTGGATTGGCCCTGGGTAGATGACGGCCAGCGGGATGCGCCGGATCAACGGCCGCAGTTTCTCAAACGCTTTGAAGCGGAATTACAGGCCATGGGCTGCGACTATATCACGGTCAGTGGCAGTCTGGATGAGCGCCTTAGCGCAGTGCTCGCCCATCTGGTTCGCGATCACCTGCACAAGCAGAAGGACTAGGCCACGTCCTTCTCTGCCTGCATCTCTGACCGCCGGGCATCAAGATCCTGCTCCACGGCATCAAGGAAGGCGCGGACGGATTGTTCCATGTCCGTGATCACCGCTTCCAGCTGCGTCGATACAAGGCTGAAGGCCTCGGATTCCTGACTGGAGCGGGCGATGGTTTCGACCACATCTGCCACCCGATTGCTGGCCCCAAGACTTTCTTCCAGTGCACGCGTGATATCCCCGTCCATCTGCGCGGTAGCCTCCTTCTGAACATCCACCGCTTCGGCAATGGTGCTGGTCACTTCGTTGACGCTCGCAATCATGTCCGAGATAGAGTTGATCAGGGCGCCTGCTTCTGAAGCTGCCTGCTGCAGGTCTGCAATCTGGGAGGAAATGGTGGAGGTCGCTCTGGCGGTCTGCGATGACAGCTCCTTGACCTCCTGCGCCACGACGGCAAAGCCTTTGCCCGCCTCTCCAGCGCGCGCAGCCTCAATGGTTGCATTGAGGGCGAGCAGATTGGTCTGGGCGGCGATCTTGTCGATCATCTGGACGATGTCGCCAATCTGGGTGGTGGCCTGATTGAGCTTGTCCATGGTGCCATCCGCCGACCGCGATACATGCTCAGCCTCTCCCACCACACGGCGGGCCTTTTCGGTCTGCTCGGTGATGGCGCTGGCGGCTGCCTGCAAATCCTGCCCTCTGCCGCTGACGGCCTTGGCATAGCCGACGCTGGAAGCTGCTGAGGTGCTGGCCAGATCCGACGATGCCCTGGCGCTGTGCGATATGTCATTGAGAGTTGCCGTCCGCCGGATCACCTCACGCGCCTGCGAAGACACCCGTACCACGGCCTGTTCTGTTTCCTGTCGGAAGCGCGTCAGCATATGCTCGAGGGCGGCCTGACGATCCAGCTCCTTCTGACGGTCCAGTCTGGCGTTGTCCTTGAGACGCGCCCCCTGAATGACGCTGTCCAGAAAGTTACGGGCAGCATCCGACAGGCGGCCCAGCGCATCGCGTGAACGGATCTGCGGCAACTCGACGGTCAGGTCGTTGACCCGGATACGATCCATGACATTGGCCAGACGGGATAGAGGCCCGGTGATGGAGCGAGCGATCATCACGGACAGCAGAATGGTCAGCACGGCGATGGCAATGGTAATGCCATAGAAGGCCTTTTCCGCATCCTGCTTCTGTTGCAGGGCGATGGTCATTTGCGCCGCCCCCTGGGCAAGCACCGCTTGGGACTGTTCCTCAACATTGGCGACCAGCTTGCTGATCGTCTGGCGGAAGGACAGGACCGTCTCGTCGAGAGCCTCCTTGCCGGAAACCCAATCGGTAAAGTCCTCCCGGTAGACCTTCAGAAACCCCTTCATCTCCATGCGGGCAACAACCTTGAAGCCAGCCGGTTTCATCGAGGCAATCAACTCATCATAGGTGGTCTCGAACTTGGTGATGATCTCCGGATCACCAAACAGCATATAGTCCTTCTCGTAATTTCTCAGCTGCAGCATTTTCGCTTCAACCGTGCCGGACGATGGCCCAAGACCATATTTCTCGGTGAAGAACACCAGCTTCTCGCGAGCTCGCCGGACAGCGGCATTGAGCTTGCCGCGCTGGCCGTCTTCCTCGCCCAGCCCGACGCCGACGCGCCGGGTCCTGATCTCATCAAAGGACCGGGCGGCGTTCGCAAGCTGATCAAGGCTGGCATGATAGGTTGGGCTGAATTGTCCAAGCACCGTTTCATCGACCGGCTGGGCCAAAGCGGCAGCGAACAGCCCGGCGGTCACATCGGCCTTGGCGATGTCCCGCTCCAGCAGAAATTCCTCGGAGAGCTTGGCCGCCTTGAGGCTGACGGTCTGCAGCGCCTGAAACAGGCGCGCCCGCTCCTGAGACGCCTGTTCCATAGAGCGGGCCTGGTTGAGCATGCTGGTCGTCTGGCTGTTGACCAGAAGCATTCCCAGAAATCCCAACAGCATCAGGACGACGAGCGCGGCAATCCTCTGCCGGATAGTCAAAAAGGCAAAAAATTGATTCAACATACCATCACCAACTCATACGCAGTCACATACCTGAGAGAACTGAGGATCTTGACCCCCCCCGGCCATTTGGTATCAAAATGGTATATCCATGTTAAAAATCACTAAATCAAAAGAACTATATTTGTAAAATTATCCACCTCACGTTTATATATTCATATACGTACAATTTTATAAATATAATTCAGTTTCAAATGAACTTTCATTTGAAACTTGTAAGAAATATTCTTTATTTTCAAAATACAAAACTTGAATATCTCCTTTCGTGAACACGATTGAACTTCAGATACCTCCTTCTGCCCTCTCCCGCAGCATCGGTCCTGACGACAGGAGCGGACAAGCACTCATTGAAAGGCGACAGCCGGTCAAGGATGCGCATTTTTCAATTGCGCATAGATTTTTTTCACTCCATTTATTGACTTCTGACCCCCAGGCTCCTAAATGAAAAGCGCTGTTAGCACTCCCTTATGTAGAGTGCTAACACACTTGTTAAACGAGGAGCAGACTGCTCGGATGCCGCTAGCATTTTAGGGGCATGCAATGCCCGAAAATGGGTCCGGGGAGCTGCATAACAGCTTTAGGGAAAGTTCAGACAATGAAGTTCCGTCCTCTGAATGACCGCGTCGTTGTTCGCCGCGTTGAATCCGAAGAGAAAACTGCTGGTGGTATCATCATCCCAGACACCGCCAAAGAAAAGCCATCCGAAGGCGAAGTTGTTGCTGTGGGCACCGGCGCTCGCAACAATGACGGCACGCTCGTTCCTTGCGAATGCAAGGCAGGCGACCGCGTTCTGTTTGGCAAATGGTCCGGCACCGAAGTCAAGATTGACGGTGAAGACCTGCTGATCATGAAAGAGTCCGACATTCTGGGTATCCTGGGCTAATAGCCGGATCTCAAGTCGAACCGCCTCACATTACAAGTCACACAGATTTCAGGAAGAGCTAAAATGGCTGCTAAAGAAGTCAAATTCGGTGCCGATGCACGCGAAAAAATGCTGCGCGGCGTGGACATCCTCGCAAACGCTGTAAAAGTTACCCTTGGCCCGAAAGGCCGCAACGTTGTCATCGAAAAGTCCTTCGGCGCTCCGCGCATCACCAAGGACGGCGTATCCGTTGCCAAGGAAATCGAACTGGAAGACAAGTTCGAAAACATGGGCGCACAGATGGTGCGTGAAGTTGCTTCCAAGACCAACGACATCGCTGGTGACGGTACAACAACCGCTACCGTTCTGGCTCAGTCCATCGTTCGTGAAGGCCACAAGTTCGTTGCTGCCGGCATGAACCCGATGGATCTGAAGCGCGGTATCGACATGGCTGTTGCTGAAGCTCACAAGGCTCTCGTCGCTGCTTCCAAAACCATCAATTCCTCCGAAGAAGTTGCCCAGGTTGGCACCATCTCTGCAAACGGCGAAACCGAAATCGGCAAGATGATTGCTGAAGCCATGCAGAAGGTTGGCAACGAAGGCGTCATCACCGTTGAGGAAGCCAAGACCGCTGAAACCGAACTGGAAGTCGTTGAAGGCATGCAGTTCGACCGTGGTTACCTGTCTCCTTACTTCGTAACCAACACCGAGAAGATGGTTGCAGATCTGGAAGATCCGTTCATCCTGCTGCACGAGAAGAAACTCTCCAACCTGCAGTCCATGCTGCCGATCCTGGAAGCAGTTGTTCAGTCTTCCCGTCCGTTGCTCATCATCGCTGAAGACATCGAAGGCGAAGCACTGGCTACCCTCGTTGTCAACAAGCTGCGCGGCGGCCTGAAGATTGCTGCTGTCAAGGCTCCTGGCTTCGGCGACCGCCGCAAGGCAATGCTCGAAGACATCGCTATCCTGACCGGTGGCACCGTGATCTCCGAAGACGTTGGCATCAAGCTTGAAACCGTTACCCTCGACATGCTGGGTACCGCCAAGAAGGTCAACATCACCAAAGAGAACACCACTATCGTTGACGGTGCTGGCGCCAAAGAAGGCATCGAAGCACGCGTTGCTCAGATCAAGGCTCAGATCGAAGAAACCTCTTCCGATTACGACCGTGAAAAGCTGCAGGAACGTCTTGCCAAACTGGCTGGCGGCGTTGCCGTTATCCGCGTTGGCGGTGCAACCGAAGTTGAAGTGAAAGAACGCAAAGACCGCGTTGATGACGCTCTGAACGCTACCCGCGCTGCTGTTGAAGCCGGTATCGTTCCTGGTGGTGGCACCGCTCTGCTGCGCGCTTCCAAGGCCGTCGAAAAAATCGTTTCCGACAATGCTGACATCGAAGCTGGCATCAAGATCGTTCTGCGCGCTCTGCAGGCCCCGATCCGTCAGATCGCTGAAAACGCTGGCGTTGAAGGCTCCATCGTCGTCAACAAGGTTCTGGAAGGCAACGAGACCCTCGGTTTCGACGCTCAGTCCGAAAAATATGTCGACATGCTGGAAGCCGGCATCATCGACCCGACCAAGGTTGTTCGCACTGCTCTGCAGGACGCAGCTTCCATCGCAGGTCTGATGATCACCACCGAAGCCATGGTTGCTGATGCACCGGCTAAGGAAGGTGGCCATGGCATGCCTGACATGGGCGGCATGGGCGGCATGGGTGGCATGGGCGGCATGATGTAATCATGACGTTCCAGGCTCTCTGCTTGGTTCTTGAGAAAGGCCGGTCATTAGACCGGCCTTTTTCTTTGCCCCCACGCCTGTGCCTGCAACGTTTGGGCGTGCGGCGTACCGGGGCAGCATGGTGGTGTCATGGCGCCCCAGATCCTAGGTTCCAGGCTCTCAGACTTTTCCTTTGATCCCCCCATGCGCGTAAAGGCTGCCGCGCGGCCAGTCGGCATCTTGTCTCAATCGCGGGGCAAAGAGCACATGTCAATCCAGACATCTTCATGGCCAAAGGGTTGTCATGGCCGCAGGTTTGTTTCAGATCACGCATCAGGTGTTTCCACAAATCGAAATCCCGCTTTTTCCGATGATAAGCGCGGAACATTTCTTGCTTTGGCCCATTTGGGAGAAAAGGCTCAGAGGGCTTCGCTGGCAACAGCGGCTCCTTTACCCTCCCCTCTTTGCAAGGATATCCCATGCGCCTGTTTTCAACCGTCATGATTGCCTCCTTCCTGTTGGCCTCACCTCTTGCCATGGCAGCGAAAAAGACCCCTGACTGCTCGCAGCCATCGGCAATGAACAGCCAAGCCTGCGCACCGGGCAAGAAAGTGCAAAAGCCAGCGACCGTGCCTCATAAAGCACCGACTGCCGCCAAACAGCCGGAACAGAAAAAGACAAGGGCCGCACCTGAGAAACAGAAAAAGAAAGCAGAACCAGCAAAGCCCGAAAAGAAAAAACAACCCGGTGCCAAGACCCTGCTCAAGCTGCTCCTGCCCGATCAGCCCAAGCCCTGACATCCAGCATGGCAACTGCCATCAAGGCCGGTCTGCCGGTCGGCCTTTTTGTTGCCCCCAAACTGCCCACTGATGGCAAGGCGCAGGACGGGGCCATGGTTGTGCCGCGATTGCAGTCCATACGGATTGACACCTGTTGCCTACGCAGCCGACGAGCATACAATCTAACTGCTCCACCCGTTCGCCAGACCACAAACAGAGCCTGCCATGACCTCCTTTACCATCGTCAAGATGTTCGGCGTGTTTTTCGCCATCATGAATCCCTTTGTCAATTTGCCGATCTTCCTGTCTCTCACGGACGGCTTCGGGGTGGCGGAGCGCAAGCTGCTGGCGATCAAGGTGGTGCTGTTCTCCTCGGTCATGTGTCTCGTGATCCTGTTTGGCGGACAGGCGATCATCAGCTTCTTCGGAATATCCGTTGATGACTTCCGCATCGCTGGCGGCGCCGTTCTGGCTCACATCGCATGGTCCATGCTCAATGGGGACGATGCGGCCTCACACCATGGCTCGGATCAGGAAAATGAGAACCCCAAGGTTCTCAGCGCCCTTGCCTTTTATCCGCTCACCTTCCCGATGATTGTCGGGCCGGGCACCATCGCGACCCTGATCATCTATTCCGGCAAGGCTTCGGGGCTTGCCGGGGTCGGAACGATTGCCGCAGTGCTCGCCGTAATCCTCGTCATGTTGCTGCTGGTGTTCTATTTTGCCTCGCTGTTCAGCGCCTTCATCACCCAGACCATGCGCATCATCATGATGCGGCTGATGGGTATGATCCTGCTGGCCATCGCGGTGGAAATGATCATCTCAGGCCTTAGAACCCTGTTGCCGGGCCTTCTGGGCTAGGCTCCCCGACAACCAGCAAACGGACGCAGATTACAGCCAATAGCAAAAGGCCAGTCACAGGGACCGGCCTTTTGTTTTCATTCATCAGCTTGGACAGATATCAGGCTGCGAGCACGTGGTTGATGAAGGCGTTGGCCTTTTCCTGCAACTCGCGGGTCTGGTTGTTCATGTCTGCGATCATGGCCTGAACAGAGGCGGCAAGGTCGCCGGTTTCCTGTGCAATGCCGGACACGGTTTCGATGTCCTTGCTGACATGATTGGTGCCGGTTGCTGCTTCGTTGACATTCTGGGCGATCTCGGAGGTCGCGGCAGACTGCTGATCCGTGGCTGCCGCCATGGCCGTGGTCTGTTCCGTGATTTCCAGAACCTTGTTAGCGACCGTTTCGGTTGCGCTGATGGAACTGTTGGCAGCATTTTCCATGTTGGTCAGCTGGCGATCGATTTCCTCGGTTGCCTTGGCGGTCTGGTTGGCCAGATCCTTCACTTCCGCAGCCACAACGGCAAAGCCCTTGCCTGCTTCCCCGGCACGTGCAGCCTCGATGGTGGCGTTGAGAGCCAGAAGGTTGGTCTGTTCCGCGATATCGTTGATGAGGCGGGTCACCGATCCAACCTCCTGCAGAACGCGCTGCAGATCAGCAACGGACTGGCTGGTCAGCTCGACTTCATGGTTGGCTTCGGTTGCCAGTCGGGCGGCACTGGTGACCTGACTGGAGATTTCGCGGATAGAAGCCGACAGCTCCTCGGTCGCACTGGCAACAGCCTGTACATTGGCATTGGCCTGCTGGGTGGAGGCGGAAACAGCGACGGAGCGTTCAACCGTCTCACCAGCCTTTGATGCCAGATGAGCGGAGTTCTGTTCCATCTGGGCACAGAGATCTGCCTGCCGGGTCACGATGGAACCGACCACCTTGTCGAACTCGTCGGCGAGACGGCGCATTTCGCTCTTGCGATCCTGTTCCGCCTGCTTGCGATTCTCGTCTGCTTCCAGCTCGAGTTCCTTCGACCGGCGCAAGTTGGTCTGGAAAACCGCCAGAGCCTGATACATCTTGCCGATTTCGTCGCCGCGATTGTTGCTGATGTCAACGTCCAGATTGCCTTCGGCAAGCGACCCGGTAACATTCACCATCTTCTTGAGCGGGCGAGAAATGATCATGTTGTTGAGGACAGCAAGGCCCAGCGTTGCAACAAGCATGGCAACAAGACCGATGAGGGCGGCGCTTGTCACGCTGTTGAGCTCGGCATTCTGCTCAGCCGTCAGTTCATCCATTCTGGTCTGACGATTGACAATCTCGGCATCGATGTGTGCAAGCACATCCTTCAGCTTTTGGTTGCTTTCGCCAGAAACTTCAATGGCGCGAGCCAGTTCCACGGTCATCGGGTCACGCATCATCTGCAACTGTGCCCCGGCAAACCGGTTGTACCAGTCCATCCATTCAGCCTTCACCTCGGCAATGCCCTGCTGGGTGGCATTTTCATCAAAGTGACCGGACAGTTCATTGAAATCGGACTTCACGGTATCGGACCAACTGAGATCTCCCGTCAACAGGAACGACTTCAAGGCGATCGCCTGATTCTGGATGTCGAGCTTGAGCCCTTCCATGGCCGACACCTGATTTTCAACGACCTGACGCTGGGCAACTGCTTTCTTGGCAGCATCGGACTTGAAATAGCTCACCAGTCCAACGGCGATCCCGACCATGGCAAGGAGGCCGAAGAACAAAAGGCTTTTGAAGGTCAGAGAGACATTGTTCAACATTGGGCGAGCCTCCTAATTTGTTTCGGCCATACGGCGTGCCCACTCGGTCAAATTGACTTCGATGGTCGCAGCTCCGATGAGATTGCCGGTTTTGGGCTCGGTCAGGCTCTTGTTGAGCTGAACGCGCCAGATCTTGAATGTATCGTCCCATTCCGGTTCGTCGACAAACACCGCGTCCGGTCCAACCAGATAAGTCTTCTGATACTTGGCTTCGTCGCCCTGCCAGAAGTCGGAAGTGATTGAAGATTGGCCTACATTGAGACCCTTGTTGTCCATGACGAAGATTTCAACGAACAGCCCCACCGACTGCCCCTGCATGCGGGACAGATAGACAGACAACGGGCCTGAAAGGGTCGCCGCGATCAGAGGTTTGTCGTCGACTTCCGTTTCCTTGCGCCACTGATTGTCTAGCGCTGCGATCTGGGATTCATTCATGTTGCCGTATTGGGCATTATGCGCGTTGACGCTGACGGCAACGATCTCGGTATTCAGCCAGGTGTCGATCTGCTTTGTCAGAGCCTGAAGGTTTTGCTGATCTAGTCTCGGTGCTACTGAGGTCTGCGCCTGAGCGCTCACGGACAGCGCAAGCGCGCCAAGAGCGATTAAGAGCTGCTTCATTGATTTTTCCTCGTTATAATTTTCATTAAATTCTGAGGAAAATTACTTAACAATACATTGCAATATTACATTTCATACGTGTTTCTAGCCAAAAATTTATAGATTAAACTATAAATTGCAAAGTTTATAATTAAACTTTTAAATGAATTCTAAAGTATAGATTAATAGTAGAAATACAAGTCACTCACTGATCAAGACTTTCTGTGTCGAAATATTACCTACGAAAATTTGACAATACTCAACTCCAGTCATAGCAACCATACTCAATCAGCCAGATCAGCACGGCTCATCGGCAGGTAAATGTGCCTCATGTGGCTTTGATAAACACTGCCCATCCATTGCGCCGAGGCAGTTCATCCACCGGCTTTCACGGTGCTGCCATTAATCCTTTTCAGAATGCCATCGGCAAAGCATGAACAGACTGGAAGCTCTGCTGCGCTGGGGCATTCGAAAAAGTCCATCCATCAGCGTCAACTGACCGCCCCCCGTTAACCGCTTCAATTGCTGAAGTAATTCCCGTTTGCTCTCAGGTGGTTATGGGATTAGATTGGATATGAGCATTTCCTTCACCAGGTCCCGGAGCGTTTTCGCTATCTGGACCGTTCAGTCATATGGCCATGTCACAATCCTTGTTCGCATCCCTGTTCTCTCCGCTATCCCTGCCCGCACAGCCTCCGGAGGCAGAGATTTCGCGCCTTGACAGGCGTATCAGTGCTCCAAACGTGCTGTCAGGGCTTTGGCCGGACCGGCAGATGCAGGCCGTCCATACGCCGGAATTGCACAGTTTTCGCGTTGTAAAGCCTTGTGCGCAGGCGCTGGTCTATGCCGGTGGCGGCTACACCAAGCTGATGTATGACAAGGAAGGGCTGGAAGTGGCGCTGTGGCTCAACAGCATGGGCATTGACGCTCATATACTCGTGCACCGCTTTCCCGGCGGGGATAGCGGCACAGGGGGCGTCTATAATAGGAGTATTGCCCTGACAGATGGAACAGCAGCTCTCAGGCTGTTGGAACAGCAGAGCGCTGCCCTGCCGCTTTTCCATGTCGGACTGTCGTCTGGCGGGCATATGGCCGGTCTCATGGCCTGCCAGCCCAGCAGTCTAGATGTTCGCGGTGCGCTTATCGCTTATGCCCCGATCAATGCCAATCATCGCCACCACAAATATCCCGAGGGCAAGGCGGACTATCCTCCCGTCCAGAAGCAGGACTTTTATGATGACTGGGCGATCGGCATGGAGGGGCACCCCCACGGCCTGCCACACTGCCCACTGTTTCTTGCCTATGCCCTGCAGGACCGCTCCGTACCGGTTCAGCATGCGCTCAATCTGTTACAGACGGCCAGCCGAAACAATCTGACAGTCGATGCCCATATATTCGGGACGGCACCGCATGGATTTGCGTTGCGCAATCTGGATGGAACTCATGCCAGTTGGCCCACATTGGCGCAAGACTGGATCAGGCGACGGCTCTGACGCCTCGTCCCCCTATTCAACAATCTGCCACTCTGTCAAATCATCCCACGGTCTTCGTGCCATCACAACAATGCCCTGATAGCGGATGCTGGACCACAGGTTCCTTGACCAACAAATGACGGTCGTACTGTTGTTGTCGCCCGGCCCAATTTTAGTCACCATTATGCACAACAACCATGAGATGAGAAACCCAAATATTCCCCTCACCAATTCATGATAAGAAAGAACAAATCCTCCTTTTCATCCTGCCCCGTCACTTTCATCAAGAGTAGAAACATTGCCTTCTACACCCAAACCTTCTTTTGATTGCAAAATACAACCATTTTAGCGTTACCGAATCCTATCAATATACATGATAATTCGAGTTATTTATTTATTTATCTCAAACTATATAAGTAAATTCCCTCATTTTGTTTTAGAACCAATTTAAATATTTAAAGCTACCTTTACCAATAGACTGACATACTCCGCAAAAAATTCGGGTCTTTGTGCGAGGAAAGCATCGTGATCTCTATAACCAGCAACAATGATAACAAAGCAAAACTGGACGCAATCGGAAGCGCTTGGGCAATCATCGAGTTTGATCTTGATGGTACCATTCTGACTGCCAATGAGAATTTCTGCAAAGCTCTGGGATACAGTCTCAGTGAGATCAAGGGTAAGCATCACAGCATGCTTGTCGATCAGACCTACAGGAATTCGTCTGACTACAAGACATTCTGGGAAGATCTCCGCAAGGGCAACAACCAGTCGGGCGAATTCCTGCGGATCAGCAAGACAGGTGGCGAGATCTGGATCGAGGCTTCCTATTGCGTTGTGAAGAATCGCAGCGACAAGCCGGTCAAGGTCATCAAGATCGCCTCAGACATCACCGAGCGAAAGAAGCAGGCGATCTCCAATCAGGGACAGATCGAAGCCATCAACCGCTCGCAGGCTGTCATCGAATTCAATCTGGATGGTACAGTCATCACGGCCAACGAGAATTTCTGCAAGACGCTTGGCTATAAACTGAGCGAAATCCAGGGCAAGCACCACCGGATATTCGTAGAACAAGGCTATGCGTCCAGTTCAAGCTACAAAGACTTCTGGAACAACCTGCGAGAAGGCCGGTTTCAGGCCGGTGAGTTCATGCGCCTTGCCAAGAACGGCGACCAGATCTGGATACAGGCCAGCTACAATCCCGTATTCGATCCGCAAGGTCGGCCGGTCAGTGTGGTGAAGTTCGCAACCGACATCACGGCAAAGGTCAAGGAGCGCCAGCGCCGTGCGGCGATCCAGAAGCAGATTGACGCTGATCTGAACGACATGGCCCAGACCGTGTCTGACACCAACGAGCAGGCCTCCACTGCAGCCGGAGCCGCCATTCAGGCTTCGTCCAGTGTCCAGACCGTCGCAGCAGCAGCAGAGGAACTGGTGGCTTCCATCGAGGAAATCAGCCGTCAGGTTTCGCAGGCCACCTCCGTTTCCCATCAGGCGGTGGAAGAAGCAAACCAGTCTGCGACCATCATGAACGGGCTCTCGGACGATGCCCAGAGCATTGGGGACGTGATCGAGCTGATTGACAGCATCGCCGCCCAGACAAACCTCCTGGCGCTCAATGCGACCATTGAGGCGGCTCGAGCCGGTGAGGCCGGACGAGGCTTTGCCGTCGTGGCTGCCGAGGTCAAGGAACTGGCCTCGCAAACGACCAAGGCAACCGAAAATATCAGCGCCCGCATCAATTCCGTGCAGCATTCCACCGCCGGGGCCGTGAGCGCCATCAACGCCATCAAGGATGTCATCCAGCAGGTTAATGACATCTCCAGCAGCATCGCCGCTGCAATTGAGGAACAATCTGCAGTGACACGCGACATCTCGGGTAACATGCAAACCGCATCGATCGGCGTGGCCACCATCACCGAGAATGTTGGTGCCATATCTCAGGCAACCTCGCACATGAACGCCTCAACGCGAAGTGTCCGCGAGGCTTCAAGTCAGCTTGGCTAAGGGGCAAGCGCCGAGTTCGATCCCGGTACCAGGGATCGGGAAACAAAAAGAGGTCAGCCTGACGGTTGACCTCTTTTTTATCTTCACGGTCAGCGACCGGTGCGACCCAGGCAGTCTGGCCCAAGCACTCTACCCATGAAGCGAGGGCAGAAGAGCCGAAAGGCAACCGCCTTTCAGTAGTGGGGAGGCTTTTCATTGCCGGGAGGGCTGATATTCTCCTCCAGCTCGACCAGAGTATCCTGCAGCGACGAGACCTGCCGGGACAGGCGGTCAATCATTTCCCACTGTCGGGACACCATTTGCGAGAGGTCGTCGATTGTATTGGCCTGATGCGTGATCTGGATTTCCAGATCAACGACACGGCTTTCGAGTTCCTGTGTCAATTGACTTCTCCCTTGCTTGCTACCGGTTCAATTGTGTCGAACCTGACGGCTAATAGCGCACTTTTGTGCCTTCCATGCAAGATGAAACGGTAAAAACATGACTTTCATCTCGATAATTGACGCAGCTCAAAGAAAAACAAGAGGGGCGCCTTCAGGAATGCATGACAACCAAAGTGAGGTAACACATGAGATTGGCCAAAGGAACCGATTTTGCCTATCGGATTTTAATGCTGGTCGCCATGAATGACGAGCGCAGCCTGACGGTGGAAACCGTTGCCTCCGCTTTGCGCCTGTCGCGCACGCATTGCATGAAGCTGATTGCCAAGCTTTCCAACAACGGCTTCCTGAAAACGACGCGCGGTCGCGGCGGCGGGCTCGTATTGGGCATGGCAGCCGAGGACATCCATATGGGTGATGTTGCCAAGGCGATGGAAGCCGATTTCGGCGTGGTGGAATGTCTCTGCCCGCGCTGCAATGATGATCCCCAGCCGGACTGCCCGATGTTTGGCGGCTGCGAGATGTCGCGTGTGATGTCGCGCTCGATCAAGCAGTTTGTTGCTAGCCTCAACGAGCACACGCTGGCAGAAATTGTCGAGAAATCGAAAAACTCCAAACATCTTGTTCTCGAGCCAGACGGCACCCTCGTGCCATGTTCACCGGCAGAATAGGGATTTTCCCCTCTTTTCCGCCCGTGATGTGATTCTGACAGGCTCAGGCTCTTTTTGCGCAACCGCGTCCAATGTAAGGTTGTTCCGTCTCGACTCAGCAATCTTGACGGCAGGAGACCTTTCATGAGCCCGATGAAAACCAAGGACCGGGGAAAGCACTTCGGATTTCTGGTTCGCAAAGCCATCACGGAGAGCAAGCGGTATGACATTGCGTCTGTCGCCAAGGGCACAGACATGAGCTATCAGTCGCTCTACCAACGGCTACAAGGAACCACCCCTTTTTCCGCAGATGAAATCCGGCGGCTGATCGCCTTCTTCCCGGACCCTTCGCTGGTTGGCTATCTGTTGAAAGGGACACCGTTTGTTGCAGCAGAGCGGCTGGAGGCCGAGGACGGCGACAGCGAGGACCATATCTTTCAGGCAGCCCATCGCATCGTGTTCGAAGCCTCCGACGTTCTGGAAGCCATTGATCAGGCTCTCAAGGATCGCCGCATCGATCATCGCGAAGCGGCGACCATCATGCAGGCCATCGACGATGCCGAGCGCGGCCTGATCTCGTTGAGGGAATTCGTTGCTGGCATGAAATGACGACCGGGCGACCCTACTGCCTGCTCTATCGCCATCTGCAAGCACACCAGTAAAATGCACGCAGATTAAAATTCACCCTCCGGTTTTAATCGACAGCGGCCACTCGTCTCACCAATTATAGCAATAGAAGAACGGCGCTGGCGGTCAATCCGTTCGTTCCCCATGTTATCAAGGTGAGCATCGTGAACAAGATTTCTTCAAAGGGCTTTGACGCCCCCTCTCCATTCCCGACAGTTCTGACGGCACCGGCCATCGCACCCAGTGGCATCGAGTTGCAGCAGCTGACCCGACAGGCCACCATTGGCTGCAGTTTTGACAGTTTCATTCAGAACATCACGATACGCGACATCATTCTGGAATGCGAAGGAGACGGGCCGCTCGCCCAGCATCCGGCTTTTCCCGGCGCCGTTCGTCAGGCTATCGGATCCCAGCTGATGCAGACAGCCTCCCGTGAAGCCTTGGCCGGTCTGCCTTGCCCGTGGAGCCCAGCCTGCGGCTTTCAGGTCTTTTTCAATGGTATCAAGGGCTCCGGCAGCATGGAGCAACAGCAACACGGTGACGGCCTGACGCCACCATGGGTATTGCGTGGCGAGACGGCGGATGCCTCTAGTGTACGGATAACGCTGCGGCTTTTCGGTCTTGGACTGCTCTGGAGCAGCGATCTGGCCGATGCCTGCCACCGCGCCGTGGAACAAGGCATCTTCATTGGCGGTATCGGACCGGTGTGCGAGGGGGTGTTGATCCGCTCAACAGAATCCGTCTGGTCCGGGTTCGAGGATGCCCCCGCCAATGCCGAACGGGCAATGGTCAATTTCAAGACCCCATTTCACTGCATTGAGACTGACGATGCTCCCTCGCTCGGTGCGCAATTCATGCAGAGCCTTGTCGATCGCGCCTGCGAGCTCGCACGTTGGCACGGCCTTACCCTAGCTGATGAGCTTACTTCGTTCAGGGCTGTTGCAAGGGATTGCCGTTATGATGAGAGCGGGTTGACCTCCCTTCAATGGAATCGGGCTGTCAGCCAGAGGCGCAGTGCCTCCATTGCGATGCAAGGCCAGACCGGCCTCATGCAGATCCTGCTGCCCGAAGAGGGCCGCCAGCAAATCATCCAGTTGCTCCGCATGGGGGAACTGCTACACACCGGCCCGAAATTGGCATTTGGCCAGGGCCGCTATGAGTTGTTCCTTGTCTAAACCTCCGCAAGAGGCGATTGAGCCTATGGGCTGGCAGTGAAACTCTGTCGGCCTCCGGCGCTCCAGAGGCTCATCGGGCCGAGCGCATTTTCTCCATGTTGAAAAAACCTGAGACGGTGAAACAGAAGCGAAAATTGCCCCACATAGCGATACATTCATTACACAAACGATGACCGTTGGCTAAAGAAACGCAAAAAACAGCACAATTCTGAGTCAGGTTTTGAAGATAATTGCAGGAAGATGCGAAAGAGGCGGGCCACCAGTCCCCCGAAAAGCGGCCCGCCTTGTCGCAGAATCGAATGATGTCCGACCGCGACTGTGTCTCACATATGATCAGTTTGAACCGATCAAATCCGGCACGTGCATCTGTTCAGTCTGTCAGAGCCCGGCACCGGAACAGGCCCTCACGAATAGCTAACTTCACGAGAAGTAAGATCAACCATTTCAGTGACATATGTCAAAAGCCATTCCGCTGTTCCAACCAAATCGGCACCTCTAGACAACGCGCCTGGCGCGGGCCTGTTCTTGAGAAGAATACCGATATGACGAACGGAAACAGACCCGTATGGCCTGGTCTTCCTGCTTGCTTCGCGACATCCAGCACGACGTCAATTGTGGCGACCAGACAATGAAATCGCCCAAATATTCATCAGTGATGTGCTATTAGCATACCTCTACCCCTCAGGAACTCAAGTGGAGACCTGAAAATTTTGCACGGAATTGTTGCATAAGCCAAAGTGGCGCAGCTGAACCTTCCCGCAGGAAGTCGGATCATCCATAAACACAATGCAATCCGATCAGACGATCAGAGCCAGCTGAGTTGGTGCACCCGCATCATTGGATCCTTGTCGAATCGCTTGAGGCGATCATCCTCGAAGGCCGGACGAATGGCTGACCAGACCTTACCGTCCTGAAGCCAACTGCTTCTTGGCGGCAGCCGTCCGGGCTCCTGGACCTCCATCATCGCCCGTCGGACCCACGGCTCGCGCAATTGATCGTTTGCTTTCCAGGCATAGCGTTTGATCAGGCGATCCTTGAAGCTGGTCGGCAGCGGCAGGAAGGGGCAGATGACCGGCAGGCCCTTGGTTTCGAATTTGGCAAGGGTAGCCGTCACCGCGCGGGAGGCAGGACCAAACGACAGGATTTCGGTTTGCAGGACCAGAAAATCGGGCTTCCGGCCCAGATGTGCGGTGAAGCGCCTGAACTGGGCGCGAAACTCGGCCTCCAGCGGTGCCTCGTCCAGCTCGAAACGACGAGCTGCCCGAGCCAGATCTTCAAGCCGTGGCAAGTATCCCTGATGCTCCCTATTGTCGGGAGTAAAGCCGGTCGAGAGAGGAGAAAACTCACCCGACAGGGTCAGACTCAGACCGACGATGGGCCGCTTGTGGGCCTGTTTCAGAAAGGCCTGCAGTCCCAGCGCACTCTTGGGCCATAGATCGGAAACCGGCAGACAGGCGATCGCTCCGATCGTCCCCGCTCTCACGAGTTGGATGATTGCATCATCAACCCCTTGCGCCAATCCATAATCCAGAGCGCACAGCATCGCCCAACTCCAAAAGCCACAGGACAATCCTAGGGGATTTCATCCAGGTCGAGCACCGTCAGTGAATGGGCGGCTCGCGTGAATGCCCAAGGCATCTCTCAGCGATGCATGCGCTGATGCTCGATGAAAATCAAGACCGCGCCCATGTTGGGGCCTTTTCTCCCCACAACCATCGGTAATCAAAAATAATGACCCGGTGGGTTAAAAAATGCATAACGCATGGACGAGACACAACCCGGAGAAACAGTCTAAGACACTCTACACCTATAAGGGAAGTGCATTTATTGCGCATCTGCTTGTCTAGATTTCCATTCAAATTCAAACCAAACCATAGCATTGAGGCATGCCAAGCAATTCCACCTATTATTCTTTGAATAAAAATCAATAAATACTATTTATCTCAGCATATAATTTAAAATCTCAACGCAACAATCCTATTTAAACGATATATACACAAATTTAATCTGACCAATATTTCGCAAAAGACAAAAGTAATATTTATTTTTTCAATCAAAAAGACACCTAACTCGATAAGGAAAATAAATATTTGCATTTTATAACTACCCAAAATCAATCTTATACCAAACATCCAAATTAGAAGGACTATGGAAATTCAAATAAATAGCGAATATAGTCAAAGACAAGAAAGGCCAAAAACAAAAGATGCCGACGGTGTCAGTCCCCCAACAAGACACTAAAAGAGCATAATATACGGTCTTTCCAAAGAACGGTCCCCACACACATACCGTCACTAGAGGTCGTCATCCGACGGCCTCTTGTTCTTTTTGGCTCTCCCAACTGCAATCATTGGCTGCCAACAGCGGATCTGGCGAGGCCGACGGGTGCCATTGTCTGCGCGACCGCAAATTGGTCACAGGTTCAATTTATGCGAGCAATCTGGACGGATGTCCAAGGATGGCGTCTGAAAAAATCTTCCCCCTTGTACGAACTTTCCACAAGATACTTGATTATATCTCAAAGATGCTTTATTCGTGTCGTCATCATCATGAGAAGGGCTGACGCCCTCGCCAACCTGCCAACCGCGGCAAGGTGGCACCTGTACGGGGATGTGGCGGCATCTTTGCAAACCGCGAAGATGGACGCAACTCAGCGGAGTTCCCATACCTGTTGTCGTCAGTCTTCCAAACCCGTGCATGGGCGTTTTCCCATGGGCCTGTTAGGAAGGAAACACAATGTTTGAAGCAGTCGATCAGAGTTTCGATTTTCCTGTCACTCACGCCTCCAGCCTTGCAAAGGAAACGGAAAGCAGGAGCGAGATCAAAACCACAAAGGCGCCAAGCGAGGCGACACTTGAGGTTTTGAAAGCAGGCTTCCGTACACGTGTGATGTCCTACCGCTCTGCCTATGATCTGGGCGCGCGTAGCGGGCTTTCCCTTTCCAGCCTCAAAAGCCGCACCGAGCAGAGCGCTCGCCTCATTCAGGCAGGCCTTGGCTATGCTGTCGATGAAACCGTGTTCGCAACACTGGTCTTCCATTATCCGGAACTGGCAAAAGCCCTGTCGCGTCAGCGCTAGGGCTCCGCTGCCGTCACGGCAAGGCAGAACCTCGGGGGATTTCAGGCCGAGCGGGATTTTTTCAGACGGGCTGCCGTTGCGAGAATCTGGCTCTCCTGAATCTGCCCCTGCCGAACTGCGTCCCGAATCCAGCCGACAGCCTCTACAGGCAGGTCGGCATTCGGCTTGAGGGAGTTTGACAGCAAGAGAATATCATAGCCGGCCTGAGCGGCCCTGATGGCCGCTTCCCTTGGCTGGGCGATCTTGCGAACTGCCCCCATATCCAGATCATCGGTCATGATCAACCCGCCAAAGCCCATGCGGCGGCGCATGACTTCCTGAACCAGCGTGCTTGAGAAGGTCGCCAGTTCCCCGTCATTGCCCTTGCCCACGCGCACATAAAGATGACCGGACATGATCACATCGGCCAGCCCTAGGCGGACCAGTTCGGCAAAGGGCTTCAGTTCTTCCGGCTGCCAGGTCTCGCGAATATCGACAAAGCCATTGTGGCTGTCGGCCTTGGAAAGGCCATGGCCGGGGAAATGCTTGAGCGCAGTGGTAATGCCATAGCGGCGGTGAGCTTTGACGAAGGCACCGGCGTAGCGGATGACCGTATCCGCATCCTTGCCATAGGCACGCTTGTTTTTGCCGATCACCGGGTTATAGGCCCGGTGCAGGTCAGCCACAGGCCCAAGATTGAAGGTGAAGCCCGCCTCGGCCAGCTCCCTTGCTGCTGTGGCGTAGATCTTTTCGGCACCACCTGGGCTGGTCTTCTGGGCGATGGTGAGCGCTGGTGCAATGCGGGTAAAACCGTGCTGCTCCCTGAGGCGCTGGACGGTGCCGCCTTCATGGTCGATGGCGATATGCGTCACCCCGGCATCATGAAACAGCTTGTTGAGCCCCAGAACATCCTTGCGGGTGCCGATGTTGGTGGACAGATAGACAACCGACGCCGCCCTGCCCTTGGCGATATGTCCGGCGATGGTGCGCGCAAAGGAGCCGCCAGCACTCTTGCCGGAGAAGCCCACCATGACAAGACTGCCAATGGCGCGGTCGAGCTCGGCGGCGTTGACCACACTGGCACGGATGAGCGCCGGAGCGGCCAGACCGGCAGCGACCAGCTTGAGAGTGGCGCGGCGGGAGAATTCTCTTGTCATTGTCACTGTCATGGTCTTGGTCATGCTCACAGTCATTGGAGGCTCATCTGCTGCTGAAAGGGCGACAGCACTTGTCGGGTGCTCGTCTTGCCGCAGAGTGCCCCCAGCAATGCGTCCAAATCAAGGCCGTCCCGCACACCGGCGCAGAGCTCCTCAGGCTTGTTGCCCGAGGCGCTCCAGCATGTGGTCATAGAGAGGGTTGGAGGCCTCAAAGACATAGTCAAGGCGGCCAACCGACACTGACACCGCCCCCAGAGCCCTCAGACGGCTGGCAATGGCATAGACCGAGGCTTCCGGCGCGTGCAGGCGCACGATATGCTCGTTATGGCCATAGGGCGCAGTAATCCCCGACTCCTCGAACTCGTCACAAATCTGCTGGCTGATGGCCGCCGCATCATAGTGGGCTGCGGTGATCTCGCGGACGGTACGGGCGGCTTCCTCGGCTTGAATGCGATCAAGGATTTCCGCCAGAGCCGACTTGGCCTCGGCCGACCAGTCTGCCGTCAGCGAAGCAACGAGGTTGGCCTCGGAGCGCAACATGACGCCGTCTTCAAGGATCTTGAGATTGTTGGCCTCAAGGGTCGAGCCGGTCGAGGTGATGTCGACGATGATGTCGGCAGAGCCTGCAGCGGGTGCTCCTTCGGTTGCACCAAGGCTCTCGACGATCTTGTAGTCAATGATGCCATGGCTGGCAAAGAAGGCGCGGGTCAGATTGATGTATTTGGTGGCTACGCGCAGGCGATGGCCATAACGTGCCGGCATGTCCATGGCCACGTCGCCGAGGTCTTCCATGTTGCGCACGTCGATCCAGGCCTTGGGCACAGCGATGACGACATTGGCATGGCCAAAGCCGAGCTTGATCAGCAGATCGATGTAGCTCTCCGGCTGGGCCAGATGTTCTCGGATCAGATCCTCGCCGGTGACACCCAGATGCACAGAGCCGGCTTTCAGCTCCTTGGCGATCTCGGAAGCGGACAGGAAGGCGATCTCGACATTGTCGATGCCCTTGAGGTGGCCGCGATAGTTGCGCAATCCGCCGGGGCGGGCCACGTCAAGACCGGCGCGGGCGAAGAAGGCGTTGGTGTTTTCCTGCAGGCGGCCCTTGGAGGGGATGGCGATGATCAGAGGGGTCTTGCTCATTGGCTCACTCCTTAGGCCCGGGCTTCTGTTTGCGTGAGACGATCGAGCCAGACGACAAAACCGATCGCCGGAACCGCTTCGACCGCATTGCCTCGTCTGGCGCGAGAGGCCAGAATGCCCAGCAGGCGATCATAGCGCCCCCCACCGGCAACCGGCTTGTCTTCACCAGCGAAATGCAGTTCGTAATTGAAGCCCGAGTAATAGTCGAGGCGACGGCCGAAATCGGCCTTGAACTGTAGTTCGGTGCCTTCCGGCACAGCAGCCTTGATCGCCTTGATGCGCTCGGCAAAGCCAACAAGGGCATCGCCCAGAATGGCGCCGACCTCATCATCGAAGGCGGCCAGATGCTCAAGACTATCATCAAGCGAACCCGAAATGGACAGATAGCGGGCGATAATCGCAATCTTGTCGGCGTCCCATCCGGCCATGGCAGCCAGCTCGGCCTTTTCCATGTAGCGTTCGGCAATGTCGCCAACAGAGCGCCCACCGACGGCTGAAAGTCCTGCGATATCGAGCATTTCCTCGACCGCCTCGCGGACATCTTCAGGGGCCTTGCCTTCGAGGATACGGGCGAGACCGGCGGAAGCACCGTGGGTCTCGGAGCCGCCCTGCTTCAGGCGGCGCAACATGCGGTCGAGTACACGGCGATCGCCGAAGGCCCCTTCAAGGCGACGCTGCCAAACGGCAGGCGTGCCCAGCCCGTTGAGCAGGGCCGAGAACAGGCCAAGATCACCGATGGTCACGATCGGGCGCTTGCCCGAGAGGCTTTCCACCATGGCAACAGCGCTGGCGACACTGGCAGCATCAAACTCGAAGCCGCCGAGCGGATCGATCTGCTCGATGCCAGCCTGATGGAACTCGCCGGGTTCATCATCTGCCCGCTGCCGGAAGACCGGGCCAAGGCAGGCATAGGTTGCCTTGCGCGTTGCTTCGCCGTGGCGCAGATGGTGAAGACATACCGGAATGGTGAACTCGGGCCGGAGGGCCATCGCCTCGCCGTTGGCACCGGGCGCAACATAGAGACGACGACGGATATCCTCGCCGATGAGATCGACAAACAGATCCGCGGAATAGAGGATCGGCAGATCGATCACTCTGGCACCTGCCGCATCAAACTGACGGGAAAGCGTGTCCCGCATGGTTTCGGTCAGATGAGTCATGGCTATCTCCTCTCGCCTTTCCGGCTGAGCGGTTATTTCGTCGCAGCGCGCACCGTTTCCCGGTCCGCAGCCTGATCAGCGAGCATCTTCTTGACGGTATCGACCATCTCGGCCAATGGCACTTCGACCTGAGCCGGACGGCTCTCTCGCCAGGTGGCGTTGTCCTCGATTTCGGCGGACAGGCGCTTGCCCTCCTCCAGATCCTTGATCTGGACGATGCCTCTTGCCTTTTCGTCCGAGCCCTGAATGATGGCCAGCGGGCAGCCGCGCTTGTCGGCATATTTGAGCTGGTTGCCAAACTTCTTCCAGTTACCCTGATAAAGCTCGGCACGGACACCAGCAGCGCGCAGATCCTGCACCATCTTCATGTAATGGCCGAGGCTATCGACATCGCCATCCATGACGGTGACCAGAACCGGCGCGACCATGCTTTCATTGCCCAGCTTGCCAAGGTTCTTCAAAGCCGTCATCAGGCGGGAAACGCCGATGGAGAAGCCGGTTGCCGGAACATCACGACCGACAAAGCGCTTGACCAGACCGTCATACCGACCGCCGCCACCGACGGAGCCGAACTGGACGACTTCGCCCTTCTCGTTGGTGACATCAAACAACAGCTCGGCCTCATAGACAGGCCCGGTGTAATATTCGAGGCCGCGAACGACGGACGGGTCGATCTTGATGCGATCCTCGCCATAGCCACAGGCGTCGAAAATGGCCTGCATGGTGGCGAGCTCGCGGGTGCCATCATTATCCATTTCGAGCGTGCCGTCGGTGAAGGCGATTACCTTCTCGACATTCTCGGGGCTGAGACCGGCGCCCTTGGTGAAGTCGCCGCTCTCGTCCTTGCGGCCTTCGCCGAGCAGCAAGCGGACGCCATCGGGTCCGAACTTGTCCAGCTTGTCGACAGCGCGCAGCACCGTGAGACGGGACTCTGCGTGCTCGTCACCACCAAAACCGATCTCTGCCATCACGCCATCGAGAACCTTGCGGTTGTTGACGCGGATGACATAGTTGCCGCGCTCGATGCCGAGGGCTTCCATGGTGTCGGCCATCATCATGCAGGCTTCGGCGTCGGTCTGGACGCCCGGAGCGCCGACGGTATCGGCATCGAACTGCATGAACTGGCGGAAGCGGCCCGGCCCCGGCTTTTCGTTGCGATAGACATAACCGACGCGATAGGTGCGATAGGGCAGCTGGATCTCGTTGATATTCTCCGCCACGTGGCGGGCCATCGGCGCCGTCAGGTCATAGCGCAGGCTCATCCACTGCTCGTCATCATCCTGAACGGAGAAGACACCGGCATTGGGGCGATCGGTATCGGGCAGGAACTTGCCCAGACAATCGGTATATTCAAAGGTCGGCGTCTCAATCGGGTCAAAGCCATGATGCTCATAGACAGCCTTGATTTTAGCGATCATGTCATCGGCGCTGCGGATGTCATCCGCAGTCCGGTCCACAAATCCGCGCGGCAGGCGGGCCTTGAGCTTGTTGGGCTTTTTATCTTTTGCCATGATTGGACGTCACTTTGATTAGAATGGATGTTGAAACAGGCGCGGCTCTTATGCACGCCTTGCGCGCTTTTCCTAGCCCATCCAGGGGAAGGCGGCAAGAGAAGAGCGCAGAATCGGGGGAAGTTGGGTGCGAAACTTCACGTAAATGACATCAAAATCGGCACACGTCTGCGCGGTGCCTGCCGATCGCTGCCAGAATCCGCATTAACTCTGGACATAACACCGATAAGGCAGACATTAGCCCCGTTCAAAACCGGCCCGTCCCGTAAGTTGCACACCGAAAAGAGCAGGCAACAAAAAGGGCGGCCAGCCAAAAGGCAAGCGGGCCGCCCTTCTGAGAATTGTCAGAAGGCTCGTCGGTGGGTATGCGCAGGAGGAGCTCAGCCTTCTCTTGCTTCCTTGCTGACGGAAATGATCTGAGTGTGGGGATAGGGAATATCGATGCCGTTGGCGTCGAAGGCATATTTGACATTCTTCAGCAGATCGCACTTGAGCTGCCACCAGTCGGACGGCTTGCACCAGACGCGCAGGGTTATGTCCACCGAGGAATCCCCGAGATTGGTCACCCCGACCCACGGGGCCGGATCGCCCAGGCTACGCTCGTCGGCGTTGACGACATCCAGAATGACGCTCATGGCCTTGTCCGGATCATTGGCGTAGTCGATGCCGAACACCAGTTCCGCCCTGCGGGTGGTGGTGTTGGTATAGTTGATGATTATCGAACCCCAGGCCTTGGAGTTGGGCATGACAATCCTGATATTGTCAGGGGCTGACAGCTCGGTGACGAACAGGTCGATGGACTTGACCGTGCCCGAGGTCCCCGCGATATCGACGAAATCTCCCAGCTTGTAGGGGCGGAAGATGATCAGCATGACGCCGGAGGCCAAGTCACTGAGGGTTCCTTGCAGCGCAAGACCAATGGCCAGAGAGGCAGCACCCAGAACGGCGACAAGACTGGTAACCTGAAAACCGAACAGCTGCAGCACCGCGATGCCGACGAAAGCCAGAATGAGCCATTTGACCACAGAGGCTGCAAAATTGCCCAGCGTGTCGTCAATTCTGGGATGGTTGACAATACGGCTGCGGATGAAGTTGGCCACCAGACCGGAGACAAAGAAGCCAAGCACGAGGAATATGATCGCCTTGGCAACATTGATGATGATCGGCGTATAGGCCCCGACTTGCGCAGTAAGTTCTTCCATTTTGTCCTCTCGGAAAACATCTGGTTCTTAGATAAATGCTGATGCTGCCGCCGGAAAAATCCGTTACCTTCCCTCTCAGGGGATCGGATTGGCTGAATGAAAACAACACATTGACCACGCGGCAAAAGCAAACATATATCTTTTTACGTATATACCGCCAAATGGCAACCACCTTGGCCCCAGAAAGGCCCGAGCCATGTTTGCGTTGGAAAACCCAGCCACAACAGCAGTTGCACATGTCATGCCGCAAGGCACAGCACGAGCCCCGGCACCAGCTTTCTCATAACAAGACGCCCGAGCGGCTGAATGGTTCCAAAATCAATCGTGCTGATTGCGCACCAAGCCATGCCCGTTCACAGGCGCTGACGCAAGGCAGCTCCCGACAGGCTCTCAGGGGCGCTCAAACTGCTGCCGCAACTGTTCGATTTCCGCCCGGCAACAGCAGCCTTCCAGATGATCATTGACCAGCCCCATCGCCTGCATGAAGGCATAGACCGTTGTTGGCCCGACAAAGGACCAGCCGCGTTTCTTGAGATCCTTTGAAATCTGAACCGACCGCTCCGTCTTGCCCAGTTGCCGCAGATCTTCAAAGCCAAAACGAGCTGGCCGTTCATCCGGCCCCGGCTCATGGGCCCAGAAATAGGCAGCAAGCGAGCCGAACTCGGCCCGCATCTCCTTGGCCCTTGCGGCATTGTTGATGGTGCTCTCGATCTTCTTGCGGTGACGCACGATGCCTTCGTCGCCAAGACAGCGTTCAATATCGGCCTCGGTGAATGCGGCAACCTTGTCGATGTCGAAGTTGGCAAAGGCGGCGCGGAAGTTCTCGCGTTTTCTCAGGATGGTGTACCAGCTGAGGCCCGACTGGAAGCCTTCAAGGCAGATCTTCTCAAACAGGGTGCGGTCATCCTTGACTGGTCGGCCCCATTCCCTGTCGTGATAGGCCAGATAATCCGGCTTGCCGCCATGCCACCAGCAGCGGACCTTGCCGTCCTCCCCGATCAGCAAGCCGTCTCTTGGCTCAGGATCAGGCCCACCTTCAGGCAGGCCATCAGCTTTGGCATCTGTTGTCATGTCTGTCATCGGTCTGCCTCCGGTCAATATGTTCCACATTTGTTCCTTACACAGTATCGTCGAGCGAGTCAAAGCAAAAGCCCGCCGCATCAATCGATGCAGACGGGCTTTGAAATCGGATGATCGTATGACAATGCTCAGTCGAACAGGGCGTCGATATCGTCCTGGCTGGCCACGCCTTCTTCGTTGGCAAGAGCCGGACCATTGAGCAAAGCGGCGTCGCCGGTCTTTTCCAGCGGGTTGACGACTTCCATCTCCTGAAACTGCTCGATGCCGCCCCAGATGTCCATCATCGCGACAATACGCTCCTCGATGAAGCGCAGGACATTGACCACCTTGGTGATGCGCTGTCCGGTCAGATCCTGAAAGTTACAGGCTTCGAACACGGAAACGACGGCGTCCTGAATTTCGTGTGTCCACTGGTCTTCCTCACCGGTGAGAACCTTGGACAGTTTGGTAGAGTTGCCGTCAATGATCTCGGCGGCTTCAAGGATCTGCTCGGTTGCCTGCTCGGTGCCGAAGACAATGGCGTCGAGTTCGTCGGTGACCCGGTTCATTTCGGCAGAATGCAGGCCGTTGACATGCAGCGTTGCGATTTCGCGCTTGGTTTCGGCAATGGCTTCGTAGATCTGGTCCATTTCCGCCTTGATCTTGACCGCTTCGCTCAGCTCTGAACGGAAGGTTTCGACCAGACTTGTGTTGAGCTCCTGAGCCGGTTCAACCAGACGACGCAAGGCCGCCAGTTCGTCCATGATCTGCTTGTGCTGATCGTTTGAGAGCGCGCTACTCACTGCCTGGGATTTCAGCGGAGCTGCATCACCCAAGATCTGTTCAATCCGAAATGGTTTCATTGCCAGCGCCATTCCAACTATACTCCCAAACTCAATTACTCTTATTATTTAAAAAGCCGGATAGCATGACAATCTATCATCGAAATGCGGTCCGAAGGCACCAAGTCGAACAGACTTATTGCGGTCACGATAGCCATCCTTCGTTAAAATTGGGTTTTTGAATGCAATTTATTTAAAGACTTTTTTCTTTAGGAACTTAGACAAATAATCATCGTAAAAATTAGGTTCATTTACTTATTCTTTTGAGAGCAGGAAATAAGATGCTTTACCTTTAGAAGAACAGGCGCACGGTTTGCACAAGGCGCATCCTTCAGGATGGTTCAGACCGTTGCCGCCGCAGCCCCGCAAAGCGCGGCAAAACGTTTTTCGGGGTGAAGCTATGAATTGACGTTGCCCGCGCAAATGGCCATTGTAAAACGACATCGGCCACGGGGGCACAGAAGGTGCTTATTGGCGATTGTCCTGCGCGTGCAGTGCCATATCGGTTTGATCATCTGTCCGGGGTGGAGTGGACACACTAAATGCTGATTTGTAGTGACTCTGTACCGTCTGCCTCGCGCAGATCGGCTGTTGTTCCCTTTGCCGGGCGGCACCGACGCGCCCTATTGTCAAGGCTTACCGGACTGTTATGCCTGTTGCTGGCTTTCCTCGTTCAGCCAGCCTCGGCCTCGCGTCTTGATGACGACGAAGTGGCCAACGGATTTTACAAGACAGTATTCGGTGCCGAAATCGAAGCCCTCAGTTGGGGGACACAATCCAAGCGGGTCAAGAAATATGTCACCCCGGTCAAGGTCTGGATCGAGAACAGGGCCAGACGAAACCGGCTGAAGACTGTCCGCAGCTTCGTCGAAAGCCTGCCCACCAGCATCCCGGGGCTGCAGGTACGGATGGCCAACAACAGCAAGGATGCCAATTTCCATATCTATGTGGTTGATCGGGATGATTATGTGCGCACCGTGCAGGAAGAGGTCTACAACGACCAGACCATGGACGTGCCGGGCCAGTGCATCGTCCGCGTCCTGTCGCGTCGATCCGGTATCTTGCGCTCGGATGCGGTGATTGTCTCCGATCAGGGGCACTCGATCTTCCGGCGCTGCATGGTCGAAGAGATCCTGCAGGGGCTGGGGCCTGTCAATGACGACAAGAGCCTTGTGCATTCCGTGTTCAATGACGAGACGACCTTTGACTATTTCACCCAGTTCGATCGCCTGATCCTCAACATGCTTTACAGCCCGGACCTGAAACCGGGCATGACACTCAAGCAGGTCAAGCCATTGACAGCCGGTCTGTTGCGCCATGCGCGACAGGCAACCGGCCTTTATTGATCCCCTGCCCGATTATCGATCAGCGCCTGCCCAGACCTGTGAAGGCCAGAGTCTTAACCTGACTCTGGACATACTGCGCCTGAGTGGTCCCCTTTGCCTCCGGCCTGCGGCCTCAGACTGCTGTTACTCCAGCCCTCCAGTCTGGCAAAATGCGCCATTATCGACCGCAAAGGAGACGTACGGAGGACATCATCAAAGCCTGAGCGGACAATTTACCCTTTTGTTAAGTATAAATCTCCTGTGCTCACGCTTTCTTAACGCTGATTCCAATTGGCTCGACAATCAAGTTTTCATTAACCTTTCCGATTGGTTTCATGGCTAGAATTTGAATGAAATACAGAAGCAACTGTTAAGTATATTTCGCCAAGGGGATTTCGCTTCTGTTTCACCTGTGGCCGGTGGCCATTTGTATCGTCGATTTCGTGTTGTGAGTTCTATCGATGAAGCATCTGCTTATTTCCGCCTGTACTGTTGCCTTGGGGCTCTCTGGCCTTGCGCATCCGGTTTCAGCCAATTCGATACGCTATGCTCCGCCACCGCCGGTGATGTTGAGCCCGGACCAGATCCAGCCCTGGGTCATGCAGTTGCGCCCCGGGCGCATGGTGGCGCGTCCGGTAGACGAACGCCCGCTGATGAACAGGGTCGCCTCTGTTCCGGCCCAGCCGACCTATGAAGCATCGAAAAAAGTTGCAGCAACCCGCGTGCGCGGTGTCGATCCTGCCTTCCTGCCAACCGTGATCACCTATAACGGCACGGAAAAGCCCGGCACGATCATCATCAACACCAACGAGCGTTATCTGTATCTTGTCAACAATGACGGAACCGCACGGCGGTACGGCGTTGGTGTTGGGCGCCCCGGTTTTGAATGGGCCGGCACCCACAGGGTTTCGCGCAAGGCCGAATGGCCGCGCTGGACACCGCCTGCTGAAATGCGCGCCCGTCAGCCGGGCCTGCCCGAATCCATGGAAGGCGGTCCGCGCAACCCGCTTGGTGCCCGCGCCCTCTATCTGGGCTCAACCCTTTATCGCATTCATGGCTCCAACGAGCCATGGTCCATCGGCCATGCCGTCAGCTCCGGCTGCATCCGCATGCGCAACGAAGACGTGATCGACCTTTACGAGCGGGTGCCTGTCGGCGCATCGGTGAAGGTCATCTGATTGACTCTGACTGGCAGCTGTACATTGGGAGGGACTTGACTGCTGCCACTCCACTTCGGTTTTTGACTTGAGAGTGATCCGGGATCGGATCCAACTGGGGCTATCTTCGAGATAGCCCTTTTTCTTTTCAGCTCTGCAAATGGGGCAGCAAAAGCTGGCACCCCCGCATACGAGCCAATCCGCCATGCGTTTGCTCAGGAGAGCTAGACGAAGGCCACAGACCGCAGACGTTTTTCGTGATACATGCGCGCATCGGCCAAGGTCATCAGCGAGGCGTAGGTCCCGTCTCCCTCGAACAGATGGACGATACCGAAGCTGAGGCCGACATCCTTGAAGCCTTCCTTGTCCAGCGTCCGCTCCACCTTGTTGATGTGAAAACGCAGCTCATCGGCATCCAGAGCGCCCGCCCGCGGGAAGACCTGTACCAGCTCGTCGCCACCAAAACGGAAGACGCGGCTGTTCTTGTCGATCTTCTGAAGACTGTCTGCCACCAGCCGCAAGGCGCGGTCACCCTCGCCGTGCCCCAGCGAGTCATTGACGCGCTTGAAGCCATCCATATCAATCAGCATGACAACCGAGTTGCGCATGGCGTGAATATCAAACAGGGTCTGGACGTCGGCCTCTTGCAGCTCGCGCTGCATTTCCTCCAGACACTCCTGCAGAAAGCTCTCAAGCGCCCGCCGGTTTCCGTGACCGGTCACTACATCGGTGTTGGCATCGGCGACAGCCTTGCGCACACGCTGCTGGGCGGAACTGACTTCGAAATACGGGCCATAGAGCACAGCCAGTTCCTTGAGCAGGGTTACCCTGTGGCTCATGTGGTGCGGTTCTTCCTCATCCGCCAGCAGGGCATAACCAACGCAGTCCTTGCGATGATTGCGCAGGCTCATGCCGACCACGTGACCGATACCCTGCGCCCGCAACTCGCTGGCGTTGACAAAGTGATCCTCAAGGCGGGACGTCAACAGCACATCATGGCTGCATGGCTTGCTGTCAGGTTGCGCCACCAGATTGGGAAAGCGGTTGGCTTCCAGATGGTCGCCATCGAAAGCCAGATCGAAAGTAACGCCGGGCAGCTCCGGATCCACCACGCCGATGGCAATCCAGCGTGAGTTCACATGCTCGCGCAGCACTTTCATGGCAGCAGAGGCAGCAGGCATGCCATCGCGAATCGCGTCGGCAAACTGGGACCGCAGAGACTTGATGCGTAGTCCCAGACGATTATCAAACTTGACGAGGACAAGCTTGTTCTGTCCGTAGGTGTGGCACTTGAAATGCCATCCTTCCAGTTGGGAACGGGAGACGAGTTTCGCTTCGCGGCTTTTCTGGCAAGCACATTCATCCACACCGATAAAGCTCATCAATCGGTTTTCCAGATGTTCCGGTAACCGCTCCATCGCCTTGTTTCGGTAAAGTTCTCTGCCAGTCGGATCGATGATCAGAATGCCGTCATTCAAGTCATCGTAGATCGGAAAAAGATCCCCCGCAGGCACAGTCGAACCAATGTCCATTCTAACTGTCCCATTCCAATACCCAAAATCACCTATAGCCCACAGATGATAAAATCTCCTTAAGAGGCTCTTTTCATTATATTACTTCTTTCGAAAGCAGTGGGTTTCAAAGGTTATGCTTAATGATAAGCTAATATCAAGGCTCGCGCTTCGCGTGTCTTCCGCAATCCGGAGCAGTGAGCCAGACACCAGGTACCAAGCGGCCACGGCATGCCCCATCCGGCGTTGAGACCCGCGCGGTAACAGGATTTTTAGAATCGCTACAATCCGTCACTTGCCAAATGTCGGCAGACCTGCAACGATCGGCCCGCGAGATCGTTCATATCTGGCAAGGCAGGATTTGCCGAGTCGGGCCGCCATCTGGAACGCATGTGTCGAATGGACCGGTTGATCAAACTGCCTTGTAGGATATTTTGCTTTTATAGACCAACAGCCATGCATGGACCTGCCAAGGATGCTGGCTGACAATACAAGAAAGGGACCGCGAGTATGAAACGTTTGGTTGCTGTTGCCAGCGTGTTTTTCCTTGCCTCCACCCTCGGAGCATTCGCTGAAGGCGATGCGGCAAAGGGTGAGAAGGTTTTCAAGAAGTGCAAGGCCTGCCATCAGGTCGGTGAAGGTGCAGAGAACAAGGTTGGCCCGTTGCTCACCGGCGTCGTCGGCCGCACAATCGGCACGGTTCCCGATTTCAAATATTCCGAAGGCTATGTTGCGCTGGGCGAACAGGGTGTCTCCTGGGACGAGGAAAAGCTGATGGCCTATCTTCTCGATCCTAAGGACTTCCTCAAAGGCGCTGGCGTCGAGTCCAAATCCAAGATGACTTTCAAGCTGAAAAAGGACGATGAGCGCGCAGACGTCATCGCCTATCTGAAGACCTTCTCCGCGCAGTAAGGCTCTTGCTATGTGGCGCATTGCGCAGCATCAAGGCGAGACGAAGGCCGGAGTTGAGCGCAGGTCACGAATTCGAACCAAGGAAGATCCCGGCCCCGCGCCGGGATTTCTGTTTGATGAGGCTGTCCTGTCGTGATGATGGTACCACAGCTGTTGCAGCCGTTGAGCTACACGGAACGGATCGTCAGCCGGGCCAGAAGTTTTGGCAGATCGCTCCAGATCCATGATTTCTCGCGATAGGCGATGCGCCCGTGATGGATTTCCACCCGCTTGCCAACTTCCTGTGCGCCGAGTTTGAGGTAGAACCGCTCCGCCCTCCGGTTGCCTCCGATCATCCAGGCCCCGACAGACTTGTAGCCCCGTCCCAGCAGCGCCTCGATGAGCGAGGAGAGCAGCATCTGCCCGTGGCCCTTTCGCTGCTCGCCAGGATGGACATACAGGGCATAAAGCTCGCCGTCAGCCTCGATTTCCCGGTCGGGGCGATCGCCGAGCCGCATCGGGCCCGCCAACCCGTAGCCGATCAGCTCTTCTCCCCTCCAAAGCAGATGGGCCAGAAGCCCGGCGTTGCCGTCCATCAGCCAGTCGCGCCAGTGCGGGGTTTCGTCGGCAGCATCAAGGCCCTCAAGGCTCGCCTCGGGCATCAGCCCCTTGTAGGCCTCGCGCCAGCAGATCACCTTGAGCGCCGCGATGGCCGCAGCATCCTCCGGTCCGGCGGCTCTGAGGGCAACCGTAGACACGGCATCGGACAAATCTGGCATGACTTTCTCTCTTGATCTGAAGTGACCGACCGACGGCGAGGACAGAGAAAGCCGAGGTGCCGTTCGCAGCTCCTCAGCTTCCCTGCCTCCTCCATTGACCTTTGCATCTCCTGCGCGCTGCCCACGATGGGAGAAACGCTGCCTGACGCCTGTTAGCGTTCAATGGTCTGTTGCAGATGGGATAATAATCCGCCCCTCTCAATGTCACCGAAACCGGGACGCAGAGGCATACTCACTCAACAATTACAGAAGGAAGCCACAGAACCAGCTGTGGCATGATGATGATTGCGATCAGGCCAACGATCTGCAACACCAGAAACAATCCCATACTTGCGGGACCATCTTTTATCTTTCCGGTCCATGACACAAGCTCTTTTTGCGCCACTTCGCCATTCTGCCGATTGAAGGTGACCAGGGCACAAAGCAGCGCCGTCGAGGCAAGGGCTGCAAGCCAGAGCCGCACGGGCAGGGAAAAAGGCACGGATATCAGCGCATTGGCACTTTCTGCCCCAGATCCTTCCGGGGTAGCCGCAGGCCAGAAAGCGGCCAGCCTTGCCCCAAAGTCGCAATGTGCAAAAACCGGCATGCAAAGGGGCAGAATGATCAGCGCCATGATCAGCCAGTCAAACAGCATGCCGAACCCGACGAGGCCGACCAGCAGGGCCAACAGCATCAGCAACGGAGACACAGGTGCGGTGCTCTCCCTGATAATGAGGAGGAGAGTGTCGATGGTCTGCGCGCCACCGAGAGCCAGAAACACCTTGTTGAAGATCAGCGCCATGATGATCATCGTATAAAGGCTGGCGGTGGCGAGGGTCGACCGGTTGAGGATTGTCATCAGCATGCCCGGTGACAGCCTGAGCTGGCATGCCGTCAGGCCAATCGCCAGCAGACAGAGAATGGCGAAAGTTGCCAGCAGAGACAATTTCCAGACCAGCAGCAGCACCGCGCCAAGAGCGAACGCCAACGGCAGGCCAAGGCAGACCATCATCTTCCCCCAGGGACGGTCAGGGGCTGACCGTGCTGAACTGAACCGGCCAGCGTCTGACGCGGGACTTTCCCCCTGCTTGAGCCCTAGCCGCCGACGCTTGTGAGCGGCCCCCCAGAGGGGAACCAGCCAGTTGGCAAGATAAAGACCGATAAGCGCCGCAGCAGGCAGCGTCAGGGCCATGGCGAGATAGTCGGGTGGCACCGCAAACTGATAGGCGACAAGGTGCATGAGAATGAGCACTGGCAGCAGCAGTGCCATGGCTGTGGAGCGCTGGCGGTTCGGCTCTCGCCTGCCTCTTGCCATGTCCTCCCGCATCATGGTGTCCCGTCGGGCAGAGCGAACGCTGGACGTCGTGCCTTCATCAGGCTCGGAGGGATAGACACTGGCGCCGAAGGTGGCTTTCACAGCCCTTGATGCGCTGACCATCTGGCCACTGGCGACCAGCAGTTCGGCAAAAAGCACGATCAGCGGCAGGGCGAGCAGTATCGGGTTGAGGATGATCTCCGAGAGGATGTCATCGGGCAACGCAGCAAACAGGGTGCCATCCATCAGGCCGGAGCCAGCCCCGGCAACCGCAAAAGCCAGCGCCACCGCGCCGGTGATGAAAGCGAACGGGTAGCCGGTCAGCATGATCAGCAGCAATGCCGCCAGCATCAGAAACGGGGCCCCTTGGCGCCAGACGGTCAGGGCGATGTCGAACCAGTCGGTCATGCGTCAACGGGCTCCTCGGGATTGGAAAGGCTCGGATCGATGTGGGTTCCGGCGCGCTTCTTGAGATAGGGCGGCCCATAGAGATAGACCAGCGAGCGCAGGATCATCGCCACAGCAGCAGCCCCCAGCAACAGGAAAGCAACCGCAAGCGTGACGGCCAGCAGCCAGCCCGGCACGGGGCCGAGAAGGATCAGGTCCGAGACGCCGGGGCCGGAAGCGGCTGGAGGCCAGTCAGACCATCGCCCAGCAACCTGCCGCCAGCCCAGCGCCACAAGCGCCCAACTCGTCGGCAGAAGCAGCAGCAGCCCACCAAGGCATTCGACCCATGCCTGCCCCTTCGGCCCCATGCGTCCACGCAGACCGACATAACGATGCTGAACGTCACGCATGTAGGCCGCAGCGATGCTGCCAAGCACCAGAAGTGCCACAAGCCAGCCGGTCGTATCGGGCGGGGTCGACGAGAAAGAGGACGGGTCGCTGCGCCAATACAGCAGGGAAAGGTCTGGCAGGATGGTCCCCCTGCAGGCGGCAAAAAGGCAATAGACCGGCAACAGAATGAGCGGAATATAGAGCAATCCGGTGAGGCGCGAGACCAGACAAAGAAGGCGACCAAGATCCTCGCTCGCCTCAAGGGCGCTCAGCCGTACACCGCCGCTTTGCCTGCGACAGCCAAGGACAAACAACAAAGCAACCACCCCTGCCGAAGCGACGGACACCAGCACCGATATAAGGAAAGAAACGGGCGTGAAGGCCGCGTTGGGCGCAAGGGTGGAAAGCGTGCGCATATCGACGCCGAACAGCCCCAACAGATGGCCCAGCCCCTGCGGCAGACAGACAAAAGCCAGCGCAAGCAGAGAGAAGACGGCAAGCAGTAGCACCGGGCGGGCCCGCCACCAACTCGCCAGCAGACCGAGCACAGCCATGCCCAGAAGGACAGGACCGACCAGGGACGGCTCCGCAAAAAAAGCATAGATCGCCGCAGCGCAGCCTAGAATGGCAACAGCAGAACCTTTCATGCACAGTCCCCTCTTTTGTGCAACTCAAGTCGGCAACGGCCCGCAAAGCACGCGATGCATCCTTCGTTTTACACTGCGTTGTCCTTTATGCAAACCGCTGGCTTTCATCATCCCCGATGATCCAGCCGTCATATCTGCCGCCGTTTCCATGCAGTATAGTCATGGGTTGACCCAACAGACCAGTCATCGAGAGGTGTTCATTCAGACTCTGTTAACGCCGATTGTAAACCGGTCAATCCGTCCCATTGGCCCCATCGGCCAAAGTCCTTGCCGTCACCGCTGCAATCTGGCAGCAAAAGCCACATGGCAGAGAGCGGGGGAAAGGGTGCGAATTGGGGGATAGCTGATTTCCGAGCCCTTGCACATCGGGGCAATAGACGCCAGACTGCCGCCAGACCATCCTTTCATCGAGAGCTTTTAAACGGTCGGGCACGGGACTTTGTAGCCCCGGAGACATGGCAGTGCCACAGGGACCGATAACAGTCGTGCCCCCCGGGCCGAAGGCTCTGCCCCGGCCAACCGAACGCATTGAAAGCGCCAGCGCCTGAAGAAGACCGAGACCAATGGACCAGATTGAAATGAATTTCGCCTCCCCTACCCCCAAGGACACGAAAGGCAAGCGGGTCGGCCTGTTCGTCACCTGTCTTGTGGACCTGTTCCGCCCGACGGTCGGCTTTGCTGCGGTCAAGCTGCTGGAAGACGCAGGCTTCGAGCTGGAAGTGCCACGGGACCAGACCTGCTGCGGCCAGCCCGCCTACAACTCGGGCGACAAGGACGATGCCAAGGCGCTGGCCAAGCAGGTGATCAAGGCCTTCGAGGGTTATGACTATATCGTCGCCCCGTCCGGCTCCTGCACCGGCATGATCCGCAAGCACTATCCATCGCTGCTCGCTGACGAGCCGGAATGGGCTGATCGTGCCGTGGCGGTCGCAGGCAAGACCTACGAGCTGGTGAGCTTTCTGGTCGATATCGCCGGTATCGAAAAGGTTTCTTCCCATTTCACCGGAACGGTCACCTATCACGACAGCTGCTCGGGCCTGAGGGAGCTCGGCATCAAGGACCAACCGCGCAAGCTGCTGGCTTCGGTCCCCGGCGTTGACCTCAAGGAAATGAAGGACAGCGATGTGTGCTGCGGCTTTGGCGGCACCTTCAGCGTCAAATATCCCGACATCTCGAATGCCATCGTCAGCAAGAAGACCAAGACCATCACCGATGCCGGGGCCGGAACGCTGCTGGCGGGCGACATGGGATGTCTGATGAACATGGCCGGCAAGCTCAAGCGCGACGGATCGGCCATTCAGGTGCGCCACATCGCCGAAGTGCTGGCCGACATGGCGGATGGCCCTGCCATCGGCGAGAAATCCGGACGCTAGGAGGGGAGCAGCATGGAAATCACATCACCCGATTTCAAGAAGAATGCCAGCGAGGCACTGGCCGACACCACCCTGCAGCGGGCCCTCAAGAATGTGGAGCTTGGCTTCATCGGCAAACGGCAGGATGCGGTCGATGCCCTGCCGGAATTCGAGGCCCTGCGCGATCTCGGACGGGACATCAAGACCCACTGCCTCAAGCATCTTGATGTCTATCTCGACGAATATGAAAAGAAGGTGACCGCCAGCGGTGGCCATGTCCATTGGGCCGAGACGGCTCAGGATGCCTGCGAGATCGTGCGCGATATCTGCCGGTCGGTTGGTGCGCGGACGATGACCAAGGGCAAGTCGATGATCTCGGAAGAAATGCAGCTCAATGCATTTCTCGAAAAGGACGGCATGGAGGTCACCGAGACCGACCTTGGCGAATATATCATCCAGTTGCGCGGCGAACATCCGAGCCACATCATCGCCCCGGCCGTGCATGTGACCAAGGAGCAGGTCGAAGCCGACTTCCGCCGCGCCCACACCCAGCTTGACCCAAACCGCAACCTTGATGATCCGGTCTCGCTGCTTGGCGAGGCCCGGGCCGTGTTGCGCGAGAAATATTTCGCCGCCGACGTCGGTATCACCGGGGCGAACTTCCTTGTCGCCGAAAGCGGCTCGTCGGTCATCGTCACCAACGAGGGCAATGGCGACCTAACCCAGACCCTCAGCCGGGTGCACATCGTGCTGGCCTCGATCGAGAAGGTCATCCCGACGCTCAACGACCTCGACGTCTTTCTCAGGCTACTGGCCCGTTCCGCCACCGGGCAGGAACAGAGCGTCTATACCACCATTTCCACCGGCCCCCGCCGGGCAGAGGATCCGGACGGACCGGAGCAGTATCATGTGGTGCTGCTGGACAATGGCCGCTCGGAAATGCTGGGCACGGACTTCGAGGAAATGCTGCGCTGCATCCGCTGTGGCGCCTGCATCAACCACTGTCCGGTCTACCACGCGGTTGGTGGCCACAGCTATGGCTGGGTCTATCCCGGCCCGATGGGGTCGGTGCTGACGCCATCGCTGATCGGGGTCGACAAGGCAGGCCATCTGCCCAATGCCTCGACGCTGTGCGGGCGCTGTGAGAGCGTCTGCCCGATGCGCATCCCGCTGCCCAAGATGCTGCGACACTGGCGCGAGCGGGAATATGAGCGCCATCTCAATCCCACCCCGCAACGCTGGGGCCTCAAGGGCTGGGCCTATTTTGCCCGTCGCCCGCGCCTCTATCACCAAACCATGCGCTTTGGCATGCGGCTGATGAAATATCTTGCGCCACAGACCGCGCTCATGCGCCGGTTGCCTGCGGCTGGCGGCTGGACCAAGCATCGCGAGTTCCCGGCCCCTGAAGGCAAGACCTTCCAGCAGCTTTGGGCCGAACGGCAGGCCAGCAACGGACAGACCAAAGGAGATGCGGCATGAGCAAGCCACACGACAACAAGGCCGCCAAATCCGCCATTCTCGGCAAGATCCGGCGCTCGCTTTCCGCAGTCGGTGCCGTTGCAGACCCGAACCGCGAAACTGCCCGAGCGGAAGTGCTGGAGCGGCTTGCGTCAAAGCCTCTGGGCATTGTGCCCAAACGGGGCGAGGTTGGGGCCTATGAGAAGGTCGCCATGTTCATGGACTATGCCGAGCGGGTCTCCTCGACCACGGCGCGCATTGCCTCCTATGACGAGCTGCCCGGTGCCATTGCGGACTATCTGCGCGCCCACAATCTGCCACAGTCGATCATCACCGGCTCAGACCCTCGGCTTGCGGCAGTCAACTGGCAGAGCGAACCGCAACTGGAGCGCAAGATCGGCCCTTCGGACGGCTCGGACCTTGTCGGGGTGAACCATGCCCTTGGTGGCGTGGCGGAAACCGGCACGGCGGTTCTGGCCTCCGGTCCGGACAACCCCACGACCATCAATTTCCTGCCGGAGAACCACATCATCGTTGTCCATGCCGACGACATTGCCGGCAATTATGAGAGCATCCATGATCGCTTGCGGGATCTTGGGGGCAAGGCCCACATGCCTCGCGCCCTCAACATGATCACCGGGCCCTCCCGTTCGGGCGACATCGAACAGAAAATCATGCTCGGCGCCCACGGCCCGCGCGCGGTACATGTCATCGTCGTCGGCTGACGCTGAAGACAAAAAAAGGCCCGCCACAGGTGGCGGGCCAAGGATAACAGGGATCTCAAGGACGACCCCTGGCTGCTTAGTCAAATGGGTGGCCGTCTGTTGGGAGCTGCCGACGGCCTGGCATTCTGATTACGCTCCCTTCGGATCACAGCAAAGCGGCGCTTGTTTTACTGCAGTCCGTTCTTCAGCCGGTTGCGGATGCTCAAGGTCCGAAGCCGGGCTGTACCAGCGCGCCAGGATGTCCAGCTCGCGGGAATGGATGCGACGGCGCGCATCGAAAGGGTCGATCAGCAACGGATCACGATAGAGCGGCTGAGCGGAAGCCGTGATCACGTCGCTTTTTGTCAAACCGATATCCGCCAACGTGCGTTCATCCAGTTCGGCAAGGGATTTCAGAGCCGCACGATTGCGTGCGATTGTTGCGCCAGCTGCCACGAGACGAGCAACGCCGGCAACTGCAGATGCAAGTGCAGAATGAAGAATGACTGTCAGCATATCTTGTCTCCTTAAGTTGTTGTCATCTGCCATGAGCTCCTGAAAGCGCCATGGAGATAGGCTGGGTCACTGGTTCCGGATGCAGCCGCATGGTCCCCGACGGACCAGACGCACACCACCTTGTTGCGCATGCATCGGACACTGTTTCTGGCGGGAAAAGGCACTTTGTTTCGGGCTTTCGCCGCTGTCTGATCAGCTGTCCTTTGCTGTTGGTGCCTTTATTCCAGAGTCTGAACAATAAATCCAACGAATGTTTTTTATAGAATTCATCTCATTTAGTGATGGATTGAAAAATGGATCAATGATACATCTGGCCCCACTGATTGACGGCCTCCGGAGCACCGGCAAGGCCGTCGTGCCGGAAGTGTGGAATTGGAGATTTCTGATGAATGCCCTTCTCGATCTTGACCAGCTCAGGACCTTTATCGCCATCGCAGAAACCGGCAGCTTTACCAGGGCTGCCGAGCAGGTCAACAAGACTCAGTCTGCGGTTTCCATGCAGATGCGACGGCTGGAAGAGCGTGTCGGCCAGACCATTTTCGTGCGGGATGGGCGTCAGAGCCGGGTGACGGACGCCGGGATGCGGCTGTTGGACTTCGCCCGCCGCATGCTTTCGCTGAATGCCGAAACCATAGCCGCCTTCTCAGCCGATGCCATGTCAGGCACTGTCAGGCTCGGCCTGCCCGACGACTATGCGCCGCGTCTGTTGCCGACGGTGCTGGCCAGTTTTGCCACGACTCACCCCAATATCGAGATCGAGGTGGTGTGCGAGCAAAGCTCTTGCATCCATCGACGCATTCAGGAAGGGCGGCTTGATCTGGGTATCGTCACCCATGGAGACCGGACGCGGGAGAAGAATGGTCGCATCATTCGCTCCGAGCCACTGCTGTGGGTCTCCTCGGCGCATCATTCCGTCCACTGCCAGTCAACGATTCCACTGGCGCTCGGCACCAAGACCTGCTCCTGGCGGGCGGCGGCTACGGCTGCGCTGTCGCGGATCGGCCGGAAATATCGCATTGCCTATGTCAGCTCCTCCGCTGCCGCCCAAACCGGTGCGGTGATGTCGGGGCTGGCGGTTTCGGTGTTGCCGGAAAGCGCACTGACGTCGGACATGCGGGTGCTTGGAGAGCGGGAAGGCTTTCCCGAATTGCATCATTGCGATATCGCACTGCTGAGATCCGACAATGCCCGGGAACGCATTCACAATGCGCTGGCGGCCCATATTGTCAACGCACTCGACAACGTTTCGGGCAGCAACTCCATAGCTGCCGAATAGGCCAGCATGCCCGGAAAAGAACGGAAGGGCGGAGCGCCCTTCTCTCCCGCTCTCAGGCGACCTCCCCTACGCAGCAGGGTCCCACGCACAGCCATATCGTCCAGAGCAATTTTTCCCGATGCCGTGCCGTTGCATAATCTCTTTAGACTTTTCATCTATTGTCACAATTACGGATAAATCTAGGAAAGAGCGAGCGCCAAGGAGCGCCGGTCTCCTCACCGGATATCAGGAGAGTGACAGATGGTGCGCAAAAGACAAACATGGCTGTCGGCCTTCGCCTTCGGGCTCGCCTTGATCGCCCAGATCAGCCCCGGTGGGCAGGCGTCGGCTGGCTATACCAATGCCACGCTCTATCTCATTAAACAGCAGATCAAGGAAGGCTGCGATGGGGGCTCGGGCAAATTCGACTTCAGAGGCGTCTATGAGGTTGATCTTGACGGCGATGGCCATCTCGATCTGGTGCTGTCGCATCAGGGGCTGAGCTGTGACAGGGAAATGCCCATGAGCAGCCTGTGCGGCGCCCAGTTCTGCTCCATCCTGATCTATTATCGTGAAGGCAAGCTGCTCAAGAAGCGCGATGAAATGCTTGGCTACATTCTGAGCTACAACCGCAAGCCCGAACCCTTGTTCGACATCGCCCAGATGGATAGGTCCGTATCCCAGTGGCGGCCGAGACAGGACCCTCAGCCACAGAAGATTGCTCAGTAAACATCCCCAAAGACTGAAGAAGAAGACCGGTCAGAGGAACGGAGCAACGCGATCAGGCACCTTTGCGCCTGCCGCCTCTCATCACCAGAATGTTGCCGGCGATGATCGAGGCAAGCCCGACAAGGCCCCACATGGTCCAATGATAATTCTCGAACAGCGTCGATAGGATCAGGGCGACGATAGGAAAGAGCACCGTCAGATAGCCAGCCTTTGCCGGTCCGATGGAATTGAGCAGGGTCATGTAGCCCCAAAAGGCAACCACAGAGGCCATGACCACCAGCCAGCCCATGGCGAGCCAATATTCGCCACTCCAGTCCATCAGGAAGGGAACATCGAGAGCAAAGGCCAGAAAGACCAGCCAGAGCGTACCATAGGTCATGCACCAGCTGTTGGCGCTGATCAGCGGGATGTTGAACTTCCGGTTTGACACCGAAAGGATGTTGCCGGTGCAGAAGAGCAAGGTACCGCACAGACCAAAGCCGAGCCCCAGAAGCACACCGTCATTGCCAGCGCTTGCCCGGATTTCCGGCCAGAAGATCAGCCCGATGCCGCAAAGCCCCAGCACAGTGCCGACCAATCCCGATCGGGAAGGTCGAACGCCCAGAAACAGCGCGCTGAGGATCATGTTGAAGAGGCTGGCAAGGGAGAAGATAACCGCCATCAGCCCCGACGCAATGTGACTGGCAGCGTAGTAGAACATCACGAAATTGCTCGAGAACATGAAGATCCCGACCAGCGCCAGACGCAAATGCACTCGCAGGGGAAAGCGCAGCGGATATTTGCCGATGATGGCCCAGAGGAAGGTGACGGCTGCGGCCAGCGCAAAGCGATAGATGCCAGTGACAATCGCAGGCACGATGGCCACCTGATGCGCCATTGCGATCCAGCTGGTACCCCAGACGATGATCATCATGGCATAGAGCCCCATGTCCTTGCCCGACATGGACGGGCCGGACGAAAGGGTGGCGGGGCGATCTGTTGGCGACAGGGTGGCAGTTTCACTCATGGGAACGATCCTGGGCAAGGCAGGCTGGCGCTAAGTGTTTGGAGACGAGCCGTTTAAAGCCGGGCCATTCGGAGCCGGGCAACGTCAAGGCCGCTGGCAATCGAAGCATAACCCTACCAGATCCGATCCATCACTTCTAATGACTATTTATTCTTGAATCATCAAGTTGCTTGATATTACGACCTGCAACTGCCGTGGCCTGCGCTTTCTTGCGACAGATGGCGACCATCTTGCCTGCCTTTGTTGCCTGCCTTTGTTGCTTGTCAGAAACCTGACGCCTTGCAAAAAATTCAACACGCAGAAGATGTTACCGGGGAAATTCAGACCAGTGTTTTCCGGATTGCTACATTCATCTACATCGACGGACAGGCGCAAAAGTGCGATAATGAGAAACAATACCGGGTAATGCGTTCAGTCGTTTAGCTAACGACCTTCACTCTTGCGACAGGAGTTACGATCATGAAACTCGTCTACACGGTCGCCGTAGCATTGATCCTTTCCGCATTTGGCTCTCTGACCTTGCCATCCGGTTCGGCCTATGCCTTCGGACCACCACCCCCGGGTTGGGGTGCTCCACCGCCACGTCCTTACTGGAGACGCCCTCCTCCAAGGAATTACTGGCGTCCACCGGTAAGGCGCTGGGCTCCACCTCCTCCTCGCCGTTGGGCTCCACCACCTCCTCGGCGCTGGGCTCCACCGCCACCTCGCACGTTCTATCGTGGCCCGGTTGGCTATTGCAACATACCGGCATGTGCTGCGAGCTACAGAAGCTTCCGGGCATGGGATTGCTCCTATCAGCCATATGGCGGCCCGCGGCGTCGGTGCAGAATGTAGCCTGATGGTATAGAACTGTGGGCTTGGCATCAACCTGACCTCGGGACGCAACGAGCGCTCAAACGCAATCGGTACGCATCTGTTACAGGTTGAATGCTGAAAGCCCAGAAATCTGACCCCGCAGCCCGCAGTTTGAGGGCCTCCGGATATCATTTCCGGGGGCCCTTTTCGCGTTCCACCCCGCGCAGGCTCAGCGTGAAGTGTCGCTGTCGTAACGCTGGCAAAATCTTGCCATGCCCACCTATGAATGAAACCAGAGACAGCAGGATCTATTTCTAATAATGTTAGCGATACCATGGTCTAATGAAGGTCGCATACAAACAAAACGGCCAATATTTTTGAACAATTTTGTTCTCGTTCCTAAAATGAGGCAATTTTCAAGTTTTTGGCTTAAAAGCAGATAGAATTGTCTATATTTTTGTCCATTTTTTCAGCACGATCGCCAATATATTGCCTGTTGATAGTGCACTTATTTCTACAATATTCTGTACAAAATTAAAAATTTGTCAGGCGACAATATTTCCCTTGACTAGATGGCATTGTCTAGCGCTAACATATACTTGCAGGGTAATCAAGAGTCGGAATTGGTCGACCAATGCACAAAGCTTACATAAGTCAAGTGGCAATAATATTGATGACACAATTGCGTTGTAACATCTGTAAGCAGAAGGCAAACCTTGAAGAATAAGCAGAAATGCCCAGGGAGGCATTGAGAGGCGCGTTCAAACAGTTTTAAGGCCCCCAAGAGTTCCAGCAGTTTTCGCGCATTCCAGCCTCAACGCCGATGTTTGGAGAAATATCCCGGCGTTATGATTGGTCTCGGGATTGTGTGTAGATCCGTTTCAAACCAGCGCACACTGTTCCGGACCGCCTGTCAGCCAGCCCTGGCGCACTATCCAAACGCGGAGCCGCTTCTGGCTTCTCACGGAATTCGCTTAAAGGGAGGTCCTGTATGCAACTCAAGGCACAAACACCCGAAGACATAACCTACCGCCCCCCATACCGGGGCAAGGTCGTTGAAAAATCACCGGCTCGCCTATCGCACGATCTCGCATGGCATGGCGGCCTGCATCCGCTCGAATCCTGGCAGTTCTCGACCAGTCTCAGAGGCGGCGGACAGCATTTCAGTTTTCGTGTCCAGCTTCTCATCATTCAGCAGCTCAACTGCGAGGCCAAGATCTCGATCAGCATGTGCCTGATGGATCAGGATACTGGCTGGATCCGCGAAGCCGAAAGTACCGTTCCGCTGAAGGATATCGAAATCGGCGGACAATCCCTGCGCTTCACGACCAGTGACCTCGACATCAAGGGCAGCGGCAGCGAGCTGACGATCACGGCCGAGCTTCCGGACGCCTCCATCGAGCTGTTCGGCATGGTCAACATGCCCATTCTGGTCAACAATGGCGAAGGTGACTTCCATTTTCTGGGAGCGCAGCAGTATAAATTTGCCTTGCCGTGTATCCAGATGTCCGGCTGTGTCACCCTGATGGGCAAACCGCAGAGTGTTACCGGCGCCATGTGGCTCAACCGCCAGTGGGGTGCCCTGCCTAGACGCTTCAGCCTCGACCGCAACGTTGAACAGCGCCAGTGGATCAATCTCTACTCACAGCTCAGCAACGGCATCCGGCTCAGCGCCTCGCAGCTATGGGATTTTGCCCGCAACAAGCAGGATACCTGCTGCACGGTGGTGCTGCCAGACGGGACCCATATTATCGAGAAGATCGCCCCGCTTGAACTCAACGACTTTATGGACAGCCGCCTGTCTGGCCGCCGCTACCCGCGCCATGTGGTGCTCTCCCACGAACCGCTTGAAACCTGCCTGCAGATCAGCCTGCCCTATCAGGAACGCGAAGTGGTGTCCAAGATCGGCAACCTGATCAAGTTTGACGGCAAGATCAATGTCAACGGCTATATCTACGGGGAAGAAGTCACCGGCGACGGCTTTGTCGAGATGGTCGGGCGCTGGCGCTAGCGCCCGCCGTCTGAATACTGTCGCACATGCCGAAAGGTGAGTACCGGGAAGAGCGCTCAGCTCTTTTCTGGGGTTGATTGCTGATGCGGAAATCTCCCTGTACCCGATCACCTCGCCAGATCCGGCCAATTGCCTTGGCATCATGGATCTGAAGCATCATGGATCTGGGTCATCATGGATCTGGCCTTTTCTTTTCCCCGCCGCCACAAGGCGACAGGCCCGGATCAAACCCAGATCAATCCTGATCAATACCAGCGTGGGCGATAAAAGACCGTGTGCTCGGGGATGGCGTCATCCTCGCTGCGGTAAACCTCATATTCCATACATTTTGGATTGTTCGCCGCGTCCACCTGCACTGCGGTGCATTCGGCCGCGAAGGTCCGGCCATCACTGAGTGTGAATTGCAGATCGTTGGCCGGAGCGTTGTCGAGCTCCGAAACCTTGCCGAAATAGGTCCGCTCATCAAGGATGACGAGGTCTTCCAGCTTGTCACCGCCGGGATAGAACAGCAGCCGGACCTTGGTTCCGTCTGGCTTCTGACCGCTGATCTTGACCGGCACGCAAGCGGTCGTCAGCAGGAGTGGCAGGATGGCAAGGGTCAATCCCATAGAGCGCTTCATATCAAATCCCCTCTGACAGGCTGCCCCATCCTAGCACAAGGAGCATGAGCCACCATCCACCGCGCGCGACTTTTGCAACGCTTCCTTGGGGTGAAGACGCTGCGATAAAGCCGGAAAGCATGTTCTCAACCGCGACGCAAAGACGGAACCGGCCAGACCTTCCACGCCCGCCCCCATACAAGCCGACTGTGGCTCGCGCGGGGCAACGGGATAAGGCGGGTTAAAGACGCAACGGAGATGGCACCGATGGTCGCCCGCGCCCGATCAGTAGGCGAAATCCTCAAAGACGCGGTTGATGTTGCCGCCCCATTCGTTGTTGTAGCGCATCAGAAGCTGGTCAGCCGGTGTCAGACCGAGCGTGACGGTTTCTTCCAGCGCGGCCAGATACTGGGTTTCATCAAAGCCGGCCCCGTTGAGGCGATCCCGCGCAGCCAGCCCCTTGCGGGACAGGGTGACAACCTGCTTGGCGATCGCCAGCACGTTGGTGTCACGGAACGGGGTCTTGAGGCCATGGGTGGCAACGCCGATGCGCAAGGCATCCCGCTCTTCAGCGGTCCAGTCCTTGACCAGATCCCAGGCGGCATCCAGAACCGGCTGATGATAAAGCAACCCGGTCCAGAGCGCTGGCAGGGCGCAGATGCGACGCCAAGGGCCACCGTCGGCGCCACGCATTTCGATGTAGCGTTTGAGGCGCACTTCAGGGAATACGGTGGTCAGATGGTCTTCCCAGTCCTGAAGGGTCGGCATCGTGTCAGGCATGCCTTCCTTGCGCTTGCCGCCCAGATACTCGCGGAAGGTCATCCCGGTCATGTCGTAATAGGTGTGATCGCGGACGATGAAATACATCGGCACATCCAGAGCCCAATCCACATACTGCTCATAGCCGAAGCCTTCCTCGAAGGCGAAGGGCAACATGCCGGTGCGGTCCTTGTCGGTATCGTGCCAGATGGCACCGCGCAGGGACTGATAGCCATTCTTGTGGCCATCAAGGAACGGTGAATTGGCAAACAGCGCCGTTGCGATCGGCTGCAAGGCCAGACCGACGCGCAGTTTCTTGACCATGTCCGCTTCGCTGGAGAAATCCAGATTGACCTGAATGGTGCAGGAGCGGAACATCATGTCGAGCCCACGGCTACCAACCTTGGGCATATATTTCATCATGATGCCATAGCGGCTCTTGGGCATCACCGGCACTTCGTTCAGGCGCCATTTCGGCGAAACGCCGAGGCCGAGAAAACCGATACCAAGCGGGTCTGCCACTTCGCGCAGCTGGGCCAGATGAATATGAACCTCACGGCAGGTCTGATGCAGATTGTCGAGCGGTGCGCCGGAGAGCTCGAACTGCCCACCCGGTTCAAGCGAAATCGCTCCGCCGTCGATGGGATCGACCAGACCGATGATCTTGCCCTTGTCTTCCACGCGCTTCCAGCCCAGAAGGCCCTCCATGCCCAGCAGCAGCCGTTCAATGCCGCGCTCGCCCTCGTAGGGCACAGGTTCGAAGTTGTCCTTGTAGAAGGTGAACTTCTCGTGTTCGGTACCGATCCGCCATTTTTCCTTCGGCTTCTCCCCCGACGAAATGGCCTCGATCAAGGCGGCGCGGTCGTTAAGGGTCAGGGTAACAGTTTCTTTCGGGGAAGCGGCCATGAGTAGGCTCCTTGCAGTGTGGCAGGCATGACAGCGGGCACGGCCCCCGTCACGTATTGCCAAATTAGGCATTCGGTTCTGGTGTTACAATGGGTCTGTGATGCTACATTGCAAATAATTGTGACGCAGCTATTAAATTTAGGCGATCTCTTCGGTGGGAAGATCAAGCCCGGCTTTGAGACGGTTCGCGCGCTGCGCCTTCTGCTCGCGATAGATGATGTAGAGCCCGGCGCCAATGGTCACCGCAATGCCCCAGGCCGCGAGACTGTTGGGCAGATCGGAAAAGATCATCCAGCCGATGAGGGTTGCAAACGGGATTTCCAGATATTGCATCGGAGCCAGTGTGGCGGAAGGGGCCAGATGAACGGCAGCCGTCATCAACAGATGGCCCAGAGAACCGATCAGCCCGGCCCCGAGCAGGAATATCCATTCATTGCCAACCGGCCACTTGAGATCAAAGGCCTCAAAGCCCTCGCCATTCAGCAGCAGGATCGGCAGGGAGACGATAGCGAGCGCCAGAAGGGCTGACAGCACCTGTACGGAAAGCGGGTCGATGCCGCGGCTTGTCTGGCGCGTCACCAGCATGAAGATCACGAAGGTGAACGCCACGCCGACCGGCCACAACGCATTTGGCCCCACTTCCATGAAGTTGGGCTGGACAACCATCAGCGTTCCGGCGAAACCGACGAGAGCGGCCACGACCCGATGTGGGCCGACTGCTTCCTTCATGACGAAATGGCCGACGAACAGCATGATGATCGGAAAGATGAAGCAGATGGCCGTGGTATCGGCCAGCGGCATATATTGCAGGCCGATATAGATGAACACGATGCCGGACATCTGCATTGCCGCCCGCCAGAACAGCCGCCACCAGATATAGGATGACAGATGGAAGAGATGGCTGACGGTTCTCTTCCGGATCAGCATGAGCGATCCCATGAAGAGAAACTGCAGGGAGAAGCGCACCACAATGACAGTAAGCACCGGAACGGTCTGTCCAAGCAGCTTGAGGCAGGCATCGCTGAAGGGAATCAGCATGCAGAAGAGCACCATCAGGAGAATGCCAAGAACGGGGTTGTCACCCTCGAAACCGGCAGAATTTTGTGTGCTGGCAGCCATGGCCCGCGCCTCGCGTCATGTGGTTGACCGGCCTTTGAAACTGAGCCGGAGCGTTGGAAGGAGCGAACCCGGGCGGTCTGTCACCATAAGGCGCAGGACGGGAGCCGTTCCCCCTTTCCCCCTACAGGAGAGTGCAGGGTGCAGCAAATCAAACTTATTGATGGATACCTGCCACTGGATTGATGGATTCCCGATTGCCCGCTGGTTCGCGGGCCTTCGGCCAGTCAAACACTCAGTCGGTGAGAGCGATCTTGGCCCCAAGCCCGATGAACAGCCCTCCGACCAGACGGTCAATCCGGCGGGCAATGGTCTTGTTGTTGCGCAGATAGGTCCCCAGAGGTGCGGCCAGCATGATGTAGCCAGCTTCCACCAGCAGGCCGGAGGCGATCACGATTGCGCCGAGGAATAGCGTATCCAGCAGGATCAGCAGGGCGCTGAGCGAACCATCATGCGGAATAAACTGCGGCAGGAAGGCCATGAAGAACAGGGCGGCTTTCGGGTTGAGCACATCAATCAGCACTCCCTGTCGATAGATCGACCATGCGGTCGCTCCCGGCTTGTGCTTGCCCTCAATCTGCAACATCCCTTCCCGCGACAGCATGGCCTTGATGCCAAGCCAGACGAGATAGGCAGCGCCGACATATTTGACGAGCATAAAGGCCGTCGCGGAAGTGGCCAGAATGGCCGACACGCCAAGGGCTGCGGCGAGCACATGCACCATCGCACCGGAACAGACCCCGAAAGAGGCGGCAAACCCCGCCTTGCGACCATGGCCAAGGGTGCGAGACAGAACAAAAATGAGATCCGGCCCCGGTGCGATGTTTAGCATCAGGCAGGCAACAAGAAAAAGGCCCCAGGCCTCGGCGGACATGACCATGATCAAACGAACTTTCTGACTATCTGAAACCGGAGGTTGGCGATCTGGCAAATTGGCCGGGCTGGCCAGTCTCTTGTCCAATCGTCCGGTACAGGCCTCCGGTGCAGGCTGGAAGGCCTCATCCTATCTGCAAGACAGGGGCGGAACAACCCCTTCGTCCTGCGGCATTTGGCGTGCGTGTTAGCGGTCGGCCCAGTCGCCCAGAACCGCCTGAACGATTGCCAGCGCGGCAACCGCCGCCGTATCGGCGCGCAGGATACGCGGACCGAGCGGTATGGGCGTGACAAACGACGACGCCCGCAGCATTTCCCGTTCCTCGGCAGAAAAGCCGCCTTCGGGTCCGATGAGCACAGCCAGCGGCGGCACCGTGTTGCCCTCGCCACGGATGGTGTCGAGGATTGCCAGCGGGTTCTTGCCCAGCTCGCCCTCGTCGCAAAAGATGATGTGCCGACCCTCGTCATTGTCTTCCCAGTCTGCAAGCAATCGGCCGATGGTCACCGGCTCAGCCACATCGGGGATGGCAAGGATGCCGCACTGCTCAGCCGCCTCGATCACATTGGCGCGCATCTTGTCGAGCTTGGGGTGGCGTTCCTGCGTGTGCTGGGTGAAGACCGGGCGCAGGCGGCTGGCACCCATCTCCACAGCTTTCTGGGCCATGTAATCGATGCGGGCAGACTTCAGCGGCGCAAACAGATAGTGCAGGTCACTGGCGTCCGGATCGGGCTGCGGTCGGGTCTGCTCAAGCGGGACGAGCGCGCATTTCTTGCGGCCCATGGGGCGCACTTCCACCCTCCACTCGCCATCGCGGCCATTGAAGACAAGCATCGGATCACCTTCTTCCATGCGCAGGACATTGAGCAGATAGTTGGCCTGAGCCCGGTCGCACGGAATGGCGATACGCTCGGCAATATCCTGCTCCACCCAGAGGCGCTGGCTCTTGAAATCATAATGGGACATGGCGGCGCTCCTCGCTCAGACGTCAGTTTTCCCCTTTTCTGCTCTGAATTTCCCCCAAGGGCAAGAGGCCATTGTGCGATCCCTCATGCTTTGACGCAAAAGCGGGGCCAGATGCTTGACCGGGCGGGCAAAGATGGGCACCAATGGACCCATTCAAACGAATCTCAACCGGGAATCATCATGGCCGACAAAGCGCCCAGCAACGCAACCGAATTCACCGTCTCGGAAATCTCCTTTGCGGTGAAATCCTCCATTGAGGATCAGTTCGGCTATGTGCGCGTGCGCGGCGAGCTGGGGCGGGTCACCCGTCCGGCGTCGGGCCATGTCTATCTCGATCTCAAGGATGACAAGTCGGTGCTCTCGGGCATCATCTGGCGTGGCGCGGCCAGCAAGCTGGCGGTCCGGCCCGAGCAGGGTCTGGAAGTGGTGGCCACCGGCAAGCTGACGACCTTTCCCGGCCAGTCCAAATATCAGATGATCATCGACCAGATGGAACCGGCCGGTGCCGGGGCGCTGATGGCGCTTCTGGAAGAGCGCAAGAAGAAGCTGGCTGCAGAAGGGCTATTCGATGCTGCCCGCAAGAAGCCCCTGCCGCATCTGCCCCATGTCATCGGCGTGGTCACTTCGCCCACTGGCGCGGTCATCCGCGATATCCTGCACCGGGTACGGGACCGTTTCCCGGTGCATGTCATCGTCTGGCCGGTGCGGGTGCAGGGGGAGAGCTGCGCCGAAGAGGTCGCTGCCGGTGTGCGCGGTTTCAACGCCCTGCCGGTTGGTGGCCCCATCCCGCGCCCGGACCTGCTGATCGTGGCGCGCGGCGGCGGCAGTCTGGAAGACCTATGGGGCTTCAACGAGGAGGCCCCTGCCCGCGCGGTTGCCGAAAGCAACATTCCGGTGATCTCCGCCGTAGGGCACGAGACCGATGTCACACTCATCGACTATGTGGCCGACCTGCGCGCACCAACCCCGACGGGAGCTGCCGAGCTCGCCCTGCCGGTGCGGGCCGAACTGGTGGCGACCCTTGGCGATCTGCATCTGAGGCAATATGGAGCGATTGCGCGCATGATGGATCGCCGCCGCTCCGACCTGCGCTCAGCGTCCCGCGCCCTGCCGCAGCCAAGGGACATTCTTGCGCTTGCACGCCAGCGCTTCGACATGGCCTCGGGGCGGCTGGAACAGGGGCTTATCAGTTTCACCCAAGTGCGCCGGTCACGGCTGGACGTAGCCGGCGGACGGCTGCGCCCGACGCTGGTAACCGAGCGGTTGAAAGTGCAGAAGGATCGCCTGTCGGACCGCAATGACCGTCTGCAAAAGAGCCTTGCCATCGCAACCCAGAGCAAGCGCGCCCAGTTCTCCGGCATCACCGTGCGCCTGCGCGGCGAGCTTATCACGGGCCGGATCTCCTTGCAGACAGAGCGCCTCATGGACCGAGGCGAGCGGCTCAATCGTGTTTCGCTGCTGACCCGCGACCAGAAGCGCAAACAACTCGATGCGGTCAGCCGTCTGCTCGAAAGCCTTTCGCACAAGGGCGTGCTCAAGCGGGGCTTTGCACTGGTGCGTGACCGCGACGGCAAGTTGATCCGCAGGGCCGAGGAAATCAATCCCGGCTCACCGCTGAGCCTGAGCTTCCTTGATGGCTCAATCACCGCCACGGCTTCGCTCATCGACAGCTATGAACCCGGACCGGTCAGCCTTGGCCGCCCTGCCGATGAGCCGGACGGAGCAGACGATATGGCGGATGGTTCTGACGCTGCTGGCGAGACATGCGAAAGCACCACAACGGGCATCATGGCTTCCGGAGCCATTTCCGCAGAAGACATCGAGGCCCATTTGCGTTCGATTGCAGGCAAACGCGCCCGCCGCCGCGTCGCCAAGGCCAAGGACATCCCGGTAGAAAGCGTACCGCAGCCACAAACGCCGGAAATCGCTGAGGCCGCAACAGCGAGCGAGGACTGTGCACCGGTCGAGAAGGCCGTCGCCAAGGTATTGAGCGAGGAGGCTTCCGCCGAGCGGCTGGAGAAGGCCACGGCCAAACTGACCGAGGCCATCGAACAGGAGATCCTTGCCCGCCTCAAGGAACAAACCAAGCCAGCCCGCAGCCGCAGCAAGAAGAGCGGCGACGACGACGCACAGGGCAGCCTGTTCTAGCGCAATGTGCTTGCCCGCCCGGCAAATCCCCCCAAACAAAAACGCCAGCAACCATCTGGTCGCTGGCGTCTTACCATCAGTGAGCCAATAAAGTGCCCCGAGGGTCTATTCGCCCTTGAGCTGGGCGATGATGCCAGCAGCACCGCTGGTGACCACTGCACCGGGATTTTCCTCAAGGTTCAGGTGGGTCACGGTTCCGTCTTCAACAACCATCGAGAAGCGCTGAAAACGGGTGCCCATGCCACCAGCAGAGGCGTCAAGGTCAAGGCCGGTCGCCTTGGCGAAGTCGGCGTTGCCGTCAGCAAGGAAAGTGATCTGGCCCTTGCCACCGCTGGCCTTGGCCCAGGCGTCCATGACGTAGACGTCGTTGGCAGCAACCACGGCAACCTCATCGACACCCAGCTCATGCAGACCGTCGATGGTGTTGATGTAGCCAGGCAGATGGTTGAGGTGGCAAGTCGGGGTGAAAGCCCCTGGAACGCCGAAAATGACGACCTTGCGCCCTGCGCAGAGATCGGAAATGGTACGCTGTTCCTTGCCATCTTCACCCATGACAATGAATGTTGCTTCTGGCAGCTTATCGCCTACCTTGATCATGAAACCCTCTCCTCTTGGTTTGAAACATCACTCTTGCAGTATTTTCGTTTCGACCACGGCGTCATCGCCATTGGTCAATGTAAAAGTCAGTCTGGCGCCTTCGGTCTTGGCGTCCTTCGGCATTCCTTCGAGGCTGAGCGAAAAAAGCTCCCGCCCGTCTACGTTGTTTTCCATATGGGAAGTCAGGGGCAAATACCAACCCTCCGGCGCTTCTACGAACAGATCTTTTTTGCCATAGCCATCGGGTATCTGTGCTGCGATGAGCAGCCGCCTGCTGCCGTCCGCCGCCGTTTCCTCGTGGATATCGTCAATGCGGAAATCTTCCCTTGGCCCTGAGGGGACAAGGGCCATGTCGCGATCAATCAGCAACTCCGTCGCCAGATCATGGGAGCCGGCACCGGGGAAGTCCAGCGTCATCTCGGCATAGAGCGGAACGCACAGCTCGGCGCAAAGACCAATCTGAGCGGCAAGGTTCAGCGTGACCGGCTGCTGGCTGTCCTTCGGGGTGACAAGGAACGGAAAGATGATCCCCTCCTTGTAGCCGAGGATCTCGGTGCCGCCAGCCTTTATGCGGTGCGGCACAGGCCACAGGGTCTCGATTTTCGCCACATTTTCCGATGCTGAATTGTCAAGATCCGGTGGCAGCCCAGTATCGCCGGGCACTTTCCAATAGGTTTTCCAGCCATCATCAAGCTCTATTTCCAACCCGGCCTTGAGCACGCCATCCTTCTGGCCAGCAGCGACCAAGCGCATACGGCCGCCTTCTGCCTCCTGCCATTCCGATACGGCAGCGGCGGCAAGAACCGGAGAAAGGAGCGCCGCAACGAGCGTGGTGAGAGCAAAAAAATTCTTAAATTTATCATTCATTTTCAGATGGTTATCTCATAAAAGCAAGAAGAAAGCAGCCCGAAACACCTAGCACGTCGGGGCCTGAAAGGGACAGTAGCCCCTCCGGTCTGACACCCAATCACCCTGTGCGACAAATCTGATCACATTGTGACAGGCTGAAAGGAAGATAGCCAATTGCGCCTTAGGCAACACACAATTTTATGTGATGAAAAAGGACCGAAGTGCACGTCATGCAATGGAAGCGCTTTACAGCTTACTATAGTCGCAGTTACCCTTAGGTCATGATTAACGGTACCGCAGAACAACGGACGAGTATGATGCCCTCCTCGCTGGAGGGGCAGTTTCTTATTGCCATGCCGAACCTCAAAGGGCCGCATTTCGAGCGGGCCGTCGTCTATCTCTGTTCCCATTCCGAAGACGGCGCCATGGGGCTGGTCATCAATCATATTTCCAGCCAGATCACCTTCCCTGACCTGCTGCGTCAGGTCGATGTCCTGCGCGAAGGCGAGGACATGATCAACCTTCCAATGCCGCTCCGACGCATGGACGTGCTCGACGGCGGACCGGTGGATCAAGGGCGGGGCTTTGTCCTGCACAGCTCTGACTACAAGCTGGAAAGCTCGACGCTTGCTGTGTCTGACGACATCTGCCTGACGGCAACGGTTGAAATTCTGCGGGCGCTGGCTGAAGGGCGAGGACCAAGCTCGGCGCTGCTGACGCTGGGTTATGCAGGGTGGTCACCGGGGCAGCTGGAAGACGAGTTGCAGAACAACAGCTGGCTGACCTGCTCTGCGGACACATCACTGCTGTTTGAATGTGCCCCTGAAAAGCGCTATGAAGCCAGCCTCAAATTGATGGGCATCGACCTGTCGATGCTCTCCAGCGAAGCCGGGCACGCCTAGAGCTTGTCGCGTTCATTTGCATTCACTTGTCTTGCTCTATCTATTTGTTTGGGCGCGCATTCCGTTAAATCGAGGTCGGTTTAACGGAATGCGCGCTAGTCTCTTTCAAGGCCATTCCAGACCTTTGCCAAGCGCTCGATCTTACCCTTGCATTGCCAAACGCAATCAGCCGCGAGACTTCTTCGTCCCGCGCATGGCTTGCTGGATGGCAGACGCAATATCCTGATCGATATTGGACAGATCCGGCATGTTGAACGGGAATTCACCCTCGTCACTATCGTCCTCGACAGCTACTACCGGCTTCTGCTGTGGCTCGGCATGGGCCGGGACGGCTGGACCAGTCGGTGTGTGGTCCGGGGCGTGGATGACCGGGCCGGTCGGCGCGGGAGCCTGCGGCTGAAGCGGAGGCAGAGACGGGCCTGATGGCTGGGCTGCTGTCGTTGTCCCCATCAATGCAGCCTTCCCGTCGCCAGGATGGGCATCATGGCGATTGCCTTCATTGGCATGGCTCTGCTGTGGCCCGCCGTTGTCGGGAGTATGGAGTCTTGGCCCCTGCGGCGGTGCCTTTCGCTCGTCCATGCCCTGCGGCGCATGAATGGTCGGCCCTGCCTGTTGAGCAGACGATTGGATGGGACGGGAAGCGGCTTCCTGTGGTCCATTCTGTGTGGCTCGCTGTGCCTCACGCGGTGCTGGCGATTGAACAGGCTGCTGCGCGGGACGCGGTTGCGTGCCCTGCGGGACCGCATGCGGTGCCCCATGAGGAGCCGGACGATGAACCGCCTGTGCAGGAGCCTGAGCAGGCACTGGACGGGGAGCCTGTGCCCCCTGTGCCCCCTGAGCCCCATACTGCACCGGCTGGGTTTGAGCCTGACGGGCAGCATCAACCCCCGGACGGTGGGCCTCTGCCAGTTTCGGCATGGGCACGGGACGCGCATCACGATGAGCCGGAACCTTGGAACCTGTCTGTGCGGCCTTTGCTTCGGCTTCTTTCTTGCTGCCTTCCGCCTTCTTGAACGGGTTGGAGAAGAGAGATTTGGCACCACTGACCTTGTCGCGCAGGGAACCGAGGGTCTCTGCTGCCTTGGCTTTGACCGCCTGAGCCTTGCCAGCGGCGGACATGTCGGTCACGGTCTTCTGAGCGGCTGATCCGACGGCTGCTTCCAGCGACTGTTCCAGTTCCAGAGAGAGGTTTCTTGCCTGCGCGGCGGGTGCTGCCGGATGCGGTTTGCCGCCGTTGTTGCGGTTTGCACTAACGGCTGTCGCCGGAGCCGCCTTGGGTTGCTGGCCATGCGCAGGCGTCTGAGATGATACTGGGGGCTGTGGCTGAGGTCTAGGAGCAGCCTTCGTCTGAAGAGCGCGTTCGGCAGCGGCTGTGATACCGGCAGCCTTCAGATGCGCATGGGCCGGTGCGGCCGCCTTGTCCTCGACAGACTTGCCTTCCGACGGCCTGCCCTGATCAGCCTTCGCCTCTTTGGATGTGTTGCCCGCAGCAGGCTGAGATGCGGTCTCGTCCCCCTCCAGATCGAAGGCGAGGCTTTCGGCCAGCATGGCCTCCAGAGACTCGTCCTCCTGGGATTTCGCTTCTTCTGCCTTTGGCTGAGGCTTGGTGGCTGGCTCGGGCTCCTTCAGGCTCTGGGCCGCGATAGCCCGGGCATGCGCCTGGGCGCGTTCCAGTTCCTCAATCTCCTTGCGACGCTGCTCTTCACGTTTCTTGCGCTCTTCCTCGGCCTTGCGGGCAGCCGCTTCCTGCGCGGCCTTCTGGCGCCGGGCCTGCATTTCAAGCTGCATCTGGCGCGCAAGCTCGATCTGCTTGCCGAGCATGACTTCCGCTTCGTCTGCCGTCAGCGGCTTGCCGAACAGATAGCCCTGCCCCAGCGGGCAGCCCATGGCGCTCAGCTGTTCAACCGAGCGTTCGCTCTCGACGCCCTCCGCCACCAGACTGAGGTCCAGATCGTGGGCCAGCCGGACGATGGACTGCAGGATGACATGTGAGGTGCCCTTGTCACTGGTGACGAAGCTCTTGTCGATCTTCAGCGTATCGAACGGGAAATGCTGCAGATAGGACAGGGACGAATAACCCGTGCCGAAATCATCAAGGGAAAGCCCGGCCCCGAGCTGGCGCAGACGCGTCAGCACCTGAGAGGCATATTCGGGGTTTTCCATCACAAGGCTCTCGGTCAACTCCAGCTTCAGGGTACCGGTGTTGAGACTTGAGCGCGACAGGATGGTTTTGACGTCATTGATCAGATCATGGCGCAGCAACTGCTGGGACGACACATTGACGCTCATGAAGAGCTGGTCCATGCCTTCCAGAGACTGCTGCCAGTGATTGAGCTGGCGGGCAGCCTGCTCCATCACGTAGAGGCCCAGCGGCAGAATGAAGCCGGTGCGTTCGGCGGCCGGAATGAACTCGGCAGGCGAGATCAGGCCACGCTGCGGGTGGTGCCAGCGGCTGAGCGCCTCGAAGCCCTTGATCATGCGGTCTTCCAGACTGACAATCGGCTGGTAGACGATCTCGAACTCCTTGCGCTCAAGGGCAAACTGCAGATCCTTGTCGAGCGGACCGCGCAACTTGCCCTGCTGGCGCAGAGACGGGCGGAACGGCTCAATGCGGTCCCCGCCCATGCGCTTGGCGTGATAGAGCGCCAGCTCGGCGTCGTTGATCACATCCGCCGCAGTGGCGTGGCTCTGGATGTCATGAATGGCAATGCCGATGGAGACAGACAGGCTCAGTTCCCGTTCACCAAAGACAATCGGCGCCCGGAGCACCTTGCGGGCGCTATCGGCGAAAACGGCAATGCGCTCTGGCTGCTGTTCGGACAACAGGATGATCGCGAACTGATCGCCATAGAAGCGGGCAATCGAATCCTGCACCTTCAACAGTCGGGTCAGGCGACGGGCAACCGTCAACAGGATGGAATCACCGACCGACAGGCCATAGTTGTCGTTGATATGGCGGAAATTGTCGATGTCAATGAGCAGGGTTGCCGGACGGGCGGCGCCTTCCGCCTTGGTGCGGTTCATGGCGGCGGTCAGACGATCCTGCAGCAGCTCGCGGTTGGCAAGCCCAGTGAGGTTGTCATGTACGGCGTCATGCAGCATCCGCTCTTCTGCGGTGCGCTGGTTGGTCGTGTCAAGCAGTGTACCGACGCAGCGGACCACCTCGCCATCAGTGCCGACAACCGGGCGGGCGCGCAACTGGAACCAGTGGTAGTGGCCATCTTCGGCGCGCAGGCGGAAGTCCATATTGACCCGGCCACGGCGCTGCTCGATGACGGCATCCAGCATCGTGGTGAACCGGTCCTTGTCCTGCGGGTGGATAAGGTCGAGCCAGTCCCGTGCTGGCCCTTCAAGGGCGCCGCGTTTGAGGCCAAGCAGTTTTTCGGCCTCGCGGGAGGTGTGCATGCGGTCGCGCGGCACGTCCCAGTCCCAGACCATGTCACCGGAGCCGACGATCGCCAGCGCCCGGCGCTCGCTGTCGGAAACGATGCCCTGCGCGAGAATGCCGCCCGAGAAGGCATGCTGCATGATGGTGAAGCAGAACAGCAACACCAGAAGAACCAAGCCGCCATTGAGCGCTGGTTGCACGAGGTCATTGTCCAGCAGACCGGCAACCGAGGCACCGGCAGCCAACAGCCAGAGCAGCAGCAGGATCCATGTGGGGATCAGCATGATGGCGCGGTCAAAGCCGGTGTAGGCCAGATAGAGGATGACGGCAAAACCGGCAACCGAGGTGATCACCATCGACAGGCGGGCAATTCCGGCACCGAGCGAGGGGTCATAAAGCGCCACCCCAAGCACGACAATGAGGAACAGCAGCCAGACGCCAGAGGCGTGCAGATAGCGCACATGCCAGCGATGCAGCGTCAGATAGGTGAACAGCAAAATGAGGATAGAGGCAGAGAAAGCCACCTCGGCCACGGCGCGCCAGATTGGCTCGTGGGCTGTTGGAATGTCGAACAGCCGGCCCATGAAGCCGAAGTCGATGGCCAGATAGGCCAGCACCGACCATGCCAGCAGGGCTGCGGCCGGGAACATGGCTGCGCCCTTGACCACGAACAGGATGGTCAGGAACAGCGCCAGAAGACCGGCGATGCCCAGCACGATACCGCGATAGAAGGTGTAGCTGTTGACATAGTCCTTGTAGGCTTCCGGCTGCCACAGGGTGAGGCTGGTGAGACTCTTGGCGCTCTGTTCGCCCACGAAGGTGACCACGTTGCCCGGGTCGAGCGTGACGCGGAAAACATCGGCCTCGGTATCGGCAATGCGTTCAGGGGCAAAGCCCTGCGAGGTGGAAATGGCGTAGACTCGGCGCGCGCCCAGATCGGGCTTCAACAGGCCGGAGCCGGACAGGCGGAAATGGGGCACGACGAGATAGCGGTCGATCTGGCGATCGGTATTGTTGGCGAGGGCGAAAACGAACCAGCCGGGCACAACGCCCTGTTGGCGGGCTCGCACTTCGATCCGGCGAACGATACCGTCTGGTCCTGGCGCTGTTGATACCTGAAGCCGATCCTGATCCCCTTCGTAAAACTCGACCACATTGTCCAGCTTGAGAACTTTTGTGTCAGCGTTGACATCAACCGCTTCCACAGCCCAGGCTGCGGACGTGGCCACCAAGCCAAGCATCATGGCCAGAAGAGATATGATCAGGACGGATACGCGATTCACCAGGGGCCCTCTCTCAATCAGCATCCATGCGGATGCAGTGCACCATAGTTAAAATTTTGCTCTTCGCCATACAAGGCGAAATTCTCAATTTCGTGCCTTTTTAAAAGGAAAAGGCTGCTTTGTCGGGCAGGCTGGCAAAGTTTCCCCGTATATGGTTGTTATTCATCTGGTCTTTCCGCCTTTGCCACGCACAAATGGCGCTCCGCAGCACCCTACGGAATCGCCTTTTGGGCTCTCATTTCATCCAGTCTTTTCAGAAACCGACAGACATCATGACATCACTGCGCAGGGCAGAGAAAAGCAGATGATCTTCCCATGCGCCATTGATGCAGAGATAGCTTCGGGCCTTGCCTTCCATCTGGAAGCCGGCCTTTCTCAACACGGCAATCGAAGCATCGTTGGTTGGCAAACAGGCTGCCTCGACACGATGGAGCCCCTGACAATCAAACAAATAGGGCAGAAGCAAGGCCAAGGCGGCGCTCATGTAGCCCTGTCCGGCATAATCGGCTCCCATCCAGTAGCCTATGGTTGCAGTCTGACAGATGCCTCGCCTTATGTTGGAAACATTGACACCACCAAGCAGCCGATTGTCTCTGGCATCGAAGATGAGATAAGGCAACGAGCGACCTGATTTGCGGTCACGCTGATATTGGTCGAGCCTCCGACGAAAGCCTCTGGGCGTCAGGTCATCGCGCGGCCAGATCGGCTCCCACGGTTTGAGAAAGTTGGCGCTGTCTGCCCGCACTCTGGTCCATTGGGCATAATCGCTTTTGGTCGGGTGGCGCAGATAGACGCGGCGTCCCATCAGCCTGGGGTGCACGGCACCGCGCAGAGAGCCCCTTCCCAGAACGGCACCGACCGCCGTCGAGAAAATGCTTTCCGTCGAAATGGACCTTCCCAACCTGAAACGGGTTACCTTATCCGGGACCATGTCCGTGCCTTTCCAACTTGCCCTCCCCCACCGGACGGCCTGAGCCAAAGCTGCACCAGCATGCGAGCCACTGGCACAGCGTCCCGCGCTCTCAAGAGCTTAGCGCACAGCAAGGAGCAAGGGAAAGACCTTCAGTGTCAAAAGCGTTACGATTCTTGCCGAAATATCCCCGATATCTGCACGCGGGGCCAACCGGCACCGGAAACATCCGGCTCCGCAGCCGTGGGGGATGCCATCTGGCGGTCAGCAAAGGCGGATCAGGTCCGTGGTTTGGTCGAGCCCAGACGGCTGGCAACCTCATCGACCCGCATCAGCTTGCGCACCGGCCCGACAGAAGACAGGGTCGGTACACTGTGGCAAAAAATCTTCTCGGCCAGTGCCTTGACATCATCAACGGAGACATCGGCCACCGTCTCTTCCATTTCTTCCAGAAGACGCGGGCGACCATAGAGCACCACCTGACGCGACAGCTGGCTGGCGCGGGAAGACGGGCTTTCAGTGCCCATCAGCAACCCTGCCTTGATCTGGGCGCGGGCGCGGTTGAGCTCTGCTGGCGTCAGGTCATCGATGACACGGGTGAGTTCATCGATCATCACCGGCATCAGCTCTTCCAGATGCTCGGCAGCGGTGGCGGCATGAATGCCGAACAGGCCGCTATCCACAAAGCCCCAGTGGAAGGTGTAGATGGAATAGCAGAGCCCCCGCTTTTCGCGGACTTCCTGAAACAGGCGCGAGGACATGCCGCCGCCCATGATGGCGGCCAGCAGCTGGGCGACATAATAATTGTCGTCGGTGAAGGGGCGTCCCTCGAAGCCGAGCACGACTTGCGCTTCCATCAGATCCTTCTGCACATCGCGGCTCTCGCCCCCCCGATAATGGGCAATTGGCAAATCCTTGGGTGGGGTCATGCTGAAGGAGGCAAAGGCCTTCTCGCCAAGTTCGACAAGGTCCTCGTGGCGAACGGCACCGGCTGCGGCCAGAATCATGTTCGGGCCGTGATAGTGGGTCGCCATGTAATTGTCGATATCAAAGGACGAGAAGCTCTGCACCGTCTCGGGGGTTCCGAGAATCGGGCGACCAAGCGGCTGATCCGGAAAGGCCTGCTCAAGGATATGGTCGAAAACCCGGTCTTCCGGCATGTCGTAGGCGGCGCCAATCTCCTGAATGATCACCTGCTTTTCGCGCTCCAGCTCCTCTTCATCAAAGGTGGAGTTGGCCAGAATGTCACCCAGAATATCCACCGCCAGTGGCAGGTCCTCTTCCAGAATGCGGACGAAATAGGACGTGTTTTCAATGCCCGTCGAAGCATTGACATCGCCACCTACAGACTCGATCTCTTCCACGATCTGCACCGCCGAGCGCGTTTCCGTGCCCTTGAAGGCCATGTGTTCGAGCAGATGGGAGATGCCGTGTTCGTTGGCTTCTTCGGAGCGCGACCCGGCGTTGACCCAGACGCCAACGGCGCTGCTCTTGAGGTGGGGCATCTGATCGGAAACGACGGTCATGCCGTTGGCAAGCCGGGTCATATTGACTGGCACGAGTGTTCTTGCTCCCTGGTCGATGTCCCCGGCGCAAGCGGGCCGAGGCCACCGGTGGCGCGCTTCCTCTTATCCCTGCCGCTCAGCCTTTGGAAAGGATCGGGACGGGTTCGGGAGCGCGCACTCTTATTGGTGATCGAGTAGTGTTTGTCCCGAACCTCAGGCGTCCTTGTCATTGGCAGCGCGGGAACGGGCAAGAATGAAGGCTTCGACATCCTCAAGCCGGTTGTCGATGACCGTCAGGCGTTCTTCGCGATCCATCAGATCGCCAAGCCAGACCGGCAGGTCCGGATACTGGCCCGATGCGGCCTCGACGGCGGCCGGGAATTTGGCCGGATGAGCGGTGGACAGCACGATCATCGGTGCCAAAGGCGTATCCTCGCCCTCGTTTGCCTCAGCCGCCTTGCTGGCAGCAGCGGCAAACTTGCGCGCCACATGAACGCCGACCGCCGAATGCGGATCAAGCAGATAGCCGCTGTCGGCCAGCACTGTCTTGATGGTTGCGGCGGTATCTTCCTCGCTCGCCCGATCAGCGGCAAAGCCCGCGCGCAGCAGGCCCAGAGGCTGCTCATCGATCGAGAAGGAGCCGGATTGCTTGAGCCCGGCCATCATGCGGTTGACTGCGTCGCTGTCCCGTTCATGGACTTCGAACAGCAGGCGCTCGAAGTTGGAGGACACCTGAATGTCCATGCTCGGCGAAACCGATGGCGTGACGCCCCTGACCTCGTAGCTGCCGCTTTCCAGCGTGCGGGCCAGAATGTCATTCTGGTTGGTGGCGATGATCAGCTTGTCGATTGGCAGGCCCATCTGCTTGGCAACGAAACCGGCAAAGATGTCGCCGAAGTTGCCCGTCGGCACGGTGAAGGACACCGCCCGGTAGGGGGCGCCCAGAGACAGGGCTGCGGAGAAATAATAGACGATCTGGGCCATGATGCGGCCCCAGTTGATCGAGTTGACGCCGGACATGGCGATGGAATCGCGGAAGCTCGTGTGGGCGAACATGTCCTTGAGCAGCCCCTGACAATCATCGAAATTGCCGTTGAGCGCGATGCAATGGACATTGTCGTCCAGCACGGATGTCATCTGGCGCTGCTGCACCGGCGAGACCTTGCCGTTCGGGAACAGGATGAAGATATCGGTGTTGGAACGGCCGCGGAACGCCTCAATGGCCGCGCCGCCCGTATCGCCGGAGGTGGCGCCAACGATGGTGGCGCGAGCACCCTTCTCGGCCAGCACGAAATCCATCAGGCGCGCCAATAGCTGCATGGCGACATCCTTGAAGGCCAGCGTCGGGCCATGGAACAGCTCAAGCACGAATTCGTTGGCTCCGGTCTGTACCAGCGGAGCAACCGCATCGTGACGGAAGGTGGCATAGGCTTCGGTGATCATGGTGCGGAAGGTCTGCTCGGCAATTTCGCCTTCGACATAAGGCCACATGACCGCAAAGGCGACATCGGCATAGCTCTTGCCTGCGAGCGAAGCGATCTCTTCATCGGTCAGCACCGGCCAAACCTTTGGCACATATAGGCCCCCATCGCTGGCAAGCCCTGCCAGAATGGCATCACAAAAGCCCAGTTCGGGCGCATTGCCCCGCGTGCTTACATATTTCACGTCAATCAAGCCCTTATTGCTCGGCGCCGCAGTCTAGGCAAATGGCGCACTCCCTTTGTCCGCGGCACCCTACATCGTCGGCATTTTGAGGGCAAGGGCCTTGAAGGCCCAGCAGGATTGCTGGTCGGATTGCTGGCTGGATTGCAATCTGATTGTCGCCAGATCGCAGCACGGGAGGGCACCCTCGACCGGCGAGAGCCGGATACAAAAAGAAAGCAGCGCGGGGGCGCTGCTTTCTCTGAAAGGCTCGTCATTCCCCCGTCATCGACAGGGGCATTGCTGCAAAATTGATCTTACTCCGCAGCGATCTGCGAACGCAGCAATCCTTTGGTAACGGGAATAGGAGGCAGGACGTGGCCGGGTTCGCCAGCAGCAGATGCAAGCGCCCGCATGGCCTCGGTCACAGACCGGGAGACTTCACTGGCTTCCATTTCTGATTCATTCATCCCGCTTTCGTCCATCGAGCTGCCTGCCAGCTTGCTCTTTTCGAGACGAAAATGCAGTTCCTGCTCTTCAAGAAGACGCAATCCGGCTTGCAGGACTTCCATGTCACTGGAAAACCGCCCGCTTGCCACCTGCTTGGAGATGAACTGCTCAAAATAGGCACCGATTTCTACCGCATTGTCTGTCTTATTCACGTCAGCTTCGCCTTTCATTTTTGGTCTTGCCATCCTCTATACCGATTCCGTTCCAGGTGATGTGCCGCATCAGAAACGCAATCAGCATCCGCCATCGACAGAAAGAACGCTTGCCCGGCAACGAATACCTGACCCCGGCAAACACGTCTTTTACTTGGAGACTTGTCGTGAAACCACGTTTGGTCCGGAGACCTCTTGCTTGTTCTCAATATCCCCGGTCTGAAGATGTCGTGGAGCTACTTTGGCAAGCCGGAAAGAATTTGGAAATGATTCTTTCACGCCCTTTTCCACTGAAGCCATCAAGCGTTTTTTAACCTATCCACAAATCCCCAGTTAACCTTTTCTTAAGCCTCTGAGAAATCTAGCAACAGGTTCTGTCAAGAATGCTGGAGGAGGTTTTTTTTAATTTTTTTCGTCCCGCTACGACCAAATTTGTTATCCCCAGACGTACTCAGTTCGTTCTCATTTATTGACCTTGGCGGATCCTTTAGGGGCCTTTTGCGCAAAAACCCATAGATTCTCCACCTGCTCCCACTTCAGAGCAGAACAAGGCCGCGTCCCCGAGGAGGCAGAGGTGGCAAAAAGGCTGTCTTACCCCCCAGATTGGGTCCTGCATTAACCACGTTTCAAGAAAGGCGCGGTCACACATAGAAATACGTATACCATTTGTTAACGGTCTTATAAGGTTCCAGGTGCGACTGCCCGTTAAAATTGATAAAATTTGATCAAAATACTTCACTGCCCGTCAAAGCCTCAGAAAGGCTTTTCAAGCAACGGCTTGTTCTGATCAAAGAGATGAACTGGTATGAGTGAAATCACACAAAGGGAAGAACGCAGACGCACCACAAGGTCTGCAGTCGCCAAGGACGGCAAGCTCTTTGTCGACAATTTCAATATTGTAATTGATTGTCAAATCGACAACGAGAGCGAAGCTGGCATGAGCCTGCTGCTTGATCGTGACGACATTCAATTATTGCCCAAACAGATCTCCCTGCTCGACAAGAAGACCGGCAGCATCGTTGATGCCGATGTCATCTGGCGGAACGGCGATAGGGCTGGTGTGCAGTTCAGGGGCAAGATGACTGCGGTTGAACATCTGCCCGGCGCCGACATTCGTCGACTGTCCATAATTGCGACCCGACGGCTCAGCAAGCCAAGTCTTTGGCACCGCACCGTGAACGGGTCTGCAAAATGATTTGAATAACTAGCACGATCTCACACATCGACCTTGAAGGCAGGCCTTGCGGCCTGCCTTTTTCTATTTGTGGGTTCGTCAACGCAGGCTTCGACCGGTCATGGGGATGAGAAAAGCCGCTGCTTGGACTGAGGCACGCCGCCTGACCGTGTGTTTTACACTGTTCCCCGCACTCCCCCAAAACCAAGAGAGACCATAAATCACTGAAATTGATTACAAAAATCTATTTACTACAAAATCGGGCCTTTTTCTTAACGTCTCGTTAATACAACCATTAGGTTTGTTCTTAAGAAACTTTAAACAAAACCGCGCTCAGTTTAATATTCAGGAAACAGCACTGAAACCTTGGCCGATTGGGCAAAGGTGGAAGTCAAAGGCAGAAGGCGTAGAAACATGGAAGAGCAACAGGAACGCAGGCAAGACCAACGTCACCGCGTCTTCAAGGGCGGCAAGCTGTTCTTTCGCGGCTTCATGGTCAGTACCGACTGCATCATTCGCAATGAGGCAGGAAGCGGCATGCAACTGGAAGTCGATCCAGAAACGATACTACCGCCAACCCTGTCACTTCTAGACCGCAAGGCCGGACTCCTCAGCAAGGTCCGCATCGTCTGGCGGAAAGGGCGGCGCATGGGCGTGGCCACTGAAGGCGCGCCCGAAGATGTGCGCACGACCACCCAGCCCCATATCAGCAATCTGATGCCGCTGCTGCGTTGTTGACGCCTGCTCCGAGGCGCAGCTGGCTCAGGATTTTTCCTTGAAGGGTGCCATGCCACGGCGGGCCAGTTCGTCCGCCCGCTCGTTGCCATCGTGTCCGGCGTGTCCCTTCACCCAATGCCAGTCGACCTTGTGACGCCGTAGTGCCTCGTCGAGCGCCTGCCACAGTTCGGCATTCTTCACCGGTTTCTTGGCTGCGGTTTTCCAGCCGTTCTTCTTCCAGCCATAGATCCAGCCGGTGATCCCGCCCTTGACATATTGACTGTCAGTAAAGAGATCCACCTCGCAAGGACGCTTCAGAGCATTAAGTGCCTCGATCGCAGCCGTCAGCTCCATGCGGTTGTTGGTGGTTTCCGCTTCGCCGCCGCAGAGCTCCTTCTCATGCTCCCCGATGGTCAGCAGGGCCCCCCAGCCGCCTGGCCCGGGATTGCCGGAACAAGCTCCGTCGGTATAAATTGTCACTTTGCCCATGCTGGCTCCTTATGCCCCTTACGGCGGCTTACTTAATGGTCTTCTCGTCCTCGCGCACATGCGCTGCGGGCGTAGAGGGCGATGGCCCGGGATTGCCGGAACAAGCTCCGTCGGTGTAAATCGCCCCTTTGCCCATGCTGGCTCCTTATGCCCCTTACGGCGGCTTACTTAATGGTCTTCTCGTCCTCGCGCACATGCGCTGCGGGCGTAGAGGGCGATGGCCCGGGATTGCCGGAACAAGCTCCGTCGGTATAAATTGCCCCTTTGCCCATGCTGGCTCCTTATGCCCCTTCCGGCGGCTTACTTAATGGTCTTCTCGTCCTCGCGCACATGCGCTGCGGGCGTAGAGGGCGATGGCCCGGGATTGCCGGAACAAGCCCCGTCGGTATAAATCGCCCCTTTGCCCATGCTGGCTCCTTATGCCCCTTCCGGCGACTTACTTAATGGTCTTCTCGTCCTCGCGCACATGCGCTGCGGGCGTAGAGGGCGATGGCCCGGGATTGCCGGAACTGGCTCCGTCGGTGTAAATCGCCCCTTTGCCCATGCTGGCTCCTTATGCCCCTTCCGACCGTGCTGCTTCGGTCTTCATGTCGTTGCGCCCTGTCTAGCCAACCCTTTGCCGTGGCGCAAGATGCTTGCCCTCACTTATGGGCCGGTGTAGAGCTATCGCCAAAGCGAACCTGCCGCACCATCTGTTGCGGGGAAGACATCTGGAAGAGGGCCATGTCCGAGATTGACCTAGACGCCTTGCAAGAGGAATACAACACAGCGCTTGAGCTGGAGAAAGCTGGCAAATTCGACGAAGCCGCCGAGCATTATCGCAAGGCGCTGGAACTCGATCCCGATGACCATGCAGGCGCCTCGGTGCGGCTCGCCTCGATGCAGCGCGGCCCTTCGCCGGAAAAGGCGCCAGTGGCCTATGTCGCCACCCTGTTCGATCAGCATGCGGCCGCCTTTGAAAAAATTCTCGTGGATGACCTTGGCTATGCCGTGCCGATGATGGTGCGCGAGATGATCGTCAAGTACCAGCCGGAGCGGCGCTTTGCCCGCATGCTGGATCTGGGTTGTGGCACCGGACTGACCGGCATTTCCATGAAGGACAAGGTGGACAACATGATCGGCGTGGACATTTCCACCGGCATGCTGGATGAAGCCTATGACAAGGAGGTCTATGACGATCTCTATGCGGGCGATGTCGTCGAGTTCCTGAGTGAAATCGAGGATGATGGCGAAGGTGAATCCCGTGGCTGGGATCTCATCGTCTCCACCGATGTTTTGCCCTATCTGGGCGAGCTGGAAGAGAAGTTCCACCATGTGGCCCGCTGTCTGGATGAAGGTGGGTTGTTTGCCTTTTCCTCGGAAACCCTGCCGGACGATGCCTTTGACGGCGCGGCCTACAAGGTTGGCCCCAAGCAGCGGTTCGCCCATTCCGAGCGTTATATCAGACAGTTGCTGGATGCCAATGACATGGATGTGAAGCATTTCGAGATGATCGTGGTGCGCTCTGACGAGGGCAAGCCGATCTACGGTCATCTGGTGCTTGCACAAAAGCGCGCCTGAAACGGCTTGCGAGCAGCGCCGGGGGAATGACACCACCGGCCCGTCGGCCACTGGCTGCCACCGGCAGAGGTTTCGCACATATTTTGTCGATGGCAGACGAACAATCGTGGTATTCCCGGCTTGACTTTACCGGGACTGCCAAGCACTTTTGACGAGCAGGAAAAACGATCGCGTTCCTGCAGACCAGACCGCCGATTGGCGGCCTGGCTTCAGGTCAGCGGGAGAGCCCCCCAGTCTTGCAAGGCAAGGCAGCAAGGGCGCCGAAGGAGCAACCGCCTCGGAAACTCTCAGGCACAAGGGACCGCCAGACCAGCGAACTCTGGAAAGCAGCCTCGAAGGCAGGTGTCATGGACCATGCCCTCCCCTCAAGGCTCACCGAAGGAAGCAGCCGTCTTCATGACGACTGGCCCAAGCCCGAACGTGTGGGCAGGCCAGCCTGAAGGAAGGCGGGAAATCTCTCAGGTTCTGTGACAGAGGAGGCACCGATGCAAGATGGACACTCCTCACGGAGCCGACCAGTCTGCACCCGTGCAACCCGTGAGCGCCGCATTTTGGCGCCCGTTACAGAAAGAGAGATGCAATGGCTGACCTGAGCGAAGCCAGGAAAACACCCCTGTTTGCCCTACACGAGGAGCTGGGCGGAAGCCTTGTCGATTTTGCAGGCTATGCCCTGCCTGTGCGCTACCCTGCCGGCATCATGGCCGAACACATCCATTGCCGCGACAGCGCTGCGCTGTTCGATGTCTCCCACATGGGGCAGGCACTGCTGGTGGGACCGGATCATGTCACCACCGCCAAGGCGCTGGAAGCCATCACCCCGTCGACCTTTAGCAAGCTGGCACCGGGCCGGATGCGCTATAGCGTGCTGCTCAATGACAAGGGCGGCATCATCGATGATTTCATCGTGACACGGCCGGAAGACCCGACCCTTGATGGCACCCTGATGCTGGTCGTCAATGGCGCCTGCAAGGAAAAGGACTATGCGTTCCTCAGCGCCAAACTACCAGAAGGCATCTCCCTCAAGCGGCTTGATGACAAGGCGCTCATTGCCCTGCAAGGCCCCAAGGCCGTCGACGCACTCAGCCGTCACGCTGCAAGGGCCGAGGGTCTTTCCTTCATGAGCCACACCCCCGATGTGATCAACGGTGTCGCCGTGGGGATTTCCCGCTGCGGCTACACCGGCGAGGACGGGTTCGAGATTTCCTGCAACGCGGGCGATGCCGAAGCGCTGGCCCGCCTGTTGCTGGCAGAACCGGAAGTGGAACCGGCCGGACTTGGTGCCCGCGACAGCCTGCGCCTTGAAAGCGGCCTCTGCCTCTATGGTCACGATCTGGACGAAGACACCGACCCGGCGGAAGCCAATCTTGGCTGGGCAATCCAGAAGAGCCGCAGAGAAGACGGAGCCTTTCCGGGCGCAGACCGCATCCTCAAGGGTCTGCAAGACGGCCCGGAACGGATTCGCGTCGGCATCCGCCTTCTGGGCAAGGCCCCGGCGCGCGAAGGCGCCGAGATTCAGGATCAGGATGGTAACGTGATCGGGCAGGTAACCTCAGGCGGCTTTGCCCCCACCCTGCAGATCCCGATTGCCATGGGATATGTCGTGCCAGCCTTCGCTGACATCGGCACCAAGATCAATCTGGTGGTCCGCAAGCGCGCGCTTGAAGCAGAAATCGCCAGCATGCCGTTTGTTCCGCAACGGTATGTTCGCAAACCCTGAGCCGACCATCGGCAAGCATTTATCGACAAAGCAACAATCAGCATCATTGCATATCGACAAGGGAACTCACACATGACCACCTATTACAGCGAAGACCATGAATGGGTTGAAGTGAACGGCAAATTTGCTACCGTCGGCATCACCGACTTTGCCCAGAAGCAGCTCGGCGACGTCGTCTTCGTGGAACTGCCCGAAGTTGGCCGCGAACTGGAAAAAGGCGAAGAAGCCGCCGTTGTGGAAAGCGTCAAGGCCGCGTCCGAAGTCTACTCACCAATCGACGGCGAAGTGACCGAAGTCAACGAGACTCTGGAAGACGAGCCAGCTTTGGTCAACAGCGACGCCGAGAGCGACGCATGGTTCTTCAAGATCAAGATCGCCGACAAGAGTCAGCTTGATGATCTGATGAACGAAGAAGACTACAAGGCCTTCGTCGCCGAGCAGGAATAGCCTTCTCGTCAAAAGGTTGACAAAAGGCGCGGCAGCCCTCTGGCTACCGCGCCTTTGTTTTTCGGTTGCCTTGTGTCGCCCCATCCGGGCTGACCCTATCGCAATCTGCCCTTGATGAGGGTCAGTTCCGGGCGGGTCGGCCCCGCAGTGGTCTCCCCCAACCCTTGCGGGGTTTGCGGGTCTTCCGCCTCCGGGGCTCTGGTGCCGCTGGCCAGATTGACACCGGACAGCATCGCCAGAATCGCCAACTTGTGCATGGGCTTTCCGAACAGGTAGCCCTGGAAAATATCACAACGCTGGGCCTGCAGGAACAGCATCTGCTTTTCCGTCTCGACCCCTTCTGCCACAACCTTCAGCCCCATGCCACGCGCCAGATTGATGACGCCGCGCACCAGCTTGCGGTCCTCTTCCTTTTCTTCGATCTGTTGCACGAAGGAGCGGTCGATCTTGAGAACATTGAGCGGCAGGCTCTTGAGATAGCCAAGGTTCGAGTAACCCGTACCGAAATCATCCATGGCGAGGGAAATCCCCTTTGCCGACAGGCGCGACAGCATGCTCGCGGCCTTGCGGGTATCCTGCACATCAACACTTTCGGTGATTTCGACGGTCAGATAGTTGGGATCGAAGCCCGTGTTGTCTAGCAGTTCCATCAGTTCCGCATCAAGATTGGAGTTGTTCAGCTGGTGAGGGCTGAGGTTGATGGACAGGTGCAGTTTGTGCCCCGCCTTGTGCCAGCTCACCAGATCGCTACAGGCCTCGCGGAAAATCCAGTCGGACAGGGTTCCAATCAGACCGGAATTTTCTGCGATCTCGATGAATTCCATGGTCGGAATCTGGCCAAGTTCGGGATGGAACCAGCGCACCAGTGCCTCCACACCGGTGATGCAGCATCGACCGTTTTCCAGATTGCGGGTCACCTGCGGCTGATAGTAGACCTCCAGTCCCTTGCCACCATGCAGCAGCGAATGCCTGAGGTCAGCTTCCAGACGCACCCGATTCTGAATGGCGACGCTCATGCCGGCTTCATAGAGCGAGTAGGTCTGACGTCCCCTGCTCTTTGCCTCATACAGCGCCAGATCGGCATCGCGCAGCAGCTCATCGGATGAACTGGACAGATCCGGATAGCGCGAAATGCCAGCAGATGAGGATATCCGAATGTCGTTGCCGGACAGATCAAACGCTGAGCTCAAGGCATTGATCGCCTTGATCACCGACCGTTCCGTTTCAGCAAAGTCTGCACACTGGAGAATGGCAAACTCGTCGCCCCCAAGGCGCACGACGATGTCATTTTCCTGTGAGAAGATATTGATCAGGCGCGCCGCAGCATTCTTCAACAGCCGGTCTCCCATGGGGTGGCCAAATGTGTCGTTGACGTCCTTGAACTTGTCCAGATCGAAGAGGACCAGGTTGAAGCCCTTGCCGGTTTCCTCCGCGATCCTGATGAACTGGTTCATTTTCTGATTGAGGAAGGAGCGGTTTCCAAGGCCGGTCAAGGGATCATGTTCGGCCAGAAAGCGCACACGAGCCTCCCGCCCTTTTATTCTCATCTCTTCCTTACGTGCTCGGTAGGCTTCGGTTCCGAACAGGGTGAGGATCAGCATCACGCCGACGGCCGAGGAAAGCAGCATCACGTTCATCGACTTCAGCGCATCGTCAAGACGATGCTGCAGCTGTGACGCCCGCTTTACCCTGGTTTGGGCGATGACGGCGGCCATGGACGAAATGTCATCCTCATAAAGGGCCAACTGCCGATCGATCCTCTGATACTTGATGAAGTCGCCCGGTTCCAGAGACTGAACGAGCTGGTCAACAGCCCGCAGGGAGATCCGCAGGCCGGACATCATCTGGTTGAAATGCTCATGCTGTTCTGGTGGGATATCAACACTGATGGTATTGATGCTAAAGGCACGGCTCCAGAGGATGTCAAACCAATTGTGGACCATCTGGTGGGAGACATCCTGTGTAGTGCCACTGCTGCCATCCGGTTTTTCATCCGATCCAGCATTGTGCGCCCCCAGATTGACGCCCAGCGCATATTTGGCAACGATACTCCTGAAGCGTCGATACTCCAGCTCAAGGCGAATGCCTTCATCGCGACCGGAAATCATCTCATAGCTCTGCGCAATCTGACCACGCAACCGGTCCACCTTCTGGAACTGGTAGAACTCCAGTACCAGCAGTGCAATGACAGAAACCAAGTAAGCGGTGGCCAGAGCCCTGGAATACAGTCTCATTTCACAATCATCTTCTCGATTTGCCAAACGGAACGGGCGGCGTATTTCGGATCAAGAAGAGATGTATCCAAATCCCGAGGATAGATGAGCCGTGTCGGGCCGCGCCGGCGGATGCTCAGATCCTCACCATTCTTGCGAATGGCGAGCAGAACATCATGGTCGTAGAAATCCTTGATGGGGATGGTGACGCTGTAACCATCAAGGGCGCGAAACTCCACCTGTTCGCCCATCGAACCGACATAGTCCAGAAGATCGCGCATCAGCACGCCATGCCACAGATGGGGAGTTGAGGAATAGATGGTACGGGTTTGAAGCTCTCGGAGGCCGATTTTTTCGATCATCGGGCGATCAAGAAGCACTGCGCCATTGGCATTGTGATTGTCGAGCCTTCCCGTCACTGTCAGGATGACGTCGCTTTGCGGCTGGCTCAGCTCATCGGCATAAACAAATGCCGAATATGCCTCCAGGCATGTGACCGTGAAGAAGATGATGCCGCAAACCAGTTTGAGGTGCAATCTTGCGAATGCACCCTCCATATTTCCCCGTCGAGCCATTGTTCACCCCTGTTTGGCCAAATCAAACCATAAGGGGCATTCACAAATAGTAAAACGCTCCCGGGTGGAGCGAGAGGAAGCCGGAATTGGTTGGAATTATAGTTTTATACTTAATTGACCGTTAAGGTGTGGTTTTGGCAGAGAGCGGCAAAAAGCTGCCGCTCAAGCCCATTCTGCAACACAAGACCGGTAGGAAGGCTGCCAGTCCAACCGGTCGCGGCGGCTGCCGCGGAGACGCTTATTTCTCGTGCCAGTTCTTCAGCGCTTCGATGGTCGCCGGAATATCGACGAGACGGCGCACAACGGTTTCCGCTCCGGCATCCATCAGATGCTCCCCATGACCGGGGTAGCTGTGGCTGGCGCCAATGAAGCCAATCACCCGCATCCCTGCCTGACAGGCAGCCTGAACCCCGTGGGTGCTGTCCTCGATGACGATGCAATCGGCCGGATCGGTTTCAAGAACCGTTGCCGCATGCAGGAAGACGTTCGGGTCTGGCTTGGGCTGCTTGGTACCTACTTCCATAGCTGAATAGACATAGGGGCGGAAGCGATCCCACAGGTCGCCACGGCGCATGTTGCTCTCCAGCCGATCCGAGGCGGTGTTGGAGCAGACACAGCGCGGGTAGTCGAGCTGATCGAGCATCTCGTGTGCGCCTTCGATGACCTTCATCGTGTCGATCTTCTGCATGGCGCGATCATCGATTCGTTCCAGAATATCGAACGGCAGGTTACGCTCGAGTTCCTCTTCAATGAGCTGGACAATCTCGGCATTGGTCATGCCGGCATAGGTGCTGTTGTAGGTTTCCAGATCCATATCAAGATCTTCTTCCTGAAACACCTCGATGGATGCCTTGGCCCAAATGATTTCCGTATCCACCAGCGTGCCATCACAATCAAAAATCACCAGCATCTTGTCCATCCTTGCTATCCGTCAGCATCAACCCGAAGCGTGCCACCTGACAGGTCTGAAACCGGCAGGACGCACGAAATCCTTCATGTGGACCTTTGGGCGAACAAGGTCAATGGGCGGGGACCAATTATTTGCCCCCAGCCGCCTGTTCCAGCTCAGACGGCTGGCTTTTGCTGCGGCTTTTCCGCAGGAAAAGCAGGAAGATGACAACCAGCGCCGCCGCCAACCCATACCAGGTGAGCGCATATTGCAAATGACTATTGCGGAAGCTGATGCGGGTTTCTCCCCCTTGCGGCAGGCTCACCCCTTCAAGGCCGGATGGCACCCCCTGCCCCTTGAGAAGATCAACCCAATAGGGAGCGGTGGTAGCCGGGGCCATGCCGAGATAGGCTGCCATTTCGCCGACCTGCCGGACGATCCAGACATTCTTCTGCATGTCCGCCTTCGGGCTCAGCCAGTTTTTCGGCTCGTCAAACCGCATGAGACCGGTGAGCGTCACGTCACCGGAGATCAATGTTTCCGGACGGCTTTGCGCCTCCTTCTGCCGCTCGGGCACAAAACCGCGATTGATGATCACCTGCCAGCCATCGGTGGTGATGAAGGGGGTCATGATGAGATAGCCGGGCCCTCTCAGCGGGCCGCCACGCGGCTCATTGAGGGCAAACCAGACATGAACCTCGTGGCTGTGGTCATAGTGACCAACAAGACGCACGGGGCGGTAGACCGCTGCATCGGGCTGAAGACCTGTCCATTGGTCCGGCCCCGGAGCACCCTCAGGGGATGCAGCGACGCGGCTGTTCACATCTGCTATCAGCTGCTCCTTCCAGGCCAGCCGTCGCACCTGCCAGTTGCCCAGCGAGACAAGGAGGATAAAAGCGGCAAGGGCACTCAGGCTGAACAGCCAGATTTTCGCTCTGGACATCACTTTTCCCACACGCTCCTCATGTCTTTGTGCTACCAGACGGGAGGCTACAGGCATTTCGGCCTTCGTGCCATCCAACATCCGCTCAAGCCCCCGTGCAAAGAGGATTTGCTGCCATGCGCTCCCAACCTGCCCGCTTTGCCCTTGTCTTCTTCTCACTCAATCTGTTCTTTCCGCTGGCAGTGCAGATCGGGGTGGCGATCATCGGCCTGTTCGAGCCAAACCTGCGCACGCTGGCGGTAGCATTGCCGGTGATCTTCCTGATCAATGTGGCCAACATCAGCCTCGCCTTCTATCACAAGGCCTGGCAGCGGGTGGCGCTGATCACCATCACGCTGTTCAACGCCATTTCCGTTTTTGCGATGGGAGGCCTGTCCTTTTTAACATCCGTTGCCGGGTGGGAAGAGATCGTGCCAGATCTGGTCAGTCTGATCCTGCATCACTGATCCGCCGACCCTGCTCGGCCTTGGTGCGGTATTGCTGAGCGATGAGCGCCCCTTTCAGCCAATAGAGGAAGGCAAGGCACAGCAGGATGGCGACCGGTGCCCAGATGATCACTTGCAGCCAGACCGGAGGTTCATAGGTGAACTCGGTATAGAGCAGTCCACCGGTGGAGATGAAGCCGACGATCATGATGACAAAGACGGCTGGTCCATCGCCGCTGTCGATGAACCCATAGTCAAGGCCGCAGACATCGCATCTGTCGGCAACCTTGAGAAAGCTCCTGTAGAGCCTGCCCTTGCCACAGCGCGGACATTTGCCCGCGAGGGCCGTGCGGGCAACGCTGCCGCCACTTTCCGCCATGATCCTTCCTTCCTGCACCGGCCGAGCGGTGCGCGGCACCGGCCTAATGGCCGATGGTGCCGCCGAAATTGCCCCAGACATAGATGGCCGTGAACAGGAACAGCCAGACCACGTCAACAAAGTGCCAGTACCAGGCAGCCGCTTCGAAGCCGAAATGCTGCTGAGGGGTGAAATGGCCCTTGTAGACCCGGATGAGACAGACAATCAGGAAAATGGTGCCGACAAACACATGAAATCCGTGGAAGCCGGTCGCCATGAAGAAGGTGGCGCCATAGATGCTTTCCTTGAAGGCAAACGGGGCGTGAACATATTCATAGACCTGGACCGCCGAGAAGACGGCGCCGAGCAGAATGGTCAGCGCCAGCCCTTTCTTGACCCCGTCCCGATCGTTCTCCAGCAGTGCATGGTGTGCCCATGTCACCGTAGTGCCGGAAGCCAGCAGCAGCAGCGTGTTGAAAAGCGGCAGGTGCCACGGGTCGATGACTTCCAGCCCCTTGGGAGGCCAGACACCACCAAGAAATTCCGTGCGCAGATATTGTTTGGCCTCATCGGCAAACAGGCTGGCATCGAAGAAAGCCCAGAACCACGCCACGAAGAACATCACTTCCGAGGCGATGAACAGGATCATGCCATAGCGCAGATGCAGCTGAACCACCGGCGTGTGGTGCCCTTCATGAGCTTCCCTGATGACATCGCGCCACCAGCCAAGCATGGTGTAAAGCACACCGACAAGGCCCGCCAGCAGAATGAGGCTGGTGCCGCCGTGGAACAGAGTGACCGCGCCGATTGCCATGACAAACGCAGACACCGAGGCGATGATCGGCCAGGGGCTGGGGTCGATGATGTGATAGTCGTGGTTCTTGCTATGAGCCTCAGCCATTGTCTGCTCCTCCCAAGCGCGTCGATGTCCTGTCGGTGGGTGCGGGGCTACCGCCCACCTTGGCCGCCTTGTCGGCGGGTTCCTTTTCCAGCGGGAAGAAGGTGTAGGACAGGGTGATGGTGTCGATGAATCTGAGATCCGGATCCTTGTCGATATCGGGATCGATAAAGAAGATCACCGGCATGTGGCTGGTCTCGCCTGCCTTGACCGTCTGTTCGGTGAAGCAGAAGCATTCCAGCTTGTTGAAATAGGCACCCGCAGCCTGCGGCGTGACGTTGAAGGTGGCGGTTCCGGCGGACGCATGCTGGCCCTGATTGACCACCTTGTAGAAGGCCTCGCCGGTCTCGCCCACCTTGAGGGTCACGGGCTTGGTCTCGGGCCGGAAGGTCCAGCTGAGCCCGCCGGATACGTTGGCGTCAAAACGCACGGTCATCTTGCGGGCAATCGGGGCCGCCGGGGCAGTGGTTGCCGCCCGCGTCGTACCGCCATAGCCGGTCACCTGACAGAAGAGCGAATAGAGTGGGACGGCGGCGTAGGCCATGCCGACCATCACGCCAACAAAGCCCAGAAGCCCATAGGCCAGACGCAGGTTGGCGCGGGCATTGTCGACCGGGCGGGTCTCGCCTTTCTCTATCGTGTTCTGTTCGCTCATCGGATCACACTTTCCTGTTGCGCCAGCCGGTTCAAAGCGGCCGGTTCATCACGCCCGGCCCCATCTTGACGATGGTGATGGCGTAGAAAATGAGAACCAGAGCGCCGAGCGCGAAAGCAATCGCCATGGAACGACGACGCTGGCGCTTCTTCTGGGTGTCGGTCAGGGTGACCCGTTCGATGATTTCAGCCATGACAATGTCCTTTCACAGGGTCATGAGGTTCCGGTTGCCGCTTGCTCAGAGGAGCGAGGGCAGCGCTGGAAGTCCCGCGAGGCGCTCGAAGAGCAGCGTCGCATAAAGCAGAAAAAGATAGAGGATGGAGAAACCGAACATCTGTCCGGCGGACTTTCTGGCCAGGCTTCCCTCGCGAATGGTATAGACCCGCAAGGCTGCCCCGATGAACAAGAGACCCAGCGCCACGGACAGGGCTCCGTAGGTGACACCGGCGAAACCGAGCAGTGCAGGCAGCACCCCGATGGGCGCCAGCAGCAGCGAATAGATGAGGATCTGCGAGCGGGTCACAGCCTCCCCCGCCACGACCGGCAGCATCGGCACCTTGGCGGCGCGATAGTCATCGCTCTTGATGAGGGCCAGCGCCCAGAAATGGGGGGGCGTCCACATGAAGATGATGAGAAACAGTACGATGGACTCTATGCTGACCGTGCCGGTAACGGCCGCCCAGCCGATCATCGGCGGGAACGCCCCGGCAGCGCCACCGATGACGATGTTCTGCGGCGTGCGGCGCTTCAGCCACATGGTGTAGACCACCGCGTAGAAGAAAATGGTGAAGGCCAAGAGCCCACCGGCCAGCCAGTTGACCAGCAGGCCGAGCATCAGCACGGAACCGACAGACAACGTCAAGCCGAAGCTGAGGGCTTCACCCGGCGTGATGCGCCCTGCCGGAATGGGCCGGTTGGCGGTGCGCTTCATCACGGCGTCGATGTCGGCGTCATACCACATGTTGAGCGCCCCGGAGGCCCCTCCGCCGATGGCGATGCAGAGAATGGCGATGAGGCTTTCCAAAGGATGCAAATGACCGGGAGCAACCATCAGGCCAACGAGGGCGGTAAAGATCACCAGAGACATCACCCGCGGCTTGAGCAGGGCGATATAGTCGCGCACCTCCGCGCCACCGAAATCCGCGCCGTAATCGGCTCGGCTCAGCGCCTTGGTGGTGGCAATGGCCGAAAGGGCCTGTTTGCGCTCGGCATGGTCCGCATGGTCCACAAGGGTCATGGTCTCTCTCCCGACAGGTTTCAGCCTGCCTCGTTGTTATCGGGTCCTTTTGTCTTTCTCTTCCATCGTCTTGTTTGCTGGCGGTTCGGCCAGAGGGCGGTGCGGGGCTTGAAACGCCAAGGCTCGAGCGATCAAGCCTTGGCGACGGGCCTCCTCACTTGCCCTTTACCCCCTAGCGAATACGGGGCAATTCTTCCCACTGGTGGAACGGTGGCGGTGAAGACAGCTGCCACTCGAGGGTATCGGCCCCTTCGCCCCATGGATTGTCTCCGGCCACGCGTTTCTTGGAAAAGGCCTCGAAGACGCCGTAAAGGAAAATGCAGACCGCCACGAAGGTGATGTAATAGCCGTAGCTCGAAACGGCATTCCAGCCGGCATAGGCATCGGGATAGTCGGCGTAGCGGCGCGGCATGCCCTGAAGCCCGAGGAAATGCTGCGGCATGAAGACGAGGTTGACGCCGATGAACATCACCCAGAAATGCAGCTTGCCGAGGGTCTCGTTATACATGATGCCGAACATCTTCGGGAACCAGTAGTACCAGGCAGCGAAGATGGCAAAGACAGCGCCGAGCGACAGCACATAATGGAAGTGTGCCACCACATAGTAGGTATCATGCAGGGCGCGGTCGAGGCCAGCATTGGCCAACTGGACGCCGGTGACACCACCAATGGTGAACAGGAAGATGAAGCCCACCGCCCACAACATTGGCGTGCGGAAGCTGATTGAGCCGCCCCACATGGTGGCGATCCAAGAGAAGATCTTGATGCCCGTTGGCACCGCAATCACCATGGTCGCAAACAGGAAGTAGGCCTGCGTGTCGACATCGAGACCGACCGTATACATGTGGTGCGCCCAGACGATGAAGCCGACGACACCGATGGCCACCATGGCATAGGCCATGCCGAGATAGCCAAAGATCGGCTTGCGCGAGAAGGTGGAAACGATGTGCGAGATGATGCCGAAGCCCGGCAAGATCAGGATATACACTTCCGGATGGCCGAAGAACCAGAACAGATGCTGGTAGAGCACCGGATCGCCGCCGCCTTCAGGCTTGAAGAAGGAAGTGCCGAAGTTGCGGTCCGTCAGCAGCATGGTGATGGCCCCGGCAAAGACCGGCAGGCTGAGCAGCAGCAGGAATGCGGTGACCAGCACCGACCAGGCAAACAGCGGCATCTTGTGCAGGGTCATGCCTGGCGCGCGCATGTTGAAGATGGTGGTGATGAAGTTGATCGCACCAAGGATCGAAGATGCGCCCGAGATGTGCAGCGCGAAGATCGCCAGATCCATCGCCGGTCCGGGGTGTCCCGTCGTGCTGGAAAGCGGCGGATAGGCCGTCCAGCCACCGCCAAAGCCGGTGCCGCCCGGAGGACCTTCAACAAACAGCGAGATGATCAGCAGCGCAAAAGACGGCGGCAGCAGCCAGAAGGAGATGTTGTTCATGCGCGGGAAGGCCATGTCCGGTGCGCCGATCATGATCGGGACGAACCAGTTGCCAAAACCACCGATGAGCGCAGGCATGACCATGAAGAAAATCATGATCAGCCCGTGGCCGGTGGTGAACACGTTGAACATGTGCGGGTTCTTGAAGAACTGCAGCCCGGGCTCGTGCAGCTCCAGACGGATGCCACCGGACAACAGGCCACCGACGATCCCTGCCGCAATGGCAAAGATCAGATACATGGTGCCGATATCCTTGTGGTTGGTCGAATAGACCCAGCGCTTCCAGCCGGTCGGAATTGCGTGCGCATCACCATGCGCAGTTGGGGCAGTGGTTACAGACATGAGTTTGCTCCCTTGTGCGTTGGCGCTATTGCGCGGCCAGTTTGAGGTTGGACTGCGGATAGATCCCGGCGAGCAGCGCCTTGTTGGCGGCTTCGACATCATCGGCGGCAGCGGCCAGCCACTGGTCGAACTGCTCCTGGCTCACCGCGCGCACCGCAAGCGGCATGAAGGCGTGATCCTTGCCACAAAGCTCGGAGCACTGGCCGTAATAGATGCCTTCGCGCTCGGCCATGAACCAGGTTTCATTGAGACGGCCGGGCACTGCATCCATTTTCACGCCCATGGCAGGCATGGCATAGGAATGGATGACATCGGCGGAGGTAATCTGCAGACGCACCACCTTGCCGACCGGGACAACCATCTCGTTGTCAACGGCCAGAAGGCGCGGCTCGCCTGTGCCTTTGGTGACCCGTTCCTCGTCGGAGAGCATCAGCGAGTCAAAGCTGACCCCTTCCGTGTCGGGATATTCATAGCCCCAGTACCACTGGTATCCGGTCACCTTGACGGTAAGGTCGGCGGCGGGCACCTCCATCTGCTTGTAGAGCAGGCGGAAGGAAGGAACCGCCAGCACCATCAGAATGAGGATCGGAACCACGGTCCAAGCAACTTCCAGCAGCGTGTTGTGCGATGTCTTCGAGGGAACCGGGTTGGCCTTGGCGTTGAAGCGGACAAGAACGATGACCAGCAGAAGCGCCACGAACAGCACGATCGGAATGACGATCCAGAAGGTGAAGCTGCCGAACCAATGGACGTCTTCCATCACTGGTGAGGCCGCCGGTTGCAGGGACGCGCCCCATTTGACGGGCTGTGACGCCAGCGCCGGTGCGCCTGCCGACATGCACCAGACGACTGCTGCGGCGATGAATGCCGCCATGCCCCGTCCCGCCGTGCGGATGAGGCATTGCCTGTTGAAACCCTGTTTGGCGATCACCACGGTCGCACCTCCCTTGTCAAACCTCTCAAATCCGGGGCGCCGGTCAACACGCATCGCCGGATGTCTTGCTGATCTGCTTTCTGGAATGATGGTTCGACGCGCCGTCATGGCCTTGAGCAAGGTCTCTGGCAAGGTCTCTGGCCAGATCTCGTGCAAGCTCTCGGGCCACAGGGCCTTTCCGCTCATGGACCGGTCGGTTTCCGCTTGTCTTGCTTTTCTGGAAACCGGCCTAAGAACAGGGTCGTACCGAATTTCAATTTGATTCAGATCAAGTCGGGAATATTCAGACACATGCGACCGGATGTCGCAACCTCTGCGCATAGTCCATTAGTGCGACAGAATGCCCTACTTCACAATTTATTCTTTATTATTCAAAAATATCCACATGCGTCATTCCCCGAACGAGACGCAATGCACTGGAAATATCCCCAATATTTTATTGCCACAATTGAAGCCTAGTGCTGTCTGTGGAAGCATTTCCAAGACAGCGGGTCGGCGAATCAGGCAAATAGAGTCCGGTTTTCGTCCCACACGCTTCATGCCCCTTCATGCCCTTTAGGGCGATAGTCATGGTGACACCTTCAATGACCTGCAAGCACGCCCCGGTTCGTTATTTCAGCAAGTTGCCATCTGGCGCCTTGTTTGCCGTAGCCCTTCTCCTGACATCTCTCGTGACCATCGGCTTTTCGGCCAGTGACGCCAATGCACAAGGGGCCGTGCGCTCCAAGCATGGCGATTGGGAAATCCGCTGCGATACGCCTCCGGGTTCACCGTCCGAGCAATGCGCGCTGATGCAGTATGTGACTGCGGCAGATCGTGACAATGTGGGGCTCACCGTGATTATCCTGAAAACCGCAGACAAGTCGGCTCGCATCCTGCGTGTGCTGACGCCGCTTGGCGTGCTGTTGCCCCATGGCCTCGGCCTGCATGTGGATAGCACTGATGTGGGCAATGCAGGCTTTGTGCGCTGCCTGCCACAGGGCTGCATCGCCGAAGTCATTATGGATGACCAGTTGCTCAAGCTTCTGGAAGAGGGCAAGACCGCGACCTTCATCGTCTTCCAGACGCCGGAAGAAGGCATCGGCATTCCTATCGAGCTCAATGGCTTCAAATCGGGCTTTGATGCCCTGAAGTAACGGCAGACGTTCGCTCAAGACGACATGACCAGAGGCCTCGCAAGGAGGCCTTTTGTTTGCCCGGCCAACGCTGATGCCAGCGGTTATTGATACCCTGCCGACACCCCCTATAGACCTGCGAAAAGGAGCATCCCATGTCTCATACCGAACAGACCACGCATCAAACGGACCATCACACGGGAAGCTGCCTGTGCGGCGGTGTGGCCTTCGAGATCAATGGCCCCTTCGAGCATTTCTTTCTCTGCCACTGCCAGCGCTGCCGCAAGGCCAGCGGCACGGCCCACACCGCCAATCTGTTCAGCACGACGGCAACTGTGGTCTGGCTCAGCGGCGAAGACCTGCTGTGCCATTATCATGTTCCCGAGAGCCGCCATGCGCGCTGCTTCTGCAAAAACTGCGGCTCGCCCCTACCCCTGGCCCAACCCGAACTAGGATTGGTTCTGGTGCCGGCAGGATGTCTCGACACACCGTTGGCGATGCGCCCCGAAGCCCATATCTTCACCAGCTCGCGTGCCGAGTGGGATGACGATCTGGCCGCTCTGCCGGAGTTCGACGGACTGCCCGGCTAGATGCCGAAAGGCGTGGCCAGCCCTCTAGTGCAGACGGTGGATGTTTGAAGGGGTATCATCGTTGCGATCAGATCCGTTCTGGCCACCATTGATCACCTTCAGGCGACCACGCCAGCGATCCGAGAGTGCCCGCATGCCGGAAACCTCGACCATGCCGTGGGAGCGGAAGCCCATCAGCTCGCGGATTTTTTCGGCCTCTTCCTCGGATGGAAAGGCCCCGAAGGCGGGCAGGCTGTCGCCATTTTCCAGAATGGGATGGATCTCGATCACCGTCTCGTCGGTCGCCCAGTTGGGGCGGTGAAACTCCAGAATGGAAATATCCGCAAAGGGCGTCCGTGTCTCGCGGCGGCGCAACAGCCAGTCGCGGGTGGTCTGGATCAGCTGCTGCCCTTCAAGATCGAGTCGTGTATCCCGCGCCTCCCCCATGAGCGCCGAGAGCAGGAAGGACGTTCCGCCCGCCGCGCCGAGCAGCCCCAGAAGACCATAGGGGATCAGCACCCAGTTGAAACGGTTCCACTGGGGCGCGACCAGCAGCGCATAGGGCAACAGCCACAACACCACCCCGAACAGTCCGATCATCACGCGAACCGGCAGGGGATAGTGATTGTGAAACAGGAAGGGATCATCCTTGGCCTTTGTCCCGGTGTTGATGCCGCAACTGCTCATCCTGTCCCTCTGTGCTGTCGCCGTTGATCCGGCCTGATCCTAGCGCTCGATGCCATAATCCATCGGTGTCCGGATGGAGCGATGGAAGCGAAGTTTCTTGAGATATTCGATCGGATCCTTGGGCGTGACCTGCGCCCCTTCCGGCACATTCAGCCAGTCATAGAGGCGCGTGAGATGGAAGCGCAAGGCTGCCCCGCGAGCCAGCAGCGGCAGGGCATTGTATTCCTCCACCTGTAGCGGACGCACCGACTGGTAGCCTTTCAGCATGGCGCGGGCCTTGGTAACATTGAACATGTCGTCAGGCTCGAAGCACCAGGCGTTGAGGCAGATGGCAATATCATAGGCCAGAAGGTCATTGCAGGCAAAGTAGAAGTCGATGATGCCCGACAGGGCGCCCCTCAGGAAGAAAACATTGTCAACGAACAGGTCGGCGTGAATGATGCCCTTGGGCAGATCGCGCGGCCAGTGAGCCTCGAAGAACTCAAGTTCCTTCTCGATTTCCGCCTGCAACCCCTTCTGCACCTCGTCGGCCCGGTTGGCGCACATGGCAAACAACGGCCGCCAGCCACCGACCGACAATGCGTTGGGACGCACAATCTCGAAGCCCTCGCCAGCCTTGTGCATGCGGGCCATGGCTTCTCCAAGCTGCTCGCACTGCTCGACGGAAGGACGCCGTACCCACATGCCCTCAAGGAAGGTGACCATGGCGGCGGGCCGTCCGGCCAGGTGCCCCAAGGCCTTGCCTTCGCTGTTCTTGAGCGGGGTCGGGCAGTTGAGGCCACGAGCCGAGAGATGTTCCATCAGCCCCAGAAAGAAGGGCAGATCGGTCGGGTTGACCCGTTTTTCATAGAGCGTGAGGATATAGGGGCCGGTTTCGGTTTGAACAAGGAAGTTCGAGTTCTCAACGCCTTCCGCGATGCCCTTGTAGGAGGTGAGTGCGCCCACATTGTAGTTGTCTACAAAGGCGCTCAGTTCTTCATCGCTGACTTCCGTATAGACCGCCATATCGGTCCCCTTTCAACTTGTCTTCTCTATTTCCGATGCAAGGGGGCCGCTTGTGCCCGGCCCTTCCCCATTGTTTCTATTCGAGCCTTTCAGGCTTGATGGCTCCGGCCGTTATCTGACGGGCTCTGCCTTGGGGCCTTCTTCCAGCACGCCTGCGGCGATGGCCGCTTCACGCAATTCGCGCGGGATGTTGAAGACCATGTCTTCCTTGGCGATGGTGACAACCTCGACGGTTACCGCATAGCGGGCGGAAAAGGCTTCGATGACTTCCTCGACCAGAATTTCCGGGGCCGAGGCGCCCGCCGTGATGGCAACCGACGAAATGTCGCCAAGGCTGCCCCAGTCGATGTCGGCGGCGCGCTGAAGCAGCAGAGACTGGCGACAGCCAGCCCTCTCGCCCACTTCGCGCAGGCGCTTGGAGTTTGAACTGTTGGGCGCACCGACCACAATCATCACATCGGCGCGGGGGGCGACGGTCTTCACCGCTTCCTGCCGGTTGGTGGTGGCGTAACAGATATCGTCCTTGTTCGGCCCCTGAATGTTGGGGAAGCGGGCCTTCAGCGCATCGACAATCCCCGCGGTGTCATCCACCGACAGGGTCGTCTGGGTGATCCAGGCCAGATTGTCCGGGTCGCGCGGCTCGAAGTCGGCCACATCGTCCACCGTCTCGATGAGCTTGACCACATTGTCGGCAAGCTGCCCCATGGTGCCGATCACCTCGGGGTGGCCGGCATGGCCGATCAAAACCACCTCGTGGCCGCGCTTGTCATGCAGCATGGCTTCCTTGTGAACCTTGGAAACCAGCGGACAGGTGGCATCGAGATAGAAGAAATTCTTCGCCCTTGCCGCTTCCGGCACCGATTTGGGCACACCATGGGCCGAGAAGATCACCGGTTGGTCGGTCTCGGGAATCTCGTCCAGTTCCTCAACGAACACCGCGCCCTTGGCCTTCAGGCTTTCAACCACATATTTGTTATGGACAATCTCATGACGCACATAGACGGGAGCTCCGAAGGTCTTGAGAGCCAGATCCACGATCTGGATCGCCCGGTCAACGCCTGCGCAGAAGCCACGAGGGGCGCACAGAAGAATTTCCAGCGGCGGGTTCGTCTTGCTCATGTTGTCTTCACCTTGAGGGAGGGGTTGAAGCAAATCGCTCATAACAGGGATATGAAGAGTGTGAACCGGCTCCTGTCAAGGTGAGAAGGTTTGGAAAAGTCATTCTCAGGCAGAATCCCCTGTAAAGAGAATGGATTTTTGCTGCCAGACTATGCAAGAAAGGAACGGTGGACAGCAATTTGGCTTTCCTGATGAATTGCAATTGGCAGGATGCCGGTTATTATTCGCCATCGGCCTCAATTATGCTATAAGTCTGGGCCAAACAAGGGCATGGGCCAGGATCGAGTCGCTCTGAAGACACCGGATCCCCTTTGCCATGGATGCGTAGTAAGTGGTGCGTTTAGAAAGAGTGGATGATGTCGGTATCTTTTTCCAATATCTGCAAACTGGCAGCCGTGGGCGCCTTGGGGCTTTCCCTTTCGGGTTGCATAACCGGCCCCGGCGGCATGAAGATGCCTTCCTTTGGCAACAAATCCACAGATAGTCAGGCCACCTCCCCAGCATCGGCCCCTGCAACACCGGGGGTGACGTCGAGCGCTGCGGATGTGGCCAACGGTGGCGCGATCGTTGACAGCACCACCAATCTCATTCTTTCCAACGCCAAGAATATCAACGGCTATTGCCCTTCGGTCAGCATTCTGGGTGACACCAATGTCTACCAGTCCTACGCCAAGGGTGGCGAGGGCAATGCCAATATGCTGATCCATCAGGCCAACATCACCCAGACCGCGCGGGAATGCACCGACATGGGCGCAGAGATGTTCATCAAGGTCGGCGTTGCAGGCCGGGTTCTCGGCGGGCCGAAGTCCACCGACAAGGACAAGGCCGTATTGCCGCTGCGCATCGTGATCAAGCAGAAGGACACCGTGCTCTATTCCCAGCTGCACAAGGTGCCGGTGATGCTGGCCCCGCCGGATCGCTCCGGCCTGTTTGCCAAAGTCGACGAGGGTATTGCCATTCCGACGCCGCGTGAGCGCAACGTTCAGATTCTGGTCGGCTTCGATTCCGGCCCGAGCAAGCGCTAGGCTTCCCTGCTCAACATGATCACGGCGACGAGAAGGGCCTTTTTCAAAGGTCCTTCCTCAGTGCATTAATGTAACCGGGAACGTCCCTCGGATCGACTGAGGCTTGCCGTATCAACCGGTCGAAATGGCTGGTCAGCGAAGCCACCCGTGCGCTCTCGCGAAAGGCGAGGTAGAACTCTCCGATATAGACAACGGCCAGCTTGGGGCCAAAGATGGTCACTGGCGCGCTGAATATGTGGTGCGCGTCAAACAGAAACAACCTCAGACGCGGGTAGAGATCCTCACACAAGCGGGAGATGGAGGAAAGTTGCTCCAGCCTCACCTCGCGCGCCAGCCCCGCGTAATAGGCACTACCCGAGGCAAGGGCGTTCAACTCATGCATCGGCATGGCGATCTCATAGTCCGATTGACCGGAGCGAAGCCACGCGAACAGCTCCTGCATGGCTTCGATGGCCAGTTGTGAAGTGTTTTCAAAGGCAGAGGCATATTCCCACTTCAGCATCGCCTCGGTCTTGAGCATGTCCGGCAGGGTTGCGGGCACATGCCGCAGCTTGTAGCCAGCCGCTTCCTTGTGCCAGCCCAGAATCTGGGCATCGGCTGCGCTGCGTTCGGCCGGGCTCAGCGCCAGAGACGCGGCCACGATGTCTCCCGGTCGTTCGGGCCGATCGGTGAGCCCAAGCAGCCAATCGGTGCTAACCCCGAGCGCCATGGCGGCATCGGCCGCAAGCTGGGCATTGGGCAAACGGGCGAGATCCTCTTTCAGCAACTGCCCGATGGTCGAGCGATCCACCCGGGTTGCCCGCGCCAAGGCACTGCGCGACATGGCACTGTGGTCCATCGCCGCCAGCAACCGTTCACGAAAGAGGGTTGCGCGGTCTCGCCTGTCCATTTTCTTCACCAATGTTGATTTAAGTCTGCAAACTGCATTTTATGCAGCAAAAGCACAGACTGTCTAGCCCCCGGACTCTGCGCTACAAACGAATAGCCGAGAAATCAAAGATACCTGTTCAGAAGGTCTCCCTCCCCCGGCATCCAGTTTATTTTCATTGATCAACCAGACTGCTGCGCGGGACGACCGCACAGCAAGGACGCAATGTGCCTGCCTGTCGCTCAGGGACAGCACAACAGCCAACCCAAAGTCGTGTCACATGGACAGGAATAATGGATAGGAAAAATGGATAGCAGAACAAGAACAATCGCCAAGGCCATCAGCTGGCAGCTCATGGGGCTCGTTTCCATGACCCTCGTGGGTTATCTCTTCACCCGCTCGCTGACCGCGAGCAGCGGCATAGCCATCGCTTCCGCCATCGTCAGTTTCATCTTCTACTGTTTTCACGAAAGGCTGTGGTCGCGGGTTCGCTGGGGCCGGGTGTCCGACCTGTCATCGTGAGGACGCTATTTCGTCCGGGTCTGCATCCTCGGCGACGGCGGCCTTGATGCGCGCCACGATGTCTTCGGCTTCGGCGCGGGTTGCGAAAGTCTCAATCTGCAGCAGAATGCCACCATGGATATCGGCCAATTCCACATTGGTCCTGCCTGCCGGATCACTGGAGCTATCAGCGGGAAGCAACTGGAACCCGGCAATGCGCACGAAAGGTACGACAAACGGTCTGGAACGCCCCAGTATCGATGCCGTTACCTGCGTCAACTCTCGGCGGTCCAGATCAATCTCATACTGGCGAGACCAGCCCATGATTCCTTGTGACGCGAAGGCCCAGCCAAAGCCGAAAGAGGCAAACGCCACAATCAGAACACCCGCAAGAAGATAGACATTTTCGCCATCGAAAGACATTCCGAAGACCAGATAGTAGGCAAGGATCAACAACGCGATGCCGCCGGTCCCCTTGATCGCGCGGGTCCGACCCGGAATCTGGTTCTTGACCCTTGTGAGTTGCGGACGGTTCTTGCGCATGATGCTGTCAGTCTCTTCGGTTACAGGTGGCTATAGACCACATAAAGACTGTATAGCGACATCATGGTCAAGCCGCAAAAGACCGCAAAGGACCCCAGATCCTTGGCCTGTCGGGCGAATTCGGCGAATTCATTGGTCAAATGATCCACCAGAACTTCCACAGCCGTGTTCAGGGCCTCGATGGCAATGGTCAACAGGAAGAGAAAGCCGAGAATGGCAAACTGTCCTGCATCAGCCCCCACGGCGACATAGACAGCCAGCAGGATGGCAAAGAACATGCATTCGGCCTGAGCGGCGGTCTCCTGCAAAAGCCGGAGAAACCCGGCGTAGGAGTAGGTCGCAGCGTCAAGGACATGCCGGATATGGTTCATTTGCTCATTCGCCTGTTGGTTTGAAGATGGGACATCAGCCAATCTGGATTTGGGGACTGTTTCACTTGATTGGTATGACAGGGAGATGACGAGCCCCCTCGCCTTTTCGCCGACAGGGGGCAAAAAGCAGGGGATAGGCAGGAAGCTTCGGCTCTCGGCGCCTGTTTTCGATGTACCCACAACCATATACACGACAAGATTGCGGGCCTCCAACGCTGCCTCAAAGGGAATCATCATGAAGGCTGTCAGACCCTGCCCTGCCGTTGCCTCGGGATTTCGGGGCGCAATCTGGGCCATGCTGCTCCTGCTTGCCAGCGGTTCCATTGTCGGCTGTTCCGGCGTGACCGAGGATGTGACTTCAATCACCGATGTGCGCCATGTGGAGCTTGATGGTCAATCCTATCGCATCATGGAAAATGTCGAGCAGAAGACGGTGACCACGACGCCATCGCTCGGAGCGTCCCTCAAGGGAGGCCTGATCAACGGGCTGGCGCTGGGCATGGCCAATGTCTTGCCCGGCAAGGAGACCCACCTCCGAGCAGCACGCAAATATCTCGATGAAACGGGCCGCAAGGATTGCCCGATCAGCAAGGGCCGACTGGTGGTCGAACCGCGCTATCGCTTCACCTATGCCTGTCCGGAGGCTGAGGATACCGGCAAGGATATCCCGACAATCGAATAGGGCCCCCGCGCGCGTGGTTGCTAGCTTCGGCCGAACAGCCGTTCAATGTCGCTCAGCTTGAGCTCTACATAAGTCGGGCGGCCATGGTTGCACTGACCGGAATGCGGCGTGGCTTCCATTTCGCGCAGCAGCGCATCCATTTCCTCGGCCCGCAGGCGACGACCGGACCGCACCGAGCCATGGCAGGCCATGGTGGCAGCCACATGCAGGATTTTTTCCTCGACGCGGGTCGACTTGTCCCACTCGGCCAGATCGTCGGCGACGTCGCGCACCAGCCGCTCGATATTGGGCTTGCCCAGAATGGCCGGGGTCTCCCGCACCGCAACGGCACCCGGCCCGAAGCTTTCCAGCGTCAGGCCAAGACGTTCCAGATCCTCGCCTGCTTCGAGCAGGCGGTGAACATCATCCTCATCGAGTTCCACCACATGGGGGATCAACAGCCCCTGCCGGGCGATGCCGCGTTGGGCAAGAGAGGCCTTGAGCTTCTCATAGACAAGGCGCTCGTGGGCGGCATGCTGGTCGACAATCACCAGACCATCCTCGGTCTGGGCGATGATGTAATTCTCGTGGATCTGCGCCCGTGCGGCGCCCAGTGGCCGGGCCAGTGCAGCGGCATCGAGGTCGCTATCGTTGGCGCGGGCATCTGCCGAGGGGATCGCAACATCAGCCATGCGGCCCTGAATTTCGAATGGGGGCATTTCGGATGGGGGCATCCCCGATACAGGCATTCCGGCAAAGTCACTGCTCATGCCAGCCTCGGCCAGCCCTGACGCTGCGCCGACGGATGATTGGGAAAAGCCGCTCTCAGCGCTATCCTGCCCTTCGGACAGGCTACCGGCTGCGGCTTCATCATCGGCATCGCCGGGGGCGTAGACACTCTGGCGCCAATCCCAGTTGAGTGGTTTGGCGGGCTGGTAGGCCTGCGGGCGCAGCCCTGTCACTGGACGCTCGGGCGTGCCTGTAGCAAGGGCCGGAGAAGTTCCTGAAAGGATCGCACTGCCAGCCCCGGTCGCCCGCACCCCGTCCGGACGCAGGGCGGCCAGCGTCGCCGAGCCTCCGGTGTTGGTGGAGCGATGCCCGGCTGCGGCGATGGCCTGCCGGATGGCCCCCACCACCAGCCCGCGAATATGACCGGCATCGCGAAAGCGCACGTCGGCCTTGGTGGGATGCACGTTGACGTCCACCTCGTGGGGATCGAGGTCGATGAACAGCACGACACAAGGGTGGCGGCCTCCGAAGAGATAGTCCGCATAGGCGCCCCGAATGGCGCCAAGCATCATCTTGTCACGCACCGGGCGGCCATTGACGAAGACGAACTGCTGCAGGCTGTTGGCGCGGTTGAGGGTTGGCAACCCGGCAAAGCCGGTGAGCCGCACCGTGTCACGCAGGGCATCGATCTCGACCGCATTGTCGCGGAAGTCCTTGCCCATCACCTGCCCCATGCGCACCAGATGGGCGTCCGGGCCATTGACGGAGGCATATTCGAGGCGGGAGCGGTCTTCTCCGGTCAGGCTGAAGCGCACCTTCGGATTGGCCATGGCGATGCGCTTGACGACCTCGGAAACGGCCATATTCTCGGCCCGGTCGGTCTTGAGAAACTTGAGGCGGGCGGGCGTCGAGAAAAACAGATCCTTGACGTCGATCCGCGTGCCGATGTTGAGGGCGGCAGGTTTGGGTTCGCTCTCCTTGCCCCCTTCCACTGCAATCTCCCAGGCGTGCGGCTCGGAGGCATGGCGCGAGGTAATGCCGAGCCGGGCGATGGAGCCGATGGAAGGCAAAGCCTCGCCGCGGAACCCCAGATGGCGGATGTCCATCAGATCATCGGGATTGAGCTTGGAGGTGCAGTGGCGCCTGATGGCCATTTGCAGATCCTGCCGGGACATCCCCAGCCCGTTATCCGATACACGGATCAGGTTCTTGCCACCACCGGCGGTCACCACCTCGACCCGGTCAGCCCCGGCATCGATGGCATTTTCCACCAGTTCCTTGACGACACTGGCAGGCCGTTCAACCACTTCGCCAGCGGCGATCTTGTTGATGGTTGCTTCGTCTAGCTGTCGGATCTTGGAAAGGCTTTCGCTCATCGAGAAGGGCACACATGATCTGGAGGAAAAGAAAGGCAGAATCACCACGATCGGCTTGTCTGGTCGCCGAGTCTGCCACAGACCGGACCGCGCTTCAAACAGCTTCGGACGATCCGTGATTTCGGCTCTGGATGGAGCGACTTGCGGCCCATTGTCAGGCGGCTGGACATTATCGCGATGCAGCCTGACCTTCAATATGGCCCGGCAGGTCTATGGCATCGCTCGGAAGGAGAACACCGTGTCGACTGAGCCCCATTCCCGATGCCTTTCTGCCGTCCGTCACCGTCTGGCGTTCAGTCTCGCCGCGATTTGAAGAAGGACGTCAACAGCTCAGCACATTGTGTCTCGCTGATACCGGAATAGACATCCGGGGCGTGGTGGCAGATTGGCTGGTTGTAAAGCCGGGGACCGCTTTCGACTGCTCCCCCCTTGATATCCACGGCGCCATAATAGAGCCGACGGATCCGGGCGAAGGAAATGGCGGCAGCGCACATCGGGCAAGGCTCCAGAGTCACATAGAGATCGCACTGAGGCAGTCGCTGGCTCCCCAGTTGCACACAGGCCTCGCGGATCACGACGATCTCGGCGTGGGCGGTCGGATCATTGGTTTCGATGGTCCGGTTGCCCGCCCGCGCCAGAACATTCCCCTCATGGACGAGCACCGCGCCGATCGGCACTTCCCCGCGTGCCTCGGCCTTGCGGGCTTCCTCAAGCGCCATTTCCATGAAGCTAGCCTTGTCGGCAACCTCTTTGAGGGTCGGTTTGGCCGGGTTTTGTGCCATGTATCAACTCTTCTGTTAGCCTTGTCGGCAAAATCTGACAGCTATGCATTCGCGAGCACGATTTCCTCTCGCCTTCTGTTCAGCACTTGTGGTAAAGGCTTTCGCCATGGAACGCAAATCTGCTCACAAAGGACACCGTTCTGCCGACGCGACGTCGCCAGAAGGGTCCGAAAATGCGCGCCGCGACGGCGCCCATCGCAACAATTTCGCATCGACCTCCGACAAGAGCGGCGGCATGCGCAAAAATGCCTCTAACAAATTTTCCGGTAAACCGGATGGCAAATTTTCCGGCAAACCGGGCGGCAAATTCTCGGGTAAACCGGGCGGCAAGTCCTTCGGGAAGCCCGGCGGGAAATTCTCCGGCAAGCCCGGTGGCAAATTCGCAGGCAAGAAGAGCTTTGACAAGCGGGATGATGACCGGAATGCCGGTTGGTCACCGAGTATCGACGCGCGCCGCGAAACAGCCGAAGAGCGCAACATGCGCGGTATCAGCGACCGTCCGGACCGGGACGGCCAGAATGACCGCAGCAACAGCCGCTATGACAGTCGCCCCGACAGCCGTCCAAAACGGGAAGGTGGCGCCGGCTTCAACAAGGACCGGAGTTTCAACAAGGATCGGGGCTTCAACAAGGATCGCAGCTTCGACAAGGGGCGCCGTTTTGGCGGAGGCTCCGGTGCAGGCACCGGCAAGAGCTTTGCTTCGGCACCCCGGATGAACAGCCAGCGCTTCCAGAAGCCTGCCGACGACAAGCCGAAAGGTCCGGCCTACACTCCACCGACCCGCGCGCTGGAAGAAGGCGAGCGCATTGCCAAGATCATGGCACGCGCCGGACTTTGCTCGCGCCGCGATGCGGAAACCTGGATCAAAGAAGGCCGCGTAACGGTCAATGGCAAGGTGCTGGAGACACCGGCTGTTAACATTCACACCAACGACAAGGTTCTGGTCGATGGCGCACCGCTGCCGGTGCGTGAGCGCACCCGTCTGTGGCTCTATCACAAGCCGCGCGGTCTGGTGACCACCACGTCCGATCCGGAAGGCCGACCAACGGTTTTTGAAAAGCTGCCGCAGGGTCTGCCGCGCGTGATCACCGTGGGACGTCTCGACATCAACACCGAAGGCCTGCTGCTGCTGACCAACGACGGCGGTCTGGCGCGGATTCTGGAACTGCCGACCACCGGCTGGCTGCGCCGCTATCGCGTGCGGGCCTATGGCAGGGTCACGCAGGCTCAGCTCGACAGTCTGGCTGATGGCATTGCGCTCGAAGGCGTGCTCTATGGCTCGATCGATGCCCAGTTGGAACGCGAGGTCGGCGACAACGTCTGGATCACGGTTGCCCTGCGCGAAGGCAAGAACCGCGAGGTCAAGAAGGTTCTGGGCCATCTCGGCCTTGATGTGAACCGTCTGATCCGCGTGTCCTATGGTCCGTTCCAGTTGCTGGATCTGGATGAAGGCAAGGTGCAGGAAGTCAAGGGCCGCGTGCTGCGCGACCAGCTTGGCGAACGCCTCGTTGAGGAAGCCGGTGCCGATTTCGACGCCCCGATCCTCACCGAACTGCCCAAGGAAGAGCCAAAGCAGGACAAGAAGGACGATCGCAAGAAATCCGGCGGTGCCAAGGGCGGCTATCTGTCGGCCAAGGAAGGCGCCCGCGTCATGTCCGAACAGAAGGGCGGCAAGAAGCGCTTCGAGGACAGTGACCGGGATCGCGGTGACAGGGATCGCGGTGACAGAAGTCGCGGCGACAGAGACCGTAGTGATCGGAATCGTGGCGACAGGAATCGCGATGATCGGCGAGATCGCGGCGACCGCAGGGATCGTCGCGATGGTGATGATCGCGGTGCTGATCGTGAAAAAGTCAGCTACAATGCCGTGCCTTACGCCGAACGCAAGAAGTTCGACCCGGCGGCTCCACGACGCACCAACTTCGTCTATCGCGAAGAAGGCGCCGATGGCAAGAAATCCGAAGGGCGCAGCGCCCGCAAGGTAGGCGGCCGTCCACACAAGGCCGATCTGATGGATCCGAATGCCCGCATCGTCAAGAAGGGTGGCTATTCCGGCGCAAGTAAGTTTGGCGCTGGCAAGTCCGGTTCTGGCAAACCCGGTGGCAGCAAGTTCGGCGCATCAGGCGCTCGTTCCGACGCTCGCCCAGAAGGACGCTCCGAAGGGCGCTCCGGTGGCCGTCCCTCTGGCAAGTTTGGGGACCGTCCGGCTGGCAAGTTTGGCGACCGTCCGTCCGGACGCAGCGGTGGCGGAGATCGTCCCGGCGGGTTCCGTGGCGGCAAACCGCGCGGCGGCTCGGATCGCGGTTCGCGCTGACGAGGCGGGCCTGATGCCCCCTTCAATACTCTCGGAGTGAGGACAGTTCCTGCCCTCCTCTTTTGATGGCATCGCCGCCTTGTCTTGGCGGTGCCTCACCGCACATCATCCAAGCCCAACCCAGGATCCGATCATGCGCATCGTAGGTGGACGCTCCAAAGGCAAACAGCTCGCCAGCCCGAAAAGTCAGGATATCCGACCGACAACCGACCGGGTGCGGGAAACGCTCTTCAACATCCTCGCCCACAGCTATGACAATGTCGTTGTCGATGCACGGGTGCTGGATCTGTTTGCAGGGACCGGGGCGCTGGGCTGTGAGGCCCTGTCACGCGGGGCCAAGGCGGCGCTGTTTGTCGAGGATGGCGTCGAAGGGCGCGGGCTGATCCGTACCAACATGGAAACCCTCGGTCTTAATGGTGTCGCCAAGATCTTCCGACGCGACGCCACCAAGCTTGGGGATGTGGGCACGATGGAGCCCTTTACGCTGGTGTTCATGGACCCGCCCTACAACAAGGGGCTTGGTGAACAGGCTCTGGCCAGCGCCGACAGGGGCGGATGGCTGGTGCCCGGCGCCCTGATCGTCTGGGAAGAAGATGCCAAGGCCGAGCTGTCGATCCCGGAGGGTTTCGAACAGCTCGAAGACCGCAGCTACGGTGACACCAGACTGACGTTTCTCAGCTACAAGCCACAATAAATCTCAACTTCGGTTTCGGGCCATGTTGCGCTCAGACAGCGGACGGCACTCTTCCCTGCCAGCCTGTCTGACATTTTGGGGTTCTATCTGGGGCCTTTAGGCGAGGACCCACAGGACAACCGCCGTGGCAACAAGACACCATGTCAACAGCACGGCGACGAGGCCGGCCCGGCTCATTGGCCGCAAGGTGAGCGCTTCGGCCTTCGCCCGGCAACGCACCAACACGTCGGGCGGCAACAGTTTCAGGACAAGCCAGATACCCAATGGCACGATCAACAGGTCGTCGAGCCAACCAAGCACAGGGATGAAATCTGGGATAAGGTCGATTGGCGAAAGCGCGTAGGCGGCAACAGCCGCCGCCAACACCTTCGCCCGCAATGGCGTCATAGGATCACGAGCGGCGATCCATACAGTCAGCGTATCCCGCTTCATCAACCCGGCCCATTTCGCAACCGTAGACCTGATTGCTTCAAAAAAATGTGTCATGCCGCGCGCCCGGCTTGTTCCTCAAACACCTCAGCCAGCTCCATCTCCCAAGCATACACGCCTGATAATACCCCAAGGTCCACCCGTCTCGTGAGTTTGCACCATTTTTTTGTCCATAGATGAGGAATACCAACTTAATTACCTGTTTTTTAATTACTTTCTCCATAGTTAGAGCAACCAACAAAGGGCATTGTTCATCAACAGGTGCTCGCCGTGCGAGGAACGCCAACACCGGCTGTCACGAGGTACCCCCCCCCCCCCGGTGTCCATGACGAACCGAGCCAGAGCAGGCAGTGCCTTTATCAATCAGATGTCCGGTTTGTTGGATGTGGTGAAGCATTCTCGTCCTGCCTCCCGACACGTCTGCTGAAAGAACGAAGGAGTGACCCGCCTTCGCTCGATGGATCAACTGAATAAAACAATAATAAGTGAGTAGGTGTCATGATCAACCTCAATAGCATCAGAGCGCAATTTCTGAAATTCATCGTAGGGCTTCTGTGGCTGAATGTCGGATTGGCTGCTGTCTTTACCGTCTCCCTGACCAGCAGTAGCAGCTGGATCGCAGTGGCGGTTGCGCTGGTCGGAGCCAGCGTTACGACGCTTTCGGCGCTCAAGAGCCGAGCCTCCCTGATGACACAGGATCTCAGCGCCGTGGCCCTTGCGTCTCAGGTCGCCCTGATTGTCTATATCTTCTCTGAACATCCCTACCAGATCGACTGGCACATGTATTTCTTTGCCACGCTGGCGGTTCTGGCTGGCTGGTGCAACTGGCGCACAATCGTGATTGGCGCGGCTGTGATGGCCGTCCATCATCTGGTGCTCAACTTCGCCTATCCGATGGCCGTGTTCCCGGATGGTGCCGACATGATCCGGGTTCTGATGCATGCTGCAGGGCTGATCCTGCAGGCCGGGGTTCTCATCTGGCTGACGGCAACGCTGGAAAAGGCCATCTCCGCCGCCAACGAGGCAATCGATGAGGTCAATGTCGCTCACAACAAAGCGACCACGCTGGCTGAGGAACAGGAACAGATCCAGGAACGGGCAAAGGCCCGCGCTGGCTCGATTGACAAATTGATCGATCAGTTCCAGTCGAGCATCAGCGACATGCTTGATCGTGTTGGTCAGCACAGCAACAGCCTTGAAACCATTGCAAAGGCCCTGTTCGACAAGACCGAGAGCACCCTTTCGCAGTCCCGTGAAGTGGCAACCGCCTCCACCCACGCGACGACCAATGTGGAAACAGTCGCCTCTTCGGCAGAAGAGCTTGCCTCTTCCGTCGACCAGATCTCCAACCAGATCGGCGCAGCCCAGCGCGTTGTACTGGACACCTCCCGGGCGGCCCAGAACACCAACGAGAAAGTGGCAAGCCTTGACAGCTCGGCCCAGCGTATCGGGCAGGTTCTGACCCTGATCCGCGACATTGCCGAGCAGACCAACCTGCTGGCGCTCAACGCCACGATCGAAGCCGCCCGCGCAGGCGAAGCAGGCAAAGGCTTTGCGGTTGTGGCCGCCGAAGTCAAGGAGCTGGCCAACCAGACCTCCAAGGCGACCGAGGAAATATCCGCCCAGATCAGCGACATCCAGCTGGCAACCAAGGACGCTGTACAGGCCATTGAGGCGATTGCTGCTTCGATGCAGAATGTCAACAGCTTCACCAGCTCGATCGCCGATGCGGTGTCGCAGCAGGGAGAGGCAACGCTTGAAATCAGCTCAAGCATCCAGAAGGCGGCCCATGGCACGACCGCCGTTGACGCCAACATCGACGAAGTCACAGCCTCGGTGTCCGAAACCTCCGAAAGCGCCCGCGAAGTGCTCAAGGGGTCCCACTCCGTGGCAGAGGAAACCCAGCGTATCCGCAATCAGATCGCAAGCTTCCTGTCATCGGTCAGGGCAGCCTGAACCGTTTCAACATTGCATCTTGATAAGGGGAGCTTCGGCTCCCCTTGTTGTTTCAGCGGCCAGCCAGCCCCCTCCCTCGGCAAACTGCCCCTTTATCCTGCCCGTCTATCCAGTTCTCCGGCAACGCTCAGGGCACCATGCGCAGATCATCGCTTCGCCGCGGCCGAGGTTGACGGGAAACTGGATAGTTTTGTCGTTTGCCGAATAAACACTTGAATTTATAACGATTGAAATGGATAATTATCACCATTCTTAAATTGCGCGATTGTTCGGTTTTCTCCGAATTCTGTCGCTCCCTCCCCCGTTTGAAAGCTGCCCCATGAGACTTTCCGGTCCCTTCTACGCAATGCTTGCCGTCACGATTTTTGCCGCTCAGGACACCATTACAAAGGTCATCGGCTCAAGCTACTCCCCGGTCCAGATTACCATGGTCCGCTATTGGGCGTTTGCGCTGTTTGCCATTGTCTGGGCGCTGAGATCGAAGAAGGGATTCCGACAGGCGATCCATACCAATCATCTCTGGCTGCAGATCGCCCGCAGCTTTCTGCTGGTCGGCCAGATCATCATCTCCATCCTCAGCTTCGCCTATGTGGGCCTTGCCATGAGTCAGGCGATCTTTGCGGCCAGTCCACTGGTTGTTGCGGTGCTCTCGGTGCCGCTGCTGGGCGAAACGGTTGGCTGGCGGCGCTGGTTGGCAATCGTTATCGGCATGAGCGGCATGATGCTGATCATCAACCCGTTCGGGCAGGAATTGTCACCGTGGCTTGTCATGCCGGTTCTCTGCACCCTGACGCTGGGCTTCTACAACATCATGACCCGCATCGCGGGGCGGCACGATTCGGCATTCGTCAGCTTCTTCTATACCGGCGTTATCGGCCTGATCGTGACCAGCGTCGTCGGTCCCTTCTTCTGGGCACCGATCACTCCGGTCGACTGGCTGTGGCTCGGCGCGCTCTGTGTGACCAGCGTGAGCGGCCACTATTTCCTCATCAAGGCGCTGGCCCTGACCGAAGCCGTGACCGTGCAGACCATCACCTATTTCCAGTTGGTCTATGAACTGCTCATTGGCTACTTCATCTTCACCGAAGACGTGACCATGGTCATGCTGCTCGGCTGCGTCATTGTCGTGGCTGCCGGAGCCTTCACCATCTGGCGCGAGCATGCTGTCAAACGTGCCAACCTGAAGGCGTTGAAAGCAGCGGAAGCCGCTGCCCAGCCGCTCTGACAAGTGAGGGCTATCACGCTGGAAACATTATAATTTCAGCATTCTGCGTACTGGTTTGACCACATCTACTGCCTAAGTATATACCCGAAGCCATTAAATCGGGGAAATGATTGATCCCTGTCAAAGAAGCCGGGTAAAGCCCGGCTGCATAGTTTCAGGCAAGGGATATTGCTCCGGTCTTTTCACGCCAGTGGCAAGGCCGGAAATAATGCGAGCAATATACACATGGTGCACAGCAAAAGTCGCTTGTGCTCCGGCATATAGAGGAGCCAAACATGGCCATTAAAGACGTTGTCTGCATTTTGGACATTGAAACGGATCTTACGACAGCCACGGTACAGATCGCCAACGAACTGGCCTCCCAGATGGGTGCCCATCTGACAGGTGTCGCGCCGCTGATCGAACCGATTGTTCCGGCACTCATGGTGCAACCCGTTCCAGATCAGTTTATTACCGACGCCAGAAACAGGGCCAAGGATAAGGCGGAATCTGCGATCGAGCGCTTTGCCGAATATGCCGAAGTCAACGGCACCCCGTTTGAAACCCGCATTCTGGACATCATGCCCGGCGGCCTTGACACGCTGCTCAACCATGCTCGCATGTGCGATCTGATCGTCATCGGGCAGGACCATCCGGACCGTCCCGAACCGCTGAGGGCAGACCTCATCGAAGCAGCCCTGTTCGATTCCGGCCGCCCCATCCTGCTGGTGCCCTATGTCGGAGTGGAAGCCTTCTCGGCCAAGAAGATTCTGGTCGCCTGGGACGGGTCGAAAACCTCGGCACATGCCGTCTATGCCGCCATGTCGATCCTTGAAAAGGCCGACGAGGTGCAAGTGGTGATGGTCGACGCCGAAAAGCTGCATCTGCCGGGTGATCCGGGTGCTGATCTTGCGGTCTATCTCTCCCGCCATGGTGTCAACGTGACCGTCCAGAAGATCCCCTCCACCGAGGGCGGGGCGTCCGATGCGCTCGTCAGGCACATTGAAGCCAACGGCAACGATCTGGTTGTCATGGGTGGCTATGGCCACAGCCGCGTCAGAGAGTTCATCCTTGGTGGTGTAACGCGCGACATGCTCGATACCATGCCGGTTCCGTGCTTGATGGCCCATTGATGATCGCCTGATCGACCGTTCACGACAGACAACAAAAAACCCGGAGTCCTCTGGACTACCGGGTTTTGCATACCATGATGGTTACCTGACCTGTACGATCACTTGAAGAAGATCGCCCAACTCAAGACCAACTGGATGAGGGCGAAAATGGGCAGCCACGTATGGCGCAGCTGTTCAACCGACATCAGCTGCTTGATTTCGTCCTGTTTTTTCAAACGCCGTTCAACACGCTCAAGCCTGTTTTCGACGGAGAGACTCTTGAGATGGATATCCTCGATGGGGGCAACCTGGTGAAGCAGCATGTTCACCTGCTCCTTGAGGTCTCCCATCTGTTTGGCAACCATTTTGGCGTCAGAGGAGTGTCCATAATCTGCCGCCCGGATCTTGTTGCCAAGGCTATTGATATCCGCCCTGATCCTTCGAATCTCCAGATTGAATTCTTCTGGTTCCACTGTTGGCCTCCCAGCAGCAATTCCACGAGTTTTCTCCAGACTATCAGCAATGGTTTAAATTTTTGTTCATATGCTTCAACTCGTTGCCGCAGCAATCAAGTTGACGATCCAGCAATCAGACCGCCAATTCAAGCCAATTACATAAATTTTTATTCAAATATTGTTATTTTCTTTTATGAACAAGTGCACTTCTATTTACAAACACACCCATATTGATATCAATACTGACCAATCCATCCAATTGACCATTATGAAATGATTAACCCTGTTCGGAAATAGATCGAAACAGTAAACAACTTTTCGGTTCAGCAGCCGATACGTCTCATGCATGAAAAGGCACGTTATACTTCTGGACGAATTGGAACGAAAACCTTTGAGAATCGAAGCACTTTGACAGAAACTATTGCCAGATCTGTCTTTTCAGCACCCGGCCGATGAAGCCGGGTCCACTCAGACCGAGGCTCTGATTTCGATATGAGCAGTTTCAATCTTGATGTCTTCTTTCGCCCTCGCAACGTTGCCCTGATCGGGGCATCCGCAACAACAGGAAGCATCGGCAATGCGCTGGTGAAGAACCTTCTGGAAGGCAAGTATCGAGAAAAGCTGTTTCTGGTGAACCCCAAGGGAGGGACGGTGGAGGGAATTCCGGTCTACAAGTCCATCCCCGAAATCGACGGGATCGTCGATCTGGCCATCGTCGCCATCGCTCCGCCATCCGTGGTTGAAACCATCGAACAGCTCGGCCAGAAGGGGTGCCGCGGCGCCATCATCCTGTCCATCAACATGGGGGCCGGAGAAGGCTCGCTGGCCGATGAGGCCGCCGCAGTCGCCGCCCGTCATCACATTCGCCTGCTCGGCCCGAACACCATCGGGGTGCTGTCGCCCATGGCTGGCCTCAATGCTTCCTTCAGCCATGTCCCCGGCCTTTCCGGTGATCTGGGGCTGATCTCCCAGTCGAGTGCCATCGTGACATCCGTCGCCGAATGGGCCAGCCACAACAATGTCGGCTTTTCCGGCATGGTGGCGCTGGGTGACAAAGCTGATGTCGATATTGCCGACATGCTGGACTATTTCGCCATGGATCCGCAAACCCGCGCGATCCTGCTGTATATCGAGAATATCCGCGATGCCCGAAAGTTCATGACTTCGGCGAGGGCTGCTGCACGCGCCAAGCCGGTGATCCTGATGAAGACGGGCCGCCATCCGCAAGGATTGGCGGCGGTCGCCTCGCGCAAGAGCGCTCTGGCGGGAGCCGATGAAGTCTATGATGCCGCCTTCGAGCGGGCTGGTCTGCTCAGGGTGTTCAGCCTGCATGCCATCTTCGATGCGGTGGAAACCCTCACCCATATCCGGACCCTCAAGGGCCATGATCTGGCAATCGTGGCCAACAGCAATGGCGTCGGTGTGCTGGCCGTGGATCACCTGGTGGAAAGCGGCGGCAGTCTGGCCACGCTTTCAGAGGAGACCATTGCCAGGCTGGATGACATCCTGCCCGCAGGATGGTCACGCAACAACCCGGTCTATATCGTTACCGACGCCAACACCGAGCGCTACAAGGCAGCTCTCGATGTGGTCATGGATGACAAGGGCGTCCATGCGGTGTTGGGCATGTTCAGCCCGTCGGCCATTGGTTCAAGCGAGGATGCTGCCCGCAGCGTAGCTGCCCTGATGGCCGAGCGCAAGAAGGCAGGCAAGCGGCGGGTGCCGGTCTTCGCCGTCCGGCTCGGCGGTGGGCCTGATGTGGTCAAGCTCTATGAGGATGCGGACATCGCCCATTTCGAAACACCTGCCGATGCCATTCAGGGCCTGAGCTATGTCCTGCGCCACATGAAGGCGCAGGATCAGCTGATGCTGATGCCCCCTGCCCTTGGCACGTTCCAGCCCGATTATGAGGCTGCCCGCACGGTGATCGACGAGGCGCTGGTCGAGGGGCATGACTGCCTCGATGCGGTTGACGTTTCAACGCTGCTGAAGGCTTATGGCCTGCCGATGGCAGCGTCGCACGCCGCCGCCAGTGCGGTGGAAGCTGCCCAGTTGGCAGCCCCGATCATCTCGGCCCACGGCGCTGCGGTGGTCAAGATCAACAGCCCGGACATTCGCTTCAAGTCCGATATTGGCGGCGTCGTTCTCGGGCTTGCCAACAGCGGAGCGGTGGCCACAGCCGCCCAGCAGGTGCTGGAGCGGGCCCGAGAGGCTCATCCACACGCCAACATCAAGGGCGTCACCGTGCACCCGATGATCCGCAAGCCACACGCCATCGAACTGCTGGCAGGAATGATGGTTGACGAAGTATTCGGCCCGGTGATGGTCTTCGGACGTGGCGGCACCGCAGTGGAGGTCATCCGCGACAAGGCGCTGGCCCTGCCACCGCTTGACCTTTTGTCAGCGCGGGCCATGATCGAGAAAACCCGCGTCAATCGCCGTCTTGAAGGCTATCGGGATACCGCGCCTTGCGACAAGGATGCGCTGGCGGAAATGCTGGTTCGGATGAGCCAGATGATTGCCGATTTCCCGGAAATTCAGGAGCTGGATTTCAACCCGGTGCTGGCAGACGTCAACGGCAACGTGATAGCCGACGCCCGGGTGCGCGTTGCCCCGACGACCCAGCACGACCATCCGCATCAACGGTTTGCCATCAAACCCTACCCCAACGAATGGGAGCAGGAGCGTCAGCTCAAGGACGGGCGTATTGCCTTCATCCGCCCCATGCGGCCGGAAGACGAGGCCCTGTTCCCCTCCTTCTTCGAGCGCGTTACCGATGATGACATGCGCCTGCGTTTCTTTTCGGCAGCGCGCAGCATGAGCCACGCCTTCATCGCCCGCCTGACGCAGATCGATTATGCCCGCTCCATGGCCTTCATCGCGCTGGACAAGGACAGCGGCGATATGCTCGGTTCTGTCCGTCTGATGGGTGATACGGACCATGAGAAAGGCGAATATGCGGTCATGGTGCGATCGGATCTCAAAGGGCTTGGGCTGGGCTGGATCCTCATGAAACTGATCCTTGCCTATGCCGAAAAGGACGGTTTCAGAGAGGTGGAAGGCGAAGTGCTGCGCACCAACCAGACCATGCGGCAGATGTGCGAAGCCCTCGGGTTTGACACGCGCATGGATCCGGACGATCCGGATCTGGTGCATATGGTCTTTCAGGTGCCCGACATTTCGGACAAGATCGCAAACCTCATCTGACGAGCCCCTCCCAAAGGGGCCATACCTGATGCCACACAACCATGCCCGAAAAAATCACGGGAGTGCAATAATGGGGGACCATTGCACTCCCGCTCTGTTCAGAAAAGCTGAAAGGAAAGCCGCCGCGCTCTTCTCTCATCTCTTTTCCCGTGGTCTTGCAGGCAACTCACCGGGCTCTCTCCCGAAATACTGAAAGGGCGAGGCCTTGCAATCCGGCTCAGGACGAAGGTGGGGACTCAAAACAAACTGAGACTTCGTTCCCGAACTGTTCGAGCATGGTGATTCTCGCGTATCGTCTCTTTGACTTGGCTCAAATTTTTGTCTGGGCCATGTAAAATAATATTCCTCCATAAGGAAAAATACAGGATATTGTATCAGATATCTGATAACGTACCCTATTTTAAGTGGAATGCGCCTCCTTCAGACTGGTTCAACCGTTACCACCTGAAAGGTGTAGAGCTCGCCATCCTCATCCTTGATAGAGACATATTCACCCGGTGTGAAGGCATGGGCGCCAAAGCGATAGCCTGCCTCGACATCGTCTTCTCCGTTGATGTCGTAGCTGAAAGCCCAACTGCCTCCAGGCCTGTGAATGAGATGGCCGATCTCATCATTCTCCCCCGCCCAGAAGCGGCGGACCCGGCATTGCTCCCGGTGATCTCGCCATTCCTCCGGATCGATAAACCGCTCTTCGTTGAGGGGGGCGACGAATTCGTAGCCATGAAGTGCGCTTCCTGCCGGAAATTCGGCATTGCGTGCCAGGTTCAGTCTTATTTTGTGCATGGTGCTCTGAGCCATTTTCTACTCCTCCGACAGATTTTTTCAGCTTGTGGTGAACGCTCTTTACAACTGTTCTGAAAATCACCCGGCAGCGACAGAAATTGGCCCTGTCGTTGCCATCGGATGACTACAGATAATTCCGGGACCACACTTTTGGTATCTTTGAGGTATTTGGCTTGATTATAACATTTCTCGCCTTCAAACTATAAAGTTAAACATTATGCCTATGTTATACTTTAGGAATTCTACTTTTTATTTATCTTGATTTCCATCAATGCAGTTACGCGCCATCCTCGCCAAACTCCGGCCCAAGCTCTCAACCGCCATTTGATTTGGTATTGCATGCAAAGTGAGAGTTTTACTCCAAGTAAAAGTGATCAGGACCGGATCCAATGGGTATTGAAAATTCCCAACGCAGCAGATCAGCCACATTATCTTCCAACGAGTCCGAGAGTGTTCTCCGTGAGCGCCATCCGGTGTCAGCGGATCGCTACGCGCTGTTGCAGGAAAAGGTCATTGCCTTTCTGAGTGCTCCGGAAAGCTACGGGCTGGAAGCCTCTGTCGAGCGCATGGAGACCCCTCAGTTCCTGTTCTTCATGGCGGGAGACTTCTGCTACAAGCTGTTGCGCCGCAACGCCCTCGGGCGCAACGAACCCTTCTCGCTTGATGAGCGCCACAGTCTGTCAGCCAAGGAAGTGTTGCTGGGGCGCAACTATGCGCCAGAGCTGTATCTCGATCTCATTCCCGTGCGCCAGCGTGGCACCATGCTGACCATGCAGGTTCCGACAGCGGAACAGCAGAGCCGCGTTGCCGACACCATCAGCCATGGCGACGAGAGTGCCATTGTCGACTGGGTGATCGTGATGCGCCGCTATGATTTCTCCAAACGCTACGATCATTTTGCTGAGCTCTATCAGCCCAATTTCGCCGAGTGCCGCGAGCTGGCTCGTCTGGTCACGCCGGGGCACACGATCGATACGCCAGCCAAGCACGTCCATGCCTGGCTCGACCTCATGGATGAGATGTTTGATGATCTGGAGCCCGTGGTCCGCAAGCTTGGCATCAAGTCCAAGAAAAACACCCTGCGAGCCTGTTTCAACCGGGCTCAGGACCAACTCGACCGCACCAGGGCAGCCATCCAGCGCCGGGCCGACCGGGGCCTGTTCGGTCAGATCCATGGCAACCTGCGTCTACGCAACGTGGTCAAGCTTTCGGACGGGCTCCGCATGGTCAACCCGAAGGTCAACGGCTCAAAAAGCGTGATGCGCGACCATATCGGCGATCCATTCTACGATCTGGCCACCCTGATTGGCGAGTTGTGGTCGCGCGGGTTCACCCGGCAGGCCAACTGGGTCTTCTCGCATTATTGCAATCGCCTGTTCGACAGCCATGCTCTCGAAGGCTTGCAGGTGCTGGACCTCTATATCTTCCTGCAGGCCCTAGCCGATGCCAAGAATATCAAGGCAACCCTCAATGCGCGCGCGGCCACCGGCCAGACAATGCCATCAGGGCTGTTACAGGGCGGCACGGAAGAGACCGTCTTGCAGGGCCATATCAAGACCGCCCGCGACAGCCTGTTGCAGGACGAAACCCGGCTGATCGCTATCCGCGGGGGCAGCCAGACCGACCGCTCCAATCTGGCCCGTCTTCTGGCCCCGACCTCAGGGCGGATGCCCGGTGCGCTCTATCTCTCGGCAGAGCAGGAAAGCCTTGCCCTTTACGAGGTCGATCGCGCGGAGGATCTGCCCCAGTCATCAAGCCGCAACTCGGTCTGGGAACTGGTCTATCGCCGCATGGCCGACAAGGCGCGGCATGCTCTGGCCGCCGGCTATTCGGTCATTCTGGAAGGCGCTTTCGACACGCCGATGCTTCGTCAGCAACTGTCGGATCTGGCTGAGGATGCGGGCATTGAAAACTCCCTGATCGCGCTCAACCTCTTCTCCTGCAGCAAGGAAGACCTGCGCCGCAGGGAAGCGCTCTCGGCCTTCATGCCTCATCCCATGAAGCCCGTGGGCAACTCGGTCAACACCCCTGCTGCCATCGTTTCGCAGACCGCCCTCCCGCCTCTTCAGGAGGCCTCCCTTGACCATCGGGACACTGTGCACTGGATAGAGCTGGATGCTTCAAAACCGGTCAGCGAACAGTTGAGTCTGGTCCAGCAGCATATCAACGCCGCCTGGACCCCTGCCGCCCGGGGAACCTTGCATTGATGTCCTCTGCAGGCGAGGAAGGCTGATTTCAAAGAGATTGGGCTTTTGCAAGGGCCACTTCAAGCCACCTTGCGCCCTGAGTTCTGTGCCTTCGTCTGCCGCTTCCTGAACCGGCAGCGCAAGTGGGTGCCCGCCTGGTGCTCACTGGAAATGGCAAACTCTCCCCCCATCGACTGGACGAGGCGAGCCACAAGAATCAGCGGCAGGATCTGATTGAGCCCCAGTTCGTCAAGGGCACGGTCTTCAGACAGAGGCTCACGAATGGCCCGGATCTGACGGTTTGACAACGAGGTGCCGGTGTCGAGGCAATCGAGCACAACATATTGCCCGGAACTGTGCTCCTTGAGTTCCAGCCGCACCGGCTTGATACCGGAAGACAATTGCCGGTTCAGGGCCCCTTCCACTGTCAGTGTCAGAATACGAGCAAAGGCGTTTGCATCGCCATTGACGGTCAGACCCTTGTTGACAGGACAATCGATCTGGACCGGGCGGTTACGCACTTCGGCAAGCGCCTTGATGCGGTCGGAGCGCTCATGCAGCAGAGCAGCGATGTCGCAAATATGGTCATTGGCGAAGAAGCCATCGATCTGAGCCTCCTCCAGATCGCGCAGCAGCTCGATCTGATGGGCACCAGCGGACAGCACTTCGGCCGCAGTGATGACAATCCCCTCAAGCTCTGCCAACTCGGCCTGCAGGGGAATGTGGCGCGCCAGCTTGTCGATGTCGGTCTTCACCGGGACCAGCAGGCGGTCTAGCGCTGCCTGGCCCCACTGCAGAAACTGCTCGCTGTTGAGGTCACCGGTGTCTCCCTTGCGCAGGATCTCCTCGAGCAGCATCATGATATCTTCCGCCTTCACCCGGACACTGTCTTCGGCCAGCCGGATTCGAGCCACCATGGCCGCCCCTTTTCTGGGGTCGGTGCTGGTAGACAGGATGCGATCGGTTGCCCGGATGGTGGCATCATGCAGCCCGACAATCGCCTGTGTGAAGTCCGTGGAGATCTTGACCAGCACAGAGTTACGTTCCCCGGAGCCGAGCATCTGGCGGTCATTGAGCCGCATGACATTGGAAATCATGAAGTCGGGCTCACTGAGGAAGCCAAAATGGGTAACGGAAAGACCTCGCTTTTCATCGATTTCGCTGACCCGCAAACCACCTGCGAACCTCAAAAACTGCGCCGCAATAAACGTGACGAGGAACGACCAGGCACCGATTGCTCCGATGCCGATCAACTGGATGACAAATTCATTGGCAAGGCTGTCGCCATATTCCTTGAGCGCGAGCGGGGCCATCAGCCCACCAACAAATCCGCCCGACAGGAAAGCCGAAATCAACTCGCCCGGATCATCGATCTCGATTGTCGCCAGAATACGGTTGAAACCGATGGAGACGGCACCGGCGAGCATGCCCGTAAGAGCCGCGTCAGCCGGCTCTGCATAAGCCGCAACCGAGGTCAGCGCGACCGTGCCGGCCAGCGCTGAAGTCGAGATATTCTGGGTCATTTCGCCCCGGCGCATGATCACCAGCATGAAAGAGCCAGCCAAGGTGGCAAAGCTGGAACCGATGAGCAACACGTAGAAGGCGGCTGTCATTTCGCCCAGGCTCGAGGAATTCATCGCCGTGAGCGTGACGATGGAAATGACAACGGAAATGACCCCCATGCCATACCAGGTTGGCCCCTGACCACGGGGTCGTCCCATCTGCATCGGGAAGCGCCCGAGGCGCGCACCAAGGCTCAACGATACCGCCAGAGCAGCGAAGCCGGACGAAATGAAAATCACAATGGTGCCGCCGCTGTCCAGAAATTTGCGAGCAAACAGCCATCCGTCGCCACTGGCGTCACTGTGCCAGGCCCAGTGCGCTGCCACCGGGGCTATGGCCACAGCCACAAACATGGAAAGCAGATTACCGGAGTGATATTTCCCGCGCTCGGCCATGGCGGCAGCTGTGCTAATGGCGGGAACGCTGAACAGCACCAGCAGTCGCAGGTCGGATTCCCCCTGCAACAGGTCATTGCGATGGGAAAAGCCGGTGGTGGATCCGATGAAGCCCTGAATGGTCTCGCCGCTGTAGAGCCCATATCCGATGGCCCAATAGGCGATGATTGAGATGCAGAATGCCGCTATAATCCTGAGAAACGTATCCAGTTCATTGCGATACTTGACCCGGCCGGACATCACCATGATCAGACCGAATGGCAGCCCCAAACCGAGAATAGACATGAGCATTCGGGCAAATTCGAGCATTCGGGTCTCTAAATCCAGCAAGCATGGCAATGTCCCCGAGCATCATAATCCAGACCCGGGCGCGGATATCACCCGAAAGCTTAACTGATTATGGTTAGCTTTGCGTTAATTGTGGCATTGCCGGAGCTCGGCCTAACTGGACGACGCGCTTGCCATAAGGCCATGCCTGGAGGCTGAATGCCTTCGGAACCGCCCCAGCCTACGGTCTGATTTCCGACAATGCCTCATTGGCCAACCCGACGAGCATATGGTCTCCATCGCTCCCCAGATGCATCATGCCGAAGCGGGCCGCGCTGAACTGGTCGCCATGGCCTTCCTGAAAGAAGAAGGACTGGGGCTCGATCCGGATGCTGTTACTGCCCTTGTCGGGCAGAAAGCGGAAGCTGAGCAGGCGTTCCTGCGGGGTGAGTGCCTCCCCCTCCCTGTGGAAGCGGTCAAAGCGCGCCCTTGCCTTGTCATCAAGGCTGAGCACGATCTTGCGCGAGGTCGGCCCCCGGGTTTCAAGGTCCGGATCCTCTTCTGTCAGGCGTTTCCATGCAGCTCCGGCCTTCTGCTCGGCCTCATAGCGCAGGCGCATGTAGTCACCCTGCATCAGGGAACGGGGATCAACAGGGGCCAGTTCGAGCAGCACCAGCTCTCCCCCGCGTCTCAAGGTTTCCCGCTCGAACAGCGAATAGTTGAGAACAGCCAGAACAGGCAGCAACGCCAGCAGAACAAGATGTCGTCTCATAGGCTGCGCCTCCGCGTGACCACCGATGGCGCAGGGCCGTCCGTTGCATTGCTCGCCGCATCCTCATCGGAGCTGTGCGACCAGCCGCGCCAGTAGATATAGCCCGACCCGATGAGCAGAATGGCCCCGGATGCGATAAGGATCAGGGATTTCTGCAACAGTGTCAGATCCAGCATGTAATAGTAGATAAAGCCGAAGACCAGCGCGAACAGCAACCCCAGCAGGATGTGCACCTGCCGGTGGGTGGCAAAGCCGAGGATCATCAGCCCCATGGCGAGCAGGATGCCGGCATTCGACAGCAGCGCCAACGCCAGCACACCGACGAAGGCGGCAATGATCGGTTCTGTTTGCTGGCCGAGCCTGCCCTTGCGACCGGCGACCCAGAGGATCAGCGCGCTCAGCGTAATCGCCAGCGTCACCTGGATCGACCATTTATAGCCGAACCCAAGGAACATCTGCAGCTTTTCCGACAGGTCTCCCCAATAGCTTTCGCCGCCGTTGACAAAGCTCTCGATGAGGCCGATGGCCAGACAGAGCGACAGCAGCAGCGCGTCATAGAAGGACGTCAGGGACTGCCGCAGCAGCGGCCAGCGCAGCAAGGCGGCAAGCGCCAGAATATGAGCCACCAGCAACAGGTCAAACCCGATAAGCTCCAGATTGCGCGGGCTGTCAGCCAACAGGCTGACCCACAGTGAGGCCAGAAAGACAAAGGCGGCAACAAAGCGCTCGATGGAGGACGGAAACACCACAAAGCTTATCACCATCACCAGTCCAAGAATGGCGGAGATCGTCCAGAACCAGTTGAGTTCGAATATGTCATGCACGATCTGGCCCAGCCCTGCGACCAGCGCAAATTTGCCAACCTGCAGGAAGGTCAGGGCAAGCTGGATGTAGAAATCACCACTGAGGCTGGTCTTCTTCATGCCGAGCCGATAGAGCAGCGACGCCAGCCCGATGAAAACCAGACCGTTGACGCTGAGGTTGACCATGCTGAGATCAAACAGGCCGAACAGATAGAGCAGATAGAGAAACAGGAAGCCGGAGATGATGGCCCCGATCGCACTGAGCGCCCTGAGATAGACGGGCGCCTCTTCTGTTCTGCTGGTCTTGATGACGAGGATGTCCCGCGCAATTGCATCGAGCCGATGGGCGTCAATCCGCTGGCTGTCGCGCAAATGCTTCAGCCAGTCCAGCACGCCGGGGGCTTCCATCAGGAAGCGGAAGACCTTCGGGTTTGGCATCTCGGTCATGACCCGGCCTCCTGCTCATCGATACCGCGCGCCAGCAGGCTGCGCAGATAGCCAGCAGCGCCACCGAAGCAGGCGACGGCGGCAATCGCGGTGAAGAATGTTGTTCCCAGAGAGGCGAAAATATCGTCAAACATGATGATGGCAACCGCCATGATGACCAGAATGCAGACCATCAGCAGTTCCATGGCCAGCGCAGGCACATCCGGTCGCCAGAAGCGAAAGGCCAGAAACAGCACCAGCGTGATCCCGGCGGCAACCAGAGCCGACAGGGCAACAGAGGCACTTGCCGTTTCCCAGTTGGCAATCCAGATCATCAGCGTCGGGAACAGAAAGCTCAACATGGCGGCCAGCAGCAGCCAACGCGTCCAGCGTGGTGCGAGCCAGCCGAAGGCTTCGCCCTCAGCCTCAACAGGGTCTGGCAGCAGCCATTCACGGGCCAGCAGCACCGCCCCGTTGGCCAGCGCATGGACCAGATACATCAGGCTGGTATGGTCATCCTCAAGCCCCGGCTGATCGCTCCACCAGAGATAAAAGGACAGGTTGGCAAGCAGCAGCCACAGCACCCAAAGCGGCAGGAACCGCCCGATGGCGGTCCAGAGGGTGATCAGAACCACCCAAAGCGCAAAGAACTGCCAGGCGTCGGCTCCGGTCTGGTAGATCTGACCGAAGACCGCCAGAAAGACGCCGGTCAGCACCGCCGCGGCAAGCAGCAGCAGGCGACCGGGCAAGGCCTCCTGTGGCAACAACCATGCACCAAGCGCGGTGAGGATGATTGCGCACTCGATGAGACCGAGCTTGACCAGATCGGGGATGGAGGCCCAGTTGAAGGCGAAGAAAAAGACAATCCCGGCCAGCACGAGACCTGCCCCGAAAGCCATCAGCATGACCATCGTCCAGCGTGCCCATAGGTGGCCTGGATGGAGCCAGCCAAGGCTTTCCAGTCGCAGATCCGGATCGATCGTACCTCTGGCAGTCAGTTCATCCAGCAGGTGGCGATCTATGCTCACGCTCTTGAGCAATTCAAAGCTTGATGGACCTTCTGGCTTGCTTTCCATGGCCGAGGCATTCCTCTGGTGTGCCGTTGTCGCAGACTCTCTTTGCCTTGCTGTATCCTCTGCCCAGAATTGGGGCCTTTTCAAGGATAATCTGCACGGCGTGCGGCGCTTGCAAGGCATTTTCCCAGCTCCTTGCCTGCTCTGTCCGCCCGGACGCCAAACGCCACGGCTCAGGCAGAGGCTGCTGCGGCCTTGTCCTTACGCTCACGCCAGCGCTCGGTAAGGATGGTCAGGAGCAGCGTCACCGAACCGCCGACCAGGAAGCTTGACAGCAGCGCCAGAATGGAGCCGTCATAGATCTGGCCCATCACCGTGGCGATGGTCATGGCGATGAGGGTCGAGATGGCTCCGATCCACGCAGAGGCCATGCCCGCCACGCGCCCGACCTCTTCCATGGCAAGCGTGTTCATGTTGCCAAACAGCAGGCCAACGCTGAAGAACATCGGACAGAAGAAGACAAACAGCATCCAGAGCTCCGGCACGAAGCCAAACGGCAAGCTGCAAAGCATTGCCAGCGCCGCAAGAGTGATCATGGCATAGAGCGCCCGGCGGACCAGATAACGCATGCCGAATTTCAGAACCAGACGGCTGTTCGTGAAGGAGGCAAAACCAACCGAAATCGCCAGACCGGCAAAGGCGAAGGGGAAATAGGTGCCAAGCCCGTAGGTGGTCTGGAACAGGTCCTGCGCCGTGCTCAGATAGAGCATGAAAGGCCCCTGCACAAAGCCCGCCGCAACCATGTAGCCGACGCAGCTTGGGGTCGTGAAGATCACCTTCGAGCCATTGAGCAGATTTCTCGGCGTCACCTTGATGCGCCTTGAAACATGCAGGGTCTCGTTCTGGCGGATCGCCAGCCAGATGCCGCCCATCGTGGCAAGCAGAATGAAGGTAAAGAACACCGATCGCCAGCCAGAGACCGCCATGATGACCTGTCCGGAGATCGGCGCCAGAGCGGGCACAAAAATGAACAACCCCATGACGAAGGACATGATGCGGGCCATTTCGCGACCGGCATAGAGATCGCGGATCAGCGCGATCATGACGATGCGCGGTCCGGCGACACCGAAACCTTGAAGGAAGCGGCCCAGCAGCAGCATTTCAAAGCTGGTCGAGAACCAGCTCATCACGTTGCCGATGATGAAGATCACCAGCCCGATGGCCATGCCCTTCTTGCGGCCGATCTGATCGGAGAGCGGGCCATAGATCAACTGGCCAATGGCAAGCCCGGCAAAGAAGATGGTGATGATCTTCTGCAGATCCTGCGGCGAGGAGTGGCCAAACTCGGCCCCGATGACCGAGAATGCGGGCATGATGGAATCCGTGCACAGGGCCGCGAGCGACATCAAGAGTGCCATCAGAATGATGAATTCCACGAAAGGCATGTTGGGCTCGGCAATATGCGTTGCCCGGGCACCTCGCGCCTGATTGTCAGCGGCCCCTGCAAAATGCAGACCGTTCTGTTTTGTCATTACGGGGTTCCTCAGAATCCCCCGGATGCCCAAACGGCACGAGGGAATCAAGTTCAAATATGGATTGCCATGAAATGCGCAGCAAATTGCCGCCACGAAAATCAGAAGAAGAAGTATTACCGCGATCAATATATACCGAAGTTCGATCGGAGCAGTCAGTCTTATCATCGGCAACACGACAAGGCCAGCCTAAATCGCATGCACTTTGTCCAAACCATGGTCCAGTGCGAACGCCCCGGAAAAGCCACTCAAAACACCATACCCAAAAGACCGCCGATCACGATTTGTTTGGCAGGCGCTGCCGAAATTCTCGCTGCCAGCCAGGGTCAATGGCGCTAAAATACTTCACGGATAACCGGAACGGACTGCCCACGACAGTGCTCCTCCCGGCTTTTCCACCTGCTACCTCCGATGAGAACGCAACCATTCCGTCACAGACTGGTCGCTTTGCGCTTGTTTTCCAGCATCGAACAACAACGCCCCGGGCCATCGGCTTCACACGGCAACCATGTAATATTTGATGCAAAAAACACAATCTTGCATGGCAGCCATCGCAAAAGCGCAACTCTTATGGTGTCAAATTTCACTATCCAGTCAGTAAAATTGATGAGTTACACAAGGTAAAGTTACCAATTTAAAAATTCACATAAAAATCATGTTATTAATTGTCAGCTTTATCAACACTCTTCAAGATAATCTATATATATTCAATAAAATATATTTGTTTGTATCTTAATAGATAATTTTACCCTCCTAAATTTCGAGAAATATTTTTCTATAACTTCAATGAATACTGATATTTTTCATTTTTTTAACTTATTTAGTTAAAACTACCAACAACTCTTGCGAGTTTTCTTCTCCTGAACACCCATCCCTTCCCGACACTACAATCGCAATGGGAGCCCCTGTCATGCTGTCATCCATATTGTCTCTATTACCCCATTGGGCACGCGGCCTGAGTGCCAAAATATATTCTATTGTATTTTTGGCAGTCCTTGGAATTGGAGCCCTCACCCTGCAGGCCAGCCTTGTCAGCAAAGTCGACCTCAAGAAATCCAAGGCCGAAGAGCTGCACCATCTGGTAGAAACCGCGCTTTCGTCCATCACTGCCCTGCAAAATGATGTCCAGGCGGGACAGCTTACGGAAAGCGAAGCCAAGGAAACCGCCATGAGCCTTCTGGCCAAGTTGCGATACAATGGCGAGGATTACTTCTGGATCAACAGCATGGGCCATCGCATGCTGATGCATGGCACCGACCCCTCGACCATCGGCAAGGACTTTACCGAAGCCAAAGACCCGGATGGACTGTTGTATTTTCAGGAATTCGTCAAGGTTGGCCGTCAGCCGGGTGGTGGCGTTGTCGAATATTCATGGCCCCATCCGGGCAGCACAAAGCCAGCTCCCAAGCTGTCTTACGTTCAGGCCTACGAGCCCTGGGGCTGGATTGTCGGCACTGGCACCTATATTGACGATCTGGATGCCCTGTTCTGGGAAAACCTCAAAGATCTGCTCGCCAGTGCAGCAACCGTTTTCCTGATCATTGCACTGGTCTCGTTTATACTGGCCACGTCTCTTACGCGCCCGATCCACCGGATTGTCAGATCGATGCTGCAACTGGCAGAGGGCAATCTTGATATCGAAGTCAACCTCAGCGACCGGCAAGACGAGATCGGCAACATGAACCGGGCCTTGCTGATTTTCCGGGACAACGCCAGAGAGCGGAAGGCTCTCGAACAGCAGCAGGCCCAGCGGGATGCCGAAGCGGAAGCCGAGAAATGCCGCATGGTTGGTGAAATGGCCGATGCCTTTGACAAGCAGGTCGGCTCGGTCATCGCCCAGGTGCAACAGGCAGCTCAGCAGCTAGGGTCGGAATCCAATGGCCTTGCTCACCGTTCCATCGAGAATAACGAGCGACTGCAGGCGGTTCAGTCTGCCATGGAAGAAGCCAGCACCAATGTCGAGGCCGTCGCCAGCGCATCGGAAGAGATGTCGGTCTCCATCTGCGAAATTTCCAATCAGGTCACCGAAAGTGGTAAGGTTTCGCAAAATGCCGTTGATGAAGTGAAGCGGGCAAGCAATGTGATTTCCACCCTCTCCAACGCTTCGCTTGCCATTGGCAAGATTGTTGGCCTCATTCAGGATATCGCCGCCCAGACCAACCTGTTGGCGCTCAATGCCACCATCGAGGCCGCCCGGGCTGGCGAGGCAGGCAAGGGCTTTGCCGTGGTGGCTGCCGAGGTGAAAGACCTTGCAGCCCAGACCGGCAAGGCCACGGAGGAGATTTCCGGCCAGATTTCCGCTATCCAGCACAACATCGGTAACGCCGTTGAGGCCGTAAGTGAAGTGGAACTCACCATTCACCAGATGACCGCCATTTCCGGCACGATTGCAGCCGCTGTGGAACAGCAGGGCGTGGCCGCTGGCGAGATCAGTGAAAACATCGTTCACGCAGCAACGGGAACCCGGGAAATTGCCAACAACACCAACGTCATGAGCGACCTAGTCAAGTCGAACTCGGAAAGCGCCGAGACCATGTCGGACAACACCAACAGGCTCAGAGAGCAGATTGAGGTTCTGGCCGATCAGGTCGACATCTTCCTGACAACCATTCGGCAACAGAGCAAGCCGAAATCCGCAGAAGGGGAAGCTAGACTTGCGGGTTAATCTTGCCCGTCAGAGAATTGACCGGATTGCAAACCCGATAATCTTCAACTGCGCCTAGTAAGGCGCAGTTTTTTTGTCCATACCTGAAGACAAAATTTGTACTGTTCCTTTTATACTTATTTCAAACTTTTCTGAGATAGTTCAAAGCCAATCACGATAGATGGCACTCTAAGTCCATGGCCCTGCACCGTGCTCATTTGTCAGATCCGGAAACGGCGGCCAGAACCAAGCCAGCCGAAATCGAGGTGGCAATGAAAGACCTTGTGAAGAGAAACCAGTTTGTTGCCCTCGTCGCGGGCCTCATTGTTCTGGCCTTGATGGATGAAGTGGTTCTCCTCTTTTTCATCGCCCCCGAAGCCCGGTTACAAGCTGAAGCCTTTTTCAAGCTGTTTTCCCAGTTTCTTCTGCTGTTGTCCATTGCCTTGGGCTTTCTGCTCTATATTGGCTACAGGAGCAGAAAAAAGCAGGCACAAATTCTGCAAAAGGAGCGTGACAGGTCTCGTCAGCTAGCCGCCCGGCTGGCATCGCACAAGCTGGGGATTGATGCCCACGCAATCGTTTCCATCGCCGACAAGAAGGGCCGGATCACTTACACGAACAGCAAGTTTCGCGAAGTGTCGGGCTACAGCGAGGAAGAGTTGCTTGGCAAGAACCACCGGATCCTGAATTCGGGTGTGCATGATCGCGCCTTTTTCGAAGAGATGTACAAGACCGTCTGGAAAGGTGAAAGCTGGACCGGAGAAATCTGCAACAAGGCCAAGAACGGCTCGCTCTACTGGATCACGACCACCATTGTTCCGATCATGGATACGGCAGGCAAGTTGGAAGAGACCATTTCGATCCGCACAGACATCACCGACATCAAGAAGAAGGAATCCGAACTCAAGAGCTATAGCCGGCTTCTGAAAACAACCTTCGAGAACTTCCCTGGCGGAATCTGTGTATTTGATGCGGAACAACGCCTGCTGTTGGCCAACAAGTCCTTTTACGACCTGATGGAATTAACCCCTGCCCAGTTTCCGGTTGGCAAGATCTACACGGATGTTCTCAGAGAGAAATTAAAATCAGGAACGATCAAGTTTGTTGGGGAAGCCTTGTCTATTGACGGAACGCCCGAGTCGTTTGCTCTGGATAAAAAATTCAAGTTCACCAAGAAGCTGCCAACCGGGCGTGATATCGAGATCGAAAGCTGGCCACTTGAAGATGGAAGCATCGTCGCCGCCTACTATGATGTCACCGAACACAAGGCCATGCTGGAGAACCTCTGCCGCAGAAACAAGGAAGCAGAGGCTTCTGCCGCCCAATTGCTGGCGGCACAGCAGGCTCAGGAACAGGCCCACAAGCGACTGATCGACTCCATCAACTCCATGCGCGGCGGGTTCGCGCTGTGGGACAAGGATGCGAGGTTGGTCACGGCAAACGAAGCCTACCGGAACTATCACAAGGAACTGGCCCATCTCATCCGCCCGGGCATGTCAGTGCGCGAGTTTCTGGAAGCCGGACATGAAATCGGCTTCTGGACCTGGAAGCAGGAGCTACCGGACAACTGGCTCGACATCTTTGTCGAGCGCTTCAAGACAGCAAACCAGTTTGAAGCGACCTTCGAGACCATCGAGGGGCGTCACCTGGTTCTCTACAGCAACAGACTTCCCAATGGCGACATTACTTCCAATTTCATAGATGTCACCGAGGAGCGTTTGCGTGAAGCCGAGCTGGTGCGCGCCCGCGATGCCCTCAGCCACATCGCCTATTTCGACGCCCTGACGGCACTGCCGAACCGGGCTCATGGTCAGCAGGATCTGGAAGCCCTGTTCAACAACAAGCAACCGAACTCACGCTTTGCCATCATCCAGATCGACCTCGACAAGTTCAAACGGGTCAACGACACGCTTGGTCACATATCGGGCGACCATCTGCTCAAGGAAATTGGATCCCGTCTGGCGTTTCTGGCTTCCAAGGTCCCGAGCTTCCAGCCCTATCGCTGGGGTGGTGACGAGTTTGTCGCCATTGTCAATGATGTCACCAGCACCGAGCTTGAAAGCCTCTGTCAGGAGCTGACCGACCTTATCGCCATTCCGGTTCCATACGAAAATTCTACCCTCTGGCCGACGGTCAGCCTTGGCGTTGCAATCTATCCGGACGATGCATCCGATCTGGCTTCGCTGATGATGTATGCTGATCTGGCGCTCTACAAGACCAAAGAAATGGGCCGTGACGGATATCAGTTCTTCTCATCGGAGATGAAGGAGCGGCTCGACAGCGAAGCCTCTATCGAGGCAGACGTACGCCATGCCCTGAAGATGGACGAGTTCGAGCTGCATTTCCAGCCGCAGATCAGCACCATTGACGAGAGCATCACTGGCATCGAGGCACTGGTACGCTGGAACCACCCCGAGCGCGGCCAGCTTCCTCCCGGTCTGTTCATGGATGTTGTCGAAGCCAATGGCATGGCCTCTGCCCTCGGCAAGACCATCTTCGAGAAGGCCATGTGGTCGGCCCGGCAATGGATCGATGAGGGCCTCTCCTTCGGGCGCCTGTCGGTGAACCTCTCCCCGGCCCACCTGCAACGGCAGACGCTGGTTGACGACTTCCTGCAGAGCATGGAGAAATACAAGATCAATCCGGATCTGCTGGCGGTGGAATTGCTTGAGGGCATCCTTCTCGATGACCAGTATACCAACATCAACGAACTGTTCGAAACGCTGTCAGCACGCGGCATTCATGTGGAACTCGACGATTTCGGCACCGGTTATGCGTCGCTTTCCCATCTCTCGAGCCTGCCGGTTGATGGCATCAAGATCGATCGTTCATTCGTCAACAACATCGTGGTCAACAAGAAGCAAAAGGCCATCGTAGAGGTCGTCATGTCAATGTCCCGCCTGATGCAGTTGCGCGTGGTCTGCGAAGGCATTGAAACCCATCAGCAGCTCTCCACCGTTTCCCAGATCGCCAACTGCTCGGTTCAGGGCTACCTTGTATCGCGTCCGCTGACTTTTGATGGCATGACCCGCTGGATCAGGGAGAAACGCAACGTTGGCATTCTAACTCCATCAGGGCCCCGTCAGATCCGCAAAAGCCATATGGGGATTGCATCCAGCGGCATGTGATCTGCCAAGCCGCTGCCTGATGCGAAACAATTTTGGACATCAGTTGCAATTTTGAAATCTGACAATCAAAAATAGAATTACTTTGATGCTTAGTGATTTTTACGTAGTAATTTGAGATTTTGTCTTGCTCACTATTTGATACGGGCAGTTTTGCTGCTATTCTTTTTCTTCAATATATTTCCATATTTTGATTTATTAATAAAAAATTAGATGCTTTACCCCGAGGATTACCCTAAATATAACAAATTCGGGACCCTCAAAATGAATATCGCCAAGCTCCCGCTGTCCTGGAAAATAGCAGCACCGACAATCGCAGTATTTCTTTTCATGATTGCCCTTTCGGCGATCAGCCTGACAAATTTGAAAAGCTCGATGCGCGCTGAGCGTATCAACAGCCTGAAAAATATCACCCACACCGCAGAAGCCGTCGCTCAAGCCTTCTTTGCCCTTGAGCAGAGCGGCGAACTGACCCGCGAAGAGGCTCAGGACCGTACCAAGATGGCGCTGGACGCCATGCGCTATGACGGTGGGGCGGGCTATCTGTTCGTCTACAAGTATGATGGCACCAATCTGGTCCTGCCAAACAAGAAGCTGGTGGGCAAGAACCTCATCGACATGAAGGATTCCGATGGCCGCTATCTTGTGCGCAACCTGATCGATATCGCCAAAAAGGGCGGTGGCGAGTATGCTTACAACTGGCCAAAGCCGGGCAGCGACAAGGCCTTCGAAAAATTGAGCTGGGCGGAATCCATCCCCGAGTGGGACTGGATGATCGGCACTGGCGTCTATATTGATGACATGGATGCGGCATTCTACAGCCAGGCGGCCTTTGCCGGGCTCGCAACCCTGCTGTCGCTGCTGCTGGCTGGCACGATCTCCTTCTTCGTCATTCGCTCGATCAACAGGCCGATCACCGGCCTCGTCGCCAACATGCGCTCGCTGGCTGACGGCGATTCCAGTATCACGGTGGCCGATCAGAACCGCTCTGACGAAATCGGCGCCATGGCCAAGGCAATGCAGGTTTTTGTCGACAACGAGAACAACCGCAAGGCCCTCATGAGCCAGCACGAGAAGAACCAGAAGGAAGCCCTGACCAGAGGCGAGAATGTCCAGGCACTCTGCCGGGCCTTTGATCAGGAAGTGGCACGGATGCTGGCAACCGTTGGCGATGCAGCCAAGGGCCTGCAGGATGCTTCGCAGATGATGAGCTCCGATGCCCAGAGCACCTCGGCCCAGAGTGAACAGGTCTCCAGCGCTTCCGCTCAGGCGTCCAGCAACGTTGAAGCAGTTGCCTCTGCCGCCGAAGAACTGGCAGCATCAGTCAGCGAAGTGGCCCGGCAGGTCCAGACCTCCAACGACATGGCGCACAAGGCTTCGTCCGAAGCTACCAGCACCAACCAGCGTGTGGAACGTCTTTCCCAGGCGGCCAAGCAGATTTCTGAAGTGGTCACCCTCATTCAGGCGATTGCCGAGCAGACCAATCTGCTTGCTCTCAACGCAACCATAGAGGCCGCACGCGCTGGCGAAGCTGGCAAGGGGTTTGCCGTGGTTGCCGCCGAGGTCAAGGAACTGGCCAACCAGACCAGCAAGGCAACCGAAGAAATCGACAAGCAGATCTCTGAAATCCAGCATGAGACGGATCTGGCGGTAAATGCCATTTCCGAGATTTCCCAGACCATTGAAAACCTCAGCACGATTTCCAGCCAGATTGCCACGGCTGTGGATCAGCAGCGGCTGGCAACCGAGGAAATCGCAACAAACGTTACTCAGGCCTCCCGCGTGACCAACGAAGTCTCCATGAGCATCGGCAATGTGACCCAGACGGCAGAGAAGACCCGCGAGACATCCTCGATGGTCAGCGATTCATCCCTGAAGCTGCAGCAGGAAGCCGAGCATCTCAAGAGCCGCGTCAACAGCTTCCTTGATGACGTACGCAACGAAAGCATTGCGGCAGCCTGACGACACCCCCGTCCCCCGACCTGCCTTTGACATTCCGTCACAAGACTGGTCTCCAAAAGCAAAAGGCCCGGGCAGCAATGCTCCGGGCCTTTTGTTGTTGAGCCTTATGACAGGGGCGCCTTGCCTGAGGCAGGGCCCAATCACCAATCCTCATGTCTGGTTATGGTTTGCCTTCAGAGCGGGTGGCCTCGCCTGGATCAGGTTTTCCAGGGGCATTGCTACTGGCCTCTTCAGGCTCGGCCTGCGGCTCTTCAGAGGGCTCCCAAGATTCGGGAACGACCACGAACCGGTCTTCCTCACTGAACATTTCCGGCGCAACCACACCGGCAACCGCAGCGGTCGCGGCAAGGTCGAAGTCTTCCTTCTGGGCTTCGTGAACCGGGTCCTTCTGGCGAATACGCAAAACCAGATAGGCCGACAGAACCGCCAGCAGAACGGTGGGGAACAGGAACAGGGCGTCCGGCCCGAAATACTGCATCAGCACGGAAGTGACGGTCGGGCCGATGGTCGAGCCGATGCCATAGGCAACGAGCAGGCCAGCAGCCATGCGCACATAGCCGTTTTCCTTGGCATTGTCATAGCCGTGCGCTGCCGCCAGCGAGTAGGCAGGCTGGGTCAGCGCCCCAATCAGCGCACCGACCGCCAGAAAGGCGTAGAATGGCAGATCGTGAAGCAACGTGATGGAGATGGAGGCCAGCCCGCCCAGAATGCTGATGACCAACAGGACGACGCGGCGGTCCATTCGGTCGGAAAAGCGCCCGATCGGCCATTGGCTGATGATGCCCCCGAGGCACAGCATGGCGGCAAAGACCGGGGCCTGCTTGAGTGCATCATAGCCCCTCTCCACTGCGTAGATGGGCGCAAAGGTCAGATGCGAGCCAACCACCATGCCGATCAGACAGGCCGAGACGATGGCTGCGGGCGAGGTCTTGAACACCTTGCGCAGATCGAGCCTGACAATAGCGATCGGCGCCGGCTGGGCAGCCTTGGTCATGGCGACCGGCATGACTGCAACGGAGATGATGATGGATGCCACGGCGAACAGATAAAAGCTTTCCGGCCGCGCCAGCGTGGCCATCAACTGCCCAGAGGTGAAGGCCGCATAGTTGACGATAATGTAGGTCGACATCACCAGTCCGCGGTTTGAATTGTCGGCGAACTCGTTCAGCCAGCTCTCGATGATCAGATAGAGACCAGAGACAGAAAAGCCGGTGATGAAACGGAACAGGATCCAGGCGTAGGGATCGGCGACCAGGGGATGCAGCAAGGCCGCCGCAGACATCGAGGACACCATCACCGCAAAGCCGCGAATATGACCGGCCCTGACCACCACATGCGGTGTGATGATGCCGCCCATGACGAAACCTGCAAAATAGCCCGATGCCGCAAAGCCGATGAGCAGGTCACTGAATGCAAAGGCGCGCGAGGCAAGCGGGATCACGGTGCTCTGCAAGCCATGCCCGAGCAGCAGAAGGGTGACGGAAATCAGCAGGGAAGCGATTGGTGCAAATATCTTGGCCATGACAACCATCCTTGAATAGGTCCGCGAGATTTGCTCAGAAGACAAAAGCCGGATCACAGTTTCTTCGACCGACGTCTTCGATCAATGATCCGCATCCTGTCTGACCCTGCCCCGCGATGGAGCGAGCCGGAAAGGCCGGACAGCGAGGTCAGCCATGCGGGAATTCGCCAATGGATGCAAGGGAAAAATGGCTCCGGTGAGAGGGTTTTTCAAGCCATGGCAAAAAGATCACGTGCTCCTTCCGGCCCTATCACCGGTCATCGGCCCAGACAAAGTGGGCATCAAAGGCGCAGACAAAGGGGATTGCGATGCCGATCAAAGTGACGCAAGGTTCTGCCATCATCAAGGCGAGCCCGAGCCGGTGCAACACCGCCATCGGCAAGCATCCGGAAGGACAAGGCAATGTGCGGACGTTTCATACTGAAGGGCTCATGGGCGGATATTCACGAGATGTACAATCTCATCCGGCCGGAAGACCGACAGCGCAACCTGCCTGCCCGTTACAATATCGCTCCGACCAATGATATCCTCTATGTGACCGAGGTCAATGGCGAGCGGCGTCTGCTGGAAGGGCGCTGGTGGCTGGTGCCCCATTGGGCCAGGGGGTTGCAAAGCCGTTACCCGATGTTCAATGCCCGCTCGGAAGAAGCCCATACCAAGCCAGCCTTTCGCGATGCCTACAAGACCGGACGCTGCCTCATTCCGGCAGACGGCTATTATGAGTGGACCACCAGCAAGGCAGACGGCAAGAAGGATCCGCATCTCTTGCATCTGCCCGATTTCGAGCCCTTCGCCTTTGCCGGTCTTTCAAGCTACAACCCAAGGCTTGACCTTTATAGCTGCACCATTCTGACCGCTCCGGCCGTGGACGAAATCCGGATGATCCATTCGCGCATGCCCATCATCCTCAAGCCTTCGGTATTTGACAGTTGGGTCAGCGCCAGCACGTCGGTTGATGCAGCGCGTCTGCTGCTGGAAGAGCATCGTGACCGGGAACTGATTTCCTATCCGGTCGACCGTGCAGTGGGCAACAGCAGCGCCTCCGGCCCCGATCTGATCAAACCGGCGGACACTCATCCCAAAACATTGTTCTGACAACAGCTTCTGCTTTCTTCTCAATGGCTTGAGCCAAGGTTTCCAGATGAGATCAGCCGTAAGCGCTCACCCGGTGCGGAACAAAACAGGCAAGTCTTACGTTGATCTGTCGAACAGGGATGCAAGTCGGGCTCGTTATGGGCGGACTTCCAGACCTTGATACATTGTTTTTGACAAAGACCTGGAGATTGACCCCATGACCCGATTGTTCAAGTATCTTTTTCTTGCAGCCCTCCCTGCCCTTACCGTCAGCGCTCCGGTGCGCGCCGAGCCCATCGACAGGGTCGAGATCGGCCAGTTGGATTGCGCCGTAAAAGGAGGAAAGGGCTTCATTTTCAAGTCCACCAAGGACCTGTCCTGCACCTTCAAATCCGCTCAGAGCGGTGTTCCGGATGAGGCCTATTTCGGCGCCATCAACAAGTTCGGTCTGGATATCGGCACCACGGAACATGGCGTGATCTCATGGCTGGTTCTGGCGCCGACCACGGACAAGTATCGCCCCGGGGCATTGGCAGGTGACTATGGTGGCATCAGCGCTGAAGCGACTGTTGGTGCTGGCGTTGGTGGCAACCTTCTGGTCGGCGGTTCCAAGGAAACCATTGCGCTGCAGCCGATCAGCGTGTCCGCCCAGACCGGCCTCAACTTCGCGCTGGCCGTAAGCGAAATCGAGTTGCGGACGTTGGCTGACTGACCCGGGCTGACCCGGCAGCGCCGTCTTGTGACACAGGATGGGCGAGGCCGGGTCCTTTCCCCCGCCCGCATCGCCACGACTATTGAGCAGCATCTCGCGGCACTTTGAATCCAGCACACCTGCACACCTGCATAAGGAGCTTTTCATGTTTACCGGCTATGGCCTGGTGGGCCTCATCATCCTGTTTCTCGACATCTACGCCATCGTCAAGGTGATCGGCAGCCATGAGAGCACAGGCATCAAGCTGTTGTGGATCCTGGGCATAATCATCTTCCCGCTACTTGGCCTGATTGTCTGGTTCCTTGCCGGACCCGGCGGCCGGCACACTGCCCGGCTTTGACTTTGGCTGCCCCTTGGCCTTTGTCACAAGGGGCACTGTGATCTCGACCGTCAGTCCGTTTTCCTCAAAACGGCGATCGATAGAGCCGCGCAATTCGCCCCGGATATTGGCATCGATCAGTCGCGTGCCAAATCCCTTGTGGTCAGGCGCCTTCACCGGCTCCTGACTGCGTTCCTGCCAGACCAGCCTCAGGATGCGATCCTTGCCCTTGAGATCCACCGACCAGCGAACGCTCAGAGCCGTATTGTCGCTTGCAACATCGCTGTATTTCAGGGCGTTGGTTGCCAGTTCGTGGAAGGTGAGCGCGAAAGCCTGAACCGTTGTTTCGTCCAGTTCCACAGTCGGCCCGGAAATCATGCCGCCAAACTGGTCTTCCCCCAAAACCTGCCCCAGTTCCTTTGCCAACAGATCGGACAGGTCCGCCCGCTGCCAATGAGAGCGCGTCAGGGCATCCTGCGCGTTGGCCATCGCCTGAAGACGAGCGGTGAAGCTTTCGGAGAAATCCGCAAGGGTATCGGAATGGCGGGCGGTCTGACGAGCCATGGCCAGAATCCGGGCGATGGAATTCTTGATCCGGTGTTTCATCTCCTGCAACAGCAGGTCCTTTTCCGTCAGGTTCTTTTCCGACAACTCCTGCATTGTTCTGGCGGTTCTCACCGCCTTCAGCTGCGAATGGGTGATCCATGCCAGCATGGTGGCAAGCAGCAGAAACACCGCAATCGACACATAGGGCGCCACATCCTCAAGATCGAGGGCCTGTTTCGGCTGGACGCGGATGTCGAGCACCCATTGCCGTCCGGCGACTGCGATAACCCGCGTCACGCGATCACCATACTTGTCGACATCGTCATAGAGCGCAGACTTGAACAGCGGATGGCTCTTGTCATCAAGGTCATGCGCCTGCAGGGCCACAGGCAATTGTGGCTTCTCGGCCAGCGCCGTCATGAACAGATCACCAGCCCGGAAGGGCGCATAGATTACCCCCCTTACCGGTTTACGGTCGACCGAGGGCTGCTCGAGGGCCTCAAAGGCTCCCTCGGCTTTTCTGGCTTCACTGCGTTCATAGCGTGAATAGACAAGAAAACCGGCCTGTTTGATCGCCGTGATTTCCTGCACCAGCTCGACAGGCCCGGAGGCCACCATCTCCCCGGTTTCATACGCCTTGCGGATAGCGGAGCGTCGGACCGGTTCGGAATACATGTCATAGCCGATGGCCGCCAGATTGCGATCGTCCATTGGCTCCAGCAGGGCGATGGCCGCCCTCTCGCCCCGGTCAGTCTCCGGCCAGACCTTCGCCCCGTCGCCATAGTCATAGGCCAGCACGGCATTCATCGCGGCATCATCGTCCGGATTGAAGGCCTCGGCAAAGCCGATCCCCTGCAGCCCCGGATAGTTTTCTTCCAACCGAAAGCCTGAAATGATCTTGGCAAACTGTTGGTGCTGGATGCGCGTCGGCGAGGCCTTGAAGAAGGCATTGGTTGCTCTCAATAGTGCAAAATGCTGGGACAGACGCAGGGATACCCGGTCAACCAACTGACCGGCGACATCCTCGGCCCGGCTCTCGTGAGCCCGCTCGGCGCCGTTATACAGCATCAGGGAAACCCCGGTTCCGATGATCATGACCGTGGAGAAGACGATGGGGGCAATCAGTCTGTGCATGGGCGTTCCGTCACTGAGGGCTTCCCGCCACAATCTTCTGGCGAGCCGGGCGAGTATAGAAAAAGTCAAAACAAATTGGCATCCCAAAAAGAAGTCATCCCCGAAAACCGCTGAGGGCGAAACAAAAGATGCTTAATTGCGAAATAACAGGAAAAGAATTACTGCCCATTTGTGGCGTCTTTTTGCTTTCAGATCTTCTACCCTGCCCAAAATTTCTGGAACATTCACAAGGCTGGACCGTTGATAGTATGAGGACGCAATGAAGTCCTTTTGTTCAACGAACTAAGGAGGAACGTTATGAATTGGAACCAGATCGAAGGCAACTGGGAGCAGTTCAAAGGCAAGCTGCAGGCCGAATGGGGACGTCTGACCGATGACGACATCGACGTGATTGCGGGCAACCGCAAACAGCTCGCAGGCAAACTGCAAGAGCTTTATGGCAAGCGCGAAGAGGAAGCGGAACGTGAAATCGAGAACTGGATCGCGCGACACTGACGGGTGCCCACCCCGTCTGACGGAACGAAGGCAGAGCCGGACCTGGCTCTGCCTTTTTGTTTGCCGCATTCGTTTTCGGTCCTGTCAGCGTCTCTCTGAACCAGGCAGTGCCAAGGCAGAAAAAAGCGGCTCTGATGATCCATCAGAGCCGCTTTTCCGTGAGATGCAGGTCTATCACCCTATCGTCCTCGAACGAGATGCATGAGCAGGGAGAGAACGAGGAACGCCAGAAACAGGAAGAACAGAATCTGCGCAATTCCGGCTGAAGCCCCCGCAATACCACCAAACCCAAGTACACCAGCGATGATTGCTACAATAAAAAATACCACTGCGTAATAAAGCATGTCATTTCTCCTTTGCACTACATCTCTTAAACGATCAATACTAGGAGTTTGTTCCATGCCTCATTCGCATTTTTCCTAAGCTTTTCCATCGAAGAACAGGGCCTGGCTGATCAGCGCCTTGACCATGTCTTCATTGAACGGCTTGGTGACAAGGAAGGTCGGTTCCGGGCGTTCGCCAGTCAGCAATCGCTCAGGAAAGGCAGTGATGAAGATCACCGGGATATCGCTGTCCTTGAGAATATCGTTGACTGCGTCGATCCCGGAGGAACCGTCAGCCAGCTGGATATCGGCGAGCACCATCGCCGGCTTGTCGCTGTTGTAAAGCTCGATCGCCTCGTCGTAGGTCCGTGCGATGCCGGTGACCCGGTGGCCAAGGCTTTCGACCATCTGCTCAATATCCATGGCGATCAGCGGCTCATCCTCGATGATCATGACATCGGTCGCAACCTGTTTGGAAATCATGACCGAGGCTTCGCCAAGGAGGTCGGCGACCACATCGGTTTCAACGCCAAGAACGAGAGCGATCTCGTGCTCTGCAAATTCCTCGACCGAGGCCAGCAGAAAGGCCTGTCTTGGAGCAGGAGGAACATTTTGCAGGTTTGCCTGCGCCCGGCTTTCCCAGCCATAGGGCGATTGGGCCGGAGGCACATCCACATTGGCCCTGCGGTAGAGATCAGAGAAAAGTTTATAGAGGGAAACACGATCACTGCCGGTTTCCGGGAACAGGGAAACATCTGAGATCAGTGCTTCCAGGGTGGCCGCCACAAAGGCATCTCCAGACGTTTGTGACCCCGTCACAGCACGAGCGTAGCGACGAAGATAGGGAAGATGCGCGGCAACTCGAGTAGAAAGCGTCATCTATAATACTCTCCTTGATGAGATCGATAGAAACATCGAAACTGTAGTATATCGATACAATTCATCAATCCAAAAAAAGTTCCCGACCCTTGAAACTTTTTGGGAAACGTTTTTGGGAACTTTTTTGCGAATGAGGCGTTTTGATAGCAAGACCGAGACAATTCCTTGGCCTCTATAGGTGTTCTAAATGGTAAAAGATAATGTAAAAAAGGGCATTTTGAGCGCATCCGACATGTTGGGGCGATCGATGCGCCCGGACGAAGAGTTGGATCCGAATGGTGCCATCGCGCAAAAGCTGAAAGCGCTATACACCCAGACCGAACAGGAAGCCATTCCAGACCGTTTTCTGGATCTGCTTGAGCGGCTGGATGAAGCAGAGCGCGCGGCAAACAGCCTTGGTGAGAGGTGAACGCTCAACATGCAAAATGCTGACAACAGTTTCAAACGGGAGATGCTTTCCGTTCTCCCGAGCCTTCGAGCCTTTGCCATGTCGCTGTGCGGCAAGCATGACCGGGCGGATGATCTGGTGCAGGATACGGTCATGAAGGCCTGGTCCAAGCAGGACAGCTTCGAGATCGGCACCAACATGCGCGCCTGGCTCTTTACGATCTTGCGCAATGAGTTCTACAGCCAGATGCGCAAGAGCGGCAGGGAAGTGCAGGACAGCGAAGGCACCTTCACCAACAATCTCAGCATCCAGCCAGCCCAGCACGGACAGATGGATCTGCAGGATTTCCGCGAGGCGTTGTCAAAGCTTCCGGACAACCAGCGCGAGGCGATCATTCTCGTCGGCGCATCGGGCATGTCCTATGAGGAGGCTGCCGAGATCTGCAATTGCAAGGTCGGCACCATCAAGAGCCGGGTGAACCGGGCCCGGACGCATCTTCAGGAGCTGCTGTCGCTGGATGAAGATGGAACCTATCATCCGGACAACACTGCCGCTTCCGTTGTTTCCCAGGCCTTTGTAAGCTGAGGCCCCGAATTTTTCATCACCAAATCCTGTTATACCCTTTCGGCCCGATGCGCCTCCAGCGCATCGGGCCTTTTGTGAGATCAGTCCAGCCTTCAGGACCAGAAGCTCAGCTTCTTTCAAGCCCCGCCCTTCAGGCGATCCGGGTGTTATCTGTCTTCCATCCGACATCGTCGCGATAGATGCTCCACGAGCTGGTCCCCCACCACGCGCTTTCCCCGCAAGAACAGCTGCCCCTAGCCGGGTCGGCACAAAAAGAACCCCTCCCCATCCTTGCTGGATGAAGAGGGGCAGGAAGCGAGCCTTGCCCTTTCCGGCTTCGCGATCACTCGCTGACGATTGCCCGGAGCATCCAGAGTGCCTTTTCATGGAAGGTCAAACGGGCGGTCAGCATATCTTCGGTCACCAGATCGCCTGCGTCGCCGGCGGCCTGTCCGGCGCGGCGCATGGTACGCACCAGTTCCTCATGCATGACGATCAGGTCTTCGACCATGTCCTTGGCCTTGAGATCCTTCACCTCGCCGCGCTCGGGCATGAAGGCGCCAAAGTTGGCCTGCCGCACGGGCGCCAGGGCATCAAGGGCGCGGATGCGCTCGGCAATGATGTCGGCTGCCACGAACAGATTGTTGTAGTGATCCTCTGTCAACTCATGGAGCGACTTGAACAGCGGACCGACAACATTCCAGTGATAGATATGGCTGACAACGGTCAGCTTGTAGGTGGCCCCCAGAATGTCTGACAGGGCCTCGGCCATATCCTTGCGATAGGTGGTGTCCAGCCCGTTGTTGAGGTTGGATTCACTGGGTGCAGTCTGCAATACAGCTTGAACAGTCATAATAAGATCCTTTCTTCCAATAAAAGCCCGCATCAGTAAGGACTTGCGCTCACAGACGGGCACGTGGCGGTCAGACCGATACAAAGGCGTCCGACCCCATTCTTGGGCGAAATTTCAACTGGCATGGAGCGCAATCAAAGGCTCTAGCGCCGCTTGCGCGAAACATATCCGGCAGCGGTGATCCCTGCTCCCAGCGCCATCATCAGCAGCGGTGACGCGCTGATAATCTGCAGGATCGCCCGTGTCGTGGCAAAGTCCACACCGGCGGTTGCCCGCGCGGCGGCCCTCTGACGTGCCCTCAGCCGACGACGGCGCGCCAGCAACAAAAGCACGATGGCGCAGAGAAAGAAGGCCAGAGCGGCGAGGATGATCGACGCCTCCAGGGCCCCCAGAGTGTGCTCCAGCCAGATATACAGCGCCAGCAGGCCAAAACCGGTTCCGATCAGAAAGGCGATCGAGGATGCCACAATCAGCAGTCCGTCCTCGACGCCTCCGCGAAGCTCACGTTTCATGCCGGGACCGGCGAGATCAGCCAAGATGGAGACAAGAGCACCCATGGGTTACTTGCGCACCAGAAGCGCTGCCAGAAAGCCAACCCCTGCGGCCAGACCGACGGCGGCCAGCGGCTTCTTGCGAATTTCCAGCATCATGCGGGCTTCAGCGCGACCGGCATCCTCGTTGAGGACGGTCAGTTTCTCCTGCGCCTTCTCAACGGCCGCCTTGGCCACACCACGGGCACGGTCCTGCAGGTTGATCACATCTTCGGACCCGCGCTTTGCCAGCAGTTCCGTGATGCTGGCGATGTCACTGCGAAGCTCTTCGATCTGCTTGGTCAGATCAACTTCCTTGGCGGTTTCGCTTTTGTTGTTGGCAACAGCCATAACGCACTCTCCTTTAGGATGTTTGTTGTCGTGTCTGTCATTGTTGTTGTTTGCCAGACACCAGACCAATGCGGGAAAACCGCGCTTTGTTCCTAAAATCACGCGATTTTTTAATTTGAATTTTGTTGGAACCTTTTCGCCTTGTGTGCGTTTGGGATATGAAACACACGCGGGCGCGTAGCCGCGGGTTCCAATCCACAACACCGTCAAGCCAGAAGGGCTGAGGCAGGAACACGGTTCTTGCAGGAAAGCGAAGCTATCCGGAATAACCGGATCATTTGCTGAGTTGAGGCCGCCATTGAAATGATCGATTTGACTATCATGCACAAAGAGTTGCTTGCGTTGGTGCAAGATACAGGGCGCCTGAAGGCCGTCGAACAGATTCGCGGGCTCGGCATCTACCCGGATTCAGATTTCGATACCCTGATCGACATGATCAGGAAGCAGACAGAAGCGGATACGGCTTTCATCGCTGTGGTGGAAGACGAGAAGGTACTCTATCAGGCCTGCTCCAGCGTCGACACGCCTTTGACCGAAATCACGGACTGGATTGCCGTATCCTGCCTCATCGAGCGCTCACAATGGCAACCCGCCTTCTCGCTGACCGCGCAGGATGGTATCGAAAGTCCTTATACGGGTCTTGTTTGGGGTATCCCGATCATGGTGGCCGGTCATGCGATCGGCAGCCTGTGCCTCATGGACCGCTCCGGGCGCACCGCGTCATGGGCGGCGGGCAACGACGATCTTCTGCCACGAACTGCACAATTGGTTGCCTCCCTATTCGAATTGAAGCAATCAGCGCGAGCAAGGACAATGGAAGAGTTCGACCTTTCCCGCGCCAACGTGCGCTACGCGCTGGCGCTCAAGGCCGGACGGGTGGCGACCTGGAGCTGGGATCAGGACGAACAGGTCATTGAGTGCGACGCCAGAATGCGCCAGCTGCTTGGCCTGCAGGAAGTGGGAACCGTCACCAGCAAGCGGCTGTTCCGCCAGCTCGATCGCGACGACCTTGCGCGTCTGCATGCAGAACTCAAGGACATGTATGGGTCGGACGAGGACGTCACCGTCGAGTTTCGTGTCCAGAGCACGGGCTGTTATGTTCTTGCCCTTGGCCATGTGTTCGAGCGCGACGAACAGGGCAACCCCCGCAAGATCATCGGGGTGGCCATCGACCTTACGGAAAGCAAGCGCAGCGAGGAGAAAACCCGGCTGCTGTTGCGAGAGGTCAACCACCGGGTCAAGAACATGCTCGCCATCCTGCAATCGCTGGCCAGCCAGACCCTGCGCCATGCCCAGTCGCCAGAGCGCTTCACCCGCGCCTTCTCCGGCCGTCTTGCCGCCCTTGCAACCTCTCACAGTCTGTTGTCTGATCAGGAATGGGAAGACATCGATCTGGTCAGCCTGATCCAGACCCAGGTCAAGCCCTTTGCCAGCCACTATGCAGAGCAGGTGACCATCGAGGGACGACCGATCGCCATCAATGCCGACGCAGCCATTGCGTTGGGGCTGGTGGTCCATGAGTTGGCAACCAATGCCATGCAGCATGGAGCCCTGTCACGCAGGGACGGCCATGTCGCCATCAGTTTTGATATCGATACGCCACCTTCCGGGCAGCCGACGCTCACGATCTTGTGGAGAGAAACCGGAGGCCCACGGCTCAATGAAGAACGGCGGCGCGGGTTTGGTTCGATCCTGATCGAGCACAGCCTCAACAAGATCATTGGTAGCGACGTCAATATTTCCTACGAAAAATCCGGGGTTACTGCCAAAATTTCAATGCCCGTATAGTCCATTTCACCTTCACCAGACAGAATTTTTGAAATTAATTCGGAACCATCTTCATACACTCCCGTTTTACTCCTGCAAGACGAGAGAAAAAGAAGGTTATTCTGTGATAATCTTCACGTTTCCTCACTTAACGAAAATATTTACAAGGAGAGGAATGATGAATTACAAGTTTATTGCCACCACTGCTTTGGTTGCCGTGATGTCTACCAGTGCATTTGCCATGGACAATTCTGCAAAATCCGGTGCGATGACCAACAATGGCCAGGTGGAGATGAAGGCTCAGGGCTCGGCATCCGGCGACAGCGCCGAAGGCTCCGAGACCATTCGATTCAGCATTTTTGCCAAGGAAGTCTCCCCTGACGCCACCGAAAGCCACAACGGTTATCTGACCGCCGCTCCGGGGCAGATCCTGGCCAGTGGCCTGATGGGCGAGACTGTCTATTCCTCCGTCAAGGACGTTGATGGCGTGCGCACGATCATCGGCGACATCAACGACATCGTTCTTGATGACGAAGGCACCGTGGATGCGGCCGTGATCGGCGTTGGTGGCTTCATCGGTCTTGGAGAGAAGGATGTCGCCGTGGATTTCAACAGCCTACAGTGGATGACCTGGGAAGGCGAACGTCATCTGGTGATGGCGTCTACCAAGGAAGAGCTCGAGGCAGCGCCCGAGTTCAACCGCGACGGCGTATCCACCATGACCAACGCCAACCTGCTGATCATCGATCAGAACAAGTTGAGCACCGATCAGCTGATCGGGACTGCCGTCTATGGTGAGGACCTCAAGGAAATCGGCGAAGTCGGTGACGTGCTTCTTGATGCCGACCAGACCGTCGAGGCCTATATCGTCGATGTCGGGGGCTTTCTGGGCATCAATGCCAAGCCGGTTCAGCTGGAAGCTGACAAACTGAATGTCTATGCCGACGCAGAGGGCGCCCTGCATGTCTACACGCCATTCACGCAGGAACAGCTGGAAAGCATGCCGTCCTACGAGGCGCAGAATGACAAGCTCAGCTTCCTGAAATAGCTTCGGCAGGATGCTTCGCCCGCACAGGATGCATCAGGCTGAAAAAGGCACCGCCCATTCGCTTGGGCGGTGCCTTCTCTGTTTTGGCGGTGTGGTTTGGCGCCTCACAGCCCGGCGGCGGTCAGGCGTGCCATGTCCTCGTCACTGAGGGCAAGTTCAACCGCCCGCGCGAAGCTTTCGATCTGGGCAAGGCTGGTGGCACTGGCTATCGGTGCGGTCACGCCCTCGCTGCGGATGATCCAGGCCAGAGCAACTTCTGCCAGCTCAGCATTGTGACTTGCAGCCACTTCATCAAGCACCGACAGCACATGCATCCCTTTCTCGTTGAAGAAGCGTTTGGCCATGTCGCCGCGTTTCGGACCCTTGAAATCGGCTTCCGTACGGTATTTGCCGGAGAGGAAGCCGGAGGCGAGACTGAAATAGGTGATCACGCCGATGTTCCGCTCGATGCAGAAATCCTTGAGCGGGGCGGGAAATTTCTCACGCGAGGCGAGGTTATACTCCGGCTGGAGCACCTGATAGAAGGGTAGCCCGTTGGCGGTGGATGCCTCCAGCGCCCCGGTCATCAATGCCATGTCATAGTTGGACGCCCCAATGGCGCGGATCTTGCCAGCCTTGAGCAGCTTGTCATAAGCGCCAAGGGTATCGGCATGGTCAGCCTCCGGGTCTGGCCAGTGGGAGAAATAGAGGTCGATATAGTCGATGCCGAGACGGGAGAGGGAATCCTCGACCGCCCTCAGAATCCATTCGGACTTCAGCCCCTTGTGGCCGGGAATGCCCATGTCCGATCCAACCTTGGTGAAGAGCTTGACCTTGTCGCGCATGCCGGGGCGCGCCTTGAACCACTTGCCAAGGATGGTCTCGGATTCGCCGCCCTTGTTGCCCTCTGCCCAGCGAGAATAGGCATCGGCCGTGTCGATCGCGTCAAAACCATGATCGATGAAGGCATCGAGAATGCGGAAGCTTTCCTGCTCATCGAGCGTCCAGCCAAAGACGTTGCCACCAAACACGATGGGGGCGATGTCAAAGCCGGTGTTGCCTAGTGCTTTCTTGTCCATGTGATAGTTTCTCCTTGCGGTTTGGTCTCATCATCCGGCCTTTGCAGACTGTCGGTCCCGGTCTGCAATCCGGGCGGAAGACAAGGCCTCTCAATCCTCCACAGCCTTGTGAGAGCCCCCAAAATGGCAGGACAAACTACCGCTCTGCGCTGCACCACACCAAGCTGTTTTGAGCCCACGTCAGGCATAAATAATAAAGATCTGAGTTAATCCTCCAGAATGGGAGGGTATCGAGGATCGCATCCAATATTTAACCACAAATTGTGCAGCTTTGAAATCAGGATGGATGCCTGCCATCGAGAGCAGTATTCAAAAACTGTTGTCAAAAGTATATTTGCAAAATTGCCTAGGTTTCACTCCAACCCCGGCTTTATGACAAGCCTGTTTGGCAATCAAATGGATTGCAGACGAGAGATCACAACTGACCGGATTGACAGGTCTCCATCATTCCTCTTGCCTTTACCCTCGCAAGGCACAGAAAAGCCGGGTTGTTGCCCGGCTTTTCTTTCAGCAGCTGAAAACCCATCCAGCGCCTTTGTGTCATGCTCCGCGCTGATAGGCGGAATGGAAGGTGCGGCGGCGCTGGGCAGCCTTGAGGGCTGAGAATTCCGCCTCCAGCTGATCGCCCCATGCCTTGATGTCGCGGCGGGAGACCGCATCACGCAGCAGCTTCATCCGGGCGCGACGCTCTTCCTCTGGCATGTTGAGCGCGGTCAAAATGGCCTCATCCATCGAGCGGTGCGAGAACGGATTGGCAATCACCGCCGACCCCATTTCGACCGCGGCACCGGCAAACTCCGAGAGCACCAGAACGCCATCGCCATCGACGCGGGAAGCGACATATTCCTTGGCCACCAGATTCATGCCATCGGCCAGCGGCGTGATCCATGCCACGTCGGCCGCCCGGTAATAGGCCACCAGATCGGAGAAGGGAATGGCGCGAGAAATCAAGGTCACCGGTTGCCATGCAAGGGTGCCGAAGCGGCCGTTGATACGACCGGCTGCGGCCTCGATGTCATTCTGGATCTCGTTATAGGCGCTCATGTTGCGATTGGCGCTGACGGAGACATGCATCAGGCGCACCTTGCCGATCAGCTCCGGGGTCTTCTCCAGCAGACGCTCGAAGCTGTCGAGCTGCTCAACGCCGCCCTTGGTATAGTCGGTGCGGCCAACCGAGAGAATGAGCTTGCCATCGCCCATCTCCGCAGCGATGCGCTTGGCCCGTTCAATATTGACCGGATCATTGCCGCACTCGGTGATATAGTCGACATCGACACCGACGGGAGCAACAGAAACGCCGATCTCCCGGTCTTCCCAGCTCAAAAGGGTCGGAACCCGGCGTTCGGTAAGGGCGGTGCCTTCGAAGATCATGTCCTCGCTGACCAGCTCACGGCGCAACACCTCGACATCCAGAAGACTGCTGGCCGCCGACACGAAGTTGGCGGCATAACGCGGAATGTGGAAGCCGACCACGTCACACTGCAACAGGCTCTCGATGATCTCCTTGCGCCACGGCAGGATATTGAACATGTCTGCCGAGGGGAATGGCGTGTGGTGGAAGAAGGCGATGCGCAGATCCGGACGCATCTTGCGCAGATAGCTCGGCACCAGCCAGAGGTTATAGTCATGCACCCAGATCATGGCGCCCTCGGCCGCCTCGGCGGCGGCAGCCTCGGCAAAGGCCCAGTTGACTTCGCGGAAGTTCGGCCAGTCCACCGGGTCATAGTTGTAACGCTCGCGGAAGCCATGCAGGATCGGCCAGAAGGCCTCCTTGGAGGTCACATGGTAGAACTGCTTGACCTGATGGGCAGACAGCGGCAGGCGGGAGACAGAGTATTTGCCGTGATCGTCCTCCACTTCGATGACCTGCTCAAAATCCGGGTTGGCAGGATCCTCGGCCAGTTTCCATGCAATCCAGGCGCCGTGATCGACGGCACCGAAGAAGCTCTTGAGGGTCGGCACAATCCCGTTGGGGCTCTTGTTTTCCCGCAGCTCGGTCTTTCCGTTGACTTCGACTTCTTCATAGGGTTGGCGATGATAAACGATGACAAGATCAGAAGACATGGGTCTAGCTCTGTTTCCTTTTGCTCAATGGGTGAAATAGGGTTCGGTTTGAAAAACGGGTGTCAGATGTCCGGGTGCATGGCGAGCGACCGGATGGCCTCGGCAATGCCTGCCGCGCCGATCGCTTCGGCAACATAGACATGATCAAGAAAGCTGACGCGCTCGAGAAGGGGCCGCTCTGCCCCGCCCACCGCCACGGCGGGCACGCCGCACTCAAGCATGGTGAGGTCGTTGAGCGTATCCCCGGCAGCAAGAACACGGGAGGCGTCAAGGCCAAGATGGGCGATCAGCTTGAGTAGCGAAGGCCCCTTGGAGAAGCCCTTCGGCAACACGTCGAAATAGCTGTCGGCGGATATGATCCAGTCAAGCCCCATGGCATCGATGATCGAGCAGGCGGACGGGTCAAACAGCGCCGGGTCCATGTCGTAGCTGACCCGATAGCGAAACCGGGTCGGCTGGATGGTCAGCCCCCTGATGTCGGCCAGCGCATCGCGGACACGGTCACCGCTATCACCCCAAGCAGCAGCGATATCATGCTCCAGATCGGGGATCGGCTCGACATGGCCTTCAGCCGTCACTCTTGCGATGGTCGTGCCTATGTCGCCAACAACGAATTCCGGGCGCGGCACGCCCTGACGGGAGGTCAGCTCGACGATGAATTCCGGGTCACGCCCTGTCACGAAAACAAGGCCGACACTGTCCCGATTGGCCTCGATCCAATCATAGAGGGCCTTGCGATCGGCATCACTCCCGCCAAGGAAGGTGCCATCAAGGTCCGTGGCCAGCACGAAGGGTTTCCGGGCAATGTCTGGCTGAATGTCTGCAGTCAACTGGTTCATGGTTGCTCCAAATGGTTGCTCCAATGAAATCTGAAATGTCTGTCCTGTTCAGTATCACGAAATCTTGTCGCTGACGCGGCCAATCATGGCCTGCTGTGCCGGATGGGAATAGGACAGATCCATGGCGCTCGGCTCGGCCTCGATGGGGCGCGACCAGAGTGCGGCGAAGGTCTTTTCGATATCGGCACCTTCGTATAGAATACGCCGCACGGCCTCACAAATCGGCATGGTGACCCCAAGTCGGCGCGCCAGATCGGTAATCGAACGGGCGTTGGCTTCGCCTTCGACCACGATGGGCCGCCCTTCGAAACAGGCATCTCGGACGATCCCCTGCCCCAGCTGCAGGCCAAGAGACATGTTGCGCGAGGTCGGCGATGAGCAGGTCAAGGTCAGGTCACCAACGCCGGACAGCCCAGCCACCGTTTCGCGGCGCCCACCCAGCTTCTCGGCCAGCACCATCATCTCGTCGATGCCGCGGGTGATGAGTGCGGCGCGGGTATTCTCCGCAAAACCGACGCCCTGCATCATGCCGCAGGCGATGGCGACCACATTCTTGACCGCCCCGCCGATTTCCACCCCGACGAGATCATCTGAGACATAGGCGCGGAACGCCTCGGTACTGAGCGTCATGGCAAAGCGCACTGCCGGGCTTTCATCCGGCGTCAATCGGTCCGCATAGCTGAAGGGGAAGGCGGAAACGACCGCTGTCGGATGCCCCAGTGCCGTTTCGCGGGCAAAGGTGGGGCCGGAAATGACCCCCACCGGATGGTCGACAAGTTCGGTCTCTGCGACCTGGGTCATCAGCAGGCCGGTGTCCGCCTCGATGCCCTTGGCACAGACGGCAACGGGCACGCCTTTCGGGATGTGGGCAGCCACCTGGGCCGAGACAGACCGGATGGCTCGTGACGGCACGACAATCATCACGGCATCGGCATCCCGCAGCGCCAGCTTGATGTCGCTTGTTGCCCTCAGGTTGCGAGGCAGCTTGCAATCGGGCAGGAAAACCGCATTGGTGTGTGCACTGTTGATCTCGTCAACCACCTGCCGGGAGCGGCCCCAAATGGTGGTTCGGGCGCCCGAACGCGCTGCGGTAGCAGCAAGGGCGGTGCCCCATGACCCGGCACCGATCACCGTCAGGCGGGAAAAGGGATGCGCGTGGGCGCAGGTTCGTTCCGGCTCGGCTGCCTCTGTCCTCGGCTTTTGCTGCCCGACCGAGTTTGGAGTCGGGGCCGGTGTCGGGGCTGGCGAGAATTCTGCAACAGGCATCCGCCGTCCGCCCATTTGCCAGCCACCCAAAAGAGAATCCCAAAGCGTTCTCACAGCAGCACCATCCTGCACTTTGCCTTTCCGTAAAACAAACATCATCTTTCGCAAATTCACTCGTTCATATTCGTGACGCCGATCCAATCGGCAATGTGGACTGTCCATTCAGACAACGCATCACACTGAAATTGGTTTCAAAATTTTGTGAAATTGTTTTGAAACTCAGGAAATCGCCACAAAATAAATCATAGTATCGATATTTCAAAAAATATAACCAAAATTTAAACATGTCAAATTTTGTAAATTTACAACAATCCAATATTTTATTACTTGTCCATAAATTTTATTCTTGAAAAATTCTATATCAATACGATTTAATACGGAAATTACAAAAAATTATTTCTTACATATATTTTTGAAAAAAATCTTGAAATCCTGCAAAGACAAGCAAAAAGCAAGACGATACAAAGCAACCACCCCGCCCGACAGCAACTAGCGCAAGACATCGTTCTGCGCCAAACGGGCGGCAATGAGGACAAAAAAATGTCTGCAGCCAGCTTTGGAGACCGACTACAGACATCCTTCTTAGAAGACAGCAAGTGCTGATCACCCGATCAATATTGCCCTGAAATCATTCACATTGGTCATGGTGGGGCCGGTGACGACAGAATCCCCCAATGCTTCAAAGAAGCCATGGGCATTGTTGTTGGCCAATTCCTTGCGCGGGTTCATGCCCGCAGCAAAGGCACGGTTCAGCGTATCGGGAGCGATGACGGCTCCAGCGATTTCCTCGGCGCCATCAACGCCATCGGTATCCCCGGCCAGAGCATGAACGCCTTCAAGGCCATCAAGCCCCACAGCCAGCGACAGCAGGAACTCGACATTGCGCCCACCCCGGCCATTGCCCTTCAGCGTCACGGTGGTCTCGCCGCCGGAGAGCAAGAGGCAGGGTTTTGCAAACGGCTGTTGCCGCGTCACGATCTGCCGGACAATCCCCGCCATGACCGTCCCCACATCCTTGGCCTCGCCTTCCAGACTGTCGCCCAGTATGTGGGTTTCAATGCCTTCTGCGCGCGCCAGCGTGGCGGCGGCCTCAAGCGCCAGTTGCGGCGCGGCAACGATGTGATGGCTGCTGCGGGAAAGATGTTCATCGCCCGGCTTGAGGCTTTCACTCTCAGGGCTGTTCAGCAACTCCAGCACGCTGTCCGGCACTTGCAGCTTGTAGCGATCGATAATGTCGAGCGCATCCTGGCGTGTGGTCGGGTCGGAGACGGTCGGGCCGGAGGCGATCACCTGCGGACTGTCGCCGGGCACATCGGAAATCATCAAGGTCGTCAGTCTGGCGGGATAGCATTGCGCCGCCAGCCGTCCGCCCTTGATCGCCGACAGGTGGCGCCTCAGAATATTCATTTCGGTAATAGTGGCACCAGAGGCGAGCAACGCCCGGTTGACCGCCTGTTTGTCTTCAAGCGTGATGCCATCAAGCGGCAGGGACAGAAGCGCCGACCCGCCGCCGGAGATGAGGCAGAGCACCTCATCATCTTCGCCGAGGGTGGCAACATAGTCCATCATGCGCCGGGCGGCCACAAGGCTTTGTTCATCCGGCACCGGGTGGGCCGCCTCGACAATTTCTATCTGCTTGCACGGCACGGAATAGCCGTATCGCGTGACAACCAGTCCTTCCAGCGGCCCGTCCCAATGATCTTCCACTGCACGCGCCATGGCAGCACTCGCCTTGCCTGCCCCGATGACGACAAAGCGTCCGCGGGGTGGTTGCTTCGGGAGGAACGGTTCAACACAGCGGGCTGGCTGAGCTGACTGGATGGCCGCATCAAAGAGCGACCGCAGGAAGGAACTGGTATCTCGCATCAGGCTACCGTGTGGTTTGCAAGCATTTCGAGGGCCTTGACCATGGCAGAGTGATCCCAAGCCTTGCCACCGTTGGCTGCGCAGGCGTTGAACAGTTCCTGTGCGGTTGCCGTGTTCGGCAGGCTGATGCCCATGGCTCTGGCGTTGGAAAGGGCCAGATTGAGGTCCTTCTGGTGCAGCTCGATGCGGAAGCCCGGATCGAAGGTGCGCTTGATCATGCGGTCACCATGGATTTCGAGGATCTTGGAGGAGGCAAAGCCGCCCATCAGCGCTTCGCGCACCTTGGCAGGATCAGCACCAGCCTTGGAAGCAAACAGCAGGGCTTCACTGACGGCCTCGATGTTGAGAGCCACGATGATCTGGTTGGCAACCTTGCAGGTCTGGCCATCGCCATTGCCGCCGACCAGAGTGATGTTCTTGCCCATCAGGTCGAACAGCGGCTTGGCTGTTGCAAAGCCCGTCTCGCTACCACCGCACATGATGGTAAGGCTGGCAGCCTTGGCCCCCACTTCGCCACCGGAAACCGGAGCATCGACATATTCGCAGCCCAGATCGTTGATCTTCTTGGCGAATTCCTTGGTATCGACCGGAGAGATCGAGCTCATGTCGATCACGGTCTTGCCAGCAACAAGACCTTCGGCAACGCCGTTTTCACCGAACAGCACAGCGGCAACATGCGGTGTATCCGGAACCATGATGATGATGATGTCGGACTTTTCAGCCACATCCTTGGAAGAGGCACCAAGCGTTGCACCTTTGGCAATGAGGCTTTCAGGAACCTTGAACGCGTCAAAGACCGTCAGTTCATGGCCACCATCGATCAGGTGCTCCGCCATGGGAACGCCCATGATACCGGTGCCGATAAATCCTACTTTGCTCATAAGAAAAGCTCCTTGTCTGATGCGCCCGAAGGCGCCAGTTCAATCGATTGGAATGCGAGCGCGGCAGGGATCATGTGCGCCCTGCCCCTATTCTTCAGTCAATGGTCTTCAGAGAGGCTTTCTCTGTCAGGAGGCCCCGGTCAGGCGTCCTTGAGTTCGGCCAGCTTGGCAATGGCACCTGCCCGCATCAGGGCCACTTCAGCTCCGAGCGCCACGAAGGTGTAGCCCCATTCGAGATAGCGCTTGGCGTCTGCCGTGACAGGAGCCAGCGTACCGATGGGAATGCCCTTGGATTTGCAGACATCGCAGAGATATTTCATCATGCCCTGCACGTCCTTGTGGCTCGGGTCGCCCAGATGATCCATGCTGGCAGCCAGATCCGACGGGCCGATGAAGACGCCGCCCAGATTGGCCACATCGCAGATCTGCTCGATGCGTTCCGCAGCGGATGCCGTTTCCACCTGCACCAGCGCACAGGCGCGAGCGTTGGCGGACTGGATATAACCGGCTTCAGCCCCGTAGGAGCAGGACCGGTGCATGGTGGCAACACCGCGCACACCTTCTGGCGGATAGCGCATGGCAGCCACGGCAGCCTCGGCCTCGTGTTCATCCTGCACATAGGGGAAGAGGATCGTGCGGAAGCCGATGTCCATGAAGCGTTTGATGAGAACCGGATCATTCCAGGTTGCCCGAACGACTGGCTCACTCATGCTGCCTCGGAGGGCCTGAAGTTGAGGTATGAGAGTGGCCAGATCGTTCGGGGCATGCTCTGCATCAAGAACCAGCCAGTCGTAACCGACGGCACCGATGACCTCGGTCGCGATATTGCTGGTCAGCGCAAGCCACAACCCCAGTTGCGTCTCGCCCTTCCTGATGGCTTCCATGAAGCGGTTTTCCGGTGGGTTAATCAGGTTCGTCATAATGCTCACCCCTTTGGGTTCGTGGGTAAACCCGAGCAGAGGGCACCAGCAGAACAGTCCGCTGGCAAACGCCACAATGCTCATGGCTCAAGATCCATCTGTGTGGGGAGAAGAGCGCCGTTTCCATCGAAACAGACACGATCGGTCGCCTTGACCTTTGCTGCTATCGCAAGTGGGCGTATCTTGCCTCATGGAACCACACCCTTGGCAAGAGCCGCAGCAAAAAGTGAAACCGTACCGGCACTCCTCCCAGAACGCAGACGCATTTCCGTTCAATTTCCACACTCATCATATGAATTAATCTGTTTTATTTTCAAGATGAATCTCGACGTCAGCGACAATTTTCATTCGCCCAAACTCAAAATTGGCTATTTTTGGCCATTTTCGTATGATCGCTTGTGGATATTCCCCACCGTGACCTATTCAGGATTGCGCTTAATATCTGAAATTGAAATAATTGATCAGATTAATTTTCCTTACTTCGCCGTCCTGCAATCTTTTGCTTGCCAAGACGACGCGGAAAAGGTCTAAACAACTCGCCGACGATCTCGTCGGCACAAAGCCAGATTCAGCAGGATCGCCATGTCGCTTGAAGACACCAGCATGACACCGACCGGCACGCTCAGCGACCGGACCGCCAGACAGATTGAACAGATGATTGCAGCGCGGGGGTTGCTACCAGGCGATCGCCTACCCACCGTGCAGGAGTTGAGCCAGCGGCTCGGGGTCAGTCTTTCGGTGGTGCGTGAAGCGATCGCCTCGCTCAGGGCTGGTGGGCTGCTGCATACCCGTCAGGGCGCGGGCATCTTCGTTGCCGAGCCAAGCGCGATTGACAACCGCGGACTGTTCTTTGGCGACCTGTCGCAGATATCATCAATCGTGGAAATTCTGGAATTGAGGCTGGCGGTAGAGGTAGAGGCGGCAGGCCTTGCAGCCGAGCGCCTGTCGATGGCGCAGGAATCACGCATCTATGAAGCATTTCAGCAGATCGAGGTAGCGATGCAGCAAGGCGGGACATGCGAGAAAGAGGATTCGCTGTTTCACATCGCCATTGCCGAGGCAACGAACAATCGCCGCTTCGTGGAGTTCCTCACCCAGCTTGGCAACGCCATGATTCCGCGCAACAGGCTGCGCCCCCTGCCCGCTTCGGCCAAGGAACAAACCGCCTATCTTACGCAACTACAGGACGAGCATCGGATTATTCTGGATGCGATTTCCAGACGGGATCCCGAGGATGCGCGGCGCGCCATGCGCAATCATCTCTCGCAAAGTCGGGATCGGTATCACAGCATGATCAGAGCCAGAGCCTCGTTGCGCTAGGCAGGAACTGCGGCTGGCTCGCCCGCGCATATGGTTGCACTCGGGCGCTGTGGGAGGCTATTGCAGCAGGCCTCTAGCGGGGAAATACATCCGCCACATTGAGTTTTTCAAGATCGGCCTGATCGGGCTGACGGCCAATTTCAACATCATAAGCAACGCGCGAAGCTGCCGGCAGGCAAGCGATAACGTGGCGGGTGGTCTCAAAGAATTCGCTAAACATGTGAAACTCCAGTTCTCTCACGGACTTCCTATACTTTAGTATGAAATATACGCTCACTTCGTCCAATGTGAAAGTGACTAGTCTGCTGCAGCAGTTATGCAGTTAATGCATAGAAAACGCAAAAGCAGAACAGAGAGCGGCCGAGCCAGTTCTTAACTCGTTGAAAAAATTCATCTATTTTAGAGAAAGCAAAATCAGTATCAAGCCGTATCGCGCTCGATGATCTCGAAACCGACGTCCAGAACCGGCTTGGCTACCGGCCTGTCACTCAGACGTGCCAGCAGGGCACTTGCCGATTCCCGCCCCATGGTTGCCCGATCGATGCGCACCGTCGATAGCGCCGGATAGGTGTATGCGGCAAAATTCTGATCGCCAAAACCGACAATCGCGATATCGTCCGGGATGGAAAGCCCCCGAGCCTGAACTTCGGTCAGCACCCCGTGCGCCAGCGTATCGGAGCTGCAAAAGATCAGATGGCCATGCAGTCCCGCGTCGAGCAGACGGGCTGCCCCCTGCCGCCCGAGCTGCAGATTGGAAATGCCCGGCACGATGCTCGTCGGCACATCCGTTATGCCCTTGTCAGCCAACGCCCTGAGGAAGCTCTCATTGCGGAGCTGGGCACGCTGGTCCTCCGCCGAAACTATAGCGAATTTCCGGTAGCCCTTGTCATAGAAATAGTTGGCCGTCCGCTTGCCAACACTCTGCTGGGAAAAGCCAACAACGATGTCGAGCGGCGTCGGGGTTACATCCCACGTCTCGACAATTGGAATGTTGGCAGCCAGAAGCTGTCGGCGGCAATTGTTGGAATGCTGGATGCCGGTAAGGAAAATGCCATCGGGACGGCGACTGAGAATGGCCGTTACCAGCTGTTCCTCCTCCTCCAGCGAATAGCCAACCTCGCCCTGCAGCACCTGATAGCCAGCCTCTTTCATCGGTTTGGCAAAATGCTGCACCGTTTCGGCATAGACGATGTTGACGAGACTGGGCACGATGACGGCAACCAGCTTGCTCTTGTTGGAGGCCAGCCCGCCGGCCAGCATGTTGGGCACATAGCCGGTCTGCTCGATGATCGCGTTGATGCGAAAAAGGGTCTTCTTGGCGACCTTGTCAGGATAGTTGAGCGCACGTGAAACCGTGGTCGGCGCCACACCGGCCAACCTGGCCACGCTCTCCAGCGTAACCTGTTGCGAGCCCTGTCGCGTTTTCTTGGTTTCTGCTGTCAGCAGTTGCTCGTCAGATAGCTCAGCCACGTATCAACTTCCCAAATTGCAGCCCCTCTTCAAGCGAAGCCCGGGGACAACCGCAAAGAAGAAAACCGCACCAATCTATGTAACCGGCGCCGGATTGAACAGAACCAGATCATTTCGAATGCCAAGCTTGTCGGCTGCCGTCTTGCGGCGCCCGCTTGCAATGTCAAGAATGAGCCTGAACAACTCCCAGCCACCTTCTTCAACCGTAATCTCGCCGGATGCAATCCGGCCAGCATCGACATCCATGATATCGAACCAGCGCGAAGCCAGCGTGCTGTTGGTTGCCACCTTGATGGTCGGCGTAGTCGGCAGATTATATGGGGTTCCGCGACCGGTCGTAAATATATGCAGGTTCATTCCCGCGGCCAACTGCAGAGTTCCACACACAAAATCGCCCGCCGGGGTGGCGGCAAATGTCAGACCCTTGCGCCTGAGGCGTTCTCCCGGCCCGATCACGTCAACAATCGGGCTGGAACCGGATTTGGCTACCGAACCCAGGGACTTCTCGACAATGCCGGAAAGCCCCCCCGCCTTGTTGCCCGGCGTGGTGTTGGCAGACCGGTCGGCTCCGCCCTTCGCTAGATAGGCATCATACCAGGCCATTTCCCGCACCAGCCCTTCCACCACTTCAGGGGAAGCGGCGCGCGGCGGCAACAGATGAACGGAATCCCGAACCTCGGTCACTTCGGAAAACATCACGCTGCCCCCGGCCCGGACGATGAGATCTGCCGCGGCCCCGAGCATGGGGTTGGCGGTGATGCCGGAAAAGGCATCGCTGCCGCCACACTGCATGCCGACGACGAGATCGGAAACCGGACAGGTTTCACGCTGGCGCTTGTTGAGCCGCTCCAGATGAATCTGCGCCTGCAAAAGGATGTCGTCGACCATGGCCGAAAAGCCAGTCAGCCCCTCGTCCTGAAGATACATTTTCGTCGCGGTGGCGTCGCCTTCGGTCATGATCATCTCAGGCCGGAGCTTCTCACAGCCGAGCGCCACAACCATCACCTCACCGCCGAAATTGGGGTTGAGGGCAATATTCTTGATGGTGCGGATGGGGATATAGGCATCGGTAGCATTGATGGCCACGCCGCAGCCGTAGGAGTGGGTCAGGGGCACCACATCATCAACATTGGGATAGAGCGGCAGCAGCTCCTCGCGGATGCGCCGAACGGCATGTTCCACCACACCGGCGACACACTGCACACTGATGGAGATGCCCAGCAGGTTGCGCGTGCCGACACTACCATCGGCATTGCGATAGCCTTCGAATGTGTAGCCCTCCAGCGGCGGCAGAGAGGCTGGCGCCTCAGCCGGAGCCTTGAGGCTATCAAGGTGCGGTGCCTCGGGCAGTTCAATCATATATTCATTGACCCACGCGCCCTTGCCCAGATCCTGCCGGGCAAGGCCAATGGTCACGCCATAGCGGATGACGGCGCCCCCCTTTGGAATGTCGGTCAAAGCAACCTTGTGGCCGAAGGGCACATCGTCCTTCAGCACAGCGCCGGTGTCCAGTTCCGTTCCCGCTGGCAATCCACCCGCGGTCAGGACGATGGAAACATTATCATCAGGATGAACCTTCAGGCTGGGAACGGGTTTGGACATTGATGCCTCACGCTTCTTTGTTGTTGTTGTTTTTCTTCTGCTTGATCATGCCGTAGATCGAGAAGACCACGGAAATCAGGATCAGCACCCAAAGCACCATGGCAATCGGGCTCTTGGTGAAGAAGATCGTCAGGGTGCCAAAGGATTCAAGGCTCTTGACGAAATAGACCTCTGCCTGTTTGCCCAGAATGAAGCCGATGATGAAGGGCGCAACCTCAAGCCCGACCTTCTGGCCAAGAAAGCCAAACAGGCCGAAGAACAGCAGGGTCCAGACATCGAACATGATGCCGAAGTTGATTGCATAGGCCCCGACCACGCACATCATGATGATACCGGGATAGAGCAGATATTTCGGGATGGTGATGACCTTGACGATGGTCCGGATGGCAAAGAACATCACGACGAACATCACAAGGTTGGCAAACACCAGCGCCACCATCATGGTGTTCCAGGTGTCGAGATTGTTGCCAATGAACAGCGGCCCGAGCTGGATACCCTGCAGGGTGAAGGCACCAATGAGAACGGCGGTCGTCGAGTCTCCGGGGATGCCGAGCGAGAGCAGCGGGATCAGCGCACCGCCCGTCAGGCCGTTGTTGGAGGATTCCGATGCAATGACGCCCTCGGGTGCCCCCTTACCCAGCTTCTCGGGATGCTTGGAGAAGTTCTTCTGCTGGGTGTAGGCCAGAACCGACGCAGCGCTTCCACCGACGCCAGGCAGCATGCCAACGAAGGTGCCAAGACCGCTGGAGCGGATCAGGTTGACAATCTGGCCCTTGAAAACCGACAGGCTGAAGGAGGTGCCACCGTTGAGCTCAAGCTTCTTGCCCTTGCCGACTTCCTCCTTGATGCCTTTCTGGGCCTCTTGAAGAATGGTACCCAGACCAAACAGGCCGATGAGCACCGGCAGCAGCGAGAAGCCGCTTTCCAGATAAGGCACCATGGCATCGGTCATCAGGCGATATTCACCGTTGCCGCCAGAGGAAATGTCGTAGGAGCCGATCAGGCTGAACCAGACACCAAGCACACCGCTGAAGATGCCGAGCAGCAGGTTGCGCGACAGCGAGGCGATCACCGTGAGCGCAAACAGGATGATCAGGAATTTCTCGACATAGGAAAATTTGATTGCGACATCCGCAAGGCTCGGAGCAAAGAAGAACAGGACGATGGCGCTGAACAGCCCGCCGAAAAGCGATGACGTGATACCGGTCTTGAGGGCACGTTCGCCCTCGCCCTTCTGGGTCATCGGATAACCATCGAAGGTGGTGGTAATCGATGAGGGCGTGCCGGGAATGTTGAGCAGGACAGCCGGGACCAGCCCGCCAGAGATGCCGCCAACATAAAGCCCGAGCAGCAGGGCAAGGCCATTGGTCAGGTCAAGCCCGTAGGTCATGGGCAGACAGACGGCAACGGCCATGGTGGCGGTCATGCCGGGAATGGCGCCGAAAATGATGCCCACCACGACGCCGAACCCGACCAGCGCAAAAAACATGGGCGTGAGATAGCTTATGAATTCCATGAGTCAGCCTATTGTTTCGGGGTCAGGGCAGCGTGATGTTGAACATCTGCGCCAGGACATACCAGGCGACGGCAGGCGAGATGATCGAACTCAGCGTGATGGTAACGAACTCCCGCCGCCCCGGCTGATGCACGAACAGAACAGAGAGCAGGAACATGAAAGGGATGGACGTGAACAGGAAGCCAAACCCAGTATTGGGGAAGAGGTCTCCGACCGTTTCCATTAGCGAGAAATAGATGATCGTGAGAACCAGTGTTCCAAGCAGGCGCACCCAGTCTGTGGGCGCACCGGTCTGCTTGTCATCCTTTTTCTTCTCGCGCATCTGGCGCAGAAGTTTCGGCCCGCTGGTGAGAGCGATCAGGACAGCCAGTATCAGCAGGATCCAGTGAATGATGTTCGGGAAGAACAGGTGCGACTGACTGAAGTCGATCGATACCTTGAAGAGTGAATTGCCATCTGCCATTTGCGTTTCTCCGGGGTGCCCCCGAAAGCCGGGCAGGCCTGCCGCCCGACCTCAGGATACGGATAGAGTGCGGAGAGCCAGACCCGACATCTCCTGGAGAGGCTTGCCGGGTCCGGAAGAAATCCGAGGACTAGTGGATGCTCTTGATGATCCCTTCATATTTTTCCATCTTGTCCTTGAGATAGGCCGAAGCTTCAGCAGATGGTTTGAAGTTTGGAATGAAGAAGGAGTTCTTCTGGACTTCCTGAATCTTGCCTTCGGCATAGATTTCGCCCAGAGCCTTGTCCAACACCTCGATCAGAGCCGGGTCCATCTTCTTGTTGTAGAGGAAGAAGAATTCCTTATCGAACGTGAAGTCCTGCTTGCCATCAAGGGTGACGGACACCTTCGGGGAAACGAAATCAAGCAAATGCGCCTGAGTGGTGCTGCCCATGCCTTCCGGTTTGGTTTGCTTGATGGTTTCTTCGCGGGCAGTCAGCCAGACAAAGCGCATGGCTTTCTGATCTTCAGCTGGCAGTTGCGTATATTGTTCGTTGGCCTGGACAGAGCCCTGAATAAGATCAGCCTGTCCGTCAAACAGCAGCTGGTTCTTGTCGGACTGAGAGCCGGTGTTCACGGCAACCAGATTGCCTTCCTTGCCCGGATAGCGCAGCTTGATGGCGTTTTTTAGAGCTGAATAGCCAATTTCGGAAACACCGCCCGGCTGAATGGCAACGCGAATCTTGGTATCCTTGGCGCAGGCCTGAATGATGTCTTCAATGGTCTTGTACGGAGAGCTCTTTGGAACCAGATAGGCGTTGCCCGGATTGATGGCGATGGTTGGTCCCACAATGAAATCATCAAAAATGTCGAAGTAGCCCTTAACGCCGTAGAGATAGCCAAGATAGGACTGATCATGGAAGATCATGATCGTGCTGCCGTTGGAGATGCGTGCCAAGGCCTTGAAGGCAGCGCTGGAGCCAACTGCGTCGACCTTGACGTTGATGCCGAGTTTCTCGCCCAGAGCCTGTGCTACGATGGCCGAGTTTTGATAGGTGTCACCACCGGTCGACTTGGAGCCGATAACAACGCGCAGGTTGTCGGCGAACTTGGCATCGGCAGCAACAGCCTGCGATGCAGCAATGCCCATGAACGCGGCCATTGCGACCGCGAGCCCGCTTTTCAGAAACTTCATTTTTTCTCTCCCTAATGGAACGCCCCGGCGGATGTCCCCAAGACAAGGCTCCGGACAACATCCTGCTGCCGACCCATCGGCACGATTGTGGCGCTCTGATCATGACGGCACATTGCGTCCGTCCTACCTCCTTTGATTGCCAACCGAGACCCAATTCGCCAAGCCCATGATGCTGACATTGGCGCAACTGCAGTTTCGAAGCATGCAGCGCAGTCAAGTTTCCTCCAAATGAAAACGCTGTCATTTTATATTAAGTTCACATCCCTCTTTCTGTCAAGCGCCCTGTTATGGGGATCGGATCCTTTGAAAAAACTGGCCAAAATACTAGGAATTTAGTCTAATATTTCATTTTCTATCCACAAAACTACGCTCAGTTCAAAATAATGGTTGCGCTTTCATTGTTTGTTTGTCGAAATAGAATGCACGTCCCCAGTCGGAACGAGGAGCCGCAAGAGGAGACGACAATTCGGAGGAAATTCAAGATGGTAGCGCCAGAAGCATTCGGGACGGGTTCCCCGAAGGTTACGTCCATGCGTGTTGTCCCGGTTGCCGGGCAGGACAGCATGTTGCTGAACCTGAGTGGAGCGCATGCGCCCTATTTCACACGCAATGTGGTTTTGCTTGAAGATGAAACCGGACGCATCGGGGTGGGCGAAGTGCCCGGCGGGGAAAAGATCCGCCAGACGCTGGTCGATGCCATCCCGCTGGTCGTAGGCCAGCCGATTGCCCGCCTGAACGGCATACTCTCCGCCATGAACGAAACCTTCGCCAACCGGGACAAGGGTGGACGCGGCACCCAGACCTTCGATCTCCGGATCGCCATCCATGCGGTCACGGCAGTGGAGGCAGCCTTGCTCGACCTGATGGGACAGTTCCTGGATCTGCCGGTTGCTGCCCTGCTCGGCGAGGGCCAGCAGCGCGACAAGGTGCGCATGCTGGGCTATCTCTTCTATGTCGCCGACCGCAACAAGACCAACCTGCCCTATCGCGCCGAGCGCGATGCCGCCGACGACTGGCTGCGCCTGCGCAACGAGGAAGCGATGACACCGGAAGCCGTGGTGCGTCTGGCCGAGGCTGCCTATGAGCGCTATGGCTTCGAGGATTTCAAGCTCAAGGGGGGCGTCTTTGCCGGTGAAGAGGAAATGCTCGCCGCTGCCGCTCTCAAAGCCCGTTTCCCGGAAGGCCGGATCTCGCTTGACCCGAACGGCGCGTGGTCCCTTTCCGAAGCCATTGCCCTTTGCAAGGGTCAGGGCCATATTCTGGCCTATGCGGAAGATCCGTGCGGCGCCGAAGACGGCTATTCAGGTCGCGAGATCATGTCCGAGTTCCGACGGGCCACCGGCCTTCAGACCGCCACCAACATGGTCGCCACGGACTGGCGGCAGATGGGCCACTCGGTGATGCTGCAATCGGTCGACATTCCGCTGGCTGACCCGCATTTCTGGACCATGCAGGGCACGGTGCGGGTGGCGCAGATGTGCCGTGACTGGGGCCTCATCTGGGGCTCTCATTCCAACAACCATTTTGATATTTCGCTGGCCATGTTCACCCATGCCGCAGCCGCCGCTCCGGGTCGCATCACACCGATCGATACCCACTGGATCTGGCAGGACGGTCAGAGGCTGACCAAGGAGCCACTTCTCATCAAGGGCGGCGAGATTGCTGTGCCTGAACGCCCCGGCCTTGGCATCGAACCGGATGTTGATCAGATCATGGCGGCGCATGAGCTCTATAAGAAGAAGGGGCTGGGCGCGCGCGATGATGCCCTCGGCATGCAGTTCCTCATCCCCAACTGGCAGTTCGACAACAAACGCCCCTGTCTAGTGCGATAAGTCTAGTCGGCAAGCAGAGCGCGATGAAGCCCTGACCTCTCCTGACCTTGGATGCCCCGGTCTCTTGATTGAGCCGGGGCCTTTTCTGTTGCCCCCAAGAGCGCAGGGGCAACGCCGGAATCACCCCGTGAAGCGCGGGCTCTTGCGGCAGACGAAGGTCAGTTCCGTGTTGGGCTCGGCGGAAATGTCCGAAAAGATCAGGGCGCCATCATAGGGGGCCCGGATTTCCTCGCCCGAAGCACGGTGACCGATCACCTGCCCTTCCCTAACCTCGGCGCCGGTGATGAATTTCTCCACCAACCGGTCATCGGCATGCTCGGCCAGAATTGCATCCATCATTTCATAGACGCGCGGCGCGGGACGGTCGGCTGGCAGGGAAAAGTTGATCATGTCGAGATGGGCAAGGCCGTTGAGAATGCACTGCCAGGCAACCTCGGCGGCGGCCGGATCGTTGTGGTTGCCACATTCCACCGTGATGCCATAGCCACCGGCAAACCGCATGTATTCGGTTGTTCCGACCCCGAGATTGGCAGGCATGATACCGCGGTCCCCTGCCGCCTTCTTGCGGGCCTTGATGGCCTTGTCAAAGGCCTCCATCCAGCCATGCACCATCAGGCCCAGCCCCATGGCACTGGCAAGGGCCAGTTCGGCATCCGCATGGGCGAATGGCTCCAGCGGGCCATCATTGTCAAACGGCCCGAACAGGACAAGCGGCTCACCTTCAGAGGTGAAGGAATGCAGGTCGATAAGAACATCATGGTCACGCAGAATCGGGCAGATGACATTGCAGAGACGATCCTCGAAATCCTCCGGCACGGTCTTTTCCGAGAGGTTGCGATTGAGGTTGCGCATGCCTTCGCGCTGGTTTCTGCGCCATGCGAGCGGATTCATCACCGGCACAAAGGTCACCGAACCGCGCGTCAGGCGCAGGTGCCCGGACTTGAAGGCGGCGATGGCTCGGGTGATAGCCCGGGTGCCGCAGGGCTCATTGCCATGCACGGCCCCGGTGATCAACAGCTTCGGGCCGGGACGGAGCGAACGGAACGTCACGGTTTCGAGCGTTTCCATGTCCGGTCCATCGGCCAGCAAGGGCAAAGCGAGCGCATCTTCGACGCCCACCATGTCAGCAGGCGCTATATCGATGACCATGCCCGGCTCAAGGCGGCGCGCCAGCTCGAGGAGATGCTCATGGGCAACCGCGACGCAGCCAGCCGTGCCGGAGAAATCCTCGCGCGCCGCATGCAGAAAGATGGCACTGCCGCCACCGATCGCCGGCGTTGCATCATTCCAGCCTAGCGGCACAAAAAGATCAAACAGCCGTTCTCCCAGACGCGAAGGTGCGTCTTCGCGCATATCCAGCAAGAACCGGTTGTAAAGCCTGCCGGAAGCCTCTTCACTCCAGTTGTAGTTTGCCGGTTTTTCCTTGAAGGGAAAGGCAAATGCGCCGGGTTCATCACCAAACACAGCCCGGTCATAGAAGCCATACCGCAGAGGGAAACAGCCAATGGGGGTGCAGCCGTCGCCCTCTCGCTTCAACTGCGGGGCGACCAACCCGTTACGGCCCACCACGCAAGGCACCTGCCAATCGCCAATCGACAATGTTGCAAGATGAGGCGCTTCCGGATCAGCGCCCGCCCGCACCCGGATCATCGGCTGGTGGAATGCGCTTTCCTCTCCATGCGCTGGGGCAGAAAGATTGCTCACGGTTTTGTCTTTCATGGCTATTGGCCTTGTTCTGGAGAGGGCATCTCACAGAATGCCCTTGACGGAGAGTGACAATCCGCCCCCTTGCCGATCCGATGGAGGCAAAGGCAACCGGACAGCCCCGATCAAAAGCACAGCGGTGCGGTGCTTGCAAGGCAGAAGGCGGTTGGGGTTCGGGTAACCTGTGCAACCCCGCCAGCAATGGTGAGGCGCAAGCCCTTGCGACAGCTTACTGACATTCCTGCCTTGCCCCCTTGTTGCCCAGATCGACCAGCACATCCTGTAGATTCTGACCCAATTGCTTCGGCTCCAGCCATTTGCCGCCTGTTGCGTTGGCCACGCAGGCAAGGGCTTCCTCTCCTCCAAGAGAGACGACATCGATTTCGATGTCAGGATTCTGCCGTGCAACGGCACAGGGATCGCCATCGCAAGAATCCTTGCCATCACTAACCAGAATAATGCGGCCGCCGCCATTACGCTTGACCTTCTGAATGGCCAAGTTGAGAGCCTTGGCTGCCGCAGTTGACTGATCGGCGGACAGCTGATTGATCTTCTGGATCATGCGGCCGCGCCTGTCATGGGAGTAGTTGCCCATATCCAACACGTCATCGCAGCCGGAAAAGGCGACCACTCCGATGTCAGTGTCCGGATCCAGTTGCCCGGCAACTTCAGCGACAGATTCCTTGAGGGCATCAAGCCGCTTGTGACCCGGTTTCTTTTTGAGACCTTCATAGACCAGCAAGGCGGCGCTGCCCAAAACCCCTCCTGCTGCCATGCGCTTTTCAAGTTTCGTGGCCAGAGCACTGTCGATATCCGAAGGCAATGCCATGCTGGAGGAATGATCAAGAGCCAGAACGATGTAGCCCTTGTCCTCCGGGCGCAGGCATTGCCGGGTCGGGTCGGTTACTGGTGGTGCCTCCGGCTGTGTTTCTGGCAGTTGCGCCTTGGGCGGTTCGGGCATTTCCGGTTCACAGCGGGCGGCTTCCTCTCCGTTCAACTGCATGAGGGTGTGGAGTTGCTGTTGCAGGTCATCGAGACGGCCATTGTCCGGCATTTCCTCCGCCGAGCACCAGCTGACACCATACCCCCAGAAACGGATGCCGCAGGCCTTCAGCGAGAGATAGCCGATCACGCCGACGAGACCGGCAAATACAAGCCACAAAGTGACGAGAACCACCAAACGCATCCCTTTCATCGGCATTGCTCCCTTGCACCATTGAGGCCCAGATCGACAAGGATCTGCTGCAAACTGCGCCCCTGCCGTGCTGGTTCCACCAAACGCCCGCCCGTTGCTTGCGCCACACAGGCAAGGGACTGCCTTCCGCCGAGCGAGATGACATCGACCTGCACCCCTGATATCCGCTGCGCAACAGCGCAAGGGTCGCCGTCGCAGGTGTCATTGCCATCGCTGACCAGAATCACGCGCCCGCCGCGGACCCTGCCCGCCTTTTCCATCGCGACCTTGAGGGCATCGGCAGCTGGCGTGGCGGGCATGGTTTCGAGCTGGTTGATCTTGCCGATGAGCCGATCGCGCCTTGCCTTGTCATAGTCGCCCATGTCGACAACGCCATTGCAGCCAGCAAACGTGACCACCCCGATCCTTGTCTCTTCTCCCAGCCGACTGGCCACTTCACCGACCGAGCTTTTCAGCTCATCAAGGCGCTTACGTCCGGGGCTGGCGATATAGTCGTTGTAGGTGCGGGAAGCCTTCCATGCATCGGGACTTCCGGATTCCATCTCGGCCTCAAGGCGGATCGCCAGAGCAGGATCCATATCGAGCGGCAAGCCCATGCTCTTGGAATGATCTAGCGCCAGAACGACATAGTCGGTCTTCGGCTTGCCATCGGGGCATTGCGCCGATGGTGGAGGACTTGCCACACCAGAACCACCGCCAGCGCCTTTGCCACCACCACCAGAACCGGCCCCACCGCCAGTTCCACTGCCTGATCCGCCTCCCCCGCCGGCTCCGGTTTCTCCACCTGATCCACCTCCGGCACCAGCCCCTGCGCCGCCCCCGGCTCCTGAGCCATCACCTGAGCCAGCACCAGCTCCTGCACCATCGCCTGATCCAGCCCCAGAACCTGCAGCACCTTCAGCTCCGCCAGCACCGGCCATCTTATGGGGAGCCGGTTCGGGCAGCGGCATGGCTCCCTCGTCAGCGGCACCACCAGCTGCGCCACCACCTTCGGCCTTTCCTTCAGGAGAAACATCATCACCATCAATCGCGGCCTCAATGGAAGCCCCATCGGAAGGCTCGGCAGGAGGAGCGCCAGCAGAACCGTCATCCGGTTTGCCCGATCCGATACCTGCTTCCGGGACAATGTCAGCCGTACCGCCGCCCATTGCTCCACCAGCCCCTCCTGATCCCAAGGCAGGCAGCGAACCGGCAGGTCCAACGCGCCCCGCCCCGCCAACGGCCGACCCGTTGGGCATGCGTTGCCCCGGGACCACATTCGCCCCCATGGCCGGAGCGGGAGAACAGCGGGCGCGCTCGGCAGCGTTCATCTGCATCAGGGTATGAAGCTGCTGTTGCAGGTCGGCAAGGCGTGCGATATCCGTCCGACCGCCCGAAGTGCACCAGCTCACTTCGAACCCCAGAATCCTGATACCGCAAGCCTTGAGAGACAGGCCTGCCAGCCCCGTGACCAGAGCCACGAAGCCCACCCACAATGCGACCACAACCGCCAGACGCGCGCCCTTCATCAGATCTGATCTACTGCGTTTGCATCAGGGTTTCGACCTGGCTGCGCAGAGCTGCCACTTCCGCCTCGAGCCGGGCAATCTGGTTGGCCGGACCATTGTTCGAGCGGGCGGCGGCCAGCTCGTTCTGCTTGGCGGCCAGTGCGGCTCTCACCCGGGTCAGTTCTCCCTGCTGGGCGTAGAGATTGGCCTCGGCATTGGCTTCCTGATACTGACGCTGAGCGGCGATGGACTGTAGCTGATTGGTTTGTTGCTGATAGACGCCGTTGCTGAGGTTGCTTCTGGCGCACCAGTAGTCATCAAACCGGGCGTCTCCCGTGCAGGTCGACTGGCAAGCCGCCAGCAATGGCAACAGGGCACCCAGCGCAAGGCCGGGCATGAGGGTGGTTGATCGGATCATCTTCATGACTGCTTCTCTCGTTCACACTGGTTAGATGGTTACGCCGACTTCGGACGGCACCCGCGAATAGGCGGAGACCAGCGCGTCACGCTGGACGACAAGCGAGGCTTTCTGCGCCTTGAGTTCCTCGATCTGCTTGGTGACCTGCATGCCGTTCTTGGCCGCGCCTTCAAGGTCCTTGATGTCGCGATCGGCATTGGAGATCTGGCCGTTGACAATCTTGACGTTGCTCTGGGCGCTGGCCATCTGGGCGCGATAGGCCGTTGCATCAAGCTGCCCCGCGCTCAACATGCCGTTCAGCCGTTCAATCTCGGCCTGTTCCTCGGCCACAAGCTGGCTGGTATAGCTCGCCATGCTCTTGTAGGTGGCGATATTCTTTTCGGCGTTGGCGATGATCGATTTGAGCTGCCCCTGCTCGGCGGCCTGGGCTCCGGCCTGCTGGTTGACCCGATTGGCATCGGCTGCCCCAAGCGCACCGCCACCGATGGCACCGATGAGCGCACCTTTTGCCATCGAACGTTCGTCACCACCGAGCAGCAGCCCCAGACCGCCACCCACGATGGCACCGACAGCAGCTCCCGTAGCGATGCCCTGAACGATGCGCACATTCTCGGTTTCCTTCTGGCGCATTGCCATCTCGGTCGGGCTGAGGGTGCCGGTCGGCTGCTGGGTTGTCACGCAACCGGAAAGGGCGAGGGAGACGGCCAAGGCCGTGATGACGGTGAGTTTCTGCGACATGTCAATTGGTATCCTCTGGAAATTGAATAGATGGAATGGGTGTCAATCGATCGAGGCCGTGGGGATCTCGTCGAGAAAATGCAGCACGCTCTGCCGACTTCTGGACTGGCGGAATTTTGCGACCGAGTTTTCGAGCACTTCGACAAAGCGGACCATATCCGTATCGTGGCGCTGGGACAGGGCCTGCCTGACCACACCGGCCTGTGTCTGCAGCTCCTGCTGGCCAGCATCGGCAAGCGACTCCACCGTCTCGTAATAGGCATTGGCGATCAGCGAGAAATGGTTGAATTCCGCCTCGATCCGTGGGGCATAGAATTCCGGATGGGTGTTGGTCTGCCTGGCCTGCTGATAGGCGGCCTTGAATTTCTTGATCGCCCGGGCAGAGAGGAACACTTCCATGGCCTGAAGGCCGCCATTGGAGAGCGTGACCCGCATGGTGCGGGCCTCTAGTTCGTTGCGGCGGGCAAACTCATCCTGAAGCTGGCCCTGCAAGTCGCGAATTCTGGTCTGCAACTCGGTGTTCTGGACCTGATTGGCGACGGCCGCCATCTGCTGTAATGGCTGTTCGTCCAGCGGTCCTTCCACCTGCCTCTGGGTTTCTTCAAAGGCCGTTTCGAGCCGGGGAACCTCGGATACATCGCGCGGCAGCGACGAGGTGCTGACGGCAATCCGGAAGCCCATCGTGCGGCGCTTGAATTCCCCGCCCAGTTGCGCGTCAAAGAAGGGATATTCATCCCGCCGCGCCGAGTTGATGAGATCCGGGCTGTCAAGGAAGGAGCCACCACGGGCGACGAAGCCGCCGATGGCCCCATGCAGCCGGTCGGAGCGGGTCATGCGGAAGGAATCCTGCACGATCTCGGCGGCGTTGCCATAGACATCGTAGAGGCCGAGCGGATTGGGCTTCTTCTTGCCGACCGGTTTGGCCTTGCCTGCCGATGACATGGCGCCGTTATACCAGGCGTAGTCGTCAATCGTGCCATCGCTGAAGAACATCGGCTCGTTGCGTTGCGCAGGCGGCACCGCGCTGCCGCCGCGGGCGGCGAATTCCCATTCCACCTCGGAGGGCAGCCGAACAAAGCCGTTGGCAGCGCCGATCTGCGACAGGGTGGCCATCATGGACGAGGCATTGCCATAAATCCAGGCATTGAGCTTGCGCGTGAAGTCGATCGCGTCATACCAGCTGACATCGGTAACGGGAACATTCATCTTGCGCGACATGCGCGCCGGGCAGGCTTCCGGTCCCTTCATCACCGCATCATACTGGCCCTGGGTGACCTCATAGGCGCCGATCAGATAGTAGCGCTCGTGGGTCTCGTCATCGACGAGGGTGCCGGAGATGTATTCGTGATGGTTTTCCTCGATATAGCCTCTGGTCCGGCCCGCATCGCGACCAATCTGGATGCGCTGGTCACTGAGTGGCCCCATCGGCGACTGGGGATCCTCGGTGATGGTCACCACCTTCTTGAGGGCGATCTTGCCGCCACAGGGAATGGGCAGTAGCAGGACATCGGGGTCGCCCGCCGGGTTGTAATAGTCGGCGTCCCATGCCTGCTCGGCAAGGACTGCACCGGGGGAGAGGCAGAATAGCGAAGCACCAACGACAAACGGGCCAAGGGCACGAAACAGGCTAATAGTCACGGAACAGGTCTCCCGGGCGAATATGAGTTGACTTCAAGGCGACAAAAGATGCGAGCATGAGCTGCAGCAGAAAGGCTCCGGCGTTGATCAGCGCAACATGGCGGGGTGGCAGAGCAAAGATGGCCGTCAGATTGCCGTAGACGCCCTCAAACTGCAGGTTGCCAAGCCGAACCATCAGCAGGGTCATCAGGTCGGCCAGCACAATCCCGCCCAGCGCATTGAAAAGGCCGATGAAGACAAAGAACATGGCAACCCCGAGCACGCCCTGCCCCATCAGCCCCAGCAGAGCGACATGATGTCTGAGGCGCTCCAGCTGGGCCACCATGCCCGACCAGACCGCCAGGGCAAGGCCGACGAACAGCACCAACCCGATGGCCAGCACGATGCCGCTCAGAATCCTGTCGAGCCGCTCGATCGCCTCGATCCGGGCGGCATTGCTCTGCACCGAAAAGCCAAGATCGGTCATCGCTCGTGCAAGTCCCGCGACATGTTCGATCCGGTCGGCATAGAGCCGCAGACCGGAGTAGACATCCGGGCGCTCGGCCAGCGGTCGGCCTTGCTTGCCGCGATCGGGCAGCGCAAAACCGTCAATGAAGGCCTCGACCTCCTGAATGACCGAGGGTGCGATCAGCGCCCATTGGCCGACGACGCTTTCGGAAGAGACAATGCCGGTGATGGTGAGGGGGATGCGCAGCACTTCCCTTTGCTGCTTGCGATTGGTCGAAATCTCGAAGGCATCGCCGATTTTCCGCCCGAGTTTATCGGCCAGATCCCGCGTGATGATGGCCTCACCAGCCTCAGACGGCATTTGGCCCTTGTCGAGCAGCGGGTCCCCCGCCCCGGTCGGCAGCAGGGAAACCGGCGTCCGGTCACGGCCATTGTCGTGGCTGGCAAAGGCGCGAGAGGCCAGAAAGCGGGCGGTCGGCAGCACGAAGCCAACGCCGTCCAGTGCCTCGATTTCCGCCAGTTTCTGCGGCGTCAGAACATAGTCGCCCTTCACCCGGATTTCGAGGCTGGCGGGCGAATTTCGCAGCTCGTCAAGCATCGACTGGATGAAGCCAACCTTCATGCTCCACAGCAACATGGTGGGCACCAACACGGATATCAGCGCGATCATCGCCGCGATATTGGGCTTGGGCGCGCGCATGATGCTCTTCATGGCCAGATCGAGTGCTATCATTGCCTGCCCTTGCCCCCATTCTTCTCCGAGCGGGGTAACAGCGTCGCGCATATGGTACTGTTTGCCTGGGTGCTGGTGCTGATCTCGTAGAAGTCGAACCCGAAGGCCTCGGCCAGTTGCCAGTCGTGGGTGATCATGATGAGGACCGCTCCGGTGCTCTCAGCCGCCCAGATGATGGTCTCGATGCAGTCTCGCGCCGTTTTGGGATCAAGCGCACCGGTTGGCTCATCGCAGAGGATGATCGAGGGGTGATGGGACAGCGAGCGGGCGATCGCAGCCCGCTGCCGCTGCCCGACCGAGATTTCCGACGGCAGGGCGTCGGCGATCATGGCGATCCCCAGCCGCTCCAGCAGCTGGTGGACAAAGGGGGTGTCGGGGCGGTCGGAAATGCGTTGTTGCAGCAGCACATTTTCCCGCACCGACAGAAAGGGAAAAAGCGGGCTCTTCTGCATGACATACCCAAAGTGGCTGGCACGCAGTCTGGCACTGCGGCGGCGGTTGCCGGACACGACACCGAGGTTGTGGACCATATCGCCCACCCTGAGTTGGAAGCGGTCGCAGGACGTGGGGCGACTGGCCATGGCGAAGATGTCCATGGCTGTCGTCTTGCCGGAGCCAGTGGTGCCGACGACGGCGATCTTCTCGCCGCCCCGCGCCTGAAAGGCCGGGATGGAGAGCTCGAATGCCCGGTCGGTATCCCTCAGTTCCTTGCGCATCCCGCGAACGTCCAGTTCGATCATGGCATGCGGTCCAGCGAAATGGTCGTCACGGCTTCGCCGGGCGCTGCATTCTCATGCAGATTGAACCAGCGGTCCGGATCCGCATGGACACGCTCATAGTAGCGCAGCTTCGATTCCAGACCGTTCATGATGTCCCGCTGCTCAGGCGCACTGAGCGTGACCCAGTCGGCCATAGTCATGGCTGTGGTCTGGCTCTTGTAGGGCAGATCGTCGAGATATTCGGCAATGGCATCGCCAAGGCTCTGGTTCTCCCTGAGCTGGGTCGGATCATTCGAGGTTCGGAGCGCCAGATCCTGAATGCTCTGAAAGAAGGCGTTTGCATCGATGATGCCGCCGGGCCGGTTGGCTTCATCGACAATCTCGTGCAGGTTCTCAGCCATCGTCGAAAGCTGGTTCTTGGTCAGCAGGATACGGATGTCCAGCGCCTGCCGGGCATAGGCTCCGAAAGCCCGATCGATGGTCCAGGCCCGATAGAATTCCGGGGCCTGCTCACCCTGCTGGTTGCCGCGATATTCAAGCTGAAAGGCCTTGGCGGCGCGCCGGAGATTGGCCTCGGTGGAATTGTCATTCTCGTCCGGGGCCAGGATCTCCTTGTCCTGCTGGATGTCCTGCGAGGTGGTCACGATCTGGTCGGCAATGAGGCCAACACCGTTGCCAAATTCCTGAACGTTGCCCTCGCGAATATCGGTGTAGAGATCATTCATCGACCCGACAAGGCGGGAGGCCTGCCGGTATTTAAGCTCGGCGAAGCTATGATCCTTCGCGCCCGCCGGGGTTTTCAGATGCATCACCAAAAGGCGGATGCCCTTGTCGTTGAGATCGCCAGCCAGTTCGGGAATATCAAGCTGCTGGGCGTAGTTGTCGCCGAACTTGGGCGACTTGGGGCCAGCGTCGGTGATCAGGATCATGTATTTGGCGGCGTAGGGCTGCCAGTTGTTGTCCTTGCTCGCAAAGGCAATACCCCCAATGGAATCCTCGTCGAACCCGACCGTCGGCACGCTGGCCACGTCCATCTTGTCAATGGCCGCAAGGAACCGGTCGGTGTCGGCCTGCTCGTCCAGCGGCAACAGATTCTTGACATGATAGCCAATGCCCGGGTTGGCACTCTTGGACTGACGGAAGCCGACCAGCCCGAAGGACACCTTGCCCGCAAGCGGCGAATTTTCCAGCTGGACGCCGATCTGCTCGATGACCTCCTTGGTCTGGCGGATATAGGGGCCCATCGACTTGGTGGTATCAATGACAAAGACCACACCGGCACGGAAGTCCTGCCGGTCGGCGCGGACCTCTGGGGCCGTGACCGAGCCGACCTCGATCATGTTGCCTTCGTTGTCATCGGGAAAATAGATCGATTCGTGATCCAGAATGGGCAGAAGGTAGAAATTGTTGTTGTCGTTGATGGCGTTTTCCGGCTCCACCGCAACGATATTCTGGCTGTTCTCAAAGGCATCCGGCGACAGATTCGCCTCGATGTCGCTGGCCAGATCATCCATCGACTTGAAGAACAGATGGCGCACCCGCCCCGCTTCGGCCCGGTTGTTGAAGGCAACGACGATGGATTGCTTCCAGTCCACCACCTTGTCGGACTTGATCCAGCCAGCGGCGTCGCCATGGCTGTTGATGCCAACCTCGGTGAAGCCATCCTGTTCGCCATAGACATAATAGACCGAGAAGGCAGGAACATTGCCCCGGATCACCTGAGCACTTGGCGAGGCAGCAGACAAGAGTTGACCGCCCGGCTTGGTAACGATACGTCGGAACAGGGTCTTTTTGCCCTGCATCAGCAGCGCATCACGAGCCTCAGCCGTTGTTCCGAGACCCGGCAGCGGGGTCACCATCAGGTTTGCAAGGAACAGGGCGAGGGCGAGAACAATCTTTTTCATGGAGCCAACCTTTCAAACCTATTTGCAATAATCATCGACTGCTGTACGGGCGTTTGCGTCCTGATAGTATTGAGGCTGCAATTGCTGGCAGAGCGTCCGGATGTCTGCCGCCGCAGCCTCATCTCCCCCAGCCTTCAGGCGCGTATAGGCATCAAGGGCAGTGGTCGCGTTCTTGATGGTTTCGGCCCCCGCAGCGGCCGGTTTGGCCGGATCATATTTTTCGGCATACTGACGCAGCGCGGGCATGTAGCCCTTGTTGGAGGCAAGGCGCAGGAAGTCGGCTGAAATGTCCCTGAGCTCGTCGCTGCCAGCGGTTTCCTCGGCTGCGGCAAATAGCTGCTCGCCGGACATCTGACCATCCAGCAACTGCTGTTGCCAGTAGGACCGATCCCGGACCATCGGGCCCGGCTGCGGTTGTTCGGTCGCAGCCGACTCGGCTGGTGCGGCCTGTTCCGCGGTTGCCTGCTGGTCGGCATTGTCCGACGCACCAAGCCAGGAATCGCGGAAATACCAGCCAAGGCCGCAGACCAGCAGCAGAACAAGAGCCGCCACCAAGCCGCCCTTTACCGCCCGGCTCATTGGCGCTTTCGGTGTCTTCTCCGGTCGCACCTTCTTTGGCTTCGGCGTCTTTTCGGGAGCTTTCACCTCAGGGACAGCCTCAACAGGAGACTTTTCCGGCACCGGCTTGTCTCTGACTGGTTTGGCACCGAAGGTTTCCGGATCGGCGAAGATAATGGGAATACCATCAAGATACACCGTGCCATCGTCGATGCTCTCGCCATGGGGAAGTCCAACTTCCCCCTCGCTCATGGCGGGCTGCTCTGCCCTGTCGAGCGGAGCCTTGACCTTGAGGCTGGATGCCACCGGCCCCTGATCATCTGCGGCCATCACCTGTGGCGACACGATGCCAAAACCGGAAGACCGGCGCCCGGAGATGGGCACAACGGGCCAGAAGTCCTCCTCGAAATGATTGGTGCCAGCAATGATGATCTTGATGAAGTCACCATCCTTGAGATAGTCGACAATGCTCGGCCCGAGCAGCATCCGGTTGCCGTCCACCGCCTCGATGGGCAGGCTCTGGGGCGTGCTCTGCCACCCCTGCAAACCGAGATAGCGGTCCTTGTCCGTCTCGCGCTCGATGACCAGAGCGGTCGCGGGCGTTGCGGCCACTTCCATGGTCAGCCAAGCATGACCGGGACCGCGCTCCTTGTGTGCCGAACTAATTCTCATTTCCTGCTCACTTTCAAACCTGTCTCGTTTGCAATCCATTGCCCGATGGGCCGCCAACGCCCATTAGCGCGCGCCTCGTGGCTTCTGGGTGTCTCTGGCCTTCTCTGCCCGTCTCTGGCCCTGCCGTCTGCCCTAGCTCGACAGCCTTGTCAGAATGTCGCCCAACTGCGCGTTGAGTTGCGGGTCGACGTCCAGCGTATCGCCAAGGGCGTTGTCCTGAACCACCTTGAAGAAGGCATGCACCCAGTCATCGACATAACGGCGAGCGTAGGGGTCCGGCTCAAGGGTGATGCCGCTCGCGTCGAAGGCCGAAGGTCGGGCCCGGAACACGGGTGCGCTGCCAACATCCCCCTGCACCACGGCGCGCTTGTCTTCAGGGACAAGGGAATTGCCCAGATCGGAGACAAAGCCGTTGGTGATGCGCTCGGCGGCAAGGGTTGCCTTGTTGAGCAGCTCATCACGGCGATCCACAAAGGCGATCCGCGTGATCTGCTCGGCCAGCACATCGGTCAGTTTCATCCGGCGCACGGCCAGAGCGATCTCCTTGGCGATTTCGCGCAGGGCCTCTGTCGAAACGCCCGTTAGAGCCGACAGGCTCTGGTTGTCGGCCTGATCAAACAGATTCTCGATCATGGTGACGATGGCCGCCTCGGCCAGCAGATACTGCCGCGTGCGCGAGGGGGCTTTCGGCGCGTTGAGGGACACTGCGGCGGCTGGCGCAACTTCGGTTGCTACCGGGGCTTCACCGCCTCCGGCAGCCATGGGCCTTGGCCGGGCTCGCCCTGCTCCGGGCCTTGGCCGCGACGGCGCAAGGGGGGCTGCAAGTGGTGCGCCCGCTGCCTCCCGCTCCTCGGCGTGGGGCTCGACGACCCGCTTGAGACTTGCCTCATGCAGGCGGCTGGCCAGCACGCCCGCATCAAGCATCAGACCCTTGAGCAAGGTGCCAAAGCGCATCCGCTCTTCGTCACAGACATAGAGCTCATCAAGCACCCGGTTGGCCACCGCAATCCGCTCGTCCAGCCGTACCGAGGCGTCGGAACTGACGTAATAGGCGGCGAGGCGCTCGGACAGGCGGGCGCGCAACTTGTCAAGGCGGAACCGGATCTGCCGTTCCTTGATCGCCGGGTTGCAGACCGGGGCCAGATTGCGGGCAATATGGGAGGCGCCACCATCATTGAGCGTCATCATCTGATCGAAGGCTTCGGCCGGATCCCTGAAATGCTCCTGCGCGGGCTGCACGCTGACAAAGGTGCTCTTGAGTTCGTTGAGGAAGCTCTGTTCACTATCCCGGACACCGACCTCGCTCTGGCCCTCGATCTCGAAAATTTCCCGGTTGAGGATGTTCGGGTTGCGCATCAGGTAGCAGTTGCGGAACGGCTCGCCCGGTGTCCAGTTCTTCACCCAGGTGTCGGCGCTGCTGCCGTAGGACTGGATCAGCGGGTTTTCGATGGCGCCACCAAGCCGCCCCTCAAGGCCAAAGGAGCTGTCGCTGGTCTTGCGGGTGAAATGCAGATCGAACTTGGTGAAGATGAAGAACAGCAGCACTTCCTTGCCCATCCGGTCTTCCGGTTTCGGGCCATGGGTGGCGGTGATCCACTTGGCCACCACCTGCGGCAGCTGGTCGACATCGAGGTTGTTGGGCTGGGCGCAGAGCAGCATGGAGGTGATTTCCTGCTCGGCCACATAGCGCTGGAAGAGATATTCCACCTTGCCACGCAGCAACAGCGTCTGCAGCGTCTTGTCCGGGTTCTGTGCCAGATATTTGGCGATGCCCTTCTTGTCACTGTCCTGTTCGTCTTCCTCGAAATCGGCGGCCTTGAGACCACGGCTGCGGTAGCCGGGAAAATCGAGCAGATCGGTGTGATCGAAAAAGTCCCATGGCTTGTCGCGAATGGTGATCAGGATTTCCGCCGTCAGGGCAGCGACCGACGAACGCGGCAGGGTGGCCGAAGCGCCGCTCAGCGTGCGGACCTCGATCATCTCTGCCGAGCCCCCGGAAAGGTCGGCCAGTCCGGCAACGGTGATGATGCTGGTGATGTCCTTGTTGGTCGCATCGATCGCCGACAGCGGCACATAGGCATTTTTCGGAAAGTCCAGCCGCTGCAACGCCGAGACCAGATCGACATAGAGGCGGGTGATCGCCTCTTCACCACCCCAAAGGATCGAGAAGAAACGCCCCAGATCGGCTATCGGCAAGGTCGGGCAGATCTCTGCTGCCGCCATCCAGAAGGCATCGAGTTTGGCGGTAAGAGCCGAGGCGCTCATATATTGGGCGAAATAGTCCTGCAGGTCCCAGATGTCTTCCGGCTTGAGGCCGTTGGGCTTTATCCCGTTGGCCATGTGGGTGAAGCGGGTGACATGCTCGGCTATCTCACCACTTTCGGGGAAGCTGTTGGGGCGTCCGTCGAAGAAATAGGCATTGGCGATGATCTTGATCAGGTCCGCATGGGACAGCCAGCGCAGGCAGACGGGGAAGCCAGCGGGCGTCGTCTCGCGGTTGATGGTGAAGCGGGTGACAAGGCCAGTGGATTCCCCTTCCTTGTCGATATTGATCTGCCGGATGTAGCTGACCGGTTCGTCAACGCCGTCAAACACCGCATAAAGCTCGTCGTTGCTGCGAGCCAGCACCGAGATGAGGTGTGACTTGCCGACCTGGCTGGCGCCGAAGACGGCCACCGCCATCGGACGGGTGGCTGCCTCGCTCAGCCGTTGCGCCTCGACCACACCGCGCTTGAGTTCGCGTTCGATCGATTTCGACGCCTCGCCGATGCGCTCGGCATTGGCGGGAGCCTTCAGCCAGTTGACCCCATCCTGCGCGGCGCTGGCGGTCTGCTGGGTGCTTGCAAGCAATTGTTCATTGATGTCCATGATTGTGCCGCCCCGCTATATGTTCAAGATGCCGGAATCGAGCCAGTAGTCGCTCTGGGACAAGGGGAAGGTGCGGAAGGATATCGACACCGAGCGCTGCACGTCACTCTCGTTGGCGTCCAGCGCCTCGATGATCTTCAGATCTTCCTTGGTAGCCTCGTAATTCATCAGCTTGGAGGCCTTCACATCGGGATGGTCATCATCCTGAATGTCGAGTTCCTCGTTCATGTCGCGAGCCAACCGCACGGCAATCGGCTTGGCCGGTCCGTTGTCCTCGAGCTTGATGTGATAGAGAGGCGAAGTGACCCAGCGCTCGAAAGGCAGCTGGCGATAGCCGATCAGGCTCTCGGTATAGAGCTTGAGCACCTTTTCGCGATCGGCGTTGGGATCTTCCAGTTCATCGAAGGTGAACAGCACATTGGCATTGTTCAGCTTCATGTCCTTTTCCAGCTCACCGATGTAGCGCGAGGTCGAATAGCCCTGCAGCATGTGGGTGTAGAGCGTGAAGTTGGTGATGCTGTGCTCGGCCAGCGAACAGAGCATGCCCCCGACCACGGCGCAGGACTTGGGATCGCCGATACGGGTGTTGTCGCGACTGCGGAAGGGATACCAGTTGCCTGCGCGATAATCGCCCATGGGCAGCAGCCTGTCTGGCCGGATGAAGAGGCGATTGAGCAGGCTGTCCTGCACGGCGGCCAGCTTGGAGGGGCGACCGGACAACAGCACGAAGTCGCAATCGAAATGGGCCAAAGCCTCGGCCACCGGATCGAACACCACGTCCATGGTTTCCTGTATCGCGTCGGAGACCAGCCGGTAGTTGAGCGGCACGTCCATCGACATGATGTCGAACGGCTCGTCGACGAACTGGCTGAAACCGGAGACCAGATAGCGCTGTACCTTTGGCGAGACATGCATGGCGTCCTTGATCAGTTCGGCCATGGTGGCCGAGTGGACGACCTCGTAGCGATCCTGGCCGGAGTTCTCGTAACGCTCCATGATGCCAAGCGCGGCGGGCACCAGCACCTGCTGCACGAACTGGCGGCGAGCGTGTTTTTCATGCTCGGCCATGTTCGCACGGTCGCCGTGGAACAGGTCGCGAAGGACTACAACGGCATTGGCAAGACCATATTGCACCAGCGCACTTTCCAGCACCGGCATGATGCAATGTTCTATGACTGCCTTGATGATGTCATCGCCGGCGATGCGCACCCCTTCGCGGAACGTTTGGACCGGCACGATGGCCCGGTCGTCATCCTGAAAATAGGTAGTGATCATCAGATCCGATGTACCACCGCCGATATCGAGGCTGGCAACCCGCAGCGACGGTTCCAGCGGCGCGCCGGGTGCGGGGGCCTCATCGGGCATGAAGCGCTGACGCGGCTTGCCAGTCATGGTGAAGAATTCGCAGATCCGGCCACCGAAGCGACAGCTGATTTCGCCATAGAGCCAGACGAGCTGGACACAGGTGGACTCATCCCACGCCACATGGATGGACGGGCGGACGAGCCCCGGCGGCGGGCTTTCATTCCACTTCATGATATCCCACAGGAAGCCGATCGCCGCTTCTGCCCGCATCTTCATGATCTGCTGTTCGCGCACAGGCAGGGCGGTGGGCAGCGTCAGGATGATGCGCCGAAGGGTGCGCGGTGCCTCGCTCTGGCGCCGGTCGGCCCTGACGGCAGGATCGTTGATCATGACCATCGCCTGATAGACGATCTCCGACAGCATGAAGCTGTAGAAGGATGAGCGCGAGTAGCTGAGCTGCTGGCTGGGGCGGGAATAGTCGCCGCGCGGGCTTCTGGGATAGAGCGAGGCAAACAGCTCCTTGTCCTTGCGCACCTGAGAGAGCACATCGCCATGGCCGTTGAGATAACGGCGGGCAACGCGGCCGACCGGAGGCAGATCGCCCTCTTCGGAATAGTCCGACTGGGGGAAGCGCCATGGCTGGTTGACCGGGGAGACGTCCCACAGATAGCGCTTGGGCGCGGACATGCCGATGATCGACTCAACGCCCGACTGGGCTGACTTGACCCGTGAGGCTTCCGGCCCGACGCGTACCATGGTCGGCCAGAAGAAGGCATCGCTGCGACCGGACATCCGCGACAGGTTTTCCTTGCCGAACCAGGCCTGTGACAGCGAGACATGGCTCTCGAACGGTTCGTCATAGGTCAGCCACGGGCGTTGCAGATCCCGCAATTGCAGCTTCATGGAGTTGTTGAGCTCGACCGAATCCTCGTTGGGGTAATTCTCGATCAGCATGCCGCACGTGCGGCTGTTGCCAACATCGAGGATGAGATCCACATTGACCGGGCGCACGGAGCGATTGTCCGAGATGGTATCGACAAAGCGGACAACACCGGGCGAGACCAACTGATCGAGCAGTTGCAGCAGCGCGATCCAGCGGGCGGCATGTTCGAGATGATATTTGCGCTGCGGCGTCCGCCCCTTTGAGCGCTTGGTCAGATATTCCTCAAACAGCTCGTCAAGCCATTCGGCCACCCAGATCTGATAATCCTGCTGCGCCTCGTAGCCTTCCACCCGGATCGGATTGGAGAGGAACCAGCCGTTCTTCTTCATCGAGGACACCAGACGGAACTCGCAGGGATTCTCCACATCGAGCTTGCGCGGAGCGACATAGAGCTGGCTCATGTCCTCGCTGGCGTTGACCGTGACATTCTCGGCGGCGTCCATGGCCAGTGCGGTGTCGAAGGCAAAGATCACCTTGTACCAGAGGCCGTCATCGGCGGTCTTCTCATAGTCGCGTACGACCATGGCGCGGGCCCAGTTGGTCGGTCCCTTGTCGAACATCATCTCCCCGTCGGCCCCGCGCCCCGGCAGGCGGCGCAAATAGGGCACCGGCACCCACTGGCCCAAAAACGGTTCGATGGCGGCAATCTTGTTCATGTCGTAGCCGATGTCATCCATCTGCTCGACTTCGCCATTGTCATCATCAGGATCGGACTGCAGCAGCTTCCAGGGGACGCCCTCCTCGGTTGCCTCCTCAGGATAGGGCCGCTCGATGAAATGCAGGCGAAAGCTGTTCAACTGGTTGAGATCGAAGCTGTAGTCTACAAATTGAATGCCGGAGAATGGCACAAGGGTAATATCTGCAAATATCGTCATGTGTTTGCCTGCTTTGACCTATTGCTTGTTGGCCAGTCCTATCTGCATCGGCTTTTGCAGCCAGTTGCCCGCAGCTACGCCGTTGATCGAATATTGGGAAATGACTTCGTCGCCCCGCCGCCGGACAACCCGCAGCGTGTAGGGGATGTCCTTCACCGGAAAGCCGTTGTGGCTGAAGAGCGAAACGAAAACGGGCAGATCCCCCGCCGGGATCGCCGCTTCGGTCGGCCAGACGATATTCTCGACCGGTTTGTCCGTCCTGATGCCGCGACCGTTGGAATCGGTGTCGAGCGTGGCACCGCAGTTGTTGGGCTGAGAGAACCAGACCACAGCACCTCCGCAGCGCACCGCCAGATCGAGATCGGCCAGACCGTTCCATGCCAAAGACACCTGCAAGGCCCCGGCCCCGGCGTTGCGCTCTTCAAGGCGCTTGCTCAACTCTGCTTCCGCAATGGGTTCGGCATCAGCCGCTAGCGCACAATTCTCGTTCTTGAAGGCCAGCGCATTTTCCAAAAGGCGGATTTCCTGTTGCAATCCGTCAAGGTCCGACTGGTAGTGCCCCGGGCAATAGTTGACCCACGGATAGACCACCGAAATGGAACAGGCCTTGAGCAGCAAATAGAGGATGGCGGCGATGAGCAGCAGCAGAAGTGCCCAGAGCAGGGCTGCAAGCCAGCAGAAGCGTCGCTTTTTCTTCTCCGGACGCCGTTCTTGCCCCTGTGCCGGTTGGGAAGGCAGTGGTTCAGGGATCGGCTCCTCGACGGCCTGCGGCTCGAAAACCTGCGGCGCGGCTACTTCTGCCATTGCGCCCCTTGTGGCCGCGACCTTGCTAATGCCGCCGGTCAGGGGCCTGGCATCGCTATGGCGATAGCCCCAGGCGACAAGCACGGGATTGCCATTGACCGCATAGACATGAGAAGAGCCGGGCACTTCGAGCGCATTGTTCAGCGCCTTGCCGAGAGCGCGGTCACCAGCATTGCCAGTTGCGGCGATGTCATCTGCAAAGCGCCGGATCCGGGCTTTGTGTTGCTCCAGCCGTTGCAGAACGGCTACCCGCTCGTCCTCGCCGAGTGTATCAAGTGCCTCGATGCGGCCAAAATGGTTGGTGTACCAGTCAATGCGGGAGCCATCGCGACTGCCCACCGGTTCGGCGAAAATGGATGCCACATCAGCGCCAAGGGCGTCAGTGACACTATCAACAATCCGGTCGAAATCCCTCTCCTGCACGCCCCCTATGGGCGCGAGCCCGGCGGATGCTGTTGACGCGATCTTGATGCTCTTCGCCATGTCACTGCCCCGCCTTGACCTGAGCCGGAGCCATTGAACAAGGGTCATTGGCGGAGGCAGCGCTCACGCCGTTGCGGGCAAGGAACTCCTCAAGACTGTCGCTCTTGAGCGCGAAGTTGAGGCGCACCTGCGCTTCGCCACTGGTCTTGATGAAGGTATTGACCCCGACGACCCGGCCACAGGCATCCACCAACGGTCCACCGCTGTTGCCCGGCGAGATATCAGCACTGTGCAGCACCAGCTTGACGCCGGAGGGGCTGTCCTGAAAGACGGTGACAATGCCTTGCGTCAACACCATGCTCGGAGCGGCGTGGGTGTCGCCGTTCAAGAGTTCGCGGAATTTCGAGTCTGTTTCCATGAAGAAGCCGGGAAAACCGGCCGCATAGGTCTGCTGGCCCTTGTCGATCACATTGGTCAGCTGCAAAAAATTGCGGGCAGGCGCACCCTCCATCTGCAACAGGGCATAGTCCTTGTCGCCCAGATCATCGGAACTGCTCTTGGCCAGCACCTTGGCCGGGCGCAGGCCACCGAGCGTTTCGTTGATGACAAAGACCTTGCCCTCGGCTGCCATTTCAACCACATGCCGGTTGGTGACGATGCGGTCCGGCGCGATGAGGAAACCACTGCCGCTGCTGACCTCATTCTTGGGTCCGGAGGCCAGCACCAGAACCGTTGTCCGGTCGAGCAGCGGGACAAGATCGGACACCGAGCTGGCGGCAACAGGCCCAATCGGCTCCTCCGCCTTGCCGTCTGGCCCAATCATGCCGGAACCATCCGGACCAAGAAGTCCGGGAGCGGCCCGGCAGGACCTCTGCCCGAGTTGTTGGCGCAGTTCGGCAATCCGGCCACGCAAGGCTTCTTCGGATTGGTGCAGCGTTGTCTGGGAAAGCAGGGAAGCGTTGGAGGAACCGTAAGGGTAGATGAGAACACCGGGGATAAGCACAATCAGCAGAACCAGAAGAGCGACGATGCAGGCGATCAGAACCGGCATCCAGCAGCCCCTGCTGCGGGTATCGTCCCCGCTGTTCTGGCGGTTGCCGGGCATCCCTTCACCACCTGCGCCAGAGCCTCCAATGCCTGAACCTCCAATACCGCCGGCGCCACCCAGCGCGGCGCCATTTGCAGCTGCTCCGGCGCCGATGCCAAACCGGGTTTCATTGCCTGCAACATCTTGAGCGGAAGCCCTGAACCCTGATTGGGTCGTTTCTTCCGCACTGTCTCCGGTATTGTCCTGGGCCCTATCCGGGGTGGTGGCAAAGTCGATGTCAGAAGAGCGGATGTCGAGCGGATCAAAGCCCGCCGAGGAAGCCGTTGCCACCCCAACAGTGGCACCAGCAGCAGAGGCGCCGGCAGCAAGGCCAGCGGCCACCCCTGCCCCGCCAGAACCGGCATCAACAGCCGGAGCGGGAGACACAGACGGCTGAACTGTCCCACCCGCAGGGGTGCCCGGCGCGGCGTCACTCTCGTCACTGGCTCCACCCACGCCAAGTTCCATCATCAGGTGGGTCAGTTCCGTGAGATCATAATGCTCGGGCAGGAATTGCCCGATGCCGCGTAGCAGATGGTGGGTCATGCGATCGGCATCGGCCGCAACACCCCTAGGGACGATGCCCCAGTTGGTGATGACCGGTTGACCGTTGACCACCAACAGGTCGCTCTCGAAGGACAGGATATTGAGCCAGCCCAGCAGCATCCGCGCTTTCGGTTCATCGAACCTCTGGATCCGTGCCAACAGGTCGCCGATAAAGGAGCGCAGGATGGTGGCAACCCGCACCCTGCTGGTCTGATCCAGAGTGCCCCATGTCTGGATCTGTCCGGCCCCATCGCCGTACCAGGCCACGGTGTGCAGCATATCGTCTTCGTTGCGCTTGACCGCCGGAGAAGAAAACAGCCGCACGTAGCGTGGCATGGTTGCAGCGAGGAAGCCAATGCCATCCTCATAGGTGTCCAGAATGGGAATGCCCTGAAACCTGATTTCTTCTTCGTTGCCGTATTTGCTGCTTTTAAGGAAGCTGTGCTGAGCGCTCACGAAAATCCAACCCCCAGAAAGACCTCTTGACGATCAAAACAATAATCGAAACAGAATTTAAACCGTAAATTGAGTAGGCGTCTCCTTTTTAAACACAAGCTAATTTTTTGCAACCATAAGATTCATTTATCCGTATGTTGCTGCAAACAAATATCTATTTTCTAGAAGAAAAAGCTATAGCTATTAGAAATATTGAATTTTTCGCGTATTTCGAGCTGCTTTTCGCCCGCTTTGTTATCGAGAAATACAACCTTTAATACGTATTTACACAAGCATATGCAAATGCCTATCCGGCGTGGAAATCGGACCAGAAACAGACTGGCGAGAAAGCATCCTTGCCATCTGCGGGGTCTATCACCCTGAGCATTCATGAGGTCAACCCATGAGCCTTAGTGCTCTGAAGCCACGGTCGGGTGCTGGTTTTCCTCCCTCGGCAAGTCTATAAGGATGGCGACCACCAAGGACGAAAAGACACTCCCATGCAGATGAAGGCTTCCCACAGGCCACCCCGGCAGTTGGCGCTCTGGCACGTTGGCTCGGTGCTGGCAGCCCTGATGGCATTTGCCTCGATCTCCACTGATTTCTACCTGCCCGCCATGCCCGAGATGGCCAAGGACCTTGCCGCCGCTCCGGGGCGGATCGAACTGACCATCACCGGCTATCTGGTCGGAATATCGCTCGGCCAGCTGGTCTGGGGGCCTTTGAGCGACGGCATAGGCCGCCGTTTGCCGATCGCGCTCGGCATCGTCCTGTTTCTGATCGGGTCAGCCGGATGCGGTCTTTCGACAGATGTCACCGGCATCATTCTCTGGCGCGTTGTGCAGGCGGTGGGTGCTGCGGCCAGCATCGTGCTCTCCCGCGCCATGGTGCGGGATCTCTATGAGGGCGACCGGGCAGCACAGGTCATGTCGCTGCTGATGGCCGTGATGACGATTGCACCGCTGGTGGCCCCGAGCGTCGGGGCGCAGATTGTCTCGCTCTGGGGCTGGCGGATGATCTTTGCCATGCTGGTACTGATCGGCCTCGTGACGCTGGCGGCTCTTTTCACTCTGCCGGAAACACTGCCCAGAGCGCGCTCCGGGCGTCAGCAATCCGGCGCACCCGATGCCCTTGTGCCCTCTGGACCAGCCTCGGGGGTGATTGCTGCCTTTGCTGGCTATGGAAGACTCCTGAGAAACAGGCCCGTGATGGCGCATGCCCTCGTCTGTGGTTTCTATTATGTCGGCATGTTTGCCTATGTCGCGGGCTCACCCTTTGTCTTCATCGATTATCACCAGCTGCCGCCGAGCCTCTATGGCCTCATTTTTTCGGCCTGCGTGGTCAGCATCACCTTGGGTAACATCGTCAATGCCCGTCTCGTTGTGCGCATCGGTCGCCTCAAGAGCCTGAAGATCGGCGGTGCGGGGTCCTGCCTGTTCGGGGCGATACTGGCGATGACAACATTTTCCGACCTTGGCGGGGCGTGGGGTGTCTTCCTGCCACTACTCGGCTTTGTGTCCTGCACGGGGCTCATTCTCCCCAACGCACTGTCAGGAGCCCTTGAAAGCAGCACCAATGATGCCGGAGCGATTTCGGCCCTGTGCGGTGCCATCCAATATGGCGGCGGCATCTTCGGCTCGGGGCTGGTCGGTCTTTGCGCCGACGGCACCGCGTGGCCGTTGGGGCTGGTGCTGGCGGGCGCGGGAGCTGGCGCCTTGATCTTCAGCCAACTGCTGGCCAGACATGCTTAACTTGGCTGACTGGGCAATTCGGAACCAAACCGACGGCAATAGAAAAGGGGCACCCCGGAAAATCGGGACGCCCCTTCCTTTCACAATCAATTCGGATCTGAAACCCGGGAGCCAAGGCTCAGGGCAGGTAGGCCCCACCACAGACCGGCAGATAGACGCCTGTAACGTGGCCACTGCTTGCGCTGGTCAGGAACCGGACAGCATTGGCGATGTCATCAGGGGTTGCAATCTTCTGGGTCGGTGTGAAATTGCGGATCATTTCCTTGAACTCATCCGGTGCATCCTTGGTTGCGTCCGTTTCGACAAGACCGGGAGCAACGATGTTGGCGGTGATGCCGAGTGGGCCGAGTTCCTGCGCCAGATATTTGCAGAAGCTGTCGAGCGCGCCCTTGGCCGATCCATGGGCAAGGAAGCTTGGAGCCGGGGCTTCGGACAGGGTGCTCGAAATGAACACCAGACGGCCAAAGCCCTTGGTCTTCATGCTGTCGACAGCGAATTTGGCAGACTGATAGGAAGCATGTAGTTCGTCGTTCAGCTTCTGGGAGAATTCTTCCCAGGTCTGGTCGACAAACGGCTTGGCGGTGAAATTCATGTTGGCATTGGAAACCAGAACATCGACGCCGCCATAAGGTTTGACTTCGTCGAACATCGCCGCAAGCTGGGCATCGTCGCGCACGTCGGCCTTGATGGCATAGGCTTCGCCACCCTTGCTGTTGATCTCTTCAGCCAGCTCGTTGGCCACGGCAGCGCTGTTGACATAGTTGATGAAAACCCGATAGCCATCTTCGGCCAAGGCCTTGCATGTGGCAGCACCAATACCGCGTGCTCCCCCCGTTACCAGGGCATTCCGTTTCGTCATGAATCGTCTCCGTTGTGTAAGAAGCTAAAAGTTTGAAGGGTCGGGAAGCGCCGACGTGTCTGATCCGGGCCTGTTTCAGGCCTGATCCTGCTAAGGGTCGACGCTCCTCAAGTTCGAGATGATTTTGGTAAGTATCTGTTTCTGGACCGTCAGGTCATCGTCATCGAGCCCGACCTGCGCATCGCTCAGGACGGATCGGGCAATCGGCGAACAGCGGATGGCAAGATCCCTCGCCGTCTCGGTGGCGACCAGCAACTTTTTCCGACTGTCGTCAGGATCTCTTGTGCGCTCGACCCACCCCCGTTTCTCAAGCCCTGCGATCAGGCGGCTGACACTGGATTTGTCCAGATAGAGTTGATCACCCAGATCCCGCTGGGAAAGAGCTTCCGTGTCGAGCAGAACGACAATCGCCCCCCATTGCTCCGGGGTCATATCGATCCCGGCAGCCTGAAACCGCGCCGACAACAGATTGCCAAACAGACGGCTTGCCAGACCGGTCAGATGCCCCAGAGAATTTGTTATGTCATAGATCGTCTGCATGATAGTTGCATATACAACTAAATCATGCCTGTCAATATGCAGGTCTCGCTATCCGAGGTCGAGCAACGCCGGTACGGGCCTATAAAACTCCGGATTCGTTAATGAAATCAATTCATGACTGTCAGATTTTGGAATGGCATTAATTTGCAGGACCGCCGAACCAAATAAGACATGTCATCACGGCGAGGCGCTTTCAAGCCTTGGTTCTGGTCTGAGGGCGGCATCGACCGCCCACGACCGCCACTTCAATTCCCGTGGAGGGAGAGTTTCGATGGTCTGGAAAAAACAACAACTGCTGGCGTTTACCAGTGTAGATGATTGTCGCGTATCCCCCTTCCGCACAGATGGCATCACTTATGGCACCCCGACCTTCATCTGGTCGGTCGTTGTCGGGGATGCCGTGTTTGTCCGCGCATACAGCGGCACCCGCTCCAGCTGGTATCAGGCGGCGCTCGCACAGCGGGCGGGGCGTTTGCATCTGGCTGACAGGGACCATGACGTTGCCTTTTCCCCGATCTCAGACCAGATGAATGACCTTGTCGATGAAGCCTACCGGGAAAAATACAATCACAGCCGCTATCTCGCCGCGATGATATCGGACCGGGCGCGGCAGGCGACCCTGATGGTCACCCCCTTCCCTGCCGAGACATAAGAACAGTCCCTTTCGCCTCTTGGTTCCGAGGGGCAATCATCTCTCCCGAAAACCAGCACAGGTGACGGCCTATCTCCCCGCCGTTGCCGGAAGCGCATGTCACGCGATGCGTTCCATTTCATGACCATTTCAGAAAGGAAACAACAATGAAAAGCAAACTTCTTGAAGGAAAAACAGCTATTGTAACCGGCGCCAGCAAGGGCATCGGCTACGCCATCGCCTCTCTCTATTCGGAAGAAGGTGCCAATGTCGTCCTGACGGCCCGCGGCAAGGAAAGCCTCGACAAGGCCGTTGCCGAAATCAAGGCCAAGGGCGGCAATGCCATCGGCGTCATCGCCGACAATGCCGATCCGGATGCTCCTGCCCGTGTCTTCAAGGAAGCAATCGCAGCCTTTGGACAGGTCGACATCATGGTCAACAACGCCGGTGTCGGTGAAATGTTTGCCGTTGAAAAGACAACCACTGAACATTTCGACAAGATCCTGCAGATCAACCTGGCCGGACCGTTCCGCTATTGCCGTGAAGCGATCAACCACATGATGCCACGCAACGAGGGGCGCATCATCAACGTGTCTTCTGTCAATGGCACCACCCCGATCTGCGGCGTTGCCTACACCTCCACCAAGGGCGGCATCAACACCATGACCCTGAACATTGCAATGCGGCTGTCCGGTACCAAGATCCGCTGCAACGCGATCGCTCCGGGGGTTACCGACACCGATGCGGCCCGAGCCTGGGCCTCCGGCGAACAGGAGGGTGGCAGCGAGATGCTGGAATTCTCCGACAAATACACCAACACGACGGTTCCTTCGACCGAGCCGATCGATCAGGCCTATGCGGCCCTGTATCTGGCCAGTGACATGGGCCGCGCCGTAACCGGTCAGGTCATTCAGGTGGACAACGGCCAGTTCCTCTGAGCCAATTGGAGACAAGGCAAGTTTTGGGCCAGGCGCACCGTCTGGCCCGTCCTTCATCCTCGCCCCATTCCGCAGCTTTCTCCCAGCAGGAAGCAGCGCCCTGATTGTTGCATCCGCTTCATGATTGGCTTGTGCTGCGACAGCGTTGTGCGGAGGAAGAAAACAGGTCATCCTTAGCGGGCTCGCATCTGATCAGGAGAGATTTGTTGAAAGTCACATCGAGACAATTTGGTTCCCGCGCAGGCCTGTCGCTCTGCGCATGCTTCTCAATGCTCATGACGATCACCGCCCCGTCGCAGGCACAGCATGCGTCGGCGGAGGGTGTCCGCGTACGCTTCACAATCGAGGGCAAGGCTCTGAGCGCCACACTGGAAGACAATTCCGCAAGCCGGTCCTTTCTGGCCATGCTGCCCGTCGAAGTGACGCTGGAGGACTATGCCAGCAACGAAAAAATCTTCTACCCTGCCGAAAAGCTGTCGACAGCCGACGTACCCGACGGAGTGGATCCAGAGCCGGGAGACATCACCTACTATGTGCCATGGGGCGACGTGGCACTGTTCTATCGCGATTTCCGCTATTCGGCGGGGCTGGTTCGCCTTGGCCGCTTTGATGAAGGCGCTGTTCCGGTGCTTTCTGCCTCCGGCTCACTCAAGGCGCGTATCGAAATCATCAAGTGACATCATCGCAAGACCAGTAAACAAAAACGCCGCGGGCCAAGCCAGCGGCGTTTTTCGTTGGGCAGTGAATGATCTGCTTAGGCTAGTCCGCCCGGTTGATGGTGACCGAAATGCTGCGAGGCAACTGGTCAAGGCGGGAGAGCGGGTCCGTTATCCGGCCGAACTTCACCAGCGGCCCGCTTGAGCCGGATTGTTCCTGCCCCCCGTAAAGAATGGTGAACCAGTTGGCTCCCGGCCCGAAAGCGATATCGCCATCTTTCCAGCCAACAGTAGCTTCGCTTTCGTCATAGGCGAGTGCTTCAGGCATTACACCGCAGAAATCGAATTCATAGCCCTGCAGATCGAGGGTCAGGGGCAGTCTGGACAACAGATCGCCTGAGGTGCTGCTGTCGTCGAGGACCGCGTTGATAACGGTGCCCCTGACAGTCAGTGTTATTCTTGTTTCGTTTGCCATTGCCTTGGTCTTGCTTTCCTCCGCCCCTACGTCGCTGGCGCTCAGTCCTGTCGTGATCAGAATGGCAATGAGGCTCCCTTGCAGGAGCCTCACAGCGGAATGGGTCTGTATCATTGCCTGTCTATCAGGCTTGACGCATGTCGATGACGAAGCGGAACTTCACATCCTTGTTGATCACGCGGGAAATGGCCTCTGTGATCTGGTCTGGACGTATGATTTCCACGTCTGGCTGCACATTGTGAGCTGCGCAGTAGTTGACCACTTCCTGCGTCTCTGCCATGCCGCCGATCATGGAACCTGCAAGGCTCTTGCGGCCGAAGCCCATCATCATGCCGGACAGGCCGTCGATCTGAGCCAGCTGGCCGACGTTGACGAGGGTCGCGTCAAGTTTCAGCAGATTGATGTATTTCTGCATGTCGAAGGCATAGGGCACGGCGGCGATCATCAGATCAAGGCTGTTCATCATGCCACCCATCGTCGCAGCATCAGTGTCGAGAACCGGGGTTGCGCCCATCGCCTTGATCAGCGGCATCTTGTATTCAGAGGTCGTGAAGGCGGTGACATTCGCACCACGGGCAACGGCGAGCTTCACAGCCATGTGACCCAGACCACCGATGCCGACAACGCCGACGCTCTGGCCTTTTTCAAGCTTCCAGTGCTGCATCGGAGAATAGGTAGTGATGCCTGCGCACATCAGGGGCGCTGCACGGGAGAGATCAAGGCTTTCCGGCACGTTGACCACGAAATGGTCCTTGACAACGATCTTGCGGGAGTAACCACCAAAGGTGAGACCGCCGGATACCTTGTCTTCAGCGCCGTAGGTCCAGGTGGTGCCGTTGAGGCAGTTCTGCTCGCGACCGGCGAGGCAGTTTTCGCATTCGCCGCAGGAATCCACCATGCAGCCGACGCCGCCAATGTCGCCAACCTTGAAACGGGTCACGTTGCTGCCAACGGCTGTCACGCGGCCGATGATTTCATGGCCAGGCACCAGCGGAAATGGCCCTGCACGGCCCCAGTCACCATTGATGGTATGAATGTCGGAATGGCAGATGCCTGCGAACAGGACATCCATCTTGACGTCGTTCGGACCAACGGCACGACGGGTGATTGACATGGCCTTGGCCGGACCGTGGGCGGCGTTGAAGCCGAAGCCCTCAACAGTCTCGGCAGCCATTGGGTCAGCCCCTTGTGCCATGGCTCCGGTGGCTCCGAACATGGAGCCCAGAGCGACACCAGCGGCCAATCCGGCACCCCCGAGCATTACGTCGCGGCGCCCCAGATCGATGGCGTCGTGATGACGGTGCTGATGACCGTTCTTGCATTTTTCACACATGGTATACCCCTTGGTTGGTTATACTTTTTGTCCGAAGAAGAGTTCCCTGGCCTTGTGGCCGGATGACAGAATTGCAGTCAGGGGGCAGAAGCCGAACGAACGAGCGCGTCGGCTCATGATCCGCGGAGCCAAGGTCAGGCAATCCGCAGCAACACTGTCCCTGCATGGCTGCAAATCTACTGGCACGGAAGGGACAGGTTAATACTCGGATGCCTCATTCTACTTATTGGCGGGGCTCATGAAACAGATCACGGCCCCGCACTCATGCGCCCGTCTGCATCATTCGTCTGTCAGCCGACCGTTTACGCTGCCATGGATGCCGGGGAGGTCCGGCGGGCAATGAGGACCATCACAATGAGACCGAGGATGCTGAAGCCAGTGGTCGCCATGACCGCTTCGCGCCAACCGAGCGACAGCGCCGAGCTGCCTGCGTTGGAGATGAGCACAGCGCTGACGGTTATGCCGATCGCCGAGCCGAGATAGCGGGCGGTGTTGTTGGCAGCGGACCCCATGGCCACCCGCTCCACCGGAACGCTTTCAACAGCAGCATGGCCGAGAGATGCGTTGAGAATGCCATTGGCAACGCCCGAAACGAACAGTCCAGGCAAGGCAACCGGCCAGAGATAATCGCCACTCATCAGCAGCAACAGCATCTGCCCCAGAATACACCCCACCATACCGAGCACCACCCTGCGGCGGGCCGTCAGGCTACGCGGCAGCCGCTGAGCCGCCAGAGCGGCCACCACGGTGATACCGGACCAGGCCAGCAGGATTGTTGCGGCAAACAGCGGGCTGATCCCCAGTCCCTGTTCCAGCACCGTGGGCACCATGGTCATGATGGACAGAACCCCTGCCCCGGAGGCAAAGGCCGCCAGCGTCGCCCCGACGAAATCGGCGCGACGGAAAAGGTCGAGCTGGATGATGGGGTTGCGAACACGCAGTTCCAGAAAGCAGAAGAGCGTGATCAGAACGATGCTGGCAAGCAGCATCAGAAGCGTCTGCACCGAAATACCCATCCTGAGCTCTGTCAGCGACGACAGCAGAAAGGCCATGCCGGCCATCATCAGAACACTGCCCAAGAGATCGATCCGTTCGGGAATTCTGGTGCTTTCCGGCAAGGGCCGGATGGACGCAAGCGCAAGCGCACCGGAGGCAACAGCTGCCACCCACTGGATTGCCTGCCAACCACCAAGCGAAAGGCAGATCGAAGCGAGGATCGGGCCGATGGCAACTCCTCCCCCCAGAGAGGCAGCCCAGATGGCCGTCGCCCGCGCGCGTTCCTCGCCGTGATAGACCTGACCGACAAGGCCGAGGCCACAGGCCATGACACCGGCATTGCCCAGCCCCTGTGCCACACGGGCCAGAATGAGCACCAGTCCGCTTTGGGCAATCGCGGCAACCACCGAGGCGATGACGGTGACCACCAGCCCGCCGATAAAGACCTTCTTGCGACCGTAGGTATCTCCCAGTGCACCGGAAGTCAGCAACCCGACCGCACAGCCAAGCGGCATCCCGCTCATGATCCAGGCAATCTCGCCAGCACTCAAATGCAGATCGAGGGTCACTGCGTTGATCGTCGTCAGCGGGATCGTGAAAATGATCAAGGAAAGGGCGGTTGAAATGGCAACAATGAGCAGTGTTGCCGCCCGCGCGTCGCGCTCGGTGGAAATGGGCATGAAATATCCTTTTGAGAAAGTCGATAGATGTCTATTGCGGCGCATAGTCAGGGCCACCCATCGGGAGCCCCCTTGGCGCAGCCGCCGATCAATCGGGCTTGATCTGGTGATGCATCCAGACGGCATCATAGGCGAGCGTTTCGACATCAAGCAGTTTGAGGCTCTTGCCACGCAGCTTGCCCTCGTGGTCATAGATGGACGGGATACCGGATTCCCCATCGAGCACCGGCATGACCAGCGTGCTGGTCTCATCGATCATCCCCTGTTCCAGAAAGGCTCCGTTCAGCACGCCGCCACCCTCTAGCAGGAGCGCACTGACCTTGAAAGCATCTTTCAGGCGCCCGATGGCACCGGCGATATCGTTGCCGTCCGGTCCGGCAAACAGCACCGACACACCCTTGGCGACGAGTTCTGCGACGTGGGACCGGGAAACCCGATCCGACAGGATCAGCACCAGATGGCTGCCCTCGACGTCATCGGTCTGTGGCTTGAGCTTTCCCTTCCGGTCAAAGCAGATGGCAAGACTGCGACCAGCGGGGGTGCCGACATGGTCGAGCGGTTTGATGGCGGGATCGAATGCGGGTTCCAGATTCTCGTCTCCTGCGGGGACGAAGCTCGACATGGTGGTGCGGCCGACGATCCAGCCGTCGGCATCCAGCCGGTCGGCGATCTCTTCATAGAGGTCAAGCGCCTCTTGCGGCAATCCGTTCCAGCGTTCCGTCAAGAGGCGACCATCGAGAGACGCCACCATGTGGCAAATGATACGTGGTCTGGACATTTCGAAACGCTCCTGTTGTTGTTTTGCTTTTGGCCTCCTGCCTGTATCCAGCGGGTCTCAGGCATATCTGGAAGCGGTCAAATGTTTGTGATCGAGATAGCTCTTCCAACGTAAAAATACTATCGCTCCCCGGGCACAAGCCGTCATGAGCAGAGATAATAAATCATCGATTGGCGGCGTCTTTTCCGCGCGTTCATCAAGTAACTGGCACGCATTGCTGCACGACTTGTCCCGCATCCAGCGAAACCGGTGTTGATTTCATGAACCTTGATCATTATTGCTTTCGTTGCTGCCCTCTTAATCCCGCAGCACATTTGCGTTTCAATTCCCTCTGCAAATGCCTGCCAACGGCCAGACCCAGCCAACCATAAGAGGGACCATTGAAAGCCATCATAGCCACAGCCCTGCTCATCGGATTGACGATGGGTACACCACTCAAGGCCCAGTCGGTCGCATCCGACCATGTCGCCCTTCCAGAGACCTACCGCAGCGAGGTGCATTTCTCGACCTACAAGCGCGGTGGCATTACCGAAGAGCTCTTCGCATCCCAACAGGCCATCGAAGCCGCCAAGGCTGGTTCGCCTTTTCCGGAAGGCACAGTCGTAACCATGGAGGACTTTCGCGAAGGCAGCCTCTATCGCGTGCTAGTGATGGAAAAGAGAGCCGAGTGGCAGGGGCAGTCGCTGTCCGGCAACTGGCGCTTCGGCGTCTATTGGCCAGACGGCAAACCGAACCTTGCGGAAGATCTGCAACGGTGTGAATCCTGCCACGCATCGGCGGCAGACCGGGATCATGTTTTCCGTAAGGAGGACATGCTGGATGACTGACCGGAAGGCCGGTCCATCCTTTCACAAACAGCCATCGGTCGGACCTGAACCAGAATCCGGCCGATGATCAGTTTTCATACCTGCCGCTCAAGGCATCCGGGTCATTTGCCCAGATAGTCCTCGTCTGACACCTTTTCCATCCAGGTGACCGGGCTGCCATTGACGCTTTCCTGAATGGCGATGTGGCTCATGGCCGTATCCGGCGAGGCACCATGCCAGTGCTTTTCACCAGCTGGGAACCAGACGATATCGCCTTGCGTGACTTCCTCGACTTCACCGCCCTCGCGCTGGACGCGGCCACGGCCGAAAGTGATGATGATGGTCTGACCGGCCGGATGGGTGTGCCATGCTGTACGGGCACCCGGTTCGAACGTCACATGCGCACCACCGGTGCGCCCTGGCTCTTCCGCCTGGAACAGGGGATCGACGCGAACCGTGCCGGTAAACCAGTCTTCCGGGCCGGCAAAAGATGGGGCGCTGCCCCCGCGAATGATTTTCATTGTCATTTCCTTTCTATATTTGTCGATAGACCCCAGACCGTGATGCGCCTTTTGCGCCTGTGGGGCCTTACGCTTGCAGTTTCTCGAAACGATAAGTGAGTGCCTCGCCACCGGGATGGCGATAGGCCAGAACTTCTGTCACCATGGCAAAGGGTTCAACGAACCTTGCATTGCGCAGTCCCCCAAGATCGAGCGGCTCGAAGCCGACATCTTGAATCAGTGTTGCGATCTGAGCCTTGGCATCGGCATCCTCACCATAGAGCATCAACTGGGGCGGATGGGCACCGCCGCATCCGGCATGGACCAGCGGCAGGCTTTCGGACGGGCAGGTATTGAAGGCACCAACCCATCGCGCTCCGGGATGGGCTACCGCCAGCAGTTCCGCCCCCGACGTGCCGATGCCAACCACCAGATTCTCATCGGCTTCATCGAGAGGGATGCAGCAGTTTGCCACGATTTTGCCCGCCAGGCTCCCTGCCCTCGACAGGGCGTCTTCGACACGGGACCAGTGAACGGCCAGCAGCACGACTTCCGCCTCTGCCACAGCGTCCAATACGGAGCCACAGGACGCGCCCAGTTCATCTGCCAGCGCCTGCAGCTTTGCCTCGCTGCGGCTGTAGGAGAAGGTTACCTGGTGACCACGATGCGCCCAGATCCTGCCGAGCGCCTCGCCCATGTTGCCTGTTCCGACAATTCCGATTCTCATGATCATGGCTCTCCGTCACACGAAGAAAAGCTGGCAACATCGCCAGCCTTTCCGTCGGCATCATCCTACCGGCAATGACTGTCCGGAGAAAAGCCCCGATCAGTTGGTGCGGGATTCAAATACCGCCTTGGCAACCGGCATGGCAGAGAAGACCTTCGGCCAGCCAGCATAGAAGGCCAGATGAGACAGGACGGCACCGGCTTCAGCCTGGGTCAAGCCGTTGTCCATGGCCTTGTTCAGGTGAAAGGTCATCTGCTCGGGCTGGCCAGCAGCGATCAATGCTGCCACGGTAATCAGGCTGCGGTCGCGCGGTTCAAGACCGGGGCGAAGCCAGAGGTCGAGAAACAGCAGTTGTTCGGTATCGCGGACAACTCCGGGGCTGACAGTACCGAAAGTGCTGGAAACAAAATTCTGGCGGCTGTCCTCGGCTTTCTGATCGAGTGGCAGCAACTCGGGGTCGACCGGCGCCAGATCCTCGACAGAAATGCCGCGGGCTTCAAACACAGGAGCGGCGGCCTCGGCTGCTGCGGTTGCATTGCCCCAGCCAGTATAGAAGGCCAGATGGGTGATGGTCTCGGAAATCTCCAACGGCTTGACGCCAGAATCCAGGGCCAGTTCGACGAATTTGCCCAGCCCTTCCGTTTCATGCCGGGTCATCAGGGCGGCAAAGGTCACCAGCGAGCGATCACGAGCCGAAAGGGTCTCATCCTGCCAGACCTTTCCGACGAGATCGTCCATGGCATAGGCTTGCAGGGCTGGCGATACTCGGGCAACGGCACCGGGAATGGTCTTGGCTGCATCTTCGGCCAGAGCACCGCCGGACAACAGCGCGAAGGCAGAGGCGGCAACAATGGTCTTGACTTTCTTCATGGAAAATCTCCTTGAGATCTAAAAAGGTGATTGAAGCGACCTCATAGATCTGGGGCAGAAAGCCTTTCAGTTAATAGCCTCGCGTCCAAAGACAGTCATGAGAGAGATTGATCAATCCCCTCCAAGGTCGCTCAGACACCTTCCCGCAGGGCATCCAGGACAACCTGAAAGGCCGAAGAGGTTCTCAGGCGGCTCGGATAGTAGAGGTGGAAGCCGTCGAAATAGGGCGAGTAGTCACCCAGACAGATCTGAAGGCGTCCCTCGGCCAGATCTTTCTCCACCAGTCGTTCCGGCACAAGTGACAGGCCATGACCGTCAAGCGTTGCTCGGTAGATGGCCATGATGGTGTCGAAGCACAGTTGCCCCGTCACCTTGACCCGGATTTCGCGCTTGTCCTTGCCTTCAAATTCCCATGCATAGAGCGCACCGTGGGTCGAAAGGCGCAGATTGATGCACTCATGATCGGCCAGATCATTCGGCGTCTGAGGTGTGCCGTGATCCGCAAAATACTGCGGCGTCCCGATGCAGACCATCCGCTCATCTGGGCCAATGCGCATCGAGATCATACCTTCGCTCACCTGCTCACCATAGCGCACCCCGGCATCACACTGGGCTGATGCCAGATCGGTATAGCCATAGTCGTTGACAAACTCGACGCGAACAGCCGGGTAGTTCTTGATGACCGGCGCGATCTTGGGCCAGAGCAGGGTTTCAATGGAATAGTCAGTTGCCACGATCCGGACGGTGCCGGTCGGTGTGGACTGATTTTCCGTCAGGGCAATCAGGCGCTCTTCAATGGTCTCGAGAGCCGGTGCCAGCGTGGCCAGAAGATCCTCGCCCTCGATGGTCGGGGCCACCGAGCGGGTGGTTCGGGTCAGGAGACGCAAGCCAAGACGTTTCTCCAGCGCCTTGATTGTGTGGCTGAGAGCTGACTGTGACACATTCAGGCGCGCAGCAGCACGGGTGAAGCTTCGCTCCTCGGCGACGGCCATCAAGGCAATCAGGTCGTTGATGTTTTCCCTGAGCAGGAGTGACAGGTCCCGCTGGCTCGTGTAGTCGCCCGTTTCTGGCATTGGTAAACTGTTTCCCTTGCTGGAGGACTTACTGCCATGGTGTCAGTCCCGTTGGGTCGAAAAGACCGGTTGGCCACCCTTCTGCCTCAGGCTGAATCTACCAGCTTCATGTAAGGGTATAATACACCCTGACAGAATTCTATAATGAACAGGTCTCATGAATAGGTTCACTCTGGCTGTTTTCCGCCACCTTTCACACCCTTGACGCAGCAAAGCAGAGCACTTCGGGGGTAAGCTGCGTCGGGAAATGCCTGCATAATCCACCAAAATCAATGACCCTCGCTCATGAATGCTATCTCGCCAGAGCTCTTAGTCCGGCGTGCACATTCCGCTATATTGAATGCAGACCAAGGCAATCATAGTCCGGCACCGGGCCTGGCGGCAGGCTGGCCAGCAGCCGGCCAATGTCAGGATCGCTTGAGGCGACGCTTGGCCAGCCCCCTGACAGCCTGACCTAAAGAAAGAATGAACTCATGTCCAATCAATCAGGAATCCGAATCCGTATCACCGTTGGCTCTCAGACAGTATCAGCCACGCTGGACGACACACCATCCGGGCGGGATTTTGCCGCGATGATGCCCCTTGAGCTGACGCTCAGTGACTACAGCCGGACCGAAAAGATAGCCGACCTGCCGGGGCGTCTTTCGACCGATGGCGCGCCGCGCAGTTATGCGGCATCATCAGGTGACATCACCTATTACGCGCCATGGGGCAATCTGGCGATTTTCTACAAGCCCTTCCCCAGCGCCAGCGGTCTGGTGCGGCTCGGGCACATTGACGGCAGCATGGAACCGTTGCTGCAGAACGGTCAGTTCGAAGCCCGACTGGAAATAGCCGAATAGATACACCACAAGTAATCAAACAACGAGCAAATACACCCAAGGAGGGAGTAATCATGACAGATCGTATCAAGGACAAGGTCGTCGTTATCACCGGCGCATCAAGCGGCATGGGTGAAGCGACCGCCCGCTCGCTGGCTGCACAGGGAGCCAAGGTTGTCGTTGGAGCCCGCCGCGCCGATCGACTTGAGGCTCTGGTGGCCGACATCACCGCAGCGGGCGGCAGCGCCGTTGCCGTGGCCACCGACGTGACCAGGCTCGATGACGTCAAGAACCTCGTCGACACCGCAGTCAAGACCTACGGCAAGATCGATGTCATCTTCAACAACGCCGGCCTCATGCCACTGTCGCCATTGGAAAGCCTGAAGATCGACGAATGGGATCAGATGATTGATGTGAACCTGAAAGGTACCCTTTACGGTATCGCGGCCGCCCTGCCCTATTTCAAGGCGCAGAAATCCGGTCAGGTGATCAACGTCTCTTCGGTCTACGGCCATATCAGCGTGGCGACTGGCGCGGTTTATTGCGCCACCAAACATGCCGTACGGTCGCTGTCCGAAAGCCTGCGCAAGGAAGTCAAACCCTATGACATCCGCGTGACCGTCATTTCTCCGGGTGCCGTCAACACCGAGCTGACGCAGCATATTTCCGAGCCGGGGCTTGGGGATGCCGTGCGTGACATCGTCGGTCAGATTGGCGTTCCGGCCAGCACGATGGCCGATATGGTCTCCTTTGCCATATCGCAGCCAGCCAATGTGGACATTAGCGAAATCCTGTTCCGCCCGACCGTGCAGCCTGAATAGGGGCGATTGCAGGCCTTGAAGCGGCTGGCCATTGTGCTTGCTTCTCCCGACTTATTACCCGACCCCGGGGCCTTGCCAAAGGCTCCGGGTTTTTCATGCAGCTGAAGCACGGCCATCCACGACTTCACAATCATGTGATGATATTCATGACCAATACGGTTTTCATGAATTTAGTTCACATAAGTTAGTGACCTTCGAGCCATTAATTCCCTCGTTTGATCGCCTATCTTGAAAGGGCAACCGGTGTGCAAGACATGCCTGTTGTCTGGCCGCGGAGCCGTGCAAGGGCAGTGCACGCATCCGCAACGAACAGGCCGGGCCTCAGACAAAGGCGACGCCAAGATCGCCTTGCTGGCGCTTATCACCAACAAGGAGACCAAACCATGTTCAAGAAATCCCTGATCACTCTCACAGCTCTCATCATCAGCACCGGCGCCTTTGCGCAAGGGATGGAGAAGTTTTCTGGCAGCGACCGCAAAGGCGTCATGGCACCAGAACAGAATTTCACCGGCACCGCCTATGTTGAAATGATTTTCGAGAACAAGGATCCATTTGTCGTCAACGCGGGCAAGGTTACCTTCCTGCCCAACGCCCGTTCCAACTGGCACACCCACCCCGCTGGCCAGATGCTCGTTGTTACCGAGGGCCGTGGTTGGGTTCAGGAAGAAGGCAAGGAGCGGCTCGTCATGGCCGCAGGCGATGTCATCTGGTGCCCCCCGGGGGTGAAGCATTGGCATGGAGCCACCGATTCCAGCTCGGTCACACACTACGCAATCCAGCAGTTTGAAGAGGGCAAGAATGTCGACTGGATGGAAGCCGTAACCGATGCACAATATAATCCTGTGTCAGCTGACTAGAGCCCTGAAGCAGGTATTGCCCCGCCTGCTCTTTAGCTGACGGCATATTGTCAATAAACAGCCGCACCGCATCGCACCCCAGATGTGGTGCGTTTGTTTGTTCGACCGGGCGGTCCCTCCCTCACAACTGATCTGGACGACAGAAGCGAGAAAGATTGATGAGCTGCATTCATATTTGGTTGTTAATCTGCGCGTCTACACCGCCCCTGCATTCTGCCCTACATTCCGACCATACCATCATTGAGACCAATGCGACGCAGCTGCCATCGAGATGAGGACCAACCTGCCATCCCCGATGAGCGCAACTGAGTGGAGTGTTGCCCAGGCATCATTCCCCGTGTCCCTGCCGCTGCTTTTGTCGCACACAGGAAAACCAGACCAGCAATGACCAGCACAATCCATACCAAGACCAGGCTTTCTGACCGTTTTTATGAAGGAGAACGTCCGCTCTATGCACTCGGCGAAACCGAGCTCGACAATGTTCGCTTCTACCCCGGGGAGTCGCCGCTCAAACACAGCCACGACGTCGTCATCCGCAATTGCGAGTTCATGGGCAAGTATCCCGTCTGGCACAGCGACAGGGTTCTGATCGAGGACAGCCTGTTCACCGTCTATGCCCGCGCAGCCATCTGGTACAGCCGCGACCTCACGATGCGCAACTGTACCGTCGAGGCCCCCAAGATGTTCCGCCGGGTGTCCAATCTCACCATAGAGAATTGCCGCTTTCCCAATGCCGGTGAAACGCTCTGGACCTGTGATCACCTTACGCTCAGGGATGTTGACCTAAAGGGGGCCGACTATGTCTTCATGAATTGCTCGGACATCGAGATCGACGGCATGACGCTGGAAGGCAACTATTCCTTCCAGGATGCAAAGAATGTCACCATCCGCAATGCCCATCTGGCTTCCAAGGACGCCTTCTGGGGCACCGAGAATGTCACCGTTTATGACAGCGTTATCGAGGGTGAATATCTTGGCTGGCACTCGAAGAACCTGCGTCTGGTCAATTGCACCATCCGTGGCGAACAGCCGCTTTGCTATGCGACGGATCTGGTGATGGAAAACTGCCGGATGGAAGACACCGACCTGTGCTTCGAATATGCAACGCTTGAGGCCGATATCATCTCGGACATCATCAGCATCAAGAACCCGACCAGCGGCCACATCAGAGCCCGCAGCATCGGTGAAATCATCATCGATGAGCATTGCATCACGCCAGGTGCCTGCGTCATCGAAACCGGGCTTCAGGACGTCGCCTAGACCATGACCTCGCAGTTTGATGTCATCATTCCGCGCCGTGGGACCAATTCCTACAAGTGGGACAGCTCAGCCGATCCCGACAGCCTGCCAATGTGGGTGGCAGACATGGATTTCCGCACGGCGCCCGCCATCATCGACGCGCTTTCACGCCGGGTGGCCCACGGTGTCTTTGGCTACACAAAAGTGCCTGACGCCTATTATGCGGCGCTTACCGGCTGGTTCTCCAGCCGCCACGGCTTTGCCATCGAGCGGGACTGGGTGATCTACACTTCCGGCGTGGTGCCTGCCCTATCGGCAATCCTAAAGGCTCTGACAAGACCCGGCGAGCGGGTATTGATCCAGACGCCGGTCTATAATTGCTTCTTCTCCTCCATCGCCAACATGGGATGCTCACCGCTGGAAAATGCGCTGATCACTGGCGAGGATGGACGGTATGCGATCGACTTCGATGATCTGGAAGCCAAGGCGGCCGAACCCGATGTACACGTGATGCTGTTGTGCAATCCGCACAATCCGGTCGGGCGCAGCTGGAGCATCGAGGAGCTGGGCCGCGTCGGCGACATCTGCCTGAAACACGGTGTGACCGTTGTCAGCGACGAGATCCATTGCGATCTGGTCTTTCCCGGCCATACGCATCAGCCCTTTGCAACGGTCAAGCCGGCGTTTCTTGCGGCATCGGTGACCTGTTCCTCGCCCAGCAAGGCGTTCAACATCGCCGGGCTGCAGATTGCCAACATTGTCGTGGCTGATGAACACTTGCGCAATCGCATCGACAAGGCGATCAACATCCATGAGGTTTGCGATGTCAATCCGTTTGGCGTGGAGGCTCTCATTGCCGCCTATAGCGAGGGTCAACGCTGGCTCGACGAATTGCGGCTCTATCTGTACCAGAACTACCTGATGGTCAAGGAGTTCCTTACGGCTCATCTGCCCGCTCTGCGCCTTACACCGCAGGAAGCAACCTATCTTGCCTGGATCGACTGCCGCGCTCTATCCCTCACCTCCGATGCCATCGAAGACAGGCTTGCCAAAAGCGGACATCTGCTGATCAACAGCGGCACCCTTTATGGAGCCGCCGGAGAAGGCTTCATCAGGCTCAACATGGCCTGTCCACGCGCAACGCTGATCAACGGCCTTGAGCGCCTGCGCGACGGATTGCAAGGATAACCAACAGCCCGTTTCCATGTCACTCGGGCCAATGATCCACAGGAATGACAGGGATTCCACTCCTGTTTTCCAGACAGCACAACCTCAGGGGCGTCACGCCCCTGTTTTTTGCCCGGATTTCTCATTTGCCGCCCCAAGCCATGGGCATCGGCCAAAGACCGCGCCGTTTGATCACTCGTCTAACCTGGCGAGAAAACCGGAAACCGCGCATCCGGCAGAGCCGGCATGTTTCAAGTGAATGAATTTTTCTTTCGACTTGCCAAAAAATGCCGGTTTTGCAATATTGACACCGGTCTCAATGACGAATTATCTATAAGACCTCATATAATGTCACTAAGGATCTCGGTATGAACGATCAAGTCAAGAACTACGGTTTGGATGAAGCCATCGCTGCAGTGGCTGCGCGTGGCACCATCTCCGAAATTTATTTTGTTGCATGTGGCGGATCCTATGCCCTCCTGCAGGAAGGGCAATATGTGGTAGACCGTGAGGCCAAGGCGATCGCCTCCTATGGCTACAGCTCGGCGGAATTTCTGGCACGCGCTCCGGTGCGCCTTGGCAAGGACTCGCTCGTCATCACCTGCTCCCATTCGGGCAACACCCCGGAAACCGTTGCGGCCACCGAATATGCCCGCAAGGCCGGTGCTCTGACCATCTCCCTGACCAATCTGGCGGACTCGCCGCTGGACAAGGCTACCGAAAACACCGTCTTCTACGAATGGGATCCACTTTCGGTAACCAGCAAGCACAATTCGGTCATGCTGCTGCTGCTGGTTTTTGGCATCCTCAACAAGCTGGAAGGCAACAGCAAGTTTGATCAGGTCAGCAAGGCTGTGCCTGCGCTGCACGAAAAGGGCGAGGCGCTCAAGGCGAAATATGCTGCTGCTGCTGCCGAGTTCGGCGAAAGCCACAAGCGCGAACCGGTCATCTACACGATGGCATCGGGTTCCAACCACTCGACCGCATATGCCTTCGCCATCTGCCTGTTGCAGGAAATGCAGTGGGTCCATTCAGCTTGCATCCATTCTGGCGAATATTTCCATGGTCCGTTTGAAATCACTGATTTCGACACGCCGATCATCATTCTCAAGGGCCTTGGCAACGCACGCAAGATGGACGAGCGCGCCCTTGCCTTCGCCGAGAAATATTCCAAGCGTCTGTCTGTGCTCGACGCTGCCGATTTCGGCCTTGAAGCCCTGGCTGGTGAGGCTGCCGAATATCTGACCCCGATCATGTTCAACCTCGTACTGCGCCTCTATGCCGTCGAGCTTGGTGATCGCCGTGGCCATCCATTGACCGTCCGTCGCTACATGTGGCGCATGGAATACTGATCTCTACGGGCGGGGGGCTTTCCCCTCTGGTCTCCTGCCCACCCTCTCCTCCTCCCGAACACAGATACGTGGCGCATGAACAATTCAGACACTTTCCGGCGGGAAAGTGGTCCATTAGAATTCCAGCGACAAGACAGCAATTGAAAGCCCACTCAATGACCCTCTCCAAGAACAAGGCATCCCTGCTTGGCATCGGTGACAATGTCGTCGATTTCTATAAAGACCGTAGTGAATTCTTCCCCGGCGGGAATGCGCTCAACGTTGCTGTTCTGGCCAAACGGTTTGGCCTTGAGAAAGCCGGCTATATCGGCCTTGTCGGCAATGACGTGGAAGGCGAGCATGTCATCAAGAGCCTCAAGGCAGAAGGCATCTGGATCGACCGCATGCGTCAGGCCTGTGGCGAAAATGGCAAGGCTGTCGTGCATCTTGATGAAAAGGGCGACCGGGTTTTTCTGGGCTCCAACAAGGGGGGCATCCAGCGCCAGCTGACCCTGCGCATGGAGGAAGTCGACCTTGAGGCCGTCGAAGAGCATGGCTGCGTCCACACCTCGGTGTTCAGCTATCTTGAAAACGAATTGCCAAAAATCCGTGAACGCGCCAATGCCGTATCCTTCGACTTCTCCTCGCACCTCGGCATGGACTATGTGAAAAGCGTCGCCCCCTATATCACGATGGCCTTTTTCTCCGGCTCGAAACTTGACGATCAGGGCATTGATGATCTGATTGCCACCGTTGCTGGCCTCGGCGTTGAGACCGTCGGCGTGACCCGCGGATCAGACGGCGCCTTCTGGCAAGTGGCAGGCAAACGCTATCGCCAGGGCATCAAGCCGGTGGAAGTCACCGATACGCTCGGTGCAGGTGATTCCTTCATCGCGGCCTATATCAGTGGCATTCTCATGGGACATTCCGTCGAGGAATCCCTTGATGAAGCCGCCAGCTTTGCCGCAGACACCTGCACGCGGTTTGGCGCGTTCGGTCATCCCTACAAGGTTGAAGAAGCCTGAGAAGAACGGCGAACTGACAAGGGTCGGCAGAGCAACAGACGGGCGGCAGCGATGTCGCCCTTTTTCATGTCTACCCTATCGCTAGGCTGCCTGACGGACAGCATTACTTCGGGGGAACAACAGACTGGGGCGGAACGACCGACTGGCGATTGATGATCTTCATCTTGATGACTTGGCTGAGGGCCGGTTCAGTGCTGCCTTCGATCCGCTTGATGAGCTGCTCGGCGCTCCAGCGTCCCATTTCAGAAACCGGCTGATCGATCACAGTGATGGTCGGTCGGGTCACTTCGGTCCAGTCGGCATTATGGAAGGCAATCAGCGACAGCTCGCCGGGCAGTTCGATGTTGCGTTCCTGCGCCTGCTTGAAGATTTCGAGCGCGACGTGACTGTCCGATGCAAGAATGGCCGTTGGCCTTTCGGGTTGATCGAGCAGGTTGCTGATATCGGGTGCCAGCCCCTTATCGGGATCGGAGTTGAGAACAACAATGCTGTCTTCCTTCTTCAGTCCGGCACGGGAACAGGCAGAAAGAAACCCCTCGATACGGCGGCCGACAGAGGATGTCGGAATCAGCCATTCCCCGTCGTCACTCCGCCGCTCTTTCTGGGTGGCCGTAACGAAGGCCAGCCGTTTGTGACCGGCATCGATGAACTGTGCCGTGGCGTTCGCCGCAGCCTCCGCATCGTCGCTGACGACCGTATCCACATTCAGGCTTGGGATCTCGCGGTCAAACAGCACCATGGCACATTTGAGCGATTTGAGATTCTCGAGGTGGGCGATTTCATAGCGGTTGGCGGGTGCGACGATTAGTCCATCCACCTGTTTTCCCACCAGAACATTCACAGCTTCACGTTCCACATCGAAATTTTCGTCGGAATTGGCAAGGATCACATTGAAGCCATGGGCGTTCAAAACGTCGGTGATGCTGCGCACCGCGATGCCGAAGAAGGAGTTCTCGATATCGCCCACAACAACGCCAATGGTCTTGGACTTGCCGGTCGTCATCGACCTGGCAAGCTCATTTGCCCTATATTTCAATGCCTTGGCAGAAGCCTGCACCCGTTCACGAACCTTTTCACTGGTCACGCCATAGCCCCCGAGCACGCGCGCAGCGGTCGACTTTGAAACATGGGCGTGCCGGGCAACATCGGCCACGGTTACGGATGAGGACTGAAGATTCTTTTTTTCCATGACTTAAATGCCTACAGACGAGTTGACGCGCAGTCAAGTTCATCATAGTCTTTCATTGAGACCGGTCTCACTAACGAGGATCGGCCTAGCAAACGCCAAATTCGCAACACTTTCGACTTTGTCGGTTCAGCCAATTTTTTGCCTGGTCGCCGGCAGAGACCCCATGGAGAACAGCATGAAGCTCACCAATCTTTTCGGCGCGGTCACCCGCCGTTCGTGCCTGGCAATGATGTCAGGTCTCGTTGTATCTCTTCTCGTAGCTCCCGCCAATGCTGCAGATGGAAATCCATACGGTCTTATTGATCCGACCTCCATCATGGTTGGTACGATGTCAGACGCAAAGCCATATGCCTTTGTTACCGCTGACGGCACCTTCTCCGGCTTCGACGTGGAATTCTTCCAGGACATCGCCAAACGTCTCGGCTTTGAAAAAGACAAGGTTGTCTTTGTCGGTCAGGACTTTGCGGCCCTCATCCCTTCGGTTGCCAACGGCCGCTTTGACGTTGCAGTCGGCGCCATCGGCACCACCGCAAAACGCAAGGAAGTCGCTGACTTCACCGATGGCTATCTGGCCGGTTTCCTATCGGTCCTGACCGCTGACGAATCCCTGACGACCATAGAAAGCCTGAAAGACAAACGCCTCGGCATTGTTCAGGGCACGCTGCAGGACGACTACGCCCAAAAGCATTTCCCGGATGCCCAGCTGGTCCGTTTCCCGGACAACAACAGTGCTGTTGCGGCCATGAACAACGGCATGATCGATGCCCACTTCCTCGACTATGAAGCTGCCAAGCAGTTCGGCGTCAACTTCCCGAGCCTGAAAGTCATGCAGAATTATGCATCCTTCGATGCGCCTGCCGGCTTTGTCGTTCGCAAGGGCAATCCGAAGCTTCTCGACGCCCTCAACGAGAAGATCCATGAGGCCATGCAGGATGGCACCTGGAAGGAGCTGCACACCAAATGGTTCCCGGGCAGCCCGATGCCTGAGCAGTATCTGCCAAAGAACTGATGCCTAGGCATACCGCATAACCAGCTTACCGATACGCACGAGGGCGGCGCAATCCGCCCTCGATGCGGCAGAAAATACGCATGATGATATGCGTTTCAGTTTCGGCCATTCCCCACCTTCCCGTCACGTCCCGCCTGCAGTTTGCATGGATGTGACCCGGCATTGAAACGCAGACCTCATTCTCATGATCAGGGCTTCTCGCCAGACGGTAACAAACGGGACAACAAATAAATGGATTGGTTAGAAACCTTACGGCGTAGCTTTCTGGACTTTGATGCTATGGCCTCCGTTCTGCCCAGCATGTTTTACATCGGGCTCAAGAACACTCTCATTCTCGCAGCATTTTCAACCTTCTTCGGCGTCGTGATCGGGATTGTGCTGGCTGTCATGGGCATTTCCCGCTCACCATGGCTCAAGCTGCCCGCCCGCATCTACACCGACATTTTCCGCGGCCTGCCTGCAACGGTCACCATCCTATTGATCGGTCAGGGCTTTGCCCGCATCGGCCGGGAGTTGTTTGGCCCCTCTCCCTTCCCGCTGGGGATCGCGGCGCTCAGCCTGATTGCCGGAGCCTATATCGGCGAGATTTTCCGCTCGGGCATCCAGAGCGTCGACAAGGGCCAGATGGAAGCCTGTCGCGCCTTGTCCATGAGCTACGGTCAGGGCATGCGACTGATCGTGGTGCCTCAGGGCATCCGTCGCATCCTGCCCGCTCTGGTCAACCAGTTCATCGGCAACGTCAAGGATTCGAGCCTTGTCTATTTCCTCGGTCTGCTCACCTACCAGCGCGATCTGTTCCGCGTCGGGCAGGATCAGGCTGTGGTGACCGGCAACCTGTCGCCACTGCTGCTGGCCGGTATCTTCTACCTCATCATCACTGTGCCGCTGACCCATCTGGTCAACTACATCGACGACCGGTTGCGCACGGGCAAGATCACCCGGCAGGCCCCGGTTTCCGGCCTTGAAGAGGTTTCCGAACAGGCCGCTCAGACCACAGACCGCGCCGCCAAGAAGCCTGATTTCAAAGGTGGCAGCCTGAAGATCTCGAACCTCACCATGGCCTATGGCGACATCGAAGTGTTGAAAGATGTCTCGCTGGAGGTTCCGGCTGGATCGGTCACCTGTGTCATTGGCCCTTCCGGGTCGGGCAAGTCCACCCTGCTGCGCGGTCTCAACCGTCTGGTCGAGCCCAAGTCCGGTGCCGTTACGCTAGATGGCAGCGACGTGCTGACCATGCATCAGGAAACCCTCCGGCGCCGTATCGGCATGGTCTTCCAGCAGTTCAACCTGTTCCCGGACCATACTGCCCTGCAGAACGTCAGCCTCGCCCTCAACAAGGTCAAGAAGCTGCCGCTTTCCGAGGCGCGGGCACTGGCCGAGGAGCGGCTTTCAGACGTGGGCCTTGCCTCGCGCATGAACCACCGCCCGGCCAACCTGTCCGGTGGCCAGCAGCAGCGTGTAGCCATCGCCCGCACATTGGCCATGGAGCCGGAAGTCATCCTGTTTGACGAAGTGACAAGCGCGCTTGACCCCGAACTGGTCAAGGGTGTGCTGGAACTGATGACGGATCTGGGCAAGCGCGGGATGACGATGATCGTGGTCACCCACGAAATGGGCTTTGCCCGCAAGGTGGCAGATCAGGTGGTGTTCATGGATGAAGGCCGCATCGTTGAAGCCGGGGCACCGGAGCAGATCTTCGACAATCCGAAGAACGAGCGTCTCAAGCACTTCCTGCAGGAAGTGCTCTAGCAGCACAAAGGGCAGGAGACGCCAGAGCGCGCCTTTTACTTCTGGTCTCGACACCCGTTTCGTCCGACTGTCAAAAAAAAGCGGCCACTGGCCGCTTTTCCTTTTTGGTCTCAGCCGTTACGCCCACCTTAAACGGCGGAAGGATCGGCATCGGGGAAATCGACGCCGCAGGTGACATCCTTCCATTCCTCGAAAGTCTTCCTCAGTTCTTCAACCCGTTCCATACCCAGATTATAGGCATAAGAGCCCATCAACAGGCGGAGCGGCGGGTTGTCATGTCGAGACACATCGACCACTGCCTTGGCCAGACGTGCCGGATCACCGGGCTGTTTGCCAGAATAGTCATGCTGCAGGCTGCGGACATAGCCCGCAGTTTCGGCATAGTCATCAATCGTGACCTTGGGATCGACCGAGGACCGCCCGGCCCAGTCGGTGCGGAAGCCCGACGGCTCGATCAGCGTGACTTTGATACCGAGTGGCGCGACCTCTTTGGACAGAGCCTCGGAAATGGCTTCGACGGCAAATTTCGTGGCGCAGTAGTAGCCCAGCGCAGGATGCGATGTCAGGCCGCCGATTGACGAGAAGTTGATAATATGACCGGACCGGCGCGTGCGCATGCCCGGCAGAACACGACGTGTCACGGCGGCAAGGCCAAAGACGTTGGTGTCAAACTGGCGGCGGATTTCCTCTTCCTCACCTTCTTCAATGGCGGCAAAATAGCCATAACCGGCGTTGTTTACCAAAATATCGATCTGGCCGAAATGCGCCTCGGCCTTTGACACGGCCGCATCGATCTGGGCGTTGTCATTGACATCAAGCGCCAGCGGCAGGGCCAATTCTTCGTTGCCAGCCACCAGATCGGCAAGACTTTCAAGCTTGCGGGCGGTCATAGCCACGCGGACACCCTGCGAAAGCAGCAGCTTTGCGATTTCGCGACCAAATCCGGACGAACATCCGGTGATGAACCAAACGGGGTTCTGTTCAGCCATTGCACTATCTCCTTCTTGAAATGAATTCGGGCCTGCCCCGGCAACTGGTATGCGCGCGGATGTCTGGCCCGTCTGTTCAACATCTGAAAATGTCTGGCCCTAATCTGGCCCTTTTGGCGGAAAGTTTCATGAGGGCTGCCGACATAGCATTCATGGGACAGCTTCATGACTGGCATCGGTGGAGCGGCGCTTTTCTCGCCGGCTAGTATCTGTAGACTGGCACGCGACCAGCAGACGCGTGACCACAGGAGAGCTTTATGTCCCGCCCAATCCCCGCTTTGTCCGGATTTACAGTCCCTCCTTCAGTGCGCGCATATAGTCTGATCGTCTGGGGTATCCTGATGCTCGGAGCAGCGATGCCCCCCGCGGTGGCGAACTCCGGCAAGGTCGGCCCCGTTCCTGTCGCACGAGGCTTTGCCCTCTCGGACATGAAGCTTGTCATCACGTCCGGCACCTACCGGGCGACCTTTCAGCTCTATGATACGAAGGCCGCGCGAGACTTCTATCGGCAACTGCCGCTGGATCTGCCACTGACCAATTTCCGCAATGCGCAGTGGATGTTCTATCCCCCCGAAAAGCTCGGGGTCACGGATCATGAGGCCTATCATGAAGGCCTGAAGGGCGAGTTGAGCTATTATGCCCCCTGGGGCGATGTCTTCATGCTCTATCAGGACTTTTATGCCCGGGATGAAATGCACCGCCTTGGCATCGGCCTCACCGGCATCGATCAGATCGCCCCCATGCAAGGCACCATCAGTATCCGCAAGCTGGAAGACTGAGCTGTTGCCAAAAAGGATCAGGCCCCAGCCCTATCCACCCGGCCCGCTCCACGAGCGGATACCTCGATCAGGCACTCAACCAGATAGCGAATGGGGGCGCTTGCTTCGGCCGTCTGGCGCATGTAGAGCTCGAGCGGGATGGATCCGGTGGCCATCGGCCCCAGATCCAGCAACCGGACAGTGCCGTTATCGAGCTCGGTCTGGATCGTGTCCTGCGGTATCCAGCCGTAGCAGTTGCCCTGCAGGATCGCGGCCTTGATCGCCTCGACGCTTTCGACAACCCAGAACCGGCCTTCCTTTGGCGATTCCGTTCCGGCAATCACCTCGTCCCCCTCTACCACGACCCGCGTATGGCGCATCATGGCCGAGCGTGTCGGTTTGCGCTCAACGAGCGGGTGATCGCTGCGCGCCACCTGAACGAAGCGGCTTTCATAGAGCCGGTGAAGACTGCGCAGGTTGGGCGACGGCATAGAGATTGCCAGGTCCCAGTCAGCGCCGGATTCGGACACCACCGCACGCCGGACATGTTCCCTCAGATCCACCCGATAGTCCGGATAGCGCATCGAGAATTGCGACAGCGCCTCAAACAGCAGCGACGAAGGATAAAGGCTGTCGACATCAAGACTGAGCCGCTGGGAAAAGACGGCGGTCTTGCTGCGCACATGCGCCTCAAGCTCGACAAAGTCCTCGATCAAGGGCGCGGCAGCATCCAGTAGCTCGCGCCCCAGCTCGGTCAGAACCGCCCGACGTCCCTCAGCAATCATCAGCTCGGCACCCAGACCCTGCTGCAATTTGTTGATCGTGTAGCTGATTGAAGAGGGACTTCTGTTGAGGGCTTCCGCGGCCAGCGCAAAGGAGCCAAGACGCACCACGGTTTGCAGGACAACCCATTGTTCTATCGTTGTTCTCGGGATCAGCACGGCTCTTACCCTCGCTGTTCAGAACTTTTCAGTCCTATTTAATTGAACAATTTTTCTGTTCAATAAGAGCAAACATTAGCGCTATTTAATCAAAAAATACACTGATATTCTGCATCAAGACAGCACATCAAACATCACGCAACACATATGGAGGTGTCGGAATGCCTGTGCGTTTTCTTGGTCTTTCCCTTTTGCTGATGAGTGGCACTGCGCTTCCTTCGATGGCGCGGGCAGATGACATGGCAAACAAATGCGAAGCCCTCGCCGGAGTGGCAATTCGCAATGTCCGGATCGACACAGCCTCCCTTCAGCAGGCAGGTGAATTGCCTGCCGACCCCAATTCGGCAATGACCGGCGGCTCGCCGCGCGCCCTTGCCGTTAGCACCCACTGTCTTGTCGAAGGCAAGATCGAGGATCGGGCCGGTGTTGGCGGGCAATATGGCATCCGCTTCCAGTTCCGCGCTCCGGTGGACTGGAATGGCCGCTTCCTGTTCCAGGGCGGTGGCGGCATGGATGGCTTCATTGCCCCAGCGATCGGCTCCGTGCCGGTCAATACCACCACGGCAACGCCGGCCCTTGCCCGCGGCTATGCGGTCATCAGCATGGACGGTGGCCACAACGGTTATGACGCCGCCTTTGCCCAGGACCAGCAGGCCCGGCTTGACCTCGGCTTTGCGGCCATCGGCAAGGTGACCAACGTGGCAAAGGATCTGATCGACGAATTCTATGGCAGACAGCCAGACCAGTCGGTCTTCATGGGATGCTCGAATGGTGGCCGCGAAGCCCTGATGGCAGCCCAACGCTTTCCACTGGAATTTGATGGTGTTGTTGCCGGCAATCCCGGTTTCCATCTCTCCCATGCGCCGCTGGCGGAACTGTGGGATGTTAAGCAACTGATGGCCATTGCGCCAGAAGTGAATGGCGAGAAAATTCTGGCCAAGGCCCTGACTCAGGACGATCTCGATCTGGTTTCCCGGGCGGTGCTCGATGCGTGCGACGATCAGGATGGTCTCAAGGATGGTCTGATCAACGCCTACAAAAGCTGCAAATTCGATCTGGAAAGCCTGCGAGGCACGCTGGAAGACAAGAAACTCGATGCCCTGAAGCGCGTCATGGCCGGGCCGGTGGATGCCGGAGGCAACTCCGTTTACAGCGACTGGCCGGTCGACGCCGGGATCAATGCGGCAGGCTGGCGCGCGTGGAAACTGGGGACATCGGAGAATGGCCAATCCAACGCCCTCAACGTTGTTCTGGGCCTTGCGTCCTTCTCGCAGCTGTTCATGACGCCGCCAACCCCGAGTGTTGATCTGGCAACGCTGGATTTCGGCAAGGCGGAGCAAGCGGTTCGTGAAGTCGGCGGCTATTTCGACGCCAACTCGACCTTCATGACCACCTATGCCAACCATGGTGGCAAACTTCTGGTCTTCCACGGCATGTCCGACCCGGTCTTTTCGGCCAGCGACCTGATGACCTGGTATGAAAAGGCAGAGGCCAACACCGGCGATACGGAGTTCTCCCGCCTGTTCATGGTTCCCGGCATGACTCACTGTGGCGGCGGCCCGGCTATGGATGACTTCGATCCGCTGACGGTCATGGAAAAATGGATGGACAGCAACAAAGCGCCCGAGCAGATGGCTGCGACCGGCAAGAGCTTTGAAGGCACGACCCAACCGATTTGCGCATATCCCAAGGAAGCTCACTATAAGGGCGGCGATAAAACCAGCATTGACAGCTACAGCTGCCAATAATTTCCGCCAAGCCCATACAACAAGGCCGACTGGAGCCATGCGTACCGGCCGCCAGTGTCACCAACGGGTGATTCTGGCGGCCGCTTTTTTATGCAGGAGGCTGTGGGGGTGCAGCCTCCTCGACGCTTCGGCCTCCGCTCTCAGCCCTTGGCTTCGGCGGATTTCTCGATCCGGTCCAGAATTTCGTGCAATGCAAGTGCATCATCGAAGGTCGGTGCCGTGCGGGTGCCATTCTGGATGTCGTCAGCAAGAAGAGCGTAGATACCGGCAACATTGCGGGCTCCTGGAAATTCCGGCTGCCCTTCATAGACCGAGGCGTCCGGCATCAGCTCTGCGAGCTCCTTGTCCTCGCCACGCGCACCCCGCACGGTCAGTTGGACCATCTGGGCATGACCGAGACCTGCCGTGACCTGAATGTCCCCTTCAGTGCCATTGATTTCCCAGAGCAGGTTGGTACCCCGGTTGGTGCCACCCCGATAATGCAGGGAGAAGGCGGCTCCGCTTGCCATGGCTCCGTGAACCATGACCTGATCGGCAGCAGTCTTGGGCCTTTCCTCACCGGTATCGGTTACCTTCACAGTCTTGAAGTTGCTGATGAAGCGGCCATCGAGGTCGCCGAAATCGCCCAGCACATCCTTGACGGCAGCCAACGTGTGCGCCATGGGGATGTCCTGCATGGTGGCTCCGTTGGTTTTGTCGAACAGATAGTAGAGAGCGGAGCTGGCCTGGTTGGCCCAGTTGCCACCCGTGCCCACCAGTGTGGTGGACAGCACCCTGCCAACATAGCCGTCGGCGATCAGCTTCTTGAGATGCAGGATCTCGTGCGCTGCACGGGCCTGTGTGCCGGCAACGGCAACGACGCCCTTTTCTTCGGCGAGCGCGGCAAGCTTGCGGGCTTCCTCAACACCGTTGCCAAGTGGCCATTCGCAATAGACATGTTTTCCGGCGTTTAGCGCCTTGGAGACAAGCTCGAAATGGTAAGGCACCTTGACGGTGACGACCACCAGATCCACCTCGTCGGAAGCGACCAGCGCATCAGGTGTTTGAAAGGCATGCTTGAGGCCGAGCGCCTTGGCAGTGCGTTCGGCACTCTGGGCTGAACTGTTTGCAACGCCGACGATTTCGAAGCGATCGCCCAGCGACTTGAGGGCGGGCACATGCGCCATGAAGGCCCAGTTGCTATCCGGGTTCAATCCAATGAAGCCGACACGAACAGGTTTGCTAGACATGGGGAGACATTCCTTGCTGTTTACTCTTGTGCAGCAGTTCCCGCCTTTTCACGATCAGGGAACCTGCATGTTTCAAATAATGAAAGCGACCATCTGACGGCAGGCGCGTTTGGTGCGACATGCCCAAAATACGAAATTCATCTGCCGTTGGCAGAATGGGAACACTTGACCAAGGGGCCGGTTTTCTGGTTACAATATAGGAAGTTGAGCCCCATTTCCCCTTGCCGAATTTGATCGCAGACTTGCCTGATCTGATCAAAGTGACTGATCCCGATGCAAGGAAGGAGACCAATAGACATGCCTGAAGACCAAGCCGGGCGACCGGATCTGTTGCGCCGCCTGGAGCTGATGGCGCTGTCCTGTCTCGCCGGCAGGACCGAACCCATCGTGCGCGAGGAGATCCTTGCCGGTGTCGAGCTTTTTGCCGCCACATCCACCCAGCCAACGATGTCCGAACTCTATGCTCCCATGGCAAGCATTGTGATTCAGGGCACCATGGAGGTGACCATCGGGCAGACCGTGCTACATTATGATCCGGGGTCCTGTTTCATCGGCTCGATCGACCTGCCCATCACCAGCCGCATCACGTCCGCCAGCCCTGAGCAGCCTTATCTGGCGCTCAACCTGATGCTGGAACAGGACAGTCTGGCGGACCTCATCGCCGAAGCCATCAATCTGGAACCGGAACAGGGCAAATGCTACGCCCTCGGCCCAGCCTCGCTTGACCTGCTGGATGCCTGCGCTCGCCTGCTCAAACTGCCAGCCAGCCCGGAAGACCTTCCGGTCATGGGTCCCCTGATCCGGCGCGAGATACTCTATCGCCTATTGCGCGGCCCGCAAGGCGGGGCCATCCATCAGATTGTGCTGTCTGATCCGAGGATCCAGCAGATCCGGCGCGCCCTCAACTGGATCCGCACCAACCTCGACAAGAGCGTGCCGATCGAGGACATGGCCAGCTGTGCCGGGATGAGCCAGCCGTCCTTCCGGCGCCACTTTCGCACGGCAACGGGCATGAGCCCGTTGCAATATCAAAAGACCCTGCGCCTGCAGGCCGCCCGCCGGTCCATCCTGGCCGGTGCCGAGGTGAGCCGCGCCGCCTTTGCTGTGGGCTATGAGAGCCCGTCGCAGTTCAGTCGGGAGTATTCACGCATGTTCGGTGTGCCGCCGTCCCGGGATGCCAGCAGGGATCATCGCTCCCCGGTGCAATCCCAGAAGGAAGCGGCCTCCGATGCGGCTTCCCGTGCTGCCTTGTGTCACTGAGCGGGCGGAGCGATCCGTACTAGACTGGAAAGATGGCAGGCGTTCTCCGCAATGATCGGCAAGTGAGCAAGAGGGCCTGCCAGATCATTCTCAGGGGGAGGACCGGAGCCATGCGCGGAAACGGAATGGGATTTGGAATGGGGATCGGCTATGGCGGCATTGGTAGCTGGCTGATCCTGATCATCGGTATCCTGATCATCGCCGCTCTCATCAAGTATCTGCTGAAATAGACCTTTCCATCCTGTGACCAAGCGTTTCATCACGGCAGGAACCGTCCTGATAGCCTTCAAACCGTTGCCTGCATAGCGGCCTTGCAGACTTTCGCAGAATTGTGACTTCCATATGCATAATTTTGTGGCATCATGTCCGACGAATGGCGAATCTGTTGCAAAAGAAGGAACTGCCGGGAAATGATGTGCTTTGCCGCACGGTTTGGATGGATTGGGAACATGCTCCTTCTGGTGGGCGTGATTTCGTTCGTCTATTTCGGCAGCCACTTTTCCCATCCAGGGAATGCAGCCGCGACGCCGCCAAGCCAACCTGTCGTGGAAGAGCTTGCTACTGCGCTGGTGGAATCGGTCGCCCAACCCTGCAAGACATCGCCAGCAGCCCCTGCCAAGCAGCAGGGGCAATGCAGCGCCAAGGTTCTGACCCTGACTGCGGTGCCATCAACCTTCGGTCTGTCGCCTGAAGATGAAGCGCTTTCCTATGGCGGTCAGGTCTTTTCAGCCCGGATCTACTCACCGGACCCTCCCCCTCCCCGTTTTGCCTGACGGCAAGTCCGTGTTCGATTCGGTTTCAAACGAAGGCATCGCCTGACCATTGAGTGCCTTTTTGCGCTTGAATGCTCTGATTTAAGCAGCATTTGGGCGATTGAATCCCGGACATCCAAGCCTTGAGTATTAATCCTTAGACCCCCACATGTTGTGTTCATGCTGTTTGACGGTGGAATATGGGCTTTGTGGCGGATCTTGATCGCTCAGTGGCCGAAAGTTGCCTCAATTGAGGCCGAATATTTCTGGAAGACAATCTTCCCCGTGCAGTCTGGCCAGGCAGCAGGGTGCCAATAAGGTATCCGGTTGCAGACACTCCAGCTTGAGGCTTGGTGAGAGCCTTATGCTTGGTGATTGCCATTGGCCAAATTACACGATCAAAGTGAGTGACGAAACGTGATACAAGAAAAAGATACGCCGCCATCTGTTGGGCTGGACCAAATGATGCCCTCCCGCCGCAGTTTCATCAAAGGCTCGGCCCTGATGAGCTTTGGCCTGTTGGCAGCCTGCAGCACCCGCACGAAACCAACCCTCCCGGACCCGGGCCTCTCCAGCCCGTTTGAAGTGATGTATGGCCCGATGCCCGAAGAGCAGTTCCCGCTGCCCGCCATCGACCTGAGCAAGATCAACAAGAAATTCCTGCGTCAGGAAGTGGCCTACACTACCGATGAGAAGGTCGGCACGCTTATTGTCGATACGCAGAATTTCTTCCTCTATCTGGTTGGAGAAAATGGCCGCGCCATTCGTTATGGCGTTGGTCTGGGACGTGCCGGGTTTGAATGGTCCGGCCGAGCCGTTGTCGCCCGCAAGGCCGTCTGGCCGACATGGACGCCACCGGAAGAAATGATTGCCCGGCAGCCCGAGCTGGAAAAATGGAGCTGGCGCAACGGCGGTATGCCTCCGGGGCTGAACAACCCGCTTGGCGCCCGCGCCCTCTATATCTATCAGAACGGGAAGGACACCCTTTACCGGCTGCACGGCACTGCCGAGGTCTGGTCCATCGGCCGGGCCGTCTCCTCCGGCTGTGTGCGCATGCTCAATCAGGACATCATCGACCTGCACCGCCGGGTGCCTCCGCAGACCCCGATCGTGGTGATCTGAGGCGCAGTGTTGCTTGCACAAAAACGGCGGGGATTGCCCCGCCGTTTTTCATTCGATACTCGTATCAAGCTGAGCCGTTCCTGCCCTAAGCCTTGAGCCAGCCTTCAAGCTTTGCTTCATCCGGCAGGCCACCGGCGTGCACCAGCTTGCCATCAATCGAGATACCCGGTGTGGACAGCACGCCAGCCATGGCGATTTCCTTGGGGTCGGTCACTTTTTCGACGTCGGCATCAAGCCCCAGTTTGGCTGCGGCATCCCGCACCATCTGGGCCGTTGTCTCGCAGCGTTTGCAGCCGGGACCATAGACTTTAACCTGTTTCATGACAGTCACTTTCCTTTTGTCACTCTTGCATTGCAGTTAGAAAATCGCGTTGAACAGGAAGCCGACGGCGAGAATGCCGCAGCTTACCACCGCGATGAAGACCGCGATCAGGCGCAGGGTCAGCACCTGTCGCAGGATCAGCATTTCCGGCATCGAGAGCGCGATCACGCTCATCATGAAGGCGAGCACGGTGCCCAGAGCAGCCCCCTTGCCGAGCAGCGCCTCGACGATGGGAATGACGCCCGCAGCATTGGTGTAGAGCGGCACGCCCATGACCACTGCAACCGGCACGGACCACCATGCGTCGGCGCCCATGATGTCGACCATCAGATTCTCAGGCACATAGCCATGGATCAGCGCACCGAGCCCGATGCCAAGGATGATCCAGACCCAGACCTTGGAGAGGATCTCGCGCACGGCCTCATAGCCCAGCTTGTAACGATCGGACATGGTCAGCGTCTCGCCGCTGAAATCCGCCGGAGCATTGGCCCCCGAATGGATATCCCGGACCCAGTCCTGCAACCAGCCCTCCAGTTTCAGCTTGCCGATGACCCAGCCAGCAACAATGGCAACACCTAGGCCGAAAAACAGATAGGTCAGCGCCACGTTCCAGCCGACCAGACCGACCAGCAGGATGAGCGCAACCTCATTGACCATCGGTGCGGCGATGAGGAAGGAGAAAGTCACTCCCAGCGGCACGCCAGCCGAGACGAAACCGATGAACAGCGGCACGGCGGAGCAGGAGCAGAAGGGGGTCAAAATACCAAGGCAGGCCGAAAGGACATTGCCAACACCCTCGCGTTTGCCAGCCAGCAGTGCGCGGGTCTTCTCCGGGCTGAACCACGAGCGTATCACTCCCATGGCGAAAACAATGAGGGTGAGCAGCATCAGCACCTTGGGCACATCATAGAAGAAAAAGGCAATCGCCTCGCCGGTGTGACTGTGGCGCTCGACAGGGAAGAGTGACGTCACCGCTTCGGAAAAGGGAATGAGCCAGCTGTAAACCGTCCACCACAGGGCAAGACCGATCACCGTCGCCACGATCAGCATGGCGGGGCCCGGTTTGCCTGCTCTTGTCAACAGGGAGCCACGATCCCCGGCCGTTGAAATATCGTCTAGCATGCTTGCTTCTCCGTCAGGTCACATCTGACTGGTGGCCTTTGAACCGATGTGAGCCGTGTACGGTCGGCGGCATGGTGCGGGTCCTTGCGCACCCCTTCGATGGCCGCCATCACGGCTTGTCTTGCCCAGTCCGGGTTGTCCTCGGACAGTGAATAGAGCACCCATTGTGCCTCGCGGCGGCTGCTGAGCAGATTGGCCTCATTGAGAACCTTGCAGTGGCGCGAGATTTTTGGCTGCGGCAGTTCCAGTGCCCCAACCAGTTCACAGACGCAAAGCTCGGTTTCTTCCGCGATAAGCGCCAGAATCCGCAACCGGATCGGATCAGACAGGGCGCCGAATATATTTGTGATATTTTCCATACCGGTTATATACTCCTGTCCGTATATGCAAGTCAATGCATATTCGCTAAAACGCATTGACAAGACACGTCACTTCAATTATTCAAGAATTCTTGATATATTATTGAGGTAGCTTCAAGGATTTTCCAACCAAGCCGACCGTCCTTCCATGCGACCCGCGATAGCCGAGCCAGACACTGGCGGACCGCTGACATCAACAGGATGGACAATGTCTGACATTGGAACCTGTCATAGACCTTAAAAGGACACACAATGAGTGAGAGTCTCTATAACGTGCTTTTCCTGTGCACGGGAAACTCTGCCAGATCGATTATGGCAGAGGCCATCATGAACCGTCTCGGTCAAGGCAGCTTTCGCGCCTTCTCGGCGGGCTCCCATCCCACCGGGCAGGTCCACCCTCAGGCTTTGGCGCTGCTGCAACGGCTCAATTATGATACCAGCTCCGCCCGTTCCAAGAGCTGGGACGAATTTGCCGCCGACGGCGCCCCAAAACTGGATTTCGTGTTCACCGTCTGTGACAACGCCGCCGGAGAGGTTTGCCCGATCTGGCCCGGCCAGCCGATGACTGCCCACTGGGGTGTGCCAGATCCGGCTGCGGCATATGGTTCGGACCCCGAAATTGCGCTGGCTTTTTCCGATGTCTATCGCATGCTGAATTCCAGGATCTCCATTTTCACCTCTCTTCCCCTTGCCAGAATCGGCCATCTGTCCCTGCAACAGAAACTCGATGAAATCGGCAAGTCCTGAAAGAACCTGTCTGAAAGAAAGACGTCTCATGTCCGTTGATGCAAACCTGCCTTCCCATGCCTCCGAGCCCGGCGGCATCGGATTTTTCGAAAAATGGCTCTCCGTCTGGGTCGCCTTGGCGATTGCAGCGGGCCTTGTGCTCGGGGAACTGTTTCCCGGGCTGTTCGGTCTTCTGGCCGGGCTGGAATATGCCCATGTCAACCTTGTGGTCGCCCTGCTGATCTGGGCCATGGTCTATCCGATGATGGTGTCGGTGGATTTCTCCTCCATCAGCCATGTCGCCGACCAACCGAAGGGACTGATCATCACCCTGGCGGTCAACTGGCTGATCAAACCCTTCACCATGGCCGTGCTCGGGGTGGTGTTCTTCAAATATCTGTTCGCGGGCATGATTGGCCCGGCTGATGCGGATTCCTATATCGCCGGTCTGATCCTGCTGGGGGCCGCGCCCTGCACGGCGATGGTGTTCGTCTGGTCGCAGCTGACCAGAGGCGACGCCAACTATACCCTCGTGCAGGTCAGCGTGAATGACCTCATCATGGTTTTCGCCTACGCCCCGATTGTCGCCCTGCTGCTGGGCGTGACCGACATTCCCGTGCCCTGGGATACGCTCATTCTCAGCGTCGTGCTCTATGTCGTGGTGCCGCTGGTTGCGGGTTATTTCACGCGCAAGGCTCTTGCTGCAGGCACAAGAACCGACGAGGCAGTTGCGGCTTTTACCGGCAAACTCAAGCCGGTGTCGGTGCTCGGTCTTCTGGCCACGGTGGTCCTGCTGTTCGGCTTTCAGGGCGGGGTCATCCTGTCGCAGCCGTTGCTGATCGCACTTATCGCCTTGCCGCTTCTCATGCAATCCTACGGCATCTTTGCTATTGCCTATCTCGCAGCATGGATCATGAAGGTGCCCTTCCGGATCGCTGCCCCTTGCGCCCTCATCGGCACCTCCAACTTCTTCGAGCTGGCAGTGGCTGTCGCCATCGGTCTGTTCGGTCTCAATTCCGGCGCCGCGCTGGCAACGGTGGTCGGTGTTCTGGTGGAAGTTCCGGTCATGTTGTCGCTGGTAGCCTTTGCCAACCGGACCCGTCAGCATTTCCCGGCCTAGCTGACGTTGATCTGCCCAAGCCCGCTTGGGTTTGCGAATAAAAAAGCGGCATGCCCACAAGGAGCATGCCGCTTCTGCTGCTTGGGTTCCAGCCCCTCCAGGAGGGCAGAGGGGACCGGGACAGCGGGGAGATTATCAGGCGTCTTTCTGGGCAATCCAGTCGTGGTGCGGGTGGTTCTGGAACCGCCATTTGCGCAGCGGGCCAGCCATGACGTTAAGATAATAGAGGTCATAGCCATAGGGGGCGCCACACGGATGGTAGCCTTCCGGCACCAGCACCACTTCGCCATCATGCACCGTGAAGGTTTCATCCATCGAACCGCTATCATTGTAGACCCGCTGATGGGCATAGCCCTTGGACGGGTTCAGGCGGTGATAATAGCTCTCTTCCAGATGGGTGATGGTCGGGAAATTGTCCGTATCATGACGGTGCGGGGGATAGGATGACCAGTGCCCCGATGGCGTGATGCATTCGGTGACAAGCAGGCTGTCGGCAACGTCATAGTCTTCCATGGCGATCGGGAAGATGTGGCGGGTGTTGGCGCCCTTGCCCTTGGTAACCCGCTCCGGAGCCTTCAGGACCTGAGCCTTGTGGCCACCCATGCCAGGAGCCGAGCAGACGGCCACCTTGCAGTCTGTCACGGCAACAAGCGACCAGTTGCTGTCGTTCGGAATATAGACCGACTGGGGTGCAATCGGATCGAAAACGCTGTCGCGGCTGCCGATCTTGCCGAAAGCTTCGCCAGCGCCGGAAATTTCCGCATAGCCTTCGAGCATGACGAGGATGACCTCGCGGTCGCCAGTGGCTTCGGCTGCCGTTTCCCCCGGTTTCAGGTCATAGAGACCGAAGCCGACATAGGTCCAGCCGGCGCTTTCCGGGGTGATATCGTGAACCTTGCCGCTTTCAGCCTGCGGCTTGCGATGCAAATTGTAAGACATGTCTTTCCTCCTAATGATTGGCCTCGTCTCCGGCTCCGAGGGCAGACAATCTGGCCTCGTCCCAGAGCGAGCACAAAGCTCCATAATTCTCTGTCAACTGACGCACTGCGGTTGCGTCATCCACCTCGCCTGCGAACCACTGAAGCGCCGTGGCGTTCATGATGGTACGGCCGACCGCAAAGCCCTTGACCAGCGGATGGGCAGCAGCAATCCGCAATGCAGGCCCAAGAGCCTCCATATCGGCAGCGAGCCCCAGAACCACCACACCGCGGCAGTGCGGGTCATGGCTCTCGATCTCGTGGCAGGCATTTCGCCAGGCGGCGTCGGTCTTCATCGGCTCCAGCTTCCACCAGTCCGGATAGATGCCGATCTCATACAGCCGCCGGATCAACTTGGCAGCCGACATGTCATCGACCGGCCCTACCGGCGACGTGATCAGTTCAACCAGCAGATCAAGCCGGTTGTTGCGGGCCGCTGCGGCCAGCTTCAGCAGGGTGGCTTCCTGCTGATCCCGCAAGGCGACATCGTCGTCCGGGTGGCAATAGCACAGCACCTTGACGACGTGGTTCTGAGGCCATTCCCGCAGACCACCGCAGTCCGGGCCAAGTTCCTCTTCGAATGCTAGTGGACAGGACGCGGGGAATTCCACCGGGCGCCCGATCCATAGTCCCTTGTCGGCAGCAGCATGCAGAGCTTCCTGACCAACCCGGTTGTCGCACAGGATGCCGTAGCCATCCCGACCGCCGGAAACCTGCATCGTGGCCTCAAGGCACAGCTTCTTGAACGAACCAATACGGGCGCGCGGCACCTTCTGTTCATCGCACATGCGCTCCAGCTGGATACGATGGTCAAAGGCGAAAATCCGGACATCCGGCCAGGCCTTGTGCCGGTTCGTCGACCAATGGATCTGCTCCAGTTCCAGGTCCTTGCGCAAGGCCGGTGTCTTGACGCCGCGTTGCAGGAAGAATTGCAGCTCTTCCCAGCTTGGATAGGCCGGTGTGCAGCCGTGGCGACTGACAGCAAAGGCACCGCAGGCGTTGGCATAGGTCAGGGCCGTGACCCAGTCCTTGCCATCAAGCCAGCCTTTCAGAAGGCCGGACATGAAGCCATCCCCTGCTCCGAGCACGTTGAACACCTCAATTGGGAAGCCGGGGCCGGATTCACCATCATCGAGCGAGCCGGGAATGGCGCCGGTGAAGGCAGTAGCCCCCATCGGGCCGCGTTTGCACACGAGAGTCGCACCAGTCACCTTACGGACGGCCCTGAGCGCCTCAAGCGTATCGGTGGTGCCGCCGGCAATATGGAATTCCTCTTCGGTGCCGACAATCAGGTCAAACAGGGACAGGGTTTCCTGCAACTGCCGGGTGACCTCCTCGGAGGCAATGAAACGGTTTTCGCCATCGCCATGGCCGGAAAGCCCCCAAAGATTGGGCCGATAATCGATATCCAGCGCAGTTTTTGCGCCATTTTCCCTTGCCAGACGCAGCGCCTTGAGCACCGCCGCCTTGGTGCGCGGGTGGCTCAGGTGAGTGCCAGTGGCCGTAACACAGCGGGCCTCGGCAATGAACGCGGGATCGATATCGTCTTCGCACAGCGCCATGTCGGCGCAGTTTTCGCGATAGAAGATCAGGGGGAAGTGTTCCTTGTCGCGAATGCCGAGAATGGCGAGCGCCGTCAGTCTCTGCGGGTCGGTTATCACGCCGCGCGTATCAACGCCAAGGGCTTCCAGTTCCTCCCGGATAAAGCGGCCCAGATGTTCATCGCCAACGCGTGTGATGACTGCAGACCGAACGCCAAGTTTGGCGGTGCCGGCGGCCATATTGGTGGGGCTGCCCCCGATGTATTTCTCAAACGAGCGCATGTCCTCCAGTCTGCCGCCGACCTGGCTTCCGTAGAGATCGACGGAGCTGCGTCCGATTGTTATGAGATCAAGTGTCTTCTGCATCGCTCACCTATTTCTAATCCTCCCGTTTATTTCCAATCCTCTTGTGGACGAGTTGACGTTAGACTAGCAATGAAATATAAATTCTAAAAGAGAAATTTTAGAAATTTTTGTTCTACACACAAAATGTATCAAACTTTGAACAGGGTGTGTCAAATAGAATGAAATTTTCATTCCAATTCTGAAATGGCTCACGTAAGGTGAGCCAGTTTTTCCGGGATACCCCCCACCCAATCCATGATGGAGGTCACTAGCACGATGAATGAAGCATCCATCCCAACCTCGGTCACCGAGTTCGAAAAGAAGATATCGATAATCAAGGACGGCCTGCCCAAACGGCTTCAGGATTGCGCCAGTTTTGTCTTGCGCAAGGGCGACGCCATGGCCTTCCTGACCGTGGCACAGGCATCCCAGGAATCCGGCATTGCCCCCTCTGCCTTCATTCGTTTCGCACAGGCGCTCGGCCTGCAGGGCTACTCGGACATGCAGCAGCTGTTCCGCCGGCAGGCAACGCAGCAGCGCCCTCCCTATCGCTATCGCATCAACACTCTGCGCCAGCGCGGCGAGACGGAAGCTGATCTCCTGTTCGTTGATTTCTGCGACTCATCCATCGCCTCCATTGAGCGACTGATGACCAAGATGGACCCTCAATTGATTGAAAACGCAGCAGAAATCATCTGCAGTAAACCCTATCTGCATGTTGTCGGCCAACGCCGGGCCTTCTCCGTTGCCTGCTATCTTGCCTATGTTCTGGGACAATTCGATCATCGCGTTATCCTGCACACTGATGTAGGATCGATCAAGATTCCCAACACTTTCAATCCGGGAGAAGTGGTGCTGCTGATCTCGTTTGAACCCTACACGTCGGAGGTTGTACTGGTGGCCGAAAAGGCCAAAAGCGACGGGGCACAGGTGGTGGCGATCACCGATACACCGCTCAGTCCCCTGTCTGGTCTGGCCGATGTGAGTCTGGAGGTGGTGGAAGAAGATGTCGGCGGGTTCCGCACCTATTCGGCAACCTTCTGCCTTGCCGCCGCGCTGGCCGTCTCGATAGGCACACGCCTCAATTCGGCATCGGTTGTGAAGGAAAATATATAACTTTAGTCCAAGATCAAAGATTTCATATTGACCCCAAGATAGAATATATGTTCCATTTTCTATCGTATTGGAATGCATCGTCCTGATGCAATTGTGTCTGGCGGGAGGGTCAGACACTGGGAGGTTTAGATGAAATTGAAAGCTCTGGTAACGGGTACGGCAATTGCTCTTGCCCTTAGCGCAAATGCGGCTTTTGCCGCTGACTATGTCATGAAAATCGCAAGTGGCACGCCAGCCGATCCGATGGCTCTGCCGGCATCCGCCTCTTTGGCGATCTTCGAACAGAAAGTGGAACTCTACACGGACGGCCGTGTTGACGTTCAGGTCTTCCCTGATGGTCAGCTTGGCGATCAGCTGTCCGGCCTGCAGCAGGTCAAATCCGGCGAACTGCAGGGCAGCGAACTGGCAATGGGCGTGATGTCCAACCTGTTCCCGAAAATCACCTTCACCGACCTGCCCTATATCATGCCCGACATGGCTGTCGCCCAGAAGCTCTACACCCGCGAAAACCCGGTCATGAAGAAGATCCTTGCCGAGCTTGAGGAAAAGACCGGTGTCGGCATCCTGTTCTTCAGCCCGCAGGCCTATCGCCAGATTTCAACGGCCAAGAAGCCGGTCCACACCGTGGCCGACCTCAAGGGCGTAAAACTGCGCACCATGCAGGTTCGTCCGCATATCGAAATGTTCAACGCAGCCGGTGCCCAGGCAACTCCGGTGCCATGGCTTGAAGTCTATACGTCCCTGCAGACCGGCGTTGTCGATGGTCAGGAAAACCCGCTGGCAACCATCCGTGCCATGAACTTCCACGAAGTTCAGAAATACATCACGCTTGATGGCCATGTTCACCTGGTTGGCGCTGTTACCTATAACGTCGACTGGTTCAAGAGCCTGCCGCAGGACATTCAGGTTGCCATCATGAAAGCAGGCAGCGAAGCTCAGGCTGGTTCTGAAGCACTCGCCCCGCTGAAAGACATCATCGACGGCAAATGGCTGCAGGACCATGGCGTCGAGATCTATCAGCCAACCGCTGCCGAAATCGCCGAATTCAAGAAGGCATTCCAGCCAGCAGCCTTTGCATGGTTTGAAAAGAACGTGGATGGCGGCGCCGAAGTCCTGAAGATGGTTCAGGACGAAATCGACCGCATCCAGAAGAGCTACGAGGATCTAGTCTACTAAAATCCTGGAGCCAAGGCGGGGAGCGGCATAGTCCGCTTCCCGTCCGCTTTTTCCCAAGGTCCGAGGACTGGAAATGCAAACACCGATAAATCCCCCCAACAAGATCGAACGGACGCTGGATGCGGTCAATATGTTATTGAACGTCTTTCTGGCTGTTCTGGTCTTCAGCATCTTTTCCGTTCTGCTCCTGCAGGTCTGCATGCGATATTTCCTCGCCATGCCGCTCTATTGGGCTGAAGAAGCGGCCAAATATCTGATGATCTATGTCACCAGTGTTGGCGCAGCTACAGCCTACCGCCACTATGCCCACCCGCGCCTGATGATCGTCATTTCGATGATCCCGCGCAAGCAGGCCATGTGGTATGACTTTGTCCTGCGTCTGCCCGTCGCCGTGTTCTTTGTCTATCTCATCTATGTGGGCTGGGGCTATGCCAACGCCAACGAGTGGATGACGACGCCGGGGCTGCAGATTTCCTTCTTCTGGCCATTCTTCGCGATCCCGCTCGGAGCGTGCTTTGTGCTGCTCTATCTCATATTGGATGCCATCGACATCCTCTTCTACCATCGCAGCTGGATTCTCGAACCGGAATTCCTCGTCAATGCGGATGCCCCTGTATCGGAGACGCAAAAATGACTTTCGCCTTTTCGCTCATGCTGGTGATATTTGGCTTTCTGGCGATACTGGGCGTGCCTTTGAGTTTTACGACCGGCATCGCCTCGCTCGTCTATTTTCTGGTTTCCGAGCAGTCCATGCGGACGATCATTCACCAGTTCTTCACGTCGATCGACAGCTTCGTGCTGCTGGCAGTTCCACTGTTTGTCATGGCAGGGCACGTCATGGCTGCCTGCCGCATCACCGACAACATCGTCTCGCTCGCCAACCTGATGGTCGGGCGCATGCGGGGTGGGCTCGCACAGGTGAATGTGGTCGCCTCAATGCTGTTTGGCGGGTGCTCGGGGTCGGCATTGGCTGATGTCGCCGGTCTTGGCTCGGTGCTTATTCCGGCGATGAAGAAGAACGGCTATTCGGAGAGCTTCTCGGCTGCGGTCACTGTGGCCTCCTCCGTTCAGGGGCCGATCATTCCGCCATCGATCCCGATGGTCATCTTTGCATCGGTTGCCCAGGTCTCGACAGGTGCCCTGCTGGTCGGCGGAGCCCTGCCCGGTGTGCTGCTCGGCCTCGCACAGATGCTGGTGGTCTGGATCATCGCCAGCCGCCGGGGCTATCGCTCCTCGCACGGCAAATACATGCTGGCAGAAGTCATCAAGATCTGCAAATCCTCTGTCCCCGCGCTGTTGATGCCTGTCATCCTGATGGGTGGCATCCTTTCAGGCGTATTCACCCCGACCGAGGCAGCTTCCGTTGCCGTTGGCTATGCGCTGCTGCTGGGCTTCTTCCTCTATCGCAACGTCGGCTTCAAGGACCTGCTGGTTGTCGGAGCCAAGGTCGCCCGGGATTCGGCTGCCATCTTCTTCCTCATCGGCACAGCCGGTATCTTCGGCTGGATCCTGGCCGTCGCCCACTTGCCACAAATCGCTGCGGAGTGGATCCGCATGAATGCGGTTGATCCGCTGATGGTGCTGCTGGTCATCAACATCTTCCTGTTGATGTGGGGCATGTTCATGGATGCGGCACCGGCCATCCTCATTCTTGGTCCGATCCTGACACCAATTGCAACGGCCGTGGGCATCAACCCGATCCACTTTGGTGTCGTGATGGTGTTCAACCTGATGATCGGCCTGATGACCCCGCCTTACGGGCTGTGCCTGTTCGCCGGGGCGGCGATCACGTCAAACGAGACACGAATAGGGGCGATTTCAAGAGAGATCATGCCATTCCTGTTCATCTCTATCGGCGTGTTGGCCCTGATCAGCCTGTTTCCGGATCTGGTGCTCTTCCTGCCTCGTCTGGCTGGCCTCATGTAATCCGGTATCAAAGCCCCCAATCTCAAGACAACGCTGCCTCTGATCCTTGTGATCGGAGGTGGCAAGAACCGAAATGTTCCGCCACCTGCAGCGCTCTCGTCTGCAGGACCGCTGGAACTCGGCCTTCCCTATCATGGAGAAAGACATGAATACCCCCGTCAAGACACCAGCCCAAGCCACCGTCGAGCCCATCGTGCCAACCGACAAGCGCCTGCATGATATGGCCAGCGCCCTGCGTTTCCTGACCGTTGATGCCGTTGAGGTCGCGCAGTCCGGTCATCCCGGCATGCCCATGGGGATGGCGGATGTTGCCGCCGTGCTGTTTGACAAGATCATGAAATATGACGCCGCCGAGCCGGAATGGGCTGACCGCGACCGCTTTGTCCTTTCCGCCGGACATGGTTCGATGCTGATGTATGCCCTGCTCTGGCTGACCGGTTCTCCCGACATCTCGCTCGACGATATCAGGAAATTCCGCAAGCTCGGGGCCAAGACCGCAGGTCACCCGGAATATGAACAGCTGCGTGGCATCGAGGTGACCACTGGCCCGCTCGGACAGGGCGTCGCCAACGCGGTTGGCATGGCTCTGGCGGAACGGACCCTCAACGCCGATTATGGCGATGCGCTGGTGGATCACTACACCTATGTCATGGCAGGTGACGGCTGTCTGATGGAAGGCATTGCTCAGGAAGCCATCACCTTTGCCGCTCACATGGGGCTTGGCAAGCTGGTGATGCTGTTCGACGACAACAAGGTGACCATTGACGGCAATACCACGCATGCCACATCGGAAGATCAGGTTGCCCGCTTCACCGCCGCCGGATGGCATGTCCAGTCCATCGATGGCCATGACACGGATGCCATTGAACGGGCCATTCTCGCCGCCAAGGCCGACCCGCGCCCGTCGATGATCGCCTGCCGCACTGTCATCGGCCGCGGATCTGTGGCCAAGCAGGGCAAACCTGCCGCTCACTTCGGAGCAATCGGCGCCGAAGATCGCAAGGCCATGCAGGCAATGCTCGGCTGGCCTTACGAGGCCTTCGAAATCCCGGGGGCTGTATTTGACGACTGGCGCGGTGCCGGTGCTCGCGGCAAGGCAGACCACAAGTCCTGGCAGGACCGCCTTGCCGCTGCTCCGACAGCCACCAAGGCAGAGTTTGAACGGCGCATGGCCGGAGACCTTCCGGCAGAAGCTCTCGAGGCGCTGAAAGCCCTGCGCACAGCAGCTCTTGCCGACAAGCCGGTGGCAACGCGCATGGCATCCGGCAAGGTGCTCAACGCCCTGTTCGACCTGATGCCCGAGCTCGTCGGTGGTTCGGCTGATCTGGCCGGTTCCACCCTCACCTGGCCGCAAAAGGCCCGCCCGATTGCCGCTGGCGACTGGGGCGGACGCTATATTCCGTTCGGAATTCGCGAACATGCAATGGCTGCGATGATGAACGGCATGGCCGTGCATGGCGGTCTCATTCCGTTTGGTGGCACCTTCCTGTGCTTCATCGACTATGCCCGCCCTGCGGTTCGTCTGTCGGCGATGATGGAACAGCGGGTCATCTATGTCATGACCCACGACTGCATCACCGTCGGCGAGGACGGCCCGACCCATCAGCCGGTGGAACATCTGGCCGGATTGCGCGCCATGCCGAACCTCAATGTCTTCAGACCTGGCGACATGGTCGAGGCGATGGAATGCTGGGAACTGGCGCTTGCTGCCAAACACACCCCGTCGGTTCTGTGCCTTTCCAGAAACCCGCTGCCTGTGGTGCGCACCGGTGCCGAGGAAAACATGTCCGCTCGCGGCGGCTATGTCCTCAAGGAGGCCTCAAGCGCTCGCAAGGCAACACTGTTTGCTACGGGGTCCGAGCTCCATATCGCCGTTGAGGCGCAAAAGCAGCTTGAAGAGGCCGGGATTCCGACCGCCGTCGTCTCCCTGCCCAACTGGGCCCTGTTCGACAAGCAGGACAAGGCCTGGAAGAACGCTGTCCTCGGCCCGATTGACGCCGTTCAGTTGGCCATCGAGGCAGGCTCGCCTCTTGGCTGGGAACGCTATGTCGGACGCGATGGCATCATCATGGGTGTCGACCGTTTCGGTGCCTCCGGTCCTGCGGATCAGGTGATCAAATATTTCGGCTTCACCGCAGATGCCGTTGTCAAACGCGTGCAGGACGCACTGGCGTAACGAAAAGACGCTCCGGTCCAAACGGGCCGGAGCGTCTCGTCTTCCTTTGCCTCAAGGCGCGTGGTCAGCCCTGTTTGAGGTAGGCCCGCCAGCTGCCAAGGCTGGTGATGTCTTCTGCCCCTTCCGCGCCAGTGGCCTCGCAGATGAAGCCACAAACCTCTTCCCCGCTTGCCAGTTCGACCTTGCCGAGGCCCAATGGCGCCGGAATACCGGCGAGAAATGACCCCAGCCCGGCAAGCGGCATGGCCCAGACCTCTACGGCGATGCCATTCGCCTGCTTTTCCGCAGTCCGGATCATGCCCGGACGCTTGACACCCTCCCCGGCCAGTGCATAGAAGCGATAGCAGGGTGCCGACGTCGTCGCCTCGATCAGATAGGCGTTCCTGTCGGTCAGTTGCCAGTTGAGCGGCAATCCCTCAAGGTGAGCCCCACAGACGGCGAGCTTGACATAGCCAGATGGCAGGTCGGCAACCGGCTTTCTTTGCGGACGCGGCCACGAGGTGGCTCCAAGCCTCCGCTCCCCTGCGGTTTCAAGACAGGCCGACAGTGAAGCGATCAGCGCATCCTTGCCCGAGCTGGCCAACAGGGTGATGCTGCCGGGGCGGCCATCCGACCGCGCCGGGATCGGCACGGCCAGTCCGCACATGTCGAGCAGGTTGACGAAGTTGGTGTAGGTGCCGAGATTGGAGTTCGGCGTCACCGGATCAGCCTCAAGATCGGCGACCGTGTAGAAGGTCGGAATGGACGGCACAGCCAGCACATCCAGACGCGCCAGCAAAGGCTCAACCTTGCGGCTCAGCTCCTTGAGACGATAGAAGCCCCTGAAGGCATCGGTTGCCGAGAGATCATTGGCCTTGCCGACAATCTTGCGTGTAACGGGCAGAATCGCCTCCGGATCATCAGCCATCAGCGTGTCGATGACGCTGTTTCGTTCAGCCACCCATGCGCCTTCGTAGAGCATTTCTGCAATGGCGTAGAACGGCGAAAAGTCCAATGGTTCAATCACATGACCGGCAGCAGCCAGCAGGGCAACGCCTTCGGCAAAGGAGGCAGCCTGCATGTCATCCCCGAAGAATTTGATGCTGTTGCTGTCCGGGATACCGATGCGCAGGGGAGCCTTGATGGCGAACAGCCCCGGAGCCTCGATGGACCGTGCATAGGCGTCCTTCTCATCGAAACCACTGGCGACCTGATGCACCCGATAGGCATCCTCTACCGTTAACGCAAAGGCCGAGATGGTTTCGATGGACCGGCAGGCAGGCACCGAGCCGGAGGCCGACCAGGAGCCCAGCGATGGCTTGAGACCGACAATATTGTTGAGGGCAGCCGGGACGCGTCCGGACCCGGCGGTATCGGTTCCCAGAGCAAAGGAAACGATGCCATGGGCGACACTCACCCCTGACCCGCCAGACGATCCGCCCGGCACGATGGCCGGATCGAGCGCGTTCTTCGGCGCACCATAGGGTGTACGCACACCGACGAGCCCGGTTGCGAACTGGTCAAGGTTGGTCTTTCCAATGACAATGGCTCCGGCCTTGCGCAGCCGCGCAACCACGAAGGCATCCTCGTCCGGCAGATATTCCCACTTGGGGCAGGCCGCTGTGGTTGGAAGCCCCGCCACGTCGATATTGTCCTTTACGGCAAAGGGAATGCCCCACAAGGGCTTGTCCGGATCAAAGGCCCCCAGCGCCTTTGCTTCTGCGATGACGTCTGCTTCATCCCGCAGCGTGATGAAAATGCCCGGATCGGCAACATCTGCAATACGGGCATAGACAGCAGCCACGATCTCTTCTGGCGTGGTACCCGCAGCGTAGGCCTCGTGGATGTCGGTGATCGTCATTGGATGCATCTGGGGCAGCGTCTGGGGCAAAGTCATGGTATCGCGTCCTTGTTGGTTCTCTAAAAGACATTGCCCGTTCGGAGCGAAAACTCTATTGCTATTATTTCACAAAACTGGTGCAATAAATGCACCGCTTATCTGACCGCAGGGGGAGACCATGAAACATCTCCAGGATTTTCGCTATATCGAGGCCGTGATGCGCGCCGGGTCAATCCGCAAGGCCGCCGATGACATGAACATTACGGCTTCGGCGCTCAACCGGCGCATTCAGCGCTTCGAAAGCGAGTTCGGCTATGAGATCTTCGAGCGGCTGCCGCGCGGCGTCCGCCTCAATCCGGCCGGAGAGCTGCTATTACAGCATTTCCGCTCGCAGCAATCGGATCTCAAGCGGGTGCAGAGTCAGGTGGCGGATCTGGCGGGCGAACGGCGGGGGCACATCTCCATTGCCTGTTCACAGGCCCTGAGCCCCTATTTCCTGCCTGCCCATATCGCGGCCTATCGCACCGAACATCCCGGTGTGACCTTCAGCGTCAACATCCGCGACAGGGCCGCGGCGGAGCGGGACCTGATCAACTTCGAAAGCGATCTGGCGCTGGTGCTGGAGCCGGTGCATATGGTCGACTTTGCGGTTCTGTCCGCCATCCCGCAGGTGGTCAATGCCGTCATGCGCAAGGATCACCCGCTGGCAGACCATGCCGAGGTGCGCCTCAGGGAATGCCTTGACTATCCCCACGTGATGCCGACCTCGGCCTATGCGGTGCGGCACATGATCGAGCGGGCTCTGGCCGGAACCTCCCGCACCCTGCAACCGGTCATCCAGTCAGACTCCTTTGACTTCATGCGTCACTATGTGGAATTCGAGGATGCGATCAGCTTCCAGATCTCGATCGGGTTGCGGCTCCCTGCCGACAGCGGTCTGATCAGCCGCCCTATCTCGACCCGCGACATGCCGGCCGGATCGCTTTTGCTGGGCCAGATGAAGGGCCGAACGCTGCCGATCGCGTCTGCGCGCTTCGCCGAGACGCTGATCGTGGCGATGGAACGGCTGAACACCGACCAAACCGGGCAGGACGGCTAAGTGCTGCATTTTTTGCACCGGACTTGGGAAAAAATAGCAGAAGCCAGAAGCGCAAGACGCCGCTACTCTCGCCCATACACATCAATCACCAGCCCAAAATTCGGGACGTCCAAGCGCATTTTCATTGCCTGCCTGTTATTTCGGAGAGAAATCCAATGAAGAAAATTCTCGTTTCCCCTTTTTCTCGTCGTAGCTTCCTGAAAACAACAGGAGCACTCGTGGCCACCACCGCCATGCCGTTCGGCATGCGCTCAGCCCTTGCTGCTGGCAAGCTGACGGTCGGCTTCGTCTATGTCGGCGCCAAGGACGACTATGGCTACAATCAGGCTCACGCCGAGGGTGCCGCCGCCGTCAAGGCAATGGAAGGCGTGACGGTCATCGAGGAAGAAAATGTCGCTGAATCCGTGGACGTGATCAACACCATGGAATCGATGATCAATTTCGATGGGGCCGCGCTGCTGTTCCCGACCTCCTTCGGCTACTATGATCCTTATGTGAAAGAAACCGCCCCCAAATATGCAGATGTCCGCTTCCAGCATTGCGGCGGCCTCTGGAAGGAAGGCGACCCGTCCAACGCAGGTTCCTATTTCGGCTATATCGGCATGGGCCAGTATCTCAACGGTGTCGTCGCCGGTCACATGACCAAGTCAAAGAAAATCGGCTTCGTCGCTGCCAAACCGATCCCGCAGGTGCTCAACAACATCAACTCCTTCCTGCTCGGCGCCCGTTCCGTTGATCCGGAAATCACCTGTCAGGTCATCTTCACCGGCAACTGGTCACTGCCCGTCAAGGAAGCCGAGGCCACCAATGCGCTGGCCGATCAGGGTGCCGACGTCATCACCTGCCATGTCGATGGCCCGAAGGTGGTGGTTGAAACGGCTGCAGCCCGCGGCTGCTATGTCTGTGGCTACCACGTCGACCAGAGCACGCTGGCACCGGAGAAATATCTCACCGGCGCCGAATGGAACTGGCCGAGCGTCTACACCGATTTCGTCAAGAAGGCCCTTGCCGGTGAACCGATCGACAACTTTGTCCGCGGTGGCCTGACCGAAGGCTTCATCAAGATGTCGCCACTCGGCCCGTCCGTCACCGAAGCGGCCGCCAAGCAGTTCGAGGCTGTCAAGGCCGAGATCATGAAGGGTGGCTTTGCTGCCATCAAGGGCCCGCTCAAAGACAACAAGGGCAACGTGGTCGCAACCGCCGGTCAGGCATTCCCGGAAACCGACATTGCACTGGAGTCCATGGACTATCTGGTTGAAGGTGTCATCGGCTCAACGAACTGATATATGACCAACATTTCCCAAAATGAAGCGGCGGCCTCTGGCCGCCCCCCTGCCCTCCCAAGCTGGGTCATTGCAAGGATTGAAGCCCTTGCCATCCCCGTCTTTGCCTTGATCGCAGGGGCTGCCCTTTTCTCCCTCTTCCTGATGACACAGGGAAAATCGCCGCAGGAGTTCTTCGCCCTGGTCTGGCGTGCGGCCTTCAGCTCGGCCTTTTCCTGGAAGAACACCCTGTCCCATGTCAGCCCGCTGCTGATGGCCGCCCTGTGTGTTGCCATTCCGGCTCGGCTGGGGCTGATGGTGATCGGCGGAGAAGGTGCGATCATTCTGGGTGGTCTGGCTGCTGCCGTTGTTGGTGCCAGCTGCGGCTCAATTCCCGCATTCTTCGGCTTTGCCGCCATGGTCGTCGCCGCCTTCGTGGTTGGCGGCGTCTGGATCGGCACTGTCGGTGCGCTGCGCGTCAAGCGCGGCGTCAACGAGACCATTTCCTCGCTTCTGATGGCCTATATCGCGACGGCCATCTTCAACCAGCTGGTCGAGAGTGTCTTTCGCGACCCGGCCAGCCTCAACAAACCGGCCACCATGCCGATTCCCGACGCCTTGCGCGTGACCGATCTGCCGTTTCTGAGTACCCATTGGGGTGTGCCGGTGGGGATCGTCATCTGCATCGCCTGCTACTTCCTGCTTGAGCGCACCACCATCGGCTTTGCCGCCCGGGTGACCGGTGACAATATCCGAGCGGCGCAGATTCAGGGTTTGCCAGTTTCCCGTCTGGTCATCGGCTTCACCGGTCTTGCCGGGGGACTTGCCGGTCTTGGCGGTTTCTTCGAAGTATCGGCCATTTATGGCAATGCCAACGACTCGCTGATTTCCGGTGTCGGCAACACGGGCATTCTGGTGGCCTTTCTGGCGCGGCACAATCCGCTAGCCATCATCCCCGTCGCCCTGCTGCTTGGCGGGTTTGAAGCCTCGAGCGGCCTTGTCCAGCGCCGCATGGACCTGCCAGACGCCACGATCCTCGTGTTCGAGGGCTGCATCTTCATTCTCGTCTTGCTGAGCGAAACCCTTTATGGCCGCTCGGACAGTCTCATCCGCAAGATCCTGTTTGCCGGGAGGTCCAAATGACAGATGCTTCAGCATTGGGTATGTGGGGTGTTCCCCTTGCCATCCTTGGCGGTGCCATCCGCGTTTCCACGCCCTTTCTGTTCGTCTCGCTCGGTGAATGCCTCACCGAGCGCTCCGGACGCATCAACTTGGGGCTCGAAGGCACGCTGGTCATCGGCGCGATGACCGGCTACGCCATGTCCTATCATTCGGGTTCCCCGTTCATCGGTGTCGCCTCGGCGGCGTTGGCGGGGCTGGTCTTCGGCCTCATTCATGGTTGGCTCTGCAGCTTTCGCCATGTCAACGACATTGCCGTTGGCATTTCCATGATGATCGTCGGGCTGGGCCTCGCCTTTTATTTCGGCAAACCATACATCCAGCCGACGGCACCGCGTCTGCCGTCCATTTCCTTCGGCTGGTGGTCGGACATTCCGCAGGTACAGGCCGCGTTGCAGGTCAATGTCCTGTTCATTGCCGGGGCAGTGCTGGCCTTCCTCATGGCCTGGATGTTCCGCAATACCCGTATCGGCCTCACCGTGCGTGTGGTTGGTGACAGCACGGATGCCGCACGCACCCTCGGCATTCGTCCCACCCGGGTGCGCGTTCTGGCAACCGCAGTTGGCGGAGCCTTTGCCGGTGTCGGCGGCTCCTATCTGTCGCTCTACTATCCGGGCAGCTGGAGCGAGGGCATCGCTTCCGGTCAGGGCCTGATGGCCGTGGCGCTGGTGATCTTTGCCCGCTGGAACCCGATCAACTGCTTCTGGGCCGCCTTGCTGTTTGGCGGAGCGGGTGCCATAGGCCCGGCGCTCCAGTCCGTCGGCATCACCCAAGGCTATTATCTTTTCTACGCCGCCCCTTACGTCCTGACCCTTGGCATTCTCGTCGCGACCTCCTCGACCGAGCGCGCCATGACAGGTGCCCCGGGCGAAATGAGCATCACGAAATAACGGAGCCGAACATGAGTGGATTGAGTGGTTTGAACGTCTCAGAAAAGGGAGTGGGCATCGGCCTTGTCCAGTTGCAGCTCCCCGTCGTCAAGACCAAGGCCGATCTGACGGCCCAGACGGCTCGCGTGGTCGAGCTGGTCGGCAAGGCACGACGCAATCAGGCGGGCATGGATCTGGTGGTCTTCCCGGAATACGCGCTGCATGGCCTCTCCATGGATATCAACCCGGAGATCATGTGCACGATGGACGGCCCGGAAGTGGCCGCCATGCGGCAGGCCTGCATCGACAATGCCATCTGGGGCTGTTTCTCGATCATGGAACTCAACCCCGGCGGCATGCCCTACAACACCGGCATCATCTTTGACGACAAGGGCGAACTGAAGCTCTATTACCGCAAGATGCATCCCTGGGTGCCGGTGGAACCATGGGAGCCCGGCGATGGCGGCATCCCGGTCTGTGATGGTCCCAAAGGTTCGAAGATCGGCCTCATCATCTGCCACGATGGCATGTTCCCCGAGATGGCCCGCGAATGCGCCTACAAGGGTGCAGAGATCATGATCCGCACTGCGGGCTACACCGCGCCCCTGCGCGAAAGCTGGCGCTTCACCAACCAGTCGAATGCCTTCTGCAATCTGATGGTCACGGCCAGCGTCTGCATGTGTGGCTCTGACGGCACCTTCGATTCCATGGGCGAAGGCATGATCTGCAATTTCGACGGCACGATCATTTCCCACGGCACCACAGGCCGCGTGGACGAGATCATCACCGCCGAGGTGCGCCCGGATCTGGTCCGCGAAGCCCGCACGGGCTGGGGCGTTGAAAACAACATCTACCAGTTCGGCCATCGCGGCTATGTCGCGGTCAAGGGTGGCGCGCAGGATTGCCCCTACACCTACATGACCGATCTGGCCGCTGGCAAATACCGCCTGCCATGGGAAGACGACATCAAGGTCACCGACGGCACCAGCTGCGGCTTCCCCGTACCCACCCGCCTCTATGGCGAAAAAGAGAAGGATCAATAATCATGGCAACCATCGCTTCTTCTCCCTATGCGTGGCCCTATAACGGCGATCTACGGCCAGACAATACCGCGCTCATCGTCATCGACATGCAGACCGACTTCTGCGGCAAGGGTGGCTATGTCGACAAGATGGGCTATGACCTGTCGCTGACCCGCGCGCCCATTGAGCCGATCAAGGCGGTGCTCGCGGCCATGCGCGCCAAGGGCTACACCATCCTGCACACCCGCGAGGGCCATCGCCCCGACCTTTCCGATCTGCCCGCCAACAAGCGCTGGCGCTCGCAGCAGATTGGCGCGGGCATCGGCGATCCGGGCCCTTGCGGCAAGATCCTTGTGCGCGGCGAACCGGGCTGGGAGATCATCGACGAGCTCGCCCCCCTGCCCGGCGAAGTCATCATCGACAAGCCCGGCAAGGGCAGCTTCTGTGCGACAGACCTCGAACTCATTCTGCGCCTCAGGGGCATCGAGAACATTATTCTTACCGGTATCACCACGGATGTCTGTGTGCATACCACCATGCGAGAGGCCAACGATCGCGGCTTTGAATGCGTGCTGCTGGAAGACTGCTGCGGCGCGACCGACAAGGGCAACCACGATGCCGCCATCAGCATGGTCAAGATGCAGGGTGGCGTGTTCGGCGCCATTTCCGACAGCGCCTCCCTCATTGCGGGGTTGCCCGAATGAGTGATCGTCGCAAGGCTCCCTCGGTCGAAACCATCGACATGACCATGCGTTTTGGCGCGTTCACTGCGCTTGATGCCGTCAGCATCAAGGTCGAGGCTGGCTCGTTTCATGCCCTCCTCGGCGAAAATGGTGCAGGCAAGTCGACGCTCGTCAAATGCATGATGGGCTTCTACAAGGCAACCGACGGGCAGATGACGGTCAATGACAAGGAAGTGGAGATCGACGACCCCAAGGACGCCTATGACCTCGGCCTTGGCATGGTCTATCAGCATTTCACTCTGGTTCCCTCGCTGACGGCGGCGGAAAATCTGGTCATTGCCCGGGCGGACACGCCTGCGGTGATCGACTGGCGCAAAGAGAGGCGGCGGCTTGAGACCTTCATGGCTTCAATGCCCTTCTCAGTGCCGCTCAACCGGCCGGTGCACAGCCTGGCAGCTGGCGAAAAACAGAAGCTGGAGATCCTCAAGCAGCTCTATCTGGGCAACCATTTTCTCATTCTTGACGAGCCGACCTCGGTGTTGACGCCATCGGAAGCCGATGAGGTGCTCGGCCATGTCCACAAGATGACCAAGGCCGGGGATCTGACGGTTCTGATGATCACTCACAAGTTCCGCGAGGTGCGCGCGTTTGCCGACAGCGTAACCGTCCTGAGGCGTGGCAAGCGTGTTGGAACCGGTCGCGTCGCCGATCTTTCCAACGACGACATGGCGGCGATGATGATGGGCCAGGCCGAAATGGCAACACCGCTCGCCCGGTCCGGAGACACTGGCCGGACCGTCCTTTCCCTCGATCACGCCAAGGCGGTTGATCGTAGCGGCACCAAGGAAATTTCCATTGATGCCCTTGACGTCCGTTCCGGCGAGATTGTCGGGCTGGCTGGCATTTCCGGCAACGGTCAGGTCGAGCTGATGGAAATGCTGACCGGCCAGCGCAGCCTTCTTTCGGGCTCCATCCGCGTCGAAGGCACGGCCTATCACGCCACCCGCAGCGAAGCGCGCCAGCACAAGGTCCGCTATCTGCCCGAAGAGCCCCTGCTCAACGCCTCGGCCCCGCACATGAGCGTTGCCGACAATCTGGCGCTCAGAAGCTTTGACGAGGATGGCCGCCTGTTTCTCGATCGCAAGGGCATCATGCAGCGCGCCAACGCGCTCATTGATGATTTCGACATCCGGACGCAAGGCCCCCGCGCCCCGATCCGGGATCTTTCCGGCGGCAACGTGCAACGCGCAGCCCTCGCCCGCGAATTGAGCGGCGATGTCACCTTGCTGATTGTCTCCAACCCGTGCTTCGGGCTCGACTTCTCCGCCGCTCGCACCATCCGCGATCGCATCATGGAGGCCCGCAACAAGGGTGCCGCCGTGCTGCTGATCAGCGAGGATCTTGACGAGATTCTGGAACTCTCCGATCGTGTTGCGGTGATCAGTGAAGGCCGGATCGCCTTTGAAACCCCCGTGGCCGACGCCGACCCCAAGGCGCTCGGACACTTCATGGCAGGGCACGCATGATCATGAACAGCACATCCAACAAAGAAATCGACGCCCGCCCCTTCGCCTTCCCCTTCTCGAGGGACAGCATCGGCCTTGTGGTCATCGACATGCAGCGCGACTTTCTCGAAGATGGCGGCTTTGGTGCCTCGCTTGGCAACGATGTCTCGCGCCTCAGAGCCATCGTTCCGACCGTTTCCCGCCTGATCGAGGGTTTTCGCGCAGCAGGCCTTCCGGTGATCCACACGCGCGAATGCCACAGGCCGGACCTGTCAGACCTGCCGCCCGCCAAGCGCGACCGGGGCAATCCGTCCTTGCGCATCGGCGAGGAAGGCCCGATGGGCCGCCTGCTGGTGGCAGGCGAGCCGGGAACCGAAATCGTGCCCGCCCTTCTGCCCATCGCCGGAGAAGCGGTGATCGACAAGCCCGGCAAGGGTGCCTTCTACCACACCGACTTTGGCCCGCTTCTGCAACAGCTAGGTCTCAGACAACTGGTGTTTGCCGGTGTCACCACCGAAGTGTGCGTGCAGACCACCATGCGCGAGGCCAACGACCGCGGCTATGACTGCCTATTGGCGACCGATGCCACGGAGAGCTATTTCCAGCATTTCAAGGATGCGGCCATCGAGATGATCGTTGCCCAAGGCGGTATCGTCGGCTGGGCCTGTGAAACCGACACCATTCTGGAGGCCATCCATGCCTGAACAGCGTGCCTTCGACAGCCTCCTGCTAGGCGGCTGGAACGAGTTGCCGTTTGAACCTTTCCGCGATGGCGTTGAGGTCCATTACCTGTGGCGGCAGGACAGCGGCCCTGTCTGGGCTTTCCTGCGCTACGAAGCGGGTGCCCGCGTCCCTCGCCACCGGCACAGGGGATTGGAGACAATCATTGTGGTCGAGGGATCGCAAAGCGATGAAAACGGCTGCTATGAGGTGGGCTCGGTCATTTGCAACTCGGAAGGGACGGCGCATGACGTCTGGTCTGAAGACGGATGCGTGGTTCTCATCCAGTGGGCCGAACCGGTGGAAATCCTCGGCGACGCATAGCCACCCGGCACGCCTCTCACCCCGGCAAGACGGACGTATAGCGGCGCTGGTGCCATATGAGGGGTGGCAGGCTGTTATCTAGGATCATGCTGCGGATGCGTCCGGCGAACAGCCGGTGGCCCGAGAGGTCGATTTCTGCTGTGACTTCACAGTCGAAGGTGGTGACGGCGTCAAACAGGCAAGGCGTGCCGCTGGGCCATTGCGACCAGTTGCCTTCATCAAAGCGCTTTTCGGGCACGACCTTGCCGGCAAAGGCATCGGCAATGCCTTGCTGCTTTTCTGACAGCTGCGCAAACGAGAATTCCTGCTCTTCATGCATGAGTGCGGCAAGCGAGGCGTGGGCGTCGATGGAGACGAGGATGGTCGGCGGATCGATCGACAGGGAAAAGGCTGCCGTTACCGTGCGCCCCTGTCGTGCCTTGCCCTTGCCCGCAGTGACGACACAGACTGAAGCCGCAAGCGCCGCCATGGCGCCGCGAAACTCGGTGCTGGCGATACCGTCCGGGCGTTCTGCAACCGGATGTTGCTCAGGGAACGAGGCTGTCTGGCGAGATTGAAACGTCATGAGGTGTCTGCACCCTGTCTTGATTGCCCGGAGTCGGGAAACTGGGGTTGGGAATCTGGAGTTGGGGAAGCGTCAGGCTTTGAGCAGGAAGGAAAGACCACGCCGCCTGAAGGCTGGCGTGGTCTGTCATGATCGGGAGAAGCAGGTCAGATACGTCTCCCAGAGCCCTCACGCCCCCTCGAGTGGGACGTGAGCGGGATGTGTCATTCCCTTAGCCAAGGTTTGCTTCGGCAAATTCGTAGTTGGCGAGCTTGTCGAGGAAGTTGGTGACATAGTCCGGGCGACGGTTGCGGAAGTCGACATAGTAGCTGTGTTCCCAAACGTCGAGGCTCAGCAGGGCCTTGCCTTCGCCGGTGGCCAGCGGGTTGACACCGTTCGGCGTCTTGGTAACGGCGAGCGTGCCGTCGGCCTTCTGGATCAGCCATGCCCAGCCGGAGCCGAACTGCGTGGTTGCTGCGGTCTTGAAGTCGGCCTTGAACTGGTCAACGGAGCCAAAAGCCTCGATCAGCTTGGCTTCCAGTTTGCCCGGGATGCCGCCGCCGTTCGGGGACAGGGCGTTCCAGAAATGAATGTGGTTCCAGTGCTGACCTGCTTGGTTGAAGATACCGGCGCGGGCGTCGTTGCCATAGGTCAGGGCGATGATGTCTTCCAGAGACTTGCCCTGCAGGTCGGCATTGGCTTCAACGAAACCGTTGAGGGCCGAGACATAAGCCTGATGATGCTTGTCATGGTGCAGTTCGAGGGTCTCCTGGCTCATGCCAGCGGCTGCGAGTGCGGAATGGGAATAAGGAAGAGCGGGAAGTTCAAATGCCATTGGTTTTCTCCTTTGATTAGCCCGAACTTGCGTTTCCGGGTTCAATCTGTTATTAAAACAAGTAACTACTTTGAAAAACAATTGGGCTAATATGTCAAGAGAAAACTTGGAAAAAAGAAAAATTTCTGCGGCTAAAGCGACAGATCGCATCTTGATGACCCTGAAAATGAACGGTGCCATGACGTCCGCCCAGATGGGAGAACGGCTGAAAACCACCGCCGAAGGCGCGCGCCAGCATCTGACCCGATTGACCGAAGAGGGGCTGGTGAGTGAAGAGCGGCGGGCAGAAGGCCGCGGACGCCCGGCGGTCTACTGGTCGCTGACGCAAAAGGGCCATGACCGCTTCCCCGATGCCCATTCGGACCTTGCCGTTGACCTGCTGGATTCAATCCAGAAGACCATCGGGCCGGAGGCGTTGGACAAGATCATCTCCCTGCGCGGAGCCCGCACACAGGAGCGCTATCGGGGCGAGCTGCAGCAGTGCGCCTCCTTGGCCGAACGTGTCGAGCGGCTGGCTCAATTGCGCAGCGCCGAGGGATACATGTCCGCGATGGAGGAAGAGGCCGACGGCAGTCTGATCCTGTTTGAGAACCACTGCCCGATCTGTGCCGCAGCCCGGCTGTGTCAGGGGTTTTGCCGCTCCGAGATCGAGACTTTCAACGCCTTGCTCGGTCCGGGTGTGGAGATCGAACGCATCGAGCACATCCTCAGCGATGCCCGCCGATGCGCCTATCGGATTCGTGAACAGAAGGCCTGAGGGAGCCTTTGGCGACTACAGTCAGGCCGTAGCAGCTTCCGTCAAGAACAGGCGCGACGCAATTAGAGGAGACGTGGCCGGTCGACCACACCTCCCCACTCTCATAGACGAGTTTCTCTCCGCATTACATGCCTGCAACCGCCTTATATGGTTACAGTTTCTCCCGTCGGACATAGTCCTGCACGGTTTCCGGCTTGACTGACGGGTAGCGATCATTGGCGATTGCATGGAGCTTGCCCTTGCCGCCGAACGAGCCACGATAATACATCAATGGCAGCCAGGCGTAGAAGTTGCCAGGCTCCGCCTTCAAGCGCGCTTCGATCTCGCGGTCAAGATCGGCATAGCTTCCTTTGTTCACGATCGTCAGCGACTTGCCGGAGGCTTCTTCATAGGCCTTGACCAGCTGGTTGAAAGTCAGGACTTCACCAGCGACTTCAAACACAGCTGGCACTTGTGCGTCATCAACGGCAACTTCGGCGGCGTAACGGCCTGTATCACGGTAGGTCGTGACATCCGTCACGGCGTCGCCGTCTCCCCACAGCAGAGCCTCATGCTGTTGAAGATCGAAGGCGCCAAGGAAACCGAAGACGATCCGTTTGTCGAGAAAGGCACCATTGAGAATATGGACGACCTCGACATCACCACGCCCGGCGTCGGCAACCTTCGCAAACGCGCGGCGGTCATCGCTATTGGGGTTGTCACCCTCGTCGAGCCCGAAAATATTGTAGGAGAAATCGGATGGGATGAAGCGCCGAACATGGGCCGCGCGGGCGGCGTTGAGCATTTTGGCCTGGGTATCGACGATAATCTCCTTACCACCGTTCAGTGCGGAAATAAGCGAGAAAGCGCCATTCAACCCGTCAACCAGTTGTTGGTCATTGCCCTCCTGCTGAAGGTCGAACTCGACAATCTCTGCCCCCCTCTGCTTCAGCGTCGCAAGCTTGCCCACGCTTTCCGGGCGCACCAACAGTCGCAGTTGAACGTTTGGCTTTTCGAGAAGAGCCTGTGCAATATCCGAACCAAGCGCACCAGTAGCGCCAGCCAAAACAACAATCTTCTTTTTGTCAGTCATTCCAAACCCTCGTACCTGCCCCGGTATTGATCAAACCCGGTTTCCATAGACAGATCTGGCCCCGGTCTTGACTTGTCGGTTTTCCTCGTGGGAAAAGAGTGATAGAAGAAAACCGACACGTGTTGGATAAAAATAATCGACAGGTTTCGGTTTGCAACCAATTTTTGAGGTCCGATTGTCCAGAACTTATAACAGTGAAGAAGAACCGCCTCACGATATCCGCATCGAGCGCACCCGCGCCCGTCTGGCTGAAGCAGTCCTGACACTCGCTGCTGAAAGCGACATCGCAGGTGTCTCCGTTGCTGAGCTTGCGCGGCGGGCGGGGGTCAATCGCAGCACTTTCTATGATCACGCCCAGTCGCCGGTTGAGTTGCTGACACGGGTGCTTTCCCAAGATCTTGACCATATGCGCCGGACCGGGATGGAACAACTGCGCCGTGATGGCCAGTTGCTTCGCTATCTGACCCGCAGCACCTTGCGGGAAATCATTCGCCATGTCGTGCGACATGAGGCAATTTATGCAGGACCGAGCTGCTCCTCTTCCACATTTGCCCTTCGTGTGGTTCTGGCCGAGCATATCGAGCAGTCCATGCTCACCATTCTGGGGGAAGGTTTTGTGTCTATGCCGGTGGCTGATGATCAGTTGGTGCCACTGATGGCCGCCTTTCTCGGGCATGGAGCAGCAGGAGCCATCGAGGCATGGCTGGGGCTACCGTCTCCCCGGGATGAAGACAGGCTCCTGTCCACCATAGAGGCGATGTATCCTCCGTGGCTTGCCCCTGTCATGGGCACCGAGCAGGACGAGGTGAGCCCTCCCCTGTAAACCGCAGCAGGAATATTCATTTGGGCAGTGAATTTAATCTCTTTTTACTGAGTTTCGAAACTCAATCACTGCAATTCCCAATTCATCGGACAGGCTCGTCAGGAATTGCAGAACCAACTGGAATTCCTCTTCGCTGTAGCTCTCCAACAGGGCTTCAACACGCGCTGCCAGGCCCCATAATGCAAGCAACGTCGATCGCGACGGGCTACTTGATCCTGTCTGCGCTGTCTGTCTGCATCCTTGCTGTCCTGATTTTTCTGCCCGGAACAGAGCTCCCCTGGCTCCTTTGAGCTTAGGGAGAGCCCTGCCATTGCGGTTTTCCCGGCCCACATCGCCCTTCCCTCTGCAATCGCAGGAGCCGCATCCGGCAGCATCCTTTGGGGCTCGATCGTCGGTGTCATCTGCGCATTCGTTGGGGAACTCTGTGCACATCTGTTCCACGTTCACGGCGACACCCACATTGACCCGCCGGCAACCGCAATTGCCATCTTGACCTTCTTCCCGAACGGTCTCACGGCACTAGGATTTTGGGCTCTGATTCCTCTGCCGGTTTGAGTGCGTATCAACCAAGCAAAACGGATAACAGAAGGCGGGAAGATCTCAATCTTCACGCCTATTTGCAAACGCGGCGATCAAGAAGCCATCCCATCGCTTGCAGAGAAAAGACCCTCTGCAAGCGATGGGATGGCTCATTGGGGAATCGCCTATTGCCTTGGCCCGAACGACAACAGGCTTTGGGAAATCTTTGAGCCCAAGGAAAAGTCCGTCGCGCTGGAGCGAATCCCCCAATTGCCTTAGGCAAATTCAAGGCGACAGCCCTTCAAGATCAAACATCAGCCGGCTATCGCCAATTTTGCGTAGAGCCTGAAGTGACTCCTCTATCAAAATATGACGCTAGTACATCATGGCATTGACTGCTGAGCGGTTTGCTCAGAAAACTCACTTTGTTGATTTCCGGGCCGGATATACCAGTAGAGCAGCACAAATATACCTATTCCAGTAAACGCGAGCAGAAACCACCAGCCAGATCTGCCAACATCATGCAGACGGCGAATGCTAACCGCTAGCGAAGGGAGTGCGATTGCAAGAATGACAACGTTCGAGACAACCGCAACGCCAGCATCATTCATTATTGCCGCATCGATGGTCGATCCGATTACCGATAACAACCAGGAAAAGAGCGTCCAATACCAAAATTCCGGACGTCCAGCTCGCCCCTCGAACGTGGTGTACTTCTTTAAGCAAGTGCTTATCGCTTCCAAGAAATTCATCTTTATACCCTCTTGCGCGGAAAGCGGGCGAGTAGCCACATCCCGTCCTTTCGGGCCAAGGGAGGCGGCACCCGTCTCGCTTTTCAGGCTCGGTTCAGTTGAAGAGATCGAAAATCTTCTGGTCGGGATTATCTTTGCATGCCTCGACCACGTCCTGGACGTTCTTGACCATCTGGTCCGGATCGATGACGGTATTGCCGGTGGCGTTGCTCAGATAGCCGTCGATCCAGAAAATAGTCGGCATGATGCCGTCGGGGTCGGCCATGAACTCCTTGCAGGTAAGTTCGGTCATGTCCACATTTTGCCCGGCAGATGCAATGGTCGGCAGGGTCACGAGACACGCCAGCGCGGCCGCCGTGATCATAATGGTCTTCATGTTCTTCTCCAATTCCTTCTCCAATTTCGACAGCACTGGCGAGAGCGTTAGAAACCTTCCATCAGACCGCCCCAAGCCAGCGCCTTCTCGATGGCGGCAATGCCATCGACTCGTCGCGCACGACGCTAGGACAACAGACACGGCTTTGTCTGTCCGGGAATTGGCGGACAAGATGATAAAATATATGAACTATTTACAGGCGACTTCTTGTTGTCCGCCAGATTGTGTCCTATGAATGGCTCGGCTAAAATGGCAGGGCTGGTGGCATGAAGTACGGGCTGAACTCGGCGCAAGGGGCAAGGGGACTTGAGGTCGCGCTTGTCTGTGTTGTCCTTCTGTTCTGTGCCATTCTCTGGATGGTGTTCCGCACCACCGACAACAGTGCCATCATCGACCTCGAGGTCCGGGATGGCATTGCGATCATTCCCGAGGCCCCCCTCGATCACGGCGCGATCTTCGCCTTGCGCGGCCCTTGGCAGGTTTATTGGGGACATCTGTTCACGCCCGATGACTTTCAGCGCCCGGACGCCCCGGAACCAAGCGGGAGCCTGCGGTTGCCGTGGATCTGGCGCGGGCACAGCTTCGGTGACGAGATTGCGGGCGGAACGGGGGCGGCCACGTTTCGCCTACGCCTCACCCCGCCTGCTGGCAATGCAATGCTCACGCTTCGCCTGTTCGATCTCCGCCTCGCCTACAGGCTGTGGGCCAACGGGACTCTCATTGCCGAAAGCGGCAAGCCGGGACTGGATGCCGCAGAAGAGCAGCCCGACCGGTCCCTCGTTCTTGCCCCCCTCGAGACGACCGGGCAGCCGGTGGATCTTGTTCTTCAGATGTCCAACCATGGGTTTCGAGAAGGCGGCATAGGCGACCCGATCCTGCTTGCCAAGGCGGGCATCCTTCAGACTGCGCGTGACCGGGTATGGATCTTCTCGGCCTTCTTCTGCGGAATTCTCCTCGTCGCAGGGACTTATCACCTGTTGATCTATTTTCTGCGCCCCAGAGAGATTTCCTTTTTTTACTTCGGCACGTATTGCCTTTTGATTATCGGATATGCGGCCAACTCGAACTCGACCTACTGGCTTTCGCGGGCTGTCGTTCCAGGGTGGATCAATCCGGTTGCACTCGATGAACTAGCCCTTGTCTGCTATGCCTTGTCGGGTGCGATCCTGTATCGCTTCTACAGGTGTCTTTTCCCGTCCGACTTCTCCAAGCGTCTGCAAGCGGTCTCCGATCTGCGAGTCGTTGTGTTCCTGCTGTCCGTACTCGCGTTTCCGCCGGTCTGGCAGTCATGGCTGGTCATGTTGCTGATGCTGGCCGGATTGCTCTTCACGACCTATTTTCTGGTCCGGTTATTCGTCTGCGTCGTCAAACGGCAACCGGGTGCAATCCTGCTGTTCTCTGGCGCGGTCTTGTTGGCATCCACCAGCATTCACGACGTGCTTGTCCATACCGATGTCATCGAAGGCGAATACATGATCCTGAGGGGTCTGTTCGCGCTCGTCGTCTTTCAGTCGTCGGCGTTGGCTCTGCACTATGCTCAAAGTTTTCAGACGGTGGAGTTGCTATCGGAAGATCTTCACCACAATCTGGACGCGCTCAAGGCGGAAATGAACCGGCGACGAGAACTCGAAGCGGAGGTCGTCTGGGTCAGCGAGGAAGAACGCCGCCGCGTCAGCTACCAGATTCACGACGGCCTGTGTCAGCAGCTCACTGCGGCGCGCCTGAGATACTCCATGTTGTCAAATATTGCCGCCGTGAAGGACTCCCCGCCGATGGTTGAACTGGGGCGGGTACTGTCTGCCGCGACAGAGGATGCCTATGCTCTGTCGCGCGGAATGTGGCCGGTCGAACACGACTCGGCTCTGACCGGTCCGACCATTGAGGAGTTGGTGGACAGTGCGCGGCGGACGAGCGGCCTCGAGATCAATCTTAGACAGAACTGGCCCTGTGCGAGTTGTGCCGGTGAGCATCTCAGTGTCTTTCACAGGATTGCGCAAGAGGCGATTGCCAACGCGGTGCGACACGCCGGTGCGACGCGCGTCGATGTTTCGCTGGACTGTGAGGGCGGATTGACCAGACTGGAGGTCAAGGATGACGGTGCGGGCCTTCCTGCGGATCTGCCCTCTGCCGGGACAGGCGGTCTTGGTCTCCGGATCATGCGGTATCGAGCCAGCGCCATCGGAGCAGCGTTTTCAATCGACAATGCGCCCGGCGGCGGAACAGTCGTCAGATGTCACGTCCAGTGCCATAACGGCACCTGTTCAGAGGGAGCGTCGTGATGGAAGCGCCCGTCGCCTGTACGGTTCTCCTGGTTGACGACCATCCCGCTGTGCGGCAAGGGCTTGCCGCCCTTCTGGCATCGAACGGTCTTCCATCCCCTCTTCAGGCTTCGACATTCGAGGAGGCGCGCGCGATCGCCGACGACAATAAGGTTGATCTTGCTGTCATCGACCTCTCGCTCGAGAGCGGGGATGGGCTGGATCTCGTCCCCGATCTCGCTTGTCGCGGAGCGCGCGTGATTGTCTATTCGATGTTTGAAGATGCCCGGACGATCAGGCGCTCGCTCCAATATTGGGTTCTCGGCTACGTCACCAAGCGCGACGACCCTGCCTGTCTTCTCGAAGCGGTGGACCATGTTCGCCGCGGTGAGCCCTACCTTTCTGTTCGGGCTGCCAACGCATTGAAAGAGGCAGACGGCGCCGAACAAGACAAGGAGCTCAGCGAGCGCGAGCAACAGGTCCTGTCGCTTATGGGTCAGGGGGAAAGCAACATCGGAATCGCCGCGACGCTCGGCATCAGCGTGCGAACCGTCGAGACCTATTACGCCCGCATAAGCGAGAAACTTGGTCTGTCGCTGAGCGTCCGGGAGCTAAGGAAATACGCTATCCGCCACTCCAACGAGTAGGTCAAGAGGTTCATCTCAATCTGGCTTATCGGTGGTTCTGCCGGTTGGATCGGACCGATCCCGTGCCAGACCATTCGACTTTCTCGAAGAACCGACATGGTCGTTTCCGTGAAAGCAATCTGCTACGGATGGTATTCGAGGCAGTGGTTGCCCGTTGCATTGAGGAGGGTGTCGTTGGTGGTGAGCACTTTGAGAGCGATGCCAGTCTCATCGAGACCGATGCCAACAAACAGAATTCGACTGCCAAGGAAGATTGGGATCCTGACAAGATCAATCCGGAAATATGGGTCGGCAGAGATGCTGGCATGGCTGGTCCATGATTGAGGAATTGAACTGAGGGTGTCGGTGCAAAATTAGACCACGGTAGCTCCGTCGTGTTGGCGGTGCGGGGGGGGGGCGTAAAAGTTGTCCATTTTTGCCCCGGACCTGTCACGGAACTGTGCCGCTCCTTTGAAAGCATATTGTGCAACAAAGAAGATTTTCTATAGGACGGTCCAGAAGCGGTTCACATTGCGCTGACCAGTGGCCTTACAAGACGGCAGGTTGCATCTGATCTCCGGGATTGGGATGTCAACGTTGAATAAGTGGGCGACATCCCACAAGGAGATTGATGTGGTCTCCGGCGATGATCAGCTCCTTGCAGCAGAGAATGAACGACTTCGACGTGAGAAGCGTCTTCTCAAGGAGGAGCGGGATATTCTAAAGTTGAGCCGTCTCGGGACTGTATTCACCACACGGATCGCGACAGCCAATATTGCTCTCATGACTATCAGAAGATCCTGCGTCTACACGGCTTCAGGCCATCCCCTCTCAGCGATGCGGGCATCGCCTGCCGGGCAATGCATGAGCGGAAAGGGCAATTGTCATGTTAATGCAGCGGTAGTGCTACCTTCAATAAGGGCGGCCAGGCATTCAAAGCCAGTTATAAATCAGATGGCTATGAGATCCTGACATATAAGAAGGGCAATAGAGGTGTCCGGTTCATCTTTGAGAAAGCAGAAGGAGACAGTGAGGCTCCTCAATTCATTCAGTTTAGCGATCACCGCATCGCTCCGGCGGACGCCGACCATTATCATCTCTACTGGGGCAATGATCGAGCTGAATTGCTGAAGGAAGTTACCAACTGGCCAACCTACTATCCTGCGTCCCTGACAGGAGATGAAATCGTCAAGGAAATGCTGGCGCACTAGTCAGACGCCGTGAGGGTCTGCAGGCTCGCTTTGCGAGCTTGCATATCCTCAACTGTTAAAGCGCGAAATAGCTGCTCACCAAGAGCACGCTAACGCCGGAATTCATCGCTGAAGCAACAAAAGTCTGACTGACTAGAGGGACAGATTGGAATGAAGGGGTTCAAGCCTCTGGTCCACGTCCGGCAAGGCCTTTGGCGAACCAACTTTCCTCATATGTTCACTGAAGGCATTGGAATTATGAAGATATTGGATTTTATCCCTTTCAGGATTTCGTGCTGCAGTTTCATTCCCCCCCATTCTTCTGCTCCCGATCCCAGTCGCTTTTGGCCAAGGTATTGTATCGCAACTTAATCACTTGATTAATTCGATTGACTTATTCAAGTGATTAAGTTTATATGGTTGACATGGAACAGAAACAAGATACCAGCCACCGCGGCCAGCTCACCCGGCAAGCCCTCATCGAAGCAGGATGCCTGCTGTTCGGGCAGAAGGGTTTCCACCTCACCAGCACTCGTGAGCTGGCAAACGCTGCCGGTGCCAATCAGGCCCTGATCGGCTTTCACTTCGGCGGCAAGGAAGGGCTTTACTCAGCCGTTCTGGATTATGTCGAAGCTCAACTCTCTGCGCGATTGATGCCATCCAAAGATACATTGCATGGCCTGAAGACGGCAGAAGGCACCCCGGAAGAGCGGACCATCTGTGCTCTTGCCATCGGCGAGATGATTGACAACCTTGTCGATGTGCTGATCGAGCCGGAGCTTGAAACATGGGTTTGCGTGATCTTGCAGGAGCAGCAGGAAAACAGCACAGCCCATGAGCGGGTGTTCGAGAATTTTGTCGCGCCGCATTTTGCATGCCTTCTGGACCTCGTCACCCGACTGCACCCCGACAGCAGCGAGACGGACAACAGACTGACAACGACCATTCTGATCGGTCAGGTTCTGGCCTTCCGCCCTGCACGATCCCTGATCCTGAAACATATGAAATGGGAAACCATCGGCCCGGAACAGGCACGCGCCATCAAGGACGCCGTGCGCAGGAACGTGACGCTGCCCCTCGTTTCCCGGAAGGAATGACAACCGAGAAGAAACGGCCATAGTAACCGGTTGAAAAGTCAAGTCGGTTGTACAAATCAAAGGAGATGACACATGCCTTCAGCAGAAATGACCCCGCAGTCCCCTTCTCTTCCTTTAGATGGTCCCGGCCCTCTTCTCGATGCCGCTGCAGACCTTGTCTGGAAGCCCGATTATGAAAACGACTCGTGGTTTTACTTCGGACAGTATGACGTCAACGGCGAGACCATAAACTATCTGTTTCACGCAATGATCATCCCGCTGCCGGAAATAGGCGATGCGGTTCAGCTGATCGTGGCCATCTCCAACGAGACGACCGGCTGGTACAAGGCAGATGATCGCATCATGCCGCTGAGCAAGGCCGAGGTCAAAGAAGGTTTCGACATCAAGATGCCGAACGGCTTCATTCGGGGCACGTTGGGCAACATCGATCTGGAAGCCACCCTTGGAGACGGCAGCGGCAAGATTGCCCTGCATATCGCAGCGCCGGGACCGGTCATCTTCAATGCCGGTGTGGGCGAATTTACCGGCATGGACATGCATATCCATCAATATTCGATCCCTCGCCTTGCCACCTCCGGCACCATCGAGATCGAAGGCAAAAGCTATCAAGTAGAGGGAACCAGCTGGTTTGATCGCCAGTGGCAGCTTCTCTCCAAGGTTCCCGTCAGCAAGCTGAAATGGAGCTGGATCGGCATGACGCTGGACACAGGCGAGGCGCTGAGCGTCTGGTCCTGCCCGATGCAGCCGGGGGGCAGTCCGCGCGCATGGGCTACGATCCTCAAAGCCGATGGAACACAGATGGTCATTCCCGTCGATCCGACACTGGGGGCAACCGGGGAATGGAAGAGCGACGTCACCAACTACCGCTATCCAACTCACTGGACCGTCCGGATTCCGGAAATGGATGCTGTTCTTGATGTCGATCCCCGTCCGCTGAAGCAGGAAGTGGTGTCCAGAGAAGCGCCGGTCCTTAGCAAATATGAAGGCGCCAGCAGGGTGACCGGCACTTGGCAGGGAAAATCCGTTACGGGATTTGGCTATGTTGAACTTGTCGGAAACTGGTCATAACAGTCCCAACACTATAAGCCTTTGCAGCGCGACGCCAAATTGCGCTGCAATTCTTTGCTCAGTATTTCAGGGCCAGTTCCCCAACACGAAGATAGTCTCACCCCAATTTTGAAGTGAAGACGACTGTCAAAATCAGTTTCGCACTCTTCCTGTTGAAGCGCGCAAAACCACCTCCGAAGGCAAGACAAGCCGTTTTTCCGGAATGCTCTGGCCTTTCAAACGTTTGACCATCAGATCCGCAGCGAGCCTGCCCTGTTGGTCCGCATTCATTTTCACCGTTGTCAGGGGGGGCGAGATGAAGCCCGAAAAGGGCAGATCATCATAGCCCACAACAGACACATCACCGGGCACCGACAGACCAAGGCTGTTGAGCGCCCCGATCACGCCCAGAGCGACGGTATCATTGCCCGCGAAAATAGCCGTCAACTGTGGCTGCCGCCTCATCAGATGCAAGGTCGCGTTATAGCCGCTTTCCGCGCTGAAATCGCCAAACTCGATGCAGTCGTCGTCGAGCGTGATTCCGTTTTTGGAAAGCTCCTGTCTCAGTTCCTCCAGTCGGGAATCAGTCGCTGAAAAGCCAGCTGGCGAAAAGGGAACGCTGCCAATAGCGCGGTGTCCCAACTGAAGAATATGCCGCACAGCCTCCATTGTGCTGTCTCGGGTGCATGTCGTCACACTCAGCTCGTCCGGATGCCCGATCGAGCCGATCTGCACGACAGGAAAGCCACTATCCAGCAAGGCATGGAGATCCTTGTCTTCCACATGGGGGCTGAGCACCATCAGCCCGTCTATGCGATGGGAAACGACCAGATCGGTATAGGGATTGACGCCCTTTTTCCGCTCGAAGGTCTCCAGCAACAGGCTATAGCCAGCTTCCTTCAGAACATCGGCAATCGCATAATGCAGCATGGGAATATAGGCATCGACGCGGATGGAGCGCGTTTCCGTGATCACCAGTCCGACAGTATCGGTTCGCCCCTTGCGCAACATGAGCGCAGCAGAATTGGGGCGATAGCCCAGAACGCGCGCAGCTTCACGCACGCGCTCCTTGGTTTCTTCACTGAGGCTGACCGCATCGGAGCCGTTCAGAACGAGAGACACGGTCGAACGGGATACGCCGGCCAGTTTTGCCACATCATGGCTGGTGACAGATTTTGCTTTCATTCCAACTGGATACCATACTAACGCGTGTTAGTCGAACTTTTTTCATTGACAGATGCAAATTCAAAACTACACTAACACGTGTTAGTAAGGCTTGGCTGGGGATAGAGGAAACCCTGGATCCGGCACAAGAAACAAAATGGGAGGAGCATGATGACCGGACGAAGTGCCGATAAATCGGTCAACGCAGACAAAGGATCAGGCTTGTTTGGAAACAGGCTGCGCAGGAAAGAAGCCCTCACGGGCTATCTCTTCATACTGCCAGCCCTCATCGGCCTCATTGCCTTCTTCGCTTTTCCCACCATCCGGGCCGCGCAGATCAGCCTGACCAACTGGAACCTGATGCGCCCGGCGCACTGGATCGGGTTTGACAATTACGGCAAGCTCTGGGCCGATGGGAAATTCTGGGACTCGATGCAGATCACGCTGCTCTATGTGATCTACAACATCCCCCTGCAAACGGCCCTCGGTCTGATCATTGCCGTACTCGCCGACAGGCTTGCCAAATCGGTTCTGTTCCGGGCCGTGATCATCGCCCCCTATCTCATCTCAAACGTGGTTGCCGGCCTTGTCTGGCTGCTCATGCTGGACCCGCTGATCGGCCTGACCAACGCCTTTCTCACCGGCATCGGCATCCCGCCGCAATCCTTTCTCAGCTCGCCCGATCAGGCGCTCATTTCCGTTGCAGGCATCTCGATCTGGCGTCATGTCGGCTTTACCGCCCTGCTCTTCTACGCTGGCCTTCAGTCGATCCCGCGCGATCTTTATGAAGCGGCGCGACTGGATGGTGCCAGCGAAAGCGCCATGTTCCGCATGATCACGCTGCCGCTGTTGCGCCCGGTCATGGTGTTTGTGCTGGTGACCAGCGTCGTCGGATCCTTCCAGGTGTTTGATGTGATCGCCGTGACGACCCAAGGCGGACCAGCCAACTCCACCCGCGCCGTGCTCTGGTACATCTATGAGAATGCCTTCCAGTTCAGCCGCATGGGCTATGCCTCGGCCATGTCCATGGTGCTGTTCGTCTTCCTCATTTTGGTAACGCTCTTGCAGATGCGCCTGCTGCGTGCCGACAGCTCGGATCTGGGATAGGGAGAAGCCTCATGTCAACAAAACTCAACCTGCCCAAATTGTTCGGCTATGCAGGCCTTGCCGTTTTCGGCATCATCTCGCTCCTGCCCATCTGGATGGCGCTCAAAACAGCCATCACCATGCCCACGGATGTTTTCTCCACGGCAAACAGCCTTTGGGTCAACAATCCGGTTTTCGGCAATTTCCTGCGTGTGCTGGGTCTGCCCAGTGATGTGCCACCACCGGCCAACTCGGGCTCACCAATCAACTTCATGATCGCGCTCAGAAACAGTGTGATCTATACCGGCCTTCTCGTCACCGGCCAGCTGTTCTTCTCGTCACTGGCGGCCTATGCCTTTGCAAGACTGCGTTTTCCCGGGCGGGACGCGATCTTCTACAGTTTCATCGCGGCGACGATGATCCCCTCGATCGTGCTGTTCATTCCCAATTTCATCCTGATCCGTCAGTTGGGCCTGCTCAACAGCTTTGCGGGCATGGTGGCTCCCAACATCCTGATGCTGCCTTTCGCAGTCTTTTTCCTGCGCCAGTTCTTCCTTTCAACGCCCAAGGAGCTGGAAGAAGCGGCGCGGCTCGATGGCCTCAGCTGGTTCAAGGTCTATTGGCATATCGCCCTGCCGCTACAGCGCGGACCGCTGGCCACTCTGGCCATCCTTCTGTCCATTCAGGCCTGGAATGATTTCTTCTGGCCGTTCCTCGTCGGGCAGAAAGAGAATGTGCAGGTGATGGCCGTCGCGCTCGCCAACTATCAGAGCCAGACCGGACAGGGACAGCCGGATTGGACCGGTCTGATGGCCGCCGTGATGCTGTCGATCATTCCGGTGCTGATCCTGCTCGTGTTCTTTGGTCGCCGTATCGTCGAATCCTTGCAAACAAGTGGCATGAAATAGGCCGACATTCGAATTTTCTAGGGAGAGAGAATTATGAAGACTCTAACGCACTATCTACTCGTGTCCGCAGCCGTTCTGGCTCCGACAACCGTCTTTGCGCAAGATACCGTGCGCTACTGGATGTGGGATGGACAACAGGCACCGGTCTATCAGCAGTGTGCAAATGATTTCGAGGCGATGAATAGCGACATCCATATCGAGATCACGCAAACCGGCTGGGACCAATACTGGACGAACCTGACCACCAGCTTCATTTCCGGTGATGCACCCGACGTTTTCGTCAATCACCTGATGCGCCTGCCTGAGTTTGCCGCCAACCAGATGATCGAAGACCTCACGCCGCTTCTTGCCAAAGCGTCCTATGATACATCGGGCTATCTGCCGGGCTTGCTGGAAAACTGGTCCAAGGACGGCGCCGTTTATGGCCTTCCCAAAGACTGGGCAACTGTCGCTGTCGCCTATGACCGCGACAAGCTGAAAGCTGCCGGACTTGCGCCATCCGATCTGGCTGACATGACATGGAACCCCGAGAATGGCGGCAGCTTCCAGAAGATCATCGCCCACCTTACCGTCGATACCAACGGCAAGCGCGGTGATGAAGAAGGGTTTGATCCGAATTCTGTTGCCACCTTCGGCCTTGTACTCAACCCGCTGAGCCCGCAAGGGGAAACCGAATGGGCCTATCTGGCCGCCAGCACAGGCTGGAGGTTCATCGATGAGCCATGGTCGACCCACTATAATTTTGATGACCCGCGTCTTGCCAAGTCACTGACCTGGATCCGCGATCTGGCTCGTGTGCATCATCTGATGCCGACCGTGGAACAGACAGGGCGTCTGGGAGCAGAAACCCTGATGTTCTCGGACAAGGGCGCGATGACGGTAACCGGTTCGTGGCTTGTGGGCCTTTACCATCAATCGAAACCATCGGTTGCCTTTGCGCCGATTCCGGCAGGCCCCGAAGGTCGCAAAACCATGTTCAACGGTCTGGCAGACTCCATCTGGACCGGCAGCCCGGTCAAGGATGCCGCGTGGAAATGGGTGCAATATCTTGGTTCTGATGCCTGTCAGGCAACCGTTGCCAAGGCTGGCGTTGTCTTCCCGGCCCAACAGGACCAGATCGAGACAACCGTCAAGGCTTTCGAGGAAAAAGGTGTCGATGTATCCGCCTTCACCAAGGTCGCGACCAGCGAGACCACCTTTGCACCACCGATTACCGACTATGGCAACGAGATTTCCTCCATCGTCAAAGCGGCTCTTGAGAAGGTCATGCTAGGGCAACAAAAGCCCGAAGAGATCCTCACCAACGCCAATGAAGAAGTGAACAGCCTTTTCTGATCGCGTCAAAACAGCAGGGCGCGGCATTGTCTGGGGGCGAAGCCGCAGCTCTAGCGGCCGGACTGAGGCCATCCGGCCGCACCCAGCCCCCTCATTTCAGCCGAAGCGCGAAGTGCAAACCGGCCACCAATATCAAATCGGGAGGAGCACATGTCTAGTCTCGAACTCAAAAATGTCAACAAACGTTATGGCGAGGCCCATATCATTCATGACATCGACCTGAAAATCGAAGCCGGAGAATTCTGCGTTTTCGTTGGACCTTCGGGCTGTGGAAAGTCCACACTGCTGCGTATGATCGCTGGCCTTGAAGACATTTCAAGCGGTTCACTGGCCATTGGCGGCGAGCCGATGAATGATGTAGATCCGGCCAAACGCGGCGTCGCCATGGTGTTCCAGAGTTACGCGCTCTATCCTCACATGACTGTGCGCGAGAATATGGGCTTTGGTCTGCGCTTTGACAAAACCCCGAAGGAAGAAATCAACCGACGGGTCAATGAAGCCGCCGCAGTGCTTGAACTGGATGGCCTTCTGGACAGGAAACCAAAGGCGCTCTCCGGTGGCCAGCGTCAGCGCGTCGCCATTGGCCGCGCCATTGTGCGCAAGCCGAATGTCTTCCTGTTTGACGAACCGCTGTCCAACCTCGACGCAGAATTGCGGGTCAACATGCGCGTCGAAATCGCCCGGCTGCATAAAGAGCTGGGCACAACGATCATCTATGTCACCCACGATCAGGTGGAAGCCATGACACTGGCTGACAAGATTGTCGTCTTGCGGGCAGGCAGCATCGAACAGGTCGGTGCGCCCCTCACCCTTTATGACGATCCGGACAATCTTTTCATTGCCGGCTTCATCGGTTCGCCAAAGATGAACTTCCTTGAAGCCACTGTTAGGGAAGTGACAGGCCAGAGCGTGACACTCCAGCTTGATGACGTCGAGGCGGCTCCTTTCAGCATGGAACTCAAGGGCAGCATGCCCGCTGAAGGAGACAAGTTGACTGTGGGCATCCGACCGGAATCCCTCTCGCCAGAAGGGGCAGTGCAGATCAAGCTGACGACAGACATCGTCGAGCATCTGGGTGGTGAGTCCTACATCTACGCCCGCACACAGGCTAACCAGCGCATCGTCATGAAGCTTGCCGACGCGCGCCAGTTCAGGACCGGTGAAGCCATAACAGCAGCCTTCGATGTATCAAGGGCCTTCCTGTTCGATGCAGCCGGCATGCGGCTGCGCTAGAGAAAAAATCGCAGGGCAAAAAGGGGCCGGATGGCCTCTGCCCCGAGCATCACCTGCCAGACCCAGAACACTCTCGACATCAGAGCAATCAAAGCGGACCACCCCATGACTTCCATCCATCATCGACTGGATACGCCAACCCAGACCCTTGTCCTGCGCATTGAAAATAACCGGATGGCCGAGGCCATCTATTGGGGAGAACGCCTGCCCGAGACCGAGGATCTGGCGCAATTGTCAATGGCCCATGCAATTGATCTGGGTGGTGGCATGCTGGACGCGACCATTCCCCTTTCCATCTGCCCGGAGGCCAGCGCCCCCTTCCCCGGACAGGTCGGGCTCTCCCTCTCGCGCGGCGAGAAAGCCATTCTTCCCCGCTTCCGGTTTGAAAACGCTGACAGCTCCGACGGGTTGAAACTTGCCTTTTCCGATGAGGCAAACGGCTTGCACTACGTCGCCCATTTTGTCCCGGTTGGCGATATCATCATCGCCTCGGCCTGCCTCACAGCGACCGCCCCCGTCCTGTGCCACTGGTTGGCCGCGCCGGTTTTGCCAGCGCCACAAATGTCCGATGAGATCCTCGACTGGCATGGCACATGGCTCAAGGAATTCCAGCGCCAGAGCACCCCGTGGTCTGCAGGCATCCGCATGCGGGACGCGCGCACCGGCCGGTCAGGCCATGAACATCCGCCAGTTGCCATGATCCCGCTTCGCGGCGCGACTAAAACCGAAGGCACCGTTCTGGCCCTGCAACTTGCCTGGTCGGGCGGGCATCGCTTTATTGCCGAGGAGCTGCCTGACGGGCGACGGCAGCTGCAAATGGGTCGCACATGGGATTCGGAAGGCGCAGGCACCCGGTTTCATTCATCAGAACTTATCCTCGCCTGCTCCAGCGAAGGGGAAGCCGGTATTGCACGGGCTTATCAGGGCTATATCAGGGATCATGTGGTGCGTTGGCCAGACCCGGATCGGTCTCGCCCTGTGCATTACAATTGCTGGGAAGCCATCTACTTTAATCATTCCCTTAAAGCACTATCGGAAATAGCCGAACGCGCCGCCGCGCTGGGCGCCGAGCGCTTTGTGCTCGATGATGGCTGGTTCGGCAAGCGGGACGACGACACCAGCTCTCTGGGAGACTGGACGATCGACAGCAGAAAATGGCCCGACGGCCTTACCCCCCTCATCAACAAGGTTCATGCCGAGGGCATGACCTTTGGCCTTTGGGTCGAGCCTGAGATGGTCAATATGGACAGTGACCTCTATCGCGCCCATCCAGACTGGCTGCTTGGACCGACCGACCAGTTGACCGGACGGTTCCAGCACGTACTGGACCTGTCAAAGTCCGAGGTGCGGGACTATCTGTTTTCCGCCCTCAGCGCTCTGCTGGCAGCGAATGATATTGACTATCTCAAGTGGGACCATAATCGGCTTTTGCCGTTGGTCACTTCTGCTCAGACCGAAGGTGTCTATACCCTTCTTGATCAGCTAAGGGCCGCGCACCCGACGGTCGAGATCGAGACCTGCGCATCAGGTGGCGGACGTATCGATATTGGCATTCTCGCGCGCACCCATCGGGTATGGCTATCGGATTCCAACGATGCCATCGAGCGCCTGCGTATCCAGCATGATGCAGCCCTGTTCATTCCCGCAGCCGTCACGGGAAGCCATGTCGGCCCGCGCAAATGCCACTCTTCCGGCCGTATTCTGCCCATGTCCTTCCGGGCATGGGTGGCAGCGGAAAGGCATATGGGCTTCGAGATGGACCCACGGGAATTGACAGACGAGGAATTCGCCATCCTGCAGCGCGTCACCAACTGGTGGAAAGCAACCCGCGACTGGCGTATGGACGGGTATGTGCTTCCGCTTGAAAGCGATGACGACTCCGTCATTTCCGAACTGCAAATTGCCGCTGACGGCGCGCGTTTTGTCCTCTTTGCCGGACGTTTCGCAACGCCGCGTCACACCCTGCCTCTGGCCCAACGGCTGGCGGGGCTCGAGCCCGATGCCCTCTATCGGGTTCGGCTCATCAATCCGGAAGATCGCCCACCGCAATCACGCGGCCATACGGCGCTTGTCGAAGGCGACCTCACTCTCAGTGGCAAGGCCCTGATGACCCACGGCCTCAACCTGCCTCTCTCCTGGCCCGCCACGATGTGGGTGGTCGAAGGAGAAAGGGTTTAGGCTTTTAGCTCAGCACAATGAAAGCTCCTAAAATTTTTCACCCACATTCGTTGCATTGCGGCTTGGTGTCAGCAGCCATTCGCTTTATGCGTGGAAGAAACGATATGGCAAGGCCAACTCAGAGATCAAGGCGACCGATGCGCAAGCGGCCAAGATTAGACGCCTGAAGCAGGAGCTGGCTCGGGTTACCGAGGAGCGCGACATCTTAAAAAATGCAACGGCGTTCTCACGTATGGATGCCAGCCCAATAGACGCTCGACGGGAGCCTCTTTAGGTTCCATCCTGCGTGGCGGCCGATCACATCTTCGCGCTCTCCGCCTCGCAGAAGCGCTTCGCTCAGTTGGAACTCAAGATCCCGAGCGATTTTTATCCGCTCTGTCTGACTTGCCTTTTGCCGCTGTACTTCCCGATAGATCCAAGGAACGAACAGCATCTAGCGTATCCGTGTTTGAATAGTGCTAGTGCCCGGAAAGAGGAGATCAACCAGCCCGTCTCGGATCGTGCCCAGACCAAGCTCATCACGTGCTTCGGGCTGCTTGAATAGATCTATGAGGGTCTGAACTCTACGCCGCTCTTCAGGGTCAAAATCGATCCAGGCAAGGTAAGACATCGGCTACTCACGAATTAAAAGGATAGGGTGAGGTTAGTTGCCTCCCCGAGATACTGTGGTTTGGCCAATTCCAATAGCCCGTGGTCAACCCAGAACACGGCCACTCCTTGAAGCGGATGTTGCGGGAACAGTCTTTCCACCAGTGCGGCGTAGCTGGAGAGCTGTGGCCAGTAGAGACCAAAGCCCTTACCCGCCCCGCCGGTTTTGTGGTCGATCAATAGGCATCCCTTTGGCCCAGTTGCTAACAAGTCGATCATGCCGGGAATTTCAGCACCTTCTTTGGTGTGACCTAGCAGAGGGATCTCACAGAGCAGATTGGTGTAACCATCGGACGAAAGCAAGGCTTTCAGTGTAGCTGCTCTCTCGGCGACCAGCGCTAGGGTTGCATCGTCCAATCCAGTTGCCTGGTGCAGAGCTGCAACTAGATCAGGCCGCGTCAGGCAAGTCCGTAGGGCAAGGTGTATCGCTGTCCCTCGGGCAGCGTCACTGACCGTGCGGGGCCATGGCGTGCCCAATTTGATAGCTTGGCCGTCTGGTGCAGGCAGGGCCGTCGTGGCTTGTGATGGCTTTAGCCTCCAGGGCGTCACGACCACAGTAGGCAAGGGGATAGCGCTGCCGAGCCGTGGTGTGTCCGTGATCTCACCCCCCAGATACTCGGTGAAGCCTGCGTGTTCGGGCAACTGCCTGACGATGGCTGGGCAATCAATCCCGCCGATGTGCAGTTTATCACCACCGATTCGCGGAGCGCAGGCATCTGTGAAAACATGGAACAGGCACTTGGCTTCCGGTGCTTCCTCATCACGCTCTTTTAGGAAGCCTGGCCACTCCAGTACCAGCCGATCGCGAGCCCGGGTCATGGCGACGTAAAGAAGGTTCTTCGCATTTGCCTCGAAATCCGTCCGCCGATCCTCAATGAACCGCCGCTCGGCCTCAGGGGCGGCAAATCCCGGCGTGTGGATCAGTGCGGCCGAGGCCAGCGCGGCGTCCATATCGTCGATCTCGTCAAGCGCGGTGAACCGGGTCGCGGTGCTACCAGGCCAGTCTTCGATCCCATGGTCGAATTCCGCAACCACGGTGATCGGCCATTCACGCCCCTTGCTGGCGTGCCATGTGACGATCTCGACCGCCTCGGCGCTGTTGGCGGCGGGGTCGGGACGGCGGTCGAAATCGCGCTCGCTGGCGAGGGCAGCCAGCCAGCCAAGAAACACCTTGACACTTTCGCCATGGAAACCGGCTGCGGATTTTAGATCACGGTGCGCTGATTCGAAGTCGCTTGCTTCGGCTTCAAGCCGCAGTAGGTCTGCAGGCGCCTGTGCCGCGTCGGGCTGACGGCCAGCCCAAATCCGCAGGCCAGAAGCATTGATCACCAGGTCCACGGCATTGGAAATCGGCAAGCGAGCAAGGTGGTCCGACAAGGCCGCCAAGCGCATCAGGGTCGGATCATCCGTCAACCGACCTTGGATCTGCGCTTGCATGGCGGCTTGTAGGCTGAGCGGATCGGGGCCGAGGGTACGCAGGACAAGTGCGGCATACGCATCAGCAGGGTTCGCGGCATAGCTGAGCGCCGCGCAGGCTGCCCGAACAACCGGACTTGTCGCCCAGCCATCTTCAGCGATGCGGACTGGAACGCCGCGCGTGCGCAATTCCTCGGCATAGCGTGCCGGCAGACCAGAAGAGCGATGTCAGAGGGACGCGCGCTACTCGGGGCCCTGCTCTGTCGGTCTGTGATCGTTTCACCGGCCTGCAAGATCTGGGCGATGCGCCCTGCAACATGCTCTTGCGGCTTCGAATACTTTCTGACCCCACGACCTTTGACGATGTTCAAAAAACTCTAGTGCTGGACCGGACACAGGATCACGCGTCGGGGCTAACGGGCTGTAGCCTGCGCCAAACAGCCCGGCGCCCATGGCATTGACGAAGTCCATCACCGCAGGTGTAGACCGCCAGTTGCGGTCAAGGGGCTGCGTCGCATCGGGGTTGGCCGCCGCCAGCTCCTGAGACAGGCGCGGATCAGCCCCCTGAAAGCCCATGATCGACTGTTTGACATCCCCCAGGCCCGGAAGACTTCCAGCAGTTGGCCGATCAACTCCGCAGCCTCAAAGGCCGCTTCCTCTTCTCCATCAACGATGTTCCCGAGATCCGAGAAATCTTCTCAGGCTTCGATATCGAAGAGGTGAGCCTTAGCTACTCGACAAACAGCAAAGGCTCCACGCAGGCGCGTGAGCTGGTGATCGGGAACTAGGCCCCCGCAATGCCATTGCTGAGAACAGCCCCACAAAGCAATGGCATTCGCTGGCAAAGAGGCTGGTCTGCTCCACATGTGTGGCATCCGAACAAAGGAGCATGATGATGGAAAAGGAAATTGCACAAGCCGCCATGAAGGCCCTGCTGGAGACCATGAAAAAGGAAATCGAAAAGGCTTATGAAGAGGTCGATTTGGCGATAGAATATGTGACCGACGGCGAGCTGAATACCGCTGCCGGTGGCATGTATATCACCGAGCAATCGCTCGGCAAAGCGCAAGACCTGTTCAACGCCTTCAGGACCATTCATCAGGTTTCGTTCGATGGGGCGTAAGCCGGGTAATGCCCGCTTGGAGCCCAAATCAACCGTAATGACGCGGGTTTGCTCGGGCAGAGTTTAGCGGGTTCGCCGAATTTTGCATGCTTCTATCCAGTCTTTGGGTAACACGTTTGCTGCCACATTTGGCGGCAAAGCATAGAATTCCATCCGCCGGTAGCTCCACGCAAAAGGCCTACAGTTCTTTAGTGCGGCACCATGCAAAAAGGGTTGAAATTTTCTAGGGGCATTGCGAAATGAACTAAAAATAGAGGAATGAATTTCCTGATCAGGCGCGAATTCACTGATAATTTTTACACGTCGAATTTCAGCATAACCGCCAACCAAAACAGCTGATAATCCCATTGAAAACACAATGAATAAAGCAGGAAGAAGTTGGCGGTGAACACCATGCTGCTTTGCAAAACTAGTTCCAATAGCAGCTAGCAAGACAGATAGAGGAAGAAGCGCTTGCCAGTAAGTCAGTCCTAATCGGTCTCGCCACATCAGTAGCAAAGCGAGCGCTTGGAATGGACCGCCAAACAACAGTAGCGAACAATAAATATATGCTAGAAGCGCCCAAACTGCTGCCATAAATGAAGTCATTGCTTAAAACTGCTTTAAAGGGAAATATTTTCACAACGCACCAAAGGGTAGCATATACATAGCTTCGCTTCAAAGGCGGCTTTGTCCGCATAGTGTGAGTTAGAGGATAGTGCACCCCATTCCGGACTGCAAACACAGTTGCTTTTTGGGATAGGAAAACAGGGTCAAATCAAGCCATCAAACTGTCCAGGAAAAACAGTGGTTAAGGCGCGAGATGAGTGGGCCGATTGAATAGGCGACTTGTGCAAAGAAAAGTGTCGACTTGTGCAGAGTGAAAAGGCGCGCCACACAGACGGGTCGGATCTGGTGAAATCGCCTGACACACTCCGAGAAATCTGAGACCTAAAAATCCCATAATTCCAAGGACTTGTCGATATGAGTGGGACGGGCTGGGAAAAAATGATGGTGCCCGGAGGCGGATGTCATTTTCAGAGTCGTAACCGATTGAAATTTCGATATAAAAAATTTGCAACCCCAAATTTTATGCCTGTGGATGGCACCGTTTTAGGCACTAGACCTTAGGCTAGGTTAGGCTCGCTTCCAGCTCAACCTGAAAATTTCGGCTCAACGTCTTCCAATCGGTGGATTCGGAATGCGAACGTCTTTCTCCATTCTATCCGATAGCCCGAGATAGGGACAAATCACTTTTTTCTTCCATCATCCCGTTCAGGATGATTTTAACCATATCATCCCCCCTATGGCACCCTTCGTCCCGCTCGGGTCTTTTTCGTGTATTTTTAACTGAGTTGTGCTAAATTCGTCCCGAAAGGGATGATCATGGCCAACATAGATAGTTCTCAAGATCTTGGAACGCTCATTAGAGACGAGCGCAAACGGCAGGTGCTGACACAAGAACAACTGGCAGCCCTTTCGGGGGTCGGCGTGCGCTTTGTGCGTGAGCTGGAGCATGGCAAGGAGAGTTGCCAAGTGGGACTGGCTCTCACAGTCATGCAGACCCTTGGCCTCACCTTCACGGTCAACAACCGGGAGGATGACACATGAGCCGCTCTCTTGATGTCTATTTGCGTGAGAGTTTAGCAGGCTCCTTAATTCAGATGGATGATGGGCAACTCTGCTTCTTCTATGATCCTGACTACCTGTCTTCCAACGGAGCCGCTCTTTCAGTCTCAATGCCCCTGCAAGAGGCCCCCTACCCCGATGCGGTAGCCCGGCCTTTCTTTTCCGGACTGCTACCAGATGAGCGCGCGCGCAAAAGGCTGGCATCTGCCCTTGGCGTCTCGCAGCAAAATGCCTTTGGGCTGCTGGAAATCATCGGTGGTGAATGCGCTGGTGCCCTCTCGCTCTTGCCACAGGGATCAGAACCTCCGGACTTCAGGTCTCAGGATGTCGAGCCACTGGACGAGAAGCGCCTGAGCCAGATCCTTGATCTGTTGCGGGATCGCCCTTTGCTCGGCGGTGAGGAAGGTGTGCGCCTGTCCCTCGCCGGAGCACAGGATAAGTTAGCGGTATGCGTGAGTGACGGTCAAATCTCGCTTCCCAAAGCTGGCAAGCCGACAACACACATCCTAAAACCCTTTATTGAAGGGCTGAACGGTACGGTTGAGAATGAACTCTTCTGCATGCGTCTTGCAAACCGCGTCGGGCTACAGGCTCCACATGTCATCAAATCGTCAGCAGGAGACACCGACTTCATTCTGGTGGAACGCTATGACCGCGTTCAGGAAGCCGACGGCTCCATTGCCAAGCTGCATCAGGAAGACCTCTGTCAGGCCCTCAGTGTACCGCCCGAACTCAAATATGAAGAAGAAGGCGGACCGGGGATCGCACAGTCGGCTGGTTTGATCCAGAAACATACGCGCCGTCCCGCAGCTGACAGGCTCGCCTTCCAGCGCATGGTGATGTTTCATTATATGGTTGGCAATGCAGACGCTCATGCCAAGAATTTCTCTTTGCTCTATCACGCCAGCACACCGGATCTAGCCCCCCTCTATGACGTGGTTTGCACTGCGGCCTATCCACGTCTGACCAAGAAACTGGCCATGCAGATTGGCGGCCAGGGTCTTGCTGACACGATCACGCTTGAACAATGGTACGCACTTGCTGCTCCAACCAAGGCTGCCCAAAGAGTGTTCCGCACCGAGCTGGCCACAATGGCCAACAGGGTCAAAGAAGAAGCCGATGCTCTGCTCGTCGAGCTGCAAGCCGAAGACCTCTTCCACCCGGTACTGAAGACCGTCAGGAAAATCATTGGCACGCGCGTCAAGCTTGTGAGAGACCAACTCGAGAAGGCATGAAGAAGGCTCCGGCATTTGCCGGAGCCCTTGCTATGTCATTCGCCACGGTGTCCATTGGGACGTGACCAGATCAGGATGTAGCTTTCACCATCTTCATCGTCGAAGAGGTTGGCATAGATCGGAGCTGTGAAGCTGGGATCATCCAGTTTGAGGCCAAGATAGTCACGACCTTCGCTGGATCGCTTGGACCAGGCAGCCCCGATTTCCGCACGGCCGACTAGGACACGGTGGCTGGGAGCGTTTTCGCCAGTTGCGCGAATGTCGGGAATGATGCGGACGCCTTTTGCCTGGACGCTGAGAGTGACGATTTCGCCGGTGTATTCGTTGGTGCCGTTCTTCTTGAAGGTGCCGATGGTAGCCATTTTAAATCTCCATTTTGTTTCCGAACCCGCACCATGCGGTCTCGATGGCGATCAAAAGGCCGAAGATGATTGCCGCCGCATCCTTGCGACCGAAGCACAGCGGAGGATGGAAAGGAGAGGCTTTGTTGTTTCGCGAGGAAATTCGGCTCGCCGACAGGGGAAGAAAGCCAATCCGAACCATTGCGGCATAGCCAATCGAGGCAAAAGCCGTTCTTCGGCCAGATCAAGCCAGTTGAAGAGACCGTTTGGGGTCGAACCGGAAGCAGGAAAAATAGAGATGATGGCAACTTGAGTAAAAGTGAAAGAAAGTTGGCATTGAACAACTGTAGACTAGCGTAGCCTATGCGATGCCCAAGACTTAGTCTCTCAAAAGCAAACATTACGAAAACTTTCGTGCAGATTGGTTGATTGACGTCCAGAGCAGCCGTGATCAACCGCACCCTGGATTAGCCGAGCGCGGCTGACTTAGTTATCAAGTTCGGCACCTAATTTAAGATCCCATTGGCTTGCTGCGTTTCCCTGACGAAGCGGACGATTTGTTGCAGATCTGCGCGAGTTATATGCGGTTGGGCGGGCATATTACCGTAGGGCCAGTGATGTTTACGAACACCGTTGGCAACCGCGAGCTCAAAACTTATGTCGGCGTGGTGACTGGGTTTGTAGATAGGATGGATCAGCGGAGGCCCCATTTCGGTCCCCTTGCCATTTTCGCCGTGGCATGCAGCGCAATTGTCGTTGAAAAGCTCCTGTCCATTGGCGGCAACAGGAGACAGATCCGGCACAGTCACATTCACGATTCTGGATGTAGTAGAAGATGACCTGCCAGCGCCGTCAAAGAATTTTGTTACGATTACTGCGCCACCCGCAATGAGAGCGGCCATAACAGCATATTTTGTCCAGTTCATTTTCATGGCTGCTCTTTTTGAAGAGTATTTTTAAAAGACGGAATTTCAAGTTCTCTTGGTTCGGCTTTCTCTTCCTTTTCGTGATCACAGTGACCGCCCATCATCCGATGCATGAACATATGCATGACGAGGCAACCAACAATCGGCAGCAAAGCGGCCAGGCCGTTGCTCGTGGAAACATCCTCTCCGGTCTCAATGAAGATTGAGGCCGCCGAGGCCAGCATGAGCGTGCAACAGACGACCATCATCCAACCATGGCCCGTCTTGGGCATGATGCGGGTCAGGAGGGACGATTGTTGCTTGTGGTGGGTGTTATGATTCATGGACTTGACCTGTTGCAGGCACAAATATCCCGCCTGCTAGAAATTTGACATTAATTTGGGAAAGTGGAGACAAAGGCAGACGCTGGCTCATATCGATGAAACCGTACAGCCGCGGATCGGGCTGATCCAACCCGCGGCCACGTTTCGATCTGTCTGAGACTTCAGTACAACCTTATTCCTGAGCTGGCTCTGAGGGGCGCTTCAGATCATCATCATCGTCACTGCCGCCCATCATTTCAAGCATTTCGTCCATATGAGAACTCATGAAAGCCATCATGCTCGACATCATGTCAGTCATGCTTTCGCTATCGTTCATCATGGACGACATCATGCCATTCCCCATCATGCCATTGTTGCCCATCATGGAGGCCATCGACATCATGTGACCGGAGTTTCCCATGCCGGGAAAGCGGCTGGACTGGTCGGAAGAGGTCTCATTGTCATGAGCAAAGCCAGACAAAGGAAGGGAAACAGCTCCTGCCAGAACAAGAGCTGCAGCGGTCGGGATCAATTTGATTTTCATAGGTTTTACCTTTGATTGAGTTTCGAAAATTGTTTACGAAAGTCAATCAGAGGCGCGGAGGTGGTGGCTCCGGAGAAAAGGAAAAGGCGTAGGGCAACTGTTCCCTTGGCAAGGGATCGCGCCCAGCCAGATATGAAGGACACCCCATCGCGGGTATTGGCAAAAAAGTTGCCTGAAGGCTGCAATGGGCTGACGAGCGGCTCATCATGCCCGCGCAATCTTCGCAGTCACCAGCCATCATGTCGGCCATTCCACCCATGTCCATCATGTTCATCATCGACATGTGCTGCATGGAAGGCAGAGGTTCCTCATTCGAGGATTTGATGGCACCCAAGGTCCCGCCTGAAAAGCCAAGCGAGATCAGGCTGAAGACAATCAGCGTATACCCTAGCTTTGCAAATTGGGAGGTGAAGTTCATCATCGGGATTCTAGGCTTCTTGGTTGTTTTTGGGTCCAACGGTCTCAGGAAGATTTGGCCGCAGGGAGTTTCTAGTTTTTACAACAGTGGTGTTTGCCATTCTCTTCGGCGGACCAGTTCACGGTTTTGTCCGAGAGGCCATCCAAAATTGGGCAATCGGGTTTGTTGTCACCGTGGCAATGATTGACGAGTGTCCCCAGCGTTGCCTTAAGCGACTGGAGCTCGGTGATCTTCTGTTCGATTTCAATAATCTTACCTTGAGCTATAGCTTTTACATCTGAACTTGCACGATCCTTGTCATCATAGAGAGATAACAGCAGGCGGCATTCTTCAATGCTGAAACCGAGGCTGCGCGACCGCTTCAGAAACGTAAGGCGATGAATGTCCTGGTCAGTGTAGGTGCGATATCCGTTTTCGGAGCGGATCGACGAGATCAGGTCGATCTCTTCGTAATAGCGGATCGTCTTGGTCGGCAATTCCGTTTTGCGTGCAGCCTGTCCGATATTCATGATCTCTCTCTTACTATGTGCGAGCCGTATATGCGCTCTAACTGGTCCAGTTCCTGTCCTGAAAAGCCCAAAGTTCCGGCCTTTGCAATGAGATGCGGTAAAGTTTCAGACTGTTTCTTTTCCGGCAACATACGTTTGCCAAGCCATTCCTGCTCCGGTCTCTTCATTTCAATAGTCCCTTCAAAATAAGACTTCCAGTGACTGGAAGGTCAAGTCAGAAATACCAGTTGAAAGAACACTTGTCTTTCGGCAGTCTACCAACGCCGTAGGGGGGGGCGAAGGTTCGGCAGGGCCGCTTGTTTGACCGGCCCCACCTTAGTCGTCGCACCAATTGATTAATTGGTCTTCTTGGCATCCTTGGTCAGCACGGTGGCCCAACCGTCGGTGAGCATGGAGATGGTGACCTTCTCGCCAGCCCGCAGGCAGCGATTGACGCTCATCCGGTGATTGTCGATGCCTACCAGCTTGCTGCCATCAGGCATCTTGATCACATTCTCACAATGGTTGATGCCTTCATCGTCAGGTGCGCAGTTGCTATCGCTGAGGACTTTTGCCGTCACGCTCTTGCCTGCTTCAGGCAAAGTGCCTTCGAGAATCTGGAGCGTGTATTTGCCGCCCGAACCGTTTTCGATCCAAGAGGAAATGCCAGCCCCGGCAGGGATGTCAGGCTGAGCGCTCATGGCAATCGGGGCTCCGAGGAGAAACGTGGCAAGGCCAGTTGCAAGCAGGTTGGAGGAGATGCGTTTGCTGTTCAGTTTCGTCATGATCATACTCTCAATTCTGCTTGCTGTTGTTCATCATCATGCCGCCGGCATGGTGGGAAGCGAATTCAGATGCCTCGAGTTTGCCGTCCTTGTTTTTGTCCATGTAGGCGAACATGCGTTCGTGCATGCTTTGGAACTCTTCAAGTGAAAGAGATCCGTCCCCGTCCGTGTCAAGCATAACAATCATCATGTCCGGGTTCATCATCATGCTTTGAGACATCATAGTCTGCGACATCATTGGACTGCCCATCATGTCGCCCTGCATGGTTTTCGCTGCTTGATCGGGGTGGTGTGCCGGGTTGGCGAAAGCCGCGTTGATCCCCAGAACGACGAGAATGCTGGTGGTGGTGAAAAGAAGAAAGTTGCGCATGGATTATCTCCGATAAGTGCGTTGTCTGGATCAGTCCGGTTGGCCTTGCCTTTTGTCTTTAGGGTAAGATCAACCGGCTTGCACCGCTCGCCTGAAGGCGATTTCGGTACAGTTGAGGACATAAACCCGACGCGATGTCTGACGCAGAACGCACCTGTGGCGTTTACGGCAGTTCGGCCGGGAAGGATCAAGACAAAAAGATCGGAGGGGGCGTATCCGGGGGTGTGCGCGAACCGGTCAGATTGGCAACCGTCGCAGCATAGGGAAGCGTCTGTAGACGAGCTTCAGATGCATTGGTGGCACTTTTAAGAATCAGGAAGGAGCAGACACCATCGGAGGTGCAGGTCTGGTGAAACATGCCCTGATCACAGCCGGGAACTTCTGCAACCACTGTACCAAGTGTCACTGTCGCTTCGGCGCAGGAAACAGGCTCTGAATGTCCGAGCGCAAAGCTTTGCCCTGCTCCGGCAAAAAGCCCAAACAGCAGGAGTATCGCAGCGATCATGCTTTGCAATCGTCGAGACATGGTTGTCCTAGTTTGCTTCTCTTTGAAACCCATTGGTACAGAGGATTACGCCCTTCTGAGAGATCTTTATAGAGTTTCCAGTAACCGGAAGGTCAAGGCAAATTTTCTCTGGAACAATTTACGCACAGGGCCATTGACCTTCTAGTTACTGGAAACACCATGTTGAGGATATCCAATGAGCAGATCTTGCGATGCGACGGCTAAAATCCGGCATCGGGAGGTCATAACAGCGAGTATCCTCATGAGTACGACGATGAATGGCACATATCAATTGCAGGGCATGTCTTGCGGCAACTGCGCAAAGCATGCAGAGAGAGTTGCTCAGCATATCGACGGGGTTACGGGCGCAAGCGTTGACCTTGCCCAACAGACGATTTCCATCTCATTTGATCAACCGATCGATGAGAAAAAATTATCAGAGGCATTTGATAAAATAGGTTATTCTGCCGTGACGCGGTTGGCAGAGCTATCGATAGACGAAATGAAGTGCAATGGCTGCGTCAAATCGGTCAACGAAGCCCTAATGGATGCACCGGGCGTTCTGCATGTCAATGTGGATCTCGCTGATGGCAAGGCGACCGTCAAATACTGGCAAGGCCGCACCAGCCCGGAACAACTCGCCAGCATCGTCAACGAGCTCGGTTTTCCCACCACACTCACCAAGACGGAAAGCGATGCGGCCTGATCCGGGCCCGTCGCATTCCCATAAACAAAAAACAGGATGACAGGAGCCTGTCATGGACAATCAGGAACACACACACGATCACCGTAACCATGATGATCACCAGCATCATCACGATCACAATCATCACCGTCATATGGCCGAACCGGGCACGAAGAGCGCGACCGATCCGGTTTGCGGCATGCAGGTGACCATCAAGGATGGTGTGCGTTCCCAAGACTATGATGGGGAAACCTTCTATTTCTGCTCTGATGGTTGCCAGGAAAAGTTCAAAGCCGATCCCTATTTCTATGCCTCCGGGAATTCCAGAGAGGCGGGCCAACAGACCCAGCCGGGGACACAATGGACCTGTCCCATGCACCCGGAGATCATCCGCGACGAACCGGGCTCCTGCCCCAAATGCGGCATGGCACTGGAACCGACGGTTCCCACTGATGAGCCATCCGAAGAACTCGTCGATTTCACTCGGCGGCTCTGGGTGAGCGTTGCCGCTGCCATCCCCCTGATGATCCTCACCATGGGCGGCATGGTCGGGATTACGGTGCGTGACTGGATCGGTCACCAGATGGCTGCTTATGTGGAATTTGTCATCGCCACGCCGATTGTCTTCTGGGCGGCACAGCCTTTCTTCAAACGCGGATGGGACTCGATCCGTAATGTCTCGCCCAACATGTGGACGCTGATCTCGCTCGGTGTCGGTGCAGCCTACATCTATTCTCTCTTTGCCACTTTCCTTCCGGGTGTCTTCCCCGAGCAGTATCGGAGTGCCGAAGGAGTCGGTACCTATTTCGAAGCTTCGGTTGTCATTGTCGCCTTGATTTTCGTTGGTCAGGTGCTCGAGCTGCGTGCCCGTGAGAGGACCGGCGATGCTATTCGGGCTCTCCTCGATTTAGCGCCTAAGACGGCGCGACGTATCCTGCCCGATGGCAGCGAATATGACGCGCCACTGGACCATGTCATGGCAGGAGACTTGTTGCGCGTACGTCCCGGCGACAGTATTCCGGTGGACGGAGAGGTGACTGAAGGCCATTCGTCGGTTGACGAGAGCATGATCACGGGTGAGCCGGTGCCGATCGAGAAGAACGAAGGTGATAAGGTAACTGGCGGAACGATCAACAAGAACGGCACTCTGGCCATTCGCGCAACCCACATCGGATCAGAAACGGTGCTGTCCCAGATCGTCGGTATGGTCTCCAGCGCTAGGCAGTCCCGCGCGCCCATTCAGGGGCTTGCGGACAAGGTTTCGGCGATTTTCGTCCCGGCGGTTGTCGGAGCGGCGCTACTGGCCTTTGTCATCTGGCTGATTTTTGGCCCCGATCCTGCGCTTGCCTTTGCCTTTGCAGCTGCCGTTTCGGTCTTGATCATCGCCTGCCCCTGCGCGCTTGGTCTGGCAACGCCCATCTCCATCACCACAGCAGCAGGACGCGGTGCCCAAGCAGGCGTGCTCATCAAGGATGCCGAGGCGCTGGAACGCATGGCACGGGTCGACACAGTGATTGTCGACAAGACCGGCACTCTCACGGAGGGCAAGCCCAAGCTGACCGATGTGGTTTCCCTTGGCGACCTTGGTGAAGATGCCGTGTTGGCAATGGCCGCAGCGTTGGAGCGCGGCTCAGAGCATCCACTGGCAGAAGCCATCGTGAGCGGTGCCAAGGAACGAGGTGTTGAAAGGCGCGAGTCGTCAGATTTCGAAGCCATGACCGGTAAAGGCGTCAAAGGTCTTGTCGAAGGCAAGGATGTCGCTCTTGGTAACGCCGCCATGTTGGACGCTTTATCGATTGACACGGATGAGGCATCCAAGAAAGCCTCTGCTCTACAGGAAGAAGGCAAAACCGCCATGTTTGTGGCTATCGATGGGCAACTCGCCGGGATTGTCGCAGTTGCTGATCCGATCAAGGAAAGCACCGCTCAGGCGATCAGGGATCTGCATGAATTGGGACTCACCGTCATCATGGCGACGGGCGACAATGAACGCACAGCAGAGGCCGTCGCCAGCAAATTGGGGATAGATGACGTGCGGGCTGGCGTCTTGCCCGAGGGCAAAAAGGCACTTGTCGAAGAGCTTCATGAAACTGGAGCCTTCGTTGCCATGGCTGGCGACGGGGTCAACGACGCCCCTGCCCTTGCTGCGGCAGATGTTGGCATCGCCATGGGCACCGGCGCGGATGTGGCCATGGAAAGCGCGGGCATTACGCTTCTCGGTGGGGACCTTGCGGGCATTGTCCGGGCGAGAAAGCTGGCAACAAAAACGCTCAGAAACATTAAACAGAATCTGTTCTTCGCTTTTGTCTACAATTCGGCAGGCGTGCCTCTGGCCGCAGGTATTCTGTATCCGGTCTTTGGCCTCCTGCTCTCGCCGATGATTGCGGCGGCGGCCATGAGCCTATCGTCCGTGTCGGTCATCGCCAATGCCTTGAGGTTGCGACGCATAGATCTGTAGATGGTGCCTTATGTCGCAAAGGGAATCGGGTCTGAAGGTGTGAGCAGAAGACAGGAAAAGGGATTTTTAAAAGGAGAAAAACCATGCATGGCACAGGGATGGGGTTCGGAATGGGCTTCGGTTTTGGAGGCATCGGGATGTGGATCATTCTAGTCATCGGCCTTCTGATCATCGCTGCACTCGTCAAATATCTGCTTAAGTGATCCTCCCCCGATCAGTGCGGGTTGATGCCCGTTGCCATCATCAGATGATGCATCTGGTGATGCGCTCCGATTGTCATCACACCGTAAAAACCGAGCGCCTTGATCTTCTCAAGTTCGGTTTTATTTGAGGTCGTGATGGTCATGGTGGCGCCTTCATCGTTTGGTCGGTATCAACAGACCATCCCGTTTCAGCGGCAAGCATGGGCGCATGCGCCATCAACAATTGGAAGATCGGGACCACTTCCCAAGGCGGTGGCTTCTCGGTCGCATCTGAGCGGAATGCTATATTGTTAGTGCATATTCCAGATCTTCGTGTTCAAAGGCCGGTATCATTCTGGCTATTTCCCCCTGTGGGGCATGCCGTCTTTGGGCATATTGTTTCCAGTTTTTGGTAACCGAGACACATTGACGAATAATGTCGTCTGTCACGCTTTGAGTGCCAAAATACTCCGCAACTTCTCCCAGCAAACGCAATGATGCCGTGCCGTCTTCGAAATCAATACGCGTCTTTAAAATGCGTGGAGCATCGGGTACAGGGTTGAGATCATAACAAGGGCTGAGCGCCCATCCCCGGCGGCCTTGCCAAAGAAAGCCGTGATTGCGCAGATGGTCATCGGTATTACTGCTCAAGATGCTGAATGCGATACGCCGGAAAAGCTCTATACGATCTTTCTTCGGATCAGCACCATGGTCGGCAAGAGCATCGAGAATCTCAAGGTAACTGCCGTCTTCATCTCCGTCGTTGTGTTCTGTCATTGCCATTGCGCTGATAAAGGGAATGCGCTGTCCCTCAGCTCGATCAAATCTCCTTGTTATGAAAACGGGGCCATAATCGCTGGGAATAAGATCATAGTCGATAGTGGAGATGCCAACATCTCTGGCCATGTCCAATGCAATAGCTTCCCAACGAGAGATCGAATAGACATCCGTCTCCTTAGGAAATTTAGCGATGGAAAGATTGTTATACTGATCAAGAACCGACGCTTTGGGCCGCGCACCGCCCAATGATGAACCGGGCGCAAAAATCAGAAGTAAGTCTTCATCTGATTCATCACCACGCAAGATTCGCTGAGATGCCTGCAAAAGCTTACCCAGAGCAACGATAGTTGGTACTCCCTGGCCTCTTGGCGCCAGAAACTCCTCTTCACCCTCAAAGCGAAACCGTAGTGCGCCAAGCCTCGTTTCATCAAGGACTCCAAGAAGAAAGTCCGTTTCGTGCAAAGCACGTGCCTGTCGCTTCTCCAGCTCTGCAGCACGACGCTCCTTCCGGCGCATGAGCTCACGCCCCCATGTGTCTGGAGCACTGTCACCAAGCGTTCCGAACATTTCCTTTCTTCCTGGAGGGGTATGGATGCCTCTTGTCAGTGGCAAAGACGGATCGAACTGGAATGCTTCGGGCATTTCGAGCCATTTCTCATCATGCTCATAAGTAACGCGCTCTCGGCCCGCTCCCGCATGTCTTCGTAACAGCCCCACACGGCGCAGATTGCCATAGGCATCGAGAAAAACTTCGATGTTGCTCATGTCAGACGTATCCTACTCGGCAATTGCTCGTTCGAAAGCTCGGCATCAAGAGGATCTTCCAGGCTAAATTCGTCAAGAAGGCCCAGAGCCTGCATAACCATAAGATAGGTGCTAATTCGAACGTTGGGATCACCGGCCTCAACTCGTTGCAAGGTTGGTCGCGAAGTTCTTGCCCGTTCAGCAACCAGATCCATTGGCAGTCGTCTCAAAAGCCTTGCTCGCTTGAGTTTGCCCCCAATAGTCCGAAGTTGCCTTTTGGTCGCAGGAGATATCTTGACTGGCTCCGCCATTTGTAAAGCCCTTTTACCGTTACCTCAAATTATGTAACACAGACTTTACAAAACAGCAAATTTAATCATGCGATAGACTTAGAGCATTACGGCTTACTGACAAGCTTTGGCTCCCAGTTACGATAACTGGGAATTATGACGATATCTCTATCAGCAACAGTGGACTTCTTTGGTCAAGCACCTATTGGAGCTAAAACTGCAGTTCTTTCGGCGACAGAGCCACAGGCGATAGCGCTAAGGTCTAGAGGATGAGCCAAGCCCCGATATGCCTGGGGAATGACGGTGAAGTGGGAGAGTTGGTGACTGCTATACGTAAGGAGAACAGAAGTCACAAGCTTGATCTTGCGTTAGTTACCGCAACTCACCTTTTTGGTGCAGCAAGGTCTTCCACCGACTGGAGAGGCGGACACACCCTTTCCTTGGTTTTCAAGATCTTGCTCTGCGCCCTAAAATTGGATCGTTTTGAATTAGAGTTTTCCGCGCTATTGCCGTGAGCCCCAAGTTTGGACCGCCGGGAATTAGATTTTTCCGGCTTTCATAACAGTGACGGGCTGGTTACGCCACTGGGATTATGCAGAGCAATCGGGACGTTGTATCCGATTGCCGAATGAGGCCGATCCTCATTGTAGTGTTTGAGCCAAGTCTCCAACTTTTCGCGCGCATCCGCAAGGGTCATGAACCAATTTGCATTCAGACATTCCGAGCGAAGCTTGCTGTTGAATGCCTCAATGAAGCCATTGTCCGTCGGTTTCCCTGGTCTTGAGAAGTCCAGGATCACCCCGTTTACATAGGCCCATAGGTCGAGATCGCGGGAGATGAACTCACTGCCGTTGTCGACCCGGATTGTTGATGGATAGCCGCTGACAGAACAGATCCTCTCCAACGTCTGAACGACATCCTCGCCACGATAGCTGAAGCGTGGATCACAAGCAGGGCTATAGCGTGAATGGATATCGACGATTGTCAGAATCCTGAGTTTCTTTCCTGTTGTTAGCTGATCGTGAACAAAATCCATCGCCCAAATATCATTCGGCCTGAAGGCCTCCTGACGATCTTCCCGCAATTTGGCCTTGACCCGGCGCTTCGGTGTTTTGTTCCGGAGCTGCAGTCCTAACTCTTTGTAGATCCGACGTGTTTTCTTCATGTTGACCAACCAACCTTCACGACGCAACAGCACATGGACGCGACGATATCCATACCGCACGCGTGTCTCACAAATCTCCTTGATCCGCTTTTCAAGGGCGGCCTGACCGGTACGACGCGACTTGTAATGATAGCTTGAGGTATCGAACAGAAGAACACGACAGGCTCGCCTGATCGAAATCCCCCAATCGACAAGGATCTCATCCACCAGCTTGCGCTTGCGGGCAGGCCTCAGAGCTTTCGGCGCACAACATCCTGGAGCATTTCCTTGTCCAGCGTCAGATCCGCAACAATCCTCTTCAGTCTGGCATTCTCGTCTTCAAGGGCTTTTAGACGGCGCATCTCATCAGGCAATAACCCACCATATTTCTTTTTCCAGTTGAAATAGGTCGCCTGGCTGATGCCTGCCTTCCTGCAAATCTCTGCAACGGGTACGCCATCATCACCCTGCTTCAAAATAAACGCCTTCTGTGCGTCCGAAAACTTCGAGGCTTTCATCGCTTTCTCTCCTTCTCTCAGCCAGAAGAATAGCGCGGAAAACTCTAATTCAAAACGATCCAGTTTTTAGGGCGCAGAGCAGCAGTTGCATAGACTATCAATACAATCTTTAAATTGCATGCATTTTTTATAAAATTGTCGCCTACTTTTATAGTCAATAGAGAAACGGCTTTTAGCAATGACGGCCTCCTTGCCTCATTTTAGGGAACAAGGTGTCTACAATTCTAGGGGGCAATTTACATTGCGGGTTTTAGAAAATCGGATAAATCCCATAATCGGACATGCGAGGCTTGAGTTGCGGTTCCTCAAAGTAGATCTCACTCAGGGCGAGAGCCCTTCGCCTGTGCACATATAGTATAGCCGTCGATCAGCGTGTCGCCTTGAATGATCGAAAAAGCGCAAGTACTATTATCAAGGATTTCTCAAACAGCAGAGAAGTGGCCGAGCACTTCAGGATGCAATTACCGCACGGACTAATGGCATTGCGGCTTCAGCCCAACAGCCTCGCGAAGTTCAACCGAAAGGCAGTGAGTTTGCAATGATGGAACCAGCGTGGACCGCAACGGAATGGGCTGCGTTAGGTGACGTTCTGTCGGGCGTAGGAACAGTCATCGGCGCTCTCGCCGTCATCGGGGCCGCATATTTAGCCTCAAATACTTTCGATAGCTGGCGGAAGCAGACGCTCTCACAACGGCGCATTGAACAGGCCGAACGCATCCTGACGGCTACCTACAAGGTGCGGCGAGGCTTGTCTCTCGTCCGTGCGCCCATGCTTTGGGGCTACGAGCAGCAGAAGGCGGAGGACTACCTCAGGGAGAAGGGCGAGCTACCCGGCGACGAAGCGGGTAAAAAAAAGATGACAATAGCGCAGCTCTACTTCACTCGCTTGAACGCAGTCATGGACGACCGCAAGTTGCTTGAGGAATGCCAGCCAATGGCGAGGGCACTGTTTGGTGAGAAACTGGAGTTGGCGCTTGAAGCGCTGAACCACCAGTTCCAGCGAGTCAATGCCGCCGTGCAAGCGCAATATCGCTTCGAGGAGAACACCGACCGCAAATTCCGCGAGAGCATTGAGGCAGTTCTTTGGGAGGGCTACCCGACGCCAAAGGAGAACGAGCTGGATCGCGAGATTGATGAACAGGTGGCGACCATTGAGAAGCATTGCGTGCCCGTGCTACGCTTGGAGAATTGAAGCTGGCTGGCGTGTTACCCCAATACCAGCACGAAGCCCCGCGCAAGCTCTATATATCGTCGCGAATACTACGTCCACGATTTGGTCAAATAATTTCTGAAAAATGACGACCAAATGAAGAGCTATGATGCATTACTAGATCGTATGCGGAAGTGATCGGAGATTGTCGAGGATTTGAGATTTGAGCTCATCAGGCTCTGTTCCAGTTATTGCACCCAGTTCCGTCAAACAGTCGTATGCCTGCCACGGCATTAGTGGTCTTGAATTGGTTCGAGCGAATGGCGCGTCGGTCTCCGTCAAAACCCGTTTCAGAGGCATCCTCGACGCAAGTTCCCGCCCTTTTCGTGATTTCAGCATAGCCGGTCCGATGGAAAACCAACAGCCCATAGCGATCGCGCGCTCAAGTTCTTGATGTGAGCCGCTAAACCAATGAAGGATTGGAACGCCAGCGCCCCAATGTTTCTCCAGCGTATCCAAAACAAGCGTTGCTGCTCCGCGAGAATGAATGGACATAATCCTGCCACCGTGTTTCGCAGAAGCGGCCAATATCCGCTCAAAAACATTGTGCTGTAGATCCAAGCTGTCACGATGCGCAGAGCTCCCATCCAGACCGATTTCTCCAACGAATCGAGCCTCTGGTAACAGGCCACAGAGCAGCGCAACCTCGCCATAGCGTTGTGCCACCAACTCTGGATGCAGGCCCAAGGCGACCCGCACGCGCCTCCTGGCCCCTATGAGCTTTGTGGTACCACGCCAAGCCTTAGGCGTCGTCGTTACAGCGAGGACATAGGTGCCACGAGCATCAACCCCACGGAGCACTGAAGCAGGATCAGAGTAGAGATCGATATGGCAGTGGAAATCTATCAAATAACACCCAGCTTCTTATGCAATGCTTCAAGTTCAGCAATACCATTTTCCACGACTAGGCGATAGGGAGTCGGATCACCCAACAGCTGACCATTTATGGATCCTCCTATCAGTGCATCAATCCCATGGCTTCGCACAGTCTCTATAGCAATTGCAACCGAGCGAACGTCGTCAAAAGCTGCGTGACGCGCATCCGCCAGACCAAGATCTTCGTATTTATATCCTTTTAACGTATGGTCTGGTTGGCCCCATGCGAGATAGGCCCCGCGACGAACTTGACATGGAACGCAGCGTCCACAGTGTTGGAAACCGGTACGAGAATAGCGACCGCAGCTGGTAGATGCATCAACGAGCTTTGCCAGAAGGGCTTGCTCTTTGCATCCTTTAAGCATCTCCCCCTTGGTCTGAAGTTCATAGGGGTTTCTGATGTGCACCCGCAGACCGACTGCATCCAATGTTTGCTGGACGAGCCGCAAGAAATAGGGATGCGTTGTGCGCGTTGAAAGAGAACCTGTGCGCAGAGGGGTAAGCGGCACGTTCTGGCTAATGAAGCCATTTTCGGGCATCCTGAGTTCAACAGTAGCGCCATCAGCATGGCGTTGAAGGCATGTCGCCGCCATTACACCAAAGCCTAGGAAGGCTATTGAACGCGCCCTTTGGGAGCGTTCCGACGTGCAAGGCGGTCGAGCGTGATGATTGAGCTGAAGGTGCAAACTGTTGGGAGCCACGTTCATGGCAAATATTTTTTGATCCTTAGTGTCGCCCTTCGCCATTTGGCTAACCAGTAGCGGATGATGTCCTTCACACACCGCATCAATCGCCCCTATGAGACTATCCATCCCCCCAGAGAGGAGACAGATCATATCCTCTGGTCGCGGGAGTCTAGGATTGCGGGGGAATGGCATTCCGCCGCCAGCAATGAAATGTACACTCCACATATCTCCAGAAAGGAAACGAAGTGCTTGAGTAAGGCGTCCGATTTCTGAGTTCCAAGTCGCTGGATCAGAAACCGCAACCGTGAGATCGATCTTACGCGTCCATCCATCCGGGCTTCGTCCCCTCGAAACGGCTTCATCTGCTGCGACAACGGCCATGGCAAAAGACATGAAATCCCACGCAGCCCCGGACGGAAACAGACCGTGTCGGCGCAGCCGCCCCGGTACGAGATCCCCCACTCGCCCGCGACCGGGCGTCCGAGAATTCGTATAGATGTCGAAACGAATATCTGTGTCTGGAATGTCCGGCAAATCCTGAGGAAGGCAAGCTACGCTCGTCACAGGCCAGCCTCCTCTTCAAAAACCTCGAATGTCTGCTGGATCGCTTCTCGCGATATGCGCTCAATACTGCTGTGTCCGACGACACTCCCACGCGCTCGTTCAGCCGCGTACTCAGCCGCTACAACTTCGCGAATGTAGTCCTTCATTTCCTGGAGCCTCTCCAGCCCTTCCCCCTTGGTCGGAGCCTTGTCGATGATGGCCTTCCCGACGTCGAGTTCGATACGATGCGCAACATCGTAGCCAAGCGTCGATGCAGTGACTTGGTCAACCTGTTCGGTGGTAAGATTCGTGAGATCATTGTGTTGAACCAAGATGTCCGATAGCGCCCGTGCCACGGAGTCTCGGGTCACCTCAGCATCTTGGGTGCCATCGATCGGCCTGATGGCATCCACAAGAATATCTGCAAGTTCAACCGGCGTCCGGCCAGCCAGCGTCTGGGGGTCGATCCCGAGTTCCTGGGGAAGCGGCTGTCCGCTTGCAAGCGAGGTCAAGGCACCATGCAGAACACTTGCCGCCTTGGCGGAACCTCCCATTCTGCGAGCCGCATTTCTGCTTCCGCCCATACCGCTGCGTGAGTAGTGGCCGAGCCCTCTTTTCAGGTGCTTGTCGCGGCCGTCACCACCGCCTGCGAATTTACCAAGCGATGTTCTCGCCCCTCGCCAGCGACCAGGTTGCGAGGGGGTCGGAGGTTGTTGAGGAGGCACTTGCGGTTGCTGCGGCGCTGCGGGCGGTTGCTGAGGCGCGTGACCGGGGCCACCTGGAGCTGGCTGTACAGGAGTTTCAGGCTGAGGATGAGGCTGAGGCTGATTGGGTTGCCCTGGCGGATCGTCAACCCACGGCGGGACGATCGGAATATCAGGACCGGCACCAGGGCCGCGGCTCGAAGCTGAAGTACCCATTACTTAGACTTTCCCGCTTTACCAATTGCATTCTTGGCTGGAGTCGGCAGGTCAGGGCGCGTGAAAAACTCAGCCAGAACGCGTTTCCCCCATTCAACTTGGCTCAAGCGTGGCACAATGCTTGGCTTGACTTGACTTGAAGGGACTTCGCTGAAGAATGCTATAACCGATGCTTCCGCCGACGGAGATGCTCCCGCGAGCGACTGCAAAGCATTAAGGGTTTTTGGTACACCCCAAGATGTCTCCTGCCGCGCCTTCGCGATGACCTTATCGGTAAGTCGCCCGATTTCCTGATTGGTCAAGCGGGCGACCTCCGCATCAACCGTTGCGCTTGCAGATGTCATACGCAGCAACATGTCCAAGGTCTCGAGCGCCTCGGACGATAGCTCATCGGCACGTGAAATGATTGGGTGGCTTTCTCGACCGACATACAATGCCCCGCGGAGGTCTTTTTCCGCGAGGGGGGGATCGAGCGCCAGCCAGTTTTGGTGAAATGCGTCGTTCCAAGGTTTTTCCGTAGGCGGTTCCCTAGAGTCACCACGCGCATTCGCTTCTTTGTCCGCAAGAAATTCAGCGCGTCCATCCTCGGCTTCATTTACCGCGCGCAAAAGTTCCGCGTAGGCATCCTTGTCTCCGCACCGCTCGAAAAGCAGCAGTTTCACCAAGACTGCTTCGTCCACCACCACCTCTTGAATACGTGCCATTGAAGATCGCAATGACAGCGTATTGAGGAAGCGCTTGATAAGCCGCGGGTTGCCCTGAATATTCGGCGATGTTGTGAGGAGAGGAGCAATCCGTTCCGCGAGCGAAAGCCGGTTAAGTAACCCCGGTGGACAGCTTTGCATAAGTCCGGCAACAAAAGCCTTATCGATGCGCTCGCCCTTCCAGGTTCTTCCTAGGCGACGACAGACAGCGATACGGATCTCCTCCTTCAGCTCCGGTTCCAACGAAGCCTCTGCATCAACGAAGAGCATCATGAGATAGGATCGGACCTCGTGTGTCCCGAGCGGAGGCACCCGAATAGGAAGCTGGATGAGCTTGTCAAAATAGTTGGTGACTAGATCATCGTTGAGCGCGACCTCCTCGAAATGCGAACGAACAGCCTGCCGAATCATACGCTCATCGGCAGCGATGACGAATGCGGTATGCTTCAGAAAGAGGAAGAGGCGCATTGCCTCGAGCGTAGCGATGGCGGTCTTCGGTAGGCAACGGTCTAGGTCGTCGATCATCACCACCAAGGTGATATCCAGGTCGGCGAGCGTGGCTTCCAAATCGTCTCGGAACGCTTGGATGGCCTTACGCGGCGTTTCATCGCTCACCTTTTCTTCGTCGCCATCCTTTATGAGTTCCTTGGCGTTCTTAATCCCCTCTACACCTAGCTCCTTGACCTTCTTCAAATCATCGCCAGTTACATCACCATCGAGGAGGCCGCTGACCGCCGAGATCCCACCAGCGACGAAGGGCGTGACACTCCCCTGCGTCACGTAATCAAAAAGGGCTGATCCTGCGATACCGAGAATACGGAGCTTCTTGACCCGACCGAGAAGGGACGCAGCACGCTTGAGCGCCTTTTCACCCAGGGTGTCCTTTTTCTCTAAAGCCTGATCGACCACTGCAGCGGTAATGGTCTCCATCAACGCGGCGCGGGCATCGTCGTAGTTCTGGTAGAGCCACGCATTGAACTCAACGAAACGAATATTCACATCGTTGCGCTCCTCCAGGGAGGTGCGCAACAACTTCATCATAGAGGATTTTCCAACACCCCAATCACCTGAAATTCCTAGCGACAAAGGGTCGCCTTTTGCCTCGACAATCCTCTCTGCCGCAATCTTGGCCACATGCGAGAAATTAACTAAGTCTCGAATTGTTTCGTTATCAGACCACATTCAGCGCTCGCCGCTTCAGAGGGAAATTATTCAAAATATGCTACTTAACGTTGAGTAAATACCAATCTGAGCTTATCGTCAAAAGGAAAAGCGTTGTTGCATACTAGGCAAAGGAATTACAACGCAAACAGCACGGTAGTAGCACAAGCAACAGACGTCAGATTCATCGGTATCGAATTGCAGGAAGTGTCAGCAAACCCTGCTCTTTTAATAAAAGCATATTATTGGTCAGCCCGCGGGCCTTCATCATTCGCGGCTTGAATACTACAACACCCTTTCATCTGAAATTTTTTTATGCTATATTTTCCATAGAAATTATGGAGAAGAACATGCGACAGGTTCTGAACGCAGCAAAAGCGAACGCATCACGTGGGCAAGTGGCGACCAAGGCCGTACTTGGTGCCGCTGAACGTCTTGGGCTAACGGCTGGCCAACTGGCTGGTGTGATTGGCCTCTCGCCTCCGACCGTTTCGCGCATGAAGAAGGGCGGCTTTGTGCTCGATGAGGGTTCCAAGGAATTTGAGTTGGCCTTGCATCTTGTGCGGGTTTTTCGTTCGTTGGATGCGATCACAGGCGGTGACGAAGTGGTTGCCCGTCAATGGATGAAGAACAGAAACAAGGCGCTGGAGGCTACGCCTCTTGATGCCATCATGAGTGTTGCAGGGCTTTTGAATGTCTCAAACTATCTGGACAGTCGACGCGCTATCATCTGAGCTTGCTCCGTATGATGGCACTGGCTGGCGGGTGGTAGAGGCTCAACACCAGATATCTACCCAAAAGCTGGTCGATACGCTTGATGAACAGCAGCTATTGGAAGAAATGCTCGATGAGGTCAAGCCGCAAGTGCCCGAAGCTTGTGCCCATCTCCATTTTTTGTTGTTCACGCCATTTCGCTATAAGCCCTATCCGCATGCATCCCGCTTTCGGAGAGCAGGCATGACACCCGGTGTCTTCTATGCGTCCGAACGGGTCGAGACGGCGATGGCTGAGACGGTGTTCTACCGCTATCTCTTTTTCTCGGAATCGCCGGATACTCCCTTCCCGACCAATGCCTTGATCCACACTGCTTTTGCTGTGGCTCTCAAAACAGCGAAAATGCTGGATCTGATGTCTGATCCTTTGGCGCAGGATGCGGAACTCTGGGCAAGCAAACAGGACTACAATGCCTGTCTTGATCTTTCAGACAAGGCAAGAGAAGCGCAGGCGGAGATCATTCACTACCAATCGGTTCGAGATCCGAAATCCGGTGCCAATCTGGCGGTACTGGAACCTGTCGCTTTCGCCTCACCAGAGCCGATAGCCCATCAAACATGGCATATTCATATCCGCCCGGACGTGGCTCAGGCCATTTGCTCCTTCCCTGCACTCAGCCTTGAGTTTCGGAAGGGCGACTTTGACGATGATCGCCTGAATTAGGTGGATGGCGCTTACGCGCCACCTTGGTTGATGCGATAGACGGGAATGCCGAGTTTGCGGGCCTTGTCCGAGAGGTTTTCCTGAATACCAGTGCCCGGAAAGAGAATGACCCCAATCGGCAGAGTTTCAAGCATCAGGTCATTGCGTTTGAAGGGGGCAGCTTTGCCATGGGCGGCCCAATCAGGCTTGAAGGCGACCTGAGGTACTTTGCGCTGAGAGGCCCAGAGAGCGGCAATCTTTTCGGCTCCCTTGGGTGAGCCACCATGCAGCAGCACCATGTCAGGGTGCTTGGCAAGAACCTGATCGAGCCTGTCCCAGATGAGGCGATGCTCTGAAGTATCGCCACCTGAGAAGGCGATTTTCACGCCAGGTGGAAGAAGGGTTTCATTCTCGGAGCGGTGCTTGGCGGCAATGAAGTCGCGACTGTCGATCATGGCAGCCGTCAGATGGCGATGGTCAACACGGGAGCCGGTCCTTGGCGTCCAAGGCGTTCCGGTGAAGCTGGCAAAGTGGTCTGCTGCGGTTTCGCGGAACTGCTCCAAGCTATTACGGCGGTCCAACAGCCCCTGCCCCATAGCAATCAGGGTTTCGAGCTGGACGGATTTCACCTCGGAGCCATCCTGTTCGCGTTGAAGACGCTTTTGTGCTTGCTCGTTATCGTCAAGCTTACGCTCGACCCTGTCCAAGGCGCGATGGAAGATATTGACCATGGACCAGAGGACTTCAGGGAGGTCGGGATCAAGGCTGGTGTCTGACATGGTGGCGACAAGGGCATCAAAGATATCAGCGACGGCACCTTCGATGCTATGGTCCTCCGGCGAGTCACGCGGATCAATCTCCCCCGCAGCGGGGTGATAGCCGTAGAGCTCAAGTTGCTGGACGATATGATCGGTTGGCGACGAAATGGATTCTGAGGTGATGTCATCAGAAGCATTCATGGGGCTCTCCATCGATTGGACCGTAACCATTGCGGCCTTCATGGCGACAAATGCCCACGGGACCACCGGCCTGGCAGCCCAGCCTTTTGCAAGGGCCCAGATGGCCAAGCCCGACTAATTTGCTTCGCGCTGTAAAGGCGGGCCTCCCGCCGACGGATATTAGTCGGGTGCCGCCATTGCCTGACCGGTTGGCTTGTGGGCCGCTCGCCCTCACGAAGGCCAGGTGCGGTCCCACCAAACGATGAGGGAGGCCCATTATCGCCGCACTAACATCAACTCTATTCTCGCCAGGATCCGCTACTCGTCCTTGCCTCGAAAGCGGCTCCAATCGTCAGGTGCGAGTTGATCACGCAAACAAGTCCGCATGGCATTGGGTCCGAGTTGGATGAGGTCTTCATTGAAGTCCCCCAGCATCGGCATCAAGCCTATCGCCTCGATCCCAACGCCCTGTGCTCTCATGCTGAGCCGCCTATATGCTTCATCGCCGGCAGGATCCCGGTCGCGCACGATATAGAGCCGCTTCAATGACGCAGGAAACTGGATGGCAGTCAGGTGCCCGGCCGACAGTGCAGCCATCATGGGAATAGGAAGTAGGATCTGCCGCAAGGACAGTATGGTCTCAATACCCTCTCCTGCAGCCAGAATGTCTCTTACTGTGCCGAAGCGAACCGCATGTCCAAGCAGATGCCCCAAGGCTTTACGTGGAGGATCAAGTGGAGCCTTGCTGCGCCCGTCCCGTGACAACCATGTGCGATGCACGCCCGTAATCCGGCCATCAAGGTCGGTCACCGCTGCGATCATGGCCGGCCAGATTTCGGTCGGGGTATCTCCTTCCGGTTTCCAATAGCAGCTCGGGTGAAAGCGCAGCATGGAAGCGTCCCGTAGCTCGCCAATGCCGCGGTGATTGAGATAGGTCTCAGCAAGCGTTCCTCTGATGGGTTTCGCCATGGCAAAAAGGCGTCGTGCCGCCTCTGAAGAACCTGTTTCAGCAGAGGGCTTCGACTCCCATGGCAAAGGCTCATCCTTGGGCAGAGAGAGAAAGCTTTGCGCTTCTTCGATCACGTCGACAAAATCCATGAGCCCCATGCTCTCACGGATGATGTCAAGCAGGTCGCCATGCTCGCCGGTGGCAGCATCTGTCCATTTTCCTGCTGCGCCCTTGTCAGTCGCTTTGAGGCGAACATAGAGAGAGCGACCCGGGGTGTTCCGCGCATCGCCAACAAGCCAGTAATTGCCATGCCTTCGCCCTGCAGACAAATAATGACGACACACGGCCTCTGCCCCAGCGGCAAGGCGCTCAGCTATATCAGAGGCTGAAAGGTGGGACATGGCGCGTTTCTCCGGATTCTTGGTAGACAATAGGGCGAGACACTTCGCCCCATCGTTGGTTCATTCAGCGGCGACGGGATGTTCCTCGTCATCATCCGCTTTTGGCTCGGTATCGATTTCATCAGTCTCGGTGACTTCGATATCATCGCCATTCATCCGCAGTGGCTCAGGCAACCAGCCACTGTCAGCTAGCAGCCGTTCGGCTTCTTCTGCCATCTCGCTCTTTTTGAGATGTGCGATGCGTTCGGCATCCCGATCACCGACCCCTTCCCGTACAGCCTGCAGAATGCGGGCTTTGGTAACCCGACCGAGATAGTTCTCAACCGTCGGGCGCCAACCGGCCGTGACCATATCGAGCCCGGTCGCATGCGCGAGACGATCCGCCTCTCGCAACCGAATATCCAAACCATGACCGCTGATGCCGGCTCCCCCATAAGGATTTGGCTTCTCGTGAAGAGCATTGATACCAAAGCTCACGCAATGGGCCAGCAATGCCATGCGATCGCGGTCATCTAGCTCACCCAACCAATGCCAAAGGGCAGCTTCGTCGGCCGGAATGCGTTCACCCCAGCGTTCATGGCGTTCCTCGACGGATGTCGCGACAGGGCTATCCTTGAGATCGTTCGCCTGCACCGGGAAATGAACCTGTCGGACTGAAGCCTCCAACGCTCCCGTCGCTGGGTAAGGCAAAAAGCTGTCCCGAACCAGTTTATGCAGCAATGCCGTCATGGCGATCTCCGGGTTGTGCGCCAGAGCGTCTCTGAGCGCCAATGTGCGATGAGCGGTCAGTTCGACGAGAAGTCTTTCGGGCAGCGGTTTGACACCGTCTTCTTCCTCTTCGGTCTCGATAAAACCTTCACCCATCCCACCTGTCGCCGAAGTAATTGCTTCAGGGGTCTTGAGATCTGACATCTCGTCAATGCTGTTTGGCTCTGCAAGGTCTTCGTCTTCAGGTCTGACATAGCCGCGATCAACGAAGAGCTGACCATCATGGCGAATGCTGATGAAGACACCAGCTCGCTTGATGTCGGCTTCGTCAAATTGGACAGGTCGATGCTCAAAAGCTTCAAGTGCGGCTTCGATGGCACCAAGCCGAGTGTCCACCTCTTCGGGCAGTTCATCTACCTGAGCATATTGGCTTTCCAATTCGCTCAGTTCGTCTTGAAGCCCAGCCTGTTCGCATTGTTCCGCCTCTGACAGCTCCAAGGCTTTACCGATCAGACGCCGAAGGCCAGAGGTATGGCCGTAGGGGAAGTCGATAGACAATTCGATCCATTTCCAGCCCTCGGCAGCAATGGCTTCTGCTTCCGCCTTTAGCTTCTCGGTGACCAGCCGTTCGAGCAAGGGAACATCTTCGATCCATCCGCCATCATCTTCCTCAAAGAGATCGCGCACGATAACGCCTCCCGCTTCCACATAGGCGTCAAGGCCGATGAAGCGGGCTCTACGGTCACTTGCCTTAACCGCATTCTCGGTCAGGAGACGACGGATCTGATAGGGTTCCTTGTTCCAGCTGTTCCTCAGGGCGTCCCAGACCTGTTGCTGGCGATCATGGTCCTCGCTGACCGTGAAGGCCATGAGCTGTTCAAGGGTCAGTTCATCCTCGGCATAACACTCGAGCAAGGCCGGAGCGACAGCGGTCAGCCGCAGACGCTGCTTGACTACCTTGGCCGAAACGAAGAAGGCCGCAGCGATCTCCTCGACGCTCATGCCCTTGTCGCGCATGGCAAGAAAGGCGCGGAATTGATCGAGCGGATGCAGAGGGGCCCGTTCGATATTTTCAGCGAGGGAAACCTCATCGATCAGGATCTCATCGCTGATCTCAGAAATAACGCAGGGCACGGGTGCAGTCTTGTTGAGGCGCTTCTGTTTGACCAGAAGCTCCAATGCCCGATAGCGACGACCACCGGCAGGCACTTCGAAGAGGCCCGTTTCCTTGCCCTCCCCATCAAGCTGGGGCCGGACATGAAGAGACTGGATGAGGCCGCGTCGAGCGATAGAGGCAGCCAGTTCCTCAATTGACACGCCAGACTTGATGCGGCGAACGTTGGACTGGCTTAGAGTCAGCTTGTTGAAGGGAATATCGCGCGAAGATGCGAGGGTAATTTTCTGATCGGCATTTGCCATGGTTTTTACTCCGGACGGGTGTCGGAAGCCACTCTCCCGAACCATCAAACCCGTCACGAAACAAGGCACAGCCCTCTTCCTCTCAGAAGAGACCTGCGCCATCGCGCCCGAGGCATGCTGATCTGCATGCAGGGGTCTTCACCCCTTCAGTCAAGCGATGCGGTCCATCAACTTTTTAGCTCGCCCTTCCATATCGAGGCGAACATCCTGATGGGTCTTGGTCCGGGCCAGAGCGGTGATACCCTGGACAAAATCAAAGACGCTTTCCGGAGGACGCCCTTCTTCATCCAGCACGATGTCGATGATCCTTCCTGTCTCGGCTTTCGAGAATCCGCGCTTGCGCAGGAAGTCTGACCTGTCTTCATCACTGCCCGCCACGATCCGTTCGCGGGCAGCCTTGATGCCGTTGATGAAGGGAGTGGGCGATGAATTGGCGAAATTGCGCAAGGCTGGCGCTGCCTCATGAGCAAAGCGGGAGGCGGCATATTTGGAATGCCGGATCTTGATCTCCTGGAAGTCCTCGACACCCCAAAGATTGCGGTTCTGGCAGACAGCGCGGAGATAGAAGCTGGCGATGCCCAGCGTCTTGGCTCCCACTTCGCTGTTCCAGCAGTAGAAGCCGCGGAAGAACAGATCGGGCGAGCCATCGGGCAACCGACCAGCCTCGATCGGATTGCGGTCATCGACCAGAAAGAGGAAAACATCGCGATCTGAAGCGTAAAGCGTCGTTGTGTCCTTGGTGATATCCATGTGCGGATTATAGATGCCGGTTGACCAATCGAGTATACCGGGCACCTTCCAGCGCGTGTCACCGGTACCATTTCCGGCGATCCGCTGCACCGCTTCAACCAGTTCATAATCGTAGATGCGGCCATAGTCCGGTCCGGTCACCGCACGCAATTCAACACGCCCGCTCTCAGTTTCATAGGTCTTGATCTGCTCGGCACGGTGCGTTGCAAGGCCATATTGCAAATTGATACCGGCAAGAGCTGCGGGAAGCTGGCGCAGATAGGCAGCAGGTGCGCCGACCTGACTGGCCAATTGACCAAAGCTCCAATGGGTCGGTATCGTCGGAGCATTTGCCCCGGGCAGCATCAAAGTCAGCCTTTCGGGATTATCGCGACTGGCCTCAACTTGGATGGCTGCGCTCTCCACCACACGGGAGCGGCTATATTCCGCGCGGGTGCGAACAGCCTCGGCCAATGTGTCGAGGGACAGATAGCGCTCATCATCGGGACGCGAGAACCATTCCGATGATACCCGCCCCACTCTCTCGCCGCGATCAAGATCAACCTTATAGCCAGCATTGGCATCAACATTTGCTTCCAGAACTTGCATGGTCATGGGATCTACTCCATGACGGGCGTCGGAGACCTCTTCTCTGACATCCAACCCGTCACCCTTCCCACACCCCTCCTCTCCCTCTCAGAATGTCCCTTCTTTCCTGCCGGGACGTCAGTCCTGTTGCTCGCCTCCTTCAGGCCCCTCCAAATTGGGCTTGGCCTTTTCGCGTCTCGCTTTGGCAAAGCCACGATCCGTAGCGATAAAACGTTCCAGCATCGGGGCGATGAGCTTTGCTGGCGGAATTGGTGCGCCAGCGGTTTCGCGGCCGAGAATTGCGCCATATTGGACAAGGTCTTTGTGGAGTTCCGCGGGCAATTCGATTGTCAGTTTGACCGGCTTGTCGTCGGCAAGAGGTCCCAATTTGAGCTTGGCCATGATCACCTCCCATAAGGTTCAAGAACCAGATCGCGGGTCACGATGATCCGGACCGGGAAACCTGGCCGGATGGTGAGTGTTGGTGCGATCTGCAATTGGCGTTGAATGATTTGCTGGCCTGCATCGTTGATGGTGTCCTGAGCCCCATCCTGAATGGCCCGGATCAGCCGATCCTCGTCGTCGCTTGCCAGCTCAGCACCAACGGACAACAGCGTGGAAAGGCCGGCTGCTTTCATCAGATCCCACCAATGATAGTCGACGCCATCTTCCAGACCTGCGTAGCCACTGGCATCAGCACCCGGCAAGCGTTCAAGGACTATTGAGCGACCATTGGAAAGGATCAACCGGTTCCAGACCAGAAGCACCCGGCGCTGACCAAAGGCGACACCATTGTCATACTGCCCGATAAGGCGCGTGCCTTGCGGGATGAGTAGATGGGATCCGGTCGGGCTATCATAGATGGGTTCCGTCACCTGCGCGGTGATCTGGCCGGGAAGATCGGAACGAATGCCTGTGATGAGAGCCGCCGGAATGACCGAGCCAGCCTGAAGAATATAGGGTGAGGCCGGAGCGGCGATACGATCCGCTGCAACGGTCTGGCGATCTATCGCACCGTTAAGGAAAGACGCATGTCGATCTTGCGACCCAGCCAGACTGGATTGCGGCATGGCATTTTGAGGGGACCCTTGATCCAAACGAGTGTTGCTTTGAACGGTTTGGAAGAACACCCGGCTCATGCGAGCGGCCTCCTCTTCGGCCAGCCTTTTTTCTGCTTCCGCATCTTTGGTGGGAGATGTGATCGAGGGTGGTTCGACCGGCTCCCCTCGCCGTTGCGCGGCAAGAATGGGACGCCCCAGATCACCGGGAAGAGCCGGTCCGAGAATGGGGCCGGTATAGTCAGCAGGCAGGTTGCTGAGACCATCTGCGCTCGGCCTGTTCTGGGTGGAATAAAGCTCTTCTCGGGTGGTATCTCTCTGCGGTGTCTGCAAGGCATAGATCAGCGCCCCACCGACGATGAAGAGCGCGACGGCACCGACCGAGGCCAGCATCTTGCGCGACAGGCGGGTCACTCGTGGCGGATCGGCACGCAGGCGCATCGGTTCCGTCTTGTCATTACTTGTCATGACGGATGCCTCCCTGCGAACCCTCGAGCTTTGGTGCTGGAGAATGCGGAGCATTGGTGCGCCGGATCCTGACCGTCTGTTGGGTCTTGCCGCTGCCCAGTCGCAGTTCGGCAGCTCCGAACAGACGATCAACAATCAGGATGTTCTGATAGACACGGCTGTTGGTGATCTCCGGTTCTCCATCGGCCCCGAGGACGAAGAGTGGCGGCATTTCGCCCTGAATGATGCCGCGCGGGAAGACCACATAGACATGGCGGCCATCGTCAAAGACAGAGACCGGACGCCAGGGTGGCCTTTGACCCTCTATGGCATAGCGATAATGGCGGGCGGATACGGCAGGGATCGTTGGGGTTGCTGGCAGCTTTGACTTTGCTTTAGCCGTTTGCGGATAGGCCCAGGCGACGGAGGCCATATAGGAGGTTTCGCTAGCTCTCAGTTCAAGCATATAGCTGCGCCGATCTGTGGTGACGACCAGATTGGTCGCGATATCAGGACGCGTTGGCTTGACCAGAATATGTACGCGGGCGCTATTCCCTGCCCCACTCATCGTATCACCGATGATCCAGCGAGCCGTATCACCGGCAGCGATCGGCCCGGTTCCGGTCAGGCTCTCGCCAGGTTCGAGCGCAATATTTGTGATCTGGCCGGGCGCTGCATAGACCTGATAGAGGGCGCCCTCGCTCCAGGGATAGATCTGAATGGCGTTATAATAGCCTTCGCGACGGGGTTCGATCCGTGCTGCCGCATTGGCATTGTCGATGCGTCCGGTTGGGCTATCCGCCTTGTTACCACCATGAGCCACCTTCCAGACGGGAGGTTTATGCAGGGGCTTCAGCATATCATCGTCTGCGGTGAGTTTCGGCGATGGCGGCAAGGATGGCACGGTGTCATCATAGCTGAATTGAGGTGTGCGGTTGCTGGCACAGCCGACAAGCAGCGAGCCAGAGACAATCAGCAAGACCAAATTGCGTTGACGGGCTGTCGGGGTTTTCATTGGCTCATCTCCCGCGACCATGAGAGTGCGTTGACATAGATACCGAGGGGATTGGCACGCAAGCGCTCCACGTCTCGCGGCATCTGGATGACGATGGTGAGGATCGCGGTCCAGCGTTCGGTCCGGGCCAGCTGGCCATTTTCATAATGGCGCTCGATCCAGGCGACCCGGAAGCTATCTGGCGAAGCGCGGATGACACTGGAGATTTCGACGGCGACCTGTCCCTTGCCAACCCGATCGAAGGGATCGCTGGTACGAGCATAGTCATTCAGTGCCGTTGCTCCCCGGTCGGTGGTGAATTCATAGGCGCGGAGCCAGTTCTGACGCACGATGATCGGATCGGCAGAGAGGCCGCGAACCTCTTCAATGAAGCGGGCCAAATGCCATGCGATTTGCGGATCGTTTGGCAGATAGTCCGCCAAGGCAGGCTCGACCAGTTGGGCCTCGCCAAGCTTATCAACCTCTACGACCCAAGGGACCACGGTTCCCCGGGCAGATTGCCAAACAAGAGCGGAGGCAAAGCCAATGCTGAGGAACAGGCTGCCAAACGCCATATAGCGCCAGTTGCGTGCCTGAACGCGGGCGGATCCAATACGCTCATCCCAGATCTGGGCTGCCTTCTGGTAGGGCGTTTCGGGTTGAGGGCTTTTGCCATAGTGGGTGGTGGATCTTTTAAACGAGTTCATGAGCGGTCACCGGGTTGGAGATTGATCGAGGCACCGGAATTGTGGGCGTCACCGGAGCGAACAGCATGGGCAGCCATGGTGGTGCCGTGACTGAGCGCCTGTTTGCGCTGCATCTGTCGCGCCCAACCGGGAGGGCCTGCAGCATCAGAGGAAGGGGCTGAAGGCGCGCCGATGGTACCCATGGTTGATGAGCCACCTGTTGCCTCGAAGCTGCTGCGAACACCTTCGGCGAAGCTTGTCTGCAAGCTGTTGGCGGCTTTGACTGCGCCCCGTTTCAAGGGAGATGTGGCACCAGCGCCTGCGGCTCGCGCGACGCCGGATAGGCCGGAGGCTACGCCGGACGCGCCGCCTTGACCGGCAGAGCCAAGGCGATAGGCCGTGCTGGCCGCCCCAGCTGCAGCCGAGCCAGAAGATAAAGCAGCCGCTCCGCCCCGGGCAGCAAGAAGCCCCGCCCCACTGGCAGCGGCGCCACCGGCAAGCATCAGGCCTCCAGCAGCAAGACCGGTGCCGACGGCCGACCCTGCGCCCAACTGCGGTCCGCCCGAGACGAGACCTGACGCAATTCCGGGACCGAATATGCCAAGTCCCAAAAGAGACAGAGCAGCAAGGACAATCGCCATGGCGTCATCGATGGTGGGTGTGATGCCGCCAAAGCCCGCGGTGAATTGGCCAAAGAGGGTTGAGCCAATACCGATGACAACGGCGAGAACAAGCACCTTGATGCCGGATGAGACGACATTGCCGAGCACGCGCTCAGCCATGAAAGCGGTTTTGCCGAAGAGGCCAAAGGGGATCAGCACGAAGCCAGCCAGCGTTGTCAGCTTGAACTCAATGAGCGTGACAAAGAGCTGAATGGCGAGGATGAAGAAGGCGAGCAGCACGAGTACCCAGGCAAAGAGCAGACAGGCGATCTGAATGAAATTCTCAAAGAAACTGACCCATCCCATGAGATCGGAGATAGATTCCAGCAAGGGACGTCCGGCATCAAGACCGATCTGGGCTACCTGCCCGGGGCGCATGAGATCGGCGGCGCTGAAGCTGGTACCAGATCCCTTGAGCCCAAGCCCGGCGAAACTTTCAAAGACGATTTCGGCAAGGCTGTTCCAATTACTGATGAGATAGGCAAAGACGCCAACAAAGAGGGTTTTCTTGACCAGCCGAGCCATGATGTCTTCATCGGCGCCCCAGCTCCAGAAGAGCGCTGCCAGTGTGACGTCAATGACGATCAGCGTGGTTGCGATGAAAGCCACCTCACCGCCAAGCAGGCCAAAGCCGCTATCGATATAGGTGGTGAAGACTCCAAGGAAATTGTCGATAACACCGGTTCCGCCCATCATTCCTGCCCTCCGGTATTCGAAGGCAGTTCTGACGTGGTCGGTTTCCCGAGGAAGCGATCCCGCGACCTGGCCCATGTTGCCAGACAATCAGCATCGGTTGCCGCCGCCTCCCCCATTTGCTGGCAACGGCGCAGCGTAGACCGCAAAGGATCCATGGTCGGCTGAAGAGATGGAACAGAACTCTCTTGCAGCGGCTGCTCTTTTCGGCGCATCTCGATCATGGTTGCCGTCATGGCGATTGCGACAAAGAGAATGGCCGCCAGTCTTATTGCGGTTTTGCTGTTCATGAGTGCCCCCGCTTGTCTTGTCAGTTGTTGAACATGCGGGCATTGCCCTGCTGATAGCCTGAGCCCGGCGCAAGGAAACGCTGACGCTGGACGCGCCCCTGTTCTGCCGCCGTTGCACGCTCGGCTTCGCTCAGAGCGGTTGAGCGACCATTGGCCGAGAGCATGGCAATGAGATCTGAGAGCTGCTGGGACTGCAGGGCGAGGATCTGGTTGCCCGCCTGTGTTGCCTGTAGCGCACCGGTGGCGCTCTGGCTTTGTCCAACCAGCGAAGACATTTCGGATCGGTTGCTGTCGATGTTGGAGACAACACCGGCCTGAACGCGCATGGCGTCCTGAAGTCCGGCAACCGTATTCTCCCAGCGGGTTCGTGCTTCGGTGATAAGCTCTGCGTCCGTTGCCGAGATTTCTATGTCGCCATAGCGTGAGGTGAAGGCGTCATCGATGGCATTCACATCGAAGGCGATATTCTGGGCGTCATTCAGAAGCTGCTGGGTCTGCTGCAGGCTTTGCTGCAATTGCTGCAAAGAGGAATGGGACAGACTGGTGAGATTGCGGGCCTGATTGATCAGCATCTGCGCTTCATTCTGAAGGGACGTGATCTGATTGTTTATCTGCTCGAGCGCCCGTGCCGCCTGCAGGACATTCTGCCCATAATTGGTCGGGTCATAAACGATCCAGGCTGCGGAAACGGTTGGCACCAGAAGCGCGGGCACCACGACAGGAGCCGTCATCAGAGCGGTTGCCAATCGTAGCGCAATTGTTCGGGATGTTCGAATGGTCATCAGTGCCCTTCCTTGTCATTTGGGTTGCGGGATGTGCGGGAGATATTGGTGAGATCAGGAATGAGGTCGGCCGCCCAATCGAGCTTGCGAAGACGCAGCCAGGCTTGCAGAAACCCATTCCGCCCGACTTGGCCGAAGAGTCGGTCAATATCGGCTTGAGCGGACTTGGAAGAAGCGGCGCAGAGGGCGAGACCTATTTCGCTCAAGCCCAAATCGAAAAGCCGGTTGCCGCGTCTGGACTGGCAATAATAGTCCTGCTTCGGCGTGGCTCGAGCGAGGATTTCGATCTGCCTGTCATTAAGACCGAAGCGCCGATAGATGGCCGTGATCTGGGGTTCAACGGCGCGCTCATTGGGTAGCAACAGCCGGGTTGGGCAGCTTTCGATGATGGCGTTGGCAATGGCACTGCCGTCAATATCGGAGAGGCTTTGCGTTGCGAAGACGACGCTGGCGTTCTTTTTCCGCAGCGTCTTCAACCATTCCCGCAACTGACCGGCGAAGGCATCATCATCAAGCACCAACCATCCCTCGTCGATAATCAGCAAGGTCGGGCGACCATCAAGACGATCGCCAATGCGGTGAAAGAGATAGGACAGGACTGCGGGGGCTGCGCCGGTGTCGATCAAGCCTTCAATCTCGAAAGCCTGCACATCCATGGTTCCGAGTTCTTCACTCTCCCCATCAAGGAGATGACCATAGGCCCCTCCGATGCAATAGGGCCGCAAGGCCTGCTTGAGATCGTTGGATTGGAGCAGGACGCTCAAGCCGGTAAGGGTGCGTTCTTCGACGGGTGCGGATGCCAGAGAGGTCAAAGCGGTCCAGAGATATTCCTTCACTTCCGGAGTGATCTCGAGGCGCTCACGCGCGAGGATCGCGACGATCCAGTCGGCTGCCCAAGCCCGCTCATAGGTGTCATGAATGGCTTTTAGGGGTTGGAGAGCAATGGGCGTTTCCGGTTTTGTTGCCAGGCTTCCGCCCAGATCATGCCAATCGCCTCCCATGGCAAGGCTTGCCACCCGGATGGATCCACCAAAGTCAAAGGCGAAAACTTGTGAGCCCTGATAGCGACGAAACTGCAGGGCCATCAGGGCGAGGAGCACTGACTTGCCTGCACCCGTTGGCCCGACGACGAGCGTATGACCGACATCGCCGACATGAAGGGAAAGCCGAAACGGTGTGCTGCCCTCGGTCTTGCCGTAGAGCAATGGGGGCGCAGCGAGATGATCGTTCCGTTCCGGCCCCGCCCATACGGCAGACAACGGAATCATGTGCGCGAGATTGAGGGTCGAGATTGGCGGTTGCCTGACATTGGCATAGGTGTGACCGGGCAAACTTCCAAGCCAGGCATCCACGGCGTTGAGGGTTTCGGTTTTGGCGACGAAATCCCTTCCCTGAATGACCTTCTCTACCAGTCGAAGCTTTTCTTCCGCAGCATTGGGGTCCGCATCCCAGACGGTGATGGTTGCCGTGACATAGGCAACTCCGGCAATATCGCTACCCAACTCCTGCAGCGCCATATCGGCGTCAGCCGCTTTGTTGGCAGCATCGGTATCGACCAATGCCGATTGCTCGTTGGTCATCACTTCGCGGAGAATGGCAGCAATGCTCTTGCGCTTGGCAAACCATTGCCTGCGGATTCGTGTGACGAGGCGAGTTGCTTCAGTCTTATCGAGAAGGATTGCCCGTGTGCTCCAACGATAGGCAAAGGACAACCGGTTGAGTTCATCAAGAATGCCGGGCGTGGTCGCGGTTGGGAAACCGGTGATCGTGAGGATCCGCAGATGCTGGTCACCGAGGCGCGGCTCCAGACCTCCCGTCAAAGCCTGATCGGCGAGCAAGGCATCGAGATAGATCGGCACCTCCGGAACACGAACGGGATGCCGGTTGGTTGAGACGGTGGAATGGAGATAGGACAGGGTTTCGGCGTCGTCGAGCCAGCGGCATTCGGGCATGAAGCCATCCATGAGGGCCAGAATGCGATTGGTGCGATCCATGAAACTGCGCAACAGCTCGTGCGGATTGACGCCAGTTTGCTCGCGGCCTTCATAAAACCAACCTTCTGTCCGGCTGGCATCCTCCGCCGGGGGCTGCCAGAGAAGGGTCAGGAGATAGTCCGTGACAAAATGCTCCCTGCCCGTATGATTTCGCCCTGTGCCTTGCCCCTCGCCTTCAAAATCTGCCTTGCGCTCGGCATCGACCAGAGCCGAGGCGGCGTCGGGGAAAAGGCTGTCCGGATAGGCTGAAGAGGGATTGCGCTGCGCTTCAACGAAAATGCTCCAGCCGGAGCCGAGACGACGGAAGGCATTGTTGATGCGGGCAGATACGGCAACCAGCTCGGCTGCCACTGCTGAGTCCAGATCCGGCCCCCGAAACTTTGCGCTTCGCTGAAAGCTCCCATCCTTGTTGAGCACCACGCCAGCCTCGACCAGCGCGGCCCATGGCAGATAGTCCGCAAGCCTGATGTTTCGGGTTTGGTATTCGGCAAGGTTCATCATCGCAAGGTTCCGTCAAACAGTGAGATGCGCTGGAATGCGCAAATGTTGGCGACCGACATCGACAAAGAGCGGGTCTCGCTTTGCAGCCCAGACCGCCAGAAAATGGCCGATCGCCCAAATGAGAAGACCTACCAGCCAGAGGCGCAGACCAAGACCCATGGCTCCAGCGAGCGTTCCATTGAGGATGGCGATGGAACGGGGTGCCCCACCGAGCAGGATCTGTTCGGTCAAGGCCCGATGGACGGGAATGGAAAAGCCTGGCACGGCATCAAGCTGTTCGAAGGCACTGGCCATCAGACAAGCGCTCCGCCGCCGAAAGAAAAGAAAGACAGAAAGAAGCTGGAAGCGGCAAAGGCGATGGATAGGCCAAAGACGATCTGGATCAGTCGCCGGAAACCACCTGAGCTGTCGCCAAATGCCAGCGTCAGGCCGGTCACAATGATGATGATGACCGCAATGATTTTGGCGACCGGCCCCTCCACGGATTCAAGGATGGACTCAAGGGGAGCCTCCCATGGCATGGAAGAGCCGGCCGCCCTTGCTGCGGGGACAAGCAGCAAAGCGGAGAAAACGGAAGAAGCAAATATGGTCGCACATCTGCGAGCGGACAGAAATTGGGGGATCATGCGCGATCTCCTTTTTTATGGAAGGCTGAGGTGATGTGGTAGGAGCCGTCGGATTGCAGGCCATTAACGCGGGCGAGCTCGACCAACCGGCGGGCTGAACCACGTCCAGAGAGGACTGCGACAAGATCGATGGTTTCCGCAATGAGGGCGCGTGGAACGGTCACAACGGTTTCCTGAATGAGCTGTTCCAGACGATGGAGCGCGCCAAGCCCGGATCCGGCGTGAATGGTGCCGATGCCACCGGGATGTCCGGTTCCCCATGCCTTGAGCAGATCGAGTGCTTCTGGCCCTCTGACCTCTCCGATAGGGATCCGGTCAGGACGCAGCCGAAGGGACGAGCGCACCAGATCCGAGAGGGAGGCCACACCATCCTTGGTTCGCATGGCGACAAGGTTGGGAGCGGCGCATTGCAATTCGCGGGTGTCTTCGATGATGACAACGCGATCGGCCTCTTTGGCAACCTCGGCCAGAAGCGCATTCGTCAGGGTCGTCTTGCCGGTCGATGTGCCACCGGCAACGAGAATATTGGCTCTCGAGCGGACCGCATTGCGCAGGATGTCGGCTTGCCAGTCTTCCATGATGGATTGGCTGACATAGTCATCGAGCGTGAAGATCGCAACGGCGGGTTTGCGGATTGCAAAGGTCGGCGCTGAGACCACGGGTGGAAGCAAGCCTTCGAAACGCTCACCACTTTCGGGGAGTTCTGCCGAAACACGTGGACTGCGGGCATGAACCTCTGCCCCGACATGATGGGCAACCAGTCGGATGATCCGCTCACCATCTTCAGCGGACAGGATTTCCCCTGTATCGGCAAGGCCCTCGGACAGTCGATCAACCCAGATGTGACCATCCGGGTTCAGCATCACTTCGATGATCCTGTCATCGCGAAGATGATGCGCAATGGCTGGCCCAAGGGCGGATCGCAGCATCCGCGCACCGCGTGCAACTGTTTGGCTCTCAGGCTTTGCAACAGCCTCGGATTGTGCGTGATTTCCTGTCATGCTTGCCCCGCTCAAGGCGAGGCATACCCTTTGCGCCTCGCGTCGGGGTCAATTAAGAAAACCGGATTGAGCGGCAAGACAATAGCCTTTTCCCTGAATGCGGGGATGGGCGAGAAGCGACGGCAAATGGGATAGGCTTGAAACAGCAGCTCAAGCCATAACTGTTATCTCAGAGCTCACTGTCGTCATTCTGATTCTGACTCCCGTCCATAGCTTCATCGGGCAGGTCAAAGCCTGGTTCTGCCGGGATGTCGAATGAAACCTCTCGCAGGAAACGATCACCCTTGGCTATTCTGCGACCAAGATTCTGCATGAAGGCGTCAAAGCGTTCTGCTCCCTGTGCCCGAGCTGACGCCTTGGCATTGTCGGGCAAAGGAGGTGTCACCGATAGCCAGAAGCGGATGAAGAGAGACATGGTCTCGCCGAGAATGGCAACGTCCTGCTCCAACCCTCCGATCTGCCTCCCTACCCTGTCGAGCCGACGGGAGAGTGCTGCTTCCATATGCTCGGCGCTGTCGCCAGAAAGAAAGGAAGACACGGCGGCTTCGATCACCGCCGATTTGGAAACATTGCGTCGCATCGCCAAGGCTTCAACTTGGCTCAGCAATTTGGGATCGAAATAGACATTCATGCGGGTTCGTTTCATGCAAGCCTTCCTATAGCTCGATACCGTCGTCGGGGTTCATGGAGGCCTGCCGTGCAATCATCCGAGTAAATTGGCGCATGGATTGCCGCAAGGATCTTGCCTTGATGGCTTCGCTATCGGGTTCATCATCGAGAATGTCGAATTCATGAGAGGCAGGCTGTGTTGGCGACATGATCTCTTCGTGCTGTGGCAACTCCGGCTCACGCCTTATGCCTGCATTAGCCCCATCCTCTTCGCCGACGGAGTTGGCGCTTCCTCCCAGCACACCCGGAGCCTTGATCACGTGACCAGCCCATGCACCATCGCTGGATCCGTTCGCATCAAAGCGATGGCTCATATCTGGAGGAGAAAGAAGCCGTTCAGTGAAGCGAACATCCTCATAATAGCGGACCTTTCTTGCCCTGATGGGGGGCGTTCCCGCGAGCATGACGATTTCATCGGCGGGCGGCAATTGCATGACCTCGCCGGGCGTCAGAAGCGGTCGGGCGGTTTCCTGCCGAGACACCATCAGATGTCCGAGCCATGGTGCGAGCCTGTGACCGGCATAGTTGGTTGAATCGCGCAACTCGGTTGCTGTTCCCAGGGCATCGCTGATGCGTTTGGCCGTTCGCTCGTCATTGCTGGCGAAGGCGACCCGGACATGGCAATTATCGAGAATGGCATTATTCTGCCCATAGGCCCGTTCAATCTGGTTGAGAGACTGGGCGATCAGAAAGGACTTGAGGCCATAGCCTGCCATGAAGGCAAGAGCCGATTCAAAGAAGTCGAGCCTTCCGAGTGCCGGGAATTCATCAAGCATCAGGAGCAGTCGATGGCGCTTGCCCGCGCTCTCGAGCTCCTCTGTAAGGCGGCGTCCTATCTGGTTGAGAATGAGCCGGATGAGAGGCTTGGTTCGATTGATGTCCGATGGGGGCACGACGAGATAGAGGCTGACCGGTTTGTCAGCACTGACGAGATCGGCGATGTGCCAGTCACATCGGGAGGTCACTGTGGCAACGACGGGATCTCGATAGAGCCCCAGGAACGACATGGCGGTACTGAGGACACCGGAGCGCTCATTTTCGGATTTGTTGAGAAGCTCTCTTGCGGCTGATGCAACAACCGGGTGGGTCCCGGCATCTCCGAGATGCGGCGTTGTCATCATGGCATGGAGTGTCGTCTCAACTGTCCTTCGTGGATCGGAAAGGAAGTTTGCAACACCTGCGAGAGTCTTGTCGGCTTCCGCGTAGAGCACATGCAGGATGGTGCCGACCAGAAGGGAATGGCTGGTTTTCTCCCAGTGATTGCGCTTGTCGAGACTGCCTTCTGGGTCGACGAGGATATCGGCGATATTCTGGATATCCCGGACTTCCCATTCACCCTTCCGCACCTCGAGCAGAGGATTATAGGCGGAAGAATTGGGGTTGGTCGGATCAAACAGCAGGACACGGCCATGCCTCGCGCGAAAGCCTGCGGTCAGGTTCCAGTTTTCTCCCTTAATGTCATGGATCACTGAGCTTCCGGGCCATGTCAGCAAAGTCGGGATGACCAGGCCCACGCCCTTGCCGCTTCGGGTTGGCGCGAAGCAGAGGACATGCTCGGGTCCGTCATGGCGTAGATAGCCCTTGTCATGGTGGCCAAGGATAACGCCATCTGGATCAAGCAAGCCTGCTGCGTATATTTCTTCGTCTCTTGCCCATCGTGCCGAGCCATATGTTGCGACCTCGTGACTTTCTCGCGCCCGCATGATTGCCATGAGGATGGCAATGCCAATCGACAATATGCCGCCCGATGCTGCGATCAGAGCGCCTTCAACAAAGATGTCGGGAGCATAGGCGTCGAAGGTGAACCACCACCAGAAGAAGCTGGGTGGATAGTGGATCGGCCAATCGCCTAGCCTAAACCAAGGGCTTCCAAGCTGGATCTGGAACCCCAACCGCCAGGCTGTCCATTGGGTCGCCAGCCAGACCATCATCAGAATGACCGCAAGGACGAGCGCAATCTGGCCCCAGAGAATACGGCTGCCACGCATGAAGGCTCCTCAGAAAAAGAAAGAGTTTCCAAAGAAGCAGCTACGGTCATGCCCTTGGCAAGAGTGGTCGCGAGTTGAGCGAAGAAACGGATAGGCCAGAGGGCAAACCGGACAAACTCGCAGAACGCCTGCGTTCAGAGATTTCTATGGGTCTGTCTTGTCCGGATCCATATTCATCGCGAGTTTGAGCAATCGAGACATGGCAGGGTTGTGATTGTTTGGCGACCAGACGACGGAGAAAGTGATCTGGTCGGTTTCGTCATGGATGGGTTTGAAGACAACATCGCGGGCTCTCAACAAAGAGGCTTCCTTGAGAAACAGCGAAATGCCACATCCAGCTTCGATCATTGAGAGCAAAGTGCCATAGCCAATTTTCAATTTGAGGATTTCGGGTATGGGCCAACGGCCCATGGACCGTGCGATGATCAGATCATGGATCTGAGGACCTGTGCCTCCGCGCCGAGTAAGGAAGGTCTGCTGCGCCAGATCCTTCCATGTGATTTGCTTCTGGGTCGTAAGTGGGTGGCCAAGAGGCAAGCCGACCAGAATTTCATCGCTCCAAATGGTGCGGGAATTGAGATCGGGGATTTCCTGATTGCAAGCCATGAAGGCAATATCGAGCTTGCCTTCCCTCAACATGAATAATGCTTCCCGTGCGGTGCCTTCGGAAATCTCGAAATGCACGAGGGGCGCTTCCTCCTTGAAGCGCTTGAACAGGCGATCGAGAAAGCCGCCGGGAACAAGGGAATAGATGCCGACACGCAAATCGGCCTTCTCCCCTCGAGCCCGGCTCCCTGCACATAGAATTGCCGCTTCCAATGTTTCCAACGCACTATCGACTTCCGCCACGAAATGACGTCCGGCTTCCGTGGGCTGAACGCCATGGGTCGAACGCTCAAAGAGCAGGATCCCCAGCTCCTGCTCCAAGTCCCTTACTCTCATGCTGACACTGGATTGGCTGACGCCGAGTGCACGCGCTGCCCCTTGAAAGCTGAGATATTCTGCGACTGCCAGTGTTTGAATGAGCGCAGTCATCGGCACCCGTTTGCCGAGAGAAATGCGGGCAAGCAGTTTGGTCCTGCCACGTTTCATAGGCGACCCTCCTGCCGATCTAGAATTTCACTCCAATGCCGACATTGATGATGCTCTGGGAAGGATCGGTCGTAACGGGGGTGGAGCCGAAATTGACAGTGCTGTCCTGATAGTCGTTGTATCGGTACTCCAGTCGCCCGAAGATACTTTTTGTGAAGGCGAAGTCCAGCCCGGCACCAAGCGTCCAGCCATGGAAGGTCATGTCTTCGTTCTGGGTGCCAGAGAAGTCGGCATTCATGCCGGTGTAGCCGCCCGACACAAAGACAAGTGCACGATCCATCGTATACCCAAGCCGCCCACGGGCGCTCCAGTTCATGCCGTTCTGGAATTTCAATCCTCCTGTTTCATAACTGGACCAGTCTTTACCTAGGTCAGCTTCAAAGCCCGCTAGAAATGAGGGTGAGAATATCCAGTTGTACCCAGCGAAACCGCCAATGCGCGCCCCTTCATGGTCATATGATGTTGAAACAACCCTTGTGAAGCCGGGGAACATCAACGGGAATGATACCTCGGCATCATTCCAGCTGTAGCCGCCGTAAGCTCCGACATATGAACCCTCCCAGAGATTGGGGGCATAGCGTTTTGCATTCTCAACGACTGGGTTAGGTGCTGGCAGATCTGCGGCAGTCGCCAGAGAAGGAACCATAAGCGCGCAAACGCCATGCATGAGGAACAATCGTTGAAACATCTGGATCTCCATTTGATGTGAATGATGATTTTTTGAGGAATATGAATTCGGAAGTTCAGGAGGTCGCAGCCATCAGCAGCTTCAATCGGTGCAAAGCCTGAAAGACAGCTTCCCTCAATTCGTTGTGCTTGCAGTCAGTCCCAATGACCTTCTGTGCTGCAACAAAGACCCGACGCCATCTGGCCTGTGCTTCGCGGGTATTCCGGTGCAGGTGGATCGCCCCGAAATTCTGATCGAAGCCGATAAGGTTGGCCCGCGCACAAAGGAGAGGAGAGAAAGCCTCGACGACCTCAGCCACCAAAATCCATCCCAAGACAGTCGACGCATTTGCCGCCGCCAAGGACGGCTGCATTGGACGGATGTCTGGAGGAGGGTTTCCAGTCAGGTCGGAGAGATCCCAAGCCAGAGCCGTCACAAGTGGGCCATTGTCGATTTCATCGAAGTGGGGCTGGAGAGAAGGCGACAAATATGCGGGCTGGAGATGCTGACAAAACTGGTAGTAAATCCGGAGATAGCGAAGATAGTGCTCATGGCCGCCAAACAGGTTTATATCCTGAAGCAGGCCAATCAGGCTCGCTTGAATGGCCAAGACGAGATTGATGAGAAATTCGTCGTCTTTGGCAATCTGCCTGCCAGTTCCGGCAATCGTCAGCGGTATTTCCGGCGCAAACGAAACATCAAACTCATTTAGACTGGTCATTGCTCAACTCCTTTCGAAGACAGACTTGCGTTTTGAGATCCGGAAACGCGCTATTGAAAGAAGTTGTGCTTGATCATGAAGAGCATGTTTTCATAGGCTTGCTCGGCACCTACCAGAAGCCGTTCTTCGTCAAGATCGGAAAAGTCAGCCGCATCGAGCGCCGCTGCAAATTTCCTCCAGTGAAGCCCGCACAATTCGGCATTTTGAGACAGGTGGCCTGCCCCACAGTCTTTCGTCAGCCCTAAAAGCGCGATCTTGTGCAGGTAGAAGGCTGAGCCAAGTTTTGCGCTTTCGGCGACATACAGCCAGCCAAGGGCGGTTGGAATATCGACCTTGCAATCTTGGACAAGTGGCAGTTCCAGTCGCTCACCACCAAGATCGACAATGTCGCGGCGGATAAGGGGTAACCGGCGCCTCTGACGAATATCGGGTATGATCGGCAACAGACTGCGGCTGGTGTAATAGATGTCTGTCAGATAGTGGAACCGATATTGTGATTTCAGGAATTTGAGATATTGCTCGCGTGTTGTGAACGGATCGATCTCCATGATCAGCTGATCGAGCATTTCCTGAACCGGATTTACCGTTCGCCACAGATTGTGTGTTCTCGATTTTGGTTTTGCAGGGGCAGTTGTCGGAGCAGTCCCAATATTCATTGAATCACCTCAGTTGTCACACGCAAGGCAATTTCACTTTGTTTGAACTGCTGCAACTCAGCCCTCCTGGCAGCATCCTCACGGAGAAGTGATGCCAGAAGGGCCTCGTTGTCTGCCCACCGCATATTTTCGCCGCCCCGGCCCCACACCGAGGCGGCCCACTCCGGCACCCTGTGACCCGCGTCCCCTCGCTGGTTTCAGCCTTCGCTAAAAGGCAAAGGCGAACAAAAGTCACGTCCGTCCAGAGTGTTAGAGGAAGACCCTTTTTCCCTCACCGTATGATTGAAATCGGCAAGAAAGGAAGGATCGGTGCAAACAATTCTATTTGGATAGTCGCGAATAAAATAAAATCGCGTACATCACCACCCAAAACAGCAGCAAATAGGGTACGAAAAGACAGGAAATACTCAATCTAATCGTCAGCTCACCCCATTGAGTTCAAACTATTACATGAAACAAAATTACTAATTCTGAGTTTTACAAATTAATACGTAGAGTTACTACTTGCCATAAGTAGTAAAAGCAGATATCTGAAATCTACGCCTGTTGCTAAGGTGATATAGAATAAGGCTTTTTCGCCGCTGAAACAAAATTAGTAATACTGTTTCACAGAAAAAGTAATCGCCGCAGCCACGCGGACCAGGGCGGATTTTCGAGTAACAGTATTACGAGAAACCAGTGCCATCATTGGCAAGAGAAAGCCCCACAGGTAATAAATGATAGAAAATGGTATGCGGCTGTATGACCAATACAACAACCGCCTTTATATTAACCCCGAAGAGAGGGATCGATTTATCGAGGCAGCCAGCCAAAGCGATTGTGATATCCGATCCTTCTGCCTGACCCTGCTTTATACAGGCATTCGTCTCACCGAAGCGCGAGAATTGACGGTAGCAGCTGTACAACTGGATTCACGGCTGATTTCTGTCCGGTGCCTCAAAAAACGAAACAGACATGTGATGCGGGAAGTCCCCATTCCTCCAGCTCTTGTCGAGGCACTTGAATGCGTGCATGGCATCAGAACCATTCAGAAGAATATGGTTCATGCTCACACCAAATTCTTGTGGACCTACAATGGCAGACCCCTGGCCAGAACAACGGCCTACCGCTGGGTCAAGCGGGTGATGGATGACGCCGGCATTGTCGGTATGCAGGCAAGCCCCAAAGGACTACGGCACGGGTACGGCATTCATGCTATCCGTTCCGGTATTCAGCTTCATATGCTGAAAAAATGGATGGGACATGCATCCATGAATACGACCGCAATTTACGCAACTGCAATCGGTAAGGAAGAGCTTGCTCTTGCTGATCGGATGTGGTGATCCACACATGACTTTTATCACCTGCCAGAGGACCAATCGGCGATGATGAGAGACAAGGCCGGAGGCTCCTGAGCCTCCGGTTGAAGCGGTCCGGATCAAATACCCAGCCCCTTTTGCCGACCGAACTGCCATGACACAGTTCCTCCACGCATCTGGCCATGCACCTCCCGACCCAATTGCCGATCCATCACGGGGCGCCAGGGCACAAGCGTGAATTCATGGGCCTTCTCAATGAGCGCAAATTTTCCACTTGCGAGCTGTCGGGTAGCCGTAAAGGTCCCTTTAACATTCTCACCATCGCGGGTAGGCCTGAATGGCAATCCACTGCTTGCAGATAGCTCGGCACCAACACGGCTCACTTCTCTTTCTTGCAGGACTGATAGAAGATTGCGCCGATATAGAATGCGGCCATTGCGCTGACGCGTGGCATCCCCCTGCTCGATCAAATGCTCCCGGCGGGCCGCCATGGCGTCACGCACTTCAATGCCAAACCCCGACGGGGATAGGTCTCCTGCGTCCGTCGCCAGCAAACGTCTATCAAGCCAGGTCGCCCCATCAGATCCGATCTGCGTTTCGAGGTCAAAATTCGAGAGGATACGGATCCTGGTCTGGCAGTTTCGGCTTGCGTTGAAGGCTGAGACTCTTTCCTCAAAGTCGGCAGAGATACGCCAGCGATCAGCGTCGATGCGCTCAACAATACCGGCTCGCCGCAAGACCTCTAGTCTACGGACGTGTGCAGCGACATAGGTTTCGTGATCACTGCCTTTGTCCAAATGCTCCAGATGAATGCTGGGGTGGAAGATGCCATTGTCTGCGAGCGACGCGATTGTTCTGTCCGAGCTTCGAAGGCCGACCTCTGCTGGCCCTATCTCAATAACACTGCCAATCCGCGCATCTTCGATCATCTCGGGACTGATCCCTGAGACGTGATGTGTATGACCATCAATGGCATCGATAACAAGGCTGATCCTGTCGCCAAGTTCATCATTCAAATAATTGTCTAGGATGCGACCGACGATCCGTTTCGGGGTGGGAGCGTCATGGATTTCGAGAGCCAAAGGGTCCCTGACCATGCCCTCAGCCTTTAGCGCCTTTTGCATCGTGCGGATGATGTCCCCTCTTTCCCCGATCTCCCGCAATGTTGCCGCGAGGTCTGGCTTTAGCTCCCAGACGGCAGGGTCCAGCTCCCTGGCCAGGCCCATCTTTGCGAGTTTTGAGAGGCGGCGTAACCGATGGCTCCGATCAATGCTGTTTGACGTCTCATCATCGCCCTGCCTCAGATCGACAAGATTGTTGGTCGTATTATCAATCAATGCTCGGTCTATCCGGGTGAAGCGGTCTTGATCGATCTCCCGTACGATCTTGTGGCGTTGTTCAAGCTCTGAGACGAGCCCCAATTCCAGCGTCGCCAGCTCGCTTGCCCGCTCGCGAATACCATGGGCGAGATAGTCACCATTGATCACCAGGTCCTCGCCCAGCTCATCCACCCCTCGGATGATGACATGCACATGGGGATGGCCGGTATTGTGATGGTTGACCGCCACCCAGTCCAATCTTGTTCCGAGATCAACCTCGATGCGGCTCATGAGGTCACGGGTGTAACCGGCCAAATCAGAGAGTTCAGCCCCATCCTCGGGAGATACGATCAGCCGGAACTGATGGCGGTCTTCTCGGCCACGTTCCAGAAATATGCCGCCGTCACAGTGATCCTCTTCTGCGGAATATAGCTGACCACGTTCACCATCGCGTGCTGTGCCATCACGCTGAATATAGCGCAGGTGAGCAGCCCCCCTCCCATTTCTGCCGGCCTCGCGCACATAACGCGCCTTGACGATGACGCGGCGCATTCCGGGTCGACTGTATCGCCAGCCACCGGATAGTGAGCGCGACCTGGCAAAAGCGGCTCCTCTACCCCGCTTGACGCCAGGGCCAATCTGTCGGCCTTCCGGCCTGCCTTTGATTTTCGCAGCCCCCGAAAGCTGGGCCGACTTTGATGGTCGGTTACGATGCTGGCGAGCGATCTTCTTCGCTACTGTTAGAAAGCTCTTCGCCTTGCCAAGCCTTGGAATATCGGAGCGCACAGAACCGGCTTTTGGCCGGAAGCTCCTTTCATCATCAATTGCCATGGACCGCTCCGGATCTTTGCTCAACGGCCCGTTGGTGCCGTCAAGATTCCCAACAATTCAGTGCCTTAAAAATACCAGTGGCACCAATTCTCATAAAACAGGGTGCCACAAGGCAGCCGCTAACCGACGTGCAGACAACAAGAATTTTAGGAACCGCCCCTAGGGAGTGCCGGTTTCCTTTATCTTGCCCTCCCCTTCCCTCAGAGATTTTCGCTTTCCTGACCTTCTCAGTCTGCAAAAGCTTCAAAGACAAAGAGCCCGCTGGCATGCGGCTCGGAACCCACTTTTCCGAACTGGTCATCCCGTCCTTTTTGACCGACAAACAGCTCTGCATCACGCCAATCGCTGGCGAATTGCTGTTGGCTGAATGGAATCGTGCCTCGAAGCGTGGGTGCAAGATCTTCCACATAGGACACCGTTTCGGCTGGCAGACTTCGACCACCTTGTAGTACATCCTCGTAACGCGTTGGCCCCGCATTGTACGCGGCTAGCATGGCTTCGATGGTGCCATAGCGATCCCAAAGGAAACTGAGATAAGCCGTGCCAGCAAAGACATTGTCGCGCGGATCAAAGGGGTCGTCGCCAAGGTCATGGCGGAGCTTCATGTCGGCCCAGGTGTCAGGCATGAGCTGCATCAGTCCCATCGCACCTTTGGGCGAGACCGCATCTTCCTTGCCTCCACTTTCTTGCTGAAGGATTGCCTTGATCCAGTCTTCCGAAAAGGAAAAGTGTCGCGCCACCTCCGCGATATGGACTGCATGTGAAGCATCTATCTCATCACCAGCATGTGCGGATGCCAAAGGTGCGAAACCTGCCACAAGAAACAGGAAGCCGCTACATATCAAGCCTAAGCGATATTTCCCGGAATAGATGAGGTGAGGAACACTCATTGTGTTGGTGCCATCCACTCAAATTGGCCGTCGCCCGCTTCGTCGGTCCAGAGCGGTCGCGCAAGGCCGATAATGGAGCTTGCAGGCAGGGGACCGAAATAGCGACCATCAAGACTGTCATCGACCTGCCAATTCATCAGGAAGATTTCGTGCTGATCGATCGTCTGGCATCCATGCCATGTCGGGAGTGCGCGGCCCACATGATCCGCTTCACGAGTATGGCCTATCGTCACCTCATCGACAGTTATCAAGCTGTCGAGACGGCAGACCATTTGACCGGGAAGGCCCACGATACGCTTCAGCAGCGGCGTACCATTGCCGATATAGCCGCGTTCAACGGCAAAACTCTGCCACGTCTCTGGCAGCCTAACGGCAACGAGATCAGTAACCTCGAGCCCGACGGGTTCCCTGAGGATATAGAGCCCAATGGGTGCGCTGGCCGAGACATTCCAGACTAGTTTCAGCGGCGGTGAGAGGAAGAATGTTGTGCCTACAATCGCGGCTGCGACAAAGGCCACAACGACATAAGTAAAGCGTCTCATGGTGCGATCCTTTGCCGTGCGAGCCAGGCCGTATGACGCTCGATTGAGTAGCCATCAGGATCTTCCCCCGCTTTCAGCCGGTTATGGACCTGCCGCCAGTGATCCGGCGATGCATCGGCCGGATTGATGCCGATTGCGTCCACCCTGTCGATCGCTATCAAGGCACGCTGGACCTTCGACCATCCATTCAGGCGCAGAAGAATGATGCCGCCAGGACGGACGCAGGGCACGGTCTGACAGGCGCCTCCCTTGCCGACGGCCTTGATGATGTCGATGCGAGAGACTTGTGTGCCATAGCCGTTTAAGGCCCAGCGGACGAAAGCAAAGACGGCGCCCGGTTTGAAACCGACGATGCTGCGGTAAGGGTCGAGGATCGTTTCATAGCTCTTGTGCCCAAAGCGGATCCAATGCTCGATCCTGTTCTTCTCGAACGTCAGATCAACCAGCGTGAGAAATGGCGCATCCTTTGACATTGCCTCAGTCATGGCAATGTCCTCCGCGAACCTGCCGGCGGCATAGAAGCGGCACTCTGTTTCAGATATCCACTTGTCTTTGAAACAGAAGAAAAACTGTTAGAATCACTGTTAGATAAGTTACGGGAGGCGTTTCCATCGCTGAAACAAGCGCTTACAGCCTGTTCGTGCGTTTGATGTGCCGATAGGGTTGCGTCTGATGTGCCGATAGTCTCTGCGTGTGATGTGCCGATAGTGTCACCCGAAGCATCCACAGCCTTGTCTACAGTGCCTGTGCGCAAAATGACGGGAAGGATCCAGAGCCCCTCCCGACCGTTAAGCGCACCGAGGCCGAGCCGATAGCCCGGCAGAGGTTGTTGTCTTGCGATCCTGCGAATGGCCAGAGCAAAATCGGAAACACGGGCAAGGCTTCCTGATTTTCGATGCAGATGGGCAATGTCAAAGTGCCAGCCTTCTCTCTGATGCCCCACATGCTTGCGAGCGATGCGATAGAGCCAACGCTCGATCCCTCCCTTCAGTCGGAAATAGGCAGGATCGATGGAGAGCACCAAAGAGCGGTCCATCACCCCATTGTAGAACCATTCTGGCAGGATAAATTCCATGCCCTCGACACGGCCATTCATGGTGGTCCGCTCTTCCCACTCATTGATCCATGAGAATTGGCGACAGCGCCAACGGGTCCCATTGCGTATGGTGGTGGCAATGACAGTTGACTGCAGTCGCGCCAGTGAGGCCCTCAATAGGCAATATTGCCGGTTTCCCGTTTGACGTCTAATGCCTCTCAGCAACTGATAGGGCGTAAAATGCAGCAGCCGTGAACTGTGCTCCCCGGCATTTTCAGCGGCGACAATCTGGCTGGCAGCCCAGATCAGGATGTCTGCATCCCATATCGTCGCCATGCCATGGTCTGGCATTCCGAAGACCTGGATTTCGATGTCGGCCTGCTTGTAGCAGATGGGCTTCAGACGTGGGCTCTTCGCCAGAGAGAAGAAGGGCCGCTCCATGAGATCCCGCTGATCTCGCAAGCAGGGGCTGCTGGACGAGATGACAAAGGGGGAAAGCTGACCGCGTTCTTCACGCCGATCAGAATGATCCGTTCTGTGCGCAGTCATTCAAAGCTTCCCCTGCTCTTCGGCAGTCAATGGACGTGCGGGATAGACCTTTCTCGATGTCTGTTCACTGGTGGATTTACGGGCGCCCTGCTCAGTCCAGGCTTGCAGATCTTCAACCGAATAGACCACGCGACCGCCAATCTTTCGGTAGGTTGGCCCGGTACCGTAGGTGCGATGCTTTTCGAGGGTTCGAAGAGACAGCCCTAAAAAGTGAGCGGCTTCCTGCGTTCGCAGAAGGCGTGAGGGCATATCTGGGTCAAGCTTGACCATGGCATATCTCCATATGTTCAAAGGTGACGCTATCGGAGGACAGCGAGCCATGGAGAAGCATGGCGAGAGCAACGCGCTCTGTAGCGTGCCGCATTTGAGACGCTCTATTGGCGGCACCCCTTACGCATGGGCTCAAAGTGGAAAACCGGTGAGTTTTCAAACGGACAAAATATCGGGCAAGCAAATCACAAGACATCTTCGTGCGATTGAGATAGGAAAGAAGATGGAGCAGAGACGCGCTGCTCCGGGGCGTCGAAACCCCTGTTAGAGGTTGATGTCGACCGATACGGCATCACACTCCTTGACCTTATGGTCGGGGAGCCTGTGGCGTATGTCCAGGGCTTCCCGCCTAAAGGCCACGGGGCCGCCTAACACGGTTTCGAACTCCCCGATCACCAGGGTCAAAGAGGCTATTGCGGGGGCGCACCGCAAGCCATGCCTCCTCTGAATGGAAGGGGAAGCTGATGCATACACCAATCGATCCCGATGTTGCTGACGAAGCTCCAAGAGATGATCGAGTCACCTCTTATGATGAGCAGCATTTCGTGACCTATCTGCGTCTGCTTGATGCCGAAAAAGCGGGAGCCGATTGGCAAGAGGTCGCAAGAGTCGTCCTTCACCGCGATGCCTCTATAGATGACGAGCGAAGCTATCGCTGCTGGAAAAGCCATTTGGATCGAGCCCAATGGCTCTCAAAGATCGGTTATACGACCATCCTGAGACAGGCAGCCGGAATACCCCGGAACCTGTGAAGACATTTGCTCTAGCTATTCGCCTTTGCTGTTTAGTGCCGGTTTGATCGGATAGTGAAGAAGCTGCCGGTAATCTCCACGCATCATTCTATTGCCGTGAGCCACCAGTCGACGCGCCCTGTTCTTGCGCGGATCCACTTCGAAATCCTCCTTGCGCCCCCGGAATGCCAGTAGCTGTTCAGCAAGTTTTCTATAGCTGGCCCCTTTTCGTCGTCCATCAAGTGATCGCAAAGAGAGCGTGTGCCATTGTCTCATTTGATCGGGCATGAGCCGATAATCTGGACCCGATGGGCGGTTATTGAGAGAGCGCCAAAAGCGCCTCGCTGCATGGATGCGAAGCTCTAGGTATCTGTCGAGTGGTAGATAGAATGCGTAAAGGCGAGCTTTGCTTGCTTCCCTGCAAGAAACGGAGAAATGATGCTCAGTGCCAGCGACCTGCCAAATACCATAACAGGTATTCCCGACCTGCTTCATCGTCACGTCCGTGAGCTTAGCCAGTTCGAAAGACGTCTGACCATTGCCGCCTTCAACTTGCACAGGCACAAGCGCCACGGATTGCGGCAGCATGCTCGGAGACCAAAACAGAAGTTGCTTGTCCGATGAAGTGTCCGGGTCTTGCGGGAAACAATAGCCCCCAATGTTCAGGAAAGGCGTTCTGACTGTCTTTCGAAACGGGAGCTTCGGTGTGCAACTGCCAATCGCGCCGATATGCGTCATTGCGGCGAAGATATTCCCATGCGAAACCGGCAGCATCGAGACGATTGGTGTATTGATAAGCCCCCGGACTCCGCCAATCCAGATCCTGCATGGCGTTTCCTTGATGTGGTTGATTCAATTCATTGTCCAACCGATCATTTTCAGGGAATATGAGATCTTCGGTAGCTGAGATTTAGTTATATCAATATCACTTAATTGAACCCATATGACACCCTGCGCCACTCTGCCAGCAATCTGCCGCCATGCTTTTGCCAACTCTATCTTATAGGATTTCCCGAAAACCGAGATGGCAGTGGGGGAACAAAAAATGAGGCAGAAGATCAGACTAGGCGGGATAGCTTTTCTGGCTCTTTCAATCGCTTGCGGGATCGCCGAGCGCGTCTTCTATGGAGCGAGATTGGACGAGAATGGCATTCTCCAAGAAAGCTGGTTCTTGCCACTCAGCGCTCTGTTCTTCCTGCTAGGGATAGTCCTGTTGATTTCATCCTTTCTTTTCAGAAAGAGATGAAGTTCAGAGTTGAGCATTGCGGTGGTGTAAACGACGCGGCTGAGTTACGCCACCTGTTTCAAATCGCTTGCATCCGGGAAGACGGCTCGGTTCCGGCCATTTTCCTTGGCGCAATAGAGGCGTTGGTCAGCAATAGCCACCATCGCATCGAAATCTTTGCTCTCGGAACCGAAGGCCGAGCCGATACTGACACTCAGTTCATGGCGCACGCCGTCTTCTGGCAAAAAGTCGACGGCATTGACGGCAAGGCGAATGCGTTCTGCCAGATCCTTGGCATTCTCATAGGAAGCGTCATTGGCGAAGACAGCGAACTCCTCACCGCCCAAGCGTGCGAACAGATCACTTTCGCGCACCGCATTCGAGATAGCTTGTGTGATCTGCACCAAAGCCACATCGCCCGCAGCATGACCATAGGTATCATTGATCCGCTTGAAGTGATCAACGTCGATGGAAATCAGAACCCCATCCGGCTTGTCAGCAATTCCGGCAATGAAGCTACGACGATTGAGGATGCCTGTCAGCGTATCGTGATTGGCCTGATGCTCCAGCTCATCTTTGACAAGCTGCAGACGGGCCAGGGCGTCCTTTGCCTTGCGCCGATAGCTCTCAATGACCCAAGTGACCGGACCTGCGACAATGGTGGGAACAATGGTCGCGATGACTACTGAGGTAGGGTTCATATATCCATGAAGGATATGCGTGACGATATAGGTCACAAGCAAGGACAAGAACAAAGAAAATAAGGTCACGGCCAAAGCAACAAGAAAAATCTTCCAATTCGCTTTTTTCTCTGCGTTCGACATAAATTCCCTTCGCTCTGTTCTCGCCAATCCTTGATGTGGCCGTGTTTACATGTGTCCTGCTAATTTACGGTAAAATTTGGTATTGAATTTTTCGACATACTATCGATTTTCTCTTGAGAGCGGTCCCTTTCGATCGCTCTCAAATTGCTTTGTAGCCCTACAGTTCGCCGGTATATTCCCCACGTGCCGGGTAGTTCTTGTTGATGGCAGAATCCGTCGCGGCCAAAAGCTCCGAGAAATGCGGCCGAACGAACGGCATGGTCTGTACGGACATGTAGTAGAGCGTCTGCTGAGGCGTGATCAGGAACAAGCCCGGCTCCGAGAAGAGCGCTGGCTCTTCGATGCCTATGGATGACTTGCCTCGCGACGTGGAAATATAGAGCCCCCAGTCCTTGGCTTCCTTCAAAGGAAAATCGTAGGCTATGCGTAGCGAAGATGCACTGATGCGTTTGGCCATCTCGGTAGCCCGGTCTTCCGGATCTGAGGAGACCGCAACCGTCGTGATACCTCGTTCGGCAAAATCCGGCGTCAACCGTTCCAACTCCTTGAGATAGGTAGCGCAAAGGGGGCAATGCAATCCGCGATAAAAGCAGATGATGGTTCCGAGCTCCGCCTTTTCTTCTGAGAGGACAAACTGCCCTCCTCCAACGATTGGCAGGGACAGGTCTGGTGTCTTCTGGCGTGGCATCAACATGAGAGGCTCCTGATGATCAAAACAAAGGGAATTGCGATGACCTACAGAATAGGATACGATTGATCGGCCATAGTCCAGAAAGTCCGATAATGAGTATCAAAAATCCCTGTACCTCGCTTGATAGACTCGCCAGCCTCATTCAAGGAATATCCGTAGAAGCGGTTTTTGCCGGGCCTGAAGAGGCGGCTGATCTCTCGATCTCTGATGACGTCAGCCAAGTCACGGTTGGTCCATCGAGCAGCGCTGTTGTCTCCATCACCCTGTCGCCATCTGCGAGCCAGGGCCCCTTCTCTGCCCTCGTCGGTGAAAGCCTGACACTCAAGGGTGAAGCGCAAGCCCTCGCCCGACTTCTGGTATCGGAAACACAGGATCCTCGATGTGGAACGCGAGCGCTGCGCGATGCCTATGTCAAAGCGATGATCATTCATCTCCTCAGGGATGAAATCGCTGCAGGACACATCAAGTCTGGCCCGCTGGCCGGCCTTTCCGATCCGCGTCTAGCCCGCGCCATCGTCGCGATGCATGACAATCCGGGGCGCAACTGGCAGGCAGTTGATCTTGCCGATCTTGCAGGCATGTCTCGCGCCGCCTTCATGCGCAGCTTCCGGACCATAGTTGGCGAAACCCCGATCAGCTATCTTCGTCATTGGAGGCTAGACCGAGCAAAGGAAGCTCTTCTGCGCGGCGAGCGGGTCGGACAGGTCGCACGTTCCTATGGCTATGGCTCACCCGACGCCTTTTCGCGAGCCTTTCACACGGCGGAAGGAAAGCTGCCTTCCGACGTTTGCGTGAAAGGCTCGGACCAGAAGGCCCGCGTTCCAAGCTAATCATTTAGATCGCGGGCGGCAAAGACACCCAGAATGGGTAATCAGGGCGGGTTGCTGCCATTTCCCTCAGGTGCGAGGTCACCGACACCGCAGGCGAAAGCGGCCATTCAGGGGGCCTTGAGGAGCATCCAGGCATAGGCTACCGGTTCGGGCGGTAAGAGGTTATTTGAAGCAGATTCGAGATTTCTAATGCTGCTGAAATAAGTGGTCATTGGCATAAACGGCTTGGGCCTTAAGGGGTACGTGACCTGACCAAGTACGCCCACTGTTGTTTCGATCTGCAACAATGTAAGCAAATTGATACCTTTCCTTGCATCAGACAAGTAGAGAAATGTGTTGCGTTGCAAATGTCCCGCCTTGGTTAAGCTGCCTCATGAAGCTTATTTCGGCCGATGTCACCAATCACCGCAGCAGTATTGATTTTAACCTGGTCAGATTGGGCAAGCTACTTGTTTGGTAGGGAAGTAGGCGGCGGGCAAGACCACTTTCTTGAAGGCGCTCGAATGCATAAACTCAACAGATGGGAACTATACCTCATATGATAAAACAGAGAATTACCCGCGCCGTTTCCTCGCCGATTACAATGAATGACATGGCAACGGCGACACCTAGGCCGTTGTTACACGCTGGGAGTTAGAACACGAAGACACGGCCCTTTTGGTCGAAGAATTTGGTGAAGATGTCGTTAGTGGGAAAGAGGTGGTAATTGAAAAGTCCTATAATCAGACGAATACGACTTGGAAAGTACCAATTTATGATTCAATTTGGGTTTGACAGTCGCGGCCTTGGCGAAGGCCTTTTTTGATCTAATCGACTTGCGCTTACGGATGGCATATACCCGATCCTGCGCTTCCGCCCGCAAAAATGCTTCCCAATCTGGTACCCGACGGATAAAGCCTTTTATTGTGCAGGCGGGCACATGCTTATGCCTGCGAATGTTGCTCAAAGTTTTAAGGCAAGGGATGACGTTGGATTTTTGCTTATCCAGCGGTCGCTGTGCAGCTTCCGATCGCTGGAAAGGCACTTGCAAAATGGTCGAACTCTTCTTCCAAGCGTTGAGGTCCTCGTGACTCGACAGGGCCCAACTCCATGATTTGAGGACAATGGAATTGGTAGGTTTGGTCAGGTGGCAGGGTAAATCCCCGTTAGAATAGTGGTAATGGGCTTAAGAAATTTTTTGAATTTGCCTTCGAGAGAATTAAAGATTTTTGTAGATTGAAAAATCGAAGTGCTCATCTAGTTCCTTAACGCGATCCATCACTTTTTGATTGTCAATTTGAGCCCTTCGGCGGTCATATATTTGACTGTTTCCGTTTATTTTTTCCAAAATCGTTACTAGCTGGGGTTGAGAAAGCCTGCTAATTATCGGGGCAATTAAGGAGGTAAAACGGATGTCCGCGGTATCATAACTGCCGCTATCCCCAAAGAAGGTAATCTTTAGATTATCAATCTTTTCCTTCCATTCTGGTGCGTCGTAGAGCTCTGTTAAACGGTTCCAACTGGAGGATGTTGGTCTTGAATATCCGAAACCTTCCTCAACTTTCTGCTTGACCTTTTCATAATGCTCATCAGGATCCTCAGATAAAAAGCTACTCAGCAAAAACGCGTCGGAGTTCTCTTCGCATGTTCTTTCGATTGCCACTTTTGCATGTGGTTCAAGTGGTTCATATAGACTTGGAAGGCCAGAAAGCAGTTCAATGAGTAGAATCAAAATATCTTGATTTGTACTCAATGCGCTAAAATGTTCGGTCGCCGAGTTAAGACAAACTAGGGCTTTATTTGGATCATTTGAAACTAAAATTTTGAGTGATCGATAATTTATGTCTCTATTTTCGTCACATTTCTCGTTTTCAAGATTAAATACTATTTTCCACAAACCTTTTAAAGCTTGTTCATATCTTATCCCTTCAATTTTGTTGAAGTACTTGCTGTTCAGGTAGCGCTTTAAATCTGCATCACCTGGAAATATTTCTTTATTTTCCGCTAGGTCATCGAGAAGTTTATTGACAACTGAAGTAGCGAAAAGTGGTGGCTTCAATAGCAAATCATCAAGGGCATTACGTATTAGTGCTCTTGTTGTCTCTTGATTAGGACGGTGTAGAACGGCACCATCAGATATCACAGGATGTGCAGACAGATGTCTTTCAGCTTGAAGATTGGCAAAGTTTCGATGCTCGATTGCATTAAGTAATTCAGTTTTTTTGGTCACATCATCAATTAGTTTTATTTCCCAAGCAGACGATTTAGGTTCTCTGGTCTGAATTGCTTCCATGTCCTCCAAAATTCTCTTCGCTACAGTGTCACTGTGCTGCTCTTCTAAACTTCGAAGTTTATAAATCAGGTCACATATCACTACGGACCATAGCATTACGGCTGCTGAACGATAGTTTCCGGTATGATACGAGCTCAGCACCTCTTGAAAGTTTTCTTTTGTGTGGGAATTATCAATTTTGCTTGCTGCAAACTCCAGAGAATACGTGTTCTTCATCCGCCTGAATTTCTCGTAATGATTGAATTTCCTAAAAATATACAATTAATTTTGACCGGCGCAATCAATGATATGTGGTGCATGTAAGTTTTGAACCAATGAGTTTAATTCATCCTTGAGAGTGGGTTGCCTGTGCAGCCTTGCTTCCGGCGAGGATGGAGATGGAAGGGGGCAAGGAAAATCGATGTTGAGTGGTGCGGGCGCAAGGTAGTGAGCCACGGACAGCGTCTACTTTCCTTGCGGGGAGAAAGAGGCAATTCAAACGTTCAAACGGCAGTCCTGCATGAGCACTGAGCAGATTTACGCAAAGAGCCTCAAACCCAATAGGCGATAGGTTTTCAAAGTCGTAACGTTCTGACATAATTTAGTTTTTTGATCTCTTGATATGCTTGGCGGTATTGGAAATGCATTTCCAAGTGTTTAAATTCCAAGTTTTTGGAAAAACAACTTGTTTCTCATTTCAGCGTCATTCAGTACTTTGTCCCAGCTCAAAACTTCCATATAGAGGTTATTATTACCGAACCAGTTAAACCACCCCATGCGATCAGGCATTGGTGTGAAGTTTTTCTCAAACTCCAACCATTCAGTTACTTTTTCCGAGAGTTCGCACATAACATACCCATAGAATGGCGTGTTGCTTGCTACATTCATTGGGCGACCCTTTGGTGTTTTGTAGTTTCCTTTTTTTACATTGTTTACATAGCGGATGATTTGTTGAACAGGATCTTCCTTTGAAGATGGATTCACAAAGTCATCGCGGCCAGGTTTCTTAAACTCGAACACTGTTATTGGGTTGCTCGCCTCATTGTCACCTCGGAAAAGAACTGGGCGATCAAAAACGAGAAGATCTGGTCTGTCTTTGTTGCCAGAGCCTAAGGGTTTGTCTGAGTTTACGAAGTTTGTGAAATTCAATCGTTCATCGATGATCCACAAATTATGATCGTCTAGCGAGCAATCTGAGCTACCTTTTTTTCTGGGAAAGATTATATCGTGCACCGCAGCCTCAGAAGCATATTTTTCATTCTCATTAAGCTCCAAGCTTCGTGAGAATAGAGACAAAACATGCTTTCGAAGTGCGATGTAGTGCGCCAAATCGTTTTTGCTTGTCTTAGAGATTTGTTCAACGATGGGGGAAAGGCCTTCCGCAAGCTGGTCTGCATCCACGTTTGAAAGCATATGATGAACTTTCTTGCGCAATGTAACTTCTTGGCTGAACTTTTCTTTTTGCAATGCTGTTTCGATTTGATCTGCCGTTGGGTTGTACGGCATTAAACTTAAGTCAACCTCGTCTATTATCGTCTTATGCCAAGGAGCGATTTCATCTACATACTCGTGGACTCGCTTTATTTTTTTCTCTTGCCTTGCTATAATTGTCTCACCAAGTGCATCACGCGCAATTGCTGCTGCTGTTTTCTCGATTTCCACTTGTGACAATTGACTGAAAATGTCTCCATCCTTTGGGAAATCAAAGCCACCCCTTTCAAGAGAAACATTTTTATCTAGATAGTCACCAAATACGTAGGCTTTTACGATGTAGTTTCTGTCGCCTGCATCCAGCTCAGTTGGGGCATCAAAAAACTCATCTATAAACTCTGGTACATAATTATGGATGGCAGTGTCCGTGACTTCCCTTCTATCGGCTACGAGACTGATTTTGCTCTTTTGGCTTTTAGGAGAGTATATTTTGAAGACCCTTACGAAAAAGGCCTTGGTGTCATCAGTTCCTCCAAGCTCGAATATCTGATTATCTAGTGGAATCTCACTGAACATGCCTGACAATTGATTGTCGACGAAATCATTTAGAACGATGACACCACTACCATCTTTTTCACTAATAGATATTCTTGGACAGGAGTAATCAGCATCTATGAAATAGGGGAGAAGCTTTTCGACCAGCGTGCGGGCAATGGTTTGTATTTTCTTGTCAGAGAAACCTCTGCCGATAGCACTCTTTAACGTAACAGTGGAGCCGGTGTTAAGTTGGTCAGTTTCCTGTACCACTTCATTGATTATGATGTCTTTACTTTTTCCCATCTTGAAGGAGCGCTGTTTGTATACGTCGCCACTTCGAAACACACTATTTACGGTTAAGTCGTTGAAATACTTTAGACAAGTAAAACGACCGAAACCTTTTCCGCCTTGGGCAATTTTATGATCGGTATACAAAGTGTCGAATGAGTCTCTGTTTGACTCATTGAATCCTATACCATCGTCTTCGATTACAAAGCTTTCAACTTTTGGCTTTCCACCTTCTAGTTCTTGCTGTTTAGATCTTTGAACCTTGATGCTAATTTTGCCTTTGTGATCGGGTTTGGCGTCAATTGCTTGAATCGCATTTACGATCGCTTCTACAATTGGAGTATAGACAGTGGTTCCTGATCGAATGTTTTCGACAACACGCTTGATGTTTACACTGCTCATTTTATTTCTCTTTTTGTCTTGGAAGCGATAAAGTGCAACTCATGTTGGTCCTGAAGATCCAACATTTTTTGTATTACAGAAGAATCAATTAAAGGTTGTAATCTTGTGTCTGTCCCTCGTCAACTTGTACTTTACCGGGGATGTAACGGAGGGGTGTAGCCGTTCACAGGTCAGAGACATTAACATTGTCTTGGACTTACTTCCTTACACCGCTCTCTCTTTTGGGCATGTTTGCTAAGAGAGAGAGACGTTCTAGACAGTTCTAGTTCGCCATCCGTCATCTTATCTCTAAAAATGTTGCACTTCGCTCGAATGACAGCAATGGGAAAATGGACTTGTCCTAGGTGATAGGTGTGGGATGTCGCCTTTGGGCCGAAGTTAATTATGTTCGGTTATAGTCATTGTTGGAAGGAACTCGTCCAAAAACGGAGAGAAAAATGCCAGACTACGGCCACCTCGATAGCGCTCCTCACCAAGCGCCGCTTTCTCACGGCGACAGAGAAGCCGCGTCTAGAGCTGCTCGACAAAAGCGTCAACAACGTGAGATGCAACAACGCGTGTTCGCCTACCTCTTCTGCATCATCGCGCTGCTTTTCATTATTTTTCTGATTGGTTGGTAGATTTGCTCGCGCTTGAATTTTGCAAACAAACTTAATGTCTGAAATTGGGAAGCGGGCTTCTTGAAAGTCGTTCCTGGCGAATGGCGGCAATGGGCCGCGTTTGCAAAAATCAGGCCTTGATCATCGTTTTGATATGATGATGCATCGCACTCGACCGCTTCGAGCCCAAACTCGACATTAGAAATGGTTGGGTGTTTGCATGCGTGAAAGAAGTATCTGGAAACCTCGGCCCAGAGCAGTCGATCGCTGGGGGCTACATTCCAGAAGCCGGTCTACCCATTCCTGACATTCGAACGAAGTGCTGCATTTTGTTGCTTCGGACGCCTGTAGCGTTGAGAGTATCTACATTTTCTGCGGCGCCATTACATCTGAGATACCGAAGAAATGTGTGGCAGTTTGTGCCAACCTGCGTGATGCAGAGAATAGGCAAACTCGGCCTGACAATTCGTTTCAGAATGTCGAATTCATGCTGTTGGGGTGGGGTTGCGTGTTGCCACCGGGTTGGTCGAGACCGGCGATACGTTCAAGATCGTCCTCATCCAACACAAAGTCCCAAATATCCAGATTTTCACTGAGCCGAGTGGGTGTGGCGGTTTTCGGCAAAGGAACAAGGGCTTGCTGGAGGTGCCACCGGAGGATGACTTGCGCAGCTGTGCGGCCATGCTTTTTCGCAATCGAACAAATGTCGTGGTCTTGCAGTTCACCGCCCCAGCACCCGCCAAGCGGACTATAGCTCTCGATGGCAATGCCGAGTTTGGCATGATGATCCCTGATATCCAGTTGCTGGAAATAGGGATGGATTTCAATCTGGTTGACCGAGGGCACAACGCCCGTTTGCCCGATCAACCTGTCAATATGGGCTGATGTGAAATTGGAAACACCAATGGAGCGAAGCAACCCTTTCGATTGAAACTCGATGAGCGCCTCCCAGGTCTCGACGTAAAGATCCTGCTTCGGCATTGGCCAATGGATGAGAAACAGGTCCAGATAGTCCAGTTGCAGCCTTTCGAGGCTTTCGCGGCAGGAACGTATCGCTTTGTCGTACCCCATATGCCTGCCTCGGAGCTTCGAGGTAACGAACAGCTCTTCTCGGATGAGCCCTGACGCCTTTAATCCTCTGCCGACGCCTTCTTCATTGTCATAGGCCTGCGCCGTGTCGATATGGCGATAGCCGACGGTAATCGCCCGGCGCACCAGATCTTCGGCCCTTGCATTCCGGATTTGCCAGACGCCATATCCGACAGTCGGCATGGAGTGGCCATCGTTGAGAAGAATGGGTTTTGTATCCATTGGATTGAATGACCTCCAAAAAGCCTTGAAATTACCCAGTGCAGTTTGGCCTTTCGCGTCACGCGTTCCAACACGTCAGCTCGAAAGGCCAAGGCGGCAAGATTACTTTACATCCAAAGTGACCGGAGCATTGTCCGGGATGGCGGCCAGCTGTTCGATGCTGGCGTCGATCTTGCCGAGCGGAACCTTGCCCGACCAATAACCGATCGGGCCATAGTAGAGGGCGATCCAGCGACCGGGATGATAATAGCCAACCTCGGGGAACAATGGCTCGTCCCCCCGTGGAGCACCTTCCATGGAGAGCGCATTGTTGAGCCGGATGAGTTTTTCGTCATAGCCGGCATAGTCTTCCGCCTTCAGCTTCAGAGGCAATTTTGAGAGCAGGTCTTTTGCTGTCGGGTTGTCATAGAGGCTGACCGTGAAGGCGCTTGTACCAACATGCAGCACAAGCGTTTCGCCACTCAATTTGCGAAGATCGGCGTTGTTTGTACCCTTGCTGCCGCTTTGTGCGGCAAATGCCTGAACAAGGGCAAGGGACAGCGCGGCGAAGACGACGAGGATAAATTTCTTTTTCATGTGAGGGTCCTTTCAAATCCATCTCAAGGCGTTGTCGGGCAGCATCAATCCTGAGCGATGAGCGTGCCGTCTGCCAGAAGCTTGCCACCATAGACGGGGAACAGGCTCGCCTCGCCGTAGTTCCTGATCCGCTCGGCCTGCTTCAAAGCATCCATGTCAGCATCTGATATCTCGAAATCGATAAGAGCGTTGGTGCGCATGTGATCCGGATTGGCGGTTTTCGGAAGCGGCAACATGCCCAGCTGCAGGCAGTAGCGGATGCAGAGCTGGGGAACACTGACGCCATAGTTAGCGGCCATTTGGGAGAGCATGCCGTTCTGCAGGATCTGGCCATGCGCAACCGGAGAATAGGCCTCCACTAGGATGTCTTTGCTTTGGCAGTATGTAATCAGATCAAAGGGCGTGTTGCTGACATGGGCCAGAATCTGGTTGACCATCGGCTTGACCGAGCCATTGTTGAGAAGATTGTCAAGATCCGGCTCATCAAAGTTGGAGACACCGATGGCACGCAGTTTGCCCGCCGAATAGGCCTCTTCCAATGCCCGCCATGCTTCCAGATTGCCTTCGAAGAACCGATCCCCGCCACGGAAATCGGTCCAAGGCTGAGGGCTGTGAATGATCATCAGGTCAATATGGTCAAGGCCCAGTGCGGAAAGGGAGCCATCGATCGCGGCCTTTGCCTCGGCGTATGTCTTGATGGCGGCTTCCAGCTTTGTCGTGATAAACAGCTGATCGCGGGCAACACCGCAGGTGCGAATGCCTTCTCCCACGCCGCGTTCATTCATATAGCCTTGGGCGGTGTCGAAATGGCGATATCCGATTTCGGCTGCCGCTCGCACGGCAGCGGGTGCGTCGCTCTCTTCGATCATCCATGTGCCAAGACCAAGCTTGGGGATCTCGACACCATTGGAAAGAGTGAATGCTTCGTTGAGGATCATATTCCAGTCCTTTCCCGTTTTGCCGCGGCATCTCCTGCTCGTCCGGAGCAACGGTCATCCTGTCGGCAACTGTAGTTCGTGCCCCTAATCTAGCTCCGCTTGATCATTGTGATTAGATGGCATAATCTGCATGAACTTATGGATAATTAATAATAATGGCTGGAGGTTCCCTTGGATCGCAAGGACCTGAATGACATGCTTCTGTTCATGGCGGTTGCTGAAGAGCGCAGCTTCACGAGGGCCGCGGCGCGGTTGGGTGTGTCGCAATCCACCCTCAGTCACACGATCAGGGATCTTGAAAGCCGACTGGGCATCCGCCTTCTGGCCCGTACGACACGCAACGTCACACCGACAGAAGAAGGAGAGCGCCTGCTGAGGTCTCTGGCGCCCCGCATTGAGGAGATCGATGCCGAGGTCGAGTCCCTGAAGATCCAGAAAGGAAGAATGGCTGGCACGGTTCGCCTGACCTTGTCCGAGGATGCTCTGCAGAGCGTGGTCTGGCCCAAGCTGCAACCGGTTCTCCAGCAACATCCTGAACTGCGCGTCGAATTCTACAATGACAACGGGTTTCGCAATATCGTCGAGGATCGACTAGACGCTGGTGTTCGTCTAGGAGAGAGCGTGGATCAGGACATGATCGGGGTGAGGATCGGTCCGGATTGGCGCCTTGTTGCCGTCGCATCCCCCAGTTATCTCAGCCGCAATCCGGCTCCTCTGCATCCAAGGGATCTGCTCAATCACGTTTGCATCAATCATCGCCAGCGCCCGGAAATCAGCAGCTATGCTTGGGAATTCGAAAAAGATGGTCAGGAGCTGTGTGTTCAGGTAGAGGGGCAGTTGAGCTTCAACTCCTCGATCGCGATGACCGAAGCGGCAAAAAAAGGCTTCGGCATTGCCTATCTGCCGGAGCATGCGGTGCAGGCGCTGCTTTCATCGGGCGATCTGGTGTTGCTCCTTGATGAATGGTCTCCCAAATTCAGCGGCTATCATCTCTACTATCCAAGCAGGAAGCAGAATTCGGCGGCTTTCCGGCTGGTGGTAGATACGCTGAAAACGCCGCGAGCTTGACGTCAGCAAACGCTCATTCAGGCAGTGATTTGTAATTGCGATCCAAAGTTGTCTTCCACCAGTTACCGAAAGCTCCGAAGAGATTTGCCCACACTTGCCGTTTGAACGAAACGCAGCATTTTCGGTGACAAGATGGCAAACAGACGAGCTAACCAGCCTTTTGCTGATCAAGTAACAGATAAAGGCCTTTTTGCGCTAGCCAGCATTCGATGAGCAGTGAAAGCCGTCATTCATTTGTCGGCATTTCCCAGCTTTGCTGCCTCATGAGAACCGTACTCTGGGCCTTGAGCCTGTCGATGAGGAGGCGCAGGGCGGAGCTCATCTGTCGCCGGCTGGAATAGAACAAATGATAGCCTTCAAACGGCGGGCACCAGTCGTCAAGCAGGCGTACCAGACTGCCTGTTCTCAACTCGTCCCTCACCTCCGTCTCGGTCACATATGCGATACCATGTCCTTCCTTTGCCGCACGAATTGCCATGTCGCTATCGTTGAAGACAAAAGAGCCGGAAACGCGCACGACAAGTTCTTCTTGATCCTTTTCAAATTCCCATTCGTAGATGGCAGCGTTGGGCCCAAAGCGGTGATTGATGCAGATATGGCTCGCAAGGTCACGGGGATGTTCTGGTGGCTCTCTGTCCTTGAGATAGCCGGGAGATGCAACAGCCGCTATTCGGACAGGAGGGCTGATGCGCACCGAAATCATATCCCTGGCAACAAATTCACCCAACCGGACCCCAGCATCAAACCGGTCCTCGGTCAGGTCATTCAGGCGAGAATCCAGATTGAGCTCGATTTCGATTTCCGGATAGTCTCTTGCAATTTCAGAGAGTACCGGCCACAACAATGTCTTAGCAATCGGTTTGCTGGCCGTCAGACGGACAAGGCCGCGGGGCGCGTCTCCGAGAGATCGCAGCTCCTCGATCCGGGCGTCGATCTGCTCCATTCCCGGCCGCAGGGTGGACAACAATTTTTCACCGGCATCAGTCAATGAGATACGGCGCGAGGTTCGGTTCATCAACTTGATGCCGATGGAAGCCTCCAGTCGCCTGATTGTATGGCTCACGGCCGACTGGGATACACCGAGCCGGGCGGCTGCGCGTGTAAAATTTGCTTCTTCAGACGCAACCAGAAATACGGCCAAATCCCCGAGATCTTCTTTTCTCATTCATACCCTCCGTTCAGAACATGACGATAGTCCAGACGATTAAACAAGTCACCTCTCTATCCATTAATCAAATTCATCGTTTCGATGCGGTTGGCGCTACTGTTCAACGCTCCAGGAACCCTCTAGCAAAAGTGCTTCAAGGAAAGAGAGAGAGAAATGAACAAAGCGGTTCCAGCAAATCAGAACAGTGTGGCAAGCAGCGTGTCCGGGGCAGTCCTTTCGATGTCCCTTTGTGTTGCCATGCTCATTGCATCCGAATTCATGCCTGCCAGCCTGCTTACGCCGATTGCAGATGGTCTTGCCGTTACAGAGGGTCAGGCCGGTCAGGCCATATCGATCAGTGGCCTGTTTGCGGTCGTCGCCAGTCTTCTGACGACCACTCTTGCAGGAAATCTGAACCGCAAGTGGATATTGATTGCAATGACGGCGATCATGTTCGTTTCTCTGGTTGCAATAGCTCTTGCCCCCGATTTTCCGGTTCTCATTTTTGCCCGTGCATTGCTTGGTATAACCATTGGCGGCTTCTGGTCCCTGGGGACTTCGGTCATCATGCGTCTGGTCCCTGCCGAGCGGGTCTCTTCGGCTTTGGCGGTCATGTATGCAGGCCAGGCAATGGCGGCAGCTTTTGCAGCGCCCGTTGGCAGCTATCTTGGGGCCATCATCGGTTGGCGCGGCGTTTTCTGGCTACTGGCCCCCATCGTTGCCATCGATCTCATCTGGCAGATAGCCACCCTGCCCTCGATGCCCGCCGGTGCCAGAATGTCTCCAGCGACGTTTGTCAGAATCTTGGGACGCCGTCATTTCCTGAATGGTATCGTTGCAGCCATTGTCGCCTATATCGGTGCGTTTTCAATGTTCACCTACCTGAGACCCTTTCTTGAAAATACTGTGCAGGTAGATGTACAGACACTGTCCTTGCTTTTTCTTGTGCTTGGCTGTTGCGGCTTTTTAGGCACATGGCTGGGTGGCAGGTTTTCGGGGAAACATGTCATTCGACTGTTGCAGATACAGCCTCTCGTCATGTCGCTTAGTTCAGTTGGCCTTATCATATTTGATCAAAGCATTCTGGCCGTCGGTCTGCTGCTGGCGATATGGGGTACCGCCAACACCATGATGTCAATTAGCTGGATGGCCTGGTTGGCGCAAACAATGGAAGACCAGCCGGAAGCCGCAGGAAGCCTGATTGTGGCGGCGATTCAAAGCGCAATCATGCTCGGTGCCATGATTGGCGGAACCCTGTTCGACCACTTTGGAATAGGCGTCACATTTTGTGGAAGCGCAGCAATTTCACTCGTTGCATTGTTCTTGATCGGAAGTGGCAGACGGCTGACGGGATAATCCGCATCTGCGAGTGAGTGGAGATGATGCGGGCAAAGCGTTCGCAGCCGATGCTGTCAGCCATATGGACCTCGGCTCGGCCGGCGATCATGACAGGCGTCTTTCCGCCGCGTTCGGGTGACCGTTTCGTTGAATGGTGCCCGCTGCCGCGGGCACCACAGTCTGGCAGGCCTAGGCGACCAGATGCTCACTGAAGAAGCTCTCCAGTTTGTCGAACGGGATGAAATCAAGCCCATCGTATAGATCCGTGTGGTTGGCACCCGGAATGATCATCAGCTCTTTCGGCTCCGCCGCATTGGCAAAGGCTGTTTCGCTGAAATAGCGGGAATGAGCCTTCTCACCGTGAATGAACAGCACAGGGCGCGGCGAGATTTCCGCGATATAGGTCAGAATGGGCATGTTCATGAAAGACAAAGGTGTCGTGAGGGTCCACGACCCATTCGAGTTGACGGATCTTTCGTGAAACCCACGAGGCTTTTTGTAGTAGTCGGCATATTCCACCACAAACTGTGGCTCGCCACCCTTCAGCTCAAGGGATACCGGACCATAGGCCGGGCTGCCTTTTTCCGCATCCTGCCAACGCTGCTGGCTCAACTGTTCCAGGTTCTGGGTGCGCTGTTCCAGCGTGACACTGTCATTGTAGCCCTTGGACATGACGCGGGTCATGTCATACATCGTGCTTGCCACCACTGCCTTGACGCGCTTGTCGACGGCAACAGCATTCAATGCCATGCCACCAAATCCACAAATGCCGATGATGCCGATCCGCTCACGATCAACGAAGGACTGCAGGCCAAGGCAATCAACGGCGGCGCTGAAGTCTTCGGTATTGATGTCGGGAGAGGCAATGTTGCGCGGCTCGCCGCTACTTTCCCCGGTGTAGGATGGGTCAAAGGCCAGCGTCACAAAGCCACGCTCTGCCATGGTCTGGGCATATAGGCCAGATGACTGTTCCTTGACAGCGCCGAACGGTCCGCTGACAGCAATCGCAGCAAACTTCTTTCCATCTCTGTTCCTTGGCAAATAGAGATCACCGGCCAGCGTGATGCCATAACGGTTTTTGAAGCTGACTTTCTGATGATCGACTTTTTCACTCTTCGGGAAAGTCTTGTCCCATTCCTCTGACATAGTTTGTGCCTTTACGCTTGAACTGTTAAAAATCGACGCCGCACCAAGGGCTGCGACACCTGCTCCCGTCAACTTGAGAAGGTCCCGGCGACCTGTGTTGACATTATCCTCAGCGCGAGGCCGAGAAGGCTTTCTGCTCATCGATTATCTCCTTTGGGAAACATGCGCGAGTTGGTTTTGGTTGCTGGATTACCTACAACAATATGGCCAGGACCTCGGGAGACAGTAGGGTCTAGATACTACTTCCAACCATGAATCCAGTTCATGATCGGCTGATCTGGACCCCACTGTGCAAAGATGCCACCGCTGCAAAACGCACCGCGCCCATCTGGTCCCTACAGATTGCTCTCAAAAAACGCATTGAGTTTGTCGAAGGGGATCAAGTCGGTTCTGTCATAAAGATCAACATGGTTTGCCTCGGCAACCACAAGAAGCTCCTTGGGTTCTGCAGCCAGCGCATGTGCAGCTTTTATAAGTTCCAGCGAAATTGCATTCTCACCAGCAAGGAAAAGTATCGGCCGGGGGGAGATTTTCTCGATATCATTCAAAGGATAGAAATTGAGAAAACGATTGTTGCTGGACAATGTCGGCCGAGTGATGGTCACATCCGTAGCTCCTTTGGGCACAACCTTGCCACGGGATGTTCGGTAGAATTCGTAGAAGTCGCGCTGGAACTGCGGGGTCTCTTCAGTAACTTCAAGGACTGTTCCGCCGGTATAGTCTGTCTGCCCACCTGCAAATTCTATCATCCGCTGCTCAACGGATGCTCTGGTCATCGCCAGCCACTGTTCGGGATCCTGTACCATCATCCGGGTGGCACCGCCCATATCGATCATGCTTGCCGTAGCAATCGCCTTGATACGGGGATCAATCTTTGCAGCTGCAATGGCAAAACCACCGCTGGCGCAGACACCAATTGCACCGATGCGTTCAGGATCGACAAAATCAAGCGATGACAGATAGTCGGCCGCTGCACTGAAGGCTTCAGCATAGGCATCCGGTGCCACAAGGTTTCGTGGCTCACCTTCACTCTCTCCCCAGTAAGGCAGATCGAGAGCCAAGGTCACATAGCCATATTCAGCCATTTTCGTTGCATAGAGCGTGGCGGCCTGCTCCTTGACGGCCCCCATCGGATGTCCGACAATGATTGCAGGCGCCGGTCCTTCGGGATTAGCGTCCTTTGGACGAATAAGATTGGCGGCCACCGTCTGCTTGTATTGGTTCTGAAAAGTCACTTTCTGTAGTGTCACAGCGTCGCTTTTGTAAAAATTGTCTGCACCTTTGGTCATGTCTTGCGCCTTTGCTTTTGTATGAGTAAGGGCCATTCCTGTCGTGAGGGCTACGGCACTGGCACCTCCAGTTTTGAGAAGATTGCGGCGGCTGATTTGGCCTGGGCTGCCCACCGCAAGTGCGTTGTTGTTGTCACTCGTCAATTTTTCTCTCCTCGTATTTGAAACTCTAGTTTGGCAGTAATGCTCACAGTCCCTCGACGAAATATGACCTGTTGTCTGCGGCTGCGAGACGATGCCTGAGGATCTCCTGATAAGCGGGAGAGGCATACCAGGATCGGGCCTCTTCCATGCTCGAGAACTTCAACATGACCACCTTGCCGTTGGGTTCTGCTCCTTCCAGAGGCACGACCTGACCGCCATTGGCCAATGCCTCCACGGCATAGGAAGCAATGGTCGCGCCGACATTCTCGAGATAGGGTTTCAGGCGCTCTTCATCGTGAATGGCTATTTCAAGAACAAAATAGGCTGGTGTGCTCATAGGGCTGACCTTTCCCTGCATTGTTTCACACGGCAAGCTTGCGGATCAGGGACATCAGCCTGTCGGCATGATTGTGGGCCCTGGCTTCCACTTCAGCCTTGTCATTGTCGTTGCTGACGCCCGGCACGAACATCATGCTGTTGCAACAGATCGGCTCTTGCAGATCCATTCCGCAAAGAGTAGCCGTCTGACGCAAGGGGGGAAGGAATTCCTCTACTGTGTAGTTCATCGGCTGACCGTGATTGTAGGCCTCAAGGCTTGCTCCTGTGGTGAAGGACAGGATCAGCTTTTTGCCATGCAGCTTGTCGCCGCCGATGCCATGGGCGAAACCGAAGACGAGCACGTCATCGACCCACTTTTTGAGGAGAGCCGGAAGGGCATACCAGTGGAAAGGAAACTGCCAGATGATGACGTCGGCCGAAACCAGAGCTGCCTGTTCTGCAGCCACATCGATGTTGAAGCCCGGATAGAGACGATCGAGATACCGCGTCTCGATAGTGGTGCCCGCCTCCCCCTGCAAATCACCCAAGATGGTGCTGTTTGCGAGTGATGCCTCCAGATTGGGATGGCCAGAAATGACGAGAATCTTTGTCATTGTATTATTCCTGCTTTCTTCTGACTGGATTTGATGGAGCGGATATAACATACGAGATCCTTGACGATTAGGCCTCTATTTGCGAAGTTATTCTTTCCAAACTGGAATGAATAAGGAATCTTGGCATGCCGATGGATAATGCGCTTTATGGTCAGCTGACGGTTTTTCACGCCATCGCAGCAGAGGGCAGCATCGCAGGCGCGGCGCGGCATCTGGGGCTTGGCTCACCCGCTGTCAGCAAATCACTGAAGGCGCTGGAAGAGACCATGGGTGTGCCCCTCTTCAACCGCACCACGCGACGGCTCGAGATCACCGAGGCGGGGCAAATGCTGTTCAATCGCAGTGCAGATGCCCTGCAGTCACTTCGTTTTGCGGTTGAAAGCGTTCAAGACCTCGGCCAAACCCCGAGCGGAACAGTCCGCATCACGGTTGCCCGCTTCGCCTATCTCACAGTTCTCAAGCCTCTATTGGGGCTGTTCTGCAAAAGCTATCCGCAAATCAATCTGGAGATTTCCCTTTACGACGGCACCGTCGATATTCTGCAACAAGGCTTTGACATGGGCATCCGTTTTGGCGACAGACTGGAAGAAGGCATGGTCGCCCGGAGGCTGATGGATCCCTTCCGCGAAGGGCTCTATGTATCTGAAGACTATATCGATCGGCATGGGCCTCCCAGCAATCCCGCAGATCTTTCCAACCACAAGCTGATTGGCTACCGCTATACCACGGCCAACCGCGTCCTGCCGCTGATACTGGAACAGGATGGCGAGGAGTTGACCATTGAGATGCCATCCCGGCTCGTAACCAATGATATCGAGATCATTTGTGATGCTGTTCGGCAAGGTTTTGGCATTGGGCGGCTTTTTGAGCCCATTCACGCAAGCCTTCCAGACAAGCATGTCTTTGTTCCTGTGCTTGAGCCCTACTGGAGGACTTATCCGCCGGTCTATCTCTATTTCCCGCAAAACAGTCAACGCGCCAAGCGCATCCGTGCCCTGATCGATTTTCTGGTCGAAAACATGCGGCGAACCTGAATTGACGGAATGCCACATCCTGCGGTCCAATCAAAATCTGACAGACCGATCGCACAAGATTGAGACGCATTCCTTCTACGTTATTGCAGAAACACGATACAGCCTGATCTGGTAAAATTTGGACTCGAGAAAACCGCACCAAGAGATCAAAATTGGATCTACAAAAGAATGCAGATGAACTTGATCAGAGGTCCGTATCGACATTGCCGCTAACACGCAAAGCATTGAGCACCAGAAGAAATGCTGGAGAGGGCTGTCTTCGGCTCGGATAGTACAGGTGGTAACCAGAGAATGGCGGACACCAATCTTCCAGTATGCGAACCAGACGCCTGTCTTCAAGATGCGGTGCAAATTCTTCCTCGGGTAGATAGGCAACACCGAGACCATCCAATGCAGCCGTGACGATATGATCTGGCGTCGTATTGAAGAGCAGTGGCCCAGTAACGCGAACGTTCAGCCGTTTTCCTCTTCGTTCAAACTCCCAAGGCGATACCCCGTGGGTCGGAAAACGCACATCGATACACCGATGTTGCATCAGATCCCTCGGAGTCTTTGGGATGGGATTCTTGGCAAAATATGATGGTGCAGCGACGGCTGCCATACGCAATTGCGGGCCGATAGGAACGGCAATCATGTCTTTGTCAATGGTCCCACCCAATCGGACACCCGCGTCAAAGCGGTCTGCGACGATGTCTCTGAATCCGAAATTCACGTCAAATTCAAGTTTTATGTCTGGGTATTCATGGAGTAGTGGCATTAGCTTCGGCAACATCGTCGTACGGATGATGTGATTGCCACAGGTGATCCGCACCACACCCGCAGGTTTGTCCCGAAGAGCAGTTAGCGAATCCAGTTCCAGTTCGATCTCGTCGAAGCGTTGGCCAATCGCCTGCATAAGGCGCTCTCCAGCTGGGGTAACCGTCACACTACGCGTGGTGCGCGCAAGCAACCGGATTTTGAGACGGGTTTCCAGACCAGCCACCGCTTGGCTTAGCGCCGATTGTGTTACTCCCAACTGTGCTGCAGCGCGGGTAAAACTGCCTTCTCGCGCAACCGTCACGAAAGCCATGAGATCATTGAGATTATATCTTGGTGTGGTACGGGGCATGGTTTGTTCACCTGCAATTGTTCATTAGCAGTACTAATGAGATTTATAAACACTAATTAGCTAATCAATGTTGACGCATTTTATAAGATAAGTGAATAGCCCGCAGAAGGTCTGTAATCATCTTTGTGTGGGGGCTGGATTGGACAGTGCTACGCTTAGCCAGCGCGTCTCATAGATCAAACCAACATGAAAGAGAACGGCTTATGTTTGTTAATGCATATGGTGCCCACGCGGGCGATAAACCTCTGGAACCCATGCAGATAAACCGCCGGATTCCCGGCCCCCACGATGTTGTGATCGAGATTGCCTACTGCGGCATCTGTCATTCAGATTTGCATCAGGTCCGCGCAGAATGGGCTGGCACGCATTTCCCATGTGTGCCTGGACACGAAATCGTCGGTCGAGTTTCGGCTGTGGGCGCTCATGTGATGAACTTTAAGGCTGGTGATCTCGTTGGTGTCGGCTGCATCGTTGATAGCTGTCAGCATTGCGAAGAATGCGACTCAGGCCACGAAAACTATTGCGACGATATGATCGGGACCTATAACTCTCCGACTACGGACGATCCTGGCTGGACCCTTGGTGGATATTCGCAACAGATAGTGGTCCATGAACGTTACGTATTGCGCATCCGCCATCCGGAACAACAGCTCGCTGCCGTAGCTCCCCTGCTTTGTGCAGGTATCACGACTTATTCGCCCTTACCGCATTGGAACACTGGGCCTGGCAAGAAAGTTGGCATTGTCGGAATCGGTGGTTTGGGTCATATGGGCGTTAAAATCGCGCACGCAATGGGTGCTTATGTCGTTGCTTTCACCACATCAGAAAGCAAACGCGAAGCCGCAAAAGCACTTGGTGCCGATGAAGTGATCGTTTCGCGGCATGCCGAAGAAATGGCAGCACACATCAAAAGCTTCGACCTTATCGTCGATACAGTGGCAGCACCACATAGCTTGGACGACTATCTGGCTTTGATAAAACGTGACGGGACCCTCACACTGGTGGGCGCGCCCGCAACGCCGCATCCTTGACCGGAGGTCTTCAATCTGATCTTCAAGCGCAGAGCTATCGCCGGCTCGATGATCGGAGGCATCCCTGAGACTCAGGAAATGCTCGATTTCTGCGCCGAAAACGGAATCGTCTCAGACATCGAGCTGATCCGCGCTGATGAAATCAATACTGCCTATGAGCGGTTACTGAAGGGCGATGTCAAATATCGTTTTGTTATTGACAACGCCACCCTGACCCTTTGATAGCAGCCATTTCGTAGTAGCCACCCAGATCAACAATTGCAACGGAGAGTTCGTAGACCTCGAAACGCGCGCAAAAACCGGAACAGATCTCGGGTGTTGCCGAGATGGACAAGGACATAACCATCTGCGCTTCAGGAGGTGTAATTCCGTTAGACAAGCTGGTCATATTCTCCGAAATCCCTCTCGTATGAGGCTCATTCCATGTCTAAAATTTTTACAAGATCTATAGCAAACCTCTGTGTCCTGTTCGTCTTGGCTAGTGCATGGGGCGTATCCCCAAACACTAGTCAGGCTGTAGCGCAACAAAGAGGAACACAGCATTTGAATATCCGTATCGGCAACATGATCATGACAGCAACAACAGAAGATAATCCAACAGCACGGGATTTCGTTGAACTGTTGCCACTTACCTTGTCTCTGCGGGATTTCAGTGCAGCTGAAAAGGTCAGTGGCGCTTTGCCGAACAGTCTGTCAGAAGAGGGAGCTCCAGTGACAGACGCCGGAACGACCGGCGACATTGCCTATTATGCCCCCTGGAAAAACATCGCATTTTACCGCGGGCGCGGTCCCAATGCGGCTGGTGTGATCCGCATCGCAAGAATTACATCCAATGCTGATGCACTAAATCAATCAGGCGACCTGAGCGTTACGATCTCACTCTCAGAATAATCGAGGAAGCAAAGCATGAATGCTGCTGGAACGAGTAAACACGGCCAATATGCCTTCATATCAGCTTAGTGACCTTGCCTTGGTCTAGCAGTCAACCGATCCCAGCAGGAGATATAAATGGGCAAGATTACCACAATGATCATTGCAGGAGCTTGGTTTGCAATGACAAGTATTGCAGTTGCTGCAGGAGCAGAGACTTGGGACAAGACCTTCCCGCTCAGCGACAAAGTCGTTCATCAGAAGGTGTCCTATCCAAACCGCTACGGCATTATGATCTCAGCAGATCTCTACATCCCAAAAGATATAGACAAATCCAAGAAGTATGATGGAATTATCATCGGACCTCCCTTTGGGGGCGTAAAGGAACAAGGCCCGGGTGTTTATGCCAATTCATTGGCTGAAAGAGGCTTCGTTGCTGTCGCGTTCGACCAATCGTACAATGGTGAAAGCGGAGGGGAACCACGAAATCTGTTTTCTTGGGATTTCTACTCTGAAGACTACAGTGCTGGAGTAGATTTCTTAGGTTCTTTGCCCTACGTGGACCGAAACAAAATTGGCGCAATCGGTATTTGCGGGGGCGGTAGCTTCGTGCTTACAGCAGCTCAGGTCGATCGCAGAATTAAAGCCGTTGTCACTTCCGTGATGTATGATTTTAACATGCGAAACAGGTTCAATGGTGATCAAAATGCTCTCAATACCAGGCTGGATCGACTTGGCGAACAGCGTTGGAAAGACTTCGAAGCTGGCGTACCGGAACATTCTCCTCAAATGTATCCAGATAAGCCAACTACGACAATCCCAGAAGGGCTGGATCCAGTACGATCGGAATTCTACGAATACTACGGAATGAAGCGAGGTCACCATCCAAGAGCCGCAAAGACCTTCACATTAACAAGCATGGTTGGTGCGCTGAAATTTCCCTTGTTTGAATATATCGACCAAATCTCACCAAGACCGATTTTATTCATCGTGGGTGAGAAAGCTCATTCGAGGACTTTTGGTGATGAGGCCTTCAAAAGAGCAAAAGACCCTAAGGAACTATATGTCGTACCAGGAGCACGCCACATCGATCTCTATGACAGGGTTGATATGATTCCGTTTGAAAAAATTTCTAATTTCTTTAGCCAAAACCTAAAGTAAAAAGCACTCTTTGGATTGGCATGTTTTCTATAGGAAAACTCTTGGCTACTTCTCAGCAAAATCGGCTCATGAATAGGATCGTGAGCCGATTGACGTATCAACAAGGCCCTTGGCCTGGGCGTGACTAACTTAACTGCTTTCAGCATGTGCTTGACTCGAAAGCTGTCTTCCAGCTCAAAACACCCCTCGCGAATGACGAGCCAGAATATCGCTCGCCGTTATAGATTCGCTGTACCCAAAAAGGAATCTGAATGGTCGCTCTAGTCTGAGGTGTCCGTCATTTCACATCTAAGGTAGAGGTCGACTTTCCGCCCGAACGTCTACTCCATCAATTGTGCAGCAGAATTTTAGAGTCTTGATGATCTGTCCAAAGCACAAAGCATACGCGTACTTCAACTTTGGGCTTAACCCAGCAAAAATAAACTCAATGTTGAACGATCTCGGACCTAGCATTCAAAACATAGTATTGGAGCGAACAACAGTCTTGGCGTTGCCATGGTAAAAATCCAACCAAAAGAAAGATTGGTTGGATTGGGGTGGTTCAAACATGACGGTTCATTCCGCCGAGACATAACAAGCTCTCTGCTTCAAACCCCGCGCACATCACCTGTCAGGTGGAGCTCATTGAATTGATGAGCGATTTCTCCCTAGTGATACCTAGAAGCCACGTATTTCACTCACAGTTCGTTGCGGATGGAGCGAAATTGTCTCCAACGCTGGCTTATTACGCGAAAACCGAGAGCTAAACGGGGAAAACTGCTTTTGCTCTTGGAGACGCAATTACTCGCAATAGCCCAGAGATTCAGCTGTTTAATAGGGGGACGAAAAGGGGGGAAGGAATTAACCTATTCCAGAAAAACTAATTATTTCAATACATTATAAGGAAAAATGGCGGAGAGGAAGTCCGATGCCGTACTTCCCGTCAAAACAAAGAAATCGTGATTCAGGTCGAAGCGGCAGGCAAGCGTTAGGCTCTATGAGCTCAGTCCCAAAACTGAATTGTCAGCAGAGCAAGCGTAGAACAAAATCAGCTCTGCTCTGAACATCGGTCTTAGGTAAGTGAATAACCTCATAGCCTAATCTGTTATAAGCGGCGACCAAGCGATCAAATTCACGTACAGCTTCTTCAAAGCCATGGACACGGTCTATATCCATCGAATAGATCTCGAACCATGGCGGTGTCATGAAGACCTTCTCATAATAGCGAGGAAAAGGCGCTAGTGTGTTCTCGATCGATTCACCGGTTGCGCTCTCGAGAGCCACGGCAGCGTCGATGAGACTACGGTCAAAGAATTGCCACTCAGATTCATGCTTGACCTGAAGCTTGTCTCGCGCTGCCATTTCAAGCGCCCGCCTAGCGAATGCTTCCATATTCGCCCAAGGGAGCGCAGATCCATCTCCTTCACGTTCAAGGGCGATAATTCTTCTTCCCGGTTCAGGCACTGTTTCAAAGCCTCTGCAAGCGAGCTCATTGAGCAGTGTGGATTTCCCACCTCCCGAGCAGCCTGACAAGATCACATGTTGCATCATGCTAATTCTTTTCCTTTCCTGCTGAGTGTACTGCCGATCCGATTTGCCACCTTTTTTGCGCTGCAGTGCGCCCCCTATCGGAGCGCTCTTGCCCAATGGCACATACAGGTTCTTTCTAGCTCAGAAGCCGCCAGAGACAACCAACCGGAGCCAAGCGAGACATGAGCCAACCAGATCGCATTATTCGCCTTAAGACCGTTCTCGATAGAACGGGCCTATCCCGATCGACCATCTACCGAAAGATGGCCGAAGGGACCTTTCCAACACAGATCAAGATCAGCATCCATGGCACAGGATGGCGAGAGTCAGAGGTCAATCGTTGGATTGCCAATCCTGCAAGATGGCGAGCTGGTACCGCGCCTGAAGCGTCTGGCAAGAAGGTTTTATGATAACCACCAATCAGCGGCGCCGTGTTAACAACCTATTTGCCGCCTTATCACGCAGCTCATCCAGATAGTCACTCCACCACTGATGCATTCGGACGCGCTCTTCCCAGTAGCGTCCGCGATTGTAGATACCGCGAATGCTGTTTGCATCTTCATGAGCGAGAGAACGTTCTATAGCATCAGGGCTCCAAAGCCCGCTCTCGTTAAGAAGCGTTGAAGCCGTCGTCCTAAATCCGTGCGCAGTCACCTCACCCCGTGCATAGCCAATACGTCGAAGTGCCTGATTGACCGTATTCTCGCTCATTGGACGCTTGGTCGTATGGTAGGCCGGAAAGACAAAGCCCTTAGGGCCTGTCATCGGCATAAGTTGTTTGAGATATGCGATGACCTGTTTCGACAAAGGCGTCTGGTGAGGACGCCGCATTTTCATGCGCTCCGCAGGGATCTTCCAGATAGCCGCATCAAGATCGAACTCAGACCAATGCGCCTTTCTGAATTCTCCAGGACGCGCCATAATGTGCGGTACTATCTGCAAGGCAATCCGCGAGATGGGGTTGCCGGGATAATTATCGATTGCCAGAAGCAGATCGCCAACACCGTCTGGCTCTATGATCGCCGCATAGTGCGTCACCTTTGGCCGGATCAAAGCGCCTCGAAGAACGACAGTAGGATCTTCCTCTGCCCTCCCTGTCGCCACGGCGTAGCGAAAAACACAACTGGCGAAGGAACGGCAACGCATAACCGTTTCATATTTTCCGTGCGCCTCGAGCCGCTTCAGAACAGCGAGAATATCAAGAGGCTTTAGTTCAGTTACAGGTCGTTCATCGATCAGTGCAAACTGCCTAATAAGCCAATTGGATTTCTCAATCGTTTTGGGCGACCTTCCTTCAGCAATCTGCTTTTTAATATATTCTCGACCGATATCGCCGAAAGTGTTTGAGGCTGCGAACGCTGCAACGAGCTTTTCGCGCTTGCGCTCAGCAAGCGGATCCTCTCCGGCATCAAGCCTTTTTCGTGCTTCATTTCTTTTGTCACGCGCCTCAGCAAGGCTCACATCGGGATAGCTTCCAAGGGAAAGGCGTTTTTGCTTCTTCATGAAGCGATATTTATATCGCCAAAGCCTCGCTCCACTCGGGGAGACTTCAAGATAGAGCCCGAGACCATCGGTGCATTGATAGGCCTTGTCTCTGGGGCGAAGTTGCCGAATTTGAAGATCTGTCAGTGCCACAGTAATTCTCCCTGGTTCAGGAGCGATCAGGTGGCATGAAACCCTAAAATTGGGGCCATCAATGAATTCATGAAAAATTTTGGCCCCAAATATGGCACCAAATATGGCCCCAGACGGGTCGGATCTGGTGAAATCGCCTGACACACTCCGAGAAATCTGAGACCTAAAAATCCCATAATTCCAATGACTTGTCGATATGAGTGGGACGGGCTGGGAAAAAATGATGGTGCCCGGAGGCGGATTCGAACCACCGACACGCGGATTTTCAATCCGCTGCTCTACCAACTGAGCTATCCGGGCACAACAACTTGTCGTTCAAGCTTGAAAGACAAGGCATTTTGCGTTGGTTGCCGAGGCAACCTTGCAATTTGTTTCGGCGTTATAGAAGGTTCATATTCGCCTGTCCAGTGCGCTTTTGATGTTTTCTACAGGGGCGATGGATTTTTTTCATCAATCCGGCAAGAGGCAACAGATCTGCGTGGACATTCGCGAGAGAAAAGCCGGGATTTCCGCCGAATTGGCTTCTATCCCATTGTTTTATCGAAAATTTCGCACAGAGGCGAAAAGGCTGCTTCAATCCTGTTGATCAAAATCGCTTTCGTCCGGATCATCTTCCTCGCTGGCCGGAATGGCATAGACACCAGAGAGCCAGCGACTAAGGTCGACCTGTCTGCAGCGCTCCGAACAGAAGGGATAGCTCTCCTTGGTGGAAGGCTTGGAGCAGATCGGGCATGGGCGCGTCCGACGCAAGCCGGTGACGGTTCCAGCCTTCGGTTTCCCGTTTTTGCCCTGTTCAGTTGTCATGCAGGATAGTTCCTTGATTGCTGCGCCCTACTCGACGCCGCCGAGCCACTTGAGGCGCAAGGGGAACCCTTCGCCAATCAGCAGATTGGAGGTCTCATGCAGTGGCAACCCGACCACCGAGCTATAGGAGCCAGCCAGATTGACGACAAACGACCCGGCGATGCCCTGAATGGCATAACCGCCCGCCTTGCCGCGCCACTCGCCAGAAGCGATATAGGGGTCGATGTCATGGCTGAGGCGTTTGAAGCGCACCTTGGTAGTAACCACCTTGGTGCGGGTCTTGCCCTTTGGGGTTATCAGGGAAATGCCGGAAAAGACCTTGTGCGTGCGGCCAGAAAGCAGGTTGAGGCACAGGGCGGCCTCTTCGGCGAGCTCGGCCTTGGGCAGAATGCGCCGGCCAACTGCGACGACCGTGTCTGCGGCCAGAATATAGCAGCCGTTGAGATCGGGATCTTCCTTGCGCATGGCGTAGACAGCTGCGGCCTTTCCTGCGGCCAGACGCTGGGCCAGAGCGCGCGGCTGTTCGTTCTTGCGCGGTGTTTCATCGAGATCGGCAGGTTTGAGCGCAAAGGGCTCGATACCAATCTGCTGCAGTAGCTGCAAACGACGCGGAGAAGCAGAGGCAAGGACCAGACGGTGGGAATCAGTCATGACGCAATCAATATTCTTCTGTCTCGGAGCCTTTCCCTTGCTGTTGCCCCACGCTGTTGATCAGCGAGACCCACGGGAAGGCCCGAAAGTGATACCCTGAGCGCCTGGATGCAAGAAACCGGCTTCATACAAACGCGCAATTCATTCTACAAATGGCAGAGAAGCCGGACTTGTCCGACTTTCACTCTGGTGCAGAGCTCGGCAGCATCGCTCCGAGACCCCAGATCCCTCTAAGGCAGAAGGACCTTTCCCTATCGTCAGTCGAAGCGGGGCCACACCAGCCTACATCGGGCAGGCCGCTCACAATCCGGCGGCGCGCCTTATCGCAAGCCTCCATCGAGCGCTTACTTGAAGCGATAGGTGATCCGGCCCTTGGTCAGGTCATATGGCGTCATTTCAACCTGAACCTTGTCGCCAGCCAGAACGCGAATGCGGTTCTTGCGCATGCGACCTGCCGTGTGCGCCACGATCTCATGATCGTTTTCCAGCTTGACGCGGAAAGTAGCGTTTGGCAGCAGTTCGGTTACAACACCCGGGAATTCCAATACTTCTTCTTTCGCCATAAGCGTTCTTCAGTCCTTTTAGGTTGGTATTCTGTTAGCAAAGCCACGTGCGAGCGGCACGACGGCGTCATCTAGGTTCCTGTTTGCCCGTCATGGCCACAAAGACCCTTTGTTCACGGTCTTTCGGCGCCGGGCGGGGATTGGCAAACCCTGTCCTGCTCCACTGCAACGGTCTCGCCGTGCACCGGTTGACATGGTTTTTCCATCCTGCGTTTTGCTTGATAATCGACAGTAGCATGAATCAGCTTGCGAGCATGCAAGAATTCGACCCAATGTGCCCGTTCTTATCAATGAGAGTGCGCGCAATCTAGTCCAAAGCGAGTATGAGTGCAATCGCTTCACGCATTTTTCACGAAAACGGCTGTTTCAGACCCTTTTTAAGGGCATTTTACCCTGTTTGAACTTGATGAGACCTTGATGAATGCTTGGCGGGCGAGCCGTTTCCTTTTGCCGGGAGGTTCCGGCTTCAAGCGCGAATATTGGTGACCCAGTCGAACCGGTCCTTCAGTTTGACAATCAGGCCGTCGCGCACCGCCCGATAGGAATCCATGATCTGCTCACGAGATCCGGTCACGAGCGCCGGGTCCATGGTCGGCCAGTATTCGGTTTCCACCGCATGACCCCTGCTCCATTCCAACGCCCGGTGATGAGCCTCCGGAGCAAGCGAGATGATCAGATCGAAATAGCTGTCCTCCAGATCGTCAAAGCAGCTGGGCTCGTGTTCGGAGATATCAAGCCCGATTTCCTCCATGACGGCGGCGGCAAAAGGATCGGGCTTGCCACAGCGAACCCCCACTGACTGCACATAGAAGGCGCCGGGGAACAGATGCTTGGCAAGCGCTGCTGCCATCGGCGAGCGAATGGCGTTCATGCCGCAGGCGAAGAGGATGGAGTCGGGACGAAGATCCGGCCCGATGAGACCAAGAACCATGCTACCCCCGCCAGTGCAATGCGCAGATCAGCGTAAACAGGCGCCGCGCGGTAGCAAAATCTGTTTCAATCTTGCCATCAAGGCGTGCCTGAAGGATCTGGGATCCCTCATTGTGCAGGCCGCGCCGCCCCATGTCGATCGCTTCGATCTTGCTGGGGGTGGCTGTCTTGATGGCTTCGTAATAGCTGTCGCAGATCAGAAAATAGTCCTTGATGATGCGGCGAAAGGGGGTCAGCGAGAGAATATGGGTCGCGACCTGATCGCCATTCTCCAGCTTGATGTCCATCACCAGTTTCCGCTCGATCATGGAAAGGTCGAGTCGGTAGGGGCCGCCCTCATCGTGGCCGACCGGGTGAAAGTTGTTTTCCTCCACCAGATCAAAAATGGCAACGGAGCGTTCATGCTCGATATCGGGCGTGGCAGGCTGGATGGAGGTCGGGTCCAGCACGATCATGCAAAGGGAAAACGGACCATGGTCGGTCGCTGACTCTGCCGTCCCGCAAGACGTCTCGTCTTGCTGCTGATCGGAGGCTTCCATGTAATCGACCTCTCCGTCCCGTTCAGCCATAGTGCACCATTCGATATTGTCCCATGCGTTGGGTTCGATGTTTGCCCAACTTGTCAGCCAGAGTCAAACTTTCCGCCTAAGGGTTAGCACGAAATTCCTAACTATCCGGGTGTTTATTCCATATTGAGGCGTTTTGCCACCGAACGGGCATGGGCTTCAAGGCCTTCCTGACGAGCGAGCGTAACAGCGGCCGGGCCGATCTGGCGCAGGTTGTCGACATTGCATTCCAGCACGGAGGTGCGTTTGACAAAGTCGAGAGTGGACAGCCCCGAGGAGAAGCGGGCAGAGCGGGCCGTCGGCAGAACATGGTTGGAACCGCCGACATAATCCCCCACGGCTTCCGGGGTGTAGTGGCCAACAAAAATGGCCCCGGCGTTGCGCACCTTCGACAGATAGTCCGGCGCGTTGTCCATGGCCAGCTCCAGATGTTCCGGCGCGATGCGATTGGCCAGCGCCAAACCGGTTTCCCAATCGGGCACGGTGATCACTGCGCCATAGTCGGCCCAGCTGGCTCCGGCAATGTCGGCCTTTGGCAAGGTCGTCAACAGACGCTCGACGGCTTCCACGGTGGCGTCCGCCGTTGCGGCATCATCGGTGATGAGGATGGCCTGCGCCACCTTGTCATGCTCAGCCTGCGCCATCAGGTCGACGGCAAGCCAGTCGGGGTCGTTGTTCTTGTCGGCCAGAATGAGCACTTCGGATGGTCCGGCGATCATGTCGATGCCAACCAGACCGAAGACCCGGCGCTTGGCTGCCGCCACAAAGGCGTTGCCCGGCCCGACGATCTTGTAAACCGGGGCGATGGTCTCTGTGCCATAGGCCAGTGCAGCCACGGCCTGCGCGCCGCCGATGCGATAGATCTCGTCAACACCGGCCAGTCTGGCAGCCGCCAGCACAAGCGGATTGAGCACATCGTCTGGGGTCGGCACGACCATCACCAGACGCTCGACACCGGCCACCTTGGCAGGTACGGCATTCATCAGAACAGAGGACGGATAGGCCGCCAGCCCGCCAGGCACATAAAGGCCGACCGCCTCGATGGCCGTCCAGCGCGAGCCGAGCCTGACCCCCAGAGCGTCCTCGTAGAAATCGTCCTTCGGCAACTGGCGGGCATGGTGGGAGCGAATGCGCTCGGCGGCAAGCTCCAGTGCCTTCATCACCTCCGGGTCAACCTTGGCAACCGCAGCGTCGATCTCTTCAGCGCTGATGCGCAAGCCTTTGGCGCGAGCGTCGTAGCGGTCGAATTTGGCCGTATAGTCATAAAGGGCGTCGTCGCCACGGCTGCGGACATCGGCGATGATATCGCGCACGATGGCGTCGACGTCGTCGGACACTTCCCGTTTCATGGCCAGCAGATCGCGGAATGCGGCTTCGAACGTGCTGTCGGTTGCGTCAAGACGGATGGCCATGGCGGGGTCCTCTTCTATGCGGCTTGCCTGAATTCTCATGCTGCGAGGTGGGCCAACAGGCAGCCACCCCGAATAACGGCGCTTTTATGAGAGTTTCTATCAAGGGAGGCAAGAAAAATATCTGCCCTGCCTGCAACTTCACCTGCAGGAAGGGACAAGAATGACAAGCAGGCAATCGGGACAGATGCGGAATGGCGGAAGGCAAGGCACGAACACGGGCACCCGCACGGATGCGGGCGCAGGCACCACCCCCACCCGTCAAGAAAGGGCAAAGCTCAGACAAGCCTCAGTTCCAGGGATGTCGCCGCTGGCCTATTTGTCGCCTCTGCGCCAGCGGCCTTCGCGTGGGGCACGGAACCACATCATGAAAAGCCAAAAGGCGCCAAGAAGAATGACGGCCCCGAAGACGATCCAGTAAATATTCTCAAACATTTGCCTTCTCCCTTACTCTGACAGCCTACCACTCCACGAAGAGTGTGCATATTCGGCTTTCAGTGCAACTGATTAAATATGAATTTGTTCCCTCAAGGGTGACCCTGTCGGGCTCTTGTCAAAATTGTCGAAATGCCAGTCCGAACCAGAAGGATTTTTCATCCGAAAAGTTCTTCTGCTGGCAAGAACCGGGGCCCCAATTGGCCCCGGAAGGTCCTGTCTAGTCGCTACACGGTCCTGAGATAGCTGCGGCACTCGAAGTCGGTGATGACGGCGGAAACGATCCGTTCCTCAGCCTGCCGCGAGCGGGTGTAGCTGGTGTGGAAATCTTCGCCGAACAAATCGCGAGCCCAGTCCGACGCGCCGAATTTGGCAATCGCCTCCTGCCAGATGGGTGTCAGCGGTGTCTTGGCGGCGACATCTTCCAGCGTCTCCACCGGCGCACCCGGATCAAGCGCCTTGTCGAACCCGGTGATCGCGCCCGCCAGCAGCGAGGCGATCACCAGATAGGGATTGGCATCTGCGCCGGCGACCCGGTGCTCAAGGCGGGCAGCGGCGCCCTTGGCCGTCGGAACGCGGATGGCGACCGCGCGGTGATCATAGCCCCAGCAGGGGGTGGTCGGCGCATAGCTCTCGGGCAGGAAGCGGCGATAGCTGTTGGCATGGGGCGCATAGAGGATCTGGCATTCGCGCATATGCTCCAGCAGGCCACCGATCGCATGGCGCAGCGGCTCGTTGGCCTCAACGTCACTGTCACCGGCAAAGATATTGCGGCCTTGGCTATCCTGCGCCGACATGTGGATGTGGAAGCCATTGCCAGCGGAATGGGCATAGGGCTTGGCCATAAAGGTGGCATCAAAGCCATGCTTGCGAGCCACATTGCGCACCACGCGCTTGAACAACATGCAGTGGTCTGCGGCCACCAGCGCGCTCGGCACATGCAACAGGTTCATCTCGAACTGGCCGGGGCCGAATTCGGAAATGGTTGTCTCGGCCGGAATATTCTGGATCTGGCAGGTCTGATAGATCTCAGCCAGCACCGGCTCGAAGGCGGCGATGACGTCCATGTTGTAGACCTGACTTGCCGTGAGCCGTTCGCCCAGCCCCGGCACCATTGGCCCCTGCGGATGACCGGTTGCGGTGGTTTCACCATCGATCAGGTAGAATTCCAGCTCCGTGGCGACAACCGGCGTCAGCCCCCGGTCGGCAAAGCGCTGCTCCATGCGGGCCAGAGTGGTGCGGGTGTCATAGCCGCAGTCTTCGCCGGTCACCAGATCCTTCATGGTCACCAGAACCTGAGCGGTCGGTTCGCTGGCCCACGGCACCATGCTGAGCGTACCGGGAACGGGCATGCAGATGCCGTCCGGGTCGCCTTTTTCCAGCGCAATGCCGACCAGCGGCACATCATCGCCCCAGATGTCGAGCGCAGCAGTGGAACGCGGCAGGCGCACAGCCCCATCGGCAAGCTTTGGCAGCATGCTGGCAGGCAGCCATTTGCCCATCAGGGAGCCGCAGAAGCGGGGCAGCAGCATTTCCACCTTGACCAGATCCGGGTGGGCCTTGAGGAACGCCTCGGCCTCGGCCTTGAAACTCTGCTTTTGCTGTTCAGTGTTTTCGGTCTTCAGCATGATTGCCTCGTTTGTTCAACGGGCCTTTTTCCTGACCCGGCTTCCTTGAATTGACTGCCATACAGATTTGGCAATGGAAGCGCAATGGCCCGATGTCGGCGACCATTGGCTCTTTCCCGTGTTCTTTTTCTCGTGTTCTTTTTCGCGAGTGCCCGGCTTTGAGAATGTTTGCCCGAGTTTGGTTGTCTTTATACGCTCGCTCAAGTCTCTTAAAGCATGAGAGATGCCTCATGACTCGGCGAAGGCTGCCCTTTCCTCGCGCCGACGCTGTACCTCGCGCCGTTTGGTCAGCAGGGAGGCCGCGATGACCCCGGTGGAGACCAGCACGACGAGGATGGTCGACAGCGCATTGATCTCGGGGGTTACCCCAAGCCGCACCTGCGAATAGATTTTCATCGGCAGGGTCGTCGCCCCCGGGCCCGAGGTGAAAGAGGCGATCACCAGATCATCCAGCGACAGCGTGAAGCTGAGGAGCCACGCGGACACAATGGCGGGCAGGATGATCGGAACAGTGACCTGAAAGAAGGTTGCCATGCGGCTTGCTCCAAGATCCATGGCCGCCTCTTCCAGCGACATGTCGAAGGTCACAAGCCGCGAGGAAACCACAACCGCCGAATAGCACATGGAGAAGGTGACGTGGGCCAGAATGATCGTCCAGAAGCCTCGGTCAAAATCGAGCGAGACGAACAGCAGCAACAGCGACAGGCCGGTGATGACCTCAGGCATGACCAGCGGCGCATAGACCATGCCGGAAAACAGCGTCTTGCCGGGAAAGCGCCCTGCCCGCACCAGCACAAGAGCGGCCATGGTGCCAAGGATCGTTGCCAGCGTGGCAGACACCACCCCCACCCGGACCGTCACCCAGGCGGCATCCATGAAGCCCTTGTTGGCAAAAACGGCGCTGTACCATTTGGTTGAAAACCCGCCCCAGACCGTCACCAGTCGGCTCTCGTTGAAAGAGAAGATGATGAGCAGGACAATCGGCAGATAGAGGAAGGCAAAGCCGAGAGTGAGCGCCGAAGCATTGAAAAAGCTGAACCGTTTCATGTCACGCTCCCTTTTCCTGTTGCTTTTCCTGCTGTCGCTGGAACAGCACGATGGGCACCACCAGCAGGATCAGCAGAATGACCGCCACGGCGGAGGCCACCGGCCAGTCGCGGTTGGCGAAAAATTCCACCCACAGGGTCTTGCCGATCATCAACGTGTTCGACCCGCCCAAGAGATCGGGAATGACGAATTCCCCCACTGCCGGGATGAACACCAGAAAACATCCGGCAATGACGCCGGGCAGCGACAGCGGCACCGTGATCAGCCAGAAGGCCTTGAAGGGTGAGCAGCCCAGATCGGTCGCCGCTTCCAGCAGGGAGTCATCCATCTTCTCAAGCGACGAATAAAGCGGCAGCACCATGAACGGTAGATAGGAATAGACAATGCCGATATAAACCGCCAGATCGGTGTTGAGGATCGTCAGCGGGTCGTCGATGATACCCAGATGCATCAGCAACATGTTGAGCAGCCCCTCTTTCTTGAGGATGCCGATCCAAGCATAGACGCGAATGAGAAAGCTGGTCCAGAAGGGCAGAATGATCAGCATCAGCAGCGTGGGCCGCCATTCGGCCGGGGCGCGAGCCATGGAATAGGCGATGGGATAGCCGATCAGCAGGGCCAGCAGGCTGGAGACAAACGCGATCTCGAGACTGGACAGATAGCTCTTCCAGTAGAGATCATCCTCCATCAGCCAGGTGAAATTCTCGAAATCCCAGCCGCCCACCATCTCCTTGAAACTCGCCCAGCCACCAGCCCAATCGAAGGTCGGCGTATAGGGCGGCATAGCGATGGCCGTGTCAGAGAGGGAAATCTTGACGACAATGATGAAGGGAATGAGAAACAGCACCAGCAGCCAGACATAGGGCACCAGTATCAGCGCACAGCGACCGAAATTCTTCGGCAGGACCATGCGGCTGCGTCGTTTCGGGCGCTGAGGCGTTTCCGGCTCGCCTGCGGTGAGCAGATCCGTCACTTCAGTGAGGTTGGTCAGGTTGCTCATGGCCTAGCGCTCCAGCAACACGCAACCACCGGCGCGCCAGTGCACATAGACCTCGTCATCCCAGGTGATCGCCCGGCGGTGCAGATGCTCCAGATTGGCCTCCTGAGACTTGATGATCTGTCCGTCCTCGGTTCTGACGTGATAGGTGGAAATGTTGCCGGTGTAGGCAATGTCAAGCACCTTGCCCTTGAGGATGTTGTGGGTGTCGGTCGGATAGTCCTTGGTAATGCGGACCTTTTCGGGCCGCACGGCGATCCACATTTCCTTGCCCTTTGCCGGGAAGGTCACCGGCTGCGGCAGACGTACACGCAAGGGGGCATAGTCCTCGTGCCAGGCCAGTTGGACGATGTCCTCTTCCTTGTCATCCGGGCCAAGGATATGGCCACCGACGATGTTCACGTCGCCAAGGAAGTCCGCTACATAGCGGCAATTGGGTGTCTCGTAGATTTCCCGCGGGGTTGCCACCTGAACCACCTTGCCCTGTTCCATCAAGGCGATACGACTGGCCACCGTCATGGCTTCTTCCTGATCGTGGGTGACGATGACGAAGGTGAGGCCGAGCTTTTCCTGAATGGTCATCAACTCGAACTGGGTCTGTTCGCGCAGTTTGCGATCAAGCGCGCCCAGCGGTTCATCGAGCAACAGCAACCTGGGCTTTTTGGCCAGTGAACGGGCGAGCGCAACGCGCTGGCGCTGACCGCCGGAGAGCTGGTGTGGTTTGCGCTTGGCGAAAGGCTGAAGCTGCACCAGCGCGATCATTTCCTCGACGCGCTCTTTTATTTCCGCCTTCGGTCGTCGCTCCTGCTTGAGCCCGAAGGCGATATTCTGTTCCACCGTCATGTGGGGGAACAGGGCGTAGGACTGGAACATCATGTTGACCGGGCGCCGGTGGGGCGGGATGTCGGTGAGATGCTCCTGATTCATCATGATCGAGCCGGTCGTTGGCTGTTCGAACCCGGCAAGCATGCGCATCAGCGTCGTCTTGCCACAGCCGGAGGGGCCGAGAAGTGCAAAGAACTCGCGCTCATAGATCTTCAGGTTCAAATTGTCGATGGCGACAAAATCATCAAATTTCTTGGTGACGGCATCAAACCGTATCAAAGGCTTTTCATGCGGATCTGCCCATGGCGCAAAACTGCAGCCGGATCCGAAATTGGGGGAACCATTCATTATCAATCTCGCTATTCAAATGTCCGATCACCCGCCAACGGGAGGGTCTGGCGGTATTCGGAAAAGCAAAAATCGTGCCGTCCAACCTCTCTCAACCACAGAAAGGTGACCGGTTCTGCAGCAATTCCGGGACACGGATCCTGACCGGAAACTCGATCAAGAGCTTGCAGGGTGCTGGCAGCCTTTGGCGATGAACGACGAAGGCAACCAAGACGTCATCCTGCCGCGATTGGGCAGCGACCGGGCCGCCGCCGGATGGCAGGCTCACGCTCTGTCGACCAGATCCCTCAAGACCCGCGTCAGATCCCTCCCACCCATGCCGGAACCAAGGCGGGAGAGGCTCTGTCTGTGCCGAAGTGCCTACATCAGGCGGGCAATGCCAACCTGACCGGGCGCTTCGTCTCGGGCGCTACTGGCCGGACTTGACCTTGGTCCAGGCGCGGGTCACGATACGCTGCACCTTGGGCGGATACGGCATGTGAACGAACAGCTTGTTGGTCGTTTCCTCGTCGGGATAGACCGCCGGATCGTTCAGCACTTCCTCGTCAAGCAGCTTCTGGGACGCAAGGTTGCCGTTGGCATAGACCACATAGTTGGAGGCCTTGGCGATCACTTCCGGGCGCATGATATAGTCGAGGAAAATATGGGCTTCTTCCACATTCTTGGCGTCAGCCGGAATAGCCATCTGGTCGAACCACATCTGCGCGCCCTCTTTCGGGATGATGTAATTCACTTCGACGCCATTGTTGGCTTCGGCAGCGCGGTCTCGCGCCTGGAAGACATCCCCGGACCAGCCGATGGCCAGACAGATATCGCCATTCGCCAATCCGTTGATATATTCGGAAGAATGGAATTTCTGCACGTAAGGGCGAATGGACATCAGCAGCTCTTCAGCGGCCGCGATGTCGGCCGTATCGTGACTGTTGGGGTCCTTGCCCAAATACATCAGGGTCAGCGGGATCACTTCAGTCGGCGCATCCAGCACATAAATACCGCAATCGGCGAATTTTGCGGCATTCTCGGGCTTGAAGATCATGTCCCAGGTGTTGAGCGGCATATCGCCCATGCGTTCCTTGGCGGCAGCAACATTGAAACCGATGCCGGTGGTGCCCCAGAGATAGTTGATGGAATAGTCGTTGCCCGGATCATAGGCGGCGGTACGCTGGGAAACCACGTCCCACATGTTTTTCAGGTTGGGCAGCTTGGACTTGTCCAGCTTCTGGAAGACGCCGGCCTGAATCTGACGCTGAAGGAACGTTCCGGTCGGCACCACGATGTCGTAACCGGTGGAGCCTGCCAGCAGCTTGGTTTCCAGTACCTCGTTGGAATCGAACACGTCATAGGTGACCTTGATTCCGGTTTCGGCTTCGAAGTCGGTGATGATGGACTCGTCAATATAGTCCGACCAGTTGAAAATATGGAGTTCCCTGTCTGCCGCCATGCCTGTGCCCGTTGCCGTGAGCAGGGCTGCCAGAGCCAATGCGGATTTGGAGAAAAGCTTGTCTGCTTTGTCTGCCATCATATATGTCCCCTTGATGCTATCGGGAATTGTGGTGATTGCGGTGGGCTGTTGTCGCCCGATTAGCCTTTTTGGCTATTGTTCCAAAATTTGATCACAAAATTTTCCCCGCCGCAAGCCTTTTCGATCAAATTCTCTTTGCATGTTCAGCAAGCGCCGGTATAAGGAGTTTATGACAAAGGATGACATCGAGACATATCACCAATTCGGAGAAGCCGAGGAAACGGCAGAGGCAAGGCCCCTGACCGCCCACGAGCGGATCTATCAGGCGCTGCGCGAGCGGTTGTTGTTTGGCGGCTTCCTGCCAGGCAAGGCCGTGACCCTGCGCGGACTGGCGGATCATCTGGAAGTCTCTCCCATGCCGGTTCGGGATGCAGTGCGCCGCCTGACCGCCGAGGGAGCCCTCGAAAGCCACGGCAACCGTCGCGTCTCAATTCCAGCCATGACCAACAAGAAATACCGCGAGATCAATCTCACCCGGTCCCTGCTTGAGCCGGAACTGGCCGTCATGGCCCTGCCAAATGTGCAGGAGGCCGACATCCAGCGCCTCATTGAGATTGACGACGCCATTGACGTTTGCCTTGAAAACGGTGACGTCGAAGGCTATATGCGCGGTAATCACGCCTTCCATTTTGCCCTTTACGAGATCGCCCGGTCCGATGTCATCATCCGGCTGGTCGAGAGCGTCTGGATGCAGTTCGGCCCTTTCATGCGGCTTGTGTATGGCCGCCACGGCACCGCCAATCTGGTCGATCAGCACAAGCAGGCCATCGAAGCCCTGAAAGCCAAGGATAGTCTGGCATTGCGCACAGCAATCTCTGAAGATGTCCGGCAGGGCATGTTCTTTATTGGCGACTATATCTGACTGCACGCCACAAGAACCAGTCACCTCCACAGCCCAATAGCAGCCAGTCAAGACAATCCAGTGCCGCGCAGCGCATGTTTGGCACCCCAATTCACACATCGTAGCCATGTCCAGCTTGCCATATATCGCTAATATGGCATTGGCAATTTTACACTACCTCATTTTGTGATCACAAAATTATCTTGCTTTGTGATCACACTTTGAAGTAGGCTATCATGGCAATCGCTTCTCTGCGATTTGACTTCCATAGGTATCTTTATGACCAGCTCTGACGACGCTACCGCAATTGAAAGCACCCTATCTGCCAGCCTTGAAAGCAAGGCCGGGTCCGATGATTTTTCCTACCCTCTCAAACCCGAGGACGTGCGCGAGTGGATGCGCACCCGGCATATCGACGAGGTCGAATGCGTTGTGCCTGATATCGTCGGCATCGCGCGCGGCAAGGCCATGCCCGCCTCCAAGTTTTCCGGTCTCAATCCGACCTATCTGCCGACCTCCATTTTCTTCCAGACCATCACCGGTGCCTATATCGAGATGGAAGACCGGCAGGACTTCATGATGGAACGGGACATCCAGCTGGTCCCCGACCTGTCGACCATGCGCGCCGTGCCATGGGCGAACGATCCGACACTGCAGGTTATCCACGATCTCTACACGCTTGACGGCGAGCCGGTGGAACTGGCGCCCCGCAACGTGCTGCGCCGTGTCATCGGCGGCTTCGAGGCCATGGGCTGGAAGGCTGTGGTTGCGCCGGAGCTGGAATTCTATCTGACCAAACGAAACACTGATGCCGACTATCCGCTTGAGCCGCCCATCGGGCGATCCGGGCGACAGTCAGTTGGTCGACAGGCCTACTCCATTGCCGCCGTGGACGAATATGACCGCATCATCGAGGACATCTATGATTTCGCCGAGGCACAGGGGCTGGAAATCGACACGGTGATTCAGGAAGGGGGCGCCGGTCAGCTGGAGATCAACCTGATCCACGGTGACCCGCTTGATCTGGCCGACCAGATCTTCGTCTTCAAACGCCTCATCCGCGAAGCCGCCTTCCGGCATGACTGCTACGCCACCTTCATGGCCAAGCCGATGGACAATGAGCCGGGCAGCGCCATGCACATTCACCAGAGCGTGGTGGATGCCGTGACCGGCGAGAATGTCTTCTCCGACCCTGATGGCGAGCCGAGCGAGCTGTTCTACCACTTCCTTGGGGGTCAGCAAAAATACCTGCCGGATGTGATGAGCATCCTTGCGCCCTATGTGAACAGCTACCGTCGCCTGCTGGCTGGCGATTCCGCACCGATCAATCTGGAATGGTCCATCGACAACCGCTCCGTGGGCTTGAGAATTCCCAATTCGACCCCAAAGAACCGGCGTATCGAAAACCGGCTGGTCGGTGCCGATACCAACCCCTATCTGGCGATTGCAGCAAGCCTTGCATGCGGTCTTCTGGGCATCATCAACAAGGACAAGCCCAGACCACAGCTTCAGCATCACGCCCATCACATGCCCTTCTCGCTGCCACGGTCCGTGCATCATTCGCTCGGTCGCCTCGAGAAGAACGAACAGCTGCATGATCTGCTCGGCCCCGACTTCGTCAGCGTCTACAGCCAGATCAAGCTGCATGAATCCGAGGAATTCAACCAGGTCATCAGCCCGTGGGAGCGCGAGCACCTGCTGCTGACTGTCTGATCCACCCATTGCCCTAGCAAGAGACCATCCGCCGAGCCGTCATCAAGAACGGCCTCCAGAGACGGGAGTTGAAAATGAATTTTATGGCCAACCTGCCACCGACTGAAGAGTTGCAAAAACTGGATGCAGCCCATCACCTGCATCCCTTCACCGATACCAAGCAGCTCAATGAAAAGGGCGCACGCATCATCACCCGGGCCGACGGCGTCTATCTCTATGACAGCGAGGGCAATCGTCTGCTTGATGGCATGGCCGGGCTGTGGTGTGTCAATGTCGGCTATGGCCGCAAGGAGATTCTGGAAGCCGCAATGCGGCAGATGGAACAGCTGCCTTACTACAACACCTTCTTCCAGACCTCGCACCCGCCGGTGATTGCCCTTTCTGAAAAGCTGGCATCGATCGCGCCGGACCATATCAACCATGTCTTCTATGCCAACTCCGGCTCGGAAGCCAACGATACGGTCGTGCGCATGGTCCGCCACTATTGGGCCAGCATGGGCAAGCCGGACAAGAAAGTCATCATTGCCCGCAAGAACGGCTATCATGGCTCGACGGTGGCAGCCGCCTCGCTTGGCGGCATGACCGGCATGCATGCCCAGGGCGGCTTGCCGATTCCCGACATCACCCATATTGACCAGCCTTACTGGTATGGTGAGGGTGGTGACATGGACCCGGCCGAATTCGGACTGATGCGTGCCCGGCTGCTGGAAGCGGAAATCGACAGGATCGGCGAAGACAAGGTCGCCGCCTTCATCGCCGAACCCATTCAGGGCGCCGGCGGCGTAGTGATTCCGCCAGACAGCTACTGGCCGGAAATCCAGCGCATCTGTGACGAACGCGAAATCCTGCTGATTGCCGACGAAGTGATCTGCGGCTTCGGACGCACCGGCAACTGGTTTGGCACCGACACCTATGGCATCAAGCCCGACCTGATGCCGATCGCCAAGGGCCTGTCCTCGGGTTATCTGCCGATTGCCGGTGTTCTGGTCTCGGACCGCGTGGCCGAAGGCTTTATCGAAAATGCCGGGGAATTTGCCCATGGCTACACCTACTCGGGCCATCCGGTGTCCTGTGCCGCCGCGCTCGCCAACCTCGAGATCATCGAGAACGAGCATCTGATCGACGGCGTCCGGGATCGGGCGGCGCCCTATCTGGCGGAGAAATGGGCCCAGCTTGCCGATCACCCGTTGATCGGCGAAGCCCGCACCAAGGGGCTGGTCGGAGCGCTGGAATTGACCCCGGACAAGGCAGCGCGTGCCCCCTTTGCCGCAAGCAAGGGAACCGCCGGTCTCATCTGCCGGGAGCATTGCTTCAACAATGGCCTCGTGATGCGCCACGTCGGCGACACCATGATCATTTCGCCACCGCTCATCATCACCAACAGCGAGATCGACGAACTGGTGGGCAAGGCTGAGAAATGCCTCGATCTGGCCCTTGCCGAACTCAAGGATCGCGGTCTCTACAAGTAAGTCCGACTGGCAGGGAAGGGCCCCTTCCCTGCTGGCACAATCATCAAAGGTGCAGTCATGAGTCTGAGCAGCCCGCAGGGTGGATTTCTTCACGGAAATGACAAGCAGGGAACCTATCCCGACAGCTATTATGCCGCGACAGCCAACCCGCACGCCCCGCTCCCCTCCCTTGAAGGCGACCAAACGTGTGATGTCTGTGTCATTGGCGGCGGTTATGCTGGTCTTTCATCCGCGCTGCATCTAGCCCGGAAGGGCTACAAGGTGATCCTGCTGGAGGCCCATCGGGTCGGCTGGGGTGCTTCCGGGCGCAATGGCGGTCAGGTCTGCACGGGACAGCGGCTCGATCAGGATGTGCTGGAAAAGATGGTCGGCACGGAAAAGGCCCGGATGCTCTGGGACATTTCCGTCGATGGCATCCAGATGGTGCGCGATCTCATTGCCGATCACCACATCGACTGCGACCTCAAATCCGGCACGCTGCATGCGGACCACAAACCCCATTATGCCGAAGAGTCCCGCGCCTATGTCGAAAAGCTCAATCGTGACTATGGCTATGAACACATCCGCTATGTCGACAAGGCCGAAGTTGAGGAAATGGTCGGCTCACGGGCCTATTATGGCGGCATGGTCGACATGTTCGCCGCCCATCTCCATCCGCTCAACTATGCGCTGGGCCTGAGCGAAGCAGCCCGCGCTGCGGGGGCCACGCTGTTTGAGAACAGCGAAGTGCTGTCCATCGAGAAGGGCGCAACGGTTACCATCAAATGCGCCAAAGGTGAGGTGCGGGCGAGCCATCTGATCCTTGCTTGCAATGGCTATATCGAAAATCTGGTGCCCAAGGTTGCCGCGCGCGTCATGCCGATGAACAACTACATCCTTGCCACCGAGCCGCTGGACGAGTCTCTGGCCAAGGAGCTGATCCGCGATGATTTCGGGGTCGCGGACAGCAAATTCGTAATCAACTATTATCGCCTGTCGGCGGATCGGCGGCTGCTGTTTGGCGGTGGCGAGACCTACAGCTTCAAGTTTCCGGAAGATATCAAATCCTTCGTGCGCAAGCCGATGCTGGAAATCTATCCGCAGCTCAAGGATGTGCGCATCGATTATGGCTGGGGTGGCACGCTCGGGATCACCGTCAACCGCATGCCCTATTTCGCCAAGCTGGACAAGAATATCCTCAACGCCAGCGGCTTTTCCGGCCACGGCGTGGCGATTGCCACCATCGCCGGCAAGATCCTTGCCGACACCATTGATGGTCAGGCCAGCCGCTTCGACGCCATGGACCATGTGCCGACCTACCCGTTCCCCGGCGGGCGTCACCTGCGCCACGCCCTGCTGGTCATGGCGATGCTCTACTACAAGACGCGGGACAAGATCGGCACCCCAGCCCGACCATGATCGCCCCGGATCTGATCGCAAGGGCCTGCCGATCAGCGACTGATCCGCCCAAATCAACAATCAGGAAACAACAAAGGGGCCTCATGGCCCCTTTCTCATCGGTGAGTTTCAAATCGATAAATCCCGACTTAAGGACGCGAGATGGCCTTGATTTCAAGGAAATCGTCCATACCGAAATGGCCGCCCTCACGGCCCAGACCGCTCATCTTGTAACCACCGAAGGGGCTGCCCCAGTTGATGTCGGTGCCGTTGATGCGGACCATCCCGGCGCGCAGAGCTCTGGCAACACGGGTGGCGCGGGCCTCATCGCCGGTTTCGATATAGGCGGCAAGGCCGTAGGGGGTGTCGTTGGCAATAGCGATGGCCTCTTCCTCCCCCTCGAACGGAATCATCGTCAGCACCGGCCCGAAGATCTCTTCGCGGGCGATGGTCATCTGATTGTTGGCATTGCCAAAGACGGTGGGCTTGCAGAAATAGCCCACATTGCGCCCTTCGGGTTTGCCGGTGCCGCCCGCCAACAGGGTCGCGCCTTCATCGATGCCCTTCTGGATCAGCGCCTGCACCTTTTCATATTGCATCTGGCTGACCAGTGGACCGATATGGCGCCCGTCCTCGGCGGGGTCACCAACGGCGGTATTTTCAGCCACCGTTCTGGCGATCTGCATGGCGTCGTCATAGACGCTCTTCTCAACCAGCATCCGGGTTGGCGCGTTGCAAGACTGGCCGGTGTTGGAGAAGACGGCCCGCGCGCCGCGGGTCACGGATTTTTCCAGATCCTCGACATCGGCAAAAACAACATTCGGGCTCTTGCCACCGAGCTCCAACGCCACGCGCTTGACGGTTTCGGCAGCATCCCGGGTCACGGCCACACCGCCACGGGTCGAGCCTGTGAAAGACATCATCTGGATATCGGGATGGCGGGACAGCGCCGAGCCGACCACCGGCCCTTCGCCGTTGACAAGGTTGATCACGCCAGCAGGCACGCCCGCTTCATGCAGGATTTCCATATAGAGCATGGCCGACAGCGGCGTCAGCTCGGAAGGCTTCAGCACCATGGTGCAACCAGTGGCCAGCGCCGGGGCAATTTTCAGCACCATCTGGTTCATTGGCCAGTTCCACGGCGTGATCAGGCCGCAAACACCGATCGGCTCGCGCAGGATGGTATCCCCGCAGCAGGTGCTTTCGAACTCATAGGCCTTGAGGGCCTCAATGAAACCTTCCAGATGCCCCACACCGACAGCCGCCTGAGAATCACGGGAGAGCCTGCAGGGCGCGCCCATCTCGGCAGTGATCACCTCGGCCATTTCATCATGACGGGCCTTGTAGGCTTCCAGAATGCTCTCAAGCAGCGCCACCCGCTCGGCCTTGATGGTTTGCGAATAGCTCGGAAAAGCCGCGTTGGCCGCCTTCACAGCAGCGTCCGCGTCGGCCTCGCTGCCCATGGAAATGACAGCGATCACCTCTTCGGTCGCCGGGTTGATGACGTCGAGATCCGTTGCCGAGATCGGGTCAACCCATTTTCCACCGATAAAGAACTTTCGTTTGTCCAACATGATTGCTGCGCCCCTCTGCGCTCTATTCATCTCAGGCTTTGGTTGCCTTTTTCTGTTTCCATTCGCTCTCACGCGCCTTGAGGAAAGCCACGATCCCCGCGCCGATGGCATCCCGATCGATGGGATCGCCCAGAGATGCGGCAGCCTTGTCGGCAACATCGTCTTCAAGCACCACCTCGCGCTTGTCCTCGATCAGCGCTCCGACAAAAGCCTCGTTGAATTCCGGGTGCCCCTGAAAGGACAACACCTGATCCCCATAGGCAAGCGCCGCAACGTGACAGAAGTCGCTGGTGGCGATCACCCGTGCTTCCGGCGGCACATCGACCACCTGATCCTGATGGAAGGCAAGGATCGAGAAATCCGCACTGTCGGCCAGCACCGTACTGCCCAGCCAGTCGGGCCTGTCCTCACTCCATTGATAGGTCTGGCGACCGACGCCCCAGCCCTTTTCCGACTTGATGACCTTGCCCCCCAACGCTTCGGCCAGAATCTGGTGGCCAAAGCAGATACCAACCATGGGCACCCCCGCAGCATAGGCGGCACGGATGAAATCCTTGAGGGCATGAATCCAAGGGTAGTCCTCATAGGCTCCGAATTTGGAGCCGGTGATCAGCCAAGCGTTGCAGGCATCCGGGCTCGGGGGAAGCTCGCCATCCAGAGGCACGAAATATTCGAACGTCCAGTGCGACGGTGCGGTCTCACCGACCATCCGGGCGAACATGTCCGCGTAGGACGTATGGATCCGACCAAGGTCTTCGGGTGGACGGCCGGTTTCCAGAATGCCGAGCGTGAAATTTTCTGTCATCTCAGTGATCCAGGGCTCTTGACGCAGAGCGTTTCTTGATATGCAATTGTGATCACAAAATACTAAGTCAAACCATTCCCGTCAATCACCCAGTCTGTTTCTTTTCTATTTCTGGCACGGCCCATAAATTCATGCAAATGACGCAGAAATTGCTGAACATTCCAACGCAAAGGTCTCCTCAGTCAGCCAAAGCCCTACCCATTGCCGCCCTTTTGTGATCAGAAAATATTTCAACGGCATGCCGCCAACAAAGTCTTCCGGAGGTTCCATGAAGCATATTTACGAGCCCCTCGCCTATCAGGATTATCCGATCGAGACCAGCTATTGGCGCCAGACCGTTGATATGGCGGCGGCCACTGCCGACATCGAGACCCTTGAGGCGGATACCAGCTGTGATTTTGCGATTCTCGGTGCAGGCTACACGGGCCTGTTTGCGGCGCTGCGACTGGCCGAGGCCGGGGTAGACGTGGTGGTGGTCGATGCCAACCCGCCCGGCTGGGGAGCCTCCGGGCGCAATGGCGGCCTTGCCTGCGTCGGAGGCTCGAAGGTCAGCGATGATCACATCGAGCGCTGTTATGGCAGCGCCGATGCCCGGCTCTATTTTGATGCTGAACGCGGCGCCGTCGATCTAGTCGAAGCAACACTGGAGCAGTTTTCGCTTGATGTGGATCGCCATTCAAAAGGCTACAGCTACGTTGCCCACCGCCCCAAGGCGATTGCCGACCTCAAGGACTATGGCGAACAATATGGCCGTCGTTATGGCCTGCCGCACGAGTTTCTCAACCAGCGGGCGATGATCGAACAGGGGATGAAGAGCCCGGACTTCTGCGCCGCAGTTCACCTGCCCATCGGCTTTGCCATCAACCCAATGAAATTCGTGCTTGGCATCACCGCCATCGCCCGACAACGCGGCGTGCGTCTCCTTCACAACAGCCCCATTCGGCAGATCAGAACCGGCAACGGCTACGAACTTGTCGGCGACCGGGCCGTGATAAAGGCCCGGAAGCTGATTGTCGCCACCAACGGCTACAGCAGTGACGATTTGCCCAAGGCGCTGGGCTCACGGTATCTGCCGGTGCAGTCCAACATTCTGGTTTCCCGCCCCCTGAGCAAGGACGAGATTGCCGAGCAGGGATGGTGGAGCGAGCAGATGGTGGTAGACACCCGCAATCTCTTGCATTATTTCCGGCTGCTGCCCGACAGGCGGATGCTGCTGGGCGTCCGCGGCTCCGTCGCCGTCACCCGCGAGACTATCGAGAAGACCCGCCAGAAGGCGCGACGCGACTTCGACCGGATGTTCCCGGCATGGCGGCATGTGGAAACGCCGCATTTCTGGTCTGGCCTCATCTGCATGACCCGCCGCCTGGTGCCCTTTGCCGGGCCGCTGCCGGGCATGGAGGGGGCCTATGCAGCCCTTGCCTATCATGGCAACGGGGTTTCGATGGGCCCCTATTGCGGCACTCTGGTGGCGGATCTGGCTCTGGGGCAGTCACGCCTGCCCCATCCCGCCTTCATGCAAAGGCCCATGCGTCCCTTCGAACTCGGCCCCTGGCGCCGCTGGAGCTTGCCGCCTGCTTTTGCGTGGTATGGCTTCAAGGATCGCGCCTGAGTCTGTCCGGGGCTTCAAAAGACCGTGAGACTGTAGAAAATGCGGTGCACAATTTTAGCGCCCAACCCGGCTCCGGTGCCTGAAAGGCCAAGCCCATCCGGAATGACCTCCTGCCAGTTTTTAACTGGTCGAATGTCGGATAACTGTCAATTTTATCCATGGCCACGTGCAAAAAGGTGGAGCATTGACAGCTCAAAAAGATACGCCAGATGTCATAACCTGACAAAAACAACAATGGTGGACAGAGTTCTCTTGTTTGATTAAGCCTGTGGTCAGTCAAATGCAATCAGGAAGCTTCTCCTACTCCTATGCCAATCAACGAGACCAGCCGGGTCGGGTTTGTTCACATCCCCAAATGCGGCGGAACTTCCATCGAAGTCGCCATCGGCGTTGCCGAAAAATATCCCAGACTGGGACTTGAGAGAACGTCAACGACCCTCGACTACGACCATCTGTTCGGCGGTGGGCTGCAGCATCTCTCGGTGCGAGAGATACGGCAGAGCTATGCCGCTCAATGGACCGCGCTCGATTTTGTCTTCTCGGTGGTGCGGAACCCTGTTGATCGCTTTCTCTCGCAATTCTGCTGGGAGTATTACCGCTTCCAGAGCAATATCGAAGTCTCGTCGGTATTGATCGATCAATTGGCGGAAAGAGTTGCCCATCTCAAGGAACAGGCCGAACATCACCCGTTGTTCAACACACCGCACGAAGGCATCGGCGCAGCAAACGGCAACGATCAGCCAGTCAAACCGGCAGACCCAATCCGCCACCTGCTGCCGCAGGCCAGTTATCTCCACGATCAGGGACAACTGGTTGTCGAGAGGCTCTATGCCATCGAAAACATGCCCATGCTTGAGAACGACCTCCGGGAACGGCAGGCGCTCTGCTGCCCATTTGAAAAGCGCATGGCGAGCGACCTCACATCGAGACTGAAGCCGGCAATGCCCAAGCCGTTGATCGACGCTGTGTCAGACATTTATGCCAGCGACTTTGCCCTGCATGAGAAGTCTCTTGGCGCCCCTCGCAGGTCAGGTTCATCCTTCGGAATGCTGCGCGCCCTGCAAGGCATGCTGGGCCTGAAACAGAAGACCTATGACCGAGGAGTGCACTCCCCTGCCCACGCGCCCTCGGATGAACCGACCTAAAGGCAGACTTTAGCCAACATCACGACCAGAGCAGGCGGATGCATGAACCCTCCACGCATCGCAGGCGGCTGACCGGGTTATGCAACAGCAGAATTGCCTGCCGCAATTCTGCTATGCCAAATTAGAATTCCTTCAAAGTTGCGCTCGCGTGATGAATTCGATACCTCTATACGTAATCAAACCTAGATATACCGACCAGACCGGCTATAACGACCAAACCTACATTCTCTCCCCAATCGACTTCAGGAGTTTTCCGTGACCGATTTACCAGGGCGCGTTTCGCGTCGGGGATTCCTCATGGGTTCCGCTGCCAGTGCAGCATTCGCAACCCTGATGAACCCTTCTTTTTCCCATGCGCAGGTTGAATTACCTCCATTGGAAGAATACAAACCCGTCTTTTTTGATGCCGATGAGTGGCGTTTCATCATGGCTGCCTGCGACCGGTTGATCCCGGCTGAAGGCGAAGGGCCGGGCGCGCTGGAAACCCGCGTGCCCGTGTTCATCGACCTGCAGATGACAGGCAGCTTTGGGGACGCCTCCGACTGGTATATGGCGGGCCCGCATCAGCCGGACGCCAGTCCCCTGTTCGGCTGGCAGTCGCCGCTAACCCCGGCACAGATCTATCGCAAGGCCATTCCGCTGTTTCAGGAATGGTGCCAGACGACTCATGGCAAAGCCTTCGAGGCGCTCGACGCCGAGACCAGAGACAGCGCCCTGACGGCCCTGCAGAAGGGCGAAGTCGGCCTTGCGCCCGAGTTGCGCGACTTCTTCTCGATCCTGCTGCAGAACACCAAGGAAGGCTATTTTGCCGACCCGATGTATGGCGGCAACTATCAGCTGAAAGCATGGACCTTCATCGGCTTCCCCGGAGCCCGCGGCGCCTATACCGAATGGGTGACCCGGCATAACCAGACCTACCCGCTGCCTGCGGTGTCCATTAGCGGCGAAAGGGCCTGATCCATGGCAACAAGAACTGATCCCAAGAAAGACGTCGTGATTCTGGGCCTTGGCTGGACCGGAGCCATTCTCGGCATGGAACTGGCCAATGAAGGTCTCGAGATTCTGGCGCTGGAGCGCGGGGAAGATCGCGACACCGTGCCTGACTTCCAGTATCCGGGCGTGATCGACGAACTGAAATATGGCATCCGCTACGGCTTCATGCAGAAGCCGTCGAAGATGACACTCACGGTGCGACACAATCTGGACCAGACCGCGCTGCCTTACCGGCATCTGGGCTCCTTCCTGCCCGGCGATGGCGTCGGCGGGGCCGGCATCCACTGGAATGGCCACACTTGGCGGACACAGGATGTCGAGCTGCGGCTGAAATCCTATGTCGAGGAAACCTTCGGCGCTGACATCATCCCCGAAGGCATGCAGATCCAGGACTGGGGCGTCACCCAGGAAGAGCTCGAGCCCTATTATGATCGCCTCGAATACATGATGGGCATCTCGGGCAAGGCCGGCAACATCAATGGCGAGATTCAGGAAGGCGGCAACCCGTTCGAATCCCCCCGCTCCCGCGAATATCCCAATCCGCCACTCGACAATACCTATGACGCCGAACTGTTTGCCGATGCGGCCCGCAAGATGGGCTATCACCCCTTCCCGCGCCCGGCGGCCAACGCCAGCCGTGCCTATACCAACGAGTATGGCATGCAGCTTGGCCCTTGCAACTATTGCGGTTTCTGCGAACGCTTCGGGTGTCTCAACTACTCCAAGGCCTCACCGCAGACCTGCATTCTGGATGCTTTGAAGAGAAAGCCGAACTTCAGCTACAAGACCCATTCGGAAGTGCTGAAAATCGAAAAGGCCGCCGATGGCAAGACCGCCACCGGGGTGACCTACTATGACGAGAAGACCGGGGACGAGGTGTTCCAGCCTGCCGATCTGGTGCTCGTGTGCACCTTTGCGCTCAACAACGTGCACCTGCTGCTGCTGTCCGGCATCGGCCAGCCCTATGATCCGGTGACCGGGGAAGGCGTGGTCGGACGGAACTACTCCTACCAGATGACCGGCGGCACGGCGCTCTACTTCAAGGACAAGAATTTCAATCCCTTTATCGGCACCGGCTCCGTCGGCATGTCGATTGACGACTTCTCCATCGGCCAGATCGACTTTGCCAAGGAAGGCTTCATCGGCGGCAGTTACATCACCGGAGGCCACACCGGCGGGCGTCCGATCGGCCAGATGTCCACCCCTCCGGGCACACCGTCTTGGGGCAAGGGATGGAAGGAAGCCGCTGGCGAATGGTATCTCAAGAAGATGTCCATCGGCTCACATGGCTCCAACATGTCCTACCGCGACTGCTATCTCGATCTCGATCCGACCTACACGGACCGCCACGGCCGTCCTCTGATGCGCATGACCTTCAACTGGAAGGACAATGACATCAAGATGACCCAGTTCATGAAGGGCAAGATCGAGGAAATCGCCGAGACCATGAGCCCGGACAAGATGGCCTCCGGCTACAAGAAGGAAGGCTCCGAATATGATGTGCGGCCCTATCAGTCGACCCACAATGTCGGCGGCGCCATCATGGGAACCGATCCGAAGACCTCCGTCATCAACCGCTACCTGCAAAGCTGGGATTGTCACAACGTGTTCGTAATGGGCGCCTCCGCCTATCCGCAGAACACGCAATACAACCCGACCGGTCCGCTTGGTGCGCTGGCCTACTGGGCGGCGGATGCCATCCGCAAGGACTATCTCAAAGATCCACGCCCGTTGATGTGAGGGAATGAAAGATGAAAAGCTATCTTCGTATCCTGGGGGCGCTGGTTTGCCTCGGCATAATCGTGCTTCTGGCCATCATTTTCGTGCCACCCCAGTTGACCAAACCCAGTGAGCAGCTTGCTGCCGACTGGAAACCGGCTCCCGGTCAGGGCGAATATGCCATGCGCATGGCCGATTGCGCAGCCTGTCACACAGCAGAGGGCGGCAAGCCCTTTGCCGGCGGACGCGCCATCGAAAGCCCGATGGGCACCATCTGGGCAACCAACATCACACCAGACAAGGAAACCGGCATCGGCAACTGGTCACTGGACGAGTTCCGTGCGGCGCTGGTGGATGGCATCGCACCGGGCGGCGAACATCTCTATCCGGCCATGCCGTATGAGAATTATCGCAACCTCAGCGAAACCGACATTCGCGCCATGTATGATTACTTCATGAACGAAGTACCTGCGGTCAACAATGCGGTTGAAGAAACAGCCCTGTCCTTCCCGTTCAACCAGCGCTGGGGCATTCGCCTGTGGAACTGGGTTGCGCTCGGTTCGTCGGGCTTCAAGCCGGAGACCGACGCCATTGCAAAAGACAGGCAGCTGGCGCGCGGTGCCTATCTCGTACAGGGTCCGGGACACTGTGCCTCCTGCCATAGCCCGCGCAACCTGATCATGGCCGAAGGCGGCACCAGCTCACAGGATGACGGCTTCCTCTCCAGTGGCGTCATTGGCGGTTGGGCAGCCCCCGACCTGCGCGGCGCAAACGCTCCGGCCCAGACATGGTCGGCAGCCGATCTCAAGGCCTATCTGACCACCGGTCGCAATGCCCACACCGCTGTTGCCGGAGAAATGGCGCTCGCCGTCAAGGACTCCCTGCAATATATGACCGATGAGGACGCCGACGCGATGGTTGCCTATCTGCATCACATCGCCAAGGGCGAACGGCTGGCAGCCCCGTCGATTCCCGACCAGAGCCTCAGCGCACCGCGTCAGCTCGATCAGGCCACGGACGCGACCTCTCTGAAGCTGGCAAAGGGCGTTGGCCTCAGCGAGGGTGAGTTGCTCTACATGGACAACTGCGCGGCCTGCCACCTGACCAATGGCAAAGGGGCGGCGGAAGTCTTCCCGGCCATGAGTGACAACTCTCTGGTCGTTGCCGACGAGAAAGCCGGGCTGATCGAGACCATCCTCTATGGGGCGGAAATGCCCTCGACCGCAAAACGGCCCGAGAAGCTCAAGATGCCCGGCTTTGCCGAACGTCTGAGTGACAAGGATGTTGCAGCCCTTGCCTCGTTCCTGCGTCAGGGCTGGGGCAACACGGCCGGCGCGGTGACAGAAGCCGATGTCAAGGCCGTCCGCAAATAATCTGCGGCCCGGAGCCCGAGGCACAGGGCTCGGCATCAATCTATGAAGGATCAAGGCGCTGACGGCTGGTCAGCGCCTTTTTCCTTGTCCGGAGAGATCTGAACGGGCAGCGAGAACCGCTCTCCGCTGCAGGCAATGCCTGGTGACACATGAGGGGGCTTTTTGATTTGACATCCCATTGAGCAGCCATCTATACCCACCCTGCCGATAATAGAGTTGCAGGGTGGTGTCTCCTGCCCCCGTCCAGTCACGGGTTCTTCCCAGCCACGGCGCTTAACCTGAATTGATCAGGAAAGTGCGGCAATCTGGTTCTGGCCTTTCCCGATCTTCGTCTAACAGCAAACCGCCGAACCACGGCCGGGAAAGCGCGAATATCATGAAAATTCACCTCGTTTCATATCTTGCCCTCGCCGGTGCAATCCTCTGTGAAGTCACCGGTTCCAGTTTTCTCATGAAAACGCAACAATTCACCAAATTGACGCCAACAATGGTGATGGCCCTCTGCTACCTTGCCTCCTTCTATCTATTGTCCATTGCACTGAGGTCAATTCCGCTCGGCATTGCCTATGCAATCTGGGGAGGGATGGGAACAGTTCTGATTGCCATCATCAGTGTCATATTTTTCCGACAGGCGCTGGACACGATGAGCATTTTGGGAATCGCCATGATCGTGGGAGGCGTTGTCGTCCTGAATGCTTTCTCTAGCGTTTCGCACTAAGATGAAGAATTAGAGCAATGGCTTGACCCATGTGCCTGTGACACAGCGGCGGCTGCCCTTGCAGCAGCAGGGGGGAACCGCTGCAGAAAAATGCGCCATCCCCTGGACACGCAAGCCCAAGCGTGACTGAAAGCGTTTATGCTCGATATGCGCCTGATCATTTGGGGGAAGAGGCCAATATCCAATACTTCACACGGATAAAGCAGGCTCAATAGAACCTTAAAGCACTCCGAAAATATCAGCTAAGTATTTGAGAAAAATGGTGCTGCAAGAGAGAATTGAACTCTCGACCTCTCCCTTACCAAGGGAGTGCTCTACCACTGAGCTACTGCAGCGAACCGTTGTTTGGATCAGATGTTGACCACCTGATGCGGGCGGTTTTTTGCATACCGATCTGGATTATGCAAGAGCGATTTTAAAAAAAGACAACAATTTTGTGAATTTGGTGTGCGCTGTGAAAATCCCTGTGGGAGAATGCAGATCCTTTCCCCTGTCCGACCGGCCGCTTCGGGCATAAAGCATGCGGGAGGAAAAAGCACAAAAGAGCCCTGAAATGGCCTCATTGTGGGCTTTCTTGCCGCACACTTTTGGTATAGAAACGGCCAACAGAAAAATCCGATGACCCATTCATTGCCCAATACAGCAGAAAAGATGTCTTCCACCGATTTTGACCCTGCCGGAAAAAACACCGAAAGAGAAGAGGCCGAACAAGGCACCGGCCCCCACGCCTCTGTCGCGTCTGTACGTAAACCGTCCGGGAGCAAGAGCGATGATCGCAAGGCACGGCTCTCAAACGCCTTGAGGGACAATCTCAAGCGGCGGAAGGCCCAGAAGCGGGGTCGAAGCTCAATGGCGGCGAGCGACCCGGCAGCGTCCGGTTCGGCTGACGACAGGGACGGACAGGACGCAAGCTGATCCTAGCCGCTTTTTTGGCAAGCTGTGGCAGAGTGCCAATCAGCAGAGGCTGAGGATCACTCCTGAGGCAATGGGCTGAAAGTGTTTTTTTGGAGAACCTCAGCATCGAGAGGTTCATCGGACCGCACAACAAGGCTGACGGGGCGTTTGAGAACAAACCCCGATTCGGCCTCAAGCAATAACGGCGCTGCTGACAGAATGCGCAGGGCGACAACAGAAAGAGTTTGAAATGGACGCAATTCGCATCGTAGGCGGCGCAAAGTTGAACGGGGAAATCCCCATTTCCGGAGCCAAGAATGCAGCTCTGCCCCTGATGATCGCATCGCTCCTTTCCGAAGAGCCATTGATTCTGGATAATCTGCCGCGCCTGCGCGATGTGCAGCAGCTCCAGCAGATTCTTTCCAACCATGGCGTCAGCTACATGATCGAAGGCAAGCGCCCCGGCCAGGACACCATGGCCGGCCAGACCGTGCATCTGCAGGCAGAGGAAATCATCGACACCTGTGCCCCTTACGATCTCGTGTCCAAGATGCGGGCGAGCTTCTGGGTGATTGGCCCGTTGCTGGCACGGATGGGCCATTGCTCGGTTTCCCTGCCCGGTGGCTGCGCCATTGGCACCCGCCCAGTCGATTTCTTCATTGATGGCCTTGCCGCCCTTGGTGCGAAGATCGAGATCGAGAACGGCTATGTGGTCGCCGATGCTCCAGGAGGCCTTGTCGGCGGCGAATTCACTTTCCCGCGCATTTCCGTCGGGGCAACCCACACCCTGATGATGGCAGCGACCCTTGCCAAGGGAACCACGCTTCTCAAGCAGGCCGCCAAGGAGCCCGAAGTGGTGGACCTGGCTGAGTGCCTCATTGCCATGGGAGCGAGGATTTCCGGCGCAGGCACGGATACCATCACTATTGAAGGGGTGGAAAAGCTGCATGGTGCCCGCCACAGCGTTCTGCCAGACCGGATCGAGACCGGCACCTATGCCATGGCGGTTGCCATGACTGGGGGCGATGTGTTCCTCAGGGGCGCCCGTGCCGAACTGCTGCAGTCCGCACTCGACATTCTGAGCCAGACCGGCACCACCGTGGAAAGCTCTGCCGACGGCATCCGCATCGCACGCAACGGCGCGCCACTGAAGGCCGTCAGCGTCGCCACAGACCCCTATCCGGGCTTCCCCACCGACCTTCAGGCCCAGTTCATGGCGCTGATGACCATGGCCGAAGGCACCGCCACCATCACTGAAACCATTTTCGAGAACCGCTTCATGCATGTGCAGGAGCTGGCTCGCCTTGGGGCCAAGATCTCGCTTGATGGCCAGAAGGCCCATGTAACCGGCGTCAGCAAGCTCAAGGGCGCCCAGGTCATGGCAACGGATTTGCGCGCCTCGGTATCTCTGGTGATCGCCGGGCTGGTGGCTGAAGGCGAGACGAAGGTCAACCGTGTCTACCATCTGGACCGAGGCTTTGAACGGCTGGAAGACAAGCTGGCCGCCTGTGGCGCGACCATTGAACGAATTTCCGCCTAGGATTGACCGGAGAGTCGTGGTGAAGGGCTTTGTATCCCTTGCATTTATACCCCGGGCCACCTATGTGAATCATGACCAGAACGGCATGCCGTTCGCCCAACTGAGTGCCTTTTACAGTACAGGACGCCCCGCCAGAATCCTCTGACCCTTTTCTGGCGGTGCTGTCGCAAGGAGAGTGCCATGACCATGTTGAAACTCGCCGCTCTGGATAGCGAGGACCTTGATGTTCTGTCCAGTCAGACACAGGATGCCGTGCTCAAGGTTGGAGACATAAACTGGCTCAAGGACGAGGGGCGTCTCGTGGTCTCCATGCATCGCTTTGCCTGGGATGAGGCCATTCGCCAGCAACATCGTTTCTTCAGCGCCAAGCCGACCTATGAGCGCCATCTCGCCATCCTGCATTTCGACCGCGTCAAAACCGTGCAGAGCCGCAATATTCGTGCCGTCGCCAAGGACGCCGTGCTCAACCTGTTGGCGATCACCTTCGAGCAGACCGGTGAAGGGCCTGATGGCTTTGTTTCGCTGATCTTTGCCGGTGACGCAGAAATCCGGCTCGGCGTCGAGTGCATCGAAGCCCAGCTGACCGATACCGGCGCCGCCTGGGAAACCGAGAATCTGCCGGAACATGAGGCAGCCGAGACATTTGAACAGCAGCTTGCCGCTGCGCAAGGCAAGTAGCCCTTTCTCATCTCCCATAGGGACACAGCCAAGTCTTTTATCAAGAGCTTGTCGCTTTCCAGCGGCAGGCTTTTTTCGTGTCCTCAGCTCCCCCGTTTTGCTCCTGCATCAAACACAGGGCTGGTATTCCGTTTCAATCATGGTATTTTACAGACCATACAGTCTATTAAATATCAAACCGGATCAGGTTCCCCCCACTCTGCTCCGGTGACGCCCGGATCAGAGCCCCTTACTTTGAGCGCAGCAGAGGCCCCTATGAGCGAGACAGAAGCCAAAAGAGGACGTGGTCGTCCGCGCAAAGCGCCGGACGACCAGCTCGTGCGCAAGGCACTGATCCGGGCTGGCCTTGCCTCCCTGACGGAGCGCGGCTTTTCCGACGTCAGCGTTGACGAAATCCTCTCCGCCTCGGGCACGACCAAGGGCACCTTCTATCATCACTTCAAGTCGAAGGCCGATTATGCTCAGGCACTGATCGAGGCCTATGACACCTATTTTGCCGGCAAGCTCGACCGCTGGCTGACTGATGCCAACCTTCCCCCGATCGAGCGCCTCAAGGGCTTCATTGCCGATGCCGAGCAGGGCATGGCCAAATTTTCTTTTCGCCGTGGCTGCCTTGTCGGCAATCTGGGGCAGGAAATGGCCGCCCTGACACCGGAGATGTGCGATCAGCTGATCGCGGTCCTCAAGGGCTGGCAGGCCCGAACGGCGGCCTGTCTGGCGCTGGCCCGCAGCGAGGGCCAGATATCAGACGACAAGGATCCGGAGGCGCTGGCCGAGTTCTTCTGGATCGGTTGGGAAGGTGCCGTATTGCGCGCCAAGCTCGAACGCCGCCCCGACCCCTTGCACCGCTTTGCGGAGGGCTTCTTCTCACTTATCAACGCGTGACCCTGTCACCAATCTTCATTCAAACTCAATCCCCCATTGCAGAAAAAGGAACCCTGCATGTTTGATGCCATTCTGATCAACAAGGACGAAAACGGCCAGACCGTTGCCAAAAGCCAGATCACTTTCGAGCCTCTGGCTGAAGGCGAAGTTGCCGTCGATGTTGCCTGGTCTACCCTCAACTTCAAGGACGCCCTGGCGATCACCGGAGCTTCGCCGGTCGTGCGCAGCTTCCCGATGGTACCCGGCATCGATTTCTCCGGCATCGTCGCCGAAAGCCGCCATCCCGACTACAAGGCTGGCGACAAGGTCATTCTCAACGGCTGGTCCGTGGGCGAGAAATACTGGGGTGGCCTTGCCAAGCGGGCACAGGTCAACGGTGACTTCCTCATTCCGCTGCCAGAGGGTATTTCCATGCGGGAAGCCATGGCCGTCGGCACTGCTGGCTATACTGCAATGCTTTGTGTGCTGGCGCTGGAAAGCAATGGCGTAACCCCTGAGGTCGGCGAAGTGCTGGTCACCGGCGCAACTGGCGGCGTGGGCAGCGTGGCCGTCGCCCTGCTTGCTGCCAAGGGTTACAATGTGGTCGCCGTCACAGGCCGGGCCAGTGAGGCCGACTATCTCAAGGGCCTGGGGGCAAGTACCATCCTTGACCGTGAAGAGCTGCAGGGCAAGCCGCGCCCGCTCAACAAGGAACGCTGGGCTGCTGCAATCGACGTGGCTGGTGGTCAGGTTCTGGCCAACCTGCTGTCGATGATCAAATATGGCGGCACGGTCGCCGCATGCGGTCTTGCCAACAGCATGGACCTGCCGACCACCGTGGCCCCCTTCATCCTGCGCGGTGTGACGCTCAAGGGCGTTGACAGCGTGATGGCTCCCAAAGCGGCTCGGCAGGCAGCATGGGCCGCGCTGGCTCAGTATCTGGACAAAGCCAAGCTGGAGGCCATGACCACCGAGGTGTCGCTTGACGAGGTCATCGGTATTGCTCCCAAGTTCCTTGAGGGACAGGTCCGCGGGCGTCTCGTGGTGCCGGTTGCCCCAGAACTGGGCTAAGGCCTGATCGGCTCCCCCCATTGCCGAAACATAATAGACATGACAAGGCCCCGCATTGGTATCCAATGCGGGGCCTTTCCATCTTCCGACTAGGGTGGCGCCTATTCGTCGCCTTCTTCCCCGCCAGTCGACATGAATTTGGCGCTATAGGTCTTCTCGCCAAGGCGTTCGATCAGATCCAGCTGTAGTTCGAGCCAGGCCTTGTGGCCTTCCTCGTCAATGACGATCTCTTCGAACAGGGCCTTGGAGCCGATGTCGCCCACTTCATAGGCTTCCTTGGAGGCCTTGGTGTAGGTCTGAATGGCGTTCTCCTCGTCGGCTAGATCCGCCTTGAACAGATCAACCAGCGAGTCGTGCAGAACCGGTGGCTTTTCAAACGCCATGACCGGGGTGCCCTTTAGGAAAAGAATGCGCCCGATGAAGCGATCGGAATGGCCCAGCTCTTCCTGCATTTCGCCGCGCATCTGGCCAGCGAGCTTACCCAGCCCCCAATCGTCCAGACGTTGTGCATTGAGCTGATACTGATGAGCGGCGCTCATCTCCATTTGCAAGGCGGTATTAAGATTCTCAATGGTCTTGTCGTTAGACATCTTCTGATCCTTTTCTGACTACAACTCACGATACAATGTAACATCAATCTGTAGTCTTGAAATAGAAATTCAAGGTCTCAGTGTGTATTTGGACGCCATTAAATGAACAAACAAATCAATGTTATAGCGTTATACTTCCAGAATCGTACATTCACATAGTCACAACTACAAAGAGCACCATTATTCACGACTTCAATTGAACCTTGCATTGTGCGCCATCCCTCTCCAATCCCAGAAGGAGCGACACAACCATACACAACCAATCAAAAATATCGCCGTCGCCTGCTCTCATTCGGACAAGTTTAACACTTTGTTAACCATCTTGATTAACCATGAAATCCTGTATTTCTGCGAAGTCTCGGGCTTTCGCTCTTCACCGCCACAATGAAGACACAGTCCAAGATCATCGAAACCGTTAACGGCCAGAAAGGAAGCAGCATGCCAAAATATATTTCAGTTCGCCCACATCTGCTGGAAGAAACAGAGATTGAAAGTGTGATCGTGCAGGCCGGGATGGATCCTCATGACAGGGGGCTTATCGTCGAATTCCTGACCGAGAACTATGCCGTTGATCTGGACCAGCTGGCCTCTGTCTTCTCCCACCTTGGTGGGGCCGACGCCTTGTCACTGCCGGAAGCGGCCTGATCTCACCTGAACAGCCCGTCTCTTTCTGTCCTCTAGCCTCCTGACACCGTGGGCAAAGCCGGTTCCCCGCAACGGCCTTCCCAACGCCCAGCACAAAGCACCCCGCCCTGCCTTGCCAGTGCCTCTCTTTGGGGCAGTCTTTTTGCCCCCGCTCCCGCTTCATCTTACGTGCTGAAAAGCGATTTCCCGTTGACTGAAGAACACGCAAAATTCTTTCGTCAGACGGACTGCATATTTGCTCTTTCCCACATTACCTTATAGGGACATTTTCCAAACTCATTCCGTTTCAATCCCCAGATGATTGAAGCCACGCAATTTTCGGAGACATTCATATGAACGATCCCAAGACGCTGTCCGACTTTCCCATCGTCAAGAAATGGCCGGCACAGAATCCAGACGTGATCCAGCTCTATTCCTTCCCGACCCCCAATGGCGTCAAGGTGTCCATCGCGCTTGAGGAAATGGGCCTGCCCTATGAAGCCCACAAGGTGACACTGTCCGATGCCGACGTGAAGAGCCCCGAGTTCCTGTCGCTGAACCCGAACAACAAGATTCCCGCCATCATCGATCCGCATGGGCCGGATGGCGACCCGATCGGCCTGTTCGAATCTGCAGCCATCCTGCTCTATCTGTCGGACAAGACCGGCAAATTCATCGGCTCCACGGATCGCGACCGGGCCAAGGTCACCCAGTGGCTGATGTTCCAGATGGGTGGCATCGGGCCTATGTTCGGGCAGTTGGGCTTCTTCGTGAAGTTCAAGGGCGCCGAGATCGAGGATCCACGCCCACGTCAGCGTTACATCGATGAGACCAAACGCCTGCTCAACGTGTTGAACAACGAGCTGGCTGATCAAGACTGGATCGCCGGGGATTATTCGATTGCCGACATGGCAATTGCCCCTTGGCTGCGTCCGATCGTCGGGATCTATGAAGCTGCCGATCTGGTAGACTTCAACAGCTACACCAATGTGGTCGATTATCTCAAACGCTTCATGGACCGTCCTGCAGTACAGAAGGGCGTGAATATTCCGCCGCGGGATTGATCCTGTCATGCCCGGTTGGTGTTGGCGAAACGACTGCACACCGGATCGATCCGTCAGTCTTCAGGGCTCGCCCTCAAGGCTGGCGGATTTCTTTTGAGCCCGGATACTGTCCGTTTCAGGCCACCTGTCCGAGATGATTGATGTCTGGCGAGATGGTTCGGTTCTTGCCCTGCTGCTTGGCGGTATACATCCTCATGTCAGCCTGCCCGAACAGGGTCTTGAAGTCCTTGGTTTCACCTGAGAGGGCGACACCGATACTGACCGAGAGGTCATGGCGCACGCCTTCTGTAGGCTCGAACGGCGTTGCCTCAATGGCCATGCGCACCTGCTCTGCCGCCTTGAAGGCTCCCTTGAAGTCGACATTGCGCAGGAATATGGCAAATTCCTCGCCGCCCATGCGGGCGATCAGATCGCCGTCTCTGGTTGCCGACGAGATCGTTCGGGCGATCAGCCTGAGGGCATCATCCCCGACCAGATGACCAAAGCTGTCGTTGATCTGCTTGAAATTGTCGACGTCGATGCACAGCATGGCACCGTTACCGCTCTGATGGGCGCATGTACCAACCGCTTCGACGAAATAGCGACGGTTCAGGAAACCGGTCATATAGTCATATCGCGCCTGCTTCTCCAGCTCGGCGTTGAGGCTTTCCATCTGGGAATGAGCCTGCTTGAGCTCTGCCAGCGCCTCATTGAGCTTGCGCCGCTGGCGATCAATTATGATGATGATCGGCAGGCCCGCAAGGATGGGTACCAGTGCGGCGATAACCAGCCCCGCGATCGGAATATTCCCGAATATGAAATGCATCAGCAACGCTGTTGTCAGGACGGAAATGACGATTGAGCAAAGAGTAATATTGGCCAGTCTGAGCAATCGCTTTGTCATAGCGGACGAAAATCCCCAAGATATAGTCAGTCGCAGTTTAAACAGATAGATATAAAGCCGCCCCCAATACCCATAAATACGACGCGATATATCCAAATTACAAGACATTCGACAAAGCCAGATTCTGGCCGCCGAATTCTCTATTTAAAGTTGCTTTTTGCCTGTCAACTTGAAACGCAACCATTACAGGCTTCATTGGAACCACATTTTGATAGGCACAGAGTTTATTTCATTCAGAAAAGCTATAGACACATTTCAACTGCCCGGCTCTTTTAACGGGCGGTCGTGAATCAATCGTTAGCCGACGCCCTTAAAAGCGGCTCTATCTGGCAGATTTTCTTGCGGAGCCAATCCGGCGGTTACGATCTTTCAGGCAGAAAGGACGCGCTGCAGCAGGCGGTCGGCCAACCGGTGCAGGATCAGGGTCATCGCCACGATCAGGAGCAGAGCTGCAAACATCAGGGCGATGCGCGAACGGGCGTTGGCCATCAGCATCAGATAGCCGAGCCCCCTGGACGACCCGATCCATTCCCCGATCACCGCTCCCGTCGGGGCATAGGTCACGGCGATGCGAATGCTCGCTGCCAGATGTGGCAGAGCGTGGGGCAAGCGCAGCCAGATTAGTTCCCGCAGGCGGCTGGCATGCGCGATGCGGGCCAGATCAAGGCTCTGTTGTGGTGTCGACAGCATGCCATCGAGAAGGCCCGAGGCGATGGGAAAGAACACCAGCAGGATGGTCATGACCACCTTGGGTGCCATGCCATAGCCGAACCACAGCGTCAGGATCGGTGCCAGCACGAAAACGGGCACCGCCTGTGAGGCATTGAGCAGAGGCCGCAAGTTCATCCGCGCCACCGGTGACAGCATCATCAGGATGGCAAAGCCAACGCCCAGCAGAGCCCCTGTGACAAAGCCAAGCGCCACCTCGCCAAGGGTGACAAGACCATGGCTCGTCAGCAGCGCTCGGTCCGTCCAGAGCGCTTGCAGCACAGCACCGGGGCTGGGCAGAATGAAGGCGGGAAGCAGATGCAGGCTGGCACCACCCTGCCAGACAAGCAACAGAGCCAGAAATGGCAGCAGAGGACGGAGGCGTCGGGTCATACCGCCCCCCTTATGTCGTCAAGCAGGCGCGTGGCTGTTATGGCAAGAGCCGGGTCGGCCAGATCATGGGGCTTGCTGCCATCAAGGGCGGCCACCGGGTGAAGCGCCCTGTCCTTCAATAGCCAGATAGCGTCGCAGAGGCGCAACGCTTCGGCCGGATCATGGGTGACCAGCAGGACAGTCCGACCGGCAAACTGCTCATGGGCGAGATCCTGCATGGTCTGGCGCGTGGCCGGATCAAGCGCGGAAAAAGGTTCGTCAAGCAGGATGAGATCGGCCTCGCTCATCAAGGTTCGGGCCAACGCCACCCGCTGGCGCTGACCACCGGACAGGGCGCCCGGCCGGCGCGGCTCGTACCCGGCGAGCCCGACCGCCGCCAGCAGGTCCCGTGCCCGCGCCGGATCCGGATTGCGTCCGGCCAGTGTCTCAACCAGCATGACATTGTGCAGAACCGACAGGCGCGGCTGCATGAGGTCGGACTGCGCCATCCAGCCAACGCGGGCGGCTCCGTTGCGACTGCCTTCGAAACCAGCCTCGCACTGAAGCCCTCCCAGCAGCCGCAATAGCGTTGATTTGCCCGAGCCCGAAGGCCCGAGCAAGGCTGTCCAGCCTGTCCGCAGCGACAAGACAAACGGATCAATGAGCCGCTCCCCTTCCAGAGAGACCGTGCCGGACAGGCCGTAATGCGTCATCAGTGCCCCCTACTCGTTTCCGAGTGCGCGGGTCACCGTATCCAGCGCAGGCACGGCATCAATCATGCCGATGTCAGCCAGATAGGCGCCGAAGGCCTGATACCGCTCCTTGTCGAGCGCCATCGGCTTAACCGAGAATTTCGGATAGGTATCGAACCATGCATCATGGTTGAGCTGGTCGTCGAGTTCAGCGGCATAGCCCTTGAACTCTTGCCATGTGCCTTCCGGATCCTTGGCGATCTCCTTGGCTGCACGGGCTGTGGCAGACAGGAACGCCTTGATGGCGGTGAAATCCGTGCGATCTGTCGAGGTTTCATAGATCAGCTCTTCATAACCCGGCACGCCATTCTCTTCGGGGAAGAAGCATTTCCCCTTGCGCCCGACCATGGCCATCTGGTGCAATTCGAAATTACGGAAAGCACCGCCGACGGCGTCCACCGTGCCTGCGGCAAGCGCCGAGGTCAGGGCGAAGTTGACATTGATGCTCTCCACCTCTTCGGGTTCCACACCATTGGTGCGCAACATGCGGTGCATCAAGGCTTCCTCGATGCCCGGCACGGAGAAGCCGATACGGCCCCCCTTGAGGTCGGCAAGGCTCTTGATGGGGCCATCAGCGTCCACCATGACACAATAGAGCGGGCTATCGATCAGCGAGCCGACGCGGACCACGGGCAGGCCTTCCTTATGCTGCAAATAGAGCTGCGGCTGATAGGATACGCCAAGGTCTACTTCACCGGCAGCCGCCATCTTGGGCGGATCGGAGGGGTCGGCGGGGGCGATGATATCGACATCCAGCCCGGCCTCGGCGAAATAGCCCCGTTGCTTGGCGATGATGATCGGGCCGTGATCGGGATTGACGAACCAGTCGAGCATCACCGAGAAAGGGGTTCCGGCGCTGGCTGGCAAGCTGAGGCCGACAAACAGGGCGGCGGTCGCCAGTGTTTTCATGGCCAGTGTCTTGAAAGAGAATTTCGTCACGGGGTCAGCTCCTCAGCATGAAAAAGTGATCCGTCGGGCCGTGGCCGGACCCGACATCGAGATTGGCGCTGCCAGCAATAGCCCTGGAAATATAGTCCTTGGCTTCTCGGGCTGCGGTGAGGCCATCACCGGAGAGGGCGAGCCGGGTGGCAAGCGCCGACGACAGGGAGCAGCCGGTGCCATGAGTGTTTTTCGTCTCGACACGCGGGGCCGAGATCCATTCCTGCGTGTCTTTCATCAGGAACAGGTCGGGACTGTCAGCCGAGCCTAGATGGCCGCCCTTCAGATAGACCGCCTGTGGGCCGAGAGACAGCAGCGCCCTGGCCTGAGCCAGCATGTCGTCGGTGCTCCTTGCCTCCATGGTGCCAAGAAGGTCTGCTGCCTCGGGCAGGTTTGGCGTGATGATGGTTGCCATGGGCACCAGCACGGCGCGCACGGCCTCGACCGCCTCATCGTTGAGCAACCGTGAGCCGCCCTTGGCGACCATCACCGGGTCCAGCACGATAGGGGCAGCACAGTCCCGGAGCACTTGCCCGACAGCCTCGACGGCACTGGATGTGCCCAGCATGCCGATCTTGATGGCATCAACGCGGATGTCGGCGAGAATGGCCTCGATCTGGGCGACGATGAAATCCGGGTCGGTCGGCACCCAGCCGCTCACCCCTTGGGTGTTCTGGGCCGTCATGGCGGCAATCACCGCCATGGCATAGCCGCCATTGGCAGAGATCGCCTTGAGGTCGGCCTGAATGCCGGCCCCGCCAGACGGATCAGAGCCGGCAATCGACAGGATATTCGGGATCATGCGGCCTCCCAGGCAGCCACCAGTTCGCGGGTTGCCGCTTCCGGATCGTCCGCTTCGGAAATGGCCGACACAATCGCGAGTCCGGCACAGCCTTCGGCCTTGACGCGGGGAATGTCGGCCAGCTTGACACCACCGATGCCAACGCATGGGAACGGTGCGGCACGAGCAATACGGCCCATGGTCTCAAGGCCGATCGGAGTGGCGTGGTTCTTTTTGGACAAGGTGGCGCGCACCGGTCCGCAGCCAATATAATCGAGCGTCCCTTCGGGCAGAGCGGCGGCGATGGCCAACTGCTGTTCATTTTCGATGGAAAGCCCGAGGATCCTGTCCGGCCCCAGAGCCTTGCGCATGGCAACCGGGTCGCCATCGGACTGGCCCATATGCAGGCCTGCGGCGCCGCTTGCCAACGCCACATTGAGGCGGTCATTGATGATGAGCGGCACGCCATACGCCTCAGCCAGCTTGTTGAGGCGCGTTGCCTGCTCGATCAGCACCTCATCGGGTGCGGTCTTGTCGCGCAGCTGGATGATGGATGCGCCGCCCTTCAGCGCGGCCAGCACAAGGGCATCATCGGGATTATGAGGGGTGACGAAATAGACGGAGAGATTCATGATTCCTGTATCCTTGCGGCGCTTGAAAGCTGATCGGGGGTGATGGTGTAAAGCGCATCAATGAAGGCGGTGGCAAAGGAGCCCGGCGCAGAAGTGCTCTCGGCAGCAACCTCTCCGGCGAGACCATAATAGGCGATGGCGGCAGCGGTTGCTTCCAGATGCGGTTTGCCAACGATGAAGGAGGCAATCACACCATTGAGCGTGCAGCCGAGAGCGGTGACCAGCGGCATCATGGGATGGCCATTGTTCACCCGATAGGCGCGGGTGCCATCGGTGATGAAATCCTCAGGACCGGTGACTGCGACAATCCCGTCAATGGAGCTGGCGAGCGCCCGGGCGCCCTCTTCGGCTGCCGTCACACTGTCGGAGCTGTCCGCCCCCTTGCCCTTGGTCATCTCACCGCATAGTGCCAGGATTTCCGAGGCATTGCCGCGAATGACGGAAGGCTTGAGCGCCACCAGCGAGGCGGCGGTCTCACGCCGGAAAGCCGTCGCCCCGGCAGCAACCGGGTCGAGCACCCATGGCGTGCCGTTGTCATTGGCGCTTTCTGCCGCCACGATCATCCCGCGCACCCAGTCGGTGGAAAGGGTACCGATGTTGATGGTCAGGGCCGAAGCGATGGCGGCAAATTCGCCCGCTTCCTCTTCGGCATGCAGCATGGCAGGCGACGCCCCGGATGCGAGCAGCGCATTGGCCATGACATTCATGGCGACATAGTTGGTGATATTCTGGATAAGTGGCGCTGTTTGGCGCATATGAGAGAGATATTGGCCCCAGTCGGTCATTCTTCACTCCTACTGAGGCGGAAGAATTGACATCGGGTCGGTGCGGAAACCATCGGGCTCCCTTGGGACCAAAGCGCAACTTCCTCCGCCAGTATGATCTGGTTCAGGTTCGAAGGGTTCATCTCAGCCCGGTCTCCCGGACGCCCCTGTTACGCGGCTGATTTAAGCGCAAACCCACGGCAATTACCAGTGCCGCTTTGCCTTTTTCTGTTCAGAGGAATGAAACCAATGGCTTGGCGACGGTCCTTCCACCCGCTCATGGCTCGGCAATAGGGCTCGCCAAGGCACGGAAAGCGTTGGGGATTTCGTCAGAAGGCAGGATCGGGTGGTCGCGATGCATCATCTTGTGCACAATGCAGCGCCGGACCAGAGCTGGTTCTGCGCGAAAGCACAGAAAAGCGCAGCCGAAAACCGGCGCGTCAAAGAACGTGCGGTTTCAAGAAAGCTTGATGATAGGAGGAAAATCACAGGGTAGAAATGGTACAGTCGGGTGGATTCGAACCACCGACCTTCGGAGCCACAATCCGACGCTCTAACCAACTGAGCTACGACTGCATAGCACCCTGTAGTGCGCGTTTTTTAGGGAAGCTTGGCGGAAAATGCAAGAGCAGAAATCGGGACTTCCCACAGCTTGTCAAAAAAACGTCACCAGAGCCCGAATCTCTATGCCTGATCAGTGGTTTTGTGAACAACTCGGCAGAACTGGCAGCTTCAGAGGTGATGCCCGTGTCTCGCCTGTTGCGTGATTTCACCAATGATTCCATGAAATGACCGGGATGAATGCGCCGACCGCCAGTCCCGATGCGGGACAGTTGCTGCGTTCACGCCTTGGGTTGTTGCAATATACGAATTGGTGTCTGCCCTTTGCGAGGCCCTCCCAAAACCCACTTGGTCGCTCGCCTCGCCCGAGGCGTTCCGCTCAAAAGATGTGATTGAAGGCTCACTTCACTCCAATGCCGATTGGGGTCTGCCCTGTCACCAGAGGGCGGAGGGCGCGAAGCGCCGCAGCTCATCCCAATTCTGCAACAGCGCGGGCTCTTGCTACGGCACACAGTCATGCACCATCTTTGCAGCGCACAAGTCAGATGCGGAATCTTCCCGAGAGGCTGGACAGGAAGGACTATTCTTCCTCAGTCTTCTTGTCCGCTCCCTCTGCCATACGGCCAGCCATGGCCCCCAGTTCACCGGTAACATCGCTGAAGCGTTGCATCTGCGACTGGACATATCTGGTCTGGAGAGTGATGACATCCTGCAGGCTCTCGGCCTTGGTCAGCTCGGCCGCCAATGCAAAGGACGCCCGAATGCCCTCGTCGGTCGCAGAAAAGGCCGCTTTGTTGAAGTCGATCAGCTCACCGCGCAAACCTTCTGCCGGACCGGCGAAACGGTCTGCCGTCTGTTCGACAAGGCCATGCAGCGTTTCATAGGATTTGAGGGTCTGCTTGATACCCTTTTCCGCCATTTCGCGGAATTCGGAAGGAACGTCGAACAGTCTTTCGGACATGGCCATGATGCGTCTCCGGCGATTCGGGGTTTGCAACGAAAGGAAAATTGTGCGTCGCAGCATAACAGCAATCATTTTGCAGCGCAACATCGTTGCGGCAATAGCTCACCAAGGTGACTGAAGCCCCCTCCGTTGGCCAGACACCTGAACCGAAACCGCTTGCGTGCAATCAGTTTTTGGCGATTTCCCTTGTAAAAATGACTATGCAGGCCGCGAACAATTGCTTTATAATTGGTTAACAGAACGAGCCTGGGCAGATTAACCATGCGGGCTCAAAAGCGAGGTTATTCCGCTCGAAATATTGGACCTCGCCAAACGAAAATGTCATAACGGTTTATTAACGCAATCATTTATCCGGAAACCTTTTGTTAAGGGTTTCCTTCAATGAGCAAGATTAAAGAACCATGCCCACGTTTCCAGCAGCTTCTCTGGCCAGACCCTTTCTGACTCTGACCGCGCATCCGACCATCGGGGCGGTTCTGCTTGACTCGCGCCCGGCGTGGGTTTGGAACACTGAGGGCAACCGCATCTTGTGGGCCAATGCCGCAGGGCTGGCATTTTTCTCCGAAACAAGCATGGAATCGCTGCTATCGCGTAGCTTTGGCGATGTGCACCCCGCCCGGCGTCATTTGGCACGGCTGGCGCGCAACGCCCGTCCCGATACGCCGACCCTCGACCAGTTGCGGTTCTTTCTCGGTCTGTCCTTCGTCACTCTGTCCTGTCTTTGCAAGAAGCTGACGGTCGAAGGGGAAACCGTGCTGCTGGTGCTGTCATCGGTGCCGCTGGAGGCCATCGAGAGCTCCCGCGAAACAGCCTTCGCACCTGTCGAGCCAACCGCCGACCTGCTCAAGGCGCTTGCCAGCGACAAGGCCATGTGGGCCGCACTGCTCGACAAGGAAGGCCAATTGCTGGCATCCTCCGAAGACTTTCTGCCGTTTGGCGAAAACGCTGTCGCTCTTGGCAAACTGCTCGCCAGGGTGGATGGCGATGAACGGGTTGGAGAGGGTTCCCTGCCCTTCTGCGACAGCCAGACCGGGGCCGCAGTCGCCCGCGTTTCAGACGATTTGCGCAGTCGCTATCTTCTTCTGGTGCATAATCCGGCCAGCCCTGTTCCGGCCCATGATCCATGGATTGAAAACCCCTTTGCCGATCTGGAATCGCCCAATCAGCTGACTGATGAAGCCTCGTTTTCTGCAGCTGAAGCGGACATATTCGATGACCAGTTCGGCCTTGATGAGCTGTCGGAGATCCGGAACAAGCTGACCACTGGCCTTGAATTGTTGCAAAGAGCTGAACAGGCCCCGTTCAACAGCGACGCAGGCAAGCCATCCACGCTTCCCTTCACCGATCCGGTGACTGGCAAGGACGTCGAACCACAAAGGGACCGTTCGGTCACCAACCTTGCCGACTTCCGTCAGAAGCAGGCCGCCACGGGCCGCTCCGGCGACAATGTCTACCCACTGCGCTTCCCGCCCAAGGGCAAGGATGCCTCATCATCCATGTCCATTCAGGCTGCCAGTGACTATGGCCAATCCACCGGCGGAGCGGCTGGGCCGTTCCACTTTGTCTGGGAAAGTGACGAGGTCGGGCGCTTCAAATTTGTCTCCGATGAACTGGCGATGGCCGTGGGCCGTGGCAACGCGGACATCGTCGGCATGCGCTGGTCCGAAATCGCCGAACGGTTCGGGATGGACAGGGACGGCACCATCGCCAGGGGCTTTGCCAGCTGTGACACCTGGGCCAGCCTTGATGTCTGGTGGCCGGTTGAAGGAGAGGACTGCCGCATCGCAGTGGAGCTGACGGGCCTGCCGATCTATGGCCGACTTCACGGATTTCAGGGCTATCGTGGCTTTGGTCTTTGCAGACCTGCCGACGTCAAGGCATCGACCGGGCATGGGCCTGAAGCAGGCGCAGAGACCGAAACAGCCACAGAAACAGAAAACACGCAGCAGGAGAGTGGACAGGCCACAGTTCCGCCTCATCTTGCGCAAATTGATGACTTAATATCTGCAGACCTACTTGAGGCTGCAAGGAATGCCGTAGCAACCACGACTGAACTGATTTCGCCAGATGATCAACGCGGCCGGGGGACGTCGCAAGAAGCTTCTGTCGAAACAACCGGGGTGATCGCCGTGTGTGAAGACAATGAGAAGGGACTTGAAGACCAGCCGACCAACCAGCCAAACCACACCGAAGAAGCTGCCAAAGCAGCTGCCGATGGCTCAGATCTGACGCCGCCAGACCAACCAGCAAGCAACCGCCAAAATCTCGTGGGCACCTTGCTCAGCGGCAATGCTACCGGTGTGCGAGAAGTGGCTGCGCCCTCCTCGGCTGATGCCGGGGATGCCGATGTGCGCCCAGAGAGTGGCCACAAGCTCAGCGCCGGTGAGGAGCACGCCTTTAAGGAAATCGCCGACGTGCTGTCCGACGAGACATTCGAGAGCCGGTTGCCTGCTGAAGACCTTGATGACGACTATGAGGATCCTGCCGCGCTTTCCGACGAGGAAGCCGAGGAGGAGGAAGAGCAGGATGAAGTTTCGGCTGATCCTGCCCCAAGCTTCCCGACACGAGAGATCCTGCAGCAGGTCGCAAGCGAAGTCGAAAAGGTCGACAAGCCCGCAGCGATTGTGCCCCGCGATGGCGGTGATGAGGAAAAGCAGACCGCGCCAGAGCCGTCCTTTGTGCGCCGCCCGTTCTGTTCCATCATTCCGCCACGACGCAAGGAGGATCATCTGGTCCTGCCATGGCAATCCGCAAACAAACCCCTCAGCGCCCTGCTCGAAGCCCGTGAGCGCAAGGAGGATGCGCACAAGTCGGCAGCTACCAGCAAAGCTCTTCTGGACATCCTTTCCATCGACCCACGGCTGAAACAGCTGCATGATCAGGCGGCTCAAGCCAAAGAACAGGCGGTCCCACCGGCTGCGCCGATGCATCCTGCCGAACAACAGCGGCAGGAAGAGCCGGACGTTGCGGAAGACAATGCTCCTTCTGTTGAAACGGCGACACCAGCCCTGCAAGATGAGGGACCACAGACACCTCCTCTGGAGCCGGACGACACGACCACGGACACATCCGCATCATCCCAGACCGACCCTTTGGCGGGCTCTCCGGTGGACTCTGTAACAGATTTCACACCGCAGGAAATGCCGACGCCGGACGAGACCGAAGTGGCGCCTCTTGAGGGACCGAATGAAGGCGAAAGCCTTGATGGCCTCCCTCCTCTTGATGAAGTCGTGCCCCTTGAAGCTGGAGGCAACGACGCACCCGAGTTTCAGGAACCGCAGATCCCGACACCGGGTGAAGCGCTAGGCGATGAGCTGTTTGACGAACCGGTTGTTTCCGAGAACCACTTTGTCATCTCGGCGATGGATGACGAAGCAGACAATGCGCCTGTCGATCAGGAGCAAGCCTCCCCGGTGGCTGGCACCATCGAGGGGACGGCGGCTCTCACGGCGGCAGCTGTTGCGGGCGTTGCGGCGCTCGGCGCAGAGTCGCTCTGGGACAGGCAGGACAAGGCCTCGCCGTTGATTGACATGCTCAACAAGCTGCAGACTGCGATCATCGTGTCGGCCAAAAGCCGGGTTCTGTTCGCCTCCAAGACCGCCTTGCGCCTGCTGGATTTTGCCTCGGAGGATGCCCTTGATGAAGCGGGCGGCATGGAAGGGCTGTTTTCCGGGCGCCCCGGCGACTGGCTGACCAAGACCAACGGCCGCACCACCCTGCGCACCGAAAACGGCAGCCCCATTTCGGTTCAGGCCAACATTTCTTCTATTGCCTGGGGCGATCAGCCTGCGGCCATGCTGTGTTTTGAAGAAACCCCGGTTACGCCGCCATCGATTGGGGTTTCCGAAGAGGACGAGAAAATCGCCGAACTGGAAGCCATTCTGGATACCGCCACCGACGGCGTTCTGGTGCTGGACAGAGACGGCAACATCCTCAGGATGAACCATTCGGCAGAGGCCCTGTTCGAAGTGGACCGTCACAAGGTGGCCGGAGAGCCGTTCATTTCCCTGCTGGCACAAGAGAGCCACAAGGATGCCCTCGCTTATCTCGAGCGGCTGAGGAACAGCGGGCTTGCCAGCCTTATCAATGGTGGACAGGAAGTCATCGGCCAGTTGCGCTCGGGTGGCCTCATTCCGCTGGTCATGACCATGGGACGGGTGTCGATACCGGGCACCAACCGCTTCTGTGCAGTGCTGCGGGATGTGACCGAATGGAAACGGACGCAGGAAGAGCTGATAGCCCAGAAGCTGCGCGCCGAACGGGCCAGCAAGAAGAAGTCGGAATTTCTGGCCAAGGTCAGCCATGAGATCCGGACGCCGCTCAACGCGATCATCGGCTTTTCCGAAGTGATGATGGAAGAGCGCTTCGGGGCGATCGGGCAGGAACGCTACAAGGATTATCTCAAGGATATCAAGATATCCGGCACGCATATCATCAGCCTGCTCAATGACCTGCTGGACCTTTCCAAGGTCGAGGCGGGCAAGATGGAGCTGCAGTTCGAGGCCGTTCCGCTCAATGGCATGGTCACCGAATGCGTCGGCATCATGCAGCCGCAGGCCAACCGCAGCCAGATCATCATCCGGACATCCGCCTCTTCGCGGCTTCCCGATGTGGTGGCCGACAACCGGTCGCTGCGCCAGATCATCCTCAATATCCTGTCCAATGCGGTCAAGTTCAACCATCCGGGTGGACAGGTGATCGTTTCGACGACCCAACAGGACAGCGGCGAAGTGATCCTGCGCATTCGCGACACCGGCATCGGCATGAGCAAGGAAGACATGAAGCGGGCACTTGAACCTTTCCGGCAGGTATCGCCGACCACCCGCAGCGCGGCGGAAGGCACTGGCCTCGGCCTGCCCCTGACCAAGGCCCTGATCGAAGCCAACAAGGCGCGGCTCAACCTTTCCAGCGAGCGCGGTCATGGCACGCTGGTAGAGGTCATTTTCCCACCGGAACGGGTGGTTGAAAGCCCTGAAGAAGAACTGCCGCGGACGGCCGAACCGGTCAACTGATCGCGGCAATGCGCACATGAGGACCGGGCGCTGATGAGGACAGGGCTTGCCCTGTGCGACAGCCTGATTTCAGATTCCGGCTTAGTTGGGCTGGGCCTAGTTCCACGCCTGAACGAGGCGTTTGCAGGCTTCGGCGAGATCGGCCCTGTCCCTTGGGGCTGTCACGCAGATGCGCACCCCATCGGACAGCATGCGCCCGGCACAGAAGGTCGAGGCGGACACCAGATCAACCCCGGCTGCCCGGGCCAGAGACGCAAGCTGTTCGCCCGAGCGCCCTGCATAGGGGCTGCCTTCGTCGGTCGAGACCCAGAGATGCGGCGCGGCGGGATTGCGGCCAAGGGCAGGCAAGCCAAGGCGGCGCCGGACAAGAGACTGGCGAGCACGCGCTTCCTGCCGCTGCCATTCCATCTGCTCGTCCACAGCACCGCTTTCAATCCAGTCGCAGACCAGCTCCAGCATGATGGGTGCCGTCATCCAGCTCGTCACATGCACCAGCTCGTCAGTGGCAAAATTCATCAGCCGGGAACGGGGGCTATCAGCATCGAAAGTGACAATGATATAGCCAAAGCGCAGGCCCGGTGCGACCAGCTTGGAAAGCCCCCCCACCAGAATGGACCGTCCGGCCAATTGCAGGCTGAGCGGTGGCAGGCCCGAGAAACCGCCATAGACATCTTCCTCAATCACCAGCAGGTCGAGCTTTTCGGCCATCTCGACGATATCGGCACGACGCTGGCGGTCCATGGTCGTTCCGGTGGGGTTTTGCAGAATCGGGCTGATCACCAGCGTGCGGGCACCGCTGGCTCTTGAGGCGCGGTCGAGGTCTTCGGGCAGAATGCCCTTCTTGTCCATGGTGACAGGCACAAGCCGCAGCCCCATCTGCTTGGCAGCCACCTTCATGCCGGGAAAGGTCAGTTCCTCCACCAATACCGGCAGGTCTGGCTTGGCGATCATCTGCAAGGCGGCGAACAGGGCAGCCTGTGCACCGGCGCAGGGAAAGATACGGTCTGCCGGTGGGTGGAAGCCACGGCTCTGGCAGAGTTTCACGACCGCATCACGGCAGCGCCCGATGAGGCTGGGCGCGTGATAATCCATGACGTCGACGAGATCCTGCCTTTGCAACAGGGCGGCAAAGCGGCTCTGAACATCCTCGCGGGAGAAGCCCTGCACCGGCTTGATGGTGGACAGGTCGATGGCATTCTCGGCATGGGGGCGATCAATGGCATAGAGGCTGGTGGCGGTATTGACCGGCAGGACATAGGTTCCGCGCCCCACCTCCCCGGCAATGAGGCGCAACCGGGTGGCCTCGCGAAAAGCTTCCGTCACAGTCGACAGGTTGACATTGAGAGCCCAGGCCAGATCGCGCTGAGTCGGCAGGCGAGAGCCCTCCGGCAGGGCGCCGGTGCGGATGTCCCGCTGCATGGCTTCGACAATCGCGCGATAGATCGGCCCGTCATAGCCCGCCAGATCGGGGCACCAACTTACCTTTGTTTCCTTCATGACCAGCTCTCTTGCATCGCCTTGCCTTTGTCGATCAGCTCTTACCCGGCAGCCACTGTGCTTGTCTGTGTCCGACGCCTCCCCTGTCGGCACACATGACGCGCACTTCAGCAAATCACGGACCCTTGCGTTGGCATTCCGGCCCGAACAGGAGCCAGACGGCCAAATTGTATGGATGGCAATATTCTTGCACCCCATACAATATAAGGTTTGAACCATACAATATCCTTTGCCATGATTTTTAACAACAAGAATTTGATTGCTCAAGGCGACGGCCCCCTGCCAAGACCGACTCCCAACGAGACCGACCCCCAACGAGACCGACCGTGTTCACACAGTCTCCACCGGACCAACCAAACCAGAGATCCCGTTTCGGGCAGGCAGGCGGCACGTCGTAAAAGTCACGAAAAGGATATTCCCATGCTTACATGTGTCGATTTTGAAAAGGCCGAAGAACTGATCTATCGGGTTCTTTCTCCCACCGCATGCTATAACTGGCCAATTCTGGCCGATGCGCTCGGGGCCGATGTCTGGATGAAGCATGAGAATCACACCCCGACCGGCGCTTTCAAGGTGCGTGGCGGGCTGGTCTATGCCAACCGCTACAAGAAACGTTTCCCGAAGGGAGCTGGCCTCATCTCCGCCACCCGTGGCAACCACGGCCAGAGCCTCGCCTTTGCTGCCGGCATTGAAGGACTGAGCGCCACGATCGTTGTGCCGAAGGGCAATTCCCCCGAAAAGAACGCCGCCATGCGCGCCTTTGGCGCGACTGTGATCGAAGCGGGCGACGACTTCGATGAGGCCGTTACCAAGGCCAAGGCCATGGCCGCCGATGAAGGCCTGCACATGGTGCCGTCCTATCACGAGGATCTGGTAGCTGGCGTTGGCACCTATTCCTATGAAATGCTGAAGCAGAACCCTGATCTGGATACGGTCTATGTGCCAATCGGCAAGGGGTCTGGCATCTGTGGCATGATCGAAGCACGCAATGCTCTCAATCTCAAGACCAAGATCGTTGGCGTCGTGACCGCCCGCGTTGATGGCTATGCCAATTCCTTTGAATGCGGCAAGCTGACCGCCGCAGACCGCAGCGACACCTTTGCCGATGGCCTTGCCGTGCGCGTTCCCGATCCGGTTTCGCTGGAAATCATCATGGAAAATGCCGAGCGCATCGTCCGGGTGGAAGAGGACACGGTTGCCGAAGCCATTCGCCTGATCTACCGGGCGACCCACAATGTCGCCGAAGGCGCTGGGGCTGCCGCCCTTGCCGGTCTGATGACCGAAAAGGACAAGATGGCGGGCAAGAAGGTCGGCGTGGTTCTCAGTGGCCAGAATATCGATACCGACTGGATGGCTCAGGTTCTCAGTGGCCAGACCCCAACCGTCTGACGGATCAAGCGGGGCCTCTTGTCTGGCCGCGCACCGCGTGTGGGAAACCAAGAAAAGGGCACTCAACTCGCCGGAGACCACGGTCTCCGGCTTTTTATTGCTTTCCTCTGGCTCGCATGGTCCGTAGGGCCGATGGGCAGGTGTGACGATAAGCGGTCAGAAGAACAGCTCGGGCTCGCTCAACATCAGATGCTGGATCAGCATGATGGTCTTGGCATCGCGCAAAGAGCCTTGCAGCACCGCCTCGCCGAGCTCATCAAGGGCAATTTCCTCGACGATGATGTCCTCCCCCTCGTCTTCCAGCCCGCCGCCTTCACCGATGCGGTCATTGAGGCTGTAGGACGCCAGATAGGCATAGATCCGCTCGGTCAGGGTGCCCGGAGAGACATAATAGGCAGCCACCTGCTGAAGCTCCGACAGGCGGAACCCCAATTCCTCGGCAGCTTCCCGCATGACGGCCGTTTCCGGCTCCTCGCCCGGATCGATGAGACCGGCGGCCACCTCAAGGATCATCGGGTCCGTCTCGCCATTGTAGACGGCACCGGCCCTAAGCTGTCGCACCAGCATGGCCACGCGCCGCTCGCGATCGACCGGCAGCACACAGATTGCTTCGCCGTGGTCGTGGATTTCCCGGCTCAGGGTGACCCGCTCACCGTCGCTGCGTGTAAAGGTAAGCTCGCAGGTGGACAGCTTGATGAAGCCATCATATTTGAGCTCGCATTTGCCAAGCTCGGCGTTCACCTTGTCGCGCCGGGGAAGAAAGCGATCCGACATGTATAGTCCCTTCGTAACGGATGAAGACCAGACAGCGCAAGCAGACCCGGAGCACCCGGAAAGCGCAGCACGCTTTCAGAACCGACAGGGCCGGGCTGAATGGCCTTAAAGGATGCGAGCCACCTAGCGTGGCCCGAACAGCAGGGTGCGGGCTTCAAAAGCGCTGGCCAACGGACGTCCGAGCGCCCGTCCAATCTGTCCGAGCGCCTCGACCTGCTGTTGCTGGCTTGAAAAAACCTCACCCTCTACCGAGTGGATATTATATGCCCAACCGGGAGCGATCTGTCCACCCAGAGCAATCGCTGCGCTGAGGGCTGCCTTTTCCTGAAGCCCGTAGGCGGCCACTGACCAGCGCACAGCATCCAGAAGGTGCTGCTTTTCAAGCGCTGCGAGATATTTGCGCAAGGCATGCGGATTGCTCTGCGGCTCTTCTCCATCCTCACCCAGAATGAACAGAAGGGCGTGCTGCTCCTCCGGAATGACCCCATACTGGCGGAAGGCATAGAACCAGTCGATGTCAGTGTGGTCGGACATGGCGAACTGCACGCCGATCTTGAGGTCCTCGCACCCGTCCAGCAGATCACGAGCCTTGTCCTCATCCGCCTCGTCGCCATCGCGCGGGAACAGTTGGGCGAACGGCAAGAGACAGGCATCTGGTCGCGCCACCTCAAGCAGCGGCAAAGCAGCCTCCACCGCATTCGGCTGGTCCAGATCAAGCTCCAGCTGGATAAGGCAGCTCTCGCCAAGCGCTTCGCGCAGGGCCGCAACTGCTTCAGCTGAAAGGGCAGGCTCCAGCGTGGCCGCACCGCGCCCATCCCGGACGGAGAAGGAAAAAAGAGAAGCCCCTGCAGCCTTCGCCTGCTGCGCCTGAGCCTGCAATTCCGCCACTTTTATCGGGATGAAAACATGGTCACGTTTGGATCTTTTCAGTCCATTAACCGAAAAGGAGACAATCAAGGGTTTTGGTATTCCGAGCATGACGTGCTGCCCCAACAGTATCCGAAGTGGCAAGCACTTCATTGCATTATTATATTTCAATACCTTAACATGACCAATCGGCATATGAAGCGCCATTTTCATCTATCAACAAGTCATGATTGCAGCCTTGAGCCTTACCCCTTGGGCCAGAAGAGCAAGAGGCTTTTGCCAAACCGTCCCAACTTATGTATTAAGATGACAGAGTGTGGCGCAATCCGTCCGCGCTGCCTGCAAGCTGAGCCTTATCTGCCTTTGATGTTGAATGAAATGAGCCGTCATGACGCTGGATGACCTACGCCAAGAACTTTGGGACTCCTATGCCGACCTGTCACCCCAGATGAAGGTGGCAGCCTCCTATATTCTGGAAAACCCGGCCGACGTCGCCTTCAAGTCGGTGCGCCAACTGGCCAAGGCGGCCGATGTGCATCCCTCCACCGTGGTCCGACTGGCGCAGGTGGTCGGCTTCTCGACATTCGAGCCATTCCGGGCCGTATTCCAGCAAGGCGTGCAGGCACGGGACGTGCGCTTTGAGGACCGGGCGGCGGCCCTGCAGAAGGATAGCCGCTGGGACACCGAGTCGGACATCTTCTTCGAGATCGGCAAGGCGACCCTGGGCAACCTGACCAGCCTGTTCCAGCCGGATACGCAAAAGGCGGTGCAGCGCATCGCCCGGGCCATTCTGGAGGCCAAGCGGGTCTATGTTTCCGGCTATCGCTCGTCCTTTGCCTTCGCTCACTATCTGGCCTATGCGGGCCAGATCGCCATGCCCAAGATCCAGCTGCTGGAAAGCCCGGATGGATCGCATTTCGACGTATTGGGACAAGCGGACGAGCATGACCTGATCATTCTCTTCACCTTCGCGCCCTACGCCTCGGAGGGTGGCCGCCTGTTGACGGTTGCCAAGAAGCGCGGCTGCAAGATCGTAGCGATCACCGACACCATGTCCTCGCCTGCCGTACCCTACGCCAACATGGGCCTGTTCGTACCGATGACCGGACCGCAGTTGCTGCCCTCGCTGGTGCCTGCCGCTTCGGCCTGCGAGCTCATTCTGGCAGAATGCACGCGCCTTGGCGGCTCCGCCGTGGTCGACAACCTGCGCCGCTTCCGGGATCAGGTGCATGCGGTTGAGGGCTATCTCAGCCCGGTCGAACCCGCTGACGATCTCGATGAAGACGAGCTGTTCAATTCCTGAGCGTCTTTCCTCGCCCCCTGTCCGTCCATCCATTTGGCTCTTTGGGCCCAATTGGGGAGAAAGCCCTGCGTGTGGCAGGACTTTGTTTACCATAGAGGCAAAAAGACCACCGGGCAGAGAAAATGGTGCCCGCCGGACCCGAGCGATTAACCGCTTCTTGCCGCCTCTGGCGTTAGCCTGACAGTAACCTATCCCGCAAGTCAAAGCCTCCGCGTTACGGGCAAAGTTCAGGCGCTGTCACCATGAATGAAATCCATCCCTCTTCCGCAAACAACCAGCCTTCATCCGCATCCGCGCTGGCAGAGGCCCATGGAGCCCCAGACAGTGCACGATCCCGGCTAAAAAGCCATTTCAAAAATGCCCATGTCCATTTTTGCGCAGGCTGGTCCAGTGCCCTTTATACGGCGCTTCTATCCTGCAATATAGAACCCGGCGATGAAGTGATCATTCCCGCTCTGGCCCCGGCGGGTGTTGCCCATGCAGTGCTGCTTGCCAAGGCCAGGCCGGTGCTGGTCGATGTGGCTCCCGACACACTGCTTCTGGCTCCGGAAGCCGTGCTGGCAGCAATCACCGAACGCACCCGCTGCGTAGTGCTCTGCCACCTCTATGGCCAGGTCGCCCCTCAGGCCGCCCTGCATGAAGACCTAAGCCGGCGCTCCATTGCGCTTGTCGAAGATGGATCCGATGCCTTTCTGGCCCTTGGCGTGTGCGAACAACCGGCCGCCCATTGCGACCTGCTCGTGGGGTGTCTTCCCGGCATGCGCGAAGTAGAGGGAGAGTTGCCGGCCTTCATCGTTACACGCAACGCGTCGCATCATGCACGAATGTCCTACTGGACAGCCCAGCACGATGTCGCCGAGCGCCTGTTCCAGTTTGATGCTCCGGACATGGAAGAGGCACCCTATGTCGATCTGGTCAGCAGCCTCGACGAGACGCAGGATGCGCATTTCCAGACCTGCATTAGTTATAGCCTTAATACTCGGGAACTGATTGGCAAACAGGCAGCAATCTACGATGAAAGCTTTGCCGGACTGGGCTTGAAAACACTACCTCTGGATGAAATTGACGTCAGAATTTCGCAAAGCTTCCCTATCGCAGTAGACCCTGCCCTGAGAGACGCGCTGTTCGAATTGCTCTATCATGAAGGCTTCAAAGTCCACGTAACCTACCGCAATCTCGGCCAGTTGAAGTTCTTTCAGCGCTCAGAATCAGGCGACATTTTCCCGAATGCAGCGAGGTGGAGTGCCGGTGCAATCAGTTTACCCACAGGCAACAGGTTGTGTCGCAAGGAACAAATGCAACTCTGCGCAACAGTTAAAAATTTCTTGACGCTACAGCAGTCACGCGCCTAAATACCTTAGGTAATATACGTACACAAAAACATTGCCTGAGTAATGTATCAATAACTTCAATAATCTGGCATATATTCGGCGCAAGGGGTATTTTGTCCACCTTCATGCAAATGAATGGATTTATGATTAATATGTATAGGATTATTACAGTTCTAATCTTGTCAAAACGATCAATTTCTCCGTACCGACTATTGTATTAGTACGACTAAATTTCCACTTGTTTCCTCAAATCCGTTGCAGCAATCGGTTAAGCGATGTAAATTTTATGTAAGTAATATTTACAATCCGCATAAACGCTTGACCGGGGGGATATGATGGGCCGACCTAAAGAATTCGATTCCGAGACAGTACTTGAAGCCGCCACGAATTGCTTCTGGTCTGATGGTATCGTTCGCACTTCTATCAGTTCTCTTGTCGATGCCATGAAGATTCAACGATCAAGTTTCTATAACAGCTTCGGATCCCGCGAGGGTATTCTTGCAACTGTTCTTGATCGTTATCTGGAAAGCTCACCACTTCATGACCTGATGAAAGGTGGAGCGACTGGAGAGGATCAGCAACCAGACCTTGTATTGGTGGATCTGATCATGGATTTCAGTCATTTTCTGGCAGACAAGGGACGTGGACGCGGCTGTCTGATCTTCAACGGCCTCAGCGAACTGAATACCGAGGACCTGCAGTCCTATGAGCTTTTTCAGGACCAGTATGCGAACCTGACCGCAGGCCTTTCCAGACTGATCGAGCGCATCAGGAAAGAGGGCTCAGGTTCATCTGATATGGGCTCACTCAGCCTGCACCATGTCCTGACCATTCTCATTGGCCTTGCGCATTATTCCAAGCTGGACCCAACCGAAAATCGGCTGGCGACCATCGGTCTTGATCAGCTTTCGGGTCTATCTCCGCATTTCGCCAAGCTGATCGATCGGGAAGTCCGGTCGAGAAGCAGCTCGGAAGGCCTTCTCATGCAGGCCTGATCCCTGCGCTGACCGAGGCAGAAAAGAAACAAGCCCCCGGATGCTAGACCACGCATCCGGGGGCTTTTTTGTGCTGAACCAAACGTCGGGCCCATCTCTTGCGGGGTAGACTTTTCCAACGGGTTCACAAAGCGGAGCTGGTGACTTGAAATTTTGCCTCCGCTTGGACAGTCTTGACCAATCTGGTAATGAATCTCCAAAGTGATTCCCAAACGAAACGAACCTGACCATCGCCGTCCTGCGCGCATCGGCCCGGGTGCCTTCAAAGGACAAGCGCACCGGCCAAGACTATTCGTGCAGCCGGTGCAGGTCTTGTTTGCAATGAGGCAAATATGGAGTGGTCTCCACAGCAGGATGCAGCGCTCAAGGCGGTCGACAACTGGATCAGGAACGGAAACGAGCCGATCTTTCGACTGTTTGGCTATGCCGGAACGGGCAAGACGACCCTTGCGCGCCATCTGGCCGAAGGGATCAATGGCAGTGTGCTGTTCGGAGCCTTCACAGGCAAGGCAGCGCAGGTGCTGCGCCAGAAGGGCTGCCCCGGAGCCAGCACCATCCATGCCATGATCTACCGGCCGGACACCAGTGACGATGACGAGCGCGAGGAAGATGTTCCCGCCTTTGTCATCAACCGCGACAGTCCGGCCCATGATGCCGATCTGATCGTCATCGACGAATGCTCGATGGTTGACGAGATGCTTGGCTCGGACCTGCTCTCCTTCGGCAAGCCGGTGCTTGTTCTGGGCGATCCCGCCCAGTTGCCGCCTGTTTCTGGCGGCGGCTATTTCACGGACGCCGAGCCGGACATCATGCTCACCGAGATCCACCGTCAGGCACAGGACAATCCGATCATCCGTCTGGCTCAGGACGTCCGCGAGGGCCGCACCCCGGACTATGGCGACTATGGTGCCGTTCAGGTGATAGGGCGCCGAACGCTGGAGACCGATCAGGTGCTGGCCGCCGATCAGGTGCTCGTCGGGCGCAATGTGACCCGGCAGAAATACAACAATCGCCTCAGGGAGCTGAAGGATTTCGACGGCCCCTACCCGCAGGTGGGTGACAAGCTGGTGTGCCTGCGTAACAACCATCAGAAGGGGTTGCTCAACGGCGGCATTTGGATGGTCGACAAGGTCACCAGCCGCACCGGCAAGGACATCAAGATGCGGGTCTCGCCTGAGCTGGCCCACGAATTGTCGGGTCGGGTGGCGTTGAAGGTTCCCAAGGCCCTGTTCGAGGAACATGAAGGGGAAATTCCCTGGACCGTGCGCAAACAGGGAGACGCGTTCGACTATGGCTATGCGCTCACTGTGCACAAGGCACAGGGCTCCCAGTGGAACAATGTCATGCTGTTTGATGAAAGCTGGGCATTCAGAGATCACAGGACACGCTGGCTTTATACTGGCGTGACGCGCGCAGCCGAGAGCCTGACAATCGTGCGCTAGGCGAAGGCAGTTGGAACGGAAACGCCGGTCTGAGCCAGATCGGTCGTGCCATCTCCGGTGCGTCGGGTGACCGACTCACGCGGGGCCGGACCATAGTAATTGTCGGTGCGGACAAACGGACGATCCATCGAGGTGGCTGCCACGATCCGGAGATACATGTCCTTGGCGGAAAAAGGCTTGCGCAGAAACTCATGGACCCCCAACTGCTTGGCTTCCATGATGCGATGCTTTTCGGCATAGGATGAGATCATGATGATCGGCACGGTGCCCATCGGGTGGTTCGGGTTGCGCACCAGACGCACCAGTTCCGGGCCATCCAGAATGGGCAGAACCCAGTCGATGATCAGAATGTCCGGAGAAAGCTGCTCAAGCTTCTCCAGCCCGACACCGCCGTCTTCTGCCTCGAAGATCTCGCGAACACCCAGCCCCTGCAAAATGGTACGGATGATCGTGCGCATATACGCACTATCTTCTATGACAAGTACTCTCAAAGCAGAAAGAACCGTTACCGACATCACACACTCCGCACCCGCAAGTCATTTGCGGTGGCCTGCAGACAGACCGACTGTGCGGAAAGTATAAAAGCAAAGCGTTTAAGAATCTTTACTGCACATCTTGTCTCATCCGGCTTTATGCGCAGGCTTGCGGGCTGGAGCGCCTGCCGTGCCGCGCTCGGCAGTGGCTGCCGCACGTTCCTTCGCCACCTTGCGCCGCGCAACGAACAGCATGCTGCGCAAGGTCGCCAGATAGAGACCGGCATGGATCGCCTGCCAGCTCTCCTTGATGAAATATTTGGGATAGAAGACCAGCGCCGGTTCCTTTGGCAGTCCGGGGCGGCGCAGATGGCGGTTGCGGTAGCGCCCGGAGCCGATTTCATAGACCCCCGTTCCCCCCACCCGATAACCAAGAGTGAGACCGACGGTCCATGTGAAGTTGGTAACGGGTTTGACCGGATTGCGCAGGCCTTGCAGCATGATGCTCCACACCCGGCGCAGGGAATAGACGCGGGACACGATGCTCGGCCGCAGGCGCTTGACGGCGCTCTGGTCGAGGGTGTCGTGATCGAAGACGAAATGGCCCAGATCATAATTGTTGAGATCAGGGTCCATGTAAGTTCCCAGCTCATCAAGGCGCTTGTGATCCACCGAACCGGGCAGCGGCGTCAGAACCGACAGCGTGAAGATCTCGCCGGGATATTCGCTGACCAGCGTTTCAACGTTGCCGTATATCTTCTTTTCGGTCTCTCCGGGAAAGCCGATGATGAAGCCGGATATGGTGACCGCTCCATGCTCGTACCATGCGGCGAACATGTCCCGTACGTTGGCCGCGCGGTTGTGCTTCTTGCCGGCAGCCTTGATGGTCTCGGGATCGATGGATTCCAGTCCGAGGAAGACGTCGGTCACACCGGCTGCTGTGGCCTTTTCGATGAAACGGGGAATCTTGTAGGCAACAGTATCGGCCTCGATGATCAGCTCGTAGCGCAGCTTTGTCTTCTGGCGCATCTCGATGAGCTTGTCGAAGACCTCTTCCCAGCGCTTGTTGCGGGCGATGTTGTCATCGGACAGGAAGAAGGTCTTTACACCCTGGCTGGCATAGTCACGCACATAGTCGGCGATGGCCTGCGGGTCGCGCATCTGCATTTCGACCCCTTGCGTGTTGGGAATGCAGCAGAAGGTGCAGCGGAAGGGACAACCGCGACTGGTCTCGATGGGCACGACTCCGGTGAAGCTGCGCTTGATCGTCTCGATATCATAGGCAGGCATCGGCACATTGCGCAGATCCGGCAGGGCGCGCAGATAGTCATATTCCGGCTGCAGAGTGTCGGCTGCCAGATCCCTGACGAGCCCGTCGATATGGCCCTCGGCCTGACCGATGAACAGCGATACTCCCATGTCCAGAGCATCCTTCAGACCGTATTCATTGTTCTTGAACAGGGCCTTGATGCCGTTGACATGGACGCCGCCGATGACGACCGGAATATCATGGGCACGGAACATGCGGGCCAGATCAAGGGCACGGGGATAGAAGGCACTCAGCACGCCGGTCAGAAAGACCGCCCCCTTGCCTGCCTGTTTGATACGCTCAACGATACCTTCGACCGGCACCGGGCCAAAAATTTCATAATAGTCTTCGCAGGTGATCTTTTCGCCATCATCAAGCACACCGCGAGCGTTGCAATCGAGCAGGAGTGCCTTGACTGCGGCCTGCGCCTGTGTCGCCATGACAGGGCGCTTCCATTGCTGAACATAACCATCACTATCATAGCGAGACGGCGTTATAAGTGCGATATGCAGTGACATTGTTCAGCTCCCCAGCATGAATAAATAAGTATTTATATTTCTTGAATTTAATCCTTACACATTATTACCTATGTCAATTCTTCATTTATTCTGGCAAATGTCAAACTCTATCGGCACAACCTGTAATTAGGCATTGGATTGAGATAGGCGAGCGTCACCCTTGACGGCAGGCCATTTGATGGCTACAGCGTTCGGGAAGGACAAGATGACCGGATGCTTACGGGCGCCTTAACAATTTGTAAGCCTTGGGACAATTGACAAATCTCAAGATGTCAGCGCAAAGTGTCGGGTAAAGTTAGACCTATTAAAATAGGACCCGGGCCTGACACCAACCAATGAAGAAATGGCCCAGACCGGCCAGATTTCAGGCCAAATACCAAGACCGACCGGTTCGCTTACCTTGGACCAGAAACAAGCGGATATCAGTGATAATGCAGTATCTTGATTTTTTCGAAAGCGCCGTATCTTCCCTCAAGGAAGAGAAACGCTACCGTATCTTTGCCGACCTTGAACGGCAGGCAGGGCGATTTCCGCACGCAATCTGGCGCGCCGACAATGGATTGGAACGCGAAATCCTCGTCTGGTGCTCCAACGACTATCTGGGCATGGGACAGCATCCCGATGTGATTGAAGCCATGAGCGAAACCGCCCACAAGATGGGGACCGGCGCAGGTGGCACACGCAACATTTCGGGCACTAACCATCCGCTGGTCCAGCTCGAGGCCGAACTGGCCGACCTGCACAACAAGGAGGCCGCTCTGGTCTTTACCTCCGGGTTTGTGTCCAACGAAGCTGCCATTTCGACCATTGCCAAACTGCTGCCGAACTGCCTGATCCTGTCCGACGAACTCAATCACGCCTCAATGATCGCCGGGGTCAAGAATTCCGGTGTGCAGAAACAGGTTTTCCGCCACAACGACATGGAACATCTGGAAGAATTGCTGGCTGCTGCCGGCAAGGAACGTGCCAAGCTGATCGTCTTCGAATCGGTCTATTCGATGGATGGTGACGTTTCCCCGATCAAGGAAATCTGCGATCTGGCGGACAAGTACAACGCCATGACCTACATTGACGAAGTGCATGCTGTCGGCATGTATGGCCCTCACGGCGCCGGGATTGCCGAGCGCGAAGGTCTGATGGACCGCATCGACGTCATCGAGGGAACGCTGGCCAAGGCCTTCGGCACACTGGGCGGCTATATCACCGCACGGGCCCCGATCGTCGACGCCGTGCGCTCCTACGCGCCGGGCTTCATCTTCACCACAGCCATGCCACCGGCCATTGCCGCCGCGGCCTGCTGTTCGGTACGCCACCTCAAGCAGAGCCAGAGCGAACGCGACGGCCAGCAGCGTCAGGCCGAGCGCACCAAGAAGGTTCTCTCTGAAGCCGGTTTGCCGGTCATGCCTTCGGAAACCCACATCGTGCCACTGTTTGTCGGCGACCCGGACCTTTGCAAGAAGGCGTCGGACATCCTGCTCGATACGCACGGCATCTATATCCAGCCGATCAACTACCCCACTGTGCCCCGTGGCACGGAACGTCTGCGCATCACCCCTACCCCGTTCCATGACGACAAGCTGGTAGACGGGCTGTGCGAAGCGCTGAAGGATGTCTGGCAGCAGCTAAAGCTGCCGCTGATCGAGCCGGGCACCTTTCACGACCTGACCAAGCAGCCTGAACAGCAGGTCTTTCAGGCCGTAGGCGGCTAAGTTTCATTTTAGCTTTTTCCAGCTAAAACTCATAGCAAGCACCATTTGCCTTCGGGCATCTGGTGCTTTTTTGTGATCTCTTCTCCGTTGTGCCTTTTCGTCCAGCGCATCAGCCGTTGGAAAAACGGGTGGTAACAAGACGGAAGGCCAGCGCAAGAAAAATGGTGCCCGCAATATAGTTGAGCGCAATCTGGGCACCCCGCGTTTTTCTCAACCAGTCGCCAAGATATCCCGCGCAGAGCGAGATGAGGGAAAACACCAAAAGCGTGACGATATCAAAGATCATGCCAAGCATGAACAGCTGGAGGGAGACAGCCCCTCTTGAGGGATCGGCAAACTGGGGCAGGAAGGCAAGAAAGAACACGGCGACCTTGGGATTGGTGACATTCATCAGGATGCCACGCATGTAAAGCCTGCGCATGTTGAGGGTCGTCGGTTTGCCCTTTCCGCTGCCAAGCTCGCTGGCACCGGCCCTGAAGGCCTGAAACGCCAGATAGGCGAGATAGGAAGCACCTGCCAGCTTCAGAATGGTAAAGGCAATCTCCGAGGTGCGGAAGATGACCGACACACCGACCGCCACCAGCATCGTGTGCACCAGAATGCCCGTACAAAGACCAAGGGTCACGACCAGACCTACCTTGCGGCCGGACAGCGCCGACTGGGTGAGAATGAAGATATTGTCAGGCCCGGGCGCAAGGCCGAGCACGGCCGAGGTCACAATAAACAGACCGAGGGTCTCAAACGAGAAAAGCATGGCGGTTCCTCAGGCATTCAGCCCTTGCTCATCCGCAGAGGAGACACTGTCTTGCCCGAGAGGGTCTTCCGATTGCATCTTCTCGCGGTATTTCTTCCAGCTGATCCGCAGCCACCAGGCAGCGGCGGCGGCAATGGCAAATGCCGCCACAAAGCCCATGCCATCATTGGCAAGCTGGGCCAGATCGGCCAGACGGTCTGCAAAGTAATAGCCAACCAGCCCATAGGCCGCAACCCAGCAGGCCGCTCCAAACAGGGATGCCAGCGAGAAATGCAACCATTTCATCCGTGCTGCCCCGCACAGATAGTTCATCCATGGTCCCACCGGGCTGGCCACCGTATGAGCGATCAGCACCGCCAGTACCCCGCGCTTGTTCAGAAGGCGTTCGGCGCGATTGACCATCGGGGCGACGCGGGCGGATTTGCGAAAGCGATCCATGAGGCCAGGGCCCGCCAAATGAGCCACATGAAAGGCCATCTGATCGCCGAGCAGGAAGCCGACATAGGCCGCCGCCATCGCCGTGTAGAGGTCGATGTCACCGGACGAGGCAAAAGACCCGGCAGCGATCATCAGCATGGAGCTGGGCAGAGGCACGGCCATGGCACCAAGCGTCAATGTCACGAAGATGACCCACAGACCGTAGGTCGGAATAAGAGCGAGAATGGTGTCAATCATGGCCCTTTCCGCTCCGCTGCGGGCTTTGGTGGTTTTGGAGGCTTTGGCGGCTTGGGTGGCTGTTGCTGTTTCTGCTGCTCGATGAACTCGACCTTGGCCTTGCGCACCCGGGCCTCCAGCTCGTTGAGCGAGATACCCATGCGGGCCGCGATTTCGCCGACATGCACCCGACGGCCTTCGGTGTCGCCAATCCCCATGACATCAAAGATCACCTCGCGCGGCAGCTCGTAGCTCATGCCGACATAGCGCGGCGTCATCCAAGGCTCAAGGGCCTGATTGCGATGGGCAGGATCGTGAAAATATAGGAAGCGATCGACAAAGCGGACGCCAAAAAACACCAGCAGCACCAGCGCCAGAACAAAAACCGAAAGAGCAATCGGCTGTTCTTTCCAGAAATATCGCAAAGCCTTGAGCATTTTGCGTTCCTTTTCCCTAGCCGAAGGAGATCACCCCTCCTTCAGTCCATCCCGACCTTTGCGGGTGCCTTTGGCGGACAGGATCCTGGCTTGTTCTTCCGGTTCGAGATCGGAATCATCCAGAATGCGATAGGCCGCGCCCTGCAGGTCTTCATATTGATTGGACTTCAAGGACCATAGAAAGGCAATGAGACCAAGTGCACCAAGCCCCAGGGCAATGGGAATGAGAAAGAACAGAACGTTCATGTTGCTGCGGCTCCTGTGGTGCGTTACCCGGGGAAATGCCATGCGATGCTCTATTGGTAGCAAGCAGACAGGGTCAATGAAACGGGAAATTTGTAACCAATGTTATCTGTCTGTGTCGCCCGCTGACCGGTCGGCAAGGGCTTCGTCGAAGCCGCCATTATCGGTGAACCACGGGTCGCTTCTGGCGCGGGCGCGCAGGGCATTGATGGTAACCACCAGCGAAGAACCGGACATGGCGAGCGCTGCAATCAGCGGCGTGACAAATCCGGCGATGGCAAAAGGCACCGCCACGATGTTGTAAAGGGTCGCCAGAAAGAGATTCTGTTCCATGATGCGGCGGGCGCGTTTGCTGATATCAAGAACCTGCAACACAGGCGCAAGCCTTTCGCCCAGAAACAGCGCATCGGCAGCAGCCTGACTGACATGGGCAGCGGTGACCGGTGACAGCGACACATCGGCACTGGCAAGCGCCGGGGCATCATTGAGCCCATCGCCGACCATCATCACCCTCTTGCCCTTGGTCTTTTCAGCCTCGATGAGAGCGATCTTGTCAGTCGGGGAAATACCTGCGTGATAGCGCTCGATGCCCAACGCGTCGGCGATATCGCTCACGGCGCGGCGTTGATCGCCGGACAGGATCATCAGTTCGAGACCGCGCGCCTTGAGGCTGTCGACCACGGCCTTCGCATCAGAGCGCAATTGTTGCTCGAGGGCAAAGACCACCGGTTTGCGCTCACCACGCCGGAAGGCGATCAGCGAGGCCTGCGGGTGGGCGTTGCGCACCTCGGCGGCTTCCGCATGGGCAGAGCAGAAATCAATCGAGCCAAGCCGCAGCAATTCGCCTTCGTGGCTGACTTCAAGCCCCTTGCCCTTCTGTTCGGCCGCCTCTTCGAGTGGCCGCACGGTGCGATCCATAGCGGCAAGGGCAGCGGACAGTGGATGGCTCGAAGCCTTGGCAAGTGCGATGGCCAGCTTCAGGGTTTCTTGATCACAGGCATCCGGATTGACCAGACCTGAGGTCGGGCGGGTCAGGGTGCCGGTTTTGTCGAACACCACCAGATCGACCTTGGCGAAGCGCTCAAGGGCATCGGACCGGTTGAGCAGGACCTGATTGCGGAAGAGCGAACCCGATGCGACGACCTGCACTGCCGGAATCGCCAGCCCGAGCGCACAAGGGCAGGTGATGATCAACACCGAGATGGCAATGACCAGCGAGGGCTGCCAGCCGATACCGTAGATCCACCAGCCAGCGAAGGTAATCGCTGAGGCCGTATGCACGATCGGGGCGTACCATTCAGCAGCCCTGTCGGCCAACTGGCGATAGCGTGACTTGGCCTCCATGGCATCATCAATGAGCCGGTTGACCTCATCGAGCAGGGTTCCCTTGGCCGCGGCGGTGACCGAAATGGTCAGGGCGTTTTCGCCATTGAGCGTGCCGGCATAGACGGCATCACCTTCGGCCACCTTGACCAGCAGGGTTTCGCCGGTAACAAGGCTCTGGTCGATTTCGGAGGCACCCGAAAGGACGGTTCCGTCAACGGAGACGCGCTCTCCGGGCCGGACCAGCACACGGTCGCCGGGCTCCACCTTGGAGAGCGGCACTTCGCGCAAGGCACCATCAGCGAACAGCTTCATCGCCGTTTCTGCCTTGAGCGCGGTGAGATTTTCTGCAAAGGCGCGGGTCTTCAGCCGCATCATCTGATCAAGCCAGCGGCCAACCAGAAGGAAGAACAGCAGCATCAGGGCACTCTCGAAATAGGCTTCCGCCTGATGCTGCACCGTTTGCAGCACCGAGAGGAACAGCGCCAGAATGACCCCGATGGAAATCGGCACATCCATGTTGAGATGCCCCTTGCGCAGCACCCGCCAGGCGGAGCTGAAGAAGGGCTGACCGGCATAGGCGGCGGCAGGTAAGGTTATCACCGCCGACAGCCAGTGGAAGAAATCCCGCGTCTCGGGCGTGATGTCGGATACATTGCCCGACCAGACCGAGATTGACAGCAGCATCACATTCATCGCGGCAAAGCCTGCCACGGCAAGCGCCCGCAAGAGACGTTGGCCCTCGCGCTTTTCCTCGGTCTTGACGCGGCCGGGATCGAACGGATGGGCGCCATAGCCCAGATCGGCCAGCCGCCTCAGCAGCTTCTCCGGATCGGTCTCCGCCGGGTTCCAGGTGACGGCTAACCGGTGGGAGGATAGATTGACACGGGCGTTGCAGACCCCTTCCAGATCCATCAAGCCCTTCTCTATCCGCGTCATGCAGGCCGGGCAATAGATCCCCTCGACGGCCAGAGCGAGCTTTTCGCTACCGTCAGGCAGGCTCTCGGAAAAAGCCGACCAGTCGCGTTCGATGGTTTGATGTACGGTCATGGCAAAACCCTTGCCGACTATTCGAGCGCTATGGTTTCATTCGTCTGGAAGCGTGGCTGCCCGTCTTGCATGGCTTCGAGCTTGATACGCCAACGTCCCGGCTCAAGAGTGCCGATTTCGCCCTGATAGACACCATCGCCAGAGGCGACGAGGGTCAGCTTGTGGTCGAAATCCTCGGTCACCACCCGGCCGACATTGGCCTCGACGGTCAGATCCGTCAGCGGCTTACCGTCCTTGTCCTTCGCCTCAAGAACAAGAAAGACACTCTGCTGGCTGCGCTTGAGTGCCATTTCCATGTGCCAGTCGCGCTCTTTCTGGGCTTCCGCTTCAGCCAGCGTCCTGTTGTAATTCTGGCTGGCCTGATAGGGGCTGTCCTCTACAACACCTGGCCATGTGGAGCGGGCATAATAGACAAAGAAGCCGTTGGCAACAAACATCACCCCGAAAAAGCCGAACAGCCAGAGCAGCACATGCCAGCCAGTCAGTTTCTTTTCGCGTTTGCCAGATGATACTGCCATTGATCCTGCCTCTTGATCGATGCTCATTCGGATTTATCCTTAGCCATTATGCGCGTTGGTTGCCAGAAATAAAGAGAGGCTTTGGAGCAAGATCGTCCCGCGTGTTCCATTTTCGACACCAGATACCGGCATCGGCTGACACACGGGACTTCAAGCCAAAGCCCCTTCACCTTGTCTTCAAGACCCCTTATGGCGCCTTGAAATAGTCGGTCACGGTCTGGGATTCTCCGGTTACGGTATCCTTGACGTTGAAGCCGATCTGCTGGGATTTGTCCAGTTTGGCCTTGGGTGGCGCAAAGACCTGAACACGCAGTTCCTTGGTGATGTCCTGATCGATCGGAATGATCATCGAATCCGGATCAGAGCTCTCGATGCCCACCGCCTTCATGGTGAAGCCTTCGGGCACACCGACCAGAGACATTTCGAACTCCCTGTGGGTGGAAGCCTTGTTGATCAGGCGAATGGTATAGCCATTGCGGATCGCACCGTCAGAAAGGGTCACGAACAGCGGATTGCGGTCATGCAGGACATTGAGATCGACCAGCTGACGATTGAGCAGCGTGTAGAGCATCAGACCGCTGACCAGAGAGATCATCGCTATATAGATGATCGTGCGCGGCCGGATAAAGCGGTAGATGCTGTCCTTGCCTTCCAGATGGCGCTGGATGTTGATGTCGGTGTCATAGTCGACCAGACCGCGCGGCTTGCCGATCTTGGCCATGACACTGTCACAGGCATCGATGCAGAGGCCACACTGGATGCAGGCGAGCTGGGCACCGTCGCGGATGTCGATGCCGGTCGGGCAGACCGCGACGCACTGGCCGCAGTCGACGCAATCGCCAGCGGGCAGCCCTTCCGAGGCACGGGCCTTCATTTTCTTCAGTGAGCCGCGTGGTTCACCCCGGTCACGGCGATATGTGACATTGAGCGCCCATTCGTCGGTGAGCGCGGCCTGAATGCGTGGCCACGGGCACATATAGACGCAGACCTGTTCACGCATGTGTCCGGCCATGATGTAGGTTGTCGCGGTCAGGATGCCGATCCAGACATAGGCCACCATCGGGGCCTGTCCGAAGGCGAGCTCCTTGACCAGCGTCGGTGCATCGGCGAAATAGAGTACCCACGCACCACCGGTCCACCAGGCGATCATCAGCCAGATGACATGTTTGGAAAGCAGCTTGCCAACGCGCTTGCCGGTCATCGGCTGGCGGTCTGCCTTCATGCGTTCACGACGGTCGCCCTCGATCCAGCGCTCCACCAGCATGAACAGATCCGTCCAGACGGTCTGGAAGCACATGTAACCGCACCAGACGCGCCCGGCAAGTGCGTTCATCAGAAACAGACTGAGCGCGGCTAGGATCAACAGACCGGTAAGATAATAGACTTCCTGCGGCCAGATCTCGATAAAGAAGAAATAGAAGCGGCGGGCCGGGAAGTCGATCAGGACAGCCTGGTCAGGGGCATTCGGTCCGCGATCCCATCGCACGAAGGGCAGGAAATAGTAAATGCCGAGGGCAAAGATCATAAAGGCCCATTTGAAATTCCGGAACCGGCCCTTGACGCTCTGCGGATACACCTTCTTTGCAGTAGCATAGAGCTGCATGTCACCAGGGCTGTTGTCCGAGCTGGTCTCTGGGGCATCAACCGTCATCTTCTGTCTCCTCGAAATGGTCTCCGGAATGACCTTCCCAGACCGGCCTCTCGCTGCCGGCTTCCTCTCAGATCATTCCCACCGCATTCCGACCCTTCAGTCAGCCTGCGGCCGGGTCCCGGGCTGGCCGTCATCGGTCCTTGCGGGACATGGTCTCCAAGTCTCTACCTCAACCCGGTCCTTCATGGAACTCCTCAGGGTTTTGTCATCAAGACTGAGAACCCAAAGTAATTCGCATGTGATTTACCAGTATTTGGCCAAAAAAATAGCCAGTCATTCTTGTTCTACAGAAGAGTGGCTGCAAATTTTAGGAAAAATACCGAGACAAATTGTCGCATAAATAGTATCCGCGACCGGGCAGGAAAAGGGGACTGGACGACATCGTCCATCCTCGTCCCATGAAACCGGGGGAGGCATGCCACCCCCGATCAAAGTTTCTTCCTACTGGCCGCCGCCACGGGTGTGGACATAGACAGCCAGAGACTTGATCGTAACCGGATCAAGACGGGCTTCCCACGTCGGCATCACGCCCTTGCGGCCGTTGGTGATGGTCTCAACGATCGTTGCGCGATCGCCACCATAGAGCCAGATGGCGTCTGTCAGGTTGGGCGCGCCCATTTCCTTCAGACCCTTGGCGTCCTCACCGTGGCAGGAGGTGCAGTTTTCCTGGAACAGGGTTGCCCCTTCTTCAAGATTGGCACCGGCCGAAGGCTCCTGACCGGAAATGGACAAGACATAGTCGGCGAGCGTCTGGATCTGCTCCGGCTCGAGGATCTCGTCACGACCGAAGGCGGTCATGTCGTTCAAGCGGGTGTCATCGTGGGTCGAGCGGATACCAAACCGGATGGTGGTATAGATATCCTCGATGGTGCCACCCCAGAGCCAGTCGTCGTCCAGCAGGTTGGGATAGCCCTTGCCGCCGGCAGCGCCGGATCCGTGGCACGCCGCACAGTTGTCACCGAAGGCCGCAGCCCCCTGCGCAACCGCAAACTGACGCAGGTCGTCATTGGCGAGGATCTCCTCGACAGTGGCGTCCTGCAGGCCAGCGCCCTGCTCCATGCGTTTGGCGATCAGGCTGTCATAGGCCTTGATGCCGTCTTCGCGGTTGGTATGGCCCAGATAGCCCTTGGTGTAGCTCGACACCATTGGCCAGGCCGGGAACAACACCCAATAGCCAATCGCCCAGACGATACAGGCATACCAGGTCCACAGCCACCAGCGCGGCAGCGGGTTGTTGAGCTCCTTCAGGCCATCCCATTCGTGACCGGTTGTTTCTACCCCGGACAGGTGGTCTATATCTTTTTTGTGTTCACTCATTCTCAGTCCTCCCGCAGTGGCATCTGGGCTGCATCATCGAACCGCTTCTTGTTGGTGGGCCAGAAGGTATAAGCCAGCACACCGGCAAAGATCAGCACGAAATAGAGCAAGCCCCAGGTCTGCGCGAAGTTAGCCAAAGTTTCATAGGTCGACATGAAGCTGCTCCCTAGCGAAGGTCCGCCTTGTCATCATAGATCGAGAAATCGACCAAGGTGCCAAGCATCTGCAGGTAGGCAACAAGTGCGTCCATTTCGGTCACCTTTGCCGGATTGCCATCGAAATCCCGAACCGTGGGTTCGCGGGTCTGGTCGCCAATGGTCTGGCCATAGCGTTCCAGGAATGCGTCCACATTGTCGTCGTCAGGATTTGCCTGAGCCAGCATGTCGGCCTTGGCATTGGCAATCTGTTCATCGGTGTAAGGCACGCCCACCATCCGGTTGACCTTGAGGTCAGCGGAGATGTCTGGCACCTTGAGCTCCCTCTTGGTCAGGAATGGATAGCCTGGCATGACGGATTCCGGAACAACCGAACGCGGGTCCGTCAGGTGACTGACGTGCCAGAGATCGGAATATTTGTTGCCCACGCGCGCCAGATCCGGACCTGTACGCTTGGAACCCCACTGGAAGGGGTGGTCGTACATGGACTCGGCTGCGAGAGAGTAATGGCCGTAACGTTCGATTTCGTCACGCATTGGGCGGATCATCTGTGAATGGCACAGATAGCAGCCTTCGCGGATATAGATGTTGCGACCAGCGAGTTCGAGCGGGGTATAAGGGCGCATGCCCTCAACCTTCTCGATGGTGCTTTTCAGATAGAAAAGCGGAACAATCTCGACCAGACCACCGATGGCAACCACAATCAGGATGCCAACGAGCAGCAGCATGGAGTGGCGTTCGAGAATGCCGTGTTTATTCATCAAAGACATGCCAACCACTCCTTATTCTGCAGGCACCAGCGCGGGATCGGCGGCATCTTGTTCCGCTTTCTCGCCAACGCGAATGGTCATCCAGATGTTATAGGCCATGATCACGGCACCGGTGACGAACATCAGACCGCCAATGGCACGGATCATGTAGAATGGATGCATGGCTTCCACGGTTTCGATGAAGGAATATTCAAGGAAGCCGAGCTTGTCATAGGCGCGCCACATCAGGCCCTGCATGATACCGGAGACCCACATCGAGGTGATGTAGAGCACGATACCAAGGGTCGAAATCCAGAAGTGCCATTCGACAAGCTTCGTGGAATAAAGGCTCTTGCGGTTCCACAGCCACGGAATGAGGCAGTAGATCGCGCCGAAGGAGATGTAGCCAACCCAGCCAAGAGCGCCCGAATGCACGTGACCGATGGTCCAGTCGGTGTAGTGCGAAAGGGAGTTCACGGCTTTCACGGACATCAGCGGCCCTTCAAAGGTCGACATGCCGTAGAAGGCCACGGAAACAACCATCATGCGCAGAACAGGGTCCGTCCGCAGCTTGTCCCATGCACCGGACAGCGTCATCAGACCGTTGATCATGCCACCCCAGGACGGCATCCAGAGGATGACCGAGAAGGTCATGCCAAGGGTCTGCGCCCAGTCCGGCAGAGCCGTATAGTGCAGATGGTGCGGTCCGGCCCAGATGTAGATGAAGATCAGAGCCCAGAAATGCACGATCGACAGACGGTAGGAATAGACCGGCCGCTCGGCGCGTTTCGGGATGAAGTAATACATGATGGCCAGGAAGCCGGCTGTCAGGAAGAAGCCCACCGCGTTATGGCCGTACCACCATTGAACCATCGCATCCTGTACACCCGAAAAGACCTGATAGGACTTGATGCCGAAGATCGACACGGGAATGGACAGGTTATTGCCGATATGCAGCATGGCAATGGTAACGATGAAGGCGAGGTAGAACCAGTTGGCCACATAGATATGCGGCTCCTTGCGACGCCAGAGCGTTGCCAGGAAGACCAGCAGATAGGCCACCCAGACAATCGTCAGCCACAGGTCGGCATACCATTCCGGCTCGGCATATTCCTTGGACTGGGTAGCGCCCAGCAGATAACCGGTACCGGCAATCACGATGAAGGCGTTATAACCCAGAATGACGAACCAGGGCGCAATCCGGCCCGCAAGGCGAGCGTGGCTTGTGCGCTGGACGACATAGAAGGATGTCGCAAGCAGAACGTTGCCGCCGAAAGCGAAAATCACTGCAGAGGTGTGCAGTGGACGCAAACGGCCGAAGCTGGTCCATTCCAGGTCGAAGTTCAGAACCGGGAAGGTCAGCTGCCAGGCGATGATGTCGCCGACAAGGAACCCGGCAATGCCCCAGAAAACGGCAGCAATGGCGCCGAACTTGATCGGCCCGAGATTGTATCCGCTTTCCACCGCATCGGCTGGACGCTTGAAATATGAATTGAAAATCAGGAACACCCCGATTGCCGAGAAAAGCAATCCGATGCCTGCGTGAAATGCCATGACGCCATCTACCGCTTTACCGGCGATGACAAGGCACGCGAAGGCCAATGCAGTCAGGAATCCTGCAAACAGGCCTTCTTCCAAAGAAAGTCGTTTCGCTGTGTGAGCCATCTTTCAGTCCCATCTGTGGCCCAAACCTCCCCATGAAGTCGGGCAACAGCACCATTGTAAAGTCACCTGACGACACCCGGATGCCGGCAATTTCAGGTTGATCTTTGAGCACACTTCCCCCAAACGGGTTAAAAAACCCTAGGGATCGCCCTATTTTTACGCTTTGACTCATATCAACGGAAAGGGGGGGGGGCTGCGCCAATGTGCGACCAGTTGTCACAGTTAAAGCACGCATTGGTGCACGCTCTTGTGATTTATGTAAATTATTACAATTACTTAATGTTGAGTGACCCGGCCTGTCCATTTGGTCGCATGCTGCTTAAGTGGCAGAAAAATATTCATGAGCCATGCACTTTATACACGGTTATCACAAAGCCTTCTGAGGCAAATGGAAAAATCAGGATCCAAAATGCCATTTCAGCTCGCCAAAAGGCTTATGTAGAATCACGATTTTCCTTTAGTCTCAACGAGATAAACCGCAACCAAAATACTTCTTTTGCGGCACGCCGGGTTTTGCCGAGCCATGACAAACAGTCATGACTAATCCTGCGCCCCGGTGCCTCCATTTTGATCATCCGCCGCTTTGGAGCGCTTCTGCGTCAGCTTCGAGACGATAATCGGGGCGAAAATGACGAGCCCCAGATAGCGCACCAGATGATGGCCGGTGACATAGGCCGGGTTGAGATTGATGAGGAAGGAGAGCAGCACCATCGTATCAAAGCCGCCCGGCGCGAAAGCCAGCACAACCTGACCGATCGGGAAGTCCAGCAGCTCGGCGCACAGGATGGCTGCTACGGCCGAGACACCGGCGGATGTCATCAGGGACAGCATCGAGATGCCCGACAGGCGCACGAGATCCCTGACGGAGATGGAGGCAAAGCGGCCGCCGATATTGATGCCGACCGTCAAATAGCCGGGAATGGTAAACCAGTTGGGAAACGGTTCGTGATAGACGCCCGTCAGATAGAGCGTGCCGGAAACGGCGACGCCAGACAGCATCAGACCGGACGGAATCTTCAGGCGCAGAGCGATGGGCGCCAGCAGGGCAACACCGAGGATCATCAGCCCCAGATGCATGAGATCCAGTGTCATGGTACCCGGCCCCATGCGGCTGGTCGTGCCATCCGTGAAGGGGGCCAGAATGATCGGCAGCACCGAGATCAGCACGAACACCCGCAGGCTTTGCGCGATGGCCACCCGGGTCATGTCTGCCCGGGAATCCTCTGCGATGACAATGATATAGCTCAGCGCTCCGGGCAGAGACGAGAACAGGGCCGTCTCGTGATCCCAGTGTCCCACCTTGCGCAGCACCCAGTAGGCGGACGCCGCGATGGCGACCACCGTGACCGCCAGCATGGCAATACTGAGCGGCCAGGCGGCAATGGCCTGAAGCATGTCGGGAGAGAAGCCCGACCCGAGGATCAGCCCCACCTGAGCAAAGCCCAGATCACGCAGCAGATTTGGGAATTTGTAGCGCAGCCCTGCAAGTGACGTGATGGCAACTGCCAACAGCGACCCGGTCAGCCAAGCTGCCGGAAAGTCGATCCAGTGCGCAATCGCGCCCCCTGCAAAAGCAATTGCATAGAGTGCAACCACCTGAAACGCGCGCTCCCCCAGCTTCTTGTCCTTGATGGTCTGCATCCACCCGCGAGCCGGCTTCTGGTCATTTTCAGGAGGCATGGAACGATCACAATCAAGGCAGCGCTGAAGGGACAAACGGAACGGGCAGGGAAAAGTTCGATGGGAACGATCACTCCCCGGGGAGTTGCAGAGGCAAGAGGTCGCGGCAATCAGCTTGCCAAGAGGGTAATCCTCTCCAACAACCGAAAGGCGCTAACCAGTTATCATCCATGCGACATGTTGGCAAGTTGGCAAATACTGAAGGGGTAACGGCATAATGCCTCATTCCGTGCCATATTTCTGCCGCCGTCCTCGCAACATGGTCTGGCCCTGAACAGGCCCCGAATACGAGGTGGTAAAGATCCCCTGTTTTCTGTTCGTGCCAAAGCTGCTAAAAGCAAACTTGCACCCGCTTTGCCACTGGCAGCCTTGGAGCCACTGGCAGCCTTGGAGCCATTGGTGGCTCTGGAGCCATGTTGGGCGCATTTGCAACACCCGTTCACGAGACATACATGCCGATCATCTGGACAAGACGCATTCTCAGCCTGTTGCTTCCCCGCCGCGTGAAGCCAGCGCCCTATGTGCTGCTGGTATGCGCCCTGTTGGCGGCGTGTTCAACCCCGACCGGCATCAAGTTCACCTCAGGCCCCCTTGCCAGTCAGGATATCGAGGCCGTGCTTGTGGCCACGACCCGCGCTCCGAACGGGCGAGCCGATTACAGCGGCGACCGGGACGGCAACTTGCATCTGATGTCCTATGGCATCTCGATACCGCCGATCCACAAGATCGGACAGATCGAATGGCCGAAGGGTGCGCCAGATCCCAAGCGCCATTTTGCTGTCGCATCGGCTGACCCGTTTGCCACCCCGGCCGCCTTTCAGGCAACCCTCGGCCAGATGGCCGATGCAGCCAAAGGGACGGGAAAAGGAGCACGTCGCTCCGCCGCCCTGTTCGTGCATGGCTACAATACGGACTTTTCCGAAAGCCTCTATCGGGCGGCACAGCTGCGCCATGACTTCGGTCTGAAGATGCCACTGACGCTTTTCAGCTGGCCTTCCGCCGGAGAACCAGGCCTCTATATCTATGACCGCGACAGCGTGAAGACCTCGCGGGACCAGCTTGCCTCTCTTATCCGGCTGATGGTCAAGGCTCCTGTTGACGACGTGACGCTCATAGCCCACTCCCTCGGCTCCGAGCTGTTGATGGAGACCCTCAGGCAGCTTGCTCTTGAGAATCGCGGCAGCCTGCCCTCGAAAATCAGGTCCGTCATTCTAATTTCGCCCGATCTCGACATCGATGTGTTCAACGCCCAGCTCAATGTCATCAAGACGCTACCGCCCGAATTTGCGATCTTTGCTTCGCAGAAGGACAAGGCTCTGCAGCTTTCCAGCTTCCTTGCCGGTGACAGGAACCGCGTCGGCAACAATATCGATGAAACCAAGATTCTGAGAGCAGGCATCACCGTGTTCGATGTGTCGGACTTTACCGGCGGCGATGGCATGAACCACATGACCGCAGTGACCTCGCCCAGCCTCGTTGCCCTGTTGAAAGGCATGACGGCGACCAACCAGCGGGTCTTCCTTCAGGCTCCGGGTGAAAAGACAACCTTCTCCGATGTCGTCGTCGACACGGCGACCCTGCCCCTGACTTTGGTGGTCAAGACGACCAGTGCCATCCTGCACCAATGATACCCGTTCATGCCCTGCCAGCACGCCGACGCGCTGGCGGGGCAACTCCACCCATCTCCGGCGATCATAGACGAAAGCCTGTGATGACAATTTGGTAAGAATTGACAAGGCTCAAAGTCGCCCAGCCAATCCGGGATCTAAATGCCGCCATGACCAACGTACCCCTGAAATATGCAACGCGCTCTGTACCGCGTTATACCTCCTATCCCACCGCCCCCCATTTCTCCAATGAGGTGGGTGCGGAGACCTATGAGCACTGGCTGGCAGAGATTGATCCGCAAAAGCCGATCTCGCTTTATCTGCATGTGCCCTTCTGCGATTCCATGTGCCATTATTGCGGTTGCTACACCAAGGTGACCAAGCAGGAAAAGCCGCTGCGGGACTATACCGAGCATCTGGTGCGGGAGCTGGAACTGGTGGCCAGCAAACTGCCCGGCAATCCGCCGGTAAGCCACATCCACTGGGGCGGCGGCACGCCATCCATCCTGCCTCATGACTGTTTCCTCAAGGTGGTCGATGCCCTCAGGCGGCATTTCCGCTTCCTTGACGATATGGAACATGCCATCGAGCTGGATCCGCGCACTGTCACTGCTGAGCTGGCCGAAACGCTGCGGCAGGCAGGCATCACCCGCGCCAGCCTCGGGGTGCAGGATTTCGATCTCAAGGTGCAGGAAACCGTCGGGCGCGTGCAGCCCTATGAACAGGTCAAGGCATCGGTGGATGCCTTGCGCGCCGTCGGCATCGAAAAGATCAACCTTGATCTGATGTATGGACTGCCCTTCCAGTCCCTTGAGACCATTCGCAAGGCTGTTGATCTGACCGTCAGTCTGGACCCGTCGCGGCTGGCCCTGTTCGGCTATGCCCATGTGCCATGGATGAAGAAACATCAGCGGCTCATTCCGGAAGACAAGCTGCCGAATGCGGAAGAACGGATTGTTCTGTTCGACGAAGCCTCAAAGGCTCTGATGGAGCATGGCTACGAACAAATCGGTCTTGATCACTTTGCCAAGGCTGATGACCCGCTGGCCATTGCTGCGCGAGAAGGCTCCATGCGCCGCAACTTTCAGGGCTACACGACAGACGAGGCGGATGTGCTGATCGGGATCGGCGCTTCCTCCATCGGCAAGCTGCCGCAGGGCTACATTCAGAACAGCCCGGATTTTGGCGGCTGGGAACGGGCGGTCGATGCTGGTCAGCTGCCGATTGCCCGCGGCCTCGCGCTGGATCAGGATGACCGCGCACGGGCCGCCATCATCATGTCGCTGATGACCGCCTATGAAGCGAACGTCGCCGGGATTGCAGAAGCCTATGGTGTTGCTCTGGAGCCGCTGCGCGCCTGTTATCGTCAGCTGGAAGAGCTGCAGGCAGACGGAATTGCCGAACGATCCGGCGACATCATCCGGGTCACCCATGCCGGGCGGCCACTGGTGCGACTGGTCGCGGCCGTATTCGACGCCTATCTACAGACCGGCAAGGCTCGTCACTCCGTCGCGGTCTGAGCGCTCACCAAACACACAAAAAGGCCTCGCCGGACTATCCGCGGGGCCTTTTTCATTCCTCAAAACGACTGATACGCGATTTCCCGACAATCAAGAAAAGCACCTACGACAATTGTCCTAGTGCGCGTATGGAACAGGCAAAATCCGGCCTTGACCTAACCTTTTGATTAGGTGCAAACACGCATTTACACGCTTTTGTTGTGTGGATATCTCTCGGAGTGTAGTTAGTTTCACCTAACTAGAATTTTCCAGTCAAATGGCACAGGCCACAGACATTCATCACACGAATGCGGTCCTGTTTTTCCATCGTGATGACTTTGCGGCGCTTCATGTCGGACAGTACGCGGCTCACCGTTTCAATGGTCAGGCCGAGATAGTCGGCAATTTCCTGGCGGGTCATGTAGAGCGTGACAACGGATTCGTCCTCACTGTCGGACTGAGGCCCCGTGCAGGCAAAGCCGCCACGGTTTGGAACGAAACGCATCAGAAAGGAGGCAACGCGCTCGTGGGCGGACTTGCGGCCAAGAAGCACGGCGTGGTCATGCAGATTCTGAACCTGGGAAATCAGGCATTTTTTCATATGCTGCTGGATTTCGTCCGAGCTGTCCGCATCCTTGCGGGAGATCATGTGGACGAGCGTCTCTGTCAGGGTTTCTGCTGAAGTATCATAAACTTCGCCTGCAGGGACGCCAAAAAGGTCACCCGGACCAAGGATCTCGACAACCTGTCTGCGGCCATCCGGCAGCAGTTTGTAGAGCATCACGGAACCGTCTGCGACCTCGTAGATATTGTTGGCCGGGTCACCTTCGAAAAAGACGACGCCATGGGCAGGAAAGGTTTTGTGTCTGCTCTGTTCGCTTGACATGATGCCTTTAAATTCGGATTCGATGGGGAAGGAAGATCGACAATTGGCCCCGCCGGTCTTGAAGTCGGCCTTGGGCATTTTGACTATACGTTCTTCCGGCATCACTCGTTTTCTCCCGATTCAGGCCGCAGCGGCCTCAGAACCAATATAATTATTTTCAGAAGACTGTCAGCAGCTATACGACAACTTGACCTTCGTAGCAATCTGTCCAACTGAAAATACTTATTACACGTAATTCTACCTACACCAACAAATTTTGCAATCAAAACATGGTGACAGGCCCCGCGAGAGATCGGGTTCAGGGCATGAATACGCAACGGGCATGCCCCATAAAGAGCCAGAACTGGCACTCCGAGAAAGATCTGGAAAGTCTGGAGATGGGAAGAAAGTCCACGCCTTCAAAAGGGCGGCAAAATAAAAAGGACCGGGATTGCTCCCGGTCCCATTGGCCATTGCCCCTCAACTGACAGCACATCCTGTGTACTATCAGTTGATGAGTGTCCTCCTTGTTGGCCCCTGTCCACGCTCCGGCTCTCTCAATAGATGCTCGATGGTGGCAGGTTGGCCGATCAATGGCCGGTCAGTACAATACGAACCAGATCAGCCGTATTGCGTGCTTTCAGTTTTTCCATGATGCGCGCCCGATGCACCTCGATCGTACGCGGAGAAATGGCAAGATGCTGGCCAGCTTCCTTGTTGGACGCCCCTTGGGTAATCTGCAACAGGACATCCCGTTCACGCGGGGTCAAGGTTTCGGCGCGCGGGAAGCTCCAGTTGGTTAGCGTCGACTGACCCGGGTCCGGAGCCTTGTTGGCAGCAGCCAGAATCTTCTCGATACGATCGACCACCTGAGTGCCATCAAACGGCTTCTCGATGAAGTCATGGGCACCCTGCTTGATCGCAGCCACGGCCATCTGGATATCGCCCTGACCGGAAATGATCATGACGGGGGCCGAGATGTGACGCGCAGCCAGCTCCTCCAGCACCTCCATACCGGACCGCCCGGGCATATGCACGTCAAGCAGGATGATGGAAGGAACCGATTCTTTCAGGTTGGCCAGAAAGTCCTCACCGTTGGAGAAAGTCTCAACGTGATATCCTTCCAGCTCGAACAGAACCGACAAAGCGTCCCTCACAGCAGGATCATCATCAACGATATGGATAGAAGGATGTAAGTCAGTGGTCATGTTGTCTTCGCCTCTTGGCTTTAATCAGGCTCTTAAGGGGCCAGTGAACTCTGTTGGGGGCTGCCCGGTTGTTTTTCTGTTTCCGTACCTTCTGAAGGAGAAGACCTGACAGAAGGCTGGGAGGCTATGGGTAGTGTCAGGACGAAGCAGGCTCCCGGCTGCTTGTCATCAAAGGGGGCCAGCTCAAGGCTGCCACCATGGCTCTGTGCGATGGAGCGGGCGATGGCGAGGCCGAGCCCCATGCCGTTGCGCCGTTCCGAATTGAAGGCCTTGAACAGGTTGTCCCGATGGCTCTCGGGCACGCCCGGACCGCTGTCCTTGAAGCGAACAACCAGCCGGTCACGACCGTCTCCCTCCGCAGAGGGGGCCACATCAAGGGTGATGGTGATGGCCTTGGTCTCGACCTTCTGCATGGCCTGAAAGGCATTGCGCAGCAGGTTGAGGAAAATCTGCTCGATCTGGACCGGATCGACCCAGGCCATGGGAACATGATCCGGAGCGATGAGATCGACCTGCACATCCGTCGCCGAAAAACCGACAAGCGCCAGTTCGTGCGATTTGCGGATGATCTCCACGATATCGACGAGGCTGCGATCAGGTTCCTTTTTCTCGATGATCGAACGGATGCGCTGAAGCAGCTTGGAAGAGCGCTGCGCCTCTCGCACGGCACGGCCGCACAGATCCGTCAGCTTTTCAATTTCCTGCTTGCTGCAGGGTTTCATCTCGTCATAGGTCTGCAGCTTGCGCTCGATGGCCTGTAAATAAAGGATGATCGCTGTCAGCGGCTGGTTGAGTTCATGGGCAACGGTGGCGCCCATCTCGTCCATCGCATTGATCCGGGTCATCTGATTGAGTTCGGTCTGCAGATTGCGCAGCCGTTCCTCGGTCTGCTTGCGGCCGCGCAGGTCGCGCATCACGCCGATGAACTGTTTGCCATCTTCCGTCTCCGCGACGCCGACCGACAGGTCAAAAGGGAAGGTCGAGCCGTCCTTGTGACGACCGACAACCTCACGCCCGATGCCGATGATGGAATGTTCCCCGGTGCGCAGGTAGCGGTCCACCCATCCGGCGTGATGGGTGGAATATTGAGGAGGCATCAGGATATCAACGGATTTGCCGATCACCTCTTCTGCGCTATATCCAAACATGGCTTCAGACGCCTTGTTGAACAGAAGAATGCGGGACTGATCGTCCATCAGACAGACAGAATCAGCGGCCACATCCAGAAGGGACGTGAGACGCGAATCAAGTTCACCAAGTGGTCGAAATGGACGCTCCTGCCGGTCATAGGCTTGGGTGTGCATCCTCTTGGGGCCATTTATGGTCACAGACTCGTTCATTCTTTCTGCTTCTGCGGACACGGACCGGTGCTGGCGGCGCGTCACCGTTGATTCTAGGTGTTATTACTAAGTCTAGCACAGATTACCGGGTCATCCATTGGGTCAATCGGGAAATCGCCAGATCCAATCTGTCCGGATTTGTCGCAAAACATAGTCGCATAAATGCGGACCCGCTTTGACCAAACGCAAACCCTGGCGCCAAACCAACATTTGCTTCATCAACCAGCCGGCGCGCGAGCTGTAACGCGTCAGGCTCTCCCTCCAGACCGAAAAAGTAGTAGAAACTCCCCATGGGTGGGGCATGGCGTATGGCGTTCTGGCCTTCAAAGGCCTTCAAAAGCTTCTCGCGCCCAACGCGAGCCCGCTCTATTTGCTCAGCAATAAACAATTCACCTTCATTGAGAGCGACTGTTGCTGCCCGCTGCATGAAGGGGGCGACACCGGAAGTGGAACACTGGATCAGGTTGCCAATCACCAGCTCAAGCGCAATCGGAGCGCCAAGCCAGCCGACGCGCCAACCAGTCATCGCCCAGTTCTTCGACATGCTGTTGACAAACAGGATCTTGTCATCGTCATCGGCGATTTCATAGAAGGACGGCGCGTTTTCCCGATCCTTGCCATAATAGAAGCGCGTGTAGATCTCGTCGGCGATGATCCAGATATTGCGCTTGCGGGCAAAATCGAGAATGGCTTTGAGCTCATCAAGGGTCGCCACCCAGCCGGTGGGGTTGTTGGGCGAGTTGATGAACAGGGCCCGGGTCTTGTCCGTGCAGGCATCGAACAGCTCGTCAATATCAAGCTTCCAGCCTTCCGGGTGGAAATGCAGGGCCAGATCAACAGGCTTGCCACCAGCCACAACCACGGCGGAGCGAATGTTCGTCCAGGCAGGAGACGGCACGATGACCTCCTCGCCAGCGCTGATCACCATGCGGACGGCCATCTGGATGGCCTGCATGCCCGACCCGGTGATCGAAAAGCGGTAGGGGTCGAACGGACGGCCATAAAGGCGCTCATGATAGGCTGCAATGGCAGAGCGCAATTCCGGGATACCGTTCTGATAGGTATAGAAGGTCTCGCCCGCTTCCAGTGCCTCTTCCGCCGCCTTGCAGATGAAGTCCGGTGTGGGAATGGCCCCCTCGCCGATCCAAAGGGGAATGACATCGCCCTTGCCCTGGGCATAGGTCTTGATGCCGACGATGCCACTGGCGGGCGCATTTTGCGCTTCCGGGCTCAGATGGCTCAACAGATCATTCATTGGGGTAGCAGAAGGCGCAACTTGATTTTCTTGATTCATGACAGGCTCTGGAAAGTAGGGGATATTATTAGAATTATTCGAGTATTTCAGCCAAGGGACAAAGCGGCGAGCGCTTCCGGATTGGCAGGAAGGATGCCTATCTTTGCGATCTTTGTGCCGAGAGCGCAACAATGCTGCCCAGAATTTGTGGTTCACCGGACCGATCGATTGACCGGTTTTCCACCAAAATGACCGCAGCACAGTGATGAACCCATGAAGATGACACAACTTTCCAGCTCTGGCGGACAGGCCGTGCCAGGAAATGAACCGGATCCAGAATATAGGCTGGATCAAGACAATGTGCAGCGACAGTCCAACGGCCTTTGTACGAAACGAGCCAGCCTTTTCCCACCTTTGTGTACTTGTGCTCAAAAACTGGTCTAAATTTCTGCGCGAACGAAGCTCTTTCTAGCCGAGGCGTTTTTTCTTGTGCTATATCTTTGATAACTCGAACAAGGATCAGGCTTCATGCTTCAGGGCTGGGTGGTTGTTCTTACAACCCTTCTTTATATCGGGCTTCTGTTTGCCATCGCGTCTTATGGAGACCATCGGGCACGGAACAAGTCGGCAGACCAACGCCATCCAAGCCTGTATGCGCTGTCGCTTGCGGTCTATTGTACCAGCTGGACCTTCTTCGGATCCGTGGGCATGGCCAAGGCAAGCGGGCTTGATTTCCTGACCATCTATATCGGCCCTGTCGTTGTCTTCACGCTCGGATATCCGCTTGTCTGGCGGATCATCCGCCTGTCCAAGACCGAGCGGATCACCTCGATTGCCGACTTTCTGGGCGCCCGCTATGGCAAGAACCAGCAGGTGGCGGCTGTAGCCACCATCATCGCCGTGGTCGGCACGATGCCCTATATCGCCCTTCAGCTGAAGGCGGTCGCCACCTCCGTTGCCACGCTGATCCAGCATATGAACATCGCCTTTCCGAACGGCTCGGTGCCGGTTCTGGCTGATATCGCCTTCTTCGTGGCGCTGGCCATGGCCGTTTTTGCCATCCTGTTCGGCACGCGCCATGCGGACGCCACCGAGCATCAGGGTGGGCTCATTCTGGCAGTTGCAGCCGAGAGTGTCGTCAAGCTCGTGGCCTTTCTGACCGTCGGGCTGTTCGTGACCTATTCCATCTTCGATGGCCCTTACGATCTGTTCTCCAAGGCAGCCGAGGCTGGCATCTCCATCCACGGGGTGGAACAGGGCCCGGATGCCATCCACTGGATCGTCCTGTCGATCCTGTCGGCTAGTGCAGCATTGCTGCTGCCGCGCCAGTTCCACGTGGCAGTGGTGGAAAACACCTCCAAGAAATCGCTCATCCGCGCAACATGGATGTTTCCGCTCTATCTCATTGGCATCAACCTGTTCGTCATTCCGATCACGCTGGCCGGGCAACTGGTGCTCGGCCCCGGCGTTGATGCGGACAGCTATGTTCTGAGCCTGCCGATGGCGGTCAATGCGGACGTCATCACGCTGATCGCCTTTCTGGGCGGACTTTCTGCCGCGACGGCGATGGTCATCATTTCCTCGGTCGCGCTGGCGATCATGATTTCCAATGATCTGGTGATCCCGCTCATTCTGCGCCGCCATGCCGACGATGCCATTGATGCCCCGGATATGGGGCGGCTTCTGCTCAATGTGCGGCGGGTGGCTATCCTAGTGCTGTTTACCCTCGCCTATGCCTTCTATCGTCTGGCGGTGAACAACAGCTCGCTGGCCCAGATCGGACTGATCGCTTTTGCTGCCATGGCGCAGTTCCTGCCGGCGCTGATCGGCGGTCTGGTCTGGAAACGGGCCAACGCCCGCGGGGCCATTGCCGGGCTCGTCGCTGGCTTCGTTGTCTGGGCCTATACGCTGCTGTTGCCGATGTTCGCCCAATCGGGGCTGTTCCCCTCCGGCTTCCTGACCGAAGGGCCGTTCGGCATTTCCTTCCTTGAACCGCAGGCGCTGTTCGGAACGGATTTGCCGCCGCTGTTGCACGGCGTATTCTGGAGCATCCTGTTCAACTTCATCGCCTATACGGCAGGATCCGTTTCGCGGCGGCCTGAGCTGATCGAACGGCTGCAGGCCAATCTGTTCGTGCCTGATGAACTGCGCCCTTCCCCGACCCTGCGCCTGTGGCGCTCGATGCTGTCGGTTGGTGATCTGGAAGACATGGTTGCCCGTTATCTCGGGGCCGAGCGCACCCAGCGCAGCTTCCGCTCCCACGCTCTGCAGCGGGACATTGTCTATGACCGCAACATGGAGGTCGACCCGCAGTTCATGCGCTTTGCCGAGCAGCTGTTGGCCAGTGCTATTGGCGCCGCCTCGTCGCGGCTCTTGATGAGCCTGTTGCTGAAGCGCCGGGAAAGCTCGCCCAAGGGCACTATGAAGCTGCTCGACGATGCTTCGGAAGCCCTGCATTACAACCGCGACCTGTTGCAAACGGCGCTCAACCATGTGCGGCAGGGCATAGCCGTGTTCGACGCCGACCTGCGCCTGACACTGTGGAACCGGCCTTTCCGCGATCTGCTGCATATTCCCGCCGATTTCGGCCAGGTGGGGACACCGCTTGCCTCGGTACTGCGCCACATCGCAGCCCGTGGCGATCTCGGTGAAGGCTCGGTCGAGGAACTGGTCAGCCATCGTCTCGACCTAATCGTCGTCCAGCAGGCACCCTATCAGGAGAGCATGGCCGGGTCTGGTCTGACGCTTGATATTCGCGCCAACTCCATGCCCGATGGCGGCATCGTGATCACCTTCACCGATGTCTCGGAACGGGTGCGGGCGGAGCGGGCGCTGGAAGCGGCCAACGAGTCGCTGGAGCGGCGGGTCAAGGATCGCACCCGCGAGCTGATGCATCTGAACGATGCTCTGCGCGGCGCCAAGCAGGCCGCCGAAGAGGCCAGCGTCTCCAAGACCCGCTTCCTTGCCGCTGCCGGGCACGACATCATGCAGCCGATGAATGCGGCGCGGCTCTATACGACGGCTCTGGTCAACCGTCTCGAAGCGCTGACCAAGGCAGATGAGGCCAACTCCGGGCTGGCTGAAAGCGCCGTCATGGCGACCAACATCGACAGCTCGCTGGAAGCGGTGGAAGACATTCTGGCGGCGCTGCTGGATATTGCACGGCTTGATTCCGGTGCCATGAAACCTCAGCTCTCGGCCTTCCCGATCGACGAAATGCTCGACCGGATGCGGATCGACTTCGAGCCTCAGGCCAAGGAAAAGGGCCTGACACTGAAGATCGTCTCCTGCGGCCTGCATGTGCGCTCGGACAAGCATCTGCTGCGGCGCCTGTTGCAGAATCTCATTTCCAACGCCATCAAATACACTCCAGAAGGGGAAGTTCTTGTCGGCTGCCGCCGGTTCGAGGGTGCCATCGAAGTGCAGGTGCATGACACCGGCGTCGGTATCCCGCCGGAGCGTCAGGAAGAGATTTTCCTCGAGTTCCAGCGGCTTGACGAAGGGGCGCGCATTGCCAGCGGGTTGGGGCTTGGCCTGTCCATCGTTGATCGCATCTCAAAGGTGCTCGACCACCCAATCCGCCTGATGTCGACGCCGGGCAAGGGCTCGGCCTTTGCCATCAAGCTGCCCGCCTTCCGCCTGCTGCACAGCGCCAGCCGTGCCGAAGCGCCTCGCTCCATGGCCAATCAGCCACTCAGTGACCTGTGCGTTCTGTGCGTCGACAACGAGCCGGTCATTCAGGATGGCATGAAGGTGATGCTTGAGGGCTGGGGCTGCAATGTCAAGACCGCCTCGTCGCTGGAAGAGGCCGAAAAGGTGCTTGAGGAATGCGGCAAGGTGCCTGACGGCATTCTCATCGACTATCATCTGGACAATATGCTCGGCACCGAGGCCTGCGAGAAGCTGCGCATGCGCTTCGGGCAGGAGATCGCCGCCAGCCTGATCACCGCCGACCGCACCACGGAAGTGCGCGACGAGGCCAGATCAAAGGACATGGCCATTCTCAACAAACCGGTCAAACCGGCCCAGCTGCGCGCCCTGCTCAACACCTGGAACATGACCGCCATCCGCCGACGGGCGAAATAGTGATGGTCTGATCATAGAGCCCGGACTGAAAAGGAAGAACCATTGTTTCCGGCGGCATTGATGTGGATCTGGATGACCGGTTGGCCTTCTGTTGCGTGGCTGGGGTATCTGCTTCTGGCTTTGTATTGCCAGAACCTTTCATCGGCCAAGTGGCTACTCGCCGCTCAGGTGCCTCTGTTACTGCTAGCCATACCGGGAACCGTTTGGATTCCTCTTTATATAACGTCCTTCCACTGCACGGGGAGTATGCTCAAAGGTGTTGTCTGCCCGGAACAGACCATCTGGACACAGTTGATCTCCTATCACAGCTTTGTCTGGTTTTATTGCTGGATCTATACGGTGTTTGCTCTGCCGTTTCTGCTGGTGGCTACCGGACTTGGTGAATATGCCCTGCGCAGAAAGGCTATCCGGCGGGCACGCCGAATGTTTCAGTAACGGGCACCCTTGCTCTCGTTTCACACCAGCTTGATAATCCATCGGGCATCCCTCCCGGCGGGCTGGTTGAGACATCCGCCACAAGTCCGAACAGCAAAAGGCCCACGTTCGCCGGAACGCGGGCCTCAAGACATTTCATAAGTCATTTCACCAAACGGGCCTTGCCGAAACAGGCAGGGCTTCGCCTCGAAGACACGCGCCCGGCAAGGCTCAGCTCTTGGCGCCGATGGCCTGCCACTGACCGGCTTCGATCTTGGCGGCGGCGATCACGGCCTGGGTACGGCTGTCCACGTTGAGCTTCTGCAGGATGGCAGAGACGTGGGCCTTGACTGTGGCTTCGGAGACGCTGAGCTCATAGGCGATCTGCTTGTTGAGCAGGCCTTCGGAGAGCATCATCAGGACGCGAACCTGCTGCGGGGTCAGCGTATTGAGACGCTCGACCAGATCGGTGATTTCATCGCTGTAAGGCGCGCTGAGATCAATGCTTTCCGGCACCCATGTCTCACCGTTCAGCACGGCGCGAATGCCTTGCGCGATGTCATCGATCGGCAGGGACTTCGGAATGAAGCCAGATGCACCGAATTCCATGCAGCGGCGAATGGTCGGCACGTCCTCACTGGCCGAAACAATCACCACAGGAATGGATGGATACTGCGCTCGCAGATACAAAAGCCCGGAGAACCCCCGGACGCCCGGCATGGAGAGGTCCAGCAGGACAAGGTCCATGTCTTCAAACTGTTCCAGTTTTCCGCCAACTTCTTCGAGGGTTCCGGCTTCATGGATAGCTATCTGATCGAAGATCGTCTCCAGTGTCTGCCGTAGCGCTCCACGGAACAATGGGTGATCGTCCGCGATAATGATATTAAGCGACGCCTGTTGCACTTTCGGTCCTCCCCAGCGACTGAACGGAATGATTGCACCTTGCGTGAGGTGAACGGCTATCATTCCAACTTGCGCATCCTTCGGTGTCGGAGCCAACCGCCCCTCATCCCGGCGAATACGCGCAACCAAATAACACAAGGCCCCTTCCCACAGGAGACGGGGCAGTCCCTTCAGCGTTTTGAGGACAGTCGGCTTTGCAAGTCAAGGTTTGGTGCCCTGTTTTCCTGTTGACGATGTCGTCAGGATTCTGCCTGTTGCCCCCAAATCAAATTCTGACGACTTGTAGCAAAACCCTATACCCGAATAGGTTGCCGTCAGATCGCTTGGTAACTTTAGTCAAACTATGAGCGGTTGCTTGGCTGTTGGCAAGTCATTGCTTGGATATATTGGCAATTTCATCTATTTAATCAGATATTTCTGCACTGACCCAACCGTTCCGCAGGGGTTGGAGGAAAAAATTCACCACCTTGGAAGACTTCGTATTACATCCCGGGCAAGGTGGTTTACCCAAAGGGAATCGGTCTTTCGTCTCATTCCCCTCGCCTTTACGTCATGGTCAAGCAATTCATGGCTGTATTGGCCCCCCGCTTCCCGACGCCGAGGCAGGACGGGAAAGACATCTGTTCGTTACATTCTCTGCCTAGATTGCCGCATGTATCGGTCTGAAATCCGCTTGCCGTCACATATCGGCCATTCTCTGTTTCGCGCTTGCCGGATTGCTGCAGGTGTCGGACCAAGAAGGCATCATGCCTGAGGCAGGATCAGGACAGCGTATGCGGACAGCGGGGAGTGGTCATGAAACTCTTTGAAACGGCAACATGTTCCAGCCTGCCACAGGTGAGTCCGGATCTGTCGCGGGATATCCAGTGTTCCGAGAAGACCCCGCAAGAGCACCGGGCACTGTTCGCGCGCCTTGACGCCCTGCACCTTCTGGAAACCGGCGGGGAAATGCCGATGCCCCACCCGCTGGCGGATCGGATCACCGTTATGGCCTGGAACCTGCAACGCTGCCTTTTTCCCGAACAGAGTGCCGATCTGCTGCGCCCCCATGATCCGGATGTCATCCTGCTGTCCGAGATGGATATCGGCATGGCGAGGACCCACCAGCGCCACACCGTGCGCGCGCTGGCTGACAGTCTGGGCATGCGCTATGCCTTCGGAGTGGAGTTCTTCGAGTTGGGACTGGGCAACGATCTGGAACGGCGGCTGGCTGCCGATGACCACAACAACTGCGGCTGGCATGGCAACGCTCTTTTGTGCCGACAGGAGCCGGACGCGCTGGCGCTCATTCGTCTTGATGAATCTGGCCTCTGGTTCTGCCCGGAGGATGGCCTTGGCAATGACAGTGTGGCCAAGCAACCGCGTGTCGGCGGGCGATGTGCCATTGCCGCGATCCTGCCGAGCGAGGCAGGCACGATCTGCGTGGCCTCCGCCCATCTGGAAAGCCTTGATGATCCGTCCATCCGCCTGTCGCAAATGGAACGCCTGATCGCGGCGCTGGATGGCTTTGCACCCGGCCTTCCGACCATCATCGGGGGGGATCTCAACACCGCATTCACCCCGGAAGGCGGCGGGACAAAGGAGGAGCCATTGTTCCGGGCTGCGGAACGCCACGGCTTCAGCTGGGCGAACAATGCAAAGGGCACGACGACCCGGCGCAGTCTGCTCACCTACAAGCCGCGCCCGCCCAGAAAGCTCGACTGGTTGTGTGCCCGCGGCTTTGTGCCCGTTGAGGCGGCCATCCTTCCAGCCATCGAGGCAAGCGGCAAGGCGCTTTCGGATCATGAGATCATTCTGGGCCGCTACGCCCTTCCCAATGGTCCGCAGGATGAACGGCAAGATGGTTGACGCCGTCAGGCGCGGCTGTCGTCAAAATCCTTGCGGAATTCCCTGACCACACCAAAGAAGCGGCGCATCATGGCTTCACCCAAGTCGAGAAAGCGCTCGAACTCATCCATCGACTTGCCATCCTTTTCGGCTTCAGCCTGCTTGTCCGCGCCGTCTGCCTTGGGGGTGGTTGTGCCCTGCCCGGCATCAGGGCTCTTCTTGACCTCAGCCGATGGAGTTTCGGGCGGAGATACCTCGGGTTCAGATGCTTCCGGGGCCTTGCTGCTGGCGACGGCCTGCTCCTCAGATTTTGGCGTGGCGGCTTGCTGGTCCGCCTTGCTTGCCAGGGATTGCAGAGCCTCTATCCGCTTGGCCTGCGCAATGGTGCGCTGTTCCAGCCGGTCAATCCGGGCGGTCAGATAGTCAACCTTGTCTTCGAGCAGGATGTTGAGACGGCGCTGCAAGTCAAGGTCGGTTGCCATCCGCTCCATCTCGGCCAGAAGCGGCGCACGCCATTCACTTTCGGTCGATTGGGCAGATGAACTGGCCGGAGAGGTCTGTCCAGCGGTGGGCGTTGACTTTTCCATCGCAAGGCTCGCGCCCGCAGCGCCCTCCGCCTTTGCCCCCCCTAAAGAGAACGCAATACCAGCAAGCAGCAGGAGGGCAGTAGCAATGCCTTGCAACGGTTTTGAAAAAGGCTGTGAAGAGACGACAGTCATCATGCGATTTTCCCGTATCCGAACGGCCTTCATGTGCTCTTGCCATGAGACCCGTGGCCTTTGGATCAGGGCTTGCAGCGCAGTCGCACCAGATGATCGGAGCGAATCTGTCTGTAACCCTTCGGTTATCAGCCATTTTATCAGATCAGGGAAAGGATTTGCAGGGTAAATCAGACCGCGCTGGCAATCTGGTCTTCGCTCTTGCGCTTCTGCGAAACCGACTGGCGATAATTCTCCACCTCGCGATGGATGTGACGGTTCGGGAAACCCAGATGATCCACGCGCCATTGCGTCAGGGCCGCGAAGGTCTTGACCGAGACATTCTGTTCGAGCAGCAGGCGCGTCAGGATCCGGTTGGTCTCGCTGGCCAACAGATGCTCCATGGCATTGGCCGAAAGCCCCGGCGCATCCTTGAGCAACCAGATCACGTCTTCCTTGCGATCCTTGGCGATCAGGGTTTCGAGCAGTTTGTCAAAGGTCAGCTCGCCCAGATTGATCCTGACCAGCAATTCATCCCGTGTCGGATCATCGTTGAGGCCATCGGCCCTGAACAGCCGGGCTTCCATGTCATGCACCAGTTGGTCCAGCGTCCCCTCAAGGGTCGCCTTGGACAGCACTCCAGGCAGGAACGGACACCCCTGCTCGGCCTGCAGGCGCATGCGTGAATGGAACAGATGGTCAGCAAGACAGCGGGCAGCCATGAGCGACTGGATTTCCAGCGACGTCTGGCAGATGATTGCGCACAACAACAGCGCGTTGCTGGAAAAATCGCTGCCGAGATTGCGCAACAGGTCGCTGACGACGCTGTTCTTGGCCCGCGACATCAGGGCATCCACCACCGGCTCCGGCACCCGCTGGCGGCGGGCGATGGCACGCAGGACGGTTTCACTGCGCATCCGGGCGGCCTGCAGCAGGGTTTCCTGACTGAGCATCGGGGAATATTCATAAAGGGTCGTCACCAGCTCGTCATGCTCTCCTGCAAGACGTTCCGCCAATGGCGTGGAAATATGCTGGGTGCGAGCGAGCAGAGTGATGATATCGCGGCGCACAGAAAGGTCGATCTGCTCATAAAGATCCAGCACGAGCGCAGAGAACAACTCCCGCTCGGTGTCCGTCGGAGCCAGTCCCGTTCGGCGCACATATTCTGCGGTCACCTTGCGGATCAGCAGGGACCGTGCGGCAGGATCCTTCTCCTTCGCCAGATGCTGGAACTGTTGGACGATATCTTCAGGCATTCTTTCTCCTCAGGCGCAGAGTGACATGCGGTCCCCTTGCCCCCAAGACGTCGGCCAAAGGCCGGATTAGTCACACTTCACCCGACGCACCCCAATGCGCCTCCAATCGACATTAGCGCCAATTTATTAAGGAGATCTCCATAGAGCGTTAATTTCGAGTTAGCGTCCCAAGGCACGCCGGGGCGAGTGCCATCTCGATATTTTTCTGGCTACGTCCATTCTTCTGCCACAGAAAGACGATTATGATACGGTGAGGCCTTTATCGATCAGGCGCTGCCATTTTTGTTTTATCGATTATTGAAACGAGTTTGTGACCATGGAAGAGCAGAATAGCAAGACCATCATCCAGCTTTCACGCCGCACCGTTTATGAAAACCGGTGGATGCGGGTGAATGAAGACAAGGTCAGGTTCCCGGCCGGTTTCGAAGGCATCTATGGTGTGGTCGAAAAGCCCGACTTCGTCATTGTCATCCCGGTTCATGCCGATGGCCGCATCCAGTTGGTCCAGCAATATCGCTATCCCGTGAGCTGTCGCTACTGGGAGTTGCCGCAAGGCACATGGGAGAGTGCTCCGGACAGCGACCGCGAAGAACTGGCGCGCGGAGAGCTGGCCGAGGAAACCGGTTTTCGCGCCGGAAAAATGGAAAAGATCGGCGAGATGTTCCCCGCAGGCGGACTGGTCAGCCAGCGCTGCGAGATCTTTGTGGCAACCGACCTGACACCGGGGGAAGCCAGACGGGAAGCCACGGAAGCCGACATGGAAACAGCAGCCTTCAGCCTTGCCGAGATCATGGACATGTTTGCCCGCGGCACCATGCCCGACGCCAACTCCATGGCCGCAATCGGTTACTGGCAGATGAAAGGTCGTATCTGAGCAACGCCATGCTGGAACAGATCAAGCACCCGGACAGACAGGCAGGCAGAACTCCACCCTAGCCCTCTTTCCTGACCTTCTCGCGCAACATGCCGGAGACGACCTCGACGGTCCTCTCCAGATCGGCAATGGCCTGTTCCACGTCGGCGCGCTGTTGCCGCAGGATTGTAATATGCAGGCTGAAGCGGTCCAGCGCCGCCTTCAGCTGCGGCACCTGCCCGTCCCTCAGGTCGTACAGATCCAGCATTTCCTTGATTTCAGAAAGGGAAAAGCCGACCTTCTTGCCCATCAGTACCAGCTTCAGGCGGGCGCGATCCCGCCGACTGTAGATGCGATTCGTTCCATCGCGACGCGGGCTGATCAGATTCTTGTCTTCATAAAAGCGCAAGGTGCGCAGCGTGATGCCAAACTCCTTGGCGAGATCACCAATGGAATAGAAGAGCGGACCTGACTGGCTGGTTGCTGCGCTCAGCACATCCTTGCCTTCTTCCGCAGAAGGCAGTGGCGTCTTCTCGTCTTTCACAACAATTCCCCCCTGACCGCCGTTGTTGCAGGCGGTTTCCTTCATTTTCTGTCGCTGTGAGCCACCTGTCGGTAAATCACTCCCCACCCCGTCTGTCAATGTCGGGTGTGAATTGCCCCCCTTTGGATCGGCACACGCCCCAGACCGAAGCCCCAACCATGACGCGAGAATTATAGTGAGCAAATCATTAAAGGGTTCAGTATTTTTCGCAATACGCATCAGGATTAACGCGTTATTTACCCTAACTTTGCAAAGTACTCTTGGAAAAGACCGTTTTCGCGGGGGTTCGGGCGCCCGCATTTTGCGCAGCGGATGACCAGAACCGCACAGAGTTGAGCCAGTACCATGATTGATGAAACATACCACACCGATCGCGACGTAGGCGAATTTATCGAGGGTTTCCGGGGATCTGATCCTGTAAGAAAACCACGTGGTCGGGCTCGCGGGGCCTTGTCTCAGAACCAATCCCGGCAGAACGCGGCTTTGCTCAGCGCCATAGAAGACATTGAAGCCCAGCTTCATTCCCTTGCGGGTCAATCGGGTCTGGTTACCGATGACACGCGCAGCAATGCCCGCAATGAGCGTCCGGCTCGCAAACGGGCCCCCATGGAACGGTCCGGTTATGGCAGCGCCCTCGAGCGCATCGAAGCCCAGTTGCAGCGCGTCGACCATGCGCTTGAACGTCAACAGCCACGCGCCGCACGGGAGCCCTATGCAGCAGCAGCCGCCCCTGCCGAACGCGACTATGTGCGCAGTGCGGCCGTCGCCACAGGAACCACCGGCGCATCGCGCGATTACAGCCTTGATTCCACTGTGCGGCAAATGCTCGACCGAACCCAGTCGCTCAACGAGGAAATCGGCAGAACCGCCAAGGCCTCCGTATCGGAAGTGGCGCGCACGGCACAGGATGCGATGTCCGTAGCCAGCAAGTCACAAGACACCTATCGAGATGCGTTGGCAAAGCTCGCCAAGCTGCAGAGTCAGGACGACAGCCTCGATATCCTGCGCGACGATGTGTCTTCCCTGCGCACGCTGATCGAGGAAGCCAACCTCAGCGGTGCATCGGAAGCGGTATTGCGAGAAATCGCCAATCTGTCCGGCCGCATCGAACAGCTTTCGAGCGCCATTGCCGAAACGCGGGAAGATCCGGCGCTGCTGGACACCATGCATGAAATCCGTGCGCTGCTGGACCGCCCGACGCTCGACCCCTCGATCGACAGCCATTTCGACCGTATTCTGCGCAAGCTCGATGACATGCATTCGAGCGGTCATGACAAGGATTTTGCCCGGCTCTCCGAACAGATGGATCATCTGCGCGATATTCTGTCGACGCAGCCGGACGTCCAGCATCTGAGCAACATCTCCGGACAGATCAACGAGTTGATCAACCGTCTGGCAATTCTGGAAGATGACGTGCGGCGCGGCGGCAACGCCAGCTCTGGCGCTTCCCAGAGCGGGATTGAAGAGCGTCTGGCACAGATGCAGACAATGATCGAACGGCTCGACCCGTCCGACCGGCTGATGAGCCTTGAAAACCAGCTGGCAAGCCTTGCCGACCGGCTGGAAGACAATTCCGATGTCTCCGGCATTCACAAGCCGCTCGAAGCCCTCGCCCGGCAGGTGGAAAGCCTTGTGAAGCTGACAGACCAGCGCAGTCAGCCCGACCGCCTTGATATTCTGGAAAATCTGGCCGAGCGCGTCGCCAATCTTGATCAGTTCATTCGCCACGAACAGGCGCCCAACACCTCCGAAAAACGCTTCGATCAAGTCGAACAGACCCTTGCCCGCATTGACGACATGCTCGCCAGCAAGATGGAAAGCGCTGATCTGACCTCGCTGGAACGCAGCCTTTCAAGGCTGGCCGATCGGATGGAGGCGCAGGAAGACCTGTTGCGCGCCGCGCCTGTTGGCGGCAATGGCAACGGGGTCTCTCCGCATGCCCTGTCGCAGCTGGAAAGCCAGATTGTCGATCTGGCCCAGCGCCTCGATAGCGCCAGCAACATGTCCGATGACCGTCAGTTCTTTGAAATGCTGACCGAGCGGCTGGACACCCTTGCCGCAGAATTTGCCCGGGCACAAAGCCGCTTCGAGGCCGTGGACCGCATGGGCGAGGACATCCGTCAGCTTGCCTCCAAGGGGGCGCCCGCTGGCGTCAACACCAGCAAGCTGGCCGAGCAGGCAGCCATCAAGGCCCTGCAGCAGGTTGGCCCGCTTGGCAGTGGATCCCATGACGCCGAACTGCAGGTCATCATTGACGGTCTGAAGGACGATCTGCACGGTCTGCGCCGGTTTGCCGAAACCAGCGAAACCAGCACGCAGCAGAGCCTGAACAGCGTCAGCTCGATGCTAAACATCATCGTCGACCGCCTCGGCCAACTGGAAGAACAGGTACGGGCCGGTGAAAGCGCAGCCGCCGCCGCTGGCGCACCGTCAGCAACGGTCGGTGCAGTTGCAGCAGACGAGAGCGAACCGCAGAGCCGTGGCTTTGGCAAGCTCTTGCGTCGTCGCAAGGCCAAGGAAGCCCCCGTTGCGCAAGATGCCGTGCAGAACACCGTATCCGGGGGCCGTCCACTTACCGCCGATGAACTGTTGCAGTCGCGCGGCAGGATGGTGCCACGCGGGCAAGCCAGCGAGCCCCTCGCAGCCCAGCAGGCTCCCCAGGCGCCACAGGCCGGTCGCCCTGTGCTCACCGCCTCCGCGCCAGCCGCCTCCGCCCCCCGTGTTTCTGCACAGGGTGAAGCCAGACAGCCGGGCATCTATCTATCAGGCAAGGCCGTCAGTGGGACCAGAGCACAGACAACTCAGGCAGCTCAGGGACAGGCAGCGCAGGCACCGACGGCAAAAGCTCCAGGCGGCAATCCGTCCGCTCAGCAGCAGTTCGCTGGCAATGCCGTACTGAAGCAAGAAGCCGAAGCGGCTCCGGCCGCCAAGCCACGGACAGCCCGCATCGTTCCGGGGCGTCCGGGTGCTACTCAGACTCAGGCGCAGCCGACGCAGACCCGTGATCCGAGCCAGTCGAAAGCCGACTTCATTGCCGCCGCCCGTCGCGCCGCACAGGCCGCCGCACAGGAAAGCGAAAAGGTCGAGAAGGAACAGAGCGAGGCAGGCTCCTTCCTCTCCCGTTTCAAGGGCAGCAAGAAAGCCAAGCCGGAAGCCGCCATCAACGCGCCCCAGAAGGCTGACGGCAAGGAAGCCACCGTCGGCATGAGCCGCAAGGAGCGCCGCGCCGCCATTTCCGAAGCGGCCCGCATGGCCAAACAGATGAAGAAGGAGCAGGAGCTCGCCCGCGCCGACCAGACCGCAATCGAGGATGGTGCCGCGCAGCTGCTGGAAGACGACGAGGTCAGCAACAGCCTGTTTGCCAAGCTGGGCCATTCATTCTCGCGTCACAGCCGCCCGCTGTTGATGGCCGCTGCTGCGATCCTTTTGGCGATCACCACCATTCAGTTGGTCAAGAATCCGGACTCCAGCCTCTACAGCCTGTTCAATGCCGCCTCCAGTCAGAGCAATGGCGACGCCGTTGCCCCGAGCGCCTCGGATGTCCCGACGGCCGACCCGGCTCCGGAAACCGGTCAACCGGCCGCACCGGGGCCTCAGTCGAGCCTTACGCCATCGTCCGGCAATCTGGCGCCCCACATGGGCAGCGAAGAAGCCACAAGAGCAATCGCCTTTGCCCAGCCGACGCTGGCGCAGGGGAGCCTCGGTGCGCCGCGCGTCGCCGATACCGCTCGGCCACAGATTTCGCAGCAGGATGCCATGGCGCGCGCCAAGGCTGCGCTCAACCAGTCCGGCGATCATGGTATCGACCTGACACCGACCAGCTCCATCCCGAAGGACGTTGCGCTTGAAAGCGACGACTCCGGTGATCTGCAGGCTGCGCAAACCAGCCAACCAATGCCACCGGTCTTGTCCGATGACAAGGCCGAGCAGCAGGCCAGCCTGTCGACGGACGAAGCAGCGGCCATCCAGACGCCGATCATGCAGGCAGCCAACAGTGGCAACACGCTGGCGCAGTTTGAACTCGGTCGCCGCTATACCGTTGGCGACGGGGTCGAAGTCAATCTTCCCGAAGCCGCCAAGTGGTTCGAGAAAGCGGCAAACCTCAACATGGCGCAGGCCCAGTATAGTCTGGCCAACCTTTACGAGAAGGGTCAGGGCGTCAAGAAGGACCTGCAGGTGGCCCGGCTCTGGTATCAGCGGGCAGCCGATCAGGGCAACGTGAAGTCGATGCACAATCTCGCCGTGCTCTATGCCGAGGGCGGTCTTGGCCAGCCCGACTTCAACGAAGCAGCCCAATGGTTCCTCAAGGCCGCCGATCATGGCCTCAAGGACAGCCAGTATAACCTCGCCATCCTGTTTGCGCGGGGCATGGGGGTCAAGCAGGACCTGTTGCAGAGCTACAAGTGGTTCGCCCTTGCCGCCTACCAGGGTGACAAAGGTGCTGAAGCCAAACGCGACGAGATTCTTAGCGTTCTGAAAGGCCCGCAGCAGAAGGCCGCCAAGGCCCTTGTCGCGGCCTGGTCGCCCAAGGCTGTCAAACCATCGGTCAACGAGTTTTCAGTCCTGCCACCCGAATGGGCAGCAACGACGCCCGATCAGATGAGTTCGGCCAGTGGCGGCTTTGCGGTGACGCAAGGGGTCATTGCCAAGACGCAGGCCATGCTCGGGGCTCTGGGCTACAACGCAGGCCCGGCTGACGGGCAGATGGGGCCACGCACCCGGATGGCAATCCGCAATTTTCAGGAAATCGCCGGCCTGAAGGTAACCGGCCAGATCGATACCGCCCTGCTCGACGCACTGGCAAAGCGCACGATCTGATCGTCTTGCGGGCTGCCTCTCCCTATGGCATATGGCAGCCCGAGGATCTTTGCGATATCTTTCAGGTGGCTTTCCTATCTGATTGAGTCCACCCTGACCGACAGGACAGTTGATGGGGTGGGCAAAAGACGAACGGGCTTTGCACAGATGCTGTTTTTTCTGGCAAGACGGTGCAATTTAAAGTGATTTTCAAGATGTTTCGTTGACACTGGTGCGCACGATATGGGAAGGATGCAGACACATCTTTCATGTGTTCGAGCGACGATCCCTGTCATCAGAACGTGACTGAAAAGGCAAAATGGCCCGAAGGTCCGTGCTTCAGCGGCAACGGCTTCCGGCTCTTTGTTCTCGACCAAGATGCTGCGCGTTTCAGGCTCCCGAGGGCGAGACAAGCGGTTACCCTGGCGGCTGGAAAAACTGGAGTGGCACGTGGAGCTCTACCTGCCCATCGCTGAAATGCCTGTCAATATCTTTGTCATCCTTGGCATGGGAGGCACGGTCGGGTTTCTCTCGGGCATTTTCGGGGTTGGCGGCGGCTTTCTTCTCACCCCTCTGCTCATTTTCTACGGCATTTCCCCTGCGGTTGCGGTCGCCTCCGTGACGGCGCAGATCACAGCCTCCTCCACCACGGGCGCGTTGGCCTACCTCAGAACTGGCAATCTCGATCTCAAACTGGGGACGGTGCTGTTCAGCGCGGGTATAACAGGCTCGACAATCGGGGTCTTTGTCTTCAAGCAGCTGCGGGCGCTCGGCCAGCTCGATCTGATCATTTCCATCTCCTATGTTACCTTCCTGGGGGCTGTCGGCACCCTGATGGTCATGGAGAGCGTGCGCGCCATCGTCAAGGCGCGCAAGGGCATCGTCACCATGCGCAAGCCGGGCCAGCACAACTGGATTCACGGCCTGCCGTTCAAGATGCGCTTCAAGAAGTCGAAGATCTATGTCAGCGTCCTACCGGTGATTGTGATTGGTGCCAGTATCGGCTTTCTGGGAACTGTGCTGGGCATCGGCGGCGGCTTCATGCTGGTGCCAGCGCTCATCTATCTGCTGCGCGTCCCCACCGCCGTCGTCATCGGCACCTCGCTCTACCAGATCCTCGTCACCATGGCGGTTGCCACCATCCTGCATGCGACCACCAACCATTCGGTCGACATCGTGCTGGCGCTGATCCTGATGATCGGCGGCACGATCGGGGCCCAGTTCGGGGCACAGATCGGGCAGAAGATGAAGGGCGAACAGTTACGCGCCCTTTTGGGCATTCTCGTTCTGATGGTCGGGCTGCGCTTTGCCGTCGATCTCATTCTCGAACCGACCGACCATTACAGCACCGAGGTGATGGAGGTCTACAAATGACCCCCGCGCGCCTCGTCAGCCTGCTGTCCAGTCTCCTTCTATCGCTTGGCCTGTTCATTCCGGCGGCCCACAGCGAGCGGATCGTGGCCGACCTGTCTGACCGGGTGATCAAGATTTCATCAAATTTCACCGGCTCCGAGATCGTCGTGTTCGGCACGATCGAGCGGGACCAGTCGACCGTTTCCCGCGGCGATCCCTATGATCTGGTGGTCATTGTGCGAGGGTGGGACCAGACGCTGGTGTCCCGCCGCAAGGACCGCACTTTCGGCATCTGGATCAACAAGGAGCGCAAGCTCTACAACAACGCGCCCAATTTCTACGCCCTGTCGAGCACCCGCAAGCTGAGCGACATCGCCCACCCCACGCTGCTGACGAAGTTGCAGATCGGCACACAATATCTGCTGCTGCCGCCCGATTTCAACCCACAGGATCGCTTTGCCACCTATGACCCCTTCCGGGTGGCTGCGCTCAGAAAGATGCGTGAGAAGGGCCTTTACACTGACGACCAGTCGTCTATCACCTTCCTCAGCAAGATCCTGTTCCGCAGCACCATTCCCATCCCGGCTGATGTGGAGGTTGGCGGCTATGATGTGACGGTGCATCTGTTCCGGGGCGGAGCCCTTCTGCACACGGAAACCCAGACACTGCATGTGGCCAAGACCGGCTTCGAACAGCATGCCTTCACGCTGGCGCGGGATCATGCCTTCTTCTATGGGCTCGCCTGTGTCTTGATTGCGCTGTTCACCGGCTGGATGACCGGCGTCGTCTTCCGCAAGAACTGAGCCGTCTTGCCGGGGCACCCCTTGCCCCCGTTTGGCGGCAGCTTTGCTATCGCCTGCGTCTTGGCACAGAGATCGATGCATCATGCATGGCAAGGGTCTTGCGTCCGATCACCAGCAGCTTCGAGTCTCTTGATAGGAAGGGTCCAAAGGCCTCATCATCCAGCTCAAGCCCGCCTGTGTAGCTGCCGTAGGCTGGCATGATGATGCGCTCATCCGTCAGCACGAAACACTTGCAGCGCAAGGTGCGGCCCCGTGCGGGGATCCGTGCGGCGGGGTGGAGATGGCCGCAAATCTCAAGCTGCTTTTCCGAAGGACTGTCGGGGGTCTGAGAACCGCCCGGTTCGTGACAGAGCGACAATCGGATGGTGCTGCTGGCAAGGGTCATGGCGTCGATGGCGACACCACCCAGCGGATCGGAGAGCACCGGATCATGATTGCCGGTCAGCCAGATCCATTCCTGCGCGGCGGTCAAAGCGTGCAGACGCTCGGCGATGCTGGTCGCCATGCGTTTGGGGCCGTCGACGTCATGGAACGAGTCGCCAAGGCAGATGACTTTCTGCGGCTTGAAATGGGCGATATCGAGCGCCAGTTGGTCAAGCGTGCGCTGGCTGTCATAGGGGGGCAGAAACTGGCCAAGACGGGCAAAGGCCGATCCCTTCTCCAGATGCAGATCGGCAACCAGCAGCGTCTTTTGCTCAGGCCAGTAGAGCGCACCGGACAGGCTGGCAACGAAGGACTCTCCGGCATGGGAAAAGGCAAAGTCTACATAGTCGGCAGGATTCGGGTCAGCAGGCACAGGGTCAGTAGGCACAGGGGTCTCGCCGTCCGGGCTCTGCTCTTCAAAACCCTCCGGCAGCCTTGATGAAAGGGAGCATTGCTGCAGGCGTTTTTGCCACCCCATGGTCCGGGCCTCCTGATGCCGCGTGTCTTAATCAATTGCGGGCGTCACAGCCCCATCTGCTCGGCCGCTTCCAGCAGTAACTCGTCTTCCGCCTCGCCATAGACCGGCTCACGACCAATTTCCAGCAGCACCGGAATGGCCAATGGCGACGGCTCCTCAAGGGCCGCGTGGACGATTCGCCCCTTGATCCGCCGGAGCATAGCGCCAAGGCGGGCAATATCCAACAGACCGCTTGCGGCATCGTCCCACGTTGCCTTCAGCAACAGGTGGTCCGGCTCATGATCCTTCAGCACATTGTAGATGAGATCGGAGGACATGGTGATCTGCCGCCCCGACTTTTCCAGCCCCGGATGGCGGCGCTCGATCATGCCGGAGATGACGGCGCAATTGCGGAAGGTACGCTTAAGCATGGCGGACTCGGCCAGCCAGCTTTCCAGATCATCCCCGAGCATGTCCTCATCGAACAATTGGTCAAAGCTCCAGCCCAAATCCGCTTCCAGCTTGGAGAGATCCCTGAGGCCCCAGACCATCAGGGCATAGTCGGAGGCGACGAAGCCCAAGGGCCGGGCCCCGGCCCGTTCCAGACGGCGGGTGAGCAGCATGCCGAGGGTTTGTAGCGCCAGCCGCCCCTCGAAGGCATAGAGCGTGAGATAATATTTGCCAGCCCGCGGGAAGGTCTCGATCAGCATCTCGTCGGCTGCGGGAATGATCGAGCGCTCCTTTTGCAGCTGCAACCAATGCCGGACCTGCCCGGGCAGCCTTGGCCAGCTTTCCGGATCGGCAAGCATGGCCCGCACACGGGACGCCAGATAGGTGGACAGCGGGAATTTTCCGCCATTATACGCAGGCACCTTGGGTTCGCGATGCTGGGTCCGCGTCACCAGCGCCGAATTCTCCTCAAGCCGCTCGAAACGCAGCACCTGCCCGGCAAACAAAAAGCTGTCACCCGGCGACAGGCCCTCTATGAAGCCCTCCTCCACCTCGCCCAGCACCCGACCCGACCGCCCGAGCCGCTTTGGCTCGCCGCTGCCGCCCTTCCATGAGGTCAGGCGCACCTTGATCATTGCGTCCTCGACGATGGTGCCGATGTTGAGGCGATATTGCTGGGCGCGCTTGGGGTGAGACAGGCGCCAGAGGGTGCGGCCTGTCTCCTTGTCCTTTAGGGGCTTGAGCTTGGCAAACTGCTCATAGACCCGCATGGCATACCCACCGGTGGCAACAAAATCGATGGCCTGCTCGAACAGCTCCCACGGCAATTGGCGATAGGGATAGGCGGCGGTGACCTCGCGATAGAGGTCGAGAGGGTCGAAGGGTCCGGCGCAGGCCCGCCCGAGAATATGCTGAGCCAGCACATCCAGCCCCCCTTTCCGCACCGGCGGGGTGTCCTGATCGCCAATATAATTGGCGTCGAGCGCGGCCCGGCATTCCAGCAGCTCGAAGCAGTTGGACGGCACCAGAATGGCCTTGGAGGGTTCATCAAGGCGATGGTTGGCCCGACCGATCCTCTGGGCAAGGCGGCTCGCGCCCTTTGGCGCCCCGACATTGATCACCAGATCCACATCACCCCAGTCGATGCCCAGATCAAGGGTCGAGGTACAGACCACGGCCCTGAGACTTCCCGCTGTCATCGCGGCCTCGACCTTGCGCCGCTGGCCCACATCGAGCGAGCCGTGGTGGAGGGCAATCGGCAGGGTGTCTTCATTAATGGTCCAGAGCGACTGGAACAGGAATTCGGCCTGCGAGCGGGTGTTGACGAACAGCAGCGTTGTCCTGTGCGCCTTGATGAGAGCATAGAGGTCGGGCAACGCATAGCGGGCGCTGTGACCGGCCCAGGGGATGGTCTCTTCCGATTCCAGTACCTCGATGTTGGGGCTCATGCCGCCCTTAAGCTGAATGATCTGGGGCTCGTTCAGTGGCTTGCCTTCGGCATGGGGCACCAGCCAGTGGGCCAGCTCCAGCGGGTCGGTCACCGTCGCCGAAAGCCCCACCGGACGGACGTCGGGCACCAGTGCCCTGAGGCGCGACAGGCCGAGGCTCAGCAGTTCACCGCGCTTGGAGGTGACAAGGGCATGCAGCTCGTCGAGAATGATGGTCCTCAGAGACGCAAACAGCGTTTCGGCCTCACGCGAGGCCAGCAGCAGGGCCAGCTGTTCGGGAGTCGTCAGCAGAAAATTGGGGGGGCGCTGCTTTTGCCGCTGACGCTTGTGGGCCGGGGTGTCGCCGGTCCGGGTCTCGACCGTGATATCAAGCCCCATTTCCGCAATCGGCATTTCAAGATTGCGCGCCACATCGACGGCCAGCGCCTTGAGCGGCGAGATATAGAGGGTGTGCAGCCTGTCCTGCCAGACCTCCGGCCCGCCCTTGCGCCTGTCTTCCTCAAGCTCGATCAGCGAGGGCAGAAAGCCCGAGAGGGTCTTGCCTGCCCCCGTCGGGGCAATGAGCAGGGTCGGCTGTCCGGCGTCTTGCGCGGAGAGCATCGCCCTCTGGTGCGGACGCAGCGACCAGCCTCGCCCCTTCAGCCAGCGCTCGACCACCACCGGGAGCGGCGGCGTTCGATCGCCCATAGAGGGCAGCGCAAAGCGGGTTTCCAGCCGCCCGAGGGTTGGCGCCTTGCTGTCGTCAGGGTCTGTGTCGATTGGCTGGGTCATGAAGAGACTATGGGTCAGCTCTTCGTTAATGTCATCAGCCGGTTGACTTTGCGCAGGACTTTTTGTCCAGCTGGGCTGACGCTTAGCTCAGGCGGCCTATTCCTCAGGCGGCCGCTTCGCTTTTCACCGGCGCCCGGTCTGGCTGCTCGTCAAAGCAGACATCCTGTTCGTAGCCAGCGACGGTTTCGAGATGGGAACGGAGCAGATGCACATGGTTGCGACCTTCGTTCTTGGCCAGATAGAGGCCCTGGTCGGAGCGTTCGATCAAGGCCTCGAAGCTGTCCTGCTGATGCCGCCATTCCGTCACTCCGGCACTGATGGTAAGCTGAACCGTCTTATCGTTCCAGTGGAGCGGAGACTTGGCCACTTCTTCGCGCAGGCGCTCGGCAAGGATGGCCGCCCCTTGTGCATTGGCAAGTGGCATGATGATGGCGAACTCCTCGCCACCCCAACGGGCGATGACGTCGCCGGTGCGGCATGTCTGGCGCAGGACATCCGCCAAATGCTTGAGCGCCATGTCGCCCGCGGTATGGCCGCTTGTGTCGTTGATCGACTTGAAATGGTCGACGTCCAGCATGATCACTGACAGGGAGGACATGTCCCGTTCGGCCAGTTGGACAAGCTTCTGGCCCCGGCGCAGAAAGCCGGCACGATTGACAAGGCGTGTCAGGTCATCCCGTTCGGCAACCTCGAACAGATATTCATTCTTGCTATGAAGCCGGGCAAACCCGCGAATAAGCAGGAAGCTGGTCATGAAGACGAGCAGGAAAGGCATGATGTAGGTCAGGATCTTGACGAAGGGCAGGATCGGCGAACTGACGTTGAAAAAGGCGATATGGGTGCTGGCGAGAGAAAGAAGGCTGCAAACCGCGGCGAAAAGAGCCGCCGCAACGAGCATGTGTCCCGTTGTCTTTATCTTGCTCAGATAGCTGCAGAAGCCATCAAGAAATTCGTCAGTCATCACTGCAAACGTCCCCAGTCATCAGCACATCCCGCCCACACAGGATGCTTTCATCGCTGAATTACATGGTAGGGTTAAGCATGCATATTGGATAAAATCCATCCGTAGGACGGGCAATACAAGTATTACTACTGGCAATTATCGCCGAATTTCCCCCCGTATGATTAATCAATGGTTGAAGCCAACCTTCAAGTTAACTACATGCTCGTTTATGATGGTTCAAACCGGAGAAAGCTGTCCGCACAGATGGCCCATGGAGGTTTGCATGGCACAAGGAGATGACACCGTGACCGATTCGAAACTCTCGCGCTTTTTCGGCGGCTCGCCCGGTCCGGTCATTCTGCGGCTGATCGGTCTTTCGGTTGTGGTCGGCGTTGTCCTCAGCGCCCTCAATCTGCACCCGCGCCAGTTGCTTTCCTATCTGACAAGCCTGGTGCAGCACATCTATTACATGGGCTTCGATGCCATTCACTGGGCGGTCGAATATTTTCTGCTCGGCGCGCTCATCGTCTTCCCGATCTGGCTGATCCTGCGGCTGTTGAAGATCGGCCGCAAGGAGCCCTGACCCTTCGGGAGGGCGAACCTTTCCAAGACATTACTGATGTTTAAGATGACTTGGCGCCGCGAAAGCGCGATAGTTTGTTCAACAGCAACGATCCTGAGACACAGGAAGCCAAAGGCCAGTCCATTGGCGTTTCAGGGTCACTTGGGAAGATGTCTCTCCGGTCTGACAACTTCCCAAACCAGAGTGCCTGTTCCACGCCCATCCCCAGTACCTCCTTGGTAGGGTTTTGGATTTGACACTGCAAATCAACCGTCGCACGAATGGTCCCCGTGCGGCGGTTGATTGCTTTCTGGCCTCGCCATCGCGGGTGGATCGCCCTCATCTCCGCTGCCGATGCACCTCCACAACAGTCGTTCACGGCACTCTTTCAGCTCATTCCAGGCTGTGTTTCGTGTCTGCATGACATCATGGTGTAATCTTTATGCTTTCTCTTGTCGGGATCTGATGCTAGAGCTTTGAGGCTCAGACACCGCTTTCAACCTGCTTATAAAGCTTCTGGCAGCCCTTTCGGCAGGCCTCCTGCACACCACACCACATGCCTTTACATTGGTGACTTTGCCCCATGGATCCCGCTCACGACCACAACCCGCGTGCCTTTGGCGTATCGAACCGGATGGTTCTGGGTATTGCCATCCCCATGACGCTTGGCCTGATCACCGTTCCGCTGGTCGGCATTGTCGATATGGCGGTTATCGGCCAACTGGGCAGCGCAGCCCTGATGGGGGGGATAGCGGTCGGGTCGTCCCTGTTCGATATCGTCGCCTCCTCGTTCAACTTCCTGCGCATGGGCACAACGGGGCTGACAGCACAGGCACTTGGAGCCGGAGATCATGTCTCGGAACGGGCGGTGGCCTACCGCGCCCTGATGATCGCACTCGTTCTCGGACTCGTCACCGTGCTGATCGGCCCGTTCGTCGTGCCATGGGCGCTGACCGCGATGGGCGGGTCTTCTGCCGTCAATGAGGCAGCCCGGACCTATCTCCTCATCCGGCTCTATGCGATGCCCTTCAGTCTTGCCAACTATGCCATTTTCGGCTGGCTGTTCGGGCTCGGAAAATCGCGGCAGGGCATGGTCCTGCTGATCCTTCAGAACAGCATCAACGTTGTGCTCAGCATGTGGTTCGTGCTCGGGTTGGGCCTCGGGGTTGCGGGCGCGGCCTTCGGCTCGATCGCCGCCGAAGTGGTTGCCACCCTCGTCGGCCTTGGCATGATGGCCCATCATCTGCGGCGGGACTGGCGCGTGCCACTGCCACGGCTGTTTCATCGTGAGGCCTTTGCTCGCTTTCTGGCCGTCAACAGCGACATCTTCATTCGCTCCATGGTGATGCTGTTCACCTTCACCCTGTTCACGGCACTGAGCGCCCGGCAGACAGATGATATTCTGGCAGCCAACGAACTCTTGATGAAATTCTTCATGTTCGGCGGCTTCTTCCTCGACGGGATCGCCACGGCAGCAGAACAGCTTGGCGGGCGGGCCATCGGCGCACGCTATCGTCCGGCCTTCGAGCAGACCGTGCGGCTGACCCTGCGCTGGGGGCTCGGGCTCGGGCTGGGCCTCAGTCTGATCATGCTGCTGCTTGGCCCTGCGATCATAGATGCCCTGACCACGGCACCCGAGGTGCGGGCGTTGTCACGGGTCTATCTCTTCTGGGTCGCCATGACGCCGCTGATTGCCACCATCGCCTTCCAGCTCGATGGCATCTATGTGGGCGCGACATGGTCTTCGACCATGCGCAATGTCTCCATTCTTGCGACCAGCGTGTTTTTCGTCGTGCAGTATCTGGCGATGCCGTCCCTGGGCAATCACGGTCTGTGGCTGGGGCTGCTCTGCTTCCTCGCCGCACGCGGCATCAGCCTCGGCCTGATGCTACCCAAGCATATGGCCAGGGCCTTCGCCTGACAGCCAGCCCATCAACAAAAACGGGACCATCTGTGGTCCCGTTTTTGTTGATCTCTCATGGTCTTTGATGGCTGTTGCCTAGAGGATTTCCAGCACCGATTCCGGCGGGCGCCCAAGACGGGCCTGGCCGTTCTTGATGACCACCGGGCGTTCGATCAGCTTGGGATTGTCAGCCATGGCCTTGATCAGGGCGTCGGCATCGGACACATCTGCCAGACCCAGCTCCTTGTAAAGGGCTTCGCCGGTGCGCATCAGGGCGCGTGGCTCGATGCCAAGCAGCCCGAGGACATCGCGGATTTCCGCAACGCTCGGCGCGTCCTCGAGATATTTGCGAATCTCGGGCGTCTCGCCCTTGCTTTCGATCAGTTCGAGGGTCTGCCGCGATTTGGAGCAACGCGGATTGTGCCAGATGGTCGTGCTCATGCTCTCTACCTTCTTCATCGGCCTCGCCTTGAGGCCATTTATCTAATCGCTACCCGTCAAGCCAGCGGATGCTTGGCCCAGTCGTCACAGCTCTCGCCACGGATCTCGTCGATATGGGCGACACCCCTGTCGGCCAGAATGCCGGACATCCCGATGACCATTTGGCCCACCATGGATACACCACCATAGACCATGGAGGAGTAGAACTGTACCAGATTGGCGCCAGCCCGGACCTTCTCAACGGCCGAGAGTGCATCGGTCACGCCACCAACGCCCACCAGCGGCATTTTGGTGCCAACCCGCTTGCGGGTCTTGGCGAGGGCAATGGTCGACTTGTCGAACAGCGGCTTGCCGGACAGCCCCCCTGCTTCAGCGAGCTGCTTCTGGCATTTGAGATGCGTGGGCCGGTCAAGCGTAGTGTTGGAGACCACCATGCCGTCGATGCCCCGTGCGACGGCGACGGCACAGATATCATCCAGCCCGAATTCATCCACATCCGGCGCGATCTTGAGCAGCACTGGCACCTTGCGGCCGACCCATTTGGTCTGGGTGTCGCGCTCTTCCAATACCCGGGCGAGCAGATTGTCCAGCGCGTCCCGCGCCTGCAGGTCACGCAGGCCCGGCGTATTGGGCGAGGAAATGTTGACCGTGAAGAAGGACGCCAGATCCGCAAAGGCAGCAATGCCCTTCACGTAGTCCTGAACACGATCGGCGCTGTCCTTGTTGGCACCAACATTGACCCCGACAATGCCCGGCCTCGCCTTGCGCGCGGCAAGGCGGGCATGGGCGGCTGCATGGCCCTCATTGTTGAAGCCCATGCGGTTGATGACGGCATCGTCATCAATGAGGCGGAACAGACGCGGCCTTGGATTGCCCGGCTGGGGCAGTGGCGTGACGGTGCCGATTTCGGTCGCACCAAACCCGAGAGCGAGGGTCGCATCGGGCACTTCGGCATTCTTGTCAAAACCGGCCGCCATGCCAAGCGGATTGGGAAACTCCAGATCCCAGAGCCGGACCTTCAATGCCGGATCGTCGGGCAGTCTGGGACCTCGCACCAGCCCTGTCTTGAGCGCCACAATGGCCAGCTTGTGCGCCAGCTCCGGGTTTAACGTGAAGAGGGCTTTGCGCGCCATCGTGTCAATAAACGGGTTGGACATGGTCTTTTGCTCTTGTTCTATTCTTCTTGTTGCAACTGCGGAAATGCATGAAAGCCTTCCTCATCGATGGGCAAGGCGATCTCTTCAAGGACGGCGGATACCGGCATGCTGGTGTAAAGATGGGGGAACAGGGCGCCGCCACGGGAGGGCTCCCATTTCAGGGGTCCATCGAGAGCACTCAGTTGGTCAACCGATACGGCAAGAAGCAGCAGGTCATCAACACCCCGGAAATGCTTGCGGGCGGTTTCCTCCACCTGTGCGGCCGTGGAAAAATGAATGAACCCGTCGGCAAGATCCACCGGTGCGCCGAGAAACAACCCCGTTTCCCTGGCCCCCGCCCACTGATCTCTTGTCGCCAGCTTGTAGATGCGTTTCACCATCGGACATCACGCTCCAGAAAAAGCCGATCACTCCGGAGGGCTCCTTTCGGAAAGGACGCGCGGCATGAAACCTGTCCGGATTCTTTGAAATTCTAATAGCAGCCCCATAGCAAGCGGGAAAGTGGCAAAGTTCCCGCATTCGCCGCTGAGTGCAAAAGGCTCCTTGAGGGAGGCCCCCGAAGGGCTTTTGTCAACAATAGGTCCGAGAAGTTTGTGAAAAAAACAACCTTTGATTGCAATATTTAATTCACGTCCTATGGTTTAGGCAAGTTTTATTTATTGGTTGAGAATCACTGATGTTATCCCACGAAGGCATATGGCGAGCAATTGACGCCCTTGCGCTGCGCGAAGATATTTCGCCCTCCACTCTGGCTCGCCGGGCCGGGCTGGACTCGAGCATATTCAACCGCTCCAAACGCTTCCAGCGGGATGGGCGCCCACGATGGCCCTCCACAGAGTCCATCGCCAGAATACTCGATGCCACAAACCTCTCCGTCGAGACATTCTTCGTCGAGCTGCTGGGTGAGCGTCGCTGTGTAGTCTGGCCATATGAGGATTTGCTCGACCAGCGCCCGGCTTCCGATATCGCCCGTTTCCCGCAGAAACTGGACCAGCGCCTATCGCTGTCACCCTCTCCCGGTGATCAACGCGATATCGCTTCGGGTGTGACCCCGGCGGAGCAGGTTTTTGTGCTGGAGCTTGATCACGACCGCTTTGCCCCCTTTTACAAACAGGGAGCCATCCTGCTGCTTGGCATATTCTGTGCGATCAAACCCGGCGATCGGGTGCTGTTTTTCAACCGCAGCCATGGCCGCACCGAGATCTGCCTTGGCGATCTGGCCGAGATAGCCGAAAGAAGCTGCAAGATTCTGCCGCTGATCGCGGGTGATCCGGCCTTGCAGATCGAGGCGGGCCATGCCGCCCAGATTGCCAAGATCCTCTGGGCCAGTCAGTAAACGGTATCACTGACTGCATGCCTGCCTCCGAACTGTTTGTTTGGCTTGTCAGAAGTGCGGCTTTAAATCTCCGCATTTGTGGGTATAGTCTCCCCTAATGGCTGTCCATGGACGAATCCCGGACAGCCGTGACTAACCCGAGAAGCGTGATCGAAGCCATGAGCAGACCATGAGCAGAAAAAGGCGGACAATCGGAAAGCCGATGGCAGAGCCCCATGCCAGCCAGCAACCCGCCGCCGAGCGATCGTGGTTGAACAGGCTGGTGGGCAACATCATGCTGCTGGGCGCAGCCTTTGCCCTCACGGGGCTGGTGTTCTATCTGTTCTGGTACTGGCAGGGAGATACGACGGCACCGCAGGATTCCTATCAGTCCTCCTCCGAGCGCAAAAAGAGCGATCCACGCCCGGCTACGGATGTAGACAGCTCCCATTCCTCTGCCGAGACCACTACGGCAGGCACCTCTGAGCAACGAGCGGAACAAGACAGCGCTGCCTCCCAGAACGCTGCCTCCCAGACTATGGAGCTGCTCTTGCAAGGCCCCGAGGCAGGCAAGCTGGTTGCGCCTCCCGGCCGCAATGTCACACCCGGCTATGCGCTCTCTCCCTATTATCAGGCTGCACCGCTGGTAAGGGAAAGCGGCAGCCCCCTGCCACCCGCGCCTGAGCCTGATCCGCTGCCGGAAATCTTCCGTCGAGTCTCGGTCCTGTCTCCATCGCGTCTGTCGCTGGTCGTCAGCAAGTTTCGGGACGTGGATGTCAATCTGGCCCACCTCAAGCCGGTGAACGCCGATGAAGACTGCTGGATGTCCGGGCGAACAGCCAAGTGCACAACGCTCGGTGCCTCCGCCCTCAGCCGCTTCATTCGCTTTCGTTCCGTCCGATGCGACTGGGTCGGAGCCGATGGCTCCAGCAACGACGAAAAGGCCAGAAATGGCTCGAACGCGGCCACCTGCTATCTCGGCCCCGGCATCAACCAGTTCAAACCCGGCGAGGAGCCGGTCAATGTGACTGATCTGGCAAGCTGGGTGGTGCGGTTTGGCTGGGCGGAACCGGAAGAAGGTTTTTATCAGGACGAGATGTTCGAGGCGAAGGAAGCCAAACGTGGTCGGTTCGCCACTGAAGCCACGGAGTCCGGGGATGACATCATGGTACGGCAGCAAGAAACCGATGAGGTGTCGAGCATGCTGCGCAGCCAGAGCGATGCGCTTGCTCCGATTTCCTCGCCGGAGCTGCTCAAAGACGCCAACTCGGGCGCCCTGTCCATCATGACGCCTCCCTCCGACAAGGTGGTAGAGAAGAAGGAACTACCACTCCCTCCCGGCTTCGAAATGATCCAGTGAGGCGACCCTGCGGGGCGGCTTCGCTATTTGGCCATTTGCGCGGTGAGCGTGAAGGCGAGCGTGCGGTTGTTGGCACAGGCGGTGTCCATCGCTTCGGGCTCAGCCCCCGCAAGAAAGCGGTCCGCCAGTTCGCGCGCACAGAGATTGATGCTGAGCACATCATGGCCACCGAATGGAATGGTCACCCAAGCCGCGTCAGAGAAAAGCGGTAGCGTCTCGGCGACGGCATCGGGACGGACGATCGTGTCCAGTTCGCCGTTGAGAATGAGCGTCGGGCGGGCTGACTTGGCACCCTGATCCCATCCCTTCTTGAGTTTGACCGTATGTGTGGTCTCGCGCTTGATGCGCTCACAGGCCTGCCGGTAAAAGCCCACCGTCAGAGGCTGAAGCAGGTCCAGTTCGGATTGATCGGCCAGACGCTCCACTTCTTCGGCGCAGGAGATGGCAAAGTGCATCAGAAGACTGATCCGCTTCATTGACTGGGGCAGCGGGTCGGGTGGGGACCAGATGCTATCCTGCTTGAGAGCCTCATCGACGCTGTGCGCCGTAGCCGTAATGTCTGCCGGCACAGAAGCTGCCTTGTTGAGAGACAGCAACGCATCAAGACGGTTCTGATAGAAGAAAGGCTGGGCAGAAGCGGGAAAGGTCTCGCCTTCGGCCAGCTTCACATTGCGCATGGCGAAGGGCAGTCGCTGATAGTCCCAGTAGAGATCGGGGAAGGCACCGCGACAGGCATCATCGTCGTTGCAGACTTCAATGAGGTCGTCGACCTTTTCCTCCGGCTTCCAGTCGAACAACCGGGTCGCCAGAAACAGCGGGCCGTTGAACAGGATGCGGTCGATCCCCTTGTCGTCGCGCCGGACCAGCCCCTGCGCCACCCGTGCGCCGTAGGAACTGGCGATGATGGCCCATTTGTCGATCTTCAGCGCATAACGCAGAGCGCGATAGTCCTCTACTGCAAAATCCGTCCGATAGTCAGAGAGGCGATAGCCTTCGCTTTCGGCTTTCTTCAGGCAATCAATCAGCTTGTCGCTATCGATGATCTCGCCCTTGCCCAGAGCGTCCGAACACTGCAACGCCTCGGCCAGAGGGCCGGTGCCGCGCTGGTCCATGAGGATGATCTCGCGCTTCTGGCGCAGGAACTTGAGATTGTTGACGATGCTCTTTTGCAGCAGGATCGTCGATTGCCCCGGACCACCCGCCAGAATGAGCAAGGGTGGCAGGCTTGCCCCCTTGCCCAGCGGGGCAAAGCGCATGACGGGCAATTGCATGGGGCGGTTGGCGATGTCGTTCCAGTCCGAGGGGACATGGAAGATGAAACAGACAACGTCCTGCCCTTCCGTGGCGGAGGCGGGACAATCCACCGGCTCAAGCGGCACATGACTGTCTTCGGCCCTGAGCGGAGCCGACAGGGACAGAAGGCCAGCCAGCACAAATGCCAAAAGAAAGGCTGGCAGAAAAAAGCGTTTCTGTCTCTTCCTGCCAGCCTTCATTGTTCGGTTCCCTCTCCGGTGGAGGTTTGATAGGGACGATATGGCGATGGGTGATCAGCCGTTCAGCAGCTCGCCCTTCAGCCCCTTGTCAATCAGTCCGATGGTATTCTCGACCCCGTAAAGGGCGATGAAAGAGCCAAAGCGCGGCCCTTGATCCTGCCCCAGCAGCACCTGATAGAGCGCCTTGAACCAGTCGCGCAGGTTGTCAAACTCATAGGAGTTGCCAACCGCAAAGACTTCGGTCTGCAAGGCTTCCGCGTCGGAGATGTCCTTCATGCCAGCCAGACGGGTTGCCAGATCCTGCATGGCGGTTGCTTCCATTTCGGTCGCCGCACGGAAGACCTTCTTGGGTTTGACAAAGTCCGCGAAGTAGCGGATGGCATAACCGACCAGTTCGTCAAGCTTGGGATGGTTCTCGGCGCTGGCGCCCGGCACGTAACGGGAAATGAAGCCCCAGAGAACTTCCTTGTCCTGTGCATTGGCCGCACTCACCAGATTGAGCAGCAGCGCGAAGGTGATCGGCATGTCCACCTTGGGCGGGTTGCCCGAATGGATGTGCCAGGTCGGGTTGTTCAGCTGCTTTGTGAGATCTTCCTTATCGAGATTGCCAAGGAAGGTGAAATACTCGTCCACGGCCTTCGGGATGACATCAAAATAGAGCTTTTTGGCGGTCTTCGGCTTCTGGAACATGTAGAGAGACAGGCTCTCCGGCGACGCATAGGTCAGCCATTCCTCGATCGTCAGGCCATTGCCCTTCGACTTGGAGATCTTGGCGCCGGTTTCATCAAGGAACAGCTCGTAGGACAGACTCTCCGGCTGCGGCTTGCCAAGGGCACGGCAAATCTTGGTCGACAGCGTAACGCTGTCGATAAGGTCCTTGCCGCTCATCTCGTAGGCCACGTCGAGAGCAGCCCAGCGCATGGCCCAGTCGGCCTTCCACTGGCATTTGACGGCACCACCAGTGACCGGCACCTTGACCTTCTCGCCGGTTTCCGGGTCCACGTAGACCACGGTGCCCTCAGAGACGTTGCGCTCGATCATCGGCACCTGCAGTACCTTGCCGGTGCGCGGGCAGACGGGCAGGAAGGGCGAGTAGGTCGCCTGACGTTCCTTGCCCAACGTCGGCAGGATGATGTCCATGACCTTGTCATAGACTTCCAGCATGCGCAGCAGGGTCTCGTCGAAACGGCCGGACGTGTAATAGTCGGTCGAGGAAGCGAATTCATAATCGAAGCCGAACTGGTCGAGGAAGGCACAGAGGCGGGCATTGTTGTGCTGCGCAAAGCCTTCATGGGTGCCGAACGGATCGGGCACCTTGGTCAGCGGCAGCCCCAGATGTACAGCCAGCATCTCCTGATTGGGCAGGTTGGTCGGAACCTTGCGGAAGCCGTCCATATCGTCCGAGAAGCACAGCATGCGGGTCTTGACCGCGTCGTTGGTGATGGCGCGGAAAGCGGTGCGGACCATCGAGGTGCGGGCCACTTCGCCGAAGGTGCCGATGTGCGGCAGGCCGGACGGGCCATAGCCGGTCTCGAACAGGACCTCGTCCGGCATGCCGGACTTCTCATAGCGTTTGACCAGTTTTCGCGCCTCTTCAAACGGCCAGGCCTTGGACGTTGCGGCAGCTTCGACGAGTTCATCGGAGAGCGCGAGCGGAAGGGCGGTTTGCGAAGTCATGATCAGTTTCCTTGAGTGTCCTTGATAATCAGGGTCAGGCAGTTCATCGGCCATGCCCCGATTGGCAGCCGATGGGCTCTTGCTGCCGGGTCCGTTGTGACAATAAACAGGTGACGGCCTGCCCTCAAGGCAAGCCGTCGACGCTGTTCTAGCTGATCAGGAAGCTCAAGAAAAGGGACTTTTTGGCCTTTCGCAATGCCATTGCCCATGAGAATATCGATGAGAGTGCCGTTGTGTTCGGACAATATGCGGACGGAAGGTCCGCAGAAAGCTTTCTGGGATACGGCTTCCCACAGGAAAGGCCGAAAGCCCTGCTTGATCCGGGCGCTGTTGATGCCTAAGTTCAGTAGACTTGATGAAAGTCAGGCAACTGTGCCCTTTCGCGCATTGGTGCGCCAAAACAGGAACTGAAGAATGACCAAGATCGTCTCGCCGGAAGAAGCGCTTATCTATGTGATGGTTTCAACATCCGCTGCTGACCGGACCATGACCGATTCCGAACTCTTGAAAATCGGAGAAGAGGTGCAGACCCTGCCCGTCTTCGCAGATTTCGACAAGGAACGCCTCGTTACGGTTTCCCGTGACTGCTCGGACCTGCTCGCAGAGGGCGGCGTCGATCTCGTCCTTCAGGTCGTCCGCGCCAGCCTGCCGGAAAAGCTGCGCGAAACCGCCTATGCTCTGGCTGTTGAAGTGGCTGCTGCCGACTTGCAGGTGGAACAGGACGAATTGCAGTTCCTGCTGCTGCTGCGTGATGAGCTCGAACTGGACCGCCTGCATGTTGGCGCCATCGAGCACAGCGCCCGCGTACGCTATCGCCACATTTAGCAGACAAGCGCGGGGCAATCCGACCTGCCTGCTGCAAGACGGCACAACGGATCAACCTTGCCATTTTGCGAGCCCCGGATGGCATCCGGGGCAACCGCTGCCTGTGACTGACACGCGTTACAGGCCACTGACAGACTGATTACGTGTTTCTTTCAAGCAGAGCTCAGATCGATTTCAGGGCGGCATTCCCACAGGTCAGGCTCACGAACGACCAGACAAACCAGTGCGGGCCAGTACAAGATTGGACACACCGCCGGGTTTCTTTTTGATAACCGCCTCTTTTTGTCCCTACTTTTGTTGGACTGGCACCATTTTGCCCGGCATGTCATCAATTTGTTGCAAGATTGATAAATTCAGTCAGCCTTGATGGGCTGATTTGCCAGTCTTTACAAGCTTGCAACAGAGAGTCCCGCCAACTGGAAGAGAGCGCCGACCAGAGCCTCAGACATCGTGCAAGGGTCGGTCCGGTTCTTAAAAGTGCACTCGAGACACGGGTTCCAAGGGGAGATAAGGCTATGGGTGAAACTCTGGCACAGAAATCCATGCGCGTCATCTATGACGGGGTCAACAAGGCCCAATCCAGCCTGATCGCCCGCCAATCCCGCCGACATCGTGAACGGACAGCCCATATCTCGGATGATGTGCGCGAACTGGTGGACTGGTATATCGAAGTGCGGGCACGGCATCTGGTCACCGGGCGGTTCGGACCGGCCTACGCCCCTCTTATCCGCAAGGCCGTGCGTTACGACAATCTCTGCCGCCTCATTGCCGGATGGCGCTACAACGAATCCGGCTATCAGATGGCAGAGGCCATGCTGGCGCTGATGGAACCGCGGGTGACCACGACGGGCCTTGAGAAGCTGCCGCAAAAGGGAGGCTGTCTCGTTGCCACCAACCATCCCACCGGTCTGCCCGACGGGCTGGCGCTGTTCGATCAGGTACGCAAGGTGCGGCAGGATCTGGCGCTGTTCGTGTTTGCCGACCTGTTGTCGATCAACCCCAATGCCGCCGACCTGATGATCCCGGTGGAATGGCGTCCGAACCTGCGCGACCGCTCGGCGATGCGCCGTACCATGTCGATTGCCGCCGAAGCCTTCCGCAACGAGCGGCTGGTGGGCATCTTCCCATCCGGTCGCCTGTCCTATTGGAACGGCAGAGGTCTCAAGGAACGGCCCTGGAATTCCAGCTTCCTGCGGATGGCGAAAAAGCACAAGATTCCGATCATCCCGGGTCATATCCGGGCGCGCAATTCGCTGACCTTCTATGCTCTCAGCCAGATTTCAACCGAATTGCGCGACATCCAGTCCATTCGCGAGTTGCAGAACAAGCATGGCGCCAAGTTCCACATCACCTTCGGCGAGCCAATCGATCCGGACAGCCTGTTGGGGGACATGGACGAGATCGCGGCCCGGATGCAGCTCTATGTGGAACGGGACTTGCCGCGCCATCCGGACCAGCGTTTCAACCCGAAGGCCTGAGCAGCATCTGCCGAGCCCTGAGGCAACATGGCTGCCTGATGATCGTCCACATGCGCGACAGGGGCTGAAGGCTCGCTCTTGCATATTCGGGCGGGCGGATTTAGCAACTAGGGACCCGTTTTCCGTTTGCTCGAGACGATTCCCGCATGTCCAAGCTCTATTTCACCTATTCGGCCATGAATGCTGGCAAGTCGACCCTGCTGTTGCAGGCGTCCTATAACTATGCCGAACGGGGCATGCGGACGCTGCTCTATACTGCAGCACTCGACAACCGCACCAAGGTGGGCGAGATCTCCTCCCGCATCGGGCTCAAGGCTGAAGCCTTCGTCTTTGCGGCAGACACCGATCTGTTCGAACATGTCGCCAATCAATATGACCGGGAAACCGGGGCGAAAAGGCCCGACTGCATCTTTTTTGACGAAGCACAGTTCCTCTCCGAAGAGCAGGTCTGGCAATTGTGTCGGGTGGCAGACGAGCTACGCATTCCGGTGATGTGTTACGGGTTGAGGACCGATTTTCAGGGACGCCTGTTTCCCGGCTCCCGGCTGCTTCTGGCCTGGGCAGATGAATTGCGCGAGGCGCGGACCATCTGCTGGTGTGGCCGCAAGGCCTCGATGGTGGTGCGGATCGACCATGACGGCAAGATCATTGATGAAGGCGATCAGGTGGTCATCGGCGGCGAGGAAAGCTATGTCTCGCTCTGTCGCAAGCACTGGGCCAGCAAAGACCTTGGAGACGCAGACCGGTCCGATCCGCAAGGCGATCTGCCTTTTGATGTGTGATGCCACGCTCTTGCCACAGCTTTGACGCACTAGGATGACAGCAGGTCTTGCTCTCGGGCAGTGAACCGGCACACCATATCCATCGATTTCCTTAGGAGCGGCCGGCCCGGCGTGCGGATCATGCGACCATGTGAGCCAACAGTTTCGGAAAGCATGCACATTGGCGGTGTCTCCGTCTCGCTCATCCTGCATGGCCTTTTCATTCTCGCGCTCGTCTCCATCGCGCCGCGTCTGCTGGACGCGCCGCAGGAGGAACCGCCGATCACGGTGGAGATCATCCCCTTTGTAGCACCGCCTCCGCTGGAGGCCGTTCAACTGGCCGAACCAGAGGCCGCCGCCCCGCCCATAGAGCCCCCTACTCCGCAAAAGGCTCAGAAGGCGCTAAAGCAGCCCGATGGCATGATCCATTCAAACCGTATCTATTCAGGAGAGGTGTTACAGCGACCGGAGAATGCGGAAGGCCTCAAAGAGTATCGCACGCTGGCCTTGGATGAACAGCGCGAGCAGCTATGCTCGCTGGAGGCGCTTGAGCAGATCGCAGCCTGGAGCGATGTCTACAAACCCGAACGCATGGTCACCTACAGCTTTGGCGAGGTGCAATACAAGGGCAACCACATGATTGCCAACGGTGCCGTCTTCTGGAGCCATGACAACTGGCACCGGGTCAAGTTCGACTGCGTGCTGTCGACGGATCAGAGCAAGGTGGAAAGCCTCGCCTTCGCCGTCGGCACCATCGTGCCCAAGAGCGACTGGGAAGAGCATTACCTCACCAAATACGAATAGTGAGGAAGGGACAGACGACACCTATTCGTCGTCGTCTTCATCCAGTCCGTCAATCGGGCCATCGGATCCGAAATCGATTTCCAGCACCGGCGGATTGGCGGCAAAGTCGGCCGCAAGCTTGGCGGCATGCATCAGGTTGCTCTTCATCGTCGCTTCGGATTTGCCGGTCGGCCCCAGATCGTGACTGCCATCGGTGATCCACTCAAGGGTTACCTGTGGCGGCAGTTCCAACGCATTCACCTCGTCCCACCAGCCGAAATCATCCCGCTCGCCCTGACAGATGAGAACCGGCAGCAGGCTTGCCTCAAGCGGTTCAAGGCGCCAGTCGGCAGGCTCGGACTTGCCGATCGGATGGAAAGGATAGCCAAAGACCACGACACCCTTGACCGCCAGTTCAAGATCCTCGTCGCAGGCCAGCATCGCCGCGACGCGCCCGCCCATGCTCTTGCCTCCGATCAGCAGAGGCAGATCATCCCAGGCATGGTTCCAGTTTTCCCCCTGCAGCAGTTCCTCGACGGCACGGAAATAATGGTGCGTCCAGCGCTCGGCGCGACCGGCTGGGCGGCGCTTGCCGTCAACACGGCGACGGGCCATGTAGGAAAACTCGAACCGCACCACGACAATGCCATTGTCGGTCAACATGGACGCTATCCGCTCCATGAAGGAGGAATCCATCGGCGCCCCGGCACCATGCGCCAGCATCAGGACAGCGCGCGGGCTTCCTTCCGGCTGGTTGATGAGAAAATCAAAAGGGCTGTCGGCAGTGATCGGGGCAGGATTGGACATGGTACGGTCTTTTTCAGGTTGAACTGGAGGTCCCGGCTTTCTATCAGCTTCGCCCCAAAAGGCAACGGAAATTTGAAACGCCTGTAAATCCGGAAGTGCAGGCAAGTCCGCCAGCCAGCGCACGCCTTGCCGTCACGACAAAGTGAGCCATCAGACCAAGTTGCAATTTGCGCCAAACGGGCGTTCTGGCTATAGATGCAAAAAAGCGAAATTATCAGCTCCGGCAGACAATGGATGTCCCCATGCAGGAAAGTGATCTCTTCTCCCTTTTCGGGCTCGGCGAAGCCAGCCTCCGGCTCGGTGTGTTTCTTTCGGTGTTTGTCATCATGGCGCTGGCCGAATGGGCTCTGCCGAAACGTCAGCGTTCCCTGCCACAGAGGCGGCGCTGGTTGACCAACTGGGGCATCGTGGTGTTGGACAGCGTGGTGACCCGACTGGTGATGCCCATCCTGCCAATCGGTATGGCCCTCTATGCCGCAGGGCAAGGCTGGGGGCTGTTCAACCTGCTGTCGATCCCCACATGGCTGTCGGTTCTGGTTTCCTTCCTCGTTCTGGATTTTGCCATCTGGCTGCAGCACCTTCTCTCACACCGGATCCCGCTGTTCTGGAAGCTGCACAAGGTGCACCATGTGGACCGCGACATCGACGTCTCAACGGCGCTGCGCTTCCACCCGCTGGAGATCCTGCTCTCGCTTGTCTACAAGATTGTCTGGGTTCTGGTGTTCGGCACGCCGGCGATTGCGGTGTTCCTGTTCGAGGTGGTGCTCAATGCCGCCGCGCTGTTCAACCATGCCAATGTGCGCCTGCCGGAAAAACTCGACCGGGTATTGCGACTGGCGGTGGTGACCCCTGACATGCATCGGGTGCACCATTCCAACCGGCCGCGGGAAACCCACTCCAACTTCGGCTTCAACCTTTCCATCTGGGACAGGATGTTCCGCACCTATGTGGCCCAGCCGGCAGATGGTCATAAGGGAATGACCATCGGGCTCGATCCCTATCAGGACGAAAAGCCGAGCCAGTTTGTCTGGTCGCTGCTGTTGCCGTTTCTGAAGCGATAGAGAGCCCTGTCAGGCTCCCAGCTCAATAGGTGGCATAGACATCAAGGGCGAAGTGGCGGGCATAGAGCTCGGCCAACCGACCGCTCTTGGCCAGTTTCTGAAGGCCATAGTCAAGCAGATTGCCGATGTCTGTGCGCCCTGCCTTATAGGCAAAGGACATGCCGTCGCCGAAGAAATAGTCGTCATAATAGGGCTTGCCAGCGAAGCGGAAGGTGCCATTGCGCTCGGTTGCCAATGGCAGCAACTGGAAGGCGTCGCCGAAGATCGCCACGACCTTGCCCTCGGCCAACAGCGCCCGGGCAGCATGCAGGTCATTGACCGGCACGCGGTTGATCCGCTCGAAGTAAGCCCTCAGAAATGCCTCATGCGCCGAACCGCCGATGAAGGCGATCGGCTGGCCATCCATCGAGGCCACATCCGTTTTCAAGCCGCTGTCGGCAAGAGCCAGAAACCGGCCGGGCCGCTTCAGGAACACGTTGGAGAAGGCAACCTTGTCCTGCAAATCCGGATGGCGCCCCAGACCGGCAAGCGCGGCATCCGCCTCGCCATCGGCCAGCAGATCGGGAATCGTCTCGAAGGGAACGACCTTGATCGTGCAGGCAATATTCAGCTGCTCGCAGAAGGAGCGTGCCAGCTCGACATGATAGCCGATTGGCGCGCCCGCCCTGTCGCGGAAGTTGAACGGAGCGAACCCGTCAGCCGTCACCAGACGCAAGCCGTCCTCCAGCAGGGTTTCATCGGGCTGGCGCAGCCGCCGGTGGATGTCGATGAAACCGGTGAAATCCGATTTAGCCCAACCTTCGCTGTCGATGGGCTCTTCGGTGAGGGTAGACCGCGGGGTAAGCGCGTTATTGACATTTGCCTCAGCGTCAATGCCACCATCAGTTCTGGCATCGCCCCCGGCTGCGCCGCTGCCCTGTTGCGGCATGTCACCGGGCTGAATGATCTGGAACTCCGGCGGCTGATCGCTGTTTGCTTGCGCTACAATGAGCGGGGCAGGATGAGCCGGTGCAAGCCCTGCCGTCTGGGCTGAGGCGGGCGCTGCCACCAGAAGACTCTGCGCCATCAAAAGGGTAAGGAGCAGCGCAACAAACTGCCCGCCTATTTGGCCAAACAGCCGGATAGACTGGAACAGGCAGCAAAAGAGCACGGAAAAGCTGCGACAAAATCTCGCACAACGGCAGATTATATCAATTAAAAGTGGATTAAGGTTGATTGCGCAATCCATAAGATGCTCTTTTTGATCTACTCTAATCAGAATATTTGCTGACGTTTATTTTGATATAAAGTTATTGGTCTGCCTTTGTCATGAACTTTCTGAACAAAGCCACCACTGAAGCTTCGGCGGCGACCCTGCAGGATGAGACGGTTGCATCTGCGTGGCAGGTGGGACAAGGCCCTCCCTCCAACCCGAGGGAGTCAGCTGCCAACTGCCATGGCCCCTTGCCCTTTCATCTCTCCATCCTTGCGTCGTGCAAGGGCATCGGTACCCCTTCCCTTGAAGCCTTTCTGCTGGAGGCAGCCCGACAGGGAGGCGATCTGGCCAAACGCTGGATGCGGGAAGGCAAGCTGGATGAAGCGCTCTATTTTGCCACGGCAGCACGGCATATGGATGTGCCTTTTGTTGCCAGTCCTTCGGCAGCCTCGGTTTATCCCGTGCCAGACAACTGGCCCATTGAAAAACTCGATGCCTTCACGTGGATTCTCGTCAAACCCTTTGCCCGGCTGGATGACGCGCCTCCCGTGTCGGATACCCTCTACCTCTGTGCCCCGCAAGGCGAGGAGCTGGACAGGCTGGCCCAGCGGCTCAGCGAAGATGATGCCCTCAGACAGCGGATACGGCTGACCACGCCAACACAACTCAGGGCCATGCAGCGTGCGTCCGCCTCCAACGCGGTCATGAACCGGCATGTGTTCCGGTTGCGACTGGACTTCCCTCACCTGTCGGCGCACCAGAAATTCGCTATCCGCCATTCCGCCTTTCTCATTGCCGTTCTTACACTGATCATTGCCGGTGCCCTGCTGTTGCCTCCCCTCGGCATTGCACTCAACCTGTTGACCATTGCGCTGTTCCTGACCATGAGCACGCTGCGGTTCATTTCCGTCAAGCGATTGCCTCACACCCGAACCATGCAGGCGAAGCGCCTGCAGGCTTTGCTCGCTCCGGCAAGAGACATCACCGCCCCCACCGACTGGCCCAGTTATGCCGTCATGGTGCCGCTGTTTCATGAGGGGCGCGTGGTGCCGGATCTGGTCGAGGCGCTATGCAAGCTCGACTATCCGTGCGACCGTCTGACCTGCTACCTGTTGCTGGAAGAAGAGGACGATGAAACCCGGAGCGCACTGGACCAGATCCACCTGCCTGTCTTCATCGAACGGGTCATCGTGCCAAGAGGAGGGCCGCAGACAAAACCCAAGGCGCTCAACTACGCCCTGTCCTTCGTGCAATCGGACCTCACTGTCATCTATGATGCGGAGGATCGTCCCGATCCGCAGCAGCTCAAGATTGCCGCCCTCACGATGATGAGGGGTGGCCCTTCGCTGGCCTGCCTTCAGGCGAGACTGGCCATCGACAATGCCCATAGCAATTTCCTGACGCGCCAGTTCGCCATCGAATATGCGGCCCTGTTTGACGGACTGCTGCCGTTTCTGGCCTTTGACCGGCTGGTCGTGCCGCTCGGAGGTACGTCCAACCATTTCCGCACCGATGTGCTCAAGCAGATTGGTGGCTGGGACCCCTACAATGTGACCGAGGACGCGGATCTGGGCCTGCGCCTGTCGCGTTTTGGCTATCGCATAGAAACCATCGCCAGCGACACCTGGGAGGAAGCGCCGGAGAGCTATTCGGCCTGGCTCAAGCAACGGACCCGCTGGTTCAAGGGCTGGATGCAGACATGGGTCGTGCATATGCGTCGCCCCGGCGAGCTCTATCGCAAGCTCGGCAAATCGCGCTTTCTCTCGTTCCACATCATGATCGGCAGCATGCTGCTATCCACCCTCATCCATCCACTCTATTTCCTCACCTTCGGTATCACCCTCTGGGATCTGGTCACCTATGGCAGCGCCAACGGCGAGCTGTTCTTCATTCTCTTGGCCTTCAACCTGATCAATCTCACTCTGGGCTATGGTGCGGTGATGCTGCTCGGTGCCATCTGGGGGCGGCGGCGCTATGGCTTCGGCCTGCTCTCGGTTCTTGAAATGCCCCTTTACTGGTTGCTGATGACACCGGCGGCATGGCGCGCCCTCTATCAACTGATGCGAGACCCGCACCATTGGGAGAAAACCGCCCACGGCCTGTCCGGCAACCGCTCCCGGGTGCCGCAGGTCAAGGTTAGCTCTGGCATCGGCGGTCGCAATGTGCCACTTTCGGTCCGATTCAAAAGCCATTTCAGACGGAGGCCTTTTTCCATGCGCCGCGACCCATCAACCCCCAAGGGGACCTTGCACACGCTCACCATTTCCTCAAAGGCTCTTGAGGCCAATCTGCTGGGTGACGTGAGCGACCGGGAGGTCATCGTCTATGTTCCCCACGGGCACGACGGAGCCGGGTTGCCGCTGCTGGTCGATCTGGTCGGCTTTACCGCCGGGGGGCCTGCGCATGTCAACTGGAAGAACTTCGGAGAGAATGTGCCTGAACGCCTGGACCGGCTGATCGCCTCGGGCGAAATGCCGCCAGCCGTGGTGGCCTTTCCCGATTGCTTCACCCGTCTTGGCGGCAACCAGTATGTCAATTCGGCGGCCATGGGCAACTGGGAAGACTTCCTCATCGCCGACATGACCCCGACCATCGAGGCGCGGTTCGGCTGTGGCGGAGCGGGCAAACGCGGCCTGTTTGGCAAATCGTCAGGCGGCTATGGCTCGATCCTGCATGCGATGAAGCACGCAGATTTCTGGTCGGCCGCAGCCTGCCTTTCAGGCGACATGGCGTTCGAGCTGTGCTATTTGCCGGACATGCCGAACCTGCTGCGCGCCCTGGCCCGCAAGAACAATTCGGTCGAGGATTTTCTCACCGATTTCGAGGATGGGCCGAAATATGATGGCAAGGACATTCACGCCCTGATGACGCTGGCCATGGCGGCAAGCTATGACCCGGACCCGTCCGCCTTCTGCGGCATCCGCCTGCCGGTCTCCATGCATGACTGCTCACTGATCGAGACGCGCTGGGAGAACTGGTTGCAGTGGGACCCGGTGGTGCTGGCCGACAGGGCCGAGGTGATCGACAGTCTGAAATCCCTCAAGGGGTTGTGGATCGAATGCGGCTATGTGGACCAGTATAATCTGGTCTATGGCGCGCGTCGCCTGCACGCCAAGCTGGAAAAGGCCGGAGTGGACCACATCTACGAAGAATTCCCGGATAATCACTCCTCGATCGACTATCGCATGGACCGGTGTCTGCCGTTCCTCGTCCGGGCACTGGAAGACTGATCCGGCAGGAGGGGCCTTGTCCCCTCGTTGTCTTGCTGCCCTACCTCTGCTCCACGCTTTGCCACACTTCTTTGCGAAGCTCTGCACATGCAGCCGGGACAGGTGCGAATATCGGTTTACCTCGATGCGGCAAATCAGATAGGGTCGCTGCACACGGTTTGTTAACCATCTTCCTTCACCAGACACCCAAGCGCCTTCATGCCCCCTCACGCTCAGCCTCTTCCTGCCAGTGATGACGATGCCTTTGCGGCGGAGCTGTTCGAGCCGACGGATGGCCTGTTGCTTGATGCCTCGGCCGACCCGCAAGAGCAGGCACGCCAGATGCTCAAGACGGTCTATGGCTATGACCAGTTTCGCGGGCGTCAGGCCGAGGTTATAGACAGTCTGCTGGCTGGCAAAAGCACCCTTGCGGTAATGCCGACAGGCATGGGCAAGAGCGTCTGCTTCCAGATCCCGGCACTGCTGTTTGGTGGCCTGACCGTTGTCGTCTCGCCACTGGTGGCACTGATGGAAGATCAGGTGATGGCGCTCAAACTGCTCGGCATCGCGGCGGACAGCATCAACAGTTCCCGCTCGCGCGAGGACAATGTATCGGTCTGGCGCAAGGTTGCTGCGGGCGAAATCCGCCTGCTCTATATTGCGCCGGAACGGCTGATGACCGAACGGATGCTGGCGGCTCTTGCCCGCCTGCCGGTCCGTCTGATCGCCATTGACGAGGCCCATTGCATCTCCCGCTGGGGCCCGAGCTTCCGGCCCGACTATGAAGGGCTGACCCGGCTGACGGATTTCTTCCCCAAGACCCCGATTGCGGCCCTTACCGCGACAGCTGATGAAGCCACCCGTGAGGATATCGCCGAAAAACTGTTTCCGCGCACCCTTGCCGGTGAGCGCGATGGCAATGTCATCGTCTCGGGTTTCGACCGACCCAACATCCGCTTGTCCGTCCAGCTGCGCAACGACTGGAAGAAGCAGTTGCTCGACTTTGTCGAAGCAAGGCGAGACCAGTCGGGCATCGTCTATTGCCTTTCCCGCCGCAAGACCGAGGAAACCGCAGAGTTTCTCAAGGAGCATGGCATCAAGGCCTTTGCCTACCATGCGGGTATGGACAGCAATATCCGGGCCGCCCATCAGGCCCTTTTCATGCGGGAAAGCGGCACGGTGATGGTGGCCACCATTGCCTTTGGCATGGGCATCGACAAGCCGGACGTGCGCTATGTGTTCCATACCAATCTGCCGTCCAACATGGAGGCCTATGCGCAGGAGATCGGCCGCGCCGGGCGCGACGGCGAGCCGTCCGAGGCGATGATGCTCTATGGCCTTGACGATATCCGGATGCGGCGCAGCTTCATTGACAATGAAGGCGGGGACGAGGATCATCTGGCCCGCGAGCACAAGCGGCTTGATGCGCTGATCGCCTATTGCGAAGCGCCGTCCTGTCGCCGCCAGTCCCTGCTGGTCTATTTCGGCGAGACAATCGAGCCCTGCCACAACTGCGATGTCTGTCTTGATCCGCCCGAACTTAAGGAAGGCACAAGCGAGGCCTTGAGCCTCATCGAGGTGGCCGAACAGACGGGCGAGATTTTCGGCGCAGTGCAGCTGATCGACATCCTGCGCGGTCTCACCCACGAGAAGATCAAGAAATACGGCCACCACAAGCTCGCCTGTCATGGCACTGGCAAGACGACCTCCAAGGAGGACTGGCGCGCCATCCTGCGCCAGATGGTGGCGGCCAATTTTCTGCGCCTCGACATCCAGAACCACGGAGCCCTCAAGCTCACAGACAAGTCGGACCAGCTCAAGAAGAGCGAGATCCGCTTTTCCTACCGGACCGACGTGATGGCGCCAAGCGAGCTCAGCCGCCCCAAGCGGGCCAAGAGCAGCCTGCCGGAACTGGACAATGCCGACAAGGACCTCTACGAGGCACTGCGGGCAGCCCGGTCAGACCTAGCACGAGAGCACAAGGTGCCCGCCTATGTGATCTTCACTGACAAGACACTGGCCGACATGGCCATTCAAAAGCCGACGACACGCCCGGATTTCCTGCTAATCCACGGCGTTGGCAGCTCGAAACAGCGCAAATTCGCCGATGCGTTCATCGACGTCATCGAAAACTGGCTAAATATCTAGTTTTTCTCATATTTTATACAGCTATAAAGATTATTAATAGTTGCAATGCTATTATGCAGGAGTTGATTTGCAGCGCCCTCATCGTCTCGTGGCCATCAAAACAAGAGAATAAATGCCCAACGAACTCGATCTTGCAACGGTCCTCCTGCTTCAGAAAACCGCCTATATCGTGGGCGCGGCGACATTTGTCTATTTGTGGTTCACGTCCTCTCACCTGCCAGCCCTGATCTACCTGACACTCGGCTTCCTCTTGATGGCCTTTGGCTCGACGCTGGCCGGAATGGGCGAATGGGCCAGTATCCCGCAGAGTATCTGGCAGATGGGTAGCCTTGTCTGTGGCCTGTGGGGCTATACCTTCATCTGGTTGGGCTTCAGAACCCTCAGCAAGCGCGGGGCCAGCGCACGCGACCTGTTGGCCTTTACGCCAACCACCCTGCTCATCGTCATTGCGATGATGACCCATTTCGAACAGGTCAACGCCTATCGTGCAGCCACTTTCAATCTTGTCGCCGCAATGGCCTTTCTGGCAAGTGCCGTGCAGTTCATGATCGATTACAAGGACGAACCTTTGCGCTCCCGCTACATGATTGCGGCAGTGAGCGGCATTGCCGGGCTGCTCTGTCTCAATGCTGCCGTGGGTTTTCTCAATCCGCAGCTGTTCATCCTTGATCCCCTGACGGTCTTTTACTACGTCATCGTGCTGAATTTCATTCTGGTGGTGTTTACCGTGGTCTTGCTGTCCGACCGGGCACACACCAGCCTTCAGCGTCAGGCCCATACAGATCACCTGACCGGCGTTTCCAATCGGCGCTCCTTCTTCATGCAGTTTGCCGGTACTCCGGCCACGGAGGATGCCCTGCTGCTGCTTGATCTCGACCATTTCAAGCGGGTCAACGACCGCTTCGGCCATGTCGCCGGGGATGTGGTATTGCAGGTCATTGCCCTGCGGATCAAGTCTTGCCTGCGTCCGGATGACGTTCTGGCCCGTTATGGCGGCGAAGAATTCATCGCCCTTTTGCCAAGGGCCGGCCTGCAGGAAGCCAACATCATGTGTGAACGCATACGCCATGCGATTTGCCATGAACCAGTCATTGTCAGAGACCAACAGATCCATGTCAGCGCCAGCATCGGGGCTGCCGTTGCCAGTGATGCCGATGGCACGCTGCAACAGCTGATCAATGCAGCAGATCAGAAGCTCTATCAGGCCAAGGAAAAGGGGCGCAACCGGGTAGAACTGGTGTGCACCGACAGGGCAGCCTGACCCCTCTCAGCCTCACTCACCGGCAGTCTGCCCGGAGCAGAATGCTCCGGTGTCCTTCACGTCTTCTCAAACCAGCGTGATCTCACGTCCCCTGACGAAACTACGCCACAATGTGTCGCCACAGTTGACTTCTGGTTGATGGAGGTCTTCAGGACAACACCTTCATGCAAGCCACAGGTTTCATGATCGGGAGGATATCATGCCCATCGCTCGCTCCAGACGTTCGCCCCTTGTCACGCAGTTTCCAGCTACACCGCTTCTGGCTCTGGCCCTGTGGGCCCTTGCCCTGCTTCCCCTTGCCCTCGCCATGACGACGCCCCCGGCCAACGCGCAGCAGACGCTGAAGACCGCGATCTTTGCCGGTGGCTGCTTCTGGTGTGTGGAGAGCGATTTCGATCATGTTCCCGGTGTTGTGGAAACGATCTCCGGCTATTCCGGCGGCAGCACCACCGAGAATGTCACCTACAAGAACCATACCGCCGCCGGGCACCGGGAAGTGGTCAAGATCACCTATGACAGCAGCAAGATCAGCTACAATGCCCTGCTCAACATTTTCTGGCGCTCGGTTGACCCGACAGACAAGGATGGCCAGTTCTGCGACCGGGGACACAGCTATACGACGGCAATCTACACGTTGAATGAAGAGCAGGAGCAGATCGCCAAGGCGTCGAAGGCGGCTCTGGAAGCCAGCGGCAAGCTATCCGCCCCGATTGCAACAGAGATTGCGCCCGCCGGGCCGTTCTTTGTGGCCGAGGATTATCATCAGAACTATTATGCCAAGAATCCCGTGCGCTATACCTATTATCGCTTTGCCTGCGGGCGTGACGCCCGCATCGAGCAGGTCTGGGGCAAGGAAGCCCATATGGGCATCGAGAAATAGTCCCGCAGGAGTGGAGACGGGACGCGCCCTTCGGGGCCGTCCTTCCGCCCTTTCCTCTCCTTCCGGCTGCTCTTCATGCCCTCTTATGGGGCTTGCTGAATAGGCATTTCCCCACCCGATCTTTTGCTCTAGGCTCGCCGCGACAGGGTGATCGATTCCCCGAACAGATCTCCCTCACCGACCATATGATAGCAAGGATAATGGGCATGAAACTCTTCGGCATCAAAAGCTGTGATACCTGCCGCAAGGCACTCAAGACACTGGAGCAGGCAGGCAAGCCTGTGACCTTTGTGGATCTGCGCGGCGATGATTTCGGGGCCGATGATCTGGACCGCTGGCTCAGCAAGGTCGACTGGGAATTGCTGCTCAATCGAAAATCGACATCCTGGCGAGCCCTTGCCGACAGTGACAAGGAAGACATGGACAGGGAGAAGGCTCGCGCCCTGATGCTTGCCAATCCGACTCTCATCAAGCGACCGGTTACCGAGACAGGCGATGAGATTGTCGTGGGATTTGGCAGCGCCCAACAGGCCACCCTGCTGGGCTGACGCCACTAACCGGCTTTTGCCAGCATTGACTTCAACTGTTCAAGCCCTTCTTCGGGGCTGGCAATGTGACTCTCGGCTGTCTTTCCCCGGATCTGCCCGGCGAAAGACACGCATCCGCGGCCTTTTTCCTTGGACAGATAGAGCGCCTCATCGGCACCGCGCAAGGCGGATTTGACCGTTGCCGCATCCTCCGGCCACAGGGACACTCCAATGGAAGCCCCAACCTCGGCCACGCCTCCGGTCACCAGGATCGGAGAGCACACATCGGCAATCAGCCCTTCACAAAGCGTGCGCAATTCATCCTTTTCCTTGTGGCCATAGATCAGGATGTTGAATTCATCTCCCCCGACGCGTGAGACGATGCCGGATTTGCCCAAGCGTTCGGCGATGCGCGAGGAAACGACAGCCAGCACTTCATCACCGGCTTCATGACCGAAACTGTCGTTCACCGCCTTGAAGCGATCCAGATCGAGGCAGAGAATGGCACAGTGCGCGTGCTTCTTGTGAACGATAGCGGATTCCAGCTCCTTGTCGAAAAACAGCCGGTTCGGCAGGCCGGTGAGCGCGTCATGCAGGGCGAGAAAGCGGTTCTGCTCCTCGCTTTTCTGCAGCGCATGCAAGACATGGCTGAAACGCAGGGCAATCAGCAAAAGGGTGATGGCGGCAACGATGAAGGGGGCTGCCAATACAGGCATGGTCTGGTTCCAGATCGTCTGGGAAGGGTTTTCCGGCGTCCAGCGTGCGTGGACGATCCGGCCATCCGGCAAGGTCACAATGGGCAGAGAGCCACTTGTGCTGACCGGTTCTTTCAAGAAAGCGAAGTGAAAGTCCTTGAGGTTGAGCTTGTCACTGGCATGGGCAAGATAGTCCTTGTCGATCGCCCTGATCGTGAAGAGGATGTTCGGATGCATGTCCTTGTTTTCGACCGCCACGTCAGACGCAATTACCTGTGCGTAGGTGAAGGCCAGATGCCCATTGATGTCCCGGATGGACCAGGCAAAACGACCCTCGTCGATGCCCACCAGTTCATCCTCTCTCAGCAGAGCTGCAGCCTTTAGCTTCGGAGCCGTGAACTCATATCTGAACTTCTTGCGCGCCTCTTCGACCAGATCGGCATTGTCAGAGATTATGGCGTCCCCCTGCCCGGCCTTCAGGCGTGTATCCTTCAGAACGGCCACCGTGGTCTTATTGTCTGGCGCGACAACAAAGGTCATCAGCAGCCCGAAATCAGACCAGAGCCAGTCGGTGATATTATCGAAGATGAACTTTTCATCAAGCGCGCCAGACAACGCTTCATAGGAATCATCCCAGTCGGAAATCTGGGATTGGGCGTGGGCGAACAGAAGAAGCTCGTGGTTGAGCTCATGCTTGACAAGCTGGCGTTCCTGCTTGTGTCGGACATCATCGGCGATTTCGCCAGAGCGCTTGAGAAGATAATAGTTGGAGAAGGCGAGAGCCATGAAAACACCAAGGCATGCCAAGACAATCACGACGCCGTAGTTGACTCTTATGCTGCCGGTTTTGAGACTCATCTGCTTGCCTTTTGTTCCATTTTTTATGCAACACTGCGCTCAAAAGCTGAAATTCACGTTATAAATCTTGGTTTCCAAACCGTTAATTGACCAGTTTGACGCTTTGTTCAAAGTGTATCTCGGTTGAACAAACCTAAAATACTTGCATTATACAAAGGCTTCGCAATTCAAAAAGTGCCCCTAATAAGAACCCACTCGATATACTCGGCGATGTCCCGTTCTTCTTTTGGTTGTATTTCCCTGCTGTCGTTGCTTCCGGTTTGGGCGCATCAGCTCAGCTACAAGACGCACCGGAGACTCAACCTTGCCTTCTCGCCCGAATGGGTCCTTCCCGCAAAGGCAAAAGACAGTTCCGGAACTGTGGAGCTAGAAGAAGAATATTTCGCCCAAATCCTTCTCACCGGCTATTACACCGTTATTCTTGACTTAAGCGCTTTGGTGCCAGGAATGCTCCTGATCGGCCTTTCCCACTCCGATGTTGACAGACGAAAACCACTTGTCCTAAATCATCCTCGACAAATTCCGACAACGCAGGGTAAGGCCTTGCAAGCTTCATCAAACTAGGAGTTAGAAGCTTCTGGCCGATTGGGTAACCAGGATCATCAGAACCACTGCAACTGATAAGCCTATTGCCAAACCATCCATTTGCGCCTCCTTCCAGCCAATGCACGTCCAAGAGACGGAACCACATGCAACAAATCCCGACATCACAGGTCGAACTGGACCTGATATCCCAGAAATTCGTTGATGCAGCAAATGCGCGCGGCATTGAAACAAGCGTCAAGATCGACGAAACCGACCAGCGGCAGTGGTTGGCCTTCTCGGTTGGTGAGACAGAATATCTCTGGTCGATCGGCGTCCCCGGCACCGCAGCATGCGATTGTGCATTGCTCCAGAACCACCCCCATCACTGGGGTACCATGGGGCAGAATATCAACCGCGAGGCGCTTATCCTGACATGCGACAAGATTCTGACCAAGCAGCATCTGCTTGCAAAGGGTTTCTCGGTTCCCAAGGGTTTCATGTTCCGGCGCCGAAACATCGCAGAAGCCTATGCGGCATTTGATGCCTTTAATGGTCCGATCTGTGTCAAACCCAACAACGGCTCTTTGGGCAACCATGTTCATCCCGGGCTCACCAACAGGGAATGGTACCAGAAGGCCATCGACGACGTGGCAGCAAGCTACCCCAAGGTCCTCGTTGAGGAGAGCGTGGAAGGGTCACATTTCCGATTTTTCTACGTCCATCCAAAGGTCGTCGGTATCAGACATGGCTTGCCAATGCATGTGGTTGGTGATGGCGTCTCATCAGTGCGTCAACTCACCGACGCAAGGAACAAGGAACGCAGGAAGCGAGCTATTCCATCGCAAATGCCCTTTCCTGTTACCGATTTCATGCTGGATTATCTCGCTCGGACTGGCTGGTCAATGGACGACATTCCTGCCGTATCCGAAAAGGTTTATCTCAGTGGTGCATCCAATGGCACAGCAGGAGCCGACACAATCCTGTGCTGGGATGAGATACATCCCAGTTACCGGGAGCTTGTAGAGAAAGCTTGCGCCTCCTTTCCGGGGCTTTTTATCACCGGTGCGGACATCATCATCAAGGATATTGCCCAACCTGCCAGACCGGATAACTATTGGCTTCTCGAGGTCAACATGAACCCGGCCATGGCGGGGTTTTATTATCCCTGGGCGGGTGAACCGGTGGATCTTGCCACCAAGGTGATGGATATGCTCCATGCCCGCAGCGCCGGAACCTTTTAAGCCAAACGTGGAAAAGGGGCGTGCGTCCCCCTGCATAAAGATCATCAGGAAGCTTGATACCCATGACCGAATTGAATGACATTAGCCTCGAGGCCCTTATCCGCTGGATGAAGCTGCATCTGGCAACCGTGTTGGGCGAACCCGTGGAACAGATTGCCACCGATGCATGCCTGTCGGATTTTGATCTGGACTCGATCGATGCCGTCACAATGGCATTTGAAATGGAGGAGCGGTTTGGCATTCCCGTCAATCCGGAGACCTTCATGGAAGGCGATCTTCAGATCGGGCAGATCGCAGCCACGATCTCCCAAGGATGAAGCAAGGGTGAAGCTTCGGCTCGTCTGGAGATCTGCCGCTTGTTCCGATCCGCTCCCATCCAACCCGTTTGGACAAAACAATGCGTAAACACGACGTCTACACCCGTTGGGACTATATCCGTGAGGAGATTTCTCTGGACGCTCTGTCAAGGGAAGATCAGGCCAGGTTTGATCTCATCTGCACCAACATAATGCGGCAGCGGGAACGGGTCGCAAAATTTGCCCACACCCAGTGCGGTGACATGCTGGTGTGGAATCCGGACGGACCGCTTCCCCCTTTATGCTGGTGCTTCAATGATTGGAGCGAGGCAATGCTGTTCTCGCGCAAACTCAGCCCGCAGCAACCCTTTTTTGCCAGCCTCTCGATGCACGCCAACACGGCGGACTGGCTGGCCAAAACGCGTTTTAACGACCTGCTGGCAAAGCGATATCTCGATTCCATGGAAGATATCATTGCCGACAAGCCCGTTCTGGTCGGGGGCAATTGTCAGGGGGCGCCGATTGCCGAATCCATGGTCCAGCAGCTGGCAGGTCGCCGCGGCCCGATGCCGTTTCTGATCACCCTTGAGTATATTGGCCGGCGCAGTGGTGAGTGGCCCCGCCTGATGCTGTTTGGCAAGCAGAGCCGCTTCAACCCGTTTGACAATGGCCATGACCCCTTGCCTTACTGGCAGGAAAGGGGAAAACACTTTGCATGGGCAACACTTTCCGTCGGCCACGGCCAGTATTTCAAGGAGCCGAACATCGACGTTCTGGCCAGGGTCGTTGCGCAGATGTCCGGTCGATTGTCCCGCTCCGAACCCTTGCCGCAAGGCCCCTTCGAGCTACCAGCCCTTGCAGGATGAAGCGGACCCAGACCGCAGCCTGAGCGGTTCACCCGGTGGCCTCAGGTGAACCGAATGCAAGGCAATACCATTTGCCAGAGAGGATGGCGCAGTCCTTTGTCTATCATTACGATCGGTTATCTCCCTATCTGGGAAACACTCTTTCATGAAGTCTATCCGCCACAGCGTCTGCGCGCTCTTGCCGCCGAAGCAGCATTGCAGGAAGCCCGGATCAGTGTCCTTGACCTGTCCGATTGCGATCCGGCTGAGGGGACCATCCTGACCCATTCGGTTTCGGCTCAAGGCCAGATTTCAGGGCGCCTCCCACTTCCCGATGTCGTGTTTTTTCTGGGCACCCCGACCATAGGTTCGACCATGGACTGGCAAGAACCGTTGATTGACTGGATCAAGGCAAGCCGTCCCCATGTCGCTGATGTTGGGATTGAAAAGACAGAACTGCGATCGGTGTTCACCAACAGCCCGTGTGAGAAATATCTTCTGCCCGATGCGGAAGTTCCTAAGGACCAAACTGCGGCAAGGGTGCGCGCATTTGCGCTTGAGCAGGGAGGGGTGGTGATCAAGCGCTCAAGCAGTGCCCGGGGAGTGGGGCTGTTCTTCATCCTGCGGGAACAGGATCACTGGGTTGCCCGGTTCAAGCAGACCACGCTGCGGGGAACACTCGATGAAGCCGTCGATGCGGTTGTAAGCCGCATAGCCGGGCGATTGCGCTATCGCGATTTCCTCATGCAGCGCCATGTCCGTTCGGTTGCCAGCGACGGGCGCCCGCTGGACATTCGCGTCCATGTTCACAAGCGCCCCGGCGGCTCATGGGATGTTGTCCGCTCCTATGTCCGACTGGCCGAATGCGGCATGCCAATGACCAATATCAGTCAGGGCGGCTATCAGGGACCGCTTGCCGGTGCCATGGAGCACCGCAGCCACAGGCGCGCCGAGGAGATCGAGGCGGAAGCGCACGCGGCCGCCATCGAGATTGCCCGGCAGCAGGACAGAAGCGCATCGTGCCCGCTGTCCGAGCTTGGCATCGACTTCCTGATCGACGAGGATGATCGGCTGTGGCTGATTGAAACCAACACTCTGCCCGGCAGCCAGCTGCATGAGCATCAAAGGGCGGTCTTCCACATCGAGTATGTTCGCTGGATCGCCGAACAAGGCTTGTCATCCCCTCGTCCGGGGGGTGAGCCCCAATTTCGATAACACTCCCCGGCTCTGAAGTGGCTCAGGCTGTGCAAACCCGGCGCACGAAGCTGCACGGAGGAGCCAACAGATCAACACCTCAAGAAGGGATGACGGGTGAAGCGGAGCGCGCCAAGAGCGCCTTTGCCGCGTTGAGTTCAGACCGATTGCTGCCACCAAGGAAGACGCCACAAGCCAAAGCCCACTGCCGACGGTTGGAGGAAAGCATGTTACAGATGCGGCGTGATATGATATTGTTATCAAATTACGCCACCCTTCTCCCGTTGGTCACCATGCATCACTTTCTAATCATTGTTCCTGATAGCAGTGTCCTGTTTGAAGCAGCAGGCATTATCGACATTTTATCTCAGGCCAAGGCTGTCCTTACGTCTTCGGATAAGGAAGCAGTTTATTCCTGCGAAATCGCATCCTGTGATTCCCATCACATTGTTCGAGGACGATCCGGGATGGCTATCCTCGCAGACCGGTGCCTCGCAGACCTCTCTCCCGAGAGCCAATATGATACTCTGCTCGTTACCAGCCGTGGTTTGGGCAGTGAGCAGCAGGATATGGTCGTCGATTGGCTGCATCAGGCTGCGGCAAATGCCAAACGCATCATTTCCATCTGCGGTGGGGCCTTCCTGCTGGCGAAGGCAGGCCTTCTTGATGGCCGCAAGGCGACAACACATTGGCAAATGCTGGACAAGCTGCAGCAAGAATTCCCTGCGGTTCAGGTGCAGCGAGGACCAATCTATGTGCAGGACGGTCCGGTCTGGACGTCTGCCGGTGTCACCGCCGGTTTTGACCTCATCCTTGCAATCATCGAACAGGACTGCGGGACAAGCATTGCGCGTCAGGTGGCACAGAAATTTGTCATGTATTTGCGTCGCCCCGGCGGACAGCTGCAATTCAGTGAAGCCATCACGCCTTCCAGAAAAGGCAATGGGCTTGTTTCTGATCTTGAAAGCTGGATCGTTGCAGACCTGACCCGGGATTTGTCGGTCGAAGCGTTGGCTTGCCGAGCAGCAATGAGCCCACGCAATTTTTCACGTGTTTTTACCCGTGAGGCAGGCATGTCCCCCGCAAGATTTGTGGAAGAGCAGCGGCTGGCGCTTGCCCGACTTATGCTGGAGCAAAGCGCTGAAAATCTGGACGTCATAGCGCAGAAAACCGGCCTGGGGAATGGCCTCAATCTGCGCCGCGTTTTTGAACGGCGCCTGCAGCTTACTCCGACCGAATATCGGCAGCGGTTTGGATCTGTCAATTTGGCATAAATTGATCGTTCTTTGTCATTTACGCCAAATCAGAAAGGCATAATTCTTGGGTGATCCATCAATGGCCCCAGCCTTTGCGGTTCCGGGGTCGAAGCCAAGGAGAGACCTTCATGACAATCAGAGTGGGCATCAACGGGTTTGGCCGAATTGGTAGGCTGGTGTTCCGCATCGCCCAGCAGCGTTCGGACATTGAAGTGGTCGCAATCAACGATCTGATCGATGTCGACTACATGGCCTACATGCTGAAATACGATTCTACCCACGGACATTTTGCCGGAACAGCAACGGTTGAGGACGGGCGCCTCATGGTGAACGGGAAACCGGTCCATACCTCCTCGGAACGGGATCCGGCGAACATCGGATGGGGCGATCTTGGCGTGGATGTGGTTGCCGAGGCAACTGGCTTGTTCCTCACAAAGGAAACCGCCAGCAAGCATCTTCAGGCAGGAGCCGGAAAAGTGGTGATGACAGGCCCCTCCAAGGATGACACTCCGATGTTTGTCATGGGCGTCAATCAGGCAGCCTACGAGGGCCAGAGCATCGTCTCCAATGCCTCCTGTACCACCAACTGCATTGCCCCTGTTGCCAAGGTTCTGCATGAAAGCTTCGGCATTGAATCCGGACTGATGAGTGCAATTCATGCCACCACCGCCACGCAGAAGACGGTCGATGGTCCTTCCATGAAAGACTGGAGAGGCGGACGGGGAGCATCCCAGAATATCATTCCTTCGTCCACCGGAGCGGCCCGCGCCGTCGGCAAGGTTCTGCCAGAACTCGACGGCAAGCTCACGGGCATGTCCTTCCGCGTGCCGGTTCCCGATGTTTCCGCTGTCGATCTCACGGTCAATCTATCCCGGTCCACCTCCTATGAGGCCATCTGCCAGGTGATGAGAGAAGCATCCGAGGGAGCGCTGGCCGGTATTCTTGGCTACACAGAGGACGAGGTCGTCTCGCAGGATTTCATCGGCGATCCCAGAACATCGATTTTCGATGCCAAGGCAGGGATTGCTCTCACGGATCGCTTTGTCAAAGTCGTTTCGTGGTATGACAATGAGTATGGTTTTTCCAACAAGGTTCTGGACCTGATTGCCCATATCTCTCGTTGATTGGCCTTGCAATACTACAGGCCCCTTCCACTCGACGGTCAGGGCGAATGGAAGGGGTGACGTCATGAAACGGCCAAGGTTTCAGAAAACCGGCTCAGGAGGTGACAACGCCCTTACGAAGGATGAGGCTGCCAAATTTCCTTCTCTCACCAGTCCTCAGTATGAGAATGGCATTGGACGAGCGTTCGTAAAAATCAGCCTTTTTCAATGGCGAAATGTCAAAGCCAGGCTCATATTTGTCGATAATCTCTTGATATTTTTCGCAAATCTCCGGCACCTCTGAGGGATTGTCGACAACTTCCATTCGAAACACCGAGTGCTCAACGCGCGTATCAAGAGGGAAATATTTCATGATTCCCTCTACCACCAGGGCGGCATCCGTCCCGGGGAATTCCATATGGTCAGGTCCGCGAGTTGCTGCCGGGAAATTGGCATCAGCAACTACGATTTCGTCTCCATGGCCCATTTTGGACAAAACGGCCAGCAGATCGGAAGACAGGATCGGATCGATATTCTTCAGCATTTAGTGAACTCCCTTTGTTTTTCACCCCGAGATGGGGTCATAAAGAGGTGGCACAGGTTTCCTCCGAGGACCGTTCCTCAAACGGCATTGTGCGCCATCACGTTTTCCTTTCCGATCGTCAGGACGGCTTTACAAGCTTCCGTCGCTGCAATCGGATTTCGGCTGATAATCGCGTCATAGATAGCCTTGTGAGCCTGCCAGCACATTTCATCATGAGCATCAAAGCTGGAAATTCTGAAACTGGCGTTGAAGGCGGGAGCCAGCAAACGCCCAAATGGCCAGAACAATTCATTGCCAGATGCTATATAGATTGCTTCATGAAACTGGAGGTCAGCCCTTACCCATGCACCAAGATCATCAAAGCCTTCGCGCATATTTGTCAGGGCAGTATGGAGAGCATTCAGATCTTCAAGCGATGCGTTTTGGGCAGCGAGAGAACAGGCAACGGGCTCGATGGAAAATCTCAGTATACTGAGCTTCTCCAAAAACGAAGCCACGTCACCACTGGCCAGTTGCCATTCCAAAACCAGAGGGTCAAAGAAATTCCAGAATTTTCTTTCGTTGACGACTGTGCCAGTCCTCGATCGGGTCGTTATGAGACCCTTAGCCGAAATCAGCTTCAGACCTTCCCGCAAGGCGGTACGACTGACCTTGTAGGCCGCGCAAAGATCCGCCTCATGTGGAAGGGTCGTCCCTGGAGCAACCTGGCCGTTGATGATCTTGATAGCAAGATCTTCTGCAATCAGCCCCTGAAGACCGTTTATCATCTGAGAAGCCTCAAGCCTTATAGGCCCTGAAATCTCAGCTTTGATTTCGGACATTTCCCGCACAGGTTCAAATCTAACCAACGTTGGATTTTTTTCGCCTAGTAGAATTTCCAACTTTGATCCTCTCTGCCAGAGCCTGGCGTTTAACGTTGACGACGTCGTTTGGCTTTCCATACGCCGGTTATCAATCAGGCGACGATCCGGACACCCATCCCGCCGTCGATTGCGACCGTTTCACCGGTAATAAAGCCGTTCCTGATCAGTTCCAGAGACATCGAAGCGACATCTTCCGGGGTCCCTTCTCTGCCGACGAGAATTCGATCGTTTATATTATGCATGCGGGCTTCTTCAGACATCCCGGCGTGAAAATCCGTTCTGATGATGCCTGGCGCAATGGCATTGATACGAATTCCCTCTTTGGCATGATCTACCGCGAGCGCACGGCATAGCTGAGGAAGAGCCCCCTTGACGGTCTGATAGGCAACGGAATTCGGGCATCCGCGGAAGCCAGCAACCGATGAAACCAGCAAGACCGCGCCCCCCTCCTTTGCCAATGATTGATAGCTGGCACGGAAGAGATGATATATAGAGTGGATGTGGATATCAAAAGCGTCTTTCCAGTCATCTTCAGATATATCAAGAATTCGCCCTCCTGCCGGCCCGCCAGCCGAGTGAACAAGGACATCAAGCCTGCCATATTTCTGCAGAACAGACGCGACTGTCTTTTCTGCATTCTCACGCCCTTTGACGTCTATGAAGATCGGCAGGACCGCGCCCAGAGACGACAGTTCAGAAATTTTCGCCCTGGCGCTTTCATTGTCCGTTCTGCCAGTGACAGCAACCATGGCTCCTTCCAGCAGGAGTTGTTTGGCAATCTCTGCGCCAATTCCTCGCGTACCGCCGGTAATGAGCGCAACTTTTCCTTTTAGATTGTACATTCTACTTTCCTATTTTGGCTAACCTAATGCCCAGTTGGGAATAAATGCTGCTACAGGCTCGAAGAAGATAACGAGGAGCAGCACAGCGACTTCTGTCAGAATGAAGGGCCAGACATAGCGCACAGTGTCCATGAAGTGCGTTTTCGCGATGGAGGTCGTGACAAAGAGCAAGGCTGCCATCGGAGGCGTGGTCGATCCGATCTGGTTGGCCATCACCATGACCAGCCCGAGCTGGAATGGATCAATCTGGTAAACCTGGCCGATATACACGGCGACAGGAACAAACACGATCAGGACTGACGTTGGCTCAACAAACATCGTCAGGACGAGCATGACTGCCGCCAAGATCAGCATCACACCGATCGGGCTGCTGGCAGCTCCCGTTACATATCCAAGCACGACGTCGTTGAATTCCAGATAGGTGAGCAACCACCCCAAAGTGCCCGCGACGGCAATAATCCCGGACACCATTGCAGTCGTTACCGCAGCGTCAACGAGTATCTTCACCATATCCTTGATGCTGATGGTGCGGTACACGAAGAAGCTAATTACGAATGCATAGATACAGCATGCAACACCAGCTTCCGTGGCGGTAAAGATCCCGCCCAGAATGCCGCCGACGATGATCACGGGAGCGATCAGGGCGGACCAGACCCGCGTAGCGGAGGTGAATACGGCCCTGATGCTGAACTTGCCATGCTTTTCGCGAAGTTCAGGATATTTGGGCAGATAGGTCTGCCCCTTGATCGTCAGCATCAGGGAAAGCCCGACGAGCACGCCTGGAATAATGCCCGCCAGGAAAAGCCCCCCGATGGAGACCTGTGCCATGGCACCGTAGATGACCATGATCATGCTCGGAGGGATAATCGCCCCGATGGTGCCGGACGTTGCGATTAACGCGGCACAATATCCGGGCTTATATCCGACCTTTTTCATGGTCGGGATCAAGATGGAGCTGATTGCAGAGGCATCAGCGACCGACGAGCCGGAAATGCCGGCAAACACCATCGACGAGACAACGGCCACATGCGCCAACCCCGCCTTGAAATGGCCGACCAGGGCCTGTGCGAACTGAACCAGCCGCGCGCTGATTCCCCCTCGCGCCATGATTGACCCGGCGAGAATGAAGTATGGCAAGGCCAATAGGGTGAACGAATTCAGCTGCGCAAACATCTTCTGGGGGAACAGGGCGAGGACCAGACCATCCGTTCCGATAACTCCCATGAACCCGGCAGCCGCAACAGCCAGAATAACCGGCAAGCCTGCCAAAATCAGCAGGAGAAGAAGCAGGATCAAAATACCGATCATAGCTCAACTCCCGTGTCCAGAAGATTCAGGCGGAACAGAATTCTGCGGATGCATACAAACAGCAGATAGGCTCCACCGAACACCAGACCCAGATAGGGCCAGCGCATTGAGATCTCCAATCCTGGAGAGGTCTGGAAGGCCGCAACCTCGGAGATGCGCCATGCCAATACGATAAGGCACAAGGCAAACCCGCCCCACATCAGTTCCACCGTCATGCGGAAAGTCGGAGCAACAAACCGCTCAGGATAGACATTTGAAAACATGTCCATAGCGATGAGGGACCCCTTTCTGTACCCGACAGGAATTGCGAGAAACACAATCCAGATATGGCCGTAAATTTGCAGCTCTTCAGTCCAGCTCAAGGATTCGTTGAGAATGAAGCGATTGAATATCTGGAGCGCTCCCACCAGGACGATTACTGCAAATATGATCGCGATAAGATACTCGACGCTTCTGTCGATTAATCTTGACAGATACTTTGTCATTTTCCTGATCACTCATTGTGTGAGATCGAAGAGGGGCGCCAACGCGCCCCTGGCGATTGAAGCGATCGTCTTTATTGAGCGCGGATTTCTTCAAGAAGATCCGTGGCTCCGAGTTCTTTTGCCAACTCGTCCTGTACGGATGCGGCTGCTTTCTGGAATGAACTGGTATCAATCTCGGTGACTGTCACACCATTCTCCTTCAAGGCAGCAAGGGCCTCATTCTCTCGCTGTGGAGCAAGAGCCCGGACAACGTCAGATGCCAGTTTTGCGCCCTTCTGAACCACATCCTTGTCCAGATCGGACAGCTTGTTCCACTCCATCTTGGACATGACGAGAAACGTCGGATCAAGCATATGCTTGGTCAGTGTCAGATGAGAGGCCACCTCATAAAACTTGCCGGTCAGGATCGTGGCTGCCGTGTGTTCAAAGCCATCGAGAACACCACTTTCAAGCGATGTGTAGATTTCGCCGTAGTTCATTGGAGTGGCGTTCGCGCCCATCGAATTGACCGAAGCAACGAAAACCTTGTTGGGAATAGTTCTGATTTTCAGCCCCTTCAGGTCTTCCGGAGAATTGATGGCCTTTTTTGCCGTTGCGACATGGCGATAGCCCCAACTGTCGCCATAGGAAAGCACCTTGAAGCCAATCTTGTCCATGTCGGCAGCCAGGGACTTTCCCACCTCACCGTCGAAGACACGATGGACATGATCATAGTCCTTCCAGATGAATGGCAAGCCTGCCACGCCGATCTCGGCGTTGAACGATGCATACTCGCCAAGACCACCAACTGTAACCGAAGCCCCCGACCCCAGCTGCATAGCTTCAATCACGTCTCTCATTTGACCCAGCGAGCTGCTCGGAAAGACCTTGGCTTCCAGTGTGTTGGAGTTCGAGTTGATGTAATTGGCAAAAGTCCAGGCATACATTTGCTGATCCGTGCCAAGATCGTTTGCGCCTGAATGGGCAATCCTGATGACGTGTTTGTCGTCCGCCTGTGCGCCAAACGCAGCGAAGATCAGCGCTGCGGCGGCTAAAGTGAATAGCTTTCCGTTTCTCATAATTTCCTCCCGTTTAACCGACACAAAAAATCCATCCCAATTTTGTGTCATACATTAACTTCCTTGCAATCATTAGTGTATGACACAAAATTGGATTCTTCCAATGAAAATTACTATTTTTAATCAGAAAATATATTTTTGTGTATGATTTATTTGTTTTCTCTATCAAATCAACCAGATATCACCGGTCGAGAACTGGCCTCCCGTTGCGGAATTGAATAGGATTGCGCGTTTCGTTTGATCCGAGGGAAACTGACAGAGAGGAAATGTTTTGGTTATCAAGAGCGAGATCTGGACAATACGAGCATTCTCCCAATCAGACTCTGATGCGGTTGCAGACCTATTCATCAGGATCAACCGGCTGCTGGCGCCAAAGGAAATGGAGGCAGCATTCGAGGCCTATATCCAGAGGTCACTCAAAGAGGAGATAAGTCGCATAGACGATTACTACTCCGAGCATTGCGGCCTTTTTTACGTTGCGGAGGCATCTGGCCCACTATGCGGAATGTTTGGCCTCGAAAGCGCTGGCGAGGGGGCGATGGAGCTTCGACGCATGTATGTTGCACCTGAGGCTCGCGGCCAGGGTCTTGGTCGTTTGCTTCTGGCGAAAGCCGAGACGTTGGCATTGGAAGCAGGGTGCTTCAAACTCAAACTGAGCACCTCCGAAATCCAGAAGGCTGCCCTGTCGCTCTATCGATCAGCTGGCTACACTTTGGTTGCTGAAGAGATTGCACAATCCGCAACACTGAAGACTGTTGGCGGCAATATCCGGCGCTTTTACTTTGAGAAGGACCTGACGGTCAAAGGGCAATGAAACAGACACGGTGCGTCCAGCCTGATGCAAAGAGCTGCGGTTAAAGCCGTTTCTCGATTTCTGACACGGCATCTACAACGCTCAATGCCGTGGTGTCGAGCTTTAGATCTGCTGTTGCCCAAGGCGTGTAGTCTCGAGCAAGCACCTGTTGCCAGCCAGGCTTGTTGAGGCCGGGCACATCCATCTCACGGTCTTCCACTCGCATCTGGTGCATGGCTAGGTCAGAGCAATGCGTTTCGACACCCAGCAATCTTGCTCCGGCCCGGGTTGCGGCATCAAAGAATATCTGGCGGGTTATGTCCCAAGGATTCACACAGTCGATGATCGTTGTGTGCCCCAGCTGAAGGTTGGAAGCAGCCAATGCCGCTGCTATGTGATAGCTTTCAGGGCCGATATCCCGATCGGGGTCAAGGTTCCAGATCGCAGCGTCAATCTCATCAATCCGGAGGTAAACCGCTCCGGTTGCGATCGAGAGAGCCTGTGCAATCGTGCTCTTACCGGTCCCCGGCAATCCTGCAAACGAGATGAGAACGGCCAAACGCGCACCTCAGTACTATTGTTGTTGTGGTCTTATAGGGCAGCATTCTACTATACGGAGAGAGACGTCTGGTCCGCAGAGCACGAAAAACCTCAGAACAAGTCGTGAAAACTTCTCTGAAAACTTTTTGAAAACCGCCTTACTTCTAAAGGCGAAAATCACATCCAACTCATTGAAAAATAGATGGAGCGGGTGAAGGGAATCGAACCCTCGTCGTAAGCTTGGGAAGCTTCTGCTCTACCATTGAGCTACACCCGCGTCTGGCTATCCCTTATATGAGGACGCCTCAGGATAGAGTGTATCTATCATATTGAGCCATTTGCTCAAGATGGAGGAAGCGGTTTTTTGTCACTTTTTTGACGGCGCGAACAGATTTCTCATCAACGGCTTGGCCTCTGGCTGCCTGCTATCGAGTGGGCCGCATGTGACATAACAGAAAATACTGAGCACACCTTCGCCTTTTCATCTTGAAAAAGCCCGTCAATCACCCAATCTCTGGCCTTTGAACATTGCCTTTTCAACCATCGATTCTACAGGACCCTCAGGGCATGATTGACCGTATCAAAGGAACTCTCGGCTCACGGCCATTCGAACTTGCCATCACGGCACTCATCGTCTTGAACGCGATCACGCTGGCGCTGGAAACCTGGCCTGCGGCCGAGGCGCGCTTTGGCGGCCTGTTCCATTTTGTTGATCGCGCCATCCTGATTGTCTTCGTGGTTGAAATCACATTACGCCTTATGATCCATCGACTGCAGTTCTTCAAGGACCCGTGGTCGCTGTTCGATTTCACGGTGGTGGCCATTGCGCTGATGCCGACCAGTGGCGCCCTGTCGGTGCTGCGTGCGCTCCGGGTGTTGCGTGTGTTGCGGCTGATCAGTTTTGTGCCTTCCCTGCGGCGCGTGGTGGGGGCTCTGCTCGAAGCCCTGCCCGGCCTTGGCTCCATCAGCCTGCTGCTCGGTCTGCTCTATTTCGTCTTTGCCGTCATGGCGACCAAGCTCTATGGCCCGGCTTTCCCCGACTGGTTCGGCAGCCTTGGCAAATCCTCCTACACGCTGTTCCAGATCATGACGCTGGAGAGCTGGTCAATGGGCATCGTCCGGCCCGTCATGGAGGCCCATCCGCTGGCCTGGCTGTTCTTCGTCCCCTTCATCCTGGCGACATCCTTCACGGTGCTGAACCTCTTCATCGGTATCATCGTCTCGGCGATGCAGTCCGAACATGAGGCAACGGCAGAAGCCGAGCGGGCAGCGCTTCATTCGGAAACGGAAGGGGTTCTCGCCGAAGTAAAGGCGCTGAAACATGAGATTGGCGAGCTGAAGGCCCTGATCCGTGCACAAGGAGACGCCGCCCGTGGCGGGCAGGAGACTTGATCCACGGCCGTCATAGATAAGCGGACAGCCATTTTGCTGCCTTGATTGGGCGGTTAGGTCTTCCCAACATGAACATGATGGGAGTTCCAACAGGAATGTCTGCCTCCAATAATTTGCCTGTCCTCTACTCGTTCCGACGCTGCCCCTATGCCATGCGTGGCCGGATGGGATTGTTTGCTTCGGGAATCGTGGTGGAGTTGAGGGAAATTGTCTTGCGGGACAAACCTGCCCATATGCTGGAGATTTCGCCCAAGGGAACGGTGCCAGTGCTGCAACTGCCCGATGGCACGGTGATTGACGAGAGCCTCGACATCATGCTCTGGGCGCTCGGCCAGAATGACCCCGAGGGTTGGCTGACACCGGAAAGCGGCACGCTGGACGAGATGCTCGGCCTGATCGCCGAGATGGACGGATCGTTCAAGCATCATCTGGACCGCTATAAATATGCAACGCGTTTCGAGGGGGCCGACGAAGTGGTCCATCGCTCCATGGCGCTGATTGCGCTGGCGTCCTTGCAGGCGCGGCTGGAATTGTCCCCCCACCTGTTCGGCAACCGCCCGTCGCTGGCCGATATCGCCCTGTTCCCTTTCGTGCGGCAGTTTGCCAATACGGATCGGGACTGGTTCGACACCAAAGCACCCGTCGCAGTGCGCAAGTGGCTCGTCGAGCACGAGAGCTCACCGCTCTTTGTAAGCATCTTCAGCAAATGGCCAGTCTGGAAAGAGGGAGACCCGGTCATCCTGTTCCCAGCCCGGAAAGTGGAGGAAGAAGTCGGCGCGGTCAGTTGACCCAGCGGCGCAGACGTTCGGATATCGGGGTGCGATTGACGGCCCCTGCCACGGTCAGCCCGACATTGCCAAGCACCGAATGGGTATGCCAGAGCGTGTAGATCGGGAGCTGGCGCGTTCCGAACTTGAGCTTGTAAGGCTCGTCTCCGACCGTGAAATCAAAGATCTTGATGCCGTCCCTGATGCATTCTGCGATCAGATCCTCAGTCATCAGCAAGCCGGGTGAATAGCGGCCGACGCGCTCGAAATCGAGCCCCATCATCAACATCAGATGGCGACCGCCATGCTCGATGCCATATTGCACGGCAACGATCTCGCCGTCATAGGTGAACTGATAGATCCGGACAAAACCGTTTTCGGCATTCTGGCAGGCCAGATCGAGATAGAAGTCAAAGGTGACCTGCTTCTGGATGAGATCTTCGCCGGGGCGATCCTTGTAGCGATCCTTGTGGAACAGGCGCAGATGATCCATCGCTGTCCGGATCTGGTCGGCGTCGAACAGTCTTTGCATTTGCCAATCGCCTTCGCGCATCATGGCACGCCGTTTCTTGTCGCGGTGCTTGCGCTCGCTCTTGGAAATATTGGCCGCACGCCATTCTTCATAGTCCGGTCCGAGCTCGGTCAAATAGGCCGAAAAATCGGCTTTCTGATAATGACCCGTCGGAAACAGGCGCAGAACGGCGGGATCGCTGACCGGCATGTGCTTGATACGCAGCACATCATAGGCACCAAGCGTTTCGAGCAGTCGTTTGCTTAGAAAATCGGGATCGGGAATCCAGTTCTTGATGTCCCTGTGCATGGTGGGCAGGGCATAATCGACCAGATTCATGTTGGCATATTCGAGCACGGTGGCGCCCAGCTTCTTGCGCGCGACCAGCGGAACAACTCCAACCAGACAGCCCGATGTCTTGCAGCGCATCTGCAAGGTGCGTTCTTCGACTTCCGGAAAATGCTGCAGATACCGCTGCATTGCATCCTGCCAGATGGGATGCTGAAAGGCGGTCACATCAGCCAAATCGAACAGGGTCCGATATTCATCCGACCTGAAATCAAAGTGTTTACAAACGCTCAAATCAAGCATGTCTGCTGCCTGCGATTCTATCAATATGAAATATGTTATGGTGTAACCATTTCATAGAGAAGATAAGCAATCGTGAATGTCGGGCAAAAAAACGCCCTGAAGTTGAACAACCCTGCAACTACAGGCCGTCTGTCAATGAACTTGGTTAATAAAGATTCAGGTCATGCATGAAGGCATCCATTTCCTCGATGGTGGCCTGAGGGCCCTCGAGCAGGATGTCGACGCCGGTCTCGTGATAGCTTCTATCCATAACGCTGAGCTGCAGGAGGGCAATCTGTCGTTCGATTTCGCTGGTCTGGTCAAACCGACCGGTGACCGTCTTGCGGATGATGCGTTGCCACGGCACCAGGGTTGCCGCATCAAGCGCCATGGAAGCTACGCCGGAATAGGCCCGGGCCAGCCCGCCTGCCCCCAGCTTGGTGCCCCCGAAATAACGCACGACAATGACACCGCAATTGATGATGTCACGGCCGATCAGCACTTTCAGCATGGGCATGCCGGAGGTGCCCGCCGGTTCGCCGTCATCCTTGGCGCCTTCCTCGATGTAATCATCGTCGTTGATAAGGCGAAAGGCGGTGACGTGATGATTGGCCTTGCGGTGCTCTGTACGCAGTTGCTCAAGCCGGGTCTCAAACTGTTCAATCGGCACGAGAAAGGCCAGAAAGCGGGACTTTTTCTCCTCCAGCTCAGCATAAAACTCGGCTTCAACGGTCTTCAGCATCGCTTTAAGCCATCCTGAAATGCTTGGAGAGCTTGAGCCCCTGAGCCTGATAGTTGGAGCCGATGCCAGCGCCATAGAGTCGGGTCGGGCGCGCCCGCATGCGCTCATAGGCGAGCCGCCCGATCAACTGGCCATGCTCAACGATGAAGGGCACCTCGTGGCTGCGCACTTCCAGCACCGCCCGACTGCCCTTGCCGCCCGCCTCGGATGCGCCGAAGCCGGGATCGAAAAAGCCGGCATAATGGACGCGGAACTCGCCCACGAGGGGATCGAACGGCACCATCTCGGCGGCATAGAGCGGCGGCACATGCACCGCCTCCCGCGAGACCAGAATGTAGAACATGTCCGGGTCGAGAATGAGCGCATTCTTGCCCCGCCCCGCTATCGGCTCCCAGAAGTCGAGCATGTCGAGAGCATCGCGCTCATCGACATCGATCACCGCCGTGTGGCGCTTGGCGCGATAGCCGATGATACCGTCTCCGGCCAGATCGATGGAAACAGCTATGCCATTGTCAATGAAGGGCTCTTCCATCGAGCCCACCAGCGTTTCTTCCCGATGCAGGATCAGGTGCTCTGGATCAGTCAGGCGCGACCGCCCGTTGCGGAAGCGGATCTGCGACAGGCGGCTTCCGGCCCGCACGAAGATCGGAAAGGTGCGCGGGCTGACCTCCAGATAGAGCGGCCCGCTATAGCCCGCCGGAATGGTATCGAACTGGCGCGAGCCATCGGCAATCACCCGGGTGAAAATATCAAGCCGGCCCGTCGAGCTCTTCGGATTGGCGGCCGCCTCGATGTCGCCGGTAAGGTTGAGACTCTCCATCAGGGGCACGATATAGACACAGCCGGTTTCCAGCACCGCGCCCTCGCCAAGGTCGATCTGATGCAGTTGCAGCTGGTCCAGCTTGTCCTTTACCGTCTGGCCCTTGCCCGGCAGAAAGGATGCGCGGACCCGATAGGCCTTCGCCCCCAAACGCAAGTCGAGACTGGCTGGCTGGACCTGATCGTCATCCTGCGGACGAGCAAAGCAAATGGCCTTGCTATCGATCAGCTGCGCGATGTCCGCGTCATTCAGAATACCCGTGCCGGAAAAGGAAAGATGTGTCATGAAGCGCCCTGTCAATTGCGATTTGACGATGTGTAGCAGGCTTGAAGCCACCGGGCAACAGCCCCTTGCCATCCCATGAACGGCCCCTGATCTGCCCCTGCTTGGCACCATTCGGCCCCTGCGCGCACAACCTGTGGTGATTTTCTGAGCAAAGCTGCATAAAAGGCGACTTCGTTCAAATTTTACCTTTTAATTTAACCGCCCGAACAGACCCGGCGTACTATTAATGTGGCAAGACAAAAAGGCGCCTGCATGATGCAGACGCCGCTTCTTTATGGCATGTTCGGTTCCATCAGGGATCACGCCAAAGCAGTGTGCAAATGAAAAAGCTCATAGCGGTTTGTATCATATCGGCTTGCTTCATTGCGGGTATCATTCTGACGTATGAAACGCCAGCAAACTCCAACCAGATGCATGGTACACGCCTGAATTCCAACGAAATCAGGCAGGCGGAGACAAAGATCACCTCTTTCCTCAAGTCGAACATGGCCTATTTCGACCCCTTCACCGACAAGGTGGAAGTGAACAGCTGCAAGATCACTTACCAGTTGAACCGCGCGGGGGATTGCTCCAGCTCGCCAACGGCTCGTTACAGCGAGTTCCAGATCGACCTCAAGGATGTTCAGCAGGTTCGGGTTTTCGAGAATTCCCGCAACGGGACCGGAGCCTCCGGCTCCATCCGGTTCGAATTCAAGGACAACGTGCAGAAGCGGTTTGACCGTGCCAAGACCCTGTTCAACCGCTACAACCGGAACAACACCGGTTATACCGGCTCGATGTGGGCACAGGAAACCCATTCCGCCGAGCAGAATGCCGTGACGGAAGCCGGTCTTGCCGACATGCAGAGCTATGCCAAGACGCAGAATTGCTCCAGCAGCATGCAGCAATATCACCTGCCCAAGACTCTCGGTACCATCAGCCTTTCCACCGTTGATCGGAACGCCGCCTACAGCCTCAAATCCTATCACGCCAACTGCGTTGATGGTTGAGGCTGTCGACCCCGCAACTTGCTCCCGGCAGGATGCTCTGCAAGGGAAGCACAGAGAAAAGGGGATTTTTCGGAGATGTGTCCAATTTTAATGAATTCCCTATCCGTTTTTAAAACGGTTGCAACTAAAACTAATGCACCAAAACAAACAAATTATAGTTGAAACTGATATTTGACCCGATGAAAAACAAAGCATTTGTCCTGGCTGCCGCAGTTTTGGCAATCATTCCAGCGCTGACCATGATGGTATTCTGGCAAACCAAGAGTTTTGCTCGAACCAAGCCGCTGCTTTCAACCGCGCAGGTACAGCAGATGGAGGGAGCAATCCAGGAGACCTTGTCACGGACGCTCGACCATAAGGTCTATGGCAGTGAAATCGAAGTATCCGGTTGCAAGATCATCAGCCGGTATGAACAGCCGCAGACCTGTTCTGCCTCCAATGATATCCGGTTTCAGGAAACCCTGCTGGACATTCGCGAGACATCAGGCGTTTCCTACTCCAGCCTCAGCGCAAACAAGACTTCACGCACCAGCCTGCTGAAGTTTGATTTCCAACCAGATATCGAGCAGAAGGTGAAAAGCGCCAAGCAGGCCATGTGGACCTATGTGAGCGAAAAGCACGGATTGCGCGGAGCGGCGTGGAACGAATTCGCAGCAAGCGCCGAGCAGCGCATCATCAAGCAGTATGGCTTTGACAAGATGGGCAGCTACGACATGACGCAAAGTTGTACTTCCGACAAGAAAGTGCGCCACCTGCCGGGAAAACTGGGCACATTTGTCCTCAGCGGCGACACCCGCGAGCTGGGCCAGTTGGTCAGGACCTATTACAGCTATTGCGCAACCCCCGCGTCATAGGTGAACCATACCCAATCCCGAATACGCGTCTTCGATGATTGACACTCTCGTTCTATAGGCGTACATAATGTCGCACTTGTGGTCATTTGAGCCGGCCGGCTTGCCGCCACGTAAAAGAAAGTTGCTAAAAGGTCGGGGATGAAAAACTGTCTTTCCCGGCCATACTGAAAAGTGTCGCCGGGTTTTATTTTGCTCAAAATCCGGTTGACCAAACGAAAAAGCGCTCTGCCCTCCCGCGCCCCTGGTGCGCTAGGCCGACGGAGCCTGTCAAGAACAGGATTGAGCCATGTCTGAGACCAAGAAACCCGAAACCGGTTACCGCCCTGCCACCCAGATGGTCCATGGCGGCGTGATGCGTTCGCAGTGGGGAGAAACCTCCGAAGCGCTGTTCATGACGCAGGGATATGTCTATGACAGCGCCGAGGCACAGGAAGCCCGCTTCAACGGTGAAGAGCCGGGCTATGTCTATTCACGCTATGCCAACCCTACCGTTTCGATGTTCGAGAACCGCATGGCACTGCTGGAAGGCGCTGAAGGCGCGCGCGGTACGGCGTCCGGCATGGCTGCCGTTTCCTCCGCCATGCTTTCATGTGTCCGGGCTGGCGATCATGTGGTTGCCGCAAGCGCCCTGTTCGGCTCCTGCCTCTATATCGTCTCGGAATTGTTGCCCCGTTTTGGTGTCGAGTGCACGCTGGTGGATGGCACCAATCTTGAGGAATGGAAAGCGGCGATGCGTCCGAACACCCGCGCCTGTTTCCTCGAAAGCCCGACCAACCCCGTGTTGTCCGTGATCGACATTGCCGGTGTGGCCGAGATTGCCCATGAAGCGGGTGCCAAGCTGGTCGTCGACAACGTCTTTGCGACCGCCATGTGGCAAAGCCCGCTGGCGCTCGGTGCCGACGTGGTCATCTATTCGGCCACCAAGCATATCGATGGTCAGGGCCGCTGTCTGGGCGGGGTCGTGTTGTCGACCGAGCAGTTCCTTGAAGAGGAATTCAAGGATATCCATCGTCACACCGGACCGTCCCTGTCGCCGTTCAATGCGTGGATCATGCTCAAGGGACTGGAAACCTTCCCGCTGCGCGTCAAGGAACAGACCCGCAGTGCAGGTATCCTTGCCGACCGTCTGGCCGAGCACAAAGCCATCGACCGGATCTTCTATCCGGGCCGTGATGACCACCCGCAGGCCGACGTCTGCAAGAAGCAGATGCGCGGTGGCTCGACCATGGTGGCGCTCAATGTGGCCGGTGGCAAGCAGAAGGCCTTCGAGCTGGAAAATGCCCTCAAGATCATCAAGATCTCCAACAATCTGGGTGACGCCAAGAGCCTGATCACCCATCCGGCTACGACCACTCATCAGCGACTCACCGATGACCAACTGGCGGCCGCCGGTATCGGTCAGGGCACGCTGCGCCTGTCTGTTGGTCTTGAGGATATCGAGGACCTGTGGGACGACTTCGAGCAGGCTCTGGCCACGCTCTGATCCTGACCGGATCACACAAATTGTCCGCAAGGGGACTTTGCAGAGGAAGACCCCTTGCGCCTGCCTTGAAGCGGGGCCTGATGATCGACTAGACTGGCTGTGTCACGTCCGAAAGGCAAAGCCGCATGTCCCAAGATCCCACCCCCGCTGAAGCACGTCCCTCGCAAAAAGATCCAACCCTTCCCTACGACATGCCCCTTGTCGTGCAGCCCTCCGACATCGACATGATCGGCCATGTCAACAACACCATCTATCTGAAATGGGTTCAGGAAGCGGCAACCGAGCATTGGGATGTGATCGCCCATGAAGATGATCATGAGCAGATGTTCTGGGTCGTCACCCGTCACGAGATCGACTACAAGCGCGGCGCATTCGAGGGCGACGAGCTGATCGTGCGGACATGGCTGGGGCAGTATGAGCACCACAAGTGTGAACGATTCACCAGCATCCTGCGGGTGCGGGACGGCAAGGAGCTTGCCGCCGTCCGGACCCTGTGGCACCCAATCAACCAGCAGACCAAGAAGGCCATCCGCCTCTCCCCTGAACAGATCGCCCGCTATTCGGTTGCTCCGAACAAGGACTGATCCGGGGCCAGGTCAAAGGACAAGCGACAAGGCGCAGGCCAATTGGCCCGGGCAGAAGCAATCCATCCACCCGGGCCGCCCACCACCTGATTTCCAGTCCCTTGCGGAGCCCCTTCTATTTGCCAGGTGGCACCAGCGCACAAAAGGCCCCGCTGGCGGCCTCATCCGAGCCAAGCATGATGGCTGCCGGAGCGGTATAGGGATTGAGCGACTTGCTGGTCTGCAAATCGAACACCAGCAGCGCGACCACGGCCAAAAGGGTTGCAGATGCGGGGAAGGCGCGGCTCATGAAAAATCCGGTCATCGCCTATCCCTCCAGTCCCAACGGCTTGCGCAGGCGGATACCCACCCACGCCCCGGCAAAGGCGGCAACGAACCATACCCAGCCATGCAGGCTGCCGGTGGAAATGCCCGAGAAGAAGGCTCCAACATTGCAGCCCAGCGCCAGACGCGAGGAATAGCCAAGCAGAAAGCCGGCGATGACGGTGGCCAGCCATGCCCTTGCAGGTAGCGAGGGTAGCCTTGTGCTGAGGCCGGACCGCCAGGCAGCGACGATGAAAGCCCCGAGAATGATGCCAAGGTTGGTGAGCGAGGTATAGTCGGTGAGCAGGCTCGAGACGAGTCGCTCCTGATGCACCGGACTTGCCCAGTAGGACGACGCCGTCAGATCCGCTCCCAATGCCGACGCCCCTTTGGCGGCCCACAAGCCAAGGCCATAGACCACGCCCCAAGGCTGACCGGCAACCGCGAAGTTGGCGATTGCCAGCGCGGCCAGAAGCACGGCAGCAACCAGCAGACGACGTGGCACGAAACGCGCCTGTTTCGGCGCCAGAAAGAGCGCCCCAAGTCCAACGATCAGCAGCCCCAGCAGGGTGATCACCAGCCCACGGCTCCCTTCCAGCACCACCAGCGGCAGATGCCCCAGATCCGTCCACCATAGAAGGTGATAGGACCCGGCAAAGGCTCCGACGACAAAGAAGGGCAAGGCCACGACGCTGACCGGATTGCCCGACCCGGCGTTGACAAGCGTGCCCGATCCGCAGCCGAGCAGCAACTGCATGGCCGCTCCGAACACGAAAGCGCCGCCGACCATGGACCAGCCAACGGCGGCATGAGCGCCAATCAGTTCGGGATGGTCGCCGGACAACAGCGGAAAGGCAACGACGGCAACAAGCCCGATGGCCAGCAGCTGGGCGATCAGCCCGGCCGGTTCGCGCCGCAGGATCATAGCCCGCCACGGACCGGCGAAACCGAAGCGCAAGCCTTCCAGCGTCAGGCCGAAGCCAACGCCGATGGCCAGCAGCAGGCCATAGCGCACGCCCGCCGACGCCATGAGGGCCAGAATGACAACAAGGGGCAAGCCAATCAGGCCAGCCCTTGCAAACAGGCGAGACCCCTTTGCAGGGGCCCCCAGAGATGTCGAAATATCAGTCACGGGATCAGCCACCGGTTACTTGCTTGATGAGGGTCTTGAAGATGCCCGGCGTGTTGGCCAGCTTATAGCCAGCGTTGGAATAGCCAACCATCGATTCAGGATAGAGTTTCACATTGTCCAGACCGGCCAGCTCGGAGAGGGCGAACCAGTTGGTCGCGGCCCAGTGCCCTGTGTTGCAGAAGCTGACCAGCTCTTCGCCATTCTTGAACCCGGCCTTGGCGGCAATTTCCTTGGCCTTGGCCGCGTCAGCGATCACCGGCTTGTTGTCAAACCAGCTGGAATGCACGAAATATTCGGACTGTGGCAGGGTGCCGGGACGGGCGGCGGCTGGATGCTTCTTCTCACCTTTCCAGAATTCTTCCGGACGGGCATCGACAAGGCGCGCCTTCTCTTCGCCGCCGACAATCTTCAGGATTTCGTCGCGGTTGGCCAGCCACTGATCAGAGAAGCTGATATCGACGGTGGTCGGCTTGAGGGAAACAGTGCCGGTTTCAAGCGGCAGGCCCTGTTGCTTCCAGGTGTCGAGACCACCATTGAGGATGGAGATGTTGGTGAAACCAGCCGTTTTCAGGGTCCAGTAGACACGGGCGGCAGCGCCAAAATCGGAGATGTCTGCACCCTGATAGGCGACGACCGTGGCACGGCCCTTGTCTGCACCAATGTCACCGAGCAGCTTTTCCAGATGCTCTTCGGTTACCAGCTGGCCCGGGTTTTCCTTGGGGCCACGAAACAGCCCGTAAGGCGCATTAACCGAACCGGCGATATGGCCTTGTTCAAACAGGCTTGAACCATTCTTGTCGGTTGCGCGAATGTCGATGATGAAGGGCGCGTCGTCACCCGTTGCAGCATTGAGCTGTTCGGGGGAAACCAGCGGACCAAAAGACGCAGCGAAGGTCGGGGTAACCAGAAGCCCGAATGCCACAAGAGCGTGTGAAATCAGTTTTTTCATTTGTGTTCTCCGTGTGAGCCATTCTGTCATCTCAGCGGACAGGGCTCCTGTCGCATGAGAGATCCGGCAAGAGGTGAGCAGCCAGAGGCCTGCCGGGATCGGGCTCCTTGACTATTATCGTTGCCCGCCATTCTGCTTTTCAGCCGGAATTTTGCAAGAAAGAGGATCTTAAAGTTCATTTTAAAAATAGAAATTCCTTCTTGCGACAACACTGAAGACAGCAATTCTTTGCCCTTCATTCAGTCACACTTCCAATGATGAGGAAATTATTTTGCAGCAGAGGCTCTATTCTTGACGAACACCGAGTCCGACAATTGCGCCTCAGCACCACGGACTTCACCTTCATGGGCAGGGCCACCACAGACAGGAGAGTTTCATGGAACCACGGATCTCGTTGATCACGCTCGGCGTCAGCAACCTGGAGAACTCCGTCAGCTTTTATCGTGACGGCCTGGGCTGGCCGACGAGCTATGAGCCTGGACAGGGTGTGGCCTTTTTCAAGACATGGGGCACTGTGTTCGCCCTCTATCCGATTGCGGAAATGGCCAAGGAGATTCCGGATGGCAGCTTCACCCCGCAGGTAGGCAGCTGTGGCATCACGCTGGCCCACAATTGTCGCGAGCGGCAGGATGTCGATGCCGTGATGGCACAGGCCACTGCGGCTGGCGGCCAGCTGAGGAAAGCGGCAAGCGACACCTTCTGGGGTGGCTTCAGCGGCTATTTTTCCGACCCGGACGGCTATGTGTGGGAAATCGCATGGGGCGCCTTCCCCATCGGTGAAGACGGTCACCTGATCCTGCCGTAAGAGCTGGAAGGCTTACTCCAAGACTCGCCCGCATCGCCAGTCTGTCCATCAGGGCAGGCGTCCAAGCGCGCCTCACCTCTCCTGCGAAGCCTCATCGGCGACAGATGGCTTGTCACCAAACAGCTCTCTTGCCAGCAGGATCCGCGAGACGGTGGTGATGGCAGTGATGGCGGCGAAGGCATAGGCGAACCAGCCGAACCAATCCGGGAACAGGCAGAAGAGCGCAAACACCGCGTAGGTCTCCCCAGCTTCGGCGAGCCCCCCGGTGAAATAAAGCGACTTGGAGCCGTGACTCTCGGTGGACAGCTTCCGCTTTTCGGCCATGATGGCAAAGGCTAGGAAGCTGGCACCGTTGGCATAGAAGACCATCAGCAGCACCGCTGCCGGTAGAGCGTTTTCCGGTCTGGCAATCGCAAAGGCCAACGGAATGAGGCCGTAGAAGATGAAGTCGAAAACAATATCGAGATAGCCACCAAGATCCGTCTTGTGGCCTGCCCGGGCAACGGCGCCATCGAGCCCATCCATCAGACGGCTCAACACCATCAGGGTCAGTCCAAGCCAATACAACTCAAAGGCGATTGCTGCTGCTGCGCCACTTCCGATCAACAACCCGAGGCTGGTGATCTGATTGGGTGTGACCCCATGTGAGGCAATCATTTTGCCAATACGGGTAACAGGCGGATCAATCAGCCTTTTCAACCGAGCATCAAGCATGACTTCTTCCCAAACTGCTGTTTACTTCTGGCACGGACTTATTGTACCTGCCTAATCAGTATTGGCAAATGTGTTGTCTCTGTGGATTGCCCAACATTCAGTACAATCTTTGATACATCTTCTATCCAATACGCTTCAATAGGCTATATTATTCCTGTCAGAGCTTTGCTATGCAATTCTCATGAACTTATTGCGAGTTTTGGTGATCCCTAAACTCTCTTTGTTCGGACTATTCCGACTATCGGGCTTTGCATCAATCATTGTTCCACTGGAGTATGAGGACCAAGTGCAGAAATACACAGCGACGACCGGATCAATTCAAGTCATGGTTGTGCCGGAATACCAGCCGGAGCAATCGACCCCCGACAGAGGACAACATGTATGGGCCTATCATGTTGAAATTTGCAATCACGGGCAGGCAGACATCAAGCTTCAGGCACGATACTGGCGCATCATCGACGCGCAGGGGCGCATTCAGGAAGTCCATGGCAGTGGTGTCGTGGGCGAACACCCGCGTATTGTAGCCGGTAATTGCTTCAAATACAGCTCCGGCTGCCCGCTGGACAGCGACAGCGGCTTCATGTCCGGCCATTATGAGATGGAAACGGATGACGGCATGACCTTCGAAGTCATCATTCCAACCTTCTCTCTGGACATTCCGGATATGGCCAAGTCCATCAACTGAGCTGCCCCCCAAGGGTTGCCGGGGCCTCAGCCAAGCGTTTCCTTTACCATCGCGTCTCCCCGGCGACTGGCCACAGCATTCGCTGCCAGTCATTTTCGGCACAAACAGGGCTAATACGCGGCCGGAAACGAGAGATATCAACAGCAAACTTTCTGTGTTCCCATGTATCTGGCATCAGCCCCGCATAGGGCATCTTTGGTGTCTTGCTCTGACAGATTATCCCCAATCAACCCCGATCCCCGCAGTCAAAACTGCCGGACTTCCTTGCGTTGAGGCGAGCGGAAGCGGCTTCGGCACCAACAGGTTCGCCTATTTGGTTGCTTCAGGATGGCGCTCGGCCCGATTCTGTTGGAAACTGCCCCATCGGTAATCGCGTGGATCGCTGTTGCAAAATGGTTGCTTTCTTTTGGCAAGGTGCTGACGAATAGCGTCTGCTCTCTTTATACTCTTTGCATATTGCATGACTTTCGAACTGGAATTTCAGACATGGCACTCGACACGCGCAAATCCGGCCTTGGACCATCTGCTGATCTGGACCGCCTTGCTGGCGGCGGTCCGCTGAGCAGACTCTACAGTGCACGCTGGACACTGATCGTCGTTACCATCGGCCTTGTCTGGATTGCCATTCAGAATGACGGGGAGGTCTGGCACGCCGGTCTGGTGCTTCTGGCAGCGGTCATTGCCACGATGTTTTTCCCGCGCCGCCGCAAGGTGACACGCCTCAAGGCAAAGGTCGAGGCCCGGCGCAGGGCCATCATCCCGGACCTGCACATGCGCAATCTGGCCGCCGCCCTGCCCGACCCCTGCTTCATTCTGGACCGGCGCGGCATCGTCCGCTTTGCCAATCAGGCCGGATCAACCATCTTCGGCAATGTCAAGGAAGGCGACCCGCTGTCCTTCCGGATCCGTCAGCCGGACATGCTGGCAGCGCTCGACAATGTGCTCGATGGTGGACCGATCGAAAAGGTCGACTATACCCTCAAGAGTCACAGCGAACGCTTCTATGAAGCCTGGGTCACGCCCATTCACATGAACTCGGAGCCCGAAAAGGGTGGCCGGCCGGAATTCATCCTGCTGCTGCTGCATGACCAGACCGAACAGAAGAACATGGCCCGTATGCGCGCCGACTTCGTCGCTAACGCCAGCCACGAGCTGCGCACCCCCCTCGCCTCGGTGATCGGCTTCATCGAGACCCTGCAGGGACCGGCAAAGGACGACAGTGTGGCGCGGGACCGTTTTCTCGCCATCATGCTGGATCAGGCCGAACGGATGTCGCGCCTTGTCTCCGATCTCCTGTCCCTGTCTCGAATCGAAATGCGCGCCCATGTGCTGCCCGACACGAGGGTCGACCTCAGCAAGATCATGCGCCATGTGATCGACAGCCTGTCTCCACTGGCCTCGGATCTGAAGGTTTCGGTTGCCACCGACGGCCTTGACACGGAGGCATGGGTGGCCGGTGATCGGGACGAGCTGGTTCAGGTGTTCGAGAACCTCGTCGAGAATGCGCTCAAATACGGCAAGGACGGCAAGACGGTCGAGGTCAATTGCAGCCAGATGGTCGATGCAGCAGATGGCCGCGACTATTTCGCCATCAATGTCAGGGACTTCGGGCCCGGCATCCCTCAGGAGCATCTGCCACGCCTTACCGAGCGCTTCTATCGCGTCGATGTCGCCTCTTCCCGCGAGCAGAAGGGCACGGGGCTGGGGCTGGCCATCGTGAAACACATTCTCACACGCCACCGCGGCAAGCTTCTCGTTGAGAGTACACCCGGCGAGGGGGCGACCTTTCAGGTCCGTCTTCCTGCCATAAAAGCTGCGGATTTGTGACATCCACATGATAGTCCAAAAAATTCTCCATGTATTTCAGCGCCTTAAATTGTCACAAAACTGAAATATAGATGTCATATACCCATCACACGAGAGCGATAGGTTCGCGCTTGTCCCGGCCAACCGATGACCGAGCTTGCCAGATTGGAGCAAGCCTTTTCAGGAGGGTCGGCATATTCGTGAGCGCAAGATGAAAAGCCAATTGACTGGCTCGTCGCTCTAAAAACTGACTTATGGAGAGGTCAAGTGAAATTCGCTTCTTTTGCTAGCGCAGCTGCTATTGCTGCCACCGCCGTTCTCGCAGGTACCGCAGCTCAGGCTCGTGATCAGGTTCAGGTAGCCGGATCTTCCACCGTGCTTCCCTATGCAACCATCGTTGCTGAAGCTTTTGGCGAAAACTACCCAGATTTCAAAACCCCGGTTGTTGAATCCGGCGGCTCTTCCGCTGGTCTGAAGCAGTTCTGCGCGGGCGCCGGCGAAGACACCATTGACGTTGCCAACGCTTCCCGCAAAATCAAAGACGCTGAAATCAAGACCTGCGCTGAAAACGGCGTCAAGGAAATCATGGAAGTCAAGATCGGCTACGACGGCATCGTTTTCGCTTCCGACGTAAACGGCCCGGACTTCGCTTTCGAGCCGGTCAACTGGTTCAACGCCCTGGCTCCGAAGATCGTCAAGGACGGCAAGCTGATCGACAACTCCAACACCAAATGGTCTGACATCGACGCTTCCTTCCCGGATTGGGAAATCGCTGCCTACATCCCTGGCGAAAAGCACGGCACCCGTGAAGTTTTCGAAACCAAGGTTCTGGAAGCTGGCTGCAAGGCCTCTGGCGCTTATGACCTGTACATCGCTTCCGGCCTCGACAAGAAAGCCGCTGAAAGCGAATGCTTCAAGGTTCGCAAGGACGGTAAAGCCATCGACATCGACGGCGACTACACCGAAACCCTTGCTCGCATCGACAGCAACAAAACCGGCTTCGGCGTCTTCGGTCTTGCCTTCTACGAAAACAACATGGACAAGCTGAAAGTGGCTACCATGTCCGGCATTTCCCCGAACGCTGCAGTGATTGCAGACGGCACCTATCCGGTTTCCCGTCCGCTGTATTTCTACGTCAAGAAGTCTCACCTGGGCGTCATCCCTGGCCTGCAGGAATATGTTGACTTCTTCATGTCCGACGACATGACCGGCGAAGGCTCCCCGACCTCTGAATACGGTCTGGTTCCTGCTCCGGAAGCAGAACGCGAAGCCATCAAGGCTGCGATTGCTGAAGGCAAAACCCTTTAAGGCCTAGCCTGATGAGGGCCATGCGCGGGCGAGGCTTGCGCATGGCCTTTTTGTAATTCCGTCAGTTCATGATCCTTCTGGCTGACAAGCGACCGATGAAAAGACCCCGTCTTCTGCCAGCTCGCTGGCTCTGCCGACGGGGAGACGTCAAAAGGATCTTCTCCGGCGCTGCAGCCTTCTTCACAAGGCGCGCCAGCGGAACAGACCCGGCAGAAGACCCGCGTTCGAAACTGATATGCGATAATCGAAATCGCTCAAGGGGCAGATCATTATGAGCCCGTTATGGCTTTTGGCAGCTATCGTTGTTTTCGCGCTGATCGGTGCAGCTCTGGGGCGCAATCGCGCCGTGTCCTGCGTCAACGGAAACATAGCTGAGCTTCATTCCCGTCCCGGATATTACGGGTCCTATGTGATGATATGGACCGCGCTTCCGGCGATTTTCTTCATGGTCGCAGTGCTCATGGCACAGCCCTTCTTCAACAGTTCAATTATCGATTCCGAACTGCGCGCTGGCTACAGCCAGTCGTGTGACCGCGAAATGGCCCGCACCAATGGGGATGCGGACGCCAAGCTTCCGGCCATCTGTGCAGACAAGGAACAGTATGAAACCCTTGACACTCGCCGCGCCCTGATGAAGAGCGTGGTTGAAAGCGTTGCTGTCGGGGTCAGCCTGCTTGACAAGGCAACCGCCGACAAGCTGCACAACGGCCTTGTCGCCGTGCGCCCGACCCTGAAAGAGGTTGGCGTGGCACTGGCCGAAGACGTGCCGACCCCGGTTGTCGATGCTGCCAACAAGCTCAATGAAGCCAAGAAGACCGGCGACTATATTCTGCTTGGTGGCGTGGGGCTGCTGCTGATCATCGGGCTGGTGCTCTCCTACCTGCGCGTTTCGCCGCGACTGCGCGCCAGAAACCTGGTGGAAACCAACATCAAGGTTGCGCTGGTGCTGGCCTCCTCGATCGCCATCCTGACGACGGTCGGCATCGTCATGTCGATGCTTTTCGAAGCCATCCACTTCTTCAACAAGGTGTCGCTGTCCAACTTCTTCCTTGGAACCCAGTGGGATCCGCGCTTCACCTCTGCCGGGCGTGCCGGTGGCGGGGAAGGCTCCTTCGGCCTGTTGCCGTTGATCTGGGGCACGCTCTATATTTCGCTCGTGGCGCTGCTGGTTGCCGTGCCAATCGGCATGTTCGCCGCCATCTATATGGCCGAGTATGCCAGCAACACGGTTCGGGCCATTGCCAAGCCGCTTCTGGAAATCCTCGCCGGTATCCCGACCATCGTCTACGGCTTCTTTGCGCTGGTCACGGTCGGTCCGTTCCTCAGGGATACGGGCGCGGCAATCGGCCTTGATATCTCGGCCAACTCCGTGTTGACCGCAGGCTGCGTGATGGGGATCATGCTGATCCCGTTCATCTCCTCCCTGTCGGACGATATCATCACGGCCGTGCCGCAGTCGCTGCGCGACGGCTCTCTTGGCCTTGGCGCAACCAAGTCCGAAACCATCAAGAAGGTCATCCTGCCGGCAGCTTTGCCGGGCATCGTCGGCTCCATCCTGCTGGCCGCATCGCGCGCCATCGGCGAGACGATGATCGTGGTGATGGCTGCCGGTATCGCAGCCAACCTGACACTCAATCCGTTTGAGGCCGTGACCACAGTGACCGTCAAGATCGTCAGCCAGCTGACCGGCGACCTCGAGTTCAACTCGCCCCAGACCCTTGTGGCCTTCGCGCTGGGTATCACCCTGTTCGTTATCACGCTTGGCCTCAACATCTTTGCCCTGCACATCGTGCGGAAATATCGGGAGCAGTATGACTGATGACTGATACAGCCAACCAATCAACCGAGATGCTTGCCACCAGCAAGAATCGTGATCTGGGCCTCAAAAGGCGCTACGGTCGTGAGCGGCGCTTCCAGGCGATGGGCATCGCGGCCATTACCATGGGCGTTCTGTTCCTGTTTCTGCTGTTCTGGTCGATTGTTACCAAGGGCTATACGGCCTTTCAGCAGACCAAGATCCATCTGGACATCTATCTCAGCGAGCAGTTGATCGATCCGTCGGGCAACCGCGACATCAACGTCATCCAGATGCCGATCCGCTACAACAAGGTTCTGGAAGCCGCCATCTACAAGGCTGCTGGCATCGACCCCAAGGACAAGACCAAACGCAACGCCATGCGCGAGGCCAAGAGCCTGCTGTCAAAGGGCGCATCCGTTGATCTGCGCGATCTGGTGGTCGAGAACCCGAGCCTCATTGGCACCCGCATCGACTATTGGGCACTGGCCGACGGCGACGTGGACAGCTTCCTCAAGGGCCAGATCCCGCGCGACATTCCCGAATCCAAACGCAAGATCAGCGACGCCCAGATCGCGATCATCGACACTATGGCCGAGAAGGGTGTGCTCGCAAAGCAGTTCAACAGCAATCTGTTCTTCAACGGCCCGTCTTCCCGCCCCGAATCCGCCGGTATCGCCGTTGCGGTTATCGGTTCGGTGTTCATGATGCTGATCGTTCTGGTGCTGGCCTTGCCGATCGGGGTTGCCGCCTCGATCTATCTTGAAGAATTCGCACCCAAGAACCGCTGGACCGACCTCATCGAGGTCAACATCAACAACCTCGCCGCAGTGCCGTCCATCGTCTTTGGTCTGCTGGGGCTTGCGGTGTTCATCAACTTTGCCGGTCTGCCGCGTTCCGCCTCGCTTGTCGGCGGTCTGGTGCTGACCCTGATGACCCTGCCGACCATCATCATCGCCACCCGTTCGGCGCTGAAGGCGGTTCCGCCCTCGATCCGTGAAGCGGCTCTGGGTGTCGGGGCTTCCAAGACGCAGGCGATTTTCCATCATGTCCTGCCGCTGGCAACTCCCGGCATTCTGACCGGCACCATCATCGGTCTGGCGCAGGCTCTGGGTGAAACGGCTCCGCTGCTGATGATAGGCATGGTGGCCTTCGTGAAGGACTTCCCGGCGACCCCGCTTGATCCGGCAACGGCTCTGCCAGTGCAGATCTACATGTGGTCGGGCGAGGCCCAGCGCGCCTTCACCGAGCGCACGTCAGCCGCGATCCTGATCCTTCTGGCGTTCCTTGCGTTGATGAACATTTCCGCGGTGCTTTTGCGCCGCCGCTTCGAACGTCGCTGGTAAGGCGGCATAGCAAACAGGTTTGTACTGCCGGGCAGCCGCAAGAGATGGCGCCTGGCGATCACAGGACAAAGAAAGCATTGATCATGCAGGATACCAACCAGACCTTCAAGGCGGACAGCGATGTCCGTTCCAACCCGATCAAGATGTCGGGTGAAAAAGTGACCGTCCATTACGGCGCCAAGCAGGCCCTGTTCGATGTCGATCTGAAGATCGAGGAAAATCAGGTGACGTCGCTGATCGGCCCGTCCGGCTGTGGCAAGTCGACCTTCCTGCGCTGCCTCAACCGCATGAATGACACCATCGACATCTGTCGCGTTGGCGGCACCATCAAGCTTGACAGCACGGATATCTACAATCCGGACGTCGATGTGGTCGAGCTGCGTGCCCGCGTCGGCATGGTGTTCCAGAAGGCCAACCCGTTCCCTAAGAGCATCTTCGAAAATGTCGCCTATGGCCCACGCATCCACGGACTTTGCCGCACCAAGGCGGAAATGGACGAAATTGTCGTCACCTCCTTGCAGAAGGCTGGCCTGTTCGAGGAAATCAAGGATCGCCTTGATGAGCCAGGCACCGGCCTTTCCGGTGGTCAGCAGCAGCGCCTCTGCATCGCCCGCGCCATTGCCGTCAGCCCCGAAGTCATCCTGATGGACGAACCCTGCTCGGCGCTCGACCCGATTGCCACGGCCAAGGTCGAGGAACTGATCGACGAGTTGCGCGAGAATTACACCATCGTCATCGTGACCCATTCCATGCAGCAGGCTGCCCGCGTTTCCCAGCGCACCGCCTTCTTCCATATGGGCAATCTGGTTGAGGAAGGTCCGACCGACCAGATCTTCACCAACCCGGTTGATCAGCGCACCCAGGATTATATCACCGGCCGTTTCGGCTAAGTTATTTATTCGCCTTCTCTGGCCCGAGGAAACAGCTATCCTTTCGGGCAGACTGCGAATGCAAGGAGAGATTCGAGATGAGCGAACATACAGTCAGCTCCTATGATGATGACCTGCGTGGCTTGACCGGTCGCATCGCCGAAATGGGTGGTCAGGCCGAACGCATGGTAGAGGAATCCATCAACGCCCTGATGCGTCAGGACGTGGCGGCGGCACAGGCAACAGCTGCCAAGGATGCCGCCATCAACAAGATGGATCAGGAAATCGAGGAAAAGGCCGTTCTGATCATTGCCCGTCGCCAGCCGATGGCACAGGACCTGCGTCAGATCATCGGTGCCCTGCGCATCGCGACCGATCTGGAACGCGTGGCCGATCTGGGCAAGAACATCGCCCGCGCCACCAGCGCGCTTGAAGGCAAGTCGCCTCCCAAGCAGCTTCTGCACGGCATCGAGCACATGGCCGAGATCGCCCTCGACCAGCTGCGCTCCGTGCTTGACGCCTATACCACGTCTGATGCAAACGCCGCCATTGCCGTGGTCAAGCGCGACGACGAGGTGGACCTGCTCTATCGCTCGCTGTTCCGCGAATTCCTCACCTACATGATGGAAGATCCGCGCAACATCAGCTATTGCGCCAACCTGCTGTTTGTCGCCAAGCATCTGGAACGCGTCGGCGACCACGCCACCAACATTGCCGAAAGCGTCTACTATGTGAAGACCGGCAAGGTGATGGAAGATCGCACCCTGTGACACCCGCGAGGGGACTGGCAACCGGTCGGCCCCCTCCTCCAACTCCCGGCGAAAGCCAGGGCAGACAGGGCACAGGCCCTTGTGTCTGTCCTCACCAAAGGTCAGATCCGAGCGACAGTTTCATGTCCGCCGTCCGGATCCCAGAATGCGGAAAATTGGTTATGAGCCCCAAAGTCATGATCGTTGAGGATGAAGAAGCCCTCAGTTTGCTTCTTCGCTATAATCTTGAGGCCGAGGGCTATCAGGTTGAAGTGATCGCACGCGGCGACGAAGCCGAGAGCCGTCTGCAGGAAGAACTGCCAGACCTGTTGCTGCTCGACTGGATGTTGCCCGGCCTGTCCGGTATCGAGCTGTGCAGACGGTTGCGCGCCAAGCCGAAGACCGTCAAGCTGCCGGTCATCATGCTGACGGCCAGAGGCGAGGAATCCGAACGGATCAGAGGGCTTTCCACTGGTGCCGACGACTATGTCGTCAAGCCATTCTCCGTGCCCGAACTGATGGCCCGCGTCCGCGCCATCCTGCGTCGGGCCAGCCCCGATCTCGTGGCAACGATCCTGAAGGCCGGAGATCTGGAACTCAACCGGGAAACCCATCGGGTCAAGCGCGCCAATCGCGAGGTCAATCTGGGGCCGACCGAATATCGGCTGCTGGAATTCCTGATGCAGAATCCGGGCCGTGTCTATTCGCGCGAGCAACTGCTTGATGGCGTCTGGGGCCATGATGTCTATGTTGATGAACGCACCGTCGATGTCCATGTCGGCCGCCTGCGCAAGACGATCAACCGTGGCCGCGCCAAGGACCCTATCCGCACCGTGCGTGGCTCCGGCTACAGCTTCGACGACCAGTTTTCCGTCGAGTAGGTCCGCCCTCCGTTTCGAGTCACCCTGTGTGGTAGACCATCCAATGAAAAGCCCTGCTTCCAGACCGGAGCAGGGCTTTGATTGTATCTGCCTCGAGCGGTGACCGCTGTTAGCGGGTCTTGACTTCCGTCAGGCTCGATCCACGGTTCATCAGCAGCGAGAAAAGACCCTTTCTTGCAGGCTTTTCTTCAACGAGGGCTGGCTTGTCGTTTCTTGCCAGCTTTTTTGGCTTCACCACCTTCTGGTTCTCGGCAGCGCTGGCCTGCCTTACCGGTCGGGCGGATGGCAGGTCAGGCTTGGTCAGCACGATGAAATCGGTTCCCACCGGGGTCGTTTCATGACTGAAGCCGCGATCGGAGATGGTGATGGACGAGCCGCTGTTGACCAGCAGATCGATCTGGGCACGCACTTCCTCGGGGATCTCAATACGGTCGAGCACATCGGCGGAAGCAACCAGTCCACCCAGCTCCTGATCCTGTTCAAGCCCCAGACTGCTCTGCATCGTCTCGTTATAACGATCGGTCAGATTGACAGACAGCCAGTTCAGCTTGCCAGCCTCGGAGGACGAATGGGTGGCTGTGAGCAGATGAACACCGAGCGGTTCGGACGGGTTCTTGATCATGATCGGCGCATCGAACAGCGGTTTGAAATTGGAGCGCACATAGATGTGGCCGGTGGGCACCTCACCCTTGCCAGCGGCATGATAAAGCGCAGCCAGCAGGTCCTTGTCGATGACCGCCTTGAGTGGCTCTGTGTTGGCTTCGATGCTGCCCTTTCGTGCCTCGATGAAGGCCCGAACGGCGTTGTAGGTGGCTTTGCCTGCCAGACCGTCCGGCTCACCGGCATCAAACCCGAGGCTGTTGAGCATGACCTGAACCTCGCGCACCAGATTGCCGCGTGGCTGGCGGGTGATGAACACCCGGATCGGGGCCTTGCTCTGCCGAACCTGATCGAGAAGATTGAGGCGCATGGACAATTTGGCGGCCAACGGGTCCTCAGACGGTTTGTCGGACAGCAGTTCGAGCTTGCCATGCCCCTTGGCCGGTTCTGCTGGGCCAAGGCTCAGCTCTGAAAGCTTGCTGGCCAGCTCGACATTTTCTGGCTGGAAAAGCGTGGCGCTTTCAATCAGCTGCGGTTCTGCCTCGCGGTTGGCGATGATCACATGGGCACCGCGCTCTGTCATGGAAAACAGTTCGCTGGCAAACCCGCGCGGCAACCGCACGCAGCCGTGCGACGCCGGATAGTTGGGAACGGAATTGGATTCATGCAGGGCAACGCCGGACCATGTCAGGCGCTGCATGTAGGGCATCGGGGCACTGTCGTAGATGTTGGAGAAATGCTGACGCTTTTTCTCGAGGATGGAGAAGATGCCGGTCGGGGTCGAATGACCAGCCTTGCCAGTCGACACGCGGGACGTGGCAATGACCTCCTGCCCGCGGTAGACCTTGAGACGCTGATCCTTGCGGGACACGATAATCTGGATCGGTTCATCACCGGCACTTTCAAATGCAGCCTGAACAGTTTCGGCTGCCGTACCGGTTCCAGCGACCTCTTCAAGAGAGGTTTCCGTCGCCAAACCTGCGCTCACACTCGAAAGGAGAAACCCTGCCGTCAGAAACAATTGCCCTTTACTCTTCATCATGTCCCCCAAAACTGTCGCAGCCTTCCAGCGCTCTTGTTGAACCGCAACCGGACCCGTCCAGATCCGCTCACATAAGATAGTACAATCACTTAAACGAAGCGAGTCGTTGCGCCCGCAATCGGCATATAGGCTGATTTTCTATCACCACATTCGCTCTTATGCCATCGTGAGCCTTAAAATCGCCCTAATATGCAAAGATACGCACCGCCCCGATGACGTTGCAAGCAACCAGAGCGTTCGTGATGCTCAGTATATCTTTTCCACCGACGCCTAAAAAATAGAACCATTGCATAGAAGAACGCCATAGTTTCAAACAACGAAACAAAACTCATGTAAAAATTTCCAATATTTCGACTTATAGTCAAATACAATATCTTTATTTCAGAATTGCCATCAAAAGCATCATTTAATGGCATTTCATCGACGCCTTTAATTGCACCTATATTAATCAAACATCCATTCAACGTACAATTCTATATTTTTCTGTTTCCTTTTTGCGAATTAGTCACTATTCCTTAGTGCTTCTTTAGATAAACTTTAAAGAACGACCCCCGATGCGTCTGCCGCCTGCAAAACGGGTCCTGGTGAACGAGTAGCGACAGGCGCAAATCCGGACAGTCTTCTCTCCTCCCACCGAAGGCTGCCCAAACCGAAGGAGAGGAGACCCAAATGACAACAACAATTTCTCCCACCGGTATTGAAAGACGTTTTGGCGATTCCGAGATTCTGGTGAGCCGAACCGACAAGGATGGTTACATCACCTACTGTAATGGCCTTTTCCGGGACATTACAGGCTACGGCAACAAGGCCCTTGTTGGTCAACCACACAATTGCATGCGCCATCCCGACATGCCCCGTTCAATCTTCATGCGGCTGTGGGATGGACTTGATGAGGCAAAAGAAGACGTTTTCGCCTATGTCCAGAATCTGGCCACCAACGGTGATCACTACTGGACCTTTGCCCGCATTTCTCCTGCCCGCGACGACAAGGGCGACGTGGTGGGCTATGAAGCATCGCGGCGCGTGCCCAACCGGACCGTGGTTCGGGAGATCATCGAGCCACTCTACAAGGAGTTGTGTGACATCGAAGCCAAATTCGATGACGCGGACGAAGGCCTGAAAGCCAGCAATGATCATCTCAGCGCCCTGCTGAGAGACAAGTCCACGTCCTACCGGCACTTTGTGCTTTCCCTCTGATAAGAGGCGGGTTCGCACATCACAGTGATACCCAACGGGTCGGCAGTACCCCTGCCGACCCTTTTTCGTTGCCCTTATCTCGCCCAGACAGCTCCAGAGCAACAGCCCATTGGCTCCGCATGATCAAAATCAAACTCTTTGGCGTTTCCCGCATTGACTTCGCAAGCGCTTTGCTTATGGTTTGCGCCCATGACAGATCACCCATCCCGGACCGGCAGTCCGGCAGTTGGGGCGATCTTCCGGCCGTTATCACCATCAACACGACTAGCTGAAAGCAAGAGACATGACTCAAGTTGATCTGACCGCGCTTCAAGGCACGATTGAAGAAGGCTTCGATGCTCGCGAATCCATCAATAGCAACACAACCGGCGACATCAGGGATGCGGTTGAGAAAGCTCTCACTCTTCTTGATAACGGTATTGTACGCGTCGCTGAAAAAGCCGCCGACGGAAACTGGGTCGTCAATCAGTGGCTGAAGAAGGCCGTGCTGCTGTCCTTCCGCCTCAATGCCATGGAAGTCATCAAGGGTGGCCCGGGCGACGCGACCTGGTGGGACAAGGTTCCTTCCAAGTTTGACGGCTGGGGCGGGATCGATTTCGAGAATGCCGGTTTCCGCGCCGTGCCGAACTGCATCGTGCGCCGCTCTGCCTTCATCGGCAAGGGCGTTGTGCTGATGCCGTCCTTCGTCAATCTTGGTGCCTATGTTGATGAAGGCACCATGATCGACACATGGGCAACCGTCGGCTCTTGCGCCCAGATCGGCAAACATGTTCACATTTCCGGCGGCGCTGGCATCGGCGGCGTTCTGGAGCCGCTGCAGGCTGGCCCGGTTGTCATCGAAGACAATTGCTTCATCGGCGCCCGCGCCGAAGTGGCCGAAGGCGTGATCGTGCGTGAAGGCTCCGTTCTTTCCATGGGCGTCTATCTGGGTGCTTCCACCAAGATCATCGACCGCGCCACCGGCGAGATCTTCATGGGCGAAGTGCCTCCCTACTCGGTTGTCGTTTCCGGCACCATGCCCGGCAAGCCGCTGCCGGATGGCACCCCGGGGCCGAACCTTTATTGTGCCGTAATCGTCAAGCGCGTCGACGAGCGCACCCGCTCGAAGACCTCGATCAACGAGCTGCTGCGCGACTGATCAGCCGACAGGTTTTTGCGCAGAACTCCATTGTCCCGTCTCTTTCACCAGAGGCGGGACTTTTTTTACTTTCCCGCTTGACCTAGAGTGCACTCTAACACTTAGCCTCCGTCTCCATCGAAACAGGAGCAGTCCCTTGAAGATTGGAAATCTGGCCCGGCTGACCGGTCTGTCCGTCCATACCATCCGCTATTACGAGAAGATCGGGCTTCTGCCCGATGCCTCCCGTGATGCCGGTGGGCGGCGGCAATATGGCATGGAAATCGCCAGCTGGCTGACCTTTCTCAAGCATCTCAAGGCAACCGGCATGGGCATTTCGGACATGGTCCGCTACGCCCAGCTGCGCGCCGAAGGCCCGCACACGGCCACCGCCCGGCGGGAGATGCTGGAAGCCCGGCAGCAAACGGTGCTGAGGCAGATTGAAGATTTGCAAGCGACGCTGCCTGTTCTCGATCAGAAAATCAATTTCTATCGCGACATGGAAAAAGCCCATGTCATGGAGGCAGAACATGCGACAGACACAAGCAAAATCCCCCGTATCCGACAATCAGGCAAGCGCCCTTGAGCGTGCCCGCGCCTATTGCGACGCCCATCATCCCGGTCTTGAGGCAACGCTGAATGACTGGTTCGGCGACATGCTGCCAGAATTTGGCGAAAGCCTGATCGAGTGGGCCTATGGCCGCCATTACTCCCGGCCGGGGCTCGACAGCAAAACCCGCCAGTTGGCAACCGTTGCCGCTCTCACGGTATTGGGAGGGCAGACCGCACCACAGCTCAAGATCAACATCGAACACACCCTCGCTGTCGGGGCAAGCGAACAGGAGATTGTCGAGGTGATCTGGCAGATGGCGGTCTATGGCGGCTTGCCAGCAGCCATCAACGGCCTTACTGCCGCCAGGGAAGTCTTTGCCGCCCGCAAGGCTTCGGTTGCCTGATCCGCGATTACCCGGTTCTGGCCCCGATTGCAGCTTTCATGCTGGTCGGGGCTGGCACCTGTCCCTCTTTTCCCTCCCCTATTGGGGGGATAGGGGCCTTTGGATAATTGCCGCCCCTTGCCATGCACGTTAAGCTCTCAATAACAGGAAAGTGATCCTCGTCCACCCCGGCCTCTTCCAAAGGCCAGATGGCAGGATCATGAAGAATGGGGGGACTGGAGATGACGTTCGAGGGACTGCTATTTGACAGCCGCGGCGAGATAGGACGAAGAGATTTCTGGTTTGCCCATCTGTTCCTGTTCCCGATGGAGGTTGGCGCCGCCTTCCTGTTCCGGGTCGACAAGAACGAGCTGTGCACACAGGATCCCTCTACCTTCCTTGGCAAATCCTATTATGTCGCTCTGGCCATCATGGCCTTTGTCTTTCTGTTCATGTGGTATTGTGTGGTCATCAAACGACTGCACAAGCTGGGCCGCGGCCACAAGAGCTTCTTTGCCTATGCCATTCCCATTCTGCTGACGCTCAGCGCACTGGCTCCGCATTTTCCGCTTTCCTGCACGATCGAGTTCAGCAGCCGGCTGATGTATTTGACACCACTCATTCCCTTCTGGCTGATCTATTTCGTTGATCTTGGCATCATGAGCCACCGGAAACCCCAGTCGGAAGATGAGAACGACCAGCCGATGACGGCGATCTAGTCACCCCCCTCCCGCTCACCTCCCATTCACCTCCTCAGGCAGGGTTTCATCCGGCCGAGGCTATCTTGCTTCTTTGGTCACGCTTCTGGGATCACGCTTCTGGGACTGTTGTCACAAAGCGGTTGAAGGCTGGCGACGGCACGCTTATGCTCGCCCCGAACTACAGACCTGCGCCCGCACGCCTTGCCCCCGAGGCCTGTCGGCGCCTTCATCGCTTATCATCCATAGAAAGCGCCCGAGAATGACCAAAGCTCCTTCCGCGACGGACCTTGCCTGCGCCCTCATCCAATGCCCCAGTGTCACCCCGAAGGAGGCCGGAGTTCTGGCCTATCTGGAGCGGCAGCTCAGCCCGTTCGGCTTTGAAATCCACCGTCCGGTCTTCTCCGAGCCCGGCTATCCGGACGTGGAAAACATGTTCGCCAAAATCACCGGTGGCGATGGACCGCATCTGGCCTTTGCCGGTCACGTCGACGTGGTGCCCGCTGGCGACGAAACCCTGTGGACCCTCCCCCCGTTCAGCGGCGCAGTGAAGGATGGCCTTTTGCATGGTCGCGGCGCTGCCGACATGAAGGGCGGCGTGGCAGCTTTCGTTGCCGCCACCCTGCGCTATGTCGAGGCGCATGGCGAGCCGAAGGGCACGGTTTCCTTCGTGCTGACCGGCGACGAGGAAGGCCCGGCCAAGAACGGCACCGTCAAGCTGATGCAATGGGCCGCCGAGCGTGGCGAACAGTTTTCCGACTCCATTGTCGGGGAGCCGACCAATCCGAACCAGATGGGCGACATGATCAAGGTCGGTCGCCGTGGCAGCCAGTCTGGCACCCTCACCGTAAGCGGCAAACAGGGGCATGTGGCCTATCCACATCTGGCCAGCAACCCGGTTCCGGTTCTGGCCCGTCTGGTCGAACAGATCAGCGCCGAAGTTCTGGATCATGGCACGGATTTCTTCCAGCCGAGCAATCTGGAATTCATCTCCATGGACGTGGGCAACGAGACCTGGAACCTCATTCCCAAGAGCGCCTCGGCCCGTTTCAACGTTCGTTTCAACGACCTGTGGAATGCGGAAAAGCTGGAAGCCTTCGTGCTGGAGCATGCCCGCAAACATCTCCCCGATGATGCATTCACACTCTCGCTGACCCTTGAAGACGACGGCAGCGAGGCCTTCCTGACCCGTTCGGAAAGCCTCATCGGCCGCTTTTCCAAGGCGGTGGAAGCCATCACTGGCCGGACGCCGGAGCTTTCTACCGGTGGCGGCACGTCGGACGCCCGTTTCATCAAGAACTATTGCCCGGTGATCGAGTTCGGCCTCGTCGGGCAGACCATGCACATGATCGATGAGCATGTCGCCGTTGCCGACCTCGAGCAGCTCGCCGACATCTACTATGAATTCATGCTGCAGTATTTCGAACGGTAGGACCGACTGCTCCTGCAATCTGTGGGCGGGGCTGGCCTTGTCAGCCCTGTCTGCATTCGGGCTAGTCTCCTGATCATCAGATGCCTTATCGTCTTTTACGCATTTCTCACCGACTGAACGGCGCTCAATGACCTATATTGTCTACCATCTCGAGCTTCTGTGGGCCTTTGTACGCGGCAAGAGCGATGCGCTCTACGGGATCGATGCCACGCGGCGCGGCTTCTGGCGATCCTTTATGGCCATTCTGCTGGTCGAGCCGCTGGGCATGTTCTATGCCCTGCTGTTCGGCTATCTGGACGAAGTGCTGCTGTTCCGGTCGGGCGGCTTTCCGCTCTATCTGTTGCAGCTGTTTCTCGACTGGGGCCTGCCCGCCATCCTGTTGTTTGCGCTGCTCAACCTGCTTGGATACAGGGACAGCTATATTCCGCTTATGGTCAGTTACAACTGGCTCAATGTCATCATGGTGGTGATCACGATCCTGCCCGGCGCGCTGATGACTGCCCATCTCATTCCGGTGCAACTGGCTGTCCTGCTGATGCTCGCCATCTATGGTTTTGCCATGTGGATCGCCTATCGGCTTTACAGTTTCGTGCTGCAATGCCCACCGTTTACGGCGCTTGGCCTGTCGATCCTGATGATGATCGTCGGGATTGCCTCTGCCTTCTGGCTGCAGAGCATCAGCCATTCGCTGCTTGTCGTTTCAGGCTAGTCTTTCTTGTGGCCCCGCCAGGGCTCCTCAACAATCTCGTAAACCTCATCCTCGCGATAATCAACGCGGGTGAGATAGAGTCCGTCCGGAGGGGCGACAGGGCCGCAGGCTTGGCGATCGCGGGCTTCAAGACTCTCAGTGATCCAGTCCACCGGCTTGCGGCCGGAGCCAACCTCGGCCAGCGAGCCGACAAACGAGCGAATCTGGTTGTGCAGGAACGACCGAGCCATGGCGTCGAGATAGACCCATTCGCCCTCGCGGCTGACGCGCAGCATCTCCATGGTCCGCCACGGGCTTTTGGCCTGACAGGCGGTGGCGCGGAAGGTCGTGAAGTCATGATGCCCGATGAGCCGGTCGGCTCCCTGCTGCATCAGTTCGACATCGATGGGGAAGCTATATTGCCAGGCGCGCCCCATCTCGAAGGTCAGCGGGGCGCGGCGGTTGCAGATGCGATAGCGGTAGTAGCGCTTGACGGCCTTGAAACGGCTATCGAACTCGCCGGTCACTTTCCATGCACCAAGCACCGCAACACCGGTTTCCTTGAGAAAGAAATTGAGCGCGGCGGTAATCTTCTGGCTGTGCCAGTCCCGTTCGAGATCAAAATGGGCAACCTGCCCCGTCGCGTGGACGCCGGAATCCGTCCGCCCCGCCCCGAACAGGGTGATCCGCTCATGGGTGAAGGTGTAGATGGAATCCTCGATCAGTTCCATGACGGAGGGCGCATTGTCCTGCCGCTGCCAGCCTGAGAACGGTCGGCCATCATATTCAATCAGAAGCTTGTAACGAGGCATGGCGTCTCTTCATCAGGCGATCACGTCGCCAATCTTCAGGTCGGCACCGCGCAGGAATTCGTCGGCCTTCATGGCGCCCTTGCCTGCCCGCTGCAACATGACGAGGCGAACCGCGCCCGCGCCGCAAGCAACCGTCATGGCATCATCAAGCAGCTCCCCCGGAGCGCCCTTGCCATCGGCCAGTTCCGAGCGCAGCAGCTTGACGCGCTGGGCCTTGCCACGGATGGTCATCTCGCACCACGCGCCCGGAAATGGCGAAAGGCCGCGAATGGTGTTGTGGATTTCGTCTGCCGGTCTTGCGAAGTCGATGCGGCTTTCCGCCTTGTCGATCTTTTTGGCGTAAGTGACGCCCTCGTCCGGCTGCGGGCGGGACTTCAGCAGCCCGCGCGACAGGGCTGCCAGCGCCCGGACCATCAGGTCGGCACCGAGCACCATCATGCGATCGTGCAAATCCTCGGCCGTCATCTCGGCGGTGATGGCAATGGTCTCGGACATGCAGATGTCGCCGGTATCAAGCCCTTCGTCCATGCGCATGACCTGAACACCGGTCTCCCGGTCGCCCGCCATGATGGCGCGCTGGATCGGAGCAGCGCCGCGCCAGCGCGGCAGCAGCGAGCCATGCAGGTTGAGGCAGCCTTCACGCGGTGCCTCAAGAATAGCCTTCGGCAGCAGCAGGCCATAGGCAACCACGACGGCAACATCGGCATCGAGCGCCCGGAATTTTTCCTGCTCTTCTTCCGATTTCAGTGACGTCGGTGTGAAAACAGGCAGGCCAAGCTGTTCTGCAGCCTCGTGCACCGGGGTCTTGCGCTCTTCCATGCCGCGCCCTGCCGGTCTTGGCGGCTGGGAATAGACAGCAACCACCTCGTGGCCCTGCCCGACGATTTCCATCAGGGTGGGAACCGAAAAATCCGGAGCCCCCATAAAGACAACGCGCAGCATGCTCGCCCCTTTCCAAGGTGGTGACGGTTTGACAGACGCCCTAGAGGACGCTCTTGTCCTTCTGTTTCGCCAGCTTGGTGAATTTCTTGATCACCCGGTCGCGACGCAACTTGGAGATATAGTCAATGAACAGAGCACCGTTCAGATGATCGAACTCATGCTGAGCACAGGTTGCATCAAGACCATCGAGCTCAAGCTGCTGCTCCTTGCCGAAACGGTCCAGAAACTTCATCGTCACAAGCTTGGGCCGGTCAACCTCCGCATAATATTCCGGAATCGACAGACACCCCTCTTCGTGGGTGTTCAGCTCTTCTGACTGCAAGATGATCTGCGGATTGATCATGCAGATGGGGGCGTTTTCCTCACGTGAGGTATCCATCACAAAGATGCGTCTGTCCACGCCCACCTGTATGCCAGCCAAGCCGATGCCCGGGGCCTTATACATGGTTTCCAGCATATTATCGAGAAGTCTGCGCAGATCATCGTCCACGCGCTCAACCGGAAGCGACTGCTTTCGCAGGATCGGATCCGGCAATGTTACAATATCCATCACTGCCATGAAGCTGAAATAAGCGTTTCCGCCGCGAGCGTCAATCGCAAAGCGCATCAAGGGACAGGAAAATCCTGAGCTTTTCGCATTAAGTCCAAACTTGGTCGGCCTTTAATATGTTCACTCTTTGTTTCTCACCATCCCCGAATCGCTCTATAGTCACGCCATGAATGACATCGTGATCACCATCGGCCAGCATGGCCTCACCACATTTCAGGTGCTGATCGGCGCTCTGGCGCTGATCGCAGGGCTTGTCCTGTCGCTGCTGCTGGGCTTCATGCGGCAGAACGGCAACCGGGAACAGGCGCTCTATGAGGCGCAGGAGCAGGCGCGAGCCCAGCGGGCGCAGGTGGAGGAGCTTTCCCGCCTGCAGGCCGAAATGACCGGGCGCATGCAGACGATGGCCGAGATCTTCTCGACCCGCCAGACCGAGATGTCCCAGGCGCTGACCAACCGGATGGACGGCATGGGCCATCGACTGACCCAGACCGTGACCCGCAGCCTTGGTGAACAGCAGAAGATGACCGGCGACCATTTGCGCGCGCTTTATGAGCGGCTGGCGGTTATCGACAAGGCGCAGGGCAATATCACCGAACTGTCCGGCCGCGTGGTGGAACTGCAGCAGATCCTTGCCAACAAGCAGACCCGCGGCACCTTCGGACAGGGACGAATGGAAGCCATCATCGAGGATGCCCTGCCAAGACATGCCTATGATTTTCAGTTCACCCTGTCGAATGGCAAGCGCCCGGACTGCGTCATCCACATCCCCAATGACACCGCCGTGCTGATCATCGATGCCAAATTTCCGCTGGAAGGCTGGACGGCGGTCAAGCAAGCAACCAACCCGGACGAGGACAAGGCCGCCCGCACCCGCTTCCGCAATGACATCAAGAAGCACATCAAGGATATTTCCGAGCGCTATTTCATCGTCGGCGAGACGCAGGACACGGCCTTCATGTTCGTGCCGTCGGAAAGCCTGTTTGCCGATTTGCACGAGCAATTCGACGACATCGTGCAGACAGCACACCGCGCCCGTATCGTCATTGTCTCGCCGTCACTGCTTACTCTGTCGATTCAGGTGATCCAGTCGATCCTCAAGGACGCCCGGATGCGCGAACAGGCCCATATCATCCAGCGCGAAGTGACCCTGCTTGTCGAGGATGTCAGCCGACTGGACGACAGGGTCTCCAAGCTGCAAAGCCATTTCGGCCAGGCGCAGAAGGATGTGGAGCAGATCCTCACCTCGACGGGCAAGATTGTCACCCGTGGCCGCAAGATCGAAGAGATCGACGTCAGCGAGCGGGAGCTGGAAGCTGCAGCACGGGAATTGACCCGGCAAGCGCCCGAGGACAGTCCGACCGAACCTCTGCCGGATCTTTCCGAAATGGAGACACCCGCAGTTCCGCTAAGAGCTCACGTCAAAGGCCCCTATGGCATTGCTGGCCCCAAGGACAGTAATGGCGACAACACCGGCGCTACCGGCTTTCGGTTCGGGCGTGAAGACGACTAGTTTTCAACCATTGCGACAATAGCACCTTGTCTCAGGGCTGCCTGCGATTCTAGTCTCACACAACGCCAATCCGATTGCAGGTGCACCATGCGCTTTCTTTTTCTTCTGTCAGCTTTTCTCATCTGTCAGCCAGCCTTTGCCAGCGACTTGCCGCATTATGACTCGCAAGGCTACTGCACGGCCTATGCGACAGGTCCGGACGGGCAAATTTCCAAAGATATCTACGATCCTTGCCTGACGTCTGAATATTTCGCTCAAGCGCAACTTGAGGACCGGTGGAGCGAGATCAGCGGCACGACCCGCCAGCTCTGTGACAAAGCCGCCCGTTCGGACAGGAACGACCGGTCCGGGTCTGGCAGCTATGGCCTGTTCAAGAGCTGCATTGAAAAACAGGAAAGGCAGGCGAAAGACCTGCCAAAGCCGTCCAACTAGCACACTGCAAACGGCTTGGGTTCGCGTGGCAAATGTCTCAGGGACCATTGGGCGGCCAGGTTGGGCGTCGCCAGGGCTCGCTATTCGAACACTTTGCGGCTGCGGATTGCCTGCAGCAGGGTGCCCTCGTCGAGATAGTCAAGCTCGCCGCCGATCGGCACGCCATGGGCAAGCTGGGAGATCTTCAGCGGCTCGTGGTCCGGATTGGCCGCCTTCAGCGCGCGGGCCTGTGCCTGCAACTGATCGGTGATGTAATGGGCCGTCGTCTGGCCCTCCACAGTGGCGTTGACCGCCAGAATGATTTCCTTGACCTCACCCTTGGCAGTACGGCGCAAAAGCCCGGCGATGTTGAGATCATCCGGCCCGACCCCGTCAAGCGGGCTCAGGGTTCCGCCCAGCACATGGTAGGGCGCATTGATGACCGATGCACGCTCCAGCGCCCAAAGGTCCGAGACATCCTCGACCACCACCAGAACAGAGGCGTCGCGACGGCTGTCGTTACAGATCGTGCAGGGGCTGGTGCTATCGATGTTGCCACAGGTCTCGCAGACCTTGATGGTCTCGACGGCCTCGCGCATGGCGTCGGATAGCGGCACAAGCAGCTGCTCGCGGTTCTTGATCAGATGCAGCGCCACCCGCCGGGCCGAACGCGGCCCCAAACCGGGCAGACGCGAAAGCAGTTTGATCAGCTTCTCAATTTCAGGTCCGGCAACATGACTGGCCATTCCATACCTCACCTTGCTGTCGCCTCACTCCGGGCGAGCGATCCCTCAGGATTTGCTGACGATTGCCGCGGCGGCCCCTGCCATGGCAACCGCACCGGTCCGATTGGCGATGCGCACCGCCCGCGGACTCTTCAGCAACAGTCGCGCCTTGCTGGCAAAGAAGACCCAGCCCAGATCGACCGTCGCCAGCGTGATCAGCATGGTGACCATCAGCTCGAACCAGCCCACCGTAGTGACCGAGCCGAGATCGATGAGCGTCGGCAACAGGGCGGCATAAAAGAGCATGATCTTGGGATTGCCCATGGTCACCGCGAACCCGGCCAGAAACATGCCGATACCGGATTTCCGGGTTGGCAGAACCTGCTCTTCCGCCACATCGTGACGGGACGCCCACATCCTGTAAGCCATATAGACCAGATAGCCGCAGCCGAGCCATTTGATGACGGCAAAGACCGAAGCAAAGCTGGACGCAACAACCGAGAGCCCGCCGATGGCCAGCGACAGCCAGACCGCCTCACCGAGCCACATGGCCACAACGAAGGGCAGCACATCGCGGTAGCCGCGGCTGAGCACACGGGCGACCAGCGCTGTAATGCTGGGCCCCGGCACGCTGGCAACCAGAAACAGGGTTCCGGCATATAGCAACAGGGAGGAGAGGGTCATCGGATCAACTCTTTTGTCACTGACAGAGAAACTGGCAGAAAGAACAGGCCAACACAATCAGGACAGCCAGATCAGAACGGCAGTTTCATGCCTGCGGGCAGGCCCAGATCGCTCGCCATGGACTGCATCTTGTCCTGCATGGCGGCTTCCACCTTGGCCTTGGCGTCATTATGGGCCGCGATGATGAGATCCTCAAGAATTTCCGCATCGTCGGCATTGATCAACGACGGGTCGATGGACAGGGATTTCATCTGACCCTTGCCGGTCAGGACGACCTTGACCATGTCGCCACCAGAGACGCCGGTTGCTTCCATTTCGGCGACCTGTTCCTGCATCTCGGCCATCTTGGCCTGCATTTCCTTCGCCTTCTTCATCATTTTCATCATGTCCATGGGATCTTCCTTTCATGGTGACGCCCCGGCGGCTCTGAAGCGCCAGCGTGCTCATCTGTGTTGGGTGTCATTCGGGTTAGCTTGCGTCGCCGACGGGGCTAGAAATCGTCCAGCCCCAGTTCATCGGCGTCATCGATCATCAGGGACATATCGCCCTCTTCTTCCGGATCTTCAACAACGGGGGCCAGAAATTCCTCTTCAAAGTCGCGATTGATGCGCACATCAACCACCTTGGAGCCGGGGAAGGCCTTGCGCACGGCTTCGACCAGCGGATGATGGTCGGCTTCCTCACGGGCCTGCCGTTCACGCTCTTCCTTGCGCTCGAAAAGGGTCGCGCCACCGCCTTCCTTGGCCAGATCAACCAGCCAGCGCTCGCCCGTCCAGTCGGAGAGCTTGCGCGACAGCTTGCTCTGCAACGCTTCGCCATCGACGCCATCATAGGCGACCACGACCCGTCCCGGTTCAACCGAAACAGGACGCACGGCGGATTCCAGAATGAACTGCAGGGCAATGTCCCGGTTGGACTTGGCCAGCGCGATAATCTCTTCAAAGCGAGTGATCACCGGTTTGACCGGTGACACCGGCGCCTGTCCGGCTCCGGGCGCAGACGCACTGGGCCTCTGCCGGTTGACCTGCACTTCGCTCTGGCTGGAGACCAGTCGCAGATTGGCTCTCTCGGCCTGTGCTGGCTCGGCATATCCCCGCAGTTGGTCCGGCGGCAGATCCTGCACGGGCACGTTGGCAGCATTCATGCCGCGCGAGGCCATGCCCGCCCCCGCCTGCATGGCAGTGGGGCCTGCGCCACCGGACGGCCCCGGGCCTTGCGGGGGAACACCCTGCGGCATCTGGGCCTGTTGCGTTGGCTGGGATGGCGAGCCGGGCACCCGCGCATCGGGCGGCGTGGATGGTCCCGATCCGGCACCGGTTGGCATCGGCGGACGGAAATCCTTGTTGGCCAGCATCCTGAGGGCTTCGTCGGGGCTTGGCAGATCGGCGACATAGGCCATTCGTACCAGCACCATCTCGGCAGAGGCCAGCGGACGCGGCGAAGATTGCACCTCTGCCAGCCCCTTGAGCAGCATCTGCCAGGCGCGGGAAAGAACCCGCACGGAAAGCGTCCCGGCAAAATCACGCCCCCGGGTTTTCTCGGCCTCGGTCGCGGCAGCGTCGGAGCTGGCGTCCGGGGTCAGCTTGAGGCGGGTAACCAGATGGACGAAATCGGCAAGGTCGGAGAGTACGACGGCGGGTTCGGCACCGATGTCATACTGGCTTTTGAGTTCATCCAGCGCCTTGGCGATATCGCCTTTCATCAGGGCCTCAAACAGGTCGATGATGCGGGCGCGGTCGGCAAGGCCCAGCATCTGCCGGGTGGTTTCCGACGTGATCCGGCCTGCGCCATGGGAAATCGCCTGATCGAGCAGCGACAGCGAGTCGCGCACGGAGCCTTCCCCTGCCCTTGCGATCATTTGCAAGGCGTCATCCTCGATCTCGACCTTTTCCCTGCCGCAGAGCTTCTGCATGTAGGTGGCCATTTCGCCCGCATCGATGCGGCGCAGATCGAACCGCTGGCAGCGGGACAGCACGGTGACCGGCACCTTGCGGATTTCGGTGGTCGCGAAGATGAACTTCACATGTTCAGGCGGCTCTTCCAGTGTCTTCAACAGGCCGTTGAAGGCGGCGGTCGAGAGCATGTGCACCTCGTCGATGATGTAGACCTTGTAGCGGGCGCTGACTGGCTTGTAGCGCGCCGCCTCGATGATCTCGCGGATATCGTTGATGGAGGTGTGGGAGGCTGCGTCCATTTCCATGATGTCCACATGGCGACCTTCCATGATCGCCTGACAGTGGGTGCCCATGCGGGGCATGTCGATGGTGGGCGCTTTGATCTCGCCGGGGATCTCGTAATTGAGGGCGCGGGCCAGAATGCGGGCAGTGGTGGTCTTGCCGACACCGCGCACACCGGTCAGCATGTAGGCTTGGGCGATACGCCCGGCCTTGAAGGCATTGGTCAGGGTGCGCACCATGGGGGCCTGCCCGATCAGATCATCGAAGCTCGCAGGGCGGTATTTGCGCGCCAGTACGCGATAACCTTCAGCTGTCTGATGTTCCTGATCGTCCATTAGGGAATCCCTAGCCTTCTTGCAAAACAGAATATGGCTATCCATAGCAGAGGAACGCGCGCTGCGTCACCCATCTTGTCGACGGAAAGTCAATTGTTGTTGAAAGCAGCCGCGCTCACCCCGATTGCACGGGAGCAATGCGAAATGGTCCGTTGGACAGCATTCTCCATCCGGTCTATGGTCCGGCAGACTGATCATTTCGGGGGAAAGTGGGGGATAAGTGGAAGGCTGAACAGATGACCCGCTCTGTACTCGTTGGGGCTGCTTCCTTCCGGACCTGACCCGGTTGGCGAGGGGAACGTCCATTGCCAACCTTCCGTTTGTTCATATGTCACTTGTGGCGTGCTATTGCAAGAGGCAAAAAGAGAATCAATTTCAGTATCTCTAGCCATTTGGAGTGAAATCATGGTTGAATTCACACTTGATCCCCAGTTGAAGGCCGATAGCATGCCGGTGACTGATCTGCCGCTCTGCACGGTTCGGCTGATGAATGATTCCAATTTCCCCTGGCTGCTGATGGTGCCGAGGATTGCCGGGCTTGCCGAACTGATCGATCTGGAAACGGGCTTGCAGCATCAACTGATGGATGAAATTGCGACTGTTTCCGGCGCGCTCAAGGCGCTGACCGGATGCGACAAGCTCAATGTTGCCAATCTTGGAAATCAGGTGCGCCAACTCCATATTCATGTTATTGCCCGCTTTGAAGGCGATGCCGCATGGGCTGGCCCGATCTGGGGCAAGCTGCCCGCCAAAGCCTATGACAAGGATGATGCCGACAGATTGATCAAGGCGCTCGCAACCGCGTTGACGAGCGAGTGACACGCCCCTCCCCTGACCGCCGCCACGCCGTCGCAGCTCTATTAGACTTCAAGACCGACCGCACTGCCCGCCAGTCTGCGGCTGGCCGATTATCGGACGAATTGACCCATGGATGATTTTTCTTTTTCCCGCGACCCCTTTGCCGCTGCCCGCTCCATTCCCGCCGTTGACGGCGTAGGCTTCATGCACAACCGCCTAGACCGGGACACCGAGCATCGGGACGAGACCAGCATTCCCGTCATGCTGGCGGACAGCGCTGCGGGCTTCTACCTGTTCCACAAGGACACGCTGGTGGTCGAAGCCGGAGCGACCAAATCCGACGCCATCAGGGCGATCTTCGACAAGGGAGCCGCCGAAGCGTTGGGCACCGACATGGAAACGGTCATCATACTTGGTACGGACCCGGAAGAAGGCAACGCCCCTCGGCTGGCAGCGCTGATCAGCGATGCCGCCGCGCAAAAGCTTGAAGGCTCTGAAAGATACCGTCTGGAATCGGTCCGCACGCTGGGGCTGCATGGCCTGCTGCCCGCCGACCAACTGGGCGCCATCGCTCAGGCCCGTGGCCTGCTCAACTGGCACGAGTCCCACCCCTATTGCTCCAAATGCGGTACCAAAACCGTCGTCACGCTGGGTGGCGCCCGCCGGGATTGTCCGAACTGTTCGGCCATCCATTTCCCGCGGACGGACCCGGCCGTGATCATGCTGGTTCTGCATCGCGATGAAACCGGCACCGAGCGCTGCCTGCTGGCCCATCACACCCGCTTTACCGGACCGATGTACACGACTCTAGCCGGGTTCATGGAGCAGGGTGAGACCATCGAAAACGCTGTCCGTCGGGAAGTGTTCGAGGAAGCTGCCATTCGCATCGGTGCCGTACGCTACATGGCCAGCCAGCCCTGGCCCTTCCCGTCATCGCTGATGTTGGGGTGCTACGCAGAGGCCCTGACGAACGAGATCACCATCGACACCACAGAACTGACCGCTGCGCAATGGTTCACCCGCGGCGAGGTGAAAGAGCTGATGGCGCGTGGCACCGACAGTGAGCTGCCGCATACGCCGGGGCCGTTTTCCATCGCTGCATGGCTGATCAGAAGCTGGGTGAACAGCCGGGAAGCCTGATGCCAAGCGCCCACCGCACGGAACACTCTTGGGATTGTCACTCTTGAGATAATCACTCGGGGTAGTCTATGAGGTCTTCCTGACCGCAGCGCCGACCAGATCACCGGAGAGGTGTTTCTGGCTCAAAGACAGGATCATCCTGCGGGCGGGGGCCTCAAAGAAGCGGGCCGACAGCAGCGCTGTGGTGATCGTAACAATCACGGCGACGGCCATCACGGGCGCAAAGCCGATGACATGCAGCGGCTCAAGGACCATCAGCCAGCCCACACCCAGAATCGATGCCGTGAAGACCGGATGCCACATGTAGATGCCGAAGGAGACGATGGCCAGCGGCATCAGGGGCATGAGATAGGCGCTTCGTTCCGGAGCGTTGATCTCGACCTGAGCGGCAACATAGAGCGCGATCGTGATGGCCATGATGTTGCCATAGCCCCACGCCGGGTCGAAGAACATGACCAGCAGGGCGAGCATCAGGGCTCCCCATGCATACCAGTGGCTCTTGATGGCGATCAGGCGTTTGTGGGCCACGATAGCGATAATGGCCCCCATGATGAAGTCGGCAAAGACCCGATAGGCGCCCCATGTGTTGGCATCGAGCCACGTCGGGAAGGGAATGACCTTGAAGTAGGTGAGCCCTTCCAGCAGTGCGATGGCAACCACCAGCATGATGATGAGCCCCAAAAGTCCGGTCTTGCGGAAGATCACGACGATCACCGGAAAGGCCAGATAGCAGAACCATTCGGCTGACAGGGACCAGGAAACAAAGTTGAAGGCCAGCCCGTCGGACACCCCCCAGGCATTGACCAGCAGCAGCTGCCGCACCAGTTCCCTGAAGGAATAGAATTCGGTCAGTTGCACATCAAGCCCCGCCAGCGAGATGATCAGCCAGGCAACACAGAAGATGCCGAGGGTTAGCAGATGGAGCGGATAGAGCCGGGCCAGACGGCGCAACAGGAAGGTGCCATAATCACCGCCGCTCTTCAGCTTCTGGGCATAGTGAACCCAGATCAGGAAACCGGAAACAATGAAGAACAGGTCAAGCAGGGCGGTGAAAACCTCGGCATCCATGGCAAACTGCCTGTAGGCTTCAGGCCCGAAAGCGCAGAAGTGATAGATCATGACCATCAGGGCTGCGAGCAAGCGCCAGACAGCAAACAGCGCAAACATGGGGCGCTGCTCTGCGCACCCGTTCGCTGCCTGACCGGCTTTGGTTGACTGCATACTATCCGGCAAGGTTACATCCTTCCCATTTCTTTCGCTTGATGCCTCTGGTTGTTGCTATCCCATTTCGATTGAGATCCCGTTAAGGACTAAAACAAATCGGCAGATTGCCTACCCGTTTGTGCACGACACATAGGCGCGAGAAGAGGACGAACACGATTTCATCACAGGATAGTGTCTCGCCACCTCAGTCGACCTCCCCTACACTGCAAGGCCAACCGCGACTGCCAGAAGCGAACACAAAGAGACGGCTGCTGCAGCACGGACATGAGAATACTGTCTGGTGACAAGGGGAGACACACTATGACCTTTTCAATTGATCGACGCATGGCGATGGTCGGTGCCGTGGGCGCTGCCGGTCTCATGCTGACATCCGGGCCATCAAAGGCGCAGGACATGATGAAACCCGCCCTGCCCATGGCCAAGGCGCGCGGCTTCAAGCTGGGCGACCTCGATGTCATCGCGCTTCTGGCCGGGTCAGCCCCGCGCGAGAAGCCGCACGGCATCTTCGGGGTGAATGTTTCGGACGATGTTTTTGCCAAGGTCAGCGCCGACAATTTCATCGGCACAGACATGGCGCAATTCTATTTCACCCCGACGCTTGTGCGCTCGGGCAGCAACATCATCCTGTTCGACACGGGGCTCAACGCAGCCGGCATCACCGCCGCACTGGCAGAGGCCGGGCTTCAGCCCAAAGACGTCACCCATGTGGTGCTCACCCACATGCATGGCGACCATATCGGCGGGCTGATGATGGATGGCATGCCGACCTTTGCCAATGCGGCCTATCTGACCGGCCAGGTTGAGTTCGACCACTGGTCCAAGGCGAACAATGACGGCTTCGAGAAGAATGTCAGGCCGTTGGCCGAGAAGATGACCTTCCTCAAGGATAGCGACACGGTCGCGCCGGGCATCACCGCCATGGCCACCTTTGGCCATACCCCCGGTCACATGAGCTTCATGCTCGACAGCATGGACAAGCAGCTGCTGCTGATGGCCGATCTGGCCAATCACTATGTCTGGTCGCTGGCCTATCCGGACTGGGAGGTCAAGTTCGACATGGACAAGGCCATGGCCGTGCAGACCCGCCGCAAGGTACTGGACATGGTGGCAACAGATCGCATTCCGCTGATCGGCTATCACATGCCATTTCCGGCCGCAGGCTTCGTTGAAAAACGGGATCAGGGCTTCCGCTTTGTGCCCGTGACCTATCAGTTGATGGGCTGAAGCAGGACACAGCCATCTGGTATGGAACAATGAGGCCGCCCGTTCGGCCTCATTGCTTATGCAGCCTGTGGAAGGACCTTTTATCGGTCAGCGCCTCGCACCGGCTCGCGCCTGTCAGGCGACAATGAAACTGTTTCTGGCCATGTGGTGGGCAAGAAACGGCTCCCTGGCCATCGGCTTGCAGAAGGCAAAACCCTGCAGCAGATCGGCCCCCATGACGCGGAGAATTTCCGCGTGCTCCATGGTTTCAATGCCTTCGGCCACAATGCCGATCCCCAGGGTCCGCCCGATATGGATGATCGAATGCACCAGTTCGCGCTGGTGTTCACTGGATGAGACCGGGAAGATCAGTTCACGATCAATCTTCAACCGGTTCGGCAACAGATGGGTCAGGCTGACGATGGACGCATAGGCGGTGCCGAAGTCATCGATTTCGATCTCGATGTCCATTTCACGCAAGCGGCGGATATTGGCAGCAACCTGCGGTGCGCTCCTGTCAAGGAAAGTGGATTCCACCAGTTCGAACGTCAGGTTCGAGGGATCGAAGTCCAGAGCCTTGAGGCTCGGGATCAGATCCCGGTCGCTGAGGCGCTTGGCCGAAACGTTGACAGAAATGCGGTCGACATGCAGCTTGTTCTCGGCCCAATAGGCCTTGGTCGCCAGCGCGTGCTCCATGATCATCGCGTCGATTTCATTGGTCACACCAAGGCTGTCTGCCAGCTCGATGAACTTGTCCGGATAGACAATGCCCCGCTCGGGATGCACCCAACGCGCCAGCGCTTCGGCTCCGACCAGCTTGTGGGTCTTGGCGTCATACTGACCTTGATAATAGGCAATGAATTCTTTGTTTTCGATGCCGCGCAACAGATCATCTGCCAGACGGCGCTTTTCGCTGGCATTGTCGAACAGCGGCTGGCTGAAGAAGGTGAAGCAGCCCTTGCCGCTCTGCTTTGACTGATAGAGCGCAAGATCGGCATTGGAGCGCAGCTTGTCCGGGTCGCCCTTGGCGTCCTTCCAGTTGGAAATACCTATGCTGGCGCCAATCCGGCACGTCAAACCGTTATAGTCATAGGGCTTCTGAACCTCGGCAATGAACCGCTCGGCCAGTTCCTGAGGGCGTTTCGGATTGGCCTTGCCAGAGCACAGAACGACGAATTCGTCGCCACCGATGCGAGAGACGAACTCATCCGCCTCGGTCAGTTCGCGCAGCAGCTCGGCGACCTTGACAAGAATCGCATCCCCTGCGGCATGGCCGAAGCTGTCGTTGATTTCCTTGAAGCCATCAAGATCGATCTTCAGGAGCCAGCTGTCGGAATCCCGGACAAACGTCCTGCCGCGAACCTCGGAACCCGCCAGATAGTCATCCATATAGCGGCGGTTCGGAAGCTTGGTGAGATAGTCGTGCAGCGCGTTGAACTCGATGCGCGTCTTGGCCTTCTCCAGTTCCTGATAGCGCAATTCGCCCACGGCCCGCGCTTCATGCAGCGCCTGCTCACGGGCGACGTGCTGGGTGATGTCCCAGTTCACACCGACATATTTGAACTTGCCATCCTCATCGACCCAACTGAAGGCAGACACCCGGATAGTCTTGGTCTTGCCGTCCGGCATGATCAGGCGATAGTCCGTGAGATACTTGCCCTCCTGGGCAATCACGCCCGGCCCCTCAAGGAAGATGCGCTTGCGATCTTCCGGTGCCAGCAGCGACTTCCATGACAGGTCATTGACGTCATAATCGGCGTCGACGCCGTAGATTTCCCTTGTCTGGGCGTCCCAGTAAAACTTCCTCGTGCTTGGATCATATTCCCAGACACCGAGCTTCAGCGCTTCCACGGCCAGCTCAAAGCGTTTTGAAATGCGAGCGAGTTCTCTCTGACTCTCGATATGGGCGTTCAAATGGGCCATGCGCTCCCGTGACAGTCTTGCCACGATGACCATTGGCACAACGACAAACAGGAAGGCAACAAAGGCAATCAAGCGGATGATCCAGTAGATCGAGGCTGGCACGATCCAGCCCGCCTTTGGCACAGCCAGCAGCTCCCATGATGCAACCTGAAAATTCACCTTGACCTTGATCGGGTCCAGTTCATGAATGCGCGCATCACCGAAAAACTGTTCGCCATCGGCGCCCTTGCCGTCACGGCCAACAAGCGCATATTCCACGTCGTCACCGCTATTCATGAGACCGAAAACATCGTAGAAGCGCTGCATTTCAAGCACGGAAGAGACAATGCCCCAGAAATAGCGCCCCTTCTCGGGATCATCGATATAAACGGGATAGCGGATGATCAACCCCTGTCCGCCCTGCACCAGATCAAGTGGTCCAGCCATGGTCAGCTGATTGGAGTCGCGAGCCCGCAGCACCATGTCCTTCTGGGCTTGGTTATTGCGATAGTCCAGGCCGATGACGCTCTCATTGCCTTCAAACGGATAGATCCGGTCGACAACAAGGTCTGGTGCAACCGCCAGAATCTTGGTGAAGGAATAGCGGTGCATGATCTGCCTGGCCAGTTGCTTGAACCGCTCGTTGGTCATGTTCGGCTCTATCGCCAGAACATTGGCAAGGCCGCGCCCGCTCTCGATGTTGGCAATGATGGCGCCTTGCAGGGACAGCGCTGTCTGTGTCGCCTTGTTATGCAGATCGGACCGGGACTTCTCGATATAGGCTGTTCCGCTGATGTCTTCCGCGATCAGGGTGACCACGATAATGACAAGCGTTGCGGTAATGGCAGGCAGGTTGGCGACGTTTAAAATACGCGCCTTCAGAAGAAGCCAGTCTTTCAGCAACTTAATCTTGCGAGCGCCAATCAATTCATCTGCCTCGGTTTGTGATCACCGAAATAATTTAACGAAAAATAGTTGAGAAATAGTGAGTCGATAATTCAAGCAATTTCAATGAATTACAATCTCTTCCGGAGAAAATTATGCTTAATGTTTCGTATAGCGAAAAGAAATGGCTTTGCAGTCTATCCGTGTATTTTGAGAGCGACATCCAGTGAAAGAGAGGCAGATGGCATTTGCTTTTCTGCCTGTCACTGCCGCCAATTGTCACCTCACTATCGTATGTATCGACTTTCGCTTGCTTCTATCGGGGATATGACCATGTTACATTGAAATGCTTGCATGAGATTTTTCTGGGAGGGCAATCATCATGACAGTCATTTCGCATCTCATTCGCACGAAATGTCATTTACTGCTGATATTGGCGCTGCAGGTTTCTGCCATCACGGCCATGAGTGTCGCTCCAGCCGCAGCAGACAGTTGCTGGTGGCACAACGGATCACTGATGCGGCTTGTCGCACAGGGAAACAATCGCTGGTTCTACTATGAGCGCCCAAGGGCCGGGCTGTCTGTCGGGCCGGGCACGTTGCTGTTTGACGGGGTGAAACAGGGCAACTGGTACAATGGCACGGCCCGGGTCTTTTCAAAATACTGCCCGGACTCGCCCATGCCCTATCACGTCGAGGGGCCGGTTTCCGCCAACCAGTTGCGGGTGACCGTAGAGGGGAGCCGGGAAGTGCAGCAACGCTGTGTGCCGACAGGACGCTGGACCACGGATCGACTGGTCTTCACCTACTCCCATCAGTGCTAATGCGTGCAACATCCGTCAGCATCTATCGCAGCAAACAAAAAGGCACGATCTGATGACCGTGCCTGTTCTTTCATGACCCAGTATGAGGCCACATGGCTTTTTGAACCCTTCCGGGCTAACCCTTTCAAACGTCCGGGCTTGGCCGCAATTCGCGGTTTGCCTCCGGCTCGTGGTTCTTCTTGCGATAGTCGTGCGCCGGGTAGATACCCAGAATCTTCAATTCGGCCGAGAAGAAGCGCAGCTCTTCCAGAGCAAGCCGGACATGGGGGTCGTCGGGGTGTCCCTCGATATCGGCGTAGAACTGGGTTGCGAAAAACTTGCCGCCAGTCTGATAGCTCTCCAGCTTGGTCATGTTGACGCCGTTGGTGGCAAAACCGCCCAGAGCCTTGTAGAGAGCTGCCGGCACGTTGCGGACCCGGAAGACAAAGGTGGTGACCACAAGCTCGTTGTTGTGATCAGCCCGGATCGGGTATTTCGACAGGATGATGAAGCGCGTGGTGTTGTGATCCTCATCCTCGATATCGGCCTTGAGGATGTCGAGATCATAGATCTCGGCTGCAAGCCCGGAAGCGATGGCAGCCTTGCTCTTGTCCCCCTGTTGGGAAATCTGATGGGCAGACCCGGCCGTATCGGCGCCAACAATGGCCTGCCACTTGCGTTCGCGGATGATCTTGCGGCACTGGCCCAGCGCCATGACATGGCTCTGCACAGACTTGATATCTTCCAGCTTGGCCCCGCGCAGGCCAACCAGCTGGTGATGGATGGGCAGGAAGTATTCACCGATGATGTGCAGGTCGGATGTCGGCATCAGATGATGGATATCGGCCACGCGCCCGGCCACCGAATTCTCGATGGGGATCATGGCCAGATCGGCCTGATCATTCTGCACGGCGTTGAAGCAGTCTTCAAAGGTCGCCATCGGGATCGCTTCGGACTCTGGAAACACATTGTTGCAGGCGGTGTGCGAGTTGGCACCAGGTTCCCCCTGAAAAACAACTTTCTTGGCGATCATAACGGCTCCTTACCGGGCACCCCCGTGCCCCTTGCGTGATTGGAATTTCGCGGTTTGCCTGCTTTACGCTCTCGAGGCGAGGATGTCACGTGCCTTTTGCAAATCGGCAGGCGTGTCGACGCCGAGTGGAATATCGTTGACGACCATCACATCTATGCGCATGCCTGCCTCAAGAGCGCGCAGCTGTTCCAGCTTCTCGCGCTTCTCCAGCGGGGAGACCGGCAGGGAGATGAATTTCTCAAGCGCGGTGCGGCGATAGGCATAGATGCCGATATGATGATAGAGCGGTCCGTCACCGTGGGGTGCGGTGGCGCGGGTGAAATAGAGCGCGCGCATGCGGCCGCCACCGAGCGGAGACGAGACGATCTTGACGACATTGGGGTTGGTCTTTTCCTCTTCGTTGGAGATCTGCACCGCGAGGGTCGCGATATCGACCGCAGGGTCTTCAAGAGGCTTGTAACAGGAGCGGATAGCGGCGGGATCTATGGTCGGCAAGTCGCCCTGAACATTGATCACCACATCATAGCGCCGGTTGGGGTCATAATGCTCCAGAGCCTCGGAAATGCGGTCTGAACCGGAGGGGTGGGAAGGATTGGTGACAACGGCGTCGCCGCCTTCCTTGCGGATCACGTCCGCGATCTCATGCCCATCGGCGGCCACGACAACCGGGCCGATGTCGGCCTCCACTGCGCGGCGCCAGACCTGGGTGATCATCGGCACACCTGAGATGTCCAGCAACGGCTTGCCCGGCAGACGCATAGACGCCATGCGCGCCGGTATCAGAATGATCGGTTTGGCAGCCATCCCGTTGGTAGACATAAGCATTCCCCCTTATGTTGTTGAAAAGCTCTCGCTCTATGGCGAAAGTCGAGCAAACTTAGCCGCTATTCCTATGGACATTCATCAGGAAAAGCTAGTAGTTTCCGCAGGAAGAACTACCGAATGAACCTTAGGACCAATCCTAGGCACGATCCGTTTCGTCCTGCAAAAGACCGGGAGCAAGGACCAATGAACTTTTTCGAATTCAACAAAATAGCCGGCGCTGTTTTGATGGCCCTTATATTTACAATGGTTACAGGGATGGCAACCGGCTACATCTTCAATAATGAAGCCCCCGCCCAGCCCGGTTATGCCATTGAGGTTGCTGATGCATCTGGCGCCGCACCGGGCAAGGAAGCTGCACCGGAGGTTGATTTCGCCACCCTTCTTGCTTCGGCTGATGTTGGCAAGGGCGAAAAGGTCGCCAAGAAATGTGCCGCCTGCCATACGTTCGATTCAGGGGCTGCCAACAAGACCGGCCCGCATCTGTTCGGTGTCGTCGACCGTGCTGTCGCATCGGTTTCCGATTTCAAATACAGCGACGCCATGCATTCCTTCGGGGAAGGCAAGAGCTGGGATCCGGAAACTCTCAATGTCTATCTGACCAAGCCGAAAGATCTGGTTCCGGGCACCGCCATGGCCTTTGCCGGGCTCAAGAAGCCTGAAGATCGCGCCGATCTCATCGCTTATCTGCAGACGCTGAAGTAACAGCGAAGGCACCGCCATTCACCTTGAGCAGGTGCTGAAAGCCAACAAAAGGCCGGTCCCATCCGGCCTTTTTCCATTTTGGAAACACCCGCTCTGCCAGAGATTCCTGTCATTTCTTTCAGCCACCATCTGGCGCATGGGGCAATTCTTTGGTTTAGTACCGGACAATCATTCCGCAAAATCATTCCGCTCTGGCCATTCGGGCCAAGTCTTCCGGAAAGGCGCCAAGCATGGATCATGCGCAACATCAGGCACTCATCATCATCGATGTTCAGAACGACTTCTGTCCCGGCGGAGCGCTGGCCGTTCCCGGTGGAGACGAGATCATCGATCGCATCAACCGGATGCAGCAATCCTTTGCCCATGTTGTGCTGACGCAGGACTGGCATCCGTCTGGCCACAGCTCGTTTGCCAGCGCCCATGACGGCAAGGCTCCCTATGATAGGGTCGAGATGCCCTATGGGGATCAGGTGCTCTGGCCCGACCACTGCATCCAGGGTACTGACGGCGCCGCATTCCACGCGGGGCTCACCACCGACCGGGCAGACCTCATCCTGCGCAAGGGAAGCAACCCGGCTATCGACAGCTACTCCGCCTTTTTCGAGAATGACCATCAAACGGCAACTGGCCTTGAGGGCTATTTGCGCGACAAGGGCGTGGTTTCCTTGCTATTTGTAGGACTTGCGACGGACTTTTGCGTGCGCTATTCGGCAATAGACGCTGCAAAACTCGGGTTTGACGTGTCGGTTGATCTTTCCGCCTGTCGAGCCATTGATCTCAACGGTTCGCTGCGGCAGGCACTCGACGAGATGCAGGCCCACACCATAACCATCATCGGCCGCTAGGCCTCTCTTTCAGTTCCGCGCATTCCAAGACCTCCGAGATATCCCCGCCGAGTTCCTCTGCCTGATATCCCCCTTGCCAGCCGGACTTTCAATACTGTTCAGGATAGATCATGACCATCGATCTTGCATCTCGTGTTTACAGCCACCGCTGGAAAATCGACCCCATTGTCCGCTCTCTGATCGACACCGATTTCTACAAGCTGCTGATGGCGCAATCGGTTTTTCACAACAGGCCCGACGTGCATGTGGTGTTCAGCCTGATCAACCGCTCCAAGACCCTGCCACTGGCCGATCTGATCGACGAGGGCGAGTTGCGGGCCCAGCTCGACTATATCCGCGGGCTGAAGCTGTCGCGGGGCGAGAGCACCTGGTTGCGCGGTAACATGTTCTATGGCAAGCGCTCGATGTTCCATCCCGACTTCATGGAGTGGTTCGAGAATCTCACCCTGCCGCCCTATCATCTGGAGCGGGTTGGCGATCAGTATGAGCTGACCTTCGAGGGAGCGTGGCCGGAGGTGATGCTCTGGGAGATTCCGGCGCTGTCGGTGATCATGGAGCTGCGGTCGCGGGCGATCCTGCACAAGATGAAGCGCTTCGAGCTGCAGATCCTCTATGCCCGCGCCATGACGCGGCTGTGGGAGAAGGTCGAACGCCTCAGGGCGATCGGCGATGTGAAGGTCGCCGATTTCGGCACCCGGCGGCGCCATTCCTTCCTCTGGCAGGACTGGTGTGTGCAGGCCATGCAGGAAGGGCTGGGCGACAATTTCACCGGCACCTCCAACTGCCTGATCGCCATGCGGCGCGAGATGGAAGCCATCGGCACCAATGCCCACGAGCTGCCGATGGTCTATTCGGCACTGGCGGAAAATGACGAGGAGCTGGCCTACGCCCCCTACCGTGTCCTTGAGGACTGGCAGCGCGAGCATGACGGCAATCTGCGGGTGATCCTGCCCGACACCTACGGCACCAAGGGGTTCCTCGAACGCGCACCGGACTGGCTGACCAACTGGACCGGCATCCGCGTCGACAGTGGCCGCCCCGAAGAGGCCGCCGAAACGGCCATCCGCTGGTGGAGGAGCCGGGGGGAAGATCCTCGCGACAAGCTGATCATTTTCTCCGATGGCCTTGATGTCGACCAGATTGCCATGCTCTACAACAAGTTCAATGGCCGGGTGCGGGTCTCGTTTGGCTGGGGCACCCTGTTGACCAATGATTTCAGAGGCCTTGTGCCCGACGATGAACTGTCGCCCTTCTCACTCGTCTGCAAGGCTGTTTCGGCCAACGGACGGCCAACGGTCAAGCTTTCGGACAACCCGAACAAAGCCATGGGACCGAAGGACGAAATCGCCCGTTACAAGCGGGTGTTCAGCGTTGGCGAACAGGAAGCCATGGATGTTATTGTATAGATTCTGATAGTGGAGTGATTTTTAAATGGCAGGCAAGAAAAGCTCGAAAGAACGGGTTCAGGAAGCAATTGATGCGCTGGGGCTGAATAGTCAGGTGGTAACCATGCCCGATTCCACACGCACGGCGGAAGATGCCGCTGCCGCCTGTGGCTGCGCTGTCGCCCAGATCGTCAAGAGCCTCATCTTCGAGCGCCATGACAATCACCATCTGGTGCTGTTGCTGATCGCTGGCAACAACCGGGCCGACCTCGATCTGGCCGCAGGTGTGATCGGCTCGACGCTGGACCGGGCCGATCCGAAAAAGGTGCGCGCTGAAACCGGCTTTGCCATTGGCGGGGTAGCCCCGATCGGGCATCTGTGCGAGATGGAGGTCTACATGGACCCCGACCTTTTGCAGTTTGAAACGGTATGGGCCGCCGCCGGTGCCCCCAATGCGGTCTTCAAGGTCGAACCGCAGGCCCTCGCAAAGGCCGCCGGAGCCAAGGCCCTCAGTCTCGACTGAGGGTGCCTTTTGCGATTGTTTATTGCTATTCTTACGAAAAATTCACGGAGTTTGGCAGAAACTGCCACAATCCGGTCTAATTGCTTGTGAAGATTTCATCTTTTGAAGCCTGATTGATGCTTGCATCTTTTCACTCAGTCCCCATTTCCGAGCCGATTGCGGCCGACATGGCGCTGGCGCGAGGCTGCAGGAAAGTGGCAGGCTTTTGCTTTGGCTGCATGGGTATTGTTTTGATACCATGAACATGGCTGTGCCAGTATGATCCGGAACAGAATTGGACGCGGCTCCCTCTGCGGGGCGCGATCACAAAACGACATTCTCCCGCGACAGAGGCTCGGTGCACAGAGCCTGTGCGGAAGACATGCCAGAGGAGAAACAGAGTGTCTCAATTTCTACCAACCCGCAGCCTTGTGGCCTTTCGTGCCGGTTTGCTTGCCCTGACCCTTGTCGCAAGCGGCGCAATCAACCTGATGGACGGGGATGGCAGGGCGCATGCGGTCGAATTCGAGACATGGGTGAGCGGCTCCTCACTGATGGGCGAGCCAAAATACACCGACGATTTTTCCCATTTCGACTATGTCAATCCGGATGCCCCGAAGACAGGTGACGCCCGCCTCGCGGTGGTGGGCAGCTATGACAGTTTCAACCCGATCCTGACCAAGGGCGAGGCCGCATCCGGCCTCGGCTTGATCTACGAAACCCTGTTCACGCCTTCCTATGACGAGATTTCATCGAATTATGGCCTTCTGGCCCAGGCGATGTATGTCGGGCCCAATTTCTCCTATGTGAAATTCCGCCTGCGCAGCGATGCCCGCTGGCACGACGGCGTTGCAATCACGCCGGAAGATGTCATCTGGTCGTTCGAGCAATCCATCGAGCTCAACCCGCAGCGCAAGTTCTACTATTCCCACGTCAAGTCCGCCGAAGTGACGGGCGACAACGAGGTGACCTTCACCTTCGACCAGCAAGGCAACCGCGAGCTGCCATTCATCGTCGGGGAACTGATGATCCTGCCCAAGCACTGGTGGACCGGGCAAAATGCCAAGGGGGAGACACGGGACATCAGTCACGGCACGCTGGAACCACCGCTCGGGTCAGGCCCCTACAAAATAAAGAGCTTCTCGGCGGGCAAATATGTCGAATATGGCCGCGTGGCCGATTATTGGGGCAAAGACCTCAACATCAATGTCGGCCAGAACAATTTCGATACGATCCGCTATGAGTTCTTCCGGGACAGTACGGTGATGTTCGAGGCCTTCAAGTCGGGAGCCTATGACTTCCGGATGGAATCTACCGCCAAGACATGGGCCACGGGCTATGACTTCCCGGCAGTCAAGGACGGCAAGGTGAAAATGGATGTGGTACCCGACGAATCCTCGGGCGTCATGGTCGGCTTCATCCCGAACCTGAGGCGGGAAAAATTCCAGAACCCCAAGGTGCGCGAAGCCCTCAACTATGTGTTCAATTTCGAGGAAATGAACCGCACCCTGTTCTATGACCAGTACAGCCGCATCAACAGCTATTTCTTCGGCTCGGAACTGGCCTCTTCAGGCAAGGCTGAAGGCAAGGTCAAGGAGCTGCTCGAGCCGCTGCGTGACCAGATTCCGGCAGCGGCCTTCGACGCCTACGCCAATCCCAAGGTGGAAAGCCGCGAGGACCTGCGCGACAATCTGAAAAAAGCGCTCGATCTGTTCAAGGAAGCTGGTTGGGAACCAAGGACCGAGGTGGACGAGGAAAAGCGGGACAACGGCTTCCTGCACAAGATCATGGTTTCCGTCGGGCTAGCCAGCGATCCCACCAGGATCGTCATGCGCAACGCCAAGGGGGAAGCCTTCGAGATCGAATATCTGCTCAATGGCGAGGCCTTCGAGCGGGTTGCCCTGCGGCTGCAGGCATCACTTGAGCGCGTTGGCATCAAGCTCATTCCACGCGTTGTCGACAGTGCGCAATATGTCAACCGCATTCGCAGCCGCGATTATGATCTGGTCTATCTTGGCTGGAGCCAGAGCCTGTCGCCGGGCAACGAACAGCGGGAATATTTCGGTTCTGCCTCTGCCGACCGGGACGGCTCGGCCAACTATGCCGGCATCAAGAACCCCGCGGTCGATACGCTCATCAACAAGATCGTTTATGCCAAAGATCGCAGCGATCTGGAAGCGGCAACGAAGGCGATGGACCGGGTTCTGCTGGCCAACCATTACGTCATTCCGGGCTGGACCATGCCTGCCTTCCGCATCGCCTATTGGGACAAGTTTGGCCATGTCGATCCACTGCCCAAGTTGACGATCGGCTTCCCGACCATCTGGTGGTACGACCAGGCCAAGGCCACGGCGGCAAAGATGTAATCGCCCCGGATTGAACGCAAGATCCGTAAACGACAGAAAAGGCAGGATGCATGACACGAGGCAATGACACGATTTTCGACCCGCCCGAACGCGCGGACCAACCGCGTAAGGGGCTGTCCCGTCGCGCTGTCCTCAAGTCATCGGCCTTTTTCGCCACCCTTGGTCTTGGTCTGACCGGCCGTCCCCTTGTCGGCTTTGCCAGCAGTGAGCGCCACGGCCTTTCGGTGTTTGGCGAACTCAAATATGTCCCGGATTTTGCCCATTTCGACTATATCAATCCCGCTGCGCCCAAGGGTGGCAAGATTGCCCTTGGGCCGGTCTCCTGGAACTACAACCAGAATCCGCAAACCTTCAACACTCTCAACGGCTTTGTGCTGAGGGGGGATGCCCCTCCAATGATTGAGCTGTTGTTCGACACGCTGATGGTCAGGGCCTATGACGAGCCGGACGCGGTCTATTGTCATCTCGCCCGCTCGGTCGCCCTGGCTCCGAATGGCAGCCGGATGACCTTTACCTTGCGCCCGGAAGCCCGCTTTCATGACGGCACTCCGGTGACCGCAGACGACGTGGTCTTCTCCTACCGGATCCTCAAGGAAAAGGGACATCCGGTGCTGCAAGCCGTGCTCAAGGATATCGATAGGGTTGAGATAGAAGACGGCACCATCGTTTTCCATCTGGCAAAGAATCATGCGCGGCAGGGTGTTTTGGATGCTGCCAGCATCGTTCCCATCTTTGCCAAGGCCCAGTATGACGACAAGACCTTTGGTGCCTCAAGCCTCAAGCCTCCCGTCGGCTCTGGCCCCTACAGGGTCGCATCGGTCAATCCGGGCAGCAGTCTTACCCTTGAGCGGGATCCTGCCTATTGGGCGGCAAAGCTGCCGACCGCAGTGGGGCATTACAATTTTGGCACAATCGAGATTGTCTTCACCCGCGACCAGACCGTGCTGTTCGAAGCCTTCAAAAAGGGTGACATCACCTATTTCGAGGATTTTTCCTCGACCAGTTGGGCCACCCGCTATGACTTCCCCGCCATCAAGGACAGGCGGGTCCAGCGACTGGAAATTCCCGACCACACGCCCTCCGGGGCGCAGGGCTGGTTCTTCAACACCCGTCGGGCCAAGTTTGCCGACAAGCGCACCCGGCAGGCCATTGCCCTCGCCTTCGATTTCGAATGGTCCAACAAGCAGCTGTTCCATGGTCTCTACCAGCGCACGGCCTCGTTCTTCGAGCGCAGCGCGATGAAGGCCGAAGGCCTGCCAACGGGCGCCGAACTGGCGCTCTTGGAACGCTATCGTGCGACGCTGGACCCGGATGTTTTCAAGGATGCCTACAGCCCGCCGACCTCAGACGGATCAGGCAAGGACAGGGCACTGCTGCGCAAGGCCTTCGAGTTGCTGAAAGAGGCGGGATGGACCAAGAGCGACAAGGGGCTGACCAATGCCGCCGGAGACGTGCTGAGCATCGAGCTTCTGGCCAACAGCCCGCTGTTCGAGCGGATCGTGACGCCATGGGCGGCCAATCTGGAACGGCTCGGCATTCCCCTAACCTTCCGTCTGGTCGATCCCTCACAATATCAGAGCCGCATCGACAGCTTCGATTTCGACATGGTTGGCCAGCGCTATTCCATGTCCCAGAACATGGCCCCATCCCTCGCCAATTTTCTCGGCTCCGAGGCAGCCCATATGACCGGCAGTCTCAATCTTGCCGGGTTTGCCAACAAGGCTGTCGATGACCTGATCACGACGGGACTTGCCGCCAAGACGCGGGACGAGATGAATGATGCAGGCCGGGCGATCGACCGCATCTGGCGCGCCGGACATTACTGGGTGCCAAACTGGAACAAGCCGGTGCACACCATCGGCGTCTGGTCCGGCTTCGGCAGACCGGAGGAAGACAGGCTCTACGACTTCCAGCCAGCCATTTGGTGGTGGAAAGAAGCAAGCGATTCATAAGCTTGCAGGACTTCGGTAACCATATTCTGATTTATGGTTACCAAAGGGTTAGGATGGCACCTGCCACAAGGCAAGAGCCTTTCGCTTCGGACAAAAGTCCGGATCACGACACTTGAAAGCAATCAAACCGGTACACCATGAAGGAAGATGGGGCCGGTTCAGAGGATGGAGAGACTTTTTGGGCGCTTACATATTGCGACGTCTCCTCTTGATCATTCCGACGCTGATCGGGATCATGGCGATCAATTTCGCGGTCATCCAGTTCGCTCCCGGCGGCCCCGTCGAGCGCGTCATCGCGCAGGTGACGGGCACCGATGTGTCTGCAACCGCCCGCATTTCCGGCGGCGGCAGCGACTTTGCCGGAACGGGAACGGGGGGCGGTGGCGCTGGCGATGACATCACCTCGAAATACCGAGGCGCTCAGGGGCTCGACCCCGACTTCATCAAGGATCTGGAAAAGCAGTTCGGGTTTGACAAGCCGCCACTGGAGCGCTTCCTCGGCATGCTGGGCAACTATGCCACCTTCAACTTCGGTGACAGCTATTTCCGCGACATCAGCGTGCTGCAACTGATCAAGGAGAAAATGCCGGTTTCCATCTCGCTCGGCCTCTGGATGACCCTGATCTCCTACATGATCTCCATTCCGCTCGGCATCCGCAAGGCGGTCTCCGATGGCTCGCGCTTCGATGTCTGGACCAGCGCCGTGGTCATTGTCGGCTATGCCATTCCGGGCTTTCTGTTTGCTGTTCTGCTGATCGTGCTGTTTGCCGGCGGGTCCTTCTTTGACTGGTTCCCGCTGCGTGGTCTGGTCTCGGACAATTTCGCCGATCTCAGCTGGTGGGAAAAGGTGCTGGACTATTTCTGGCACATGGTGCTGCCGCTGATCGCCCTGTCCCTGTCGGCCTTTGCCACCACAACGCTTCTGACCAAGAACTCCTTTTTGGACGAAATCCGCAAGCAATATGTGGTGACGGCGCGTGCCAAGGGACTGACCGAGCGGCAGGTGCTCTATGGTCATGTGTTCCGCAACGCCATGCTGATCGTCATCGCCGGTTTTCCCGGTGCCTTCATCGGGGCCTTCTTCGGCGGCTCCCTGCTGATCGAGACGATTTTCTCCCTTGATGGGCTGGGTCTCCTGTCCTTTGAAAGCGTGATCAACCGTGACTATGCCGTGGTCTTCGCGACGCTCTACATCTTCTCGCTTATGGGGCTCATCATCGGCCTTGTGTCCGACGTCACCTATATGTTGATCGATCCGCGCATCGATTTCGAGAGCCGGGAGGTGTAAGGATGAGCAACGACACCATGACCAAAGCCAAAAAGCCCCGTTTTCACGATCGCCTCTCGCCGCTCAACCAGCGACGGCTGAAGAATTTCAAGGCCAACAAGCGCGGCTATGTCTCGCTGTGGCTGTTCCTCATCCTGTTTTTCGTGACGCTGTTTGCCGAACTGATTGCCAATGACAAGCCGCTACTGGTTTCCTACAAGGGCGAAATCCTCTCGCCACTTCTGACTGACTATCCGGAAACCCGGTTTGGCGGTTTCCTGCCGACGACAGATTATCGCGATCCCTTCATCCAGGAAGAGATAAACGACAACGGCTGGATTCTCTGGGCACCGATCCGCTACAGCTACAAGACGGTCAACATGGATCTGCCGACCCCTGCTCCGGCGCCGCCAAGCTGGATGCTCGATAAGGCAACCCGCTGCGCCCCGTTTGATCAGGGGATCAACGACCGCAACTGCACCATCGGCAACTGGAACTGGATCGGCACCGACGATCAGGGACGCGACGTGTTGGCGCGCCTTATCTATGGCTTCCGCATCTCGGTGCTGTTCGGGCTGACACTGACCCTGTTCTCCTCGGTGATCGGGGTGACCGCCGGTGCGGTACAGGGTTATTTTGGCGGCCTCACGGACCTTGTGTTCCAGCGCTTCATAGAAATCTGGACCTCGGTGCCACAGCTCTATCTGCTGCTCATCATCGCGGCCATCATCACGCCAAGCTTCTGGATCCTGCTGTCGATCCTGTTGTTGTTCAGCTGGGTGGCGCTGGTGGGTGTGGTGCGTGCGGAATTCCTGCGTGCCCGCAACTTCGAATATGTCTCGGCGGCGCGGGCCCTCGGGGTTTCCAATCGCACCATCATGCTCCGGCACCTGCTGCCGAACGCCATGGTGGCAACGCTGACCTTCATGCCCTTCATCCTCAACGGCTCGATCACGACCCTCACCTCGCTCGACTTCCTCGGCTTCGGTCTGCCGCCGGGATCGCCATCGCTGGGCGAGCTGTTGGCACAGGGCAAGAAGAATATCGAGGCACCGTGGCTCGGGATAACCGGGTTCCTGTCGATTTCCATCATGCTGAGCCTGTTGATCTTCATCGGCGAAGCGGTGCGCGATGCCTTTGATCCGCGCAAGACATTTCACTAGGGAGGGAAGCCAATGACCAAGACCCTATCTTCTCAGCCGCTTCTTTCCGTCAGGGATCTGTCTGTCGCCTTCCAGCAGGATGGCAAGGAGCAGTTGGCCGTTGACCGCATCTCCTTTGATCTGGAGAAGGGCGAGACCATGGCGCTGGTGGGCGAGTCCGGTTCGGGCAAGTCCGTCTCGGCCCTGTCCATCCTCAAGCTGTTGCCCTATCCGGCGGCTTCCCATCCGTCCGGCCAGATCCTGTTTGACGGGATCGACCTGCTCAACGCGCCGGACAAGACCCTGCGCGCTGTGCGTGGCAACCGGATCTCAATGATCTTTCAGGAACCGATGAGTTCCCTCAATCCGCTGCATACAGTCGAAAAGCAGATCGGCGAAGTGCTGTCCATCCACCATGGCATGGGCGAAAAGCAGGCCCGCGAGCGGGTTCTTGAGCTGCTCAACGACGTGGGCATCCGCGAGCCGGAAAAGCGCCTCAAGAGCTACCCCCATCAGCTTTCGGGCGGCCAGCGCCAACGTGTGATGATCGCCATGGCGCTTGCCAACGAACCCGAGCTGCTGATTGCCGACGAACCGACCACGGCGCTTGACGTCACGGTGCAGGCGCAGATTCTGGAACTGCTGCGCACATTGCAGAAGACCCACGGCATGGCGCTGCTGTTCATCACCCATGATCTGGGCATCGTGGAAAAGCTCGCTGACAAGGTCTGTGTGATGACCAAGGGCGAGATCGTTGAACGGGGAGCGACCAAAGAGCTGTTTGCCAATCCGACCCACCCCTACACCCGGCATCTGCTCAATTCCGAGCCGAGCGGCGAGGCCCGCCCGGTGGCCGATGATGCGCCCATCCTGCTTGAAACCGAGGATCTCAAGGTCTGGTTCCCGATCAAGCGCGGTTTCATGCGCAAGATCGTGGGGCACATCAAGGCGGTGGATGGCATTTCGCTGTCGATCCGTAGCGGTGAAACACTGGGGATCGTTGGCGAATCCGGTTCGGGCAAGACGACACTGGGGCTGGCGCTGCTGCGCATGATTTCGTCTGAAGGTCCGATCGTCTTTCAGGGCCATCATCTTGACGGGCTGAACAGCAAGGCCATGCGGGACAAGCGGGGCGACATGCAGATCGTCTTTCAGGACCCGTTCGGCTCGCTCTCGCCGCGCATGTCCATCGCCCAGATCGTCGATGAGGGTCTGGCCATCCACGCTCCTGAACTCAGCGAAGAGGAACGTGACGCCAAGGTCGTTGCCGTTTTGCGGGAAGTGGGCATCGACCCGGACACCCGCCATCGCTATCCGCACGAGTTTTCCGGCGGTCAGCGCCAGCGCATTTCGATTGCGCGTGCGATGGTGCTGGAGCCCAAATTCGTCATGCTGGACGAGCCGACCAGTGCACTCGACATGAGCGTTCAGGCACAGGTGGTGGATCTGCTGCGCGATCTGCAGGCCAAGCATGGTCTCACCTACCTGTTCATCAGCCACGACCTCAAGGTGGTCAGGGCCCTGTCCAATCGTGTCATCGTGATGCGCAACGGCAAGGTGGTCGAGGAAGGCAGTGTTGAAAGAATATTCAAGGCCCCCGAAACCGACTACACAAAGGCCCTGATGGCGGCTGCCCTACGCATGGAAACGGCACCGGAAGGCGTGGTCGCGGACTGAGGAGGCGCTGTTTGCGCTCTCCCCAGCCTTGATGCTCCGCCTAGTCGTCATCGCTCGGCAGACGTACAGGCCCACTCGGGAAGGCTGGCTGTCCGCGCAGGATGCGGCTCATGCATTTGTTGTACTCTCTCATCAAATGGGGATTGCCGTATTTGATCGCTTCTTCGCGGATCAGCTGGCAGCGCTTCAAATCTGCAGATGCGTCACTTGCGGGCATCAAGCTGCGAGCCGAAGCGGGGCTCGCCATAAGTAAAACCAGAAGAAAGCTGCACGTCTTGGGTGTCATGATAGGCTCCTTTTGTGAACAGTGCTTTCCTATTGGTCGCTTTGACTTGCCATTCGGTTCCAACCCTCTTTATTGTTCCGGCCAAAACAACCATCGCCTCCCAAAGGACACGACTTCATGAAAATTGCACTGACCGCAAAGGGCTGGGATATTCCTGCCTGGACCGAGAATCTCAACAAGCTTTTGCCGGATGCCGAGGTTCGGCTGTCCGATGATCTGGGCGATCTCAGTGAGATCGATTATGCCCTTGCGTGGAAGGGGGACACGGCCTTCCTGAAGGACCTGCCCAATCTGAAGGCCATCTTCTCGCTTGGCGCCGGTGTTGAATTTCTGACCCAGGAACCAGACCTGCCGAATGTGCCGATCGTGCGCGTCATTGGTGACGATCTGACGGCCCGCATGTGCGAATATGTGGTGCTGAATGTGTTGATGCATCACCGCCACAGCCTGCGCAGCCTCGGCCTTCAGGCCAACAGGGACTGGAACCAGACGCCCGATGCGGCGGCTGAGGATTTCCGGGTCGGGATGCTCGGGATTGGCGTGCTCGGCCTTGCCGCTGCCCGCAAGCTGCAAAATCTCGGCTACCGGGTTTCCGGCTGGAGCCGCTCGCCCAAGCAGGTGGATGGCCTTGCAACCTATCACGGCACCGAAGGCCTTGATGAGATGCTGGCAAAAACCGACATTCTCGTCTCGCTGCTGCCGCACACGCCGCAGACCGAGGGCATTCTCAATATTGACCTGTTCAAGAAGCTTGCCAAGGATGGTCCGCTGGGCGGGCCGGTGATCATCAACGCCGGACGGGGCAAGCTTCAGGTTGAAGCCGACATCGAGACCGCCATCCGGGAAGGGATTCTCGCCGGAGCATCGCTCGATGTCTTCGAGCAGGAACCGCTGCCCGAAGACAGCCCGCTGTGGGATCTGCCCAATGTCATCATCACGCCGCATATCGCCGCCGTCAGCGCTCCTTATGCTACAACCAAGGGCATCGTCGAGCAAATTCTGCGCAATGAAGCGGGCGAGCCGATGGTCGGCATCGTCGATCGGGGTGTGGGCTATTAAGCCCTACCCAACCAGACGCCGGATTGCCCTGAGGGCGCCATATTCATTCTGCGCGATGCGCTCGATGGCCCCGGCAAGCGGCTCCCTGGCCACTGCCATGTGATAGCCATTGGCGTGCAGCAGGGTTTCGGCGTCGGTCATGATGCCCACATGGCCCGGCCAGAAGACCAGATCACCGCGCTCGAGCGGGGGGAGACCGGCTGACAAGTCGAGCGCAACCCCTGCTTCCTTTTCCTGCATTGATGCATCGCGCAGCATCGGGATGCCCGCCAATTCGCAGGAAAGCTGAACAAGACCCGAGCAATCGATGCCGAGGGAGCTCTTGCCGCCCCACAGATAGGGTGTCCCGACAAGGCTTTCGGCGACGGTGACGAAATCATCCGCCTTGTCTTCAACGTCCTGCACATGCTGGGCAACGACCCAGCCAGCCTCGCCATTGGGCGTTGGCATGTTGAGCAGCTTGCGATAGCGGGTGCCGCGGACTTCCCGCTCTTCCCCAAGGATCAGCCCTGCGCCAAGTGACAGGAACACGGCGGCGGGAAATTTGAGGTCTGGTCCGGGATAGACGAAGGTGCGCACGGCGCTGACCCGGTGGGTCGGTGCCCCGACGACGAATTCGTCATTGAGTGGCCCGCCGAACGGCCCGAGCGCGTTGGAAGGCATGTAGCCGACATAGCCATCGCCATCAAGCTGCACCCAGCTCCAGCCGTTGGCCCCTTCCTCGAACACCTTCACCACCTCGCCCAGCATCGCCTGCGTATCCAGCCCGCTGCGCCCGTCAGCGCCGGACTTCAGCGGCGCAATCGGCACCTGCACCCGCTTGATGAGCGGATCGACGAAGCGTTCAGCCTCGACCTGCCCCATCAGGCGTTTGTCTGCAAGATCGGGGCGAAAGGCGTTGAGAGACGGATTGAGCATCAGCTGTTCCTGTTATCGTATTCTGTTGACGGACCCGGAGAGAAAAGGGAAAACCTGAGGCGAAGGACCACACTAAGCCGCAGGCAGGCAAGGCAGCCAGCCCCGACGGTGCGTCAAGCTATATCCCCTCGCCCTTCAGCTCGCAATAAGGCGGGATTGCTCAACGATCTTGTAACCAAGCTTTTCGACATAGAGCGCGCCCTTGACCGTCCGCAGAATGACGACATTGCGCTTGTCCTTGTCGTCGCGGCGACGGGTCAGCAAACCGGCCCGGCCCATCGTGTCCAGCGCGCGGGTGATGGCGGGCTTGGTAACGCCCAGCTTGGCGGCAAGGCCGCGCACGGTATGGGGAGGTGTCTCCATATAAACGGTCAGCAGCACCATCATCTGCCTTGCGGAAAGATCGCTTTCCTCTTCCAGTACCAGATCATGGGTAACGTTGTGCCATAATTGCAGCGCCTGGCCAGCGCAAATATCCATAGTCATGAAATAGCATTATCTCCGGGAGCCCTGGCCAATCTCCTCCCCGAATCCCACAAACAATCCGGGGGTCTCTCATATGGCTCCGTACCGATTAATGCAGATTCATGCAATCGAGGCAAGTCGGGCCTGCGGCGAGGGTGGCGCAATAGCACCGTTCCCCGCCGAAACCCGACGTGCAGTGGCCCGTTATCAGGACCATCCGATATCGTAGCGATTGCGGATCAGGGTGTAGAGAGCGCGAATGCCCTGCGCTTCACCACCCTTGGGACGGGCAGCCTGAGCGGCGGGAGCCCAGCCGTAGATGTCGAAATGAGCCCAGCTTCCGGCCTTGGAAACAAAGCGCCGCAGGAACAGCGCTGCCGTGATGGAGCCAGCAAAGCCGTCTGTGGTGATGTGGTTCACATCGGCAATGTCGGAAGACAGCTTGGCGTCATAGGCGTCCCACAGCGGCATGTTCCAGAGCGGATCCCACTGCCGCATGCTTTCGCCGGCAAGCGCATGGACCAGCTCATGGTCATCACTGTAGAAAGGGGGCAGATCCGGACCGAGGGCCACGCGGGCAGCGCCCGTCAGCGTTGCCATGTCGATCAGCAGTTCCGGCTCTTCCTCGTCCGCGAGAGACAATGCATCGGCCAGAATGAGACGCCCTTCGGCATCGGTGTTGCCAATCTCCACCGTCAGGCCCTTGTGGCTCTGCAGCACGTCGCCGGGACGGAAGGCACTGCCGGATACGGAATTCTCGACCGCAGGAATGAGCACGCGCAGACGCACGGGCAGATTGGCCGACATGATCATGGACGCAAGGCCGAGCACATTGGCGGCGCCCCCCATGTCCTTTTTCATCAGCGCCATCGAGCTGCCGGGCTTGAGGTTGAGCCCACCGGTGTCAAAGCACACGCCCTTGCCCACCAGCGTCACCTTGGGGTGGCTTTCCTTGCCCCAGACGAAGTCGAGCAGGCGCGGTGCACGCGGCGAGGCACGGCCAACGGCGTGGATCATCGGGAAATTCTTCTCAAGCAGTTCGTCTCCCGTGGTCACTTCCAGACGGGCACCATGGGTATCGACCAGACCGCGGGTCACCGCTTCCAGCTCGTCCGGCCCCATGTCATTGGACGGGATGTTGATAAGGTCACGCGCCAGATTGGAGCCCTTGACCTGCCGCAGGACATCTTCGCGATCAACGCCCTCAGGCCAGTCAAGTTCGGGCAGCGGCTTGGCGTTTTCCTTGTAGCGATCGAATCGGTAGCTGCCCAGATGCCAGGCGAGGGTTGCCAGAAACAGGGACTGCGGATCATCGCCAAGCACTTCTGGGTTGGCAAAATGATAGCGCCCGGCGGGCAGCTTCACCGGCAGCAGACCCGGCAGCAGCGGAGAGGCGGTTTTACTGCCTTGCTTGCCAAGGCCAAAAAGAACGGCATCGCACTGGCCATCAAGCGCCGGAACGAGGCATAGCTCGCCTTCCTTGGCGGCGAAGCCTGTTGTCTCGACCCATTGTGTTGCCAGCGCGGAGAGCGCGTTGGGAACCAGAGTCTCGGCATCACTGTTTATGAAATAAATTGGGCTGGAATCAACATTTGTCGGCATTGTCATTCTTTCTCTTTTTTCTTTGATGTTGCCAAGATGGGGCTTCGAACACCAAGAATCAATCCGCCATCCAGTTGGAATCCTAATGAATCCGGGCAAAAGCGCAATTGCCCTGCTTTCGCTTTCCTCCCTCGCGTGGGGCGGACCTGTGCAGTGACAAATTCTGCTTTCCGGCGCCGGTGACTGCTTGCAAATTGCACCAGTTAACCAAGCATTAGGGTTAATAGATTATTTCTGGAACAAAGGGATCCTGCGCCCGCTCCGGGTTTTGCAGACCGCCATTGGCCTTGCCGATTTCAGAGGTTTGATAGATGAACGCTCATTTGAATACCAAGCCCACACCGTCCATGCGCAAGTTCATGCTCGCCGGATCCATCGCGCTGGTGGTTGCCCTTGCCGGTTGCTCGTCGAACAAGAAGAGCGTTTCCTCATCGAGTCATCAAGGCGCCAGCTATGCGACTGAAGAGGCACTGCAGGCATCCGTCACCTATTGGGGCAAGCGCTACAACAGCGACAGCAAGGACGTGAAGACCGCCCTCAATTATGGCCAGTCGCTAAGACTGCTCGGTCGCCATGAGCAGGCGCTGGCGGTGCTCGAGCAGTTGGCTGCCCAGCACCCCAAGGACAGGGTTGTTCTGGCCGCCTATGGCAAGGCGCTGGCAACCGTCGGCCGCTTCCAGCAGGCGCTGCAGGTGCTGCATACGGCCCAGACGCCAACTACCCCAGACTGGCGGCTGGATTCGGCGATGGGCGCGATCTACGATCAGGTTGGCGACTTCCAGACCGCCCGCAGCCACTATGACAAGGCGCTGTTGCAGGCGCCCGATGAGCCGAGCGTGCTGAGCAACTATGGCCTCTCCTATCTGCTGGAAGGGGATCTTGCCTCGGCTGAAGGCTATCTGAGGCAAGCGGCCAAGAACCCGAAGGCCGACAGTCGCGTGCGGCAGAATCTGGCGCTGGCGCTCGGCCTGCAAGGCAAGTTCCAGGAAGCGGAATCCATCGCCCAGAACGAGCTTTCACCACAGCAGGCCGCCCAAAACATGGCCTATCTCAAGGAAATGCTGAGCGAGCGCGGCAACTGGGACAAGATCAAGAAGCAGGGTTGACGCCTTCTCCCTTGCAGCCTCTCACAGGGGGCTCTCTTAGGGCATGACCAGACAGACAAAAGGGCCTCAACGGCCCTTTTTCTTTACCTATATTCAGGGCCAGCATTCCGGTGCGATGCCCCGGTTTGATGTTCAGATGTGCTGATGTTCTGACGTGCTGGCCAGACCGGACGAAACCACCCCATGGCACCGGTCGAGATGTGTTCAAGCACAATCAGAGATCAGTGCGAGGAGAAATACTGCACGGCGATCGGCCCCAGCACAATCACGAAGATCGCGGGCAGGAAGAACAGGATCATCGGCACGGTCAGCTTTGGCGGCAGGGCGGCGGCTTTCTTCTCGGCTGCGGTCAGGCGGGCTGCCCGGTTCTCCTCGGCCATGGTGCGGATGGCGTCCCCGAGTGGAGTACCGTAGCGCTCGGCCTGAATGAGTGAGGTCATGACACCGCGCACCCCTTCGATACCGGTCCGTTCGGAGATGTTTTCATAGGCCATGCGGCGGTCCTGAAGATAGGACAGCTCGGCGGTCAGGATCGTCAATTCCTCTGCCAGCTCAACACTGGCGGAGCCGATTTCAGCGGCCACCTTCTGAAAACCGGTTTCCGCCGTCATGCCCGATTCCACGCAAATCAGCAAAAGGTCAAGCGCATCCGGCCAGGCTCTGATGATCGAGCCCTGCCGCTTTGAACGCTGATTTTGCAGATAGAGTAGCGGCGCGTAATAGCAGGCATAGGCGAACAGGACGCAGAAGAACAGATTGACCATAGCCGGATAGTCGGGCTTGATCACGACAAAGACATAGAAGAGCGACACCGCAAGCCCCACGATCGGACCGACTATGCGGGCAAAAGTATAGGTCATCAGGTGCTTTTCGAGGCGAAAGCCTGCCTGTTTGAGCTTCGCCCGGCTTTCCTTGTCGGTAAAGGCATCGCGCATCTTGAAGCGATCAACAATACTGATGATCAGCTCCTTGGGCTCCTGACGCAGAGAAACACGGCCACCATTCTTGCCCCCCTGATTGAGTATGGCGCGTTCGCGCTTGCGGATCCGTTCCCGCTCGCTGGCGACTTCCTTCATGCGATCGCCGAGACGATCCTTTTCAAGGAAAGGCATCGCCACAGCCAGAATCGAGGCCACCACGGCAATGGCCGTCAACAACGCGAACATGTCCTGTAGCTCAAAGCCTGCCATTTGTTTCCCTAGCCCTTGTTGTTGCAATGCGGAGCAGAACTGCTCCTGTGCCGATGCCAGCCAGCATCAATCGGAGCCTTTCCCCCTACATGTCGAAACTGATCATCTGGCGCATGACGAAGATGCCGATCCCCATCCACACAAGCGTCGCCGAAAGCAGCATTTGCCCCATGGGTTCTTCGAACATCACGAGAATGAAGGTTTTCTGGGTCAGATAGAGCATGAAGGCGATCACGAAGGGCATGGCCCCGATGATCGCGGCGGAGGCCTTGGCCTCCATCGACATGGCACTTACCTTTTCCTTCATATGCGCCCTCGAGCGCAGAACGCGCGACAGGTTGCCCAGGGCTTCCGAGAGCGAGCCACCCGCCTGCGTCTGGATTGCAATGACGATGGCGAAGAAGTTCGTCTCCGGCAAGGGCACGCGCTGATGCAACCGCGGCACGACCTTCGAGAGAGGCAACCCCATGGCCTGCTCGTCGATCAGGCGCTTGAACTCGCTGCGCACGGGCTCGGCCGTTTCCGTTGCAGCAATTGCCAGACAATCCGCCAATGGAAGACCTGTCTTGATGCCGCGGACAATAACATCGACCGCATTGGGAAATTCCTTGATGAACTTCGCCATCCGCTTCTTGCGCTTGCGCGCCAACCAGAAATGCGGAACACCGAGAAGACCGACAAGACCGAGGCCAATGGCAACCAACATCGACATGCCACCGACAAGCCCGCCAAAGAAAAAGACAACCCCGGAAACCGCACTATAGAGCCAGAATTGCTTCGGCGTCATGCTGAGCCCGGCCTGTGTCAGTCGGGCCTTGAGGGACTGCTTCCTTTCCTTGCCCTTCTTCTGGGCATTCTCGATCTGCTTGAGGTTGGCCTCGATATCCTTGCGCCGATCCAGATTGCCTGCCTTGAGGCGTTTGTCTGCGATCTGGACCCGGCTCATGGCGACGGCCTGAATACGCTGGTCGCGATTGAAATTCTTGGACAGGCGCGGGTAGAAAAGCCCCCATGCGACGCCCAGCACGGCAAAAACGACCAGTACAAACAGCGCTATGGTGAAAACCAGATCATTGCCGATGAAGTCCATGCCTGCTCCCCGCTATGCAAAAGTGGCCGGTTCGACATTGGCTGCATCAAGCGCCGCTGCCAGATTGGTTTCTTCGTTGTAGTAACGAGCCCGTTCCCAGAATGCCGGCCGGCCAATGCCGGTGGACCGGTGAACGCCGAGGATCTTGCCCGAAGCGTCTTCACCCGTGATGTCATAGACAAACAGATCCTGGGTGGTGATGACATCGCCTTCCATACCCGTCACTTCCGTGATGTGGGTGATACGGCGCGAACCGTCGCGCAGGCGGCTGGCCTGAATGATCACATCCACCGATCCGACGATCATTTCGCGGATGGTCTTGGTGGGAAGGCTATAGCCGCCCATGGTGATCATGGCTTCCAGACGGGACAGGGCTTCACGCGGCGAGTTGGCGTGCAGCGTGCCCATCGAGCCGTCATGGCCGGTGTTCATGGCCTGCAAAAGGTCGAAAGCCTCAAAGCCACGCACCTCGCCGACGATGATCCGCTCGGGGCGCATACGCAGACAGTTACGGACCAGATCCGTCATGGTGATCTGACCTTCGCCCTCAAGGTTGGGCGGACGGGTTTCCAGGCGGACCACATGGGGCTGCTGCAGCTGCAGTTCGGCAGCGTCCTCACAGGTAACGATACGCTCGTCCCCTTCGATATAGTTGGTCAGGCAGTTGAGCAGCGTCGTCTTGCCCGAACCGGTACCACCCGAGATGACCACGTTGCAGCGGACCCGCCCGATGATCTTGAGGATCTGGGCACCTTCCGGCGAGATGGAACCAAACCGGACCAGCTGGTCCAGTGTCAGCTTGTCCTTCTTGAATTTACGAATGGTCAGGGTCGGGCCGTCGATGGCCAGCGGCGGCGCGATCACGTTGACACGGGACCCGTCGGGAAGACGCGCGTCGCAGATGGGGCTCGATTCATCAACGCGGCGGCCAACCTGCGAAACGATCCGCTGGCAGATATTCATCAACTGGGTATTGTCGCGGAAGCGGACGTTGGTCAGATAGACCTTGCCCTGAGTTTCAATATAGGTCTTCTCCGCCCCATTGACCATGATGTCGGCGATATCGTCACGGGCGAGAAGCGGCTCCAGCGGTCCGTAGCCAAGCACATCGTTGCAGATGTCATCAAGCAGGTCTTCCTGCTCGGCGATCGAGAGAACGATATTCTTGAGCGCAATGATCTCGGACACGATGTCGCGAATTTCCTCGCGGGCGGAATCAGCGTCAAGGCGCGCCATCTGCGCCAGATCAATGGTGTCGATCAAAGAGCCAAATACGGAGGTCTTGATATCGAAATACTGCTCTGAGCGGTTGGATGCAGCACCGTCGTCGATCGGCTGATAGTTCACCTCCACCGCCTGCTTGTAAGCGTCATCCTCTTTCTTGGGAGACGGCTTCGCAGACGCCGGCTTTGAAGGACCAGCCTTGGCCTTGCTCACTGGCGCCGGGATCTTGACGCTCTCTGTTCCACGTTTTCCGAACATCGTTTACCAACCAGATACTATTTCGATTTCTTCAGTTTTCCCAACAGCGGAGCGAAAAGAGACTTGCTTGCCTTGGGCGCTTCGGAGCGTCCGGTAATATCGGAGGCCAGCCGGTCGAACAACTCGATCAGCTTGCCGTTGGAGCCCAGTTCGCTGATCATCTGGCCATTGTTGGCCGCAAGGCCAAAGGTGGCCGGATCGAACGGCACCTCGACGAACACATCGCGTTCGAGAGCGGCAGCAAAATCCTTGGCCTTGATTTCGGGCCGCTTCTGCATGCCGGTCTGGTTGATGATGAGATGAGGCGGACGGTCGCCACGCCGCTCCTGATCAATCATGTCGAACAGATTCTTGACATTGCGCAGGTTGGCCAGATCCGGCACGGCCGTGATGACAATCTCGTCGGCGCCCAGCAGCAGATGCTTGCTCCAGTCCGTCCAGACATGGGGCAGATCGAGCACCGTATAGGGGGCACTGTTCTGCAGCAGATCAACCATCTGGCTGAAGAATTCGCCCTCATAATCGCACGTGTTGTCCAGCACCGCCGGAGCCGTCAAAAGGCTGAGCCGCTCGCCACAACGGGTCAGCAGGCGTTCCAGATACTGGTCGTCCAGCCGCTCCCCGGCCTTGATCGCGTCGGCGATCGTCTGTGGAGGGTCTTGATTGAAATCCAGTCCGGTGGTGCCAAAGGCAACATCGAAATCGGAGATGATCACATCCTGCTGGTTGCTCGTACTGATCGACCAGCCGATATTATGCGCCATGGTGGACGACCCGACACCACCTTTGGCGCCCATGAAGGCGATCGTCTTGCCCAGAGGCTCAGCACCCGGATTGGCGAAAAGATCACTCAGGGCCTGGATCAGTTCGATCTGCCCGACAGGCGCGACGATATATTCGGAGACACCCCGCCGCACGAGGTCGCGATACATCTGCACATCATTGACGTGACCGATCAGCACCACCTTGGTGCCCACATCGCAGACCTCGGCCAATCGGTCGAGATCTGAAACCAGTTCATCGTAGCTCTGATTGGCTTCCATCAGGATGAGGTTCGGCGTCGGCGTATCCGAGAAAAACTCGATAGCCGACTTGATGCCTCCGGAGACGGATTTCAAATGCACGCGCGCCAGACGTCTGTCATTGCCGATGGCGTCAAGAACCAGTTGGATTTGCGGCGTTTCGCAAAAGGCGGTGATGGAAACGCGCGGAAGTGGCCGGATGTCAGTCAATCCGTCGGTCAAACCATCAGACAGTTCCTGCTTGAAGGCCTGCAGTTCAAGGTCTTCTTCAAAACCAACAGCAGGGATCTGTTGCTCACTCATTTGTTGACCTCCGAGCTCGTACCGGAGTTTGATGCAAGATCTTCAGACCAGGTCGGATCGCCGTTGCGATAGCTTTCGGTCACGGACGACCGGCGCATGGCATCGCGAGCCTCCCAGCCGCGTGGCTGGATCAGGTCCTGAGGATTGGCAACGGCTACCGCGAGATTCTGCTGGGTGGTGCAGCCGAAGTCGAAGTTCTGCAGATTTTCATATCCATTTGTCAGCGTTTCCGGCTGGGTGCCACAAGCCAGCGTCTTTGCCTCGACCCGCGGGTAGGCCAGACGGATCGGCGCGTCGGTCGCAGCCGCTGCCGTGTAAGGGAACAGATCGATCTGCGCAGGCTTTACACCCTCACGCATCAAGCTGGTGCGGATTTCTCTCGCCATGTAGCTGGCGTTCATTTCATTGTTGGCCCCCGAGGGCACCATGACCTGCACCACGGCCGCCCGGTCGCGACGAAAATCGCGCGCGAAGGAGGCGATCGCCGATTGGGACGACGGGGTCAGTTTTTCGCTGTGCATGCCAACGGGAACATCAATCACCCGCGCGGACTGCTGCAGGGTGATCGGATGGCGCTGGCGATAGTCCTGCGAGACCGATCCGGTTATTTCCTTCTTGGACTCACAGCCCACCAGCACGAGGGCGCAAGCGGCCAGAGCCGCCCCCCTGAGCAGAAGCCCCGCCTTGCCATGTTGTCTTGTCTGATGCATTGGCTTGATCCGCGTCTGTTTAACCATTGCCCTGCCCTCACTCATAGCTGTAGCCAAAGCGGCCGTTGTATTTGATCCCGCGTCGACCGCCGCCCGACATGTCATAACGACGGGTCAGGGCACCAAGGAAAATGTCATTCATGTCCGATGAAGGCTGGACATTCTGGGTAGGCAACGCCGTCTTTGATTTGGCGACAGGCTTTACGATGTAAGGCGTTACGAAGAACACCAGTTCCGTCTGGTTGCGTTTGTAGTCGCGTGAACGGAACAGGGCACCAAGAACAGGCAGGTCCTTGAGATAGGGGAAACCGTCGATATTCTTGCGCACGTCGTCACGCAGCAGACCGGCCATGGCCATTGTGCCGCCGGAAGGCAGCTCCAGAGTGGTCGAGGACCGGCGGGTTCTCAGGCCCGGAACAGTAATCTGATAGTCGGCAGACCCAAGAGTGACGGTCTGATCGGACGAGATTTCGGAGACCTCGGACTTGATCTGCAGACTGATGCGGTTTTCCGATATGACAATGGGCCGGAAGGAAAGGGCAACGCCATAGGGCTTGTATTCAATCGAGATATTACCGTTCTCATATCCCGAAGGAATCGGATATTCACCACCGGCCAGAAAGTCGGCCTTCTCACCGGAGATCGCAGTGAGGTTCGGTTCGGCCAATGTCCGGACAAGTCCGTTTCGCTCCATGGCTTCCAGCGTTCCGGTAAAATTGTTTGACGTCCCCCCCAAGGTCATTTTGAGAGAGCTATCCGAAAGATTCTGCAAGGCGACAGAGAATGGATTGCTGATGGTTCCGGATGTCGAGAAGATGCCTCGCTGCAAGGACCCTCCAATGTTGATCCCCAACTGCTTGACCACCGAGCGCTCGACCTCTGCAACGGTCACACGGATCTGCACCTGCTCACCGGCCTGTACCGAGATGTAATTGTTGACTTTCTTGCGATCACCCACGTAGCTCGCAGCCAGATCCATGGCCCTTTCCGCATCTCCGGGCTTCTCGACCGTACCAGACAGGGCCACGCCCTCGCCAACCCCGTCAACACGGATGTCGGAGGATGGGATCATGCGGCGAAGAAGAGCGGCAAGAGAGGCATTGTCGCGCGCGACATTGACATCGAAGCTGGCGATCTGGTTGCCATCGCCGTCAAACAGAATGACGTTGGCCTGACCGATCTGCATGCCCAGCACATAGACTCTGCGCGGCGTCCGCACGACAGCGTCAGCGATTGTTGGGCTGGAAACCAGCACATCGCGGACATCACGCGGCGTCTCGATGACGACGGATTTGTTAAGCCCCACCTCGATGGCGCGCCCGTTGGCACTGGCGGCCTTGATGCTCATCTCAGAGCCGGCAAAGGCCTCGGATCCTGGAGCCACCAGAGCAACAGCCGTCAGACAGGCAATTGCAATTGCCCCGGCAACCGCGCTTCGCGCAAGGTGCTTTCCGCAACGCACAAAGGATCTGAGAGGTGTTCCGACCATTTTCCAGTCTTTCGAAACGCTGATCATTGCTTCACCGTCCTCTTCGTCATCGTGCCGGAGCGGACCAGAATGATCGTGCCGCTATTGGCGTCGGAAACCTCGGTATTGTCATCCGCATCCTCCAGCGAGCGCAGCACCAGCGAGATGCTTCCTTCGGCTTGCGCCGCAGTCAGCGTTTCCACCTGCTGGGGCAGAAGCTCCAGAGTGGCGGTTTCGCCGACGACGACCTTGACCCCGTCTTTTTCCTCGGTGGTCTGGTCGATGGCGAGAACGCGAACATTGGTCAGAATTGTTTCAGAGGAGACATTCTTGTTGCTCTGCTGGGTAAGGATCACGTCCACCTTGTCCTTGGGCAGAATGAACCCCCCGGCGCTGGTCGCTGCGGAAATGGGCGTAGCGGCTGCGCGATAACCTTTGGGCAGCACAGAAGACATCATGCCCTTGCCGCCAATTGCCAGCTTGCCCTCGTTGATCGGCTCACCTTCCAGAAAGGACCCACGCGCAACGGCGCCAACCAGTTTACTATCGGCATCGGGCCGGGCATCGCGGGTGATATAGCCCGGAGCCGTGCTCGCCTTGGGCCATTTGCGCCAGACGAACAGATCAGCCGTGAAACTTTCGCCCAGTGACACATTTCTGGATGCAGTCAGCACTTCGGTGAGATCAATTGTCTCGGCCGGTGCTGCGGGCTGAACTTCTACGATCTCTGTTTTGGTGCCGAGCGATTTGGCCAGAACCAGAGCGAACAGTCCTGCGACCAGTGCAACAACAATGACAGCAATACGCGCTAGTTTCATGTCCTGGTTCCCATGCGTTTCAGGCATCAAATGGTTTACGGGCGCAAAAGCGCTCGTGGCCAGTGTCCATCACTTATGGTTAACGACAGGTAAGCGTCTTTGCTTAATATGACCTTAATTTCGCAAAAAACGTCAGTCTCGCGCCCGCTATGCCGCTTTGGGCAGGCGTTGGTTAGCCGCATGGCAAGAGCCAGACAGCAAAACGCACGCCTTGATGACGTGCGCCTATCTTTGGAAGACATGATATCACGGGATACGCCCCGCCCGGCTCAAGCCAAAGCCGACACCGAACCCGGTTCAGGAGACCGCAAGCTTGATTCCGGCATCCATCCAGCCCGACATGGAATAGATCTGCAGTCCAGCCGCGCCGAGAGCAAGGCCATAAGGAATGCGCTTGACCGTATGCAGACGCATCACCCAATCCATCTTGACCATAAAGCCGGGCAGAAAGCGCGACCGCATCAGGATGAAGGCAATGGCCATGATGGCGCCATAGATCGAGGTAAGCGAGAAAAACAGGAGCATGAATTCCGGCCCCATCCAGACTGCGGCCACGGCTGCGAATTTGGCATCGCCGCCACCGATGCATTTGGACATCCAGAGCACATAGACAATGACAAACGTCAGAAGACCAACGCCCAGATGTCCAGCCGCATCTTCCCAGCTCATGCCAGCTCCATAAGCAAAGAGCGGGAATGCGGCAAGAAAGGTCAGCGCCAGCCGGTTGGAAATGCGCATGCTAAACAAATCGGAACTGGCAGCATAGGCAAACACAAGGGGAGCAAACAATATGAGGCCCCAGCCAAACAAGGTGTTCATCATATCTCGATCCTTCCCCTTTTCAATCGAATGAGGCTCTACCGCCCCTTCCTCATAGCCAAGCTGGCCCATTCCAAGCCACTTCCAGACACACGAATTGTCACTCAGAAAGGTTACCAAACCTTTGAATTATTTCATAAAATTCAAAAAAAAGGCCGCCTCTAGGACAGCCTTTCATTGCAAGATCGTTCATTCCTGAAAGACCATGAAACCCGCAATCAAACAACAGCTGCCTTAAGGGCTGCTTCGATACGGCCAAACAGGGCAACGATTTCACCCTTCAGAGTGGTTGCTGCAGTAACGATGCCCACACCGATCAGGCCAGCGAGAAGAGCGTATTCGATAGCGGTTGCACCGGATTCGTCTTTAAGAAAGTGAGAAAACTTTTTCATGATGGACTCCTAAATTCCACATTTTGACAGCTCAATGCTCTCGGGTCAGCGCTTTTCGCGATCTTGTTGTACCCTTCGAACAATGACACTTTTATCCAGCAAGTCTTTCCATCAAGTTAAATCCAAAGACAAAATGACCCTTAAGTCACATAGCTAAAAGTTTTGGTTAAAAAACTGCTACAAAATTTCCATCCAATATATAATATATATTCACAAAACGACTATTATAAATTTCAAAAATATAAAATATTTCTTAGAAATAAATGGATAACAATATATTAATACATAAATTCATTCCAACGACAGTCAATTTTCGTTATATATTCACCGATCGCAATAGCTCCAGTACTTTGCCACCCCGGTGCTCCATGCTTGCAAAAACCTGCCCTTAAGGCTTCCTTCACCATTTTTGTCCAGTCTATTGCAGTGATGCGGTGCCTTGAGAAAAGTCACGACACCCTGCCCATGGAGATGAAACATGAAATTCGCCAAAGCAGTCTATGCATTATTTGCAGTCGGCTTTTTTACAGTGGTTCATTCCGCTCTGGCAGAACAGTCCTATCCGATGATCGACGTCAAGCTCGACAGGGCCAAGGTCATGCGTGTTTCGCGGCCCGCCGCCATGGTTATCATCGGCAACCCGTCCATTGCGGATGCCACCATCAAGGACAGCCAAACCCTGATCATCACCGGCAAGCAATATGGAACGACCAATCTCATCGTTCTGGATTCTGCGGGCGAACCCATCGCCGATGAATTGCTCAGCGTGTCCTCGGCACTGGAAAGCACGGTTACTGTCTATAAGGGAGCAGATCGCGTTACCCTTCACTGCAATCCCGATTGTGAGCCGGTCTACAGGATTGGAGACAAGGCTGAAAGATTGAACGAACTGGCGCAATCAGTCAGTGTTTACAACAAGGGGGCTCAGGAGCAGCCGGTTTCACCGGAACTCAAATAGTCCGTTCGTGATTCATAGTTGGGGACTGATCGGCCCAAAGCTCGGCCCGTGGACTGGTGCCCGGTTTGAAGATGGGCCTGTGCCGATCTGGTTGGCAGCTATCTCACCTGGCCTGATCCGGCGCAATTAACCAGTTTCACCAATTATTCATAAAGGCTTTTCTGTCATTCTTTTGCGGAGCTTTAAAGGGATAGCCCGATTGCTCCCAGAGATCCATTGCCACGGTGCCATCAGCCTGTCCTTTTCGACCCCGGGTCGAGACGAGAGGGAGTAACCATGAAACCTTTCTCCGCAATCGCATCATGCAGACAGTGGCAGGCTTTGCGCGCCATTTCGCAAAAGCCTCGCAGCCCCTTCCTGCGTGACACAAGCGGCGCCACGGCCATTGAATTTGCCATGTTGGCACTTCCCTTTTTCGCCTTTCTCTATGCCTTGTTGGGTATCGGGTATATCTATATCACCTCGAACACGCTCGAGGACGGCGCCCAGATGGCAGGACGGCAGATCCGCATCGGGGAAGTCGATGCATCCGATATGACCAAGGACCAGTTCAAGAGCCTGATCTGTGATTCCGTGATTGTTCCCACACAGACATGCCTTGCGGACATAGTGGTGGATGTGACCAGTGATCCGGATATTTCCAACCTTGATACCAAGGCTCCGGTCACCAATGGTGTCCTCGACCCGACAAAAGAACAATATGACCCCGGGATTGGCGGCGACTATGTCATCGTCAAGGCCTATTTGCCCATGTCATCGATCAACAGCCTGTTTGCCTTGCTTGATGCCGCCAATGGGCCACAGTTTGTCATATCGGCGGTGATGGTCTTTCGCAGTGAACCTTATTCATAGGGCCTCCGCATATCAAAGTCCGAGCCGCTCCCTGAGCCCGTTTTCCGTATCACACAGGCAAGCAAGATGACCCTTCTTTCCACTTTACGCTCACATCTCGATCGCTTCCGCCGGGATGAGCACGGGGTAGTCTCGATTGAATTCATATTGGTTCTGCCGCTGATGGCTGTGCTGCTGCTCGGAACATGGGAACTGAACAATGCCCTTCTGACCAAACGGAAATCCTCCCATCTGGCCTCTACCATAGCCAATCTGGCAGCTCAGGATGACAATATCACCGCATCGGACTGGGATACATTTGGAGACATCGCCGACCGAATACTGTTCCCCTATGACGGGTTTACGCACCGTATCGGACTGATCGGGGTTCGGATCGACGGTGCGGGTCGGGTGAATCTTGAGTGTTCCTTCGGCACCGCCGTGATCGATCCGTCCTCCCTGCCCGATGGCCTCAAGATCGCCAACACCTTCTACGTCATGACTGCCAGCGAAGTGGACTATGAGGCCTTTACCAAGAATTCCAGCCTGTATGGCAGCAGTGGTGGCCTCATGGACATGACCTTCCGGGATACCGCAATCTTTGCCCCCCGCAATGCCGATGCCGTGAGCTGCAGATAGGGTCTACTGCAGGTTCAGTATGACTCAGCGTTTGGTGGCAATCTCGATCAACGGCTCGTAATCCTTCAACTCCACGCTTCTGAACCCACCATCATAACGCCGCTCAACCGCGTCGTAGGCGGCAGGATCAAGCTTGTTCATGTCCTTGAGAGCATTGATCAGCTCCGCCCGATCCTGCTTTGAGACCTCATTATGAATGACATGGGGGCCTGCCGGGATGGCAGGTGAATGCCAGATCGAGAGAAAATCCGGGTTCGTGGCCTCGTCCCTGCGGTCATTGCGGCTCTGATTGTGGCTTTGGACATAGGCTGAAATGGCCCCGTCGCTGGTGAACAGGGATTGGTTGTAGGGGGTGGTCGACCAGACCAGCGCGGCGTCCACCGTGCCATCCTCCAACAGGGCCAGAGCATCGCCCGGATTATCCCTGCCGACCAGCGACGCCAGATCCCGCTCGGGGTTGAGGCCGGACTTCTTCAGCTCATTCATCGCCATGTAGAAGGGTATTGCCCCATTCTTTGAGGAAAGTGCCATGGACCGGCCGGAGAGATCGGCCAGACTCTTGATGCCGCTTGCCCCGCGCACCACAAGCACCATGTAGACGCCATCAGGCGCTTCTCGCGAAACAGGGGCCACCATGGGGGTCAGGCAGCCGCAGGAAGCATAGGCCATGGAGAAAATGCTGGCAGGATAGATCGAGTAGTCGACCTGATGGCTGATATGGGCGGCCATCAGGGTGGTCATCGAGTTGAAGGCAATGACTTCCACCGGTCGCGACAGGCTATCCTGCATATAGGATCTGAAGGGCTCGATCTGCGCCTGCAGATAGCTGGCACCGCGTTCGGCAACAAGGCCGATGCGCAGGGGTGGCTTGTTGTCGAGAAGCTCGATCGTGTTGGCCGGGTCCGGTGCCGTCCGGTCGATGATTGAGCCGCTATCGGGCGGCGGGGTCGCATCGGTTGCAGGAAACTGCGATGGCAGGGCACTCCTTGTCGCATCATCCAGCGCTTCGAGCGCATGACGTTCCACCCCTTCCTGAGCCAGCAGGCCACCAGAGGGGACAAGCCCTGCTCCAGCAGTCAGAAGCATCGCCAGAAGTGCCTTCGTCAATTTGCCAGAAAGCCGCTGATATGCGCCACTTACGCCATGTGCGACCAAACAGCCAGAAACCGCCTTGAACATATAAATTTGGTATCCCCCAGCAAAGGATTGTGCGAATCATATAATGGACATCTTGGGATGTTACGCCACCCGGATCAAATCAATAACCTTGGCTATATTACACCTGATCGAATAGCGAGCCCCTCATGACAAAAAATCCATCGATTGTTGTTTTCGATATCGGCAATGTACTCATCCGTTGGGACATGCATTTTCTTTATGAGTCCTATTTCGCCAGCAAGGAAGAGATTGACCGCTTTACGGAAGAAACAGGCTTGCATGACTGGAACCTGCAACAGGATCTTGGCCGTGATTGGGCAGAAGCCATCGAAATGCTCGTCAAGGCGCATCCCAACTATGAAAAGGAAATCCGGGCCTATCGCAGTCGCTGGCACGACATGGTGCCCGGTGTCATCGCAGGCACCGTGCTGATCAAGGAACGGCTACAGGAAATGAATGTGCCGATCTACGCGATCACGAATTTCGCCGCTGACACCTTCCGGGAATGTCAGGAGCGGTTCCCCACCCTCAAGCAGTTCCGCGATATCGTGGTCTCAGCGGATGAAAAGATCGTCAAGCCGGATGCTGCCATTTTCCAGTGCCTGCTGGAACGCAACACTCTCGAGGCGTCCGATTGTCTGTTCATTGATGACAGTCTGCCCAATGTGGAAGCCGCACGCGCGGTGGGAATGTTTGCCCATCACTTCAAGAGCCCGTTCGGGCTTGCCGAAGACCTCCGGGCCCACGGCTTCGCAATCTGACCGCACGATCACAGGATCTGAGCCATGCCGGGCGTCTCAGCTTTCCAGCACGAGGCGCCCGCGCTCCATGCGGAAGGTCTTGAGCTTGCCAAGAAAGCCCATGCCGATGAGGGTCATGCCAAGGGCTCCTTTCGGGGCCACTATGACATCCAGATTCTTCACCTCGACCTGATCAATCCGGATGGAGCGGATGCGCGTGCGGGCATACCGGACTGTGCCGTTGGCTGTCTGGACACCAAACCGGAAATCCTGTCTGTCCAGCCGCAGGCCCAGCCTTTTTGCGTCCTCATAGGTCAGTGCCACCATGGTAGCGCCGGTGTCGATCACTGCCCTGACGACCTTGTTGTTGATATGGGCCTTGGCGAAGAAATGCCCGCCGGGACCGGATTTCAGCACGGCACGGCGCACGCCGTTGTAGTTGGCATGGGTTGGAGTGGCAGTCCGGGTGTTGCCTTCGGTGGATTGAGCGCTGAGCAGGGTTCCTTCATTGCTGCGCACCATATAGCCGCGGGCGACGAGCCAATCGGTTGCCATGCCGGGCAGCATGGTGAAGGCGACGACAGCCGCCAGAGCGATGAGAATGAGGCGTGCCATGCATCAGGTCTCCGGTTGTCCAGACCTCATCATTGATGCCGCCGATTGCCCTACCTCCGGTTAAGAAGAGGGCCCGTGCACGCTTTTTTCAGCACCAATGGTAAACAAGGCCTGAAGACAGGCCTTGCTATCGTCGTCTCAGAACCGGGGCAAAACCCCAGCGGTAGCTACTTCGTGCCATACATGCGGTCGCCGGCATCGCCGAGACCTGGCAGGATGTAGTTCTTCTCGTTCAGCTTCTTGTCGATGGCAGCGGTGATCACCGGCACGTCAGGATGGGCGGTCGTGAAGGCCTTGATGCCTTCCGGTGCGGCCAAAAGGGAAACGAAGCGGATATTCTGAGCGCCGCGTTCCTTGAGCTTGTTGATGGCCAGAACGGCCGAATTGGCGGTGGCCAGCATCGGGTCGACAGCAATGACCAGACGATCTTCCAGATCGTCCGGAGCCTTGAAGTAATATTCGACGGCCTCGAAGGTCACCGGGTCGCGATAGAGGCCGACATGAGCCACGCGGGCGGACGGCACCAGATCAAGCATCCCTTCCAGCAGGCCGTTGCCTGCGCGCAGGATCGAGGCAAACACCAGTTTCTTGCCAGCAAGGGTCGGCGCTCTCATTTCCATGAGGGGCGTTTCGATCAGCTTGCTGGTCATTTCCAGTTCGCGCGTTGCTTCATAGCACAACAGATGGGAAATCTCCCGCAGCAACTGACGAAATGACGCGGTGGACGTGTCCTTGTCGCGCATGATGGTGAGCTTGTGCTGGACAAGCGGATGATCGACGACTGTTACCTGCTGCATGGCCCGATTCCTTTGTTCTATGGTGCAATTTCGCCTCTTTTAGCCCAAGCAGCGCGCAGAGGGCAAGCAAAGGGCCAAAAGCATGCGGATTGATGAACCGGTTTCTGGGCATAATCCTAACAGATCCACCTTTTGGGGCTGGGCTCGCGGGCCATGCCCTGCGGGTGGGCGACCCGGTCAGCTGCGGTCAAGACGGTCCAGCAGCTGCGCTCTTGTTGCCTCGTCCAGAAAGGCCGCTTCCAGCGACCGACGGGTAAAGCCTTTCATGGTTTCCCGGTCCCAGCCGTTCGTTGCCGCCATCGCGTCGTATTCCTTGCCGACCGAAGTGGAGAAGAAGGGCGGATCATCCGACGACAGGGTCGTCAGCACACCGGCCTCGATCAAGATTGGCAGCGGATGCTCGGCAAGGGTCGGATAGAGGCCGAGCGCCACGTTGGAATGGGGGCAGACTTCCAGCACGATGGCCTCATCGACCAGCCGGCGGACAAGATCCGGATCCTCGACCGAACGCACGCCATGGCCAATGCGGGTCACCGGCAGATGATCCAGCGCATCAATCACGCTCAACGGATTGCCGAACTCTCCGGCATGGGTTGTGCAGGCAAGCCCGGCGTCGTGGGCAATCCTGAAGGCCGGGGCAAACGCCCGCTGGCTGTAGAGGCGTTCGTCGCCGCCCATGCCGAAACCGGTAACCAACGGATGCGGCCGGGCTGCCACGCGCCTTGCCACGTCGATGGCGGCTTCAGGCCCCATGTGGCGCAGACAGGTGACGATGAAGCGAGCCTCAAGGGGGAAGCCCTGCGCACTGCTCTTGGCCTTTGCCCGCTCATAGCCTTCCGAAATGCCCTCAAGCAGATTGTCGTAGCTCATGCCCATCAGTGCGACATGATCGGGCGAGAGGAAAAACTCGGTATAGATGCAGCCCTCTTCAGCATTGCGCAGGAGATAGTCCTCAGTCAGATCGGCATAGTCTTCCGGCGTGCAGATGACCGCAGCCACCTTGTCGTAGCATTCGAGGAAATTGGTGAAATCGGACCAGATATAGGTGCCGTCATCGCGCATGAAGGCATCGAGATTCTTGCCATGGCGTTCGGCCAGACGGTGCACCAGTTCGGGGTGAGCCGCCCCTTCGATGTGGACATGAAGTTCGGCCTTCAGAAGGCTCTGGCCGGAAGCTGCGGGATTGGTGTTCTGCATTGCTTTTCTTGTTCAATTGCCTTGAGGCGCGTTGCTCTTCGGGGCATTTCGATGGTCAGCCTGCCATTGGCAGCGCCAGCCTCTGGCCGGGAAACCGCGGTCGCATTGGAGCCACTGGCCGCAGGCGTGCTTGCCCCTCAGGCGGGTCATGCGCGGCCCGAAGGTTGCAGCCATCGGCCAAAGGTCTCTTGCGGCCTGTTGCGGATCGTCCGGGCAGTTGGCTGCCGCTGGCAAAAGCGGCTTGCGATCCATGGCGCCTGCCTTAGGCCCGCCTGGTTCGCCGCCCGCATGAGCCTGCGTGGCGGCAAGAAGCGCAAGGAAGACCACGGCACGATAGGATAATTGCATAAGTCTGGTCATACTCCGTTTCTTCGGTCAGTCCTTGAGAAAGGAGGTTCCATGTTTTCCGGGCGCAAGGCCGAGGTGATCGGCGACCGTCTCGCCAATGTCGGCAAAGGTCAGGCGCTGACCGGCGTATCGCCCCTTGATGCCGGGCCCGAACATCAGAACGGGCACCTGCTCGCGGGTGTGGTCGGTGCCCTGCCAGGTGGGATCGCAGCCATGGTCAGCGGTGAGGATCACCAGATCACCGGGCTTTAGCACGGCTTCCAGTTCAGGGAGGCGGGCGTCGAAATATTCAAGCGCCGCAGCATAGCCCGGCACATCGCGCCGATGGCCGAAATGCATATCAAAATCGACGAGATTCGAGAAGACAAGATCGCCATCCTTTGCCTCGCCAATAGCCTTCAGCGTTTCATCGAAGATGGCCGGGTTACCAGTTGCCTTGATCTTTTTCGTCACGCCCTGAGCGGCGAAGATATCGGAGATCTTGCCAACGGCCAGCACCTGCCGACCGGCATCCTTGGCACGATCCAGCAGGGTCGGCTCCGGCGGCAAAACGGAATAGTCGTGGCGGTTGCCGGTGCGTTCGAAATCGGCGGGGGTTTCGCCAATGAATGGACGGGCGATGACACGGCCGATGTTGTAGGGGGCGACCAGATCGAAGGCGATCTCGCAAATCTCGTAGAGGCGATCCAGCCCGAAATGCTCTTCATGAGCGGCAATCTGATAGACAGAATCCGCACTGGTGTAGCAGATCGGCATGCCGGTGCGGATGCTCTCCTCCCCCAGTTCATTGATGATCACCGTGCCAGAGGCGTGCTTGTCACCAAGAATGCCCGGCAGACCGGTTTTCTCCAGGAAGGCCTTTGTCATTTCCGGCGGGAAGGTTGGCTGGGTATCGGGGAAATAACCCCAGTCGAACGGCACCGGCACCCCGGCAATCTCCCAGTGGCCCGAAGGCGTGTCCTTGCCGATCGAGACTTCCACCGCATTGGCGCAGAGGCCTTCCGGTTCGCCCGCATAGGCAAGATTGGCCGGGCGGTTGCCGGTTGCCTTTTCGGCGATCAGCCCCAGCCCCAGACGATCCATGTTCGGCAGTTTGAGTGGCCCTGATCTGAGGCCTCCCTTGTCGCCCTTGCCCGCTGCACAGGCAGCCGCGATATGGCCCAGCGTGTCCGAGCCCTTGTCTGATGTCGGCTTGCCAAACTTGTCGGCGTCCGGCGCATTGCCGATGCCGAAGGAGTCAAGAACGAGTAGAAATGCGCGTGCCATGGGGCACCCCCTTTATCTGAAAATTGTCTGCAAGGGAGCAACAGGTCTGGTCCCTGCCGCTCGACCCAGACGATTGGTCAATCGATCACTGATCGATGATGTCATAGATGGTCCTGCTCTGGGTGCCCGCCTCGCCGATGCGATAGGCGGCCCTGATACGGGCGGTTGCCCTGGTGACCTGATCGTCACTGTTGGCATAAACACGGGCGATCGGCGTGTTGCTGTCCACCGGCTGACCAAGCCCGGCCAGCCCGTCAAAGCCGACGGAATGATCAATTGGATCTGCTGCCCGGATGCGGCCACCGCCCAGTTCGACAACGGCGATGCCGACCTCGCGGGTGTCAATGGCCTCAACCAGACCCGCCTTTTCAGCATAGATATCGACCACCATCGGGGCCAGCTTGAGGTAGTCTTCCATATTCTCGATGCAATCGGTGGGGCCACCCAGAGCGGCAACCATTTCAGCGAATTTCTCGGCCGCCCTTCCTGACCGGAAGGCATCCTCGATCTTTTCGGTTCCCTCGTCACGGCTTGCAACGACGCCGCCGATCAGCAGCATTTCAGCGCACAGCGCAACGGTGATCTCCCAGTTGCGCGGATCGATGGCGTCGCCGGTCAGAAACTGCACCGCGTTTTTCATTTCGATGGCGTTGCCCGCCGCCGTGGCGAGCGGCTCGTTCATGTCGGTGATGAGGGCTGCGGTCTTCACACCCGCCCCATTGGCGACGGTCACAAGGCTTTTGGCCAGTTCGATGCTTTCCTGATGGGTTGGCATGAAGGCACCCGAGCCGGACTTGACGTCGAGCACCAGCCCCTGCAGGCCGGCGGCCAGCTTTTTGGACAGGATCGAGGCGGTGATGAGATGGATGCTCTCCACAGTCGCGGTAACATCGCGGATGCCATAGAAGCGCTTGTCGGCCGGGGCAAGGTCTGCTGTCTGGCCGATGACGGCGCAACCGACCTCCCTTGTCACCTTGCGGAACAGGGCGTTGTCTGGCTGGGTGATGTAGCCGGGAATGGAATCGAACTTGTCGAGTGTGCCGCCGGTGTGGCCAAGGCCACGCCCCGAGATCATCGGTACAAATGCCCCGCAGGCCGCCAGCGCCGGGGCCAGCATCAGCGAGGTATTGTCGCCGACACCGCCGGTCGAGTGCTTGTCGACGACCGGGCCATTGAGCTCAGACCAGTCCAGCACCGAGCCGGAATCGCGCATGGCCAGCGTCAGGGCAACCCGTTCATCCAGTTCCATGCCGCGAAAGAAGACGGCCATGGCCAGCGCCGAGATCTGCCCCTCGGTTACCGATCCATCGGTGATGCCCTTGACGAAGAACTGGATTTCCTCGGCACTCAGGGTGCCGCCGTCGCGTTTCTTGCGAATGATTTCCTGTGGCAGCATCAGTAACCCTCTCCGGCCTTTGCGGTTTCGCCCTTTATTTCCGCCAGCAGCGCGTCGAGCACGCCCGATGCGCCAAAGCGGAAGGTTTCAGGCGTCGCCCAATCCGAGCCCATGTATTTTGCGGCGATTGCCAGATAGGTCCCGGCATCGTCCAGCGTTCTTACACCACCGGCAGGCTTGAAGCCAACCGCTTTACCACTCTCGGCAATGGCTTCCATCATGATTTCCGCCGCCTCCGGTGTGGCATTGACGGCAACCTTGCCGGTCGAGGTCTTGATGAAATCCGCCCCGGCGTCAATCGCCATGTCGGCTGCCGCGCGGATCAGCGCAGGGTCCTTCAATTCGCCGGTTTCGAGAATGGTTTTGAGTTTCGTCGGAGCAGGAACTGCCGCCCTTACCCTCTCCACCATCGTCTCGGCAAAGCCGCGCCGCCCCTCCATGAAGGCATGATAGGGGATGACCAGATCGATCTCATCGGCTCCATCGGCAAGCGCCAGTTCGGTTTCTGCAAGGGTGACGAAAAGGTCTTCACCACCATGAGGGAAATTGACCACCGTGGCAACGCGGATCGTGGTGCCCTTGAGGCATTCCCTTGCCTTGGCAACAAAGCGCGGCCAGACGCAAACGGCGGCCGTGTTGCCATAAAAGGTCCGGGCGCGTTTGCACAGCGCCTCGATGGCGGCATCATCACAGGTATCGGTAAGGTCAGTCAGATCGAGCAGAGAGATGGCTTTTTGTGCCAGATTCTTGTTGTCCATTGTTTTTCTCTTTTTTTGAAGAATACCCGAAAAAGCAGCCACAGAAGGGAGGCTCCGAGCGAGCAGACAGAAAGCCCCCCTGCTCGGCGGTCAGTCCGCCATTGCCTTCAGATAGGCGCGGATCACCCCGATCAGCTTCTGTGCGCCGACCGGGCCCATTTCCTTGGTCTCTTCATGGGACAGTTCGTTGCCGGTCATGCCGGCACCAAAATTGGTAATCGTCGAAATGGCTGCAACCCGCAGCCCCATCCAGCGGGCGAGGATGACTTCCGGCACGGTGGACATACCGACAGCATCGGCTCCCAGAATGCGGGCAGCGCGGATTTCCGCCGGGGTTTCGAAATTGGGGCCGGAGAACCAGGCATAGACGCCGGATTTGAGGGCCACATCGGCAGCTTCAGCCGCCTTGGCAAGATCGGCCCGGATCGACGCATCATAGGCCTCGGTGAGGCCGACAAAGCGATCATCGCTCTCCACCCCGATCAGCGGCGACCGACCGGACCAGTTGATGTGATCATCGATCAGCATAAGCTCGCCGGGCGCAATGTCTTCGCGTAGCGACCCGGCTGCATTGGTCAACAGGACCTGGTCGCAGCCAAGCGCCTTGAGGGTTGCCAGCGGCTGTTTCATGACCGTTGCGTCGCCATGTTCATAATAGTGGGCCCGGCCAGCCAGAATGGCGACCTGAACGCCCATCAACGAGCCGACAACCAGTTCGGACGCATGGGACGAGACGGACGACACCGGAAAGCCCGGCAGGGACTGATAGGGAAAACGCTGGGCATTCTCTACCTCATCGGCCAGAGCCCCAAGGCCCGAGCCAAGCACCATTCCCACCCGGGCAGGGCCATCCACTTTGTCCAAAATCCGTTTGGCGGCATCCTTGGCGAGACCTGTAATGGTCATGAGCGCTTCTCCCTCTCAAGCGTATGGATCTTTTATCCTTATCGCCTTGTTATGGCGACTTTTTGTCAGTTTGGTGAGACCAGCCGGAGCGCTGTCTCTCGCAGGGCTCCGGTGTCTATCGATATTGATCGCTGGTCTTTTGCGACTCTAGCGATTTTCTTCCAGATCGAAGGCGGCGGGCAGCAGGGCTCCCAGAGTGAAGCTCTGCCTGATGCCGCCCAGATCGGCCGCATGCACAACGGTTTCCGGGCTGCCGAATTCCCGAATGCGCTGGCGGCAGCCACCACATGGGGTAATCGGCGGCGTGTGGTCGGCGATGACCACCAGTTCCTCAATGGCGCGGCTGTCGGCCACGTCGCTGCTCGCCATGATCATGGCAGAGATGGCCGAGGTTTCTGCACACCAGCCTTCCGGGTAGGAGGCGTTTTCGATGTTGCAGCCGGTGTGGATGGTGCCCGAACGCGTGCGCAGGGCGACCCCGACAGGAAAGCGCGAATAGGGCACATGGGCCTTCTTGCGCGCTTCAGTTGCCAGAGCCAGCAGCTTCAGCGTCTCTTCGGTCACAGCGATGGTGGTGGTGCTCATGGGCTGCTCCTAGCGTTCCTTGGTGTAAGGCACACCATCCGCCTTGGGCGGAATGGACTTGCCGATGAAGCCAGCCAGCAGGATGACCGTGAGAATATAGGGCAAGGCCTGCATGGCCTGCACCGGCACCTCACCGACAACCGGCAACGCGGTGCCCTGCATGCGGATAGCGACCGCATCAAGGAAGCCGAACAGGAAACAAGCGCCAAGGGCGTTAAGCGGCTTCCATTTGGCAAAGACCAGAGCGGCCAGCGCGATGAAGCCCTTACCTGCGGTCATGTCCTTGGAGAAGCCTGCCGACTGGGCAATCGAAAGATAGGCCCCGGCAAAGCCGCACAGGATGCCCGCGATGATCACAGCCCGGTAGCGCATCCAGGCAACCGAGATGCCTGCGGTGTCGACAGCGCCGGGGTTTTCCCCCACGGCCCTCAGACGCAGGCCGAAACGGGTGCGGTAAAGGATCCACCATGTCAGCGGAATGGCGATGAAGGCAGCATAGACCAGCAGGGAATGGCCCGAGATGATATCGGAATAGATCCGCCCGATGACCGGCACATTCCGCATGGGTTCAGCAAAGGGCAAGGTGATCTCGGTGAAGCGGGCGGTGTTGGGCAATTGCGGTGTCTTGCCGCCGCGTCCGAACCATGCCTGCCCGAGCAGCGCCGTCAGACCGCTGGCAACAAAGTTGATGGCAACGCCCGAGACGATCTGGTTGCCGCGCTGGGTGATGGAGGCATAGCCGTGCACCAGCGCCAGCCCGATGGAAACCAGAATGGCGGCCAAGAGGCCAAGCCATGCCGAGCCGGTAATCGCGGCAACGCAGCCCGCCGCAAAGGCACCGCCGAGCATCTTGCCTTCAAGGCCGATGTCGACCACGCCGGAGCGTTCGGAATAGAGCCCGGCAAGGCAGGCAAAGAGCAGCGGCACGGAAAGACGCACTGCGGAGTCTGTCGTCAGAATGAGTGTCTGCAGGAAATCCATGGTCAGCCTCCCCTACGCTTCCTGTCCGAGATCATCGGACCGGGATGTGAAGATCCGCACGAGAGCGGGCCGGAACATATGCTCCATGGCACCGGCAAACAGGATCACCAGACCCTGAATGGAAATGATCATGTCGCGGGTGATCTTGGGCATTTCAAACGCCAGCTCAGCACCGCCCTGATAGAGCATGCCGAACAGGATCGAGGCCATGATGATACCCACCGGATGGGAGCGTCCCATCAATGCCACTGCGATACCGACGAAGCCATAGCCGGTGACATAGTCGAGCAGCAGACGGTTCTGGGCGCCCATGACCTCGTTGAGTGCCATGAGACCGGCAAGGCCACCGGAAATCATCATGGTGATGATGATGATCCGCGACAGGTTCATGCCCGCATAGACGGCTGCATCGGGGTTGGTGCCGAAGGTGCGGATGGCATAGCCAAGACGGGTACGCCAGATCAGCGCCCAGACGAAGACACAGGCCAGCAATGCCACCACGAAGGACAGGTTGAGCGGCGAGGACGCCATCTTGATACCGAACCAGCCAGCCACATCATGGATGAAGGGCAGTCGCCCACCTTCAAGGAAGGTGCGGCTTTCAGGCTGCATCGATCCGGGCTGTTTGAAGACCTCCACCAGAAGGTAGGCCATCAGCGAATAGGAGATGAAGTTGAACATGATCGTCGTGATCACGATGTGACTGCCGCGCTTGGCCTGCAGATAGGCTGGAATGGCCGCCCAGGCGGCACCGAACAGCACCGCGCCAAGCAGCGCGAAGGGGAAGGTCACATACCATGGCACATAGTGATCGAGGGCCAGACAGGCAAGCGTGACGCCAAGACCGCCGACATAGGCCTGTCCCTCGCCACCAATGTTGAACATGCCCGCATGGGCCGCCACCGCAACGGCAAGGCCGGTGAAAATGAAGTTGGTGGTGTAGTAGAGCGTGAAGCCCACACCCTCGCTATAGCCAAGCGATCCCTGCACCAGCCAGTAGACGGCCTCAAGCGGGTTCTCGCCGATCAGCAGCACCACCAGACCGGAGACCAGCAGGGCCGCCGTCAGATTGAGCAGCGGGATCAGGCCATAGTCGACCCAGCGGGGCAATTTTGCATTCTGTGCACTCATTCTATTCAGCCCCCACAGTGTCCGCAGATGGCGTTGCGGCTTTGTCTGCAACACCGGATGTATCGGCGATACCGGCCATCATCAGGCCGAGCTCCTGTTCGCTGGCCCCTGCCGGGCGTTCCCCAACGATGGTGCCGTCGAACATCACCAGAATGCGGTCGGACAGGGAGCGGATCTCGTCGAGCTCGACAGAGACCAGCAAAATGGCCTTGCCCGCATCGCGCATCTCGATGAGGCGCTTGTGAATGAATTCGATGGCGCCGATGTCCACGCCACGGGTTGGCTGGCCGACGATCAGAATGTCTGGATTGCGCTCCATTTCGCGCGCCAGCACCAGCTTCTGCTGGTTACCGCCGGAGAAATTGGCAGCCTTCAGGTTCGGATCAGGCGGGCGCACATCGAAATCGACCATGAACTCCTCGGTCTCTTTCAGAATGGCCCCAAGATCAAGAAACGTGCCCTGACCATATTTCTTCTGGTCCTGATAGCCTAGGATCATGTTTTCTCTTGCCGGAAACTTGGTCACCAGCCCCGTGCGATGCCGGTCTTCGGGCACATGGGCCATGCCGCGATGGCGGCGCTCCAGCGCATCGGCCTTGCTCGTCACATCGACCGCCTCGCCGTTGATCCGGACCGTGCCATTGCTGGCGGTGATCATGCCCGCAACAGCCTCCATCAGTTCGCTCTGGCCATTGCCGGAAACACCGGCGATACCGACAATCTCACCGGCATGCACGGAGAAGGACACGTCCTTGACCCGCTTGACGCCGCGCTTGTCGATCACTGTGAGATGCTCGACCGACAGAATCTCGTCACCCGGCTTGCTCTCGGTCTTCTCGACATTGAGCAGCACATGACGTCCAACCATCATCTCGGCAAGCTGCTCGACCGATGTTTCGGCCGTATGGACGGACCCAACCATTTCGCCGCGGCGCATGACCGACACCCGGTCGGTGATGGCCATGATCTCGCGCAGCTTGTGGGTGATCAGCAGAATGGTTTTGCCCTGATCCCTGAGTTGCCCCAGAATGCGGAACAGGTGGTCGGCTTCGGCCGGGGTCAGAACGCCGGTTGGTTCGTCCAGAATGAGGATATCGGCGCCACGATAGAGCGCCTTGAGGATCTCGACCCGCTGCTGCAAGCCAACAGGAAGCTCCTCGACAATCGCTTCGGGATCGATCCGGAGGTCATATTCCTCCGCCAGCCGCTTCAGCTCCGAGCGCGCCTTGTCCATGCCCTTGCCGAGCAAGGCGCCACCCTCGACCCCGAGCACGACATTCTCCAGAACCGAGAAATTCTCTACCAGCATGAAATGCTGATGCACCATGCCGATCCCGATGGCGATGGCCTTCTGGCTATCGGGGATTTTCTGGCGTTTGCCATTGACGTAGATATCGCCACTGTCGGCCTGATAGAAGCCGTAGAGAATGGACATCAGAGTGGATTTGCCTGCGCCGTTTTCGCCGATGATCCCGTGGATCGATCCCTTGGCGACCGTCAGGTCAATGTTCCTGTTGGCGAAGACCGGGCCAAACCGCTTTTCGATTCCGACCAGTCGAATGGCGGGCACATCTGCGGATTGCCCAGTGCCGGAGCCATTCGCTCCTGAGCCATCGCCGCCTCGCGCTGTTGCTTGCTCGTCCAGATGCAAAATAAAGTCCCCATTTATCAGCCCCTCCCGCCTATTCCATCCGCCTCGCATCACGCTTCTGATGGCGCGATATCCGGGCGGGGAAACCGGGACCCGCTGCGCTTTGGGCGCAAACGGTATGGGTGGGCCTGTTCCAACGGACCGTCCACGACAGTCCGGCTGGCCGACATCATCCGGCCCTGCGACCGGACCGGATTTCCCGAATATAAAATGTACCCCATCCTGAGAAGGGGACGGGGTACATCTTGCAATATCTACAACTGCTCAGAACGGGCAGCTGTTGTCTGCACGGTAATCATGAACAACAATCTTGCCGTCGATGATATCCTTGGAAGCCTGATCGACAGCTGCGCGCATGTCGGCGGTGATCAGGTCCTTGTTGTTTTCGTCGTCAGCCCAGGCCACGCCGTTTTCAGCAAGGCCAAGAACATAGATGCCCGAAGACCAGTTGTCGGAAGACAGGTCCTTGAAAGCATTGTAAACGGCGGTATCAACACGCTTGACCATGGAGGTCAGCACGTTACCCGGATGCAGGCCGTTCTGGTTGGAGTCAACACCGATGCCCAGCTTGCCAGCATCAGCGGCTGCCTGTAGCACGCCAGCGCCCGAACCACCGGCTGCGTGATAGATCACGTCTGCGCCACGGTCGATCTGGGATTTGGTCAGCTCGCCACCCTTCACAGGATCGTTCCATGCAGCACCGGTGGTGCCGATCATGTTTTCATAGATCTCGATGTCCGGATTGGCAGCCTTGGCACCCTGCTTGTAGCCGCAGGCGAAGGCACGGATGAGCGGAATGTCCATGCCGCCGACAAAGCCGACCTTGGCGGTCTTGGAAGCCTTGGCAGCCAGCAGGCCAACCAGGAAGGAGCCTTCATGTTCCTTGAAGACGATGGAGCGCACGTTTGGCAAGTCTACTACCATGTCAACGATCGCAAATTTGGTTTCCGGGAATTCCGGAGCAACCTTCTTGAGGGCTTCAGCCTGAGAGAAACCGATTGCGACGATCGGATCATAGCCTCTTTCGGCGAAACGGCGCAGGGCCTGTTCACGCTGGGTGTCGTTCTGGATTTCGAAATCACGATAGTCGGTACCAGTGTCCTTCTTGTAGGCTTCAGCGCCATGGAAAGCAGACTGGTTGAAGGACTGGTCGTTTTTGCCGCCCAGGTCATAAACCACGGCAGGCTTGACTTCAGCAGCGAGTGCTGGTGCTGCAACCATAATGGTTGCGAGTGCAGCGGCACCGAAAAATTGACGCAACATGTCTAACCCCTTTTAATTGGTATGCTGTATCGATTGCTTAATCGATCGCTTCAACGATCTGTTGTTCTAACATGCTTTGCCAGGTTCTTATTGGGCGACATGCCCTGGTGACAATTCGATTACAGGTCTCAAACTGTCGGCAAGCGCAGACCCCGTGCAACACATTGGCGACAGTCTTGCATGGTCTGGCGCGCTTTGCAGCCAGAATTTTCGCTTTTCACCATCGGCATGATGGCTTTTGTTGCAAAAAACCGTTACCGCACGCAAAAACTGTTTCTGCCCTATCTGCCGGAAAGCCACTCCCGATACAAACATGTACGAATCCGAAAAAATCCTGATACGAAATTCTGCAAATCAAGTTATTTTTTTCATTTTTGTTCGCATATTGCGAACGGATCAAATTGCACTGATGTCAATTTGCGACAAGAGGAAGTGTTGATAACTTACCGGGCAGCGGCATCGGGGCGACGGGTCCTGCTTCGGCAGTGGCTCGATCCGGCCAGTCAGGAGCCCGTCAGGAGCCCGACAGATGCGTCATTTGCGCGGTTTGGCCCGGCGGGTGGCTTCGGTGTTGATCGGATCTTCGGGCCAGACATGCTTGGGATACTGGCCGCGCATGTCGGCGCGGACATCCTTCCATGAGCCGCGCCAGAAGCCGGGCAGATCCCGCGTGACCTGAATGGGGCGATGGGCCGGTGAGAGCAGATGCAACAGCAGCGGCAGCTTGCCCCCCATGATCGCGGGATGCTGATCGAGCCCGAACAGTTCCTGCACCCGCACCGCCAGAACCGGGCCGTTTTCGGCGGCATAGTCGATGGGAATGCGCGAGCCGGTGGGCACTTCAAAATGGGTGGGCAGATCGGCTTCCAGTGTTGCCAGCCGGTCATAGGGCACCATTGCCCGAAGCGCTGCGGACAGATCGGCGGCGGAAATATCCGACAGCGCCATCTTGCCCGCAAGGAAAGGGGCAAGCCAGTCTTCCAGACCATCGAGCAGGCCCTGATCGGAGAGATCAGGCCAGCCCTCCTCACGCTCGGCGGCATAGCAGACGCGACCGCGCCAGCGTTCGATCTCCTTGGTGAAGGGCAACAGACGCAGACCGCCCTTGCGAATAGCCGCAAGCAGAGCGCTGGCGATGGCTTCGGGTGAGGGTTGTTTCAGTCTCTTCTCGGCCAGCACAATACGCCCCAACAGGGTTTGCAGTCTGGCAGAGACGGTGCCACTGTCGCGGTCAAAGCTGATCGCTTCCTCCTCGGTGATGAGATCTGCGAAGTCGTCTTCGATGACCTTGCGGGCGATGGGGGCGGCAAGCGTGATACGGGCATTGGCCGCCGCACCCTGCAGATCGGCCACAACAAGGAACTGCTCTGCATTGAGCGGATCGTCGGGTTGCAGAACTCCGCCCCGGCCAGACGCCAGCAGATAGCGCCCCTCGGCCCCGCGGCGCATGGCAATCCGGTCCGGATAGGCCAGCGCCAGAATGCGGCCAGCCTCCTCGGGGTTGGGGCGCTCTTCGGAGCGGCTGCCGATCCAGCGACGGCTGAGGGCCTTGATTTCCTTGGCGCGGGGCAGCTTGCCTGCAATCAGGTCCTGCAACAGGCGACGCATGTCATTGTGGCGCAGTCGCCCGCCCTCACTCAACAGCGCGGCCATCATGGCGGCAAGGCTCTCGGCACCGAATGCCCGAGCCCGCACCAGCATATGCGCCAGACGCGGCGGCAGTGGCAGTTGCGCAAGCTCCCTGCCGTGCTCTGTCAAGGCTCCGGCCGGGTCCAGCGCACCAAAGGACTGCAACAGCCGGACCGCCTCGGCCCAACCCGCAGCGGGTGGCTCATCAAGCCATTTGAGCCGGGACGGCTCGCTTTCGCCCCATAGCGCGAGATCCAGCACGAGACGGGAAAGATCCGTCTCAAGAATTTCCGGCGGCTCGAAGGCGGGCAGCGCGGCGGTCTGGCCCTTGTCCCATAGGCGATAGCAGACGCCCGGTTCCGTGCGCCCGGCACGACCCTGACGCTGGTCGGCGCTGGCGCGGGAGACCCGCACTGTTTCCAGCCGCGAGATGCCAAGGTTCGGTTCGAAACGGGGGCGGCGGACAAGACCTGCATCGATGATGACGCGCACGCCATCGATGGTCAGCGAGGTTTCGGCGATTGAGGTGGCCAACACGATCTTGCGCTTGCCCTGAGGCGGCGAGGCGATCGCGCGGTCCTGATCCCGGCCCTCCATCGCGCCATAGAGCGGGGCAAGAATGATGTCCTTGTCGAGGCTGCTTTTCAGCCGCTGGGCGAGGCGTTCCTCAACCCGATGGATTTCGGCCTGACCGGGCAGGAAGACCAGCAGCGAACCCTGATCGTCCCGCAGGGCCTGCATGACCGCATCGGTGACAGCCTCTTCCAGCCGGTCTTGCGGTTTGCGCGGCAGATGACGGGTCTCGACCGGAAAGGCCCGGCCCATGCTCTCGATGACCGGGGCCCCATCGAGGATAGTGGCGACACGGCCACCATCGAGGGTCGCGGACATGACAATGAGGCGCAGGTCATCACGCAGGACTGCCTGTGCCTCGAGCACGAAGGCCAGTGACATGTCGGCGTCGAGACTGCGCTCGTGGAATTCATCGAACAGCACCGCCGCAATGCCTTCAAGGCTCGGGTCATCGACGATCATCCGGGCAAAGACGCCCTCAGTCACCACCTCGATGACGGTTTCCTTGGAAACGCGGCTTTCCATGCGCACTCGATAGCCGACGCGCTTGCCGACCGGCTCGCCGATGAGCTGAGCCATGCGGCGGGCGGCCGCCTTGGCTGCAAGGCGGCGGGGCTCCAGCATAATAATCCGGCCATTGCCCGCGGCGGTCATGGTTTTGAGCCAGCCCTGATCGAGCAGCGCCAGCGGCACGCAGGTGGTCTTGCCCGCGCCGGGTGGCGCGATCAGAACCGCGCGCGTCCCTTTGGCCATGGCGGCCAGCAGGCCCGGCAGCGCCTCGCGGATGGGCAGATCAGGCAAGGATATGGATGTCGTTTCGGTCATGCCCTGCCCTAGCGTTTCGGCGCTGCGAAGGCAAGAGCTTTCATCCCTGCCCACCCCTCTGTGCAAGGCGAATGATCGGGCCAGCCGCCGCAGTTGCATCCTCTTCATCGTGGGTGACAAGCAAAGTCGGCAGACCTTTGGACCGTGCCCGGTCAAAGACATGCTGACGCATCTGAGCCTTGAGGTCCGCGTCCAGCTTGGAGAAGGGCTCGTCCAGCAGCAGGGCACAGGGTTCGGACAACAGGACGCGGGCGAGCGCCACCCGTGCCTTCTGCCCACCGGACAGAGTTTCCGGGTCGCGGGCTTCATAGCCGCCAAGATTGATGCTTTCCAGCGCCTCGGCAACCCTTCGGGCCCGCTCTGCCCTGCCCTTGATGCGGCGGGACAGGCCGAAGGCGAGATTGCCACCGACCGAGAGATGGGGAAACAGCAACGGATCCTGAAACAGGATGCCGATATGGCGTTGTTCGGCTGGCAGACCTGTCACCTCCTGCCCACCGAGCAGGACACGGCCCGTAGCTGCAAAACCCGGTGCCAGAAAGCCGCCGACAAAGGCCAGCAGCGAGGATTTGCCCGAGCCTGACGGCCCCATGACGGTGACGATCTCTCCGGCCCGGATAGTCAGAGACAAGTCAATGAGGCAGGCATCGTGCAAGCGGATCTGCACCTTCTCAAGGGTCAGGTCGCGCGACGCGGCGTCATATGGAGTCATATCCTGCATCGGACCATTCTTCCTTTTCATCGGTCTTTCTTCAGATCGTTGTTGCATCGCTTCCTCGCCTCATCGGGTGGTCGTCGGGGCCATGCCACGCCGGTTTCTGAACAGCAGGGCCGGAAGCCCCATGGCGATGAGAAAGGCGCAGAAGGGCAGCAGCATCTGCATCAGGGCATAGATCCCAATCAGCCGCCGGTTACCCCCGGCACTGAGGGCCACTGCTTCAGTGGTGATGGTTTCCCAACGGCCGCCACCAATCAGCAGCGTTGGCAGATATTGCCCGATCGATACCGCAAAGCCAACTGCGGCGGCGGTGAGGATCGGCCTTGTCAGCAACGGCAGGCGCAGACACCAGAAGGTCGTCCACGCAGAATGGCCGAGCGAAGCCGCCATCCGGGCATAGCGTGGATCGAGCGCGCGCCATTGGTCGCCAAGCGACAGGAAGACATAGGGCAGCACAAAGACCAGATGCCCCAGCACCATCGCCCAGAGCGAATAGGCCCCGCCGGAAGACAGGATGATCAGTTGCAGGCCAAACAGGAACGCCACCTGCGGCACGATCAGAGGCAGATAGACAAGCAGTTGCGACCAGCGCCCGGCCCGCTCCCCAAGGCGGATTTCGGCTTCTAGAACGGACAGGGTTAGGACGAGGCCGATGGCAGTTGCCAGGCCGCCAATCAGAACCGCGTTGCGAAGCGGCTCGATCAGCATGCCCCCCTGCATCTGCCAGATCTTGAGAGAAAGCGCTGAAGGCAAGGCTTCGGGGAAGCGCCAGAGACCGGCAAACGACCACAGGACCAGCCCGGCAAGGCCCCAAAGCATGACCGCGACGACGACCATGTTGAGAAGCGCAGCCAGGCGCCGTAGCCAGTCATCACGCTGGAAGCGAACGCCGGACAGCACAAGACAGCCAGTCAACCACCCGGCCAGACGTTCGCCTCCCCACCAAAGAGCCAGTGCAGCCAGTGTGACGACAAGCTGGAGAATGGCCCCCGCGGACGCCAGAAAGCGCATGGCCAGATCCGGGTCGCTCATCCAGCGGGTCAACTGGACAGCGAGCGGCGGCGGGTTGGTCGGCCCGAGAATGAGCGCCACATCAACTGCCGACGAAGCATAGGCGATGACCGCGAACACCGGCAGACGGATCTGGCGATAAAGGCGCGGCCAAACTGCATGCAGCCAGCCCATGACGGGACCATAGCCAAGGCTGCGGGCAACTTCGGTCATGGTGCGCGGATTGATCTGGGGCAGAGCGGCGAGGCTGACCAGCAGCAGAAAGGGGATTTCCTTGATCGTCAGCCCGGCAATCATCGCAAGGCCATAGGGATCATGCGGGAACAGCCAGTCTGGCGGTCGAGACCAGCCCGTGAGCTGTGGCGAGACCATGCGCACCAGCCAGCCAGAAGGCGCAAACAGGAAGGCAAGCCCCAACGCCGCCGCCGCATGGGGAATGGACAGAAGCGGCGAAATCAGCCGCTCCATCCAGCGAAACAGGCGCGTACCCGACCAGCCTGCGAGCAGCCCGATAACCATCAGAAGGGCCAGCAGCGTCGTCACCAGCCCGCTGGCAAGGCTGAGCAACACAGAGCGGCCAAGTCCCGGCGTGTCCAGAAGCGCCCGTATCGGAGCAAGGGAAACCTGTTCACCACCCAGCACCGGCAGCCAGCCAAAGGCTGGCAGCAGCGCTCCCGTCAATCCGGCGATCACCGGACCGACCATCACCATGCCGGCAAGCATCGGAACAAGATGAAGGGGGCGCAGGCGCATGATAGGGCTTTCGTCTTCAGGAAGGTTCACGCAAGGCGGGATCGCGTATCTGGACCGATCCTCGCCTTGAGACCCAGCTTATTGCACGCCGTAGTGGTCGGTCCAGTCCTTCTCGAGCCGTTCCATCCATGAGGCGTGCGGTTCCGGCAGGGCGGGGCCGAAGTCTTCCGGCTTCAGCGTTGCCACACCAAGGTCCAGAGCCTCGAAACGGTCCTTGTCCTCATCGGAGAGGCTGGCGATGTCGAGCACAGTCGGGTCGCCCCAGATCGCCGGGTCCTGCTTGCGGGCCTGTGCCTCCGGAGACAGCAGGAAGTCGGCCAGAACCATGGCCCCTTCCGGGGCATTGGCATTGAAGGGAATGGCCACAAAGTGGCTGTTGCCGATGGTGCCGCCACTGAAGGTGAAGGAACGGACCGTATCCGGCAGTTCGTTGTTGGCTATCGCCGAGGAGGCATCACCGGGATTGAAGGTGAAGGCAATCTCTATTTCCCCATCGGCCAGCAGGTTCCTGAGACTGGAGACATTGTCCGGGAAGGCCTTGGCCTCATGCCAGAGATAGGGGTGCAGGGCATCGAGATAGGCAAAGAGCTTTTGCGAAACACCCTCGTAGCTCTCCTCGTTCACCGGACTGGCGAGCACGGCGGGATCATCGGCCAATTCGAGCGCCAGCTGCTTGAGGAAGGTGGAGCCGAGAAAATCCGGCGGCTTGGGATAGGCAAACCGGCCCGGATGGGCCTTTGCCCAATCGAGAAGTGCGGCTGCCGATTTGGGCACATCGTGGGTGATGGCGCTATCGTAGAAGAAGGACAACTGCGCCATGCCCCAGGGGCTTTCAAGACCATCGGTGGGCACGGTGAAGTCGGTGGTCAGCGTCGGTTTGCCCTTGATGTCGGCAAATCTGTAGTTGGGCAAATCCGGTGCCCAGCTCATGGGCAGTAGCAACCCCTGTCGTTTGAGGGCGGCAAAATTCTCGCCATTGATCCAGACCAGATCAACGGCGCCGCCCGCCTCCTTGCCTGCCGCCTTTTCGGCTATGATCTGGGAGACGACGTTGGCGGTATCACTGACCTTCACATGCTTGACGGTCACGTCGTAGCGCTTCCCGACGGAATCGGCTGCCCAGCCGATATAGGCGTTGATGCGATCAGCCCCGCCCCACGCGTGGAAATAGACGGTCTGACCCTTTGCCTTTTCGAGCACCGCCGACCAATCCTTGCCATCACTCATTCCGGCTCTTGCCATGTGCGGCGCCAAGGTGAACGAGACGGCAACCATGGCCAGGCCGGTGAGCGCTGCCTTGAGCGTGCTGTCGGACAGGCGTGCCAGACTCCTTGACTGCACCTTTGGTAATTGGGACTGAGTGCATTGTGCTTGAGGCAACTGTGTGTGCGGGAACTGTGTGTGCGGGAACTGAGCGTGCGGGAACTGAGCGTGCGGGGTGATCATGGCCGGGTCTCCTCTCCTCGTCCGCGCGGATTGATGTCTCATTGTCCTGAGGGCCTGCCTCAAGAGGGTTGAGCTTCCCAAACGCGGAGGGACATGATGTAACGCCGCATTTGTTCCAGTTTCCACGCCACACGGTCAATTCACAACTGGTTGAGCCGCGTTTGATTGTCCCCGCATTTTGCAGACCAAAGGACAAAAAGCTCCCGCGGCGATCATGGTTCCGTCCAAGGAACGCGAGGGCCTTGTAGGCAAATCACATACAGCGCCATCCAGCCTCAGCCAAAAAACCGAAGGCCGGAGTGAGCGTCAAGGTGGGGTCAGTCTTCGCCAGCGCCTGCGTCTTCAGCCTGCAATTGGGCGTATTTGGTCTTGCCAAGGGTTGCCAACAGATTGAGCTGGGTCTCGAGGAAGTCGATATGGCCCTCCTCGTCGGCCATCAACTCTTCAAAAAGCTTCATGCTGATATAGTCGCCAGCCTCGTTGCAGGCATCGCGCCCTTCCTTGTAGAGCGCGCGAGCCGAAATTTCGCCCTTGAGGTCGCTTTCAAGGATTTCCTCGATGGTCTGGCCGATCATCAGCGGATCAAGCGTTTGCAGATTGGGATGGCCTTCCAGAAAGAGAATGCGCGTGATGAACTTGTCGGCGTGGTGCATTTCCTCGATGGATTCCTCGCGCCATTTGGCTGCCATCTTGGAGAAACCCCAGTCATCCAGCAGCCGGTAATGCAGCCAGTATTGATTGACCGCCGTCAGCTCGCTGCGCAAACCCTTGTTGAGATATTCAATGACAGTTTCATTACCCTTCATGATGGTCTCCCTGAATGTGTAATTGCCATGCTTGAATTCTGGATCAACTTTTCGCTGATCCAGTAGAACACAGCACACCCATCGGGTCAAAAGCAGACGGACCGGGACGATGTAGACATAAAGGCTAGAAGGGCAGCGCTTTTCACGAGAAGCCGGGACAATCGTTCGGCGCCCCGTGAAAATGCGGGTGTTTGGCCTTGGCGATTTCATGGGTTCTTGCGATAGCAACATCATGGCCGTCACGCAACAGCAATGCTTCGATCATCGGGCGGCAGCATCCGCATTTGGCCTTGCATCCCCGCCCCTGATAGATCTGATTGGAGTGGATCGGAGCGTCCGGGTTCTCCTGTGCGATCCTGTCGCCAATTTCGAGGATTTCCTTGTCCGTAATTTTGTTGCAGTGGCAGATGATCATCAAAAAGCCGTTAGTTGCTGGCAGACTGGCTGCATTGGAAGCGCACCTTCTCATATAGGCGCGCCAGAGGCCATTGGCAAATAGCCCCGCAATCCATATCTTTCAAGAACAGACTTTCATGGGGAGAGATAGCATCATGGAGCCTTTGGAAAAAAGAACGCTTCTGCTGACCGGTGCCAGCCGCGGCATTGGCCACGCCACCGTCAAACGCTTTTCGGACGCCGGATGGCGGGTATTCAGTTGCTCTCGTCAGGCTTTCTCCGACAAATGCCCATGGCCGATGGGCGAGGAGAACCACATTCAGGTGGACCTTGCCGATCCGGAAACCATCGAAGACGCCATTGCGCTGATCAAGAAGCGGCTAAAGGCCCATGGCGGCAAGCTGCATGCATTGGTCAACAATGCGGCCATCAGCCCCAAGGACGCGGCAGGCCAGCGGCTGGACAGTCTGGCGACCCCGCTCGAGCTATGGCACAAGGTATTTGCGGTCAATTTCTTCGCCCCCATCATGCTTGCTCGTGGCCTCATTGATGAGCTGAAGGCAACGGAGGGTTCCATCGTCAACGTGACCTCGATCGCTGGCATGCGTGTGCATCCCTATGCCGGGGCGGCCTATGCCACCTCGAAAGCGGCACTGGCCTCGCTCACCCGCGAAATGGCCGCCGACTTCGGCCCGCATGGCATCCGGGTCAACGCCATCGCACCGGGGGAGATCGATACCTCCATCCTGTCTCCGGGCACGGAAAAGATCGTCAGGACCATTCCCATGCGCCGTCTGGGCAAGCCTTCCGAGGTGGCAGACACCATCTACTACCTGTGCACGGAAGCCAGTTCCTATGTTTCCGGCGCAGAGATTCACATCAACGGCGGTCAGCACGTCTGACCCCGCTGGCGGCTTTGCCTCCTGAAACCGGTGAAGAGCACGCCGTTCTGACCGCCTTGCGATAAACTCTTCGTGAGGCATCACGCTGTCCGTTTCAGCTCAAGGTTGCCAAACATTCGGAATTTTCAATATTTAACAACCCCTTGAAACGTCCCGCCGGAAACCGGACCGTGTTACCGTTTGCGCCTTGTTCATTCTAGAACCAATTGCGACTTTCTGTCGCACCCATTCCGGGTTACTCTCTTCTTCCAAGCATGAACGGATGGCGGGACGAGACTGGCTCGAAGTCAAGCATGTCAGACCTGCCAGCATCAAGCGGGAGGACAGACTTGACCGACATTGCCCAGACCTATTCCCCCCAGAACGGAGCCTCGCTGTCGTCGCCCGATGCTGCCAATGGCAAAGCCGCAGCAAAGCCTGTGGTGCAGGCGCTCTCCATGGATGATCTGTCTGAAGCACTGAGTGCGGGCCTGCACGATTTTCGTCAAAGCGCGCCCTATGGCCTGTTCTTTGGCGGCTTCTATGCGGTTGGCGGCTGGTTTCTGGTCTGGCTGCTGTTCGCCTACAACATGCCCTATCTGGTCTATCCGCTGGCCTCCGGCTTTGCGCTGATTGCCCCGTTTGTGGCTGCCGGTCTTTATGAGATCAGTCGACGGCGCGAGAGTGGCGAGGCTCTTTCAGTGCAGTCGGTTCTTGGGGCGATCTTTGGCGAGCGGTCGAAAGAGTTGCGCTGGATGGCGCTCATCACCGGCTTTGCCTTCATTATCTGGATCGATATCGCGATCTTTCTGTATGTGATCTTTTTCGGGCTGCATCCGGTCAATCCGACAGCGCTGGTCAACACCATCCTGCTGACGCCACAAGGGGCGATGTTCCTGCTGGCGGGCAATCTGATCGGTGCCTTCATGAGCCTTGCGGTCTTCTCCATAACGGCGGTTTCCTTCCCGATGCTGCTGCACAAGGATGTCGACTTCATCACCGCGATGATCACCTCGATCAAATGCGTCGTGCAAAACCGCAAGCCAATGCTCAGTTGGGCGATTTTCATCGGATTCATGATGTTGATCAGTCTGGCCTCTTTCCTGCTCGGGCTGGTGGTAATCCTGCCGCTGCTCGGCCATGCCACCTGGCACCTTTATCGCCGGGCCATCCGCTTTGAAGAAGGAGAAACTGCCGCGACCCCATAGGTCCACGCACCCGGCTTACTAAACTGGCTAGCCCTGTCCCTTGCACTGCCCTCCATGTCCCCAAAATGCAGCGCAAGATTCCGCTACCCGAACGGAAGCAGAGCACATGAGCCAGCGGCGCGACGGTCAGCCCCATCTGACCGGCGCGCTTTTTTGTTCAGGGGCCGGCTGCGACCTGCCCCCTTCTTTCCATCAGATGCCAATCACTCTGCAGGTGTCTGTTGCCGCAGATGGCGATTGCCGTGCAGAAGATAGGTCAAGGCACGACGGATATCGCCGCCAACACCGAACAGGCTTGGCACCAGAAACAGCACAAACAGCGTCGCCACCGACAGACCGAAGACAATGGTGATGGCCATCGGTTTCAGGAACTGGGCCTGAGGCGAGGCTTCAAACAGCATCGGTAACAACCCGCCAACCGTTGTCAGCGAGGTCAGCAGAACCGCCCGCAAGCGGTCGCAGCTGGCGCCAATCGCCGCGTCCTTCAGAGGCTGGCCATGGGCGATGCGCTCATCGAGACGGCTGACCAGAATGATCGAGTCATTGACCAGAATCCCCGCCAACCCCAACAGGCCAATGAGCGACAGGATGGTGAGCTGGAAACCGAGCAGATAGTGCCCGACAACGGCTCCGATCAGCCCGAAGGGAATGATCATCATGATCGCGAAGGGGCGGGTGTAGGACGCGAAGATCCAAGCCAGAATGATATAGATGGCAGCCAGTGCGATGATCAGCCCGACGCGCAGATCGGCAAAGGCATCCATCCGCTCTTCGTTGCGTCCTGCAAAGCGATAGCCGATGCCATACTGATTTGCGATTTCCGGCATCAGGGTCTCACCGAGATTGGCCACCAGCTCGCTGGCCGTTACCACTGCGGCATCGACATCAGCCGTCACGGCAACGGTGGTCTTGCCATCTAGCCGCTGGATGGAGGAAAAACCCTGCCGGTCGCTGATGTCCACCACTTCGGACAGCGGCACAAAGGTGCCTTGCGGGCTTTTCAGCCACAGGCTCCTGAGGCTGTCCATGTCGGGCCGGGCCAATCGCTGAAGACGGACCTTGACCTCTTCATCCAGTATGGCCAGCTTGCGAGCGGTGCGCCCTTCCACCAGATCGCGGATCTGTTCGCCAACGGACTGGGCCGTGAAGCCAAGGCTGCGTCCCCTCGGGGTCAGAGACAGGGTCAGCTCGGGTTTGCCATAGGGCATGTTGTCATCGAGCTCGCTGACGCCGGGATAGGCCGAGAGCCGCGCCTGCAAGTCGATGGAGGCCCGTTTGAGGACGTCCGGTGTTGCACCGGTGAGGCGGATATCGAGGTCCGCCCCGGGAGGGCCGCCGCGCTGGCCGCGAATGGAGGCGCTGCTGAGGCCAGCCATCTCGGGCATGTTCCTGTTGAGGGCGCGGATGAAGTCGGGCGTTCGTATCGAACGCTGTTCCGATGGCGTCAGGCGCAGGCGCAGGGACGCGACATTGTCCGCAGTCGTCCGGCCCGACTGGCCAAGAGTGATGAAAGAGGCAGTCACCAGCTTTTCGCCCTTGCCGATCTGCGCCTCGGTCTCATAGACGATGTCATCCACTTTGTTGGCGATGGCCTCTGCGTCCGCGTCCAGAATGCCGACATTGAAGGTCATGGCGATGGTGATCGTTTCAGCTTCTGCCGAGGGAAAGAAGACAAAACCGACACGCCCACCAGCAACAAGGCCGCCCGCCATTGCCATGGCGGCAATGCAGAGCGCCAGCGTCGTGTAGCGCCAGTTGTAGGACAGGGTCACAAGGGCGTGGAAAGGTCCGTCCCGGAAGGCGGCGAAGCCCCTGTCGAAGCCCTTGCGGAAGGCGCTTTCACTGTGGCGTCCGTGGTGGGCGCGCGGATCAATGCGCCGCAACTGGCGTACATGCAGGGCCTCGATGACCAGAGAAATGACGGACGCAACCGCAATCATCGCCAGAAGCGCCATGATGCTGCCATCGGCAAACAGGCCATGCAGCGCATGCCAGACCCACTCGGTGGAGCCGCCAAACTTGGCGACCAGCTGCGGCGACAGGCCATAGAACAGCACCAGCGGCAACAGGATGATGAGTCCGACCATGATGACCCGGCGCACGCTCCAGCCCCGATCATGGCTCGGCGTCATGGAATGGGAGAGATGGCCGGGCAGGATGAAGAAGCATTCCACAAAGCTTGCCGTCAGCACGGCGATAACGACAATCGGCAACACGCCCATCATCTGGCCGATGACGCCACCAATCAGCAGGATGGGCGCAAAGGCGGCGATGGTCGTCAGTGACGCAGCGGTAACCGGCAACAGCATGCGCCGTCCGCCCCCCTCTGCGGCCACAGGCCCCGGATCGCCAGCCTGATAGCGGGTTGTGGTCTCCTCCCCCACCACAATGGCATCATCGACGATGACACCAAGCATCATGATGAAGGAGAATAGCGACATCATGTTGATGCTTTGGCCGAGCGCCAGCAGGGCAACACAGGAGGCCAGCATCGAAATGGGAATGCCGGCCGTCACCCACAGTGCGGTGCGCAGATTGAGAAACAGCGCCAGAATGATCATCACCAGAAGGATGCCCGACACCGCGTTCTTGACCAGCAGCAGGATGCGATCGACCAGCGCTTCGGCAAGCGCATCATACTGGGTGATTTTCAGGGTTGGCGGGAAGACGCCCTCGATGGAGGCGAGATAGTCGTTGACGATGGCTGAGGCATCCAGCGAGTCGGCATTTGGTGCCCGACGGACAATCAGCTGGATGGCAGACTCGCCGCGCATGATGCCGCGCACCTGATCAGGGTCAAGCCGCCGCTCTACACGGGCGATATCGCCCAGCGCCACGCTCGATCCGTCGATGCCGGACTTGATCTTGATTGCTGACAGGCTCTCGGGCGTTTCCTCGGCAGCCAGCGTCCGAACCTGTTTCTCGAAGCCGTCCTTGACATTGCCCGAGGGCAGATCACGAGTGTTGTTGGAAATCTGCCCGGCGATGTCCTGCACGGTCAGCCCCAGACGCCTGAGGTCATAGTCCGACAGGCCGACATGATATTCCTCGTCACGCAAACCGGTGAAGTCAACGGTGTCGATGCCCCGGTCGATGAGATCGTCGCGGATTTCCTTGGCAAAGCCCCGCAAGGACGCCTCATCGAAAGGACCGGACAGGATCAACCGCGCCACATCGTCACGAAACTGGCGATAGGAGACAACCGGATCGTCGGCAAGATCGGGCAGGGTCGTGATCATGTCGATAGCCGATTCCACATCCCTCAGGGCCTGAGACATGTCGACACCCTGCTGGAACTCCAGAATGATGAAGGCGCCGCCCTCCCGCGCATAGGAGGAAACCTGATCAATCCCGTCGATAAAGCGCACCTTGGGCTCGATGATCTCCAGAATATTCGCTTCGACATCCTCGGCGCTGGCACCGGTCCAGCTGACGGAAATCTCGATGGTGTCGGAGTCTATGGTCGGGAAGAACTGGCTGTTCATCCGCGACAGAGCGAACACCCCTGCGACCAGCAGGATGATCATCAGCAGATTGGCGGCATTGGGATGATGGACGAAGAAGGCGACGGCCCCGCCATCTGATTTTCTGTCAGACCGGCTCATTGCGGTGCCCCCCGCTTACCGTCCTGCTTACCGTCCTTCTGGGGCCCCTCCCGGCCTGTGTCAGCATCCGTTGCACTCTCGGCTCCGGGCACCACCAGCTTGAGGCCGGGGCCTGCTTCTGCAAGGCGGGTCGTGACAATCTCTTCGCCTGCGGCGAACCCTTCGCCATCGATCAGTGCATTGTCACCCAGATAGGCGAGCACCTTGACCTTGTGCGGGGCCATGCGGCCATCCTTGCTAGTGTAGACAAGGTCGCCGCCATAGATCGCCGCCTGCGGGATGGAAATGGCATGATCATAGACCTTGTCCGGCACATTGAGCGCCACGAAGGCCCCTGTTCTGAGGTTCGAATCCGCGTCCAGTCGCGCATAGACCTCGACACCACCATTGGCCGCATTGATTTCCGGGGTGACCCGATCGATCACCGCCCTGAACTGGCGGCCCTGCTCGCCAAGCTGCCAGTGAACGGTAATGGCGCGTCCGATCAGTTCGCTGCCGCCCAGCGTCAGACGGCCATACTGGCTGTCAGAGAGGGTAAAGCGCACATCCATGGCATCGGGATCATAAAGCGAGACGAGGGTGTCACTGCCAGACACGGAACGGCCGAGTTCGACCGACTTGGCCTTCACAACGCCCTTGAAGGGCGCAGTCAGGGTGGTGTCGGACAGATTGCGACGGGCCTGTTCCAGCTTCCAGTCGAGACGAGCGACATTGGCCTTCTGCTGCTCGATCTGTGAGGACAGGATCTCAAGATTATATTGTCGGCCCTCAACGGTCTGTTGCCGCTGGGAGAGGGTCAGCTTGCGGTTTTCCAGCGCCTGCTGCGTGAGGCTGCCACTGTTGGCAAGGGTCTCTGCCCGGTTGAAATCATTCTGCGCGAGGATCAACTGCTCCTGAAGCCGCTCAACGGCCTTCTGATCACTAACAAGGGAGACTTCGCTCGCCGTCAGCTTGGCCCGGGCTTCGGCCAGATTGGCTTCCGCCTCGCGCACCGCGCCTTCATAGTCAAAAGGATCGATACGGACGAGGGCATCGCCGCCACCAACCTCCTGCCCTTCTGCAACAGCCGGGTTCACCCAGATCACTTCCCCGCTGACCAGAGCGCGCAAATCCACCTGACGCGAGGCCTCGACGGTTCCATAAAGGGTAAGTGAGGGCTGGATCGATGTGGGCTCCGCCTTGCGAATTTCCACCGCATAGGTCTTTTCGCGCGGGGGCCGCCGGTCGACCTCCGGCTTGGTGACGACCATCTTCCAGGCGGCAAAGCCACCTGCTGCGATGACCACCACCGGCAGGGCCAGCCGCAGGACACCGCGCAGAAGGCCGGAAACAGACCGAGCCCCCCTTGCCTTGTCGACCTCCCTCAGCGGAGCATCCTGTGTGCTGTGAACTGACAGGCTCGGCGTTTCTTCGTTGAAGGACGGTTTTATGTCGTTGCTGTGGTCGTTCATGATCTCGGGTCAAGGGTTGCTGCCGGAGCAGATGCGGTAGCCTGCGCCGCTCTCGGCAAGGAAACATGGCGCCGGGTTTTCCGCCTGCGCAATCTGGCAGACGGCCACCAGAGGCCCCGCAGAAAATCTCAAGCAAACATGGCCGGAGCAACAGGAGGACGCAGCTGTCGGCCCGGCAGATCAATCAAGAAAAGAATTCCCCTCTCAAAGCATGGCGTGCGCCTGCCCTCTCACCCCCATCTGCCTTGTACCACACCTGGGACTGATGGCCCCGTGGAAACATGGATAGGACATACCGCATTTATCTCAATGATACATCGTCAGTGCAATGGAAGATTTGCATAATAATGTATCAGACAGAAATACTCAGAAATAAAAAACCGCCCGAAATCAGGCGGCTTTTTCGTTTGTTAATCAGCGATTGTTTCCAGAGCACCGAAACCATGTCCCTTGTCTCCAAAGAGACAAGAACATCAATCGGCTTCCGGTTTGGCAACCTCGGCGGGATCGAATTCATAGTGCGTGCTGCAGAATTCGCACGTCACCTCGATCTTGCCGTCGACAACCATCTCCTTGACCTCATCAGGATCGAAGGTCTTGAACATGTCTCCAATCCGCTCACGGCTGCATGTGCAGCGGTCAACAATCGGCATGGCCTCGAAGACCCGCGGGCCATTTTCATGAAACAGCCGGTAGAGCAGGGTTTCGGCAGGCACCGCGGGATCCGTCAGTTCATGATCGTCAATGGTATTGACCAGCGCTTCGCATTCCCGCCAGACATCAACCTCATCGGCATGATAGGTCTTCTGCATTTCCGGATCTGGGTGATCACCCGGATGCAGGTCGCGGTGCGGGATGTCTGCGGAGGACTGCGGCAGATATTGCACCAACAGCCCGCCGGCGATCCACTCGCTCTTGGGAGCGCCGTCTTCCTGCTTGGATACCATCTCGGTGACCGCAAGGCGCACCCGTGTCGGCAGCTGTTCCGATTGCATGAAATAGCTGTGCGCCGCTTCCTCAAGGCTCTTGCCGTCGAGCACGACAACCCCCTGATAGCGGTTCATGTATTGCCCCTGATCGATGGTCATGACCAGATGCCCCTCGCCCAGCAGGTCTTCCGGGCGGGTCTTGCCAGCGGCAATCAGCTCCTGCAACGCCTCTTCATCAAAGCGCACATAGGCCCGCACGGCATCCGGCGCGTTGAAATCAACCACCATCATGTTAACAGCACCTTTGGACTGCACCTGCAGGATGAACTTGCCCTCGAACTTGAGGGAAGAGCCCAGCAGGGCGGTCAGGGCAATGGCTTCGGCCAACAGGCGGTTGACCGCATCGGGATAGTTGTGACGCTGGATGATCCGGGTGACGGTCTCGTTCAGATGCACCATGCGTCCGCGCACGTCCAACCCGTCCACCTGAAAGGGCAGAACGCGATCCAGCGGCGAAACACTCTTGCTTTGTTCAGTCATCAGCTTCACTTTCTCTGGCCCCTTCCTCTGGCCTCTTCATTCCCTTCGATCAGGGTGGGACAATTCTGTCGAGGCTTGCCCTTTTCGGGTTCGAAGAAGGTCCGGCACACAGTTGGAGGCGATACTCCGGTTGCGCATTCGGTTCATGTTCAATAGCGGCACATACTCAAAGGCAAAGGGCGGATACGCCTTGTATCCACCCTTTGTCCCCTGTTTCAGTTGCGTGCGTCAAGGCCCAGAGCGCCACAAGCCGCACCCTTGTGCGTCCTGCCGCAAGGCCTTGCTTGCCGCCAATTCCTAGTCACCAATGGCCTTGTGAAAACACCAGGCCATGACACCCTTCTGTGCGTGCAGGCGGTTTTCCGCTTCGTCGAAGACAACGGATTGCGGGCCGTCGATCACTTCATCCGTCACCTCCTCGCCACGATGGGCAGGCAGGCAATGCATGAACAGGGCGTCATCCTTGGCAAGCCCCATCAATCTGGTGTTGACCTGATAGGGTTTCAAGAGATTGTGACGATGTTCCGCATCCTCATCGCCCATCGACACCCAGGTGTCGGTGATGATGAGGTCGGACTGGCTGGCGGCTTCGTCAGCGGTGTCGCACATTTCGATGCGCACGCCACGGCCACGCAGCCGATCGATTACGGCATGGTCGGTCATAAGTTCATCGGGCACGGCAACACGCATGGTGAAGTCGAAATGCTCGGCAGCATGCAGCCAGGAAGCCAGCACGTTGTTGTAATCCCCGACCCAGGTCACGGTCTTGCCCTGCAGCGAGCCGCGATGTTCCTCATAGGTCATGATGTCTGCCATGATCTGGCAGGGATGGGAATAATAGGTCAAGCCATTGATCACCGGGACTGTGGCATATTCTGCCAGCTCGGCGACAGCCTGATGGTCGAGCATGCGGATCATGATGCCATCGACAAAGCGCGACAGAACCCGCGCCGTGTCGGGAATGCTCTCGCCGCGCCCCAACTGCATTTCTGCACCGGTCAGCATCAATGGCGTTCCGCCCAGCTCGCGCACACCGACATCGAAGGAAACGCGGGTCCGCGTCGACGGCTTGTCGAACACAAGGGCAATGACCTTGTCTTCGAGCATGTCGGTCCGGCGCTTGACCTTGCGGGCTTCCTTGATCTTGTGTGCGGTCGCCAGAATGGTCTTCAGGTCTTCGGTCTTCTGGGTCTCCAAATCGACGAAATGGCGCATGGCATCATTCGACATGGCTGCAATCCCCCCTGTCTATTCACTGTCTGCCTTTGCAGCGCGCAAGGTATCGAGCGCCCGCTCCAAAGCCTGGAGTGCAAAATCAATTTCTTCCTGACCGATGGTCAGGGGTGGCGCCAACCGCAAAACATTGTCTCCGGCCCCAACGGTCAAAAGACCCTCGTTGCGGAGTTCGGCAACCAGCTCTGCCGGTGGCATTTTCAACTTGAGCCCGACCAGAAGGCCACGACCCCTTATGTCTTCAATCAGATCCGGATAGGCATCCTTCAGCCCGGCCAGCCGCTGCTTGAGGATCAACCCGGTTTTGGCAACATTCTCTAGGAAACCCTCCTCCAGCACCACATCCAGTACCGCATTGCCAACCGCCATGGCAAGCGGATTGCCACCATAGGTTGATCCATGCGTCCCCGGCACCATCCCCTTGGCAGCCTCTGCGGTTGCAAGGCAGGCCCCCATCGGGAAGCCACCACCGATACCCTTGGCGATTGCCATGATGTCCGGCGTGATGCCGGCTTCTTCATGGGCAAAGAGATGGCCGGTTCTGCCGACGCCAGTCTGGACTTCGTCAAGAATTAACAGGATGTTGGTTTCGTCGCACAAATTTCTAAGCGCTTTGAGGAATGACGGCGAGATTTCCCTGATGCCGCCCTCGCCCTGAATGGGTTCGATCAGAATGCCTGCGGTGGTCTCGTTGATCGATTGTTTCACCAAGTCGATGTCCAGAGCCGACAGACTCTCGAAACCGGGCGCTTTCGGACCAAAGCCCTCAAGATACTTGGGCTGGCCACCTGCTGCGATGGTCGCAAGGGTCCGGCCATGGAAGGCACCCTCGAAGGTCAAGATCGTGAACCGCTCCGGCTCGCCCCTGTCATAATGATAGCGGCGGGCGGTCTTGATGGCACATTCGACGGCTTCGGCGCCGGAGTTGGTGAAGAAGACCTTGTCGGCGAAGGTCACCGCGCAGAGGCGTTCAGCCAGCTTGTGCTGTCCCGGGATGTCATAGAGGTTGGACACATGCCACAGCTTATCTGCCTGATTTTTCAGGGCTTCCACCAAGTGGGGGTGGGCATGTCCAAGGCTGTTGACAGCAATCCCCGCGGCGAAATCCAGATAGCGTCGGTTATCCCGCGTCGTAAGCCAGGCGCCTTCTCCCTTTTCGAATTCCAGGTTGGCTCTTGCATAAGTGGCATACAGCGAAGATTGCGTCATCTTATTCATCCTCGTCCCAAGACAAAGGTCTCCTGTTCTCATCCGCCATCCGACAGGCCTATTAAGCATGTCTGTCGAAATGCCGTCTACCGGCCTTGCACAGCAAAAATGCTTGAACGGGGCTTTATGGCTTCCAATCGCCTAGCCCTAGCAAGTTTCTGCGGCAAGATCAGCAAAAACCCAGCAAGAATGGCAGGATTACAACAAAAAAAGCCGCCCCAACGGCGGCCGGTGAAGGCCCTTCTATTGCAAGAACGGTCCCTGCTTGTCAATCAGAGACTTCACATAACGCACGGAATTTTATGCTACCAAACAATAAATCCACAAAATTTTATAGGCCAACTACAATTCTTGCACAAAATAACTGTTACCGGAATTTCTCAACCGACCCTCTGGACATTAATCTTGTTGTGAGAGAGATGGGACTTGCCGACACGAAAGGGCTGGCCCAGCCATGCCGTTCGTGCTTCATACCTACGCATGACCAAAAAAATGTTTCACGGACTCCACCCACAAAAGATGAACAAGGATTGGGCAGGAGAAGCACGAAAAGGCAGCACCCTCGGCGAAAGCGCAAAGGAAATGGGCAACGGCAGGTAAAAGGACGTAAAGACAAGGATATTCAACACTTGGCCACAGTTTATCCACAGGCAATTAACAGTTGAATGAGGATAAATTCAAAAAGCCGTTGTCAAGCGTTTTTTGGACATTCGTTGATTCGATTAGTTGGGGAAAAGGGCTGATTTGCCCCCTCATCCAGTTGCAGCGGACTCACGGCGTATAGTAGTTTACAATTTATTAACGAATAACTATCGTGCGGCAAAATTCTAATTCACTGAAGAAGGTCAAACCTTTGGTTGTACATACACGACCAAAAGCGGCGTTGGTTTGCCTTCTGCAACAGTCTAGACGGAGGCTCAAATATGTCTTGGACTGACGAACGCGTAGAACTCTTGAAAAAGCTCTGGTCCGAAGGCCTGAGTGCAAGCCAGGTAGCGGCAGAACTTGGCGGTGTCACTCGTAATGCGGTTATCGGCAAAGTGCATCGGCTGGGCCTCTCTGGCCGCGCCAAAACAACCACAACGGCCCCACGGGCCCGTCGCCCTCGCACCCAGCAGACCAACCGTCCGGCTCGTCCGAGCACCGGCACGTCTGCACCAAGCGTTGGCGCGACGGCTCTCAAGGTCGACAGTCAGCCACAGGTTGCCCCGCAGCCCAAGGCTGAGAAGCGTCCTGAAGCAGATCCGGTTGTCGTGCCCATTTCCAAGCGCGCATCCATCCTGACTCTGACGGAAAACACCTGCAAATGGCCAATTGGCGATCCGGGCGATACCGACTTCCACTTCTGTGGTCACAAGTCCGAATCCGGCTCTCCCTATTGCAAATATCATTCTGAAATTGCCTACAACACCGGTGCCGATCGTCGCCGGTCGAAAAAGGCAAGCTGATACGGCCAACACTATTGTGGTTTCAAAAGCCGTCCTGAGCAATCAGGACGGCTTTTTGTTGGCCATGCACTCGACAAGCCCCACAGTTTGGCCAATTTTCCGGCTCAAAGCCCCTGAACCTGCCCTCATTTCGGTGAAACCTTCACTGTTGGGCAAACTTTTCAAACCCCGATATCTGGCCTCGCGACACCTGTCCCGTTCCTTGCCACAGCTACAAGGCGCTGACTTTGCTGCCCTTTTCAACAGCAGAGACTGCAAAGAAACTCTCTCCCGGCCAGCTCTGGCCGCCGCAACGGATGCCTGGCTTCGTCTGATCGATGTTTGACCTTGAAGCCTGCCACGAATAGCCCCATATTATTCACATGTCGAATGCTTGGATTGAGGTTTGACATGAGGTGTGGCGAAAAGCCTGCCGTGTCTTGGGTTGTGATACAGCCAATCGCTGATGATCACCCAGGGAAATTCACCGTGGAGCTGCTCGGCACCGAGGCCATCGCGTCGGCTCTGCATTTTGGGGGAACCAGAGCTTGCAAGGTTCAAAGTCCCTTTTGCGTGTCGCTTACGAAGAAGGACCGCCTATGTCTCGAATGTCTGCCTTTTCCAGCCCTTTTCTGCTCGGCTTCGATGAAGTCGAGCGGGTGCTTGACCGCGTCGCCAAAGGCGCCAACGAGGGCTACCCTCCCTACAATATCGAGAGACTGGACCCCACCGAGAGCAAACTGCTCGAAGGAAACGGGGGCACCGGGGATGTGCTGCGCATAACCCTCGCCGTGGCCGGCTTCACCCGCGATCAGCTTGATGTGACACTGGAAGAAAGCCAGCTTGTCATTCGCGGTCGCCAGGTGGATGATCAGAGCCGCCAGTATCTCCATCGTGGTATCGCCGCCCGCCAGTTCCAGCGCTCGTTCGTGCTGGCCGAGGGCATTGAAATTCTTGGTGCCGAACTGAAAGATGGGCTATTGTCCATTGATCTGGCTCGGCCGGAACCCGAGAAAGTCGTCCGCAAAATAGCCATCGACGTAAAAGAGTAAGCGTGTGTTCCACCCAGGTTGTCAGTCTGCCTTATCCTCCCAATTGCGGGCGATTTGACAGCCAAACATGAAAGCAGATGCCATGAATGAAGAAGAAATGTATGACGACGAGATGGAAGACGGTCTGGAATCCATCATGTTGGAACGTCGTATGGCCTATGTGCGTCAGGTGAGCATGGAAGAAGTCATGGATATGTTCCCCGAAGCGCCGGATCTTCCGCAGCATCAGGAATTGTGGGCGCTGCTGGATGTCCAGGGACAGCCGATTGCCTTGGCCGGATCAGAATCCGCCGTCAAGCTCAGCGCCATGCGTCACGACATCGAAACCGTGAGCGTCCACTAGGCATCCTTCCGTTCAGGGCCTTTTGTGGGCCCTGCTCCCAGGAAATATGATGGCTCGGTCTGAGTCTGCTTCAGACCGACGCCCTTTTATTGGCCCCGTTTTCGGGGCTTTTTCGTGTCGGCAGGCCATCAAAACAGCCCCCAGAGCACGCCGAGACCCGCAGACAGTGAAAGGCTTGTCAGGACAGACAGCTTGCGCACATGCAGGCAATAGCCGGCAATCACCGTGAGGGCAAAGAGCACCGGCTCGAAGCTTGCCCAGTGCGGCAGGGTCAGCGTCATTAGCCCCCACTGGTGTTTGCTCACATCCGCAAACAGCACATGCAGGGCGAACCAGACCGACAGATTGAGAATGACGCCGACCACGGCAGCGGTGATCGCCCGCAGGGCTTCGCGCAGAGATGGCCGTTCGCCGATCCATTCGATATAGGGCGCTCCGGCAAAGACCCAGAGGAAGCAGGGGGCAAAGGTCGCCCACAGCGTCACGCCCGCTCCGGCCAGTCCGAGCCACAGGCTGACACCACCATCAGCGCGCGCCGCAGCCAGAAAGCCGACAAACTCGGTCACCAGAATGAGTGGCCCCGGCGTTGTTTCGGCCAGCCCCAGCCCGTCGAGCATCTCGCGGGCATCCAGCCAGCCATGCAGCGACACCGCGTCCTGTGCCATATAGGCAAGCACAGCGTAGGCACCACCAAAGGTAACCGTTGCCAGTTTGGAGAAAAAAAGTCCGATTGTGCCAAAGACCGCCATGGGGGAGAGTTGCAGAACCAGCATCAACGGCACCAGCCAGATGCAAAGCCAGATTGCTATGGTCCTGACCGTCTGACCGAGCGGCACCAACAGGTCCGATTGCTGCCCTGACGCAACCAGATCGCCACGCACCACTCCGCCAGCATCTTCGCCTTGCCTGCCAAGACAGAATCCATGCCAGGCACCATAAAGGCCCGCGCAGAGGATGATCAGCGGGAACGGGGCCGAGAAAAAGAAGATCGCGATAAAGGCGAGCGCGGCAATCAGCCAGTGGGCCAAACCATCGAGCGCCTTTCTGCTGACCCGGAACAGCGCTTCCAGCACGATGACCAGCACCGCAGCCTTGATGCCCATGAACAGCGAGGCGGCAAGCGGTGCTTCCCCAAACAGGGCATAGGCACCAGAGAGCAGCAACACGACCAGCGCGCCGGGCAGCACAAAGGCCAGACCTGCGACGAGCCCACCCACCACTCCGTGCAGGCGCCAACCGGCATAGGTGGCCAGCTGCATCGCCTCGGGGCCGGGCAGCATCATGCAGAAGGAAAGGGCATTGAGGAACTGACGCTCCGAAAGCCAGCCCTTTTCATCGACGATCATCCGGTGCATCAGGGCAATCTGGGCCGCCGGTCCACCAAATGACAGCACACCAATGCGCCACCAGACGGCTGAGGCCTCGCCAAGTGTCGGCTGTAAAGGGGGTCCCTTTGGCCCATCTGCTCGGATGTCTGCTTCCATCATCTCTTTTTCTCAATGCCAACCGCAGTCAGGCCACCCCCTGCAGAGTCCTTTGCGAGGGGGCTCCGTCTGTCGCAGGGCAGCGAAACAGCCTTATTGCGTGTCGAACTTGACAGGCAGATTACAGAATGCAGCAAAAATGAGGGATCGGGCAGATTTTTTGCGGATCAGGCCATGAGGTCAGGCTGCGTCGGATTCCGGCAGATGGCAGAGAACGGCACGAATGGCATCACCATCCGTCGCAGAGCGCAGCTTTTTCAAGGTGTCCTCATTGCGCAGAACGCGGGCAATGCGGGCCAGTGCCTTGAGATGATCAGCGCCAGCGCCTTCAGGAGCCAGCAGCAGAAAGACAATATCGACAGGCTTGTCGTCCATGGCATCGAAATTCACAGGCTTGTCCAGGAGCGCGAAGATGCCATAGATCTTCTCCAGCTCTTCCAGCTTGCCGTGCGGAATCGCAACGCCCTGCCCGACGCCGGTGGAGCCCAGCCGTTCACGCTGCAACAGTTTTTCGAAAATCTGACGCTGTGGTAGCCCGGTCAGTTTGGCCGCGCGCTCCGACAACTCCTGAATTACCTGCTTTTTGCTGCTCGCCTTGAGCAGCGGGACGATCGCTTCAGGAGCGAGTAGATCGTTCAGTTCCATGAAACTCTCATGTATCGAGTATCTTGCTTTAAGGTCCGGTCAAAGCAGGATACCCCGGTTTCTTGAAATGATCAAAGCCTTCAGGAGGTCTCACCTGAAGGCCATTTGATCTTGAGCGAACACCAACGGCCGTGTGCCTGGTTGGCTAAAGCGCACCCCGATCAACCGGAATTCCAATTGTTGGGGCGCGCCCTCGTTATGCTTTGATGGTTTCACGAACCATCAGTCTTTTGTGGCGTTCCTAAGTGCTTACTTGTCAGCCAGGGAAGGGCTTACCCATCCGATGTGGCCGTCCTTGCGTTTGTAAACAACGTTGACAGCATCATCACCGGCATTGCGGAAGACCACGACAGGTTCGTCAGTCAGATCGAGAGCAACCACAGCGTCGCCAACCGTCATGGTACGGAGGGGTTTGCTGGTGCTTTCGGCGATAACGACCGGCGTGAAATCTTCGGGCACTTCTTCCTGAACTGCAGGGTTCTGCAGCACGCCATACGCGATCTCGATGCCCTCAGGGCTCTCGTGGAAATCATTGCGATGGCTTTTCAGGCGTCTTTTATAGCGACGCAAGCGCTTGTCGATATGCTCAACAGCATTGTCAAAGCTCTTCTGAGCGTCAACATCAGAGCCGCTAGCTTGCATCACCATCCCGGTATCGAGATGAATCACAAGGTCACTCTTGAAGCCGATGCCTTCCTTTTCCAAAGTCATCTGGCCACCGAAGCCACCATCGAAATATTTCTCGACTGCTTCAGCAACACGATCCTCTGCATAGGCGCGAAGTGAATCGCCAACATCAACTTGTTTGCCTGATACTCGAAGCGTCATGGAACCCCCTATCAATTATGGGCCTATAGAATGACCGACTTTAAGTCTTTCTCTTTTAATGACGTTCGCAAATGTGGCCTGAAGATGTGGCCTCGATCTGCGCGTATCATCAACACATCGAAAGCCCGGTCGGCCATACGCATGGAGTCATCCCACGGACCGCATCGACGTCTGCACGGGCCGCGCACAAATAGGCGCTTCGGTTGCAAATGTCAATGTTATGGGACAGTCTCTTATGCATGCTATCAGTGTGCCAAAATTAATGGGCTTTGACCAGCAGACTTGACAGGAATGGACTGGAAACACGCATCTTTACGTATTTATCCACTGTCCAATGGGCGATAGAACGATGCACCATTCATCGACACAAATATTTAATTATGTTTCGCAAGAGAAAATAAATTTGAAATAATATTTCAATTCAAAACGGCACTCGACCGAGGCCTGCAAACGACCACCACTTCTCCCAGCTCAGCCAATGAGAAGACGTCTGCTCGGATGTGGTGGAATGATGGCAACAACAGACGCCGCCAGAGCGCGTAGGTTATACCCGCCTTTTTTCGGGCGTTCGGCAGGAAGACGCCCCAGCACACAGTCGATTTATGCCCTCTGTCAACCGCTTCCGGCTAGCCGCGGGCGGCCTTCTTTTCCCGTCTGCGCTGGACAGACGAAGGGATGTGCATGGCCTCGCGATATTTGGCGACGGTGCGGCGGGCGATGTCTATGCCCGAATCCCGCAGCAGCTTGACCAGCGCGTCATCGGACAGAACGTCCTTCGCGGTTTCCCCATCGATCGCCTGTCGGATGCGGTGCTTGACGGCCTCGGCGGAATGACTGTCGCCACCGCCGGTGGCCGAAATCGCCGAGGTGAAGAAGTATTTCATCTCGAAGGTGCCACGATTGGTGGCGATGTATTTGTTGGACGTCACCCGACTCACAGTACTTTCGTGCATCTGGATGGCATCGGCAATGGTGCGCAGATTGAGCGGCTTGAGATGCGTGACGCCATAGGCGAAGAAGGCATCCTGCTGTTTGACGATTTCAGTTGCCACCTTGAGGATGGTCTGGGCTCGCTGATCAAGGCTTTTGACCAGCCAGTTGGCGCTCTGCAGGCAATCGACCAGAAATTCCTTTTCCTTCTTGCCGGAGGCCGTTTCGTTGATCTGGGCATAGTAGCTGCGATTGACGAGAACGCGCGGCAAGGTTTCGCTGTTGAGCTCCAGACGCCAGCCACCATCGGAGGCTTGCCGGACGAACACATCCGGCACCACGGGCTGCACGGTCAGATGGCCAAAGGCACTGCCCGGTCGCGGGTTGAGCGCCCGGATCTCGTTGATCATGTCGGCAAGGTCGTCTTCATCAACGGCGCAGAGCTTGCGCAGCTGGATGAAATCACGTTTGGCCAGCAGCTCCAGATTGTCGAGCAACACGGCAATGGCAGGATCGTAGCGGTTGAGGTCCTTTAGCTGCAGCGCCAGACATTCCGACAGGGTGCGCGCAAACACGCCCGAGGGCTCGAACCCCTGCAGGATTTCAAGCACTCCGGCCACCTCGGCTTCCTCCACCCCCAAACGGTTGGCAACCATCGCCAGATCGGTCTGCAGATAGCCGAATTCATCCAGCTCGTTGATCAGAAACTGACCAATGATCCGCTTGCGTTCGTCCAGAATCGCCGTCATCAGCTGCTGTTCGAGATGATCGGACAGGGAAATCTCTCCCGCCAGAACTGCTTCCAGATCATAGTCGGGATTGGCCCCGCCATCGCGCATCGGCGTCGACATCCAGGGATCGTTGAGACTTGGACCAGCCTGCTCGGTCTGGCCGTTGTCATCGGGAAACACATTGTCCAGACGCGCATCAAGATCGTTGGAGATCGCGTCCATCTGTTCGGGACGCTCGCCGGAAAACTGCTCAGAAAGATCGGGGCCGGACGCACCATCGCCATAGTCGTCCTGAGCTGAGGTCTCGGCATCCCCTGCCCGCTCGCTATTCCGCTCTGTTGGTGGCTCGGACTCAAGTCCCTCACGGTCTGCTGCTTCGGCAGGCGAGGCATCGCCAGCATAATCCTCGGTCACGGCTTCCAGAAGCGGATTGCTCTCCAGCTCCTGCTGGACATAGGCGACAAGGTCGAGATTGGACATCTGCAACAACTGGATGGCCTGCATCAGTTGCGGCGTCATCACCAGAGATTGGCTCTGGCGCATGTCCAGTCTGGGTGTCAAAGCCATGTGATCGTCTGTCCTTACCTCTGCCGCACCTGCCAGCAGAGTGTCTGCGGCAAGTTCCATCCCAGTTCACGTCGGGTTTCAGATATGAGCATTTCGCCAACAGACCGGCTGCACACTCCTGAAACACTTCACCACACCCACCAAACCCGGACGCATCACCCAAAGGTTTCTGCGCCTGTTACCATTTTCTTAGCCCAAACAGGCCAAGTTGGTACAAGTTTTGCTTGTTAGATATAGCAGGAATGCGCCCACTTGCACAATTCAATTCTGCTATTTGATATAAAACGAATATTTATCAAAAGCTTATCCTCAGAATTGTGCCGTCTGACCAGAATCTGATCATTTCTCTTCTGTCTTTTCGACAGGCATTGATCAATTATTTGGCATTTTTCGAAAACTGCAAGCCTCAAATGGTCTTTGCGCCCAAATCTGACGCGCTTTTCCGTAATTTCACGGATTAATGGAGCAATTCCGGCCCAATCCAGCCTGTTACATCGAGAAGCTTTCGCCCAGATAGAGCCTGCGCACGTCCGGGTTGGCGATGATTTCGCCAGGTGTTCCGTTGGTCAGAACATTGCCGGAGTGGATGATATAGGCCCGATCGATCAAGCTGAGGGTTTCACGCACATTGTGGTCGGTGATCAAAACGCCGATGCCACGCGCCGTCAGATGGCGCACCAGCTGCTGGATGTCACCCACGGCAATCGGGTCAACACCGGCGAAAGGCTCGTCAAGCAGCATGAAGGAGGGCCGGGACGCCAGCGCGCGGGCGATTTCAAGGCGCCGCCGCTCACCACCAGACAGGGCGATGGCCATGGACTTGCGCAAATGGGTGATGGAGAACTCCTCCAGCAGCTCATCAAGCTGCTCCTTGCGCTTCTTGCGATTTGGCTCGACCAGTTCCAACACGGCCATGATGTTCTGTTCGACATTCAGACCGCGAAAAATCGAAGCTTCCTGCGGTAGATAGCCGATGCCAAGGCGAGCGCGGCGGTACATAGGCATCTTGGTGATGTCAAAGCCATCCAGCGAAATGTAGCCCTTGTCCGGGCGAACAAGCCCAGTGATCATGTAGAATACGGTGGTCTTGCCCGCGCCGTTCGGCCCAAGAAGTCCAACGGCCTCGCCGCGCTTCACGGCCAGTGAGGCAGATGTGACCACCGTCCGCTTCTTGTAGCTCTTGCCGATATCATGCACGACCATCCAGCCCATGCCATCCTGTTCGAGTGGATCGAACGGATCTTGCGGGGCGTCGGTCTCCGAAACAGAGAGGGGATGATCTAGTTGCTGCATATGCGGGTGTGCACCTGATTATTGATAGCCACCATCTGGCAATTGTTGTCTTTACAGCCCGTTCGGTTTGCACCGCCACCTTCCCGGGCCAGTATGTGGCGATCTGCGCGCTACCCTAGCCCGGTTCCGGGATAGTTCAGGCGTCAGCTCAGGGTCATTCGGCGCTGCTTTCAAGCTGCAGCCAGAGGATACCAGACCATATCGGCCCATTGGCTCCGGATTTCACACCAATGAAGCGAGGATTTTCCACGAATTGCTCATAAATGCAATTGGCATGATTGTCGAGTTCCTTTGCCTTTGGCGGCTAGTTTTTCGGCTTGCGGTTTGGGATAAACAACCCCTGAACGCGCCCAGACTTGCCATTGGAGCCACTTGATGCGCCCGAGGATGCCAATTGAGCCGCACCGGAACGCATGTTGATCGTCAGCTTCGATCCCCTCAGCACGTTCTTGCCTTGAGTTAGAACCACGTTGCCGCTGAGGATAATGATTTCACTGGCCATATCAACCGAAGCCGCGCTGCCCGTGGCCTTCTGATCCTTCTGACTGACGGTCACGCCACCTTGCGCTTCCAGCCGGGTAATGGATTGCGCCGTACCGGCTCCCCCCCCTGCATAATGAATGGTCAGGGTTGCGGTCTGCAGGGTGGTTTCTCCCTGTTTTGCCCGCACACTGCCCTTGAAGACAGCGATCTTGTCCTTGTCGAAGATATCGAGCTGGTCGGCCTCGATTTCAATGGGCGCATCAGGATTGGTGCGCAGCCCGGAGGCAACATCGGCCATGCCCTGCGCCATCGCCGGCCTTGGGGCGATCAGCGTGAGGCCGGAGGCAAACACACAGACCAGCAAGGCTATCATTGCCAGAAAGCCCCAAGGCCTGACCAACAGACGGGCCATTCTAAGGGCAAAATCATCAAGTGACCTCAGATTGATCGAGATCGGCATCATGGCGTTTCTTCCTGTTGCGGGGTCTTTTCACCCTGTTGGGCATTCTGCTGTTGGGCATTCTGGCCTTGCGCGGGTTCTTTTTGAATCGGGTTCTTGTTCAGCAGAGCAGCATCAATATTGAGGCGCACATTGCCGCTGAAACGGAACTGCTCCCCGTTGTTGATCGCTTCCAGCTGGTTCGATGAAAGCCGGATGTCGCGGGAGGTGATGGTCACCGGGCTGATCGTCTTCATGTAGCCCTTGGGCATGTCGACCGCAACCTCGTCGGTGTCGAGCTTGTAGCCGAGGGACGAATCCACCTTCACGCTGCCATTGAGGCCCAGCGTCTCTTCCTTCTGGTTGAACACCCCAGTCTCGGCATTGATGGTAACCCACTGCTGCTTTTCGTCGGTAATCCGGGCCTGAACGGCCGTGAGATTGATGACATTGGGGGTTTCCACCTTCTGGATCGCCTCGTTGGCTGTCACTTCATAGGCGCGTCCGTCCCGGAAGCCATTGAGGTTCGGGTTCTGCATCACCAGCTCATCCTGCTTGAAGCCGCCCTCTTCGATCTGCACCTGCAGCGGTGCTTCGGTGGGCGTGTTGCGACTGACCCAGCCGATGAACCCGGCAACAATGGCCAGCGTGATGACCGGCAAGCTCCATTTGAGAACCGTCACACGCCTTGAGTGACGGTGGGCCAGGCGGAAGGCTCGTTTCTGCTCCTGCGAGGAGATGATCCGGGTGTTATGCCGCATTCTTTCTGTGCCATCGGATAGCGCATCCTCAGCCGCCCCGGCGGGTGGAGAGTGAAACTGATCCTGTGGTGTCCGGTCTTCCATCGTCCATCGTCCAATCACGTCAGGCGTGATGCTGCTAGTGCGGCCTCTGGCTCAACGACTGATCCGACATTTCGGCTCCACCGCGATCCGGGCATGCATTTTCTACAAAGGAAAAAGGCGAAATTAAGCACGAAGGCCCCTTCCCCGTCTGTCATGACATTCTTGTGAAAAGCCCGTCATGCAAGCAGCATGGCAGGCTTGTCAAAAGAACGAAGGGAGCGCACGCGGATGGCTTCCGGCGGCTCCCCTTCTGCGGGCGTCGGGCAGACACAGAACCTGCCTGCCGCCCCTGCGTTTCAGTCCCGTTGCCGGTTTCAGCTATGGGCGAAGATGTCAGTTTCTTCCCAACCGGCCAGATCGAGCTTTGCCCGCGTCGGCAGGAAGTCGAAACAGGACTGGGCAATTTCCTTGCGCCCTTCCCGCGACAGGCGAGCCCGGAAAATGCCCATCAGGCCATGCAGATGCAGGACATCGGTTGCCGCATATTTCTTCTGCGCCTCGCTGAGCATGTCTGCTCCCCAGTCCGAGCTCTGCTGCTGCTTTGAAATATCGACATCGAGAAACTCGCGGCAGACATCCTTGAGGCCATGACGGTCGGTATAGGTGCGCGTCAGCTTGGAGGCGATCTTGGTGCAGAATACCGGCTCCGGCATCACACCGAAGGTGTGGTAGAGCACTGCGATGTCAAAACGGGCGTAGTGGAAGATCTTGGTGATCTTGTCATTGCCCAGCAGGGTGCAGAGATTGGGGGCCTCGGTCTGGCCTTTTGCGATCTGAACGAGATCGGCGCTGCCATCGCCGGGCGACAGCTGGACCAGACAGAGCCTGTCCCTGTGCGGGTGAAGCCCCATTGTCTCGGTATCGATAGCCACTGCGGAGATGTTGTCATAGTGATTGAGATTGGGGAGATCTCCCTGATGCAGTCTGATGGTCATCGATCAAAAACTTCCTGGATATTTGGGGGAACCAATGAATCTGGTTCGCAGAACTGGAAATGAAAAGCGATTTCTTGCGAATATCTGCCAGTGATCGAAGCAGCATAGATTGTTCGTTTCCTCGCTTCAAGACTTGCGATGGAATTCGCACACGCATCCGGTCTTTGCCGCGCGCTTACTCACATAAGGGCTAACAAGGGCTTACCGTGGCTTACCTGCCGGGCGGCGCGTGTTCAGGCAGTTTTGCCAAACCGCTTCCTTCTCGTCATCCCTGACCGGAATGCGTGCATCTGACGGGTGAGCGCGCGGACCTTGGTTTACCGATCCACATTTAACTTGAATAATTTATTCAATAATTAAATTGCCCGCTCAGGACAATTAAGGTATTCTACTTATTCGCTCAAAACCCCAGAAAACGGGCCATCGTGCATTCTAATTGCTGCCAGCGGCAGCTCTTGTTGGAGAAGAAAAATTCATGCCATCCACTCCGGAACCGGGAAACATTACGAAGAGTTAAATATGAATCTTTTATTCATGAATTAGTATCCACTGCGGACCCGGACCCTGGACTAGAACAATAATTGAAACTAGGCGTGGATGCGGATGACAAAGAACCTCACTCCCGAAATCAAGAGAATCAACTACCGTGGCAAGCATTTGACACAGATGCTGTTGGCTGGCTTTGCTGTGTTTGCCAGTGCTCAGCCAATCCTGGCGCAAGAGGCTAGGTCCTCGCAAAATGGTGCTTCAGATGAGGAGGATTACTACGCAACTCTCATCAATCTGGATGCAATAACCGTTTTTGGAACAAGGCAAACGAGCCAGCTCACGGACATTGCCAAGAATATTACGGTCGTCACCGGTGATGAGCTGGATGACCAGTTCATCGGCGATATGGGGCAGCTGACGCGCTACACCCCCGGCGTGTTTGCAAACCGGCAAACCACATCGACAGATCCCTTTGACAGCTTTGGTGGTTTTACCATTCGAGGTGTCGGAGGGAACCGTGTCCAGATGCTCGTTGATGGCACCCGTGTCCCCGAGCGGATCACGGACGGCACCAGGGATTATCTGGACTTCAACTTTACCAAACAGGTCGACATCGTCCATGGCCCGGGATCGGTGCTTTGGGGCGCCGATGCTCTGGGGGGCATTGTTGCCATGGAGACGATCGATCCTGAAGACATTCTGTCCGATGGGAAAGAGAAGGGCGGAGAGCTTGAGTTGAGCTACGACAGCTTCGACAACAGGTTCAACAATTCCGGCACCTACGCACAGCGGATCAACGACAGCTTCAGCCTGCTTGCTGGCCTGTCCTACACGCATGCAAATGAGCCTGAGCTGTCCAACGCCCGCGCCGACGGCGGGGCCTATGGCTGCACCCGCAACATCGGTAGCGGCGCAACGCCGTGCAATGAACTCAATCCAACCGGCAAGAATACCTATCGCGGTCTGGTGAAAGCCGTTGTTACACCCAACGAGGACAGCCGTTTTGAAATCGCTGCCGACTATATGCGGCGACGGGTTGGGGTTGATTTCAACTCCATTCTGGGCATGCAATATTCAACGATGACGGGCTTGCCGACCGGTGAGGTTGTCGATGGCTACAAACGGGATCTCGACCTGTACCGGGGCCGATTTGCCATTGAGCATGACCTGACTCTCGACAACAGATTTGTCGACGACATCAAATGGTCGCTCGCCTATTCCCCGAACGGCTATGAGCGCACCGGCACAAAAGAGCTTGTCAATACGCTCGGTGAGAATGTCAGAGAAGAGGATACGCTCAAGCTCAGCGAGGACTTCTTCGAATTCGACATGCAGATGACCTCTCGCGTCGATAGAGGGGCGCTTGGGCATACAATCACATGGGGCTTTGATGGCGACAGAACCCTGACGGACTATGAGCGCAAGGACGTGACCCACAATCTGACGACCGGCACACGCACCGAAGAAAGAGGTGGCGGGTTCAATTTCGCCAACGCAACCACCACGCGGGCGGATCTGTATGTTCAGGATCAGATTTCCATGTTCGACAATCGCTTCGAGGTGACGCCGGGCATGCGCTTTGCGCACTACAATCTGGATCCGCGTGCGGACTCGGATTACGAGATCATTGCCGGAGCCGAACCTCGGAAAGTGTCATCGAACAAGATGGTTTATTCGCTGGGAGCGAAATACAAACTCACCGATCAGTATTCCATTTATGGTGCTTTCAATCAGGGCTTCAAGATGCCAACAGCACAGCAGCTCTACACCTCAAGAAGCTATGGCTTTTACAATCTGATCCCGGCACCGAATTTGCAGCCTGAAAAAGTCAATACCTATGAATTGGGCCTGCGCGGGCACTATGCAAAGGGCAATTTCTCGCTTACCGGCTTCTATTCGGAATATGATGGCTTCATCCAGTCATTCTATAACCCGCCCGGAACTTCGGATTACACCTATCGCAATCTGTCCTCTGTCACCCTTTACGGGATCGAGTTTGCTGGCTCCTGGCAGGTTATGGACAACCTGCGGGCAGACGCTTCCCTCGCCTGGCAATATGGGACGCAGAAGGCAACCGCGACGTCGGCCTCGGTTCCACACACGACGCCACCGCTGAAAGCCGTCATGGGACTGAACTACCAGTTGCCCAACTACGATCTGTCGCTCGATGCTGTCGCCACGCTTGCCAGCAGCGTGACACGAACGGAAAGCGACGATGATTTCCGTCCCGGCGGCTATGCGCTTCTGGATGTCTTCGGCAAATGGCAGCCCAAGGAGAGCCTTGAGCTTCGCTTTGGCGTGAAGAACATCTTTGACCGCCGATATTTCGAGGATGCGGCGTCCTCTTATGGCGCAACCGCCAGCACGGCGGTTGCTTTCTCAAATCCCCTTGAATTGCAGACCGGGGCTGGCCGAACCTTTCAGGCGAGCTTGAAATACAAGTTCTGATTCCAAACCACAGCAAGATCAAACGCCTTCGGCATCTGTCCTCACGAAGAGGCCAGATGTCGAAACCGTTCTGCGTTCATACCGGGTCGAGGGTTCGACACACCCTGCCTGCCTTTTTCACCTGACGATGGTTCTTCCATCTCAAAGGCCACTTCTGATGTCCACTTTCAAGAAACTGCAACGCTCCATTCGTGAGATATACAGAATAACGCGTCTGGCAACGGGAGGTCCCGGTTGGGCCAAAGGTGCCGGGCTGTATATCTTCATTCTGGCTGCAAGCCTCACTCAAATATACATATCAACTCTATTCATTGACTGGAACAAGGACTTCTATGATGCCCTTCAGAGCGTCGACATTGCCGAGACACTCAAGCAGACATGGGTGTTTCTGGCACTGACGGCAGTAAGCGCTGGCCTCTATCTTTGCAGCGAATATGTCCGCAAGATCGTCCTCATCCTCTGGCGCCAGCGGTTGAATGACGTGGTGGTCGACGCCTGGCTTGGTGACAAGACCTACTGGCATTTGCAGCCGGGCATGACGGATCCGGGGATCGATAACCCGGACCAACGGATCGCTGAAGACTGCCAGCAATTCATCAAGCGCCTGCTTGAACATACGGTCGATCTTGTCACAAGGGTCGTCGGCCTCTTCACCTATCTGACCATCCTGTGGTCTCTGGCATCCTTCACGCTCCGCTTCTCGCTTCTCGGAGCAGACATCGCCATTCCCTATTATCTCGTCTGGCTTGCGTTTATCTATGTGTTCGGCTCAAGCCTTCTGACCCACTGGCTGGGCGCGCCTCTGAAGGGCCTGTTATTCACCCAGCAAAAGCGGGAAGCGGACTATCGCTTTTCCCTGACGCGGATCCGGGACTGGTCCGACAGCATCGCCATGTCCAGCGGCGAGGCGGCAGAGCGACGCCTCCTGGATCAGCGGTTTGATGGCATCGTCACAAACTGGCGAAAGGTCGTCAAACGGGAGTTCATTCTGGGGTGTTTTCGCCGCCCCTATTTTCAGACGGTCTTGCAAGTGCCGCTTTTCTTCGCGTTGCCCATCTATCTGGCTGGCGGCGTCACCTTTGGCGGATTGATGCAGGTGCGTTCGGCCTTCTCGCGCGTGGTCAACTCGCTCTCATGGTTCATCTTCGAATACCCAAATCTGGCCGATTGGGTTGCGACGACCAACCGCCTGACAGGCTTTCTCGACACCGCGGAGCGTGTGAAGACGAACAAGACCGGGATTGTCACCGTTGAGACCGAGCAGGACGCCCTTGTCGTTGAAGGCTTGCACATCACGACGCCGGAGGGCAAGAGACTGGCTTTGCCGTCCGACTTCTCCATTCGCAAGGGGGAGCATATCTGGCTCAAAGGCCCGTCAGGTAGCGGCAAGACAACCCTGCTCAAGGCCTTAGCCGGGTTATGGACGTTTGGCGAGGGCAAGATATCGAAGCCTGCAAACTGGTCTGCGTTCTTTGTGTCGCAGGATCCCTATTTTCCGCTGAGCGGGCTCCTTGGCGCTGCAACCTATCCAGGCAGGCCGGATCAGGTTGACATGCAGGAGATTGCCAGCGGCATGCAGTCCGTCGGCCTTGCCCATCGTAGCCACGGATTGGAACAGGAAACCGATGATGTTGTCGGCGGACTGTCGGGCGGAGAAAAGCAGCGACTGGTGTTCCTCAGAATGCTGATTGCAAGGCCTGACTGGATTTTTCTTGATGAAGCAACCAGCGCGCTTGATCGTGAGGCCGAAGCTGAGCTGATTGACCTGCTGGTCCGATATCTACCAAACGCGACCATCGTTTTTGTCTCTCATCGCCCCCCTCCTCATGGGAGCGGATGGCGAGCGTTCGATGTCGGCAAATCAAACACCATATCCAGACTTGAGGAGAATAATGAATGAGCGGCTTTCACCCCTCTGCCCCCTATACCGACATCAACGACTTGCCGGATGGAGAGATCGTCCATCTGGCCACCGGCATCGCATTGGAGTTCGACAAGCTCGTCGACGCAGTTGAGCACAATCAGGTGCTCTATCTTGGCGAAAATCACGATAACCACGCCGCCCACGAGGTCCAGCTCAGGCTCATTCGCGCACTTTTCGAAAAGCGCAAAGGCCGCATCGCCATCGGCATGGAGATGTTTCGCAGTGATGTGCAGGAACCGTTAAATGGCCTCACGGACGGGAGCCTATCTTGCGAGCAGTTCAATCAGCTCTTCGATGCTCAATGGAGCTGGCGGCCAGCTTATCAGGCCATTCTGGATTTCATCCATCAGAACAGGCTGCCGCTGATCGGCCTCAAACCCACCAAAGTGGTGGAAGATGTTGTACGGGAGGGAGGGCGCGATGGGAACACCCCAGAGCTGGATTTGGCCGATGCGCATCACAGGCCGCATTATTTGCCAAGGTTTGAGAATAATTCCCACCCTGAAAGAGCGGAAAGAAGCTATCGCATCATGACCTTGTGGGATGAAACCATGGCAGATAACGTCGCGCGCTTCATTTCGGATCCCGCGAACAGGGACACGATGATGATCACGATTGCGGGCAGCGGGCACATCAATTACGGTTTTGGCATTCCCAAGCGAACCTTCAGGCGGTTTCAGCACAGTTACACCACGCTCCTGCCTTTGGCCGGACATGACACAGAACACGCCGCCAATCTTCCAATCGCCGACTATGTCTGGAAGGTGCCCTATGTGGTGAAGGAGTGACACTGCCGACATTCTGCCTCCGGGCAGAAGGTGAGAGAACTTGATCCGCCGCCGCATTATCATGACAATTGCCCTTTCCGTTCATGCATTGCCCGGCAGGCGATGCCAGCATCGCTGAGAGGGGATGGCCTGATGCCGTGTAGACGCAAGATCTTCTGATAATCATGAGAGCAATATTGG
>NZ_QNUM01000003.1 GCF_003574655.1 Cohaesibacter haloalkalitolerans
TTCGTCCATAAAAACCTCCTCATTTGATCTTCAAACCACGCCAATGGTTCAAGTGAGGAGGTCTCTTACCGATATTGTAGAACTTGTCCAGTCCTCCACCGTAGGTGGAGGTTTAGTGTAGATACAACAAAAAGGGCCTTCTGAAATCAATCAGAAGGCCCTAATATGGCTCCCCAGGCCGGACTCGAACCAGCGACCCAGCGATTAACAGTCGCTTGCTCTACCAACTGAGCTACTGGGGAAAACTCTTTTTCGCTTGGCGACCGTGGCCGCCTCAACGTTGGTGAGGTGGTTTCTAATGGAGTGAGCCGCACTTGCCAAGCCCCTTTTTTTATCTTTTTAATTTCTCTTGTGGATCAGTGGAAAAGACCACCGAACTGTCACAGAAAACACAAGCGCAGTGAATTTCCCTTCAAACGCGAGAAGGCCATATTTTGGCTGTTTTGTCGTGCTCTTATCGGCTAAAACAGCACAAAATCAATAACATCGAAAAGGTCACCCCGCAGATGATCGCGCCTCAAAGAGAATTCAGGATCGGCCGGAAGACAATCAAAATTCCACAGACGCCGTTTGCCAGAAAGCTTCTTGGCAGCCTTCTCGTTGTGGGCGGGATTCTCGGTTTCCTACCCATTCTTGGTTTTTGGATGCTGCCGCTGGGCCTTCTGATCCTTTCGATCGATTTGCCAACGCTGCGCAAATATCGCAGAAAGATCTCGATCAAGATGGAAAAGCGCAAACGGAACCAGTCCGTGGCGGATGCGCTCAATCAAACACAGAATCAGGATCTCGCATGACACTTCATTCCGCGCGCACAACTCTCGTTGTCGGCGGCGCACGATCTGGCAAGAGCTCATTCGCCCAGAAGCTCTGCGAAGACAGCCCCCATTCTCTATTCTACGTCGCAACCTCTCCCGTTCTGCCGGACGATTCCGAATTTGCGGCACGAATCCAGAAGCACAAGGATGATCGCGGCCCGCGTTGGACGGCGATTGAAGAGGAAATTGACATCTCCCGCGTCATCAGGGAGTACGACGCCCCTCACAACGCCCTGCTGGTCGACTGCGCCACCTTGTGGCTCAACAATCTCATGTATCACGCTCTGCCGCTCAAGGAGCACATAGAGGCCCTGCTGGAACAGCTCCGGGTCTGTCAGGCTCGTGTTGTCGTGGTATCCAACGAAGTGGGGCAGGGCATCGTTCCCACAGCACCGGACGTCCGGGCCTTCAGGGACTATCAGGGTCGGCTCAATCAGCGGCTGGCGGAAACGTGCGAGAGGGTGGTTGAAGTCCGACTCGGCCTGCCGGTGCTCCTCAAGCCGACAAACCAGCCAAAGCTTGTTCTCTGAGCCAATTTGGCGGCGCCTCAAGGGAGCCGCTAGTGTTTTGAAAATGCACTAGAGTGCTGCAATCAACGCTATGATCGCAACGAAACCAAACTGAACTGTTGACGCACTGACGTAAAGGCGCAGGGCGTCATGGACATCCCGTGCACCAATGGCGCGTCGGCCGGTGTCATTGACAAAGGGCTCATCAACGAGTTCACCGCCATAATAGCGGGGGCCGGAAAGGGCGATATCGAGCCTACGCGCCATGGCTCCCTCCGGCCAACCGGCATTCGGCGACCGATGGCGGTTGGCATCGGCAAAGAACCGTTCCCACGGCGGGGATTGCCTCTCTCGAGCAACAGATAGCCGCAGTGGCGAAAACAGCAGCAACAGCATCGTCAGGCGCGCCGGAATCAGGTTCAACACATCATCGAGTCGCGCCGCCGCCCAGCCGAAATAGCGATAGCGCTCGTTGCGATGGCCGATCATGCTGTCGCCGGTATTGATGATCTTGTAGCAAATGAGGCCCGGCAACCCGAACAGCACCAGCCAGAACAGCGGCGCTACAATGCCGTCGGAATAATTCTCCGCAAGGCTCTCAATTGCGGCCCGCGCCACACCGGATCCATCCAGCTTCGTCGTATCCCGCCCCACGATCATGGAAACGGAGTAGCGGGCCTGTTCAAGGTCGCCTGCAGCAAGATCCTCTTCCACCCGCTTCACGTGATCATGCAGGCTTTTCTGCGCCAGCAGGGTGGAAGCCAGAATGGCAATAATGATCCAGCCAACGACGCCCAGCGACATCAGCAACCACTGCACCAGCGTCCCGCCAACGGCACCGACACCGACGAGCAGGAGCATGGAGACGCTTCCCAGCGCACGACCAGAGAACGCGCTCTGGGTCCGTGGGTGATTGAAGGTCTTTTCAAGAAGGGAAATCGCTTTGCCGAAAAGCACGACCGGATGGGGAAGGCGAGTCCAGATCCAGTCCGGCTCGCCAAACAATCCATCCAGTATCAGGGCCAAAAGCACAACTAAAGCGAACAGGCCGCCAGACAGAATCACCGATACATGACCCTGCCGAGCGCTTCATCAAACCGGGTCATCGACTTCTGGTCGATCGGAATGCCGAAGCGGATATAATCCGTGCGATAATCGAAGATGCGCGTCCAGATGTGCATCTCGGCCAGCTTGCGGTGCAGCTCCTTGGCATCTTCCTTGATGACGAGGCGGAACAGCGACGTGCCACCGGCAATATAAAGGCCGCGTTTGTCGAGAATTTTGTCCATGAGCTCGGCTTGTGCCCGGAGCTTCTCTCTCTGGTCCTTCTGCCATTCCAGATCATTGAGAGCCTGCGTGCCAACGCGCAGCGCTGGTGTGGACACGGCCCAAGGCCCCAGCATGTCGCGGATCTTGCTGATCTGGACCTCGTGGCCCATCAGGAAACCAAGGCGAATGCCGGACAGACCGAAGAATTTGCCGAAAGAGCGCAGGATGACGCAGTTCGGCATTTCGGCCAAATGGGGCATCACGCTCAACTCGGGATTAACGTCAGCAAAGGCCTCGTCAACGATCAGCAGCCCACGCTGGCGATGCAGTCTGTTGGCAAGATCCACCAGCAGCTCGGCGTCGAGCGTACGACCGTCCGGATTGTTGGGGTTGCAGACCAGAAGACAGTCACCGGGGAAGAATTCCTTTGGCAGCTCATTGATCATGGCCACATCGACACCAGCCCGCGCCATGGCACGCTGGTGTTCCGAATAGGTCGGACCAAGGATCAGACAGCTCTGGTTGGTGCCCAAAAGAACTGGCATCGACTGGATGAGCGACTGCGTGCCAGGAGAGGCAACAATCGAAACTTCATCCGGAACATTATAGGCTGAACGAGCAGCAGCGAGGCACTCCACCAGATCCCCTTGCGTTGGCAAGGCACCGATGGAATCAAGCGCGTGTTCCCGGTCAAAGGGATAGGATACGTGGTTGATACCGGCAGACAGATCCAGCCAGCCTTCACGCGTTCCCCCATAACGATTCATCGCGGCGGAAAGATCGCCACCGTGCATCATAATATTGTCGTCACTGGCAACCATGATTTTAGCCCCAAACTGTTCGGCGAGTGTGCCCTTTGCATAGACCTTTTGCCAAACGGATGCAAACCAAAAGCCCTCCTTTTTCATGGAGTGTGACCAAACGGACGAGGTCTCTTTGGTCAACCATAAATGGGGATGATTTCACACCGGCCAGAACCTGCCGGCGATCATCATCCGGGCGTCAAACCCCAATGGCACGAAGCCCTGAAAGCCAACAAAATCAGCAACCGCCCCATTCCGATGAACGACGCGATTGCGATACAGGAAGCGAGTTGGTAACCTCTGCAGCAAAACTATTCAAAAAGGCAACCATGGTCACCTTGCTCGGGCCTTGCCCAAACGCTCCTTGGTCGTCAATGAAGTTGTATTTCAGCAAATCAATTCGGAACAATCCATTTTGAAGATACTCGTCATATCCAATTGCTCCGAGAGAGCCTACAAGCAGATTTTCTCCCTTTTTCTGCCTCAACACGACATTCAGTCCCTCAGCGTTTCCAAACTCGGCAGCACAGATTTGGCGCAGTCGGATTTCGACGTGTTCCTGGCCCTTCAGAGCCATATCGACAGTCTCAAGTCCGGCCTGACGGCCAAACAGATAGAGACAGCCAAGATCATTCCGCTGCCCAATTTCCACTTTTCAGGATTCCACCCCGACACCTGCTATGTGCTCTCGACCAGGCGCAAGAACGAACAAATCCCGTCTGCGGCCGGTGCCTACCACTCGATTCTGGCCTTCACCGCCTTCATGCTCGGAAAGTCAGCCGACGAAGCGCTCACACTCTTCAGGCAGGAGACCTACGAAGCACTGGGCTTTCTGCATGAGTTCGAGCGCAGCAAGAAGGCGCTTATGCAGCAGTTTCGCGCCAGTTCCCTTTCCATGGATGCCCGGTTCATCAACTGGACAAGAAAGGGCGTTTTCATGCACACCCAGAATCACCCGCATCTGCATTGTCTGCATGACGTCGCCAGAGCCGTTTGCGAAGTCCATTTTCCGGACTTTCAGGATTATCGCCACCCGCTGCCCGACTATCTGTCAGACCTGATGATCTACCCATGCTATCCGGAAATTGCCGAGCGCCGGGGAGCCGTCGGCAGCCTGTTGTTCAAGGTCACAGCCCAGGACAAAGCACTGCCTCTTGAGGCATTCGTCCGGCAGACGTTCGAAATCTACAACCGGCACGGCCGCAGGGCGATGCAGATCAGTCCGGCCTTTCAGACCCGATATGATGAAGTCTCTGCCTATATTCAGGGAAACTAGACAATGACCAATCCCTATCACAAGATTGCCAGTTTTCAGCTTTGGCGCCGTGCCGTTTCCCGCGTAGAGCCGTTTGACATCAACCCTGCCGTCAATCCTCGTTTCCAGATTTCCAGCACCGACCGGGTCGCCACTGCAGGCAGCTGCTTTGCCCAGCACATTTCCCGGCGCATTGCCAAAATCGGTTTCAACTATTACTGCCCGGAACATGATGACAGCCTCTCTGCAGAAGAGGCCGTAAAGCAAAACTACGGTGTCTTCTCCGCACGCTATGGCAACATCTATACAGTGCAGCAGCTCAATCAGCTTTTCGGTGAGGCGGTACTGGGCAAAGAGAAACACGAATCCGTATGGAAAAAGGGAGACGCCTTTTTCGACCCCTACAGGCCGAACATCTTTCCGCAGGGCTTTGCAACGGAACTGGCCGTAAAGGAAGAAAGAGGCAGACACCTTGCCTGTGTCCGGCAGATTTTTGAACAGAGCGACATCTTTGTCTTCACGCTAGGCCTGACGGAGGGTTGGCGCTCTCAGGTCGACGGATCAGTCTTTCCGCTGGCACCCGGCGTCGCGGCTGGCAGTTTTGATTCTGCTCTTCACGAGTTCCACAATTTCACCATTGATGAAACCCGTTCGGAGCTTTTTGAATTCCTGACCAACCTCAAGCGGTTCAATCCCGGGGTGAGGGTGCTTCTCACCGTTTCGCCGGTGCCCCTCATCGCCACCTTCGAGGATCGCCATGTCCTGACATCAACCGTTTACAGCAAATCGGTGTTACGCGTTGCGGCCCAGGAAGCCTACGACGCATTCCCATTTGTCGATTATTTCCCTTCCTATGAAATCATCACCGGCAGCCCGACCTGCGGGATGTATTTTGAGGATGACATGCGGGAAATCAACGCCCGAGGCGTCTCCCACGCCATGCGCTGCTTCATGGCAGCCTATGCCTCAGCCGAGGGCACTCCTGCTCCCGCCACATCCGAAGCGGATGAGCAGTATTTCTCCGATCAGAAAAAGGCGTCCGAGATCGTCTGCGATGAAGAGGAAATAGAGAAATCTCTGGTCTCGAAGCTGAAGTTCTGGGGCAAATAGGCACCATTCAAGGGCATTTAACACGCGCCCGGTCAAGGATGATCAGCCAAGATCTGGACAGACTTGGAACGGCCAACTGACGAACTCAGCCAGTCAAATTCTGGCGCCCGCATTCTGGCTTTGCAGCCAGACCATAACAATATGTATCAGGGAAGAGATTGGAGGCTCGAGCCGGAATCGAACCGGCGTACACGGATTTGCAATCCGCTGCGTCACCACTCCGCCATCGAGCCTTCCTTGCGTGTGGTGGAAGGTGCATAGCAAATGGATTTCTTCGGCTCAAGTCAATTTCCACGACATTTCGATTTTTTTACAGTCACCCCCAGAAAATTGTCACAAGGATGACATCTGGCAAAACCTCTTTAAGTATATATACCGCAAATCCCCTTGCAACCGATGGGTCAGGGGGATATTCAGGCAAGAAAGATACGTCTTCCCACGGATCCGGAAAGCAGAATGGACAGAGTGCCTCGCGTCAGATAAACCGAAAAGGCACATCGAACCAGAGAGTTGAACCAGAGAGTTTCAGGGAGTTCGCAGATGAGTGAATTTGGCAAAGCCCGACAGAGGATGGTCGACAACCAGATCCGCACGACCGACGTGACTGCCTACAAGGTTCTGGATGCCTTTCTGACGGTTCCGCGGGAAAAGTTCGTTCCCACGCCAATGCGTTCGCTTGCCTATTCCGATTCCGACATTCGCATTTCAGACCATCGCGTAATGACCCAGCCATCGCCACTTGCCAAGATGCTGCAGCTGGCCGCCATCAAGCCGGACGACATTGTCCTGATCATCGCCTCAGGCTCAGGATACACTGCCGCGCTCGCGTCCCGACTGTCCAACACCGTTGTTGCCGTCGAACCGGACGAAACCCTTGCCCAGTCTTCGGAAAGCGCAATTTCTGATCTTGGTTATGACAATGTCGCCGTGATCTCCGGCGATCCCAAGGAAGGCGTGCCGTCCGAAGGCCCTTATGATGTGATCTTCATCGATGGGGCCGTCGAAGAGGTGCCACAAGGCCTGCTCGATCAGCTCAAGGATGGTGGAGCACTGGTAACGGCCGAGGGCAGGGACCACATGGCGGAGGCGGTCAGGATCCTGCGCAATGGTGAGCATTTCTCTCGCATGTCCGCTTTCGACACCAACGCGCCGTTGCTTGCAGAATTCACCAGAACGCCATCCTTCAATCTCTAGCCGCCTGCGGCATTTTGTACGATTCGGCGTGAGGTCAAAATACGAAAAGCCAAAGGACAGAAGGCCATTCAATGCCCTTTACCAAGGTCGATTGAAGTGGAAATACATCAATTGATACAAAATGATACACAAAGAGGCAAAAAGACTGCTATAGAATAATGGTATCAATTTGGCGAACTTGTTTCTTAAAGTGTTGCAATTAAGCTGTATTCACATTTTTTTAAGAGAATCGACCGCCAGACCACTAGGAATGAAAAACTCTTCCTATTATGGTCCTCAACTAAACGATATCTATGTACCGGCGTGGTGAGGCTAACCATGTCGTAAATTCATTTAGGAGTAATGGTGTGGCTGGGCTACGGACAATATCGCTATGTGCTGTAACTGCACTGCTTTGGAATGTGCAGGGTGCTTCGGCTGAGAATCTTTCCAATGCTTTGTCTCTTGCTTATAGCAACAACCCTACGCTGAACGCGGCGCGCGCCGGTTTGCGCGCAACTGACGAAACCGTGCCTCAGGCGCTTTCAGGCTATCGCCCAACGATCACGGGCACAGGCTCTGCGGGTCGCACTTGGTCGGAATCAGAATATGCAACCGGCATTTCAAGACACAATCAGGTCAACACGACCTCCCTTGGTCTTCAGGTTCAGCAGATCCTTTATCGCGGCAATCGCACTAAGAATGGTGTCAAGCAGGCCGAAGCAGCCATTCTTGCTGCACGTGAGGGTCTCAAGTCGACTGAACAGTCCGTCCTTCTTCAGGTTGCAACGGCCTATATGGACATTCTTCAGAACCAGGCCATCCTTGAACTGCGCAAGCAGAATGTCGCCTTCCTTGAAGAACAGGCCCGGTCCGCAAAAGACCGCTTCGCCGTTGGTGAAACCATCAACACGGACGTCAATCAGGCTGAGGCCAGCCTCGCAGCAGCCATCTCGATGGTGCATGCAGCACAAGCCAATCTGACCGCCAGCCAGGCAACCTATGAGCAGCTCGTTGGCAAGAAGCCGACAACGCTTGTCGCAGGCTATTCGGTTGACAATTTGTTCCCGAAGACGTTGCAGCCTGCTCTCGACATGGGCCTGACCAAGCACCCATCAATCATCTCGGCCAAGTACAACGTCGATGTAGCCGATCTTGATGTCAAGATTGCCGAGGGCGCCCTGTTGCCGACCTTGACAGTAACCGGTGCAGCATCCCGTTCCTTCTCGAACAACATCAATCAAAGCAACGTGTCCGGCTCGACCAACAGCGCGTCCATCACCGGAGCCCTGAGCATTCCACTCTATTCCGGCGGTGCAAACCACTCCAAGGTCCGCGCAGCCAAGGAATCCCTTGGACAGGCTCGCATTCAGCTCGACCTTGCCCGCGCCCAGATCCGCGCTGGCATCATGTCCGCATGGGCCAGCCTTCAGGCCAGTATCCCGTCCATCACTGCAGCTCAGGCACAGGTCAAGGCTGCACGTCTGGCAACGCAGGGTGTGATCGAAGAGCAGAAGGTCGGACAGCGCACGCTTCTTGATGTCCTCGACTCGCAGGAAACCCTCATCACCGCCCGCATCTCGCTTGTGCAGGCACAGCGAGATCGTATCGTCGCTTCCTTTGCCATGGCATCTGCCACCGGCAACCTGTCAGCAGAAAACCTCAAGCTGAAGGTTCAGCGCTACGACCCGACCCAGCATTACAATGCTGTGCGCGACAAATGGGTTGGCCTGCGCACCCCGGACGGTCGCTAGGCTTTTGCCGCGAGCGAGCACAAGAGCAAAAATTCGAAAAGCCGGTGTATCTCACCGGCTTTTCTCTTTTTAACAGGCTACCGACCTGTTAAAACCCGCCGCATCAGACAGGCACAGTCAATTCATACGTAAAGTCATCAGGATAGCGGGGAAATTAACGTATGTTTCCTTCACTCCACATGTCATTGATGCTTTTTTACGGAACAGATTTCAACAATCTGACAAACTCTCTATAGTGTTAGGATGAGCGAATCATATTCGTGGCGGAATATGTTTAGTTCTATGACCTGTTTGTCGTTAGTTTCGGGTGAGGCCATGTCAAATTCCAGCGCAGCTCAAGAACCTTCCATGGAGGAGATTCTCGCTTCCATCCGGAGGATTATTTCGGACGAGGAAGCTGCAATTGGCGAAGAGCCGTCCGCTGCTGCACCCGAACCGAAGGCCGATCCCAATGAAGCACTGAGTCAGGAAGCGCTTGATGCGCTGTTTGACGAACCTGCCCCGAAAGCCGAACCAGAACCCGAGGAAGAAGAAGAACTCGACATGGCTGCAGCAATGGCTGCCATGGAAGAGGAGGAAGCTCCCGAGGAAGATGTTCTGGACTTGCCTTCTGAATGGCAGGAAACCGATCTGGTTGAGCCGCGCGAAGACGACCTGATGTTCGCCAACGCCGAGGAGCCAAAGGAAGAGCCCGAAGCTCCGACCACTCTGGAAGAGATCGTCAACAACAAGCTGGAACAGTCCGTTCCCGCCGCGCTCAAGTCTTCTTTCGAGACAACGCCGATGCCGGAAGGGCCGCTGCCTACCCTGAAGCGGGGTGAGCCTCTTGTTTCCGACGACACATCGCAGAAGGTGACGAGTGCCTTTGGCGATTTGACCCATACCATCCTCAACACCAATTCCCGTACCATCGAGAATGTCGTTGAGGACATGTTGCGCCCGATGCTCAAGGCATGGCTCGATCAGAACCTGCCTGTTATGGTCGAGCGCCTCGTGCGCGCCGAGATCGAGCGAGTGTCCAGGGGCGAGCAGCACTATCGCTGATCGCCCGCACCAACGCTACAGAGTCTCGCCCTTGTGCCCCCAAGCGGCCACATCACGTGTTTTTCTTGAAAAATCTGCGCTGATTGGCTGAAGTTTGACCGCTCATAACTGCAAACGGTTGACAGCTTTGGGGGAATGGGATTTACACCATTACCGATACAGTTTTCGTACCGACCAGTAAGACTTCCCGGTCTTTACTCTGTCGGTTCAAGCCTCAGAATGACGGCGTTGCCAGCGAACCCGCTTGGCGCGCTGCAATATGGATGTGCAATGCTTGAAAAAACTTTTGATGCGGCGACCGTAGAGCCGCGCCTTTATGATGCATGGGAAGAAGCCGGCGCATTCAAAGCCGGAGCTGGGAAGAAGGACGGTCAGGACAGCTTCTCGATCGTGATCCCACCGCCGAACGTTACCGGGTCGCTGCACATGGGGCACGCCCTCAACAACACCCTTCAGGATGTCATGATCCGCTATCACCGCATGAAGGGCTATGACGTTTTGTGGCAGCCGGGCATGGACCACGCAGGCATTGCAACCCAGATGGTTGTCGAGCGCCAGCTGGCCGCCAACAAGGAACCGGACCGTCGTTCCATGGGCCGTGAAGCCTTTGTTGAACGCGTCTGGAAGTGGAAGGGCGAATCCGGCGGCACCATCTTCAACCAGCTGCGTCGCCTCGGCGCAACGGCTGACTGGTCTCGCGAACGCTTCACCATGGACGAAGGCCTTTCCAAGGCTGTTCAGAAGGTTTTCATCCAGCTTTACAATGAAGGCCTCATCTATCGTGGCAAACGCCTCGTCAACTGGGACCCGAAATTTGAAACCGCGATTTCCGACCTCGAAGTCGAGAACAAGGAAGTCGACGGCCACATGTGGCATTTCAAATATCCGCTGGCTGGTGGCGAAACCTACACCTATGTCGAAAAGGACGAGGACGGCAACGTCGTCTTCACCGAAGAACGGGACTATATCTCCATCGCCACGACCCGCCCGGAAACCATGCTGGGCGACGGTGCGGTTGCCGTTCATCCGTCTGATGAACGCTACGCGCCGATCGTTGGCAAATTCTGTGAAATCCCTGTAGGACCGAAAGAGCATCGCCGCCTGATCCCGATCATCACCGACGAATATCCTGATCCGACCTTCGGCTCAGGCGCGGTCAAGATCACCGGCGCGCATGATTTCAACGACTATCAGGTTGCCCGCCGCAACAAGATCCCGTGCTACCGCCTCATGGATGTTCAGGCTTCCATGCGCGCTGACGGTGCTCCCTATGCGGAATGCGCCTCTCAGGCGCTGGCAATCGCCAAAACCGGCACCCTGCCGGGTGAACGAGAAGTCGACGAAATCAACCTGGTGCCTGACGAATATCGCGGACTTGATCGCTTCGAGGCACGCAAGCAGATCGTTGAAGCCATCAACGCCGAAGGCCTTTGCGTCTTCACCAAGGACGAAGAAGGCAACGCCATTCCGCTTGTCGAGAACAAGAAGATCATGCAGCCGTTCGGCGACCGCTCCGGCGTTGTCATCGAACCAATGCTGACCGACCAGTGGTTTGCCGACGCCAAGACACTGGCTGAACCGGCGATCGCATCTGTACGGGAAGGGCGCACCAAATTCGTTCCACAGAACTGGGAAAAGACCTATTTCGAATGGATGGAAAACATCGAACCATGGTGTATTTCCCGTCAGCTCTGGTGGGGCCATCGCATTCCGGCATGGTTCGGCCCGGATGACCAGATCTTCGTCGCCCATGATGACGAGGAAGCCGCCGCACAGGCAAAGGCCCACTATGGCAAGGACGTCGAGCTGAAGCGCGACGAAGACGTTCTCGACACATGGTTCTCGTCTGCCCTGTGGCCTTTCTCCACGCTCGGCTGGCCGGACAAGACACCGGAACTGGAGCGCTACTATCAGACCGACGTGTTGGTCACCGGCTTCGACATCATCTTCTTCTGGGTTGCCCGCATGATGATGATGTCCATGCACTTCATGAAGGAAGAGCCGTTCCACACCGTCTACGTCCACGCTCTGGTTCGCGACGAACATGGCGCCAAGATGTCCAAGTCCAAGGGCAACGTCATCGACCCGCTCAACCTGATCGACGAGTTCGGGGCGGATGCGGTTCGCTTCACCCTGACGGCCATGGCGGCTCAGGGTCGCGACATCAAGCTGGCCACCAGCCGCGTAGCAGGCTATCGCAACTTTGGCACCAAGCTGTGGAACGCAACCCGCTTCACCCAGATGAACGGCTGCGAACGCACCGAGGGCTTCGATCCATCCGCCGTCAAGGAAACGGTCAACCAGTGGATCGTCACCGAGCTGGCCAAGACGGCAACTGAAGTCTCCGACGCCATCGAGACCTATCGCTTCAACGATGCAGCCAACGCGCTCTACCGCTTTGTCTGGAACCTTTATTGCGACTGGTATATCGAGCTCAGCAAGCCCATTCTGCAGGAAGAGGGCAGCAACAGCGAAGCGAAGTCCGAAACGCAGGCCTGCGCGGCCTGGGTTCTCGATCAAATCTGCCTGCTGCTGCACCCGATCATGCCGTTCATCACAGAGGAACTCTGGGCTGAAACCGGCAAGGTCGGACCGGCACGCAACGGCCTGTTGATCCTTGAAGACTGGCCGAGCTATGACATCAAGGACACGGGAGCTGCCGACGAGATCAACTGGCTTGTCGACATGATCACGGCAATCCGCTCCATCCGTGCGGAAATGAACATTGCCCCGTCGACCAAGTTCAAGCTTGAGATTGTTGGGGCATCGGAAGAGACCAAGGCTCGCCTTGCATCCCATGATGCTATTCTGAAGCGTCTGGCACGCGTCGAAGACATCAAGGTCTCCGACACCGTCCCGCACGGTTCTGCGCAGGTTGTCGTCCGCGAAGCAACGGTTGCCCTGCCGCTGGCCGGTGTGATCGATCTGGACGCTGAAAAGGCCCGTCTCGAAAAGGAACTCGACAAGATCAGCAAGGTCGCCGAGAAGTTCGAGAAGAAGCTGGGCAACGAGAAATTCGTTGCCAACGCTCCGGTCGAGATCGTCGAGGAACAGAAGGCCAAACTGGCCGAACAGACCGAACTCAAGGCCAAGGTTCAGGAAGCTTTGAACCGCATTCTGGCTGCTCTCTAAGGGTCCGTCAGAGTCTGAAATGAAATGCCCGCCAGCCAAAGCTGGCGGGCATTTTCATATCTGAAATTCGAGTTGTCGGCTCATCGGATGGAGCGTAGAATGTCCCCACAAGGCTTCTAATGCACCTAAACTCTGGGAGGATGTCATGTCTGACTGGGTAATCAAAGGGTATGATAGCACCAAGGAATTCTACTCCCGCTCCTTCGCACAGCGGGAAACAGGCGAGATAGAACATCTGCTGACCAAACTCTATCTCCAGACATTGCCGATTGGCGAACTCGCCACATCCACAAGGAATGAGGATGTGGCATTCATCGTTACGCACCCTGACGCGGTTGACGAAACAATCCAGATCGGCACCGACCTGCACTTCGTGGCACGAAAAGTCACCCATTAGACCCGCGACAGCGAGTTTCGTTTGCCAAGCCGCCTGACCAATAGCCAGTGACCAATAGCCAGTGACTTGCCAGAAGGAACCGGTCCAGAAGGGACCGGCGAGGGCAGGATCATCCTGAAAAGGGTAACAAGTTACCTGATCACCACGCCTTTTGCCCCGGCCAGATCCTGAATGAACTGCCAGGCGACGCGCCCGGACCGTGATCCTCGTGTCGTCGCCCATTCAAGAGCCGAAGCGCGCAACTCATCGGCGTCCACCTCAATGCCATATTCGGCAACATACCCCTCGACCATCTCCAGATAATCGTTCTGGGAACAATTGTGAAAGCCGATCCACAGGCCGAACCGGTCCGACAGCGAAACCTTCTCCTGTACTGCCTCGCTGGGGTTGATCGAGGTCGAGCGTTCATTCTCGATCATGTCCCGCGGCATCAGGTGGCGACGGTTCGAGGTTGCATAGAAGATCACATTGTCCGGTCGCCCCTCAATGCCGCCATCAAGCACGGCCTTCAGCGACTTGTAAGCCGTTTCACCCGGATCAAACGACAAGTCGTCACAGAACAGGATGCAGCGCTCTTCATGAGCCCTGAGGATGTTCATCAGGACCGGCAGGCTGTCGATATCCTCCCGCGCAATCTCGATGAGCTTCAAGGGCGAAGCCTTGCCTGCTTCCGTGCGATTGACCGCGGCGTGACAGGCCTTGACCAGCGAGCTTTTGCCCATGCCGCGCGCGCCCCACAACAACGCATTGTTGGCTGGCAATCCGGCGGCGAAGCGTTGTGTATTCTCGAGAATCATGTCGCGATTGCGATCCACCGCCTTGAGCAGGGACAGATCGACCCGATTGACCTTGAGCACCGGTTGCAGGTGAGGGGCGGGATCTGTGTGCCAAACATAGGCATCAGCTACCTTGAGGTTGGTATCGACCGGCAAGGGGGGCACCGCACGCTCGATGCTCGTATGAATTTCCTTTAGAATAGCTGCAATTTCAGCAAGTGTTTTTGCGGTCATGGAAGTGACGACTCCCCCTTTTGTTGCCCTGTGCCAAATTAGGTGCAGAAAAACGGCAATAAAGCGTTCCTTTACCCTTTCCCTTTGCACAAAGGATCATTATGTCTAGGCCTTGATTAGCAGAGTTGTGCCGGGCGTTGCAAACCTTCAACTGACTATTTGCAAACTTCGCCGGGATCGCTATAGTCCGCTCAAATCGAAATACGCCTCAAGGGACGGGAAAGCCGTCCATACTGGCCTAAAAGGAGCAATAAATGTTTGTATCGCCAGCTTTTGCACAGGGCGCAGGTGGAGCCGCCGGTGGCCCGGAATTCCTGATCTCCGTTCTTCCTTTCATCCTGATCTTCGTGATCATGTATTTCCTGATCATTCGCCCACAGCGCAATCAGGTGAAGAAACACGCCGAACTGGTTTCCAACGTGCGTCGGGGCGACACCATTGTCTCCAATGGCGGCATTGTCGGCAAAGTCACCAACGCAACGGAAGAAAACGAAGTCACCGTTGAAATCTCCGAAGGCGTAAAAATCAAATTGATGCGCAAGGCCATCGCAGAAGTTCGCTCCAAGGGCGAGCCTGCCGGCGACGCAAAATAGTCTCAATTTCGATTTTCAGATGATAATAGGCACTCGGATTACAATCCGGGTGCACTGCCAATAGTGGTAGGATAGCCGCATGCTACATTTTGCCCGATGGAAGGTCACGCTGGTTCTACTGGTGGCTGTCGTAGGCCTTCTTTTCTCAATTCCAAATCTCTTTTCCGACCAGACTTTGCAAGATGAATATCCAAGCTGGCTGCCAAACGGCAAGCTGGTGCTGGGTCTTGACTTGCAGGGTGGCGCTCACATCCTGATGCAGGTTGAAAAAGACGGGATCATCAAGGACCGTCTCGAAATTCTCCGCGGCGACGTAAGGTCTGCTCTGCGAGAGGACAAGATCGGCTACACCGGCCTTGCTGCCCGGGATGGTGCCGTTCAGGTTCGCATTCGGGATCTCGCCCAGTTGGAAAGTGCCCGGGCAAAATTGAAAGAACTGGTTCAGCCGATCTCGACATCGCTGCTGTCTGGTGGCGGTGCAACCGAAACGTCCCTTGAAGTCAACAACGACGGTCTTGTCCGTCTGGTACTGACGGAAGAGGGGATCAATGCCCGCGTCTCCAGCGCCGTGGCCCAGTCGGTGGAAGTCATTCGCCGCCGCGTTGACGAGCTTGGCACCACCGAGCCATCAATCCAGCGCGAAGGCGATAGCCGCATTCTCGTTCAGGTGCCAGGTCTGCAGGATCCGGATCGCCTGAAAGACATTCTCGAAACGACGGCAAACCTGTCCTTCCGCATGGTGGACACGTCCATGGCAGCTGAAACAGCGCTCCAGACCAGACCACCGCTTGATTCCGAAGTGCTCTTTGAAGCTGACGATCCTCTCAATCCGAAGCCGCAAAACGAGCGCACTCCCTATCTGGTTCAGAAGCGCGTGCTGATCTCCGGTGACGAGTTGGACGATGCTCAGCCGACCTTTGACTCACGCACCAACGAACCGGTCGTTTCCTTCCGTTTCAACACCTCCGGTGCGAAGAAATTTGCCCGCGTAACAGAGCAGAATGTCGGTTTGCCCTTCGCCATTGTGCTCGACAATGAAGTCATTTCGGCCCCGACCATCCGCGAACCGATCCGCGGTGGATCGGGTATCATTTCCGGCTCCTTTACAGCCCAGAGCGCCAATGACCTCGCTGTCCTGATGCGCGCCGGTGCGTTGCCAGCCAAACTGACCATTGTTGAAGAACGGACAGTCGGTCCAGGCCTTGGGGCCGACTCGATTGCGGCAGGTGAAATCGCCGGTATCGTTGGTGCCGCAGCCGTTGTCGTCTTCATGTTCCTCGCATACGGCCTGTTTGGCCTGTTTGCCAACGTCTCATTGATCGTCAACGTGGTACTGCTGCTCGGGGTGTTGTCCTTCCTTGGTGCAACTCTTACGCTGCCCGGTATTGCCGGTATCGTTTTGACCATCGGCATGGCGGTGGACGCCAACGTGCTGATCTATGAGCGCATAAGGGAAGAGAACAATTACGGTCGCTCGACAATTGCAGCAATCGATACAGGGTATTCCCGTGCTCTGGCGACCATTCTCGACGCCAACATCACGACCTTCATTGCCGCCGTCATCCTGTTCTCACTTGGCTCCGGTCCTGTGAAAGGCTTTGCGGTTACGCTTGCCGTCGGCATCGTTACCACAGTGTTTTCGGCCTTTACGTTCAACCGTCTGGTCGTGGCGACCTGGATCAAATACCGTCGCCCATCCAAACTGCCAATTTGATGTACCGGAGATAAGATAATGAAAAAACTACGCTTTATCCCGGATGACACAAACATCCACTTCATGCGCCACCGGCGCTGGAGCTTTCCGCTGTCCGGCACTCTGCTGATTGCTTCGATCGTCCTGTTCCTGATTTCGGGCCTCAACTACGGCATCGACTTCAAGGGCGGGACGCTGATCGAAATCCAGACCGCTGAGCAAACCGCCGACCTTGCCTTCATCCGTGGCGAGCTGAACAACCTTGGCTTTGGCGACGTCGAAGTTCAGGAGTTTGGCGCACCCAACGACGTTCTCATTCGCATCCAGACACAGGAAGGCGAGGGGGAAGACGCCGAAATCGCCCAGCAGCGCGTGGTGGATCAGGTCAAGGCGACCCTTGGCAACACGGTCACCTATCGCCGCGTTGAAGTGGTCGGCCCGCGCGTTTCGGGCGAATTGGCGACAACCGGTGCCATTTCGGTTCTTTCCGCGTTGCTGGCCATCATGGTCTACATCTGGTTCCGATTCGAATGGCAGTTCGCCGTCGGTGCCGTGGTGGCGACAGCCCATGACGTCATCATGACCATCGGTGTCTTTGCGTTGTTGCAGATCGACTTCAACCTCACAACCATCGCCGCTATTCTGACAATTGTGGGCTATTCGCTCAACGATACCGTGGTGGTCTATGACCGTATCAGGGAAGACTTGCGCAAATACAAGAAGATGCCGCTAAAGGAAGTGCTTGATCAGGCCATCAACCGGACCCTGTCACGCACGACGCTGACGTCTTTCACCACCTTGCTCGCCTTGTGTTCCCTATACTTCCTGGGCGGCGAAGTGATCCGGTCCTTCACCTTTGCCATGATCTGGGGCGTATTCGTCGGCACCTATTCGTCGATCTTCATCGCAGCTCCTCTGCTCATCTACTTCAACCTGCGATCTGACAGCGTTCAGAAACCGGGTGATGAAGATGAACTCGAAGAAGCACCCGCGTCCTGATTGATGGTCTTGAAGTGGCTGCAGGGCAAAAAGGCCGAGCCCACTCAAAAGGAAACACCGCGTGCCGGGGAGCCCCAGCTTTCCGGCACGAACACCACAGCAGCTCCGATGTCCGGTCTGGAAATGACCGACGCCTATTATCCCCGACATGATCCCATCGACTTCTATGGCAATGGCGGCTTCCGTTTTGGCAGCATGTCCCATCAGGGCGCCATCCTTTTCCTGCCGAGTGGCATCCACCGCTGGGATGTTGAAACGCTGGCCACACTTGCGCCGGACCATTTCCTGAAGCTGCAGAGAGAAGCTGCCGACATTGAAATTCTGCTGATCGGCACCGGATCGCATCTGGCGATGATAGACCGTACACTTGTCGATGGACTGCGCCATGCAGGCGTCAAGGTTGACATCATGGACACCGGCGCGGCGGTCAGGACCCTCAATATTCTGCTTTCAGAAGACCGTGCAGTCGCCGCCGCGCTGTTTCCGGTAGACTGAACACAGGTGACGGGAACGCCACATGTCAGAGCCAATGGACGACTTCGCATTCTGCCAGACTGAACTGAAGCACCTTGATCCGGTTGGACATTTCATCGCACTGGCGGCCCCGGCGATCCATCGCCCGGCGTTCATGGCTCTGCATGCCTTTCTTGCCACGATCAACAGGATCCCGACGCATGTCTCTACCCCGGAAATGGGGCAGATCAGGCTGCAATGGTGGCGGGACATCATTGCGGACACTCAGTCAGGCTTTGGCAGCGGGTGCGGTCTTGCCAATATCGGGCCCTTGGCCACAGCGCTCAAGCAAGTCCAGTGGCAATACCATCTACGCGCGGAGCACCTGACGGCTATCGTTGATGCGCTGGAGTTCAACCTTGAGCACAACCCAATGCCAGACGAGGCTGCTTATCGACATCATGTCTGGCAAACCGATTCACTGCCAATACTACTCGCTTGCCAGATCCTGAACGAAGGAGGGGAGCCGCGCTTGCCTGAGGGCCTGATGGAATCGGCGGGACTCGCAACAGGACTGGCGAGACATCTGCAGAACTGGCCCCTCGATGCCGCCAACCGCCAGCTTTTCCTGCCACTGGAAAGCTTCACACGTCATGGCCTATCGCTGTCAGATCTGTTTTCGGGCAATCCGCCGGATGGTCTGAGGATTGCTATCGAGGCGCTTTGCCAACTGGCCAAAACCAGTCACCAAAGCGCCATGACCTCTCTCGGTCAGATGCCCAAGGAAAACGCAACGCGTTTCAGCCCGGCGTTTCTTGCTTTGGCAACCGTTCCTCGCACTCTTTCCCTCCGGCGCAAGTCCCCGACGGGTCAGCTTTCAGTTGCCAACTGGCGTCGCTACTGGAGCATCTGGCGCATGGCCGCTCGCTTCTAGTCCCGAGGGATCGCTGTCGCGTCGAGCCAGGCGCGTATATCTTCCAGCGCCCGTCGAGCCAAAGCCTTTTTCTTCGAAAGCTGCTTTTCAACGCCCCGCATTCTCGACCCGTCTTCGCGCTTGCGCGGGAAATCAACTGGCGGAAACAGGCCAAAGTTGACATTCATCGGCTGGAATGACCGGACACCGCCGTTGGAATCGATAAGGTGCCCACCGGTGATATGCCCCAAAAGAGCGCCGAAAGCGGAGGTTTCAGGAGGTGCGATTGCTGTTGCGCCATGCATTTCAGCTGCAATAAAGCGCCCGGCCAGCAACCCGATGGAGGCCGACTCGACATAGCCCTCACAGCCAGTGATCTGGCCTGCAAAGCGGATGTTCGGCTGACTCTTGAGCCGCAGCGTACCATCCAGCAGCTTGGGGGAATTGAGGAAAGTGTTGCGATGAATGCCGCCGAGCCGCGCGAACTGCGCATTCTCAAGCCCCGGGATCATCCGGAAGACCTCGGATTGCGCACCATATTTCATCTTGGTTTGAAAACCGACGATGTTGAACAGGGTGCCGAGCTTGTTGTCCTGCCGCAACTGGACAACCGCATAGGGGTCTTCGTCTGGCTTATGCGGGTTGGTCAGGCCGACCGGCTTCATCGGACCATAGCGCGGTGTATCTCGTCCGCGTTCGGCCATCACCTCGATCGGCAGGCAGCCGTCGAAATATTTCGCCTTTTCCCATTCCTTGAACTCGGCCTTCTCGGCGGCCAGCATGGCATCAAGGAACTGGTTATATTCTTCTTCATTCATCGCGCAGTTGATATAGTCCGCGCCGGTGCCGGACGGGCCCTTTTTGTCATAGCGCGACTGGAACCAGGCCTTGCTCATGTCGATGGAATCGAAATGGATGATCGGCGCGATAGCATCATAGAAGGACAGGGATTCCTCTCCGGTCGCGGCAAGAATGGACTGGGACAACGCCTCGGATGTCAGCGGGCCAGTGGCGACGAGGCACGGACCGGCATCCGGGCCGGGCAGGGCATCCATCTCGCCGCGTACGATGGTGATCAACGGATGAGACGACAGCTTCTGGGTTACCGCCTCCGAAAAAGCCTCCCGCGCCACCGCAAGGGCGCCGCCCGCCGGAATGGCATTGGCATCGGCACAGGCGATGATCAACGACCCGGCCTGCCGCATCTCCTGATGCAACAACCCGACCGCGTTGGCCTCGAAATCATCTGACCGGAAAGAGTTGGAACAGACAAGCTCGGCGCAATGGTCTGTCACATGGGCGTCTGTCGAGCGAATCGGCCGCATTTCATGCAACCGCACCGATACACCGGCATTGGCCAACTGCCAGGCGGCTTCCGAACCGGCGAGCCCTGCTCCAATGACATTCACTACCTTGCTATCCGTGGTCACAACGTTGAACTTTCCTCAAGAATCCCGATCGGGAACCGCCAAAACCGGCTGAATTTTGTCAAGATGGGATACCTAGCACTCTGGGCAGAAAATGCAAGGTTTCACGCTCAAACTGACATCACGATGTCGGGTGTTCCATGTTTTGCACCAACTGGACGCCCAAACATCTTTTTGTGTTGGCAGCGTAAAAATCGAGTGCTAACACCTATGCATCTCATACCATTTCTAAACCAGGCAAGGGGACTGAAAGATATGAACCTCAAACTGCTGACGGCACTTCCCTTGCTGGCATCTCTTGTCGCCTGTAATGCCCAAACGTCGGACTCGACGGCACGCTGGGTCTCGGCGATGAACAACCGCGCACCAACGGCAACCACCATCTATGTCTGCCATGCATTCGGTTGCAGCTTGAAATACGGGTTCCGTTTCACAAAGAAAGACCTCGACAAACTCAAGCGCATTTTGAGCGCGGGAAGCCGCAGCCCTGAAGCCGAACGCAAGGCCATCGGCAATGCTGTCGTCTGGTTTGAGAAGCGTGTCGGTCCGATCATCGGCTCCGACAAGGACAAGGGTGGCTTGGACATGCAAAACGCTGGCGTTCCAGGTCAGATGGATTGCATCGATGAATCGAGCAACACGACCTCGCTTATTTCATTCGCCCAGAATCACGGGTTCCTGAAGTATCACAAAGTGCAGTCCCCTGTTGCCCGTGGCTTCTTCCTCGATGGCCGCTATCCGCACGCAACCGCTGTCGTGCTGGAAAAGGAATCCGGCAAACGCTACGCCGTGGACAGCTGGATCTATGACAATGGTGTCTTCCCCAAGATCAAGCCATTGGAAGCCTGGATGGCAGAGTCACCCGCTCGCGGCTGATAGCCATCAACGAGGTGGCATCTGATTGCCAGCTTGAGACAACGGTTTCCGAACATCTCCATGAAGGCAGCGCTTAAGGCGTTGCAGCGTCGCCATGCCCGCAGCCTTGCAAGTTGCGCGAACGGCGACAAAAGCTTGTTGCGATAATTTCTCAGGACCGGGAAACCAGAAACTAGAAAGCCCACCGGGGGAGGAGGTCCGGTGGGCTTCGTAGGGTGTTTCAAAACGGGGAGGAGACGTTTCGAAACGACAGACTTTCGGGAGGAGGAGAAAGTCTGAAACTTTTAAATTTTACATCCCAACTGCGCGTCTTGCAGTCTGGGTGATGTCCGCACGTGAAATGCTCACTTCGCATTCTCTGTTGGACAAGCGATTTAGATTATCGACCGTGTCACGAAAATTGCGCCACTGCCTATAATTCTGAACAACCGTATCAAGCATCTTGATAATCCTGCGTTGCCGAACTCTTAGTGACATCGTCTCATCTGGGAGACGCCTTATTTCGTTTTCAATCAACATCTCGTTGCTGTTGATAAATAGATAGCAAACTCCGACGCTACTTTGCACTGCGAAATTATGCATAGCTGGCTTGCAGATCATGCAAAACCATCATTGCTCACGAGAAGAAGAAGAAAAATTCGCATATCAAAAATATTAATTGGAAAATACGTTATTATTTTCAGCAAGTTAGAGAATAGAAAGACAAATTGATTCCAATCAGCCCTGATACGTAAATTACCGTATATCACTTGGGTCAAGATCCCACCTCCTGTGAAAAGTGGAATTTTTCAAATTTTGTGACGTTGCAAAATTAACGTTCAAAAACACAATTGTGCGATGCAGCAAAATTCACCAGAATTGACATGATCTATATCAATGCGAATGAAAGATCAGTAGCGCCTGTCAATTTATTCAGAAAAATCATAAAGTTATAAAAATATTGACTTTTGACGGCGTTGTGCACCGCCAAAAGTATTACGTATTTTACCTCACCCCTAAAGCCTGAGAATCAGGCTTTCGAGTCGCGGCGCTCATTGAGCTCCTTCAAAAACAGCCCGGTATAGCTTTTCTCGCATTGCATGACATCTTCCGGCGTACCCTCAACGACAACTTGGCCACCACCATCGCCACCTTCTGGTCCGAGATCGAGAATCCAGTCTGCTGTCTGTATCACTTCGAGGTTATGCTCGATGACAATGACCGTGTTGCCCTGATTGACCAACTCATGCAGCACTTCGAGCAGCTTGGCGACATCGTGGAAATGCAACCCCGTCGTCGGTTCGTCCAGGATATAGAGTGTCCGCCCCGTCGACCGCTTGGAAAGCTCCTTGGCCAGCTTGACACGCTGGGCTTCGCCGCCCGAAAGCGTTGTTGCCTGTTGGCCGACTTTGACATAGCCAAGCCCCACTCGCTGCAGGGTGACCATCTTGTCACGCACGGAAGGCACCGCCGAGAAGAAGTCGGCAGCCTCGTCAACGGTCATGTCGAGCACGTCAGAGATAGACTTGCCCTTGAACTGCACCTCGAGCGTTTCGCGATTGTAGCGATGCCCCTTACAAACGTCGCATGTTACATAGACATCGGGCAGGAAGTGCATCTCGATCTTGATAACGCCATCTCCCTGACAGGCCTCACAGCGCCCACCCTTGACGTTGAAAGAGAAACGACCCGGAGCATAGCCGCGCGCCTTGGCTTCCGGCAACCCGGCGAACCAGTCGCGAATGGGCGTAAAGGCGCCGGTGTATGTCGCCGGGTTGGAGCGGGGTGTCCGGCCAATCGGCGACTGATCGATATCGATGACCTTGTCGACATGCTCCAGTCCTTCGATCCGGTCATGCGGAGACGGCATCTCTCGGGCGCGGTTGAGCTTCATGGCAGCGCTCTTGTAGAGCGTATCAATGAGGAAGGTCGACTTGCCGCCACCGGATACACCCGTCACACAGGTAAAGGTACCAAGCGGAATGGAGGCAGTCACATTCTTGAGGTTGTTGCCGCGCGCATTGACGACCGTGATCTGCTTTTTCTTCTTGCCCTTGCGGCGAGCGTGGTCAAGCATGATCGTCTTGGTGCCAGACAGATACTGGCCTGTCAGGGATGCCGGGTCGGCCATGATCTCCGCCGGGGTTCCCTTTGATACGATCCGCCCACCGTGGACACCCGCGCCCGGTCCGACGTCCACCACATAGTCGGCTTCCAATATGGCGTCCTCGTCATGCTCAACGACAACCACGGTGTTGCCGAGATCACGCAGATGCTTGAGCGTTTCCAGCAGACGGGCGTTGTCGCGCTGATGCAGACCGATCGACGGCTCGTCGAGCACATAGAGAACACCGGTTAGACCCGACCCGATCTGCGAGGCCAGCCGGATACGCTGGCTTTCACCACCTGACAGCGACCCGGAGCCACGCGACAGGGTAAGATAGTCCAGCCCGACATCATTGAGGAATTTCAGGCGCTCACGGATCTCCTTGAGAATCCGCTCGGCAATTTCCTTCTGCTTGTCAGTCAGCGTTGAAGGCAGATCCTGCACCCAATGGGCAGCGGCGCGGATGGAAAGGCTCGCCACCTGCGATATATGCTTGCCATCAAGCTTGACCGCCAAAGCCTCCGGCTTCAGGCGGTTGCCTTCGCAGGCTGAACAGGCATGAGCGGACTGATACTTGCCAATCTCCTCACGCACCATGTTGCTTTCGGTTTCGCGGAACCGCCGCTCCAGATTGGGGATCACGCCCTCGAAAGGCTTCGAGGTCTTGTAGGAACGAGCACCATCGTCATAGACAAACATCAGTTTCTCATTGCCCGTACCGTAGAGAATGACTTCCTGCGCCTTGAAGGGCAGCTCGATCCACGGCACCGTCAGCGAAAAGTCATAATGCTTGGCCAGCGCCTCAAGGGTCTGGCGATAGAAGGGCGAAGAGGTCTTGGACCAGGGCGCAATCGCCCCGTCCTTGATGCTGCGCGAGGTATCGGGGATGACCAGGTCCGGGCTGATCTGCAACTCACTGCCAAGGCCGTCGCAAACGGGGCAGGCGCCAAACGGATTGTTGAACGAAAACAGCCGCGGCTCGATTTCGGGGATGGTAAATCCGGAAACCGGGCAGGCGAACTTCTCCGAAAAGGTGACCCGCTTCGGCTCGCCCTTGTCGTCCGTCTCGTCAACCATTTCGATGATCGCCAGACCATCGGCCAGCTCAAGAGCCAGTTCGAGAGAATCAGCGAGCCGCTTCTCAATCCCTTCCTTGACCACCATGCGGTGAACAACGACCTCGATGTTATGCTTGAACTTCTTGTCGAGCTGCGGCAACTCGCCGTCATTATACATCTGGCCATCGATGCGGAAACGGGTAAGGCCCCGTTTCACCAGATCGGCCAGCTCCTTGCGGAACTCGCCCTTGCGGCCACGCACCATCGGCGCCAGCAACAGGAAACGGGTTTTCTCGGGCAGTTCCATCACCCGGTCCACCATCTGACTGACCGTCTGGCTTTCAATCGGCAGACCGGTCGCGGGACTGTAGGGAATGCCGACACGCGCAAACAGCAGGCGCAGATAATCGTAGATCTCGGTCACGGTCCCCACTGTGGATCGCGGGTTGCGCGAGGTGGTCTTTTGCTCAATGGAAATGGCCGGTGACAACCCTTCGATGGAATCCACATCAGGCTTCTGCATCATCTCCAGAAACTGACGGGCATAGGCCGACAGCGATTCCACATAGCGCCGCTGCCCCTCGGCATAAATGGTATCGAACGCCAGTGAGCTCTTGCCAGAGCCGGAAAGGCCGGTCATGACGACCAGTTGATCGCGCGGAATATCCAGATCGACATTCTTCAGATTATGCTCACGCGCGCCGCGAATCGAAATCATCTTCTGGCCAGGCGCAAATGGCATTTTGGGGGTATCAGTCATGTCAAACAGTCTTTCTCTCAACGCGGGCAGGCATCAGAACCACTACACGAATAGGCTTTACGGGGAGGGTGGGTGACAAGATCACCCAGCCTTGGTGTTTGTCCTGCAATTCTCACCCGATGCAATATCGGTTTATAAAAATCAAGGCAATGGCCAATTTCGATGGCTTCCGAACGCAAACAACTGAATCGCGGGGCTTTCATCCGTACATGATTTGTTCTATATTGTGAAGCTATTCATTGCATCGCCACCATGCATATGGCGCATATGGTGAGCACAGGCCCAAAGTATGGGGATTGCGCCAAAGCCATATGGAAGTCGGGAACGAAGCCGAATATGCTGGGCCAAATGCCTCGACGGACTGTCAGGATACAGCAAAGGAACAAAGGAAAAAGCAATGGCCGGTAGCGTAAACAAAGTCATTCTGGTGGGCAACCTGGGCGCAGATCCAGACATTCGCAGAACTCAGGATGGCCGCCCGATCTGCAACCTGTCTGTCGCCACTTCCGAAAGCTGGAAGGACAGGAACTCTGGCGAAAGACGGGAACGGACTGAATGGCACCGCGTGGTCATTTTCAACGAAGGCCTGTGCCGGGTCGCCGAGCAGTTTCTGCGCAAGGGCTCCAAGGTCTATCTGGAAGGCCAGCTTCAGACCCGCAAGTGGCAGGACCAGAATGGTCAGGACCGCTATTCTACGGAAATCGTGCTTCAGGGCTTCAACGGCAACCTCACGATGCTCGACAACCGCAATGAAGGCGGCGGCGGCTTTGGTGGCGGACAGTCCGGTGGTGATTTCGGCGGGCCTGGCGGATCTGGTGGTTCTGGTGGCGGCTTCAGCGGTGGTGGCAACTATGGCGGCGGCAATCCCGGCGGTTTCGGCGGTGGCCAGTCTGGTGGCGGACAGCCATCCGGCGGTTATCGCGACGAAATGGACGACGATATTCCGTTTTGATTTGACGACAGCTCAACGACAAAACCCGGCCTTCGAGCCGGGTTTTTCTTTGCCTGAAATCAAGCCTGCAACACACCAGACCGTGCGCTGCCAACCATGGCTCACTTGCTGCCGTTGTCAACGCCATTGTCGAGATAATTGCGGGCGGCTTCAAAGTCGACCCCGAAGGCACTGATGCAGAGATCGTCATATTTCGACCCGGGATAGACCGAGAGAATTTCAATGCGCATGTCGCTGAATTCCTGCCAGCCATCCAGAAGCGGCACAATCTGCTCTCCCGGCCGGTCCTCTAGCCTGTAAGACATCTCAAGGCCGGAATTGGTGCTGATATGAATGTCTCTGGCGCGAGCATTCTCTGTAAAGGACTTCCGGCTCTTCTGATAGCCGTTCCAGATATGGACCTCCCGTGCCGTGGCATTCGGCAGTGGGATGTATTCAAACCATTCACCAGCCCCGTCACCCGGAGCCCCTTCACACCAGGCGCTGGCCAGATTGTCTTCCCAGCCATCCAGATTGCCCGGCGTATAAGTCGCCACACGGGAAGGGGACAACACCGAGCTGGCGCAATAGGTGAAGCTGTCAACCAGCTCCGTCTGGATATTGACCGTATCGCAGCCACTGGCCTCAGCCGGCGCCCCGGAGGTCATCACAAGACCCGCCAACACCGCAGCGCCGAACAGAACCCCGTATCGATGATCAGAATGCTCGCATGTCATGATGTTAGCCCTTGTTTTCATAAACCTCAGGAACAGACCACGCCCGCCGGGCAAAGCCATATGTGTCACCTTTCACACCAGCAGCAACAATACCACGATTGCCACACCAACAGCGCCAACAACAGTTTCGTATCCGTCGAGGCGCAATGTCGCAGGATGGATGCCTTTGCCTTAGTCGGCACCATCCAGTTTATCGGCAACCGCCTTGTGATCCTGATAGGACTGGGCCTCGATATAGATCCTATGAACCTGAGGCACCCGTTCTCGAATATGCCGCTCAAGATCGGCAATCACCTGTTCCAGTTGGCCCACGACCATGTCATTGCGGAAGTCGAGGCTGATCGCGAGCAGGATCTCGTTGGGGCCCCGATGCATCGTCCGCAACTCGTTGACCATCGTCACTGCCGGATGTGAACCGATAATGGCAGCAATCTCTGCTTCGCTTTCGGTCGAGGCAGATTCGCCGATCAGCAGGCTCTTGGTTTCGAAGGCCAGCAGGATGGCCGTCAGGCCAAGGATCAGGCCGATGACAATCGAAGCCACCCCATCCATCCACGGCAAGTCAAGGAAATGTGACAGCCCGATGCCAACGGCGGCAACGATAAGGCCAAGCATCGCCGCACTGTCCTCGAACAGAACGGTAAAGACGGTCGGGTCCTTGGAATCGGCAACGGCCTGAAAATAGCTCCGCGTGCCCTTGGTTGCGCTAAATTCCCTCAGCGCCACAAACCAGGCCCACCCCTCGAAACAGAAGGCAAAACCGAGCACCACGAAGTTGATGGTCGGATTGCCGATCGGCTCGGGATGCATGACCTTTTCGATTCCCTCATAGAGGGACAGACCGGACCCGACGGCAAAAATCAGCAACGCGACAACGAATGCCCAGAAATACAGCTCCGCGCCATAACCGAAGGGGTGCTTGCCGTCGGCTGGACGACCCGCCCGCCTAATACCATAGAGTAACAACCCCTGATTACCTGTATCAACAAGGCTATGAATGCCTTCGGACAACATGGCGGAGGAGCCGGTGATCGACGCCGCAATGAATTTTGTTATGGAAATCAATGTATTGCCAGCCAAAGCCGCATAAATGACCTTCTTTGAACCGTGAGATGCCACGTCATTTCTCCCGCAATATATTCAGTATGCAAATTGTCGCTAATTCTTCTAACGGATAGACCTCCGTATGAAAATAGACAAAAACTGGTGATGGCCCTTTGACAATGTGAACATTTTCTTATATTCGTAACTACTAATATATAATTCGACAGCAGGAGAGAATTTTCCATGCGCAAGGCACTCCCGAAAAGAGGCACATTTCTTTCAGTCTGTTTGTTCGCCCTGACCGTTGCGGCTTCCGCCACCAACGCCAACAGCTTTACGGTCAAGCAGACAACCATTCTTGATAAAAAGGCGGTCTATGCCACCGTCCAGAGCACGGATTCCCTCTCGGCCCGTGTCCGCACCTCCGGCACGGTAACGGAACTGAATGTTACCGAAGGCAGCTATGTGAAGGCGGGAGAGACCATTGCCATGGTTCGCGACCCCAAACTCAGCCTGCAAATCGAGGCACTCGACGCCCAGATCAGTGCCTCCGAGCGACAGGTCGCCAACCTGAAGACCGAAAAGGAACGCGCCCAGCAGCTGTTTGACCGCGGTTCCACGACCAAGGCAAAGCTTGACACGGCCAATACCCAGTTTGATGTTGCCGAGAGCAATCTCGAAGCAAACAAGGCCCAGAAAGCCGTCGTTGTTCGGCAGATGGAGGAGGGCGCCGTTCTTGCCCCTCAGGCTGGCCGTGTGCTTGAGGTGCCAATCACGGTTGGCGCTGTTGTCATGACGGGTGAGTCTGTTGCCACCATCGCAAAAGACAATTACATCCTGCGCCTGTCCCTGCCGGAGCGTCATGCCCAGTTCCTCAAGAAGGGCGATCCCATCGAGCTGGCCGACCGCGGCGTCGAATGCAATGGCTCTTGCAACCAAACCGGTGAAATCGTCAAGGTCTATCCGGAAATCTCCGATGGCCGCGTTCTGGCCGACGCCACCGTTGCAGGGCTCGGCGACTATTTCGTTGGCGAGCGCATTCAGGTGCGCGTCGGGGCTGGCAGCCGCAAGGCCTATCTGGTGCCCACCGACCTCGTTTTCACCCGCTCGGGCATCGATTTTGTCCGCGTCAAGGGCACGGACGGAAAGCCGACGGAAGTCGCTGTCCAGATCGGCCTGCCGTACAAGGAAGATGGCAAGGATATGATTGAAATCCTGACCGGCCTTTCCGCTGGCGACGAACTCATTCAGCCATAACGGGACGGAAGTCACATAATGGAGAAGAAAGCCCATCATCTTGGCATTTCGGGGAACCTGGCCAAGAATTTCATAACGTCACCGTTGACGCCCCTGATGCTGATCACGGCCTTCGCGCTCGGCCTCATCGCTCTGATGATGCTGCCGCGCGAAGAAGAGCCACAGATTTCGGTGCCGATGGTCGACATTCAGGTGTCCGCAGATGGCCTGAAGGCAGAAGACGCCGTCAAACTGATCACCGAACCGCTCGAAACCATCATCAAGAGCATCGATGGCATCGACCATGTCTATTCCAACACCTATGACGACAAGGTTGTTGTCACGGCCCGCTTCCTTGTGGGCACAGACTCCGACGCCGCCATCCTGCGGGTGCATGACAAGGTTCGCGCCAACCTCGACCAGATCCCGGTCGGCATTTCCGAACCGCTGATTGTCGGGCGCGGCATCGATGATGTTGCCATCACCGTGCTGACCCTGTCACCGGATCCGTCCGTTGCCGACAAGTGGAACGATACGGCACTCTATGACATCGCCGACGAGCTGCGCGTTGAACTCGCCAAGCTCGACAATATCGGCCTGACCTACATCGTAGGCGGCCAGACCAACCAGATCCGCGTCGAACCGGACCCGGAAAAACTGGCCCTCTATGGGGTCACCCTGCAACAGCTGGTCGGCAAGGTTCAGGCGGCCAACAAATCCTTCATGGTCGGCTCCCTGAGAGAAGCAGGCAAGACTCTGCCGGTTGCCGTTGGCCAGACCCTTCATGGCGTGCCGGACATCGGCCTGTTGCTGCTGACCACGCTCGATGGCCGCCCGGTCTATGTCAAGGATGTCGCGACCATCGTTGTCGGCGGCAGCCAGGATGATCATCGCGTCTGGAACCTGACGCCAAAAGACGGGGGCGGCTTCAACCGTCTGCCAGCGGTCGAACTGGCCATTGCCAAGCGCAAGGGCTCCAACGCCGTCGTCATCGCCCATTCCATTCTGGATCGGGTCGAACAGCTCAAGGGGGAAATCATCCCTGAGGGCATTCATGTTGACGTGACCCGCGACTATGGCGAAACGGCCAACGAGAAGGCCAATGAGCTGCTCTACCACCTAGCACTGGCGACCATTTCCATCGTCATTCTGGTCGGGCTGGCCATTGGCATCCGCGAAGGTCTCGTCGTGTTGATCGTCATTCCAACGACCATTCTGTTGACGCTCGCAGCTGCCTATCTGATGGGCTACACCATCAACCGCGTCTCGCTGTTCGCGCTGATCTTCGCCATCGGCATTCTCGTGGACGATGCCATCGTGATGATCGAGAACATCTCGCGACACTGGTCGATGAAGGACGGACGGTCCAAGCTTGAAGCCGCAATCGAAGGCGTGGCGGAAGTCGGCAACCCGACCGTTATCGCAACGCTGACCGTTGTGGCGGCTCTGCTGCCGATGATGTTTGTCTCCGGCATGATGGGGCCCTATATGAGCCCGATCCCGGCGGTTGCCTCGGCGGCCATGGTGCTATCCTTCTTCGTTGCAGTGATGCTGACCCCGTGGCTAATGAACCTCATCGGCAAACAGGGCCACAGCGAAGCCGCAGACGGAGGCGTACTCGGCCGCATCTACCGGGCTATTGCAAAACCGGTACTCAACGGCCGCAGCCACGCCTGGGCGTTCCTGCTCATCGTCGGTATCGCAACCATCGGCTCGACCATGCTCATCTACACCAAGCATGTCACCGTGAAGCTGCTGCCGTTTGACAACAAGTCAGAAATGCAGGTGATTGCCGATCTGCCGGAAGGCTCTTCAATGGAAGACACCGACCGGTTGCTGCTCGCCGCCGCGCATAAACTGGAGGGGATCGAGGAAATTACCTCCATCCAGTCCCACGCGGGCACGGCAGCGCCTTTCGGCTTCAACGGTCTTGTCCGGCACTATTTCTTCCGTTCCAGCCCGGAAATGGGGGATCTTCAGATCAACCTGACTCCCAAGGGTGAACGCAGCCGCACGAGCCATGAAATCGCCCTGCAGGTCCGCGACCTGATCAAGGGTCTTCCGTCACCGGAAGGCACCGTGCTCAAGGTGGTCGAAGTTCCGCCCGGACCGCCGGTTCTCTCCACGCTTCTGGCCGAAATCTATGGCCCGGATCCGGAGACCCGTCGCGCCGTGGCAACAGAAGTGCGCAAACTGTTTGAAGAGGTGCCGTTCATCGTCGACGTTGACGACAGCTTCGGCACACCGACGACCCGTGCACGCCTCCGCATCGATCAGGACAATCTGGAATACCACAATGTCGATCAGGGCGATGTCTACAATACCATCTCCTATTATCTGAATGGTCAGGTGGTCGGCTATTCCCACAAGGGGGGCGGACGCCGCCCGGTCGAGATTGCCGTAAAGCCGGACAAATCGGACCTGACGGTCTCCGAACGTCTGCTGACGATCCCCGTTCCGCAAAACTCCATTCCGGACGAGCGCGGCGTGGTGGAACTGGGTGACGTGATCCGCATTGATCGCGAGAAGGCCAGCTTCCCGATCTACCGCCACAACGGACGGGCCAACGAGATGGTTCAGGCCGATCTGGCCGGCGATTTCGAAGCCCCGATCTACGGCATGCTGGCCGTACAGGAGAAGATCGACGCCCATGACTGGGGCAACCTGCCCAAGCCGAAAATCCTGCTCAACGGCCAGCCCAAGGACGATTCAGAAGTATCCCTGCTGTGGGATGGCGAATGGGAAGTCACCTGGGTCACCTTCCGTGACATGGGCGCCGCCTTTGGTGTGGCAATTCTGGCCATCTACGCTCTCGTGGTTGCCCAGTTCCACTCCTTCCGCGTGCCGCTCGTGGTCCTGACGCCGATCCCGTTGACGCTGATCGGCATCATGATCGGCCACTGGATCTTCCATGCGCCATTCTCGGCCACCTCGATGATCGGCTTCATTGCGCTTGCCGGTATCATCGTGAGAAACTCGATCCTGCTGGTCGATTTCGTTGGCCATGAAAAGGGTTCGGGAAGACCGCTCAAGGAAGTGCTTCTGGAGGCAGGGTCCATCCGCTTCAAACCGATCATGCTCACGGCGCTTGCCGCCATGATCGGCGCAGTGGTCATCCTCGCCGACCCGATCTTCCAGGGTCTGGCCATCTCGCTGCTGTTCGGTCTGGCCTCGTCAACCTTGCTGACTGTGCTCGTCATCCCGGCCATCTATGTGGCCCTCAAGGGAACCGACAAGCCGGTCTAGAAGACCGTGCCAGTGCCCACCAACAAACAAAAGCCCGGCACCTCGTGTCGGGCTTTTTATATGCAATATAGGAATCTGCAGATTTAGGCTGACACGCTGGTGTCTGCTTTGCGGACGAAGGAGACATTCACGCTCTTAACCCGAACTCCTGTTCAGGTTGCCAACGAGTAGACGCACCAAATGTCGAATTGCAAGCTTTGGTTTTGTTCAACTCATAGTTGAAACGACAGTCTTGCCGGAGGATCGTATAGTGTTGACCTTTTAATTTCAGCCGTATATCCGAGCGCTTTGATTGCTGTGATATACGATTTTCTCAAATCCTCACTCATCCTAGGGTCGAACAGTACGCGATCAAGTGTTTGGGAGGGATCTATCTTGAATCCAAATATATCGCTGGTGCATTTATGGTCCTCACCCGAGAATACCAGTCTAATCTCTTTCTCATGCGAAAATTCTTTGCGTTTATACAGTAGAGACTCTGCTATTCCAGAACCATTTGCGTCAAATATATTCACACTTTGTAATTTTTTTTTCAATGATTTCAGAGTCAGGTATCTCACCTTGCCAATAAAACATCTTAGCTCAGAGTAATCACCACAATCTCCTTTTAGAGCATCTAGGAGCTTTCTGGGTGTTGACCTAACCCGAACTCCATCTTTGTTCGGAGAATAGATCCTCCACATTGCGTCAGTCTCTCTGTGCAATGTCCAACACTGGCCATAAACCGAGTTTCTTGCAGCGATATCAGCGGTAGTCGTTCCAACTTTTATTTCAGATGATAGAAGCAAATTTTCAAATGGATCATCCCACTTAGATGGCTTTACTAGCGTGAGTTCCTTTGTGGTTAGAACTTGGATAAACCTGCTAACTGGAAAAATCCGATAAATTGGTTTATCGAGATCTTCAATATTCAAATTAATATAATTGCGATAGGTCATTCATTAACTCCATACACCCACGCTTACTCTTGCAAGCAACAGTGCTTTATCCTTCATAGCGGGTATTATATAGAGCCGCAACTCGCTATATCGCTTAGAAGTGGGTATGCAAAAAGTTGTGGTTTTAGCATATTCACGTAACTTGTTCGCTCCCAATTAGGTGCTGATAATGCTGCATTTCCTAATGTCGAGTTTGGGCTCCACCCCCCAATTCCATCCCCGCCTAACCAGCGGCGATGATGGCCTTGATGCCGTCGGCTATGAATTGCACGGAAAGTGCGGCGAGGAGGACGCCGAGCAGGCGGGTCAGAATGTTGCGGCCGCTGTCTCCCAGCATTTTCTCGACCCATCCGGCAATGAAGAAGGTCACCAGCACCAGCAACAGCACCAGAATGATGATGACAAAGATCGAGCCTCGGCTTATCCAGTCGGACGATTGCGACGACAGCAGCAGCACGGCTGAAATGGCCCCCGGTCCAGCGATCAACGGAATGGCGAGAGGAAAGACGGCGATGTCATGCATCTCGTCGTCCGACAGCGCCTGTTCGGCCGACTGGGATTTGCGTTTTTCCCGTTTCTCGAAAACCATCTCGAAGGCGATGGCAAACAGCAACAGGCCACCGGCGATTCTGAACGCGGGCAGGGATATGCCCAGCACCTGCAGGATGACATGGCCGATCAATGCAAAAACGAGCAGGATTCCGGCTGCCACCAAAACGGCACGCGTGCCGATCTTGAGGCGGGCCTGTTTGGACGCACCGCTGGTTATTGCCAGGAAAATTGGCGCCAGACCAATCGGATCAATGGTAACGAAAAGGGTCACGAAGGCATTGAGCATGACGTCCAGAGGCAACATTCGGGGGTACCTGTCTTAATGAAATGGGTAAAATCCGGGCGGATGCGTCCGGCAATTTCGCTCTAAGGCCGCATCATCGACCATGCTTGTAGCAGATTCAACATCCATCCTGTGATTGAGGGGCAATTTTGCTCACAGGAACAGAGCAAAACTTTGCTGCGCGGGGCTAAATCGGCTATACAGGGATACCTTATGACAGGGAAGAGATTCTCCTTTGACAGATACACAAGAAACAATTGCGGGCGGCGGGCACAGATCCGACATCAAGCCCGTTTCCATTACGGAAGAAATGAAGCGCAGCTATCTCGATTATGCCATGAGCGTGATCGTGAGCCGTGCATTGCCAGACGTTCGGGACGGCCTCAAGCCGGTGCATCGCCGCATCCTCTATTCGATGCATGAAAACGGCTACGAGTGGAACAAGGCCTATCGCAAGTCCGCTCGCGTCGTCGGTGACGTCATGGGTAAATATCACCCGCACGGTGACAGCGCCATTTATGATGCCCTTGTTCGTATGACGCAGGATTTCTCCCTGCGCGTTCCGCTGATCGAAGGCCAGGGTAACTTCGGCTCGGTCGACGGCGACAGCGCGGCTGCCATGCGTTACACGGAATGTCGCCTTGAAAAGGTTGCCTCCACACTGCTGGACGATCTGGACAAGGACACAGTCGACTTCATCGACAACTATGACGCATCCGAACGCGAACCGGCTGTTCTGCCTGCCAAATTCCCTGACCTGCTGGTCAACGGGGCAGGGGGCATCGCCGTCGGCATGGCCACCAACATCCCGCCGCACAATCTGGGCGAGGTCATCGACGCATCGGTTGCCCTCATCGACAATCCGTCCCTCAGCCCCGAAGAGCTGATGGAAATCGTGCCCGGACCGGACTTCCCCACCGGGGGTATCATTCTGGGCCGCGCAGGGATTCGCAGTGCTTACGCCACCGGCCGTGGTTCGGTCATGATGCGCAGCAAGGTCGATGTGGAGGAAATCCGCAAGGACCGCATGGCGCTCATCGTCACCGAAATTCCCTATCAGGTGAACAAGGCCACGATGATCGAGAAGATCGCCGAAGCCGTGCGTGACAAGCGCATTGAAGGCATCTCCGACATCCGCGACGAATCCGACCGCCAGGGCATGCGCGTGGTGATCGAGCTCAAACGCGACGCCGTTCCTGATGTCGTGCTCAACCAACTCTTCCGCTTCAGCCAGTTGCAGACTTCCTTTGGCTGCAACATGGTGGCGCTGAATGGCGGCAAGCCCGAGTTGATGAACCTGCGTGACATTCTGGTCGCCTTCAACGCCTTCCGCGAAGAAGTTGTCAGCCGCCGCACCAAGTTCCTGCTCAACAAGGCCCGTGATCGCGCCCATGTGTTGGTTGGTCTGGCCATTGCGGTCGCCAACATCGACGAGGTCATCCGGACCATTCGACAGGCACCAGACCCGACAACGGCTCGCATGCAGTTGATGGAACGCCGCTGGCCTGCGGAAGACGTGGCTCCCCTGATCACTCTGATCGATGATCCGCGCCACACGATTCACGAAGATGGCACCTACAACCTGTCTGAAGAGCAGGCCCGTGCCATCCTTGATCTGCGCCTGCAGCGCCTGACCGCTCTTGGCCGTGACGAAGTTGGCGACGAATTGAACGCTCTTGGCGAGAAGATTGCAGACTATCTCGATATTCTGCGCTCCCGCGAGCGGATCTTCACCATCGTCAAGGACGAGATGATCGCCCTCAAGGAAGAGTTTGCTACCCCGCGCAAGACAGAGATTATCGAAGGCGGCGCAGACTTTGACGATGAGGATCTGATCCAGCGCGAAGACATGGTCGTCACCTTCTCGCATTCCGGCTATATCAAGCGCGTGCCGCTGTCCACCTATCGCGCCCAGCGCCGTGGTGGCAAGGGCCGCTCCGGCATGTCGACCAAGGACGAGGATTTCGTCACGCGGCTGTTCGTGGGCAACACCCACACGCCGGTGCTGTTCTTCTCCTCGCGCGGCATCGCCTACAAGATGAAGGTCTGGCGTCTACCTTTGTCCGCGCCGCAAGGCAAGGGCAAGGCTCTCATCAACCTCCTGCCATTGCAGCAGGGCGAAATCATCACCTCCATTCTGCCGTTGCCTGAAGACGAGGAGAGCTGGGATACGCTCGATCTGATGTTCGCCACGGTGTCCGGCTCGGTCCGTCGCAACAAGCTGTCGGACTTCAAGCAGGTCAACCGCAACGGCAAGATCGCCATGAAGTTCGAGGATGGCGTGGAAGATGGCATTGTCGGGGTTGAGACCTGCAATGCAACCGACGACGTCCTGTTGACCACCGCTGATGGCCAGTGCATCCGCTTCCCGGTTGATGATGTTCGCATCTTCCAGTCCCGCGGCTCCACCGGCGTTCGTGGCATTCGTCTGGAACAGAACGACAAGGTCATTTCCATGTCGATCCTGCGCCACTTCGACGCCACACCGGACGAACGCACCGAATATCTGCGTCAGGCCAATGCGGCGCGCCGTGCGCTCAATGGTGAGAATGGCGATGACGGCATGGAAACGCCGACGGATGCTCCGGCAACCGCTCTGCCGATCGAGCGCTATGCAGAAATGGGGGCTGCCGAACAGTTTGTCCTGACCATTTCCGAAAATGGCTACGGCAAACGCACCTCGTCCTACGAGTATCGAACCTCCGGTCGTGGCGGCAAGGGTATCGTTGCCATGGCTGTCAACGAGCGCAACGGTCGCCTGATCGCAAGCTTCCCGGCGGAAGAGAGCGACCAGATCATGCTGGTGACCGATGGTGGCCAGTTGATCCGCTGCCCGATTGACGGCATCCGCATCGCCGGCCGTTCGACCCAGGGCGTCACCGTCTTCAAGACCCGCGAAGACGAACGCGTTGTTTCCGTCGAGCGCATTCCGGAAGACGAGAATGAGGAAGCGGAAGACGCAGCCGAGGCATCCGCCGACAGTAATGGCGCTGGCGAACAGCCTTCCGAAGACGGACCTCAGGAGGAATAGCCCTCCGACCCGATACGGACAAACAAATCAAAAGGGCTCCTCGGGAGCCCTTTTTCTTTTTGCAAAACACATCCCGAGATCAAGCACTGTACCGCGCCAAGAAAAAAGGCAAGCAATCCGCGAGGATCACTTGCCATCTTCAGGTCAGAATGTCGGTGGTGTCGCATGGAGTATCAATCCAATCCACCGGAGGGTAATTCTCGATCAGTTGAGCGCCAGGTCTACCGGAGCACAGGTCTGCGCCCCCTTGACGGCGATGCATTGGCCGGACTGATCACCATGCCAAAGCGAAAGACTGGGCATTTCGAAGCCGGTTCCATACCCTTCGGACAAAGCGGAATTTCCGCTCATGGCAATAAAGGTCAGCCCGACGAGGCACACCAGAATGCCCGTTGCCACGAAGAATTTGGTTTTGCGAACAGAAATCATCATCTGCTTCCCGGTTTCATGCGCCTCACTCTTTCCAGTCTCAGCCATTTTAAAGCTCCCGATATGAAAGACGACTGAGCAGGCCATTCATCTTTCATTCACCTTGGTTAACACCTGTCTCCTATAAGACGCGCGAGCAGCACAAATGGTTCAAAAATTTTTTCTTCCTTGTTTGTTAGACCATTTCTGTCTTGTACTTCAGCAAGGCTGAGGCTAGGACTTTGAGCATGACAGACAAAATCGCCATATACCCCGGATCCTTTGATCCCATTACTTTGGGTCACCTTGATATTGTGCAGCGCGCCTGCCACATCGTGGACAAGCTCGTGCTCGCGATTGGTGTCCACCACGGTAAGAAACCCTTCTTCTCAACCGAAGAGCGCTTTGCCTTGATCAACGAGGTGGTGGCGCCCATTGCCAGCCAGACAGGCACCGTTCTGGAAGTGGTGGCGTTCGACGATCTGGTAATCGATGTCGCGCGACGGGTAAATGCAACCATCCTGATCCGCGGCCTCAGAGACGGCACGGATTTTGACTATGAGATGCAGATGACCGGCATGAACGAAACGCTGGCACCGGAAATCCACACGATCTATTTGCCCTCCAGCGGTGCCGTTCGCCATATTGCTGCCAGCCTTGTGCGTCAGGTAGCAACGCTGGGAGGAGACATCTCTCCCTTTGTGCCTGACGCCGTTCAGGCTGCATTCGAACAGAAGCTTTCTAGCTGACAGGATTTTTTATGGCATTCTTTCATCGTACCCTGACCGGTCTTGCCTGCGCCCTGATGCTGGCATTGGCTGCCCCCATGGTCACCTCCATGGCTGCACAGGCACAGGACAAGGAAAACACCCTTTATCTCGACACCCAGTATGGCCGCGTCGTCATCGAGCTTTTGCCAGACATTGCCCCCAAGCATGTGGAGCGCATCAAGACTCTTGCCCGTCAGGGTTTTTATGACGGCATCAAGTTCCATCGCGTCATTGATGGCTTCATGGCCCAGACCGGCGACCCGCTCGGCAATGGCACCGGCGGCTCCGATCTGCCGGACCTCAAGGCCGAGTTCAACCGTTATTCCTTCACACGCGGTGTGGTCGGCATGGCCCGCAGCAGCAATCCGAACAGCGCCAACAGCCAGTTTTTCATCATGTTTGCTGATGCCCCATGGCTCAATGGCCAGTATACCGTCTGGGGCAAGGTCGTATCCGGCATGGAATTTGTCGACAAGCTGCACAAGGGCGAACCACCGCGCAACCCTGATGTCATCGTCAAGATGCAGGTTGCCGCTGACGCCAAATAGCGTCTGGTTGCCAACGAAATAACCCAAAGCCAAATCAGGGCTCTACCAAAGGCCCGTTCAAACCAACAAGGAATAGACAATTGGCAGAGATCAAAGATCCCGAAAACACACTCGTCATGGAAACAACCAAGGGTACGGTTGTGATCGCCCTTCGCCCGGACCTTGCTCCGGCCCACTGCGATCGCCTCAAGGAACTGGCTCGTGAAGGCTTTTATGACGGCATCGTCTTCCATCGCGTCATTGACGGCTTCATGGCTCAGGTTGGCTGCCCGTATGGCACCGGCACCGGCGGCTCTGACAAGCCGAACCTGAAGGCAGAGTTCTCCACCACGAAGCATGTCCGTGGATCCTGCTCCATGGCCCGCGCCATGGATCCGAACTCCGCCAACAGCCAGTTCTTCATCTGCTTTGACACCGCTCCTTGGCTCGACAACCAGTACACCTACTGGGGCGACGTCATCGAAGGCATGGAAAATATCGACAAGATCAAACGCGGTGAACCGGTACAGAACCCGGACAGCATCGTTTCCATGAAAGTTGCAGCCGACCTCTGAGGCCGGTTCTACACCCCATTGAAAAGCCCGGACCAGACATGACCGACAACACCCGTTTTCCAAAAATGCGCGTCGCCCGGTCCAGTCGCAACTTCGAAGCCATCCAGCGCTTCTATTGCACAGGTCTGGGCTTTTCCCTGCTTGGCTCCTTTGAGGGTCACAACGGCTTTGATGGCCTCATCATCGGCCACCCCGATGCCCCGTATCATCTGGAATTTACCCGGCAACAGGGGATAACCGCGCCCGTCGCCCCCGATGAAGAGGGTCTTCTCGTCTTCTACCTGCCGGACAGGGTGGATTGGCAGAAACGGGTTGATATGATGCGCAAGGCGGGATATGAACCCGTTCAATCCAACAATGACTATTGGGATGTCGACGGGATCACCTTTGAAGATCCCGACGGATATCGTGTTGTCCTGCAAAATCGTGCCTGGTCGAACTGAAGGACCGGGCGCTGTGAAACGCCCACTGAGAATTGTCCTGAACCATGCGCGTCGACTCTTTCGACTTTGATCTCCCGCAAGACTGTATCGCCCTGCGTCCTCACCATCCGCGCGATGAGGCAAAGCTTCTGCTTGTGCCGCCGTCCGGTGCCTTTGAAAACCACCGCGTGTTGAACCTTCCCGACTTTCTGGAACCGGGCGATGCGCTGGTGTTCAACGACACAAGGGTTATTCCAGCCGAGTTGACCGGCGACCGTGTTCGGGGAGACATTCGCGCCAACATCCATTTCAATCTGCACAAGCGGGAAGATCTGGCCACCTGGCGCGCTTTTGCCCGTCCGGCCAAGAAGCTGCAGCTGGGGGACCGCATCGAGTTTTCTGAGGGTTTCAGTGCTGAAATTTCCGAGAAAGGCGATGCTGGCGAGGTTTGTCTCGTCTTCAGTTGCAGCGGTCCGGAACTGGATCAGGCCATTGCCTCGGTCGGCCACATTCCCTTGCCGCCCTATATCGCCTCCAAGCGTGCCGAGGACGAAAAAGACAAGACCGACTACCAGACCATCTATGCCGACCGCGACGGCGCCGTTGCGGCTCCAACGGCCGGGTTGCATTTCACCGACCGCCTGTTCGGCATGCTCGACGCCAAAGGCATCGAACGCCATTTCGTGACCTTGCATGTCGGGGCAGGGACCTTCCTGCCGGTCAAGGCCGAAGACACGGATGATCACAAGATGCACGCCGAATGGGGGGAAATCACCCCGGAGCTGGCGGCAAGGCTCAACGCCGTGCATGCGCGGGGCAACCGCATCATTGCTGTCGGAACGACGTCTCTGAGGCTGCTGGAAAGCGCCGCCGACGCAAATCATGTGATCCAGCCCTTCTGCGGCGACACGGACATTTTCATCACCCCGGGCTACAAATTCCGTGCCATTGATGGCCTGATGACCAATTTTCATCTGCCGAAATCAACCCTGTTTATGCTCGTTTCCGCCATCATGGGGCGTGAGCGCATGCAGGCGGCCTATGCCCATGCCATTGCCAATGGTTACCGCTTTTATTCCTACGGAGATTCGTCACTGCTGCTGCCCGAGAAGACCAGCTGAGTGCCAAGGAGAGCTGACGAGATGACTGACAACACCCCAACTAGCGCCCTTAGCACCCCGCCGCTCGGTCACGACCGGATGAACAAGGGGCAGCCCGTACCGGAGCCGCGCCCGACCGAATTCGGGTTCAAGCTGCTGGCAACCGACGGCAAGGCTCGCCGTGGCGAGGTTTTCATGCCGCGCGGAATCATCCGCACACCGGCATTCATGCCGGTCGGCACTGTAGCAACCGTCAAGTTCATGTATCCCGGCCAAGTGCGGGATCTTGGTGCCGACGTCATTCTGGGCAACACCTATCATCTGATGCTGCGGCCCGGTGCAGAGCGCGTCGCGGCCCTTGGTGGCTTGCACACCTTCGCCAACTGGCCATACCCGATCCTGACCGACTCAGGCGGCTTTCAGGTCATGTCTCTGGCACAGCTGCGCAAGATGAGCGAGGAGGGGGTTGAATTCAAATCCCACATCGACGGCGCCAAATACATGATGACCCCGGAACGCTCGATCGAGATCCAGTGTCTGCTCGGATCTGACATTCAGATGCAGCTCGATGAATGCACGCGTCTGCCTGCCAAGGAATCAGAAATCGAAAAGGCCATGCAGCTTTCCCTGCGTTGGGCCGAGCGCTGCAAGACCCAGTTCGGCAACCGGCCTGGACAGGCGATGTTCGGTATCGTGCAGGGCGGTGATGTCCCGCGCCTGCGCGAGGAATCGGCTCTCGCCCTCAAGGCCATGGACCTCAAGGGCTATTCCATCGGCGGTCTGGCCGTGGGCGAGCCTCAGGCGGTCATGCTGGACATCCTCGATGTCACCTGTCCGATCCTGCCTGAGAACAAACCTCGCTACCTGATGGGCGTCGGTACGCCTGATGACCTTCTGGAAGCAGTCAGCCGCGGCGTTGACATGTTCGACTGCGTCATGCCGACCCGTGCCGGACGCCATGGTCTCGCCTTTACCCGCTTTGGCAAGGTCAATCTGAAGAACGCCCGCCACAAGGACGATCCGCGCCCGCTTGATCCCGAGAGCGATTGCCCGGCAGCGCGCGACTATTCTCGCGCCTATCTCTATCATCTGGTCAAGTCCAACGAAGCGCTTGGCGCCATGCTCCTGTCCTGGAACAATCTGGCCTATTATCAGACCCTGATGCAGGGGATGCGCGATGCCATTGAGCTGGGGCGCTTTGAGGACCACAAGGCCGAAGTGAAGGCCGCATGGGAGAGAGGCGACATGCCAGCGTTGTAAGGATCCAAGCAGCACTCAGCCCCGGCTGCGCTCAGGCTCAACAGCACTCAGGCAACAACTTTTGCAAGGCTGCATCATTTCCATGGTGCGGCCTTTTTCATGCACACAGGAATCAGGCACTCAACTTGAGGCCAGCCATGAGGCGACACCAAAGGCACAGAACTGCGCCGCGCAAAAGACGATTCAATGAAAGAAAAGGGGTGGTACGCCATCAAGGGTTCGAACCTTGGACCGTCCGATTAAGAGTCGGATGCTCTACCAGCTGAGCTAATGGCGCTTAACCTAAACAAGCTTTGAAGCGTTGTTTATCGTTTCGATGACAGTCTTCTACCAGAGATCAGAGAAAAAGCAATATACGGGAATGTACGGTTTTTGACTTTCTTCACCGCTTTGTTTGAAAAGACGTCTTTTTCCGGATTTTATCAACAAGGCATGCACATGACAAAGCCATCGACCAACCTTATCAGGCTGATTTCATAACTGAATCGCGATGTCGGGGAGGAGGAGAATGGTATGCCCGGAGGGATTCGAACCTTCGACCGTCCGATTAAAAGTCGGATGCTCTACCAACTGAGCTACGGGCACAAACTCTATAACGACAGTGAAACCGCCGCATTGCCTTTTCGTTAAAGGCCGGACCCTTGTAGCAGAAAAAACCATTCAGTCGAGTAGCGAATTCCACTTAATCCGGTTTTCTACAACATATTTGCCGAAGCAACCGGGCCAACAAAAAAGGCCAAAACATTCCCATTCGGTCCATCAAGAACTTTGGCTAAGATCTTCAAAAAGGGAGAGAAATGGTATGCCCGGAAGGATTCGAACCTTCGACCGTCCGATTAAAAGTCGGATGCTCTACCAACTGAGCTACGGGCACTTAACGTTGGTGAGCGCTGTTGTAACGCATTTTTCGTCTCAGTCAACACCCTCGACAAATTCATTTTGCTTTTCGTGGAAAACCTCCACCATGGTCATAATTTCGTAGTTTCCTGCGCCAAGATCGAGCCCAAGTGGCTGTTTTGGCCCCACTTGCTGTCAGTTTCAAATACAAGAAAGTGTGGTCAAAAGAACGTACAATCCTGTCAGAACCACATCATGGGTGGATAAACAGGACCTGCCGGGTCACATTTCCTCCTGCCATGTTAAAGCTGGTGGGGAAACCTTTTAAGAAGCCAGTCATAAGAAGCGAAAAATCGCATCAGCGTGATTGGACATTGACGAGTGCAGCCCCTATCAAGGACCACCTCGCCAAAACGGAATCGGCCAGTGGCCATTCCTGCGGAACGATGAAGGAGCAGACAGTTGAATTTCGATGTATCCATCACCGGCGCGATTCTCGCCGGCTTCATCTCCTTCATTTCGCCTTGTGTGCTACCGCTGGTGCCTCCATACCTGTGCTATATAGCTGGCGTCAGCATGGATGAGTTCACCGGCAACAAGGACCAGCAGCGGGCCGCGACTCGCATTTTTTTCTCCGCCTTGGCCTTCGTGTTGGGCTTTACGACCATTTTCGTGCTGTTGGGGGCGGGGGCTTCGGCTGCCGGGCAGTATCTGAAGCTTTATTCAGGCTTCTTCTCCTACGTCGCCGGAGCGATCATCATCATCATGGGGCTGCATTTTCTCGGCGTCTTCCGCATCGCGCTGCTCTATCGCGAAGCGCGGGTCAATGTGCAGAAGAAGCCAGCAGGAATCGTTGGCGCCTATCTCATCGGACTGGCCTTCGCCTTTGGCTGGACGCCCTGCATTGGACCGGTTCTGGCGACCATTCTGGCCATTGCCGGTACGGAAGAAAATGTCCAGCGCGGCATGCTGTTGCTGACGTCTTACAGCCTCGGCCTTGGCGTACCCTTCCTGCTGGCCGCCTTGTTTGCAGGGCAGTTCATGGGCGCCATGCAGCGCTTTCGCAAGCATATGGGAACGGTTGAGAAGGTTATGGGCGCACTGCTGGTCATCACCGGCATTCTGTTCATCACCGGTCAGGTACAGAATGCGGCCTTCTGGCTACAGGAAATGCTCCCCGGCCTCAGCACAATTGGCTGAACGATTTGGCATCTGGAATCAAAAAGGGTCCGGAATCACTTCCGGGCCCTTTTCTTTGAACATCACGACGCTGTTCCAATCAGTCCTGAGCGACTGCTGCTGTGCTCCTCTGTCTTCTGAGCAGGCTGAGCGGGAAGGTCGCCATAATGACGCCCCCCATGACCAGAACAAAGCCGACGAGGTGGAACAGGCGGAAGTCCTCACCAAGGAACATCACCGCCATGAAAATCCCGAACGGCGGCATCAGATACAGCGCCAGACCGGCCGTGGAAGGCCCCAGAACGCGGATCATGTATTGATAGGCCAGCAAGGCCCCGATTGAGGCAGAGAAAACCAGCCCGCCAACGCTGAGCCACTGTTCCATCTGGGTTGGCAGCGTGTCATAGACAATGTTCTCCCAGATCACGAACGGAATCTGGATCGCCGCACCAACGAGCCCGACAACCGTGAACATGCCGATTGTCGAAAGCGACTGAAACAGCGCCTTCTTGGAAAGCACCGTATAAATCCCCCATGTCGTGGCGGCGGCAACGAACAGCAGATCACCACTGGAGAAACGGATCGTCAGCAGGGTTTCCAGATGTCCCTTGCAGACGATCAGCAGCACACCGGCAAAGCCGAGAATGATGCCCATGGCCTCGCGCAACGAGATCTTGCGCCCCCGAAAGATCCATTCAAGCAGAATGATGATGATCGGGCATGCAGAATAGATCAGCGTTCCGTTGGTCGCAGACGTGTGCTTGAGCGCAAAGTAAACACCAGAGCCGCTGAACCCCATCCCCATGAAGGCGGTAATGAGAATGAGCTTCCATTCCGCCAGCAGGCGCTTGCGGTTTGCATAGAGCGAAGACCAGGCAAAGGGCAAAACGAGCAGCGACGCAAGACCCCAGCGCAAAAAGGTGAGGGTGAAAGGTTCAATCGACCGAACAGCCGCAGCACCGACAATGATGTTGGAGGCAAAGAAAATCGGGCACACTGCCATCAGCAGATAGGCAAACAATTTGGGAGACAAGGGAATGATCCATGGAGGAGAGGCTGAATTTTGCACGGATACTACTGAAGTTTCATGCCCTTAACAATGGCTATTTGTCGACAGCCAACATGCAGCAAGGCAAATCCGCCCAATACGCTTCCGGGCTCTAGTTCAGCGCCAGTCGCTGTCCCATGAAGGCAGAGACGGTGCAGTCATAATTGGCATAGTTAAGCTCGGCACATACCGAGGCAGCCTGAGCCGCATTGGAAATCGGCCCGAGGATCAGGTGCAGTTTCAAATTGCCGTCAGCCCCCTGAATGACGCGCGTGAGCGGACGCATGGTCCCCACGAGCGTTTTTTGCTGGGCCGAAACTTCCCGCCAAGCAGAGCTGATATCGGAAATCGACACGAAGGCCCCAAGGTCAAGCCCGAACTCGGTCTGGCTTGCAGGCAGCATGACAACCGGGGTCGGGGTGGCGACGATCTGGCTCTCCGGTTCGGAGCTGTCTTTCTCATCCGTTTTTGCATCCACCGGCGTGACCATCACCATGCTGGAAGGCTTCACCCGAGGAAGCATCGGCCTCACAGGCTCGGCACTCTTCGCGCTACCAACATCCAGATCCATTGTCAGTGGCTGCTCGGTGATCTTCATGTTGGGAATTCCTGGCTTGAACGGATCAAACGCCCCGCCGGATTGTTCAGTGTGAGTCGCGGTCTTGTCGATTGATCCGGTCGACTGGGGATCAACCATCTGAGAGCTTTTAGCAGCTGAGATGAACGGACTGCGGCTATCTTCCTGACGCGGCAGGTCTACGACACGCACCCGCGACGCGCTATCGCCCAACTCCAGACTGGCCAGGCGTTGCCGCAGCCGGTCATTGTCGTCGCGCAGTCTCTGTGTCGTCACATGAAAGGCCTGCACTTCCTGCTTGAGGCTTTTCAGTTCGGCAATGAGTTCCTGCAACTGACGGGAGTCTTCTCCCGATTGTTTCGCAAACGGATCGAAGGCCTTGTTCTGCCGGTCAACGAGAGAGGCGGTCTGGGGAGAAGAGGCTGTCTGGGGAGAGAATGTCTCGACCGGTTCGATGGAACCGGTGATAAGGCGCGTGTCAACGCCCCCCACCGTAGATGCAACGGTAGTGGTGTTGGCGGAATCACCGGTGTCATCCACCATCGTCAAGGCAACCAAACCGGTAAGCACTGCCGCAAACGCCCAACCGGCCATCATGGTCACATCGAAGATGGCTTTGCCTGGCCGCGCCATACAAATGCCTCCTTAGCGCGCGAATCTTTTTGGTTCACGCAATGTTAAGGAAAGTCTTTTTTTCCTGTTACCGCAAGGCCCGTTCGTATATCTGTTTCAATTGTTCCTTAGGAAATTTCTTCAAATAGATCATTACGCAACAAAGAGTTGGTCGCAGGAGGCATTTGATGACGCATCGCTCATGTCAGGCAATCATACTGGCAGCCGGACACGGCACCCGGATGAAATCGAAAACACCAAAGGTCCTTCACAAGGTGGCCGGCCTGTCGATGGTGGGTCATGTTGCGCGGGCAGCAAAGGACGCTGGCGTCGAGGAAGTTGCTCTGATCGTCGGCCCCGATATGGAGCCGGTGCTTAAGGATGCACAGAGGATGCACCCCAATGTCGTTGCCTGCGAACAAACAGAACGTCTGGGCACCGCCCATGCCGTGTTGGCCGCCCGTGACCATCTGATCGATGCCAAAGACGATGTGATCGTGCTGTTTGGCGACACGCCCTTGCTGCGCAGTGAGACCATTGCGGCCATGCGCGAGAAACTTGCGGCAGGCTACGATGTGGTCGTTCTGGGCTTTCGCACCGACACGCCGGAACCCTATGGACGCCTTTTGGAAAAGGACGGCAATCTGGTTGCCATTCGCGAAGCCAAGGACTGCACCGAAGAGGAATTCAAGGTATCCTTCTGCAATGGCGGCATCATGGGCTTTGCCGGGGCAGGGTTGCTGGATCTGCTCGACAGCATCGAGACCAACAATGCGCAGGGCGAGTATTACCTTACCGATGCCGTCGAGATTGCCAACGCGCGCGGCCTCAAGGTAACAGCCATCGAGGCAGACGAATCCGAGCTGCAGGGCGTCAACAGCCGCGCTCATCTGGCCAGAGTGGAAGCCACCTTCCAGCAGAGGGCGCGTGAGGAAGCCATGGCAGGAGGGGTCACCCTTGTCGCGCCGGAAACCGTTTTCTTTTCCTATGATACGAAACTGGGGCAGGATATCACCATCGAACCCAATGTCATTTTTGCACCCGGCGTGACCGTCGGCGACGACGTGACCATTCTGGCCAATTGCTATTTCGAAGGAGCAGTGATCGGTGAGGGATGCGCCATAGGACCCTATGCCCGTCTGCGTCCCGGTGCGGTGCTCGAAAAGAAAGCCAAGGTCGGCAACTTTGTCGAGATCAAGAAGGCCATTGTGGAAGAGGGCGCCAAGGTCAACCACCTGTCCTACATCGGCGATGCCCGCGTTGGTGCCAAGGCCAACATCGGTGCAGGCACCATCACCTGCAACTATGATGGCTTCAACAAGTTCAAGACCGATATCGGCAAGGGTGCGTTCATCGGATCCAACACCGCACTCGTTGCTCCGGCGACCATCGGTGACGGCGCAATCATCGGAGCAGGCAGTGTCATCACAGACCCTGTTAACCCTGACGATCTGGCGTTCACGCGCTCGCGCCCCATTGTCAAGGCAGGCTGGGCAGCAGCTTTCCGAGAGAAAAAGAAAAAAGAAAACAAATAGATGGAATGTTTTTGAGAGGGGTAGAAAGCCCCTCTTTTCAATTGCGTTAGAAACTGCAATCCGATTTGATTTCTCAAATCAGAAAGCTCTGCGTTACTGGTTACCCAAGACATAGACATCTTGATTCAATATTTTTGGGAAAGACATTGCCATGTGTGGAATTGTTGGAATTCTAGGTAAAGAAGCTGTAGCGCCCCAGCTGGTTGACGCTCTCAAACGGCTCGAATATCGCGGATACGATTCCGCCGGGGTCGCCACAATCTGCAACAAGACCCTGGACCGCCGTCGTGCGCCCGGCAAGCTGCGCTATCTGGAGCAGTTGCTGAGCGGCAATCCGTTGCCGGGCACCATCGGCATCGGCCACACGCGCTGGGCCACCCATGGCATTCCCAATGAGACCAACGCCCACCCACATCGGGCTGGCAATGTGGCTGCCGTGCACAACGGCATTATCGAGAACTTCCGCGAACTGCGCGAAGAGCTGACCGCCAAAGGCCATGTGTTCGAGTCGGAAACCGACACGGAAACGGTCGTTCATCTCATCCACGACGAGATTCTCGCTGGCAAGAAGCCGGTAGAGGCCGTCGCTGCCGTTCTCGGTCGTCTGGAAGGGGCTTTCTCGCTGGCCATCATCTTCGGTGATGAAGAAGACCTGATGATCGGTGCCCGTCGCGGCTCTCCGCTTGCAGTCGGCCATGGCGATGGCGAAATGTATCTCGGGTCTGATTCCTTTGCTCTCGCCCCTTTCACCGATGAGGTCACCTATCTGGAAGAAGGCGACTGGGTGGTTCTGACCAGAACATCGGCCACCTATTTCGACGAAAACAACAATCAGGTCGAGCGCAGCAAGACCACGGCACAGGCTGCGGCCAATATCGTCGACAAGGGCAACTTCAAGCATTTCATGGAAAAGGAAATCCATGAGCAGCCGGAAGTCATCCAGCACACGCTGTCCCACTATGTCGATTTTGCCAATGGCACAGTGCGCCTGAACGAAGCCCTGCCGTTCGACTTTGCCACCCTCAGCCGCATTTCTCTCAGCGCCTGCGGCACCGCCTATTATGCTGGCGTCGTCGCCAAATACTGGTTCGAACGGCTGGCCCGCATTCCGGTTGACATGGATGTCGCCTCCGAGTTCCGTTATCGCGAAATGCCGATGCCGGAGAATGGTCTGGCGCTGTTCATCTCCCAGTCCGGCGAAACTGCTGATACACTGGCATCCCTGCGCTACTGCAAGCAGCAGGGACAGCATATCGCTTCCATCGTCAACGTGCCGGAAAGCACCATCGCCCGCGAGAGTGACGTGATCTTCCCGACCCTTGCCGGTGTTGAAATCGGCGTTGCCTCGACCAAGGCCTTCACCTGCCAGCTGTCCGTGCTGCTGGCCCTTGCCATCATGGCGGGACGCGCACGGGGCACCATCACGGCAGACGAAGAGAAAGCCTATGTCAAGGCGCTGAGCGAATTGCCGAAATTCATCCGTCAGGCCCTCAAGCCGAACGCATCCCTGTCGGATCTCGCCCATGAGCTCTCAAAGGTCAAGCATGTTCTCTATCTGGGTCGCGGCTCCAACTTCCCGCTGGCTCTGGAAGGCGCCTTGAAGCTCAAGGAAATCTCCTACATCCATGCAGAAGGCTACGCCGCCGGTGAATTGAAGCATGGCCCGATCGCGCTCATTGACGAGACCATGCCGGTCGTCGTTATCGCGCCGCACGACGGATATTACGAGAAGACGGTGTCCAACATGCAGGAAGTCGCCGCCCGCGATGGCCGCATCATTCTGATCACCGACGAACTCGGCGCATCCAAGAACTCCCTTGATGACGCCACGATGATCGTCCTGCCAACCGTGCCGGAAGTCATCGCACCCATCGTCTTTGCCCTGCCGGTGCAGTTGCTTGCCTATTACACCGCCAACTTCATGGGCACCGATGTGGACCAGCCGCGCAACCTTGCCAAATCGGTGACCGTGGAATAATGAGGGTCTGAAATTCCTCTCACTCAGCCTGCTTGCCCAAGAAGGGCAGGCGGGCACAAGAAATGTCTCATGAAGATCGCGCTCCGCCCCATCAAGCTTGAAGACCTGCCACAATACCGCAAGCTCATCGCCCCGACACAAGCCTACCATCGCTTGAACGGGCCCTATATGGGCATGCCAACAGCAGCCGATCAGAACAAGAAGATCATGGAATTCGGCTTTGAGCTGACCAAGCCGAACCCGAGCTTCAATTTCAAACTGATTTTCGATGAAGAGGACGGTCGTGTCCTCGGCGAGGTGTCCTACTACTGGAAGGATCAGCGCACCAACTGGCTGGAGGTCGGCATCGTCCTGTTCAACCAGACGGACTGGGGCAGGGGCATCGGAACCGTTGCCTTGCCGCTTTGGATAGACCGGCAACTGGCCGAACGCCCGGCGCTAGTTCGCATCGGCCTCACCACATGGTCCGGCAATGCTGGCATGATGGCCCTTGCGGAACGGATCGGCCTCAAGCTGGAAGCCTGCTACCGCAAGGCCAGAATCCTCGACGGCAAGTATTTTGACTCCCTGAGCTACGGCATTCTGCGCGAGGAATGGGACCAGTTGCGCGCACACCCCGCCTCAAACGCCAACAAAGCTCAGTCTCAGCGCTAATCCTTCGGGCCATCCGGTCGGGTGCCGACATAGAGCGCCGAGGCGGCAAAGAACAACATCACCGGAAGCAACAACCAGACCCCCGGTCGCGCGAACACAATAAACATGGCAAAGCCAAAAGCCATCCCGCCAAAGGCAAAATATTTCGCCCTGCGGCTGATCGCTCCATGGTCTCGCCACGCAACAACCGGCGGTCCGAACAGCTGATGATCGAGAATCCATGCTTCAAGCCGTGGCGATGAATGGGTGAAGCAGAAGGCGGCCATGATGAAAAAGACCGTCGAAGGCAACACCGGCAGAAAGGCACCGACAATGCCTATTGCGGTAAGGGCCAGACCCGACAGAAAATAGAAAGGCCGCTTGAGCTGTTTCATCCAAAATCATCCGCTGACAGTGCAGCCCGACGCCTCAAAAAGGGAGTATGAACTCCAGAAATATTTATTGCGACGCTCAACTGCAACATGCGTAGCCCATAATTCGGGCAGGAAACTGATTTCTTCATCTTTTAAGTAGACACAGGGCGCATTATCTTTATAGGCAGGAAAGAATATCTTGACCTGCCATAAATGCCAAAAGACATAGGCTTGCTGGCCCCCAATTGACGGCCGGCGGCAAAGCGTGGTCAAGCACAGGGTTTTCGACCTCAAAAGGCCGGGATTGAACGGAACAAACACAGATGACATCGAAGAATGAAGACAAAAAGGGTCCAATCGAACTCGGCAGGCTGACCTTTGGTGCCCGTGTGAGAAACTATTTCCTGATGGGTCTGGTCATCGCGGCTCCAATCGGCATCACGATCTACATCACCTGGGCGTTCATCGGCTGGGTTGACTCCACCGTCAAACCCTACATTCCGCATATCTATAACCCGGACAACTATCTGCCATTCTCCGTGCCGGGTGTCGGTCTGGTCTTCTCCTTCCTGATCCTGACGATCCTCGGATTCCTGACGGCCAACTTCGTCGGGCGCTCACTGCTGACCTTTGGCGAAGTGCTCGTCGGCCGCATGCCGCTGGTACGCAACCTCTACAACGCGCTCAAACAGATTTTCGAAACGGCTCTCTCCCAGAAGGGCAAGACCTTCACCAAGGCAGCTGTTGTTGAATACCCACGCCGCGGCATCTGGGCACTTGCTTTCGTTGCCACGGAAACGATGGGCGAGGTAGCACACCGGATTGAAGACCGGGAGAAACCCGGTGACGACCATGAGGGCTATATTTCCGTCTTTCTGCCGACCACGCCGAACCCGACATCCGGCTTCCTGCTGTTCGTACCGCGCAATGACGTCATCATGCTGGACATGAGCGTTGAGGATGCAGCCAAGCTCGTCGTCTCTGCCGGTCTGGTCACCCCCAAGTTCATCACCAAGAATGCGACCGAGGAAGACAAGCCAAAGGCGCACAAGAAATTCGGCTCCAAGGGCGCGTCAAAGGATGTATCCCCGGCAAATGACGTGGCCTCGACGGACGAGGACAGCAAACCGAAGTCCAAGCGCATGGAAGTGGCAGAATGATCAGAAGCGGCAAGGCCGTGCATCAGCCGGCTTTCAGCAGCAGAATGGCTTCGTCGCGCCCGAACAGATAGAGCAGATCCCTTAAGGGTTCCCCGCGCTTGCCCTGAAGACCGGGGTCCATTTCCACGATCAGCCGTGCCTCCTTGCGTGCCATCTCCATCAGATCCTTGTGCGCCTCGGCATCCGTCACCCTGAACCCGGGCATACCGGACTGCTTTGTGCCTAGAACATCGCCTTCACCGCGCAACCGCAGATCAGCCTCGGCAATGCGGAACCCGTCCTCGGTCTCCCTCATCATGTTGAGGCGTTCCTTGGCGACCGATCCGAGCGGCCCCTGAAACAGCAGGATGCAGGAAGAGGCCTTGTCGCCACGGCCAACGCGACCGCGCAACTGGTGCAACTGCGCCAGCCCGAACCGCTCGGCATGTTCAATCACCATGATGGTCGCCTCGGGCACGTCAACGCCGACCTCGATCACGGTTGTTGCCACAAGGATCTGCGCGTCACCATCCTTGAAATGATCCATGGCGGATTTCTTCTCCTCCGCCGACATCCGCCCGTGAATAAGCTCCACCCGATGGCCAAAGACCGCCTTGAGGCTCTCGTGCCGCTCTTCGGCAGCCGTCGCATCAAGCAGCTCGGATTCTTCCACCAACGGACAGACCCAATAGCATTTGGCGCCCTTTTCAAGCTGTGCGGCGAGGCGTGACACCAGCTCACCGAGCCGGTCCAGTGACATGGTCCGCGTCTCGATCGGCTTGCGCCCGGCAGGCTTCTCGGTAAGCAGAGACACATCCATGTCACCATAATGGGTCAACACCAGCGTGCGCGGGATGGGCGTAGCCGTCATCACCAGAAGGTCTGTCGCAACACCCTTGTCCGACAACATCAGGCGTTGCTGTACGCCAAACCGATGCTGTTCATCGACAATCGCCAGCCCCAGATCGGCAAACACCACCGATTGCTGGAACAGCGCGTGGGTGCCGATCAGAAAATCGATATCACCTTTTTCAAGTGCCTGCAGGATCTGTCGCTTGACCGCAGCGCTGTCCTTGCCCGTCATCACGGCCACCCGAATGCCCACCGTCTCGCAAAGGCGGCGGACGGACTGATAATGCTGCCGCGCCAGCAGATCCGTCGGAGCCATCATCGCCGCCTGAGCACCGGACTCGATGACATCGGCCGCCGCCATCAGCGCCACCATGGTCTTGCCACTGCCCACATCGCCCTGAACCAGCCGCAGCATGCGTTCCGGCAAGGCCAGATCGGCCTCGATCTCGGCGATTGCCTGTTGCTGGCTGCCAGTCAACGTGAAGGGCAGGGCATCAATCAAGGCATCCTTGAGCTTTCCATCCCATTGCCGCGCCAGCCCCTTGGCCTTCTTGACATTGCTGCGAACCAGCGACAGGGCCAACTGGCTGGCAAGACATTCGTCATAGGCAATCCTGCGCCGTGCCGGGGAAAGAAGATCGAGATCGGACAACCCGATCGGATTGTGGATGCGGTCGAGCGCTTCGTGGAAGGCTGGCCAGTGTTCACGATCAAGCAATGCCGTCTCCTGCCATTCGGGCAGCGGCGGCATCTCTTCAAGGCAGGCCTGAACCGTCTTGTGCACCACCTTGCCCGAAAGCCCTGCGGTCAGCGGATAGACCGGCTCGATCAACGGCATGGAGGCAAAATCATCCTCATCGACCACATGATCGGGATGGGTGATTTGCGGAACGCCATTGAAGCGCTCAAGCCTGCCGGAGACGAACCGGACAGAGCCGACGGGCATCTGTCGTTCCAGATAGCCGCCATTGGCGTGAAAATAGGTGAGGGTGATCTCGCCCGTTTCGTCATGAGCAAGAACGCGATAGGGAACACGCTTGTTGTTGCGGGGTGGCGGCAAATGCTTGTCGATTGTCAGGCGCACCGTGACGATGAACCCGTCAGGCGCTTCCGCAAGGGATGGCTGCAAGCTACGGTCAATGACCGCCACAGGCATGTGCAACAACAGGTCGATCCGTCGGCTCGGCTGCAACACGTCGCCCCGCAAAAGCCGCGAGAAGGCCTGACCGATCTTCGGCCCCACCCCTTTGAGGGTCGTCAGGGAAGCGAAATAGCTGTTGAGACGGTCGGGGCGCATCGGTCGAGATCTGATTCCGTAAATTGGCACGCATTTACACCAACCATGGCCAACTCAGGGGGCGGCGTCAATACATGTTCTCCTTTTGTTTTGTGATAGACTATCGATCAATGGCTGACAAGCAGCCTCACAGTGGTTATACAGGGTCAACAAGTGACTAAGCCCTAAAGGAGCAAACGACCATGTCCCACGGCACGACCCGCAGCAGCGAAGGTTTGGATGTACGGCACAAGAAGATTCTCATGCGTGCCTGGCACCGGGGCGTCAAGGAAATGGACCTGATGCTGGGACGGTTCGTCGACAACGAGCTCGACAAGCTGACCGATGAGGAACTGGACCAGCTGGAAATGCTGATGGACCAGCATGACCGCGACCTGATGCAGTGGTTTACCAACGAGCTGCCAGTGCCGGAAGCCTTTGACTGTCCGATGTTCCACCGGATCAAGAACTACCACAAGAATTTCGAGTCCGGCCTTCTCTGAGGCCTTCCTGCCCTTATATTGCTTTTTGCCAAGCTGGCGGACAAGGCCTTTAGCTGCTATAGAGCCTGTCCGCCTTTTGCATTCACACACACGACCTTTTCCTGCCATGACCACTATTGCCGACGCCCTTGCCAAGTCCATGATGCTTCACGTCAGCCACGTTCCGGACGGGCTGGAGGGGTTGGCTGTTGCCGAAGTCGCTGAAGCGCATCTCAAGCAAACAGCAGGCAAGACACTGGCTGCGGTCTATATCGCCCGCGACGATCGCCGCATGGCTGCCATGGAGGAGGCGCTCAAATTCTTTGCGCCGAAGCTCACCTGTCTGTCGCTACCTGCGTGGGATTGTGTGCCCTATGATCGCGTGTCGCCGAATGCGGAAATCTCGGCCCGGCGGATGACGGCCCTGTCGCGGCTGGCCTATGCCAGCTTTACGAGCCCGGTCATCCTGCTGACCTCGGTCAACGCCATGCTGCAGCGTGTCCCCAGCAAGGCTTCTGTCAAAAAGCAGAGCTGGTCGGCAAAACCGGGCAACTCGGTCGATATGGATGAGCTCATCGTCTGGCTGGAAACCAACGGCTTCCTGCGCACACCGACGGTCAGGGAACATGGCGAATATGCGGTCAGGGGCGGCATCGTTGATCTGTTCGTGCCCGGCGCAGAGGAACCGGTGCGCCTCGACTTTTTCGGCGACACGCTGGAGAGCATCCGCAAGTTCGACCAGAACACCCAGCGCACGGTTGGCCAGCTCAAGGGCATCGACCTTGTCTCCGCCTCCGAAGTGGTGTTGACCGATGAGGCAATCTCCAGTTTCCGACGCCGATATACCTCCAATTTTGGCGCCTCGACCCGCGACGATCTGCTCTATCAGGCCATCTCGAACGGTCATCGCTATCAGGGCATCGAGCACTGGCTGCCCTATTTCAACGACGATTTGCAGACGCTGTTCGACTTCACCGACGAGGCCCCGGTCATTCTCGACCCGCTGAGCGATGAAGCCATCAAGGAACGGATGGAGCTGATCAAGGACCATTATGCCGCCCGCAGGGAAGCGCTTGAGTCCGGCCTCGATCAGGGCGTGCCCTACAAGCCGGTTGAGCCGCATCTGCTCTATCTGGACCGCGAGGCCTGGACCAGCATCCTCGGCACCCAGAAGCGCGTGCGACTGTCTCCGTTCGACATCCCCGAAACCGGGGTAGAAACCATCGTTGATCTTGGTGGCAAGCAGGGACGCACCTTTGCAGCCGAACGCAGCGCCGAAAATGTCAACGTCTTCGATGCGCTGATCGACCACATCAAGGCCCTCAAGAAGGACAACAAGCGCGTCACCATCGCCTGCTGGACACCTGGCACCGCCGAGCGTATGCATCAGGTTCTGACCGACCACGAGATGACCGGGCTGGTGCCCTATGAAACATGGCAGGCGCGGCAGGTCATCAAGTCCAATCAGGTCGGTCTCACCGTTCTTGAGCTGGAAAGCGGCTTTGCCATCGACCGCGACGTGGTCATCGGCGAGCAGGATATCCTAGGCGACCGCCTCATTCGCAACAAGCGCCGCCGCAAGAAAAGCTCTGACGTTCTGACAGAGGCCTCAAGCCTTTCCGAAGGCGATATCGTCGTACATATCGAGCACGGTATCGGCCGCTTCATGGGGCTGCAGACCGTCGATGCAGCCGGTGCACCACACGACTGTCTCGAAATTCACTATGCCGGCGGCGACAAGCTGTTCCTGCCGGTCGAAAACATCGAGCTTCTCTCGCGCTACGGCTCGGAAGACACCGAGGCGCAGCTTGACAAGCTGGGTGGTGTCGCCTGGCAGGCCCGCAAATCGAAGATGAAAGAGCGGATCCGCATGATGGCGGACCAGCTGATCAAGGTTGCGGCCGAGCGCGAACTGCGTCAGGCAGAGCGTGTAACGCCGCCTGAAGGCCTCTATGACGAATTCGTCGCCCGCTTCCCGTTCGACGAGACCGAAGACCAGTTCAACGCCATCGAACAGGTATTCGACGACATGGGTTCGGGCCGTCCGATGGATCGCCTCATCTGCGGCGATGTTGGCTTTGGCAAGACCGAGGTTGCCCTGCGCGCCGCCTTTATCGCCGCCATGAACGGCAAGCAAGTCGCCGTGGTGGTCCCCACCACGTTGCTTGCCCGCCAGCATTACAAGAATTTCGCCGACCGCTTCGTCGGGTTCCCGCTCAATATCGCCCAGGCATCGCGGCTGGTTTCCTCCAAGCAACTGTCCGACACCAAGAAGGGCCTCAAGGACGGCTCCGTCGACATTGTCATCGGCACCCACGCGCTGCTTGGCAAGAGCATCGAATTCCGTGACCTTGGCCTGCTGATCATCGACGAGGAACAGCATTTCGGCGTCAAGCACAAGGAACGCCTCAAGGAACTGCGCGCCGACGTCCACGTCCTGACCCTGTCCGCGACCCCGATTCCGCGTACCTTGCAGCTTGCACTCACCGGTGTGCGCGAACTCTCGCTCATCGCCACGCCGCCGGTCGACCGTCTCGCTGTGCGCACCTTCATCTCGCCGTTTGATGCGCTCACCATCCGCGAAGCCCTGCTGCGAGAACGCTATCGCGGCGGCCAGAGCTTCTATGTCTGCCCGCGTGTTTCCGACATCGCCGAAATCCAGCGGTTCCTTGAAGAACAGGTACCGGAAGTCAAATTCGCCATCGCCCATGGCCAGATGCCCGCCGGGCAGCTTGATGACATCATGACGGCTTTCTATGACGGCAAGTTCGACGTTTTGCTCTCCACGACCATCGTGGAATCCGGCATCGACGTGCCCACCGCCAACACGCTGATTGTCCACCGCGCCGACATGTTCGGCCTTTCCCAGCTTTATCAGCTCAGAGGCCGCGTTGGCCGCTCCAAGACCCGTGCCTATGCGCTCTTCACGGTTCCGGCCAAGAAAACCCTGACGCCGACCGCCGAACGCCGCCTCAAGGTGTTGCAGAGCCTCGACACCCTTGGCGCAGGCTTCCAGCTCGCCAGCCACGACCTTGACATTCGCGGCGCGGGCAACCTCTTGGGCGAGGAACAGTCCGGCCACGTCAAGGAAGTCGGTTACGAGCTTTATCAGCAGATGCTGGAAGAAGCCGTAGCGTCGCTGCGCTCTGGCGATCTGACCATCATGGAAGACAAGTGGTCGCCGCAGATTTCCATCGGCACACCGGTACTGATCCCGGACAGCTACGTCCATGATCTGCAGTTGCGGCTCAACCTCTATCGGCGCCTTGCCGACCTGGTGGAAGCGGACGAAATCGATGAATTCGGCTCCGAGCTGACTGACCGTTTTGGTCCGCAGCCCGAGGAGGTCAAGCATCTGCTCAAGATTGTCTATATCAAGGGTCTGTGTCGCAAGGCCAATGTCGAGAAGATCGACGCCGGACCGAAAGGGGCCGTCGTATCCTTCCGCAACAACGAATTCGCCAACCCGGCCGGTCTTGTGCAATATCTCACGGAACAGGGAACACTGGCCAAGATCCGCCCGGATCAGAAGGTCTTCCTGGCGCGCGATTGGAAATCGTCTGCAGACCGTCTCAAAGGCACGGCCGTCATCATGACGCAGCTGGCACGACTGGCCCTCAGCGCAAAATAGCCCTGAGGGGTCACCCGTCAGAAGCGGACGACCGGATTCTCGAACAGGTCCCTGAGGATGCGTTCGACATTGAATTCCGGGCTGCGTGTGTCGCAATAATGCAGGGAGAAGTCGAGCGATACATAGACCGCCCGTTCCGAATGCTGCTCGACAAAGGGACTGAGCTGGACAATCGAGCGGATACGCTGCAGTGCCAACCGCGCCTCAAACAGATCGGTATCGGGAAAGAAGCCGACCATGAAGCCATTATCGAGCCGCGCCAACAGATCTTCCGCCCGCATCAGCGACGAGATGAGGCGGCCCACCTTGGCCAACAGAGCCGGTGGCAGGCGATCCCCGCCACGCTTTTCATGCACGGCATCAAACGAAAGATCGAACCCCACGAAGGTCACCGATGCGCCGGCATCTTCCTGCTGCAAGACCTCCAGATGCGATTTGAGGAACTCTTCCGAATAAAGCCGCGTGACAGCATCCGTCGGCATCAGCAGGCGGGCTTCGGAAAAGATCTTGCGCAACTGCAACCGATAGCGTTCCTCACGCACCAGAATGTCAAAGCGGTTCTCGAAAAAGCGCTCGGAGAAGGGGAAGGAGACGATGTCGTTTGCCCCGGCAGCAAGCCCCGCCAACCCGTCCTGAACGGCCCGCTTATGACAGACAAGGATAATCGGGAAGGAGAAATAGTTTGGATTGCGGCGCAGGTCGGCAATGAACTCGATCAGATGCTCGTTATAGTCACTGAGCTCCACGACCAGAGCATCGAACGACTTGGCCTCCAGATAGTGCATCGCCATCGACGGGGTCAGTGCGGCAATGGTCTCGACAGTATCTGGCAGGGCGACCTGTACCGGCAGAAAGGCAGCACCGGCACCAAGATAGAGCAGGCTCTGCTTGTCAAGGTCACGCGGCGGAGGAACGACTGGCAGCCCAACCCCGAACCGCTTGAAGGTGAGAGACCGGCGCTCTGCCTCACGCCGCATCGTCGCCAACCGCATCAGGGACGTCAGCCGATTGGCGATGAGATCCTGGGTGAGGGGAGGCTTCAGAATGTCGGCAAAAGGCTTCATCTGCTCTTCGGTCAGTGCCAGGGCTGAGTCCGCAATGGCTACCATCGGCACCCGAGCATCGGAGAAGCCATATTCCTTGCGCAACGCCACCGCCCGCTCGATAAAGGCGGCAACATCTTCGCCCTCCACGTCAAACAGATCGACCAGCAAAATACCCGACGCCAGCGAGACCGGATCAATCGGTTTTTCGGAAAAGACATAGTGCGACCAGACTGCAAAGTCAGCCTGTGTAAGCACATCGGCCCATTGCGGTGTATCTAGGCCAAGATCAGTCGAGGTAAAAATCAGAGCATGCTTGGCCATTCGGCTGCCTTGTGCCTTCTAGTACGGGGAGGACTGCACAAAGGAAACCCTTGCGCATTCAGACCTCAAGCAACATTTGCGACCTGACTGGCTTCCAGCAGGCTTTCCCGCATGACCTTGCCATTGGTCCGGCGCGGAATGGCTTCAACGAATATAACATCACGGGGCCATTTCATACTCGAAACACGTTTGGCCTTGAGATAGGCATAAAACTCTTCGCGCGCAGTTTCCTTGTCATCACAGACAAGCGCCGCCATCAGATGGGCCGGCCCGCTATCCTCAGCAGGTACAACAAAGGCGGCAGCGTCCGAGACGGCAATGCAGGCGCGATAAAGTGCATCAAGGTCTTCCCCGCGCTCGGCAAACCCGCCAAACACCAGCACGTCGACCAGATCGCCAAGCGGGCGGAAGAGGGCGCGTTGATCGCCATGTTCCTCGGTCACAAGGTGGCATCCGATCTCGGTATGAATAAAGCCGTCATCCGTCGCACGCAGCGGTTCGCCTTCTACCGCCCCGGCCAGAGGGAAGGCACAATCAGGCAGCATCGCGCTTTTGATGCACAACTCCCCACCAACGATCCCGGCGTCGCCCTTGGCCCTTGCTTCTTCCATGCCATAAAGGAAGGTTTCCATATAAACCTGAGAAGGGTCTCGCAGGAAATTAATGGCACCAAGCGGAACGGAGCCGACTTCGCTTGGATGTCGGCGGATCTGGGAAACCAGCGCCAGATCCTTGAAGTTGGTCACATCGATCAGACGGGCAGCAGTTTCATTCTCGCCAAACACGCTCTGTTCAGCGTGGGCACGGTTCCACACCAGCGAAATGCTGACAAGCTGTTCGCGCACCGACATTGGCAGCAGGGCATGGACTTCCTCCCAAAGGGCTCCCGGCAGATAGACATGCTGGCCACCAAACTCGGCGAGCGCATTGACGAATTTCGGCAATGACCGGAAATTGTGAAACTGTAGCCGCGCGCCGGTTTCCAGCGCCCCGATCAGCCCGACGGCAAACCCGACAAGCCCGGACATGTGGTGGGTCACGAACACACAGCTCTCCGCGCCAAGGTCCGTCTGTTCATGGGCGTAGCGCGCAATCGTCAGCAGCTGATTGTGGCTGCGCCCGATCGGTCGGGCCTGTTCGCTCCCGGCAGAACTCCAATGGATCGCCAGAATGCTGTTGGCCCCGGCCTGCAGCGCATGCTGGAACAACGTCTCTTCATCGACCTTGTCTTCCTCGGAGAGGATGTCACCAAGATCAATGAGGCCTTCGGGGGCATTATCGCCAATGCAGAAGACAAAGCGGATGGAAAACATGTCGGCCGCAACATTGCGGACACGCTCGGCGACGGGCTCGTTTTCATAGTGTGAACAGCAGACAATTGCCTTGGCGCCAACCTGTTCGAGCTTTTCCCTGAGATCGGCCTCGCCGCTGGTCAGCGGAATGGGCGCAAGAATGATCCCCATCCGGCTCGCAACAAGCGTCAGCACGGCAGCATCGGCACTCGGCGGTACCAGCATAGCAACCACCGTGTCGCTCTTCATGCCAATGCCGGTCAGGAACTCGCAAAGGGCGACCACGCGCCGCCATGTCCTGATGAAGGACAGGCACTGGGGCCGACGACCACTGACGGAATGCAGCAACTGATCATCAACCAGCGCCAGCTCGTCCGGCCTCTGTTCTGCGTGCCGCGCAAAAACCAGATCAACACGATCTTCCCCCCAGAGGCCTGATGAAGAATAGAATTCGATTTGTTCGGGGGTGGAGAGGAGCATACGAGACCTCTTGCTCAGTGAAACACACGTAGAACTTTGAGCAAGTGTAGCTGATTCCGATAGGATCAAGACAGCCCCCAACGGGGGCTATCATATCGTTTCCGTTGTTTTCTCGAGAAAAACTGCGTTTTTTGAATATTATTCCCCACCATACCAGAAGACGGTGGGGCGATATCCGGCCATAGGCCGCCCTTTGGCTTCCGTTTCCGGGTAGCGTATCCGCTTCCACATGCCGACCCATTGTTCGCCCTTGTGAAACAGCGGCACCACATAGAAGCCGTTGATGAGGGTTCGGTCATAGGCCCGCACAGCAGCGGTGAAATCTTCCTGACTGCGTGCGGCAAGCAACGCATTGATCATCGCATCAACCGCAGGATCATGCGCGCCAGCCTGATTGAACCAGCCATCGACGTCCCTTTGCGAGGACTCCCAACGGGATTTCTGTTCGTTGCCCGGAGACAGCGACGCGCTCCACGACATCTTCATCATGTCGAAATCCATGGTTTTGCGCCGTTCCCAATATTGGGCCGAGTCGACGGTTCGGATTTCCATCTTGATGCCAAGGCGTTCCAGCACCCGGGCGTAGACGAGGGCGAGGCGTTCCTCTTCCTTGGTGGTCGAAAGAAACTCGAAGACAAACGGTGCCCCGGTCGCCTCGTTCACCATGACCCCGTCCTTGAGGCTATAGCCTTCGCCTGCAAGGTCGGAGAGAGCGGCCCGCATCAGCTTGCGCATCTCGCCATTGTTGGCCGCGGAAACGGGCAGATAGCTGCCGTCCAGTATGTTTGCGTCTATGGTGTCGAGATAGGGAGCCAGCAACGCCTTTTCCCGCTCACTTGCCGGCTCCCCCAGCGCCGAGAGAGAAGAGTTCTGGAAATAACTGCCAGAACGCTGGAACAGGCCGTGGTAGAGATTCTTGTTCACCCAGTCGAAATCGAACAGCGTGGCCAATGTGCGCCGGACAACACGGTTCTGGAAGACCGGTTTGCGCGTGTTGAAAACAAAGCCAGACATGCCGGTCGGCAAGTTCGAGCTGAAGACCTTCTTTTCGACCTTGCCGTCCCGGATGGCATTGAAATCATACTGATCGGCCCAGCGGGCAGGGTCGGATTCCGGCTGAATGTCGAACTGCCCCTTTTTGAAGGCCTCGAACATCGCGGTTCCATCCCGATAATATTCAATGCTGATCTGGTCGAAATTGTCCTGGCCGATCTTGATTGGCAGATCCTTGGCCCAGTAATCGGGGTTCCGCTTGAGCACGATTTTTGAACCGGCATCAACCTGCGAAATCAGATAGGGCCCAGAGCCAATGAACTGATACATGCCGGACTTGGCAAAATTCTCCGGATCAATGGCATGTTTGGGCAACACCGGCATCATGCCGATCAGCAGCGGCAACTCACGGTCTTCGCCATTATCAAAGACCAACCGAATCTGTCCCGGCCCCGGTTCCTCAATGGCAACAATCCGCTTGATCTGGCTCTTGTAGGACGGACGACCATGTTCCTCGAGCAATTTGAGTGTAAATTTCACGTCGTCCACAGTGATTGGCTGGCCGTCGGAAAAACGCGCCTCATCGCGAATTTTGAAGGTAATCGACGACCGGTCCTCCGGCATGTCTGCCCATTCGGCAATCAATCCATAAAGTGAAAAGGCCTCGTCAGCACTGCGCGCCATCAACGGTTCATAGACATTGTAGCCATAATCGGCATCCCAGAGGCCACGTGGTGCCACCCCTTTAAGAAGAAACGGATTGAGGCTGTCAAAGCTGCCCTGACTGGCATAGGTGATCTGGCCACCCTTCGGAGCATCCGGGTTCACATAGTCCAGATATTTGAAATCTTTCGGATATTTTGGATCCCCATGCATCGCTATACTAGGAGATGGCGCAGCCTGGCTGACAGTCGACAGAAGCGGAGAGGCCAGCAGCAAGGAACAGGTCAGAACCGGCAGCACAGCCTTTCTGACCAGCGCTCCCCGAACGGAAGACCGAGAAGGGGACTGGCGCAAATATCGAAAAAACATGGTTCACTTCCTCTGTCGCAAACGGAATGCCGAACAGGGACCGAAATGAATCAGTCCCGCCGGGTCAATCTATCATAGGCAGGAAAACGGCCGCAGCATGATTCTGCCACTGGCATTTTGCTGCGACAGCTTGTAGAAGAAATAGCGTTTAGTCACTATTCTGCCCAATTCATTGTGAATGAAGAGACTAGTTTTGGATTCATGACTGCCGCCGAATTGCATCGATAACTCGCTCTTGGCATAGAGGCCATAAATGGAGCTGAGGCGATTCTGCCAATCCGGTGTCAGTCAAAACGATCTGATGTCGCAAGGATCGACATATTGAACGGGAACTCGCCTTCCTGCAGTAACGGAACAAAATCGGGATTCTAATTAATGGTCATGTTTGACAGGGCTTCCAAACTCATAAAGCCAGTTGCCACGGCTGCTTTCGCACTCGCAGCTGTTGCATTTCTCGCACCTGTGCAGAGCGCCAGCGCCCAGCAGGCAGCTGATGCCAATGCAAATGCCAACGCCCCGCGATGGATGAAATTCTGCAGCGACGATGCCAAGACCAAGAAACAGCTCTGCGCCGTCACCCAGGAGCTGAAAGCCGAGACCGGCCAGTTTCTGGCTTCCATTTCGCTGCGCGAACTGGAAGGGGCAAAGCGCAAGGCTCTTGTCATTGCGATCACCCCGGGCATGCTGCTGCGCCACGGCCTGACGCTGCAGATCGACAAGGGCAAACAGACCAAGGGCACATTCTCGATCTGCTTCCCGAACGCCTGCTTCTCGGACGTTGCCGTGGATGACACCTTCGTTGATCAGATGAAGAAGGGCGGCACCATTTCGGTCACCGCGCTCAACCAGCAGGCTCAGCCGGTGCGCTTCGATCTGTCCCTCAACGGCTTTACCGCCAGCTATGATGGCGATCCTATCGACCTCAAGAAGGCAGCTGAAGAACAGCAGAAACTGCAGGATCTGCTGCGCAAGCGCGCCGAAGAGCAGCGTCAGAAGATTCTTGAACAGAAACAGAAGACCGAATAGTCGGGCCCACTGTTCTGCAGACAAAACAAAACCGCGATCCGATTGCTCGGGTCGCGGTTTTTTGTATCCGATCCTTGATCGACAAGCTGGGGTCGACAAGACCGGGGTAAACGAGACTGTGAGGTCAGTTGACCAGATCGTCTTCAGGCATATAGACGCCTTCCTTCATGCCCTTGAAGAGCTGACGCACCTGCGGGTGCCGGATAGGCTCGCCTGAGCTGTCCTTGAGCAGGTTCTGCTCGGAGACATAGGCGACATACTCGGTTTCGTCATTTTCGGCAAAGATATGATAGAAGGGTTGATCCCTGCGTGGACGCACGTCCTCAGGAATGGAATCATACCATTCCTCGGAATTGGCAAACTCCGGATCCACGTCAAAGACGACGCCACGGAAGGAATAAACCCGATGGCGCACGACCTGACCGATCTGAAATTTTGCGGTTTTCATTTCCGCCATGAGACCAGGCTCCATTGTTTCTTTTATTCGCCTCGCAAAATAGGCTCTTAGCATTAATCTAGCATACATATTGCCGCAGACGCTATGAACATTCTTTTGATCAGCTCGTCGGAAAACGAAGCTCAGTACACATCACAGACAGATGGGCAAGTCAACAAGAGCCTTCACCTGTCTGGCCCTTGTTGCGCATTTTGAAGAGTTTGAAATGCGAATTTCGGCAAAATCGCAGGAATTTGCCAGTTTTCCGCGCCTGTTCCCGCCAATGCGGGTGGGGCTCACATGAACACTGTTCTAGCCCCCAAAACCGTAAAGCGCTCCCATATCCGGGTCCTTGTCGGCCACCTGACGCGCCAGATCAACGATCACCTTGGCCTGCTTCCAGGTTGCATCGTCCTGCATCTTGCCATCGATCATTACGGCTCCGGTCCCATCAGGCATGGCCTCCAGAATGCGTATGGCCATCTTGACCTCATCAACATCCGGGCTGAAGACGCGCTTGGCGATGGCAACCTGAGAAGGATGCAGCGTCCATGTGCCAAGGCACCCTTGCAGGAAGCTGTTGCGGAACTGGGCTTCGCAGGCGTCGGGATCGGCGAAATCGCCAAACGGACCGTAGAAGGCCTTGAGGCCATAGGTCATGCAGGCATCCACCATCTTGGCCATCGTATAGTGCCAGAGGTCCTGCTGATAATAGGCACGTTCCTTGCCTTCCTCGATGTCCGCCAGAACCCGATAGCCCGGATGCCCCCCGCCGACCCGCGTGGTCTTCATGCCACGGGACGCAGCAAGGTCGGCTGGTCCAAGCGAAATACCATGCATGCGCGGCGACGCGGCACAGATGTCCTCGACATTGGCCACCCCTTCAGCGGTTTCCAGAATGGCGTGAATGAGTATCGGCTTTTCCACTCCATGCTTGGCTTCCAGCTGGGCCAGCAGTTGGTCTAGATAGTGAATGTCCCAAGCACCTTCCACCTTGGGCAGCATGATCACGTCGAGCTTGTTGCCAACCGAGGAGACAATGTCGATGACATCATCAAGAAACCACGGCGAGTTGAGGCAGTTGACGCGGGTCCACAGCCCGGTTGAGCCGAAGTCATTGTCGCGCGCCATCTGGATAAACCCGGCGCGGGCCTCTTCCTTCTTCTCAGCGGGAATGGCGTCTTCGAGATTGCCCAGGATCACATCGACAGACTTGATCAGATCGGGAATCTTGGCTCGCATCTTTTCAATATGCGGCGGCACGAAATGGATCATGCGCTCGACGCGAACCGGCAATTCGCGATAGGGGACTGGCGCTCCAATTGCCAATGGCTTGTAGAATGCACGCGGCGTTTTCATCGTCTCTCTCCCGTTCTTTGCACCGCCAGCCCCGACGCTCCAATCGTCTTTTCGGGCCTCATTCAAGGGAACGGCGCACTCCTTGGCCTATTTGCACCGCAAAATTGCTGCAGTGCAATAAGACTGTAGGGGAAGATACGGAAGGGGTAGAGGAACGGATGTAATGAGGGGGTAATGAGCGGTAAAGCGGCAAGTGGAGCAGCCTAGCCCCAACGGCGATGCGCCCACATCCATTGTTCTGGCGCCTGCCGGATCCAGGCCTCAAACTGTGCCTGTTCGGCTATGGTCGCCTTGAGAATGTCGTCCTCGATATCGTCCGTCTGGGGCATGGGAATGATTTCTGCCTGCACCTCGAAATGGATGTCCCTGATCCGGCGAATGCGCAGCCCGATAAGCGGCGCTCCCTTCTTGCGCGCCAGACGGGCAGGAAAGCTGTTGGTCGGCGCCGGGCGCCCAAAAAAGTCGATACTGCTGCCGCGCACGTCTCTCAGGTCTCCCATGATCGCCACGGCCTTGCCACCATGCACGGAGGTGAGCGCTTTCATGCCGGCCCGGTCACCCTTGACAAACACGCCGCCACTGAAGGTTTCGGCCCGCTTGCGGACCATATAGTCATGCACCAGCGGGTTCTTGAGCTTCTGCATCACCACCGAGCAGTCAAATCCATTGTGCGAGGAAATCGCACCGCCGAGTTCCCAATTGCCCGAATGCAGCGAAACGATTACACCGCCGGATTTCTTGATTTCCTCGACTACCTCTCGATAGTTTTTCGGCTCTGTGATCAACTCGTCCATCCGCGCCACGAACCGGTCAGCCAGCACGCTCTCGGCAAAGGTCCGCCCGAGATTCTCCCACATGCCGAGCGTAATGGCATGAAGCTCATTGTCGCTTTTGTCCGGAAAGGCGAGGCGGAGATGGGCCATCGCCCGCTTTTGCCGTCTGAGCCTTGGCGCAAGGCTGCGCCAGATCCAGCCCATGAAGGCGGAGGCCACATGCAGCGGCATCAGTCGCAGGATGAAGATGACAGACATCAGCAGCGCATATTCAACCCGATGAGCCAGCGTGACTTTTCTCATTCTCAATCCCTGCAGGTTTCTCGACACCCTTCGCTACCGCCAGTGAGCGAATCCATTTTTGCGATTTTTATCCCAGGTTGCCCAAAGCGCAAAGGGGACAAAGGCGAATGTGGAAAGAAGCCGGCCACCGGGCGACCAATCCTGTACGACTCGTCGCGCCTGTTGGCAGCGTTCAGAGCTTGGGTTGATGCTTTTTCATGGCCGCGCTCGTCCAGCCAATCCGGCCCGGTGCATCCAGCCCGGCCTTCATCATGAATTTACGCAAGGTGGGCACCATGTTGGCAAGCGCCAGACCGGCCGTTCTGGCCCCCTGACCAAAGGGCAGAGACGAGATAAGCGACATGTTGAGCATGTGCACGCCCGCCGTCCGCGACCAGATATCGCCGCGTCGCATGCGATCATATGCAACGAGCACTTCCTCCGACCCCGGGTCGTTGATGCCGTCTTCGCGAATGACATCGGCAAGGGTCGAGATATCGCGTAGGGTGAGATTCAGCCCCTGCGCCCCGATCGGCGGAAAGGCATGGGCGCTTTCGGCGATAAGTGCTGCCCGTGGGCCATGGAATTCCTTCGCCATTACGCCAGACAGAGGGAAGATCTGAGGCGTGCTGATGACTTCGAATGCGCCATAGATGGAATGAGCACGGCGTTCCAGCTCAAGTGCCAGCGCGGCAGGCTCCATGGCCTTCAGCCGCTCGGCATCATCCGCAGTGACAACGCAGACAAGGCTTGAAGTGAAGCCGTCCCGATAAGGCACCAGCGTGAAGGGGCCGGTTTTGGTGTGAAACTCGGTCGAGATATTGTTATGCGCCGTAGAGGCGTGATGCAGATTGACCACCAGTGCCGCCTGCGGATAGGACCATTTGCGCATTTCGATGCCAGCGGCCTCCCTGACAATCGACTTGCGCCCGTCTGCGGCAATCACAAGCCGCGCGTTCCATTCGGTGCCGTCGGCCATGTCAATGTGGACACGATCCCCACCAAGCGCGACAGAGCTGGCAAACTGCTGATCCTCTATCAGGCGGCTCATCTCCAACCCGCCAAGCGCCGAATGCAGGCAGGCCACCAACCGGTTGTTGTCGATATTGTAGCCAAAGGCTTCAAGTCCAATTTCCGAGCTGTCAAATTCAGTGGTCGGTGCCTTGAACAGACGTCCGGTATCGTCAATGAGACGCATCGTCCGCAGGGCCTGCCCCTCGGACTTGATGGCATCCCACAGTCCGAGGCCTTCCAGATAGGGAACCGAACTGCCGAGCAGGGCAGTCGTTCGCCCGTCAGTACCGCCATGGGCCGGACCGATCAGCACGCAGGAAAAGCCGAGCTTGATCATCTGGATCGCAGCGACATGCCCCGCTGGTCCACTTCCGATCACAGCAACATCGACCTGTCGACTCTGCAACATGACAGCACCCCTTTGATGACGACCAACGGAACTCAGACCATGGCCCGCCATTCCGATTCCGTAACATTTACCCCAGATAGCTTCGGGTCATAGCGCGTTCCCGGCGTGAAATCCAGATACTTTCCCGTATCGGTCCAGCCAGCTTTTGCCATTATGACACCATGACTAACTTGCAATCCACAACGACTACGGTTCATATGGCACCTCAAGATCACCCTTGCCAAGATCACCCCAGCCAAGATCACCCATGCAATGAGGGCGCGTCCGGATGAGTTTTCTCGGATCCTTTTTCGATACCAGCAACGCCAGAGAGCTGCAGCAGCAGATGGCCCGCTTCCGCAAGGAACATCCGGACCTCGCCGCAGCCGAAGCCAAGCCGCGCATTGCGCTCTTTCTTGCCATTGCTGTCGCATCGCTGTTTGCGTGGTTCTATCTGTTTGCCATGGTGGTCGACATGGCCCCGGACATGGACATGCGCTCCCTTGGGCCGGGCATGGCGGCCTTCAACGCCTTCAACAGTTTTGAAGCGCTCGACCCGACAACCCGCGCCTTTATCGCCGCGGTTTGCGCACCATCCGCCGCCATCGGCCATTTCGGCATGCCCGGGCAGGGGGCCTGGGGGCTTCAGGATCTGATGATCGTTTTTGCCATGTGGGTGATGATGGCCATTGCCATGATGCTGCCTACGGCCGCGCCAATTCTCAAGAGCTACGCTGCGGTTCAGGAGACCAAGGGCCGCAAGACCGGCGCCTTTGGCATTCTCATGCTGGCACTGGGCTATCTCAGCGTCTGGGTCGGTTTTGCCCTTCTGGCAACCCTGTTGCAGTGGGGCCTTACGGAAATCCAGACCATGTCCCCGGTCATGGCACCCGCTTCGATGGTCTTTTCCGCCTCGACGCTGCTGCTCGCCGGTATCTACCAATTCACCGCCGCCAAGCAGGCCTGCCTGCTGCGCTGCCAGCTGCCCTTTCCCTATTTCAGTCGCCGAACCGAAAAGGGCTTTTTCCGCTCCTTTGCCGGCTCCTATGTCATGGGGCTGGAACAGGGGCTGTTCTGCACGGGCTGCACATGGGCATTGATGGCGGTGATGTTCGCGGTCGGTGTGATGAATGTCATCTGGATGGCAGTGCTGGGCCTGCTCATGGGGATCGAGAAGGTGGTTCCCAATCCGTGGGTCACTCGCGGCATAGGTATTTTCCTCATAATCTGGGGCCTTCTGGTACTGTCCATATCACCAGCCGGACGTGCCATCCTCGGCATTTGATTTTTGTAGCGGATCGCGGTTGTTTCTGATTGCTTCCCACATCAGGATGGGCTAGGGACTGCGCATGCAAAAACAAACCGCATTCCTCGTTCATCTGCTGACCGCCTCCGGTGCAGCCTTTGCCCTTCTGGCCACACTTGCCGCTTCGAATGGCGACTGGACAGCCCTGTTCTTCTGGCTGCTGGCAGCGCAGTTCGTCGATGGCATCGACGGTCCGATCGCGCGCAAGATGCACGTGTCCACGGTTTTGCCCCACTGGAGCGGAAACAGCCTCGATTTCGTCATCGACTATGCGACCTATGTTTTCATTCCGGCTTTTGCCTTCGTCAAGGCAGACCTGATGCCCGAACCCTACGGGCTGGTTGCTGCCGCCATTATCGTCGTCACTGGCGGGCTCTATTTTGCCAATGACCAGATGAAGGCTCCATCCAACGCCTTTCGCGGCTTTCCAGCAGTCTGGAACGGAGTGCTGTTCTACTATTTCATTTTCACGCCGGACCCTGTGACGGGCTTCATCGTTCTGGTGCTGCTAGCTGCCGGGCAGTTCGTTCCCATCGAATTCGTCCATCCGGTAAGAGTGAAATCCCTGCGCCCGCTGACGCTGACAATTGTTGCCGTATGGTCAGTGTTTGCCTGCCATGTTGTATTCAACAATATGGTTCCTACATCTTTGGATCGCATCGCTCTGGCAATCAGCGGCCTTTATCTGTTTGCCATTGGACCACTGCTCCATTTCCGCAGGATCAGACCGCAAGGCTAGACCGGATCCTGCGCCCGGATCCCGCTGACGCATGACGTCGGCACCATAGCAAGAAAGCGGACTGACCATGTTCACCCATCTTCTCGACGCAACCGTTCTGGCCAGTCTGCTGACGCTGACCGCCATGGAAATCGTGCTTGGCATCGACAATGTGGTGTTCATCTCGGTTCTGGTCAGCAAACTGCCCGCCCATATGGCCCAGAAGGCTCGCGCCATCGGCATCCTGCTCGCCCTGATCTTCCGCATCGGGCTGTTGTTTGCACTTTCGTGGCTCATCGGGCTCACCGATCCCGTCCTGTCGCTGTTCGATCAGGCTTTTTCCTGGCGCGACATCATCATGATCGCTGGCGGCGTGTTCCTCATCTACAAGGCGATGACGGAAATCCACCTCGAACTTGAGTTCAGCCACGAGGAGGAAACCCGGATCCGCACCGGCCAGACGGAATATGTCTTCGGGGCCGCCATCCTGCAGATCATCGTCATCGACCTTGTGTTCTCCATCGACTCAATCGTCACCGCCATCGGCATGGCACAGCATATCGAGATCATGATCGCCGCCATGGTGATCGCCATGATCATCATGTATGCGGCATCCGGTCCCATCGCCCATTTCATAGAGAAACACCAGACCACCAAGATGCTGGCCCTGAGCTTCCTGATGCTGATCGGCTTCGCCCTCATCGGAGATGGCGTCAGCCTGCACATCCCGCGTGGCTACATCTATGCCATGATGGGCTTTGCCGTGCTGGTCGAGTTTCTCAACATCATTGCGCTGGATGCCCGCAGACGCAAAAAGCTGCTGCAAATGGAAGAGGGCAAGGGCGAGCCGTCCTGAACTTGTGCTGGAGGCGGTTAAGACGACGCCAAGACCGGGCAGGGAGGGGTCCAACTCTCCCGCTTTGCGCCCTGGCCCCCAAAAGCCCGGAGTGCCAATCCCCACAATCTGAACAGGGCACGACAGTTGGCCGCCTCTCGCGCTTGTTTCATCCTCCTTTATATGTCAATGTCATAGCAAGAAAACATCAACTCAGGGAGCAGCATCCTGGACCGCGCTCGTCTTCTCTATTCCCCGGCTATGCGTTATTTTGCAGCGGTTGCCGAACATGGTGCAATCCGCGCGGCAAGCCGTGAACTCAATGTTGCCTCCTCAGCCGTCAATCGACAGATCCTCTGGCTTGAAGACAGTCTCGGCGTGCCGCTGTTTGAGCGGGTGGGCCGTCGTTTGCAGCTTTCCCCTGCTGGCGAGATCCTGCTGCGCCACGTAAGGCACGTCCTACGTGATTTCGAACAGACCGCCTCCGAGCTCGACGCCCTGCGTGGCCTCAAGCGCGGTATCGTCCGGATTGCCAGCGTCGAGAGCGTGGCAACCGAGCTTCTGTCCGATCTTGCCGCCTCCTTCGGCAAGGCCTATCCCGACATCCAGTTGCGGATCACCGTGACCCACTCGGACAATATTGCCCGACAGATCATTGACTCCGACGCCGACATCGGCTTCTGCTTCGATCCCCCCGATGAGGATCTGCTGACGATCAATTATTCCCACGCCTTCGAGATCGGGGCTGTCGTCAACAAGAACCATCCGCTTGCCCAGAAGACGGCCTGCAGTTTCGAGGACTGTCTCGATTTTCCGATCATCCTGCCGTCCCGCGGCCTGTCCCTGCGGACAGCGCTTGATCGTCTGCTTGCCAAGACCGAGAACGAACCTTCGATATTCGCCGAGGTCAGCACCCTGCAGATGATGCGCCGCCTGGCAGCTCGTGATCTTGGTGTCTGCTTCCAGACACGCATCGGCCTCAATGACTCGCTGGACCATGCAGAACTGCGTTTTGTACCGCTCACGAACGAGCAGTTGCACTACAACACCCTGTCGATTTTGACCCATCAGCAACGCAAGCTGAAGCTGGCTCCGGCCATGTTTCTGACCCATGCCCAACAGTTCTTCAGTAAGCGCTTCTCCTGAATCATCCCACATGCATTTAAACACATTTCGGGAACAGTCAGGCGGTCAATGATGACATTTTGTGCACATTGATCTAACCTGATTAAATTCCGTTCAAAAAATAAGGTAAAAGGTCAAAATTTTTGCGCCGAAATTAATTTTGCGTATGGATTGTCTTGGGAATGTCACTTAAACAGTGGGAGAACCCAAGCTGAGATGCGAATGGCGCGTTTGCGCACCTACACTGATTGCTGGAGAAGCTTTCAGTGTTTTGCATTTCTGGAAATGATGAAAACCGTTTGATCCAAGCTCCGTAAACAGGTTGAGATGACATCAGCTCCCTTACTTGAAGCCAAAGGCATAACCAAACGTTTCGGCACTCTTTTGGCAAATGACGCCGTGGATCTGGTCGTACAACCGGGTGAAATCCACGCACTTCTGGGCGAGAACGGAGCTGGCAAATCGACCCTTGTGAAGATCCTTTACGGATCGCTTGAACCGACCGCCGGACAGATCGTCTGGAAGGGCAAGGAGGTTCGCCTGAAAGACCCCGCCGAGGCTCGAAAGCTCGGTATCGGCATGGTTTTTCAGCATTTTTCCCTGTTTGACAGCATGACTGTCGTCGAGAATATCGCGCTTGCTCTGCCCAATGGCCAGAAGATGGCCGAGCTCTCCAGACGGATCGAGCAGGTCAGTGCCGAATATGGTCTGCCTCTCAAAGCGAACAGCCTGGTGGCCGACCTTTCGGTTGGCGAGCGTCAGCGGATCGAGATCGTTCGCTGCCTGTTGCAGGACCCGCAGCTGATCATCATGGACGAACCGACCTCCGTGCTGACGCCACAGGAAGCAGAGCTGCTTTTCAAAACCCTTCTGAGATTGGCAGGCGAGGGGCGTTCGATCCTCTACATCAGCCATCGTCTTGAAGAGGTCAAACGCATCTGCGATACCGCAACCATCCTGCGCCATGGCAAGCTCGTTGCCCATTGCACGCCGTCAGAGGAAACCGCCTCTTCGCTCGCCAGCCTGATGGTCGGCTCGAGCGTCAAGTCCGTGCAGCGCGACAAGGTCGACTTCACCGACGCGCCGGTCCTGATGCGTCTTGATCATCTTGATCTGCCAGCCTCCGGGCCGTTTGCCGTCGAACTCAAGGGCATTTCGCTTGATCTCAAGGGCGGCGAAGTCGTTGCCATTGCCGGTGTCGCCGGTAACGGCCAGTCGGAACTGTTCGACGCCATTTCCGGCGAACGGGCAACGGCACCGGATGCTGTCATCATCGACGACCAGAGCGTCGGCAACAAGAGCATCACCGTCCGGCGCAAGCTCGGTGCGGCCTTCGTGCCAGAGGAGCGCCTCAGCCATGCGGTCGTTCCCTCGTTGCGCCTGTCAGAAAACGTGCTGCTCACCCGCCACGGATCAGAAGAGCCATCGATGATGCACAAGGGCGTGTTCATCAAGCGGACCAAATCCGGCAAGATCGGTCAGCGCATCGCCGAAAATTTCGATATCCGCAAGGGCGAACCTGATCCGCATGCCGGCAGTCTTTCCGGCGGCAACCTGCAGAAATTTGTCGTTGGTCGCGAGATCGACCGGTCGCCGTCGGTGCTGATCGTCTCCCAGCCGACATGGGGCGTGGACGCCGGGGCAGCAGCCCTCATTCGGCAAGCCCTGATCGATCTGGCACGCGAAGGGTCCGCCGTTCTGGTCATATCGCAGGACCTTGACGAGATTTTCGAAATCGCCGATCGCATTGCCGTCATCAACAAGGGTACCCTTTCCGAGGCAAAACCGGTTGAAGACATGAGCTTGGAAAAGATTGGCCTGCTCATGGGCGGCGTTCACGGCGACGATGGCAGCATAGACATTCCGTCCGTACAGTCAAACGCTGGGGCAGCAGAAGCAGGAGGCTCCAATGCGGCTTGAAATGCAAAAACGCCAGTCCCCGTCTCAGGCGATGTCATTGCTCTCGCCGGTATTGGCGATCATCCTGACCCTTCTGACCGGTGCCATCATGTTCAGCCTGCTCGGCTTCAATCCGGGCAAGGCGCTTTACGTCTATTTCGTTGAGCCGCTGCTCGACCCCTGGAGTCTTCAGGAACTGGTGGTCAAGGCCTCGCCGCTGATCCTCATCGCAGTGGGCCTGACGATCTGCTATCGCTCCAACAACTGGAACATCGGCGCCGAAGGCCAGTTCACCATTGGCGCAATCTGCGGTTCGGTCCTGCCGATCATGTTCCCGGATTTCCAGAACTACGCCGTCTTCCCGATCATGCTGGCCATGGGCGCCATCGGCGGCGCTCTGTTTGCCTATATTCCGGCGCTCCTGAAAAACCGCTTTGCCACCAATGAGATCCTCACCAGCCTGATGCTGACCTATGTCGCCCTGCTGCTGCTCGACTTCATCGTGCGCGGCCCGTGGAAGGATCCGGAAGGCTACAACTTCCCGGAAAGCCGTCTGTTCCACAGCTACGCGCAGGCTCCCAGCCTGTTTGAAGGCGGCCGCATGCATATCGGCGCGCTGTTCGCCGTTATCGCTGCGATCGTGGTCTTTGTGCTGTTCATTCGCACCCTCAAGGGGTTCGAGATCAAGGTTATCGGCGAAACGCCGCGGGCAGGGAACTTTGCCGGTTTCTCAAAGGAACGCATGACCGTCTTCGCCTTCCTCGTTTCCGGCGCCCTCACAGGCCTTGCCGGTATCCTGGAAGTGTCCGGACCGATCGGCCAACTGCGCCCGACCATCTCTCCCGGCTATGGCTTCACCGCCATCATCGTTGCCTTTCTGGGACGTCTCAACCCCATTGGCGCGATCTTCGCCGGGCTTTTGTTGGCACTGTCCTATCTCGGAGGCGAGGCTGCTCAGGTCGATCTTGGCATCTCGGAGAAGACGGCTAAGGCGTTCCAGGGCATCCTGCTGTTCTATGTGCTGGCCTGTGACACCCTCATTCACTATCGTATCCGCATCGTCTTCAGCAACAAGACGCAGGTAAAAGAGGTCGCATGATGGATTTTGCTGATGCCTTGCTGGTCTCTATCGTAACCGCATCCACGCCGCTGTTGCTGGCAGCGATCGGCGAGCTGGTCGTTGAACGGTCTGGCGTGCTGAACCTCGGCGTCGAGGGCATGATGATCATGGGGGCGGTCTGCGCCTTTGCAACGTCCCTGACCACCGGCAACCCTTATCTGGGCATCCTTGCCGGTATCCTTGGCGGAGCGGCCATGTCATTGCTGTTCGCCTTCCTGACACTCGGACTGGTGGCCAACCAGTATGCGACAGGGCTTGCCCTCAGTCTGCTCGGCCTTGGTTTCTCGGGCATGATCGGCGAGAACTATGTCGGCACTCCGGGCGTCAAACTGCCAACGCTGGACATTCCGGTGCTTTCCGACCTGCCGGTGGTGGGCGACGCTCTGTTCAATCAGGATATCCTGTTCTACATTGCTATCCTGCTGGTATTTTTCGTCAGCTGGCTGCTGTTCAAGAGCCGTTGGGGTCTGATCCTGCGCGCTGTCGGCGAAAACCACAATTCGGCTCACGCACTTGGCTATAACGTCAATCGCGTTCGCCTCTATTCCGTGTTGTTCGGCGGCGTCTGCTCGGGTCTTTCCGGAGCCTATCTGTCGCTGGTCTACACCAATCTCTGGATCGAGAACATGACGGCAGGCCGCGGCTGGATTGCGCTGGCGCTCGTGGTCTTCGCCTCGTGGCTGCCATGGCGCACCATTGCCGGGGCCTATCTGTTTGGCGCGGTGCTGATCCTGCAGTTCCATGCACAGGGCGCTGGCTGGGAAGTTCCGTCCCAGCTGCTGTCAGCACTACCATATCTTGCAACAATCGTTGCGCTTGTATTCATTTCCCGCAACCGTACAGTTGCACGGGTCAATACTCCTTCCTGTCTGGGGCAGTCTTTTGTTCCAGACCGCTGATGACCAATAGCTGGTCATCCTCTGTCATTCAGATGGCAGCAACAAACATTGCCCTGATTTTCAAAAGCAGGGCATTGAAAAAGCAAGCAAGACTCAGAACATGATCCGAAACCCGGATCACGCAATGAAAGAGGGATGCAACAAATGCGTAAACTATTCGCAGCGGCAGCAGCCGTCGCTCTGGGCCTGACCGCCTCTTTGGGCGCACAGGCTGCTGACAAAACCAAAGTCGGCTTTGTCTATGTCGGTCCGGTCGGTGACATGGGCTGGTCCTACCAGCACGATCAGGGCCGTCAGGCTATCGAAAAGAAATTCGGCGACAAGGTTGAAACCACCTTCGTCGAAAGCGTATCCGAAGGCCCGGATGCCGAGCGCGTCATCGAAAAGCTGGCCCGCGCTGGCAACAACATCATCTTCACCACTTCCTTTGGCTACATGAACCCGACCCTCAAGGTCGCTGCCAAATATCCGGACGTGAAGTTCGAGCATGCCACCGGCTACAAACGTGCAGACAACGTCTCCACCTACGGCGCACGCTTCTATGAAGGCCGTTACATCCTCGGCCAGATTGCAGCCAAGATGACCAAGACCAAAACCATTGGTTACATCGGCGCAACCCCGATTCCTGAAGTCGTTCGCGGCATCAACTCCTTCATGCTCGGCGCGCAGTCCATCGACCCTGAACTCAAGGTCAAGATCATCTGGATCAACAGCTGGTTCGACCCGGGCAAGGAAGCAGACGCTGCCAAGGCTCTCATCGACCAGGGCGCTGACATCCTTGTTCAGCACACCGACTCCGCAGCTCCTTTGCAGGTTGCAGCAGAGCGCGGCGTATTGGGCTTTGGTCAGGCGTCCGACCAGATCAAGTTCGCTCCGAAAAACCAGCTGACTGCGATCGTCGACCACTGGGACGAATATTACATTTCCCGCGTACAGGCTGTCATGGATGGCACCTGGAAGTCTGAAGACACCTGGGGTGGCTTCGACAAGGAAATGGTTCACATGGCTGAGTTCACCAACATGCCGGAAGACGTAGCCAAGATGGCTGCAGAAACCGAAGCCAAGATCAAGTCTGGTGAATTGCATCCGTTCAAGGGCCCGATCTACAAGCAGGACGGCACGCTGGTTGTCAAAGAGGGTGAAACCCTTGACGACGGCACTCTGCTTGGCATGAACTGGTATGTCAAAGGCATCGACGGCAAAGTGCCGGAATGATAACGCCTTAGCCTGCAGAACCGGCTTGAATGTGTCTCCTCCGAACGATCGTTTCGGAGGAGATTTTTTTTGCTGAAAGGCCAGCGTTTCGCAGCAGCGTCGAAGCCCTCGCCAGAGAAAACCATGGGGAAGGCCCTTATACATTAGAACTAGTACATTACACTGGTACACTTGACTTATTGCAATTTCTGCCTAGTTGGAGCAAAATGTCTGTCGTTGATATTTAATCACCAGAAGTTTCCAGGGCAGCAATCCAGGAGCCGAATATTTGGGGGACCCGTTCTAAAGATTGTTGTCAATGAGGTCCAGCCAATCGGTCGGGCCTCATTTTTTTTGGGCTACCAAACCTCGCCAATCTCTTCACCGAGCACGTGCTATCTGCATCCCGTTGCGTCTTCGTAAGGCTACGGCCTGACGGCGCACCATTACTTCAATAAAACATCCGGCTACAGTCAGTAACTGCAACCGGATGCGTATCTTTGGATAGTTGACAAGCGGATGGCTGCGTCAGATCCGCTTTTCCGTTTCCGGATCGAAGACATTGGCCCGCTTCATGTCGATCGCGCAATTGAAGTGATCGCCGATCTCAACTTCGATGGTGTTGTTGATACGGGCGAGAACAGAATTGATCCCCCACTTGATGTGACAAAGCGTGTCTGCACCCGTTGGCTCGACTACGTCGACAACACCAGTCACCACTTCATGGCCGTCCTTCACCGGTTCCTCGGTGTAACTGATATTCTCGGGACGGATACCGATGATGGCTTCCTTGCCGACATAGGCTGACAGATCGGAATCGTAGCCCTTGAGCGACAGATCCAGGGTTGGGCCGGAGGCGTCTCTGGTCAGGGGTACATGGGCGATGATGTCATCGTCGGTCTTTTCCAGACGGCTCTTGAGAAAGTTCATCGGCGGCGACCCGACAAGGCTGGCGATGAACACATTGGCAGGCTTGTTGTAGATCTCGGCCGGGGTCGCATACTGCTGCACGATCCCGTCCTTGAGGATCGCGATCCGGTCGGCAAGTGTCATGGCCTCGATCTGATCGTGGGTTACATACACGATCGTTGCATTGAGCTCCTTGTGCAGGCGCTTGATTTCTGTCCGCATTTCAAGCCGCAACTTGGCGTCAAGGTTGGAGAGCGGTTCATCAAACAGGAAGATTTCCGGCCGTCGCACCAGTGCCCGCCCCATGGCCACACGCTGGCGCTGGCCGCCCGAAAGCTGCGCTGGCTTGCGATCCATCAGGTGATCAATCTGCAACATCGTGGCCACTTCAGAGACCAGCTTGTTGCGTTCTTCCTTGGGAATGCCGCGCATTTCCAGCCCGAAGGCTATGTTCTTCTCAACGGTCATGTTGGGATAGAGCGCGTAGGACTGGAAGACCATCGCAATATCGCGGTCTTTCGGATGAACATCGTTGACCACCCGATCTCCGATGAGGATTTCCCCTTCGGTGATGCTTTCAAGACCAGCAATCATGTTGAGCAGTGTGGATTTGCCACAGCCCGACGCGCCAAGCAGCACTAGGAATTCACCATCCTTCAGATCAAGAGACACATCCTTGATCACCTCGACCGCCCCAAAGCGCTTGACCGCATTTCTGATAGACAGGGATGCCATGCTGATTACTCCTTATCCTTTAACCGAGCCTGCGGTCAGGCCACGCACGAAATACCGACCGGCAACTATATAGACCAACAGCGTTGGCGCTGCCGTTATCAGGGCGGCAGCCATGTCTACGTTATACTGCTTGACCCCGGTGGTCGTATTGACAAGATTGTTGAGGGCGACCATCAGCGGCTGTGATCCCCCCGTGGTGAAGCTGACCCCGAACAGGAAATCGTTCCAGATCTGGGTGAACTGCCAGATCACGGCCACCACGATGATGGGAGGCGAGATCGGCAGCAGGATACGGAAGAAGATCGTGAAGAATCCCGCCCCGTCGATTGTCGCAGCCCGGATCAGTTCATCCGGGATGGTTACATAGTAGTTCCGGAAGAACAGGGTGGTGAAAGCCAACCCATAGACCGAATGCACCAGAATGAGGCCATAGACGGTGTTGGTCAGCCGCAGAATGCCAAGGGTTTGCGCCATCGGCAGGATGACCACCTGAAACGGCACGAAACAGCCGAACAGGATCAACGCAAAGATGATATTGCTGCCCCGGAAGCGCCATTTCGTCAGCGTGTAGCCAGTGAGGGCTCCCAGCATTGTCGAGAACAGAACCGCGGGAACCACCATCATCACGGAGTTCCAGAAATAGGGCTTGAGCCCCGAACACTGAACCCCAATGCAGGCTTCATTCCACGCATGGGTCCATGCGGTAAAATTCAGCTCGTGGGGCAGGGCCAGAAGCGAACCGCCGCGTATTTCCTCAAGATTCTTGAGCGAAGTACTGATCACTACATAGGCAGGCATCAGGAACCACAGGCAGAACAGCAACAGAATGGTCCAGATCAACAGCCGCCCGACCCAATGGAACGATGAGTTTTCGGGTCTTACGATATCCAGATTAGACATTTTTCGACCCCCGCAATTCCGAATAGAGATATGGCACCATGATCGCCACCACCGTGGCCAGCATGATGATGGCCGATGCCGCACCGACACCGATTTCATTGCGCCGGAAGGTCATTTCATACATGAAGTTCGCAGGCAGTGTCGAAGAGTAGCCCGGACCACCATTGGTCAGTGCCACGACAAGGTCGAAACTCTTGATCGCAAGATGCGAGAGGATGACGACAGCGCTCATGAACACTGGCCGCATGGAGGGCAGAATGATCCGCAGATAGATCTTCGCGGTCGATGCCCCGTCGAGACTGGCCGCCTTGATGATGTCCTGATCGACACTGCGCAGGGCAGACAGGAACAGCGCCATGACAAAGCCTGACGACTGCCAGACTGCTGCCATGACGAGCGCATAGACAGCCATGTTCTGGTCAACGATCCAGCCAAAGGAAAAGGATTCCCAGCCCCATGACCGCACCACGGTTTCAAGCCCGAGAGACGGGTTCATGATCCATTTCCAGGCCGTCCCCGTGATGACGAAGGAAATTGCCATCGGATAGAGATAGATGGTCCTGATCGCGCCTTCGATGCGTATGCGCTGGTCGAGCAGAATGGCGAGCAGAACCCCGATGATGATCGAGACGAGGATGAATGTTGCGCCAAAGATCAGAAGGTTGGTGAAGGCAACATTCCAGCGATCCATCTGGAACAGACGCTCATACTGGCGCAGACCAATGAGATCATAGTTGGGCAGCATCCTCGACTTCGAAAACGAGATATAGGCCGTCCAGATGATGAATCCATAGACAAACAGCAGAATTGCCAGAAAGCCGGGAGCGATAACAATCTTGGGCATCCAGCGTTCCAGCCTGTCCGCCATTCGCGCCGCAACACTAGCCATTTGGGCTCTCCTTTCTAGTTCAGAGGCCAGACCCCATTCCGTTTCCAAGCATTAGACAGGATTGGACAGCCCCTTTGGTCGGTTGAGCCGACCGCAACAAGCGGTCGGCTCCAGGCCAGAAAGCTGCTATTTGGCGAGATTGATCGCTTCAATCAGTTTCTTGGTTGCTTCTTCAGAGCTCATGTCAGAGTTGAAGTGAGCCGTAACCACGTCAAGGAAAGCACCACGAACGGCACCGGCCTGAGCGATTTCGTGGGCAACAGAGCCAACCAGCGTATTGTTCTTGGCAGCGGCCGTCATGTCTTCCATGGATTTGATGGCACAGGCATCAAACTTGTCCATGGGAACGTCCATGCGGGCAGGGATGGACCCCTTGTAAAGGTTGAAGGTTTCCTGGAATTCCTTGCCAAGAATAAGCTCTGCGAGCAGGGCTTGACCCTCTTTCTTGTCTTCGCCCTTCACATTGAACATGGCAAAGCTGTCGGAGTTCAGGATATAGCCGCCCTCAGATGGTGTTGGCGCGCAAATATAGTCAACGCCAGGTTTCTTGCCGGCAGCCGCAAATTCACCCTTTGCCCAGTCGCCCATGATCTGCATGGCCGCTTCACCGCGCATGACCATGGCGGTGGCAAGGTTCCAGTCGCGTCCAGGATAGTCCGGATCGACATAATCGCGCATCTTGCGCATCTGGTCGAAGACCTTGACCATGGTCGGAGAGCCAAGAGCTTCCTCATCAAGATCAACCATGGCCTTCTTGTAGAAGTCCACGCCGCCAATGCCGAGCACAACGGTTTCAAAAACGGTTGCGTCCTGCCATGGCTGCCCACCATAGGCCAAAGGCACGATGCCAGCTGCTTTCAGCTTGTCGGCGGTTGCGTTGAATTCATCCCAGGTCTTTGGCACTTCGGCACCAACCTTGGCCAGCACTTCCGGATTGGCCCAGATCCAGTCCACACGGTGGACGTTGACAGGAACGGCAACATAATGGCCGTCATACTTGACCACGTCCTTGATGGCCTGTGGCAGGATGTCATCCCATTTCTGGGCGGTAGCCACTTCGGTCAGATCACCAAGAGCACCGGCGGCTGCCCATTCGGCAATATTCGGCCCCTTGATCTGCACAGCGGCTGGTGGATCCCCCGCCAGAACACGCGAACGCAAAACGGCCGCCTGGGCATCCCCGCCGCCACCGGCGACCGGAGCATCGATCCATTTGCCGCCACGTTTCTCAAATGCCTGTTGCAATTCCTTGATGGCTTTGGCTTCGCCACCGGAAGTCCAGTAGTGCAGGACTTCGGCGACAGGTTCGGCCTGTGCGGCCAGAGGCATAGCGGCCAACGCTATTGCGCCCATCAGGGCGAGCTTCAAAGATTTCATTTTTTCCTCCCAAGATAAAATGAAAACAAATATGCAATATCATAGTAAAATGGAATCTCGGACGACAGCAGCAGGTTTTTGTAAGTTTTTGTATCAGAAAACATGATTGCAACCGTCGAATGTTACAAATTGTAACATTCTCGCTCTTGTTGAACAAAACGGATTATTCAAGAGTATAATAAGGGAGGAACAGGGGTGCAACGTATTCACATCATAGAAGATGATCCCGAGATTTCGTCTCTGTTGTCATCATATCTGGATGCGCGCAATTTTCAGTGCGTTGTGTCTGAATCCGCAGAAGTCGCCTACAGGCGTGGCAATGTTCTGTTCGATCTTCTGATCGTCGACCTGATGCTGCCCGGCGAGAGCGGCCTCGACTTCTGCAAGAAGGTTCGGGCAACCTCCCGAATTCCCATCATCATACTGTCGGCGGTCAAGGGCGATACCGAGCGAATCATCGGCCTTGAACTGGGTGCCGATGACTATATGGAAAAGCCGTTCAACCCGCGTGAGCTGCTGGCCCGCATCAACGCGCTGTTGCGGCGGACCGGCCCGGGCGAGCGGTCGGCGACGACGGGCAAGCTGACCTTTGACGGCTGGCTGCTCGATCTGACCAATGAGCAATTGCACGCACCAGGCAACCTTCTGGTGCCGCTCAGCACACGTGAATATGCCGTGTTGTCCATTCTGGTGCATGCCTCGCCCAATCCGGTTTCCCGCGATGAACTGGCCCAATTGCTCATCGGCCACGACATCGAACCGGGTGACCGGCGTATCGATATTCTCGTCAGTCGCCTGCGCAAGAAGATCACCGACGTCGACAGCAGGGCCCAGTTCATCCGAACCGTCCGCAATCAGGGTTACAAATTCTGTTCTGAAATAGAAACCTCAAGCGGGGCATCCCGAGACCTGAAATCCAATCTCTAGAAAGACCGCAAGACCATGTGGCAATTCATCCTGTCGATCTTCCCGCGCAGTCAGGCAGCCCGCATCGCGACCATGCTGTCCCTTGCCTTCGTTGCCGGGATCGGGACGACGTGGATCGTGATTGAGACCTATCTGGTTCGCCGAAACGAGATCACCATTGCCGAAATGACCGGCGGGCGTCTGTCCCAGATTATCGAGCAATGCATCGAAACCACCACATTTCAGGAAGATCCTTGCAACGGCGACGAACAACCCTACAGCTTTCACATGCTCGACGGTTTCCCGAAGGAAACAGACAGCTATGTGTCGCCACTGATCCTGACGCTTAACAAAAAGCGGATTCGGGCCGCAGTGCGGTTCGCGGCTACCCCACCACTGCCGGGGCTTTTGAGCGCAAAGCGGCATAGCACCGACCTGCAGGAAGACAGCATCTACAACCCGACCCTCCTGAGCCAGGGGGGAGACCAGTTCCCCAATGCCTCCATTCCAGCCGCCGTGCGCATGGCGTCGCTGTCTCAGGCCATCGCCCGGCAGGATATCGATGCGACGCTCTATATCTTTGGTGAGAATGATCAGGTCATGGCAATCAGCTCGCCCAGACTATGGCGGGTGCGCGTTTCCGAAACGCAAGGGGCCTTCATGACGCTGTTTCTCGCAGTCCTCATTCTCTCGGTCAGTTTCCCTTTTTCCAACACGCTGATGGCCCCGTTCAGGAAACTTGGTGATGGCACCAAATTCACCCGCAAGTCTCTAGGGCGCTTTACGCCCACAGAGGCATTGGCCATCCAGGACAACATGCGGGAACTGGTCAAACGGTTCGATCGGGACAGGGAACGTCAGCTTCTGGGCCTCGCCGCGATCTCCCATGACCTGCGCACACCGGTTACCCGCATGCTGCTGCGCACCGAGATGATCAAGGAAGATGACATCAGAGACCGCTTTGCCAACGATCTTGAATCCATCCATGATCTGGTGGAGGGCGCTCTCGATTTCCTCTCCCTGCACAAGAACAACGAGGAGAGACACCGCTTCTCGCTGAGCTCGCTCATCACCAGCCTCTGCGACGACTATCAGGACATGGAGCTCAATGTAACCTTTGACACGACACAGCCAATAGAGATCGAAGGCGTGGCGTCGGTGTTCAGTGTCGCCGCATCAGTGGAGCTCTCAACCCTCACACAGGGCTTCATGATCGGCCGCCCCAAGCAGCTGCGCCGGGCCCTGTCCAACATCATCGACAATGCCCTCAAATATGGGTGCTATGCCAAGGTGTCCCTCGGTTATGATGGCAGCGAACGGACAGTCATCACCATTGTCGATGGTGGCCCGGGCATTCCGAGCGACCAGATCGAGAAGGTCTTTCTGCCCTTTGAGAGGGGCCATGAAGGGCACAAGACCAAAGGGGTTGGGCTTGGTCTGAGCATTGCCAACGAAATCATCCGCAATCACAAGGGCGAGATGACCCTGAGCAACAGCAATGAAGGCCTGAAGGTGGAAATCACCCTTCCGCGCGACATCTTCACCAACTAGACCGCGCGCAAATGGCGCGCCCCTGGCGCGATTGGCGAGAATTGCACAGAGTTCCACCAATTTAGTAGCATTGACAGGTGCGCTAGAGAGCCTCTCTTGCCTGCTGACGCTTTGTCTAATCACGTAGATCCTCAAATACTGCGAGCATATTCAAGGCGTTACAAACAGAGATTTCAATATTTCTCATGCGCGTCCAAAATCCACTGAAATCAGCCAATGAAATCGAATACACTTTTTCGTTTGAAATCGATTTCACAAGCCAGCAAACTGCTTCCATCATTTGTGACAAGGGAGGAAGCAGATGAAGTTGAAGAACGCACTTCTGGGAATGGCCGTCATGGCTCTGGCTATTCCGGCAGCGCAGGCTGAAGAGTTTACCATCGGTCTTTCAAATGGTTGGGTCGGCTCCGAATGGCGCACCCAGATGATCGAGGAAGCTCAGGCAGCTGCTGAAAAATGGAAAGAAAAGGGCGTAGACGTCAAAGTCGTGGTGCAGAGCGCCAATGTCGACGTTCCCGGCCAGATCGCACACGTCCGCAATTTCATCAATCAGGGCGTCAACGCCATCATCATCAACCCGAACAGCCCGACGGCCTTTGACCCGGTCTTCTCACAAGCCAAGGAAGACGGCATTCTCGTCATCTCCACGGATGCGGAAGTCTCGTCTCAGGACGCCCTCTATGTGGGCATCGACCAGACCAACTGGGCAGCCCTCAGCGCCAAGTGGCTCGCCGAAACCCTGAAGGGCAAGGGGCAGGTCGTCGCGATCAATGGCGTGGCCGGTCATCCTGCCAATGAAATGCGCATTGCAGGTTATACCAGCGTGTTCAATCAGTATCCCGACATCAAGGTCGTCAACGAAGTCAACGCCAACTGGGATCAGGCTCAGGGCCAACAGGCCATGCAGAACCTTCTGGCAACCTATCCCGACATTGACGGCGTCTGGGTTCAGGACGGCATGGCAGCCGGTGCATGGCGCTCGCTGATGGATGCTGGCAAGGCCGGGCAGGTAGCCGCAACAGGTGAAATCCGCAAGGACTTCATCGATCTGTGGGTCAAGAACGACTTCAACTCCGGTGCATCCGTGAACCCTCCCGGGGTCATGGCCAGCGCGCTCAACGTTGCCGTCTTCATGCTGCAGGGGCGTGAACTGAAGGAACCGGCCGCTGCGGGGCAATACAAGAACGCCTTGTATCTGCCAATCCCGTTCATCAACGGCGACAACGTCGCAACCGTTGCCAAGGAACTGGAAGGCAAACCCGGTTTCTATTCCTACACCAGCTCCCTGAGCATCGACGAAGCTGAAGCATACTTCAAATAATCCCGATGACCATGATGCCGCTGACCTCTAGGCCAGCGGCAAGCATCGACAGACGATAACGAAGGTGCAGGCAAGATGAGTCGATTGAAGCTGCAGCAGATTTGCAAATATTACGACGCAACGACTGCTTTGGCCTCTGGGGATCTGCTGCTGGAAAGCGGCGAAATCCACGTTTTGATCGGAGCCAACGGCTCCGGCAAGAGCACATTATGCAAGGTCGTTGCCGGCAGTGTGCGCCCGGATGGCGGGCTGTTCGAACTGAACGGAAAACCCGTCACGCTGTTCGGGCCCAAGGCGGCTAGAGACATGGGGATCTGCCTGTTCTATCAGGAACTCAGCCTGGCCAACAGCCTGTCCGTCGCCCAGAATATCAATCTCTATCACCTGCCGACCCATGCAGGCGGCCTTGTTGATGAGGCCGAACTCGCTAGACGGGCCGAGCATTACATCGACAAGTTCAGGAAGGTAGTCGGAGAGAATTTTTCCGCTGACACCCCGGTTACAAAGCTGCGCCCCGACCAGAAGCAGTTGGTCGAGATCATGAAGACGCTGGCCAGCGAAGCCGAAATCCTGATTTTTGACGAACCGACCTCGGCGCTCGACCGGTCGCAGGTCGACTGCTTTTTCTCCATCCTGCGAGAGCTTAAGGAGGAGGGGCGTTCAATCATCTTCATTTCCCATCGCATGGACGAGATTTTCGACATCGCAGACCGCATCACGGTAATCCGCGATGGCACCACAGTCTCCTCGCGCCCGATCAATGAGACCGATCAGGCAACCATCATCCGTGACATGATCGGCGAACAGCACGAAACGGCAGCGCAAATCAGCGTATCCCCCCATGACCAGATGGCAAATGCGGAAATCTGCCTCAAGGCAGAAGCCCTTGGCGGCACCCAGCTCCGCAATGTCGGCTTTTCCCTCGCAAGAGGCGAGATTCTCGGCCTTGGTGGTTTGCACGGGCAGGGGCAGTCAACACTGCTTCGCACCCTGTTTGGCGCAAAGAGGCTGACAACAGGCACGCTGGAGCTGAACGGCAGACTTGTGCACCCGGCCAGTCCGAGAGCTGCCATCAAGCTGGGCTTTTCCTATGTGTCCGGCGATCGGGTGCGTGATGGCGTCATCACCGGGCGCTCGATCATGGAAAATGTCTCGCCCATCCATTTTCTCAAGGACCGCAAGTTTCTGGCCTTTCCAAGCGTGCTTTCGCGCGTCATTGAACCGGCCCTTGCCTCGCTCAACACCAAATACACAAGCCTTGGCGCTTCCATCAGTTCGCTTTCAGGGGGCAACCAGCAGAAGGTGGTGATTGCCCGCTGGCTGACCAATCCGCCCGATATCCTGCTGCTCGACGACCCCACCAAGGGCATCGACCTCAGTGCCAAGAGCGAGCTTTTCGCGCTGGTCCGCAAGCTCGCCGACGAAGGCATGGCCATCATCCTCTATTCCTCGGAAGACAGCGAGCTGCTGGCCCACTCGGACCGCATTCTGGTCTTCAACAACGGCTCGGTTTCTCGCGAGCTGGTGGGCGAAGACAAGACCCGCTTCAATCTCTATCAGGCAGCATATTCGGGGGCAAAATGACAGAAGCACACGCATTGAAAACCCGCATGGCAACGCTCTTTAGGCGCTTTCCGTTTCTTCCAGCGCTGGGCATGCTGCTGCTGCTGTTCGTGCTCAACGGCATTGCCGAACCAAACAGCATGACCGTTCGGGCGCTCAAGGGTGTCGCCAGCACCTATCTCGCCCTTGTCTTCCTGTCAGTCGGCCAGACCTTCGTGGTCTACACAGGTGATATCGACCTGTCCGTCGGCGCAATCCTGTCGCTGGTCAATGTGTCCATAGTGGTCATCATGAGCCAGCTTGGCGGCGAACCCTATGTCGTTCTGCTGGCCCTTCTGGTGGGTATCCTCATCGGTGCGCTATGCGGGCTGGTCAACGGTTTCGTGGTGTCCGGCCTCCGGATGCAGGCCATTGTGGCAACCTTTGCCACCAGCATCCTGCTCTCGGGCATCGCCCTGTGGGTTCTCCCTGTTGCGGGCCTGCCAGCCCCGAGCCTGTTCTGGAAGGTCTATGGCGGTCGCAGCTATGGCATTCCGAATGTCTTCTTTTTTGCCGTCGTCCTCATCGCCATCCTTGCCGTGCTGGCCAAGACGAGCATGGTGACCAAGCTGCTCGCCGTCGGCAATGGCCAGCTGTCCGCCTATCAGTCCGGCCTGTCGGTCACCCGCATCCGGATCTATGGCTATGTGATTTGCGGCGTATTCGCAGCGCTTGCAGCCTTCTGCATTACCGGTGACACGGCCAGCGGCGACCCGTTGGTCGGCGGCGCCATGACCCTGTCCAGTGTCGCCGCCGTCGTCCTTGGCGGCACGGCGCTCTCGGGCGGTATCGGATCAGCCTTCGGATCCGCCATCGGCGCCATCATCATCGGCCTCATCAGTTCGCTGGTCTTCTATGCCGGTATCCCGTCCGAATGGCAGAATCTGGCGCAGGGTGCGACGATCCTTGTGGTTCTGATGCTCGGAGTGCTGGCCTCGCGGAGGATCAACCAATGACCATCATGCAGCCGACCAACCCGCAGGATAGCCGGTCCTCGATCATTGTCTATTTCAAGAATCCGCTGCTTGTGGCGTTCATTCTCATCGTCCTGTTGCTGATTGCAGGTGAAACACTGTCACCCGGCTTTGCTTCGATGGAGCAGATCCTTCGCCTGCTCATCGTGGCAGCCTTGCTGGGCATAGTCGCCGCCGGGCAAAATCTGGTTATTCTGGGGGGACGCGAGGGGATCGACCTCTCTGTCGGAGGGGTCGTATCCCTGAGCGCCGTGCTCGCGGGCAATGTGATGGATGGCAACAATGCCAACATCATTGCTGCAATCCTCGTCTGTCTGGCCGCAGGCGGGCTGGTCGGACTCATCAACGGTGTCGGCGTTACCATCTTCGGCATCCCGCCGCTGGTCATGACGCTGGGCATGCTTGGTGTGTTGCAGGGGCTTCTGGTCGTCATCCGTCAGGGCATTCCGTCCGGCCTTGCCGCTCCGGCGCTGGCCAATTTCGTCTCAAAACCCTTCCTGTTGAACCTGCCGGGCATCCTATGGCTCTGGATCGCCGTGGGGTTGCTGATGGCCTTCCTGCTGATGCGAACCTCGCTCGGCTATAAGATCTACGCCATCGGCTCGAATGAAAACGCCGCCTATATGGCCGGTGTACCCGTCAAGCGGGTTCGCGTCATGCTGTTCGCGCTGTCGAGCATGTTCGCCGCTCTGGCTGGCATCTGCATTCTGGGCTATGCGGGGACGTCCTTTGCCAATGTTGGCGACAGCTACATGTTGTCCTCGATCATCGCCGTGGTGCTCGGCGGCACGCCGCTATCCGGCGGCAAGGGCGGCTACACCGGCACCATGGCGGGAGCCTTCCTGCTGATCCTCATGCAGAGCATCCTGACCACGCTCAGCATCGGCGAATCCGGCCGGCAGGTGGTGTTTGGCATCACTCTGCTGTTCCTGCTGCTATTCTATGGTCGCAGCAAGGCCTTGCGGGGTTAGAATAACGGGGCAATTGGAACAAGGTGCGAGCATAAAACAGGGAGCGTGAAAGAAGGCAACAGGTGAACAAGCGAGCAAAAATCAAGGATATTGCCCTCAAGGCCGGTGTTTCGCCGACCACCGTCTCGCGCGCCCTCAGCGGGTCCGGTCTGGTGGCGGAGCCAACCCTCAGCCATGTCCGGGAGATCGCCCAGACCATGCGCTATCGGCCCAACATCAGCGCCCGCAACCTTCGAACCCAGAAAACCATGTCCATCCTCGTCGTCGTCCGCGACATCGGCAACCCGTTCTATCTCGACATCTTCAAGGGAGCGGAAAGCATCGCTCATGACGCGGGCTATTCTTTGCTGATGGCCAACACCGAAGACGATCCCAATCGCGAGGCCGATTATTTCGACATGCTCAACCACGGCCACGCAGACGGCATGATCCTGATGACCGGCAAGATGCCGGTTGATTGCGATCTGCCAGTTGACATTGCCCAGAAAGTGGTCGTTGCCCTTGAAATGATCGACGGCGTCGATCTGACCCATGTCGTGATCGACAATGAATATGCCTCCATCGAGGCGATTGACCATCTGGTAGCGCTTGGCCATCGCAAGATCGCCTATATCGCAGGGCCGATCCCGGAGGGGATGAGCGTCCGGCGGCTGGCCGGGTTCCGCCACGCCATGAAGGCCTCCGGTCTTTCTCTGCCCGAGGCCTATGTCCAGCAGGGCGACTTTAGCTATCGGAGCGGCGAGATGGCCACCAACAGGCTGCTCGATCTGCCAGACCGCCCAACCGCGATTTATACCGCCAATGATGAAATGGCCTTTGGCGCCATCAGGGCCGCCAAGAACAAGGGGCTGGTCGTCCCTGATGATCTGTCCATTTTTGGCTTCGACGACACCTATCTGGCAGAAGCCTTCGTTCCGGCGCTGACCACCGTCCGCCAACCCTGTCTCGAGATTGGCCGACGCGCCATGACCCGCCTTCTGGCCCATCTTTCCGGCGACAAGCCGCAAACCGACAGCATCGTCGTGCCGACAGAAATCGTGGTCAGGGAAACGACTGCACCACCAAAGCATTTCGTGGAATAGCCAACAGACCAAAACCAGAAACTGCACATAAACGGACGCATGCCCGGAGCACCTGATGGAACGTGTGGGCCTGCATCAAGAAAGCAAGGTCATGAACCTTGTGAGTGGGAGGAGTACCATGACACACCCTAAAGAAACCCTGAATGTCGGCCTTGTCGGCTCCGGCTTCATCGCCGAGTTTCATCTCAAGTCAATGCTCGGCGTGCGCAATGTCCGCATATCGGGCGTGTTCAGTCGCACACAGGCCCATCGCCAGCATATCGTCAATGTAGCCACCAAACTCGGCCTCGGGCCATGCCAGTCGTTTGCCTCGCTCGATGCCATGCTGGAAGACGACAGCATCGACGCCGTCTGGATCCTTTCGCCCAACTACACGCGCCTTGACATCATGCGACAGATCCACGCTGCGGTAACAGAAAACCGCAGCAAGGTGTTTGCCGTCGCTTGCGAGAAGCCGCTGGCCCGGACCATATCCGAAGCCCGCGAAATGTTGCGGCTGGCCGAAGACGCCAAACTCAACCACGGCTATCTGGAAAATCAGGTCTTCTGTACGCCGGTCTTGCGTGGCAAGGAGATCATCTGGCGGCGGGCCGCCGCCAATGCTGGTCGGCCCTATCTGGCCCGCGCAGCAGAAGAACATTCAGGCCCCCATGCCGCATGGTTCTGGCAGGGAGACAAGCAGGGCGGCGGTGTCCTCAACGACATGATGTGCCACAGCGTCGAAGTGGCGCGCCACCTGCTGACGGATCCGGCAAAGCCGCGCAGCTCTCTGCGGATCAAATCGGTCAACGGCACGGTGGCCAATCTCAAATGGACCTTGCCGAAATATGCCCAGCAACTGTCCGACCGTTATGGCTCTGACGTCGACTACCGCAACCGTCCATCAGAAGACTTCGCCCGCGCCACCATCGCGCTGGAAGACGACGAGGGCAAGGAACTGATGATCGAGGCAACCACCTCCTGGGCCTATGTCGGGGCAGGGCTGCGCATTCAGCTCGAACTGCTTGGACCGGAATATTCCATGGAGTTCAATTCGCTTGCTACCGGCCTCAAGATTTTCATGTCCCGCGAGATTGCTGGGGCCGAGGGCGAGGATCTGGTCGAAAAGCAGAATGCGGAGCAGGGGCTGATGCCCGTGCTGGAAGACGAGGCTGGCATCTACGGCTACACCGACGAGAACCGCCACATGGTGGAATGCTTCCGCAAGGGGGAAACCCCGTCCGAAACATTCGAGGATGGCCTTGCCGTGGTTCAGATGCTGATGGGCCTTTACTATTCGGCGGAAGTCGGCCGAACGGTGTCGTTCCCGGCAGATGACCTTGAAGACTATGTTCCTGTTGTCGCGCGCGTCGGCGCCAGTTGAGCCGCTCCCTTTGAGCAAAGGAAAAGCCGGATCCCTTGAGGTCCGGCTTTTTGAGTTCAACAGGCTTGGGAACAGCCGAAACAATCAGTGAACATCCTTGTCGCAGGCAGCCGCAACGCCAAACAACGGCCCCACGGCGACCTGTCTGAGACGATCTCCATCCCGGACGACAAACAGGGCGTTGATCCCCTTGGCGCGCGCAACATGCACGCCCGCATCATGTCCCATCACCATCAGCGCCGTTGCCCAGGCATCGGCCGTCATGCAGCGTTCGGCGATGACACTGACCGAAGCCACGTCATTCTGCAACGGGCCACCGCGGCGGGGATCCATCGTGTGGCTGAAGGTCTGATTGCCAACCTTCACCCATTGGCGATAGTCGCCACTGGTGGCAATGGCGCAATCGCTTAGCTGCAACATGCCCAGAGCCGCGCGCGTGGTGTAATCAGGTTTTTCCAGAGCCACCGACCATGGCAGATCACCGGCCTTTGCACCCATCGCGCGCATCTCGCCGTCAATCCCGACAAGCCCGTTCTCGATCCCGAAATCGGCGAGCACATCTGCCATGGCATCGACGCCATAGCCCTTGGCGATGCCACTAAGATCAAGCTTCACGGCCACCGACTTGCGGACAGCCAGACGGTCGGGGTCCAGCTCGATAAGGTCGCAGCTCTTGGGACGGCCGCGCCCCAATTGCTGGCGGATCGCGAGCGGGTCGGGCTCCCTCGAGGGTGCACCAAATCCCCACGCATCCACCATATCGCCGACAGCGGGGTCGAACAGCCCGCTGGAGGCGCGGTTGATCACCATGGCTTCCGTCAGCACCGTGAACAGCTCACGCGGCACAGGAGTCCATTGTCCCGGCTCGGCCCGATTGAGCCGCATGAGGTCGGAGGCAGGATTCCAGGTCGACATTTGCCGGTCCACCCGGTTCACCGCCTCGAACAGGGCCTGATCAAGGCCTTTCGGCTTCTCGCTCTCCTCACTCATGATGATTGCACTGTAGCGCGTGCCCATGGTGGGGCCATTGAAGACATGGCGATGAAGACCGGGGCCAACCGGTTCGGCCTTTGGCATATCAAAAGACATCTTCAACATAACGACCCTCCTTCTTGAGGTCAGCGAGGTCCATGCCGGAGGACTTGAGGACGTCCATGAAGGCCTCCTCGATCCCCTTGGCCATCTCCCGACCGCCACAGATCATGATCTGGGCACCATCACGGACGAGGGCCGAGAGTTCTGCAGCATCCTGACGGATGCGATCCTGCACATAGAGCCGCTGGTGGGTTCGGGAAAAGGCAAGCTTGACCGAATGAACAAACCCCGTCTTGTGCCAGTCTCCGAGCTCCTTGTGATAAAGGAAGTCCGATTGCGGATGGCGAGCGCCGAAATAGAGCCGCATCTGCCGTTTACTGTGGTTGTTGCGGACAAATCCGATCAGTGGACCAATACCGGCTCCGGCCCCAATGAGAATGACCGGTGTGCCGGACTTCTTGAGCTGGAAGCCCGGGTTGGCCTGAAAGGCAGCCTTGATGCTGTCTCCGGGCTGAAGGCCATGCAGATACCCCGAACAAAGACCACCAGGCACATTGCGGACGCAAATCTCGACAAAGCCATTCTTGCGGGCCGAAGCCAGGGAATAGTAGCGCGGCACGCTGTCACCCTCTGGCGTAATGCTGAGCAGGTCACCCGGCTCAAAGGAAGGCAAGCCCTTGCCAAACAGACGGGCAACCCACGAGCGATTGTTGTCGGCCAGCTTGAAGCGGAAGACCGTGGTCGGCGCCTGAACCTCGTGACCATAGTCTTTGCGAGACACCAACGTTAGTTGATGCTGCTCCACACGGGAGACCACAGGGGCCAGCTCCAGCACGAACCCCAACCGTCTGGACAGTGCCTCACTCCAGCGGGCGAACTCCTGCGCGGACTGGCGATTGATCGCAGCAAACGGCATGACCTGTGGCCATCCATCCTCGGCGAACTGACGGGTCACATCCTGTGCATACTGGCAATAATTCGGGAACTGGCGATCACCAAACCCAAGCACGGCAACCGGTATCTTTTGCGCCCCGGCATATTTGCCGAGCTTTGCCAGAAAGCCCTTGGCAGAACGCGGGGCCTCACCATCGCCATAGGTGGCGGTGAGGACAAACATCAGCCTGGCTTGCGGATAGTCCCCGGCAAAGGCATTCATCTCGCTGGTGTGAACACGCAACCCCGCCTTGACAAGACCGTCATGCAGGCTGCGAGCAAACCCCCATGTGCTGTTGCCTTCACTCCCCACGAGGATAACAGCATCCGCATCACGGGTCTTTGAGTTGCCTGCAATCTTGATCTTGCTTTGACGTTTGCGCCACCAGATGAGACCACCGGTCACTCCCATCAGCGGCACACCGAGGGAGGCAACACCGAGCAGCAGGGCAAGCGGAGCCAGTCCTTCACCGGTATGCAGCATATAGATGAACTCATAGATCTGTTTGGCACGGCCATTGGGCGTGTAGTTCAACAGCGCACCGGTAGCCTGATCCACATAGCCCATGCCATCAGCCGTCGTCAGGGTGAAGGCATCCTTGGTGTCTCCCTCATAGGGGAAGGAAAGCTCCCGCAATTGCGAGACGGGTGTTTCGCGCAAGCCTTCAAGGGAAATGATCTGCGCAGGCGTCCCGCCGTTGACTGTCGGGAATGCAGCATCTGCACCGGAACCATCCGGAGCCAGCCCGAAAGTAGCCGCCGTCATGTAGATCCCGGTGAGCGCACTGAGAGACAGCCCGGCAACGGCAATACGCGCGACTTCCAGATGCAGCCGCTGGGAGAGGGTGCCACGCACCGGCCCGAACAGCTGTTTCCAGCTTCCCATACGCCGCTTGAGCATGATGAGACCTGACACACAGATAAGCCCCATCACCACAGCCCCAAACCCTGTGGTCATGCGCCCGCCATCACCCAGAAACAGTGACCGATGCAGATCGGTCAGCCAGATCTGGGTTTGCGACGACTGATATGGACCAAGGTCCGCACCTGTAGACGGGTCGAACAGCTCGGCACCGGAAACACCATTCTCATAGTAATAGGCGATAACCTGGCCAGAAGCGCGCCGGACAATCTGCGATGTGCCCGGATGGGCTTCCTTGACCACATCGGCCAGTTCGGCAACAGACAGGGTCTCTGAGCTTTCCAGAGGCTGGCTGCTTCGCTCAAGAACGGGATAGATGGACAGGGCCGCCCCGCTCAGGCTCAAAACGAGAACAAGCGGCAGAAGAATGAGACCGGTGAATTTATGAATAAGCTGCTGCATGGCAGGAAATCTCTTTTTCGTGGCAATCGGTCAGGGAGTGAAAGGAAGCTCACATATCGAAGCTGAAGGACTGGACAAAGCGCCGGCCGGATACTGCCTTGCCTGTGTTGCCGGAATCCAGAGGCACCACGACTTCCGAAGGCGCGGACCCCATGTTTTCGACGGCGGTGTCGATGTGTAGCTGGTAGCCCGCATTGAACAGCGCGTCGGACAGATCAAGCGTCACCTTCAGTGTGCGTCCGCTGCCGACGCTGGCGCCGGTGATGCCATCCACTTCGGCAGGGTTTGCGCCGGTAGCGCGAGCCCAGTCGCGCAGATCGCGGTAGTATTTGGCCCGCCCGCCCGACATCCACAGTGAGCCCTGATAGGCACCGGAGGCATCGGTGACATACATCACCATATAGGCTTCCGGTCCACCATAGTTTTTCATGGTCGTGGTGAAGGTTACGGGAGCGGCTTCTGCCACGGCAGGCAGAGCAACGACCGAAGCGAGGGTGGCGGTGGCAAGATATTTGTTCATGGCTGGTTTCCTTGTGATAGAGAGCAGCATCCCGACGTCGTTCTCTTTTTGCTCGTCAGGATGCCGCCAGATCTGGCTCTAGTTGATGGAAGCTTTCGGGGCAGAGCCCCTGGTGATGAGCTTGTTGTTGTTGATCGGGCCGGATGGGGCCGGTGTTGTCGCCTGCGCGCCACGAGACCGATAGTTGTCGTCGTCGTCGTCATCATCGGAATGCCAACCGATGGGCAGACGCCAGCCAAACAGATTCAAACGGTGATCCCGGTCATGTTCGGAATAGCCGTGTTCGCGTTCATCGCCGTAGTACCCTCGTTTGTCATGACCGTAGCCTTCAGCCCAGGTCGCTGTGGCGGCCAGAATGGTGCCACTGACAAGCAAGGCGCCAATTACAAGTTTCTTCATGGTTGCGGTCTCCCTTCCATTGGTTCGATGGAAGCACTATCTCCCACCAGCCTGAAGGCGACCTGACTGGGAATTTCTTTTTGCGTCAGCTTCCTGTAAGGTTTCGCAGCGACACTGCGGCTGGCTTCAGGCAAGCGGAAAATGCCGCTGATGCATGGAATATGTGAAGGAAAGTGAGTGACTGATGCGGGTCTTGTTGGTCGAGGATGACATGGTGCTCGGGTCTGCGGTGCGCGACCAGATCGCCGCCGACGGGCACAGCGTGGATTGGGTACAAAGGCTGGACGCCGCAGGGGATTATCTGCGCGCCGCGCCCTATGACCTTGTACTGCTCGATCTGATGCTGCCGGACGGTCTGGGACTCAACTTCCTCAGAAAACTCAGAGCATCGGGCGATGTGACACCGGTCATTATCCTGACCGCCCTCGATCAGATCTCCGACCGTATCGAAGGCCTCAACGCTGGTGCCGATGACTATTTGGTCAAACCCTTTGACCTGCAGGAACTGACAGCGCGCCTCAAGGCCGTCGCCCGTCGCTACAGCGGCAACCCCAATCCATTGGTCAAGATCGGCGAACTGGAAATCGACATCGCAGCCCGCACCATCATGCGCTCAGGCAAGACCGTGACGTTGACAGCAAGGGAATGGGCTCTCTTCGAGGCCTTTCTGCAACATCCGGGCAACCTGCTCTCCAAGAGCCAGTTGGAGGAAACCCTCTATACATTCGACGCAGAGATCGAAAGCAACACCATCGAGGTCCACATCAGCCGCATGCGCAAAAAGCTCGGGGCCGGCGTGATCGAAACCGTGCGCGGTATGGGCTATCGGCTGGAGCAGTCATGAAAGTAAGGTCCTTCGTCAAAAACAGTCTTCAGCTGCGTCTGTCCCTCGGTCTTGCGCTGGGTGTGGGCCTTCTCTGGCTGGCAGCAACCACCGTCAGCGGGCTCGTCGTCAAGCATGAGCTCGACGGCGCCTTCGATCAGGCCCTTGCCGAAGCCGTGGAGCGTCTGCTGCCACCGGTCATTCACGACATTGTCGAAGGCAATGGCAGAAGCGATGAAATGGAGGACCTCAAGGTCAATGGCCTCCATATCGGACGGATCGGCAAATCCTGGCGCACAGAAAACGGCATCACCCGCGATGGTTTCAAGCAAGGCTTCAAGCGCCGCCTGCACAAAGACAATGAAGAGGATGATGACGGCGAAGAAAAAGGTCGGCAAGACGTCTCGCAAAAAGTCGAAAAGCCGTCCATCAAATCAGATGACGATCAGTATCTCACCTATATTGTTCGAGACGCCCAAGGCGGGCTTTTGCTGCAGTCCAATCATGCAGATCCCGAGATTTTCCCGAGTATCGATCAACTGGGCTTCATCACGCTCAACGACCAGCGCATTTTCACTGGCTCCACCCTTGATGGCAACGTGATCATCTCCGTCGCAGACCCAATGGAAAGGCGCCAACGGGCTGCACATGACACCCTGAAGGCGCTCGCCATGCCGCTTTTCTTTCTGGTACCGCTCAGCATGTTTGGCGTCTGGCTGCTGGTGCGTATTTCTATGCGACCAATGCGCGGCTTCCGCTCGGGCATCGAAGCGCGCGGGGCAGGGGATCTGACCCCGATCAGGGCCAAAAATCTGCCGTCTGAAATCGAACCCATCGCCGATGCCGTCAACAATCTGCTTGACCGCATGCGCAGGACACTGGAAGCCGAGCGCAGCTTTACCGCCAACAGCGCCCACGAGTTGCGTACCCCCGTTGCCGCAGCGCTGGCACAGACCCAGCGTCTCATCTCGGAAGCGGGTGAAGGCTCCATCGGGGACCGGGCCCATCAGATCGAAACGGCGCTCAAGTCGCTCTCACGCCTCACCGAAAAACTCATGCAGCTGGCCCGTGCCGAGGGTGGATCCATGCTGTCCGAACAGGAACGCGACATCGTGCCGATTGCCAGACTGGTGATGGACGAGTTCCGCGAGGATTCCGAACGCCTCGACATCCTGTTGCCGTCAGAGCCGCTACCCCTGCTAATCGACGCCAATGTCTTTGCCATCCTGTTGCGCAATCTCGTCGAGAATGCCCTCAAGCATGCGACCCCGGAAAGCATCGTCACCATCACGCTGGCGAGGGACAAAAGCCTGTCCGTGACCAACGACTGCGACCCGATACCCGCAGATGTGATGGAACGCCTGCTCCGCCCCTTCGAACGCGGCAACACCTCTGCCAAGGGTAGCGGAGTTGGTCTAGCCATTGTCGAGGCCATCACCAAGGGCAGCGGGGCTTCGCTCTCGCTGAAGTCACCGATTACCGGCACATCAAGAGGGTTTGAGGCCATGGTCCGTTTCTGATCCGATCAGCTCTTGGCTCCGGGCAAAGAAAATGGGGATGGGGTATCGAGAAAGCCGGGCAAAATTACGGGCGACATACGACGTATTGACGCACGTCCAATCTGCGGTATTTAATCGGGTCTGTTTTTTTCTTGATCCCTTTTTCCCGTCAGGCTCCATCATGAACACCAATGCCTCATCCCCTCGCTTTGCGATCCCTCAGCCCGTGACACCGACCATACCGGTAACCGGCACCGACGCTGTTTTCCCCATCCGGCGCATCTATTGCGTCGGTCGGAACTACGCCGCCCACGCCATCGAAATGGGGCACGATCCGGATCGCGAATTGCCATTTTTCTTTCAGAAAAATCCAGACAACATTCTGTTTGCACAGGATTTTCCCTATCCGCCATTAAGCAGTGACGTGCATTTCGAAGTGGAACTGATCGTTGCGCTGAAGGACGGCGGCAGCAATATTGCCGTTGACGACGCCATGGACAAGATCTTCGGCTACGGCATCGGGGTGGACTTCACGCGCCGGGATTTGCAGGCCGAGGCCAAGAAGCAGGGCCGTCCGTGGACAGCCGCAAAGGCATTCGAGCATTCCGCTCCAGTATCGGCGATTGTGCCGGCCGAGGAAGTCCCTTCATTGGCAAAGAAACGGATCTGGCTTGAGAAGAACGGCGCAGTCCAGCAGGACAGCGACCTCGATCATCTGATCTGGAAGCTGCCAGAGGTGATCAGCGAACTGTCCAAGCAGTTCGAACTTGCCGCAGGCGACATCATCTTTACCGGAACACCGGCCGGTGTCAGTTCCGTGGACGTAGGAGACAGCATTCATTGTGCTGTCGAGGATATCGCGGAACTGTCCTTCAAAGTGGTTGCGGGTTAAGCCGCAAAGGCTCTCTCCCGGCAGATGTCGGGAGAGAGAAACACAGGCATCGCTAGGCCGAGACAGCCCTGTCTCCGGAAAGCTTGCGCCCCCAGATCATCGCAGCCGCGATGGTGGCGGCAACCCCGGCCAGCTTGACAATCACCAGCGGCCACAGGCAGGCAATCGCAATGATACCGAAAACATAGCGCTGCCAGACCGGTATCGGAGCCCGGATAAAGCCCAGCATGGCAAATCCCATCGCAAACAGCGCCCCGATCCCGCCAATGACTGCCAGAGTGTTGTCAACGAGACCGGCATTGGACAGTAGCCCCAGATCATAGCAGAAGGCGAACGGCACCATGAAGGCGAGGATGCCGAGCTTGAGCGCCTGAATGGCTGTCTTGTTCGGATCGGACTGGGCCAGAGAACTCGCCGCATAGGCCGCCAGAGCCACCGGTGGGGTGATGTTGGAAACGATCGCGAAATAGAACACGAACATGTGCGCCGCCAACGGCTCGAAGCCCAGCTCAGCCAGAGCCGGTACGCCAAGAGCCGCCCCGAGAATGTAGGCGCTGGTGGTTGGCAGCCCCATACCGAGAATCAGCGATACGACGGCGATGAGGAACAAAGCAACAAAGGGCACGCCCTGTGCCAGCGAAAAGACCAGTCCAACAAACTTGAACCCGAAACCGGTAAGGGACACCGACCCGACCACAATGCCTGCCGCCGCACATGCAATGGCGACAACCGGCACATTTCTGGAGCCGGACACGATCGCATCAAGAATTTTCCGCGGTCCCATGCGATGCTCCGGATCGGGCAGGGAAACCAGCCACGCCCCGAGAATACCGATGGCGGCCGCCAGCATGGGCGAAAAACCTGACAGAAGCATGTAGACGAGGCCGACGATCGGGAGCAGCTTGTAGGACTGCTTCAGCACCCGCTTCTTGCTTGGCAGATCCTCTTCGCTCAGCCCCTGCAAATTATTCTTGAGCGCTCCCAGATGCACCATCAGCAACACGGCTCCGTAATAGAGAACAGCCGGGACAAGCGCCGCAATGATGATGTCACTGAAAGGAACCCCAAGGAAAGACGCCATGATGAAGGCACCGGCCCCCATGATCGGAGGCATGATCTGTCCCCCGGTACTGGCAACCGATTCCACGGCGGCAGCAAAGTAGGGCGGATAGCCGATCCGTTTCATCAGCGGGATGGTGAAGGTGCCGGTTCCATAAACGTTAGCAACCGCAGCTCCGGAGATTGAGCCGAACAGGGCTGAACTCACCACCGAGATCTTGGCCGGGCCTCCGGGAGACGTTCCGGTGAAAGCCTGGGCAAAATCCATAAAATACTGTCCGACACCGCTTTTTTCCAGAAAACCGCCGAAAATCAGGAAAACCATCACGAATGTTGCAGACACACCGAGCGGAATGGAGAAAACGCCTTCATCGGTCAGATAGATCTGTTCGATAACCTCGGCAAAGCTGAAGGGCAGCCCCTTGAGGATTCCGGGCATATAATTGCCAAACCACATATAACCGGCAAAGAAGCCGACGATGATGGCCAGAGGCATCCCGACCACGCGCCGTGTCGCTTCAAGCAGGAAGAACACCAGCGCCAGTCCGAGCACCTGCTGGGCCATGGTGACGTCATCGACCTGCACCATACGGAAGGTGATTTCCTCATAATTCAGAATGATGTAGAGGCCGGGCAGCGTGGACGCAATGGCCAGTATCCAGTCATACCACGGGACATTGACACTATCCTTGTCGGCGCCTCGCATCGGATAGAGAATGAAGGCCATGGGGAACACCATGCTCAGATGCAGGCTGCGTTGCAGATAGGCCTCGAAACTGCCGAAAACCGATGTGTAGAGATGGAACAGACCAACACACAGGATATAGACATAGACAATTCGTTTAACCAGTGAACCCGTCGCGCGCATATCGGTTTCCTTCTGTCACGAAAGGGGAAATGGGGGAGGGAGCAAGTGCGACCCCGGCAATCGGGCCGGGATCGCCACGTCTTCTGACATGCGCTTTACTGCACCGACTTCCAGAACTTGACGGCGCCCGGATGGGCAGGAACAGAAGCAGGAACAGCTTCCTGCGGGTTCAGCTCTTCAACAGCCTTGACGCCCTTCTGCAGGGTTTCCTTGTTTTCCCAGAGCGCCTTGGTCATGTTGTAGACCGTATCCTCATCCAGATCACTGCGCACAACGATACTGGTGTAGTCCCCAATGGTTGGAACGGGCTCGGTCACGGATTTGTAGATTTCCGGATCGATCTCGAAGGTCACCGTACCAAGAGCATTGCTCATCGCATCAAGGATCTTCTTGTCGACAGGGAGAAGAACCACATCCAACTGGCTTTCGATCTTAAGAACAACAGCTGCGGCGCGACCAACCGAGAAGGCGAAGCAATCAAGGTGATTGTCTGCCAGCTGGTTGGAACCGTCATCATACGATGCGAAGGAGACAGAGCCACCCCAGCCCTGAATATCCTTCCAGCCCACACCCAGACCCTTTTCAAAGGCGGCGCGGATCACGAATTCGGAAGAGGTCCCCGGCTTCAGGGTAGCCATACGGATTGGCAGCTTCTTGTCAACGATATCGGCAACCGACTTGATGCCATTGGCCTCGGCATAGTCCTTGCGCATGACGAAATAGGTATACTGACGATAGACGTTGGCCAATACCGAGACATTCTCATAGGCCTGCTTGAACGGATCCTCGCCCTTTGTCGCAGCACCAACCAGAGACGTCACGGAGAATCCAAGATCGGTCTTGCCACGGTCGGCATTCACCACGTTGGAAACACCGCCACCGGTGCCGCTGGAAGTCGGAATACCCGCCTTTGACCAGGTTTCCGCCAACGCGCCACCAAGGGCAAACCAGTTGCCACCCGGAGGGCCTGCGGAAAAGCGAAGCTGGTCCTGTGCACTAGCAGGAACCGACACGATCGTTGCGCAAACCAGCGCAGCTGCAACAGCAATTCTCTTGAACATCTACCATCCTCCACGTTCAATCCAAGACGTATGAAATCAAATGAAACCAGCGACTAAGTCCTTGCCCTGATTACTGATAGTTTACCTTTCCAATTCAACAGTATCGCAACAGACACAGGCCAGCCATTCATCCTTAGGTTGAATAGGCCATATCGCATCAGGTCTTCTACGAAGAGTTGCCGATGAGGTTTTTAACAAGCCGGTTCAAATTGCCCGGGCACGCAGCAAGGAGAAGGCCAAAGGCGCTTTTGCAAATGCCAGCAGGAAGGATGCGCAATCGCAAGCGCAGAATACCGCGCCTCGCAGGGGGAAATATGAACAGGCCTCAGGTCTGCGGCATCCGATAATTGAGCAGAGCGTCCGTCAGGACGTCGAGAACCGCTGCACGACTGGAACTTGGCCGGCGTACAACCCCCAGTTTCCGATAGATCGGCGGTGATCCGAAAGGGGTGGTCTCAAGGCCGGTTGTCACCATGCCATGCAAGGCCACTTCCGGAACAACCGAGAATCCGAGCCCTGCCTCGACACAGCCAATCACCGCTGGCATGGTGTTCACAGAAACAAGCTGGCGTTGTTCCGCCCCGAGTCGCGCCAATTCCGTGTCAATTTGACGCGCCAGAGGCACGTGAATGCGATATCGGATGTAGGGAATCGTCCGCACGAGCTCCTCAAACGACAGCTCTTTTGCGCCCGCAGGCAACAGGATCAACAGCGGCTCGCTAAGCACTTCCGTCCAGATAAGACCGCTCGGAACCGTCACCTGATCGGCGACGAGTGCCGCGTCCAGCTGCCCTGAGGCAACCTCGCTCATCAGCTGCTCCGACATGCCGATACGGAGGCGAAACGACAGATCAGGGAAGGTCGACCGGATTGTCGCCAGCGTGCGGGGTACATAGGAATTGGCAGCCGTGCGCAAAGTCCCAAACGCCAATGTTCCCCGTACCTTGGCCCCGCTGACCGACGCTTTGGTTTCGGTGACGATTTGCAGGATCGTGCGCGCCGACCGCACCATCTCCGATCCCTTTGCGGTCAAGACAGGCGGCCTTCGGGACCGGTCGAACAGATCCGTTTGCAGCTCGGATTCCAGCGCGGCAATCTGCTGGCTCACCGCCGATGCAGTCAGGTTGACTGCCTCGGCCGCAGCGGCAAAGCCACCGTGTTGAACGACGGCCAAGAGTGTTTCGAGTTGTCGTGTGTCCACGCCATAACATTAGCATTTCTTATTTTAATAGCAAGAATTCTGAGCTTTGCGTGCGTTTTCCTTGTGTTACAGTTGATGCGCAATCATAAACAAAACGGGTATCCGTTACATATTTCCATTGGGAGTAAGCTCCATGAATTTACGTTCGGGCCTCGCAGCCCTCGTTGCAGCCGTTTCGCTGTTTTCTTCGCCCGTCCTCGCCGCCGACTATCCGGAGCGTCCGGTCGAATTCATTGTTCCCTGGGCACCGGGTGGTGGCTCCGATACGCTGATGCGCCTCATTGCCAACGATATCAAACCCTATCTCGGCGTTGACATGCCGATCATCAACATGCCCGGCGTCGGCGGTACCGTCGGCCTGCGCGAAGCCTCTCGCCGCGCAGCGGATGGCTACACCATCTCTCAGGTTCATGAAGGTCTTCTGGTCGCCTCGCAGATCGGTCTGACCGAACTCAAATGGACCGATTTCGAACCCATCGCCCTGATGACCTCTTCGCCGCAGTATCTGGTCGTCAATGGCAAGGCACCCTACAAGACCTTTGAAGAATTCGTGACCTATGCCAAGGCCCATCCGGGCGAGATCACCATGGGCGTCACCCTTGGCGGCGTGCCACACCTGCATGCAGCCATGATCGAACAGGCATTCGGCCTCAAATTCTCCTACGTCGGATATGAGGGCACCGGTCAGCGCATTCGCGCCCTTGTTGGCGCCAACCTCGACGCAGCCATCGGCGACATCAGCTCGTCCAAACAGTTCGTCGACAATGGCGATCTGATCTTCCTCGCCGTGGGATCGACCAAACGCGTCAAGGAAGCACCGGATGTACCGACCTTTGCCGAACTGGGTTCCGACATCGAACTGAGCGTCACCCGTGGCATTGTCATGCCGAAAGACACCCCGCAGGAAGCCCGCGACAAGATGGAAGCTGCTCTCAAGGCTCTGGCTGCTGACGAAACCTACATCAAGCAGACCAACAATGCGGGCGCCGAGGTCGATTTCCGCGGTCAGGTTGATTACAACAAATATCTCAGCAAACTCGACAAGACGGTTTCTGAACTGGCAGAGGTGCTTGCACCGTGAGCCAGTCGGATCTTGATGAAGAACTGGCTTTGGAGGCGGGCGAGATCGCCCGCCTCGTAAGCTATATCCTGTTTCTTCTCATCGCTTCGGGGATGTTCTTTGCCGCAGGCGACATCCCGACCTCCCGCTTTGAGCGGTTGGGAGCAGGGGCTTTCCCGCAATTTGTCTTTGCCGGTATCGTCCTCATCTGTGCCATTGCGATTGTCCTTACCGTTCCCAAGATTTCCGCCGCGGCCTATGGGCAGTTTTTCCGCTTCGCCGCGAAATGGGCACGCAAATGCTACCTTGTGTTCCTGTGCCTTGCTGCCCTTGGCCTCTATCTTGTCGCCATGCCGTGGCTCGGCTTCAGTCTCGCCAGCCTCATTTTTCTGTTCGGCATGCAACTGGCGCTGCTGCCACGGTCCGTTAAATCGATCATCATTGCAGCGATCATTGCCGTGGTCTTCTCCTACGGGCTGAACTTGCTGTTTGCAGAGGTCTTTACGGTCTTTCTGCCAAAGGGAGTGTTGTGAAATGGATAGCTTCCTGATCGGCGCAGCCCAGATTTTCACCTTCACCACGATCGCCTACATGGTCGCGGGGTCGATTGCCGGCATCATCGCCTCGGCCATTCCCGGCTTCACCGTGACCATGGCCATCGTGCTGACCCTGCCGCTGACCTTCACCATGGAGCCACTGCAGGGCATCGCCGTCATGCTCTCGGTCTATGTGGGCGGCTACACCGGCGGCCTGATTTCCGCCGCTCTGCTCGGCATTCCGGGCACGCCATCCTCCGTTGCCACCACCTTTGATGCCTTTCCCATGGCCCGTGGTGGTGAAGCCGGTCGCGCCCTGTCCCTCGGCGTCTGGGCTTCCTTCTTCGGTACGGTCATTTCCACCATCGTGCTGATCGTGGCCGCGCCACCATTGGCCCTCATCGCGGTCAAGCTCGGCCCGTGGGAATATTTCTCGCTCATCGTCTTCGCCCTGACGATCGTTGCAAGCCTTGTCGGCGACTCCGTCATCCGAGGCCTTATCGCCGGTCTCATCGGCCTTGCCATGTCGACCGTCGGCAGCGACCCCATTCTCGGTCGGTCCCGGTTCGACTTCGGCTTCGAGATGCTCGAGACCGGCCTGCCGTTCCTTGTCGTCCTCATCGGCATCTACGCCATTTCCCAGCTTGCCTCGGAAGTGGAGGATTCCCACAGTGTCCGCTCCGGCAGCAAGCTGGTCACCGGTGCCATCGACTTCCAGACCTGGAAGGTGATGAAAGAAGTGCTCTCCCGTCCGGTCAACCTGATCCGCTCGTCGATTGTCGGCGTCCTGATCGGCGCTCTGCCGGGGGCAGGGGGCTCGATTGCCAACCTCGTTGCCTATGATCAGGCCAAACGCTCGTCCAGGACCCCGGAGGCTTTCGGCACCGGCATCCCGGACGGCATCGTCGCCTCGGAATCGGGCAACTCGGCCACAGCCGGTGGCGGTCTCATCCCGATGATCGGCCTCGGTATTCCCGGCTCGGCGGTTGATGCCATCCTCATGGCCTCACTGATGGTCCATGGCATTTCCGTGGGTCCACGCCTGATCATGGATCATTCCGATCTGGTCTACGGCATGTTCATCGCCATGGTGGTTTCCTCCTTCATCATGCTGATTGTCGCCATCTTCTCCATGCGCCTTTTCCTACGCGTGGCCGAAGTGCCCAAGTGGATCATTGTGCCGGTGGTCATGGTCTGTTGCGTGGTCGGGGCCTTTGCCCTACACAACCGCATTTCCGATCTCTATCTGCTCGGTTTCATCGGCGTTGTGGGCTACGTCCTCAGAGCCCTTGGCTATTCGCTGGCACCACTGGTACTGGGTGTCATTCTCGGGCCGATTGCAGAAACCAACCTGCGCCGAGCCCTGATGACCGATGGGGACCCGACCGTATTCTTCACCCGTCCCATCAGTCTTTTGTTCTTGATTGCCGCCGTCATCTCGATTGTCTGGGCTATCAGGACCCATCTGAAGAAACGCAAGACAGACGAAAGGTTTTTCGATGCAGCTGCGTCATGATCCCATTTATTCATCCCGCCGCTCACCGGTTCTGGCTGACAATGTCGTCGCGACATCCCAGCCCCTTGCAACCCAGGCAGGCCTGACGATCCTGCAGCGCGGCGGCAATGCTGTCGACGCTGCCATCGCCACGGCTGCAACCCTGACCGTCGTGGAGCCGACCGGCAACGGCCTTGGGTCCGATGCCTTCTGCATCCTCTGGGATGGCAGGCAACTGCACGGTCTCAACGCATCGGGCCGCGCACCAGCGGCCTGGACTGAGGATCGCTTCCCCAACGGGATGCCCGCCCATGGCTGGGACAGCGTGACCGTCCCCGGCGCTGTCAGCGCCTGGGTCGAACTGTCCGAACGATTTGGCAAGCTGGAACTCTCCGAGGTTCTGGCTCCCGCCATTCACTATGCCGAAGAAGGCTTCATTGTGTCGCCGGTAATCGGCGCTCTCTGGTCACGCGGAGCCGCAACACTGAAGGATCAGCCCGGCTTTGCCGACCACTTCATGCCCAACGGACGGGCTCCGAAGGCAGGCGAACGCTTCGTCAACCGGGCTCTGGCCAAAACCCTGAAGGCCATCGCCCAGACCCATGGTAAGGCCTTTTACGAAGGTGAGATCGCCGAGAAGATCGTCGCCTTTTCCAAGGCCAATGGCGGCGCGATGGCAATGTCCGATCTGGCCGAGCACAGCCTTGATTGGAGCGGCACGATCAGCCAGCCCTTCGATGACATCGACCTGCATGAAATCCCGCCAAACGGGCAGGGGATCGCCGCTCTGATGGCGCTTGGCATGCTCCAGCACACCACGATCCGAGATCACGGACCGGATGACCTCGCCGCAGTGCATCTGCAGATCGAGGCCATCAAGCTCGCCTATGCCGACTTGCATCGCTATGTCGCCGACCGCCGCTTCATGAAGGATATCCGGGAAACAGATCTTCTCGATCCGGACTATCTCAAGGCCCGTGCCCGGCTGATCAGCATGGACCGCGCCCAGAATCTCGGACCGGGGGCACCCAAGCGCGGCGGCACCGTGCTGCTCAATGCAGCCGATGCCTCGGGCATGATGATCAGCTACATCCAGTCCAACTACGCAGGCTTCGGCTCAGGTGTTGTGGTACCCGGCACCGGCATCGCCATGCAGAACCGCGGCTTTGGCTTCACCACCGAGGCAGGGCACCCCAACTGCGTCGGGCCGAAGAAACGTCCGTTCCACACGATCATTCCGGGCTTTGCCATGAAGAGTGGCGCACCGCTTATGGCCTTTGGCATGATGGGAGGCCCGATTCAGGCTCAGGGTCACATGCAGCTCTTGCTCCGTACCCAGCTTTGGGATCAGGATGTCCAAACCGCAGCCGATGCCCCGCGCTGGCGCATGATCGAAAATCTGGACGTCGCCTGCGAACCCCAGATGCCGGAGTCCCTGCTTGAAGGTCTGGTCGATCTTGGCCACCGCATCCAGATTGAAGCCCCGGACAATGCCTTCGGCTTTGGCGGTGCCCAACTGGTGCAAAAGCTCCCCGGTGGGGGCTATGCAGCGGGGTCCGACCCGCGCAAGGACGGACAGGCCGCAGGTTTTTGATCGCCGGGAACTGAAGACCGGAAGCAAGAAGTCCCCGCGCCGGACAACGTCCGGACCAGATGGCCCCTTTTCGGCATAGCGCGGAGAAGGGGCCATTCAGACACAAAGACAAGAGACAGGCCCGTTTCAGAGAGGCCTCGACAATTCGGGAGGTGACATGAAGTTTCTCAAACGCATTGGTATCGACACATACATGTTGCTGTTGGTTGCGACAGTGTGTCTTGGCCTGCTGATCCCCGCGCGCGGCATCGCCATGACCGGGCTCGGTCATGTCACCTTCTGGGCAGTCGCTTTCTTGTTCTTCCTTTATGGAGCCAAGCTGGATGCCAGCTCGGTGAAGGCCGGGCTGATGAACTGGCGACTGCAGGGGCTGACATTTCTGGCAACCTATCTGGTGATCCCGATCATAGGTCTGGCTCTGGCGGCAACCTTCGGCCCACTGCTCGGCACGACAGTTACCCTTGGCCTGCTGTTCCTCGCCGTGCTGCCGTCCACGGTGCAGTCATCCATCGCCTTCACCTCGATTGCCGGGGGCAATGTGCCTGCCGCCATCTGTGCCGCCTCCGTTTCCAACATGATCGGTGTCGCCCTGACACCGGCCCTCGTGGCGCTGCTGATGCATCAGGGCACTGGCGGCGTCAGCTTCGATGCGGTGATCAAGATCAGCACCCAGATCCTGCTGCCCTTTGTTCTGGGCCAGATGGTGCGTCCGCTGATTGGCTCCTTCATCTCCAGACACAAGGTCTTGACCATGGTCGTGGACCGTGGCTCCATTCTGCTGATTGTCTACAAGGCCTTCAGCTCCGGCACCACGTCGGGCCTGTGGAATGCCGTCCCGGTTTCCAGCCTTGCCATGTTGTTCGTAGTCATCCTCATTTTCCTTGCGCTGACCATGGCGTCCATGATCCTTGGCGGTCGGGTTTTCAAGCTCGACTATCCGGACAGTGCCGTGCTGTTCTATTGTGGCTCGACCAAAAGCCTTGCCAGCGGTCTGCCAATTGCCAGCGCCCTGTTTGCAGCCGATCAGGTGGGCGCGATCGTGCTGCCGATCATGATTTACCACATGAGCCAGCTCTTGGTCTGTGCCTATGTCTCGCAGAAAGCGGGCAGGCGCATTCGCGAGGAGGAAACCCGGCAGGGCGCATTGGCCAACCAAGGCGCCAAATAGGGTTTTGCGCAGCAACCCGGATGCGTCATGGCTCCAGACACAGAAAAGGCGGGACCGATCCCGCCTTTTCCTTTTCAGGTAGCAAGCTGCCGTTCAAGCGCCTTGGCCTACATGCCCTTGATCATGCCGCCATCAACCCGGATCATCGACCCGGTGACAAAGCTGGCCTGTTCCGAGCACAGGAAGGTGACGACGGCACCGAATTCTTCCGGCTTGCCATAACGGGCAGCCGGAATGGTTGCGCGTGACGCAGCCTTGACCTCATCAACAGACTGGCCGCTCTTCTTGGCCTTGCCCGCATCAAGCTCGGCAAGCCGGTCGGTCGCAATGCGCCCCGGCAGTACCATGTTGACGGTGATGCCAGAGGCTGCCACTTCGCTTGCCAGCGTTTTCGACCAGCCGGCAATCGCACCGCGCACGCCATTGGACAGCGCCAGATTGGGGATCGGGCTGACAATGCCGGACGAGCCGATGGTCACCACGCGGCCCCAACCCTTGTCGGCCATCGCTTCCACGGCCTTGTCGGTGATGGCAAAAATCGGCGTTGCCATGGCGTTGAAGGCGGCAACCCAGGCTTCCACGCTCTGGCCCTTGGCCGGACCGGCAGCCGGTCCACCACAGTTGTTAACCAGAATGTCCACCGGCGTCTCACCAAGAAAGGCAATCACATCGCTCACCGACCCGGCATCGGCCAAATCAAGCTTGATGGTGCTTACCTTGTCCTTGAGACTCTCGGGCAAGCCAACAGGCAAAGCCCCGGACCGGGAGGCGGCGATGACATCAGCGCCTTCCTCAGCAAGCAGGATGGCCGATGCGGCACCAAGGCCGCGACTGGCACCCAACACGAGCGCACGTTTTCCCTTCAGACCAAAATCCATCAGCCAAGCTCCTTCAATCTCTTTTCCTGTCGATCAATGATGCGATCGACCTCACTGCGGGCAGCAGCCGTCAGCCCCTTGCCCGGTTTGCGCATCGCTTCAGAGGCGATCACGCCCCGTTTCTGCAACACATATTTGCGGACGGCAAGGCCCAGTCCCGGCTGCTGTTCATAACAGACGAGCGGCAGGTAGGCATCATAGATATCCTGTGCCTTGTCCAGATCGCCCTTTTCGGCAAAGGCCACGATATCGCGCAGCATTTCGATATAGGCAAAGCCCGTCATTGCACCATTGGCACCGCGTGCCATGGATTCGGGCAGGAACAGCGCACCATTGCCGCACAGGATCGAAATGCGACGGCGACCGGCTTTCTCGGCCTCGCGCACGGCACTGATCTTCTCCAGACCCGGCCAGTCTTCATGCTTGAGCATGACGATCTGTTCGTTCTGGTCGATGATCGTGCCAAGGGTATCGGTCGAGATATTGACCCCGGTGCTCAACGGAAAGTCCTGCAGAACCACCGGCGCACCGGCCCCGGCCGCTTCGCAGGCATTGGCATAATAGGCGATGATCTGCTCGTTGGTCTTGAGGTTGCCCGGAGGGGCGATCATCACACCGGCTGCGCCCAGATCCATCACCTTTTTCGACAATTCCGAGATGGCAGCAAGCCCCGGTGCAGATACACCGACAACGATGGGCGCCCCATTGGCGCGTTTGATCACACGGCTCGCGATGTCTACGGCTTCTGCCTGCGTCATCTTGGGTGCTTCGCCCATCATGCCCAGCACGGTGATGCCCGTTGACCCCTTTTCCAGATAGAAGTCTGTCACCCGATCAAGGCTGTCAAAATCGATGGCGCCCTGTTCGTCAAAGGGCGTGACCGAGATCGAGAAAACACCTTTGGTGTCATTGCTGAGAAGCGTCATGTTCCGTCCTTTTCGACCGTTATTTTACAAATAGCTTACGGGGGAAATTGGTCAGTCTTTCGTAGCCCGTTTCCGTGATGGCGATGGTTTCTGACATACCGTAACCGCTCGCCAGAAGATAGGTATGGAATGTCTGGCCCGGTTCGAATTTCCATGTGCAGCTTGGCTCTGCCTCAAGGGGCTCGCCACCGTTCGGCTGCAGCAGAAGGCCGACCGAGTAGAAGGTCTTGTTGGTATAGGTCTCGCGCAGACCGGCAGACAGGATGCCGTCGCGATAGATGCTGTCCGGCACCGTTGCTGCCACACCGGGGCGTACTTCTGCAAGTGCCGCATCCTGAATGGCAATCAGTTTCTCGACGATAGCGTGATCATCATCCCGTGCAGGAGCAATGCGGATCGGACGCATGAACCGGGCGTGATAGTGGTGAACGTTCGGGGTTACCTCGATCTGCACGATATCACCAGCCTCAAGCACACGGTCCGAATAGCCGCCATGCAGATGGAAGGCCCGCTCGCCGGACGACATGACCCCCGGTCCCGGCAGGTCGGATCCGGCCCGGATCATCGCCGCGCAGATCTGGGCAGCCATTTCGCGTTCGGACACGCCGACTTCAGACGCATCAATGGCAGCCTGCATCCCGGCTTCCGCCGCCTTGGCAGCAAGCCGCTGATAGGCGATCTCGGCCGGGCTCTTGATGAGCCGCATGGTCGGAGCCAGATTACTCTCGTCCTGCCAGAGAATGCCGGGGATGGCAGTCTTGAGATATTCGAAACGCCCGGCAGAAAGCGGCCATGCGGACAATTCGATGCCCAGTTTGGCATTCGGTCCCATCCGGCTGCGGATCGCATCGGCAGCCACCTTCATCCGATCATCGCTGTCGGTCCACATCACCCGATCGGGAAAGACACAGGTCGTATCGAGATAGTATTCCTCGACATCGCGGCAGAAGAGGGTAGGCTCGCCGTCAGCGGGAATGATGGCAAACTGCAATGTGCCATAGGCGCGGGTATAATAACCGGTAACCCAGGTCACTGTCTCGGGCAGAAAGGCCACTAGGCCGTCGAGATCCCGTTTTTTGAGTTCGGCCTGAACGCGGGCAAGACGGGCGAGATATTCCTCGCGCTGGAACCAATAGGCAGGTGTCGGCATTTGAAAACTCCTTGAGAGCGATACACCACAGACCGGGCATGACCCGCCGGGGTGTCTCTCAAATCCTTGCTATGAATTCACCCCGCACAAAGACGGGGCAAGTCTGACTTCTTGATTGATCGGTTGGCCCGAACGGGTCAGCCGTTAAGCACCAGTTCGGTGAAACGGGTCAGCATGGTCTTTGCCTCATCAGCTTCATGGGCAGACGCCTTCAACTCTTCGATGTCGGCACCGTCCAGCTCCATCCGCTCGCGGTTCTGTTCGAACCAGATCGGGGCCTGCGCCAGGGTGACTTCCGGATGGCCCTGAATGCCCCAGATATCCTCGTCCTTGTAGCGCCAGACATGGTTGGCGCAATCGTCCGAGTAGGCCAGAATGGTCATGTCCGGATGGGCGCCTAGCACTTCGTCATTGTGCCAGACGAACATATGCACGGTCTCGTGCAGATCCTTGGCAATCTTGTCGGTGCGAGCCGCTTCCGTGACCGGCAGATCCTTGTAGCCGATCTCGCAGCTGGTGCGCCGGAAGACCTGATCCTTGCCGCAAAGGGCCGAAGCGAGGATCTGGTGACCGAAGCAGACACCCAGCATCGGGATCTTTTCTTCAGCCGCCTCACGGATGAGATCATGCTCGCGCAGGATGAAGTCGATTTCCTCATAGGCACCATGCGGGCTGCCAGACAGGAAGATGCCGTCATAGCCATCCAGGGAAAGCGGAAACTGGCCGTCATAGGCCCAGAAGCGATCGACGTTGAGACCCCAGGTTTCGAACCGTTCGTCAAGTTTGGCAACCGACTGCAAAGACCGGCCATTGCCCAGATATAGAAGACGTTTACCCATGGCGTGGGCATTCCTTGTTGTTGTTGGGGGCCCTGTCAGTGTGCCGACAAGGGCCCTGAATTCCTGACAAATCCGGCCTCAGCAGCGGAACAGTTCAATGGGCAGATCGGAAAAGACCTCAGGCGCCCCGGTTTCGCGGATAACGAAGGTCTGGCCGATACCGGCAACAAGGCCGGTGTCCGTGTCGGGGATCATGATATGGACGAAGAACACCATACCCGGCTGCATGACGAGCGGATTGCCCGAATAGATCATCGGCGGCACGTCCATCCATGTCGGCTTGAAGGTGCAGCCAAGGGCATAGCCACAGGCGGCGTATCGGGCCTTGGCAAAACCGCCCTTGTCAAGCACCCGGCGATGGATATCATCGAGGGTTCCCAGTTCGCGACCGGGCAGGGCATTGGCCTTGATCTCCTCAAGCGCATCGCGGGCAACACCCATCTGGCGTTCCTGACGCGGATCGACTGGACCGACGGTCAGCGTATTCTCGATGCAGACATGATACCGGCAGTGGGACCCGGCCAGCTCGACCAGTACCTGATCCTGCGCCTCGATGGTGTGGGCGATACCCGAGCTGCGACCGAACAGGGCCGCAGCACCGGCATTGACCATTGGACCACCCGACGGCATGTCACCACCAAGCGAAAGCATGGCATCAGCCGCTGCACCCACCAGAGCGCTATCCGGGATGCCCGGCTTGACGCGGGCAATGGTAGCGCGCACCGCCGCATCGGCCAACTTGCCAGCAATGCGGACATGCTCCAATTCGGCGGAGGATTTGACCAGACGCAGCCCGCGAATGATCCACGAACCGTCGGCGGTTTCGCAGAAGCCTTGCAGAGCAGCGTCGACAGTGCGTCCGTTGAAGGCGGTGAGGCCATAGGTAGCATATTCGATACCGACCTTCTTGCCCTTGAGGCCCTTTTCTTCAAGAATGCCGCGCAAGTCCATGGCCGGATTGGCATCTTCGGCATTGAGCCAGATGCGGACCTCGTCATAGAGCGATGCCACTTCGGCCTGCCGCTTGTCCGGCGTGCGGGTCAGCACAACGGTCTCGCTGTCATCGGCGGTGATCACTCCAGCCTGAAAGAACACATAGCCGGCGGTGTCAAAGCCGGTCAGCCAATAGTGGCTTTCCTGCGCGAAGACGAGCAGAGCATCGAGCCCTTCCTCCCGCATCCGCTTGCGCGTTGCGGTGAGGCGAGCGGCGTATTCTTCAGCGGGAAACCGGAGCAAAACGTCCCGTCCGCTTTTGGTCTTTGCGGTATATTCTTTTGGAACAAACATCTCGGTCACGTGACTACTCCATTTCACAGATATCGGCCATGGTCATCAGATAGACCCGGATCATGTCGAGATAGTCGACAATCTCGACCCGTTCATCCGGCATGGTATTGAACTTGCCACCCGGCCCGCAGACGACCCCTTCCATGCCGCCAACAGCCCATAGATGGCCAGCATCCGTGCCGAAATAGGCCGGAGGGGCAATGGCGCCGGTGGGCTGGTCTTCACCGCGCACAGCCTTGTAGGCACCGTTGAGCGCAGTGACGATACGGGCATCCTTGGCAACCTCGAAGGCTGGCATGGTCGGTTGCCCTTTCCGGGTTTCCGGCGTCACGGTTGCCTTGAGACCGGGGAAGCGCGCTTCCAGCTCATCAAGCTTCTTGCGCATGTCCTTGACGGCGTTTTCGCGGGTCTGGCCAGGTCCATAGCGACCCGAGCCCTTGATGCGCACATAGTCGGCCACCTGCGGCGGGCGCCATTCATGCAGCTCCTTGCCAAGCGCTCCGTGCACCACGCCCACATGAACGCGGTTGACCGAGCGGTGCTCTTCGGACGGCGCATCCGAGAAGGTCATCTCGTTGAGTTCGGGGATAAGGGCACAGGCTGCCATGATGGCATCGACACCGGCTTCGCGCTTGGAGAGGTGGCGGGTGATGCCTTCAAGCTCGATGGTGAAGGTGAAAGCCGCCGCATGCATGGTGATTGCCTGCAGGTCGGACGGTTCGGAATTGATGAAATAGTCCGCCCGGAGACCGGCATTCACCGCAGCCAGGGTGCCTATCCCGCCCTGCAATTCGCCGATCACATAGGTCAGGATGACATCACCCTTGAGCCGTTTACCGTTGTCGATCAATGTCTTGACAGCACAGAGCGAGGCCATGTCACCGGCCTTCATGTTGGAAACGCCGATGCCATAGATGAACTCGTCATCAACGAGCCCACCCCACGGATCGACAGTCCAGCCTTCGGTAACCGGATTGGTGTCGAGATGGCCATTGAACAGCAGGCTCTTGCCGCCACCGGTACCGCGCCAACGCCCGATGGCATTGACGCGGTCACCCACCACAGGCATCAGTTCAACTTCCAGTCCCATCTTCTCCATGATCGATGCAACATGCTCGGCCAATTTGCGCTCGCCTTCGGTTTCCGAATAGCTCTTGTGGCTGACGATGTCGGACAGAATGTCGAGACAGGCTTGGTCATCAAGATTGCGCGCCAGATCGAGGGCTTCACTCATCATTTTGCTCCGTTTCATATACGCCGAGCGAAACCTGAACAGGCACTGCGTCGAGTAGGGCTCTGGTGTAGGGATTGCGATCCTCTGCCTGTGCGTCCTCGCGGTCGAACAGGTCAACCAGCCGACCATGCTGCATGACGGCAATGCGATGGGCGATCTGGCGGATCAGATTGAGATCGTGGGTAATGAAGATACAGGCCGTGCCCGTATCTTTCTGAAGGTTGACGAGCAGCTCCGTCACCGAAGCCTGCACCGAAACGTCGAGCGCGGCGGTCACCTCGTCACAGATCACCAGTTCGGGCTCGGCCGCAAAGGCACGGGCAATGGCCACGCGCTGTTTCTCGCCGCCAGAAAGCTGATGCGGCAGCCGGTCGGCATACTCAGCGGGCAGACGCACGAGCTCAAGCAGCTCCCGAACCCGGTTCTTGATCTCGGCAGCAGGCACGACATCATAGAGGTGCAACGGGCGCGACAGGATCGTGCCGATGGTCTGGCGCGGGTTGAGCGAGGCGTCAGGATGCTGGAACACGATCTGCACCTTGCGGCGATAATCGCGCGAGATTTCCTTGCGCCCCTTGACCGAAATGTCGCCAAACTTTACCGCTCCAGTGAAATCATTAAGCCCGGTCAGGGCCTTGGCGATGGTCGATTTGCCCGATCCGCTTTCGCCAACGATGCCCAGAAGTTCCCCGGGACGGACGCTCAAAGAGACATCCTTGGCACCCCAGAAAATCTGGTCTTCATCCGGCTTGGCCTTCAGAACCTTTTCCTTGAAGGTGAGGGGCGAATAGCGCACGCTGACCTTGTCCAGAGAGAGCAGGGGGGCTGACGTTTCGGGCTTTGCCACTCCCAACCAGCGGTCAGGGTGGGGCACGGCACTGATCAGGCGCTTGGTGTAGCTGTCCTGCGGGTTGTTGAACACCTCGTTGACCGGGCCATGTTCGACCAGATCGCCATGATGCAACACCGACACCTTGTCGGCGATGCGCGAAACCAGCCCCAGATCGTGCGAAATGTAGAGGGCGGAAACATGGGTTTCCTCCCGCAGGCGGTTGAACAGATCAAGGATCTGCCGGGCCGTCAGGATATCCAGCGCGGTTGTCGGCTCGTCGAAGATGATCAGCTCCGGTTCGCAGGCAAAGGCCGTGGCAATCACCACGCGCTGCTTCTCGCCGCCGGATGCCTCGTGGGGATAGCGATCGAGCATTTCCTTCGGACGCGTGATGCCGGTGCGGGCCAGCGCCGCTTCCGCCTCTGCACGCGCCTCGGCCTTGGTCAGACCGCGATGAGCCATCAGCACTTCGGAAATCTGTTCCCCGATGCGCATTGTCGGATTGAGCGAGGTCGATGGGTCCTGAAAGACCATGGAAATACGCTGGCCGCGGATGTCGATCATCTGACGTGGCGACATCTCCAGCAGTTCCTGACCGGCAAGACGAATCGCACCATGCTTTTCGATGGCGTTTGACGGCAGATAGCGCATGATCGACCAGGCCATAGAGGACTTGCCCGATCCGCTTTCGCCCACCAAGCCGTGGGTTTCACCCGGAGCGATCTCCAGATTGATGTTGTTGAGCGCCTTGACCGGGCCGTTGCTGGTGGCATAGGCGAGGGAATAGTTGCGGATGGAAAGCCGCGGTGCCGTAGCGTTGAAGACCACCGCCTTTTCCCTAGCCGGGTGGCTGTTGACATGGGTTGCAGACATCAATGGCTCCTTCGAGGGTCAAGGCTGTCGCGCAGGGCATCGCCAAACAGGTTGAAACCGAGCGCGGACATGGCAATGAACATGCCGGGAATGGCCACACACCATGGATTGCGGAACATGAATTGACGTGCTTCGGCAACCATCAGCCCCCATTCAGTACTCGGAGGCTGCGCCCCAAGCCCAAGAAAGCCGAGGGTGGCACCGATCATGATGGCAAAGGACACGCGGATGGTGGATTCCACGATGATGGGACCAAGCGCATTGGGCAGCACTTCACGGACCACGATGTAGATGCCGGATTCCCCGCGCGCCACGGCAGCACGGACATAATCGCGGGTACGCACCGACAGCACGGCACTGCGCGAGATGCGCGCCATGCCGGGCGCAAAGGCAACGGCGACCGCCAGCATGGCCTGCCCCATGCCACCGCCAAGCACAGTGACGATCAACAGCGTGAACAGCAGTTCCGGTACGGCCAGCAGACCGTCCAGAATGCGCATGATGGCGTTGTCGACCCAACCGCCTGCGACACCGGCCACAACACCGATGACAGCTCCGATGCTGACACCGAGCAATGTTGCGAACACACCGAACAGAACGGTCGTCGGCGCGCCATTGAGAATGCGCGACAACAGATCGCGACCGAACTGGTCAGTGCCCAGCAGATGGGTCATTGACGGTCCCTGAAGCCGGTTCAGGGCATCGAAGGCCTGCGGGTTATAGGGGGCAAGCCACGGACCGGCAATGGCGATTGCCAGCGTGAAGAGCAGGAGAAAGACGCCAACGAGAGCGTTGGGTGCCAGAAAGCTTTTAGGCATAACGAACCCTTGGATCGAGTATGGCGATGATCACATCTGAAAGGAAGTTGGACAGGGCGTAGACAGTGGCAAGAAGCAGGGTTACGGCCTGAATGACCGGCAGATCCCGGTTCTCCAGAGCATAGATCAAAAGACGCCCCAACCCCGGCCATGCAAAGATTTCCTCAACGACGATAATACCGCCGAGCAGATAGCCGATGTCCAGCGAAATGACCGCAACGGCAGGGGCCAGCGAGTTCGGCAGGGCGTGACGCCAGATCACCCGCTTTTCATTGAGCCCCTTGAGGCGCGCAGCGCGAATGAAATCCGATGACAACACCTCGGACATTTCCGACCGCACCTGACGGGAAATATGCGCCATCAGCACCAGACCGAGCGTGACCGCTGGCAGCACCACATGGGCAAGGAAATCCGGAATGCTGACCCACGGTGCCGTAAAACCACCGGCAGGGAATACACCCGTCTTTGGTGCAGCGAAAACGACCAGCAACAGCGTTGCCGTCACGAATTCCGGCAAGGCAGAGCCCATGTAGCTGAAGACAGCCAACAGGAGATCCATCACCTTGCCGCGGCTGACCGCAGCGATGGCGCCAAGAGGGATCGCGATGATGGTAACCAGCACAAGCGCCGTTCCTGCCAGCACGGCGGAATTGACGAAAGCTTCGCCAACCACGTCCGATACGGGCAGGGACAGACGCAATGACATGCCGAAGTCACCGTGAATGACGCCGCTCACCCAGCTCAGATACTGCATGTACCAGGGCAGGTCGAGATGAAGCTGCTTCTCCAACGCCGCCACCGCATCGGGCGTAGCATATTCGCCCAATATCATGATGGCAGCGTTGCCCGGGAGCACCGCAGTAATCGCGAAAACCGCGAAAGTGACGATGACCAGAACAAGGAGAATGGACAGCAACCGGCGGAATAGATATCCGATTGTCATGTCAGTTCAAGTCTCGGCCTATTTGTCCAACCAGACGTTTTCGAAGTAGAAGTAGCGGTTGATCGGAGCCAGATTGTAGCCCTCGGTCTTGTCGCTGGACGCAGTCAGAAGGTCTTCCCAGAACGGGATGATATAGACCTGGTCATCGAGCATCATCTGCTGGGCCTTGGCGTAGATTTCTACACGTTTGATCGGATCGAGAGTTGCCCGACCTTCATCAACAAGAGCGTCGAACTCCTTGTTCTTCCATGCAGAATCTTCATAGGACGCATCAGAAGTGACCAGCAGGCGGAAAGCCGCATCAGCGGTTGGCTGCATACCCCAGTAACCGATGTAGAAGTCGCCCTTCATCCAGACATTGGCCAGATAGGTGTCGTGCGGCATGGTTTCGACCTCGATGTCGAAGCCTGCTGGCAGGGCCATCTGCTTGATGGCAACGGCAACCTGTGCACGAATGGCCGGACGGTTGGAAGCAACCATGGTGACCTTGAGGCCATCCGGATACCCGGCTTCGGCCAGCAGGGCCTTTGCGGCTGCCGGATCATACGGGATTTCCGGAGAGTCGATGACATACTGATATTCCGGCGACAGGATGTTGTCATAGGCCGGACGGCCCAGGCCTTCCAGAATGACATCCACCAGCATCTGGCGGTCAACAGCCATGGCCAGAGCCTTGCGAACCCGCACATCGCTCCATGGCTTGGCGTCGTGACGCATCACCACGTTGACGAAACGGCCCGACGGAATACGCTTGGCTTCGATGCCAGCAGACCCGGCAATGCGCTCATAGTCGGCCTGCTGAACCGTCAGCATGACGTCCATCTGGCCATTGAGGAAGTTGGCAGTTTCAGCGGCAAGATCGGGGAAGAGGTGCATTTCGACCGCATCAAGATAGGGCTTGCCAGGGATGAAGTAGTTCTCGTTCTTGACCAGACGCACCATCTGGGCACTGTCGTAGGTTTCCAGCTTGAAGGGACCAGTACCGTTGACGGTGGTTTCCAGCGTTGCCGGATCCGCTTCCAGCGCCTTGCGCGACACGATGCGGGCGTTGGCATGGGCAGTGGCCGTCGGAAGGTCGGCAAACGGAGACTTGAGCTTGAACACAACCGTCAGATCATCAGCAGCGGAAACGCTGTCGATCATGGTCAGAACCGAGCGGGCAGAGGCCGGACGATCCGGATTGAGAATGGCTTCGTAGGTCGCAACCACATCATCGGCGGTCAATGCTGAACCATCATGGAAGGTAACGCCCTTGCGCAGCTTGAACGTGAAGACGGTTGCGCCCTCGCTGCCTTCCCAGCTCTCAGCCAGATCGGCCATCGGCTTGTTGTCGACACCGATGCGGGTCAGACCGGAATAGAGCATGTCGAGACACGGATATTCGGCCGGTCCGGACAGTGTCAGCGGGTTCAGCGTGGCGATACGGGTGGAATGACTGACCTTCAGAATGCCCCCGGCCTTCGGAGTAGCGGCGGAAGCCATGCCGATGCTGGTCATGGGAATAAGGCCAGCGGCGGCCATGCCCAACATTACTCCGCGGCGGGAAATCGTAAATTTGCTCATTGTGCCCTCATGAGGTTGATTACACGTTCGTAATTGGGTTGGTGATTTATGTTTTTGTTATGCTGTTTTGCTTTTGTCTTATTGGAAGTTCGGCCCGTCAGGTGATCACGGTCAGATCATCTGGCAAAGCGGTCAGGACTTCAGGGGCCCCATCTGTGATCAACAGGGTGTGGCCAACACCCATGGCAAGTCCGGTGTCACTGTCACCGTTCATGACATGGTAGAAAAGGGTCATGCCGGGCTGGCATTGGGTCGGATTGCCCGAATAGATCATCGGCGGCACATCCATGCTGGTTGGAGCAAAATTGCAGCCGACCGAATAGCCCGTCGCGCCATAGCGGGCCCGACGATAGCCACCAGCATCCAGACCTGCGGCATAGAGATCGAAAATCTCGCCAAGAGTGGTGCCTGGACGGGCGATTTCCGTCATCCGGTGCAAGGTCTCCATGCCCACGTCATACATCTTGCGATGCGCGTCGGAGACGGTACCGAACAGGATCGTCCATTCGGTCTTGACGTTGTAATGACGATAGGCAACCGGATATTCCGCCAACACCTGATCCTGCTTTTCGATCCGACGCGGATCAGACACGCCACGGCCATAGACGGCACGGTTGCCCGAATTGAAAATCGGGGCATTGGGCGGCATGTCGGCACCCTGGCCGAGGATCGAGGTGAGATAGGCGGCTTTCAGGTCGCTATCGAGAACACCCGGTCTGGCTGCGTCGATGACCGCCAGAAGCGAATTGTCGAGGATTTCAGCGGCCTTGCGGGAGTAGGCGATTTCTGCGGGGGACTTGATTACACGGAGGCGGCGAATCATGTGGTCGTCATTGACCAGAGTACACCAGCCGTTGAGCGCGTTCTGCACACGCCAGAGGTTCCAGCCAGTGAGACCATGTGTATTCAGCTCAATGGCAATTTTCTTGCCCTCAAGGCCAAGCTCGGCAAGGATGCCCTTGAGATCCTGTGCAGGATCGGCTTCCTCCGAATCCCACCAGATGCGGATATCTGTGATCGTGCTGGTCTGTCTGGCCTGCACCAGATCGGGGCGTCTGGTCAGAAGAATCGGCTCACGGCCATCTGCAGGGACAACAAGGCACTGAAAGAAGACAAATCCGCCAGTATCAAAGCCCGTAAGCCAGTACATGCTCTCTTGAGAAAATACCAGCATGGCTTCACAGCCGGCTTCTCTGACTTTCTGACACAGCCGCCTGTAGCGTGAAGCATGCTCCTCTCTTGTAAAAGGGAGGCTTGGTTGAGCAAGGCTTTCCACGAGTGGTTCATCCTTTTTCGATCGTTGCGTTGCATTGAGCTTAAAGTATGGTATACCAAAGGTCAACCACTGGAATTCACATTGTCTGCCAAGAAAATGCATTACGCATTTTGTGCTGTTTGAATTGTGGCAACTGGATGAGTATAAGAAGAGTGGTACAGGCTCATCCCTGCCGAAAGGCGGCAGCTGGAGACGACTGTGGAACGAGAAGAGCGAGAAAAGCATGCTGATCGAGACCAGTAAGCGACTGGCCCAACAGGCTTATGAACAGATTCTGGAGCTGATCCTGACAGGCAAGGCGGAGCCGGGCGAAATGCTCACCGAGCGTCGACTTGCGGAGACGCTGGACATGTCCCGCACCCCCATCAGGGATGCCCTGCTGATGTTGGAGAGCGAAGGCCTTCTGAAGCGTCATGGCAGTCGCGGACTACAGGTCAAGCAGATGCGCATCGAGGACTATATGGAAGTGCTCCAGATTCGCCTGATGCTCGAACCGGAAGCCGCAAGGCTCGCCGCCGGGCGCATTCCCGCCGAAACCCTTGCCGATCTGCGTGAGCGCCTTGAAGGGCTGATCAAAGATGCCGACAAGGGGGAGGCCCGACCGGATCGTGAGACGGTCCGCGCCGTCGATGATGGGCTGCATGGTGCAATCGCCAACATGGCAGGCAATGCCCATCTCGCCCAGATCATTCATTCACTCAGACGTCAAACCCAGATTTTTGACCTGCGCAGCATGCCTGAGCGCCTGACATCCACCTGTCGGGAACATCTGACCCTCATCGACCTGCTGGAACAAGGCCGGGGCGACGAGGCGGCTGCGGCGATGCGAGAGCATCTGGACCATGTTCGCGCCAGCATTATACGGAGACTTACGCCGCAATGACCCCAAACGCGGAGAGCGCTGTCGCTCTCGATCAGGATGGACACAACCAGCCACCCGCCGACATCGCCCTTGCGCGCAGGCTTTTTGACGAACTGGAACACCGGACCAGCAATGCTTTCGGTTTTACCCGCCCGTCCTTCGGGCTCGGCGAACAGATTGCCCATGACATGGTTCGGCGCGAAGCCCGTAAACTCGGGCTAGAGACGACAATCGACGCAGGCTGCAATCTCTACATGACCCTCAGGGGCCGCAAGAGCGGCCCCGGTCTGGTCATCGGCTCTCATCTGGATTCGGTGCCCCGTGGCGGCAACTTCGATGGCGCAGCCGGTGTCCTGATGGGTCTGGCTGTCCTGTCCGGTTTCGTCAAGGCGGGTATCACGCCTGAACGCGACATCACCGTCATGGCCATCCGCGCCGAGGAAAGTGTCTGGTTTGGCGCATCCTATATTGGCAGCCGCATGGCCTTCGGCCTCATGGACAGCAAGGAGCTGATGGCTCTCAAGCGCTCATCCGACAAGGTCTCTCTTCATTCCGCAATCGAAGCCAATGGCGGCGATGCTGCGGCGATCGCTGCCGGTGAGGGCTATCTGTCCCCTGAGACTGTCGGCATGTTCATAGAGCCCCACATCGAGCAGGGGCCAGTGCTGGTGGAAAGGGAAATCCCAGTTGGCATCGTGACAGGCATCCGCGGTTCTTTCCGGTTCCGCGCCGCCCGCTGCCTTGGCGAATATGGTCACTCCGGCGCCACACCGCGCACCTATCGAGCCGACGCCGTCCGCGCCGTTTCCACACTGGTCGTGCGCATGGATGAAGCATGGATGAAACTGGCCGAAGAAGGACACGATCTGGTCGTCACCTTCAGCCAGTTCTATACCGACCCGGACGAAGCCGCCTTCAGCAAGATCGCCGGAGAGGTGGCCTTTTCCCTCGATGTACGCAGCGAGGAACAGGAAACGCTGAACCGCATGCAGACCATTCTGCACGAAACCGTTGCCAAGATCGAAACGGAACAGAATGTCCGGTTCCAGATGGGCACGGTTTCAACCAGCACACCGGCGATCATGGCGCCCGGGATCGTCAAGGGGCTCGAAAAATGCGCGGAAGATCATGGGCTTGAAACCCTGACCATGCCCTGCGGGGCTGGCCATGACGCCGCCGTGTTTGCCGGGGAAGGGGTGCCCACGGGAATGATCTTCATCCGCAATGACAATGGCAGTCACAATCCCGAAGAACATATGGAAATGAGCGACTTCACAAAAGCGGCCGAACTACTGTCGGCCTTTTGCCTTTCCGACCCCATCTCCGCGCTTTGATCAAAAAGGCTGCCTGAACGTCAGGCAGTCACCATTCTGCAAGACATGCCTTCATGGCCACCGACCCCAGTGCGCAGATGGGACAGCAAGCCGATGCGCCCAGACACCGAGCCAATGCCTATGCGCAGCACAGCATCGCGATAAGATAACTCGGATTGGCAAGGCGTTGGAAAAGCCGACCGTGGGCCGTCGGCTTGCCTTGTCAATCCGGTATACCAAATGTATCCATAATACTGCAAAGAATAGCAAGAACCTGCCGGTCACATTCATGCGTCAAAGATCCGTCACACATGGATGGGACAACGGCATGGCACGCATCACCAGAACACAAGAAGGGAACTCAAGATGGGCAAATCCGTCGATTTGAACTGTGATATGGGAGAGGGCTTTGGCGCTTACCGCATTGGCGACGAGGCGGCCATGCTTGATATTGTCACCACCGCCAACATCGCCTGCGGATTTCATGCTGGCGACCCTGTGGTGATGCGCGAAACGATTCTGGCAGCAAAAGAGCGCAAGGTCTCCATCGGAGCCCATCCGTCCTTCATGGATCTCTATGGCTTTGGTCGCCGCCGCATTCTTGGTGACAGCCCTGAAGATCTGGAAGCGCAGATCGTCTACCAGATTGCCGCCATCGACGGCATGGCCCGTGCCCTCGGCTGGCCAATCACCCACATGAAGACCCATGGCGCGCTCGGCAACATGGCAGCCGAAGATCCTGAGTTGGCGGCCATCTGCATTCGGGCAACCAAAGCCGTCAATCCTGATCTGGTGATCGTTGCCCTGCCATATTCCGAGATCATGAAAGCGGCCGAGAAGGCCGGGATGGCCGTGGTTTGCGAGGTCTATGCCGACCGCACCTATACGGCAGAGGGCATGTTGACCCCGCGCAAGGAACCCGGAGCCGTCATCAAGGATCACGCCCAATCCGTGGAACAGGCCCTTACCATGGTGCGCGATGGTTTTATCCCCACCACTGCGGGAACAAGACTGCCGGTAGAGGCCGCCTCCATTTGCGTCCATGGCGACACCCCCGGCGCCGTGGCCACGGCTGGTCAACTGCGCACGGCCTTCCTTGACGAGGGGATTGAAGTTCGCCCCTTTGCCTTTCCTGCATGATCAGTCATTAAGACAGGCTGTTGAAATCGGCCATTGACTGTCGGCACCCCCGGCAGGACAGTTTCATTCATACTTTTCAGCATACATTCAGGAGCATTTCATCATGACGGATTCAGCCAATTCCATTGAGGCAAGAGACATTGCCTATCACATGCATCCAGTCGTCAACCTGCGCAAATACGAAAAGACCGGCGGGCTGGTCATCGAGCGCGGCGACGGCATCTATGTCTATGACAACACCGGCAAGCGCTATATCGAGGGACTGGCCGGTTTGTGGTCGGTCGCCCTTGGCTTTGGCGAAAAGCGGCTCGCAGAAGTTGCCAAGGCGCAGATGGAAAAGCTGCCCTATTATCATTCCTTCAACTACAAGGTAAACGGCCCGTCGGTCGATCTGGCGGAACTGTTGATCAAGCTCGCGCCCGTTCCGATGTCGAAGGTGCATTTCACCTCGTCCGGTTCGGAAGCCAACGATCTGGTCGTCAAGATGGTCTGGTATCGCTCCAACTCCCTTGGCAAGCCGGAAAAGAAAAAGATCATCGGCCGCATCAAGGGCTATCACGGCGTGACCATTGCCTCGGCGTCGATTACCGGATTGCCTGCCAACCACAAGAGCTTTGACTTGCCACTAGACCGCATGGTCCACACCTCCTGTCCGTCCTACACCCACTTTGCAGAAGCGGGAGAAACCGAAGAAGCCTTCACAGCCCGCATGCTCAAGGATCTGGAAGATCTCATTTTGGAGCAGGGCCCGGAAACCATCGCCGCCTTCTGGGGAGAGCCGGTCATCGGGGCAGGGGGCGTTCTGGTGCCACCGAAAGGCTATTGGGAAGGCGTTCAGACCATTCTGAAGAAATACGACATCCTGCTGGTGGCCGACGAGGTGATCTGCGGTTTCGGTCGCACCGGCAAGATGTTTGCCTGCGAAACCTACAACATCACCCCGGATGTAATGGTCACCTCCAAGCAGATTTCTTCGTCCTACATGCCGCTTTCTGCCATCCTGATGAATGATGCCTTCTACCAGCCGATCGCAGACGAATCCGAAAGGATCGGTGTCTTCGCTCATGGTTTCACGGCTTCCGGCCATCCGGTCGCCACGGCTGTCGGGCTGGAAAACCTGAAGATCATTCTTGAACGCGATCTGGTCGGCAACGTTGCCCGACTGGAATCAACCTTCCTTGCAGGGCTTGCCAAACTCGCCGAGCATCCGCTGGCCCAATCCTCCCGTGGCGTCGGGCTGTTGGGTGCTCTGGAACTCAAGCCGTGGGACGATCAGCCCGCAGGCGCTGCCGCTTTGGCTGTGGCAACCCAGTTGCAGGAAGAAGGCGTGATCATCCGCAACATTGCTGAAGCCATCTGCTTCTGCCCGCCAATGATCATCACAGCCGAACAGATCGAAGAGATGTTCGCAATTGTCAGGGTCGCCCTCGACAAGGTGCTGGCAGCCAGAGAAGCAGGCGAAAAATAGCCCGGAAGACAAAAAGGGGAAGCCCTCGGGCTTCCCTCCATCTCCTGTCCCTGTCAAGGGATCAGGCCGCGGTCTTGCTGATCGGCAATCTGGCTTCCAGTGCCGAAACCACGAGCAACCGCTTGGCCAACGACGTTTTCAGCAACCCTGGGCTGCGCGATGCAGCAGCGCAGAAACGCTCGACATCGATCTGTGAGCGGTAGGTACGGTTTTCCCTGATCAGTTCGATGATCTGCACTGCATTGGTTTTGACAAACTCGCGCCCGTCCCACCGGAATCCCTGTTTCTGCTTGCGCCACTGGGTGGGAAGCGAATGAAACGCATCAAACAGGCGCCTCAGTTCATGTTTGTTCCAGTCACCGACAAACTTGTTCTGATAGCCAGACCGGATATAGGGGAACAGGCGGTAGTCGAGGATCGGGCTTCGAGCCTCGATGCTGGCGCGCATCGAATTCCGGTCATTGTGCCAGAGCCATTCCCCAAGCCGACCTCCCGGCGAGACATCGGCGATCAACGCCTCGTCAAAGCCGAGGGAGGGGGTGATCGGGTCGATCTGCTGGCACTGGCGAATGGCAGCCATATCCATCTTCATGATTGGATTGAGGCGGGTTCTGAGGCGGGTCTTTTCCAGCGCGAATTTTTCGACCATGGCATCAGGCATGAATGCGCTGGCCAAATGGGAAAGTGTCTCCTTCTTGCGGCTGCTGGCGAGCTGTTGACGGACCCACGACCAATCGCCGCCCTTGACCGCTTGCCGCACGGCTTGCGGGTACTGTCGGCTCCAGTAGCCACCGAAAATTTCGTCGCCGCCCGTGCCGTCAAGCACCACCGGAACGCCACGCTCGGCAATCGCTTCATACATGACGGGCATTGCCATCGAGCTCCCGTTGAGCGGAATGGGTTTTTCCATATGGCCGCAGATATCAAGGAAGCGCTCAAAGGCATTGGTGTTGTAATCGAGCTTTATGACTTCCGCGTCGACGCCCAACTGATCGGCGGACCGCTTGGCATAAATGTGATCATCCGATCGGCCGGTATCGCCGATGAAGATCTTGCATTGTTCATGGAGGCCGAGCGAATAGAGACAGGAGAAAACCAGCGAACTATCGATGCCGCCAGACAGCAACAGGCCGACCGGACGATCGGAGATCAGACGCTTTGTCAGGCTATCCCGAAGAAGATCCGCAAGCGACTCCTGAGAATGGATGTCGGGCGCATCAGCCTGAATGGCATAAGTGTCGAAATACGCTTCACAGGCAAAATCCCAGCGGTTGAGATCAAAGCGGGCGTTGTGCCCCGGAGGCACCTGCTTGATGCCGACCAGATGCGTGTTGAGCCCGTTTTGCGGGAACATGTCACCGAAAACCAGAAAATCGCTCATGATGCCTGCGTCAAACGCAAAGTCTCTGCCCAAATAGTCCATGATCGACCGGGCGGTAGACGACAGGCACAGGATGTTGTCATCCATATAGAAGAACAGCGGCTTCTTGCCATAGCGGTCTCGTGACGCCGAAACCGTCATCGTGCTGATGGTAAGCGACGAGAAGGACCACATTCCGTTCATGCGCGGCACACGGGCAAGGCCGTGCAGCTGCAAATAGCGGCTCAGAACCTCGGTATCTCCGCGCGGGTGAATGTTCACACCTTCCGCTCTCAACTCCTCGGCAATGTCGCGGAAATTGTAGATCTCGCCGTTGAACAGCAGGATGCTGTCTTCCGACTGGTAGGGCTGGTTAGAGGTTTCCTGCACATCCAGAATCGACAGTCTCTGATGCCCGAAGGCACAGTGAACATTGTTGATTTCCTTGAAGACAACGCCGGTGTTGTCGGGTCCACGATGCTTCATCGTGTCGAGCGCCTGCCTGAAACGGGCCTCATCTATCGGCGCATTCTTGCTAAATACCTGAAAAAATCCACACATGCCAATTCTCTAAAAAACATCTCGAAGCACGTTCGAAACTAACGTGTTTCTGTCGGGAAAACCACTGAAATATAACAGGGTATTCCGCAAACCGGAGAAACAGACAAAGCCCGTCATTTCCCCCCGACAGGAGCAACAAATGTCATATCACAGAGGCCAGAGTGTTTGCAGTGCTGGAATGGCGGAAGATTTGGACACAGTTCGTTACAATTCGATACCGAGCAGCGACAGAAATGTAGGACATAAAGCAGCAGACCTTCAGGTTGGTGTAAGGTGGAGATGATTAATCGGGTACACTGCTTCAGAATTCGTGTCTGCCAATCAGCAGACCACCGTTAATTGAATAGGAATACCCGAATGCGCCGCGTCATCCTGTCCCTGACTACAATCGTCATGCTCTTGTTGCTCATCTTCGGAATCAGCTCATTGAGTGCCGTCGATTTCACCGATCAAAAGAGCCTTGCTCAGGCCTTCACCCAATTGACCGGCTTCCTGTCGCTGGGAATGATGGCGATAGCAATCGTCCTTGCCCTACGGCTTCGCTGGCTCGAACCCGTCTTTGGCGGCCTCGACAAGATCTACCGCCTGCACAAGTGGCTGGCGATCGGCGCGCTGCCGATGCTACTTGCCCACTGGCTGGTCAAGACCGGAGAGGGGCATCACCCCGAGGCAACAGTCGACGCAGCAGGCAATACCGTTGCCGCTGTCCATAGCTTTGACCCGGTACAACTCGCAACACAAACGCTGTTTCCGAGCCTTTATGGCCCGGCCCGCGGCATAGCCCAGCCAATCCTCTTTCTGCTGTTCGCCTTGTTGGCATTGGCACTCATCAAGCGCATACCTTACCGGATATTCAGGAAGGTCCACTTCGTGATGGGCATCGCCTTTGTCATTTTCGCGTATCACAGTGTCATCCTGATGCGTCCTGAATACTGGTCGACGCCATTTGGCTGGTCCACAGTAGCCCTGAGCGTTATCGGAAGCCTTGCGAGCATCTATCTGGTCGTCATCCACTTCAAGGGCTTCCCATCTTCGAGGGCCGTTGTCGCCTCGACCCACTACTTTCCGGAACTCAAGGTGCTTGAAATCGATCTCGACATGCAGGAGGCATGGCGCGGTCACAAGCCAGGACAGTTCGTCTTTGTCGAAACAGATCGCAAGGAAGGACCGCACCCGTTCACACTTTCCACCCATTGGTCGCCAGAATCCGGTCGTATCGGCATTATCGCCAAGGAACTCGGCGACTATACTGCCAAAATCAGGGAAAGATTTGCACCCGGCACCCCGGTCAAGATTAATGGCCCTTATGGCCGCTTCAATTTTGAATGCAAGAAACAACGGCAGGTCTGGATCGGGGCGGGCATCGGAATCACGCCATTCGTTGCCAAGATGCGCGATCTGGCAGGCACGCCGTCAGACAAGGTGGTTGACCTGTTTCATACTACACGAGAGGTATCCGAAGAAGGTCTCGCCCGCATGCAGGCCGATGCGGACGCCGCCGGTGTCAATCTTCATATCATCATCAGTGAGCGAGATGGCCGACTCAATGTGGCCAAACTCATCGCCATGGTGCCGGACTGGAAGGACGCCAGCTTCTGGTTCTGCGGACCAAGCCAGTTCGCCGAACAACTGCGCAAGGGTCTCGTAGCGGAAGGGCTCAGCGCCAGCAACTTCCATCAGGAACTCTTTGAGATGCGCTGACCCTTGAAAAGGGGCGCCCTTCCGGCGCCCCTGCCACTCAGAGAACTGAAACCTATAACAAATAGCATCTACAAACTGGCCCGGAATCGTTGTTAGGTTGATCATCAGGATTTTCCCAACCGAGCGGATTTGCAGATGATTGATACTCTCCGACTAGACCAGATTCTAGATGCATTACCCAACATGTACCGTGGCCCCGGCGGGGTTGCTGGCGTCGTCAAAGACGGAAAGATCATCGCCTCCCGCGCCTGGGGCTATTCGGACCTTGCCTCCCACCGCAAGATGACAAAAGGCACGCGCCTGCCGATCTGTTCCATCTCCAAGCAGTTCACCTGCGCGGTCCTGTTGCACACCTTCGATGACTTTGCACCACTCAATGCCCGCCTGCCGGAGCTGCTGCCCAATTTCGAAGGCCAGCTGCCGACCATCGAACAGCTTTGCCACAACCAGTCGGGCCTGCGCGACTATTGGGCTCTGACCATCCTCGAAGGGGCCAAGGCAGAACAGACCTTCGCCCGCAATGATGCCTATGCGATGTTCGAGAGGATGAAGAGCTGCCATTTCGAACCCGGCACCAGCTATTCCTATTGCAACGCCAACTTCCGCATCGTCGGAGAGCTGATCGAACGGGAAACCGGCCGCTCGCTTCAGGGGCTGCTTGCGGAAACCGTCTGGGGACCGGCAAACATGAAGACCGCCGCGCTGCTCTCCGACAGCCGCGTAACCGCCGATGGCGTCATCGGCTACGAAGGCAACGAACAGGTCGGCTTCATGCCAGCAGACAATGGCATCTACTGGTTCGGGGATGCCGGCATTTCAGCATCCCTTGAAGACATGCTCGCCTATGAATGCTGGATTGATCAGACCCGAGACGACCCGGATAGCCTCTACAATCGCATTTCAACGCCACCGACCTTCAAGGACGGGACACCTGCCGGCTATGGCTACGGGCTGGCCCACATGGAGCTGGCCGGTCGCAAGGTGACCGGTCACGCAGGAGCCCTGCGCGGCTTCCGCGCCTTCCGCATGCATTGCGCATCCGAGCGCATGTCGGTGGTCGTCATCCTCAACCATGAAGGCAGTGCCTATGGCGCAGCCGAGGCCCTGTTCAATGCCGCCCTCGGCTATAAAGCACCAAAGCCGATGCCCATGCCTGAAGGTTGGGATGGCCAATGGCTCTGCCCCGAGGCCAACCTGCTGACCGCCATCGAAAGTGGCAAGACAGATGCCCATCTGCATTACTCGACCGGCGGCGACATTGTCTTTGCAGCCGAAGACGGCACCTTGAAAACTGCAAGCGTCACCCTCAGCAAGACCCAAGACACAATGACCATGACGAGGAAGGGTGAAAATCTGGTCTCCAAACTGGTGCCGCTGCCAAAATCGCCAGTAACGCCGGACGCAGAGTTCGCAGGTCGTTACTATTCGGACGAGCTCGACGCGACCTTCACCGTGGTTGCCGAGGATGGCGGCCTCTATGCCTACTGTCAGGGCGTTCTTGGAACCGGCATCATGGAACGTGTCCATCCGGTCGGGCTCGACACATGGGTATTCGTCACCCGCCGCTCGATGGATGCGCCTGCACCAGGGGATTGGACCATCACGGCAACCCGTGGCGACGATGGCACCATCGAAGGCATCACGCTTGGTTGCTGGCTGGCACGCAAACTCGACTACCGCCGCCTGTAGAAAGCCCAAGCCCTCAAACAGACAAAACCCGCAGCGATCACCTGATCCCTGCGGGTTTTCTGTATCTGCTGCGACCTTGCGCAGTGCAATGCCCAGAGGCAGAGGCAAAAGAGGGCACCGCCCGGCTTGCTGGGCGGTGCCTTGTATCAGAGGCTATTCAGCCGTCTTGACAGTGTCTTCCAGGAAGAAGCGACCGAGAGGGTTCTGGTCGAAATTCTTGATGCCCTTCTGGGTGACATTGATGAACGGGCTATAGAACAGATCAATCCAGTGTGCATCAGCCTTGGCCAATTTCTGGATTTCGAAATACATGGCCTTGCGTTTGGCCGAATCCAGCTCAAGACGGGCTTCGGCAACCAGCTGCTTGACCTTTTCGTTGTTGTACCGGGTCATGTAGTTCATGTTGACGTCATGGCCCACAACGAAGGTGGTCTTCTGATCGGGGTCGAGAATGTCGTTGGTCCAGTACATCATGGACAGGTCATAATCGCCAGCAACCAGCATGTCCCAGGTCTGACTCGGGTCCATTTTCACCAGATTGATGGTGATGCCGATAGCGGCCAGCTGCTGCTGGATCAAAACGGCAACCTGTTCGTCAACTTCGTTGCCGGCATTTACCAGATAATCAAGCGAAATGCCGTCGACGCCAGCTTCTGCAAGCTCGGCCTTGGCTTTTTCGAGGTCGAAGTCACGAGCCCCGTTTTCATCGCTGTGATAGAGAGCCCCAGCCGGAATGAAGCTGTTGGCAACCTTGCCCTGACCGAAGGTCACGGCATCAACGATAGACTGCTTGTCGATGGCGTAGTCGATGGCAGCACGGACATGAACATTGTTGAGTGGCTCATGCTCGTGGTTCATCAGAAGATGATCTTCACGGGTGGAGGGCTCGATGTGAACGGTAAGCTTGTCGTCGGCCTTCAGCTCTTCCACGCGGGAGAACGGCACATAGATGGCGGCATCAAGCTCGCCGGACTGAACGCTCAGCATGCGGGTGTTGTCATCCGGCATGGAGATCCATTCGACGCCATCAAGGCTAACCTTGTCTGCTTGCCAGAACTCGGGGTTCTTGGCAAGGATGACGCGGTCACCGCGCAGCCATTCCTTCACGACGAAAGCGCCGGAAGCAACCGGGTTCTGGGAATAGTCTTCCTGACCCTTTGCTTCAAAACCGGCCTTGGAAATGACAGAGGTGGCAGGCATGGCGAGGGTGGAAAGGAACGGAGCCGACTGTTCGGACAGGGTGATGACAAGCGTCTTGGGATCCGGGGTCTGCATGTCGGAGATGATCTTGTAGCTGTCAGACCACAGGGAAAGTTCATCGTCACGAACGCGCTCAAGAGAGAATTTGGCGTCTTCGGACGTGATGGCAGAGCCATCGGAGAATTTCGCATCACGAAGATGGAAGGTGTAGGTCAGGCCGTCCGTGGAGATGTCCCAGCTTTCGGCAAGACCGGGCACCAGCTCGGCACCGGTTTTGTCGACGCGGACCAGCACGTCATACACGTTCATGAAAACCCAGAAGTCGATGTTCTGGGCGGTGTTGATCGGGTCGAAGGTGCTGGAGTCCTCACGGCGACCGATGGAGAGCACGCCTGCAGCATCGGCCACAGTCATCGCGCCCATGACAAGGGTCATTGCAAGAAGTCCCACACGGGAAAATTTTCTGAACATTGTTTTGGTGTTCCTTCTGTTATGTGATTGCGTTTGTTGTGTGTTTTCTCAATTGCCCTGAATTGCGCGGGCGACCGTTCTGGTGCCAATCGGCTTGTCGGGATCAATATTGGGGATCGCGGCCAGCAGATTTGCGGTGTAGTCCTGCTCGGGATTATCGAAGACGTCTTCGGTTCTGCCAGCCTCGACAATGCGACCGTGATGCATGACAATCACGCTTTCACAAAGCTCGCGGACGATGGCGAGGTCGTGGGCAATGAAGATGATGGTCAGCGCCATTTTCTCCCGCAGTTCCTTGAACAGCGAGATGATCTGAGCCTGAATGGTCACATCAAGCGCGGCAACGCACTCATCGGCGATGATCACCTTGGGATTGACGGCGAGGGCACGGGCAATGCCGACACGCTGACACTGGCCACCGGAGAGGCTCTTTGGCTTGCGTGGGCGGAAGGATACATCAAGGCCCACCAACTCCAGCAATTCGTCAATCCGGCTGTCAATGGCGTTCCTTGCGATCTCGCCCTGCGTTTCCAGAACCTCGCGCAACATCGCTTCCACCGTCATGCGTGGGTTCAGCGCATTGAACGGATCCTGAAACACCATCGCCACTTCCCGGCGCAGTTTCCTGAGGGCCTGATCGCGTTTCAAGGTCAGCACGGCACCATCATAGGCAATATCACCCGAGGTGATGGGGGTGAGGCCGATCATGGCCCGCGCCAGTGTGCTCTTGCCCGAACCGCTTTCCCCTACGATACCGATCGTATCGCCGGGGAAGATCTGGCAACTAACCCCCGCCAACGCCCGGAAGGCAGCTTTGGAGCGAAACCAGCTTTTGCCTGCGTTGAACTCGACCACCAGATCATCCACCTCGAAGATCGGCTTTATGTGCGGTTCTTCCACCACGATATCATCGTCAAGCGCACGGCTTGCCAGATGGTCATCGAATGAGGGGTGAGAAGCGATCAGCGTCTTGGTATAGCTGTGCTGCGGAGCAGACAGCAGCTTGCGCTTTTCTTCAATTTCGACGATCCGGCCTTCTCGCATCACGGCAATCCGGTCGCAGGTTTGCGCCACGACGCCCAGGTCATGCGTGATGAGAATGATGGAAAGCCCGCGTTTCTTGCGCAACTCCAGCAAAAGCTCCAGAATTTGCGCCTGCACGGTCACATCAAGCGCCGTGGTCGGCTCGTCGGCAATGAGAATTTCCGGCTCGCAGGAAAGGGCGATGGCAATCATCGCGCGCTGGCGCATGCCGCCGGAAAATTCGTGTGCATAGCTGCGGAAAGCCCGGGCGGGATCGGGAAAGCCGACCTGTGTCAACAACTCGATAGCCTGCACTCTGGCATCCTGTTTGGAATAGGAGCCGTGACGGAACAAGCCTTCGCAGATCTGGTCGCCGATACGCATGACCGGATCCAGATGGCTGGTCGGGTTCTGGAAAATCATCCCGATGCGCCGACCGCGCACATCCATCATCGCCTTTTCCTCAAGGCCGAGAATGGACCGGCCCTCGAGCACAACGTCGCCGCTGGTAACCGACAGTTTCGTTGAGGGCAGCAAACCGATGATCGCCCGACACAACAGGCTCTTGCCAGACCCGCTTTCGCCCACAAGGCCAAGAATTTCCGACTGGCCAAGATCGAAAGTGGCATCTTCCAGCAAAGAACGGGTTTCCACCTTGTCCTGATAGCTGACCGAGAGGCCTTTTACGGAGAGAATGGTCATACTTCAGCCTCCCACATGTCACCAAGGGCATCGCCCAGCAACGAGAAGCCCAAAGCGAGGCAGACAATGGCAAAGCCGGGGAAGAAGGTGATCCACCAAGCCTGCGTGATGAAGCCCTGTCCTTCGGCAACCATGATGCCCCATTCGGCAGCAGGCGGCTGAACCCCAAGCCCCAGATAGCTGATGGCAGCACCATTCAACAGCACCAGAATGACATCGGACATAGCAAAGACGATGGAGCCGGTGAGAGCGTTCGGCAGCAGGTGACGAAACATGATGCGTAGCCGAGAGTAGCCCAGACTCTGGGCAGCAACGGCGAAATCCATCGTTTTCAGCACGAGAATCTGCGCCCGCACCAGTCGGGCATAGCTGACCCAGCCAACCAGCGCCATGGCGATATAGAAACTCGCCAGACCGGGGCCGAGAATGGTGATGATGGACAGCATCAGAACGAGAAAAGGAAAGGCCAGCACAATATCGATGATGCGCATCAGGATGGTATCGACGATACCGCCCAGAAAACCGGCCACCGTTCCCAGAATCGTCCCGATGATCATCGGGAACAGCACGCCCAGCAAGGCTATCTGCAAGTCGATCCGCACGCCCCAGATTACGCGGGAAAGAACGTCTCGGCCGAAGTTGTCCGTGCCAAACGGATGCAGCAGAGTAGGGGCCTGCAGTCGCGCACTGGCGTCCTGCAGAATCGGATCGAACGGAGCCACCAGCGGCGCCAGAAGGGCCGCCGCGATGAAGAAAGCCAGAATGCAGAACCCGAGCGTCAGGGTCGTGTTACTGCTCATCAGGGCGCGCCATTTGAGCTGAGGGAAGAAGGGTCTTGTTTGCGCCATCAGAATTTCACTCTCGGATCAAGGGCTACGGTCAGGATGTCGGCAAGGAAGTTGATCAACAGGGTTGCAACGGCAAACACCATGGCAACGCCCTGAACCACCATGTAATCTCGCGAGAAGATGCCGCGAACCAGCAGTTGCCCCATACCGGGCAGAGCGAACACGCTCTCCACCACCACCGTGCCACCGATCAGCCAGCCGATATTGACGGCAAGCAGGTTGATGGTGGGCACCAGCGCATTGGGCACCACATGCCGCCAGAACACCGTGTTTTCCGATACCCCACGCGCCCGGGCAGCCGTCGCGATATCCGAATTGAGACCGGAAATCATCGCCGCCCGCAAGCTGCGGGTGATGACCGAAGACAGCGAAAGCGCAATGGTCAGACAGGGCAGAACAAGGTGAAGAGCCTTGTCCTCGAAGGACTTGCCATAGCCGGACACCGGCAACCAATTGAGACTGACCGCAAACAGGATGATCAGCATGACGCCAAGCCAGAACTGCGGAAAGCCAAGCCCGGCAGTCACGGCGATACGGGCAAAATGATCCGGCCATTGGCCCTGCTTGCGCGCCGAAAGAGCCGCCAGCGGAACGGCGATCACCAGCGACAGCAGCACTGCAAAGAAAACCAGCATCAGCGTTGGTTCAATGCGCGTAGCGATCAGCTTCAATACGTCGATCTTGTAAAGGGTCGAACGCCCCATTTCACCGTGAACCAGATTTTTCAGGAAATAGAAATACTGGGTGATCATCGGCTCATCGAGCCCATATTGCGCCCGTATCTTGGCAAGGGCAGTCGGGGTCGAACGCGCACCCAGCAACACCCGTGCAGGATCCCCGGGGATAAGGCGCACGAGAATGAAGGTGACAACCGAGATGCCAAACATCACAGGCAGCAACTGGAACGGACGGAACAGGACAAAGCGATAACGACCCAGCATGCTTTACTCGCTATCATACTTCGACAGGAAGGCTTCTACGACGGCCATACAATCCTCTTTTTCCTCTACATGGGGCATGTGGCTTGAGTTGGGGAAGACATGCGCAACCACATCGGGGATATTGTCCCAAAAAGGCTGCAAGCACTCGGTGGTTGCTTCGTCATGGGCGCCGCGAAACGCCAGCGTTGGCGCTTTGACCTTGTGCAGGCGATCAATGATCGACCAGTCCTTCATGGTGCCGATGACGTGAAATTCGGTTGGACCATTCATGGTGTGATAGACAGTGGGGTCTTCATCCATCGCATCGAAGGTCCGCTGCACCTCCACCGGGCGTGGCTTGGTGCGACAGACATGACGATCATAGAAGACCTCGGTCGCTGCTTTATAGTCGGGATGGTCGATTGTGCCAGCCTTTTCATGCAGATCCAGAGTGTCCTGCACATCCTGCGGCAATTGGGCCCGCAGCTCGGCAGCCCCTTTCAACCAGATTTGCATGTTGCACGGCGAGTTGGCCAGAACCAGCGCCTTGAGGCCAGCCGGCTGCCTGACTGCATGTTCAGACCCGAGCATGCCGCCCCAGCTTTGCCCCAGATAGGCATAGCGGTCCTGAATGCCCAGATGGCTGAGCAGCGCGTCCAATTCGCCTAAAAAAAAGTCAACTGTCCAAAAATCAGCCCCTTTTTCGCGCAGGTGCGTCGACTTGCCGTTGCCGATCTGGTCATAGTGGATGACAGGGCGGCCCGTTTTGGCCAGGTCCATAAAACTGTCGATATAGTCGTGAGTGCACCCTGGACCGCCGTGCGCCACCACCAGGGGAAGCTTGGGCGAGTCGAGGGATCCGCAGATCCGATACCAAGTTTTATATGTCTGATAAGGCGAATAGCCTTCCTGAATCTCAAAATCTGCCATCTAAACCTCATTGTCTTGCTGAGATCCAATCCTAGGCACATTCGACCATTCACCAATAGCTAATGAATCTTATAGGTTCTGCAAATTTCAGTTGGTTGTTTCGAGCAATTGATAGTGCGCAGCGAGCACCAGCGCGTGAAAGCGGTTGCGCGCGCCGAGCTTTTTGGTCGCCGAGGTGAGATGCAGGGTAACCGTAGCAACCGAGCGCCCGAGCTCATGAGCAATTTCCTTGGCAATCAACCCCTTTGCACACAGCTGCAGACACTGCCGCTCGCGAGCAGTGAGCCTGACATGCGGCGTGCGAAAAGCTTGTGGAGGAAAGCCCTTGACGACCGCTTCATGAAAGATATGAGCCAGATAACCAACTGACGAAACAGCATTGTTCAGGTCATCAATGTCGATTCTGGACGTGCTGATCGCTGTAAAGGTCGCCAAAGCACCACCTGCGCCGCGAATGGGCACCGTGATGCCGCTTTCCATGCCGGTGTCACACAGATAATCGACCACCGGCCGATGGCGCTGATCCAGAATCCGGCTCATGATATCACTTTGCTGGCCGCGATAGGTCCAGATGAACGGGCAGGACGTTTCGCGCGACGCATCCATGACCGGATCATGGGCATAATAATGCTGGCCACACCACAGGTCCGTCATGTCACTGGGGGTGTTCTGCATGGCGTAGACAGTGGGGACGATGAATTCACCGTCATGGGTGAGGGGGACGGGGGAGAAATCGTAGCTCGATGCATCAAACCCCAGGGGACGCAGAACGGTTTGCGCGATCTCCATCGCATCGTCGAGTGCAATTCCCGAAGAGAGTGCACTTACGAAATCATGTTGCATATTACTCACCATTGCCTCCTTTCTTGCGTACCAGTCTTTATCTTATGCAAGTGCCACGCCAATCTCGTTTAACATGCAAAACAGGGGCGAGGCCAAAGGCAGACATTAGACATCCATTCCGCAGAATATCCGGCACGTAAGCCAAAACCGGCGGAGCGGTATCAAGACAATCTTTCAGGAGGAAATGGCGGAGGGGGAGGGATTCGAACCCCCGGGACCGTGAAGCCCAACGGTTTTCAAGACCGCCGCAATCGACCACTCTGCCACCCCTCCGGCGTCATGTGGTTGGAGGCCCTTTTGACGCTATTTTCTGACAATTGCAAGTCTTCTTGCATTTCATCAGCCGATGCTGTTGAAAACACCGCACCATTCCCTTAAAAAGCCTCATTCCCGACCGAACTAGCCACTACGAGCGGGAAAAAAACCGTTGAAATTCAGGCATCCATTAACAGGCACCACAATTTTGCCACCATAGCTTTACACTTCCTTCACCAAGAAACCTGTAAAGCGTCAATTTTTCTGGTAAAGTCTGCCTGTTTCGGAAATATTGAACTTTTGCAGGTTACTATGCCATAAGGTCGGTTCAGTTGTAGCTGTTAACCTTGATGCTATGGGATTTTACCGATTGAGAGGACGTCGGCTGAAGAGTAATGAGTTTGTCGGCATGCTAGATAAGAACAAATCAATCCTGCTTTCTGCAAAGCAACCAACGGGGTATGACGTGGTGGTTTCAATCGCAAAGAATACTCGGGTAGGAATGCTGATCGCGCTGTTGAGTGTGACGGGCCTTGTCTTGTCAGGATGCTCCAGTTCGTCGAAGAAAAGCAGGGTCGATCCCAAATATGGCGTGTCGGCCAGTGCCCGTGTGGCCACGAAGTCTGGCGAGTTTGTAAAAGGTGGCGGTGTCTACAAGGTCGGCAAACCCTACAAGGTTGCCGGGCGCACCTATGTTCCAAAGGAACAGCCATCCTACAACAAGGTTGGCAAGGCCTCCTGGTATGGCGATGATTTCCACGGGCGCCTGACGGCGAACGGCGAAATCTTCGACATGAATTCGCTCACTGGCGCTCATCCAACACTACCCTTGCCGTCCTACGTCCGCGTGACAAACCTCAATAATGGCAAGTCGACACTGGTTCGCGTCAATGACCGTGGCCCCTATGCCCACGGCCGCATTATCGACCTTTCCCATCGCGTTGCCCAGAAACTCGGTTTCATCAATGACGGCATCACCAACGTCCGTGTCCAGTATGTGGGTCGGGCGCGCATGGATGGCCATGACACGGCATTTCTTGAGAATTCCTATCGCGACAGGGGACAGCCGATCGGCAACGACAAGCTCAATCTCCCGACAGGCGGCGGCAGCTTCGAATCCTCTCCCGTCATGATCGCATCGGCCTCGGTTCCAAGATCCAAACCGCAGCCGGAAACCAACGATTTGATTCTGGGGCAATTGCCGCAGTTGACTGCTCCCGATGCCACTGCCTTTGTGCCGAGCACGATTGACCTTGCTTCGTCATCCCCAAGCGCAGGCTGGGCACCTGTCGACCTTGTCGGAGACGGCTATTTCCCGCCGGAAGGCATGGGCACTCTGGGCACCCCGATCGAGCTGGCCAGCATGGCCCCGATCCAGCTAAACTATGCCCCTTCCAGCTCCATGCGGGTTGAGGCTGGATATGCCGCAATCGATCGCATTCTCGGGCAGAACAAGCAGGCGGGCCTTGCCGAGGCTCTCGCCCGCAAAGCACGTGACTTCAACGAAACAGACAGCACCGAGGCAGCTGTTGGTCCTGCACCGAAGGCTCTCGATCAGATCGGTCGCTTCGAACCGTCCTATGGCATGCGACTCGCTCAGGAATTTGCCATGCTGGCAGCCGTCGACATCCGCAACGAGGATGACGGGACCGTTTCTCTGGCGATCAACAAGCTCAAGCCCGGTGTGACATGGTCCGACATCGCGGATATGAGAAGCCAGTTGGGTCTCAGCTAGGGTTCAACAGCGTACAAATCCGAAATATCAAGTTTTTTCAAGGAGAGCGCCATGCTCTCCTTTTTCTTTTTCCTCAGTTAAGATACTATCCCTCCCAACGGAAATGGCACACGCAAAGGTGAATTGCCTGAAGCTGTGTTTTTTCTAAAGATGTCTGTCCGCGCCGGATATGGCAGCGGGCACCAAACCTAACGTTGGGGGGGAAGGATGCTCAACGGCATGTTTAAGAAATTTTTCTGCCTTTTGCTTTTTCTGACGATTGTCTCTTTATCGCCGATCTCTGGCGCCATGGCGCAAGTCTATGAAACAGCCGCCAAACACGCCTATCTGATCGACTTCAATTCGGGATCGGTGCTGTTTTCCAAAGAGGAAGATGAACCAGTTCCTCCGGCTTCCCTTGCCAAGCTGATGACCCTTGAAGTGGTGTTTCATGCTCTCAAGACCGGCCAGCTCAAGCTTGATGAGGAATTCTACATCTCCGAACACGCATGGCGGGAAGGGGGCGCGAACTCCGGCGGCTCCACGATGTTCGCCAAGCTCGGCTCGATGGTGCCTCTGGATGCACTGTTGCACGGCATCATTGTCCAATCTGGCAACGACGCCTGTATCGCGGTTGCCGAAGGCATGGCTGGCAACGAAGAGACATTCGCCCAGCTGATGAACAAGCGCGCCGAGGAAATTGGCCTCACCAGTTCCCATTTCGTCAACTCCACCGGCCTTCCAGCTGATGGCCAGAAGGTCACGGCACGGGATCTTGCCGTGCTGGCGCGCCATATCATCGAGGAATATCCGGAATACTATCACTATTTCGCCATTCCCGAGTATACGTGGAACAACATCACCCAGCAGAACCGCAACCCGATTCTCGGATTCACCGAAGGCGCTGACGGACTGAAGACCGGCCATACGGAAGCTGCCGGCTATTGCCTTGTCGCCTCGGCAAAGCGCGGCGATGAGCGGCTCATTGCGGTTCTGACGGGCATGAAATCACAGAAGGAGCGCCGTGAAGAAGCCCGCAAGATCATGAACTGGGGCTTTCGGGCCTTCACCTCCCGGCGCATTTTTGATCCGGATGAAAAGATCGCCTATGCGAATGTCTTTGGCGGCGACAAGGCTGAGGTCATGCTCGTCAGCAAGCGCCCGGTCAGTCTGTTCATGCCACGCTCCCAGGAAGGCAACCTGAAGGCTCGCGTCGTCTATGACGGCCCTCTGCGTGCGCCGCTTGAAGAGGGCGTCGAGGTAGCCACACTCAAGGTCTGGAATGATGACAAGCTGATCTATGAGGCTCCACTGATCACCGGTGAATCCATCGGTCGTGGCACCACATCCCAACGGGCCATCGGGGCGTTGAAAGAACTCCTGCTTGGTTGGTTCTAGGCCAACTTCCTGCTACAAGCAGAACTCGAAACCAGCGTGAGGGAAGCGATTCCCTCCGTCCCTAGTCTTGTCTGCAAGGCGGGACGACAGCTTATCGGGAGCAGGCTGCGGCATGTCACAAGGAAAATTCATTACCTTTGAAGGCGGCGAAGGCGTCGGCAAATCGACCCAGATCAGCCTGTTGGCAAGGCGCCTGCAGCAACGGGGCATAAATTGCATCCAGACGCGCGAACCCGGCGGTTCCCCCAAGGCCGAAGCCGTTCGCGAGCTGCTGCTCTCAGGCACTGTCGAGAGAATGGGCATCCCGCCAAGTGGCGAGGCTGTGCTTTTCGCTGCGGCAAGAGCCGATCACGTCGACACGAAAATCCGCCCGGCGCTGAAAAGCGGCCAATGGGTGCTGTGCGACCGCTTCATGGATTCTACCCGCATCTATCAGGGCGAAAACACGGATGTCTCGGAGGATCTAGTCAATATCCTCGAGCGTCTGGCGATTGATGGTGTGCGCCCGGATCTGACATTCATTCTCGACCTGCGGGCAGAAATTGGCATGGCCCGGGCCAACAAGCGCCGCGCCGAGGGGGAAATGGCCGACCGCTTCGAACGCGAAGCTCTGGCCGTGCATGAAAACCGGCGCAACGCCTTTCTGCATCTGGCCCATAACGATCCTGACCGCTGCAAGGTGATTGACGCTTCGCAGAGCATTGAGGACATTGCCTACGATATCTGGCAGATTGTCGAACGCGAGCTGATCGACCCGGAGCAGGGGGCTTCGCCGTCGCAAGTGGCAAACAATACGGACGCGAACACAAAGGGATAGTGATGGCTGATACGGATCAGGACAGCCCCGTCTATGACGCACTCGAGGGCCTTGAACCGCCACACAGGCAGCGGCTCTTCTTTGGCCACACTGCCGACGAACAGCGCTTCCTTGCCTCCTGGCAATCGGGAAAGCTGCATCACGCGTGGCTTCTGACTGGCCCCAAGGGCATCGGCAAGGCGACCTTTGCCTATCGTGCGGCACGTTTCATCTTCAACGAGGGTGCCGCCCAGCTCTCCGGAGGAGGCCTGCTTGGGGCCAGCGCTGCACCAACCAGCCTTGACAGCCCGGACGATAGCCACGCAGTGCATCTGGTCAGCAATCTGGCGCATCCCAACCTGCTGGTCATCGACCGGCCCTATGACGACAAGCTCAAGCGCTTCAAGACCGAAATCACCGTCGATGAAGTGCGCAAGACGGTGCGCTTCTTCGGGTCAACGGCGGGCGAACGCACATGGCGCGTTTGCATTGTCGATCCGGCAGACGATCTCAACAACAACGCGGCGAATGCGCTTCTGAAAATTCTTGAAGAGCCACCGGCACGGACAATCTTCTTTCTCGTCTCCCACGCACCGGGGCGGTTGCTGCCCACCATCCGTTCCCGCTGTCGGCGCCTCAATTTCTCGCCGCTCGAAAGCCCTGTGCTCGACAAGGCGATTGCCGGCCTCGGTATCGCCGAAGGCGACACCATCCCACAGCTCGTCCAGAGCTGCGACGGATCCCTGCGCAAGGCAGCCGAGCTCCAGTCTGACGAGGGGTTGGTCCTCATTCATGCCTTCGACCGCCTGCTGACGCCGCCCTATACGCCGGATTACGAAAGCCTCAATGCCTTTGCCGAAACGGTTGCATTGCGCGGCAAGGACCAACGCTTTGACGGCTTTGCCGATCTCGTTCACCGCTTCCTCAGCCGCCAGTTGCATACCAACAGCCGCAGGGATGGCATCAGGGGCGAAGACCTGTTTCCGCTGGCACGGGTTTGGGACGATGCACGCGACAAGATACAGGAAACCCGCGTGTTCAATCTGGACAAGAAGCAGACTGTGATCGAAGTCATGCGCATGGTGGCCAAGGCGGCCCGAGGCGAATAGAATATTGGCTCGAAAGCGGCCTCTGTCCACCGTCATTGCACAAAAAACCTTGACGATCAGCGCCCCTTCGCCCACAAACCTTTCTGAAAGAATTCCATGCTCTGCACAGCCGTTCTCATGGCAAACCAAACCATGATGGCTCCATGCAGGCGAAAATCCACCCATTGATAGAAGACGACCATCGGCATGACTGACAAATCTCCGTTTTTCATCTCCACAGCTATCTCGTATCCCAACGGCGCCCCTCATATCGGGCATGCCTATGAAATGATGGCAACGGACTCGATGGCACGCTTCAAGCGCCTCGATGGATATCCGGTGTTTTTCCTGACCGGAACGGATGAGCATGGCCAGAAGATGCAGCAGACGGCCGAAAAATTCGGCATGACAGCCGCCCAGCTGGCCGACCAGAATGCACCAGTGTTTGAAAGAATGGCCAAGGCGCTGAACCTGTCCAACGATGACTTCATCCGCACCACGCAGCCACGCCACTATGAAGCCTCCAAGGCGATCTGGAAGGCGATGGAAGCCAACGGCGACATCTATCTGGACAGCTACGCGGGCTGGTACTCCGTCCGCGACGAAGCCTTTTACGCCGAGGGCGAAACCGAAGTACGCGAAGACGGTGTCCGTTATGGCCCGCAGGGCTCGCCCGTGGAATGGACCGAAGAGGAAAGCTATTTCTTCCGCCTCTCCGCCTATCAGGACAAGCTGCTGGCCCTCTATGAAGACCATCCGGATTTCATGGGCCCATCCGAGCGCCGCAACGAAGTCATCAGCTTCGTGAAAAGTGGCCTGCGCGATCTGTCGATCTCCCGCACCACCTTCGACTGGGGCATTCCGGTGCCCGGTAATGACAAGCATGTCATGTATGTCTGGGTTGATGCTCTGACCAACTATATCACCGCCCTTGGTTATCCCAATGTCGACGCCGAGAAGTTCAAGACCTTCTGGGGCAACGCCACCCACATCATCGGCAAGGACATCATCCGCTTCCATGCAGTCTACTGGCCAGCCTTCCTGATGTCGGCAGGCATCGATGTGCCGGGCCGCGTGTTTGCACATGGCTTCCTGTTCAACCGCGGTGAGAAGATGTCCAAATCCGTGGGCAACGTCATCGATCCGTTCGGCCTCATTGAGGAATACGGCCTTGACCAGACCCGCTTCTTCTTCCTGCGCGAGGTGCCATTCGGTCAGGATGGCAACTACAGCCACGAAGCAATCGTCAACCGCACCAACGCCGATCTTGCCAACGACCTTGGCAACCTCGCAAGCCGTTCGCTTTCGATGATCGCCAAGAACTGCGACAATGCGCTGCCAGCACCGGGGGCCTTCAGCCCTGAAGACAAGGCAATGCTTGACCAGACCGATGCGATGCTTGAAAAATGCCGTGAGTTCATGGACAAGCAGTTGATCCACAAGGCTCTTGAGGTCATCTGGGACGTTGTGGGCGAAGCGAACCGCTATTTTGCGAGCCAGGAACCATGGGCTCTTCGCAAAACCGATCCTGCCCGGATGAACACCGTGCTCTATGTCACGGCCGAGATCATCCGTCAGGTTGGCATCCTTGCTCAGGCCTACATTCCGGACTCCGCCGAGAAGTTGCTCGATCTCTTCGCTCTTCCGTCTGACAAGCGCGATTTCACCTCCCTTGGCCCTGTTGGCCGTCTGGCAGCAGGCACTCCGATCGACAAACCAAGCCCGGTATTCCCGCGCTATGTCGAGAAAACCGAAGAAGACGAGGCATAGACGGGATCATGCTGGTTGATAGCCATTGCCATCTGGATTTTCCTGACTTTCAGGAAGAACTGGACGATGTCGTCCGCCGCGCCAAGCTGGCGGGCGTCGGGCATATGGTCACCATATGCACACGCATCAACAAGTTCGATGAAATCAAGGCCATCGCCGAGCGGTATGACAATGTCTTCTGCTCGGTCGGCACCCATCCGCACAATACGGACGAAGAGCTGAACTACAGCGCCGAAGACATCGCCAGACTGGCCGAGCATCCCAAATGCGTCGCCATTGGTGAGGTCGGCCTTGACTATTTCTACGACAACGCACCGCGTGAAGCACAGGCAGAAGGCTTTCGCAGGCATATCAAGGCGGCCCGGATGACCGGTCTACCGCTGTCCATCCATACCCGTGACGCAGAAGACGACACCATCGCGATCCTCAGGGAAGGCATGGAGGAGGGGGCCTTCCCCGCCCTTTTGCATTGCTATTCCTCCAATCGCGAACTGGCGATGCGATCACTGGAAATGGGGCTGTATGTCTCCCTCTCCGGCATTCTGACCTTCAAACGCAGTCAGGAAATCCGCGATACCATCAAGGACGTGCCGCTTGATCGCCTGCTGGTCGAAACCGACGCTCCTTATCTGGCCCCGATGCCATATCGCGGCAAACGCAACGAACCATCCTATGTCGTCAACACGGCTCAGGTTCTGGCTGAGGTGAAAGGCGTATCGCTGGAAGAGATTTCCAAAATTACGACGGACAATTTCTTCCGCCTGTTCAGCAAGGCTGCGCGATAAGGCAACAGATTGCGGAAAGCAATAAGTGATGACAAAGGACAACGGATACAAGCTGCATATTCTGGGCTGCGGATCATCGCCGGGCGTGCCACGGGTTGGCAACGACTGGGGCAAATGCGATCCGCATAACCCGAAGAACCGGCGCACCCGTTGTTCGGCTCTTGTCGAAAAATGGCAGGACGGTCAGGTGACCCGTGCGCTCATTGACACCGGCCCGGATTTCCGCGAGCAGATGTTGCGCGAGAATATCGACTGGGTTGATGGCGTTCTCTATACCCATCCTCATGCGGACCACACCCACGGCATCGATGATCTGCGCGCCTTTGTGTTCAACCGTCGAGAGCGGGTGAAAGTCTATGCCAACGAGATGACGCTCAAGCGTTTACATCAGGGTTTCGGCTATTGCTTTGAAACGCCGGAAGGCAGCAGCTATCCACCCATTCTGGTATCCGAGTGCATCGCCCATGGTGGCATGGTAACCATTGACGGTCCAGCAGGCTGCATCGAGGCAATGCCCTACAATCAGGTGCATGGCGATATTCATTCGCTCGGTTTCCGCATTGGCAACCTGGCGTACTCGTCGGACGTCAACGATCTCGAACCCGAAACGATTTCGATGATGCAGGATCTCGATGTCTGGATTGTCGACGCCTTGCGCTATGCACCGCATCCGAGCCATTTCTCGCTTGATGAAGTTTTGCACTGGGTCGAGCGTCTGAAGCCAAAGCTGACCATCCTGACCCACATGCACATCGATATGGACTACGATACGCTCCGGCACATATTGCCCGAAGGCGTCATTCCTGCCTATGACGGGCTGACGCTGTCCTTCTGAACAGATCTCTCCGATCCTCAGTCCCACTTTGCGCGGCTCTGATGCCGCGCCTGCATCCGTGCAGGCTCTGACCACCAAGTATCCAACACAGCTTGCCAACAGAGCCCTGATCGCATCGGGAGCATGTCTCCATCTCGATTTCACCGATACGACTGCCTCAGAGCCACGTCAGGCGAGACTGTCTGAGGTCGACGGGTTCGCGCTTGCGAGCAAGTGGCTCGATGCCATGAGACGACAGACCAACGACGGTACGGAGCTGACTGCGCGTGCACATGCCACGCAGGCCAGTCGCCAATGCCTTCTGAGCGCCACAGCACGAACAGCACGACAAGCCAACGGTAGCGAGCTGGAACACTTCAGGTGAGACATCACGTCAACACGAAGTGGCGCATTTCTTTGATTCCCTGCGTCTTCCTCAATTGCCTTGTCAATCAGAAGAAAAATTGGCGCTTCCAGCACACGAATGAGAGACGCCTAAAGGGATTTAGTTGAACCTCTGAGTCATGACTCCATAAAGTGATTGTAAGACACTGGAATCTCGTCATAATACTCATTCATCCACCAGCCACGAACCAGTCACGATATTTCTATTTAGTTCCATAATATAGATTATGCGTCTTTTGGATGGACAAAGAAAACTCAGCGGAACGCACTCTCCATACCCGCTTTCCCGGTGCACAATTCAAAGGCCTCCTCCCTGACAGGCACCTTATCGACGCCCCGCAGCAACGTCCCCTTACGCACCTCATTCGCTGCTCGCAAAAGAAAAGCCGCCAGACACACATCTGGCGGCTCTCTCGTATTTATACGATTGCAACGGAGCTAATGCTTACCCCAGGCCTTGCCATCAAGATGATAGGTCATCTCGAAGCTCTCAGGCAGTTTCAGGGTTGACTGCAGCTTGGCCAGACGCTCAACAGAAACCTGAGCGATGGCATGCGCCAACCCGAACCCGATCTTGAACCCACCCGTTGCGATATAGATGCTTGAAGATCCCGGCAGGAATCCGACCATCGGGTCACGTTTTTCGGCCTTCGGACGAATGCCCGCCCAGCGCTGCAGGATCTCGGCACCTTCCAGCATCGGACACAGGTTCAGCGCCTTGGCCCAGATCTCATCGCAGCGCTCGTCCGTGCTGTGCTCGTCGTCCCAGACCTCTTCGGTCGTGCTGCCGATCGCACAAACCCCGTCATCATGTGGCACGACATAGACTGTGCGGTCGTAAAGGATCGGCAAGCCCGGCTTCTGGCCAACGTGAGCGATCAGCGCCTGTCCCTTGACGCCCTGGCCGAGTTCCGTCATGCCCGTCAGCGCCTCAATCATCGCAAAGCTCTTGTAACCGGCTGACAGCACCACGATGCCGGCAGAAAGCCTGTCACCGTTGCTGAGTGTAACCTCGGCCCCCTCGCCCAGATCCTTGATATCAACCACCTCGGCATTCTCCAGCACCGTGCCGCCGCGCTTGATTACCGAGGCTCTGGCAGCCTCGCAATAGGCGCGCGGATTGGCGCGAGCGGAGAAATTGTCGAACGCATAGCCCTCGGAACAAAGGTCGGCATTGAGCCACCCGCCCAGATCGTCCTGCGGCATGACCTTGTGATAGTATCCGGTCTCGGCGCCGTGCCAGAGGGTTTCAGCCTCCTTGGAACGCACTTCGTGGCGCTCTCTGAGGTTGGCTGTCCCGAGGGGCACGACACGGCCGCAACGGTCGTAGCCGATTGACAGCCCGACCTCTTCTTCAAGTTCCACTTTAACATTAGAAAGATTTTTTAAAGCATTGAATTGAAACTCTTTTTTCTCATTCCATCTTTCCGACATATGCGGCAGGAGCGCCCCCAGAAGACCATAGCTCGCACCCTGCCCGATCTCCTGTTTGTCAACGAGTGTAACGCTCATGCCTGCACCCAGACAGGCTCTGGCGATGGAAAGGCCGAACACGCCGCCTCCCACGATAAGGCAATCACTGTGAGAAGCAGATGAGGTATTAAGAGCACTTGGCATGGCAGACTTTTCTTTTTATGAAGGGAAGCGGTATGACGGCAGAGGCCCCACTTTGAAGCTTCCAAAGTTACGGTTGCTGCACCCTAATCGATCAAAGGCAAAATTGATATGGCGAACCCTCCCGAACTCGTGTGGCTGGACAATTTGACCCCTAAATCCACACGCTTCGATGACACCTATTACACCCGTGACAACGGTCTGGAGGAAACGCGCCATGTCTTCATTGGGGGCAACAGACTGGAGGCGCGATGGTCAGAGGGCCAGTCGCCGGTGATCGGAGAGTTCGGCTTCGGCACCGGGCTCAACTTCCTCGCCACCTGGCAGGCATGGGACAGCCATCTTGCCCGGCAAAAAGATCTCAGCCCCTCGGGCACCAATCTGCAAGACGCACAACTGACTTTCATCTCATTCGAAAAATACCCGCTCGACAGAACCAGTCTGGAAAGAGCGCTGTCATGCTGGCAGGACCTCTCCCCGTGGACGGAACGACTTGTAGCCGCATGGAAGCCGGAAGCCGACGGATGGCAGTCTCTCCATTTCGGCTCCGTTACGCTCATTTTGTTTATCGGCGACGCTGCGGATGGCATCAGCAGCATCCCCCATGGAATCGACGCATGGTATCTTGATGGTTTCAACCCAAAGACCAACCCGGAACTCTGGTCGCTTGAGTTGATGACAGCCGCCTTTGCCGCGTCCAATCCCGGCGCAACGCTTGCCAGCTACACCGCGGCCGGATGGGTTCGCCGCACCCTGCAATCAGCAGGTTTCTCCATTGCAAAGCGCAAAGGCTTTGGGCATAAACGGGACATGACCATCGGAACCCGGTGAGTCAATCTGCACGCGTTAGGCGTGCCACCGCAAATAATCTTGAGTTCAAATATGACACTTCAGCCCTCTCGCGACATAGCAACGCTTGTCGAAATAATGACCCGTCTTCGTGACAAGGAGACAGGTTGCCCTTGGGACATTGAACAGGATTTCGCCTCCATCATCCCCTATACCATAGAAGAAGCCTACGAAGTTCAGGACGCCATCGAGCGGAACGATCTCTATGATATGCGGGATGAGCTGGGGGATCTTTTGCTCCAGGTTATCTTCCACGCACAAATGGCCAGCGAAATGGAAGACCATCCGGCCCGCTTCGACTTTGGCGACGTCGTTCTTGCTGTGACAAAGAAGATGCTGCGCCGCCACCCCCACGTATTCGGCACCACTGAGGCCCGCGACAAGGGCATGGTGCGTGAAGCATGGGAAGCCATCAAGACCGAGGAAAAGGCCGAACGCGCCAAGGAACGGGAAGCCATCGGCCTGACCGAAAAGGAGCAGACCTTCCTTGATGCCGTACCGCGCGGCATGCCAGCGATGAAAGCCGCCGTCAAACTGCAGAAGCAGGCCAGCAAGGTCGGGTTCGACTGGAATGACCCCATTCTCGTGCTCGACAAGATCGCCGAGGAAGTGGAAGAAGTCCGCGCCGAACTCATCGACCATGAGCTTGACGAAAAGGCCATCCGCAATGAAATCGGCGACCTGCTGTTTGCCGTGGCTAACCTCGCCCGCCATCTGAACGTCGACCCGGACGAAGCGCTGTCCTATACCAACCAGAAATTCCGTGACCGCTTCGGTCACATCGAAAGCGAACTGGCTGAACGGGGGGGCAACCTCGAAAGTGCCACGCTCGATGAAATGGAAGATCTCTGGCAGGAAGCCAAGAGTGAACGGGACTGACCGTCTCCGGCTATCATGAACAAGGGCTCCGAACGCGACTTGCATCCGGAGCCCCTGCCCTGATTTAATGACTGGGTTGACTAATCGACGTCAAAACGGCTGCGCAATTCGGACTGAAGCTTGTCCTGCGCCCGCACATGAAGAGCAATCCCGTCTTCGCCGTCGGCCCGATCGAGCACATCGCAATGGCGATACAGCCAGGCGAGCCCTTCCCCGTCCTCGAAATCGAGATGAACCGTCAGGATGTTGTCCTCTTCAGACAGCTTTTCCTCGATTTCGGCCAACAGAATACTGGTGCCCTCACCGGTCACGGCGGAAACCGCGACAGGTTGCATCTGCCCCGTTGCTCGGGACGGCTGCTGAATGGCAGCCCTGTCAAGCACAGTCTGTCGTTCTTCTTCGGGCAGCAGGTCTATCTTGTTCCAGACTTCGATCACCCGCGGATCAATGTTGATCTCGATCCCGAGGTCATGCAGAACGCTGGCAACGTCTTCCGCCTGCGCGTTGGTATCCTCATGCACGATGTCCCGCACATGCAGAATGACATCGGCTTCAAGGACTTCTTCCAGCGTCGCACGGAAAGCGGCGATCAGATGGGTCGGCAGATCGGAGATGAACCCGACCGTATCGGACAGGATGACCGACCGCCCATGCGGCAACACCATTGTGCGCAGGGTCGGATCAAGCGTTGCAAAGAGCAGATCCTTGGCAAAGATCCCGGCTCCGGTAAGATAGTTGAACAGCGTCGATTTGCCAGCGTTGGTGTAGCCGACAAGCGCAACGATGGGATGCGGAACCTTCTGCCGGTTGGAGCGGTGCAGCCCACGGGTCCGGCGTACCTGCTCGAGATCCTTCTCAAGCCGGTTGATCTTGTCCTGAAGGGCCCGCCGGTCGGCCTCGATCTGCGTTTCGCCGGGACCACCCATGAAGCCGATACCGCCGCGCTGACGCTCAAGATGCGTCCAGCTGCGTACGAGACGACCTTTCTGGTAATTGAGATGGGCCAGTTCGACCTGCAGGCGCCCTTCCTTGGTCTGGGCGCGGCGACCGAAAATTTCGAGGATCAGTCCGGTTCTGTCGAGAACCTTGCTATCCCATTCCTTTTCCAGATTGCGTTGCTGGATAGGCGAAAGCGGATGATCGATGATGACGAGATCAACCTTCTCGCGGTCGATGATCTCCCAGATATCTTCCAGCTTGCCCTTGCCGATCAGCGTCGCAGGTCGAATGGCATTGAGCGGCACGCGCAAAACATCGACAATATCGAGATCAATAGCGGCAGCAAGCCCGGCGGCTTCTTCAAGACGCGCCTCATCTGTGCGCCGGATAACACGTCCGTCCGACGCAGCCTTGTTTTGCAAATGCTGTGAAAGAATAGGAACAAGCACCAGCGCACGTGTAACAACGGCGCCGCGATCAATCATCTTGCTCGCACGTTTGCCTGTTTCCTGACCTTCAAATTCGTCTGAGTCTGACAATCAGCCCTCAGCCTTTTCGCCATTCTCGCCAGCTTCGAACAGCGTCAATGGTCCATTTGGCATGATCGTGGAGATGGCATGCTTGTAGACCAGCTGCGAATGCCCGTCGCGGCGCAAAAGCACGCAGAAATTATCGAACCAAGTTACAACACCTTGCAACTTGACCCCATTGACCAGAAAAATGGTCAGAGGTGTCTTCGTTTTTCTAACATGATTGAGAAAGGTATCTTGGAGGTTCTGGGCGCGTTCAGCCATGTGTCCTGCCTTATTTTCTTTTCATTCAACATGAGGTCATCAAGACCTGTCATGTGATTTCAGTATGACGTAGTCCGGTAGATTTCACCAGCCTGAGCCACGCCATTTTTGATCGCGTGAAGCCATTAGGCTGATATTGTCCACATATCTTGGGGGAATTCTGCCAGTGATCACCCGGCAGCCCCCCACAAACCGCATCGGCAATCTTGCTCATAAAAATCGAAGTTTTCTAAGATATCGATTCTCAGACTACCAGTTTAACTAAAACCGGTCGCTTGCCAAGCTGCAATCGCAACCAAATTGGGCATTGTGCCCAATAGCCAACCAATGTGTTGCAACTTCAGGCTTATCTGAGCCATGTCCTGAAGCTCAGTGCCCCCAAAAGGACGATGATTTCCACCCGCCCGAGCAGCATTGTCGCCGCCAGAGTGTATTTCACAACCGGTGCCATTTCGAAATAGCTGGGCCAGTCGGCAGTCTGCGTCCAGTTGGTGCTGTAAAGCGGGCCGATATTGGCGAAGCTCGAAACGGTAGCCAGAATACCACCATCCAGATATCCGATATGGCTTGTGACGATCCCGACGACCACAGCGATCAGGGTGAGCGACAGGAACAGCGAAGTCCAGACACCGTTCATGAACTGGATCGTTGGCCGCGCATCGCCAAGCCGCCCCTTGCGGATCTTGTTGGGGTGGAGCAGCCGGCTGACTTCACTCACCAACTGCATGAACAGCGCGGCCACACGATAGATCTTGAGGCCGCCAGACGTGGAAAAGGAAGTTGCCCCCATCAGCGCCAGACTGACCACCAGCAGCCCGGGAAAGACCGTAACGTCTGCGTGACGCAGTTCGATGCCGGTAGTCGAAATCAACGAAATGGCGGCAAAGAATCCCTGCCGGATCGCAGCACTTGGCGCCAGCACACTCGCGCCGCCGGCAAGCTGAAAGAGGGTTATGGAATAGAACAGCCCGACCACGAACATCAGCGCAAACAGGATGTAGCTTTCCCGGTGTTCGATGAGAAACTGCAATTTCTTGCGCACCGCCATCCGATGCCAGACGACACTGGACGACCCGGCGATCATGCCAAGGGCAATGACAAGCTCGGCCAACCGGTTGTCATAATGCTCGCCGATCGCGCCATCAAAGGGCAGAAAGCCGCCAGTACTGATGGTCGAGAAGGCAATACAGGTGGAATCGAAGGGTGGAATTCCCACCACCACCAGCAACACCGCAAGCGCCAGCGTGATCAGCCCATAGGCCGTTCCCACCTGTCGCAGGACATTGGTCGTCCAGCCGATTTCATCGCCCAGACTCTGCTCCATGAACTTGCTGTAGGTATCGCGAATGACACCGACCCCGCTTGGTGCCAGCACCAGAAGGAAACTCAGCAAGGTAAGGAAGCCGCCGAACCATTGCAGGATGGCCCGCCAGAAGATGATCGCCTTCGGCACCCCTTCAAGGGTCGGAAAAATGGTTGCCCCCGTAGTGCTGATCCCCGATGCAGCCTCGAAAAAGGCGTCGACCCACGCCATATGACCAGACATCACAAAGGGAAAGGCCGCAGCCACGGGCAGACCGAACCAGGCGAAAACACACAGCAGAAAGGTCTGCTGGTTGACCATCTCCCGTTCCTGACCACGCAAGGCAAAATAGATTCCGCCGGAGAGAAACCCCGTAAGACCGGAGGTCAACAGAAACCCCTCGGCCAATTCCGCATCCCCCGCGCTGAGCGCCACCAGCGCCGTCGGCAGCATAAGGCTGCCGAGGGCTCCGAGCAGAATGGACAGATAGTAGAGAATAGCGGTCATCCGCAATCAGCCTCGTTGGGATCAGAAAAATTCGAAACTGACGCGGAACAGCAGTTCCACCTGCTTGACGCGATCTGCAAGGGCAAAAAGAATGACCCGGTCACCGGCCTGAATGGTCGTCTCGCCATCAGGCATCAACACCTCGCTGCCACGGTAGATGGCACCGACACGAACGCCTTCGGGGAATTCAACGCTGCGCAACGGTCGACCGACCAGTGGAGAGGTCTCCAGAGCTTCTGCTTCAATGCCCTCGGCGGCACCGTCTTCCACAGCATGAACCCCACGGATACGACCGCGCCGAACATGCTGCAGAATCTTGGAAATGGTGACCGAACGCGGGTTGACGCTGGAATCGATTCCGAGATCATGCACCAGCGCGGAATAATGGGAATCATTGAGCAGCGCCATCGTGCGCGAACAGCCAAGACGCTTGGCCATTGCACAGCTCAGAATGTTCACCTGATCATTGTTGGTCAGTGCAATCATCGTGTCCGCTTCGCGAATATCGGCTTCCTTCAGAATATCCTGATCAAGCGCACTGCCCTGCAGAACGATGGTATCGTTGAAATCGTTGGCGATCTTGATGGCCCGATCGCGATTGAGCTCGATGACCTTGGCGCGGGTCCGCTTGCGGCGTTCCTCAATGGCCATCGCAACATAGCGGCCAATGTTACCACCACCGGCAATCACCACCCGGTTGGCCTGAGCCTCGTCATGGCCGAAGATGCTGAGGGTACGCCAGACATGATCGCGGGAGACAACGACGTAAGCCAGATCGCTGGCCTGCATGTGGTCTTCCGCGTGCGGCACAAACAGTTGCCCCTCGCGCCGGATGCCAACCACCACGGCCTGCAGATCGGGGAACAATTCGGTCAGCTGCCGTAGCGGCGTATCAACAACCGGACATTCCTCTTCGCACTCGATCGCGATCATCAACACTTCGCCATCGGCAAAGCGCACCGTATCTTCCGCGCCGGGCATGGCCATGCGTGACAGCACCATTTCCCCCACTTCCACCTCGGGAGAAATGATCACGTCGATAGGCAGATGTTCGCGCGAGAACAGGTCTGCATAATGCTTTTCAAGATAGGACTGCGCGCGCACACGCGCCACCTTGGTGGGTACGTTGAAAATGGAGTGGGCGACCTGACAGGCGATCATGTTCACCTCGTCATAGAGCGTGACCGCGATGATCATGTCCGCTTCCTTGGCCCCGGCTCGCGCCAGAATGTCCGGATGCGCCCCGTGGCCGACATAACCGCGAACGTCCAGCGTATCGCGAATGGCAGCGACGAGCTGCGGAGAGCTGTCAATCACGGTAACATCATTCTGCTCTGACGACAGATGCTTGGCGATGCCATATCCCACCTGCCCTGCGCCGCAAATCACCACTTTCATAACTGACCGCTTTCGTTTTTCGGTCTGCCGCCAAAGCAACAGCCCTTGCGCATTGAACCCGATGAGCGACTTGCACCATGAACCGGAACAGATGGCCGCTCTAGAGATGTCATCCGCGCTTTATTGCATATTTTGGAGCCAAGCCCAACGAAAGAAACGCATAGCCTCCTTCACGACAGAAGGCAAGAGAGGCGACGGGGAAGGCATATCCCCGCAAGCCAACCCTCAAACCACGCCGAGACTCTTCAGCTTGCGATGCAACGCCGAGCGCTCCATGCCGACAAATTCCGCTGTACGCGAGACGTTTCCGCCAAATCGGGCGATCTGTGCCTTGAGATATTCGCGCTCGAAAACTTCCCTCGCCCTCTTCAGCGGCAGCGACATGATCTGCTCGCCCGCTTCTCCACCGCCAGGAATGCTCGGCACGGTCTCGCCAACTTCGCTTGGCAAAAGATCAGCGGTAATGATCGCATTTTCATCTCCCTTCGTGAGAATCAGCAGCCGCTCGATGTTGTTGCGCAACTGGCGGATATTGCCCGGCCAGTTGTGCGCCTGCAGGATCGCCATGGCGTCTTCCCCGATCTTGCGCGCAGGCAAACCAGCGGTCGCCGACAGCTGCTCCATGAAATGCAGGACAAGCTCGGGGATGTCCTCCCGCCGGTCAGCCAGAGGTGGAACGGAAAGCGGAACGACGCTGAGGCGATGGAACAGGTCTTCACGGAACGTTCCTTCGGTAATCAGGCCCTCCATATTGCGCGCAGTGGAGGAAATCACGCGCACATCCACCTGAACCGGCTTGCTGCCACCAACGCGGATGAACTTGCTCGTCGTCAACACCCGTGTCAGCTTGCTTTGCAGGTCGATCGGCAGGTCGGCGATTTCCTCAAGATAGAGCGTACCGCCGTGCGCTTCTTCAAAGGCGCCGACCTTGCGCTGGGTAGCACCATCCGCTTCTGTGCCAAACAGCTGCAATTCCAGATCTTCCAGCGCAAACTGGATGGAGGAAAAGATCACGAAAGGCGCTTCAGCCCTTGGCGACTGCTGATGGATGCAGCGAGCGACCAGCTCCTTGCCGGAGCCGGACTGACCGGAGATAAGAACCCGACTGTTGGTCGGCGCGACACGCTGGATCATCTGCCGAAGGTTGTTCATCGAGCCGGACGAGCCGACCAGTTTGGTCTCCACGCCGCTGCGCGACTGCAGATCCTTCACCTGCCGCTTGAGGCTGGAGGCTTCAAGGGCACGCTCGGCCACCAGAATGAGCCGATCGGCCTTGAACGGCTTTTCGATGAAATCATAGGCCCCGCGCTTGATCGCCGCCACTGCGGTTTCCACCCCGCCGTGGCCGGAAATCATCACGACCGGCAATTCGGGGTGCTTCTGCTTGATGACAGCCAACAGCGCCAGACCATCAAGGCGCGAGCCCTGCAACCAGATATCGAGAAAGATGAGAGAGGGTCGGCGCTGCTCGATCAGCTCCAGCGCTTCGTCGCTGTGCGACGCCATGCGCGTATCGTACCCTTCATCTTCCAAAAGGCCTGCAACAAGCTCACGAATGTCGACCTCGTCATCGACCACAAGAATATCGGCAGCCATACTCAGTCCTCCGTTGCATTGTTTGTCGTAGTTGTAATGGCCAATCCGGAATTGACATTCTGGATGGCATCTTCGTCCTCATCCGTACCAAGACGGTCCGCCCCCTCCTTCGGAATGCGGATCTCGATGCAGGCGCCCTGCTCGAAATCCGAAACCTCGCTGGCGTCTCTGAGCTGAATGCCGCCGCCATGCTCACGCAGAATCTTGCGCACGATCGCCAGACCCAGACCACTGCCCTTTTCCCGGGTCGTCATGTAGGGCTCAAGCAATCGCTGCCGGTTGTTGGCCGGGAAGCCGATGCCATTGTCAATGACGCGAACACAATAGTTGACGTCCTCTTCCTCGGCCCGAACGATGACATGCCCGTCAATCTCCTGACGATCTTCCCGTCCGGCAATGGCTTCGGTGGCATTCTTGATGACATTGGCCATGGCCTGCGAAACAAGGCGATGGTCGAAGGAAACCGGCATCTTCTCGGGGATTTCAGTGGTAAACTCGATATCGTGGTTGGCAACCTCGATCAGGAACACCGATTGCTTGATCACCTCGGACAGGTCCCCGTGCTCGAATACCGGTTTCGGCATCCGGGCAAAGGACGAGAACTCATCGACCATGCGCCCGATATCGCCCACCTGCCGCACAATGGTGTTGACGCATTGTTCAAACACCTTCTGGTCATCCTCGGCAATCTTCTTGCCGTAGCGCCGACGCAAACGCTCCGCCGAAAGCTGGATCGGTGTCAGCGGGTTCTTGATTTCATGGGCGATGCGCCGGGCCACGTCAGCCCAGGCAGCCGAGCGCTGCGCACTGACCAGCTCGGTGATATCATCAAGCGTGACTACATAGGAATGGCTCTCGTCCTCATTGCTGCGTTCCAAGGTGACCCTTGCACGCAGGGAGTATTCGATGCCATTGCGGACCACCAGAATCTGGCCTTCCTTGTGGGCTTCGGCCAGATTGTCCGCCTCATCCACCAGCGTCGCCACCTCTGGCAGCACCTTGTCGAGATCCTCGCCCAGAAGGTCCCGCTCCTTGAGCCCGAGGATCTTCAGCACCGAAGGGTTGGCCAGCGTGATTTCGCCAGTCTCGTCGACACCGATCACCCCGGCACTAACCCCTTGCAACATCGCCTCGGTGAAGCGTCGGCGAGCATCAATGGCATCGCGGGCCAGGATCAGCTCATCGCGCTGCAGCCTGAGCTCGGTGGTCATGGTGTTGAAGGTCTGGTTGAGGTTGGCAAAATCGGTCGAATCCTTTTCAACCGGCAGTCGCGCATAGAGATCCCCATGGCGCACACGCTCCGCAGCACCGATCAACCGGCTGATCGGCGCCACCAGACGGTTGGAGAAGCCAATGGCGAACCAGGTCGTCGACAACAGGATGATCAGCCCTGCCCCGATATAGAGCATGGCAAAAGCCGCCTGAATATTCGATCGACTGTCAAAGAACGCCCGGTATTCCTGCGCATTTTCAGACGTCATACGCAGGAAGTTGGAAACGACAGGGTCGATCACCCGCAGCACGAAAAGATAGGCGTCGTTGAACTCCTCAAGCCGCATGATACCGGCTACGAGATTGGAATCTCCAAGCGCAATGAACACCGGCTGGCTATGAGCCTGTTCCAGAAGGTCCGGCCCCGGCATCTTTGGCACAGGCTGATCAAGGCGGCTCGGCGAGGCCATCAGCTGCTCACCGGCACCATTGACAACAAAGGCCGCAGGAATGCCGCGAATGCGGGTCTGGCGCGAGAAGATGGCACGGAAGCGGTCTGAATCGAGCAGAAAATAGGGCTCTGCATCGTTGAGCGCCTGAGCAATGCCCAAAAGCTCGTTGCGCAGAACGCGCGCATGTTCCTTGGTGTAAGCACTGGCGACGGTCTGTGAGCTGTTAATGATCGCCTGAGTTCGCGACGAGAACCAGCGATCAAGGCCCTGGTCGAGGGTAATGGAGGCGAAAATGGCGACCAGAATCGTCGGTAAAGTCGCGACCAGTGCAAACAGCCCCATCACCCTGATGTGCAGACGCGCCCCGGCCCGACCCTTTTGTCGCGCCCGCAAGACTGCGCAGGCTTCCAGGAAGATCACCAGAGCCAAAAGGAACAACAGCGTTCCGTTGACGATCATCGCGATCCGGATGACATCATCGGTCGGCTCAATCGGGGTAAGCCCCAGAAGAATGACAAAGGACGTGATACCGGAAACGACCGACAGCACCACGCTCGCCAGCCCCAGATAGCGCAGTCGGCTCCTCGGTTCCGGCTTTTCGGGAATGGAGGCCGTTGCAGGCTCCTTGCCGCCCAAAGGCTCAGCACCACCATCCCGCTTCGCGGAATAATCAGACTCGGAAAGATAGGACACCGGCAACAAATCCTCGAGAAAAGGGACAACCCAATAGAGGGAATCGTCCCTTCTATCCAATGAAATTGTTGCTTAAATGTGACAGCTCTCTGTGAAACTGTCCATGCAAAAGGCCACATCTGTGTCAAAAAGGGCACAGATGGGCTATTGCCATGTCAAATCAAGACCTTAGGCTCCGCGAACAACCTGTATATCGAGGTCCTTGATTTTCTTGCGCAGGGTGTTCCGGTTGAGCCCGAGCAGTTCTGCGGTCTTGATCTGGTTGCCCTTGGTTGCAGCCAGAGAAGCGCAGATCAGCGGATATTCGATCTCGCGCAACAACCGGTGATAAAGCCCCGGAGGTGGTAGATTATCGCCAAACTCCTTGAACAGCTGTTCCAGATAGGATTCCATGGCCCCGGCCAGATTCTGCACCTTCTGCTCCGGCTGGATGTCGGTCGACAGGCTGATCTGATTGAGCTCATTCTCGATCTGGTTGGCCGTGATCGTGTCTTGCGGATAGAGCGCGGCAAGGCGACGAACGAGGTTTTCAAGCTCGCGCACGTTGCCCGGCCAGCGATAGCGCAACATGACGTCGAGTGCATCCGGCTGGATCTGTTTGACCGGCAGGCCTTCCCGCTCGCCAAGCGCAAAGAAGTGGCGCACCAGATCCTTGATGTCCTCGGCCCGCTCACGCAATGGCGGCAGGCGCATGGGCACAACGTTGAGGCGGAAGAACAGGTCTTCGCGGAACAGGCCCTGATGAATGAGCGACTGAAGGTCCTTGTTGGTCGCAGCAACAATCCTGACGTTGGTCTTGATCGGGGTGCGCCCGCCAACCGTGGTATATTCACCCTGCTGGAGCACGCGCAGCAGACGGGTCTGCGCTTCCATCGGCATGTCGCCGATCTCGTCAAGAAACAGCGTACCACCCTCAGCCATTTCGAACTTGCCCGCCGAACGGCCATGGGCGCCGGTGAACGAGCCTTTCTCGTGGCCGAACAGCTCGGATTCAATGAGATCCTTCGGGATGGCAGCCATGTTGATGGCGACGAACGGTCCCTTGCGACGCTTGCCATAGTCATGCAGCGCCCGGGCAACCAGTTCCTTGCCGGTGCCGCTCTCGCCGGTGATCATGACGGTGAGGTCATTCTGCATCAACCGGGCCAGCATCCGGTAGATGTCCTGCATGGCGGCCGAGCGACCGATCAGCGGAATGTCCGTGCCGTCATCTTCCGATGGCTGCAGGCTCGGCCGCGGCTCTGACAGCGCGCGCCCGGCGATATTGATCAGTTCCTTGAGGTCGAACGGTTTGGGCAGATATTCATAGGCACCACGCTCAGAGGCCTTGATCGCCGTCATGAAGGTATTTTGCGCGCTCATGACAATGACAGGCAAATGGGGTCTGGCCTTCTTGATGCGAGGCAGCACATCGAAGATGTTCTCGTCAGGCATCACGACATCGGTAATCACGAGGTCGCCTTCGCCTTGCGAGATCCAACTCCACAGCGTTGTCGCATTCGAAGTCAGACGCACAGTGTATCCGGCACGAGACAGCGCCTGATTGAGCACTGTACGGATTGCAGTATCGTCATCCGCTAGCAGGATTGTCCCTTTAGGCATGGTGGTCCAAACTCCTATAACTGATCCAGATCGCTTGTGGGCAGCATGACCCGGAAGATGGTCTGTCGACCAGAACCGTCAAACTCGATGACGCCGCCATGATCCCCGATCAACTTGGCAACCAGAGCCAGCCCGAGGCCGGACCCGTTGGTCTTGGACGTCACAAACGGATCGAACAGGCAGTCCTCAAGTTCCTTGGGAATACCCGGTCCGTTGTCCTTTACGCAGATTTCCAGCGGCAGAGAGGTCTTCTCGCTCGAGCCGGGAACCTGAATGCGAATGCCGGGCCGGAAGGCCGTGGTCAGCACGATCTCCGGATCGGGAACCTCGATCACCGCTTCGGACGCATTCTTGACCAGGTTCAGGAACACCTGCACCAGCTGGTCCTGATTGGCGTGTACCGAAGGCAGGGACGGGTCATACTGCTCGACGATTCGGATCTTGTCGCCGAATTCGGCCTTGGCAAGCTGCTTGACGCGATCGAGCACCACATGGATATTGACCGCCTCGCGCTCGACCGGCCGCTGGTCGGAGAAGACCTCCATACGGTCGATCAGGCGAACGATACGATCGGTTTCCTGCGTGATCAGCTGCGTCAAGGCCCGGTCTTCATCCGAAACTGAGCTTTCCAGCAACTGGGCAGCACCACGAATGCCGGAGAGCGGATTCTTCACCTCGTGGCCAAGCATCGAAGCAAGACCTGTGACCGAACGGGCCGCATCGCGATGGGTCAGTTGGCGGTCCATCTTGTCGGCAATCGACCGCTCCTGCAACATCACCGTCACCGCCCCCGTCATGTCGGGCACCGGTGCGGCATAGACATCAACCACCTTCTCGACACCGATCCGGGGATTGGAAATATCGACGCGATATTCATTGACCGGGGCAAGTCTGTCCCGCGCCTGATCAACCAGCGCCAAAACGGGGCTGCCAAACGGCAAAAGTTCGGACAGTCGCTGTTTGCGCAAGTGGGATGCACTCGACTGGAAGAAAAACTGCGCCATATCATTGGCGGCAGCAACAAACCCATCCTTGTCGACCATGACAATGGGATGCGGCAAAGCGCTCATCATCGCCTGATAGGGGTTGTTGGCAAGGCTGCTGCCCTTTTTGCTATCGATCATGCTACGTGCCTCTCCGCAGCAGCGCCAAAAAACTCGCGCAAGGCAATGCGCACCGTTTGAGGCTCCTCTGCGGTTATAATGACTTTTCTTAATTGAGAGAGTTCGGATGAAACGGAACTGGCGCCCTCAAGGACACCATCCAGATAACCATCCATGTACCAGCCCAGATGCTTGCGGGCGCACCGCACACCCACCACATCCGGGTAATAGTCGAGCATTGCATCATAATGCTCGAGGATAAGGTCCAGCAGCTCCCCGCCGGACAGCGCGTCCCTGAATTCACCAGTCTGGAGATAATGGGCGATGAAACCGGGCAACCACGGGCGACCATAGGCGCCGCGCCCGACCATGACGCAGTTCGCGCCGGATTGTTCGAGGCAGGCTACCGCATCCTCTTCGCACAGGATATCGCCATTGGCGACCAGCGGAATGGATACCACCTCGGCGACCTTGCGAATGGCGCGCCAGTCCGCCTCGCCCTTGTAGAACTGGTTGCGCGTGCGCCCGTGAACAGTCACCATGGCAACGCCACTCTGTTCGGCTCGTCTGGCCAACTCGGCAGCATTGTGGCTGTCATCATCCCAGCCGAGACGCATCTTGACGGTCACCGGAACAGAGACCGCGCCCAGAACAGCATCGATCAGACGGAGCGCCTGATCGAGATCCCGCATCAGGGCAGAACCGGAATAGCCCGAGATCACCCGCTTGGCCGGGCAGCCCATATTGATATCGATGAGTGAAGCCCCTGCCCCTTCGGAAAGACGCGCTGCTTCCGCCATCCAGTCGGCCTGATTGCCAGCCAGTTGAACCGCATGCACATCCATGCCCTGCCCTTCGGCCCTCAGGCGCATTTCTTCCTGCCCGACGGCAAAGGCCCTGCTGGCCACCATTTCGGAAATCACCAGCCCCGCGCCAAAGCGTTTCGCAAGCCTACGAAACGGCAGATCCGTGATCCCTGACATCGGCGCAAGAAACACGCCGTTTGGCAAGGAAACGGATCCAACTTTCAGGCCGTTTCCAGCCCTATGAAATGGAAGCGATGGCATAAGGAGATCAGCTTTCAAAACTCACAACATCAGACAGTATATCTGTGCCTAATTAATGTGCAAGCAAATTCGCTGATCAATTTTTGATCATTAACACCCTAAGTGAACAAGCAGCCCGAAAGATGCCTTGACCGCAGCTTCTTTTTCATGAAATGCCTAACTGCAAACAAATGCAATCGCTATTCTTGCAGGCAAGCGGCTGGCAATGCAAAAACAAATGGTAATCTGACACAACAGAACCTGAGATTTCATCAAGCCCTCCGAATCGCCGCGCCCAAGCATATGCCGAGAGACCAAGGAACAATACAGCATGTCATGCGCCGCCCTTATCGTTGCCGCCGGATCAGGCAGTCGCGCCAGACGCAACTCGGACAACGTGGCCAAGCAATATGTTGAAATCGGTGGCAAACCCGTTCTGCAGCGCACGATCGAGATATTTCTCGCAAATGATCGGGTTGACAGCATTCAGGTGGTCATCGGGCCGCACGACAAACAGCAATATGGCAACATGATCGCGCCACTGCTTGAAGGCCCTCTTGCCACGGAAGCACGTGCCAAACTGCTGCCCGCCGTCGCGGGCGGTACGACACGCCAGATTTCAGTCTACAATGGCCTCAAGGCACTGGAACAAACCGCCCCACGGCTCGTGCTCATTCATGACGCCGCGCGACCCTTCGTCACACACACCATTCTGGACCGCTGCTTCGAGGCGCTCGCAACCCACAAGGCCTGCCTTGTCGCCACCCCCGTCACGGACACCGTCAAGAAGGTCGATAGCAACGGTGCGATCATCGAGACGATTGACCGCAGCACGCTCTGGTCTGCCCAGACGCCCCAGGCCTTCGACTATGGCTTCATTCTCGAAGCGCACCGGAAAGCCAACCTTCAGAATATCGACCATTTCACAGATGACGCTCTGGTGGCCGAATGGGTGGGCGAAACCGTCTATATCGTTGAGGGAAGCCCCTCCAACCGCAAACTGACCAGCAAGGAAGACCTGACTATGGCCGAAACCATGATGGGCCTGACCGAACCCGCCCCCCGCCCCTTAACCGACATCCGAGTGGGAACCGGCTATGACGTTCACGCCTTCGAAGAAGGAACAGCGGTCATTATCGGCGGCACTGCCATTCCCCACGACAAGAAACTCAAGGGCCATTCCGACGCCGACGTCGGGCTTCACGCTATAACGGACGCCCTTCTCGGCGCTATCGCCGATGGCGACATCGGCACCCACTTCCCGCCCTCTGACCAGCAGTGGAAAGGGGCAGCCTCGGATCTATTTCTGAAAGACGCCGTCCGGCGTGTCACCGAACGGGGCGGCAAGATCTCCAACATTGACATGACCATCATCTGCGAGGCCCCGAAAATTGGCCCGCACCGTCCAGCCATCCGCACGTCCATTGCCGAAATCTGCGGCATCGCCATGGACCGCGTCAGCGTCAAGGCAACAACCTCCGAACGTCTGGGCTTCACCGGACGAAAGGAAGGCATCGCCGCCATCGCGACCGTTTGCGTCCGCCTGCCGGAAACCGAAGACTAATCGCTGCCAACACCAGTATTGAAGCGTTGCGACAACCCGGCACCCTGCCTATCATTCCGCATCGCCTTCAAGAAAGGATGAACGATGTATGTAACCATGGATGCAATCGAGCAGGCCAATCAGGTTCTCGAACTGGCAAGAGAGCGAGACTACAAGATTGCAACAGCGGAATCCTGCACCGCAGGCATGATCAGCGCCACCCTCACGGAAATCCCCGGCGCCTCGACCGCCTTTGATCGCGGCTTTGCCACCTATTCCAACGAAGCCAAAACCGAAGTGCTTGACGTACCGGCCGAGATGATCGAGGAATTCGGAGCTGTCAGCGAAGAAGTCGCCCGGGCCATGGCAGACGGAGCCCTCAATCATTCCAATGCCGACTTCGCCGTAGCAGTGACAGGCATCGCCGGTCCTGGCGGCGGCTCAGACGAAAAGCCGGTTGGCCTTGTGCATTTTGCCGTTTCTTCGAGACACTACCCGCAAGCCCATGACAAGAAAATCTTCGCGGCCATGGATCGCGAAAACGTGCGCGCCGCCACCGTTGAGCATGCAATAATCATGCTCATAGAAGCGATGACTCAAAAACATTTCATTGCAACTGAATAGATCTTGTTTCGTTTGCAACAATACAAAAAGCCGTCACTCAGTGGCGACGGCTTTTCTATTTCTGTCTTCAAGCTTTCTAGATCAGATACGGCACCGGATCGACCGGATCACCCTTGATGCGCAGCTCGAAGTGAAGCTGCGGGCTGGTCACGTTACCCGAACTGCCAGCCTCGGCAATAATCTGACCGCGGCGAACATGCTGGCCCTTGCTGACCAGAATCTTTTCATTATGTGCATAGGCAGTCACCCAGCCATTCGGATGACGAACGAGGATGAAGTTGCCATACATTTTCAGCTCGTCACCAGCATAGATGACCGTGCCACTTTCTGCCACGCGAATGGAAGAGCCCATCGGAACCGACAGGTTGATGCCCTCGTTGCGAGCTCCACCGTTGTTGGCACCAAATCCGGAGATGATGCGACCGCGAACCGGCCAGCGGAATTTTGAATCATCGTCCAAAACCGGGTTGGCATTGGAAGAAACCGCAGCAACTGGTGCCGCGCTAACCGGAGCAGGAGCAGAAGCCGGGGCCACTGCAGGCGCAGAAGCTTCCGTCGGCAGCCCGACCGCATTGTCAACCGAAGCCACCTGCTGACGCCGGCTAGGCTTGGCGCTGGAAGCCATTTCCGTCACCCAGCGCGGCTTTGCCTTAGGCACAGCAGAGATAGCAGCATAGGCAGAGGCCGCAGCAGTATCATTGGCATAGGCACCGGCAGCATTGCTGTTGATTGAGGCCGTGCTGGTATAGTCAATTCCTGCGCTCTGGTTCGGACGCGGGATATGCAGGCGTTGCCCCATGCGCAGTGGTGCATCAACCGACATGCCGTTGGCCTGGGCCAACGCACGCGGCGAGACCTGATACCGACTGGCAATTCCACCCAGCGTTTCACCCGGCGTTACCATATGGCGGTTTTCGGCATTTGCATTCTGCTGCAGCTTGACCATCTGCTGACCGTAGGCCGACTGACCACGCAAGCGCAACGGATTGCCCTTCGGCACACGCATCACAAACGGCATCGTGGCCACGTCCGGACCGATCGATGCCACCTGCATCGGCGCAGCGCCCACTTGAGGCGCCGGTTGCCGGTTCGATGCGTAGTTCTGATAACTAGGCTGCTGGAAAACAGGAATCAGCATTTTCTGACCCGGCGCGACAAAGCTCTGATCGACCAGACCATTGACATCTGCGATTGCCTTGGAAGGCACGCCATACCGGCGCGACAAGGACTGAAGATCTTCGCCCCGCTCCACCGTCACCATGGTGCCACCAACGCTAGTCCACTGCCCACTGGTCCGCGCCGCTCCACCAGCCGAAGCAGCCGGAGACTGCGCATTGATGGACTGCGTGGTGTAGGAACCGGAATATTGTGAACCACCGGAAATCGGATTTGGCGGCGTGATAGAGGCCGTCGACGTGTAGTCGATGTCCCTTGACTTGGGCGCATTCTTCGGCAGCGAGAACAGCCGAGCAATACTGAAACGGGACGGCTCAGACGTCTGCTGACCCTGCTGCTGCGCAGCAACAGGAACGGAGACCGGCATCCGCTGGGATCCGTAGGACGAAGAACCATAGGCAGGTGCCGATGCAACATTCATCTTCGTGCGCGGCGCATCATGCGGCAGTGAGTCAAACCGGGATACAACAACCGGAGGCCCGTTGAGCACGGACTGATCAACCGACGTCCGCGAGGCATAGACATTCGACTCGTTGCGAACTGGCACATCCACATAAACCGTCTGGGATGCCCCCTGACCGCCAGATGGCGCACCCGGCATTGGATAGGCTTGAGCAGAATAGCCATTGCTCGAACGATTGATCGATCCGGTTGTCAAAGAAACAGGGGACTGCGTCCGAACGGTCGGCTCGGCATAGACCGGCTGACGATAGACAGGCACCTGAGCCTGATAGGACGGATCCGTGTATACGGGCGCCGAGCGAGACACAGCAACCTGATTTGGCGAAACCGCCGCAGGCATCGGCTGATTGACCGCAGCCGGAAGAGGCCGGGAGCTGACCGAATTGGTGAAAATCTCGTTCTGATTGGAAGTGAACCCTGATCCGGGCGTTCCAAAACGCTCCACACCGCCGCTGCAGGCTGCAAGCGTAGCCGCCACGGTCAGCAATGAAGTCGTAGATAGAAGCTTACGCAATACTGAATAGTCCATACCAACACCGGTTAAACGCACAACACCCCACATGTTGATACCAATTTAATCGCGGTATCCTTTCCAAACCTTTAAAACAGCCTCTAAATTCGTAACGAATGGAGCAATCTGTGGTTACCGGATCATTTATTCACGAACACACAAAAAAGGCCGCAACGCCCTGGCGTCACAGCCCTGTCAAAAACTGGAAAATATCGAAAAAGCACGCCTAAGCGGCTGATGAAACGAGTAATTCAGGGATTATCCCTTTTTCAGAACAGCAAGCGTCGTGTTGTCCGTCATGTCGAGATGAAGCGGTGTCACCGAAATTTTCTTGTGCATCACAGCGTGCAAATCGGTCCCCTCGTCCGGATTTGAGCGACGGTCTTCAAACCCGAGCCAGAAATAGGACATTCCGCGCGTATCAACCCGAGGAACCACACTCAGATGCGCCTGATCGCGTTTGCCCTGACGGGTGTAGACCACTTCTTCCACCTCATCGGCAGGGCAAGCCGGGAAGTTTACATTGAGCAATGTCTGACGCGGCAGGCTATGTTCCAGCAGATCCTTGACCACGCGGGCACCATGTTCTTCAGCAGCGCTCCAGTCAAACGGATCGCAGCTTTCCCAACTGTAGGACTGGCTGAGCGCGATGGACCTGATTCCAAGCAGAACCCCTTCCATCGCCCCGGCGACCGTACCAGAGTAGGTCACGTCTTCGGCCATGTTCTGCCCGCGGTTGACGCCGGAAAGCACCAGATCCGGACGGCCATCGAGAATGTGGTCAACACCCATGATTACGCAATCGGTCGGCGTCCCGTGAACCGCATAGCGCTTCTCGCCCAGCTTGCGCATCCGCAACGGGTCATGCAGGGTCAGCGAATGGGCCATGCCGGACTGCTCGGTTTCCGGCGCGACAACCCAGACATCATCAGAGAGGGCATGCGCGATTTTCTCCAGCACCTGAAGGCCGGGTGCATTGATTCCATCGTCATTGGTCAGAAGAATACGCATTTCATTCCCTCGTCAGTCAAAGTTGCAAAGCCCGCATGCAGACAGTCGCACGCAGAAAAGGAAGAGCGCACAAGACCCGACCATAAGGGCCGGGTCCCATGCGTTATGGCACCTGTCGAAGCCGATGGCCTCAGGCAGAAATCTTTTCCAGACCGCCCATATATGGCCGCAACACGTCAGGAATCACGATGGACCCGTCTGCAGTCTGGTAATTTTCCATGACCGCAATCAGACAACGGCCGACAGCAACGCCGGAGCCGTTCAGGGTGTGCACATATTTGACAGTCTTGTCAGCGACATCACGATAGCGCGCATTCATGCGGCGAGCCTGAAAATCTCCACAAGTGGAAACCGAGGAAATCTCGCGATAGGTATTCTGCCCCGGCAGCCATGCCTCGATATCGAAGGTGCGGCGAGCAGAGAAGCCCATGTCGCCAACGCAAAGGGTCACGACGCGGTAAGGCACCCCGAGCTTCTGCAAAATCGCTTCCGCGCAGCCAAGCATCCGCTCCTGTTCGGCAACGGAGCTGGTCTCGTCGGTGATCGACACCATCTCGACCTTGGTGAACTGGTGCTGACGCAGCATGCCGCGGGTATCGCGACCAGCAGAACCAGCCTCCGAACGATAGCAGTGGGACAGCGCCGTAACACGCATCGGCAGCTTGTCGCCATCGATGATGCTCTCGCGCACCATGTTGGTCAGCGGAACCTCGGACGTCGGGATCAGCCAGCGATCATCGTCAGTGTGGAAGGCATCCTCGGCGAATTTGGGCAACTGGCCAGTGCCAAACATCACCTCGGAGCGCACAAGCGTCGGCACGGAAACTTCCTCGTAGCCATGCTCGCTGATATGGGTATCAATCATGAACTGACCGATGGCGCGTTCCAGACGGGCGAGCTGACCCTTGAGCACAACAAAGCGCGAGCCGGACAGCTTGGCCGCCGTTTCGAAATCCATCATGCCGAGCGCTTCGCCCAGTTCATAATGCTCTTTCGGCTCAAACCCCTTGTCGGCAATTTCGCCCCAGGCGTGATGCAAGACGTTATCATTCTCGTCCTTGCCTGCCGGCACGCTGTCGAGCGGAATGTTCGGTAGGCTGGAAAGCGCTTCACTCAGCGCATCCTGCAAGTCACGTGTCTTGGCTTCGCCTTCCTGAATGGCGCCCTTGAGCTGGCTGACTTCAGCCATCAGAGCCGCAGCCTTTTCCTCGTCGCCCGAGCCTTTGGCCTTGCCGATTTCCTTCGAAGCCGCATTGCGACGCTGCTGGGCGTCTTGCAGTTTCTGAACCTCGACAACCCGCTCCTCATCCAGCGCGATGAGCCGGGATGACGATGCTTCAGCTCCGCGTGCAACCTGAGCCTTGTCGAATGCTTCTGCATTCTCGCGAATCCACTTGATGTCAAACATGTCAATAATCCCGAATCTAGCTTTGTTGGGAGGAGTTAAAAATTTGGACGGGCGAAAAATAGGCAAGCCCCAAGCATGAAGCAAGCACAATGCCACTTAGTCACTGCAAAGAATCCATAAAACCCACAAACAATGCCCCGAAAGATGAGCATTTTCTTTCGGGGCACGCTTGATGATGGATTTGAGCCGGTCAGGAGGTCTCTTCGGCGTCCCTTGCTGCGCGTTTCCTCTCGACCGATCGCACAGAAAGGATCGACAGCTCGTAGAGCAACAGGGTCGGCAATGCCAGCCCCATCTGACTGATAGGATCGGGAGGCGTAAGAATGGCCGCCATGATAAAGGCGACAACCACCGCATATTTGCGCTTTTTCTTCAAAAAGTCGGAGTCGACCAGCCCCGCCCGCGCCAGCAATGTCAGAACCACCGGCAGCTGGAACACCAGACCAAAAGCAAAAATCAGGGTCATGATCAGACCGAGATATTCACTGACCTTGGGCAGATGCCGAATCTCGACAGGCCCCTCGCCTATCTGCTCCATGGACAGGAAGAACTGCATGGCCAGCGGCATCACCACGAAGAAGACGAGGCAGGCACCAAGGACAAACAGGATGGGCGTTGCAATGAGGAACGGCCGGAAGGCTTCCCGTTCATGCTTGTAGAGGCCAGGTGCCATGAACATGTAGATCTGGCTGGCAATGACCGGGAAAGCGATGAACAGCGCACCGAACAGCGCGATCTTCAACTGCGTGAAGAAATATTCCTGCGGCGCGGTAAAGATCATCTCGACCTGATGGGCTCCGCCGACGGCGCGCTCATAGGGAACGACCAGAATATTGAAAATATCGCTGGCAAAATAGAAGCAGAAAAGAAAAGCGATCGCGATGGCGATCACTGTCTTGAGCAGGCGACTGCGAAGCTCGATCAAATGCTCGATCAAGGGCGCCTTGCTGCTCTCGATCTCGTCTCTTTCACTGTCACTCATCAGTCAACCTTTTGACTTGCATCGCTCTTGAGAGGCGCCTGGGGTGAACTGTCCGACGCGCTTTTATCCGTGCCCGAGGCATCCGCCGCAACGACAGGCTCAGACGCAACAGCGGATTCAGTCGCAGCTGGGCTGCCTTCCGCAGGCTTGTCAGCAGCCACATCCTTGTTCAGCGACGCATTGATCTCGTCAGAGCTTTCTTTCATGCTCTTGGAAACCTCATCGCTGACGTCTCCCAACTCGCCCAGATGCTTGGTAACGGCATTCTTGACGGCGTTGCGCGGATTGAGGCTGCGAATATCGCTGATGGAATTTGCCACGTCGTCGAGCTCGGCTTCGCGCAGGGCGTCGTTGAACTGGTTCTGAAAATCGCCAGCCATGCGCCTGAGGTTGGCAACAGTCTTGCCAACAGTCCTGAGCAATCCCGGCAATTCCTTCGGCCCTACCACCAGAATCGTGATGATGACCACCACGAGGATTTCGCTCCAACCGATATCAAACATGGAAACGCACCGGACCAATCATGAAAAACAAAAACGAAAAGAAAAAAGGAGCCAAGATCCTTAGCTCACCTTGTCCTTTTGTTCGCTCTCTGCAGAGACCTTTTCGGACGGCTTGTTTTCCAGAGCAGGCTGGTCTTCCTTGTCTTCGTCCTTGAGGCCCTTCTTGAAGCTGTTGATGCCCTTAGCGACATCACCCATGAGATCGGAAATCTTGCCCCGACCAAAGAGAAGAATAACGACGACGGCGATGATTACGACCTGCCAGACACCAATCTGCATGCTGAATTCCCTTTTTCTGCTTTGCGCCACAAAAACATCTCTGTGTGTGGCTCGAACACAAGAGAGCCTTTTGCCAGTTTTGGGCTTACTTTGTCAAAGAAATAAGTGTTTTAGGACGGTTTGGCAAATATCAGCACGTCCTTTTTGCGAAACGATACACCGATATTCTCACCTTGCACAAAATTTTGTCCAGAAGTTGACCGGACGAAAAATGGAACCTCGCAATCCTTGATGGTGATTTCATAGAGATCTATTTCGCCAAGGAACATCCGGCGCTTAACCCGTCCGGGCAAGGCAGAGACATATCCGTCGTTGATTGCCTTGTGCAGTTTGACCCCTTGCTGACGGATGCAGACCTGCACATCCTGCCCGTCGGCAAACTGGCTCGTCTGAAAGCTGCCGACTGCGGTTTCAGCTTGGTTACCACGCACCACACCATCCACCTCATTGAGATCGGAAAAGAAGCGCGCCACCCAATGGTCGACCGGATTGAAATACAGCTCTTCCGGTGCCGCATATTGCACAATGCACCCGCCCCGAAGCAGTAGAATGCGATCACTCACCCGCAAGGCCTCTTCCGGGTCATGGGTAACAATGACACAGGTTGCGCCGATTTCGCGCAATACAGCAAGGGTTTCGTCCCGCACCCGGTCTCTCAAACGGTTATCAAGGCCGGAAAACGGCTCGTCCATTAAAAGGATACCCGGACGGGGGGCAATCGCCCGCGCCAGCGCCACCCGTTGCTGCTGCCCGCCTGAGAGCATGTGCGGATAGTGGTCGACATAGGCTTCGAGCCCGACACGAGCAAGCGCACCGTGGGCTTCCACCTCCGCATCGCGGGTCGGCAGATCCCGCAATCCAAACATGACATTCTTCAGGATGGAGAGATGGGGAAAGAGAGCATAGTCCTGAAACATCAGGCCGACATTGCGGTGTTCAGGCGGCATGAATGCCCCCTCACCGGCCACGATCTGGTCGTCAATCCGCAACACGCCGGACGTCGGCGCCTGGATACCGGCGGCAATGCGCAACAGCGTCGTCTTGCCCGCCCCCGATGCTCCGAGAAGAGAGACGACTTCGCCGGGCATGATGGAAAAGGAAATGTCGCGCAAAACATCCTGACCATCGAATGAACAACCGATGGCCTCAAATGCGAGCCCCGTCGCGATGGATACGCGCGCAGTACCCCGGTCTCCCCAACGATTGCGCCCTTCCTGCATAGCCATTCACAAACTCCATTCAGATCTCGCAAATGACCTTATAACCTTGGGGGGCAAAAACACAACTCTCACATTCATATTATTGTGACCTGGCCCCCGAAGGGTCCACAGCAGGCAACGCCGCCAGCCGCGAAGCAGTGCAGCTATTGGCCGCTTTCATCCGCATCGTCGGATTCGTCATCTTCCCCGTCCTCGTCATCCTCAAGGACGACCAGATCGAGTTGATAGGTGTCCTCCAACGGATCCTCGTCATCGGCAAGGTCTTCGTTGTCATCAGGCGACGGCATGGAAAAGGCCGGTGGCAGCGCCGAATCCAGCATTCCCGCCCCCTTCAGCTCTTCGAGGCCGGGCAGGTCCTGAATCGACGATAGGTCGAAATGGATGAGAAACTTTTCGCTGGTGCCATAGGTCACCGGCCGACCGGGCACGCGTCTGCGCCCCCTCACCCGGATCCATTCGGTCTGCAACAGCACATCCAGCGTGCCACGCGCAACGGAAACACCGCGAATCTGCTCGATATCCGCCCGGGTGACCGGTTGATGATAGGCGATGATGGCGAGAGTTTCGAGCGCTGCCCGCGACAGCCTTCTGGGCTCGAACGCTTCGGCCTGCATCATGAAGGACAGGTCCTTGGCCGTGCGGAACAGCCATTTGCCATTCACCTCGATCAGATTGACCCCACGCCCCTTGTAATCTTCCTTCAGTTGGGCCAGCAGAGCCGCCACTTCAACATTGTCGGGAAGACGGGACGCAATTTCCACGGCGCTAATCGGCTCCGCGCTGGCGAACAGAAGCGCCTCAACCATGCGCTTGAGCTGAAGTCTTGCTTCCTTGGCAAGCGCTTCGAACTCGCTCTCGGCGCGCCGTTTCGGCTCTGATGACGACTTGCTTTCTTCGGTCATGGAGCTTCCTTCTGTTTGCTGCGCAGGTAGATCGTTCCGAACGCCTCGGTTTGCCGGATCTCCAGATGTCCCTCGCGCACAAGCTCGAGCGAGGCAGCAAAGGAACTGGCGAGCGCCGTCGTTCGAACATCGGTGAGCTTGAGATAGCTGCGCAGGATCTCTTCCACCGGCGTCCAGTCATGCAACCCGCCCACCAGCCGCATCAGCACATCCCGTGCCTCTGGCAGCGACCAGACATTGCGTTTTCGCACATGAACCAGAGACACCGACTGCCGCTGCCGCAAGGAGGCATAGCCGGTCAGCAGATCGTAGAGCGAGGCAGAAAACTGCGGTTTGCGGATCAGCGACATATCCTCCGGCTGGCCACGCAAAAAGAAATCCTGCCCCAGACTGGGGCGTTCCATCAACTTGGCCGCAGCCTCTCGCATGGCTTCCAGCTTGCGCAGCCTGAAGGCCAGCATGGCGGCCAGTTCCTCGCCGCTCGGTTCATCCTCTTCCGGCATTTCTGGAATGAGAAGGCGCGACTTGAGATAGGCCAGCCAGGCCGCCATCACCAGATAGTCCGCCGCCAGCTCAAGACGCAGCTTGCGCGCCCGCTCGATGAACAGCAGATACTGCTCGGCCAGCGCCAGAATGGAGATTTTCGTGAGATCCAGCTTCTGCTTTCGGGCCAGCGCCAGCAGGAAATCCAGCGGCCCTTCAAAGCCTTCCACGTCGACGATCAGCGATGGCTCGCCAATCTGGGCCTTGGGCACCAGATTGAGCTCGCCGAACTCCTCCCAGTTGCCCGATGGCGCCGGAGCGCTGACGCCCGAACCGTCTTCGCCGAATGGGGCTGCGACATCGGGTGAGCCAACAACCGGGTTGCCTTGCCCGGTATCCTCCCTGCCGTCGTCCTGATGCCCCTCTTCGTCCGCCATGCGTCTTGTCAATCCATATGCAACGGTACTACCCGTCCGCCGATTCTAGCCAAATTCCCCCGAACAATGAAGAACAGTAGCGATCTTTGAACAGCAAACCAAGCGGGCAAAAGAAAATCCGGCTCGAAAGCCGGATTTTCGCAATTTCACAAAAAGGGCAGAGCCTACTTTCTGGCAACCAGACAGTCGCCACCGGCGGCCTTGATGCTGTTGCAGAAATTGACCGCGCCAGCCTGATCGGCAAACGAACCGACCCGCACGCGATAGTAGGTACCACGGGCGCCGAGGTCGGCTTCCTTGATATCCGGTTCATAGCCACCCAGAACGCTGCTGAGCTGAGCCTGAATGTTGCGATAGCTCGCCTGCGCCTGCTCAGGCGTACGCTGAGAGGTAACCTGAACCGTATAGCCGCCAGCGCCGGATGAAACCGCCGTATTCTGCGGAGCCGGGCTGCTCGCTGGATTGAGCACGAGCGGAGCCTGACTGACCGGCTGAACGGGCTGTGGAGCCGGAGCAACGGGCTGCGGCACGGAAGCCTGCTGTGCCTGAACCTGCTCTAGACCGGCCGGTTTGGATTTCGGCAACGGCATGTTCGGATCAACAACACCCTGAGCTGCGGCCCCGTCAACGCCGGTCGCCTGACTGCCATTCATGTTGGTGTTGTAGGTCTGGGACATGGCCTGTTCCGATGGCGTTGCATCGAGCATCTGCTGATCGACATTGGCGACCTGTGGCTGCTCCTGCGTTGCCTCCGGCTGGTCAGATGTCACAAAAGTTCCGTCCGGACGGACAACAACGGTCCGGACCCGCTTTGGTGCAACCGCACCACTATCCGTTGCTTCGCTGCTGGACTGGGAAACCGTAGACTCGCTACCCGGCAGGGCGATGACGCGCGGTGACTGCCCATTGGCCGTCACATCAATTGGTGTTTCGGTCGCAGGCATCATGGTCGTCGGGCCTTCGTCGCTCTCTGTCCCGTCGATGCGATCATAAACCGTCTGATCCTGATGCGGAACAACGGTCCCACCCGGGTTTTCCGGCGCTTCCTTGACAGGATCGGTATTGGCCTCGATGACCGGCGTATCGGTACTGCCGCCGCCGCTTTGCCCGAAGCTCCAGGCAAGAACACCACCGACGACAATCACCAGACCGGCAGCTGCTGCGGCGTAGAGCCCCTTGCGAGACTTGCGCTTGGGCTGAGGTGTCGCCATGGCAGCAGCCGTTTCCAGCGTCGTGTATTCCTCGTCGCCATAGTTGGGCGCACTCTCGGCGGCCGCTTGTGCTATGGTCGGATCAGAATAGGTGCCATACTCGGTCTCGGCAGCGCCATAGTCATTGCCGAGTGGATCATTATACCCGCCAGCATCCTGCGCATAGTCCTGATCGTAGGTCTGTTGGGCTGTCGTGCGATAGGAAGGACCGGATCCATAATTGGCATAATCATCGGAACGTCCGGCAACATTGACATCCGGCGCATGGCTTGGAGCCGATGGAGCATAGCCGCCATAGGCCGTTGTGCCCTGACTGGCAGCAGGATCGTTGAAGCTCGCATAGGGATCAACACGGCTTTCACGGGAACCACGCGGTGCGGTCTCTGCCTGCTGTCGGCGATAGTCATATGGCTCCGGTGCTTCCGGCTTAGACCGGCGATTGTCTTCATAGCCGCCAACGTAAGGGGCCGGTTCAACAGAGGGCTGTTCGACAGGAGCCTGAGGCCTTGCCCGCTCACCGGCATGCGGCAGACGCGGATCGGCATAGGCGCGTGTTGGTTCATACGAAGGCTCGGAAACGCTCGGCTCGCGATAATCCTGCGACGGCGTTTCAAGTGGCGTCCTTGACGTATAGTCACCCCAATTGGTCGGCATCACCGGTTCACGGCGGGTTGCTGGCTGTTGCGTCTCTTCACTGGTACGAAATCCGCTCATTGGATCACGGGCAGGCTGACGCGGTGCCACGGGCTCTTGTGGCCGACCGTATTCGGCTCCGGTTGCCCCAAGATCGGCACGGGTGTCGTAGGAAGGAGTACGCGGCGCAGGAGCGGGTGCTGCCGGAGCAACGCCTGCGCCGAGATTGACCTCTGGCGCGGCCGGAGCAGCATCTTCTTCAGCCGGATAAGCATCGGACTCTCTTGATGCATGCAGCCCCTTGAAGAAGGACTGGCCGCCTTCCGCCGGTGGTGCAGATCGACGTCCAAGCTGGCCATAGCTGCCACTGGTCGCAACCGGCGGCTCACCATCATCCTCATCCTCAACAGACAAAACAGGTTCAACCCGCGGCGCAGGCCTTGCCGGTTCGGCAGCTCTTGCTGCAGGTTTCGGCGAGATGTCATCGAACAGCGAGCTCCAGTCATCAAGACCGGACTCGCGCTCAACAGGACGCTCGGACGAAGGCAACGGCGCCTGCACCCGAGGCGCGGCACGCTGTTCGGAAACCGGCTCATAGCTTCTTCGCACCTGAGGCGCTTCAGGTACAGCTTCCATAGGAGGCTCAGCCCCATATGGTGCATACTCTTCAGGGGCCCCATGCTCTGCCGGAGCCTGATCATCCTGTGGATACCCCACCGGAGCACGCTCCTCAATTTCAGCATGATGACCCCGAAGCTCCCTTATGAGCTCCTGTTCCAGCATCCGCAAATCATCATCAGAAACAGAAGCGCCGCCGCGCTGGCTGCCGCCCTGCCCGAAATCGCCACTGACGATTCGGTCAAGTTCAGCCAAGGGATCTTCCATAATCTGGCCCGCACCTTGCTTTTCACGAGCCTGACGATCAATATCGGACCAGTTGGTTGCGGGTGATTGCGGCTTCTTGTCATTTGGATCTGACATGACGATTTGCCTTTTCATTCATACACTTAACTCGTATCGCCTGGCAAAGTTTTGTCGAGAGAAACGACCGGAATTCCCCTATCGCATTTCTTCAGGTGCCGATACACCAAGCAGACCGAGGCCAGAGCTGATTACATTGGCCGCAGCCTGAACAAGAGCCAAGCGCGCTAGAGTCATTTTCTCATCTTTAACGTTAATAAAGCGTAATTGCGGCATTTCCTTGCCCTTGTTCCACACAGCGTGGAAATATCCGGCAAGATCATAAAGGTAAAACGCAACCCTGTGGGGCTCTTGTGTTTCCGCTGCACCCTCTACTATTCGAGGATATTCAGACAACTTCCTGATCAGGGCAAGTTCTAGCTCGTCATTAATACCACTAAGATCAGCATTCACTAGATCTTCGATGCCGACGGCCAGATGAGGCACCTCACTTGCTGCCTGACGGAAAATGGAAGCCGTCCGGGCATGGGCATATTGTACGTAGAACACGGGATTGTCTTTGCTCTGCTCGGTAACCTTGGCAAAGTCAAAGTCAATCGTCACTTCGGACTTGCGATACATCATCATGAAGCGGACAGCGTCCACGCCGACTTCCTCCACCACATCACGCAGGGTAATGAAGTTGCCCGCCCGCTTTGACATCTTGAGCTGCTCGCCATTGCGCATCAGGTTGACCAGCTGGCAGATCTTGACTTCCAGCCCGCCCTTGCCTTCCGTGATAGCCGCCACAGCAGATTTCAGCCGTTTGACATAGCCACCGTGATCAGCGCCCAGAATATCGACCTGCTTGGAATAGCCGCGCTTGAACTTGTCAAAATGATAGGCGATGTCGTTGGCAAAATAGGTGTTGCTGCCGTCTGACTTTTTCAACGGACGGTCGATGTCATCGCCGAATGCGGTTGAACGAAACAGGGTCTGTTCGCGGTCTTCCCAGTCATCGGGAAGCTGGCCCTTTGGTGGTGGCAGGGTTCCGACATAGACCTGACCCTTGTCCGCCAGCCAGTCGATGGCTTCCTTGACCCGATCCTTGTCGCCATGAATGAGGCTTCGTTCGGAGAAGAAGACGTCATGCTCCACGTTGAGCGCGGCCAGATCTCCACGGATCATTTCCATCATCGCATCCACGGCAAAGGCACGCACCAGCGGCAGCCACTCTTCCTCGCTGGCCTTCTTCAGCTTGTCACCATGTTCCTTGGCCAGCGCCTCACCAACCGGAACCAGATAATCGCCAGGATAGAGCCCGTCGGGAATCGTGCCGATGTCGTCCCCGAGCGCCTCGCAATAGCGCAGGAAGGCCGAACGGGCCAGCACATCCACCTGAGCGCCAGCATCGTTGATGTAATATTCGCGGCAGACATCATATCCGGCAAAATCGAGCAGATTGGCAACACAGTCTCCGAGGACAGCACCACGCGTATGGCCCACATGCATCGGCCCCGTCGGGTTGGCGGAGACATATTCGACATTGATCTTGTCGCCACCACCAAGGTTGCAACGGCCAAAATCCTTGCCTGCCTTGACGATGGAGACAACAAGGCCACGCCAGAAATCATCGGACAGTGCCATGTTGATAAAACCGGGGCCAGCAACATCCACCCGGTCAATATCCTTGTCTTCAATGAGTTGCGCGGCGATTTTCTCGGCGACATCGCGCGGTTTCATGCCGATCTGCTTGGAGAGCACCATCGCTGCGTTGGTTGCCAGATCGCCGTGAGCGGCGTCCCGTGGCGGTTCAACAATCACGCGCGACAGGTCGAGCTCCGAGCCATCACGGGCAGTCAGCGCGCACTTGCCGATAGCTTCCTTGACCCGGTCGGTGAAAATAGTAAAGACGTTCATCTTCAGTCCTGTCTGATCTTCGGCCAGTGGCAGCAGAGGTCTGTCCGCTCCCCCGCATAGTAAACACGCGACTGGCGCAAATTGCTAGCAGTGTAACAAAGACGGGGCAAAGGGGCGCATCCGGCAGCGCCGGTTGCCTCGTTGAAAGCAACGCCCGTTCGGAGCCCAGCCTTGGGAAATCCATATGTTCGGGGATACGCTCTAACCCAAATCAGGGGTTTCGTCAAACAGACGTTGGTGTTCCTGAATGGCGAAACGGTCTGTCATACCAGCCACATAGTCGGCAACACGGCGCGCAACAACCTTCTGAGGGGCGCCATCAAGATCGAATTGCCAGGCAAACGGCATCGTATCCGGGGCTTCGAAGTGATAGACAAACAGGTTTCTGAGCACCTTCTCGGCGCTCTTCATGATCCGCATGACGCTGTCTTCCCGATAGACATTCTCGAACAAAAAGCGCTTGATTCCGGCAACCGAGCGAGCCATTTCGGGAGAAAAGCAGACGATGGTCTCCGATGCGTTGCGCACATCGTCGGCCGACTGCGGCGCTATGCGGGAAAGATTGGCCATCGAGGTGTTGATCACATCCTCGACCATCCGGGTGATGAGTCGGCGGACGATCTCATGGGTTGTGCGCGACTCGGAAAGCCCCGGATAGATCCCTTCCACTTCTGCAAGCAGATCCGAAACCAGCGGTACATCGCGCAACTGGTCAAGCGAGATCAGCATCGCCCTGAGACCGTCATCGATGTCGTGGGAATTATAGGCAATGTCGTCGGCGATGGCCGCCGCCTGCGCCTCGATGCTGGCATAGGACCAGAGCATCAGGTCCTGCTGTTCCGCATAGACACGGATCGCATAGGGCAAGCCATCGGCATAATGGCCGATTCCCTTGCCACTTCGGTCAGTCAGGGGGCCGTTGTGCTTGACGAGACCTTCCAGCGTCTCCCAGCTGAGATTGAGCCCGTCATGCTCGGCATAGCACTGCTCAAGCGCCGTGACCGCCCTCAGAGACTGGGCATTGTGATCAAACCCGCCATAGGGCTGCATCACCAGATCCAGCGCACGTTCTCCGGCATGACCGAAGGGTGTGTGGCCAAGATCATGTGACAGCGCCAGCGCCTCGGCAAGGTCCTCGTCGACAGACAGGGCACGGGCAATGGAGCGCGCAATCTGGGAAACCTCCAGCGTGTGCGTCAGGCGTGTACGGAACATGTCCCCTTCATGATAGAGGAACACCTGTGTCTTTGCCTGCAGTCGCCGAAACGCTGAGGAATGGATGATGCGGTCACGGTCGCGCTGATAGGGCGTGCGGGTCGGACTGGCTGGTTCATCGAACAGTCGCCCCCTGCTCTGCTCGGCAAGAACCGCATAGCATGCCCGGGGTTGCGCACCAAATCCGATCGCTGGCATCATTATTCTTCCATTCCAAATTCAAGAAATTTACAATAGGGCCAGATAGGGCTGGCCAAAACAGTTGACTAACGCTCTTTCGATCTTAACTATCAAAAGAAAGAGTAAGCTTTATGAAAGCTTCACCATAGAAACAACGCCCATCACAGGACTTTTCAGACCAGAACACAACCTGCTAGGCGCTTCAGGCTCGAAATTGGCCCCGAAACAGGGCAAAACAGGGTCTCAGTATTAGCGCGGATGGAAAATGAGACAGGAATAGACAGATGTCAAACCCGATCACGGTGACCGATAGCGCCATCAAGCGAATCGCCAAGATCCTCTCCAAGGAGCCGGACGGCTCCATGTTGCGCATTTCTGTAAGCGGCGGCGGCTGCTCCGGCTTCCAGTATAACTACGATATCGTCACGAGCCGCGACGACGATGACCTCGTCATCAACAAGGACGGCGCCATCGTTCTTTTCGACTCCCTCTCATTGCAATATATGGATGGGGCTGAGGTTGATTTCGTCAGCGATCTGATGGGACAGTCGTTCCAGATCAAGAACCCGATGGCCAGCGCCTCCTGTGGCTGTGGCACCAGCTTCTCGATCTGACCGCACAATCCTCCATCCGAACGCCGGCGCGCCTCATCAGCGTCCATTCTGTCCATTATCCGAGAGGCCCCATGCGCATAGCAACCTGGAACATCAACGGCATCAAAGCCCGTCACCCCAATCTGTTGCGCTGGCTGGAGGAAGAGAAGCCCGACATCGCCTGTCTGCAGGAAATCAAGTCGGTGGACGAGGCCTTCCCGCGCGCAGATATCGAGTCACTCGGCTACAATGTCGAAACCCATGGCCAGAAGAGCTTCAACGGTGTAGCGCTGCTCTCGCGGCTGCCGTTCGAGGAAGTCAATCGTGGCCTGCCCGGTGACGATAGCGATGAACAGGCCCGCTTCATTGAAGGGCTGTTTGCAACCGACAAGGGGCCGCTCAGGGTTGTCAGCCTCTATCTGCCCAACGGCAACCCGGTCGACAGCGACAAATATCCCTACAAGCTCAACTGGATGCGGCGCCTCATCAACTGGTCGAAGGAACGTCTGGCACTGGAAGAGGCCTTTGTCCTGTCGGGCGACTATAACGTCATTCCGAGTGCCGATGACGTTCATGATCATGATGCATGGTGGGGCGATGCGCTCTACAGGGCCGAAACGCTGGAGCTGTTCAGGGAATTGAAGGCCGTTGGCCTCACAGAAGCCTTCCGCGCCTGCAACGCCACACCACATCTCTATTCCTTCTGGGACTATCAGGCGGGCGCCTGGCAGAGAAACAACGGCATTCGCATCGACCACCACCTGCTCTCACCGGAAGCGGCCGACTGGCTCAAATCATGCGCCATTCAGAAGGACACGCGCGATTGGGAAAAGCCATCCGATCACGTGCCCGTCATGCTGACGCTCAATTGCCATCAATTGTAGGAAAATGAAGCCCAGACGATGGAACGGGACACCATTCCGGGGTCCCGATCTCAATCTGCTTCTGTCTGGAAAATCTGCTTCTGGCAGGTCCGCTTTTGGCCGATCTGGTCTTCACGCTCTGGCGAGGACGTCAGTCGCCGTCGCTTTCATTGTCGCCTTCGCCGCCGCTGTTGACCCATTCATTGGCCAGCTCGACCGCCTTCTGCCGGGTACTTTCATCAGCAAGGGCAAAAGCCGCTTCCTGCCGGTCGAGAACCTGCGGGTTGTTGGAGTCGAGAATACGGGCGACGGTCAGCCATTTCAGGCCGTTGACCGGCTGCTGCGGCAGAACGTCGCCTTCAAGCAGCAAGTCACCCAGCTTCATCTGAGCGGCAACATGCCCCTTGCGGGCTGCCTTGTTGAGCCATCTTGCCGCCATCTTGGGCTCGATCTTGCCATCCGACTTGTCGAGGTAGGACATGGCCAGATGATACTGGGCATCCGGATCGCGGAAATAGGAGGCTGCATATTGCAGGAAATCGCGCGCCTTCTTGGGGTTGGGCGCGAGCTTGCCCTTGATGCCGGTGCGCACAAAGGCACTCAGTTTGACAATGGCATTGGAAACGTAGCGTGCTTCGATGGAACCCGGCTGCGCGTCGCCATACTGGCGCACGATGCCGTTGAACAGGTCAAAGGCCTGCCCTGCGTCCTTGGCCACGCCGTCACCTTCTTCATACATGCTGCCGAGTTTCCACTGCGACGCCATATGGCCATTGTGGGCGGCGTAGGTCAGAGCCTGCACGGCGGTCGACTTATTGCCAAACTTGTAGGCCTGCGCGCCGAAGCGAAATGCCTCGTCAGGCGTGGCCTGACCTTCCTCGATGGTCCGAGGATCGAAGGCATAGGAAGACACACTTCCCGCTGCGCTTAGCAGACCGACAAGGGCAGCAGTCTGCAAAAGGCTAACCGCAAAACTTGTTTGACGCTTCATGACACACCACACGTCTGCCCGATCCTTCCATTGCTCAATGGGGTACCAGGCAGAACCCGTCTCCTGACTTCCGGGCAAACTCAGTCGCCTGCCCGATTTTTCTTTTCTTGACCGCTTCCCGCATCCGGGTCACTGGTTCGAAAACTTCTGCAGCCTATCAAGTCTTAAAAAATGTCACTTCTATGACGCGCTGCATTAACTTTTCAAAACCCGACCATCCGGGACCATCACGTTGCGCCAATAATGTGGCCGAAGACTGGCATGATGGGTTAAGCAAGATGGTTAACAAATCATTTTTCAACAAAACGTTGCTTTTCTGCAACGTCTTACAGGGATTTGTGCCAGCCACTACTGCTTAACAGATATTCTTAACCATATGCAAAGAATCTGGTTCCCTTTCCCATATACGGTTAATCTGTTTGCGATAATTTGAAACGAAAGCAACTCTTGACCGGATCAAGGGAGGAACGAATGTCAAAATCAAACAGAAAAACTGACACTGCAGGCTCTCCCGATCAGGTAGTCAAGGTGCAAGAAGATCTGGAAAGGCTGGAAAGAGCCATGGTGCAGAGCACATCAGAGGGCACCCCGGACCTTTCCGAAGGAACATCAGAGAAATTGCCTCCAAAGCAGCCTAACGAGCCCCAAAGCGAGCAACACCTCCCGCCACCTGAAGAACGGCTGGAAGATGCCGCACGGTCTCTGAGTGAGCGTCGTCACGACCCCAGCGAAATTCAGCGCGTCTTCGAACAGGGCGTCTATCCTTACAAGACAAGGATGAAGCGCCTAGCTTATGAAAAGCAGAAAAGCCTGTTGCAGGTCGAGCTTCTCAAGGCCCAGAAGTGGGTCGAGGAATCAGGCGAAAAGATTGTGGTCCTGTTTGAAGGGCGCGATGCCGCTGGCAAGGGTGGCACCATCAAGCGTTTCATGGAGCATCTCAATCCGCGCACGGCGAGCGTCGTGGCCCTCAACAAGCCATCCGACCGCGAGCGCACCCAGTGGTACTATCAACGCTATGTGGAGCATCTGCCCGGCGCCGGAGAAATGGTTCTGTTCGACCGCTCTTGGTACAACCGCGCTGGCGTCGAGCGCGTCATGGGCTTCTGTACACCAAGCGAATATCTGGAGTTCATGCGCCAGACACCGGAATTCGAGCGCATGATCTGCCGGTCGGGCATCCGGCTGTTCAAATACTGGTTCTCTGTCACCCAGGAGGAGCAGCGCCGCCGTTTCTCGGCCCGCGAAACCGACCCCCTGAAACAATGGAAGCTCTCCCCGATTGACAAGGCGTCACTGGACAAATGGGACGCCTACACAGAGGCCAAGGAGGCGATGTTCTTCTATACGGACACCGCCGATGCGCCCTGGACCATCGTCAAATCCAACGACAAGAAACGGGCCCGCCTCAACTGCATGCAGCATTTTCTGGCTTCCCTGCCCTACCCCAACAAGGACCGCCACATTGTTCACGGCCCCGACCCGCTGATCGTTGGAAGCTACGGCAAGGTGATTGGCAAGGATGACCATATTCTCGGCAGAAGCCTCACGCCGCTTGGAGAGTAGCGACACCATCAAGCCGAAGCCAGCACTCGGACCGACCAACAAAAAAGGCCGCATCATGCGGCCTTCGTGATTCCTGATGCACCCGCCAGCTTCTTCTAGCCATAGACGGCATCAGCACGCTGTTCAAAGGCCGTCGAGAATTTCTTGAACGCCTTGTCGAACATCGCGCCCATCAGCCCGGAAAGCATCCGGTTGCGGAACTCATAGTCGATATAGAAAACCACGTTGCAACTGTCCGGCTCGCCCTCGATCGGCTCGAAGGTCCAGCGGTTTTCCATGTGCTTGAACGGACCATCCAGATACTCGGCGACAATCTGGTTCTGATCTGGCAGCAAGGTCACCTTCGAGGTGAAGCTTTCGCTGATCATCTTGTAGGCGACCACCATGTCAGCCACCAGAATGCTCTGCCCGGCGCTATCCTTGCGGCCACGAACATGCAGTGCCTTGCATAGAGGAACAAACTCGGGATAACGCTCGACATCCGCAACCAGCCTGAACATCTGATCTGCGGAATGCCTCACTTTATGGCGGGTCTCGAACTTGGGCATGAAGCGGGCCGGTCCTTGATCAATGGCCAAGCTTGGCGCGACGGGCGGCCTTCAGCTTCTCGAAATCTTCCCCGGCGTGATGGGATGAACGGGTTAGCGGATTGGCTGACACCATCAGGAAGCCCTTGGTGTAGGCAATCGTCTCATAACCCTTGAATTCCTGCGGCGTGACGAACTTGATCACCGGATGATGCTTCTTGCTCGGCTGCAAATACTGCCCGATGGTCAGAAAATCGACATCGGCAACCCGCAGGTCATCCATCAGCTGAAGCACTTCGTTGCGCTCTTCCCCAAGGCCCACCATGATGCCGGACTTGGTGAACATGGACGGGTCCAGTTCCTTGACGCGCTGCAACAGGCGGATGGAATGGAAATAGCGAGCGCCCGGACGAACCTTGAGATAGTTCGACGGCACGGTTTCCAGATTGTGGTTGAAGACGTCCGGCCTGGCCTCGACGACGATCTCCAGCGCGCCTTCCTTGCGCAGGAAGTCGGGCGTCAGCACTTCGATGGTGGTTTCCGGCGATGCGGCCCGGATGGCACGGATCACGGCGGCAAAATGCCGCGCACCGCCATCGTCCAGATCATCGCGATCAACCGAGGTGATCACCACATGCTTCAGCCCCATCTGGGCGACGGCACGTCCGGTGTTTTCCGGCTCTTCCGGGTCAAGCGCGCCGGGCATGCCCGTTGCGACATTGCAGAAAGCACAGGCACGGGTGCAGATTTCACCCATGATCATGAAGCTGGCATGCTTGTGCGACCAGCATTCGCCCATATTCGGACAACCGGCTTCCTCGCAAACCGTGACCAGCTTGTTGCCGCGCACGATGTCGAGGGTCTCCTTGTAGGCCTTGGAGCCCGGAGCCTTTACACGGATCCAGTCCGGTTTTCTCTGAATGGGATTGTCAGGCCGATGGGCCTTTTCAGGATGGCGAGGTCTGGCAAGAGCCTTGTCAGCGGCATCTGCCTTTACGGAAACGGTGTCAATGATGGTGACCATTCAGGAGCCTCGTCATTCCTGTTATTTCGGTTGATCAGCAATATCCAACCAGCAACAGGTGGTCAAGCCGGTCAGGATCGAACTTTTTGATAGACAAACAGCACGAGGATCGCGCCGAGTGTCGCAACGATCGTGGTATCCAGAAACATGCTGTGAACAAAGCGGATACCGAATCTGTCAGCGATAAATCCGCCGACAAATGCACCAATCAGCCCCACGATCAAATTTGTAAACAGACCATGGTCCGAATTGGTCACTTTTTCAGCTATGAAGCCAGCGATGATGCCGACGATAATCCAAAGGAAAATACCCATTTCACGTCCTCTTCTGAAAGCGATGCATAAGGATCTCAAATTCCGTCCTCTTTCATAGATAGAATGCGAAGACGGCCATTCAAGTTCCCGACACAGAGGCAGACCGCCTGGTCTGCCTCTGCTACGCTCACCACGAAGCCTAAAAAGGGTATATATCAGAAAATCACGTCTGGATCACACGACCATAGGCGTCGCGGACCGATTCCGGCATCATTTCCGACAGGGTCGGATGCGGGAAGATGGTTTCCATCAGCTCTTCTTCGGTCGTCTCCAGACCCATGGCAACAATGAAGCCCTGAATGAGCTCGGTCACTTCTGCGCCAATCATGTGTGCACCGAGCAACTGGCCGGTCTTCTTGTCGAAGATGGTCTTGATCATGCCTTCCGGCTCGCCAAGTGCAATGGCCTTGCCGTTGGCGATGAACGGGAAACGGCCAACGCGGACGTCCAGCCCCTTTGCCTTGCAGGCCTGTTCGGTAAGACCAACAGAGGAAACCTGCGGATGGCAATAGGTGCAGCCCGGGATCTTGCTCTTGTCCATCGGATGCGGATGCAGACCGGCGATCTTTTCAACGCAGATCGTGCCTTCATGCTCAGCCTTGTGCGCCAGCATCGGAGGGCCGGCCACGTCGCCAATCGCATAGATGCCTTCCACATTGGTACGGCCAAACTCGTCGATGACAATGCAGCCACGATCGGTTTTGATACCAAGCTTTTCAAGGCCGAGATTCTCGATATTGCCCTGAACGCCAACGGCAGAGATAATGCGATCGGCCTTGAAGACTTCGGTCTTGCCGCCCTTCTTCTCGATGGTCGCCTCGACGTTGTTGCCGCCCTTCTTGACGCTGGTCACCTTGGCTTCGGTCAGGATCTTGATACCCTGCTTTTCAAGGGACTTGCGTGCCATGGCGGAGATTTCATCATCTTCCACCGGCAGAATCTTCGGCATCATTTCAACGACGGTTACGTCAGCACCCATGGTGTTGAAGAAGCTGGCGAACTCGATACCGATCGCACCGGAGCCAACGACCAGCAGGCTCTTTGGCATGATGTCAGGCTTGAGGGCGTTGAAATAGGTCCAGATCAGCTGGCCATCCGGCTCAAGGCCGGGCAGAACGCGCGGACGGGCACCGGTTGCCAGAATGATGTGCTTGGCCTTGTAGGTGCCAGCGTCATCGCCGCTCACGGTAAGGGCGCCCTTGCCTTCCAGCACGGCGGTCCCCTTGATCACGGTGACCTTGTTCTTCTTCATCAGGAAGCCAACGCCGCTGTTCAGCTGCTTGGAAACGCCACGGGAGCGCTCGACAACCTTCTGCAGGTCGAAGCTGACGTTATCAGCCGACAGACCGTAGTCCTTGGCATTCTTCATGAAGTGAAAGATTTCGGCGGAGCGGAGCAGCGCCTTGGTTGGAATGCAGCCCCAGTTGAGGCAGATGCCGCCCAGTTCGTTCTTCTCGACGATTGCCGTCTTGAGGCCGAGCTGGGAAGAGCGAATGGCAGTCACATAACCACCAGGTCCAGAGCCGACTACGATTACGTCAAATTCAGTCTGTGCCATTTTGAAAATACCTCTCAATCGCCTCTTGATGTCCCGAAGGGCAACACCATCCCGGTCAGGCGACCGGGATTGCACAATGGCAGGTGCGCCTCAGGACTGCCCGATCGCACAACTGGGCGCGACCGGACGTTCAAGAGGAAGTCGGAATTAGACCAGCATGCTCATCGGGTTTTCGATGTAACCCTTGAATGCCTTGAGCAGTTCTGCGCCCAGAGCACCATCAACAGTGCGGTGGTCGGTCGACAGGGTGACGGTCATCATGGTTGCAACCTTGATTTCGTCGCCCTCGATGATCGGACGTTTCTCACCGGCGCCAACGGCCAGAATGGTCGAATGCGGCGGATTGACAACGGCAGAGAAGCTCTTGACGCCCATCATGCCCATGTTGGACACGGCGGTCGTACCACCCTGATATTCCTCAGGCTTGAGCTTGCGTTCCTTGGCGCGTTTGCCCATGTCCTTCATCTCGTTGGAGATGGTGGACAGAGCCTTTTCCTCGGCGCGGCGGATGATCGGGGTGATCAGGCCACCTTCGATGGAAACGGCAACACCCACGTCAACATGCTTGTGCTTGACCATGTTGTCAGACGTCCAGGAGACGTTGGCATCAGGCACATCGCGCAGGGCAAGTGCCAGAGCCTTGATCACCATGTCGTTGACCGACAGCTTGAACGTAGGCTTGTCGTCCTTGCGCGGAGCCGAAGCATTCAGCTGGCCACGCAGAGCGAGCAGATCGTCCAGTTTGCAGTCGACCGACACATAGAAGTGCGGAATGGTCTGCTTCGCTTCGGTCAGGCGCTTTGCAATGGTCTTGCGCATGCCGTCGTGAGGAACGAGCTCGTAGGAGCCTTCTTCGAACAGCTTAAGGACCTGAGCATCGGAAGGACCGGCAGCCGGAGCCGGTGCAGCGGCAGGCGCTGCAGCAGCTTTTGGAGCCTCGGCGGCAGCCGGAGCACCAGCCTTGGCGGTACCAGCTTCGATGGCAGCGTCGATATCGCGCTTGACGATACGTCCACGCGGACCGGTGCCGGTTACCTTGGCCAGATCCAGATCATTCATCTTGGCAAGGCGTCGTGCCAGCGGCGAAGAGAAGATGCGGTTGCCATCAGCAGCCGTTGGCGCCGGACCGGCAGCAACACTGACTTCAGGAGCCGCAGCTTCCTTGGCCGGAGCCGCGTCTGCAGCAGGAGCAGCAGCCGGGCTGGCAGCAGTCATCCCTTCCAGAGCAGAAGCGTCTTCGCCTTCTTCCAGCAACAGGGCAATCGGAGCATTCACGGCGACATCGGCAGTACCGGCTTCGACAAGGATCTTGCCGATGGTGCCTTCGTCAACAGCTTCCACTTCCATGGTTGCCTTGTCGGTTTCGATCTCGGCGATCACATCCCCGGAGGAAATCTCATCGCCTTCCTTGACCAGCCATTTGGCAAGGGTCCCGCTCTCCATGGTCGGAGAAAGGGCCGGCATCGTAATCGTTACGGGCATTTTCTCTCTCCTTTAAGCGGTATAGGTGACAGCCTTGACGGCAGCAATCACCTCGGCAACGTTTGGCAGAGCCAGCTTTTCGAGGTTTGAAGCGTAAGGCATCGGAACGTCCTTGCCGCAAACGCGGGCAACCGGCGCATCCAGATAGTCAAAAGCCTGATCCATTACGCGGAAGGCAACTTCCGAAGCGGTGGAGGCCTGCGGCCAGCCTTCTTCAACCACCACGCAACGACCGGTCTTGATAACCGAGCGAATGATGGTTTCGGTGTCGAGCGGACGGATGGTGCGAAGGTCGATGACTTCGGCCTCGATGCCTTCCTTGGCCAACTCTTCAGCTGCATGGAGAGAATGCTGCATGCCCATGCCGAAGGAAACGATGGTCACATCGCTACCCTTGCGGGCAATGCGTGCCTTGCCGAGCGGAACCGTGAAGTCTTCCACATCCGGAACATCGAAGCTGTGACCATAGAGAATTTCGTTCTCAAGGAAGACAACCGGGTTGTTGGTGCGGATGGCAGACTTGATCAGGCCCTTGTAGTCGGACGCCGTATAAGGATGCACAACGATCAGGCCAGGAATCTGGCTGTACCATGCGGTGTAATCCTGCGAGTGCTGGGCAGCCACGCGGGCAGCAGCACCGTTCGGACCGCGGAACACGATCGGGTTGTGGATCTGGCCGCCGGACATGTAAAGCGTCTTGGCGGAGGAGTTGATGATGTGGTCAATCGCCTGCATGGCGAAGTTGAAGGTCATGAACTCGACGATCGGGCGCAGACCGGCCATGGCAGCACCGGCAGCAAGACCGGTGAAACCGTGTTCGGTGATCGGGGTATCGATCACACGGCGTTCGCCGAACTCTTCCAGCATGCCCTGGGAGATCTTGTAGGCACCCTGATACTGGGCAACTTCTTCACCAATCAGGAAGACGTCATCGTCGCGGCGCATTTCCTCGGCCATACCGTCACGCAGTGCTTCGCGAACGGTCTGGGTTTTCATCGGCGTGCCAGCAGGAATTTCCGGCTCGTCTTCAACATCAGGAACAGTCACCGGAGCGGCAGATTTCGGCTCGGCAGGAACGGAGGCCGGAGCAGCAGGTGCTTCAGCAGCCGGAGCCGGAGCGGCATCGGAGGAAACGCTGTCGAGAGCGGAAGCATCTTCGCCTTCTTCAAGGATCAGAGCGATCAGCTCGTTGACCTTGACGCCCTGTGCGCCTTCGGCAACAACGATCTTGCCGAGCGTGCCTTCGTCAACCGATTCAACTTCCATGGTGGCCTTGTCGGTCTCGATCTCTGCGATCACGTCACCGATCTCGATCTTGTCACCTTCTTTTTTGACCCACTTGGCCAGATTGCCTTCTTCCATGGTCGGGGAGAGGGCCGGCATAAGAACTTTAATTGGCATAAGTCTATCCCTTCACCTTAGAGCGGCATGTAAATATCGGTCCAGAGTTCGGATTCATCCGGCTCGGGGTTGGTCTGGGCGAAGTCGGCAGAATCGGACACGATTGCGCGGATGTCCTTGTCGATGGCCTTCAGCTCATCTTCACTGGCAAGACCGCCATCGATCAGACGCTGACGCACCTGCTCGATCGGATCATGCTCGTTGCGCATCTTCTGCACTTCTTCCTTGGAACGATATTTCGCCGGGTCGGACATGGAATGTCCGCGATAGCGGTAGGTGATCATTTCGAGGATGTAAGGCCCCTTGCCTTCGCGAGCCCATTCAATGGCGCGTTCGGCAGCAGCCATCACAGCGCGCACGTCCATGCCATCAACCTGCTCGCCAGGGATGCCGAAAGAAATACCGCGCTGGGAAAGATCTGTGTTGGATGAAGAACGCTCAACCGAGGTTCCCATGCCATACTTGTTGTTCTCGATCACGTAGATCGCAGGCAGGTTCCAGAGCTTGGCCATGTTGAAGCTCTCGTAGACCTGACCCTGGTTGGATGCGCCGTCGCCCATGTAGATGAAGGAGACGTTGTCGTTGCCGCGATATTTGTTCGCGAAGGCAAGACCGGTACCGATGGATACCTGGGCTCCAACGATACCGTGGCCGCCGAAGAAGTTCTTCTCGCGGCTGAACATGTGCATCGAGCCGCCTTTACCCTTGGAATAACCGTCCTTGCGGCCCGTCAATTCGGCCATGACGCCCTTGGGGTCCATATCACAGGCCAGCATGTGACCGTGGTCACGGTAGGACGTGACAACCTGGTCACCTTCCTTTGCGGCCATCTGCATGCCGACAACCACAGCTTCCTGACCAATATAAAGGTGACAGAAGCCGCCGATCATGCCCATGCCATAAAGCTGGCCGGCCTTCTCTTCAAAACGGCGGATCAGCAGCATTTCACGATATGCGTGAAGTTCCTGATCCTTATCAAATTCAACAATTGTGCGATTTACCTGGGCACGGGATGTGCCCTTCGCCGCCTTTTTGGCGGTACCAGACGCGGATGCTGCCATTGTGCTGCTCCCTAAAGCGTTTCCATGTAGTGTAAGATAATTTAGGGAGTTCTAATCTGCAATTACAGATGCAAAGAGTAATCCACCGGCAAATTTCACATAAAACACTGAAAAAACACAAGAAAACAGACTTAACTGGAATGCAGTTAAAAAAAATCCGTCACCCTAATTCAGGTTAATTATTGAAAATGACGATTTCGTTTGGATCGGCAACGTCGAGGTAGGCGCGAGCACGCTCATCCATCATGTCCGGATCAAGAGTTCCCTGACGAAACAGGGCGATACGATGCTCGGCGGCTTCGCGCTGAAAGCGCAAATCCAGAAGATCCGCCTCCAGCACATCAGCCTGAACCTTCATTTCGGCAAGCGCATACACACCAAAACCGCCATGCAGCGTATGATACACGAAATAGGCTATGACTAACAGGAAAAAGAAGGGCAGCACCAACTGACGCAATACAGAATTTTTTCGTTGGCGAGTTGCCATACCGTACACCCTACTCACTCGGTTATCAGGCAGTACGCAAAACCCTCTCTGCCTGACACGATACCTATTTAGACCGCTTAGCGTTAACAAACGCTTTCCATACACGCCCGAAACAGAAAAATTGCAGATTTTTTTGGTATATAAAAAGTTAATCAATTCAGATAGTTAACCTTTGCTTTACAAAAATGGCAAGGCGGTGTCTGGATGTTTCAGAAAAACACAGAAATGAAGCTCTGAACAATTTTCGCTTAAGAACAAAGTCATTTGACCTTGATCATGGGATTTGCTCAGATCGGACGTAACAACTGCCTTGGCGACCTGGCGAGTGAAAATGAGCCTTCATGCCACCCAATTCAGACGCCATTCCTTTCCGGTGATGAGCCGTTCAACTTTTGGAACCTAAAGATGCACATCCACAGCCGTCGCCTGCCGATCTTCAACGACCTGCGCGATTTCATCAAATATTGCGAGGAACAGGGCGAGCTGATCCGCATCTCCGAGCCAGTCAGCATGAAGCTTCAGGCAACCGAGCTGCAGCGTCGCGTCATGATGAAAAATGGCCCTGCCCTACTTCTGGAGAAGCCGCTGAAGTCCGACGGCACCCCCAGCACAATGCCCGCGCTCATCAACCTGTTCGGAACGGTCAAGCGAGTCGCCTGGTCGCTGGGCTGCTCCGAGAGCGACCTGATTCCCTTTGGCGAGTTCCTCGCCTATCTGCGCCAGCCCCAACCACCGGAACGCTCAGAGATCCTCTCAGCCATCGGCCCCCTTTTCAAGGCCGCCACCAGCCTCAGAGGCAAAATCCAGAGCCGCGCCCATTGTCAGGAAGTCATCCATACGGGAGACGCCATCAACCTTGATTCTTTGCCGATCCAGACCTGTTGGCCAGAGGAACCTGCCCCACTCATCACATGGCCCATTGTCATCACGCGACCTGCCGAAAGCGAGGAAATCAAGGGCTATAACTGGGGCGTCTACCGCATACAGCAGGCCTGCAAGACCACACTGATCATGCGCTGGCTGGAGAATCGCGGCGGAGCGGCCCATTTCCGCCAATGGAAGGCAAAGGGCGAAGACATGCCCATTGCCATCGCCATCGGCAGCGACCCGGCCACCATCATGGGCGCCGTCACCCCCATTCCCGAGACCCTCAGCGAAGCCCAGTTCTCAGGCCTGTTCCGTGGCAAGCCGACTCAGTTGGTGCGGGCAAAGACCCAGCCACTGCTCGTACCCGCCAACGCCGAGATCGTCATCGAAGGCACCGTGTCAGCAACAGAGACCTTGCCCGAAGGCCCCTACGGCGACCACACCGGCTATTACAACGCCGTCGAGTCCTTCCCCAAGGTAACAGTCACCGCCATCACCCACCGCAAGGCCCCCATCTATCTCTCCACCTACACCGGCCGGGCGCCGGATGAACCATCCGTCATCTCCGAAGCGCTAAACGATGTCTTCATGCCGCTGGTGCGACAGGCCTTTCCGGAAGTTGTCGACTGCTGGCTGCCGCCGGAAACGGCATCCTACCGCGTTGCCGTCATTTCCATCAGGAAACGCTATGCCGGTCAGGCCCGCCGTGTCATGATGGGCATGTGGTCGATGTTGCCCCAGTTCAACATGACCAAGCTCATCATCATCGTCGATGCCCACATCAACGCGCGCAGCTGGGAGGACGTTATGTGGGCAGTGGCCACCAAGACCGACCCGGGTCGCGACCTCTTGCAGATCGGCAACACACCAATCGACTACCTCGATTTCGCCTCGCCCTTAGAAGGCCTCGGCGGCAAGCTGGGCATTGACGCGACCGACAAGATAGGCTCGGAAACCCAACGCGAGTGGGGGCGCGAGTTGAAGATGGACGAACAGACGGTCACAGAGGTGGACGACCTCGTCGCCAGGCTCAATTTGTAGGCCAGAACAAGGAATTCAAGGCACATGCAGCCCAACAAGAAAATCGGCCTTGTGGTAACCGGCGCCTCCGGCTCGCTTCTCGGCCTTTTTGCCATGAAGCAGCTCAACGCCCTCAAGGACCAAGGCGCAGCAATTGAGACCCATCTGATCATCACCGCTGGCGGCGACACCACCGCCCGGCTGGAGCTGACGGAAGATCAACGTCAGGAACTGGAAGCCGGGGCCGACCATTGCCACAATGACCACGATCTGTCGGCTTCCATCGCCTCAGGCTCCAATCCGCTGGACGGTCTGCTGTTTGCCCCCTGCTCCATCCGCAGCCTTGCCGCCATCGCCTATTGCCAGACGGACCGCCTATCGATCCGCGCTGCTGACGTGATGCTCAAGGAACGCCGCAAGCTGGTGCTCGCAGTACGCGAAACCCCGCTGCATCTGGGCCACATACAGGCCATGGAACAGGTAACCCGCATGGGCGGCATCATCGCACCACCGGTACCGGCTTTCTACCTCAAACCGGCAAGTTTGGAAGAAATGATCGAACAGAGCGCCACCCGCCTTCTCTCGCAATTCGACCTCGACGTTTCCCCCATTCTGCAGCGCTGGCGGGCCTGAACCGCAAGAGCCAACCCAACCCCTTCCGGGTTCCGCCAGCCCTTTCGCCGACGTCCCGCCATGGGCAAAAACGCCAAATGTGCTGAAGAAAAGTACAAAGAGCCTGACAGAGCCCGACCCGTTGGCTAAGCTCCCATCAGGGAAAATCAGAGGCAACCAACGGGAACAGGGGTCACGGGATGCTGCTATTGCGACTGTTCGGGGTAACACTGGTCGGCTTCTGGCGCCTGATCATCGGCATCATTTTTGGCACCATCCTCTACATCTACTGCTTCCTCTATCAGGAACAGATTTACACCGGGGTTCACGCCTTCTCCCGTGTTGCCATCGACTGGATCGACCACCAGAGTTACGTCGTGGCCTATGCCAAATGGTTCGAACTGCTGAAGATTGACGACAAACTGTCCTTCGCGCTCTATGTGTTGTTTGGCCGTCTGGCATGGATGCTGATGGAGACCATCGCACGCCAGACCATCGCGCGGATTTCAGGCACAGCCAGATCCTGAAATCCTACTGAAGTCCCCCGCCAGACCAGTCCGTTCAAGGCCAACCCCGACCTTCCAAGATCCACAATTCCCCTCCCGCGCATCCCTCAGCGGCGCCAGACAAAGCGCACGCCTTACCTTTCGCTCATCGCTTACTCGCATGAACAACAGTGTAACCTCACTGCCTTCATGCGATTCAACTGGCTGGAATTTCAATTTCCGCAATGATAACAACGGCTTCTACATGTCGAATTATATTTCAACTCAAATGAAACAAGTCGTTTCATTTAATAAGTTATTATATTGACAATTGTTCGCAAACACAGACCTCCAGCCACCAAAAGCAATGTTTGATCAAACGATCAAAGACTGGCGCGACAAATTGTGATGAGCATTGCATCTTGCCATCGCACATCTTTCGCGCTAAACACAGCCTCGGTCGACAGTTCACCAAGGCGTCACTGCTTCTCTGAAGAGCTAAACCTGTCACACTGCATGGACCCACACTTATCCCGTGCCATGTCGCAAGAGTGACCACGACTTACTGAATTCGGCACATGTCGAGGATAAGTCATGACCAAATCATCGCTTCCGTTTCAGGTTGAAGATATCTCTCAGCTCGCCAAGTCCCTGAAGAAATCCGCAAGTCAGGGCGACATGCCGCCAAGCCATGTCGAATGGTTGAACATTCTGGCGCGCGCTGCTGGCTTCCGAAACTACCAGCATTTCAAGGCCAATCATGACGCAGAAAAGCGCCTGACGACCACGCAAACCATCGAACCAATCGATCACGTCCTGATTGAGCACACCCTGCGCCATATTGACGAAGAGGCCCGGATGGTACGCTGGCCCAGCCGCCCTGCCCAGAGAGACCTGTGCCTGTGGTGGCTATGGTCGTTGTTTCCCGCCAATGCGGCTCTCGCCGAGGCTGAGGTCAATGCCCTGCTCAAGGCACGCAACAGCTTTGAGGACCATGCCCTCCTGCGCAGAGCGTTGGTGGATGGCGGCTTTGTCACGCGCACACCGGACGGAACGGCCTATCGACGCAAAGAGATGCCGCCAACGGCCACGGCCCGGACGTTTCTGGCATTGATGAAGCAAAAGCGCACCCAGACCGCTCAGCAGCACTGACCCATTCCTGAACTATTCCGCAGCAGCCCGCGCCGTCATGCCCAGCCTTGTCTGGACAGGGAAGCATGGCGCTTGCGCCCGCTTGCCTATCGATTGAAAGCAGATCTCATGACCACCATCGAACCATTCATCATAACCCATCGCCAGATCATGCAGACAGACCTGGGGCCCATCGAATATGCCATCGAGGGAAGCCACACAGGACCAACCCTTTTGGCCATTCATGGCGGCATGGGCGGAGTCGATCAAGGCACCCTCCTCGCCAAAGCAGCCATAGCACCGGATCACCCCTTCACGACCATCGCCGTCTCCCGCCCGGGTTATCTCGGCACTCCCCTGCACAACAGGACAACGCCTGCAGAGCAGGCTGATCTCCTTGCTCTCCTCCTCGACCGACTGGACGTGAAGCGAGCGACCGTAGTGGCAATTTCGGCCGGAGGTCCGTCCGCAATCGAGTTCGCCGCGCGACATCCGGAGCGGTGTCAGGCCCTCATCCTCATTTCCTGTTGCATGAAGGCACTGCCGGTCAACCGCTCAATCCTTGCGCGCCTTGCTCTCTTCAGGCTCGTGGCCCGATCGCACCTCTTCGTGAACTGGATGCGAAAAAAGGCGATGAATGACCAGGAGCGGATGGCGCGCAGATCGATTCCAGACCCCGAACTGTTACGGGCAACCATCAAGAACAGGGAGGCATGGCACCTGATGCAGGCCCTGCAATCAAGCCTGTTTCAGGAGATGGCCGCGAGACTGCCTGGCACCATCAATGACACAAGGCTATTTGCCCGAAGCAGACCCATCCCCTTTTCCGCCATCCAATGCCCCACGCTGATCATTCACGGCAACAGGGATACCGTTGTTCCCTTCGACCATGCAGAGACGGCAGCGAAAAACATCGCCGGAGCAAGGCTAATCACACAGGAAAATGCCGGGCACGTTGCCCTCTTCAGCCATCTTGAGAGAGTTCGTCGGTCCATCAATCAATTCATGACCGAGCTTGCGCCGTGACTAACGGGGCAGCATGCAAGGCCGGAGAAAACAAGCCCTCCCCGGCACCTCTTGCCAGAGCCGTTATTCGGCGGGCGCATTCTGCCTGCCGACCGGCAGGAAAACCGAAGCATTGATCAACTGCCGAACAACCGAAAACCAGTAGAAGAAATAGGCGATACCCAGAGTGATAATTGTAAGCAAAAACCAGATCACCGCATGGCCAATAACCTGCCCGATATTGAAATCGACATGGACGCGGGCAAGTTTGACACCCTGACGGTCAACCAGATAGGTCTGGTTCAGCGGCGCCTTGGCCAGATAATAGGGCGCAAGAAAAGCCGCAAACCCGAAAGTGATGATGCTCAGAAAAATCCAGAGCACGATATGCCCCAGCGCCTCAACCAACTGAAACTCGCATTTGAAACCGCTCATGGTCCGTCCCACCCCTTTATTGAAAAGTCACTATCAAACAAAATCAATCAATGCGAACAGACCGTTCCGTCCTGTCCCCGCCATAAATTAAACCCTGCCGCACACAAAAACACAACCTAGGGTAAATACCAATTCACAACATCCAACCTATTGCAAAACAAAGAAAAACCGGCGCACCGCCATGGTGCGCCGGTTTTATAAATTCTTGAGATGAACCGTATGATTCAACCTCTGACGGTCTTAGCCCTTCAGGATAGAACGGCCAGCAAACTTAGCCATCGGGCCAAGCTCTTCTTCGATACGGATCAGCTGGTTGTATTTTGCCAGACGGTCAGAACGGGACAGGGAACCGGTTTTGATCTGGCCGCAGTTGGTGGCAACAGCGAGGTCGGCAATGGTTGCGTCCTCGGTTTCACCAGAGCGGTGAGACATCACAGCGGTGTAGGATGCCTTGTGAGCCATTTCAACAGCTTCCAGGGTCTCGGTCAGGGAACCGATCTGGTTCACTTTAACGAGGATGGAGTTGCCAACGCCCATTTTGATGCCGTCTTTGAGGCGAGCGGTATTGGTTACGAACAGGTCGTCGCCAACCAGCTGGCACTTGTCACCGATCTTTTCGGTCAACAGCTTCCAACCGTCCCAATCGTCTTCTGCCATGCCGTCTTCGATGGAGATGATCGGATAGTTTGCAACCAGGTCGGCAAGATAGTCAGCCATGGCAGCTGCATCCAGAACCTTGCCTTCGCCTTTGAGGTTGTACTTGCCATCAGAATAGAATTCAGAGGAAGCGCAGTCCAGAGCGAGGTAGATGTCTTCACCCGGCTTGAAGCCAGCGTCCTTGATGGACTGCATGATGAAGTCCAGAGCTGCCTTGGTGGATTCCAGGTTCGGTGCGAAACCGCCTTCGTCGCCAACAGCAGTGTTGTGACCAGCCTTGGAGAGGTTCTTCTTCAGGGCGTGGAAGACTTCAGCACCCATGCGAACTGCTTCCTTGATGCTGTCTGCACCAACTGGCATAATCATGAATTCCTGAACGTCGATCGGGTTGTCAGCGTGCTCACCACCGTTGATGATGTTCATCATCGGAACCGGCAGGGTGCAAGCGTTCATGCCACCAACGTAGCGGTAGAGCGGCAGACCGGCAGCAGCAGCAGCAGCCTTGGCAACTGCCATGGAGGTGCCGAGAATGGCGTTTGCGCCGATGCGGCCCTTGTTTTCGGTGCCGTCGAGCTCAATCATGACCTGGTCGAGCTGGATCTGGTTTTCTGCATCCAGACCTACCAGAGCGTCAAAGATTTCATCATTGACGGCTTCAACAGCTTTCAGGACACCCTTGCCGCCATAACGTTCTTCGCCATCGCGCAGTTCGTGCGCTTCGTGAACGCCGGTAGACGCGCCCGACGGAACGGCAGCGCGACCCATGGAGCCGTCTTCAAGAATAACGTCCACTTCGACGGTTGGGTTGCCGCGGCTGTCAAGGATCTCGCGACCCACGATGTCAATAATTGCGGTCATGATCGTACCTCAATTTGGATGAATTTGGTTAAAGTCTGATGCCCGTTTATCTATCGAAATTTTTGACAGAATCATAGAGCAAGAAACCGTTTTTATGCACAAATGAACCCTAGGGGAGCATTTTGTCAGTCCGATTACAGCCATTTGCGCCGGACCGCTTTGATCTGTGTAAAATTAGGCTTTAGTCTTAAGCGATAGTGCGCAACTTTTTGGGCCTGCGAATCGTCCTGTGCATTTTAGTGAAAGTGTAACGATGAAATCGACACTGACAGACGAAATGCGCAGACTCCATCCGCTCCGATTGTATCGTTCCATCGCCTGCCGAGAGCGAACAGTCGATTGTGCATTTTTTATGGACAAGCATCTTTAGGTGCTTCCCAAACCAGCTCTCAATGAAAACAATACCACATTCCCGGCCGTGGTGACTCTCCGACAAAAGAGATATCTGGCTGGCTCTTGCAACCATCAAAGAGGTGTTCCGTGACTGACTTGATAATTACCAACGGCGATCAGGCCGCGGACCTGCTCAAACAGGCCGGGATCGGCGATATGGTCCTGCCCTGGCGCGATGTGTTGCACGAAGGGCCGGTGCCCGATGCGGACGACATGCTGTTTGCCAAGATCCGCGCGGCAACGCTGGCCGACGGCCATGTCATGACCAGCGCGCAGATTCAGAAGGGGATGACCGCGCGGCTGGAGCTGATGCGCAATCATCAGCAGTTCGACCGCATCGCGCTCTGGTTCGAGCATGACCTTTATGATCAACTGCAGATCCTGCAGGTCCTCGACATGCTGAGCCGCTTCAATCGAATCAACAATGTGACGATCGTTCAGTCTCCGGCCTATCTGGGGATGCAACCGGTCGACAAGCTGGCTCGGATCGCCGAGTTATCGCTGCCGGTGCTGGATCGCATGTTCGCCTTTGCCTCGCGCACTTGGAAGGCCTATGTCTCCGGCAGCCCCGAAGCCATCAACGAAATCCGTAAAGACCCCATTCCGGGCTTTCCCTTCATGGGTCAGGCCCTGTTGCGCCTGTTGCAGGAGCTGCCCGGCCCGGATGGTCTCTCACGCACCGAGCGCCAGATCCTCTATCGTCTCAACCGCGGCGTGAACCGCCCCGGCATGCTGTTTGCTCAGGTACTCAACATGGAAGAAGCCGCGTTCCTTGGAGACTGGAGCTTCTTCAGGATCCTTTCCAGCCTGCAATTCTGTCCGCGCCCGGTCCTCACGGGCCTGCCGCAGAACTTCAAGCCGCGCATTTTCAAGGACGGAGACCAGCGCAAGGAATTCATCACCTCACAGCTGCACGTCACCGACTTCGGCAAGCGGCTGCTGGATGGCAAGGCAGACTACATCGCCGAGAACGGCCTGCATCGCTGGTGGGGCGGAACAGAACTGACCACGGCCAACCACTGGCGCTGGGATGATGAAAGCGGCACCCTCACCCACCACCGGGCCTCCTGAGCCAACAGTTGCAGCAGACAATGAAAAAGGCGCCTGGGCGAAAGCCCGGCGCCTTTTCCTCACCACCGTTCTGGACGGCTGTCACCCTCTGGTGACGAATACAAGACTGACAAGAGAAGAAAATGTCAGGAACAACGCGACCGAAATGATCGCTGCATAGCCCCATGTGGCAATTGCAAATCCCCAGACAGCCAGCAGCAGGATGATGCCGAACAACAGGATGTTGCTCAATTTCGTATCTGAAGACTTTACGTCAGCCATGACTTCCCTCCGTTCAAATTCCCTGGCGCTCCGCCCCATGTCGGGCAGCCGCTTTTTGTTCACGAGGGGGTATATATGAAATTTTACTTACAAGTCCAGTGACGAAACCATAATTGCGGCAATTTGACACAGATCAAATACCTACACATTCAGTCACCCGTGAACACGCCCTTCCGGACGCAAAGAGCCGGAGCATCCGCCCCGGCTCTTCTCAAACCCTACGCTTCGAATGACTCAGACCAGGCATCGACCCACTGCCAAACCAAATCATGCCTTGGCGATGGCGTCGAATTTCTGAAGCTGCGCCAGAAGGGCTTCCAGTTCCCTGATCGGCACCATGTTCGGCCCATCGCTGGGCGCCTTGTCCGGATCTTCGTGGGTCTCGATGAACACACCGGCAACCCCAACGGCCACGGCAGCTCTGGCCAGAACCGGCACGAATTCGCGCTGACCGCCCGAAGTTTCGCCCTGTCCGCCCGGCTGCTGCACCGAATGGGTGGCGTCGAAAATGACCGGAGCGCCGGTCTGGGCCATGATCGGCAGACCGCGCATGTCTGATACCAGCGTGTTATAGCCAAAGGACGCGCCGCGCTCGGTCAGCATGACATTGGGATTGCCGCTCTCCACAATCTTGGCCGCAACATTCTTCATGTCCCACGGTGCCAGGAACTGACCTTTCTTGACATTGATGATCGCGCCAGTCTTGGCAGCCGCGATCAACAAATCAGTCTGGCGGCACAGAAACGCCGGAATCTGCAGGATGTCGGCAACTTCCGCCACGCCCGCGCATTGTTCAGGCTCGTGAATGTCGGTCACGATCGGGAGACCGTATTTCTCCTTGATCTCGGCAAAAATCGGCAGTGCCTTGTCAAGACCGATACCGCGAGCCGACTTGAGGCTGGTGCGGTTCGCCTTGTCGAAGGACGACTTGTAGACAATCCCGATGTTGAGATTGTCGGAAATCTCCTTGAGTGCGGCTGCCATTTCCAGAGCATGATCCCGGCTTTCCATCTGGCACGGACCGGCCATGATGGACAGTGGCAGATGATTGCCAAATTGAACAGAGCCTGCTGATACGACACGATTTGGTATGGTCATCGTCAATTTCTCACTCATTATGAAGAACGGTTATTCGGACGCCTGACAAAAGATCAGGCCAACACCGGCCACGGCTTCCGCCTGCAGGATCACCTCGCCGTTGTGAACGGTATAGGAGAGCCCGGCGTCATCAAGAATGCTGCGGGTGCGATCAAGATCCACCGCGATCCGCAGGGCAAGGATTCCTCCCTCCTCCGGCATATCATGGGGAATGTCCAGATTGAAGAATGCCTTTATCGCAGATGGCGTCAACACTTCAAGATCGCATCCATCCACCTCTATCACCACCCCGGCACTGGTGGAGCGCATGACGCGCTGACCACTGAAACCGCCAAGGAACTCATGGTGGTCAGAGGGATTATGCGCGACAAAAAGCACCGAGTTCAGATGGCGCGCACCGTTACGATGCGCCTGATAGTTGGCTTTCCAGAACAGTTCAGGGCTGTGCTTGTGCTGACAGACGAAAAAGCCGGTTTCGACCATCAGTGGGTCTTGCACGAACCCCAGCGCAAAGCCGACTTCCACGAGGCTACCGTCCGGCATCTCTGCCTTGCGCCCAAAATCAAATGGCGCAAAGGTGCGCAACCCCAGCGTCTGGAACGCCTCAAGGTCCGCAGCCCGGTCACCAGACCGAAGCACCAGCATCGACGCCCCCTGACGCTTTTCCAAAAATCCCATGTTGAAACGGGGAAAGGAAAAATCGCCAGCCGCCACCTGTGGCATCAGGCGCGCGTCTTCAACGGCCAGCAACTCCAGAAAGCTGTCGTCCAGTTGGACCAGTGCGTTCTTTGTTCCGAAAGGATGATGCGCAGTTGGCGTGACTGTGAAACCCAGGCTCTCATAAAGCGCCCGTGCAGCATCCAGATCAGCAACTGCCAATACGATATGATCCACGCCGCGCAGCATGGCCAGTCCTCCCCGGAAGCATGTCTGTTTTCTTGATCATGGAAAAGACAAGGCGCGAACCGAACCGCTCGCGCCTTGTTGTTTGTGTCAGACCAGACGGCTCTGCTCGACCGCCGCCGCAATAAAGGACTTGAACAGCGGGTGCGGAGCAAACGGGCGAGACTTCAGCTCAGGATGATACTGAACGCCAATGAACCATGGATGAGTATCAATCTCGACAGTCTCAGGCAGGACGCCATCAGGAGACAGACCTGCAAAATTAAGACCGCAGGCTTCCAGCTGTTCCTTGTAGTCGATGTTGACTTCATACCTGTGGCGATGGCGCTCATGAATGACGCGCTCGCCGTAGATCTCGGCAATCTTGGAGCCTTCTGCCAGATGAGCTTCGTAGGAACCAAGACGCATGGTACCGCCAAGATCGCCATCTTGAGACCGAATCTCTTTGGCGTTCCCCTTGCTCCACTCAGTCATCAGGCCGACAAGATGGTGCCCTTCTGTCGTAAATTCAGAGGAAGTTGCATCCTTGATGCCAGCCAGATTGCGGGCCGCTTCAATCACCGCCATCTGCATGCCAAAACAGATGCCGAAATACGGAATCTTGTTCTCGCGCGCATATTTGGCAGCAGCGATCTTGCCTTCCGACCCGCGCTCACCAAAGCCGCCGGGCACCAGAATGCCGTGCACGCCCTCAAGGCGCACAGTCGGATCACTGCCTTCCTCGAAGATATCGGATTCGATCCAGTCGATCTTGACCTTGACCTTGTTGGCAATGCCACCATGGGTCAGGGCTTCCATCAGCGACTTGTAGGCATCGAGCAGAGAGGTGTATTTGCCCACCACTGCAATGGTGACTTCCCCTTCCGGATTGTTGATCCGGTCGAGAATGTTCTTCCAGACTTCAAAGTTCGGCTTCGGAGCGCCATCGATACCGAAGGCGGCCAGAACTTCGCGGTCAAGCCCCTGCTCATGATAGGACAGCGGCACTTCATAGATGTTCTTGACATCGAGTGCCTGAATGACTGCTTCCGGCCGCACGTTGCAGAACAGCGACAGCTTGCGACGCTCCGATTCCGGAACCGGACGGTCACAGCGCACCATCAGGATGTTTGGCTGAATGCCGATCGACCGCAATTCCTTGACCGAGTGCTGGGTCGGCTTGGTCTTGAGCTCGCCTGCGCTCGGAATGTAAGGCAGAAGCGTCAGATGGATATAGATCGCCTGCCCGCGAGGCAGTTCGTTGCCCAGCTGGCGAATGGCTTCGAAGAAAGGCGTTGCCTCGATGTCGCCCACAGTGCCGCCGATTTCGCACAGAACGAAATCATAGTCTTCGTTGCCATCCAGAATGAAGGCCTTGATCTCATCGGTCACATGAGGAATGACCTGCACGGTCCCGCCGAGATAGTCGCCGCGGCGTTCCTTGGTGATGATGTTCTGATAGATCTGCCCGGTCGTGATGTTGTCCTTCTTGTTGGAAGGACGACCGGTGAACCGTTCGTAATGCCCCAGATCCAGGTCCGTTTCCGCACCATCATCGGTAACGAAGCACTCCCCATGCTGATAGGGAGACATCGTGCCGGGATCGACATTGAGATAGGGATCGAGTTTGCGCAGCCTAACTGAATAGCCGCGCGCCTGTAGAGCCGCCCCAAGAGCCGCAGACGCAAGCCCTTTGCCGAGCGAGGACACCACACCGCCAGTAATGAAAATATATCGCGCCATGGAACTTTAAGTTACTTCCCTTTGTATCGATTCGCCAAGCAAATCGTCTCGGTTCCAACAACTAAAGCAGCGCTCACCCGAGAGGATCAGGCAAGCATCACTTCCTGTCTTTTTGGTACATCCCTGCCCATAAAAATGGATCGAAACACAAGGATATACCTGAGGTTCGGGCTTTCGCCCACTATTTCATGATCGGCGCGTTTACGCCACACATAAAAGAAACCGGCCCTCGCATAATCGGCAAGGGCCGGTTGAAATCGCAGAACAATTACCGGAGGGAGGTCGGGCCTCCTCGGAATTACTGTGAGGTCGGCACCTGAGGACCACTTGGCGCCTTGCCAGTGGTGCTTTCCTTGATCTTGTTGAGTTCGTCCAGAACGCCACCACTCGGAGCGCCTTCCGTACCGGAAGCCGGAGCTGTCTGGTTCTGTTCGACAACAGGAACCTGATCCAGAACGTCAGACGGCTTGGTCTTCATGCCAGCCAGAATGGTCAGCCCCAGAGAGGTGATGAAGAAACCAGTTGCCAGAATAGCCGTGGTCCGGGTCAAAAGGTTGGCTGCACCGCGACCGGACATAAAGCCGCCGCCGCCACCACCGATTCCCAGTGCGCCGCCTTCCGAGCGCTGCAACAGCACTACGATAACAAGCGCGCCAACTAGCAGCAGGTGAATGACAATTAATACTGATTCCATCGTCTGGGCCGTCTCTAAAACAGTCAATCGGGCCCAAAGGTCAGAGGCCCGATACACAAGGTTCATATAATCTGCGTCGTCTTCTACAACAAGACTTCCCGCAATTCCAGTGCCAACGGCACTTTTTTCCTTGGCTCATGTCACCATTTGGGAACAAGACTCACAAAGAACAAGCCCCGAAGCGCTTTGCCAAGCAAACTTCGAGGCCGGAATGTCCGCCAGTCAGGGCGAAAGCCTATTTGTAGGCAGCAATGATGCCGAGGAAATCGGCAGCCTTCAGGCTGGCACCACCAACAAGGGCACCATCAACGTTGGCAACTGCCATCAGTTCCTTGGCGTTGCTCGGTTTTACGGAGCCACCATAGAGCAGACGCATGTTGGCGCCTTCTGCACCGAATGCCTTGACCAGCTCGTCGCGCATGAATTTGTGCACTTCAGCAACGTCGTCAGCAGTTGGCGTAAGGCCAGTGCCGATAGCCCAGACCGGTTCGTAGGCGATCACGGTGTTGGCAGCGGTTGCCCCGGCAGGAATGGAACCTTCCAGCTGGAAGCCCACGACATTGAGGGTTTCGCCGGATTTGCGTTCGGCTTCGGTTTCACCAACGCAGATGATGGCAACCAGGTTCTGCTCCCAGGCAGCCTTTGCCTTGGCATTGACGACTTCGTTGGTTTCGCCATGGTCGGCGCGACGCTCGGAGTGGCCAACGATAACGGCGGAAGCGCCTGCATCAGCCAGCATCTGGGCAGAGATATCGCCGGTGTGTGCGCCGGAAACATTGAAATGGCAATCCTGAGCACCGATAGCAACTGCGCTGCCAGCAGCCTTTTCAGCGAAAGCGGCAACAAGCGTGGTCGGCGGACAGATCATCGTTTCCACCTGCGCAGCCAGATCAAAGCCTTCGATCAGTGCGTCCAGCTCAACAGCGGAGGCTTTCAGCCCGTTCATCTTCCAGTTACCGGCCACAAGCGGTTTGATGCTCATATGTCTGCTCCTTCCAATATTTCAGATATCGGCAATAGAATGTGTTCCGTCGAATATGTCAATGATCGATACCAAGATCGCCCATGGCGATATTCAACTTTAGCATTAAAGGTCATACCTTGCCCGTTTGAAAAATGCACGACACCGCAGCAAAGGTTGATCAGTTACCCCCTATTTTCCGGCCTTTTGCCCGGACAATCCCGCCAGTTGGCAATCTTTTTGCGTACAAATCAGTCTCCATCCCCATTTCCGCCTCCTTTTCTGGACTGATTGGGTTGCGGCAACGGATCGAGCTTTCTATGATCCGGCAAATATTTTGGAAAGGCGGATGCAGACGCAAAAGACGTTTCAAAGGCGCGCTTTATCAGGTCTGGTCCGTGGGAAAGAAGGACACACCATCCCATGATGGAATTTATGCGTTCGATGGCTTCGGGATTCATTGCAAAGATCCTGATGCTGCTTCTGGTTTTGAGTTTTGCGATCTGGGGCATAGCCGACGTGTTCGGGCGATTTGGTCAAAGCGCCATTGCCACCGTTGGAGACACCGAGATCGACGCCCGTGATTTTCAGAGCGAACTGCTGCTTGAAGTGAACAGCCTGTCGAGCCGGCTGGGTCAGCGCCTTACGGCCGCACAGACCCAGGCCTTTGGCGTGCCCAACCAGGTTCTCGGACGCATGATCAACGAAGCAACACTCAATGATCTGGCAAGCACCTTCAACATGGGGCTGTCGTCAACCGAGCTGGCCAAGAGGATTGCCGAGGAACCGGCCTTCCAGACGGCAGGCAAGTTCAACCGCAACCAGATGGCTCTGGTGCTGCGCAATGCCGGTACCACCGAAGACCGCTATGTCACCAACCGCGAAGAGCTGGAAGTCCGTCGCCAGCTGGCGCAGGGGCTGACCGGCAATTCGGCCATTTCCAACACCGCCCTGAAAATCTTCAACGACTTCAGCTTCGAAAAACGCGACATCCGCTACCTTGCCCTCAAGGAAGCCGGTCTTGACACCATCGAGGATCCGTCTGACGAGGCTCTGAAGACCTATTATGAAGACAACAAGGTGGCCTTCCGTGCACCAGAATACCGCTCCTTTGTCGTTCTGAAACTGGAACCGGGCGACATCATGGACCCGTCTGCGGTTACCGATGAAGACGCCAAGACCTACTATGAAAGCGTCTCCAACCGTTTCGTGCAGCCGGAAAAACGCCAGATGCAGCAGATTCTGTTCGGTTCCAAGGAAGACGCAGATGCAGCTCTTGCCAAGATCAAGGCTGGCGCCAGTTTTGACGACATCATGGCGGAACGCAACCTGACCGAATCCGACGTCGACTTCGGGCTGATGGCCAAGGCCGATATCGCCGACCCGGCGGCTGCCGACGCCATCTTCTCGCTCGATGAAGGCGCTGTCTCGGACGTTGTCGAGGGCCAGTTCGGCTTCCTTCTGCTGCGCAACGTCAAGACCGTACCGACCCAGACTTCTCCGTTCGAGGATGTCAAGGATCAGCTCAAGGCCGAAATCGCTGGCGATCGGGCCAACGGCGAAGTGATGAGCGTCTATGACAATGTCGAAGACATGCGTGCCGGTGGGTCGACGCTTGAAGAGATCTCCCAGAAGCTCAACCTGAAGCTACGCACGGTTACGCCGATTTCCAAGGCTGGCGAGCTGGAAGATGGCAACAAGGTAACGGACCTGCCTGAGCAGGAAAAACTGCTGACCTCGGTCTTTGACACGGATGTCGACTACGAAGCCGACCCGATCGACATCGGCAACACCGGTTTTGCCTGGTTCCGCGTGACCAACATCGTCGCCAGCCGCGACCGCGACCTTGATGAAGTCAAGGACGACGTCGTCAAGGCCTGGAAGGAAAACGAGCGGACCGACCGCAATGCTGTGCTCGCCGGTGACATCCTCAAGGAACTCAAGGCTGGCAAGACCCTCGACGACGTCGCCACGGAACGCGGTCTGACCATCGCCACGGCAACCGATGTCACCCGTCAGGTGCACAAGGACCTGCCCGCTTCTGCTGTTGATCAGGCCTTTGCTGGCCCGCTCAATCACATGGCAACCGCCGTTGATGGTGAAACCCAGTATGTTCTGGAAGTGGTCAAGGTCACCGCCCCCGAGTTCAATCCGGATGCGCTGGAACTTGAATCGGTCAAGGCGCGTCTCAATGAAAACGCCAGCACGGACCTGCTCTCCCAGCTGAGTGCAGCCATCCTGAGCAAACTCGGCTATACGGTGAACGAGGCCATGCTCAATCAGGTCGTCAGCGCCGCCCGCTAGAGGTGGCCGACGCAATATTTGTCCGGGGCGTCTTTACAAAGAGGTCGAAAAATCGCCCATTGCGATGCCCCGGATACGTCATCTGTGATCATCAGAGACGTGCAATCCAATTCAGTCGACCCAGCCAATCTCCGACCGGGCCGTAAGATACAGTCGGGAGCAATCCAATGGAAGAAATGAAACCCCTTCTCGCGAAGGTGGCTGACGGCAAGTGTCTCAGCCAGCAGGAGGCAGCGGATGCCTTTGACATCATCCTGAGCGGAGAAGCCTCTCCGGCGCAAATGGCCGCCCTGTTGATGGGCCTGCGCCTGCGTGGCGAAACGGTTGAGGAAATCACCGGGGCCGTATCGAAAATGCGCGAAAAGATGCTGCGCGTTGACGCCCCCGAGGACGTTGTCGACATTGTGGGAACCGGTGGCACCGGCACCAAGAAATACAACATCTCCTCCTGCTCGGCTGTTGTCATGGCGGCGGGCGGTGTCAAGGTTGCCAAGCACGGCAACCGGGCTGTCTCGTCCCTCTCCGGCTCTGGCGATGTGCTCTCGACCCTTGGCGTCAACCTCCAGCAGGATAGTGCTGGCGTGACCCGTTGCATCGAGGAAGCTGGCATCGGCTTCATGTTCGCCCCCAACCATCACACCGCCATGCGCTTTGTCGGCCCGACCCGCGTCGAGCTGGGCATCCGCACCATCTTCAACCTGATCGGCCCGCTTTCCAACCCGGCTGGCGCAACCCGTCAGGTGCTTGGTGTCTATGATCCCAAGTGGCTGGTGCCATTTGCCGAAACACTGCGCAATCTCGATGGCAAGTTCATCTGGGCGGTGTATGGCGCCGGCGGCCTTGACGAGATTTCAACACTGGGCGAAACTCAGGTGGCCCAGCTCAAGGATGGCGAGATCACCGAATTCACCCTTGTCCCCGAGGACTATGGCATCAAGCGCGTGACCATCGAGGACGTGCGTGGCGGCGACTGCCAACACAATGCCAAGGCCCTCACCGCTGTTCTTGAAGGCGAAAAGGGCGCATACCGGGACATTGTCCTGATGAACGCTGCCGCTGGCCTTCTGTTGGGCGATAAGGTATCCGACTACAAGGAAGGTATCGCCCTCGCCGCTGAGCTTATTGATAGTGGCAAGGCGCTTGCGACCCTTAACAAACTGGTCGAGGTCTCCAATCGCGCCGCCGATTGAAGCAGGAGGACCCCCTGATGGCAGACATTCTCAAAAAGATCGAAGCCTACAAGCGCGAGGAAATCGCCGCCGCAAAGCTTCACACGACCGTTGCAGATCTCAAGGCGCGCATCGCCGATCAGGCTCCCATGCGCGGCTTCTACAATGCGTTGAAGGCCAAGGTGGACGATGGCCATTATGGCCTCATTGCCGAGGTCAAGAAGGCAAGCCCGTCCAAGGGGCTCATCCGCGCCGATTTCGATCCGCCCAAGCTGGCCAAGGCCTATGAGGAAGGTGGCGCGGCCTGCCTGTCAGTTCTGACCGACAGCCCTTCGTTTCAGGGCCACCCGGATTTTCTCATTGCCGCGCGCAATGCGGTGTCGCTGCCCGTCTTGCGCAAGGACTTCCTGTTCGAGCCCTATCAGGTCTATGAGGCCCGGGCATGGGGGGCAGACTGCATTCTCATCATCATGGCTGCGATTACCGACGACGAAGCCAAGGCACTGGAAGAGACCGCCCTTGAGCTTGGCCTTGATGTCCTCGTCGAAGTGCACAACAGGGAAGAGCTGGAGCGGGCCCTTACCCATCTTACCTCGCCTCTGATCGGCATCAACAACCGCAACCTCAAGACCTTCGAGACAACCTTGCAGACTTCGATTGATCTGGCCCCTCTGGTGCCGGACGACAAGCTGCTGGTTGGCGAAAGCGGACTGTTCACGCCGCGGGATCTGGCCCTTCTGGCAGCAGAAGCCAACATCCACGCCTTCCTGATCGGCGAAAGCCTGATGCGTCAGGAGGATGTGACCGCCGCGACCCGGAACCTTCTGGCGCTCTAGAAGCCGGAAGGCCATCATCTGTTTCCCAATTTTCAGAGAGAAAGAAATGAGCGACACCAAACTGACCCATCTGGACGAAACCGGTGCCGCCAATATGGTGGACGTATCCGACAAGGCACCGACCGTGCGCGTTGCCGTGGCAACCGCCAAAGTGATCATGAAGCCTGAAACGCTGGCCCTGATCCTTGGCGGCAAGTCAAAGAAAGGCGATGTTCTGGCAACCGCCCGCATCGCCGGGATCATGGCCGCCAAACGGACCCACGAGCTGATTCCCCTTTGCCACCCGCTGGCCCTTTCCAAGGTGTCGATCGACATCGATGCCGACCACGCCCTGCCCGGCCTTGTGGTCACGGCCATGGCCAAACTGACCGGACAGACCGGTGTCGAGATGGAAGCACTCACTGCGGCGTCTGTCGCCAGCCTCACGGTCTATGACATGGCCAAGGCCGTCGACAAGGGCATGATCATCAGCGACGTCCGCCTCCTGGAAAAGATGGGCGGCAAGTCGGGCCATTGGCAGGCCGACAAGTCCGATACATAGGAAACCCATCAATGTCTCTTCTGAAAGTGGAAGACGCACTGGCGCAGCTGCTCGCCGACGTCTCACCGACCGAAACAGAAAATGTTTCCCTGCACAATGCCACCGGTCGTGTGCTCGCCGTGGACCTCAAGGCACAGCGGACCCAACCGCCCTTCAACGCATCTGCCATGGATGGCTACGCCATCCGGGCCGACAACATCCGCGAGCTGCCCACCAAGTTGCAGATCGTGGGGGAAGTGCCCGCTGGCTACGTCTTCCCGGACATAGTGCACAACTGGGAAGCCGTCAGGATCTTCACCGGTGCTCCGGTGCCTGAAGGCGCCGACGCTGTTGTCATGCAGGAAAAGACCGAACGCGACGGCGCCTTCGTCTCCATCTTGCAGCAGGTTCCGAAGGGCAACAACATTCGCCCCGCCGGTCAGGACTTCAAGGAAGGCGAGGTTCTTCTCAAGCGCGGCACGGAGCTGACCTATCGTCATCTGGCGCTCGCGGCATCGATGAACCATGCCGTCGTGCCGGTCTACCGGCGTCCGGTGATCGCGATCCTCTCCACTGGTGACGAGCTCGTCCTGCCCGGCGACAAGCCATCTGATGGCCAGATCATCGCGTCCAACAATTTCGCCATCGCCTCCTTCGCCCAGACCATCGGCGCCGATGTTCTGGACCTCGGCATTGCCCGCGACGACATGACGGAAATTTCGACAACCATCGAGAAGGCCGTCGCCGCAAGGGTCGACTGTCTGGTGACAATCGGCGGTGTTTCGGTTGGTGATCATGATCTGGTTCAGGACGCCCTGAAAACGGCTGGCATGGATCTCACCTTCTGGCGCATCGCCATGCGTCCGGGCAAGCCTTTGCTTGCTGGCAATCTCGGGGCCACCCGCGTGTTGGGCCTTCCCGGCAACCCGGTTTCCTCGATGAGCTGCGCCATCCTGTTCCTGCAGCCGATGATCCGCAAGATGCTTGGCAAGGAAGGCCCCTACCGGATTGATCCGGCCATTTGTGCCAGCCCACTGCCCGCGAATGACTATCGACAGAGCTACATGCGTGCACGCCTTGGCAAGGATGCCGAGGGTCGTGCCGTTGCTTCGCTGTTCTCCGATCAGGACAGCTCCAAGCTGGCAAGCTTTGCCGAGGCCGATTGCCTGATCGTCCGCCCGCCAGACGCTCCGGCGAGCAAGGCAGGCGCACCCTGCCAGATCCTCATTCTTTAATCAAAAAGGCCGGTCTCCTTCAGGAAGCCGGCCTTTTCTTCAAACTCAGTTATGGCTGCCGGTCAGTCGACAAAGGCACGTTCGACCACATAGCTCGCCGGGCGGGCATTGGAGCCTTCCACCAGACCGAACTTTTCCAGCATGTCCTTGGTGTCGTTCAACATCGCCATGGAGCCGCAGATCATGGCACGGTCAACTTCCGGATCTATCGGCGGAACACCAAGATCCTTGAACAGCTTGCCCGATTCCATCAGATCGGTGATACGCCCCATGCGAGGGAACTCCTGACGGGTGACCGAGGTGTAATGAATGAGGCGACCCTTGGCGAACTCACCCACCAGCGGATCGTTGTTGCACAGCTCCACCAGCTCTTCGCCATATTTCAGCTCGTCAATCTCGCGGCAGGTGTGCGTCAGGATGACCTGATCGAACTTCTCATAGGTCTCGGGATCGCGAATAAGCGAGGCAAATGGGGCAAGCCCGGTGCCGGTCGAGAACATATAGACCCGCTTGCCCGGAATGAGCGCATCATTGACCAGCGTCCCTGTCGGCTTCTTGCGCATCAACACCGTGTCGCCCACCTTGATCTTCTGCAGATGCTCCGTCAGCGGTCCATCCGGCACCTTGATCGAGTAGAACTCGACTTCCTCGTCCCATGACGGGCTGGCAACCGAATAGGCGCGGAACACAGGCCGCTCCGCATTCGGAAGGCCGATCATGACGAATTCGCCGGAACGGAACCGGAAACTGGCGGGACGCGTGATTCTGAACTTGAACAGACGATCCGTATAGTGATGCACATGCGTGACTGTTTCTGCGAACACATTTGCCGGAATCGGAAAAGCCGATTTACTGGCGGCACTGGCGCTTGCGTGAGAGACCTCATCGGACTGCGTCATTGCTTACTCCTTCAAGTTAATTCGAACCACACCCGCCGGGGGAGCGGAAAAGACCATGTCAGCACCATGGCCATTGCATCAAGACGCCTAACGCGCACCATTTCAAAGGTTGAACGGCAATTATCTGCCTGTTCGGGAAAGCACCAGACCAGACAGAACGGCTGGCGGTTTCGCGGCTATACTAACTACTATTTTTCGGCCCCGTCACCATGTCACAAGCAAAAATCCCGCAACCTTTCATATTTTTAACAAACCGCAGACCCGGCCATCGCCAACACAGTCATGACAAGCCGGAGCCTCGTTTCCCGTCGCTTGTTAAAAGCAGTCGAGACGAATTTCAAGACAATTCCAGAAACCGGAAACGACTACAAAGTGGAGGCGTGACCGCAAAAAGGGCATCAGGATCAGCAAAGAGGCGGCAAAAACGTTAATTTCCACCGGAAGCAGACGAAATTGGATTCAATTTTTAATAGTTGCAATAACGCAACACACCGAGACTTTGCCAGCCTTGCTTTTTGGCTCCAATGCGTTCAAATCGCAGAAATACTGAACAAATATCTTCATATATTTCAATTAGTAAAGGGATCGCGGCACCGTTGGCCTCTAGAAATGCCGCCACGAAGTCTCCCCGGCATTGCAACCGTACAACTCGGTTTCCGCAAGCTTCGGCCATCCTGAACGCGCGCATGTCACCGAGGGCTCCATCCCGCAAGGGCCGCAATCCTCCAAGCCACGCCATGGTTCCGCACCCGCGCCTCATTCCGCTTTCTTCAATGATTCCTGAGAATTACAAAGACTCTGAAAAGGATGACACGCCATTCTGCTTGCGCCTTTCCGCCAAATTGCAACCAACATATATTTATAGTTGCATTGTTGACTATTGCAATTCATTTAGATACAAACCATGAGATTGTGATTTTTATTATACATCACTTCTGGTTGTTCCCAGAATGCTGGCACCTCGAAGGACTTACGTTAGGCCATCCAGGATCGCCAGGCCTTGGCTCAGGAGACATTGAATTGAGAAAAGTGATTACTGTAGTCGGCCTGCTCCTTGCAGCAAGCAGCGCCCACGCATCAGAGCTTGTCTATACGCCGGTCAATCCGACGTTCGGCGGCAGTCCGTACAACTCGTCTCATCTGCTCTCCATCGCGAGCGCCCAGAGGTCAGCAACGGCAAGCGACGCAAACAAATCCAGCTCCAGCGGAGGAACCGACAGCGGCACCACCGACAATACCGCAGCCGATCTGTTTGTCAGCCAGCTGCAGAGCCGCCTGCTTTCCGCTCTCGCCAGCCAGGTTACAGAAGCCATCTTTGGGGACGACCCGCAGGAAAACGGCACCATCACTTTTGGGGACACGGAAATCACCTTCAACCAGACGACAGATTCCATATCTCTCGTGATCACAGACTTCACCGATGGAACAGTGACCCATATCGAAGTTCCGCAGTTGGTTACAAACTAGCCTCTGGTTTTGAAAATGAATGATACTCTCCGAATCCGGTCTGGAACGAAACATGTTGTCGGCAAACGCTTCGCAGCCCCTGTTCTTCTCGTCATGGTCACCCTTGCGGGCTGTGCCACCAACAAATCCCTGATGACGGAAGCCCCGCGGGTCGCCGAAGTCAGTGAAGTCAACCTGCGGCTGAGGAACATCCCAGCTCCCAAGCAGCGCATTCCCGTCGCCGTCTATGATTTCAAGGACGAAACCGGGCAATACCGCGAAGCCGCAAACTACCAGCAGCTGTCGCGCGTGGTCACACAGGGTGGCGTCGCCATCCTGATCAAGGCTTTGCAGGACGCAGGCAATCGTCGCTGGTTTACCGTCATGGAACGCAACAAGCTGGCCGACCTGCTCAAGGAACGCCAGATCATCACCGAGATGCGCCGGCTTTACCGTGGCGAGGAAAAGGTGAACGCCAGTGTCCTGCCGCCACTCAAGCATGCCGCAATCATCATTGAAGGCGGTATCATCGGCTACAACCACAATGTCCAGACAGGTGGCCTTGGTGCGTCCTATCTCGGCATTACCGGCGACAGCGACTATTCCAAGGATGAAATCACGGTTTCGCTGAGGGCCATCTCCACAAAGACCGGCGAAGTCCTGACCACCGTAACCGCCCGCAAGACTGTTGTCTCGGTCGGGCTGCAAGCTTCGGTGTTCCGCTACGTCAAGCTTGACGAGTTGCTGCAGGCAGAAGGCGGCTTTACCAGCAACGAGCCGAGCCAGATCGCCCTTGAGGCCGCGGTCGAAAAGGCCGTTGAAGCCCTGATCGTTGAAGGCGTCGAACTCGATATCTGGCAATTCAAGGATCCCGGAAATGGCACGTCCTATGTCGAGACCCTGAAATCTGAACAGTATAAGGATACAAAGGACGCGACGTCCCCGGCCATGCTGCCACCGGAGACCAAAAATGCCACCGCCATTTCAACAACAGTTCCGAGAATTGTGATCAGCCAGAAGCCGCAACCAACGCAGCCCGTTCGACAAACAACAAGAAGGCTTCCTCCACCATACTCAAATAATGAAGAACCACTTGGCTGAGTGAATTTATAATTTTTTAGTTGTATTAGGTTGAATAGGCCGAGGAAGTATTTATTCCTCGGCCTTTTTATTTCAAGACTTCCATTAACCACCTAATTTTACCAACAAATTCGAAAGTAATTACAGTTTTAATAAATTGTTTTCTTCCATATTGACTTTCAAAGTTAAGGAGAGGTAAATGAGTTGCATTGCCGCTTTTTAATAATCATTGGTTGTATCTTTCATCGGCATGAGGGGTGCAAAAAGGGGGGATCTCCCCGGGTGGTGGCATCAATTTTTTAACAAAGAAATTCATATGGGAGACAACAAATGACCAAAACCCGTTTGGTACTCATGGCAGCGGTTGCCACTGCTGCTATCTCTGCAGGCCATGCCTACGCAGCAAGCAACGAAGCCAAGGTTGATCAGAGCGGGAACCAGAACTCGGCCTCGATCATTCAGGACGAAGCAGACAACAACAGGGCTTATGTCAAGCAGATCAATGATACCGACAGCAATTCAAACACGCTGACAATCGAACAGAAATCCGCGTGGAGCTTTGCTGCGGGCGTCGTTCAGGATGCCTCGACCGGCACCGGTAGCAACACCGCGGACATTCTGCAGCAGGGCCGCACCGCCAACAACATCCGCGGCCTTACCCAGACAGTGACCGACGCCGGCTCGAACACGGCCAGCATCACCGAAACCGGCTATAACAACTCCATCCGCTCGGTCAGCCAGACCAACACGGGAGCATCGGATAACACCATTTCCATCGACCTCGTGGGCAGCCGCAACGGCTACACCAACTCCCAGGCAACCGGCAGCGTGGTTTGGTCGGCCCTTTCCGGCTATGCAGCCGCCACAACGGCTTCCAATGGCGTCGTCTCGCAGGATGGCACTGACAACGACATCACCCTGTCCATCACCGGTGACGACAACCTGTTCGGCGTTTCCCAGAAAGGCACCAACAGCCTTTCCGCCCTGTCCATCGTCGGTGACACCAACCAGCTTGGCGTCTATCAGGAATCCACCGCCGCTGGCCCCAACAGCCTGACCATCGCCGCCATCAATGGTGACGACAACAACATCGGTGCCTATCAGTACGGCGCCAACACCGGCACCATCAATCTGGACACCACCAGCAACCGCAACATGGTCCTGTTGCATCAGTCTGGCGACAACACCGGCACCGTCTCCATCAGCAATGGCAGCGACAACAGCATCTCACTGGTGCAGGACGGCACCAACAGCGCCGACATTGCCGTCGCCCGCAGCTTCAACGAAATCTATGCCACCCAGATCGGCACCAACCTTCTGGATGCAGATGTAGAAGGCAACTTCAACAACTTCACCATCAACCAGACAACGCCAAATGGCACGCTGATCGGTGCGCAGAACGAGTTGACCCTCTCGGTTTATGGCAATTCCAACGGTCTGCGCAGCTGGCGCGGGAATGTGGCCCATGATGTCGGCCTGACGGCAGGCACCCTCACCCAGACCGGCCTCGACAACACCGCAACCGTTTCTGTCGGTTCGTCCAGCAGCTTCAGCGCCAACAACGTTCTGGCTCTTGCCCAGATCGGCGACAGCAACAGCATCGCCATCGACATCTCGGCGGGCAACGCCAACCAGGTAGCCATCTCCCAGACCGGCGACAGCAACAGCTCGTCCGTCACACAGGTCGGTTCCGACAACGTCGTTGGCATCAGCCAGTAAGCGGCCACAGGGCATACTCTTCAAGCCAGGGTTGGGCGGCATCTCTCCGCCCACCCTTAACCGCACCAACCAGAACCAAAGGACAGGTGGCACCCCCCTCACCTCAGGTTGACAATTATGGTGAACATAAAGTAAAAATTGCATTATTAAACATATAAAATCTTAGGTTGCATTTGATTCCCTGACCTCGCGCGACGGACAAGGCCTGAAGCCGGGGCGATACACGGGCGAACATCATTTTGGAGACAACAAATGACTAAAATTCGTTTGGCACTCATGGCTGCCGTTGCATCAGGTGTTATCGGCGTTGGCTATGCCTATGCCGCAGGGGGCAACGAGGCGGCGATCCGTCAGGAAGGCCAGAGCAACACTGCCAGGATCAACCAGAGCGCAGGACAGAGTAACCAGTTCAACAGCACTGGAGCGGGCGATACCAGCGCCGCCCTTCAAATGGGCAATGGTAACAGCATTGATGTCCTGCAGCAGGGCACGGGCAACCAGGCAGGTCTCATTGCAAACCGCTTCAATCAGCTGGACGAAATCATTCATCGCCTTGATGGCAGCGCAACGCTCAATCGCGCAGCTTGGGGTGTACCAGCTGAAGACTTCGACAGCGACGCCACCTCCGGCATTGCCCAGATCGGCGACAACAACGCATTCACGGCTGTTCAGCAAGTCGGTGGCAATGTCATCGGCGGCGTTGTTCAGCTTGCCGTCCGCCCGTCTGGCTCCCAGAAGAACACCCTTGAGATCACCCAGCAGGGCGGTTCGGGCAACGAGGTGTCGCAGGTGATGCAGGCAACCTCCTACAACAAGCAGAATTATGCCTCCATCACGCAGACCGGCTCCAACAACAAGATTGCTGCCATCAACCAGATCGGCGTCAATGTTGCAGGTGCGACCACTGCGGTGAACAGCATCATTGCCAATATCAGCGGCACGGATAACGGCACCAGCGCCCTCACCGGCTATGCCCTCTCTTCAGGTGCAACGACCAGCGAACTGAACCAGTTCGGGGCTGACAACTCGATTTCCCTCAACATCACCGGAGCCAGCAACAACAACGCCTTTGGCGTCAGCCAGACCAACTATGGTGGCGGTCGCAACACTCTGCAGGCGCTGACGATCACGGGCGACGACAACCAGCTCGGCGTTTCACAGGATGCTGATGGGGTGTCTGGCAATCACAACCAGTTGACCATCAGCTCGATCATTGGCAATGGCAACAACATCGGCGTCTCCCAGTTGGGTAGCAACCTTGGCACCATCGACCTGAAAACCAACTCCGACAACAACCAGATCGGTCTGTCCCAAACCGGAACCAATCTGGCATCTGTTACCATTTTCTCCGGTGACGGCAACAATTTCGATCTGACGCAGGAAGACTTCAACCAGCTGACGATCAATGCGACCGGCAGCTTCAACCTGCTGAAAACGTCCCAGTCAGGCTCGGCTGCGGGCAGCGACAATATTCTCAACGCCACCATTTACGGCAGCAACAACAACAGCACTGGCTTTGACCTTGCCGGTGTCGCCGGGGCCACCGGTCTTGTCGCCGGGGAACTGATCCAGACCGGCTATGGCAACACGGCCACGATCGATGTTGGGTCTTCGACGATGGAAAGCAACAACAACTCCTTCGCGCTCACTCAAAGCGGCAACAGCAACAAGGCCTTCATCAGCATCTCTGAAGGCAGTGACAACCAGGTTGCCCTGCTGCAGAGCGGCAATAGCAACTATTCCAGCATCACACAGGTCGGGTCATCCAACGTTGTTGGCGTAACCCAATAGGCGTGATGTCAATTCCTTGAAACATGGTTGGGCGGCATGCCGCCCAACCATTCCTTTACCTCGAGGTCGCGGGTCCAGAGCGGAAAGTGGCAGACCGGCCGCTCCAGCTCAGGAAAAAATCGGCATCAGATCGGGGCAAAGTTTCATTTTTACGTTTCATTTCAAAGCACTCAAACACTGCACACGTCATAAACGCAGATCGGGCAAGGCCCAGACGCATGCAAGTCATGAGTAGAGTATTGGAGACATCAAATGACTAGAATTCGTTTGGCACTGATGGCAACCGCAGCAACCAGCGCAATCGCCATGGCAGGTCTGGCCTACGCGGCGAACAATGAGGCATTCATTACACAGCAGGGCACCAACAACAGCGCGTCAGTGGATCAGACCAACACCGGCGGGACAGCCGACCGCAACAAGCTTGGCAGCGCCAGCGACACTGTGCTCCAGAACGGCTCCTCCAACAGCCTTGACGTGACCCAGAGCGGTAGCGACAACGCCATCGGCCTTCTCGGCGACGGCGTCGACCAGACTGGCGCAAACAATGGCTTTGAGGCGTTACAGGCCACCGACGGCAACATCATTGGCTCGGTCCAGCAGATTGAGAACACCGCCGCAGGTGCCGATGGCGCCAACTATCTGCGCATCAAGCAGCAGGTCGGCAACGCCAACATCGTTGGCTCCGTTCGGCAGGAAACCACCGCAGATGGTGAAAACCGGGCCATCCTTCGCCAGGACGGCGCAGGGAACCGGATCAAATCCGTATCCCAGACCAACAACGGCAATGGCACCAACAATCTGGTCGTCAAGATCGAGGGCAATGGCAATGGCACGTCCGACACTTTGACCAACTACGCTGCAATCAATGGCGTCAATGGCAGTGAAATCATCCAGTCTGGCAGCGATAACGAGATCAAGCTCTATATCACCGGCGACGACAACCAGTTCGGCGCAACCCAGACCAATCTGTCTGGCGGCACCAACAGCATCAACACCCTGAATGTGGAAGGGGATCGCAACGAATTGGGCGTTTCCCAGATTGCCCATTCGGCCACCGATGCCAACACGCTGACCATCCAGAAGATCGTCGGCGACGACAACAACGTCGGCGTCAGCCAGCAGGGTTGGGGTTTCAATACCGGTAGCATTGATCTGGGCGACAGCAGCGATAACAACTGGGCCTATCTGAGCCAGCGAAACGGTGCAGACGCTGACATCACTGTTGAGGATGGCGACTTCAACCGCATCCGCATTTTCCAAATCGGGGCCAGCACCACCAACCACTCGGCAACCATCTCAATTGACTCCAGTGATGTGACCGGCGTGAACAACGAAGCCTACATCAATCAGAGAGGCAATGGCCACACAGCAACGACAACCATCGTTGGCGACAGAAACTACAGTCTTGTCTATCAGGAAAACGGCTACAGCAACACGGGTGTGAACAGCATTACTGGAGATGTAAACGAGGTCTATATCAAACAGATCAATGGCAGTCATGATGACGACGCCAGTGTCTCGGTGACAGGTGATCGCAATACTGTGAATTCACGGCAAACCACCAGCAACAACGACGTCCTCACCGTGGACATCACTGGCCAGAACAACACCATCAGCTCTACTCAGAACACGACATCTGGCAGTTCAGCCGAATTCGCAATCCTTGGCGATGCCAACTCGTTTGATGCAACCCAGATGCTTGGTGCTGGCAACGGCCTGACAACCACAATCTACGGCAATGACAACGGCATGGGCACCTGGTCCGTCGGTGGCGCGGCTGCGTCACTGCTGCTTGATAGCGGCTATCTGAGCCAGTCCGGTTCCGGCAACACTCTGGCGCTGGCCATTGGTGACAGCGGGTTCAACAGCTCCAGCAACCTTGTGGCCACGATGCAGAATGGCGATGACAACATGATCAACATTTCGATCACTGCAGGTGACAGCAACGAAGTGGCGATCAGTCAGCATGGCAACGCCAACAGCTCTCAGGTTGCTCAAATCGGCTCGATGAACATCGTGGGCATCAGTCAGTAACGGCCCAGGAATAGCAACAACAGGGTGGACGATCCACGCCCATCCTGCATTTCACGGGCGTTGATGCCCGATCCCCATGTGGAGTGATAGATCCATGAAAAAGACCCGTCATCTTGTGCAGAATGCAGCGCTCAGCCTCGCCATGGCAACATGCGCGACGGCGGCTTTGGCTGATGAAAACGAAGTCTATCTCGGACAGACCGGTGTTACCAACGTCATCGACATCAACCAGCTTGGCGATGCCAACAAGATTGGTGCTGATGACAGGCAGATTTTCATTTCCCAGCAGGGCATCAGCAACGAGATGACGATTTCCCAGACGGGATACAGCAACCAGGCAGGGGCGCGGGCGTCCTCCGGTAGCCTCGGCCTACAGGGGCTCTACCAGACCGGTGCCCTGAATAGCCTCGATATCACGCAGGAAAACGACAACGCCATCGGCATCAACCAGATTGGCGCCATCTCTCAGGTGTCACCCGATACTTATGCCTCGGCACGCAGCAATAGCCTCACCATCATTCAGAGCCACAACGCCCTTGATGGCACAGATGGCTCAGGCGATGGTCAAGGTAATCACTTCATCGGCGAGATCCAGCAGATTCAGACAGCCACCGCCCTGTCCCCTAACGTTGCCACGATCCGGCAATATGACGGCGGAAACAATAGTGATGATGGCAACAGCATCAATCGGCTGGTTCAGGAGGGCAGCGCAAACCGCGTCGATATCACACAACAATATCGCGGCAATGCCATAGACACCTTCCTGCAATACGGGCTTTCCAACGAAGCTTCCATCCTGCAACGGGCGGGCATGGACAACCTGATCTCCAGCTTCAACCAGATCGGCAGCAGCAACAGGACTGCGGTCACCATGACCGGCTCTCGCAACCTTTTGCTTTCCCTCATCCAGAACAACGATCTCGTCAGCGTGGCGGGCAACCTTGCCACCGTTCAGCTTGGCGGGGATGACAACGGCGGCGACGGGTTCGGTGGCCTTGGACAATTCACCCACGCCATCACCAAACAGCTGGCCGTCGCGCAGGCGGAAATCAAGCAGCTCGGTGATGACAACACGCTCAACTTCGTGACTTCGGGTGTCTCTTCGATGACGGTGTTCGGCTTCGTGCAGGATGGCGACGGCAACTGGCTGAGCGGCACCACCGACGGAACGGAGAACGAGGTGGCAGCGTTGCAGATCGGCGACGGCAACCGGCTGAACTTTTCCCAGAGCGGAGACCGCAACGCCCTGTCCGTCTCCTATCGCGGCAAGGACAATGAACTGAACGCCGTACAGACCGGCAATGACAACACCATGTCAATCGCCTTTGACGGCAGCGTCAGCCCCCTCACCCGCAGCGATCAGAATAATGACACGGCTCTGGGCGGGTTCACGGATGTTGTGCTCGGCGCTGCAGGCACCCTGACACCCGGTCAGGCCATTCAGACAGGCAACCTCAATGTCGCCTTCGTGCAGATCAGCGAAGGCAGTTTCAACAAATTCGCCTTTTCCCAGTCTGGTGATCAGAACGTCATCGACGGTGCAATCCATGGCTCGTCCAACCAGTCTGCTGTCATCCAGACCGGTGGCGACAACTACGCTTACTACCGCCAGTCGGGCAATTACAACCAGCTCATCATCCTGCAGTAGAAACAGGTTGTGCTATTGAATTTTTCTACCACAGGATTTAAGATAAGATTCACTCTGTCATCAAGAAAAGACTCAATCGCAACGCTTAAGAGGTTCACATAAGAGCTCATTAAAGATTTCCCTGATCTACTGGCTTCAGTTGAAAGCAAAGGAACAGGGATATGCAAAAACAACTGACGGCTTTGGCAACAATTCTCCTCTTGAGCGGGGCCACACAGGCATATGCGGAGACGAATGTAATCGAATTACTTGATGACGCAAATCTGGATGGAAATGTCATTGAGATGAACATCACCGGCGACAACAACAGCCTGAGCCTCACTCAGGACTTTGCTTTGGGCGCCTGGGGCGAAAATCTGATGGACATCACCATCGAAGGAAACAACAACGGCGGCGCAAATGGTTCCATCTTTTCGGGCGTGGCGCTCAAAAGTGGATTGCAGCCGGGAGAATTGATCCAGGAAGGGTTCGACAACAGCATGATTGTGAATGTCAGCGGCAACAGCAATCTGTTCTCCTTCCTGCAAAATGGAGCGCACAACTCGCTTCAGGCCTCAATCGAGGGCACGGGTAATCAGGCCGCCGTGCAGCAATATGGACAGAATAACCACGTGAGCTTCAGCCAGATGGGCAGCAACAACAGCATCAACATCTCGCAAAGATCATTCTAGGGTCATTCTGTGCCAATGAATGAGGAGACTGGCACATGAACAAAGCCTTCTATTTGGGCGCTCTCGCACTATCCCTTGCGGGGTTCCCGCTTTCAACCGCTCTGGCCGGTGATGAAAACACCCTGATCCTGCTTCAGGAGGGTGCCGGAAACACCATTTCCATCGATCAGAAGACAGCAATCGGCAGTCAGATCGGTGGGGTGAATTTCATCGAGAAGCCGGCGCTTGAGAATTCCGAATTCGAGGTGCTCGATCTTTCGAACCCTCTAAATCTCAATGAAGCAACCAACCATCCGATCTTGCAGTTGGGCGACAACAACAGCGCCAACATCACGATCGAGGGGCAGGATGACGTGGTCTACCTGCAGCAGAACAGTCAGGGACAGGCACCGGGCAACAATGCCGATATCTATGTCAACTCCGGAGCTGGTGCACCTTCCTTTGCGGCAGTCGTGCAGACCGGCGCTGGCAACAATGCCGAGGTCAGCATTGACGGCAGCCTTTCCAACGGCACAATCCTGCAAAACGGATCGGACAACAACGGCACCATCACTGTGGACGGCAACAATGTCACCGCGGCCTTGACGCAGGTCGGCTCCAACAATGACAGTCAGCTGGTAGCACAGGGCAATGCAACATCTGCCACCGGGGTCGACGGTGCAAACGTGACCTATACGCTCTATGCCAATGGCGTCACGACCACTCAGCCGGTCACCGTGTCGACAAACGGCGCGTCCGTCAGCATTACGCAAGTCCAGTTCTGATCCTTCCAACGCCCAACCCTGCCTTCGGGCAGGGATTGGGGGAGCATGGCCTTGCGACATCCCGTTTCACAAAAGACAATTCCAACCGGCCATGGCCGGAGACTTGGCCCGGCCATGCGTCTGTCGCTGTTGCTTGGCCTTGCCGTCACCCCGAGCATGGGAACGCCAACCATGGCCGCCGACCAAAAAGCAGAGCCCAGACTTGTCTTTGAGACCAATGGCGATCAGCTCACCATTTCAGGCGTTCTGCATCCCGCGGCCCCCGGCGACTATGTTGCCAAACTCGAAGTCATCAAATCGGGGCCGAACGGCAAGGCAACCACCAGGCAGAGCAACAGGATAATGGTCAACGGCGACAAGACCTATCCATCAAGCAAGGTCTCCTTGCGCCTGTCGACGGGCGACCATGTCACCGCCCGGCTCGACCTCTTTTCCAATGACAAGCTCCTTCAGAGCACCCATCGAGAATTTGATTTCGGCACCTCGGCGCCGGAGGACAAAAACCATTTGTGATCCATTTCGTATCGGTGAAATCAATGATCAGGCTAACCGCAGTTTTCGCATCCACTCTCCTCTGGCTGGGCTGTCTTGCACAGACCCCGGCTCTGGCTCAAACCCCAAGTGCCGTGGCAAAAGCCTTCGCTGGACGCTGGATCACCTATGACCGGAATTTCTCCGATCAGAAGAGCTGCATCTTCGAGTTCTCCAGCGAGTTGAAAGACGACATTTTCCCGATTGCCAAGACCGGTTGCACCGGCGCCCTTGCCGCCATCGCAGGCTGGCGGATCCAGAACAATCAGCTGGTCTTTGTCACTGCGGACAAGAGTGCCATCGCTCTGGTCGGCGGCAATCAGGAACGGATGAGCGGTTCCATCCTGCAAAGCAAGCTGCCGATCATCTTCGAGCGTCTGGAAGTGGCTGAAAAGATCGAGCAGGCCCGCAAGTCCATCGAATGTTCCTACATCGGTTACAGCCAGACCTGCGCGTCACCACAAGACTTCACCCCGCCACCGGCAACCATCGGCTCGCCGTCTCCCATCCAGATTCTCGTAAACCTCAACGCACGCGCCGAACCGCGCAATAGTGCCGCCATCAAGGGCGTACTGAAGCCAAATGCCTGCGTCAGCGCCGAAGTTTGCACCGTCGCCTCCGATGGCCTGTGGTGCAAGGTGAAAACGGAAAACGGCAACGCCTGGGTCAAGAAGCAGACCGTCCGTCAGCAACGGTGGCCCATCATCACCTTCAAGAACGGCTGCGTCTGACCTGCTGTCCTGCGCGATAGCAAGTCTTGAGGCCACCAACGGCTCCGGGCTGCTGGTGGCATTTTCATGTCTGTGATTGAGGATCATGAAGACCAGAATCAAAGCGTGAAAGATGAATCCAGACAGGTTAGAACCGAGCCAACCTCGCCCATCACCATCAAAACCTGAAGAGACTGGTACTGAATGCCCCACTCCAGCGGCGAGCGCCCGATGGACATTTGACGGCTATCGGAAAGCGCATCCTCGATTTCACAGCCAGCAAGACATGATCGCAGCCACCTCCTGACGGCTTTGCCATCGATCAGAAAAAGCATGTCTACTCATAAAGTTATAAGCAGGTCCTCACAGATATGTCGATGCATTCGAGTTGGCATTTGCTCAAACGCTACAGACAATGACGCGCTTCAAGCGAGCCGTCCTTCCGGCACCCGTCAAAGCCCAAAAGTCTTTGCTCGACAACAGCATATCAGACATATTCCCGCTTGCAGAACACAGCAAGAACATGTATAGTTTGTTCGTGATTTGTGCCACAGATGTTTCGCTCAGGCGAACAAAACACGCGGGAATTGGAGAGGGAAATGCTCACACGCAAACAGCATGAACTGCTGATGTTTATTCACGAACGCATCAAGGAATCAGGCGTTCCCCCTTCCTTTGACGAAATGAAAGACGCCCTTGACCTGCGTTCCAAGTCCGGCATTCATCGCCTGATCACTGCATTGGAAGAGCGCGGATTTATTCGCCGGTTGCCCAACCGTGCCCGTGCGCTGGAAGTGCTCAAACTGCCCGAATCCCTGAAACCCACCCTTGGCAGTCCGTCTCGTGGCTTCTCTCCAAGCGTTGTAGAAGGCGGACTTGGCAAAGCTCGCCGAGATGAACCTGCCGCCCCCGAGACAGCAGAGGAAGGAACCGGCATTTCAGTCCCGGTCATGGGCCGCATCGCCGCAGGTGTTCCCATTTCTGCCATCCAGCACCAATCACACACGATTTCCGTTCCCGCCGAAATGCTGCGCGGTGGTGAACATTTTGCCCTTGAGGTGCGTGGTGACTCGATGATCGAGGCTGGCATTCTCGATGGCGACACGGTCGTCATCAAGAAATCCGACGATGCGGTTTCCGGTGATATCGTCGTCGCCCTTGTGGACGATGAGGAAGCGACTCTCAAGCGCATTCGCAAGAAAGGGGCTTCCATCGCTCTGGAAGCTGCCAACCCGGCTTATGAGACCCGTATTTTCGGGCCAGACCGTGTCCGCGTTCAGGGCAAGCTCGTTGGGCTGATGCGCCAGTATTAGGAGCATCCCGGCCGGTTGAGCCATCCGCTTGACCGGCTTGCCTCTGCCAACGGGCCGCCACTGTCTGGCTTTTCTGGCAGGCTCTTCTGGCTGGCTTTCCTGACAGGTCCTGGCAACGACCTGACGTCGGATAAAGCCTCTGGAAAGTCATGCGAAGATACCAACTAGCACGGATCGGGTGCTTGTCATCTGGCTATGGAGTAAAGCACAGGCTGCCAGAAGTATCGGTCGATCTGTGCTTTAAAGTGCAATTTCAGAGGTCTGAGAGGTCTTGCCATCTAGCAGAAGCGCTCAGGATTGCGGCATCCATGGCCGCTTTCCCTGCGGCAGAACCGCCGTTTCCTTCAGCGTCCAGCGCGGCCTGCCGCCGTTGTCAAGCACATCGGCACTCTGCCCATATTTCAGCCCACATGGACCACCTCCGGTCGCTTCCTTGCAAGAAACCGTGTCTCCGCTGTCGACTGCCTTGAATGAGAGGAAGCGAGCCCCCGCTTTAGCCAATTCGGCTTCGCCAAGGATCAGCGCCGGACCAATGCAGCTTTGCGGGATCGGCAATTGCGACACGATGATATCGCGCCGCAGGCATTCTTCAGCAAAAGCATCCGGCTTCTTGACAATCGCCAGCGACAAAGACGTTCTGTCGCCCCTTACCGTGTAGAGAGACGGAACAAGGCAGGCTTCCTTGTCACAGGCAGAGACTTCGGCGACAGATGTGCGGTCTCCCAGAGCCCGGGTGTCGCCGTCGGCCCGCAAAAGCGCATTGAAATCCAGTGTCATCCTGCGCCCGCCGGTCAATTGCCATGCGCCGTTTGCATCACGACTGGCGATACGCGTCCCGCCCTCGGATATCCATACATCAGGCATCGGGCTATACCACCAGAGCGCCAAGGCGAGCAGCATGGGCATGACAGCCAGCGCCGAGAGCAGGCGTCGGTGGATGGTATAGACAGCCAGCCCCAGCACCGCCAGCGGCAGAAAGTTTCCGCCCGCCTTGATGACCAAATAGTCCGCAGATGACCAGCGCGAGGTCATCTCGGCAATCGCAATCACCCAATCAAGCCCCCACTCGACCAGCTTCAGCGGCCAGGACTGCAGCCCGAATGGCGTCAGCAACACGGTGACCAATCCCATGGGCATCACCAGCAGGCTGACCAGCGGCATTGCCAGCAGATTGGTCACCAGACCATACGGCGCCATTTGCTGAAAATGAGCAACGGAGAAAGGCAACACTGCAATGCTTGCGATAAGCGACGTCAGTCCAATCCCGGAGATCCATCTCCCGGCAGTCAAGATCCCCTCCGTCATCGCCCCACGCGCCGCGCCAGAGCCATGATCCGCATCCACGCGGCGATATCGAAATCGGGTCAGTCGATCATAGGAGGCTATGAGCGCAGCCGTCGCTGCAAACGACATCTGCATACCCGCTTCGACAACACCATAAGGCTGCATGATAATCAGCAGGATCAGGACCAGAGCCAGATTTTGCATGGTCATCGCGGGGCGTTTTGCCAATATCGCGACAAGGAAAATAGCCGTCATGCAGAACGCCCGGATGGTCGCAACTGACGCCCCGGACAGCACCAGATAGGCCACAGCACTGAGCAGAGCCGCCCCCGCCGCCCACTGCTTGATCGGATAGCGCAGCGACAGGAACGGCCACAAGGCCAGAAAGCCACGAACACCCCAGAAGACTGTCATGGTGACCAGCGCCATATGTAGCCCTGAGATGGCAAGAATATGCGCAAGCCCGCTGCGCCGGAGCGCCGTTTCCACATCGTCAGAGAGAAAGTCCCGCTTGCCAACGGCCAGCGCTGCCGCAAGACCACCCGCCTTGCCGTCAACCCTGTCGGTGATATAGCTGGCAACCCGCTGCCTTGTGCGTTCGATCCCGTCTTTCAGCATCAGGCCAAAGGAAGCCAGTGCGCCTTCCTGCTTTTCCGGCAATCGCGTGATGGAACGGCCAAGATAGCCCTGCCCGCCAATCGCCCTTGCCCAGAGATAGCGGCCATAGTCAAACCCGCCCGGATAGGCAGGCTGTTGCAACGGCGTCACCTGCACCACCATCTTCAGCCGCTCTCCGACCCGATAGGTCTTGCCCATGGCCCGCCGAACGAGCAATAGCTTGCGCGGAGTCTCTTCAGCTTTGAGCTTGTTGATCGCCTCCACGGCAATGGTCCAGCGCTCCTGCGGCCGTTCTGCCGTGCCGCGCTGCTCAACCCGCTCCAGACGGCCAGTAACTTCGCCGGAAAAGCTCTGCGCCAGCACCGGTGTGGTGGCAAACTGCCCATGCCCACAGGCCGCGCACAACCCGACAACGACAGACGTGGCCAACAGCAAAGGAAATGTCACCACGCCCCTGCGCGCGCGGATGAAAGCCCAGACACAAAGCCCGATTGCCACTGCAAGCAACACCGGAAAGCTTGGCTCATCCGGCAAGGCATAATAGGCCGCCGCGCCAAACCCCATGAACACGCCCACCCAGAGAAAGCGGGCATTCTGATCGACACAGTCTTCCTGCCAGTTGCGCGCCAAGAGCTGCCAGAAGGCTTCCAGACGAAACATCAGGCGCCGCGCCAGCGCAGGACGACCAGTCAGGCCCTGCCAGTCATATCCAACGCCAGTACCAGCTTCCCCTCCATCCTCCTCAGGGGTGTCATTGGGGCGCGGAGCAAGGGGCCAGACCGTTTCGGCGGCTTCCTCTGGCTGATGGAAGGGGCTTTGCGCCATATTTCGTCCTTATGCACCCTTTTTTCGACACTCTGACAGCCCTGAGGTCTTTCGCCACAGGCGCAAGCTGTGCTAGATCCTTCACAACTTCGATCGCCGGTTCATGAAGCAGTGTGCAGTGCGAGGCTCTCAAGAGTTTTCCCGCACAACCTGCCTCAACTGCTGGTCTACTATATCCCGAACAACAGGTTACTGATAGCATTATGTGTTCCCAGGTTGTAACGCGCTTCGCTCCATCCCCGACAGGCTTTCTTCACATCGGCGGGGCCCGCACCGCTCTCTTCAACTGGCTCTATGCCAAGGCCAACGGCGGCAAGATGTTGCTCCGCATCGAAGATACTGACCGCGAACGTTCCACCGATGCCGCCATTGACGCGATTATCGCTGGCATGGAGTGGATGGGCCTGAGCTATGACGGCGACCCCATCTCGCAATATTCACGTGTTGAACGCCACCGGGAAGTTGTCGAGCAGATGCTTGAGAAGGGCATGGCCTATCGCTGCTACTGCTCTCCTGAAGAGCTGACCGAAATGCGCGAGAAGGCCCGCGCCGAGAAGCGCCCGCCGCGCTATGATGGCACCTGGCGCGATCGTGCCCCGTCCGAAGCACCGGCAGGCGTCGCTCCGGCCATTCGCCTCAAGGCTCCACAGGAAGGCTTCACGGTGATCGAGGATCAGGTTCAGGGTACTGTCAAGTTCCCCAACAAGGACCTTGATGACATGATCATCATGCGCTCGGATGGCAACCCGACCTACAACCTTGCCGTGGTTGTCGATGACCATGACATGGGCGTCACCCACATCATGCGCGGCGACGACCACCTGACCAACGCAGCCCGCCAGAAGCTCGTCTATCAGGCCATGGGCTGGGATGTTCCCGTTATGGCGCATATTCCGCTGATCCATGGACCGGATGGCGCAAAGCTGTCCAAGCGTCACGGTGCTCTTGGCGTTGAAGCCTATCGCGACATGGGGTATCTGCCGGTGGCCATGCGCAACTATCTCGTTCGTCTGGGCTGGGCCCACGGCGACGACGAAGTCATGACGACCGAACAGATGGTCGAATGGTTCAGCTTCGAAGGCATGAACAAGGCCGCATCGCGTTTCGACTTCAAAAAGCTCGAAAACCTCAATGGCATTCACATGCGTCATGCCGATGACGCCGACCTCTATACCCAGCTCATCGCCCTGCTGCCTCATCTGGAAGACGGGCAGGCCATGCTGGACAAGATCGATGATGCCAAAGAGGCCCAGATCATGCTGGCCATGCCGAGCGTCAAGGAACGCGCCAAGACGCTGCTCGAACTCAAGGACGGTCTGGCCTTCCTGTTCGACACCCGGCCGCTGGAGATGGAAGAGAAGGCAGCCAAGCAGCTGACCGACGAGTCCCGCGCCATGCTGAAGGAGCTTTTGCCGCGTCTTGAGGCCCTTGGCGAATGGACCTTGGAGAGCACGGACGCCGAGGTGAGAGCCTTTGCCGAAGAGAAGGATCTCAAGCTTGGAAAGGTCGCCCAGCCGCTGCGCGCTGCCATGACCGGTCGTGCCACGTCTCCGGGCATCTTCGACGTTCTGATTATTTTGGGCAAAGATGAATCGATCGCCCGCCTTAAGGATCAGGCCCAATAGGGTTTTTACACAGCCTTTTTAGAAAAACTACACAAAAGCCGACCAATAGGTCGGCTTTTTGCGTATCCTGAGTATGAATGACAAGATTTCAGGGCAAATGCGCAACAAACAAAAAGATGAATCCCTACTTGCCAATTTCCAGCAGAATAAGCATAGTCTTATCGCGATAATTGTTTCAACAATTACGAATGTCATGAGACTGAAGCGCTCATACTTTTGTAGGATAAGACACTGAAAGTCCTATATATTTCACAGTCCGACACCTATATTCAGTCCTAAGGCTGCTTGCTACCGAGCAAAAAATCAGATACCGAAAGCGCAATTCCTACGTTGTCGCGGAAAGTTTCTCGTACCCACGCACGAAGCTCAACCGCCATAAACAACAGCAAATAGTTTTCAAAATTTGGGAGTATCCGAATGAGTGATAAAAAAGCAACTTTGACTGTTGGTGACCAGTCCTGGGAGTTCCCCATCAAAAGCGGATCTATCGGGCCAGACGTTATCGACATCGGGTCCCTCTACAAAGAAACTGGAATGTTCACCTACGACCCAGGCTTCACCTCGACGGCATCATGTGAGTCAGAAATCACTTACATCGATGGCGAAAAGGGCGTTCTGCTGTATCGTGGCTACCCGATCGAACAGTTGGCCGAACATGGTGACTTTCTTGAAACCTGCTACTTGCTGCTTTATGGCCACCTGCCGACTCCTGAAGAGAAGAAAGACTTCGACACCCGTGTGACGCGCCACACCATGGTGCACGAGCAGATGAGCAAGTTCTACACTGGCTATCGTCGAGACTCCCACCCGATGGCTGTGATGGTCGGTATCGTCGGCGCGCTGTCTGCCTTCTATCATGACTCCACGGACATTGCCGATCCGCATCAGCGCATGGTCGCATCCCTTCGCATGATCGCCAAGATGCCAACCATGGCAGCCATGGCCTACAAATACTCCATCGGCCAGCCGTTTGTGTATCCGCGCAACGACCTCAGCTATGCAGCAAACTTCCTGCACATGTGCTTCTCCGTTCCGGCAGAACCATATGAAGTGAACCCTGTGCTGGCACGCGCCATGGACCGTATCTTCATTCTGCATGCGGACCACGAGCAGAACGCCTCGACCTCGACGGTTCGTCTTGCCGGTTCTTCGGGCGCCAACCCGTTCGGCTGTATCGCTGCGGGCATCGCCTGCCTCTGGGGCCCGGCCCACGGTGGCGCCAACGAAGCTGCCCTCAACATGCTCCATCAGATCGGAACTGTTGACCGCGTGGCCGAGTTCGTTGCCAAGGCAAAAGACAAGAATGATCCGTTCCGCCTGATGGGCTTTGGCCATCGCGTCTACAAGAACTATGACCCGCGCGCGCGCATCATGCAGCAGACCTGCCATGAAGTGCTCAATGAACTGGGCCATGGCGATGATCCGACCTTGCAGGTCGCAATGGAACTGGAAAAGATCGCTCTTAGCGATGAGTATTTCATCGAGAAGAAACTCTATCCGAACATCGACTTCTATTCCGGCATCACCCTGCGTGCTCTGGGCTTCCCGGCAGAGATGTTCACCGTGCTGTTCGCTGTGGCTCGTTCCGTGGGCTGGATTGCCCAGTGGAAAGAGATGGTGGAAGATCCGTCCCAGCGCATCGGTCGCCCACGTCAGCTCTTTGCTGGCGCCCCATTGCGCGACTATGTCGAGATGGACGACCGCTAAGCGCGGCTTGTCTGACAGCACCACGAATGCAGAAAGGCTCCCTTCCGGGAGCCTTTTTTCGTAGGGCATATCAAAATATTGAGCAATCCAAGACCCCGTGGCAGCAAAGCGCCTCAACTAGGCAGGAAATCCCGCACGATGCGGGCAACCCGCTCGCTAGGGGTTTCATCAGGCAGCGTCATCTTCTCATCAAGCTCTTCAAGAGCGGTGACCTGCGCGGCACGGGCCGGGCTTGCCTCCAGCAACGGCAACAGATTGTCTGCCAGTGTCCGGGCGTTGGCCTCATCATCGAGAAATTCGGGGATTGCATTCCGCCCCAGCACAAGATTGGTCAGCACAATCGAATGGGCCGTCAGCAGCCATTTGAACTGACGAACAATCCAGTCGACCTTGTAGGCCACAACCATCGGAATACCCGAAAGCCCCAGCTCCAGTGTGACAGTCCCCGAAGCCGCCAATGCGGCATGGGCCTTGCGAAAAGCGGCAAACTTGGCGCCTTCCCCGACCACGACTTCCGGCTGGACGGCCCAACTCTTCAGCCCCTCATCAATCAGCCCTCTGAGATGGCTGACCGCAGGCAGAATGACACGCAAGTTTGGGTGGCGCTCCCTTGCCAGTCGTATGACTTCGCCAAACTCGACCAGCAAACGCGACACTTCGCTCCGGCGCGACCCCGGCAGCACCAGAAGAACCGGGGCGTCCAGCCCCCCGCGTTCACCGGCCTGCGGTCGCAGCACGTCAAGACGCTCGATAAGCGGATGGCCGACATAGGTGCAGGGAGGTCCCATAAGGCGTTTGTGCGCCTCAACCTCGAAGGGCAGCAGCGCCAGCACATGATCGACGTAGCGCGCCATCTTGCGGGCACGACCGGGGCGCCAGGCCCACACACTGGGCGAGACATAATCGATGATCGGCAAATCCGGACGCCGCTTGCGAACGCGCTTGGCCACGGCATGGGTAAATTCCGGACTGTCAATGATCAGAAGGAGATCCGGATTCCTGGCAATCACGTCCTCCACCACCTCCATTCCCCGCCGATGCAGGGAAGGATATTGACGGATAATATTGATGATCCCCATCACCGCGATCTCGGAGAGCGGGAAGAGCGTCGACAGCCCCTCTTCCTGCATGCGCTCCCCGGCCAGCCCGGCAAAGCGAACCCGACCGCCCAACAATGCCTTGATGGCTTTGACAGCACGCGCTCCGAGCTGATCGCCGGAGTCCTCGCCAATAACGATATAGATCAGCGGACCCTTGTCGTCCATTCGGCTTCTCCTCAGCCCCGGAACCGCGAAGGAGACCTCTCCCGACCGCGGACATCAGATGCATATAGACACCAGACAATCACAACCTTATTACAGTGCGACCTCTTCAAGCTTTCTGGCTTGCAGAAACAAGCCAGCCTCTTTCGCCATGGCGAGGCTCTGCTGGCGATTGGCGCAAAGGACCTCGCCCTCTGCGCAAATAATACCGGCGAGACCTGCTCTATTGGCATTTTCGATGGTGCGAGGGCCAATCGTTGGCATGTCAAAGCGAAGGTCCTGCCCCGGTCTGGCGCGCTTGAGCAGCAGCCCCTGTTTGCCATAGGACCAGCGCGCTCGCTTTTCCTCGCGGATACGGCAGACCCGTTCAAGCATCTGGTCGGTTCCCTCCGGCCCTTCCAGAGCCACAATGCGCCCGGCGGCAACAACCACCCCCTGCCCGGCGTCCAGCGCCCCAATGATGCCTGCAGCCCGCGCAGCGAGCGCGATATCATCCTCATTGGCCTCAGCCAGCGTCGCCCCGACCGACAGGTCAGGCCCGACGACCAGCCGCGAAGCAACTTCTGGCACCGACACCAGCCGGACCCCACGCTTTTCCATGTACCGGGCCACACCCTGAAGCACACCCTCGTCGCCCCCGGCGGCCATGATCTTGAGGATGGCAGGCAATGCCTTCACCGCCCCGAAATCAAGCCGAATGCTGCGAAAATCCGGGCGTGCGCGAATGGACCCGATGCAGAGAAGCTCGGCAATGGCCATTTGTTCGATTGTCTTGAAAAGAAGGCCGATCTCACCCCACTTCAGCCAGAGATGCGGATGCGCCTCGATGCGGGCATCCGCCTCACCAACAATGCCGAACAGGAAATAGTCGCGCCCTGATTCTTTGAGGGCGTTGACAACCTCGAAGGGAAGGTCCTGTCCGCCAGCGATGATACCCACCGGCCCATCACCGGAAACAGCCATGGATCAGTCCTTGTTGCTGCGTGGTGTGCAGAGAGACTTCTTGGTATCCTTGCGGATGAAATTGACGATCTTCATGACATTCTCGTCGTCCGCATAGGCCTCAGCCACCTGATCAACCCGCTCCACCAACGTGCCTTCTTCTGTAAACAGCATCTGATAGGCATGGCGCAGATTGTGAATGGTCTCGCGACTGAACCCGCGACGCTTGAGGCCAACAAGGTTGAGGCCGCCAAGATGGGCACGGTTGCCGATGACGGAGCCAAACGGAATCACGTCATTCTCAACGCCAGACATGCCGCCAACAAAGGCATGCTCGCCCACACGGGCAAACTGGATCACCGCCGAAAGACCGGCAACGATGGCATAGTCGCCAATTTCACAATGCCCTGCAATGGTGGCATGGTTTACCAGAATAACGTGGTCACCGATCATGCAGTCATGAGCGATATGCGCACCGACCATGAGATGGCAATGGTTGCCAACCTTTGTCAGCCCGCCGCCGCCCTTGGTGCCCGGATTGATGGTCACATATTCACGGATATTGACATTGTCGCCAATCACGCAGCCGACGTCCTCACCCTCGAACTTCAGGTCCTGGGGAATGGTGCCGACGGAGGCAAACGGGAAAATCTCGACATTCTTGCCAATTGTCGTGTTGCCTTCGATCACAACGTGGGAATGGACCTTGCCACCCTCGCCGATGGTCACATGCTCACCGATTATGCTGTAAGGACCAACCTCGATGTCATCGGCAAGCTGAGCCCCATCAGCGACAATTGCTGTTGGATGAATATTGGCCATTACTTCTGCTCGTTCCCGATCAGCATTGCACTCACTTCGGCTTCGGCAACCTTCGCGCCGTCGACTTTCGCCTCGCAGGCAAATTTCCAGATATTGGCGCGGTTCTTCACCTTTTGAACGTGAATGTGAACCACATCACCCGGCACGACCGGCTTGCGGAACTTGGCCTTTTCAATGGTCATGAAATAGACGAGGCTGGGCGTACCCATGTCTTCGCGGCTGTTGACGCACAGAGCGCCAGCAGTCTGCGCCATGGCTTCAATGAGCAGAACCCCGGGCATGACGGGCTGAATCGGGAAGTGCCCCTGAAAATGCGGCTCGTTGATCGTGACATTCTTGATGCCGATGCAGCTGTCGTCACCATCCATCTCAATGATCCGGTCGATCATCAGAAACGGATAGCGATGCGGCAACAGCTCAAGAACGCGCATGATATCTGCACTATCAAGGGTTTGTTTCTCGCTCATGATGTATTTCCCTTCAACACCTGTCGGGGTCTTTTGCCCAGTATGAAAGACCCCTTGTTGAGCTCTGCAGCCGGACCGCCGCCAAGCGGGAAATCTCCGACGAGCTCGTTTTAATTGTTAGCTTTAGCTGTTTTTCTCCGCAAGTCGGCTCAAGGCCGTCATTTCGCGGAACCACTGTTTCACTGGCTTTGCAGGAACGCCACCATAACGGCCACCGGCAGGAACGTCATCCTTGACGACGCTGACAGCGGCAATTTGCGCGCCCATTCCAATGGTAATATGACCAGCAACGCCAGTTTGTCCACCAATCGCGACGAAATCTTCCAGTTTCGACGACCCCGACAGACCAACCTGGGAAACCAGAACGCAGTGACGACCAATTTCAACATTGTGGCCAATCTGAACCTGGTTATCAATTTTTGTGCCTTCGCCGATGATGGTATCGCGGTTTGCACCGCGATCGATCGTGCTATTGGCACCGATTTCAACCCGGTCCTGAATGATCACCCGGCCGATCTGTGGCACTTTCTGATGCCCCGTCGCGCTCATCGAGAACCCGAATCCGTCCTGCCCGCTGCACACACCGGGATGAATGATCACACTGTCGCCAACCAGCGTATGCTGCAGCACGCAGTTGGCTCCAATATGACACTTGCGACCGACACGGACGCCCTGCCCGATCACGGCACCAGCCCCGATGGTCGTACCCGCACCAATTTCAGCATTGGCACCGATGCTGGCACCCGGCTCGACGCACACACCCGCCTCGATCCGTGCCGACGGGTGAATGTGAGCCGCCTGTGAAATTCCGCCGTTGGTCTCAAAATAGGCCATGGGAACAGCAGCTTCCGGATAGAAGGCAGCGGAAACATCGGAGAATGCCCGATAGGGATTCTTGGATTCCAGCACAATGACCCCTTCCGGCACACGCTCCACATAACGCTTGGCGCAGATCACGACGCTCGCCTGCGTCTTTTCCAACTGCCCCACATATTTGGGATTGTCGAGGAACGTGATGTGTCCTTCAGCCGCGGTATCGATCGGAGCGACGTCGGTGACCAGCAGATCACCCTGAGCACCTTCCGGCAGCTCGGCACCGATCAACTCGGCAACAGCAGCCAGCGTAAGAGATTCAACTTTGGAGAAAAAAGCAGCGTCGGTCATGATAGCCTTAAAAAAAAGCCGCCGCCCAAAAGAGCAGCGGCTTTTTACCTATGTGTTTGTCAGGTCTTAGAACGAGGTCGCAGCGCCGAAGCGAATGATCTGCGTCTCGTCATAGCTTTCCTTGGTCAGAGCGTGACCATAGTCAAGGCGCAGTCTGCCAAACGGGCTGGCCCAGATGATACCAGCACCAATGGAAGACCGGATGCTATGGGAGTCATAGAAGGAACCGGCAGCGTCGGATCCAAACAGAGTACCGGCATCCGCGAAGACAGCGCCACTCAAGCCCACGCTTTCAAGATATGGCAACGGGAACTGCAATTCGGCAGTTGCGTTGAAGTAGGTCTTGCCGCCCAAAGCCTCACCAGAGGTGATGTCACGCGGGCCAAAGCCGTAAGATGCGAAGCCGCGAATGGTCTCGCCACCCTGACTGAAGGCATCCAGCAGACGAACATCGTCACCACCGACACCCTGAATATGACCAGCCCCAACACGCAGCATGCCAACCATGCTCCAAGCCGGATACAGCTCGTGATAGTAATAGGCATCAACCGTGGACTTGATGAAGCGAACGTCGCCACCAAGACCGGCGAATTCCTGGCTGAACTTGCCATAGATACCACTGGTCGGGTTGCTCATGCTGTCCAGCGAGTTGTAGACAAGCGCATAACCGACGGCGGATTTGATCGTTGATCCTTCGTCCTGCGCCTGCTCGATCCCGGGAGCGGCAGTCGGCAAGCCATATTTGGTGTAGTTGGAAATCTCTTTCTGTTCAATCGTGTAGTACGGGTTGAAGGAGATCTCTTCCGTGATCGGCAGACCAAACCGGATAGTACCACCATCACGTTTGTAGTCATAATCGCGGTAGTCGTTGTCTTCATAAACCGAGTGGAACAGATCGAACCCGGCAGCAAGACGACGGCCCATGAAGTAAGGCTCGGTGAAGGACAGCGTGTAGGACTGCTTGGTAGCACCACCAGAGGCGGAAACCTTCAGATACTGCCCGCGGCCCATGAAGTTCCGCTCGGAAACGGAAACGTCGGCAATGAAGCCATCGGCGGTAGAATAACCACCACCAATCGTAACAGAACCGGTACCCTTTTCCTTCACATCGACGTTCAGTACGACGCGGTCAGGAGAAGACCCCTGAGACGTGCTGATATCGATCTTGTCGAAGAACCCGAGAGCGTCCAGACGGCGTTTCGCACGATCCAGCAGAACACGGTTGAAGGCATCGCCTTCAGCCATATCGAACTCGCGACGAATGACATAGTCACGGGTACGGGTGTTGCCACGGATATTGATGCGTTCAACATAGGCACGGTTGCCTTCATCAACCTGATAGACCAGATTGATGACCTTGTTTTCATAGTCGCGGTCAGCGCGTGGCGTGACGCGTGCGAAGGCATAACCGGATTTGGAAATCTCGATGGTCATGTCTTCGAGCGACTTGGAAACCGCGTCGACACTGTAAACATCGCCGGCACTGGTATGAACCTGGCTGCGCAGCGTTTCGCCATCCACTTCGGGAACAGCGCTATCCACCTCGACATCACCGATGCGATACTGCTCGCCTTCGTCAACCGTGATGGTAACAAAGAACTTGTTACGTTCGCGATCAAGATCAGCAACGGATGAAACAACGCGGAAGTCGGCGTAACCATGATTGAGATAGAACTGACGAAGGCGCTCTTCATCGGCGGCCAGACGGTCGGCATCATACACATCGTTAGTGAAGAGCCAGCTCAACCAGCCGGTTTCCTTGGTCTTCAGAACGTTCTGCAGGCGATTGTCGCCGAAGGCCTTGTTGCCGAGAATGGCAATCTTGGCAACAGCAGTCTTCGCACCTTCAGTGATTTCAAACACGAGGTCGGCACGGTTGCGGCCAAGGTCGATGATCTTCGGCTCTACGCGAGCACCGAAACGACCGGCACGCCGGTAGGCTTCAAGAATGCGCTGCACATCTGTCTGAATGCGGTTTTCGCTGAGGATACCACGACTCTTGGAGGTAACCACCGTATTGAGGTCGGCATCCTTGATACGCTTGTTGCCTTCGAACGAAATGCGGTTGATAACCGCGTTTTCCTGCACATTGACAATCAGGGAAGACCCGCTCAACCGGATATCGACATCCTTGAACAGGCCCGTCTGATAGAGTGCCTTGAGTGACTCATCGATGTCGTAAGCGCTGGACCGCTGCCCCGCCTTCACAACAACGTAGGAACGGATCGTGTCATCAGACACCCGAGCGTTGCCGCGCACCACGACCTGACTGACCGTTTGCGCGAAGGCCGGACTGATTGCAAAAATATCTACAGGACCGAGCTGCGCGCCTGCACACATAACGGTGGCCAGTGCCGCTTTCCACGCGATGGTCTTAACTTTTTTCATCAGCCCCAACACTCTTTTTCTAAATCATCAAATCGAATGGGATACATATACGACCCACGAATTGGAATCTATATGCCTAAAAAGGTTTTACCTTGAATCGTAAAAGGATCAACCCCCCGAAGGCACCTAACTACAACAAAGACGACGTTCCGTTGCCCATAAGCCACAAATTTCTGCAGAAATCACTATAATAATTTCTGCGGAGAAAAACCACTTGCATTCCTAGTCCGACATAAAAATGTGTGTGATATCATTGAATGTAGCAAAGATCATGAGCGAGAAAACCAGCGCCAGACCAATCCGGAAGCCCACTTCCTGACTTTTGGCCGATAGTGGCTTTCCACGAATTCCCTCCAATGCATAGAACACCAGATGACCGCCATCCAGCATCGGAATCGGAAACAGATTGAGCAGCCCGATACTCACTGAAAGAATGGCTGCAAGATTGACCAGGGCGACGATACCCAGCGTCGCCACCTGCCCGGAAACCTGCGCAACACGAATGGGGCCACCCAACTGATCGGCGTCTTCCTTGCCGACAAAAATCCGCCCGACATAGCCCAGCGTCCGCTCAACGATGGCATAGGTCTCGGTCACCCCGCCCCAAGCCGCTTCAAGCGGACCATATTGCTTGCGCACGACATCCTCAGGCCGAGCCGCGTGCCGGATCCCCAGAACACCGATTTTCTGCTTGTTGCCAAACTGGTCGGTGACTTCGGTCCGACGCGGTGTTGTCATCAGCGTGATTTCCTGACCATTACGATCAACAACAACAGCCAGCGCATCACCGGAACTCAACGCAACAATGCCCTGAACATCAGCAAAGGACTTGATGGCCTGCCCATCGACAGACAGCATGATGTCTCCAACCTCAAAGCCTGCTTCGGCAGCAGCACTGTCCGGCGCGATGGCATCCACCCGTGCAGGCGTCATCGGCTTGCCATAGAGGAACAGCAACATGCCGAAAATCACAATCGAAAGCAGGAAGTTGGCAAAAGGCCCAGCAGCCACGATCGCGGCGCGCGCCCAGAGAGATTTTGAATGCAGGGAACCTTCCCGATCATCTTTGCCAAGACTGTTCAAGGCCTCCTGATCGGGCACACTGGCGGCGTTTTCATCGCCTAAGAACTTGACATAGCCGCCAAGGGGAACAGCAGAAACCTTCCAGCGCGTTCCATGCTTGTCATAGAAGCCAAACAGCTCCTTGCCGAAGCCGATCGAGAACTCGCTGATGGTCACGCCGCACCATCGTCCCACCATGAAGTGGCCAAGCTCATGAAAGAACACAACAATCATGAGAACAAACAGCGCAGGAATGACATAGCCAAGCAAACCGGAACCGGCAGAAAAAATGCTCTGTAGGAATTCCATTCAAATCTCCAAATTTCCTTGGCGTGAGAATACCGCCCATCCTCTAAAGAAGGCTTAAATAGGGTCAAAATATGGAGAGATCAACCGCGACAGACGAAGCAATGGCTCTCAACAGCCAAAAGGCGGACGCACCGTCGGGCGCGTCCACGCGAAAATGAGGCAGCAACGGCCGGCTCAGCGTTCCAGCATTGCCAAGAAGTCACCCGCAGCCTTCAGTGCGTTGTAGCTGGTGTCGTGATATTTGCTGTAATGAATGAAGCCATGCGGCGCGCCCTCGAAGGTAGCATAGTAATGGCGAACGCCCGCTTCCATCAGCTTGCCTGCAAGCCAGCGACTGTCGTCGGCAAGGCAATCGCATTCCGCCTCGCAGATCAGAACCGGCGGCAAGTCCGTCATGTCCTCATCGCCAAGATCGGCATATTTCGGATCGACCCCGTCGGGCAAATAAAAATCCCACAGGGCGTGCATCCAATCGGTGGAAAGACCATTGCTGCCATCGCCATAGGCCTTGTGTGACCGCGTATCATAAAGCCGTCTGTAGCAGCCGTAATACAGCAGCAGAGCGGAAACGACAGCCGGACTGTTCTCGTCCCTGAGGCGCAGCGCGGCAGCCAGCGCCAGATTGGCCCCGGCGCTATCGCCACCAAGCACGATCTCGCATTGCTCCTCGGCCGCAATCTTCTCGATCTTTTCACACACCATGTTGATCGCAGCCGGATGTGGATCCTCTGGCGCAAACGGGTAGGTCAACCCGAAAACCTCCCGCTCGGCCAGCACAGCCATATCGGCAATGGCGCTGGCGTGGGTGATAAGGTTGCAGTTCCGCCAGCCGCCGCCGTGAATGTAGAGAATAAGCTTGCGTGGCCCTGCCTTGATGGTCTTGGGCGTAAAACGACGCCCGAAATCCGTGTCCACAATGGAGATCTGGTCGTCATGCCGCCCAACCAGACCGCGCCGAGCGTCTGTGTATTTCTTACGCACTTCGTCAACCGATTCCGTGCTGCCCGGAGCCGGAAAATAGGAAAACTGCGCAGCATAGTCGAGAAGAAGCTTGTCCACCTTGCCTTGCATGGCAATACCTCCGTTTGCAGCATCCCGACCGGAAGCGAGACACCTGACACTGGTTTATCAAAATCAGACCGCACTCACCGTCAGTGTCAAGGCACCAACTGGCAGCGGACGGGAAACACTAGCTCTCAGCTCTCAGCAACTGGCTGGCCACGTCGCGCGCCGCCTTGTCGAGCGCCAGAACATCCGCCACATCATTAGCAGCACACACCTCGCCACGGCGCAAGAATTCGGCCATGACCTTCTCGACCAGAACCGCGATGCCGCCAAAGGACATTCCGCCCGCGAGGAAGGACGCAACGGCAATTTCGTTGGCCGCATTGAGAATATTGGGCAGACTGCCCCCCACTTCCAGTGCATTCCTTGCCAATTGCATGCATGGGAAGCGCTCATAATCGGGCGCTTCGAAGGTAAATTTACCAATATCAATAAGAGAGATGCGGTCCGTATCAGCCGGAGCCCGATGCGGCCAGGCAAGACAATGGGCAACCGGGATGCGCATGTCCGGTGCGCCAAGCTGGGCAAGCAGCGAGCCGTCACTATAGGCCACCATGCCGTGAATGATCTGCTGCGGGTGCACCACCACCGACAATTGCTCCGACGGCAAACCATAGAGATGGTGCGCCTCGATCAGCTCAAGCCCCTTGTTCATCATCGAGGCGCTGTCGATGGTGATCTTGTTGCCCATGGAAAAATTCGGATGGTTTAGCGCCTCGATAATGGAAGCGTTGGCGATCGCCTCTTTGTCCCAGGTGCGAAACGGCCCGCCCGATGCGGTGAGGACTACTTCGAGAATTTCGCTGGCATTGTCCCGCTCATAGACTTGGAACACGGCGCTATGTTCGGAATCCACCGGCAGGATCGGCTTGCCGAGACGCTTGGCTTCGGCCATCACCAGATCACCCGCACAGACCAGCGCTTCCTTGTTGGCCAGAGCCACCTGATTGCCCGCCTTCAGCGCCGCCAGCGTGGGGCAAATTCCGGCCGCCCCGACGATGGCACCGATCACGATATCTGCCGGGCGGGAGGCCGCGTCTTCAACCGCGCTCTGACCGGCCCCAACCTCGATGTCATGTCCGGCGAGCGCGTCTTTCAGCGCACCATAGCAGCTCTCGTCGGCGACCACCGCAAAGCGGGCCTTGGAGGCAATCGCCGCTTTCGCCAGCTTGGAAACGTTGCGATTGGCCGTCAGCGCATCAACCCGGTAGCGCTCGGGCGAGCCGGTGATGATATCGAGCGCGGAGTCTCCAACCGATCCACTCGCTCCCAAAACGGAAATTGATTTCTGTGCCCCCGAATAGGTCGGCGCGGGAGTGTCAGAGGATGAAGACTTTGGCATAAGCTACTCATTAGAATTCGAATGATCGACCGGAAGGCGACATTGGTCTTGCGACGGCAGGATCTCGGCCTACTGGATCAGAAAGCCTGTGGCCACGGAATGGATATCCGCAAAGGCAAATCCGATGACGGCAGCAGCCACAACAGCGAAAAGCAGACCGTCGACGCGATCCATCACACCGCCATGACCCGGGATGAGAGAACCGGAATCCTTGACGCCAAACATACGCTTCATTTGTGACTCCGCAAGGTCTCCCACCTGAGAGAGCACAGAAAGTCCACCGAGCATTGCAACCATCGTCACGCTTGGCTGGAGCCCCAGAATGATGGCGACGGTGACGGAAAATCCGGTGCCCAGAACTAGCCCGCCAAGCGAGCCGGACCAGGTTTTCTTGGGTGAAACCCGACGCCACAGCTTGGGGCCGCCAACAAATTTGCCGACGAAATAGGCCGACACATCCGTTCCCCAGACGAGGGCAAACAGGATCAGAATCGCGGAGAAACCATGGGTCGCATCCTGCCGCAGCAGCAGCATTGCCGCGCCAAACAGTCCAGCGTAAAGAATCCCCCCAGCACACCAGCGGGCCGCAGCATAGGAGCAACGAGCAATCAACAGATACCCGGCCCCGAACACCGGAATGGCAAGCCCGGCCTGCCAGTCTCCGAAATAGAAACAGAACAGCGAGCCGAGCACCGAAATATAGCCGGTCATGGCAGGCGTGCCTGTCGGCGCCTCCCCGACCATAGCAACCCATTCCCGATAGATCAGAACGGTAACCGCACCGAAAAACAGCGCATAGACCAATCCGCCCCACCAGGTCACAGCAAAAGCGGCGACCGCGAGCACGACACCGGACACAATCCTCAAGGCCAGATCGGACCAAAGGGACTTCACTTGTGCCTTTTCTTCCGTATCACTCACGGGTTTCTTCAAAGAGTCCAGAACAGAGTCTCCTGTAATTTCCCGCCAGCCGGTCAGCCAGCAGGCGACACCATATCGCCGATCAAATGACAGGGGCGACTAGCCCCCGGAAGCAACAGCGCTCTGCTCCATTTCCGGCTCATCGGTCGTCAGGCCACCAAAGCGGCGATTGCGTCGGCCATATTCCGCCAGCGCCAGCTCAAGCTGACGCCGATCAAAATCTGGCCAAAAGCAATCGACAAAGATGAATTCCGAATAGGCCGCCTGCCACAAGAGGAAGTTGCTAAGTCGCTGCTCCCCGCTCGTCCGGACGATCACGTCAGGATCGGGAATGCCTGCGGTATAAAGTGATTGCGAGACCAGAGCCTCGGAGATCTGATCCGCAGTCATCTGCCCCATCTCGACCTGTCTGGCCAGATGGCGCACCATATCGGTGATTTCCTGACGGGCCCCGTAGTTGAATGCGATCATCAGATTGAGACCGCTGTTGTTTGCCGTCAGACTCTCGGCCTTGTCCAGCAGAGCGATGATATCGTCATCGAGCCCGGCACGGCTGCCAATCACCCGCACGCGCACATTCTGTTTGTGCAGCGTTGCCAGATCCTTGTTGATGAAAAGCTTGAGCAGACCCAGCAGGTCGCGGATTTCCGAGGGGGGACGGGACCAGTTCTCCGAACTGAAGGCAAACAGCGTCAGATAGGAGATGCCCAGCTCAATCGAATTGGAAACGATTTCACGAACGGCAACTACCCCCTGCCGATGCCCGTGCGTACGGGTCAGCTTGCGCGCCTTGGCCCAACGCCCGTTTCCGTCCATGATGACAGCCAGATGCCGAGGTATGACCATAGTCCCGGTAACGGAAGTGTCAGCGAAACGCACCTGCCCTGCCATAAATTTCTATCCCCTAGGTTCCTCAACGGCCCGACGCAACACCTCAAGGATGTAGAATGGCCGGGCCGAATTCTAGCTTCAAATATGCATCCAGACCATCGGAATGCACGCAATGGGCACCCCGAAGCAGACCGAAACGCTTGACCCACCCCCACTTCCGGCTGGCCGTCGCCTCGATCCGGGCCTTGAAGGCTCTAGACCTGCATGATCTCGGCTTCTTTTGTCGCCAGAAGATTGTCAACCTCGGCCACATATTTGTTGGTCAGTTCCTGAATCTCGTCATTGTAGAGACGGGCATCGTCTTCACTCATGCCGTCTTTCTCGGCCTTCTTGCACAGGTCCATGCCATCGCGGCGAATGTGACGGACAGACACCTTGGTGTTCTCGGCATAAGAATGCGCAATCTTGACCATTTCCTGACGGCGCTCTTCGTTAAGCTCGGGAATCGGCAGACGCAGCAACTGACCGTCGGTCACCGGGTTGATGCCGATGTTGGATTCACGAATCGCCTTTTCAACGGCACCAACCATGCCCTTGTCCCAAACCTGAATCGAAAGCATGCGCGGCTCCGGAACGGATACGGTGCCAACCTGGTTGATTGGCATGGTCTGCCCATAGGCCGATACCGTGATCGGGTCCAGAAGTGCGATGGATGCACGCCCGGTTCTCAAACCGGACAGATCTGATTTGAGAACAGACAGAGCCCCCTTCATTCGGCGTTCAAGGTCATCAAGATCCAGTTCTTCGGCAGACATGGTAAAGCCTCTTGTTTTCTAAGTCGGTTTTCATTCCGGGTTTTTAGTTTGCTCATGCCCCTCGATGTGAGCTCCCCTGAGCAGTTTCCCCCTGACGTGACATGCGGAACGGCTAGCAGTGCCCTCTCGCAGATCCGGTTTGGAGACCGGGCATCCAGCAGCAAAGCGCTGCAGAGCCCTAGCCCGAAACCACGGTTGCACGCCCCCTGCCCTGCAAAACGTCCAGCAGGCAGTTGGGTTCATGCAATGAATAAACAATTATCGGGATATTCGCCTCTTGAGCAAGCGCAATCGCAGCAGCGTCCATAACCTTGAGCCCTTGCTTGAGGACTTCGGTGTAAGTAATCGTATCATAACGCACAGCTGTTGGATCTTTACGCGGATCTGCGGAGTAGACGCCATCGACCTGCGTGCCTTTCAGCACGGCATCGCATTGCATCTCGGCCGCACGCAGGGCTGCGCCCGAATCCGTTGTCACGAACGGATTGCCCGTTCCTGCGGCAAAAAGAACCACCTTGCCCTCGGCCAGATAAGCCTTGGCTGCGCGCTGTGTGAACTGCTCGCAGATTTCGTCCATGGCAATCGCCGACATGGCAACAACGGGAACATCAATATCCTCAAGCGCATTGGCCATGGCGAGAACATTCATCACGGTTGCCAGCATGCCCATGTGGTCGCCGCGCACCCGATCTCCGCCCTTGGCAGCAACCGAAACACCGCGGAAGATGTTGCCGCCGCCGATAACAACGCCAACCTCGACCCCGAGCGCCCGCACATCGGCTATTTCCCGGGCAACACGCGCCACCATCTTCTGGTCAATTCCGAACCCCTGCTCTCCCATCAAGGCTTCGCCAGACACCTTCAGCAGAACCCGCTTGTATTTCAAATTACCCATACTGTCAGCCACCTCGAGCATTGCGACCCGACCGCGCATCGGCCACAAAACGGTCCTGCAGATGGCGCGGGTCAGGAATTGTCCGGCGAACAGAAAGAGGGCCGGAAGAAAAGCTGTCTCTGCATACACGAAGGGCGCTGGTTCGTCATCCCCAACGCCCTTCGAATTTCGCTTTTTTCACGCCCGTTGCAGCACAATAGGCAAAGAAAGTCGATTATTTGCCAGCAGCAGCAGCAACTTCAGCTGCAAAGTCTTCTTCTTTCTTCTCAATGCCTTCGCCAAGAGCGAAGCGAGCGAAAGAGACAAGCTTGATTGGTGCGCCAACTTCCTTCTCGGCATTCTTGATTGCCTGCTCAACGGTGTTTTCGCCGTCGATAACGAAGGTCTGTTTCAGCAGAACGACTTCTTCGAAGAACTTGCGCATACGGCCTTCAACCATCTTTTCGATGATGTTTTCAGGTTTGCCGGATTCGCGAGCCTGTTCGGAGAACACAGCCTTTTCGCGCTCGATCGCAGAAGGATCAACTTCCTCGGTGGTAGCAGCGAGCGGGTTGGTTGCAGCAATGTGCATGGCGATCTGTTTGCCCAGAGCGTCGAGCTTCTCTGCATCGCCTTCAGATTCCAGAGCAACCAGAACGCCCAGACGGCCGAGGCCAGGAGCAGTAGCGGAGTGCATGTAGGAAGCAACAACGCCCTTGTTCACGCTCAGCACCTTGCCGCGACGCAGGTTCATGTTTTCACCAATAGTTGCGACAGCATTGGTGATGGTTTCAGCAACCGTGCCACCAGTCGGGTAATCTGCAGCCAGAATGGCTTCCAGATCGTCACCGGCTTCAACAACAACAGAAGCGATGTTGCGAGCCAGTTCCTGGAACTGGTCGTTACGGGATACGAAGTCGGTTTCGGCGTTGACTTCTGCAAGAGCAGCCTTGTTGCCGGCACCTGAGATGGCGATAAGCCCTTCAGCAGCGATACGACCGGATTTCTTGGCAGCCTTCGCCAGACCTTTGGTGCGCAACCAGTCGATTGCGGCTTCCATGTCACCGTCGGTTTCGCCCAGAGCCTTTTTGCAGTCCATCATGCCCGCGCCAGAAATCTCACGGAGCTCTTTCACCATTGATGCTGTAATAGCCATTGCAGCCTCACGTCCTTTATCAAACAAGCCAGAAGCCGCCCGAATGATCCCGGGCGGCCATTTCAATCAATTCAGGGCAAAGCCCTCAAATCTCACATTCGAAGCAGAGCATATTCCCTTGAAGCTGACAGAGTTCCAAGACAGGAATATGTAAGCACCGAAGCGCCAGACTTCCGCTTATTCAGCAGAAGCTTCGGCAGCTTCAACTTCTTCTGCGTCGTCTTCATCATCGAGATCGCTCTCGAGGAGACCTTCTTCAGCAGCACCCAGATCAACACCAGCTTCGCCAGCCGAACGGGAAATACCGTCGATGGCAGCAGCTACGATCAGGTCGCAGTAAAGAGAGATTGCGCGAGAAGCGTCGTCGTTGCCCGGAACCGGGAAGTCGATGCCATCCGGATCGCAGTTGGTATCAACCACTGCAGCAACCGGAATGCCCAGACGACGGGCTTCGTGAATGGCGATGTCTTCCTTGTTGGTGTCGATAACGAAGATCAGGTCAGGTACGCCGCCCATGTCCTTGATACCACCCAGAGCGCGTTCCAGCTTGTCGCGTTCGCGGGTCAGGGTCAGGCGTTCTTTCTTGGTGAAGCCTTTGCCTTCGCCTTCCAGCAGTTCGTCAAGCTTGCGCAGACGCTGGATGGACTGGGTGATGGTTTTCCAGTTGGTCAGCATGCCGCCGAGCCAGCGGGAGTTGACATAGTACTGTGCAGCAGCCTTGGCAGCATCAGCAACCGGACCAGCAGCCTGACGCTTGGTGCCAACGATGAGAACGCGGCCACCACGAGCGACGGTGTCGGACACAGCCTTCAGGGCGTCGTTCAGCAGAGGAACGGTCTGGGACAGGTCGATGATGTGGATGTTGTTGCGAGCGCCGAAAATGAACTTGCCCATTTTCGGGTTCCAGCGGTGGGTCTGGTGACCAAAATGCACGCCTGCTTCAAGCAGGGAGCGCATGGAAACTTCAGGAAGTGCCATGTATATTTTCCTTTACCGGTTTAACCTCTGCGGGAAGTGGCCAAAAAGGGCACCGGATGGATGTCAGCACATTTCTCCATGCTGCCACCCTGCTCCCGCATGTGGATTCGAGGGGCCTTATAGGCGGTAAATTCATGGATTGCAAGGGACAGAGCGGCCTTTTTTGGGGAATTGCGGCTTGACGAGGCCAATCAAACGCCCAATTCTACGCAAACACCGCCTTCCAATCTGGCCACAGCTTCGACAAAACCGATGATCAGTCTCCGGATCCAGCCTTCAGTCCTGCTTTCAGCCCTGCTACTCTCGACCTTAATCGCCTCACAGACTCGAGCAGATCCGGCCCCCTGCCGTCAGAAGTTCGAGGCCTCTGTCCTTGAGCAAACCATTGCCAGAGACAAACTCAGCCGCTTCATGGATCAGAACCCAACCTGCCTGCAGGTGTCAAATGGCTGCGAACAGTGTCGCCGCAATGACAAGGGCGTCGTTTCCTGCCGCTCCATCGGCTTTGTCTGCAGTGAAGACGCAACGCGCTGCGACAGTCCCGTCAAGACAACGCCGCCCGCAGACAACCGCTAGGCAACTCCCTTGCGATAGGCCGCAGGGGTTGCCCCCGTGCCAGTCTTGAAGCTGCGAGTGAAATGGCTCTGGCTGGAGAAGCCACAGGCATCGGCCACTTGAGCCAGCGGCTCACCTGCCCGGATCAACCCCTTGGCCTGCTCCACCCGACGGTGGGCGATATAGAGATTGGGCGAAACGCCGCAGGTCTGTTTGAAGCTGCGCTGCAGATGAAACTCGCTGAGATTGGCAATCTGGCCAAGATCTCTCAGATGTATCACCCGATCCAGATTGGCCTCGATATAATCGATCAGACGCCGCTTGACCGGAGCCGACAAGCCGCCACGCATGGGCACGACCACCTCGCCATGGAACCGCTTCTGGACCAGAACACCGGCGATCAGCTCAACCATCGCCTCTTCGGCCCCCAGCAGATTGCGCTCGTTGGTTGCCTGAAACAGATGGGCAAACGGCACGATCAGGTCGTCCGGCGAAACATAGGTGGCCTCAGCCAGTTCGATCTGCCGCCCGTCCCGGTCCATCATCTCGCTGTAGCAGCGCCGCAATTCCTCATCCGGCAGATAGAGATGCATCATGGTCAGCGGGCCATTGACCAGCCATTCCGAGCTCTGCCCTTGCGGAAAGATGCACATCGCCCCCGGCCAACCATGCTTTGGCTCCTGATCAACACGCCAGACATCCTGTCCATCGCGCACATAGAAGCTCAGGGCGTGTCCCTCAAGATCATCATAGGTGAGATGGTCCTGACTGTTGCTCCAGATCGCACAGGACCGTCCAAAACCGAGATCAAGGCTGCCATGCCGGATCGCGGATGAACTGTCGCGCAAAAAGTTGAAAACGGAATGATCCTTGGAGCGCATGAAAAGCCCGGATGAAAGAAAAGATGACGAGCCTCTTCATACCATCGGCACCCCCTTTCAACCAGCATCAAAATATCGGCCCACATGACTTCACCGCAAGATCATGCAAAAACGCCGAGGCGAAAACGGCTAGATCGATAGCCTGACACTATGAGGTTTCTGTCATGATCCCGTTTCTTTTCGCATCCACTGTCCTGATCTGGGGCACCACCTGGTTCGCCATCGCCCTTCAGAGCGGCCCCGTTCCGGCGCTCGTCTCCGTTTTCTATCGCTTTGCCACAGCTGGCATATTGTTTCTGATCCTGCTGGCAGCCACCGGCCGCCTGCGCCTGCCAAACAGGAAGCATCACGTCTGGATCATCGCTCAGGCCTGCTGCCTGTTCAGCCTGAACTTCATCTGCTTCTACAATGCCGTGCGCTACATTCCCTCCGGCCTTGAATCGGTGATCTTCTCGCTGGCGACGATCTTCAATGCCGTCAATGCGCGGCTCTTCTATGGCGACAGGATCACCAGACAGGTGGTTCTGGCCAGCCTCTGCGGGGTTGGAGGCCTTGCCCTGATGTTCGGACGGGGCATTCTCTCCGCTGACGGCACGGATGTATTGTTAGGCGTAGGGCTCGCTACGCTGGGGACGGTGTTCTTCTCGCTCGGCAACATGGTATCCCGTCACAACAGCCAGATTGGCATATCACCGGTGATCGCCAACGCATGGGGCATGGGATATGGTGCGCTCATCCTGCTAGCGCTCATCACCATCACCGGAACACCAATCGTCCTGCCGTCGGGCTCGGCCTATATCGGAGCCTTGCTCTATCTGGCCATATTCGGCTCGATTGTCGGCTTCACCACCTATCTGATGCTGGTCGCCAAGATCGGCTCGGCCAAGGCAGCCTATATGACGGTGCTGTTCCCCATCATCGCCCTGGCCGTCTCGACACTGTTCGAAGGCTATGTCTGGCACTGGACCGGCGTCCTCGGCCTGGCACTTGCCCTCACCGGCAATCTGATCATCTTTGCCCCACGCAAGCGACTCCAGCCACAGGCTCCGGCCCAGCCAGCCCCCGTTGCAGACGCCTGATGGCACCTCAGAGACAACCAAGAGAGTGAAGCGTCGCGCGTAAAGCCTCATCGAGCTCAGTGTGCGGCTCTTCTTTCAGAATGGCAACAAGACGGGCGTTATCCATCCGCATCGGATGCTGCCAGAAGGGCTCCACCTCTGACACCTCGCGCAAGAAACTGACAAAAGGCGCGCCCAGATGCATAAGCCACCATGGGAACATCCGCACCGGAAGCTGCTTCCCTACGACCCGCTGAATGCCTGAAACAAGCAGATCACCAGTCTCATCATAGACACCGCCAAAGACCAGATCTTCGAACATCGAAAGCGCGTCGCCTCGATTGGCCAGTTGGGCAATCGCTTCGGCCAGATCAGGCAGATAGGCCCAGCTATGCCCGCCCCCTCGGGCTACACGGACGATCTTGTCAAGCGGTCGCCCCGGCTTGATCATTCCCTGACAGAGCCAGCTTGACCGCGCATCCGGCCCGAAGAAGTCCCCCGCCCGCACGATCAGCACCGGCACGTCATGGCTTGCGTCCCGCAACCGTCGCTCAAGCTCGATCCGCACCTTGCCCTTGCGGGTCGTGCCAGTCTGGGCCGTTCCGCAGGCAACAACCGGGGTTGTCGCCGGATCGAAATTGTAGATCGTGCCGGGCAGGATGATCCTTGCGCCGACAGCCCGCGCCGCAGCGATGGAGTGATCAATCATCGGCAGCACCAGCTTGTCCCAGTTTTGATACCCCGATGGGTTCACGCCATGGAACAGCACCGACGCTCCCTCAGCGGCCGCAACCACATCGTCCGCCCACATGGCATCCCCCGTCCTTGCCTCGACGCCGGGGCTCAGTCGGTCCCGGTGTCTGGAGCCTTCCCGCACAAGGGTCCGCACCCGCCATCCATGGGCAAGCAGCGCTCTGGCAACCGCCCCACCGACACCTCCCGTTGCACCCAAAACCAGCGCGGTCCTCTGTTCACCGGACTTGCTCATCGCCAAACCTCACTCACTTTCATGTTTCCTCGATCCGTGGACGGAACGCCCCAAAGACGGACCAACGAGACAATCTCCCAAACCAGCCTGAAAATAAATTGCGAAAAAACTTTCATCTGCTAGCATGTTTTTTATGAGTAAAATGATTTCATGGGACGATCAACGCTTCTTCCTCGCCGTCCTTGAAGAGGGAAGCCTTTCCGGTGCTGCGCGGCGTCTGGGCGTGTCACAGCCCACTGTGCGCAGCCGCATCGAAGCGCTGGAACAGACAACTGGCGTAACCCTTTTCACCCGCTCACTCAACGGCCTGACCCCGACCGACCACGCCAGACAGCTGCGCGCGAGCGCCAGAGCAATGGCATTGGCCTCAGAGGCTTTCCTGCGGCAGGCATCGGCCCCACCGGGAGAAATCGCTGGCACAGTGCGGCTGAGTGTTCCGGAAGTGATGGGGACGGAGATCATCCCCGAAATGCTGGCCCCATTGCGCAAAGCCTATCCCCAGCTTCAACTGGAGCTGGAACTGAGCAACAGTATTGCCGATATCCTGCATCAGGAGGTGGACCTGGCCGTCCGCACCTTCGCTCCGTCCCAGAGCGCCCTTGTTGCGCGCAAGGTGGCGAGCATCCCATTGGGATTCTTTGCCCGGAAAGACTATTTGCAGGAACAGGGGGAGCCACGGACGCTGTCCGATCTCAAGAATCACACCACGATCGGCCCGGACCGCAACAAGAGCGACCTGCAACTGGTTCGCAGTCTCGGTCTTGAAGACTGGGCTCTGCCGAAAATCCGCACTGACAGTCACCCCGCGCAGCTGGCCGCAGCCCTCGCCGGTCTTGGCATCGCCTATCTTCAAGTCCCGATCGGCAGGCGGCACCCGTCTTTAAGACAGATTCTGTTGGACATCCCGCCCTTCGCCCTCGATACATGGATCGTCACCCACGAGGACCTGCGCCATGAGCCGCGCATCCGCGCCGCCTTTGACTGCCTCGTCGATGGCTTTTCTTCCTATGTCAGCAAGAGCTCGACCGCATAGAGATAGCGCCGAGATCCTAGGCTGCCCCCACCTCGACATCGACAACACCCGGGATTGCCTTCAGCGCGCGCCCGACTTCCGGCGAGACATAATATTTGCCCTTGAGCCGCATCTCGACCTCGCACTGGCCCTCGTCCAGCATCACGATGACCGAAACCTCGCCATCGCCGCGATCGTCAAGCTGCTTTTGCAGCGAAGACAGCGGCTTGGGATCATTGACAAACACCCGCATGACCTTTTGCATGCCATCGCTTTCAAGCGGCCGCACGTTGTTGATGCGCACAGAAATGCCCTCCGGCCTTTCATCTGCCCCAACCTCAAGAATGACCGTCTTACCTGGCTCAAGCATATCGCGGAACCGCGCCAGTGCCTCGGAGAATAGCACCGCCTCATACTGCCCGGTCGGATCGGATACTGTGATAATGCCCATCCTGTTGCCGGTCTTGGTCTTGCGTTCCTGACGCGCCGTAATGGTCCCGGCTAGACGGCCTGCGCTCGCGCCCTGCTTGACGGCCAGCTCGAACGGTTGCCATAGCTGGATTCGCATCTTCTCAAGCTGCGGCACATATTCATCGAGAGGATGCGCGGAAAGATAAAAGCCGATGGCGCTATATTCCCGCTGCAGCTTCTGCTCGCTGGTCCATGGTCGAACATCAGGCAACGGCAGCGGCGCCGCTTCCTGCTCACCAAACAGACCGCCCTGCCCGGAAGACGCATCGCGGGTATGGCTGGTGGCCTCGCCCATGATCACGTCGATGGAGGCAACAACCTGCGCCCGGTTCGGATTGAGCACATCAAAGGTGCCAGCGGCGGCCAGATTCTCGATCGTCCGCTTGTTGATCACGCGCGGGCTGATGCGCTTGGCGAAATCGGCCAGATCCTTGAACGGCTTGTCGCCGCGCACGTCCATGATGTGTTCGGCGGCAGGCTGCCCGACACCCTTGATGGCGGCCATGGAATAGATGATCGATCCATCCTTGACCACAAACTCGACGCCGGATTCATTGATGGACGGCGGACGCACCTCGATACCCAGGCGGATGGCGTCCCGGCGGAATTCCGAGAGTTTGTCCGTGTTGTTCATATCGAGCGTCATGATGGCGGCGAGAAATTCAACCGGATAATTGGCCTTCATATAGGCGGTCTGATAGGCCACCAGAGCATAAGCCGCCGCGTGTGACTTGTTAAAGCCATAGTCGGCGAACTTGGCAACGAGGTCATAGATCTCGGAAGCCTGCTCACGGGCAACGCCACGTTCCTCAGCACCATCGCAGAAGAACACCCGCTGCTTTTCCATCTCCTCGCGGATCTTCTTGCCCATCGCGCGGCGAAGCATGTCAGCCTGACCGAGGGTATAGCCGGAAAGGATCTGCGCGATCTGCATCACCTGTTCCTGGTAGATGATGATGCCGTAGGTTTCCTTGAGCACCGGCTCAAGCAGATCATGCATATAGTCCGGCTTTTCCTCGCCACGCTTTCGGGCGCAATAGACCGGAATGTTGGCCATTGGCCCCGGTCGATAGAGCGCCACGATAGCGATGATGTCCTCGAACTGGTCAGGCTTCATGTCGAGCAGTGCCTTGCGCATGCCCATACTTTCAAGCTGGAACACACCGACGGTCTCGCCCTTGCAGAGAATCTCGTAGGATTTCGGATCGTCAATCGGGATCTCGGACAGATTGAGCTCAATCCCGCGCTGGGCCACGAACCGCACAGCGGTCTGCAGCACCGTAAGCGTCTTGAGGCCAAGGAAGTCAAACTTGACCAGACCTGTCTTTTCCACCCACTTCATGTTGAACTGGGTGACCGGCATGTCAGAGCGCGGGTCGCGGTACATCGGCACCAGCTTGTCGAGTGACCGGTCGCCGATCACCACACCAGCCGCGTGGGTCGAGGTATGACGATAAAGCCCCTCAAGCTTCAGCGAAATGGAAATGAGTCGATCAACGATTTCCTCTTCCTTGCGCGCCTCGACAAGACGGGGCTCCTGCTCCAGCGCCTCGGGTAGCGACACGGAAACCGCTCCCTTCATTGGCACCAGCTTGCACAGCTTGTCGACCTGACCGAACGGCATCTGCAAGACGCGCCCCACGTCGCGCAGCACCATTCGGGCCTGCAGCGTACCATAGGTGATGATCTGCCCCACATTGCTCCAGCCATATTTGCGCTGAACATAATGCACCACTTCTTCACGCCGGTCCTGACAGAAGTCGATATCGAAGTCGGGCATCGACACGCGTTCCGGATTGAGGAAACGTTCGAACAGCAGGGCAAAGCGCAAGGGATCAAGGTCGGTAATGGTCAGCGACCAGGCCACCAGCGACCCCGCACCGGAGCCACGGCCCGGCCCGACAGGGATGCCATGTTCCTTGGCCCACTTGATGAAGTCGGCAACGATGAGGAAGTAGCCGGGAAACTTCATCGAAACGATGATGCCGAGCTCAAACTCGAGTCGCTCCCAATAGGATTCCTCGGTCAACCCGGGAGCCAGCCCGTGCACATCAAGGCGCTTGCGCAGACCTTCCTCGGCCTGTTTACGCAGCTCGGCAGCCTCATGGCGCTCGGCTTCCTCCGGATCGGCGTCAGCACCGGCAAACCGCGGCAGGAGCGGTTTGACCGTGCGCACGCGCGTTGAACAACGGCGGGCAATCTCGATTGTATTTTCAAGCGCCTCAGGAAGATCCGAGAACAGCTCGACCATCTCTTCCTGCGATTTCAGATAATAGTCGCGGGTCAGCTGCCGCCGGTCACTTTGAATGAGAACCTTGCTCTCGGCGATGGCCAGCAGCGCATCATGGGCCTCGAAATCTTCCTTCTCACTGAAATAGACGTCATTCGTAGCGACCAGAGGAATGTCCATCTCATAAGCGAGATCTATGATCAGCGGCTCCACCGCAACCTCTGAAGCCATGCCCTGACGCATGATCTCGACATAGAGGCGGTCGCCAAAAATGGTCTTGAGTGCAGCCAGACGGTCCCTCGCCTTTGGCGCATGATTGCTCGCCAGCATTCGGTCAACAGGACCGTTGCTGCCGCCAGTCAGACAAATGATCCCTGCTCCCAACTCCTCAAGGTCTGAAATACTGACATGCGGCTCCCGATCGTCTTCCGGCGCGAGATAGGAGCGGGACACCAGAAGCTTCATGTTTGCCCAACCCTCGTCGGTCGCCGCCAACAACACGAGCGACGGCAACTGCGTATGACCCGCCCCCTGAAAATCGCCGTCCTGGCAGTTGAGTTCTACCTGACAGGCCATGATCGGCTGAATGCCCTCAGAAACAGCCTTTTCCGAGAATTCGAGCGCCCCGAACATGTTGCGCGTATCGGTGATTGCCACCGCAGGCATATGGAGGCTTTTGGTCTTCTTGATGATCTTGGCAACGGGCATCGCTCCCTCCAGCAAGGAGTAAGCCGAGTGCACATGCAGATGAATGAATTTCAGAGTGTCAGACAGTCCATCCATGGAACACAAGCCTTCCCGTCAAATCTCGCAAGAACAGATACCAAAGCGCGAGAATCATATCGCACAGGATCACGAGAATAGAAAAGGTCACCGAGAATGGCAAAGCCCGACCGGCCGCTTTTTGACATTTGACCCAACAGGCCGAAGACCGGCAGAAGCCGCCGCACAAAACCGGGAATATGTAAAACCCCCGATCTTATCTTTGTTCACAATAGTGGGATCACCTGGCCCGATTACACCAGAACCTGCATCCACACACCAATCATGGACATGAAGGTAATCAGGGAGCCAAGCGCAAGAACATCACGAATAATCATAACCAGACCTCAAATTTGTTCGCGTTATAAACTCATTATGTATTTGTTTTGTTCTCATTGCAAGCGAATTATCTTAAACCTGCAGAGTGCATTTTATTACAATTTTCCAAATAGTTAGGGGGATTTGTTCTCTTTTTATTCACACTCCTTCAAACAGAGCGGCCAAGAAGAAGGAATGAGCCACAACGCGCCAGCTAAATTTGACAAGCTGTGCACAAGGCGCCTCCTGTCCTCAGGATGTGCACAGGCTATCCCCAAAAAGGAGCGCCATTTCCCTCGCACTTTCCTGGATATCCAACATTGTCCACCAGCCATCAACAGCCGGGCAGCAAACAACCGGGAGGAAATCATGGGAGAACAGACGGAGGAAAGCAGGTCTGAGGCCTGCTTCATGGGCCACAGAAAAATAGTGCATCAGGAGCAGAGGAAAGGCCCGCCAGCTAATCTAGACGGCAGGCAGAGAAAAAGCCTTCTCAAAGATCGACGATCTTGCCGTCAACCAGCGTGATCTGGCGATCCATGCGTTCTGCCAGAAACAGATTGTGAGTGGCAACCAGCGCAGCGATTCCGGACTGCTTGACCAGAGCATTGAGCGCCTTGAAAACATATTCCGAGGTATTCGGATCAAGGTTGCCGGTCGGCTCGTCAGCCAATAGCACACGGGGCGCATTGGCCATGGCGCGAGCTATTGCAACGCGCTGCTTCTCGCCACCGGAAAGCTCGCTTGGCCGATGGTCAGAACGGTGATCGATCTTCATGTAAGCCAGCAGCTCCTTTGCCCGGACCTCGGCTTCCTTGCGATTCTCACCTCGAATGAGCTGTGGCAGCATGACATTTTCGAGTGCCGAGAATTCCGCCAGCAGATGATGGAACTGATAGACAAAGCCGATCTCGTTGCGGCGCATCAGCGTGCGCGCCCGATCGACAGCCTGACTTTGCGCAACCTGCGCGATATAGACCTCCCCCGAAGTCGGACGCTCCAGCAGGCCGGCAATATGCAGCAAGGTGGACTTGCCCGCGCCGGATGGCGCAACCAGCGCCACCATTTCACCGGCCCGAACCACCAGATTCGCACCATTCAGAACGACCAGATCTTCCTCGGCCTGTTCATAGGATCGGTGAATATTGTCGAGCACCAGCAGCGGCTCGTTAAGTTCAGTATCACCAAATCCTGAACCTTTGTCCGCAGCGCCGGAAACACTTCCCCCGGAGCCGAATGACGCCGGATACTCCGTCACAGCCGCATCAGCAGCAACTCCGGTACCGTCGTCGCTGGCCGGATAGGAAGTTGGCATGACGGGGATGCTCGAGGTCAACTCGACAAAATTGCCGGATGCTTCATAGGAGCTGGCAGACGATGCGCCACCGCTGGCAACTTGCGCCGGAGCGGCCTTCGGTTCCTTGGCCCTCGCTGCCTTGCGCTTTTCTTCATCGCTCAGGATCGGCCAGAAAAAGCTTTTCTTATTCATACCGAAGAGCCTCCACCGGATCGAGACGCGCTGCACGCCACGCAGGATAGAGCGTGGCAAGGAAAGACAGAACCAGCGAAATCGCCAGTACGGAGATTGTTTCTGAGGCATTCATGTCCGCAGGAAGCTTGGAGAGGAAATAGAGTTCAGGCGAAAACAGCTCGGTCCGCGTAATCCAGGAAACAAACTGTCGGATTGACTCGATATTGAGACACACCACCAGCCCCAAAAAGAATCCGGCAAAGGTGCCGACAAACCCGATGGCCGCCCCGGTAATCATGAAAATCCGCATGATCGAAGCGCGGGTTGCGCCCATGGTCCGGAGAATGGCGATGTCGCTGCCCTTGTCCTTGACCAGCATGATGAGACCGGAAATGATGTTCAGCGCCGCCACCAGAATGATCAGTGTGAGGATGATGAACATCAGGTTGCGCTCGACCTCAAGCGCAGAGAAGAAGGTGACATTTCGATAGCGCCAGTCGGTCATGAAGATCTGCTGACCGATCGCCTCCTCGACAGCCGGGCGCAATTCACCCACCCTGTCCGGGTCATCGAGATAGACCTCGATGGCAGAAACCTTGCCATCCTGATTGAAATAGGCCTGTGCGGCCGACAACGGCATGAAGATGAAGGTGCTGTCATATTCGCTCATGCCGATCTCGAAGATCGCCTTGACCGGATAGGACTTGATACGTGGCGCGACCCCCATCGGCGTCACCGCCCCTTTGGGCGAGATCAGCGTGACGCGATCCCCGGCGATCACACCGAGCGAACGGGCAAGGCGGGAACCAAGTGCTACCCCTTCGGATTCGTCAAAGCCTTCGAATGTGCCCTGAAGAACATTGCTGGAAACCAGCTTGAGCTTGTCGATGCTTTCCTTCGACATGCCACGCACAAGCGCACCAACCGAACCGCCCGCTCCGGATGCAAGGATCTGTCCTTCGACAAAGGGAATGGCAAAGCTGACGCCATTGACACCGTCAACGCGTTTGACGATGCCGTCATAGTCCGTCAGTTCCTTGTCCATCGGCTGGACGACCAGATGGCCGTTGATGCCGAGAATCTTGTCCAGCAGTTCGGAGCGGAAGCCATTCATCACGGCCATGACGATGATGAGCGTTGCAACGCCCAACATGATTCCGAAAAAGGAAAGCCAGGAAATGACGGAAACGAAGGCATCCCGTCTACGGGACCGCAAATAACGGAACGCCATCATCCATTCAAACAGAGCAAACGGCGATTGGACCTTTGGCGCGGACATTCAATTCTCCAGACGGAACGGTCGCCCGCCCGGAACTCCGCAGCAGGCGACACATTCTTGATTTATCGAATCATTTACCGGCGATGATACGATCTACAACCCCGTCGAGGGAAACCATTTCACGTGCCCCTGTGGCGCGATCCTTGATTTCCACCTCATTCGACGCAAGGCCACGCGGCCCGACGATAATCTGCGTCGGCAACCCGATAAGATCCATCGTGGCAAATTTCGCGCCAGCCTGACCGGCGCGGTCATCATAGAGGACGTCAAATCCGGCATTTCCAAGGCGCTCGTAAAGAGCGTCACTGGCTGCCGTGGTTTCGGCGTTGTCGGCCTTCATGTTGATGAGGCCGATATCGAACGGTGCAACCGACTTCGGCCAGATGATGCCGTTTTCGTCATGGCTGGCTTCAATGATACCGCCCAGAAGACGGGATACACCAACACCGTAGGAGCCCATGTGAACCGGATATTCCTTGCCGTCGGCAGCCATCACGTTGGCGTTCATCTTGCCGGAATACTTGGTGCCGAAATAGAAGATGTGACCAACTTCGATGCCGCGCGCTGCGATCCGGTCTTCTTCAGGAACAGCGTTGAAGGCAGCCTCGTCGTGCATATCCTCTGTTGCCGCATATTCACGGGTCCAGTCCTCGACAATGCCGGAAAGATCGCCGCCGAAGTCCACGTCATCGCCGGGCACGGTCTTGGTGAGATAGTTCTTGTGACAGAACACCTCACTCTCACCGGTATCCGCCAGAATGATGAATTCATGGCTGAGGTTGCCCCCGATCGGGCCGGTATCGGCCTTCATCGGAATGGCGGTCATGCCGAGACGCTTGAAGGTGCGCAGATAGGCAACGAACATGCGGTAGTAGGCTTCGCGAGCCCGGGCTTCATCCATGTCGAAGCTGTAAGCGTCCTTCATCAGGAACTCGCGACCGCGCATCACACCGAAGCGAGGACGAATCTCGTCACGAAACTTCCACTGAATGTGATAGAGGTTGAGCGGCAGATCCTTGTAGGACTTCACATAGGTACGGAAGATGTCCGTGATCATTTCTTCGTTGGTCGGGCCAAACAGCATGTCGCGTTCGTGGCGATCGACGATTCGCAGCATTTCCTTGCCATAATCGTCATAGCGGCCGCTCTCTTTCCAGAGTTCGGCGGGCTGCAAGGTCGGCATGAGCAGTTCGATGGCGCCCGAGCGGTCCTGTTCTTCCCGAACAATCTGCTCGACCTTGCGCAACACTTTGAGCCCCAGCGGCAACCAGCTGTAGATACCGGCCTGTTGCTGGCGGATCATGCCAGCGCGAAGCATATAGCGATGGGATACGATTTCTGCTTCTTTCGGGGTTTCCTTGAGAATTGGCAGAAAATAACGGGAAAGACGCATGGATCTGGCTCTTTCATTAAAACAAAACGGATTTCGCGCGGATCAATTGAACGGCAGCCACAAAAGCCCCAAAAACTGACCGCATATCACTCGACGTCTTTATAGACCGAGATCGATTCTGAGACAGCAAATATCGAACAAGAAGCCTGGAGTTCGACTTTTTACACAGGCAGAGCGGTCAGAGAAGGTAAATATTACCATTCACTTATTCTAAAGACGAATAACAAAGTCGATTTCGCTTTGCTGATGATTTTCGATCTCAAAAAACGCGAAAAAATACGCAATTGCTTAAAAATAGTGATGACAAAATGGGCGTTTGGGATTAATGTCCCTGCATAATGATAAGAGATACGCTCACCACCGTTATCTCACTTCGCGCAGTAATGTCTTGGGAGGATACATATCTCGGGCGCGCTTTTTAGCCGCAGCCGTTCAGCATCAGCAAAACCACAAATGCAAGCTGAATTATGAGATCACGACGCGATCACTTAAAAAACAAGGCTTCGGCCTTGTTTTTTTTTGCCTTTTCCCTCGGACACCCTTCATGTCGTGACGACGGATAGCGATTTCAAGTGACAGCGACATGACATTTTATCCAAAGCCAGCAAAAATGCATCGATCAGGTCTCTGTGTTGCAGCAACGCAACAGGTCCAGACACACTGACCCACACTCCCCCTCAAAGACCAAAAAGGGCTTGCAACGCCATCTGCCCGTGCCAGCCACAGGCATTCACCATCCTGTAAACAACAGGAAGGTGATGACAGGATCGTCAAACAGGGTCGGGCTTCAAGGGAAAGGGGCTGCCTGCAGAGCACGTCCGCCAGACAAACAACGGAGAACCTTACTTCAGGCTATCCGGCATGGGCAGAAGGGACAGAAGATCAGGACCAAGGCCCTGAACTTCTATTGCCCAATAGAAGAGACCAAACAGCACGCTCGCCAGAATGGTCGTGGCAACGGCCTTGCGCAGCATCATCGCCTTTGCCGGAGCACTGGCCGTGGTTCCGAGCCGCCGATCATTCACCTCAGCCTGGGTGCGAACACCGAAAGGCAGGACAATGAACAGCGAGAGCCACCAGATGATGAAATAGACGGCAAGGCCGCTAACCAAACTCATGAAGTCTTCCTTGTTGAAGGAAAGGCTTATACCTGTTCCAGCTCGGTCAAAGTACCGCAGAAGTCTTTCGGATGCAGGAAGATAACCGGTTTGCCGTGTGCGCCAATCTTCGGTTCGCCGTCGCCAAGAACGCGAGCGCCTTCAGCTTTCAGCTTGTCGCGGGCAGCGATGATATCTTCAACTTCGTAGCAAACATGGTGGATACCGCCAACGGTGTTCTTTTCAACGAACTTTGCAAGCGGGCTATTTTCCCCGAGAGGCTCCAGCAGCTCGATTTTGGTGTTTGGCAGTATAACAAAGACCACCTTCACGCCATGTTCAGGAATTTCCTGTGGCTCAGAGCATTCTGCACCCAGTACGCCGCCATAGGTGGCAACGGCTTTTTCAAGACTCGGTACGGCAATAGCCACATGGTTCAAACGACCAATCATTTCCATGCATCCTTTTTTCACTGTGTTGTTTACCGGTCAGGGCTTGCCGACGCGACAAGTCTTTAGTCTTACCGGAAACGCATTCCTCACTGTCATACAAGGTTGATCATGACTGCGACAACTGGCTTTTTGGACCACTTTTGGTTCACTTCAGAGCGGACAGACCGCCTGACAGCCTCGCGCAGCACCTCGACATCCTTGCGTTTCTTGGCTGGCATCCCTTTCAGGGCACCAAAAATCCCGGCTTCCACGATTTCAACAAACAACTGATCATTTGCATCTCTCTCTGGAATCCCGGCGAGAGCCATCTGTGGATGGCCCAGGATTTCCCCCTTGCGGCTGATCGTGATCGCCACGGAAATATGCCCCACGTAGGAAAGCTTGCGCCGTTCCTGTATCCCCATTTCCTCGAAGGTGCCAACGAGCGATCCGTCCTTGTAGAGGCGACCGCCGAAATATTCGTCCCAGGCTTTGACAGTACCACCGGCCAGGCGAGCCATCCAGCCGTTGCGTACGTGCAAAATTTCCTTTACGCCCATCTCCCGCGCCAGACGGGCATGTGCCCGCAGATGCATTTCCTCGCCATGAACGGGAATCGCGATTCTGGGCCGGAGCCATTCATAGAGCTTGCGCATGTCACCACGCCGCGGATGACCGGAAACATGCACGGCGGCATCCCGGTCGGTGATGATCTCGATATCCTGCGCTGCAAGATTGTTGATCACCTCGTTGATGGCGCGTTCGTTGCCCGGAATGGCCTTGGAAGAAAAGATCACCTGATCGCCCTTGGAAAGTTGCACGGTGGGGTGTTCCTTGGCCGCGACGCGGGCAAGCGCCGCCCGTTTTTCACCCTGTGAGCCGGTGAGAATGGCGACAACCTTGTCGCGCGGCAGATAGCCATAGTCATCATCGGAGATGAAGGGCGGCAGATCCTGCAGATAGCCCTGCTCCTGCGCCACTTCGATGAAGCGCCACAGCGCCCGCCCGACAACCACACACTGGCGATCATTGGCCCGGGCCGCTCTGGCAATTGCCTGAACGCGGGACACGTTGGAAGCAAAGGTCGAAACAGCCACCCGATGCGGAGCCTTGGCAATGAGATGGGTCAGTTCTGCTTCCACTTCCGTTTCCGAAATCGATGATCCTTCGGAAAGGGCATTGGTCGAATCGCACATCAGCGCCAGCACACCCTCGTCACCAAGCTCGATCAGCCGGGCAATGTCTGTTCCCTTGCCGACGCCGGGAGTGGCATCCAGCTTCCAGTCACCGGAGTGGACCACCAGCCCGTGCTCTGTGCGGATGGCCAACGCATTGGCTTCCGGAATCGAATGGGAGACCGGCACAAACTCGACATTGAACGGCCCGATCTGAACCCGGCTGCCCTGCGCGACCCGGTTGACCGGAATATCGCCGCAATCCGGCTCGGATTCAGCCTTGGCCTCGACCAGATCGGCCAGAAAGCCCGTTGCATAGATGGGGGCAGCAAGGCGCGGCCAGAGCGAAAACAGCGCGCCGAAATGATCCTCATGACCATGGGTGATCACGATCCCGTCGATGCGGTCCCTCTCCTGCTCAAGAAAGCGGATATCCGCAAAGATAAGATCGGCGCCGGGATGCGCTTCATTGGCAAATGCCACACCAAAATCGACCACAAGCCAGCGCTTGTCGCCCTCTGGCCCTATTCCGTAAAGGGCCATGTTCATTCCGATTTCCCCTACGCCGCCGAGCGGCATAAAGACCAGTTCAGAAGATATCATACTCTCTCTCAGTGGCGCTTGTTCGCGCCATCATTTTTGCATTTCACCATGCATTCCGGGCAAGAAGACATCGCCCGCATAGATAATCCGTGTCTGACCGTCCGCCAGACGTAAAATCAGGGCGCCGCTCTCGTCCAGCATTTCGAAAGTGCCTTCGACCACCTCATTTGGCAGTCGGGCGACCACATGCTGGCCAAGTCCCTTGGCGCAAGCGAGCCAGTCGGCCCGTATCGAGGCGAAATCCGCCCCGTTGCTCCAGACCGAAAGCCGGTCGTCCATATGAAAGGCCAGCCGTTCCAACAGGGCATCCGGCGCCACCTCATAGCCGCTCTGGGCAATGTCGGCAGCCGCAAGGCCATCTGTCTCAGCCGGATGGGTCTGACAGTTCACGCCGATACCGATGGCAACCGCCATGCGTCCATCCACCAGAAAGGCGCTCTCCAGCAGAATGCCGCAGACTTTCTGGTCGCCCCACAACAGGTCGTTGGGCCATTTGATCCGCACCGAACCGTGCAGATGGGCCGGAATGAGATCGCAGATCGCCCGATGCACCGCCGTTGCGGTCACCAAAGGCAGCTGACCGACCAGACTGGGCGGAGCCGGATTGATCAGCAGCAGGGTAGCTGCCAGATTGCCCGGCTCGGAACTCCAATGGCGTCCGCGCCGTCCTCGTCCCTGGGTTTGCTGACCGGCCTTGATCCAGAGCCCACCCTCTTCGCCACCCTTTGCGGCATCCAGAGCAAACTTGTTGGTGGAGTCGATCGTATCAAAAGAAATGAGGCGATATTTATCGGGTAAACTGATCAATGCGGTTGCTCGATTTGCAAAACCGAATGCTTCGGTATGGTGCGCCTGACAGCAATATTTGGCCAGACAAAAACAGCCCGGACATTGTCCGGGCAGCCACTACATACCACAACAGTCTGTCACTGTCTTGCAAAAGAACCACATTTCTTTGCGCCGAAACGAAAAGAAATGCGCCTCAAAAGAAGCTGTTTGCCGCCGCTTCCGCGACCGCACGGATGGGGCCGACATAGAACACCATGGTCGCCATGAACAGGCCGCTGACCACCAGCACGAAGCGCAACTCGCTTGACGGACGCTCGAACGCTGGCGCTGGCTCATCGAAAAACATGATCTTGACGATGCGCAGATAGTAATAGGCCCCGACCACCGACGCCAGTACACCGATGATGGCCAGCGGATAAAGCCCGGCCTCGATTGCAGCCGAGAAGACAAACCACTTGCCAATGAAGCCCCCCATCCATGGCACGCCAGCCAGCGAGAACATCAGGATGCCGAGCAGAACCGCCATCGGCAGATCGCTGCGTGACAGCCCGGCCAGATCATCAATCCGCTCGACCGCTCCGTCCCGCCGACGCATCGACATGATGGCGGCAAAGGTGCCAAGCGTCATGGCCAGATAGGTGATGAGATAGATGATCACCCCGACGACCCCGGCCGAGTTGCCAGCGGCCAGACCAACAAGCGCATAGCCCATGTGGCTGATGGAGGAATAGGCCATCAGTCGCTTGATATTGCGCTGACCGATGGCGGCAAAGGCGCCGAGCACCATCGACAGGATGGAAACAAAGGTGATCACCTGCTGCCATTGCAGGTCCATCGGGTCAAATGCCGTCATCACGGCACGCACGATGAGCCCCATCGCCGCGACCTTGGGAGCCGCCGCAAGGAAAGCCGTCACCGGCGTCGGCGCACCCTCATAGACATCCGGCGTCCACATGTGGAACGGCACAGCGGAAATCTTGAAGGTGAGACCGGCGAGAATGAACACCAGACCGAAGGTGATGCCGATCCCGACCCCTTCCATATGCACGGTATCCGCGATGCCAACAAAGGAGGTCTGACCGGTAAAGCCGTAGACGAGGCTCATGCCATAAAGCAGCATGCCCGAGGACAACGCACCGAGCACGAAATATTTCAGCCCTGCCTCCGTCGCCTTGACGCTGTCGCGCTTGAAGGACGACAGCACATAAAGCGTCAGCGACTGCAGCTCCAGCCCCAGATAGACCGCGATCAGATCATTGGCGGACAGCATCAGCATCATGCCGATGGTCGCCAGCAGCACCAACACCGGATATTCGAAGCGATCAAACTTCTCGACCTGCGCATAGCCCACAGACATGGCGAGAGAAAAGCCGGACCCGATGATCACCAGCACCTTCATCAACCGGGCGAACGGATCCTGAATGAAAGCATCGTTGAAGGTCGTGACCGTGCTGCTCGTCCCCAAAAGGATGATTGCACCGGCGATGATCAGCAGCGCCACAGCAAAGCCATTGACCGCTTGCGAGGTTTTTGATCCGCCAAAAGCGCCAAGCATCAACAATCCCATCGCACCAATCGCCAGAAGGATCTCGGGCAATGCGGGCATCAGATTCGGAAGCGTAGCCAACTCAGTGGTCATCTTTCACTCACTTCATGTTTCGCCTGCACCCTGCTCTATTGAGCAAGAAGCGCAAGCTTGTCCGCAGCGCTCAGGGCTGCCTGATAATTGTTGATCAGATTCTCGACAGCAACGGCCGTGATCGACTGGATTGGCGCCGGATAGAAACCGAACAGGATGGTCAACGCGGCAAGAGGCACGAGAATGAGCTTCTCGCGCGCATCCATATCGAGGATACCCTTGAGGCTTTCCTTCTCCAGCTTGCCGAAAATGATGCGGCGATAGAGCCAGAGCGCGTAGGAGGCCGACAGGATGACACCCGTGGCAGCGAATAGCGCCACCCATGTATTGACCTGGAACACCCCGATGATGGTAAGGAATTCACCGACAAACCCCGAGGTACCGGGCAACCCGATGTTGGCCATGGTGAAAATCATGAACAGCGTTGCAAACACCGGCATCCGGTTGACCAGCCCGCCATAGGCGGAAATCTCGCGCGTATGCATCCGGTCATAGACCACGCCAACGCAGAGGAACAGTGCCCCGGAGACAATACCGTGCGAGATCATCTGGAAAATGCCGCCCTGCACGCCCTGTTGGGTCATCGAAAAGATGCCCATGGTCACATAGCCCATATGGGCAACCGACGAATAGGCGATCAGCTTCTTGATGTCCTGCTGGGCCAGAGCCACCAGCGAGGTATAGATGATGGCAATCACCGACAGGGTGTAGACCAGCGGTGCAAACATCTCGGACGCCACCGGGAACATCGGCAGCGAGAAGCGCAGAAAGCCATAGCCACCCATTTTCAGCAGAATAGCGGCCAGAATGACCGATCCTGCCGTCGGCGCCTGCACATGGGCATCCGGCAACCAGGTATGCACCGGCCACATCGGCATCTTGACCGCGAAGGAGGCAAAGAACGCCAGCCACAGCCAGATCTGCATCTGTTGCGAGAACGGATGCGCAAGCAGGGTCACGATGTCCGTCGTTCCGGCGTCCCAATACATCGCCATCACCGCCAGCAACATCAGCACTGAACCGGCAAGCGTGTAAAGGAAGAACTTGAAACTGGCATAGACCCTGTTCTGTCCGCCCCAGATGCCGATGATCAGGAACATCGGAATGAGACCGGCCTCGAAGAACAGATAGAACAGCACCAGATCGAGCGCGCAGAACACGCCGATCATCATCGTTTCCAGCACAAGGAAGGCAATCATGTATTCCTTCACCCGCTTGGTGATGGAATTGCGGCTGGCGTAGATGGCGGCGGGCATCAGGGCCGTCGTCAGGATGACGAACAGGATGGAGATGCCATCGACCCCCATGCGATAGGAAATCGAAGCGCCGAGCCAGTCAGCCTTCTCCTGCATCTGGAAGCCGGGGTTGTCAGCATCAAACTGGCTGAGGACCAACAGCGAGATCAGGAAGGTGACGACCGTCGTCCAGAGCGCGACATTGGTGATGTTGCGTCTGGCAATCGCGGTATCGCCCTTGACCAGAAGGATCATCAGCGCGCCAACCAGGGGCAGGAAGACGACCGTGGATAGGAGTGGCCAATCGCTCATCAGTGCGTTCCCCCGCTCAGCATCGAATAGGTAATCAGGATCGCCACACCGATCATCATGGCAAAGGCATAGTGATAGACATAGCCGGTTTGCAGCTTGTTGATCCGGTTGGTCAGGGCAACGACCCGCGCCGCAATCCCGTTGGGCCCGAAGCGATCGATGATCCCCTCATCGCCTCTCTTCCAGAGAAGAGAGCCCAGCCCCTTGGCGCCGCGGATGAAGATGAAGCTGTAGAGCTCATCAAAATACCACTTGTTGAGCAGAAAGCGATAAAGCCAGTTGTGCCGCTCTGCCAGCCGCTTGGGTATGACGGGCGAGAGAAGGTAGAACACCACCGCAACGAGGAAGCCGATAGCCATCATTCCGAACGGCGCCAGTTTGACCATCACCGGCACGCCGTGCGACTCATGCATCACTTCATTTTCAGCTCCGGTGAACAGCGCCCCTTTCCAGAACTCGTCATAGGCATGGCCGTAGAAGTAGGATGAGAAGACCATGCCAGCAGCAATGGCTCCAAGCGCCAGAACCATCAGTGGCACCATCATTACCGCCGGGCTTTCATGAATATGAGCCTTGGCGTCCGGGCTCATGCGCTCGCGGCCATGGAAGGTCATGAAGATCAGGCGCCAGCTGTAGAAGCTGGTGAACAGCGCAGCAATCACCGTCATGGCAAAGGCGTAATTGGCCATGCTGTTTGTCGCGGCAAAGGCGGATTCGATGATTGCGTCTTTGGAATTGAACCCGGCAAAGCCCAGAATGGTCCCCGGAATACCAACGCCGGTCAGAGCGAAGGTGCCGATCAGCATCATTGCATAGGTCAGCTTGATATGCTTGCGCAGACCACCCATCCGGCGCATGTCCTGTTCATCGGAAACCGCGTGGATGACCGACCCGGCCCCAAGGAACAACAGCGCCTTGAAGAAGGCATGGGTGAAGAGGTGGAACACTGCAGCCCCATAGGCTCCGATACCCAGCGCCACGAACATGTAGCCCAGCTGCGAACAGGTCGAATAGGCGATCACCCGCTTGATATCGTTCTGAACCAGCCCGACGGTCGCGGCGAAGAAGGCCGTTGTCGCACCAATGAAGGTCACCACTTCCAGCGCGGTTGGAGACAGCTCGAACAACGGCGAGAGGCGCGCCACCATGAAGACACCGGCCGTGACCATGGTTGCGGCATGAATGAGCGCTGAAACCGGCGTTGGCCCTTCCATGGCATCCGGCAACCAGGTGTGCAACAGGAACTGCGCCGACTTGCCCATGGCACCCATGAACAGCAGCAGGCAGATGGTCGTCATCGCATTGAGATCTTGCCCGAGGAAATGGATCGTCGTGTCCTTCATCGCGTCGGCATTGGCGAAAATGTTGCCAAAGCTCACGCTATCAAACAGCACATAGATGCCGCAAAGGCCAAGCAGGAAGCCGAAGTCGCCGACGCGGTTGACGATGAACGCCTTCATGGCAGCGGCATTGGCCGAGGGTTTCTGATACCAGAAGCCGATCAGCAGATAGGACGCCAGACCAACGCCTTCCCATCCGAAGAACATCTGCAACAGATTGTCGGCCGTGACCAACGACAGCATCGCAAAGGTAAACAGCGACAGATAGGCAAAGAACCGGGCGCGATTGGGGTCGGCATGCATGTAGCCGATCGAATAGATATGCACCAGCGCCGAGATCGTGTTGACCACGACCAGCATCACCACCGTCAGCGTGTCGACACGGATGGCCCAGTCGATCTGCAGATCGCCAGAGCTGATCCACGTCAGGATATTGACCGTCTGCGGCGAGCCATGCCCGATGCCAACCGACAGGAAGGCGATCCACGACAGGAGGGCTGCAATGACCAGCAGCGTGCTGGTGATGATTTCCGATGCCTTATGCCCCAACGTGCGGCCAAAGAAACCGGCGATCAGAAAGCCGATGAGCGGCAGAAAGAGAATGGCCGAATACATGTGATCTCTCAGCCTTTCATCATATTGACATCTTCAACCGCGATGGAGCCGCGATTGCGATAGAACACGACAAGAATGGCCAGCCCAATTGCCGCCTCGGCGGCAGCAACCGTCAGCACGAGCAGACCGAATATCTGCCCGCCCAGATCCCCCAAAAAGGAAGAAAAGGCCACAAAATTGATATTCACCGCCAAGAGGATCAATTCGACCGACATCAGAATGACGATGACATTCTTGCGGTTGATGAAAATGCCGAACATGCCGATCACGAACAGGATCGCTGCAACGGTCAGATAATGGCTAAGCCCGATTTCCATCTCTCTGTCTGTCCCTTCTTGGTGCGCCCGCTTCTCTGCGGGCCCTACTGGAAACTGCTGGCGGAAGCGCGGCGGCTAAATGCCGGAGCCCGTTTCCACCTCAACAATCTCGATTGAATTCTCAACGGTGCGCGCGACCTGACGCTCGATCTTCTGCCGTTTGACATCGGTACGGTGATGCAGCGTCAAAACGATCGCCCCGACCATCGCCACGAACAGGATCAGCGCGGCGGTCTGGAAGTAGAAAATATATTTGGTGTAGAGCAGCGAGCCTATGGCCTCGATGTTGGAGACCTGCGCGATATCCGGCATGGGTTCACCAAGGTTCGCGGCAAGATCCGGACTGACAGCCCAGCCACCAAAAGCCACCAGAAGCTCGGCCAGCAGCACAACACCCACCACCAGTCCGATCGGCATATACTGAAGGAAGCCGGCGCGCATCTCGACAAAGTCGACATCCAGCATCATCACGATGAACAGGAACAGCACTGCAACTGCCCCGACATAGACAACCACCAGCAACATGGCCAGAAACTCGGCCCCGAGCAGCACGAACAGGGCTGCGGCATTAAAGAAGGCCAGGATGAGGAACAGCACCGAATGAACAGGATTGCGCGCACCGATGACCATCAGTGCCGAGATCAGCAGCACCGCCGAGAACAAATAGAAGAAGACGCTCTGAAGGATCATGTCTTTTGCTTTCCTGCGTCCCTTGCGGGAGGCAATTCTCCTTGAAATCTCTTTGTGGCGGCCTTAGCGATAAGGCGCGTCCAGTGCGATATTCCGTGCCAGTTCCTGTTCCCACCGTTCCCCGTTCTCAAGCAGCTTCTGCTTGTCGTAGAACAGCTCTTCGCGGGTTTCCGTCGCAAATTCGAAATTCGGACCCTCGACAATCGCTTCCACCGGGCAGGCCTCCTGGCAATAGCCGCAATAGATGCATTTGGTCATGTCGATGTCATAGCGCGTCGTGCGGCGGCTGCCGTCATTGCCGCGCGGACCGGCCTCGATGGTGATCGCCTGCGCCGGGCAAATGGCCTCGCACAGCTTGCAGGCAATGCAGCGCTCTTCCCCGTTGGGATAGCGGCGCAACGCATGCTCGCCCCGGAATCGCGGCGACTGTGGCCCCTTTTCGAACGGATAGTTGACCGTCGACTTGGGCGAGAAGAAATAGCGCATCGACAGCGTGAAGGCCGAAACGAACTCCTTCAGCATCAGCGATTTTGCAGCCTGAGCCAGTGCCATCAATTACCCTCCAAATGCCGTCAAACCGGCAAACCAACCAACAAACGCGAACAGGACCGGCATCGGAACGCGATAGAAAAACCGCGTCAACCGGGCCATGGTCTCCTTGCTCATCGAGCCGGGAGCAGTTTCCCGTCCGAGCAAAAACCCGTTCTCCTGCGCCCGCAAAACCGCAGGCAACACCACGATGTTGGCAAATACCGCTATAAGGAGCCCGAGAAGGGCGCCAAGACTGCCTGCCATCCAGGGTGTATCAATCATTCAACTCTCCAGCGCGAGCCTAGCCCGCAAGCGAGGCACCAGCCCAATAGCCGATGAACGGAAACAGAAGCTGGGTACCACACCAGATTCCGAACTGTATCCAGTCACCGAATTTCTTCGTATCCGGATGCCGCGCCAACCCCTTGTCCGAGCGAGCCTTCATCCATTTGGCCCCGACAAGGCCGCCAATCATCTTGTAGTCAGCCCAGCCGACCACCCCGCCAATCAGGGCCCCGACCATGCCGGGAAGCGAAAGATCAAACATCACGGTCCCTCACGGTGCCCAACCGGCAAATTGCAGAACCCCGGCCACCAGCACCACATAAAACAGCGACAACGGCAGGAACACCTTCCAGCCAAGACGCATCAGCTGATCGTAGCGATAGCGGGGAACGAAGGCCTTCACCATGGCGAACATGAAGAACACCAGACCGGCCTTGAGAATGAACCAGACAACGCCCGGCAGCCATGTGAACGGCACCACATCCAGCGGCGGCAGCCAGCCGCCCATGAACAGGATGGTGGTCATCGAACACATCAGAGCGATCGAGACATATTCGCCCAGCATATACATCATGTAAGGCGTCGAGCCATATTCGACCATGAAACCGGCCACCAGCTCGGACTCCGCCTCGGCCAGATCGAATGGTGGGCGGTTGGTCTCGGCCAGCGCCGAAATGAAAAAGACGACGAACATCGGGAACAACGGCAGCCAGTACCAGTTGAGGAAGCTCATCGACGGCATGCCGAGCTTGGTTGCAAGGCCGGTTTCCTGAGCGTGCACGATATCGCTGAGATTGAGCGAGCCGACGCACAACAGCACCGTCACGATGACAAAGCCGATGGAAACCTCGTAGGACACCATCTGCGCCGCAGAACGCAGCGCTGAAAGCAGCGGATATTTCGAGTTGGAGGCCCAGCCCCCCATGATGATGCCATAGACGCCGAGCGACGACACCGCCAGCAGATAGAGAATGCCGACGTTGATATTGGAAATCACCCAGCCGTCAGCCACCGGCACCACGGCCCAGGCGGCCAGCGCCACGGTCACAGTAACCAGCGGCCCCAAAAGGAAGATCACCTTGTTGGAGCTCGAAGGAATGACCGGTTCCTTGAGAATGAACTTCAGAAGATCGGCAAAGGACTGGAACAACCCGAATGGCCCGACCACGTTTGGCCCGCGCCGCATCTGCACCGCAGCCCAGATCTTGCGGTCGGCAAGCAGCACATAGGCGATCACCACCAGAAGAACGACCAGCAGCAAGAGGGATTGCCCCACCATGATGGCGCCGGGAATCAGCCAGTTTGTGACAAACTCATTCATCTAGCAGTCCTCTCACTCCGCAGCTTCCGCCTTGTGGCCCTTGGCCAAAGCGCTGCATTCGGCCATGACAGCCGAAGCCCGCGCAATGGGGTTGGTCAGGTAATAGTCCGAAACCGGCGACACCAGCGCCTGCCCCTTGACCGGTTTGGCCTCCTTGGCGAGCGCCTCAATGGTAGCTCCGTCGCCTCTCAGGCACTCATCCAGCGCCCCAAGGGCTGGATAGTCGGCATAAAGCCGTGCCCGCAGCTCAGCGAGGCTGTCAAACGGCAACGTCTTGCCAAGAACGGCTGACAGTGCCCTGAGGATCGCCCAGTCTTCCTTGGCGTCGCCCGGAGCAAAATTGGCCCGGACCGACAACTGAACGCGCCCTTCGGTGTTGATATAGAGCCCGGATTTTTCGGTATAGGTCGCAGCAGGCAGAATCACATCCGCCGCATGGGCGCCGGCATCCCCATGCGAACCGATATAGATCTTGAAGGTCGACCCGAAGCTGTCAAAGGCCAGCTCGTCTGCCCCCAGCAGGAACAGCGCATCGACGCCCCCGGCCTGCATCGCGGCAATGTCCTTGCCACCGGCCTGCGGTTCGAAACCGATCTCCAGAGCACCCACGGCGCTTGCATCGGTGTGCAACACGGAAAAGCCGTTCCAGTCGCTGGAAACAGCACCGCAGGCCATGGCCAGTTTCGCTGCCTGCGCAAGAACCGCGGCACCGTCCTCATGGTTGATCGCGCCCTGCCCGACAAGGATCAGCGGACGTTCGGCCTTGCTGAGCACATCAGAGAATGCACTCTCGCCCTCGGCAAGTCTGGCCAGCACATCGGCACCAGCGCCCAGATAGTCATAGCCATATTTGAGATCAGCCTGTTCGCCGATGACGGCAATCCTGGTGCCGCCAGCCAGCCACGTCTTGCGGATGCGGGCATTGAGCACAGCCGCTTCCATGCGAGGATTGGAGCCGACGATCAGAATGGCGTCCGCCTCTTCAATGCCCTCGATGGTGGCGTTGAACAGATAGGCGGCCCGCCCCATGGCCGATGTCAGCACCGAGCCATCCTGACGGGCATCCATGTTACCCGAACCGAGCGAAGTCATCAGACCCTTGAGCGCATAGAGTTCTTCAACACTCGCCATGGACCCGGCAATGGCTCCGATCCGGTCGCCATCAAGCCCTCTGAGCTTTTCGGCAATGGCACGGAACGCAACGTCCCAGCTGGCAGGTGTCAACTTGCCGTCCTTGCGGACATAGGGCTTGTCCAGCCGCTGCGCTCTCAGACCATCCCAGATGAAACGGGTCTTGTCGGAAATCCATTCCTCATTGACCGCATCATTGACACGCGGCTGAATGCGCATCACTTCCCGACCACGGGTATCAACGCGAATGCTGCTGCCAACCGCATCCATCACGTCAATGGTCTCGGTCTTGGTCAGCTCCCATGGCCGCGCCGTGAACGCATAGGGCTTGGAAGTCAGGGCACCAACCGGGCACAGGTCAATCACGTTGCCCTGCAGCTCGGATGTCAGCGCCGCCTCCAGATAAGTGGTGATTTCAGCGTCTTCGCCGCGCCCCACAAGGCCCAGCTCCTGAATGCCGCACACCTCGGTGGTGAAGCGCACACAGCGGGTGCAATGGATGCAGCGGGTCATGGTGGTTTTCACCAGCGGCCCGATATACTTGTTCTCGACCGCCCGCTTGTTCTCGTGGAAGCGCGAACCGCCCTTGCCGAAGGCCATCGCCTGATCCTGCAGGTCGCATTCACCGCCCTGATCGCAGATCGGACAGTCAAGTGGATGGTTGATGAGCAGAAACTCCATCACTCCTTCCCGCGCCTTCTTGACCATCGGCGACTTGGTAAAGATCTCCGGCGGTTCACCGTCGCGACCGGGGCGCAGATCGCCCACACGCATCGCGCAGGATGCCGTTGGCTTGGGTGGTCCGCCCTTCACCTCGACAAGACACATGCGGCAGTTGCCCGCAATCGACAGACGCTCGTGATAGCAAAAACGCGGAATCTCGGCCCCGGCCTCTTCTGCGGCTTGCAGCAGGCTATATTCCTTCGGGACATCCACTTCTATTCCGTCAACGACCAGCTTTGCCATCGAACGTGTCTCCGTTGCGTTAAAGTCCTTGGCCTATTCGGCCGCTGCCAGCGGGGCCGCATCCTCTTTCGGATTGGCCGTATACTGATCAATTCTCTGTTCAATCACCGGGCGGAAATGCCGGATAAGCCCCTGCACCGGCCAGGCTGCGGCATCACCAAGGGCGCAGATCGTATGACCTTCCACCTGCTTGGAGACCTCGAACAGCATGTCGATTTCCTTCTTCTGCGCCTCGCCCCGCGCCATCCGCTCCATCACGCGCCACATCCAGCCCGTACCCTCGCGGCATGGCGTGCACTGGCCACAGCTTTCGTGCTTGTAGAAATAGGAAAGCCGGGCAATCGCGGCGATGATATCGGTCGACTTGTCCATGACGATCACCGCAGCCGTGCCAAGCCCCGACCCAAGCCCCCTGAGGCTGTCGAAATCCATCGGACAGTCCAAAATCTGGTCTGCCGGGACGCACGGTACGGACGAACCGCCCGGAATGACCGCCAGAAGATTATCCCAGCCGCCACGAATACCGCCGCAATGCTTGTCGATCAGCTCCTTGAAGGGGATCGACATGGCTTCCTCGAAGGTCGCTGGCTGGTTGACATGACCGGACACGCAGAACAGTTTGGTGCCGTGGTTATTCTCGGCGCCGAAGCCCTTAAACCAGTTGGCCCCGCGCCGCAGGATTGTCGGTGCAACAGCAATGGATTCGACATTGTTGACCGTTGTCGGGCAACCATAAAGGCCACAGTTGGCCGGAAATGGCGGCTTGAGGCGCGGCTGGCCCTTCTTGCCTTCGAGCGATTCCAGCAGCGCCGTTTCCTCGCCGCAGATATAGGCCCCGGCACCATGATGCACGATAATGTCGAAGTCGTAGCCGTGAATGTTGTTCTTGCCGATGAGACGCTTCTCATAGGCCTGATCGACAGCGGCCTGCAACCGCTCGCGCTCGCGCATGAACTCGCCGCGCACATAGATGAACGCCGCTTCCGCATTCATCGCAAAACCTGCGATCAGACAGCCCTCGACCAGATGGTGCGGATCATTGCGCAGGATCTCGCGGTCCTTGCAGGTGCCCGGCTCGGATTCATCGGCGTTGACGACCAGATAATGCGGCCGCCCTTCCTGCTTGGGTGGCATGAAGGACCATTTGAGCCCGGTCGGAAAGCCTGCTCCGCCGCGTCCACGCAGACCGGACGCTTTCATCTCGTTGATGATCCAGTCGCGACCCTTCAATAACAACCCGCGGGTGCCATCCCATGAGCCGCGCTTCAGCGCCCCTTCAAGGCCCCAGTCATGGATGCCATAGATGTTGGTAAAAATCCGGTCTTCGTCCTCGAGCATCACGGCCATTATGCATCACCTCCGCTCTTGCTGGATGAGACCGCACCGGCCTGTACCCGCTTGGAAAACTCTGTCTCTTGGCCGGACGCCAGCACTCTGGCCTGCTCGATCCACTGCTCACGGGCAATCCGCCCACGGAAAGCGAGCTGGCCATCGACAAAGGCGGCGTTGTCATCGGACCAGCTGGCAATCTGGGCAAAATGGAACACGCCGAGTGCATTCAGCTTCTGCTCGATCTTGGGGCCGATACCGCTGATTTCCTTGAGATTGTCCGCCTTGCCATCAAGTGGCTCGGACAACAGGGTCGGAGCCTCACCTTCGCCAGCAGGCTTTACTGCCGGTGCAGGCTCTGCCTTGACCGCAGAAGATTTGGCAGCCTTACCTTTTGCTGGTTTTTTCTCGGCAGCTTTCGCTGGGGTGGCGCCTTCAGGCTTAGACTTGGTCTCCGGAGCCAGTTCTGCCGCTGGAGCTGTCTCGACTTCTGTCTCGCCCATGTCTGCCCCAAGTCCCCATTTCACACGGGAGCCATCATAGAGCGACGGATCGGTGAGCGTAACCGGGCCACTTGCCGGTGCCGACCCCTGACGGCCTGTCTGACTGCCCGGCGCGACCGGTTCATCCTTGCCGATCTTCTCGATTAGCTCTTCAAGGATTTCCGGCGTCAGATCCTCATAGGTGTCCTTGGAAATCTGGACCATCGGTGCATTGACGCAAGCCCCGGCGCATTCGACCTCTTCCCACGAAAAATTGCCGTCCTCGGACAGGGCAAACTGCTTTTCGGCGATCTTGTTCTTGCAGACGCGGATCAGGTCCCCCGCGCCCCGCAGGCGACAGGGTGTCGTACCGCAAACCTGGATATGAGCTTTTCTGCCCACTGGCTGCAGCTGGAACTGGGTGTAGAATGTCGCCACTTCGAGAACGCGGATATATGCCATGGACAGCATGTCCGCCACATATTCGATGGCGCGCTGGGTGACCCAGCCTTCCTGCTCCTGAGCCCTCATCAGAAGCGGAATCACGGCAGAGGCCTGACGCCCCTCGGGATATCGACCAATCACGCTATGGGCCCATTCGAGATTCTCCTTGGAGAATTCGAAACTGGCTGGCTGTTCGCTATGCAGGCGACGGACACTCATGTCTGCCGTTCCTCGTTTCTGTTTCGATCCAACCGCGATGCGATCGGCAACCGAAGTTAAAATCATGAGGCCGAACAAGCGGCCCGAATTGCATGGGCCTAGCGGTCCACCTCGCCAAATACCAGATCAAGCGACCCGAGAATGGCAGACACGTCGGCCAGCTGATAGCCGCGAGACAGGAAGTCCATCGCGGACAAATGCGCAAAGCCCGGCGCCCTGATCTTGCATTTGTACGGCTTGTTTGAGCCATCCGAGACCAGATAGACACCAAACTCACCCTTGGGGGCCTCCACCGCGGCGTAAACCTCGCCAGCAGGCACATGGAAGCCTTCCGTATGCAGCTTGAAGTGATTGATCAGCGCTTCCATCGAGCGCTTCATCTCGCCGCGCGTCGGCGGCACAATCTTGTCATTATCAGCACAGACCGGCCCCTGCCCCTGAGGCTGGCGTAGTTTGGTGATGCACTGGCGCATGATCCGCACGGACTGGCGCATTTCTTCCATGCGCAACAGATAGCGGTCGTAATTGTCGCCATTCTTGCCGATCGGAATATCGAAGTCCATTTCAGCATAGCATTCATAGGGCTGGCTCTTGCGCAGATCCCACGGCACACCGCAGGAGCGCACCATCGGCCCGGAAAAGCCCCAGGCCCAGGCATCATCCAGATCAACGATACCGATGTCGGCGTTGCGCTGCTTGAAGATGCGGTTGTCTGTCAACATCGTGCCGATGTCGTCGACCACCTTGAGGAATGGATCGCAGAAGGCCTCGATATCATCGATCAGCGTTTCCGGCAGGTCCTGCCGCACGCCACCGGCGCGGAAATAGTTGGCATGCATGCGCGACCCGCTGGCCCGCTCATAGAACACCATCAACTTCTCGCGCTCTTCAAAGCCCCATAGAATCGGCGTGAGCGCGCCGACGTCCATCGCCTGCGTGGTGATGTTGAGGATATGGTTGAGAATCCGTCCGATCTCGCAATAGAGCACGCGGATCAACTGCCCACGCCGCGGCACCTCCAGCCCGAGCAGCCGCTCGACCGCCAGACAGAAGGCATGTTCCTGATTCATCGGGGCAACATAGTCGAGCCGGTCGAAATAGGGCGTTGCCTGAGCATAGATCTTGTGCTCGATCAACTTCTCGGTGCCACGATGCAACAGGCCGATATGCGGGTCGACGCGCTCGACGATCTCGCCATCCAGCTCCAGCACCATACGCAACACCCCGTGGGCAGCGGGATGCTGTGGGCCAAAGTTGATATTGAAGTTTCTGACCTGTTTTTCAGCCATGTCGCGCCTGTCCCCTCCCGGTCCCTTTATCAGCCTTCGGCCTTTTCATCGCCGGGAAGGACATAGTCAACGCCCTCCCAGGGACTGAGAAAATCAAAATTGCGAAACTCTTGTGCCAGCTTTACTGGCTCATAGACGACGCGCTTCTTCTCATCGTCATAATGCACTTCATAATAGCCCGTCAGCGGGAAATCCTTGCGCAGCGGATGCCCATCAAAGCCATAGTCGGTCAACAGCCGCCGCAGATCAGGGTGCCCGAGAAACAGGATGCCGTACATGTCATAGGCTTCCCGCTCGAACCAGTTGGCACCAGGAAAGACACCGCAGATCGAGTCGACCGGCATGTCCTCACCCGTCGAGATCTTGACACGCACACGGGCGTTCTGTTTTGGGCTGAGCAGATGATAGACCACCTCGAACCGCTGGCCTCGCTCGGGATAATCAACTGCCGTCACGTCGATGAAGGAAACGAACTTCAGGCGCGGATCATCACGCAGCACCCGGATGACCTCGACAATATCGGTACGATTGGCAAGCACCGTCAGCTCACCGAAAGACACACGCCACTCAATGATCTTGTCGTCCAGAACAGCCTCGATATAGTCACCGAGATCTCTCAGCGTCTCATCCATCGCTTGTCGTCCTCTTGCAAGCCTTGACAGCCCTCGCCGCGGATGGCCTTCAGCCACGGGCGGAGCTGGAAATCAGTTCGTCATCTCAGCGCTCGATTGAGCCGGTCCGCCGGATCTTCTTCTGCAGAAGCATCACGCCATACAGCAGCGCTTCGGCCGTCGGAGGACAGCCGGGTACATAAATGTCGACCGGGACCACGCGGTCACAGCCTCTTACAACACTATAGGAATAATGATAATAGCCACCGCCATTGGCGCATGACCCCATGGAAATCACATAGCGCGGCTCGGGCATCTGGTCATAGACCTTGCGCAGCGCCGGAGCCATCTTGTTGGTCAAGGTGCCAGCAACGATCATCACGTCAGACTGGCGCGGCGAACCACGCGGCGCAAAACCGAAGCGTTCGCAGTCATAGCGCGGCATCGACATCTGCATCATTTCGACTGCACAGCAGGCAAGCCCGAAGGTCATCCACATCAGCGACCCGGTCCGCGCCCAGTTGATCAGATCATCGGTCGCAGTTACCAGAAATCCCTTGTCCGAAAGGTCCTCGCGCATCTGCGCAACAAACGGATCGTCATGACCGATCGGCTTTCCCGTGCGGGGATCGATGATCCCCTTGGGTGCCTGGGCGATCATTGTCTGATTGCCATCGCTCAATCCCATTCCAGCGCCCCCTTCTTCCATTCATAGACGAATCCCACTGTCAGGATTGCCAGAAAGATCATCATGGACACGAACCCGAACATCCCGAGATCGCCGAATGAGACCGCCCACGGGAACAGGAACGCCACCTCGAGATCGAAAATGATGAACAGAATCGCCACCAGATAGAAACGAACATCGAACGGCATGCGCGCATCGTCAAAGGCGTTGAACCCGCATTCGTAGGCAGACAGTTTTTCAGGATCGGGATTTTTGAACGCCACAATGAAGGGCGAGACAAGCAGGGCAAGACCAATAATCAGAGAGATGCCGATGAATATGAGAATGGGAAGATATTCTTTTAAAAGCTCTTCCATGACAGTCGGTCCTCTCGACTAGGGTCCCTCGCTTGACAAGACTCCTAGGTTTCGGTCTTGCGGTGTCATTCTGTCAAGCGAAATCTAAGACAGGATAAAGGCTGTGGTCCTTGGCAACCTCGACGTCAGCACGATTACCTTAGCAGAAACACTTAAGCAAGAGCCGTTGTCCAATTTTGTCGCAGATAGCGACTAACAGCGGAGACAACGCCAATACTGATGCACAGGCAGAAATGCAATCCTCGCGACAACACGTACGCCAAAAGTTGTTCGTTCCTCCCGGTCTGTCCTTCATCATTGTCCATCCCGGTCCTTTCCCTCAAACCCAGACCGTAGACGCTCCTCGAAAGCTCCGATCGAAATGGATGCAACAGGGCTTCGGCGGGCATGAAATTTATACTATAGTCGGAGTTTGACCAAAATAACTCTGTGAAATTCACGGATTCTATTGTAAGCCAAGCGGCAAGTTTGATTTTTTTTGAGGCGAGAACAAAAAAACCAAATTAACAATTGCAGACGCAGAATTCCATTTGAGCGACGGGACGCTCGCTCTTCAGTCTTCATGACCATCAACCCAAAATGAGGCAAGTCTGATGAAAACAGCAACAATCGGCTCCGCAATGATCGACATCATTACCATTGTTGCCGACAATGACATTGAGCGCATTTCCATGACGAACGCGCACAATTCTTTTTTGATGCTCGAGCAAGGTCGCAAAGTTGATGCCCTCAACATCTCCACCCATGTCGGCGGTGGCGCAATCAACGCTGCGGTCGCCCTGTCACGCCTTGGCAACGAAGTGACCCCCAACGTCAAGATTGGCGAGGACATTGAAGCCGAAATGGTTCGCCAGCTTCTGGCACGCGAAGGCCTGTCTGACAAGGGGCTGATGACAACGGACAAGGCAATCACCGGCTGTTCCGTCATGATCGCATCCCATGACCGCAATGCCTCCATCTTCACCGCCCGTGGTGCAAACTGCCGCGTGACCGACAAAGACATCTATGAAGGCATCTTCGATGGCGCAGAACTCCTGCATATTGCGCCGATGTCCAATGAGTCGGCCGAAGCCTTCCCGATCATCTGCCAGCGCGGCAAGGAAGCCGGTGCATTTGTCGTGGCCAACCCGGGCGAACGCCAGATTGATCGCCGCGGCAAGGAATTCCTCGATACCGCCAAGAATATCGACCTCATCAACATCAACCGCGCTGAAGCCGAACTGATGATGCCGGCCCTTCTCGACTACACCCAGCATTCCAACATGCGCACGGTGAAGATGGACCAAAATGCCAGCAAGAGCCTGATGACTCGCGGTCTGATCATGGATCACGTCCACTGCTCCCTGTCCGGCTTCATGTCTCTGCTGATGTCGATTGGCCCGAAATATGTACTGATCACCGACGGCACCGGCGGCGCCTATCTGAGCAGCGAAAAGGGTATCTACCATTGCCCGATCAAGAAAACCAACGTCCGCGGCACGGCGGGTGCAGGCGATTCCTTCACCTCGACCTTCGGTGCTATTCTGGGCAATGGCGCTTCGCCGGAGAAAGCCTTGCAGCTGGCAACGATCAACTCGTCCTCTGTCTGTGAGTATGTCGATACCCAGAGCGGCCTGTTGACCCTCGAGGAGATCGAGAAACGCTACGAAGTCGACAAGGCAAGCCTGCCGGTCGATTTCTGGCCATGGCAGGACTAAGGGATCATCGATCCAGTCCACAACAGATCCAAGAAGGGCTACAGCTTACGCTGTGGCCCTTTTCTTTTTCCGGGCAGGTGTCTCACGGCAATCAGGCACAAACCGCCACACAGCGCCATCAGGGCCGCCAGAGCCACAGGAGAGCAGAAGGGAAAGGAAGAGAGAGGGATCAGAGCCGTTGACGGCCAGATGGCTCGAATGCCGCGTTGTTCATGATGCGTCTCTCAGAGCACGTTAGTCCTATCACCCTGTCCAGCACGGGTAGAGCCAACAGAACCAATCACAAGACGGTCAAGAACAGACAGAGCGCATCACTCCCGAACCATTCCAGACAGTTGTGCCAAATTGTTCTAGGCCAAATAGTCCAGAGCCAAATTGTTTCGGGAAACCAACAAACGGCAAAAACGAGCGTAAGTTCAACGCCCGAAATCGTCACATCAATGTCAAAGGAGAGTGCCATAAGAAAATGGCGAGAATGACGGGACTCGAACCCGCGACCTCCGGCGTGACAGGCCGGCGCTCTAACCAACTGAGCTACATCCCCGCATTTTGATCCAGACACGAAATGTCCAGGAGCGGTTTCGGGATGGCGAGAATGACGGGACTCGAACCCGCGACCTCCGGCGTGACAGGCCGGCGCTCTAACCAACTGAGCTACATCCCCATTACCCGAACCACACTGTTCACCGCCGAAGCTTGATGTTCCGTGTGGAGTGGCGCTGAAATACGACGGGGACGTGACTAAGTCAAGCACTGAAAAAAGTCTTTTTGAAAAAACTTCACAGCCCATTTTCAGAACCGGCAAATTCCTGCGGTTTCGCTTGTTGGAAACATATGGTTATCCAAAGGCACGTTCAAAATCCCCGCCTTTATCCTCAAGGATGGAGGGGAAATCAACTGGTGGTCGACTAAGGAGGAGATGACAAAAACTCCTCGCCAGACCATCAACCGGCATCCGACGCGAAGCCAGGTCAGCCCCGCGCCAGCAGAAAAAACACAGCCCCTCCCCGTCACGCGCGATTTCCCCAGAGAATGAATTTCCGTGTCATTTTTTTGTTGCATGCCCGGCACTCAGCCTCTAAAAGCAGCTCACGCACACGTTGGCGCAAGGGTGTTTAGCTCAGCTGGTTAGAGCATCTCGTTTACACCGAGAGGGTCGGGAGTTCGAATCTCTCAACACCCACCATTCTTCTGCAAGTCATTGCAAGAGACATACCGACAGCATTCAATGCAATCGGTTGAGCCCAACGTTAAGACAAGGATGGGTGTTTAGCTCAGCTGGTTAGAGCATCTCGTTTACACCGAGAGGGTCGGGAGTTCGAATCTCTCAACACCCACCATCCTTCCCCAAACCTTGCCTCGTTTTGAGCCCACCTCACCTCTTGGCTGCTCAGTTGCATAATACGCGTGTGCTTTAAACCCAGGGCACGCGATCCTTTGGCGAATCCAATGGCATTGCCGCTTCTGAAAGTGTGTCAGCAGAATCAGAGTGAAGGGGAGACGTCGTCTTGTAGCTGATGAGAACCGGGCGCCAACTATATATTGGCACCCTGATGGCACCCTGATATTCACGAACCCGTTCATCGCGATATTTCTGAGCGATATGGCCATCAGGCACTGACCGCTCCCATCAACGGATTCGGGCTTCGTTCTTGCTCTTGGGCCCCTCTTGTTCCAAGCGCTTTAGCCGATCTCGTGATGCGCTCCGTCACTGCGGAAACGGAAAATCTCACCAGCGAATTGAAGGGGGCAATCGTCCTCCGAGGAACCCTGCTGGTCCCGCTGGCCGCCGCCTTCATCTTTTGGGTCCGGATGATGCTGCCGTAACGCTCTCCTTCAATTACGCCACATGATGCCTGAGCGATTGCAGGAAGGCGTGCACACGCTTTTCCGTGCCCGTCCCTTCAAATTCCTCAAGAAGCTCCTCAGTCCAGCCGTCAGCCGGATTCAGATCGGTCAGAAGCCCATCATAGCGGTCGATTTCCTCATCGGTCAGCGGCAAACGGGAAGCAGCCTGTAGCAGACTGAGCAATTCGTGAACCTTCAGCATGATGACAAAGGCTCGGGTCATCGGATCGAGCAGCTTGGGATTGTCGCGCCAATTGCGCCCGCCGAACACTTCCTGTGTCACGCGCTGGCCAGCCCCCTGACAATCAAAATGCATGCAGCCGCGATAGCCCTGCCGCTCCCGCTCCTCGTAGATCTTGCAAGTCTGCCCCTCAGACAACTGCGGGCACACTTCACCATTTGGTTTGTCGATCGGAAAGTCATCCGATTTGTCAAACGCCAGACACACGCAGCACAGCGCCGCACAACTCTTGCAATCGGGGCTCAGAATTGAATCAGCCATCCACCAGCCTCTCCGGTCTTTATAAGGTCGCAGTTAGATCGGGCGCATCCCACCCGGAAACAAAAACCCCCGATTCAGCAGGAACCGGGGGTCAAATTCTCGAAACGGTATGAAACATGCCGTCCTTATTTGCTGTTAACAGCGTCCTTGAGACCTTTACCAGCCTTGAATTTCGGCGTTTTGGAAGCCGGAATCTGAATGGTGTCGCCAGTGCGAGGGTTACGGCCTTCAGTCGCAGCACGTTCGGTGACAGAGAAATTGCCAAAGCCGATGATACGGACTTCATCACCGCTTTTCAGAGTGTCGGAAATGATGTCAAACAATGCATCAACCGCTTCGCCAGCCTGAGCTTTGGTGAGATCTGCCTTTTCCGCAACCGCAGAGATCAGTTCGTTCTTGTTCATTTTAATTTCCTTTTCGGTTCAATCGCAAAAGCTCGAAGTCTTTCACAACGCTTCACCACTAAGAATCAACACACCTTGGGAAATACCAGACGCGGAATGCGACCATCTGGCGAATTGGGTCAGAAATCAAGAGGGAATTTCGCAGAAATCAGCCATTTCTGACGGTTTAAACAGGAATTCACAGCTGCAAAACGAAAAAAGGCTCTTCCAGTACAGGAAGAGCCTTATTTTTTGTTCCTGGCCTTATCTACGAGGACCAGAATCGACCAAAATCAGCCAGTTGATTCTCTTTCAATCAGTGAGCAACCGAAGCGTTTTCCTCGTTTTCCTGTTGCAGACTGGCCTCAGGCATCTTGCTTTCATCCCACTCGATCGGCACCAGTTTCTCAACAAGAGCATGCTCAAGCACCTGGCCAACATTGTTGACCGGAATGATTTCCATGCCGTTCTTCACATTGTCCGGAATGTCCACCAGATCCTTGGCATTCTCTTCCGGAATCAGAACAGTCTTGATACCACCGCGCAGGGCTGCGAGCAGTTTTTCCTTGAGACCGCCAATCGGCAGAACGCGACCACGCAGGGTGATCTCGCCAGTCATGGCGATGTCCTTGCGCACCGGAATGCCGGTCATGATGGACACGATAGCGGTTGCCATGGCGATACCAGCAGACGGCCCATCCTTCGGGGTTGCCCCTTCGGGAACGTGGACGTGGATGTCGCGCTTGTCGAACATTGGAGGTTCGACACCGAAATCCACCGCCCGCGAGCGGACATAGGATGCCGCAGCCTGAATGGACTCCTTCATCACGTCGCGCAGGTTGCCTGTGACCGTCATCTTGCCCTTGCCCGGCATCATGACGCCTTCAATGGTCAGCAGTTCGCCGCCCACTTCCGTCCATGCCAGACCGGTAACGACTCCCACCTGATCAACGGCATCGATTTCACCGAAGCGGAACCGTGGCACGCCAAGATAGTCCTCGATATTGTCGACGGTGACGTCAACCTTGTCGAGTTTCTTCATGATCAGATCCTTGGTCACCTTGCGGGCCAGCTTCATCAGCTCACGCTCGAGGTTACGCACACCGGCTTCGCGGGTGTAACGCTGAACCATCATCCGGAGAGCATCATCAGACAGGCTGAATTCGCCCTCTTTCAGACCATGATCGGACAAGGCCTTCGGCAGCAGATGGCGCCGCGCGATTTCCACCTTCTCGTCTTCGGTGTAACCGGCGATGCGGATCACTTCCATACGGTCCATCAGAGGAGCCGGAATATTGAGCGTGTTCGCCGTGGTGATGAACATCACGTTCGAAAGGTCATATTCCACTTCCAGATAATGGTCCATGAAGGTGCTGTTCTGTTCCGGATCCAGCACTTCCAGAAGCGCCGAAGATGGGTCGCCACGGAAGTCCATGCCCATCTTGTCGATCTCGTCGAGCAGGAACAGCGGGTTGGCCTTCTTGGCCTTCTTCATCGACTGGATCACCTTGCCCGGCATGGAGCCGATATAGGTCCGGCGATGACCACGGATCTCGGCCTCGTCGCGCACGCCACCAAGGGCCATACGAACGAATTCACGGCCGGTTGCCTTGGCAATGCTCTTGCCCAGCGAGGTCTTACCGACGCCCGGAGGACCAACCAGACACAGGATGGGACCCTTGAGCTTGTTGGTGCGGGACTGCACGGCCAGATACTCGACAATGCGCTCCTTGACCTTCTCAAGCCCATAGTGATCCACATCGAGAATCTCCTCGGCCTTCTCGAGGTCGACCTTGACGCGGGATTTCTTGCTCCACGGAATACCGAGCAGCCAATCCAGATAGTTGCGCACGACGGTCGCTTCGGCGGACATCGGGCTCATCTGTTTCAGCTTCTTCAGCTCAGCCTCGGCCTTTTCCTTGGCTTCCTTGGACAGCTTGGTCTTTTCGATCGCCTGTTCCAGTTCGCGAATCTCGTCCGCGCCTTCTTCGGAATCCCCAAGCTCCTTCTGAATGGCCTTCATTTGCTCATTCAGATAGTATTCGCGCTGGGTCTTCTCCATCTGGCGCTTGACGCGACTGCGGATGCGCTTTTCGACCTGAAGAACAGAGATTTCACTCTCCATCAGGCCAAGCACCTGCTCCAGACGCTCAATCACGCTGACGATACCAAGAATTTCCTGCTTCTCCTGGATCTTGATCGCCAGATGGGAAGCCACGGTATCGGCTAGTTTGGAATAGTCGTCGATCTGGGACACGGCCCCGATCACTTCAGGTGAAACCTTCTTGTTCAGTTTCACATAATTCTCGAATTCGGTCGCAACCGAACGGGCCAGGGCCTCGACCTCGACGCGCTCGCCATCTTCGTCATGCAACACGGTTGCGGTTGCCTCATAGAGGTCGTCGCGTTTGGTGAAGTCACCGAGCTTGGCGCGGTTTACACCTTCCACCAGCACCTTCACAGTGCCGTCAGGCAGCTTGAGCAGCTGCAATACGCTGGCCAGAGTGCCGATCTTGAAGATGTCCTCGGGAGCGGGATCATCATCACCGGCGTTCATCTGCGTGGCCAACAAAATCATCTTGTCGGACTGCATCACCTCTTCGAGGGCACGGATCGATTTCTCGCGGCCGACAAAAAGCGGAACAATCATATGTGGAAAGACAACGATGTCTCTCAGTGGCAAGACCGGATAAGTATCCGAAGCCATCGGGTTGGCTGCGCCAATCACAGGTCCTTCGGTCATGCTTTCCTACCTTTCTTGGATCATTGACCCTTCCCGTCAGAGACAGGGTACATCTGCGGCCCTTGGCCCGCAATAAAGCCGATACAGTGTCCTACGCTCTGAAGGAGCCGTTGGACCAGAAATGTCACCGGCGGATGAACAGGGTGAGACTCACACACAAACAAAAACGTCTCACGGTACCATTTAGTTGGGGCTTCGCGATATGCTTTTCAAGTCACTCCACAAGCCCTTGTCAACTTTGTGAAAAAAGACTTGAGGCCAGATGGCCAGATGCGCAACCGAAGCTCCGGTTTACCCTTGCAAGAACAGCGCCAGACAGGTGCCAGTCCATTGACAAAAAAGGCGACCCAAGGCCGCCCTTTTGAATTCATTGAGAAAACGACCGGTCGATCAGGCGGATGTCGGCTCGGCTTCGCTCTTGATGTCGCCATAGATATAGAGCGGACGCGCCTCTCCAATGACCACATCGCCGGAAATGACCACTTCTTCAACACCCTCAAGGCTCGGCAGCTCATACATTGTATCAAGCAGAATGCCTTCGAGAATGGATCTGAGGCCACGGGCACCGGTCTTGCGTTCAATCGCCTTCTTTGCAACACCGCGCAGGGCATCGTCGTGGAATGTCAGGCGAACGCCTTCCATCTCGAACAGTGCCTGATACTGCTTCACGATGGCGTTCTTGGGCTGGGTAAGAATGGAAACCAGGGCTTCCTCATCCAGATCCTCAAGGGTGGCCAGAACAGGCAGACGACCGACGAACTCGGGGATAAGACCGAATTTCAGAAGATCTTCCGGCTCCAGTTCCTTGAACAGCTCGCCAACGCCGCGTTCCTCAGGGTCTTCGACGCGTGCGCCAAAGCCGATCGAACTGTCCTTGCCGCGCGCGGCAATGATCTTGTCGAGGCCAGCAAAGGCACCGCCACAGATGAACAGGATGTTGGAGGTATCCACCTGCAGGAATTCCTGCTGCGGATGCTTGCGCCCACCCTGTGGAGGAACGGAGGCAACCGTGCCTTCCATGATCTTCAGCAGGGCCTGCTGAACGCCTTCACCGGACACGTCGCGGGTGATGGAAGGATTGTCGGACTTGCGCGAAATCTTGTCGATCTCGTCGATGTAGACAATACCGCGCTGAGCCTGTTCGACATTGTAGTCGGCAGCCTGCAGGAGCTTGAGAATGATGTTCTCGACGTCTTCACCGACATAGCCGGCTTCGGTCAGGGTCGTGGCATCAGCCATTGTAAACGGGACATCCAGGATGCGCGCCATGGTCTGGGCAAGAAAGGTCTTGCCGCAACCGGTCGGGCCGATCAGCATGATGTTGGACTTGGCAAGCTCAATGTCAGAACTTTTCTTGCCATGTGCGAGACGCTTGTAGTGGTTGTGCACGGCGACCGAAAGAACCTTCTTCGCCCTGCCCTGACCAATGACATAATCGTCCAGCACGTCGCAAATTTCCTGCGGCGTCGGGATACCATCCTTGGACTTCACCATCGAAGACTTGTTTTCTTCGCGAATGATATCCATGCACAGCTCAACGCATTCATCACAGATGAACACCGTCGGGCCCGCGATCAGCTTGCGCACTTCATGCTGGCTTTTGCCACAGAAGGAGCAGTAGAGCGTGTTTTTGCTATCACCGCCACTGGCCTTACTCATGTATGTGCCTCTTCCTTCGTTGTCGTCGGCATACTCGTTTGCCTACCGACTTACTAGTTTAAGATGCTCAGCAGTGGCTGCAAGCAAAATAAACCCGATCTCCCTGACGCCTGATGCATAAATTTGCCAAATTCAGCAGGCAACCGCCAGATTCATGAAAGCATGTACCCGAAAAGATCAATATAGGTTTAACGTGGTCTTTTCCGAATACATGAACGGCCAATCTCCTTGGGAGCCAGATTGGCAATTTCAACTTGAAGGGCCTTAGCCCTTGTCTTTGTCCTTCTTGTCCTCAGGGGCGAGAGACGACCGGTTTTCAACCACCTTGTCAACCAGACCCCAGTCCTTCGCCTCAGTGGCGGTCATGAAGTGGTCGCGATCAAGGGTGCGATCGACCGTCTCGTAGTCCTGTCCGCAATGCTTGACATAGACTTCGTTCAGACGACGCTTCATCTTGAGGATATCCTCGGCATGGCGCTGGATGTCCGATGCCTGACCCTGGAAGCCGCCGGAGGGCTGATGCACCATGATGCGGGCGTTCGGCAGCGCAAAGCGCATGCCTTTTTCACCAGCGCACAACAGCAGCGAGCCCATCGAGGCAGCCTGCCCCAGACACAGGGTGGCTACAGGAGGCTTGATGAACTGCATGGTGTCGTAAATCGACATGCCTGCGGTCACCACGCCACCTGGCGAATTGATATAGAGCGAAATCTCTTTCTTGGGATTGTCAGCTTCCAGAAACAGCAGCTGGGCGCAGACAAGGGCAGCCATGTGATCTTCAATCGGCCCAGTGATGAAGATAATGCGTTCTTTCAACAGGCGGGAGTAGATGTCATACGCGCGTTCGCCGCGGTTGGACTGCTCCACCACCATTGGAACCAGATTCATAGTGAGATCGAGTGGATCCTTCATTCGTCTTTCCTTATCAACACCAATTGGGCACAGGCATCGTCTACCCACTGCACCGCACGTCAAACCTTAAACACTAACGCTGAATAAGGCCATCTGGTGGCACAGGCCACCATTTTCGAACTCGCCCCGCCTAATGCTTTAGACAGGACAACGCCAGGCACATCGTCATTCATGCCGCGACTGGCAGCCCACCTCAGTGATACAGAACCCCGCCGGATTCTGAAGAATCATGAGGGTGGACCTTTTCTTCCCTTAACACCCTGACCGTGAATATTTTACTGACAAATACTCAAAGAGTCGGGAATCAGCCGACATTATGCCGCAGCCGAAATCCTATCCGCAAAAAGCGCACACTGGCCAGTCCATTCACTTTCTAAAATGAATAGATATGGTTAAGCGGCCAGAATTCAACATGTTGTAAACAGAAAGGCGCCCACCGTTGAAAAACGGCAGGCGCCCGGTCTGTCAGTCATGAAGAAAGGATCTTATTCCTCGTCTTCGGTGACCATCTTTTCCAGCTCTTCCTTGGAGACGGTCTTGTCTTCGACCTTCACCAGTTCGAGCAGATAGTCGACAACCTTCTCTTCGAAGATCGGGGCGCGGATGGAAGCAAGCGCTTCAGGGTTCTTCGTGTAGTATTCGAAGACCTGACGTTCCTGACCCGGGAACTGCTGGGCGCGCATCATGATGCCGCGCTGCACTTCTTCGTCGGTTACCTTGATTTCGTTCTTCTCACCGATTTCGGAGAGAACCAGACCCAGACGAACGCGACGTTCGGCAATGGCCTTGTATTCTTCCTTGGCTTTCTCTTCGGTGGTATCTTCGTCTTCGAAGGACTTGCTGGCTTCATTCATTTCAGCCATGACCTGACGCCAGATATTCTCGAATTCCTGCTCAAGCAGGGTCGGTGGAACGTCGAACTTGTGCAGCTCGTCCATCTTGTCGAGCAGCTGACGCTTCACGCGCTGGCGGGTCATCTGACCATACTGGGAAACGATCTGATCCTTGATCAGGCCCTTGAGGGTTTCAAGGGATTCAATGCCCAGCTTGGTTGCGAAGTCATCGTCGAGTTCCAGAGCGCCTGGGGCCTGAACTTCCTTGACAACGATTTCGAACTCGGCGTCCTTGCCAGCCAGATGCTCTGCGCCATATTCCTCAGGGAACTTGACCTTGACGACGGTTTCGTCACCGGCAGAAACACCGATCAGCTGATCTTCAAAGCCCGGAATGAACTGGCCGGAGCCAAGAACCAGCTGGCCATTTTCGTCAGCGCCACCTTCAAAGGCTTCGCCATCGATCTTACCCAGATAGGACATGACCACACGGTCGCCTTTTTCGGCCTTGCCTTCCTTGGTTTCAAACGGACGGGAGCTTTCGGCGATCTGGTTGAGACGCTCTTCAACTTCGCTGTCTTCAACTTCAACGACCGGACGCTCGATCTCGACGCCGGAAACATCGGCAACTTCGATGCTCGGCAGAACTTCGTAGATGATGCTGAAGTCAAGGTCGGCCTGGCCATCCATGATCTTGGCAGCTTCGAGTTCATCCTCGGTCAGCTTGTACTGGGGCTGCATCGCAGCTTTCTCAGCACGTTCTTCAAGCGTGGTGCGTGTGGTCTCGTTGATCAGCTCCTGGATGATTTCACCCATCAGAGCCTTGCCATGCAGCTTGCGGACATGAGATGCCGGTACCTTGCCTGGCCGGAAGCCGTTAATTCGGATCTGACCCTTGATTTCATCAATTTTGGCGACCAGCTTGGCTTCGAGATCAGAAGCAGGAACCACGACTTTCAGTTCGCGTTTCAGACCTTCGGACAGGGTTTCAGTGACCTGCATATCAATCTGCTTTCGTTCTTTGTCAAATTCAGTTTGGTTCGGGGCGCTCCATCGAGGCAAAACCCCGACCTTCCGGAACGTCCAATTTCTTTTCGATTTGCTGTCGTCAAACAGCCAACGCCGTCTCAAACGGCAAGGAATGGCAATAAACCAACCGGCGATCGAGCCAACAAAGACAGGCCGCAGCAGAGGCAATCCCTCTTTCTTGCGACCAGACCATGTCTCCCCCCTCTTTTCCGAATAGACCTGAAAAGAGAAGTTCTGGTACGGGTGGAGGGACTTGAACCCCCACGGCTCTCGCCACCAGAACCTAAATCTGGCGTGTCTACCAATTCCACCACACCCGCACAGCGCGGCACCTGTTGCGCCAGCAAATCGAGCGGAGCCTCTATAACACCCGATATGGAAAGCGCAAAGGGAAATTCACAAAAAGTGCAAAATTCCCCATGAGCCTTGGGGGTATTAAGGGAAATTGGCCCCAAAATCCCAAATCAGGGCAGCATCAGAGCTGCATTTCCATGCCCTCGCGTGCGGATGAATGTCGCATTATCCACCATTCCCGACCGATGATAACCCCGCAAAAAACGGGGCACAAGAAGCGGGAAAACGAACGGGTGCGAGACCCGCCGGAATCCCCTCCTCAATCGTCGTCATCTTCGTCATCATCACCGTTATAGGCATCGAGATCGGGACCGTCTCCGCCATCGGCATCATAATCCTCGAACAGGGCTTCATAGACCTTGGGCAGAGCCTCGATGATATCCTCGGAAATGAGCCCCGGCCCGAGCATCATCCCTGCCTGACTGTGCAGCCAGACCCCGGCACAGGCGGAATCGAGCGTCGGCATTCCCTGCGCCATCAGGCCACCAACAATCCCCGCCAGCACGTCGCCGCTGCCAGCGGTTGCCAGATAAGGAATGCCCTGAGAATGGATGACGCCATAGCCGTCGGGGCTTGCAACCACCGTATCGGCGCCCTTGAGAATGATGACCGCGCCGCACATCTGCGCCGCAGCAAGGGCACAATCGAGCTTGGACAGTCTCTTCTCTTCCCGCATGCGATAGGACAGGTCCGGGAACAGACGGGCAAACTCGCCCTCATGTGGAGTCAGCACAAGACGACCAGAGCGGGCCGACGGACTGTCCTTCATCATCTCGAAGCCGAAGTCACCGCTGGCAACGCCGTCGGCAAAACAGGTGATCGCATCAGCATCCAGCACCACGCCCATATCAAGGCCCAGCACATTCCGGATCAGCACATGCTGCGCCTCAGCCACACCAAGCGCGGGCCCCGCCACCAGAACATCGCAATCCCGGCGGGCAAAAACATCATTGAGAGACTCCGGACCCTTCAGCGGCTCCACCATGATGGAGGTCACTTGTGCCGCAACAGCCAGCGCCGAATCCGCAGGAGGCGCCAGCGTCACCAGCCCCGCCCCTGCCCTGAGCGCCGCGCGCGCCGCCAGCCGGGCGGCTCCGCTGTGCAAGGCATCTCCTGACAGGACAACACAATGGCCGCGATGAAACTTGTGATCGGCCAGACGCTCGGCCTGAATGACTTCAAGCGGCTTCAGCGCCTCCGGCCAGTTGCCCAGCCACAGAGTCGGTGCATTTTCAAACGCACAGCAGCCGGTTTCTTCAAGAACCGCATCCTCTATACCAATATCGGCAACGAGCAGACGGCCACACAGCGCCTTGCCCGGATACAGCACATGAGCCGGTTTCTTGCGGAAGAAGGTCACGGTCTGATCTGCCCGGACAGCAGCTCCCCCGATCTGTCCACTTGCCCCCTCGACACCACTGGGCAGATCGACCGACAACACCGGCAGCCCGCTTTCATTGATGGCATCGATCAGATCGGCCAGTTCGCCCGTGATCGGCCGATCCAGCCCGGCACCAAACAGGGCATCGATGATGATGTCCGAATCATCCCAGAGACTGGCAGAAAGACCATAAACCTCATCGCCCCATTCTTCTGCCGCCTGCTGCGCGTCGCCCTTGAGGTCCTCGACATCCACGGCACAGCCGATAATGACGCTCCAGCCCTCCTCTTCCAGCAACTGTGCCGCAACGAAGCCATCACCACCATTGTTCCCCGGCCCGCAAAGAATACAGACCATGCCGGAAGCCCCCGACCCGGTCTTTCTTTCCAGAAGGTCGATCGCCGCCGTCGCCACCGCCTGGCCCGCAGATTCCATCAATTGATACCCTTCCACCCCACCTTCAATGGTCAGGCGATCCGCTTGACCCATCTGCGCGGGAGTTAGGATTTCAACGGCACTTTCTTTCATTTCAGCCATGACGGGCAATTCCTTTAAAAAGACGAACCGGCTTTCTGCTCACGATCTCGAAAAGATTCCCGAACAGCAGCAACCAAGGCGCAGCAAAAACCTGATAACGACACAGCAGCCAAAGCAGCTGGCAATCAAAAGAATCTATAACCTCAACCGCAAAACGACAATCGCCCAACGCACAATTGTCCGCCATTTGCTGCCCGCAAGCCACGATACCCCCAAGTGTCTTGGGTCAGTCAACTGGCAGCCATTCGTCAACAGGAAAACGCAGAGCCCGAAAGAAGGTCCCGGCAGCCAGAAACACCGGGTTAACGATAAGTAAATGCACGTAACAAGCCACAACAGTTTATGCCTCGATATTATGCAAAAGTAGCGAGATTTCAGCGAAAATGATTTAAAAGTGACCATAGCCCCAAAGAGGGACGACATTCAGATAGACACACAAATGCACAAAATTAGGTCAACTGCCTATTTTTACATCAATTCATTTCCCCAAAATGCCTCAAAATTCGACCCTTGGGGACTGGCGAATTCGCAGATTTCCTGCTTTTATTTCCACCAACAGATTTGGCACATAGAATGCATAAAAATTCACTGACCGGAAAGCGGCAGACGACCTCCCTCAAGGAGGTCTGACGCGGCAGGCAATCCGGTTCAAGATTTGATCTGGGAGAGAGCGGTGAGGAAACTGGCGAAGTCCCGGGTTCGGATTTAGAGGCTCCAAAGCACAAATAGTTTGGGAAAGCGAACAGCCATGAAAAAAATCGAGGCAATTATCAAACCTTTCAAACTCGATGAAGTCAAAGAAGCACTGCAGGAAGTTGGTCTGCAGGGTATCACCGTGATTGAAGCAAAAGGGTTTGGCCGGCAGAAAGGTCATACCGAACTGTATCGTGGCGCAGAATATGTCGTCGATTTTCTTCCCAAAGTGAAGGTTGAAGTCATCCTCGCCGAGGATCAGGTCGATGCCGCCGTGGAAGCAATCCAGAAGGCAGCCCAGACCGGTCGCATTGGCGATGGCAAGATCTTCATCTCCACGATCGAACAGGCGATTCGCATCCGTACCGGTGAAACCGGCAACGACGCCATCTAATTCAGAGACAAGGAAGCTGCCGGCCTTCCCTGCCGGGGCTTTTACAATCACCTTCCAGGGAAACAGTTGAGACAAAAAGTCGGAAAATGGAAAGAACGGAGTGCAAGACGTCTTCCTTTTTCCAATTCACAGACAGTAAAGGATACTGGAATGACCACAGCAGCTGAAATCGTTAAATTGATCTCAGAGCAGGAAGTCAAATATGTTGACATCCGTTTTACCGACCCTCGCGGTAAATTGCAGCACGTAACCGTAATCGAAGACCAGGTCGATGAAGACTTCCTCGAAGAAGGCTTCATGTTTGACGGTTCCTCTATCGCCGGCTGGAAATCTATCGAAGCTTCCGACATGAAGCTGATGCCAGACTGCGACAGCGCTTACATCGATCCGTTCTATGCAGAAAAGACCCTCTGCATTCACTGCTCTGTTGTTGAGCCTGACACGGGCGCTCCATACGAACGCGATCCGCGCGGCACCGCTCTGAAAGCTGAAGCTTACCTGAAAGCGACCGGTATCGGCGACGTTGCATACTTCGGCCCAGAAGCTGAATTCTTCATCTTCGACGACGTCCGTTATTCCAACACCATGAACAAGGTTTCCTACGAAGTTGATGCAGCTGACGCTGCATGGAACACCGACACCGAATACGAATCCGGCAACACCGGTCATCGTCCGGGCGTCAAGGGTGGCTACTTCCCGGTAAACCCGACCGATTATGCTCAGGACATGCGTTCCGAGATGCTTTCCACCATGAAATCTCTCGGCATGAAAGTTGACAAGCATCACCACGAAGTGGCTTCTTGCCAGCACGAACTGGGCCTGATTTTCGGCAGCCTGACCAAACAGGGCGACGAGCTGCAGAAATACAAATATGTGATCCACAACGTTGCACAGGCATATGGCAAGTCCGCTACCTTCATGCCAAAGCCGATCTACGGCGACAACGGCACCGGCATGCACTGCAACATGTCCATCTGGAAAGACGGCAAGCCACTCTTCGCTGGCGACAAATATGCCGACCTGTCCGACGAAGCCCTATACTTCATCGGTGGTATCCTGAAGCATGCGAAAGCCCTGAACGCTTTCACCAACCCGTCCACCAACTCCTACAAGCGCCTGATCCCGGGCTTTGAAGCTCCGGTTCTGCGTGCATATTCCGCACGCAACCGTTCTGGCTGCATCCGTATTCCTTGGACCGATTCTCCGAAGGCAAAACGCGTTGAAGCCCGCTTCCCGGATCCGTCCGCCAACCCATATCTCTGCTTCGCAGCTCTGCTGATGGCTGGCCTTGATGGCATCAAGAACAAGACCCATCCGGGCGATGCCATGGACAAGAACCTCTACGATCTGCCACCAGAAGAACTCGAAGGTATCCCAACCGTTTGTGGTTCCCTGCGTGAAGCTCTTGAAGAACTCAAAGCCGACAGCGACTTCCTGCTCGCTGGCGACGTGTTCACCAAAGACCAGATCGCTGGCTACATCGAACTGAAGGAAGAAGAAATCCAGCTGTTCGAGCACACCCCGCATCCGGTTGAATTCCTGATGTACTACAGCTGCTAATCCCAGTCTGTTAAAGCATTACACGAAGGGCCGGCGTTTCCACCGGCCCTTTTCTTTTGCCTAGACTTTGCCTAGTCTTGGGGCTCTCCTTTACCCAGCCTTAAGCCGTGACTGGGATCATAAGGAACACCATCCACACCTGCACCACAGCCAACTGCTCAATATGCGAAACCTGAAGCAAAGCCTGACACATGTCAGTCACCAAGAAGCTCTGTCCAAACTCAAGGAATACCGTGAGGTCAAGATCTCTCCGGTGGATAGTCTGGCAGCATTCGCTGAACTGTTCATTCAAGAAGCCGGTCTGAGCCTGACTGCCTTGCCAAAGCTCAACCAGTCATTGCAAGGCTTTCAACACAACTCCAAGGCCCCTCTTGGTGCAGCTTGCTCATTTGCCCTTAAACACACCGAAGGCATAGCTAGGTTGTCATTGATTTTTCAGACGAACCGGGACTATCTATTGCTCGAAACAATCGACCCGGCCACGGGCTCCATATCCCACCAACATCTCAACTTGAGGATACATCTCGACGATCCCGAGCGAATGAAAAGCCTGGGCCGAAAAATTTACAAAGCCTTTCGTCAATTTGACACCTAACGCTCTGGGTCAAGATTACGCACTTTTCTAAGCAAGATTTGGACTGGAAACTAGCCATCATTAGGCATTGCAAACATAGCGGTCGTTAGTTCATGCATCGGACGCCACCCATGCAGCATCTTGCGCGCACCCCAGTCATAGGCGAAATGGTGCCCCGGTAGAGGTGCGTCTGCCTGCGAGCCGATTGACTGCCCTGTCAAGTGGCACTGGAGCAGGGCACCAATCCGGCCATGACCGACAAACAGCACGTCACCACGCATCCCGCGGGCAATCACCTGTTCCATGGCCAAATGATAGGCTGCGGCGATCCTGTCCTGCGCATCCTGTGCCGTCTCGCGGCCTTCCAACTGACCGGACAAAGGTTTGGCAAAAACCTGACCTATGCGGTCAAGCACCCCTCTCTTTGGCAGCGGGGCGATGACCATGGTTTCGCATTCGTTCATGTCGGGGTCGGCTACGGGGCGGACGGTCAAATGCTCTGCAAGAACGCTCCCGGCCTGTCGTGCCCCATGCCACTCACTGGTGAAGATATAGCTTATCCCGGTGAGCACATCGCTACGGGCGAAAATCTCAAGCTGCTCGATCGCCACATCGCTAAGCATCTGTTCTGATGCAGCACGTTCGACGTCGGCAACGACCTCAGGGCAAATGAGATATCGAACCAGCATAGGGGAATCAGACCCTGTTCTGTTTGCAGGACGTCAGGAGTGACAAAAGAAGCACAGGCCTCCTACAGCAGCAGGAAAAACATTGCAAGGAAGCAGGTCGCGGTCGCATTGAGCCACGGAGACATGCCGGAAACATGCTGATAACGCGCACGCGCCCGGTCAGCCCGGTAAAGGCTCGACTTCAGCTCAAACACCGACGCTCGCAGATTGTCTATTTCGGCTTCAACCTGTTTCATGAATATTCCGTTTGATCTGTCCCCGTTGCCTCAAATCTACCGCCTCAATGGTTAACAAAGATTAACCATAACACGAAACTTCGACCTCCATTTGCCCTCCATTTGACATCTATGGGCAAATGATCCTGAAGGAATGAAGCAGCCCGACCAGACACGGCTTGTGCCAGCGCACTCCGTGCAGGTCTGCGCGCGAAACGTCCCTGTTCTGCGGCGGATTTCCGCTGCGCTCCACATTTCCTTGTTACGACCTCTTGACCGGAAAGGCTTTGCTGAAGACATTGTGGAAACGAATATGAGCCTGATTCGCGCGGTTTAAAGCGCATCATTTGGCTTGCGAACAGCCCGGAAACTGTTAAGACCGAACTGAAGGGATTGGCGACATCCAACACATTCGTTGCCAAACCGGAATTGTCCTGTCGGAACCCAAGAGTAGTCCATGTCTGCGTCTGACGATCTTTTTGCCTCTGTGCCAACACCAAAAGGCGGCGCCTCTGCCCCAAGGCAACCCAAAGCGGAAACGCCAAAGCCTCAGGCCCAGAGCAATCCGGCACCGTCCGTTCCCGGCGTCAAGGCTGATTATACGGCAGCCGACATCGAGGTTCTGGAAGGTCTCGAGCCCGTGCGTCGCCGTCCCGGCATGTATATTGGCGGCACCGACGAAAAGGCGCTGCACCATCTGTTTGCCGAAATCATCGACAACTCCATGGACGAGGCCGTTGCGGGCTATGCGTCATGGATCGAGGTGGAACTGCTGCCGGACAATGTGATCACCGTCACCGACAACGGGCGCGGCATTCCGGTTGATCCGCATCCGAAATTCCCCAACAAGTCGGCGCTCGAAGTCATCTTCACCACCCTGCACGCCGGCGGCAAATTCGATTCTGCGGTCTATGAAACCTCCGGCGGTCTGCATGGCGTGGGCGCATCGGTTGTCAACGCCCTGTCCGAAACCATGTCCGTCGAAGTTGCCACCAACAAGAAGCTCTATCGCCAGAGCTTTTCCCGCGGCATCCCGACCGGTTCGCTGGAATTTCTGGGCGACATCCACAACCGCCGCGGCACCAAGGTCACCTTCAAGCCCGACCATGAAATCTTCGGCAAGAAGATTCGCTTCAAGCCGGAGCAGTTGCTCAACATGGCTCGCTCCAAGGCCTATCTGTTTGGCGGTGTCGAGATTCGCTGGAGCTGCGCGCCCGAACTGCTGGAACACAATCCCGAGGTTCCTGCCAAGGCGACCTTCCACTTCCCGAGCGGCCTCAAGGACTATCTGGCCGCAACGCTGGGCAAGCAGAATCTGGTGACGCCGGAAATCTTCGCTGGCCGCACTGAGAAGACCTCCGGCCATGGTGCCGTCGAGTGGGCCGTATGCTGGTTTGGTGGCGACGGATTCTTCAATTCCTATTGCAACACCGTGCCTACACCGGAAGGCGGCACCCATGAGGCTGGCCTGCGCACCGCACTGTTGCGTGGCCTCAAGAATTACGCTGAGCTGACCAACAACAAGAAGGGGGCGGTGATCACTGCCGATGACGTGATGACCAGCGCCGGGGCCCTGCTCTCGGTCTTCATCCGCGAGCCGGAATTTGTTGGCCAGACCAAGGATCGTCTGGCAACCATGGCCGCCACCCGCATCGTCGAGCAGGCCTTGCGCGACCAGTTCGACCACTGGCTGACCAACGCACCGCAACAGGCAAACCGCCTGCTCGAATGGGTCATCGACCGTGCCGACGAGCGCCTGCGCCGCCGCAAGGAAAAGGACGTCAGCCGCAAGTCTGCCGTGCGCAAGCTGCGCCTGCCGGGCAAGCTGGCCGACTGTTCGCAGAATGCCAAGGGCGATACCGAACTGTTCATCGTGGAAGGGGATTCCGCTGGTGGCTCCGCCAAGCAGGCCCGCAACCGGACCACACAGGCCGTTTTGCCCCTGCGCGGCAAGATCCTCAACGTCGCCAGCGCCTCCAGCGACAAGCTGCACGCCAACCAGTTGCTGGCTGATCTGGTTCAGGCTCTGGGCTGCGGCACGCGCAAGAATTACAATGATGACGATCTGCGCTATGACCGCGTCATCATCATGACCGATGCTGACGTCGACGGAGCTCATATCGCCTCGCTGCTGCTGACCTATTTCCAGCGGGAAATGCCGCAGTTGATCCATAACGGCCACCTGTTCCTCGCCGTGCCGCCGCTCTACCGCATCAGTCAGGGCGGCAAGACGCTCTACGCGCGCGACGACCTGCACAAGGAAGAGCTGCTCAACAAGGAATTCAAGGGCAAAGGCAAAATCGAGATCGGCCGCTTTAAAGGCCTTGGCGAAATGCGCTCGGATCAGCTCAAGGATACGACCATGGACCCCAAGAACCGGACATTGCTGAAAGTGCAGATCGTTGATATGGTTCCAGGTCAAACCAAGGAAGTCGTAACGCGCCTGATGGGAAACAAGCCGGAAGCACGCTTCGAATTCATTCAGGAGAATGCTGAATTTGCGACCGATCTTGACATTTGATGCTAAGGCTCGCCCCTTCATCCTGATGTTGATGCTGACATTCAGCCAAGGTTCAATGCCAGCCCGGGCGGCGGACAACAACCTGCCGCCTTATGAGCAGAATTTGCGGCGCCTCAGCTCCGTGGTCGGTGCGCTCATGTATCTGGACCCATTGTGTAACCAGAGCGACCCAAAAGACTGGTACTTCCACATGGCGGCGCTGCTTGAGGCAGAGAATGCCGACGACTCGCGAACCCGGCAATTGAAGGACCGTTTCAACAAAAGCTACCAGACTTTTTCCCACACCTACCGGAGCTGCAACGAGCAGGCCCGCAAGATCACTGAGCTTTATCACGCTGAGGGTCAGGCCCTTCTCACCACGCTGAAACTCAAACACGCCCGTTAACCATGCAGGTTAATTTCTACGGAAAACCTTAACCTTTTGGTAACGAATTCCTCCGCACCTGATCAGAATCTGATATCTCTAGGTCATCGATTGAAGAATCAAGGCCTTGAGAATCGGCAGCCTGCGACATTGCCCGTTGAAACAGTTCAACAGACACCGCAGCATTCCTCCGCTTTCTCATACAGTTAAGACAAGTGTTCCGAGGAGACGCGTAACCATGACTGATCGCACCTGTTTGAACCAAGGTTCAGCCCCGGAACTCGAAATCGTTGATCTCGACAAACAGAAGCAGCGTGCGCTCTGCATTCTGGGCGATCTGTGGGATCAGGCTTCCGATGATGGCATCAACATCGACTGCCTCGCCCATGCAGCGCTGTTTCAGGCCCTCAGCAGTCTTGTTCTGGCCTATGGCGAAGAGACGGTTTCCAAATTCTGCTCTGACCTGCCAAACCGCATTCTCTGCGGCGACTATACCCTCGACAGGAATCTGCAATAACCCTCTGTTGACGAGATCGTGAACAGAGCACCTGCGCGCCACCTTTTCTCCTTGCAATGGGGCGCGTCTGCAGGAACACTCGTGGCCAGAGAATAAGGCCCTGAAGCGCGGCACGCCTTCAACGTCAGGCGCAGCGCGGGGCTTCATACCATCGAGGTCGCCTGCACGATGTTCGGACACATGCTGAAGATGCCGTCCCGTTCCATATCCGCCATACTGCTTTCGATGGCCCTGAACCTGCCACTGCTCGCCGCATCCATGGCGGCAAGCGGTGTCACCATTGATGGTGTCGTTCCGGAACCGGACTTTTCTGCCGCCAGTCAGGGTGCGCCCTACACCACCGAGGACGGCCCAATCACCTCGATGGGCACCGTTGATGGCTACCCGGTCGGCAGTCAGAACGGACTGACCATTTCGACCACCACCCCGCAGGGACCAGAGATATATCGCGATCTGAACCTGCTCCCCGAGCCGGTCTGGCGCATGGTCAATGCCCTGCAGACGGGTTGTCAGGCAGGCAATCTCGAAGCCCTGCGTGGCGCAATCGAGATGAACGAAATGCCGCCTAGCTTCGGTCCGGACGCTTCAGATCTGCCAGACCCGATCGCGCGCCTGCGAAGTCTTTCCGATCACGAAGACAACAAGGATCAGGACATCTGCGACGCGCTGGAGAAGATTCTGGCCAGCGGCTTCGTTCTTGCTGACTTTGAGGGTCCCTATGAAATGTTCGTCTGGCCCTATTTTGCCCACTATCCGCTGGCCGCTCTCAACGACCAGCAAAGGGTGGAGCTGACGCAAATCGTCCCCGAAAAAGGCTATGCCGATCTGCTGCGCACCGGCTACTACACCTATTTTCAGCTAGGTATTAGCCCGAATGGCGTCTGGCAATATTTCTTCAAAGAGCAGTAAATTGCCCCAGCAGCCGGGTTTTTGCCTTTTCATTCCTTGAAACAACGTCCATCCTTTCCATATGCAATCTTAACGACCGGAGAGGAAACAAGGTCGGCCCCAAAAGCATCATCTTGGGACCTGCAGGGAGACAGGGAACACATGGGACGCTCCAGACAGCCACGGCAACGGCGCATTTTTGCCCCCTTGCAAAACCACCATGAAGACTACCGCCGGGAATTCAGCCTCAGAACGCGAAAACCCCAAAGCTACGGGAACGTGATCCGACGCACCTTGTTCTTCCAACTGCGTCTCGCCGCAGACAATCTGCGCGACCTCCTGCTTAGCCCCATCGCGATTTTCGCAGCCCTATTGGGTCTGCTCCGCCCCAGTGACCCCTCATGGGCACTCGACCGGCTGATGATCTTCGGCAGGGCAACCGATCGCTGGATCAACCTGTTTGAGGAAGAACCCCACGTGCCAGCAGAACGCGGCGCCTGCACCATCGACGATCTGTTCGATCATGTCGAAACCAAAATAAAGTCGACGCTCGACCCGGAAACCCCGACAGAAGAATCTACATGGGCAAGCAGCTTTGCCGCTTTTCAGGCCACGCACCAGTCGAGAAAATGATAAGCGCGGTTTTACACCGAATGGTTTTGCCCAAGACGGTTCAAGTTTGGGGAAAATCGTCTAAATGCGTCTTTTGACGTCGCAAATAAACCGTATTTACTGCATTGCATTGACAAATTCGCTCAGAATCGTATGGTTCCGCCAATTCTAAAACCTATGCACGTTTTCAGGCTTGCTCAATCTTGAGAAACACCAAAAACGCAGCACAACAATTGGTTCCATCATCTGATGAATTTTTCGGATCTAGGTCTGAGCGAAAAGGTGCTCGCAGCAGTGAGATCTGCTGGGTATGAAAAACCGACTCCAATTCAGGAGCAGGCCATTCCCCATGTTTTGGCCAGACGTGACGTTTTGGGCGTAGCCCAGACCGGCACCGGCAAAACCGCCTCCTTCACTCTGCCGATGCTTTCTTTGCTCGAGACCGGACGCGCCAGAGCGCGCATGCCTCGTACTCTTATTCTGGAACCGACAAGAGAACTGGCTGCCCAGGTTGAACAGAGTTTTGTAGTTTACGGCCAGAACCACCGACTGACGGTATCCCTGCTGATTGGCGGCGTTTCCTTTGCGGACCAGCTCAAGAAGCTTGATCGCGGGGCCGACGTGCTGATTGCCACGCCGGGTCGCCTGCTCGACCATTTCGAACGCGGCAAACTGCTGCTGACCGGCGTTGACACCTTTGTTGTCGACGAAGCCGACCGCATGCTGGACATGGGCTTCATTCCGGATATCGAACGCATTTGCAAACTGCTGCCCCCCACACGCCAGACGGTCTTCTTCTCGGCAACCATGCCCAAGGAGATCCAGCATCTCGCGGACCAGTTCCTGCGCAATCCCGTCAAGGTCGAGGTGGCACCGGCCGCTTCTACCGCCAAGACGATCACCCAGCGCCTGATCTCGTCCGGCTCCAAGCCATGGGACAAGCGCGCTGTTCTGCGCTCGCTCATCGACAATGCCAAGGACCTGAAGAACGCCATCATTTTCTGCAACCGCAAGCGCGATGTTGCTACGGTCTGCCGATCTCTGACCAAACACGGCTACAGCGCTGGTGCCCTGCATGGCGACATGGACCAGACGTCCCGCATGGCAACGCTTGACGGATTCAAGAAAAACGAAGTCACACTGCTCGTCGCCTCCGACGTAGCAGCCCGCGGCCTTGACATTCCAACCGTCAGCCACGTCTTCAACTTCGATCTGCCAACCCATGCGGAAGACTATGTCCATCGCATCGGTCGTACGGGCCGCGCCGGTCGCGAGGGAACAGCCATTTCCATCGCCACCAAAGCCGACCGCAAATATATTGACGCCATCGAAGCGTTGACCGGTGACACGATCGAATGGATTGGCGCTATCGATTTCTCGTCAAGCTCATCCGAGGGCGATGATGAAGAGCGCGGCAATTCGCGCAAGCCATCCCGTCGCGGTCGCGGCAAACAGCGCTCGGACGCACCGAAAAACACCGAAGCAAGGAAGCAGGATACTCCCAAGCAGGAAGAGCGGCGTCAGGAAAAGGCTCCCGCTCCGCGCAGGAAGGAACAGCCAGCACCGACGCCGGCGCCGGTTTCGGCTCCCGTCAGCGCTGCGGACTATGGCGACCCTTCGCCGAGGCCCGTTCCTTCCCGCAACGAAGCCTCGCGCAACAACAGGGGACGCTCCAAGGATCGCGGTGAACGGCAAGTGATTGGCATGGGCGATCATGTCCCTGCATTTCTTTTGTTGCCCATTCGCCCGACCAAGGAAAAGGAACAGAAGAACGGCACTTCCGATTGAACCATCGGTGCACGCTTTCTGCTTTTCGCACGAACAATGCCGTATGATCCGGCTTGAAACACCCCTTTTGAAAAGGGGTGTTTTTTTATGTCCGCAGACACAAACCCGGTACGAAAGCCTCCCCAAAACACATCAAACGCAGCATTTTTCATTCAGTTTGGTACAGAATTTTTCCTTCCGGAAACATGAACTCTGCCATATTTAACGTCGCTTTAAGCCTTGATCCAATAAGATTACCCAAAATTTGGGGCGAACCGAGGGGATTGCGTGACTAGTCACGTAGAAAACGCAATGGACAATAGCGATTTCAAACGCACATATATCTATGGTGAGTCAGCGCTGGGGAATCTGAAGAAAAATCAGATGCCGGCTTACCCGCGCAACTATGAAATCTGGTACACATATGCAGCCGGGTTCAATCGCGGATTGAACAAGGCAATCAACGATATCCTCCGCACGAGCGGGTCAATCACGCTCTCTCAGCTGGATGCAATCTACAATGAGCATCTGGCTCCGAGTCGGCTTGGCGACCGCGTCGATGAAGTCGGGGGCAAGATTTCGAATGAAATCCGGTCCATTGTCCGCGAGGTCGAAGGATATATTTCCGCAACGGCCCACTATGGCGACACCCTTATGGGTGCTTCGCGCAATCTTTCCCAAACGGAAGACCGGCACGTCATTCGCGAAATCGTCAAGGAACTCATTCAGGAAACCAAGGAAGCCGAAGAGCAGAACCGGACCCTGAGTGAACAGCTGGCTGCGTCGCAAGCGCAGGTTCAGCAGCTTCGCGAGTCTCTGGACACCATCCGTTACGAATCCCTGACCGACGATCTGACCACCCTTGCCAACCGCAAACATTTTGACCGGTCGCTGGCACAGGCGATGGAAGAAGCGCAGGAAAGCGACGAACCATTGTCGCTGCTGATGACGGACATCGACCACTTCAAGAAATTCAACGACACCTATGGCCATCAGACGGGGGATCAGGTGCTCCGCCTCGTGGCTGTGGCGGTCAAGCAGAATGTCAAGGGACGCGATGTCCCCTGCCGTTATGGCGGCGAGGAATTTGCCGTTGTCCTGCCAAACACCAATTTGCGCCAGGCCGTTGCCGTTGCCGAGAGCATCCGCAAGGCCGTGATGGCCAAGGAACTGATCAAGCGCTCGACCGGCGAAAATCTTGGCCGCATCACCATTTCCATCGGCTGCTCAACCCTTTCCAAGGGCGACACCATTCAGGATCTGATCGAGCGCGCCGACCAGTCGCTCTATGCTGCCAAACGCGGTGGCCGCAATCTGGTCAAGTGCGAGACCGACCCGGACGTCAATCTGCTGGCCGATGCCTCCGGCGCGGCCTGAGAGCACAAGCCAGTCTTGCGATAACAAAAAAGCGGCCTGAAGGGCCGCTTTTTTGTATCCGGATATTCGCTCGGAGCCAGTCTCAGGCGTTGTTACGCATTGCGTCCAGTGCAGAAGGATCGACAGGCGTCAATTCAACCGACTCGCCGCAACCACAAGCGGATGTCTGGTTAGGGTTATTAAAAGTCAGCCCCGACCTGAACTTGGTCTGTTCATAGCCAAGCTCTGTCCCCAACAGGAAGAGCACCGCCTTCGGATCGACATAGACGGACACGCCCTTGTCCTCGACCAGATCATCCGCCGGATTGACCTCGGTGACCTTGTCCAGCACATATTCCATACCGGCACAGCCGCCGTTCTTGACGCCAATCCGGATGCCCTTGATCGGCTCGTCGGAGCCGTCAACGATCGACCGGATGAAATCGGCGGCCTCATCCGAGATCGACAGAACCTGAAATCTGCCTGCCATATCCGTACCTTCCTAAAAGCAAGTCCGAGCGAGCAAAAGCCCAGGCAAGGACAACAACAATTCCCAGCGCGCCACAAACAGCCAGAGAGCCAGCCGATGCTATTCGCACGCAGATCCTAGTACCAGTTGATGGCGATCTTGGCTTCTTCGCTCATCCGGTCCGGCGTCCAGGGCGGATCAAACACCATGTTGACCTTGACGATACCGACACCGGCCACAGACCCGACGGCATTTTCCACCCATGCGGGCATTTCCCCGGCAACCGGACAACCGGGAGCCGTCAGCGTCATGTCGATTTCGACATTGCGGTCATCATCGATATCGACCCGGTAGATCAAACCGATCTCGTAGATATCGGCCGGAATCTCGGGGTCATAGACGGTTTTGAGCGCTTCGATGATATCGCCGGTCAGCCGTTCAAGCTCAGCTTCGGGAATACCGGAGCCCTGCTTCATGTTCGGCACATTTGGCTCTGCGGCCTCACCATTGCTAACTGTTTCACTCATCATTTCGAACCTATCTTTCTGTCCCTTGTTCTCTGGTCACCGGAAACCGGCCACACAAGACAGCTCCTCATGAGAAAAAGGACCGAGCCTTCACCAACGCGTCGGCGAGAATATCAATTTCCGCCTTGGTGTTGTAAAGGCCGAACGAGGCCCGGCAGGTAGATGTCACCCCATACCGGGTCAATAGCGGCTGTGCACAATGCGTGCCAGCTCGAACAGCAACACCGGACCGATCGATCACCATCGATACGTCGTGCGCGTGAATTCCATCCAGAGCAAAGGAAATGATGGCGCCCTTTTCCCTTGCATGGCCGAGAATGCGGAGCGAATTGATCGAGCCCAGCTTGTCGTGCGCATAGGCGCGCAAGCTCTCCTCGTGGGCCGCAATCCGTTCACGCCCGATACTATCCATATAGTCAAGCGCCACGCCCAATCCAATGGCCTGCACAATCGGCGGCGTGCCTGCCTCGAATTTATGCGGCGCCACGCCATAGGTCACGCCCTCAAGGGTCACGTCCTTGATCATCTCGCCACCTCCCATGAAGGGCGGCATGGCATCGAGCAGTTCACCCTTGGCATAGAGCGCCCCGATACCAGACGGACCGTAGAGCTTGTGCCCGGTGATCGCGAGAAAGTCCACGTCGAGATCCTGCACGTCAATCGGCATGTGTACCGCGCTCTGGCTGGCATCAACCAGAACCTTGGCCCCGGCTGCGTGCGCCTTGCGGATCACCTCCTTGACCGGAACGATCGTGCCGATGGCATTGGACATCTGCGTGATGGCGACAACCTTTGTCTTTTCCGTCAGAAGCTTCTCAAACTCTTCCATCAGGAAATTGCCGTCGTCATCGACCGGTGCCCACTTGATGACCACACCGAGCCGCTCGCGCAGGAAGTTCCATGGCACGATGTTGGAATGATGTTCCAGAATGGAGATGATGACCTCATCCCCCTCACCAAGCACCATGCCGCCATAGGAGCTGGCCACAAGATTGATCGCTTCCGTCGATGACCGGGTGAAAATGATGTTGTCAACCGACGGCGCATTGAGAAAGCGGCGCACCGTTTCGCGCGCAGCCTCGAACTTGTCAGTCGCCAGATTGGACAGGAAGTGCAATCCCCGGTGCACGTTGGCATAATCGTTGGAGTAGGCATCACTGATGGCATCGATCACCACCTTGGGCTTCTGCGCCGAAGCACCATTGTCGAGATATACCAATGGCTTGCCATAGACTTCCCGCGACAGGATGGGGAAATCCGCTCTGATGGCCTCAACATCATAATGCTGATCCGCGGCCTGCGGGAGAGATTGCGTCATGGTCCTAGATCCAGTTTTCGCCCCCCTCATGAGGGGGACTTGTCATCAAAACAAAGCCTGTGTGCCCCGGTCAGTCAGCGAGGCCAAGACGGTCCAGAATGTAGGCCTCCAACGCTTCCACGAAACGGTCGTCGGAAACATTTTCGATGGCCTCTGCAAGGAAAGCCATGACCAACATTTTCTTGGCCAAGTCTTTGGAGATGCCACGTGCCCTGAGATAGAACAGGAGATCCTCATCCAGCTCGCCACAGGTTGCACCATGGCCGCAGACGACATCGTCCGCGTAGATTTCAAGCTCGGGCTTGTTGTTGAAGGAGGCATCCTCCGACAGCAAAAGCGCCTGACTCATCATCTTGGCGTCGGTCTTCTGGGCATACTGCCGCACGATGATCTGCCCCTGGAACACGCCCACGGCCTTGTCATCAAGCACTGTACGATACTGTTCCTTGGAATTGCAGTTCGGCACCGCATGATCCATTTTCAGCGTGATGTCGCTGTGGCGTGAGCCATTGACGAGGGATGCACCAAACAGATCGGCATCGCTATATTCACCGAGCATTGCCACAAAGGACTGGCTGCGGACAAACTTGCCGCTGGCCGACAGGGTGAAATGCTCGAAATGCACATGGCCGCCGACAGTCGCGGTGGTCGAACCGAGATGCAGGCCGTTATCGCCCTCATTGATGATGCGCAGAACATTGAGTTTGGCATCGTCGGCAACGCGATAGTCGATCGCGGTGTTGAGCTGATAGGCAGCCTCATCGCCGGTGAAGGTCTCGATCACGCCCACCTTGGAACCCTTGCCGATCACCACGCGGTTGCGCACGGTTGCCATGCCACCGCCAATCATGATGTGACGGATCTCCAGAGGCTTGTCGATCTCCGCACCCGCGGCGATTTCAACGATCACGCCGTCTTGCAACAGCGCAGTGTTGAGCGAAAGCGCGATATCACCCTGGGCAATGGCCGGGTCATCGAGTTGGAATTCCCCAGCCTGCAGCGCCTCGGCCACAGAGCGCACGGAAATCGCGTCGCCCAGATCCGCCAGATCAGACAATTCGGCAGAATAGATGCCATTGACCAGCACAAGGCGGCAGGTCTCCACCGCCTTGATGATATCAGCTCCGGAAAGCTGCTGCTTGGCCAGAGCACTGTCAACGGGCTGGGCAAGCGCCAGATCAGCAGGCATCGCCTTCTTGAGATCGGAATATTTCCATTCCTCGACCCGCCGCGTCGGCAGGCCATTTTCCTCAAAGGCGGAGGCCGCTGCCGAACGCAGCGACGCAAAACTCTCATTGCCCGGCAGAGCACCCTTGGCGCTCTCGATCAGGCTGGCCAGAGCCTTGTCGGCGGCAGTCTTGATTGCAGGAGTTGTCATGGTCACCTCCCGATCAAGCCGCTACTTCGCCAGTGAACTCGGCATAGCCTTTTTCTTCCAGCTCCAGCGCCAGAGACTTGTCGCCGGTCTTCACGATCTGGCCCTTGTACATGACATGCACCACATCCGGCACGATGTAGTTGAGCAGGCGCTGATAGTGGGTGATGACCAGCATGGAGCGTTCCGGCGACTTGAGGGCATTGACGCCTTCTGACACGATACGCAGAGCGTCGATGTCAAGACCGGAGTCCGTCTCGTCCAGAATGCAGAGCTTCGGCTCAAGAAGGGCCATCTGCAGGATCTCATTGCGCTTCTTCTCGCCGCCGGAGAAACCGACGTTGAGCGGACGGCGCAGCATTTCCTGCGTGACATTGAGCTTGGCCGACAGTTCCTTGACCTTCTTCATGAAATCAGGGGTTTTCAGCTCCCCCTCACCGCGCGCCACGCGCTGGGCATTGAGCGCGGTCTTGAGGAAGGTCATGTTGGCGACGCCGGGAATTTCGATCGGATACTGCATGGCAAGGAACAGACCGGCGGCGGCGCGCTCGTCGATTTCCATCTCCAGCACATTCTCGCCGTTGAAGAGGATTTCCCCTTCGGTGATCTCATAGTCTTCCTTGCCCGCCAGCACATAGGAGAGCGTCGATTTACCCGATCCGTTCGGGCCCATGATGGCATGGATTTCGCCCGGATTGATGGTCAGGTTGATACCGCGAAGGATCTTGTTGCCTTCGACTTCTGCATGAAGATTCTTGATTTCCAACATGGTTTTGTTTCCTTTGGGGCGTCGTCTTGAAGACTTCGCCATCCCGGTAATAACAAATGTCCGCTACCCGCCCACAGGAACCGGGCGCAACAGAATGAACATCGTTTCACAACACATGAAACACGCCTAGCCAACTGATCCTTCAAGGGAAATATTGATCAGCTTCTGCGCTTCGACGGCGAATTCCATCGGCAGCTGCTGGATCACATCCTTGACGAAACCGTTGACGATGAGGGCCACGGCCTCTTCCTCGCCGATACCACGTGCCTGACAATAGAACATCTGGTCATCGGAGATTTTGGAGGTGGTGGCCTCATGCTCGAAGATGGCTGACGCGCTCTTGCTCTCCACATAAGGCACCGTGTGGGCACCGCACTGATCGCCGATCAGCAGGCTGTCACACTGGGTGAAGTTGCGCGCATTGGCTGCCTTCTTGTGGGCCGAAACAAGGCCACGGTAGGTGTTGTTGGACCGCCCGGCAGAGATACCCTTGGAGATGATGCGGGAAGAAGTGTTCTTGCCCAGATGGATCATCTTGGTGCCGCTGTCGATCTGCTGATAGCCATTGGAAATGGCGATCGAGTAGAATTCGCCGGTGGAGTTGTCCCCACGCAGGATGCAGCTTGGATATTTCCAGGTAATGGCAGAGCCCGTTTCGACCTGGGTCCACGAGATCTTGGCATTCTTCTCGCGACAGTCACCACGCTTGGTAACGAAGTTGTAGATGCCGCCCTTGCCTTCACTGTCGCCCGGATACCAGTTCTGGACCGTCGAATATTTGATTTCGGCGTCTTCCAGAGCGATCAACTCGACCACAGCAGCGTGCAGCTGGTTCTCGTCGCGCTGCGGAGCGGTGCAGCCTTCCAGATAGGACACATAAGAGCCCTTGTCGGCAATGATCAGCGTCCGTTCGAACTGGCCCGTGTTCTGCTCGTTAATGCGGAAGTAGGTTGACAGCTCCATCGGGCACCGTACCCCTTCAGGCACATAGACGAAGGAGCCATCGGTGAACACGGCGCTGTTGAGTGTTGCGTAGAAATTGTCGGATACCGGCACCACGGAGGCAAGATACTTCTTGACCAGCTCCGGATGCTCGCGGATCGCCTCGGAGATCGAGCAGAAAATGACACCGGCCTTTTTCAGCTCTTCCTTGAAGGTGGTCGCAACGGACACCGAGTCGAACACGGCATCGACGGCAACCTTGGAATACTGACGGTTCTCTTCGGTGACACCGGCCAGAATTTCCTGTTCCTGCAGCGGGATGCCAAGCTTCGCATAGGTCTTGAGAAGCTCCGGATCCACCTCATCAAGGCTCTTGGGCCCTTCGGCAACCTTCGGTGCGGAATAGTAATAGATTTCGTTGAACTTCGGCTTCGGATAGTCGAGCTTGGCCCATGTGGGCTCCTCCATGGTCAGCCAGCGCCGATAGGCATCCAGCCGCCACTCCAACATCCATTCCGGCTCATGCTTCTTGGCAGAGATGAACCGGATCACGTCCTCGTTCAGTCCAAGAGGGGCTTTTTCGGATTCGATATCCGTCACAAAGCCATATTTATACTGGTCAACGTCGATCTGCTTGACTTGATCGACCGTCTCCTTCACAGCAGCCATTTGCTACTCCATGCTAGCGCGGTTTCAAAGACCGCCGGTCATAGGGCTGCCCGCCCAGTTTCCTGCATTATCGAGGATCCAACACTGGTCTGTTGGCAAAGCAAAAGCGACGTGAGATGCCCGATAGCAGTTTTTAACTCATCTCATTTTGCCTTGATGCAGCAGGTAGGAACCCGCAGCACACCCGCTTAAAACACTGCCTCATCGCATGAGGGCAGAAACTTCAAACCGTGAACTCTATATAAGCGCGCTCACGATGCCTTCTCAATGCCTCTCAAACTATTTTTTGAGTTTTTGACGCATATTTGTTCAAGAGCACTGACAAGTGCATGTATTTCGGTCTCTTTACTGCTCCAGCCAAGGCTCACGCGAATGGCACAGGCCGCCAGAGACGACTCGTATCCCATGGCTAGAAGCACATGGGAGGCGGAAATCTTGCCCGAAGAACAGGCCGACCCGGAACTGACGGCAATCCCTGCCAGATCCAGCCGGATCAGCGTTGTCTCGCCCTTAAGGCCCGGAATGGCGAACTGGCAGCCATTGCCAACCCGTGGTGCACCTTCGCCGAAGATGACCGCGTCCGGCGCCATTTGCCGCAACCGCACTTCAAAGGCATCCCGCATTCTGGCAAGCCCGTCCATGACCTCGCCTGTCGCAAGTGCCTCATGCACCATCTGGCAGGCGACACCGAATCCGACGATGCCCGCCACATTCTCCGTACCGGCGCGCAACCGATTCTCCTGCGGTCCGCCCGTGATCAACGGCTCCGGCTCTGTTCCCTCATCGGCCATGACCAGAGCCCCAACACCCTTGGGGCCACCGAGCTTGTGAGCCGAGAGCGACAGGCTGGTGCAGCCAATCGCCCCGATATCAAGAGGAATACGCCCGGCAGCCTGCACGGCATCAAGATGGAAATAGGCGTTATAAGCCTTGGCCAGCGCCCCAATTTCTTCCATCGGCTGAATGACGCCGGTTTCACTGTTCACCGCCATGACGGCAATCATAGGTCGACCAGCGTCCTGATCGTGCGCTTCCAGCAGACGCCGCAGCGCATCAAGGTCAACCACGCCATTGGCAAGCACCGGAATCTCGGTGCGGTCCCCAAGTGCAAACCGCCCGCCAGACAGCACGGAAGGATGCTCGATGGCGCTCATATAGAGATGGGAAGCACGGTCCAGTTGATACGTGACCTTCATGTTCGGCGACAGGGCCAGCATGTTCGCTTCGCTTGCACCGGACGTGAAGATCACCTGACGCATCACGCCACCGACCAGCTCTGCCACCTGTTGCCTTGCCCGCTCGACAACAGCCCTAGCGTCGCGCCCTTCCTTGTGAACCGACGAAGCATTGCCGATGATGTCCCAGGCAGCAACAATGGCTTCCCGGACTTCCGGTCGCAAAGGCGACGTTGCATTATGATCCAGATAGGCGCGCTGCATACCGATTCCTTGTCAGTGCCCTTGTAAATTGCCCCACGGAAACAACTCCGGGGCCTTGCTCTATCCATTTACCACGGCGCCACATAAAATTAAGCCGCCTCGAAAAGTTATTTCGTCTAGCCGATGCAAAAAAGCTTGAAATTCAACCATTCATCTGTGCTATGAAGGGCAATCAAATGGATCGCAGCGCTTTCAGTTTTGAACTATTCTAAAGCAGATTTATAAAACTTGCCTCAATTAGTCAAGTTTTATGATCCCATCCTCTTGCGGGATGCGCAAATGTACACATATTAGTTCGGTGAGCTTCACGCTGAAGCCGCGAGATCCCCATAATGAACCAATTTGAAAGAGGACCGGGCAACCAATGCCAGAGGTGATCTTTAATGGCCCTGCCGGGCGCCTGGAAGGACGGCTGCATCCCTCCAGAAACCGCAAGGCTCCAATTGCACTTATTCTCCATCCGCATCCGCGGTTTGGCGGCACCATGAACAACGAGATCATCTATCATCTCTATTACATGTTCGCCCGCCGTGGGTTCACCGTGCTTCGCTTCAACTTCCGTGGCGTCGGCAGATCACAGGGCACCTTTGACCATGGTGTCGGTGAATTGTCGGATGCAGCGGCCGCTCTGGACTGGGTACAGACCTTCCATTCCGAAGCGCCCGGCGTCTGGATTGCAGGCTTCTCCTTTGGTGCCTGGATCGGGATGCAGCTCTTGATGCGGCGTCCGGAAGTGGAGGGTTTCATCTCCATTGCTCCACCGGCAAACCTTTATGACTTCTCCTTCCTTGCCCCCTGCCCGTCTTCGGGTCTCATCACCCACGGCGGCATGGACAAGGTGGTCCCGCACAAGGATGTTCAAGCGCTCGTTGACAAGCTCAAGACCCAGAAGGGCATTGTCATCGATCAGGAGATCATCCCCGGTGCGAACCACTTCTTCAAGGAAGAGACCGATCAGCTGATCAACGTCTGCGCCAACTATCTGGACAAGCGGATCGGCTTTGATCCGTCGCAGTTGGAAGACATCGCGGAAAAGGGCGATCATACTGACGCCACCGAGTAGTATCTTCAGACACACGAAAAAAAGGCCGCTTCAACAGCGGCCTTTTTTCATGCGCTCATGTCAGAGTTGTCAGCCCTTGCGGAAGGCAAAGCGGCTCCAGGTGATACCCTTGGCCTTGTTGAGCGGCTGGGTTGATTCGACATTGGCGTGGCTGACCAGCGTCAGCCCGAGGGTTCGGGCCGCCTCGATGATCTCCTCATCGGTAACCTCGAACATCAACCGCCCTTCCGGCGGTTCGCCGTGGCGCACGGTCATCGCCATGAAGCCTCCCGGATTGAGCAGCGCGCACAGACGCTCCATGCCCAGCACCCGTTCATCAACATCGAGATGCATCCAGACCGCGATCAAAGTGACAATGTCAAAGGTGCGATCACCAAGCGACGCCAGTTCAGGCAGAGTATCCTCAAGCCATTCAACAGCTTCTGCCCCTTCCTTGGCCAGCGCAATGGTCCGGAAGGCATCGGTCGGTTCCACCGCCGTCACTTGATAGCCCATGGATGCATAATGCAGCCCATCCCGGCCAGACCCGGCCCCCACATCCAGAACCGTCTGCGGCGGCTCAGGCAACATATGCAGAAACCAGCTATGCGTCTCTTCGATATTATAACCGTCGTAACGCTTTGCAAGACTGCCTGCAGTTACCTCATAACCCCTGTTGCTTGGAACACTGACCATGAATTCCCCTCTTCTTGTCGTGTTTTCAATCAAGTGTCGACCATTACACCGGCAATGACAAGACCCCTCCCGATAATGGAGCCTTCACGCCGGTGGTGCGCGGAAATGTAAGTGGCAGTTTCCGCAGGGACCGGACAGCCAGATAGCCAAACGCTTCTGCTTCCATCGAATCCCCATTCCATCCAAGGGCGTCAGCCTGCATGACCGGGCTGTCCAGAGCCTCGCCAAGCTGCGCCATCATGTAGTCATTATGCTGTCCGCCACCACACACGACAACCATCTTGGCGGCTTCGCCTTCCTGGATCTCCATATGCTCCAGTCCAAGACAGATGGTCTCGACCGTGAAGGCCGTCAGCGTTGCAGCGCCATTTTCCAGCGACAGCGCCTCGATCGGTGCGACATCAAACGCATTGCGATCCAGCGACTTCGGTGCCGCCTTGCGGAAATAGGGGTTGCCCATCAGCGTGATGAGAGCAAGGAAATCGACCGATCCGCTCGCTGCAATCGCGCCCCCCTCATCCATCGCCAGATTGTCCTTTCTGAAAACCCAGTCATTGATCAGGGCATTACCCGGCCCACTGTCAAAGGCGGTAAGCGTGCCATCCTTGCCGATCCAGGTGATATTGGCAACCCCGCCAATATTGATGATCGCCAATGGTTGTTGCAGCGGAATGACACTCGAAGCCTGCAGCGCCTTGTGATAGATCGGCACCAGCGGTGCGCCCTGCCCGCCAGCGGCCACGTCAGCCGCCCGGAAATCATGCACCACCGGCACCTTGCAGGCATTGGCCAGCGCCTGACCATTACCGATCTGAACCGTGATCCCCGAAGCGGGATCGTGCCAAACTGTCTGTCCATGAAAGCCGATGACATCCGGCTGCAGCCCGCGCGCAGAATCCTGTGCCATCAAACGGCCAACCGCCTCGATATGCGCCCGGGTGATCAACGCCTCCGCCTCGATAAGGCAACCGGGGCGGGCCGTCCTGTTCTTCATCCCCTGCGCATCCTCCATCGCACGACGCAGCAGGGTCTGCTCCGCAGGCTCATAGGGCCTGAAGGCCGAGGCAAGGGACCTCAGCTGTCCTTCCCCATCGGTTTCGATCAGTGCGGCATCGACGCCATCGCAAGACGTCCCGCTCATCAGCCCGATGGCAAGCGACAGTTTTTCTTCATTTTTTGCCATTTTTGTCCCCGTCTCCCAATCTTGCTAGTGATCTTTTCCAATAACTTTGCTAGACCAACTCCCCGAAAGGCCGTCCTGTCCGGTGTGCCCAACATCAAAGACATCTGGCCAGACTAGCAGTAACAACCGTATCTTTAAGGAGAAAAGCGGCATGACCGCCTTCAAATCCGAATTTCTACACACTTTGAGTGAGCGCGGCTTCATTCATCAGTGCTCAGACCCGGAAGGGTTGGACAAACTCTTTAGCTCGGAGACGGTAACTGCTTATGTGGGCTACGACTGCACGGCTCCGTCTGTCCATGTGGGCAACCTCGTCTCGATGATGATCCTGCACTGGATGCAGAAAACCGGCCACCGCCCGATCGCCCTGATGGGCGGCGGCACCACCATGGTCGGCGATCCGTCCGGCCGTGATGAAACCCGCCAGCTTCTGACCCCGGAAAAGATCCAGTCCAACAAGGAAAGCATCCGCGAGGTTTTCTCCAAATTGCTCGACTTCGGCGACGGCCCGACCGACGCCATTCAGGAAGACAATGCCCGCTGGCTGCTCGAACTCAACTATGTCGAATTCCTGCGCGACATCGGCTCCCGCGTTTCGGTCAACCAGATGCTGGCCCGAGATTCCGTCCGTCTGCGTCTTGAACGCGAACAGGCCCTGAGCTTCCTCGAATTCAACTACATGCTCCTGCAGGCCTACGACTACACCCAGCTCAACAAGCTCTATGGCTGCCGCCTGCAGATGGGCGGGTCCGACCAGTGGGGCAACATCGTCTCGGGTATCGACCTCTGCCGCCGCATCAACAATGCCGAATGCTTTGCCCTCACCGTGCCGCTGATCACCAAGTCCGACGGCTCCAAGATGGGCAAGTCCGTCTCCGGCGCCATCTGGCTGCGTGGCGACATGTACAGCCCTTATGACTACTGGCAGTTCTGGCGCAACGTCTCCGACGCCGACGTCGGTCGCTTCCTCAAGCTCTACACCACGCTGCCGATGGACGAAATCCGTCGTCTGGAAGCCCTGCAGGGCAACGAGCTGAACGAAGCCAAGAAGATTCTGGCAACCGAAGCAACTGCGCTCATTCACAGCCGCATCGACGCCGACAACGCCGCCGAGACCGCCTTCAAGACTTTCGAGGCTGGCCAGGCTGCAGAAGCCAACCTGCCTACCATCGAAGTCTCTTCCAGTGAGCTTGAAGCTGGCATTGGCATTCTGGCCGCCTTCGTCAATGCTGGCCTTGCGAAATCCAACGGCGAAGCCCGCCGCTCCATCAAGGGCGGCGCCCTGAAGCTCAATGATGACACCGTGACCGACGACAGCCTGGTGCTGACAAAGGCTCACCTCAATGAAGACGGCGTCATCAAGCTCTCCATGGGCAAGAAGAAACACGTCCTGCTGAAGCTCTCCTGAGCTCAACCACTGGCGCCTCCTGCAAAAAGCCGACTTCCAGTGAGGAAAGAACCAGACATGAAAAAGGCTCCCGCAAGGGAGCCTTTTTTGTTTGCTTCGCAAGGACGGCAAAAGCGGTAGCTGCCTTCCTCCCTCCCTGTAAGAGAGGCCATCAAAACTCGAATATCTTGCGGAACACGCCCGGTGCCAGCAGCGAGGCAGGATTGACGATCAGCGTCGGGTTGGCCATGTTTCCCTTCACCACATAGGTAATGCCCAGCAGCCCCTCATTCTTGCGGTTGCCAAGCGCCCGCCCAATCACCGGCAGGCGACTGAAGATATTGTTGACCTTGTAGGCGGGTATATAAGTTCCCGAGACATTGAGGTTGCGCGACTTCATGTCGATGGACCCGTCCACCGTCGCGCCCAGCACCGGTCCCTTGAGGATGCCGCGGCTGATGTCGAACAGGCCATTCTCGCCAGAGTATTGCACGGAGAAGGAATCAAACCCGCTGTCGACATTCTGCGTCGAAGACTTCGACGACTGGCGCTTCTCCACCTGGCCGCTGATCTGAAAGTCCTTGAGGAACAGCGACCCGGCAATCGTGTCGATGCCCTTTTGCAGCGCGACCGACAGCGCGAGCTGACCGCCGACAACCCGATCCACCACCCCGAGAAAGCGGAACAGCGCCCCGGCATCAAGCGCCTCGATATGCAGGGTCGGATATTTCTCCTTCGTGGTGGTCACCTCAAGCATGCTCGTTCCATTGAGTGCACCCCGTACATCGACCTGCCTGATTTGCCCGCTGGCGATTTCCGCGCTCGCGCTAAACCCAGAGATAGCCTGACCGGACAAGCCGATCACCCGCTTGATTTCCGCATTGAGGATGACGCTTTCCCTGGATTCATCCTTCTTTTCCTTCGAAATGAACGGACTGCCCATCAGCTTGCCACGCAAATCAAGCACATCGCCAGAGACGGCTATGCGATAAGGTCCCTGCCCGTTGCGGGTCACATCCAGCGCCAGCCGGTCACCGCGGCTGAGTTCCAGACGGGTAAGCTTGAGGGCTTGCAGCCCATCGTCCTTGCTGATCTCAACCGAACCCTCGGCTTCGAAGCCATCGCCCGAAACGGCCAGATCCTTGACCTCAAAATGATCGCCACGATCTATAAGCTCAAACTTTGCCGCACCCCGGACGTTCGGCTTCTTGCTCCAGCCCAGCTCGTTGAGATCCAGCTCGGCCTTGGTCAGATCCGCTTCCACCTTTATAACCTTGGGAGCATCGCTGCTCTGCGTCGCCCGGACGGAAGTCGCCCCTCTCAGCCATTCATCAAGCCCGAGCCCCAATCGCTTCCTGTCGGCATCAGTCAACAGCAGATCAAAGCTCGAGGACGTCACAACCTTGCTGTCGCTCGAGGAAGACAGATCGAGCGCCGCACTGATCCCGTCAATGGTCGCCAGTCCCTTGATGTCCATGCGATCACCATCGGTATTGATGACCACGTCCGCACCAGCCACCTCATGGCCGCGCAAGGGCACCTTGCTCGCCACATCCTTGAGGGTGATCTGCGCATCATAATGCACGTCGTCCAGCGTCAGGGGATCGATGAAGGGGAAGCTCAGTCGCACCTTGGCGCTCGCTGTTCCACTCAGATCCGAAGCCTTCTGCTTTTCCTTTTTGAGGGTGTTGAGCGGCTCACTGTCGATGATTTCACCAAACGCCACAGCACTGCCTTCACCTTCCAGCGAGACGATGCCGGTTGCCGGCTTCTGGGAATGATCGGGAATCTCGAACCGACCGTTACTGACAGGGAAGAACAGACCGCTTTTGGTCACGAACCGCCCCGCATCAATCGAGGTCTGGAATGTGCGGCCCGTCACCGTTCCCTTGCCCGCCAGCTGGTTGCTGGACGGCAGGTCGCCAAATTCCTTCAGGCTGACATCCTCATAGCCGAACGATCCCTTGACAGCGTCGTCAGGCAGCACAAGGCGCCCCTCTTCATTGCGCGCAAACATGCTTTCGGTCAGGGCGAGATCAAACCGGCCACCGGTGGTGCGCCCACCCTGAAGATGGTTCAGCAGCCACCTGCGCGCGCCATTGGCGATATTCACCGGCCACATGTGCAACAACAGATCGTAAGGCATGGCGGAAATGTCAAAGCCCATATTGAGGGCGACCTCGCCATCGACCTGAGAAATCGTTCCGCTGCCATGCAGGCTACCTTCATTCGCCACCATGCGGAAATCATCAACCGTGGCGATGCCGCTCTTGCGCTCGATATGGGCAAGCAGCAGGATCTGCTGCAACATACGGCTTGGATGAGGATTGTCCCGGGCGGCAAGCTTTATGTTGTTGGCCTCCACCTGCACCTGGATGTTGCCATCTTCTGTCTCAGGCCAGACAATGACACCCCGAAATGCCCCGCCGGTCTCACCAAACAGCACATGGCTGTCCGACAGACGCAGCATCCGCTTTTCCGGCACCCAGTCAAACCGCAGCATGGCGCTGTTGAGATAGGCCTCATCTTTCTCGCCGAATTCCAGCAACCCCTCGCCGACATTAAGCACCATCTTCACACCGGAAAGCGCATCCTTGTCGTTGAAATCCAGTTGCGCCCGCCCGGCAAAGGCAGAGCTGAAATTGAAATTGACGGTTTCATCAGAGAAGCGCGGCAAAAGATCCGGAAGCGAAATATTCTCGAAAACCAGCTGAACCGAACGTCCGCCACCATTGGCCTCGGACGATGTCAGCGGCGTTTCCCCCATCGCCGAATGAATACGGCCATGGCGCCCATCATAGGCAAAATCGATCCGCCAGAGGCTGTCTTCCTCTCCCAGCGGGTTATAGGCGAAGGCCACATTCCTGTAGATCTTGTGCTTGTTCAGCACATCATCGTGGAAGGTGATCTCCGTGTTGCGGATCAGGATCTGCGGCGGCCGCCGATCCAGATCCTCATCAGCCAGCGGCTTGAGCGCCCGGCGCATGGCATTGATGGCCGACACGAACTGTGGCTCATTGGGGTCATAAAGCCGCGTTTCGGGAACAGCCCTGCTGCTCAGCACACTCGGATCCTGCCCGGCGATCAGCAATCGCCCGGTCTGGTCGCGCCAGACCTTCACCGACATGCTCAGAATAATGATGCTCTTGGCGCGAATCTGCTGTTGCACCAGTGCAAGAAGATCGAGCTCGAGATCAATCTTGGGCGCCGAAAGAAGTTCCTCATCACCCTCGGACAGCGCCACATGACTGAGCTGCAACGACAGCCTTCCATTCTCGGAAAGCCCAATCATCACGTCCTCGATCTGAAGGTCCTGGCCTGCGGGAAGAGTCGTCTTGACCAGATTTTCCACCTGATCACGCAGCCCGCTGATCGAGAGAGGCGCGTAATAGAGACGCAGCGCCAATCCCCCAAGCAGCAGCGCAACGATCACCACCAGCGCAATCAGGGCGATCATGATGCGTCGCTTGGCTTTCGAAGGTTTCCTGATAACGGCGGGGGCAGAGGAAGACAGATCGGATGCAGCCTTGTCCTGCGCGGAAGGATGCTCGTTATCCGGCGGCGTCTCCAAGCGATCAGTCAAAGTAACATGCCTCCCTATGCACTTCAGTTTCAGTCCCGAACGCCCATGTCGTCCGACCACATTACCCAGACTGCCCCTTGTCCTGTTAGGCCAGATTCGGGTACCCCACAAGAGCTTTCTAAGTCGCAGAAGCCCGGGACGAGGAAATTTTTCTCTTCACCGCAACAGGCCAATCGCCCTATGATCTGCGGTGGTGCGAACATCGTGCGATCGGTCAAAGCCCCGACCGCCCCGTGTCAGGTTACCTAGACCGCACAAAAGAGACGAAAGGATGACCCATGGCTGAAACGAACACAAATCCGGAAACAGGCGATCTTGCCCCTGACTTCACCCTGAAAACCAACGGGGACGGCGAGATTTCCCTCAGCGCCTGCGAGGGCAAGCCGATCGTCCTCTACTTTTATCCCAAGGATAACACCCCCGGCTGCACCATCGAAGCTGTAGACTTCAGCGCCCTGTCCGCCGAATTCTCAAAACTCGGCGCCCTGATCATCGGTGTCTCGCCAGACAGCGTGCAGAAGCATGACAATTTCATTGCAAAGCATGATCTCTCCATCGTGCTGGCCTCCGATCCAGATACTGCCGTTTGCCAAGCCTATGGCGTGTGGGTTGAAAAGTCGATGTACGGCAAGACCTACATGGGCGTTGAACGCAGCACATTCCTGATCGATAGCACTGGCAAGATCGCCAACAGCTGGCGAAAGGTGAAGGTCAAGAATCATGCGGTTGAAGTTCTCGAAGCCGTCAAAGGCCTTGATGCCTGAGACTGCGTCTTAGACGGCGTCTGGGACGGCGTCCGAGATGGTGCCCAGGATGGACGCCTGAGGAAAGACCCGCATTCGCCCATTACGACAATGACGCTGGAGCATCATCCACCCAGCGTCCATCCTTGCCCGTTAACCACGTTGATTTTGCCTAAATCAGCAGAATACCAAGGCTTTCAGCGCTCCACCCCGCCTCTGTAGACAGTTGTTTAAACGAAATATTAACCATATTCGCTGTGTAATGGATTCCAGTTGAGAGTCTGTGTATTGGCTGGATGTTGAATGCTGTCTGGAGCAAGAAGTAGAGAGTTCGGGCGCCGCAAGGAACCACATCGCATCATCATCGCCCATGGCGATGTTGTGCAGGACTTTGTCGTTCGTCCATGGATCATGTCGAGCCTCGCCTTTCTCGGCGTCGTTTTCAGCGTGCTCTACCTTTCGGCCACTGCCTATCTTGTCTTCCGTGACGAAATCATCACCTTCTCGCGCTCAGAACAGGCGCAGATGCAAAGCGAATATGAAGACCGCATTGCCCAGTTGCGAAGCCAGATCGACCGCATCGCCAGCCGCCAGATGCTGGACCAGCAGGCGCTGCAAAGCCATGTCCAGACCCTGATGCAGAAACAGGCCGACTTCGAGGCCTATTCCTCCGTTCTCGAACCGATCATAACCAAGGCCCGCAAGGCTGGACTGCCCATTCGCTCCGAGCTGAAGGTTCCGCTGCCGCGGACTGCCCCTTGGCGCCAGAATGAAAAGCAGGCAGATGCAGGTCCGGCCCCCGCTAGCGGACCCAATGTTCAGGCCAGCGCCGAGCAAGACAAGCGCCTCGTGGTGGCCCAGGCAACAGCCGACGTAACACCGGAGGCCATCTCCAGCCGCTTCAAGGAACTGACACGACTCGGCTTCCGCAGCACCAATTCCTTTACCGACGCCGCCGAAGCCAATTCTGACAACGGCCCAGACACCGGCACGAATGAGACCTTGCCACTCTCTTCAGGCTCGGATGACATTCTCCTTGCCTCCGCATTTGATGAAGCGGACCCGTCCATCATCGACGCGCCGGAAGCCTCGCCAAATGGCAACCAGACCATCGTCAAGCTTGCGGACGCCGCAGGCAGGCTCGAGCAGGAAATGGTTGATAGCAAGGTCATTCTGCACAACCTGCTGACCGACCTCCGGTACAAGTCGAGCCGCGTCGAGCAGCGCATCGCAGCGCTTGGCATCAAGGTTGATCTGCCGGAAGAAGAAGGCGGTATCGGCGGTCCCTACATCCCCATCACCGAGGATTATGACCACGATCAGCTGGCTGAAGATGCCGAAAAGGTCGAGTTGGCACTTGATCGTTTCACCCAGTTGAAAAATCAGGTCATCAAGCTGCCCATCAGTCATCCTCTGGTTTCCGGCCATCTCAGCAGCAAATTCGGTATCCGCAAGGACCCGTTCCTTGACCGGATGTCCATGCATTCCGGCATCGATGTTGCCGACACCTATGGCTCACTCATCCGGGCTGCCGGCTTTGGCACAGTGACCTATGCTGGTCCGCGCGCCGGTTATGGCCTGATGGTAGAAGTCGATCACGGCAACGGTGTTGTCAGCCGCTACGCTCACATGAGCAAGGTGTTGGCCAATGAAGGTGAGAAGGTCACCACGGCAACCGTGCTGGGCAAGGTTGGTTCGACCGGGCGCTCCACTGGTCCACACCTGCATTTCGAGACCCGGGTTGGTGGCAAGGCCGTGAACCCCTATTCTTTCCTTATCGCAGGAAAAGAATTGCATAAGCTGATTTAGGCCTATTTTAACTTATCCTTAACACTTCCTTTTGCTTTCAATCTCCATCACCAGACAGCGCCCGCCCAATGGCTCCATTTTCTTTCCGCCAGCATTGGTGTGAAAACGACGACTCGTGCTCTTCTGTCTGGAGTTGCCACAGACCTCGTTGGTTGCCCGCCGCGTGGATATGGCGTAATCGGCGATGGTAAATCCGAACCCTAAAATCCTCCTCATTTGGGCTCCAAACCACGCCAATGGTTCAAGTGAGGCGGTTTCTTGCCGAAATCGTGGAACCTGCCCAGTTCTCCGCCGTAGGTGGAGTTGGAGGTGGAGATTTACTGTAGATACAAAAATGGCCCGAACCGGAAACCGGTTCGGGCCTTTTCAATTTCAGAAAGACAACAGAGCGGCCGCACTGGATCAGGGCTCCGCCCTAGACCAGATCTTCGACCTCAGCCCCTTCCGTGCCATAGGCACGCTGCGCCAAAGCGGCTTCCATGTAAGGCGTTAGCGCTCCATCGAGCACATCCTGAGGGCTGGTGCTTTCCACACCGGTGCGCAAATCCTTGACCAGCTGATAGGGCTGAAGGACATAGGACCGGATCTGATGCCCCCACCCGATATCGGTCTTGGATGCATTCTCGGCACTCGCCTTGTCCTCACGGATCTGCAACTCGCGCTCATAGAGACGCGCCCGCAACATGTCCCAGGCCTGAGCCCGGTTCTTGTGCTGGCTGCGCTCGTTCTGACACTGAACCACAATCCCCGTCGGATAGTGCGTTATGCGGACAGCCGAGTCGGTCGTGTTGACATGCTGGCCACCAGCACCGGAGGCGCGGTAGGTATCGATGCGGCAATCACTCTCGTTGATTTCAATCTCGATCGTGTCGTCGATCACCGGATAGACCCAGACGGAGGAGAATGACGTATGACGCCGCGCCTGACTGTCGAACGGCGAGATGCGCACCAGACGATGCACACCGGATTCGGTCTTGGCCCAGCCATAGGCATTCTCGCCCTTGACCATGATGGTCGCAGCCTTGATGCCAGCCTCTTCACCGGCAGTGACTTCAAGCACATCCACCTTGAACCCGGCCTTCTCGGCCCAGCGGGTATACATGCGCAGCAACATGGAGGCCCAATCCTGGCTCTCCGTACCACCCGCACCGGAATGCACTTCGATATAGCAGTCCATTCCGTCAGCCTCGCCCGAGAGCATCGTCTCGATCTGCTGGCGTGAAATGTCTTTCAGAAGGGCATGCAGGGTCTGTTCTGCATCAGTGATCACATCCTGATCCCCTTCCATCTCGCCCAGTTCGATAAGCTCGATGGAATCATTGAGATCCTGATTGGCCTTGAGATAGCCATTGATCGCCGTCTCCAGCTTCTGGCGCTCCTGCATCAGCTTCTGGGCATTCTGAGGATCATTCCAAAGGTTGGGATCTTCGGCGAGGTTATTCAGTTCAAGAAGGCGTTTCTGGGCAACATCCCAGTCAAAGATGCCTCCTCAGCAGAGCAAGACCCTGCTTGATTTCGTCGACTACATTCTGGATTTCTGCGCGCATGCGGTTCTCTTTATTCGTAACGGAGAGGATGGACAAGCCGCCCCCGGTCTCAAAAGCAATTCATCTGACGACAAAGCGGACGCAAGTCTGGCTGCATCCGCTTCGTCAGCATTGTCTATCGGGCTTTAATACAGACCACCCGTGCCTTGCGTCAAGGCATGTTCAGCTTCTTCCGCAGATACCGGCCGCCCCATGTCTTCGGTAAAGCCGATGACGGAATAGCTGTCCGGCGGCAGGGTGCCCGGTTTGAAGGCCTCCAGAATGACCCCTTCACTCTGTGCCGAGGCCCTGAGGCCAGTGCGCCGGTCGATCGGGATCAGCTCAATACCTTCCGGCACCTTGAACGGTTTCTTCGGCTTGTCCTTGAGGGCCACCTTCATGAACTCGGCAAAGATCGGCGCGGCCAGATGACCACCACTGGCGCTGCGTCCCATCGGCCGTGGACGGTCATAGCCGACATAGACACCGACCACCAGGTCGGGAGAGAAACCGACGAACCAGGCGTCGCGTTCGTCGTTGGTCGTTCCAGTCTTGCCGGCGATCGGCTTGCCAACCACCTTGTTGACGATGGTACCGGTACCGCGCTGCACCACACCTTCCATCATGGAGGTGATCTGGTAGGCGGTCATCGGATCGAGCACCTGCTCGCGGTTGTCGATGACTTCAGGTTCTCTCTGATGATCCCAGCGCTGCACATTGCAGTTTTCGCAAATGCGCTGGTCATGCCGGTAGATGGTCTTGCCATAACGATCCTGCACGCGGTCAACAAAGGTCGGCGTGATCCGACGCCCGCCATTGGCGATCATCGAATAGGCCGTCACCATGCGCAGAACCGTCGTTTCACCGGCACCGAGTGACATCGAGAGCACCGGCATCAGATTGTCATAGATGCCAAACCGCCGAGCGTATTCAGCCACCAGCGGCATGCCCATGTCCTTGGCCAGACGTACGGTCATGACGTTTCGCGACAGCTCAATACCAAGCCGCAAGGTCGATGGGCCGTAGAATTTGCCGCCATAGTTCTGTGGACGCCAGAGGCCCTGCCCGCCGCCCTGATCGATTTCGATCGGCGCATCCATAACCACGCTCGAAGGCGTATAGCCATTGTCGAGCGCCGTTGCATAGACGAAGGGCTTGAAGGAAGACCCCGGCTGGCGATAGGCCTGTGTCGCCCGGTCGAACTGGCTTTCATCAAACGAGAAACCACCGGCAATCGCCAGAATGCGGCCCGTGATCGGGTCCATCGCAATCAGGGCACCGGAGACCTCCGGAATCTGTTCCAGCTCGAAGCTGCCATCTTCCTTGGCGGAAACATAGATGACATCCCCCGGCGTCAACACATCGGCAACCGATTTCAGGGCCTTGCCCTTGCGATCACCCGTAGACCACTTGGCCCACTTCATGTCCTTGAAGGACAGCGTCGTGATCTGGCGTTCATTGACGTTGCCTGGCGTTTCTTCATCGCCCTCGGAAGGACGCAGACCGACCGTTGCTTCATTGCCATCCGCCGTCAGGACAACGGCCATCCGCCATTCAGGCACGTCGGAAAGCGGCTTCTCCGCCAGAAGTGTCTTGCCCCAGTCGCCGGAGATGTCGATGGTCTTGAGCGGACCACGCCAGCCCTTTTGCTTGTCAAATGACACCAGACCATGGTTGAGCGCCACCCGGGCTTCCCTTTGCAGATTGACATCAAGAGAGGTTCTCACAGACAGACCGCCGTTATAGAGCTTCTCTTCACCGAACTCCTTGTCGATCCAGCGGCGAACCTCTTCGGCGAAATAGTCGGCCGCGAAGATATGCGCACCACGTGGCCGGAATTTGACCTGCAGGTCCGTAGCCTTGGCCTTGTTGGCCTCTTCCACGGTCACATAGCCATTACTGACCATCTGGTCGATGACCCAGTCCCGGCGCTCGATGGCCTTTTCCTTGTGGCGGATCGGATGATAGTTGTTCGGCGCCTTCATGAGAGCCGCAAGATAGGCCATCTCGGAGAGCGAAAGCTCATGTACCGACTTGTCGAAATAGTTGAGCGAGGCCGACCCGATGCCATAGACGCCGATGCCGAAATACATCTCGTTGAGATATAGTTCCAGAATCTCGTTCTTGGAGAAGGTCTGCTCGATACGCATGGACAGGAGCGCTTCCTTGATCTTGCGCTCATAGGACTGTTCAGACGTCAGAAGAAAGTTCTTGGCGACCTGCTGCGTGATGGTGGAAGCACCAACAAGGCGGCGGTTCTGGCCCACATTCTTCAGGTTGGTGACAACAGCGCGGGCGATACCGGTAAAGTCAAGACCGGCGTGGCTGTAGAAATTCTTGTCTTCCGCAGAGATGAAGGCTTCCTTGACCCGCTCCGGAATGGCCTGAATGGGAAGGAACAGACGCCGCTCTCTGGCATATTCAGCCATCAGCTGGCCATCAGCCGCATGAATGCGCGTGGTCACGGGCGGCTCATAATTCCTCAGCGCCGTAAAATCAGGCAACCCGGCCATCATCGAATTGAGGAAGATATATACAGCGGTGGCGATCACTATGAACAGAATCGAACCTGCGGCGAAGAGAAAGCCGAAGAAGCGCCAAATTATCATATCTGTTCCTACTTAATCCCGTTAAATTCAAGCGTCATGCCATCGCAAACACAGCCAATCGGAAACACGCCCATCAGAAACGCACCGTGAGCGCATTTGCTTCACGCCCACTTTGGGCCACTTCCTTATGGCTTGCGCCCTGAACTGGCCCCTCACCCATTAGCAGAACCAATGAGCAGAACCAGTGAGCAGGCCCCAGAAGCGAAGCAAACAGCCAGAAAGCGCGCTTTGCACCCCTACACCAGCAGTCCCTGCTTCTAAAACTTCGGTCGCCATCATCAGCCCACACAAACGCCCTCAGAACTCGCATAAAGCGCCCGATCCAAATTACGGACAGACTTATTCTGCTGCCAATCATTTTGCAACCATCACATGACATTGGGGCAGCAAAAGGGCTTCGTTAAGAAATTTATCCGCACATATTCAGCAATCATGTCGTCAGTCGGGTTGTCGTTTGGGCCAGAAAAGCGACATTCCCGCCACAAGAACATCACCCGCAAGGGGTGGCGATTCTCAGCCAGACCTGGGCAGGAAAAGGCCGCTCGACTGCGCGGACCGTTTGGCGAAGAATTTGTTGATCGACTTGACGATGGATTTGATCGCCTTGTCGCGCCAGCTGTCAGACAACAGATCCGCCCTGTCCTCCTTGTTGGAAAGATAGCCCAATTCAAGCAGAACGCTCGGAATGTCTGGAGCCTTGAGCACACGGAAACCAGCCGAGCGTTCCGGTGACTTTGACAGGCGAACGGAGGACTTGAGCGCGCCCACCAGCGTGCGGGAATAGAGGGCGGAATGATTGGCTGTTTCCCGGCGCGTGAGATCAATCAGGATGTCGGCGACCACGTCATCGGTCTCCTCGATTTCCAGCCCGGCAATCAGGTCCGATCTGTTTTCCTGTTGCGCCAGCGTGTGCGCCACCGCGTCAGACGCCTTGTCGGAAAGCGTGTAGACCGTTGCCCCGCGCACATAGTGTTCCTTGACGATATCCGCATGGATCGACAGGAACAGATCCGCCTTCTTTTCACGGGCGAAGGCAACCCGCCCGCCAAGAGAAATGAACCGGTCGCGGTCTCTGGTCAGCAGGACGCGGAAATGCTTTTCCTTGACCAGCACATCGCGCAGCGCCTTGGCAAATTCAAGGACGATCGTGCTCTCATGCGCGCCACTGCTGGAAACAGCCCCTGTGTCGATACCGCCATGTCCGGGATCGAGAACAATCAGCGGGCGACTGTCCTCGACTGCGTCCGCCTCTTTGTCGACTGTCGCAGATGGTGCCACCGGCGCCGTGTCCCGCTTGCCGTCAGCCCGAATGCGGATCACGTCCCGCAGGGCCTGTTCGGCAAATTCCTTCTTGCTGACCGAAGCCATTTCGATGACCAGCCTTGCCGGGTTGTCATCCACTGAAGGCAGGGTGTAGGCCTTGACCACCTTGGTCGGTTTGGAAAGGTCGAGCACCACGCGGGAGCCGGAATGCCCGAAGCTGCCAAAGCGGAAATTCTTCACCATGGCGCGCTCAACCAAGCCGATCCCCTGCTCCATCTGAAAGGTCATGTCAGGCAGGTCGATGACCAGCCGATAGGGCCCTTCCAGAGCAAAGACACTGAAACCGACCGGCTTTGCAACATCAAGGATGAACTCGGCGGTCTTGTCATTGCCGTCCGTTCGGGCGCCATGAACCACAACCGGTGTCTCTCCCCCCTCCTGAGCCATCAGGGGCGCGCAGTAAAGGGACGTCAGCAGGATCAGGATAGCTTGGAGCAAACGCATAGCAGTTGTCATCCGCCTCTTTCATCGAAACAAGGGTCACCGACCGTTGGCCGGATCATTGCCAGACCAGTGGGTCTCCTCCTAAGGAGCCCCATATCTTGGAAAGCAATGTGGCAACATGACAGCGAATAGCTTGATTTTTGAGCCGCTGCCACCCCAGAACACTGGGGCCTGAGGGTTAACCACATCTTGACAGAATGGTGCTATCAACATCTCAGCATGGTATATCTGTAGATATAAGTATAGATAACAAGCAAAAACAGCGTATCAAATCACTTGTTAAGCAGCCTTGCACTTGCATATTTGCGTAAGGAACCCTACAAAGACGTTTGGGCCAATGTTGCCAAGCAATGATCCGATTCGAGAATCCGTATTTCTGACGAAACATCTATACGTCAAGAATACGTGACTGGCGAAAACCCCGACGCCCCCGAAAACGGGAACGTCTTCAGGAGTTTCGCGCCGGCGAGGCGGACATACCAAGCTCTGGCGAGTGGCCCGGAATTTCGGGATCGGTCCCGAAGGCCACAACAAATTCGCGGCAATCTGGAGCGCGTAAATAATTTCCGGATTGCATGCCAAGAACCCTGCCGAGGATGAACAGCGTCCTCTGGCATCGAGTATCAACAAGAGGACCCACCCTGGGATGTGTCAACACATGGTCCATAGTGCCGGAGATAGCCTTGCAGCTCGACTGCATGCCCTGGCGCTCGGTCATTTGCACAGCCGAAAACCGATGGTGGTCGGGTCGTCAATAGACAAAAGCGAAGAAGCGCGAACCTGCCGAGCGTCGAGTCATTCGGCCATAACGGTTGCCGGCGCGCTTTTCCGTGGAGACAACACTTTATGGCAAATCAAATGCTCGTTGATGCGACGCATCCGGAGGAAACCCGGGTTGTGGTCGTACGCGGCAATCGGGTTGAGGAATTCGACTTCGAGTCCGCCAATCGCAAGCAATTGCGTGGCAACATCTATCTGGCAAAGGTAACCAGGGTCGAACCGTCCCTGCAGGCCGCTTTTGTCGATTACGGCGGCAACCGCCACGGCTTCCTCGCTTTCAGCGAAATCCATCCTGATTATTATCAGATCCCGATGGCGGACCGTCAGGCTCTTCTCGAAGAAGAACAGAGCCACGACGACGAAGATTTGCATGAAGAAGAAAAACCGGCCAAGAAGTCGAGACGGCGCCGGTCTTCCAGAAAATCTGAAAACCACAGCTCACGGGCTGCAAAGGAAGAGGCATCTTCCGCTGAAACGGTCGAGGCCGAAGCTCCGGCAGAAGGCACCGCTGTTGTTGCCGACGCTGCCGACGAAAGCGAAGGGGCAGCAGAGGTTGCAGCCGACGCTACTCCGGTAGAAGCAGCACCTGTCGAAGAAGGCGAGAACGCACCGGTTGACACCGATGACGCTTCAAGCGACGAGGATGACACCAACACCCCGCCGGCTCAGGCTCATGCCGTTGCCGACGATGAAAGCCTCAGCGCCGATCCGGACGACCTCGATGACGAGGACGACGAAGAGGAAGAAGAGCTTTCCGCTTCCGACGATGAGGATGACGACGAAGACGACGACGAGGATGATGAAGAATCCGGCGTTGAACATGTTGGCGCAGAAGACGCTCTGGAAGAAGTTCCGGAACGCCGCAGCCGTCGTCGTGCCAAGCAGTACAAGATTCAGGAAGTGATCAAGCGCCGCCAGATTCTTCTGGTTCAGGTCGTCAAGGAAGAACGTGGCAACAAGGGCGCCGCCCTGACCACCTATCTTTCCCTTGCCGGTCGCTATTCGGTTCTGATGCCGAACACCGCTCGTGGCGGCGGCATTTCCCGCAAGATCACCAACGTATCCGACCGCAAGCGCCTCAAGCAGATTGCCTCCGAACTGGAAGTGGCCGACGGAATGGGCGTCATCCTGCGCACCGCAGGGGCATCCCGGACCAAGACCGAGATCAAGCGCGACTTCGAATATCTGCTGCGTCTGTGGGAGAACGTCCGAGATCTGACGCTGAAGTCCGCCGCGCCGATGCTTGTCTATGAGGAAGGATCGCTGATCAAGCGCTCGATCCGTGACCTTTACAACAAGGACATCGATCAGGTTCTGGTCTCCGGCGAGGAAGGCTACAAGGAAGCCAAAAGCTTCATGCGCATGCTGATGCCAAGTCACGCGCGCAACGTCCAGCCTTATCGCGAGCCACAGCCGATCTTCACCCGCATGGGCATCGAAAGCCAGCTGGACGCCATGTTCAGCCCGCAGGTGACGCTGAAGTCCGGCGGCTATATCGTCATCGACCAGACCGAAGCCCTCGTCTCCATCGACGTGAACTCCGGTCGCTCGACCCGCGAACACAATATTGAAGACACTGCGCTTTCCACCAACCTGGAAGCCGCCGAAGAGATTTCCCGTCAGTTGCGCCTGCGCGACCTTGCCGGTCTGGTCGTCATCGACTTCATCGACATGGAAGAGAAACGCAACAACCGGGCCGTCGAAAAGCGCCTGAAGGATTGCCTGAAGTCCGACCGCGCCCGCATTCAGGTCGGTCGTATCTCGCACTTCGGCCTGATGGAAATGTCCCGTCAGCGCATCCGCACCGGCGTGCTGGAAAGCACCATGGACCCATGCCCGCATTGCCAGGGCACCGGTTATGTCCGTGCGGCAGCTTCAGTCGCTCTTTTGGTGCTGCGCAGCATCGAGGATCATCTGCTCAAGGGCGTCAACCACCATGTTGTGGTCAGAACCCGCGGCAATGTCGCTCTCTATATTCTCAACCAGAAGCGCGAGAATCTGTTCGAACTCGAAAACCGGTTCGGCGTGCACATCCATGTTGAAGTGGATGATCATCTGGAAGGCAAGCATCTGGAAATCGAACGGGGCGAACCGCTGGCCCAGCCGGTAGCGCCGACCCCGACCATCTCCATGCAGACCATGGAAGTGGATGACGAAGACGACGAGGCCTTCGAAGCTTTTGAAATGGCTGAAGAGGAAAAGGAACGCGAAGAAGAAAGCAGTTCCAAGAAACGTCGCCGTCGCCGCCGCCGCAAGAAATCCCAGTCTGACGCCAGATCGCCACGTGATGAAAATGGCGAGCACGACATGGACAGTGATGACACAGCCGATGCTGATGCTTCCGACGAAGGCGACGAGGCTGCAGAGGCAAGCGACGATGATGGATCCAACGACGACAAGCCAAAGAAGAGCCGTCGCAGGGGTCGCCGTGGTGGTCGCCGCAACCGTCGCAACCGCAACAGCGATGCAGAAGCACAGGAAATGACCGCCGAAGCCATGGAAGTGGTCGGGCATGCACCTGAGTCCTATGGCTTCTCCAGTAGCTTTGATGCAGAAGACACCGACAGCAACTCCATGCCGGAGGTCTACATTGCCGAAGGCGGCGTTGCAGTATTGGAAAGCAACGACAGCGTCGCTGAAACGCCTGCTGCTCCTGCTGAAGAACAGCCTCAAGACGTGACCGTCGCTGAAGCCGAAACCGCTCCTGAAGCGTTTGATGCACCAGAGACGGAAACCGAAACCTCGGCATCCGAGGCTCCTGAAGCCATCGCGTCAGAGCCAGAAAACGTCGAAGAGCCTGCAGCTGAAGAGGTTGCCTCCGCTCCCGAAGCTGAAGCAGCACTGGAAGCATCGGAAGAAGTTCCGGCAGAAGAAACCACGGCTCCGGTTGAAGAAACCGCAGCACCGGCCGCTCCCGCCGATGAAGCAGAAGCCGCAAGCGAAGAGCCAAGCGCCGAGCCCGTTGAAGAGCTGACCGCCGTTGCCGCTGAGGCGGCTGAAGCGGAAGCCGAGCCCAAGGCGGAAGAAGAACAGCCAGACGACAACCGTCCCAAGCGGACCGGCTGGTGGAACCGTTCCGGCTTTCTCTAAGCCTCAGGTCCCGTAGATCATGAAAAAGCCGCATCGATTGAATTCGATGCGGCTTTTTGTTTGCCTTGTTTCTTGCGGAGAGGCTGAGACGTCAGGCCAGCCAGTCACCCAGCCGCCGAATGGCTTCCTTCATATGCTCTTCGGTTCCGGCAAAGGACAGCCGCACATACTGGTGCCCCCTCTCCCGATCGAAATCGGCCCCCGGCGTGATGGCAACACCAGCTTCGCTAAGCGACCGCATGGCAAAATCCATCGAGTCATTGGTCAGCTTGCTGACATTGGTATAGACATAGAATGCCCCATCCATCGGCATGAAGTCGCCAAGGCCGATTTCCGGCAGAGCTTGCATCAGATAGGACCGGTTGCGACCATATCCGGCCTTGACCAGATCCAGCTCCTCATGGGCATCAAAGGCCGCAGTGGCGGCCACCTGCGACAGCATCGGCGGGCACAGATAGAGCGACTGGCTGAGGCATTCCACGGACCGTTGCGCCAGTGGTGGCAGGATCATCCAGCCAACCCGCCAGCCGGTCATGCAGTAATATTTGGAGAAGGAGTTGATGATGACGGCATTGGGCGAAAAGCGCAGAGCCGTCTCCGCCTTGCTGCCAAATTCGAGGCTGTGGTAGATTTCATCCGAGATGAACCAGATGCCAAGCTCGTCGCAAACGTCGACAACAGCCTTCAGCGCCTCAGCCTCCATGATCGTGCCCGACGGATTGGCCGGGCTGGCGATCAAAACACCCTTTACCGGCTTTTCCGCATGAACCCGCCGGATATCCTCTGCAGTCAGGCTCCAGCGGTCTTCCGCCCGCGTCTCCACCTCGACCACATCCAGCCCTAGCGAGAACAGGATATTGCGATAGGCCGGATAGCCCGGGCTGGGCAGGATCACCCGGTCTCCCACTTCAAACAGCGACAGGAAGGCCAGATTGAACCCGGCGCTGGAGCCGGTCGTGACCGCCACAGCCTCTGGCGACACGGTCACCCCATAGTGCTCGGCATAATGCCGGGCGATGCGTTCGCGCAGGGAGCGGATGCCAAGCGCATCGGTGTAACCGATCCGGCCATCCACCAAGGCCTTTTGTGCCGCCTCCCGCACCAGCCTTGGTGCCGGAGCCCCCGGCTGGCCGATTTCCATATGGACAATGTCTTTACCCTGCGCAGCCAGTGCATTAGCCTTGGCCATGATGTCCATCGCAAAAAAGGGTTCAATGGTGCCGCGTTTGGAAATAGTGAGCATTTATCTTTTCCTTTTGGCTCTTCCATTTGTCTGTGCCACATTTTCACCATGGCCGCAGGTAAGGATATTGCCGAATGTTTCGAATCCTTACCACCCAGACAGTAAGTGGCTTTGATCTCCGACAGATCTCTTATGGGGATTGAGAAAATCAAAGAAGGTTGTGATCATGTTTGAGGGCTTTGGTATCAAGTCTTTGCAGAAAGTTCCACCCACTGCCAGGCAGAAACAGCATGGCTTTCTTGCCTCCATGCACCGAAAAGCCCTGTCGGCGCTGATGGTATCGCTCATTGGCCTGCAACCTCTGCTGCTGGCGAGCGCTCCGGCTGACGCTCAGGGGCGCAGCATCAAGCTGGTGCGCGATGCTGAAACCGAGGAATTGATCCGCGACTATGCCCGCCCGATCTTCGAAGCCGCAGGTCTCAAATCAACAAACATCCGCATCCACCTGATCAACGACAGCCGCTTCAATGCCTTTGTTGTCGACAGCAAGCGCATGTTCATCAACACCGGCACCATCATTGACGCCAAGACGCCCAACGAGGTGATCGGCGTTATCGCCCACGAAACGGGCCACATCGCCGGTGGCCATATGATCCGCCTGCGAGAAGCAATGCGCCGCGCCCAGACCATCGCCGCGATTGGCATGCTGGCTGGCGCTGGTGCAATGGCCGCAGGCGCGGCAGCTGGCAGCCCTGATGCTGCCCGCGTTGGCGGCGCCGTCGCCGCAGGCTCCCCCGGCATGGCCCAGCGCACATTCCTCAGCTATGCCAGAACCGAAGAAACCGCAGCCGACCGTGCGGCGCTGCGTTATCTGGCCAAAACGGGACAATCGGCCAAGGGCATGCTGACCACCTTCGAGCGTTTTGCCGATCAGGCGCTGTTTTCCAGCCAGTATATGGACCCCTACATCCAGTCTCACCCCCTGCCCCGCGACCGCATCGCGCAGGTGGAAAATCTTGCCAAAAAGAGCAAGTTCTTCAACAAGACCGACAGCGCCGCTCTACAACAGCGCCATGATCTGGCGCGCGCCAAACTGGCAGCCTTCACCCAGGACCCGAAGCGGGTTCTGCGCAACTACAAGGGCAACGACCTGCCGAGCCTCTATGCGCAGGCCATCGTGACCTATCGGATGGGCAACCGGAACAAGGCCGTGAAGATGATCGACCAGTTGCTCAACGCACAGCCGAACAATGCCTATTTCTGGGAACTGAAGGGCCAAGTCTATCTGGAAACGGGACAGCCGGACAACGCCGTAGCCCCGCTCAACAAGGCAGTTTCCCTGAAACCCAACGAGGGCATCTTGCGCGTCATGCTCGGTCAGGCGCTTATTTCCTCCAAGTCCAACCGCAACTACAGCGCCGCCGTCACGCATCTGCAACGTGGCCTGCAGCATGACCCGGATCTGGCCGTCGGTTATCGCTTTCTGGCTCAGGCCTACGAGAATCTGGGTCGCCGGGCAGAAGCCGAAATCGCCACTGCCAACGGCTATTTCGCATCCGGCGACATTGCCTCCGCCAAAGCCATGGCGGCGCGCGCCCAGAAGAAGCTGAAGCGCGGCTCTCCAGAGTGGCTTCAGGCCGATGACATCATGTCCTACAAACAACCGAAGTTGTGACCGGAGGACAGCCAGAGGATGAGCAGAGCGTCGAATGAAATGCGTTGAACTGTATGCCCCTATGCCGCCACTCGCCAGAGTGAGGCTAAAGGTCACAATCAAGTGAACAATTCAAGATTTGTCTCGCAACACACGCGTTCTGCCCTATTCTCCAACGCAGTTTTACCGATCACACCACTTGCTTATCCAGTTTGAAACGCTCTTTTAAACGCACAAGGACGCCAACTCATGCGCCACAGATTTTCGCCGATTTCCTACCTGTTCGCTGCACTCGCCCTCATCGGCGTGACCAGCGCGCCAGCCAACGCGACGGAATTCAACAATCTGCAGAAGAAGGAAATCGAGACGATCATTTCCGACTACCTGCTTGAAAATCCTGACCTTATCCGCAAGGTCTTCACCATTCTCAGCCAGCAGGAAGCCGAAAAGCAGCAGCAGGCCGAACTGGAACGTGCCGAGAAGGCAAAACAGGCCGTGGTGGAGCATCAGGACGAGATTTTCAACGGCAAGGACCAGATCGTGCTCGGCAACCCAAAAGGCGACGTCACGCTGGTCGAGTTCATGGATTACAACTGTGGCTATTGCAAACAGGCCTTCGGCAGCATGCTTGAGCTGATGGATAAGGACAAGAAATTGCGCGTCGTCCTCAAGGAGTGGCCAATTCTCGGCCCGCAGTCGCAGGAGGCCGCTCTGGTTGCCGTGGCTGTAACCAAGGCTGCACCGGACAAATACTGGGACTTCCACAAGGCCATGATGACCATGCGCGGTACGGCCAACAAGGAAACCGCCCTGCGTGAAGCCGAAAAACTCGGAATAGCTCGCGATGCCCTGGAAAAGCTCTATGAAGACAAGTCGTCTCGCGAACCGATTCAGGATGCCTATCGTCTGGCCGACGTCCTCAATCTGAATGGCACGCCGGGCTATGTGCTCGGTGACGAGGTCATTCCAGGCTACATTTCGCTTGAAGCCTTCGAGAGCAAGATTTCCAATCTGCGCAGCTGCGGCTCGACCAATTGCTGATCGTGATTGCGTAAAAACGGTCGTTATGCGGGCCTGAAAGTTCCGCAACAGACCTGTTCACGAAACACCGGAGACGAGGCGCGAAGGGCGCCTCTCCCGCCTATCCCCAGCGGCATTTTCCAATGCTGGCAAATGCCACAAAATGGTCATTTTTGCTGAAAATCATGACGATAAGTAGGAATGAAAAGCATTACCTCCCTTTTCGTATCTTTTCACTCAGCCAGGGACAGCCTATAAGAAACCAGACGAGTGGGCCGGACAGCCGGGCCTGCTGCTGTTGCTTTGCCGAAATTCTGCAGAATTGGCGAGGCATGCTGTACATTCTCGCTTTAAAAATGTGCTCTAGCGCGGACTAAAAAATGACCAATACGCTCTTTGTTCTGAACGGACCCAACCTCAATATGCTTGGTCTGAGAGAACCCGGCATCTACGGCTCAACCACCTTGAATGACATTAGGGACATGTGCCTTGAGAAGGCCGCATCAATGGGCTGGACGGTTGATTTCCGCCAGAGCAATCACGAAGGTGTACTCATCGACTGGATCCATGAAGCCCGTGAGAAGTCCCGCGGGATCATCATCAACCCTGCGGCCTACACGCACACGTCCGTTGCTCTTCAGGATGCCATTCGGGCGGTCAGCCTGCCAGTCATCGAAGTGCATCTTTCAAACATTCACGCACGCGAATCCTTCCGCCATCATTCCTATGTTTCTCCCGCAGCGCTTGGCGTCATTTGTGGGCTGAACGCAAAAGGATATACAGTGGCGATCGAAGCGCTCGTGGAGCATCTGGAAAAGTCTCAGGCCTGATGCCTGCGCACCAACAGGCTCCCAAACCATGAGAACCTGGTATTAAACCAATGGAATGCGAACATATGACCAAAGAGAAAAGCAAACTTGATCCTGATTTCATTCGTCAGCTGGCGGAGCTGGTAAAGTCCCAGGACCTGACGGAAATTGAAATCGAACAGGACGACTTGCGTATTCGTGTTGCCCGCGAAATCGTGGTGCAGCAGGCCGTAGCAGCAGCCCAGCCAGCCGCATATGCAGCAGCGGCTCCGCTTGCAGCGCCAGCAGCCGCTCCGGCCGCAGCCGGCAAGGACGCTGATGCAAATCTGGCAAACGCAGTTCGCTCGCCGATGGTCGGCACCGCCTATCTTTGTCCCGAACCGGGCGCAGCAGCTTTCGTTGCCGTCGGCGACCAGGTCAAGCTTGGCGATACGCTGATGATCGTTGAAGCGATGAAAACCATGAACCAGATTCCTGCCACCAAAGCCGGCAAAATCACGGCAATCCTGGTGGAAGACGGCCAGCCTGTCGAGTTCGACGAACCACTGGTCATCATTGAATAGTCAGGAATTTAGGGGAAATCCATGTTTTCAAAGGTTCTGATCGCAAACCGGGGCGAAATTGCCCTTCGGGTGTTGCGAGCCTGCAAGGAACTGGGCATCCAGACAGTGGCCATCCATTCCACTGCCGATGCCGAGGCAATGCATGTCAAACTGGCGGACGAAAGCGTCTGTATCGGCCCGCCGTCGGCACGCGACAGCTATCTCAATATCCCACAGATTCTGGCGGCCTGTGAAATCACCGGCGCTGATGCTGTACATCCCGGCTATGGCTTCCTTTCCGAAAATGCGCGTTTTGCGCAGATTCTGGAAGAGCACAAGATCGGCTTCATCGGCCCGAGCGCTGAACACATCCGCATCATGGGTGACAAGATCGCTGCCAAGCAGACCGCAAAACGGCTTGGCATTCCGGTCGTTCCCGGCTCGGAAGGTGGCGTCGACAGCCCGGAAGAAGCCAAGCGTGTGGCAGCCGAAATGGGCTATCCCATCCTGATCAAGGCAGCATCCGGCGGCGGCGGCAAAGGCATGCAGGTGGTTCATTCTGAAGACAAGATCGCCCTTGCCTTCACGACGGCCCGCTCCGAGGCTCTGGCCAACTTCGGCGACGCAACGGTCTATATCGAGAAATATCTCGAAAAGCCGCGCCATATCGAAGTGCAGGTCATGGGTGACGGCAAGGGCCACGCCATCCATCTCGGTGAACGCGACTGCTCTCTGCAGCGCCGCCACCAGAAGGTCTGGGAAGAAGCACAGTCCCCTGCTCTCAACGAGGAACAGCAGAAGCGCATTGGCGAGATCTGCGCCACGGCCATGCAGGGTCTGGGCTATTCCGGCGCTGGCACGATCGAGTTCCTGTATGAGAATGGCGAGTTCTATTTCATCGAAATGAACACCCGCCTGCAGGTGGAACATCCTGTCACCGAGTCCATCACCCGCATCGACCTTGTCAACGAACAGCTGAAGGTTGCCTGCGGTGCCGGCCTCGACATCAAACAGGAAGATGTCATCTTCCAGGGCCATGCCATCGAATGCCGCATCAACGCGGAAAACCCGGAAACCTTCGTCCCGTCACCGGGCAAGATCACCTATTACCACCCACCGGGGGGACTTGGGGTTCGTGTCGATTCCGGCGTTTATCAGGGCTATTCAATTCCGCCCTATTATGACAGCCTTATCGGCAAACTGATCGTCACCGGCCGCAACCGCGTTGAATGCATGATGCGTCTCAGACGCGCGCTGGACGAGTTCGTGGTGGATGGCATCCAGACCACCCTGCCTCTGTTCCGCAAGCTGGTGGACGAGCCGGATATCGCCAATGGTGCCTATGACATCCACTGGCTGGAAAAATATCTCGGCATGAAGTAGGCCGTCCGAATACCCATTCGGTACAACATCATGGAGGACCGCGCGTTTCGTGCGGTCTTTTTGCATCATCGGGGGCCCCGATAAAGACAGTTCAAAGAGAGCCGTGATACAGTTTCTGCCATGACAGACGATTCATCCACATTGGAAATCACCCCCCAGATCCTGCTCAGGGCCTACGCCTGCGGCATCTTCCCCATGTCCGAGGGTGCCGACGATCCCACCCTGTTCTGGATCGAGCCGGAGATGCGCGGCATCATTCCGCTGGATGCCTTTCATGTTCCCAAGCGGATGGCTAGGACCATGCGCACCACATCCTTCAGGATCAGGGTCGATACGGACTTTGGCGGCGTCATGGATGCCTGTGCGGAGGCCGCCCCCGATCGTCCGACCACATGGATCAACGAGCAGATCCACGAGCTTTATCGCGAGCTGTTCACCATGGGCCACGCCCATTCCGTCGAGGTCTGGGACGACGACAAGCTGGTCGGCGGGCTCTATGGGGTCAGTCTGGGGCGGGCCTTCTTTGGCGAGAGCATGTTCTCCCGGGCACGCGATACCTCCAAGATGGCACTCATCCACCTGGTCGAGCGCCTCAACGCCGGTGGCTACACCCTTCTCGATACCCAGTTCATCACCGACCATCTCAAGCAGTTCGGCACGATCGAAATCCCAAAGGTGGAATATCACGCCCTGCTCGATCACGCGATGCGCTCCTCGGCAGATTTCTACGCCATCGACGACGAATGACGGCGCTGGCGGAACTGCACGCCCACCAGCAAGAAGTTCCAAAAACGCAAAAAGCCGGACATGATCCGGCTTTCCTTTTGGGTCTCTCGCTGAGGCTTGCCTCTTGGAAGTTTGCCAAAGTCTAGTTCGGCTTGGGAACCTCGGTCTCCCGCTTGCAGCCAACCAGCCAGACGTCATAGACCGGATGCTCCACGGCATTCATGCCCGGGCTGGAAGCGAACATCCAGCCGGTGAAGATCCTGCGCACCTTGCGCTCAAGGGTGATCTCGTCCACCTCAACAAAGGCTGTCTCTTCCTGACGTTCCGTTTCAGGGCGCGTATAGCAGACCCGCGGCGTCACCTGCAGCGAGCCGAACTGAACGGTCTCGTCGATATAGACGTCGAACTGGATCATCCGGGCGGTGATCTTGTCCAGACCGGCGAAGGTGGCAACAGGATTGGCAACCTCCTGTGCGGCAGCCTGAAAGGATAGCAAACACACAACGGAAAACAGGGAAGCAAGTGTCAGCCTTCCCGGCATCCAGCCCCATTTGCAGCCCACCAAAAAATTCATCAGTTTCTCCGGCTATCAGGCGGAAAGCATGTCACCGGCACCATCAGGCACTGGCCACTCAACAGCCCTTCAATCATTCAACTGGGTCCGGGGCAAACAACTTGCCCATCAAGACATCTGCGCCTCTTTGCGCCTGCGGGCAGCACGCTCGCCACCGGAAAACACAATCATCAGACCGCGAAAATCGCACAACCAACCCGTTCCTAGCCCTGTTTCAGGGCCAAAGGCAAGGCTGATTTGCCGATTCCCCCGTCTTGCGTTGGAGGAACTGGCACCAGACGGTGTTATGCAGCAAAAAAGTCAATAGTTTGACAGACTTTGCCAAACGGCACCAATGGAGGAAAAAACCGGGTTCAGGGCGTCCATGCTTCGTAGTCGGCGCGCGATTCGGCAGGCTTTTGTGCCGAAAGCAATGACCCGGCTGGGCGATAGGCACGCGCGGTGCCTGTCATGTTGGGCTGATGCGCCCGCTCCCACGGCCAATGCGGCATCTCGTCCTGACTGGGCGCCACGTCGGTACGATAGTGCATCCAGCCATGCCATCCGGCAGGAATGCGGCTGGCTTCGGACGGGTCGGCATAGACCACCCAGCGGCGTTCGCCCCTGCGGACGTCGGCGTAACTCGCGTTTTTCGGAACCTTTTGCTTGTAATAGCTGTTGCCGAATTCGTCCTTGCCGACGAACTCTCCGAACCGTTTGGTGTGCAGCCAGGTTCCGAATGTGGTGTTACCCCACCAGGTGAACAGCAAGAGCAGAAATTTCTTCATGACGTCCCACATGTCAGCAATTCAAACGCGAGACACTATGACTACATATTTTCGCGGATGTCCAGAGAAGCAGACAAAAATTCAGACGAATGGACCGCCCAGACAAACACTCGGACTGAAGGTGCACGGAGTGAAGGCGCAGACCTATCGGCGCCCCCGTCCAACACTTGCATAGCGCGACGGCCGTGAGTTGGTGCCTGTGCCAGACGAATCCTTCCGCGTCAGGCTGCTGCCGCGCCAGCCCGACGGGCTGTGACTGTGTGGTGTGGCCGTATCGCCTTCAAGCTCTAGTGGGTTGTGCATGATGCGATCGGCCGCCCGCTGCTGTTTCTTGGCATCCGGCAAGGTCTGTTCATGGAACTGCCGTGCCTTCTCCAGCGACCGCAAGCGCGAGCGCTTCTCCTCCAGCACTTCATGCATGCCATCGATGACATAGCGATCGCCTTCAAGGCGCATCAGGCGCTTGTCGCTGCACAGGGACCGCAGTCTTTGCTGCAAGGCCGCCGAGGACATGGGTTTGGCCAGCACATGATGAGCCCCGGTTTCAAACAGCTTGGCCACGCGCTGCTCCGTCGCATAGGCGGTGATCACGATGACAGGAATGAAGCTGAGCGGCTCCATGGTGCCGCGACGAATGAGGCTGAGCAGCTGCAGGCCGGACATCGGCGCCATGTTGAGATCCGTTATGATCACATTTGGTGGCTCATGCATGATGGCGTGCAGCGCGGCATCCCCACGATCATAGGAACGCACCCGAGCAACCTTCATCGAAGATATCATTGATCGAATCATCGTAAGCACCGACTTGGAGTCATCCACGATCACGATGTCCAACGATTCGATACTCAGCCCATATGCGGCATGATGCTCCATGGATCCGTCCAACCTGCTGTTTTATGGTCTTTTTTTAGTAGTCCGGCGGGTAGGATGACACAGAGCCATTAATTCGCGTTCAAGATCGCCTGTTGTATTTGACTTCAATTTTAACAGTTTTGTTAAAGCGCCCGAAAAAGTTAATTTCCCCACTGCTCCACCATGTGAGGCGCAGATTTTTCCCGTTCCTGATCAGGACGCAAAAAACACTATATATAGATTGACAGAAAATCTTCAGACACAAGCGATAGCCCTTCTTGCGTTCACTCGCTCAAGAATCCATAATCCGTTTTGTCGAGGCAGCGGCGTCTCTGGTTCAAAGCTCCAGACTTCCTGTTCCAACATTTTCGTACAGTAGCATGATCAAAATCTGACACGAGCAGCGGCTAGCGCTGTGTTTGTTGAAGATTTCTGGTCGCGCAATTTTGTGCGCTAAAATCTGGACAGGAAAACAGAGAGACACAACATATAGACATTGCCCTGACAACGTAGACACCATATATAGATTTTGTTAACCTATCCTCGATCTACTGGTGTCTGCAAGACAAGTTCATTGTGCCACGATTCGCTCGTGGGGCTGACTCAAAACTCCGGCAGGATTTCGGCCGTTCCGAGGCCAGGAATTCCGATGTCTTGCACCAACCACCGGCTGATCTCACAGCGAGAGACCAGCATTACCTTTGCGAAGGGGTTATAAAAGATGCGTGTAGAGCGGCGCTATACCACTGAAGGAAAATCAGCATACGAATCTATCGAGTTTCGTAAGGCTACTAGTGAAATTCGCAATCCCGACGGGTCTATCGTCTTTCGTCTGGAGAATATTGATGTGCCAGTAGCCTGGTCCCAGGTGGCTGCCGATATTCTCGCCCAGAAATATTTCCGCAAGGCCGGTATCCCTGCCGCACTGAAACGCGTTGAAGAAAATTCCGTTCCTTCCTGGCTGTGGCGCTCCGTCGCTGACGAAGAAGCATTGGCCGCTCTGCCGGAAGAAGAACGCTATGGCCCGGAAATGTCTTCCCAGCAGGTGTTCGACCGTCTCGCCGGCACCTGGACCTATTGGGGCTGGAAAGGTGGCTATTTCGACACCGACGCCGACGCCCGCGCCTTTTATGACGAACTGCGCTACATGCTCTGCACCCAGCGCGTCGCCCCGAACTCTCCGCAATGGTTCAACACCGGCCTGCATTGGGCCTATGGCATCGACGGCCCGAGCCAGGGTCACCATTATGTCGATTTCGAAACCGGCCGCCTAACCCGCTCTGCCTCAGCCTACGAGCATCCGCAGCCGCATGCCTGCTTCATCCAGTCCATCTCCGATGATCTGGTCAACGAAGGCGGCATCATGGATCTGTGGGTGCGTGAAGCCCGCCTGTTCAAATACGGCTCTGGCACAGGCACCAACTTCTCGTCCCTGCGTTCCGAAGGCGAACCGCTTTCCGGCGGTGGCAAGTCTTCCGGCCTGATGTCCTTCCTGAAAATCGGCGACCGTGCTGCTGGCGCGATCAAGTCCGGCGGCACCACCCGCCGCGCAGCCAAGATGGTTGTCGTCGACATCGACCATCCGGATATCGAAGCCTACATCAACTGGAAGGTGAAGGAAGAAGAGAAGGTAGCCGCTCTTGTGACCGGCTCCAAGATCGTTTCCAAGCACCTCAAGGCAATCATGAAGGCCTGCGTCAACTGCCAGGGTTCCAACGATGAATGCTTCGATCCGCAGAAGAACCCTGCCCTGAAGCGCGAAATCCGCGCTGCCAAGAAGATGCAGGTGCCGGAAAACTACATCCGCCGCGTCATCCAGTTCGCCAAACAGGGCTACAAGGACATCCAGTTCGACACCTACAACACCGACTGGGACAGCGCCGCCTATCTGACCGTTGCCGGGCAGAACTCCAACAACTCGGTCCGCATCACCGACGACTTCCTCAACGCCGTCAAGGAAGACCGCGACTGGAATCTGATCGGTCGTATCAAGGGCGACATCCGCAAGACCGTCAAGGCCCGCGACCTGTGGGAACAGATCGGTTATGCCGCATGGGCCTCTGCCGATCCGGGCCTGCAGTTCCACACCACCATCAACGACTGGCACACCTGCCTTGCCGATGGCGAGATCATCGCGTCCAACCCGTGCTCGGAATACATGTTCCTGGACAACACGGCCTGCAACCTTGCCTCCATCAACCTGCTGCAGTTCCTGCAGGCGGACGGCAACTTCGCAGTCGAGGAATTCGAGCACACCGTACGCCTGTGGACCATGGTACTGGAAATCTCCGTGCTGATGGCCCAGTTCCCGTCTCCGGAAATCGCAGAGCGTTCCTATCTCTACCGTACCCTCGGTCTGGGCTATGCCAACATCGGCGGCCTGCTGATGACCTCCGGCATCCCTTATGACAGCAAGGAAGGCCGCGCCATCTGTGCTGCCATCTCTGCCCTGATGACCGGCACGTCCTATGCCACGTCGGCCGAAATGGCCAAGGAGCTGGGTGCCTTCGAACGCTACGAAGCCAACTCTGCGCAGATGCTGCGCGTCATTCGCAACCACCGCAATGCCGCCTATGGCAACGCTGACGGCTACGAAGGGCTCGACATCAACCCTGTGCCGCTCGACCATGACAGCTGCAACGACAAGGCGCTGATCAGCCACGCCGTTGCGGCCTGGGACAAGGCGCTCGAACTGGGCCAGCAGTATGGCTATCGCAACGCCCAGACCACCGTTGTTGCCCCGACCGGCACCATCGGTCTGGTGATGGACTGCGACACCACCGGCATTGAGCCGGACTTCGCACTCGTCAAGTTCAAGAAGCTGGCCGGTGGCGGCTACTTCAAGATCATCAACCGCACGGTTCCCAATGCCCTCAAGAAGCTTGGCTATTCCGAGCAGCAGATCAAGGACATCGAAACCTATGCTGTCGGCCACGGCACACTGAAGAACTGCAACGCCATCAGCCACAACGCGCTGAAGGGCAAGGGTCTGACCGACGAGAAACTGGACACCATCGAATCCGGCCTCAAGAGCGCCTTCGACATCAAGTTCGCCTTCAACAAGTGGACCCTTGGAGAAGATTTCTGCAAGGAAACCCTCGGCCTTGATGACGACCAGCTGAACGATCCGCATTTCGACATGCTGGCCTTCCTCGGCTTCAGCAAGGAAGAAATCGACGTCGCCAACATCCATGTCTGCGGTGCCATGACGCTGGAAGGCGCCCCGCACCTGAAGGCAGAGCATCTGTCGGTCTTCGATTGCGCCAACCCGTGCGGTCGTATCGGCAAGCGCTATCTCTCGGTTGAAAGCCACATCCGCATGATGGCTGCATCCCAGCCGTTCATCACCGGCGCGATCTCCAAGACGATCAACATGCCGAATGACGCCTCGGTCGATGACTGCAAAGACGCCTACATGTTGTCCTGGAAGCTGGCCCTCAAGGCCAATGCTCTCTATCGCGACGGCTCCAAGCTCAGCCAGCCGCTCAACAGCCAGCTGCTGGAAGACGACGACAGCGATGCCGAGGATGCCGTTGAGGCTCTTGCCGCCGCTCCGATGCCGGAACGTGCTGCGCTGGTCACCGAGAAGATCGTTGAACGTGTTGTCGAGCGCGTTGTCGAACACCGTGTCCGTGAACGCCTGAAACTGCCGGATCGTCGCAAGGGTTACACCCAGAAGGCAACCGTTGGCGGCCATAAGGTCTACCTGCGGACCGGCGAATATGATGACGGCCAGATCGGCGAAATCTTCATCGACATGCACAAGGAAGGCGCCGCTTTCCGCAGCCTGATGAACAACTTCGCCATCGCGATTTCCCTCGGCCTGCAATATGGCGTGCCGCTTGATGAATATGTTGATGCCTTCACCTTCACCCGGTTCGAGCCGGCTGGCATGGTTCAGGGTAACTCCGCCATCAAGAATGCTACGTCCATCCTTGACTATATCTTCAGGGAGCTGGCCGTTTCCTATCTGGATCGCCACGATCTCGCCCATGTCAACCCGGACGATATCGCAACGACCTCGACGGGCAAGGGCAGCGCCGAAGGCAAGGTTCCAGTGCCGATTTCCAAGGGCCTGTTGCGCGGCAAGACCGAGCGCTTCAAGCTGGTGGATGGCAAGGAATATGCCCGTCTGCATGCCCACGATCACGACCATGATCACGATCATGACCACGATCACGGCGACCACAGCCATGGCGCTCCGGCAACCCCTGTGGTCAAGGCCGCCATCCCGTCGGCAACCGCAACAATGCTGAAGCGCGACAGTCAGGTTCAGCCAAGCACAGCTCCGGCTGTTGGCAAGGTGGAAACCAAGGCTGACCAGATCGCTCTGGCGCGCATGAAGGGCTACGAAGGCGAAAGCTGCAGCGAATGCGGCAACTTCACCATGGTCCGCAACGGCACCTGCCTCAAGTGCGACACCTGCGGTTCCACATCCGGTTGCTCCTGATCACGGGATCCGAGGCTCTGGCGCTCCCTATGGGCTGGCGTCAGACTTTGGCAGCCTGAAACAGAAACAGAAAAGCCGCCGACCTTTACAAGGGTCGGTGGCTTTTCTATGGAGTGATCCGGGGGTGCTCTCCCGGTCCCACCTCCACCGAGCGGTCAGTGTATCATTGAGACCGGATCCGAAGATTCGTCCGCCGATACACTGACGCTCCGGGGAGGGAACCGGATTGGTGGCGACAGGGCCGAAACCCTTCAGACCCTGCCCCGCCACCATGTCCCAGACGATCTGGCTATTTGGCGTCCTCAGCCCATTCAGCACCGATCGGGTATTCAAAACGATCCAGCGACGCCAGCTTCATGGTCGCGCCATAGCCGGGAAGCAGGTTCGGATAGTAACGGCCACGCTTGACGGTCAGCGGCTCTTCGAAATTCTCGTGCAGATGGTCGACATATTCGAGCACCCGGTTTTCCAGAGAGCCGGTCACCGCGATATAGTCGAACAGCACGATGTTGAGAGAATACTGGCAGAGCCCTACCCCGCCACCATGCGGACAGACCGGCACACCGAATTTTGCGGCCATCAGCAAAACGGCAAGCACTTCGTTGACACCACCAAGGCGCGCCGGATCAAGCTGACAGAAATCCATAGCCCCAGCCTGGAAGAACTGCTTGAACATCACGCGGTTGTGGGCGTGTTCGCCCGTGGCGATCCCGATCGGGCTGATGCGATCCTTGATGGCCCGATGGCCCTGAACGTCATCCGGGCTGGTTGGTTCCTCGATCCATAGCGGATTGAACTCGGCCAGACGACGCATGTTCTCGACAGCCTGATCCACATCCCAGTTCTGGTTGGCATCCATCATCAGCTGACGGTCCCAGCCCAGTTCCTCACGCAGGATCTGGGCGCGGCGAACATCCTGATCAATGTCGGCACCGATCTTCTGCTTGAGATGGGTCCAGCCATCCGCCACAGCTTCCCGGGCAAGACGGCGCATCTTCTCTTCCGAATAGCCCAGCCAGCCAGCGGCGGTGGTGTATCCCGGGAAGCCCTTCTCCAGCATCTCGGCTTCGCGGGCAGCCTTGCCCGGCTGTGCCTTGCGCAGAAGGCCGATGGCTTCGTAGGGAGTAAGGACGTCGGAGATATAGGTGAAGTCGACGCAGCGCACCAACTCTTCCGGGCTCATGTCGACCAGCATCTTCCAGACCGGCTTGCCCTCAGACTTGGCCCACATGTCCCAAAGTGCGTTGACAAGCGCAGCGGTCGCCAGATGTACCAGCCCCTTTTCCGGACCAACCCAGCGCAGCTGGCAGTCACCGGCCACAAGCTTGTGCCAGAAGGCACCGAAATTGGCCGTGATGTCCTCAAGCGTCTGACCGATGACGAACATCTCCGCCAACTCCCGGGCAGCGACGACGCACAGATCATTGCCACGGCCGATGGTAAAGGTCAGCCCGCAGCCTTCAAGGCCGCTGTCGGTCTGCAGCGTTACATAGGTGGCCGAGTAGTCGGAAATCGCATTCATGGCGTCCGAGCCATCAAGATTGCGCGACGTTGGGAAGCGGATATCGCGTACAACGACATTGGTAATTCTGGTTGCCATTTTAAACCTCATTGATGTGGAGAGACCCGCGCCGCAATGGCGGCCGGAGGCCAGACCGGTTCAGTATCGAGCCGGTCCGATTGTTCGTCAGGATCAGTGGAAGAGCATTGTCAGCTCGGGGAAGAAGAGCACCAGCAGCAGAACCAGGATCTGGATGCCGATGAAGGGTATAAAGCCCTTGAAAATGTCGGGCAGAGTGATGTGCGGCGGCGCAACGGACTTCAGGAAGAAGGCTGCCGGTCCGAACGGCGGCGACAGGAAGGCCACCTGCATGGCCACCGTGAAGACCACACCGAACCAGATCGGCACCATGGCCGCCTGATCCACCATCGGCCCAAGCAGACCAAGTTCGGCGCGCGGCAGCTCCACGACGATCGGCAGGAATACCGGCATGACGAGCAGCACGATGCCGACCCAGTCCATGAAGGCACCAAGGAACAGGAAGATCACCATCATGATGAGCAACACACCATAGGTCGGCATGTCTGCACCAATGATGAGATTGGCAATATAGGTCGGCCCGCCTGCCATGGTGTAGGCCCCGGCCAGAGCGGTGGCACCCATGGTGATCGACAGGATGGAACCGGTCGAGATGAAGGTCTGGCTCGCCGCCTGTTTGATGAGGCTGAAATTCAACTCCTTGCGGATGGCCACGATCAGCAGAACGATGATCGAACCCATGCCAGCAGCCTCGGTGATGCCGGTGATGCCACCATAAATGGAGCCCAGCACCACGCCGACGATGATGAATGGCGCGACAAGACCTTTGGACATCCGCCATGTTTCGGCGATGATCGTCTGGCCAAAAACCAGCCGTGTTCCTGCAAGCCCGATCAGCAGGGCGATGAGAGAAACCAGATGCTCCTGCATGCTATAGGGCAGATATTCTTCCGGCCTCAGGCCACCAAAGCCGTTCTGGATCTCGATGGCAGCGCCGTGAACCAGACGCCCCAGCCCCCACACCGCCAGCATCCAGCCAAGCAGGGTGACAAAACACTTGGTTTTCTCAAGCCCGGCCAGTTGGTCCTCGTCCATTTCCGGCAGCGGTGCCAGAGATGGATTGAGCCGTGTCCTGATGATGATATAGACGATGTAGAAGCCCCCCAGCATGAAACCGGGAAAGAAGGCGGCCTTGAACAGCGAGTGGATAGAGGTTTCCGTCACCAGCCCATACATGATCAGCACGATGGACGGCGGGATCATCGTTCCCAGCGTGCCACTGGCGCAGATCGTGCCGATGGCAAGGCTCTGGTTATAGCCAAGCCGCAGCATCTGAGGCAGGGCGATGAGACCAAGCAGAACAACCTCACCGCCGATGATGCCGGACATCGCGGCCATGACAATGGCCATGATCGATGTGACGATGGCGATCCCGCCGCGGGTCCGCGACAGCCACATGTTGAGGCTACTGTACATGTCTCTGGCGATGCCGGATCGTTCAAGCATCAGGGCCATGAAGATGAAGAGCGGCACAGATATCAGCGCATAGTTGGTCAGAACACCATAGATGCGCTGCGCCAGGATATTGAGTGGCCCCATGCCGAAGTGACTGAAAAGCATGCCCACGCCGAATTTCATCGCCATGACGGCGACAGCGAGCACACCGGATGCAAATGCTAGTGGCATACCGATTGCGAGAAGAAACAACATTCCCATCAGCAATACGGCCGAGATCAAACCCGCGTCCATAGCTCTGGCTCCTTTGATGAGAAGACACAACTCTCCCGTCGACTGCCTCGGCGCATCAAACAGGCGCGGGGTCACAGTCCGGAAACGGTCTTCAGAATTCTGGTTGAATGAATTGGGGTGCCAAGGGCCGGGTCAGCTTTCGCTTTCCCCGTCCTTCCAGTCCATGATCAGGTTGGAAATGGCCTGCACGACAATCAGCACGAAGCTGATCAGCAGCAGCGGCTTGAGCGTTGCCGGGATGGGGGGATCCCAGGCCGTGCCGAAGGTTTCCCACGAGATCAGCTTGCGGACAGCATCGGTGTAACTGCCCCAGACGAGCGCCATGACATAGACGCCAAGCAGAGCGACCGAGATGAGATCGAAGACATGCTGCAGCCAGCGGGGTGCAACGTCATAGATGACGGTGATGCGGATGTGCGACCGCTTGCGCATCGCATAGACCCCGGCCAGCAGATAGACGCCACCGCAGATCCACAGCGACAACTCGTTGGCCCACAAGGTGGGGCTGACGAAGACATAGCGCATGGTGACTTCGTAGAAGATCACGCAAACAACGACGGGAACGCCCCACATGCTGACCAGTCCCAAGAGGGACGACAGACTGTCTATCGGCGACCGCTTTTTTCCAACGTCCTTGTGAGAATTTGCCATCTCACATTCCTCCTGTGTGGCAACAGGCCGGTCCTTTGAAAGGCCCGCAGCCAGGTGATGACGGACGGTCGCAGGAATGAAGACCAGACTTCATTCTTCAGGGGCTGCGATCACTCCTTTTTCAAGTCTTCCAGCGAGTGCAAGCGGTTCATGATCGTGAGAACAATGTCATCCTTGTCGGATGCATTCACCCCTTCAAGCCCTTCTTCAAGGAAGGGAACACCGAAACTCTTGCAATGGATCTGCATGGCTCTGTGAGCAGCAGCAGGATTCCGCGCTTCAAGCGCCTCCAGAATGACTTCATGTTCCTTCTGCACGGCCACGATATTTTCCTTCGCCCCGAGAATCTGGCGCCGGATACGGGCCCAGTTCGGAAAGCGTTCTCGAACGCTCCAGAGCTGGTCCATGATGGAAATGAACATGTTGTTCTGCGTCGATTGCGCGATTCCCATGTGAAAGTCGAAATCATAGGTGTCCAGTTCCTGAACAGGTAGATCCGGTTCTTTCATTCTTTCCAGAATGTCCCGCAACTCGGCGAGCTTATCCTTGGAAATCGTCAGGGCAGCAACCGCAGCGATGTCGGCTTCAAACCAGTAACGGGCTTCGACCAGTTCGGAAAAACTGCAGTTGTCGATCAGTCCCAGTCCTTTTGCCGGCAATCGTTGGGCAACAAATGCTCCATATCCAAATCGTGTTTCCACATATCCCATCATTTCAAGAGATATCATGGCCTCGCGAATGGTGGGGCGGCTGACTTGCAACAGCTCCACCAACTCTACATCCGGTGGCATCTTCTGCCCTGGCTCGAGCGCACCCTGTCGAATAAGCTCGGCGATCTGATCCGCAACAACGCGATAGCGTGGCAATGGCGCTGCTGCCGGACTGATTGCCAGTTTCTGCTTGATATCTTTGGACATGTTCCCTCGCCAATCTTTCGGTGATCGTCAACTTCGCTCGCGCCCAACAGAGTTGAGACAAATAGTTGAGAACCAATACAATGCTTACCTTTAGACCACAACATTGCAAATATCGACAAGATGAGAACACTGTTCAAGCCAGACCGGCTGACATCCCCCTGAAGTCGGGACATCAGCCGAAAGAACCAATGCCGACCGGTTACTTCTTGCCCCCAAGACCGATGCGATCAAGAAACTCGATGTGGCTCTTGACGAGCTTGTCGGTTTCCGGGGTCTTCTTGGCCCACTCAAGCCAGCGAGCCTTGGCAGCAGCGCGGAAGGTAGCGCGGTCCTCGGCCGACCAGTTGTGAAGCGTCACACCAGCCTCTGGAGACTTGGCTGCGGCCTCGCCGTTCAGCACGAGGGTCTTCATCATCAGGTTCATGGAAAGCTTCTGCATGGCAGTCTCGAGAATGAGACGATGCGCCTCCGGCATGGCATCCCAGACATCCTTGTTGCAAGCCAGATGGTCGGCAGACATGGAATGGAAGCCCGGATAAGTGGTCTCCTTGACCACATCATACAACCCCAGACGATAGTTGTTGGTCAGAGTGGAAGCATCCGCACCATCGATGATCTTGGTTTCGAGCGCAGTGAAGATCTCGTTGAAGTCCATGACGACCGGCTTGGCACCAAGAGAAGCGAAAATTTCCGATTCCATCCCCGGAGGAGAACGGAACTTGAAACCTTCCAGATCCTTCACGCCATTCAGCGGACGCGAGGACACCAGCGATTCCTGGCCACCCATGAAGGCCCCGACGAATTGCATATTGTAGCTGTTATACAATTCGTTGATGGCCTGCTTGCCGCCGCCGTAATAGATCCATGACATGAACTGAAGCGGATTGTCATAGCCGCCCATGACGTCGGCAACAAACTGGAAGGCAGGGTTCTTGCCAGTCTGATAGCTGCCGTTGGTCATGTCGCAGCTGGCCACACCGTTGCGCACCGCATCAAAGGTTTCGGACGATTTGACCAGCGAACCGGAATAGTAGATCTCGACATCGATCTCCCCGTTCCCCATGGTGCGCACGTCATTCTCGAACTGCTTGATGAGTTCACCCGTCGTGGATTCCGCCGTTGTCGTCGTGGCAATTGTCAGAGATGTTTTGGCAGCTTCGGCTGCTCCCCCCAAACAGGCTGCCATGGCCGTCGCCCCCAGCAGGCGCGCCGACAAGCTCAAAAATTTCTTCATGATATTGTTCCTCCAAACTCCCATGAATTCGATCGCTATCGAACGATGAAAATGTCATATTGCCATATTGATAGATTGTCAAACAATATTACAGTTTGACGATTTTAGCAAAGGAACAGATTGGGCGCAAAATGCAGCCAGAGGATTGAAATACATACAAAAACACCTTCCGATCAGGTCTGACCAGAAGGTGGTGATATCGCACAGGATTGGGAAAAATGGGCAGAAAGACGGGAAAGTTGGACTCGCAAAGCGCCCTTGCCTGCCAGCCAGCCCCACCTGAGAAGCCAAGAACACGAGGAGCGCAAGACACAAGTCTCAGGCCTAGATGCTTCCGGCCTTCTCGATCACAAGGACCCGGGCCGGACCGTCCGGGCTGGCAAAATGTTCATCCCCATCTTCGGCGTGGAAAATATCCCCTGCCCTCAGTCGCAGAACCTCTTCGGCTCCGTCCCGACGAATATGCATGTCGACCACGCCATCCAGAACCACAAACACCTCGGGGCCATCATTGACGTGCCATTGATAGGGCGCATCCGTCCAGTGAAGACGCACTGTGGCACCCTCGATGCGTTCGATATCCAGGGCCTCCCACGCCCTCGTTCCGGTGAATGCGCTCGCAGTAAACTTTCTCATATGCCATCCTTTGTCCATCGGGGCTTTGTGCCAACCCGAGAGCATGATAAGAGCAAAGCGCAAAGCAGGAAACTTGCGTTCCGACGGAATGCGCCTGCCAATCGAGGGAAATGCAGTTGGATCAGACGGACAAGCGCATAATGGCAATTCTTGAACGGGATGGCCGGATCAGCGCAGCTGAACTCGGGCGACAGATCGGCCTGTCGCGAACTGCCGTACAGGACAGGATTTCCAGACTGGAATCCAACGGGACGATCACCGGCTATCATGCCAGGCTGTCGCCATCAGGGGACAGTCTGATCCGGGCGATCCTGTTTGTCAAAATCGCCATCCGCCCCTGCGAGAAGGCCCTCCTCTGGCTGTCAGGGCTGGAAGGAGTGCAGGAAGTGGCGTCCCTCTCTGGCGACATTGATGCAGTCGTGCGCTGCGCCGTACCGGACCTCAATGCTTTGACGAAATTGAACGACAGGATAGGTGCCAGCGAGCTGATCACAAGCTCGACATCCAGCATCATCCTGCGTCAGCTTTGACGAAAGAATACCATTTCATTTCTTAAGAAACAAAACGATAAGCGCAGGTTTTCTAGCGCTGAGTAAGAGCCAGCTTGGCCCCGAGCGCAACGAATGTTGCTGCGAAGCCGCGTTTCAGCCAGGTCATGACCTGCGGTTGCGACAACAGCTTGTCCCTCACCGAAGCCGCAGCAGCCGCCACCATTGCAAACACCACGAATGTCATCGCCATGAACACGGCACTCAACACGACCATATCCGCCAGCGGACTGGTCGTGTTGATATCAATGAACTGCGGCAGGAACGCCAGAAAGAAAATCGACAGTTTCGGATTGAGCAGGTTGAGCAGAATGCCGTCCCGCATGACACCAACCGCTGTCTTCTTGTGCGGCTCATCACCTTTGAGCTGGTCGGGGTCGAACTGTTCCTTGTCCTTCATCATCCGATAGGCCATGAACAGCAGATAGGCGACACCGGCAAACTTGACCATCTGAAAGGCCATGGCACTGGCATGCAACAGGGCAGCCACCCCGAGCGCAGCGGCAGTCATGTGGGAAAGGATCGAGAGCGTACCCCCGAGCGCGGCCAGCACACCCATGCGCAAGCCCCGGCGCAAGGTAATCAGCAGCGTGTAGATCATGCCCGTCCCCGGCGTAACCACAATGAACAGTGAGGTGATGAAAAACTCGACCGACATGACGCTCCCCCTGAAATGCACAAAGAACAATGCCCGAAAGCATAGAGAAGCATACAGCCCAAAGAGCTGCTCGACAATTGTAACATTTCCGATGAAATCAAAGTGAGCTATCTGCCAAGTTCGAGAAATTTGCACTTGTTCATCGTATGAAATTCGGTGATGACGAACTGCTCCTTGCCTTTCAGTTTGAAACGGCAACCAAAGCGCGCGCCGCCATAGGGCAGGATATTCGCGTCAACCTTGATTTTCTCTTCCACATTGAGACACATGACATCACCAACCGGCAGATTGCGTTCAATGTCACCATTCTCACTCTGCATCAGAATATAGAGCGTGCGCCCGGCCCCGTTTTCGAGACAGGCCGCAGAGGCCGACAGCCCACACAGCATTATCAAGCCGACACAAGAAACAAGAGTTCTAACACCGGCGAACAAAAAGCGTCTTTTCATAAGAACAACCCTTTCGGCACGGCAGGAATTCAGCCACAATGACGCATACAGCGCGCGTATTACACCACGACTCAAACCACTATAAATTGCACTTTGTAAAAAAACTGAAAAGAGGTAGGTATTTTCATAGATCACCTTGCCTCACTATCTATAACCATCAGTAAAGTCTTCGCAAATCAGTAGGAAGCCTGTTGTCGCACACTTAAATGCAACACAATCACCTCTATTGTTGCCCAGATCATATTTTTCCTTGACCTTTTCGGCGAAACAGCAGAAAAGGCCAGAGGAAAAGGAGAATGAAAAGAATGAAAACAGCCTTTTCCACGATCGCGCCGGATCGCTTCAGCCATGAAACATTCCGTGACGCCGAGGCTGCAATCCAGCGGCTGCTGGATATTTACGAAGTCCATACCGAATTCCTCAGAGAAGCCTTCACGCGTGTCGCCCGCAATGATGTTCCCTCCACGGGACGCTATCGCGCAACTTACCCTGAAATCCGCATGACGACCGACACGCACGCGCAGATCGACTCGCGCCTGTCCTTCGGCCACGTTCCTGGCCCCGGCACCTATACGACCACCATCACGCGACCGGATCTCTTCAGCCACTATCTCAAGCAACAGATCGAGCTGCTGCTGTCAAACCACAACGTGGCCATCGAGGTCGGCCCATCCGACACGCCGATCCCCATCCATTTTGCCTGGCCAAATGGCATGAATGTCGAAGGCGCCTTGCCCGAAACGTGGTCCCGTCCGCTGCGCGACGTATTCGATGTGCCGGATCTGGCCATTACCGATGATGCCATCGTCAACGGAACACAGCATTACGGTCCGGATGATATCGTGCCCCTCGCCCCCTTCACCGGGCCGCGCATCGACTATTCCCTGCACCGTCTGGCACACTACACCGCGACAAAGCCGGAGCATTTCCAGAATTTCGTCCTGTTCACCAACTATCAGTTCTATATCGATGAATTCGTGAACTGGGCCAAAGAACAGATGGCCTCGGGATCGACCGAATATGAAGCTTTCGTAGAAGTTGGCAATCAGATTATTCCGTCAGGCAGCACCGAGCCGGTCGAAGGCGAAGCCCCTGCCCACCAGCCGCAAATGCCCGCCTATCACCTGAAACGCCCGAACCGCGACGGCATCACGCTGGTCAATATCGGCGTCGGACCATCCAACGCCAAGACCATCACGGACCACATCGCGGTACTTCGCCCGCACGCCTGGCTCATGCTGGGCCACTGTGCCGGCCTGCGCAACACCCAGCGCCTTGGCGACTATGTTCTGGCACACGGCTATGTCCGCGAAGATCACGTACTGGATGCCGACTTGCCGACTTGGGTTCCCATTCCGGCCCTTGCTGAAATCCAGGTTGCCCTCGAAGATGCAGTTGCCGACATCACCGGCCTCAAGAATTATGAACTCAAGCGCATCATGCGTACGGGAACGGTTGCCAGCATCGACAACAGGAACTGGGAGTTGCGTGACCATCGCGAACCCGTTGAACGCTTGTCCCAGTCCCGTGCCATCGGCCTCGACATGGAATCAGCCACCATCGCAGCCAACGGCTTCCGCTTCCGCGTGCCCTATGGCACCCTGCTCTGTGTCTCGGACAAGCCATTACATGGCGAGCTGAAGCTGCCCGGCATGGCGAGTGACTTCTACACGCAACAGGTTCAGCAGCATCTCAAGATTGGCATCAAGGCCATGGAAACCCTGCGCAAAATGCCCGTTGAACGGCTGCATTCACGCAAGCTTCGCAGCTTCGCCGAGACGGCGTTCCAGTAAGGACCCGGGCATCAGCTTCATTTCGTTGGAAATAAAAAAGGCAGCGTCACGCTGCCTTTTCTGCATCTGAGCCGGACTCCAATCCCTCGGGTGGCTTGCTGACCTCATCCTTGCGGCGCCTTGCCACTTTCATCAACTCGCAGAAAGAAGCCCCGGGAAGCGGCGGTGCAAACAGATAGCCTTGAGCGGCTGAGACCCCCATCTTGCGCAACTGGATGACCTGCTCTTCGGTTTCCACCCCTTCGGCGATAACGCCGATGTTGAGCCGCTTGGCCAGCGAAATCAGCCCCTGCACCAGCTCAAGACCGGCAAAACCACCTTCCAGCGCGTCAATCAGCAGCTTGTCGAGCTTGACGATATCGACATTGATCGACGTCAGGTTATAGAGCCCGCTATGCCCTGAGCCGACATCATCAAGAGCAATCTCCGCACCGAGAGCGCGGATCTGGCTGATGACGTCAATGGCCAGATCCATATGCTGGATCGGAACACGGTCCGATATTTCAAAAATCAGATTGGAGAAGCCGAGCTTGCTGTCCTTGAAAACATCCTCGATATCAGTCACGATGGAATCGTCAATCATCTGGTGCGAGAACAGATTGAGGGCCACCTTGAAGACCTGCCCCTCCATCACCACCGGATCGAGCATCTCGCAGCTCTGCCGCATGATATGGCAGGTCACCTCGCGGGTAAGGCGATAGTTCTGCGCCAGCGGAATGAATTCCCCCGGAGAAACAACGCTTCCATCAGGCTTGTTCCAGCGCGCCAGCACCTCACAGCCCATGATCGCACCGGTATCCAGATGGATAATCGGCTGCATATAGGGAACAATCTCGCCGTTTTCGATTGCATCCAGAATGATGTCCGCGCCAGTGGCACGATAGCGTCCGAAATGCCAGCCAATGCCCATCAGAATGAGACCGATGAACGCGCCAATCAGGTTGATGAAGTCCCGCTTGTCCTGCGTGACTGCAGCAATGGCCGCCTCGGAAACGGCCATCTGGACTTCGAAGGGCAGAAACTCGGAACTCTCGGAAACACGGTCAATAAACGCGCCACCCGACTCCTCCGGCTCCAGAATGAACCAGTGGCTGTCTCCGATCAGTGACAGCATGGCATAGCGATAGCCCCTGAGATCGTTGCGCACGGGATCAAGCCGGATCAATTCCCCGGGTATCCGCGCCACGAGCCGCCGTCCACTGGCAACATGCCGGACAACAAGCAGCGACGGGATGGCATCCTGGCCGCTCTCAGCCGACAGCGAAAGCGTGATGTCCCTGCCATTGGATTGATAGGCCGGAAGTAGTCCGGTCTGCCGGGCCGACTGCCCCAGATCCGTACACACCAGATTGCCAGCCCGGTCCACCAGCCCAATGGTGTCAATCCATGCAGTGGAGCGCGCTGCCTCGCTGTAGCGATAGCGATGATCACTGGTGCACGAAAGTCCGGGAGACTTGGCCAGCTCGTTGAGTACGTTGATGGCCGCTTCCGTTGCCTTTTCCACTCGCTCAAGCATCAGGTCGGCGGAAATGGTCAGATCAGCCTTGATATCCTTCTCGGCCTGCCAGCGCATGACATATTGCATACCGGTGGTAAGCATCCCCGCCACAGCAGCAGCCAATAGCGTGTATCCGGCCATTTTTCTGGCATTTCTGATCATGTCGCCTCGCCAAGGTAAATCGAGCCGATTTGACCATAAATCAGTGAAAATTCTGTTGATTTTTTTGAAACTTATCCAACTTTCCCGGCACTTTGGCAGTTGTCACAACCAGCAAGAAGCAGAAGCAATTCCAAGGGATGAACAGACGGGGTAGCGCCCTCCGCCCCATGCAGAGAGCTCAGGAAGCGAGGTCCGCCTTGCGTCGGTCCGGACCGTCTTCAATGGCCTTCCGCCGGTGCACACCCCCCAGCGCATCGACCAGTTGCAGATAGGCCGAGGCGGGCAAGGCCGGTGAGAACAGGAAGCCCTGCGCCTCATCGATACCGGACCGCCGCAGATAGTCCAGTTGCTCGTCCGTTTCCACGCCCTCGGCAACCACCACCATGTTCATACCCTTGGCCATCTGGCTGAGAGAATCAATGATAGGAACATGTTTGCTGTCAGCAGTGATGGTGTCGACAAACAACTTGTCGATCTTGATAATGTCCATTCCCAGCTTCTGCAGATAGGCAAAGCCGCCATGGCCAGTACCGGCATCATCCAGCGCCACGCGAATCCCCAATTCCTGCATGCGCACAATGATGGCTCTGGCGCGATCAAGATTCTCGAGCGGCAGACGTTCTGTGACCTCAAACACAAGCTGACTGAACCGGACGCCGGAATTTCCGAAAACCTGCTCTGCCTCCCGGACAATTGCCAGATCATCGAAATGCCGGTTGAACAGATTGATGGCAACCTTCAGATCAGGATGGTCGGCATAGCTCACAGACAGATCCTTGGCCACCTGTTCCATCAGCAGCGCGGTCATCGGCAACGCCAGACCGGTGGATTCGGCCATGTCGATGAAATGCCCCGGCGAGACAACAGTCCCATCGGGCTTACGCCAGCGAACCAGCACTTCGCAGCCGGCCAGACGCCCGCTCTGGATATCCAGAATCGGCTGGTAATAGGGCACAAATTCCTTGCGGCGGATCGCTTTTTCAAGACTGACATAGGGGTCGGGTTTGCGCACTGCCATGCGCACGAACAGGATCATGATGAGCCCGCCAGTGAAGATGCCAAACGCATCCATCACATTGATCACCCCGTCATAGGATTCCCACACGGCATGAAATGGAACCGCAACCGAAACGACCAGTGGATAGCGAGTTGAATTGACCTCCCGCTCAATCAGATCTCGTGTCAGGTCTTCCGAAGCGGCGAACTTGTAGAAAGGCGCCCTCTCCTGCAGTCGGCTTTCCGGGGTGCTGCTGGTGACGACATCCCCGCTGTCGAGCTTCAACGACAATCGATAGGAGTTAGCCAGATCGGTTTGCATGGACTGTTCGCCCAGACTGTCGACCCGAATGAATGCTCCAATCGACACGAACTTTGAAATGGTCCACTCCACCAGCAGCCCGTCCTTTTCCGTCAGATCGTCCTGCACAGCCCGAAAGCTGAGATGGGGCACCGCTCCGGGAACCGCTTCGGATGCCGCCCCGAAATGGGTACTCCCTTTCATGGATGAGCAATACATATACTCGCCGTTATAGAGCAGCCCCACATCATGGATCGCCATATGGCGCATCATCATGACACGAAAGCTCTCTCTCAGCGCATCATCACAGACAGGAACCCGATAGTGCGGAAGGGTGGAAAGAACATCAACCGCATCCTGCACAAAGTCCTCTGCCCGCATGAGCGTTCGCCGGGCTGTCTGATCAAGAAAATTCTCACCCCGCGTCATGACGTAATCCCGCATGGCGATATGGGCGGCAAACAGAGGCAGCACGCCGAAAACCACGCCAAGAAACAGCAGGATTATGGAGCGAAATTGATTCTTCAAGGTAAGATTCCCGTTAGTCTCCAGTGAGAGTAGCGATGGACCGCTAACATATGATTAACCATATTCTTGCCTTGATGCTCAACCAGCATTCTTTCAAGAAATTGCTACAGCAGCACGGTTGCAAAGCGCCTGCAAATAGGCAGAATACCAACTGAATACTAGTAAAAACTACGATAGAGTGGGTTTTGACTATCACGCCGTCCGGTTCAACGCGGGATCAGCCCGGAACCTGCGGCAAAATGCGCAGATTTTGGCTCTTTCCGAGGCTGGGTTTGTAGCAATACCGATATTTGACAGGCATACTCATCAATTTTGGGGGACTCCAACCATATGAAACGTTCATGTCTGACCCTGGGCATTCTTCTGGTTTCGACCGCTGTCGTACAGGCACAAAGCGAAGCCGAAAAGACTTGGGACGCAATCATGAAGGACCTTAATCAGTCCGGATTGCTGACCGTGACGGCAGGCTCCGTTCACTATAACGAAGCGTCCGACAGCCTGACCGTACAGAATCTCCTGTACAAGACCGCATTCTCCCTGCCGATGCCAAAGAAGACCATGGCCAGCAAGGCGGGAGACGGCGCCAGCAAAGACAGCATGTCAAAATCGGGCGACAGCAACGGCGACAGCGACCTGAAGATCAGCGCCGAGGTCACCATCCCCACTGCGGTCTACACCGGCCTTCAAATGCAGGAACAGGGCTGGGCCTACGACACCCTCACGATCGACACCTTGAGCGGTGCAATGGATTTCGATTCTCCGGGAACGGCTGACGACACACGGATCGAGTTGCAATCGCTTGGCAAGTCCACCATGACAGCGGCCTATTCCCCATTCCTTGGTGAGTTCAAGATCGCGCCGTCGCGTCCGATCGGCAGCGTACTGGACTATGTGCGCCCGTTGCTGCTGCAATCAGGCTACGATGAAACCACCCTCGACGGGATGGTCATCAAGCAGTATATGGCCGGATCTCAGGACCCGATCCAGACAACTGAAACCGGCCCGATGTCCGTGTCAGATGTCCACAACGGCAGGATCGGCAGCTATGAAGTTGCCAATCAGAAGACGGACATGATCATCGATGACAAGGGCAGTCTTCCCGCAAAGGCAGATCAGGCCGCAAATCAGACGGAAGATCAGCCGGTCCACATTACCTACTCGATCGACAAGACCCGTTACGATGGCTATGACATCGGCGCCCTATGGAGCGCAATCGACCCCAACGCCCCAACCATCGAGGGGACCAGAGACGCGCTGAAAAAGATTGAAATGGCCGGTGCCAACCTGACCATCCCCAATCTCGCCGAGGTCAAGATCGGACCCGCCGTCCAGTCGGACATCACCGTCAAGCAGCCAGCTACCTATCTCGTGCCGCTGCTGGACAAGATGATTGCTCAGGATATCAACCCGGACGACCTGTCCGAAGAGGACCAGAAGGCGCTGATGACAGCTGGCTTCGATCTCCTCCGGAGCTTCTCCCTTGGACTTTCCGAGCTGGGCAGAACCGATGTCCAGATCAAGATACCTGATGGTCCGTATGTGGGCCAGAATGCGCAGTTCAGCTTTGACACCATCCGACAGGCCGGCGTCAGCAGCTATGGCATCAAGGAATCCTCCATCTCGGGCATGACCTATGCCGGGCCGCCGTCCATCACCCTCAAGCTTGGCCGTCTGGCCATCGATGAACTCGAGTTTGCCGACTACCAGGACATCGAGCGCGTCATGTGGCAATCGATCATGGAAGACAAGGAGCCGGAGGGCAGCGACGTGGCCAAGCTTGCCCCGAACGCGATGACCCTTGCCCTGTCCGGCCTCGACTATACAGATCAGGAGGGCAATGCGGTGAGTGCCAATGGCGCCAGCATCCGCTATGACCGCGCCGGACTGGCCGTTCCGGTCGAAATCTCGACAAAGATCGACAATCTGAAGGTTTCAAAAGCCCTGATCAAGCACCCGCTGGCCAGCGTATTCCTTGATCAGCTTGGTCTCGATGCCCTCACGGTCAATGAAGAGCTGAGCCTCATCTGGGATGATGAAAGCCAGACCTACATGGTCAATCCGCTCAATCTGGAACTGCCGGGCGTCGCCGCCCTCTATGGCAACATGGGCGTCGGCGGTGTCATGCGTGACTATCTGGACAAGCCGGAAACCGCGCAGGCCATCATGGCCACGGGGACCGTGTTGCCCGCTGCCCTGACCCTTAAGGATCTGGGTGGGCTCAACGAGTTGATCAATCTTGCCGGTGGCGCCATGGGAATGGGGCCGGACCAGATCCGGAGCATGGCCGGCATGCAGGTCAAGGCTATGATCAGCGGCTTCACCGAACCGGCATTTGCCGATTCTGTCGGCGCGGAAGTCGACCGTTTCTTCAACGACCCGAAGAGCCTGAAAGTGAGCCTGAGCCCGTCCAGTCCGGTTCCTCTGGCCCAGCTTCTTGGTCTGGCCGCAACGGCGCCCCAGCAGATCCCCTATATTCTGGCGATCGGCGTGATTGCCAACAGCGATTAACGACCGAAGATCAACGGCCAAAGATTAACGACAAGTCCGTTAATCACGACATTGCAGCAGGCAAAGAAAAAGGCGGCTTTCAAAGCCGCCTTTTTCATGCAATTCATTTGCTTGCAAGCGTTTCTTATTCTGGAAGATTAAGACGCAGATGCAATTCGCGAAGCTGCTGGTTGGTGGCGTTGCTCGGCGCACCCATCAACAGGTCCTGAGCCTGCTGGTTCATCGGGAACAGAGAGATTTCGCGCAGGTTCGGTGTGCCGCAGAGCAGCATGATGATGCGGTCCATTCCGGCAGCCATGCCACCATGCGGAGGAGCGCCATACTGGAACGCGCGATACATGCCGCCGAAGCGTTCCTGCAGAACGTCTTCACTGTAACCGGCAATCTCGAAGGCCTTCTTCATGACTTCGATACTGTGGTTACGAATGGCACCGGAGCCGATTTCATAGCCGTTGCAGACCACGTCATACTGATAGGCGTCCAGTTCGAGCGGATCAGTGTTTTCCAACCCTTCCAGCGCGCCTTTCGGCATGGAGAACGGGTTGTGGCAGAAGTCCACCTTCTCTTCGTCTTCGTTCCACTCATACATCGGGAAGTCGACGATCCAGCACAGATCGAAGCGATCACGGTCGATGAGGTTGAGCTCTTCACCCACCCGGTTACGGGCACGACCGGCAAAGTCATAGAATTTCTTCGGATCACCGGCAACAAAGAAGCAGGCGTCACCGGCATCCAGTCCGAGCTGGGTGCGGATGGCCTCCGTGCGTTCCGGACCGATATTCTTGGCAAGAGGACCAGCCCCTTCCAGAGATCCGTCTTCGCCCTTGCGCCAGAAGATATAGCCAAGGCCAGCCTGACCTTCGCTCTGAGCCCAGCTGTTCATGCGGTCGCAGAAGGTACGGGCACCACCGGTCTTGGCCGGAATACCCCAGACTTCATTGCTGCCCTCTTCGAGCATGCGTGCAAAAATCTTGAAGCCCGAGCCACGGAAGTGGTCGGACACTTCTTCCATGACGATCGGAATACGCAGGTCAGGCTTGTCAGAGCCATATTTGCGCAGCGATTCCTTGTAAGGAATGCGCGGGAATTCCTGCGTCACAGGCTTGCCTTCGGCAAATTCCTCGAACAGGCCACGAATGACCGGTTCCATCGTCGTCAGAATGTCTTCCTGCTCGACAAAGCTCATTTCCATATCGAGCTGATAGAACTCGCCCGGCAGACGGTCTGCGCGCGGGTCTTCATCGCGGAAGCATGGGGCGATCTGGAAATATTTGTCGAAACCGGACATCATCAGCAGCTGCTTGAACTGCTGCGGAGCCTGCGGCAGAGCGTAGAACTTGCCCGGATGAATGCGCGAAGGCACCAGGAAGTCACGGGCACCTTCTGGAGAGGAAGCCGTCAGGATTGGCGTCTGGAATTCGTTGAACCCGATCGCGTTCATGCGACGGCGAGCTGAGGCGATGATGGCGGAGCGCTTCAGGATGTTTGCGTGCAAGGTTTCGCGGCGCAAGTCGAGGAAGCGGAATTTGAGGCGCGTGTCTTCCGGATAGTCCGGCTCACCGAAGACCGGAAGAGGCAGCTCTTTGGAAGCGCCCAGAACGTCCAGCTTGGAAATGAAGATTTCGATCTTGCCGGTCGGCAACGTCTCGTTAATTGTGTCTTCCGAACGAGCCTTGACCTCGCCTTCGACCCTGACACACCACTCGCCACGCACTTTTTCAGCGTCTGCGAAAGCTGGAGAATCCGGATCGGCCACGACCTGGGTGAGACCATACTGGTCGCGCAAATCGATGAAAAGAAGACCGCCATGGTCGCGTACACGGTGTACCCAACCGGACAGACGAACATTTTCGCCCACATGGCTATCACGGAGATCGCCACAGGTATGGCTGCGATAAGGATGCATGAATAAACCCTGATGCTTGAGATGCCGGCTTGCCATTTGCATCAAACGGGAACGCCCGCATCTCGAATTGAACTTTACCGATAAATCGACCCGCTTTTAATAGAGCGCAATTCTATCGGTTTCAACGCAAAAAGGGCGCAGAACCTACGCCCTATGCAAAAATCTGCCCGGACCCTGCAACGGCTTGGGCAGGGTGTCAAGCCAAACCGCGAAAAAGTCCGGCTTTTCCGAAAGAAACTGGATTTTCGATGGGAATGCCACGCATTCGCCCTCAGGATCAATCCCTATTGGACGCTCATGAAAGCTTCAGGGAATTCAAACCGGCCATAAGGCATCCTGTTGTCAAACGGCATCACCATGATGCCGTCCGCATCGGCCTGTCTGGCGGCCAGCTGCGGTGCATTGAGGAAGCCAAGCGGCTTGAAATAGTCGGGATCCCCGACAATCGCCACGCCCCGGCCATGCATCGACCGCAGGATTTCGAGACCCTCGGCAATCAGCGCCTTACGTATCCCCTGACTCTGGCATTCAGGCAGGACCGAAATGGAACCGAGCGCATACCACCCCTTGTCCCCCGCCGTAACACGCAGGGGGAAGAACGCAGCATGCCCAACGATGGTACCATCGATCTCGGCGACCAGCGACAGGGCCAGCATGCCCGACTTGCGCATTTCATTGAGCGTATGATAGCCGCCCAGCTTGCCAACCTGATGCAATTTGGCAGCAGCCAGTGTCACATTCATGATCGCCTCGAAGTCGGCGACCGTCTCTTTTCTGATTTCCATGGAGCATTCCGACGTAAACAACAACACACAGCGAGCGATGGCCAGCGGCATCGAAAAAGTAAATCACGCAAGCCCGTTAAACAAAAGCTCTCCGAAAAGCTATGCAACAAAAGATTGACGACACAGCCATATTTGAGGAAATTTGTAAAATCATACAATTGAGGTTTCATTTTCTCTCAACACATTGCAATATTCCCCACTGTTGGCCCTGATGAAACAAAGAGTCGGCGACAAAACAAGAAATGTTCGATATAAGCGGACCCGATGAAGACGATAACAACTACTGCCGAATTGGCAGACGCTTGCACAAAATGCGCGAAACACCCCTACGTCACGGTTGACACCGAGTTTCTGCGTGAAACGACCTATTGGCCGAAACTTTGCCTCATCCAGATGGCTGTGCCGGATGACGCCTTTCTCATCGACCCGATGGCAGAGGGCCTGGACCTTGCGCCCTTCTTTGCGTTGATGGCCGACGAGAGCGTGATCAAGGTTTTCCATGCAGGCCGTCAGGACATCGAAATCATCTACCATCTGGGCAAGTTGATCCCCTCTCCCATGTTTGACACGCAAGTGGCGGCCATGGTGTGCGGTTTTGGGGACTCCATTTCCTACGATCAGCTCGTCCAGCGCCTTACGGGAAACCGCATCGACAAGTCCCATCGCTATACCGACTGGTCGCGCCGTCCGCTGACTGAGAAGCAGCTGACCTATGCGCTTGCCGATGTCACCCATCTGCGCGATGTCTACCACGCTCTTAGCGACAATCTGAAAGAACAGAACCGCTGCGAATGGGTGCAGGAGGAAATGGAAATCCTGACCTCTCCGGACACCTATTACACTGCCCCGATCGATGCCTGGAAGCGCATGAAGCTGCGCATTCGCAAGCCTCGCGAGTTTGTCGCGCTGAAAATGCTGGCCGCATGGCGAGAATCCGAGGCGCAGAGCCGCGATGTGCCGCGCAACCGCATCCTCAAGGACGAAGCCATTTTCGAACTGGCCGTGCATCAGCCGCAGACCCCGGAAGCCCTCACCGCCTTGCGGTCCATTTCCAAGGGCTACGAGCGTTCGAAAACGGGCCAGGACCTTTTGCAACTGATGCATGAGATCTCGGAAATCCCGACGACGGATCTGCCCGAGGTTCCCAAGGGCAAGAACCAGCCGGAAGGTTCGGGTGCCGCTGTCGACCTGATGAAGGTTCTGCTCAAACTGATCTCGGAACAGCACGGTGTTGCTGCCAAGATCATCGCCACGGTCGACGATCTCGAAAAGATCGCCTGTGACGATGACGCCGAAGTGACCGCCATGAAAGGCTGGCGTCGGGAGATGTTCGGCCAGTATGCCATCAAGATCAAGAAGGGCGAAATCGCCCTGCGTCTGGAGGGCAAGCGTGTCGGGATGATCGAATGCGACCCCCCGGTTCTGCAACCCCAGTCCCGCAATGGCAAGAAGTCTGGCAAGGGCCGCAAGGAAAAGCAGACCGAAGCCTCTGCCTGATGAATACCCCCCAAGGCGCGCCCAGCGTGCGCCTTGACCACCGGTCTCCCCCACCGGCCAATTAAGATCCGGCATGATCCTCTGGACAACACCTGAGGATCATCCTAATAGAACAAGTCCAGACATAACGGGCAGAATGGTCCCGGCCACGGCCACAAGACGGTTTGCCCGCCCCTAAAATTCCTCACGACTTGAACAGCCCTCCTCCCGCATGCAGCCCACACCGGCACATGGTCAAAGCCTCGCAAGCGCTGCACACAGTAAGGTGATGCGCAAAGGATATGGTTGCCAGGCTCGCCGAAACCTTCAGGATGCCCTTCATGAATTTCAGACTGACGTCGGTTTTTCGCTCCCTGAGCACCTTCAACTATCGTCTCTGGTTCTTTGGCGCCCTGATTTCCAACATCGGCACATGGATGCAACGCACGGCGCAGGACTGGCTGGTGCTGACCCAGCTGACCGATCACAGCGCCTCGGCTGTTGGCATGACCATGGCCTTCCAGTTCGGCCCACAGTTGCTGCTGTTCCCGGTCACCGGGCTGGTCGCGGACATGTTCGACCGGCGCAAGCTGATGATCGTCACGCAAACGGTGATGGGCATCATCTCCCTTCTGCTCGGCTTTCTTGTCATTGCCGATCTGGTCGAGCTTTGGCATGTCTACCTGCTCGCCTTCCTGTTCGGCTGCGGTGCGGCCTTTGATGCACCAGCCCGCCAGATCTTTGTCAGCGAACTGGTCGCCAAGAAGGACATCTCGAACGCGGTTGCGCTCAACTCGACCTCCTTCAACAGTGCCCGCATGATCGGCCCTGCAATTGCGGGCATCCTGATTGCCGCCTTTGACACTGGGCCGGCGTTCATTCTCAACGGATTGTCCTTTGGTGCGGTCCTGCTGTCGCTACTGATGATCCGGCAATCCGAATTGCAGCCCAGCGTTCATGCCCGCCGTTCGGCCAAGGGCATTCTAGACGGTTTCCACTATGCCTTTGGGCGCAAGGATCTGCGCGTGATGCTGATCATGCTGTTCCTTATCGGCACCTTCGGCATGAACTTCCCGATCTACATCTCCACCATGGGCGTCAAGCTATTCAACGCCGACGCGCAAGGCTACGGACTGTTGACCACCTTCTCTGCCATCGGCACCCTGATCGGAGCCCTGATGGCAGCGGGTCGGGAACTGCCCCGGTTTGAGACCCTGTTCATCGGCACAGCGCTATTCGGCGTCGGCTGCACGTTGGCGGCTCTGACGCCGAGCTACTGGTGGTTCGCGGTCACGCTGATTCTGGTCGGGCTGTCGGCGATGACATTCCTCAACACATCCAACGCCCTGATGCTGCTGTCCACCACCCCGGAAATGCGTGGGAGGGTCATGGCGCTGCGGTTTGCCATCACCATGGGCGGCACCCCGATCGGTGCCCCCATCGTCGGCTGGGTCGCCGATAATCTCGGGCCGAGATGGGCCTTGGGCGTGGGTGCTCTGGCCGGGTTCGTGGCAGCCATGGTCGCGCTCTATCACTTCACCAAAAGCAGAGCCCTCAACGAGCCGGTGATGATCACCCCCGATGAGCAAGTCTGAGCGAAAACCTTTGGGTGAGCTGCTCTGGAAGAGCATCGCGCGGCATGGCCAATCAGGCTTCGCCCGCCACCTCGCCAATGGAATCCAGATCGAAGTCTTCCTCGCCATCGTCCGGCTCCACCCGCTCTGCACCTTCCAGTTTCTTATAAGGCAGATCGCGGAACTGCTCGACCAATTGCTCCCACAGGGCCGACAGCAGCGCAATGGGCACAGCCTCATCCTTCAGCACGGCCTTGACTTCCAACAGCCGGTCCTGCTCGACTTTGGAGAAGGTCAGCGCCATTTCCGCAGGCAGATCCGCTTCAATCCGCGTGATCTCGACAAAGGTGGCCGAGCCCTCATCAACGGAAAGCACACTCTTGGCCATGACGAAATCCGCACCGGGCGGAAAGATGCTGTGTGAGACATCCCCAAGGGTAACTTCCCGCCAGCTGGGCCAAACCTCACTGGCAAAGCTGTCGCCCTGATCGTCAAAATCCTCCTGACACCAGTCGATGTTGCCTGCACCCTCCTCGACAAGGTCTTCCTCGAAGGTCACGCGCACTTCCACCAGATAGCCATAGTCGACGATGGAGATCAGCCCATCCTCGATCGCCTCGGGATCACTGGCGGCAAACAGCACATATTCGCCATAGGGAACCCTGTCGCGATAGCAAGCCTCGACGGACACCGGCGTGACCGGCGCATTCCTGTCCAGAGATCCATGAACGACAACCCATTGCCCATCTGAGGTCTTTTCACTGGTCATTGCGTAACGGGCTCCTTAGCTTGCAGGGTTCGGAAATCATGCGATCCGGGCGTCATAGCCCAGCAGCCGGACGAAACTGACAAAGCGCCTTTCCAGCTTGCCATGCATGAGGATCTTCAAATCATCGGGAATGGTCAGCACGGCCGTATCATCGGCCAGACGGATATCCAGCCGGTTGAGAACCCCCGGCAGATCACCAACGGCGGCATGGGCCAGACGCTGGGCAGCCCCGGTCAACTGCGCCATGCTGCGCAGATGCAGGTTGCTCAGGTCGCGCATGCGGGTCGACAGCTTCGAGCCGGACAGGCCCTCGTGCCGGAAATAGTTCGACATCGCCAGATAGGCACGGCCGGGATGGTCGATCCCGATGAAGGTTCCGTGGGCAATGACATTGAGGCTCTGCGTGCCACGATAGTCCGGATGGGCACGCCATCCCATGTCGACCAGCAGGCAGGCCGCCCGCCGCAGCCGTTTCTCATAGGCATTCTCGACGATACCCAGCGCAGAGTAGACCCCGTCCAGCCAGTCGGCCAGCTCATGAGCATACTGGGGCGACCGCGACCGCAGAACACACAGTTCCTCGCAGGCGGACAGCAGCGGGTCCTCTTCCTGAACCGTCTCTGGCAGCAGTTCGTAAAGATGCCCCTCCCGCACACCGATCGACGAAAAGACAACGCGCTTGGGCTTGCCTTTGCGGATCACCTCGGATAACACCGCCGCCCCATAGGGCAACAGGGCCCGACGGGACTTGGACACCACGCTGATGCCGGAGAAATCCTCGATATCATCGCGCATGCACTGACGGCAGAACTCGAACGCTTCTTCGGCATCCACTTCATAGTGATGCATGACATTGAGCGGATAGCCAACCGACGACATGTGCAGTTTGCCAAAGGCACGCCAGGTGCCGCCGACCGCATAGAAAGTCTTGCCTTCAAGCCCCTGCAACTGCTCGGATTCTGCCAGTTCGGTCTTGGCAATCTTCAGCGCCTGCCGCACCGATGAACCGGACATGTCCTGCAGCCGCAAGCCGCCAAGCGGATGGGTCGCCCCGGTGCCAAGGGTCTTGCCCTCGACGCCAATCAGTTCAAGGCTCCCCCCGCCAAGATCGCCGACAACCCCGAGCGGATCCAGCATGGCGGAAACGACGCCCAGAGCGGACTTGCGGGCCTCGTCTTCACCGGACAGAACCAGCGGCGCAATCCCGCAAATCTCTTCCACCTGCTTGAGGAAATCCGGCCCGTTTTCGGCATCCCGAGCGGCTGCCGTTGCCAGCACATATTTCTTCTCAACACCGGCATTGTCCATGAGGAAACGAAAGCGCCTCAGCGCCGCGAGCGCAGCGTCCACGGCCCCGACCTCGAGCTGGCCGGTCATGCCAACCCCACGCCCCAGACCGCACAGGTGCTTTTCGTTATACATCGGCACAGGCGCCCGCGCTTCGCGCTCATACATGACGAGGCGAACGGAGTTCGAGCCGATATCGACAACAGCAACGGGAACGGATCCATTGATCCGCCCCTGAATGTTGAGCTTGTCCAGAGTGTTATCGCTGGAATTGGTCTGAGAATGCCTTTGGAGAGTCATTTTCTATTGAATCACCTCGTCCTGAAAGACTTGGGTTGGTCATGAAGAAGCTGTGAGCATTGAAAGGATCTTCCCCTTCCGCAGCGGTTATGCGACGAGAAGAGCCATCCGGCAGAATCTCCCAACTTTGCTGGTTATCCATGATATTGGCAACCATGATCTGATCAAGAACCTGCGCATGGATGGTCGGATTGCTGACCGGCACATAGATTTCGCAGCGCCGATCCAGATTGCGCGGCATCAGATCGGCAGAGCCGAAATAGATGATCGCATCGGGATTTGGCAACTCCTGTCCATTGCCGAAACAGATGATGCGCGAATGCTCAAGGAAACGGCCAACAATCGATTTGACGCGGATATTGTCCGAGAGACCGGGGAATTGCGGCCTCAGGCAGCAGATGCCGCGGATGATCAGATCAATCTTCACGCCAGCCTGACTGGCGCGGTAGAAGGCATCGATCAACATCGGGTCAACCAGCGAGTTGGCCTTGGCCCAGATCCGCCCCGGGCGCCCGGCGCGGGCATGGTCGATCTCCCGCTCGATATATTCAAGCAGGGTCTTGCGCATGGTGTAGGGCGAAACCAGCAGCTTTCTGAGGTGATCCGGCTCAGCATAACCCGTGATGAAGTTGAAGATCCGCGCCACATCCATCGCGATCTCTTCATCTGCGGTGAAGAAGCTGAGATCGGTATAGATCTTGGCCGTGATCGGGTGATAGTTGCCCGTGCCGATGTGGCAGTAGGTCACCAGCTTACCTTCCTCGCGGCGGACCACCATCGACAGCTTGGCGTGGGTCTTGAGTTCGATAAAGCCGAAGACAACCTGCACCCCGGCGCGTTCCAGATCGCGCGCCCAGCCAATGTTGGCCTCTTCATCGAAACGGGCCTTCAACTCCACCAGCGCCGTCACCGACTTGCCCGCCTCGGCCGCCTCGATCAGGGCCCGAATGATGGGCGAATTCTTCGAGGTCCGGTAAAGGGTCTGCTTGATGGCGACCACGTTCGGATCAAGGGCAGCCTGCAGCAGATACTGCGCCACCACATCGAAGCTTTCATAGGGATGGTGAACAACAATGTCCTTTTCCCTGATGGCAGCAAAACAGTCGCCGTTATGTTCACGGATCCGTTCCGGGAAACGGGCATTGTAGCTCTTGAACTTCAGCTCCGGACGATCCAGCCCGACCAGCTCGGACATGTCACTCAGGCCGAGTGGCCCGTCGATATCGACCACTTCGTCATCATCGACATCCACCGCATGGGCAACAAAGTTGCGCAGGTCTTCTTCCGTCGAGCTTTCCAGCTCCAGACGAATGATCGACCCTCTGCGGCGGCGCTTTAGGGCGCTTTCGAAATGGCGCACCAGATCCTCGGCCTCTTCCTCGATCTCGATATCGGAATCGCGAATAACGCGGAAGGAGCCGATATTGACAACGGAATAGCCGGGGAAAATGCGATCGATGAACAGGGAAACCACCTGCTCAAGCAGAATACAGCGATGGCTGTTTTCAACGTCAGGGACCCCCGGCAACGAAATGAACCGCTTGAGCGCATTGGGCATGCGCACGATGGCCGTGAGATCGCCCCGTCCCTTTTCGCCCTTGAGATTGAGAGCCAGCGAGAAGCCGAGGTTCGGAATGAAGGGGAACGGATGAGCCGGATCGACGGCCAGCGGCGTCAACACCGGGAAGATGTCCTCAAGGAAGGTCTTTTCCAGAACCTGCAAATCCTGTTCGGTCAAATGGTCCGGCTCGATGAGGAAGATCATTTCCTCTTCCAGCAGCACCCGCAGATCACGGAAGCTCGCCTGCTGCCGATCCACCAGATCATGTACGGCGGCGTTGATCTTGACCAGCTGCTGGCCCGCGTCCAGTCCGTCGGCACTGATCGAGGTCACCCCGGCACGTTTCTGGCCCTTGAGACCGGCCACGCGGACCATGAAGAACTCATCCAGATTGCTCGCCGAAATGGACAGGAACCGCAGCCGCTCCAGAAGCGGATGGTTGGGATTCTCGGTTTCTTCCAGCACTCGGCTATTGAACCCGAGCCAGGAAAGCTCGCGGTTGACAAAGCGTCCGGGGCTCGCCATCAGCGCCTCGATCTCTTCTGCCGAAGGTGTCATGTCGGAGGCCTGAACATCAGCAGTGACCGGGCTTCCAGCCTCGGAAGCACCAATCATCTCGGAGGAAGAGTAGGGATTAGTTTCATTGATATCAGACATAGAGGTTCGTCCGTCGCTCTCGCATGAGGAAACAGCGTTCTTTCCAAAATGGATCGGAGCCGTTTCAGTTTTGTCACCACCGCACCGCTCGCGCAGGGCCAGCCCAGCCACAAAAGCTCGAGGGGAACGAAAACTCCGTGCCGCCCTGCCCACTCACGGTGAAACACAAGAGTGGCAATCGGGATTTGACCTGCAGGACTGTCGTACCAAAAGCAGCACGCAAATTCCAGTTCCCAATACGGTTGCACCAGCACAATACAGGAACCCCGGGGCACATCAAATCAGCAAATATAGGAATACCTTAGCAGTTATGTGACGGCCCTCATAATGCCGATGTCCCCGCCATGAAGATATCAACATGGCCAGAGCGGGAATCGCCTCCCCTCATCCGTGGAGGATGAGCGCGTGAGACAAGTCTACAGATCGCCAGTCGATCCCTCGGCTTCCTCGCTCAACGCCTTGATGATCATGGCGACAAACGGTCGGGTGATGGTCCTGTGCTGGGCCAGCGCCTGCCGGTCGACTGCCTCAACGATCTTCAGCGCCGCCCCGATGGACCGCTCCATGCGCATGAGGATATATTCGATAACGCTCGGGTCCGGCATCAACTGCCGGTCGGCGAACAGCTTGACCAAGACACTGCGCAACAGCTCGTCATCCGGCTCGAAAATCTCGACCGGTGTCGTCAGGCGCAAACGGGACATCAGGTCGGGCAGCGTCACGCCCCAGCTCTCGGGCCAGTTTCTTGCCGTGATCAGCACAAAGGCCCGTGCTTCCCTCGCCGCATTGAGCAGATGGAACAACGCGGTATCGTCTCTGCCCGGACAGTCCGCGTCCTCGATGATCACCGCTCCCGCGGACACCAGCGAAGTGGGATCAGACCGGTTCAGTGCGTCGATGGTCACGATCTGGGCGCCGCTCATCTCCTGCCAGATCTTGGCAAGATGCGATTTGCCCGCCCCGACAGGTCCGGCCAACAGAACCCAGCTGGCAGGCCAGTTCGGCCACAGATCGATCATGTCAAACGCTGCCTGATTGGAAGGACCCCGCAAAAAATCCTCACGCCCCATCGCCGCCTCATGCGGCAAATGCAATGGCATCTGATCGTTGAATTTTGCTGAACCCATTGACTTTCCTAATGATCCAAATTCCAACCCGTCACGAAAACCGACCGCCCGTCATCAGGGCTGCGACTCCCCGGCGGCTCCGGTCTCGCTCTTGTCTTCCAGCAGATCCCCACCGTGACCCCGATAGAGTGGCGAGTGAACATACTGGTTCAGGATGTACCGCACAATCACGCCCACGGCTGCGGCAGCCGGAACCGCAATCAGCATGCCGACAAATCCGAACAGCGAACCGAACGCAAGCAGCGCAAACATCAGCCACACCGGATGCAGCCCCACCCGCTCGCCAACCAGACGCGGCTGCAGGATATTGCCTTCCAGAAACTGCCCCATGGCAAAAATGCCGAAGGTGATCCCGATCGGGATCGGATCCGGCCAGAACTGCACGATCGCAACGCCACCCGACAGGATGAGTCCGATGGTCGCACCCGCATAGGGCACAAAACTGATGATGCCCGCAATGAGACCGATCAACAGGCCGAAATTGAGCCCCAGCAGCGACAGGCCGATGGCATAGAATGTGCCAAGAATGAGCCCGACCAGAATCTGACCGCGCACAAAGCCCGAAACGCTCTCGTCGATCTGGTCGAACAGCTCCCGAATCACCTTGCGGTGATCCCGTGGCAACAATCCGTCGATGGTTTCCACCATGCGATCCCAGTCATGCAGCATGTAGAAGGCAACCACCGGCGTGATGACCAGCAGCGCCAGCATGTTGAGCACCGCCTGACCGCCGTTCCAGATCGACTGGATGAGCTGCCCGGCCCAGGATGCCCCCTGACTGACCAGATCCTTGATGTTGTTCTGAAGGCTCTCCGCATCAAAGTTGGAGAGGAACTTGGGCATGTAATCGGCCGTGCTCTTGCTGACCATGGCCTGCAGTGAGGCGACATAAGTGGGCAGGTTCTTGCTGAAACCAGCCATCTGATGGGCCAGCGTCGGCACGATCAGAATGAGCAGCAGCATGAAGATCAGCACGAAGATCATCAGAACGCAGATCGTCGCCCACATCCGGTTGAGCCCGATGCGCTCGAAGGCGTCGGCCACCGGATCGAGCAGATAGGCCAGCGCCATGCCCGCCACAAATGGCAACAGGACGCCGCGAAACACATAGATGCACAAAACAAAGGCACCGAAGGCGCACATCCAGACCACAAACTGTTTTTGAAGCGACATCGTCGTCCCTCGTCCCCTTGTTTCCGCGCCCGTTCCCGAGCCTTGGCGTCCCCACGCCAATGACAAACCCGATGGCAAAGCCGATGACCGGGGTCATCGCAAGCCGCCATCTGGCCCTTTTCATGAAACATAGGGTCTCTTGATACAGAACCCAAACAAAGATTCATATGTTTCATTCGTGACGAAACCATGATTGAACAGCCTATCCAGAGGTCAATCACAGGCTTTGACCATGTATGATCGACCGGCAGCCGACAATCGGTATCTTGTCCCAAGGTCGCCCCAACCCCGGCTTTTCCCTGCCGAAGGAAACAAAACAGCGCTTTTTGCGCTCATAAACCCGCATGAGGGCTTGCATTTGATGTGATTTTCGTGTGTCTCAGGGGCAAACAACTGCGTCGTAAATTGTGTCAGGGATTCAATATGTCCGATCAGACCCAAGAATCAAACTCCCCCGCTTCAAACAACCTCACCTACGCCGACGCTGGCGTGGACATTGATGCGGGCAACGCCCTGGTCCAGGCCATCAAGCCCATTGTCAAAGCGACGTCACGTCCGGGGTCCGACACTGAAATCGGCGGTTTCGGTGGACTGTTCGACCTGAAGGCCGCAGGCTTCAGCGACCCGGTACTGGTCGCCGCCAATGATGGCGTGGGAACCAAGCTGAAAGTCGCCATCGAAACCGGCAAGCATGACACCGTCGGCATCGACCTCGTCGCCATGTGCGTCAACGATCTGGTCGTACAGGGCGCAGAACCGCTGTTCTTCCTCGACTATTTCGCAACCGGCAAGCTGGATGTGACGGCGGCTACGGACGTCATCGCAGGCATCGCCGAGGGCTGCAAGCAGGCCAACTGCGCATTGATCGGTGGCGAAACCGCCGAGATGCCCGGCATGTATGCCAAGGACGACTATGATCTGGCTGGCTTTGCCGTTGGCGCGGCCGAGCGTGGCACGCTGCTGCCAAGCGCCGATGTCAAGGCGGGTGACGTGCTGATCGGTCTGGCCTCCTCCGGTGTTCATTCCAACGGTTTCTCGCTGGTCCGTCGCATTCTGGAAGCCAACAGCCTGTCCTTTACCGATCCCGCTCCCTTCGCAGAAGGCAAGAGCATAGGCGAGGCGCTGCTGGAGCCGACCCGGATCTACGTCCGCTCGACCCTGAAGGCCATTCGCGAAACCGGCGCCATCAAGGCACTGGCCCACATCACCGGCGGCGGCTTCCCGGAAAACATTCCGCGCGTCCTGCCCTCTGATCTGGCTGCCCGCCTCGATCTGGCCAAGGTAACGCCCCCCGCCGTCTTCGGCTGGCTGCAGAAACTGGGCGGTGTCGCCAACAAGGAAATGCTGCGCACCTTCAACTGCGGCATCGGCATGATCCTCGTTGCAGACGCCGACCGGGCTGATGCTCTCATGGCCGTCCTCAAGGATGCGGGCGAAGCTCCGGTCGTTCTGGGCTCGCTGGCACCACGCGATGGTGATGCCGTCGTCTACGACAGCATGATCAATTTCGGGGGCTGAGCCGTCATGTCCAACGCCAAGATGCGCACCGCGATCCTGATTTCAGGGCGCGGAAGCAACATGACCGCCATTCTGGAAGCTGCCCGCAACAAAGACTATCCGGCAGAGATCGCCCTTGTGCTGGCCAACAACGCCGACGCCAAGGGCCTCGAAACCGCCGCTGCCGAGGGCATCGCCACGGCAGTGGTCGACCATCGTCCCTTCAAGGGCGATCGCGAGGCCTTCGATGCGGAAATCCAGTCTGTTCTGGAAGCCAATGGCATCGAGCTGGTGGTTCTGGCCGGTTTCATGCGCATCCTGACGCCGGGGTTTGTCGACAAGTGGCGAGATCGCATGCTCAACATCCACCCCTCGCTGTTGCCGTCCTTCAAGGGTCTGCACACCCACCAGCGCGCCATCGACACCGGCTGCCGCCTTGCAGGTTGCACCGTGCATTTCGTCCGCGCCGACATGGATTCCGGCCCCATCATCACCCAGGCAGCGGTTCCCGTGCTTGATGATGACGATGAAGACAGCCTGTCCGCCCGCATTCTGGTTATGGAACACAAGGTCTATCCGCGGGCCGTGGCTCTGGTCGCCGGTGGCAGGACACGGGTTGACGGCATGCGCGTCATCATCACCCAGACCAATGAAGACAGCCAGTCACCCGACCGTTTCCTCTTCCACTAGCCGGAAGCGCAAGCAGACTAGATACACAAAAGCCGATGAACGCCCGTGCGCTCATCGGCTTTTTTAAGTCCAAGGCCCGATGTCTATTTGCTGCAGGCTTCGTAATTGCTCAGAACAGCGCGCTTCTGCGACCAGCCAACCGATCCGCTCTTCAAGGCAGATGCCAGATCCTTCTCGCTCAGATCATCAACGAATTTCTTCGCAGCGCATTTGCAATCACCAAGAATGCTCTTGGTTTCATCATTCTTGGCCTTTTCCCAGCGATCATAAAGGCAGAAGTCGACCACCCGCGCCCGATACAGATCCTTGGTCAGCGTCTCCGCTTGCGATGGTACGGACAGCGTCATCATGGCGACAGAGGTTGCAGCCAGTATGACAGCCGCGCTTTTAAAACCAACCATTTGCATTCCCTCAAAAAAATTTAGAACAGATGTCGCCAATTTAGCGATTTCGTCGCCAAGGGCAATCCACAAAGCCCGGTTTCTGCACCATTCAAGCAATTGTCATCGCCAGACAGGCTCCTCCGCCCGCAAAGAAAAAGCCGCCAGCCAGATCGGCCAGCGGCTTACGAAATCCCTTCACGTGAAGAAACTATCCAACGATCTCTTCAGGGCTGAAGAAAAACTGGATTTCACGTGCGGCGCTTTCCGGCGAATCCGAACCGTGCACGGAGTTCTTGCTCATCGACAGGGCAAATTCCTTGCGGATCGTTCCCTCGTCGGCATTGTCCGGATTGGTGGCCCCCATGATTTCGCGGTTCTTGAGAATGGCATTTTCCCCTTCCAGAACCTGCACGATGACCGGACCGGAAATCATGAACTCGACCAGCCCGCCAAAGAATGGCTTGCCCTGATGTTCAGCATAGAAGCCTTCGGCCTGTTCCTGCGTCATACGGATGCGCTTGGAAGCGATCACGCGCAGACCAGCGCCCTCAAGCTTGGCCGTGATCTGTCCGGTCAGATTGCGTTCGGTGGCATCTGGTTTGATGATGGAAAATGTACGTTCAATAGCCATTGAGACTCCCCTCGTAATCAAATCTACAACCACACGAGGCACCTCTTTCCCTGCACCGAGCGGTTGAATTTTGCCGCTGTATACCCCGCCCCCGGAGTGGCTGCAAGACAAAAACCTTTTAATAACAAACATTCCCAAGAAGAGACTGAATTATAGACATTTGCATGCAAAGAAAACCCGGGTCATCCAAAAGTATTATACTTTAGCATTACGCCCCAAACCATCGAACAAGCCGAGGCAACGTTCGAACCATTCAAAAACCGGATCATCCTTTTCTAGCAATTCCAAGTCGGAAACCATTCTCGCCCATTGCAGCGATCCAAACAGGCAATAGTCAGCATAAAGAGGACTGTCTCCACCGAAATAGGATTGCTTGGAAAGCAAACTGCGTAGCGGCGAAAGGCTTGCCCTGAAAGTTGCCAGCCGGTCTTCCGACTGATCCTGCGCCGTCTCCAGCGCAACACCGAAACGCGCCTCGCGCGTTTTGCGAAAATAGCCCTGATCTGCCGCATCAAGCTTCTGATGAATGTCGAAAATGCACATGCGGGCAATCTGCCCGTCGATGAAACCGTCAGCCCAGTAGTGAACAAACCGGCTTACCGCTGCGCCCGCCTCACCGCCAAACAGCGACGGCATATCGGGGTATTTTTCTTCCAGATACAGGGCAATGGCAAAGGAATCCCGAATGACTACACCTCCATCATTGATCACCGGCACGGTTTTCTGTCCACCGCCCTCGATCGCTCCGATTTCGGTGAACATCGTTGGCACGGTTTCCACAGCGAGCCCCTTGTGGGCCAAAGCCATGCGGGTGCGCCAACAGGCCGGAGAAAACCTCAGATCACGGTCGGCTGCGCAAAGATCATACAACTTGATGGTCATGAAGACCTCCTTAAGGTTAGATGGTGGGCGCGCATCATGCCGTCACTCGATAGTCATGGCCAGAAAAACTTGGCCAAGCGCGAAATTTCCCGAAAAACAAATGCACCTTGTCCTCACCCCTGATGAAACAGACGTTTTCCCTGTTGCAAAATAGAGGCAGTTGAAGAGATTGCCTTCACACCGATTGCCAACGAGGCCGAAATCGGGCAAAAGGCAACCATTATGCTGCACATAAATAACCTTACCTACCGCATCGCCGGTCGCACACTTCTGGAAGACGCCACGCTGGTCGTACCTGAAGGCTCCAAAATGGGCCTCGTCGGGCGCAACGGCACGGGCAAATCCACCCTGTTCAAACTGCTGGTCGGCGATCTCGCCCCGGAAAGCGGCACTGCGACCATTCGCAAGGGTGCCCGCGTGGGTCAGGTTGCCCAGGAGGCTCCAGCCTCGGATGAGAGCCTGTTGGAGTTTGTCCTGAAGGCAGACACTGAACGCGCCGCCTTGCTGGCCGAGGCCGAAACCGCCACGGATCCCCATCGCATTGCCGAAATTCAGCTGCGCCTTGCCGACATCGGTGCCCATTCGGCTGAGGCACGAGCTGCGACAATTCTCTACGGCCTCGGCTTCGATGCGGACGCGCAGAAGCGCGCCACAGCCGACTTCTCCGGTGGCTGGCGCATGCGCGTGGCGCTTGCCGCGATCCTGTTCTCCGAGCCCGACCTGCTGCTGCTTGACGAGCCGACCAACTATCTCGACCTTGAAGGCACGCTCTGGCTTGAAAATTACATCGCCCGTTATCCCTACACGGTGATGATCATCAGCCATGACCGCGATCTGCTCAACAAGGCGGTGGACCATATCGCCCATCTCGACCAGTTGAAGCTGACCGCCTATCGTGGCGGATATGACAACTTCGAGCGCACCCGGCGCGAACAGCTTGAGCTGCAGACGAAAATGCGCACCAAGCAGATGGAACAGCGCAAGCACATGGAAGCCTTCGTCGAGCGCTTCCGCTACAAGGCCTCCAAGGCCAAGCAGGCACAGAGCCGCCTCAAAGCACTGGAGAAGATGGCCCCCATCGCCGCTGTCATGGAAGATCACGTCAAGCCACTGCATTTTCCCAATCCGGAAAAGGGCCTCGCGCCACCGATCATCCGTCTGGAGAAAGCATCGGTCGGCTATGAGCCGGGCAAGCCTATCCTGCGCAATCTCAATCTGCGCATCGACCCGGATGAAAGATTGGCCCTGCTGGGCGCCAACGGCAACGGCAAATCGACCTTTGCCAAGCTGATTTCCGACCGGCTTGACATTTCGGACGGCACGATCTTTCGCGCCGGCAAGCTCAAGATCGCCTTCTTTGCCCAGCATCAGCTGGACGAGTTGCGCCCGAACGACAGCCCCTATGATCACGTCCGCACCCTGATGCCGGACGCCACCGAACCCAAGGTACGTGCCCGCGTGGCACAAATGGGCCTTGGTACAGAGAAAATGGACATTCCGGCCAAGAATCTGTCTGGTGGCGAAAAGGCGCGGCTATTGCTAGGCCTTACGACCTTTGACGGCCCGCACCTGCTGATCCTTGACGAACCGACCAACCATCTCGACATCGACAGCCGCGAGGCGCTGGTCCATGCCATCAACGAGTATGAAGGCGCGGTGGTTCTGATCTCGCACGACCGCCATCTGCTCGAAGCCTGCGTCGATCGCCTGTGGCTTGTCCATGACGGCACCTGCAAGCCCTATGACGGCGATCTGGAAGACTATCGCCGCCTGCTGCTGGCCAACCGCAACAGCCCGGACAGCACCGAGAAGGAAAAGGCCGCCAGCGCCGAGAACAATCAGTCGCAGGAAAAACGGCGCTCCGCCGCGGAAAAGCGCAAGGAGCAGGCCCCCTTGCGCCGCAAGATCCAGGCCGCCGAGCGTGACATGGAGAAGATCCGCGAACGCATGGGCAAGATCGACGACATGCTCGCCGATCCTGAACTCTATGCCAAATTTCCGGAAAAGGGTGCCAAGCTCTCAAAGGATCGCGCCGACCTTGCCACCCTCCTCGACAAGCTCGAAGAGAAGTGGCTGGAAATGTCAGCAGAAATCGAAGAGTGAACCGCTACCAGCGGTTCGCTCTGTCATAGCACTCTCGAACGGTCCCGCTGAACGGCTCGACCCTCACCTTCTGGTTATTGCGATAGAGCGCGCAGTAGGATTTGCGAGTGAGGTTGATGTGAATGACAAAGGCGCCGTGCTTCTGGCCATCCATCCAGAAACCGCGGGCCTTGTTATTCTTGGCATCGATATAGACGCCTTCACCGTTGCGCTTGCCGTTGCGCCACTGGCCGACATAGGACGTGCCTTTGGCATAGGACATCCTGCCCTGCCCCTCCATCTTGCCCTTCACCCAGTCACCGCGATAAACACTGCCACTTGGGAACTGCAGCGTGCCTTCCCCCTGACGCACATTGCGCTTGAGGTTGCCGCGATAGACGTTCCCGTTGGGATAGGAGCAAGTTCCAAACCCGGTAATCTTACCGTCGGTGAACACCCCTGAGCAGGTCGTGCCACTATCATAGCGGAAAGACCCCTGACCGGAAATCTTCCCCCAGGAGAAAGAGCCGGTATAACGGGAGCCGCTGTTGAAACGTATCTCGCCCTGTCCGTGTGGAAGTTTTCTGTTATCCTTGCCCTTGATATACTGCCCTTCATAGGTGCCATTCTTGAAGGTGATGGTGGCGGCGGTTGCCGCCGTCGTGAAAAGGCCCGCAGTCAGGCAGGCTATTGCAAGGTGGCGCGCAATTCTCTTCATGCCCTGCTCCTGTCATCAAAATACAATCGATCTGAAACAAGCATCCAGAATGCCGTATTTAACAAACAGAAACAATTTGTGCTGAGGTGCATTTCGCAAAGAGAGTCGCAATACTCGCCTAAAAGCTAGGCTCAACCGCTGCCTGAACCCGGCAAAGCACAGCTTTTCCACGTAATGCAGCAATCCCCGGGAGAATATGATGCCGCAATCCATGTCCCTTATCGCCATTGTCGTGCGCGACTATGATGAAGCGATTGCCTTCTATACCGAGAAACTCGGCTTCGAGCTGATCGATGATACCTATCAGGCAGCACAGGACAAGCGCTGGGTCGTGGTGCGCCCCAAGGGAGAAGGCAAGACCGCCTTGCTCCTTGCCCGCGCCAAGAATGACCATGAGGCCCGCTATATCGGCGATCAGGCCGGCGGCCGGGTATTTCTCTTTTTGGAGACAGACGACTTCTGGCGTGATTACCGCTTGTATCAGGAGCGCGGCATCACATTCACCCGTCCGCCACTGGAAGCGGACTATGGCACCGTTGCCGTCTTTGAAGATCTCTATGGCAACCTCTGGGATCTGGTGGAGTATTCCACCAAGGTGTAGACCCGGCATTTGCAATCGCCCTGAACTTGTGGTGACATTCAAACAACTGAAACAGAGCCACGAGCCTGGGCCGGCTATGGCGAAGGGAGGAAAAGCCAATGAAGACCGTGACATTTGGCACAGAAGATGAGGTTCCGGCACTGGGACAGGGCACCTGGTATGTGGGCGACAAACCGACCCGCAAGGCAGATGAAATCGCCGCCCTGCGCCATGGTGTGGAGCTTGGCCTCAGGCTGATCGATACGGCCGAAATGTACGGCTCGGGAAAATCCGAGCGTCTCGTCGGCGAAGCAATCGCCCCCATCCGCGATGATGTTTTTCTGGTCTCCAAGGTTCTGCCCTACAACGCCAGTTACGAGGGCACGATCGAGGCTTGCGAGAATTCCCTTTCCCGTCTCCAGACAGACCGCCTCGATCTTTACCTGCTGCATTGGCCCGGCCCCAACCCGCTGGAGGAGACCATCGCCGCGTTTGAAACGCTGCAGCGGCAGGGCAAGATCCGTCATTGGGGCGTTTCCAACTTCGACCCGAACGACATGACCGAGCTGCTCAGCACCGACGGCGGGGATCGCGTTGCCACCAATCAGGTGCTTTACAACCTCACGCGCCGCGGCATCGAGTGGGACCTGTTGCCTCAGGCGCAGGAAGACGACCTGACGATCATGGCCTATTCCCCCATCGAACAGGCCCGGCTGCTGTCCAAACCCGGGCTGGTGCAGCTGGCGGCAGATCTGTCGCTTACCCCTGCCCAACTGGCACTTGCCTGGATCATTCAGCGCACCGGCATCATTCCCATTCCCAAGGCGGGCACGATGCGCCACGTCGAGGAAAATGCCCGCGCCCTCGAGATCACGCTTTCGCCAGACACCCTTGCCGAACTCGACCGCCTTTTCCCCGCCCCCAAAGGGCCGACATCACTGGCGATTCTCTAACCTCGTCGCAAACCGGCAACAAGCCGGAGGCAAGAGAGCCTGCCAAACAAAAAGAGCCAGAGAGGGGCATCCTTCTCTGGCTCTGTCATAGTCTCGTGAGAAGCTCAGAATTTCACGGCCTCCACCGTCTGCTTGAGCATGCTTGCCGACTTGCGCAGCGCCTCATGCTCGGCTTCATCCAGCTCGGGCAACAGGTCAAGCTCAATGCCATTGCGTCCGATCACCCGCGGCACTGACAGCGAGACATGGCGCACACCCTCGACACTCGGCGTCACGATGGACAGGGACAACACCGCCTTCTCATCCTTTGCAATGGCCCGAACGATGCGTTCAAGCCCGGCCCCGATCCCGTACCAGGTCGCGCCCTTGCCGTTGATGATCGTGTAGGCAGCATTGCGGACGCCATCATCGATCCGCTCCTTGACCGATGCTGTCAGCGGCGACTTGATGTTGGCGGCGAATTCCTCAACCGTCAGAGCCCCCGCCCGTGCCGATGACCAGGCAAGAATCTCGCTGTCACCATGTTCCCCCAGCACATAAGCATGTACCGACTGCGGTGAAATGCCCAAGTGCTGGCCGATCAAATGACGGAAGCGTGCCGTATCCAGCATGGTGCCTGAACCGATCACCCGATGGGGTGGCAATCCGGACAGGCGCGTGGCAATCTGGGTCATGATATCGACCGGGTTGGAAGCAACCAGCAGGATGGTGTCCGGCGCAACGGCCAGCACCTTGCCGATGATCTGCTTGAAAACCTCGGCATTGCGCGCCAACAGATCCAGTCGGGTTTCACCCGGCTTCTGCCCGACACCGGCGGAAAGGATCACGATATCGGATCCCTCCAGTGCATCATAGTCCCCGGCGGACACCACCGTCGAGGAGACAAACGGCGTTGCATGAGCAATGTCCTGCGCCTGCGCGATGGCAAACTCGGGCTTATAGTCGACGAAAACCACCTGACTGGCAGTTCCCCGCAATGCAATGGCATATCCCGCAGCCGAGCCGACCATGCCAGCCCCAACGATTCCGACCTTCATTCAACGCCTCCTTTGAAAAAGAAATCTGCTGCCATCATAGCGCAGCAAAGGCCATCCCGGCAGACCGACAGTTCACTTTTCTTCAAACAGAACCGTGAATGGACACCGGCTGGCCGAGACCATCATAGGATAACGCAACAGCGCCAGAATAAAGGCAGCCGTTCCCTATTCACCGTTGAAATATCAGGCTTTCTTTTCCCAGCCGCCACGGGATGTCTGCTGCCAGTAGGTGACGGAATGGCCCGCATCCCTCAGTGCCTTCCAACTGGCGCGTGCTGCCTTCAGGGCCTCATCGCTGGAGCCGTCAAACATCAGGATTCCCCGCTCCAATCCGTCCAGAAGTGACAGATTCTCCTCCGGCCTTGCACCATCGACAAAAAAGCGGACGTGCGCCTTGTTGGCCGCCGCCTTGCCTGTCGAATCGATCAGGATCGGCTGCAGCTCCGCATGGGCCATGCTGGCCATGCCATGGGCAAGGAAGCTGTCATCCCGCCAGGTCCACAAATGGGTGTCGAGCGCACTGGCGCGTTCCGGACTTCCGGTCTGCACGAACGACCGCCAGCCCTTCTCAAGACATTTTTCAAGCAGCTGCGGCAAAACCGCCTCAAGCGGCTGCATCTGAAGATGATAGAAGAAGATCTCGGTCGACATTACGCTTTTCCGGAACGGGAATACTCCTGTCTGTCTAGCATGGACAGAGCATCAGACAATAGCCCCAACTGAAAATGGACGGCGCCGAACAAGGAAAAAGGCCCGGCAATGCCGGACCTTTCCCAATTTCGCGATCTATCGACACAAGATCAGCCTTCGTAATTGTCTTTCACCAGACGGTCGAGCAGACGCACGCCGAAACCGGAAGCCCAGCCCTGGCTGATTTCCGTCTTTGGCGCATCCATTGCCGTACCGGCCACATCGATATGCACCCAGTCCACATCGCCGACAAAGCGCTTGAGGAACTGGGCGGCGGTGATGGAACCGGCCCAGCGTCCACCGGTATTCTTCATGTCGGCGAACTTGCTGTCGATCATCTTGTCATATTCCTTGGCCAGCGGCAGACGCCAGACTGTCTCGCCCGTGGCTGCGCCAGAGGCACTGAGCTGGGCGCAAAGCGCGTCGCTGTTGGAGAAGATGCCGGCATTGTGCGCCCCGAGCGCCACGATGACCGCCCCTGTCAGGGTAGCCAGATCGATCATGAAGCGCGGCTTGAAGGTTTCCTTGGAATAATGCAGCAGATCCGCCAGCACCAGACGGCCTTCCGCATCGGTGTTGATCACCTCGATGGTCTGGCCGGACATGGAGGTGACGATGTCGCCCGGACGCTGGGCATTGCCGTCGGGCATGTTTTCCACGAGCCCGATGATGCCGATCGCGTTGACCTTGGCCTTGCGCTGGCAAAGGGCATGCATGAGGCCGGTAACCGCTGCCGCCCCGCCCATGTCGCCCTTCATGTCTTCCATGCCGGCAGCCGGTTTGATGGAAATGCCGCCAGAATCGAACACGACACCCTTGCCGACGAACACCAGAGGCGCTTCATCGTTGAAACCACCCATCCATTTCATGATCGCGACCCGTGGCTTGCGCACCGACCCTTGAGCCACGCCCAGAAGAGCATTCATGCCCAGTTTCTCGAGGTCGGCCAGCTTCAGGATTTCCACCTCGGCGCCAAGCTCTTCCAGAGCTTTGGCCTTGGCGGCGAACTCCTTCGGGCCAAGAACATTGGCAGGCTCGTTGACCAGATCCCGCGCCAGAATCGTGCCGTTGGAAACCGCATCATCAGTCTCCCAGATATTGGCTGCGCCTTCCGCATCGGCAGCAAGGATAGTTACCTTGGCAGCCTTGGCCGCTTCCTTGGGCTTGCCCTTTTCGGTCTTGTAGAGATCGAAGTCATAGGCGCGCAGTTTCATACCCATGGCGATCAGTGAAGCGGTTGCCGCATCGATCTCCTTGCCGTTGGCTTCGGCAACGACCATGACGCTCTTGAGCCCCTTGACCGCGCCCATGGCCGCGCCGCCAAGGGCGGCGAAGTCCCGTTCCGACAGGGCCTCATCACCAAGACCAACAAGCACGATCTGATCGAGATCAGCCCCGGCAGGCGCAAGGATGCGGATCGTCTTGCAGAAGTCACCCTTGAAATCGGCAGCCGGGATCGCGCGCCCGATTGCGCCACCACTTTTCTCGTCGAGCGACTGCCCGACGCCACCAAGCGTAAGGGACTTGTCGACAAACAACACCGCAGCCCCGGTTTCGGGAACTGACAGGGACTCAAACTGAAACGCTGGAAGAGTGGCCATGGAGGATTACTTCTTTCTGTTTTCTAAAGGGGTACCGACTGCAATCATTCACAAAAAGCAAGGATAAGAGACGTCGGCCAGATGTATGTTTCTATCATTATAGTGGGCACAGGAAAGCTGTGGTTCAAGACATCCCTGCAAACTCAGGCTTGCATAAGAACTCCGTTTGCGCAAACCGTCGCCTATATCATGTGAATGAAAGGGAAATATCTCGGATATTATCCAAGACTGCTTAACTGAAATACTAAAATGCTTGCCAGTTGAAGGTGAGCCAGCCATATATCAACCACATTCCCGAACTAGGGAAAAGAACAATGGCCAGGATTCTGACGAACAGATCATGAAGCTGATCGAGCGATACATATTTATGCGCGCCGCGACCGCATTTCTCATGACAGTCACTGTGCTGACCGCAATCGTGTGGCTGACGCAGGCCTTGCGTGACATGGATCTGGTGACCGCCAAGGGCCAGACCATCCTGATCTTCATTTCCATGACCTCTCTGGTGCTGCCAACGCTGGTGATGACCATTGCCCCCTTTGCCGTGCTCATCGCGGTGGCGGTCACGCTCAACAACCTCAATGCCGACAGTGAGCTGGTGGTGATCAACGCAACCAGCGCGCCGCCATGGGTCGTGGTCAAGCCTATCGTCATTCTCGGGCTGGTCGCAACCCTTCTGGGTGGCTATCTCAGCCTCTATGCCGCCCCCGAGGCGCTTGGGTCCCTGCGCGGGTTCATCACTCAGGTGCGCGCCGACCTTGTCGCCAACATCGTCAAGGAAGGCATCTTCTCCGAGATCGAGGATGGCATGACCTTCCACATCCAGAAAAGAGAGCCCAACGGCATCATGCGTGGCCTGTTCCTTTCGGATGAACGCGACCCGCAGAAGCATATTGTCTATTCTTCGGAATTTGCCCAGATCATCGAAACCAACGCGGGCACATTCCTGAGCATGGAAAACGGCACCATCCAGCAGCAGCAGACCAAAGCCACCAAATCCGGCGAGATTGACGAAACCAACCCGGATTTTGCTTCGGTCAACATCATCAGTTTTGATTCCTATGCCATCGACCTGTCGAAATTCACCGGCGTCGATGACAGCCAGCCGAAATTCTTCAAGCCAAGAGAGCTGACCACCGACGCTCTCCTGTATCCGGACAAGGACGACCCGACGATCTCCCGCCAACCCGGCGTGGCCCGATCCGAATTGCACGACCGCTTCACCAACCCGCTCTACAATCTTGTGTTTGCCACCATCGTTGCGGCCTTTCTGGCTCAGGTGCGCACCACCCGCGAGCGACGCGGCAGCGCCATTCTGGTCGCCATTGTCCTCGTCTCCGGCCTGCGTCTGGGAGGCTTCGGTCTGACCAGCCTGGCCATCCAAACCCCGGTTGCCGTCCCCTTCATGTATGCGTTGCCAATCCTGTCGATTCTGGTCGGTCTGTGGATCGTGCTCAGCGGTCGCCGCCTGACCGCGATGGACAATCTCATCAGGATTATGGAGTTGTTTAACGACCGCATTTTGCATATGGTCGGAAAACTGCGGCGCAAGCCCAAACCGAAAGCGCCGATCCTAGAGCCGTGACATGATGCCCACTATCATCTTCCGTTATTTTGCAAAGCGGTTTCTCTGGTCGATTCTGGCGATTTTCCTCGGCTGTTTTCTGCTTATCCTGCTGGTCGACTATGTCGAGCTGATCCGTCGTGGCGGCAACAAGGAAACCGCCGACGCCTTCAGCCTGTTCCTGATGTCGCTTTACCGGGTGCCTGAACTGACCGAAAGAATCCTGCCGTTTGCCACGTTGTTCGGCTCGATTGCGGCATTTCTCAGCCTGTCCCGTCGCCTTGAACTGGTGATCGTCCGCGCCTCGGGCATGTCGGCATGGCAGTTTGTCAGCCCCGCGCTGTTTGTCGCCCTGGCCATCGGTGTCTTTGCCACCACGGTCTACAATCCCGGTGTCGCCATTCTCAAGGAAAAGTCGCTGGAAATCGATGCGCGCATTTTCGGCGCTAGTTTCTCGACCAGTGGACAACCGGCGAGCCAGGGGTGGGTACAGCAGAAGGGCGAAGATGGCGACTCGATCCTCAAGGCCCGAGCCACCTTCGACAACGGCCGCCAGCTCGGCGGCGTCACCGTTTTCTCCTATGATTCCGAAGGCAAGTTCATTGAACGGGTCGATGCGAAATCGGCGGAACTGGAGCCCGGCTACTGGCATCTGTCCGACGTTCTGGTCAGTTCCGCCAGCGCCGCCCCACGCCACTATGACACCTACCTCGTCAGCACCCACCTGACGCCTCAGGAAGCCAGCGAAACCATCGCCAATCCTGATTCTGTGCCCTTCTGGGACCTGCCTGCGATCATCGATCAGGCCAGTCGCGCCGGATTGCCTGCGTATAAATATCGCCTGCGTTATCAAACTCTTTTGGCAAAACCGCTGCTTTTGGCCGCAATGGTCCTGATTGCCGCAACAGTGTCCCTTAAAATTTTTCGCTTTGGCAATGTGGGAAAGATGATTCTGGGTGGCGTTATCGCTGGCTTCGTGCTTTATGTAGTCACAGAATTAGCTAAAGATTTAGGAAATACAGGGTTGGTTAACCCAATTCTGTCAGCTTGGCTTCCAGCGATTGTGGCATCCTTGATGGGTTTCTCAATTTTATTGTATCAGGAGGACGGATAAAGTATGCGTCGTACCGTCCAGACCGCATTTTGGAATGAAACTGTTTCCCGTGCAGACAAGGTTGCTCGTCTGCGCGCTGGCCTGCTTGCGTCAGTACTCCTGATTGCGCCGTCATCTGCCCTTGCCGCCACTGCGCAGGACATGCTTTCCGGCGCCAAGATCCAGAAGCCCGACGAGAATTCCCGCATGCTGGTTGAAGCCGACCAGATGGTCTATGACTATGACAACGAGCGTGTATCCGCAGTTGGCCATGTCCAGATCTATTATGGCGACTACACCCTGCAGGCCGACAAGGTTACCTACAATCAGAAATCCGCTCGCCTGATTGCCGATGGCAATGTGCGCATCACGGAGCCCGGCGGCAACGTGATGACGGCGAACTATATCGACATTACCGAGGATTTCCGCACCGGTTTTGTCCGGTCCCTGCGCGTTCAGACACCCGAGAAAGCCCGCTTTGCGGCCGACAAGGCCGAACGCCGCGACGACGACATCACCATCTTCGACAAAGGTGTCTACACCACTTGCGAGCCGTGCCGTGACAACCCTCAGAAATCACCGCTCTGGCAGATCAAGGCCTCCCGGATCATCTACAATTCCAAAGACAAGATGGTCTATTACAAGGCCGCCAAGTTCGAGTTTCTTGGTGTCCCGCTGCTCTACACCCCCTATCTGGCCCATCCGGATCCTTCCCGCAAACGCAGTTCGGGCTTTCTGGCCCCACGTGGCGGCTATAACAGCGATCTGGGCTATTATGCCACTCCGCGCTACTTCTGGGCGCCGTCCGACAGCTATGACATCACCTTCTCGCCGACCTACTATTCCAAGCAGGGTCTCATGGCGAATGCGACATGGCGTCAGCATGTCGGCATCGGCACCTACAATGTGCGCGTAGCTGGCATCTCGCAGCAGGACAAGAGCGCCTTTGCAGGCACGAGCGGCTACAAGGATTTCCGTGGCGCTGTCGAGAGCGCCGGCGAGCTCAATCTTTCCAGCAAGTGGAAATTCGGCTGGGACGTCTCCCTGCTCTCGGACAAGCTTTTCCTGCGCGATTACAAGCTGATCGGCGACGTGGAAGACAAGCGCTCCACGCTCTATCTGGTCGGCCAGGGTGAGCGCAACTATTTTGACGCCCGCGCCAACTACTACAACATCATGACCGACAGCCTGAACCAGTCGGAACAGGCCGTGGTTCATCCGTCGATCGATTACAGCGCCTTTTCCGAGAATCCGATTGTCGGCGGCGAAGGGCGGATCAAGATCAACTCCACCTCGATCACCCGCGACGAACTGAGCCAGACGACCGTTGGCGGCGTGACCCGCACCGATGGTGTCAGCGGCACCTATAACCGCACCAGCGTCGAAGCCAGTTGGAAGCGCAAGATCATCGCACCGGGTGGCCAGGTCATCACGCCGTTCACCTCCCTGCGCGGCGACGTCTACTGGATGCCGAGCCAGTCCGGCGCACCGGCTGCGCTGGTTGACGAGTCGATTGCACTGAGGGGCACGCCGACTGTCGGTGTCGACTATCGTCTGCCAATCCTGATTTCGGCCGGCAACACCTCGCATATCATCGAACCGATTGCACAGGTCATTGCCAGCCCCAATGAAACCCATATCGGCAAGTTGCCGAATGACGATTCGCAGAGCCTGATTTTCGACGACACCATCCTGTTCGACCCGAACAAGTTCTCCGGCTATGACCGCGTCGAAGGTGGCACCCGCGCCAATATCGGCTTCCAGTATCGCATGCAGATGGCCAATGGCTGGTCTGTCAACGCGCTGGCTGGCCGTTCCATTCATCTGGCCGGGACCAACTCCTTCTCGACCGATGACCTGACGAGCACGGGCCTTGACAGTGGCCTCGACAAGTCCCGGTCCGACTATGTCGCCCGCGTAGGCGTCAACAGCAACAAGGGCATTGCAGCCGTTGCACGCGGTCGCTTTGATGCCGATACCGCAGAGCTGAAGTTTGCGTCCCTCTCCGCTTCCGGCACCTATGACCGCTATTCCGGCTCCATCGGCTATGCCTATACCGACAAGCGACCTTCGGCGGGCATTGATGAAGTGCGTCAGGAAATTACGACCACCGCAAACATCAAATTTGCCGACTTCTGGTCTGTTGGCGGTTCCAGTCAGTATGACATTTCCGGTCGCGGTCTTGTAAGTGGTTCTGTGCGGCTGAAGTATGAAGACGAGTGTTTCGCCGTGAGTCTGAAATACTCCCAGACCCGCGAGACCTATTCGGATACGACCAGCGACAAGACGGTCATGCTGCAGTTTGATTTCAAATCGCTGGCAGATGGTCAGTTGAGCTATTCCAGAGAATCCAACTAGGAAAGCCGCTGGCCGTCTTCAGTTAGCCGCAATTTATTGCATAATGATCCGGCGTCAATCGTGGACAAAAATGACGCGCTTCTGCAGGCAGGCTTGCGGAATGTCCACTGACAAATCGTTTTAATAGCACCGTGATGAGCCCTTTCATGAAGCACGTTCAATTGAAGAAGACCTTGTCAATTTTCGCCCTTGCCGTGTTCGTCCTGTCGGCGAGTGCGCAAATCCAGCGTGCTGTGGCCAGCACGATCAAGGCCGTCGTCAATGGTGCTGTGATAACGGATTTCGACATCGCACAGCGGCAGCGACTGGAACGCCTGCTTTCCGGTGGACGACGGACCCTTGGCTCCACCGCAGCCCTCAATGTGCTCATCGATGACAAGCTCAAGCTGTTTGAAGCGCGTAACCGCAACATGACCCCGTCAGACGGTCAGATCGAGAACGCCATCCAGAACATGGCCCGCAACGCCAAGATGGACAAGAAACGCCTCGTTTCGATTTTCAGTCAGGCAGGCGTCAATATCGAGACCCTGAAGGATTGGCTGAAGGTCCAGCTCTCCTGGCGAGATCTGGTGGAAGCCCGTTTCAACACGCAGGTTCATGTGGACGAGGCCGAAATCTACCAGATGCTGAATGATCAGGCCAAGAAGGACGGCACCGTGCAGGATGCCATCCAGTTCGACCTGACACGCGTGCTTTTCATCACTCGGGCGAAAGCCTCCAGCGCTGCCAAGAATCAGCGGCTGGTCGAAGCAAAACGGTTCCAGAGCCGGTTTGCTTCCTGTGAGAAAGATCTTGAAGCCGCTCGCAATCTGACCGACGTTGCCGTTGAGCGCATCGGACGCAAATCGACCACAGACCTGCCGGAGCCCCTTGCCAAGCGCCTGAGGGATACGGAGGTCAACAAGCTGACGCCGCCAATCCAGGTCGGTGATGGATATGAAATGGTCGCCGTTTGCGGCAAGAAGGACCTTGGTAAACAGGCAACCCTGCGCACCGAGGTGCAGACCAAGCTTCGCGATGAAAAAAGCAAGGTGATGGAACGCAAATACATCTCCGAGCTGCGCGCCACCGCCATCATCGACAAGCGCTAACCCCAATATGCGCCTATCCAACGGCTGTTGTATGGTATAATACTCATTATTGTGCCAAAAAGTCAGTCTCTGCCGCCTGCGGCAGGGACCTTTTGTTTTCAATCATCGATATCCGGAATAATTCCATGGCTTCCAATCGCGATATTCTGGCTGTATCCATCGGCGAACCCGCCGGGATTGGCCCTGAAATCATCCTCAAGGCTTGGCTTTCGAGGGAAAAGGAAGGGCTGAACCCCTTCGTCGTCTTCAGCGATCCCGAGCTCTTGAAGGCGCGCGCGCGTCTGTTCGGCCTGACCGTTCCGGTACGGGTTTGCAAGCCGGAGGAGGTGTTCGACGCCTTCCCTATGACCTTGCCGGTGATTCCCCTTGAAAACAAGCTGAGTGACAATCCCGGCGAGCTGGAAGTCTGCAACGCACCCGGCGTCATCGAGTCGATCGAAAAGGCAACCGACGCCGTCTTGACCGGTCAGGCAAAGGCCATCGTTACGCTTCCGATCCAGAAGGCCAATCTCTACGACTACGGCTTCAAGCATCCCGGCCACACCGAATTCCTCGGCGCGCTCTCCGAGCAGCATACAGGCCAGAAGGTTCAGCCCGTCATGATGCTTGCAGGCCCGGAATTGCGAACCATCCCGGTCACCGGCCACATCGCGATCAACCGGGTTGCACCTTCCCTGACCCCTGAATTGCTGGAAAGCATCACCCGGATCACGATTCACGACCTGCAAACCCGGTTCGGCATCGACAAACCGAAGATCGCCATTGCTGGTCTCAATCCGCATGCAGGCGAAGGCGGCGCCATGGGCAAGGAAGATGCTACGATTATCGCACCGGTCATCGAGAAGCTGAAGAAGGAAGGCTTTGCCGTTACCGGCCCGCATCCGGCAGACACCCTGTTCAACAAGAATGCGCGCAAGAAATATGATGTCGCGCTGGCTATGTATCACGATCAGGCGCTGATTCCGGTCAAGACCATCGCTTTTGACGAAACCGTCAATGTCACGCTTGGGCTGCCTTTCATGCGCACATCACCTGACCATGGCACGGCGCTGGACATTGCCACCAAGGGCATTGCCAATCCGTCCAGCCTGTTGGCTGCTCTCAAGCTGGCCAACGAAGTGAAGATTTGATAATCAGGACAAATCTGAGATTCGTCGGCAAGCTTGAAAGACACATGAATGGCCCAGATTGATGATCTTCCGCCCCTGAGGGACGTAATAGAACGGCACGACCTGCGGGCCAAGAAAAGTCTGGGCCAGAATTTCCTGCTCGACCTCAACCTGACCTGCCGTATCGCCCGCTCCGCGGGCGATCTGACCAACCATACGGTCATCGAGGTCGGCCCCGGCCCCGGCGGTCTAACCCGTGCGCTGCTGCATGAAGGCGCAAAGCGGGTCATCGCCATCGAGATGGACCCGCGCGCGCTTGGTGCCCTTGAAGAGATTTCGGCCCATTATCCCGGCCGTCTGGAAGTCATCGAAGGCGATGCGCTCAAGGTCGACATGGCCAGCCTGGTGGATGAGGGGCCCGTGCGGATCGTCGCCAACCTGCCCTACAATGTCGGCACGCAACTGCTGCTGAACTGGCTGGAACTGGACCCATGGCCCCCCTTCTACGAATCGCTCACGCTGATGTTCCAGAAGGAAGTGGCAGAGCGCATCATCGCCACGGAAGAAGACAAGGCCTATGGCCGCCTTGGCGTCATCGCAGGCTGGCGCACCCACGCCGACAAGCTGTTCGACGTGGCAAAGGAATGCTTCAGCCCGCCGCCCAAGGTCACCTCCTCCATTGTGCATCTGACCCCGAAGGCCAATCCCCTTCCCTGCAATCTGCGCTCGCTGGAACAGGTAACGGCCGCCGCCTTTGGTCAGCGCCGCAAGATGCTCCGTCAGAGCCTCAAGAGCCTCAATGTCGATCACCTCGCCCTCATCGAGGATGCAGGGCTTGATCCGACCCAGCGGGCCGAAACCGTCTCTGTGGAAGGGTTTGTCGCCATGGCCAATTGTCTTGACCGCATGCGCAACTAAGCGCCTGCAAACACTCAACCCTATAGCAACAAAAGGCCCGGACACGCATGCATCCGGGCCTTTTGCATTGCTACAGAAACTGGTTCGAGATCAGTTGGCAAGCATGCCTTCAACGAAGCTGCGGGCTCCAATCACCCGTTCGCGCTTGTGGCGCTCGGCCTCCAGAATGGCGGAAACGGCTGCAAAGGCCTTCTCCAGATCATCATTGACGATGACATAGTCATATTCGTCCCAGTGGCTGATTTCGACGCGCGCATTATGCAGACGGCGCTCGATGACATCCTCGGAGTCTTCCGCCCGGCGAATAAGGCGATTCTTCAGTTCAGCCATGGAAGGCGGCAGCACGAATACCGTCACGATGTCCTTGCGGGCAGCCTTTTTCATCTGCAACGTACCCTGCCAGTCGATATCGAACAGCACGTCCTTGCCCTTCGACAGGGCCTCTTCAACCGGATCCCGCGGCGTGCCATAGAAATTGGAATGCACCTCAGCCCACTCCAGAAGATCGCCCCGATCCCGCATGGACACGAACTGCCGTTCGGACATGAAGTGATAATGCACGCCATCAATCTCGCTGCCGCGCTTGGGCCGCGTCGTGGCGGAAACGGAAAGCTGCAGATTGTCTTGCCTAGCCAGCAGATTGCGGCAGATGGTCGACTTGCCTGCGCCGGAGGGGGATGAAAGGACCAGCATCAACCCGCGTCGGATCATGGTATTTTCCGTCATTTTGGTTCACTCGACATTTTGGATTTGTTCACGCAGCTGCTCGATCGTTGCCTTGAGATCAAGGCCAATCGCGGTGAGGCTGGTGTCGTTGGATTTTGAACAGAGGGTGTTGGCCTCGCGGTTGAATTCCTGCGCCAGAAAGTCAAGCTTGCGCCCCACCGGCTTGTCTTCGGCAACAAGCGCCCGCACGGCAGCACAATGGGCATAGAGCCGGTCCAGCTCTTCCCGGACGTCGGCCTTGCCAGCCAGCAGCACGGCTTCCTGATAGAGCCGGTCCTCATCAAGGGACTTTTCCGCTTCCATGATGCGCTCGATCTGCTGGCGGAGCTTGGCCTTGATGACATCAGCTGTCCGGGCCGGACAGTCCTCGGCCTGACGGGTCAGGCTTTCCAGCTCCTCGACCCGCTGCATCACGACCTTTTCAAGGGCCACACCTTCGCTCTGGCGCATTTTCATCAGATCACTGATGGCCTCCTTGAAACTGCCGAGCATCGCCTCAAGCAGCGCTTCATGAAGCTCTTCGCTTTCCCGTTCCTCAACCTGCTCCATGACCCCCTTGATGGAGAGAATGCCGTCAAGGCTGGGCTCGCTCGCATCAACCCGCCCCCGGATCGACGCCATGGCCTCCAGCACGGAATCAAGCACCTGCTGGTTGATCTTCATGGTCTGGGTCGGCTCTTCATGCTGTACGGTCAGATTGACGTAGCAGGAGCCGCGCGACAGCCGCTCGCCCATGATCGCGCGCACCGGGCGGTCGAGATCATCGAACCCGGCAGGCAGACGCAGACGCAGGTCCAGCCCCTTGCCGTTGACCGTCTTGATTTCCCAGGTCCAGTTATATCTGCCAAAATTTCCACCCGTGCGAGTGAAACCGGTCATGCTAACAAGCGTCATGATGATCTTTCCTTGGATTGCCCAGCGAGCAGAAATGCATGCCACGCTGTCCTGCGCGCATACCATCAGGATCGACAGGCGACCTGTCAAGCCCACCAGCCTCCGTGACACAGCAAAATGAGTGACAATTCAACCCTGCAATGTTTTACTGCGGAAAAAGCAATGCCAGATAGAGGCTAGCCCTCTTCCACCCTTTCAATCCCTGAGGCAAGGCAACAGGCATGCCGCATCAGAAGGCCATAGAAACCCTTGAGCGATTCACGCTTTTGCCAGTCTCCAAGGCGAGCCTGTGCGCCAGTTTTGCCCTCCTCTATCTGACCCGCACCGGCCTCAGGCTGACAGAAGATCCGCTCTATACCGAGTCGATGAAAGGTGTTGTCTCGCGCACTCAGCACGGGGTCGATCTGGGCTGGGATTTCGAGACGGGCTTCATCCTTTCCCACGCCACCGGGCAACGCAAGATCGTCCTGAGGAGCAGTCATGCCGACCTTGAGGCCATCCGTTATTTCATCGAGGTCGAGGACATAGTCCCCCAGACCGAAACACCATTGAAGCTGCGGGTCAGCATCCCGCTTGAGATTTCCGGCGAAGAGGACATCCGGCACGCTCTTTCCAGTGCAGCAGTCATCTTTGAGAATGACCGGGAGCAGATCCACTAGCCCGTTACCGGCGCACCCTTGGCCCATTTCGGTCGATAGAAAAAGGGCGACCGCAGGATCCCCACGGCCGCCCCAATTTGTGACCAGAAAGCCAGCTCTATCAACCCTATTCCGCTGGCTTTTCCTCGGTTGCAGCCGGCTCGGCAGGTGAGGCCTCGCCCGCCTGTTTTTGCGCCTCGATGCGCTGCTTTTCGATCTCGCGCCAACGCCGAACATTATCGTTGTGCTGTTTGAGCGTTTCGGAGAAGACATGCCCACCGGTGCCATCAGCCACGAAATAGAGCTCCTTGGTGCGGCTCGGATTAGCCACAGCCTCCAAGGAGGCCCGCCCCGGATTGGCAATCGGCCCCGGGGTCAGCCCCGGTATCAGATAGGTATTATAGTCGGTCTTCTTGTCCAGATCGGACCGGAAGATCGGGCGATCCTTTGGCTTTCCCTGTCCGCCGAAGATGCCATAGATCACGGTCGGGTCGGACTGCAACTTGATACCCTGATTGAGGCGATTGATGAAGACACCGGCCACACGGGTCCTTTCGGAAGCCTTGCCGGTTTCCTTCTCGACGATGGACGCCAGCGTTACCAGCTCTTCCTTGGTTTTCAGCGGCAAATCAGGCGACCGGCGCGACCAGATCTCATTGATAGCGCGCTGGTGCGCATCGGCCATCCGCTCGACCATTTCCTGTCGCGTCGTACCGCGGGAGAATTTGTAGGTCTCTGGCAGCAGAGTACCTTCGGCTGGCAGCTCCTTGAGCGACCCGACCAGAATGTCATTCTCATCCAGAACCTGGGCGATCTGATAGGAGGTGTAGCCTTCCGGAATCGTCACAGAGTGCAGAATGGATTTGCCGGACGTCAGAATCTGCATCACCTGCATCATCGAGACGCCGGGGCTGAACAGATACTCGCCAGCCTTCAGCTTGGTATCCTGACGATAGATCTGGACGCCATAATTGAAAATCGTCTGGTCACTTATCACATTCTGACGTTCGAGAATCTCGGCAATGGTCCCCAGCCCGGTTCCGCCACTCACAAGAATGGTTTTCTCCTGCTTGAGCGGCCCTTCCTCGATGAAGGTCTGCTTGCCGTAATAGAGCAACCCGCCAATGGCAAGAACGCAGAGCAGCAGCACCGTGATGACGAAATTCATGAACACCACGATCGGATGCCGGACAGCCTTCGAGCGGGTTGGCGGCGGCGGCGGCGTATCGGGTTCGATGGCCTGACGCGCGCTCTTGGGCGCCTTCACCTCACCGGTATCATTGATCGCCGCAGCGACCGGTTCCGCTTTCTGCAAAGTCTCGGTATCGCTCGATGCTTCGGGTTCGGACTTGTCCTTTCCGGTGTCATCTCCTGCGGTCTTGTCCCCAATCTCTTCGGTGTCAGATGTCTTTTCGGTGTCGGACGTCTCATCCGACGGGGCCTTCTCGTCTGAGGTATCCGTTTGGGAGGACTGCTCGCTCTTCTCCGCAGCTTCCTGCGTTTCTGCGCGCTTGTCTTCGTCAGCACCCAGAAGCTCGTCCTTGTCGTCTTTTCCGTCTACCATATCTGCCTCAAGTCAAGATGGTCATCAATTGCGAAAGACCCGGCAAGGATATACCGGGAAGGCCTGCTGGCCCGAAATCGAAATGGAACCCGCACCCGGTCATTAAATCAGCCCGGCATCAGGGATCAAATAGCTGTCACATAAAATATCTGCGCCCTCAAGCAATCAAGCATTCATAGGTCAGACGCTGTACGGAAGTTTCGTGGCGAAAAAGAGACGGCCCGAGGCCGCCTCTTGTCCATGGTCGTGGGTTGCCGTCTCGCGGTGCGTCGGCATAAGGCCGCCAGTACTCCGCGATGCCTCACCCCGGATTTGTCAGTCTACCGCCCGCAAGATCAGCGACGCATTGGTGCCGCCAAAGCCGAAGGAGTTGGACAGCACGACCTTGATGTCCATCTTCTTGGGAGTGTGGGGAACCAGGTCGATCTTGGTATCGACGGAAGGGTTGTCGAGGTTGAGCGTCGCAGGTGCTATCTGATCGCGAATTGCGAGGATCGAGAAAATGGCCTCGACAGCCCCGGCAGCGCCCAGAAGATGGCCGACAGCCGATTTCGTCGACGACATGGTGAGACCATCAGCCGCATCACCGACCAGCCGTTCGATGGCCCGAAGCTCGATTTCGTCCCCAAGTGGCGTCGACGTGCCGTGAGCGTTCACATAATCGATCTGGTCCGGCGTGATACCGGCACGCTTCATGGCTGCACTCATGCAACGGAAGGCACCATCGCCATCCTCGGACGGAGCAGTGATGTGATAGGCGTCACCGGACATGCCATAGCCGATGACTTCGGCATAGATCTTGGCACCGCGCGCCTTGGCATGTTCATATTCTTCCAGAACGACCACACCGGCGCCCTCACCCATGACAAAGCCATCGCGGTCCTTGTCATACGGGCGGGAAGCCTTCTCCGGCGTATCGTTGAAATTGGTGGACAGGGCCCGGCAGGCAGCAAACCCTGCAAGGGCAAGACGCCCGATAGGCGATTCGGTGCCACCGGCGACCATCACGTCCGCATCCCCCAAGGCAATCAGTCGGGCTGCATCGCCGATGGCATGGGCACCGGTTGAGCAGGCCGTAACAACCGCATGGTTGGGGCCCTTCAGACCGTGCCGGATGGAAACATAGCCGGACGCCAGGTTGATCAGACGGCCGGGAATAAAGAATGGGCTGATGCGGCGCGGGCCCTTTTCCTGCAAGTCATAGGCAGCCTTCTCGATGCCCAGCAGACCACCGATACCGGACCCGATCATCACACCACTGACGATCTGGTCTTCATAGCTCTCAGGCTTCCAGTTTGCATCGGCCAAAGCTTCGTCAGCCGCTGCAATCGCGTAGACGATAAAGGGGTCGATCTTGCGCTGTTCCTTGACAGGCAGAACATCATCGGGGTTGAACGTCCCGTTGGTGCCATCGCCCAAAGGCAGCTGACAGGCCACACGACAGGCCAGATCGTCGGTCTCGAAGCCGGTTGGACGTTTCGCGCCGCTCTTGCCTGCAAGTATATTTGACCAGGTCGTTTCAACTCCATTGCCAAGCGGGCTGACCATCCCCAAACCGGTTACGACAACTCGTCTCATCCTCAGTCTCCAAATATTCTTGTTTATACCCTCGCCTCTTCCGGATTCTATCGGGGGCGAGTGAACCTTCACACTTTTATTACCCGGAAAAGCCACAGGACGTAAGCTTTTTTCAGGAGTTATTCATTTCAGACTTACCCAGCCAGTTCAAGCAGGTAAAAAGCCCAGCTTGGGCAAATGGGTGCCTTGGTCGTGAAAACAAAAAACCGGAAGGAGCAAGGCCCCTTCCGGTTTCAAAATCACCATTTGGACCAAGATAGAATGGTCCCGCCGAGCAGATTAGCTGGCAGCCTTGGTCAGGAAGGAGACAGCGTCGCCGACCGTCTGGATGGTCTCGGCAGCGTCATCAGGAATCTCGGTTCCGAATTCTTCTTCAAAAGCCATGACCAGCTCAACGGTATCAAGGCTGTCTGCGCCCAGATCGTCGATGAAGCTTGCAGTGTCGGTAACTTTTTCAGCGTCAACGCCGAGATGTTCGATCACGATTTTTTTTACGCGTTCAGCGATATCGCTCATTTTCTTTCCTCAAAATTAGCGTTCGATCAAGTTTGGAAAAACAGCTTGCTTTGGCCAATTGCCGAACAAATCTCTTTCCCGATTTTGCACACTGCCAATTGGCCCACCAGATCCGACCTTAGAATCCTGCACAGTGAACCTGGCTGTTAAACCGCTTCCAATCAGCCAATTACAGATGGCCATCACCGGAATTCGCGCGGTTCGTAACACACTTTCTTGCGCTTGAGAAGATCAGGAATGAGCCAGAGAAGCAATTGTTTCCTTCTTCCCATCCTTTTCCAAGCAATTAAAACCGTCTTTTTAAGAAATTCAACCAAAAAGACGCTTCGATCCTGTCAGATCATTGCCATGCCGCCGTTGACATGGAGAGTTTGACCCGTGACATAGGCCGCTTCGTCACTAGCCAAGTAAACTGCAGCACTTGCTACTTCTTCAGGCAGCCCCATGCGCGCGGCCGGAATCGCCGCATTGATGGCTTCCTGCTGCTTCTCATTGAGCTTGTCGGTCATCGCCGTCTTGATGAAGCCCGGCGCGATGCAGTTGGCCGTGATGCCCCTGTTGGCAACTTCCTGAGCGAGGGATTTGGTCATGCCGATCATCCCAGCCTTGGCTGCGGCATAATTACCCTGCCCCGGATTGCCGGTTACACCGACCACCGAGGAGATGGAGATGATGCGACCATGGCGGCGTTTCATCATGCCGCGCAGAACGGCGCGCGACAGACGCATGGCCGACGTCAGATTGACCGTCAGCACCTGTTCCCAATCCTCGTCCTTCATCCGCATGAAGAGGCCATCACGAGTAATGCCAGCATTGTTCACCAGAATGTCGAGCTGTCCCATGGCCGCTTCCGCATCGCTGGCCAGAGAGGCGATGGATGCAGCGTCGGACAGGTTCGCAGGTGTGACAAACACGCGCTCGCCCCCCAGTTTCTCCGCCAGAGCCTCAAGAGCTTCAACACGGGTACCAGAGAGGGTCACAGTTGCCCCCTGAGCATGCAGCGCCACAGCAATCGCTTCGCCGATTCCACCACTGGCTCCGGTCACCAGAGCGCACTTCCCGCTCAAATCGAACATAATGTCTACCTCCAAGAGCACCACCCGTTCATCCATCATGAAATGATGGGCTCATTGTTTCAGTCAAAGGAAGCCAAAGACAGCATCTTCTGCGAGCAGATCCGCCGTCTTGGGCTAAAGGATATTCGAGCCTTGGATATACGCATCCATATCGGATTTGCAAATGCCTGTCAGGCGAGTTTTCCAAGAGCAAGGTCGATATCGGCAGGTTCGCCCACGTTGAACGTCTCGATTCCCTTGACAATCCGCTTGGCAAGACCGGACAGCACCTTGCCGGTGCCGATCTCGAACAGGCAGTCAACCCCGTTGCCAGCAAGCCATGCAACAGATTCGGACCAGCGCACCATGCCGGTAACCTGATCAACCAGATGCTTGCGAATGGCTTCCGGCTCCGACACGGAGCTGGCCAGAACGTTGGCAACAACCGGAACAGCAGGCTTGTGGATGGTAATACCGGCCAGCGCTTCGGCCATGGCTTCGGCAGCAGGCGCCATCAGGGCGCAATGGAAAGGTGCGCTCACCGGCAGCAACAGAGCGCGCTTGGCGCCCTTCTCCTTGGCAAGGGCAGCTGCGCGTTCGATGGCATCCCTGGCACCGGAGATCACGACCTGACCGGTCGCATTGTCATTGGCCACCTGGCAGACTTCGCCATCGGCGGCTTCTGCGGTAATCGCCTTGACTTCATCCATGGTCAAACCGAGCACGGCTGCCATTGCGCCTTCTCCGACCGGAACAGCTTTCTGCATGGCATCGCCACGGATGCGCAAAAGGCGGGCCGTGTCGCCAAGGCTCAGAGCGCCCGAAGCGGCAAGCGCGGAGTATTCCCCAAGGGAGTGCCCTGCGACATAGGCAACCTTCTTGGCCAGAACCAGTCCCTTCTCTTCCAGCACCCGCAGCGCAGCGATGGACGCAGCCATCAGCGCCGGCTGGGCGTTGCGCGTGAGGGTCAGCACATCGGCCGGGCCATTCCACATGATGTCGGAGAGCTTTTCACCCAGAGCGTCGTTGACTTCTTCATACACTGCACGTGCGACAGCGAACTCGTCGGCCAGAGCCTTGCCCATGCCAACAGCCTGACTACCCTGTCCGGGAAAAGTAAAAGCTACACTCATGACGTTTCAACCTTGTTCGTTATTTCGGGCGCTTCGTTTTCTTGCGCCTCGATACTTCCTGCGCCCAAAGCGCACCCTTTCAAAAGAGCCATCCGGACCGGACAACAAGCGCTCAATCGGGCCATTCTTGACAGCTTTTTGACAGCTTTATGAAATTCTTCGTTCGCTAATGGATTTATTGATCGACAGAGTCAAGACTTTAGCAGCAGAACGATGCGGATTCTTGGGCTTTTCACGCAAAACAGGCACCACCGGTGACGCTTATTCACGGCGCAAGTTCGCCAAATGGCCAAAATAGCAGACCACCTGCCCATGGAAAAGGTAACGACTTTACCTCATTCACAAGCCTGTCACACTAGAAAAGGCAACGCTGGACAACAGATCACTGGCGCCATGTTACAGACATCCGCAAGCAGCGGCACCTCAAAAGGTGTTTCAAACAGCGGCAGCGCCTCACGCCCCCCCATTACAACTGGCAAATAGGAACTGAGGCCGATCCAATCAGCCGCAGGAAACATCGCGCGCATGGTTGCGATGCCCACATTTCCCGCAGAAACGTTGAATTTTGCCTTGCCAATTGAAAAAATTCGGCTATAAAGCCCGGATCAGCTTGGCGAGGCCGAGGGCTGAAAGGAAGACTATTGTCCGCATTCTGCACTGTTCCATGGAACAGCCAGAAGCGAGATCGATAGCAGGAAAGAGATCTTTCCGACTTCCGGTGTCTTCGCTCTTTAAAGCAATTAATTCTCAAAAGAGCCTTGTCTTATAAGGCTTTTTGGAGGCTTAGCGCCGGTCGGGCTGATGTGTTGAAACTCTAATAGACAAGGCAGGAACAATGGCGCTTTACGAGCACGTTTTCCTTGCTCGCCAGGACATCTCTCAGCAGCAGGTTGAGGCACTGGTTGAGCAATACAAAACCCTTATCGGTGAATATCAGGGCACTGTCGGCAAAGTCGAATTCTGGGGCCTGAAATCCATCGCTTACCGTATCAACAAGAACCGCAAGGCTCATTATGTTCTGATGAACATCGACGCGCCTTCCGAAGCCATTGTTGAAATGGAACGTCAGATGCGCATCAACGAAGACATCATGCGCTTCATGACCATTCGCGTTGAAGAACACGAAGAAGATCAGTCTGCCATGATGCAGAAACGCGACCGCGAAGACCGTCGTGGTGGTGGCCGTGGTGACCGTGGTGACCGCAACGATCGTGGCCCGCGCGGTGATCGTGGTGACCGTCGCCCGCGTCGCGAAGATCGCGACTTTGACAAAGTAGCTGAGTAAGAGGAGCAAGAATCATGTCTGGAGCACGTCGTCCTTTTTTCCGTCGTCGCAAAACTTGCCCTTTCTCTGGTGAAGGTGCACCGAAAATCGATTACAAAGACGTTCGTCTTCTGCAGCGCTACGTTTCCGAGCGCGGCAAGATCGTTCCGTCCCGTATCACGGCAGTTTCTGCCAAGAAACAGCGCGAACTGGCTCGGGCCATCAAACGCGCTCGCTTCCTGGGCCTGCTGCCTTACGTTATCAGCTAATCGCGGATAGCCATGAAGATCCTGTGAAGGGCGCTTGTCGCCCTTCATTCTCCCCTCTCAGGGGACTTGCAATCGATCTATCGTTGGGACAGGCAAAGTGACCTGCCTCTAACCGCCAGCAAACGACCATGCAACGGTCAAGCGGGACAGCCAAGAGAATGAACAACTACCTGATCATAGGCATTGTCGCCGGTCTCTGCACCGCGCTTCTGAACCTCTCCGGCTATGTCGGCGGGATGTTCGGCCTCGGGATCATTCTCATCGTTCTTTCCCCGCTTCCGCTCATGATCGCCACGCTCGGCTGGGGATCCTTCACCGGTCTTGTAGCCGTCATCAGCTCCGGCGTTGCTCTGGCTCTGCTGATCAGCCCGCTGGCCGGTCTTCTCTTTATGCTGGTCAACAGCATCCCGCCCTGGTGGCTGTCCCGTCTGGCAACGCTCAATCAGCAGAATGCCGAAACGGGCGAAATCGTCTGGTATCCTGTGGGCCGTCTGCTGATGTGGATTGCCGGAATCGCCGGCATCACCAGCCTTGCCATGTTCATTCCCTTCGGCTTCAGCATGGATCAGTATCGCGACGCGATTGCGACCATGATGAACGAGGTCTACAAGGCCGAACGGATGGCCCTGCCACAGGGAACGGCGCTGACCATCGACGATCTGGTGACCATCATCACCTGGATGGCACCAATGGCTTCCGTGCTGACGGTGATGTTCGGCTCGATCATCAATCTCTATCTGGCAGGCAAGATTGTCCAGAAGTCCGGACGTCTGGCGCGCCCGTGGCCGGACCTGCATCAGTTGACGGTGCCGCCCGTGGTTATCGCCATTTTTGTCGTCAGCCTCATTCTGGTGCTGATGCTCAAGGGCCTGCCGCAGCAGTTGGCGCAGATCGTCATGTCCGCGACAGGGGCTACGCTTTTTCTGGTTGGCCTGTCGGTCCTGCACTTTGCGATCAGACGGTCGCCTGCCCGACAGATCATTCTTTGGACAAGCTATTTCCTCATGGCCATTTTCCAATGGATCGGCGCGCTGCTGGTTCTGCTGGGCGCCATGGAAATCCTCTTCAATGTCCGCTCCCGTTTGCCCCGTTTGCCATTGCCACCGCGCAGATCCGGCACCAACGGGGAAACCGAAGACAGGGATGGCGGAGATACCTGACTACGGGGGCAACCCCGACCGAATTCAAATATAGACAATGGAAATCGCCATCACCTCACGATGGCTAAATGGAGACTAAAATGGAACTGATCCTTCTTGAACGCGTTGCCAAACTTGGCCAGATGGGTGACATCGTATCTGTACGCACCGGCTATGCTCGCAACTATCTTCTGCCTCAGGGCAAGGCAATCCGTGCTTCCGAAGCCAACAAGAAGCGCTTTGAAGCCGAACGCGCCCAGCTCGAAGCACGCAACCTGGAAGCCAAGAGCGAAGCAGAAGCACTCAAGGAACGCATTGGCGAAAAGACTGTCATCGTCATCCGCGCCGCTTCCGAAACCGGCCAGCTCTATGGTTCTGTTTCTCCGCGCGACCTTGCTGACGCCCTGTCTGAAGGCGGCATTTCCCTCACCCGCACCCAGATCTCTCTTGACCGTCCGATCAAGACCATCGGCATGCACTCTGTAACCGTGATCCTGCATCCGGAAGTCGAGCTGATCGTTACTGCCAACGTTGCCCGTTCGCAGGATGAAGCCGAACGTCAGGCTGCTGGTGAAGATCTGTCCCAGACCGAACGCGACGAAGCATTCGAGTTCGAAGAGGATCTGGAGCTGGACGAAGAGCTGCTCGAAGAAATCGAAGGCGAAGAAGTCGCTGAAGAAGCTGCTGACGAAGCAGAAGAAGAGTAAGCCACTCTTCCCGACGCTGGGAGGCTTCCTGACGTCGAACAAAAGATATCTGATGAAAACCCGGCCTCTGGTCGGGTTTTTTGTTGGCTGCGGAAGATTTTCTCGCTCTGATGACGCAAATCAAATTGGATTTTGTATTGTATAATATACTGCATACAAGAAAGAATCCTCCTTGGAACAATCAACAATCCTGATCTTGACAAAAGACCAAATCAACGGAGCCATCAATGAAACCAGCGTTCGAGCTAACCCCTTTTGCCCTGCTTCGCATCGTTACCGGCCTCATCTACATTCCTCACGTCCTGTTCAAGTTTCAGGCGTTTGACATGCTGCTGGGATACTTCGCCAAGGTCGGTCTTCAGCCAGCCCTCTTCTTCCTGATTCTGGCCATGATCACCGAAACGGCAGTTGTCATCGGCCTGACGTTCAACATCCTGACCAAATGGCTCGGCCTTGCCTCCACTGGTACCATGATGTTTGCCGCCTACACGACGCTCTTCACCAAAGGCGAATTCGTCTGGACATGGAACAAGGGCGGCATCGAGTATATTTTCCTGCTTGGCTTCGTGTCATTCATTATCGCGTGGGAAGCATGGCGGCAGGAAAAAGCGGAATATGGCCGTTACTTCTTCCTGTGGCCCAAGAAGGCCTGACAGGTCGACCCTGATTTCAACAAACGACAAGCGGGCCGCAAGCCCGCTTTTTTGTTTGGAAAGGAAAACGCAACGGTTTGGAGCCTATCGCTCAGCAATACCGTATCAATGGGCTGTCTTGAGGTAGATCCGCCCCAGTCCTCGCGCGAGCGCCTTCTCCGCCTCGGACGCGTCAATGGTCAGATAGTCGGAGAAAACCCTTGTCGCCTCTTGCTCATCGCCAGCCAGTATCAGTTCAAGCACCGACTGCTGGTTCCGAAAATAAGCCCGTTTGCAAACATAGCCCTCAAGCATCACCTTGCGCAAAAAGCGGATACGAGCGGAAATGCTGCCGTTGATCTGCACCATCACCGGATTCTTGGTGAGCATGGTGATGTCATGAAGGAAAGCCTGATCCGCGCGAGCCATTTCGCATGGAGGCATGTCATTGCCATGCGCCGCCATCTGCTGGGTCGAGGCAAGCAGCGCTTCAACCTCTTCCTTCCCTGCCCGCGCAAAAACGATCGGCAGGATGGAAAGATGGAATGTCTTGTAGGCTTCGGCCAGATGCAGAACATCCTCCAGATCAAGGGTCCGGCAGAAAAAGCCGTAGTTTTTCCTGAAGTCAATCAGATCCTCGGTCACCAGCCGGTTCAGCGCCTCACGGATCGGGGTGCGGCTCACCCCCAGCTCCTCGGCCAGTTCGGTTTCGTTGATTTTGGCACCAGGCATGAAACGGAATTCGATTGCCATTTCACGCACTGCAGAAAACACATCTGTCGTTGATGAAACCGTGCCAGTTACCTGTGCCATAAATCTCGTACCTTGATATCACTTTTCACAGAAAGGTCAGAAATCTTGAACTCTGACCTTTGGTGACGGAAAAGCCGGGCGGGAAGAGACAGCACGGAGAATACTGCCATTTCAAATGGCTTTGTTTCCACATTGCAGCCTATCGAAAGCAGGATAATCGCCAATCTGGGCAATCTCAAGTTCGATTGTTTCAAAAAGCAATCCTTGACAGGTTATTATGCCAAAACCTAAACCAATTGGACACTTTTCAATGGCCAACTTGGTGGAATCGGCGGCGTTGAGTCGAGTCTGACAGGACTCGAAAGCGGTGGAGAGTCCAGAAAAAATCTGAGGAAAAATTTTCCGCTGTTGATTGCCGTGAATTGCTAATTGGGCGCTTCAAATTGCTGTCCCTCTGTGTCTAGTTAGTTCATCTCACAGCAAGGATGAGGTTCAGAAATGGAAACCGCTGCAAAGCTCGAAAAGTCCGAGACAATTACCGCTCGTCAGGCTCCTCACAACCTGGAAGCCGAGCAGCAGCTGTTGGGTGCGATTCTGGTCAACAACCAGACCTATGATCGTGTTGAAGCCTTTCTGAAACCACACCATTTCTTTGACCCGAATCTGCGCGACATTTTCGAGAAGATGTCCAAGCTGATCCGTGCGGGCAAGATCGCCTCGCCAGTCACGCTCAAGACCTTCTTCCCGGCTGACTTCACTGTCGCCGACATGCCGATCGACATCTACCTGCTGCGCCTTGCCTCGCAAGCAACCTCCATCATCAACGCCGAGGACTATGGCCTGCTGATCATGGACTTGGCAACCCGGCGCAATCTGATCGAAATCGGCACGGATGTGGTCAACGTCGCCTATGACGCACCGATCGACACGCCGCCACGCCTGCAGATCGAGGATGCCGAAAAGCGCCTGTTCGAACTGGCCGAAACCGGTGGCGAAAAGGGCGGGTTCCAGACCTTTGCGACAGCCGCAACCGAAGCCATCGAGATGGCCGAAGCCGCCTACAAGCGCGACGGCCAGCTTTCAGGTATTTCAACCGGATTGACCGACCTCGACCAGAAGATGGGTGGCCTGCAGCATTCGGACTTGATCATTCTTGCCGCCCGTCCCGCCATGGGCAAAACCTCGCTGGTGACCAACATTGCCTATAACGTGGCCTCCGCCTATCGCGCAGAGGAGCAGCCTGACGGCACGTTGAAAACAATGAACGGTGGCGTTGTCGGTTTCTTCTCGCTCGAAATGAGCGCCGAGCAGCTGGCCACCCGTGTTATCGCCGAGCAGGCAATGGTGTCTTCCGAAAAGATCCGCCGAGGCAAGGTGGATCAGGATGAGTTCGCCCGCATCGCCCAGAAGGCGCAGGAAATGCAGATCACGCCACTGCATATCGACCCGACCGGTGGTATTTCCATCGCCCAGCTGGCCGCCCGTGCCCGCCGCCTGAAGCGCCAGAAGGGGCTTGATCTGCTGATCGTCGACTATCTGCAGCTGCTGTCCGGCTCCGCCTCCAAGGCCTCACAGGGCCGCGTGCAGGAAATCACCGAAATCACGACCAACCTCAAGGCCCTGGCCAAGGAGCTCAGCGTTCCGGTGATCGCCCTGTCCCAGCTTTCCCGTCAGGTGGAAGCCCGAGACGACAAGCGGCCGCAGCTCGCCGACCTTCGTGAATCCGGCTCCATCGAGCAGGACGCCGACGTCGTGCTCTTCATCTACCGCGAAGAATATTACAAGATGCGCGAAGAGCCGAAGCCGGGCACCGAGGAGCATTTTGCCTGGCAGTCCGAAATGGAACGCTGCATGGGCAAGGCCGAAGTCATCATCGCAAAACAGCGTCACGGTCCAACCGGTATCGTGCCCCTCGCTTTCCAGGGCGAATTCACGCGCTTCTCCGATCTGGCGCGCGACGAATACATCCCGGAAGCCTACGAGTAGAGCGCCCTTATCTTCCCGATCGACGCCACTTCTCCGCCCGGCAGATAACAGCCTGGCGGGCAGTGGCATTCGGCTTTTTGATATTGCACGGCCCGGTGCGACAAGTCTAAGATGCTGTCGAATTTCAGACCTCCTCGTTCCTGACACGACCATGCGGCATCCTCCCCGATAGACCGCCCTGTCTGCCCGGCACCGCAGAAAAGATTGACCATGCCCGAATTTTCTCTCCCCCACATTGCCCATTTGACAGCCCCCGATTCGCACCTTGCCGGCAGCCATCTGACCATTGACCTTGCCGCACTTGCGGACAACTACCGTACCGTGGTGCAGAAGGCACCGACTGCCGAATGCGCCGCCGTCATCAAGGCCGATGCCTATGGCACGGGTCTTGAGCCCTCAGCCCAGACCCTCTGGGATGCAGGTGCCAGAACCTTCTTTGTTGCCCATCCGCAGGAAGGGGCCAAGACCCGCGCGCTGCTGCCGGAAGCAACGATCTATGTGCTCAACGGGTTGGTCGGCGACGACAGCTCCGCAGAGTTTGACTACTATCGCATGAACGCGCTGCGCCCGGTTCTTGGCTGTCGCGAGGAAGTCACCCTGTGGCAGGACTATTGCGCGGACCGCGGGGAATCCCTGCCCTGCGCCATTCATTTCGATACCGGCATGAACCGCCTCGGCCTTAGCCTTGCCGATGCTGAAGAGCTTTCAACCGCCAGGCAGCAGGCAAAGCCCGCCTTTGCCCTTGAGCTGATCATCAGCCATCTCGTCTGCGCCGATGAGCCAGCCCATCCCAAGAACCGTGAACAGCTGGAAAAATTCCGCGCCGTGCGCCGCCTGTTCCCCGATGTCCGGGCATCGCTTGCCAACTCTGGTGGTGTGTTCCTCGGTCCGGATTACCATTTTGATCTCTGCCGGCCGGGGATAGCCCTTTATGGCGGCGCCGTTGTCGACGGAGCCCCGAGCCCGATGAGGGTGGTAGCCACGCTCAAGACCCGCATTCTGGCCACGCGCACCGTCGCCAAGGGGCAGACCGTCAGCTATGGCGCATCGGAAACCACCAGGCGCGACAGCCGTCTGGCCATCGTCTGCCTCGGCTATGCCGATGGCTATTTGCGTAGCGCCAGCAGCAGCGACGCGAAAAAGGGCGCCAAAGTCTCGATCAACGGTCACCCAGCGCCGATCATCGGTCGCGTCACCATGGACCTGATCATCGTTGATGTGACAGATATTCCCGCCGACAAGGCAAGGCGCGGCGACTGGGCGGAATTCTTCGGCAGCCAGATCGCCCTTGATGATGTTGCCAAAGCCGCCGGCACGATCAGCTATGAATTGCTGACCAGCCTTGGCTTGCGCGCCCTTCGCAACTATCTATAGTCACGAGAAACCGAACCAGACGGGATTCGCAAGAAAGGCTGTCCATGGCGCGCAAGAAATCGACCTTTGTCTGCCAGTCCTGCGGTGCAGTGACCAACCGCTGGGCTGGGCGCTGTGAAGCCTGCGGCGAGTGGAACTCCATCGCCGAAGAGGCGGACAGCGCGGGCATCGGCGGATCGCCCAAGACCGTGCGCGGCAAATCAGGACGGATTGTCGAGCTGGTCCCCCTGTCCGGCGAGGAAAAACCGGCCCCGCGCATCGAGACCGGCGTCGGCGAACTGGACCGCGTCACCGGTGGTGGCTTCGTCAAGGGCTCTGTTCTGCTGCTCGGCGGCGATCCGGGCATCGGTAAATCCACCCTGCTCATTCAGGCCTCCGCAGCACTGACCCACCACGGCCACCGCGTGGTCTATATTTCCGGCGAGGAAGCCATCGATCAGGTCCGAATGCGCGCCGCCCGTCTGGGGTTGGCCAAGGCATCGGTGCAACTTGCCGCCGAAACCAGCGTCGAGGACATTCTGGCAACCCTCACCGCGGGCCCGCCGCCGGAAATGGTGGTCATCGACTCGATCCAGACCCTCTGGACCGAAGCAGCCGACAGCGCTCCGGGTACGGTTACCCAGGTCCGCGCCTCGGCACAGGCGATGATCCGCTATGCCAAGCAGACCGGTGCCGCCGTGATCCTCGTTGGCCATGTCACCAAGGACGGCCAGATCGCGGGCCCCCGCGTCGTCGAGCATATGGTGGATGGCGTTTTGCATTTCGAGGGCGACGCCGGACACCAGTTCCGCATCCTGCGCGCCATCAAGAACCGTTTCGGCCCGACCGATGAGATCGGCGTCTTCGAGATGACCGGAGGCGGCCTCTCACAGGTGGCCAACCCCTCCGCCATGTTCCTTGGCGAGCGCAACACCTCGACCCCCGGCGCTGCCGTTCTGGCCGGGATGGAGGGCTCCCGCCCGCTGCTGGTGGAAATTCAGGCGCTCGTCGCCCAGTCGCCGCTTGGCACGCCGCGCCGTGCGGTGGTTGGCTGGGATTCAAGCCGCCTGTCGATGATCCTTGCGGTGCTCGACGCCCATTGCGGCGTGCGCCTCTCCGGCCATGATGTCTATCTCAATGTCGCCGGCGGCATGAAGATATCCGAACCGGCGGCCGATCTTGCGGTCGCGGCGGCTCTGGTTTCCTCGCTGGCGGGCATTGCGCTTCCCTCTGATTGTGTCTATTTCGGCGAGGTCAGCCTGTCCGGCGCCATCCGCCCGGTATCGCACACGGCGGCGCGAATCAAGGAGTCGGCCAAGCTCGGCTTTGGCAAGGCGCTGTTGCCGGAAGCCTCGCTGAAGTCGATAAAAGCCACGGAACTGGAGCTTGCAAGCCTGACAACCCTCACCGATCTGGTCGCCCGGATCGCATCAGGGACAGAAATCCTGTCACAGGACACACAAGACGCATAAGAACTTGGCGGAAAGGCCTTGCTCTTGCCCCTTTCTTGGCCCTATAGAAGGGCCTAAACGCAATTTTGCCGAGGTCTGACAGAGCTCAGCCCCTGCTCGGCCAAACACGGGATGACTTAACGATGCCCATCACGCTCCTTGACGGGATTTTTATTATCGTCTTGCTGATCTCAGCTTTTTTGGCCATGATCCGCGGCTTCGTGCGGGAAGTCCTGTCTATTGCCGCGTGGCTCGCAGCCGCTTTTGCAACACTCCGCTTCACGAATGATCTTCTGCCCTACGTCAAAACCTATCTGCCCGAGCCGATCGTTGCCCAAGCGGCGACCGCTCTGGGCATTTTTCTGGTGACGCTGGTCGTGGTGTCCTTCATCACCATCAAGATTTCCGACTTCGTGCTCGACAGCTCCATCGGTGCGCTTGACCGCACGCTGGGCTTTGTCTTTGGCGCCATTCGCGGTGCCGTGCTAATGGCCGTTGCCATGGTCTTCTTCAACTGGTTCGTTCCGAGCGACAAGCAGCCGGACTGGATTGCTCAGGCCAAGGCCAAGCCGCTGCTCAACACGGTTGGTGATCGTCTTGTCAATCTGCTGCCGGATGACCCGGAGGTGCGGATCAAGGAGACCCTTCAGCTCAATCGGGACAACACGACCGAAGAGCCGGAAGAAGCGCCACAGGAATAACCATCATGCAGTCACGCCGTTCTGTCATGGATAAAAGACACCGGAATGACCAAAGCATAGATGACTGAAACCACCTGCTGTGATAGACATTGCAGCAACAAGATTGGCGGGACCCTCCCGCCATTCTGCATTCTGGAGCCATTGCATCACTTTTGAGCTCACTTGGGTGCGAGATGCTCTAGACATCAGAACAACAAGAATATCGGGCCTTCCCCTCTCGAAAGTCCGCATGCATTTCGCCTTGATTGGCTCATGCGCTGCCCCAGGCGGTGATGGTATCAAACAAAGACCTGAAGCGCCCCCGCGTTTCACTTGAAAGGATCTCACGCACATGTCGGAAAAGGGATTTTCTCCTCAGTCTCACTCCCTCTCCTCCATTGACCAGACCAATCCGGCATCAGGCGAACTATCCGCCAGCCAGCCAGCCGGATCTATCGATTGTTCCTTTGATGACTGGAAGTGCGAAGGAGACACCCTGCATGAAGAATGCGGCGTCTTCGGCATCCATAATTTCGCAGATGCATCCGCTCTGGCAGCTCTTGGTCTTCATGCCCTGCAGCATCGTGGTCAGGAAGCCGCGGGCATCGCCACCTATGACGGCAAGCACTTTCATCTGGAGCGCAAGTTCGGCCTCGTCGGCGACAACTTCTCCGACGCTGCAACCATGGCAAAACTGCCAGGCAGCAACGCAATCGGCCACAACCGCTATTCGACAGCCGGTGGCGCGGCCCTGCGCAACGTTCAGCCGCTGTTTGCCGAACTGGAAGGCGGCGGCATAGCCATCGCCCACAATGGCCAGTTCACCAACGCCATGACCCTGCGCAAGTCGCTGATCAAGCGCGGTGCCATCTTCCAGTCCACGTCGGACTCCGAAGTTGTGTTGCAGCTGATCGCCAAGAGCCGCGAATCCAACATCATCGACCGCTTCATCGATGGCATCCGCCAGATGGAAGGCGGCTATGCCCTCGTTGCCCTCACCCGCAAGAAACTGATCGGCGCCCGCGACCCGCTCGGCATTCGCCCGCTGGTTCTTGGCGACCTCAACGGCTCGCCGGTGCTTGCTTCCGAAACCTGTGCGCTGGACATGATCGGTGCCGATTTCGTTCGCGAGATCAAGAATGGCGAAGTGGTCGTCTGCACCGACGACGGCGTAGAGAGCTACCATCCCTTCCCGGACCAGCCCGCCCGCCTCGATATTTTCGAATATATCTACTTCTCCCGTCCCGATTCCTTCATTGCCGGTCGTTCCGTATATGAAGTCCGCAAGGCGATGGGCCGCGAACTGGCCAAGGAACATCCCCTCAAGGTCGACGTCGTGGTTCCGGTGCCCGATTCCGGCGTGCCTGCCGCTCTCGGCTACGCGCAGGAAGCCGACATCCCGTTTGAACTCGGCATCGTGCGCAACCACTATGTCGGCCGAACCTTCATCGAGCCGACCCAGCAGATCCGCGCCCTTGGCGTGCGCCTGAAACATTCGGCCAACCGCTCTCAGGTCCAGGGCAAGCGCATTGTGCTGGTCGACGACAGCCTCGTGCGCGGCACCACCTCCTCCAAGATCGTGCAGATGATGCGCGATGCTGGGGCAACCGAGGTGCATATGCTGCTGGCCAGCCCACCGATCACCCATTCCGACTATTATGGCATCGACACGCCGGACCGCGAAAAGCTGTTGGCAGCCCAGTATGATCTGGAAGGCATGCGCAAATATATCGGCGCCGACTCCCTCGGCTTCATCTCGATCGATGGCATCTATCGCGCCTGTGGCTATGAAGGCCGCAACAACAAGAACCCGCAGTTCACCGACCACTGCTTCACCGGTGACTACCCGACACGCCTGAAGGATCTGGAAGCCTCTGAAAACCACAGGGCACTGGGTCTGCTGGTCGACTAGGGAGAAGAACATCGATGACTGAACAGCGTCTCAAGGATCGCATTGCCGTTGTCACGGGAGCCTCCCGCGGCATCGGCTGGCACGCCTCTCTTGCCCTGGCACGGGAAGGCGCGCACATCATCGCCGTTGCCAAGACGGTTGGTGCTCTGGAAGAGCTCGACGACGAGATCAAGGCCATCGGTGGGTCTGCCACTCTGGTCCCGCTCGATCTGATGGACTATGAAGGCATCGACCGGCTCGGCGGCGCGATCTATGAACGCTGGGGCAAGCTCGATATCCTGCTCGGCAACGCCGGGCTTCTGGGTGCGGTGACGCCGATCACCCATCTTGATCCGGTCAAGGACTGGGAAAAGGTAATGGGCGTCAATCTGACGGCCAACTGGCGCCTCATCCGCTCGCTCGACCCGCTGCTGCGTCAGTCCGATGCCGGTCGGGCGCTTTTCATGACGTCTGGATCGCCGCACAAGTGCAAACCCTACTGGGGGATCTATTCGATCACCAAGGCGGGATTGGAAGCGATGATCCGCACCTATGCCGGCGAAATTGAACAGACCAAGGTGCGGGTGAATTGTTTCAATCCGGGCCCGACCAGAACCGGCATGCGCGCCAAGGCCGTGCCTGGTGAGGATCCCAATATTCTGCCACATCCAAGCGAGTTGGCACCCCATATCGTCAACTGTCTTGTGCCGGACTGTCAGGAGCATGGCCGCATGTATGATTTCCGCACGGCCAGTTGGAAAACCTACGGCACACCGGTCTACGACTAGAGCCGCGGCAGGCGGAATTGGACTCTGCACTCAAGGGCTTGGCCCGAAAAGAGGATTCATTTTCGCAACCGAAACAAACCCGAATCAATTTACAAAAAACCATCGACAACATGCTGTATTGTCGATGGTTTTTATTTTCTGTTCCATAATCAGAACACAAAACTATTCAGCAGGCTGAAGCTCCGGGGCATGGCTTGGCAGATAGCCCTTGTTGTCCCCCTCCACAGCCTTGCGCAACCGCTCCTCGGCCTCGCTTGCTTCGCGCTGACGATCCCACATGGAGGCATAAAGACCACCCTGAGCCAACAGATCTGCGTGGCGTCCCCGCTCCTTGATCCGGCCTGCTTCCAGCACGATGATTTCGTCTGCTCCAATGACCGTTGACAGGCGATGGGCGATGACCACCGTCGTCCGGTTCTGGGAAACCTCGTCCAGCGCCGCCTGAATTTCCTGCTCCGTGTGGCTGTCCAGTGCCGAGGTCGCTTCGTCAAGCACCAGAATCGGTGGTGCCTTGAGAATGGTCCGGGCAATGGCCACACGCTGCTTCTCGCCACCGGAGAGCTTCAGCCCGCGTTCGCCCACTTCGGTATCAAACCCGTCAGGCAGACTGTTCACAAAGGTCGAGATCTGGGCCATTCGGGCGGCGGCCTCTATTTCCTCACGGTTCGCCGAAGGGCGGCCATAGCCGATGTTATATAGCAGCGTGTCGTTGAACAGCACCGTATCCTGCGGCACCATGCCGATGCTTTTGCGCAGGCTCAGCTGTTGCACATCGCGGATGTCCTGATCGTCGATGAAAATCCCGCCGCCGGTGACATCATAGAAGCGGAACAGCAGGCGCGAAATCGTCGACTTGCCCGCACCGGATGGCCCGACAATGGCAACCGTCTTGCCAGCTGGCACCTCAAAACTGATGCCTTTCAGGATCGGGCGGGCTTCATCATAATGGAACTGCACGTCCTCGAAGCGCACCGAGCCCCCCGAAACCGCGAGTTGCTGGGCGGCAGGTTTGTCGAGCACTTCCGGCGGCTGCCCCATCAGATCGAACATTGCTTCCAGATCCACCAGCCCCTGCTTGATCTCGCGATGCATGGAACCGAAGAAGTTGAGCGGGATCGACAGTTGCATAAGCAGCGCATTGATGAGCACGAAGTCACCCACCGTCTGGGTGCCTTGCATGACCCCATAGGCCGACAGGGCCATACAGACAGCCATGCCGATGGAAAAAATCACTGTTTGGCCGAAGTTGAGCCATGCAAGCGAAACCCACGTGCTGATCGCCGCCTTCTGATAGACCGCCATCGAGCTGTCATAGCGCACCGTTTCCATGGCCTCGTTGCCGAAATATTTGACGGTCTCATAATTGAGCAGACTGTCGACGGCCTTGGAGTTCGCGTCATTGTCCGACTGGTTCATGCGACGACGGATATCGATGCGCCAGGAGGTCACCTTGATCGTGAAGGTCATATAAAGACCGATCATGGCCACCACCACGATGACATAGACAAAGTTGAACTGGAAGGCGATGACGATCGCCATGAAGAGGCACTGCAACAAGGTCGGAACCGCATGCAGAATCGTGTGGCGCACCACACCCTCGATGGCGTGCGTGCCGCGCTCGATAACGCGCGAAAGCCCACCGGTGTGGCGCTGCAAATGGAAGCGCAGAGACAACTGATGCAGATGTTCAAATGTCTTGAAGGACAGGTTCCGCACCGCATGCTGGCCCACGCGCGCAAACAGAGCATCACGCAGCTGGTCAAAGCCAACGTTCATGATCCGCGCCAGCCCATAGGAGGCCACCAGCAGAATCGGAATGCTCAGCCAGCCGACCACGCCAACGCCATCCGGCGCATTGCTGTCCGTCAGGGCATCCGTCGCCCATTTGAAGAAATAGGGTGTCAGAACATTGATGATCTTGCCAAGCGCCAGCGCAGCAATGGCCAGAGCCACCCGCATTTTCAGATCCCGTCGATTGGCTGGCCAGATATATGGCCACAGTTTGCGCAAGGTTGAGAAGGCGGATGCTTCCGCGTCAATGTCCTTAGCACTTTCATTTCCCGGTCTGGAAATGGAAGGTGTTTTTCTCATAGAAATATGGTCCTGCAATTGTCGGCCGGAGGCCGTGGGAAGGATGCACACTAATCCGCGGCATACCCCAGTCTGAATTGTGGTCAGCCCTCAGCAAAGAACGCCGCACTTTGCGAGAGAAACCAGGAAACCTTGTCCGAGTTGACCCGGTAGTGAGACTGCTGCCCCGCCGTCTCCCACTCAATGAAGCCGCACTCGCGCAACACCTTGAGATGCTGAGAGACGGTCGACTGGGCAAGAGGCAGAGACGAGCAGATATCGCCGCAGCAATGCTGGTGAGACCCAAGCTTGGAAAGGATCATCAGACGGGCAGGATGGGCAAGAGCCTTGAAGGCGCGGGCAAGCTCGATATGCGGCCCCATCTCGCTGGTGATGTCGGCACCGCAGCAAAAGCCATCGGCCTTTTCCTCAGGCCGGGCATCACCACAACACCCCTGCCCGCTGCCATGCGTCTCATCGACCATTGTCATCTCCCATCTCGTCATCACCGGTCCAATAGCAGGCGACAGAGCTCATCGGCATTTGCCGATCAATAGACCATCCCTCCCGCAATGGCAAGGCTCCATCGTAATTTAACGATGAAAGTATCCCACCGGAGCCGAATACCGCCGGAACTTGCGCGCGCCCACACCCCACCAAACAGAAAATGGCTCGAAGCACCAGCTCCGAGCCATCATCAGAACTTTGGGAAATCAGTCCCGAAAGGAACCAATCAGCCAGCCGCCGGGGTCGGTGCAGGTGCCTCGACCGGGGCTGTTTTCTGATCAGGCTCCTCGACGGCATCAAAATTGTTGTCCCAGCCATCCTGCCCGTGAGGCAGCTCAAACACCTGACCGGGATAGATCCAGTGCGGATCGCGGATCTGATCGGAGTTGGTGTCATAGATGGTGGAATAGCGGATCCCCGCACCATAGACACGGCGGGCGATCGTCCAGAGATTGTCGCCGCGCCGGATGATCACCTTTTTGGTTTCAACCGAGCCGGATTCAGCAGATGCGCTAACCCCGTGCTGATATTTGTCACCCAGAGAGCCCTGCGCCGTAACGTTGAGGATCAGACCCGGCTGCTTGGAGAAAGACACCTCCGCGCGGGTCAGAACCTGACCGTTGGCACCGTTCAGCATATCCACGCGCGCGACGTGGCTTCCGTCTTTTAGATCAACCTTGTTGTCAAACAGGAAGCGTCCGGTCTCGCCGCTCTTGCTGTTGGCGACCTCGCCGTTGTCGATATAGAGCCGCAGGATGGAACCCGCAGGCTCAGCCGCCCCGGCAACGAACAGCGTATCGCCTTCAATTTCAACAGCCTCAATCGCGACGGTCTGACCAGCCACGGCGGCCACAGACGGCGCCGCGTCAACCGCAGGGGCCGCAGGCGCTGTCGTCGCCGGAGCGGCTGGAGCAGCTTCAGGAGTGTCTGTCGAAACGCTTGCCTGCTGACTTTCAGCCGACGGAGTGGCGGGCTCCTGAGTTGCTGCCGGTTTCTCAGCAGAGACAGCTGGCGCAGCAGCTTCAGGAGTGGTCACGCTGGCAACCTCGGTCTGCCCGGCAGCAGGAGCCGGAGCCTCAGAAGCGCTCTTTTCAGGAGCCGCACTCTCATTGGATTTGGCAACACTGGCCAGAACCTTGGAGGCCTGCCCCGGTGCCGTCTCGACCACCAGAAGATCACCGGAGCCATCCTCGGAGCGGGAAACTGTCACGGAGCTGGCAGAGGCCACAGCCTCGTCGCCATCCTTGGCCTTCGCAGACAGGGAAAGATCTGAGACGCCTGCCCCGAGCGGATCGCTCAGCACCATAACCCACTCGCCATTGACATCGGCAACAGCCTTGGAGAGAGTCGCCTCACCATTTTTCAGCTCGACAGTCCAGCCCGGCTGGGCACGTCCGGCAACAAGCGTGTTGCCGTTCGGCTCAACCCGAACGATATCAAAGGTCGGCGCGGCATCGTCTGCGGGCGCAGCTGCCTCGGCCTCGGTCTTTGTTGCTTCTGTGGTGGCAGGCTTGTCGGCAGCGGGCTCTTCAGCCTTCTGCCCTGAAGGAGCAACTAGGGATGTCACAGGCGCAAGCCCTTTCTTGATACCGTCAGACGCTCCGCCGAGACCGATCCGGTCACCGAAAACGCCAATACCGACAACAACGGCAACAATAACACCGCAAACAATTGCGACAAATGGAGCAGCAGATTTCATCCTATAATCACACTTCAGTTGTGCCGATCAGCGGCAGCGCCACATCAAAACCCGGATCAAACACCACCTTGCGCCACAGGCAACAGCGCTGCCAATGGCGGAAAGACCGGTTTGTGCTTCAGACACCTTGATGCACCTAAAACCGCTGAAAATCTACAGATTCTCAAACATCCAAGGCAAGTCCTAACCTTTTTTTAACACCCGGACAAGGCTGAGCAAAAAATAGCAGCAATCTGCTTGACCCAACCTTGCACGAATGCCACACAGCAACCATGGCAACTTTACAAAAAATCTGCGTCTATTGCGGCTCGGGCTGCGGCAACAATCCCGTCTTCGCACAAGAGGCGCGCCTGCTTGGTCAGGAAATGGCAAAGGCAAACATCGGTCTGGTCTATGGAGGCGGTTCAGTCGGCCTCATGGGCATCCTTGCAAAGAGTGTACTGGAGAATGGCGGCCATGTCACCGGCATCATTCCCGGCTTTCTCAAGGACAAGGAAGTCATGCTAGCTGATGTACAAGACTTGCTTGTCACCGGTGACATGCACGAAAGAAAACGCAAGATGTTTGATGCCGCGCAGGCGTTTGTTGCGCTACCCGGAGGCATCGGAACCTTGGAGGAGCTGGTAGAAATGCTCACCTGGGCTCAATTGGGCCAGCACAAGAAGCCGGTTCTATTGGCCAATATTGAAGGATTCTGGGATCCTTTGGCCAAACTGCTTGATCACATGCGCAAAGAAAGCTTCATCCGGCAGGACATGGCCGTTTCCTACCTGTCCGCCCACCACGCAAGAGACATCGTGCCCATGCTCCACGAAGCGGTTGCCAGCCTTCCCGATGCAGACATCGCCAGCACCACCCTGCAGGACAGTCTCTCAACCCTTTAGGTCCCGGCCAGAAGGGTAGCGACCGCCCCCCGATTCTATCCACATGCCGTGTTGCGATTGCAGCAACGATACCATAGGATCCGCGCGCAAATCTCGACCACCCCAACATGGCAGCCTTGACTGCCCGGACGGCACCATGAATCAACCTGCAACCCTTGGCGCTCTGGCCGCCCTCATCGTTGGCGTGGTCGTTTCCTTTCAGGCGATCCTCTCAGCCCGCATTTCTCTGGCCGACAACGCAGCGGCCACCGGACTGGTGATGTATGTTGCCGGTGGTGCGATCGCCGTAACGCTGCTGGTACTATTCACCAACACCGGAACCCTCGCCATCGCCCCGCTCGGCTGGCTGCGCATCGTGCAGATGCTGTTGGGCGGCATGGCGGGCATCATCATCGTCGTCGGTTCGGCCTTCGCCTTTGCCAAGGTCAACCCGGCCGCTGCAGTGGTGCTCATCATCTTCGGGCAAATGGCGATCGCCCTCATCGCCGACTATCTTGGCTGGACGGGACAGGCACCAACCCCCATCGACTGGCGCCGGATTGCCGGTCTTGCCCTGTTTGCTGCCGCAATCTGGTTGTTGCTCACACCGTCAAAAGACTAGGCGATCAGGGACTAGACGCTCAGAGCGCCGGAGTTGGTTTCTTCCTGCGGCGGGCTCTGGAAAGCGCGTCATAGGAATAGACCGCCACCGACAACCAGATCAGGCAGAATGTCGCCAGCTTGCTCATGGAGATGCTTTCCCCGAGGACAAAAACCGCGATCACGAACTGGATCGAGGGATTGAGATACTGCATGATCCCGATCGTGCCCATATCGAGCCGTCTGGCAGCGCCCGAAAACCAGATAAGCGGCAATGACGTCATAACGCAGGAAAAAATCAGCAGCCCCATTGTCATAGGGTCGGATAGCAGAAAATGCCCCTGCCCGGCAGCTTGCAGATAGATGATATAGGCAAGCGCAAGGGGTGCAATGACGATCAGCTCGACCAGCAGGCCCAGATTTGGGCCAACCGGCACGATCTTGCGCAAATAGCCATAGGCTCCAAACGTCAACGCCAGCAGGAGCGAGACAATCGGCACGGTGCCGAGCAGAATCATCTGCAGCACGATTGCCGAAACGGCGAGGATGATGGCCACGATCTGCAGCCGCGACAGCCGCTCGGACAGCAGCAGATAGCCCGTTGCAACATTGACCATGGGCACGATGAAATAGCCAAGACTGGCCTCGGTTGCCTGTCCATGCCCCACCGCCCAGACATAGGTCAACCAGTTACTCGTGACCAGCACACCAGTGGCGATCAGCAACCCGAACACCCGAGGCTGCCGTATCACCGGCCAAACTTCGCGCCAGCGACCACGCAAAAGAAACCACAGCGCCATTAGCACCAGAGACCACGTCACCCGATGCGCAACAACTTCCACCGCAGGCACATGGGCAAGCAGCGAGAAGTAGATCGGGAAAACACCCCATGAGCCGTAGGCACCAAAGGCGAGAAGCAATCCGACCCGGATATCCCGGGGATCCTTCTCCGAAGGCACAGCAATGGCCCTATCGGAGACGGACGGCAAACCGTCCGCCATTTCAGTGGTCTGGCTCATAGGGTCTCGATTTCTCTCCCGCGGGAAAACACTTCGGCCCGGGGCAACATGATCAGGAATATTTGAAAAGCTTGAAGGTAATGGAATCCAACAAGGCCTGGAAGGAAGCGTCGACAATATTCTCAGAAACGCCGACTGTAAACCACCTGTGCCCGGCTCCATCCCGACTTTCTATCAGAACGCGGGTTATAGCATCCGTACCACCATTGAGGATACGCACCTTGTAGTCCACCAGCTCAAGGTCGTCGATCTTGCCCTGAAGCCGGCCCAGATCCTTGCGCAGCGCCAGATCGAGCGCGTTGACAGGGCCGGTCGCCTCGGCCACCGACATCAGCTTCTCGCCATCAAGCCAGATCTTGACCACAGCTTCGGACAGGGTCACCAGCTCGCCATTGGCATTGTGCCGCCGCTCGACCATGACGCGGAAACTGTCGATCTTGAAATATTCAGGCACGCTGCCCAGATGGCGGCGCGCCAACAGCTCCAGCGATGCGCTCGCCCCTTCATAGGCATAGCCATGCGCTTCCCGCTCCTTGACCATGGAGAGAAGATCGACCAGTCTCGGGTCGGATTTCTCCACATGCAGACCCATGCGCTTCAACTCGTCGATCAGGTTGGACATGCCCGCCTGATTGGACACCAGCACCTTGCGATGGTTGCCCACCAGTTCCGGGTCGACATGTTCATAGGTCTGCGGATCCTTGAGGATGGCCGAAGCATGAATGCCAGCCTTGGTCGCAAAGGCGCTGGCCCCGACATAGGGCTGGTGCCGGTCGGGGGCCTTGTTCAGCAGTTCGTCAAAACTCCGCGAAATGCTCGTCAGCTCGGCCAACTTCTCGTCAGAAACCCCGATCTCGAACTTGTCGGCATATTCCTTCTTGAGCTTGAGGGTCGGAATCAGCGTGATCAGATTGGCGTTGCCACACCGCTCGCCAATGCCATTGAGGGTGCCTTGAATCTGGCGCACCCCGGCTCGGACTGCACTCAGCGTGTTGGCAATCGCCTGTTCGGTATCATTATGGGCATGAATGCCGACATGCGTGCCCGGAACATGGGTCAGCACATCGCTGACAATGTCGAAGATCTCGTGCGGCAACGTACCGCCGTTGGTGTCACAAAGCACAACCCAGCGAGCCCCGGCCTCATAGGCTGTGGTGACGCAGGAAAGCGCATAGGCACGGTTGGCCTTGTAACCATCAAAGAAATGCTCGCAGTCGACCAGAGCTTCCTTGCCAGCCGCATTGGCGGCCCTGACAGAATCCGTAATGCCTTCGAGATTTTCCTCGTTGGTGCAGCCAAGCGCCACATCGACATGATAGTCCCAGGATTTGGCGACATAGCAGATCGCGTCCGACGCCGCATTGATGAGAGCCTGAACGCCCGGATCATTCTCCACCGACCGCCCCGCCCGCTTGGTCATGCCGAACGCCGTGAAGGTGGCCTTCTTCGTGCGCTTTTCCGTAAAGAAAGCATCATCGGTCGGATTGGCACCGGGATAGCCGCCCTCGACATAGTCCACGCCCAGATCATCCAGAATGCCAGCAATGAGAATCTTGTCTTCTACGCTGAAATCGAGGCCGTTGGTCTGCGCACCGTCGCGCAAGGTGGTATCGAACAGATAAAGACGTTCCTTGGTCATGTGTCTGGTCCTGAAGTGATAGGGTCTGGTCAGGGGCACGCGGGGTGCCCGGTCTAAAAAAGCGGGGCTCATCAAGCCCCGCCATGCATTCTTCAGCCTTCAAGACTCCATGTCGTCTCGAATGAGCCGGTTTCCTTGTTCTTGCTGTCCTTGAGAACAACACCCATGGCGGACAATTGATCACGCAACTCGTCGGACTTGGCGAAGTCCTTGTTGTTGCGCGCGGCAAGCCGTTCATCAACAAGCGCCTGAATGGCTGCCTCGTCAACTTCACCAGCGCCTGCCGGGCGCCAGTCAGCCCAGGCCTTCGGATCCTGCGCCAATACCCCGATCAGCTGCTGCAACGATGCCTTGAGGGTAGCGGCTGCCAGCTTGTCACCCTGCGCCGCCTTGCCGCGCAAGCCATGCAACTCGGCAATGGCTTTCGGGGTATTGAGATCATCCGCCAGCGCCGCCACGACAGCTGCATCCGGCTCGGAAGCCTCGACATCGGCCGTCAGCGCATACCACTGATCCAGCATCCGCTTTGCTTCCTTCACACCATCGGCCGTCCAGTTGAACGGTTTGGTATAATGGGTCGTCAGCAGCGCAAGCCGGATGGCCTCGCCCGGATATTTATCGATAAGGTCATGCACGGTGGTGAAGTTGCCAAGAGACTTGGACATCTTCTCGCCCTCGACCTGAACAAAGCCATTGTGCATCCAGACCTTTGCCATCGCCTCGTTGCCATGGGCGCAGCGGGACTGGGCGATCTCGTTCTCATGATGCGGGAAGGTAAGGTCGATACCGCCGCCGTGGATGTCGAAGACCTCGCCCAGATGCTTCTCGCTCATGGCCGAGCATTCGATGTGCCAGCCCGGGCGCCCCTCGCCCCAAGGGCTCGGCCAGCGCGGCTCGCCTTCCTTGGAGGGCTTCCACAGCACGAAATCCATCGGGTTGCGCTTGTAGGGCGCCACCTCAACACGGGCACCGGCAATCATGTCGTCCACCGAACGACCGGACAACTGGCCATATTCGGCCATACTGTCCACCGCGAACAGCACATGGCCTTCGGCAGCATAGGCGTGACCCTTCTCGATCAGGGTCCCGATCATCCGCAGCATATCCTCGATATGCTCGGTCGCCCGCGGCTCGATAGTCGGACGCAAGGCCCCGAGCGCATCCATATCCGCATGATAGAGCGCCGTGGTCTCGTCGGTGAGTTCGCGAATGGAAATGCCGCGCTCAGCCGCCCGGGCATTGATCTTGTCATCCACGTCGGTGATGTTGCGCACATAGGTCACATGCTCGGCACCATAGACATTGCGCAGAAGCCGGAACAGCATGTCGAAGACAACCACCGGGCGGGCGTTGCCGATGTGGGCCGTGTCATAGACTGTCGGCCCGCAGACATACATGCGAACATTGTCGGGATCGAGGGGCTCAAAGGCCTCTTTCCGTTTGGTGAGCGTATTATACAGCATCAACTGAACTTGTTCAGCATGTCCGGTCATTGACCCATTCCCAATTCTACTGCCGCCTGTAGCGGCCAACCAAAACAAAACATCAGGCAACCTTTCAGCAGAAAGGCCCCAAACCGTCGCGCAACCGCACATTTGCCGTTGGCCGGAAATCGTTTCATGTTTTCAAGGGATGAGCGAAACGGCTCCAGCCAGCAAAGGTGCTAGTGGATAATAATCGAACCAATAATGCAGCAGTTGGTAGGACGATCCGTTTTCATGCCGCCACAATGGCCAAATTGCCCTGCCACGTCAACTGCTCATTTGCCAAATTGCCGCGAAATTCAGAGCGACTTTCCGACACAACCCCTAAACCAAACCCTGCCCCCCGCATAAGCCTCCCACCCGCCCAGATCAGCGCCGAAAGAGGACAAAGCAGATGCCGGGGGATGGCCATTCATGAACATGAATTCAAGATGAACACCCACCTCAGCATTCGTTCACGTCTCACGCCGTAGCATGGCCTTACAGAACAGATCCGCCAGTAGCGGGCCGGTCAACCGACCGCCGCCAGCAAGAGGCGGGCTCTAAAGGGATACGGCAAAGAACCCATCCCAAGGCTTTATGCCTTAACCAGTCGCACCCAATCTTTGCCGCATGGAGGCTCCTGACATTCTATGTCAGGAGCTTTTCCATTTCCGGGCCGGAGCAACTCCCGCGTCCCTTCAAGGCGTATCCTTGTGCGGCCCTGCTCTTGTCAAATCTACCCAACACCAATTGCCAATTTGGAGAAATTTCAAATTTTCGCCGGAAAGAGCATTTATGACGTGTGAAAATACTTCACTCTGGGCTGACAATCGGTATAGTGCGAGGCCAAACCCTCCGGCATGTGGAGCCGTTTCCTGCCGTGAGTTCGCGATCATGTGCGCTTGGGCTGACAATTCATGGCGTCAGGATTTTAGGCACCTGGCTTATATAAACTGGCAAAAGAAAATGAATATACAAAAACTAGAACAGAATTCCGAAGAAGCCGCGAATTTTCTGAAACTCCTGGCATCCGGCCCCCGCCTGCTCATCCTCTGTCAACTTATCGAAGGCGAGCAGAATGTCGGCACGCTGGCCGAAAAGACCGGCCTGCGCATGACCACGGTTTCCCAGCATATGGCCCTGATGCGTGCCCAGAGCATCGTTTCCACGCGCCGCGATGGCACGACGATCTACTATTCCCTCGCCAGCCCTGTGGTTGAAGAAGTGCTCGCCGTGTTGCACAAAAGCTTCTGCGGAGCCTAATCCCAAGAGGCACCATGGTTGCACGTTCCTGCGCAAAAGCCCCTCAACCGCTCGTTCCTGCACCACTCGTCCATGACGTGCCTTTCACGGATCCCGCAAACCTGCTTGACGCATTGAAGAGCCAGCCATTTCTGGCTTTTCTGGATAGCGCAGCCCCAACCCCGCATCTGGGGCGCTATTCCTTCCTGACCTTTGCGCCGTTTGCCCTGTTCAGCGCCCGGGGTGGCCGCGCCTTCTGGAACGGGGAAGCCCTTCCCGAAGCTCCTTTCATTGCCCTTGAAAAGAAACGAACCCAGTTCGCGATGGCCTCGGCCGGGAGCGATCTACCGCCTTTTCAGGGAGGTGCCCTTGGCTATTTCTCCTATGAGGCAGGACGCCTTTTGGAAAAGTTGCCGCTGACCTCCCGCGAAGACCCGAACGCCCGGGACATCCTGCTGCCATTCTACGACCTCGTGCTGGCTGTCGATCATTTCCCGACGAATGGCTCAGCGCCAAGTGCCCGTGTCTTCTCCTCCGGCTGGCCGCATCAAGGCGCAGACAGGGAGCACCATGCCCGCGAGCGCCTCTCGTGGTTCTGCGACCGGCTGGAAGAGGCAAGCCGCTTTCAGGCTGAGAGGTCGATGCGCCCATCATCCCCCAGTCACATCCGGGGCTGGCGCTCCGATGTCAGCCGCACCGCGTTTGAAGGCTCCATCGAGCGAACCCGCCATTACATCCGTCAGGGAGACATCTTTCAGGCCAACATAACCCAGCGCTTTTCAGCTCCCGTACCTCAAGCCGACCGGTCAAGCCCGCTTGCCTATTATCACGCCATGCGCAAGCACAACGCCGCCCCCTTTGCCGCCTATCTTGACTGTGGCGATCATGTCATCGCCTCAAGCTCACCGGAACGCTTCATCATCCTGAGCGAGACCGGAGATGTCGAGACGCGCCCGATCAAGGGCACCGCACCACGCGATCTTACCGATCCAGCGAGAGACAAAGCCCTTGCCGATGCCCTTGCCGCGAGCGAGAAGGACCGGGCCGAGAATGTCATGATCACCGACCTGATGCGCAACGACCTCTCCCGCGTCTGCCAACCGGGCAGCATCAAGGTGCCCCAGTTGTGCGGGCTGGAAAGCTATGCGCGGGTGCATCATCTGGTCTCGACCGTCACCGGCAGGCTGCAAGAGCCAAACGGCGCCGTCGCTCTGCTCAGTGCCACCCTGCCCGGCGGCTCCATCACCGGCGCACCGAAAATCCGCGCCATGGAGATCATCACCGAGTTGGAGGACCTGCCGCGCGGCGTCTATTGTGGAGCCATCGGCTACATCGGCTTTGACGGCGCCATGGACACCAACATCGCCATCCGCACAGTGACCTTCAGGGATGGCATGGCCCATTTCAACGTCGGCGGCGGCATAACCATCCTCTCCAACCCGGCGGAGGAATATGAGGAGTGTCTGCACAAGGCCTCGGCCCTGTTCCGCGCCTTTGGCACCACGCTCGAAGCCGAACGGCAGACGCTGGAACAAGGCCCACAGCCCGACGCGGAAGAGCAGCCATGATCCTCATCCTCGACAATTACGATTCCTTCGTCTTCAACCTCGCCCGTTACTGCGAGGAATTGGGCGAACAGGTCACCGTCTACCGCAACGATGCGCTTGAGGTGGCCGACATAGCCCGCCTCGACCCTGACATCATTCTCTTGTCGCCCGGCCCCGGCAGGCCGGAGGATGCAGGCATCATGATCGACGTCATCCGCCATTTCTCGGGCCATATCCCCATTCTCGGCATCTGCCTTGGCCATCAGGCCATTGGCCATGCCTTCGGGGCCGATGTCGTCCTTGCCAGCCATCCCATGCATGGCCGGTCGAGCCACATCAGCCACGGGGGCACCGGCGTTTTCGAGGCGATAGAAACGCCGCTGCAGGTGGGCCGCTACCATTCGCTGGTGCTCGACCCGGCGACCATCCCCACCGCGTTACGGGTCACCGCCCTCTCCGAGGAAAAGGAAATCATGGCCATCGAGCATGCCACACACCCAACGGTCGGGCTGCAGTTTCATCCGGAATCGATCCTCACTGATCGGGGGCACGATCTCATCAGCAATTTTCTGCGCTTGGGCCGCATGAGCACCACCCGTGCCGGAGGGCAAGACCGATGAAAGCTGCGATCCTCAACGGCACCCTTTATCAGGGCGACGCCTGCGACAGCCTCACCCTGTCTGCGTCTGATCGCGGCTTCCTGCTTGGCGATGGTCTGTTTGAAACCCTGCCTGTCCTCAATGGTCAGCCGCTCTGGTGGTCCGATCACAAAGACCGCCTGACCCGAAGCGCCCGGATGATCGACCTGCCGCTGAATATGGAGCTGCTGGACCAGATGGTCGTGCGCCTCAGTGCAGTATCCGATGGGCAAAGCGCCATCCTGCGCATCGCCGTTTCGCGCGGCGCTGGCGGGCGCGGTCTGCTGCCGCCCGACACGCCCAAGCCGACCCTTCTGGCAACGCTCGTCCCATTGCCCGCTGGCCTTGCCTTTGCGGATGTGACCCTCGCCACCAGCACCATCCGGCGCAATGAACACTCAGTCACGGCCCGCATCAAGAGCTGCAACTATCTCGACAATATCCTCGCCGCCCGCGAGGCAGAAAAAGCCGGCGTAGGCGACGCCCTGCTGCTCAACACTGCCGGCAATGTCGCTTGCACGACCATCGGCAATCTCTTTGCCCTTGAGGGCAACAGGCTGACGACACCACCTCTTGCCGATGGCGTCCTGCCCGGCATTCTGCGCAGCCAGTTGCTGGCGCTTGCCAACCGGTGGGGATTCGAATGCCGTGAGGCCTCGATCGACCTTCAGACATTAAAAAAGGCTGATGGCCTCCTGATGACCAACAGCCTTCGTTTCATCCGGCGGGTGACCGAGCTGGACGGTCATCGCTTCACAAGCCCCCCCGATGACGAGATTGCCCGCTTGCAATCGAGCCTCAGACAGCATGTGGCGACGATAACGGGCACAGCCCCCTGATCCACGACAGTCTTGCGGCTATTTCAGCCAATCCTCACAGCGCGGCGCTTCCTGTGTTCCCCACGGCATGATGGGCACTGTCGAGGTCGAGTTTTTCGGGCTACCCTCGATCAGCTTGTCGGAATAGCTCAGATAGACCAGCACGTTCCGTTTCTTGTCGCAGCCACGCACGATCCGCATCTTCTTGAAAAACAGCGACCGGCGCTGTTCGAACATCTCGTCACCCTGCTCGAACTTGTCCTTGAAGGAGATCGGACCGACCTGCCGACATGCCAGAGAAATGTCGGAAACTTCCTCGGCAACCCCAAGCATCCCGGAAACCCCGCCCTTTTCCGGCACGGTGTAATGGCAGGCAACCCCGTTGACCAGAGGATCATCAATGGCATAGGTCGCCAGTTTGTGATCCGGCGTCAGAAGCTTCCAGACGGTGGATTTCTTGAAAATCAGTTCCGGATCATCGGAGGCAAATGCCGCCGGAACACCCAAGGCAACGGCAAGCGCGACACCCATCAATTTGCGAAGCATGACAAAATCCTGTTTGTTGAATCAGTTCGTGACCATTGCAGCCAGCTCATTCGAAAGCCTCGCACAGGCACAGCAACCTCTGCGTGACATTGTGCCTGATATAAGGTCAAAGACGGGAAAAATCGAGATGCAGCCCAGCTATGCAACCTAAATTGCCCCGCTCTTGCTTGCCATTGATAGGCATATACGGTAGAAAACCGGCGAATTATTCGAATTTATACGTATTTCGAAGCGCCCTTTGGCCCTTCTGACCAATCCCCACTAGGATGCCTCCATGACCACACAGACCACCGCCAAGGATGGCCTGCGCGAGCGATCGTTTTCTGACTTTTCCGCCAGCCAGCTAAAAACCGACACCCTTTCGGGCCTGACCGTGGCCCTTGCCCTCGTCCCGGAAGCTGTTGCCTTTGCCTTTGTGGCTCAGGTTCACCCGCTCGTCGGCCTCTATGCAGCCTTCATGGTTGGCCTCATCACCGCTGTTTTCGGCGGAAGGCCCGGCATGATTTCCGGCGCGACCGGCGCTCTCGCCGTGGTGATGGTCAGCCTTGTGGTAACCCATGGCGTTGAATATCTGTTTGCCACCGTCATTCTGATGGGCATTTTCCAGATTCTGGCAGGCATCCTGCGCTGGGGCAAGTTCATCCGCATGGTGCCTCATCCGGTGATGCTCGGCTTCGTCAATGGTCTCGCCATCGTCATCGGGCTGGCACAGCTGAGCCAGTTCAAGGTGAAGGATGCCTCGGGTGCCATGACTTGGATGACAGGCACGCCGCTATACATCATGCTTGGTCTGGTTGGCGTGACCATGGCCATCATCTGGCTCGCCCCCAAGCTCACCAAGGCCGTTCCGGCGCCGCTTCTGGCCATTCTTGCCGTCTCCTTGCTGGTGATCGGACTTGATCTCGATATCCCGCGCGTTGGCGACATGGCACGGATTGCCGGTGGCCTGCCGGATTTCCACATCCCGATGGTGCCACTAACACTGGATACGCTGCAAGTCATCGTACCCTATGCGGCCATTCTGGCTGCCGTCGGGCTGATTGAAAGCCTGTTGACCCTTAATCTCGTTTCCGAAATGACCGATACCCATGGCGGCGCCTCCAAGGAATGCATCGCACAGGGCACGGCCAATGTCGTCACCGGCTTCTTCGGCGGCATGGGTGGCTGCGCCATGATCGGCCAGTCGATGATCAACGTGAAATCCGGCGGTCGCACCCGCTGGTCCGGCATTTCTGCAGCTCTGTTCCTGCTCGCCTTCATCCTGTTTGCCTCCGGCCTCATCGAACAGATCCCGCTGGCCGCTCTGGTCGGCGTGATGTTCATGGTCGTTATCGGCACCTTCGCCTGGCGCAGCCTGCAGATCATGACCCGCATTCCGCGCCATGACGCCTTTGTCATCGTGCTGGTCACCGCTGTGACCGTTTATTCCGACCTCGCAGTCGCAGTGATCGTCGGCGTAATCGTCTCGGCGCTGGTGTTTGCCTGGCAGGCCGCCAAGCGCATCGACGTGCGCGTCGGCACCGAAGAGCATGGCTGGAAGGTCTATGAACTGCGCGGCCCGCTGTTCTTTGGCTCCATCGCCAGCTTCAATGAACAGTTCGATCCGAAGTCCGATCCCGATGACGTGGTAATCGAGTTCCTGGGCGCCCGTGTCTGGGACCACTCGGCCCTGCAGGCCATTGACACCCTCGCTTCGAAATATGAAGAGCAGGGCAAGAAGCTGCACCTGCGCCATCTTTCGACGGACTGCAAGGAGCTGTTGCAGAAGGCAGATAAGTTCATCGAGGTTTCGGTGATCGAGGATCCCCATTACGAAGTGGCCGTCGACTATGCCGAACTGTTCGGCAAGAAGCAGGCCGCCCAGACCAGCTAAAGCCGATCAAAGCGCCCCCCCTGCGAACCAATCAGCAAAAAGAAAACCCCGAAAGCCTTTGAAAGCTGTCGGGGTTTAGTTTGTCCCGCCCTGCAACCGGGGCAGACCCTCAGGCCAGATCGCGATAGGCTCCGCCGTAATAGATGAGCGGTTCGCCATCTTTCACCGCGATGTCGACCACACGGCCCAACAGGATGACATGATCGCCCGCATCAATGATCTGTTCGGTCGTGCAGTCGATCTGCACCAAAGCGCCGTCGATCATCGGGGCTCCCGTTTTGCGCGCCTGCCATCCGGTTTGCTCAAAGCGATCCTCGGCGATCATCGCAAACAGGTTTGAGGTCTCTTCCTGCTCACAGCTCAGAATGCTGACACCATAAAAACCACTGGTCTTGAAGCCATCAAGCTGAAGGGAACTCTTGTCGAGTGACCAGAGCACCAGCGGCGGATCAAGCGACACCGAATTGAAACTGTTGACTGTCAGCCCCAGCGGTTCACCATCCTTGCCAAGTGTTGTAACGACGGCAATCCCGGTGGCAAAACGGCCAAGGGCCTGGCGAAACTCTGTTGCTTCAATCATCGAACATTCCAAACACTAAAGCCCCCGGCCGAAGCGGTTGGACCGCCTGCCAGAAGGCTGACTTCACAAGATTTTTCCGGTCTCTTACCGTAGTTTTCCATAACAGGACAAGAGAAATCGGCCCAAAACCGCCACTCTTTGGTCTTGGATTTCCGGCTTTCCTGCACAAAAGACAAATTCGGCGCAATTTTTCCTTCCTTTTCATGGCCCGTCGAAGGACAGGACAGAAAAATTGACTATAATTTCGCCTCATTCGGAGGTGATTCTGAAGCAGAATTGGCTGCAGGCACACCTCGGGTTTGCCTGTTTCCGGCCGGTTGGCTACCTTGAGCGCAAGCCCCCTTTGATAGATCAGTAAAATAAACGGATTCGGGACCTGACAATGAAAAGGCGTATAAGTCTAGCCGGTTTGCTTTTCACGGCACTCTTCACCGCGCAACCGGTCACGGCCCAAACCTCATGGTCTCCCAACGACCAGATGTGCGCCCAGCTTGAGGGCGATCTGGCGCGCCTGCAGCGAGGCAACAGCTCCACTTCCTCGCGCAATTTCGAGAAATATGACGCCGCTGTCCACAAGCAGCAGGCCGAACTCGACACCGCCATGCTGCGCTCCAAGAGAGATGCTTGCGATGGCGGCCAGTTCTTCCTTTTCCGCAAGACGCCAAAAGCATCCTGCCCGGCGCTGCAAAAGCGCATCCAAGAAATGCAGCGCAATCTGGCAGCGCTGGAACGCAAGCGAGCCCAGTTCGCTCCGGCCACCGGCAACAATGACCAGATGAAGGCCCAGATCCTGCAGCAGTTGGCTCAGGCCCGCTGTGGTGAGCAATATGAGCGCTTTGCCCAGCCCGTGCGCCAGCAGCGCCGGGGGCTGTTCGGCTCCCTGTTCGGAGGCAACGATTCCGTTCGCGAATATAACCTCAAGCAATATGACATGCCGCAGATCGGCACATTCCGCACGGTCTGTGTCCGCTCTTGCGATGGCTTCTTCTTCCCGGTCAGCTTCTCGACCACGGAAAGCGGCTTTGCCCGCGACGCGCAGGTCTGTCAGTCGAGCTGTCCCGGCACCGACGCCGAGCTCTACGTCTACCACAATCCCGGCGAGACCTCGGACGAGATGGTCTCCCTTTCCGGTCGTCCCTATCAATCTCTGGAAACAGCCTATCTTTACAAGAAGGAGTTTGTACCGGGATGCTCCTGTCAACGACCGACAAGCCAGCTTGCAACGCTTGGCAACAGCGGCAACGCCCAGCGCCCATCGGCGGATGTAAACCTGCTGCCCAATAGCCCGAGACGAACCGAAACCGCACCAAGCATTCCCCTGCCTCTGCCCAAGCAGACAGCAATGATCGACCCGGACACCCAGGATCTGGCGCGCTATTCGATGAAATTCGAGCCCTATCAGCCACCGGAAGTCAGTGCGGTCACCAATTCTGTCCGCACTGCTGATGGCCGCTCGATCAGGATAGTCGGTCCAAAGTTCTTTGGTAACCAATGAACGGCAGGAAAGCCGCCAGTTCCGGACCATGTGAATAGCCCGTAAGCGCCACGCGCAGCGGCATGAACAGGGATTTGCCCTTGCGGCCCGTCTCTGTCTTGAGCGCGGTTGTCCATGTCTTCCAGGTCATGGCGTCCCACGGCTCCTGAGGCAACAGCGCGATCGCCTTGGCGTAGAAATCGGCATCCTCCGGATCACGAGCAACCGCATCGCTCGGCAGTCCCTCATGGGCGACATGCCACCATGCCTTGACTTCCGGCAGGCGTTCGATATTGCCCCGCACCGCGTGCCAGAAGGGTTCACCCCCGGCAACGCCCATCGCCTTGAGCCGATCCTCGACACTCGCAAAATCGGTCTCGTGCAAGATGCGGGCATTGAGATGGCCAAGATCTGCCATATCGAATTTCGAAGCGGATCGGGACACCTTGTCGAGCGCAAACAGCTCGGCCAGTGCCTCCATATCGGCAAGCGGCTGGACCGGATCGGATGTGCCGTTGAGCACGGCAAAGATTGCCACCGCCAGAGGTTCATATCCCTCTTCACGCATGGTCCGGATGGAAAGCGACCCGAGACGCTTCGAAAGCCCCTCGCCGCTGGCATTGATGATCAGGTTGTGATGGGCAAACTTCGGGCTTTTGCCCGAGAGCAATTCGAACAGCTGGATCTGAACCGCCGTGTTGGTCACGTGGTCATCACCACGAATGACATAGGTAACCCCCATGTCGATGTCATCAATCACCGACGGCAGGGTGTAGAGATAGGTTCCATCTTCGCGGACAAGAACCGGATCGGACACGCTGTCGCACTCGATGCTCTGCTCGCCACGGATACCATCCTCCCAGCGGATGGTCTTCTGGTCCAAGAGGAAGCGCCAATGCGGCTTGCGTCCCTCGGCTTCATAGGCGCCAATTTCCTCGGCGGTCAGATTGAGGCCAGTGCGATCATAAACCGGTGGCAACCCGCGCGCCCTGAGGCGCTTGCGCTTGCGGTCCAATTCATCCGGCGTTTCATAGCAGGCATAGAGACGCCCCATCTGCCTCAAGCGATCGGCGACCGTATCATAGAGCCCCATGCGCTCGGACTGGCGCTCGACCCGGTCCGGCTTGATCCCGAGCCAGGCGAGATCCTCGGCGATATTGTCTGCATATTCCCTGCGGGAGCGTTCCTGATCCGTATCGTCATAGCGCAGAATGAATTGCCCGTCCGTCTTCATGGCCACCAGCCAGTTGATCAGCGCCGGGCGCGCGTTGCCAATATGGATATTCCCCGTTGGAGAGGGTGCAAAACGAACGATCTCAGCCATCAGGCAGACTTCCTTTAAGTGGATTGTTGGGTCGGCGGGGCTCGATCAGCCCCGGTCACGGAACCCGTTGGTAATCGGATAGCGACGATCCCGGCCGAAATTCTTCTCGCTGAGCTTGACGCCCGGCGCAGACTGACGCCGCTTGTATTCGGCGATATAGAGCAAATGCTCGATGCGGCGCACCAGCGCAGCATCATGGCCACGCTCGGCGATTTCGTCGATGCTCATTTCCTTCTCGACCAGACATTCCAGAATGTCATCGAGAACCGGGTATTCCGGCAGGCTGTCCTGATCGGTCTGGTTCTCGCGCAGCTCGGCCGTCGGTGCCTTGGAAATGATGTTGGCAGGGATCACTTCGCCCACCGGCCCCATCGCCCCATCAGGCTTGTTGGCGTTGCGCCACTCGGCCAGATGATAGACCGCCATCTTGTAGAGGTCCTTGATCGGGTTGAAGCCGCCGTTCATGTCGCCATAAAGCGTGGCATAGCCAACCGACATTTCGGACTTGTTGCCCGTAGTGACCACCATGTGGCCGAACTTGTTGGAAATGGCCATCAGGATCGTCCCGCGGGCGCGTGACTGCAGGTTCTCCTCGGTCACACCCTCGTTTGTGCCCTCGAACAGCCCCGACAGAGCACTGGCAAACCCTTCAACCGGCTTGACGATATCGACGATATCATAGCGCACACCGAGCGCCTTGGCGCAATCGGCGGCATCCTTGAGGCTCGCCTCGGAGGTGTAGCGATAGGGCAGCATCACGCAGTGAACGCGCTCGGCGCCCAGCGCGTCGACGGCAAGAGCCGCGCAGATTGCCGAGTCGATACCGCCTGAAAGCCCCAGCACCACGCCGGGAAAACGGTTCTTGTTGACATAGTCCCTCAGTCCCAGCATGCAGGCAGACCATGCGCTGGCATCCCGGTCCATGACCGGTTCGATTGGGCCGGACAGCTTCCATTTGCCATCGATCCGCTCGGCGACCAGTACCTTCTGGTCTTCCTCGAACCCGACCATCTGCATGGCCAGCGAGCGGTCTCCATTGAGCGCAAAGGAAGCGCCGTCGAACACCAGCTCGTCCTGTCCGCCAACCTGATTGAGATAGACCAACGGTAATTCCGTTTCGATCACCCGCTGCAGGGCAACCTGTTGGCGCACTTCCCATTTGTCGAGATTGAACGGCGATCCATTGGGAACCACCAGCATCTCGGCGCCGGTTTCAGCCAGACATTCGCAGACCTCGGTATCCCAGATATCCTCACAGATCGGAACCCCGACGGCAACGCCGCGCAGGTTGATCGGCCCCGGCATCGGCCCGGCAAAGAAGACGCGCTTTTCATCAAAAACGCCATAGTTGGGCAGATCGGCCTTGTAGCGAACGGCCTGAACTTCGCCATTGTCCAGAAGACAGACCGCGTTATAGAGCCGCTCGCCATCGACCCATGGCGACCCGATCAGAATGGCAGGTGCATCCCCTTCGGTGATTTCCGCAAGCTTCTCAACGTGCTCGCGGCAGGCTTCCTGAAAAGCGGGTTTCAGAACGAGGTCTTCGGGAGGATAGCCGGAAATGAACAGCTCACTGAGCACCAGACAGTCGGCTCCTTGCTCGGTTGCCACTTTATGCGCTGCGCGGGCCTTTTCGGCGTTACCCGCAATATCCCCCAGCAGGGGATTGAGTTGAGCAAGGCTGAAAACAAGTCTTTCGGTCACGGCGCGATCCTGTATTGCTGATAGTAAGAAGCCGAGAGCTTACAAACTCTCGGGTAGAGATATAAAGCCAGTGAATGCGATAATCCAATGTAAAGTGACGGCATCAGCTACCCGTTGTCCGATCACAGGCGGTTATTCACCCGCCAATGCAGCAGATCACAGAGGCAGGTCCGTCATTCAGGGATCTTGGCAACCGCAGACAAAAGAAAAGCCCGACAGGCTGCCGGGCTTTTCAAAAGAAACGTCAATCGGAACCGGCCTAGTAAGGCGCAATGGCGCTTGCCTGACGGCTGGCGCGGTCCTTCTTGATGTTGTCGGCGATGAGGAATGCCAGTTCGAGAGCCTGATCGGCATTGAGCCGCGGATCGCAGACCGTATGGTAGCGGTCAGACAGATCATCCTCGGAGATGGCGTGGGCACCGCCGGTGCATTCGGTGACATTCTTGCCGGTCATTTCCACATGGATACCGCCCGGATAGGTACCTTCCGACCGATGAACCGCAAAGAAGCTCTCGACTTCCTTGAGGATCCGTTCGAATGGACGGGTCTTGTAGCCGTTGGCGGCCTTGACCACGTTGCCATGCATCGGATCGCAGGACCAGAGCACCTTGTAGCCTTCCCGCTTGACGGCCTTGACCAGACCCGGCAGGTGATCGAACACCCTGTCCGCCCCGAAACGGGTGATCAGCGTCAGACGGCCTGCTTCATTCTCCGGATTGAGCACGTCAATCAGACGCAACAGCTCGTCTGGAGTCAGGCTTGGGCCGCACTTGAGGCCAACCGGATTCTCGATGCCGCGGAAGAACTCCACATGGGCATGATCAAGCTGACGCGTCCGGTCACCGATCCAAAGCATATGACCGGACGTGGCGTAATGCATGCCGGTCGTTGAATCAACGCGCGTGAAGGCCTGCTCATAGCCAAGCAGCAAAGCTTCATGGCTGGTGAAGAAATCGGTCGAACGCAGGGCCTCGGTCGTTGAAGGATCCACGCCGCAGGCGCGCATGAAGGCCATGGCTTCCGTGATCCGCTCAGCCAGCTCGCGATAGCGCGGACCTTGCGGACTGTCCTTGAGGAAATCCATTGTCCACTGCTGCACGTGATCAAGGTTTGCGTAACCACCCTGCGCAAAGGCACGCAGAAGATTCAGCGTGGCAGCAGACTGACGATAGGCCATGACCATGCGCTGCGGATCCGGAATGCGCGACTCGGCCGTAAACTCGGTATCGTTGATGATGTCGCCGCGATAGCTTGGCAGTTCCACACCGTCAACAGTCTCTGTCGGCGAGGAACGCGGCTTGGCGAACTGACCAGCAATACGACCAACCTTGACCACCGGAGAAGCGGCGGCAAAGGTCAGAACGGCTGCCATTTGCAGGAACACACGAAAGAAATCGCGAATATTGTCAGGATGATGCTCCACGAACGCTTCAGCGCAATCGCCGCCCTGAAGCAGGAAGCCTTCACCCTCAGCAACTCGCGCCAACTGCTTGCGCAGCTTGCGCGCCTCGCCAGCAAAAACCAGAGGCGGATAGGTTGCAAGCGTGCTTTCAACAGCTTTGACTGCTTCGGCATCGGGATAATCCGGCACCTGCTGGATCGGTTTTGATCTCCAGCTGTCCGGTGTCCAGGTCTTGCTCATTTTGTCCTCTTTTCGCTTTGCTGAATGCCTGACTACAGGCTTCTAAAACAAGCCGGCCCCACTGTCCTGACGAGAGGATCGTAAAGAGGGGGCCGGTCGCTCGTGTTATACACACCAAGGTAGGTGGATGCCATAGATGTTTGCCAAAAGCGATGAAAAAAGACGTCATCAATTGGTCACAAAATGACAATTCGACAACGATATTCGGCATCTTATTACCGAAACGAGATCACATCTGACAAAATCCGGCAAGAACCGCTAGTAAATCTTGCGCTTGGCCGCCTTTGCTGCATAGGGGTTATCCCCCCTGCGCATCAGCATCCGAACAGGAACGGCCGGAATATCAAAGGTATCCCTCAAATCGTTGAGAAGATAGCGCTGATAGCTGTCCGGCAGGTCTTCGGGCCGCGAGCACATGACCACGAAGGTCGGCGGACGCGCCTTGATCTGCGTTGCATAGCGGATCTTGATGCGACGGCCACCAACGGCGGGCGGCGGATGCCCCTGGGTGGAATCATTGAGCCAGCGATTGAGACGCGAGGTCGAAACGCGACGGTTCCAGACCTCGTAAATGTCAAGCACCGCCTTCATCAGCCGGTCCAGATTCCTGCCCGTCAGGCCTGACACCGGAATGAGCGGAACATTGCGCATCTGCGGCAGCAGCCGCTCGGCCTTCTCGCGGAGATCGGCCAGCATTTCCTGAGGGTTCTCGACCAGATCCCACTTGTTGAGGGCAATGACGATGGCCCGCCCTTCCCGCGCCACCAGATCGGCGATCTGCAGGTCCTGCTTCTCGAACGGCTTGGTCACGTCAAGGGTCACCACAACCACTTCGGCAAACTGGATCGAACGCAGGGCGTCAGAAACGGAGAGCTTCTCAAGCTTTTCCTGCACCCGTGCCTTGCGGCGCATGCCAGCGGTATCAAACAGCTTGAACTTGCGATCCCGGAATTCCCAGTTCACCGAAATGGAGTCGCGCGTGATGCCAGCCTCGGGGCCGGTCAACAGACGGTCCTGTCCGATGAGATGGTTGATCAGGGTCGACTTACCTGCGTTCGGTCGCCCGACAATCGCCACCCGCAGGGGCTTGGTCGGATCATAGAGCGGCGTTTCGGCTTCGTCGTCCTCGATGTCGACATCAACGAGCGGCCCGTCGTCTTCAGCCAGCGCGGCCTCGACATCATCGTCTTCAACAAGGCCCAGCTCGACCTTCTTGGCATCATCATACTTGACGAGTTCTTCGTAAAGATCAGACATGCCTATGCCATGCTCGGCAGAAACCGGCATGGGTTCACCAAGACCCAGCGAAAAGGCTTCATAATAGCCCGCATCCGATGCCTTGCCTTCGGACTTGTTGGCGAGCAGCACAGTCGGCTTGCCAGCCTTGCGCACCATCGCCGCGAAATGCTCATCCATCGGAGTGATGCCCGCACGGGCATCCATCATGAACAGCACCACATCAGCCATGCCGATGGCTTCTTCGGTCTGCAGGCGCATGCGCGTTTCCAGCGCATCTTCCTCGGCGACTTCAAGCCCGGCGGTGTCAATGATGTTGATATGCAAATCGCCCAGTTGCGCGTCGCTCTCCCGCCGGTCACGGGTCACCCCGGGGCGGTCATCGACAAGCGCCAGCTTCTTGCCAACCAGACGGTTGAACAGCGTGGATTTGCCTACATTGGGTCGGCCGACAATGGCCACATTCAGTTTCATTTCATCTCGTCCAAATCAGATCGATCCTGTGTCGCGTCACTGGAATTGACCGCAATCCTGCAGCACTTTCCCGACAGATCGAATGGGGCAGACCAGTCACAGAACCGCTCTTAGCCGACCGCCCCCAAATAGCACGGCACCCCGGAGCTGCCAAAGCAACCCCGGGGTAGCCGGTGAAATAGCAAGAGGACACCAGCCCGGACGGGCCGGATCCTCCTAGTTATAAGCAGCCAGACGGCCTGACCCGCTCAGTGTAATCAAACGCCCGCTGACAGCAATTGGCGGAACGAAGACGGGGTCCTTGGTTTCCCGCGTCAACGTGATCTGACCATTTTTCGGATCAACCGCAGCCATCTTGCCGTCGCTGGATGTTACCCAGAGGCGGTTTCCTGCCAGAACAGGCCCAGCCCAGCTGGTGCTCTTTTTCTTGCTTCTAACGGTCGGAAGCTGACTTGACCAGCGAATTTTGCCATTCTGCCGGTTAAGAGCAACCACACGGTCATCCAGATCGACCACAAACAGCGTATTGCCCGACACGACAGGCGTATGAATGGAACCGAGGGATCGATCCCAGATCCGTTCGCCATCCCGTGCCCGCACCGCAATCGTGTTGCCGCTCACGCTGGCCGCAAAGACAACGCCGTCAAACACCACCGGGCCACCGGCGATGGCCGAAATGCCGGAAATGGCATAGCGACGGGAGCCCTGAACGATCGTATCGGACCAACGGCTTTCGCCAGTCTTCAGATCGATCGCAACCAGTTCACCCGAGGTGCCGGAGAAATAGACCATATTGCCGCTGACTGCCGGTGCGCCAGACCCCAGCAAACCTGTGCCCTGAGGGATGCCCTCGAAGGTCCAGACTTCCTTGCCATCGGAAACATTGACTGCAAACAGCGAGTTGGTAGCAGAAACAGCCAGAACCAGATCGCCAGCCACAACAGGAGCGCCGCGTGCCGGTGCGTCCATCTGGAAGGTCCAGAGACGACGCCCCGTACCCGCATCAAGAGCGACCAGTTCGCTAAAGCCCGTCGAGGCAAAAACCCGGGCGCTGTCCATGGTGACTGCGCCACCAAGAGCTACACCCTTCTCGCTTTCGGGCCGGACAGACTGGTTCCAAATGCGGCTACCGTTGGAAACACTATAGACCGACACCTGCCCATTCGGGCTGTAGACTGCAACGCGACCGCCGACAGAAACCGGGCGCGCCGCTGCGCGTTCATCCGAATCCCCGCCGCGAATGGCTGCGTTGACACTCCAGACCCGATTGCCCTGACCACTGAAGGAGACGTTCGGGGGATTGTTTGTTGCCGTTCCTCCAGCCTGTGTCCAGGAAGAGAAATCAACCGCTCCCGAAATGGAGACAGGCGACTGGTCCTCCACCGTCGCCACCGCGGCGGTATCAAACAGGGCCTGGCGCTCACCGGGCAGAATGTCCTCCGGTGTCTTGAACGGGTTCATGTCGCCCGCAAAGTCAGATACGCTGGAGCAACCAACCAGACCGGCGACCAGCGCCAGCATTGCAGCCTTGCTTGCATATCCCAGAAAACGCGACCCGCTACTCACCCCCGTTGCTGTCCTCATTGGGCAGTCTCCTTGGCGTCTTTGCCAGCCGCTGCAGGCTCTTCATACTGCGAGCGGATGTAGTTCACATAGACCTGCGCACGCTGACGCAATTCCGGCGGCGTTTCCGCATCCTGCGAAATGCGCTCGGCAATCGGCATCGCCTTGGCAAAATCCTTTTTCTCCAGATAGGCCAGCATCACCAGCTCCCGGGCCGAATGACGGAAGCCGTCATTGTCCATCAGGGCGGTGAGTTCGTTGATAACCTCGTCGGCCTTGCCCTGATCCAGCATCAGCGCGTTAGCGCGAATGCGGGCAAGACTCTGAATGACAGCCGGAAGATCAGCGTTGCTGGCAGCATCCTTGAACAGGGCGACCGCGGCATCCGTATCACCCAGAGCAGCCTTCTCGGAAGCGATGCGCATTTCAGCAAGCACCGGATAGCCACCGTTTCCATCAGCCTTGATGGCTTCCAGAGCCGCCATGGCCTCATCCTTCTTGCCTTCGTCCGACAATTGCAGCGCCTGAATGAACGCGTCACCCGACTTGGCAGCCTGTGTCTGGCGCCAATACTCGTAGCCCTTGTCCGCGGCAGTTCCCAAAACGACCAGAAGAGCGAAGCCAATTACATAGGGACCAAACTTGTCCCAGAGTTTCTTGATTTGCTCGTGGCGCAGCTCTTCATCGACTTCACGAATAAAATCGGACTCAGACATCATTCCTCGCTTGCACCGGACAATTGGACCGGCAGACTTTCTTTTCGACTGCCCACGGGCAGACCAATATTCCGTTTCTGTTGCGGGACATTAGCCGGTCCCAGTGCATGACGCAATCATGCAATGCGGCGCAATTGCTCTCCCAAGCGGGAAAAACGCGAAAAACCCCCAAGTGGAGCAACACGGAGGCGACTTTCGAGGGATGGGGCCGATTTTTCTCGACAACTGCCCAGCCTTCTCAGCTCTTTGGCAAGCAAACATGGCCGCAATGGGACTGCCCGTCAGGTCAGCCCGATTTTGGCCAGTTTATCCGCATCAAAACAGCGGACTGACACCAAACGCCCACTGGTGTACGCCAAAGATCATGGCACAATAGAAGGCAAGCCCGAGACCGACAGCATAGAGATCGCCCATCACGCTCCCTTCGGGAACAACCACCAAACCTGCCCGGATCCGGCGCTTGAGTGAAATGCGATAGCTGACGGCATATAGCAGGAAAAAGCCGAACAAGATCAAGTCCGACAGTTCGCCGTTGGCCAGCAGATGCGCAAACGCCCAGGTCTTGATGGCAATGGAGAGAGGAGAGGTCAGCTTCTGCTTGATCTTGCCCTTGAACACCGCTGCAAACAGAAAGATCACCGCAAACAGCATCAGTGTCGCCGCCAGATGTTTCGTCCAGATCGGCGGATACCAGAGAATGAGGGTGCCCTTGGAGGCAAAATAGCCGACATAGACCAGCGCAATGGCGACAAGAGCAACGACACCATGCATCATGCGATAGCCCGTCACCCCGACCCGGCTGACGAACCCTTCCTTGAGCGACACATTCTGTGGAACCAGATGAATGGCCAGAAAAAGAGCCAACCCGACACAGAGCATTATCATGAACCAATGAACTCCAGCTTGAAAACAGATTGCGGACAGCAAAAGACCACTCGCCCGCATTAAGGAATAGTACCTAAACAGTGCGAGCGGTAGCCCGCGGCACCGCAAAAGTCAAATCTTGAATGTCAAATTCAAGACACCATACCCGTCAAATCTGCGTCAAAATCGCCCATAAGCAGCCTTTTCGAGATCATCCATTGGGCCTGATAGACAAATAATTGATTGACCTTCCCGAGCCATTGCCGCAGGCTCTCAACTGGAGTTTTGGCCAAAATCGGGGCCTGATCACGGCATAAGTTTGCAAACACCCAATTTCAACCAGCAAAAACTGTCACCAACGACGCGCTTGCCCATCGTTGCAACAACAGGAGTCACCCATGCCCATTTCGCCCAAAACAGCGATGGCGTTACTGGAAGGCCGGCGTATCGAAATCAACGCACTGAGCGACCTGTCAAAAGAGGCGCGCGGCGTCGTACCGCTTGATCAGCAGAGCGTGGGGCGGCTTTCCCGGATGGATGCCCTGCAGGGGCAAGCCATGGCCGAGGCAACCCAGAGGCGCCGCATTCTCGAACTTCAGAAAATCGAACAGGCCATCAAGCGCCTCGACAGCGGCGACTTCGGCTATTGCGTCGAGTGTGACGAAAAAATTCCCTTGGAGCGACTGGAACTGGACCCGACAGCGACTCTCTGCGTCGCCTGCGCCACCAAAAAGGAAAAGTCCGGGAAATGACCACACGCGAGGTGTGCCCCTCGCAGCCAGTCGCATTTCTGGCGGCAAAACCGTCAAAACAGCCTCAAGTGAGACTCAAAGGTTACACTGCATATTTTTTTGATGGGTAAAACCACGTGGCAGGAGTGACAACACTTCTTATTCGATCAGGAATTCGTATTCTGCTCTTGTAATTTTCAAGACCAGTGCTTATCGACACGATCTTAACAAGCACCCGCACTCAATTTCAGACAAGTGATACATCCGGAAGGGACACCATCATGCTGGCTCAGGGCAGTTTGATTATTTCTACACTCAAGACGATCTTCAAATCGCCTGCAAAAAAGACCGCAGCCATAGGCGCGGTATTGATGACCCTCGCGGGTACTGCCCCCGGCCATGCCACTTCCGATAACACGGTCCAGATCAGGATCGACCTGTCCAAGCAGCAAATGTTCGTTTCCGTCAACGGCTGGCGCAAATACACTTGGCCAATCTCTTCAGCCCGTGACGGCTTCAACACGCCGGAAGGTCTCTATCGCCCGGTGCGGATGTATGAGGACTACCGGTCCAAGGAATACAACAACGCCTCGATGCCCTATTCCATCTTCTTCTATCGCGGCTACGCAATCCATGGCACGACAGCCATCAAGTCTCTCGGGCAGCCCGCCTCGCACGGCTGTGTGCGCCTGCATCCGGACAACGCCAAGGAGCTTTACGAACTGGTGGAGCTGAACGGCAAGGACAACACCCGCGTCTTCATTACTGAATAACCCCGGATCAAAGCATCAGCTAAAATCAACACAAAAGCTCGCAATATTGGCGGGCTTTTTTCGTATCAATGGCTACACCATTTCTTTACCATAGAAGTTAAAATTCAATTCAAACCAGACGCACCCCGAGAACACTAGAACAATATTAAGATTCGCGGGCAAAACTCGTAGTAAAGCAAACAAATCCACTGCACGGGGATATGGGATCATGATGCTACGACGCGTATTCATTTCATTGGCCTGCTCACTGGCCTGCATGGCAGCTTTCGCCAGCAGCGGCGTTGCATCAACAACGAAGGCAACTCCGAAAGAGGAAACCATCATTGATGCGATGAGAAGCCAACCCATCTTTGGTCAACTTCGCCTGCTCGGCGACACAGCATCCATGACCAAGGCCTCTACCAGAAAACCGATTGTTGCCAAGATCGACATTTCCGAACAGCGCATGAATGTCTATGTCAATGGCCACATCACCCACAGCTGGAAGGTCTCGACGGCGCGCAGCGGTTATTACACGCCACGCGGGGAATATGCCCCCTATCGCATGCACACCATGTGGCGCTCGCGGAAGTACAACAACGCGCCGATGCCCTACGCGGTCTTCTTTCACAAGGGCTGGGCGATCCATGGAACAACGTCCATTTCGCGCCTTGGCCGCCCGGCCTCCCATGGCTGCGTGCGGCTGCATCCGGACAACGCCAAAACCCTCTTCAAGCTGATCAAGTCAGCTGGCGGCATGAAATCCGCCAGGGTCATCATTTCCAACTGACGTGCCTCCAGCCCTCCTCCTCCCGGGCATCCTCCTCATGGAGGCATCAAAAGCGCGACCGGCGTCTCCTCCCAATGGCCGCGCTTTTTTCTTGCCCGAACGGACCCGCAAGGGCGCTCCACCTCCGTGAGACACCACCAACGCTTCCCCAACAACCTCCGACCCCAAAAGCCTCCGACCCCAAGAGCTCCTACCTGAGGAGCTTCAGCGACCCGGTCAGGGAGCGAATCCACTTCGTCGGCCCAACCAACCCCAGACCATCAATCGGCTCGCCGGAAAGATCCCTGTCCGGGAAGGTCTTTTCATAGTCGGCATAATCATGCAGCGAGCGGGCAAACGCCGGAAACGGCACCACAGCCCCCACATCATCGCGGCTCCCCAGCGCCTTGAGCAACAAAGCCCCCATCGTCTCCTGCGTTGCCTGCAGAATGGGAACCGGCAGGCAGGAACTGACGTCAACCGAGCGCCCAGCCTGATCGGCAAGACTGCGCCCGGCCAGCAATGGCTGCCTTGCGCCAAGACCAATGGCAATGGCGCTGGCCGTGTTGGCGATCAGACCAACTGGCATATCCGGGTTGATGACAATGGCAAGGCGAAGATCACTTAACATAACGGACTTGGCTCCTTCTAATTTGAACGCGCCGATCCTAGTCCGGTCTTTGGGTAATTTTCTGCCTTTTATTGCCAACTCCCATCCAATTAAGGTAGAGTCTACCTAAAACTTAATAAACCGGGAAATTTGTGACCATGTCTTATTCCGCCGCCGACACGCGCATCCTCAAGGCTCTTCAGGAGGATGGCCGCCTCACCAATCAGGCACTTGCCGACAAGGTCGGGCTCTCCACCTCCCCATGCTGGCGCAAGGTGCGGCAGCTGGAAGAGGACGGCGTCATTGATGGCTACTCGGCCCGGATCAATCGCCGCGCGGTCGGACTTGGCGTTCTGGCGTTCATCCGCGTCAAGATCGACAGCCATAGCGAGGAAGAATCCGAACAATTCGCCCGGCAAGTCCAGACCCTTGACAGTGTGGTTGCCTGCTACAGCCTTGCGGGCGACGCTGATTTCCTGCTGCAGGTCGTAGCGAAGGATCTGGATGACTATGCCGACTTTGCGATGGACGAAATCCGTCGCCTGCCGCGCATCAAGGAAATGCAATCATCGATGGTGTTGCGGGAAATCAAGCCCTTTGAAGGCTACCCCCTCAGCCAGCTAAAATAGGCTGTCATGACACAGAAAGGGCGCTTTGCGGCGCCCCTTTAAAAATGACTTCGTCATACAGTCGCAGCTTCAGATAGCCACCCTGATCCGCACTTTTGTTAAGGGCAATGAGGCTGTCAGGCAGACCACAACAAGCGCGTTGTCGGAAACTGTTCAAAGCAATAGTCGTAGACTTCGGAATAAAACGCCCGGATTGCCTCATCAAACTCGGTGTCTTCCACTGCATTCCATGTCTTGTTGACCTTGATACTGGCAAATTCAGGTTTCGGTTCAACTCCCAGATAGCAGGAAAGGCGGCCAATCTCCGCTGGTGTGAACATGCTCTCATATATTCCGACATAAACCTGTTCCTTGCCAAACACCTCCACGGCGTTCTTGTGGGTCTCATCATACCGTGTGCGAATGATGCAGTGTTCATGGCAGTAATGCTGCCCCAACGCTCTGGTAAAGTCCGTTTCCCCGTCAACAATCCCAGCCTTGTAATGCCGACGATCCAGATTGAAGCGAACCGAGCTTCTGATCCGTCTCAACGGATCCCTGATCAGAAGAACCGGTTTGACCACAACACCCCTCTCGGCGAACTTCTGTTTGATGGACTGAAGGCGCTTTGCCTTCAAACCACTGTATGAGGGCGTAATGTCTGCTGTTATCGTCACGTCCTCTGTAAAAAGGGACGTGAAATAGTCAAAATAGTAGCCTTCTTCATTCTGCATGCGGAACCGTTGGCTCTGCCTTTCCTTCTGGTCCGAAGCGAGCGTATCGAGCGTTTCGGGATCAACGCGGTTGCCGCGCAGTATCCCGATATCGAGAGCATCCCATATGTGATACTCCTTCGAAAACCCTTGCCCAAACCGGGGGGACTGCTTCAGATATTCATGAAGCCAAGAGGTACCACATTTCTGTGCGCCCAATAGAAGGATGAATGTCTTCATTTCTGCTCCTTCGTCCATAGCAAAAACATCGCATCCGGTTCAGGATACAGACGGCAAGAGCCAATCCAGAAACGAACCGCAATGGCACTTGGTCACGGCACGGACCCAAACTGCGAGCACCCGATCAGCACATCAATTGATCCATCAACTGCGGGGTGAGCCCGGCGATATCGGCAAGCTTTTTCACGCAATCATAGTCAGCCTTCAGAAAAAGCCTGAGATTGTCCATCGCCCTGTCACTCAGGACAAGCCTCTCCGCGTCGGTTTTCTCACTATGCTGATGTTCACTGAAAACATCTGTTACGCCAAGAAACTGCTCGATGTCGCGATTGAGAGTTTCCTGGGTCATCACCGCAAACAATTGCTCCCTGCGCAACCGCTCCAGCAAAGGAGACAGATAGAAACTGATGTCTTCCTTGAGATGATGGATAGCAAGCCAATCCTTGACCGCAGCCAGTTGCAAGCGCCCACCATTGTCATAGAGGCATTCGGCCAGATGACTGAGCGTGCCATATTTCTGCAGGATTTCATATTCGCCACTGAAGCGGAACTCCTGCACTTTGGTCTCCACCACAAGATGGTATCGCCAGTTGAAGGCTGACAGAACCCGGCGGACAGGGTTCCGGACCACAATCAGGTAACGCGCGTTCTGCTGATAGTAGGGCTTGCGGATATGGACACGCTTCACATGAGCAAATTGTGCCTTGATGACGGGGCTCGCCAGAAGCGCATTATAGAGCGTCTCACCACCACATTTGCCGATATGGATATAGGTCAATTGAGACGGCAAACCGGCCTCGTATTTTTCACGCACCAGTTCATCCATGCAAAACCCCTTGCGTCAAGCTTGTGTTGATTGCGGCCTCTCTCCCCGGCAGGAGAAGACAGAGAGATGATGACAAACAGGAAAGAGTTTCGGGAAAGCTGAATAGGAATGGATGACAAAACGCAACAAGCCGCAGGGACATAGTCACCTGCGACTTGCAAAATCCGTTATTCCCACTCGATCGTTCCGGGGGGCTTGGAGGTGACGTCATAGACGACACGGTTGATGCCCTTCACTTCGTTGATGATGCGGGTGGCCGCCTTGGAGAGGAAATCCATGTCGAAGTGGTAGAAATCGGCGGTCATGCCGTCGACCGAGGTCACCGCGCGCAGGGCGCAGACGAACTCGTAGGTGCGGCCATCGCCCATAACGCCAACGGTCTGAACCGGCAGCAGCACGGCGAACGCCTGCCAGATGGCATCATAAAGGCCAGCCTTGCGGATCTCGTCGAGATAGATCGCATCAGCTTGCCGCAGAATATCCAGTTTCTCACGAGAAATTCCGCCCGGACAACGGATCGCAAGACCCGGTCCCGGGAACGGATGACGCCCGACGAAGCTTGCTGGCAGACCAAGCTCGCGGCCAAGAGCACGAACCTCGTCCTTGAACAGCTCACGCAGAGGCTCAACCAGTTGCATGTTCATGCGCTCGGGCAAGCCGCCCACGTTATGGTGCGACTTGATGGTGACCGAAGGACCACCCGTAAAGGAGACCGACTCGATCACATCCGGATAGAGCGTGCCCTGTGCAAGGAAGTCAGCACCGCCGATGCGGTTGGCTTCATCCTCGAACACATCGATGAACAGCCCGCCAATGATCTTGCGCTTGCGTTCCGGATCGGTCTGGCCTTCAAGGGCCGTAATGAAGATCTCGGAGGCATCCACATGCACCAGCGGAATGTTGTAGTGCTCGCGGAACAATCCGACGACCTGCTCGCTCTCGTTCTGGCGCATCAGACCGGAATCGACATAGATGCAGGTGAGCTGATCCCCAATGGCTTCGTGAATAAGCACGGCGGTCACGGAAGAATCAACACCGCCGGACAGGCCGCAAATCACCTTCTTGTCACCAACCTGATCCTGAATGCGCTTGATCGCGGCGGCACGGAACTGCGCCATCGACCAATCAGCTTCACAGCCACAGATTTTGTGCACGAAGTTCGAGAGCAGCTGAGCTCCGTCTGGAGTGTGCACCACTTCCGGATGGAACTGGACGCCATAGAATTTGCGATCCTCATCGGCAATCGCAGCAAATGGAGCCCCTTCGGACGTTGCTATGACATCAAAGCCTGCGGGCAGACCATCTACGCGGTCTCCGTGGCTCATCCAGACCTGATGGCTGGTGCCAAGCGCCCAAACCCCGTCAAACAGCGGGCTCTTTTCCTTCACGGTAACGAAGGCGCGGCCATATTCCCGATGATCCGGGCTTTCGACCGTACCACCCAACTGCAGACACATGGCCTGCTCGCCATAACAGATACCGAGAATGGGGATACCTGCGCTGAAAATCACCTGAGGAGCACGAGGAGACCCGATATCGACCGTAGAAGCTGGCCCACCGGAAAGAATGATCCCATCAGGTTCAATATCGTGAAAAGCCTGTTCCGCATTCTGAAATGGCACAATCTCGGAATAGACACCCGCTTCGCGCACCCGTCGAGCAATTAGCTGAGTGACCTGAGATCCAAAGTCGATAATGAGAATCTTGTCCGTCATGCGTCCCTTTCCCTAAAGGCTACAAGCTGGCAAAACAGCCTTGGTAGAATTCATCCTCCCTCTTATGCCGAAGCCATGGCAAAGGCAATCTCTGTGTCGACTTTTTGCGACCACAGAAAGCCAAAAAAGGCAACTTTTCCAAATGAGGGGCCCGGCTCTTGGCAGAAGGGAGTATGGCAGGCCGCAAAGCGCCTCACCGCCCGGCATGAACAGCCACGCCAGCGGTTCAGACGCAGACTTCAGCGCAAGGTCTTCAAGAGCTGTGACAGGCGAATCCGATCCTGCACATTCATGCCCTTGAGAAACTCGATCTCCATGTTCATAACGAAATGGCCGATCTCCGAGGCGACATCGCGCCCTTTCTTGGTGGTCTTGAGCACCACCAGGCGCTTGTCCTGCTTGTTGACGTCGCGCTTGATCAGCTTGCGGTCCGTCAATCGCTTGGCCGCACGGGAGACTGCCACCGTGTCGAGTAGCGTCTTGGGCTCGATCTCACGCACCGAAACCTCGCCGTCCCGCGCCAGACTGGCCAGCACCTGCCACTCGGCCATGCTCATGTCCCACTCGTCATGCAGCACCTTGCCGATGCGGCGCGAAATCCCCTGAGCCACTTCCAGAATGCGATAGGGCAGGAAATTTTCCAGAGTAAAGGCCTCGTCATTGGCAAGGGCCGTCGCCGGAGTTGTCCGGGTTTTCGACCGGGCCGGAGCAGCATCGGTCTTTTCAGGCTTGCCCTGATCCCTCTTCGGGGCCAGTTCCGGCAAGGTGTCGAACATGGAAACCTGAATGGCATCACCAGACTTGGACATGACTTCATTTCACTCGTTATGATTCTTGTTGGCACGATTATGCCACAGCAACACCGGAAGACAACTTTGATTCACTGGACATGAAATTTCATCAACCACCTGAAATGGATGATCAAAACAATACCAGAAATCAGTCCGGCCGATACTCCATGACAGAGAAGAAGAAGCCGTCCGTATCCGTCGAATGCGGCGTCAGGGTAACGCTCATCATGTCCGAAGACCATGGCTTGGGCGCATCAAAGCCATAAAGATCCTGCCAGACCTCCCCGGCAGAGACCAACTCGAAGTCAGGATTGTTGGCAATGAAATGATAGATCTGCTCTTCATTCTCAGCCGGCAGAACCGAACAAGTAATATAGACAAGATAGCCGCCCGGGCGCACAAACTGACGAGCTTCGGCCAGCGCCAACTGCTGCTCTTCGATGCGTTTGTCAAGCTGCTCCTCATTGAGCTTCCACTTGGTTTCGGGTCGACGACGCCAAGTACCGGTCCCCGTGCAAGGCGCATCAACGACAACGCGATCCATGCGACCGATGAGATCATCCAGCGCCCCTTCGTTGGGAGTCCGCGTCTGAACATTGCGCACCCCGTTGCGGGTCAGCCGGTCAACGATCGGCGCCAGCCGGGACGCATCGATATCAAAGGCGTAGATCTGGCCCTTGTTTTCCATCTGCGCCGCCATCGACAAGGTCTTGCCGCCAGCTCCGGCGCAGAAGTCGAGGACCTGATCGGATTTCTTCGGAAAGATCAGACTGGAAACAATCTGGCTGCCTTCGTCCTGAATTTCATAGAAGCCCTTGCGGAACGCCGGATCGCCCTGAATGTTCGGCTGGCGATAATCGCCACCTTCAGCCGGGAAGCGCAGGCAATCGTGGCTCAGCTTGGTGCGCCGTGGCTTGAAGCGCGACAGCTCCTTTTCCACTTTCTCAATATCGGCCTTGAGGCGGTTCACCCGGATGTCAACCGGCGGGCGGCGCGAGAAAGCCTTGGCTTCCAGCAGCGCATCGTCCTCGAAGGTCTCCATAAAAGTACCTTCGAGCCACTCGGGGATATCGCCCTTGACCCAGAAGGGAGCATCCTTGAGCGAGCGGGCCTCGATGGCGGCCACTTCCTTTTCGCTCAGTGCTTCGGGAGAATGCGGATCGTCAGCAAGAACAGCGGCCAGCTTGTCGGCAGAGTGATTCCAGTCGAACGCCAGCGCCGCAAGACCAAGGGAACGGGCACTGTCGTCGCCCATCCGCCAGGCATGGGACGCACGGCTGCGCAGGGCGTCATAAACGATGTTACCAATGGCAGACCTGTCGCCAGACCCGGCAAAACGATGCGACCGTCCCCAGTCCTTGAGCGCTTCGGCGACCGGACGCTTGCGGCCCTCCACTTCTTCGAGCACCTCAATAGCGGCTTGCAGACGTCCACCCAGTTTCATGTCGTTCCATCCTGACTCATTCTATTGGCGGAAAGCCCCGCCTTTGGATAGTTGGATGTAAACGATCAGGCGCCGGAGTCCAAGCCTGCATTTCGAGTTTTTTCGCCGCAAATGCCGTTTTGGCAGAAATTATTTCAAATGACATGACCCGGCCCTTTCATGCAGAGCGCAAGTTGCGACGATTTGCATGATCCCAAAGGCCAGACGATCTGGCAAACACCCGCCGGAGAATGCTAAAAGGAATCTCGTCAACCAAGGGAGGAACCATTGGACCAACACTACCCCCTCACCGGAGGCTGCAGCTGCGGCGCGATCCGCTATCAGATTGAAACCGCACCGATGATCGTCCATTGCTGTCATTGCACATGGTGCCAGCGGGAGACCGGATCGGCTTTCGTCCTCAATGCCCTCATCGAGGCGGAGAGGGTCACACTGCTCAAGGGTGCGCCGGTCTGCATCAACACACCTTCAGCCAGCGGCAAGGGTCAGAAAATCTGGCGTTGCCCTCATTGTCAGGTCGCGCTGTGGAGCAATTATGCTGGCAGTGGTGACAAGGTGCGTTTCGTCAGGATCGGAACGCTGGACCATCCCGGCACCCTGCCCCCGGATATCCATATCTACACCTCAACCAAACTCGACTGGGTCACCCTGCCCGATGGCGTTCCCGCAGTGGAGGAATATTACAGATTGTCCGAGGTCTGGAGCCCGGAAAGCATCGAGCGCAAGCAGCGGCTGTTTCCGAAATAGGCAATCAGCAAATCTGACGCACTAGAACCATTTCAGCCATTTGAAGACAAACAGCTGCACCAGCACGAGCATCAACAGAAGGCCACTGAAGATCCAGAAGGCATAGCCGAAGCTTGCCCCGGGAATACCGGCAACATTGATTCCCAACAGGCCGGTCAGAAAGCCCAGCGGCATGAAGATCGCGGCGATCATCGAGAGGATATACATGTGCTTGTTGAGCCGGTCGGCCTGCACATGGGAAATCTCGTCCTTGACGATCTGCGCCCGCTCGCGAATGGAATCGAGGTCTTCGACATAGCGAACGAGGTGGTTGTAGACTTCCTGCAGATGGCGCCGATGGGTGGTGCTGAGCCATTCGAAATCAGCCATACGGAAACTGTCGATGGCGTCCTTTTGCGGTGCCATGTAGCGGCGGAACATGATCGCCTGAATGCGCACATCGATGATGGCGCCACGCAGATCAGGGTTGCTTTCCACCAGCACCTGCTCCTCAATATCGTCGGTGCGCTCGTCTAGCGCGATGAGGATAGGCTCCATGCGCGCAAACAGCCGCTCGCACAGCATGGTCACGAAATGGCCGGTATCCTTTGGCCCGCCTCCGGCCAACAGCTTGTCCTCTATGTCACCGGCTGCGCGAATGCGGCTGCGACTGACGAGAATGATCCGGTCCTTCTCCACCCACAGACAGATGGAGACCATGTCTTCCGGATCCTCGTTTTCATTGAGATTGACCCCTCGCAGCACAAGTACCGCCCCGGCGCCGATCTGCGTCATGCGCGGACGGCTTTCCTCATCAAGCAGGGCATCGATGGTGAAGGGATCAAGAGAACCGATTTCCGCCTCGAGACAGCGCCGTGCCCCGGCGTGGTTGCCATCCAGATGAAACCAGACAAGACCCTCGGCCCGTTCCTCCTTGGAGATACGGTCAGCAGGCAAGGCAGTCGCTCCGCCTTGCCCGTCTAGCAGATATGCCCGCAAAAGATGGTCTGTCATGTGGGTCCCCGAATTATTCACTTTCGAAAGAACTACGACAGACCATTCAATGCGTCAATCAAACCGTCGTTCCATAATTTGGCGACTCACGGGTGATCGTGACATCGTGGGCGTGGCTCTCACGCAGGGAAGCCGAAGAGATGCGGACGAATTTCGCCCTCTTGCGGAATTCTTCCAGATTCTTCGAGCCGGTGTAGCCCATGGCAGCCCTGAGGCCACCAGCCAACTGATGCAGGACAGCCGAAGCGGAGCCCTTGTATGGCACCTGACCTTCAACACCTTCCGGCACCAGTTTCAGCGTATCGCGCACTTCTGCCTGGAAATAGCGGTCAGCCGACCCGCGTGCCATGGCACCAACGGAACCCATGCCTCGGTAGGATTTGAAGGAACGACCCTGATACAGATAAACCTCTCCGGGGCTTTCGTCCGTACCGGCCAGCAGCGATCCGGCCATGGCCACCTGCGCGCCACCGGCAAGAGCCTTGGCAAAGTCACCGGAGAATTTGATGCCACCGTCCGCGATAGTCGGAATGCCCTGCTCTGCCGCAGCAGCCGCGCAATCCATGACGGCGGTCAACTGGGGCACACCAACACCGGCAACGATACGCGTGGTGCAGATGGAGCCCGGCCCGATGCCAACCTTGACCGCGTCGGCCCCGGCATCGATCAGTGCCTTGGTGGCGTCTGCCGTGGCAACGTTGCCTGCGATCAGCTGGACATTGTTGCTTTCCTTTTTGATACGGGCGACCGTGTCAAGAACACCCTGGCTGTGACCATGGGCGGTGTCGATCACCAGCGCATCGACTTCGGCATCGATAAGCGCCATGGCACGTTCAAAGCCATCATCCCCGACCGAGCAGGCAGCAGCAGCGCGAAGACGGCCCTGAGCATCCTTGCAGGCGTTGGGGTTGAGGCGGGACTTCTCGATGTCCTTCACGGTGATCAGGCCGACGCAGTGGAACTTGTCGTCAACGACGAGCAGCTTTTCAATGCGGTGCTGATGCAGAAGGCGCTTGGCTTCGTCCTGACTGACCTGCTCGGTGACGGTCACCAGATTGTCGCGGGTCATCAGTTCGTAGACGCGCTGGTCTGGGTCGGAAGCAAAGCGCAGATCGCGGTGGGTCAGGATACCGACCAGACGGCCGCCCTTGGCGCCGCTTTCCTTGGTTCCTTCAACCACGGGCACACCCGAGAAACCGTGTTTCTTGGTCAGAGCCTTGGCTTCAGCCACCGTGTAGTCAGGGGTGATCGTCAGCGGGTTGACGACCATGCCGCTCTCGAATTTCTTGACCTGACGAACCTGCTCGGCCTGCTCTTCATTGCTGAAGTTCTTATGGATAACACCCATACCGCCTGCCTGAGCCATGGCAATCGCCATCTTTGCTTCGGTCACGGTGTCCATGGCAGAAGAAAGCAGCGGCAGATTGAGCACGATTTCCTTGGTCAGATTGGTGGTGATGTTAACCTGACCAGGCATGACGACAGAATGATCTGGCTGGAGCAGAACATCGTCGAAGGTCAGCGCCTCGGTCCCGGTTGACGGTTTTAATATGATGGCCATGCCAACTCTCCTCTGAGTTTGGTCCACGCCACTTCATGGAAGCGTGAACGCGGTGCCAAAAGGATAAAAGCCTCTGCCTTGCCCGCAATGAAACCACGAGCCTGAGTACTTCAGACAGAAACAAATGGATAGAAGTTGACGCTGGTCACTACCATGGTTGAAGGGAAATGCATAGAGGAAAGATTGCCCCTGTTCAGCTTTTTGTATGCTTCGTGGTAAATGCGCAAGAATTGCAGCAGATCAGCGCAGAATGTTTGCAGAAAAAACCGAGAACTCGCCTCAGGATTGCGAAGTTGAAAAACCAACGTGTCCTTCTTTGCTGAAAAGGCCGTCGCCAAGCGCCATTCAAGACTCGGGGAAGACTCAGGCGTACCGAACAAATTACGCTAAATTCCACCTCCCGATGACCAACTGGCGACCTTCCCGGGCGATAGCGACACAATCATGGGGCACCATTGAGACATAAGGGAAATTACCTGAGGCATTTTAGCACAGGCCCATATGATTTTTATCAAGTAAAAGAGAACCTCAGGGCTTGAGAATGGATGCTTACAGCAGAGCTCCAGACCCGAGATCCGCTTGAACTGGCTCGAGAAACAGGGGGACACCCACATGTCAAACGGAACCGTGCGCAGCTTTCCGCCATTTGTCGCACGCGTCACGCGCTTTCTGCCGCTGCTGCCCCTTGAGCGCCTGATCTCTGAAGTTGCCAACCGAGTCGCAAGTCAGCATCCGGAATTCTTCGATCGTCTGGATGACTATGCCAGCAAGTCCTTTGTCATTGTCCCGACCGATCTGGACTGGGTCGCCAGCCTGACCTTTCACAATGAAAAGGTTCAGTTGCACCTCGCCCGCTCTCTCGACAGCTTCCCCAATCGCGACGTCACGGTAACAGCCCCCTTCTTCACGCTCGTCAGCCTGCTGGACGGCGAAGAGGATGGCGACGCGCTGTTCTTCTCCCGCGACCTGACCATCGAAGGCGACACCGAGGCCGTGCTGGCCCTGCGCAACGCGCTGGATGATGCCGAAATAGACTTCATCCACGAGTGCTCAGCCATTGCCGGGCCGCTCAGCCGTCCACTCGAAGCCGGAGGTAAGAAGGCCATCGGCCTGCTCAAGGCCAGCCCCTTCATGCGCGCCCGTCAGCAGGAGAACGCCGAACCGTCAATGGATGGCATGCCCGGCGCCTATCCGACCTGATCGAACCAATCGCAAGCTTTGGAAAGCACCCAATGACCCAAAAAGCCATGGAGCTGGTTTGCCCAGCAGGAACGCCCGCAGCACTGCGCACGGCAGTGGATGCAGGGGCCGACACCATCTATTGCGGTTTCCGCGACCAGACCAACGCCCGCAATTTTCCCGGCCTCAACTTTTCCCGCAAGGAAATGCAACAGGGCATTGAATATGCTGGAAAAAATGGTGCAAAAGTGCTTGTGGCCGTCAACACCTTCGCCCAGGCGGGCAACACAGACCTGTGGTACAAGGCCATTGATGACGTCGCAGCATCCGATGCGCACGCCATCATTCTGGCCGATATCGGCCTGCTCGATTATGCCGCCAGCAAACACCCGGACTTGCGTGTTCATCTGTCGGTGCAGGCAGCCGCTGCCAATGCCGACATGATCAACTATTACGCCAGCGAGTTCGGCGCCAAACGGGTGGTCCTGCCGCGCGTTCTGACGGTTCAGGAGATCGCGGCCATCAACAGGGAAATCAGCTGCGAGACGGAAGTCTTCATCTTCGGCGGTCTTTGCGTCATGGCCGAAGGGCGCTGCTCCCTGTCGTCCTATTGCACCGGCAAGTCACCCAACATCAACGGCGTCTGCTCGCCTCCCGGTTCGGTCAAATATGAAGACCACGGCACCCATCTGGAAAGCACGCTGGAAGGCATCACCATCAATCAGTATCCCAAGGGGGAAGCTGCCGCCTACCCGACCCTGTGCAAGGGCCGCTTCGAGTCGCTCGGCGAAACCGGCTATGTGTTCGAGGATCCGGTGAGCCTCAACGCCGCCCAGATCCTGCCCCAGCTACAGGAAGCCGGCGTTACCGCTCTCAAGATCGAGGGGCGCCAGCGCGGCAAAGCCTATATGGCGCAGGTGGTCAAGAGCTTCCGCAAGGCCGTCGACGCCGTTGCCAAGGGACAGAGTTTCGATCTCGATGCCCTGCTGGCACCATTGACCGAAGGCCAGAAGAGCACCAAGGGCTCCTATCAGAAGACATGGCGCTAGAAAGCGCGCAAGGAAAAGGGAAACAGAGATGAACACCGAACTGACCCTTGGCCCGTGCCTGTTCAACTGGTCGGAAGCCGACTGGCGTGATTTCTATTTCAGGATGGCCGACGAATCCGATTTCGACATCATCTATCTCGGCGAGGCCGTCTGCTCCAAGCGCCTGCCTTTCCGCAACAATGTCCTGCCGGATATTCTCGAACGGATGGAATCGGCTGGCAAGACCGTCATCATTTCCACGCTGGCACTGGTGACCACCAAACCGGAACGCAAGGTGCTCAGGGACCAGTGCGAGCAGGAGATGTGGACCGTCGAAGCCAATGACCTCACGGCACTTGCCTTCCTCAAGGACCGCAAGTTCGTCATCGGCCCCTATGTCAACATCTACAACGAGGCCACCATCCACTCACTGGCCGCGCGCGGCGCCGAACGGTTCGTTCTGCCGCCGGAAATTCCGGCAGAGACCATTGCCCAACTGATCAAGGCAGCACCGGAGCCGAAATATGAAATGCAGGTGTTCGGACGCCTGCCACTGGCGCTTTCGGCTCGCTGCTATCACGCCCGCCTGCACAACCTGCACAAGGACAGCTGCCGCTTTGTCTGCGATCAGGACCCAGATGGCCGTGACGTGAATAGTCTTGCCGGTCAGCCTTTTCTGGCAATCAATGGCATCCAGACCATGTCCTATGGCAGCCAGTTGCTGCTGGAGGAACTGCCTGCGCTGGCAGACGCCGGCGTCAGCGCCTTCCGCCTGTCGCCACACACCGGTGACATGCTCGGCGTGGCGCGCCTGTTCCGGGCCGTCATGAAGGAAGAAATGGATGCCGGAGAAGCCCGCGCCAAAATCGGCGAACTGATGCCGGGACACAGCTTCATCAACGGCTACAGCCACGGCGCACCGGGCATGGCCCAGATCGAGGAAGCTCTGGCGCTATAACGACCAACGCCACGGTGGCGATGGGCAGACAAACAAAAAACGGGCACCAGCAAACTGGTACCCGTCAAATCCAAATGGTCATCCTGTTGTCCGTCTACACGCGATCTTTCGAAAGTGTCACCTGTCCGGAACCAGTCGCTTTGTTCCGTAAGGCATAACGGAAAATCTAGTGCAGTCGAATCCACTCCCGTGCTTCGCGCAGCGCCTTGGCAACTTCCAGCGAAGACATTTCCTCAGCCAGTTCCTGACGGCGGATCGCAGCTTCGACGACACCCTTCATCGCAGCCAGGTTGAACCATTTATGCGCAGCGATCAGGTCCGGCTCGCCATCGTCACCAATCGAATGGGACAATCCCAGCTGAAAGAAAACCTCGCCGGTTGCTTCCATGCCCGAGCCGTGCAGCTCGCTTGCATCAAATTCCATACGTGCCATTTTGCTTCCCCATTTTACTCATCAAAAGCCTCTTTTCGAGGCCGGTTCCAAAGAGGCGTTATCGCCTGTTCTTATGAAGCCAATGGTGGAAGAAATCTCTCAATTCGACGTAAATACAATTGGTTACCGCAATAAAAACAAAAGGTTACACGCCCGTAAACTTAACTTTTTCTCAACCCTGGCTTTGGCGGGTTTCTGCCGGGATCGCAAAGAATTCGCGACAAATATGAACAAATGCCCTAACCCTTTTGTAACCATGGAATTGTTTTTCAACATGCCACTCATAAGGATATCGCCGTTTTCCCTGCCCGTCTGGCCCGGAATTGAATTGCACCGACACAACCAGAAAAGGCACCCCAAAGGGTGCCTTTGTGTAGCGGATACCAGGCCTTTTAGCGCTGGTTGAACAGCACGGACTGGGCGCCCTTGTCCTTGGACAGATCGAACCGGGCACGTTCATCCTTGCCAATGGCCAGACCGGTTGCCACGGCCTCCCGTGCCTTCAACGCCTCGAACCAGCGTTTGACATTGGGGAACTCTTCCAGATCGATCGCCTGCCGTTCGTGCGATACGACCCAGCCGACAATCGCCATGTCGGCAATCGAGTAATCGCCCGCAACATAGTCGCGCCCTTCCAGCGCCTTGTTCAGGACGCCATAGAGACGATGGGTCTCATCGCGGTAACGCTTGATGGCATATTCGATCTTCTCCGGTGCGTAGACGGCGAAGTGATGGTTCTGCCCGAGCATCGGGCCGAAACCGCCCATCTGCCACATCAGCCACTGTTCGACCGCGACGCGGCCCCGCTCATCCTGTGGCAGGAAGCGGCCGAACTTGCGCGCCAGATAGAGCAGGATGGCACCCGACTCAAACACCGAAATCGGTTCGCCGCCCGGTCCTTCCGGATCGACGATGGCTGGCATCTTGTTGTTGGGAGAAATCGCGAGGAATTCCGGCTTGAACTGATCCCCAGCACCAATGTTGATATAGTGGACATTGTAGGGCACACCCAGCTCTTCCAGCAGAATGGTGATTTTCCAGCCGTTGGGTGTCGGCCAGTAGTAGAGATCAATCGGTTTGGTCTGTTCAGTCATTGGTGTTCCTCACAAACGGCCCCACAGGGCCTGCAATCTGATGTAAGTGGCAATAAACGCGCGTCACGCGGACAGCCGTGTGACAGGTTTGTCCATAATGTAGGCTGTCACCGGGGGATGCTCAATCCGCATCATGCGATTGTGATCAGACCCCTTGTCAGCAAGATCAGAAAACCGATGGAAGAAAGCTGAGGTCCATGGCTTCCATGCCCGTGAAATACGGATGCGCCACAATGAGCAGCGCATAGACGACAACCGAGATCAGCACGATCCGCACTTCGGTTGCCCAGCTCTTCACAGCAGGCGGCACATTGGCCCCATCGCGGCGGTTTGTTCCGATGATGGAAAGCACCGACCAGATCAACATGCCGCCAAACAGCACCAGCGACCGTGGGTCATTGTTCACCAGCAAATGGCCGACAGCCCACAGCACCATGCCCGTCAGCATCGGGTTGCGAATGATGCGCCGGATGCGGGTCGGGGCCTTGGCCGCCCCGAACAGGATGATAGCAAAGAGCAAAAGCAGATGCGTCAGATGGCGCGGCCAGTCCTCGCTGTAGATATCTCCCACATAGCCAGCCTCACCTGCCCAGCGCCAGCCAAACACGATCATCACCAGCGACAGCACAATCAGCAGGGTGAACAGCCCCTTGTAGGGCCCTTCCCCAAGACGCACCACAACATCAGCCCGGGCAGCCGGCATGAAAATGGGAAAGAGATGCACCACGGACCAAAGCAGCACACCCAATAGCAAAATGGTCATCGTCAGGTCCTTTCAAGGATAAATAGTTATTGCAATAACTTTGCGGTCTTGCCCTGCCCGCGCCAAGCCCCGGAAAGCACGTATGTGCACAGCCCTTGGCCTGTCCGCTAGCCATCCGCCCCGCCATCCACACTGTAGAACGCAAAAAGGTGCGATGGCAAACCATCGCACCTTTCCATGACGTTTCTTTGCAGGTCTGTCAGATGACAGGCAGCAAGTCTTAAAGGCCGAGCTTGTCCTTCAGGATCTGGTTGACAGCCTGCGGGTTGGCCTTGCCCTGCGAAGCCTTCATCACCTGACCAACGAACCAGCCGATCAGGCTCGGCTTTTCCTTGACCTTTTCAACCTGGTCCGGGTTTTTGGCAATGATCTCGTCGATAATGGCCTCAATGGCGCCAGTATCGGTCACCTGCTTCATGCCCTTCTCTTCGACGATCTTTGCCGGATCACCACCTTCAGTCCAGACGATTTCGAACAGATCCTTGGCAATCTTGCCGGAAATGTCGCCAGCCTTGATCAGATCAATGATCGCGCCGAGCTGATCGGCGGAAACCGGGCTCTGGTCGATATCAAGCGATTCCTTGTTGATGCGGCCAAGCCATTCGTTGATGACCCAGTTGGCAGCGAGCTGGGCGTCGCGACCGGTTGCCACCTTCTCGAAGAAGGCAGCCAGACGCTTGGAAGCCACCAGTACCGAAGCGTCGTAAGGCTTCAGGCCCAGGTCAGAGATAAAACGGTCACGCTTGTCGTCCGGCAGTTCCGGCAGATCCTTGCGCAGCTCTTCGACATAGGCATCGTCGAATTCGAGCGGCAGCAGGTCGGGATCTGGGAAGTAGCGATAATCGTGTGCCTCTTCCTTGGAGCGCATGGAGCGGGTTTCGCCCTTCTTGGGGTCATAAAGGCGCGTTTCCTGATCGATGGAGCCACCATCTTCAAGAATGCCGATCTGGCGGCGTGCCTCATATTCGATCGCCTGACCGATGAAGCGGATCGAGTTCATGTTCTTGAGCTCGCAACGGGTGCCCAATGGATCGCCCGGACGACGCACGGAAACGTTGACGTCGGCGCGCATGGAGCCTTCTTCCATGTTGCCGTCAGAGGTGCCCAGATAGCGAACGATGGTCCGCATCTTGGTCATGTAGGCCTTGGCTTCCTCGGAAGAGCGGATATCCGGCTTGGACACGATCTCCATCAGCGCCACACCAGAACGGTTGAGGTCGACAAACGACATGGTCGGATGCTGATCATGCATCGACTTGCCCGCATCCTGTTCCAGATGCAGACGCTCGACGCCAATGCGCACTTCCTCGCCATCCAGCATATAGAGAACAACTTCGCCCTCGCCGACAATCGGATCCTTGTACTGCGAGATCTGATAGCCCTGCGGCAGATCGGGATAGAAGTAGTTCTTGCGGTCGAACAGCGAGCGATTGTTGATCTTGGCCTTGAGGCCAAGGCCGGTCCGGATCGCCTGACGCACGCACTCCTCGTTGATCACGGGCAGCATGCCGGGCATGGCCGCATCAACGAAGCTCACATGGGCGTTGGCCTCGCCACCGAACTTGGTGGAAGAGCCGGAGAAAAGTTTTGCTTCAGAGGCGACCTGGGCATGGATTTCCATGCCGATGACGACTTCCCAGTCGCCGGTAGCCCCCTTGATCAGTTTGCTGGACGCTTCAGCCATATTCTCGTCCTCAGCTTTCAATATCGGAGCGCGATGCGCTGCTCCTGATTGCAATGGCGGCGCGTTGCATCACGCGCCAGATGTCTCATTCCCCTCGCCATGAAGGGCGGCAATAGCCATCTCCTCATAGGCGATGTTGACCTCGATCAGGTCTTCCCAGAACTGCATGTAGAGATCAGGAGCCAGCTCATGTGTCTCCAGTTCGGCCAGAACCTTGTCCAGCACCGCCTTGACGCGATCATCATCGCGCGCCTCGGACGGGTCGGCCTTCAGTTCCGCCATGCGCCGCACATAGGAATCCCGCTCGGAAAACAGCGCCACCAACGCCCGATCAATCCGATCGATCTCGTCGCGAATATGAGCCTTTTCCGTGCATTCTTCTGGTTTACGCATTGGTTCGACCTTGTCGTTTCTCTGTCTGGTTACCACCATTTGGCCGGGGCTTCGAGGATGCCGGCAGCCTCTTCCAGCACACCGGCGGTCCGGAACAGGGTTTCCTCGTCAAAGGCCTTGCCGATCAGCTGCAAGCCCATGGGCAGCCCCTGACCGTTCTTGCCGGACGGAACCGAAATGCCCGGCAGACCGGCCATGTTCACGGTGACAGTGAAGATATCGTTGAGATACATCTCGACCGGATCGGTGATTTCCTTGTTCAGCTCGAAAGCAGCCGAAGGCGTCGCCGGTGTCAGAATGGTATCAACCGTCTGGAACGCCTTGTCGAAATCCTGCTTGATCAGCGAGCGGATCTTCTGGGCGCGCAGATAATAGGCATCATAGTAACCGGCTGACAGCACATAAGTGCCGATCAGGATGCGGCGCTTGACCTCGGAGCCAAAACCGGCGGCGCGGGTCTTCTCATACATGTCGACGATGTCGTTGCCATTGACCCGCAGGCCATATTTGACGCCATCATAGCGAGCAAGGTTGGAAGACGCCTCTGCCGGAGCCACGATATAATAGGCGGGCAGCGCATATTTGGTCATCGGCAGGGAAATGTCGACGATCTCGGCACCAGCGGCCTTCAACCAGTCAATCCCCTGCTGCCAGTTGGCTTCCACTTCCTCTGGCATGCCATCAACGCGATATTCCTTCGGAATGCCGATCCTCATGCCCTTGACGTTGCCTGTAAGAGCAGCCTCATAGTCAGGCACCGGCAGATCAACGCTCGTGGTATCCTTCGGATCAACCGAAGCCATCGACTTCAGCATGATGGCAGCGTCGCGCACGGTGCGGGCAATCGGGCCAGCCTGATCAAGCGAAGAGGCAAAGGCGATCATGCCCCAGCGGGAGCAGCGGCCATAGGTTGGCTTGATGCCGACAGTGCCGGTAAAGGCGGCGGGCTGACGGATCGAACCGCCGGTATCCGAAGCGGTCGCCCCGGCGCAGATGCGGGCAGCAACAGCGGCAGCAGACCCACCAGAAGAGCCGCCGGGCACGCGGTCGATGGTCTCGCCTTCGGCGCGCCACGGGTTCTTGACCGGACCGAAATAGCTGGTCTCGGTGGTCGAGCCCATTGCAAATTCGTCCATGGCCAGCTTGCCGAGCATGACAGCGCCGTCGTCCCAGAGATTCTGCGAAACGGTGCTTTCATATTCCGGCTTGAAGCCATCCAGAATATGCGAGCAGGCATAGGCGCCGACGCCCTTGGTGCAATAAAGATCCTTGATGCCGAGCGGAATGCCTTCCAGCGGGCGGGCTTCGCCCTTGGCGAGCCGTTCGTCAGATGCCTTTGCCATCTCAAGCGCCTTTTCCGGCGTCTTGGTCACATAGGCATTCAGCTGATCGGCACCATCAATCGCCTTGATGTAGCTGGTCGTCAGCTCGGTCGCGGTGAATTCTTTCTTTGCCAGCCCTTCGCGGGCCTCTGCAATAGTCAGAGACGTGAGATCTGTCACGTGGCTATCCTCACATTTTGCAGGACAGGAACCGGCAAGGTCCCCTCATCCCGACACTCTTCAATAAACGGGTTCTGATGCGGCTCGACAATCTGTCGATGCCAGCGGGGTCTATTCGATGACCTTGGGAACCATGAAATAATTTTCTTCGGAAGCAGGCGCATTGCTGACCACCAGATTGGCATAATTGCCATCGGTTACAACATCATCCCGCTTCTTCATTTCCTGGGTAACGACTGAAGTCATCGGGGCGACGCCGTCGACATCGACCTCATTGAGCATTTCAACCCAGTTCAGGATGGAGTTCAATTCACCCTTAAGGCTTTCCGCCTCTTCTTCTGTAACGGACAGGCGGGCGAGACGCGCCACGCGCTTGACCGTATCCTTGTCAATTGACATGAATGCAAGCCTTCCAAATAAAGGCCCGGACAGCGCTTGCCATGAGCGCACGATACCGGACCAACTACGAGTCTTATTCCACTCTCCTCCGGCTATAGCATCTCAGGACTTTTACGCGCAACTCCAAGGGAGAAAGGAACAGGCTCAACCGAGCATTTTTCCCACATCGGGGCATCAATGGCCCTGTTCTTTGCCATTCAGGCACCTCCGCGGCACCTCCCCGGCACCTCCCCACTACCTCCACAGTATCTCCCCTCGCATCTTTCCAAAGCCAAAGCCGCTGCCACGCCCTTCACGACGGCGCTCTGGGATTTGTGCTAAGGAAAGAGACGGGAGAGAAAGAAGTTGGCAGGAAGAGAAGAAGGAAGCCTACCCCTTGAGCAGTTGGACCTGTTTCGGCAACGGCCCCCGATAGCGCTCGATGAAGGCGCGTGTATCTTCGACAGTCATTGGCCGGCCAAGATAGAATCCCTGAGCCTGCTCACAGGAGATGCTGCGCAGGAAGTCCAGTTGATCCTCGATCTCCACCCCTTCGGCAATCACGGTCTTGCCGAGTGTCTTGCCCAGTTCCACGATGGCGCGCAGGATGACCGCTGAGGCGTCCTCAGGCCGATCCGCCCGGAAGGCACGCAGGAAGCTGCGATCGATCTTGATCTTGTCGAAAGGGAACTGGCTGAGATAGCTCAGGCTTGAATAACCCTTGCCGACATCATCAAGAGCGATCTGGACGCCCAGCTCCCTCCAGCTTTCAAGCTGGACGCGCTCGCCCTCATTGCCATCAAGCAGGACGGATTCCGTGATTTCCAGCTCCAGCTGTCCCGGACACAGCCCGGTTTGGGCCAGCACGCGCGCCACGATCCGAGCAAACTTGGGGTTCTTGAGCTGCAACGGCGACACATTGACCGCAACGCCAAGATCCTGTGGCCAGTGGCTTGCCTCTTCACAGGCAACTTCCAGCACCCAGCGCCCGAGCTGTTCGATCAACTTGTTCGCTTCCATGATCGGAATGAACTCATCCGGCGGCACGAAACCGCGTTCGGGATGGTTCCAGCGTGTCAGCGCCTCGAACCCGACGAGATCCCCGGACAGGGTATCGAACTGCGGCTGATAGTAGAGTTCGAACTCCTCCCGCTCAAAGGCAACCCGGATGTCTTCCAGCAGGGCAAACTGTTTCATCATGCGCGCCCGCATATCGGGATCGAACACCCGATAGGCGCTGGTCGGCTGCCTTTTGGCCTCATACATTGCCAGATCGGCATCCCCGAGCAACGTCACCAGATTGGCCTCCGGCCCGTTCGCCGTGGCAATGCCAACGCTGGCACCCAACTGGAAGGTCGTGATGCCGTTGCTGATCGGCGCACTGATGATCGTCAGGACGCGTTCCGCCAGAATTTCTAGCTCGGTGCCGGAAACTTCCCGTTCGAAGACCAGAACGAATTCATCGCCGCCATAACGCACAATGACATTGCTTTCCAGAACGCCCAATTGCAGACGCCGCCCGATCTTGCGCAGGATTGTGTCGCCTGAATGATGCCCGAAGGTGTCGTTGACATATTTGAAACCGTTGAGATCCACCCAGAAGACCGAGACGGCATTAAGCGCCCCACGCTTGAGACGCCCTGACAGCGTTTCAATATATTCAAGAAAATAGGCGCGATTGTGAAGGCCGGTCAGCGTGTCACGATAAACGAGTGACTGCAGCTGCTTTTCCCTCTGCCTGAGGCGAGCCTCGGCCACGGCCTGATCCGTAATGTCGATGCGCCGCGACATGATGGCACCGGAAACCGAGCGCGTGCGTGTATAAATGTAGGTCTTGTCGCCGATTTTCTGAATCTCGCGCTGGGTATCAACCAGACTGTCGGCCAGTTGTTTGCGGGTTTGCATATACCCGGCGGGATCCTCAAGCGCGACCCGATCGGATATGACCCCGGCGTCCAGATCCATCTGGTAAAGCTCCAGATGCTTCTTGCCGAGCAGTTCCTGACGTCCCGGATAGTGCGGAAAGACCCGATGATAGGCATCATTGCTGAAGATGACACCCTCATCATCCTCACCATAAAAGACGATCGCCTCTTCGCTCTGTTCCAGCGCTTCCAGCACCATCGTTGACATGCGCTTCCTGCGCAGTGTTACCAGAGACCGCGCCCCCAGCCGTGCGAAATTCTCGACCAGCGCATTGTTGATTTCCCCGCCATCGGGGTTGGGAAAGGCAAGAAAAATGCCCCCAAGCACATCGCCCCCCTCAACAAGCCGCACACAGGTCTGCAAACAAGGGCTTTCGACCGCGCAGTGAAAATCCGGCGCAGGCCCATCTTTCAAAAGCCAGTCGGACACAGCCTCATGTCCAACATCAATCCGGGCGGGACCAAACTCCGCCGATAGCCTTATGCCGCTTTTCTGGGAACCCACCACAAAAGCGCTAAAACAGGTCACCCCACGGATGGTCGAGACAGAATCAAACATGGCCGCAAACAGATCATGCTCGCAGGTCGCCTCGGCAATGCGCAATGCCAAAGACACCGCCATTTCAACATTGATTTCTAACCGCTTCATTGTGCACCCCAACCAAAATCCCCGGCCAATATAGCTTCATAGTTGTAAAGATTGAATTACCTCAAATATGGTTAAGAACAAAAACCCTTTTAAAATCAATGACAAAATTCAACACACATTCAAATATCCGCTTTTATGCGCAACCTGCAATTTCACCAAACCGTCAAAATGGAATTGTCAATTTCTACAATTGCTTACCAAAATTTTCCCTCCCCGATGCAGTAACGCCACCCAAATATTACTGCATATATTGCAGTGCAAAACAGGAATACTTTGAATGAAGACCTGCCCCCTCCAATGCCCGATTGGTATTGCAAAGGAGCCATGCTAGAACCAGAGAGACGCCCCCCAGCCCAGTGTGACCCCATACTGGAGCCTCAGACCCTTGACTGCATGACTGCAGCCCGGTCTGCAAAACACAGAGACAACGAGACGCAAAGACATGGCCCGCAAGAAGAAGAACAAGCCACCGATCGACATTTCGCTTGCAGAGCTGGTTGCCGGCCTGACAAGGAACCAGCGGCTACTGGGGTTGGATCTGGGCACCAAGACCATAGGTCTGGCCATTTCAGACACCGGTCGGCGTATTGCCTCGCCGCTGGAGACCATCCAGAGAACCCGGTTCGGCAAGGATGCCGAGCGCCTGCAGGCCATTTGCGCCGAGCATGAAATCGGCGGCTTTGTGCTTGGCCTGCCGCTCAACATGGATGGCACCGAGGGCCCGCGCGCCCAGGCCACCCGCGACTTCTGTCTTTCCATGCGGGATTTCTGGCGAGATCAGGACCTTCCTGCAATGCCTCTGGCTTTCTGGGACGAGCGCCTGTCCACAGTCGCCGTAACCCGCACCCTGCTGGAAGCGGATACATCCCGCGCCAAACGGGGCGAAGTGGTTGACAAAATGGCCGCATCCTTCATTCTGCAAGGAGCGCTGGATCGACTGCGACTGTCTGCTGACCATGCCTCTGCCGCCTCCCCGACCCCAAAGGATGACACCGAGGATGACAAAGAGGAAGACACCCCGGACTAAATGCGCTCCTGAGTTTCAAACCCAAGACACCTACTCTGCTCTCCTGCCCCGCTTTGTTCACCAGATCGTTTTAGAGCCACCCGGCTCCAAGCTTGCCTGAAGCGCCCCAGAAAGACCCCGCCATGTACGTGATCATTGAAGCCATCATCCCAACTTTCTTTCTTGTCGGGCTCGGGCTTTACATCCGCCGCAGCGGGCTGGTTCCGGAAGAGCAATGGAGCGGGCTTGAAACCATTTCCTATTGGCTGTTCTTCCCGGCACTGATCTTCAATTCGCTGTTCAAGGCGGATCTGCGCAACGTGCCGCTGGGCGACATGACCTTTGCGCTTGTCGCGGCAATCCTGTGCATGGCCGCCGTCATGCTGGCGCTCTATCCGGTTCTGCGCTCTGTCTTCTCGGTCGACAATCCGTCCTACACCTCGATCTATCAGGGCGTTCTGCGCTGGAATGGCTTCATGGCGCTGGCCATCGTCCAGAAGGCCTACGGCGATGATGCCATGGCGCTGGTCGCAGTGGCGATGGCCTCGATGATTCCGCTCATCAACATCATCATTGTCGGCATCATGGCCGTCTTTGGTGCCAACAGCCGCCCAAGCTTCGGCAATGTCCTGCTCAATATCATCAAAAACCCCTTCATCATTGCCTCACTGGTCGGGCTGACGATCAATCTGTCGGGCATCCATATCTGGGATCCGATCGCCTCCACCGTCGAGATCACCGGCCGGGCGGGGCTTGCCTGTGCTCTGCTCATCGTCGGGGCAGGCATCCGGCTGAAACATGCCTTCCCGCCGGTGCGTGAAGTCTGGTTCGCCTGCATCCTGCGCCTTGTCGGCATGCCCGCCATGGCGATCGGCTTTGCCATCCTGTTCGGCCTTGGCGGCCAGCCGCTGGAAGTGATCATCATAAGCACCGCCGTGCCAACCGCCATGAACAGCTACGTCCTTGCCAAGAAGATGGGCGGCAACGCTCCCTTGATCGCTGCCATCGTCACCTGGCAGACGCCCCTGTCCGCCCTGTCCATCACCTTCTGGCTGGCCTTTGTGAGGATGCTCGGCCTCAGTTGAGGCCAGTTGACAGCCTCTGGAAAATGGATTGAAAAGTCATCAAGATATATACAGAGTGCGAACACCTACTTGCGGCGAATCCGATTTCCTCCTATAGCTATAAATCTAGCGAAAACCCAGAAACGCTAGGAATGAGATCGTGGCATTTGCGCACCACCATCTGCTCGGAATTGCCGGGCTGACCCCCCCAGAAATCACGGCTTTGCTTGATCTTGCAGAAGATGCCGTTGATATTTCCCGTCAGGTTGAAAAGAAAAAGGTGATCCTCAAGGGACGCACCCAGATCAACCTGTTCTTCGAGGCATCCACTCGCACGCAAAGCTCCTTCGAGCTTGCCGGCAAGCGCCTCGGAGCGGACGTGATGAACATGTCCGTCAAGAATTCATCCGTATCCAAGGGCGAAACCCTGCTGGACACGGCAACCACCCTCAATGCCATGCACCCGGACATTCTCGTCGTGCGCCATAACGCCGCCGGAGCACCTCAGCTGCTGGCCCGCAAGGTCGGCTGCTCGGTGATCAACGCCGGGGACGGTGCCCATGAGCATCCCACCCAGGCCCTGCTCGACGCCCTGACCATCCGCCGCCACAAGGGCACGCTGGAAGGTCTGGTGGTGGCCATCTGCGGCGATATCCTGCACTCGCGTGTGGCCCGCTCCAACATCCTGCTGCTGACAGCCATGGGCGCGGAAGTGCGTCTCGTCGCTCCGTCCACATTGTTACCGGACAGCGTGGAAGCCATGGGCGTCAAGTGCTTCCGCGACATGCGCAAGGGTCTTGATGGCGCTGACGTGGTGATGATGCTGCGCTTGCAGCTGGAACGGATGAACGGCGCTTTCGTGCCATCCATTCGCGAATATTTCCACTTCTACGGCCTTGATGAGGAAAAGCTCAAATATGCCCGCGAAGACGCCATCGTCATGCATCCCGGTCCGATGAACCGCGGCGTCGAAATCGACAGCTCGGTTGCCGACTCCGGACGGTCGGTCATTCATGAGCAGGTGGAAATGGGCGTCGCAGTGCGCATGGCCATCATTGAATTGCTGGCCAAGAACAGCCTAGAAGCCCAGCCGGTCGAGCAGGATTGAAAGGGAAAATGAAAATGCCAGAAAGACAAAAAGCCCCCTTCGCCCTGACCAATGTCAAGCTCCTCGACCCTTCCACCGGGCTCGATGAGCCCGGCGCAATCCTCATCGAGGACGGCAAGGTCAAGGCCATCGGTGCAACCGTCGCGAGCCAGCTGTCGTCCGACATCCTGCGCGTCGATGGTGCAGGCAAGATTGCCGCCCCCGGCCTCGTCGACATGCATGTCACGACCGGTGAGCCCGGCGCCGAGCATCGCGAAACCCTCAAGAGCGCCAGCCAGGCTGCCGCAGCCGGTGGCGTGACTACCATGGCCTGCATGCCGGACACCGATCCGGTCATCGACGACATCGCACTGGTGGACTTCATCAAGCGTCGTGCACGAGATACCGCCAAAGTTCATGTCCACCCCTATGCGGCCATGACCCGTGGCCTCAAGGGCAAGGAAATGACCGAAATCGGCCTGATGATCGAGGCCGGGGCTGTCGCCCTGTCCAACGGTCGCAAGGCGATCACCAACGCCCAGATCATGCGTCGGGTGATGTCCTACGCCCGCGATTTCGACGCCCTCATCGTCCACCATCCGGAAGACCCGGATCTTGTCGGCAACGGCGTGATGAACCTTGGGGAAACCTCGACCCGGCTCGGTCTTGCCGGCATTCCGGCCGAAGCGGAGACCATCATGGTCGCCCGCGACGTGCGTCTTGCCCAGTTGACCGGTTGCCGCTACCACGCCAGCCAGATTTCCTGCGCCGAGAGCCTCGACATCATTCGTCGGGCCAAGGACAAGGGGCTTGCCGTCACCTGTGGCGTTTCGATCAACCATCTGACCCTCAATGAAAATGACATCGGGCTCTATCGCACCTTCTACAAGATGTCCCCGCCACTGCGCAGCGAAGCTGAACGGCAAGCCATGATCGAGGGCGTCGCCGATGGCACCATCGACGTCATCGTTTCCGCACACGACCCGCAGGATGTGGACACCAAGCGCCATCCGTTCGCCGAATGCGCTGACGGCGCTGTTGGTCTGGAAACCATGCTGCCGGCCGCGATGCGGATGATCCACAGCGGGCAATTGACCATGATGCAGGCCATCAAGGCCCTGTCCACAACCCCTGCCCAACTGCTCGGCCTTGATGCTGGCAGCCTCAAACCGGGCATGCCTGCCGACATCATCATTTTCGATCCGGACCTTCCATGGGTCATGGATCGGGACATGTTGCAGTCGCGCTCCAAGAACACCGCCTTCCACAAGGCGCAGCTTTCAGGCAAGGTTCTGCAAACTTACGTTGAAGGTCAGCTGGTTCACCATTACGATCCGCGCTGAACAAACCAATAAGAGAATCGCCCGGGTGGCAGACGAACTTGCTCTCGCCACCCGGACCACATGCCAAGGCACACGCCTTGCAACAAGGACGAGGGATCACTGCCCATGATCGACCCCACAAGTTGGAGCCATTCCTTGCCTCAATTCCTGATCGCCCTCCTGTTCGGATATGTCCTTGGCTCGACGCCCTTTGGCCTCATACTGACGAAGATGGGCGGGCTGGGTGACGTCCGAAAGATCGGCTCCGGCAACATCGGCGCCACCAACGTCCTGAGAACCGGCAACAAGAAACTCGCTGCGCTCACCTTGCTAGGCGACCTGCTCAAGGGCACGCTTGCCGTCATCATCGCACGGGAAGTCGCCATCGCCTTTCTGCCCGACAGCCCGCAGCAGATTGCCAGCCTCGCGGGACTTGGTGCCTTTCTGGGCCATCTCTTCCCTTTCTGGCTGAAGTTTCGCGGCGGCAAGGGCGTCGCCACCTATCTCGGCGTGCTGCTCGGCCTCTATCCTGCGGCCTTCCTCGCCTTTGCCTTCATCTGGCTGACGTCAGCCTATCTGACGCGTTATTCGTCACTTTCCGCCCTCATCGGCAGTGCGCTGATGCCCTTTGTGCTATTCGGCTTCGGCCAGTGGAATCTCACCGGCCTGTTCGCAGTCATGACGCTGTTGCTCTGGATCCGCCACAAGGAAAACATCACCCGCCTTCTGGCCGGAACGGAAGGCAAGATCGGCGGCAAAAAAGAGCGCCCATCTGACGCGCAGTCCAAATCCGATGCCTCCGATGCATCAGAAGAGACCGACAAATGACCAGCGAGGTGCCATCTTCATCGCAAACTGAAGCGGATCGGATGGCCCCATCACAATCCCTGCAGACCACGGCAGCAGACCGGCACGGCAATGGCTACGCCAGCCGCCCCGCCTTTCGCCTCAGCGAGAAACAGCGCTTCAGCTGGTTGCGTCTCATCCGCTGCGAAAATGTCGGCCCGGCCACCTTCCGCGATCTCATCAATCATTTCGGCAGCGCCGAAAAGGCCCTTGAAGCCCTGCCGGACCTGTCCCGCAAGGGCGGTGCCCGCCGCGCTTTTCACATCGCCTCCGAACAGGAAGTCGAAGCGGAGTGGACCGCGCTCCACCGGGCCGGAGCCCGTCTTGTGGCAACCGGTGAGCCGGATTATCCCGAAGCGCTCGCCCATATCCCCGCACCGCCGCCGCTGCTCACCGTCATGGGCAGTTCGGATCTGGCAAAAAGACCCGCCATCGCCATCGTCGGCTCGCGCAATTGCTCGGCGAGCGGCGCCAAACTGACGGAAATGATTGCACGGGAACTGGGCCAGAACGGCATTGTTGTGGTCTCGGGGCTGGCGCGGGGCGTTGACACCCATGCTCATCGCGCCTCTCTGACGCTGGGAACAATCGCCGTGGTGGCAGGCGGCCTCAACCAACTCTATCCCAGACAGAATGTCGAACTGGCCAAGGCCATCGCCCAACAGGGCATGCTGATTTCGGAAATGCCATGGAATGCGCCCGCCCGATCACAGGATTTTCCGCGCAGGAACCGGATCATTTCAGGCATTGCGTTGGGGACACTGGTGGTGGAAGCGGCCAAGCGCTCCGGCTCCCTGATCACCGCCCGCTATGCGTTGGAACAGGGCCGCGATGTCTTTGCCATTCCCGGCTCGCCACTGGACCCACGCGCAGGAGGCACCAATCATCTGATCAAGCAGGGTGCCTGCCTCGTCTGTGAAGCGCAGGATATTCTGGATGCCATCGCGGACCAGCGAACCACGCTTCAGCCCTTTGCTGCCGAACAGCTGCCACTGCCCTTGCGGGAGCTGCCCCCGGACGACACCGGCGACATGCGCCCTTGCGAACCGGAGGAAGCTGGCAAGAGCCGTTTCATCCAGAGCCTCAGCCTGACCCCGATTGCCATTGACGACCTGATCCGCCAATCCGAACTGACCATGGGACAGGTACAACTGCTTCTTCTGGAACTGGATCTGGCCGGAAGGCTGGAACGACACGGCAATCAGACTGTCTCGCTCAAGGCATAGGTGCCCAAACAGACAGTCAGACCGAGAACCGGGCTGACAGCCAGACCGGCGACAATATGGACAGAACCTAAGGCAAAACCAAAGCGCGTTTGCGTGACGCGCCCCGCCTTGGACTACACAAACACATAGCCGCGACGCTCCTGCGGCGATCCGTCACCCCGCATCACAATCCCAAGTCGCCTCCCGTCCATGGCTGGCATCAGGGAATGGAACGGCGAACCGGGCGTGACCAAAGCTTGTCATTTGCCCAAACTTTAAAAAGCCCGGGTTGGCCTAATCTGCTTGGCAACTTCCATGGCTTCTATCTGGGCCATTTCCAGCAGATAGACCAGCATAGCAAGGTCATTCTGGCGGGCCATGCGCGTGAGGTCTTGCAAATGAGCATATATATATTCAGCCGTTTTCGTCGGCGACCCGATTTCCAGCACTTGAGCTTCTTCTCTCACGTGGCTCTCCGCAAATATGATTTTTATAAAATGTTTCAGCAAACAAGCTTCTGCAGCTCCGGAGCATACAACCAATCTTTTTGATTGTATACAACCATATTATATACATTAGGTTGTATTTTCACAATCTACTTGCATGTATGCGAGAGAAATTATATCCGCTTATAGCGTTCGTCACCCTTGACGGATGGGGGCGAAGCAGTCATGTGACTAGCATTGACTTATAGAGAATCAGCTCCAGACACCAGCAACCAGCCACAACCCGATGATGGGTTGGAAGGCTGAAGAGCGAATGGATAGTACGGAATTCAAATGGACGTCGTAATCGTAGAATCGCCAGCAAAAGCCAAGACAATCAATAAGTATTTGGGCAAGAATTACAAAGTCTTGGCTTCTTATGGGCATGTGCGAGACCTCCCTTCGAAAGACGGTTCCGTGCTCCCCGAAGACGACTTCGCCATGACCTGGGAAGCGGATGCGAAATCGAAAAAGCGGCTCTCCGAAATTGTCGAAGCCGTCAAGGATTCCGACCGTCTGATCCTCGCGACTGACCCTGATAGAGAGGGTGAAGCGATCTCCTGGCACGTGCTTGAGGTGTTGAAAAAGAAGCGTGGCCTGCTCAAGGACAAGCCGATACAGCGGGTTGTGTTCAACGCGATCACCAAAGAGTCCATTCTCAACGCGATGCAACATCCGCGCGATATCGATACGCCGCTGGTTGATGCCTATCTGGCCCGTCGCGCCCTTGACTATCTCGTCGGTTTCACCCTGTCGCCGGTGCTTTGGCGCAAGCTGCCCGGCGCCCGCTCTGCCGGACGCGTGCAATCTGTTGCCCTGAGGCTCGTCTGCCAGCGGGAAGAGGAAATTGAAGCCTTCGTGCCACAGGAATACTGGTCGATTCTGGCCGATCTCCAGACGGCAGCAGGCGCTGACTTCCAGGCTCGCATCACTGCGGTTGACGGCGAGAAGAAAAGCCGCCTCGACATTCGAACCGGGACAGAGGCAGCCGACATCAAGAAGCTGGTCGAAGGGGCCAGCCTCGCCGTGCGCTCCGTCGAGGCAAAGCCGGTCCGCCGCAATCCCTTTGCGCCATTCACCACATCGACCCTGCAACAGGAAGCCTCGCGCAAACTCGGGTTTGCAGCAGCGCGCACCATGCAGATCGCCCAGAGGCTCTATGAAGGCGTCTCGGTCGGCGGGGAAACCACCGGCCTCATCACCTATATGCGTACGGACGGCGTCGAGATTGCGCCCGAAGCCATCGCCCCCATTCGCAACGCCATCGAGCGGGAATATGGCAAGCAGTATCTGCCCGACGCGCCGCGTCATTATACTGTGAAGGCCAAGAACGCACAGGAAGCGCACGAGGCGATCCGGCCGACCGACATCAACCGCCATCCCAAGCAGATGGCAAAATATCTCGATGACGAACAGCTCAAGCTCTACACTCTGGTATGGCGCCGGACGCTGGCCAGCCAGATGGAATCGGCCCAGCTTGAACGCACCACCGTCGAGATCACCGCCACCAACGGCTCCCGTAGCGCCGAGCTGCGCGCCACCGGTCAGGTCGTCCGCTTCGACGGCTTCCTGACGCTCTACACAGAATCCAAGGATGACGAGGACGACGAGGACAGCAACCGCCTGCCGCCAATGAGCGAAGGCGAGGCGCTCAAGCAGAAGGCCGTTACCGCCAGCCAGCACCACACCGAGCCACCGCCGCGCTACACCGAAGCAACGCTGATCAAGCGCATGGAAGAGCTCGGTATCGGTCGCCCGTCCACCTACACGGCAACCCTGTCCGTGTTGCGGGATCGTGGCTATGTGGTGCTTGACAAGAAACGCCTGATCCCGGAATCCAAGGGACGTCTGGTCACCGGCTTCCTGTCCAATTTCTTCGAGCGCTATGTGCAGTATGATTTCACGGCGGAGCTGGAAGAGAAGCTCGACCTGATCTCCAACGGCGAGCTGGAATGGAAGGACGTGTTGCGCGACTTCTGGAAGGAGTTTTCCTCCCACGTCGACGGCACCAAGGAACTGCGCGTCAGCCAGGTTCTGGATACCCTCAACGAGGTGCTCGCCTCCTATGCCTTCCCGCCACGCGAGGATGGCTCGGACCCGCGCGCCTGCCCGTCCTGTTCAGATGGCAAGTTGAGCCTCAAGACCAGCCGCTACGGCGCCTTTGTCGGTTGCTCCAACTATCCCGAATGTGGCTATACCCGCCAGTTGTCGAACGATGGCGATGGCGACGCGCAACAGGTTGGCGAAAACGGCACCAAGCTGCTTGGAACGGATCCCGCCACCGGTCTCGACGTCACCCTGCGCTCGGGCCGCTTCGGCCCCTATGTCCAGCTCGGCGAGGAAGCAAAGCCCCCCCGCTCGTCCATTCCGAAGGGATGGGACATCGAGAGCCTTGATCTTGAAAAGGCCCTGCAGCTGCTCTCCCTGCCGCGCGAAGTGGGCGAACACCCCGAGGACGGCAAGATGATCACCGCCGGGCTTGGTCGCTACGGTCCGTTTGTGTTGCATGACGGCACCTATGCCAATCTACCCGGCATCGACGATGTCTTCACCGTCGGCCTCAACCATGCTGTCAGCCTTCTGGCTGAAAAGCGCGCCAACGGCGGCCGTCGTGGCGCCGCCCAGTCCCTCAAGGAACTGGGTGAGCATCCCGATGGCGGCGGAGCCATCACCGTGAAGGCCGGTCGCTACGGCCCCTATGTCAACCACGGCAAGGTCAACGCAACCCTGCCCAAGGACATGAAGCCGGAAGACGTTACCCTCGAGCAGGCGTTGGAACTGATTGCTGCCAAGGCTGGCAAGACCCCGGCCAAGAAAGCCACTGAAAAGAAGGCTTCGGCCAAAAAGACGGCAGCGAAGAAGACAACCGCCAAAAAATCGACAACCAAGAAATCAACGGCCAAGAAGAAAGCAGCATCCGACGACGCGGCAGACGAAGCCGGGGAAAAAGAGGATAGCTGAGATTTCGGCAACAACCAGTATCCGTTGCCCGCATCGCCTTGTGTGTAACCCTCCCGTTGCCCATGGTGCATGCGGCCTTTCGGCCATGATGAGAAGGACCGCCCAGTGATACGCAAACGCAGACCCACGATGGAGGACGGCCTTCCCTCGAAAGACGAGATCCTCGCCTTCATTGCAGAAAACCCCGGCAAGGCAGGCAAGCGTGAGATTTCCCGCGCCTTTGGCATTTCCGGCGGCGCCCGCATCGGGCTGAAACGCCTCCTGAAGGAATTGACCGAAGACGGTCATATCGAGAAGAACCGCAAGCGTCTGGTCAAGACCGGCGAGCTGCCCGCCGTGGGCGTCTATCGCATTCTTGAGCGCGATGCGGAAGGCGATCTTATCGGCGTTCCCGTCAACTGGGAAGTCGGAGAAGAGGGGCCGCCCCCTCGCCTGCTGATCGAGCCTGACAAGAAATCAAAAGCCATTCCCGGCGTCGGCGACCGTGTGCTGGCCAAGCTGATCGACCGCGAAATCGACCAGTTCGAGATGCCCGGCGTGCGTCAGGCGGTCCGTGTCATCAAGATCCTGCCCAAGCGTGAGGATTCCATCCTCGGCATCTATCGCCGCGACCCGATCAACGGCGGCGGCAGGCTTGTGCCCATCGACAAGAAGACCCAGGAACTTTCCATCGACGATGCCTCCAAGGGGGATGCGTCCGATGGTGATCTGGTTGCCGTGTCCATCACCCGCTCTGGCCGTTCCAAGACACCGCGGGCCCATGTGCGAGAAGTGATCGGGCCGATGGCCTCCGAGCAGGCGGTCAGCATGATCGCCATTCACGCCCTTGGCATCCCCTATATCTTCCCTGACGCCGTGTTGGCCGAAGCCGAACGCGCCACCCCGCCCGATCTTCGGGGCCGGGAGGACTGGCGCGATGTGCCGCTGATCACCATCGACCCGGCCGACGCCAAGGACCATGACGACGCCATCTACGCCGAACTCGATGAAGACCCGGCCAACGAGGGCGGGGTCATCGCCTATGTCGCCATCGCCGACGTCGCCTATCATGTCCGCATGGGCGGCAACATCGATCGCGAGGCTCTCAAGCGCGGCAACTCGGTCTATTTCCCTGATCGCGTCGTGCCAATGCTGCCCGAACGCATCTCGAACGATCTCTGCTCCCTGAGGGAAGGTGAAGACCGTCCGTCGATGGCCGTGCGCATGGTATTCGACAAGTCTGGCAAGAAGAAGCGCCACAGCTTCCACCGGGTCATGATCCGCGTGGCCGCTGGTATCTCCTACAATCAGGCTCAGAGCGCGATTGACGGCAATCCGGATCAGGTTACCGGACCGATCCGGGAATCGATCCTGAAGCCTCTCTGGGCCGGTTACGAGGTACTCAAGGCCGGACGTGACGCCCGCGAGCCGCTTGAACTGGACATTCCCGAACGCAAGCTGACCCTCAAGCCCGACGGCACCATCGACAGCGTCTATGTGCCGCCACGCCTCGACGCCCACAAGCTGGTCGAGGAATTCATGATACAGGCCAACGTGGCCGCCGCCGAGACACTGGAGAAGCACAAGCAGGGTCTGATCTACCGCATCCATGACAATCCGTCCCCGGAAAAGCTGGAAGGCCTGCGCGAATTCCTGCAATCGATGGACCTGAGCTTCCCCAAGGGCGGCAACCTGCGCCCATCGATGTTCAACATCATCCTCAGGCGAACGGCTGAGACCGAACATGCACCGCTGGTCAGTCAGGTGATCCTGCGCTCGCAGGCACAGGCGGAGTATAATCCCGAGAACATCGGCCATTTTGGCCTCAACCTCTTGAAATATGCCCACTTCACCTCGCCGATCCGCCGCTATGCCGACCTTGTGGTCCATCGCGCCCTGATCGCCGCCCTGAAGCTCGGCGATGATGGCCTGCCCGTCGGCTTTGACGGCAAGCTTGCCGATATCGCCGGCCATATTTCCACCACCGAACGCCGCGCCATGGCTGCCGAGCGGGATACCAAGGATCGCCTCATCGCCTCCTTCCTGTCCGACCGGGTCGGCGCCCGCTTCAAGGGCAAGATCTCCGGCGTCACCCGCGTCGGCCTGTTCGTCCAACTTTCGGAGACTGGCGCTGACGGGTTTATTCCGGCATCAACACTGGGCTACGACTATTACCACTTCGACGAAACCAACCATCAGCTGGTAGGCGAAGCCACTGGGGAAACCTTCCGGCTGGGCGACAGCGTCGATGTCAAACTGGTCGAAGCTGCACCCTTTGCCGGTGCCCTGCGCTTCGAAATGCTCTCGGAGGGTCGCAAACACCCCAAGGGCAAGGCGCCGAGCCATCTGACCCGCAACGGTCGCGGCAACAGCGGCTTTGCGGCACGGGGGCGCAAGAAGCCCGGCACCACGCAACCGAGGACTGTCAAGCCAAGGGGCAAGAAGGGACGCAAGCGCTAACCGAACCCAAAGCCCGAGCAACGGCAGTTTGACCATGATACGGAAGATTGAAAAAATCGAGATCCACGCGGAACTGACTGCCAACGCGCAAAGGCTTTATGACGGCACCCTGCCCAAGGTACGCCCCAAGGACGCCGCCACGCTCATCATTCTGGATCGCACCCACGGCGCGCCCAAGCTTCTGATGGGGCGTCGCCACATGCGCCATCGCTTCATGCCGGGCAAGTTCGTCTTTCCCGGCGGGCGCCTCGACTCCGATGATCGTCTGGTGCCCTGCGCCAGTGACCTTGACGACAGGGTCATGGAGAAGCTGCGATTTGAAGCCAGAAACGGCGCCAGCGACATGCGCATGCGTGGGCTCGCTGTCTGTGCCATCCGCGAGACCTACGAAGAAGCAGGCCTGTTCATTGGCGCTCCGGGAGAGAGCGCGCGGCTCAAGGGCACCGACTGGGAAGCCTTCAGAAGCCGCGGTCTGTTGCCCGCCCTCGCCCCCTTGCGCTTCGTCGGGCGCGCCATCACACCGCCGGGCAGAAACCGCCGCTTCGATACCCGCTTCTTTGCCGTCGACGCAGAGCACATCACAGATCATCTGGTCGAAAAGACCGGTCCATCAGGCGAGCTGGAGGACCTCCACTGGCTCACCATTGCCGATGCGCACGCACTGGATCTGCCGCGCATCACCAAAGAGATTCTCCACGAGCTCGATGAAAGACTGAAGCGCGATCCCGATCTGGCGCCGCAGACGCCGACTCCCTTCTTTTTCATGCGGGGAAAATCCATGCTACGGGCAGAAATCTGATCTCTGCTCCGAAATGGTAAAAGGCGCAGAATTCCGAGCTTTTTCAATCCGCACAGGACGCCATATTTGGCCATTTTGCAAGATTGGCGTCGATAAATCGAAGCATCCTCTTGACAATAGGCCAACTTTGCGTAGTTTGGCGGCTCGAAACAGGTTTTTGCTGAGCCGGTCTCTTTTCCGCTCAGCACATCTTCGGCCCGACAGTCGAGACCACAGGATGCCCAACGCATCCAACCTCTAATGCGGGCCCAAAAGACGGAAAAGACTCATGGCTAAGGCAACAACAATCAAGATCCGTCTGGTCAGCACCGCTGACACGGGTTACTTTTACGTCACCAAGAAGAATTCCCGCACCATGACCGAAAAAATGGTCAAGCGGAAATACGATCCGGTGGCTAAGAAACACGTCGAGTTCAAGGAAGCTAAAATCAAGTAAGGCCTCCCTGTCTTGTCGACAGTTCAAAAACCCGCTTGCCGACGGCAGGCGGGTTTTTTGCATTCCAGCCTTAGAGAAGATCTCTTTCCACCCTTCTCCCCTGTTCTGCGTTGTTGCCCCTCCAGTGGCCCGTCCGCCCGGCGAGCACCTCCACGGACGCCCCTCCGATTGGTATCGGCTCCGAAATGGCTACATATTCCGACAGAAAGGTCACAAAAAATGGACCTGTCCAGCAGGATAAAAGCGCAAAGAAATGGGGTGGAATGAGGATAAAGGATGGCCGGTCCAGTTGCAGACCACTTGAGGAGGCCACTCTTGCTGCTACTGAACCGACCAAAACCCTACGGCCCCAGGAGATGCGGCGGACCTGAAGAACCCGTAGGGAAAAACGATGACAACGACGACAAGAGAGCGCGCATAAACCTGCAGTCCCACTGCATGGCTAGCAAACGGCGTCCCCATCCCGTTCTCCAACGCTTACAAGCCTAACAAAAAAAGTGACAATTTCAACGAATTGTTTACCTGAATCGATAGAATCTTATCGGTTGATAAAGAATTAAGGTAAATTATCGCGGTTTTTGAACCTCAATTCTTGGATAACACGCGCATACGTTGTTCATTTGACGTTTTCTCACCTAAAAAAACAACTTAAGGCAGGCAACCATCAACAGATTCGCAGCCCTTTTTGGGCAGCTAGTTGGAGTTGCATGTCAATGGTGGAAAACCCTGCCGAGAAAATACATACATTGGCAAAGAACTGCAGGACCAATGGATTACCACTAAAGACGCTATCGGATAGTTTTGATTCTTGAAGGCGCAAGGCTGCAGTCACAATCAAGCATCCAGCCGCACCGCCTTCAGCCACCAAGATGTAATTACTTACAAACAAGATTAGATCAAGATATACGAAGTAATACTAAGCAGCACAAACTTGAGCGACAACAACACGGTTGCGACCATCATGCTTGGCCTGATAGAGCGCCTGATCTGCCCGCTTGAGCAGTTCGTCCTGCGTTTCAAGGCCCTTGCAGCTTGACGCCAGTCCGATCGAGACGGTCACATCGATCATCTGTCGGCCCTTGTGAATGATGAAGGGCTTCTCGAATACCTTCTTGCGAATGCGCTCAGCCACCACCGTTGCCAACGAATGGTCCGTATCCGGCATGATGACGACGAATTCCTCTCCACCATAGCGGCAGACAAGGTCGATCCCGCGGGTGTTCTTGCGCATGCGCTGGGAGAATTCCTGCAACACCTCGTCACCGGCATCATGGCCATGGGTGTCATTGACGGACTTGAAGAAATCGATATCCATCAGCAGCACCGACAAAGGCTTTTGCTTCTCCCGTGCCGACGACAGAAGGGCGTTGAGGTGGGATGTCATGTAGCGGCGATTGTAGAGCTGGGTCAGTCCATCCATGATCGCCAGCTCCATGGTATGCTGAATCGAATCGCGCAAGGCATCGGTGTAGCGCTTGCGCAGAACCTGGGTATGCAGGCGCGCCAGCAACTCGTTCTTGTCCACCGGCTGACAGACATAATCGTCCACACCCAGATCGAAGGCCCGCATGATGCGCTTCTGATCGGCTTCCTGAGCCAGAATCAGAATGGGAACGAGACGCGAGGATTCGATGGACCGCACCTGAGCACAGAGCCGCAACGGGTCGCCGGTCTGCATGTCCAGATTGATCAGCAGACAATCGAAAGCCTGATCGGAACAGCGCCGCAAGGCCGCCGTGATATCATTTTCCAGAAACAGATCGAACTGTCCGGCGACCTGTTTGCGGATGCGTTCTGAATTGGAACGCGAGTCATCGACCAGCAGAATCTGCCCGCCCTCATGGTGCATCAGCCGTTGGAACAGAGCGCTGCTGTCCAGCCCCATCTGCTCCGAGGTGTGGGCACGGGAGCGCAGCTCGTCGAGCATCATCTTGACACGGACCAAGCTCTTGACCCGCGCAATCAGCGCCAGATCATTGACCGGCTTGGTCAGGAAATCATCCGCCCCGGCCTTCAGCCCGGCAACCCGGTCGCTGATCTGGTCAAGCGCCGTAACCATGATCACGGGAATATGCATCATCTGCGGATCGGCCTTGATCCGGCGACAGACTTCAAACCCGTCCATTCCGGGCATCATCACATCTAGCAGAACGATATCAACCGTGTTGTGGGAGAGAATCTCAAGCGCTTCCGGACCACTGCTGGCACAGAGAACATCAAAATATTCGGCAGACAGACGGGCTTCCAGAAGCTTGACATTGGCTGGATTGTCATCAACGACGAGGACGCGGGCAGACATTTGCTTTCAACTCCGGGCTAAGCGTCACCTGCATAGGTGCGCACAGTCTCAATAAACTTCGCAACCGAAATGGGTTTGGACAAATAGGCTTCGCACCCGCCTTGACGAATTCTTTCCTCATCCCCCTTCATGGCAAAAGCGGTTACGGCGACCACGGGGATGGGTCTGAGATCGTCGTCTTCCTTCAGCCACTTGGTAACTTCGAGACCGGAAACTTCAGGCAGCTGGATATCCATCAGGATCAAATCCGGCATATGTTCCCTGGCAAGTTTCAGCGCATCCAGACCATTGCGTGTTCCCACCGTCTCGTAGCCATAGGCTTCGAGCAGATCAAGAAACAGTTTCATGTTGAGTTCATTGTCCTCGACAATGAGAATCTTCTTGGCCATGGTCCAGTCCGCAGCTCGAATGTGATGGACAGAGCTGACACACCGATCAATCAGATCTGGGTTTCCGTATCAGATGCGCATAGTATTACCTATATCGTACATACAGAATAAACCTTTCAAAAGGGCAAACGCTGAATCATGCAGAAAAAACAATTTGGCCTGACACTCGAGGAAGCCGAGACAATTGGCATCAAGGCGCTGGGATTTTTATCAAATGATCCTGACCTGTTAGGTCGGTTTCTGGCTCTCTCCGGTCTTGACCCGAGCAGCCTGCGCGACGTCGCTTCGGAGCCCTCGTTCCTTGCTGCCATACTCGATTTCCTGCTCTCGGACGATTCGCTGGTTCTGGCCTTTGCCAGCAACATGACCCTTGCCCCGGAAGATGTCGTCACCGCCAAGCTGCGGCTGGATCCCATGAGCATGGCAACCACGGGCGCATTATAAGCTCACCACCACAACGGACCGCACGATCAGGATGGAACAGTTTCTCTGCCGCGATTGCCTTGAGGAAGGAAACGGAGCACCCCGACGCTGCCCCCGTTGTGGCTCGCCGCGTCTCATCCATCATGAGGAACTCAGAGCGCTGTCCATCGCCCATATCGATTGCGATTCCTTCTATGCCTCCGTCGAAAAGCGGGACAATCCCGAGTTCCGCGACAAACCGGTGATCATCGGCGGCGGCGAGCGCGGTGTGGTCGCTACCGCCTGCTACATTGCCCGTATTCGCGGCGTCAAATCCGCAATGCCGATGTTTCAGGCCCGCAAACTCTGTCCGGAAGCGGTGATCATTCGGCCAAACATGAAGAAATACAGCGAGGTAGGCCGACAAGTTCGCGCAGCAATGCAGGCGCTCACGCCCCTTGTCGAGCCCCTTTCCATCGATGAGGCCTTTCTCGACCTGTCCGGCACCGAGCGCCTCCACCATGCCTACCCCGCCCTGACGCTGGCCCGCTTTGTGCTGCAGGTTGAAAAGGACATCGGCATCACGGTATCGGTCGGTCTCAGCCACAACAAGTTTCTGGCCAAGATCGCCTCGGACCTTGAGAAGCCTCGCGGCTTTTCGATCATCGGCAAGGAAGAGACAAGGCGGTTCCTCAAAGACAAGCCCGTCTCCATGATCTGGGGTGTCGGCAAGGTCTCGCAGGCCCATCTGGCAAGGGACGGCTTCCTGACCATCGGGCAGTTGCAAACAGCAGATCCGGCCAAACTAGCCAAAACCTATGGCGCTCTGGGCCTGCGCCTTGCCAAACTGGCGCAGGGCGAAGACAGCCGCACAGTCTCTCCCGATTCGGAAACCAAGAGCATCAGCTCCGAGACCACCTTCAGCAAGGATCTCTCGCAAGCCGACGACCTGCTGCCGGTCCTGAGGCGCCTTGCCGAAGACACCTCCAAACGCGCCAAGGCGGCAGGGCTGGCCGGGCGAACCGTGACCCTCAAGCTCAAGGACGACCACTTCAAAAGCATCACCCGCAGCCGCTCCCTTTCGGATCCGACTCAATTGACTGACAGGATCTTCCTGATCGGCAAGGACCTGCTGCTGCGCGAGCTGGCCGCAAAAAAGGCCGCCTATCGCCTCATCGGTATCGGCATCAGTGAACTGCACCCCGGCGAGTTCGCCGACCCGCCGGATCTGGTTGACATTCAGGCAGGCAAACGGGCAAACGCGGAAAAGGCCATGGACCTGCTCTCCAGCAAGTTCGGCGGCAAGATGGTGGAACTGGGCCTGACCATGAAAGGCAAGCTTGTCGCCGATCGCAACCCCGAGGCCCAGAAGAATGTGATTCATTCCGCGCAGAAGCCCGACAAGGACAGCGGCCTCGACTGACACCGCAACAGCACCCACCGTCCCGCAGAACCGCAGATATGCAGCCAGAGCAGCCTCATGCGGGGAGAGATGCGGTAAAATGCGTGTGCCAGACAAGCTTTTGCTTTCAATACCGTACCGCCTCGCCTAAATGTTGATCATGCTCACGGACCGGGCAGCCTTTTTGCTATCCGCGCCGGAGACCAGAACAAACCAGACCTTTCTATGGAGTTGAACATGTCAGGCGTCATCGAAGCCAAACTTGCAGACCTCGGAATCACCCTTCCGGAAGCAGCAGCCCCTGCTGCCAACTATGTTCCCTTTGTCAAAAGCGGCAACCAGCTTTTCATTTCCGGTCAGATCCCGCTGAACGCTGCTGGCGAAAAAGTCATCGGCAAGCTGGGTGACACCATGGAAACCGCCGCTGGTCAGGAAGCTGCAAAGCTCTGCGCCATCAGCCTCATCGCCCAGATGAAGGCCGCCACCGGCGATCTCGACAAGGTGGCTCGCGTGGTCAAGCTGGTCGGCTTTGTCAACTCCACTCTTGAATTCGGCGATCAGCCGGCCGTCATCAACGGCGCTTCCAACTTCATGGTCGACGTCTTTGGCGACAAGGGCCGCCACGCCCGCTCCGCCGTCTCCGCAGCCTCCCTGCCGTTCGGCGTTGCCGTCGAAGTGGAAGCCATTGTGGAACTGGAAGACTAGGCGTTTCGCCTTTCTGTAATCTGGCTAATGGCGGCAGCGGCTGCCGTTGGCCCCCTGCCAGCTATCCCTCATCTATTTTTTCCGTTCAGGCCTCTTAGAGGGTTACAATTTCAGCAAAGTCTCTTAAATCTCAGCTATAGTTTGATTTTTGCGAGAGGCCATGCCTGACCCATGTCTGAAACATCCGGTTACCAGTTGCATGTCGTTCATTCCATGCGAGAGATCGGAGAGGAACACTGGACGGCCTGTCTTGAAGACACCCTGAGCAAGACCAGATCCAACCCCTTTCTGTCCTATGCCTTTCTAGACGCTCTGGAGCGCTCGGGCTGCGCCAGCGAGGAAACCGGCTGGATGCCGCACCATCTGGTCCTCAAGGACGAAAATGACGCTGTACTGGCCGCCCTGCCGCTTTATCTCAAGTCGCACAGTCAGGGCGAATATGTCTTTGACCACGGCTGGGCCGATGCGCTGGAGCGGGCTGGCGGGCAATATTACCCCAAGCTGCAAAGCGCCATTCCCTTCACCCCCGTCAACGCCCCCAAGGTGCTGACCCGCAAGGGCGTCAACGAGGCGGTGGCCGTTGCCGCCATGGCCAGCGGCATGAAGCAGCTCTGCGAGCGTTACCCCATCTCCTCGGCCCACCTGACCTTCCTGCCCGAAAGGCAGAAAAGCGAATTCGAAGAACAGGGCTTTCTCGTCCGACGCGATCAGCAATTCCACTGGATCAACGAGGATTACGACAGCTTTGATGATTTCCTCGCCCAGCTTTCCTCCCGCAAGCGCAAGAATATCCGCAAGGAACGCCAGACCGCCCACAGCCACGGCCTGACCATCCATCGCAAGCAGGGCGATGCCATAACCGAACAGGACTGGGACGCCTTTTTCGCCTTTTACATGGACACCGGCTCGCGCAAATGGGGCCGCCCCTATCTCAACCGGGAATTCTTCTCGATGATCGCCGAGACCATGGCCGACCAGATCCTTCTGGTACTGGCCTATGAGGGCGACAATGCGGTGGCCGGGGCGCTCAATTTCATCGGCGGTGACACGCTCTATGGTCGCTACTGGGGCACCATCGGCGACTATCCCTGCCTGCATTTCGAGCTGTGCTACCACCAGGCCATCGAATGGGCCATCGAGCACAAATACCTGTGCGTGGAAGCAGGCGCACAGGGCGAGCACAAGATCGCAAGAGGCTATGTGCCACAGACCACATGGTCGGCCCACTGGATCGACCATCCGGCCTTCCGCGAGGCCATTGAGGACTATCTGAACAGGGAGCGGCGCGCAGCGGCCGCCGAGCAGGAGTTCCTCACAACCCACACCCCTTTCAAGAAGGGCGACGGATAGATTTCACAGCCGCGCGCTGCTAGTCTCGCCGCCAACAGTTTCAACCAATCAATGGATTCGATCATGAACACGCCAGCTTATGACAGCGACAATATCTTTGCGAAAATCCTGCGTGGCGAAATCCCCTGCCACAAGCTCTATGAAGACGAGCTGACCTTTGCCTTTCTGGACGTCATGCCCAAGGCAGACGGCCACGCCCTTGTGCTGCCCAAGAACCCGTCCCGCAACATTTTCGACACCGCTCCGACCGATCTGGCAGCCGTTGTTGCCACCACCCAGAAGCTTGCCATGGCCGCGATGATCGCCTTTGATGCCGATGGCATCACTGTGCAGCAGAACAACGAGGGTGCTGGCGGGCAGGAAGTCTTCCATCTGCACTTCCACGTCGTGCCGCGCCACGAGGGCGTTGCCCTGCGCCCGCAGACCGGCAAAATGGCCGACCCGGAGTTGCTGGCAGGCCACGCCGAACAGCTGCGCAAGGCGCTCGAAAGCCTCTGACTTTCAGGCGACAATCGCTCAGATCTGAAAAGGCAAAGGGGCTCAAAGGAGCCCCTTGTCATATAAAGTCATGTCATCGGAACGCTAAACAGAAGCGCAAGGCCTGTGAGCGTTGCGGCCCCGAGCAACACCGCAACAAACAGATTGCGGACCAGCCCGAAATAGAACCCGACCGACACCGCCACGGCAACCAGTCGCATCCAGACCGGCACCTGTAGCAGAGCGCCTGTAGGGAACAGGATCAGCCGAGTGATGACCCCGGCCACCAGCGCATTGGCGATCGCCCGCGCCAACAGGATCCATTCGCTGTCATCGCGCAAACGACCAGCAAAGGCCACCCCGAGCCAGCGCCACATCTCCGTGGGCAGCGAGGCTGCCAGAAGCATGAACAGATAGGGCCACCATGCCGTGTCAAAGCTGTCAAACAGGATCGTCATGCCAGCCGCCTCTTCCAGTAGCCCACCGCATAGGCCCCAATGCCGCCCACAAGCCCTGTGAGCACCAGCCCGACCTCCGGCACGATCAGCGCAAACAACGGACCGAGCGCGAAGCCGAACACCAGTGCCAGCTTGTCCGACAGCAACCGGGCGGCGCTTGGCAGCGTCAGGAGGAAATAGAGCGGTGTCATCAGAAACAGCGCAGCGGCCACGACGGGCGGCACCACCCCTGCGATGCCATGCCCAAGAGCAACGACCCCGATGCTGAGAATGGCCAGAGAAACCGCAAACCCGGCAAAAAACGGCACGCGTCCATAGCGCGGCAGGCCAGGCAGCTCTCGCATGCCGAACACCCATGAGGTGATGGCCGTGAAATGGGCCAGCAGCACCAGCTTCCAGGTCTGCGTCCCCTTGTCCCGAACCTCGGGCACGAAGGAAACGACCATCGGCATCATCCGCACCGACGCCAGCGCCACCGCCACGAAGATGGCCAGCGCGCCCGACCCAGACAGGATGCCGCCAATCAGAATCACATTGCTGGGAATGGCCCACGTGGTGAAGGTCATGAACATCGCCAGATAGAGGTCTATGCCACTCTCATGACAGAAACTGCCGAACCCCAAGAGGGAGAAATAGAGCACGATGGCAGGCGTCGACAACAGATGGCGCATGCCCCGGCGATACCAGTGCCAGCCAGAAAGCCGCTCCTGAGGCAAAAGCCCGGAGCCGTGATCGGAAAACTTGTTTGATGACATGATGAGGAACTTGGCAAGATGACAGGGTAGCCACAATGGCATAGAGCCTTCCCGCATTCAACCCACGAGCCACACCTGCCACATCGCCCATGCTGCGTGCTCGCAGTGTCGGGCCTACCAGCGCCAGAAGGCCGGCATCAGGATGGTCAGCGCGGAGAGAATTTCCAGCCTCCCCAGAATCATTTCAATACTCAAAAGCCATTTGCAGATTTCCGGCAGGCTGCTGAAGTTGCCTGCAGGCCCGATAATGTCGCCAAGGCCGGGACCAACGTTTGCCAGTGCCGTTGCAGAGCCGCTCATTGCCGTCACGAAATCAAGCCCGCACAGCTGCAGGGCAATGGCAAAAACAATGAAGGTCGCAAAGAACAGGAAGATGAAGCTGAGCGTCGATGCGGCCATTTCGTCATCCACAACCTGCGTGCCATAACGCATCGGGATGATACGGTTGGGATGGATCAGCTTGGCAACCGCCTTCTTGATGATCAGCCAGGCAATCACGAAACGGAACTGCTTGATGCCACCAGCCGTCGAGCCCGAACAGGCGCCAAAGAAGGTGAGGATCAGGAACATGACCACGAACAGAGAGCCCCATTCCTGATAGTCTCCCGCACCAAAGCCGGTCGTCGTCACGATGGAAATGACATCGAACAGCGCAATCGCGAAATCCTTGATCACCGGACCCGGCGACAGCCACTGCTTGGCAAAAAAGATGACGACCGCAGCGATCAGGACGCCCTTGAGATAGAGCCCGATCTGCGGATCCCTGCCCCGGTCAGCAGAAAAAAAGCGGATCATGTAGAGAAACGGCAGGCCACCAAAGAACATGAACAGCGAACCGGCAAAATAGATGCCGACGCTATCAAAATGCGCCATCGAACCATCGGAGGTCGAGTATCCGCCCGTGGAAAGGGTGGTCATGGCATGGTTGACCGCCTCAAAGAAGGTCATGCCCAGCACAAAGTAGGAAACGGCGCAGGCCGCCGTCAGAGCCATGTAGACAAAGGCAATCTTGACCGCAAACTCGCGAATGCGCGGGTAAGGATTGTCACTCTGCTCGGACGATTCCAGAAAGAACAGCTTCTGTCCACCAGAGCCAAGCATCGGCAGAATGGTGATGCCGATGGCCACGATACCCAGACCACCGAGCCATTGCATCAGCGACCGCCAGAACAGAAGCCCCGGAGCCATGGTGTCCAGTCCGCTCAGGACCGTCGAGCCGGTGGTCGTGAAGCCCGAGGCCGACTCGAAATAGGCATCCGCATAGGTGATATCGAGCGACGAGAAATAGAGAGGCAGAGCCGCAAAGGCACTGAGGACGAACCAGCTGCCATTGACGAACAGGATGGAGCTGCGAATGTTCCACTCCCCTTCCTGCCCACGCATGGCCAGAAACAGGGCGATGCCAAAACCGATCGATATCGACCCGCCGCCCAGAAAGGCGTGCCAGTCCTGACTTTGATAGGCCAGATCGACGATTGCGGGAAAGAACATCATCCCGCCCAGTGCGGCAATCAATATCCCGAGTGCTGAAAGCACGGGGTCACCTCTTCATTCGCGGAGTCATCTGGCTTGTTTATCCACCAAACGTATTCCGGGTCAAGCGCGAGCATGTCTTTTGGCGAGAAGGCCACCGCCTTCCGCTGCTGTAGCATGCATTCATAGCGTGCGCGAACCGCGAGAGCTTAGCTTGCTCGCTGTCCCTTGCATAGAGCCATACGCCCGCCCAAGACCCGGACACCGGCCTCAGACCGGTTCTCCTGATACCGCAGCGGGGGAATCCAGCAGATCCGTTCCATAGGAATTATCAACAGTGCAGAGCCAGTCGCCGCTGTCCGAGCGCTTGAAAACATAGCTTGCCCGACGCACCAGCGTCAGATCCCAGCCATCGGAATCAACCGTGTCGAGAAAGGTCTTCATCACCACCAGCGCCGTATCACCACCTTCAAACACTTCCATTGGCCCCTGACGAACCGTCAGGTGGTGGTTGAAATGATCGGCGATGGCCTCGAAGGCTTTTCTGATCCGCGCCTTGCCCGTCACCGCCATGCCGGGCTGAACGACCAGCGTCGCGTCTTCGGCATAGAAGGCCATCAGACCATCAAAATCCTCTGCCGAGATCGCCCGGTCAGCGGCTTCGATAACAGTTTGCAATGCTTGGGAGGTCATTTCCGTCTCCTTGAAAAATCCCGAGAGACGGCAACAAAAAACCCGCCTCAGGCGGGTTCCGATAAGTGATATGCGCACACGAAAACCCACCATTCAAGGAATGGTGAGAATAATCGACTGAAACTGGTTGCACATCTGGTTCATGCCCAATCATGTATCGTCAAATCGCCTGCATTGCAAGCGGACTCTGACCTCGACCTGCCCTGGCCCACACTCATTTGTCGTCAAAGAACTGCTGATAGAGCAGCAAGAGCACCAGCATCAGCCCAGCGGCAAGAGTGAGGATATTCTTCAGAAGCTCCATGCCGTCGGCCCGTCCGGTTGCCGGATCAATGAGACTGCCAAAAATCCCGTTAGGAAAGGCCGCACGCATGATGGCGCTTGCCCCCATAAGGGAAACGAGGGCAAAGGCAAAGAACAACAACAGATTTCGCAACCAGCCGGGCATTTGGGGAAACATGGAAAAAAGCGCCCACGTTACCGCAGGCGCTCCTTGTTGCTATTTCTTGTCGGCTTTGGCGACGCTCGGAACCGCCGCCTTTTTCCTTGCTGGCGATTTGCGGCCAGCCTTCTTGCCCGCATCGCTGTCGGCAGCCTTGGCGCTCGACTTCTTCGTCTTTGGCGCTTCGGCCTCTTCCTTGGCTGGTTCTGGCTCGTCCTCGTCGATGACCTTGAGGAACAGCTTCTCCATGTTGTCGAGATCGATGTCGACGCGCACGGTGCCGCCCTTGACCAGCTTGCCAAACAGGATCTCCTCGGCCAGCGGCCTCTTGATATGCTCCTGAATGACCCGGCCCAACGGACGGGCGCCCATCTTCGGATCGTAACCCTTCTTGGCCAGCCATGCGGTGGCAGCATCGGTCAGCTCGAAGGTCACCCCGCGATCGGCCAACTGGGCCTCCAGCTGCATGACGAACTTGCGCACCACCTGATGGATAACCTCCGTCGGCAGAGCCGCGAACGGAATGACCGCATCAAGACGGTTGCGGAATTCCGGCGTAAACAGCTTGTTGATCGCTTCCTCGTCGTCCCCTGAACGGGCAGACTGGGTGAAGCCAATCGCGGGCTTGTCCATTTCGCTCGCCCCGGCGTTGGTCGTCATGATCAGGATGACATTGCGGAAATCCACCTGCTTGCCGTTATGGTCGGTCAGCTTGCCGTGGTCCATCACCTGCAAGAGGATGTTGTAGAGATCCGGATGTGCCTTCTCGATTTCGTCAAGCAGCAGCACGCAATGCGGATGCTGGTCAACGCCGTCAGTCAGAAGACCGCCCTGATCAAACCCGACATAGCCCGGAGGCGCACCGATCAGACGGGAAATGGTGTGCTTCTCCATATATTCCGACATGTCGAAGCGCAACAGTTCCACGCCCATCAGATCGGCCAGCTGGCGCGACACTTCGGTCTTGCCAACCCCGGTCGGACCGGAGAACAGATAGCTGCCAATCGGCTTTTCCGGTTCGCGCAGGCCCGCCCGCGCCAGCTTGATCTGACTGGTCAGGGCATCAATGGCCTGATCCTGTCCATAGACCATCCGCTTGAGATTGAGCTCCAGATTGGACAGAACCTCGCGGTCGTCCTTGGAAACGGTCTTCGGCGGAATCCGGGCCATGGTCGCGACAGTGGCTTCCACTTCCCGCACCGTGATGCTCTTGCGGCGTTTGGACACTGGCAGCAACTGCTGGGCAGCGCCGGTTTCGTCGATGACGTCAATCGCCTTGTCCGGCAGTTTCCGGTCATGGATATAGCGCGCCGACAGCTCGACGGCCGACTTGATCGCCTCATTGGTGAACTTGACGCTGTGATAATCCTCGAAATAGGGCTTCAGGCCTTTCAGGATATCGATGGCGTCCGGAATCGACGGCTCATTGACGTCGATCTTCTGGAACCGGCGCACCAGTGCCCTGTCCTTCTCGAAGAACTGGCGATATTCCTTGTAGGTGGTTGAGCCCATGCAGCGCAAATTGCCCGCAGCCAACGACGGCTTGAGCAGGTTGGAGGCATCCATGGCCCCGCCCGAGGTCGCCCCGGCGCCAATCACCGTGTGGATCTCGTCAATGAACAGGATCGCTCCGTCATATTCCTCGATCTCCTTGATGACGCGCTTGAGGCGCTCTTCAAAATCACCGCGATAGCGGGTGCCTGCCAAAAGCGTGCCCATATCGAGCGAGAAGATGGTTGCCCCCTTCAGCACGTCCGGCACCTTGTCCTCGACGATCCGCTTGGCCAGCCCTTCGGCGATGGCGGTCTTGCCCACGCCCGGGTCGCCGACAAACAGCGGGTTGTTCTTGGACCGGCGGCAGAGCACCTGGATGGTGCGATGGATCTCGGCGTCGCGCCCGATGAGCACATCGATCTTGCCCTCGCGGGCCTTGTCGTTGAGGTTGACAGCATAGGCCTTGAGAGCCTCGGCCTTACGACCGCCCTCTTCCTCATCGTCCTCGTCGAAGTCGAAATCCTCTTCCATGTCATCGTCAACACCGGTCGGTGCAACGCCATCGGCGAAGCCCGGAGCCTTGGCAATGCCATGGGAAATATAGTTGACCGCATCATAGCGGGTCATGTCCTGCTCATGCAGGAAATAGGCCGCATGGCTTTCCCGCTCCGCAAAGATGGCAACGAGCACATTGGCCCCCGTCACTTCCTCGCGGCCGGAGGATTGCACATGGATCACCGCACGCTGGATGACGCGCTGGAACCCGGCCGTCGGCTTGGAATCCTGCCCATTGGTCATGACGAGATTGGAAAGCTCGTTGTCGATGTAATCGAGCAGGTTCTTTTCCAACAGATCCAGATCCACCCCACAGGCACGCATAACCGCAGCCGCGTCGCTGTCGTCAATCAACGCGAAAAGCAAATGTTCCAGTGTTGCAAACTCCTGCGAGCGCTCATTCGCGGTCATCAGAGCCTTATGCAGGGCAGCTTCCAGACTGTTAGAAAATGATGGCACTTGGTATCCTCACTTTTTTTCCATGATGCATTGCAGCGGATGCTGGTGCTGATGGGCAAAATCCATCACCTGGCTCACTTTGGTTTCCGCCACTTCATAGGTAAAGACTCCACACTCCCCGACACCGTGATGGTGAACGTGAAGCATAATACGGGTTGCATCTTCCCGGCCCTTGTTGAAAAACGCTTCCAGGATGTGAACAACGAACTCCATCGGGGTGAAGTCATCATTCAACAACAGAACGCGATACATGTTTGGACGCTTGGTCTTGGGTTTGGCTTTTGTCGTCAACCCCAGGTCTTCATCTTCATCCAGGCGACGAATATCCTTACTCATTGCTTGAATTGTCTCCACAAATCCCCCGGCCGAATGCCGGGATGGTCATCTTGTCAGTCTTCCCCAACGGGGCTTGTCGGTCAAATCTGTTGCCGGTTTGGGGCATAGTTGGCTGGCTTTGAATCAAGACGTGACACCCAAGAGTGTGACATACAAAAAACCTTTGATGCCACAAAATAATGTAAGCACGTCATTCTCGCATTGTAAGGGTATATGCTTCGATATCAAAATAACTGAATTATCGAAATTCACCGATAGATATCAGCCACATGGGACAATTTCATTGCAACTGACGCAATAATAATTTTTTGCAAATTGATCTGAGGGCCTCATTTTTTACCTTTTCCTAACCGAGTTTACATACCCTTTTTAAAAAGGTTGCGAGAGGCGACGAATTTGTCCTGCCCATCTCGCCCAACGAACAAAACCCAAAGCGGAAAAATCCGTCAGTCATGACAACATTCAAAGGACGTCAAGTGTTTAGAGTAGCGTTCAGAGCCACACGGCGTGCAGTGCTTGCGCGCCCAGTATACATGATCGCCGCAACCGCATTCCTGGCGATCAGCGCGCTGGCTTTCACTCAGTCTGCCCTAGCAGCCAACTCCAAATATGCCGGCTACGTTATCGATGTCAAAAGCGGCAAGGTCCTTTATTCAGAGAACGCCAATTCTCTGCGTTATCCTGCTTCGCTTACCAAGATGATGACCCTTTACATGCTCTTTGAAGAGCTGGAAGCCGGTCGCATGTCCATGAACACGCGCCTCAGCGTGTCCAGACATGCCGCAGGTCAGGCTCCCTCCAAACTTGGTCTGAAGCCGGGCAGCACCATCGCTGTCAAGGACGCTATCCTCGCTCTGGTCACCAAATCCGCGAACGATGTGGCCGCCACAATCGCCGAGAATATCGGCGGGACCGAGTCCAAATTCGCGCGCATGATGACCGACAAGGCGCATTCCATCGGCATGAGCCGCACCACGTTCAGGAACGCATCTGGCCTTCCGAACTCCCAACAGCGCACAACGGCCGCCGACATGGCCCTGCTTGGTCGTGCCCTGCAGGACAGGTTCCCCACCTATTACAAACTGTTCAACACCCGTGTCTTCCAGTATGGCAAGGCCCGCTACGGCAACCACAACAAGCTGCTTGGTCGCGTCACCGGTGTTGACGGTATCAAGACCGGCTACACCCAGGCTTCCGGTTTCAACCTTGTCACCAACGTCAATACCGATGGCCGTCACATTGTGGCCGTTGTCATGGGCGGCAACACCGGAGCAAGCCGCGACGCTGAAATGCGGTCCCTTATCAAGAAATACCTGCCCAAGGCCAAGAGCGGCCGCAGGGAAACCGCCCTTGTCGGCGTACCGTCTTCGTCGTCACGCAATTATGTGCAGCTGGCCGAGACCGTGCCTCTGCCGAAAGCCAAGACGATCGAACCTGCCGGAACGATTGAACTTGCATCAGTAGCGCCGGTTCTGCCGCAGCCTGCCGTAGAGACCGTGTCTGTACAGCCTGCCATGCAGCTGGCCAAAGCGGATGCCGGAGAGCTCGAAGTCTTGCCGAAAGCGGGGCTGACCACGGGTTCAACCTTGCGCGCCGCGATCACTGCATCCGTTCAAGAGATGCCGGCCCCTCGGCCACGCCTGACAACCGCCGCACTTGCAATCCCTCCGCTGCCACGGGCTGCGAACGATCCGGTTGGCGATCTGTCTACCCATTCGGCCCCGCTCCCGATGGCAGCGCCAGCAACTCGCGAAAGCGTTCCTGCAGGCTGGCAGATCCAGCTCAGCGCAACCCCGTCACTTGAAGCTGCCAACGAAATCCTTGACAAGGTAAGAGCAGACAACAAGCGCATGCTCAAGGGCCGCGTCAATCATACCGAAGCAGTTGAAAAAGGAAGCACCACACTCTATCGCGCCCGCTTTGCCGGTTTCCCGAGCAAGTCTGCAGCCCGCGATGCCTGTGCGGTCCTGAAGAAACAGAAATTTGCCTGTCTGGCACTGAATCCTTAGTTGTAGTTGAGTAGTAGGAGATCAGTCATGTTTTCCGAGCAAGACGGACTTGGCAGCGTTGATCTTGGAAGCGAGAAAAGTGGAGCCCCCATGGTCCGGGTGGAGACGCTTCATCAGGCGCCGGTGGGCGTCAACAACTTCCGCCTCGCTGGCACCCGCCGCAAGCCCAAGCACCTGATAGGCTTCCTCCTTGGTCATGGTGCCAGAGTCCGCCGTGCGTCCTTCCCACGCTGTCGGGTCAACATTGAAGCTTTCTCGCCAATCGGGATGCCGGCCGTCAAGATAAGCTTCAAGTAGATCGCGGCTTTCCTTGTCCGCCGCCACTTCATGCCAGAGGCTGGTCAATTCAGCCTCTGTCAACCCATCAAGCTCCCTTCCCTCGAAATGCCCAGCCAGGACCTGTCCGATAATGATCCCCGTGTCGTGATCAAGAGTCATTTCAAGCGCCGCGGTCCGAACGGTAGAGCCTCTTCCCCCTTCCCGATCAGCACCTGCCAGATAGGATTTCTTGCGCAGCAGCGACCAGGCAAAGACCGCCAGCGGCATGCCGACCAGCCATTGTCGGCGAAAGACAAAAACAGCCGCCACAATCAGCAGGACGATTCCCCCGAGCTTGTAGAGCAGCGTTGCGACATCCGCTGAAGGGGCATAAGCCGCCCATCGCATCAGCAACAGCGCGCCAAGAAATACCAGAAAGCCGGCAAGCAAATAGATCATGATGAAACGCTCATTCCTTATTGGATCTTATCGGAACCCTATCGTCGAGATTTGGGGCCGGGCAATTGCTTTTGCAGATCATGCGGCAGACGTGTGACATCACGACCAGACGCAGCGTAGGCCGCGATCCCCTTGAGATACTCGGCCAGTTTAAGTTTGGCACCCGCATCGAACTGACCATAGGCACCGCCAGTCAACCTCGCAATCACCTTGAAGACATGGGCCGCCATGGCATCTGAACCTTCCTGAAAGACGAACACAGGCACACCCTTCAGAGCGATATCACCCGCCAGTCCGACGATGACGTCCGGATCCTCTTCTACGCAATCACCCACATACACCACCGCGTCAATCCTCGTCGACCGGGCCTCATTCTTCACATGTTGCAGGATGCGGCCAAGCTGGGTTCGCCCGGCCCGGCAGTCAAAGCGCTCCATCCAGCCGACCATATCTGCAGACGACCGCGTCCAGCGGCTGGCCTTGCATTCACTCGTGCCGCGGAAATAGACAAGCTGGGTTGCCAGCCCACCCTGTTTTTCAGCAACACCGAACATCTCGCTTTGCAGGGAACAGGCCACATCCCATGTCGCCTGTCGGCTCATGGTCGCATCAAGGGCAAACATCAGACGCCCGTTGGCCGGCTTCAAGCCCTTGGCCTCCTGTGCCTTGCGTACCAGCCTGGTCTTGGAAAGAAAGGCGGCAACATCCTGCTTGTCGGACTTGATGTCCGGAGCAAGCTCGGTGTCCTTTACCGTCAGTTGATCCCTTTTTTCAGCCATGGCCCCGCCTCCCGAACAGGTTCAAGCCGGGTCCATGCCCGACATAGGATCCAGACCAGATATTTAGGTATCAAAACAGAAATGCCAACCGGTCAATTGGTTACACTGACAACCGAGAGGCTAAAGCAACCCCAGATCGGCCAGTTCCCGTCGAAAATCCGGAGGCAGGTCATCGTCGCCCCGCAACGGATCGATATCCCTGGGCGCTTCACCGGCCTTCAGATAGCGCCAGCCCTGAAACGGACGCTTCGGTTGTGATTCTGTACGAAACAGGGTCGGCTCCATGACGATCTGGCAACGGCCAATGCCATCATCCCCGGTAATCTGCCTGAGATCGATGATCGGCTGCCTTGCGAGGATCATTCCCTTGATGACCCAGTAGAGCGAACCGCCGTCAAGGATCTCGTCGCGCCGTTTCGGCGTCATGCGCGTGGTATGGATATGTTCAAGCGGTTCACCCGCCATTGTCAGCAGGTGATTGCGATGCTCGATCCATCGTTCCAGATCGTCGACACTGTCGACTCCTACGCACAATTTAACAATATGGACAGTCATGCAGGTTCCTTATCACGCTGTTCATACGCTATAAAGATTAGAACGGATCGACAAAACTTGGTCATAGATTTATGCACATTTTGCTATAAGTTAGATAAAAACGGACTATCGAAGCATACGGCTTCAAATGGGGAATTGGCTCATGCGAATATTTGTTACTGGCGGTACTGGCCTTGTCGGCCGGGCGATTGTCAAGGCTTTCGTGGCGCGAGGCGATGAAGTAACGACCCTGGCTAGGTCTGAAAGAAGCGCTGAAATTCAAAGCGAATTGGGAGCGACGCCTGTTCCAGGCAGCCTTACCGATCCCGGTGACTGGGTCAATCTAGCCCTTACACACGATGCCTTCATCCACACCGCAGCAACCTTTGACAATGACATGGCAAATGTTGATCAGAACCTCGTTTCGGCGCTGGTTAATATTGCCCGGGATCTGCCCGAAGACCGACTGATTCCTTTCCTCTATACCGGTGGCTGCTGGCTCTATCCGGAAGAGCCGGTCATCCCGATCACCGAACGGCATGTGCTGGACCCGACGCCCGAATTCGAATGGATGCTGGACAGCATCGAACGGCTCAACGCCTGCCCCAATTTCCAGCTGACCGTCATTCACCCCGGTCTTGTCGTTGACAAGGGACGCGGCATCATCGCCAACTTTGCCGAAGATCTGAAGGAGAATGGTGAAATCACCATAGTCGGCTCAACCGACACCCATTTCCCCTTCGTTCACGCCGATGATCTCGCCCAGCTCTATGTCCTTGCGGTTGACAATCGGGCAGACGGATTGTTGCTGAACGCCAGCACGATCAAGAGTGCAACGGCTGGTGAAGTCGGCAAACTGGTCGCCCAGTCCCTCGGCCTGCCCTATCAGGCAAACGTCATTACAATCGAGGAGGCGCAGGAGCGGTTCGGCGCCTGGGCCTCTGCCTATGCCCGCTCTCAGCGCATGTCCTCTGACCGGGCCCGCGCCACACTGGGCTGGGCACCTCTCTATGACACCATCGAGGAAATGGTCAGGGACAGCCTCGTCACGGAAGCATGACGGGAGTATTTGCGCCTCACCACAACAGGTTTCAAGGGTGCCGCTTGGCACCCTTTTTCGTTTCAGCAAAGGGCATTAGCCGATGGGCAGCAGGACGACAACGGCCCGGCCTCCCTCCGTCGCAATCGCACTTTTCTGCGCTTCCTTGCAGCGGGTACCACCATTTGACAGGTCACTAGGTGAAAATTGCACTTGACTTTATATTCGAATATACTAAATTAGCAAAATCTAATGATAATGTCGGTCAGATTGAGACCTGCCCAAAGTGTCCCCCAAATTCCTAGGGCAATCCCGATCTGGCCGACGGAACAACGGGAGCATGAATGGCGGAGGAATCCTCAATCGAAGCTTTGGCCGATCAGGCGGATGAAGTTGCCCGACTTCTGAAGTTGCTCGGCAATGGCAATCGCTTGCGCATCCTTTGTCAGCTCACCGACGGCAAAGACAAGTCCGTGAACTGCCTGGCTGAACATCTGAACATCAGTCAGAGCGCCCTTTCTCAACATCTTGCCAAAATGCGCGAAGATGGCCTCATTGCAGGACGTCGAGACGCACAAACGATTTATTACTCCATTGCAGATGGAAACGCGGAATTGCTTCTGAGCGTTCTCAAAGACCTCTATTGCTCAAACGATGACAGTCAAGGCGCACCAGCGGTCACCAAATGACACCGCCCTCCCAGCCTTTGACCCCTGAAGGAAAGCCCACAATGGCAAAAAAGCAAATTGTCAAACAGATCAACCATGACGACGCAAAGGCGCTACTGGACAAGGGTGCCATTCTGATTGATGTGCGTGAAAAGATGGAACTGGTGATGAAGGAAGTGCCTTCGGCGCTTCACTATCCCCTGTCGTCCCTCGGCAAACCAATCGACACCAATGGCGCTCCGGCCGCCATATTCTTCTGTGCCTCCGGTGCCCGCACCAACGGCTACGCCATGCAGCTGGCCCAATGCGTCAACTGTGACGCCTATATGCTGATTGGCGGCATTCACGCCCTGTCTCGCATGGGGGTCCCCACAAAGGGTGGCCTGTCGAAGCTCTTCGGTCGTTGATCAACCTCTGACATGAACAAGGCTCAAAGCCGTCGCCTCAAAAGCGGCGGCTTTTTTCATTTCCACCTGCCGCTGTCCGTTGGTTACGTCGGAAGGATCGGGAGGAACGGGCTTCAGAAACCCATCACCGGGTTGCCCGAGTCAAGGAGCCGGGATCATTTCACAAAACCATGTCCTGAAAATGAAACATGTCCTGAAAATGAAAAAAGCGTGGGTTCGGCCCACGCTCTTTTTTCGGATTCTCCGCACATCATCTTCTTGATTATTTTGTGCGCTTAACCAGCAGCAACTGCTACCGTATCAAATGCTCCGAAGAAATACACAATGGCAAGAATGGCACCAAGGGCCAAAACTGCTTTCATTGTAACGCCCCAACAAGAAACGTTGACTTCGTTGTCCATGTAACCTCAGCTATCACGTGACTCTATGATACCGCACACTCATCAGTAGAGTGCGGAGGACCTCTTGTTAACGTCTCGGCAAGATTTTGGCAACTATTAAGGCATGCGCAGGATGCAGGGCTGCCGAGAGGAACCGAAAATCACATATATTTCATAAACATAAGCGTTAAGAAATTTGTGCGTAATATGGCAAATCCGTGTTCCCTTCGCCTTCAAGATATCGGAATATCTGTAAAATTGGAAAAATCGACACAATTTCAAGGAAAGCATCCATGATTCCCTTTTCCAACCTGGATATCATTGCGCTTGGCTGGTATCTGCTGACCTGGTTCGGCTTCACCTATATTGTCGATTATTCCCCGCTCAAGAAACACAATATATCCGTCTCGATGAGCGAACACAGACGCCGCTGGATGCGGTCGCTGTCAAAGCGGGAATTCCGCATGATTGATACCGGCATCATCAACGGCCTGCAGAATGGCACGGCCTTCTTTGCTTCCACCTCGCTGCTGGCCATTGGCGCCGGTTTCGCCATGCTCACGGCAACCGATACCGCCATGAAAGTAGCCGGTGACCTTGCCCTGCCCGTCGATACTTCACCAAAGCTTTGGGAAATCAAGGCGCTGTTGCTCACCGCCATCTATGTCTACGCCTTTTTCAAGTTCGGCTGGGCCTACAGGCTGTTCAACTATACCTCCATTCTTATTGGCGCCTTCCCCTATCCCGGAGAAGTCTCTGAGCAGGAACTCGAACATGCCATCGAGCAGGCCGCAGAAATGAACACTCTCGCCGGACATCACTTCACGCTCGGCCTGCGCGGCTTCTTCTTCTCTGCTCCCGTGTTCGGCTGGTTTGTCCACCCCGTGCTGATGATTGCCGGGGCAACGCTGGTTGCCTTCGTACTGGCCAGACGCCAGTTCTTCTCGCGCTCGCAGATCATTGCAAAAAACAATATCTAGCGCCGATCACAGACCTTGCCGACAAGGCTCGCCAAACTTTCGACATGGCCGGAGTGTCGGAGGCAGAGCGCCGGAAAATCCGGGACAATCATAGCAAAACAGTTGCATGCTGCAAGCAATTGAGCGAAAGGGAGAAAGCTTTCCCTTTATGCAAACCATGAACTGACTCTGCCGATGGCGAACCACACGATCCGCAAACCGACACCGCTCGATCTGTCCCTGCTGCTCTTTCTGACGCTGGTCTGGGCCTCGTCTTTCATCGCCATCAAGGTTGCTGTGCCGGAAACCGGGCCTGTCTGGCTGGCAGCAACGCGCGTCGGCATCGGCTTTCTGGTTCTTCTGCCGTGGACGCTCTACAAGGGCCTCGTCATGCCGGGCTCGATCAAGAGCTGGCTCAACCTGATTGTCATTTCCCTGCTGAACGTCTCGGTGCCCTTCATGCTGATTTCGTGGGCGGAGCTGACCATCAGCGCAGGCATCACCTCGCTGCTTCTGGGCACAGGGCCGCTGTTGTCCCTGATCTTCAGCCACCTGACCACCCACGACGACAAGTTCAACCGGTTCAAACTCGTCGGTATCGCCTTCGGCTTCTCCGGCATTGTGCTGGTGGTTGGCAACGAGGCCCTGCAATCGGTTGGCACGGGTTCGGTCATCGCGATGGCCGCCGTGCTCGGCGCTTCGGTCTGCTACGCCATCTCGGGCGCCATGATCCGTCAGGTCAAGGACATCCCGCCAGCCCGTCTGGCGACGGTCATTCTGGGCTTTTCATCCGTCGAACTGATCGGCATCGGGCTCCTCGACGGGATTCCAGATGTTGCTGCCATATCCGGCAAGGCATGGGGCAGCCTGCTGTTCCTCGGCCTGTTGCCGACCGGCCTTGCGACGATCCTGCGCTATCGCCTGATCTGGGCCATTGGCGCCAGCTTCTTCTCGCTGGGAATGAATCTCATCCCCGTCTTCGGCGTCATACTGGGAGCTTTGCTGCTCTCCGAACAGGTCGCAGCAACAACATGGGCAGCGCTTGTGTTGATCCTCGCAGGCCTCATGATCGCCCGCACCCATCCAAAGGACCGGCCCGAAAAATAGCAATGGCTGCCGAGGTATCCCCGGCAAGTTGGTCTCATTCGTCTGGCTCAATTCACATAGGACTTTACAGGGGACTTCACATGAGATCAAGAAATTTGGCGTCGACAAAGCCGACCTTGCCATCAACCTGAACCTCGCAGACGCGGCTCTGCAACATCTTGCGCCGTTGGGAGAGCGAGCCATAGGCCCAGTCCCGGAAGCTGAATTCATTCCGGCACCAGCGCATCATCACCCCTTCCGTGCCCTTGGCAAGAGGAAACTTGCGCGCCGAGGCTTCCTCGGGCGCGGCCCGCAGATAGGTGTCCGTCATCACGACATAGAGTGTGTCATAGGGACTTTGCGCACCCTTGCCCGCATCGGCAACAGACGGCAGCGCAAGACTGCCCATCATCAGCAGTGTCGCAGCAAGCGCCTTTCTGGTCGAAATCATGTCTCTTCCCTTCTTGTATCTTCCTATTTCTTCCTGTGCCATTTGGCATCCCCCAATGTGGCAACAGTATGAGACGCACGAGGCAATGGGCAGGCATCCGACAGAAAAACGCCCCCTATATGTGAGCAGGTCCACCTTGACCCAATGGCTCAGGAATCCAGCGGATCGTTAGGCCAGATCCCCGCTGTTGCCAGTTCCACCACATTGTCAAAGGGATCGCGAAAATAGAGGCTGGTCCCACCCAAGGGCCAGTTGACCCGGCTCTCAAGGGCAACACCCGCCGCCGCAAGCCGCTCGCTCCACGGCTCCAGATCATGCCTGTCGATGCGAAAGGCAAAATGGGCCGGCCCGATCGAATGATGCCCCGGGACCCGCTGGCCGTTGATCTCGGCGTCAGCATCACACGCGCCGCGCAGACAGACAATCAACACCTGACCGGGCGCCACATCATAGGCATGGATGCGGTCTCCCTCGACCATGCGGGAAAGGCCAAGCAATCCATGGTAGAAGGCATGGGCCCTTTCCAGATCATCCACATAGACCGGGGTTTCCAGAATCGCCTTGATCTTCGGAGCCATGGCTTCCTCCCTGTTGTTGATCACCGCGTATCGGAGCACCGCTTGCGCCTTGTCGCAGCGCGCCCAATAGCAAATCCCGCCTAAAGCAGGCCAAACCACCAGCCAGCAAGCCCGAGAAAGGCGAAAAAGCCGACGACATCAGTAACCGTGGTGATGAAGACCGACGACGCCACCGCCGGGTCGATGCCCGCCTTCTGAAGACCGACAGGAATGAGAATGCCCGACAGCCCGGCAAAGAACAGATTGATCACCAGCGCTGCCCCCATGACGAAGCCAAGCTGCAGGTTGGTGAACCAGAGCGCAGCGATGGCACCCAGAATGATGGCGAAAGAAATGCCATTGACGATTGCCACGAAAATCTCACGCGAGACCACGCGCAACATGTTGAATTTGTCGAGGTCTTGCGTTGCCAGCGCGCGCACCGCCACGGTCATCGTCTGGGTGGCCGCGTTGCCCCCCATAGACGCCACGATAGGCATCAGCACAGCCAGTGCCACCATCTGCTCGATTGTGCCGTCAAACAGGGCGATCACCTGCGACGCGATCACGGCCGTTGCCAGATTGACGATCAGCCACGGCATGCGCGAGCGCACGGTGGCAATGACCGTATCGGTGATTTCTTCGTCGCCGACACCACCGAGGCGCTTGATGTCTTCTGCGGCTTCTTCGTGGATAACGTCGACGACGTCGTCAATGGTGATCACGCCGACCAGCCGCTCGCCATCATCGAGCACGGCAGTGGACAAAAGGTCATAGCGTTCAAACAGGCGCGAGACTTCTTCCTGATCCTGATCCGCCATCACATAATGGCGTTCCTCGTTCTGGATTTCCGAGATACGGGTCGGACGACGCGAGCGCAACAGCGTATCGAGCGAAACAGTGCCGAGCAGACGGTGGCCGGGATCAATCACAAAGATCTGATAGAAGGAATCGGGCAGATCGGTGGTTTCACGCAGATAGTCGATCGTCTGCCCAACCGTCCAGAAGGGGGCGACGGCAATGAAATCCGTCTGCATCAGACGACCAGCCGAATCCTCCGGATAATCAAGGGAGCGTTTGATTTGCAAGCGGTCGATTGCTGGCAAGGCCGCGAGAATTTCCGCCTGATCCTCTTCTTCCAGGTCCTCCAGAATGACGACGGCGTCATCCGAATCCAGCTCACTGATACCTTCGGCGACCAGTTCGTTGGGCAGCGATTCGACGATCTTGGAACGCAGGGAGTCATCGAGCTCGACCAGCGCGGTATAGTCGAAGGCATCGCCGAGCAGTTCGATAAAGGAGGAATGGTCGCGTGGATTGAGGGCCTCGATGATGTCACCAAGGTCGGCCTCGTGCAAATCCTGCGTCAGACTGACGAGAAGATCCCGGTTCTCCTCCTCGATCGCGGTTTCGATGAGCTCAACCAGATCCTGGGAGATCATCCCGCTGTCATCGCGCACCTGATCCAGTACAGAGGCGCCATCCTGATTCATTTCGTCGAACTGCACCTGACACCCTCTCTTAAGCAAACCATACGCGATTAAGGCATGTACCTTGCCCTGTTCTGCCGCAAAGCACCCGGAGTCTTCAACCCCTGTTTCAGTTCAAACACGGATTTTCTGAATAACAAAATATATATGTATGTCAAACGCATAAAAGGCACGAAAGGCTCATCTGGAAATATTATACTTTCCTACTAGATTGCAACTTTCGCATGATATCCCGCTCGAATTGAGGCCATCTGCAAGCAATTGGGAAGGTCTTCAGACTCAGAACGCCTGCCCGGCCCGGCTTTTGCGCCACAGCGCAATGGCCTCCGTCGAGGATCGATAAACGGCCTTGCCGATCGCCTCGCCCAGCGCTGTGTGCAGACCGGAATAGCATACGTCGCCATGCGGAGCCGCTACAGCAACGCAATCGGTGCCAGTGCCGGTTGCCCGTCCGGTCTGGATTGCGATCTGAGCATCAAGAACCGCCGTCGTGCGTGCCTCCGTGGCAATCGACATTGCTTCAAACAGCGCCCATTCCGTGAGCCCCTGTTCGATGATGACCGCCAGATTGATGGTTCCCCATCCGTCCTTGCTCATGTCGACCCGAGTGCCGACCCGCTCTGCATTGGAAAGCCCCACCGTGACGATGGCCGTTGCCATGGTGCCCTCAACCTGTGCCTCTGCCACGCAATAGTTGCGGATATCGCAGGAGGTCAACATGGTGACCGCGTCGGTGCTGTTGCGCGCCTTTAGCTGGGCGCCGAGCCATTGATTCGGATCGACATCCAGCGGCAGATCCTGATTCTTCACCTCGCGCCAGAGAATCTGGTCACCCTGTACCAGACCCGGGCGGTTGACCGCCCAGCTGACAATCTGAACAGGCTCGCTCAGACGGACAGCAAGCCAGGGGGCATCGAGATCAATTGAGGCAATAAGGGGCATCTATCTTGTGAATCTCACGGGCAGCGTCAGGGTGTGACGAGACCCTGAGAACTCTTCAGGCGGTTTGGGTGCCGGAGACGCACGCTTTGGCAATTGCCGGATTTCATCATCAAGAACCCGGTCCCCTGCGCTTTGAACGAGAGAGGCCTGCAAAACCCGTCCGGCACGATCGATCGTGATCCGTACCACGCCCGTGCCCTCGACGCCACGCATTTTGGCAGAGCGGGGATAACGCTTGTGCCGTTCGATCCAGCGTCGCAACTCGGTCGCGTAACTGACGCGCACGCCCTTCGAGCCGGCCCCGGCAGCACGATCAGACGTTCCACCATCCCCCCGGATGGCGGCCTTTTCCGACGAGCCTGTGCTGGCTGTGCGGCCAGCCTTGGCCGGTTTGACCGAAGCGGATACTGCGCCGCTCTTTCCGTCAGATGCTGATGCATTGGCCACCTGTTGTCTTTTTGCCACAGGAGCCGGTTTGACCTTCGGTCTTGGAGCCGATACGGGCAGCGAAGACAAGGTCCCCCCTTCTGCCAGCGTCAACGGCGGTGTCGGCTGGGGCTCCGGCTCCTGCTGGTCGGCAGCGTCCTTTTCGGCGGCGGCCTCTTCGACGGGTTTCGCTTCAGAGACGTTATCCTGTTTGACAGCAGCAGGCTCCACTATAGTACCCTCTGATGCCTCCGGCTTCGCGTCCTCTGGTGGCAGGACATCCGGACCGGGGGTCGGGTCGCTCAGCATCTCGGCTTCGGCGTTGGCCTCTTCAACCATCTGAGGCTCATTTTCCGCTGGCACCACGTCGGACATCACATCCGCCTGTGTAGCAACGGCATCAGGCTCGGGAGTCTCCTCAGCGGCAACGGGCGAAACTTCCGGAGCCGAAACAACATCAGCAGACGGAGGCGGCGTCTTGGCAAGCTGTTGCGGCTGTGGTTCAGAGACCGGCTCGGCCTCAACCGCAGTCTCAGGAACCACATCAGCCTCAGACGCTTCCTCGTTTTGCGGTGCAGGCTCCTCTGGCACAGAAACGGGCTCTGCCTCAGCAACCTCAGTGTCGTCCACGGGCGTTGCATCGGCTGCGCCATCCGTTTCCGCGGTCGTATCTGGCGTGACAGGATCGACATCGCCGGAAAGATTCTCCACGTCACCACCGACAAGCCCCTGCCCCATGTCCGGCATGATGCTGACCTGCATGTTGCCCATGAAGGCACCACCCAGATCATAGCGGGATTCACCTTCCAGATCGGCCCAATAGGCAAAGGCAATCGCCAGATGCAACAGCACCCCAACCCCGATGCCACACAGCCACAGAATGACCCGCTTCATCGCTGGCGTACCTCCAGCTTGACGTTGCCCTTGCAATAGGGCCGGAAGATCTGCACCAACTCCAGAACCTGGGCAAAGTCAGCCCCGGCATCGGCGCGGATCACCAGATCACGGCTCTCCTCGTCGTCCTGCAAGGCCTGCTTGAGGGCAGCAAAGGCAGCCTCGCGCTCCAGCAGGGAACGGAACTGCACGGCCCCCGTAGCATCGACGAACAGCGTCAGCGCTGCGCCTTTCTCCTGACTGGATTCACTCTGCGCCGCCTCGATATCGAGTTCCGGGCGCTCGGTTATGCGCCCCATCAACATAAGGAAAATCAGCAGCAGGAACACCACATTGATCATCGGCAATATGGTCTCGCCAAAGGCAGGGCGTTCAGGTTCATTGAAGATCATGACGCGCCTCCGGAACGAGTGAAACGGCCTCAACGCCCAGCGATTTCAACCGGTCGAGCGCATCGACGCCACGCTGGATGGGCACTGAGCGTTCCAGAAAGACGCTCACAGCCTGCCGGTTGGCAACAGCTTGCGCAAGCGCCTCGTCAACCGCCTGACCATCGCTGGCCACCAGTTGGCCGTCGGCCCTCAAAACCAGCCTCAGCGCACTGGCCTGCCCGGCGACACCACCCGGCCCCTTGACCAGATCGATCACTCGATATTGGCTGAAGGAAGAAACCAGCATGAAAAAGACAATCAGAATAAAGATCACATCGATAAGCGATGTGAGGCTCACTTTCGGTCGCCGCCGTCTCTCTTCTGAAAAGTCGAACGCCATCAGTCAGCTCCACTTCCGGCACTCACCGGCTCTGCCGAAAGGGACGGCTCGATCTTGTGCTCGCCACGCTCGGGCACATTGCCATACAACGCATCCGTGGCCACGCATTCCAGACGATAGCGCAGGCTGTCGACCTGACTGTCCAGAAGTGCATGAACGACCATGGCGACCAGCGCGATGACCATGCCTGCTGCGGTGGTGATCAGCGCCACCCAGATGCCGCCAGCCAGATCTGACGGGTTGACGGCATCGCCTGACGCCTGCATTGCCTGAAAGGCATCAATCATGCCCAGCACCGTCCCTAGCAGCCCCAGCAAAGGCGCAGCCGTAACGATGAGCTCCAGCAGGCGAAACCCGGTGCGGGCCTGCCTGAGAAAGCCGCGCACCGCAATCGTCACGCTTTCCTCAATCTGTTCACGGCTGGCACCGGCAGCCTTGCGTTGCTCGATGTGGTAGCGCAAGTCCTGTGCCGCGCCACTGCGATAGGAATGCGGGTGCAGCAAGGCGATCTGTACCGCCGACACAAGCGCGGTGGCCACCGTCAGGATCGAAAGCCCGGCCAGCGCGACAAGGGTCCAGCCGCCCATATCGAGCAAAAGCGTCCAAAGTTCAATGATCTGCTGCTTAAAGGCCATGGGTTTCGTCTCCATCGAGAGGAACAAGGGGCGGTGTTCTGGTGTCGATCAGGCCGGTCGGTACAACGAAGGACTGTCCCCCCGCCTCCACTTTCCTGATCTGGACGCCGTAGACTTCTTCCATCCGCCCCGGTGTCATCACTTCGCGGGCGCTGCCATCATCCAGTAGAACCCCGTCATTGAGAATGAGGATACGCTCACACCAGCGGCTGGCAAGGGACAGGTCGTGCAGTGAAACAAGCACCGTCTTGCCATTGGCAACGAGGTTTTTGAGGATCTGCATCAGGGCGATCTGGTGGGCCGGGTCCAGCCCGTTGATCGGCTCATCAGCAATGATTACACTGGCTTCCTGTGCAACCAGCCGGGCAATGAGAACCCGCGCCTGTTCGCCACCGGACAGGGCATCGAACGGACGGCTTGCCAGCGCCTCCAGCCCCATGACACTGATGGCGCGATCAACCGCTTCATTGTCCTGCTGCGATGCCCTCCCGAAGCCGCTCTGATAGGGCATGCGACCGAGCATGATGATGTCGCGCACCGCCAGTGGCCAGTGAACAACCCGCTCCTGTGGCAGATAGGCAACCTTGCGAGCCAGCTCGAGGGCACTCATCTCGTAGCTCGGCAGATCATCAAACATGATCTGCCCGGAGCTCTCGACCAGCCCGACAAGCGCGCGCATCAGCGATGACTTGCCCGCTCCGTTGGGGCCGATCAGTCCGATCAGCTCCGGCTGGTTGGAGGAGAAGGTCACGTGCCTGACGACCTGACGCTTGCCCAGTTTGACGCCCACGCCCATGCATTGGATTGACATCAGACGATCCTCTTTCTGATCTTGATCAGCAGCCAAAGGAAGAAGGGCGCACCGATGATGGCGGTGACCACCCCGAGCTTGAGGTCTCGGTCAGGCAGCATCAGCCGGATGGCCAGATCCGCCGTGATCAGGAAGGCCGCCCCGCCCAGCGCGCTCACCGGCAACAGCTTGCTTGGCCGCGAGCCGACAAGCGGCCGCATCAGGTGAGGCACGATCAGACCGACAAAGCCGATGGCGCCGGCAACGGCAGTGGCAGCGCCGACGCCCATTGCCGTCCCCATGATGGCCAGAAAACGTGTCCGCTTCATGTCGACCCCGATCGACCGCGCGACATCCGTACCCAGACTGAGTGCATCGAGCGCCCGTGCGGTCGACAACAGCATCACGCCACCGACGGCAATCAGTGGCACGGCCAGTTGCACATGCACCATGCTGCGATCCGTCAGGGAGCCGAGCATCCAGAAGACGATCTCAAGCGAGGCAAAGGGATTGGAAGTCATGTTGAGGGCAAGTGACGTGAGAGCACTGGCAAGCGAGGTGATCGCCACCCCGGACAGGATCATCGTCAGAACGTCGGAGCCACGTCCGGCCAGAGACAGCAGCAGCAAGACCCCCAGCAGCGCCCCGATGAGCGCAGCAATCGGCAGCGCATAGGCAAAGCTGGTCGTCAGGCCGGAATAGATTGCCAACACAGCCCCGAGTGAGGCCGACGCAGAAACCCCCAGCACGCCCGGCTCGGCCAGCGGGTTGCGCAGAAGCCCCTGCAATACGGCGCCGGACAACCCGAGAATACACCCCACGAAGACGGCAAGAAGCGCACGCGGCAAACGGATTTCCCACAGGATGACCTTGTCTGCCTTGGCAAGCTGATCGCCATTGGCAACAAGACCATTCCATGGGTTGATCCAGACCTGCCCCACAGCAAGGGACAGGAAAAACAGCACCACGACCAGACCGATCAGTGCCAGCAAGAGCACCGGATATGAAGGACGCCCCATCCGCTATCGCCTTTTCTCTTTGTCCAAATAGATCCGCTGCAAGGCGGCAACCGCGTCAAGGGTGAATGGCCCGCCACAGATCCAGTGGGCCGTATCGACGGTGATCCGGCGCTCCGGTCCGAACCACGCATCAAGCGCCGGATGCCCAAGAACCTCGGTAGCGCGTGCCTGACCGCCAGACCATTGCGACCAGGTCATGACATAGTCTGGATTGTTGCGGATGAGGGTTTCCAATGGCATCTTGACGGAGCTTCCCACAAGCCCCAGCTCCTCACCCAGATGAAGAAACCCCGCAGCCTTGATCATCGAATGAGCAAGCGTGCCCACCCCGCCAGTGAAACTGTTGGGCTCATAGTCAGCCAAAACCTTGCGCTCCCTGGGCTGCAACTCCTCGATCTCGGAAAGCCTCATGTCAAAGGCGTGAACAATCTGTTTTGCCCTGTCTTCCTGATCGAGAACCAGGCCAAGCCGCAGGATTTTTTCGCGGATGGTATCGAAGCCGCTATCGGGCGCGAACTGTTCTACCCTGACCCCGAGCCTCTTGAGAAGGGAAATCGTGTTGTAGGAGGTGTAGGTTCCGGCCAGAACAAGGTCCGGCTTGAGGCGGATCACTTCCTCCGCCTTGGCGTGATTGATGTGATAGTTCTTTGCCTGCTCGACCATCACCGAAGAGTTTTTGTCCAGCGCAAGACTGGAAACAGAAAACAATTGCCCCGGACCAGCCACCAGCATGGCCAATTGATCGGTGCACAGATTGATGGAGACGACGCGCATAGGACTCGCATGACTGGCCACAGGCAGAAATCCGCCCAAGACAAGCAGCGCCAAACAAAGCAGCGTCCGAACCATAAATCGTCAAACCCCAAAACAGGAAAAGGGACCACGCCACAATAGGCGTGATCCCGCTGAGTGTTTATCAGAAGTCAGCTTTCAGACCGACATAGCCGGTGATACCGGCGGTGTTATACCCGGCAACTTCCTGATAATTTTCATCAAAAAGATTCTGGATCCGACCATAGACCTGAATCTTGTCGTTGATCTGATAGTCAGCGCCGACATTCACAAGAATATAGTCATCAAGAGCCACATAGGTGTCAGTTCTGTCGGCAAAGATGCTCGAGTCAACAAAGGCGTGTGCCTTGCCGTCAAGGAACGCCTGAGACAGCTTCAAGGTACCGGAATGCTTTGGCCGACGCGATTCCTGAGCGCCGGATGGCGTCTTGGAATCGGTATAGGTGTAGCTGGCATCCACGGTCAGGTTGTCCGTAAGCTTGGCGGAAGCGGAAATTTCCACACCCTGCCGTTTGCTGACGCCCGTCTCGTTGGCATATTTGTAGGTGACTGAGCTGAAGATGATCTCATCTGTCAGACGCTGGTTGAAATAGGTGACATCAACCTTGAAGCGATCGTTGAACAGTGACTGCTCGATACCCGCATCCCAGCCGAATGTCTTTTCCGGCGACAGGTTGGCATTGCCATAAACCGCATTGTAGGTCTGATAGTAGGACGGAATGGCCGTACCTGTGCCAACGGAGCTGTGCAGCCGCGTTCCGGTGCCTTCGAACACATAAGCGGCGTTGACATTGTAGGTTGCGGTGTCTTTGAAATCCTCGAAAATGTCATAGCGAGCACCTGCGCCAAGGAACAGGTTGTCCCAGAACTCGCCGGTGTAATCAAAGGCAAGACCAGTGGTGTCCCGCTTGCGTTCCGGGTCGGTCGAATAGGGATCCGTATAGCTTTCCGTTTGCCAGCTGACAGCCCCGGTCAGGCTGTGCTTGGCGTTGGCAAGGCTCGGCGTATCGAAAAACACCGTACCCTGATAATCAAGGCTCAGCTTGTCACTGTCGGACCCGTATTTGTCATAGCTGTTCGTCCAGGACGCATAGTCAAGCCCGCGCTGCGTGCTGCTGGAATACCGGGCGCGTGCCTTCTGCACGAAATGGCCATCCCACAGGGAGTGGGTCAGACCAAGACTGCCAAAGAATTCCTGCGTGTTGGCGTAAAGGTAGGGATCGTCCGACGGTGCCGTCGTGTAGGCATCGGCGTCAGAATTCTTGTCAACGTAGCGCAGGCTGGCATCGACTTTCAGATCGTCCGTCAGATCAGCATTCACCTTGCCGTTCAGCGTAATGTTGCGGTTGGCATCTTTTTCAGAGCCGGTCAGCGCTGTGTTGATGCCGTCGGTGTAATGGAAGGCACCGGAAAAGGCATAGTCGAACCGTTCCTGACCACCACGCACCTCGGCGCTGGTCAGAGAGCTGAGCTCGGTGCCGACTTCCTGTTTGACAGTAAACTTCGGCTTGCTGTTTCTTTCGCCCTTCTTTGTGATGATGTTGATCACACCAGACATGGCATGCGCACCGTAAAGCGCGCTCTGCGGGCCGCGCAGCACTTCGATACGATCAATGCCGACCGTCTCGAGGCTCGAGAAATCATAGGCACCAAGCGCAATCGCGGATGCTTCGATCCCATCGATCAGAACCAGCACGTGACGCGATTCGCCACCGCGGATGCGCACTTCGGTCAAGGCACCGGTCGAACCGCTGCGACCGACGGAAACACCCGGCACCAGCCGCAGGGCTTCGGCAACCGAATTGACATGACGGGATTCCAGTTCCTGGCTGGTGACGACCGTGTAGGACCGTCCGACTTTTTCTTCATCAACGGGGTTCAGACCCGCAGAAATCACAACTTCACCAAGATCGAGATCTTCAGCATAGGCTCCAGTGGCACTGACAGATCCGATCATTCCGAGGGCGACGAGGCTTGCGACCCCAACTTTTCCTGACATTGGATATTCTCCCAACGCAACCGCCACGCCCGATAAAGCGCCAACGGCATGCTATCTTTCGCCGCCGCCAATCCCCCGGAGACTGCGCAAACGCACAGCCCAGAGGGCGTGGAAACGGACAAATTGTTATGATGTCACCTCAACGGAAGGCCGCACCCTGACACACCCCGTATCAAAGGTCGGGTGACAGACGATGGCAGGTCTCCTGGCTACGCGGGTCTTCGCTGGATATTTCCCTTCCCAACGGCAAAAGCCAGTCAGTGGATCTTCAAATATCAGCTTTCCGCTCACAGTTGCGGGGGCAGCCACGGTCTCGGACAAGACATCCTCACCGTGTTCCCTTTTCATCCGAATGGATCGTCGGAACCTTCGTCTCGCGGCGTAATATGTAAAAAAACTCTTGCGACGTCAACGCAAGCCGACAACAAAAGGTGACAGCCAATCGCCTTTCACAAGAAAGAATAAGGAATTGAGATGTTTGACAATATTTTGACATGTCATTCGCGGCCCGTTAGCGGTGCATAAACCGCCTTTCGTCCGACGAGGCCGCATCAGGGACGGGGAAGTCCCCTACCCGCCAACAAACCGAAGAGCCCGCCAGAAAGCCAGAAAACCCAACAAGCGCAGGTTGATAGCAAAAGAGCCGACAGCCAAAACGACCCCCGGCTCCTGCCCCGATCGCAGACCCCCGCGTGCCGACAGATGCCGAGCAACAGGCCTGCGCCAATCACGCTTCAGGCACAAGAACAACAGCTGCCGCGCCTTGAAACGATTTCAAGTGAGACGGTATGAATCAGGCGCCATACTGTTCATCGGTCACCGGGTCACCCCAGACATTGGCATCCTTGGAAGCGTCCGGAGCCTGCATGGCGACATGCACCATGAAGCGGTTTGGCGCAGCACCGTGCCAATGCAGTTCATGCGGCTCGAAGAACACGGCCGTTCCTGGCAGCAGAACCTCTACCGGCCCCCCTTCCTTCTGGCACCGCCCTTCCCCTTCGGTCACATAGATCAGCTGACCGAGATTGTGGCTGTGCCAGTGGGTGCGAGCCCCCGGGGTGAAGTGAACATTGGCCGCATTGACGCGGGTGCCATCCGGAGCGCCCATGAAGTCGACATAGACATCGCCCGTGAACCATTCGGCAGGGCCCTTGAATGTATCGATACCATCGCGAAAGATTTTCATTTTATTGCCTTTTCATTCTTTTCATTGGTTTTGATTTGTATATTGGGAATTAACCGGAGCAACCGTTGCATTGCCGGTTCTGCCAGCCCCTAGCCTTCGACCTGTTCGAAAACCTGCCGTGCGATCGTCAGGGCGGTGTTGGCGGTTGGCCAGCCCGAATAGAAGGCCAGATGGGTGATGACCTCGATCAGCTCTTCCTTGCTGACACCATTGTCGAGTGCCTTCTTGAGATGGAACGGCAACTCGTTGACCCGATAGAGGGAAATCAGACTGGCAACGGTAATCAGGCACCGCTCGCGCGTGGCGAGCCCCTGACGCTCCCAGACGTCACCAAACAACACGTCATCGGAATACCCGGCCAGAGCAGGTGCGATGTCACCAAAGGCTTTTCGGGCGGCGGAGAGTTTTTCTTCTTTTTCCATCAGTCATTCTCACATGTGGTCAGGCGGGAGATGGTGCCACTTGATTGGCAAGTGGCATGGAACAAGGCGTTCCCCAGCATCAGCCATCTCCGTTCGCTGTTTCGCTGAGGCTACTATAGGGGATGGCCATTTGTGTCTGTAGCTGTTAAAAATGGAAATCAGTTTTAAGGACAGCTTCACAATGACAAAACCGAGCCTTGATGATCTGGCCGTCTTTCTGGCCGTTGACCGGGAGGGGAACTTCACCCGAGCCGCCGCCAAACTCGGTGTCTCGCCTTCCGCTGTCAGCCAGACCATCAGGGGACTGGAAGAGCAGCTCGGCGTCCGCCTGCTGACGCGATCGACACGCAGTGTGACGCGCACCGAAGCCGGCGACAAACTGATCGCCCGTCTTGCACCGATGTATGACGAAATCGACACGCTCATCGAGGAAGTCGGCAGCCTGCGCGAGAAACCCGCAGGCACAGTGAGAATCACGGCGGATGAAATCGCGATCAAGCAGGTGCTCTGGCCCAAGCTGAAAGATGTCCTGCACGACTATCCCGACATCACCGTTGAGCTGATCACCGATTACGGATTGACCGACATTGTCGCCGAACGGTTCGATGCCGGCGTAAGGCTGGGCGAGCTCATTGCATCTGACATGATCGCGGTTCCGATCGGCCCGGAAATGCGCATGGCGATTGTCGCTTCCAGCAGCTATGTCGCCCGGACCACCGAGCCGAAGCATCCCCGAGCCCTGACACGGCACAATTGCATCAACCTGCGCCTGCCGACCCATGGCGGTCTGTTCGCATGGGAGTTTTCCGAAAACGGTCGCGAGTTCCGCATCCGGGTCGAGGGCCAGATGGTCTTCAATAGCGTCGAGCGGATTCTCGAAGCGGTGCTCGATGGCTATGGGCTGGCACAGCTGCCGCTCTGTCAGGTCCAGCCCTATCTGGAGAGTGGCGCGTTGGTCGAGGTGCTGGCCAGATGGTCCGAACCCTTTTCCGGCTACCATCTCTACTACCCCAGTCGCCGCCAGCAGACGGCAGCCTTCCGGGTGATTGTCGAAGCATTGCGCCACAGAGGCAAGGACGGATAACGTCAGAGCGCTTCCGGCGCTTTCGTTTCGGGTCAAGGCGCGCATGGAGCAGCCTCCAACGGCGCCCGACACCGAACATCAACGGAGCCGCGCGAACAAAAGTCTTGAAAAAGCCAACATTGTGCTGTATTCAACCGGCTCTTGCCCGAGCGTGGACGATAGTCTCTATATCAGCGGCGCAAGATTTCTTGCAAACAATCTTGATGATTGTTGCCGGGATGAACCCGATACGGGTCAAACCCCATAGGCAGCTTTTCTGCGCAAGCTTCCCCCTTTTGAAAGTCGAACGTCATTGCTCGCTGCAATCCTGCGCGACCAAGCAATGGCATATGGAAGTATCTTTTTTGACAAATTTCAACGATCTCGGCCTCGCCGAGCCCATTCTTCGCGCCCTTGAAGCCGAAGGCTACACCCAGCCTACCCCAATTCAGACCCAGGGCATTCCTGTTGCCATGGCTGGCAACGACATCCTCGGCATCGCCCAGACAGGCACCGGCAAGACCGCCTCTTTCGTCCTGCCGATCCTCGACCGGCTGGCACGCAACGACAAACGTCCGAATCCGAAAGCGGCGGAGGCCCTGATCCTCGCGCCGACCCGTGAACTCGTCGCCCAGATTGCCGAAAACATCCGCAAATACAGCAAACACATGCGCGTTTCGGTCAGCATCATCGTCGGCGGCGTCAAACCCGGCCCGCAGATCCGCAAGCTGGCCAGCGGCAGCCACATCATTGTGGCCACGCCCGGTCGCCTGCTCGACCACTTGAACAACGGCTATGTGACCCTCAGCCAGACCAGCTATGTCGTGCTTGACGAAGCCGATCACATGTTGGACCTCGGCTTCATTCCGGACATTCGCCGCATCATGAAGCAACTGCCGAAGAAAAGGCAGACCGCCCTGTTCTCGGCCACCATGCCCGCCCAGATCAAGGCCCTTGGCCGGGATTTCCAGACTGACCCGGTCGAAGTCGCCGTCGCCACGGTTGCCCGCCCGATCGAACGGATCGCCCAGAGCGTCCAGCTTCTCGATCAGGCCTCCAAGCGGCATGCCCTGACCTCGATCCTGTCGGCAACCGGAGTGGAGCGGGCGATTGTCTTCACCCGCACCAAGCGTGGTGCCGATCGCGTCAGCCAGCATCTGCAGAGTGCAGGTCTTGCCGCTACCGCCATCCATGGCAACAAGAGCCAGGGACAGCGGGTGCGCGCGCTTGCCAGCTTCAAGTCTGGTGAAATCAAGATCATGGTCGCCACGGATATCGCCGCTCGCGGCATCGACATCGATGATGTCTCCCATGTGGTCAACTACGAGCTGCCCGAAGTGCCGGAAGCCTATGTCCATCGCATCGGCCGCACGGCCCGGGCCGGACGCAGCGGAACCGCCATTTCCCTTTGCGATCCATCCGAAGTCAAATTGCTCAAGGAAATCGAGAAGCTGATCGGCAACAAGCTGCAGGCCGAACAGTCAGACACCTATTCGCCGCTCGACATCGAGGCTCCAGACACCCCGCCGAAAAGCCGCAATAGAAGCCGCGGCAGGGCACCAGCCCAGCAGACAGCACGCTCCGACAGGAACGCCCGCAACAACAAATCCGCAGACAACTGGTCTCCCATCGAAGGCACGTCTTCCTCTGCCCCGCGCAGCGACAAGCCCGCTTTCGGCAAGAAGAAGAGACGCGGCCCTGTCAAGGCCGAAGCCGGAAACAGCAATGCAGCAGGCAAACCCGCAAGCAAGCGCTGGGGCAACCGTCAGGGCAAAAATGCCCGTTCGCGCAGCGCCGCCTGAGCGCCGGTTTTCGACACAGCAATATAAATCAAGAAAACAGCGGCCCCCGAGCCGCTGTTTTTGTCAAGACGTCTAGTCAAAAATATTTTTCTTGAGGAAAGACGAGAAAAGAGCCAATCAAACAGCCCTCAGAACCTCCTCCTCCCAAAAAATAATCTGGATTTTTTAAGCATTCGGCGATATAAAGCGGTAGCTAATTGATTTCGTAATACTGTTCCGTTCCGGCCAGCATTCGATTCTAAGGCTGCCGTGTCGCCGCATGTCGCGAGCGATGATACTACTTCAAGGAACAGAATTCCATGTCTACTGGTACCGTAAAATTCTTCAACACCACCAAAGGCTACGGCTTCATCGAGCCAGAAGAAGGTGGCAAGGACGCTTTCGTTCACATTTCTGCTGTTGAACGTTCCGGTCTTTCCACCCTCAACGAAGGCCAGAAGGTCTCCTACGAGCTCGAAACCGGCCGCAACGGCAAGGTTTCTGCTGTTAACCTTCAGCTGGTTGACTAATTTTCAGCCGAGGCCAGCATTTTTAATGCTGGCCTCGGTTTTATAGTTTTAGGGGCAAATCGTGAACAAACGAGACAGACTTGCTGCCGAAAAGTTGTTTTCCATGGGACCCAAGTCCTTGCGGGAAGACCTCACCGACGCTCAAGAGCAGACCAACAAGGTCCGCGAAAAGAACGCCCGCCTCAAGGCTTTGAGACTGGCGAAGACGGCTACAGAAAAGCCCTGACCACCTCCGCGATCAAAATTTCGCCCATCAATACAGACATCCGCTGACATTGGCCTGAAGCCAAGGCGTGCAACGCACCATGACCCCATGGTCAGCGAACGCCTGCGCATAGCAGCATTCCCCCGCAAACGACAGTATCGACAAAACAGGACCTGCTGTGGGCTGAGGTTTTCTTTCAGTTTACAGCACAGAATGCTCGTACCAGCCCCGCCCCAAGACCGAGGCACGTCAGCACAAGCAAGGTCAGCAGTGTCGCAGAGTCAAGCATACGGCGCAGCCGCAACGCCGCCCCTCCCAACCTGATTGATTGCAAATTCTCTGATTGATGAGAGCTTGCCGCGTTCATTCGCATTCGCTTGACTTGCTCTATCTATTTGTTTTGGCACAAATTCTTTTCGTTAAATCGAGGTCGATTTAACAGAACGCGCGCTAGCTGATGCTGAAAGCAGAATGATCACATCTGATCATCCAGCCATCATGTCAGATCATTCCGACTACAGACAATCAAACCTAAACGGTATAAATCTCGATGTCCTTGGTGCGAAGCATGTCGAGCACCTTGGGATCTGCATCCTTGCCGGTGATCACGATATCGATCTCGTCAAGATCGAAGACCGGAATGCCACTGTCGACGCCAATCTTGTCTGAACTGACCAGCGCCACGACCTTGTCGACATGCCGCTGCATGCGCTTCTCTTCCATATAGGCCAACATCGCCGATTTGGTCAGCCCGACCTCGCTCAGGCCATCCGCATCAACCATGAGATAATGGCCCTGAAAATTCAGCTTCGAAGGCGGAGACACGAGAATCCCCTGACTTTCGATATGCTGGCCGCCCAACACCACAAGATGCGGATAGGAAGCCGAAAGCAGCTTGATGATCAACGGCACAGAGTTCGAATAGACCTGTATCGTACTGTCGAGCAAATAGCGGCTCATCAAGCAGGCAATGGAGCCCGTGCCGATGTAAATACTGTCTTTGGTTTTACACAGTTTTACAGCCTGCTCGGCAATCCTGTGCGCTTCATAATAGGCTTCATGATCAGATTGATCATTTCTGATTACTAAATGATCAGAGAAATGAGCAAGTTCCGAAGACCCTGCGACAGAAATCCGTTCCGCGCCATTTCGAATCTTCCGCAACTTCCCCAGATTGTTGAGCAGGTTAATGTCTCTTCGGATCGTGGCAGGGGAACTATCAAGGGCTTCCACAAGCTGCTTTACCGTTGCAACCTCGACTTCCCCGAGATGTTCCAGCAGTTTCCTTTGCCTGATCTGCGCCAACATGATTATCCCTGAATGCGTGTAGAGTCCTTTGATTTACGAATACAGTATAACCGGCAAAGCGTCAAATTTTTATGATCACAATGATCATTTTTGATTGCTTTTGATTACCATTTATGAGATGCCTTGGGTAAGAGGGAGGAAATTGACATGACGAGTCGTATTCGCATGCAGTTCTCGCTGGTCTTTTACGGGGAAGAAAAAAGACAGCGAGGGGAGAGTGACCGGTGGCTATAAAGGTGGAACGCGAGTCCATCTGGCTCGATTTCCCCGGCACTGCAAGAGAGGAAATCATCCAGAACATCTGCTTCAAGCTGAAAGACATCGGCAAGACAGATGATCCGTCTGGGCTCTATCATGACATTATGGAACGTGAAGGCCTGGTCAGCACATTTGCCGGCCACGATACCGCTATTCCGCACGTCGTCACGAACCATATCAACAGCCCTGCGCTTTGCTTCATTCGGGTGGCCGACCCGGACCTCACCTGGCACGGCAACAGCGAAAACGTGACCTTCGTCGTTTTCAGCGCTGTCCCCAAAGGTGAGGCCGCAGCAACCATCCGGGCTGAACAGAGCCAGATATTCGGCGCACTCGCGCTTTTGATCCGCACGCCCGACGTGACATCCGTCTGGAAGGTCGCCGAAGACGCCGAGGTCATTCAGAAGAGTTTGAATTTCACGCTTTCCTAAATTGTTCAAAGCTTCTCTAGGGAGGAATTAATGCGAGAGAACAATCTTAAAACGGGCGTCCAGTCCCTGGGACGGACCCTCAGTGCGATGGTGATGCCAAACATTGGCGCCTTCATAGCCTGGGGTTTCATCACCGCCCTTTTCATCCCGACAGGTTGGTGGCCCAATGAGAGCCTTGCCGCTCTCGTCGGACCGATGATCAAATACCTGTTGCCCCTGCTGATCGGCTATACCGGCGGCAAGATGATTCACAAGGACCGCGGCGCCGTCGCTGGTGCAATCACGACCATGGGTGTGATTGTCAGTGCCGACATCCCGATGTTCCTTGGTGCCATGATTGCAGGCCCGCTCGGCGCTGTTGCAATCCGGGAGTTTGACAAACGCATTCATCACCGCATCAAGCCGGGCTTTGAAATGCTGGTCAACAACTTCTCCCTCGGCATCATCGCCATGATCACCGCGATCATCGGCTATCTTGTCATGGGCCCGCTGGTTGCCGTTCTGACCAAGGCTCTTGGCTCGGGTGTGGGCTGGATCGTTGAACAGGGCCTGCTGCCGCTGGTTTCCATCATCGTTGAGCCGGCCAAGATCCTGTTCCTCAACAACGCGATCAACCATGGCGTCTTCACGCCGCTTGGTGCCCAGCAGTCGTCCGAATTCGGCAAGTCCATCTACTATCTGATCGAAACCAACCCCGGACCGGGTCTTGGCGTTCTGCTTGCCTACATGCTGGTTGGCAAGGGCGCAGCCCAGAAATCCGCCTATGGTGCCTCCATCATTCACTTCTTGGGTGGTATCCATGAGATCTACTTCCCATATGTACTGATGAAACCGCGCCTGATCATCGCAGTCATCGGCGGTGGCATGGCTGGTCTCGCTTTCAACATGATCATGGGCAACGGCCTTGTAGGTCCTCCTTCGCCGGGATCCATCTTCGCTGAAATCCTTATGTCCACCAAGGGCATGGGTGTAGTCCTGACCCTGGCATCCATCGCGGTTGCCGCAGCCGTCTCCTTCGCGATCAGTGCTTTCATCATTCGTGGCAGCATGGAAGGCGAGGACGACCTTGAAGCAGCCAAGGAACGGGTTGCCGCCAACAAGGCCGAAGCAAAGGGAATGGCAGCTCCGGTTGCCGATCAGGCTGGCGCTTATGAAAATGTCAAACGCATCATCGTGGCATGCGACGCTGGCATGGGCTCCTCTGCAATGGGCGCCTCGGTCCTGCGCAACAAGGTCAAGGAAGCCAAACTCGACATTGAAGTCACCAATCTGGCGATCAATGATCTTGATGAGGCAGACATTGTCATCACCCAGAGAGAGCTGACGGCTCGGGCGCAACAGAAACTGCCGTCCGCCCTTCACTTGAGCATTGGCAACTTCATGGACAGTGCTTTCTACGATGATCTGGTGAAAAAGCTGGTCTAGTCACACCTAGCGACCAATGAGGGAAACCCATGTTTTCTAGACTAACCAAACGTTTCGGCCTTCCTGCGAAGGCCGAAACGGAGACCACGCCAGCTCCGGAGCCGACCACCGCGTCGGCAACGGGGCAGGCCTCCGCAGAGCAAACTGCCAGTTCTTTCAAAATCGAGGCCGACGCCATTCTGATCGATCAGAAGGTGGAAAGCCGCAAGGATGCACTGGCACTCATCGCCGCCAAGATGCTGGAGAAGGGCTACGTCTCTTCCGACTATCTGGAGGCGCTGGAAGCTCGCGAGCGGGCCGTCAGCACCTATTTGACGAATGGCATTGCCATTCCACATGGGGTCAATGAAGCCAAATCTCTGGTCGCCAAGACCGGGGTGGTCATTATCCAGATCCCTGAAGGGGTGGTCTGGAATGACAAGGGCGACAGGGTGTTTCTGGCGGTCGGCATCGCAGCGGCAGGAAATGAACATAACGAAGTCCTGCAAAAGCTGACCGGCGTCGTCATGGATGAAGCGCTGGCCACCCATCTGGGAACCGAAGCTGACGCAGGCGCCATCGCCGAGGCATTGGGGCACTCCCTGCCGACCAAGTCGACCGAGGCACTGGTAACCGAATTTGACGCCAGCACCGGCTGTGTGATTGTCGATGCAGCGGGTCTGCATGCGCGCCCGGCAACAATCCTGGTGCAAATGGCAGAAGAGTTTGCCGGCACCGACATCTGGCTGACCAACGGCGAGCTGCAGGCCAAGATGGATTCCATGACCCGACTGCTTTCCCTCGGCATTGTCCATGGCGACAGCATCAAGGTTTCGGCTACGGGTCCGAGGGCACAAGAAGCCGTCGACCAGATCGCCGCCGCCATCACCAAGGGTCTCGACCCTGTCGAAGGCTCCGGCGCGACAAACAACGACTATCAGCCGCTTGACGAGCTGCTTGAACTCACCAATCCGCAAGGCCGTGCCCTGCTCAAGGGCATTCCCGCCTCTCCGGGCATAGCGCTGGCTGACGCCTTCATTCTCGACAGCGCAACTGAATTCCACATTGGCAAAGAGGGCGCAGGCTCAGCCCACGAGCGCGGACTGCTTGACGCCGCCCTGCAACAGGCGCACGAGCAGTTGCTCGCCGTGAAGGACGACGTTGCGGCGCGGTCCCCCGCCGAAGCCGTCATCTTTCAGGCTCAGGCCGAGTTGCTCAGGGACACCAACATCCTCACGGAAGCGCAGAAGCATCTGGACGATGGCGCCAGCGCCGCATGGGCCTGGCAACAGACCATCGACCGCGAAGCCGGCATCATGGAAGACAGCGCTGCCGAACGCATTCGCGCCCGTGCCGCAGACTTGCGTGACGTGGGCCGACGGGTGATTGCCATCCTGCAGGGGGGGCAGACAGAACTGACATGGCCAGACCGTCCCTTCGTGCTGATCTCCAAGGAATTGACCCCGTCCCAGACGGCAGAGCTGAGCAAGAAGCCGGTTCGTGCCATTTGCACCGAGCTTGGCGGGGCAACAAGTCACATGGCCATTCTGGCCCGCGCGCTCGGCCTTCCGGCTCTGGTCGGGATCGGCAGCGCGCTGCTTACAACGGTCAAGGCTGGTGAAGCCGTTGCCGTTGCGCCTCAGAGCGACCTTCTGATCCTCTCCCCGGATGCCGAAACCATCCGGCAGGTGGAAGACTGCATCCATCAGTGGCATCGGGTGCAGGAACGTGAATTTGCAAGCAAGGACGAGCCCGCCATCACGCGCGATGGGGCCGAAATCGAGGTGGTCTGCAATATTTCCTCGGCGGCAGATGCGGACAAGGTATCGCAACATGGTGGCTCCGGCGTCGGGCTTCTGCGGACGGAATTTCTCTTCGAAACAGCCACGGCAGAACCCGACGTCGAAACTCAGGCTGCGGAACTGGCAAAAATCGCCAGATCGATCGGCACTCAGACGCTGATCGTGCGCACTTCCGACATCGGCGGCGACAAGCCGGTCAGCTGGCTCAAGCAGCCCAAGGAAGACAATCCCTTCCTCGGCGTGCGCGGCATTCGTCTGTCGCTGCGTCATACGGATATCTTCAAGCGCCAGCTTGAAGCCATCTATCGGGTGGCCAAGGCACAGGCGGATGAGTTGGGCACGACTGGCATTCACATCATGTTCCCGATGATCAGTGCCCTTCACGAGTTCCAGCAGGCCAAGGCTCTTGCCGAAGAGGTTCGGCAGATCGTGGGTGCACCGGAGCTGCCGCTTGGCATGATGATCGAGGTGCCATCTGCCGCCCTGCTGGCCGAGCATTTTGCCAAAGAGGCTGATTTCTTCTCGATCGGCACCAATGACCTGACGCAGTATACGCTGGCAATGGATCGCATGAACCCCGATCTTATGATGCCGCAGGACAACTACAGCCCCGCCCTGCTGCACATGATCGCCATGACAACCAAGGCTGCCAACGCAGCAGGCAAATGGGTCGGCGTCTGCGGCAACCTTGTCGCAGAACCGGACTTTGCAAAAATCCTCATAGGCCTCGGCGTCAAGGAACTCTCGGTCAGCCCGGTGAACGTTCCTGCCCTCAAGGAACTGGTACGATCGGTTGATCGTTCCCAGCTCGAGAGCCTCGTTCAGAAGGCCCTTCAGGCAGGCACGCCCGAAGAGGTCAAGACAATCATTCGCGATACGGATCAATGACCGGAAACGGCCAAAACGGTACAAAGGAGTTTGGTGATGACAAACCACAGTGAGTACAAACAAGTAAACACTCCGAACTGGACCTGGAACATGTATGGCCCTGGCCTTGATAACATCGGCAAGGATGGCCACCCGGAGTCAATCAACGTCCCCACCCCGAATGACGATCAGCTGCTGGTCCGCGTCGATGGGGTCGGCCTGTGTTTTTCGGATGTGAAACTGATCAAGCAGGGCGGCAGCCACCCCAAGCTCTATAACCGCGACCTGAAGAAGGAACCGGGCCGTCTGGGACATGAAGCCGTGCTGACCATTCTGGAAGTGGGCGACAAGCTGCAGGACCAGTTCTCAGCTGGCGAGCGCTATGCCGTGCAGCCCGACATCTATCAGAATGGCATGAGCACCGCCTATGGCTATACCATTCCGGGCGGTCTCATCCAGTATCACCTGATCGGCAAGGAAATGATGGAAACCGACCACGGGGTCTGTCTGCTCAAGGTGCCGGAAACCATGGGCATCGCCGAAGCGGCCCTGCTGGAACCATGGGGTTGCGTCTGGGCCTCCTACACCCAGCGTCGTCGGCTCGATCCCAAGGAAGGTGGCACTCTCTGGCTTATCGGTCAGCCCTCGCTTGAAAGAACCTACCAGTTCTCCAAGGGCCTTGACGCCGCAGGCACCATCATCCTGACCGACGCCCCTGCCGAGATCAAGGCGCTGGCCGAGAAGACCGGCAAGACCGTCGTCGAGCGCAATGGTCTCACCGTGGCCGACTATGATGCGCTTGCCAAGGAGTTCACCGATGGCAAGGGCTTCGACGACATCGTATTGCTGGAGCCGAAATCGGCCGAGCAGGTCACCGAAGTGGCCCGCCTGATTGCCCGTCGCGGCACGCTCAACATGGTCGGCACCAGCAAGCTGGACGGTCCGGTCAACACCGACGTCGGTCGCCTGCACTATGACTATATCGCCTTCATCGGCAACAACGGCACCGACATCAGCGACTCCTACGGCGAAGCCCGCAACCGCTGCGACCTGCACAAGGGTGGCACGGCCGTGTTTGTCGGCGCCGGTGGCCCGATGGGTCAGATGCATGTCCAGCGGGCCATTGAAATGGTCAACGGCCCGAAACGGGTCATCGTCACGGACATCAATGACGAGCGCCTCGAAGAAGTCACCTCTCGCCTCAAGCCCCTCACCGAGGCCAATGGTCGCGAACTGCTCTCCTTCAACCCGATGACCTCCGACATCGCCCTCACCGACTATGTCATGCAACTGACCGACGGTGCTGGCGCGGACGACATCGTGGTCTGCGTTCCAAACGGTCAGATCATGGAGGATTCGGCCAAGATGAGCGCGCCGGACGGCATGCTGGTGTTCTTCGCCGGTGTCCCCAATGGCACTCTGGCCAAGATCGATCTCAGTTCAGTCTATCTCAACAACATGCAGCTTACCGGTACCTCTGGCCTGACGATCCACGACCAGACCATGGTCATGGAAAACACCCTTGCTGGCAATCTGGCTCCGGCTGTTTGCGTTGCAGCGATCGGCGGCATGAATGTTGCCCGCGACGGCATCGAGGCCATGATGGACAGCAAATATCCGGGCAAGATCGTGATCTTCCCGCAGATCATGGATCTGCCGCTGATGGGGCTTGATGAGTTGCAGGAAAAACTGCCTGACGTCGCCAAGCATCTCGGTTCCGGCAATGTCTGGACCAAGGAAGCCGAAAAGGCGCTGCTGAAGCACTTCGAGGCTGCGTAATGATCTACACGCTCACCCTGAACCCGGCGGTCGATCTGGAATTGACCGCCAGTTCCTTGCGGTTCAACGAGGTCAACCGCGCCACCGACAGTCGCAAGGACTGTGGTGGCAAGGGCCTCAATGTGTCCCGAATGCTGAAGAATCTCGGATTCGTCAGCACTGCCATGGGCTTTACCGGCGGCAAGAGCGGGGAATGGATCAAGGCGCAGATGGATTCGCTCGGCATCGCTGTCGACTTCACGCCGATTGCCGGGGAAACCCGCACCAACGTGAGCTTCGTTGCAGCCGACGAGGGTAACCACATCAAGGTCAACGACCCCGGTCCGTCGGTGTCGCAAGGCGAGTTCGACGCCCTTCTCGATCGCGTCAGGGAAAAGGCCGCTGCCGGTGACTGGTGGGTATTGGCCGGCAGCCTGCCACAAGGTGTCAGCAAGGATGCCTATGGCCGTCTGGTCGAAATCATCCAGAGTGCCGGGGGCCATGTTCTGCTCGATACCAGTGGCGAAGCCTTGCGCCTTGCTGCTGCGGCAGAGCCAACGCTGGTCAAACCCAATCTGGAAGAGGCACAGGAAATCCTCGGCGATGCCACCCTGCCCGCTTCGGCCTGCATTGAACAAATCTGCAGCCTCGGCCCGAAACAGGTGGTCATCTCGCTCGGCAAGGACGGCGTTGCCTTCTCGGCCGATGGAGGAGCCGCGACCATTTCCAGCCCGAAGATCGTCGAGAAGAACCCAACCGGCGCAGGAGATTCCCTTGTGGCCGGACTGGTCTTCAGCCTCAATCGCGGCGACAGTCTGGCGGACGCAGTCCGGTTCGGTGCAGCCTGTGGCGCCGCAACAGCCTCCCTGCCGGGCACGGAACTGGGCAGTCTGCAACAGGTGAACGATCTGCTTGCAACAATGCAATAAGTCGATTTTCGCTGGACAGCGGAGTGTCAGGGCTCGCGACGTGGTTTCATCCCGTTGCGAGCCCTGATTTTTTTGAAAACCACAACGGGTGCCTGTCCAAAGCCAGACCTGCAGGGCTGCGGGCTTTGCTACAGACCGGGCGTCAGGGATCTGGGCTCAAAATGAAGGGCTCGCTGGCCGACAGTTTGAACACATGCGCCAGCCGTTCGATCTCGTGTGGTTCAAGGCGCCCCGTCCCGAGCCTGATATGCCCGGTTTCATGCATCGAGAAGCGTGACCCCGGCAGCGCCGCGATATCGTGGGCGGCCAGGGTGATCAGGGCGAAGGTTTCCGAATGCACGGGCGCCAGAAGGCACAGCCCCGCCCCGTCCGGAACATCGACCCCACGGTCCCGCAAATGCCGCGCCAGCAGATTGCGCCGGTCTCGATAGGTCCTGGTCGCCGTTGCAACAAGCCGTTGGGTCTCATCATCCTGCAGCAGCCACGAGACGGCAGCCTGCAAGATCCGGCTGGTCCAGGCGGCGCTGAAGGCCCGATAGGACTGGATCTGTTCCACCAGATATTCCGAGCCGGACAACACGGCCATGCGCAGGTCTGGGCCATAGGCCTTGGAGAAGGACCGGATGTGAATGGTCCGGTCCGGGAACCGGTCTCCCAGCGACTGGGGCGGTGCCAGCGAGATATCACCCAGCCCGTCATCCTCGATGATCAGCGCGTCACTCTTGGACAGGATGTCGCCCAATTCCTCCATGCGGTCGGGATGCAGAAACAGACCGGTGACAGCACTGATGCGCGGTTGCAGGATGAAGACTGAAGGGCTTTCCTTGAGTATGGCATGCAGCGACTGGGGGGTCGGCCCATGGTCGTCATTCTCGACCAGCAGGATCGAAACCCGCAAATCCTCGAGAATGTCAAGAATGCGCATCGGCACCGGAGCCTCGACCGCAACCACGGATCCGGGCGGCACCAGCGCATGCAGAGCCGTGTAGAGCGCATTGTAGCCGCCATTGGTCGCCAGCATCGAGGCTGCATGGTTCGGCCACAGCGGGCGCAACACCCGCTCCAGCTCTGGCAAGATCCGGACGCGCACATAGCTGTTGAGCCCCTCCGCATGGGTGCCATAGTCCAGCGCCTCGCCGAGCGGCGGCAACAGCTTCATGTCAGGCACGGCAACGGAAAGGTTGAGCGCAATGCGTTCAAAATGCCCCTGCGCCGAAACGCGGGACGGCCGCGGAGCAAAGCTCGATCCGGTCACAAAGGTACCATTGCGCCCGCGCCCGGTCAGGACGCGCAACCGCCGCAATTCCTTCCATGCCTGCGACAGCGTGCTGGGACTGATCTTCAGCTCATAGGCGAGATCACGCAGCGACGGCAGCCGGGCACCGACAGGCAACACCCCGTTGCGCACCAAAGTGGCAGTATCCCGAGCTATTCCGGTTGCGCTCCGGTCCTTCAGGTGACCTGCAAGTGTGTGTGAATCGATGTTTTGCATCAGTACATTCTTTTTAATGTTTAGGTGCATAATAACATTTGATGGAGACCGAATGAAGCCCTAATCCTAATACAAAGTGCTAATATGAGGGCTTCCAATGACACTAGAAATTCGGCTCGCCGTAAGAGACTGGGACTATATGTCCCCGCTGGCTTTGGGAGAGGTTTCGTCTCCCCGGCTGGATCTCAAACTGTTCCGCGTGGGCACATTGCCCGACAGTCTGAGCGACGACACGCCCTATAATGCGTTCGAAACCTCCTTCAGCCGCCATCTGTCGGCGGTCGAGGCAGGCAACCACAAGAACACGGCCATCCCGAACTTCCTGATGCGCGGCTTCCGTCATCAGTGCATCCTGACCCGCAAGGACAGCCGCCTGACCAGCATCGAGGATCTGCGCGGCAAGCGGATCGGCGTAACGGGATGGCGAGACTCCGGCAACGTCTGGACCCGCATGATCCTGCGCTCCAAGGGCATCAATACCGAGGACGCCTATTGGTACGCCGGACGCCTCACCGATGGCCACCCCATTCAGGACCGTCTCGACGGCTTCGGAATGCCCGGCCGCATCGAGGCCATGCCCGATGAAGAGCCAATGATGGACTCGCTGGCCAGAGGATGGCTGGACGTCGTCTTCACACCATTCATGCCCAAGGGCTTCTTTGAGGCATCGTCCCAGTTCCGCCAGCTGCTGCCGAATCTTTCGGCCAGTCAGGCAGATTATTTCCAAACCGTCGGTTATGTGCCGGGCATTCATGTCCTGACCATGAATTCGGCCCTTCTGGAAGAGCATCCATGGGCAGCTCAGGAACTGAGCGACCTGCTGGACCAATCCCGTGATGTCTGGATGCAGAAACGCATCCGCTATGCCGACACCACACCATTCTTCATGTCCGATCTGATCGAGACTGCTTCTCTGCTGCCCTCAACCTGGGGCGACAGCGGCATCGAGGCAAACCGGAAAATGATCAACGACTTCATTGATGAGATGCATGATCAGGCCATCCTCGGCCGTCGTCTCAACATTGATGAAGTATTCCCTGTCAAAAAATAGTAAAAACAACCAATCACCCAATAGAGGAATATTCCCATGAAAAAGACGTCCCTTCTTAGCGTGACCCTTCTTGCCGGCATGCTGTCTGTTTCCGCTCAGGCAGCCCAGACCATGAACAAGGACCTGCATGCAAAACTGCCAGCTTCCATTCAGGAATCCGGCAAGATGGTCGCAGTCAACAACGGCTCCTTCCCTCCGTATGAATTCGTGGAAGGCACCAAGCTGACCGGCGCCACGGCAGACCTGTCGCACGCAGTTGGTGAAATTCTTGGCGTTGAAATCACCCATGCATCGGTTGCCGGCCTCTCCGCAGTCCTCAGCGGTATAGCAGCAGACCGTTACCAGTTCGCCATGGGCCCCATCGGTGATTTCCCTAAACGCCGCACCTCCAACGACTTTGTCGACTGGGTGAACGAATTCGTGGTCTTCGCCGTGCAGAAAGGCAACCCGCAGAATATTGACGACCTGTCCACCGTCTGTGGCAAGCGCATTGCCGTGATGTCCGGCGGCTCCGCAGAACGCGTCATCATCGCCCAGTCCAAGAAATGCGAAGACGAAGGCAAGACCGCAATCGACATCAAGTCCTTCACCGACCAGCCTACCTCCATCATGGCCGTTCGTGCTGACCGTGCTGACGCCTTCTTCTCTTCCCAGGCTCCTCTGACCTATTTCGTGCAGACCTCCGAAGGTCAGCTCGAGCTGGCAGGCATCGGCAAGGCCAACGGCTTCCCGCGCCTGTTCCAGGGCGCTGTGGTACCAAAGGATTCCCCGCTCGGCCCGGTTCTTGAAGAAGCCCTCAAGATCCTCAAGGACAATGGCACCTATGAAGAGATCATGAAAAAATGGGGCCTCGAAAACAACATGATCGATGAAATCGGCATGAACCGCGGCGAGGCTCTGTAAAGATGAAGACTGCGCCCCTGCCTGAATTGCAAGACAGTCCGGAAGACTCCCTGCGCGATGTCGCTGGGGCGCATCTTCCTTTGCCAAAAAGCAAGATCATCCTCTGGGTGATCGTGCTGCTTTTTGGCTCCGACTTTGCATTGACCGTGGCCACGAACAAGAATTTCGGATGGCCTACGGTCGGACAGTATTTCTTCAATGAGACGGTGCTTCAGGGCCTCTGGGTCACCCTTTGGCTGGCCGTCGTCAGCATGCTGATCGGTGTGGTGCTCGGCTTGCCGATTGCCATTGGCCGCATGTCGAAGGATCCGTTGGCCCGCGGCCTGTCCAACGCCTATGTCTGGATCTTCCGCGGCACCCCGCTGCTGGTCCAGTTGATCATCTGGTACAACCTGTCTTTCCTGTTCCCCAAGATCGCGCTCAAGATCCCGTTCGGGCCCAGTCTGGTCCAGTGGGACGCCAATGCCCTGATCACGCCGATCACTGCCGCCATCATCGGCCTTGCCCTCAACGAGGCGGCCTACATGGCAGAGATCATTCGCGGCGGTCTGCTGTCTGTCCCGCGCGGCCAGCGGGAAACCGCCGAGGCTTTCGGCATGAAGCCGATGCGCGCCCTGTGGCGGATCATCATTCCGCAGGCCATGAAGACCATCGTGCCGCCAACCGGCAACCAGTTCATCAACATGATCAAGGCAACCTCTCTGGTGTCGGTGATCGCCATGGCCGATCTGCTCTATTCGGTCCAGTCGATCTACAACCGCACATTCGAGGTCATCCCCCTGCTGATGGTCGCCGTGCTCTGGTATCTGCTCATCACCTCGATCCTCAGCTACGCCCAGTCCCACATCGAGCGCTACTATTCACGCGGGGATTCGATGCATGCTGCCCGCAGCACATCGGATGACGCCAAGACAACAGAAGAGGACGCAAAATGACCAGCCCCATCTTGCGTGCACGCAACCTGCACAAGTCCTTCGGCAACAATGAAGTGCTCAAGGGCATCGATCTCGATGTTGCCCCGTCTGAAGTGGTCGCCATCCTTGGGCCGTCCGGGTCGGGAAAATCCACCTTCCTGCGCTGCATCAACCGGCTTGAACATATCGACAAGGGCTTCATCGAAGTCGATGGAGAACAGATCGGCTATCAGCTCAAAAACGGCAAGCTCGTCGCCCTGCCCAATGCCGCCATCGCCCGGCAACGGGGCAAGATGGGCATGGTTTTCCAGAGCTTCAACCTGTTCCCGCACATGACGGTTCTGCAGAATGTCATCGAGGCACCGGTCGGTGTGCATCGGGTCAACAAGGCCGAGGCCATCGAAACCGCTAGGGAACTGATCGCCAAGGTCGGGTTGTCGGAAAAGCTCAACGCCTATCCCGGCCAGCTCTCCGGCGGCCAGCAGCAGCGAGTGGCCATTGCGCGTGCTCTGGCCATCAAGCCGAAGATCCTGCTGTTTGATGAACCGACATCGGCGCTTGACCCGGAACTGGTCGGCGAAGTGCTGGCCACGATGCGTGATCTGGCCTCTCAGGGCCTCACGATGATCGTGGTGACCCATGAAATCGGCTTCGCCCGTGAGGCCGCGGATCGTGTTGTCTTCATGGATGGCGGCTATGTCATAGAACAGGGCAAGCCGGAGGATGTTCTGGTCAAGCCGCAACATGCCCGGACACAGGCATTCCTGTCACGTTTCATCTAGCGCGCATTCCGTTAAATCGACCTCGATTTAACGAAAAGAATTCGCGCCCGAACAAATAGTTAGAGCAAGTCAAGTGAATGCAAATGAACGCGACAAGCTCTGGCCTTGTCACGCGGCCCCGATAGTCAGCTTTAAAAGGAAGGTGCCTCAGGCATCTCGTTCCAATGAATAAACTCGCCACAATCGCCGATCTTGAACCGGCAAAAGACGAACTGATTGCCATCCGGCATCACTTGCATGCCCACCCGGAGCTTTCGGGAGAAGAGGAAAAGACTGCGGCCTTGGTCGCCGAAAAGCTCGAGGCATGGGGTTATGAAGTCTTCCGCAATGTCGGCGGCCACGGGGTCGTCGGGCGGCTGCGCGTCGGCGACGGCAATCGCTCCGTCGCCATCCGCGCCGACATGGATGCCCTGCCCATCACCGAGGAAACCGGGCTTGACTATTCCAGCACGGTTCCCGGTGTGATGCACGCCTGCGGCCATGATGGCCATACAACCATGCTGCTGGGCGCTGCACAGTATCTGGCGCGCACCCGCAACTTCTCAGGCACGCTCAATCTCGTGTTCCAGCCCTCGGAGGAATCCGCCAAGTCAAGCGGCGCGGTTGCCATGATGAAGGACGGCTTGTTCGAGCGTTTCCCCTGTGATGCAATCTTCGGACTGCACAATCATCCGGGCGCCCCGGCAGGCACCGTCCTGATGCGCCCCGGCCCCCTGATGGCAGCCTCCGATACGGTCTTTATCAAGATCAAGGGCAAGGGCGGCCATGCTTCCCGTCCCCATCTGTGCATCGACCCGATCGTCTGTGCCTCGGCCATCGTGATGGCCCTGCAGACCATCGTTTCCCGCAGCATTGATTCCACCCAGACTGCGGTGGTCACCGTGGGCACAATCAATGGCGGCACCGCTGCCAATGTCATCGCCCAGGAAGCCACCATGGAGCTGAGCGTGCGCTCCTTCTCCGCAGAGGTCCGGGCCAAGCTGAAGGAACGGATCAAGACCGTTGTCGAAACCCAGTGCGCCTGCTGGGGAGCCGAACCGACCATCGAGTTCGATGAAGGTCATCCGGTGGTCGACAATGCACCCGCCGAGACGGAATTTGCCAAGAAGGCCGTCGAGGAAATGATCGGGGAAGGCAAGGTCGAACTTTGCCATCTCATCCCCGGTAGCGAGGATTTCTCGCACTATCAGGAGCGCATGCCCGGCTGTTTCATCCGCCTTGGCAACGGCGAAAACTCCGCCATGCTGCACAATCCCGCCTACGACTTCAACGATGACAGCCTGACCACAGGCGCAGCCATGTGGGCAAGATTGGCAGAACGCTATCTGAGCTGACCAACAACCAGCAGCCTGATAAGAACAGTCCCCTAAGCCTGCGGCCGCCATGCCGCAGGCTTTTTTTTATGCGCCCTGCGCACTGTCCATCTTCACCGTCCGCCCCATTCCCGCAGTGTCTCACTTTGCGGCAAGCCCGTCCCCTGAGGCCGGACAAAGCCAATCAGAACCCCTCCCTCGTTATCTGGAATCAATCCGTCGGCGCAACAACGGAAAGAAAACCCACAGGGCCATTTCAGCCCTGTCATTTGAAAATATTCACTTTCTGGTCATGTTTGTGAAAATTTGTATTTTACATGTCGACAATAAATATTTTTTAGCCTACGGTTTTCCCGTAAGTATTCCCCCTGAACCCACCACCGTTCGGGACTCTCACCCTTCCAGAAAGCGGGCACCCAAGATCCGCTAACCACAGGAGAACATTGTCTTGTTCAAACAGCTTAAAGCTCTGGGGCTTGCCGCCTCTTTGTTTGTGGCAGCGGGACCTTCGCTGGCACAGGAAGTGACCTGGCAAATCCCAACGTCAGTCCCCGAAGGCTCTCCCTTCTACGTCAACTTTCTTGAACGCTTCGCGAGCAACGTGAAGCTTTTGACCAGCGGCCGCGTTGAAATCGAACCGTTCGGTGCTGGCGTCCTTGTCCCTGCCCTTCAGGTTTATGATGGCGTCAAGGACGGAATCATCAAGGCGGGCCACTCCACCCCGAGCTATCGGGTCAATCAGGATCCGATCAACGCCATTTTCGCTGGCTTCCCGGGCGGCATGGGGCCGGAAGCCTACATCACCTGGATCTATGAAGACGGCGGCAAGGAAGCCCTCTACGATCTGCGTGCCAAGGAAGGTTTCAAGAGCCTGATCGTCGGCATCGGCTCGTCCGAAATCATGGCCCATTCCAACGTGCCTATCCATAAAGCCGAGGACCTCAAGGGCCTCAAATACCGCACCTCCGGCCCGTGGGCCGAGGTGATGAAAGAATATTTCGGCGCAGTTCCGACCGTTGTCCCGCCGGGAGAAATCTACACCCTGCTGCAGCGCAAGGGCGTTGACCTGATCGAATGGGGACCTCCGTCTGCAAACCTGCCTGAAGCCTTCCACGAAGCGGCCAAATACATCATCGTTCCAGGCGTCCATCAGCCGACCTTCCTGTGGGAAGTGGTGCTGAAGCAGGAAACCTGGGATGCCGTTGCCGACGACCTGAAGCCGCTGATCGAAAAGGCAGCCGAAATGACGACCATGGAAGGTCTCATCCATTTCTACAGCCAGGATATCAAGGCGCTGGACACCTACCGCTCCGGCAAGAATGAGATCATCACCCTTGATGCCGATTTCATCCAGCAGCTTTCCGACGCCGGCAAGGACTGGATCACCAAGAAGGCAGCCTCCGAGAAAGAGGCAGGCAAGCCGGAAATGGCCGCATTGCTTGAAAAATACAATGCGTTTGAAAAGAACTGGTCTGCCGAAAGCAGCTACCTGATCCGCAATCAGGACTAACAACAGGGAGGCGGCACGATGAGTGGTTTGTTCAAGACAGTTGATCTGTTCTCAAAATTCCTGTCACGCATCGCAGAGATCGTGACACTCTGTCTGGTCGCCTCCATGATCTACGAGGTGGTGGCGCGTTATGTCTTCAACGCGCCAACACTCTGGGCCTTCGATATTTCCTACATGTGCACCGGCACGCTGTTTGTGCTGGGTGCGGCATGGGCGCTGCATGAGGATGCCCATGTGCGCATCGATTTTCTGGCCCAGAAAATGCCCCCGCGCCTGCGTTCGCTGATCGAGGCGGTGGTCTTTGTCTTTCTTCTCACGCCGATCTATGGCGGGCTTGCATGGTTCGGCATCCGGCGCGCCTGGCGTGCCTTTGTCACCAACGAGGTGGAAATGGTCAGCCCCTGGGCGCCCCTCGTCTGGCCCTTCTATTCCCTGCTTGCCCTTGGTCTGGTGGCGCTGACGCTGCAACTTGCCGTGCAAGGCTTGCGCGCTTTCGCCCGGACCGGAAATGACAGCTTCCAGCTGAAGGTTTAACCATGTCCATTGCAGCCCTGATGTTTCCCGCCCTGTTTGTTCTGGTGCTGGTGGGTATTCCGATTTCCCTGTCCCTGACGGTGGTCTCCGCCGGGGCGGGCTTCATGGTGTTTGGCGAGAATGTCTTTGCCCAACTCTATGGCTCCTTCTATTCCGCCGCGACCAACTTCATTCTGGCCGCCATTCCGATGTTTGTGCTGATGGGGGCCATTCTGGAACGCTCGGGCATTGCCGAACGCCTGTTCAAGGTGATGCAGCTCTGGCTTGGTCGCCTGCCCGGCGGGCTTGCCGTGGCGACCATCGCCATGGGGGCGGTGTTTGCGGCGGCGGCCGGTGTGGTCGGTGCCGTCGAGGTGATGATCGGCATGATGGCCATTCCCGCCATGCAGCGCTTCCGCTATTCCAACAGCCTTACCGCGGGCACCATCTGCGCCGGTGGTTCGCTCGGCACCATGATCCCGCCGTCGGTCATTGCGGTGATGTATGCTTCGTTGGCGCAGATGTCGGTGGGGGAATTGCTGGCCGCCATGATGTTTCCCGGCCTGTTGATGATTGCCCTCTTCATCGCCTTCATCATTCTGCATGGTCTCATCTGGCCACCGGAGAAGACCGACGCCCATGAGGAAATGCGCGCCGTTCCCCTCAAGGACAAATTGCAGCTGACACTGACCTCGCTGCTGCCGATTTTCGCGCTGATCGTTGCCGTGCTCGGCTCGCTTCTGGCCGGTGTCGCCTCGCCTACCGAGGCGGCGTCGCTTGGCGCGCTGGGTGCCATTCTGCTCTGCATCGCCTATGGGCGCTTCAGCCTTTCAATGCTGCGCGAAGCCCTGACCATCACGGTGCGCATCTCGGCCATGATCCTGCTGATCGTTGCCGCAGGCACCATGTTCATGGGCACCTTTGCAGCCAATGGCGGCTCCAAGCTCATCCGCAATGCGGTGGAGGCAGCGGGCCTTGGCGAGGCTGGCATCATCATCTTCTTCCTCATCATCGTCTTCCTGCTCGGCTTTGTGCTCGACTGGACCGCCAACGTGCTGATCTGTGTGCCCCTCTTCACGCCGATCATCCGGCAGGCGGGTATTGATCCGGTCTGGTTCGGCACCATGGTGATCATCGTCATCCAGACCAGCTACCTGACCCCGCCGATGGCCTCCTCGATCTTCTATCTCAAATCGATCGCGCCGCCGGACATGACCTATGGTCAGATGTGCAAGGGCGTGGTGCCCTTCATCGCCCTCCAGATCGTCACCTTGCTGGTGGTTGCCCTGTTCCCGGCCATTGCCACCTGGTTGCCCGACCAGATCGTCGGCTTCTAGCCAATCCTCCGGTGTTTGGCCCGGCCTATGGTCGGGCCTGGACCGCCTGCCCCTCTCCTCTGCAGCCCGCCTTGTGTTCCATGAAGCCTTGGGATATCGTCGCGCCCAAGGAGAACCAAGATGAATTCAATCGTGCGCCCCAAGTCGCTTACCGAACTGGTGTCCGAAAAGCTCAGGGACATGATTGTCAGTGGTGAGCTTGAGCTGGGGTCGCAGCTCTCGGAAGTTCGGATCGCCAAGGATTTCGAGGTCAGCCGCACCCCGGTGCGAGAGGCTTTCAACCGTCTTGAAATGGAAGGCCTGCTGACGGTCTCCCCCCAGAAGGGAACCTTCGTCTTCTCCCTCTCCCCCCACCAGATCGCCATGCTCTGCGACGCCCGGGTATGTCTTGAGCGAACCGCATTGATCGCGGCGCTGGAGCAGAATCCGGACCAGCTCCACAAGCGGCTGGCAGCCGTTGTCGCAGAGATGACCGAGGCCCTCGGGGACGACAGAGTGCAGCATTATCTCTCGCTGGATGCGATCTATCATCAGTGTCTGTTCGACTGCTCTGGCAACCGTTTCCTTGACGATGCCTATCAGACCATCGCCAAGAAGATGGCAGCGGTCCGTCACCGCCTCGGCCACCATCCCGACCATCTGGAGAAATCCTACAAGGAGCATTGCGAGATTGCAGACGCTGTCAGCCGCAGGGATCTCGATGCAAGCCTCGCCATTCTCGGACGCCATATCGACCGGAAACAGGGCTCCTACTGGCAGCTGGCAACCCTCGACCAATAGAGGCCGGATGGCAGAACGCTAGAGGAAGTAGAGGAAGACCGCACCGGTCATTCCAATGGATATCAGGATCTTGAAGCCCCAGTCCGTGCTGCTTCCGGGCAGTTTCCTCGCCAGCGCCATGGCAATCAGGATGCCGAAGACACCCCTCAGAGACTGGGCCACGTTGGCCTCCAGAACGCCTGTCGAGCTGAAGCCGATGACCAGCAGATAGACGGCAATCACCCAGGTCAATCCAATCCATCGCGTGTCATAGACGATGCGCGCCGGAACCTTCATGAAAAACAACATCGGCGCCGCAACCAGCCCGCAGAAGATATAGTTGACCGACACCGTCAGGGCCACCTGATGGAGGATGGCCAGACCGAGGAAGCGCTTGGAAAAATGCGTGATTTCAATGTCCGACAGAGCATAGCCGACACTGGCAACAATCACGAACAGCGCAGGCCAGAGATCAAGACGTCCGGAGCGACGCGACAATGCATAGGCCAAAAGGATGATGAGTGCCATGGCCAGCAACTGATGCGACGATGGCATCCCCTGCCCCATGAAGATCGCCATGATCGTCAGGGTCGGGATCTTCAGTGTCAGCATCGGCGAAATCACTGAAGCATCGCTCTTGCGGATTGCCAGAATGATGAAATATTGCGCCACCGCATAAGGAGCATTGATCCGGACAAGCGAAACGAGATCCTGCAATTCCAGATAGCGCCAGACACGTAGCAGAAGGAAGGGAATGATGAGAAGCAAGGCCATCGAGACCTGTGTGGCCAACAGCATCCGGGTCGACCGATAGGACCACACCTGCTGGCAGCGTTGGGTCGCCACATAGTTGAGGGCAAGAAAGAAGGCACCGAGAAGACTGGCCGACAATCCAAGGGACATGCTGCAAGCTCACTGGCAAGAGATTTTGAACGCAGCAAGACATCCTCTCATCCCGGCCGCGGATGGGGCCCTAGAGGGGACCTCGGAATAAGGACCTCGGGATAAGGGAATGAATGTGTCCGCAAAATCTGGAGAAGGAAACGAACGACGAGAATTGGCATACAGTATGTCAACTCATCTTTTCTTGTCAATGAACGGGACTGCCCAGACGCAGAGATGGCACAGGAAACAGGCTTCATCGGGCTCGAACGCCTCGCTGTCTGCTTGGCCATCCCTCGCCGGGACCTTGCATCCGAAGCGCCGGATATAGCCCTCAGCAACCACGTTTGAGACTATCGGGCAAAAAATCGCGGAGAACACCCCGCAGCGTCCCCACGGCGGCGAGTCCCGCAGAACATCGGGAGGCATCCAGTTGCCCTGAAATTATGCAAATATCCAAAGAATTCATAAAGTGGCAAAAAAATGCGCATTTTCACAATAAGTGCCCAGTTTTGCATCCCCCGATAGCATAAGGGGAATTGCCTATCACCTCAACATACCGAAACTCTGCAACTTTATCGGTATCCCCGCCACCGACTTCATTGCCTTGACTTGCCAAAATAAACAGCAGTCGTCGCACTCCACATGGCCTCATCTTTTACACGCAGCTTGAGTTCTTGACATTGCATGGTTGAACATATTGAGTTCATTCAAACTCAATTTTCCGACTTATAAGAAAGGCCACTTCTGCTTTGGCGCAGATTTCAAAAAATCCTTCCCCGACACCCGATACGAAGGAAACGAACCGAACTCCCAGAGCCAGAATGCGCACGCAGTAATTTCCATGTTGAATACCAAGACACCCATCATTTTCGACGGTCACAACGACTTTCTTCTCCGCTTCTTCCGCAAGACCCTGACGCTAGACGCAGCCATGGCGGGAACCGACAAGGGCCAGATGGACCTGCCAAGAGCAAAGGCAGGCGGGTTTGGCGGTGGCCTGTTTGCGCTTTACGTTCCCAGCGACCTAGGTTCTGGCGGCAGAGGCAGCTATGAAGACAAGATGGACCAGCCGACCTATGACATTCCACTGCCCCCTGCCATCGCCTGGAATGATGCCATCAAGGTGGTTCTCTCCGAAGTCGCCACCTTCAAGAAACTGGAAGCAGCCGGTTTTCTCAAAGGCTGCACCTCCACCAAAGACATTCTAGCCGCCTTCGAGCGCGATGTGATCGCCGCCGTGCTGCACATGGAGGGAGCCGAAGCCATTGACGAGGAATTCGAGACACTGGAAGTGCTTTACGCTGCCGGTCTCAGGTCCATTGGACCGGTCTGGAGCCGCCCGACCAAATTCGGCCACGGCGTTCCCTTCCGCTACCCGTCAACTGGCGATACCGGTCCGGGTCTGACCGAGCTTGGCAAGAAGCTGGTCAGTGAATGCAACCGGCTCGGAGTCATGCTCGATGTGTCCCATCTCAATGAAAAGGGCTTTGACGATCTGGCCGCGATAACCGACGCTCCGATTGTTGCCACCCACTCCAACGCCTATGCCATCTGCCCCCACGCCCGCAACCTGACAGACCGTCAGCTCGGCATCATTGCCGAAAGCGACGGCATGGTGGGGCTCAACTTTGCCGTCGTCTTCCTGCGCCCGGACGGGCAACAGAATGTCGACACCAATGTCGAGCTGATGCTGCGCCATCTGGATCATCTGATGGAGAAGCTCGGCGAAGACCGGGTTGGCCTCGGGTCCGACTTTGATGGTGCCGATATTCCGCAGGACATCAAGGATCTGTCCGGCCTCACCACCCTGCGCGAAGCCATGCGCCAGCATGGCTATGGCGAGGCGCTGATGGCCAAGCTTTGCCATGAAAACTGGCTGCGCGTTTTGAAGAAGACCTGGAAAGAGGACTGAGGTCCCCTTCCGGCTACCAATAGAGGCAAAAAGCCCACGCAATCACCATCAAACAACAAATAATTCAATCAGAGGAAGATTCCAGAGGAACAGTGCTATGAAACATTTCAAGATTTCCCTTTTGGCTGCCGCCGCCGTCGTGTCCGTGGCCGCCATGCCATCCCTGGCCGCAACGCCGAAAAACATGCTCGTGGTTGCCCAGACGATCGACGACATCATTTCGTTCGACCCGGCACAGTCTTTCGAGTTCACCAGTAACGAAATCGACAACAACATCTATTCTTTCCTCGTTGCCTTTGACCCGATGAATCTCGACGCTGGCTACCAGCCAGACCTCGCTTCCAGTTGGGACATTTCCGAAGACGGCAAGACCATCACCTTCCACATTGTCGAAGGTCGCAAGTTTGCGTCTGGAAACCCGATCACCGCCAAAGATGCCGCCTACTCTCTGCAGCGTGCGATCAAACTGAACAAGACCCCGAGTTTCATCCTGTCCCAGTTCGGCTTTACCGCTGATAACGTCGACGAGAAAGTCGTGGCAACCGACGACTACACCCTTCAGATCACCACCGACAAGAAATACGCTGTTTCCTTTGTGCTGAACTGCCTGACCGCCAACATCGCGTCCATCGTTGACAGCAAGCTGGTGATGGAACATGAAGCCGATGGCGACATGGGCAACGATTGGCTGCGCTCCAACACCGCCGGCTCCGGCGCCTACATCCTCAAGAGCTTCAAGCCGAACGAAAGCGTCGTTCTGACTGCAAACGACAATTACTATGGCGACAAGCCCAAGCTGAAGCAGGTCTTCATCCGCCACGTGGCCGAGAGCGCCAGCCAGCGCCTGCTGCTTGAAAAGGGTGACGTCGATATCGCCCGCAACCTCTCCACGGAAGATGTGGCTGCCATTTCCGGCACAGAAGGACTCAAGGTTCAGGACGAGCTGCGCGGTCGTCTCATGTACTGGTCTGCCAACCAGAAAAGCGAGTATCTTTCCAACCCGAAGGTTCTCGAAGCCATGAAATGGCTGACCGACTATGAAGGCATGGCCAACAGCTTCCTCAAAGGCCAGTATACGGTTCACCAGACCTTCCTGCCGATGACCTATTTCGGCGCCATCGATGACAAGCCCTATCATCTTGATATCGAAAAGGGCAAAGCCCTGCTGGCCGAAGCCGGATATCCGGACGGCTTCGAAATCAATGCCATCGTTCGTGAAGCTCAGGAACGTATCGACATTGCCCAGTCCCTTCAGGACACCTGGGGCAAGGCAGGCATCAAGCTGACCCTGACCATCGGCACCGGTGCGCAGACCCTCGACAAATACCGTGCCCGCGTTCATGACATCTATGTTGGCGCATGGGGACCGGACTATTCCGACCCGAACACCAACGCAGGCACCTTCGCCCTCAACCCGGGCAATGCGGATGACTCGGGCAACACCGGCTATCTCGCATGGCGCAACGCCTGGGATATCCCGGCCTATTCCCAGCGCACCCTTGACGCGGTCGTCGAGAACGACGTCGACAAGCGCAAACAGATGTATGTCGACCTCCAGAAAGATTTCCAGAAAGATAGCCCGTTTGGCATCATGTTCCAGCAGATCGAGCAGGCTGGCATGCAGGCAAACGTGAAGAACCTCTCGCTCGGCGGCGCGGTATCTTCCATCGCATTCTGGCCGGTCACAAAAGACTGATATCTGATCCGGGAATATCATTATGGAAAAGACGGGTGGACAGCTTCAGCTGTCCATTCCGCCCATCGCAACGAAAACGATCTCGACTTTGTTCACGATCGTCATAACGATGGTCGGATTGCTTTTTATTACCTTCATCATCGGTCGCGTGATGCCTGTTGACCCCGTTCTTGCCATTGTTGGCGAGCGCGCTTCACAGGCCCAGTATGACGAGGCCTATGTCTCACTGGGACTGGACAAACCCTTGCTGGTTCAGTTCCTCATCTATCTCAATGATGTCTTCCACGGCAATCTGGGTGAATCCATCCGGACGGGCATGCCGGTGTTTGACGACATCAAGCGCTTTTTCCCGGCGACCATGGAACTGGCGACCATCGGCACGCTGATCGGGATTGTGGTTGGCATTCCGCTCGGTGTCCTGGCTGCAGTCAAACGCGGAACCTGGATCGACCAGACCGCCCGCTTTGTCGCCCTCATTGGCTACTCCATTCCGGTCTTCTGGATCGGCCTTGTCGGCCTGTTGATCTTCTACGGCATTCTTGGCTGGGTCGGCGGACCGGGTCGGCTCGATATCTTCTATGATGACGTGGTTCCAACCGTCACCGGCATGATCCTCATCGACAGCCTGCTCGCCGGAGACTTCGAGGTCTTCTCCAACGCCTTTTCGCACATCGTGCTGCCGGCCTGCATCCTTGGCTACTATTCGCTGGCCTATATCAGCCGCATGACGCGGTCCTTCATGCTTGAGCAGTTGAGCTCGGAATATGTCACCGCAGCACGCGTCAAGGGCCTCTCGGAAGCTCGCGTCATCTGGCAGCATGCCTTCCGCAACATCGGCGTCCAGTTGATCACCGTGGTGGCGCTGTCCTATGCGGGGCTGCTCGAAGGGTCGGTTCTGACCGAAATCATTTTCTCATGGCCGGGTATCGGCAGTTACATCACCACTTCCCTGCTCTCTGCGGATATGGCTGCCGTGCTTGGCGGCACCGTGATTGTCGGGCTGGTTTTTGTCTGCCTCAACGTTCTGTCCGATGTCCTCTATCGCCTTCTCGACCCCCGGTCGAAATAGAGGCGACCATATGGAACAGACACCAAGAGAAGACACCCAAAGAGAAGAAACCAAGTCATGAGCTTAGTACAACAAACAGAAAAGCAAAACATGCGCGCCTGGTTGCTGGCCGAGGTTCCGACATCGCGACACCATGCCCGCATGGCCGCCTGGTATCAGAACTGGCTGGCCCTCAAGCGCAATACGCTGGCCATGGCCGGGCTGGGCATTCTGGTCGCCGTGATCATCATCGCGATCTTTGCGCCCATCCTCGCGCCACACGATCCGTTCACCCAGGATCTGGCCAACCGCCTCAAGCCACTGGGCTTTGCAGACCACCTGCTCGGCACGGATTCGCTCGGCCGCGACATCCTCAGCCGCCTGCTCTATGGTTCGCGCATCACACTCTACATCGTCACGCTGGTGGCGATCATCGCCCCGATCATGGGGCTGATCGTCGGCACCATCTCCGGCTATGTCGGCGGCTGGGTTGATGTCGTCCTGATGCGGATCACCGATATTTTCCTTGCCTTCCCGAAGCTGGTGCTGGCGCTTGCCTTTGTGGCAGCGCTGGGCGCAGGCATCGAGAATGCCGTTCTTGCCATCTCGCTGACGGCATGGCCCCCCTATGCGCGCATCGCCCGGGCCGAAACCCTGACAATCCGCAAATCCGATTTCATCCAGGCCATCAAGCTGCAGGGCGCCGGTCCCATCCGGATCATCACCAAGCATATCTGGCCGCTCTGCATCTCGTCCATCGTCATCCGGGTCACCCTCGACATGGCAGGCGTGATCCTGACCGCTGCGGGCCTTGGCTTCCTTGGCCTCGGCGCCCAGCCTCCATCTCCGGAATGGGGCGCCATGATCTCTGGCGGCCGCAAGTTTATTCTTGACCACTGGTGGGTTGCCACGATGCCCGGTATCGCCATCTTCATGGTCAGCCTTGCCTTCAACCTGCTTGGCGACGGCCTGCGCGATGTACTGGATCCCAAGGAGAGTGGCCGATGAGCAATCTGGTTGATGTAGAAAACCTGTGGGTGCGCTTTCCCACCCGCACCGGTGTCTTCGACGCCGTGCGCGGAATCAGCTTCTCGCTGGGCAAGGAGCGCCTTGGTATTGTTGGCGAGAGCGGATCCGGCAAGTCGATGACCGGCCGTGCCCTACTCCGCCTCATCCGAAGGCCCGGCATCGTCGAGGCCGATCGCATGGAGATTCTCGGACAGGACATCATGGCCATGCCGGAAAAGGCCATGCGCCAGTTGCGAGGCAGAGACATTTCGATGGTCATGCAGGATCCGAAATACTCGCTCAATCCGGTCATGCGCGTCGGCGAGCAGATCGTCGAAGCGCTCTCCATTCACGAGAAGGTCGACCGCAAGCTGGCGCGCCAGAAAGCTCTGGACATGCTCGAAGCCGTCGTCATTCGTGATCCGGAGCGGGTCTTTGCCGCCTATCCACACGAGCTCTCCGGCGGCATGGGGCAGCGGGTGATGATCGCCATGATGCTCATCGCCAACCCCAAGATTCTGATCGCCGACGAGCCGACCTCTGCGCTGGACGTTTCCGTCCAGATTCAGGTTCTGGAAATCATGGACAAGCTGGTGCGCGAGCGAGGCATGGGGCTGATCTTCATCAGTCACGACTTGCGGCTGGTGTCCAATTTCTGCGACCGAATTCTCATCATGTATGGCGGGCGCATTGTCGAGATCTGCGAATCCGGCAAACTGGAGGAGGCAAAGCACCCCTACACGCGCGGCCTGCTGAACTCCATGCCGCAGCTCACCATCAAGAAAGACCGACTGGAAACGCTCGACCGGGATCCGGCATGGCGTGATCAGGAAAGCGTGAGTGGTATCCTATGAAGAAAGCACTGGAACTGATTGATCTCAATGTCTGGTTTGGCGAAGGAGCAGATCGTGTCGATGCGGTCAAGTCCGTATCCTTTTCCGTCAGGCAGGGAGACAGCTTTGGACTGGTCGGCGAGAGCGGATCGGGCAAGTCTACCGTTCTGCGCGCGGTCACCGGCCTTGTGCCCTATTGGAATGGCACCATTCTCGTCGACCAGAAGGAACTGGGGGCAAAGCGCGACAAACACTTCTACAAGACCGTCCAGATGGTCTTTCAGGACCCCTACGCATCGCTCCATCCCCGACACACGGTTGATCGGGTGCTGAGCGAAACCTTGCAACTGCACGGGTTCAAGGACATCGACAGCAAGATTCCAAAGCTTCTGGATGATGTCGGGCTGGGTGCCAGCTTCCGCTTCCGCTATCCCCATCAGCTCTCAGGCGGTCAGCGCCAGCGCGTTGCCATCGCCCGGGCTCTGGCACCTGAGCCCAAGATCTTGCTGCTGGACGAGCCGACCTCGGCGCTCGATGTGTCTGTTCAGGCAGAAATTCTCAATCTTTTGAGCGAGTTGCGTGCGGAACATAACCTGACCTACGTGATGGTGTCGCACGATCTGGCCGTTGTTGGCCACATGTGTGACAATGTCGCCGTCATGCAGCATGGCGAACTGGTCGAGATGATGACCGTAGACAAGATGCGAAACCAGCAGGCCGACCATCCCTATTCACGCCATCTGCTTGAAAGCAGCGCCCGCTATCGCGCATGATCCTTGCTCGGCTGACAGGATCAATACCGGTTCTTCAGGCAAGCCCGCCTGAAGAGTCTTGGCGCGTCCCATCATACGGCAAAGCAACCCCCTTGCTTTGCCGGCCCTCTCCTCCCCAATCCATCAAAACCGCATAGTAGAGCCTTGCATACCGTCTGGTCTTGGCGAGAACGCCCGTGACTGCGTTGAGCCCGATTCTGGCTCGACACGGCCACTCAGCCAATTCCATTTTGGAAAATTTGATATCGGGGCAGAATACGGAAACAGAGCGGCGTTTCACCCGAAGGCACATGGAAGGCTTTGGCAGGTATCCTTGCAAGCCCAGAGACAACGGACGTCATGACGACAGCCCGGAGTTCGCCGTTCTGCGACTCGGGCATCACCCAAAGACAGGAAAGAGTGCCAATAACAAAAAAGGCTGCCGAAGCAACCTTTTGTTTCCACCAAGGCAATCAAGCTTTCCAAGAGAAAACTTGGTGCGGCCGAGAAGACTCGAACTTCCACGGGAGTTACCCCACAGCGACCTCAACGCTGCGCGTCTACCAATTCCGCCACGGCCGCAAACCGTGTTTGATCAAGGAATTATCCTTGTTGGTGGCGTGTAACTATCAAATTAGATTTGACCACACAAGCCTATAAGATGGAGATCAACAACAAATGTGGAAAGTTGATGACAATCGACGAAAAAACTTCACGGCAAGGCGTCTCTATCACCCACCTCATGCCCTGCCTTGCGGCTAAATCGAAGGCTGGAATTAGCCTGAAATCCGGTGAATTCCGCGGATCGGACGCCATTCAGGGCTGCGCATCAACACCTTGGTGATGGAAATGCCGACTTTTTCCCCTCTCAGAATCACCTGTCCATGCGCAACGGGAATATCATTGGCCAGAATCAGACAATCATCCTCTTCATGGGCGTCCAGCTCGATGACGGCACCGCGTCCCATACGCAACAGCTGGTGAATCGGAATCGAGGTCGTGCCCAGCACAACAGAAATATTGATCGAAATGGAATCTAGATTAGCCACGACGCACCCTTCCGTGCTACCCACGGATCGACTATGAGAGACATTAACAGAGTGTTACCTTCATTGGTAAACGAAGCGTTAACGAAGTCTCCCAAACACAAGACGGAATTTGCAGGACCACAGATCTGACGCCATGACCCAGGAAAGACAAGACCAGACCAGAACCGACTCCGAAACAGCCCCCCTCGCCACCATGCTATCAAGCAGCCCCGAGCCGGTCGAGTGGCTGATATCAGATCGCCTGATTCCCTACACTGAAGCGATGGTGTTCATGGAAAACCGCATCGCCGCCATCGCCGAGGGCAAGGCGCGGGAATGCGTCTGGTTGCTGGAACACCCGCCGCTCTATACTGCCGGAACCAGCGCCAATCCTGCCGATCTGGTCGCGTCGGACCGCTTCGATGTCTTCGCAACCGGTCGTGGCGGCCAATATACCTATCACGGACCGGGGCAGCGCGTCGCCTATGTCATGCTTGATCTCAAGCGCCGCAAGCAGGACGTCCGTCTGTTCGTCCAATGTCTGGAAAGCTGGATCATCAACACACTTGCCGAGCACAACATCACGGGTGAGCGCCGCAAGGACCGCGTAGGGGTCTGGGTGTCCCGTCCGGAAAAGGGAGCCGGGGTGGAAGACAAGATCGCAGCCATCGGCATCCGCGTCCGCAAATGGGTCACCTTCCACGGCATCAGCCTCAACATCGAGCCTGATCTGGAGCATTACAGCGGAATTGTCCCTTGCGGCATCGCCCAGCATGGAGTCACCAGCTTTGTTGATCTGGGCTACCCGATCGCCATGTCCGATGTCGACATGACCCTGCGTTCGGCATTCGAACCGCTATTCGGACCAACAGCTTAGGACTCAAAAGCCGGAGGATTCTCCAGCACATCGTAAAAGTGCATAGGTTCTTGCACTGCACCTTTTGATATTAACCACACGAGCGCAAAAAATGGCTCTGCGTCTTTCCGTTAACAGTTTGTTAGGATAAACCGGAAGTTAAACAACTTCTGATTTCAGTCCAAACGGATTTACCATGTCTTTTGATCGCTTGAAGCAATTTATCCGCGACGAGTCCGCGTCCGTCACAATCGAATATCTGGTGCTGGCCGGGGTGCTGAGCATGGTCTGGCTTGCCGTCGGCGCGGAATATCAACGCGAGGTCAAACGTGTCTATGCAGACCTCGCTCGCACACTGCGCCAAATCAGGATCTGAGAAAGAGCCGATTGGCTCCACAAACAAGCCCGGCTCAAGGCCGGGCTTTCTTTTTGACCAAAAATCAGACGGTGCTCAGGCGGCGCTGCTTGCCTTGCTGACGAATCGCATCATCACCGTATCGACTGCGAGGCTGTCCCCTTCGCTGACCAGAATTTCCTCGACCACAAGGTCCCGTTCGGCGCGGAGCACATTCTCCATCTTCATCGCTTCTACGGTGGCGAGCGCCTCCCCGGTCTGAACAATCTGCCCTTCCTTGACGGCAATCGACACCACCAGTCCCGGCATCGGGCACAACAGCAGGTTTGAAGTGTCCGGCGGAACGCGCTTGGGCAGAAGCGCTTCCAGCTCGGCCACATGAGGCCGCATGACCTTGACTTCCTGCTTCACGCCCTTGTGGGTCAGGATGTAGGAATTGAGCCCCCTGCGCACCTGCACGATCATCTCGCGGCCATCCACTTCACCACACCAGAGCTTCCAGCCCGGCGCCCAGTCGGACAGCACAGGCACCACACGCCCGTCAGGCAGGGCAAGATCCATGTCGATCGGCGTTGTCGGGTTGCCGCTGAGATAGCGAATGGCGAACCGCTTGTTCTTGTCGAAAGCCGCCGTCCAATGCTCATGCATCGGCATGGTCTCCAGCTTGCGCCTGTCCTTGAAGCGATGCAGCCGATCATGCACGACCAGTTCCATCGAAGTCGCCACGCAGGCCAGCGCCAGGTCCGTCTCCTCGTCCCAGTGCCCGCCTTCGAAACCGTCGGGATATTCCTCCGCGATGAAGCCGGTGGTGATGTCCCCGGCCCGCCATCTGGGATGTTCCATCAGGGCGGTCAGGAAAGGAATATTGTGCTCGATGCCATCAATGATGAAGGCATCAAGCGCGCGGGACATGTGGTCGATTGCCGACTTCCGGTCCGGCCCATGGGTGCAGAGCTTGGCAATCATCGGGTCGTAGAACATGGCGATTTCCGAGCCCGCCTCAACGCCGGTGTCATTGCGGATCGTCAACCCGTCGGCGCAGCCCTCCATCGGCGGTCGGTAGTCAACCAGTCGACCGATGGACGGCAGGAAATTGCGGAACGGATCCTCGGCATAGATGCGCGACTCGATCGCCCAGCCATTGATTTGGACATCTGCCTGCGTCAGCGTCAGCTTTTCACCATTGGCGATGTGAATCATTTGCTCGACGAGATCGACCCCGGTGATCAGCTCGGTCACCGGGTGCTCCACCTGCAAGCGGGTGTTCATTTCAAGGAAATAGAAATTCCGGTCCTTGTCGACGATGAATTCCACCGTGCCAGCAGAGTGATAGCCCACGGCCTTGGCAAGAGCGACAGCCTGCTCGCCCATCGCCTTGCGGGTTGCCGGATCAAGAAAGGAGGACGGTGCCTCTTCGATCACCTTCTGGTTTCGCCGCTGGATGGAGCATTCCCGCTCATTGAGATAGATGGCGTTGCCATGTTTGTCGGCCAAAACCTGAATTTCGATATGACGCGGGCCGACGACGAATTTCTCGATAAAGCAGCGGTCATCACCGAAGGAGGAGCGGGCCTCGGACCGGGCACGTTCAAACCCTTCCCGCGCCTCGGTATCGTTCCATGCAATGCGCATGCCCTTGCCTCCGCCCCCGGCAGAGGCCTTGATCATCACCGGATAACCGATCTCGCCAGAGATGCGAACGGCCTCATCGGCGTCCTCGATGATGCCCATGTGGCCGGGCACAGTCGAAACCCTGGCATCAAGCGCAAATTTCTTTGATTCGATCTTGTCGCCCATTGCCTCGATGGCTTTGGCAGGCGGCCCGACGAATTCGATCCCGGCGGCGGCCAGTGCCTTGCAGAAGGCGGCATTTTCCGACAGAAAGCCATATCCCGGATGAACCGCCTGTGCGCCGGTCTTCTTGCAGGCCTCGATGATCTTGTCACCAAGCAGATAGGATTGGGTGGCCGGCGGCGGCCCCAGATGCACCGCCTCATCCGCCATCTGCACATGCATCGAATCTTCGTCCGCATCGGAATAGACAGCAACGGTCTTGATGCCCATCTTGCGGGCCGACTTGATCACCCGACAAGCAATTTCACCACGGTTCGCTACTAAGATTTTCTCAAACATGAAAGCCCCGCCAATGTCCCTCACCCCGAAAGCGCCTGAGATCCTGAGCGCTTTGGATCATCTGGTTCTGTCTTTCCGGGCACCATTCCCCCCGGCGGCCCATCCGGACAAATGCATATTCCTGAAAGAAGACTTGTAAAGAGGGACAGGGACGAGCACAATTCGGACCATGGAAGGGATGGCCGAATAATTCCTATATTTCAATATGTTGAAAATGAATTATGAGACTATTTGATAAGATTTCTAATTGCACAATCGTGAAAAGACAAACATTTTGGTGTAAATTATCCTGTCGAATGGCTTTCTCGGCCAAAGCGATTGCTGATATGGATGGCAACACCATCTCCATGTGACTGCAATGAGATTGCAATGTGATCGCGATGTGATGCACTGAATTTGAAAGCAAGAAGCAATGCCTCAGACTGCGCAAGCCCTCAAACTCGGACCGATCAGCTGGACCCAAAGCGCGCCTCCCCTGATCATGGGCATCATCAACGTCACCCCGGATTCCTTTTCCGACGGGGGTCGCCATATCGGCCGCGACAAAGCCCTCTCCCACGCGCAACAGTTGGCCAGCGAAGGAGCCCGGATCCTCGATATCGGCGGCGAGTCGACCCGCCCCGGAGCCGCGCTGGTCGGCGAGGACGAGGAGCTGGACCGGGTCATTCCGGCAATTTCTGCCATTGCAGAGGCCAATCTCGGCTGTGCCATCTCCGTTGACACCTACAAGGCCCGCGTTGCCGACAAGGCCCTTGCGGCAGGTGCCCATATCGTCAATGACGTCTGGGGCCTGCAACGCGAACCGGACATCGCCAAAGCCGCCGCCGACCATCAGGCACCGGTCATCATCAATCACTGGGAGAAGGAACGCCACGCCGACAGCGACATCCTCGACCAGATGAAACGCTTCTTTGACCGTTCGATCGCCATCGCCCTTGCAGCGGGAGTGAAGCACGCAGACATCGTGCTCGACCCCGGAATCGGCTTTGCAAAAGACGTGGCAGAAAATATCGAGATTTTAGCCCGACTTGAACAATTATGCGTTTGGGGGTATCCATTATTGATAGGTACATCACGCAAGAGATTTATCGGCAGCTTGACCGGTCGGGAGGAACCAAGGGATCGGGTCTTCGGCACAGTCGCCTCCAATGTGGTTGCCTTGATGAAGGGAGCTGCCATATTTCGCGTGCATGACGTCGCGGCCCACAAGGACGCACTCGCCGTAGCCCATGCCATAAGCCAGCAACAACGGACCTGACCCATGGATCGCATCATCCTCCGAGACCTCGCCTTCTTTGCCTATCACGGCGTTTACCAGGAGGAAGCTACCCTGGGCCAACGCTTCTACTTCGACCTTGACTGTTATCTCGATCTGCGCCCCGCAGGTGAAAGCGACGATGAAACCCAGACCGTGCGCTACGACTATATCGCCAAGCGCGTCGAAAACATTGTCAAGAACCAGAGATTCAAGCTGATCGAGGCCCTCGCCGAAACTGTTGCCAAAGACCTGCTCGGCCATTTCGGCAGCCTGCAGAAAATCCGCGTGAAAGTTCGCAAACCGGAAGCCCCCATTCCGGCCATCATCAAAGACATCGCTGTAGAAATAATCAGAGACCGCGAGGATTACGCATGATGAAGAACAGTCTGCCCGAAACATTGGTTTTCATTTCTCTGGGCGGCAACATCGGGGATCCGGCCATCACCATTGAAGATGCTCTGTCCACCCTTTCGTCACAGAAAGGCGTGCGGGTCATCTCACGTTCGCCCTATTACATCACCCCGCCATGGGGCAACACCAATCAGTCCGAGTTTGTCAACGCCTGCGCCGTGTTGAAGACGACCTTGTCGGCCGCGGACCTTCTCAAGACCTGCCTTGAGGTTGAAAAGAGCATGGGACGTGTACGGGATACCCATTGGGGACCGCGGATCATCGACATCGACCTGCTCACCTATGGGGACGCTGTCATTGATGAAGACAATTTGCAGATCCCGCACCCCTACATGACGGAACGCGCCTTTGTGCTGGTGCCGCTGCGCGATCTCGCCCCGGATTTTTCGCTCAACGGCGTGCCCATCGACGCCATGCTGGAAGGTCTTGACCAGTCAGGCATCGTCCGCCTTGATCATCACGGCTAACTGTCGGATTGCCCGCCAGCCCTGCGCTTTCCGAGCACAGTTTTTGTGCACTTCCTTGTCATATTTTTATTGCCCGAAGGCATCAAGGGGTAGTAGTGAAGGCCCAATCACTCCTTGATGCCGGTGCATCCGGAAGTCCCCTGTCGGAAAGCGCTTTGCTGCGCCTTCTTCCTCCCTCACACAGGAAAATCGAAAATGACCAAATCCTTGAAGATCGCAGGCATCTGCGGCAGCCTGCGCAACAATTCCTATTCTGGAAACCTCCTTGCTGCCATGGCCGACCTTCTGCCTGAAGGGACCGAGTTCAATCGCGTCGATATCGCAAACATTCCTCTCTACAATCAGGATCTGGATACGGCCAATGGCCCGGAATCTGTATTCGCTGGCCGTGCCTTGGTTGCCGAGAGCGATGCTGTCATCATCACTCTGCCTGAGTTCAACCACGGGATTCCCGGTGTGCTGAAAAACGCGCTCGACTGGCTCTCCCGCCCGGCCTTCACCGGTTGCTTCACCGATAAGCCGGTGCTGTTTGCAACCATCGCCCCCGGCCCGCTCGGCGGCGTGCGTGCTCAGGCACAGATGCGCGTTACGCTGTCATGCATGCTGTGCAAATTGCTACCGTTGCCGGAAATCGCCGTCACCTTCGCTGCCCAGAAGTTCCCGGAAGGCAAGCTGGTCGATGAACCAACACAAAAGCACATTCAGATGGTGATGGACTCGTTCCTCGCAAAAGCCGATCTCGTGTAGATCTAAAAATGATGCTTGGCAGCAAACGGTCCATACCGTTTGCTTGCCCCGATCAGATAGGCTGTTGACCAGCCGATATAGATGAAGCCGGCGATCCCTTCAAGCGCCCCCAGAATGCGCCACTGCTTGGACAGAATGATGTCTCCATAGCCAAGCGTCGAGAAGGTGACCGTGGAGAAATAGAGCGCTTCGTCAAACGCCTGTAGCGCGCCAACCGTCCAATAGGTCACCGCCCAGACCCAGATCTGCAGAGCGTGGATCACAAACACCCCCAGCACCGTGGCCACCATCAGCCACATCTTGCGATAGTGAATGGCAACATTGGACCAGATGCTGGCCAGAATGCGCACCCGGTTGAATATCTCGATCATCCCCAGCATCTGAACAAAGACGCAGGCTGTGATCACCAGACAGCCGACAAACAGACTGATCAGCATTCGCCTTACCTCCCAAAGGACAAAGCATCCGACATTCCGTTGAGCGATCATGAGCGCCGCACGGGAACGGGCACGGGTGCCTGTTTCGCCTCAGCCTAACAACAAAAAGTCGCGCGTCCGTAAAGGACACGCGACAAGATATTCAAATATCGTGATTTCAACAGACAAAAGAACGCATTAGAGCGGGATATTGTCGTGCTTCTTCCACGGGTTCTCAAGCCGCTTGTTGCGCAACATCCTGAGAGCCCGCGCAATCCGCAGGCGTGTCCGATGCGGCATGATCACCTCGTCGATGAAGCCCCGTTCCGCGGCCACGAAGGGCGACAAAAACCGGTCTTCATAATCCTTGGTGTGCTGGGCGATCTTTTCCGGATCATCCAGATCCTTGCGGAATATGATCTCGACCGCCCCCTTCGCCCCCATCACAGCGATCTGGGCGCTTGGCCAGGCATAGTTGACATCGCCACGCAAATGCTTGGATCCCATGACGTCATAGGCGCCGCCGTAGGCCTTGCGGGTGATGACCGTCACCTTGGGAACCGTTGCCTCGGCATAGGCGAACAGCAGTTTGGCGCCATGCTTGATCAGTCCGCCATATTCCTGATCGGTCCCGGGCAGGAAACCCGGCACATCCACCAGCGTCACCACCGGTATATCGAAGGCATCGCAGAAGCGGACGAAGCGGGCAGCCTTGCGCGAGCAGTCGCTGTCCAGCACCCCGGCCAACACCATCGGCTGGTTGGCAACGATGCCGATGGTCCGCCCTTCCATACGCGCGAAACCGGTGATGATGTTGCGGGCAAAGGCTTCCTGTATCTCGAAGAAATCGCCCTCGTCAACAACCTTCAGGATCAGTTCCTTCATGTCATAGGGCTTGTTGGGATTGTTCGGGACCAGCGTTTCCAGCGAATGGTCTTCCCGGTCCCACGGGTCATAGTGATCAAGCACCGGAGATTCGGACAGGTTGTTGGCGGGCAAAAAATCGATCAAACGACGCATCTGGGCCAATGCCTCGATATCGTCATCATAGGCACCATCGGCAATCGACGACTTGGTGGTGTGCACCGATGCGCCGCCAAGCTGCTCGGACGTCACCTCTTCGTTTGTCACGGTCTTGACCACTTCCGGGCCGGTCACGAACATGTAGGAGCGGTCGCGGACCATGAAGATGAAATCGGTCATCGCCGGCGAGTAGACATCGCCACCGGCACAAGGCCCCATGATCAGCGAAATCTGCGGGATGACACCGGATGCCATGACGTTGCGCTGGAACACCTCACCATAGCCGCCCAACGCATCGACGCCCTCCTGAATGCGGGCTCCACCGGCATCGAACAGACCGATGATCGGGGCACGGCTTTTCAGCGCCATATCCTGAATCTTGGTGATCTTCTGGGCGTGGGTCTTGGAAAGCGACCCGCCCAATACGGTGAAATCCTTGGCAAAGATGTAGACGATGCGGCCATTGACCGTGCCCCAGCCGGTCACCACACCATCGCCGGGCATCTTGACCTTTTCCATCCCGAAATCGGTGCATGTATGCTGCACATACATGTCGAACTCTTCGAATGACCCCTCGTCAAGAAAGCACTCGATGCGCTCCCGGGCCGTCAGCTTGCCGCGGGCATGCTGCGCAGCCATACGCTCCTGGCCACCTCCCATTCTGGCCTTTTCGCGACGTCTTTCAAGCTCGGCAATTACACTTTTCATGGCAAGGACCCTCAGAAAGAATGATGGTTGGAAAGCCGTGTCCTCCCCGCGGTCAGGTATCGACCGCGCAACACGCCCAACGCAATCCATGTCAACGCAACCCTGCAATATATCAGGATTTCTGCTGACCCAAGGGCTAACATAATAAATTTGGAGCCAATAGCTGGCAGATCGGATGAAAGGCTCAGAGAATAGTCTTAAGCTATAAGCAGAAGGTCCACCGCCTCAGTCCCTAAAGGCCCGGATCACCAGAACGGCGGCATCATATTCGGCCCGGCGGAAAGCCCGGCGCTTGGTGGCCTCTTCATCCTCGCCCCACAGCTCGATGTTCCAGTCTTCATCAACCATGGCAGCATTCCATGCAGCATCCGCATGGAGGAACCCGTCCCACACCGCAAAGGCAAGCAGCGCCGACCCGGTGAGCGTCATGACGCTGTGCACGGCGCCAAGCTGGAATATATCAAGATCACCCCAGAGCGCCCTCAGACGCGCGCCCATGACCGGAGACTGCTCCACAGCCAGAATGCCGCTGGCCTGCACGAAGCGGCCTCCCAGCGCCTCCTCGGCCCTGTTCAGCACCGGATGCCAGTGATCTCTCTGGCGTTGCACGAGACGCTCCGGGTGCGTGGCCGGATAGCACAGAAAATCACTGTTGAGATAGGCGACAATCTCGTCGATCATCGCCGGGCGGGCCTCTTCGACACCATCCCGGATAGAATTGACAAGACGGGACAGCGGCATGGTGGCCGGATTGATCTCCGTCTCCTGCGCAGCCCACTCGGCAACGAGGGCCTCTGCCAGCGCCCGATTTGGCACGGCAACAGTCCTCTTGGCCGGGCTTTTCACCTTGCGTCCGTCCAGCAGCACACAATAAAGCAAATTGCCGTCGTTGTCGGTTTCCTCACCGACAGTGACGTCCTTGTAGAAACGCTTCGGCAGCGGCCTCTTGGTCGCTTCCTTGGAACGCATCATCGGATTGTCGGAGCTGTCCTTCTGGCCAGGGCGGAAATCACCAAACAGCACGCCATAGGTTTCGCGAGGCTCGCCCTCCGCACCGGTCTGCACCTCGGCACTCTTCTCCGTGTCCTTGTCCGCCATCGGTCTCCCCCAATCAATCCGTTCGTTACAAACCGGCCAGCAGCGCGTGCAGCTCCGGATAATCATCGACAATATGCTGCGCCCCGGCCTGCATCAACGCGTCACTGGTATGATAGCCCCAACTGACGCCGATGGTGTTGACCCGGGCGCTGACCGCCATTTCCATGTCGTAGCTCGTATCGCCGATCATGTAGGTATCCGCAGCGGCAACCCCCGTCTCGCCCATCGCCTGCAGGATCATGCCCGGATGCGGCTTGGAAGGAGCCCTGTCGGCAGTCTGCACCGTGACGAACAGATCGTGCCAGCCGTAGCAGTCGAACAGATGCAAAACCCCGCGATAGGCCTTGCCGGTGGCAATGCCGAGCAGCACGTCCGGCGCTTTCGCCAGTGCCTCGATCGCGTCCCTGGCTCCATCGTAGAGATATTCTTCCGCCTCGCCTCTGGCACGTTTGCCGATGACGAAATCCTTGTAGCTCTCCACCAGCGCACCATTCTGGGCTGCGGTCAGATGGGGCGCCAACTTGAAAATCGCTTCCGGCAGTGACAGGCCGATGATCGAACGCGTCTCTTCAGCAGTAGGCGCAGGCAGGCGATGAACACCGAAGGCATGCTCCATGCCTTCGACAATCGTGTGCTGGCTGTCGACCAGAGTTCCGTCACAGTCGAAAATGAAAAGTTTGAGGCTCATGAGAACGGGTCCTCAGGCTGGAAAAACAGAAAGGCGAATAGTGGACACGGGCGCTAGACTGCGGAACCGGAACGATCAGTCTTCGGTGCCAAGCTCGTCCTCGATCTCCGGATCATAGGACGCCTCGTCAAACCCGAGCAGATTCCAGCTCTGCTGCATGTGCGACGGCAATGGCGCACTGACATCAAGTATTCCACCCTTGGGATGCGGAATGCGGATGCGCCTTGCATGCAGATGCAGCTTCTTCTGAATGCCGCCGGGGAACTCCCAGTTTTCGATGTTGAAATATTTCGGATCACCGATGATCGGGCATTCCATGTAGGCCGTGTGGACGCGCAGCTGATGGGTGCGCCCGGTAACCGGCTTGAGCACCAGCCACGACATCTTCTGCCCGGATGTTTCGACAACCGCATAGTGGGTCACAGCGTGCTGCGCACCATCATCGCCATGGCGAGCAATCCGCATCCGGTCACCGTCTTCGGCCTGATACTTGGCCAGATAGGTGGAGATACGACCCTGATGGGGCTTTGGCACGCCTCGCACCAGCGCCCAGTAGGTTTTCTGTGTCGACCGTTCGCGGAAGGCCTTGGTCAGCGCCATGGCAACCGAGCGCTTGCGGGCAATCACCAGAACGCCCGAGGTGTCCCTGTCCAGACGATGGACAAGACGCGGCTTCTGGCCATTCCGATCGCGCAGGGCTTCCAGCATGCCATCGACATGGCGGCTCATGCCCGAGCCCCCCTGCACGGCCAAGCCTGCCGGCTTGTTGATGACAAACAGATCCTTGTCATCATAGAGCATGATCGACTTGAGAAATTCGCCATCATCATCCGAGGCCCGCGGCATCGCCCGCTTGGGAGCGGCACTCTGCGACTTCTCATCGGTCGCCAGCGGCGGCACGCGCACTTCCTGCCCCTTCAACAGCCTCACGTTCGTTTTCACCCGCTTGCCATCGACACGCACCTGCCCTGTGCGCAGCAATTTCTGCAGCTGGCCAAAGGAAAGTCCCGGAAAATGCTCCTTGAACCATCGGTCCAGACGCAATCCGTCCTCTTCCCCTGTCACTTCGCGAAACTGAATGGTTGCCATTCGATCTAACTCTCTATTCTCAAACCAGCGCGCGGGCTGCCGACAGCCCAAAGAAGAGCGCCACAATACCGCCCGCCAGCGAGATTGCAATATAAATCAGCGCCAATCCGGACTGGCCGCGCTCCGTCATTGTAACAATATCAAGCGAAAAAGTGGAAAAGGTGGTGAAGCCACCCAGAAGGCCGGTGGTCAGCAGCAATCGTATTTCAGTGCTGGCGCTGAAACGCACGGCTAGAAAATGAATGAGCAGCCCCATGAAGAAGGACCCGACAATGTTGCAGATCATCGTGCCATAAGGCATGCCGCTGCCGAACGAGCGCAAGGCCGCCAGACCGACCAGATGTCTGAGGCTGGCCCCGACGGCTCCACCGACCGCCACGAATAGGAATTGGTTCATTTGTTTCTTTCCATTCTCAATCTGGACCAGTAATCCAGACGCTTGCGCAATTCGCGCTCGAACCCGCGTTCAACCGGCTCGTAGAATACCTTCCGTCCCAGCGCTTCGGGGAAATAGTCCTGTCCCGAAAAGGCGTCCGGTTCGTCATGGTCATAGCGATAGCCTGCCCCATATCCCTGCTCGGCCATCATCTTGGTGGGGGCATTGAGGATATGTTTGGGCGGCGGCAGGGACCCTCCCGCCTTGGCGACCTTCATCGCCGTGTGAAAGGCCATGTAGCCCTTGTTCGATTTGGGTGCCGTGGCAAGATAGATCGCCAGTTGCGAGAGTGCATAATAGCCTTCCGGCGCCCCGATCAGCTGGAATGCCTCCCGTGCAGCCATTGCCTGCACCAGGGCATTGGGATCAGCCAGACCAATGTCTTCGGACGCCATGACCGTCATGCGCCTGAGGATATATAACGGATCCTCTCCGGCATCAAGCATGCGGCACATATAGTAGAGCGCCGCGTCCGGGTCCGAACCGCGGATAGACTTGTGAAAGGCGGAAATCAGATTGTAGTGACCCTCGGCCGACTTGTCATAGACCGGCGCCCGGCGCTGCAGGATCCGCCCCAATTGCTCGGGTGTAAAGACCTCGCCCTCTTGCGCCGCCCGCCAGACTTCCTGCGCCAGCGTCAGCGAGGAGCGCCCGTCGCCGTCAGCCATCCGGATGAGCGCCACACGCGCCTCGTCATCAAGCGGCAAAGGCTTGTCCAACGCTTCCTCGGCCCGCGACAGAAGCTTGCCGATTGCCTCGTCATCAAGGCTCTGAAAGGTCAGCACCTGCGAGCGCGACAGAAGAGCGGCGTTGAGTTCGAAGGACGGGTTCTCCGTCGTGGCACCGACCAGCACCACGGTACCGTCTTCCATCACCGGCAGGAAGCTGTCCTGCTGGGCCTTGTTGAAGCGATGGATCTCATCGACAAACAACAGCGTGGTCTTGCCCATCCGCCGCCGCGCGCGGGCCGCTTCGAACACCTTCTTGAGATCGGAGACGCCAGAAAAGATTGCCGATATCTGCTCGAAATGCAGATCCGTCCCATCCGCCAGCAGGCGGGCAACGGTCGTCTTGCCCGTGCCCGGTGGTCCCCAAAGCACAAGGCACCCCAACGAGCCGCTTTTCAGCATGCGCGTGAGAGTGCCGTCAGGCCCCACCAGATGCTCCTGCCCGACCACGTCTTCAAGCCGCCTCGGTCGGAGCAGATCAGCAAGAGGCCGGGAAGTTCCCTCCCCGGTCTCGCCATGTCCAGAACCAGAGCTGGAAACCTCCAGCCCTGCATTTTCAAATAGATTGCTCACAGCTATCTCAACTGATTGTCGTCTTGATGAGCTGGCCATCGCGCTGGATCTCCAGCCGCCACAAACGGAAGTCCTGTTTGGAAAGCGTTTGCAGATCCCGCGTGTTGCGCACAGCCTGCCCATTCACCTTTCGAATGATGTCGCCCATCTTAAGGCCAAGACGCTCCGCTGTCGTGCCATTTCTGATGTCGGAGACCACAACGCCTTTCAAACCGCTGTCTACCCCCAGTTCCTGCGCAACAGCAGGGGAAAGATTGAGCACGGTGGCACCATCAAAGGGTGAATAGCCCTCGATATAGCGCTGATCCCGAGGCGGTTTCTCCGGAGCGGCTTCAGCGCGAATCTTGAGCGTGCTGGCCTTGCCGTGACGCGAGATGTCCAGATTGACCGTCGAGCCGATCGGAGTGGTGGCAAACCGGTAGCCAAACGCATCAGGGCTGTCGACATCCTTGCCGTTGACCTTGAGGATCAGGTCGCCGATCTCAAGGCCTGCAGCCTTGGCCGGGCTGTCATCAAACACCTCGGTGACCAGCACCCCTTGCGGCCGATCTAGCCCAAGGCCATTGGCAATGTCGGCACTGACCATCTGCAGACTGCCGCCGAACCATGCCCGTTCAACCTTGTTGCCGGAAATGGCCGCTTCCGCGACAAGCCGGACCATGTTGGCCGGAATGGCAAAGCCGATACCGTTGGAGCCACCCGAGCGGGTGTAGATCGAGCTGTTGATGCCGACCAGCTTGCCCTGCATGTTGACAAGGGCACCACCAGAGTTACCCGGGTTGATGGCAGCATCGGTCTGCACGAAATAGCTGTAATCGGAAGCGCCGACCTGCGTGCGGGCGACGGCCGATACGATACCGCTGGTCACAGTCTGACCAACGCCGAACGGGTTGCCGATGGCCAGCACGAGATCACCCACCTCGGTGTCATCCGAGTTGGCAAATTCCAGATGCGGCAGGTCTCCCTTGAGGTCACGGACCTTGAGGATCGCAAGATCGGTCCGCTCGTCATCAAGCACCACGTCGGCTTCGAACTCGGTCCGGTCCGCCAGCGCGACCTTCACTTCTGTTGCGCCGTCAATCACATGGTGGTTGGTGACGATCACACCGGTATGATCAACAATCACACCGGAACCGAGCGACCGCTCGACACGTTCCCGTGGTGCTCCGAAACCGCCCCGACCGAAAAACTGTTCAAAGAACGGATCGTTGAAAAAGGGAGAGCGGTTTTGGGTCACCACCTTGCGGGTGGCATAGACATTGACCACGGCAGGGGCGGCCTGTTTGACCAGCGGCGAGAAGCTGAGCTGCATTTCGACCTTGCTGGCCGGAACACGTTCAACCGCCTCGGTGACCTTGGCTGGCGGAGCGGTACCAGCAGCACTGGAGGACGGCACGAAATCGCGCGCCAGATATCCCCCACCGGCTGCCACCAACAAAACGGCGAGAGCGGCAAACTCTTTTCGCAAAAACATCGTGACACCTCTTCTCTTTCAGGATTCGGACTTTCATATGCCTGAAGACATAAAATCTACCCGAAAAGGTAAGATCAAGTGCGGGCAGAATTAAGATACACGCCACACCTTTGTCTTTCATTGCCAAGATTTAATCAAACAGGGTGATCCCCTGTGCCTGAAGTCCTCAGTTTGTTGACAACATTCATCAGCCCTCGGGCACCCAGAATGAGCCAGATGCCAATGGCAAATCTCAACAGCGGAGAGATGGACCTAAAAAGAACAGTCTGCGGATCGCCAAGGATGGAACTGGGGAACCCTGCAACGACAATGCCATAAATTGGGCTGAGCAATGAAAGGAACGCTGGAATTGCAAAATACAACCCCAAACAAACGAACAGAACAGTTTGAATGTCCCCAATTGTCGGCACAGCTTCTTCATCGCTGCTTTTGACCTCCCCCGGCGTCATGATCCGGACGACAGACAAGGGCCTGAGACAAAGAAAACCGCCTACAGCGAATTTAACAAGGGCAACCAGAAGGAAAACAAACCCGGCCCAGAATGCAATACCACTGCCTCCCTTCAGGTAGGCAGCCGGCAGCAGGAGCGTCATCTCCCAGTTTGACAACAGCCAGACAAGCCCGGCCAATCGAACAAACAAAGCCACCATCTGTACTCTGGACATTCCGAGCTCCCTTCCTGTCTTGCCCCTGACAACTTTTAGAATGCCCCTGCGCCCCAGACAACCCGCTTAAGCACAAATACAAAAAAGGGCGGCACGGAGCCACCCTTTTAATTGCAAAGACTGCATAAAGCTTATGCTGCGTCTTCTACGTCTACTTCTGCGGTAGGACCGGAATCCGTGCCGCGCGCTGCGGGGTCACGATCAACCAGTTCGATAACAGCCATAGGAGCGTTATCGCCATAGCGGAAGCCGGCCTTGAGAACGCGGGTGTAGCCACCGCTGCGTTCGGTATAACGTGGGCCAAGCGTTTCGAACAGCTTTGCGACCATGTCTTTGTCGCGGATCTGAGCGATTGCCTGGCGACGAGCGTGAAGATCGCCACGTTTAGCCAGAGTGATAAGTTTTTCTGCGATCGGCTTCAATTCTTTAGCCTTGGGCAGAGTGGTTACAATTTGCTCATGCTTGATCAAAGCTGCGGCCATGTTGGCGAACATTGCTTTGCGATGAGAAGCGGTGCGATTGAGCTTGCGACCTGATTTGCCGTGGCGCATTGCCCTCTCCTTTTCACTATCCGACGGTTACAAACCGCTGGTGATTAATACTGATCTTCGTAGCGCTTTGCGAGATCGTCGATATTTTCAGGCGGCCAGGCCTGAACTTCCATGCCAAGATGCAGACCCATCTGAGCAAGGACTTCCTTGATCTCGTTAAGCGACTTGCGCCCAAAGTTCGGAGTGCGAAGCATTTCCGCTTCCGTCTTCTGGATAAGATCGCCGATGTAAACAATGTTGTCGTTTTTCAGGCAGTTTGCAGAACGGACAGACAATTCCAACTCGTCCACTTTCTTGAGAAGTGCCGGGTTGAAAGCCAGCTCCTGGGTCTGTTCCTGAACAACTTCCTTCTCTGGCTCTTCGAAATTGACGAAGATAGACAGCTGGTCCTGCAGAATGCGGGCTGCATAGGCAACTGCATCTTCAGGCTTTACCGAGCCATCGGTTTCGATCGTCATCGTCAGCTTGTCAAAGTCGAGGTCCTGACCCTGACGGGTGTTCTCGACATTGTAGGCAACGCGTTTGACCGGAGAATAGAGGCTGTCAACCGGAATAAGACCGATCGGAGCATCGTCTGGGCGGTTCTGTGTCGCAGTCACATAGCCCTTACCGCTATCAACGGTAAATTCCATGCGCAATTCTGCACCCACGTCGAGCGTGCAAAGAGCCAGCTCAGGGTTCAGAATCTCGACGTCCCCGACAACCTGAATGTCGCCAGCCCGAACAACACCCGGTCCTTCCTTGCGGAGAACCATGCGTTTCGGACCTTCCCCTTCCATGCGCAGAGCGATTTCCTTGACGTTCAGGATCAGATCCGTCACGTCTTCGCGAACACCTGCGATAGAGGAGAATTCATGCAACACACCATCAATCTGGATGGAGGTTACGGCTGCACCCTGCAAGGATGATAGCAGAACACGACGCAGGGCATTGCCCAAAGTCATGCCAAAGCCACGTTCCAGAGGCTCGGCAACCACTTTGGCGACACGCAATTCGTCGTCACCAGGGGTGATTTCGAGTTTGGTTGGCTTGATGAGTTCCTGCCAGTTTTTCTGAATCACGTCTCAACCCTTTCTTGTTTCGGGGCGACACCCCGCAATAACCTGCTTGAGGATTGCAGGGAACCTGAATTTCAATTAGACGCGACGACGCTTGCGCGGACGACAACCATTGTGCGGGATTGGGGAAACGTCACGGATAGACGTAATGGTAAAGCCAATCGACTGCAGAGCACGCAGAGCAGATTCACGACCTGAACCAGGACCGCGAACTTCAACTTCAAGCGTTTTCATGCCGTGTTCAGCGGCTTTCTTACCTGCATCTTCACCAGCCATCTGTGCGGCAAACGGGGTGGACTTACGAGAGCCCTTGAAACCCATTGTACCAGCTGAAGACCAGGAAATCGTATTGCCCTGAGCATCAGAGATGGTGATCATGGTGTTGTTGAAGGTTGAATTCACATGCGCTACGCCAGACGTAATATTCTTACGTTCGCGGCGTTTAATGCGCGAGGCATCTTTTGCCATATTTTACCTCGATCTCTTCGCCGCCGTGATCCCAGCGGCTCCACCGGACGTGGATTATTTCTTCTTACCAGCGATCGCTTTAGCAGGACCCTTGCGGGTGCGAGCGTTGGTGTGGGTGCGCTGACCGCGAACAGGCAGGCCACGACGGTGGCGAAGGCCACGGTAGCAAGCCAGATCCATGAGACGCTTGATGTTCATGGACGTCTGACGACGCAGGTCACCTTCCACGGTGTAACCGGCATCGATCACTTCGCGGATTTTCAGGACTTCAGCGTCAGACAGTTCGTTGACACGACGCTCAGGAGCAATGTTGACCTGTTCAACAATTTCCTTAGCGAATTTCGGGCCAATCCCATGGATATATTGAAGCGCGATGATGACGCGCTTGTTCGTCGGTATATTGACGCCAGCAATACGGGCCACGTCTTATCTCCTCGTAGCAGCGGTGCAGATCCCTGCAGTGCTGCAGACTATAAGGCATCCCCTCCCCATCCTTAGTCCGAAGACTTAATGGTAGGAGACAGTTTTCTTCATTGTTGGTCTGAAACCTTCTTCTGACCCGAGGGAACCCGGGTTCGCAGTTTCAGACTAGTGTGCGCCTGACTTCAGAACGCAAAAATGGGTTCGCAAGCAAGAGCCTCCGAACACCGCCACGTAACAATACGTGAATAGCGCCGGTTAGTACCGGATTCAACGGAAGAGAGTCAACCTCTAAACACAGGAAATGCGACAAATTGGTTGACTTTTCCGAAAATCTTCCCCCACAAACCCGAACCGATGATCAGGATCAGGCAAATCCGGGAGAAAGGACAGCTCCGCTCGAACCACAAAATCCGGGCGGGCAAAACTCAGTATCAGGAAAGAGCTTCCTTGATGGAAGCAGCAACGGCATCGATATCCTGCATGCCGTCGACGGTCTTGAGAAGACCGGTCTTGCCATAATAGGCAATCAGCGGAGCAGTCTGCTCACGATAGACAGCCAGACGCTTCTTCAGCGACTCGGCGTTGTCATCGGCGCGTGCACCACCAACGGTCTCGGAAGCCCGTTTTTCGATGCGAGACAGAAGGATCCCCTCGTCTACGCTGATTTCGACAACGGCATCAAGCTTGAGAGCCTTTTCCTCAAGCAGCTTGTCCAGAGCTTCAGCCTGGGCAATCGTGCGCGGGAAACCATCAAGGATGAAGCCATTGCCACAGTCTGCCTGATCGATACGATCAGAAATGATGGCACAAACGATGTCGTCGGAAACGAGTTCACCGCGTTCCAGAATCTGTTCGACCTGAAGGCCGACCGGGGTCTTTGCAGCAACTGCTGCTCGCAGCATTTCACCGGTAGACAGCTGACGAATGTCAAAATCCTTCACCAAACGTTCAGCCTGCGTTCCCTTGCCTGCGCCCGGAGGCCCCAGCAGAATCAATCTCATCGACGTTTTCCTCTTAGCTTCGATTTCTTGACCAGCCCCTCATATTGCTGGGCCAGCAAATGTCCCTGGATCTGGGAAACCGTATCCATGGTTACGCTGACCACAATCAACAGGGAGGTGCCCCCGAAGTAGAATGGAACGCCAGTTGCGGAGATAAGAAACTCGGGCAAGAGACAGACGAGAACCAGATAAATGGCACCGATCACAGAAATACGTGTCAGGATCTTGTCAATATACTCTGCAGTCCGCTGCCCGGGACGAATACCCGGAATAAAACCGCCATGCTTCTTCAGGTTATCCGCAGTATCCTGCGGGTTGAACACAATGGCTGTGTAGAAGAAAACGAAGAAGACAATCAAGGCCGCATAAAGCAGCATATACAGAGGTTGACCATGCCCCAGCAGCGCAGTCACCGTGTTGAGCCAGTCAGGCCCAGAGCCGTCGCGGGAAATGAAGTTCACCACGGTGGTCGGCAACAGCAGCAGGGAAGAGGCAAAGATCGGCGGGATAACACCAGACGTGTTCAGCTTCAGCGGCAGATGCGAGCTGTCGCCCTGGAACATCTTGTTGCCAACCTGACGCTTCGGATACTGGATGATCAGGCGGCGCTGCGCCCGTTCCATGAACACGATAAAGGCAATCACCAGAGCAGCAACAGCAATCACGCCGAGGATAACGGCGGTGGACAGCGTGCCCTGACGGCCAAGTTCAAGGGTATGGGCAACTGCCGTCGGCAGGTTGGCCACGATACCGGAGAAAATGATGAGGGAAATACCGTTACCGATGCCGCGCGCAGTGATCTGCTCACCAATCCACATCATGAACATGGTGCCGCCAACGAGCGTCAGGACAGTCGAGAAACGGAAGAACAGACCCGGATCCAGAACGATGTTGGATGACCCCTCAAGCCCGACGCTGATGCCATAGGCCTGCAGCGTGGCAAGGATCACCGTACCGTAGCGGGTATACTGGTTGATGGTCTTCTGACCACGTGCCCCATCCTTTTTCAGCTGTTCCAGTGTCGGAGACACGGTCGTCATCAGCTGAATGATAATGGAAGCAGAAATATAGGGCATGATCCCGAGCGCAAAGATCGCCATACGGCCGACCGCACCACCGGAGAACATGTTGAACAGGCCCAGAATGCCATTCTGGTGGCTGCTGAAAGCGTTGGCCAGGGCTTCAGGGTTGATCCCCGGAAGCGGAATATATGTGCCAAGGCGGTAAACCAACAATGCACCCAACGTGAACCAGATGCGTTTCTTGAGTTCCTCTGCCTTTGCAAAGGCGCCAAAATTAATATTGGCGGCGAGTTGTTCTGCTGCCGAAGCCATTCTCTACTCCGCTATAGCGCTCACTTAACAGTTCGATAAGCATTAAATATAAGGGCGCCAAAACAAATGTATAGGGTGTGACGGGAATCGCTTCCCATCACTACCCTTAAAGCAAAAGAAGGCTCAGATGAGCCCCCTTCTTATTCTTCTTCACCGATGATCTTGACAGATCCACCAGCTTTTTCAACAGCAGCGATTGCGGCCTTGGAAGCGCCTTCGATCTCGAAGGCAACCTTGGCAGTCAATTCACCGTCGCTCAGCAGGCGAACACCATCAAGCAGGCGACGTACGACACCGGCTGCCTTGAGTGCTGCGACAGTAACCGGAGCCGAAGCATCCAGTTTGCCCGCATCAATAGCCTGCTGCACGCGACCAACAGAAACGGTATTGAAGTTTTTCGCGAAGATGTTGTTAAAGCCGCGCTTCGGAAGACGACGATGCAATGGCATCTGACCACCTTCGAAGCCCTTGATAGCAACACCAGAGCGAGACTTCTGACCTTTGACACCGCGACCACCGGTTTTACCGAGGCCGGAGCCGATGCCGCGACCAACGCGCTTACGATATTGGGTAGCGCCGTCGTTATCGCGAATTTCGTTGAGTTTCATTATACTCTCCCGCCCTCTTAGGCCTCGTCCACAACGCGAACGAGATGAGGGATCTTAGCGATCATGCCGCGAACTTCAGGAGTGTCCTGCAGGGTACGACGACGATGCAATTTGTTAAGGCCAAGACCGATCAGCGTAGCCTGCTGGTCTTTTGGCCGACGCAAAGGGCTGCCGATCTGTTCAACAGTTACGGTGCCCTGTTCCTTGTTTGCCATTGTCCGGCTCCTCTTTAATCTAGAGATGTAAGGATCACTCCGCCAGCTTAGCTGTCGGAGCGGCCCCCATCAGAGACGCGACGACGAGCCTGGAGCGTAGACACCTTCAGACCACGGCGAGCAGCAACACCACGAGGGCTGTCTTCTGCCAGAAGCGCATCGAAGGTAGCACGAACCATGTTATACGGGTTGGAGGTACCAACAGACTTTGCAACCACGTCCTGAACACCAAGTGTTTCGAACACGGCACGCATTGGACCACCCGCGATGATACCAGTACCAGCAGGAGCGGCACGCAGCATGACTTTACCAGCGCCATGGCGGCCGGCAACGTCATGATGAAGCGTACGACCCTCACGCAGAGGTACACGGATCATGTTCCGTTTTGCAGCGTCAGATGCCTTGCGAATTGCTTCAGGCACTTCGCGTGCCTTGCCGTGACCAAAGCCTACGCGGCCCTTCTGGTCACCAATAACGACAAGCGCAGCGAAACCGAAGCGACGACCACCTTTTACCACTTTAGCAACGCGGTTGATGTGGACGAGTCGATCGACGAATTCGCTTTCGCGCTCTTCACGTTCAACTTTCTTGTTCATGAGCTTTCTTCTCTCGTCTGAGCAATCGGTTGCCCGACGCGTTAGAAATTCAATCCGCCTTCGCGCGCAGCGTCTGCGAGCGACTTAATGCGGCCATGGTAGATATATCCACCACGATCAAAGACTACGTCCTTCACGCCGGCTGCTACTGCTCGCTCTGCGATCAGTTTGCCAACTTCAGAAGCGGCGGCTTTGTCCGCGCCGGTTTTCAGCTTCTCGCGCAGATCTTTCTCGATAGAAGAAGCGGCTACGATCGTAACCCCCTTCTCGTCGTCGATGACCTGAGCATAGATATGCTTGGAAGACCGGTTAACACTCAAACGCGGACGGCCGTTGGCAGCCTTTTTCAGGGCGCGACGTACACGTGCACGACGACGCTCGAACTGAGATAGTGCCTTCGCCATAGTATGTATCCGTTACTTCTTCTTACCTTCCTTGCGGAAGATAAATTCATCACTATATTTGACGCCTTTGCCTTTGTAGGGCTCAGGGCCACGATACTTGCGGATTTCTGCAGCAACTTGACCAACAGCCTGTTTGTCAATGCCAGTTACCACGATCTCGGTCGGCTTTGGACAAGCAACCGTGATCCCTTCGGGAACTTCATAGACAACATCGTGGGAAAAACCAAGAGCCAACTGAAGATCTTTGCCTTTCAGCTGAGCGCGGTAACCCACACCGTTGATATCAAGCTTCTTCTCGAAGCCTGCAGAAACACCAGTCAGGATGTTGAGAATCTGGGTCCGGGACATGCCCCAGAGAGAGCGAGCAGTCTTGGATTTGCTGCGTGGCTCAACCAGAATTCCATCATCCGTCATTTTGGCGTCGACGTCTTCGCTAAGAACGAAGGTGAGTTCACCCTTCGGACCCTTAGCTGTGACGGTCTTGCCATCAATTGTTGCAGTGACTCCGCTAGGGACTGCAACAGGCTTTTTGCCAATACGTGACATAAGACTAACCTGTCCGGATCTGAGATCAGCCTGCCCAAGGTTACCGCCCTTAAAAGCAGAACTGATCGCTTTTTAACCGTTGACCTGTTTCCGACCCAAAGGGCCGGTAACAGATCGGAGGCAACAAGGAACAAGCCGCATCAGAAGACGCGGCAAAGAACCTCACCACCAACGTTTTGCTCACGAGCGTCGTGATCGGCCATAACACCTTTCGGAGTAGACACGATCGACACGCCCAGACCGTTGTGAATGATCGGAATATTCTTGACCGATGCATACACACGACGACCAGGCTTGGACACGCGTTGGATTTCACGGATCACCGGCTCTCCATCGAAGTATTTCAGCTCGACCTCGAGTTCGGACTTGCCGCCTTCGAATTCGACGGTGGTGTAGCCGCGGATGTACCCTTCTGCGGCCAAAACGTCAAGCACGCGCTGACGCAATTTGGATGCAGGAGTGGAAACTTTCGTTTTCTTTCGCATCTGCGCATTGCGGATGCGGGTCAACATATCCCCAAGGGGATCAGTCATTGCCATGGGACCGCGCTCCTTACCAGCTCGACTTCACAAGGCCGGGGATCTGACCCTCGTTGCCAAGTTCGCGAAGTGAAATACGGGACATCTTCAATTTGCGATAGTAGCCGCGTGGACGGCCAGTCACTTCGCAACGATTGCGGATGCGGATGGATGCGGAGTTGCGTGGAAGCTCAGCGAGTTTCAAACGAGCCTTGAACCGCTCTTCAAGAGAGAGAGACTCGTCTTTCGCCAGGGCTTTCAGCTTTGCACGTTTAGCAGAGAATTTGTCTGCCAGACGGGCACGAGCTTTGTTCTTTTCGACAGCGCTCTTTTTAGCCATTACATATTCCTCGTACTTTCCGCGGGACCTTAACGGTTGAACGGGAAGTTGAATTCTTTCAGCAGGGCACGAGCTTCTGCATCGTCGCTTGTATTGGTGCAAACGATGATGTCCATACCCCAGATCTGGTCAACTTTGTCATAATCGATCTCTGGGAAAACGATATGCTCTTTCAGGCCCATGGCATAGTTGCCATTGCCGTCGAAGCTTTTCCCGTTAAGACCACGGAAGTCGCGTACACGAGGCAGCGCAATGGTGATCAGACGATCGAGAAATTCGTACATACGGTCGCCGCGCAGCGTAACTTTCACGCCAATCGGCATGCCTTCACGAACCTTGAAGGTCGCGATGGATTTACGAGCTTTGGTGATCACTGGCTTCTGACCAGCGATAGCCTGCAGATCTTCCAAGGCAGCTTTCACTTTCTTGGAGTCATTAACCGCTTCACCAACACCAATGTTCAGAACAACTTTTTCAAGCTTGGGCATCCGGTGCGGATTGCTGAAGCTGAACTGTTCCTGCATCTTGGCGCGGATGACATCTTCATAAAGCGTCTTAAGACGCGGAGTGTAAGTAGCCTCAGCCATCGATCACATCTCCCGAACGCTTGGCCACGCGCACCTTGTTGCCTTCTTTGACAGTGAAACCAACGCGGGTCGGTTTGTTGTCTTTCGGGTCAGCCAAAGCCAGGTTGGACAGGTGGATCGGAGCTTCTTTGGTAACGATGCCCGCTTCCTGCAACTGGGTCTGACGCTGATGACGTTTGACCAGGTTTACACCGCGCACGATTGCCCGCTCTTCAGCTGGCATCACCTGCACAATTTCACCGCTCTTGCCCTTGTCTTTACCGGCAAGAACAATGACGCGATCACCCTTTTTGAGTTTCGCAGCCATTACAGCACCTCCGGAGCAAGGGAAATGATTTTCATATGGTTATGAGCACGCAGCTCACGAGGAACCGGGCCGAAGATACGGGTACCGATTGGTTCCTTGTTGTTGTTCACCAGAACAGCTGCACTACGGTCAAAACGGATGACGCTGCCGTCCGGACGACGAATAGCCTTTGCGGTACGAACCACAACTGCCTTCATCACATCGCCCTTCTTGACGCGTCCACGCGGAATAGCTTCCTTGACGGATACGACGATGATATCGCCGATCCCTGCATATTTCCGTTTGGAGCCGCCGAGCACTTTGATGCACATGACACGACGAGCGCCGGAGTTATCCGCGACGTCAAGGTTTGTTTGCATCTGAATCATGACTGGCCGCCTTTATAATTCTCCCCAAACGCATCACTGCGTAGGGTTTACGTCCAATTGCCAAGCTGGATTAAGAGGTCGGAAGTTCTTTACCGACAACAACCCAACGTTTCGATTTCGAAATAGGAGCAGATTCCTGAATGTAAATCTGATCACCTACCTTGAAGGAATTGCTCTCGTCATGAGCCTGATAACGCTTGGAACGACGCACCGTCTTCTTGAGAAGCGGATGCGTGAAACGGCGTTCAACCTTCACGACGACAGTTTTATCCTGCTTGTCGCTGACGACGAGGCCTTGCAAAATTCTCTTTGGCATCCCGTCTCTCCTATTCTGCTGACTCTGCGCGCTTCTGCTGCGCGATGGTCATCAGGCGTGCAATGTCACGACGAACTTCTCGAACACGCACGGTATTTTCCAACTGACCAGTGGCCCTCTGAAAGCGCAGGTTGAACTGTTCTTTCTTCAGCTTTTCCACTTCATCAGCAATTTGATCCGCAGTCATCGCGCGGACATCTGATGCTTTCATGGGTCTGTCCCTTCACACCGTTAGTCGGCGATGCGCTGTACGAAGCGTGTCTTGATAGGCAACTTCGCAGCAGCAAGCCGCATGGCTTCCCGTGCAATATCCACAGGAACACCATCAATTTCAAACATAATACGACCCGGTGCTACGCGAGCTGCCCAGTATTCTGGCGAACCCTTACCTTTACCCATGCGGACTTCGGTAGGCTTCTTGGATACGGGAACATCCGGAAATACGCGGATCCACACACGACCGGCACGCTTCATGTGACGGGTCATAGCACGACGCGCAGCCTCGATCTGACGAGCGGTGACACGCGCAGGCTCCTGAGCCTTCAGACCGTAGGCACCAAAATTGAGCTCAAAGCCCCCTTTTGCGTTGCCATGAATACGGCCCTTGTGCTGCTTGCGATATTTTGTGCGCTTTGGTTGCAGCATTGTGTTTCTCTCTTAACTCAGTTGGTAACCGACATTAAGCAGCAGGTTTATTGCTACGACGGCGCTGGTTATTGTTGTTGCCCTGATCCTGGTTTTCAGAAGCGCGGCGTTCAGAGGCCATCGGATCATGTTCCATGATCTCGCCTTTGTAAATCCACACCTTGATACCAGAAATGCCATAAGCGGTCAGAGCTTCAGCAGTACCATAGTCAATGTCAGCGCGCAGAGTATGAAGCGGAACGCGACCTTCACGATACCATTCAGTACGTGCGATCTCGGCACCACCCAGACGGCCTGCACAGTTGATACGAATACCTTCAGCGCCCATCCGCATGGCGGACTGAACGGCCCGTTTCATTGCGCGACGGAAAGCAACGCGGCGTTCCAGCTGCTGTGCAATGGACTGAGCAACGAGGTTGGCATCGCATTCCGGCTTCCGTACTTCAACAATGTTGATATGGACGTCGGAGCTGGTTAGTTTGCCAACTTTCGAGCGAAGTTTTTCGATGTCGGCGCCTTTTTTGCCGATTACGATGCCCGGACGTGCAGAGTGAATGGTCACACGGCACTTCTTGTGCGGACGCTCGATAACGATTTTGGATACAGCCGCCTGCTTGAGTTCTTCTTCCAGCATGGCGCGAATAGCGTAGTCTTCATGAAGAAGAGTACCGTATTCGCCCTTGTTTGCATACCAGCGAGAATCCCAAGTGCGGTTGATGCCAAGACGAAGACCAATTGGATTAACCTTGTGTCCCATCAGGCTGTCTCCTCAACTTCACGAACAACAATCGTCAGGTTGGAGAAAGGCTTGAGGATCTTGCCAACACGGCCACGAGCACGTGGCTGCCAGCGTTTCATCACAAGTGCCTTACCAACATAAGCTTCTGCTACAATCAGGCTGTCAACATCCAGCTCGTGGTTGTTTTCAGCGTTGGCGATCGCAGATTCCAAACATTTTTTCACATCTTTTGCGATGCGCTTGGAAGAGAAGGTCAGCTCGGCCAGAGCCTTGTCAACCTTTTTCCCCCGGATCATCGCTGCGACAAGGTTCAGCTTCTGCGGAGACGTGCGAAGCATGCGGGTTACCGCTTTTGCCTCATTGTCTTTCAGGACGCGTGCGCGTTTTGCCTTACCCATTATTTCCTCTTAGCCTTTTTGTCGGCCCCGTGACCGTAGTAGTTACGGGTCGGAGAAAATTCGCCCAGTTTGTGTCCGACCATCTCCTCAGAGACGAGTACGGGCACATGCTTCTGACCATTGTACACACCGAAGGTGAGTCCAACGAAGTGAGGCAGGATCGTGGAGCGACGGCTCCAGGTCTTGATCACTTCGCTACGACCAGAAGAGCGAACCTTGTCTGCCTTCTTCAGAAGGTATCCGTCTACAAACGGACCTTTCCAAACAGAACGTGCCATCGGTTAACCCTTATTTCTTGCGCTGATGCCGACTGCGAACAATGAACTTGTTGGTCGACTTGTTAGAGCGAGTACGCTTGCCCTTGGTAGGCTTGCCCCATGGAGACACAGGGTGACGACCACCTGAGGTCCGGCCTTCACCACCACCATGTGGGTGATCAACCGGGTTCATAACGACACCGCGCACTTCTGGACGTTTACCGAGCCAACGGTTACGGCCAGCTTTACCAAGATTGATGTTTGAATGTTCCGGGTTGGAAACAGCACCAACGGAGGCCATGCAAGAGCCAAGTACCAGGCGGGTTTCACCAGAGTTCAAACGAATGATCGCGTAGCCACTATCGCGTCCGACCAGCTGGGCATAAGCACCAGCAGAGCGTGCAATCTGACCGCCCTTGCCCGGCTTCATCTCCACGTTGTGGATGATGGTACCAACAGGCATGTTGGCCAGTGGCATAGCGTTGCCTGGTTTGATGTCGGCGGCTTTGTTGGCGGAAACAACCTTGTCGCCAGCGCGGAGGCGCTGAGGAGCCAGGATGTAGGCCTGTTCGCCGTCTTCATAATTAACCAGAGCAATGAATGCCGTACGGTTTGGATCATATTCCAAACGCTCTACCGTGCCAACAGCGTCAAACTTGCGACGCTTGAAGTCGATGATACGATAGCTGCGCTTATGACCGCCACCACGACGACGTGATGTGACGCGACCATTGTTGTTACGACCGCCAGACTTGGTCAAGCCTTCGGTGAGCGTTTTGACCGGTTTCCCTTTCCAAAGATCGGACCGGTCTACGATCACCAGCTGACGCGTGCCTGGGCTTGTCGGTTTAAAGGTCTTGAGTGCCATGACTTAAAGCCTATCCCCGCGTTGCTTAAAGACCAGTCGTGACGTCAATGGACTGGCCCTCTTCGAGGGTAACAATCGCTTTTTTCACGTCGACCTGTTTACCGATAATGCCTTTGAAGCGCTTTACCTTGCCCTTGCGGACCAGAGTGTTGACGCTTTTGACTTTAACAGAAAACAGTGCCTCTACGGCGGCCTTGATTTCTTCTTTAGTCGCATCCTTGGATACGTTGAATACAACCTTGTCCTGTTCGGAGTGCAGGGTTGCCTTCTCGGTGATCACCGGGCTGCGGATGATATCGTAATGACGAAGGTTGGTCATTTGAACCGTTCCTCCAGAGCATCGACTGCGGCCTTGGTCAGAACCAGTGTGTCGCGACGCAGAACATCAAGAACGTTGATGCCCTGAACCGGCAACACATCGATACCGACGATATTGCGGGCAGCTTTAGCAAAGTTCTCGTCCACTTCCTTACCGGAAATGATCAGAGCGCTTTGGAGGCCCAGACCGGAAATCTGTTTCTTCACGAGTGCGGTCTTTGGTGCTGCTGCCGTCACATCATCCAGAATGATCAGATTGTCATTCTTGACTTTGGAAGACAGAGCATGTTTGAGCGCAAGCGCACGAATTTTCTTCGGCAGTTCGATTGCATGGTCACGAACAACCGGACCAAACGCACGACCACCACCACGGAACTGAGGCACCTTCTTGTTGCCATGACGAGCGCCACCAGAACCCTTCTGACGAAGGAATTTCTTAGTTGTGCCGGTCACTTCACCGCGGGTCTTGGTTTTGTGCGTACCAGCCATCTTCTTCATCTGCTGGTAGCGAACCATACGGGCCATGATGTCGGCACGTGGCTCAAGACCAAAGACGCTTTCAGAAACAGCTACGGAACCTGCATCGCCGCCATCAAGGGTTTTAATTTTGAGTTCCATTATTCTTCACCCTCCGCTGCTGCTGCTTCAGCTACTGGAGCATCGGCAGTACGGATAGCACCTGGAAGCGGAGCCCCTTCAGGACGAGCCTTCTTGACGGCGTCCTTGATAAGGATCCAACCACCTTTGGAACCAGGAACAGCACCCTGAACCAGAACCAGGCCACGGTCGGCATCGGTTTTGACAACCTTCAGATTCTGAGTGGTTACGCGGGTTGACCCCAAGTGACCAGCCATCTTCTTGCCTTTGAAGACCTTGCCCGGATCCTGACACTGACCAGTCGAACCGTGGGCACGGTGAGATACGGATACGCCGTGTGTAGCGCGTCCACCACCGAAGTTGTGGCGTTTCATGGCACCGGCAAAGCCTTTACCAATAGACGTACCAACAACATCCACATGCTGACCAGCAACATAATGGTCCGCAGTCAGCTCAGCACCAACCTCGATGAGGTTCTCTTCGCTTACACGGAATTCAGCAAGTTTACGTTTCGGTTCAACCTGCGCTACGGCGAAATGGCCGCGCATAGGCTTCGAAACATTCTTTACTTTGGCTTTACCCACACCCAACTGAAGGGCGGTATAGCCGTTTTTCTCTACAGTACGCTGAGCAACAACCTGGCAATTCTCAATCTTGAGAACCGTAACCGGAACATGTTCGCCGGCTTCGGTATAAATGCGGGTCATTCCCAACTTCTGTGCGATCACACCAGAACGCATGGCTACTCTTGCCTCTCGCTCACGTTAGAGCTTAATTTCTACGTCCACACCGGCCGCAAGATCTAGCTTCATGAGGGCATCAACCGTCTGAGGGGTCGGGTCGATGATGTCGAGGAGACGCTTGTGCGTACGGATCTCGAACTGCTCACGGCTTTTCTTGTTAACATGCGGCGAACGGTTGACAGTGAACTTCTCGATATGGGTCGGAAGAGGAACCGGACCACGAACGTTAGCGCCAGTGCGCTTTGCTGTGGACACGATTTCCTTAGCTGACGTATCGAGAATGCGATGGTCGAATGCCTTAAGGCGAATTCGAATATTCTGACCGTTCATATTTTCAACCTCAAAAGACTGGGGTGCGCCAAGCGAACCCGGGCACCCCTGCCCTAATGATTACTCGATGATTGAGCCGACGATACCAGCGCCAACGGTACGACCACCTTCGCGGATAGCGAAGCGCAGTTTTTCTTCCATGGCGATCGGAACGATCAGCTGAACATTCATGTTGACGTTGTCGCCCGGCATCACCATTTCAACACCTTCGTCAAGGGTAACAACACCCGTAACGTCGGTCGTGCGGAAATAGAACTGAGGACGATAGTTGGTGAAGAACGGGGTGTGACGACCACCTTCTTCTTTCGTCAGAATGTAGGCTTCTGCCTTGAACTTCGTGTGCGGGGTAACAGAACCCGGCTTGCAAAGAACCTGACCACGCTCAACGTCTTCACGCTTGGTACCGCGCAGAAGAACACCAACGTTGTCGCCTGCCTGGCCGCTATCGAGCAGCTTGCGGAACATTTCAACACCGGTGCAGGTGGTTTTCTGGGTTGGCTTGATACCGACGATCTCGATTTCTTCGCCTACCTTGATGATACCACGTTCTACACGACCGGTAACAACCGTACCACGACCAGAGATCGAGAAAACGTCTTCAATCGGCAGCAGGAACGGAAGGTCAACCGGACGATCCGGGGTCGGGATGTAGTCATCAACTGCATCCATCAGGGCGCGGATGGAATCACGGCCGATTTCCGGATCGCGGTTTTCAACGGCTGCAAGAGCAGAACCCTTGACGATCGGAATTTCGTCGCCTGGGAACTCGTAGGAGTCCAGAAGTTCGCGAACTTCCATTTCAACCAGCTCAAGCAGTTCTTCGTCGTCTACCTGGTCAACCTTGTTCAGGTAGACAACCAGTGCAGGAACGCCAACCTGGCGAGCCAGAAGAATGTGTTCGCGGGTCTGTGGCATCGGGCCATCGGCTGCAGAGCAAACCAGAATTGCGCCGTCCATCTGTGCCGCGCCGGTGATCATGTTCTTCACATAGTCGGCGTGGCCAGGGCAGTCAACGTGAGCGTAGTGACGTTTTGCTGTCTCATACTCAACGTGAGCCGTGGAGATCGTGATACCGCGGGCCTTTTCTTCAGGCGCACCGTCAATCTCGTCATAAGCCTTAGCGGTTGCACCACCAACTTCCGCAAGGGTCATGGTGATGGCTGCTGTCAACGTGGTTTTGCCATGGTCAACGTGACCAATCGTGCCGATGTTACAATGCGGCTTTGTACGTTCAAACTTTTCCTTAGCCATAGGAAAGTCTCCATTCTTGAAAACATCATTAAGTGCGGCGGCTCGACCGCCCTGCCCCCGAAGCCGAGAGCAGGACAATCAACCAAACTTCTGAACTCAGGCGTATTTGGCCTGGACTTCGTCAGCGACAGCCTGTGGCACCTGTGCGTAGTGATTAAACGTCATGGTAAACTGTGCGCGACCCTGTGACATGGAACGAAGAGTGTTCACATAGCCAAACATGTTCGCCAACGGCACCATGGCGCCAATAACGGTTACTACACCGCGAGCTTCAGTTCCGGAGATCTGACCGCGGCGGGAGTTGATGTCGCCGATGATATCGCCCATGTACTCTTCAGGGGTAACAACTTCGACTTTCATCATTGGCTCGAGCAGTTTCGGACCAGCTTTCTTGCAACCTTCGCGGAAACCTGCACGAGCAGCAATTTCGAAGGCAAGCACAGAAGAGTCAACGTCATGGAAGGCACCGTCAATGAGGTCCACCTTGATGTCAACCATCGGGAAGCCAGCCAGAGGACCTGCGGTCATAACGGACTGAACGCCCTTTTCGACGCCAGGGATGTATTCTTTCGGAATAGCACCACCAACGATAGAGGATTTGAACTCAAAACCAGCACCTGGCTCGTTCGGCTCAATAACCATCTTGACGCGACCGAACTGACCGGTACCACCCGACTGTTTCTTGTGGGTGTAATCGATAGTTTCAGTACGGCTGATGGTTTCACGGTAAGCCACCTGCGGCGCACCGATGTTTGCCTCAACCTTGAACTCGCGACGCATACGGTCGACAAGAATGTCGAGATGAAGCTCGCCCATGCCAGCCATGATGGTCTGGCCGGATTCTTCGTCCGTTTTGACGCGGAAGGAAGGATCTTCTGCAGCAAGACGGTTCAGAGCAAGACCCATCTTTTCCTGGTCAGCCTTGGACTTCGGCTCAACAGCGATTTCGATAACCGGTTCCGGGAACTCCATACGTTCCAGAATAACCGGCTTCAGAGGATCGCAGAGGGTATCACCAGTGGTGGTATCCTTCAGACCAGCGATAGCAACGATGTCACCAGCGAATGCTTCCTTGATGTCCTCACGAGAGTTGGAGTGCATCTGAAGCATGCGACCGACGCGCTCGCGCTTCTCTTTCACGGTGTTGAGAACCGACGTACCAGCTTCGAGCTTGCCCGAGTAGATACGGCAGAAAGTCAGGGAGCCAACAAACGGGTCGTTCGCGATCTTGAAAGCAAGCATGGCGAATGGCTCGTTGTCGTCAGCATGACGTTCGATCGGCTGTTCGGTCTTGGCATCGATACCACGGATAGATTCGATGTCGACCGGGCTTGGCAGATAATCGACAACGGCGTCAAGAAGAGGCTGAACACCCTTGTTCTTGAACGCAGTACCGCAGAGAATCGGAATGAACTCGTTGGCAATGGTGCCCTTGCGGATCAGCTTCATCAGCGTTTCCTTGGATGGCTCTTCGCCTTCCAGATAGGCTTCCATGACAGCTTCGTCGATTTCGACAACGGTCTCGATCAGCTTTTCGCGATATTCTTCAGCCTGAGCCAAGTCGGCTTCCGGGATTTCATTCGTTTCGAACTCTGCACCCAGATGCTCTTCATGCCAGATGATCTGCTTCATGTTGACCAGATCGATAACGCCCTTGAACTCGCTCTCAGCACCAACAGGCAACTGAAGGCAGAGCGGCTTTGCGCCAAGGCGGCTTTCGATCATTTCAACGCAGCGATAGAAATCGGCACCGAGCTTGTCCATCTTGTTGACAAAGATCATCCGAGGAACGCTGTATTTGTCAGCCTGACGCCATACGGTTTCAGTCTGAGGCTCAACACCAGCGTTCGCATCCAGGCAGCACACAGCGCCGTCAAGCACACGCAGAGAACGTTCAACTTCAATGGTGAAGTCAACGTGGCCTGGGGTGTCGATGATGTTCAGACGCTTTTCACGCCAGAAACAAGTGGTAGCAGCAGAGGTAATGGTAATACCGCGTTCCTGCTCTTGTTCCATCCAGTCCATGGTGGCAGCACCATCATGAACCTCGCCAATCTTATGGCTTTTCCCTGTGTAATAGAGGATTCGTTCAGTCGTGGTCGTCTTACCAGCATCGATGTGAGCCATGATGCCGAAGTTACGATAATCCTCAATCTTGTGGCTGCGTGCCATGACTTAGCCCCTAATGGTTTACCAGCGATAATGCGAGAAGGCACGGTTGGCTTCAGCCATACGGTGCGTATCTTCGCGTTTCTTGACTGCCGAACCGCGGTTGTTGAAGGCATCCAGAAGCTCGCCAGAGAGGCGATCGATCATGGTGCGTTCGTTACGGTTACGAGCAGCAGTAATGATCCAACGGATAGCCAAAGCCTGTTTGCGTTCAGAACGAACATCAACAGGAACCTGATAAGTCGCACCACCAACGCGGCGGGAACGAACTTCAACAGCAGGCATGACATTTTCCAGAGCAGTGTGGAACACTTCTACCGGATTCTGCTTCAGCTTTCCTTCAACAGCATCAAGGGCACCGTAAACGATCCGTTCAGAAACAGACTTTTTACCGTCCAGCATGATGCTGTTCATGAATTTTGAAATAACGATATCGCCGAACTTAGGATCCGGGTTGATAACGCGTTTTTCTGCACTATGGCGACGTGACATGTGACCAGAACTCCAATAGCGGCTTATTTAGGCCGCTTTGCACCATATTTAGAACGGCGCTGTTTGCGGTCTTTAACACCCTGAGTATCGAGAACACCGCGAAGGATGTGATAACGAACACCAGGCAAGTCTTTCACGCGACCGCCGCGGATCATGACAACGGAGTGTTCCTGAAGGTTATGGCCCTCACCAGGGATATAGCCGATAACTTCAAAACCGTTGGTCAAGCGAACCTTGGCAACCTTACGCAGAGCCGAGTTCGGCTTCTTAGGCGTAGTGGTGTAGACGCGCGTACATACGCCCCGCTTCTGAGGGCAGGCCTCCATGGCCGGAACTTTGTTTCGCTTCACCGGCGCTTTGCGCGGTTTGCGAATAAGCTGGTTAATGGTTGGCATTAACGTGTGCCTTTCAGATCTCTCTGAATAAATACCTATTGCTCCGTCCGCACGTGCAAAAGCGCAGCAGCGCGCGACCCTTGCCGCGAACGGGGCTGTGAAAACCAGAGGATTACGGAAATCCGCAATCATGAGCCAGTCAATCTCAGCTTCATTGAGACGAACATCGTTTAAATGGTCCTGTGTCGAAAACGAGGCGCTTTCGATCAATGAGCACTTACGGCATGTTCGAGAAGTGGCGCGAACCTACTCTGAAGATTGCATTCCGTCAACCCCCTTGATGAAGATTCAGGGAAGTCCGCCATTTGCGGTCTAAGCGCGTAATATAATTGCGTTTTTACACTGTGATACACAATAATAATGCGGAGACTTTGAAATCTCGCTGAAATCAGCCGATTCTTCCCCAGACCAGCATTATTGACCAGATCAGAACCCGATCGAAAGCATGAATCACGCCGCAGAAGATTCTCTTGCCAGACTTAATAAAACACCCGGATCAGACGAAAATCTGCAATCATATATGTTAACATTTTCCGTCGCTTGCCATGGCAAGCGTCTTTGAACCCGAAACGCCCGCGAAGTCTTTCTTCGCAATGGTTAGGCTTTGACCTTTTGGGCGCCTCGGATGAGCCCAAAACAAAGGGGCCGACACCACGCGGGTGACGGCCCCTTTTATGATTCATGCCTGCGGCAGACTTATTCGGCAGGTTCCTTGGCCGACAGATCGGAGATCTGCGGGGTGTTGGTCAAAGACTGTGTTCTCTGGCGCTCTTCCAGAATGAGATCGTCGCGATGGGTAGCAACCCGACGCAGACCGGACATCACGCGGCCGGTACCAGCCGGAATGAGACGACCTACGATCACGTTTTCCTTCAGACCTTCCAGAGTATCGATCTTGCCCTGAACAGATGCTTCGGTCAGGACGCGTGTGGTTTCCTGGAAGGAAGCCGCCGAGATGAACGAACGGGTCTGCAAGCTTGCCTTGGTGATACCAAGCAGAACCGGCTTGCCCTTTGCCGGGGTTTTGCCTTCTGCAGCCAGACGTTCGTTTTCTTCTGCGAACTCCAGGCGATCGATATGTTCGCCCTGTAGGAAGTAGCTGTCGCCCTGATCTTCGATTTCGATCTTCTGCAGCATCTGGCGAACAATCACTTCGATGTGCTTGTCGTTGATGCCCACGCCCTGCAGACGGTAGACGTCCTGAATCTCGTTGACGAGATATTCGGCAAGAGCTGCAACGCCCTTGACGGCCAGAATGTCATGCGGCGCCGGGTTGCCATCGAGAATATAGTCACCCTTTTCAATGAAGTCGCCTTCCTGAAGATGGAAAGGACGTCCTTTCGGGATCAGATATTCAATTGGCTCGATCTTTTCATCAGCCGGCTCCAGAACGATGCGGCGCTTGTTCTTGTAGTCGCGACCGAAGCGGATGGTGCCATCATAATCGGCGATGACAGCGTGGTCCTTCGGACGGCGGGCTTCGAACAGTTCGGCAACGCGTGGCAGACCACCGGTGATGTCTTTCGTCTTGGCGCTTTCCATCGGGATACGAGCCAGAACGTCACCGGCAGAAACCTTCGTACCCGGCTGAACCGAGAGAATGGCCTCGACCTGGAGCATGTAACGGGCGTCGCCACCACGCGGCAGAGACTTGATAGCACCGCTGGAGTCCTTGACCGTGATCGCAGGCTTCATGTCTGCAGAACGCGGGTTGGAGCGCCAGTCGATAACAACGCGCTTGGTGATACCGGTCGACTCGTCCGTCGCTTCGCTGACCGACAGGCCTTCGGCAACGTCTTCGAAGTCGATGACACCGTTCACTTCGCTCAGTACCGGACGGGTATACGGGTCCCATTCAGCCAGACGCTGGCCAGCCTTGACCTTGTCACCTTCGTCAACATGCAGGATCGTACCATAGGTGACCTTGTTGACAGACCGCTCATTGCCTTCTTCATCGATGATGGCAACGGAGACGTTCCGACCAAGGGTGATCAGCTTGCCTTCGGAGTTGCGAGCAACGTTGCGGTTGCGGATCTCGATCGTGCCTTCGAAGTTGGATTCGATGAACGAGCTGTCAACCACCTGTGCCGTACCACCAATGTGGAACGTACGCATGGTCAGCTGCGTGCCCGGCTCACCGATGGACTGGGCAGCGATAACGCCAACAGCCTCACCAATGTTGACTTCCGTCCCGCGAGCAAGGTCGCGACCGTAGCATGCCGCGCAAACACCGTTGCGGGAATGACAGGTCAGAACCGAGCGAACAGTAATGGACTGAAGACCACAGGTCTCGATTTCCTCAAGATGCTCTTCGGAAATGATCGACCCCTTCGGAACGATGATTTCACCGGTCTTCGGATTGACAACATCCAGAGCAGCCGTGCGGCCCTTGGTACGGGTACCAAGCGTGGCAACAATCTGACCGGCGTCAACAATCGCGCGAACTTCCAGCCCCTCTTCGGAACCGCAATCGCGTTCGGTGATGATGCAGTCCTGAGCAACGTCCACCAGACGACGGGTCAGGTAACCGGAGTTGGCCGTTTTCAGAGCCGTATCAGCCAGACCCTTACGGGCACCGTGTGTGGAGTTGAAGTATTCCATCACGGTAAGGCCTTCTTTGAAGTTCGAGATGATCGGTGTTTCGATAATCTCGCCCGAAGGCTTGGCCATGAGACCGCGCATACCTGCCAGCTGTTTCATCTGAGCCGGCGAACCACGAGCACCAGAGTGCGCCATCATGTAAACCGAGTTCATCGGCTTCTGACGCTTGGTCTCTTCATCATACTCGACGGCCTGAATGCGCTTCATCATTTCGTCAGCAACGCGGTCAGTACATTTCGCCCAGGCGTCAACAACCTTGTTGTATTTCTCGCCCTGCGTGATGAGACCGTCGTTATACTGGGTTTCGAATTCCTTGGCCATGGCGCTGGTCTCTTCGATAAGACCTGCCTTGGTTTCCGGAATAACCATGTCGTCCTTGCCGAAGGAAATACCGGCGCGGAAAGCACGGTTGAAGCCGAGGCCCATGATCTTGTCGCAGAAGATGACCGTTTCCTTCTGACCACACGCCCGATAGACGAAATGGATCATCTTGGAAATTTCTTTCTTGGTCATCAGCTTGTTGCAAGCCTCAAAGGACACCTGCGGATGGCGCGGCAGAAGCTCACCAATCAGCATGCGGCCCGGAGTCGTCTCATAGATCTGCGAAACCGGATTGCCGTCCTCGTCGATGGTTTTGTAACGGCCCTTGATCTTGGCATGCAGCGTGACAGCCTTGGTTTCCAGCGCATGATGCAACTCGCCGATATCGGAGAACAACATCCCCTCACCCGGCTCGTTTTCATTCATGATGGACAGATAATAAAGACCAAGAACAATGTCCTGCGAAGGCACAATGATTGGTTCACCGTTGGCCGGATGCAGAATGTTGTTGGTCGACATCATCAGCACACGGGCTTCCAGCTGGGCTTCCAGCGAAAGCGGCACGTGAACAGCCATCTGGTCACCGTCGAAGTCGGCGTTGAAGGCCGAGCAGACGAGCGGATGCAACTGAATGGCCTTGCCTTCAACCAGATGCGGTTCAAACGCCTGAATGCCCAGACGGTGCAGCGTAGGCGCACGGTTCAGCATCACCGGATGTTCACGGATAACCTCTTCCAGGATATCCCAGACTTCCGGCTTGGCCTTTTCAACCAGCTTCTTGGCCTGCTTGACGGTGGTCGAGTAGCCCTTGGCGTCCAGACGCGAATAGATGAACGGCTTGAACAGCTCAAGCGCCATTTTCTTCGGCAGACCGCACTGATGCAGCTTCAGTTCAGGACCCACGGTAATAACGGAACGACCGGAATAGTCGACGCGCTTGCCGAGCAGGTTCTGACGGAAACGGCCGTGCTTGCCCTTCAGCATGTCGGACAGTGACTTCAACGGACGCTTGTTGGCACCGGTGATGACGCGGCCACGACGACCGTTGTCGAACAGCGCATCAACAGATTCCTGCAACATGCGCTTTTCGTTGCGGATGATGATATCCGGCGCACGCAGTTCCATCAGACGCTTCAGACGGTTGTTACGGTTGATCACACGACGATAGAGATCGTTGAGGTCAGACGTGGCAAACCGGCCGCCATCGAGCGGAACCAGAGGACGCAGATCGGGAGGAATGACCGGAATGACGGTCATGATCATCCATTCCGGACGGTTGCCGGACTCGATGAAGGCTTCTACGATCTTCAGACGCTTGGCCAGCTTGATCGGCTTCAGGGATGAGGTGCTCTCAGCGATTTCCTGACGCAGTTTCTCGGAGATCTGTTCCAGATCGAGAGAAGCCAGAATTTCGCGGATCGCCTCGGCGCCGATCATGGCGGTGAAGGTATCCTCGCCATATTCGTCCTGAGCAATCATATACTCCTCTTCGGTGAGGAGCTGATATTCCTTGAGCGGCGTCAGGCCCGGTTCAACAACGATATAGTTCTCGAAATAGAGAACGCGCTCAAGATCCTTGAGCGTCATGTCGAGCAGCTGGCCAATACGGCTAGGAAGGGATTTCAGGAACCAGATGTGAGCAACGGGAGCTGCGAGTTCGATATGACCCATGCGTTCACGACGCACGCGGGACAGGGTGACCTCGACGCCACATTTTTCACAAATGATGCCCTTGTATTTCATGCGCTTGTACTTGCCGCACAAGCACTCATAGTCCTTGATCGGGCCAAAGATACGCGCACAGAAAAGACCATCACGCTCAGGCTTGAACGTACGATAGTTGATCGTTTCAGGCTTCTTGATTTCACCGAATGACCAGGAGAGAATTTTCTCCGGGCTCGCGATGGAAACGCGAATCTGGTCGAAAGTCTGGGCCTGAGCCTGCGGACTGAAAAGATTCATGACCTCGTGGTTCATGGTGTCTCCTCTTGACGGTTAGACGGATCGCAGGGCTTCCCCCCACGATCCGTTCCGAAATTTGCCTAGTTTGATTACTCGGGCGCTGCTTACTCTGCAGCGTCCGCAGGCGGCGTATCATTGGGTTCCAGATCGATCAGACGCTGGCTGTCTTCCAGCTCCATGTTCAGACCCAGAGACCGGATTTCCTTCACAAGAACGTTGAAGCTCTCCGGAATACCGGCTTCGAAGGTGTCATCACCCCGAACAATGGCTTCATAGACCTTGGTACGACCGGCAACGTCGTCCGACTTGACGGTGAGCATTTCCTGCAAGGTGTAGGCTGCGCCATAAGCTTCCAGAGCCCAGACCTCCATCTCACCGAAGCGCTGACCACCGAACTGGGCCTTACCACCAAGCGGCTGCTGGGTAACAAGACTGTATGGCCCGATGGAACGACCATGGATCTTCTCGTCGACCAGATGGTGCAGCTTGAGCATATAAATGTACCCAACCGTCACCTTGCGGTCAAACATCTCACCGGTACGACCGTCATAGAGCTTGGACTGACCCGACATGTCGAGACCAGCCTGAACCAGCATATCATTGACGTCAGGCTCGCGAGCCCCGTCGAAGACCGGCGTTGCAATGGAAACACCCTTGCGCAGCTGTTCGGCCATCTTGACGACACTGTCATCGTCATAATCATCGACATCAAGGTTCTTGCCGTTGTCGTGATAGACATCCTTCAGCTCAAGACGCAGCGGTTCAAGATTGCCCGACCGTCTGTATTCATCATACATCTTGCCGATCTTGTGACCCATGCCCGCACAGGCCCACCCCAGGTGGGTTTCAAGGATCTGACCGATGTTCATGCGCGACGGCACGCCCAGCGGGTTCAGAACGATGTCGACATGGGTGCCGTCTTCCAGATATGGCATGTCCTCGATCGGGTTGATCTTGGATACCACACCCTTGTTACCATGACGGCCAGCCATCTTGTCACCCGGCTGAATCTTGCGCTTGATGGCAATGAAGACCTTGGCCATTTTCATGACGCCCGGTGGCAGTTCATCCCCGCGCTGCAGCTTCTCGACCTTGTCGATGAAACGCTGCTCAAGACGCTTGCGGCTTTCGTCATACTGATTGCGCAGAGCTTCGATCTCGCCCATCAGCTTGTCGTCTTCGACGGCAAACAGCCACCACTGGCTGCGCGGATATTCGGCCATTTCCGAGTTGGAAATGGTAGTATCCTTGCGGAAGCCCTTGGGACCGGCCGTCCCGACATTACCGTTCAGCATGTCGGCAAGACGACCATAGACGTTGCGGTCCAGAATGGCCTGCTCGTCATCACGGTCTTTTGCCAGACGCTCGATTTCCTCGCGCTCGATGGACATCGCGCGCTCGTCTTTTTCGATGCCGTGACGGTTGAAGACACGAACTTCAACAACGGTACCAAAGGTTCCCGGAGGCATGCGGAGCGAGGTGTCGCGAACGTCGGAAGCCTTTTCACCGAAGATAGCACGCAGAAGCTTTTCTTCCGGCGTCATCGGGCTTTCGCCCTTCGGCGTGATCTTGCCGACAAGAATGTCGCCCGGCTTCACTTCGGCACCGATGTAGGTGATGCCAGCTTCGTCTAGGTTCTTGAGCGATTCTTCCGACACGTTCGGAATATCGCGCGTGATTTCTTCCGGCCCGAGCTTGGTGTCGCGTGCCATCACTTCGAATTCCTCGAGGTGAATCGAGGTGAAGATATCCTCTTTCACGATACGCTCGGAAAGCAGGATGGAGTCTTCGAAGTTGTAGCCGTTCCATGGCATGAAGGCCACGAGAACGTTGCGGCCCAGCGCCAGATCACCAAGATCCGTGGACGGACCGTCAGCAATGATCTCACCCTTCTGCACCAGATCGCCAACGGCAACCAGCGGGCGCTGGTTGATACAGGTCGACTGGTTCGAACGCTGGAACTTGGCCAGACGGTAGATGTCAACACCTGACTTGCGCGGATCGATGTCTTCGGTTGCCCGGATAACGATACGGGTCGAATCCACCTGATCAACAATACCGGTACGTGTTGCAGCGATGGCAGCACCGGAGTCGCGAGCCACAACCGGCTCCATGCCCGTTCCAACGAACGGAGCCTCGGCGCGGACAAGCGGCACGGCCTGACGCTGCATGTTCGAGCCCATCAGGGCGCGGTTGGCGTCATCGTTCTCAAGGAACGGAATGAGCGCCGCAGCAACGGACACCAGCTGTTTCGGCGAAACGTCCATGAAGTCAACGCGTTCGATCGGAACGTTCATCACTTCGCCGGCGTGGCGGCAGATGGCCGTTTCCTCAACAAAGCTGCCTTCAGCCGTTAGGGCAACGTTGGCCTGTGCGACATAGTGTTTGGCCTCTTCCATGGCAGAAAGATAGACAACATCATTGGTCACACGACCATCGATGACCTTCCGATAAGGTGCTTCGATGAAACCGTACTTGTTGACGCGGGCAAAAGTTGCCAGCGAGTTGATCAGACCGATGTTCGGACCTTCAGGCGTTTCAATCGGACAGATACGACCGTAGTGGGTCGGATGCACGTCACGAACCTCAAAGCCCGCACGCTCGCGGGTCAGACCACCAGGGCCCAACGCAGACAGACGACGCTTGTGCGTAATCTCGGAGAGCGGGTTGTTCTGGTCCATGAACTGGCTGAGCTGCGACGATCCGAAGAACTCGCGAACCGCAGCAGCGGCCGGCTTCGCATTGATCAGATCCTGCGGCATGACCGTGTCGATTTCGATCGAGGACATACGTTCCTTGATCGCACGTTCCATGCGCAGAAGACCGATGCGATACTGGTTTTCCATCAGTTCGCCAACGGAACGCACACGACGGTTGCCAAGGTTATCGATGTCGTCGATTTCGCCCTTGCCATCACGCAGATCAAGCAGGGTACGAATAACTTCTACAATGTCTTCCTTGCGCAGGATGCGCACCGTGTCGGCAACATCGAGGTCCATGCGCATGTTCATCTTCACGCGACCAACCGCAGAAAGATCATAGCGCTCGGCATCGAAGAACAGCGATTCGAACATCGCTTCAGCGGTTTCGATGGTCGGCGGTTCACCAGGACGCATCACACGATAGATGTCGAACAGCGCAGATTCACGGCTGCTGTTCTTGTCGACAGCAAGCGTGTTGCGGATGTACGGACCAACGGTGACGTGGTCGATGTTGAGAACGGAGATTTCCTCGAAAGAGGCATCCTTGAGAACGCCAAGCACCTTCTCGTCGATCTCGTCACCAGCTTCGGCAAAGATCTCGCCCGAGGTGTAGCTCACGGCATCTTCAGCAAGATACTTGCCGTAGAAATCCTCGTCGGTGACCTTGAGATACTTGAGGCCGGTTTCTTCCAGCTTCTTGATCTGGCGAACCGTCAGCTTCTTGCCAGCCTCGAAAACCACTTCGCCGGTTTCGGCGTTGATCAGGTCGGTATCCGGCTTGGATCCTTTGAGAGCGCTCGGATTGAAGGCCACGCGCCAGTCATTGCCGTCGCGCTGATAGGAGATCTTTTCGTAATAGGTATCGAGAATCTCTTCCGTGTCTAGGCCGAGTGCGAACAGCAGGCTGGATACAGGGATCTTGCGACGACGGTCGATACGGGCATACACAACATCCTTCGCATCGAATTCGATATCGAGCCAGGAGCCGCGATAAGGAATGATGCGGGCGGCAAACAGCAGTTTGCCCGAAGAATGGCTCTTGCCCTTGTCATGATCGAAGAACACGCCAGGAGAGCGGTGCATCTGGGAAACGATGACACGCTCGGTACCATTGACGATGAAGGTACCTTTGTCCGTCATGAGCGGCATATCGCCCATGTAGACATCCTGTTCCTTGATATCCTTGACCGACTTGGCGCCGGTATCCTCATCCACCTCGAAGACGATCAGACGCAGGGTCAGCTTCAGCGGAGCGGAATAGGTCATGCCGCGCATACGACACTCTTCAGTGTCATATTTCGGCGCCTCGAATTCGTAACGGACAAATTCCAGCTGCGAGGCGCCGGAAAAATCCGTGATTGGGAACACAGAAGAAAATACCGCTTGGAGACCTTCATCAAGGCGTCCAGAGGCGGGTTCTTCTACTTGCAGGAACTGGTCGTAAGAAGCTTTCTGCACCTCGATGAGGTTTGGCATCTCTGCCACTTCTTTAATATGACCGAAGTATTTTCTTAAACGTTTGCGACCGGAAAACGTCTGAGCCATCGTCGCTCCTCGTCTCGCTCAATGGGCGGTTGACCAAAAAGCCCGTCACAGGATTGTGCAGGCTCTTGAGAAAAACGCCCTAATTAAAGGGCACCTGATTTTCAAAGCAAATTTCGGGGGAATCACTCCCCCGAAATTCTATATAAGGTCTAGACCTTATTTCAATTCGACGGTAGCGCCAGCTTCTTCGAGCTTCTTCTTCAGCTCTTCAGCTTCTGCCTTGTCTACGCCTTCTTTAACCGGCTTCGGAGCACCTTCTACGAGCTCTTTAGCTTCTTTCAGGCCAAGACCGGTGATGCCGCGAACTTCCTTGATGACGTTGATTTTCTTGTCGCCGGCAGAAGCCAGGATCACGTCAAATTCGGTTTTTTCTTCAGCAGCTTCAGCAACAGCAGCGCCAGCTACAGCAGCAACAGCTACAGGAGCAGCAGCAGATACGCCCCATGTTTCTTCGAGCATTTTGGACAGTTCTGCAGCTTCCATAACGGTCAGTGCAGAGAGTTCTTCTACGAGCTTAGCAAGATCAGCCATCGTATTGTTTCCTGTTGGTACGAACCTAAATTACAAATGTTTTTGAGAACGGCCTTATGCCGCTTCGTCCTTCTTGGCATAGGCGCCGAATACACGCGCGAGCTGTCCGCCCGGGGCCTGCAGAACCTGAGCAATTTTCGTTGCAGGTGCCTGAAGCACACCAACGATCTTGCCGCGAAGTTCATCAAGCGACGGCATGGTAGCAAGTACATTCACGCCCGCGGTATCGAGAATAGTGGACCCCATGGCACCACCGAGAATAACGAGCTTGTCGTTTTTCTTGGCAAATTCCGAGGCCACCTTCGGTGCTGCTACCGGATCGCCAGAAGTGGCGATCAGGGTCTGGCCTGTAAACAGGTCAGAAATCGGCTCAGCGTCCGTGCCTTGAAGAGCGAGCTTGACAAGACGGTTCTTGGCAACCTGCACTGATGCACCAGCTTCACGCATTTGAGCGCGAAGAGCTGTCATTTCTGCAACAGTGAGGCCAGCATAGTGAGCAACGACCACAACCTCGGCGCTTTTCAGCGTTTCGTGAAGGGACGTAACAGCAAGTTGCTTTTCCGCTCTATCCAATGCCTTCTCTCCAGTTACCGGCCCATTCCTTGCGGAAAGAAACCGGAGGTTACACTTGACCAGATCCACTTGACTACAAGAGCAAGGAGTCCTGGCACGAAGGGACCTGTCCTCCTCGCCTCAATTGACCAGCAAAATCGGCAAGCATAGGTTCGAACCAAACTGACATTTGAAATGTCAAATCAGTTCCACCCCATCTGTGCAGGCTATTAAGTCCGTCACCGAAACAACAGACCCCTGCAGTCTTGGACAGGTGTCTGACCATAGTCAGACATCCCCCCGACAAGAATCGGGAGGAATCACGTTTGACTTCTAGTCGGTTTACTCGACAGAAGCAAGATCTACAGTCAGCCCAGGCCCCATGGTGGAGGACAGAGACATTTTCTGCATGTAAGTACCTTTGGCACCTGCCGGTTTCGCCTTAGAAACCGCAGAAACAAAGGCTTTGATGTTATCCACAAGGGCAGCTTCATCGAAGCTTACCTTGCCAACACCGCCATGAACGATACCGGCTTTTTCAACACGAAATTCAACAGAACCACCTTTGGAGTCCTTGACAGCCTGAGCAACGTCAGGGGTCACGGTACCAACTTTCGGGTTCGGCATCATTCCGCGTGGGCCGAGAACCTTACCAAGACGACCAACCAGCGGCATCATGTCCGGGGACGCAATGCAGCGGTCGAAATCGATCTTGCCGCCCTGAACGATCTCGACGAGATCTTCAGCACCAACGATATCAGCACCGGCAGCCTTGGCTTCTTCAGCCTTGTCGCCACGTGCAAAAACTGCAACGCGAACGGTTTTACCGGTACCGGCAGGCAGCTGACATACGCCACGAACCATCTGGTCGGCATGACGCGGGTCAACACCCAGGTTGAGAGCAACTTCGACAGTCTCGTCAAATTTCGTAGAAGAGGCTTCCTTGATCAGTTTAACGGCATCTGCAAGAGCATAGGTTGCAGTGGCATCAACTTTTTCGCGCGCAGCGCGGATACGTTTTCCGACTTTAGCCATTGACCGTTACCCCACTACCTCAATACCCATAGAACGGGCGGTGCCTTCAATCTGAAGCATGGCTGCTTCAACGTCGTTGGCGTTCAGGTCTTTCATCTTCACTTCCGCGATTTCACGAACCTGAGCCGAGGTCAGTTTGCCAGCAACATCACGACCTGGAGCCTTGGAGCCGCTCTTCAGACCAGCAGCCTTCTTGATCAGGAAGGATGCAGGAGGAGTCTTCATCTCGAAGGTGAAGGACTTGTCCTGATAAATGGTCAGAACAACCGGAATCGGCTGGCCCTTTTCCATTTCCTGGGTCTTGGCGTTGAACGCCTTGCAGAATTCCATGATGTTGAGGCCGCGCTGACCGAGAGCGGGACCAATCGGAGGAGACGGGTTAGCGGCCCCTGCCGGCACCTGAAGCTTCAGGTAGCCCATAATTTTCTTTGCCATTTTCTTTCCCTAACGCCCCGAAGGGCTCTGTTAGACATACGAAAGTCGCGCGGTCAGATCGTCCCGTTTGCCTGGCTAGCAAACCGATCTCCCGCACGAATGAAGGCATCCATACCAAGTACGAAATGCCAAATAGGCAACAGCGCTCCCCTTCCCTTCAATCGAAAAGAAGGAGATCGTTGCAGCCGAAATCAGAGTTTATCAACCTGATTATAATCAAGCTCGACCGGAGTCGCGCGTCCAAAGATGGACACGGTCACTTTCAGACGTGCACGTTCTTCGTCCACCTCTTCCACAAGCCCGTTGAAGGAAGCAAACGGCCCATCGGAAACCCGAACCTGTTCGCCAACCTCGAATGTAACAGTCGGCAGCGGCTTCTGGACACCATCCTCAACCTGCGACATCAAACGCTCGGCCTCGGCGTTGGAAATCGGCATCGGCTTGTTGTCGGAACCAAGAAAACCGGTAACCTTAGGCGTATTCTTGATCAGGTGATAGGCATCATCCGTCATCGCCATCTTCACCAGAACATAGCCCGGGAAAAACTTGCGTTCAGATTCGACCTTGCGCCCGCGCCGCACTTCGACAAATTTCTCGGTCGGCACCAGAATTTCATCAAACAGGTCACTCAGCCCGGTCTGCACGGCCTTCTGGCGAATGTCCTCTGCCACCTTCTTTTCAAAGTTCGAATAGGCGTGAACGATATACCACCGTTTTGGTTTCGTCGTCATATTATCCTATCCTCCCAGATTGATGATGTAGCTCACGCCGAGACTCATGATCTGGTCGGCAAGCAGGAAGAATGTCGAAGCCAGCACCACCATCACAAACACCATCAGAGTCGTAATTGCCGTTTCCTTCCGGGTCGGCCAGGTAATTTTGGCTGCCTCGGACCGGACTTGCTGCAAAAAGGTAAAAGGGTTTGTTTTGGCCATCAATCCGCTCACATATAATAACGCGCGGAACAGGTTCCGCGCGTTCGGAGATTTTCACCATATATATTATCTTCTGCACAAAGATCAAGCACGAATTGGCAGGGGCGGAGGGACTCGAACCCCCGACCCTCGGTTTTGGAGACCGATGCTCTACCAGCTGAGCTACACCCCTAAATCCGTGACACCTAGTGAAAACCAAGTTGGTGTCTACCTATTGACTTTCTCCATTCACTGCAAGGGAAAAGAAAAGAATATGACAAAAAATCAACAAGTCGCTGCCGGTTCGGCAAAACTGTACACATGCGGCCGAACCGTAAATGGGTCGTTTTTGCACTTTCCGCCGCCGGGTTGAGGTCAAATAGTCTAGAATCCCGCCGTTTATTCACTTGCTACATCCATCGCTCTGGCCTTTCGCATCACTTTGGTAAATGGTTGCAACCACGCGGACCATTGCTGTTTCACAGAGGGCAATGTCTACACATCAACATCTTCGACTCATCAATACGAGCGCCCAATGAGAATCGCCGCCGTTTCAAAAAGCATTCCCTCAAAGAGGGTCAGCAACTCCGATATCATTGACCGACTGGACGCCCTGAACCCGGAAACAGATCCGGCCCTGAAGTCCAACTATCTGCAAGCCGTAGACAAATTGCTGGCATATTCCGGAGCCCGAAATCGATACATTCGCGACCAGGAAGCCGGAGAAACAGCCAGAGAACACATTGTAAACGCCATGAAGGCAGCTCTTGATGAGGCCGATCTGGCGCCGGAATCAATCGATCTACTCATCTATTGCGGCGTCGGGCGAGGTTTTCTTGAGCCAGCCAATGCCTATTTTTTTGCCGCGGCCTGCAAGATGACCAACGCCAGTTGCTTCGATGTAACAGACGCCTGCATGAGTTGGGTCCGCGCCCTGAACATAGCCCATGACATGCAGAAACAGGGCAGCCATCGCCACATCATGGTGATCAATGGCGAATTTCATGTCGGCATTCACGACAACTGGCAGATCCAGAGCATGGACGCTCTGAATTTCTCCTTTCCGATGTATACCATCGGAGAAGCTGCAACCGCGACCATCCTGTCTCCGTCCAGGCAGAAGTGGTGCTTCACCTTCCGCTCGCGTAGCGAGCTCGCCGATCTTTGCACCATCCCCCTGCCCGGTCACGAAAGCTACGCTCCCGACACCGCGCGCATCGGCCTTAACGGTCCGATGAAATTCGTGTCCTGGGGCAAGCAGCTGTTGGCGGAAGGCAACCAGAACCTGAGCGCACTGATCGAAACCATTCCGGACATCTCGGAAACGACGGATCTGTTTTTCCCGCACGCCCCTTCAGAGCGCATCTATCGGGACGCATGCAAAAAGATGGGACTGCCGCCAGAAAAGATCTACCTGTCCGTCTATGGCACCTATGGCAATGTCGTTTCGGCTTCAATACCCGTCGGCCTGTCTTGCGCACGGCAGGAAGGACACCTCAAACGTGGCGACAGGATCACCCTTGTACCTGCAAGCGCAGGCCTTGTCGCCTCTGTGGTACAAACCACCTTCTAGCCGCCGCTCAAGCCATTGCCGGGGCGGGCCATTGCACGGCTCAAAACAAAAGCCCCGGCCAGTTGATGACCGGGGCTTCTGAAACTTCAGATCGCTCGAGTGGATTACTCGATGATTGAGCCGACGATACCAGCGCCAACGGTACGACCACCTTCGCGGATAGCGAAGCGCAGTTTTTCTTCCATGGCGATCGGAACGATCAGCTGAACATTCATGTTGACGTTATCGCCTGGCATCACCATTTCAACGCCCTCGTCAAGGGTAACAACACCCGTAACGTCGGTCGTGCGGAAATAGAACTGAGGACGATAGTTGGTGAAGAACGGGGTATGACGACCACCTTCTTCTTTCGTCAGAATGTAGGCTTCTGCCTTGAACTTCGTGTGCGGGGTAACAGAACCCGGCTTGCAAAGAACCTGACCACGCTCAACGTCTTCACGCTTGGTACCGCGCAGAAGAACACCAACGTTGTCGCCTGCCTGGCCGCTATCGAGCAGCTTGCGGAACATTTCAACACCGGTGCAGGTGGTTTTCTGGGTTGGCTTGATACCGACGATCTCGATTTCTTCGCCTACCTTGATGATACCACGTTCTACACGACCGGTAACAACCGTACCACGACCAGAGATCGAGAAAACGTCTTCAATCGGCAGCAGGAACGGAAGGTCAACCGGACGATCCGGGGTCGGGATGTAGTCATCAACTGCATCCATCAGGGCGCGGATGGAATCACGGCCGATTTCCGGATCGCGGTTTTCAACGGCTGCAAGAGCAGAACCCTTGACGATCGGAATTTCGTCGCCTGGGAACTCGTAGGAGTCCAGAAGTTCGCGAACTTCCATTTCAACCAGCTCAAGCAGTTCTTCGTCGTCTACCTGGTCAACCTTGTTCAGGTAGACAACCAGTGCAGGAACGCCAACCTGGCGAGCCAGAAGAATGTGTTCGCGGGTCTGTGGCATCGGGCCATCGGCTGCAGAGCAAACCAGAATTGCGCCGTCCATCTGTGCCGCGCCGGTGATCATGTTCTTCACATAGTCGGCGTGGCCAGGGCAGTCAACGTGAGCGTAGTGACGTTTTGCTGTCTCATACTCAACGTGAGCCGTGGAGATCGTGATACCGCGGGCCTTTTCTTCAGGCGCACCGTCAATCTCGTCATAAGCCTTAGCGGTTGCACCACCAACTTCCGCAAGGGTCATGGTGATGGCTGCTGTCAACGTGGTTTTGCCATGGTCAACGTGACCAATCGTGCCGATGTTACAATGCGGCTTTGTACGTTCAAACTTTTCCTTAGCCATAGAAACAGCTCTCGTCGTCTAGCCAATCGTCGTTGGCTCACTTCAGCGCAAAAAGGCCGCAACCCTTTATCCAAGAGGCCGCAAACCCGGTTCAATACAAAAGGACCGCACTCCTTGAGGAATTCGGATCATCTGTTCGGATGTAAACTGTCAATGATGGAGCGGGTGAAGGGAATCGAACCCTCGTCATCAGCTTGGAAGGCTGTTGCTCTACCATTGAGCTACACCCGCGCGAGACATCAAAGCGAAGATGGTGGAGGAGGCTGGATTCGAACCAGCGTACGCTAAGCGAACGGATTTACAGTCCGTCTCCTTTAACCACTCGGACACTCCTCCAAGCTTCGCCTTCCTGTCCCTGCGAACAGGATGGTCTCGAATTGCCCGCCAAGTCGCGGTCAGTTCGTGAGCGGCTTTATGCAAAACCACATGAGCGAAGTCAACATGGATTTTATCATTTTTGTGGGTATCGCAAAAATCCTGCCGCAGACTGGGGATATTTGCGGCAATTGCTTCACTCTTCAACGGTGGAGAAGTCGGGCATCCCGTACGCGCTTCAATAAACAGCCATGATTTTCCCTGCCAATTTCAACTTTGTGACAGACTCACGCTTGGCGAGGCGGCTATACTCCGGCACCAAGATCAAACCAGCACCCTTCGCCGCCCACCAGCCCAGATCAAACGATGAAACGCGAGGCGATTCATGAGTACCGACCCCAAGACGATCGAACTGCTGATGGACCGGTTGGTCGGCGCAGGCGATATCCGCAGCCGCAAGATGTTTGGTGAATATGGCATCTATTGCGACGGCGTCTTTATCGGCGTTGTCTGTGACGACAACTTTCATCTCAAACCGACCAGACAAACGCTGGAAATGGCACCGGAGCTTGAGCTTGCACCGGCCTATTCCGGAGCCAAGCCGAGCCTCGTCATTCCGCCGGAACGTTGGGATGACGAAGACTGGCTCCATGCGCTCATCACCGCGACAACCGCCGCGCTTGCAAAAGCCAAATAGCCTTTGCCCCATAGCAATCGCATGTCATCGCGCACCGACAGAAGTTGTTCTCAGTCGCGCGATTGCGCTTGCCCTCCGGCCGCCTTTGCCTCTAAATCGAGTCATGACAAAAAACCGTTCTCAAAAGCAGAAGAAAGCCCGTCAGGCCGCACCGGCCGAACAGGGTTCTCGCAGTGGCCGCAAACCTCAGGACGACATCGTGCGCATTTTCGGCATCCATGCCGTTGCCAGCGCAGTTGCCAACCCGCGCCGCGACCTCATTCGCCTCCATGCCACGGCCAACGCGCAAGCAAGGCTTGTCGATGAAATCCGCAAGATCGGCGGCGACCCGGCGCGCCTCGACGGTTTGGTCGAAACGGCATCGCCCAAGGACATCGATGCCCTTGCCCGCGACGCCGTCCATCAGGGCGCCCTGCTGGTGACGCGCAATCTGCCGGCACTCGACATTTCCGACATTTATGATAGCAAGCTGGTGGTCATTCTGGATCAGGTCACGGATCCGCATAATGTCGGCGCCATCATTCGCTCGTCTGTTGCACTCGGAGCCGAAGCCCTGATCATGACCGGTCGGCACAGCCCCGAGGAAAGCGGCATTCTGGCCAAGACAGCATCCGGCGGCCTTGATCTCATCTCCATGGTCTCGGTGCCTAATCTCGCCCGTGCCCTTGATGATCTGGCGGACAATGGCTTTGACGTACTCGGCTTTGATTCCGAAGAGAGCGAGCCGTTCGAAACCATCATCGCCAAACAGGACGCAAGCCGCCCGCTGGCGCTGGTCTTCGGCTCCGAAGGCAAGGGCATGCGCCGCCTGACGCGAGAAAAATGCACAGCCCTCGCCCGGCTAGACATGCCCGGCCCGATCAAGAGCCTCAATGTCTCCAACGCAGTGGCAATGACCCTCTACGCCGTCAAGCTGATGCGCGACGGGCTTTTGAAATAGAGCTCACACAGCCTCAAAAGCAATCGCCGCAAGAGAATGGCCATAGCAATAAAGCCCCGAACGGGGCTTTATTCATTTCTTCCATCGCCAAAGATCACTGGCAGCGCCCAACCGCTAACGCGTCGGCAAGCCGATAACCGGCGTGTAGCCATCATAGTGGATTCGCTTGACGCGATAAGGAATCGGCGCGTGATAGGGATCGACCTGAACCTCGATCCGCTCAGGATAGACATAGGCTCCAAGCGCAGGATCATACGTGGCCTCGAGATAGACCTTGCCGTCAACATCCGGGACAGCAGCCACAACAGGCGCTTGGCTCTCATAATCCGGACCGGCTTCATAGCCACCATAACCGGGATTGGCCTCCGCCAGAGAGGCCGTCATGATCAGAGCCAGAACGGCCGCCGCCTGTGTCGCCAACAATCCTACCGATGTCTTCATAATAAACTCCCCTGATAGTTACAGCCTGATTGGAACGGTATGTGAAAATGCCTGTTTCGCAATTGCTTACCTTAGCATTTCGTTAACACTTCATGAAGATTCAATAAGTAACTTTACTTATTTCAATCAACCTCTCAGAAATTTGACCCCTTCCCCGCTTTGCTCATGAGTCCGCCCAAAAAAAGAAGCCCCCCCAAGAAGGTGGCTTGACCTTCTGGCTCATTGCCAGCAAATTTGAGTAGGCATTGCCCATAGGAAAGACAGACAAGATCAACAGGCATATCATCAACACCATCAACGGGAGATGGAATGAAAAACCTTTTGTTCTCTCTAGCCCTCATCATTGCATCAACCGCCACCCCGGCTCTGGCCTCCGACCCCGTTTTCGGCGAATGGAAAACGGAAGGCAGCAATATGAAAGAATATGCCGGTCACTATCTCCATGTCCGCTTCGATGCGTGCGGCGACAAGGTCTGCGGCACCATCACCAGAGTCGTCGGCATCAATGCTGATATTGTCGGCAAACCGATCATCTGGGACATGCAACCGCGCAGCAATGGCCACTATAACGGCGGAACGATCTGGGCGCCCGATCGGGGCGGCACCTATTTCTCCAAGATGAAGCTCACGGGGAACAGGCTGAAGGTCAGCGGCTGTATCGCCGGGGGCCTGTTGTGCGAAAGCCAGACTTGGCGTCGCCCATAAAAGATGCTTTTCCCAAGTCTATACAAAGGCTGACAAAAATCGAACAGGCAGCCACAGAACCAGCAGAGGGCCATCTGCGCATAAAAAAAGGGACCGCCCATGACGATCCCTCTCCGAACTGGATGAACAGTCCTTAAAATCAGGCCAGCACGCAGCTCTCCCAGGATGACATCATCCCCCAAAGAAAGCGCGGGAACTGGCGGCGGCTGAACCACCCCCGCCAATGGCCTCTACAGCCGATTAGCCAGCGTTGCCAATGAGCGCATTGTCATCGGCAGGAATGCCAAGCTTCAGGTTTGGCTTGCCCTGAGAAATCGGAGCCTGTGCACCGGCTTTCTGATTATTGACAACGTAGTCGACAATGAATGTGCTGTCGTCGTCAGAGGAGGTACCCAGAGCAACCTTGGAAACTTCCGGCTTTGCGGTGCTTACAGGGGCGTTTGCACCGGCTTTCTGGGAATCCAGAACGTAGTCGACAATGTACAGGCCGCTTTCGTCAGCGGAGCGGATCTTCGTCTGAGAGAAGTCTGCGCCAGCGTAGGCTGCGGAAAGAGGAGCTGCGACAGAAAGACTTGCAACAACTGCTGCGAATACTGCTGATTTGATATAACCGTTTTTCATTTTCTTTTTCCGTTTCTTTATTTGAAATGCTCTGTTCAAAGATATTCGGCATTTCTTCTGTTGGGCTTGCTGTTTTTACCAAGCCATCGTTTTGACCTCCCTCATTTGGGGATATGAATATTTCGTTTCAAGCACATTAACTATTTGTAATGCGAATAATTTATTTTCCCTAAGATCTTGAAATGCCATGTCTTGGCACTTAGCGACTGCTTTGCAAACAATTTTCAAATGGAAGCTTTTGAACGCTGAAAACCGCCAAGTATTCATGACAAAAAACCGCAGAATTCCGCGCTTCGAGACAATAATTAAATTTAAGCAAAGGGAAACAAAAGACCCGACAAATTAGACCATTTTGTAAGGCAACAACACCCCATCATCCACTTCAGATCAGACAAAAATGGCCACAAAGATCCGCTAAAAAAAATTTGATTTTTTTCATTCCCGAAATTGAAAGGGCAAAATCGACCTCCTCCGAGACACGGGGAGAGCCTCCCGGATGACTATTGGACCTGAAAAGATGGATCAGATCCCAAAGCACCGCCATTCAGCACCCAGAGCATTCCTCATTCATGGCTCAATAAGTCAGGCACCATGACGGGTTCAGCAAAGACCGCTCTCTCTTGTGTGTCTCACCGGGAAAAACCAATGTGGAAAATGCGATTGGGCTTTACATCAACAAGGGAGTCATGGTAGCAGCCTTCATCCAATAAGTTGAAGAGAAATCCAGCAAGTTTGGTTCTGCTGCCCAGGCCTGTTCTGGCAAGAAAACAAGCCTGAAGTCACCGACACACCAAAGCAATCGTTGGCAGACATCTTTTCAACACAGCGCCGGTATAGCTCAGTTGGTAGAGCACCTGATTTGTAATCAGGGGGTCGCGGGTTCGAATCCTGCTGCCGGCACCATTCACCTCAAAAGCAACGAGTAGATCCGCAAACTGACCGCTCATTTATATGTGTGGCTGTGGCGCGCCTTTTCACTCTGCACAAGTCGACACTTTTCTTTGCACAAGTCGCCTCTTCAATCGGCCACTCATCTCGCGCCTTAACCACTGTTTTTCCTGGACAGTTTGATGGCTTGATTTGACCCTGTTTTTCTATCCCAAAGAGCAACTGTGTCTGCAGGCAGGAATGGGCTGCACTATCCTCGAATTCACACTATGCAGACAAATGAGATTTTTTACCCCTGGAAGCGATGCTTGCTTTACCTGTCACAGGTTATAAAACAATTAGATTAGCATATTCGCGTCGTGTGGGAGGTTGATTTGTTCAAAATATCAGCCAAACGGCTTAGTTTGGCAATCTCATTTATTCTGCTGGCGTTTGCTGTGTATCTGCCAATTGAATTGCGTGAATGCGATCGTCTACTTGAAGAGAATGGGCCAGTTTTCATCTGCATTCCAATTGGCTTCTTAGCAATGCCCATACTAGTCATTTTTCTTGTGTTCTTAGTGATTTTTATCTTTTTCAAGAAAGTGGCAAGATAGATTGCTCGAGTGAAGTGAAAAGCCCCCCAGAACAATGTTCTTAGATTGTCTCGAGTAAGGCTCCAAGCGGACATTCCCTGATTTACATCCCGCCAACCGAGACCTGATAAATAATATTGAAGGCATCAATCGCAGGGCCCCCAGTCCTGCAAGGCCTTGGCTCGTGGCTGTACGGAACGGATGATCTGCTCGCAAAAGCCGCTCACGGAGCTGGTCTGTATGTCTTGCGAACTGGTTCGCCGATATGTCAGCCACCGCGCCTCAAGGGCTCATTACGGTCAATGACATGGATGAAGTTGACGTGTCGGAGCTATTGCTGTTCGTATCAAGATTTGTCTCTTGAGAAACAAATTGGAAATATGCAAGCATATTTCCAATTGATGATAAGACTTGCAAAAGAGATTCATGATGACGCCTATTACAGATTTGAAGCTGTGGGACGAAGTTGCCGTTGCGGAGCAGCCCGGATAGGAAGATCGAGCTTCAATTTTTTCTCACTTCATTCGGCCAAAAGACAGGATCATGGATCTTGGCGCCGGAAATCAGAAGCTGAGAAAATATATTCCCGACAATTGTGACTATGTGCCAGTGGATTGCACCGACAAGCTCGCAAATACCTTCGTTGTCGATTTCAATGATGAGTTCAGGCTACCTGAGGGCAAATTTGATGTAATCGTCTCCCTTGGCTTCGTTGAATATCTGGTCGACCTTGATGATTTTATGGATAAATTGTCGACCCATTCTGACGGAACCTTTTTCCTCTTCACCTATGCCTATTTCAAGGACAATCCCGGCAAAGGCAAGTTCAAAAAATTGAACAAGCTACGCACCTTTGATGAGGTTCAGGAGAAATTTTCGAATTATCTCGAAGATCTGCGCCCGATCCTGCATCTGAAGAAGGCAGCGTTGTTTTCCGGCACCCTGACGTCAAAGCGAACAAACAAGCCCACGCTGACCAAGTCATTAAATGACTCTTTGCCGCTGCCAAAATTTCGCGATTATCTCTTCACGAGAAGATAGGGCGCATTAACTTTTTCCAAATGGAATCCGATGGCATCTCAAAGCGTCATTCTCGCCCCGAAAGGACGAATGGTGTTTGAGATGTGCCGGTGGGTTTGTGTCCACGAACACTGATCCGGCGAGTTGCTATCCGTGTCCGGATGCCTAGAGGCGATGACCAACGGCGAGCTTCATCCGGACGGGCGCAGTTTTCCGATAACCCTCGGCGCCAAACCGTCACTCTCGCTTCCGTCAAGCCAGAGTCCCGCCAACCCCAGCCATCCATGACAAAATATTTTCTACAAATTAAAATCCATCGCGCGTGAAAATAAAAATATTTCCAACACAGCAGCCAAATGGGGTCATATTTTTTAAAACAGAAACCAAACTCGCACAACGATATCTTGAGCGAAAAGCCCTGTTGCCGGTATTTTGTCGACCAACAAATATCACACTCGAAGGGCTCAAGACCTCATGAAGAAAACGATCCTGGCCGCTGTTGGCGCTGCTCTCCTCCTTACTGCTCCCGCTTCGGCAAGCGATGCACCAAAGGAAATCCTCAACGTCTCCTACGACATCGCCCGTGAACTCTATGCGGCGATCAACCCCAAATTCCAGGCCTACTGGAAAGAGAAATCCGGTCAAGACATTGAGATCAAACAGTCTCACGCCGGTTCTTCCAAACAAGCGCGCGCCATCATGCAGGGTCTGAAGGCCGATATTGTCACCTTCAACCAGGTGCTCGACGTGCAGGTGCTGGCCGACAAGGGTGGCTTTGTCTCCAAGACCTGGCAGCAGGACCTGCCCAACAACGCCTCGCCCTACTACTCCCTGCCCGCCTTCCTTGTGCGTGATGGCAACCCGAAAGGCATCAAGGACTGGAACGATCTGGTCCGCGATGACGTGAAGCTGGTCTTCCCGAACCCGAAAACCTCCGGCAACGCCCGCTACACCTATCTGGCGGCCTATGCCTATGCGCTGGAAAACAACGGCGGCGATGACGCCAAGGCGCGGGAATTCGTCGGCAAGCTGCTAAGCAACGTTGCCGTGTTCGACACCGGCGGCCGTGGTGCGACCACCAGCTTCGTCGAGCGTGAAATTGGCGATGTGTTGATCACCTTCGAGGCGGAAGTGGAAAACATCCGCACCCAGTATGGCACAGACAAGTATGAGCGCGTCGTACCGCAGACCTCCCTCCTGGCCGAGTTCCCGGTAGCGCTCGTGCAGAAGGTGGCCGAAAAGCGCGGAAGCGTCGATGTCTCCACGGCCTATCTGGACTATCTCTACAGCGAAGAAGCGCAGGATATCATCGCCTCCTTCAACAACCGCGTGCACAATGAAACCGTCAAGGCGAAATACGCCGCAAACTTCCCTGAAGTGCGCCTGATCCGTGTCGAAGACGTGTTCGGCAGCTGGGAAAAAGCCAACAAGACCCACTTCGCCGAAGGCGGTGTGCTGGATCAGGTCTTCACAGCCAAGTAATCCTCCCTCCCCCCACGATAAGCCGGTCTCGGGGCAGCCAATGCTCCGAGACCTTTTGCATCTTCAAGCAAGTCTCAAGGATCAGGCCTACAATGACCCGTTCAATCGCCGCTTCATCGCCCGGAAGATCGCGACCGATCCGGAAATCCCGGACTATCATGCCCGGCTTTTCCCTCACGCTGGGGACGTGCCTGCTGTTTGTCTGCCTGATCATCCTGCTGCCACTCAGCGGCCTGTTCTGGCAGATGAGCCAACTTGGTCTTGCTGACTATTTTTCCATCATCACGTCGGACCGCACCCTTGCCGCCTTCCGCGTCACGATCACGGCAGCGGCCTTTGCCACCATTTTCAATGCCGTGTTCGGACTGCTGCTGGCCTATGTTCTGGTGCGCTATTCCTTTCCCGGAAAGCGCCTGCTCGACGCTCTGGTCGATCTGCCGTTTGCACTGCCGACAGCGGTCGCCGGGATTGCACTGGTGGCGCTCTATGACAAGAACGGCTGGGTGGGCGTTCTGTTGGAAGCAGCAAACCTCAAGGTAGCCTACACCTGGTGGGGCATCGCGCTTGCCATGATGTTCACCTCCGTTCCCTTCGGCGTGCGCACTGTCCAGCCCGTGCTCGAAAGCCTCCAGCCCGACACGGAAGAAGCCGCCCGCACCCTGGGCGCCCGTGACTGGCAGGTCTTCCGCCACATCGTGTTTCCGCAGGTCTGGCCGAGCTTCATCACCGGAGCCTCTCTGGCTTTTGCCCGCTCGCTGGGGGAATTCGGCGCGGTGATCTTCATCGCGGGCAACATGCCCTTCAAGACCGAAATCGCCTCGCTGCTAATCATGATCCGGCTAGAGGAATATGACTACCCGGCAGCCAGCGCCATTGCGGGCACGATCCTGCTGATCGCACTCGCAGTGCTGGTTGCGGCCAATATCGCGCAAGCGCGCGCCACCAGACATCTGCACAAAGGGAGCGCCTGACCATGACCGTATCAACGAGCAGACCGGCGATCACCAACCCTAAGGTTCTGGCGCTGTTTCGCAAGCAGGCCCGCAAACGTGCCCTCTTGATCGCCATCGCCATCACCTTTGCGCTGATTGTCATGGCTCTGCCTGTGATCGCGATCTTCACTCGCGCCTTTGCCGAGGGGCTGGCGATCTACTGGTCCAACATTATCATGCCCGAAACACTGCACGCCATCTGGCTGACGGTGCTGACGGCGCTCATCGTGCTGCCCATCAACCTCGCTTTCGGCATCGCCGCGTCATGGGCCATCGTGCATTATCGCTTTCCCGGACGCCGGGCGTTGCAAACCATCATCGAGCTGCCTTTCTCGATTTCGCCCATCGTCGCCGGGCTCTGCTATTTGCTGATCTATGGTTCCATGGGGCTCGTCGGCAGTTGGCTGGATGGCTTCGACATCCAGTTGATGTTCAATCTCACCGGCATCGTGCTGGTCTCGCTATTCGTCACCTGCCCGTTCGTGGCGCGGGAACTGATCCCGCTGATGGAAATCGCCGGACAGGATCAGGAAGAAGCCGCCCTGACGCTCGGAGCAACCGGCTGGCAGACCTTTCTTCATGTCACGCTGCCGAAGATCAAGTGGGCGCTGCTCTATGGGGCCATTCTGGCCAACGCCCGCGTCATCGGCGAGTTTGGTGCGGTCAGCGTTGTCTCGGGCAACATCCGCGGCGAGACCATGACGCTGCCACTGCAGGTGCAGCTGCTCTATGACGACTACAATGCCACCGGCGCCTTCGCGGCAGCCACGGTTCTGACGGTGATTGCCGTCATCACGCTTGTTTTGCGCTCTGCCATCGAGGCACGCCACCCGCACGGGCACTAAGGAAAGACGAGGAAAAAGCCATGTCTCTACAGATCCGCGAGATCAGCAAATATTACGGCTCCAATCTGGTGCTTGATGCGGTCAGCCTTGACTTCAAGCCGGGCGAGTTCATTGCCCTGCTCGGGCCATCCGGCTCGGGCAAGACCACCCTTCTGCGCACCATCGCTGGCTTGCAGTTCGCCGAGGGCGGTTCGCTGCTGTTTGATGGCGAGGACATCACCGGGCTCGACGCCCGCAAGCGCCGCTTCGGCATGGTGTTCCAGAACTATGCCCTGTTCGAACACATGACGGTTGCCGATAACGTGGCCTTTGGCCTCAAGGTGCGAGATCGCAAGAGCCGCCCCTCCTCGGGCGAGATCGCCAAGCGTGTCGAAAACCTGCTAGAGATGGCCCAGATCAGCCATCTGGCGGATCGATATCCGGGCCAGTTGTCCGGCGGCCAGCGTCAGCGGGTGGCCTTGACCCGCGCTCTTGCCATTGAGCCAAGACTGTTGCTGCTCGATGAACCCTTCAGCGCTCTTGATGCCCGCGTGCGCAAGGATCTGCGCGCCTCCCTGCGCAGCCTGCAGCGACAGGTCGGCGTTGGCGCCATCCTCGTCACCCACGATCAGGAAGAGGCCTTCGAGTTGGCCGACCGCATCGCCGTGATGGCCGATGGCCGGATCGAACAGTTCGACACGCCCGCCAATCTGCTGAAGAACCCTTCGTCGCCCTTCGTCGCCGAATTCCTCGAAGGCTCGGAAGCCTACAACCATTCCGGCGCAGGCATTTGATGACACTTGCAGTAGAGCCCCCATAGGCAAACTTGCCAAGGTCAAACTCACTATGCTTAACGAAAAGAAAATAAACTATACATCTCAATATCTTAATTGGAACATATTGTCGCAGGACGGGAATGTATAACGAATCTTAGATTTCCATGGCTACAACCATTGATGGCCAGAACCGGTTTCAATAGGGGCTGGCTGAGTAAACCAGAGTATGGACATCAGCTCCGCCAGGCGCACCGGCTCGCATGAGCAAGCCGCCAGAGACCGAGCTGATGGACGATGGAAGAAGTCAATGGAAGAAGCGTTCGTCAGTTGCCTGAGCGAATATGGCATGGCTCCGGCAAAAGCCTATCAGCAGATAACGGAAGAACTGGCCGGAGACGGCAATCCCTATCAGGATCTGGGCAGCTTCACCGCCGTCCGGATGCAGCCGGAAGCCAACCGCCTCATCTGCGACACCCTTGGCAAGAATCTCGCCAACCAGAATGAATATGGTGAAACGACCAGCATTCACAAAAAGCTTGTCGCCACCATCGCCGACCTTCTCCACGCGCCCGACCCGGCCCATGCCGCAGGCACCTCCACATCGGGCTCGTCGGAAGCCTGTGCCATAGCCATGCTCATGCACAAGTGGCTCTGGCAGGCAGGAACCACGACCGAGAGCCGAAAGCCGCGCGGCATTCCCAATATCGTCCTTGGCACCAACGCCCATCTGGTCTGGCGCAAATTTGCCCTCTATCTGGGTGTCGAAGTGCGCGAAGCTCCCTTCGATGGCATCAACAATTATCCCCTAGGGGCCATGCTGTCGCTCATTGATGAAAACACCATTTGCGTTGTCGCCGTGATGGGCTCCACCTTCTCCGGCTTCTGCGATCCGGTGAAGGAGATCAATGGCGCCCTGATGGAAATGAACGCCCGCAACGGCTGGAACGTCGGCATTCATGTCGACGGCGCGATCGGCGGCTTCATCCTGCCCTTTGTCACCAACAGCCGGAAACCGGTGTGGGATTTTGCCCTGCCGCTGGTGCGCTCCATCAACCTGTCTGGCCACAAGTTCGGACTGGTCTACCCCGGTCTCGGCTGGCTCATGCTGCGCGATCAGACCATGATCCCCGAGCATATGAACATGACCGCCAGCTATCTCACCGGTAACACCCAATCCTATGCGATTTCCTTCTCGCGCTCGTCATCGCTGGTCATCGCCCAATATTTCAACTTCCTCCATTACGGACGGGCAGGTTATGGCGCAGTGATCGAGAAGTGCCTCAAGAATGCCCGTCATGTCGCCTCCGGCCTTGAAGCCATGGGCTGTTTCGAACTGATCAGCGACCTCACCCTGCCGGTGATCGCCTTCAGCTTCACCTCGGGTCTTGAAGGACGGGAAGCGGACTTTACCAGCGCCCTGCGATCAAAAGGCTGGATGCTGCCCTTCTACCAGATGCCCGCAGGCATAGAGTGCAAGGCGATGCGCATTGTCATCCGCGAAGACATGTCCCGTGAGCGGCTTGAAGCACTACTGACAGATATCGCCGAAGCTGTCGCCTCGCTCTCCCCCCAAACCTGTCTCTATCGGCAGGCAGGTTAGGAGGCCAGACATGACAACCCGTTTCCGCTCGCTTATGTCTCATCTGGTTCAGACGCTCGTCGCCCTGCTTCTACTGCTCTCGCCAACCTGCGCCGCAGAGCCGACGACCGCTCCTGCCTTCAAAGAGGCCACCAAGGCCAGTGTCGCCATCAACATCAACAAGATCTACGAGTTCAACGAACTCAACGAAACCTATGTCATCGATGGCTATCTGGTTGTTTCCTGGAAGGACAAGGCGCTGGCCGAGCGGATGCGATCAGGCGTGGCTCTTCCCGATATTTACGAGAATGACGCTATCGATGATCTCAAGGCCGAGGGCATCCGCATTCCCGCCATCGAGTTCATCAATGTCGTCGGTGACCGGAGCGTTGCCAACCGGCAGGTGGTGACCAGTGCCGATGGCACCGTGCTCTACAACGAGCGCTTTCAGGCCACCTTCTCGACCGCCATGGACTTCCGCAAGTTTCCCTTTGACACACAGAAACTGGCCATCGAGCTGGAGTCCTTCTCCTTCGACAAGACCCACTTCGAATTTGTCAACCCGAAGGTCTACCCGGAACTGGTCAATCAGGAGATGCTGGCCGAGTGGAATATCGTCGACAAACAGGTCGCCGTCACGGACCAGGACTATTCCCACCTCACAGAGGACGGCAGCAAGACCGAGTTTTCCCGCTACAATCTGACAATCACCCTTGAGCGCAAGTGCGATTACTACATCTGGAACTTCATGCTGCCGCTAATCCTGATCATCACCTCATCCTGGTGCGTGTTCTGGGTCGATGATTTCCTGACCAATATCTCGATCGCCTTCACACTGATGTTGACAGTGGTTGCTTTCACCTTTCAAGCGACCAGCCTGTTGCCCCGGCTGCCCTATACCACCTTCATGGGCATGCTCACGATCCTCGGTTATCTGAGCATCTTTGCCAGCATGGTGGTCATCATCGCCGCTGAATTGCTGGTCAGGAAATCCGATACGTTCGACAAGGCAAGGCTGATGCGGATGTCCCGCTATCTCTATCCGCTGAGCATCGTCCTCATCATTGCCTTCGAAGTCCGCTATTTCAACCTCTAGCCCGTTTAGAATTTGCCCATGGAAATCATCAAGACGCGCCCAAAGCTTGAGGCCATCATCCTCTCAAGCCTTGTGGTTTCCCTGATCTGCTTTCTGGCGTTTCTCATCTACAGCAAGTCCGAAGATGTGCTGGAGAAGGAAATCAAGATCGGCCTGCTCTCCAATGTCTCGGCGGCGGCAACAACCATCAACGGCGATCTGCACAGGACCTTCACGGCTAACACCGCCCACACCGATCCGGCCTATCTTTCCGCCATCGAGCCGCTGGAACGGATCCGGCAGGCATCCACCAACATCCGCTATATCTACACCAACATCCTCAAGGACGGTCGGGTCTATTTTGTCCTCAACCCGAGCCCCCAGAACGACAATGACGGCGACGGCCAGCCCGACCAACCGCCAGCACTAATGGAGCTCTATGACGACGCCGCACCCGAACTGATCACAGCCTTGAAAACCCAGACAACGGTGGTCTCCGACCCCTATACCGACAAATGGGGCACCTTCATCAGCGCCTATGCACCCTTCCATGACGCGGAGGGACGCTTTGTCGGCGTACTGGGCATGGACCTGCAGCTCGATGATTTCTACCAGCGGATCTATCCCATCCGCCTTGCCTTTGAAAAAACCGCCTTCATCGTCATTTTCATCGGCCTGATCATCGGTCTGCTCACATGGCTTTCACGCAAATACACTGTCTGGCTTGCGGCCTCGAACGGTGCGCTGTGCAAAGAGCTGGCCCAGCACGACCAACGCCTCGCGACAACGACCAAGGGCTTCGTTTCACTTGTTGAAGCCATCGCCGAGCGGACGAAAGAAGCAGAAACGGTGCGCTGGATCAATGGCTGGCTTGCCTATCTCAAGGTGTCGTCCCAAAAGCCAACCGGTGAAGACAATTTCAATCTCGACACCCTGCTAGAGCGTGTCGCCTCCGCCGCTGTGCTGAAAGGTGGTGTGGAACTTTCAAGAGATGCCACGATCCCGCAAGTCCTTTCGAGCGATCAGGCATGCCTTGAAAAGCTGATTGTCGGCCTCGTCAGCCGTTTTCAGACCATCAGCAGGACTGGCAGGATAACCCTTGCGCTTCACCAACAGGCAGAAGGCGTCGGCGACATCCTGCTGCGCCTGACCATTAGCGCCCCCACGCTGGCCCATCCGCTCTCCGAGGCAGACAAGACACTTGCACCAGACCTCACGGCTGCGGCAAACACTGGCGTGGAAGATCTCGACTTTTTCACCTGCATCAAGATCATCCGCTCAATGGGCGGCAAGGTCCAGTGGCAACAGACGGGGGCAGCAACAGCGCTTGAGGTTGACCTCACACTCAGCAAGAGCCGCGAAACCCTACTTGATGAAAACAACCTTGCCGCCGACCTGAAAGCCGGGGTGGCAGCCGAATGAAACAGATCACACCCTTCATTCTGGTGCTCGCCGCCTTTGGTATTCAGCTCTCCTCAGGCATCAACTACATCACCTTTCCGCTGGTCCTGCAGTCGCAGGGCGTGACCAACGCACTGATCGGCTTCGTGATGTCATGCGACATCCTTGCCCTCATCGTCTTTTCCAGCCGCATATCCACGGTCGTCAAGAAATTCGGCGTCATCAACACCATCATCATCTGCTCGATCACCCGCTTCGCCGTGGTCTATTTCCTTTCGGGCAACGACATGATCATCGGCTGGATTGGTGGCATGTTTCTCTATGGCCTGACCACCAGCGCGCTGCTGGTCGTCCTGCAGACATGGCTCAACATGGTCTCGACCGGCAAGCTGAAGGGGTTGATCATGGGGCTCTATTCATCGGCCCTGTCATTGGGCGTTGCTCTTGCCCCTCTCCTGCTGCGCCTTACCGACATGCACAGTCACATGCCATTCCTCATGAGCGGGGTCATTTCGCTGGTCGTGCTGCTCGTCATGCTGACCGTGCTCAAGAGCCGCCCCTCCTTCCATACAGACAAGAAGGCCCGCATCGGCTTCGTGTTCAGGCATGCAAGGTTGATCATGCTCTCGGCTATCGTTGGCGGCTTCTGTTTCTTTGGCTTGCCGTCGTTCCTCACCATCTATGGCATCAAGAACGGCCTCAAGGCTGAAGATGCCGCGCTGCTGCTGACCATGTTCATGCTCGGCAGCGTGACACTCGGCATGCTGGTCAGCACGGCCTCCGCCTTCATAAACCACTATCGTCTGGTCTTCATCTGCGTCTGTACTTCGGTCTTCTGCGCCTCATTCCTGTCACTGGCCATCTACTCGCACCTGTTGGTGGCTCTGGGGCTGCTCTACCTCTGGGGCGGCTGCATGGGGGGCATCTACGCTCTTGGGCTGAACATCATCGGCGAACAGTTCCGGCAGGAAGACCAGATGTCCGCCAACATGACCTATACGCTGATGGACGCCATCGGCGGCATGGTCGGACTGTGCATCATCGGAACCAGCATGGACTTCATCGGTGCTGAGGGGCTTTCCTACACCATCGTGATCGCCGCCATGGTCTATCTGGTCTATCTCTTCACGGCACTGGGGTCCCGCCTCAACACGAAGGAAGCGGATGCAACGATCTGACCGCACAGCGTGAAGCAGTTGATAAAGTCAGACAGAACAAAGGGGCCTTGCGGCCCCTTTTTCGTTTCGTCTCAAATGAAACCGGAGTTCCTAGAGAACCTGATAGGTCTCGTCCAGAGCACTGAGGAACTTGCCTGCATGCTGGCTGAGATCATTGGACTGACCGCTCAGATGGCCGGACCGCTCGGAAACCAGTTTTGCCGCCGCCTCGGTTTCCCGTGCTGACCGTTCGACGCTCTGCAGAGCAGTGTTGATCTTCTCGGCGCCGCTGGAGGCCTGGATCACATTGTCGGCGATTTCCTTGGCCGCTGCTGACTGCTGCTCCACAGCCGTGGCGATAGACGAGGAAATGTCTGTTATGTGGGTGATCGTGCCTGCAATTTTCTCGATCGCGGAAACCGTCTGGCTGGTTGACGTCTGGATCGCCGAAACCTGGCCGGAAATTTCCTCGGTTGCCTTCGCGGTCTGGTTTGCCAGATCCTTCACCTCGGCTGCCACAACAGCAAAGCCGCGCCCGGCTTCACCGGCACGCGCTGCCTCGATCGTGGCGTTGAGCGCCAGCAGGTTGGTCTGTTCGGCAATTTCCTGAATGAGGCGAATGACATCACCAATGCGGCTTGCCGATGTGGCCAGTTCGCTGACCACATTGGTTGTTGCCTCAGCCTGTCCCGAGGCCTCGTGCACCACCTGGGTAGAGGTTGAAACCTGCCGCCCGATTTCTTCGATGGACGCGGAAAGCTCTTCGGTTGCGGCCTGAACAGAGCGCATATTCTCAACGGTCTGATTGGTCAACGAGAACAGCGCCGAGGTTTCACCACTGGTACGGCGGGCATCCCCGATCATCTGCTCGGCAGTCCCCTGCAAGTCGCAGGCAGCAGTTTCGATAGACTGGACCACATTACCAACACTGTTCTGAAAGGTTCCGGACAGAGCCTGAAACTTTCGGTTCTGATTGAATGCGGCTTCACTGTTCTCGGCATCCTGCAACACGGCGCAGGCATAGGGCACGCCGTCAATCACAGCGATTGACACATCGGTCAGAGCACCAAAATTGCTGCCATCAGCCTTGTTGTAGATGATGCGACCCGACCACTTGCCGCGCTTGCTGATCGCATCCTCAACCATCCGGGTCATATCCAACACCGGTTTGCCGCCATATTGTTCCTTGGCCAGAAGCTGTTCAACCCGACGGCGCTGAACAGCCTCAAGAGACGGAAAGCCGGATGCCGATAGAAAGGCCTTGTTGGCGTAGACGATACCTTGGCGACCGGGCGCCAGACAATTCATGTAAACTCCGGATGGAGATTCACCCATGGCAATAGCCACCAGATCATTCATGGAAGGTCCGGTCGCTGCCTTCTTTTTCCCTAGCCCAAACATCGCTCTACTCCCGCGCAACCGCGCACAATCGGATTGTTTGGGTGCAACCATGCAACTGCACCATTTGACAACAGGTTAACCATGAAGTCGCAAGTTTTGCGATAAACAGAAAAGTACAAAACCATGCCGCGCGTTCTTGACGCAGCGAGTTTTGGCAAGAAAGAGAAAGTCTGAATGTGACGCTACGAAGCGTCGACACACCTAACGGCAGCGGGAATGCGGCAAGGAAAGTGGCTCCGACCAAACCTATCGGTGTTTGCCCGGCGCTGATAACACGATGGGGTGCACCCGGCACTCTCGCAGAACAAGAGCATCAAAGAGGCACCCCATCACCAGTCCCCCCACGGGAACTCTTTAATCCTGATCCGGCTTTAAAAGGCAGGCCAAACACCAAGCTTGTTCAAGCCCAATCTGGCATGCACAAACTTGCAAAGCCCACTTTTCTGCAAATTCAGCTAGGATTATTAGCAAAAGAAGGTCAACCGCACTAGTACATTTAACAATACAACTCTAACACAGAATTTGTGCAAAGCGCCCCAAAAGGCTAGAGACTGATGAAATTTCAGTCATTTGGTCATATATTATGCGGATCCATGCCTGCTCAGAAAGCCGTGCAAAGATAGAGGGAAATGGAGATCGCTATCAGGAAACCAGACTCCGAAGAGCCCTATCGGGACAGCGCGTAGGTTCGCATGGCCTCATCCATCAGCAACTTCTGCTGATACTCGATGGCAGGCATCACGATCATATCGACGATTTCGACGATCTTTGATTTGTCCGGTTGCTGCCAAGTCATGAAAAACTCGCTCCGCAACAGGTCAAACGGCAAATGCTTGAGCCGTGCAGGCAATGGCTGCGAGCTGATTTCACCGCGCTCCACAGCCCTGAACAGAATCCTGTCGAGCACAGAGTTGCTGGCCAAGGTGATTTTTTCCCTCAGATCGACTGGTCGAACGGACGTCTCCCGATAGTATTCAACCATCTGCGAAGCGAGGATCATCATCATGTGGCCGCGCATGTTGCAGACCTCATCCAGCAAACTGACAAGATCATCCCTTAGCGATCCCTGATCTGGAACAGCCGGCCTGTTTTGCTGAAAATAATGCAACAAGGCAGCTTCAAAAAGCTCGATCTTGTTGGACCAGCGCCTGTAGACAACAGACCGGCTGGTCTGGGCGCGCTTGACGACGCCTTCCACCGTATAATGCTGGAAACCGTGAACGACCACTTCCTCCCAGGCCGCGTCCAGAATGGCATGCTCGAGTGCTTCGCCTCGGCGCCTTGTCTTCTTCTCGCTCACATCTTCCTCCGCTAACCAAACACAGCATTGTCACTTTGCGAATGCGACCACCTGTGGGGTTAGATACGGTCTGGTTCCCTATATTACAAGATTGTCAAACCCGACAATTCGCATTCAAAGGTACAAATGCCAATAATGTGATCGCGACCACCGATCGCAAACCCCAAAATACGAAAAGCACGCCGCCTAAGCAGCATGCCTTTCATCATTGACCGATTATTCCGGCTTTGAGCCTGAAAGCTATCCTCTCAAAGCTCCCTAGCCCAAGGCGGATTGGCTCCCTTGCGCGATACGGTAACGGCAGCAACCTTGGCTGCAAAGGCCATGGCGTCAGCAATCTGGCTGTCGGAAATACCCTTCAGTGCCGCCTTGTCGAGCAGATCCATCTCGTGGAGCTTGGCCAGAATGCCAGCATTGAAGGTATCCCCAGCCCCAACAGTATCGACCACGGTGACCCGCTCGGATGCAACGGATATCTCTCGTCCATCGGCAAGATAGGCCGTCGCGCCATCGGCTCCCCTGGTGATGAGGACGATGGATGGCCCAAGGGCCTTCACTTCTGCCACCTGCGCAGCCATGCCCTCAAGGTCAGGGAAAAACCACGCAAGGTCTTCATCCGACAGCTTGACGATGTCACTGTGCGAAATCATCGAACGGATACGAGTACGATAGACATCGGCATCTTCGATGAAACCTGGCCGCACATTCGGATCGATCATGATGACATGTCCCTCAGCCTCGCGAAGAGCCAGCGCCTCATAGGTGCGCGCGCAGGGCTCGACAGCCAGACTGATGCCACCGAAGAAAAGCGCATCGATGGACGCGGGTACCGCCCCCACATCCTCGATCGAAAACATGCGGCCCGCTGAATTCTCGTCATAAAAATGATAGGTGGCGTGACCATCGACCAGTTTGACGAAGGCCAGCGTGGTCGGTCGCTTGCTCAGCTTGCAAAGGCTTGCCCCGACGCCGCTTTCATCCAGCGTTCTGGTGATCTGCTCACCGAACAGATCAGACGACAACCCGGTCAGGAACTCGGTGGCCACCGACAGCCGGCCCAGCGCGATGGCCGTGTTGAACACCGCTCCGCCGGAACAGGGCTGATAGGCCAATGCACCCCCCTCGCCCACGACAGGTATCATGTCGATCAGGGCTTCCCCGCAGCAAATGATCCTCGCCTCTTTGCGCACGATCCAACTCCTCCATAGTCAACTGTTTTGTCTTGTCACGCGTGATCCTGCCACCCCACATCATGGAAGCTGATTTGCGGCTCCTGAATGATCTGTGACACTCCGGTCGCGCTTCCATCAAGGATGGACAGCAGGGTCTGCCCCATCAGAACCCCGGCCTTTTCAACATTCTCATACATCCGGTCGAGATCGGGAGAGATCTGCTCCAGAATGGCGTTGTTCGTCTTGACCACCGCCTGATAATGCACCTTGCGCCTCAGGCCGACACTGCGCAAGCCGGCATTCAGCGCCAGATAGCTGGCCTCGCCCGGAAAGATGAAACCATGCCGGTCCGTATCCTTGCGATCGGACAGCAGATCGATGGCCCACGAGCGAATGGCCTCCAGATTGGAATCGAGCGTCACCACATCGGGGATGACATAATCAAGACCCCCTTCGCGGACGGCCCGCATAAAGCCATAGCGCAGATGCTGGTGAAAGGTGAAACCTTCGGGCGGCAGAACGATAGACAGCCGGTTGCAGCCGATTGCAGCGAGCCGGTTCGCTGCCTGATAGGCAAAAGCCTCGTTGTCAAAGTCGACATAATTGTGCTGCTGGGAAAAATCCGTCCGGCCATGACTGATGAAGGGAAAGTTGTTTTCCATCAGAAAGCGGATGCGCTCATCGAAATTGCGGGTCCGCGTCAGCACCAGCCCGTCCGCCAGACCGTTCCGCACCACATGCTTGATCGGTGCCATTTCGTCACCGTTGGCAAACATCGGCGTCACGATGAGGTGGTAGCCCGTTCCGGCCAGCGACCGGGTCAATCCCTCAATCATGCTGCTGCCGAAACCAAAAAGCTCATCGTGTGAGCTCAGCACCAGACCGATCACCCGCGTCTTGCCGGTTCTGAGGCGCTGGGCAGCCCGGTCAGGCACATAGCCAACTTCTTCGGCAACCTTTGCCACCTGCTGCCGCGTCGCTTCAGCGATCTTGGGGTCTCCCTTGAGCGCACGGGACACGGTGGTCACCGCCAGCCCCATGATTTGCGCAATGGTTTTCTGTGTTGGCTTGCTAGACCCTTGCTGCATGAGATCCCTTTGACAACGCATGGAAACGGGACGACCGAAATTAAGACGTAACCTTCAGGTCAGGCAGGAATCCTACGTCATTATTCCGCCGATTACAAACAGTTAGACGCTTATCCCACCTATCTATTGTAACGATACAAAGTTGGTGCCGATTCAACTATACTGCGGCCAATTCTACAATGGTCAACCGATAATTCCTTTTTTGAAATCCTTGAGTTCAGAGAGCTGAGTCCATGAAACGTTCCCACGTCAACGAAATTCTGAAAGAAAGCGACGCCTTCATCCGTTCATTTGGCTATATTCTCCCCCCCTTCGCCTATCTCTCGCCTGAGGAAATGCAGGCCACCGACCACAGCCTCTTCGTGGAGCGGGCCATGGGCTGGGACATCACCGACTACGGCCAGGAAAAATTCGATGAGCTGGGACTGTTTCTCTTCACGGTCCGCAACGGCATAGCCGCTGACCTGAAGAAGGGCACCGGCATGCTCTATGCCGAAAAGATCATGATCAGCCGCGAATTGCAGATTTCACCGATGCACCGCCACTATATCAAGGCGGAAGACATCATCAACCGTGGTGGTGGCAAGCTGGTACTGGAGCTCTGGGCCCCTGATGAAGAAGGCAAGATCGACCGGCAAAGCGATGTCACGGTCCCCATCGACGGCCGCTTGCGCACCTTCTCGGCCGGAAGCCGGGTCCGTCTGGATCCGGGCGAAAGCATCACCCTTATGCCCGGCGTCTGGCATTCCTTCTGGGGCGAGGAAGGCGACGTTCTCATCGGTGAGGTTTCCACCGTCAATGATGACCGTACCGACAACTGGTTCGAGCTCGACATCGGCCGCTTCTCCAATATCGAGGAAGACGAAGCGCCCGCCCATCTGCTGGTTTCCGACTATGACACCTATCTGAGCTGAGCCATCTGTCATTCTGTAACAGCCAGGCAATGAAAACGCCCGCAGATCGATCTAATCTGCGGGCGTTTCCTGTTCATACCTGTGCGTCGCAATGCGCGTACGACACAGACCTTAGAGCGTAATGCGGTAGACCCCGAAGCCATCCTTGCTGGTCTCGCCGGTCGACTCGATCTTCACCGCCTTGACCTCGGCCACAAAGGCAGCAGCCTTCGGCCCGGTCTCGAACAGCACCGTCGTGTCAGCAAGCGGCGCCAGCGACCAGTTTGAATCGGCGGTCGGATTGACGGTTCCCTTCTCGACGATGTACCGCACGATCACATCGCGGTTGGTGTCAGGTGCCGTCAGGATGATGGTGGAACCATCACAACCCGGGAAATTGCCCCCACCACCAGCGCGATAGTTGTTGGTCGCAACGACAAACTCGGCAGCAAGATCTATCGGCTTGCCGTCATACATCAGATCAACAATGCGGTTGGCATCCGGATTGAGTACCTTCTTGCCGTCGGACGAATATTTCGAAGGCTGCGAAACATCGATCTTGTAGGTCACCCCGTCGATCACATCGAAGTTGTAGGATGGGAAATCCGGATTGAGCAGGGTCTTGTCCTTCGAACCGGCCTCGATCTGATTGAACATCCCTGCAGAGCGCTCGAGCCAGTCCTTGATCTGCTGACCGGTGACCTTCACCGCGCGGGCCGTGTTGGGATAGAGATAGAGGTCAGCGACATTCTTGATAGCAACCGGCCCGGCAGGCACATCGGTATAATAGTCAGGACCACCGCGGCCACCACATTTGAACGGTGCAGCAGCAGAGAGCAGCGGCAGGTTTTCATATTCCGACCCGGTCAGCATCTGCTTGGTGTACCAGAGTTGGGCGTTGGAAACGATCTGCACCGACGGATCGTCAGCCACCAGTGCGAAGTAGGAATAGAGCGCCGAGGCTGCCTGCCCCACCGGGCGGCGGATATAATCAAGGGTCGCCTCATGGGTTTTCTGAACCGGCGCAAGAACAGAGGCCACACTCTCGACCAGCGGAATATACTTGCGTTTTTCGCGCTTGTAGATCGGCCGTGCTTCGGAAACATGCGACGCGATGGCCCATTTGCCGTCGTCGTTCTTCTCAAGCAGCAGGTCGATCAGCCCCATGTGCGAGCCCCAGAAACCGGCCATCACCGCAGGCTTGCCCATCAGGGTACCCTTGTCATTGTCGACGCCCTTGATATCGGCATAATCGCCGGGGAAGACACGATGGTGGTGCCCGGTGAAGACAACGTCGATGTCCTTGACGCCTGCGAGATAGAGCGACGCGTTTTCCATGCCCTCAGAATAGCCGCCACCGGCGATGCCCGAATGGCAAAGGGCGATGATCAGGTCGGCCCCTTCTTCCTTCATCTGCGGCACATAGGCTTCCGCCGTCTTGACGATATCGCGGGTCATCACCTTGCCATGCAGGTTGGCCATGTCCCATGTCATGATCTGCGGTGGGACAAAGCCGATGAAACCGAGTTTGATGGCGTGCTCCTTGCCCTCCCCGTCCTTGATCTTCCGGTCAAGAATGGCATAGGGCTTGATCAGCGTCTTGTCCTTGGTCGGGTCTGCCCCGAGCGTATCCCCCATCGCCAAGTTGGCGCAGACGAACGGGAAATTGGCCCCTGCCAGAGACTTGTTGAGGAAGTCGAGGCCATAGTTGAATTCATGGTTGCCAAGGGTCGCCATGTCGTAGCCAAGGGTATTCATCGCCGCCATCATCGGATGGATCTGATCACCCTCGAAGCCACGCTCATAGGCCACATAGTCCCCCATTGGGTTGCCCTGAATGAGGTCGCCATTGTCCAGCAGCATGGAGTTGGAAGCCTCGGCGCGAATGTCATTGATCAGCGCAGCGGTGCGCGCCAAACCGGCAGAATCCGTCGGCTTGTCGCCATAATAGTCATAGGGGAAAATCGCAACATGGATGTCGGTCGTCTCCATGAGGCGCAAATGCGCCTGCCCAGCCTTTGCAAAAGCCGAAAACGGATGCAGGGCGATCAGGGCACTGGCCCCGGCAACGCCTGCCAGAAAATGACGGCGGGAAAGAGAGAGTGTAGACATAATCAAGCGCTCCTTGGATTTGAATAAAGGCTTTGAACAAAACACTTCGAACGGGACACTTCGAACGAGACACAGGCCAAACTGCAGCCGAACCAACTGACGGGCCACGGAAGACATTGCCCTCGGGACAACCTTCGCAGTGGCTCCCGCTCCAATACTGAAAACAGGTTGTAGAGTGTATGTGCTTATAGTGTGACGCATACAGCCCTTTGCGCCAATCAAGCAGAAAGTCACAGATAAAAGGTCGCTGAGCACGCCGACCGGCCGTCCGTTCGGCAGAACATCCCGCCTTGTCCGCAGACAGGCATCACGCCACACAGATTTCGTTATCGGTTGAGGGAAGCTCCGTTCAGAAACAGGTCGAGCGCCTGATCGACATGGAGGCGAATCTCGTCGGGAGACATGCAGTCACCGCCCCCCATCAGCAGGTTGGTTCGCTTGGACAGCAACAATGCATTGTAGAACTGTGCAAGCCCCTCTGCCCTGCCCTCCGGCACATGCGGGCGCAAATAGGCAATGAGCCTGCCAGACCAGTGGGGCTGCGCCTGCGTGCGGAAGATGTCCCCAAGTTCACCACTGTCATGGCTCTCTGCAATCATCAGCCGGAACAGCGCCAGATTGCGTGGCTGCATATGGCGGGAAAGAAAAGCAAGACCATAGCTTCGCAGTTCCTCGGCGACAGCAGCCTCGCCGAAGAAAAACTCCATTTCATCTTCATCGAAATGACCAATAAGTGCAGAAAACAACGCCACCTTGGAGGGGAAGTAGCGATAGACCGTCTGTTTGGTCACGCCCGCCTCGTCCGCCACGGCATCCATCGTCGTGCCCATGTAACCAAGGCCCAGAAACAGCTGTTCCGCCGCCCCTAGAATGGTCGTCTTCTTCAATCGGTATTTTTCAGCAGCTTTCATGGCAGAGACAATAACTCTTGCAAATCATACTGACAAGTATTACGTTCAAAAACTTGAAACTACCAGTCAGGAATCTGCAATGACATCTCACGAAAAAGGCCTCACCTATCTTCTGGTGGCGGCGGCCTTGATGAGCCTGGATGCGGTCTTCATCCGTCTTTCCGGCCTTCACGGCTTCGCCCCCTCGTTTCTGTTCGGCGTCTTCTCTCTCATTTCCATGACCACACTGACCCAGATCCGGGAAGGCAATGTGCTGAGGGTCGCAAAGGCAGGCGGCTTCATGCTACTGGTCTCGGGCGCCATCATGGGCGTCAGCGGTACGGCCTTCACGCTGGCCGTGCAAAAGACAACCGTTGCCAACGTTCTGCTGATCATGAGCATCACACCGATTTTCTCGGCCATCTTCAGCAGGATTTTCCTCAAGGAAAACATCAAGAAGCACACCGGACTTGCCATCCTGCTATCAATCATCGGCATCTACATCATCGTTCAGGGATCCCTTGCCTCCGGCGGGATTGAAGGCGACCTTATCGCCCTTGTCTGTGCGCTTGCTGTGTCGATGAACTTCATCGTCTGGCGCAAGTTCAAACAGCTGAACCGGTCACTGGTCGTCGGGGCTGGCGGCTTCTTCATCGCCCTGTTCGCCACGCCTTTCATCACGACCGCAGACTACGACATCAAAGGGGTGCTCGTGATGATGGTCATGGGGCTGTTCACCGCGCCGGTGGGCCGCATGTTCAACGCCATGGCAACCCGCATCATCTCCGCGCCTGAGGTCAGCCTCATTTCGCAGATCAAGATCGTCATCGCCCCACTGATCATCTGGGCCATCTTCGGAGAAGTGCCGGGAACCGCCACCTTCATCGGCGGTAGCCTCATTCTTGTCGCTGCCTTGGGCCAGCCGCTCTATAGCCTCTATCTGATGAAGCGGGCGCCAGTGCCCGCTGTCGCCGAATAGTATCCGCATTCTCGGGGCAGACCTTCCCGAGATCAGACGCCAGCAAGGACCAGTTTCGTGACCAACAAAAAAGCGCAGCAGCCACACGGCTCGCTGCGCTTTCTCTTGAAGGGCTCAGGATTGCGGAGCAAGGGGCACCCCGATCCTGTGGCCTTTGGCGATGGCCTCAGCCTAAGGCTAGCCGATAACAGCTTCCACGGTGACCTTCGTTACGCCCTTGGCTGGCGGTGGCACAATGTCACCGGCAATCGGCTTGCCATCCACCCAGAGCGAAGTCAGGTTGCCCGACCCCTTGCGCACAACGGAGATATCGTAGGTGACGCCCCGGAACAGCCGCTGCACCCGGAAATCGTCCCAGCGCTCGGGAACGACGGGCGCGATCTTGAGCCCGTCATAGTCCGGGCGAATGCCGAGGATCCACTGGGTGATCGCATAATAGTTCCATGCCGCCGTACCGGTCAGCCAGGAGTTCTTGGCCTCGCCGTGGCTCGGAGCATCGCGACCGGCAATCATCTGGGCATAGACATAGGGCTCCAGACGGTGCACATCCGAAATGGTTTCGCGCACGGACGGGCTGATCCGGCTGTAATAGTCGAACGCAGCGTCGCCATTGCCCAACACCGCCTCTGCGATCACGACCCACGGGTTGTTATGGCAGAAGATACCAGCATTTTCCTTGTATCCCGGCGGATAGGTGGAGATTTCGCCATATTCGATATAGTAACGCGAATAGGCTGGCTGCTGCAGCACGATGCCGTGCGGCGTCGCCAGATGCTTTGAAACCGAATCCAGCGCCTTGCGGGCCTTGCCATCCTCAACGCCGACCCCGGCCAGAACACAGAAGCCCTGCGGCTCAATGAAGATCTTGCCTTCAGCCTGTTCGTTGCTGCCCAGCTTGTTACCGAAATCGTCATAGGCCCTGAGGAACCAGTCGCCATCCCAGCCATGTTCGCTGATGGTGGCGCTCATATCCGCCGAAACCCGAGCGTAATAGGCGGCATCCCCATCCTTGCCCACCACCTTGGCGATGTCAGACAGTTCCTTGGCGGACAGCACCATCAAACCGGCAATGAACACGGATTCGGCCACCGTGCCTTCCTTGCTGGTGGTCGTCTGGAAGCTTTCGCCCGGCGTATTCGAGAAGCAGTTGAGATTGAGGCAGTCGTTCCAGTCGGCCCGCCCGATCAGCGGCAAGCCATGCGGCCCCATCCGGTCTTCGGCATACTGGATCGAGCGTTTCAGATGCTCATAGAGCGGCTCTTCCGTGCCCGGCTGACAATCGAACATCACCGGTTCCTCCAGAATGGAAAAATCGCCGGTTTCCTTGAGATAGGCAGCCACGCCGATGATCAGCCAGTGCGGATCATCGTTGAAGTCGCCGCCAATGTCGTTGTTGCCCTTCTTGGTCAGCGGCTGATACTGATGATAGGCACCACCGGAGGAAAGCTGCGTTGCGGCGATGTCGAGAATGCGTTCCCGTGCCCGCGACGGCACCATATGGACGAAGCCCAGCAGGTCCTGATTGGAATCGCGGAAGCCAAGCCCGCGACCGATGCCGGATTCAAACGACGAAGCCGAACGGGACATGTTGAAGGTCGCCATGCACTGATAGGCGTTCCAGATATTGACCATGCGGTTGGTATGCTGGTCCGGCGACGACACCTGATAGACTCCGAGCAGCGCGTCCCAATGGCTGGCAAGCGCATCAAATGCAGCATCGACGGCAACCGGATCGCAATAGCGGGCGATGATCGGCTTGACGGTCTTCTTGTTCAGGATCTGCGAATTCGGCGGATCGAACTTGTCGGTCTTGTCGTTCTCGTGATAGCCGAGCACGAACACGACCTGACGGGTTTCACCTGGCTCAAGCCGAAGCTTCACATGGTGCGAGCCGATCGGCGACCAGCCGTGGGCGATGGAATCCCGCGACTTGCCCTCAAGCACAGCTGCAGGTTTGTCCCAGCCGCGCCATGGACCAAGGAACTCCTCGCGCTGGGTATCAAACCCGGCAACCTCTTCGGAACAGGCGAAAAAGGCAAAATGATTGCGCCGCTCCCGATATTCAGTCTTGTGGTAGATCACCCCGTCTTCCACTTCCACCTGACCGGTAGAAAGGTTGCGCTGGAAGTTGCTCTGATCGTCAAGCGCATCCCAGAGGCAGAATTCAACCGATGAGAACAGCGAAATGTCTGCCGGAGCAAGACGCTCGTTGGTCACTGTGACCTGCCAGATTTCCAGCGTCTCGTCGAGCGGCACAAAATAGCGGGTGGCGGTGCGGATGCCCGCCTTCTTGGAAGAGATGACCGAATAGCCCATGCCATGACGGCAGCTATAATCCTCGATGTCGGATTGCATCGGCATCCAGGACGGCGTCCAGCAGTCCCCGCTCTCATTGTCGCGTACATAGACATAGCGTCCGCCAAAATCAGTCGGCACGTTGTTGTAGCGACCACGGGTCAACCGGCGCAGACGGGCATCCCGATAGTAGGAGTAGCCGCCCGCCGTTGCGGACAAAATACCGAAATAGCTCTGACATCCGATATAGTTGATCCAGGGAAGCGGCGTATCGGGGCGTGTGATGACATATTCGCGCGCCTGATCGTCAAAATATCCGTATTTCATGGTGAGCACCTGCCCTATGGGTATCTAGCTGGAACTGCGTATCTGGCTGGAGCGCTTGCCCCGACCCGATCATGCAATCAAGACCACGGCAACTCCAATCCTCCAATTGTCGTCCACCTAGCACACAAGACAGAAAGTTGGAAGTGAAACGTTTCAGATTTCGATTTAATGTCCCTATTTTGAAATTAATGAAATAATTTACTGATTTCGCCCCTAATTTGCTTTCAACCACAACCGGATGGTCGCTGAGCAGATTCACCCACCTGTTGATATCTTTCATCATGCAAGCGGCGTCACGAGACGGAGCGGTCGCACCGAGCATGGTCGCGAACGGGAGCAGATCGGATGGATGACATAAAGAAAAGGCCCGGGTGTCCCCCCGGGCCTTATGGATGATCAAAAATCGGCAAGAGACAACGTCACCCCTTGCGGTCGTGCAGAAACATTGGCCCGCCTTTCCATCGCGGGAAGCCATAGCCATGGATCTCGACCAGATCGATGTCCGATGCCGATTGGGCAACCCCTTCTACAAGGATCGCCTGCCCTTCGCTGGCCATGGCAGCAAGCAGGTTGGCGGCGATCTCGTCGCGCGGCATCAGCCGTGATGGCGCGACATGAGCGGACAACAGCTCGGCCACCACCAGGGAAGGCTCTGGCGAGCGACCACCATTTGGATAGTCATACCAGCCGCCGTCTGTCTTCTGGCCCTTGCGCCCGGCCTTCACCAAACGGTCTCCAAGCGTTTCGGGCACGACTTGCCCGGCTGAACGTGCGCCTTCCCGTTGCAAATAAGCGATATCGAGCCCGCCAAGGTCCTGCGCCTCGAACGGCCCCATTCTGAAGCCGAAGTCCCGCATGGCAGCGTCGATCTCGGCAATCCCCACACCCTCCACCACCAAGGCCTCGGCTGCGGCGCGATAGCGCTTGAGAATGCGATTGCCGATGAACCCCTCGCAAATGCCAGCCTCGACCGGCACCTTGCCCAACAACCGGCCAAGTGCAAAGGCAGCGGCAAGGACATCGGACGCAGTTTCCGGCACGGGCACGATTTCCAAAAGCTTCATCACATGGGCCGGACTGAAGAAATGCAACCCGATGAAACGCTCAGGATGGGCCAGCCCTGCCACGATGGCCCGCGGATCCAGATAGGATGTGTTGGTGGCCAGAATGGCATCGGCCCGACAGTGGCGCACCAGATCAGCAAACACCGCCCGTTTGACGCCGATTTCTTCGAACACGGCCTCGATTATCAGATCGCACCCGGCAAGCGCGGCATAGTCGGTGCTGCCGACAATCCCGGCCAGGCGGTCCGCCTTGCCTTTGCTGTCAAGCTTGCCGCGCTTGACAGCCCCATCAAAGATTGATGCGAGATTGGCAAGTCCCCGATCAAGCGCCACGTCATCCCGCTCGATCAACACAACGGGCAAACCGGCTTCACGACAGGCCGCGGCAATACCTGCCCCCATGGTGCCACCTCCGATGACGCCGACCGAGGCAACGGAACGTGGTTTGACAGCCCGCAAGGCATCAGGGCGCCCTGCCCCTCGCTCCGCAAAGAAGACATGTCGCAAGGCTGCGGCCTCTTCGGACTGGCGCAACGCCAGAAAACACGCCCGTTCCTTGGCCATTGCCTCGGGAAAGGGATGCTGGGAGCCGAAGCGGATCAGCGCCAGCGCCTCAAGCGGGGCCTGATGCCCAGCCTTGGCCGCACGCTTGCCCGCCTCCTGCCAGAAGTCCTCCGGCATCGGCTCGACCGGCCTTTCCGACACCGCAGGTGGCAGCGGACACTTGAGCGCAGAACGCGCAAAGGCAACAGCCCCCGCCGCAAGGTCGCCGGCAATGATCTCATCGATCAGCCCGACCGATAGAGCCTTGGACGCGTTCCAGGGCCGTCCACTGGTGACCAGATCCACGGCCACCGAAACCCCGGCGAGCCGCGACGTCCGCACGGTCCCCGAAGCGCCCGGCACAATGCCGAGCGTCACCTCTGGCAACCCGACCTTGGCGTCGGGAGAGGCGACGCGAAACCGGCACCCCATGGCCACTTCGAAACCGCCGCCCAGCGCTGTGCCATGAATGGCGGCCACCCACGGCTTCTTCGCAGCCTCGATCCGGGCCACCACACCAGGCAGATGGGGTGGCTGGGGTGGCTTGCCAAACTCACGAACATCTGCCCCGGCAATGAAGGTACGCCCGGCACAGACCAGAACCACAGCCTTGATCGCGTCATCCTCGTCACAAGCCTCAGCCGCCTCAAGCAGCCCTTGCCGGAGGTCTGCCGAAAGCGCATTCACCGGCGGGTTGGTAATGGTAACCACGGCGATCTCACCATCCTTGCGGATGCCCACCAATGCTGTTGTCTTGTCGTCCATATCAAATCCCCAGATAGGCTTCACGAATGCGTGGATCTGCAATAAGATCGGCGGCAGTGCCGGACATGGTGACCCGCCCGGTTTCCATCACATAGCCCCGATCGGCAATCTTCAGGGCACCGAAGGCATTTTGCTCAACCAGCAACACGGTCACATCCCGCGCCTTGAGGCTTTCAACCACTTCGAAGATCTGCGCCACCAGCAGCGGCGCCAGCCCCATCGACGGTTCATCCAGCAGCAAACAATGTGGCCGTCCCATCAGGGCACGGGCAATGGCCAGCATCTGCTGCTGCCCCCCGGAAAGCCCTCCGGCCATCTGGTTGCGCTTCTGCTTGAGGATCGGGAACATCGCAAAGGCATCGTCCATATCCGCAGTCACGCGCTCATCACTGAACAGGAAGGCACCCAGACGCAGATTTTCCTCCACCGACAGATTGGTGAAAATCTGCCGCCCCTCCGGAGACTGAGAAAGCCCGCGAGCCAGCCGTTTGAAGGCTGGTACTGTCGTTATGGCTTCGCCGCGAAAGTCGATCCGTCCCCCGGTAACCGGCTGGATGCCGGACAGGCACTTCAGCAAGGTCGTCTTGCCCGCACCATTGGCCCCTACCACGGTAACGATCTCGCCGGAATTGACCTCGAGATCCACCCCGTGCAGCACTTCAATGCGCCCATAGGCCGAATGCAGTTTCTCAACCGACAGCATGGGTGGCCTCCTTCTCGTCTTCCTCGTCCTGTTCGTCCTGCTCTGCGTCAACCGTCCCCAGATAGGCTGAAATCACCTCCGGATTACGGGACACCTCGTCCGGTTTGCCCTCGGCGATCTTCTCGCCATGATCGAGCACGACAATATGGTTGGAGATGCGCATCACCATCTTCATGTCATGTTCGACCAGCAGGATTCCGATTCCCGTAGCAGCGAGTTCGGCGATGAAGGCGTCGATTTCCTCCGTCTCCACCGCGTTACAGCCTGCAGCCGGTTCATCCAGCAACAGGACACGGGGCGACATGGCCAGTGCCCGCACGATCTCCAGCCGCTTGAGAGCCCCGTAGGAGAGATTGCCTGCCACCTGTTCGGCGGCCTTGTCGAGCCGCACGCGGGTGAGCAGCGCCATCGCCTTTTCCCGCACCTCGGCAGACCGCCGTTTCGTTCCCGGCAGGGCCAGAAGGTCGGCCAGCAAATGGCCGCGCTCAGCCAGATGAAAGCCGACGATGACATTTTCCAGCACCGTCATATCCTGAAAGATCTGCAGATTCTGGAAGGTGCGGGTCATCCCCATGCGGGCCAGAAGGTGTGGCTCGAAACGTGTCACATCCTGACCATCCAGCATCACCCGTCCCCTATCCGGCAGATAGACTCCGGAAATCATGTTGAACAGCGTAGTCTTGCCAGCTCCGTTCGGCCCGATAACCGAGACGATCTCACCCGCACTTGCAGAGAAGCCCACATCATTAACAGCCCTGAGACCGCCAAAGCTGATCCCGAGCCCTTCGACTTGCAAAAGTGTCATTCGCCCCTCCCCCTCAATTTGGCGGCGATGGAAGGCAGCAATCCCCTTGGTAGGAAGATCATCACGAGGATCATTACCAGCCCCATGATCAACTGCTCATACTCGGCAAAAACAGTGAGCACCTGTGGCAGCAGTGTCAGGATGGCGGCCCCCAGCGTGGCACCGAGCACCGAGTTGACCCCGCCGAGAACAGCCATGGTCACCATCTCGATAGAGTGCATGAACCCGGCCACATCCGGCGTGATGAAGCGGTTCTGCAGGGACAGCAGCGATCCGGCCACCGACGCATAGACCGCCGAAATCACGAAAGCCTGAAGCTTGACCTGAGCCACATCGATGCCGACAGTGCGGGCGGCCACTTCCGAGCCATGCAAGGCGCGCATCGCCCGTCCGGTGGAGCTGTTGAACAGATTGAGCGCGATCCAGACCCCAACGATCAGCACCAGCCCGCAGACAAGATACCAGAATTCACCGCTCGACAGCTTGAGTCCGACGCCTTTCAGAAAGTCGCGCAAGCCGAGCTCAGCAACCTCCATGCCATCCGGCCCGCGGGTCAACGACCGCTCATTGGTCAGCACCATGGAAACCAGAATGCCGAAGCCGAGCGTGGCAACCGCCAGATAGTAGCCCTTGAGCCGAAGAATCGGCTTGCCGATCAGCGCTGCCATGATGGCCGACACCAGCGCCCCGAGCAGCATGGCAAGAGCGGGATGCAACCCAAGCGCCTCCGGCCCGAGTGCGCAGGCATAAGCTCCGATCCCGGCAAACCCCGCATGCCCGAGGCTGATCTGCCCCGCATAGCCGATGAGGATCACCAGTCCGACAACGCTGAGCGCGTTGACGAAGATCAGCGCACCAACGCGAAAATAATAGCCGGACGGAAAGAACACCGGCAGAATGGCAATCAGCGCCAGCAACACCGCGAGCTGAACCCATTTCGAATTGAATGTCATGGATCAAACCCTCTCGGTTCTCTTGGCACCAAAAATGCCCTGCGGCATGGCAAAGAGCACGGCCAGAATGACGATGAAGGCCACCGCATCCTTATATTGCGAGCTGAGATAACCCGCCGTCATGGCCTCCAGCAGGCCAAGCAGGATGCCGCCGACAAGCGCCCCCTTGGGATTGCCCATGCCCCCCAGCATCGCGGCAGCAAAACCCTTGAGTGCCAGACCAACGCCGACATCATAGGCAACCAGCGTGATCGGTGTGACCAGGACACCCGCCAGCGCCCCGATGGCCGCAGACAGGGAAAAGGACAGGGTCATCACCCAACCGGTGTTGATACCGACGAGCTGGGCTGCCAGCCTGTTGTTGGCAGTTGCCAATACGGCCTTGCCAGTCAGGGTCTTGGTGAAAAACACCCACAGACCGATGAAAATGAAGAAGGCGCCCCCGACCACCCAGAGGCTCTGCGGCAAGATCGCGGCCCCCAGCAGGCGGATGGGCTCATCACCCGAGAAGGACGGAAAGCGGTGCAGCTGCTTGTCAAAGATCAGCTGAGCAGCCCCGCGAATGACAATCGAGGCGCCGATGGTGATAATGATCAGCGAGACCACAGGCGCACCGCGCGCCGGCTCGATCGCCAGCTTGTTCAGCGCCACACCGACAAGAGCGGTCAGCACGATCGCGATCAGGGCGGCAAGCGGCAGGGGCAGTCCGGCAGCATGGGCAAAAACGGTGATCATCCCGCCCAACATGACAAACTCCCCTTGCGCGAAATTCACCACGTCGGAGGCGTTGTAGATGATGGTGAAGCCCAGAGCAACGAGCGCGTAGACAGCGCCAACGGTCATCCCGGACAAAAGAAACTGCATCAAGGCATCCATGAGCGGCTCTCCCTTTGTGTTCGAGTCGAAAGAGGCGGGGCAACAGCCCCGCCCGATGCGTGCTTATTCGGCAAGGGCCCAGCCACCGTCGCGAATCTCGAGCATCCGGAATGCGCTGAGATCGAGACCCAGATGATCGGTCGCGGAGAAGCTGTAAGTACCGGTCGTGCCGACAAGCCCCGTGGTTGCTTCCAGAGCATCACGGATTGCCTCTGCGTCCGCCCCGCCCGTTTTCATGGCATTGGCCATCAGCAGAAAGGCATCGTTGGCATAGCCGCCAAAGGTGGAAACCTTCTGGTCGAACTTGGCTTCAAACGCGGTCTTGTAGGTGGTGACAACCTCCTTCTGCGGATCGCCATCCGGCAGGATGTCGGCAATCAGCAAGGCAGTCCCTGGCAGTCTTACACCCTCGGCAGCCTCTGCTCCGGCCAGCTTGATGAAGCCATCGGAAGCCACCCCGTGGCTCTGATAGAGAGGCAGATCGATTCCAAGCTGTGCCTTGTTGCGGGTGACGATTGCCGGTCCCTGGCCAAAGCCGGGATTGAGGATCGCCTGCACCCCCTCGGTCTTGGCAATCTTGGTCAGCTGTGGCGTCATGTCGGCGTCTTGCGGACCATAGGTCTCGTCGGCAAGAACCTCGATACCGTGTTCCGCCGCGATATCATGACACTGGGCCTGCATCGAGGCACCAAAGCCGTCGGTGCCCGAAATCATGCCGATCCTGGTGAGCCCGCGCGCGGCCATGTCGGTGAAGATCTTGGCACAGGCCATGCGATCGGTATGCGGGGTCTTGAAGACATTCGCCCGCACCGGATCGATGATCTGTATGGCGCCGGCAAGCGAGATGAACGGAATGGATTCGTCTTCTGCCACCGAGATGATCGACATGGTGGTGCCCGTGGTGGAACCGCCAATGATGGCCGTCACTTCGTCATCCTCGACCAGACGCGTGGCAAAGGTTCGCGCCTTGTTCGGATCGCCGCCATCGTCATAGAGGAACAGCTTGATCTTTTCGCCGTTGATGCCTCCAGCTTCATTGATCTGCTCGACGAGCATTTCGATGGTCTTGGCTTCCGGATCGCCAAGGAATGCGGCTGGCCCTGTGGCGGACACGCTTGCCCCAAGACGGATTTCGGCAGAAGCCGGTGCTGACAGGCTGATTGCCCCAAGGGCAACCAGCGTCGTCATGCCAGTGGTGAGGGCAGTGGTGATTGCGGTTTTCATGGATAGTCCTCCCTAGATATCCAGTTGATGAATGTGACCCCGGGCGCTCAGGCGACCTTGGGCCAACGGATCATGACGCGTCGGAAACGCGACGCGACAAAGGCTGTATCCGTCAGGCAGGCATTGCCGGACGGGTTTGCTCCCGTGACATGGAAGTCGGAAAAGGCAGCCGACTGATTGACAAAGATGTTGCCAACGAGATTGACGGACAGATTGACACCGGCACGGCTGAACGCCTCCACGGCGACATCGATCAGATCGGGGTCCGTGGCGTAGAGCGCCGCAGTGATCGCTCCCTTGTTCCGGGCGATGCCGGACGCACGGGCAATGGCATCCCGCGCATCAGTGCAGGCGATGAAAAAGGATACCGGACCGAAACACTCCTCCTGTTCGACCCCGCCTTCCCCGATATCAAGCGCCAGCAACAACGGGGTGGCGCTGCGGCCGATGCCCGTTTCCCTGCTGTCCCGCACAATGCGTCCAAACCCCCGCGCCGTGGCCACCCGCTTGAGGGTTGCCGGATTGGCAATGGAGCCGCACACCCCAGACGCCCGGTCCGCATCGGACAGCAGCGTGTCGATCGCAGAGGCAATCCCTTCGGCCACAGCATCAAAGCTCTTGTGGCCTTCGTCGGTTTCTATACCGGCTGACGGAATGTAGATATTCTGCGGCGAGGTGCACATCTGGCCGGAATAGAGCGATAGCGAAAAGGCGATGTTGTCGCACATGCCCCTGAAATTGCTGGTTTCGGTAATGGTGATCGAATTCACGCCCGTCTCTTCGGTAAAGACCTGCGCCTCCCCGGCATGGGCACGCACCCACTCCCCGAACTGCGATGAACCAGTATAATCGATAAGGGCAAAGGCGCCGCTTTCCACCAGATCGCAGGTCATCTCCTGGCCCGGCTCGTCGGCCGCCAGCAGAACCACGTCCGCAGGCAGTTCGGCCGCAACCAGAACCTCGCGCAACACCTTGACCGTCAGCGCCAACGGCAGGATTGCCGCCGGATGCGGCTTGACAATGACAGTGTTACCCGTCGCCAGACTGGCAAAAATCCCCGGATAGCCATTCCAGTTGGGGAAGGTGTTGCAGCCGATGGTCAGGGCCAGTCCGCGCGGCATCAGCTTCCACTGTTTCTCCAGCACGATGGACGGCTGCTTGCCCTGCGGCTTTTCCCATGTTGCCTCACGAGCGGTGACATTCATTTCCATCCATGCGGCAGCAACGGCTTCCAGCCCGCGGTCCTGCGAATGCGGACCACCGGCTTGAAAGGCCATCGGAAAAGCCTGTCCGGTGGTGTGCATCACCGCATGGCCCATCAGAAAGCTCATGGCATTGAGGCGCACCAGTGCCTCAAGCAGAACGCCAACCCGCACCTCCGGACTTGCTTCAGCCCAATCACCCGAGGCGGCTTTGGAAGCCGCAATCAAAACATCGGCTTCGGCGGTAGGATAGCTGATCTTGAGCGGCAGTCCCCAGGGCGATTCTTCCTTACCTACCCGATATGTTTCCGGGTGATCATTGAGCAAAAATCGATGACCAATTAGTCGATCAAACGCGGCAACGCCATCTTCCCGTGCCGTTTCTCCATAGAAGCGTCCGCTCGGGACCTCGGGAAACGGAGTCCAGAATTCGCGCGATTTCAACGCAGAAACGGCGTCATTCAGCAGTGCATGATGGCATTTGAAAAACTCAGACATTGGTCCCCCACATTTTCTTTCCGAACATAATTGACCGTCCGGACGATTTATTCAAGCGTATAATTGACCGTCCGGACGGTTTATGCAACAAGTCTTTCGTTGGCTCTACAAAAGTGGGCCTTGGGGGAGGAAACATGGAGAAATCCGAGACCGTTCTGTCGGATCTGCGAGACGGCGTGCTTACGCTGACGCTGAACAGACCCGACAAACTGAATTCATTTAACGAGGACATGCATCTGGCCTTGCGGGCACAAATCGAACGCGCCCACAGCGAAGAGTCGGTCCGTGCGCTGTTGCTTACAGGCGCCGGTCGCGGCTTTTGCGCCGGGCAGGATCTGGGCGATCGCGATCCGCGCAAGGGTGGTGAGAAACCCGACCTCGGCGCGACACTGGAACACTTTTACAATCCGACACTTCGCCTGATCCGCTCGCTCGAAAAGCCGGTCATCTGCGCCGTCAATGGCGTTGCCGCCGGTGCCGGTGCCAACATTGCCTTTGCCTGCGACATCGTGCTGGCCGCCAGATCGGCCAAATTCATACAGGCCTTCTCGAAAATCGGCCTCATTCCCGACGCCGGAGGCAGTTGGTCGCTGACCCGTATTCTGGGCGAACCAAGGGCCAAGGCACTCGCCATGCTCGCCGAGCCTCTGCTCGCGGAACAGGCAGCCGACTGGGGCCTGATCTGGAAGGCTGTGGATGACGAGGCCCTGATGCCGGAAGCAACCGCCATCGCTGCCCGCCTTGCGGCTGGCCCGACAGTGGGCCTTGGCCTGACCAAGCGCCTCATCCAGTCAGCTTCGGCCAACAGCTTCGAAGCCCATCTCGACATGGAACGGGACTGCCAACGGCAAGCCGGACAGACGGATGATTACGCCGAAGGGGTCATAGCCTTCCTTGAAAAGCGTCCAGCCAACTTCAGAGGGTGCTGAAATGGACCAGTATCAGGATCAGCATCACGCGATGACCCCGCAAGAACTGGCGGAAGCCTGTGCCAGGGCCATGTGGGAGGGCGATTCGGCCTCTCAGGACCTTGGCATGAAGCTGGAGCATGTCGCTCCCGGTGTGGCCGTGCTGTCGATGACCGTCACCAGATCCATGACCAACGGCCACGGCAACGCCCACGGCGGTTATCTCTTCACGCTTGCAGACAGCGCTTTCGCCTTTGCCTGCAACACCTACAACCAAATCACCGTAGCCCAGAACTGTGCCATCACCTTTCTGGCTCCGGGCACCCTCGGCGACCATCTGACGGCCACCGCCCGCGAGCGATCCCGCTCCGGCCGATCCGGCCTTTACGACGTGCAGGTGACGCGCGAGGACGGGAAGGTCATTGCGGAATTCCGTGGCCATTCCCGCACTGTCAAAGGAACACTTCTGTCGCCTCAGGGCGATGGCGTCTGATCTCGGGGAGGAAACAATGAACGATCTGACACCAATCAAGAGCATTCTGGACCCGATTGAAATCGCATCCCGCGATGAAATCGCAGCCCTGCAATATCACCGCATGCGTCGCTCGCTGACCCACGCCTATGAGAATTCACCTTTCTACCGCAAGCGCTTCGACGAGCACGGGGTTCACCCCTCGGACCTCAAGACGCTGGCCGACCTGTCGAAATTCCCCTTCACCCAGAAGACGGACCTGCGTGACACCTACCCGTTTGGCATGTTTGCCGTGCCGCGGGAAAAACTGGTGCGCATCCATGGTTCGTCGGGCACGACGGGAAAGCCAACGGTTGTCGGCTACACCCGCAAGGATATCGACGTCTGGGCCGATCTTGTTGCCCGTTCGATCCGCGCCTCGGGCGGACGCCCCGGTGATATCGTCCACGTGGCCTATGGCTATGGCCTGTTCACCGGTGGCCTTGGAGCCCATTACGGAGCAGAACGGCTGGGCTGCACCGTGGTGCCGATTTCCGGCGGCATGACCGAACGTCAGGTCACCCTGATTCAGGACTTCAAGCCCACGATCATCATGGTTACGCCATCCTACATGCTGTCGATTCTCGACGAGTTCCGCCGTCAGGGTCTCGACCCAAGGCAAAGCTCCCTCAAGGTCGGCATTTTCGGGGCCGAACCATGGACCAACAGCATGCGCAACGAAATCGAACAAGCGTTCGACATGCATGCAGTGGATATCTATGGCCTGTCCGAAGTCATGGGCCCCGGCGTTGCCAACGAATGCGTGGAAACCAAGGACGGCCTGCACATCTGGGAAGATCACTTCTACCCCGAAATCATTGATCCGGCGACCGGCGAAGTGCTGCCGGATGGCGAAATGGGCGAACTGGTCTTTACCACGCTCACCAAGGAAGGCCTGCCGATGGTACGCTATCGCACCCGTGACCTGACGCGCCTGTTGCCCGGCACTGCCCGCTCCATGCGTCGCATCGAAAAGATCACCGGCCGCTCAGACGACATGATCATCCTGCGTGGTGTCAATGTCTTCCCGACCCAGATCGAAGAGCAGATCCTCAAGTGCAAGGGCCTGACGCCGCATTTCCAGATCGAGCTGTCGCGCAAGGACCACAAGGACACCATGGTCATTCATGTCGAAGCGGCAACCGATCATGTGTCGGAAGACGCTCGCAAGGCATCCGCCGTTGAACTGTCCCACCACATCAAGTCCGTGGTCGGCGTCACGACGCGCATCGATGTCCGGGACCCTCAGGAACTGGCGCGGTCAGAGGGCAAAGCCAAACGCGTTGTCGACAATCGGCCAAAAAATTAGACCGACCGTATGGTCAAATATACCAAAACTGGTGTATAGGGGGCATATGGAGCCCCCTACTTTCGTCTTCAGCATTATGGAGAATTCTGTCCATGGCCCGAACACGCGCAAACGATTTCGAAGAAAAACAACATGGTTTGCTGCTTGATGCGGCGCGGGTCTTTGCGACGCAGGGCATGGAGAAAGCCTCCATGTCCCAGATCGCGTCTGCGGCTGGCGTGTCGAAATCCCTGCTCTATCACTATTATCCCTCCAAGGACGCCCTGATCTTCGAGATCGTGCATTCCCATCTGGAAGACCTCGATCACGCCCTGATCGAGGCTGACGATGCAACATTGAAACCGGAAGAAAGGCTGGAGCGACTGGTCAACACGGTCATCGAGGCCTATCGCGGTGCCGATGATCAGCACAAGGTGCAGCTCAATGCCAGTCAGGCTCTATCGGAAGACCAGAGAGCCGAAATCGTCAAGGTCGAGCGCCGTATCGTCAAGCGCTTCTCGAACATCTTGCGCCTGATCCACCCCACGCTCGATGATCCGGATCGGCCGCTGCTGATGCCGGTCACCATGTCCCTGTTTGGCATGATGAACTGGGTCTACATGTGGTTCAAGGAAGAGGGCCCGATCTCCCGCGAAGACTATGCCCATCTGGCAACAGTTCTGATCCTGGAAGGGATCAAGGCCGTTCGCTAGGCCTTCGGCATGACCCAGTGCCCTACCTGATATGATTAGCCCCAAAACCGGGATCGACATCAAGGCCGATCCCGACAGGGCACCGTCAATTATTCGGCAGCTTCCGACATTGTCATTGGCCAGATCTTTGCCACCATGGTCAGCACGTCATATTGCGCAACCACCTCGTCTCGCTGGTTGGTCACCTGACAATCCCAGCGGACTTCCCCATGGTCGGCATTCTCCCGCGGGTTGATCTCCTTGCAGGTCAGACGGACTCCGAGGCTGTCGCCAAAATAGACAGGCATCATGAAACGCAGATTGTCGACGCCATAGTTCGCCAGCACCGGCCCCGGTTCCGGATCAACGAACAACCCGGCGGCAAAGGAGGCGATGAGATAGCCGTGCGCCACGCGATCTTCAAAGAAGGGATTGGCTTTCGCCGCGTCGCTGTCCATGTGGGCATAGAAGGTGTCACCAGTGAAATGGGCAAAATGCTCGACATCGGCCTCAGTCACGTCTCGTCTGGCCGTGACGATCTGATCACCGATGCGAAGGTCAGCCAGCGACTTGCGGAAAGGATGGATATCCTGTTGCGCAGGTGCGCCTTCCACCCATTGACCGGTGACCGCCGACAGCATCGACGGCGGCCCCTGAATGGCAGACCGCTGCATGAAATGCTTGACCCCGCGCATGCCGCCCATCTCCTCGCCACCGCCCGCGCGACCAGGGCCGCCATGGACAAGCGGAGCCAACGGTGAGCCATGCCCCGTGGAGCTTTTGGCCGACGCGCGGTTACCGATCATCACGCGACCATGGAAGGACGCCAATCCGGTCGCCATTTTGGCAGCAAGACCAGCGTCATCGGTAAAGACCGACGAGACCAGCGAGCCCCGCCCCTTACGAGCCAGTGCAATGGCTTCCTCGGGGGCGTCATACGGCATCAGTGTCGCCACCGGTCCAAAAGCCTCGACCCCGTGTACCGCTTCAGACGACAGAGGGTCGGCACAGCGCAACAGCACCGGCGCCATGAAGGCACCCGCCACATCGTCGCCGGAGACGAGTGCGCAGCTGTCGGGATCACCGGCAACGATCTCCGCTTCGGTCATCAGTTCGCGGACGCGGACACGGACAGTTTCACGGTCCCTCAGCGAGACGAGTGCCCCCATACGCACGGATGGATCGGAAGGCAGGCCGATCGGCACCTGCCCAAGCCGCGCCTTGAGCGCATCGACCACTGCCGCTTCATGCACACGGGGCACCAGGATGCGGCGGATCGCAGTGCATTTCTGCCCTGCCTTGGCCGTCATCTCGCGGGCAACCTCGCGCACGAACAGATCGAACTCTGGCGTGCCCGGACCGGCATCTCCCCCCAGTACCGACGCATTGAGACTGTCGGCTTCCATGGTGAAGCGAACGGAATTGGCAATGATGGACGACTTCGCCTTGAGCCTCTGCCCTGTCGTCGCCGAACCGGTGAAGGTCACAACATCCTGCTCGGTCACATGATCCAGCAGATCCCTTGGATCGCCGGTGACGATCTGCAACGCCCCATCGGGAAGAAGGCCGGTCTCCAGCATGCGCCGCACAACCAGTTCCGTAAGATAAGCTGTCTGGGTCGCTGGCTTGACGAGACACGGCATGCCGGCAATCAGCGACGGCGCGATTTTCTCCAGCATCCCCCAGACCGGGAAGTTATAGGCATTGATATGAATGGCCACCCCTTCCATCGGTGAGAGAATGTGCTGGCCCATAAAGCTTGCATCCCGCGACAACACTTCAACCGGGCCTTCGGTCAGCACGCGGGCATTGGGAAACTCCCGCCGGGCCTTGGAAGCGAACGTCAGCATCGTGCCGATCCCACCTTCGATGTCGGGCCAGGAATCCGCTCGAGTGGCCCCTGTGGCAAAGCTTTCCTCGTAGAACTCTTCCTTGAGGTCCATCAGCTTCAGCCCCAGAGCCTTGAGCATCAGCGCCCGTTGATGGATCGTCATGGCCCTGAGGGCTGGTCCACCAACAGCGCGGCCCCATTCAAGAGCGCCCCCAAGATCAAGTCCCTCGGTGCCGATCAGGGCATGGACTGCTCCCGTCGCCGCATTGGCCACAGGCTCTCCCTCACCTTCACCTGTACGCCAGGCGCCGGCAACATAACTTTCCAGACGGCGTGGTGACAGGGTCACGTCCTTCATGCGCTTTCCTTCCATTTCACTTCGGTTTAGCGGATTTTGAGAGCAGCAAGCTGCGCTTGGGCAGCTTGGGTCCATTCTTCAAGCTGATCCTTGTTGGAGCGATGACGAAGCCCCATGCGGGCCAGCCGCTCAAAACGCCCGGACCCGACCGCACCAAAGCTATCGGCAACCCTCGGGAACCAGTAGTCCACGGATGCTGCGGCCTCTGAGCGTCCCTCTTCGGTTGCGCAGATTTCGACGAGCCCGACACGCCCCAGTTCCTTGTGCCGCGCCTCGACGGGGATGATGTCCCGGATCACATCGGCGAGCGGGATATAGGAAACCTGAGCCAGTTCCCTCAGTTGGATACCCGTTGCAAGCCCCATCAAGAGGTTCATCACGCAGGCATCCGTCCAGCTGATCAGCGGCGCGTGAAAGACGGACAGACGCATGTCTCCGCCCTGACGGCGCGGGTCGACTTTTGCGTCCCTCGGCTGACGGGTGGCCCAATCATGCGCCCGGTTATAGAGCGCCTTGTCGGTACCGAAGTCTTCCATGAGGTCGAGCACCTTCTCGGCACTGGCTGCCTTTTCCAGCACAATCCGGCTGGCGGCGATGCGCTGGGAAATTCCTGGAGCCCAGTTGATGGCATCGGCAAACCCGGCCGATCCGGCCAGCTCGCTATCCACAAAGGAAGACATCAGCCGCAACAGTTCGGCGCGATAGCGTGGCGGCACATTGTCCGGCGAGGACAGTTTGCCACCCCCGGCCAGATAGTCCTCGATGGACATGGTGTCAGCGTCATTCATCATAGCTCAGCACCACCTTGTCGGATACGGGAACACACTGGCACGAGAGCACATAGCCCGCCCGCACCTCGTAGTCCTCGAGTGCATGGTTGACGGCCATCTCGACCTCCCCTTCCAGAACGCGGGCACGACAGGTCGAACAGACCCCGGCCTTGCAGGAATAAGGCGCGTCCATATCATTGGCCACGGCGGCATCAAGGATCGAATTGCCGTCCTTGGGCATGGTGAAACTGCGGGTGGCACCATCAAGCGTCACGGATACCGCACAGCTGTTGCCGGTAACGGAGGTCTCTCTGGAAACCGCCGGTTTCACCGCCCTGCCGGGCTGGGAGGAGGCAAACAGCTCGAACTTGATCTGCTCGTCGGCAATACCATGCTTGCGCAGATTGTCGGCTATGGTCAGCATCAGCGCTTCCGGACCGCAGATGAAGGCCGCATCCACACTCTCTGCATCGATCCAGAGATCGAACAACGCATCGAGCTTATGGTCATCGATCCGTCCCGTGAAGAGGTCGATCTCCTGTCCTTCGCTCTTGAGGATATGGATCACCGACAAGCGGCCAAGATAGATATTCTTCAGGTCCTCGAGTTCCTCGCGGAACATGATGGAATGCATCTGCCGGTTGGCATAGACCAGCGTGAAGGTCGACTGGGGCTCGCGGGCCAGAATCGTCTTGATGATCGAGATCACCGGCGTGATGCCGGACCCGGCGGCAAAGCCGAGATAGGTCTTGGCAGTAGCCGGATCGATGGGGGTGAAGAAACGGCCCATTGGAGGCATGGCATCGATATGGTCGCCGACCTTGACCTCTTCATTGGCCCAGGTCGAGAAAGCCCCACCCTCGACGCGCTTGATCCCCACCTTGAGGCAGCCGTCATCAACGCCCGAGCAGATGGAATAGGAGCGGCGCAGCTCTTCTGCGCCAAACATCCGGCGGAAAGTCAGATATTGCCCTTGCGTGAAGGCAAAGGCCTCGGCGTCGGCCGGATCCGGTTTCAGGGTCAGGACCACAGCGTCGCGGGTCTCGCGTCGCACATCGGTCACTTCAAGCGGAGTAAATCGTGACATGGCAAGCCTCTCCTCTAAGGCTCAGATGCATTTGAAATAGTCAAAGGGCTCCAGACAGTCCTTGCAGCGCCAGGAGGCCTTGCAGGGGGTCGAACCAAACTGGCTGACCCGCTCGGTATGGGTAGATCCGCAGCGCGGGCATGCGACCACCAGATTGCCCTTGCCGGTCATGCGGCGGGCACGGGCAGCCATCACGCCACTGGCAGATGTTCCGTCAATCGGCGGCGCGATGCCAAAGGCGCGAAGCTTCTCGCGCGCCTCGGCGGTGATCCAGTCGCTGGTCCATGGCGGTGACAGGCGCCGTTCAAGCCTCAGCTTGTCCGTGCCCTTCGCGCGCAGCTTTTCCTCGATGGCGAGATCGATCACCGCAGTGGCCGGGCAACCCGAGTAGGTCGGAGTGACGGCAACAACGAGCGTGTCACCGTCATAATGCACCGACCGGACGATCCCCAGGTCCGTAATGGAGACAACGGGGATCTCCGGGTCAGGCACCTCGGCCAACCAGCGCCAGACGACGTCGACAGCCGGCAGCACCGCGGATGTGTTGAGGGTTGCTGCCATGGTTCTACCAACTGGCTCCCGGATAGGCCCTCTGCAGGAACTGCATTTCGGCCAGAATATAGCCAAGATGTTCGGTATGCCGCCCCAGATTGCCTCCCGTCTGGGCAAAGCCCACAGCCCCCGGCACATCAAGCGTAGCCTCGGCAAAGACCGACCGGACAGTTTCATCCCACTCCTTGCGCAAGTCGCAAGGTCTGGGTGCAATCTCTGCGGCCGCCATGGCGTCATCGACAGCGTCGGTCACGAACATCTCGTCCACATAGGGCCAAAGCTGTTCGACAGCGGCCTGCATGCGCCGATGGCTTTCCTCCGTTCCATCGCCAAGCCGGACGACCAGATCCGATGAGCGCTCCAGATGATAGCTGGCCTCCTTGACGGCCTTGGCAGCAATTTCGGCCACCCGTGGACTGGCCGATCGCGTCAACCATTCCAGCATCAGGTGATGGCGGGCATCGAACAGGAACTGCCGCATCAGCGTGAGTCCCATGTCCCCATTTGGCAGCTCGCATAGCAGAAGATTGCGGAATTGCAGCGCATCGCGCAAATAGGCCAATGCGTCCGCGTCCCTGCCCTTGTCTTCCACCTCACCGGCGAGCCCCAGCCACATCTGGGTGTGGCCGATGAGGTCCAGTGCCGTATTGGCCATGGCGATGTCTTCTTCCAGCGCGGGCGCATGTCCGCACCATTCCGACACCCTGTGCCCCAGAATGAGTGCATTGTCTCCCATCCGGCAGAGCCACGCAAAGAAGGCTGGCGCCAGTGCTGCATCGGCAACAAAGGCGTCTTCAACCGGGTTCGAAACATCTTGCTCGGTCGTTTTATTCATACCTTCCGCGCTCATCACATATGCCCCACTTCATCGGGAATATCGAAGAAAGTCGGGTGACGATAGGCCTTGGTCTCGGCCGGATCGAACAGTGGCCCCTTCTCGGACGGGCTTGATGCGGTGATGTCATTCGACTTCACCACCCAGATCGAAACGCCTTCCTTGCGACGGGTATAGACGTCACGGGCATGGTGGATCGCCATTTCGGCATCCGGCGCATGCAGGCTCCCCACATGGCGATGGTTCAGCCCGTGCTGCCCGCGAATGAAGACTTCCCACAATGGCCATTCTTTTCTAGACATGATTTTCCTCCCCAAATTTTCCGGTTACTCGGCTGCCGTCGTAGCCGCCATCCGGCGATGGGCGGCCTTTTCCGCGTGCGCATAAAGCCCTTCCCGGAACCATTCCCCATCGTCCCAGGCCTTGACGCGCGCACCCAGACGTTCACGGTTGCACGGGCCATTGCCCTTGATCACCTCGAAGAACTCCGACCAGTCCGGCTCGCTGAAGTCGTAACCGCCCTTCTCTTCATTCCACCTGAGGTTTTCGTCTGGAATGGAGAGCCCAAGATAATGGGCTTGCGGCACGGTCTGATCGACAAACTTCTGTCTCAGTTCATCGTTGGTGTTGATCTTGATCTTCCAGGCCATGGACTGGGCAGAATGAACGGACTCGGCATCGGAAGGACCGAACATCATCAGTGACGGATACCAGAAGCGGTTGAGCGCATCCTGCGCCATTTCCTTCTGCGCCGGAGTGCCTGCGGCCATCTTCATCATGATCGCGTAGCCCTGACGCTGGTGGAAACTCTCTTCCTTGCAGATGCGGATCATCGCCCGGCTATAGGGTCCGTAGGAGGTCCGCTGCAACGGCACCTGGTTCATGATCGCAGCGCCGTCAACCAGCCAGCCCACCGCTCCCATGTCGGCCCAATTCAGGGTGGGGTAGTTGAAGATCGAGCTATATTTCATGGCACCCGAGTGAAGCTTCTCCATCAGATCGTCGCGGCTGACACCAAGCGTTTCCGCCGCCGAATAGAGATAGAGCCCGTGCCCGGCCTCGTCCTGCACCTTGGCCAGCAGGATCGCCTTGCGTTCCAGTGTCGGTGCGCGGGTGATCCAGTTGCCTTCCGGCAGCTGACCGACGATTTCGGAATGGGCATGCTGTCCGATCTGGCGGATCAGCGTCTTGCGATAGCCTTCCGGCATCCATTCCTTGGGTTCGATCTTTTCGCCCCGGTCGATCCGGTCCTGAAAAGCCAGTTCTTCAGGCGACATCTCGTCCCGAGACTTCATTCCTTCCGACTTCACCATCTGAGCATACATGTCCGACCTCCTCTTCAGACGCGTTCCAGAATGATAGCGATGCCCTGCCCAACCCCGACGCACATGGTGCAAAGCGCATAACGCCCACCCGTGCGGTGGAGCTGGTAGGTGGCGTGCAGCACAAGCCGCGCGCCCGACATCCCCAGCGGATGACCCATGGCGATCGCGCCGCCATTGGCATTGATGTGAGCCCCGTCCTCGGGCAAACCGAGTTCGCGCAATACGGCGAGGGACTGCGCCGCGAAGGCTTCGTTGAGTTCGATAACATCCATCTGATCAAGCGACAGCCCGGCCCGCTCCAGAACCCGCCGGGTCGCAGGCACCGGCCCGATCCCCATCACCCGGGGGGGAACCCCTGCTGCTGCCATGGCGACAATGCGCGCCTTGGGCGTCAATCCATTGGCCTTAGCCGCCGCCTCGGAAGCAACAATCACGCCCGCTGCGCCGTCATTGACACCGGAGGCATTGCCCGCAGTGACCGTCAGCTCGGGTCCGTTCACACCGCGCAGCTTTGCCAACGTTTCAACGCTGGTGTCCGGCCGGGGATGCTCGTCGGTATCGATGATGATCGGATCTCCCTTGCGGCGAGGGATGGTGACCGGCACAATTTCATCGGCAAAGATCCCGGCCTTCTGGGCAACATCCCAGCGGCGCTGGCTTTCTGCGGCAAACCGATCCTGATCCGCGCGCGAAATGCCATAGTCGGCCGCCACATTGTCCGCCGTTTCCGGCATGCTGTGGGTACCATGAACCTTGTGCAATGCGGCATTCTTGAAACGCCAGCCGATGGTCGTGTCATACATTTCGGCATTGCGGGAAAAAGGGCTGATTGCCTTGGCCACCACGAACGGTGCACGGCTCATGCTCTCGACACCACCTGCCACCAGAATGTCGCCATCACCGGAGCGGATCGTTCTGGCCGCCAGCCCGATGGCATCCATGCCGGAGCCGCAAAGCCGATTGACCGTCGTTCCCGGAACCTCGACAGGCAAGCCAGCCAGCAGCACGGCCATACGGGCGACATTGCGATTATCCTCGCCCGCCTGATTGGCGCAGCCGAGGATCACGTCATCAACGCGCTCCCAGTCCATTTGCGGATTGCGCTCCAGCAGCGCCTTCAATGGAACTGCCGCCAGATCGTCTGCTCGCACCTCGGACAAGGCGCCCCCATATCGCCCGATCGGCGTCCGCACTGCGTCGCAAACAAAAGCTTCCGACATTCAAACCTCCCCCCTGAGATCTCGCATCGGCCTCATTAATTAACCGACCGTTCGTTCTACATTAAGGCAAGGAGACCATTGTGCGCAACAGCTTTCAAGCAGTCTTTCGGATGAGAAGGCCGCTCCGCTTACCCAACATTGGTATAAGAAAAATTCAACATGTTGAATGAATTGACATTTTCCAGTGGCGAGAACACAGTAGAAAATCCACATTCCCGCTATGGTCCACGCAGTTTCCACCCCCCGGACCAGCCATAGCAAGACGGGGCCAGCCGTCTTGAAAGGCGATAAACCAGACTTTTGGAAGGCGACAGCTTGGCTTTGGCCAGGCGACTTCGATTGAACGACCGGTCAATCATCGGAATCGCGTTATATCTAGCGGACTTCCCTAGCCAGCCTGCCCGCGAAACCAAGCAGGAGCACTCCGGAGACCGTGCGGAAGACGCGATACCGGCGCTGGGTCAGGAAGCGTCCACGCAACAGCGAGGCCAGTGTCGAATAGCTGAAGAGGGATCCGATTGAGATGGCACAGAAGGTTGAAACCAGAATGACCGCCTGCGGCAGGACTGGCCGACTGGCATCCATCACCTGCGGGAAAATCGCCACGAAGAACAGCACCGCCTTGGGATTGGATACCGCCAAGGTGAAGGCCTCGATAAAAAGCTGTCTTGCCAGCACCCCTCGACGCGCCTCGCCTGACAGGTCCAGCTCTTCCCGCACGAAGATCAGCTTCAGCCCGAGCCAGACCAGATAGCCGACACCCAACCAATGGAACAGGGTCCAGAGCAGTTCCGACGCCATGACGAATGTCGCCACCCCTCCGGCGCAGAAACCGCCAGCAACGGCCAGCCCGAGCGCATTGCCCAGAATGGTGGGAATGGTTTTTCTCAGTCCCAACTGGGTGGCTCTTCGGATGGTATTGAGAATGGCGGGACCCGGCGTGACGATATTGGTGGTGGCGATGGCAACGAAAGACAGCCAGACAATGAAATCCATTGGAAAATCCAGAAGATAAATCAGAAATGGGAAAACATCCTAGTTGCAACCGATTCCGATGTCCAGCAGTCCGCCAACACAACCAACGACGACACCAGTTCCCTTTGCTGGCTATTCCCGTTTGACAGGACCGGATGTTGCCGATAAACCCGGCCAACGGTTCCTGATTTGGACGATGCGCAGCGGCTGTGGCAGCTATGGCGCGGAAAGGGTCGACATGGCGATACTTCTCATTCACGCAGGCGGCACCATCGGCATGGTTGAGAGCGACGAGGGCTTTTCCCCGGCGCAAGGCGTGGTCGAGGATCATGTCAACCAGCAAGTGGCTGAAGGGCTCTTCCCGCCCATGGACATCGTGCGCCTTGATCCGCTGATCGACAGCGCCAACGCCACACCCCATGACTGGCACCGTATCGCCATCACAATTGCCGAAAACATGGAAGCCTATGACGGTTTCATCGTAGCCCATGGCACCGATACTCTCGCCTACACGGCGGCTGCCCTGACCTTTGCCCTCGAGGGTCTTGCCAAACCCGTCATCCTGACCGGGGCGATGCTGCCGATCGGGGTAGAAGGCTCGGACGGCCCGGAAAATCTCGCCGCTTCGGTCACTCATGTGCAGAAGGCCCCCGCCGGTGTCTGGGTCCAGTTTGCCGGCCGCCATCTGCATGGCTCGCGCGTTCGCAAGTCCCATTCCCGCCAGTTTGATGCCTTTGCTGCCGATCCGGGAGAATATCCGCCGCTGCGCTCTGGCCCGGCCTTTCGCCTGCATCAGCCGCGGCCCTGGAATATCGTTATTCTCGCCGTTGCGCCTGGCATGTCTGACAATGTCGCCCGCTACGCTGCCGAAACCTGTGACGGCATCGTCCTGCGCTGCTATGGCTCCGGCACCGTGCCCCATAGCGAGGGATTGGAACAGGCGCTGGCAACCGCATGGCAAAGGGGCTGTCCGGTATTTGCCGTCAGTCAGTGCCCGGAAGGCGGGCTGGCGCTCGGTACCTACGCCGCCGGTGCCGTACTCAAGAAATACAACGTCATCGACGGGCGCGACATCACCCTTGAAGCCGCCTATGCCAAGCTGGTGTTCATCCTCTCGCAGGAGGCCAATTTCGACCGTCAACGCCAGATGCTGCAGACGCCGTTGGCCGGTGAGATGCACACGGCCAGTTAAGAGGAACCCCTCGCCTCCCTTCACGCACGCCCCCCCCAAGGAAACAGCAAAGGCCGGAGAGCATCCCTCCGGCCTTTTTGTTCATCAGCAGTGTCGTTCCTGCTACGGCCTGTTACTTGGCGACCTTGGCCTTGATGGCGGCCACTTCATCAGCCTGCATCATACCGGTGGTTTCAATGGAACCATCCGCAATCTTCCAGAGGCGGAACGGGCCGGTGATATCGCCATACTGGTCGAAGCCAACCGGGCCGATGACGCCCTCATAGCGGATTTTCTCGCCCTTCTTGATCAGTTCCAGCGCCTTCTTGAATTCTTCCGGACCGGCATAAATCGGGGTCCCTTCAGTGCCGGTTACTTCGAAAATGGCATCCCGGATCTTGTCAGCCTTGGCTTCGCCTGCCTTGGCAATCGCCAGACCGACGATCGCACCAGCATCATAGGAGCGGTCGGCAGCCGGAGCATCCGGTGCGATACCACCAGAGACGGCAGCGAAATTGTCATAGAAATATTTGGTCGAAGCAGTCTCGTCGGTGCCCGAAGAGGTGCCATAAGCTTCGTTGAGATACTGCGCACCGACTGCCTTGATGAAGTCAGAGGAGTTCATGCCGTCATTGAGCAGGAATTTCTGCGGGCCGCCATTAGAGATCCAGGCGCGGGCGATGGTCGCTCCGTCAACCGGATAGCTGACGAGATAAAGCGCTTCCGGATCACCCGACAGCGCAGCGGTGGCTTCCGAGGAATAGTTGGCCTGCTTTTCGTTATAGGCCGTAATGGACGTGATTTCACCGCCGAGTGCCTCGAAGGTGGAAGAGAATTCACGCATCATGTTGACGCCGAAGTCATTGTTGACGTGAATGATGGCCAGCTTCTTGAGGCCCTTGTCGATGGCATACTGCGCCGCAGCCGTGCCCTGCAGGGCATCAGAGGTGATGGTGCGGAAGAAATAACCGCCCGTCTTGCCTTCCTTGCCCAGTTGGGTGAGCGTCGGGGAAGAGGAAGCCGGAGAAACCTGAACCACCTTGGCTGGTGCTGTCACCGAGGTGAGGATCGGCAGGGAAACCGAGGAGATGATGCCACCGATGACGACCGGCACATGCTTGATGTTGACCAACTGCGTTGCCTGATCGACGGCCACGTTGCCCTGGCTCTGGCTGTCACGGGTGTCGGCTTTCAGCGAACAGCCCAGCACACCGCCAGCATCGTTGATATCCTTGAAGGCCATTTCGACGGCCTTGGCACCAGCCTGACCGTAAACACCGGCAGGCCCTGTCAATTCCATGACCATGCCCACTTCGACATCGCACGCCATGGCGGGCAGCATGGTGCCCCCAAGACCCGCCAGAACGGCCAATGGTGCTAAACAAACTTTCTTCATTTCACGCTCCTGTAGGAAGGGGCCCTCAAGGGCCGATTGGCGAAGGCTTCAGCCTATTCTTTGTTGAGGTTGTATTTCATGATGGATCCGTGCCGCCCGAAACGGTCACGCTCCAATGTGTAGACGTCGCCCTCAAGCGGGGCCGACTGATCGAGAATGGCCTCGATCCGGGAAAGATCTTCCGGCGACAGCGTGACCGCGCCAATGCCCAGATTGGCATCGAGATGACTGCGGTTGCGCGCGCCAACGATGACGCCAGCCACATGGGGGCGGGTCAGAACGGCCGCCGAAGCGATGGTCGAGATGTCGGTTTCATGCCGGTCGGCGATGCTGCGCAGCGTCTGCAACAGCGACTGGAACAGCTCCCAGCCACCGAAATCCTCAATGATCAGCTTGTATTTGGTCAGAGACCGGTTCTCCAGCTCGCCCTGGGGTTCCGCCACGCCCAGCCAGCGATCGGAGAGGAAACCACCGGCCACCGTGCCATAGCACAGAAAATGGAAATCATGCGCGGTAGCAAGCGAGGCCATGTGCTTCTCCGGGCGGCGGTCCAGCAGCGAATATTGCAGCTGGATCGTTGCCAGCGGCAACCCTTCGGCCTTCATGGTGGTGACGTGATCGCTGTCGAAATTGGTGCAGCTGAGGAACCTGAGGCGGCCTTCCTGCTGGAACTCATGCAGCCAATGCATCGCCTCAAGCCAGTCTCCCAGCTCATAGTCCCACCAGTGGAATTGCACCAGATCGAGCCGTTCTACGCCCAGACGGACGCGCGAGCGATCAATGGTTTCCTGCAACTGCACGCGCGTCAGACTGGAAAGCTTGTCGAGATCGGGCACACATTTGGTATGGACATGAATGGCATCCAGCGCCTCGGCCCCATACCTGTCGCCATAGACCTTGCGAAAATCGCCGATAATCTCTTCGACGCCGGTATAAATATCGGCGCAGTCGAAGGTGATGATCCCGGCCTCTGCCGTGGCCAGCAAATCATCGACGGCGGCCTTTTTGTCAATGGCACCATGACCACCGGCCAACTGCCAGCCACCGCGGATCACACGCGATATCTCATAGTCCGGCGTCAGGCTGTATCTTGGAACTCGGGTCATTTCAGGTCTCGCTTTCTGGCGCCTTGGGCGCATCAAGCGGCACGGCTGTTGTCTCCGCATGACTGAAGGTGCGCTTGCGGGTGCGCGTGATCCGGAATCGCGTGCTGCAATTTGGATCAGGGCAGGCAACCTCGGCGTCGGTGCTCATCCAGTCGTTGGGGTGCGTGTCGCGTTGCTTGGCTGGCAAGAGAGGCAGAAGCGCCGCCAGCGAATAGATGGAAAATCCCTGTCCGGGAGGCATGTGGATCATCTCGCCACGTAGTTCGAAATAGTCACCGACCTTGGCACCGCAATAGATCGGCCCTCCTTCGGGTGCCACGACTTCCACGCGGAGATCCCACAATTCAAAGCTGTCAGTCATCGCCCTCTCCTTCGGCTATGTCGCTGCGCAACAGGTTGAAGGACTGGGTGATATCGGCATGCAGTGCCTCGACGGCCGCCTCGGCATCGCCAGCAGCAAGCGCCTCAATGAGGGCCCAGTGATGATGCACAGCGGTCAGGGAGGGATTGCGCCCATAGACAAGCGCTGAAGCGCGCACGAAAGGCCCAGACTGCATCCAAAGGCTGCGCACGATCGGCAACAGCACATCCGACCCGGCCATGCCATAGACGGTAAAATGAAACTGATAATTGAGCCCGGAGGTTACACTGACCTGCTCATCATCGAGCGGTTTCTGGAAAGCGGCCTCGCAGGCGGCGGTCATGTCGCGCAGGCTCTGCAATGTGACAGCATCGGTTTTCGGAGTGGCCAGCCGCACCAGCTCGCCCTCGATGAGGCAACGGACCCGGGCAAGGTCTTCCAGCCTATCAGGCGTGATCAGCGGCACGCGAGTCGACCGGTTGGGCATCATTTCGAGTGCCTGTTCCGAGACCAGTCGCGCCAGCGCCTCACGCACCGGCATGATGGAAACCTGCAGCGTGTCAGCCAGCGCCTGCATCCGCAGCACCTGACCGGCCGCAAAGACGCCATGCATCAGCGACCGGGCAAGTTCCTGATAAACCCGTTCTTGCAAGGATTCCCGTGCAATGGACCCCAGTCCCGGTATCGCCTTGTCATCGCCTGCCTGATCTGCCTTCAGCAAGTTTTTCATGATTTGGCTGCGTCTCCCACTCTCAGAAAATGACATTCCCACCTGTATGGGGCTTTTTCTGTTGCTCTCTCTTTTTTTGCTTGCAAAAGCGGCTTGTGTCAATAATCTTTGATCAAAGATAAAAGATATAAACCCGTCCGGACCAAACCTCGCGATCACATGCCGGACAGGAAGCATCTGGGGATGTGATGACGCAGACCATGGAAGGCCGACAAAGCGCGCAAGACGCACGGTCATCGGATGAAGAGCCAATTTTGAAAGCCCGGTCTCTCAGCCGCAGCTTTCAGGGCTTCAAGGCAGTGGATGATTTGTCCCTTGATCTCCACGAAGGTGAAATCATGGGCCTCATTGGACCCAACGGCGCAGGCAAGACCACCATGTTCAACATGCTGGCCGGGTCCCTGCTCCCTACATCGGGCACAATCCATCTCAAGGGGCAGGATATCAGCCGCGAAGGAGCCGAGAAGAGGCTGAGACGCGGCCTTGGCCGGACCTTTCAGATCCCCCGCCCCTTTCCCGAAATGACCGTGCTTGAAAATGTGCTCTGCGGCGCCCAGGGCCAGTCTGGCGAGAAAGCCATCAGTGCCTTCTTCCGCCCTGCCAGAAGTCGCCGCGATGAAGCACTGGCACTCGAAAAGGCCCGCCATCTGACGGACTTCCTGATGCTCTCCCATCTGGAGAACGAGAAGGCCCGCGTGCTTTCCGGCGGACAGCGCAAACTGCTGGAGTTGGCACGCATCCTGATGGCCGATCCCAAGGTCATCCTGCTTGATGAACCGGCGGCAGGCGTCAATCCGACCCTTCTTCAGGATATCATGGCCCGCATCGTCACCCTCAATGAGCAGGGTGTGACCATCCTGCTCATTGAGCACAATATGGACATGGTGGCGCGGCTGTGTTCCCGGGTCATGGTGATGGCCCTTGGCCAGAAGCTGGCCGAAGGCGCCCCCGATGTGGTCATCCGCGACCCCGAAGTTGTCCGCGCCTATCTGGGAGATGCCGCATGACGCCGGACATTCTCAGACTCAAGACCCTTCACGCCGGTTACCAGCCCGACCTGCCGATCATCAACGGCATCGACCTCACGGTTCGGCAGGGCGAGTTCGTTGTGCTGCTGGGGCCGAATGGCGCTGGCAAGTCGACACTGGTCAAGGCGATTGCCGGGTTGGTGCCAATCCACTCGGGGCTGGTGTTCCTCAAGGAAGAGAACATCACCCATCTGCCAGCCCACATGAAGCTGCACAGTGGCATGACCTTCGTGCCGCAGACGGAAAACATCTTCACCCAGATGAGCATCCGCGAAAATCTGCAGATCTCGGCCCAGATCCTGCCCAAGCAGCTACGCGCAGAGCGCATCGAGGCGATGTTTGCCATGTTCCCGGATCTCGCCAAACGACCGTCTACACGCGCAGGCGCCCTTTCGGGTGGCCAGCGACAGATGCTGGCTGTCGCCCGCGCCCTCATCACCGACCCCAAGCTGCTGATCCTTGACGAACCATCCGCCGGTCTCTCCCCGATGCTGGTCGATGAAGTCTTTGCGCGGATCAGCATGATCAACCAGACCGGCATCACCATCCTGCTGGTCGAGCAGAATGTCCGCGTCGGGCTCAATGTTGCGTCCCGCGGGGTGATCCTCGTTGAGGGCAAGGTCGCCCATGACGCCCCCTCGGACGAGCTCAAGGGCGATCCGGTGGTCGCCGAGCTTTATCTGGGCGGTGGTTCCGAGGAGACAGCGCAATGACCCTGCAACCGCTCATGGACGGCCTCGTCAACGGCTCGATCATCGGCCTTGGTGCCATTGGCGTCACGCTCACCTATTCCATCCTGCGCTTTGCCAACTTCGCCCATGGAGAGCTTCTGTCTTGGGGGGCCTATCTGGCCCTCACGGTCAGTGCCGCGCTCGGTGCGCTGTTGCCCGGCCTTGGCACCCCGATCGGCCCCTTCTCCTTTGGCTGGTCGGTGCCCATCGCCATGATCGCCTCGATGTTCCTCACCGGCCTTGTTGCCCTGACGGTCGACTGGCTGTTGTTCGGGCGACTGCGCAATGCCGGATCGGCCCAGATCATTCTGGTGATGTCGTCTTTCGGTGCCGCCCTTGCGCTGCGCAACCTGCTCGAATTCATCTACACCTCAAGCCCTGCCTATTTCACGACGGCGCTGCAGATTTCGCGGCCCGTCCTGCCCGGCCTGCGCGCCACACCGGACCAGTTGCTTGTGCTGGTGCTGGCAGTGGTCATGGTGGTCGCGGTCCACCTGCTACTGACCCGGTCCGCTGCAGGCCGCTCCATGCGGGCGGTGTCGGAAAACCCGGCGCTTGCCAGCCTTGCCGGGATCGACACGCGGGCCGTCATCCGCATGGTCTGGATGCTCGGGGCGGCGCTGGCTGCCGTCGGAGGCATCATGTCCGGTGTTGTCGTCCAGATCCGCCCGACCATGGGGCTCGACCTGCTGCTGCCACTGTTTGCCGCCTCCATCCTCGGCGGCATCGGTTCTGTCCCCGGTGCCATGCTGGCCGGGCTGATGGTGGGACTGGCCGAGGCCTTCACCGTGCAGATCATCGGGGCTGAATGGCGGGCTGCAGTTTCCTTCGTCATCCTCGTTGCCATGCTGCTGTTGCGGCCACAGGGCATCTTCGGAAAGGCTGCGGCATGATCGACCTTCTCTCCTACGGCGCCTTTTTCCTCACCATGGCCCTGACTTACGCGGTGATCTGTCTCGGCCTTAATCTGCAATGGGGCCAGACCGGCCTGTTCAATGTCGGCGTTGCCGGTTTTGTCGCCGTCGGGGCCTATGTTTCCTCGATCCTGACAACGCCCGCAATCGACGGACGGCTGGGCGGTTTCGATCTGCCGATTGTCATCGGCTGGCTTGGCGGCGGGCTGGGCGCAGGTTTCCTGTGTTTTCTGCTTGGTGCTCTCACCCTGCGTCTGCGATCCGACTATCTGGCCATCGCCACCTTCGGTGCGGCGGTTGTCATTCAGCTCGCCCTGCTCAATCTGGAAGGCATCACCGGCGGTCCCTTCGGCATCGGCTTCATTCCCCGCCCCTTCGGCACCCTTGCCGAACAGCCCGGCCTGTTCGCGGCGGCCAATCTTGCGGTTTTGATCGTGCTGGTGCTGGTCTGCTATCTCGCCTTGCAGCACCTGACGCGCTCTCCCTGGGGGCGTGTTCTGCGGGCCTTGCGCGAAGACGAGGAAGCCGCCAAGGCGCTGGGCAAGGATCCCGTCACCTATCGCCTGCAGGCCTTCGCCATTGGCGGCTTCGTCATGGGGCTTGGTGGCGCGGCGCAGGCCCATTTCATCGGCTTCATCGCGCCGGACAATTATCTGCCGACTCTCACCTTTCAGGTCTGGACCATGCTGATTGTCGGCGGTTCGGGCAACATGCGCGGCGCCATCCTCGGCGCGATACTGGTGTGGGCAATCTGGGCTCTGTCCGGCAGCCTCGTTGCCAGCGTCTTCCCGCCCGACCAGCAGGCCCGCGCAGCCTCCCTGCAAATCGTACTGATCGGCGTTGCGCTCTGCCTTGTACTGCTGTTGCGCCCCTACGGAATTCTGGGCGAGGCAGGCACCCTGCGCGCGCCCCTGCGGCGAGCCCTTCGCCGCACTCCCAATTCTCTCTCTGAAGGACAAAAGACAAATGTCTGACACACCTGATCGCATCGATCTCGCCCCCGGGCTCAACATTTCCCGCCTCGTCTGCGGCTTGTGGCAGGTTGCCGATCTGGAAAAGGACGGAGACCTGCTCGACCCGGCAGACACCGCCCCACGCCTTGCCGCCTATGCCGATGCCGGTTTTGACAGCTTCGACATGGCCGACCATTATGGGTCGGCAGAGCTGATCACCGGTGCCCTGCTGGCCGACAGCCCCAAGGACACGCCGATCCGTGCCTTCACCAAATGGTGTCCGGAGCCCGGCCCCATGACGCCGGAAGTCGTCCGCGCCGGTGTGCAGGAACGCCTTGACCGTCTCGGCGTGGCAAAGGTCGATCTGTTGCAGTTCCACTGGTGGAGCTTTGAAGACCCGCGTTGGCTTGACGCCATGCATGAGCTGGAAAAGCTGCGCGATGAAGGGCTCATCAATGCTATCGGGGTTACCAACTTCGATGCGGCCCATCTGGCGCTGGCACTTGAGGAAGGCATCAAGATCGTTTCCAACCAGATCAGCTTCTCCCTTGTCGACCGTCGCGCAGCAGGGCCGCTCTCCGCGCTCTGCGCCAAGTATGACATCAAGCTGCTGGCCTACGGCACCCTCTGCGGCGGCTTCATCTCCGAGAAGTGGCTGGGCAAACCGGAGCCGGTTGAGATCGCCGACTGGAGCCGGATGAAATACAAGCGCTTCATCGACACCGCCGGTGGCTGGGACGCCTTCCAGGCACTTCTGGCGGCGGCTGATGCGATCGCCAGAAAACACTGTGTTTCGCTTTCCAACGTCGCCAGCCGCTGGGTGCTGGAACATCCCTCGGTCGCAGCAACCATCATCGGGGCTCGCATTACAGAGGCCGAACATCGGGCCAGCAACCTCAATGTCTTCAAGTTCGCCCTCGATGCTGAAGACCATGCCGCCCTTGATGCCGCCTTTGCCGGGATGACACCCGTCCCGGGTGACTGTGGCGACGAATATCGCAAGCCCCCCTTCCTGACGGCGTCGGGCGACCTTTCCCACCATCTCTCCTCCATCGCACCGGTCAACCCCTCCGTGCCAGACCCGAAGCTTGATGATCGCGCCCGCGTTTTCTCCGGCTCCAAATGGGAACCTCTGGCGGGATATTGCCGCGCCATCCGCGTTGGGGATCGCATTCTCGTTTCCGGCACAACAGCAACGCACGGTGCCGACCATGTCGTCGCGCCAAACGATGCCGCCTCCCAGACAACCTATATTCTGGACAAGATCATAGGCGCCATCCGGGCCCATGGTGCCGGACCGGAGCATGTGGTACGGACCCGCATTTATCTCGTTGATGTGGAAGACTGTGAAGCCGTATCCGTTGCCCATGGCCGCTTCTTCTCTGAAGTCTGCCCGGCCAACACCCTGTTGCAGGTGGCAAAGCTTGTCGGCCCTTACCGGGTGGAAATCGAAGCGGAAGCCGTGCTACCGCCATCAAAAGCCTGATTGGGCCAGTAAGACCCGGCTCCGAGCAACGGTTGCAGCATCGAACACAACAAAGCCGCCCGTCCCCGACAGGCGGCTTTGTCTTGAATGGCAAGCATCAAACCTTTTGGCTCATCTTATCAGAAACGCGGTTCGGCGCGCTTGATGATCCGAGGCTGACCCGACTGGATCCTGACAATGTCGTACAGCCGTTCCGTTCGACCGTCGCTCAGGAAACGGAACGAGCCGGTGGTTCCCTTGAACCCGGAGGGAGTTTCCAGCTTCTCTCGCGTCATTCCCTTTTTGCCGTTTGCCCTTGCCAGCTGCGTCGCCATGGCGATGACGTCGTAGCCATAGGCCGCGTCCTGAGTGAAAGGTACACCGAATGTCGTCTGATAACGCGAGGATATGAGAGACGTCGCGCTCGTATCTGCTCGCGCCATGACTGCGCCATTGAGCTTGTCCGTACCGTAAGACGCCAGATCACTGCTGATAATGAACATTTCGGATTTCAGACTGCCCGTCGACAAGAATTCTGCGGCGCTAGCAGCGGCATGAGGCCCAACATCTGCAAAGATCACGGCATCGGCGCTCTTCAGCACCTTGAGATTCTGCTTGATCACATCACGACCGCGCTGCCCGGACCTCGTTGCAATCTCAAAAAGGCCAAACTCCTCCTCAGAGGACAATTGCTTCAGGGCATCATGGAATGCCTGCGACTGCTGGTCAGGCACAACGGCTACGAGCCTCCGGTCACCACTCAACAGAGCAAAATCCACTCCGGCAACAAGGCTGGTCATGGCGGATGGCAGAAAGGCATATTGACCAGCTGGCGCTGACCTCGAAAGAGAGACGACCGGAACCTTGCTCCGCTGCAAGGCGCCATCGACTGCCGCCACGGTCTCAGAGCTGGCAACCAGATTGATGGTGCCGTTGCGCACTTCCTTTTCGATTGTCCTGGAAAGTGCCCCGTCGACCTTGTTGGCAGGCACAATCTGCAAGGTCAGGGCCGCCTCACCGAGATCCGTCATAGCCAGCACGGCACCGTTCCGGAAACCGACAGACCGGCTGTCCGACCCCAGAAGCATCAGGATCTTGGCATTGCCGGAACCGAAGCTCTCAACCGCCAGATTGTTCGGATATTCGGCTGTCTCGGCGCTTTCAATCTGATTGAGACCGACACTCTGGCAGGAAACCGTAACGACAGACAAAGCCAGCAGCATCAATGGAAACCAGAATTTCTTTGACATTTTGAGCAGTCCTTCAGGTGTCATTACGGTTGCTTGTGAGACAGTGCACGTGCATTCTGGACTGTTTTTGCCTTTAGGCAAACCGGGTAAAACGGCCCACAAACCCGTTCGCCCGCCGCTAGAATTTCAATTCGCCGCGCGGCAGAAGGTAACAGACCAGAACCAACCCTTCATCCTTGGGCATAACGATGGCGTTGATCCGACCTTTGACGCGCCGATTGTTGATGCTCAATGTCATGCCGACATTGACAGGGCTGTTGCCGCCCAGTTTCAGCTCTTCCACCAGCTTTTCGATCCGCCGGTCCAGCAGCAATTGCAAATTGGACGCGACCTGTCTGAGATCCAGCATGTCGAAGGCACGGGAAATAAAGGTCAGGAACGGCTGGTTGAAGGCATGGATTCGACGGTCCTTGAACAGCGTGAAGGCTGGTGTCGGACAGGCAAATAGCAGATTTCTGATCACCCGGTCAGAGGTTGATGTTTGCGACAGGTGAACCTGATCAAGGGTCCAGTTCATGCAAAGCACACGCAGGGTGGAGGTCAGGTTCTTGCTGTCCTCGACACTGTCCTCGGCCTCTTCCACCAGCTGGTGCAAGGGAATTTTGCGTTGCTTGGAAATCATGTCAAGCGTCAGCCAGAACGCCTGTTCGAGCCGGATCCCGCGGCGGCCGTTTTTTGTTCGGATAGCTCGAAATTTCGGTGTCGATGCCGGATCCTGATTGACCAGTTCTTTTGGTTCCAATGTGTTCCCCCCTTAACGCATCATCATCGTTCAGTCATCGCGACCTGTCTGGCTTTGTTGATCGGCTTCAATAGATAGTTGAGGATCGACTTTCGTCCGGTGATGATGTCGACGGTGCAGATCATGCCGGGCGAAATATTGAACGTTTTGCTGTCCTTTTCCAAAAACGACTTGTCTGTCTTGAGAAGCACCTGAAAATAGGGAGCCCCCGAGGTCGGATCGACCAGACTGTCGGCGGTCACGGTTTCAACCGCACCGGAAAGACCGCCATAAATGGAGAAGTCATAAGCGGAGATCTTGACCAGCGCCTTCTGACCGCTCTGGACAAAGGCGACGTCATTCGGCGAAATCCGCGCTTCCACCAACAACTCCTGCGAGGTAGGGACGACTTCTGCCACGACGGTTCCAGACTGGACAAACGCTCCGATGGTATTGATGGCGAGCGAGTTCACGATCCCGTCGACCGGAGAGCGGATATCCGTTCTGGCAACGCGATCCTGCCCACCGCGTGCAGTTTCCTCAAGCACGGCCAGCGAGGCCAGCGTCTGGGTCTTCTCGTTGAGAGCTTCCTTCTGCGCCTGCAGGCTGAGCTCATTGACCTGAAGGGACGCTTCCTCGATGGCACCCTTGATGCGCTCGACAGAAGCCCGCGCCACTTGCAGTTTGCCTTCGCTTTCATTGAGATGCCGCTCGACCCGCAAAAAATCCGTTTTGGCAGCCAACCGGCTTTCGACCAGCGGCTTCAGCAGGTCGCGCTCCTGTTTGGCGAGCTCGACATCGCCCTGCAATTGCTCAATGCTGGCAAGGGTTTCGTCCAGTTCCTTCTCGCGCTGGATTTTCCGCTGTTGCAGCACTTCCAACGTGTTGGTGAAATTGTCCTTGCGCGCCCGCAGCAGCCTCTCCTCATTCTCGCAGATCTGCAGAGATGTGGAGCGGACCGTTTCAGGGCAGGTAAACGCCGTATCGAACAGACCGGTTTGCTCCGCCTCAAGTCGCGCCAGCTTGGCTTCAAGCGCCAGCTTTTGCGCCATCGTCTCCCCCAGACTGGAGCTCATTGTCGTATCGTCTAGCCGCGCAATCAGAGAGCCCTTTTTCACGAACTGGCCGACCTTGACATTGATAAGGTCGACAACGCCGGTCTCGGCTGCCTGGACAATCTGGGTCTTGGACGCGGGAATGACCTTGCCAGCACCGCGAGTGATTTCGTCCACCTCGGCGAAATAGGCCCAGACCACGGCAGTGACGAGCAAAAGCACAATCGAAACCGAAATGGCCTTGGCGCGAATATAGCTTTGATCTGTTGCTTTTATTCCCACGAAACGGGCTCCCTGACGAAGGTCTCTATTGCTTGTTCTGCGTTCTGGCGACCAGTGCACTCATGACTTTGTCTTTCGGACCGTCAGCGATGACTCTGCCCTGATCAAGGACGATCAGACGGTCAACAAGATCGAGCAGAGCGTATCGGTGCGTCGAGATGATCAGCGTTGTCTCACGGTCGAATGCCTGCGACAGCGTCTGCATCATCAGCTTCTCCGAGGCAGTATCCATGGCGCCGGTCGGCTCATCGAGATAGACAATCTTGGATTTGGCCAACAGCAGACGTGCCAGGGCAACGGCCTGCTTCTGCCCGCCGGACAACCGCTCGCCGCGTTCACCCACCGGCATGTCATAGCCGCGAGGATGCAGGGACGCGAAAGCATCGACGCCGGTCTTCTTGCAGATCTCGACGATGTCCTCATCGGTCGCATCAGGATTGGCAAGCAGCAGGTTATATTTCAGCGTTCCGGAAAACAGATCGGCATTCTGCCCGGCGAAGGAGACCGCCTTGCGCACCTCCTGCGGGTGATACTGGCGCATCTCGATGCCATCCAGCAGCAAGGTGCCCTTGGTTGGCATGTAAAGACCCGCAATCAGCTTGCCCAGGGTGGTCTTGCCCGATCCGATCTTGCCAATCACGCCGATCCGCTCGCCAGCCTTGATAGACAGATTGAGATCGGACAGAACCGCATTGTCCGTATTGGGATAGGCGAAGCTGACTTTCTTGAAGTTCAGATTGCCCTTGTCGATCACACGATTGACGAAGCCTATGCTCTGCGGTCTATCCTCGGGCTGCTCCATGATGCGGTCGAGAATCTTCAGTGACAGGAGCGCCTGACGGAACCTGGCGATCGTCATGGTTATCTGGGTGAGTGGCGAAATCGCACGCCCCGACAGCATGACCACGGCAACGATGCCACCGGTCGTTATGTCGCCGGCCGCGTTGAGATAGGCCCCACCGATAACAATGAAGACGGAGACGAGCTGCGAGACAAGCTGTGTTGCAACCACAGCGCCGGACGAGATCTTCTTGATTTCCTCTGACGTCTGGGAAGAGTTGGACGTCAACTCACGCCATTTGCGCAAGAAGGACGTCTCTGCCCGCAGGCTCTTCACCGTTTCGATCGTAGAGACCGTCTCGACCAGCATCGCATTGCGCTGGGCCGCCTCGTTCGAGGCTCTGGCCATTCTCTTTCCAATCCGGCCCTGAGCGATGAGCCCGATGACGATGGCCAGAATGAAGGCCAAGGCAGGCACCACCACGAGAACACCGGACAGGAAGAAAATGACCAGCAGGAAGATGAAAACAAAGCAGAAATCGATCAGCACACTGATCGTATTGGACGTAAAGAACTCGCGCACGAATTCATACTGATTGACCCGGTTGGTAAATTCCCCGGTCGCTTGCGGACGCAGCGCCAGCTGGGTGTTGAGCACCTTCTCGAAAATGAGATACGAGATCTTTTCATCTGCCTTGCGCCCGACATGATCGATAATGACCGATCGCTGAACCTTAAGGATATAGTCGAAGATCAGCGCAAGCATCACGCCCGTCGCCAGAACCCAGAGTGTCGATACCGCCTGATTGGGCAGAATCCTGTCATAGACATTCATGATGAATATGGGCGAGACCAACCCGATCAGGTTGATGAACAGAGCGGCCATGGCAACATAGATATAGTTCTGCCACAGCTTGGCGATGGTCCCCCTCAACCAGTGCGCCTTTTCCAGAACCTCCCCCTCGCCAAGCGTCTTTCGCTCTGTGGAATTGGAGTAGTGCACGGAAAACGAGATAAACCGTGTGCCGGTAAGTGCCTTGAAATGCTCAAAGGTCAGACCTTTGGATTCCGGCAATGATCCGGAAATGGCAAAGCGGCCGCTTTCGAGCCTTTCAACAATTACAAACGGCGGGAAGTTGTCCGACAACACCATGAAGGGTGGCTCGGGATGGTCCTCATTGAACAGTGAGCGCCCCCGGATGGTTACATCCAGGCCAATTCTGGCAGCGACATGCTCAAAGTCGTCATCGCTCGGATTTTCGAAATCGATAGGGAGCCCGGAAAACAGAACGGTCTCAGAAGTCGGCCGATCAAAAAAGCGCGCAATATCCTGAAACGCAATGATCAGGGCATGCCTTTTCGAGTGACTTTGGAATTCTACGCGCTCGCTTGCCGCGAGGTGACTCTGATCCATACGCAACACACTCCCCTACCGTCAGGATACACTCCTCCCGTACGCCAACCACACAAATCAACACAACATACTGATATCATTAAATAATCAGTCTCTGCGGATGGGGCTGAGGATATCGAGAGGGAAGTCGTTCACCTGACGTGACGGAGCCCGTTTGTACTCTTTGCGTGTCTCATTGCGTCGGCTCTTGAACTCATCCCGCGCATAGGCCTCGCTCTGGGCAGGGGCGGCTAGATCAAGGGTGTTCAGCAATTGACCTGTTGCAGCGAGCAACCGGTATTCGGCAAAGCGTGAAGCATAGACCGCTGTCTTGGACAACACGTCGACATTGAACCGGGTGTTCTGTGCATCGAGAACATCGAGCAAGGATCTCTGGCCAATATCAAACTGCTTGCGATAGGAACCGACCAGACGATTGTTCTCGTTGGCCTGACTACGATAGATCTGCGCCAGATTGTTCTGACGAATGCGACGATCCCAGGAGGTCCGAACAGCCTCCTCGACGTCACGATGAGCCTGGCTCCGGATCATCCGCTGCTCACCGGAGCGGCGAATTTGCTCGCGTTCATTGGCCAGCTTGATCCCGCCGCGATAGAGATTCCAGCGAGCGACGACACGGGCCTGAAAATCCGTGGTTCTGCCATCGGCACCGTCCAGATCATGCCCGGTGCGCGCCCGACCTTCAAAGACTACCTCAGGCAGAAAGTCTGCCTTTGCTGCATCCACAAGCGAGTCGGCTGCATCAACATCAGCATTTGCAACCGAGATCCGCGGGTTGCTGCGCAGGCCAAGATCAATGGCTTCATTCAGCGACTTGGGCAGGGCATAGGCAACGGACTTTGGCATTTGCGGACGCGCGATGGACGTTCCGACCAGCTTTCTGAACTGGATATCGGCTGCGGCGAGAGCTTCTTTTGCCTGTTCCACCTTGGCTCGAGCTGCATAGATGCGCTCGGAAACCTGCTGGCGGTCGGCTTCCGTAAGCGTACCGTTCTGAATGCTCTTGGAAATGCTCGAGGCGATGCTCTGGTGGACCCGCAGGTTTTCGTTGGACTGAGCGACGATTTCAGCCTGCAGCATATACTCCAGATACTCACGAACAATTTGCAGACCTACGCTTTCAGAGCGCTCAAGCACGCGGAAGGATGCACTGTCAACGCGAGACGCCTGACGATCAATCTCGGCGCGAGTACGCCCGCCATCGTAAAGCTTCTGAGTGAGAACGAGGCTGACTTCCGAAGGATAAAGCGGATCGTTGTCAAGGCCGGAGGAGCGGCGAGACGGATTGTCCAGAGACCGGGCTCCTGAACTGGCTTCCAGATCAACCGACGGCAAATACAGGCCCTTAGCCTGCCGAAGCTCGAACTCGATCGCTTCCCTGCTCTCCATCGACTCGCCAATTGTCGGGTTCGAAGTGAGAGCTGTTGAAATGGCCTCCTTCAATGAAATCGCTTCGGATGAAGAGGTCGCCATCAAAAGCATCGCCAAACTGGCTATTCCGGAAGAGAGAACCAGACGAGGTCCCTTACTGCGCATATACTTCATTCGTTTTTGATCCCCATCCGGCAGACGCCAGTCCCGTACTGCCTTCAAACATATAAATATAACAATACTATTCCATGGGGAGAGCTGTAAAGCCAAGAAGAAGGTCGCGCCGTACCTTGGTAAAATTACCGACACGCATGACCATATCGTGCAATTTTAAATAAACTTTTGAAATAATTTAATTATTGGAATTTAGACCATCGAGATTCTGATCGTTTAATTCAACCACAAAGTGAGAAGAATCATCCCGCTCATAGATGTTGATAACGTACAGAATCCCGAAAAATTGGTAAACATCGGGAGTTTGCACCTAAATATTCCGAAAGAAACAGAAATATTCAACTACCAATTTAGAGATGAGTCTATCACATGGTCCCTTCGCCTGGGAAGACATCACTGAAACCGACGCGGTTGGCAAGTCGCGCAGTGCCTCTTTGTCCCGTACCAACCGGAAGCGCATGGATCCAGGAATTGTTTTCACTGAAGGAGAACAGCGGACGATAGTGTGCCAAGGCCTTGTCGCTGAGAATGGTGTTTCGGATATTGTCGAGGATGTAGGTCCCTTTCGTCGTGCTGACAGCAAGAACCGCGTGATACAGATCCCGGCTTTCATCCTTGAGCACGACAAGCGACATGCTCTTTGTCGGCACTCCGAGTTCCTTCAGTATCGCCATTTTGAGAATGGCATAATCCTCACAATCCCCCTTGCCGATCGACGCAGTCTGCCCGGCACTCGCCCAGTAGTCAAAGCGACTGTAAAGCTGCCGGTCAGAAACATAGGCAATCGAGGTATTCACTGCGCGATTGACCGCGCGCAACTTGTTGGCGAAGGATTCACCCTGCAGGCCGGAAACAAGACGGGAGAGGCTTCTCTCGGACGGAGAGCATCTCTGGGCACTGCATCTTCGCTGCAGACCGACAGCCTGCTCGCCCTTGACCCGCATCCACTGCGACTTGCTGGCCAGACTGGAAAAGGCAATCGCCGTGGACCCGAAGATCCCGTGATCAATGCCAGTCTTCGTCTTGCGAACAGACCCGGTATGGACAGAACGGTCGATCCCAGATGCATAAGCGAGTTTCTGCATTGGCACGGTGTACACTTGCCGGCTGGGCTGATAGGCTGCAAACCATGGAGAGCATGTGATATTGTCTTTGCAGACGGGTTTCGAGTAGCCATTGGCCGCAATATCATACATCGCAAAGGTATCGAGTTCGAACGCATTTGCGGTAGCCCCCAAGGGAGCAAGAGACAGGCCCGCTCCAAGAATAACGGCTTTGATGTTTGAAAAAATTGCCATGATCGCCTCGGCTTTTGTTTTTCAAAACGATAACCGAGGCGGATAAAGTTTCGTTTAACTAAAGTAGTTACCGTTCCATCAAAGTTTTCACTAAATTTATTCTTAAATTCCATCGCGCTCGAAATCTATGCATAACCCTTTATGCCAGCAACTCATCAAAGTGTACTAGTTTAGTCGTATTTGCATAAACTTGTATGCTTATTAGTTAATAAATCGTTGCCGACCGCTTCATCCGCATAAATACTTCCCCCAACAGTCAGTTGCAGGCCACAGGTTTGTCCAAAATCCGGCTTGGTCTTGAGAGAGGGTAGTGAGATGAGTATTCGTGACGACAGTTCTTACACATTCCGTAATCTGGAAGATCATAACGAGGAAGCCCAGAGCACACAGGAAGTCGCCAGCCTCCGCCTGGCCCAGACAGCTCTAGAGCCGGACAACGCCCAGATCACAAATGATGTCCTGCCTTCGGATGCAGAACCTGCCGCCGGACCGCAAGCACCACAGCCCCAACAGCCGGCAGAGACTGGCATTCTGACAGCCAATGCCAACAATGAAGTCACCCTGCCGGAAGGCACGTCTCTCGAAAAGATCGAAATCTCCGGACAGGACCTGCTCATCACCCAGCAGGATGGAACGGTCCTTACGATCAAGGATGCCGTTCTCAATGTGCCGACCTTCATTCTCGGAAGCGTCCAAATCCCGCCGGACACCCTGATCGCAGCATTCCAGTCTAACAATATCAACGTTGCCGCCGGACCGAATGGCAATCTTGTTGCCTCGAACGCTGGCTCCAACAGCTCCGGCAACAACTTTGCTGGCAACGTTCCCGACATCGGCGACGCCGGCCCCGTCATTGATCTTTTGCCTTACACCGACCTGCAATTCCCAACTCTTGAAGAGGTCGAAATCATCCCGTCTGAAGATGTTGACAATCCAATTGCCATATCAGCCACCTCTATCACCGAGATCAGCGAGCTTTCCAATGAAGGCGGCCTCGACATTTCTGGTGCTCAGACGGACTATGGCAGCGATGAGGATGCAGATCCAACCAACAACCTGACCAACAGTGAAACATCAGGAACCGGCTCTATCACCATTGATGCCCCTGATGGCATCGGCAGCATCGCGATCAATGGAACGATCATCACCGGCGTGGGTCAGACCATCGCAGGCACCAATGGCTATATCACCATTCTGACCTTCGATACCGCGACAGGGCAAATCACCTATAACTACACGCTCATCCTGCATACCGAACACCCCCTGACCTCCGACGTCGTAACGGAAGAATTCACGGTACAGGCAACCGATTCCAACGGCGACACGGCATCGACAACTTTTTCCGTTGGCATTCTTGACGACACTCCGACCATCACCCGCAATGCCACCGCCGTCCCGACCCTGGTCACCGACGACAGCGCCCTGGCCTCCGGCAATCTGGATACCGGCGCCGAGCAGACAACCGACAGCGCCGACTTCTCCTCCCTGTTCGACAGCGTCTTTGGCGCCGATGGCGGCAAGGATGATGACGATGATGGCGTCGCCGACAGTGATGCCGTCCGCTATCAGATGGCCATCTCGACCTCCGCATCCGGCCTCGTCGACAGCCTCACAGGCGAAGCGGTCACCCTCAGCATCAATGCCGCAGGGACCCTCATCACCGGCGCATCCGCAACCGGTGGCACCGTCTTCACCATCAGCCTCGATCCCGACACCGGCACCATAACCCAGACCCAGATCCGCGCCGTCGAGCATGACGACCCGGCCGATCCGTCCGAGGCAACCGCACCATCCGTCCTCTCCGGCGTCTCCATCACATTGACCGCCACCGTCGAGGATGGCG
>NZ_QNUM01000004.1 GCF_003574655.1 Cohaesibacter haloalkalitolerans
CACCTTCGAGGATGACGGTCCATCCATCACCCGCAATGCCACCGCCGTCCCGACCCTGGTCACCGACGACAGCGCCCTGGCCTCCGGCAATCTGGATACCGGCGCCGAGCAGACAACCGACAGCGCCTCCTTTGCGGCCCTGTTCGACAGCGTCTTTGGCGCCGATGGCGGCAAGGATGATGACGATGATGGCGTCGCCGACAGTGATGCCGTCCGCTATCAGATGGCCATCTCGACCTCCGCATCCGGTCTCGTCGACAGCCTCACAGGCGAAGCGGTCACCCTCAGCATCAATGCCGCTGGGACCCTCATCACCGGCGCATCCGCAACCGGTGGCACCGTCTTCACCATCAGCCTCGATCCCGACACCGGCACCATAACCCAGACCCAGATCCGCGCCGTCGAGCATGACGACCCGGCCGATCCGTCCGAGGCAACCGCACCATCCGTCCTCTCCGGCGTCTCCATCACATTGACCGCCACCGTCGAGGATGGCGATGGCGATACCCAGTCGGCATCAACCGACATCGCAGCCGCCTTCACCTTCGAGGATGACGGTCCATCCATCACGATCTCGCTCAACCAGCTGGCACCGCTTGCCACTGACGAGTCGGTGGGCGAAGACGACGGTCTAGTCAACTTCGCGGCTCCTGACGATGAAGACGGGGAAACCGATCCGTTTGGCCTCCGTCCAACCATGATTGGCTATGCACTACTGGTCGCCAGTGCCATTACCACGTCCTCCAGCTATGGCGCTGACGGATCAGATGGCAATGCTCCGGACCTGACGCTGACCGCCTCTGATGGCAGCGGCCTGAACGGGACGGCAACCGGCCTGACCGATTCGGCCACGGGCAGAGCCATTCATCTGTTCACAGAACTTGATGGCTCGATCACCGGCCGCGTTGCGAACGGCGATGGCACAGCCAACGCATCGGGCGTGATTGCCTTCGTGGTCGGGTTCGACCTCTCCGGCAACATCGTTCTTGTGCAGTATAGCGCGCTCCATCACCCGGATTCTTCCAACCCGGATGACTTTGTTTCTCTGACAAACATCTTCGTAACGGCAAGCATCACTGATGGCGATGGTGACTCGGCTTCGTCAACCACCGCCAGCGCTCTTGACATCGTCTTTGAAGATGATGGCCCGGCAGCGATCCAGACAGAAAATGCCTACCTGCTCAACTCGTCTGGAGCGACCTTCACAGGGGATCTCGATCTCGACGTCAACATTGACGACAATATCGGTCAGGATCAGCTCGGCTCTATCACCTTTGCATCGGGCATGAACGGTGCCAACAGTGGCTTCACCTCGGGAGGGGCTCCGATCTACTACACGCTGATCAACGGGTCCCAGACGCTGATCGCCTACACCGGAGCAACGGTTCCGACCACAATCGCATCGGCTGGCGTGGTATTCTATGTCACGCTCAACACCGACGGAGCTTTGGCATCAGCCAGCGATACCTACAGCGTCACGATGGTGGGCACGGTCGATGGTGGCGCAACGGAGATTTCCTTCACGGACGGAGGATATGATCCTGCTGGCGGCAACCTCGACTGGAACGGTTTTGTTCCAACCGGCGATGTGCTCACAGTTCCGAAGAAAGCAGGAGACCCGCAACCGGTCGACAACAACAGCTCGGATCTACTGATCACACCGGTAGCAACCAATCCTGCGACCCCGAGCTACCCGTATTATACGACCATCAACAACACCGCGAATGGCTTTGGCACCGGCGGTGGTGGCGGCGGTCAGAATATTGGCTCTGGCGAAGGCATCAGGCTTGATTTCGTCACCGATCTGGTTGGCAATCCTGCCAGTACGGCCGGCGACTACACCACAACGACCAACCAGGATCATATGTATGACGGCCACTATGGTGTGAATGGTGCATTTGTTTCCTTCGGTTCCATCGGAACGTCGTCAACAGTTCGCTTCTACACAAAGATTGATGACGACAGCGATCTTCCTGCGGCCATAGGGACCTTTCCGACTGTTGGCGATGGTGCAAACGAGCCCATCCTGAGTATCACGGTCAGCCACATGACCAACAGTCTGACAACACCGCCGACCTACACCACGATGACATTCTATCGTTCGGGCGGGGATCTGACCGGTGTTCTGATCGGAACCCAGAGTTACGACATCACCTGGAATGGTGATGGCTCAGTTGATGTAGCCGGCTTGTCTTCTCCGTCGGTCAGCGGCACCTCCTATGGAGACAATGTCTCGATCAATACGGCAAGCAATTACAACAGTCTGGAAGTCCATTATGTTTCCGGGGACGCGTTCGTGCTGTCCGAATTCGGCGCCACGGCCATCGATCCCGGTGCAGCAGTCGACATCCAGCTGGATCTGAGCCTCACGGATTCTGATGGCGACATCTTCGATGGAACACTCAATCTGTCCATGTTGCCACCGGATCCATTGACCACAGCCAACTTTACGGCGAGTGCTTCGACCACATACATCCTCGGCACAGAACAGCACGCAATCGGTTCGTATTTCGACGACACGATCACGGGTAATGCCGGAGATAACGTGATCGCTGGACTCGACGGCATCGACACACTCTTCGGCTTGGCTGGGGATGATGTCCTTGATGGCGGATATGGCGATGACATACTCGACGGCGGTCTTGATGATGACCTTCTGATCGGCGGTGCCGGTGAAGACACGATGACTGGCGGTGACGGAGCCGATACCTTCGTTATCGACCTTGATAGTCTGGATGCGTCGATTACCGATCTCATCACCGACTACGACAAGGCCGAAGGGGATGTCGTGGATCTGTCTGCGGTACTGGAAGCGCTCGGCACGCCGCCAATTGACGCAGCCGGAGCCGACGCCGTGGTCGATCTTGCCTATGACGGCGGCAGCAATACGACTGCGGTCATCGTCGACTACAATGGAACCGATGTGGAAGTCGCAACGCTGAATGATGCGCACGCGACGATCTCCATCCTCTTCAATGATACCGATGCTCCGACGGATGTTTCATAACTCCGCCAGCATCACCAAGGCCAAATAAGTGAGAACGGGGAGGTTCCTGACATCAGGAACCTCCCCGATGCTGTATCTATGGGCCGCTACAACATTGGACATCTCCCCGGGGTCGCCCCATGGCATGGATCACCCGGCCGAAGCCGGGCGCATTCTGCTTGAAATCCATTACTCACCATCACCAAAACACCACGTATTCTTCCGTATTTGACACACCAACACAGCTATGTGATTAATCGATTAATCTGGCAAGATGAGCCAGTGCTGGAATCGAATGCAAGGAGCAGTCATGCCTGATCGGAAATCCGCACCAAACGCCCCCCTCACCCCGCGGGTCCTTCAGGCGCTAACCCGCGTACCGATGCCGCGCGGATACCAAACCCGACAGGCAGATCGAGTCGAAGATATCGATGGCTACAGAATGCCCGTCTTCCGCTGTCAGTCGCTGGTGCTGGGATCCGGAGCCGCAGGCCTGCGCACCGCCTGCGAGCTGAAACGCCGCGACCGCGATGTCATGGTGGCGACCGGTGGCATGTATATGGGCACATCGGCCTGTTCGGGCTCCGACAAGCAGACCATCCACACCGCCTCCACTAGCCGCAATGGCGACAATTTCGAACAGCTCGCAAAGGATCTTGCCGCAGGGGGCTGCATGGACGAAGACATTGCCTATGTGGAGGCAGTCGGGTCCATCAATGCCATGGCCGGGCTGCAGTATATGGGGCTGGATCTGCCCGAGGATCAGTTCGGCGCGATCCTGCGCTATCAGACAGACCATGACGACTATGGCCGCGCAACGAGCTGCGGGCCGCGAACATCCCGCCTGATGGTCAAGGTACTTCTGGAAGAGGCCATCCGCCTTGGCATCCCGTTCCTGACCAGCGCCACAGGGATCAGAATTCTCACCGCAGGAACCGACGGGAACAGACACATCACCGGCCTCGTGGTCGCCACCAAAGACTTTGAACACAACCCCTTCGGACTTGCAGTGATCGAATGTGACGAGCTGGTGATTGCCTCCGGCGCACCGGGCGAGATGTATCGCGACAGCGTTTATCCCAAGAAGTGCTTCGGTTCTCTGGGCATGGCCCTTGAAGCCGGGGTTGCGCTTTCCAACCTCACCGAGAGCCAGTTCGGCATCGGCTCCCCGAGAGAAACCTTTCCGTGGAACCTGTCTGGCACCTATGTTCAGGTCATGCCCCATGTCTTTTCCCGCGATGCAGCCGGACGCGAGCATAATTTCCTTTCCGATTACTACCGTACCACGCGGGAAATGGTCTCCAACGTCTTTCGCAAAGGCTATCAATGGCCGTTTCACGCAGGCCGCATGATGGACTTCGGCTCATCGCTGGTGGACATTGCCGTCCATCTGGAAATCAGGAAAGGCCGGGAGGTCTTTCTAGACTTCCTGCGCAATCCGTTGCCGGTGGAAGGGGGGGCGCCATTCAGCCTTGATGATCTGGATAACGATGTCCGGGCCTATCTGGAGAATAACGATGCGTTGGCAGAGTTGCCCATCGACCGACTGGCGAGAATGAACCCTCTGGCAATCGAACTTTACCGCATGAACGGCATCGATCTGACCCGCGAGCCTCTCAGGATGGCCATCAACAACCAGCATATGAACGGCGGGATCGATATCGACCGCTGGGGTGCAACCAATCTTGATGGGGTCTACGCGGTTGGGGAAGCAGCAAGCAGCCACGGGGTCACCCGACCAGGTGGGTCGGCTCTGAATGCGGGTCAGGTGTTTGGCCTGCGGATCGCCAAACATGTGGCACACAGGCGCCGGTCTCATGCAGACACCATTGATCTTTCCGATGTCTCCGCCTTGTTCAGGGAACTGGAACAGGCAAAGGCGGGCTCCTTGTCCATCGCGGCTGTGAAACAGACCATTCAGGCCCGGATGAGCGACAGCGCCGGTTTTGTGGTTGATGGCGCTGATGTGAAGGCAGCCTATGGCGAGGCGCTGGGCCTCATTGAAGCCATCCAGAGATCCGGCCTCCAGCTCAGAAGCGACAAAAGGGTGGCGGACTATTTTGTCTGGAAACAATTGGCCCTCACCTCGGCGGCGGTACTTGCCGCCCTTGATCACTATATCGCCAATGGTGGCGGCAGTCGCGGCGCACGCGTCATCCGGGACCCGTCATCTCCCCTTGTCCCACAAATCAGCTCAGGAGCCCTCTCAGACTTCGCTTACCGCCCTGAACAGGACTGCGACAAGAACCGGAAGATCATTGTGACCTTCGACGGAAAAGTGCTTTCCTGCCAAGAACGCCCGATCCGCACGCGCGACGCCAGCCCCGTCTATTTCGAGAAGGGATGGGGCGCCTTCCTCAGGGAGGAAATATTCGAAACCCGGGACGACGACAGACAAATCGAACCCGCCATCTGACACCGGCTAGCCAGCAAAGGCAAATGTGGACTGCCGCTCGATCAGCTTCGGTTCCAGCCGAACGGTGCGGTGCTTGCCCGTGTCCCCGTTGATCCGCGAAATGATGAGCTCTGCTGCAATCTTGCCGACGGAACGGGAATAGGTCTCGACGCTCGTCAACGGAGGATTCCAGATGTTAGCCTCCGGCAGGTTGTCGCATCCAATTAGCGAAAGGTCCTCGCCAATCACTCGCCCCCGGGACAGGAAGCCCGCAGTGGCCCCCATGGCAACGATGTCGTTGTGACAGAAAACGGCTGTAAAGGGCGCTTCGGTTTCGCTCAGTTCAACAGCAGCTTCGCGACCGAAATTACGACTTTGCGGCCCCTGCTTGACGACGATGGAGTGGTCTGGAATATCCGCCTTGTGCAGTGTATCCACGAACCCCTTGACGCGCAACCGACCGGTCGAGGAGCTTTCCAGACCACCGATCACGGCGAACTGCGAATGCGCATCCCTGAGAAACTGTTTTGCTGCCAGTTCGCCACAGCGGTAGTCATCAACGCCGACAAAATCAAAATCCGCATTCTCGATTTCACGGACAAAGGTGACAACCGGAATTTCGTGCGCGAAAGTTCGCTCCAGATCATCCACTTCCGTGTTGGCGCTTGGCGAGACGATGATTCCGGCCACCCCGTGTGCAATGACTTCGGCGAGCAGAGTGGATTGACGCTCCTTGTCTTCACCGATGTTGGCAATGATCGGCAAATATCCCTCATTGGACAGGGCCGCCTCGAAACTTGCCGAAAATTCGCCGTAGAACGGGTTGGCAATATCCTGAACGAGAACACCTACCAGACGCGACCGGCCCGTGCGTAGCTTGGCTGCGGTATAATCGCGCACAAACCCCAGCTCTTCCATTGCCTGTTTCACCTTGACCCGGGTCATTTCAGACACGCGCCCAGTACCATTCATGGTATTGGAAACAGTAGCGGTGGAAACCCCCGCCCGCTTGGCAATATCCGAGACTGTCACTTTCTGGCGATTCTTTGCCATGCTCTTCCTGTGTCTTCAAAGGTCAATGCAGACCGACCAAGCCGGATCCGCGCCCCTAGTCTCCACCAAATCCTCAAAAGAGACCATCGGTATAGTGATGTGCTCTCAAAATTTCTCCCGTCAGGCAAGTAGATTCTTTTAACCAAAATCAGCAAGACAGGCCATTCTTACTCATTTTCCCGAATTTCCGCCGCCATCGGGGTTATCAAGCGCGCCCGTCCAGACCAGATCTACGAGATCGCCAGAAGCCGAAAAGGGTGCACGGGGCTCATCACCCCTTGCACCCTACGCGGCGAGAACAACACCCGCCAGACCAAGGCGGAGCAGTTCCGCACAAAGCCAAATCAGATGGAGGCTCATCGCGCCTGACATGACGGATCAGGCGCGATGGCAGCAATCAGTTGATCAGCCCGAACATCCTCGGCAGGAAAAGGCTCAGCCATGGCACATAGGTGATGAACATCAGCGTGACGATCAGCACGGCACAGAAAGGCAGGATCGCCCGGATCACGCTTTCTATTTTCGCGCCGCTGACACTACAGCCAACGAACAGGGCCGTGCCAACCGGCGGCGTTGCAATCCCGATGCACAGGTTGAAGACGATCATCATGGCAAAGTGGATCGGATGCATGCCGAGCTGCACCGCAATCGGCATGAAAATCGGCGTGAAGATCAGCAGCGCCGGTGTCAGGTCCATGAACATCCCGATGACCAACAGGATGATGTTCATCATGATGAAAATGACGATCGGATTGTCAGAGACCGACAGCATCCAGTCGCTGATCATGCCCGGCAGTCCGGTGAAGGCCATGGCCCATGACATGATCGAAGACGCTCCAACAAGGAACAGCATGATCCCGGTGATTTCTGCCGTCTCCTTGCAGATGGTCCACATGTCGGACAGGGACAACGACCGATAGCAAAGAGAGAGGCCGAAGGAATAGAGGACCGCGATGCACGCGCCTTCCGTTGCCGTGAAAACGCCGCCGATAATGCCACCGATCACCACGACGATGAGGCCAAGGCTCGGAATGGCCTGCCAGACCACCTGCAGGGCTACCTGCAAGCTCGGGCAGCTGTCGGCATGATTGCCATAGCCACGCTTGCGAGCAATGACATAGGCAACAATCATGCAGCTGAGGCCCATCAGGATGCCGGGAATGTAACCCGCAACGAACAGGGCAGCCACCGAGGTGCCACCGCTGACGACCGAGAACACGATGAGCGAGTTGCTCGGCGGGATCAGCAGGCCCGAGGGACAGGAGGCGACATTCACTGCCGTCGCAAAGGACTTGTCATAGCCATCCTTCTCGAACTCCGGGGCAACGGTCTTGCCGACGGCAGCGGCTGCAGCCACCGCCGAGCCTGATACGGCACCAAACAGCATGTTTGACAGGATATTGACATGGGCGATGGAGCCCGGCATGTGCCCAACCATGAGCTTGGCGAAATTGACCAGTCTTGCAGCAATGCCGCCGGAATTCATGATGTTGCCGGCCAGTACGAAAAACGGGATCGCCAGCAGACTGAAACTGTCCACGCCAGTCACGAGCTTCTGCCCTGCGGTGACACTCGCCACCTGCACTGGCAGCACCATGAACATCACCAGCAGCGAAGACAGGGCGATGGCAACGGCAATGGGGACGCTAAGCGCGATCATCAAGGAAAAAAGACAAAGGAGCCAGGCTCCGACAGAGATATCCATGGCTGCTTATTTCTCCCCGGAAGACTTGGTGTTGAGGGCATCCGCGTCATTGTGCGGAAAGAGCAGATCGATGGTGTTGAGCACCACATAAATGCAGATCAGGAAGGCAGAGAGCGGCAGAATGCCATAGACATAGCCCATGGGAATGCGCAGCGCCGGAGAGATCTGGAACATGGTCCGCCCCATGAGTGCAATCCCGCCGTTGATCATTGCCAGATAGGCAAAGGCGACAACGAGAATGCCGATCACGATCTGCAAGGCGGCATGCATCTTCGGCGAGAGGCTATCCGATAGCAGCGTGATCGCCAGATGGCCGTTTTTGCCAAACAGGAATGACGCCCCCAACAGACCCAGCCAGATCATCATGAAACGCGCAATCTCATCGGTGAATGTGCTCGGGTTGTTGAGTATGTATCGGCTGAAAACCTGCCATGATACGGCAGCTACGAGGAGTATGATGATGACTCCACAAAAACTCAGTAGCAACTGATCAAGGCATGCTCTGAACTTTCTTAGGAACGCAAGCATTGGCCACCTTGTTTCTTACTTTTGTGAGATGTTCGGCGCCACTGACCACGCCTTGGGAAGACGATCTTGTCATTGGCGCCGGTTGGGTCAAAGATCAGTGAAGGTCCTGAATGCGGCGGACATAATCGCCAAGCTTGGGATCGTTCAGAGCATCATCAATCATCGGTTTGACAGCCTCGCGGAAGGACGCCTTGTCGACGTCATAGAACTGAACGCCAATCTCCTTGGCTTTCTCGACATTGGCCGCTTCATTGGATGCCCACAACTCGATTTCCTTGTCGAGGGCTTCAAGAGAGGCATCACGCAGAATCCCCTGCTCTGCTTCGCTGAGAGAATCCCAGGTCGCTTCGGAAATCAGGATGATGTCAGGCGTCATGGTGTGCTCGTCCTTGGAGAAGTGTTTGGCCACTTCGGCGTGACGGGCCTCGACAAGGCTGGAGATGCTGTTTTCGGCGGCATCCATGATCCCCTGCTGCAGGCCGGTGTAAATCTCGGTCCACGGCATCGGCGTTGCGTTACCGCCCAGCAGTTCGATCATGCGCATGGAGGTCTGGGATTCCGGTACGCGGATCTTCAGGCCTTTCAGATCTGCGGGGGTATAGAATGGCTTGTGACCATAGAAGCTGCGCGCACCGGAATCGAGGAGCGAAAGGCCGATGAATCCCTTGCCCTTGCTTTCCTGCATCAGGTCCCATGCAACATCGCTGCGCATGAAGGCACGCTGGTGGTCGGTATCGCGGAAGAGGAACGGCAAGCCCATGACCTTCAGGGTCGGTTCAAAGGATTCGGCCAGCGATCCATTGATCTTTGCCATATCCAGTGCACCATTGATGACCTGCTCGGCCTGATCCCGCTCGGAACCGAGCTGGGCATTCGGAAAGATCTGAACGGTCAGCTCGCCGTTCGACTTCTCTTTGACGAGGTCGGCAAAGACCTGCATCCCCTGGTGCTGGGCATTGTCCGTAGACATTGCATGGCCAAGCGTCAGGTTGCGGGCCTGAGCTGAAGTAAGGGCCACAAGGCTGGAGGCCACAAAAGCCAGAATCAACTTGTTCATTTTTCACTCCCGTTATCGCCATGTCCGTTCAGATTTCCCGAAGACCCAAGTTCGTTTCCTCTCATCCGGGGACATCGTGATCAGGCATATGGCTTAGAATTGTTTTTCCATGCGCGAATGACTGTTGGTTTGGCCGACCATCTTGTCAGAAAATGGAGAAAATCGCTTTCCCAATCGGCCAGATCAACCCGTGAAATCCGTTGCACATCCCTATGATTAAACGATTAATCAAAGAAATCGTAGATGTGGAAAATACCTATCCGCATATCCTTGGGGAAATTCCCTCAAAAACCCACCGCACAACAGACAGAGAACGCCCGAGATTTGCACGAAGGCAACCTTGGAAAATGCCGACACGTTCAGCATTCACACCAACAAAAAGGACACAGGGGAAAATACGGGAAAGGAAGCAATCAAACGGGCAGTCCCTCGCCCAAACGGTCTCAAGACCTGAAGGAACGTTGCATGCTCTTGGTGACCGGTTCAAACACCATCTGGAAAAATGTCCGGGAGCCCGTTTCCAGAAACGCCTCGACTGGCATGCCGGGGACCAGATCCGGCAGCCTTGTCGATTGTTCGGGCAACAGCTCCAGACGCACGACGAAATAGGGGCGCTGCGTGCGCTGGTTCATCCGCCTGTCCGGTGAAATGAAGACGACATGTCCGTCAGCCGCCGGAAATTCTGTTGGATCAAATGCACTCAGCGACAATCTGGCCTTCTGCCCCACCCTCACCTGATCGATGTCCGCGGGGCGCACCTCTACCTCGATCTGCAGGCGTTTCTGATCCGGCACAATTTCTACCAGTGGCTGATAGGCAGCGATGGCGCTGCCGATGGTGTTGACATGCAGCTTGTCGATGGTGCCGCTTGCTGGCGCTTCCAGAGCCACCCTGTCGACGACCTTCCGCGCCGCCTGCAACTCATTGGCCAGGGCCAGCTTTTCCGAGCGCAGCTCAGCCAATTCCCGCGACACAGCTTCATTGAACTGATCAACGAGCTGGTTCAGGCGCTGATCAATCTCCGACATCTGGATGGGCAGGGATTCCGTTTGCGTTTTCAGCTTCCGATAGTCGGTTTCGACCTCGGCGAACTCTTTCTGCGTGTTCTGGTAGGCCACCTTGCTGACGACCCCCTTCTTCATCAGGGTCTCTCGCATCTTCACCTGCTCTTGCAGGATCTTGCGCCAGTCATCCAGCGCCTTGAGTTCGGCTTGGGACCCGGCAAGTTGCTGCTTGAGAATGGATTGCTGCTCCAACAGGACCGATCGCTCACGCTGCTTCAGGCGCTGGCGCGTGTTGAACTGCTTTTCCTGATCTTGCGCAAGCCGATTAAAGGAGGCAAAAGGCGTGGCTTGCTTCAGATTTTCAGGCAGACTGGCAATAGCGAAGTCCTCATGCCGCTCCTCGGCCTCAAGGCGCAGCTCCTTGATCGCGATATAGGCCATGCGCGTTTCAAGCTTGGCCAACTCGGCCTTCTTCTCGCTATCTTCGATGGTCAGCAGCAACTGCCCCTCTTCCACATGCTGGCCTTCCTCGACCGAAATGCTCCGCACCACGCCACCACGTTCATGGGCAACCACCTGCGTACGCCCTTCTTTCGTGATCGTGCCCCTTGCGATCACTGCCCCCTCAAGAGGCGCATATCCCGCCCAGACACAGAACACACCAAAGAAGAGAAAGATCATCACGCCACCGACAACCTTCAGCGACCTGAAGGCACTAAGAGTCTGGATCTCCTTTTCATAGTCGATCACGCTCATCGGTCAGCCTTGTTCCTTTCCGAATGGCAGGCTCCGGTCCGAACCGGATTGGCCTCCTGCCACCGTTTTGGATTTGTCCTCAATGGCTCTCGTCTTGCCGTCGGCTTCTCTTGGCATCATCAGGGCTTCTCTGGGGCCGAAACGGACAACGGTTCCATTGTCCACGATCAGAACCTTGTCGGCAGAATTGACCAGATGCATGCGCTGGGTCACAAAAAGCACCGTTTTGCCGCCAGCGCGAGCATTCGCAATAGCAGCAACCAAAGCCCGTTCCCCCTCTTTGTCCAGATGGGCATCCGGTTCATCAAGAAGCAGGATTTGCGGATCACCAAAGAAGGCCCGAGCCAGATTGATCCGCTGCTTCTGACCTCCGGACAAGTTGAAGGAAACCGTGTCCAGATTGGTGTTGTAGCCTTGGGGCAGGCTGCCGATAAACTCATGTGCTCCGGCATTGAGAGCGGCATTGACGATGTCTTTGTCACTGGCTTCTAGACTGAAGCGGGAAATATTCTCGGCCACCGTGCCATGGAAAAAATCACTTTCCTGCCCGGCATATCCGATTTCAGCGCCCAGCTGATCAGGGTCCCATTGCGCCAGTTCAAAGCCATCGATGGAAACCTTGCCGACGCTGGGCCGGATGATCGAGGCCAGAACGCGCATCAGGGTGCTCTTGCCTGCCCCGCTGGAGCCGACGATGGCCACAACCTCTCCGGGGGCAACCTCAAAAGAGATACCCCTCAGCAAGGCCTTGTCGGCTGTGACGCCCGGGGGAACAAAGCTGACATTGTCACAACGCAGATAGCCCCGGATCTCCGGCAAAGTGAGGGGGGCAGGCGTGTTGCCTGTCTGATGTGTGCCCTTGAACCAGTTCCTGAGGCGACCATTGGCCACGCTCGCCGCCGTCATCTGTTTGTAACTGCCGACGAATTGTTCAATCGGCAACAGGGCACGACCCGAGATGATGCTGGACGCAAAGATCAGACCAGCAGAAAGATGTTCGGACATGACCAGATAGGCCGAGCAGCCCAGTATCATGATCTGGATGGCCTGTCTGGCAAAGCGGACAAGGCCGAAGAAAATGCCGTTGACGACAGAGAGTTCGTTGGAAGAATAGACCGCATCTACGATGTTGCGCTGCCAACGGTTCAATTGCGCGCTCCCCATCCCCATTGCGCAGACATCATCAAGATGGCGCAGGATTTCGGAGCTCTTCACCGAGGACTGCTTATACAGGCGTGATGTATTATACTGGTGCCTCCACGCCATCAGTTCATTGCCTAGGGCGAGCAGAAGCAGGATCAGCGCACCAAGACTGGCAACGGCGCCAATCCATGGATGAACGAAGAAAAGAATGGCCAGGAATATCGGCACGAATGGCAAGTCGAGAACGCTGAACACACCGCGCCCCGAGAGATATTGCCGGACGGTCGTCACGTCATTGAGCAACGATGCCAGTCGGGTGCGATCAACTTCGCGGTTCTTGACCCCATGCTCGAGCAGAGCGGACTTCGTTCGCAGCTCGTAATGCACGCTCATCTTCTGGGCCACAGTGCGACGCAGGACCTCCAGAATGCTGAAAAGGGCTATGCAAAACAGGATCAAAAGAGTGAGATACAGCAGCGTATCCAGCCCATCGCTGGGCAGAACCCGATCATAGATCTGAGACAGATAGATCGGCATGGCCAGCAAGAGAAGGTTGGCTGCGATCGAGAAGACCAGCAGCCAAACTCCGAAGCGAAGGACAATATCAACCCCGACCGGATTGTTTTCTGAAGCTGATATCGTCACAGTCACCTACTTGTTTGTTGGCGTCTCTCTACACTAGAGACTGAAGTCGCTCGCCATCAGATGGTCAGACGTTCTGATGTCGACTGCGAAATCAGCTACACCATCGCCATCTATGTCGCCCAAGATTGTCTGAATGCTGCCGTCCACTTCGGTGCGCAGTTCGCCTGCTTCTCCCGAAAAGGCGTCTTCGCCAATAAAGGAAAAGGCCTGATTGCCCGAAACGGTGCTGTTGGCATCGATGGCGCTGAGATCAACGATGTCACCTTCAGAGATATCGAAATCCTTGAACAGATCACGACCGCTCAGATCAACGGTGCTATCGTCAATGGATTCCAGAACGAACGTGTCAGCCCCGGACGAGCCAAGAATCGTGTCCGCCCCTTTTCCGCCAACCAGAACATCATCACCAGCATGGCCAAAGAGCCGGTCGTTGCCATCGCCACCCCAAAGACTGTCGTTCCCTGCACCACCGCGCAGATCGTCCTTGCCGGCCCCGCCATCAAGGATGTCATTACCCCCGTCGCCGATGAGACGGTCGTTGCCATCATCGCCATGCAGAGCATCATTGCCAGCCCCGCCATAGAGCTTGTCAGCACCCTGACCACCATAAACGGCATCGTTGCCATCATCACCGAACAGCCGGTCATCATCATTCCCGCCGTAGATGGTGTCATTCCCGGAACCGCCGAAGATCTTGTCGTCCCCATTGCCACCGAGCAGCGTGTCATTTCCGTCTTCACCTATGATGCGATCGCGCCCATCAAGGCCCGAGATCTTGTCATCGCCACTTGTGCCATAGAGGCGATCATTGGCGTCATCTCCCGAGATCACATTGAGATGGTCTTGCCCGTCTCCAGAGCCGCCTCCATCGTTACCATCCGGATTGGATGGGGTATCTCCACCACCAGCGACAGGGCCGACATCAACAAGCCCGTCATATCCCTGACCAGCGGTGTGGGAATAGTCCAGTCCATAAAAGGAAACCTGCCCCGTGCCCGAGCCCATGGCTTCATTGAGCTGCAGATAGCAGCCCGCCTTGAAGTTGAGCGGTTCGTTGGTCCAGTGATCGGTGATGGAGGTCTCCGAGGTATAGACATCCCCATCGGCATAGATGACCACTTTGATCTGGTCGCCATGAACCTCGATCTGATAGGAGAAATTCTCTCCCTTGCTGATGGACGGCTCGTTTCCGTCCGCGTTCGCAAACGTGAATTTCAGCGTCTTGTCATCGGGACCACTGTGTTCGCTGTAATAGTAGACAGAGCCATTGTCCCAATAAAGACGCACGAGTTCGTCAACCGTTCCGCGAACCTGACCGATGACGATCTTGCCATCCTGGCCGTTATCCCAGACCGGAGCCTCATCAATGCGCAAGGTTGCGGTCATTGTGCCGCCCTCGCTCAGATACCAGGCGGCACTGTCATTGCCGTCTTTTTCGCGCAATTCGGTGCGGGCATAACGAGCGTTGCCAGTTGTGGCTCCGTCAACGCTCGCGGTCATCACCATGGCACCATCTTTGGCGTCATAGAAATATTCACTTTCATACCCATCCAGATTGCTTATGGTCTTGGCTCTTCCATCTGTGCCGCCATAGGCGTCAACGGGCAGGTTCAGTTTCCAGGCAGATAAGTCAAAATTGTCGGAATTCGTGGTCATCGTCTTTCCTCAGCTCTTTCGTTTTTGACTGGCTCACACCATGTCAAAAAACCCAAGTTTTGGTCTGAAAAGCGATCTGGAATTCTTCGTATTCCCTTGGGAGATTTAGATAATTCCATCTAAAAAGATCAGAATCATCTAAAGAGACTCGCAATTCACTCACCAACTTGGACGAAAGTATCGAAAGAATATGGTTAAAAAATTGTTAATCATCAATATAGTCCAATTTAATCCCCATGATTTAAATCAATAATTACGTGCACAAATTTTAGTCAGAATATTTTATATTTGTTTTGCCATATTTTTACTCAGTGAATACTTATTGTTCAACTCCTTCAATTTCAGACCCATCACTTTTGTCGCCGTGAAATCTCTGCGTCATGTTTCCTCCCAGTTTAGAGTTTGTCAGAGGCCTCAAATCATCGATTGTGGCATCCAGTTCCGGATCCTTTTCGAGCACCAGAAGCGGTTCAAGCCAGGCGATCTGATACTTCTTCTGTTCAAGAAGCCCGGACTTGACCGTTTGCTGTTTGTCTGTCTTTTCTTCCACAAGCTCCGGCTTTTCGATGGCGCGCAGCGAAAACCTCGCAGCCATGATCAGGCGATCCATGTAGGGTTGGGGATTGAGCTTGTTGACCTCTTTTAGCATGGCGGTTGCCGTGACCATCGGAGCGATAGCGTGCAGCTGATAGTGCAAGGCATATTTGCCGCGGCGCATTTCCATCGGTAGACTGCCATCCGGATCAATGGTATCAAGGATCACCCGGTGGCTTTCCAACCCCCAGTCGATGAAGCTCTCATTTTCAACGATGAGGCCGATCTGGATCAGGGCAAGTGCTGCCCATGCTCTCAGATTGCCCTTGCTTGCCATCGGAGGCCCATCGGTTTCCCAGAACTGGATGATGGCGTGCCCCAGTCCGGTCAACCACTGCTCAATCGTTTCTGTGCTTTGCAGATAGTCTTCCGGCACAGATACAGGCACGGACACGGCGGCAGGTAGCGGTGCGGTTTCAGGTGAAGGCTCACCGTCTGTGACAACAGTCTCTTCCGTGGCGACTGCTGGCTCGACCTTTTTGGAAAACTGCAATCGACCAATGATTGCGGCGTCCGCTGTCGGCTCCTCAGCCGATTGGAGAATGAGGGATTTCAGTTGGGCGTAAGCAATCGCAATGCCCCCAACGCGCGAGGCATAGGACAGATTTGCTGTCAGGCTGTCGATTTCACTGAAGGAATCCGCTTCAGCCCAGTCATCAATTGCATCGATGGCACACCGGACAATGTCGCTTCGTTGCGATGGTGTGGTCCGCGCCTTGTCAGCCAGACTGGACAGGATCTGGACAAATCGATCCGAAGGGGCAAGCGCCTCGTTTACAGCGGCATTTGCTTCTGCATCAATGTCCGAACGAGACTTGCTGTCGTCCTTGTAACGACTGCCATAGCTAAGAGAAATCGTGGCTTCAGGAAACTCGGGACAGACAAATTTTTCCGTTTCAGCGTCAGGCGCATTCGACGCTGCCTGGGCAACAAGGCTTGTGAGCAGCAGTGGAGCTGCGAGCAATGACGCTCGCCCTCCCTTGCTGATTAACTCTTTCATGCACTGTACCATGCTGGTTTCACTGCCCCTTGTTCTGGTTTTCAGAAAGCGCCAAAAGGGAAGCCGATGTCTTGTCCCCTGCTTCGGCTGCCGCGCGAAGCCACTTCTGCGCCAATTCCGCAGACGGCGTTACCCCGATGCCGAAAGCATAGTTCTGGGCCAGCATCGCCATGGCTTCGACGTCTCTCTGTTCTGCAGCCTGCTTCAGCCAGTTGCTTGCCTCTTCCAGACGACTGTCGTTTGGTTCGCCGCTTCTGAGGATCTTTGCCAGCTCACGCATGGCAACCGGATTGCTTGCCTTTGCTGAAGAACGGTAAAGCTTCTCAAGGCTGTTGTTCTCAAGCACGGCTTCGCGGATGGGTTCCGGAGCCCGCTTCACCCGGTTGGCTATGCCAAAGGAAAGGCTCGGCCGAGCGGTCTCGATGGCCTGATTGAAGAGATTGACTGCCAAGGTCGCGTTGTAGAACTCGCTTTCCGGATCCGCGACCCAGTCAAGCAAGCGGATTGCGGCAACATTATCCTGTGCCTTGACGGCCTCCATATACAGGTCATAGGCCTTGGCGCGGGCTTCCTTGCTGTCCTGCTCGGCATAGAGGTCACCCAGCTTCACGCTTTGCCAGGGTTCCGAATGCAGGCGGCTGGCCACACCAAGCCAATGCTTGAAAACATCGGTATGCCCGTAGGTCTTGCGCAGGAACTCGACCATCTTGAAAGACGTATCGAAATCGCAGCCCATCTGCACAACGGACTTGTTGAACAAATCACGTTGCAGTTCCCCATCGGTTTCGACCGACGCCAGGATCAACAGCGATTGAGCACTGGCACGCTTGGCAAGATTGTCGAGATTCTGCGCAACAAACGCCTTTGTCTCCATGCCATGTGCTGTGCGCGCATCAAGGAACGCCTGCAGCAAGTCCTCGGGAATCTTGTCCGAACTGGTCAGGATCAGCTGCTGCGCCTCTTTCACCTTGCTGGCATCGTCCGCCTGCTTCTCAAGGTAGATGCCAGCCAGTTTCAACTTGGCTGCATCGTCATTCTGCGCCACCAGATCTTGCAGATCGCCAAGGAAATGCCCTTTGTCTTCGGAAGTCGTTGCAGCCATATAAAGCCCGGCGACAAACGACGCTTCTCCCCCTTCAAACTGTTTGGCGAAGCCACGCCAGAAGCTGATTTTCTGCCTCAACAGATCGGCCTCAGCCGCATCCGAAGCTGCGTCGAGTTGGGCCGACATCAAGATGGCGTAGTTCTGCAGCGCCTTTGTCCGACCGTAGAGCGCGGTATTCTGTATCCGGCTTTGAATCGCCCTGCTTTGATCGCTTTCCCCGACGGCAGCAAGACGCAAACTGTCAAGTGTCACATCAAGACTGCTGTTGCCTGCGCCCTGTTCGGCCCGCTGCCAGAATCCTGCAATCTCCGCATCATTCTGCCTGCGGGAAAAGCAGCTATGCGCGCGCAAAAGAGCCGTAAGCGATGCGACCTTGCCGTCGGAAGAAATCGTTTCATTGAACAGATCAATGGCTCTTTCATAATTGGACGGATCGTCATTGTCATGCATCAGCAATCTACCAAGCTGATATTGCGATTCCGCATCACCTTTGCGGGCCCCTTTCTCAAAGTAGCCCTTCGCGGCGGTCATGCCCAACCACTTGCCCTTTTCTTCCAATTCTGCCTGCCCCAGTTTGGCAAAGACCCATCCGGGAGCATCATCCAGTTCGGAGAGTTTCAACAGGGCGTCCTTGAATTGTTTGGCTGCCTGAGGTGTCGTCCTGTGCTCCGAATCCAGCAGTTGAACGAGGCGCAAATAGCCAAGGCGCGGATTCTTTCTGGCGATTTTCTGATAGATCGCCATGGCTTCTTTCTTGTTTTCATCGACGATTGCGCCGATTTCCAAAGCCCGTGCATACTCCAGCTGAGCGTTGAGAATGCCGCCATCCGATGCCTGCTTGAGGTATTTCACCAGATAGTCGTTGTTCTTGGTGATATATTCACTGGTCAGATGGTACTCGGCGGATTTCCATGCGGAGAAATCGTCGCCAAGATCCGCTCCGAACCGGTACCAGGCATCGCTCAACTCATAATTCCGTTGCACGATATCGCCATTGGCATATTCGCGCGCCAACCGGACGGTCCTGTCGCAAATACTCGGGTTCAGCTTGCCCAGAATTGCACCAAAGGCAAGCGTCGCTGCAATATCGGGAGCGACGTCCCATCCCTCGATCTTTTCGCCGCCAGCCGTGCGCTGTGCCAGATACAGCATGGCATCAGGTTCGCCGTCGTAAGCGGCCTGTATCTTCAGTTCGATTGCCTTTGCGGGATCACTATTGGGGTGCATGCCTTGCAGATGCAGGTTGGCGAGATAGTTTTGCGCCTTGGCCGACGAACCACTCACCTTCTCCAGCTGTTCAATCAGCTTCTGTTCCTTGATCTCCTGAAACTTGCCTGCTTGCATGTGCAGTTGAATGAGATCGACCAGATACCGCGCCTCGTCGTAGTAAGGGTCGGCAGCCTTTTGCAATTTCAACCCGGCAAGAATCTTGCTGTAGAAGGTTTTCGCATCGATATATTGCAACCGGACGAGCTCGCGGAAAGACTCCTCGGCCGAGCGCCCTTTGGGTAGAACCTTGCCATCCCAGTCTCGCCAGCTTTCGATGATCTGAGCATCCGGTCTCCTGGCTTCGCAAATCTTGCCAAGCTCGATTGTTGGCGGCGCAAAATGCACCGCCACGGGAACTGCCCGGGCGCTGGTGCTTGCCAGCAGCCCGATTGCCGTCCCGACAATGATCCCGGGCAGCAATTTGCCCAAACCATATCCGGAGTTTCTCATGGTAACGATCTCCTGTTTCCGGTTAGCGGGCTATTTCATTACGAACCGAGCGCAGCATGAATTGACCATCGCGACTTTCCGCAATGATCGATGTGCCGCTCCCACGCTCCAGCAGAACTTTTTGAACGGTTGCCTGCGCAGCCCCATTGGCCATCGCCGAAAAGTCAAGCGTCAGAGGTGCCTTCAGCTGAACCGTTTGCGCATGCCCGGACGCCAGAGCCGAAACGGCATTGGCCTTTGCCTGCGGCACATAGAAATCAAGCGCCGTCACATCGGACATATTGTAAAAGCTCAGGCTGGCTTTGGCCGGATTGACGGCAATCTGGTCGTCAATCACCGACAGGTCGTCGGACTGGTTCAGAACGATGGTGTAGAACTTGCCCGGCTTGGCATCGACCGAGCCCTCCTTGTCGCCAATCGCGACATCAATGGTGCTCGGCGAGACGACGATGTAAGGAGAGACGCCATTCTCCAATTGCGGGAAAACCTTGCTGGCGATGCGCACTGCGGTCGTTTTGCCAACGAGAACTCTCACGAAAGAAGAATTCGGGTCGAGCGCCTTGCCATAAAGGCCCGTGTCATTTGCCTTTGCACCGCTGGCTGCAAGCACAATGGAGGTCATGAGGAAGAATGCGAAATGAAATGTCTTAAACATGATCGTAGCCCTTTTCAGTATGAACAAAGTTGAAGTTCGCTCCCACCTTCGGGAGGTCGGTCAAAAATCAGCTTCAAGCTCGTGATTGGAGCCTGCTCAAGCGGTTGCAATGGAAAATAGAAACGGCCCGTCGCGCGCAGCCGGTCGCCACGCAGCATCGAGATTGTGCGGTGCTGACCGTTTGCCAATGCCGCATCGACTTTCAAGTCACGGATTGTCTGGTCCGGGGTCTCAACCATCACCGCCTGATCGGGGGTGACCTCTACAGACGTGAGATCCACGACAAATTCATTCGGTTGATCGTCAAGACCCTTTGCTTCCAGTGCCGGCTGGCAGGTCTGGGAAGCAGCGGCCAGCAGCTCGACCCATGGGGCCGGCCCATATTGGCCCAGATTGTTGTAGATCGGATTCTCCCAAATCAGAAACCGTGGCCGGTTTTCCTGAAACTCCCGGGAAGTCATGTAGGAGAGAATGGAGCCGAACTGGTTGCCGCCGGAGATGGCATAGTTGGTGAGCGCCAATGAGCTGTACTGGCTGATAAAGCCGCCGAAATTGCCAGCCTCAGCGTTCGACATGCTGGTCCCCACCAGCGCAATCGGATCTGTCGCCTCGGCACCGAAAAGGTCTAAACTGCCGGAGGACTGATCAGCCTTTGTGGTCTCATAGGCCATGCTTTCAACGGCTGGCAGCGAGTCTTTGCAGAAGCGTTGCAGATTGTTGCGCAACGTCGAGAAGGACACAATGCTCTCCAGTTCCCTGGTCTTGAACTTGGTCTTCTTTGCCGAGGCATATTCAGGCTGGGCCTTGATCACATCCGCAATTGCCTCAGCCGCCAGACGTGCCCCTTGTGCCGTCCAGTGAAAATCTGAACGGAAGAACAGGCCATCGTGAGACTTGGCAGCAATCATCGGGCTCTGCAGATCGGCAGCCACCACATTGGCCGCCCTCAACCGGTCCACAACGGTCTGATAACTCTGAACAGCAAGCTCTCGCGTGTAGCCATAGAGCGCTGCGGAATCGGGCAGGAACTCCGGCATGGCCTGACTTTTGGTCGGAACGGGCGCATAGATGAGGGTCGTGCCCTTGGCCTTGAGCATCTCCGACAACCGCGCGAGATTCTCGATGGTCTCGTCCGAGAAGCTGTGATGCATCCTCAGATCCGTGTAAATCCGGTAGAAATAGCCGGACTTCCCCTCAATGGAACGGGGTTCCGCCATGTCTTCAAGATGTTTGCACCCAAAGGCCGAAACGGAAAGATCGCCTTTCGCCTCGGCATCTCCCGAAAAGAGGAAGGTGCACATACAGACTGCAAATAAAGGTTTCAAATCAATCATGATGCAATACTCGTCTTTCAGGTTTCCTCGCCCAGATCTTGAGGCTGATTTATAAGGCGGCGCATATTCTTGGCCGCGGCACGAATGCCGAAATCCTCACTGCGATCTGCAACATCCAGATAGCGTTTCACTTCCTCTTTCTCGTTGGGCAGCAGGGGCTGATGGGAGGCGATGGACGCAGCCAGACGCAAAGCAATCCTGTCGTCATAAGCGGATGTATCAACCCGTTTCATCAGCTCCGTCGCAAGATCGGGTTTGGCACCAAAAGGCGAGCCAGATTGATAGAACTGGGCCAGTGCCAGCAGTGCCTTTTGATCGCCGCTTCTGGCTTGTCGCAAAAGCGCCTCTTCCAGATGCTTCAGCCTGCTGTCTGAGAATTCAACACTCTGGTTCTGCAGGATCTTGACCAGAGGCTGCACGGCATAGCTGCGCCCGTCGTATGCTGCGATGGACAGATAATGGGCAACATCGGAGAGTATGTCGTTGCGCCCCATTCCCATCAGACGCTTGGCAAAGCGATAGGCTGCCAGTCCATCCCCGGTATCGGCAAGCTCGCGCAGATCCTTGTAGGAAACATGCTGTTTGCTCACCAGCCGCCTGCGGATTTGCTTCAGCCGATAGCCATCCAGATTCAAGGCCGATGACATCTGGATCCGTGAAGGCAGGATTTGTTGCCCGGCGCCAGCCGCTTCTTGCAACTGCGGCAGGTTAAGCGGACCTTGGTTCGCTGCGGTATCTTTTGGCAGACGCGCAGCATTGGTTGCAGCATTCGCAGCTTCAACGCTGGCAATCGCCACGATTGCAGACAGACATAGCACCGTCTTGAGCTTAGGAATGGCCATTGCTCTGCTCCTTTGCCAACAGCTTCAGATCAACCGTTTTTGCCCCAACCGACGCTTCGCCATCTGACTGCGGCTTCGTATCCCAGATCCCCTTCTGTGCCAGATAGCGGGTCGGGAACTCCCAGATAACAACCTCGGGCGGGCTATCCCTCAGCACTTCGCCTTGCAGGAAGGCATACATCGGAGCCCCCGGCCCCTTTGCCTTTTCAGCAAGGTTCAGGACATCGGCTTTAAGATCCTTTTTGAGGAATTCGGCAAAAGACCAACGCGTATCTGCGCTGTAGCTTGTGCCAATGAGCACCACCGGAAAGCTTTCATCCGAGCCGAACAGATCAACCGCAGAATTATCGGCTACCTCTTCTTCGGCCCGCCAGATTCTGGTGTGTTCCTGATTGATACCGGCCAGCTCTCCATAGTCGCTTCCGGTCACAAAGTTGACGAGGTCACCCCAGAACGAGGTGTCTTCAGCGCTGAAAAGCTTGAAGGATTTGCTATCAATGTCCGCTGGCAGGATCATTTCCTGCTCAATGGCGGCCGCCACCTTTTCTGCCCCCAGCGGTGTCCAGTGAGTGTCGGTCTTGAAAAAGACCTGCCCTTCCGCCTTGGCAGACATCATGGTGCTGCGCGTATCGACAACCTCAATGCCCTGAGACTGCAGACGCGACACGAAATGGCGATACTGGCTGATGGCGTTCGACGTGTCCGAAATGCTCCCCAGATGCTCCGAATAGATGTCGGATTTCTGCGGCAAGGGAACAACGACAAGCTTGATGTTGCGGCTTCCAAGTTCATTTCTTACCGCAGCGATTTCGGCAACCGACCGATCAATCAGCGGCTCGGAATTGATGTCTGGCCCGAACTCTTCCTCGGTGAAAAACCACTCGTCATCCCCGACGATCACGCCTTTCTTGCCGACACCGAGTGCCAGATAGCGGGCTGCGCCCAATAGGCCGACAGCAGGTGCCCTGTGCGGCAGACTGGTCTTGTAGATCTCTTCAAATTCCCGGGTCAGACCGCCTTCCATGAGGCTCAGATCATCTGTGCCTTTCAGCCTGGTTTCGTCATTCAGAAACAGGCTCGCATTGGCATAGACGGCATACCCAATGAAAAGCGCCGGAGTCAGAAGACGAAAAGCATTTGCGATCTTTACAATCATATCTTTCTCCTAGAACTGGAAGTAGAGGAAGGGTGAGAAGCTTTGTTCAGCCAGTTTTGCCACCGCAAGAACCAGCAACGCACTTGTGGCCAATGTCAGAGACATCGAGCGAATAGCGGGAAGCACGACAGTTTGGGACGTGCCCGGCAGGTCGCGGCCGACCATCACGCCCCCTCCCGCCTCATCCTTGTCCGCAGAGCTGAACCAGCTCTGCAACTTGCCCTCGGATGCAGCAATCAGGGCACTGATGCAAAGGAAGATGAAAGCATCCTGCGGAAGCCCAATGAGGAAGTCCGGGCGGATTGCAAAGCCATTGGCACCAACGAGACCGGCATAGATATCCATTGCAGCACTGACGGTTTCCGCGCGGAAAACGACCCAGCCGATCATGACGATCACAAAGGTAAGAGGCAGCGAGAACCAGACGCCATCGGCTTTCTTGACCCAGCCGGTCATGCGCTCAAGCGCCAGCCAACCACCGTGCCAGGCTCCCCAGATGACGAATGTCCAGCTGGCTCCATGCCACAGGCCTCCCAAGACCATCACGGTACAGAGGTTCAGATAGGTCCGGTAAACCGAGCCGCGGTTGCCCCCGAGCGGAATATAGAGATAGTCACGCAGCCAGACCGACAGCGAGATGTGCCACCGTCTCCAGAACTCGGTGATGGAACGGGAGATATAGGGGCGATTGAAATTCTCGATGAAACGGAAACCGATCATCATCCCCAACCCGATGGCCATATCGGAGTAGCCGGAGAAGTCAAAGTAAAGCTGCAACGTATAGGCAACGGCGCCCAGCAGCGCCTCGCCAAAGGTCGGATCGGCCGAAGAAAAGGCAGCATCGGCAATCGGGGCAATGCTGTCAGCCAGCAGGATTTTCTTGGCGAGCCCAATGGTGAAGCGGGTCATGCCATCTGTGAAGAGCCGCACACTGTGTTCACGATAGACGATCTGGTCCGCAAGGTCCTTGAAGCGCAGGATCGGGCCCGCGATCAACTGCGGGAACAAGGCAATGAAGGCGGCAAAATCGATGAAGCTTTTCGTCGCGGGCGCGTCGCCACGGCGAATATCGACCAGATAGCTGATCGACTGGAAGATGTAGAAGGAAATACCGATTGGTAGGATAAGACGCCAGTGCACCCCCATCTCCTGCGCAGACGTGCCAGCAAGGGCCGCAAAGCTGTCGAGGAAGAAATTGAGGTATTTGAAGACGCCCAACACCAGCAGGCATCCGATCACACCGATCGAACAGAAAAGCTGCTTTCTGGCTTCACTGGTCGCAAGCTGGATCTTCAGGCCAAGTCCGTAGGTCCACAGAGTGACCAGGAAGAGCAAAAGGAGAAAATCGACCCGCCACCAGGCATAGAAGACATAGGACCCCAGCACGAGGGTCCAAGAGCGGAATCTGGCGGGCGTTATGTAATAAAACGCCAGAAACAGCGGCAAATACAAAAAAAGAAATTGTTCTGATGAAAATACCATTTTGACACCTAGAGCTTGCAGCTTTCCAGATTGAGAAGAACAAATTGGCGCCCCCCGCCCTCTCTGACAGCGGTTGCAGCAGAGCTGGAGGTCGTAAAGATGCCCGCAACACCTGTATCAAGCTTGCCTGCGCGGGCCAGATATTGCGGCAGATTGCGTTTCAGCTCGCCTGCGAAAAGAACCGGCAGTTGTCTGGAAAAATCATTTCCGGTCATTTCGAGCTTGGGTGAATGACGCGCCAGAACACCTGTCTGATTGTCAATAAAGCGGTTCTGTTTCAGCAAATGGCGGTCATCTGTAGCAATGCCACCAACGATGGCGATGGCTGCCCCACCATTGCCAACAATCAGATTCTTCTGAAACTGCATTGCGAGGCTGTTGGTCGCTGCGATGCCACCCTTCCCATTCTGATAGATCGAGTTCCCGGAAATTTCCGAACAGGCCGCCCCCTCAAGCGCAATGCCATCCTGAGCATTGTCCAGTAGCAGATTGTCAGAGATTTGCGCCCTGGAGACACCGCCGGAGGCATAGATCCCGGCCCCCCGCCCACCCGAAATCACGTTGCCACTGATCATCAGATTTTTCGGATTATCGGTCAGATGCACACCGTGATGGCGGCTTCCTACAATGATGTTGTTGCGCAACTGTCCGCTTTCGACATTGCGAACGCGAATCGCGGAATCCTCGCTATTGATGATGAGATTGTTCCGGATATCGATCTGTTTCATGCCGATCATCTCGATGGAGCCAACATCGAGAATGCGGTTCGCAACCAGCCGCGTGCGGGTCTGAATCGGAAACAGCAGATTGGAAACCACGTCAATGCCGCGCATATAGGTGCGATCTCCAAAGCCAAGGTTCGAGAGCTTGCTGCCAACAATGTCCATTCCCCCACCGAGGGCCGTCAGGATAAACGGTTTGAACTCCCCGATCCTGTTGCGCTGATTGCTGCCACTAAGCTGCGCCTTGACGATTGAGAGATTTCCGATATTGAGGACAAACACACCTTCACCGGTCGACAGAACCAGGGTTTCCCCGGCGTTGATCTGCAATTTTGCAGTCGACATGATGAAAAGGGGATAGTGCAAACTGTATTCACCATCGACCTTGCTCAGCGCTTCGGTATTGCCCGCCTTTTCAAGAGCAGAATGAATATCGTCCAGCGAGAAGGCCCCGCCCTGCAAGGTCAGGACAGGTTGGCCCGGTCTCGGATTGGCTTTGAGCAAATCGGGATGGTGCTTGTCGCCCATCTGCTTTTTGACCTGACCGAGCACAAGATCCAATGGAAGGAAGTCAAGACGTTGTTGTTGCTCGGTCTTCTTGCCGCCGACAACAGCGGGCGACGCCAGGTCTGCCTCCTCCAGGTGCCAGCTACCGGGCACCAGGGTCGGCACGATGTGCGACACTGCGTCTGACACCGCCTGCATATCCAGATCCGGCGCCAGAGCCAATTGTTGCTTGAGCCCGCGGACATCTGCCATAGGGTCGGGAAGTGCGCGCAAGACCTCCTGATCTGCGCGCGCACAGACCCCTTCCCCAGGCAACAGAACAGGAGCCGCGGCAGCCACAATGAAGGCCAATGTCCGGATCAGGCTGCGCATCATGCAACCTCTTCGGCGCGGACGTCGACGTCGAGAACAGCGGACGGCTGATAGTCGAGAACTTCCTGCCTCTCGACCTTATACTGGATCTCGACGATGACAGCTGTCTCACTTCCGGTGTTGCGGAAAGTTGCCTCTTCCCCTTCCTTGACTTCAACAACATCGCCGGGCCTGAATTGGCTGAGGCCGGCCTTGTTGGTAAAGACCCCCTGCCCCTCGGAGAAGGTCAGCAGGCGGTGATAATGCGCCATTTCATCGAAATGCAACGTGCGGCCAGGCTCGATCCTCAGCATGGTCAGGTTGAAACTCTCGCCCGATTGCATCTTGATGACCTGTCCCCACGGCAGCGTCTTGGAGGCATGGGCGACCACTTCGTTGCGGCCGTCCTGTTCCAGTGTCGAAATGATGGACTTCACCTTCTGACTATGATCATGGGTGGTAACCAGAAGGGCGTCATCCGTGTCGACAATGACAAGATCTTCAATGCCAAGCACCGCGATCAGACGGTTTTGCGAGCCGCGAATATAGGAATCCTTGGAGTCGATGCAGACGACATCCCCGGAGACATAGTTGCCCTGCTCGTCCTTTTCGCTCACTGCATGGAATGCCTTCCAGGCGCCAACATCGTTCCAGTCGATATCGGTTGGTGCAAGAATGGTCCGATCCGTCTTCTCGAAGACGATGGCTTCGGTCGGTCCGCTCACCGCTCTGGCGAAGTCCTCGCCAGCCAGCTCGAGGCGATCCGGGAAATATTCCGCATTGGAATATGCCGCCATCACCTGCTCAAAGGACTCCGGATCATGCCTGCGGTACTCTTCCATGATCACATCGGCACGGAACATACTGATCCCCGATGCCCAATAGGCATTGCGGTCGATCATCATCTGTTCGGCGATTTCAAACGGCGGTTTCTCGACAAAGCGCGAAACCTTTTGTGCAAAGGCCACCTCTTCATGCGGGCCGCCATCGATGATATAGCCGTAACCGGTTTCCGGATAGCGTGGCTCGATGCCGAACAGGGTAATCTTGCCATTATGAGCTGCCGGTATCATGCGTTTGAGCGCCCTGTTGAGGTCGCCCTTGATGATGTGGTCTGACGGCAAGACAGCCATCACGGCATCCGGGTCCCGAAGGGAAAGGTGGATGGCTGCGGCAAGCACCGCAGGCCCGGTATTTCGGCCAAGCGGCTCGGCAATGATCGTCGCATTGACGTCAATCTCGTTCAGCTGCTGCTTCACCACGCCAAGATGCGATCTGTTCACACTGACAATGGGTTCTTCAAAGCCGTCTGCAACATGTCTGGCGACGGTGGCCTGAAAGAAGGTGGTGTCTTCAGACCCGCTAATTGGCTGAAACTGTTTTGGGTTATTGGAGCGCGAAAGAGGCCAAAGGCGCGTCCCCACTCCGCCACACAACACCAATGGATAGATGCCAACCATTTTTCTCATCCTTATCAATTAAAATGCACAATGTTCGGTCTTTAGCCCCGCTTGCGACGGTTGGGGCTCCACTTCACTCAGGCTCAGAGAACCTGTTTCTTGTACTCATTGAATAAACTCATGAAGGAGACATACCGGCTGTCCTTGATACGAAGCTTGACCGGCCCCCCCGTGTCATCCAGCGTCAAAAGCCCCTCTGGCGCTGTGAATGTGGCGCGCGTTGCAGTCTGGCCGGAAACGGGAGGTTTGATGTCTTTGGTCTGCAGGTTGATGGTTCTGCCATCGGCCAGCGTTGCTTCTGCAACACCGCCAAACATCAGCATCTCGGCTTCCTTGTCAGGCAGAATGGCCGAAACCTGGATGCCGCTGTCATTGCCCGGGATGTAGGCCAGGTCGTCATCTTTCGCCACGACAGCACCCACCACACTCGACTTCGCCATTGTCAGGGTACAGTCGCAGGGGTTGACCACGGTCAGTTGACGACCATCTGCCCCCTGAATGGCGATGAGCGGTTCTTCCAGTCCGGCTTGCGGATTGACATAGACGATCTGCCCATCGGCTCCGGACCTGATGACCGCGCCGCTTGGCATGACCTTGCCCAGCTTTGGCACGTCCCTGACGAGCAAGCGGTTCTGAACCAGAGAACCTGCAAACACCACAAGCCCAACAGTGGCAGCACCAACAAAGGCGGCCCCCACAACCGACTTGAAGCGCTGAACAAAAGACTTTTCGCTGTTTACATCACCGGCTGACGCCTTTTTCACCTTGTCTGCGGTGACGCTCAATACATCATTGATGCCAACGACTTCACCCGCGATATAAGCATTCAGGATATAGCGCAGACGGGGCAGATGAGGCCCGGTCGGATTGAGGAAATCAAGCCGATAACGCCCAGTGATGTCGTCGACACATACCATGACGACCTCGATCGCCATCGTCACCTGAAACCCATCAAACGGAACGCGGAATGTCGCTGGCTTGATGACCTGACCATAGTCGCGCGAAGCAAGCCCCTTGACATAGGCGTTGACCAGCGAAATGCCATTGCCTTCATATTGCCGCCCTTCGATGACGACCGAAAATGGCATCTGCAGCATGGCCTGCTCGCTGACATGATCATCGGAAAGGGATACCCCATCCAGAGATTCATAAGGTTCGTGGTCAGTCCGTTTTGTATGATCGTCTATATGCATGGCAATAATTCCCAATTCAAACGAGGCCGGTGATCCAGGAAACTCCCAGCGCCAACCAGCAGAAGGTCAGCCCCTGAAGAAACCAGGAAAATGAATTTGATTTCATAAATTGAGTTCGAACAGCGCGTGTCGTGTTCTGATGCGTTGTGTTCTGGCGCGTCCATTTTTGCTTATCGAGCCGAAACAGGATGTAGCTCTTGACCAGCGCGCCAAATGTTTGACTGAAATAGAGCAGGAACGGATAGGTGATCGGAAACCCGCCCTCCCGGAACGAGGAAATCAGCAGGCAAAACAGGTATCTGGTGAGCATGACCCATGCGAGATAAAGCAACAGCACGAGCGGATCGACCAGAATGGCAGCCAGAAGCAACCCCAGGGGGCCAGCTAGGGTCGTCCACATGGACAGGCGCTGATCGAGGATGGACCACCAGGTAAACAGCCCGATGCGCCTCGGCCCGAGAGACAGGGCCCGACCGTTGGTTCTGAGCATATTACCGAACCAGCGCGTCATCAGGGTGATCGCCGAGTCAAAGAAACCGTCCCGAGGCTGGGTTTCAATGGAGAGCGTCTTCACATCCGGAAGATAGCCCATCTTGTAACCATTGCGCAGCAACCAGTACCAGGTGGACTTGTCGTCACCGGTGAGGAAATTCACCCGCCCCAGACGCCAGTGGTCGATATGGTCGCTTTGCACCGCCTCGATGAATTCCGCGTTGGTTGCCAGATCGGCCCGAAAGACAGACATCCGACCGGTCAGCGTCAGAACCCGCTCGCTGATGCCCATGGAACACATCATCATTTGACGTTGAGCAAACCGAAGATTGAACCAGTCCCGGAACAGTCGCCCACCCGTGGCTTCCGACGTTTCATCCGTCGTCATGGCGCCATAGCTGGGATCGAGGAAGTAGGGCGCTGACCGATCAACCACATCGACCGGAACGCAGCTGTCTCCATCGACGAAGATGACGATGTCGTTACGCGAAGGGTAGTGTTTGGCGATGGTCCTCAAAGAGGTAGCCAGAGCATCGCGCTTTCCGGTCCCTTCAATCCTGTCGAAAATCAGCTGCACACGGCTCATATCGAGAGGCATGGAGGCAAAGGCACTCTTGATCAGACGGACATCCGAAGCATCTACAACAGACGCCACGATGGTTGCCCCGCCCTTGGAGTGCGCCGCAGCGGCAAAGATCGAGCGATAGACACGGGCTGAAATTTCTGGCGCAATCTTGAAAGTTGTCGTCAGAAAAAAGGCGTGAGCCCGTGTGGGTTTGGCAAAATAGCGTTCCTCGGCGACCTTTCGCCGCCGTGGAAACACAACGCGTTTGTACCAGAAGGCACGAAGGAAGTTCGTTGCGGCCCAACTATACCGCCAGGCTCCGATGATCCCGAGGACAACGACCGCGCCAGAAGCATTGGTGCTGACTTCCATTGGCACGGCCAGAGCCAGGATCAACATTACCGATATATATGCAATGTGAGCCAGCATCGTCTCATCCTCACCAGCAAATGCCTTCATAATTGCCGTTGGACTTCACCTTGTTATCAAGGCGAGCCAGATCGACCATTGGCACTCTTGAGGCTGCCCTGGACAGAGGCTCGACGACTTCGGAGTATTTGTTGCCCACCAGCAGAATGTCGGACTGGTCGATCAGGACATCAATCGAGCTGACCAGCCTTGCTTCCAGATTTTCGACATAGTCATTGCCGCGACCAGCGCCACTCATCGCCTCGTCATAGGCTTCCTGGACATATGGATCGTAGATCTTCAGGTCATACCCCTTCTTGATCAACCGATCGGCCAGCGCAGCCAGAGGACTTTCTCTCAGGTCATCAGTACCGGCCTTGAAACTGATCCCGACCATGCCGATCGAGCGGCCCACCAGATTGTCGACAAGATGTTCGGCCCGCCGGATCTGGGCCTCATTCGCGGAAAGAGCGACATCAAGCATGGGCGATGGGACGTTGTTGGATCGTGCCAGGAAGCGCAGGGCACGCAGATCCTTCGGCAAACAGGAGCCGCCAAAAGCAAAGCCGGGGCGCATGAAGTAAGGCGACATGTTGACTTTCATGTCCGAACACAGAACACGCATGACCTCTTGCCCGTCGAGCCCCACGGCCTTGGCGATATTGCCAATCTCGTTTGCAAAGGTGATCTTGACCGCACGCCAGCAGTTGCTGGTGTATTTGATCATTTCCGCAGTGCGCAGGCTCACAGTGCTGATTTCGCAGTTCAACTGGCCATTGATCTCGGTAAGAATGTCGTTGGTCTGCTGATCAAGCGCACCAAAGACGATGAGGCCGGGATCGTAATAGTCTTCAATTGCGGTGCTTTCTCGCAGGAATTCCGGGAAATAGCCTACGCCGAACTCTTCGCCCGCCGTCAATCCGGAAGACGCTTCCAGAGCAGGAATACAGGACTTCTCCATCGACCCCGGGACAATCGTCGAGCGCACGACAACTGAGTGGAATGTATCCTTCAAGGCAAGCGCGCTGCCGATGGCAGTGCAAACGCTCAACACATAGTCGAGCCCGACGGACCCATCCGGTGCGCTGGGAGTTCCGACACATATGAAGGATGCATCCGTTTCCAGCACCGCCTTGCGGGCATCTGTCGTTGCAGACAGCCGACCACTTGCCACACCCGCAGCGATAAGCTCTTGCAGCCCATTCTCTACAATCGGCGTTTTTCCGGCGTTGATCGAGTCGACTTTGCTTACGTCGACATCCGCGGCAATGACAGTATGACCGTCTCTTGCAAGACAAGCTGCGGCTACCGTTCCAACATATCCAATACCAAAGATGCTAATTCTGGCCACGACAAACCTCATGTTTTGATAGTATTAATTTTTATCCGATGGCATAAATGCTCTCCCGGAAAGTCATGTCTGTTTCCCGGGCGCTTTAGGCCGAGCCCCTAAATGGGCAAATTTTATGCAAACATTAATCTTCCCTTAACGATTAGCGCCGGTACATAAAAATACCTAGTCAGAATAAATGGAACTCCTGTAGGGAAAATCCTTTCTCACGTCTTTTCAAACAGTTAACGGATAATGTCGAGATAGGTGAAATTCAACATCGCCACAAGCGACACTTCCTCGATCAGTGAGAGATTAAAAAATAGGCAGCGATTTTGGGGGAAGATATATATCAGATTGCTTCAAACTGACTAAGACGCCAATTTCAGTGACTTAGAATGATTTTTCACAGATCGCAGTATTTAACATGCTGCTTTTGATTTACATCATTATTGCTAATAATAAAGTCTTGACAATCAGATATTTAATTCTTGAAGTTGGTTGAAAATTCAATTAATTTCCAGTTCGATTATCGAGAGATCGGCATCAATCCTTGGAAAGAAGGAAGAGAAAATATCTTACTTTCGTCTTTTCCGGACAGCCATTTTGATCAATTTGCCAACCTCACCTTATTTTGTGCGCTCTGCTTATTTAGTTTTTTTCAATATTATTTTTGTACAAGGAAGCGAGTCACAACACGAGAGGAACCTGGCTATGGATTCGAAGGCTTTGGTGAAGAGACTGTCCGATACCCTGATCGAGCTTGATGGCAAGTCCATCAATCTGGACACGCTCAAAGAGCTGGTCAAAATGGACGCTCAGGAGCTTCTGGCCGAGGACCGCCCAACCAACGTCATCCCCCTGTCCATCGCTCGCATCAAGCAGCAGGTCGCTTGAAAGCGGCACCGCTATAATGCCGCGTCATCGGTAAAGTTGACGGCTTCCCGAGTACCTCCCTCAGCCACAATTGGTGTGCAGGAGAGCGCAACAACTCTTCCCGACCCGCAACAAATGCAGCCCTCCCGTGACCGGAGACGCTGCCACCGGCATCGGGATCAGCCCTGAAGTGCATTGAAATCATGTATTGGACGCTGCCGGGATCGTTCTTCCGGCAATATGGCAGGCGCGATAACTCGCCCGCACGATCTGGCTATGAGTCGAACCATCCGTTGGTAACGGCATAACGTACGATGGACGCCCTGTCTGTCAGTTGCAATTTGTTCATTGCACGGTTCTTGTAGGTCTCGATGGTCTTGATGCTCAAATTCAGATTGGCAGCAATTTCCTTTGAGTAGTGCCCGAGAGCGACCTGATGCAGAACCGTCTTTTCTCTTTCACTCAAGATGCTCATTTCAATCTGATCGTCGTCATCGCCATCGCAGTCGGCATTCGTCAGACGCGCCTGTTCGTTTGACCGCATGGAAATATTGGGGTCGATATAATTCCCGCCATTGGCAACAATTGAAATCGCATTGACGAAGTTCTGGGAGGTGACCGCCCTGCTAAGAAAAGCATAGTTGACCCCGCGTTCTCTGAACATCTGACAGAACTTTTCATCTGCATCCAGAAAGACAAACGGCACATTGACATCGAAGCGGCTCAACTGATCTACGAGCACTTCCCCTTCTTCGATATTCTTGATCTTCACCATGACGATATCCGGGTGCAGACTCAGGGCCTGTTCGACAGATGGCCCATTGGTTTCATCCATTGTTCTGACAACAACAAAATCTGTTCCGTTTAAAAGAGCTTTAGCCCCCTCGAATATCAGTGGCTCGGCGTTAATATAAGCCAGACGCTTCTTGCGTTTTGCATCAAAATTCAAATTCTCAATCATGGCAACTGCTCAATTCGTGGCACAATCTGTAATCGATTTTCCCAATCACAATTGAGAATATGACATCTCAAAAACAGAGTTCCTGTTTTCAGAACTCCGAGTTTTAATCAACACATTTATTTCTCAGACAAAAAACCATATAGCCCAATATATTTTAAAGACCATTGTATTATCTTTATTTCTGTTTGTATAGCTGCGGAAACAATTTGGCAAAACAATATCGATAGGATCAAATTCGTGACTTTCAATGCCGGGCAATGGATACATTTTTTACCGAGAAGCACTTTGGGGATACCCCTCTTGGAAGCACTCTCAAAGCAACCCGGAATTTTCTATTGCAATTTTCGAACCGGGAATGAGCGCTGGATAAAAAACTCATAGCTCAGGCCTACAGAGGGCACATAGCGCAACACGCCTCGGAAAGAACACAAGGAGCAGTTCGGAAGCAACCAAGCCATTTTCAACAAAACCCGACGTTCCTGAGAGTTGCAGCGCCCTTAGAGACAGCCGTTCCACCGGAAGCATTCGTCCGAACACAGCCATCCATCGACGACAACATCTTGATAACCAACCCCAAATTCAGTCGCACAGACCGAATCCTGGACCAGATCAGATATGATTGATTTGGGCGTGATGAACGAAGTTGGGAGATACACCCCAACACCACCAAAACTCTCGGAAAAGGCTCCAAGATCGTTGGCGTCAGCATAGACAGGCAATATCTGGAAATGCTTGGGAAAATTGGTTGCGGGGGCAGGATTTGAACCTGCGGCCTTCAGGTTATGAGCCTGACGAGCTACCGGGCTGCTCCACCCCGCGCCAAATTCAGTTTGTGACACCAACCTTCGGAAAACCGTGAGATCTTCCGTTCAGCACATTTCAAGACTGTTCCTTGAAATATCTTCAGAGGTTGGTTGCGGGGGCAGGATTTGAACCTGCGACCTTCAGGTTATGAGCCTGACGAGCTACCGGGCTGCTCCACCCCGCGTCACTGAAGTGTCATCTTTATAGAAGGCTTTCCGAATTATGGAAGCCCAAATTCGGGTTTTCCCCTCTTTTAAAATGCTCCAGCTTTTGAAAAGCTTGCACAGAAATAAAAAAGAGGGAAAAATTCGCGTCCGCATTTTTGGACAGAAACCGGATTTCTGCGGTTTCAGCCCTTGTCACGCAACAAACGGGCTTTGTCGCGCTGCCAATCCCGAGTTTTGGCATCCTGACGCTTGTCGTAGTTTTTCTTGCCGCGCGCGACCGCAACAGCCAGTTTGGCGATGCCCTTGTCATTGAAATAGAGCTTGAGCGGCACGATGGTCATGCCATCGCGCTGGACCGCTTGACTCATCTTGGCGATTTCGCGCTTGTGCAACAGCAACTTGCGCGGACGGCGCGGATCATGGTTGAACCGGTTGCCCTGATCATATTCCGGTATGTTGGCATTGATCAGGACAATTTCGCCGTTTTCGTCAGACGCATAGGATTCGGCAATAGTCGCCTTGCCGGTACGCAGGGACTTCACCTCCGTACCGGTCAGAAGCAATCCTGCTTCGACAACTTCACCGAATTCATAATCGTGTCGCGCCTTCCGATTCTCCGCGACAACGCGGTTGTTCGGATCGCTTTTCTTTTTCTTCTGTGCCATGACACAAGAGATAAGCAATTTAGATCAGACCTGCAACCTTCATTGCAGCGTCGATTTCAGCTTTTACCGGCTCAGTAGCAGCCATCAGCGGCAAACGAACGCTATTTTCGATCTTGCCTAGGCGGGACAGCCCATATTTGGCCCCCGCCGGGTTTGGCTGAAGGAACATCGCCCGGTGCAGCGGCGACAAGAGGTCGTGCAGCTCCAGCGCCTTGTCCCACTCCCCGTTCATGCAGGCGGTCTGGAACTGGCTGCAGAGCTTTGGGGCAACGTTAGCGGTAACAGAAATGCAGCCGTGCCCGCCCTGGGCGTTGAAACCGAGCGCGGTTGCATCTTCGCCGGAAAGCTGGATGAAGTCCTTGCCCATGGCCAGACGCTGACGGGTAACACGCACCAGATCGCCGGTGGCATCCTTGAGGCCAACGATGTTCGGGCAATCCTCATAAAGGCGCGCCATGGTTTCGACGCTCATGTCGACCACCGAACGCGGCGGAATATTGTAGATGACGAGCGGAATGGAAATCGCCGAAGCCACTGCCTTGAAATGCTCATAGAGGCCGTTCTGACATGGCTTGTTGTAGTAAGGTGTCACGACCAGCACACCGTCGGCCCCGGCCTTTTCGGCGAACTGGGCAAGATCGATGGCTTCCAGTGTAGAATTGGAACCGGCGCCCGCCAGAACCGGAACGCGTTTGTTGGCAACCTTGACGCAGGACTCAACGACCTTCTTGTGTTCGTCATGACTGAGTGTGGGGGATTCACCGGTCGTTCCAACCGGGACAAGCCCATGAGTGCCTTCGTTGATCTGCCAGTCCACAAAAGACTCAAAGGCCTTGTAGTCCACGCCGCCCTCATTGAAAGGAGTTATGAGTGCAGTGCAAGATCCTTTGAACATGTCCGTTTCCTCATCTTTTCCATGCCTTGCGCATGGTATTTTCGTTATTTTCAAAAATTAATCCGGCATTTTGCTGGAATGCTATTGTTTTCCGACAATTTGCCGGAAATTGCGGCCCATAACACCACGTTTCATCAAAAGATGCAATGTTTCTGTCATTTCATCCCCATCGACCTGCAAAACAGGTCTGCAACCGAGATAAGCCCTCGCCGATCAGACCTTCCCGATGCCCATCACATTGCTGTGATAAGCTTATGAATTCGAAAAGAGAGCCGGTTCTAAGGAATTTCTTCACCATAATTTTGCAACAATAATGTCTTCTTCATGAAAAGCCGGTTTTTACTCACATTTTCAGACGATATGATTAGAGCACCCTTCAAATCCGCCATCGCAAGCCTCTGCCTTCTGGCAACGACAAGTCTGGTCGTCGCCCAGACGCTTCCGCAAACCGTCCCCGTGCCGAGGGCTCGCCCCGCATCAGGACCAATGGCGGCACCAACAGTTTCAACGCCGACACCCGCCCCTGTTTCTCTTGTCCCGGAGCGACTGCCCGAGCCAGCCCAGACAGCCAATGAGACCGCAGGGGCCAACGCCGGGACAGCCACCGAAGCGGGCACAGACACCGCCATGCTGCCGGCCGATCTCACCGTTCTACCCAAGAACCGGACAGACCCGATGGTGCCGGTTGCGACCGTGGGATCCGGCGCGACATTGCAACCGCCCAAAGCGGCTCCAACTGCGCAAAGTGCAGCAAGCGCCCTGCCTGCGGTTGAACGCCACGACAACGGCATCAGCGCTGAACGTGGCTCCCTCAAAGAGGCGTTGACCGCCCTCGACAAGAACGACCAGAAAACTGCGCTCGCCATTCAAAAAGGCATGAAGCCCTCCCTTGACAGGACCTTGCTGACCTACATTCTGATCATCGGCGGTTATCATGATCTGCCTGCAAGCGAGATCAAGGCCTTCTACGAGCAGAAAACGGGGTGGCCGAGCCGCGACCTGACCAAACGCCGCATTGAAGAAGCCGTTGCCCGCGAAACCAGCTCCGGTGCCGAAATGGTGCGGGCATTCGGCAACAGCATCCCGGAATCGACCACGGCAGCCATCGAGCTGGCCATTTCACAGGCGATGGTCGGCAACAAGGCACAGGCCGCCAGATTGATCAGTCCGATCTGGCGCGAACAGGCTCTGAATGACGATATAGAGAGCAAGATCCGCTCCAGTCTTGGCAGCGTCCTGACCAACGCCGACCACTATTACCGGGCAAGCTACCTGCTCTACAGGGAGCGGGCCAATGGGGCCTTGCGCCTCAAAGGCTATTTGACGGATGCGCAGATGAAGGTCGTCAATGCCCGGGTTGCCGTCATCCGCGGCGACCGCAATGCCGCCTCCCTGCTCAACGCGGTTCCCAGTTCGCTCCGCAACGATCCGGGCTATATCTTCTCCAAGATTCAGTATCTTCGCCGCGCCAACAAGGAAACCGAGGCAGCAGACCTGCTGCTCAAGGCACCGCTTGATGAAGACCGCCTCATCAACCATGATGTCTGGTGGGACGAAAGACGATTGCTCGCCCGCATGATGCTCAACAATGGCGACGCCAAACGTGCCTACAGGATTGCGGCGCGCCATTCAGCTGAATCCGGGGTCGATTTCTCGGAAGCGGAATTCCACGCAGGCTTCTTTGCCCTGCGCTATCTCAACGACCACAAGACCGCCGCCGTGCATTTCGAAAACAGCTGGAAACGGGCAACCCGTCGGCAGGACAAGGCCCGTGGCCTCTATTGGCAGGGCCGCGCCTGGGAAGCGGCAGGAGATCGGGCAGGAGCGGCAAAATTCTATCAGGCCGCCGCCAATCCAACCGTCTATTACGGCCAGTTGGCCCTTGAAGAGCTGGGCGTCAAGCATCTCAATCTGCGCACGCCGCCCGCAGCCGGTCAAGCTCAGAAGAGCCGGTTTGAACGGCGCGAGCTGGTGCAGGCCATCAAGCGGCTGAAAGCCATCGGGCAGGAAGAAAGAGCCGGCCCGATCTTCCGCCATCTTGCCAACACGCTTGACGATCCATCGGAAATCGAGCTCGCGCACAAGCTCGCCCAGAGCTATGACCTGCACCAGAACGCGGTCCAGATCGGGCAGCTCGCGCTCAACCGCGGCTTGCCGGTGGACAAGCTCGCCTTCCCGCTGCATGCCCTGCCAAGAGGTGTCAACACCAACGGCCTCGACATTGCGCTGATCTATGCCTTGACCAAGCAGGAGAGCGTGTTCAACGTCAAGGCCCGCAGCCACGCCAATGCGCTTGGCCTAATGCAGATGCTGCCCGCCACCGCAAAGAGTACGGCCCGCAAGCTCGGCGTCTCCTATTCCCAGTCGCGCATCACCAGCGATCCCAAATACGCGGTCCTTTTGGGCAGTGCCTTCCTCAAGGAAAACCTCGAGCGCTTTGGTGGTTCCTACATTCTCACCTTTGCGGCCTACAACGCCGGACCGGGACGACCACCGGAATGGATCGAACGCTTCGGCGACCCGCGCACCAACGACGTCAGCGCCATCGACTGGGTTGAGCGGATCCCCTTCTCGGAAACCCGCAACTATGTCATGAAGCTGATCGAGAACTTGCAGGTCTATGAATCGCGCATCCACAATGAGACGCTCGATATCAGCAAGGACCTCAAGCGCGGTCAGCCATAAGCAGGGGGGCTTAGAACACCCCTTGGCGAAGCGGCCAAGAGACTGTAAGTATTAACATTAGGCTCGCCAAGACACGGCTGGCCCAAGGCTTGCAGTGTCCTGTCCGGGAATTTTGCCATGCAACAGATCGTCAGACGCTTCGAAGTGACCACCAGTGATGGCCTGACCCTGCGCGGGGAAGCCTTTGGCGACCACACTGAGAGAGGATTGCCTGTTGTCTGCCTGCCGGGGCTGGCGCGCACCAGCCGCGATTTCCATCAGCTCGCCGAGCGCCTGTCGACCGATCCGGAGCATCCGCGCCTTGTGCTGACACTCAACAGTCGCGGCCGCGGCCCTTCGGATTATGTCAAGGATCCCCGCAACTACGACGTGATGACCGAGGCCCGCGATGTGATTGATACGCTTGCCGCAGCCGGTCTGCCGGAAGCGGCTTTTATCGGCACCTCGCGCGGCGGCCTGCTGATGCTGGCCATCGCCGCCATGCGCCCCACGCTCATCGCGGCAGCCATCTTCAACGACATCGGCCCGGTAATCGATGCCATGGGCATCGCACGCATCAAGACCTACCTCACCCGCTCCGAACCGGTTCGCACCTGGGATGATGCCGTCGAATTCGTCAAGACAGCAAACGCCCACCATTTCACCACCCTGTCGGAACGGGATTGGGAGAGGGTGGCCCAGATGACATTCCGAGACGAGAATGGCCTGCCCGTCGGTGACTTCGATCCCTATATCATCAAGGCCCTTGAAGGCGTTGACGTCAGCGAGACCACGATCAATCTCTGGCCCCAGTTTCTCGCCCTCTCCCATTGCCCGACACTTGTCCTGCGCGGCGACCTCTCGGACATTCTCCCCCTGTCCGTTGCAAGAGAAATGACCAGACGCCATCCCGATTGCGAGCTGGTGGAGATAAAGGGCCATGGCCACGCACCGCTGATGATTTTTGACGAGGTCAACGACCCCATTGCCGCTTTTCTCGCGAGAGTCGATGCAAAGCGGACCGCCGACGCGCCGAAAGCCTCCCCGGAGTGGCTGCCAAAAGGCGAGATCGTCTATCTTGATGATGTCGCCCGACAGGTCGAACGTAACAAGGCGCAGCTCGAGGCAACCCTTTCTGGCCAGCCGATCTGAGTATGCGACCACGCCCGGGTCTCGGCACCACCCGATGCCAGGGACTGTTCAACGGATATCGACCAATTGTGATTGAATTCCAGGATTGTTGCCACTAGTATGACGCCCGTCCCGGGGTGCCTGTTACCAGGCTGAGATGCACGAGGTGCGAACCCGTCGAACCTGATCCGGATCACACCGGCGGAGGAAGCGACGAAGCTTGGGTCAAAACCAGCCTTCTTCCACTCTACCCAATCCGGTCAATAGCGAGAGCATGCCCGTCTGCCGTGGCTCGGCAGCGCCACGCTCTAACCATACCAGCATGGCGCCTGCATTTGCCAGCAGAGCGCGATCCTTTGGAGGAATGATATGAAAGCATTGACCCTTGCTCTTCTGGCCACAACCGGCATGGCCATCGTCGCCAGCCTCGCCTCAACACCGTCCGCTTTTGCTGCAGACAAACCTACCCTGACCGTCTATGCCTATGACTCCTTCAACACCGAATGGGGCCCCGGTCCGGCCATCAAGGAAGGCTTCGAGAAAACCTGCGACTGCGTGGTTGAATATGTCGCGCCGGGCGACGCCACCGAAACCTTCAACCGCCTGCGCCTTGAGGGCTCGTCGTCAAAGGCCGACGTGCTGCTCGGCCTTGACTCCAACCTTGTCGCCGATGCCGACAAGAGCGGCCTGTTCGAGCCCAACAGCATCGCAGTTGACGGTCTCAAATTGCCCGTTGTCTGGAACAGCAGCACCTATGTTCCCTTCGACTGGGGCTATTTTGCCTTTGTCTATGACAGCGACAAGGTAAAGACCGTTCCAACCAGTTTTGAAGAACTTGTCAATGCCCCTGACGACCTCAAGATCGTCATTGAAGACCCTCGCTCCTCAACCCCGGGTCTGGGCCTGCTTCTCTGGGTCAAGAACCTCTATGGCGAACGGGCTGACGAAATCTGGCAGAAACTAAGCCCGCGCATCGTGACTGTCACCAAGGGCTGGTCCGAGGCCTATGGCATGTTCCTTGAGGGGCAGGCCGACATGGTGCTGAGCTACACCACCTCCCCGGCCTACCACATCGAAGCCGAAAACAAGACCAACTACAAGGCCGCCCTGTTCAGCGAAGGCCACTACATGCAGGTGGAACTGGCCGCTGTCACCAAGTCCAGCCAGAACAAGGCACTGGCCAACCAGTTCCTGAGCTATCTCATCGGCCCGGAGGCGCAGAAGATTATCCCGACAACCAACTGGATGTATCCGGTGGCCCTGCCCGATGCCGACTGGCCCGCCTCCTTCAAGGATCTCGCGCGACCGGGCAAGGCACTGCTGTTCGACACCGGCAAAGTGTCCAATATCCGCAAGGTCGCCCTTGACGAGTGGCTCGGCGCCCTCAGCAAATAGTGACAGACAGCCTGCCCGTTCCGGGCGGGCAGAACCTATCGACAGGGACGAGGGATCATCCGGTGCTCAAACTGGCCAGACGACAGCTATTCGCCTTTGGCATTCCGGCCGCATTCGCCTTTCTGGCACCGCTCATCCTCGTCCTTGCCAGTCTGGCCGCACTCTGGTCGATGGCCGTCCCCGACACAGGGGGCGATGCTGCGGGCGGCGGCTTTCCGTTCGCTGTTCTTGATGACATCTATGTCCGCCGCGCCATCAGCTTCACGCTCATGCAGGCTGCCCTGTCGGCGATCCTATCGACGCTTCTGGCCCTGCCCCTTGCCCGGGCATTGGCCAGCCGGGACTTCTTCGGCAAGACCGCAATCCTGTCGCTGTTTGGCGCACCCTTCATCCTGCCGGTCATCGTCGCCATCCTTGGCCTGTTGGCGGTCTGGGGCAAGACCGGGCCAGTGCACGGGCTCGTCACCGGCCTCGGCTACGGCGACTTTTCCATCTATGGTCTTTCCGGCATTCTGCTGGCCCATGTGTTCTTCAATCTGCCGCTGGCTTGCCGCATCCTGTTGCAGGGCTGGCTGGCCATTCCCCCCGAACAATGGCGCCTTGCTACCCAGCTCGGCATGGGATCCGGGGCCATCGCCCGCCACATCGAATGGCCCATGCTGAAGGAAAGACTACCCGGCGTCTTTGCCATTGTCTTCCTTCTCTGCGCCACCAGCTTCACGGTCGTGCTCGCCCTTGGCGGAGGCCCCAAGGCAACGACCATCGAACTGGCGATTTATCAGGCCATCCGCTATGACTTCGACCTGCAACGGGCGGCCCTTCTGGCCTTCCTGCAAATCCTGCTCTGTGCCGGACTGGCCCTTGTTTCCCGGCTGATCGCTCGCGACCATGACACCGGCGACAGCCTCGGCGGCGCTGTGCCGCGCGGTGACCGGTCCTCCCGTCTGGCGCGCTCCTTCGACGGTGCGGTCATCACCCTCGCCCTCATCTTTCTGGCGCTGCCACTGCTCGCGGCCTTCATCCGCGGTATGCAAGGGCTCCTTGCCTATGATCTGGAAATCTCGGCCCTGCTGCCCGCGACGGCACGCTCGATCGCGGTCGCGCTCGGCTCCTGTGCTGTCATGGGGCTGATCAGCCTGCCGTTGGCCCAATTGTCCATCCACCTCAAGGGCAAGACCAAACGACTGGTGGAACTACCGGGCTTTGCCATCATGGTAGCCCCGCCGATTGCATTGGGTGCAGGCCTGTTCATCCTGCTCAATCAGCACATCCCCATCGACAGACTGGCCCTGCCTCTCACTGCCCTGCTCAACGGGCTGCAGGCGGTTCCCTTCGCGCTCATCCTGATCGGCCCGGCCATGGGGCAGATCAAGCGCGACCATGGCCGCCAAATTCAACAGTTGGGCATGTCCCGCAGCACCGCTATTCGCCTTGTCCACTGGCCGCTGATGCGCAAGCCGATTGGCCTCAGCCTCGGCATAACAGCTGCCCTCTCCATCGGCGATCTGGGCGTAATTGCGCTGTTCGGCTCGCCAACTGCTCCGACGCTTCCGCTCTATCTCTATCAGCAAATGGGAGCCTACCGCATGGATCAGGCCTATGGCTCAGGCCTCCTGTTGACGGCGGTTGCCTTCGCTTTCTTCCTGCTCTTCGACAAAGGACTGGCTGGCCGTGATCAGACTTGACCATCTCTTCATCGCACTCGATGACTGGCAAATGACCATCAGCCTGGAGGTTGCGGCGGGCAGCTTCTGCGCCCTCATCGGCCCGTCCGGCGCGGGCAAGAGCACCATCCTCAATGCCATTGCCGGTTTTCTGCCCCATGGCGGTGGCCAGCTGTTCATCGATGGCCGGGACATGGCCCCCCTCGCCCCGGCAGACCGCCCGGTGTCGATGCTGTTTCAGGAGCATAACCTGTTCAACCACATGACGGTGGAACAGAATGTCGGGCTGGGCGTCGACCCATCCCTGAAGCTTGGCAAGACGGAATGGCTACGGGTGGAAGAGGCTCTGGCGCAGGTGGGCCTCGACGGCATGGGCAAGCGTCTGCCACGGGCACTTTCGGGCGGCCAGCGCCAGCGGGCGAGCCTTGCCCGCGCCATCCTGCGCAAGCGGCCCGTATTGCTGCTGGACGAACCGTTCGCAGCCCTCGGCCCCGCCCTGCGCAAGGGCATGTTGCAGCTGGTGCGAGATCTGGCCGCTCAGAACGGCCAGACCATCATCATGGTCACCCATCACCCCGATGACGCAAGACTTGCCGCTGACCAGGTCGCGCTGGTACAGGACGGGACCATCGCACAGGTTGGTAAGGCGGACGCCTTTTTTGCCAACCCGTCCGATGCCTTGAAGGCCTATCTGGGCTAGAAAGCGCAACGGCCCTCAGGCAACGATTGTCAGATCGTCAATCACCTCGAAGCATTCGAGCACCGGGGGACCGGCATAGTCAACGGTCTGCTCGCTCTTGGGCCTGCCATGCGAGGAGCGGAACTGCGGCGACTTTGTCCAGTCCACGAAGACCTCCTTGTCGCGCCACAGGGCATGCGAGGCAAACAGCACATAGCCGTCCTTCTCCTCGCCCTTCAGCAGATCAAAGCGGACAAAACCGTCCCGCTCCAACAGCTTGCTTTCACGCGACCGCCAGATCTCCTCAAAGGCAGCCTCAGAGCCTACTTTGACGCGGAACCTGTTCATTACCAGATACATTCAGAACTCCCGTTGCTTTCAATCATACGGGAAAAACCATAGGCGCAAGCAAGGGGTAGCAGCAAGTTACAGTGCGTTCATTTAACATTACGGTTCCGCAATAGGGTACGAAAAAACCCGCCAGAAGGCTCCTGGCGGGTTAAAATTCCAAATATGAAAGCAGGATCAGGCAGTTGCCTTGCCTGCCAACACGCGTTCACGAATGGACTCGATGCTGGTCTTCGGCGTCGCAGCCAACAGCGTCCTTGTATATTCATGCCGCGGATTGGAGAAGATCTCGTCCCGCGTACCACTCTCCACGATCTCGCCAAAATACATCACCATCACCCGATCGGCGAAATATTTCACAACGCTGAGATCGTGCGAGATGAAGAGATAGGAAAGATTGAACTCTTCCTGCAAGTCTTTGAGCAAGTTGAGGATCTGGGCCTGAATGGACAGATCGAGCGCCGACACCGGTTCATCAAGCACCAGCATGCGCGGATTGAGCATCAGGGCGCGGCCAATGGCGATGCGCTGACGCTGACCACCCGAAAACATGTGCGGATAGCGGCCGAAATGCTCTTTCTTCAGCCCCACCTTGAGCAACATATCCATCGCCTTCTGGCGCCGTTCCTCGGACGACATCTCCGGATTGTTGATCTTGAGCGGCTCTTCCAGCACGGCCCCGACCTTCTGGCGTGGGTTGAGCGAGCCATAGGGGTTCTGGAACACGATCTGGATGCGGCGGCGCAATTCTGCCGACACCTTCTTCTTGGCGATATTCACCGGATTGCCCCTGATCAGCAACTCGCCAGAGGTCTGGGCGTCGATGAGCGTCAGGATGCGGGCAAGGGTTGACTTGCCACAGCCGGATTCGCCAACCAGCGCCAGGGTTTCACCGCGGAAGAGATCGAAATCGATGCCCTTCAGCGCATGCACCGTCTCGGGTTTGCCAAACAGGCCGCCCGGGGTCACATAATCCCGGGTGATCCCGCGTACGCTGAGAATTACTTCCTTGTTGTCACTCATAGCGCGGCACCGTCCTCTTTGCTGTAAGCTGATGCAAAATCGCTCACCGTCGGCAGGCGATCCCCTTCGGCGCGCTCCGGCAGGGCCGACAGCAGCGCTCTGGTGTAAGGATGCTTGGGAGCCTCGAACAGCTCAAGGACGCCCGCTTCTTCCATCTGCTCGCCGTTATACTGAACGACCACCCGGTCGGCAGTTTCCGCAACCACGCCCATGTCATGGGTGATCATGATGAGGCCCATCTGGCGCTCGGCCTGAATACGCATCAACAGGTCCAGAATCTGCTTCTGGATGGTCACATCCAGTGCCGTCGTCGGCTCGTCTGCGATCAGCAGCTTGGGCTGACAGGCAATGGCCATGGCGATCATCACGCGCTGGCACTGACCGCCCGACATCTGGTGCGGGAAGCTCGTCAGGCGTTTCTCTGGCATTGGAATGCCAACTGCCTGCAGCAGTTCGATGGTCCGCTGGCGGACCGCCTTGCCAGTAAGGCCAAGATGCGTCTTCAACACTTCGCCGATCTGGAAGCCGACCGTAAAACACGGATTGAGACTGGCGATCGGCTCCTGAAAGATCATCGAAATGTCCTTGCCGATCACCTTGCGCCGTTCTCTGGAGGACAGGATCTTGAGATCCCGCCCGTCAAAGGTCATCACGTCGGCGTTGACCGTGGCGGTCTTGGGCAACAGGCCCATGGTCGCCAGCATGGCAACCGACTTGCCCGAACCGGACTCGCCCACAATCGCCAGAACTTCGCCCTTCTCGACCGTATAGTCGACCCCCTTGAGAGCCCGGAAAGGCCCCATGGCGGTATCGAATTCAACGGTCAGATTTCTGATTTCCAACAGACTCATATTGCAAATCTCCCTATGACCGTTTCAGTTTCGGATCCAGCGCATCGCGCAGGCCGTCACCAATGAGGTTGATCGCCAGCACGGTGATCAGGATCGACACGCCGGGGAAGGTCACGACCCACCAGGCCCGGAGGATGAACTCGCGGGCCTCGGCCAGCATCGTGCCCCATTCCGGGGTCGGCGGCTGGGCGCCCATGCCAAGGAAGCCAAGCGCGGCAGCGTCGAGAATGGCGTTGGAAAAGGACAATGTCGCCTGAACGATCAGTGGCGCAGTACAGTTCGGCAGAATCGTCAGGAACATCAGCCGCAGCGGACCGGCTCCGGCAACCCGGGCAGCCACCACATATTCCCGTTCCCGCTCGGCCATCACCGCCGCGCGCGTCAGGCGCACAAAGTGGGGCTGCAGAACGATGGCAATGGAAATCATCGCATTGACCAGCCCCGGCCCGAGCACAGCCACCAGCACGAGCGCCAGCAGCAGGGACGGAAAGGCCAGAATGATGTCCATGATGCGCATGATCGTGGTGTCGACCTTGCCGCCATAATAGCCGGCAATCAGCCCCAGCACGATCCCTCCGGTCAGGGCGATGACCACAACGATCACGCCGACGAACAGCGACAGGCGCGAGCCCATGATCAGGCGGGACAGGATATCGCGACCCACGGCGTCGGTACCCAGAAGGAAGGAGCTGTTGCCCCCGTCAACCCAGGCCGGTGGCAGCAGAAAGGCTTCACGATACTGCATGTTGGCATCATGTGGTGCGATGTATGGCGCAAAGAATGCGATCAGCACCAGTGTCAGAAACACGAACAGCCCGATCACCGCCCCGCGGTTGACGCTGAAGTAGAACCAGAATTCCTTCAGAACCGCCTTTGTGGACTGGCGGGAGACAGTTTCGATTGTGTTATCAGTCATTTCCCTCTCCCTTTATCTGTGCCGAATGCGTGGGTTGATCAAGCCATAAAGCAGATCGACAACCAGGTTGACGACCATAACCAGCATGGCAATCATCAGAAGCCCACCTTGCACGACCTGATAGTCGCGGCGGGAAATACTGTCGACCATCCACTTGCCGATCCCCGGCCAGGAGAAGATGGTCTCGGTGAGAATGGCCCCTGCCATCAGCACACCGACCTGCAGGCCGATGGTCGTCACCACCGGAATGAGCGCGTTGCGCAAGGCATGCATCCCGACGATCCGCAGCTTGGACAGCCCCTTGGCCTGAGCCGTTCGCACATAATCCTCGCCAAGCACTTCCAGCATGGCAGACCGGGTCTGACGGGCAATCACGGCCATCGGAATGGTCGCCAGCACGATGGACGGCAGGATAAGGTGGGAGATGGTGGAACCGAAGGCTCCGCTCTGATCAGACAACAGTGAGTCGATCAGCATGAAACCGGTCACCGGTTCAAAGAAATACATCACCGAAATCCGGCCCGAAACCGGCGTCCACTGCAACCATCCTGAAAAGACGATAATGGCCAGCAGGGCCCACCAGAAGATTGGCATGGAATAGCCGATGAGCGCACCGGTCATGACCGAATGGTCAAAGAACGACCCGCGCTTGACGGCGGCGATCACGCCAGCCGGGATGCCGACAAGAACGGCGATGATGATGGCAACGAAAGACAATTCAAGTGTCGCCGGAAACAGGGAGAAGAACTCGTCCCAGACCGGCCGACGGGTCACCATCGACATGCCGAATTCACCATGGAACAGACCCATGAGATAATTCAGATATTGGATGATCACCGGCTTGTCGAAACCGAAGGAATGCTGCAGTTCTGCATAGCGCTCGGCGGAAATCCCGCGTTCGCCAGCAAGCAGCAGAATTGGGTCACCCGGCAAAAGCCGAATGAAGAAAAACGCAACAAGCGTCACGCCGATAAAGGTCGGAATAAGCATCCCAACTCGGCGCATGATAAAACCAAACATAGATATTGCCAGCCCGGTTGAGAGAAGGTCTTTCGCCCTTCCCTGTCTGTGTAGCAGCCCTCTTGCACATCTCTTTTTCTGTATTCGCACGAACAAAGTGCCGCGCTTTTCTGTCGAGAGGCAAGTCTTCAGGCCATCTTTTAGCGGAACAATCCCGAATATTCCATAGGCCTGATACAAAAAGAGTGAAGGCGGGAAATCCCGCCTCCACCTGATACCGGATTATTTGTCGATATCCACACCGTAGAAGATGTGGCCGCCAAACGGATCAATCTTGTAGTTCTGGACCTTGCTGCTGATCGGCATGAAGACAACCGAGTGGGCAATGGTAGCCCAAGGTGCTTCGCGCTTGAAGACAACCTGGGCTTCTTCATAGAGCTTGGTGCGTTCGGCAACATCGGTGGTCTGCTTTGCCTTGACCAGCAGATCGTCGAATTCCTTGTTGCACCATCTTGCACGGTTGGAACCGGATTTCACGGCATCACAGCCAAGCAACACATACAGGAAGTTGTCCGGATCGCCGTTATCGCCGGTCCAGCCCATCAAGAGCGTTTCGTGTTCGCCCGTACCGGACCGTTTCAGATATTCGCCCCATTCGTAGGAAACGATTTCAGCATCCACACCAACTGCCTTCCAGTCAGCCTGAATCATTTCGGCCATACGACGGGCATTCGGGTTGTAAGGACGCTGAACCGGCATGGCCCAGATGTTGGTTTTCATGTCGGTGACGCCAGCTTCGGCAAGCAGCTTCTTGGCAGCTTCCGGATCATAGGCATCGTCAACGACCTTGTCGTTATAGGACCACATGGTCGGCGGGATCGGGTTCTTGGCAACCTGACCGGCGCCCTGGAAGACTGCGTCCAGAATGGCATTCTTGTTGATTGCCATATTCAGAGCTTTACGAACGCGAACGTCCTTGAACTTGTCGTTCTCGTTGTTGTAAGCGAGGTAACCAACGTTCAGACCAGCCTGTTCCATCATGTTGATGTTCGGATCGGCCTTCATGGATTCGATGTCGGCCGGGTTCGGATAAGGCATGACGTCGCATTCGCCAGCTTTCAGCTTCTGATAACGGACAGAGGCATCAGGCGTGATGGCAAAGATCAGATCGTCGATAGCAGCCTTGCCACCCCAGTAGTCGGCAAAAGCCTTGAAGCGGATGACGGCATCTTTCTGGTAGGCGACGAGCTGGAAAGGACCAGTGCCGACCGGGTTCTGGTCGAACATGTCGAGATTGCCGGTCTTTTCAACCTGAGCAGCATATTCGGCAGAAGCGATGGAAGCGAAGTCCATGGCCATGTTGGCGATGAAGGGAGCTTCAACCTGGCTCAGAACAAACTTGACGGTATAATCATCAACCTTGACGATATCCTTGATCAGGCTGTCCATGGACATGCCGCCGAAATATTCGTAGGTGCCGCCGGAAACCTTGTTGAACGGATGGTTCGGATCTTTCTGACGCATGAAGGAGAAGATCACGTCATCGGCGTTGAAATCGCGGCTCGGAGTAAAATCTTTGGTCGTGTGGAATTTCACGCCCTTGCGCAGATGGAAGGTATATTCCAGACCATCTTCGGAAACATCCCAGCTTTCTGCCAGTCCAGGAACAACATTCGTGCTGCCACGTTCAAACTCGACGAGTTTGTTAAAAATGGTGTGCGAAGACGCGTCAAAGGTCGTGCCTGACGTGTAAAGCGCCGGAGTAAAGCCTTCCGGGCTACCTTCAGAGCAGTAGACCAGTGTCTTCGCCTGAGCTGTCGTAGACAACACGGCAGCAAGAGCGGTAGCAGCCAAAGCCTTGGTAAGCAGCTTCATTGTTTGAATCCCTCTCATAATTTTTTCATTAAAAGGTGCTGGCAAAAAGAAGTGTGTCTCGCCTAACGACGGACACATCTCATCTAGCCTGACGTCTGCAGTGCCTGTCAGGAGCCCCCCTGTGGCTGCAGCAAACAGCACACGCAAAAGTCGAATACAAACTGAAGAGAAAAGCAATCACTTATTGAAAATTATTCACCTCATTTGGAACAAAATAATCAAATTGATGTGAAATGCAGAAATAAATTTTCCAAAGCAAGCGCTGAGCTTTATAGTTTTGATTATTGGCGACCTGGATCATTGTAACTTTTGCCAAGACACTTGATCGTCTATTCAAGCTTCAGGCCTGGCATTGATCCTTGATAGCAAAAACTGCGAAAGCATAAGAAGCCGCGGGCAGCGAATGGCTCCCTGTCCCAGCCAAGTCTTCAGATCATCGACGGATACTTCAACGACTTCAATATCTTCGTCTTCATCCTGCTGACGATCCTCCGGATGCTGCTGACCAGACTGATAGCTTGCCAGAAACAGATTGGCCTTTTCCACCATCCGGGCGGGGTTGATGAAAACCTGCGCCACCTGTTCCAGTGTGCCAAGCGTCACCCCAAGCTCCTCGGCCGCCTCCCGCCGACAGGCTTCCTCGACCGATCCGTCAGATGCCTCGATCCCGCCCGCGCAGGCCTCCAGGATCATGCCCTTGTCGCGCAGAAAGATCGCCGTCCGCATCTGCCTGACCAACAGAACCGTCCGCGTCCCGGCATCATAGGGAAGGACGGCAATCGAATCCCGATCCGACCAGACCGGCTCGGAAATGACATGCTCGCGCCCATCCCCATGCACCGTACGCACCGTTGTCTGATCAATGGTCCCCTTGTCGAGGGTCAAAATGGTTTCCCGCGAAAGCAGTTCGTGTCGATCAAGCATGCAATTCTCCAATTCAATCGTTCCTGACAATAAATAATGACAAAGGTCATGCACCCGCTGGCGCAATCTTTCAAGGCAAAGGCTCCCTCCGGGTGTCATCATCACCCGTTGACGTCGTCTCTGTCCGCACCCAGTTCAGGAAGCCGGGCAGCCCGTCAGACACCGGCAAGGCGACCAGTGCAGGCTCCTCATAGGGATGCAGCGACTGATAAAGCCGCGCCACCTCATCCCAGACGCCATGTCGGCTCTTGGCTATCAGGACAACCTCGCTGCATTCCTCCAGTTGACCCTGCCATTGAAAGAGCGCAGTCATCCCCGGCAGGATGTTGACGCAGGCGACCAGTTTCGCCTCAAGCAGGGAACGGCCAATGGCGCGCGCCGTTTCCCCATCGGGACAAGTCCCATACAGCAACAGGATTTCATCATTTTTCATGTTTGCCATCCTCCTCTCGTCATTGGAAATCATCTACATTCGTGCTACTCCACTAAAGCATAATGCGTCCAGTACTACGGGAAGTGGACAAAGACTATAGAAATCGACGGTCCTGACCGATGCTCCGGCTGAGGAAGCAGGAAAGCAATTTTGATCCCGCAACTGTCGGGAAGCCGCGCAGGCGGCGAACACAACGGACAGAGCAAATGTCACGCCCCTTTCAGAAAATAGCCTTCATTTCCAGCGGAACCGAAGAGTCGCTGGAGGCGAAAGAACGGCTGACCCACATTTACGGCTCCGTCCCTTCCGAGCAGGCCGACGTCATTGTTGCCCTCGGCGGCGACGGCCTGATGTTGCAGACCCTGCACGGCAACATGAACAGCCAGATCCCGATCTATGGCATGAATTGCGGCTCGATCGGCTTTCTGATGAACGAATATTCCGAAGATGGCCTGCTTGATCGGCTCGACAATTCCGAGATTTCCGAGATCCGCCCGCTCATCATGCGTGCCCTTACCGCGGATGGCTCCGTGCATGAAGGCATGGCCATCAACGAAATATCCGTGTTCCGGCAAACCGCACAGGCAGCCAAGATGGAAATCCGCATCGACGGCAAGGTCCGCATGGAAGAGTTGATCTGCGATGGCGCTCTGGTGGCAACCCCGGTTGGCAGCACCGCCTATAACCTGTCTGTGCACGGGCCTATCCTGCCCATCGATTCGCCTCTTCTGGCGCTGACCCCCATCAGCCCGTTCCGTCCTCGCCACTGGCGCGGCGCCCTTTTGCCCAACACCGCAAAGGTCAAGCTGATCGTCAAGGAACCAAAGAAGCGCCCGCTGAGTGCAGTGGCCGACCATGCGGAAATCCGTTCGGTGCTGGAAGTCGAGATCACCGAGAGCCGCGAGAAATCCTGCAAGATCATGTTCGACCCGGAACATGGCTGGGCCGAGCGCATCCTCACCGAACAGTTCCGCTACTGACCCCAAACTGGCCGTGCCCCATTCGCCGCAATCAGTTATTGGCACAGGTTGAGCCCCTGCTCTGTGCCCCTGCTCTGTGCCCCTCCCCCGCCCCGGCTGCGCATAGCGGTAACATGGCAAAGCTCTGTTTGATGTCCATTCAGCCCTGAAACAGCCGCTTTTTGGAGGAAATCCTTCATTAACTGTCTATCGTTATAGTAAATTCGATTTTCCCCGGCTTTGACCAAGCGCGTGTAAAATCAGAGAATCGACAGACAGGGCCTAACAAGATGATTAAGGTTGACCTCTCACAATTGCGTTTTCTGATTGTGGAAGACAACGCCCATATGCGACGTGTCGTGCGCACGCTCATCAACAGCTTCGGGGCTAGAGAAGTAACCGAGGCGGAGGATGGCGCTGCCGGTCTTGAGCTGTTTCAGACCAATTCGCCAGATATCGTGATCACCGACTGGTTCATGCCCATCTTCTCCGGCATAGAACTGACACGCATGATGCGCCATCCCGAAACATCTGCCAATCCGACCGTTCCGATAATCATGTTGACAGGACATTCGGAAAAAAGAAAAGTGATGGAAGCACGCGATGCCGGCGTGACGGAATTCCTCTGCAAGCCGATTTCCGCCAATGCCCTGTATGCCCGTGTCGCAAACTGTGTTGTCAACCCGCGTTATTTTGTGAAAGCGGGAGGGTTTTTCGGACCTGATCGCAGGCGTTTTTCGAACCCTTCCTACAAGGGAGCCGAACGCCGCTCATCCGAAGCTTCTTCTGCCCAAAAAATGGCGGGTTGAGCATTTATACCCCTTTGCATTCCGACAAGAGACCTGAACCCGAAGGACAAATCCTATGGCCGACTATGAGATCATCAAGCCCAAAGTCGACTTGAGAAAGAAGATCAAGATTCTGCCGAACAGCAGCGGCTTTGATCCGGTTGCCAAGGCTGAACAGGCCATGGAACGCCTGTCCCTCAATTTTGGCAACTGGATGCGCGACGAAATCGCCAAGCTCCAGTATTCCTGGGAACAGGCCGAAAAGGCTGGTCTGTCGGAAGAGAATATGGACAAGCTCTTTCGCTCCTGCCACGACATCAGGGGGCAGGCCTACACCATGGGCTTCCCGCTTGCAGGTCTGATTGCCGGTTCCATGTGCGACCTGATCGAGAACATCCCGAGCCCGGACAAGTTGCCCGTCGAGCTGCTGCGCAAGCATGTGCAGGCCATTACTGCCGTGGTCAAGGAAGATGCACGCGAAGAGGACAACGCGATCGGCAAACAGCTGGCCGAGGAACTGAGCGTGCTGGCCGCAGACTATATTGCCCAACACACCGACCCATCGGAAAACGAAGGCTGACCATCCCACAGGATTGGCCAGCCCCTGCTTGATGCCAGCATCTTTTGTCAGCTCAGAAGATGCTCGCCCTGCCCGCGTTCAACTGCAGGGACAAACCCGCCCCATCTCATCCAGCATCGATTTTTACATTGAAAGACACCTGTGTCCGACGATCACTCAGGCCGCGGAAATCTGCTTGTAGCGAGCCGTCAGCGCCCGCGCCTCATCGCGCGCTATCTGGGTTGCAAAGCGCCGCAGCAGGGCCAGAAGGTCATCCAGCTCATCCTCGGCATAGTCGTTATAATCGCTGAGAATGCGCTCGACCATCGCCCGCCCGAAGCGGCTCGCCGTCACATTGCTATCCATGCTGCCCTGTAGTTCACGGTAGGAGTCCAGCGCCGACAGAATGACCGGAGCAACCCGCTCGGAAATTCCGGCCTTCTTGCACAGTGTCAACACCAGCGCCTCCGACGGATCGGCGACGCATGCCCGTATCCGTTTTTCGCTGAGGTCGGTCAGACTGACCAGAGCCTTGACGAACATCTCGACATTACCCATGCACAGAGCCCGAATCAGCAGATCGGCCGTCAGCTGACCTGAAAGCCGCAGATGCTCCACCAGAGCCTCCAATTCGTCGCCATGGGCACAACAGGACGCCAGATCGATGGTTGCCTTGTCACAGGCATCCTTGACCAGAGACGTGCGCCGTTCGGAACTGACGAAGGACTGCACCAGATTCAATTGCTGCAGGGCATCGCCGAGCTGCACGATCAGCATCTGACGAATGTCGATCGGAAGGCCATCAAGCGACAGCAGCATGTTGCGCACGGCAGGCCTCTGGCCAAACCGTTCGGCAAGACGACGCAGACTGAAGACAGCAATCTGAGCGCCCGGATTTTCCAGCATCACACAGCAGGCATCAGCTTCGGCAACTTCGGACATGGCAGCGCACAGCGCCGGGCTGACCGAAGGGCGCGACGCGACGGCACACTGGATGGCAAGGCCACGATCGGCCACCAGATCCACCAGCTCTGAATCGAGCAGAACCGGCGAACAGGCAATGACCGGCATGGCCACGCTGTCGATATCCTGCACCAGTGATAAAACAACCTGACGGGGAGCATAGGGAGACTGCCGGAGAGCCTGCGCCAATGCTTCCCTTACCACGGGAGCCGGATCGTCAAGGAGAATGGTCAGAGCCGTTTCAGCCGCCGCCTTTTCGTCTTTATCAAGCGGTGAATAGAGGTAGGCCCGCGCAAGAGCGCTCGTCGCTTCGGCGCGACGGTCAACAGGCGCGGTCTCTATCCAAGAGAGAAACTTCGCTACGATCATTACAACTCGTCCCCGCTCCATCAGGCCACTTCTAGAGCGGTCCTTTCAGAGCCAAAACATGCACTACAAAAACGGGAGCAACAGCCCCCATACGCTTGCAGTCATTCTGGACCAGCAACTGTTAACGATCAGTTCACCATAAATGGAAAAGTGGTTGGGGGCCATCGACGGAGCACGCCGGAGTGATCAGCTCTTGTCGCGCGAGGTAAAAACGTCACCGTTGAGAAAGGCACTCAGATCCATTGCTCCTGCGCGTTTGATCGCAGAGGCCGTCGGACGCTCGGAACGGGTCAGATCCAGCGGCACACTGGTGGGTGCGGCAGAAGTCGTGGAGGCCAGGGACCCAGATTGCAGCCTGTCTTGAGACCTGCTCTGAGGCTTATCCTGCGGCATGGCACCGTTGAGGCTGTTGACATAGACATCCGCCGTTGTCGGCTTGCGCCGCGGCAACGGCATATCAGACGCAGAGGCATCACTTGCAGAAACAGCGGCAACCTCATCTGTGCCCTGATTGACATAGCGGCTGGCCAGCACGCCGCCATCCGATTCATTGACAGCACGCTCCCCGTCATCCCCTGTCACATAACGCGATGCGCGCGCCACCGCAGACACGGAACTCTCCGGCATGTAGCTCAGGCCATAGCGGGAGGGCAGCGCTCGCTGCAATGGCTGCGAGAAGAAGGATTCAAGGGATTCCTGACTGTCGCTGACCACAGGCGCGCTCGCCTCGGTCTGCTGCAACTGCACCACATGGTGCGTCTGCATGGCCGGCGTTTCAGGGCTGCGGGTCAGCTGCGCCTGCCTGGTTGATTCCTTGGCGCTGAACAGATTGCCCAGCCCAAGCATATCCAACAGCCCCTTCTTCTTCGTCGAAGCAGGTTCAGACGATGCCGTGGAAACCAGATTGTCATACACCTCGGACACGCTTCTGGCGTTGCCCTGGCGGTCATAGAAGATGTTGCGATTGGCCTCAGCCTGAGCAGGAAACACCGCTGCAGCTGTCGTGTCCGGCGCCTTCTCGGCAAGTGTGATGAGCTTGCCACTGCCTTGTGCGCCGAGGAAATGCGCCGCATACAATTCACCCTGCGACGGCGTCCGGTTGAGTTGTTCGCTCAGTTGCTCACGGTTGCTCTGGGCATAGGCACCAGCCATCAGGGCGGCGACCTTGGGGTCGTTGCGCATATCCAGAATCTGCTGCCGCATTTCCGGATCCCGAACATAATATCTGTCACCGGATTGAGAGATCTGGGAAGCCACATTGCCCAGGCCAAGTTCGGGCCCGGACTGTTTCATGGTCTCAAGCCACGTCTGCTCGACAAACTGGAACAGGCCAGACGCAGAAGACGTGGGCGCCTTGGCCGAGGCGTTGAAGTTGCTCTCGCGCTTGGCCGTATTCAGAAGAAACTCGAAGTCAGTACCAGTCGTCCGGCTCGCCTCTTCAAAGGCGGCCTGAAATCTGATCGAATTGTTGAACGAAACAGAGCTGGCCAAGGGGTTCTCCAAGAAAGCGTTTAACGTGCCCAAAGTGCACTTGGGTGCGATCCCATCGAACGCACCGGATTTGTACAGACTCACACCGTTAAAACTTGTTTAACCATTGTTTTCTGAAATGGTTAACAGACTGTTAATATATAAATCGAGAAGTAAACACGAGGCGAGAATGCCCACGCTTATCGGATGACCTGGCTCTCGTGGACCGTACAGAAAGCTACGACCACCACGCGCATTCCCCCTGGCGATCGTCCATCCCAAGGGTCCTCCAATTGCCTGACCAGCTCACCCACCATCAAATCAAGATTTTAAATTATCCTTTTATTTCAACATAATAAGAAGGAAACCTGAATCAATTTACAAGCAACATGAATCATTATCGCAAGTCATTGAATCACTTTCTCAAGAAGATGAATCAGTTTCTCAGCAAAGCCGACCAAATCCCCCGCAAGGATTCCCTGCGCCCCATCGTCACCAACACTGTCTATTGCCCGACAAATCCCCGAATGCATTCAGACATTGATCCGCAGTGCCACTGATTCCCTTTGGTGCAGCTCGCAAAGTGACAGGGCAGCCCCCCGGAGCCGGATGCGTCTTTTTATCAGCCCGCGCCCTCAAATAACCACGGTTTTTGGATTTGCTATCGGGCAATCAAATGCTACACAAAGCGAAGGCTGAGCTTGAGACTCACCTCACATCCGATGATATTGGCGCTACGCAAGGACAGATCTGTGGACTCCATGAAACAAACCGGTCAAACGCTTCCGCACAGGCTCTTGCAGGCCCTTCGCGTCTCCCTGTTTGTCGCCTTTGGCGCGCTCTGTCTGAACGGCGCCATGGCTCAGGGAACACAGGCCCCTCTCAATCTTGGGACCATCATCGAGAAGAGCAACAACGAGCGTCCGGTCTACCTCAAGCTGCCAGAGACCGTCCCGGTACCAGCCTCAAACCCGATCAAGAGCGAAGCGGCGGAAGCCGGGCAAGCAACCCCACAGCCCGGCACAGAGGCCGCAGCAGCAGCCCCTCAGGAAACCACTGCACCGACCGATGCGCTGGAGCCGACAAGCCCCAGCAGCGTCGAGGTTGACGCCGAGGCCGAAACCCCACTGACAGCTGGCGCCGCAGAGACTGCAGAAGCCCTTGCCGCCAGACAGGAGCCGGAAAAGCCAAAGATAGAACCCGGCGGCATCGCCCGCCTTGAGTTGACGGCCCTGCTCTCTGACGATGAGCAGATCCTTCAGCGAGGCATCAACTGGCGTATCTTCAGCGACGAAAAGGATGCCGAAGGCCACCTGCCGATGCTGAACAATGTCGAGGGCGGCCCGCTGGAGGTCGACCTTCAGCCGGGCAGCTACATTGTCTACGCAGGCTATGGCTATGCCAACCTGACCAAGCGCGTCATCCTGCCCAAGGCAGGCGACTATCGCGAGAGCTTCAACCTCCACGCCGGAGCCATGCGCCTCAACGCCGTGGCCGCAGGCGACATTCCGCTCGACAGCAACATCCTGAAATTCGACATCTACACCGGTGAAGATGCCGACACCGGTGCGCACACGCTGCTGATCAAGAATGTCAAACCCGACCATGTCGTCAAGCTCAGTCAGGGCGTCTACCATGTGGTCTCGAACTACGGATCAGCCAATGCCAAGGTCCGCGGCGATGTCGAGATCACCGAAGGCAAGCTGATCAACGTGACGATGATCCACAATGCCGCCAAGGTAACCCTGCGCCTTGTCTCGGAACCGGGGGGCGAAGCTCTGGCCAACACCATCTGGACCGTGTTCACCCCCGGCGGTGATGTGGTCAAACGCGCCATCGGCGCCTTCCCGACGCTGGCGCTGGCCGCCGGTGATTACACAGCCATCGCCAAGCAGGGCAACGAGGTCTATAATCGCGATTTCTCGGTCAGCCCCGGCCTCAATCGCGATATCGAGGTTCTGGCCACCGCCCAGTAGGATTGCCCTCTTATATACGCCAGCCCTGCAACAAAGGACTGCCCTACCATGAGCGCACCGACAGAAGACGACAGCAAGCCAATCATTGCCGCCCTGCCCGAGCAGGAAACCCGATGGGAGACCATCCGCCATCGTCTCCGTGCACTTCTTCGGTCAGAGCCACCCTACGATCCGACCACACCGCCCGGCCCGCCACCGGGTGAGCCAGCAGGAGAGGAAAGCTTTCTGACCAGCCTGTCGTTTGACGCACAGTTTGACGGTCTGGATGTCACCTGCCGCTTCCAGTATCACTATGACCCGGCCTGCTGCCTCACCGTGCTGATCTACACAGAGGAAGGCTACAGTCTCTATTCGTTTGAGACACGCGCCTACAGCTTCCGGCACGCCCTCGCCCATGTCGCCCAATCCAACCGGCACATGCGCATCGCCATCCCCGTGGCAGGCCTGCACCCGCGAGCCAAATGGCTCACGAAGGAAAGAGCCTGCGACACGGTCTCCCTGCCCGGCATGCCGGACATTCACCCGCTGACCCTTGTTACCGACCAGCAAAGGCCATGAATCACTTTCTCACCCAACAAGAGAAAGCCCCTGAAATGATTCAAGGAATCCACACAGCTTAAAGTGATGGAACACGCCCGTTTCCTGAATCACTTTGTGAAGAGACCCTCCAGCCGCATGTCTCCCGACAGGCTGCAGGCAACAAAAAAGGCGGCACCGTCATCCGGCACCGCCTCTTTCAATCCTGCTCCAGAAGCCGCCTATTCGGCAGCCTCGATCTTGTCGGCTTCCATGGCACGACGCAGGTCCGGAGCAATGGCCTCATCAACCAGCGAAGCGATCGCATCGACAAGCGACATGGAGACCTGATTGTTGGATCCGAGACGACGGATGGAAACCCCGTTCTCCTCGGCTTCCTTCTTGCCAACAACAAGCAGCGCCGGAACCTTGGCCAGCGAATGCTCGCGGACCTTGTAGTTGATCTTCTCGTTCCTCAGGTCGGTCTCGACATTGAGGCCAGCCTTGGTCAGCTGCGCAGCCACGTCACGGGCATAGTCGTCCGCTTCCGACGTGATGGTCGCGACGACCACCTGCAGCGGCGCAAGCCACAGCGGGAAGTGACCGGCATAATGCTCGATCAGAATGCCGGTGAAGCGTTCCAGCGAACCGAACAGGGCGCGGTGGATCATCACCGGATGCACCTTGTTGCCATCAGTATCGATGAAGAAGGCACCAAGGCGACCCGGCAGGTTGAGGTCCACCTGAACCGTACCGCACTGCCAGTCACGACCAATGGCGTCACGCAGCACATATTCGAGTTTCGGGCCGTAGAAGGCACCCTCACCCGGGTTCAGCGTCCATTCCTGACCGGCAGCATCAATGGCCGTCTTCAGAGCGTTTTCAGCTGCATCCCAGACCGCATCCGAACCAACGCGCTTTTCAGGGCGGTCAGAGAATTTGACGCGGATGTCGGTGAAGCCGAAGTCATGATAGATCGACATGATCTGCTGATGCAGGTCGACACAGACCTCGGTGATCTGGTCTTCGCCACAGAAGATATGGGCATCATCCTGCGTGAACGACCGCACACGCATCATGCCGTGCAGAGCACCCGACGGCTCATAGCGATGAACCTTGCCGAACTCGGCCAGCTTCAATGGCAGGTCGCGGTAGGACTTGAGACCGTTCTTGAAGATCTGGACATGGCCCGGGCAGTTCATCGGCTTGCAGCAGAAGATCCGCTCGTCCGGGGTCTGGGTGGTGAACATGTTCTCACCGAATTTCTCCCAGTGACCGGACTGTTCCCACAGGGTGCGTTCCATCATGTCAGGGCTGTTGACTTCCTTGTAGCCCCAGCTCCTCTGACGACGGCGCATGTAGGTGATCAGGTTCTGGAACAGGGTCCAGCCCTTGTCATGCCAGAACACGGACCCCGGAGCCTCTTCCTGGAAATGGAACAGGTCCATTTCACGGCCGAGCTTGCGGTGATCGCGTTTTTCCGCTTCTTCCAGACGGGTCAGATGATCTTTCAGATCCTGCTCCGATGCCCATGCGGTGCCATAGATGCGGCTCAGCATGGCATTGTTGGAATCACCGCGCCAATAGGCACCGGCAACCTTCATCAGCTTGAAGGCCTTGCCGATCTGGCCGGTCGAAGCCATGTGCGGGCCACGACACAGATCAAGCCAGTTGCCCTGACGATAGATCTTGACGTCTTCCCCTTCAGGGATCGCGTCGACCAGTTCTACCTTGTAGCTTTCCCCCTTGTCGGAGAAATGCTTCTTGGCAACATCCCGGCTCCACACTTCCTTGGTGAAGGGTGCGTTGCGATCGATGATCTCAGCCATCTTCTTTTCGATCAGGGCAAGATCTTCGGTCGTGAAGGGTTCATTGCGTGCAAAGTCGTAATAGAATCCATTGTCGATGACCGGCCCGATGGTGACCTGGGTGCCGGGGAACAATTCCTGCACGGCTTCAGCCATCACATGGGCAGCATCGTGGCGGATCAATTCCAGCGCAGCTTCATCGGTGCGCGTCACGATTTCGATTTTGGCATCGCTGGAGATCGGATCGGCCAGATCGGCCAATTCGCCATTCAGCTTCACAGCCACGGCTTTTTTTGCCAGAGATTTGGAAATGCCCTGCGCGACGTCGACGCCACGAACGCCATCGTCAAATGCACGAACAGATCCATCAGGGAAAGTCAGATTGACCATTGTAGTCTCCTGCTCAACTCCTGCCTACAACGCAGGTAAGCTGTCGGGTTCAGAAACCCTTAGGTTTGTCTTAGGTACGAAATGTAAAACTGGTCCGTCGAGGCCGGCGAGAATACATCATTTACGTTTATCCAGACGTGTCTCCGGATCGATGTGATCGCCGCCCCAAAGGCCATAGGTCCATGGTTTATACCAGCGCGCGCCTTGAGGCAACTGTCGAGGCACAGGATCAAAGCCGCTATGCCCGAATGGATGACAGCGCAGGATGCGTGCAAGCCCCATCCAGCCCCCGGCCCAGAAGCCGAACCGGCCGATGGCCTCCTCCGTATAGCGCGAACAGGTCGGCTGATAGCGACAGGCCCGCCCGATGAAGGGAGACAGGAAAATCTGGTAGAGCTTGATGAGCCCGATGGCGAGATATTTCATGCTTCCGGTTCGATCTGCTCGAACGCATCGACGATGGCATCAAACACCAGTAGCGTGGAGGCATGACGCGCCGGATAGTTTCTGACCGGCTCGAGATACTGCAGGTCTTGCCATTTTCCGGCAGGAGGAGCCCCCTCCTCCTTGAGCATGGCCCGCATGGTTTCGCGCAGCTGCCGCAACTCGGCAAGGTCCGAACCGATGATCTGGCGCCCGACGACAGAGGACGCAGCCTGCCCCAAGGCACAGGCATTGACCGTCTGGCCATAGTCACTGACCTTGCCATCCGTCACCACCAGATCGACCTCAATGGTCGAACCGCACAGTTTGCTGTGTGCTCTGGCCGACGCCTGCGGCTGCTCCAGCCGTTGAAGGCGAGCGATATTTCCTGCGAATTCCAAAATCTTCTGATTATAAATATCGTCCAGCATGGAAATTCTCTCTTGTGCCCTGACTTGCGATCCAATACTCGCATTTACCCCTATAATGCCTATATAGGAAGAAAAACAAGGAATGCAGGTTCGATTCCTTGGAAATCGTTGACAGGGAAGGTTATAGTGTAACATAACCCACCTAATATGATTTCCTGCTGACAAATTGGAAAAAAAGTGCATGATGGCGCCACCGAAGGATCAGGTTCGATCGCAATCATGCTCCGTTATGAAAGGCGCACAGGTCTGTCATGGATATGATTGTCGACCCCAGCAATTCCGCTGGCGAAAAGGCTGAAGAGGGGCAGGATACCGCCTTGAAAAACAACAACAACAACCAAACACAGCTGCAAGCAGTGGCCACATCCGGCGATCAGGCAGACGATTGGGCGCTGGTCAAGCGACCATCCCGCCATGAAGCCGAAGAGGCCGTGCGCACGCTGATCAAATGGATCGGCGACGACCCGGATCGTGAAGGCCTGCTCGATACGCCAAAGCGTGTCGTCAAAGCCTACGAAGAGCTTTACCGCGGCTATCGCGAAGATCCGACCGCCCCCCTCGCCCGCACCTTCGAAGAGGTGAATGGCTATGAGGACATGGTGCTGCTGCGTGATGTCGAATTCTTCTCAGCCTGCGAACACCACATGGTTCCCTTCGTTGGCAAGGCCCATATTGCCTACTATCCGTCCAACGGCGTGGTCGGCCTGTCAAAGCTCGCACGCGTGGTCGACACCTTTGCCCGCCGCCTGCAGACTCAGGAAAGCTTCACGGCGCAGGTCATTGATACCATCGAGGCCACCCTTGCCCCTCGCGGCATTGCACTTCTGGTGGAAGCCGAACATATGTGCATGACTATGCGCGGGGTCCGCAAGCGCGGCGCCAATACCGTGACCATGCGCTTTACCGGCGTATTCCAGGAAGATTTCGAGAAGCAGAACCGCTTCCTCAATCTGGTGGGTGAGAGCCGCTGATTGCGGCACCCCATTCAGCATTGCCCTCCCCGAGAACCCATTCAGCACATGAGGCCCCGGCCATGCCCGTCATCTTTTCGGATCAACAGGGAAAAAGCCATGACGAGATCGAACTGGGGCAGGACTTCCTGCCCAAATTCGATGACAAGGGCCTCATTGCCTGCATCGTGACCGACGCCGATAGCGGCGATGTGGTGATGTTCGCCTATATGAACGCCGAAAGCCTCGGCCTCACATTGCAGACCCGCGAGGCCCATTATTGGAGCCGCTCGCGCAAGGAGCTGTGGCACAAGGGGGCAACAAGCGGCAACATTCAGGATGTCATCGAACTGAGAACCGACTGCGATCAGGATGCAATCTGGATCAAGGTGCGCACCCGCGGCGCCACAGCCAACTGCCATCAGGGTTACAAATCATGCTTCTATCGCGCAGCCACACTTGAAGGCGACAAGGCCACGCTGTCCTTCAGGGAAGACAAGCCGCTGTTTGACCCCAAGGAAGTCTATAAGAAATAGCCGGGCGGGACAGCCCCCTGTGCTTGCCGAACAGTCGCAAAAGCCACAAAACGAAACGGGCGGCAGAACCGCCCGTCTGTAACGGAACACGCAGCAAAACCCGCCCGCTGCGTGATACGACGAAAGAGCAGATCAACACTGCCCTTGCCCGAAGTCCTAGCCAGCCGCGATATAGGCACGCATGTCTTCGGCCTCGCGTTCGGTTTCCTCGATACGGAACTTCACCACGTCACCAATCGACACCAGCCCGGCAATCTTCCTGCCCTTGACAACCGGCATGTGACGGAAACGGCCCGTAGTCATGCGCGACATGACCGACACGATGGTTTCATCCTCGGTGCAGGTCATCACATCCTTGGTCATGAACTCGCTGGCAGGCCGAAGCAAAGCCGAACCGCCGTGATTGCTGAGAGCACGCACGATATCGCGCTCCGAGAGAATGCCGCACAGTTTCTCGCCCTCGGCAACAAGAATGGCACCCACGCCCTTGTCACGCAGCATCTTGACCACCTCGACCAGTGTGGTGGCGGGATCGGTCTTGAATACGTCTCGTCCCTTTTGATTGAGTATGGTGGCAATCGTCATTAAACGGGTCTCCCTCTTGACAGGTTGGCTCAAAGCACGCTTTGCGCCTCATGTGCCGCTGGGCTCAGAGCAAGTGCGTGTCTTTGAACCTTAAAGTGTGCGACATGTTGAACCGCCTGACAAGCGCAACAGGCCCCAAACTTAAGCATAACTACGGGGTAGCTCCGTCTTACTCTTCACGCACGCCCGCCTCTTTAAACCCGTGTGTCACGACAAAAAGACAAAGAAAAAGAGGCAGTTTCCTTGATGGACCATCCGCCTCTTTGCCAATATGTCTATGTGCCTGCCGCGGAGCACCATCGTGCCCAGTTCAGCCTCTACTTGATCACTTTAAGGTGATCTGGCCGCTTCTTGGGAGGATCCTCCCTTGGCGGCTTCGGTTTGCGTGGCGGCCGGGAATAGGGATCGAGATAGGGGAAAACCAGCAACCCGGCGATGAAGCCACCCAGATGCGCTTCCCAAGCGATGGATGCCCCACCGCCAAAAATCGAAAAGACACCGAACACCAGGTTCAACACCAGCCAGATACCGATAAAGCCCATGGCCTGAGAATTGCGCCGCAGTGCAGAGAGGCTCTGGCAGGGATAACGGTTGAGCCCCTGCAAGCCGGAAAAGCCCATTCCGCTGCTGAAGGCAAAGCGCGCCGAGGCGGCCATGGCACCGGATAGAACCGCCGATACGCCGACCAAAGGGGACTGGCTGCCAAAATGGATGAGCAGATGCACCAGAGCCCCCGCCGCAGCCGTGATGATAAAGAACAAGGCGAAGTTGAACGTGCCAATGCGCCGGACAATCACCGTCGCAAAGATCATCATCCAGACGACATTCATCAGCACATGCACCCACCCCCCATGCAGGAAGGCATAGGTGACAAATGTCCAGATGTCGCCCAGCACGCCGCCGGGGAAGGAAAAGACCTGAGCGACTGCACCATAACGGGCTGGCAGGAAGGCAAAGGTCAGCAGCAGGGTTTCCCTTTGATCAAGCGAAAGGAAATAGGATTGCGCGGCCTGAATGGCAATCATGATGCCCGCCAGAACCAGAACCGGGGTCGGCAAATTGAACATCGGCTCTCTTGGAGGCTTCATGCCCGGGGGCATGTGCCATGAACCACGCGGTTGCAAAGCCATGGGGGATCCTTCTCTGTTCTTTGATCTTCAGTCCCTAGAAATAAGGCATAGGGCTATCCTGACAAGCCATAAGGCGGCAATAAGGCAATCTGCTGGCATATATTAAAACAAAGAACGTTAACAGCAGCGCAAAAATGGCAACGCGACAAGCAAAAGGGCAAAAGGCAAAAAAAAGCCATCCGAGGATCTGTTGATCATCAGGATGGCCGGCGTTCCCGAACTCGGGAAGTCTTTGAAGAGCCGCGGCACCAGACTAAAGGAGTCCGATCTGGCGCCAGTGGATCTGTTAAGACCTTTTTTACACTATTCCGCGTTTGCCCACAACGACAACCCGTCGTTAACCTTAACAACACCGTTGGAAAGACCCGCCCCAGATTTGCCCCTTTCAACCTTAACGTTTGGCACGCCCCCTGCTTCGTATCAGTCGTGAGATACAAAAGACCCCCGTTCTGCCCCATGATGAAACAGATTGGATGCAGAACTGCCCCAGATAGAGACTCGACATGAAACATCAGGTAACGCGCGAACTGTTTTCCTATTGGGATGGACTGAGAGGCGGACGAACTGCCCCTGAGCGCAGTGATATTGACCCGGCTGAAATTCACCAGATCCTTGGCGACACCTTCATACTGGAATATGATAACGAAAACAGCCTGACCTTCCGTCTGGCAGGCACCCGCCTGTGTGGCTCCTTCTGCCGCGAACTCAAGGGCCGCAATTTCTACGATCTGTGGAGCACGGAAGATCTTTCGAGCATGAAACTGTTGTTGACTGCCGTTGTCGAAGACGAGGCCGCAGCCGTCATAGGATTCAAGGGCAAGACCGAACGCAATCAGGAACTGGAGTTTGAAGCGATCCTGCTGCCATTGCGCCACTATGGCCAGCCTAAGAGCCGGTTGCTTGGCGCCGCCAGCCCCGTCGACATGCCATACTGGATCGGCATCTGGCCGGTACGGGAGCTTTCCATTTCCTCCATGCGCCTGATCTGGCCTGACGAAAGGCCCGCCTTCATGCGCACCCAGGAGCAGGCCCCAAAGGCCCAGCACAACTTTGGCCTCACCCCAACCACCTCGATCCTGTCCCCTGTCGTCAGCCATGCCCACATCCGACCGGAGCGCCGGATCGGCCATCTGACGGTCATTGAAGGTGGCCGTAGCGATTGATTGGCATTGCATCCACAGCACAACCCTAGGGTATGGCGATTTATTTACGATAGCTTTGAATGAAGCGTGCTGACACAAGGCTTTGTTAACCATGCGGGGAATAGGATGGCGTAACGTTCGTCCATCGTGTCCAACCCTGGCCGGGAAGCAGTCTGTCCTTATGTCGGCAATAGCGAGAAAATCTGTTCTACCGCGCATTACCGAGCGCCGTCGTCATCAACGCGTCAAGGTGAACCTGCTGGGTCGCTTCATGCTTGAGAACAAGACGGAGTATCCGTGCCAGGTCATCAACATGTCGCCGGGCGGCATGGCCATGATCACGCCGATCCGGGGTGAAATCGGTGAACGGGTGATTGCCTATATCGACCACATCGGCCGCATTGAAGGCAAGATCGTTCGCAAGATCGAAGGCGGCTTCGCCGTCACCATCGATGCGACCCTGCGCAAGCGGGACAAATTGGCCTCTCAGCTCACATGGCTTGCCAACCGTCATCTTCTAGACCTGCCGGAAGATCGCCGCCACGAACGTCGCCAGCCGAAGCATCCGATCACCAAGCTGATCCTTGCTGATGGCTCGGAACATATCTGCCGCGTGCTCGACCTTTCCCTTTCCGGTGCCGCCATCAAGACCACCGCCCGCCCGGCTGTTGGCAAGGAAGTCAACATCGGCAAGATCCGTGCCCGCGTGGTTCGTCATCTGGAAGATGGTCTGGCTGTCGAATTCTCAGCCGTTCAAGACAGCACCGCGATCGACAAGAACCTGCGATAGACCGGCTCCCCTTCTCCTGTTGTTGTTAAGAGACCGGACCTCCTCTTGAGGTTCGGCTGAAGGAATTTGCCTGCCCCGAAGGCGTTCCCGCAGCAGTATTGGCAAAGTTATTCGCCGAAATAATGCATCAAAAAGCAGTTTTTTCAATTTTTTTGCCGTTCGGAAGAAGCAACAAAAATACTCTCATTAAAATACAAAGTGAATTCTTGCCACCATAAAGTGCAGAAACAGTTTCTGCTGCACCCGGTGAAAGCAGTCCATCCGCGCTCTTTTTGCTGATGGGCACAATCCTCTTCCCCGCCCTTGCATAAAACTCAAGCCATTGATATTGATGCGCTTTTTATAATTACAATTTTAATCGAAATTGACTCTGACTTTCCGCAAATTAACATCAAATTAAAACTCAATTTCATTCAAATGCCATTAAAATAAAAATACAATTCAATTTAAATATAAGTAGAGTTTTACGACAGTTTCGATAGTTTTTTACTCAAATTTCGCCACGAATATTCGATAAATCTCAAATGAATACTTCTAATAATCTCCCATAACGACGGGAGATAAAAATGAAGAAACGCATTTGGGGATTTGCTTTTTTCAGCCTTGCCTGCCTTGCCATGCCTTGGGAAGCGGCGGCTGCCAGTTACTCACCATTCATGACCATTATGGGCCTGACGTCGGCTCCAATCGGACATGTCAATTTCTGCCGGAACAATCCGTCAGAATGCAATCTTTCATTCAATTCGGATCAGGCCGTGAAGCTGTCCAAGGCGAGCTGGACCAAGCTGATCGAGATCAATACCTATGTGAATGACTCTGTCCGCCCGGTGACGGATGAGGAACAATACAAAACAGAAGAACTGTGGACCTATCCGGGGGCAGCTGGCGACTGCGAAGATTTCGCACTGCTCAAACGGCGCATGCTCATCAAGGCCGGTTGGCCTACCACTGCACTTCTCATCACGGTCGTCAAGGAAAGGAACGGCAATGGCCATGCAGTTCTGACCGTGCGCACGGATAGGGGCGATCTCATCCTGGACAATCAGGATCCGCGGATCCTGCCATGGGATAAAACCCCCTATCACTACATCAAGCGTCAGGCTGCGCTTCATCCTTCACAATGGACTGCCATTGCTGACACTCGCTAATGAGGGAGGGCCCTCGACGGCTCTTTCTTGCTCACACTTTGCTTTGCAATCCTGATCGCGTCCCCACATCCCGTCCATTGCGATCAGGGTGGGCCAGTCGTCCCCGCGGCTGGCCCTTTTTTTCGTCCATTGCGAAAAGGCGGGATCAGAGCGGCTTCAGCTCTGTAGCAAAGCGTTTCCAGTTGAGGACATAATTGGCCGCCGACTGGCGCAACTTGTTGATCGCCTCTTCATCGAGCGTCCGCACGACCTTGCCGGGCATCCCCATGACCAGCGAATTGTCTGGAATGACCTTACCCTCTGGGATGAGCGCCTTGGCGCCGATGAGGCAATTGCGGCCGATTTTGGCATGATTCAGCACCACCGCTCCCATTCCAATCAGCGAATTATCGCCGATGGTGCAGCCATGCAGGATCACGTTGTGGCCAATGGTGCAGTCGGTGCCAATGGTCAGAGGCGCGCCCATATCCGTGTGCAGGGTGCTGCCCTCCTGAATATTGCTCCGGTCGCCAATCGTCAGCGGTTCATTGTCACCCCTGAGGACTGCGCCGAACCATACGCTGGCGTCCTGACCGAGAATAATCTTGCCGATGAGGCTGGCGTTTGGTGCCACCCAATAGGAACCGTCCTCCGGCACGCTTGGTTTGAACTCTCCGAGTTGATAAAGGGTCACGGCTTCCACCTTTCAGAACTGTCTGGATATCGTTGCGTCAACTGATAGCCAGTGTCGACAGCGAGATCAACTCATTGCGTTGGCAGCAACCGAAAGAACGTTGAGCAGCAGCACCCCGGAACAGGCGCTCCAGACACTGGCAATTGCAGAAGAACCGAAAAGCCAGCCAATGGGCCGATGCTCAAGCCGCCGCCCGCGCAAGGCATTGCGCATGATAATGAAGGGGCCAGCAAAGGTGCAGATGACCACCGAGAAGAATACCCCGGGCCAGCTGTTGATCGTTACGCGGAACCCGGCTGGCCGTTGCGCCGTGATCTGATAAAGACTGGCCAAAATGCCAGCGCAGACAAAGCCCACCGAGGTGACATAAACAAGAGCAAACAATTCAGGTCCCACGACTTCCATCCTTTTCTGGTTTTGCCAGATGCCACTTGTGTCAGGTTCCAGAGTGACCGCAGTCCGCAGTGCCCTTATCAAAATGGGGCAATTCCAAGCGAAACAGCAAACCCGACGGCCACAATGTCTCATTGTGACACAAGGGCCGATCTCTCCTTAATAAAGGAGCAAGACTCGTGCCGACCGAGATGACGCCCTTTCTGTCTGTTCCTATTTCGTCATAAGCAAATGCAAGCGGTTGTGTGCGTAGTTCCGTTTGGACGATTGAAGCCTTGCGGAGGATTGCCTAGAGTCGGGGCGAATCCCGGCGCACTTTTCCTGCCATCCCCGCCAAAGACTAAGATGAGAATTCGATGCAGCATCAGACACCGGAAGAGCAGGGTTCGACACAGAGATGGATCTTCTTCATCCTGATTGCCGGCCTGATCGCCATCACATTTCTCTATGTGCTCAGTCGTGTCTTTGAATATTCAGGCCCGAGCCTGATCAACAGTCCCTACAGCTTCGAGACGTCACCCCGCCAGATCACCATTGGCGACCGACGCCTGTCGGTGCCGGAGAATGTCATAAGAAGCGCAGAACAGCGCACAGCCAAAACCCTCAAGCAGCTTGATCTGGTCTTCCTGTGGCCATCCATGGAAGGCTTCAGCCGCGAGAAACAGGTCGCCTTCAGTGACGCGACCGAAGCCTCCAGCCTGCTCTTTGTCTCGCTCAGCCAACCCAGGGAGCTGTTGCAGAGCTCTGAACGGCTGTTCAGCGTCTACAGCCAGTTTTTCACCGGCACGCCGATCAAGGGACCGGCAGCACTCATCGGCTTCGAAATGGACAAGGCATCCGGATTTGGCGGCGAGATCATCTATTTCAAACCGGAAGCGAACGAACCCTTCGTCGCCCGCTGCATTGCATCAAACGACAAGGAACCGGCCTTTTGCATGCGGGAGATCACCCTTGGCGGCAATCTTCAGGTGAGCTACCGGTTCCGCCCTCATCTGCTCAAAGACTGGAAAAGACTCGATGCTACGCTGCTCGGGCGGTTGAGCAAGTTCCTTGTGCCTTAATGCGGGCCTGCCCGGAGCAACAAAAAGGCTGTCGCCCCGGCAGGGGATCGACAGCCTTGAATTTCGGATCGGCTCTGCGGCTTGATCATCAACACGGCAACAGGACGTTACCGTGTGACATCAAGCCTCTTCCAGGTCGTAATCGAGAATCGCCATGGAGAAGTTGTAGGACAAATCACCATCTTCCTCATCGCGGAACAGCACGCCGACAAACTCATCTTCAACATAAACCTCTGCGGAATCATCCTTGCGCGGACGGGCGCGCACTTCGAGGTTGGCAGACTGAAGGGTCTTGCGCATGAAAGCTTGAAGTTTTGCCAGTTCGGTCTTGTCCAAAATAACCTCCTGCAGGTTACACAACACTGATCACAATAAACCAATCAAGGATTGATCAAAAAATCCGGGCGGGTTGGCGCCCCACCCGGAACTCATGACCGGTTGAGTGGCATAGCACACCTGCAGAGTAAAGCCGGTTTCCACATGATTTCAAGTTTTTCTGCGTGGATAAACGAACAAATGGACGCAGAACCACCGTTAAGGCTCAATCTGCGTCCTGAAGAATCTGGTTCATGCTGATGGCTGGCTCGGCACAGCCAGCCTGCCCGACCACCTTGGCCGGAACCCCGGCCACCGTGGCATTGTTCGGCACAGCCTTGAGCACCACCGAGCCGGACGCCACGCGAGAGCAATTGCCGATTTCGATATTGCCCAGCACCTTGGCACCGGCACCGATCAGCACACCATGGCGGATCTTCGGATGACGATCCCCGTCCTCCTTGCCCGTGCCACCCAGAGTAACACCCTGAAGAATCGAAACATCATCCTCAAGAACCGCGGTTTCACCGATGACGATCCCGGTCGCATGGTCAAAGAAGATGCCCTTGCCAAAAGATACCCGCGGGTGAATGTCCACCTGATAGACCTGAGAGCTCACGCTCTGCAGATAGAAGGCGAAATCCTTGCGGCCGTTGTTGTAGAGCCAGTTCGCCAGACGGTGGGTCTGGATCGCATGGAAGCCCTTGAAATAGAGGATGGGATCGACAAACCGCTCGCAAGCCGGGTCACGATCGGCCACAGCCCGGATGTCCGCGCGCATCGCTTCGGCAATGAACGGGTCAGCCTCGCAGGCCTCACGATAGGCCTGCCGGATCGCTTCCGAATCCATGGCAGGATTGTGCAAGCGATCAACAATGCGATGAATGACCGCGTTTTCCAGCCGCTTGTGGCTGAGAATGGTTGAATAGATGAAACTGCTAAGCACCGGCTCGGTGCGCACAATAGTCTCGGCTTCCGCACGCACGCGCTCCCAAACAGGGTCAATGACGTTGGGCTGTGTGTAAGCGCTGTGGCTAAGGCTTGCCTCTACCATAATATCTCCGTTTCCCGCATCCGGGCGAAACGACACGATGTCGATGTGTGCCCTTGTGAGCAGCAAGGGGCGTGATTGTCAGTTGCTCATAGGGCCAATTGAGGTGGTCCCTGTCATTCGAGCTACCCGGCAAAAGGGGTTTTGCCGAAATCGCCTAGTCCATTCGCATGCCTTTTGTTTGGCATACAATCTCGCTACAGATAGGCTGCGTAACACGGGTCTTCAAGAATAAAAACCCACTCTTTTAGGCCTTGAGTAAAAAATTATCCCACAAAGTTAGCACAGATATGACCGACACCCAAAATTCAGACAAGATCCTGATCGAACGCAGCGGTGCCATCGGCCGCATCGTCATCAACAATGAAGCCAAGCGGAACGCCGTTACGCTGGCGATGTGGCAAGCCATACCCTCCGCCCTCGGAGAGCTTGACGCCGACCCCGCCATTCATGTCATCGTCATTGAAGGGCGCGGCGACAAGGCCTTTGTCTCCGGCGCCGACATTGCCGAGTTTGACACGGTGCGCAAGGATACCCCCTCGGCCACCCATTATGACGACGTCAATGCGGAATGCTACCGTGTGGTCCGGCAGGCATCCAAACCGACCATCGCGCTCATCAAGGGCTTCTGCATGGGTGGCGGCTTCGGGCTGGCGGCAGCCTGCGATCTGCGCCTCTCCAATGAAGCCGGAAAGTTCGGCATTCCCGCCGCAAAGCTCGGGATCGGCTACCCCACCCGCGCCATCGCCGACGTGGTCTCCATCGTCGGACCGGCCAACGCCCGGGAAATCTACCTCACGGCGAAGGTCTACAGCGCGGCGGAAGCACAGAGGATCGGCTTTCTCAACGAGGTCTTTGCCGACGAAACATTCGACGCAGAAGCTGCGGCCTATTGCCAGTCAGTCGCCCGCCTCGCCCCGCTCAGCGCCAGCTACCACAAGGCCGGCATCAACAATGCCATCGCACAGGAAGGCTGCGTCTCCCTTGACGCGCTGTTCGCCATGGCCAGCACCTGCCTTGACAGCGAGGACTACAAGGAAGGGCGACGGGCCTTTGCCGAAAAGCGGGCTCCGGTCTTTGAAGGCAAATAGTTCGGCCCCAATCAACCGGCCAGTGAGAGCATAAAGTGACGCCGGACCGATAACAGACAAATATGAGAAAGGGAGCAGCGGTCAGACCGTGCTCCCTTTTTGCTTTCCGACAGTGCCTCAGGAGCGTTACGCCTCGGCGAAGAACTCCAGAACGGCCTTCTTGAAAACCTTGTCCCCGACAGCGACCATGTGGTCCCGCCCGGGAATATCGCAGATGCGGGCATCCGGCAACACGTCGGCCAGTTCCTTGGCTGTGCCCGCAATGGCGTCGCGCGTGCCAACAGCCACCAGCGCAGGCACCTGCAGTTTGGACAACTCATCAACCGAGATCTTCTGACGCGAAGACCCCATGCAGGCCGCCAGCGCAAACCGGTCGCTCTTGGTCTGGTCGGCAAACTGACGGAAAGCCCGTCCGACCGCACTGGTCGCCTTGGCTCCGTCCTCGGCCTTCAGCGCATCAATGATCGGTTGCGGGTCGCCCGTGCCGTTGATCATGCCGCCACCGAGGCCACCAAATACCACCTTCTTGACCCGCTGGGGATATTTCAGCGACAGGAAGGCAGAAATCCGCGCCCCCATGGAATAGCCCATCACATAGGCCTGTTCGATACCGAGATGGTCCAGCAGCGCCCGCGCGTCTTCCGCCATCAGCGGCGACGAATAGAGCGCCGGATCATAGAGCTTCTCGCTCTCCCCATGGCCGCGATTGTCAATCGCCAGAACACGATAACCGGCCTGGGTCAGGGTCTGAACCCAGCCCGGATTGACCCAGTTGACCGTCTTGTTGGAAGCAAAGCCGTGAATGAGCAGAACCGGTTCGCCAGCTCCCTCATCGAGATAGGAAATCGTGTAATCGTCTGATTTGAAATAGGGCATGTCAAAATTGGATTCGCATTAAGAGAGAAAGCAAGCTGTCGCTCACACCTGTGTCTTCTTAGCAGCTTGGCACAAAAGCGCAATCGGCAAACGAGGCGAATGGAGCGGCCTCTGCTGGAAAAGCCGCAGCGAATATACGTATATCTTTGGATAGGGGCAAGGTTTAAACGGACAGACAATAGGAATCTCCGGCGCAAGGCCTTATGGTTGGCGACATACGGAATCCATTGCAAAAGAAAGCGGTTTACAATGGCCAGCTCGAATATTCCTCATTTCAAGAATGATCAGGGCGTACCGGTGATCCACATCGGATCAAGGGAATTCCAGTGTATCGGCGCGACGCCGCCTCAGGATCATCCGCATATCTTTCTCGACATGGGTGACGCGGAAGAAATTCTCTGCCCCTATTGCTCGACCCTCTACAAATATGACGAAGATCTTGGCCCGACCACGACCCGTCCGGCGGGCTGCTACCACGAAGACTGATCCCTCGTTTGCTGCGCGCGGCGGAACGTTGAAAAGTTGCAATTGTCTGCACCCCAGTCACCAATCTGGGGATGAGGAAATGTGACGATTTTGTGACATCCTTACGAATTGGGCACTTTTGTTTTTGATCAAGACCACCTATAAGAGGCCCGACTAATTTGCCCGTGGCTTTGTTTGAGTCTGTTAAAAAACGCAATCTGCTCTATCGGATAGCCTTCTTGCCGCTTATTGTGGGAAGAAGCCTTGAAGAGGCCCTTGCCCGTATTGGCCCAGCGCCAGAGTGAACAAGAGGACCAGTTCGAAAGATCCTGTCATGACCGAACGACTGCCGATCATTGTTGCAGGTGCTGGCCCGGGCGGCCTGTCCGCAGCCCTCGCAATCGCCTGCAAGGGCTTTCCTGTTCTGCTGCTAGAGCGCAACCGGATCCCCACCGAGGTTGGCGCCGGTATCCAGATTTCGCCAAACGCCACCAACAGCCTCAAGGAATGGGGCGTCTGGCCCTATATCGCCAAGCTGGCCGTAACCCCTGACAAGATCTGCATCAACTCCGGCGTGACAGGCGCCAGACTGTCCGAGATCTCAACCAGTGACATCTCCAATCGCTTCGGCGCTCCCTACATGGTCATCCACCGCGCCGACCTGCAACAGGCGCTCTATCATCGCGCCAGCCAGTCCGACCTCATCGAAATGCTCGACGAACGGGAGGTGCGCGAGATCACCGAAACCGAAACGGGCGTCGAGGTTCGCTGCAAGCTGGCTGATGGGGAACAGATCTTCTACCGTGGTGCGGCCCTGATCGCTGCCGATGGGGTCTGGTCGCGCATCCGGACGGACTATTTCGGCAACAGCCCGGCCGCCTATAGCGGCAAGACCGCGTGGCGCGCCACCCTGCCCATGCAGATGGTGCCAAGCAGCATCGACAGCGACAATGTCGGCCTGTGGCTTTCACCAAAGGCCCACCTCGTCCATTACCCCATCGTTTCGGGGCACATGATGAATATCGTGGCGATTGTCGATGAAGACTGGTCGGAACAGGGCTGGAACACAAAAGGCGACGCCGTCTGGCTCAACAAGCGCTTTGCCCGCTGGCCACGTGAGGTCAGGGATCTTCTGGCCGAGCGCGACGACTGGCTGAAATGGGCACTCTGTGGTCAGGATCCGACCCAGCCCTGGGTGCGCGGCAAGGTGGCCCTCCTGGGGGATGCCGCCCACGCCATGCTGCCGTTCATGGCACAAGGAGCAGTGATGTCCATCGAGGACGCCGCCATTCTCGCCCGCGCTCTGGACGAGGTCGACGGCTCCATGGAAGATCGCCTCGCCGCCTATGAACAGGCCCGCAAGAAGCGCGTCTGCCGCGTCGTCAACCGGGCGCGCCAGAACGGCCGCATCTATCACATGCGCGGCCCGCTCGCCATGGCCCGCAATCTGGCCATGCAAATGATGCCTGCCGGGCAGATGCTCAAGCAGTTCGAGTGGATCTATGGCTGGAAGCCGGAAGACGTGAAGTTCGGTCTCTGACCATCTGCAGGGCGGACGGGACGTATGGCAAAGGGGCGCCAAGACAGTGCCCCCTTATAACGCCCCAAATTCTTTCCGCGATCTGTGCCTCTTCGGCCCCTATCGGGTATCCCCTTCCCTCAACACCTTGGATAGATCAAGCCGACCAAAACCGAATTGCGGATCGCGACCCGCTGGCCCGAGATCTTCGGTGCTCCGCGACAGGCGGGTCTTGATTTCTGCAAGCCCGAGCCCCGGCTCCTTCTGCAAAAGAAGCGCAATCGAGCCGGAAATATAGGCCGTCGCCATCGAGGTGCCCGACTGCAACGCGAAACCTTCGTCTCCGGCAGCCACCAGCACATCGACACCGGGCGCAGCAAGCTCCACCTTGTCCCCCTGATTGGCAAAGACATAGAGCGCATCGGCATCATCGGTCGCGGTGACCGCGATCACCGACGGATAGGCGGCAGGATAGGCCACCGGTGCCTCACTGCCTTCGTTGCCAGCCGCAGCAACCGCCACGACGCCCCGCTCGGACGCCTTGGCAAGCGCCGCTTCCATGAGCGCATCCCGGCCGCCGGCAAAGCTGAGATTGAGGATCTCGGCCCCCTGCTCCACGGCCCAGTCGATCCCGCCCACGATATCGTAGCTGTCCGCCACCATGTTGCCCCGTTCATCGGCCCGGAACACCTCGGCGGAAAGCAACGACACCTTATCAGCGATGCCGCGCATGCCGGATCGCGCCGCGATGATCGAGGCGATTGCCGTGCCATGTGCTGGTACCAGCTCCCCTTCGGCCGCATCGGGAAAGGCCGAATAGTGCGCAGCAACCACACCGGAAACAGCCGGATGGGAGGCATTGACGCCACTGTCGATGACAGCAAGCCGCACCCCTTCGCCACTGACGCCCTCAGCCATCTGCCCTGTTCCCAAGCCCAGCCGGTCAAACGCATACTGCAGCCCGGCAAACGGTGGCTGCGGCACGGAAGTGCCATCATCGGACGGATAGTAGAAATAGTCAGGCTGGGCCCTGAACACCCGCTCGTCACCGGCCAGTTGCAGGATATCCCGCACCGACATGCCCTCCGGATAGGCCAGCTTCAGAACATACTGATCCAGCAGCTTGATCTTCGTCTGCTCGATCAGATCCAGCCCATAGTCACTGAGAAAAGTTGCCACGTCGCTCTCGGACAGGCCGGGATTGAGCGTCACCACAAATTCGGTGTCACTGGCCCACGGCTTGTCTCCGATGGAATAAACCCGCGGCTTTGCCGCAGCCACACGCAGGGTTTCTGGCAATTCAATGCGCGGGGTTTCTCTTGGTGGCTTGGGTGAACGGGCCTGTTGCGAAGGCTTGCGCGGTGCAGGCCGATAGCCCTGCCTTGGTGGCGGCGCCTCGGGTGGCGCATAGTCAGGCGGCGGCTGGCGCATCTGATTCTGGCGACTGATGCCGTCGATGATGGTCAGTCCCAATCCCAGCCCGACACCAAAGGCAGCACCGGACCCGATCCCGCGAGACCCGCGACGATGAGGCTCTGTGCCGCGTCGCGGATAGTTCGGGATATAGCGCTGATCTGTGTAGGTCTGGGCACCGGCAGCCCCGGGCAGCGCCACAACAGGCACGGCCAGAAACCCGGCAACTATCAGGGTTATAGCTGACTTCTGAATGCTGAAGCGCATGATCGTCTCCCCGGCTGATCCGCAGCTACTGGCTTGCGGATGCGAACTGAACCACGTCATTCCTTGCCTTGAGTTGTTCCAGAACAGCCTCTATTCCTCCGGCTGGCAGATGGTCCTGAGCAATCACGATCTCATAGAACCCGCCCGCCTTGGGACCGTCCTTGACAATGGCGCCAAGCTCCTTCAGCAGGCCATTGACCGCCCCGACGCTTGCGTCCTTGCTAAAGGCTACAAGCAAGCTACCCGATGACATGCCGGCTTGCGAAAGCGTTTTCGCCTGAGGTCCGGCAGCAGTGGTAAAGGTGCTGACAGACGGAATGTCCGTCGTCTGGCTTCCGCCATGAACAAGATTGCCGATGATAACGGCCTGAGCAACGATCACGACAGCAACCGCCGCAGCGACAAATTGCATCGAAGGGCTCGAAAGACCGGCGAGGAAATCCCGGATCCAGCCGGACAGCCCGCGCCCCGCACGGCCAGAAGCCGCAACCGATGCGACAAGGGATGCCGCCGGTCCGCTCTTTGCCTCAAGCGCATCGATCGAGCCCAACAGACGGTCAAGCCCGCCAGCGGACGGTGCGCCAAGCGCTGCATGCTGCTGCTCCACCGCCAGAGTTTCCTCGGCGATGAGGTCGAGCTGCCTGTGCATTTCGGGGTGAGCGGCGAGATAGCTTTCCACCTTCTCGCTATCATCAGGTTCCAGCAGCCCCTTGGCAAACCAGGGCAGGAGCTTTTCGATTTCCGGATCGTAGGTCATGTCTTTTTCCTCAACACTGGTATCCATGGGCTTCATTTATCCAAGGCCTCATGGCCAGCCCCGGTCGATGCCGGATTTGGCCAGAAGATCTGACAGTTTCTTGCGTGCATGGAACACCCGCGTCTTCACCGTATTCTCCGGAACGGACAGGATGACGGCAATCTCCTTGATGGCCATTTCCTGATAGTAGACAAGATCGATCACTTCCCTGTGTTCATCGCTGAGCCGGTCGATGCACAGCCGCATGGCAGCCGCCTTGTCCTGCTTCAGCGTGGTAACCTCCGGCGTGTCCGTGTCATCTTCCAGCCCGGAGGCATAATCGTCATCAAGCGCGGCATCCGATCGCTTGCGCATCTGGGATATCGCCTTGTTGCGGCCAATGGAAAGGATCCAGGAGGCAACCTGTGAGCGCCCCTCGAACTTTTCCGCAGACCGCCAGACATCTATGAAGGTCTCGTTTACAAGTTCTTCTGCCAACGCCTCATTCTTCACGAAGCGCATCAGAAAGCGGTAAAGCCGAAGATGATGCCTCTGGTAAAGCAGAGCAATGGCCTTGCGATCATTTCGCGCGATTTGCTCCAGAAGGGCAAGATCACGGGTGTTTTCCGCTTCAGACATGCATTCCTCAAGTTCACTGTCATACCTGTGTCGTTTGAGCGCGCCGTCTGGTTCAAATTTTTTTGCACATTTTCATCAGGACAAACGCTCCCCATCTTGGCACAGCTCTCTCCTTTGAACCAGTCAAAGAAGGTCAAGGCTAGCCCGAGCGGAACAACTATTGGAAAAAACCGGAAACAAAATAAACAGAATATATTGGAACCATGTCTCGTTGGTGGTCGTTTATTTGACAAAATGTCTGTCTATGTAAGGCAGCCACAAAGCAGAGATGCTCGAAACCAGCAAAGGAGAACACCAATGATCCGCCACAAGATCATGACACTGGCCATGATAGCCGCACTGGGAATGACAGCCGCCATCACCGGACCGGCACCACAGGCCCAGGCAAAGGATGGCAAGAACGCAGCGCTTGCAACCGGCATCGTCGTCGGCACGGTGGCTGGAGCCATCGCCATGAACGCAGTCAAGGACAACAAGCGCCCTGTCACCGTGCACCGCGCGCCTCCCCCGCCCAAGCACTATGCCCCGGCACCGCGCAAAGACTATGCGCCGCGCAGAGATTATGCACCGCGCAAGGCCTATGCTCCAAACCCGCCACGGTATCACGCACCAAATCCACGCTCGGTCGTCATGAGCCGGGAACAGATCAGACGCTGCTCCGAGCGCTACCGGTCCTTCAACCCCAGAACCGGCTATTACACCGGTTATGACGGCAGGAAGCACCTGTGCACGCTGCGCTAACACGAGCGCCCTTGTAACGACAACAGACCCGGCCCGATCACGCAGGGCAAAGGGCTGAACAGAACGAGAATAAGCCGCCGTCAAGGCGGCTTATCAGCAAGATGAGCGGGAGAAAGCCGGCTTACACAAATAAGTGAAATCATAACCCTCTGAAATTACAGCAATTATTAGAAATTCCGAAATTTTCTGAACTTTTTTAGAACCAACTCCCATCCCACGGCGACTGATGAGTATGAGCGCAACAGACAGCGCACCGCATCAAGCAAGACAAAGAAAAACGACAGCAACAGCCGAGAAACCCAACGGAGAGAGACCATGTTCAAGAAAACCATCGCAACTTTCGCAATGATCGCAACCATCGCAACGACCGCAAGCCTGGCCGTATCCACCACCGAAGCCGAAGCCGCAGGCGGACGGCACGCAGCCTTCGCAGTCGGCGCAATCACCGGCCTGGCAGTCGGAGCCATCGCAGCCAACGGCAACTATTATCGCCCATACTATGGCCCACGCGGCCCGGCACGCGGTTACTATGGTCGCCCGGCCCCCTGGACGCCGGCCTGGTATCGCTACTGCTCGAACCGTTACCGGTCTTTTGATCCGCATACCGGCTACTTCGTGACCTATGGTGGTCACCACCGCTTCTGCCGTTAGGCTCTGCGGTCTCTGGTGAAAACCGGCAAAGAGATCTCCGCTTCAAAGGTCGCCATCCGGCGGCCTTTCCCTCTGTTGCCCGGTCATTTCCCGGACATATCCAAAGAGGCCGCAGGCCACTCATGCCCCCCCCTAAAAAGCCGGTGGAAACAAAAAGAAAAAAATCAAATCACTTTGAAGTGTTTTGAAAAATTACAATTCGGAAACAATAATTCTGCCATTATTCAATGCATAATCGCAGGCATTGACTATTGGTTGCGACAGTCCCACTCTTGGAGCATTCAATGATGAAACACAAAATCAGTATCTATCTATTGCTTGCAGCCTTGTTGCCTGCAATTGCAATGACGATGGCGACGCAGAAAGCCAACGCCAGAGATGGTCGGAATGCAGCCTTTGCGACAGGGCTGATCGCAGGGGCCGTTGGTGGTGCTGCAATCATGGCGAATGATCGCCACTACAACCCGCCACGCCGCTATTACCGCCCGGCTCCGCCACCACCACGCTACTATCGTCCGGCACCGCCGCGCTATTATCGCCCTGTGGCACCGCGTTACTATCGTCCAGCCCCGCCACCGCGCTATTATGGCCGTATGGCACCTTGGACCCCTGAATGGTACAGCTATTGCCATTCCAAATACCGGTCCTTCAACCCGCGTACCGGCTATTTCACAACCTATGGCGGACAACAGAGATTCTGCCGTTAGGCCTTGATGACCCAAAGACCCTCCTGCCTTGCATGAGGGTCTTTTTTGCCCATCTTCTGCTTTTTGTCGATGCACCCTAGCCAGCATCCCTTGTATATCAGCCAAATAAAAAATGGTCTGGCTTTTCACCGCGCGCCTTTGCCTTTATACCTTTGGCAATCGCAACCAACCGAGGTAACCCCGGCCTGTCCAACAAAGCAGGCCGAGCCACAGCAGCGCCCTACTGGCCAACCGACAGACAAGCGGACGGAACAATGGACATCAACACAATTGCAAAAATCTTCCTCGCTGCCATGTTCAGCCCTCCCGGCATTGCCAATTTCGTGGTCTCGACCGTACTCAAAAAGCGCCTGCATGCAACAGCAGCCGCCTTTATCGCCTCGGCGGCCCTTGTGTTCATGAACAGCAAGGGCCTAGCCACGATCCCACGAGGGCAGTATGTCACTGTCATCATTTGCACCGTCATCGCCATGATGATTGTCGCCCATGTCGCCTTCACCATCGGCGAAAAAGTCATCCGGAAAAAGTAGCGAAGGCTCCGCCTCAAGTGAGAAGAGTGCCAGGTATCGGCTGACATTGACACTTGAAACGGCTACAAGCACCATATTCAAGTCTCTGAAATTAAATATTATTTCCGATTCATTTCTTTTGTGGGCGCCCTCTTCCCGGCGGCCAGCAGCCCACCTCGTTTTTGCAATTCGGGCACCGGCAGAGCCCCACGCCACATGCCCGCATAAGCCGCTGTTCGGGCTCCAGTTGCCGGAAGAATCCTTTCCAGATCACAACTCAGAGGCGGCACACCGAATGACATCATTAACATTGATATTTTTCAGGAGTGATATCTTTTTACAAAATTAAACACTCCTGTCATAAAACGTTGCGACTTTTGAATTCAAGAAGATATGCAGCAACTCAAATGATGGAAAATTTGACAGAGGGACAGGAAAGAGCTGAATACGGAACCTTCGACGCTTCCCTTCTTTCAGGTGGTCTGATTGCCCGCAGTGAGGCCGATCGACTGGATGCCCTCAGCGATCTCAACATCATGGACACGCCGCCGGACGAACGGTTTGATCGCGTGGTTCGCCTCGCCACAGCCTACTTCGGCATGCCGGTATGCAAGATCACACTCGTCGGCAAAGATCGCAACTGGTACAAGGCCTGCGCTGGAACCAGAGAGACGGATGCGCCCCGTTCAAAGGCCATCTGTTCCTACGCCATTCTGTCGAACGAACCACTCGTGGTTCCGGATCTGACAGAGCATCCCCGTTTCCGCACATATCCAGCGGTGACCGGAAATGGCAAGTTCCGTTTCTATGCCGGAGCCCCGATCACTCTGGAAAACGGCATAAGGGTTGGGTCCTTCTGTCTTATGGACACGAAACCTCATCCGGAATTTGGCGAAGAGCAGATCCGGTTTCTGACAGACCTTGCGCAGATCGTCGCCCATGAACTGATCCTGCATCGCGATCTTGAGCGCGCGGGCGCAAATCGTGAGGAACGGGACGCACTGACCGGACTGCTCAACGCGGTGTCCATCGAGCGCGAAGTGCAAATCGCCATAGATCACCCAATGGCCGATGCGCAGGGCATGGCTGTACTCTATGTCGACATCGATGACTTCGGTGAAGTGAACAACGACTATGGAAAACATGCCGGCGACCTGCTACTGAAGGCAACCGCGCGGCGACTTGAAGATCTCGCAGGGCAGGACCTGGCCATCGGACGTATCTCTGGTGACAAATTCCTTGTCATGGTCAAATCCGTGCAATCGGCTGCAAAGCTGCACAGACTGGTCCGCCAGGTGCAGCAACTGCTCTCTGCGCCGGTGCATATCTGTGAAGGCTTCATTCATCCAACCGTGAGTGTCGGAGTGGCGCTCGGTCCGCCTTCAGACGGCAAGGCCACCACTTTTCAGCGCCATGCCAGCTGGGCGATTCAGGAAGCAAAATCACTGGGCATAAACCAGCTGAAATTCTTCTCCGAAAAAGAGTATGAGCGCAATCAGGACGACCTGCGCCTCGCAACCGACCTGCGCAATGCCATCGCCAATAACGAGCTGGAGCTCTATTACCAGCCCTTTGTCGATCTGAAGAATGGTCGGGTCGTAGGGTATGAAGCGCTGTTGCGCTGGCATCATCCCGAAAAGGGCATGATCATGCCGGGCAAGTTCATTCCCATCGCCGAGCAGACAAGGCAGATCAGTGCACTGGGCACATGGGCGCTCAACCGGGCTTGTGAAGATGCTGTGAGCTGGAACGAGAACCTGTTTGTATCAGTCAATCTCTCGCCCTTGCAGTTCAAGCGGCAGGACGTCACCGAAGTCATCAGCACTGCCCTCGCAAGCAGTGGCCTTCCCGGTCATCGGCTGGAAATTGAAATCACCGAGAATGCCCTCATTGATGATTTCGGGGCGGTCAACGACAAGCTGCAGGCCATTTCCAATCTGGGCGTGACCATCACTTTGGACGATTTCGGCACGGGCTACTGTAATCTGAACTATTTGGTATCCCTGAAAATCGACAAGCTGAAGATCGACAAGGCGTTCATTGGCAGCGTCGAGCGCGACGACCGCACCCGCACGATCGTCGCGATGATCGCCAACCTGTCGCGCTATCTGAATACGAGTGTCGTCGCAGAGGGCGTGGAGCTTCCCACCCAGCATGAAATTGTCCGTATGATCGGATGCGATATCGGCCAGGGGTTCCTGTATGGCAAGCCCCTGCCGAAACAGCAGCAGGACGCCAACCGCATCTATTCCTTCGCCTGAAGGTCGCCAAAGCCGCCAGCCGTCAACTCCGGCGTTTGACTTAACGGCAGCTCTTGAACTTGTAGACATTGACCGGCAGAGCCATGCCAGCAATGAAATCGTCAGGCCGGGCCATGTGCCAGTCGGCAACCGTGTCAAACTGCTCGTCGTTCATCTTCATGCTGGCCAGCGTCTGACGCAGATGGGCGAAGACATAATACTTCACCTGACCATCTTCCAAGATTGTCTCGACGGGCACATCGACGGGCTCTTCATCCGTTGTCACAACCTGCATCCAGCAGGCCGAATTACCATTTGAGCAGCCCTGTTCCGCTTCGATGGTCCAGACCGCCTGCCCATCGGCCTGCTTTTCCAGCACAAAGGAATCAGAGGGGCCTGACGTTTTCAACGTCTGCAGATTGCCGTCGGTATCTTCCGCCTCATAGAGCGCACCATTGGCACATTCTTCAGCATGAACGGCAGGAGACAGCAACAAAAGGGCGGGAAGGATATAGCGGATCATGATGGTCGTCTTTCCTTGGATTCGCCCGCATCTTTTCACACTGCAAGTTGAAACAAAAGGACTTTCAGATCTGCCCACAGGGTCAGATATGTTTGTAGATGACCGAGTCCGTGGCAAGGTCGATCCGCTTGCGAACACCGGCATCGCGCCAGTAGAGCGTCTCATAGATGGTGTCAGCAACCGAAATCTGGCTGATCACCGAAAGCCCCGAGCCGCTGGTGATCGGACTGTCAGACGCCACGGCCAGCAGATGGTGAGAACTCAGATCGGCCACAGCATTGCGCCGCCGCCCCGTTATGCTGACAATCGAGGCCTTGGCGCGTTTGCCGATCTTGAGCACATCGATGATGTCGCGCGTGCCACCCGAAGCGGAAAAGGCAATGATCATATCCCGTTCGTCGACGTTGGAGGCAAGCATGGTCGCCAGATGCATGTCCGTCGGACGGTGGCTCATCAGCCCAGCCCGCATCAGCTTGTAATGCATGAAGGTCGCGGCAACGGAAGAAGCCCCCACGGCAACGATGATGATCCGCCGCGCCGATACGATCAGGTCGGCGACCTTGTCGATCTCCTTGAGTTCCAGCAGATCCCGCGTCGCCTCCAGCCCCTTGAGATAATCCGGGAACCGGTGGGTATCATCCTTGCCCGCACCAGTCTCAGCATCGGACTTGAGGGCGTTTTCGACCGAGATCTCCTTGGCAATCGCCAGCTTGAGTTGGGAGAAGGTCTGATATCCGAGTTCGCGGCAGAAGCGATAGATGGTCGCCACGCTGATGTTGGCACTGGCCGCCAGCTCGTCGACCGACATGGTGGTCACTTCAACGGGATGCTGGTTGATGAACTGGGCGATCTTGCGCAGTTTCGGCGTCATGTTTGCGCTGTTGAAGCGGAGTTCCGAAAGAACTGGGGTCGTGCCTTGGTTCATCTGTTCAATTGCCCGGTATCAGAGTGATGGGTGCAGAATCGGGTTCTGCCATTCTGAAGCAGTTGCTTCATCTGCGAAAGATCCAAAAGACTTGCAGGATCAGTTTCCCTTTCCCGCACGGCAAGGAACAGGCCGGGGTAAAACCGAGGAAAAGGCCGCAACGCCGCACTTCTGGTAGCCAAGTCTATTGGAGCCATTTTAAAATAGCAAAATATTGTCAAACTAATTTATTTTGAAAATAGATTATTGTCAAAATTATTTTTCCGCGATATGGTCAACCCAACCGGGCACTCCCGTGCCACTCAATTTTTGAAATGCTTAGGAAACCTGATGACGGGAACAGCAATCGATACCAAGGCTGGAATTCTGAAGGCGCTGCAAGATGGCCTCATTGTTTCAGTGCAACCAATTGACGGTGGAGCAATGGATCGCGACGAGGTCGTGGTGGCCATGGCTTCTGCTGCCGTGGATGGAGGCGCTCAAGGGCTGCGGATCGAAGGCGCCAATCGACTGGCCGCTGTTCGCGCCGCATTGCCAAACACGCCCATTGTCGGCCTCGTCAAACGGGACTTCGAAGAGTGGCCCCTGCGCATCACCGCCCTGATGGAAGATGTCCACGCTTTGGCCAAGGCCGGAGCAGACATCATCGCCATCGACGGCACCGATCGCCCCCGGCCCCATTCCTTTGCCGAGCTGGCCAAGGCAGCCCATGACCATGGCTGTCTCGTGATGGCCGACCTGTCCACCGAACAGGAGGCAGACAACTGCCTCAGGGACGGTGCCGACATCATCGGCACCACCATGTCCGGCTACACGGGCGAAGCCCCGACACCGGAAGAGCCAGACTTTCCCCTGCTCGAGGCCGTGGCCAAAAAGGGCGGCTTCGTCATCGCCGAAGGGCGCTTCTCGACGCCAGATCTCTGCCGCGCTGCCATCGAACGCGGCGCAGACTGCGTGACCGTCGGCTCCGCCCTCACCCGTCTGGAAATCATGACCCAGCTGTTTTCCAATGCGGTCGCAGCCGCGCGCAAGGACCACCGGCCATGACGACTTTCCTGCCGATCCTCTCAAGCTTCAACGCCAGCTGAAAGCGAGTATGACGCCATGATCGCCAATCATCTCAGTGGAACAGGCCTTGATGTCGGCGGGACAAAAATCGCAGCCGCGCGGTTCGAGAATGGCCAGATTGTCGCCCGAGCCCGTGCCGAAACGGTTGGTCAGGCGGACATCAACAGCCAACTCGATTGCATGGCCAGCCTTCTGGAAGAAGTGGGGCATGTGAGTGGAAGCCCCGTCGGCGTGGCGCTGACCGGACGCGTGACCCGCACCGGCGACTGGCTGGCGGTCAACCGCTCAACCCTCTCCAACCTGACCGGTCCAAATCTTCAGACTCTGGCAACCGAGCGCTTTTCCGGTCCGGTGTCGCTGATCAACGATGCCGCCGCCGCTGCCCTTGGCGAATACCGCTTCGGGGCGGGTGTCGGCTCCAACAGCATGGCCTTTGTCACTGTCTCCACCGGCGTCGGCGGCGGCCTTGTGCTCGATGGCAAGCTGTTGCAGTCCGATGATGGCCTTGCCGGACACATCGGCTTTTCAAGCGCCAGACAAGGCAGTGAGCGCTGCGGTTCCGGGCGCATCGGCACCATGGAATCCATCGCCAGCGGTAGGGCGATTGCCCGCTACGGCTCACAGCTGGCGGGCAAGGACGTGGACACCCCCGAAATTTTCGCGCTTTGGCGTCAGGGCACGCCGTGGGCAACCACCGCCGTCGAACAGTCCGCCCGCTCCATTGCCGAGCTTTGCGCCAACTTGCGCGCCATTCTGGGCCTGGACCGGATCGTCATCGGCGGCAGTGTGGGGCTTGCGGCCGGCTATCTGGATTGCGTCTCGCGGTTCCTTCAGAGCGAAGAGCCAGCCCTTTTTCATGTCGACCTGAAACCGGCCGAGCTCGGTCAGGACAGCCCGCTATTTGGGGCCTTGCAGTTTGCTGCGGATCGGGTGTGACCATGACTGACTGAATTTCCCTTGCTGATGAGATCTCCGACGGAACACGGTCGATCATGCAGCAGGGAATGGGAACGAATTGAGCAACAAGTCATAAGCAACAGAGGAGAATAAAATGAAATTGCGATATCTGTTACCAGCAGTGCTTCTTGGTGCACTGAGCACGGCGTCCATGTCGGCTCAGGCCGCTGTCACCGTTCTGGGCTGGCCGGGCGGACCGGAAGAAACCGCCTTGCGTGCCGCTGCCAAGGCCTACAACGCCCTGCCGGACGTCGCCGCAGAAAACAAGGTCGAACTGCTGTTCTTCAGTCGCGACGGCTTCTATGACAAGCTGGCCGCCGATCTTGCCGCCAACACCGATGCCTTTGATGTCAACCTGATTGCCACCTACTCGATTGGCCGGTATGCCCCCTTCATGGAACCGGTAGACCTGGGCGCTGGTGCAAAGGACGTCTTCGGCGACGCCGTCCTCAGCACCATGCAGTATGAAGGCAAGCAGTTTGGCGTTCCCACCGATCTGTCGCTACATTTCATGTATTACCGCAGCGACCTGATCGATGCCCTGTTGTCCGATGACGCAGCCAAGGCCCGCTATTCCGAAATCGCCGAGAAATATCTCGGCAAGGCAATGCAGCCCAAGAAGCCGGAAGACTGGAGCTGGAACGACTGGGCAGCCACGGCACTCTATTTCACCAAGGCCGTCAACAGCGACAGCCCGACCCGCTACGGCACCGTGCTGCAGATGAAGAACCTGCTGTTCAACATGATGGTCTTCCAGTCCCTGCCACGTGCCTATGGCGCTGACTGGATGGATGCCGATGGCAACATCACCGTCGATTCCGACGCCTACAAGACCGGCCTTGAACTCTATCGCAAGCTGCTGGATGCCGGTGCAACACCGAAGGATTCCCTGTCCTACGAATATCCGGAAGCCAACGCCGCCTTCGGCTCTGGCCAGGTAGCCACCATGCTGCAGTGGAACGCCGCCGCTGGCGATCTGCTCAGCACCGAGAAAAACCCGGTTGTGGCCAGCGTCACCAAGACCATGGCCCCTCCGTCCGGTCCGGAAGGCCGCTTTACCCATGTGCATGGTCTGGGCCTTGGCATCAACAAGTCCGGCAAGAACAAGGAAGGCGCCCAGAAATTCCTGCAATGGCTGGCAACAGCCGACGCCATGGAAATCTACGCCAAGGCTGGCGGCGCTCCGGGTCTGACCGGCCCCGCGCTCGATGCTGTAGCCGCAGAGCGCCCGGATCTGGTACCATTGGGCAGCTACGCCTCCCAGTATGGCTATGTGATGCGCGGTGCAACCTCTGCATCGGCCCTCTCGGTCTATGAACTGCAGGCCAAGGCCTTCACCGGCTATTGGGGCGACGTCAAGAGCCTCGACGACGCACTGGCCGAAGCCAAGTCCGGCATGGCCGAGCTGTTGAAATAATCATCAAGATCGACCGGAGTACGCCCTCTCCTTCCCGGGGTGCACTCCGGCCTTCCACTGACGAGGAAATGCATAGTGGCCAATGAAAGTCTCAAGGAAAACCGGATCCTTGCAACGCCGGTCGTCGTTTTTCTGTTGGCGATGCTGGGGTTTCCTGCGGTCCTTGACCTGATCTATTCCGTATCGACCGTCAGCTTCGAGAATTTGCGCGACCCGACCATCTCCGGCTTCGGCAACTATCGCGAGGTGCTCGGCGATCCCTATTTCTGGAGCGCGGTCAGCTTTTCCACCCGCTTCGGCCTACTGACCGCAGCACTCGAAACGGCACTTGGCCTGTTCCTTGCCGTTTTCCTCGCCCCGCTGATCCATAGACGCTTCTGGCTGATGGCCATCTTCATGATGCCGATGATCATCGCTCCCTCCATGATGGGCCTGATGTATCGTCTGGTGCTGCATGAATTCGTCGGCCCATTGCCCTACTATTTGTTTGAATTCTTTGGCGAGAGCCCGGCTTTCCTGAGCCCGCAGCTGGCCTTCAGGACGCTGGTTGTCATCGAGACACTACAGTGGACACCCTTCACCTTGTTGCTGTTCTATACAGCCTATTCCTCCATCCCCAACGACATCCGGGAAGCGGCCAAGGTGGACGGCACCCGTGGCCTGAGGCTGTTCACCCACATCGAGCTGCCCGCCCTTCTGCCAACCCTAGTGGTGGCCTTCGGCATCCGCTTCATCGACGGCTTTCGGGTGTTCGACAATATCTACGTCCTCATCGGATCCGGCGCCGGTGGCTCCAGCACGTCCCTGTCGATCTATATCTACACCGCCTTCTTCAAATCCGCTGATATCGGCAAGGCGCTGGCAGCTTCGGTGCTGCTGTTCGTTGTCGCCTTCGGCCTGCTCTGGCTGGTCGGCTGGTTGCTGAAAAAGAGGAGACCGGCCTGATGGTCATGAATGCAATCCGCTGGCTGGTGTTTGCCGTTGCAGCACTGGTGATGAATTTCCCCGTCATCGCGACAATCGTCACCGCCCTCAAGACCCCGGCTGACGTCATCTCCAACGCCAGCCTGATCCCGCGGGCCATAACCCTCGACAATTTCGCCGCCGTCTTCACGGTCAGTGAGCGCCTGAACATCTGGAAATATCTCTGGAACTCGCTGTCGGCTTCGCTGATCGGCACAATCCTGCCGATATTGCTCTGCCTGCCGCTGGCCTATGCCATTGCCCGGCGCGACTTCGGCCGCGACCTGCTTTTGCCGCTGGTGGTCAACCTGCGCGCCATGCCGCTGATCATCTTCGCGATCCCGCTCTACATGATGTACCAGACCCTTGGCCTGCTCGACACGCGCTTCGGCCTCGGGCTCATTCTGGCGGTCGTCAACCTGCCGCTGGCGCTGGTGCTGCTGACCAACGCAGTTGCCGAAATTCCGCGCGAACTTGACGAGGCCGCAGGCATGGATGGCGCACGCACCGGGCGCATCCTGACAAGGCTGACCCTGCCCTTGATCCGCCCGGCCATCGCCACCACCTTTGTCTTTGGTTTCATCACCGCCTGGAACGAATTCCTGTTCGGCCTGATGCTCACCACGAGCAAGGCGGTGCCCATGACGGTCGGGGCATCCTTCTTCTTCTCGGCAGGCGGCGGCGGCGTTCAGTGGGGCGTTGCGGCAGCGGTCATCGTTGTGGCCTCGGCACCCCCTGTCATTCTCGGACTTATCATGTATCGTCAGATCGGCCGGTCGATGTTGGCTGGCGCTGTGAAAGGATAACCCATGGCAACTATTCTCATTCATGCCGACGCCAAAGCCGCAGAAAACGCCACCGCAAAACGCCTGCTTGACAAGATCGCAACAAAACCGGACGCAACGCTGGGGCTGGCCACCGGCGGGACGATGGAACAGGTCTACGCCATTCTGATCGAAAAGGCTCGCGAGCTGAACCTGTCCTTTGCCGGACTGAAGAGCTTCAACCTTGATGAGTATATCGGCCTGAGCGCCGATCACCCTCAGTCCTACCGGACCTATATGAACAAGCTGCTGTTCGACCATGTCGACATCAAGCCGGAGAACACCCATCTGCCCCGCGGCGATGCCGCCGACCCGGCTGAGGAAGCCCGCCGCTACGAGGCCATGATCACCGAACAGGGTGGCATTGATCTGCAATTGCTGGGGATCGGCATCAACGGCCATATCGGCTTCAACGAGCCATCCTCGTCGCTCGGCTCCCGCACTCGGATCAAGAAGCTAGCCATCTCCACCATGGAGGCCAACCGCCGCTTCTTCAAACCCGACGAAGCCGTGCCGACCCACGCCCTGACCATGGGCATTGCCACCATCATGCAGGCCCGCAAGGTCATTCTGCTGGCAACCGGGGCTGCCAAGGCCGACGCCATTGCCGCCGCGCTCGAAGGCCCTGTCAGCACCGCCTGCCCGGCTTCGGTCCTGCAGTTTCACCCCGATGTCACCGTCATCATCGACGAGGACGCGGCCTCGAAACTGAAACTGCGCGACTTCTATGAAAGCATCCACCCCGGTGGAGAAGAGGTGTATTTTGTCAAGTAAGCCTGACTTCGTCATCGACGCCGAGCAGCTCTATCCCGGCCATGGAGCGCCCGCTGAACGGGATCGCTCGGTCCTGATCCGTGATGGCCGGATTGACGCTGTCGCCGACGTGGGCGCGTTCAGCGGAGTCGCAAGGCACAAGACCGCAATCCTAGCCCCCGGTTTCATCGACATCCAGATCAACGGTGCAGGCGACCGCCAGTTCAACGACACCCCGGACGCAGACAGCCTCGCCATCATGGCGAAAGCGGCGGCGCGCGGCGGTGTGGCTCATATCATGCCGACCTTCATCACCGCCATGGACAAGGCCTATCAAGCAGCCATGACCGCCGTGGGTGAGGCAACCGCCAAGGCTGCTCCCGGTGTGCTCGGCCTGCATCTGGAAGGCCCCTTTCTGAGCCCGGAGAAACCCGGCATTCATCCGCTTGCGGCCGTGCGCCCGATCGATGAAAGCGACATGGCGCTCCTTGAAGCCAAAGCCTGCTATCCGCGCATCATCACATTGGCGCCCGAGGAAACCTCTCCGGACAAGATTGACCGGCTGGCCAAGGCTGGCTGGCGGGTGTTCGTGGGGCACAGCGCCGTCAGCTATGATCGCTTGCAGGATCTCAAGGGCCATGGGCTGGCCGGAGCAACCCATCTCTTCAATGCCATGCCGCCCCTGATGGGGCGCGAACCGGGGCCGATCGGCGCCGTTATAGACGGCACCCTACCCTTTGCCGGCCTCATTGCCGATGGCATGCATGTCCACCCGGCCAACCTGCGCATGGTTTTTGAGCACGTAGGCCCGGACCGGATCGCACTGGTCACCGACGCGATGCTGACGCTCGGCGGCACCGTGACCGCATTTGATATCGGCGAAAAGCGCGTCTACCTCCGGGACGGACGCCTGTGCGATGAAACCGGGCGCCTTGGCGGTGCCCATCTGTTCATGGACGAAGCGGTCCGCAACATGATCCGCTTTGCCGACGCGCCCGTTGCGGCGGCACTGGCGATGGCAGGCTCCACCCCGGCCAGAGCGCTCGGGATCGACGACGAGCTGGGACGGATCGCGCCGGGCTACAGGGCCAGCCTGACCCTTCTGGACAGCGCCCTCACCATTTCAGCAACGATCAGCGACGGCATAGTCCTCTTCAAGGCCAACGACAAATACACTGCGAAGGAAAAGTGATGGGTAGCATCCAACTGAAGGACCTCAGGAAATCCTTTGATGGTCTCGAGATCATCAAGGGCGTCAATCTGGAGATCAAGGATGGCGAATTCATGGTATTTGTCGGCCCGTCAGGCTGTGGCAAATCCACCCTGCTGCGCCTGATCGCCGGTCTTGAGGAAGTGACCTCCGGCACCATCATCAGCGACGACCGCGACGTGACGAGATTGCAGCCCTTTGACCGCCACATGGCCATGGTGTTCCAGTCCTATGCCCTCTACCCGCACATGACGGTCCGGCAAAATATCGAATTCGCCCTCAAGACCATCAAGTTACCCAAAGCCGAGATCGCGCGGAAGACGGCAGAGGCGGCACGCATCCTCAAGCTGGAACCCTATCTTGACCGCAAGCCCGCAGCTCTGTCCGGTGGCCAGCGCCAGCGGGTGGCAATCGGTCGGGCCATTGTGCGCGAGCCATCCGCCTTTCTGTTCGACGAACCGCTCTCCAACCTTGATGCTGCTCTGCGCACCGAGACCCGCATTGAGATCGCCCGCCTGCATGAGACCCTGTCCGGCACCATCATCTATGTAACCCATGATCAGGTCGAAGCCATGACACTGGCTGACCGCATCGCCGTGCTGTCCGATGGCCAGTTGATGCAATGCGATACGCCACAAATGCTGTACGAGCGCCCGGTCAACCGCTTCGTTGCCCAGTTCATTGGCAGCCCCAAGATGAACCTGCTGCCAGCCAGCGGCGAAGACGGAAAGACCGTCATGCTTGCAGGTGGATCAAAGGCTATCACCGTTGAAGGCGGCTATACGGGCAAGGTTGCCGAACTGGGTCTGCGGTCCGAGCACCTGAGGCTGGGCAGCTCCATGGATGCTCCCCTTACCGGCACTGTTTCCCACGTTGAATATCTGGGGGCCGATGCCAGCATCTTCGTGACACTGACAAGCGGCGAGGCCCTCAACCTGCGCGGCGTTGGCCGCGAACTGCCTGAGGTCGGCGCTGAGGTCGGGCTGCTGTTCGAGCCATCCGACATCCATCTGTTCGATGCCGACGGGCTGGCTCTACGCGAGTATGCCTGAGGGACTTTCCCCTTGCCGCCAAGGTTCAAACTGGCAACAATAGCAGACGGGCCTTCCTGATAAAAACATGCCCGCGCCTTGCGGCGTGGGCATGCTGCATGATCCAAAGTGGCAACGCAGCGGGGTTTTTGCCTCCTCCGCCGTGTCACAACCTCGGACCGGGGGGAAGGGCGAGGATCAACCCACCTCTTTTTTCATCGACTCATTGGCGGCTTTGGCTGCTTCCATGAACAGACCGATATCGCCCGGGCCAGCAAGGAAGTTGTGGCCGCGGTCCTTCAGCTCGCCAAAGCTCCAGCGAGGCCGTTTGACGGTGCCCATATATTTGCCCGCAGCCTTGATCTTTTCCTCGGCTTCGGCAGCCAGAGCCTCGGCGGCGTCTTCACCCAGCTGTTCCAGAAGGCCAATGGTACCGGCAAGGTCATTGGGGCCGATAAACAGCATTTCGATGCCATCAACCTGGGCAATCGCGTCGATATTCGGCAGGGCATCCTTGTGCTCGATCTGGCCGATGACAAAGACTTCCTCGTCGGAGGTCTTCAGATAGTCGGTCTTGGCACCATAGTGGGAAGCGCGACCACAGGGAGCGGCATAGCCACGGGTTCCTGTCGGGGGATAGTGGGTCGCAGCAGCTGCCGCTTCTGCCGATTCCTTGTCGCAGATCATCGGGATCATCAGGGACTTGATGCCGAGTTCAAGAATGCGTTTCAGATAGACCTGATCATTCCATGGCACCCGCACGACCGCATGGCCACCAGCAGCCTCGACAGCACGGACCATGTTGACCGTGGCCTCCAGATCAGCCGGGCCATGCTCGTTGTCTATCAGAACACAGTCCCAACCGGCCCAGACAGCGGCTTCGGCAAGGGCCGGTGACGCCAGTTCCAACCAGATACAGCGAACACAACGCCCACTTTTGAGTTGTTCACGCAACCAGTTCATTTTGCACCTTCTTTCAGTTGCAGGCACGCGGTTTCTTGGCTCTCGACCCGTGCCAGAAGACTTGGATTTAAAACGCACCCTCTTCGGATTTCGTCGCCTTGGTTTTCCCGGACTGCGGCTCTCCACCGGCCCGCTTGCCACCGGCAACCATCTCGCGGACTGCCCGGATGATGAGCAGAGCCCAGATGATCACGGTGACGATGCCGAGCACCAGCGAATAGCTGCGATCAAAGAATGTCAGGAAGTTGCCCTGCGCCTTGATGATCGAGACCATGAAATTGTCTTCGATGATCTTGCCCAGCACGATGCCCAGAATGGCGGGTGCCAGCGGGATTTCCACCTTCGCCATCAGATAGCCCATCAGCCCGAGCACCAGCACGATCCAGATGGCCGTGACAGAGCCGGAAATGGCATAGGCACCGACCAGAGAGAACAGCAGGATGACCGGCGCCATCACCGCACGGGGAACCTTCAGGATGTAGGTCGAGCAGAAGATGGCAAGCATCCCCACGGGAACCATCATGATGTTGGCCACCAGAAACGAGCCGAACAGCGCCGAGGTCAGCTCCGGCTGATCGATGAAGATCCGCGGTCCCGGCGTCATGCCCTTCAGCAGCAACACGCCAATCGCAATAGCGGTAACGGAGTCTCCGGGAATACCGAACACCAGTGCAGGCGTCCATGCGCCACTGATCGCGGCATTGTTGGCCGACCCTCCTGCGGCAATGCCGTCCATGCTCCCCTTGCCGAAATCGTCCGGCTTCTTGGACATGCGCCGTGCCAGCGCATAGCAGATCCACGCGGCGATGTCGGCACCGGCCCCCGGCAGAGCGCCGACCACAGTACCGATCAGCGAAGACCGCAAGACGGTCACACCGAACCGGCGAATAGCGCTCATCGCCCCTTTCAAGGCAGAGAAAAACGGTTCGGTGATGGTCTGCAGCTGCGTCTCGTTCTTCTTCAACGTCTGAACCGTGCGCAGCACTTCGGAAAAGGCAAAGATACCGATCATCGCAGGAATGAAGGTGATCCCGTCCATCAAGTCGTCAACCCCGAAGGTATAGCGGGGATAGCCGACGGCCACGTCGATGCCGACACAGGCGATCGCCAGACCGATGAACAGGCTGGCAAAACTCTTGGGAACAGACCCGCCACCCACGAACACCGCACAGCTGAGCCCCAGACAGGCCAGCCAGAAGGTCTCGTAGCTTGAAAAGCTGATGGCAATATGGGCGAGTTGCGGAGCCACCAACATCAGGATGATCACCCCGATCACCCCGCCGATGGCAGCGGTCAGAAGGGAAATCAGCAAGGCGGTGCGCGGCTTGCCATTCTGGGAAATGGTGTGGGCATCATCCACATAGGCCGCCGAGGCTGGCGTACCGGGAATGCGCAGCAGTGTGCCAGAGATATCACCGGCGAAAATGGCCGTCGTCGTCGTCGCAACAATGGCGCTGATCGCCGGAATGGGATCGAGGAAGAAGGTGAATGGAACCAGCAGGGCAACAGCCATTGTCGCCGTCAACCCGGGAACCGCACCGATGAAACAGCCATAGATCGTCGTCAGGACAATGATCAGCAGATTTTCCGGCGCCAGCACCGTCATAAGAACATCTGTCAACATGAGGACCTCACCACGCAATCGGTTCGAGCAGGCCCCACGGCAGCGGAACATGCAGGAATGAATAGAACAGGAAATGGACGAGCATCGTAACGCCAACCGCCAGCAGCACCGATTTCCACCAGTTGACGCCATAGAGCATCAGCAGGCAGGCCATCAGCGGAAAGGCCAGCAGATGAAACCCGACGGTGTCGAGGAAGGCGGCAAACAGGATCACACCAAGGATGAGAGCAATGGAATTGATCCATGCCTTGCCCGATAGCTGCGGCTTGAGGCTCGCTTCTGACTGGCCGCTCCCAATACCCTTCCCTGACCCGAAACCTGTCCCATTCTCTGTCTCTGGGTAGGTCTCTCCGGCCCGCACGTAGGACATGATGCCGGTGAACAGCACCAGAAGCCCACAGATGGCCAGCCCCGAGCCGGCAATCGTCGGGAACAGTCCCGGGCCGAACTTCATGCCGCCAAGCGTCGGAAAGCTTTGCGCTTGCCAGGCGACCCAGACCCCAGAAACCGACAGGATCACGCCTGTCAAAATATCCTTGCTAAACATGAGGTAACTCGCATTTTGAGACCTCCCGCTCTCCGGCGCGAAGTCATCAGAAACGAAGCGTAGATGCGAAAGGGCGTTGTTTCCAGTCTGCCGAAAGGCTCATCGACAACAGCACCAGGGCACCCAGCAAACAACCGGGAACACCCGGACAAAACCCGGCTATGAGTACGCTCTTCCGCTTCCTGACTGACGCACAGCGAACGGTTCCAAAGAAAGACCCGATCCGCTGCGCGCCCGATTTGAAGGATCAGCCAAGATTACTTGGCAAGTCCGATTGCCTTGATGGTATCGCCAAGATTCTTGTCGGTCTTGGCAATCAGAGCACCGACATCGGCAGCGCCCATGGATACGACATCAGCACCGCGGCTTGCCTTGAAGTCGGCCCATTCCTTGGTACCCAGCACCTTGAGAACAGCCTTTTCGTAGGAGCAGGCAATCTCCTTGTCCATTCCGGCAGGACCGGTCAGGGCCTGATAGGAAGACAGCGTCCAGCCCGAATCCAGCTGTTCGACGGTGGTCGGAATGTCAGGCAGCGAAGGCATGCGGGTGTCGTTCATGTAGGCAAGGCCCTTGAGCTCACCCTGATCGATCAGCGACTTCACTTCGGACTGGGCAACGGTGATGACATCAACCCCACCAGCCATCAGTTCCTTGATGGCAGGCGCTGCGCCCTTGGAGGGAATCCAGCGAATGGACGACGGATCCATGCCCTCGGCATTCAACAGACCGGCCAGAGCCAGATGCCAGATCCCGCCCTGCGAGGTGCCGGAAGCGGTGATCTTGCCAGGATTCGTTCTGGCTTCGGTGAGGACTTCCTTGAGGCTCTTGTAAGGGGAATCCTTGGAAACCGTAAAGCCGGCAGGCACCAGATCCAACAGGGCAATCGGCGTTACCTCTTCATAGGTCAAATCCGTCAGACCGATCCAGTGCATGGTGTTGATCTCGGTCGTGGTCGAGCCAACGGTGTAGCCATCCGGTTTGGCGCGCGCAATGGCCGAATGCCCGGTCACGCCGTTACCGCCGGTGCGGTTGACCACGTTGAAGGGCTGCCCCATTTCCTCGCTCAGCATGCTGGCGAGCATGCGGGCGTTGGCGTCCGTGCCACCACCGGCACCCCATGGCACGATATAGGTAACCGCACGCGTCGGTTTCCAATCGCATTCAGCAGAGGCGCCTGTTGCTGCCAGAGCGCCAAGTCCCAAAACGGTTGCCCCCAAAAGGGCTGTCATCAATTTTCCTGTCATCGTGTCCTCCACTCGATGGAAATTAAAAAGGAAATCCTCCCGGATTCATAAACCGGCCCCGACGCGAACAATCGCAACAAGAGCGAATGTCAGCGCCGGTTCCGACATTTCCCGCGTGCCGTAACCGGGCACGCAGAAGAAGCTTCAGAACGGATCAACCGGCGGCCAGCGCCTGCATGAACCCGTTGAATTCATCAGCGAGAATACAGGCGACCGTTCCGCCCGCATCCTGCAACCCGCGTGACTTTTCCTGAAACGCGGCGGCCTTGCCGTGCTGGGCAACCAGATCCCTGGTGGCTTCCAGAGCATCGGCAGCCGCTTTGGCCGCAGCGGCGCAGGCTTCCTCCAGAGACGCCCCCTTGCCAGCCTCGGCCTCGCAACGGCGCGCAATCGGATCAAGCACATCCAGCACCGTCTTGTCGCCAAGCGCCGCTTTGCCACGCATGGCAACACCGTTGGCATAGGCATCCCAGAAGGCAGCAAGCCCCGCCACATCAAGCGCTGCGGCACCGTCCAGCGCCTTGGACCCGCGCAGGAAGCCCGTCGCCATCAGCGTCCCCATCGTCGATGGGGCAGCCTTGGCAATGGCGGCTCCAGCCGTTTTCATCTGGGTCGACAGATCGGGCGCATCCAGCGCTCCGACCGCTTCGCTTGCCGCACGAAAGGCTTTCGCCATCGTCAGCCCGAGGTCGCTGTCGCCCACCTTGCTGTCAAGTTCGATGAGCGCATCCCGCTCCGCCTCGAATCGGGCAGCCAGACGGGGGAAGAGGCCTGCAACGGTCTTCGCGTCCAATGTCTGCATTGCTCCCTCCCTCAACCGGCAAAATGCTTGAAGAATGGCGTGTCGACTTCTGCCGCGATCAGCGGTTCCAGCTCGTCGTCAAGCTTCAGAATGGAAATCGAAAAACCGGCCATTTCCATCGACGTGGCGAATTCGCCCAGCCAGACATGGCGGATCGTGACGCCCTCGTCGTCCAGCAGCTGGCCGAGACGCCGGTAGGCAATATAGAGTTCCTCAAGCGGCGTGCCGCCCAGGCCATTCATCAGCACGGCCACTTCGTCGCCGTCCACATAGGACTGTTCGGCAAAGATGCGGTCGGCCATTTCCTTGACTACAGCATCCACCGGCTCCAGCGCCTTGCGCGTAATGCCCGGCTCGCCATGGATACCCATGCCGATTTCCATTTCGTCATCGCCAATCTGGAAGCTGGGTTTGCCCACTTCAGGCACAATGCAGGGAGACAGCGCAACGCCCATGGTGCGCACCCGGTCCTTCGCCTTCTCGGTCAGCCGCTTGACTTCGGCCAGAGGTTTCATCTGGGCAGCGGCCGCTCCGGCCACCTTGTAGAGGAAAAAGATCCCGGCCACACCGCGCCGCTTGTGCTCTTCACCAACCACCGACGAGGCAACATCATCATTGCCGACGACGGTTGCGGTTTCGATGTCATCCAGCTCGGCCAACTCGCCAGCCATATCGAAATTCATGATGTCGCCGGTATAGTTGCCATAGAGATAGAGAACACCAGCCCCCTGATCGACATATTTGGTGACGGACAGCAACTGGTCGGAACTGGGCGACTGGAACACACCACCGACCCCTGCCCCGTCGAGCATGTTCTTGCCGACATATCCAAGGAAAAGCGGCAGATGACCGGAGCCACCGCCCGTGACAATGCCCACCTTGCCCGGAACGGGATTGGCGGTGACGAAACACCGCATGTCACCATCGGCAAAGGTCACTTCCGGATGCGCACGATAGATGCCTTCCAGCATCTCATCGACAAAATCTTCGGGATTGTTGAGGAACTTTTTCATTGGACTAGATCTCTTCTTGGAACGAAAGGCATGGCAAACCGGCCACGGTGCTGCGGCCGCAAGGAGTTTTCGTTTCACTCGCGAACATTGAATGATCCGGGAGTGATCCGGGAATCCTGAGGATTTTCAGGCAAGGTAGAAAGAAAGGCTGCCGCACAGGCAAAGCTGACCACGCGCCTCACATCGGAGACACGGCAGACCGGACAGGCGTCAGCCTCTATGCCGCAAGGACTTCTATCTTACGACCCGTGGGAATATGGGAAAGGACCGGACCGGCCATCTGGCCCGGCAAGTCTGCGCGGTGGCGCGCAAAACCATCCCCGGCAATTAGGGTGGTAAAAATCGGTGCGCATTGTTCATCCTCCCTGTTTAGTGAACATTACGGCTTTATTAGTAAAATAATATCATGTATTTTAGTGATGTTCAATAATTATTTCCCATTGCCCCATGGCAGCCTGTTGTCTTATTGAAAGACCCGTATCAACCGGTTATGCCAAAAGGGGAAAAAGAGAGAGGAAACAGCGGTCCATGGAGTCTGCCCCGAAAAAGAATGCCACCCTTCGACAGGTCGCGGACCACGCTGGCGTCTCAGTCACCACTGCTTCTCTGGTGCTCAATCGCAAGGGCGACATTTCCGAGAGCACGCGCCTGCATGTGCTGCACGCCATGGAGGAACTGAACTACACCCCGAGAGGTGAGCGCAGCTCCGCAGAGACTCTTGCCTCGGATGCCCAGAACACCGTCCGCTTCCTCAAGATCGCCCGCCACGGCCAGACCGTGAACCGCGACCACAATGTCTTCATTTCTGACTATATAGACGGCATGTCATTCGAAGCGACCCGACGCGATTATTCGCTGCAGGTCGTCTCTCATGAAGCGACTGATATTTCTACGATAATCGAGGAAATATCAGCCTCCGATCTGCGCGGCATCGTTGCCCTGGGCACCGAGTTGAGCGACGAGGATGTCCGCCTGATCACCAACTGTGGCATCCCGAATGTGATTGTCGACACCTACCGCCCGTTCGTCGACGGCAATTTCATCGACATGGACAACGACCAGCTGGTGCATCTCGCCCTTGATCATCTCATCTCACAGGGCTTCAGCCGGATCGGTCTGGTCAGCAGCTATTCCGAGGTGAACAACTTCAAGCTCCGCCATGAAGCCTATCTCAGAGCCATGAATGCCCATAAGCTGGTGATCGAGGAAGAAAACATCCTCTCGGTCTGTGCGACCAGCGAAGACGCCTATACTGATTCTCTCAAGCAGCTGGCAGGCATCAAGACCCTGTCGGACGCCTATTTCTGCTCGAACGACGTCATCGCCTTCGGTTTCATCCGCGCCTTGCGCGAGATGGGCTATTCCGTTCCTGCCGACATTTCAGTGGTCGGTTTCGACAATTTGCCGATGGCCAACATATTCGACCCGCCGCTAACTTCACTAAACGTTCCTAAACAACGTATCGGTGCCATGGCCATCCGCATTCTGGACGACCTGATCGTTGCCAAGATCAAGCAACCGTCCGTCAAGGTGCTGGTATCTGGCGATCTTGTCATCCGCCAGAGTGTCAAGCTGAAAGCTGACTAGGCCGGCTCCCGGGTGCCAGATCGGGCGCATGGTGTGGAGGTCGGCACACGCTGACGTTCTGCGCTCCGTCTCATTAGTGTTATTGCGCATCGCGCCCTTATCCCTCAGGCTCTGAATACCCATCTCTACGGCACGTGCCCATTGCACACGGCGCACCGCCCGGTTCGCGACCGGGCAGCAATCGCGCCGCCAAGAGACAGCGCAACAGACCCAAAGGATACACGACATGAATGTGACGACTTTCGCCCAGCTTCTTGCCGTTGGCCTGATCGCTGGGGCCAGCCCAGCCCTCTCCCAGTCCTTCAATGAGGCTCCCCCCAATGCCGAGGGGCAACGACCCGCTTTTGCCGGGCAAACGAGAGCGCCCATCCTTGCCGATGGCATCACTCTGGAACGGACCGTCATCGCCCGTGGCCTTGATCACCCATGGGGAATGGATCAATTGCCAGATGGCCGCTGGCTTGTTACCGAGCGTTCCGGAAGTCTGCGCATCATCGGGGTCGATGGCAGCAAATCCCGCGCCATTACCGGTCTGCCGGAAGTTGACGCCCGCCAGCAGGGCGGCCTGCTCGATGTGACCATCCGGGATGACTTTGCCTCCACGCGCCGGGTATGGTGGAGTTATGCCGAGCCGCGCGGCAATGGCACCAACGCAACGGCGGTGGCGACCGGCACCCTCTCCGCTGACGAAAAGCGGATGGAGGATGTCGAGGTCATCTTTCAGCAGCAACCCGCCTGGCGCTCGGCCAACCATTTCGGCTCGCGGCTGGTTTTCGACAACATCGGAGCCCTGTTTGTGACAACCGGCGAACGCTACTACGAAGCCTCGCGGCAACTGGCGCAGGACATCGAAACGACGCTTGGCAAGGTGGTTCGCATCACCCCCATGGGCGGCGCAGCAGCGGGCAACCCGATGCTCCCCGGAGGCCTGCCGGAAATCTGGTCCTATGGCCATCGCAACATCCAGTCCGCAGCCCTCGGGCCGGATGGCACCCTGTGGACCGTGGAACATGGCCCGAAAGGGGGCGACGAACTCAACCACCCGCAGGCAGGCCGCAACTATGGCTGGCCGATCATTGCCTATGGTGAGAACTATTCCGGCACGCCGGTTGGCGAGGGACTGACGGCGAAAGACGGCATGGAACAGCCGGTTTATTACTGGGACCCGGTGGTCGCTCCCTCCGGCATGGTCTTCTATGACGGGGCCATGTTCCCCGAATGGCACGGCGATGCCCTCATCGGCGGCCTGGCAAGTCAGGCTCTGGTGCGCCTGAAACTGGACGGAGAAAAGGTCACCGGTGAGGCGCGTTATCTCGAAGGGCGAAGCCGCATCCGCGACGTCGACGTCGATGCCACCGACGGCTCTATCGTCATTCTGACAGACGCGGCCAACGGGACTCTTACCCGCCTGACCCGTAGGTAAAAGCAAGCCTAGGAATAGCAGCCCCCGGCACGACCCGGCCGGGGCCTGCAATAGCGGGGCACTTCCGCCAGATTAGGGGATTCACCGGAAAGACAGCGTGCAAGGGCAGTTATACAAGTAAGCCACATATCGGAATTTGATCCATTCCTTTTCATGCCCTTGTGCCAATTTTTTCAGGTTTGTTCCATGCATCGCTTCATGATCCAGCTCACCAGAGCCATACTGCTGATCGCAGCCGTCGGGCTGTTCGTCCTGTCCATCTCCTATCTGATCGATGGCTTCAATCTTGATGGCGATGACGTCGAGACCTGGCCGATTGTTGCCAGCACCTTGCTGTTCATTCTGGCTCTGGTCGTGTTGCAATTCTTCAATCCGGGCCTCTACAACAAGTTCAACGACACCGTAAAGCTGATCATCAATACGCGCGGATCAAGCCTTGAGGAGATTTTCGACGCCTTCAAGGATATGGACACGGCCTGGGGCAAGCCATGGATGGGCCGGATTTCCACAATCGGCAGGGATGTCATCATCCTCGGCCCCAATGCGGAAGAAGAATATGTTTTCATCCGGCCGCTTCTCGGAATCTTCATCAGCGTGAATTTCGGCCATCTGACGTCCTTCCTGCGCCCGGGCAGCGGCGAGGAATGGCGTCTTGAGAAAACGGAGCAGCCGGCCAGCACAGCAGACGCCATTCGTTATTCCTTCGGCTCCGCCTGCCTGATGCCAACCTTGATCGACAGACTGCAGGGCTTCTTCAACACCGGAAGAGCAGACAATTCAACGCTGGGCATGGACAGCAAGGAAGAGATCTTCCTGTTCAACGAAGAGTTCAAATGGACCGGTCAGGACTTCCATCTGCTCGATGTCACCATGAAACCGCGCCTGACCATTTCATCGCACATTCCCTGCAAGACATTCCACATCAGCGATGCCCGCAGCGGCAAGGAGCTTTTCATGCTCACCAAACGACTGTTCCACATCTTCACCTCCTATGATCTCTATCAGGGCGGTGTCAAATTCTGTCGCCTGAAGAGAAGGCTCGTGCTGCATCACACCTATTTTTCGGGCGACACAAGAGAAGGCAAGCTGGAACTGATCCGGATGAACGCCATGTTCGGTTCCAACTATCAGGTCAAGCTGGCTGGCAAACAGATCGGCACCATTGCACGGAAGCTGAACGCGACCCTGTCCAACGTCGTCTTCGACAATTTCATTCTCTCGGTGGCGGATCCCAGGTGGCTGCCGCTGATGGCTGGGATGAGCGTCATGGCCGCACGACAGGCCCAACGGGAGAAGGTCAGCGACGCGATATCACTCTCCGACTCACTGGACTGAGGGCCGGCCCGGCAAACCGTCTCGCCATTCCTCCAACGGCAGTGATGGCGCGCCTCAGCGCTCGCCATCCACCGCGCCGGAGCTGGTTTCAATAACTTTCTGCATGAGAGCGACAAACTGTTGCTGTTCAACTGCGCTGAGGCCCGACAGCGCATCCTCATTTTCCGCCAATGCTGCCGAGATTGCCGGAGCGCGCAAAGCCCGGGCGCGTTCGCTCAGCCACACCCGCTGTACCCGCCCATCGCTCTCGTCCTTCCTTCGCGAAATCAATCCGTCCCGCTCCATTCGCGACAGGGTATTGGCCATCGTCGCCTGTTCGATGTCGAGCCGTTCAACCAGCTGCTTCTGGGTCAACCCGTCCGTTTCCCATAACTCCAGCAACGCCGGAAAGGTCCCGGTCGTCAGGCCAAGCGGCTTGATCCGAGCTGAAAGGCCGCGCGCGAAAATGCGGGCCAGATGATTGAGCAGATAGCCCGCGGATTGGTTTTTTCTGAATTCCATGCCATCAGGATAGCACTTGTATAGCAAGCTATGCAATGCTATATAGCTTGCTATATTGTTTTTGGGAGATAACCTGATGATCAAGAACCTTCATCCCGTCGCTGGCGCAACAGCCCTTATTCTGATCCTCGCTTTCTGGTTCTCGACGGCCCTGTCGGAACTGTTTGCCGGACCTGCCACGGTGATCATGGTCAAGACGCTGATCCCGTATGGATTCATTGTTCTGATCCCCGCAATCATCGTCGCAGGCGCCTCTGGTTTCCGGCTGGGCAAGGGCTGGCGGGGGCCTGTGATCACACGCAAGCAAAGGCGGATGCCCTTCATTGCGGCGAACGGCCTCTTGATCCTCATTCCGTCGGCCCTCTACCTCTCGGCCAAGGCTGAAGGCGGCACCTTCGACACCGGCTTCTATGTTGTCCAGGCTCTGGAGCTGATCGCCGGAGCCATCAACATAACGCTGTTGACACTCAACATGCGCGACGGGCTGCGGCTTTCGGGAAACCGGCGCGCCCGCCCACAAGCCTGACAGGCGCATAAAAAACCGGCCCTGCCCGCTGATTTGGGCAGAGCCGGTCGATGAGGCAGCTTAACGGTAATGCGCAGCGACTAGTTTGCCTGCTGCTGCTTGATCAGGGCGTCGATCATCTGCTTGCACTTGGCAGAGATGGAGTTTTCATTGTCCTTCAGGCACATCACAAGACGTCCACCCCCCGGCTTAACCGATCCGCAATAGGCCTTGACGTCGGCCTTGCAGGCAGACTTGATGTCCCGCATCTGCGACATCGACATCGAGCCTTGCGCAAAAGCACCAACAGAGAGCAACGAGAACACTGCAACCAGAGCGGCAATGGCGATCTTTCTTGTCATGACATATCCCTTTCCTGTTTGTCATTATTGACTGAAGAGAGGTCTAGACGGTGCCCTTTGCCGGCGTTTTTCTCTGCAATTTCATTTTGTAACAACAGTTAGCGCTCTTGAGGCCCGAGGCGATCGGAAAGCGGCGGCAGGCATATGACAACCCGCCCATGCCCCTGAGGCGTTGCCGCAAGCGTGATTATGCCGTTGTGAGCACCGAGCAAGGCCTGGGCAACAGCAAGCCCGAGCCCGGCCCCGCCTGTCTTGCGTGCCCGAGACGGCTCGGCCCGTGTAAAGGGTTCGAGCAACAGGGCACGTGCACCCGTATCCTTGCTGAACCCGAGCCCTTCGTCGTCGATCGTGATATAGACACCATCGGCTTTCTGCTCGGCCCGAACATGCGCGCATCCGCCATATTTGATCGCATTGTCGATGACATTGACGAGCACCCGCCTCAGGGCAAGCCGGTCACCCAACACTAGAATCTCCTCACCTGCTGGCACCAACTCCAACGCAACCCGCGCTCCAGCCTGCCGGAAATCAGCCAGTTCGCCGCGTAGCAATCCACCGATATCAAGCAGTTCCTCATTAAGCGCTCCCACCTCGGCACGGGACGTCATCAGCGCATTGTCAAGCAGCTCGATCATGTCGCGGATATCGGCTGTTGCCCTCTTGCGATCCTGCTCATCCGGCAGTTTTTCCACCCGCAAATGCAGACGGGTGGCAAAACTGCGAATATCATGCTGGATCCCGCCAATCAGCGCCACGCGAGACCGCGCCAGCGTGTGCAATCGCTCCTGCAGCCGCGTGAAGGTACCTGCCAGCGCGGCGACCTCCGGCGTTGCCGACCGGAACTGAGGCAGTTCAACCATATCCCCACCGGGGTCAATCCGCTCCACCGCCTTCGCCAGCCGCACGAGCGGCCTGATCTCCCGATGCAGCAGGAAGAAGGCCACCGCCGACAGGATGGCGCCCAGCAAACCGGCATAGATGCCCGCTGGTACTCCGCTCCTCGTTGAAATGAAGGAAGCCTTCATCTCAACGACCATGAGACTGCCATCGTTGAGCCTGATCCAGTATTCGAGTGGAAAGGCTATCCCGGCGAAGAACCGCGCTCCCGGACGCCCCTTCAGGATAGCGTTGGGCTGGATACGGACCAATCGATCCCCCAAGACCTTCCGATAAGCAGCCATGTTCGCACGGCCCATCAGGTCGGTATCCTTGCGCATCTGTTCGGTCTGATCATGGATGCGGATCGAGATCATCGCAGACGCCGTTGCCGCTTCCAGCATCGGGTGCCCTTCCGGGCCAAGCTGGTTGGCGAGGTTCGTCAGGGCCAGCAACTGCTGCGGTTCGGGATTGACCTGCCGTTCTATGCCGTTGCCCGACCAGTAGAAAGACACGATCAGCACGATCCAGAGCACGACAAACAGACTGGAGCCGATGGCGAGAAGGCGTGTCGTGAGCCCGAAGCGCATGATCAGGACACCTGTTTGACTGGCACGGCGAGAAGATAGCCGCCATTGCGCACGGTGCTGATCAGATCGCCGCCACTTTCGAGTGGCCCCAGCTTCTTGCGCAACCGGGACACCAGAATGTCGACGGATCTGTCATAGGGATTGGCCTGCCGCCCGTGGGTAAAGTCCAGAATCTGGTCGCGGGAGAGCACCCGCCTCGGCCGCAGGATGAAGCAGGCCAACAGCTCGAACTCGGCACTTGTCAGCGCAACGAGTTCCTGATCATTGGTAAGCAGCTGACGCGCATCCAGATCGATGACAAACCGGTCGAAGGCCATCCGCCGCGTTTCCAGCACCGGTGTCGAGGGCCCGCCGATCCTGCGCAACAGCGCCCTTGTCCGCGCCAGAAGCTCCCGGCTGGAAAAAGGTTTGACCACATAGTCATCTGCCCCGATCTCCAGCCCGACCACCCGGTCCAGCTCCTCGCCCTTGGCAGTCAGCATCAGGATCGGCAGGGAATGACGCGCTCTCAGACGGCGACAGATCGACAGCCCGTCCTCGCCGGGCAGCATCAGATCGAGAATGATCAGGTCCGGAAAGGTCCGGTCCATGATCAGGTCCATTTCCAGACTGTCCTGCGCAGTGGACACGGAATAGCCCTCCCGCTCGAACAGCTCGGCGATCAGTGACCGGATATCGTCGTCGTCATCAACGATGAGTATGCGTTTGCTTTGAGAGTCCATGCTCGTCTTCGCTCATCTGTTGGGCGTCGGTCTGATTTCAGACCGGCCCTGTCAAAGGCCCCTTGCTGCAGCGAAAGGTCGGCAGTCGGGAGGCTTCGCCATATGCTGGTCTTCCCGCCGTCAAAAATCAATCGGTTTTCCTTGCCAGTTACAAAACGAAATATTCCAGAAACAAACTGGAACAGCTTGAAAAGGCTCATTCATTTTGAAGAAAACTGCGGCGCGCATCCTCTGTTCACAGGCTGCCAATCAGCATTTGCACCCCAAAACGAAATCCAGATAGAGGCCAGACAGAGGATCAATGATGATGAAGAAACTGACAACCGCATTGATGACGGGCATGATTGCCCTTGCGATGGCGAGCCAGGCAAATGCCTGGACCCGCAGCGGAACGGTCACAGGACCTCGCGGCACCTCCAGCGTACAGGCCTCGGGCAGTTGCGCCAATGGTGCCTGCAGCCGTCAGATTAACCGAACCAATCCCTATGGCCAGACCAGCACCCGCACCGGTTCAACGGCATGCGCCAATGGTGTCTGCTCCGGCTCCTCCACGACCACCGGGCCCTACGGTGGCACCGTTACCCGGCAGGGAACCATCAGCCGCTGAGGCCCTGCCCGCCCGGCAGATCCCCGTGCCACACACCAAAATCTGCCGGGCCACCCTTTTGAAAGCTCCCCGCAATGTTTGATACCACCCACGATGAGAGCATGAAGGACAACAGGTTGCCGGATACACAGGATCCCGCCCTGCACCCACCCCTTGTCGGTGCCCCCATGAAAGCCGAGGGGCAGCCCTCGTTCGATAGCAAGCAAGCCGCTCGCTCTCCCGCCCCTGCTCCCGCCAGAACCGGCAAGAACACGGACGGCCTGCCATCACGCCCGCCATCGAGGCGGCGAAACCGTAGGCGGGAGTTGCTGCTTGGCGCCGGTATTCTGCTGCTATCGGTTGCCTGCTGGCTGGGCTGGCGCTATGGGTCGATCCATACCATGGCGTTGACACAGGCAGAGGCGACAAGCTTCCAGCCCGAAATCACCGGCCCCGGCACACTGGATGCCACACGCAAGGCCAGCATATCGAGCACGGTTCAGGCGCGCCTTCTGCATCTGGCAGTCGAGGAAAACGACAGCGTCCGTGAAGGGGAACTGCTGGCCGAGCTCGACGACGCCGAGGCGAAAGCCCAGCTTGCCTCACTGGAAGCCAGCGTCGAGGCATCGCGTCAGGCGGTTGTCATGGTCAAGGCAGAGCTGCAGCAGGCTCAGGTCGGCCTCGCCAACGCCAGAGCTGAATTCGGGCGACAAACCCGGCTGTTGGAAACGAACACCACCAGTCGCTCGTCCTATGAGACAGCCGAAACAGCCCTTGCACGGGCCGAGGCCGACAAGGCCAAGGCGGAAGCCAACATCCAGCAGAGCCAATCCCAGATGATTGCCTCGGCCAAAAGCGCCGAGGCGCAAAGGGCCCTGCTCGGCAAATACCGGATCCATGCGCCGCTTGCCGGCATCATCATCGACCGGACGAAGGATATCGGCGACACCCTGACGGTGGGCAGCAGCTTCATCGAGATCGTTGACCCGGACAGCATTGTCGTCACCACGCGGTTTGATGAGAGCCTGATCACCAGGGTCGGTCAGGGTCTAACGGCCTACGTCACCTTTTCCGCCAGTCCGGACGATCCCGTCTTCGCCGAAGTCACACGCGTTGGCCGTCAGGTCGATGAGGAAACCCGCGAATTCGAGGTCGATGTCAAACCAGACCGTCTGCCCGCCCATTGGGCGATCGGGCAGCGGGCAAATGTGGTGGTAAAGCTCACAGCCAAGACCGCAACAATCACCATTCCAACCACTGCGCTCAATCGTGTTGACGGGCAGCCGGGCGTCTGGCTGTCCGATGATGGACGCGCCAGATGGCAGCCGGTCACCGTTGGCGCAGTAGCAGGAGGCCGCATCGAGGTGCGTTCCGGCCTTGCCGCTGGTGACATCTATGTGACCGCTCCGACCCGCCTTTATCACGGCATGCGCATCAAGGCGCAGGCCGATCTGTCGGGAGGCAAGGAACGCTCATGAATCTGGCGATCAAGGATATCCGCTACAGTCTTGGCCGCTTTCTGCTGACGGCAGCAGGGGTCGGTTTCCTGATCACAGCCTCCATCGGCATGGTCGGGCTCTATCGCGGCATCGTCGCAGATGCACTGCTGCTGATCGAGCAAATCGGCGCCGACCTCTGGGTCGTGCAGGGCGGGCATTCCGGCCCCTTTTCGGAAAGCTCGGCCATTTCCACCGACATGGATCGCAGGGTGGCAGGTGTGGTCGGCGTTGCCGCCGTGCGTCGCTTCACACAGACCAGCCAGCAGGTGAGTTTCAACGACAGGAGCGTTCGCGCCACCATCACCGCAATCGACTTTCCGAGCGACACGGGCGACTGGATCAACCTCACGGCAGGGCGCCATCTGCGCAATGGCCACTATGAGGTGATTGCCAACGACAATCTCAGCCTTGCGCTTGGCACCTCCATCACCGTGGGGCGTGACCAGTATCACGTGGTCGGGCTGACCTCCGGCATGGTCGACATGGGCGGTGACGGCCTGATGTTCATGAGCGTCAATGACGTGATCACCATCATGAAGCGCCGGACCAACGAAGAGATCCTGCTGGCGCGCAAGTCCGATCTGGCGTCAGGCCTTGCTACCGGCAACTCTGATTCCAATGGCGGCTCCGTGGATGGCGCGCTCGACAACCAGAAGATCGCTGCCGTGCTGGTAACCCTCAGCCCGGCGGCCGATGAACAGGCCGTTCGCGAAGCCCTGCTCGCATGGGGCGATGTTAATGTAATGAGCGGACAGGACCAGAAGGATCTGCTGCTCAACCAGCGTCTGCTCCGCCTGCGCATCCAGATTCTCGCCTTCACCGGTGTTCTGCTGGTCGTGATGGCCATCGTCATCTCCCTCATCATCTACATGCTGACAATCGAGAAACTGCACCAGATTGCCATGCTCAAGCTGATTGGTGCCCGCAACAGTGTGGTGATCAACATGATCGTGCAGCAGGCCTTTCTGATCGGAGCGGGAGGCTTTGCCTTCGGCATCGGATTGGCCCGCCTCATCTTCCCGCATTTCCCACGCCGGGTGGTGATGGATCTCCACGATCTGGGCCTCTTGGCAATGACCGTTGCGATCATCTGCGCATTCGCCAGTCTGATGGGAATTTCGCGCGCCCTCAACGTGAGGGCCCAGGAGGTTCTGTCATGACCGCAACACCTGTTCTGTCGATCCGCAACGCCAGCCGCCATTACCAGAGCGGCGACAGCATCGTCAAAGCGCTGGACGATGTCTCGATGGACATCATGCCCGGCGAGGTCGTCGGCATCCTTGGCCCCAGCGGCTCTGGCAAGAGCACTCTCTTGCTGATCGCCGGGCTTCTGGAGCCACCGACCCTTGGCGAAGTCTATATCGGTGGCAAGCGGGTATCCTATCCGGACGCAATGCTGGAGGGATTGAGAAGCTTCCGCCGCCACAATATCGGCTTCGTCTTCCAGAAAGCCAATCTCATTCCCTTCCTTACCGCGCTGGAGAATGTCGCTCTGGCGCTGGAGATTGATGACGTCTCTCCGCGCGATGCCCGGGACTATGCCCGATGGCTGCTCGGCAGCCTCGACCTTGCTCACCGCCGCGACAACCTGCCCAAGCAGCTTTCCGGCGGCGAGCAGCAGCGGGTGGCCGTTGCCCGGGCGCTGGCCAACGATCCCCGGCTGATCCTCGCCGATGAGCCGACCGCCGCCCTTGACGGTGAGCGCGGCAAGCAGGTGATCCGGCTCTTCCGGCAGATCGCCACCGAGGCCGATGCTGGCGTCGCGGTCGTTACCCATGATCCGCGCGTGTTGTCGCTGTTCGATCGCAGTTATGAGCTGCGCGACGGCAGGATCGTCAAAGGCCACCACCCCCGTCAGGAATCAACCTGACAGAAACCGGATCTGAAACCAACTGGAGACCAAAGAATGATCAGAAAACTTCTGCTCGTGCTGGCCCTGACCCTTTTCGGCAGCAAGCTGGCCATGGCGGCAACGGCCTCGGTCGTTGTCACCACCCTCAATCTGCGGGCGGGTCCCTCGACCCAGTTCCCCGTTGTCACCGTCCTGCCCGCTAGCGGGCGCGTTCTGACCAACGGCTGTCTGGCCGACTACAGCTGGTGTGACGTGAGCTTTGGCACCTATCGGGGCTGGGTTGCGGCACGCTATATCCAGGTTGTCTATCAGGGCAACCCGGTGATCATCACCCCTGCCGTTGCACCGCGCCTCAGCGTCACCGTTGTCCAGTTCAGCCAGGCCTACTGGACCCGCTATTACAGCGCCTATCCATGGTATGGCCGATGGGGTGTCTATGCCCCCTATTATGCGCCGCCGCCTCCACCGCCAGCCGGAACGACTGTCAATCGCAGCGGTAGCTGTGCCAATGGCTCCTGTAGTGGAACCACCACGGTCACCGGTCCGGCGGGCTATAGCGCCACCCGTTCCCGCTCCGGCAGTTGCGCCAACGGCGTCTGCAACGGAACCCGCACGGTCACGGGCCCTGCCGGTTACAGCGCCACCCGCTCCCGCAGTTGCAGCAGCGACGACCGGTCCTGCTCGGTCACCCGATCCGGCCCACGCGGCGGCAGTTATTCCGGCACAAGAACCTTCAACCCTTGAGGCGAAACCTGCCCTGAAACCAAAGGCCCCCGGACGATGTCCGGGGGCAATCCCTTCCTGAAGTCTTGCGACGGCGCTATTTGATGCCGCGCGTTGGAGACCGATCCGGACGATTTGGGGAATCATCATTTTGATACAACGGAATGATCTCTTCGTCCGGCAGACGCGATTCCACATACCCTACCGTGCATTCCGCCATGTCAGCGGTCGGAACACGGAAAAGGCTGCAGAAGTGATAGGTGGCATTCTCGATGCATGCCTGGCGCTCGAATTTGCTGAAAACGAGCTCATATCCTCTTTTGGCTCTGATCGGGAATCCGACCAGAACCGAACCACGGTCAATGACCAGTCTCTTCATGTATTGGCAACTATTACTGGGGCTCCATACACGTTCCGCAGCCAGAACAGCTTGTGTGCTGAGAATTAAAGCTGAGGCCAGAAGGAGCTTGCTGATCAGTTTCATTACACCCTCCTCTTTCAGGTACCTTGCTTTGTCTTCAACCCATTATCGCATATTGTCAAAAATAACGATATTGATCTATAGAAGCCTGATTTGGCACCAGAAAGCGCAACGCATTTCCATGAAGCACTCCTCTGGGTTGCCTCACTTAACTGCAGTTCCCTTGCAGAAAGGAACCTGAGCCTCCACAACCGCAAGAGAGGATCCTTCGCCTTACCCCCGCTCTGCCCCATACAGAAAACGCCGGAGGCCTCAAAACCAGACCTCCGGCGCCGATAGATGCTTGCATGTGCGAACGACCCTAGCCGATACAGCGCATCAGCATTTTAGAAATGGCGGAACCACTTGAGATTGGGCGGCATCGATTCAACATAACCTATTGCGCAGCTGGCCATGTCCGATGTCGGCACATAGAAAGTCTTGCAATAGTTGTAGCTCGCATTATCGATGCACTGCCGACGCTGGTATTTGCTGAATACAAGCGCGAAGCCATTGTTGGTTCTCAACGGAAAGCTGACCAGAAGCGATCCGCGGTCAAGGACCATCTGTTTCATGGTTTGGCAGCTATACTTGGGGCTCCATACGCGCTGTGCGGCCAGAGCCGAATGTGTGCTGAAAATTAAAGCCGAGGCCAGAACGAGCTTGCCGATCTGTTTCATTAAACCCTCCTAGTTCAGGTACCTTGCTTTGTTGTCACCCCATTATCGCACACGCGCCAAAGCTGCGCCACTCTGCCTGCTCGCGTTGCCCCTGAGAGGGCGGCGGCGGTGATCGATCACAACACGATTACCATTCACCGGGGTGGCCCAAATGGCGGATGATCCCCGCTGAATGGGTCCGAACGATCCGGGGATCTCTCAGGGAAATTACTTGCTCATCTTGTTGATACATGCAGTCCGAATGACCCCGTGGCCGTCCGTCGTGACGCATGTCGTCTTGGTTTCGCCACATTCGTCAGTCTGGCGGATGACCCCGCCAAGCCCTGTGCATTCAGCGACGGTCAGAGGAACGGCAACGACCTTCCCTTGTGTCGGAGACATCGGGGCCCTGTTCGCCGGGCGTGGATTGGTGGGCTTAGGTGCAGATTTGGGAGCATTCTGGGTGGCAGAGGAAAAAGAGGAAATACAAACCCTGAAGACGGTGCCGTCCTTGCCAGTCCTGCGGCAGTATTTACCGGAAGAGCAGACACCGCCACTCGTATCATTTCTGACATCGCCTCCCAGTTGGGTGCATTCGCTTGGCGAAAGAGGCACCGCCTTGACGCGATGATCGCGGACGACGGTCGAACTAGTGCGATGATCCCTCACATTGGCATTGCTCTGAGCATCGGCGTTTCCACTCACAAGCAAGCTGGACGCCAAAACGGCGCCGACGATGGCGAGACTGAGTTTCATGGTTCCTCCTGTTTCTGTGTGCGAATTAGACCAGCTTCATCAAAACTCCATCCTTCTTGACAGTCGCTATAAGTGCGACATTTTGACACAGATTGAATACATTCACAATCGCGAAACCATATCGGGGCCCCCAATAGCAGCCGCGGGCCACTCCGCAACAGACAGACCTGGCGGTCCCGCTCTCGAAGGTCGCAGTTTTCATCAAATGATTTGAAAGGAAGGGATGTCTGGTACGGGCGGCGGGAATCGAACCCGCACGGCCTAAGGCCTCAGGATTTTAAGTCCTGTATGTCTACCAATTCCATCACGCCCGCGAAGAATGGTCCGCTCATTGCTAATGCGCAAGCCGAGCAATTGCAAGCAATGGCCGCTAGACCATCCACAAGCCCCGGCAAAAGAACAGGACGGCAGCAACGGAACCGACCCGGCACCACACAAAAGGACAGGCCACACCGGACCCGCCCTTTTGTCATCAACAATATCCGAAGCCCAAGGGTCCGATGGAAAGACCACACACCAGCATGAGGCCATGAACAGGGATGAACAGTAACCACTTCCCGCCAGTTACTTGGCGATCGGCGCCTGAAACTGCAACCCCATGTCCCATGGGAAATAGATCCAGGTATCTTGCGACACCTCGGTAACGAAGGTATCGACCAGCGGACGGCCCTTCGGCTTGGCATAGACCGTCGCGAAATGGGCCTTTGGCAACATGGCGCGCACAACCTTGGCCGTCTTGCCCGTATCCACCAGATCGTCGATGATCAACACGCCCTCGCCTTCGCCGCCTTCCACATCGATGACGGTCGCATCGATGGGCTTGAGCACCTGCATTTCGCCCTGGCTTTCATAGTCATGGTAAGAGGCGACGCAAACCGTGTCGATCATCCGCACGCCCAGTTCGCGCGCGATGATGGCAGCAGGCACGAGGCCGCCACGGGTGATGCAGACAATTGCCTTCCACTCGGAAACGCCTTTCAGACGCCAAGCCAGCGCACGGCAGTCCCGATGGAATTGTTCCCAATACACCGGGAATGCGTTGGATGATGGTTCGGACATGGTGGTGTTCCTCTTGTTTTTCTTTTCAAACGCGTATGAACGTGGAAATGGACAGGACTAGGCCTGATGTTGCTTCTGCCCTTTGAGGGACTCTAGCATGTCATGCACCGCCTTCACAGCCTTGTCCAGATCCTCGCGGGAGCGGCTGCGCATGACGATATTGGTGGCAAACAGGTCCTGACGCATATAGGGATAGGATCCGATGACCACATTGGGGTGTTCCTTGGCGAGCTCGGCCAGTGGCCCGGCCACCAGCCCTTCCCCGACGCCGCTGTCGATCGTCTCGCTCATCACCTTGCTGTTGGTCTTGAGGGTCGGGGCAATCGCATCCATCATCGCCTGCATGACGGATGGCACCCCGGCCATAACATGCACATTCTCCAGCCGGAAGCCCGGAGCACTCGACACCTTGTTCTCGATCAGGTCGGCACCGAACGGAATGCGTGCCATCCGCTTGCGGGCCTCGTTGAATTCCATGTTGGGCGATTTGGCGTAGTGGGCCTCGAGAATGGCCATGGCGCGCGGATCGTGATCAATGCCGACGCCGAAAGCAGCCGCCATGGCATCGGCAGTGATATCGTCATGGGTCGGTCCGATGCCGCCGCTGGTAAAGACATAGGTCCACTTGGCACGAAGGGCGTTGACCGCCTCGACAATCGCATCCTGATCATCGGCCACAACGCGGACTTCCTTGAGGTCGATGCCCATCTGGGTGAGATAGTCGGCAATGAACCCGATATTCTTGTCCTTGGTGCGACCCGAAAGAATTTCATCGCCGATAACCAGCACCGCTGCTGTAATCATATCCTTGGTCATTACCCTGTCTCTTTCATCTTTTCGTTCAGGCCCGAGCCGAACCAGTGCCACAAAAGCAGGCACAGAAGCACGCACGGTTGCACCGGGCCTGCGACTTGCTTTATCCCATGACGTAAAGCAGCTCAAGCGGATGCGATTTTGCTGGCCAAACGGATCACAGCAAGATAGCAAAACCGTCAAGCATGGTTATAGTGCGAAGACAAAGTGACCGAAAGCCCAAAGCTGAAGCAACATGAAATTTGAAACAGCTCTTATTCCCGGCCGCCTCATCCAGCGTTACAAGCGCTTTCTGGCCGACGTGGAACTGGAAGACGGAACCGTCATCACCGCCCATTGCGCCAACCCCGGCTCGATGCTGGGCCTCAAGGCCCCCGGCTCCCGCGTCTGGCTGTCGCGATCGGACAATCCCAAGCGAAAGCTGGCCTATAGCTGGGAGTTGCTTGAGCTCGATGAGGCGATGATCGGCATCAACACCAGTCATCCGAACCGCATCGCCGAAGAGGCCATTCTTGGTGGACGCATCGCGGAACTTGTGGGCTATGAAACGCTGCGGCGCGAGGTGAAATACGGCAAAAACAGCCGCATCGACCTTTTGTTGCAGAATGCTGCCCGGCCCGCCAACCCCGATTACCCCGACTGTTATGTCGAGGTGAAGAACGTGCATCTGTTGCGCGAGCCGGGACTGGCGGAATTCCCTGATTCGGTCACCAAGCGCGGCGCCAAGCATCTGGACGAGCTCTCCGACATGGCAAGGGCTGGCCACCGGGCGGTCATGCTCTATCTGGTGACCAGAACCGATGCCAACCGCTTCGCCCTGGCAGCCGACATCGACCCTTCCTATGCCGAGGCCTTTGGGAAGGCACGGGCCTGTGGCGTGGAAGCAATTGTCTATATCTGCGACATTTCAAGAGAAGGAATGACGCTCGCCCGTGCCCTGCCCTTTGCCTGAACCTTTTACCCAGACCAGCCCCTTGACTGATCTGGCTCAAGGCCCCCCAAGCTGCAGACCCCGAGGCGTCACCGGCCCACACAAGGGGACCGCAACGCAAAAAGTGCAATTCCGGTTTGCACATTGCGGCATTGGGAGATATCCATAGAGAAACAACTAATTTCGGAAAGACCTGAGATGGTAAATTATATTGACGCCAAGAGTGCTCCCCTGCGCAACACCGGAGATATCCGCCTTTATGGAGAAGAAGGATTTGAAGGAATGCGCCGCGCAGGACAACTTGCTGCACGGGCACTTGATGGCGTTGCAAAACTCGTCAAGCCGGGCGTCCCGACCCAGGTCATTGATGACTTCATCCGCGATTTCGGCGAAGAAAATGGCGCCCTGCCTGCCACCCTCAATTATCGCGGCTACAGAAAACACACCTGTACATCGATCAACCATGTGGTCTGTCATGGCATTCCCAACGAGAAGCCACTCAAGGAAGGCGACATCGTCAATGTCGACGTGACCTATGTGCTGGACGGCTGGTATGGCGACAGCTCGCGCATGTATCCGGTCGGAGAAATCAAGCGCGCGCCGGAACGTCTGATCGAGGTCACCTATGAATCCCTGATGATCGGCATTGCGCAGGCAAAGCCAGGCAACACCACGGGCGACATCGGCGCCGCCATTCAGGAATATGCCGAGGGCGAACGCTGTGGCGTCGTGCGCGACTTCTGCGGCCATGGCGTCGGCCAGCTGTTTCACGATGCCCCCAACATCCTGCATTACGGCAGCTGGGGAGAAGGCATTGAACTGAAGCCAGGCATGATCTTCACCATTGAGCCGATGATCAATCTGGGCAAACCTCACGTCAAGGTGCTCAAGGATGGTTGGACAGCCGTTACGAGGGACAAGAGCCTGTCTGCCCAGTTCGAACATTCCATCGGCATCACCGAGACGGGGTGTGAGATTTTCACGCTGTCACCGGCAGGGTTGGACAAGCCACCCTATAACGTGGACTAACAGGAGACGTCCGGGTTATGGGCGAGCTGAAGGAAGCATCAGGCCAGCCCCATTATGTGGGCCACCGGGAACGGTTGCGGCAGAAATTCCGTGATTCGGGCGCCGAGGCCCTGCATGATTATGAATTGCTGGAACTGATCCTCTTTCGCGCCATCCCGCGCAGGGATACCAAGCCACTGGCCAAGGACCTGCTCGCCCGATTCGGCTCCTTCGCCGAGGTTGTTGCCGCACCGGAGCATCTGTTGATGGAATTTGCCGGTGTCAAGCAATCCGTCGTCACCGAGCTCAAGCTGGTCCATGCGGCGGCAACCAAATTCGCCGAGGACCGGGTCAAGGAACGGCCGGTGCTGTCCTCGTGGAATTCCGTCATCGACTATTGCCGCACATCGATGGCCTTCAATGACATCGAACAGTTCCGCATTCTGTTTCTGGACAAGAAGAACGCCCTCATCACCGACGAGGTGCAGCAGACCGGCACCGTTGATCACACGCCGGTCTATACAAGGGAAGTCGTCAAACGCGCGCTGGAGCTTTCGGCAACGGCCATCATCATGGTGCACAATCACCCGAGTGGCGACCCGACACCCTCACGGGCCGACATCGACATGACCCAGCAGGTGTCGGAAGCCTGCGAACGGCTGGGCATCACGCTGCACGACCATATCATCGTCGCCCGCAATGGTCACACCAGTTTCAAGGGGCTTGGCCTCGTCTGAGCCTGCCAGCTCGCCCTTGAGCCGAAGCAAGGCCCGACAGTGCCCTGCCAGATCCTGCCAGCCTAGCGGCAACAGCCTTTGTGTGGCTCCACAAGATCATTCAGTATGGCGCAATCGGCATCGTCGTCGCCCCGACAGGCGGCCACCAGCGGCGCCAGATCCTCCCGCAAGGCCTGTAACTCGGCAATCTTCTGATCGATTTCCATGAGATGCGCTTCGGCAATCTTCTTGACGTCCGCACTCGCCCGGTGCTTGTCCTCCTGCAGGGAGAGAAGATTCCGGCAGCCGTCGATATTGAAGCCCAGCTTGCGGGCTCGTCCGACAAGCCGCAGGCGCACGAGCTCCTCGGAGCCATAGTCCCGATAGCCGTTGGCCTTGCGCTGGGGAACAACCAGACCGATGTCCTCGTAATAGCGGAGCGTCTTGACCGGCAGGTTCGTCTTCTCTGCTGCTTGACTGATATTCAAATCGCTTCTCCTGTCATTGCGGGCCTAAATCTGAGGCACTGCCGCCAAACTGTCAAATCTAACGAGGATCTCGCGCATATGCGCAAACATATAAATAATATCATCATTGATAAAGAAAAGATCATGCATATTTTTCAATCAAAAATACAATGGGTCGACAAGTTTCACAGCAAAACTGCACACTTTCGAACCACACCAATAAGATTATCCCACAAAGATCGATTATTACGCAATCAAACCCTCAGAGACCAACAGAATTTCAGCCTACAATTCCATCAAAACTGTCGTTTTTGATCAAAATTTCATCAATTCGTCGAGCTAGACGCAATAATGACCAATTTTTAGAAGGAAGCAATTGTATCCAATTCGACTTCTTGCTAGAAATTTAGCGAGATCAAATCTCGGACAAAACAAACAACAACATCTTCCTACCTAATAAGCGGTAACAAAGCCGCAGGGAATTTAGGAACAGCGAGTCAAATGGAATATTTTATTCAGCAGCTGATTAATGGCGTCACGTTGGGGTCGATCTACGGCCTGATCGCCATCGGCTATACCATGGTATATGGCATCATAGGCATGATCAACTTTGCCCATGGTGACATCTTCATGGTGGGTGCATTCATTGCATTGATTACACTGTTGGCGGTTGTGGCAATGGGAATTACCTTCCTTCCACTCGTCCTGCTTATCGTTCTCATTGTATCCATGCTCATGACCTCGGTCTGGGGCTGGAGCGTCGAGCGCATCGCCTATCGTCCCTTGCGCGGATCGTTCCGTCTTGCGCCGTTGATCACGGCGATTGGCATGTCGATCGTGCTGCAGAACTTCGTTCAAGTCGTTCAGGGCGCACGCGTCAAGCCGCTGCCACCACAGATTACCGGCGGCATCACCATCATGGAAAAAGACGGCTTCCTGGTTCAGCTGTCCTACATGCAGATCCTGATCATCGTGACCACCGTGCTGCTTATGGCTGGCTTCACGATGCTGATCAACAAGACCTCGCTTGGCCGTGCCCAGCGCGCATGTGAACAGGATCAGAAAATGGCGTCTCTGCTGGGCGTCAACGTCGACCGCACCATTTCTCTGACCTTCGTCATGGGCGCCGCCCTTGCATCGGTGGCTGGCGTAATGTTCCTGCTCTACTACGGCGTGATCGACTTCTACATCGGCTTCCTCGCCGGCGTCAAAGCCTTCACCGCAGCCGTTCTGGGCGGCATCGGCTCACTGCCGGGTGCCATGCTCGGTGGCTTGCTGATCGGCCTGATCGAAACCTTCTGGTCTGGGTACTTCTCAGTAGAATACAAAGACGTTGCAGCCTTCTCGATCCTTGCAATCGTGCTGATCTTCATGCCTTCCGGCCTGTTGGGCAAGCCAGAAGTGGAGAAGGTTTGATATGGCGGACTTCTTGAATACGCGCGTCGGAGCTGCCCTGAAAGATGCAGTCCTCGCCGCAGTGGTCACCCTGCTGCTGACCTCCATCATGGTCGGCATCAAAACGAAAACCGAACAGGGTGGTCTTGGGATTGAAGGCAACTGGAGCCTTGTCGCCTGGATGGTGCTCGCCGTTCTGGTAGGCCGCTTTGCCATGAGCCTGCTGGTCTGGCGTGGCCGCAATCCGGTCGCCAATGCCATGCAGTCAATCCTGCCCAAGCAGGAAACCGTCGGCAAGATCGGCAAATTCGTCGGTCCGGCTCTGCTGGTCTTCGCCCTGACCCTGCCTTTCTACGGCAACCGCTACGTCATCGACATGGGCATTCTGGTCCTCACCTACATCATGCTCGGCTGGGGCCTCAACATCGTGGTTGGCCTTGCCGGTCTGCTCGACCTTGGCTATGTGGCCTTCTATGCGGTGGGTGCCTACTCCTATGCCCTGTTTGCACAGTATTTCGATCTGTCCTTCTGGGTCTGTCTGCCGCTGGCCGGCATCCTGGCGTCCTTCTGGGGCATGATCCTGGGCTTCCCGGTGCTGCGTCTGAGGGGCGACTATCTCGCCATCGTGACGCTGGCCTTCGGTGAGATCATCCGCGTCGTCCTGCTCAACTGGTATGAATTCACCGGTGGCCCAGACGGCATCTCGCGCATTCCGCGCCCGTCCTTCTTCGGCCTCGAATTCGAGCGCAAGGGTGGTTTTGCGGATTTCTTCGGGATCCCGTATGACTCCATGCATCGGGTCATCTTCCTGTTCTATCTCATTCTCGCTCTTGCCCTGCTGACCAACTTCGTGACCATGCGCATGCGCAAGTTGCCGATCGGTCGCGCCTGGGAAGCACTGCGCGAGGACGAGATTGCCTGTCGCTCGCTCGGCATCAACACCACCAACACCAAGCTCACCGCTTTTGCACTGGGCGCGATGTTCGGCGGCTTTGCCGGTGCCTTCTTCGCTACCCGTCAGGGCTTCATCTCGCCCGAGAGCTTCACCTTCATGGAATCGGCCATCATTCTGGCCATCGTGGTTCTTGGCGGCCTTGGCAGTCAGTTGGGCGTGGTGGTTGCCTCCATCGTCATGATTGGCGGCTTCGAAGTCTTCCGCGATCTGCAGGACCTGCGCATGCTGGTCTTCGGCCTCCTGATGGTGGTCATCATGATCTGGAAGCCACGTGGCATCATTTCAAGTCGGGCACCGTCGGTCTTCCTCAAGGAAAAGAAAGCCGTCTCTGGTGATTTCGTAGCGGAGGGAGAAGGATGAGCAGCTGGAAAGAAAATCCAATCCTGACCGTTGAGCATCTTACCATGCGATTCGGCGGTCTGGTGGCTGTCGATGACCTCTCCTTCGAGGTAGGTCGCAGCGATATCACAGCCCTGATCGGCCCGAACGGCGCTGGCAAGACAACCGTCTTCAACTGCGTCACCGGCTTCTACAAGCCGACAGAGGGGCGCATCACCATGAACCGGTCGAACGGTCAGAGCTACCTGCTGGAGCGTATTCCGGATTTCCAGATTGCGCACCATGCCAAGGTTGCCCGTACCTTCCAGAACATCCGCTTGTTCGGCGGCATGACGGTGCTTGAAAACCTGATGATAGCTCAGCACAACAAGCTGATGAAGGACTCGCTCTTCTCCATCGGCGGCATCTTCGGCATCAGCAGCTTCCGCAAGTCGGAGAAGGCTTCTGTCAAGAAGGCAACCGAATGGCTCGAGCGCATTGATCTCATCGATCGTGCCGACGACCCGGCAGCCGACCTGCCCTATGGCGACCAGCGTCGTCTCGAGATTGCCCGCGCCATGTGCACCAATCCCGAACTGCTGTGCCTTGACGAGCCGGCAGCCGGCCTCAACCCGCGTGAAACGCAGGACCTCAACGGTCTTCTGCGCTCCATCCGGGAACTGGACAAGACCGCCGTCCTGCTCATCGAGCATGACATGTCCATGGTCATGGAAATCTCGGATCACGTCGTCGTTCTCGACTATGGCGTCAAGATTTCCGATGGCGATGCCGCGTTCGTCCAGAATGACCCGCACGTGATTGCCGCTTATCTCGGCGTCGATGACGACGAGGTCGACGAAGCTGAAGCAGAGGCGAAGGTTGCAAATGCAGAGGGAGTCAAATCATGAGTGATGTCCTCCTGAGCCTCAGGGGCGTTAAAACCTACTATGGCAAGATCGTCGCCCTGCGCGGCATCGATCTTGATGTCCATCGCGGTGAAATCGTGACCGTGATCGGCGCCAACGGGGCTGGTAAATCGACCACGATGATGACCATCTGCGGCGTTACCCGTGCCCGTGAGGGCGAGATCATTTACAATGGTGAAAATATCACTGCCCTGCCGACCCATGAGATTGTTCGCAAGTCGATTGCCCAGTCTCCCGAGGGGCGGCGTATTTTCGGTCGCATGACGGTGCTTGAAAACCTTCAGATGGGTGCTGCGGTCATCAACTATGCCCATTTCGATGAAGATCTACGCATGGTGTTCGACCTCTTCCCGATTCTGGAAAAGCGCCAGAGTCAGCGCGGAGGCACCCTTTCCGGTGGCGAACAGCAGATGCTGGCCATCGGACGCGCCCTGATGGCACGCCCCAAGCTGCTGATGCTGGACGAGCCTTCGCTGGGTCTTGCTCCTCTTGTGGTCAAGCAGATCTTCGAGGTCGTCAAGGAACTGAACGAGAAACAGGGCCTGACCGTTTTCCTTGTTGAGCAGAACGCCTATCACGCTCTGCGTCTGGCCCATCGCGGCTACGTCATGATCAACGGTCAGATCACCATGTCGGGTGGTGGCCAGGAGCTTCTGTCCAATCCGGAAGTTCAGGCTGCCTATCTCGAAGGTGGACGGCATTAAGAAGGAAAAGAACAATGCTTTGGGAAGTTTCTTTCGGGACCTTTTTGCTCGTCACCGTCTGTCTGGGCGGCGGCGCGGCATGGATGGCAGGCCGGGCAATCGCCAACACCTGGAAACCCAGGTCGCAGATCGTTATCTACATGATCCTTTTGTCCGCAGGTGTGCGATTCTTGCATTTCGCCCTGTTCAAAGGCACTCTGCTGTCATTCCACTTCTATTTCGTGGACCTGATTGTATTGCTGATCATTTGTGGACTTGGTTTCCAGTTCACCCGTACCAACCAGATGGTAGACCAATATCATTGGCTTTATGAGAAAGTCAGCCCTCTTTCATGGAAAGAGCGCAAGGGCTAGGCCGATCATGAGACAAGATTGATAGTGACGGTTTGCGCCACTATCCACCCACAGCAATAAACCGGATTTTCCGGACTTGCTGATGGGCAAATGGGGGAAGAGATTTCATTTCATATAAGAATAGAATCCCGAACTCTAATGACCGTAAGGTTCAATAATAATCACACCAGAATAGTTGCCCCAAACAAGGTGCAACGGAACGCAGCAAACATCTCAATGGGAGAGTTTTATGAAAAAACTACTTTTGGCAGGCGTCGCACTCGCAGGTTCTATCGCTATGACCAGTGGTGCATTCGCTGAAATCGTTATTGCGACCGCAGGTCCGATGACCGGCCAGTATGCTTCTTTCGGCCAGCAGATGAAAATCGGTGCCGAGCAGGCTGTTGCCGACATCAACGCAGCTGGCGGCGTCAATGGCGAAATGCTGAAACTGGAAATCGGCGATGACGCATGCGACCCGAAACAGGCCGTGGCTGTTGCCAACCAGATGGTCGGCAAGGGCGTGACCTTCATGGCCGGTCACTTCTGCTCCGGCTCTTCCATTCCGGCATCCGCCGTTTATGCTGAAGAAGGCATTGTCCAGATTTCTCCGGCTTCCACCAACCCGAAATTCACCGACGAGCGTCCTGGCCCGGGCATCTACCGCGTTTGCGGCCGCGATGACCAGCAGGGTTCTGTTGCCGGTCAGCTGCTGTGGGACGAATACAAGGACAAGAACGTTGCCATCATCCAGGACAAGACCGCATACGGCAAGGGTCTGGCTGACGAAACCAAGGCTGCCTTCGAAGCTCTTGGTGGCAAGGTTGCCATGTATGAAGCCTACACCGCTGGTGAAAAAGACTACACCGCTCTGGTTTCCAAGCTGAAGCAGGCCAAGATCGACGCCCTGTATGTTGGTGGCTACCACACCGAAGCAGGCCTGATCGTCCGTCAGATGCGTGAACAGGGCATGGACACCGTCCTGATCTCTGGTGACGCTCTGGTTACCGACGAATACTGGTCCATCACCGGCGACGCTGGCGAAGGCACCCTGATGACCTTCTCTCCTGATCCGTCCCTGAACCCTGAAGCAGCTCCGGTTGTTGAAGAATTCAAGGCAAAGGGTCTGACCACCGAAGGGTATGTTCTCTACACCTATGCTGCCATCCAGGCTTATGTTGACGCTGTCAAGGCTGCCGGTTCCACCGACTATGACGCTGTCACCGAAGCTCTGAACTCCGGCGAATTCCCGACCGTTCTGGGCAACCTGTCCTTCGACGACAAGGGTGACGTCACCCTGCCGGGCTATGTCTGGTACAAGTGGAGCAAAGGCAAATACGCCTACAAATAAGACGGCACAGCCTCTTATTGACGCTTGAACATGGCGCCCTAAAGCGTCATGAAAAGAAATGACAAGAAACGAAAAGCCCCTCTGAGCCATCAGAGGGGCTTTTCAGCATTCCCCCATCGCCTTTTCCCAGCCGCCTTTCTCCTTATGAGTGCCGCCATGAAAGCCTATCTTGCGCTCGCTGCAGCCATGATTCTCACCGGAATCAACGTCGCCATCGGCAAGGTCATCGTGGCTGAAATCCCGCCGACCTCCTTCTCGATGCTGCGCTTCGTTCTGGCAAGCCTGTGTCTGGTGCCGCTGGCATTGTTCGAACCGGGCGGACTGACGAGCCTTGCGCGTCTCTCCCGGCGCCAATGGGGTGAAATCATGCTGCTTGCGCTGTTTGGCGTCGTCGGCTTCACCACCCTGATGCTGATCGGCCTGCAATATACCACCGCCATCAATGCGGGCATCATCGCCTCATCACTGCCAGCGATCATCGCCCTGCTCAGTCTGCTGGTGCTCAAGGAGTTCATTTCGCGGCGCAAGGTGTTGTCGATCGGACTGGCAGTGCTTGGCATCGCATGCATCAACCTGGCAAGACCCGATGATGGCAGCGGCGCGTCAGACTGGCTCGGCACCCTTCTGGGCAACAGCTTTGTGTTGATGGCTGCTTTCTCCGAGGCAGTCTTTGCCATTCTCACGCGCCGCTATTCGAGCATCATCCCGCCATGGACGCTGACCATGATTGTCCATCTGGTGGCAATTCCCATCACCCTGCCCATCCTCCTGTGGCTGGACGGCGGCTGGCAGCTTCCCCTCGATGGCCCCCTCTCCTTCTGGCTGCTGGCGGTCTATTATATCTTTGCGTCCAGCATCCTGTCCTTCTTCCTCTGGTGCATCGGCATCAAGTCGGTCACTGCCTCGTCCAGCGCGATATTCACTGCCCTCGTTCCCACCACCACCATGTTCGTTGCTGTCTTGGCATTGGGCGAAAGCATGGTTACTCTGCAAGTCATGGGGCTTGTGGCCGTCTTTGCTTCACTGGGCATCGGCCTGATAGCGCGACCGCAAGGAAACTGACATGAACAATCTCATCACCGACATCGACGGGCTGTTCGTAGGCAACGCCACCGACGAAGCGCTAAAATCAGGCACCACGACACTGGTTTGCCGGGAGGCCATGGTCGCCTCCTATGCCGTTCTTGGTGGCGCACCGGGAACGCGGGACACCGATCTTCTCAATCCCGACCAGACCGTCGAACGGATAGACGCGATTACCCTTTCGGGCGGCTCGGCCTTTGGTCTTGATGCCGCAGGGGGTGCGCAGGGCTGGCTCAAGCAGCAGGGCCGCGGCTTCGCCGTCGGGCCGATCCATGTGCCGATTGTTCCGGCAGCGATTCTGTTTGATCTGGCCAATGGCGGCAACAAGGACTGGGGCGACAGATCGCCCTACTGGGACCTTGGCTGGCAATCGGCTGAACAGGCGTCAACACACTTCGAGCTAGGCAGTCACGGCGCCGGAGCCGGTGCCCTGATCGCCGGGATCAAGGGTGGGCTGGGCTCAGCCTCCACCCGGACCGCGTCCGGCATCACCATCGGAGCTCTGGTGGCCGTCAACGCCCTTGGTCAGGCGACCATGGGCGAAAGCGCCCATTTCTGGGCGGCACCCTTTGAACAGGACGGAGAATTTGGTGGCATCGGTCTGCCCGGCTCTATGCCCGCCCACGTTGCCCGACCCTTCACCAAGATGGACGCCACAAAGGAGCAAGGCCCCGCCAATGGCAACACCACCATTGGCATCATTGCAACAGACGCCAGCCTCACCAAGGCTGCGGCCAGACGACTGGCCATCATGGCCCATGACGGCTTTGCCCGCGCGCTCTGGCCTTCGCACACCCCGATGGATGGCGATCTGATCTTTGCCCTTTCCACAGGCGCAAAAGACCTCCCCGACGAGGACACAGCCTTCATCGAGTTGGGGGCCCTTGCTGCTGCTACCATGGCCCGCGCCATCGCAAGAGGGGTTTATTGCGCCACGCCGAGGGCCAATGATCGCTTCCCGACATGGCAGCAGAAGTTCGCCGCAGAAAGCTGCGCTTGAGACCGGAACCACTCCCGTAGTAAGCCCCGACAACAGCCGAGCAGCACTGTAGCCACCAAGGGTCACCCCGTTACGACCCTTGGTAAAACAGGATTTTTCTCCTTTTCTACAGCACAACCAAAATTGATATATACAAACCCGTATTTTCTGAGTAGCTTTGGAAGAAATCCTTCTCAAGAGAGTAAAAAATGGAAAAAATGACACTCGATTCCGGGGACCTCCGGATCCTGAAGGTATTGCAGGATGATGCATCGCTTTCCATCGCGGAAATCGCCAAGCAATCCGGCATGTCCCAGACCCCGTGCTGGCGCAGGATCAAGAAACTGAAAGAAACCGGCGTTCTCAAACAGATTACCGCAATTGTCGACCGGGAAGCGGTTGGCCTGGGCTTTGTTTCCTATGCCTTCGTCAAGCTGACGGTTCCCAGCCGCAAGAATATGGAAGAATTCGACCGCCTGACCCAGCTGTGGCCAGAGGTTGTGATTTGCGAGCGGATCACCGGGGCGGTTGACTATATGGTCAAGGTCGTCACCGAAGATATCAAGTCCTATGACAACTTCCTGCGCAACAAGCTCTTGAACTCCGAGCTGGTGTCCGATGTGCAATCTCGCATCGTGGTCTCCACTGTAAAGGACACCGCCTCACTGCCTCTGGAGGAATAGATCCGACGAACGGCGCCACCCCGCAACAAAAGCGCCGTCCGCCCCTGCACGCCCTCCTTTCAGGTTCGGTTCAACCGAGGACCTGCCCTCTTCTCAAAAACTGCGCCCAAAAAACTGCATCCGGCAAGACGAACATCTAAGGCTCTCTCCTTGCCCATATGAGCACAATGTGCTACCGCGTGGGCATCACTGAGATTAATCAAGGACAGCAGACATCATGGTGCGACCGATCAAAATCGCCCCGTCCATTCTCGCCTCCGATTTTGCACGGTTTGGCGAAGAAGTTCGGGCAATCGACGAAGCTGGGTGTGACTGGATCCATGTCGACGTCATGGACGGCCATTTCGTTCCCAACATCACCTTTGGCCCCCAGGTCGTTCGAGCCATCCGGCCCCATACCGACAAGACCATCGACACCCACCTGATGATCGCGCCCGCCGATCCCTATCTTCAGGAATTTGCCGATGCCGGATCTGACATGATCACGGTGCACGCGGAAGCTGGCCCGCATCTCGACCGCTCCCTGCAGGCCATCAAGGCCATGGGCAAGATGGCTGGCGTTTCGCTCAACCCGGGCACCCATGAGAGCGCCATCGAATATGTGCTCGACAAGGTGGACATGGTGCTCATCATGAGCGTCAACCCCGGCTTTGGCGGCCAGTCCTTCATCCCCACCACCATCGACAAGATCCGCAAGGTCCGGGCGCTGATCGGCGACCGCGACATCGACATCCAGATCGACGGTGGCGTGACCACGGAAACCGCTCCGCTCATTGCCGCCGCTGGCGCCAATGTTCTGGTTGCCGGTTCCGCCGTGTTCAAGGGCAATTCCGTTGAAAGTTACCGCGAGAATATCGCACGCATCCGTGAAGCCGCTGAGAAGGCCCAGGCCTAACAGACCCATTTCGACGCGCATCCAGAGGCTTGCGCGCGCCAACTAGCAAGAACAGGCAGACAACATGATCCCTCGTTATTCCCGCACCGAGATGACCTCCATCTGGTCTCCGGAAACCAAGTTCCGAATCTGGTTCGAAATTGAAGCCCACGCCTGCGACGCGCTGGCCAAACTGGGCGTCATTCCGGAAAGCGCCGCCAAGACCATCTGGGAAAAAGGCGGTTCGGCCACCTTCGATATAGACCGCATCGATGAGATCGAACGCGAAACCAAGCATGACGTCATCGCCTTCCTCACCCATCTGGCCGAGTTCATCGGACCGGACTCCCGCTTCGTGCATCAGGGCATGACCTCCTCGGACGTTCTGGACACCTGCTTCAACGTCCAGCTGACCCGCGCAACCGACCTGCTGCTGGCCGACATCGACGCCCTGCTGGCCGCCCTCAAGCGCCGCGCCATGGAGCACAAGAACACCGTCTGCATTGGTCGCTCCCACGGCATCCACGCCGAGCCGGTCACCTTTGGTCTGAAGATGGCTGAAGCCTATGCCGAGTTCGATCGCTGCAAGGCCCGCCTCATCGCAGCCCGCAACGAGATTTCCACCTGCGCCATTTCCGGCGCGGTTGGCACCTTTGCCAACATCGACCCGAGCGTTGAAGAGCATGTGGCCGAAGCCATGGGCCTGAAGCCGGAGCCGGTCTCCACCCAGGTCATCCCGCGTGACCGTCACGCCATGTTCTTTGCAACCCTTGGCGTTGTCGCGTCTTCCGTCGAGCGCGTTGCAACCGAGATCCGCCACCTGCAGCGCACCGAAGTTCTGGAAGCTGAGGAATTCTTCTCCAAGGGCCAGAAAGGCTCTTCGGCCATGCCGCACAAGCGCAACCCGGTTCTGACCGAAAACCTCACCGGCCTGTCGCGCATCGTCCGCTCGGCCGTGACCCCGGCGCTGGAAAACGTCGCCCTGTGGCACGAGCGCGATATCTCCCACTCCTCCGTCGAGCGGATGATTGGCCCGGATGCCACTGTCACCCTCGACTTCGCTCTGGTCCGCCTGACCAGCGTCATCGACAAGCTGCTGGTCTATCCGGAACGCATGGTCGGCAACATGGATCGCCTTGGCGGTCTCGTCCATTCCCAGCGCATCCTGCTGGCTCTGACACAGGCAGGTTCCTCTCGCGAGGACGCCTATCGCCTCGTTCAGCGCAACGCCATGAAGGTCTGGGAAAGCTACCACCATGCAGGCAATGCAGAGGTCGATTTCCTCACCGAGCTCTTGAATGACGCCGATGTGCGCCAATATCTGTCAGAAGATGAAATCAAGAGCCGCTTCGATCTGGGCTATCACACCAAGAATGTGGATGTGATCTTCAAGCGTGTCTTCGGCGAAAGCTGAACCGGTCGCAAGCGCGAAAGAGAGGCAGATAAATGAAGGCGTCTGAAGCAGACATTTTCATTATTCCCGGGCTGGACAACTCCGGCCCGGACCATTGGCAATCGCGCTGGGAAGACAAGATCCGGTCTGCCCGCCGTATCGAGCAACTGGACTGGGCAAACCCGCAGATGGAAAGCTGGGTGAGCAAGATCATTGCCGATGTGGAACAGGCGACGCGGCCAGCGGTGCTCGTCGCCCATTCCCTTGGGGTGGTCGCAACGGTCAAGGCGGCAGCAGCCATTGCCCCGGGTATCGTCCGGGGTGCCTTTCTGGTGGGCATGCCGAATGTCGAGAGCGATGATCATGTCCCCGGACATATCCGCCATTTTGCGCCGATCCCGGAAGAGCAATTGCCCTTCCCGTCGATTCTCGTGGCGTCCCGCAGCGACCCCTATTGTGCCTTTGAAACCGCCGAGCATTTCGGTCGGAAATGGGGCTCTACCTTTGTTGATGCCGGTGACACCGGCCACATCAACGAGAAAAGCGGACAGGGCCCGTGGCCGGAAGGCCTGATGACCTTCGCCAATTTCATGACCAAGCTGTCCTAGGCGAACCGGGACGAGCGGGCTCAAAGCGACACAAGAAATGAACAAGGGCCTGACATTGTCAGGCCCTTTCTGCTGGTCCCCACTCTTGAAATCTTCCGCGAGCTGATCCTCATGCGGATCATGCCGTGGCAGTTGGTCCCTTCGAAGAGATCATCGCGTCCACCCTTTTGGCAACGAGCCAAGACACCGGCAAAGCCACAACAACCCCGGCCCCCACGAACGCCAGCAGCAGCCCCACATTGATGGAGAGCGTTCCGGACATGGTCAATGGTACGAGCGCAAAGATCCCCGCAAGTGTCGGTGCAATGACGATAAAGAACAGAGCCACAAGCTTGAGCATTTTCATCCCCCCCGATGATAACTGGCCAACAATGCTGCAACGGCTCCCTTGTTTCCCGGCCGCCACATTGGTCGAAACCCGTGTTCAGGATGAATTCAAATTTCCATATGTTCGATGATATGGATCAATAAAGCAGCATATATTTTGCCTAATTCTAAACTACATGCATCGAAGAGCCTGCACCGGTTGCGCAGACCCTCCTGTCTTCATCCAAAGGGGCGGAGGAAAACCCCGGCCTAGCCCTTGAGATCAGCCGCCACTTGCTGCATGCCCGCCGCCAGATAGCCGCTGTCACTGCCCACGGCAATCAGGTTGAAGCCGAACCCGGCATAGCGCTTGGCATAGTCCACGCTGAAGGCATAGATCCCCGAGAATTTGCCCGCCTCGGCCGCCTTGTCAGCAATGAGCTTGTAGGCCTTGTTCGACATCTCGCAATCCATGTCGACCCGCTCGCCCTTCATCAGCGTCAGGGACAGATCTGCCGGACCGACAAACACACCATCAAGCCCTTCGACCGCCAGAATGTCGTCAAGATTGGCCAGCGCCCGCTCGGTTTCCACCATGGCAAAGACGAGGCAGGCACCATTGGCCTTGGCGGCATAATTGGCTGCGTCCGTTCCGTATAGGGAGCAGGCACCGAACGGCCCAAAGCTGCGCTCGCCGACCGGGGTGTATTTGGCTGCATTGACCAGAGCCTGTGCCTCGGCAGCAGTGTTGATCATCGGTGCCACGATGCCCTGCACCCCGAAATCCAGTGCCCGCGAGACGAAGGCAAAGTCACCCACCGGAATACGCAGCAGCGGCGCCTTGCCTGCGTGATGAATGGCTGCGGTCATTGCTTGAGCCGCAGCAAAATCCATATGACCATGCTGGGCATCGATCAGAACGGCATCAAACGGGCCGCTGGCCACGGCACGAGCAACCAGCACATCGGCAAAAAGGCTCCAGGCGCTGTAAAGGGGTTGGCCCTCGGCCTTGGCGCGGGCAAGCTCATGAGAAAAGGTGGTAAACGGCTCGGTCATTTGGCTCTCCGGTATAAACTGATAAAATACAGATGGTTAGCGCATCAAATCCAATCAATAGCTCATACGCCGTGCTGAAGCGACGCGCAACCAAACCAATGGAGAGTAGCAGAATTTGTCACAGCCCGCCGAGGACTGCCAAAAGCCTATTGGATGAGCCGGACATACGTCAGGAGGCCATAGGAGATCGAAATCCCCGGAAAGAAAGACAAGAAGGAACCGGACGGGCTCACCGTCGCGGGGTCATGCACCCGCAGCAACCTCTTCCAGAGCCATCGACATGAAGCGGCTCAGTTTCTGCCGGATGCGGTGCTCGGAATAGCTCAGGTCGATGGCACGGAAGTCTTGGCTGATCTTCTCGACGACATCATCATCGTCGGTGCGTTTCAGACTGTGCCGGATCATGTCCGAGGCATATTGCTCGGCGTCATCGCCCGAAATGCCCAGCTTGCTTGCCGCCCAGTGGCCAATCAACTTGTTGCGTCGAACAATGGCCTTGAACTGCAACTCCTGCTCATGTGCAAATTTGGCTTCATAGCCAGCTTCCCGATTGTCAAACGTGGTCATGGTACCCCTCCCAAAAGTGCCTTGCCGAATGAACAAATTTACAAAAACCGATCAATTTTCTGACAATTGGAACACGCCCTCAAAACACCCCTCACCGCCTCGTCCCGGCGAAGGCAAATACGCATCAAACCTTAGGTATATTCTACCATAGTTTCTACCAATTACAAAGAAGAGCTGACCGGAAATCCACCCGTCCACCGCTGTGACCCACCCTCCTTTGGACGCATTTGGTTTGCTGCCAACCGGCGACTGATGCCACGAAGTCAGCACTTGACAAAGAATAAGCGAAGAACGACAAAAATCTGCCTCCGAAGCCGTTTCAAAGATTGTGTAACTGGCAGGAATTCGCTATTCAGCGGCCAACGGATTGCACTTGGCAGACTGCATGGCTGGTAAATCTTCGGAGGATGGACCAGACCGTCAGCAAATAGGCTATAGTGCAACAGCAAATGGCCTGATTCTCATTGCGCACAGTGCCGCCTCCGGCAGGGGCACAGCACCTTGGAACCACGCGCCGGACGAAGTCCAATTCAAAAGCCTCGCGCAGAACAGCAATTTCTGTCAGGCTTTGCCCCCTGAAAACCGCCCCTTTGGGCAGAACTGAATGGTAATACGCTCATGAATCGTCGTCGCAGGATCTACGAAGGAAAGGCCAAAATTCTTTATGAAGGCCCGGAACCAGGAACCCTTGTTTGCCATTTCAAGGACGATGCCACCGCTTTCAACGCCAAGAAGCACGAAATCATCGACGGCAAGGGCGTGCTGAACAACCGCATCTCCGAGTTCATTTTCACGGCCCTCAACGACCTTGGCATTCAGACGCATTTCATCAAACGCCTCAACATGCGCGAGCAGCTGATCAAGGAAGTGGAAATCATCCCGCTTGAGGTCATCGTGCGCAACGTGGCCGCCGGTTCCATCGCCAAGCGTCTCGGCATCGAGGAAGGCACCCAGCTGCCGCGCTCCGTCATCGAGTTCTGCTACAAGATGGACAGCCTCGACGACCCGATGGTTTCCGAAGAACATATCACCGCATTCGGTTGGGCCTCCCCGCAGGAAATCGATGACATCATGGCTCTCGCCATCCGTATCAACGACTTCCTCTGCGGCATGTTCCGCGCCGTTGGCATCCGCCTCGTCGACTTCAAGATCGAATGCGGCCGCTATTTCGAGGGCGACACCATGCGGGTCATCCTGGCTGACGAGATCTCTCCAGACTCCTGCCGTCTCTGGGACATCAACACCAACGACAAGATGGACAAGGACCGCTTCCGCCGCGACATGGGTGGCATGATCGAAGCCTATCAGGAAGTCGCAAAGCGCCTCGGCATCATGATCGAGACCACACCCGAACGTAAGGGCCCCGGCCCGGTTCTGGTCAAATAACACCTATGACAAGGCAGGGCGATGTGTCCTGCCTTTTCCATTGTCTCTTCCCGGCAGGCATGCGCAAGGGCCGGAAAAACAAGGATAGCATGAAGATGAAAGCACGCGTCACCGTCACACTGAAAACTGGCGTTCTGGATCCTCAGGGCAAGGCCATCGAAGGCGCTCTTGGTGCACTGGGATTTGACGGCATCGGCTCTGTTCGTCAGGGCAAGGTGATCGACATTGAACTCAACGACGCCGACAAGACCGCTGCAGAAGCCAAACTGGCCGACATGTGCGAGAAGCTGCTGGCCAACACTGTCATCGAGAACTATCACATCGACATTCTCTGACGGAGATTGCACGGAGCACCCCGCCCGAAACCACACGCTTCGGGTCCACTGGGGATCACATGATGGGAGAGAGAGGTTTCATGGCTGAGAACAACGGACAGATGGCAGCAAACGCCCCCCACCAGCCCGCTTCTTCAAATGCCCCCGAGACCAACACCTCCCCGGCGCCAGACAGTTCAATGTCAGACACTCTGATGTCAGACACCCCGATGTCGGGCAGCCAGACACCCTATGATCACCGGCAGGAAACCGCAAAGGCAATCCGCTTCATGGTGATCAAGGCTGCGGTCTTCATTCTGATCCCGGTGATAGCCTCCGTACTGGCAATCCTCATCCTCTTGTAACAGGACGCCGCTAGGCCTCCCCATTTCGTCAAGGAGCAGGACTTATGAAAACTGCGATCCTCGTATTCCCCGGAACCAACCGTGAGCATGACATGGCCGCTGCCGTGCGCTCCGTTTCCGGCAAGGACCCGATGATGGTCTGGCATGCCGAGACCGAAATCCCTCAAGCCGATCTGATCATTCTGCCCGGCGGCTTTTCCTACGGCGACTATCTGCGCTCCGGCGCCATTGCCGCCCGTTCGCCGATCGTTGCCGACCTTCTGGAAAAGGCCAAGCAGGGCGTGCGCATTCTCGGCGTTTGCAACGGCTTCCAGATCCTAACGGAAACCGGCATCCTGCCCGGCGCCCTGATGCGCAATGCTGGCCTCACCTTCATCTGCAAGGAAACCAAGCTGCGCATCGAGCGGGACGACACGATCTTCACCTCTTCCTACAAGAAGGGTCAGGTGATGCGTTGCCCGGTTGCCCATCATGACGGCAACTTCTTTGCCGATGACGACACCCTGAAAATGCTGGAAGACGATGGTCGCGTCCTGTTCCGTTACTGCGATGCAGCCGGACAAGCAACGCCGGAAGCCAACATCAACGGCTCGCGCAACAACATCGCCGGCATCATGAATGCCCGTGGCACCATCCTTGGCATGATGCCGCATCCTGAAAACCTCATTGAAGACCTGCACGGTGGCCTTGACGGTCGCGGCCTGTTTGAAAGCCTGTTGGAGAAAGTGGCATGAGCAAGAACGAACCACAGATCACGCCGGAACTGATCGCCGCTCATGGCCTGAAACCTGAAGAATATAACCATATTCTCGAACTGATCGGCCGTGAGCCGACCTTCACCGAATTTGGCATCTTCTCGGCCATGTGGAACGAGCACTGTTCCTACAAGTCGTCCAAGAAATGGCTGCGCACCCTGCCGACCAAGGGTCCCCGCGTGCTGCAGGGCCCCGGCGAAAACGCTGGCGTGGTTGACATCGATGATGGCCAGGCCGTTGTCTTCAAGATGGAAAGCCACAACCATCCCTCCTACATCGAACCCTATCAGGGCGCTGCAACCGGCGTTGGCGGCATCCTGCGTGACGTCTTCACCATGGGTGCCCGCCCGATCGCTGCCATGAACTCCCTGCGCTTCGGTGTGCCTGAACATGAGCGCACCCGCCACGTGGTTTCCGGCGTTGTCGCCGGTGTTGGCGGCTATGGCAACAGCTTCGGCGTGCCAACCGTTGGCGGCGAGGTGAACTTCCACGCCTCCTACAATGGCAACTGCCTCGTCAACGCCTTCGCAGCCGGCCTTGCCGACAGCGACAAGATCTTCCTCTCGGAAGCCAAGGGCGTCGGCATGCCGGTCGTCTATCTCGGTGCCAAGACCGGTCGTGATGGCGTCGGCGGTGCCACCATGGCCTCTGCCGAATTCGACGATGACAGCGAAGAGAAGCGTCCTACCGTTCAGGTTGGCGACCCGTTCAGCGAAAAGCGTCTGATGGAAGCCACCCTCGAACTGATGAAAACCGGCGCCGTGATCGCCATTCAGGACATGGGCGCTGCGGGCCTTACCTGCTCGGCCGTTGAAATGGGCGCCAAGGGCAACCTCGGTATCGATCTGGACCTCGACAAGGTGCCAAATCGTGAAGAGAACATGACCCCTTACGAAATGATGCTGTCCGAATCCCAGGAACGCATGCTGATGGTGCTGCATCCTGAGAAGCGCGAAGCAGCCGAAGCCGTGTTCCGCAAGTGGGAGCTGGACTTTGCCGAATGCGGCATGACCACCGACACCCTCCGGTTCCGCATCTTCCATCAGGGCGAAATGGTTGCCGACCTGCCGATCAAGGAACTGGGCGACGAAGCGCCGGAGTATGATCGTCCATGGGTCGAAACGCCGAAGGCTGCCAAGCTGGACAATGCCACCGTCGAAGCGCCGAAGGACCTTCTGGAAAGCCTCGTGGCGATGGTCGGTTGCAAGAACCTCAGCTCCCGCCGCTGGGTCTGGGAACAGTATGACACCATGATTCAGGGCAACACCAAGCAGCGCCCGGGTGGCGATGCCGGTGTGATCCGCGTTGATGGCGGCACCAAGGGTCTCGCCTTCACGGTTGACGTGACCCCGCGCTACTGCAAGGCTGATCCGTTCGAAGGGGGTAAGCAGGCCGTCGCCGAGGCATGGCGCAACCTCAACGCCGTTGGCGCCGAGCCATTGGCCACCACCGACAACCTCAACTTCGGCAACCCGGAAAAGCCGGAAATCATGGGCCAGTTCGTTGGCTGCATCAAGGGCGTGGGCGCAGCCTGTGAAGCCCTCGACATGCCGATCGTCTCGGGCAACGTTTCGCTTTACAACGAAACCTCCGGCGAAGCCATTCTGCCAACCCCGGCCATCGGTGCCGTCGGCCTGCTGCCGGACGTCATGGTCTCCGTTGGCAACGGCTTTGTCGCTGAAGGCGATGCTATCCTGCTGGTTGGCGGTCATGGCTCGGAGATGGGCCAGAGCAGCTACCTCAGCGAACTCTGCGGTCGCGAGGAAGGGGCTCCTCCTCCGGTTGACCTCGCAGTCGAGAAAAAGCACGGCACCTTCGTCCGCGAAGCCATCCGCGCCGGTGAGATCAACGCCGCCCATGACATTTCCGATGGTGGCCTCGGTGTTGCTGTCGCTGAAATGGCAATCCGTACCGGTCTGGGCTGCACCATTGAACTGCCTTCCAAGGATACCCACATTGCTTTCTATGCAGAAGATCAGGCTCGTTACCTGATCACCTGTGACAAGGACGGGGTGGAAGCCCTGATCGCCAAGGCGAAAGCTGCAGGCGTTCCTCTGGAGCAGATTGGCTCGGTTGCTGGAGAAAAGCTGACAGTTGCCGGACAGGGCTCTGTCGACGTGTCCAAGCTGGCCACCGCCCATGAAAGCTGGTTCCCTGCTTACATGGCTCAATAAAGGCTGGAGATGGTCAGGTGCGCAAAGTTTAGACTGGTGATTGTCCGAATTTTCAACTTGACCAACCCCCTCCTGAAAGAGGACGCTTGGACGACGGATCTTCCCGCCATCACCTAAAAAGGCGGGATGAACCAAAGAATTGCCTGAAGCGGAAATACGAACAATTGCGTATTTCCGACTTCTCTGACAATATGTTCCTCGAGGAGACCAGCATGCCAATGGACGCACGCGAAATCGAAACCCTGATCAGAGAGTCATTGCCGGATGCCAAGGTTGTCATCCGCGACCTTGCAGGAGATGGCGATCATTTCGCCGCTGAAGTCGTCTCAGAGAGCTTCAGGGGTAAGTCTCGCGTCCAGCAGCATCAGCTGGTTTATGAAGCCCTGAAAGGCAACATGGGCGGAGCTTTGCATGCTCTGGCGTTGCAGACGTCTGTGCCCGACTAGGCGCAACAAGGCTTCTGGCCCTCAGCACCGCCACTGACCGACCCACGCGTCAGGGCTGTGTAAACAGCAAAGTTTGAAGGACGGACATATGAGCGATATCCAGGCCTGGATTGACAATGAGGTCAAATCCAACGAAATCGTGCTTTTCATGAAAGGCACGCCCACCTTCCCGCAGTGCGGCTTTTCCGGTCAGGTCGTCCAGATTCTGGACTATCTAGACGTGCCATACAAAGGCGTCAACGTGCTGGAAAATGACGATCTGCGTCAGGGCATCAAGGACTATTCCAACTGGCCGACGATCCCTCAGCTTTATGTGAAGGGCGAATTCGTCGGCGGCTGCGACATCATCCGCGAAATGTTCCAGAATCAGGAATTGCAGGAACTGCTCGGCTCTTCCAAGACCGTAGCCTGATATTTTTGATCAGGACCCCTCAACATTCGAACATTCAGGAATATTGAGTCTTAAGAATCGCTTGGCGACAGTCTTTGAGACGTTGATTCAAGAAAACCCGGGTGCAGGCATCCGGGTTTTGCTTTTTCAACTTTTCATTGCAAGCAGAAGCGCTTCAAGGCGTTTGTTGCCAAAGTGAATCAATTGAGCCTAGCGCGCGTTCCGTTAAGTTGGCCTCGATTTAGCGAAAAGAATTCGCACCCAAACAAATAGACAGAGCAAGTCAAGTGAATGCAAATGAACGCGACGAGCTCTAGTCTTCGTGCATCTGCAGAAAACTGCTCGACAGGGCGGAAACGGCCGCACAGCCTTCTGCATCGTCGCTGTCATCCCCAGCCCGGTCATCCTCCAGCGACAAGCCCTGAAAATCAAACAGCTTGGTGTCCAGCATGTGGGACGGGCGGATATTCGACAGCGCCCGGAACATCACCTGAGTGCGCCCCTTGTGCTGAGCCTCGAAGCCCTGCAGCATGGCCTTCACTTCCTGACGCTGTAGCCCGTCTTGCGAGCCACACAGGTCGCACGGAATGATCGGGAACTGCATCAGCTCGGCAAACTTGGCCAGATCCTTTTCCTCGCAATAGGCCAGCGGGCGGAACAGCATCAGGTCGCCTTCCTCATTCTTCAGCTTGGGTGGCATGGTAGCCAGACGACCACCATGCAGCAGGTTGAGGAAGAAAGTCTCCAGAATGTCGTCGCGATGATGACCCAGAATGACCGCGTCACAGCCATGCTCCCGCGCGATGCGATAGAGGTTGCCGCGTCTGAGACGCGAGCAGAGAGAACAATAGGTGTTCCCCGCCGGGATCTTGTCCTTGACGATGGAATAGGTGTCCTGCCGTTCGATATGATGAGGAATGTCATGCTGCTCGAAGAAGCGTGGCAGCACATCGGACGGGAACCCCGGCTGCGCCTGATCAAGGTTGCAGGCAAGCAGCTCGACATCAAGCAGCCCGCGCCATTTCAGATCCAGCAGGATGGCCAAAAGCCCGTAAGAGTCCTTGCCGCCAGAAAGACAGACAAGCCACTTCTGCCCCTTGGTCTGCATGTTGTAATCTTCAATGGCCGCCCGCACATTGCGCAGCAGCCGCTTGCGCAGCTTCTTGAAGGACACAGAGCTCGGCGCATCCCGGAACATCGGATGACAGAGATCATCCTCTTCCGGGAGGGCGGCTGGCCCGGCAGCGATCTGGTCTTCAGGGATGGACGTGGCGATGTCGCTCATGGTGATGCTTCCCGGTGAACAGTTTGCCTTGCCTTAGCAAATGCCAGGGCAAGGCTCAACAACGCATTGGACCCTTTCCGAAAAGAAAAGGCCACGGCGCCTTAAACGACAAAAGGCTGCCACTGGGGCAGCCTTCTGAAAAAGACGGACAATCCGTTTCCCTTAACGGGAATAGAATTCGACCACCAGGTTCGGTTCCATGACAACAGGATACGGCACGTCGGCCAGCTGTGGCATGGCTTTGAAGGTAACAACCATCTTGTTGTGATCAGCTTCGATGTAATCAGGAACATCGCGCTCAGCCATCTGGGAAGCTTCCAGAATGATGGCGAGCTGCTTGGAACGATCACGCACTTCAATCACGTCACCAACCTTGCAGCGGTAGGACGGGATGTTGACGCGCTGGCCATTGACCTTGAGGTGACCATGGCTGACAAACTGACGAGCAGCGAACACGGTCGGAACAAGCTTGGCGCGGTATACGATGGCATCCAGACGGGATTCCAGCAGACCGATCAGGTTTTCCGAAGTATCGCCTTTCAGACGGTTTGCTTCCTTGTAGATGCGCAGGAACTGCTTCTCGGAGATGTTGCCGTAGTAGCCCTTGAGCTTCTGCTTGGCGCGCAGCTGCAGACCGAAGTCAGACAGCTTGCCCTTGCGGCGCTGACCGTGCTGGCCCGGACCATATTCACGACGGTTGACCGGGGACTTCGGACGGCCCCAGATGTTTTCGCCGAGACGGCGGTCAATTTTGTATTTCTGAGAATGGCGCTTAGTCATTCGCGTGTTTTCCTTGTTTTCGTTTTTAAGAAAACGCGCCCCTCCTGGGATCTTGGGCCAAAGCCGGATCCGACAGAAGACCATGGTTGCGCTCCTTGGTCTTCACGGGTGCGTCAAAAATCAAAGGGGGCCAACAACAGGCCCCGCAGAGATTGGATGGTGTTTAGAGCCTTTGCCCCGGCAAGTCAAATCGAATCCGCAGAATTTGGCGCAGAATCATGAATTTGGTCCACAACTCGACGCCGGATCGGCTTTTTCCTCAATCAGAGCCTGCCAGGCCCGGCTCAACCGCAGCGCTTCGCCCCCCGTTGCCATGAAGCGAATGCGTCCCCTCGCCTCGACCTGCGCCGGAGTGGCACCCGCCAGACAGTCCTGCCACTCCTGCTCAAGCAGATGCATCACCCGGCGAGCGACTGCATGGGCGGGGTCAATCCACAGCACCGGGCGCGGCGCGACGGCATGCAGCACCGGCATCAGCAGTGGATAGTGGGTACAGCCGAGCACGATGACGTCGACATCATCCCCATACTCGCCTTCAAACACCGCACGCACCTCTTCATATACAGCCGCTTCGTTGCGATCCCCTTCCAGCAGATAGGCTTCCGCCAGCCGAGCCAGCTGATTGCAGGCGACCAGATCAACCACACAGCCCGAGGCATAATCGCGGATCAGATCACGGGTGTAGGAGCGCCGGATGGTGCCCGGCGTAGCGATGACGGCAAAGTGGCCGGTGCGGGTCGCATGGGCCGCAGGCTTGATGGCTGGAACGATGCCAACGATGGGAAAGAAAAAGCGGGCCCGCAATGCCGTCAGCGCCACCGTGGAGGCGGTGTTGCAGGCAATCACCAGCAGATCCGGCATGGTGTCCATGCAAGTGTTCTCGATCAGAGCAATCAACCCCTCGATGAGCTCCTCGTCAGAGAGATCGCCATAGGGAAAGCGCGCGTCATCCGCCAGAAACATGTAATTGGCGAATGGCAGCGTGGCCGTGAGGGCCGACAACACTGAAAGCCCTCCAAAGCCGGAGTCAAAAACCAGAATATTGGGGTCTTTCTTCCTGACCATCTTCGTCACTCACATCGCCTGAGCCGACATCAGACCGAACGACTACTGCCGGGGCCGCTCATGCCGACGCTGAAGCGCAGCAACAACCCCGCGCAAGGTCCGCACTTCCTGCTCGGCCCAATCGCCCTTCTGCAGGATTGTACGCAGATTCTGGACCATGTGCTGGCGCTTTTCCGGCGGGCGGAAAAAGCCCACTTCATCGAGCGCCTCTTCAAAGTGATCAAACAGCCGCACCATGTCTTCCTTGCTGGCCCGCGGCACATCCGGCGTTTCAAACGGCAGAGCAGCCTCGCGGTCACTGCCAGACATCCGCCACTCATAGCAGATGATCAAAACCGCCTGGGCGATATTGAGGGACGAAAAATCCGGGTCGACCGGCAGCGTCAAAATCTCGTTGGACAGCGCAACTTCATCGTTGTTGAGCCCCCAGCGCTCGCGCCCGAACAGGATGCCGACCTTGCCGCCGTTGTTGATGGTCTTGCGCATGATCTGGGCGGCTTCAACCGGGTGACGCACTTCCTTGAGCATGTCGCGCTGGCGTGCTGTCGTCGCATAGACAAAATCCAGATCGGCAACGGCTTCCTCGACGCTTTCGAAATTCAGGGTCTTGGCGATCACATGGTCGGCGCGGGAAGAGGCATTGCGCGCCTTCTCACTTGGCCATCCATCACGAGGCCGCACGAGGCGCAGATCAGTAACCCCGAAGTTCGCCATGGCACGCGCTGCCATACCGATATTCTCCCCCAATTGTGGCTCGACGAGAATGATGACCGGATCCATCTCTTCTTCTTTCTTTTATCCGAAAATCACCTGTTCTACCCTGCCGGACAGAGAAGAACAGACAAAGAAAACCAAAAGCTAGTGAAAGCGTGGGGGGAGTAGTGGCGCAAAGTTGGTGCGATTGCAAGGCCTGACGCCCAATTCCCTGTGCTTGAGAAGCATGACAGCCGTCGCACAACGACAAAAGTTGACGCTGACCACCGAACGCAATCCGGATGAGGGCCACTCGTTAAACAGCGCCAACGCTGAAACAGCAATCCTCGGGCATCAGGTCTTCAGCACAATCGAAAACAAGTCCATCAATCAATCGGTTGCGCGTCACGCTCCGTATAGGCTCATTCAATCGATTGTAATGATTAGAAACGATTCAGCTTTTCACATTCAACCTGACGAAAGTGAAACCGAATAATATTGGCAACTTAGATATCGATTAGTAACCAAGATTAAGTGTGGCCACCTAATCAATCAAGGTGGTGGGCAAGCGGGTGATTAGGTGGCCACTGGTCTGAACGACCAATATATTGGTACCGAAAAACAAAACTTCGGTAAATAGACAACACTATACTTTTCCGAGACTATTCACTTAATAATTGTAGATGACTATTCTCATCACCATTTCGAATTAATATGAGGCTGGAAAAAATCAACAATTTCATCAGGCATTTTGTTAGCATCAACTCAGCAAAACCATAAAGCTTAGCTGCCGATCTTTTCTATAAGCAAGCATCACATTGAAATGCCACGCATTTTTACAAATACGTGGCATTCTAAAATCTCAATATGTCATCAAGTCTGTATCAAACAAGCAGGGCCTCAATGGCTGCAATGGCTTCATCAGCCTTTTCACCATCCTTGCCGCCAGCCTGAGCCATATCGGGACGACCGCCGCCGCCACGACCACCCAGAGATTCGGCAGCAACCTTGACCAGTTCCACTGCGTTGAAGCGATCCGTCAGATCGTCGGTCACACCGACCACGACACCAACCTTGTTGTCCTCTGATACAGCAATCATGACGACAACACCGGAACCGATGCTTTCCTTGCCCTGATCGACCATGCCCTTGAGGTCTTTCGGAGAAATGCCCTCTGCGACGCGCGCAAGGAATTTCACACCATTGACTTCCTTGACAGCATCCCCGCCTCCGGCGGAACCGCCCATCGCCAGTTTCCGACGGACATCGGCCAGTTCCTTTTCGAGCTTGCGACGATCAGCAACCAGTGCTTCAAGACGATCCAGCAGATCATTCGGAGCGACCTTCAGAATGCCAGCAGCATTGCGGACGCGCTCGTCCTGCTGGTGCAGATAGCTGCGCGCTTCCTTGCCGGTCAACGCTTCGATACGACGAACACCGGAAGCAACCGCGCTTTCGGAAACCACGGTTACCAGCCCGACATCGCCGGTCCGGTAGACATGCGTACCACCGCAAAGCTCAACGGAATAGGTCTTGCCAGCCTTGTCACCATGGAGCGCCTTGCCCATGGATACCACACGCACCTCATCACCGTATTTCTCGCCGAACAGCGCCATGGCACCGGCTTCGATGGCGTCATCGACAGCCATGATCCGGGTTTCAACCGGGCTGTTCTGCAGAACGATCTCGTTGACCATTTCCTCGATCTTGCCGAGTTCTTCGTCGCTGACCGGCTTCTGATGGGAGAAGTCGAACCGCAGACGCTCCGGCGTCACGAAGGAGCCCTTCTGGGCGACATGATCACCGAGCGTTTCCCGCAAGGCTTCATGCAACAGATGGGTCGCAGAGTGATTGGCGCGAATGGCTGATCGGCGACCGTGATCGACAACCAGTTCCAGAGCATCACCAACCTTGAGGTTGCCTTCAACGAGCTTGCCCATATGGACAAACATGCCATTGTTCTTCTTGACCGTATCGCTGACTTCAAAGCGAATGCCGTTGGCGATCATCACACCCGTGTCACCAACCTGACCACCTGATTCGCCATAGAATGGCGTCTGGTTCAGGATGATACCAGCTTCATCGCCAGTCTTGAGGCTGTCGGCTTCGGCTCCGCCCTTGACCAACGCCACAATCGCCCCTTCGGTGCGTTCACGCTCATAGCCAAGAAAGTCGGTTGCGCCGACCTTTTCGCTGAGGTCGAACCAGATCGCTTCTGTTGCCGCTTCGCCCGAACCGGCCCAGTTGGCTCTGGCTTCCGCCTTCTGACGAGCCATGGCCTTGTCGAACCCGCCAACATCCACTTCGATGCTACGCGCGCGCAGGGCGTCCTGAGTCAAATCGAGCGGGAAGCCATAGGTATCATAAAGCTTGAAGGCCGTATCACCATCAAGGCTGTCTCCCTTGCCCATGCCGTCGGTTGCGTCATCAAGCAACTGAAGACCACGGCTGAGAGTCTTGCCAAAGCGGGATTCTTCCAGCTTGATGGTTTCTGTGATCAGCGTTTCGGCACGGACGAGCTCAGGGAAGGCCTGACCCATTTCGCGCACCAGCGTCGGCACCATCTTGTAGATGATCGGATCCTGCGAACCAAGCAAACGAGCGTGACGCATAGCACGACGCATGATGCGGCGCAGCACATAACCACGCCCATCGGCAGATGGCAACACACCATCGGCAATCAGGAAGCTGGTCGAACGCAGATGATCGGCAATGACGCGATGGCTGGCCTTGGCCGCCCCCTGCTCTTCGACGCCGGTCAAATCCACGCTGTTCTGAATGAGCGAGCGGAATAGGTCGGTTTCGTAGTTGTCATGCGTGCCTTGCAGCACGGCAGCAATTCGCTCGAGCCCCATGCCCGTATCGATCGAAGGCCGAGGCAGATCGATACGCTCATCCTTGGTAATCTGCTCGTATTGCATGAAAACGAGGTTCCAGATCTCGATGAAGCGGTCACCATCTTCCTCAGGGCTGCCCGGAGGTCCACCCCAGATGTGATCGCCATGGTCATAGAAGATTTCCGAGCAAGGACCGCACGGACCGGTCTCGCCCATGGACCAGAAGTTGTCACTGGTCGGAATGCGGATAATCTTGCTATCTGGCAGACCGGCAATTTTCTTCCACAGATCAAACGCTTCGTCATCCTCGTGATAGACGGTGACCAGCAGCTTTTCCTTTGGAAGGCAGAATTCCTTGGTGATGAGGTTCCATGCAAATTCGATGGCATGTTCCTTGAAATAGTCACCGAAAGAGAAGTTGCCGAGCATTTCAAAGAAGGTGTGATGGCGAGCAGTATAGCCGACATTGTCGAGGTCATTGTGCTTACCGCCAGCGCGCACGCATTTCTGCGAAGTCACGGCGCGCCTGTAGTCACGCTGTTCCAGACCAGTGAAGACATTCTTGAACTGCACCATCCCCGCGTTGGTAAACATCAGGGTCGGGTCATTTCGAGGAACGAGAGGACCAGAATCAACGATGGCGTGGCCATGACTGTTGAAGTAATTCAAGAAGGTAGACCGAATTTCATTTACACCGCTCATGACACACCAATTTTTCCTGCCCCCGCGGAGGCTCAGAACCTTTCGTCCATTTCACTTTCTGCCACCTGGAAACAGCGACAGACAATTCTAGTGACCACCATGACACGCAGAAGGCCTCCCCCCGGGAGACCATCAGGACAGAATGATCAAGTCACGCCACTCATCAACACCATGGAGCGCGACCGGGAACACTCGCCGAAAAGGGAAAAATCACGCTCTTCTTTGGCAAATTTTGAACATACTCCCGGCGAGTTTTAGCGAGCATCACCGCACCTGTCTATCACTTTCAAGCAGAAAACCCAGAGCTATCATCAGCTTCTGTCAACAATTGCCCATATATCGCCTGCAACGCCCATCCCATACGCAAAAGGGCCACCCATGGTGACCCTTCAACAAGATTACAGTTGAATGAGTGGTCAGAGCCGGAATTGCTCCTTCCGACCCCTTTCCTCATTCCGCATCATCAGCGTCACCGTCTTCGCTCGAAGCCTGATCGATGAGGTCAGGCTTGAGCCCGGCGCTCTGCCGGATAGCCACTTCGATCTCATCGGCAATTTCCGGATTTTCCTTCAGGAAGGTCTTGGAATTCTCACGCCCTTGACCAAGCCGCTGACTGTCATAGGAGAACCAGGCACCGGACTTCTCGACAACACCAGCCTTGACACCCAAATCGAGCAATTCGCCAAGCTTGGAGATGCCCTCGCCATAGGTGATATCGAATTCGACCTGCTTGAACGGTGCGGCAACCTTGTTCTTGACGACCTTGACGCGCGTCTGGTTGCCAACAATTTCGTCCCGATCCTTGATCGAACCGATGCGACGAATATCCAGACGAACCGACGCATAGAATTTAAGCGCGTTACCACCAGTGGTCGTTTCAGGGCTACCAAACATCACACCGATCTTCATGCGGATCTGGTTGATGAAGATGACCATACAGTTGGTGCGGGAAATGGACCCCGCCAGTTTGCGCATCGCCTGACTCATCAGACGAGCCTGAAGACCGGGAAGAGAATCCCCCATCTCGCCTTCCAGCTCCGCACGCGGCGTCAGCGCCGCAACGGAGTCGACCACCAGAACATCAATGGCACCGGACCGCACCAGCGTATCTGCAATTTCCAGAGCCTGTTCGCCTGCGTCCGGCTGCGAGATCAACAGATTGTCGATATCCACGCCAAGTTTGCGGGCATAGATCGGATCGAGCGCATGCTCGGCGTCCACAAAGGCGCAAATGCCGCCCCGCTTCTGCGACTCAGCAATCACATGCAGCGCCAGTGTTGTTTTACCTGACGATTCCGGACCATAAACCTCGACGATACGGCCTTTCGGCAATCCGCCAATGCCAAGTGCGATATCCAGCCCGAGCGAACCAGTTGGAATGGACTCGATTTCAACCACCTCACGCTGGCCCAGTTTCATCACGGAACCCTTGCCGAATGCGCGATCAATCTGCGACAGGGCGGCTTCCAATGCTTTTGTCTTGTCCATGCTGCTTCCTTCGACCAACCGGAGACTATTTTGTGCCATTTTGGGTTCCATTCTTCATAGCGGACACGCTTGTGCAACTGAGATTAATGTACACTTTTTGTTCCCTCTTTCAAGACAACAATCAACCTACTGATCAAAAAAGTGAAATTGCCACGCGTTCTCACCTTGTTCCTGGGGGAAAACTTCCAGCACATCAAGGGCTTTCAACGAGGCAAGTTCAACCGTCGTCCGGGATTCGATTCGTGGAGAACTGATCGTCTTCCAGGCAGAAGTCAGGGCGGCCCCGACTGCAAGAAGAAGCCGTACAGGCGCAATAGGGAATTTGGATCCATCAGCAAAAATGCCGCCAACAACTCCATGAAGACACGATTTCACAAAGGCATCTGCAGCATCTGCAGTGATCCGGAAAAAGAAGGACATGATCACAGTGAGATCATGTCCTTCTACAGTCCAGTTCTATACGAAACTGAAATCATCGGCACTGATGAGTGCGTGGTCAAAGTTTTTGAGGGTCAGCGAGTTGCCATCAAACTGCAAGACCGTATCGGCGCCAACATCCGTTACCGTAACCTGAGCAAGAGAATTCACTCCCGTTCCGATTTCGAGAAGGTCAACCCCGTTCTGGAAGTCTGCAATGACGTCTGCTTCGCCATGTGTCAGGAAGACAAAGGTATCCACACCGGTACCACCGGTCATGGTGTCGTTACCGCCGCCACCGATCAGCCTATCATTGCCGGCGCCGCCAAGCAGGATGTCATTGCCATTGCCGCCATCTAGCAGGTTATTGCCAGCATTGCCGACAATGCCGTTATTCATGCCATTGCCCGCACCATCGATATTGGCTGTACCCGTCAGGATCAGATTTTCAATATGCTGGCTCTGTTCCCACAAGCGATAGGAAGCGGATGAAAACACACGGTCGGAGCCTCCATTAATCGCTTCGGTAATCGTGTCGCTGGCATTGTCGACATAGTAGGTATCGTTACCAACACCACCAGTCATGTTGTCCGCGCCAGTTCCCCCATCAAGGGTATCGTTGCCGGCGCCGCCAAGCAGGGAGTCATTGCCGTTGCCGCCTTCAAGATAGTTGTTACCGGAATTGCCAACAATGCCGTTGTTCATGCCATTACCCGCACCGTCGATATTGGCTGTGCCTGTCAAGATCAGATTCTCAATATGCTGGCTCTGCTCCCACAAACGATAGGACACTGACGAGAACACTCGATCGGAACCGCTGTTGATCGCTTCTGTGATCGTATCACCGGCATTGTCAACATAGTAGGTATCGTTGCCCGCGCCGCCATTCATGCTGTCGGCACCGGTGCCTCCATCAAGAGTATCGTTCCCTGCCCCACCAAGCAGGGTGTCATTGCCATAGCCGCCTTCAAGATAGTTGTTGCCGGAATTGCCAACAATGCCATTGTTCAGACCATTACCGGAACCATTGATATTAGCCGTCCCCGTAAGGATCAGATTCTCAATATGCTGGCTCTGCTCCCACAAACGATAGGACACTGACGAGAACACACGATCGGAACCGCTGTTGATCGCTTCTGTGATCGTATCACCGGCATTGTCGACATAGTAGGTATCGTTGCCCGCGCCGCCATTCATGCTGTCGGCACCGGTGCCACCGTCAAGGGTATCGTTCCCTGCCCCACCAAGCAGGGTGTCATTGCCGTTGCCACCTTCAAGATAGTTGTTGCCGGAATTGCCAACAATGCCATTGTTCAGACCATTACCGGAACCATTGATATTAGCCGTCCCCGTAAGGATCAGATTCTCGATATTCTGACTCTGCTCCCACAGACGATAGGAGACAGACGAGAGCACGCGGTCCATACCACCATTGAATGCCTCTATGACCTTGTCACCGACGTTATCGACATAGTAGGTGTCGTTGCCGGTGCCACCATTCATGCTATCAGCACCGGCACCACCATTCAGTGTGTCATTGCCAGCACCACCAATCATGGTGTCGTTGCCATAACCGCCATCCAGATTATTGTGACCCGAGTTGCCAACAATTCCGTTATTGAGACCGTTGCCAGCACCATTCAGGTTGGCCGTCCCGGTGAGGATCAGGTTCTCGATATTCTGGCTATGCTCCCACAGGCGATAAGAAACGCCAGCAAACACGCGGTCAGTACCAGCGTTCCATCCCTCAAAGACAGTGTCTTCGCGCAGGTTGACATAATAGGTATCATCGCCTGCGCCCCCTTCCATGCGGTCAATGCCGCGACCACCATCAAGCACATCATTACCAGCACCACCGAACAGCACATCACTGCCATCGCCGCCCAACAGCCGGTCATCACCACCATTGCCATAAAGGGTATCGTCTCCCTCATGGCCAAGCAGCACATCATCGCCCTCATCCGACGGCGCATTGGACAGGGTCACCGATGCCTGAGCCGTCGTTGCAGCTGCGTCGGAAGCAACCATCCGCACAGTCACCACATCGTTGGCGGTCGTCGAAAGCCCCGATACGGTCGCGTTATACTGCAGACCAAACGGCGTCGAGGTAAATGAAGTCGGCAGAATCGTTCTGACCACATGACCATTAACCAGGACCTCAATCCGGGCAACTTCACTCGTCTCAACCGGCGTACCGCTCAGGCCAGCCGTCAGTTCACTCGGCGTCAACACACGTTCGGCAGAACTGTTGTCGATGCCGTCATCCAGCAGGTCAAGCCCGCCTTCAACGTCTGCATTCATGCCAAGCCCCACAGACCGTATCTCGGCATTGAGCCCAGTGGGGTCGAGCAGCGTGGCAACTTCATCTGCAAAAGTCGAGCTGGAAAAATTATTCGCCCCATCGGACAGGAAGAACACACGGTTCTCGCCACTTCCCATCTGTTTCAAAGCCGAGATGGCATACTGCAGGCCCGCCTCGAAGTTGGTTCCGCTCAAATCATTGAGGGACCGCAACGCACCGGAGACATCCCCATAAACCGTAGAATTATAGATGTTATAGGCGTAGTCACTAAAGGAAACAATCGCGAGGTCCGACCCGGAAACACCAGCATCGATAAGAGACTTGGTCATGGCCTCGTAAGACGCGATGGCACCGTCCAGTAGCGTATTGGAAGATCCGTCCCCATTGAGGTCACCAACCGTTTCCGTGCCGACAAAGGAGCTGCTCATCGAACCGGACACGTCAATCACATAAACGATGTTGAAATCCGTGGTCTGCAGGCTTGCCCGGCTGATGTAACCACTGATTTCGATTTCACTGGCGTTGGAAGAACTTGGTAGCGTCGCAGTCAGAGACAATTGCTGTTGCGTGCTGGGCACCGTGACCGTATTGCTGATGGTCTGAGTCTGGAGGCCATCGCCAAACAACTTGTCATTGCCGCTGCCACCGTCAACGACATCATCCCCGCCGTCGCCGCTCAGGGTGTCATCGTCATCGTCCCCCATGATGATGTCATTACCGCCAAGACCGTTGATTTCATCATCAAGCTCGGTACCGGTCAGAATGTCTGCATCATTGGTTCCGTTGATCGGCAGATTGCTCAAACCAACTTCAAACGTTGACAAGCCATCATCATACTGACCCGACGAAATGATATAGGTATGCCCGTCAATCGTGGCGAACGTTGACTGGGCACTCCCGTTCAGGCTGAGGAACGTGTCATCAACCAAAGAATCCGCCAGCGTGAGGGATCCATCGGTCCCGATCTTGTAATAGGAGAGACGGTCATAGCCATAGCCATTGGCCACCAGATAGTGGTCGCCAGCCATCTCGAATGTCTCCAATCCCTCAACATTGGACAGCAGTGTGCTGTCGCTCAGATTGAAGACATTGGTCAATGTGCCAGCGGCATCGACCGAGAAAACGCTCACACCAGCGTCGCCATTGCCACCAACAAAAAGATAGGTCACGCCGCCAATGACAGCGGTCGCCATGTCAGCGGCTCTGTAAAGCTCCAGATCACCTTCGTCGACAAGACTGTCAGTAAGGGCAAGCGTACCGTTGGCATTGAGGCGAAACACATTGACAGCATTCTCATAGTTGCCTGTCACGAACACATAGGACACGCCTCCGATGACGGCACTCTCCACATGTGTTGCGCGATCCAGCCCATAGGCAAGCTCATCAGCGTCAAACACATTGTCCGTATTGGTTAGCGTTCCATCCGTCGCGACGCGGAACACACTGACACCGTCTTCAGCCCCACCTGCAGCGATGAGATAGGTTTGCCCGCCGGCAACAGCAACAGCCATCTTGCCGCCATCATTGGACAGAGCAAGTGTTGCATCATCGACAACCTGATCAACGGCAGTCAAATCCCCATCATCGCCGATCCGGAAAACGGAGATACTCTCGTCATAGAAACTCTGAACAAAGAGATATTGGTCGGTCCCGACAACTGCAGAAGCAAGAGAAGACGCCCCGTTGAGCACGAGCGAACTGTCATCCACAACAGTCTTGATATAGGTAAGCTCCCCATCAGCCCGAAGCTCGAAGATGACAATAGCATCGCTATTGGATCCCGCTGCATAAACATATGTCCGATCCTCGACCTGAACACTATGAACGTCATAAACACCATCAAGCCCAATCGATGGACTTGATATGTTATATCTATTGACCAAATTTTCCCGAATTGTCGAAGACATTGCCATCCCCCTTCAATATAAACCTAAAAAATTGAAATATTACACAAATTCCCGCCAACGCTTATCTTTCGAAGCCCACACAAAAGGCAAACTTTGCCATGAGATCTGCATATGAACACACAGATTAGGGTGTCAACAATTTTGAAACCCATTTTTCTTTCCGTCAAACCGTACAAGTGTATCTGTCTCGCAACAAATACTTCAGACTTGTCAAAACGGCTCTGGCGATTTTCTTTCGCGACCAGATCTCATCCAAATAATCAGCAACACCATTGCCAAAATTCTACAAAACAGCAGCACAACCCACCAAGGCAATCGAGATCTTCTTTAACGTAAACCTGTTGGCAGATTTGCGAATTGAACACCAGCCAATGGGCAAAAATCTTAAATATCGGATAAGTTGTAACATGTCCAAATAGACACAAACAACAAAAATTAATGAAAAATTTACAATTTTTATAAAAATCGATGTAACAGCTTCTGACATTGCCTTTGAAATCGGCCTGAGTGGCCTTCAATTGCGGTTTTCCAACCTCCATGAACCAGAAAGGCAAGAATAACGGTTTGGCTTGTCTGAGCATCTCTCCTGATAGGCAGCCCGAAAAGCCAGCAGCAGATAAGGTGTCTTCTGGAGGCAACAGCGAACCTTTCCATCCGACCAGAAAAGATGAACAATTCCAGTCGACTACCAAAGAAGCCATTCTCGCAAGCAGAAGCATGAGGGGAATGGAAACATTCCATCGCGCGCAGTCGGCACAGGATTCACTTTGTTTGGCGATCCGTGTGAATGACCTGGAACGAATACAGAAAAGCGGTTGAAACGCGGTGTTTTTGTATGCCATAAATCATTTGTTAACCTGGAAATATCCGGAAAACAAAGGTCGTCACGTTAACCAAAGCAACGGACACCAAACTTTTTTAGAATACTTATTATTACTGAGATAAAGCTGTCTTCTTATTGAAAAGACTTGGCATTTGGGAGAGCCTGACAATTAGCAGGTCCGGATACCAGAATGCTACAGGCAGACCACTCGAAATAGATGCAACCGGAAATGGTAAAAGTGTAATGACATTCCCCATTCCTTTGATTGGCACAATGGGCCTTCCTGAGAAGATGACCGGTCTCGATAACGTAGCCAGACCCGTCCGTAACCTTGTCAGCCTGCGTCTGGTCTGCCGTCATCTGAACCGTCAGGAATTTCCAGCCTAACCGAGGAGCGATCCCGTGCCAGCCCCGATCACCAAACGATACGCTCCGAGCGTTGGTTTCTTTGACAAGACGGCCTCCATCTGGTTCGGCGTTGCCGGTGTCAGCATTGTCATCAACCTGCTGATGTTCACGGGGCCCCTGTTCATGCTGCAGGTCTATGACCGCGTCATTTCCAGTGGTTCGGTGCCGACACTCATCGTGCTCGCCATCCTTGCGCTGTCCCTCTATTGCTTTTATGGGCTGCTTGACCTGCTGCGCAACCGAGTATTGCTGCGCACCGGTCAGTTCGTTGACGCACGGGTTTCGGGCAGGATCTTCAAGCTCTCGACCAATGCCCAGTTGATCGCGGGCCAACAGGCCAGCCACATGCGCCCCGTCAGGGACCTGGACGTCATACGCCAGTTTGTTTCCGGCCCCGGACCGGCCGCCTTGTGCGATACCCCCTGGATGCCAGTCTATCTGTTGGTCGTCTATCTGTTTCACCCGCTGCTCGGCATTGTCGCGACCTGTGGTGCTCTCGTCATTTGCGCATTGATTGCGCTGAACGAGTGGCTATCCCGCGCACCAAGCCTCGAAGCATCGACAGAAACGGCAAACCGTCAGCAAATGGTCGAGACCGCCCGCAACAACACCGAAGCCATCAATGCGATGGGCATGATTGGCGCCTTGCAGGCCCGTTGGCTTGATCGCAACACAGAATATCTGGCCAAGCAGAAGAAGGCAGCCGACAGGACGACCTTGTTTGCCGTCATGACGCGCACCATCCGCTTCATCTTGCAGTCGGCCATTCTGGGGGTCGGAGCATGGCTAACCATCCGTCAGGAAACCAGTGGGGGCGTGATGATCGCCGCCTCCATCATGACCTCCCGCGCGCTGTCTCCGATCGAGGTGGCCATCGGCCAGTGGCGCAACTTCATCTCTGCCCGTCAGGCCTATGCCCGTCTCAGCGATCTGATCAAGCGCGTGCCTGAAAAGGCCGAGCAGATGGAATTGCCCCTGCCGACCCGGACCGTGAGCGCAGATCAGGTCAGTTGCGCCCCGATCGGCGCACGCAAGCCGGTGGTCCAGGGCATATCGCTCGAGCTTTTCGCCGGTCAGGCAATGGGCATCATTGGTCCCTCGGGGTCTGGCAAATCCACCTTTGCCAAGGCGCTCGTTGGCATTTTGCCCACGGCAACCGGATCCATCCGCCTCGACGGCGCCGAGCTTGGCCAGTGGAACGAAAGCCAGATCGGCAGCATCGTCGGCTTCCTGCCGCAGGATGTGCAGCTGATAGACGGAACGGTGGCAGAAGTCATTTCCCGCTTTGACCCGAACGCCACATCGGACGCTGTCATCGAGGCGGCATCGCTCGCCGACTTGCACGACATGATTACCGCCCTGCCGGAAGGCTACAACACCATAATCGGCAACTCGGGCTATGCCCTTTCGGGAGGGCAGCGCCAGAGGATCGCATTGGCCCGTGCGCTTTATGGCAATCCCTTCCTGATCGTGCTCGATGAACCCAACTCCAATCTGGATGGACAGGGTGAAGCGGCGCTGACCGAAGCCCTGCTGGAAATGAAGAAAAAGGGATCCATCATCATCGTCATCGCCCACCGGCCCAGCGCCCTTGCTGCGGTCGACATGGTCCTGTGCCTCAATGAAGGCAAGATGCAGGCCTTCGGCCCCAAGAACGAGGTTCTTTCCAAAGTGCTGGCCCCGGTCAAGACACAAGGAGTGGCCTAGTCATGACAGCGATGGAAACAGCGACCGAACAGGCCCTTTATCGCGAAGTCAAGCGCACGCTTCTTGTCGCCGGTCTCTTCATTCTTCTCATTGTCGGCGGGGTCTTCGTCTGGGGCAGTTTTGCCGAGATCTCGAGCGCCGTCGTGGCTCAGGGAACGATCGTCGTTCAGGGCAACACCAAGAAGGTGCAGCATCGTGAAGGCGGCATCGTCAAGGACATTTTGGTCAACGAGGGCGATCTGGTGGAAAGCGGCGACATTCTGATCCGCCTTGACGATACGCGGACGCAGGCCAACCTCGCCATCGTGACAAAACAGCTGGTGGAACTGCGCGCCCAGGCTGCCCGTCTGTTGGCAGAACGCGACGGGCGCAGCAATATCTCCTTCCCCCAACAGACAGAGACCCCTTTCGATGCCAGCGAGCTGGCTGATATCCACAATGGCCACATCCAGTTGATGGAATCGCGCAGGAAGTCGCTTGAAGGACGCAAGAACCAGCTCAAGGAACAGATCAAACAGCTGAACAGCCAGATCTCCGGTCTGATGGTGCAGCGGGATGCCAAGGCTGATGAAATCCGCTTTGTCCAACAGACCATTGCAGCCAATGAAACGCTCATCGAGAAGAAACTGGTCACCCAGTCCTATCTCAACGAGATGAAACGGGAGAAGGCGGAACTGGAAGGCGACTATGGCGGCTTTGTTTCCCAACTGGCCCAGATCCGTCAGGCCGTCAGCGAGAAGGAGTTGCAGTTGCTGCAAATCGCGGACGATGCACAGGCCGGGATCCTTGAGGAATACCAGACGGTGCGATCCAAGATCACCCAGCTTGAAGAGCAGGAGATCTCCGCCCGCGACCAGCTCAAGCACATTCTGATCAGAGCGCCGCAAACAGGCGTCGTCCACCAGCTCGCCATTCACACCATCGGCGCCGTGATCACCCCCGGCGAGACGGTGATGATGATCGTACCGCGAGAAGACAGGCTGATCGTTCAGGCCAAGGTGAACCCCTCCGAGATCGACCGGCTTTCCCCGGATCAGGAAGCCCGATTGCGCTTCCCGGCCTTTGACCGCCGCACCACCCCGGAGATAAAGGCTCATCTTGACGTCATTTCTGCCGACAGGATCACCGACCAGATGTCAGGACAGGCCTATTATGAGGTTCTCCTGCGCTTTTCGGATGAGGAACTTGGCAAGCTGGAAGGCAAGACGCTCGTCCCCGGCATGCCGGTGGAAGTCTATCTGCAAACCGGCTACCGCAGCGTTCTTTCCTATCTTGTCAAGCCGATGGTCGATCAGATCGAGCACGCTCTCAAGGAAAGATAGGGCAAGGCAGCACTCATAAGGACCTTGACTTGTGAACGGCGGAGCAATCGCGCCGCCAAACGGCCTCTGGCAAGAACAGCGCAAGAGAATGGCCAGGCCGGAGCCAAGACCGGAGCCAGACCCCGGAGCCCTGCCGTTGTCAGGCCGTTGTCAGGCCGTCGCTTTCCACATCCCCGCATGACTGCGCCGCGAGCATGACCCACCCCGAAGCACAAATGGCAGGCACTCCCCGAAGAAAGCGGCACCTGATCTTGTCGCAAAACTGCCAAACGCATCTGAAGCTTGTCAGCTTCGCGACAAAGCAATTTCCACAAAATCGGAAAAACGTCTCATTTTGCGCAACACTATACCCAATTGACACTTGGCACAGGATTTGCTCTCTATTGTTCCAAGCGATATGAAGTTGAACTACATAACGAAGAGAGCACCCCCAATGGCCAACCAGCCACAATCCGTCCGGCCCGTTCTGTCCTTCCTCGACAAGGCAGGCCATCGCGCCAGCGAGGAGCGTTTCAGGCTATTATCCGAGATCGATCGGGAAGGGTCAATCTCGGCAGCGGCCAAGCGCCTCAATATAAGCTACAAGGCCGCATGGGACGCCGTCAACGCCCTCAACAACCTCTTCAGCACACCTCTGGTCGACGCCCAGCCCGGCGGTCGCAAGGGCGGCGGCGCCGTCCTCACAGATGAAGGCCGCAGGGCGCTGGAAGCCCACCGCCATCTCACCGACCGCCTCAACCAGTTCATTGCCGAAATCGAACGCGAGATTTCCGGCAACCCGGGAGCCACCTCCCTTTCCAACCCCCTTCTATGGAGTTTTGCCATGCGCACCAGCGCCCGCAATGTCTTTCACGGCATCATCGAAGAGATCATCCCCGGCGCAGTCAATTCCGAAGTCTGCCTCAGGGTATCCGATCGCACTGTGCTGACCGTCATCATCACCAACAAGAGCATCGAGTCGCTGGATTTGCGCAAAGGCTCCGAGGCCTTTGCCCTCATCAAGGCATCAACCCCCATCCTGATGGCAGAGACAGAAACAGTCCGGCTGTCGGCCCGCAACCAGATTCAGGGCACCGTGATCTCGCTGGAGATGGGGGCCGTGAACAGCGAGGTGCTGCTTGATATCGGCAACAGCAAAACCCTCACCGTCGTGATCACCAAACAGAGCGCCCTCTCCCTCGACATCAAGACCGGAGACAGAATGTGCGCCATGATCAAGGCCTCCCAGATCATTCTCGGCGTCGAGTAGATCCCTCCGACGAACCACAGCTCAATGAACCAGGCAAGCCAACTCCATTCATGCAAAAAGGACACTGTTCCATGAAGCCATCAATCCAGTCTCTGTTGTCCGCCTCGATCCTGGCCCTTTCGCTCACCATCGGCGCAGCCGCTCAGGCGGCCGAAACGAAAGTGGCTGTCGCAGCCAACTTCACCGCCGCAGCCAAGGAAATCGCCACGGCCTTCGAAGCGGAAACCGGCCACACCGCCGTCCTCAGCTTCGGCTCGACCGGCAAGATCTACACCCAGATCGCCAACGGCGCCCCCTTCTCGCTGTTCCTTGCCGCCGACCAGGCCCGCCCGATCAAGGCCGAGAAGGAAGGCCTTGCCGTTGCAGACACCCGCTTCACCTATGCTCAGGGCAAGATCGTGCTGTACAGCACAGACCCGGCTCTCGTCGACAGTGAAGGCGCAGTTCTGCAGTCACCGGACAAGTTCGACAAACTGGCCATCGCCAACCCCAAGACGGCTCCTTACGGTGCGGCAGCCATGGAAACGCTCGCCAACCTGAAGGTTCCATCCGCCGTCATGGATGCTCTGGTGCAAGGGGACAGCATTTCCCAGACCCATCAGTTTGTCGCCTCCGGCAACGCCCAGCTCGGGTTTGTCGCCCTCTCGCAGGTGGTGGACAGCAAGGAAGGCTCGCAGTGGGTCGTGCCGTCTGACCTTTACACACCGATCAAGCAGGACGTCGTTCTGTTGAAGACCGGCGCCGATGATGAAGCCGCCAAGGCCTTCCTTGCCTTCCTCAAGAGCGACACGGCCAAGGCAATCATTCTCAAATTCGGCTATGGTGTCGAATAACCCATTGCCGAATCCTGCCTGACAAGGCCGAGGAAGGGAGAAACACAGTGCTGGAAGCGATCACCCTGACACTGGAGCTGGCGATAACCGTCACCATTCTGCTGCTGTTGATCGGCACCCCCATCGCATGGTGGCTGGCCCGGTCAAAGAGCTGGTGGAAAGAGGTGGTCGGGACGCTGGTCTCCCTGCCTCTGGTGCTGCCGCCAACCGTCCTCGGCTTCTATCTGCTGCTGGCCCTCGGGCCAAACAGCCTGCTGGGGCGCTCCATCGCCTCGGTTATTGGCCACACCCTGCCCTTCACCTTTGCAGGGCTGGTTGTGGCCTCCATCATCTATTCGCTGCCCTTCATGGTGCAGCCGGTGCGCAATGCCTTCGAAGCCATCGGCGAGCGGCCGCTTGAGGTGGCCTCCACCCTGCGCGCCTCGCCACTGGACTGCTTCTTCTCCGTCGTCCTGCCGCTGGCAAGACCGGGCCTCATCACCGGCACCATTCTCAGCTTTGCCCACACAGTGGGTGAATTCGGCGTGGTGCTGATGATCGGCGGCAACATCCCCGGCGAGACCAAGGTCCTGTCCATTGCCATCTATGACTATGTCGAGACGCTGGAATGGAACAAGGCCCACATTCTGGCAGGCGGCATGCTCGTCTTCTCCTTCCTCGTCATCTTCAGCACGACCACAATCGAGAAGCGTCTGAGGAGGCGCATGCAATGAGCCGCACCCTCACCGACCAGCCAGAGATGATCACAGCCAGCTTCAAGGGCCTTCAGGGCGCCTTCGAACTCGACGCATCCTTCAGGCTTTCCGCATCTGGCGTCACCGCCCTGTTCGGCCCATCCGGCTGCGGCAAGACCAGCGTCTTGCGCTGCATTGCCGGTCTCAACCAGATGAAGGAAGGCTATTTCTCGCTCAAGGGCGAGGTCTGGCAGGATGGCGAAAGCTTCCTGCCCGCCCACAAGCGCCCCGTCGGCTATGTCTTTCAGGAGGCAAGCCTGTTTCCCCACCTGTCGGTCGAGCAGAATCTCATCTACGGCCAGAAACGCAGCCGCTCGGCCCCTGCCCCGGATCAGACCGTTCTCAATCAGGCCGATGTGGTCGAGCTGCTCGGCATTGGCCCGCTGCTCAGGCGCTCCCCCAACAAGCTTTCCGGCGGCGAACGTCAGCGGGTCGCCATTGGCCGCGCGCTGCTGTCCCGCCCGCGCATCCTGCTGATGGACGAACCCATGGCAGCGCTGGACCGCTTCAGCAAGAACGAGATCCTGCCCTATCTGGAACGCCTGCATGACGAGCTGAAAATTCCCATGCTCTACGTCAGCCATGACATCACCGAGGTCGAGCGGCTCGCCGACCAGATGGTGCTGATGGAAATGGGCAAGGTGAAAGCCGCAGGCTCTCTGCAAACACTGCTGTCCGACCCGAGCCTTTCCCTCTCCAGCATGCCCGAAGCTGCCTCGGTTCTCACCGGCACTCTCACCGCCATGGACGATGCCTTTGGCATCAGCACCATCGTGGTGTCGGGACAACGTTTTCAGATCCCCGGTGTCAAGGGCCCCATCGGACGCTCCGTGCGCCTCCGCATCGAAGCCAGCGACGTGGCCCTGTCCCGCCACATGCCGGAGGGAACATCCTCGATCCTCAACACACCGTCGGTAACCATCGAGACGATCCAGTCCTTTGGCCAGCACATGACCAACGTCTTCCTCGGACTGGGGGAGGATCTAGACCGCCAGACCCTCATCGCCCGCATTTCCAGAAAGAGCCTTCATGCCCTCGATTTAAGGGTCGGAGACCGGCTGCAGGCGATGATCAAGTCCGTCTCCATGGTGAGAGACGTTTAAAAGCGCGCCGATCGAGAAGACCAAAGCGAACAGTCCCCAAAACAGAAAATGCCCGCGCCTTGCAAAAGACGCGGGCATTTGATTTCAGACCGGATCTTGCGATCAGAAGTAGGGTTCGGTCACCCACGGAACGCAGGCCACGATGATCACCGACACGAGGATGGCGAACATGTAGGGCCAGATGGCTTTCATCGCCTTGTCGGGCTCGATGCCACCAATCGCACAGGCCTGATAGAAGCCGATGCCGAGAGGCGGAACAAACAGGCCAAGGCTCATGGACAGAACCATCATGATGGCATAGTGCACACCACCGATACCGAGTTCCAGAGCAATCGGGAACAGCAGCGGAGCAAACACCACGACCGCCGGGATGCCTTCAAGCACACTGCCAAGGATCGCAAAGACCACGATCGACAGCGCCATGTATCCGGCAGCACCACCAGGCATCTGCTCCATCATGGCAGCAAGCTGATGGGAGAAGCCAGACTGGGTCAACGCCCAGGCCATGGCGGTCGCCGTGCCCAGAATGATCATGATCGCACCGGACAGCGCCAGCGAGTTGCACAGCATCTTCCACATTCTGGCTGCCGGGAACTTGCGATAGAGCAGGATCGAGACCAGCAAGGTATAGACGATACCAACGGTGGCCACTTCGGTTGCCGTCGCGATACCGGCCACCACCGCCACGCGGATGACCGCAAGCAGCAGGAAGGCAGGAAGCGCATTCAGCAGGGCAAGCACGATCTGCTTGCGGCTGGCCCGCTTGGCTTCCGTGACGTCTTCATCACGAGAGCGGAAGTAGGCAACGATCAGCAGGCCGATGGCACCAAGAGCTGCCGGGATCAGGCCACCCGTAAACAGGGCCGCAATGGAAACACCCGTTACCGACCCCACGGTGATGAGCACGATGGACGGCGGAATGGTTTCACCCATGGCTGCAGAGGAAGACAGCAGGCCGATGAGCTCGCCCGGTTCCTTGCCACGTTTCTGCATTTCAGGCAGCAGCACCGGAGCAATGGCAGCCATGTCGGCAGCCTTCGAACCGGAGATACCGGAAACCAGATACATCGCACCGACGAGCACGTAGGACAGGCCGCCCTTGAAGTGGGCAACCAGCGCCGCCAGCACGTTGACCAGAGCCGCAGCCAGCCCCGTCACCTCGATCAGCAGACCAAGCAGCACGAACAGCGGGATCGACAGCAGCACGAAACCGGACATGCCCTCGTCCATACGGCTGATCACAATAACCATCGGCATGTAGGTCATGAACTTGAGGTAGACGACCGTGGCCAGACCAAAGGCAACCGCGATGGGTGCTCCGCCGAACACCAGCGCAGCAAGGCCGATGCCGAAGAAGATGATCAGGTTGAAGTTTTCCATTTCCTCAAGCTGCGGCAGGAAGACCGTCAGCAGTACACCGCACACAGCGATCACCACCGCACCAAAGATCAGATCCGAGATTTTGACCTTCTGCACGAGCTGCAGAATGGCAACAATCATCATCAGGGTCAGACCGACGAACATCGCCGCCGAGCGCACCGTATCCGGCAACTGAAGGGCCGGAGTAGTGATCATCATCTGACCTTCGGCATGTTCCAGGGCGGGTGGTACGAGCAATCCCAGGAACAGGATGACACACATGGATGCCAGGGTGTTGATACGGGATTGCCAGCGTTTTGGCGCCAATCCGACAACCACAGTCAGATGCATGTGGCCACCCTTGTGTTGAGCCACAACGGCCCCGAACATGCTCAGCCACAAAAACAGGATGGTAGCCAATTCATCCGACCAGACCAGTGGGGAATGCAGGGCGTAGCGAAATGCTACGCCAGCAAAGAGAACCACGACCTCCAACCCCAGGAAAATGGCCCCAGGAATTTCGACAACGAGCGCAATCCATTTTTCAAGCTTTGCGCAAAAGTCACGAAAAGAGGACAGTCCATCTTCCGAATTCGTTTCAACGATAGTCGACATAACTAATCCTTAGCCGAGCTTGCCAGAGTATTTTTCAAGAAGGCTCCAGGCCTTGTCACCAAACTTCTCTTGCCACTTGGAATAGAAGTCGGTCTTGTTCAGAGCTTCAACAAACGGCTTCGGATCCGGCTGCGTGATGGTCATGCCCTTGGCTTCCAGATCAGCACGAACAGAATCATTAAGCTTGGCGATATCATCGCGCTGCTTCAGGCCGCAGTCGTTGAGGATGTCTTCTGCAATCTTCTGGATGTCGGCAGGCAGGCGTTTCCAGGTCAGACCACTGGCAACGAACAGATAGCCGTCCCAGATGTGGTTGGTCAGCATGGCATATTTCTGGACTTCATAGAGCTTGGCGGTCTGAATGATCGGCAGCGGGTTCTCCTGAGCGTCCATGACATGCGTCTGCAGGGAGGTGTAAACCTCGGAGAACTGCATGCTGGTCGGAGCAGCACCCAGAGCTTCAAACAGGCTGATGGACAGCTGGCTGACCGGCACGCGGATCTTGATGCCATGCAGGTCTTCCGGAGAGTTGACCGGAGCCTCGGAGGTAGTCAGCTGACGGAAGCCGTTGTCCCAGACCGTGCGCATCATGTGCAGGCCGGCCTTTTCGATTTCCTCACCGACGAACCCGCCAAGGTCGCCATCCATGGCCGCCCAGACATGGTCATAATCAGGGAATGCGAAACCCACTGCGTTGATCGGAGCAACAGGCACGAGCGTTGCAATCACGAGAGCAGACGGGGTGAAAAAGTCGATCGCGCCGAAACGGACCTGATTGAGCATGTCGGTATCACCGCCAAGCTGGTTGCTTGGGAAGATCTTGATATCGAAATCGCCGTTGGTTTCCTCCTTGATTCGCTTGGAAGCCTCGGCAGCGCGCACGTTCAACGGATGAGACAGAGGAAGGTTGTTACCATATTTATAAACAAACTTGGATTTTGCCTCTGCACGGATATGCGGCATTGCCAATGTGGCCGGAACGGCCAGGGCTGCGGACTTCAACAGATTTCGTCTGCTAATGATTGCCATGTTTTCTTCTCCCTAAATAAGGCATCAAATATGGGTTCAGTTCGCAACTGCGTGACGCCTCTAGATTTGTAACATAATATCTGTTACGTTCCTTGTCCATAGATGTTTTATTCTCTCGGGAGTTAAAAAATGAGTAGGTTCTTCGGTGAGGTCCGCCAGATCGGCTATGTCGTCAGGAATATTGAAGAAGCAATGGAGTTCTGGTCCAAGACACTTGGCATAGGCCCTTGGTTTTACGCAGAAAAAATCGCTGATAAGGACTTTTACTATAAAGGCGAATTATCCCCTATCGAGCGTTCGGTTGCCCTGGCAAATTCTGGGTATATTCAAATGGAACTTGTGCAACAGCTCAATGATGCGCCTTCCATGTACCTCGACTTTCTCAACGCAGGCCGCACAGGAGCGCAGCATTTCGCCTATTGGACGCGCAATTACACCGAAGATCTGGCCCGCCTGACCAAGCAGGGACTGACCGTCGGCATGAACGGTGCAGTGGGAGATGACGGCCGTTACTGCTACTTCGAAACCGAGTTTCATCCGGGCACGGTCATTGAATTATCTGAGGTAAACGGGCCAAAAGGCACGCTTTTCAAGACCATTCGCGACGCCAGCATCAACTGGGATGGCAGCGACCCGATCCGTCCGTTCCCGGATCTTTCCACACTGCCTTATACCGCTCCGGAAGACTTCCCGATCTAGGTTTAAGAAGCCCCAGAAGATCACAACAAGCCTGTTGATAAAAAAGCCCCCTCAAACGCCGTTTGAGGGGGCTTACTTAATTCTGACTATGGTAATATCACATATTTGGCGTGACAAATACCAATATCTCACACATCACGTGAGATCGAAGAACATCACTTAACAGGCTTCATGCGACGCGCCATGGCAATGGCAGCTTTCATGTTGCCGGGACGTGCAAGACCGCCCTTCCAGGCGATGTCGAAGGCCGTACCGTGGTCAACGGATGTCCGCAGGATCGGCAGACCGGCGGTGATGTTCACGCAGTCATGACCACCAATCAGCTTGGCAGGAATGTGCCCCTGATCATGATATTGGGCCACGACAATATCGAACCGCCCCTCGATCGCCTGTTCAAACACGATATCGCCAGGAATCGGCCCCGTCACGTTGATTCCCTCAGCCCGCGCAGCTTCAATTGCCGGGATCACCTGGGTATCGTCCTCAGTGCCATAATGGCCGTTTTCCCCGCAATGCGGGTTGATTCCAGCCACCCCGATCCGCGGCTCGGCAACGCCAGTGGTCAGAACATGCTGGTTCGCAATCCGGATGGTTTCCAGCACGGTTTCCGTCGTGCAATAGCGCACGGCATCAGCCAGCGAGATGTGGGTGGAAACGTGGATAACCGACAGTTTTGGCCCGGCCAAAACGGCGAAATTCTTTTTCACGCCAGTGAAAAGCTTCAGCAATCCGGCGTGCCCACTGAGATTGTAACCAGCTTCCCGCAACGCCGTCTTGTGCAGGGACGCCGTGCAAACCACATCGATTTCCCCAGCCAACGCCATATCCACCGCCTTTTTCACACAGCGGCAGGCAGCCTCCCCGGCATCTGGCTGGATCTCGCCAGGACGGATGGATTCGGCATTCGGCGCATCCACCTGCACCAGCGGCACAGCGCCGCTTGGAACCTCGCCTTCCGAGACAAACTGAAAGTCCGCACCGATCATGTCACGGGCCCGCTCCATGAACAGACGATCACCGATAACAATCACCCCGGCCCGTTCTTCTGCCGTCATATCCTGCAAGGACTTGCAAATAACCTCCGGCCCGATGCCCGCAGGATCACCCATAGTCAGACCAATCTTGTTCATATCTTCAACTCCAAACGTTGCCACTCGCCCGCATGGGGCATGCCTCTGAGTGCATTATACACACCCTGCGATGATAAACATAACATGATATCTGTTATATTTTACGCCAAGGCTGTTGTCTATCGTGATTTTTGTGATACAAATCGATTATCCAAGGCGTGACGATCGCCTCCTTTCCTTAATGCAGAGGCCTATTCAGATCATGACAGTTTCAGGCGAAAAGCAGGATTTGCTTCTTTCCTTTTATGGCGACGATTTCACCGGCTCGACCGATGCACTGGAATCCGTCACCATGGCAGGCATTCCGGCCATGCTCTTTCTGTCCCCACCCACAGTGGACGACCTGAAAGCCTACCCGCATATCCGCGCCGTCGGCGTTGCCGGCACCAGCCGCAGCCAGTCACCGGCATGGATGGACGTTCACCTGCGCGAAAGTTTTGCCGGGCTGAAGGCCCTTGGCGCCCCGATCTGTCACTACAAGACCTGCTCGACATTCGATTCTGCCCCGACCATCGGCAACATCGGCAAGGCAATTGAGCTGGGCCATGACATTTTCGGCACCGCCGTGCCGGTCGTTGTCGGCGTCACCCGCCTCAAGCGCTATGTGGTCTTTTCCAACCTGTTCGCCGCCGCCAGTGTCGCCGGAGACAGCGAGGCTTTCCGCATCGACCGTCACCCCACCATGAGCAAGCATCCATCCACCCCGATGAATGAAGCCGACCTGCGAGTGCATCTGGCGCGCCAGACCGGCCGCAAGATCGAGGGCATGGATTTCCGCCGCATGCTGGCCGACAACGCTTCCGAAGCCTTCGCCAAACTGTGCGAGGACAATGACGCGGTCATCCTCGACACTTTCGACGATGCCACGACCACCAGAACCGGACAGCTGCTGCATGAACGCAGCCTGTTGCAGCCGACCTTCGTGGTCGGGTCTTCAGGCGTTGAATATGCGCTGGCCGACTATCTTACCAAACAGGGCACCCTGCCGCTGGTCGAACCGCCGCTGCCGCGCGGTCCGGTCGAACGCACGATTGCCATCTGCGGCAGTTGCTCGCCAACCACCGACCGGCAGATCGAGTGGGCCAAGGCCAACGGCTTCTTCGTCAGCGCGATCGATACGGTAGCACTGGTCGAAAAGGGCGAGGAAGAGGAAATGCGGCTGGCTGAAGAACTGGTCCGGCTCACCTCAGAACACAAGGGCATCGTCCTTCACACGGCGCGTGGCCCGAATGATCCACAGATTGCCGCAACCCGTGCAGCCCTCGAACGCAAGGGCCTGACGTCGGCGGACAGCTCCCCCGTCATGGGCTCTGCCACCGGCCGCATTCTCAAACATGCCATCAAGGCAACCGGCCTCAAACGTACCATTCTGGCGGGCGGTGACAGCTCAAGCCACGCCGTCTCAGCCATGGGCATCACCAATCTCGAAGTAGCCGGTCCGCTCGTTCCGGGTGCACCGCTCTGCCGCGTCCATTCCGCCGATAGTGCTATCGACGGCACCGAGATTTCTCTTAAAGGTGGCCAGGTGGGAGAAGATAACTTCTTCGGGCGCGTTATGAGTGGGAAATAGTCATGGCCAGTTCCAAAACATCATCCAGTCGAGAAGCCGAGTTGCAGGACGCCGACGGCAAGCAGCCGATGAAGGCGGAAGATCGCCGTCAGCAGATCCTGACGATGGTCCAGAGCCAGAAGACCGTGCAGCTTGATCATCTGGCCAGAGAACTGGGCGTCAGCCGCATGACAGTTCACCGGGATCTGGATCTTCTGGAAAGCCGGGGTCTTCTGCGCAAGGAGCGGGGCGGTGCGACCGCCGAGAGCTCGCTGCTGTTCGAAAGCAATTTTCACTACCGCCGCCAGACTGATGAAAGCGTCAAACGGGAGCTGGCCCGCGCCGCCTCCGAACTGATCGAGCCGGGCAGCGCCATCATGCTGGATGACAGCACGACAACCCTGTTGATGTGCGAGCATATCGAGTTGATCGAGAATGTCACGGTGATCACCAATTCCCTCGCCGTGTGCGAACGGCTGAAGGGATCGTCCAACGTCCAGTTGATCGTGACCGGCGGCAATTACAGCGACACTCACAAGAGCTTTTCCGGCCTGATCTGCGAACAGGCGCTCAGCCAGCTCCGTTCCGATTGGGTCTTCATGTCCGCCTCGTCGGTCATCGACAATCGGCTGTTTCATCAGGATCAGGAAATCGTCCGCGTCAAACGCGCCCTCATGGCAGCGTCCGAACGCAAGGCGCTCCTGTTGACCTCACGAAAATTCAAGACACGTGCCCTCACCCAGTTCGCCGATCTCACTGAATTCGACAAGCTTTTCATAGACCGCCAACTGGATGACGCCACAAAACAACGACTTAATCTTTCGAGAATTGATTTCGATCTCGTTTAGCAAGGATAAGAGCAATGCTTCAGAAACTGGGCCAGCAAGTGCGCCTCTCCCGCATCCTGAATCCGAAAACGCAACGGGGCTTCTGCATCGCCTTTGACCATTCGTTGCAGTTGGGAACATGCAAGGGAATGGACCAACCCGAACTGATGCTCGACTATATGGCGGAAGCTGGCGTAGATGCTGTCATCCTGCCGCTCGGCTCGGCCCTTCATTACGGTCCGCATCTGGTGCGCAATGGTGGCCCGGCTCTCATCCTGCGTCTCGACCAGACCACCATGTGGCGCGAAGGCACCCCGCTGGCCTACAAGGATGGCTACACCCGCCTCATCGCCTCGGTTGATGACGCCGTTGCCCTCGGCGCCGAAGCCGTGATCACCTATCTGTTCGTTGGCCACAATGATCCAGATGTTGAAACCGCTGCTTTCCGTGCCAATGCCGACGTCAACACCGCAGCCCGCGAGCGCGGCATCGTCCATATCATCGAAACCATGGGGGCCCGCCACGCCCTTGCCGCCGACATCAACGATGGCGAATTCGTCGGCTTCCATGCCCGTATCGGTGTGGAAATGGGTGCAGACATCATCAAGACCGACTGGCCGGGCAGCCCCGAAGCCCTCAAGACCATCGCCAACCAGTTGCCGGTGCCCATCATGCTCGCCGGTGGTCCCAGGACCGACAGCGACTACGGCACGCTCAATCTGGTTTCCCAGATCGTCAACGCCGGTGCCGCAGGCATCCTGTTCGGTCGCTCGATCTTCCAGTCCGACGACCCGCTGGCCCTGATGAAGGCCTGCCGCTCGGTCATCCACGACAATGCTTCAGCCGATGAAGCCGCTGAACTTGCCAAGCTGCAATTGCCGATAGCCTCATGATCGCAAGCTGCAGCAAACTCAGGACCGCGTCCCCAACCCCAAAATCCAAGGTGTCCTGAATGGCACGAAGCCCGCAAGTGCAGGACTTGCGGGCTTCTTTTTGCTCCAATCTCTGGGAGGAGATGGCCAGAGCCAGCCATTTTAATGGGGGGACAGGCTCACGTGTGGGCAATGCCATCAGGCAGATTGAAGCAAAACGCGTCATGCCGCCGGCCGGTCAGACGCGAAAAGTCCGGCCGACAGCAATCCCGGTATCTCAGTCGTTACCCGGAATCTCAGGTTTCTGAACGAGAAGCCTTTCGAAATAGACCGACAGTTCGGTGAGAAGGTCATTGGAGATGGTCTGTCGTTCACCGCCTGCGGACAGCACCTTGCGGTGAATGCCTGCGGCCTTCTCGATGGTCTCGACAAGACCGAAGACGGAATCCGGGGTTGCTTCCGAGGCAAAGATGCCGTGGTGGGTCCAGGAGATGATCCGGCCGTGCTCCATTTCCTTGATCGATGCATCGGCAATGTCCGTGGTGCCGGGCAGCATCGGCGGAACGATGCGAACGCCATCGGGGAAGATCACAATGCATTCGGGCATCTTGGTCCACAGTGCCATCGTCAGCTCCTTGCTGTCCAGCGGCAGGATGTAGCTGAGCGCGATGAACTCGGGCGCATGGCAATGCATGATGATCCGCTCGCGGCCCTTGGAGACGCGCTTGCGCACCGCATGACCGGCAAGATGGGTGGCAAATTCCGAGGTCGGCCGCCCGCCGTTGCTGAAGCCCCAGACGGTCTGATAGGCCGAACCGCCCTCGACAATCCGGACAATGCCGAAAACCTGATCGGGGAATTCTGTTGCGTGGCGGAAATACTGCCCGGTGCCGGTGACAATGAAATACTCCCCGTCCAGTGTTGGCTGCGGCTGCGGCAGCTTGACGGGCTCGGCCGGTGTCACATTCGGATAGCGGCGCGCCAGCACGCTTTCCACTTCATCGGTCGGCAGACGCCAGGAGATGTTGCCACCGTTGGCTTCGTTCCAGCCCATTTCCCAGCACAGGCGTGCCAGCGAGGCGACTTGCTGAACAAAGGGGATCGGGTGCGAAAATACAGTCATTGTGCGAAATCCTTATCCGCGAGCGGCCACACTGGCCTGATAGCTGTTGAGGTCGGCGATCAGCGCCTTGCCTGTTGGAACATTGTTGCGGGCGCAGAACTCATCCCAGATCACGCCATAGGGCAGATCCTTGAGCTCCTCGGTCATCAGGAAGCGCTGGGTGAAGTCGAGCTTCGTCTCGATAGCCTTGAGTTCAGCCTGCGGCATCAGCAGCGCCCGCAGCAGCGCCTTCTGCATGTTGCGCGTACCGATCACCCAGGCGGAGGTCCGGGCGATGGTCGCATCGAAGAAATCGAGCCCGATGTGGGTGCGGCCCAGAAGATTGCCGAATACCAGTTCCTGCGCCATGGCCAGAATGTCGTCATTGAGCAGGATCACATGATCACTGTCCCAACGCATCGGACGGCTGACATGCAGCAGGATTTCCTTGACCGACAGGGAAACCGACGACAGCTTGTCGGCGATATTCTCGGTCGGGTGGAAATGGCCCATGTCGAGGCACAAAAGCGTGCCCTTGCGGATGGCATAGCCCATGTAGAATTCATGGCTGCCCACCGTGCAGGCCTCGACGCCAATGCCGAACAGCTTGCTTTCGACCGCGTCCAGCATGTGGGCCGGATCATACGGCGTGGCGATCATCTCGTCGATGGCGCTTTCCAGTCGCTCGCGGGCCGCCAGACGGTCGACCGGCGTATCCTTGTAGCCATCCGGCACCCAGATATTGTCAACGCATGGCGTGCCGAGTTCCTCGCCGAATTTGGCGGCGATGGCGCGGCAGCACTGGCCATGACGGATCCAGAAATCGCGGATCCCCTTGTCCGGGTGGGAAAGCGTCAGATTCTCGTGCACCTTGGGATGGGAAAAGAAGGTCGGGTTGAAATCGAGCCCGAGGCCGTTGTCCTTAGCCCAGTCCACCCAGCTGGCAAAGTGGCGGTAATCGAGTTCGTCACGGGCCGGTTTCTCGTCCGTATCGAGATAGCTTGCGTGCAGGCTGAGGCGATGCTTGCCAGGAAGCTTGCCATAGGCGAACTCCAGATCGGCGCGCAACTCGGCAGCGTTGCGGGCCCGGCCGGGATAGTTGCCGGTTGACTGAATGCCCCCGGCGCTGCCCCCTTCATTGTCTTCAAAGCCGACGACGTCATCTCCCTGCCAGCAATGCATGGAAATGGGAATGCCGGCCAGGGTTTGCATGGCGGCTTCCGCATCAACGCCCCATTCCGCAAAGGCGTCGCGGGCGGCATCATAGTCTAGGCGTGTCATTTGGCCTGTTCCTTCTGTCTGTCAAAAAGCGCGTGATAGCGCTGGCGAATGTCTGTCTGGGCGCGCGAGGTCTGCGGCTGATAGCGCGGCAGATCCTCACTGTCGCGAATGATCCGGCGGCCTTCCTCAAGATTGGCAATCCAGCCAAGGCCGATCATCTGCACCACCGCATTGCCCAGCGCCGAGGCCTCGAACGGTCCGGCAATGACCGGCCTGCCTAGGAAGTCGGCGGTCAACTGGCACAAGAGGGCGTTGCGTCCGCCACCGCCGACGATGTGCAGCTCGGGGATCGGCTCGCCCTTGGCAAAGTCTTCCAGCACGTCGGCGAAGTTGAGCGCCAGGCTCTCGAAGATGCAGCGGGCCAGCTCGCCCCGGCTGGTCGGAACCGGTTGGCCGGTCTCGCGACAGGCGGCCTGAATCTCCTCGACCATCGACAGGGCGCGGAAATAGCGATCATCCATCGGATAGATCAGCGACCGCCCCGGTTCGGCCTGTTCCGCATCGGCAACCCAGTCGGCAAAATCACTGTCGGGCGCCATTTCCTCGCGCACTCGCTGGATCAGCCAGAGCCCGGAAACATTGCGCAGCTGGCGATAGGTATCGAACACCCCGCCTTCGTTGGAAAGGCCATGGCGGAAGGCATAGTCGGACAGATCCGGCACCAGAGCCTCGCGCCCCACCAGTGCCCATGTTCCCATGGAAATGAAATACGGCCCCCTGGTCAGGGAGGGCAGAGCAGCCACCGCCGAGGCAGTATCATGGGTGCCGCATAGCACAACCTTCGGTGCCTGGCCGGCGCCTGTGGGAAGCCCCCATTCGGAGCACCAGTCCGCCTTGAGCGGCCCCAGCACATCGCCAGCATTGCGAATGCGGGGCATCACCCTGGCGGGCAGACCGACCTGTTGCAACAGATCCGGATCCCAGTCCCGGTCGTGGACGCTGAGCATCTGGGTGGTGGTCGCATTGGTGTATTCGCTCGACCAGATGTCGGTCAGCTGGAAATGGATCCAGTCCGGTAGCAACATGAACCGGTCAAGACGGCTGTAGCTCTCCAAAGGCTGCCCCTTGAGGGCATAGAGCTGATAGAGGCTGTTGAGCTCCAGCGACTGGATACCCGTCTTCTCGAACAGCTCGTGATTGCTGATGCCACTGTTGCGATAAAACTCCGGCATGATGCCTTCGGTGCGGGCGTCGCGGTAGCTGACAAACGGCAACAGCGCGTTGCCGTCCGCATCGACGGGCACAAAGTCCACCGCCCAGCTGTCCACCCCGATGGCGGCAAGGGATGGCGTCTCGGCAAAGGCCCTGGCCAACCCGGCGCGAATGCCGCCCCACAGATAGTCGAGATCCCAGCACAGATGATCGCCGCTGAGGGTCGGTCCATGCGGAAACCGGTTGACCTCCTCCAGCGACAGTCGACCATCCGCCAGCGTGATCCTGACAACCCGCCCGGACGATGCGCCCAGATCAACCGCCAAAACGGCCCCAGACACCATACTATCCTCCTAAATTCGCAACGTATGCTCTCTTCCTTGCTGCGAATTCACCATGAATGACGTTGAAGAGACAGGGTTGAAATGGGTGGATTTTTCAGTTTGATGGCGTAGAATGACCAGAACATGTCATCAGAGGCATCAGCCTCAGGCAGAAACGAGGGCCCGATGCTTTCCCAGCTCCACCTTGATATCGCCTTTCCAGACCAGCTGACGAAAGTCACCCGGTCGCGCTATTTCCATAACCTTTGGCTGCCAATCCAGATTTCCCGCAGGGACCCGCAGCCACTGTTTCCCCTTCACAATCATGATTTTGACGAGGTGGCCTATATCATAAAGGGCCATGGAGTGACCTTCATGGACGGTCGTTTCCAGCTGCTGTTGCCGGGCAATGTGACCTATCTGCGCGCCGACGACGCCCACGCCTACCCGATGGTTTCGTCCTTGCGGCTGCTCAACATTTTCTTCGAACATGAGCGACTGATTGAAAGCTTCCCGAAACTCACAAGTCTCATCGAGGATTTCCACGCCCTGCAGTCTTCGCGCAGCCAGTTGTTCACCGACTATACCGCCTACGCCCGCCTCAAGAGCCTTGCCGACCTGCTGGACATGGAAACCTTCCGTTCCGACGACTATTCGGAATACACAGCCATGGCGCATCTGGTGGAGTTTTTCGTGCTGGTGCTGCGCCAGTATCAGCGGCAGGGCGAGTTCACCCTGACCGACCCGGAGCATCTGGCCCGCAACAAGATCCTGACGATCTTTGCTGACCCGCATCTGGCCGAAGCCACCAGCCGCAAGGCACTGGAGGGGCTGGTGCGCCAGCATGCCCTGTCATGGCGCAGCTTCGAGCGCATCCTGCCGGAAATGGCAGGCCTGACGCCGCACGATCTCTGCGTCTGCAATCGCTTCATCCACCTGCTCAACCTGCTGATGGACGCACCGGACCGCAATCTGGAAGAGGCAAGCCTAGCCGCAGGTTTCCCGGACTATCGCTCCATGGCTCGCAACTGTCGCCAGTTTTTCGCCCTGCCACCGAAAACGGTAAGGGACAGGATCCAGCAGTTCAAGGCACAACCACCGGCAGTGGCGGACCTTGCCCATTACGAGCCCGATGCCGACCAGCCAACAACGGCCGCCGGGTTGGCGCTTGCAGGACGGCAGATTGCGTTGGAATGCCCCCCGAACGAGACGCAGCACCAAAGAGCAGCGATGAAAGCCAGAGAGCGCTGTCTCAGAGAATGACCTGATGTTCGGCCTGACCGACAAAATCGAGCTTTGTAGCAAAGGTCGCTCCGGCCAGCGGCTGCTGGACCAGTTCTTCTTCCGATGCGCCACTCCGGGCGGAAGTGACAAAAAGTGTGCAGAAGCCCTCACCGCCAAAGGCCGGGCAGGAAACACGGCTCACCGGGTAGGTCTCTTCATGCAGGATTGAGCCATCCGAAGCATAGGCCCTGACGGCATGGATACCCCAGTGGGCAATCCAGATCGCGCCGTTGGCATCGCAGACAGCCCCGTCGATATTGATATTCTCCTTGCGAAAATCGAGATAGACCTCGGGCTCGCCCACCGGCCAGCCATCCTTGCCCAGCGCCACTCGATGCATCAGGCGGCTGCGGGTATCGGTGAAGAAAGCCCATTTGCCATCGACAGAAAAGCAGGTGCCATTGCTGACGGAAATGTCCCCATAGAGCTTGCGCAGCTCGCCACGATAATAGCGATAAAAGGCCCCGGCTCCCTGCTCTGTCTTCAGCCCCATCGTGCCGATCCAGAAGCCGCCATAGGGGTCGGCGCGGCCATCATTGCTGCGATTGCCCGGCACGTCCGCTTCCAGATCACACAGCCGCTGCTGTTCACCGGTTTCCAGATTGAAGACAAACAGACAGGTCGAACTTGCAATCAGGATCCTGTCGTGATCAACCCAGCCACCGGCGCTGACATAGTCATCAAAGTTCCATTGCTGCGTCCTGTCGCCGACGCGGGTTAGCAGCGCCTTGCCCATGATATCAAACCAGAACAGCTGTTTGCGCAGCGGGTGCCAGAGCGGCCCTTCCCCAAGCGAGCAGAGGCGATCATCAAAAAGCGACATGGCGAACTCCCGAAAGACAATGAATTGAAGAATGAATGCAACGAGGCAGGACGTGCACGAACCAAGGCGCCCACCAGACGGCAGCTCATGGCAATCGAACCGATAACCCATCTATATCTCATGGGCACCCATCGGGCCACCCTGATCGCTCTTGTCGGTGGAAGGAAATCGCTACCGCCTAGCCAAGCGCGTGATAGGCCTCAAGTGCCGCGTCCCGGCTGGCCTTGAGATCGACAATCGGCAGAGGATAGGTGTCACCAAGGCGAACACCAGCTCCAGTCAGAACATCCCCGGGGGCAGTCCATGGCTGGAACAGATATTTGTTCGGCAATTGCGAGAGCTCCGGCACATAGGTGCGGATATAGAGGCCATCGGGATCGAATTTCCCGGCCTGCAACACCGGATTGAAAATCCTGAAATAGGGTGCAGCGTCGGCACCACAGCCTGCTACCCATTGCCAACTCGCCGCATTGTTGGCCAGATCCGCATCCACCAGCGTATCCCAGAACCACGCTTCACCGAGCCGCCAGTCCGTGCGCAGGTTCTTGATCAGGAAAGATGCAACAATCATCCGCACCCGATTGTGCATGTAGCCGGTCTGCCAAAGCTCACGCATGCCCGCATCGACAATCGGAATACCCGTCTGCCCCATCTGCCAGGCTGCAAGCACCTCAGGGTCATTACGCCATTCAAGGTCGGCAAATTTCGACTGCAGCGGCACATGGGACAGCTCTTCGTTGTAATAGAGCAGCGAATAGGAAAACTCGCGCCAGGCTAGCTCACTGCGGAAATGGTCCACGTCCGAGGCCGGGATACCATCGCCCTCAATCGCTTCCAGCGCGTGCCAGATCTGGTTGGGAGAAACATGCCCCCAATGCAGATAGGGTGACAGGCGGGACACGTTGGGCCGTGAGGGAAAATCACGACCCGACTTGTATCCGCGCAACCCCTCATCCAGAAAGCGACCCAGCGCCCTCTGAGCCCCATCCTCGCCGATCTCCCAATGCGGCTCCATCTGCTTGTGCCATGGAATGTCCGGAAGCAGGCCGAGGCCTTCGAGCGGCACGGCACCATCTTCTTTCGCCTTGGCAAAGGGGATGCCCTCGGGCCCATCCATGGGAGCAGCCGGAGGCGGAGCCTGCAGGCAGCCCTTGCGAAAAAAGGGAGTGAACACCTTGTAGGGCCCACCGTCCTGCTTGCGGATTGCCCAAGGCTCCCACAACAGCGATCCATTGACGCGAACGCTGGCGCATCCCATGGCTTCGAGACGGGCAGCGATCTCCTTGTCCCGCTTCACCCGCCAGGGTTCATAGCAGCGAGTCCAGCTCACTGTGCGTGCGCCATAGACCTCGACCAGAGCCGGAACTATGATGCGGGCATCTCCCCTGAAGAGGCGCAGATGCCCACCGAGCTGTTCATTCAGCACCGAGAGGGCCTCATGCAGCCACCAGCGGCTCGCCCCGCCCATGGCGTCGCGCCCGGCAGTCTCGTCGTCGAGAATGTAGACCGGCAATACCGCCCCCTTCTCGATCGCCTTGCACAGCGCAGGATTATCGGACAGGCGCAAATCCTGACGAAACCAGTGAATGGCAATGTCGCTCACGGCTCAATCTCCCTATTGACCTTCATGCCGGACAGGGTCTCGCACAGCCGAGGGAAAAGCGAGCAACACTGTCCAACCGGCGACCAGATCAGCACGCTGAAATCTCCCGCGCCACCTGCGCCCGGAAAAATATGTTCCATAACAATGTCCGATTATCAGCCCGCCACCAGACCCATCATATGCCGATGATCGGCTGCAACAGACGGGTGATCACACCCTTGAACTCAAGCGGAGCGTCGGTGCAGACCAGACAGATGCAATCCTCTTCGGTGTCTGCAATCGGCTGATGATGCATATCTTCCTCGGCATCCTGAATATCACCAACCCGATAGCGGCCAGCGTCATCGGAGAAAGACCCCTTGAGCACCAGTGTCAGCTCGCTACCATGGTGACTGTGATCGGGCGTCACAAAGCCTGGCGACAGCTTCAGAAGCCGCACCTTCTCGCCTTCCGAGCCCTGCAGGGGCAAGAGATACTGCTTGATACCCGGCCCGGCGGTGCGCCAGCGGACGGCATCGAAGTCACTGCCGATCATGTTGGCCAGCAATCGCGGCACCCGCAAATCGGTTGGATCACACAGCATCTGGTCCTGTTCCGGAACAGGGGCCAATGGACCTTCCGGCTCGGGAAAGCTCTGGCCTTCGTTGACATCCAACATGATCTGCTCGAACAGCTCATCAGCCACCGGACTGAGTTCGACCTCTTGGATCATCGCGCCACCGATCACCTCGGCCTCGGCCACACGGGCCGCGCAGTCAGGACAGAGATCCAGATGGCAGGCAACAACCATCGCCTGCCCGGCGGAGAGGCTACCTGCGGCAAAGGCCAGAATCATTTCATCGCTCAAGTGATGGTGAATCATGCTTCCACCTCCGACAGGATATTTCTAAGGCGCGCAAAGGCCAGTCTCATGCGGGATTTCACCGTACCAAGAGGCAGGGAAAGCGTCTTGGCAATCTCGGCATGGGTTGCGTCATCATAGAAGGCCATGCTGACGATTTCGGCCTGATTGCTGGGCAGCAGCGACAGGGCCCTGGACACGCGCTCGACCAGTTCGTTGCGATGCACCTCGGTGGTCTGGGCTTCGTCCGATACAAGTTCTGCCGCGAAATAGGCCTGATCCTTGTAGACAAAGCTCTTTTCCGAGCGTAGCCGGTCGATGCGCTGATTGCGCGCAATGGTGAAGATCCAGGTCGAGGCAGCGGCCTTCTCCGGGATGTAGAGATGAGCCTTGCGCCAGATCTGGGTGAAGGTTTCCTGAACCAGCTCTTCCGCCATCTGCGGACTGGTTCCAGCTTTGAGATAGAAACTTTTCAGGCGGGGTGCGAAATGATCAAACAACTGCCGGAAGGCATCCCGATCATGCGTTTCCCCCAACGCAACAAGCAAGGCACTGAGCTGGCCAGCGGTCATACTCCCGCCTCCCTTTGAACTTTTGCAGAGAGCTTGCACCATTGTCATTGTCAAATCCATCCAAAAATAGGTCTCATGCCTTCTACTGATTAAGGGAAAAAACGGATCACAGAAAGTCAGACCTGATCATGAAAAAATCTGGTGTAGGATGAAACATCATCGCCCATCGGATGTGATCCACTTGCGCGGCTCATACGAACAAGAAGAAAAATCGCGGAGTTCACCATGCAGATTGCAGTTATCGGATCAGGGATTTCCGGCCTCTCGGCGGCCTGGCTTCTGTCGCGGAACCATACCGTCGACTTGTACGAGAAGGACGACCGGCTCGGCGGCCACGCCAACACCCAAAGGGTCATGACGTCCAGCGGACCGGTGGATGTTGACACCGGCTTCATCGTCTACAATGAGCAGACCTACCCCAATCTCACCCGCCTGTTCGATCACCTTCAGGTCGACACGGCAGCATCGGACATGTCCTTCTCCGCCTCGCTGCGCGACAGTGATCAGGAATATAGCGGCCAGGGTCTCAAGGGTCTTTTTGCCAAGCCATCCAATGCCCTCAACCCGCGCTTCCTGAGAATGCTGACGGACATACGGCGCTTCTATATGGAAGCCCCGCGCGACATCCTCTCTCCCGCCTCCGGTCAGCAGGACCCAAAATCCATGACGCTGGAAGCCTATCTCAAGGCCAACCACTATTCGGATGCCTTCATCCACGATCATCTTGTGCCCATGGGCGCGGCCATTTGGTGCATCCCTTCCGAAGAGATGATGAAGTTTCCCTTCGAGGCCTTCATGCGCTTTTCCATCAACCATGGCCTCGTGCAGTTTCGCAACCGGCCGCAGTGGCGCACCATCCCCGGCGGCTCAAGGCGCTATGTCGAAAAGATCTCGGCGCTCGTCTCGGGTGACATTCACCTCAACCAGGCAATCACGGAACTGGTTCGTCGCCCCGGCTCGGTGACCATCCGCACGCGTCAGGGGCCGGAAAAGCGCTATGACCATGTCGTATTGGCCTGCCACGCCGATCAGGCGCTACAGATCCTTGGTGCGGGACAAGGCGACATCGACGAGCAAGAGCGCGCCACTCTGGCTGCCATTCCCTATCACAAGAATCTCGCCATCCTGCACAAGGATCCTTCCCTGATGCCGCGCCGCCGCGCCGCTTGGGCCAGCTGGAACTATATTCAGGATAGCGGCGCCCGCTCCGACGCGGAAGACACCGATCCCCGGCTTTGTGTGACCTACTGGATGAACAAGCTGCAACCGCTGGCCACAAAGGACGATCTGTTCGTCACACTCAACCCCATTGCGCAACCGGCCGAAGGCACCGTTCTACGCACCCAGCTCTATCATCACCCGGTCTTTTCCATGCAGGCGATCGAAGCCCAGAAGAGGATCTGGCGCCTGCAAGGCAACCGGCGCACCTGGTTCTGCGGCGCCTATTTCGGCTATGGCTTCCACGAGGATGGCATTCAGGCAGGCCTCGCTGTCGCAGAACAGCTGGGCGGTGTCAGCCGTCCATGGTCGCTGAACAATCCCTCGAACCGCATCTGCGTCTCCTCCCCTGCGCTTACGGGCCCGGACAGGTCGGGCTCGTCGGCCAGCAAAGCGGCAACGGCATGATGGCGGAACAGGACCTCAGATTTGCTCCCGATGTCTGCCTCTATGAGGGAATTGTCACGCATGTGCGCGAGGGTGAAGTCAACCATCGACTTGCCTACCGGGTGACCTCACTACTGTTGCCGCTCGATGCCCTCGGGGACGCGGACAGGCGCTCGGTACTCTTTTCCGTCAACCGCCTCAACCTCATGAGCTTTCACGAGGCCGATCACATTGAGGGCCCGTTTGACAGCCTCGGCGACTATGTCGCCGACCTCATTGCCAATTCAGGGGCGTTTCCCGATGCTGCCGAACGCCCGACCCGCTTCAGCATCCTCGCCTTCCCGCGGGTGCTCGGACGAGCCTTCAATCCCCTCTCGATCTTCTTCTGCTGCGATGACAGCGACAGGCTCAAAGCCATTCTCTATCAGGTCAACAACACCTTCGGGGAGCGTCATCACTATCTCTACCGGTTGACCGAGGAGGATGCCAGTTTGTCACAATCCGCCCGACTGCACCACGAAGGAAAAAAGAGATTCTACGTATCACCATTTCTGGACATCAAGGGGCAATATGATTTCTCCATTCGCCTGCCACACGACAAATTGTCCTACCAGATCACCCTGCATGGCGATCAGCCATCCTCCCTGATGGCCTCCTTTGCCGCAAAAAAAATGGCATTTAGCACTGGAAATCTGCTTGTCACATTTGTTAGGCTCATGCAGAGCGGTTGGAAGATCCTGGCAGCCATACACCTTGAGGCCCTGAAATTGTGGCGCAAGGGCGCTCCATTCCACAAACGCCCCCCTTTGCCCACCGACCCCGTTTCAGCTCTTCACCGCTCGGTAATTGGTAAAGGATTGCATCAATGAGTCTGCAAAAGAACTTTTCGCACACTGAGGTTGATCGGTCTGGTTCCTTGTCAGGTCCGATTGTGCCCGCCATGCAGCGGCACGTCTGGCAACGCTTCCTGAGCCCGATTTTCTCCGGTCTCGACTATGGACGCCTGGAATTCACACTTCCTTATGGAGAAACGCTCGTTTTCGGAACCGGCAACGAACGGGAGCCATCGGTACACGTTCATATTCACCACAATCGCACGCTCTGGAGCATCATCAGCGGCGGCATGCTCGGCGTCGCCGAAAGCTTCATGTCAGCGCACTGGAGCTGTGACAATCTGGCGAAACTGTTCGATCTGTGTCTGAAGAACCGTTCGATCTACAACAATCTTTACGCCCATGGCAAAGTCGCCCGATGGATCGCCCATCTCAAGCACCTGACCCGTGCCAACAGCATTCGCGGCAGCCGCCGCAACATCTCGTTCCACTATGATCTGGGCAACGACTTCTACCGACTCTGGCTCGATCCGACGATGACCTATTCATCGGCCTATCGCACGAGCGAGAGCGAGACGCTGGAAGATTCCCAGATCCGCAAGCTGGATCGCGTGCTGGAGCTGAGCAACGCCCGTGCCGGCCAGACCATTCTGGAAATCGGCTGTGGCTGGGGAGCCTTTGCCGAGCGCGCAGCCAACATGGGCTGCAAGGTGGAAGGCCTCACCCTGTCGACCGAACAGCTGGCCTATTCGGTCGACCGCGCCAAATCCGGCGGTTTCGAAGAGCTGGCCCGCTTCCATCTGCGCGACTATCGTCATGAGACGGGGCAGTATGACGCCATCGCCTCCATCGAAATGATCGAGGCAGTGGGCGAAGAGCACTGGCCGACCTATTTCCGGCAACTGCATGACAATTTGCGCCCCGGAGGCCGCGCCGCCCTGCAGGCAATCACAATCGACAAGAAGGGCTACGAACAATATCGCTCCGGTGCAGATTTCATCCAGACCTTCATCTTCCCAGGAGGCATGCTGCCAACCGAGGATCATCTTGACCACCACGCACGCAAGGCTGGACTGATACCGGTTTTCAAGGAAACCTTTGCCCCGGACTACGCCAAGACCCTTGCCCGCTGGAGCAAGTCCTTTCTCGCCCAATGGCCGCAGATCGCCAAACTCGGCTATGACGAGCGGTTCAAGCGCATGTGGCTGTTCTATCTGGCCTATTGCGAAGCGGGATTTGCCAATGACACGATCAATGTTGGTCATTACTGCTACGAGAGACCGGCATAGGGGCCATCGACGGACCGATCGATCAGAAAAAGAAAAAGGGGCCTTCAAACCCCTTTTTATGTCGACAGGACCGCCTCTCCCTGCCTCAGCCTTCCGATAGCTCTGCCCTAAAGACTCGCTTTTTGCGCCACCTTGCGCAACAGCCAACCAATGATCGGCAGGCGGGCATAGAAATGCCGACTCGCATCCCAATAGTCATAGTGTGCGCAGATGACATCATCCTCGTTGAAGCGTATTTCGGTAACACCGCGAACCGTCCAGTCGCCAATGACCGGCGCGTTGCAGGAAAAATCCCAGCGCATCAGACAGAGATCATTGCTCTGCTCCGACCATGACAGGTCCAGAATGTGAAAGCGCGGCTCTTGCACATCGTCGAACATCTTCTCGATGATCCGGTGAAACGTCTCCCGGCCCTGCACATCATTGAACGGGTCGACGAAATGAACATCATCGCTGATCAAAACATCGACATCGGCAATGCTGTCCGGCCGCAGGGTTTCGAAATAGTCGGCATAGCGCCGAGCGACTTTTTTTCTGTGAGACAGGTCGGAGGTCAAGAGATCAGTCTCCTCATCAAAAGGAAATACAGGGAATAGGGCAAGGAACGCAGCAGGCGCAACGCCAAAGCCATGGGAAAGGGAAAGGCGATTTCGAACGCCTTCTTGCAAAGCCCATCAAACATACGCTGTGCAGCTGCTTCATCGGACATCAGGAAGGGCATGGGAAAGCTGTTGCGGGCCGTCAGCGGCGTTTTGACAAAACCGGGATTGATCAGATGCAACACCAGGCCCGCGGCATCGAATTCCGGCTTCAACGTTTCGCAAAGGCTGGCAAGCGCCGCCTTCGTCGGGCCGTAATGAGCGGCCATCGGAAGACCACAATAGGAGGTGAGCGAGGAAACGATCGCAATCCCGCCGCGTCCCTGCTGCTTCAGTCTGGGAAAAAGTCCTGCAATCACACCGACAGCACCGAGATAGTTGACCTGCATGTGGCGCGTCGCCTCGTAATGGCTTAGCGCCTCCACACCGCCCGGCTCGTAAACCGCGGCACAATAGACGGTGAGGTCAGGCAGTTGGTCATTGCTGGCAAGCTGGTTGATGGCTTCTGCGACCGCCTCGCCATTCTGCACATCCAGCGGCAGCGCAACCATGCGTTCGTGGAGCCGGGATAGCTCGTCAAGTTTGTCGGCGCTGCGGGCACTGACGATCACCTCTGCACCGGCTCTGGCAAACAGCACCGCCAGCCGCGCCCCCATGCCCGAGCTCGCGCCGATAATCCAGACCCGTCGCCATTTACCTTGGTCAGATATTGTCATTCCGTCCTGCCTCCTTTTGAGAGACATACGGGCAAGGGGCGGCTGTGGATCACTCCCATCTTGGGGGTAAGGCCCGCCATTGGACAACTCACCCCTGCTCCCCTGAACGGAGGAACAGGAGAGCAAGGCCATCAAGCCCCTTGATACGCCGGATCAGCCAACCATCAGCTGCTTGAGGCGGAGGGTCTCGAACTCCACTTCCTTGACCCGGTGCATGACAATGTCCCGGATGGAGATCACCCCTTCAACCGCAGCGCCATCAACCACAGGCATATGGCGGAAGCGGCTTTCGGTCATGATCCGCATGACATCGACAATCTTGTCTTCCCGTGAGCAGGTTCTCGGATTGCGCGTCATGAAGTCCTTGACCGGCCGCGCCATCGCGGTTTCCCCGAACTCTCCAATCGCCCGCATCACGTCACGTTCAGACACAACCCCAACCAAACCGGTATTGAGGTCAACCACGGGCATGTTGCCGATCTTGTGAATATCCAGCTCTGCAATCACCGCAGCAAGGCTCGTTGTCACGGTGACCGAGAAGACAACACTCTCCTTCTCGGCGAGAAGTTCCCCGACAGTCGTCTGGGAATAAGCATGCTCAAAGGCAATATGGGCGTCCTGTGACATGCTTTTTTGGCCTTGATGCTCAGCGCGAGGGCCTTGGTATGAAGTAGGTGCCATGGTGTCTCTCCTTCGGCCTCACACAACGTGCCCGGGATACGAACCCTTGTGAGGACTTTGCTTCTGGAAGGAAAGCGTAGCAAAGGGTGCGACAATTGTGCAATTCGCCCTTCGCTTTAGGACGGCCCGCCCGAGATCACTTTCTGTTGAAGAGCCCGACGGGGGAAGGCCTTCCTGACAGCCCGTGCCGACCAGTCACAAAAAGGCCCGCCGGACAGCGCCTATTGGCAACCGTCGGGCAGGCCTGATCAGGAACAGGAGACCCTGTCACCCCTCAGCCACTGCCAATGACGATACCGGCAGCCAGCACGAGGGCACCACCAAGCACGACCTGGAAGGCGGCGCGCATGAACGGGGTTTCCATATATTTGTTCTGGATCCAGGCGATTGCCCAAAGCTCGATGAACACGATCACCACGGCGATGATCGTTGCAGTCCAGAAATAGGGGATGAGATAGGGCAGCGCGTGACCAAGGCCACCGACCATGGTCATCACGCCGGATGCGATGCCGCGTTTGAGCGGTGAGCCGCGACCGGAGATCTTGCCGTCATCATGGGCTGCTTCCGTAAAGCCCATGGAAATACCGGCACCAACGGCGGCAGAAAGACCGATGAGAAAGGTAGACCAGGTATCCTGCGTCGCAAAGGCTGCAGCAAAGATTGGCGCCAGGGTTGAAACGGAGCCATCCATCAGACCGGCCAGACCGGGCTGTACCCATGTCAGCACGAACTGCTTGTGCTCGTGGCTTGCCTCGTCGTCCTTGACAGCATCAGGGGTGTGCTCGTCCTGAAGCTCGCGGGCAATGTCCTCGTGCCCTTCTTCGGCCAATGCCAGATCCCCAAGCAGCCGGCGGGTGTCGGCATTGCTGACCTGATCAATCGCTGCGCGATAGAAACGGGCGGACTGGTCTTCCATCGCAATCGTCTCATTGCGAATCTTTTCCAGCGACAGTGACTTCATCAGCCAGTCGGGCTTGCGATCATAGAAGCCACGGACATGATCCCGTCGAATCAGCGGAATGACGTCGCCAAACTGGCTCTTGTACATCTCGATGAGATTGCAGCGGTGCTGATCCTCGACGGCGGCCATATCTTCGTAGATCTTGGCGGATTGCGGATAATCGGTGCGTAAATGCTCAGCGTAAGCCCTGTAGATGCGCGCATCGTCCTCCTCGGAGGAAATTGCCAGCGCCAACACTTCCCGCTCGGACAGGGACGTGAAGGACCGTTTGCTGTTGGTGAAAAGACTCAAGACCATGTGGGGATAACCTTAATTTAGAATTATTCTAAATATGACGTCTGTACCATTCGGTTGTCAACCATGTATTGCTGTCGAAGACATTCAAAAGCGGCATGGCTGCGCAGGCGGAGGGAAAGCAATAGGCGTGTTATTGAAAAATAGCGCGCTCCTGCTCGACAAGACTATAAACAAAATCGGAAACCGCTTTGATACGTCTCAACTGCCGCGTGCTTTCGTGATAGACGGCCCAATATGCTCGCTGAATTCTGTGTTCAGACAGGATTTCGACGAGCTCGGGGTCTTCGCGCGCCAGAAAGCCATGCAGGATTCCGATTCCCAGCCCCGCCCGCACCGCTTCGGTCTGCCCCAGTGCGCTGGCGCATTCGAACTGTGGTTGATGGCCGCGCAGCATTTCCCCCTGATAGTTGAGCGAGGGCGAATAGATGAGATCCTCCACGAAGCCGATGAGCCGATGGTGTTCAAGCTCCTCCCGTGAGGCCGGACACCCATGTTCAGCGATATAGGATCGAGAGGCATAATAGCCCAAGCTGTAATCCACAAGCTTGCGCGCTACCAGACGCCCCTGAGCGGGCCGCTCCACCGTGATGACGATGTCGGCTTCCCGTCGGTCCAGCGAGAAGGATCGGGGCACCGGCACCAGCTGCACCGTCAAATCGGGATATTGCTCCAGCAGTGGCACCAGACGCGGCGCCAGAAAGGCGACCCCGAAACCATCCGGCGCACCAATGCGCACAACACCGGACACCGTGACATCGGTCGCTCCAATATCGGCGCGAGCCGCCAGCATTTCGGTTTCCATGCGCTCGGCCGCCAACAGGAAGGTTTCCCCTTCCGGCGTCAACTCACATCCCGTGGTGTGCCGCTTGACCAGTTTGGCCTGCAGAGCCTCTTCAAGGGCCGTCAGCCGCCGGGCCACCGTGGCATGATTGACCCCCAACCGCCGCGCCGCCTGCAGGATCTGACCCGCCCGGGCCACCGCCAGAAAGATCCTCACATCATCCCAGTTCATCCACACGCTCCCTGTCACACACTCCCTGTCGCCGACCAGGCCAAACACCCCGCTCTTACGTGACTTCAATATTTGCACAACGGATGCGTTTTTGCGAGCGTTGAAATTCGAAAATTATTGAGACACTATGGCACCAATCACAACAATCCCCACATTGGGAGGATCTCATGACCCGCGAATACGGCCATTACATCAACGGCAAGCACGTCTCCGGCACATCCGGTCGCTTCGCCGACATCTACAACCCGGCAACCGGCGAAATTCAGGCCAAGGTGGCTCTGGCAACCGTCGAAGAACTCAACAGCGCCGTTGAAGCTGCCGCCAAGGCTCAGCCTGCCTGGGCTGCAACCAACCCGCAGCGCCGCGCCCGCGTGATGATGCGGTTCGGAGCACTGATCAACGAGCACATGGAAGAGCTGGCCGAACTCGTCAGCCTTGAACACGGCAAGACCATTCCCGATTCCCGCGGCGACGTACAGCGTGGCCTCGAAGTGGTCGAGGTCTGCATGGGTGCCCCTCACCTTCTCAAGGGTGAATACACCGACAATGGCGGCCCGGGCATCGACCTTTACTCCATGCGCCAGCCTCTCGGCGTTGTGGCAGGCATTGCCCCGTTCAACTTCCCGGCCATGATTCCGCTCTGGCAGATGGCTCCGGCTCTGGTCTGTGGCAACGCCATGATCCTCAAACCGTCCGAGCGGGTTCCCTCCACCTCCTTCCGCCTTGCGGAACTGCTCAAGGAAGCCGGTCTTCCCGATGGTGTGCTGCAGATCGTCAATGGCGACAAGGTCACCGTCGACGCCATCCTCGACAATGAGACCGTTCAGGCTGTCGGCTTTGTCGGCTCCACCCCGATTGCCCAATATATCTATGGCCGCGCAGCAGCCAATGGCAAACGCGCCCAGTGCTTCGGTGGGGCCAAGAACCACATGATCATCATGCCGGATGCAGATATGGACAAGGCCGCCGACGCCCTGATCGGCGCTGGCTACGGCGCTGCCGGTGAACGCTGCATGGCAGTTTCCGTCGCTGTTCCCGTTGGCAAGAAGACCGCTGACATCCTCACCGAGAAGCTCGTTGAACGCATCGCCAAGCTGAAGGTCGGCGCCTACACCCAGGGCGAGGACATTGACTACGGCCCGGTCATCACCTCTCAGGCAAAGGCCCGTATTCTCGGCCTCATCAACAGCGGTGTTGAGCAGGGCGCCAGCCTTGTCGTCGACGGCCGTAACTTCACCCTTGATGGCTTCGAGAACGGCTTCTTCATTGGCCCATCGCTGTTCGACAACGTCACCAAGGAGATGGATATCTACAAGGAAGAAATCTTTGGTCCTGTACTCTGTCAGGTGCGTGCCGAAACCTATGAAGAGGCCCTCAAGCTGGTCATGGACAATGCCTATGGCAACGGCACGGCCATCTACACCGCCGATGGCGACACCGCCCGCGACTTTGCACACCGGGTGAATGTCGGCATGGTCGGCATCAACTTCCCGATTCCAGTGCCGCTCAGCTACTTCACCTTCGGCGGCTGGAAGAAGTCCGCCTTTGGCGATCTCAACCAGTATGGCCCGGATGCCTTCCGCTTCTATTCCAAGACCAAGACGGTCACAGCCCGCTGGTTCTCCGGCATCAAGGAAGGCGGGGAATTCAACTTCAAGGCCATGGATTAAGAGCAAGCTCCGACGAGCCTCTTTACAATCAGGGCCGAAAAGCACTATACCCCAAGACAGGAACCGACCGCCGCTCCACCAAGCGGCGGTTTTCTTTTTGCGAGGCCCGGTCCCATTCTTTCCTCGCAGAAAGCCTGCAAGTCTGATATTCCTGCCTGCACTGAAAAGAGCTTGATGAGAGCATGACGTCCGATCCCTTCACACCTGATATTTTTGTCATTGGCGGTGCCCATATTGATCGCATCGGCCGGTCCACTGCACGTCTGGAACCGGGGCAATCCAATCCCGGAGCCCTTAGTCGCAATGTCGGCGGCGTGGCTGGCAACATCGCCCGCTGTCTGGCCAAACTTCAGTGGAAGGTGGCCCTTTCGACCATCTCGGGGCAGGACGATGACGCGACATTGCTCAAGCAACAGTTGCAGGATGCCGGGATCGACATTTCCCTGTTGCTCGAAAGCCCATCCCATCGCAGCGCCACCTACACGGCGATAGAAGACAGCGACGGCTCTCTGGTCGCCGCCATCGCCGACATGGCGATCTATGAATCCTATCCGGTAGGAGAGATCATCAACTGCCTCGATGCCCTGCCGTCCGCAACGCGACTTATCGCCGACACCAACCTGTCGGCAACCGCCCTTGAGGCGCTGGCCCTGCACAAGGGTACCCACCCGCTCGCCATAAGCGCCGTCTCCGGCCCCAAGGCCAACCGGGCGCAGAATATCCTCAAGCACATCGACCTGCTCTTCTGCAACGAGGCAGAGGCCGCCATTCTGGCCGATGAATATGCCGACCTTGCCGCCCTGCCGGAAATCCTCATGGAGGCCGGTGTGACCTCGGGGATCATCACCAAGGGCAACGCAGGCCTCAGCGCCTGGAAGGATGGCCAGCAATGGTCCCTGCCTGCGCCGCCTGTGAAAGTCAAATCCACCAACGGAGCGGGCGACACCCTGACAGCCTGCGTCCTGCACGCCCTGCTGCAGGCAGCGACCTTTGAAAAGGCGCTCAGATATGGCATGGCGGGCGCAAGCCTGAGCCTGATGAGCGATCAGGCCGTTCCCGACATTTTGAACAGACCCGTTCTGGAATCCTGCATTGCAGACATTCCCCAAAGCTGAACAGAAAGCCAACGACGTCATGAGCATTGATTCCTCCACCTTGCCAATCATCTACAGCGAAGAAGTCGCAGCGGCCCGTGCGGCAGGCAAGCCCATCGTGGCCCTCGAATCCACCATCATCACCCACGGTATGCCCTATCCGGAAAACGTCTCCACGGCCCTCGAAGTGGAAGCCATCATCCGTGAGGAAGGCGCCTGCCCGGCAACCATCGCCATCCTGGACGGCGTCATCAATGTCGGCCTCACCCGGCAGCAGATCGAAGCGCTGGCCCAGCGTGACGATATCCTGAAGCTCTCCCGCGCCGATCTGGCCTATTCACTGGTGGCTGGCAAGAGTGGCTCCACCACGGTTGCCGCAACCATGATCTGCGCCTCCATCGCCGGGATCGCAACCTTTGCCACCGGCGGCATCGGCGGCGTCCATCGCGGAGCCGAGGAAACCTTCGACATCTCCGCCGACCTGCAGGAACTGGCCAAGACCCCGGTCATGGTCGTCTCCGCTGGTGTCAAGGCGCTGCTCGACATTGCCAAGACCCTCGAAGTGCTCGAAACCCTCGGCGTGCCGGTGGTCGGTTATGGCACCGACGAATTCCCGGCCTTCTGGTCGCGCGAGAGCGGCTTCGAGTGTCCTTTGCGTCTGGATGCGCCCAAGGACATCGCCGCGCTCTATCAGATGCGCAAGGCGCTCGGCCTTGAAGGTGGCATGATCGTTGCTAATCCGGTGCCGGAAGAAGCCGAGATCCCACGCAACGAGATGGAGACCTTCATTCTGGAAGCCATTGCCGAAGCCAACCGCCTCAGTGTTCATGGCAAGGCCGTCACGCCCTTCGTGCTCTCCCGCATCAAGGACCTGACCGACGGCGACAGCCTTGTGACCAACATCGCACTGGTCAAGAACAACGCCCGTCTGGCAGCCAACATCGCCAAGGCCCTCTAGGCTACGATCGCACCAGCACAGCAACAAAAAACCCGCCAGTCTCATACGACAGGCGGTTTTTTTTCATGGTCGGAATGCTGGAGCAGCAGCAACAGCCTCCACAGCTCAGCCGTCCAGCATTTCCTTGATCTTGGTCGCCAACTGCTTGAGAGAGAAGGGCTTGGGCAGGAAGCCGAATTCTTCATTGTCCGGCAGGTTCTTGCGGAAGGCCTCTTCCGCATAGCCGGACATGAAGATCACCTTCAGCTCGGGCCGGATCTTGCGCAATTCGCCCAGCATGGTCGGACCGTCCATTTCCGGCATGACCACATCGGAAACAACCAGATCGATCGGCTCGTCAATTTCATGGATGATCTCCAGCGCCTCGGCTCCGGAGCCAGCCTCATAGACCTGATAGCCGCGGGAGGCCAGCGCACGGGCGGCGAAGGCCCGCACAGCTTCCTCGTCCTCGACAAGCAGAATGGTGGCACTGCCGGTCAGATCGGTGACAGCAGGCGGTGTCTCGCTGATGACTTCTCCGGCGTCCACAGCCAGCGCCTGCTGATCAGACTCGCCGCCAGCGGCCTCTCCCGCTGCCTCGAGGGCCTTGGCGTCTTCCACATAGCGCGGCAGGAAGATGCGGAAAGTCGTTCCTTCACCCATCTCGCTCTCAAGGAAGATGAAGCCGCCGGTCTGCTTGATGATGCCGTAAACCGTCGACAGCCCCAGCCCGGTCCCCTTGCCCACATCCTTGGTGGAGAAGAAGGGCTCGAAGATCTTGTCGCGGATATCGGCAGGAATGCCAGTACCGCTGTCAACAACTTCAAGCAGCACATACTCGGCTGTCTCCAGCTGTTTGTAAGGCATTTCGGCAGCTTCTTCAGCAGAGAGATTGCGCGTCTGGATGGTCAGATGACCGCCCTCGGGCATGGCATCGCGCGCGTTCACCGCAAGGTTGACGATCACCTGCTCAAGCTGGTTTAGGTCGGCCTTCACCGGCCACAGATCGCGACCATGAACAAGATCCAGATCCACCTTCTCGCCGAGCAGGCGGTCGAGTAGAATGGACAGGTCCGCCAGAACATCACCCAGCGCCAGCACTTGCGGCCGCAGCGTCTGGCGGCGGGAGAAGGCCAGCAGCTGACGCACCAGTGAGGCGGCGCGGTTGGCGTTCTGCTTGATGTTCATGATGTCCTGGAAGGCCGGATCGCTCGGGCGGTGGCTGGTCAGCAGCAAATCGGAGAAGCCGATGATGGCAGTCAGAACGTTGTTGAAGTCGTGGGCAACGCCACCAGCAAGCTGGCCAACAGCCTGCATCTTCTGGCTCTGTGAAAACTGTTCTTCAAGCGCTCGCTGCTCGGTGGTTTCAAGCGCATAGACGATGATCTGCTCGTCATCCCCTTCGCTGTCCTCAACCCCGGAGAGGAAGAAGCGGACCGTGCGATTCTTGTCTTCGGCAAGCTGGCTCTCGACGGGAACGATGTTGCTCTGCCCCTGCAGTGCATTCTCGATGGCCTCGCTCAACGCGGCCCGGTCCTTCTCGACAATCAGATTGAGAATCGACGGTGCCTTGCGTTCGCCATCCTCGTCCTCGGCCTTGTCCGTATCGACAGGCGCATCGGCCTTGAACATCCGTGCGAACGGAGCATTGGTCCGCAAAACCTGGCCTTCGCCGGTCAGGGCGGCAATCGCAATCGGGGTATTGTTGAAGAAGCGGGCGAAGCGCACCTCGGCGACACGCAGCTCTTCGGAAATGTCCTCGCCCGGACTGCGATTCAGCACCAGTGTACGCGACGCCCCCGGCGTGCCGTCGGATGCCATGGGCACCCGGTGCATCAGCCGCACCGGCAGCCCCTGCCCGTTGCGCTTGACCAGATCCAGATCAATCATCTCGGTCTTGGGCATGCCAGGCGCCCTGATGGCAGCATCCAGCAAAGCGGTACCGTCACCGGGCACCAGCTCGGAAAGATTGAGCTGCCGTGGCTCGAACTGGGCCAGATCATAGCCCAGCCAGTCGGCCAACGTGGCGTTCATGTAGATCACACGGCCATCCGGTTCGGCCGAGAAGAAGCCGGCAGGGGCATGATCGAGATAGTTGATCGCCAGCTGCAGCTCCTGAAAGATGTTTTCCTGCCGTTCCCGGTCTCGCGTGATGTCGCTGACCTGCCAGACATAGAGGTCCTCGACCTTGCCGCTGACCCCGACATCGACCATGCTGCGCACGCGGATGCGAAACCAGCGCGCCTGCGGCTCCGGCTCACCATCGGCAGCGCCACTCGGCGCCCGGAACAGCCGGAACTCTTCCATCGCCGGTCGACCGGACCGCACCGCTTCCGACAAGCGGTAGATCGCTTCGGCCGCATCCGGTTCACCGGCAAAGCTGCGTTCGATGGAACGGATGGATGCCGACCCGTCAGCACCGGTCAGCCGCCCGTATTCGGCATTGGCATAGACAATGCGGTCCTTGGCATCGCAGACAAGGATACCCTCGTTCATGCTATCCACAAATTGTCGCGTCAAATGCTGCTCGGGTGCCTGATTGCCCATCTGGATGAGCCCGGCGGCAAAGCCCAGCAGCGAAAGGATTCCCACCCCCGCCAGAACGCTCAAAAACACCAGCTGGATCTCGCCGCCGATCTTGCCCTTGAACAGAACCAGCGCGACAGCCACGCCAACGAGGAAAAACGCAAGCAACAACAGCCACTTGATGCTCCCAGATCGTTCACTCTGATCGATCATGGCCGGTTCCGTCTTTTCCTGACCTGTCAGCTTGCCCATCTGGTGTGTCCCTGCCTTTATTAGCGGCCTTGCCTTCTCGAATCGTTGCTTCTCAAGTTGCCTGAAAACTTCACTTGCTGCTAGACCAACTCGACCGATTTTTCAGTTTCATAATGTAACTGATGACTTCAGCAACAGCTTTATAGTGTTCTTCCGGAATGACATCATCGATTTCAACCGTGGCATAAAGAGCACGTGTCAATGGCGGGTTCTGGACGATCGGAATGCCGTGTTCACGCGCCACTTCGCGGATGCGCATCGCCGTATCATCAACGCCCTTGGCCACGCAGACCGGCGCGGCCATGTTGCCGGCATCATATTTGAGCGCCACCGAATAGTGGGTCGGGTTGGTCAGCACCACCGAGGCCTCGGGAACGGCGGCCATCATGCGCTTGCGGCTGCGCTCCATGCGCACCTGCCGCAGCTTGGCCTTGACCATCGGGTCACCTTCCTGCTGCTTGTACTCTTCCTTGACTTCCTGCATCGACATTTTCTGCTTTTCGTACCAGCGATTGCGCTGGTAGAGAAAATCGATACCGGCAACCACGGCCATCAGCAGAATGACCCCGAAAACGAGCTTGATGGCAAGGCTCTGCACGAGCGAGAGAAGCGCGACCGGCTCCAGCCCGATGACCAGATCCAGCTGATCCCTTTCAGGGTAGAGCAGAATCCAGAACAGCGATCCAACGGCACCGAGCTTGATGAGACCCTTGGCAAAATTGACGAGGCTCTCTTTGGAAAACAGCCGCTTGAAGCCGCTGAGCGGGCTGACCTTGGAGAGTTTGGGGGTGATGGGCTCGGTGGTAAAGACAAACCGGTGCTGAATGAGATTGCCGATAACTGCCAAGGTAACGAGCGCCAGCATCGGCAGGATGATGACCCCAAGCATAGCATAGCTGACCTTGCCCCAGATCTGGGCAAGCAGCGACCCATTGAGCGACAACTGCCAGGAGTGTTCGATGAAACCGCGCAAATTGTCTGAAACGCCCTGTGCGACAAAGCCCGCCAGCAAAGCAATGACCAACCCGGTCCCCAACATTGAGAACCAGGCTGACACTTCCTGACTTTTTGCCACATCGCCCTTCTTGATCGCGTCATCAAGACGCTTTTGAGTGGGCTCTTCCGACTTTTCTGTGTCGTCGTCACTACCGGCCATGACAGTCTCCTGAACCTGTCCGCACGTGTCAATGCCAACGGTGCGCCATGCCTCTCCTCAGCAAGAGAGGCACCAACGTCACCGGATGATAAACTTCCCGAGCACGTCTTCAACATGCCCCATATACCAGGTCATCATGGTGATCAGCAGTACCATAAACAGCAACAGTCCGACGAAAATATTCGCCGGCATCGCCAGAAAATACACCTGCAACTGCGGCATCAGGCGCGACAGCAGCCCGAGCGCGAACTGAAAGACCAATCCGTAAACGATGAAGGGCGAGGACAGCTTGATCCCGATGATAAAGGATTCGCCCAGAATGTCGGTCGCATATTGCGCAATATCACCGATGGCGATCGGCTGGTTGACAGGAAACAGCTGATAGCTGTCATACATCGCTGCAATCATCAGATAGTGCAGATTGGTGATGAAGATCATCGCAATGGCCAGCGTGCTCAGGAAGGTGCCGATCTGCACGGTCTGCTGGCCAGAAGACGGGTCCGCCCCCATGGCAAAGCTCAATCCCATCTGAAAGGCAATGGTCGTTGCTGCGATCTGCAACGCGGCCATCACCAGCTTCATCGACAGCCCGATCAGCGCGGCAATGATCATCTCCCGGCCCATGGCGACCAGAATCCCGGCCAGCGTTCCCGGCACCACCCCATAGTTGGCAGCAACCATCGGATACATGAGAAGGCTCGTCATCAGCGCGATCACCAGCCGCAGCCGGGTAGAAATCGCCTGTTCGGAAAAGGCTGGTAACAACATGAAAAGCGTACCGATCCGGGCAAAGATCAGTATGAAGATATAAGCGGTCTGTGGGAGAAAATCGATCAGCAACATGAGCAGGTCGCACCGGCACACGCCCCCGAAGGGGCATCGCTATCCGGAAATGGCGCGCTCCATCAACATGTGCATGTAGCTGCTCAGGGTTGCACCAAGAAACGGCATGGTGAGCAGAATGGTCACGAAGATGGCTATGATCTTCGGCACAAACACCAAGGTCATTTCCTGAATCTGGGTCAGGGCCTGGAACAGGGCGATGACAACACCAATCACCAGACCCACCAGCATGATGGGGGCGGAGATCTTGATCAGAACCCACACCCCTTCCCGCGCGATATCAAGCACTTCCGAACCGGTCATTTCGCTTCTCCTTCACACGTGGAATTGATGAAACCGACTGGTCCTAAGCATCGCCCGGAGCACAGCCCGAAGCGTAGATTGTCATTCATGCTCAGATCGGCATCTGCATGATCGACTCATAGGAGGAAATCACGCGATCCCGAATGGAAACCATCGTCTCCAAAGCCACTTCAGTTTCAGCAACCGCCGTCACCACGTCGACCACATCCGCCTTGCCGTTGATCATCGAGGTGGCAGACTTCTCGGCAACATCACCCTTGTCGAGAACCCCCTGCACCCCGTCTTTCACCATGGCCCCGAAATCGGGTTTGGCATCGGCAGCCTTTTGCAGCGACTGGTCTGATAGTGTCTGATTCGTGAGCTTCTGGGCTAGATTATATGCGTTTGCGGCGCTCAGGGAAGTGTTGATCATTGTCTAACTCATAAGGCCAGTCGCGGCCAGTGGGGGAAAAACCGGGTTGAATTCGTTCAGGCCTTGAGAATGTCGAGCGTCTTGGTGACCATCTCGCGGGTCGCCGTGATGACATTGAGGTTGGCCTGATAGCTGCGCTGTGCCTGTTGCAGGTCAGTGACCTCCATCAGGGAATTGATGTTCGGCATCTTCACATAGCCATTGGCGTCAGCCGCCGGGTTGCCCGGTTCATACTGCATCCGGAAATCGGATTTGTCTGGCAACACGCGCCCCATTTCAACCAGATTGGCCTCGACCTTCTTGTCAAAATGTGACCGGAACGTCGGAACCTGCCGACGATAGGGATCGCCACCCGGAGTACGGGCCGTCGAATCCGCGTTGGCAATGTTTTCCGAAATCACGCGCATACGACCGCTTTGCGCATGCAGACCGGAAGCTGCAATCATGATCGATTTCAGAAAATCCATTCCGTTTCCTTTCATTCCCTTGTGCCATGTTCAATGTGCCATGTTCAATCAGGGACCAACTGCCTTCGGCAGCCATCACCCCTTGCGAACGGCGGTGCGTATCATGCCCAATCCCTTGGAGTAGAGACTGGCCACGGCCTGATAGTCCATCTGGTTGGCCGTTACCTTCATCATCTGTTCTTCAAGGTTCACGTTGTTGCCCGATGGGGTCATTTCGAACCCGTCCATCTTCTTGCCAACAAGATCGCCGTCGGGAAAGATTGCCTTTCCCTGCAAATGCAGCTTGTTGGTCTGGCGGGTCTGAAGCCCTCCGGCCTTCTGCAGCTTGAGGATCGTGTTGAAATTGATCGGCGCGAGGTCCTTGGCGAGATATTCCGGACTGTCCGCATTGGCGATATTCTCGGCCAGCACCCGTTGCCTCGTCTGATGCCAGTGCATCTTGGAGCGAAGCATCTCGAATAATTTCAGATCACCGATTGCCAACGACTTGCCTCTTCAATCCGATTGAGCGAAGACGATGAGGCCATGCCCTCGACGACCCCTTGGGCAAATTTTGCCTATCAAATGGTTAACAAGATGTTAACGAAATGGAATGACTGGGTAAATATGGCTGAATTCTGCAAATACTGCCAAAAATAACGACGGGTAAAAATTGCATTTTGCATATGAAAACCGCCCAAAATATTTCAATATCGTTAGAATGCTTTGTTACATTCAGATTCGCCCGAGGCAAATTCCTTCCTTTGGCGCATGAACGGTTCCTCTGGCGGGAGGGTGCGGGTCTGACATGTCAATGACAGCAGAAGACAAGACTGACAGACAATATAAGACAAGATTGGAAACCCCATGTTGAGCATTGAAAGCGGCGTGCTTGTTCAGGTCCTGATCGGCTTTGGTGTGATCCTGATATTAATCTTCCTTCTGACCTGGATCATGAAGAAGCTTAATCTGGTATCAGCACGCATTGCCCGGCAAGGAGAAGATCCAAGACTGTCCATCAAGGAAGTGATCGCGGTCGACCACAAGCGCCGCCTGCTACTGGTGCGAAGAGACAATGTCGAGCATCTGCTGATGATTGGCGGCGAAGCTGACCTCGTTGTCGAGCAGGGCATTCCTGCCCAAATGCCCCATGCACATGCTGCACATGCGGCGGCAGCTCAAGGCAAGGCATCAACCACCGCACCGGCAGCCCAGCTGCAGCAGCCAGCACAGATGCCAGCCGCAACAGCACCCCAATCCACTCAGCAGGATCTGCCACAGCAGCCGATGCAACCGCGCATGGCACCTCCTCGCCCTTTGTCAGGGCAACCCTATTCCCCGGCACCGGCGCACCCCGCAGGGCAGGCTCCATCCTATGGCAACCAGCCGTCCTCGTCGGCGCCCCGCCCCCATGACGCACCGCCACCCTATTCTCAGGCGCCCGGCTATTCGCGCCCGACCCCACAGCATCCGGCAGCTCAGCCCAAGGGGCCGAAACTGCATCAGCCGCAGTATGGCGAACCCTACGGGCGCGACCCGCTCCATACTCCTGCACCTCATTCAGCCGATGCCAGACAGGCGCCGCGGTATGGACGTTCGGCAGCCCCGATGCCCCCGCTGACAGCCGAGCAGGCCTCGCCACAGAGTGCGCCACAGAGTTCGTCCCAGACCTCGCCCCAAAGTGCGCCTCAGAACGAGGAAACATCAGCAGGGCGCCCTCGCCCGCAGGCTGCACCAGAAGCCGCAGCTCAGCCCGCATCACACTCAAGACCAGCCGGAGAGCCTTCAACTGCGGACTCCGCTGAACAGCCAGCATCTTCGCGCAGAGAGCCACAGACGCCGGTTCATCAGGATGCACCATCGGCAGACACGGATCCGTCGGACCGCCCGTCTCCCGCAGCAAAGCGTGCAAGACCGGCAGCGCCGACCAATGACATGGATATGGACGAAAGCAAGCTGTCCGTGCCGGTTCCCGATGACGTGAAGGCGCCGGAGACGGAAGGTCCCAACCCGGCGGACACATCAAGAGACGCCACAAGCGAGCGGAAACCGGCAGATGAGGCCACACAGGCAGCGCCTGAACGCGTCAGCACTGAGGCCACCAACCGACCCCAGCAGGCCCGGCCTGAACAGCCCGTTCCCGGCTTGCGGCCCCTTGCGGAATCGGCATCCTATGATGACGAGATCAACCGTCTCCTGAACGAGCTTTCGAGCGAAATCAAGAAATGAGTTCTCTCCACTCGCAAGAGGTCTCGCATCAGGCAACGACACCAGTCGCGACAGCGCCAGCCCCGCGAAAGGCAGCCCCGCAAAAGGCAACACCGTCGCGGCGGCCCCTGTGGCTGTCAGCTCTGGCCATCATCGCCATGGCGCTGGGTCTCACTGCACTGGCCAACCCGGCCCTTGCCCAGCAGATGAGCATCGGTTTTGGCGATGACCTGACCCTGACCGAACGAGCAGTACAGCTCGTCGCGCTGATCACGGTGCTGTCGCTCGCCCCATCCATTCTGATCATGGTGACCTCGTTTACCCGGATTGTTGTGGTGCTGTCGCTGCTGCGATCGGCGCTTGGGCTTCAGACCTCGCCGCCCAATACGGTAATGGTCAGCCTTGCGCTGTTCCTGACGGCTTTCATCATGCAGCCCACCTTCGAGCAGGCCTACAACAACGGCATCAAGCCGCTGGTGGATGGCACCATCGAGGCACCGGAGGCGTTCGACCTGACATCGCGGCCATTCCATCAGTTCATGCGCCAGCATGTGCGGGAGGAAGACCTCGCCCTGTTTCTCGACATGGCCAATCAGGAGCCCCCAGACACCCCTGAAGACATCAGCCTGCGCGTGCTGGTTCCTGCTTTCATGATCAGCGAGTTGCGCCGGGGCTTCGAGATTGGCTTTCTCATCTATCTGCCCTTCATCATCATTGACCTGGTGGTCGCCTCCATCCTCATGTCGATGGGTATGATGATGCTGCCGCCAGTTGTGATTTCCCTGCCGTTCAAACTCATCTTCTTTGTGCTGATTGATGGCTGGAACCTGATTACCGGCTCACTGGTAAAGAGCTTCCTCGGCGGTTGACGCGCCGCAGCCAAGTAGTCCAGGCAGCCCAAGTGCCGGGCGGATCATCTCCATAGCAGGGTGCCCAATGGCACAATACAAGCAACAACGGGCCGCTTTCGGCCCGTTTGTACGTGCTGTCTTTGTACATGTGTCCCGGCAAGCCTTTGCCTTGTTTCACTGAACAAACTCACGTCAGGTCAGGCGTTCGGTGCGCCCCCACCATTGAGAGCCCCGTTGCTTGCACCACCCGGTGCGGCCGTATCTGCCAGATTACCCGAATCCGGTTGCAGATAGCGGTTTCGGTATTCCTTCAGGAAGCGTTCCATGGTGCTGATGCCAGCAATTTCCTGCGCGATGGCCTGAAACTGCTGCCCGTCCCGCTGTTCGATCGGCAATGTCACCACATCGAAGGCCCCGGAGACCGGCGTGTCCGACATCATCTTGGCATATTTGCGCCGCAGGCGATCCAACCCCAGACGATCATCGGAAAGGCTGTAGGCAATTCCGGCACGCAGGATGTTGGTCTGCTCATCCTTGTCCAGCGGATTGGGCACGCTCCACCGGTCACCCATCATCTGCTCGATCTGTTCGGCGACATCCTGCCAGCGCTTTGCCCGCCACAGGATATCAGCACGCAACTGTTCCACATCAGCCCCCTGTAGAGGCTTGATCAGATCAAGCGCCAGATCCACCTTGTTGAGCTCCGCAAGCGCCCGCGCCTCAACAAGACGCCGCTGGCGTTCGAGCGACAGCGGCAATTGGGCCTGACGGGTACGGCGCAACACATCCAGCGCCATGTTCGGCTTGCTGTCGAGCATATAGATCACGGCCAGATCGGCGGCAATCTGTGAGCGGGCAGCCCCCTTCAGGCGATTGTCGACCTGATGCTTGAGCAGTTCCTCGGCTCGATCCAGCAGATCCACCTCGACCAGCTTGTCCGCCAGTCTGCGAACCATTTCATCGCCGCGACGCCCGACAGGGGTCAGCTCGCGAAAGTCATAATAGAGGGAAAGGGCCTTGATGGCGGAAAGCTCGTCCACCTTGCCATCGAGAAACAGAGAAGAGAAGACACCGTTCATCTCCTCCTGCAGAACCCGTGTGATGTCTGATGCCGCGTTCGAACTGGTCGCAGCCTTGAGCGTCTCGAAGGCGTTGCGATATTCGCCCTTGTCCACATAGAGATGAGCCAGCGTGCGCAGCGCATTGAGTTCGACGTCATCGCCACGCCAGATCGTTGTCAGGCCTTCCAGTTCATCGATGGCTTCATCATTGGAAATATCATTTTCCTGATTCTTCAGCTTGATTTCCTGAAGCCAGGCATCGGTTGCAATCGGCATGAAGCGGGTGTCCCGCGCCGTCTTGAAAGCATCAAGCGCCTCGGCGGGCTGGTTGCGCGCCACGGCAATCTTGCCCCGCAGCAAATTGTAGCGGGCAACCCCTTCCTGATTCAAATAGGCCGGATTAACCTCGGCGAGCGCCGCAGCAGCACTGCCGAACTGCTGATCGAGCAGGGAGATTTCCACTCCGTCGAGCAGCATCATGTTGCGCACATGCACGCTGTAGTCCTGCGAAACAGTCGACGCCAGATCAAGGGCATCCTCGGCTTCACGCCACCGCCCCGATTGTGCAGCGGCCAGACCGCGCCAGACCGAGGCATCCGCATCATTGTCGAACTCGGGATGATTGAGACGCTGAAAAGCAGCCTCCGGACGCCCGGCAAACAGCTCAGCCGCGGCATAAAGGGTTCTGAAGCCACGTCCACGAGCAAACTCGGGCGCAGAATCCTCGATGATCTGCAGATGCCCCAGCGCCTCGGTCGAATAGCCATTGGCCAGCAGGAGCTTTGCCAGTGCCATTTCGCTCTGGATCGCCATCAGGTCATCATACTGCGACAGCTTGGCCTCCAGCGCCTGCCGTTCACGGGTAAAGGCAGTAGGCGAACTTGCAACCAGCGATTCAAGATTGAGATAGGTCTCCCTCACCTTGCCATTGCTGTTGGTCAGACCACTGACATCGGGCTTGGCCGCAGCAGTGCTTGACAGGGTCAACCCCTTGCCCGAGCTGATATAGATGAAGCCGCCATCACGAGCGACCTGCAAGTCGTCGACATTCTCGGTGATCGCGATGCCGTGGGCGGAGACAAGGGTCGAGAAGTCGACCAACTGCTGCGATTTGACAAACCCGCGCGCTGGCCCCAACCCGGTGACCACATGGAGGTTTTCACCCGTCCCCGGGTCGCGCAGCTTGAGGATGCTGCCGGCGCCTTCAAACTTCACACGAACAGCAGAGCGTCCACCACTGATCTTGGTGCGGGACATATGCAGCGGCTTGGTCGGCTCGACAACCATGTCGCCGATGGTCAGAAGCCATCCGTAGCCTTCAGGCGAGAAGGTCACCAGCCGCGAGTTCTTGAGGGGAATCCGCAGAACCGCCGTCTTACCCGACCGCCAGACCTCCAGATCGTCGGCGATGGAGGCCAACTGACTGCGGGCACTGGAAATATCAAGCCCAAGCGCCGTATCGAAGACGGCCCAGATGACACCATCCTTCTTGAACACGGCAGATGCCGTCGGATCCTTGAAGGGGAAGAACAGACGCACCGAATGCCCGAAGGCCTTGGCTTCGACAGGCAGCAGCTGGGCGGTCAGATCCGAGGTCACCCCGGTCATTCGCTCGGCGTTGCTCTCACCGGAAATGCGATCCTCACCGGGCAGTATATTCTCCTGAGCCGGATCGGGCTGTGTCGGGGCAATCAGATCAGTCTGCAAGTCGCCCATCGACGGCGCCTCGGCAACCGGGCCTGCATCAGGCATCGGCAAAATCGGATTGGTGGCAGCAACAGGAGCAACCGGCGCCGCCGACGGGGGCGTTGCATTGTCTGTTGAAGGGATGGCCGAGGGTCGAGTGTCGGCGGAAACAGGCTTGGGCTCCGCACCGGCTGGCGGTATCGTCAAATAGGCGTCATTGACCGCAGCGTTTTGCAGGTTGGTCTCCGTCTGCCCGGCATCGGTCGCAGCTGCTGTGTCGGGATTGATCGGCTCGGCGACCTGGGCGTTGGCAAACAGCGCGCTGCTCTGATCCTCGCCATTCGGCCCCGGCCCGAGAATGAGATCGCCCTTGGCAGCCGCATCCTTGGCATCGCCCCAGGTGTCAGCGGAGCCAATCCTGTTGCCTGCGGCTGGCGTCTCATTGGCCGCAGAATTATCTCCGCCCGTTCCTTGGGAAATGAGCACGCCGCTGTCACCACTGGAGGTGATGGCCCGCGTGATGCTGTCTTCCGCTCCCTTGGCCTCGAACAACACCTTGTCGCCGGTTATATCGACGACATAGGATGACTCCTCGCGGAAGGCGCGGACATCGGACGTCGGGGCGACGTCGATCACGAACTTGGTACCGCCGCCATCATGGGAAAAACTGAGATCGTTGATCAGGGCAGGAAGCTCGGCCCGGATCTTGGAAAGATCGACATCCGCGTCGTGATTGAAATTGACCCGCACCTGAGCGCCCTGACGTTCGAAGGTGGAATCAAAGGGAATATTCCAGATAAAGGCAACACGGGTGAAAGTCGGGTGATCGCCGATGCGCAGATCAAGCTTCGGGCGCACCCTTGTCCCGGCCTTGGCCTGCTCAAGGGATTTCGCCAGACGCAAGGCAGCCTCGGCCCTCTTGGCAAGTTCCTGCACCACATCGGATGGCAAGGCCGGAGGCAGGCCGCTCCAGCTGGTTGGCAACAGATCCACAAACAGCTTCTCGCCCGCTTCCATCGTGTTGATCCGCACATCCGGCTTGAGGGCGATGCGAATGCCCATGCCATCGGGATCTAGTCGGGCAACGGTGATGTAATCTGGCAGAATGGTCGGCAGTGACAGGACGGACGTCGAATTCATCGGCTCATCGAACCGGATCACGAAAACGCTGTTTTCCTGCTTGATGGAATGCGCCGGCAGCAGGTTTCGCCCCTTGAAATTGAGGACGATACGGCCATAGCCCTCTTCCTTCGTGGTGACGATTTCCAGCTCTCCCTTCGGTGAAGAAGACGACTGCGCCATAGCCACTGAATTGAGAACCAAAACCAGAAATGGCAAGAGAAAAGCCGCGGCAAGAGACTGGTAGGCAACGGCAAAACGGCAGGCCCGCATCCATTGGCAGGCCTTGAGGCATTGCATCAAAATCTGCCGCGCCGCATTCGACATCAAAGGTCTCCAGAACCGAGAAACACACCATATCTCGACAGACAAGCGTCCAATCGAGCATTCATCATGGTAGCCAGACTAGATGAAAATGCTTTCTCGTGAATTACCAAACCCGCTAAACACGGCCCGAATCCAACATTCAAATGGATCAATTGCCAATTTGTGGCAGTTGATCAGACGAATTCGACTGCATGGTCTGCTGAAGCGAGTTGCTGTTGGCAATTGCCGCGCTCAGAGCACTGGCAGACTCAGCTTTCATTTCGCCCATGATCGCAGCGAGCTTGCGGGATTTCATCGACTTGACGATATCGAGCAGAATATCCTGATCCATCACTTCGAAGATCTGGGCTGCCTGCTTGGACTTCATCGATGAATACATGGCGACCAGACGGTTGACGTCCTGTTGCTGTTCCTCAGTACGCTTCTTGGTCGCCAGTTCGATCGACTGCTCTATGGATTTCAATTCGTCCACCCGCTGCTGCAGTCGCTTCTCGGCCGCTTTCAGCAGCGCCTCGCGCATCTCGATGCTCTTTGCCCGGTCGTCCAGTTCCTTGCGGCGATTGGCGAGGCGTTCGAGAATGGCCAGTTCGGATCGGGACCCCTGCGTCGGATCAACCTTCATGCCATCGACAAAAGCTGGCGGCTCGTCACCAAGAGACGGCGCAGCTGGGTCAGCAGCGGTGTCGGCGGGCGCTTGCGCGCCATCGGCAGAACCAGCCTCGGCCCCAGCCCCGTTGGCAGGAGTCGCAGCAGGGGCTTCCTGCGCTTGGGCTGGTGTTGTCGAGCCACCGGCAAAATCACTGTAGACGACCAGATGGGCCACCTTGATGCACAGCAATCCAACCACGGCAATCAGAACGGTTGGAAGCAGACGAACCTGTGTCATGCCGCGACACCTCTCTTCTGCCGAATGGCCATCAGACGCTCGGAGGTAGCAGCAGCAGCATCCTTGAGACTGCGAGGCGCTTCAATGGCTTCAACGAGTGGAGCAGCAGCTTCCCTTTCAAGAGTTTCATAATGGGTATGCGCAGAAACACCCCGGCTGTATCCGGCCGTATTGACGCGGGTGTATCCGTTATCCTGGGCAAGAGCCGGGCGAGCGGCCAGTTGCGGCTGCTCCACAGCCACGGCACCACCGCGCACGGCATCGGAAATCTTGACCAACCGGCCCACGACCCCCTCTCCTTGCGAGACATAATACTGCAGTTCCGAGGCCAGCCGCTCCGCTTCCATCAGGCGATGAGCGAGGTTCTTGTCGCAGTCTCCTGCGGTGGCCTTGAGGCCAAGGATGGCCCGCTCGGCGATCTCGGTTGCAGTAATCAGCTCGGCAATGGTGGCGCGCAGGGCTTCTTCGTCATTGCGCAGGCGCTTCAAGCGACGGTTCAGCGTCATGCAGTAGCCGATCGTCAGAACGAGCAAAAAGGCGACAAACAATTCAATCATCATTCCAGCAGACATTCTACTCACCCTTCCCTGATGCGCCCTGAGCGGCTTTCTCAAACGCGGTTAGCGTCATTTTTGGTTTGGCCAACTTGTTGGTGACCTGTACGGAGATATTCCCATTGTGCTGCCCCATGATTCCCTTGGTCAGATAGACCCCACCGCATTTCAGACGAACAGGGTCATTCGGCCCGCTCTCCAGCATCAGGGTCTGACCAACATCGAGTTTCATGATTTCGCTGAGCGACATCTTCTTCTCGAACAGAAGGGCATCGACCTGGATCTCCGAGAGGAACACTTCCGTCGCCAGATGTCCTTCCCAGATGGGATCACGACCGAATTTTTCGCCCATGAACATCTGCAGAAGAAGATCTCGAATCGGCTCGATTGTAGCATAGGGTAGCAGCATTTCGATCTTGCCACCCCGGTCTTCCATATCAATGCGCAATTCAACCAAGATTGCCGCATTGGCAGGCCGGGAAATGGCCGCAAAGCGCGGATTTGTTTCCAGACGCTCCAGCGTGAAGTTGACTGGAGACAGAGGCGCAAAGGCGGCCTCCGCATCTTCCAGAACAATCTCGATCATCTGGCGCACAAGGTTGAGCTCAATGGTCGTGTAGGGACGCCCCTCAACGCGGATGGCCGAGGTCCCGCGCCCCCCTCCGAGCAACACGTCGATGATGGAATAGATCAGGCTGGAATCGACCGTGATCAGACCCAGGTTGTCCCACTCCTCCGCCTTGAACACCGTCAGGATGGCAGGCAGAGGAATGGAGTTGAGATAGTCGCCAAACCGAATGGAGGTAATCGAGTCCAGAGACACTTCGACGTTGTCAGAGGTAAAATTGCGCAGGCTGGTGGTCGTCATGCGGACCAGACGGTCGAAGACGATTTCCAGCATCGGCAGACGTTCATAGGAGACAATAGCCGAGTCGATCAGCGCGCGCACACCGCTGCGCTCACCGGCAAAGCCATCATCAAGGCTAAAGCCGAGCAGATTGTCGATCTCTTCCTGATTGAGCACCCGATCAGCGCCGCGCGAGGAGCCATCTTCCCCGTCCATCGGCTCATCGATCATCGCCGCCCATTGCGCAGCCATCTCATCGGCACTACCAGCACCCTGCTCTTCCAGAGCAGCGCCCCAATCGGCCATCAGGTCTACACTGTCGTCATCGTCCGCCATTTGAAGCCCTATCGAAAGTCCTACTGAATGAGGATTTCCTTGAACAGAATGTCATTTACCTTGACCGGATAGATTGCATCATTGATCCGCTTCAGAAGCTCCCGCTTCAGCCGAAACAGCCCAGCTGACCCTTCAAGATCCCTCGTCCTCAATTCCCTGAGATAGACCTGGAAGGCATCCAGAACCCGCGGCATGAACGGTTCGATCTTCTGCGCCTGCTCCTGACTGAGCAACTCCAGTGAAACCTTGAGGCGAAGATACTGCGCCCGGCGGTTCTGTGAGTTCAGATTGACCGTCATCTCTGGCAAGTCATAGAAATAGGCCTTGCTCTCAGGCTCGGCGTTAGGGTCATTTTCAGGTTCAACCACACTGCTGGAAGAAGAAGACATAAAAAAATAGACGCCCCCACCGATGCCGGCAACCAGCGCCAGAGCAAGGGCGATCATGATGATCAGCTTTTTCCTGCTGCCACCAGATCCACCTTCTTTTTCGTCATTTTCAACTTCGTCCGACATCGAGGATCCAACCTGATAACGATTCATCAACCATGGTTAATAACCCTTAATAAATAGCGCAGAAAAGGTTAACAAAACCTTTCCAAATTTTGGACACGACCAGATCGGCAACTTTTTCCCACTGGGCATTTTTAAACCCTGAATCCTTTGCCTTCGCCGCCAACATATATCATCAAACCATTGAAATATATATGGTTCGCATTTTGGCACACTTCATGCTTAACACAATCTGAACGCATCACGCTGGGGAGCAGAGATGCGCATCATTTGGGAGCAAAGTGGTTAACGCTTATGGAGAACCTACAACTCATAGGTCTGACGCGGCAGATGGTTCTGCGGCGCAAGATGGATGTCATCGCCAACAATCTGGCGAACATCAACACGGCGGGCTACAAGTCCGACAACCTGTTGTTCAAGGAATACATCATGCCGGTCGCAGAAATGGACGATTTCCGCGCATCCGACAAGAAGCTGTCCTATGTGCAGGATGACGTGATCGTGAAGCAGTTCGAGCCCGGCTCGATTGTCAACACGGGCAATCCAGTCAATGTCGCGATCAACGACAGAACATCCTTCATGGTCATCAACACGCAGAACGGTGAACGTTACACCCGCAACGGCGAGTTCGAAATCAACAATCAGGGTCGAATGGTCACCACCGACGGATACGAGGTCATGGGCGCAGACGGCCCGATCACCTTCACGCCGGAAGACACCAATATCAACATAACCCGCGATGGCCTGATCACCTCCGACAGGGGCGAGGTCGGACGCCTGCGGGTCGTAACCTTTGACAACCTGCAAGCTCTCAAGAAAGAGGGCACCTCGCTCTTCATCGGCGAAAACCCGACACCGGTCGAGACTCCCAACCTTCTGGGTGGCCACATCGAGCAATCGAATGTTCATGGTGTTATCGAAATCTCTCGCATGATCGAAGTCTCCCGCGCCTACGGCTCCCTTGCCAATGCACTGAAGGCCACCAATGACCTTCGGGAAACCGCAATCGACAAACTCGGCAGATTGAATGCCTGACGCTGAATAGAACAGGAGATCGAAAATGAGAGCACTCCACATCGCATCGACCGGCATGATGGCGCAGGAACACAACGTCGAAGTCACGTCGAACAACATCGCCAACATGCGGACCACCGGTTACAAGAAGCAGCGCGCCGAGTTTCAGGACCTGCTCTATCAGGACCTGCGCCGCGCCGGCTCCAGCACCTCGGCCCAGGGAACACAGGTTCCCGTCGGCGTCCAGATCGGCTCGGGTGTCCGTCTTGCCGCAACCTCCCGCGTCATGTCGCAGGGCGATCTTGAGAACACCCAGAAAGATCTGGATGTCGCCATTCGTGGCGAAGGCTATTTCCAGATTTCCTTGCCGGATGGCCGCACAGCCTACACCCGTGACGGCTCCTTTGAAATGGACAGCGCTGGCCGACTGGTGACCATTGACGGTTATGAAGTCCTTCCGGGGATCACCTTCCCTGACGACACCAAAGACATCACCATCAGCAGCGATGGCGAGGTTCAGGTCACCCAGAGCAACAGCACCACGACCAACACCATCGGACAGTTCACTCTGGCCCGCTTCATCAACAAGGCAGGCCTTGAGCCGATGGGCGACAACCTGTTCCTTGAAACCGAAGCCAGCGGCGCACCGCAGGTAGCCGTGCCGAACGATGAGGGCTACGGCAATCTGCTGCAGAAATATCTGGAAAGCGCCAACGTCAACTCGGTCACCGAGATTTCCGACCTGATTGCCGCCCAGCGCGCCTATGAAATGAATTCCCGCGTCATTCAGGCCGCCGACGACATGTTGTCTGCAACCTCTCAGCTAAGCTAGGCCCCATAAGATGAAACGTGCATTTCTCGATATGGCAAAACGTCCGGCAGCTCTGGGACGGATCGCAAGAGCCGCCTGTCTGGCCATCCTAGGCTTCTCAGCCGCCCTTTCCGGCAGCCAGACAGCCTTTGCCATCACCATTGATACCGATACGGCCATTCTCAAGGCCAACATCACCGTTGAAAACCAGCTTGTCACACTGGGTGACCTGTTCATCAACGCCGGCTCACATGCTGGCACGGCCGTGTTCCGCTCACCGTCGCTGGGACAGAGCGGTAGCATCAAGGCAGATCTCGTCCTTGAGGCAGCCCTGCGCGCTGGCCTCAGCAAGGTGACGGCCAACAACATCTCAATGGTCAACGTGGCACGGGCTTCCGAACTCGTCACCGAAGCCGACATTCTGGGCTCAGTCGCGGCCCAGCTCAAAGCCAAGGGCTATGTGTCCGCAACGGCGCAGGTTGATGTCGAACTAAGCAGCCACATCACCGATCAGCACGCTGCCGTCGGAGGGTTCACCCCATTCGAAGTCCGGAACCTGCGTTTTGACCGCGCCAGTGGTCGCTTCGTTGCCAACCTGACCATCTATGGTCGCGAAGACCTCGGCATCGTACATCTCAACGGTCGCGCCGTCGAAACGGTTATGGTTCCGGTTGTCTCCCGCACCATCCGCCGCGGCGAGGTCGTCTCGGAAAATGACATCACCATGACACCGATGGCCCGCCAGCGCGCCGAAGCCAGCAATCCGGCAGATCTTGCCGATGTTGTCGGCAAGGCAGTCAAGCAGTCTCTGCGTCCGGGAACCATCGCCAGCGCGGCCTTTTTCACCGAACCGGACATGGTCAAGCGTTCCGACACGGTCACCATCATGTTCAATGCCGGCAACCTTAACCTGTCGATCATGGGCAAGGCCCTTTCCGACGGCACCAAGGGCGACGTCATTCCCGTTCAGAACGCCCAGACGAACCGCATCATTCGCGCTCAAATCATAGGCCAAGGCCTGCTGGAAATCGTCACACCGAACCAGAACGTCGCCTCGCTCGGAGCCCAATGACTATGAAAACGATCCATCTAATCTCAATCTGCCTGATGGCGTCCGCTCTGAGCGCCTGCGGCGCGGGCGAACGCCTCAAGAATATCGGCAAGGCCCCGGCCCTGTCGGCAATCGACAACCCGACCTCCCAGAAGGGCTATCGCCCGGTACAGATGCCAATGCCAACAGTAGAAGCCGCAGCCTACAGCCCCAACTCCCTGTGGCAGACCGGGTCACGCAAATTCTTCAAGGATCAGCGCGCCAACAAGGTCGGCGACATCTTGACGGTTCAGGTCAGCATCACCGATAGCGCCAAGATCGACAACTCGACCTCACGCAGCCGTAGCGGCAGCGACAGCGTTGGAATGAATGGCTCGGTCGGCAATGCGCTCACCAGTGCGCTCGCAGGGCTGGGAAAAATTGACGCCTCCTCGCTGGCCGATGCCTCCTCAAGTTCATCATCCACGGGCACCGGCGCCATCGACCGGTCTGAAACCATCACCACATCCGTCGCCGCCGTCGTGCTGCAGGTTCTGCCGAACGGCAATCTGGTCATCGAGGGACGACAGGAAATCCGCGTCAACTTCGAAGTGCGGGAAATTCTGGTCGCCGGTATCGTCCGGCCAGAAGACATCGCGTCGAACAACACCATTGAATCGGAAAAGATTGCCGAAGCCCGCATCGCCTATGGCGGCCGCGGTCAGCTCTCCGATGTTCAGCAGGCCCGTTATGGCCAGCAAGTCATGGATATCATCCTGCCATTCTAACCGTGCGGCGGGCCCCGGCCCGTCACTCCCATGCTCCCCACCAGATCCCGAACCACTGGATCTGGCATCGGCGAGGTCCGCTCCCAATCTGGCCTCCCGATCCGTGATCACGCCATGCTCCCAAATTTTGGCTTGATCACAAATAAAAGGCGCGGATCTCTCTCCAGGATCCGCGCCTTCTAATAGCAAACTCAAAAATATGTAACCGTTTCAGAAAGAGGCAAACCTTTGAGCCTTATTCATCCCGGTAGACTTTTTCTCTCCGCTCGTGACGTTCCTGCGCCTCAATGGAAAGAGTGGCAGTCGGTCTGGCATCAAGGCGTTTCAGTGAAATTGGTTCCCCGGTATCTTCACAATAGCCGTAGGATCCGTCCTCAATCCGCTTCAAAGCTGCATCGATTTTGGATATCAGTTTTCGCTGCCGGTCACGTGCGCGCAATTCGATCGCCCGGTCGGTTTCCGAAGAGGCTCTATCCACCAGATCAGGATGGTTGGAGCTCTCATCCTGAAGATGCTGCAAAGTCTCACGGCTTTCTTTCAGAATTTCGTCTTTCCACTTTTGCAGTTTGAGACGAAAATATTCAATTTGCCGTTCGTTCATGAAGGGCTCACTGTCCGAAGGACGATAGTCATCATCTATCTCGATCGACATGGGCTTACCCCTTAGTTCCCTGGAAAAGACGACCGTTATATAGAGGGTGCAAGACTGACGCACAACTACTCTTTATAAAAAAAGTATAAAGAGATTAATTTGCGTGCGATATTCCATATAAACGATCTTAAATGAGCAACGGATACTCAGTTTTTATGAAGTGCTTCCAGTTTTGCGACTTCAACCTGAGCCCTCAGGGAGATTTCCTCAAGAAGTGCATCGATTCGCTCGTCGCCACTGGCTTCCGATTCCGTAGAAAGTCGTTCCAGTTGCCGCAACACCGAAATGGACAAGGTACCACAGAGAATACCCATCCTGATTTCTTCAAGTAGATCCAGCATCTTGTTACCTTTGCGTACGGCTTTTCTTTTCTTGCCGTGCAAGGCATCATCCACCGACTGCAGGGCAATCAGCGCCGAAACGTCCTGAACAGCCCCACTCTGAACTGTCTGCTGGGACCGCGAGGCGCCTTGCGTTTCTTCCGGAACGGAGAAACTGCTTGATGATGTCCTCGAAGCACCCGACGTCCCTGACTTGGAAACCTGCTTGCTTCCCGATCCACCCTGTACTCGCATTTCAACATCCCGTCTTGTCTGACCCGTCAAACCATCATCATGGCACAGCGGAAGATCCCGAAGTCGCGCCAGTCTGGTGTCTCCAGTCCTGCGTCTTAGGAAAAGATTAACCCAATTGGTTAACGAAGCGTTAACCTACCCGGCAAATTTTGCACCCCTCCCAATGCAAGCCAATTGAGAAACATTCCAGGATCGATTTAAGAATCCCGGAATTTCGGCAAAGACGGCGGAAAACGGCGAAGCTCGGAGTCTGGCACGCACCTTGCAATTGGCTATGCAACAGGTCTTGCAATTTGAAAATTCAACGCGTCAACAGCCTGCATCAAGAAGGTTTTTCGGAAATGTCACTCCTTACCCGTATCCTGATGGTCTGCGCAGCCCTTATCATCGCCACGTCTTCGGCAATGAGCGCATCCCGCATCAAGGATATTGTTGACTTCGAAGGCATTCGCGACAACCAGTTGATCGGCTACGGCCTCGTCGTCGGCCTTAACGGTACCGGCGACTCGCTGAATGGCGCGCCATTCACCAAACAGAGCTTGCAGGCGATGTTGGAAAGAATGGGCGTCAACATCACCGGCACCAACCTCAATACCAAGAATGTGGCCGCCGTCATCGTCACGGCAACCCTGCCGCCCTTCTCGGTTCAGGGCTCGCGGATCGATGCGACCATTAGCGCGCTTGGCGATGCCAAGAGCCTGCAGGGCGGCACTCTGATGGTAACCCCCCTGATGGGCGCCGACGGTGAGACCTACGCCATTGCGCAAGGACCGATCGCCATCGGCGGCTTCACGGCTCAGGGCGATGCTGCAACCGTCACCCAGGGCGTTCCGACCTCCGGGCGCATTGCCAACGGGGCCCTGATCGAGCGCGAGCTGACCTTCCAGCTTGCCAGCATGACCACCCTGCGCCTTTCGTTGCGCAACCCGGACCTGACCACCGCCCGCCGCATCGCCCAGACCATCAACGACCTGATCGGCCAGCCGGTTGCCGAACCGCTAAACCCGACCGGCGTTCGCCTGACCCTGCCACACAATTTCAATGGCAACATCGTTGACCTGATCACTGACATCGAACAGCTCAACGTCGAGCCGGATCTGCCAGCCAAGATCGTCATTGACGAAACCACCGGCATCATCGTCATGGGCCAGGACGTCCGGGTCAGCACCGTCGCCATTGCACAGGGCAACCTGACAGTGACCGTCAGCGAGAGCCCACAGGTCAGCCAGCCCAACCCGCTCGCTCGCGGACAAACCGCTGTCGTTCCTCGCTCGAATGTCGGCGTCCAGACCGGAGCAGAAAAGAAGCTGGCCATGCTGGAAGGCAGCGTACCCCTGCGTGATCTTGTTTCCGGGCTCAATGCTCTGGGTGTCGGTCCGCGAGACATGATTTCCATTCTTCAGGCCATCAAGGCCGCGGGTGCCCTTCAGGCAGAAATCGAGGTGATGTAATGACCACCGTCAACTCCGTCCCCTTCTCCATCGCCCAGAACAAGGGCATCCAGTCCAACCTGAGCAAGGAAGAACAGGCCCGTCAGGCAGCCCAGCAATTCGAGAGCGTGTTTCTCTCCCAAATGCTATCCGGCATGTTCGAAGGAACCGGACAGGATGAATTCGGAGACTCCTACGCCCAGAACACCTATCGCAGCCTCCTCACCGAGACCTACGCAGACGAAATAACAAAATCCGGCGGCATCGGCATTGCGGACTCCGTAATGCGTGAATTGCTCAGCGCACAGGAAGTGGAACAATAAGATGACAGACTCCCAGAACAGCAGCCAGAATCCTGTCACCCAGGCCGCCGCGCTTGCCAAGACGCCGATTGGTGGTGCCGAGGATGTGCAGCGTCTGCTGGGCGCCATCGAGCAGATCATGGATGCACTGGACTCTATCCTGATCGAAGAAACGGAGCTGCTGCGCAAGGGCGAACTGAAGCAGGCCCTTGATCTGGTCGAAGCCAAGAACCAGCTTTCCATTCAATATATGCTGTTACAGAAGGCGATTGCCGCCAACGCCTCCATCGTCAAGCAGCTGGCGCCACAGGATGCAGAACAGCTGGCCCGTCGCCATCAGATGTTCCAGAACACCCTGCAGGCCAATCTGGCCGTCATCGCCACCGCCCGCGAAGTGTCATCCGAGCTGGTGAGCGACATCAACGAGCAGATCCAGAAAGGCGCCAAGGCGAAAACCTACGGCCGCGCCGGGCAGGCTCCGGTCAAGGCCAATCAGAAACAGGGCATCTCAATCGATACAAAGTCATGATCTGAGCCTTTATACTGCTTGCGACTTCAAGCTTTTGCAAAGGAGCGGTCCTCATGGATCGCTCCTTTTCTATTGCAAGACATAAAGCAGCCAAACCTATTCTCTTTCGTAACCATTTGGACACCATCGCCCAAACCAAAACCACGTCGTTTTTCCGAATCACCAGTATTGCCAATCCGTTTTACTGCAACAGGTCTCTTATGCGATGCCCGTTTCAAGCCCTCTTTGATAGTTATAATTTTCAGAAACTTAACTTCAATTCTCGACAAGAAAGTCTTCCAGTATGACAAGCGCCGAATATTAGGCTATACTTTTCTCGTTCAGCAGTTTGTTGACTTAGAGGCGACCGATGGATTTATCCGTGCAGAAAATGCAGCCGCCCGCCACCGTGAGAGGCAAGACCGCGGCGAAGCGAACCACCCCCGGCAGCGAGAGCGAAGAAGCCGTAGAGAATGCCATGCGTGATCAGCATGTCGAGTTCAAGCACGGCAACACCGGCTATGAAGCCATCGATCCGGATGAAGAGAAGGCAGGCCACAAGGACAAGGACGAGCGGCAGGGCCGTCGCAAGAACCGCCAGCTGTTGTCCCAGGACGATCTCTCCGAACTGACCACCTCCATAGATGATCTTCAGCAGGAAGAAAAGCTGGCAGACGGGCTGGCCCAGTTGCGGGCCTATCAGACGGCCCCCGTCAGCGACAAAAAAGACGACGACCTGCCCCATTTCGAAGTCAACATCTAGACGGTCCCCCCCCCTTCGGACTGCTCATCCGTCTGGCTGCTCCATCGCAGCCATGTGGTTTTGCGGCGACGCTTATCCCATGCAGCACCCTTGCAGCACCTTCAGGTTGAGAAATTAAAATAAAAACAATCAAAAGACGGCATTAATGCTTGTGCATATTACCGCTCACCCTCAACTTTTTTAAAAATTTTATTGACTGGGGGAAGATATCGCTCAGGTTTGGCGAGCTTCTGCTGACCAGATGCCATGATATCCGGCAATTGGTTTAACCCTCTGTTAATTTTTGTCAGCAGAAAGCAAAACATCAAACAATTGGCAAAATTGACGATTCAGCGTTGCACTTGGAGTTTTCTACTCTTTGGTAACCATAACGCTGCAACGCTAACCCGCCATTAACCCTGACAACCGTTAACCATATAATTTTACTAATGATTCTCAATTCAAATGCATTCTGCCCCTGACCACGAACGGTCATAGTCCAAGAAGGACGACGAGTACTAACCAGAAAGGTTATGGGGAAATGTCAGATATCACTCTCTCCGCCGGCGTACGCGCCAACTTGCTCTCTCTGCAGAACACCGCAGACATGATGGCTTCCACGCAGAACCGCCTCGCTACCGGCAAGGCAGTCAACTCCGCGCTGGACAACCCATCCAACTTCTTCACTTCCAAAGGCCTGAATGCTCGCGCTGGTGAGTTGAACAATCTGATGGACTCCATCGGTAACGCCACCAAGGTTCTTGAAGCTGCCGATAACGGCATCAAGGCTATCACCGACCTGATCGAAAGTGCTCAGTCCACGGTTAAGCAGGCTCAGTCCGCCAACTCTGATGCTGCTGGCACGAACATCCAGAGCGACTCCAACATCGACACCACCGGCACTACCGGAGCAACCACCAAGGCCCGCGTAGAATCGCAGACCCTGACCGCTCTTGGCATGACCGGCGTCGGCAATGGCGGCGCAGCAGACTCCAACCTGGTCATCACATCCACTTCGGAAAATGGTGTCACCAGCACGTTCGACCTTGACGCTCACTTTGCAGCAACCGGCAAGGCCCTGAACGACGCCAACGGCGACGGAACCACCGGCGACAACTACACCATCTCGGATCTGGTTGACGACATCAACGCTTCCGGCGTTGCCACCGCTTCCATCACCGACGACGGTCGCCTTGACCTGAAAGCCAGCGGCAATTCTCAGCTGTCTCTGACCATCACCGACCAGGACGCCACCGATAACACCACGCAGGACGGCGCAACCGGTACCTCAATCGCAGCAGCCTTCGGCTTTGCGGCATCGGCCTCTGAAGACCTCAGCTCTCCAGCTGACGGTGACTATGTCGACGCTGGCGAAACGGCCGTAACATGGGCAGACGGTGCAGCAGCGGGCGACGTTGACACCCTGACCATCGTAAACCAGGCTGGTTCCACCGATGCCGACAACTCCGAGCTGGTTTCCCAGTTCAACTCGATCATGGATCAGATCGATGAATTGGCTCGTGACGCCAGCTTCAACGGTATCAACCTGATCAACGGCACCGGCAACGACCTGACCGTAGCCTTCAACGAATACCGCGACGACAACAAGTCCGAACTGACCATCGCGTCTGCCGACTTGAGCTCCAGCGGTCTGTCCCTGACGGATGCTTCCTCGTTGAGCTCGGACGAAGCCAGCCTGAAGCTGGACTCTCTGTCCGAAGCCCTGACGACCCTGCGCAGCCAGGCTTCTTCCTTCGGTTCCAACCTCAACACGGTTACGATCCGCGAAGAGTTCACCAAGAACATGATGAATACCCTTCAGACCGGTGCAGACCAGCTCGTTCTGGCCGACACCAACGAGGAAGGCGCCAACATGCTGGCCCTGCAGACGCGCCAGTCGCTGTCCACCACCGCCCTGTCCCTGGCTTCCCAGGCAGACCAGGCAGTGCTCAGCTTCCTGCGCTAATAGACAGCACAAAATCAGTCATTGGAAACGGGGCCATTCGGCCCCGTTTTTTTTAACTTTTCGAGCCCATCAGTAAACTCAAAATTAAGTTTCCGCACATTTCCAAGTTTCTGAAATGACATAGAAAAGCAGCTTTTCTGTCAAAACAGAAACGTAACACTTTGTTTAGGTTAATACGAAAGGACTGGTTAACCTTAAATTAGGGTTTAAGCGCGACCATCAGATCAAGCCTCAGAAGGAGGCTAATAACAATATCTGTATGCGAGTACCCAGAAAGGTAACCAAATGTCTTCGGATATCACTCTCTCCGCCGGCGTGCGCTCAAACCTCCTGTCCCTGCAGAAAACTGCCGACATGATGGCTACCACGCAGAACCGCTTGGCAACTGGTAAAAAAGTCAACTCCGCGTTGGACAACCCAACCAACTTCTTTACCTCTGAAAGTCTCTCTGCTCGTGCAAACGATCTGAGCAATCTGCTGGATGGCATTTCCAACTCGATCAAGACAATCGAGGCTGCCGACAACGGCATCACGGCTATTACCGATCTGGTGGAAAGCGCTCAGGCAACCGTACGTCAGGCGCAGTCCAACAACAACAATGCGTCTGCTACCCACATCCAGAGCAGCTCCAACATCGACACCACCGGCACCACCGGCACCACCACCAAAGATCGCGTCGAGTCCCAGACCCTAAGCGCTCTTGGCATGACGGGCGTCGGCGCTGGCGGCGCAGCCGACTCCAACTTCGTCATCACCTCCACGTCAGAAAACGGCGTAACCAAGACGTTCGACCTTGATGCGCATTTTGCCGCTACCGGCAAGGCGTTGAACGATGCGAACGGTGACGGCACCACTGGCGACAACTACACCATCTCCGATCTGGTTGATGACATCAACGCTTCCGGCGTTGCCACCGCATCGATCACGGAAGACGGCCGCCTCGATCTTCAGGTCAACGGCAACCAGAATCTCAGTCTGACGATCACTGACGCTGACGCCGCCGCTGGTACCACACAGGATGGCGCAACCGGCACTTCTATCGCGGCAGCCTTCGGCTTCGGCGGCTCGGCTTCAGTAGACCTCAGTTCTCCTGCTGACGGCGACTATGTTGACGCAGGCGAAACGGCTGTAACCTGGGCAGACGGTGCTGCGGCTGGCGACGTCGACACCCTGACCATCGTCAACCAGGCCGGCGATGCGGACGCAGACAACAGTGCACTGGTCACCCAGTATAACGAAATCCTGCAGCAGATCGACGAACTGGCCAACGACGCTAGCTACAACGGCATCAACCTGATCAACGGTTCGACCAATGACCTGACGGTGTCCTTCAACGAGCATCGCGACGAAAACAAGTCTGAACTGGTGATCGAGTCGGCTGACATGACCGCGTCCGGTCTGGCCCTGACCGAAGCTTCGTCCCTGAGCACCGAGGAATCCAACCTCAAACTCGACGCTCTGGCCGACGCACTGGTCACCCTGCGCAAGCAGGCTGGCACCTTCGGCTCCAACCTGTCCACCGTGCAGATCCGCAAGGACTACACCAAGGAAATGATCAACACCCTTCAGACCGGTGCTGACAACCTTGTTCTGGCAGACTCCAACGAAGAAGGCGCCAACATGTTGGCCCTGCAGACCCGTCAGACCCTGTCTACCACGGCTCTGTCGCTGGCATCTCAGGCCGACCAGGCTGTTACCAGCTTCCTCCGCGCCTAGTAGAAGCTTACAGAAACATAAGGAAAGGCGGGGAAATACTCCGCCTTTCTTCGTATTTGCGGGCGCATTTTCCCTTCTATTTGACCTTCCCAAGACAATCGGATTGCTTTAAAGCAATGGCCACCAAGTGGAGTTTCACATCACGATTTATAGGACAGGAACATCTCGCATCAGTTCGTTAATACAATGCGCCGATCATCGTCCTTGTCAAAAATGTCTGTCAGAAGCAGAAATTCGCTTACGTGAATAGAGGAATAAATATGTCTCTTAAAATAGAACTACGTCCAGGCGAGCGAATTATTATTGGGAATAGCGTTATTACCAATGGCGATCATCGCACACGCTTCTTTGTTGACGGGAAAGCACCTATTTTACGTGAAAAAGACATCCTGACGTCTGAAACTGCAAATAGTCCGGCAAAAAGAATCTATCTGTGCATACAACTCATGTATCTCGCGCAAGATATAGCGGGACACAAGGACATGTACTTCACTTTGGTAAATGAATTTTTACACGCCGCCCCCAGCTCATTAACGCTGATTGACAGCATAAATAACAAAATTTTAACCAGTTCCTTTTATCCTGCATTAAAAGAAGCAAAGGCTCTCATAAGGTTCGAAGAGGAGTTACTTCGGAATGTACAATCATTCAGCGGCTAGAGCTTATCAGGACGCCAGCTCCCACGCAGGGTCGCCCAGGGAACGCGAAGCAGCCTTGTTGATCAAGGCAGCAGCCAAATTGCAGCGGACCAAGTCCCCCGAGTGTACACGCGAGCAGCTGGATGAGGCGTTGACGTTCAATCGCAAGATATGGACACTCTTCGTCGGTGAGCTTATGAGCGAAACCCATGAAATGCCGAAAGAATTGCGCCAGAATCTGGTCAACCTCGGTATCTTCACATTCAACCACACCCTGCGCATCATGACCGAACCGGACAAGGCGTCCGTTGACAGCCTGATCAACATCAACCGGAATATCGCAGAGGGCCTCCGCGCCGACGGGTAAGCGGACGGGACGTGATCCCCTCGCAGATCTGAAGACGAACACCACGACAAGCGCCACCCGAACAGGACTGGCGCTTTTTTGTTGCCCCGTCATTGCCCCTGCTTCCCCCGCCCCTCCAACTCTGCACCCGCCACAAAAAAAGCAGCCTCAAGGGCTGCTTTTTTCTTGCAATGGTTAATGCCACAGGCGCCAGCGCCAACCCGGTTGCTAGATAAAGTTGGTGAGCGAGAGGTTATACATCATGGAAGCAGCCTGATAGGAAGCCTCGATTGTCGTCTTGATCGTCATGATCTTGGCCGCCACCTCTTCTCTGTTGATGCCTTCCTTTTCCGACAATGTCGTCTGCAACATGCTCTTGGATGTGATGTGACGAGAATTGGCATCCTTCATCGCCTTGCTGGCGACACCGATTTCGGTGAGGGTCGTCTTGACCACATCACCCTGATTGACACTGGCAAGGCCGGCAGAAACAGCATCGGCAAAGTGAGTATAACGGGCCTTGTCGGTATCGCTGTTCTGCTCATAGGTCGGCAGCGAAAAGGCCGTCATATAGGCCAGCTGTCTGGCAATACTGTCCTCGTTTGCCCGGGCACCATAGGAAACGCTCAGGCGGTTATCGATCATCACCGTCGCCGTATCGCGCGACTTGACCGTAGAATTGTCTCCTGCATACCAGTTGAGCGTCGGCTTGCCTGCCGCCGTTGCCGTATCCAGTGTGGTTGCCGTCTCCGGTGTTCCAACCACCCGCTTCGGCTCTCCGTCGTTTGATGTCATGAAGAAATCGAGCGAAGCCTGAATGCGGGATGCCGCCTCCCCTTCCGTGGCGACATTCTTACCCAGTTGAAAGGCCAGCACATCGCGAATGGATGCAGCGACCACATCGGGAGCCCCGTTTATCGAAAACTGCCCCTCGGAGGCATCGGTGGGGCCATCCTGCCCGGTGAGCTTGATGATTTCGATGGAGCCATCCGGCATATCAAAGGTGAAACTGAGCACCTGCCCGGGTTCCGGCGTCCCGGTCACAGTCACATCGATCCCGGCTGGACTGCCAGCTGGTCCGTTGACCGTCACATTGCTCAGTGTGCTGGTCACGGCGCTCAGCTTGTAGCCGAAGTCCGTCGCCTGCTCGGCAATCGTGAAGGTCGGCCCCGCAGCCGTCAGGTCAAGCCGCCCCAGCCCATCGGCACCGGCATCGGCCCGGATGCGCTCGTCGGTCACCGTCAGAAGGCCATCCTCACCGCCATAGCCATAGACGATGCGGTCATAGCTGGCAGCCGGAACGACATCCGTCGTGGTGCCGGAAAAGACGAAGTCACCATCCACTTCCGTATTCAGCAGCCCGATCATTTCCCTGACCAGCGTGCCAGAGGTTGCCTGTGCCACCGACTGGTTGTTCGAGGTGATGTCATACTGGGTGCCAGTGGCCGAGCCGCTGACGTCCGCCCCCATGTCGACAATCCGCTCCAGCGCTACATTCATCATGTTGATCTGTAGCTGGGCCTGCTCGATATTGGTCTGATAGCCAGAAATGGCACCGATCTGGCTGCGCAGATCGAGCGTCAGACCGACATCACGACCAAGGCCACCATAGGTCTGGGACTTCTTGCCCGTGCTGAGCTGGATGGTCAGATCCTGCATCAGGCTGGAATTGTTCTTCAGCACATTCATCATCACAGAGGATGAGTATCCGTTCAGTGTACCGATCATGATGTCGTTTCCATTTCCAGTCAGTCCTCAGCGGTTACACCCGCATCAGGGCATCCATCATTTCCTTGACCGCGGTCATGACACGCGCGTTGGCAGAATAGGCCGTCTGAAGCTCAAGCAGCCGCGCCAGCTCCTCGTCAACATCCACGCTGGCCGACTCCTCAAAGCGCGACAGCACATTGTTCATGACAATCTGCTGGCCGTCATAGCGGATCTGCGCCGTTTCGGCCTGTTGCGACTGATAGGAGATCACCTGCCGGGCAAATTCATCAACCGTCATGCTGACGGGCGCCCCGCCATCCTGATAGGAGAAAGTCAGCTTGGTGTCCGTCAGGGCTGCGAGCAGCTCCGAGGGGCGCGTCTGGTCGGCAATCCCGGTGCTGGCACTGTGCCGCACCAGGAGGGTGGGATCATTGAACAGCGCCTGATTGACCGCGATACGTCCTGAAAAACCGGTCTGCTGGACCTGCCCGTCGACGCTGCCCGAATAGATATCCGGTCCGGCACCGGCATCAACGAAGAATGGCAGCGCCCCTGCTGTCTGCTGCAGACCCGTTGCAGTGGCTCGCCCATCAAACGACTGGATGGCCACCGTGTTGGCCGCTCCGTCATCCAGAATCCGCAGATCATTGCCTGCCGGGTTGCTGACCGTGAAGGCTCCACCCAATGCGGTCTGCACCTGCGCAGCCACACTGGCCATGCCACCCGAGAAGTCGATACCGACGACGGTGTCATCATTACGCGCAGTGACATCATCACCAAGTGGCAAGGAGGTTGCCGAGTCGACCCGTACAAAGGTTACCGTATTGGTCTCGCCCGTCCCCACATCCTGATAGGTGAAGGTAAACTCGTCACCCGACTGTAAATCCGTGAGGTCAAGATCAAAGCCATCCTGCGCCCCGACAGTGACGGCGCTGCCCTCGATATCGAACTTGCCGAAGGCATCGGCCAGGCCATCGGCCAGGCTGTCCAGCTGCGCCTGCGCCTCGACCAGCAGATCATCACGCAGTTCCAGAAGCGCCCCGATCCGGCTACCGCCCAGCCCCCCGGAAAGGGTGATATCGGTCAGCTCACCGGTGTTTGACTTCAGATAGACCGAGCCAAGCTGGTTGTCATTCGACTGACTGTCCCATTCCGTATAGGGCCCAACAGTGCCGTAGGCCGTGAAATCAAGTTGCACGGCCTCAGCGTCATAAAGCGTGAGACCGCCGGTGGTCGAAATCTGGATGGAGTTGTTGTCCCGCTGGGTCACCCGCACCGGCATCAGCTCGGCAAGCTGCGTCACAAAGGCGTCGCGCTGATCCATCAGCCCTGCCGCAGACCCGCCAGATGTCAGGGAGACTTCCTGTATCTGCTGATCAAGCTTCTGGATATTCTGCAGGATGTCATTGGCACTCTGGACGGCATCCTCAAGGGCGAACTCGGCATCCTGCCGCAGAGCCTGTATGGTTTCGGAGGCATCATTCATGGCCCGCGTCAGCACCGATGCGTCATTGAGCACCTGAAGCCGCGTGGTGGAATCGTCCGGGCTCGTCTCGAGCGCCTGCAAGGAGGTTGCAAACTCGTTGACCAGAGCATCAAGCGCATTGGCGTCGCCAGGTTGACCGAACATCGCGTCAACCTGGGTCAAATAGTCATTGATCGTCTTGGAATAGCTGGTGGCGCCGGTCTCGGTCCAGAACTGTTTCTGGGCGACGAGATCAAGCGTCCGCTGCACATCGGTCTGGACAACGCTGGTAACCTGCCCGTTCAGAACCATGTCTTCACGGCTGGAAACCTTCTTGGTGTATCCAGGCGTGTTGGCATTGGCAATGTTGGACGAAGCGACCTCAAGATCGCGGTTCGTCGCCTTCAAACCAGATGTTGCAATCGACAATGCACTCGTCAATGCCATCAGTTACCCTCCACTCCGCTCCCTGCCAACAGGCAGGGAGAGCCGGAGCTGATCAAAAAACCTACCGAATGATCTGCATGACTTCAGACAGCATGTCCCGGGCCGTAGACAGGACGCGGGTATTGGCCGTGTAAGCCTGTTGCGAGATGATCATTTTCGAGAATTCGTCCGCGATATCGACGTTCGATGATTCCAGAGATGAACCACGAATAGAGCCTGTAGCCCCGAGAATGGCAAGACCGGAATCCTCGGTCGCCCGAAACGCTCCACCACTGGCACGGGCCAGATAGTTGTCGCCATCGAACGACGCCAGAATAACCTGCGCCATGTTGCTCGACTTGCCGTTGGCATAGTTGGCAACGATATAGCCGTTGTTGTCGATGGAGATACTGGTCTGTTCACCGGCGGCGGCGCCATCCTGCGACAGGTTCATGTTGGCAGTACCGGTCTGCGTTGCATAGGCCGTGATGCCATCGCCGTTGCCGCCGTGATCCAGAATGATATTGCCGAGCGACACACCATCAATCGTCATCGCAGGAACCGTTACGTTGGTGAGCGGCGACGTCATCTTGCCGGTCGTATCGAAGGTGTAATCCTGACCGACGTTGGTCCATTTGGTGGCCGCACCGGTAGCGGAAGAGTCAGACTTGTAGAACAGGTTCCAGGTGTCTTCGGTTGGCGGCACTGCCGACGGGTTACCATCTGCGATCTTGCCCCACCGCAGCTGCACACTGGCATTCTCACCATTGGCAACATAGGCCGTGATCGAGCCACCGGAAATCGTCTGGCTGAGGAATTGGGTCTCATCCTGCGCCTGAACCACACCGGCACCGGCAGTGGTCGGGTTGGAGGTATAACCAACAGCACCGGTGAGCAGAGAGCCGGTCGCGTCAGAAGTGGAAGGAACGGCAGGCAGGTTGCCATTGTAGGTCAGGGTCGTGGTAGCTTCAGCTGCCATGAAACCTTCCTGGAAGGTGGTTGGCTGCGGCACAGAGCTTACCGGGTTGCCCGTTGCATCATCAAGCTCGATCACAGCCAGATAATAACCGGCTTCGTTGACGAAGTAGCCGTCCTGATCCTGTGTGAAGTCGCCGCGGCGGGTGTAGAGCGGCGTACCATCAAAAATCGGCTTGCCATCGATCTCGCCGATCTTCTCGTAGACAACAAAATAGCCATCACCGCTGATCGACATGTGCGTGGTGGTCTGCGAGGAATCAACCGACCCCGCCACAGTGTTGGTCTGTCGCGAACTGGAAAGCACCGAGCCTGACGTTTGCTTGCTCTTGTCGGCGCTGTAGTTGCTGACCAGATCCACAAACGCAGTGTCAACGCGCTTGAAACCGTTCGTCGACGTATTGGCGATGTTGCCAGAAATATTCTGCATTGCAGTAGACTGCGCACCCATGCCGGCTACAGAAGTTGTAAGTGCTGAATAAAGACTCATGGTACATCCCTTTGACCAGATACAAATCAGATTACCACCGACTTTGCAAAAAGCAGGCCAGTTTTAACATTCAGAAATATTTTTATAAATTCAGACACTTACCTTTGTTAACCCTTTGTTAAGTAGGCAATTTCTTTCCCACAACGGCTGTGCATCGGAAAAAATTGCAATGGTGGTTCAACCAACCCGGCAAGATGGGATCACGCCCTGTTCTTCCTCCGCACCTGATCGCGCGCCCCCTGACCGCACTTCTCCGACCCGCCAAAAGCGCGAAGAAATGGCCAGACCCCAGCCGGCTGTCATGAAAATGTTGCCTTCTTGCGCTCATAAAGCGTTGCCGGACGACTGAGCCATCCTTTGCAAAAAGGGCCTCCGCCCCGGCGAAGTTGACAGCCCACAAGAAAACGGACCAAGATCAGGGCGCTTCACCCTGCCCTTGCCAGTGCCGGACGCCCGCCCCGCGCAAAAGGGACACCGCAGAAGCTTGGGGCTGGCCTTCCTTCACGAAGACGACAACAGGAGACGGAAATACGATGCTGAAGCTTTTTCTGCTGCGACACGCGAAATCATCCTGGTCGGACCCTTCTCTGCATGACTTCGATCGCCCGCTGAGCAGGCGCGGCCAGAAAGACGCGCCAAAGATCGGCTGCGTCATGAAGGCGCGCCACTACAATCCCGACCGTATTCTCTGCTCTTCCGCCCAGCGAACCAAGGAGACCATGGCAGGCATCATCCCAAGTCTCAAGGGCGATGTGAGCCTGAGGCTTCTGGACGCACTCTATGAGGGCAATTCACCCGACTATCTGGCAATCCTCAGAAAGCACGCCAAAGACAGCCGGAACCTGATGATCGTGGGCCACAATGTCGGACTGCAGAATATTGCCGTCGAACTGGCCGGGTCCGGTGATCCGGACCTCATCATGCAGATGCGGGTCAAATACCCAACAGCAGCCCTCGCCGTGCTGGAATTCAACATTCCCGACTGGCATGCCATCACCAAGGGCTCCGGCCATCTGGTTGACTTCATCAAACCCAGAGACATCGATAGCAGCGAAGAAGAGCTGATCGTGGAGAATCCAGCCCCCACCTTCTTCCGTCGCTGACAGAACACCAAGAAAGGCCTGCGCCCTTCCGTCACCCGCCAATTGGGCCAACCCTGATTGCAATCCTGCGTTCCGTCGCCTACATGCTAGAAGAGCAAATGTGACGCCCCGTACCCGGCAGGCACACACAATGGCTCCTGAGAGGCGGAACGATGAAAGTCCTGGAAGAGATTCGCATTGCCACGGCCAACCTCGCCGATTTCGCGAGTGACATGACCGAGCCCTCCATCCGGCTGGGCGTCACGGGGCTCGCCCGGGCAGGCAAGACCATCTTCATCTCCTCGAGCCTGCACAACATCATTCACGGCGGCCGCCTGCCTCGTTTCGAGGCCCACGCGACGGGCCGCATCGGTTCCGCCGAGATCAGCCCGCAGCCGGACAATCTCACCCCTCGCTTTCGCTATGAGGATCACATCGCCGATCTCACCAACCATCGGGTCTGGCCCTCCTCGACCAGCCGCACCAGTCAGGTGCGCCTGTCACTGAGATACCAGTCGCGGGACACCCTCAAGCGGACCTTCCGCTCCGATCGCCTGGCCCTCGACATTGTCGACTATCCCGGTGAGTGGCTGCTCGACCTCACCCTGATGGACCACAGCTTCCGGAGCTGGTCCGAGCGCTCGTTCCGACAGGCCAGCCAGCCGCTCTACCGCCCCTATTCGAAGGAGTGGATCCACTTCTCCGACGGCATCGGCGCCATGGTCGAGGAAGAGGAACGCGGCGACGAGCCACTGCTTGAAACCATCGCCCGTCAGACAGCCAGCAACTTTACCGCGTATCTCCTGAAGGCCAAACAGGCGCGCGGCGCCTATGCGCTTCTGACGCCGGGACGCTTCCTGATGCCCGGCGACTTGCAGGACAGTCCGGCACTTACCTTCGCCCCTCTGCCGGACAGTCTTTACAGCAAGGACAGGAAGAGCCTGTGGGCCATGATGGAGCGCCGCTTCGAGGCCTACAAGAGCTCGATCGTGCAGCCATTCTATCGCGATCACTTCGCCCGCCTCGACCGACAGATTGTCCTCATCGACCTGCTTGCCGCCCTCAACGAAGGGCCCGAGACATTGGCCGAGCTGGAAGACACCATCACCGAAATCCTGCGCGCCTTCCGTCCCGGTTCGCACTTCTGGCTGCGCAATCTGGTCTCCCGTCGCATCGACAAAATCCTCTTTGCCGCAACCAAGGTAGACCATCTGCACCACACTTCGCACGACCGCCTGGAACACATCCTCAGTCGCCTTGTCGAGCGTGCCGCCAAGCGGGTGGAAGCCTCCGGCGCCGACTATGAGACCATGGCCATTGCCGCAGTCCGAGCCACCCGCGAGGCCACGCTGACCGTTGAGGGCGAGGAATTGCCTTCGCTGATCGGCATTCCGATGAAAGGTGAATCTCTGGGAGAGGATGAATTCGATGGAGAAACGGAATTTGCATTATTTCCCGGCGACTTACCAAAGAACCCTGAATCAGTTTTCAAACATCTTGAATCAGTTTCTGAAGCCACTTACACCACAAAAGCGGATTCAACACTTGAACAAGATCCTCCCCGCGTTGACTCAAAATCTCAACAACAGTCCCTGTTCGAAGACCCGCTCTGCTTTGTCCGCTTCCGACCGCCCGAACTCGACAAGGACGCCAACGGCGTTGCCCGCTCGCTGCCCCACATCCGGCTGGACAGGGCCCTTGACTATCTGCTGGGAGACATTCTGAAATGACCAAGGACAATGCCACCGGCCAGGACAAGACCAACCATCACAGCCGCGCCCCGCGCGCGGTAAAAGTGGACCGCGGTGCCTATGGCGACGACATCGCCCGCCCGGCCCCGGACACAGGTGCGACGCTTTCCATCTCGCGGGATTTCACCCCGGACAGTGAAGACTATTTCGACAAGGTGAATGCCGAGAGCGAACCACGCTACAAGCCGGTGCGCAAACGTGGCTGGTCCCTCTCCGTGTTGTTCTGGAGCGCCCTGTCCGGCATCGTTTCCCTTGCCATCGGGCTTTGGCTCGACACCCTGATACGCGATCTGTTTGCCCGCTGGGACTATCTCGGCTGGGCTGGTCTGGCCCTCGTTGCCATCGCCATTCTGTCGCTTCTTTTCTTCATCGGCCGCGAGCTGCTGGCCCTGCGACGCCTTGCCCGCCTCGACCACCTTCGCGCGGAAGTTGAGGCGATATATGAGGACGGCGACCGCAAGGACGCCATGAAGATCGCCAATGATCTGCTTGCACTCTATCAGGAACAGCCCTCCCTGTTCCGCGCGCGACAGACCCTCAAACAGGACCTGCCGCACCTCTTCGACAGGGAGGATATTCTCGCCCAGACCGAACAGATCCTGATGCCACCGATCGACCGGCTGGTGACCCACAGAGTGCATCAGGCCGCCAAGCGGGTGGCCGTCGTCACGGCCCTCAGCCCACGCGCCCTGTTCGACGTCATCGTCGTTCTGGTGGAGACCGTGCGGATGGTCCGCTTCATCGCCGAGAGCTACGGCAACCGCCCCGGCTTTGTCGCCATGCTGCGTCTGACCGGTCACATCGCAAGCCATCTGGCCGTAACAGGCGGCATGGCTGCCGGTGAAAGCCTGTTGCAACAGATCGTCGGTCACGGCCTTGCCGCCCGCCTCTCGGCCAAACTCGGCGAGGGCCTGCTCAACGGCATTCTCACCGCGCGCATTGGCCTGACGACCATCGCCCTCTGTCGGCCGATGCCCTTCAGGACCGAAGCCCAGCCGCAACTGGGAGCCGTCATCAAGACCCTTCGCGCCACCTCCGAGGAGATGGAAAAGCAGGAAACCACCAACCCATCCGGCACAGAAGGGAAATAGCAGGGCACAGCACGCCACCAACCATAAGAGGCACCGGAGCCGCCAATCAATTTTCTTTATTTGACGCCAACGACACGGAGCTGCTAGATATCAGGCCTCTCCGCGTTCCTTGTCAAAAAGGCCCAGCCATGAAAGCCCCTGCCGTATCTGCCAGCTCCTGGCGCACCCCCTTCGTTCTGCTTATGCTGATGGCGGCGGCAAACCAGCTCGGCTTTGCCAGCTGGAACAATCTGCTGAACAATTTTGCCATCACCGAGGTCGGCTTCACCGGACGGGAAATCGGCATTCAGCAGTCGATCCGCGAAATTCCGGGCTTTCTGGCCTTCACGTCGATCTTCGTGCTGCTGGTGATGCGGGAACAGACCATGGCCTTCGTGGCGCTTGCCCTGCTGGGCATCGGCGTTGCCATGACGGGCTTCCTGCCCTCGATCTATGGCCTCTATTTCTCCACCATCATCATGTCTGTCGGCTTCCATTATTATGAGACGGCAAACCAGTCGCTGTCGCTGCAATGGCTGCCAAAGGACAAGGCTCCGGCGATGATGGGACGCATCCTGTCGGTCGCGGCAACCGCACAGCTGATCGCCTATGGCGTCATCTTCCTGACCTGGAAGACGCTGCACCTGTCCTATGAGACGGTATTCCTGATCGGCGGTTCGATGACCATCGTTGTCATCCTCGTGCTGTGGTTCCTCTTCCCCCAGTTCGAGGCCCCCAACCCACAGCGCAAGAAGCTGGTGCTCCGCAAACGCTATTGGCTCTATTACGCGCTCACTTTCATGGGCGGTGCCCGCCGCCAGATCTTCACGGTCTTTGCCGGCTTCATGATGGTCGAGAAATTCGGTTATCGCGTCGATGAAATCGCGGCACTGTTCTTCATCAACTGCTTCTTCAACATGGCTTTTGCCCCGCAGATTGGCAAGTTCATCGGCCATTTTGGCGAGCGCAGGATGCTGGGCATCGAATATGTCGGCCTGTTCGTTATCTTCACGGCCTATGCCTTTGTCTCCAGCCCCTGGATGGCCGCAGCGCTCTACGTCGCTGACAATGCCTTCTTTGCCATGGCAATCGCCATGAAAACCTATTTCCAGAAGATCGCCGACCCGGCAGACATTGCCCCGACGGCAGGCGTGGCCTTTACCATCAACCACATTGCCGCCATTGTCATTCCGGCCTCCTTCGGCCTCATCTGGCTGATCAACCCGTCGGCCGTGTTCCTGCTGGGCTCGGGCATGGCAATCATCTCCTTCATCCTCTCGCGCTTTGTGCCAAGACACCCGGAAGAAGGTCATGAATGGGTTGGCAAGGCTCCTTCCGCCCCTCAACCGGCAGCCGAATAGAACCGGCACCGGAACCCGCCGCCTTTATCGCTACGCATTACCGCTTGCGGGCGATGCCCACATGGTGGGTGCCAAGGATACGGGTGCCCAGCCCCAGGTCGTAGATATCATACTGATCCATTTCAAAACCGGCAGACCGGATCAGCGCACCGGTATCCCGGTTGAGATGGCAGCCTGCCGCCACAAAGCGCCACGGCGCATTGAACCTGTTCTGCAATCGCGCCACGCGGGCCCTCGGCGACAGCCCATGTTCACAGAACAGCAGCCGCCCGTGCGGCCGCAGAATGCGGTGCGCTTCTGCAAGGGCCGCCATCACATCCGGAATGGAACAGAGGCTGTAGGTCACCACCACGCTATCGGCACACTCGGAGGACAGTGACATCGCTTCGGCACTTTCAACCAGCAGCTCGGTGGGCATGTCCTGCCGGGCGATCGCCCGCCGCGCCAGCTCGGGCAGACCGTCATCGGGATTGATGCCGATGAGACTGCGGACCGCACTGCGATCATAGTGGGGCAGATTGTGCCCCGAGCCGAAGCCGATCTCCACCACATCGCCGCTCGCCAGCGGCACCACTCTGGCTCGCTGACGCGTCACCACAGGCAACCCGCACACCAGATGCACGCCGACAGGCATGAGCCCACCTAACAGGGAACCGGATCCGTGTCTGGTGCAGCAAGCGGTCATGAGGCCTCCTGTTTCAATGGTATCGAACACTCACAAATAGGAAGGCATAATCTGCCGCATCGCCGGACGGCTTTCAATAAAAAAGCGGTGGCCCGCAAAGACCCCCGCTTGCAACTCCTCTCCAGCCTCAGCCGTGCGAGCGGCTCAGACCATCAAGGCCGTCAGGCTCAGGCCTGGCTCTCCGGAATGCGCACAACAAGGCCATCCAGTTCATCGGTCATCTTGATCTGACAGGAAAGGCGGCTGCGTTCATCCGCATCCTGTGCAAAGTCGAGCATGTCTTCTTCCATCGCGCCCGGCTCACCAGTCTTTGCCGCCCATGCCTCGTCCACATAGACATGGCATGTAGCACAGGAGCAGGCGCCGCCGCATTCGGCCTCGATCCCCGGAACACCATTCTTGATGGCCGTTTCCATTACCGTCGCGCCGTCCTTGGCTTCCACATCATATTGCGTGTCATCAAAAGTGATAAATGTAATCTTGGGCATGAACTCAACTCACTGGTCTGATTTGGTCGATTAGTCTGCATATAGACAATTTCGTACTGAATACAAAGAGGACGAATTGTATCGAAGGGTAACAATTGTCAGTCACCCCGCCCTTGTTGAAAAGGAGGCCCCAGAAGAAGGCCGGACATCCGGGTCAGCGCACCTCGGCAAGATAGCGGCCGATTTCATCAACGGTTGCATCCACGGCCTGCTTCAGACAGCGAATGGCATCAGCCGGGTTGCCTTCGGTCTTCTCCAGTGCCTCGGCAGCCCCGGCCACATCCCAGGCCCCGATGCCCTTCGCCGAGCCCTTGAGACCATGCGCCAACTTGGCAAGGTCGTCGGAGGCGATTTCCAGCTGCGGCATCGTCTGTGTCACATGGTCGATGAAAATGGACAGAACCTGCCGGCTCAGAGCCTCGTCTCCCATTGTCTGTCTGGAAAGATGCTCAAGGTCCAGCCTGCTTTTTTGATTATCCATGCCCATTTTTCCCTGCCAGAATGGCCGATTGGCCGGATTCGACAAAATTTCAAATATGGTTACCGTGCGTTAACCATATTTGCCAGATTCGATTCAAAACGGCACAAATATTTTAACTCCGCAACCATGCCTTTGATGCCGTTCCCGGGGCTGTTTTTCACAAGATAAAATCCATTTAGATTCATATAGTTAATACTTAGCTCCGGAACGCTCTCCAACAAAGACCCCAGACTTCCCGCGCGATTGGTTAACAAGTTGGACAAAGCGAAAAAAAATAGTAGTTCCTTTGCCTTTCCTCTCCTTGTACGATGCGTCGCAGTATGTTGGACACTTTCAGCTATCCGTTTTTCGCGTCTCTTGGCCCGTTTCAAGCATCGGGCATTCTTTAACAAATTCAGCGAAACCCATCCACACGGTTGGCAGCAGTGACGACTAGGTTTGACCCTACGGGGAGGCTTGCCCGACGCACGAGGCAAAACCGCGCATCAGACGCGGCGGAGCGAACGGCAAGACTGAGTCAGTATTGAGTAGAACAAGGCTAGAGCAGACATGGTAACGAAGTCTCCAAAGATTCAGGATCCGACAGAAGCGGCTCTGTCAGCGGTTGAAGATGCTTTGAAACTGGATTTCGACGTCTCCGATGAGGCGGGCGAAAATCGGGCAAAGAGCATCGCCGACGGCACCAGGGACCCATCCGGCGAAAATGCCGGTGCCAAGGCTGATGCACGCAGCAAGAAAATCAAGCCAAGGCCAGCGAACGACGACCAGCAGTCTGTCGGCCACCTGTTGCATTCGCTGCAGCAGCCACCAAGCTCGGCCCCTTATGTGTTTGCCACCATCCTTTCCCTGTTCTGGGTCGCCATTGGTGGCGCCCTGTTCTTCATGGGATTTGGCGGAGCGCAGCTGGCAGAGGACGGCCTCGCAGGCATCGTCGATTCGCCCGCTGCTCTGGCTGCCATGGCAGGCATTTTCCTGCCCGTCATCCTGTTCTTCATGATGGCCTATATCGTCGTCCGGGCGCATGAGATGCGTCAGGTCTCCAACGCCATGACGCAGGTTGCCATGCGTCTGGTGGAACCGGAAAACGTCGCCAAGGAATCGGTCGTCAATGTCGGCCAGGCGATCCGCCGCGAAGTCGCTTCCATGAGCGACGGCATCGAGCGCGCTCTAGCCCGCGCCTCGGAGCTGGAAGTCATGGTGCACAACGAGGTGTCCTCGCTGGAACGTGCCTACACCGAAAACGAACTGCGCATCCGCTCCCTGATTGATGAACTGATCACCCAGCGCGAAGCGATCGTAACCAACTCCGAACGGGTTCGGGCCTCCATTTCCGGTGCCCACACCAGCCTGTCGGACGAACTGAACACCACCAGCGAGTCAATCTCGAAAAGCGTTTCCGACGCGGGCTCCCGCGTTACCCTGTCGTTGGCCGAAAAGGGCGAACAGATCACCATCGCGCTGGCCAACGCTGGCGAGACCATGGTCAACGTTCTGTCCAACCGCGGTTCCGATCTGGTTGACCGTCTGTCGACCACAGGTGCCAACGTCACCGAGTCCCTCACCGACGCTGGCCAGTCCATCACCAACCAGTTGAGCATGACCGGTACCGACATCTCCCAGAAACTGGAGATCACCGGCGGCGACCTGACCAGCCAGTTGGCCAGCATCGGCCATGAAGTGACCGATCGCTTCATCGGCGCAGGTCAGGAACTGACGGCAACCCTGTCCCAGACCGGTGAAACAGTCACCCAGAACATCGCCGAAGTCGGCGCAGGCCTCAATTCCAACCTGCAATCCATCGGCAATGATGTCACGGCAAATCTGTCAACGACCGGCAATGCGCTCACCAGCGAACTGAAGTCCATCGGTTCGGAAGTGACCGAAAACCTCGCCCTCACCGGCAGCTCGCTCACCAACGAACTGAAGACCATCGGCGCCGACGTGACCGGCAATCTGGCCGACACCGGCAACAGCCTGACCGGCGAACTTCGCTCGATCGGCGCGGAAGTCACGGCAAACCTTGCCAACACCGGCGGCTCGCTCAGCAACGAGTTGAAGTCGATTGGCTCCGAAGTGACCGAGAATATCGCCACCACCGGCCAGTCGCTCACCGACAATCTCAGGACCTTCGGCTCCGACGTTACCACCAATCTTGCCAACACCGGCGGCTCGATCACCTCCGAGCTGCGCGAAATCGGCAACTCGGTAACCGGCAGCCTGTCGGAAATCAGCTCCACGATGACCCGCTCGATGTCCGAGACGGGCTCTACGGTGGCAGAAAACATCCGCACCCAGGGCACTGAAATCGTCTCAGCAATCACGGAACGCTCCACCGAGGTTTCCCAGGCCCTCAAGGGCACCGGCGACGCTCTGCTGGTAGACCTCTCCCTGCGCGGCACCGAAATCAACGAGAAGCTGGACGAGACCGGCACCAACATTGCCCAGATGATCTCCAGCACCGGCGACAGCCTGACCCATCGCATGACGGAAACGGGAACCCACATTTCCCAGACCCTGTCGACGCAGGGCGAAGAGCTCTACAGCAAGCTGGACAACACCGCCGACCGCATTCACCAGACGGTTGCCGTCAAGGGTGGCCAGCTCAACGAGCAGCTTGAGGCACACGCCACCAACCTTGGCTCCATGCTGGATGAACGCACCAGCAACATGAACAACGTGCTGGAAACCCAGTCCCGCGCCATGTCCGAAAATCTCGAACAGGCCACCGGCAAGGCAACCGACGCGCTCAACTCGCGCTCCATGGAAGTCACCGAACGTCTGGCCATGGTCGGCACCGAGATCGCCAAGGTCATTGCCCAGCGCGGCAACAAGGTCAAGGAACTGTTCGAACATGCTGGCGGCGAGCTGACCAATGCCCTGCAGGGTCAGAGCGAGGAAATCCGCCTCGCCATGGAAGAGCGGGTCAAGGCATTCGACGATGTTGTCTCCGTTCAGGGCACCAACCTCGTCAGCCATCTCGGCGACCGTCTCGATACCCTCAGCCAGTCGATGGATCAGCGCATCAACGCGCTCGACCAGACGCTGTTCGCACGCGCTGGCGAGATCGAAAGCATGCTCGACACCCGGCTCGAGGGCTTCACGGTCAGCGTTACGGCGCGGGCAGAGGAAGTGGCCAACTCGCTTTCCAACCGCACCGAGACTTTCGAGCAGGAGATCGCAACCCGCCTCAGCGGCTTCGAAGACAATATCTCCAGCCTGACCATGAATTTCGCAACCAAGGCAGACACGCTCAACAGCGCCCTCGAAGAACGGACCAGCAAGCTCGACGAAACCCTCGACAGCCGCGCCCGGAATATCAACGAGACGCTGCTTGAACGGACACGCGATATCGCCAAGGCCTACTCGCAGGGTCAGAACGACATCAACGAGAGCATGGACCAGCGTCTCACGCTCGTTGGCGAGACCCTGTCCCGTCAGGCTCACGAACTCACAGAGACCCTCTCCGACCGCGTTGCCGAAATCAACGTATCGCTCGGCAGCAAGGTCTTTGAGGTTGCCGAAACGCTCGACAGCCGCTCGGCCCAGATCGAGGCTATTCTCAATGATCGCCTGAACGCGATCTCCACCAACTTCGCAACGGAAAGCGCCAAGGCACGCGATGCCCTCGCCTCCACGCTGACCACCGCAAGCGCGGAGATCACCGAGAAGACCGAGAGCTTCAACGCGGTTCTGGGTTCCCGGTCCGCCGAGCTGTCGTCCATTCTCGACGAAAAGGGCAATGCCGTCGTTCAGGCTCTCGACAGCCGGTCCGAAAGCATCACCGAGACCTTCCAGAAGGCTGGCGAAAGCATCATTCACAGCCTGTCCAGCCGCGGTGGCGAGATCGCCCGTGCGGTGGCGCAGGAAAGTGCCCGTGCCTCCCAGACCCTCGCCCAGACCGGCGACCATCTGGTCAGCACGATCACCGAGAACAGCGCCCGGGCAACCGAAGCGCTTGATGAGAGCACCAGCCGCGCTGTCATGGCCATCACCGAGAATACCCAACGCTCGGTTGGCTCGCTGACCAGCAGCACCGACCGCGCTGCCCATGCCATGTCGGAAAGCGCCCAGCAGGCCGTCCAGATGCTCGAGGAAAGCACCTCGCGCACCCAGAACGCCCTCACCTCCAGCGCCGAACTGGCCTCCAGAGCCCTCAGCGAAAGCTCCAGCAACACGCTGGCTGCCTTCGAAGACACCTCACGCCGTGCCGTCAGCGCTCTCACAGAGACCTCCAGCGACACCCTCGCTGCCTTCGAGGATACCTCTCGCCGTGCCGTCAGCACCATCACCGAGACCTCCAGCGAAACACTGGCCGCCTTCGAGGACACGTCCCGCCGTGCTGTCAGCGCTCTTAGCGAAAGCTCCAGCGGAACTCTGGCCGCCCTTGATGAAGGCTCCAGACGCGCCGTCAGCGCCCTCAGCGAAAGCTCCCGTCAGGCCGTCGAGGCCATCGCCGAGAAATCCAGCGAGACGCTCACCGCCATGGACGAAAGCTCCAAGCGCACGGTCGAGGCTCTTACCATCAGCTCCGATCAGGCCCGCGCCGCGCTCGAAGCCTCTTCCAGCAATCTGGTCAAGGCCATTGCCCAGAGCAGCCACGACGCCATTATCAAGCTCGACACCTCCAACAAGCGTCTGGTCGAGGCCATGCGTATTGCTTCCGACGAGGCAAGCCAGTCGATGAGCAGCACCAACGAACTGCTGCGCGCCGATGGCACGGAAATCGTCGAACGCCTGAAGCATGCCAACGACACCCTGTCCGAACTGCTGCTCAACGCCGGTCACAGCCTGTCCACCATCGAGACAAGCCTGTCCGAGCAGACCAACCAGTTCCGCACGGTGGTCGAAACGGTTGTTCACGAAGCTGGCAACTCCACCGGCCAGCTCTCCGGTCATGTGCATGATCTGCGGGATGTTTCCACCAGCATCCTCGGCCAGGTCGCATCCCTCACCGACAAGTTCGAGGAACAGGCTCAGGCCCTTGTCAACACGACCCGCATCATGGAATCGACCAACCACCGCATGGAAGGCTCGGTCGAGGAACGGCGTGCCATGTTGGCCAACATGACCGAGGACCTCACCCAGCGGACCGAAGCCATCGAGAATGTTCTGAACAACTTCACCTCGATCATCGCAAGCACCCTCAGCACGGCAGAAGGCCGCGCCCGCGATGTCGGCATGTTGCTCAGCCAGAGCACCGAAGGCGTCTCCAAGGAGGTCATGGACCAGCTCGAACAGCTGCGCATCAATGCCGCTTCCGAAGGTCGCCGGGCAGCCGAGTCCATCCGTGCTGTTCAGCGCGAAATGAGCGAGGAAATGGTCCAGTCGATGGCCGATGCCAACGCCCGCTTCGAACAGGCCACGCAGGACATCCGCGCCATCACGCAGGAAATCAAGCGTGATCTGGACACCACCCGCGCCGAGCTCAAGCAGGGACTCAGCGAACTGCCAACCGAAACCCGCGAGGCAACCGGAGCCATGCGCCGCGTTGTGTCCGAACAGATCGATGCCCTCAAGGAACTGTCCCGCGTGGTTCAGCGCCATGGCAACATGTTCGATACGGTTCCGGCCGCCGATCGCTCAAACCAGCAGCGGAATGCCGCTCCTGCTCCCAGCCAGCGTCCGATGCCTCCGGTTCAGCAGCCAAAGCGCCAGCCTGAACCACCGATGCAGCAGCCACAGCAGGCCAGCAACTATGCGCCGCAAAGCGCCAGAGAAGACGACAACCGGTCCGGCGGCTGGGTCTCCGATCTGCTGCGCCGCGCCTCCCAGCCCGAGGACAATATCCCTCAGCCGGGTGACGCCGAAGCGCTGGCTCCGATCTCCAAGGACATTATCCGCGGGATCGACAGCAGCAATCAGGCAGAAGCCTGGGAGAGCTACCGTCGGGGCGAAGGGGGCAGCTTCACACGCCGTCTTTACACCCTGAAGGGTCAGCAGACCTTTGAAGACGTCCGCATGCGCTACCAGCGTGACACGGACTTCCGCAACACGGTCAACCGTTATGTCGGTGATTTCGAGCGTATTCTGGATGACATTTCCAGAAAGGACCGCGACGGCAGCACGACGATGAACTATCTCACGTCTGACACCGGCAAGGTCTACACCATGCTCGCACACGCCAGCGGTCGCTTGGGATAGAGGCCTGGGATAGACATCCGGGAAAGACTGGCGATACCATGAGATCAATCAGAGGGCCGTTCGCGGCCCTCTTTTTTTGCCCGCCCTTCGCCCTGCCCCATCGCTGTCGATAGGGGAAGCTGGACGGCACCTTGAAAGAGCATCTGGACAAATAAAAAGGGCACCGCTTGGGCACCCTTGTTGAAATTCTGTCATGGCAGGCAGTAAGCCATCAACCATTGTCCGCAAGTTTTGATCGCGTAAGCCTCATCAGATGAAGTCGTTCAGCTGAACTGGGCGACCCGATCCCGCAAATCCAGAAACTCTTCTTCTTCCTCTTCCTCGGCGGCAACAGCTTTATCCTGCAAAGCGGAACCGAACACATCCGCAGGAGCAAAGACATCGGCATCGTCTTTCATCATCGCTGACAGGTCGTGCTCTCCTGCCTGGTCTTCAGCCTCAGAGGCAGCTTCTTCATCGGCGGAAACGGATGCGAACACATCGCCTTCCGGCTCAACTTCGTTTGAGACGCTATCAAACAAATCGTCAGCCGCTTCTGCCTCGGCGGGGTCAACGGTTTCCAGATAGTCGGCAGCATCCTTTGTGGCATTTGCCTCACTTGCCCAGTCAAGATCCTGCATATCTACGAAATCGACATCAGCCTGCTCGGCGATAACCGCATCATCAGCCTCGTCTGCCGCATCGGCTTCAATAGTTGCGAACTCTGCCTCTGTCTCGTCTTCCCCGTCAGCTGCACCGTCGGCAACCATGGCCTCGTCTTCATCCGCCTCGAACTCAGCATCCATGACGGATGGCCCGGTGTCAAACAGGGCATCGGCTTCATCCTGTGTCATCTCGGCGGAGAGGTCGCAGCTGTCATCCTCATCTTCTGTCGCAGAACCGGCATTGGCGAACAGAGCATCGACATCGTCCTGATCGGCTTCTTCATGCAAATCAGCATTATCGAACAGCATGTCGACATCATCCTGCCCGACACCTTCCCCGGCGAGAGCAGGTCCGTTGAGCAGATGGGCGTCAGGCCGCTGGTCATGGCGTTTGTGATCATGCTGATCCACTTCCATGCCATCTGACTCGAAGCCCCAGATCTCGATCATGGAATTGATGCGGCTCTCGATATAGCGCATGGCATCCACGATTTTCCGGATCCGCTGGCCGGTCAGATCCTGGAAGGAACAGGCCATGTAGATATTGGTCGCTTCCATATCCAGTTCATCGCACTTGTCGCTGTCAGCCCCCATTTCGCGCAGCGTCCAGGCAAATTCCTGAATCTTCTCGGCAGCCCCCAGAATTTCACTCGTCGCACTTTCCGTCTGGGACACAATGGCATCAAGCTCGATCGTCGCCCGCTCGAAGCGTTCGGCTCCCTCATTGTCTTCGTGCTTGATCTGAGCAATTTCTTTCTTGGTCCGCTCGATGGCGTGGGCCATATCGGCCAGATCCATGCGAACCTGATGCATGAGAGACGACGGCGCGCGTTCGCGAGTGATCGATTTTTCCAGTTTATCGATCGCGGACAATAGGGTATCAGTATCTGCGTTACGGTTTCTGCGGGCATACTCTGCCAGGAACCAGCGACCTCTCGCAGTTTCCATCACGGCGGCTTCAATCGCCAGATAGTCCTCTTGTCGCAGTGGTGAAGGTGGCATTGGTTTGCTGCTCATGGTTCAGACCAAGTTCCTATCGTTATTGGCGCGAATCACGCTCGATATACGCATTCTCACGGCCCGATGCTACAGGCCAAATCTTAACGCACTTTTACTTTTCAGCAGGCAAATCTGCGATGCAGGCCCCATATCAGCAAAATTACGCTTTACGAATGTCCCTTTTTTACGCTGGATTCTTTTTTCCTTATGGAATCTACGTACCCTTCTTCGCGGTTTGGCTGAAAAGTCTCGACTTTGGTGCCGAAGCCATCGGAATGGTGTTAACCATACCCATGATTGCCCGCGTAATTTTTACACCTCTCATGGCGGCCATTTCGGACAAGATTGGTGACAGGCGGCTGGCCTTGCGCATCTATTGCACCTTCTATGGCCTGAGCTTCTCCCTGATCACCCTGAGTGACAGCCTTGTCTGGATCGGCCTGGTTATGGCGATATCACATATTGCCCAGAGCGCGATCATCCCGGTCAGCGACTCCCTGGCGCTGGCGGGCACACGCCGGTTCGGCCTCGATTATGGCCGGATGCGCAGCTCTGGCACCTTTGCCTTCTTGCTGGCCAACCTGGCGGGCGGGCTGTTCATGCAGACCTTCGGTGACAACAGGCTGATCTGGCTGCTGGTTGCAGGCAACATGCTGCATATCCTCTTTTCGATGACCCTGCCCATCGATCCACGCCGCATCGACAACAAGTCTCTGGCCAAGGGTGCCCGGCTCGACTGGAACCAGCTCAAGCAGTTCGCCCAGATCAGCTTCTGGATGATCCTCATCAGTGCATCGCTGATTCAGTCATCCCACAGCATGCTCTATTCTTTTTCGGCCATCTACTGGAACAGGATTGGCATCAGTTCCAACATGACCGGCCTGTTGTGGTCGATGGCCTCGGTCTCGGAAATCGTCCTGTTCCGCTATTCCAAGAAAATCTCCGCCCGTTTCAACTGGAAAGCCCTGATGCTGATCGCCGCAGTGATCGCCATCGTTCGCTGGGCAACCTTCCCGCTGGAGCTGCCTATCTATGGCTATCTGTTGCTGCAGGTTCTGCACGCTGGCAGCTTCGGCTGCGCCCACCTTGGGGCGATGTTCTTCATCAACGAACTGGTGGATGACGAGATTTCGGGAACCGCTCAGGGGCTCTATACAATGCTGACCGGTCTGTTGTCGGCATTCGCCACCACCGCCTCGGGCTTTCTCTATGCGGAACTCAATGGTCTGGCTTTCCTGTCGATGAGCCTTGTTGGCCTTGTCGCGCTTGCCCTGTTGCTGCTGAGCGGCGTGTTCCCGCTGGCCCGCATCCGGGCAGACGAGAGGGACTGAGCGGCGCAATTAGATACGATATGCGATTAAAGCTCTTCAAATGGCGGATTTTTCTGTATAACAGGCCTATAGTGCGGTGTTCGTCTGGAACTGCGGATTTCGGTTTTAATACTATTTGGTTGATTCTATTTGAGCTCGCCCGTTTGTTCGGAGCGCAGGCATTTGGAAACGGGAACAGGGCGCAACGACATCATGGCTCCACAGGGATCAGACATTGCCACAAGCGGGCAGCCTCCCCTATTGCAAGGTGACGGCACCGTTGCCGATGGCACCCTGCACCTTTCCGGCGACTGGACGATTGACACCCTGAAGGAAGCCGATCAGCAGGTTGACAGCATTGTCCAATCCCGCAGCACCTTCCAGAAGCTCAACCTGTCAGGCCTTGCCATGCTCGACACCTCTGGTGCCTGGGTCATCATTCGCCTGCTGCGCGGCCTTGGCCTGAAGATGACGGATGCCGAGCCCATCAGAGCGGATCACAAATCCCTGTTCGAGGCGGTTGAGGAAACCAACAAGAAGCAGCCGCAGTCGACACCACAGCCGGGCTTTCTGATCTCCGCCCTCAGCCAGACCGGCGAGGATGTCGTCGAGATCTACAATGACGTCAAGATCCTTGCCTATCTGACCGGTGAGATCGTGCTGTGCCTGCTGCGCAGCATCCTCAATCCGCGCAGCCTGCGCATCACCTCCATCGTCCATCACATGCACCAGACCGGCCTCAAGGCGGTGCCGATCGTTGCACTGATGTCGTTCCTCGTCGGGGCCATCGTGGCGCAACAGGGAGCCTTCCAGCTGCGCAAGTTTGGCGCCGAGCCTTTCGTCATTGATCTGGTCGGCATTCTGGTGCTGCGCGAGGTGGGTATTCTGCTCACCGCCATCCTCGTTGCCGGACGGTCGGGCAGCGCCTTCACTGCCGAAATCGGCTCGATGAAGATGCGCGAAGAAATCGATGCCATGCGTGTCATGGGCCTCAACATCATCGAGGTTCTGATCGCGCCGCGCGTCATTGCACTGATCATCGCCCTGCCCCTGCTGGGGCTTGTGGCCAACCTTGCCGGTCTCGTCGGCGGCGGGATGCTGCTCTGGGTCTATTCCGATATCGCGCCGACCGCCTATATCAACTGGTTGCGCGAGGCGGTGGCCATCAACACCTTCCTTGTCGGCGTGATCAAGGCTCCCTTCATGGCCCTGATCATTGCGCTGATTGCCTGCAGCGAAGGGCTACAGGTCGGCGGCAGCGCCGAAAGCCTTGGCCGACGCACCACCGCCGCCGTGGTCAAGTCCATCTTCCTGATGGTCATGGTTGACGGCCTGTTCGCAATTTTCTTTGCTGCTATCGGCTATTAGGGAGGACCAGATGACCACGCCCCTTGATACCCGGCAGACACCATTGACGAGTGACGATACAAAGCCGCCCATTCTTTCCATACGCGGCCTGACGGTCGGCTTTGACGAGCGCCTGATCCTCGACAAGCTCGACCTCGACGTCAAGCGGGGCGAAATTCTCGGCATTGTCGGCGCTTCGGGCACAGGCAAGAGCGTGCTGTTGCGCAGCGTACTTGGCCTGCTCAATCGTCAGGCCGGACAGTTCATCCTGTTTGGCCATGACACCGAAAATCTGACACGGGCCGAGCGGCTGACCATCGAGCGGCGCCTTGGCGTCTTGTTCCAGCATGGAGCCCTGTTTTCCTCGCTGTCGGTGCTGCAGAATATTCAGGTGCCGATGCGGGAATATTATTCGCTACCCCAGCGCCTGATGGACGAGCTGGCGATCTCCAAGCTCGAACTCGTCGGCCTTTCGCCGGACGCCGCCCACAAATTCCCTTCCGAGCTGTCGGGAGGCATGATCAAACGCGCCGCACTCGCCCGTGCGCTGGCGCTTGATCCGCAGTTGCTGTTTCTGGACGAGCCGACCTCCGGCCTCGACCCGATCAGCGCGGAGGAATTCGACGATCTGATTTCCACGCTCAGAGACACTTTGGGTCTCACCGTTTTTATGGTAACCCATGATCTGGATAGTCTCAGTCAGGCGTGCGACCGGATTGCCGTGCTTGCCGAGCGCCGGGTTCTGGCGATTGGCAACATGACGGAATTGCAGAAGAACCCGCACCCCTGGATCAAGAGCTATTTCACGGGCAAACGCGCCTTCAGACAATGGGACAAGAGCTGACAATGGAAACCAAAGCCAATTATGTAGCCATAGGCCTGTTCACGCTGATTTTGGTGGCCCTCGGGTTCGGCTTCATCTACTGGATCGGTAAATATGACGAAGCCAGACCGATGACCCAGCTTGTCGTCCGGTTTGAAGGCTCCGTCGCAGGTCTCAACCGCGGCGGCGCAGTGATGTTCAACGGCATCAAGGTCGGCGAGGTCCAAAAGCTCGAATATGACCCGAATAACCCACGCTATGTGAAGGCCGACCTGATGGTCGATGCTGACATCCCGCTCAAGAAGGACAGCGACGTCAGCCTTTCCTTTCAAGGCCTGACAGGCGTTGGCACGATCGAAATCAAGGGCGGCAACCCCGATCTGCCAGATCTGTTTGATCAGGGTGGCGTGCCCGAGATGATCGCTCGCAGTTCCTCCTTCGAGGATCTGATGAACGGCGCCCGCCAGCTCATGTCCCGTGCCGACAAGGTGCTCTCCAAGATCGAGGATGTGGTCGACACCAATCAGGAAGGCATCAACAGCTCGATCAAGAATATCGAGAGCTTCACGACGGCGCTCAACAACAATTCCGACAATATCGAGACCTTCCTTGCGGATGCGTCCAGCGCCGCCAAGGGGTTGACCTCGCTGTCCGAACGCCTTGAAGGCCTCAGCGACCGGGCCGACACCCTGCTGGCGGCAGTCGATCCTGAGAGCATCAAGACCAGCGTCACCAATGTCGAAAAATTCAGCGACAAGCTTGTCAATACTTCGGATCGCTTCGACGAGATCGTGACCAATGTGTCCGAGGCTTCAAAAGGCATCAACGACTTCTCCTCCAATCTCAACGCGTCCCTCGGCAAGGTGAACGAGCTGGTCGCCAGCGTTGATCCGGAAGTGGTCTCGGCGGCTGTTTCCTCGCTCAAGGGCTTTGCCGACTCGCTGGAGCGCTCCTCTGACGACATCGACGCAATTCTCGCCAATGCCAAACAGGCTTCCGGCGATATCAGCACCTTCTCCCAGTCGCTGGCCTCGCGCACCGATGACTTCAACATGATCGTGACCGATGCCAAGGAACTTGCCGCACGCCTCAACAAGGCATCCGAGCGGATCGACGGCATTCTAGGCAAGGTCGATGGCATCCTCTCGGATGAAGAGGGCGGAAAAGGCGTCATCGAGGAAGTGACCCTAGCAGCACGCTCCATCCGCAGCGTGGCGGACAAGTTCAACAGCCGGGCGGACGAAATATCGGACGGCATCGCCCGCTTCTCGGGCCGTGGCCTGCGCGATGTCGAAGCCATGGTATCCGAAGCTAGACAGACGCTGAAGAGCGTGGAAAGCGCTGTCGACAAGATCGACAAGGACCCGTCCAGCGTCCTCTTTGGTGGCAACAAGGTGAAAACTTACAATCAGCGCTATTAGTCAGCACTATTGGGCAGCGCGACCAGACAGCGTGCAGGAGCAGCCTGTCGGCCGGATCAAGCCTTGGGAATCACCATGCCGGGACGAATCTGGACGTTGGGGGAACTCTCTCTGCCCTTGGTGAAAATGACAAGATACCAGCCATCGCAGACAAGGCGGTGTAGATGGAGCTAAAATGCACAGAAACAGCTTCGCCGGTTTTGCGCCTAAACCCCAAATGATGAAAGAAAAACAGTCATTCTTGGGAAAAAGCGGTTGGAAGTTCATATTTCTGGGTTAAGGTAGGCCCGGGTTGGTTAAGTCTATTGCCGAGGTACGTTCCTTGTTTTCTGCGTCCAAGATTGTCCGCATAGCGTTAAGCGTGAGTTTTGCTCTGGGGCTTGCATCCTGCTCTGTCGTTGGCGGCGGCAAGGAGCTGGCAACCTATGACCTGAGTGCTCCGACGAGCTTTGACAATCTTTCTGGCCGTAGCAAAGCCCAGTTGCTGGTCTCGGTGCCGACCGCTCTCAAATCTCTCGACAGCGAAATGATCGTGGTGCGGCCCAGTGCCTCGGAGATCACCTATTTCGGCGACGCCCAGTGGAGCGACAGCCTGCCCAACGTTTTGCAGGACAAGCTGATCCGGACCTTCGAGAATTCGGGTCGGGTCCGGTCTGTGGTCAAGCCGGGTGACGGCGTTGTCGTCGACTACAAGCTTTCCACCGCCATCCGCACCTTCGAGCTCGATGACCAAGGCCAGCCAACGGCCCGTGTGGCCCTGTCGGTCAAGATCATCAATGACCGCTCCGGCCGCGTAATTGCTTCGCGCCAGTTCGAGGCATCCGCCCCGGCAGGCGCGGCAACGCCTGCCAAGGGGGTCGCCGCCATGGATCGCGCTCTTGGCGTCGTGCTCAAGGATATTCTGGTCTGGGTGCTGAGCACAACGTGAGGCATCAGACATCTCCATAAGACATCAGGGCACCGCTTCCGTGCCCCTATGATGCCCTATGCACTCAGTCATGCGTGAGCTTGGCGATGTTGGTCAGGAATTGCGCGGCGCTGGCTTCCCAGCTATATTGCGCGGCGTAGTCCAGACATAGCTGCGGATCGATCTTCAGAGCCTCTGTCACCGCTTCAGCCAGATCATCTCTCAAAACCCCGGCCCCACTGTCGCCAATGACATCCAGCGGTCCCATGACGGGATAGGCCGCAACCGGCACCCCTGAAGCCAGCGCTTCAAGCAGAACGATGCCAAAAGTGTCGGTTCTGGAAGGAAAAACGAAAGCATCACAGGACGCATAGACTTCCGCCAGCGCTTCGCCCTCCTTGAGGCCCAGGAACACCGCATCCGGATAGCGCGCTTCCAGCTCTGCTTTCTGAGGGCCGTCCCCGACCACAATCTTGGTGCCCGCAACATCAAGCTTCAGGAAGGCTTCGATATTCTTCTCGACCGCCACGCGCCCCACATAGAGCAGCAGCGGCCCCGGATAGTCGAGCACCTTCTTTTCGCGTGGATGGAACAGGGCCAGATCAACCCCCCGCCCCCAGTAGCGCAGGTTGAGGAAGCCGCGGTCCTGCAGATCCCGTTTGAGGCTGGGGGTCGCAACCATGCAGCAGCTGCCCGGATTGTGAAACCAGCGCAGACCGGCATAGGAAAGCGACAACGGAACCGGGAAACGCGCCGCCAGATATTCCGGAAACCGCGTGTGATAGGACGTGGTGAAGGCCATGTCGCGCTGGCGGCAATAACGCCGCGCCCAGAAGCCCAGCGGCCCCTCGGTCGAGATATGGACATATTCGGGATCGATTTCCCGGATCTTCTTTGCAACCCCGCGCCCCATAGTCAACGACAGGCGGATTTCGGGATAGGTCGGACAGGGGATCGTCTTGAAATCGAGAGGCGTCAGATAATGCACCTCAAGACCCTTGTTTCTCAGTTCCTGACCCAGCCGGTCTAGAGAGCGGACAACACCATTCACTTGTGGATGCCAGGCATCCGTAACAATCATAAGCCCACTCATGCAATCGCCTTGGTCGAAGTTGGATTTTGGAATTGCGGCACTGCCTTGGCTTCTTCGCTCCAGTGGATCAACTCGAAGCGGCCGTCCTGATGCTCCACGATTGCCGTGCAGCTCTCCACCCAGTCACCGGTATTGAAATAGGAGATGCCGAATTTCTCATGCATCTCGGCATGGTGAATGTGGCCGCAGATCACTCCGTCAACGTTGAACTTGCGCGCTTCCTGCGACAGGGTTTCCTCGAAGGTGCCGATGAAATTGACCGCATTCTTGACCCGCATCTTGGCCCAGGCCGACAGCGACCAATAGCTGAACCCAAGCTTGCGGCGCAGGGCGTTGAGCACCGTATTCACCCCGAGCGCAAAGCTGTAGGCCCAGTCGCCCAGATGGGCGAGCCACTTGGCGTGGCGCACGACCATGTCATACTGATCGCCGTGGATGACCAACAGGCGGCGACCATCGGCGGTTTCGTGGATGTCATGTTCCCTGACTTCGACACCGCCAAAATGCGCGCCGTAATAATTGCGCAGAAACTCATCGTGATTGCCGGGAACATAGATGATGCGCGCGCCCTTGCGCGCTTTCCTCAAAAGCTTCTGGACAACATCATTATGCAGCTGCGGCCAGTGCCACCGGCTTTGCAACCGCCAGCCATCGACAATATCGCCAACAAGATAGATCACGTCGGCATCGTGGTATTTCAGAAAATCAAGCAGCATCTCTGCCTGACAGCCACGGCTTCCCAGATGAACATCGGAGATGAACATCGTCCGATGCTTGTAAAGCCCTTCATCGCTGAACTGATTCATGTGTCTGCTCTGATTCAGGTTCTCTCAAAGTGTCCGCCCCTTTTAAGAACGGGCTGTCTCACTTTTGTGACAATCAGGGCAGGCGCAGTCGAAAGGCAGGAGCTTTCCCCTACCCTTCAGCAAAAACAGACGGATTTTTGCGGAATATCGCCCCTCAGACGGATTTGACCTGCCGCTCAACCTTGCGGGATACGCCCAGTTGGCGCTCGCGGTAGACAACGAAAAGACCAGCCAGAACGACAATGGAGCCACCGGCCAGCACCGCATGACTCGGATATTCGCTGAACAGCACAATGCCGATGATCACGTTCCAGACCACGTTGACATAGTCGAACGGCGCAATCAGCGAGGCCTCTGCCATACTGTAGGACTTGGTCATCAGGATCTGCCCCAATCCGCCGAACACCCCGGCCAGCACCATCAGCCCGAAGGTCCGGGCATCCGGCATGACCCAGCCCCAATAGGCGCTGACCGATGAAAACAGGGTCGCTGTCACGAAGAAATAGAAGACAATAGCCGAGCTCTTCTCGGTTTTTGTCATCATCCTGATGAGAATGCCGGCAAGCCCACCCAGAAAGGTCGACGCAAGGCATAGCACGGCACCGAGCAGGCCGACGTCGCCGGAGGATGCAGCCAACCTCGGCGACAGGATGATCAGCACGCCAACAAAGCTGACCGCAACCGCCGTCCATCGATAGGCCCTGACGGTTTCCTTGAGAAAGATCGCCGCCAGCGCAACGATCATCATCGGGTTGATGAAGGAGATGGCGGTTGCCTCCGGCAGGGGCAGCAGTGTGATGGATGTGAACCAGCAGAACATCGACGTCGCCCCGACAACGGACCGCCGCACATGAGACCACGGATTGTTGGTACGAATGCAGTCACGCCAGTCGCCTTGCAGGGCCGTCACCAGAAAAAGCGGCGGAATGGCGAACAGGCAGCGGAAAAACACGACCTCGCCAATCGGCATCGTCTCTGCGGTGTATTTGATCAAGGCGAGCATGATCGCGAACATCACCGTGGAGGCAATTTTCAATCCGATGCCGTAAAGAGCGTTCATTGCGGGGTCTTTCCGGTTTTCCGTCTGCTTGCCTCGGTCTTCCGGCGGCCAGCCGGTAGAGGCAGAGATGCGGGAACACGTGTGCAAGGAGGGGCGATGGCAATTGCATGCGCTGGGTAAGAAGGTCATTTTCCGCACGCTTTACAGAAAAGATCAAGTTGTTTCTGACACTCTGCTGGACGGTGCCCCTTCGCTCGCAAGCCGTTTGTGCCTGTCACACCCGCAAAAAGCCCGGATTTTTGCAAACTTTCATTCATCAGCGAAACTGAACGAAACTTGTGTGCTGATTTACAGAATTGAAATGTTGTGATACACAACATGTTCTTTCCCGAGCGCACCTTGTTCGATGCCAATGATTGCCGCTTCGAACGCGCAATCTCCTACTATCGCAAAGCGTTCATTCCGATGACATTGCCCAGACCCTCTCTGAGGACATCGCTCAAGTCAGCACCAAGGACAACGGTTCGCAAGGCCAGCGTGGCGTTTGATGCCATGCCCAGCTTTCTGCAAGCAGTTTTCGTGATGTTCATCGCAATGATCGGCTTTACCCTTCAGGCCGGTATCGTCAAGGAACTGGGACAGAGCCTGCATGTCAGTCAGATCATTGTCATGCGGCAGGCGTGGATGATCCTGTTCCTGCTGCCGCCGATGCTCAAATCTGCTCATGGCGATCTCAAGATCCATCGCATGGACCTGTTCGTCCTGCGCGCCATCTTCACCTACCTGAGCATTCTGGCAGGCTTTACGGCGATCATCGAACTGCCGATGGCAACCGCAACCACGATGAGCTTTACCCGCACCTTCTTCCTGACCATCTTTGCCGTGTTGATCCTCAAGGAAGCTGTCGGCTTGCGCCGTATCGCCGCGCTGGTGGTCGGCTTCATTGGTGTTCTGGTCATTGCCCGCCCGGCCGAGCTGCTGGCGGGAGGCCTTGCCGGGCTCGATCAGAATCTGTTGCTGGCCCTTGCCGGAGCGGCCCTTGTTGCAGGCAACCAGACCATCGTGCGCATCCATTTGCGCTTTGACCGGCCAACGATCATCGTCACCTATCAGGCCATCGTCATCGGGCTGGCGCTTGTTCCACTGGCATGGATCCACTGGAAGCCGATGACCCTTTCGCAGTTCGGCCTGATGGCCCTGATCGGCGTTTGTGCCAGCTTTGCCCAGTGGCTGATGCTGCATTCCTTCAAGCGGGCCGAGGCGACGGCGCTGGCGCCATTCGACTATCTGCGGCTGGTGATGTCCGCCGCGCTGGGCTGGTACATGTTCAATGAATGGCCCGATTCCTACACCTGGATCGGGGCGGCGATCATCTTCGCCTCCACCTTCTACATCATGCATCGCGAGGCCCAACTGGGCAAGGAACGCAAGCTGCAACCACCCGGTCACTAGAGCCCCATGCAAAAAAGCCCCATCCAGCAAAGCCACATATTGGCCAACAAACCTCTGGCGGCAGTTCTCGGCCAGTTGCCGGCTCCGGTCTTTTCCGGCAACAGCCGCTCCCTTGGCAAATGCCCCAATGCTGGCGGCGTCTATCTGCTGGCGATGGCCCTGCCACGCCGCACCAAGATCATGCGTCCGACGGAAACCATCCTGCCGCCCGGCCTCTATTGCTACGCAGGCAGCGCCCATGGCCCGGGTGGGCTGCGAGCACGCCTTGCCCGTCATCTGGCAAAAGAGAAGTCCATCCGCTGGCATGTGGATCAGTTGACGACGCGAGCCAGTTCGCTTCATGTCTGGGCATGGCTTGAAGGCACCGAATGTGAACTGGCCACAAAGATGAAGCAGAACGAGGGCTTCAGCGTCCCCCTGCCCGGCTTTGGCAGCTCGGACTGCCCCCACTGCGCGTCCCATCTTTTCGCAAATCCCGCCGACATGCGCTGATCCGCACAGCCCACGAGCGCCCGGAATCGCATCTTGCCAGGGCTAAACCCGGTCCATCTTGCGCCATGGCTTGGCGGGCAGCATCACCCGGATGCCATCGCCCGGCTTCACGGTGCCGCCCTTCAGAACGATCCCCATGATACCGGCCTTGCGCACCAGCGCACCGTCTTCCCCCTTGAAGACAAGCTCCTTGAGCAGGCCCGGCTGCCATGCCTCGATCTGATTGCAGGGGTTGCGCAGCCCCGTGATCTCGACCTCTGCCTCCGCACCGATCTGCAAAACCGTGCCTGTCGGCAAGGACAGCAGGTCGATACCGCTGGTGGTGATATTCTCGCCCATGTCGGCAGGCTGGATCGTGAACCCCTTGAGGGCCATTTCCTCGAACAGCTCCTGATGCATGAGATGCACCTGCCGCAGATTGGGCTGATCCGGGTTGGCACGCACCCGCGACCGATGTTGTACCTTTTCGCCCATATGGGCATCGCCCTCGACACCAAGGCCTTCGAGCAATCGAATGGAATCTTTCAGCTTTTTGGAAAAGGCATGCCGGTCATCAAGACTGACAGCACGCACGACACCTTCAAGGATTTCATCTTGCACAGCAGGTCTCCAAAGTGAGGGGGCCAGCGAACTGACACTAAAAAGGGAGGGCAGACAGTGTCTACCCTCCCGTTATGACGTCAATTTGACGACGGATCAATCTGCCACATTGCTTCTCTGGGCGTTGTGGATTTCTTTCTCGCGCCGCACCATCAGCTTGTTGAGAGCCGAGACATAGGCCTTGGCAGACGACACCATGGTGTCGGTATCGGCCGACCGACCCGTGACCGTGTGGTCGCCCTCGCGCAGTCGGCAGGACACCTCGGCCTGAGCATCGGTACCGGCGGTCACCGCGCTCACCTGATACAGCATCAGGCGTGCCTTGTGCGGGATCATCTGCTTGATGGCGTTGAAGATCGCATCGACCGGGCCGTCGCCGGTTGCTTCCTTGGTCACGTGGGTGCCGTCCATGTCCAGCGTCACGATGGCTTTCTGAACACCGCTGGTACCAGCGATCACGGTCATGGCAATGACCTTGATCTTGTCGGATGCTGCACCGACTTCGTCATCAACCAATGCCTCGATGTCTTCATCGAAGATGTTTTTCTTCTTGTCAGCCAGATCCTTGAAACGGTTGAAGGCATCCTGGAAGGCGTTTTCGCCCAAATGATAGCCCAACTCGTCCAGCTTCTGCTTGAAGGCGTGACGACCGGAGTGCTTGCCCATCACCAGGTCGGTACCGCCAACGCCCACGTCTTCCGGCTTCATGATTTCGTAGGTTTCGGCATTCTTCAACATGCCATCCTGATGGATACCGGACTCATGGGCAAAGGCGTTCTTGCCGACAATGGCCTTGTTATACTGCACTGGGAAGGCCGATACGGCAGACACCAGCTTGGATGCGCGGGTCAGCAGCTTGCTGTTGACGCCGGTTGTGTAGGGGAAAATATCATTGCGGGTGCGGATCGCCATGACGATCTCTTCCAGCGCAGCGTTACCGGCGCGCTCACCCAAGCCATTGATGGTGCATTCGATCTGCCGCGCGCCACCCTTGGCCGCAGCCAGCGAGTTGGCAACCGCCATGCCCAGATCGTTGTGGCAATGGGCCGAGAAGATCGCCTTGTCGGAGTTTGGCACATTCTCGATCACGCGGGAGAACAGCGCCGTGATTTCGTCTGGGGCCGTATAGCCGACTGTGTCGGGGATATTGATGGTTGTCGCACCGGCATTGATGGCTGCCTCCACGCACTTGCACAGGAAGTCGAATTCGGTACGGGTGCCGTCTTCTGCCGACCATTCCACATCATTGGTCCAGTTGCGTGCGCGGGTAACGGACTCGATTACCTTCTCGTATACCCGATCCGGCTCCATCTGCAGCTTGTATTTCATATGCACGGGGCTGGTGGAAATGAAGGTGTGAATACGGCTCTTTTCAGCGTGCTTGACGGCTTCGCCTGCCCGGTCGATATCCTTGGCGCCAGCACGGGCCAATCCACAAACAGTGGCCTTCTTGACGACCTTGGCAATCTCACTTACGGCCTCGAAGTCGCCGTTGGAGGCGATCGGGAAGCCGGCTTCGATCACGTCGACCCCCAATTCGTCCAGCAAATGAGCGACCTGCAATTTCTCTTCCAGGGTCATGGACGCCCCCGGAGACTGTTCACCATCGCGCAAGGTCGTGTCGAAGATTACGATATTGTTGTTCATTGAACTCTTCCTGCTTTTGCCGCGCCAGCAAAGTCTATGTCATGCATGGCTGGTCACGCGGCTGGAATTTTTCCTGCTGCTTGTGATGTCATCCCCTGAAGATCCGCCGCCGAACGAGCTCAGCGCCTGTCGATGTTCAGGGGCACATAAGGAGGAGTAGTTCGGAATCTAGACGAGCGAGAGCATTGGGAGCCTGCAGCTCAACCAACTCGATCAGACCAATTTTGCTCTCAGGAGCGGTCATGGAAATCTCTCTCACTCTATTTCAACACCCGCGCGATCTTGGCGCAGATTGCTTACCCAAGAATGTCTAACCGATTGCCCGCCCTGAAACAAGAGCTATTTTTTACAAACTTCCACCAAGGGCACAACCAGAAGAGTTGAAAAGACAACAGTCTTCAACCAATAAAACCACAACTTAAGAATGCACATCCATAGTTAAATAACCTAAAATTAAATATCGAAAAACTCATCTATATAAAAATACAATAAAAACCATCTATTGAATATACATATATGCAGACAAATAAATATTTATTAAGTCTTTCCTCTTACAAGAAAGTTATAAAAAACGTCCCCCGCCAACGATTACTCATTGAGAATTGTTGTAAAGAAAAGTAAATTCGAAAGGTTATAAAAATGAACCTGCTTTCGAAACTGAAGCTGACTCAGAAAGTGACATTTCTGATCATCGGCTCCGTGCTTATATGCATGGTCTCGCTCGCCACGGCGACGTGGTTCACAATCAGCAACAAGATCAAGAGCGATGTCCTGCACCAGCAGTCGATCAGCATCCGCGTAGCCACCCAAATCTTCGAGACCGGCATCGCAGGCGTCTCGGTAACCAGAAGCACTTCGGGGGATATATCCCGGCTTGTCATGACGGAAATTCCGGCCTTTACCGATCACAACATGATTGACCGTGTTGGCGACATCACTGGCGAAACGGCAACCGTATTTGCCTGGGACAATGAAAGCAAGGATTTCTGGCGCAAGACCACCAACATCAAGAAACCAGATGGCTCGCGCGCCGTGGGCACCCCCCTCGGCAAGACCGGAGCCGTCTATCCGGTTGTAACCGCAGGCAAGACCTTTGTAGGAGAAGCCGTCATTCTGGGCGTCCCCTACTACACCCTTTATCAGCCGATTTTCTCTGCCAGCAATCAGGTCAACGGCATCCTCTATGTAGGCATCCAGAAAGAACGCGTTCAGTCGATCCTTGGTGAGGTGACACGCAGCCTTCTGATTTCCGCCCTCGTCGTTGGCGTTCTAATCGCGGCCTTCGCCTTCTTTGCTGGGACCCGTATGATGAAGCCGCTGCCCGTCATGACAGCACTGCTGACAGCAATTGCCCGCGACGAGCAGATCGTTGAAATTCCCTACAAGAGCCGCAAAGACGAGATTGGCGACATGGCCGAAGCTGTTGCCGTGTTGAACGAGAAGAATGTCCATCGCCTTGAGCTGGAACAGCACAAGAATGCCACGGACAGAGAGCGCGAGGTGCGTGAGCGGAAGATCCTGCAGACCGTGACGGATTTCGACAAGGACATCCAGGCGATCCTGTCCGCCGTCGCCGAGAACTCCCGAACCATGGAAGGCACGGCCCAGCGCCTGACGGAAATCGCCGAAACCACCGCAGAGCAGTCCACCAGCGCGGCCTCGGTTTCCAACGAAGCGGCCAGCAACGTCCAGACCGTCGCCTCCGCCTCGGAAGAACTGTCGGCCTCGATTGGCGAAATTTCCCAACAGCTGGGCAAGACCCGCAGCGTTGTTGCGCTGGCTTCCGAGGAATCGAACGCCACCAACGACAAGGTGGAAAGCCTAGACAAGGCTGCCCAGAAGATCGGGGAAGTGGTGAACCTCATTCAGGACATCGCAGAACAGACCAACCTGCTGGCCCTCAATGCCACCATCGAGGCTGCCCGCGCCGGAGAGATGGGCAAGGGCTTTGCCGTGGTCGCAGCCGAAGTCAAGGAGTTGGCCACTCAGACCTCCAAGGCAACCGAGGAAATCGCCAACCAGATCGCAGACATCCAGACCTCGTCGCAGGATGCGGTGGCCGCAATATCCAAAATCTCCGAGACCATGAGCGAAGTGAACGAATACACCAATTCGATCGCAGTGGCCGTGGAACAGCAGGGCTCTGCCACCATGGAAATCAGCGCGAATGTTCAGCAGGCCTCCAGGGGCACAAGCGAAGTGAGCGAGCGCATGGCATTGGTCAACAGCTCCGTTTCTGACACCCACCAATCCGCCAGCAACGTGTTGGAAGCCTCTCGTGCATCCGCCCAGCAGGCAACACAGCTGCGCAGCCGCATCGAAAGCTTCCTCAAGGACATTCAGGCGGCATGATCTGCCGTCTCAAGGCGAAGCGTACAAAAAAGACACGGTGCCCGAGGCACCGTGTCTTTTTGCTTTAAAGCTGCATCCCTTGAGAGCAGACGGACCGGCTCTTATCTGTAATGGGACAGAAGATAGGCGCGTGTGGCGCTGAGGGCGGACATAACCTTCGGCGCCCGTGGCGACTTGCACAGAGCAAGCGACGGCGCGATGGAAACCTGACCGACCCCAACGTGGGTGAATTTGTCATCATTCTCGAGAAACTCGTCAAGAGCCGTGACGCAGGCCTGCTTATAGCCTTCCAGATCACCAGCCAGAAAGATATCCCAGACCTTGGGCAGCAGGATGGTCTCGACACCGATCGATTCCGCGCCCAGCACATCACGGCAGGTCTTGAACAGCCCACCGGTTGCTTCCATCGTTGATGGAGCCGTAACGAGAATGGCGATATCACTGCGTCCCGGGTTCGACATGGCCTTCTTGAAGACATCATCGGCAAGCAAACGGTCGGTACGCAGCACCGGAGCCCCTTCGACCATCAAACGGTCGGCAATGGGGCTAAGCGTCGAGCAGGTAACCAGCAGCAGATCGACCCCGCGAGCACATTCCAGAATAGCCCGTTCGATTTCATTGCCTATATCCGCATCGATATACCCAAGCTCGGTCACCTTCTGCAGCAGATCGTTCCGCACAAAATGCTGCTCGGGCACCAGATTTGTTCCTTCGAGCGCTTCGGAAAAAAGCGCAATGTTACTCTCGATGCTGTGTAGGAAAGAAAAAGACATTGGAATAGCCTGGGACGATATTGGATGAAAAGATGAGGTCTTTGGACGGCCTGTTGAGCGCACAATAAGACCAAAATTCAACCAATGCCAGTGTTAAATATACAATTTTCCTTCAGAAACGAGAACGGTTCGGCCACCGACGCGAACACTCGACAAACGCCCCTCGGCAACATCGAGTTCCAGTTCAATGATCGAGGGACGCCCCATCTCGAAACCCTGTTCGATGCTGTAGCGATGGGTGCCCTGCCCCGGCTTGTCGAACTGGCAGATCACGCCAGCAAAGGCCGCGGCAGCAGATCCTGTGGCAGGGTCTTCGACAATTCCCATGCCCGGCGCAAACATGCGGGCATGAAAACTGGAAGCATGGCAGGTTGTCTCACGGGTGTAGAGGAAGGCATCATTGTGGTCATGAGCCCCGAACGCCGTGCTCCAGCTTGGCATCACCGGCCGCGCCCGTTTCATCGCATCCAGATTGCGAATGGGCACCATGGCAAAGGGAACGCCTGCCGAATAGGCGGTCGGCACATGGTTCTCGAACCCGATATCCTTGATATGCAACCCGAGCGCTGCGGCAATTTCGTCCTTCGAGCCCAGCTTGACTGACGACAGCGGCTTGGAAATCTGAGGCACCTCGAAAACAGCCTTGCCCAGACGACCGGAATAGAGTTTGACCTTGGCGCGAATCCGCCCGACCTTTTCCTCCATCAGCATGACGCAATTCTGCTCGGTCTCCAGATGCGGGAAGCGCAACAGCCCCAACAGAACCGCCGTCCCGACTGTCGGGTGCCCAGCGAAGGGCAGCTCATAGGCTGGCGTGAAAATTCGCAAGGAGGCGCTATGTGCCTTGTTCTCGGGCGAACAGACGAAAACCGTCTCGGAGAAATTGAATTCCCTTGCGATCTTCTGCATCTGCTCATCCGACAGATCGTCGCAATCAAGCACAACGGCAAGCTGGTTGCCCGCAAACAGCTCTTTCGTGAACACATCCAGGGTGAAATAGCGGTGCTCGTTTTCAGACATATGTTCTTGTTCCAAAGTGCTTGAGCAAAGAAAAGGGAGTTAGACAGTATAGGCGTATCCCGGTATCGAGACCAACATCAATCAACGACAAACCTAAACAAAGCATAAAGAAAAATCCCGATCGCCAGGACCGGGATTTTCGTAGAATTTACAAGACGCAAGAAGCTTAGTTCTTGTCTTTGTTGACCATGGCCTTTTCTTTGATCCAAGGCATCATGGCACGCAGTTTTGCGCCAACTTCTTCCACCTGATGGGCGTCGTTGCGAGCGCGGATCGCCTTGAAGGAGGTCTGGTTGACCTTGTTTTCCAGCATCCAGTTGCGCACGAAGGTGCCATCCTGAATGTCGGTCAGAACATTCTTCATTTCCGCCTTGGTCTCTTTGGTAATCAGACGCGGGCCGGTGACATATTCGCCATATTCAGCCGTGTTGGAAATGGAGTAGTTCATGTTGGCGATACCGCCTTCATAGATCAGGTCCACGATCAGCTTCATTTCGTGTACGCATTCGAAATAGGCCATTTCAGGGGCATAGCCACCTTCAACCAGCGTTTCGAAGCCAGCGCGCATCAGTTCGACAACGCCACCGCAGAGAACGGACTGTTCGCCGAACAGGTCGGTCTCACATTCTTCCTTGAAGGTCGTTTCGATAACGCCTGCGCGGCCACCACCGTTGGCGGAAGCATAGGACAGGGCCAGATCATGGGCATTGCCGGTTGCGTCCTGAGCAACGGCGATCAGGGTCGGCACGCCAGCGCCGCGAACATATTCGCCGCGAACCGTATGGCCCGGGCCCTTTGGAGCAACCATGGCAACGTCAAGGTCGGCGCGTGGTTCGATCAGGTTGAAATGCACATTGAGGCCGTGAGCGAACAGCAACATGGCATTTTCTTTGAGGTTTGCATGCATGTTGTCGTAATAGATGTCAGCCTGCAGCTCGTCCGGCGTCAGCATCATCACAACGTCAGCCCATTTGCAGGCATCGGCAACGGACTTCACGGTAAGACCTGCTGCTTCGGCTTTCTTGGCAGAGGAAGAACCTTCGCGCAAACCGATGACAAGATTCTTCACGCCGGAGTCACGCAGGTTGAGTGCATGGGCATGGCCCTGGGAGCCATAGCCGATGATGGCAACATTCTTGCCCTTGATCAGATTGATATCTGCATCGCGATCATAATATACGCGCATTATTTCTTCCTTTTTTCTCGCTGCGGGCTAACAAAATTACCCTAACAGGCTGATATTTGGTCGAAACCGAAAGATTTGAACCCGACCTAAAAGAAGACAGGGACAAGGTCAAGCCCAAATATGAACTGAATGCTCCCCAAAGGGAGCGGGATGGCCAAAGGCCGCTTAAATTTCACCCATGGCGCGCTGGAACCGGCGCACGCTCTCCGCAAAGCCGTAAATCAGGGCATCGGCGATAAAGCCGTGTCCGATCGACACTTCGCGGATAAAGGGCACTTCCTTCATCAGGGCTGGCAGATTGTCCGGCGTAAGGTCATGACCGGCGTTGACATCAAGCCCGGCTTCCCTTGCCGCCTTGGCGGTTGCGGAAACCTCGGCCAGACGTGTTGCCGCCAGCGCCGGGTCCGAATGGCAGGCGCCATAGGGGCCGGTGTAGATTTCGATGCGGTCTGCCCCGAAAGCTGCTGCCTTTGCCGGTTGCTCCGGATCCGGATCAACAAACAGCGACATCTTGATACCGGAGCGCTTGATCACATCGATCGAAGACCGCAGCAAGGCGTCACTGGCCTCGAAGTCCCAACCATGATCTGACGTCTGCTGGCTCGGATCATCCGGAACAAACAGGGTCTGGTCCGGCTTCACTTCCTCGCACAGGGTCAGAAAACGGTTGTCAGGGAACCCTTCAAGGCAAAGCTCCTTGCCGGGGAAATCCTTGCGGATCATGTCGGCAAGATCCCAGACATCCCTGCGCCGGATATGACGTTCGTCGGGACGAGGGTGAACCGTGATCCCCTTTGCTCCGGCTTCCAGTGCAATCCGGGACAGGCCTGTGACACTCGGCCAGGGCAGGTCGCGCCGGTTGCGCAACACGGCCACGGCATTCACATTCACGCTCAATCGTGTGTTCATAGAATTTCAGTCCTTCCAACTTAAACCCGACAAAAGCCACCCGGCAAAGACAAGCACGCCGGGCATCCTTCAGGAGACGGATGCCGATCTGTTGTCTCCCCTGCCGGGGCTCAGGTCTTGTTCGGTCCACGGCGCAAGGCAACGACGCCGGTGCGGCAGACCTCGACCAGACCAAGCGGCTGCATGATCGAGATGAACTGCTCGATCTTGTTCTGCCGACCGGTCATCTCGAACACAAAATGCTCGGCCGTAGCATCGATCACCGTAGCACGAAATGCATCAGCCAATCTCAGGGCTTCCACTCTTTTATCGCCTGTTCCGGTCACCTTGATCAAGGCCAGCTCCCGTTCCAGCGGTGCGACATCGAATGTTGACAGATCAGCCACTTCATGCACCGGCACCAGCCGCCCCAACTGGGAGCGGATCTGCTGCAGCACCGGCGGTGTTGCGGTCGTGACGATCGTGATGCGGGAGATGTGTTCCTCGTGGGAGGTTTCCGACACGGTCAGTGAGTCAATGTTGTATCCGCGCCCGGAAAAAAGGCCGATGACGCGCGCCAGAACGCCGGGTTCGTTGTCCACCAGGACAGATAGCGTATGGGTTTCCTGTACGGTCGATACTTCTTCAATGAAATAGGCAGATCCCTGTTGCATCTTGCCGTTCCTTCTCTTGAAATGCGGTTGCGTTGCCAATCAGACAAGTTTCTTGCCAGCGTCTCCGATGGCGTTTGCGATCATGGTTTCGTCCTCGGCTTCATCGGAGAACAGCATGTCGTTGTGTGCCCGCCCCGATGGGATCATCGGGAAGCAGTTTGCCAGCTTGGCGACGCGGCAATCGAAAATGACAGGGCCGTCATAGGCGATCATCTCGTCAATGGCAGCGTCCAGCTTGTCAGGCTTGTCGCAGACAATCCCCTTCGCACCGTAGGCGTCCGCGAGCTTGACAAAGTCCGGCATGGCCTCGACGTAGGAGTTGGACAGGCGGTTGCCATGTAGCAGCTGCTGCCATTGGCGAACCATGCCCAGATGCTCGTTGTTCAGGATCATGATCTTGACCGGCAGATTGTGCTGGATGGCCGTGGCCAGTTCCTGAATATTCATCTGCACCGACCCGTCGCCGGAGATATCGACAACAAGGCTCTCGGGATGGGCTGTCTGAACACCGATGGCGGCAGGGAAGCCATAGCCCATGGTGCCCAGACCACCGGAGGTCATCCAGCGGTGCGGTTCCTCAAAGCCGAGGAACTGGGCAGCCCACATCTGATGCTGTCCGACCTCGGTGGTGATGTAATAGTCCCTGCCCTTCAGCTTTTCGCTAAGGCGCTGCAAGGCATATTGCGGCATGATGACATCTTCATTGGGGCGATAGGCGAGGCAATCGCGCTTTCGCCAGATCTTGATCCGCTCCCACCAGGTAGCCAGATCCTGCTTGTCATTCTTCTTGCCACCGGCCCGCCAGATGCGAACCATGTCTTCCAGAACATGCCCGACATCACCGACGATCCCCAGATCGACCTGAACGATCTTGTTGATCGAGGACGGGTCGATATCGATATGGATCTTCTTGGAATTTGGCGAAAAGGCATCAAGACGCCCGGTGATACGGTCGTCAAAACGCGCCCCGACGCACAGCATGACATCGCATTCATGCATCGCCATGTTGGCTTCATAGGTGCCGTGCATGCCCAACATGCCGAGCCATTCCTTGCCGGAAGCCGGATAGGCACCAAGCCCCATCAGCGTAGAGGTGATCGGGAAACCGGTGAGAGCAACCAGTTCGCGCAACATCTGGCAAGCTTCGGTGCCCGAGTTGATGACGCCGCCACCGGTGTAAAGGATCGGCTTCTTGGCGTTGACCAGCATGTCGACAGCCTTGCGAACCGCATCCAGATCGCCCTTGAGCTGCGGATGATAGGTCTTGTGGCTGACATTGCTCGGACCATGATAGGTGCCTGTCGCAAACTGGACGTCCTTGGGAATGTCGACAACGACCGGACCAGGACGACCGGAGCGGGCAACATAGAAGGCTTCATGCAGAATGCGCGGCAGCTCTTCGACCGAGCGAACCAGATAATTGTGTTTGGTGCATGGACGGGTGATGCCGGAGGTGTCGCATTCCTGGAAGGCATCGGAGCCGATCAGGGAGGTCGGAACCTGACCGGAAATGCAGACGAGAGGAATGGAATCCATCAGTGCATCGGCAAGCGGCGTCACGGCATTGGTCGCACCCGGTCCGGAGGTCACCAGCAGCACGCCGACTTTTCCGGTTGAACGGGCATACCCCTCAGCTGCATGGCCTGCGCCCTGTTCGTGGCGCACGAGAATGTGACGAATATCTTCCTGCTGAAAGATTTCATCATAGATCGGGAGAACAGCGCCCCCAGGATAGCCAAAAATATGGTCCACGCCCTGATCTTTCAGAGCTTGAATAACCATTTCAGCACCTGTCATCTGCCGTGTCATTCATCCATTCCTTAAACCCGAGCCTGCGCACAGCACGTAAGCTCACTTTTCGATTTCGCCACCAGATCGGGTGAGGATCACTCCACCCCGGCAGGCGACACTGGCCCTGACGACCGTCAACCCTCAAAGACTGCCAATATTCCCAGCGTGGTTCCAATTCAGGCAATAAAAAAGGGCCTCTGAAAGGCCCCGGACGCGCACCACCATTTGCAACGGTTACCCAACCATTACAGCAGTGCGCCTACCCACTAGAATCACAAGAATATTTCGCATAACAGCTTTAGACTTTCCGTTCGTTTCGCGAGGCACGTTAGTCCGTCATGCCAGTGAGGTCAACCCGCTTTGAACAGATTTTCCCAAAATGCCAGCAATATTAGACTAGTTTCCCACCTTATATTTTTTCATTTCTATCAAAAAATGGGCAATCGCAGCCTCGGCGCTATCAAAAAGGGGCCAATCAGCCATCTGATTGCGGATCCAGGTCATCTGTCGCTTGGCATAGCGGCGGGTGTCGCGCTTGCACAGGCGGATGGCCTCGTCATAATCCAGCGCCCCCCGATCGTAATCGGCCAGATAGGAAACCCCGATCGCCTTCATCGCCGGCAGGTCAGGATCGATGCCGAGACCGGCCATGTGAACTGCCTCATCGATACCGCCAAGCTCGACCATCTGGTCGAAGCGCTTTTCGATCTTGGCATAGACCAGCTCCCGCGGCGGACAGAGCGCCATCCGGATCGCCCCTTCGGCGATGGCCGGATCATGGCGCAGGGCGTCGCTCTTCTGCCAGTCGAGCAGGGACTTGCCGGTCGCATCAAGGATTTCCAGTGCCCTGAGGATCCGCTGCCCATCGGCAGGCTTCAGCGTGGCGGCCATTGCCGGATCGCGCTCAACCAGAACCGCATGCAGCGCCTCGGGGGCTTCAAGACGATCAAGCTCCGCTTCCCAGAAGACCCGGATGGCCTCCGGCACATCGGGCACCACATTGAGCCCCTCGATCAGAGCCTTGAAATAGAGCCCGGTGCCGCCGACGAGAATGGGACATTGCCCCCCTGCCCGCACATCCCGGATTGCCTCGACAGCATCATCAAGCCAGCGCCCGACCGAGTAGCGCTCGCCGGGGGCAACATAGCCATAGAGCCGATGTTCGATGGCGCCCATTTCCTTGACAGTCGGACGGGCGGAAAGAATGGACAATTGGTCATAGATCTGCATGGAATCTGCGTTGATAATGACACCATCAACGATTTCTGCGAGCCTTAGTGCAAGAGAAGACTTGCCGCTGGCCGTTGGCCCGGCTATCAACACCGCTGACGGGGCCGATGCAATCTGTGTTCCGCTATCCATCACGCCGCTTGCAGCCTCCTGAAAAGAGGTTCCCATTTTTTGGAGGTTTCATGTCCTTCACCCTGACCCTCATCAGCGCCCCGGCCAATCCCGCCGTCGACGCCGACCTTGTGGCCAAAGTCCGTTCCATCGTCTCTGTCGATACAGGCTTTGACTGGCTGATGGAAGGGGTCGCCTGTGATTTTGTCATCCCCAGCCACCCCGATCTCGCCAACCTTCGCGCAGAACTGCACACAGCTCTTTCTCAAAGGCCAGTTGATATCGTGTTGCAGCCAAGCGCCAGACGCAAAAAGAAGCTGCTGCTGGCCGACATGGACTCCACCATGATCCAGCAGGAATGCATTGACGAACTGGCTGACGAGGTTGGACTCAAGGCAAAGGTCTCAGACATCACCGCACGCGCCATGCGTGGCGAGATTGAGTTCGAACCGGCGCTCAAGGAGCGGGTCGGGCTGCTCAAGGGCCTCAGCCTCGACATTGTCGACAAGCTGTTCGCCGAGCGCATCACCTTCACCCCCGGCGGCAAGGCCCTCATCCACACGATGAAGGCGAACGGCGCCTATTGTGCGCTGGTCTCGGGCGGCTTCACCCATTTCACCTCCCGCGTCCGCACGCTCCTTGGCTTCGATGAGGACCGCGCCAACCTGCTGATTGAGGAAGATGGTCGCCTGACCGGCGAAGTCGGCATGCCGATTCTGGGCAAGGACGCCAAGCTGGCACGCCTCAATGACCTGATCCGCGAGCGCGGCCTTGACCGTTCCGAAACCATGGCCGTTGGCGATGGCGCCAATGACCTGCCAATGATCCTCAATTCTGGCGCGGGCGTTGCCCTGCATGCCAAGCCAAAGGTGGCGGCTCAGGCGCAGCATGTCATCAACCACGGCGACCTGACCGGCCTTCTGTTCATTCAGGGCTACAAGGCCGAAGAGTTCGTTCTGGCCTGACAATGCGAACAGCATGATGGACCAGACAATGAAGGGGCCGATTGGCCCCTTTTTCACGAGCTGCCCGCTTGGTCAGTTCTCGCCAGGCCCTGCGCCCGGTTCATCGAACTTCAGCGAAACGAATTCCAGCTCCCCGCCGTCCGGCTTGGCAACCAGCAACAATACTGTTCTCTTGCCTTTTGCGTCTTTGAGACGATCAAGGCGCTCGACCAGATCGTTCGGCGAAGAGACGATTTCCTGATTCATCTCGACAATCACCATGCCCGGCTCGATGCCCTTGAGGTCGGCCTGACTGTCCGGTTCGACGCTGGCCACAACAACCCCTTCCACATCCTCGCCAAGATGATGCTTCTTGCGTTCTGATGGGTTGAGCCGCGTCAGCGCCATGCCAAACAGCGAGGCACCATTGGCCATCGCCATCCGCTTCTTCGCCTCGCCGTGTGTCTGATCGGCCTGTTGGGCCACCGTCACCGAACTCGTCATGATCTGGCCCTTGCGCGCCACTTCCAGCGTGACAGTCTTTCCGGCATCCGTTTCGGCAACCATTCGTGTCAGATCCTTGACCTGCTCGATCCGCTTGCCATCATAGCTCAGAATGACGTCCCCCGATTTGAGCCCCGCCTCGAAAGCGGGCCCTTCCGGATTGACCCAGGTGACCAGAGCGCCACGCACCTCACTGACCCCGAGCCCTTCGGCCAGATCGACGGACAGCTCCTGAATGCGCACACCAAGCCAGCCACGTCGTGCTTCGCCATATTCCTTCAGCTGCCCCACGACACGGGCAACGATGTCAGAGGGAATGGCAAAGCCGAGCCCGATCGACGAGCCAGTGGGAGAAATGATTGCAGTATTCACCCCCACAACATTGCCATACATGTCAAACAGCGGCCCGCCCGAATTGCCTCGGTTGATCGCGGCGTCGGTCTGGATGAAATCGTCATAGGGCCCGCTGTTGATGTTGCGATTACGCGCCGACACGATACCGATGGAAACCGAGCCGCCAAGCCCGAACGGATTGCCGATCGCCATGACCCAGTCGCCGACTCGCAGCGCCTTGGCTCCACCGAAGGAAACTGTGGCAAGCGGTTTGCCTGCCTCGACCTTGAGCAGCGCCAGATCCGTCTTGCTGTCGAAGCCGATGAGATCGGCCCGCAGGCTGGAACCATCGTGAAACTTCACATTGATCCGGTCCGCTTCGGAAATCACGTGATAGTTGGTAACGATCAGTCCCTTGGCATCGATCACGAAACCAGAGCCCAGCGATTGCATGCTGCGTTTGCGATCGGCATCCGGTCCGAGATCCTCGTCAAAATAATCGTCAAAGAATTTCTTGAAGGGCGAGCCGTCCGGCACCTTGGGCATGGGAACAGCCCCTTCGGCGGCGACAAGTGAAATGGTGGAGATATTGACCACGGCAGGGGTCAGGCGTTCGGCAAGATCGGCAACGCTACGCGGCCCCTTGGCGGTTTCATGCATTCCCTCTTCAGGGGCAGGCTCGGCCATCACAGGCGCAGTCAGCGCCATCCCCGCAGTGCAGGCAACCACAATGGCAACAAACCGGCAAAACCCGGCACCGGACAGCCCGAAGGACAGACCATTGAGCAAACGCTTCATGAAACTTTTCCCAAGCCGGCATCGGTCAGCCAGCGACACATCCCGCATCTCTTTCAAGAGACCCCAAACCTATCAGGAAAAAATAAATAAAGCCTCATCGCCAATCAGGCAAGGAGGCTTTCAACTACACCAGATTGGGCTCAGTGGCGAATGAGCCAGACGATCAGCACCCCGATCACCATGGCCACGACACCCCCGATCCGGAGGCTGGTGCCGGGAATGGTCGCGACTTCCAGCATCATGCGCTTCATGCTGCGGGGCATGGCCGCCCACAAGAAGCCTTCGATCACGAAGACCAGCCCGACTGCAGCTAAAAAGTCTGACATAATTCCCTCTTGCGCCTAAATTGGCAAGGTCTGCGCGGCTCATGAAACCGCGCAGACCGTTATTCTGTCCTGATCAATTGGCAGCCGGAGCTTCCGGAGCAGTCACAACAGCCGGGGCCGGAGCAACAGGGACCGGGACTGCGGAGGCCGGGGCAGCAGCGGCAGCTTTTTCCGCTTTCTGCACATCCGCCGCAGGCACCTTGCCAGCATCATTGAAGTAGCTGAAGAACTCACCTTCCGGAGACAGAACCAGTCGGGTGTCACCATTGGTGAGGCTGCTTTCATAAGCCTTCATCGACCGGTAGAACTCGAAGAAGTCCGGGTTCTTGCCATAGGCTGCGGCAAAGATGGCGTTCCGCTGGGCGTCACCAATACCACGCTGGATATCAGAATCCCGGTTGGCATTGGCGATGATGACCGTCGCATTACGATCAGCGATGGAGCGGATCTGCTGGGACAGCTTTTCACCATCAGCGCGGATACCATTGGCTTCCTGCTGACGTTCTGTCTGCATCTGGCGATAGACAGCCTCGGAGTTTTCCTTCGGCAGGTCGGCACGACGAATGCGATAGTCAACCAGTTCAACCCCGAGACGTTCGGTCTTTTCGTTGACGCTCTGGCGGATCAGCTCGACCAGTTCATCGCGCTTGTCGCGCACGATGTCCTTGAAGGTGAACTCGGCAACAACGTCACGCAGGGAGGCTTCCATGAAGCCGTTCAGCTGGCTTTCGAAGTTCGACAGGAACTTGGCCTGACGCTTGAAGAGGATCGGATCCGTGATGCGGTAGCGGGCGAAGGAGTCGATCAGCAGGCGTTTCTTGCCAGAGTCGATGACTTCCCGTTCAGACTGCTCAAGATAGCGAGCCCGTTTGTCCAGATACTCGACGCTCTGGATGAACGGCGTCTTGAAATAGAGGCCCGGCTCAGGCACGGCCCGTTCGATACGGCCGAACTGGGTCACGATAGCCTGTTCGTAAGGATAGACCAGGAAAAGCGAGCCATACAGTAGCACGGCAACAACAGCGGCAACAACCAGACCGATAATGGATTTAACAGACATGATCAGTTCCCCGCTTTCTTGCTAAGTTCATTGAGGGGCAGATAAGGCACGACACCCGTGTCGCCGCCTGCCTTGCCGTCAAGAATGATCTTGTCCGATTTACCCAAAACCCGTTCCATTGTTTCCAGATAAAGACGTTTGCGCGTGATGACAGGTGCCTTTTCATATTCGCCGAGAATCTGCGAGAAGCGCTGCGCCTGACCGTTGGCGTCAGCCACGGTCTGTTCGCGGTAGGCATTGGCCGCTTCCAGAATCTTGGCAGCCTGACCTTCAGCCTCAGGCACAACCTTGTTGGCATAGGCCTGCGCCTCGTTCTGCATGCGCACCTTGTCCGCCTTGGCGGTCTGCACATCGCGGAAGGCATCGATAACTTCTGCCGGTGGCTCCACACCCTGCAACTGCACCTGAATGATGCTGACGCCAGCGTTATACTTGTCGAGCATCTTCTGGGTCAACTCTCGCGCGGCCAACTGAATGGCGACACGGTCGCCGGTCTGCACTTCGTCCATGGTGTTGCGACCAACGATTTCGCGCATGGCCGATTCCACGACCTGCTTGACCGCGATTTCCGGATTGTCGACGTTGAACAGATAGGACTGCGGATCCTTGATGTTCCACTGAACCTTGAAGACCACATCGATGATGTTTTCGTCACCGGTCAGCATCAGGCTTTCTTCAGGCACATGCTGGCTGCGGATCGAGCCGGACCGGTTGGAGAATTCCTTGGTCCCAATGGTCACGTCACGGATCTGGTCAACGTTGACCGTCTCGGCGCGACCGATCGGATAGGGAAGATTGTAGTTCAGACCGGATGTGGACACGGCAACAGGCTGCCCCAGAACCAGCTCGACACCCAGCTCACCTTCCTTGACGGTATAGAAGCCGGTTGCCATCCAGATGGCCAGTGCGCCAAGTGCCAGAAGCCCTGCACCCTTTACCCCGAGCGAGCCGCCACCAGAGCCGCCACCGCCGGGAAAAGCTTTCTTGAGACGTTCCTGTCCCCTGCGGATCATTTCCTCTAGATCTGGCGGATTGGGTCCGGAATTCTGAGGGCCTTGCCCCCATGGACCGCCATTGCGACCACCGCCGCCGCCCCCCCAAGGGCCACCGTTACCACCATTCTGATTGTTCCAAGGCATAATCAATCCTTACGTTAGGAACCCTATATCTGTCATTCAAACCACCCCTCTGCCGGGCAGAGCGCACCCTAGGGGAGAAAAGTTGACTATATTTAAAGTCTTGGCGCGTTTCCACACCTGCCCGCAACAATGAAGCCAACCCGTTGCACGACAAGTCTGAAACGGCTCCTCGCCTGACTATCTTATAAGGGACGAACGGACGAGGTTGCAAACGCGACTTTGGAGACAAGGTGGGGAGTTAGATGCCGAAATTCAAGACTAAACCGGCTCATTTTAGCAAATGGAGTAATATAATAGGATGGAACAACAAGATGCAGGAAAATCAAAATTGTATAGATAAAATTAAGCCGCATGACCGATACGGTTGGCAACTCGCCGATCATAAATAGCGAAAGTCATATTAGCGGAATCGTTAACACCACGATCTGCGGACTTTTCATAAATTTTTTCCCAATCAGAATCCTCAATTGAAGGCAAAAAGGTGTCACCCTCCGGCCTAGCATGCACATGCGTCACATATAGACGGCTAGCAACCCCCCAAAGGGCCCCGTAGATAGCACCACCGCCAATTACAGCAATCTCATCCACACCATCATCATAGGCCTGGCGGCTCGCGGAAGACAATGCATCCTCAATCGAGTTGAGCACAGAAACACCGGACGACAAATACGACGTATCACGTGTCAAAACGTTATTCTTTCTGCCAGGAAGAGGGCGGCCAATAGACTCGAAAGTGCGGCGCCCCATTATCAATGGTTTGCCCCAAGTTAGTTCTTTAAATCGTTTCAAATCGGTTGCAACATGCCAAGGCATATCATTATCCTTGCCGATGACACAATTATCAGCCATTGCAAAATGAAAGACAATTTTGGGATCTAGCATTGCGCTCACCGAGATCGACGAAAAACCAAACAGTCAAACGTACCAATTAGAGTATAGTACAATTCGCTAACGAATTACTCAACACGCCTTAGTGAAAGCAACGTTTGACACACAACGACATATGGAAGCGGATGCCCGCAAATACAACACGCCACTCGAACGTGTTTAGGCGATTCACAGCAAACATGCAAAAAAAAACAAACGCAGGTTTACAACGTTTGGTGCTGAAGCCGTGTATTGGGGAAAACAGTATGAGACGCCGACGTATGGAGAACCTGTACAAAGTATTGTAACGCGACACTTGCCCAAACTACGAGTATGCAACCTCCTCAAACCGCGACCTGAGCGGCGATATGGGGATGCGGATCATAGTCCTTGAGCTCGAAATCCTCGAAGACAAATCCGAAAATATCCCGCTTGTCGGAGTTGAGCGCCATGGTCGGCAAAGGACGTGGCGCGCGCGTCAGCTGCAGGCGGGCCTGTTCAAAATGATTTGAATAGAGATGTGCGTCACCGAGGCTGTGCACAAAGTCACCGAGCTGAAGATCACACACCTGTGCCACCATCATGGTCAGCAAGGCATAGGAGGCGATATTGAACGGAACGCCGAGGAACACATCCGCCGACCGCTGATAGAGCTGGCAGGACAGTCGGCCGTCGGCCACATAGAACTGGAACAGGCAGTGGCAGGGCGGCAGCGCCATCCGGTCGACATCGGCCGGGTTCCACGCCGTCACGATCAGGCGGCGGCTGTCAGGATTGGCCTTGATCTGTGCAATCAACTGGCTGATCTGATCGATCGTGCCGCCGTCCCGCGCTGGCCACGAGCGCCACTGATGGCCATAGACCGGCCCCAGATCGCCATTCGCGTCGGCCCATTCATCCCAGATCCGCACCTTGTGTTCCTTGAGATAACCGATATTGGTATCCCCGGCCAGAAACCACAAAAGCTCGTGAATGATCGAGCGCAGATGCAGCTTCTTGGTGGTCAGCAGCGGAAAGCCCTTGGCTAGATCGAACCGCATCTGATAGCCGAAAACCGACCGCGTACCGGTTCCGGTACGGTCGCCCTTGTCGGTGCCATTGTCCAAGATATGTGCCAACAAATCCAGATAGGTCTGCATGTCGATCCCTTCCGCCAAACCAGCCATTTGATCCGGTGTTACACGATTCTTGCCCGATGGAATATGAAAGAAGCAAGGCGTGCAAGCCGTTTGCCAAACGGCTGGGAAACGACACCGGCCGCTCGCGGACACCGCGCAGATACGACGTCACAGCGTATCCCCGCCACACGCCCCTTCCCACAGGGGAAATGCACATCATGCGGATAGTTCGGATTTCCCACTTTAAATTTGCAGAACGCCACCCTATATTCGCGTTGTCACGCAAGTGACTATGGCAATAAATGGCCTTTGTAATAAGCCTATCGGACCCGGGGGCGGTACCCGGCGCCTCCACCAAAAGCATCGTTTCGCCAACCGGCGGTTCGGGGCGGTGTTTTTGCTGGGGGCGAAATAGGATCGACGAGGGTGTAAAGATCGTGTTTTTGCTCGGCATTGTACCACCGTTATCGGGCTACTTGAGTAGTTGCAAATGACAACTATGCAGGCTCTCGTCTCGCTGCTGCTTAAGCAGTGCGACTAGCCACATAAAGCCCTAGCCGGTATGCTCGGTTAGGCGGGGTTCGGGGGCACCTGGCAACAGAAGCCCTCACCGAACCGCGAGTTTGCGACTGGATAAAGTGGCAACGGTTGATATCTGACTGACAGATACATTTTTCCTAGTAGTTTGCTTGACTTTCATTCTTCGCCTCGGACATTGTGGCGACAAAATTGTTCCAGTTATTGGAGGCTTCATGAGTGAAGACCTGATCAGGTATGACATCCTCGCACAGGATGCCCTGCGTGGCGTAGTGAAAACGGTGCTGACTGAAGTGGCCCGGACAGGCCTTCCCGGCGAGCACCATTTCTACATCACCTTCAATACTCAGGCTCCCGGCGTGCGCATTTCGCCGCGCCTGCTGGAAAAATATCCCGATGACATGACCATTGTCCTGCAGCACCAGTTCTGGGACCTGCAGGCCAACGATCAGGCCATTGAAATCGGCCTGTCCTTCGACGGCATCCCTGAAAAGCTTTATATTCCCTACACCTCGATCATCACCTTCATCGACCCGAGTGTGCATTTCTCGCTGCAGTTTGAAATCGAGATGGACGACGAGGACGAGGATCTGGACGACGAGGAAGGCGATGAAATCCTGACCGTCATGGCTCCGGGTGACGAAGCCTTCACCATGCCGGAAGAGCCGGAAGAGGAAGCATCCGGGGGTAAGACTGCGTCTGAAAAGGGCAAGAAAAAGGCCGACAGCGCCGACAAATCCAAGGCTGACAAGTCCAAGGAAGGGGCAGAGGTCGTATCTCTGGACGCGTTCCGCAAGAAGTGACTGCAGCTATCGCGAAGGCATGAAAGCAAGGTGATTGCGCCATGGGCAACGTCGTGAATCTCAGGCAGGCACGCAAGGCCAAGGGTCGTGCCGAAAAGGAAAAGCAGGCCGAAACCAACCGTGCCCGCTTCGGCAGGACCAAGGCGGACAAGACCAGACAGCAGTTTGAAGCCGATAAGCTGGAACGTCACCTTGACGGGCACAAGCGGGACCTGCCAGAGCTCCGAGCGCCTTCCGGTGAAACCCACGAGAGCGAATGAATGGCGGAGCCATGAAAAAGCATTCCGTGACCATTGCTGGCCATCGCACGTCCATTTCCCTTGAAGATGAATTCTGGCAGGGCCTCAAGGCCCTTGCCGACAGCCGTAACAAGTCTCTGGCCGACATCATTCGCCAGATCGACAAGGAACGCGGCATCAACAACCTGTCCTCAGCCATACGCATTGCCGTTCTGGACTATTACAAGTCACAGATCCCGCAAGAAGACGCCCTCCCCTCACTGTCTGCCAGCCAATAACCCTGTTGTTGGCTTTCAATTGAAACGCACCGGCCAATCGGGGCGGCTCAGTAATTCTGGATGATATAGTCCGAGGACAGGTCCTTGTCCGTAAATGGCAGCGCGATCCCCTGATTAAGCAAAGGTGCCACCCTGTCCCGTGGCAGCACGGGCAGTTTTCCCGGCAGCGGAATGTAGGTTTCTTCCGGAGCGATCGGCTCAAGAGGCAACGGGGTCACGGGAGATGGTGTCACCGGTGTCGGGGTTGCAGGCGTCGCCGTCAGGTCTTCCAACGGCCTGATAACGATCCCGCCAGACTTGATCTCCGGCTCCACAAGGGGCTGGTCACTGCCCTGTTGTTGTTGCAGGGCCTTAAGGCGACGCGCCTCCGCTTCGGCCTTGCGCGCCTCTTCGGCCAGCTTTTCGGCCTGACGTCTGGCAGCTTCCACCTTCTGCGCTTCAGCCTCGGCCCGCTGTTTTGCCTGTTCCGCCTCAAGCGCCTTCTGTTCGGCGGCCTTCCTTGCCGCTTCGGCACGTGCGGCCGCTTCCTGCTCCGCTTTTATCCGTGCAGCAACCGCATCCTGAGCGGCCTTTGCCTCGGCCGCCTTTTTCGCGTCCGCTTCTTCAGCTGCCTGCTGGGCGGCCTTCCGGGCATCGATCACGGCCTGTTCGGCTGCAAGACGCTCGTCTTCGCGATGCTTGGCCTGCTCGCGATAAAGCCGCAGCAGACGCCGCATCCGGTCTTTTTCCAGAATATCGGCCTGCAGCTTTTCGACCCGATCCACCTCGCGTTCGAAAGCGCGGATGGTGAGATAGCCGGTGAACGGCGCCACATCAACCATACGCTTGGGCGCGGCGAGCGGGCCGGAGAAGGACAGGCCGACTTCAGGCTGGGCACCTGTCACCGCATCTTCCTTGGCCGGTTCCACCTTGATCGACCAGTCGCCATCGAGCGTCTGGTTGGACAGATCGATCATCAGATTGCCCCGCGACTTGAGAATTTCAGCATCTGCCTCGATGTTGCTCGCCCGCAAGGCCCCTCCGGCAATGACAAAGGTGCCTTCCATCCGTTTGACATCCGTCGAGCCGGCATCCATGTGGGAGAGGAAGACCTTGCGGATGTCCGTATCCTTGAGGTCCATGCCCGCATCGACCGCCCGCACCACCTGAGCGAAAGCCTGCGGATTGATATAGTTCAGCACCGCGTCGCGCAGTGCAAAGGTGCCCGTGCCGGACAGTCCGGAGATGACCCCGGCCATCGAGCGGCCCTGACTTTCGACATCCAGATTGACATCAACCTGCCCGCGCGCCACGGCTCGCCCATCCCGTTCCCAGATAAGCGGCGCAAGTGCCGCCCCATCGATGCGGACATGGGATTTGAGAACCGCCTCACCCTCGACATTGTCCAGATCAAGCCCGCCACTCACCTTGCCACCCTGTAGCAGCCCATTGAAATCACGCACGGAGAGCCCGGCATCCTGCCAGACAAGGGTGAAGGACGGCTGCTGGAAGATATAGGGGGCGGCCAACTCCAGACTGCGCGCCTTGATTGCCAGATCCAGCTTGATCGGGAGATCCTCAGCCGCAGCAACGGGCGCGATGAACGGTAGATCGGGCCAGCCGCTGCCAACGGAGGTCAGACGCCCTGCACCCACAACCGTCTCGCCAAGCCAGATACCATCCATGTCCCCCAGTTCAACAGATCCCTTGAGCTGGCGACTGTTGGCGATCTGCGTGAGGGCGAGCGTTCCGGACACCGGTTGTTCATCCCATTGCCCCTTGATCCCCTCAAGAGACAGATTGCCCTTTTCAAAAGCAAGAGTTGCCGCCAGCGAAACCGTTAACGCCTCACCGGGATTGCTCAGGGATACGCCGGTCGACATCAGATAGGGGGCAAGATCATCGGTCTTGAAACTGAGGTCACCGCTGGTTTCGATGCCTTGAGCCGAGCCAGCCCCCGGCACAGCTTGCAGGCTGCCCTTGTAATCGAGTGCACCCTCATCGGACTTGAGCGAGGCCGCAACCGTGGCTCCGTCCGACAGTACGCCATCCAGAGACAGCGATGCCGACAGCGCAGGCAGATCGACCAGCCCGTGACCAAGGCCGATCAGACTCAGGAGCTTCTGGCCGTCCGGATTGTCGAGTTTGGCGCTGAGCGAAAGCTTGCCCTTGGCCCAATCATCCAAAGGCCCGTCCAGCGAGCCCTCAAGCGATCCGCGCCCACCGCCAAGCATGCCTCCCAGTTGCACCGTCAGGCCATGATCGGCATTGCCGCCAGCGATGGTGAAGGAAAGGTCCGCAGGTGACATGACATCCTGCTTGCCAGCCAGCCAGTCAGCGACCGGCTGATCGGGCAGCAAGCGCTTGATCAGTGTGGAAAGCCCTTCCAGATCGGCGGCGCTGACCTTGCCGGTAATGCGCCCGTTCGGCTTGCTGGCAAGATCCTTCAGGACACCGCTTGCAGAAATGGTTGCCCCGGCAAAATCATCAACGCTCAGATGGTCAATCTCAACACCGCCTTCCGCCAGATGCAGCTTGGTGCTAAGGGTTTTGCCCTCGAAATCCCCCGCCGACAGGCTGCGAGTTTCGATATCAAGCGCAATATCACGCAAGGGCGCGGCCTTGCCGGTGGAATTGTTGAGCAGAAGCGAGCCGAACCCCATCACGGCGTCGAGATCAATGCGCTCGGCGTCGAGATTGATCGAGAGTGCATCGCCCTTGCCATCGGCGCCCGGCTGACCGGCGTACCAGTCGATATAGCCGGAGGCACGGTCTCCATCCATGAAGATATCGAGATCGGAAATCTGGATCCGGTCCGATTTGACGAGCAACTGCCCGCTCATGTCAAAGGGCTTCAACTGGCCGCTGGTCGGAGCGTCCTTGAGCCACCATTTCGAGAAGGCGGCAGGCTGATCGGAGCGAATCCGCGCCTGCCCCTCAAAGCCGTGATGCTGGCCGCCGCTGTCGATCTGACGCGAGAACAGCCCCGACAGCGAAACCGTCGTCTGTCCCGGCAGATTTGCCGTCAGTTCATCGATCCGCCAGGCCGAGCCGACCAACTCGGCGTCAAACTGCAGATCCCGGATCACGCCACCGCCAAGGATCACACCGGGAACGTCAAAACCGACATGACCGGGAATATCCGGCAGGGGCATGCGGACAAGGGCTTTGGCGAGCCTGGAGACACCCTCCTGAAGATTGATCGGCGCATTCGGGCCCTCGCCCAGCGCCCGGTCAAAATCGAGCTGGCGCGACGACACCACGACATCGAAGCGCGGATTGGCACCGAAATCCACCGTCCCTGCGCCATTGAGGCGATAGGCCTGATCCACGGGCCCGTGTGAGAACTCGAATTTCGGCAAGACCAGTGACGACGCGGTCAGATCGCTGCTGCCGGAGAGCGACCATGGCGTCACCGCCCCCTCGGCCCCTTCAACAGCATTGGAGATTTCGGTCGAGCCGATATAGTGGAAGCGCTGGTCCTCCCCTTCCTTGACATTGCCGTCCATGGCAAGGGAAACCGCGAAATTGGCCGGGGTCAAAAGGCTCTTGACGCGCATGCCTTCCGCGCTGGCAGCCCCCGTTGACAGCATCAGCGAATAGGGCTCGCCATCCATCCGGAAAGAGGTTTCGATCTTGTAGGGACCGATCAGCGAGCGCGCTTCCAGCGCACCATTGAGCCCGGAAATCGCCTTGCTGCGACCGGTGCTCTTGTCGAGGAAATCGATCCGGCCATTTTCGATCCGCACATCATTGAGGCGGATCTTTTCCATGTCGAGATCCCAGAGCTTGCCGCCTTCGCGCCGCCAGTCGAACCGGCCCTCTTCATCCACTTCCAGCTTGAGGGAAGGATTGTTGAGGGTCATGTCCACGACTTCGATCTTGCCCTGCACCAGCGGAAACAGCTCGATCCGCACATCGAAGGCATCGACCGTCAGAATGGGGGATTGCTCGTCAGGGCCCACATGCACGCTCTCGAAATGCAGGCGCGGCATGGGCAGGATCTGCATGTCGGCATCGCCCAGCACATGCACCGGCTGACCGAGGGCCAGCGTGGCCTCCCGCTCGAACGCGGCACGATAGGATGTCCAGTCGACAAACAGAGGCCCGACCAGCGCAATCACCAGCGCCAGCAAGATCGATCCACCAATCGTGAAGTACAGACTATTCAGGACCCCGTCCCCCTGGAGAATAGGCAGCGCACACCGAAGCCACCGACCCCGACAAAAAAAAGCGGTTCGACCGAGCCCTCCCGGCCCGACCGGCTGATAAACACAAAGGAGACCCTGCTGCTAAAACCGCTTGTCCAATCCGGGTTCCGTCAACAACGCAGGCAACAGACAGGAAGCCTGCCCGTAATGGCTCGCTGACGGGATGACCGCTTCAATGCACTCCGTTGGTAATTCTTAAAAAATCCTTATTCCCAAATAGCACCTGCACCGCCATCTGAAAAGGACAAACCGGACAGCACAGGGACTGATGAGACAAAGGAATTCTGCTCTTTGGGAAAGCTAACGCACTGAATTAATTCTGCTGAGGCAGAATTTTCCCCGGATTCATGATGTTTTTGGGGTCAAATGCCTGTTTGATGGCAATCATGTAGGCAAGCGCCGGGCCGAATTCCTTTTCCATGTATTTCATCTTGCCCTGTCCAACGCCATGCTCTCCGGTGCAGGTTCCGCCCATGGCGATCGCCCGCTCGGCGAGTCGTCCCAGGAATTCATCCGCCCGGGCATGCTCTTCCGGGTTCTCCGGATCGAGCAGCAGCTGGACATGGAAATTGCCATCCCCGACATGTCCGACGACCGGGGCCAGAAAGCCGCTGGCCTCGATGTCCTTCTGAGTTTCGCGCACGCATTCGGCGAGACGGGAAATGGGGACACAGGCATCGCTCGAAACGCTCTTGGCGCCCGGACGCAGCGAAAAGGTTGCCCAGTAGGAATCATGACGCGCTGCCCAGAGCCGCGTCCGGTCTTCCGGCTTGGTGGCCCATTCGAAGTCGGAGCCGCCAAATTCCTCGATGATGTCGGCGAACAGCTCGGCCTGTTCGGCCACGCCGCTTTCAGTGCCATGAAACTCCACCAGCAGTGTCGGCCGTTCAACGAGACCGATCTTGGAATGCAGGTTGACGGCCTTCACCTGAAGGCTGTCGAGCAGCTCGATGCGGGCCACCGGAATACCGCACTGGATGGTCATGATCACGGCATTGCAGGCGCTTTCCAGATCGGGAAAGCCGCAAATGCCGCCCGAAATGGCTTGCGGGATGCCCGAGAGCTTGAGCGAGACTTCCGTGATGATGCCAAGAGTGCCTTCCGAGCCGACCAGCAACCGGGTGAGGTCATAACCCGCCGAGCTCTTCTTGGCCTTGCTGGCCGTCTCGATGATCGTGCCGTCGGCCATCACCGCCTTGAGCGCGAGGACATTGTCCTTCATCGTGCCATAGCGCACTGCGTTGGTGCCAGACGCGCGGGTCGCCGCCATCCCGCCTAGCGAGGCATCCGCCCCCGGATCGATGGGAAAGAACAGCCCCGTATCGCGCAGATATTCGTTGAGCTGCTTGCGGGTGACGCCAGCCTGAACCGTGCAGTTGAGATCCTCCGCACAGACCTCGACAATGGCATTCATGCCCGACAGATCAAGCGAGATGCCGCCATAGGGAGCGTTCAACTGACCTTCCAGCGATGAACCGGACCCGAATGCGATGACCGGCACCGAATGAGCGTTGCACAGCGCCACGACACTGGAGACCTCCTCCGTGCTCTTCACAAAGACAACGCCATCGGGCATCTCATTGGCCAGCCCGGTCGTCGTGTGGGCATGCTGTTCCCTGAGCGCCTTGCCGGTCGTGAAGCGTTCGCCGAATTGCTCGGCCAGTTGCGAGCAGACCGCTTTGACGGCATCGGCATCAGTCTCTCGTTTGAAATGGGGCTGGACGGCAGAAGACATGGGAAACTCCGGAGTGGTGATTTTGATTTTTTGAACAATTAGGCACACTCACGGGCAAAATGCCAGACCGGGAGCAGCAATTCGCACAGATGCGCCCCTCCCCTGCGGCAGGTCCCAACATATGCATAGCTCCTCTTTCAAATATGCTCTTCTGTCCCATAATGTGCAGTGTTATCAACCCGAAGTTCGGGCGAAACACTTCGTTTTGCAGATCGCTTGCGATTGTCTTCGAACAAACATCCGTTGAATGACAGATAAAAGCAGTAATGACCGGGTTGCGCACGGTTGACCCTCATTCTGCCTTTGCTATTGTTGCATAACCAAACCATAGCCGGTTCTGACATTTCGATGAATGCGGAAGGCACTTTGCCTTTCATCACCAGTGACCGCCAGCAAACGACCCCAGAAAAAGCCAGCCGAGAATCATGAACCAATTCATTAACCTGCATATTCCGCATGGCAAACAAGTCCGAGCCCAACGTCTGATCTGGCAGAGACGGATCATCTTCGGGTTGGGCGGTGTCATGGTCGGCTTTGCTGCCGTGGCTCTGGCCATGGGCGCAGACGCCAGTCAGGATCTCTATCGCCAGTTGATCGCAGCTTACCCTTACGCTGGCCTCCTGGTGACGCCACTCGGCTTTGGCGCAATCGTCTGGGTGACCAATCGCTACTTCCCCGGCACGCAGGGCTCCGGCATTCCGCAAGCCATCGCCGCCCGGCGGCTCAAGCGCCCAACCAGCCGGGCAAAGCTGGTCGGTATACGCTCGGCCATCGGCAAGATCGTGATGACGCTGCTCGGCATGATGATCGGCGCCTCGACCGGCCGTGAAGGCCCGACCGTTCAGGTCGGGGCCGCCGTGATGTTCCTGACGGGGCGCATTGCCCCCAAACGGCAGGTCGGTCTCATTCTGGCCGGTGCCGCGGCCGGTATCGCCGGTGCCTTCAACACGCCACTGGCCGGGATCGTCTTTGCCATCGAGGAAATGAGCCGCTCGTTTGAAATGCGCACCAGCGGCATGATCCTCGGCACGGTCATCCTCGCCGGTCTGACCTCCATGGCCATCTTCGGCAACTACACCTATTTCGGCACCTCGCACGATGTGCTGCAGTTCGGCTGGGGCTGGATTGCCGTACCCATCGTTGGTGTGGTCGGCGGCCTCGCTGGCGGCCTGTTCTCCAAGGTTCTGGTGCTCTTCACCTATGGCCTGCCCGGCGCTGTCGGCGCGATGATCAAGGCTCACCCGATCCCCTTTGCCATTCTCTGCGGCCTGATCGTCGCACTTGCCGGCCTCTACACCGATGGTGCCGTCAATGGCTCCGGTTATGAGGCAGCCCGCGATGTGCTGCATGGTGACACGGAGCTGCGCCTTGAATATGCGCCCTTGAAACTGCTGGCCACCATAGCCTCTTCCATCGGCGGACTGCCCGGCGGCATTTTCTCGCCGTCACTCTCGGTGGGCGCCGGACTGGGCGCCGACCTTGCGGGCCTGTTCCCCAAGGTGCCCGTTGGCGCCATCGTGCTGCTTGGCATGGTTTCCTACTTCACCGGCGTCGTTCAGGCTCCCATCACCTCCTTCGTCATCGTCATGGAGATGACCGACAACCACCAGATGATGCTGCCGCTGATGGCTTGCGCCCTCATTGCCAACGCCTTCTCCAAGGTCTTCTGCAAGGAAGGCGTCTACCATATGCAGTCCGGCAAATTCTACGATTTCGCCCGCCATCGAGACCCGGAACCTGCGGCAGAAACGCCAACACCGGAAGCACCGGACGCAAAGACGGAAACCAAACCGTAGCGCGTCTCCCTGCGAACAGCGGGCACCTGCGCGCCACGCTCTCGCCTCCGGACCGGACAGATTTGATGAAGATTACGAAAGAGCCGCCTTCCCGGGCGGCTTTTCTTTGTTCCTGTGGCAGCATCCGAAGGTTAGGCTTGACCTTTCTGGCAAAAGTTTCAAAGCTTTCAAAAGAAAACAGGGGAAACCCGCTGACCACGGGACAGACGCCCTGCTCCTCATAGCAACAAGACTTTGCCGACCATGTTCTGGACCAACCCGATCAAACTGATACGCAGCTGGATAGAGCCGAACTGGTCGATCTACCTGTCGACACAACAGCCCAAACTGTGGCTGTTTGCCATCCTTATCGGCTTTCTGGTCTCGCTGGCGGCCATCCTCTTCCGGCTCGGCATCGGCGGTGTGCAGTGGTTCTGGCTCGGCACCAGCAGCGAGACAATCATAGCCACGGTTCGGGCAAGCCCTGCCTGGATCGTCATTCTTGCGCCAACCCTTGGCGGCCTGTTCGTCGGAGCTTTCCTGCAATATGTCCACCCCATCAAACGCGCCGAAGGGGTTGCCGATGTCATCGAGGCCCGGGCACGAGGCGGCCGGGGGCTGCGCTTCTGGCAGGCCCTCGACAGCGCCGCCATCACCATCGTCTCGCTGGGATCTGGCGCAAGCGCCGGGCGCGAGGGGCCTATCGTCCATTTCGGGGCCAGCCTCGCCAGCTCCCTCAGCCGCAAGCTGTCGCTGCAACCGGCTGCCCGCAAGATCCTTCTGGCCTGCGGGGTTGCCAGTGCCGTCTCGGCCTCGTTCAACGCCCCGATCGCCGGCGTGCTGTTCGCCCATGAAGTCATTCTGGGGCATTATGCCTTCTCGGCCTTTGTGCCGATCGTGCTGGCCTCCGCCGTGGGCACCACCTTCTCGCGCCTCTATTTCGGCGATACTGCCTCCTTCATCATTCCCGACTATCAACTCACCTCCTATTGGGAACTGCCGTCCTTCGCCCTTTTGGGCATTGTCTGTGCCATTGTGGCGGTGCTGTTCCAGACTTCGCTGCTCGGCACCGACTGGATTGCCCGCCACATCAAGATGCCGCTGGTCTTCCGCCCCGTTGTCGGTGGTTTCCTTGTCGGTCTTCTGGCGCTGGCCTTTCCCGAAGTGCTCGGCGTCGGCTATGAGGCAACCGATCTGGCCCTCAAGCAGCAATTACCGCTGATGACACTTCTTTGGCTGATCTTTGCCAAGATGCTGGCGACCTCGATCACGCTGGCCTCCCGCTTTGGCGGCGGCATCTTCTCGCCCTCGCTCTATATCGGAGCCATGGTTGGCGGCACCTTCGGGTTGATTGCCCAGCCATTGCTGCCAGAAATCGCCTCTACCCACGGCCTTTATGCCTTGTTGGGTATGGGCGCCGTCGCATCCGCCGTGTTGGGCGCGCCCATTTCAACTACCATGATCGTGTTCGAGCTGACCGGCGGCTACGCCCTGTCCATCGCGCTGCTGCTGACGGTCTCGATTTCCAATGGCATCGCCGTAGCCCTCAGTGGCCGCTCCTATTTTCACTGGCAACTGGCCATGCGCGGCATCTTCCTCAACGAAGGCACCCATCGCTACATCGTCAACCAGGTGACGGTTGCCGAGGTCTACACCCCGCTGGCTGCGGACGTCGCCGCTGAAGACACCGTGCTGCGACACGACATGGAAGCCATCCGCATGCAGGATACGCTGGAACTGGCACTCAAGACCTTCAATGACAACGGCGGCGCCGATCTCGCGGTGCTGGATCCGCACAATCCCGGCAGGATTGTCGGCTGGGTGCGGCAGGTGGATGCCCTGCGCTATTTCAACGACGTTCTCATCAGCACGCAGGTGGAGGAGCATCGCTGACAAGCCCTCCACTTCAGACAGAGGCCTCCTCCCTCCGTTGGTTCACCTCCGGTCACAAAACACCAGAACAACAAATTTGCCCCTGACAAACCACATTTGTTGCTATAATGTTCTTATCCAGATTCGGTCTGTTCACCCCCTTTTTCGACCGCAGTGCCTTGTAAAAGGCGCATAAAGCCGATAGATGGCGACCAGGAACCCCAACGAACAATCCCAGATAACACCAAGCCGGAACCGATAGTATCAATGTCTGATCTTTTTGCGACACCACCCGTATCCCCGATCCGTGAGCGTGAGGAGGAAGATCAGGAAGGCATTCGCGCAAGGCTCGCCCGCATGCACCCGACGCCCTATCTGGATGGCCTCAACCCCGAACAGAGAGATGCGGTGGAGAGCCTTGACGGCCCGCTGCTGGTTCTGGCTGGCGCAGGCACCGGCAAGACCCGCGTATTGACCACCCGCATCGGCCATATTCTGGCAACGCGCCGCGCCACGCCGTGGCAGATCCTGTCGGTGACCTTCACCAACAAGGCCGCCCGCGAGATGAAGGATCGCATTGGCAAACTCATTGGCGGCTCCGTGGAAGGCATGCAATGGCTTGGCACCTTCCACTCGATCGGCGTCAAGATCCTGAGGCGTCATGCCGAGCTGGTCGGGCTGCGGTCCAACTTCACTATCCTCGATACCGACGACCAGATCCGCCTGCTCAAGCAGCTCATTCAGGCCGCGGCCATCGAGGAAAAGCGCTGGCCCGCCCGCCAGCTTGCCACCCTGATTGACGGCTGGAAGAACCGTGGTCTTTCCCCCAACCAGGTGCCGCAGGACGAGGCCTTCCTGTTTGCCCAGGGCAAGGGCATCGCGCTTTACGCCGCCTATCAGGAGCGTCTCAAGATCCTCAACGCCTGCGACTTCGGCGACCTGCTGCTGGAGTGCATCCGCCTGTTCCGCGAGAACCCGGATGTGCTCGCCAGCTACCACGACAAATTCCGCTATATTCTGGTGGACGAGTATCAGGACACCAACGTCGCCCAGTATCTCTGGCTGCGCCTTCTGGCCCAGTCCAGCCACAACATTTGCTGCGTCGGTGACGATGACCAGTCGATCTATGGCTGGCGTGGTGCCGAGGTCGACAATATCCTGCGCTTCGAGGAAGACTTCCCCGGCGCCAAGGTCATCCGGCTTGAACGCAACTATCGCTCCACCGCCCATATTCTGGCGGCCGCCTCCCATCTTATTACCTATAATGAAGGGCGCCTCGGCAAGACCCTGCACCCGCAGATCAAGGACGATGAGGCCGAGAAGGTCACGGTTGCCTCCGTCTGGGATTCGGAAGAAGAGGCCCGAACCATCGGCGACCAGATCGAGGCCTTTCAGCGCGCCGGGCACGAGCTCAACGACATGGCCATTCTGGTTCGCGCCTCCTTCCAGATGCGCGAATTCGAAGACCGTTTCATTACCATGGGCCTCAACTATCGCGTCATCGGCGGCCCGCGTTTCTATGAGCGCGCCGAGATCCGCGATGCGCTGGCCTATTTCCGCGCAGTGGTCCAGTCCGCCGACGACCTTGCCTTCGAGCGCATCGTCAACACCCCCCGCCGCGGCCTTGGCGATGCGACCATTCGTCAGATCCACACGCTGGCTCGCGCCGAGGAAATTCCGCTGATGGAAGCGGCCTCTGAAATGGTGGAAACCGAAGAGCTGAAACCCAAACCGCGCAACGCCCTCAAGAGCCTTCTGGGTCAGTTCAACCACTGGCGCACCATGATGCCGACCATGAAGCACACGGAACTGGCCGAGATCATCCTTGATGAATCCGGCTATACCGAAATGTGGCAGAAGGACAAGTCACCGGACGCGCCGGGCCGCCTTGAAAACCTCAAGGAACTGATCCGCTCGATGGAAGAGTTCGACTCGCTGCCGAGCTTCCTTGAGCATATCGCACTGGTGATGGACCGCGACGCAGGCGAGACCAACGACGCGGTTTCGATCATGACCCTGCATTCGGCCAAGGGGCTAGAATTCGATACGGTCTTCCTGCCCGGCTGGGAAGAAGGCCTGTTCCCCCACCAGCGGGCACTGGATGAAGCCGGCACCAAGGGGCTGGAGGAAGAGCGCCGCCTCGCCTATGTAGGCATCACCCGCGCCAAGAAGCGGGCCAAGATCTACGTCGCCTCCAATCGGCGCATCCATGGTCTGTGGCAGAATTCCATCCCCTCGCGCTTCCTTGACGAATTGCCGTCCAAGCATGTGGAGATCGAGGAGAGCCAGTCGACCTATGGCGGCTATGGTGCTTCCGGCGTTGGAGGCTCCATCTATGGCAAAAGCCGGTTCGACACATCCGACCCCTTCGAGAACACCTACGAAACGCCGGGCTGGAAGCGGGCACAGGCCAACAAGGCCAACCGCACGAAGGCCAGCGCCCCCAAGGCAAAGCGTGCAACGACGACCATCGAGGGCGAACTGGTCGCCAAGAGCGTCTCGGACACGCCATCGAAGTTTTCCGTCGGTGAACGGGTGTTCCACCTCAAGTTCGGCTATGGCGAAATCCGCACCATAGAGGGCAACAAGCTGACCATCCAGTTCCAGACAGGACAAAAGCGGGTGCTCGACAGTTTCGTGGAAAAACATTAAGCCTTGCCGCTTGCCATTGCGGCTGCGAAGGTCTATCGACGTGCCAGATTTCAGGAACAAGAGGGAACCATGCCCCAATATCTTTATGCCGAAGGCCCCATCAAGGACATTCAGACCGCAGCCGACCATCTGCAGAAGGTCTTCGAGGAAGATGGCTTTGCCATTTCCAACTTCGAGGTTGATGAGGATCGCGGCATCTGGGCCCTCTCCCTCTATCCGTCCGACGAGCAGATGAGCGATGTCTATCGCACCACCCTTGCGGAACTTTCTGCCCTGTCAATGGCGCTACCGCTCCGCACGGAAGAGCTGGCCGATGTCGACTGGGTGACGAAAAGCCTTGAAGGTCTGGTACCGGTGGAAGCCGGACGCTTCATCATCCATGGTTCCCATGATCGTGGCCTCGACACAAAGGGCCGGATTCCGGTGCAGATCAACGCCGGGCAGGCGTTTGGTACGGGCCACCATGGCACCACCGCCGGATGTCTGAAGGTTCTGAGTGAAGAGCTGCGCCGCTTCCATCCCCTGCGGCTGCTTGATCTGGGCACAGGGTCTGCGGTTCTGGCCATTGCGCTGGCCAAATTGCTCAAACAGGAGATCGTCGCAACCGACATCGACCCGATCTCCATTGAGACCGCCAATGAAAACATACGCATCAACGAGGTGCAACCGTTCGTCAAAACCGCGGTTGCAGCCGGTTTCAGCCATCAGATTTTTGCGAAAAAAGGCCCGTTTGACCTGATCGTTGCCAATATTCTTGCCGGGCCACTGTGCAAGATGGCCCCGGAAATGGCCAGGCACATTGCCAGAGGTGGACGCGTCATCCTGTCGGGCCTGCTGCCGCATCAACGCGCACGCGTTCTTGCTGCCTACCGGCTGCAAGGTCTGCGTCACGTCAGAACAATCAAGGAAGATGGGTGGTTGGTTCTGGTCCTGGAACGATAAGGCTGGCGCCAATCATATTGCCAGTTGGTTTTCTTTGCGAAAACGGCCGGGACCTCCCGGCTCCCCCCAAGGGGGATGCATAAAATGGCCTTTTGCCTCTTTCATGCGAATGGACACTTGAGCTTCCCCGTAGGGAAGTTCAAGTGGATTATTTGTCGTTGTTGTCGCGAGCAGAGAAAACTTCAGAGAAGTTCGGGGAGTAGAGTTCGATGTAAGAACGAGCTTCGGCTTCACGAGCTGCGATCATACGTTCGAAAGCATTGCTGAGGATGGACATTGATTTTTCCTTTTCATCATCCGGTCGATCTTCTCGACCTCTTTCTTATACCAAAGTTATATAGCAAATCTGCTTAGTAAGAAAATGCACAGTTTCTCACGACAGCCACGGCAAAAGTGCATGGCATGACACTTAGCTATGTCAGTCGCACTGCGGTTCGGGACTCTCGGAGAGGCATTTCTCCAGTTCGCCAAAACACAAAAACAAAAAAAGCGGGCCGAAACCCGCTTGTTTTCATGGAGTTTTATTTGGGACGGCTTATCTCCTCCCGTCCGAAACTTCTCTGGATGACCAAGCAAATGTCTTCTACGCAATTTTTCGTAGATCATCCGAGAAGCCTCACGGCGATTAGCCGCGAGGATCGTTGGTCAGGTCGATGAAAGAGCCGAGGCCACGTTCGGACATGTATTCGTCAACGTAACGCTGAGCCTGTTCTTCACGAGCAGCGATAACTTTTTCCAGAGCACGGTTAAAGAAGTTCATTGTAATTTCCTTTCTTCTCATCGGTGATTGATCTGTTTGATCTATGTCATGGAATATGGTCCACCTGGAGCAATTCAAAAAGGCCCAATACATCAAAACAGTAATGCGTTTTGTGCATAGCGCGATTTTGAGTCCATATGATTGCGCAAATATGCAAGAGCAATGAATTATTAAATCCCTGTCAACCGACGCGACTGCCCTTGCTCGAACCACACAAATTTGGCACTGTTGTCCAACCATCCATCATATCTGGACTCATCACCGGACAGACGCGGAGCCGGATTCCGCCCCGCCAGGTTTCCTTTAGGAAAGTTCTAATGTTTCAAGAATTTAGCAACACCGCGAACCCCGAACAAGGCCGGCTGCGGATCCCCTTGCTGCGGGCGCATCTGCAAGAAGCCGGACTGGATGGCTACATCATGTCCCGCGCCGACGAGTTTGGCGGTGAAAACATGGCTCCCTATGCCGAGCGGCTTGCTTGGCTCACCGGCTTCACCGGGTCGGCGGGCAGCGCAGTCATTCTCAAGGACAAGGCCGCCATCTTTGTGGATGGGCGTTATACCCTGCAAGTTCAGGATCAGGTCGATGCCGAATTGATCACACCTGTCGCCATTCTGTCAAAATCGGTTGCCGAATGGCTCGCCGAAACCCTTCAGGGCGGCGAGGTCATCGGATTCGATCCGTGGCTCTACACCCAGAGCGCCGTCGACCGGTTTGAGAAGACATGCAAGGAAAAGGGGGCAACCCTTGTTGCCTGCAAGAGCAATCCGGTGGATGCGATCTGGACCGACCGGCCAAGCCGCCCCCAGAACCCCATCCTGCCCCACCCGCGGGAACTGGCTGGCGAAGCCTCAACGGATAAGCTCGACAAGATTGCTGCGGGCTTTGCGGCCAAGGCGGATGCGACCTTCATCACGCAGGGCGACAGCATAGCCTGGCTGTTCAACATCCGTGGCAGTGATGTGGCCTGCGCACCCTTGCCGCTGGCCTTTGCCATCGTGCGCGCCGACGGCAGCGCCTATCTGCTGACCGATCTGGCCAAGCTGCCGGAGGAAACCCGCACCCACCTCCCCGCTTCGGTTACCATTGCACCGTTTGAAGAGCTGCCAAACCTGATCAAGTCGCTGTCCGGCGCCAACAAGACATGGATGCTGGACGAGACCCTCGTGCCTTATGCGATCAAGACAATGATCGAGGATGCCGGCTCGCGCATCCTCAACGCCTCCGATCCCTGCCTCAAGCCCAAAGCCGTCAAGAATGCCGCCGAGCTTTCAGGCATGCGCAAAGCGCATCATCGGGATGGGGTGGCCATGTGCCACTTCCTGCACTGGCTCGACACCATGGCCCCAACCGACACCCTCGACGAGATCACGGCAACCAAGGCGCTGGAAGATTTCCGCGCTGAAACCGGCTGCCTCAAGGACATCTCCTTTGACACCATCGCCGGAGCAGGCCCCAACGGCGCCATCGTCCACTATCATGTCACCGAGGCCACCAACCGCAAGTTCGTGCAGAACTCGCTGTTCCTTGTCGATTCCGGCGGACAGTATCCGGATGGCACCACCGACATCACCCGCACGATTGCCATCGGCACGCCCGACGCGGAGATGAAGGACCGGTTCACCCGCGTGCTCAAGGGCATGATCGCCCTGACGCTGGCCCGCTTCCCTGAAGGCACCAAGGGCATCCAGCTCGACACGCTGGCCCGCCAGCCGCTTTGGGAGGTCGGGCTTGACTATGCGCATGGCACGGGCCATGGCGTTGGCTCCTATCTTTGCTGCCATGAGGGGCCGCAGAGCATTTCCAAGCGGGGTGGCGCGGCGCTTGAGGCCGGCAATGTTCTGTCCAACGAACCCGGCTACTACAAAACCGGCGCCTGGGGGATTCGCATCGAGAATCTGGTCACGGTCACCGAGGCCAAAGCGATGGAAGGGGGCGAATTGCCGATGCATGGCTTTGAAACCCTGACGCTCTGCCCGATTGATCAGCGCCTCATCGAGGTCTCTTTGCTAACCGCCAGGGAAATCAACTGGCTCAATGATTATCACGAAGAGGTCTTTGCCGAGCTGTCCGCAGAGCTGCCGGAGGACGTGCGCGCCTGGTTGGCCGAAGCAACCAAACCCCTGCACGCATGAGCCTTGTAGGCTAAGGCGACTGCGACGAACCGCAAAACCCAAAAAAGCCAGCCTCTTTCGGGGCTGGCTTTTGTTTTCAGCGCTGAGGGGTGCGATGGCGCAGTCTAGCCTTCGAGAAGAGCAATCCACTCGCCCTCGGTCATGATCGTGATGTCGAGCTCCTGTGCTTTCTTGAGCTTTGAGCCTGCGCCCGGTCCGGCAACCAGAATATCGGTCTTCTTGGAAACAGAGCCAGACACCTTGGCCCCGAGGCTTTCGGCCTGATTCTTGGCTTCCGTTCGGGAAAGGCGCTCAAGACTGCCGGTGAAAACCACCGTCTTGCCCGAGATGGAGCTGTCGGTTTGCACGGCTTCGGCTTCCTGCGGCGTCACTTCCCTCAGCAGAGCGTCAAGAACATCCTCGTTATGCGCCTCATTGAAGAACTCGACAATGCTGCGCGCCACAATCGCGCCGATGCCGTCGATCCCCAACAGATCCTGCCATGCGTCGCTGTCCGCATCCCCCGCCGCCTTCATCGCCTCTCTTAGCGCGGCAAAGCTGCCATAGTGGCGCCCAAGCAGCTTGGCCGTTGTCTCGCCGACATGGCGAATGCCAAGCGCAAAGATGAAGCGATGCAGTTCGACAGAACGGCGCTCGTCAATTGCGGCAAACAGGTTGCGGGCCGACGTCGGGCCCCAGCCGTCCTGATCACGCAGACGCTCGCCCCGACTTTTCTCTTCGTCCAGATCGCGCAGGTGGAAAATGTCCGCCGCATTGCGGATGATGCCCTGCTCGAAAAAGGCGGTTACCTGCTTCTCGCCCAGACCGTCGATATCCATGGCGTTGCGGGAGACAAAATGCTTGAGCTGTTCCACCGCCTGCGCCCGACAGACCAGCCCGCCGGTGCAGCGGCGAATGGCATCAAGCTCACCAGTTTCCTTCTTTTCGCGCACAGCATGAGAGCCACAGACAGGGCAGATCGTGGGGAAGACAAAAGCCTCACCACGCTCGTCCCCCTCGTCGAGCACCGGTCCGATAATCTGCGGAATGACATCCCCTGCCCGCTGCACGATGACCATGTCACCAACCCGGACATCCTTGCGGACGATCTCGTCCTCATTGTGAAGGGTCGCGTTGGAAACCACCACGCCGCCCACAGTCACCGGCTCGAGCTTGGCAACCGGCGTCAGGGCGCCTGTACGGCCCACCTGAATGTCGATTTCAAGCAAACGGGTGATTGCCTTCTCGGCAGGAAACTTGTGCGCTATGGCCCAGCGTGGCGCACGGGAGACAAATCCGAGCCGGGTCTGCAGCTCAAGCCGGTCAACCTTGTAGACCACGCCGTCAATGTCATAGTCGAGCGAAGAACGCATCGCCTCGATCTCGTGATAATGGGAGATCAATCCTGCAACGCTGTCATGACGCTGCATCAGCGGGTTGACCGTAAAGCCCCATGAACCGATCCGCTGCACGGCTTCATACTGGGTCTCGCCCAGCGGTTCGCTCACCTCACCCCAGGCATAGGCAAAGAAGGCCAGATTGCGCGAGCGGGTAATCTCGGCGTCGAGCTGGCGCAGGGATCCGGCAGCCGCGTTGCGTGGATTGGCAAAGGTCTTGCCGCCGCTTTCGGCTTGCCGCTCGTTGAGGGCCAGAAACTCCGAACGCGGGAAATAGACCTCGCCGCGCACTTCCACAACAGCAGGCACAGTAGGCCCCTTGAGCTTGTGCGGAATGGAGGCAATGGTCTTGATATTGGCCGTGATGTCTTCACCAACGGTGCCGTCACCACGGGTCACGCCATAGACCAGCTCACCATTTTCATAGCGAATGGAGGCCGACAGACCATCGATTTTCGGCTCGGCCGTGATCGTAAGCGCAGCGTCACGTCCGAGACCGAGAAAACGCCGTACCCTCGCCCCGAACTCGGAGACATCCTCGTCGCTGAAAGCATTGTCGAGCGACAGCATCGGCACGACATGGGTGATCTTGGCAAATTTTTCCGAAGGGGACGACCCGACACGAAAGGTCGGGCTATCCTCGCGTCGCAACATCGGAAAGCGCAGCTCAAGCGCGCTGTTGCGCCGCCGCAAGCCATCATACTGGGCGTCTGTCAGATCAGGGGCATCGTCCTGATGATAGAGCCTGTCGGCTTCTGCAATTTCTTCGGCAAGATAGCCAAGCTCCGCCTTCGCCTCGTCGGCATCCAATTGATCAACCGGCTTCTCGCGCAAGCTATTCCGATCCACGCCTATGCTCCTGTTGTCTTCCCCGAAATGAGGTGCCGCGCCGCAGCCCGGGCTTCATCCGAAATCACTTCGCCAGCCAGCATGCGGGCAATTTCTTCCTCACGATGGTCACCATCGATCAGCGTCACGCCGGTTGCGACCCGGTCTTCGCCCTTGACCGGCGTCTTGGCGATGCGCATGTGAGCGTTGGCCCGCGAGGCAACCTGCGGCGCATGGGTCACGGACAGAACCTGGACGTTTTGTGCCAGCCGTGCCAGACGCCGCCCGATCGCGTCAGCGACTGCGCCGCCAACCCCGGTGTCGATCTCATCGAACACCAGTGTCGGTGCAGAGCCCTTGTCCGCCATGGCCACTTTCAGGGCCAGCAGAAAACGCGACAGCTCGCCACCTGACGCCACCTTCATCATCGGGCCTGGACGGGTGCCCGGGTTGGTCTGCACCCAGAACTCGATCTGGTCAATGCCGTCTTCGCCGCGACTGTCCGCCTCGGCAGTCTGGTTGACAATGAATTTGGCGGCTTCCAGCTTCAGCGATGGCAGCTCGGCCATCACCTGCCTGATCAGATCCTTGGCCACCTTTGCCCGCTGTTTGCTGAGGCTGGCGGCGGCCTTGTCATAGGCAACCTTGGTGTCACTGGCTGCAGCGCGCAGGGCAACCAGACGCTCCTCGCCATGATCCAGTGCATCCAATTCAGCCCGCATGCGCTCCAGTAGCCCGGCCAGTTCATCGGAGGGCAGCTTGTGCTTGCGCGACAGGGCGCGCAGGGCAAACAGCCTCTCCTCAATCATCTCCAGTTCGCGCGGATCAAAATCCGTGCGCCGCTGCGCCTCTTCAAGGCTGCTGCGGGCGTCTTCCAGCGCATTGAGTGCGATGTTGAGATGGGAAAGTGTCGGCTCCAGCAGCCCCGGCATCTGTTCGGTCTTGCGTTCCAGCCGCCGCATCATGCTGGCAAGCGAGGGAATGGGCGAGCCATTGCCATCCAGCACCTCGTAGGCTTCATTGAGATCCGTGGCGACCTTCTCCGACTGCATCATGGTCGTGCGCCGCTGAGCCAGTTCTTCTTCTTCCCCGACGATGGGAGCAAAAGTGCCCAGCTCCTCGACAGAGGCGGCCAGATAGTCGGCTTCCTTGCGGGCTTCCTCGATGGTCTTTTCCAAAGCAGCCAGATCGCGCTCGGCCTTGCGCCATACCTTGTAGCTTTCCCGCACGCGATCAACATCGCCCTGCAGCCCACCAAAAGCATCCAGCAAGACCCGGTGCTGGGAAGCATCCACCAGCGCCCGATCATCATGCTGACCGTGAATTTCGACAAGACCCTCGCCGATGAGCCGCAAGGTACCGGCGCTGACCGGCTGATCATTGACATAGGCCCGCGTCCGACCATCGGCATTCTGCACCCGCCTTAGCAGCAGATCACCATCATGGTCGAGCCCCTGCTCGGCAAGAAGGGCAAAGACCGGATGGGACGGCGCAATGTCGAACATGGCGACAACCTGCCCCTGCTTCTGGCCAGCCCGCACCAGACCACCGTCGCCTCGGCCACCAAGGGCAAGCGACAGCGAGTCCAGCAGGATCGACTTGCCAGCCCCCGTCTCGCCGGTGAGAACGGTCATGCCATCGCCGAATTCCAGATCCAGGCGATCAATCAAGACAATATCGCGAATTGAAAGTGAGGCGAGCATGGTTTCCTCATAGAACAGACAGCAATGAGCGGCCGCAAAGCTGACTCGATTTGCGCGTCATGCTATGCCAACTGCCTCATCAAAAGCAATTGGCAACGGCATATCCATCATGAACAAAACATGATCATTTCAACAGGATTGTAGCAGCTTCAGCGGAAACCGAGGTCCCTAGCCGAAAACACGCGCCATCCAGGAACCCTTGTTGACCTCGGGCTCCAGACCACCCTTGTTCAGCATGCTATAGGCCATCTTGTACCACTTGCTGTCAGGATAGTTGTGGCCCAGAACAGCAACGGCTGTCTTGGCCTCATGGGTAATGCCCAGTGCCATATAGGCTTCCGCGAGACGCATCAGGGCTTCTTCCACCTGACGGGTGGTCTGATAGTCGGTCACGACCACCTTGAAGCGGTTGATCGCGGCAATGTATTCCTTGCGCTCGAGATAGTAGCGGCCGACCTGCATTTCCTTGCCAGCCAGCTGGTCCATGGTCACGCGGATCTTGCGGCGAGCATCGCTGGTGTATTCAGAATCCGGATAGTTCTGAACCAGCTCGTTCATCGCCTGCAGCGCCTTCTGCGTCATTTCCTGATCACGCGTCACATCGGGGATCTGCTTGAAGTAGGACTGGCCGATCAGATAGTAGGCATATGGCACATCCTCGTCACCGGGGAACAGTGTCAGGAAGCGCTCAGCGGCGGAAATACATTCCGTGAACTGACCACTCTTGTAATAGGTGTAGGCGGTGAGGATCATCGAGCGGCGAGCATAGTTGGAATAGGGATGCTGGCGATCCAGTTCCTCGAATTTCTTCTCCGCGCCCTTGCGGTCACCGGTTTCCATGGCCACGAGACCTTCGGCATACAGCTTCTCGGCAGGGATTTCCTCAAAGGCAAGATCCGATGGATCCTTGCTGGCACAAGCACCAAGGCCGGAAACTGCAATGAGAGCGAGCCCGAACCAGATCCGTTTCGCGAAAAGAAAATCCATCGATGCTTCTATCCTTTAACTGGAACAAATAACAACCGGTACGAAGGACACGATTGTTCCAAATATCTGGCCAAAGAATCCCGATCCAGCAAAATCAGCAAACCCTGACAGAGGGGCAATAAGCGCGCGTAAAGCCGCCGCGACGTCGTCACCCCCAAGACCTCTGTCTTAACAACAAAGCACACACTTGCCATCAGAGAAATCACAATTGGGGAAAAATTGTGTCTCAAGACCAAAAGCCTCACCAAATCTACACAGCAAACCGGTCTTTGCAAGCAAATCGTCTGAAGTTCAAGCGATTTTGAGCCTCACAGACACAAAAAAGGGTGGCCTTCACCACCCTCCTCATCACAGGCATAAACAGCATCAGTTGGTTTCAGGACCAAGAACGACCCGCACCGTGGCGGTATCTACTGAAGTGCCAACGCGCGCCGACTTGCGAAAGGCAGGCACGGCTTCGACCCACTCCCAGTTGCTGGCATCGGCAAACAGCGCTTCAAGCATGTTGAAGTTGAGCTTGTGGCCACCCTTGTAGGAGCGGTAATGGGCAAGCAGGGGAGCGCCAGCCAGCGACAAATCGCCGACCGCATCCAGAGTCTTGTGACGCACAAACTCGTCGGTATAACGCAGCCCGTCGGGGTTGACGATCTTCTGATCGTTGTCGATCACCACCGAGTTTTCCAGCGACGAGCCGAGTGCATACCCGGCAGCCCAGAGGCGTTCCACGTCAGACATGAAGCCGAAGGTACGGGCTAGGCTGATTTCGCGTTTGAAAACATCCGGCGTCATCTCACCGTCGAAGTGCTGCACGCCGATGGCCTCGCTCTCGAAAGCGATAGTGACATCGAAGCGCTGGCCTTCATAAGGCAGAAGCTCACCGACAGAATCGCCGTTCTGCACCCGAACCGGCTTCAGAACGCGAATGTAACGGCGGGAATAGGGAAGCTCCTTGAGACCGACCTGATCGATGGCATCGATATAGGCGCGGGCGCTGCCATCCATGACAGGCACTTCGTCGCCGTCGATTTCGACAACCACATTGTCGACGCCATAGCCACGCAGGGCGGCCATCAGATGTTCGATCGTCGCGACCATGCCCTTTTCAGGGTGGCCAACGATGGTGCAGAGACGCGTATCAATGACGGAAGAATAGTCACCCTTGATTTCGAACTCGGTCTTCTTCTCGCGGTCGACACGCAGGAAAACAATGCCCGTGTTGGCATCCGCCGGATGCAGGATCATTTCTACAGGTTTGCCACTATGAACACCGACACCTGAAACCGCAACGCGGTCTTTCAAAGTGGTCTGTTTGGCGTTTAGCAGTTTGGCCATTCTCTTGTCCCTAATCGTATCTGGCTTGTTGCCGATCTGGGCAGGCTAAGAGCGCTCTGTTGGCGCAGCCCGCGCGGCAAATTTCGATACGCCTCGCATCTATTTCGAAGTCAACATACCGTGGCAGTCTTCTGTTTACCAAATCACGCTTTCTTACCCATTGTTACGGATTTTCCGCGCAGGAACGAGACCCACGGAAACGCGACAAAAATACACTATTACAAACACTTAAGGCCGACGTTCATGGAACGCCGGCCTTTTGATAACTTGAAATATTATCGCCTTGTAACAAACCGTTACCTGGACTGGCGACGCAGGAATGCAGGAATTTCAACCTGGTCTTCTTCACTGATTCTCTGGGGCTGCTGAACAGGGGCCGAAACCATGCGGCCCTGGGCATCCAGCTGGCCCTGCTGCGGCTGATAACCGGCGTTCGGCATCGGGCGCTGCTGCTGCGGGCGAGGAGCAAACTCATTGAGCGGAGACCCGGAAGCCGGCATGCCGCTCATGGAAGACATCGGAGCCTGCGGTGAGGCAGGAGCGCTCATGCGTGGCATGACAGGCATTTCCTGCTGCTGATGCTGCGGAGCCTGAGGTGCCATGCGAGCCTGCGGAGCGGGCTGTGCATGATAGGCATCCTGCTGATGACCGTCGAATTCCTCTTCCCGGCGACCAAGACCAACTGCAGCAAGACGCTTCAGCAGGCTCATCGGACGAGTGTCGTCTTCGTGGTGATCATGCTCCTCCCTGTTGCGCAGGGCAGCCAGTTCACGCTGGATCATCGGGGGCAGTTCATCAACGGTCGGCATCGGGCGATGCAGATTTTCCGGAACTTCCGCTACCGGCGGGATGAACGGCGTTGCGGCGTCAACGGTGGATTCCTGAACCGCCGTCGGGGCTACGAACTCTTCCTCTACGATCGGCTCTCTGGCAGCTTCCGGTTTGAAGGGAGCGATGGAAACAGCAGGGTCCTGCTCGGAAGGACGAGCAACCGACTGTTCACGCTTTTCAAAATCGTTCGAGAAGCTCTCGACGGGTTTGGCAGGCGCAGACATCTGAACAGGTTCAGCCTGTGCTTTCACCGGAGCCTGAACAGGGGCTTCCTTGTGAGCGACTTCCGGAGCAGGCGCTGCGACATTGCGCAGGCGATCCGTCAGCTCTTTCATGCGCTGGTCGGCAGGAACAACGGTCTCGGTCAGGATCTGATCAATACCGGTTGCCACGACAGACACGCGGATCATGCCTTCCATGTTTTCGTCGAAGGTAGCGCCAAGGATGATGTTGGCGTCTTCGTCCACTTCCTCACGGATGCGGGTAGCGGCTTCATCGACTTCAAACAGGGTCAGATCCTTGCCGCCGGTGATCGAGATGAGCAGGCCCTGAGCGCCTTTCATCGAGATGTCATCAAGCAGCGGGTTGGCAATGGCGGCTTCAGCAGCGGCAAGAGCACGGCCATCGCCGGAAGCTTCGCCGGTTCCCATCATCGCCTTGCCCATAGCGCGCATGACCGAACGCACATCGGCAAAGTCGAGGTTGATGAGACCTTCCTTGACCATCAGATCGGTAATGCAGGCAACACCGGAATAAAGCACTTCGTCAGCCATGGAGAAGGCATCTGCAAAGGTGGTCTTCTCGTTGGCAATGCGGAACAGGTTCTGGTTCGGAATGACGATCAGCGTGTCGACATTCTTCTGCAGCTCTTCAATCCCGGCTTCGGCAAGACGCATGCGGCGCTGGCCTTCGAAATGGAACGGTTTGGTAACCACACCTACCGTCAGTATACCCTGCTCACGGGCAGCGCGCGCAATAACCGGGGCGGCCCCTGTGCCGGTACCACCGCCCATGCCTGCGGTGATGAAAACCATATGCGAGCCATCGAGATGATCATTGATCTCGTCGATCACTTCTTCGGCAGCAGCACGCCCGACTTCGGGCTGGGAGCCAGCGCCCAGTCCTTCGGTGACCGCAATGCCCATCTGGACAATACGTTCAGACCGGGACAGGGTCAGCGCCTGCGCATCCGTGTTTGCCACCACAAAATCGACACCCAGCAAACCGGTCTCGATCATGTTGTTCACTGCGTTTCCGCCTGCACCACCGACACCGAAGACCGTGATTCTCGGTTTCAATTCGGTAATATCGGGCATCTTCAAATTGATGGTCATAGTACCCTCATCTCACTGCATGGATCGAATTGCTACCGATCTCAATCCGCCTAACTGTGGAGCCACGCAAACTCATACTGCTCCAATTTCTCTCTTCAATTCTTTTCGAGTGAGGCAGCAGGACGAATCATTCCGTCCAATATACCTCAAGCCCTTGATTCCGATCAACGATTCACGAGTGTTTCACGACACTATCCAATCGAAATCAGAAGCTTTCCGTAAACCAGCGCCTGAAAATCCCGCCGCGACCACTGCTTCCATTGAGCGCTTGCTTGATCGGCACTTTCTCAAACTGTTCGATCTGGGCAACCTGCGGATAGATCATCAAGCCGACCGCCGTAGCAAAAGCAGGTCCCTTTCCGATATCCGGCAACCCGGCGACGCCCAGCGGACGCCCCAATCGTACATTCCGTCCCATGATGCGCCTTGCGGTTTCGGCCATGCCCGTAAGCTGGCTGCCACCACCGGTCAGCACCACCCGTCGTCCCACATGGCCGGAAAAGCCCGAAGCTTCGATCCGGTCACGGACGACTTCCAAGATCTCCTCGACGCGCGGCTTGATGATCCGCGTCAGCGAGGCCTTGGGAACCTGATTGAGCAGATCCCGGTCATCGTCGCCAACCGGCGGAACGGCAACCAGTTCCTGATCATCGGACAGCGACAGAAGGGCGCTGCCGTAAAGCGTCTTGATGCGTTCCGCATCGGCAAGGCGGGTCGAAAGACCGCGCGCCAGATCCATGGTCACATGGTGCCCGCCCATGGCGATGGCATCGGAATGAACAAACTGGCCGTTGACGAAAATCGAGATCGACGTCGTCCCGCCGCCAAGGTCGACACAGGCAACCCCAAGCTCGGATTCATCATCCACCAGACAGGAAAGGCCCGAAGCGTAAGGCGTGGCAACCATTGCCGCCACGTCGAGATGGCAGCGGTTGATGCACAGTTCCAGATTCTTCAAGGGCGCCGTCTGCGCCGTAACCACATGCATGTCTACGGCCAGATCGTCGCCAATCATGCCGCGCGGATCGCGGATGCCCTTGCCGCCATCAAGCGAATAGCCGATCGGCATGGAATGAACCACCGTGCGGTCCATCGTCAGCAAATGGCTGGCTCCGGCCTGCAGCACCCGGCGAATATCCACCTCGTCCACCTCATGGCCGCTCAGGGACACCGATGCGCTGAGAGTATCGCTATGGATGCGCCCGCAGGACACGTTGACAATCAGCGACTGCACCGTCATATCGGCCTGCGTTTCGGCAGCACCAACGGCGAGACGGATGGAGTTTTCCGCCTGATCGAGATCAACGACAACGCCCGACTTGATGCCTCGTGCCTGATGCAGCCCGAACCCGAGCACCTGAACGGTGTGGGTGCGATGCGGCAGCGCCTCGCTCTGTGGCCGCGGCACAAGACGCGCAATCATGCAGCAGATCTTGGTCGAACCGACATCCAGAATGGTGATGATCTGCGACCGCTTGTGAATGAGACCACGTCCGCGTGAATCCCGTTTACCCCAGGGAGAACCGATCATGTTTCCACCTCCCGAGGAATGTCTGCCCCCAGCGTGCGCAGCGCAGCGCGACGCTTGGCAGCAGCATCCTTGCTCATGCGAACGAACGTCCTGTCGGCAAGACGCATGTCAACTGTCGTGATATCCTTGCGGGAAAGTGCCCCCTTCTCATCGAAGGCAAGCAGCTTTTCCAGTGCGTCAGCCACGCCGACTTCCGGCAGCTTGGCCTGAACGCCATTCTTGAAATAGAGATCCCAGCGCCGTTCGGAGACATAGACCACGGCCCGTGTCTTGCGTGAGATCGAAGGGAACTGCGCCAGCAGTTCGAACATCGCCGCAGCCTGCCGCTGCGCTCCATGGCCAACGACCAGAGGTAGCTTGGCAAACTCGGGATCGATGTGATCGGTCAGCACCGAGCCATCATAGGCAATGACGGAGACATATTCCCCGCGCTGCCACAGCGCAAAGGGCTTCTGCTCGCGGATCACCACCTGCAGCTTGTTCGGATAGAGTTTTTGCACCTGCGCTTCGGCAATCCAGCTCATGCTTTCCAGCTTCTTGCGGGCATCATAGGCATCAAAGGTCAGCAGTGAGCTGTCCTCATTGATGCCGAGCACGCGCAGGATATCAGACTCGGACACTTCCTTCTGGCCGGAGATCAACACAGCCTCTACCTTGAGACCGAATACCGACGACGCCTTTTCCAGCGTCGTCTGGTTCTCGCCACCAATCGAGGCACCATAGAGAATGGTCACGCCGAGAAAGCCGACGCTGAGCCCCCAGCCGAACCCGCGCGGAATCCAGGCCTCCGCCAGCGGAATGATCCGGCGGTAGAAAGGCAGGCGACGCTGCTCATAGGCATAGGCACGGGGGTCCTGCGCAGCTCGCTTTCTGCGAGCGCCACCGGACACCGTCCTGCCATCCTTCTGTTTGCCCTTTATCGGTCGCACGAAGCGTCCTCCACCATCCAACTGACCAGTTCTTTAAAATCCATGCCCGCATGCCTTGCCATGTCAGGCACCAGAGATGTCGGCGTCATGCCTGGCTGGGTGTTCACTTCCAGACAGATGAGGTCGCCATCCTCTCCGGCAGTCTCGTCATAGCGAAAATCAGCGCGGGAAATACCCCGGCAACCAAGCGCCTGATGAGCCTTTATGGTTAACGATTGAATATATTGGTAAATATTCGGTTTAAGATCTGCCGGCAAAATATGCGTCGAACCGCCCGGAGCATATTTGGCGTCATAGTCATAGAAGGTATTGTTGTTGGAGATGATATCGATGATATCGAGCGCCCGATCGCCCATTGCTGCGCATGTCAGGTCGCGACCACCGACATAGCGTTCCACCATCACCAGATCGCCGTAGGGCCAATCTGCGGAATAAAGTTCCTGTGGAGGATGCGACTGATCCGCGCCAACAATCAGCACGCCGAAGCTCGACCCTTCATTGACCGGCTTGATCACGTAAGGCGGCGGCAGGATATGGGACTTGGCAGCTTCCAGCCGATGAACAACGCGGGATTCAGCCACCGGAATTCCGGCAGCACGCATGATATCCTTGGCTTTTTCCTTGTTCATCGCCAAGGAAGAGGCAAGCACGCCACTGTGGGTATAAGGAATACCAAGAACTTCGAGCATCCCCTGAATGCAGCCGTCTTCACCGAACGGGCCATGCAGGGCATTGAATGCAACATCAGGTTTCAGTTCGGACAAAACGGTGGATATGTCTCTCTGGACATCGATGCGGGTCACCTTGTACCCGGCAGACTCGAGTGCATCGGCACAGTCTTTTCCGGAACTCAACGAAACCGGACGCTCCGATGACCACCCACCCATCAACACTGCAACATGCTTTGCCATTAACCAAACCTCTTTTGCCAGAATAAATCCCGTGCGGGAAAACCACATTTCTGGCCGGAACCCTTGCACGACACAGAGGCCAGAGGATGGCACTCTTGCAGGTCATGCAATTTGCACTTGATCCCTATAGTTATGGTTAAAAATCCCTAACAAATCATAAGCAAGAATCACTTATCATCGTCAGAAGCAGAAGAAGAACGGGGAAATGGAGGCAAACCCTTGAATTGACTGAAATTCCAGATTTCGTCTGAAAGGGGATTATTCAGGCTTTGAGGAAAGATAGCGAAACCATTTGGTCTGCAGGGCCTGCTCGATGTTAATGTTTCTGTGTTTTGCGAACAACAAAAGATGGGCAAACAGGTCGGCCAGCTCCTGTTCCACGGCCTGTTCGAGTTCTGCTTTGCTCTTGCCGCGATCCCGTCCGCGCCCCGAGAGGCTGAGAAAGGCGGAATGCAGCTCGCCCAACTCTTCGGAAAGCTTGCAAAGATGCCAGAGGTCGTCGCGCTCAATGGCGAAGCGTTCAGCATAGATATCGGAGACCTGTGCGATCTTGTCGCCAAGGGATGACAGCGTCTCGCTTCCCTCGTTCAGCTCGTCCATATCCCCTCAGCCTTCCGCTGTTGTGTCCCCTTTAGGGGCTCGTCAGTCAAGAAAAGGCGTAATCGTCTTGCCCTCGGCGAAAGCTCCGATGCGCTTGATCTCCCAGTGCAGGGAAACCCCGGTCATCGCCCGCACCTTCTGGCGAATCGTTTCGCCAAGCCGCTCGATGTCGTCGGCGGTTGCATCACCTGTATTGATGAGAAAATTGGTGTGCTTGGGGGAAACCTGCGCGCCGCCCAGACTGAAGCCACGGAACCCCGCCTCGTCCACCAGCTTCCATGCACTCATGCCATCAGGGTTGCGGAAGGTCGAGCCACCGGTGCGCTCCTTGGTTGGCTGGTTTTCCTCCCGATAGGCAGAAACCTCGTCCATCTCGTCTTTCAATACATCCGGATCACCGGCTTCGCCCTGATAAGTCGCCTCGGTGAAGATATAGGAGGCAGGCACCGAACAGGAGCGGTAGCCGTGGCCAAGATCGTCGGGTGTCAGTTTGTGAATATCGCCCTGACGGTCCATTGCGCGCGCGCCCAGAAGGCGCCGTTTGGTCTCGTCGCCATGCGCCCCGGCATTCATCCGCAAGGCCCCGCCGATCGAGCCGGGAATGCCCTTGTAGAAGGCAAAACCACCAACTCCCTGCCGCGCCATCTGCTGGGCAAAACGCATGTCCGGCATCGCCGACCCCACGCGGACGACATAATCGTCATCGACCTCGACAGAGCTGAAAGCCTTGCCTGACAGACGGATGACCACCCCTTCGATACCACCATCGCGCACCAGCAGGTTGGAGCCAAGCCCGATGGTTGTGACCGGGATATTCTCCGGCAGATGCTTGAGGAAATAGGACAGATCCGCTTCGTCTGCCGGATTGAAGAACAACTGGGCTGGCCCGCCCACCCGAAACCAGGTGAACCCGGCAATATCGAAGTTGCTCGACAGGCGCCCACGCACCTTGCCCGTCCAGTCGCCCAGCTCTTCAAGCAGATCTGCAAACATCATCAAGCCTCTTAGCCAGCCAGTGCCTTCAGAGCGCCAGCAAGCCCGTTGGCCCAAGTGGTGATGCTGCCAGCCCCAAGGCAGACCACATAATCGCCCGGTGCCGCAATGTCACGAATACGCTGAGGCAAACCTTCAGATGGGCCAAGCAAAGTGGCGTTGCGGTGACCATGGCTCTTCAGCCCTTCCACCAGTGCTTCGGCATTGACCCCTTCAATCGGCTTTTCACCGGCCGGATAGACATCGGCCACCAGCACATGGTCGGCGATGTTCATGCAGGTGCAGAAATCCTCGAAATGGTTCTGCAGGCGCGAATAGCGATGAGGCTGCATCACGGCGATCACCTTGCCCTGCGAAGCCTGACGGGCAGCGCGCATGACAGCGGCGATTTCGACCGGATGATGGGCGTAGTCGTCAATCACCTCGATGCCGTTCCAATTGCCCACGCGCGTGAAGCGGCGCTTGACACCGCCGAAGGAAGAAAGCCCCTTGCGAATGGCTTCAGCCGGAATATCCAGCTCATGGGCCACAGCAATCGCCGCGGTCGCGTTGGCAACGTTGTGCTCGCCGGGCATCGGCAGCGTCAGGCCGGAGATTTCCTCAACGGCACCGCTGCGACGATCACGGATCTCGACGGTAAAGCGGCTGACACCACCGTCAGACCGCAAATCCTTGTAGCGGACATCTGCCTGCGGGTTGGTGCCATAGGTCACGATGCGCCGGTCCTCGATCTGCCCGACAAGGGTCTGCACCACCGGATGGTCAAGACACATGGCCGCAAAGCCGTAGAAGGGAACATTCTCGACGAAGGCCTTGAAGGCAGCCTTGACCGCATCATAGGTATGATAGTGGTCCAGATGCTCCGGATCAATGTTGGTAACAATGGCGATATCGGCAGGCAGCTTGACGAAGGTGCCGTCGCTCTCGTCGGCTTCCACCACCATCCAGTCACCATCCCCCATGCGGGCGTTCGTGCCATAGGCGTTGATGATGCCACCGTTGATAACCGTCGGGTCCATGCCGCCAGCATCCAGAAGGGCGGCAACCAGCGAAGTGGTGGTGGTCTTGCCATGGGTGCCACCAATCGCGATGGCTTCCTTGAAGCGCATCAGCTCGGCCAGCATTTCAGCGCGACGCACCACAGGCAGCAGCCGTGCACGGGCTTCCTTCAGCTCCGGATTGTCTGCCTTGATGGCGGACGAAACCACGACGACCTGAGCATCACCGATATTCTCGGCGGCATGTCCGACCATCACCTTGATGCCCTGCTCGCGCAGCCGCACCACATTGGCCCCTTCGGCTATGTCACTGCCCTGCACCGTATAGCCGAGCTTGAGCAGCACTTCCGCAATACCGGACATGCCGATCCCTCCAATCCCGACGAAATGGACCGGACCAATATTCTGAGGCATCTTCATTGGGCAACTCCTGTAGCACCGGCCAATTCTTCCACCAGATCTGCCAGCCTTTCGGCAGCATCCAGCTTTCCCTCACCCCGCGCAGCGGCCGCTGCGGCTGTGAGCTTTTCGGGATTGGCAATCAACTCTTCAAGCAAATCGGAAATATCGTTGGGCCGCATGCCACGCTGCTGCAAAACCCATGCACCACCAGCCGATTCCAGAACCTTGGCATTGGCATGCTGATCCTGATCGAGCGTTCCAGGCAGCGGCACCAGAATGGACGGGCGACCAATGGCGGCCAGTTCACTGACCGAAGACGCCCCGGACCGGCAGACAACCAGATGCGCACCGGCGATCTGGGCAGGCATATCGGCAAAGAAAGGCGCCAGCTTTGCGGAAAGCCCCAGCTCGCGATAGCCGACCTTCACCTTCATCAGGTCTTCCGGGCGGCACTGCTGAGTGAGCTGGATGCGGGCACGCATGGCTTCCGGCAGGCGACCAAGCGCACCGGGCATATATTCGGAGAAGAAACGCGCCCCTTGCGAGCCGCCAAACACCACCAGATTGAACGCGCCATCGGCAGTCAACGGGGAATAGGGCAGCTTGGCCGCTTCGGCAACAGCCGGACGCACCGGATTGCCGGTCAGCCGCACCTTGTCTTCCAGCCCTTCGGTGCCCTTGAGGATCGGGAAGCTGGCAGCAATTGCGCTTGCGCCCTTGCCCAGAAAACGGTTGGCGCGTCCCATCACCCCATTCTGCTCATGCAAACAGCTGGGCACACCGAGCGAACGGGCAGCCAACATCGGCGGAACGGTCGGATAACCGCCAAACCCGACCACCACATCAGGCTTCAGCGTCTTGATGACCTTGCGCGCCACCATGTAGCCACGGGCCAGTTTCAGCGCAGCCTTTGCCATCTTGAGAGGGTTCTTAACCGAAGGCGTTGCGGACGGTATGATCTGGATGGACTCGGCCGGGAAGTCCTGGCCATACTGGGTCGCACGGCCATCGGTCGCCAGATGCACCTTCCAGCCGCGCTCGATCAGCGCGTGGGCCAGAGCCTGTGCGGGAAACAGGTGACCGCCGGTTCCTCCTGCCGTAAGCAAAACGGTTTTTGTCATTCAAATCTCCACCCGTTGGTGGCTCCTTCTATGCCGTGCTTTCCATGCCGTACCGTCAGACCGACCCAAAGAGCCCACCCATCAGACAATGGCCACGAGGTCTAAGAGGGCTTTGAGGCAATCCCGTGGCACTCAAGGCCGTCACCCACCGCGGGTTTTCCGCATAGTCCGATCCGCCAGACCTGTCAACGCCCAGTCCAACCGCATCAGTCATAAGGCTTGAAGAACTGCCGTTTTTCCAGCCCAACCTCAGGCCGCTTGCGCGTTAGTGCTAAAAGAAATCCCATGGTCAAGGCAACAGAAAGTAGCGAGGATCCACCATAGGAAATGAAGGGCAGCGTCATGCCCTTGGCTGGCATCAGCTTGAGGTTCACAGCAATATTGATCACCGCTTGCAGACCGAACAGCAGCGCAAGGCCCGATATCGCAAGTCGCTTGAACAGATCATGCGTCTGCAACGCCAGCTTCAGCGCCCTTACGACAATGAACAGATAGACCGAGACAAGCAGCATACAGGCGATGATGCCGAACTCTTCAGCCAGCACGGCAAAGATGAAGTCGGTGTGGGAGTCCGGCAGGGTACGCTTGACCATGCCCTCACCCGGACCGACGCCCAACCAGCCGCCCCGGATGATGGCATCCATGGCGGTATCCACCTGAAAGGTATCGCCCGATGCCGGATCAAGAAAGCGGTTGATACGACCCGTCACGTGCGGAACGAAGAAATAGGCCATCGTCAAGCCACCCGCGCCAAGGCCAGCCAACAGGAAGATCCAGAAAATCGGCATGCCTGCCATGAAGAAAAGGCCCGACCACACGATAGCCAACAGCCCCGTCTGGCCAATATCGGGCTGAGCCACCAGCAGCGCCACCACGATCATGAACAACACGATGGAAAACAGGTTGCCGGGAATTTCCGGCCTGCGATCATTCTCGGCAAATAGCCATGCCACAATGACCACAAAGGCAGGCTTCATGAATTCGGAGGGCTGCATCGTGAAGCCCGCAATGGAAATCCAGCGTTGCGCCCCCTTCACCGAGCCGCCAACCAGCAGCGTCATCACCATGCCGATCAGCGAGCACACCAGCACGAACAGCGCCAGTCGCCGCGTCCGGCGCGGGTTGAGAAAGGTCACGCCAATCATGACGGCAAGCGCCAAAGGCACAAAGAAGGCGTGACGCTTGACGAAATGGAACGCATCCAGATTGAGCTTCATGGCAATCGCCGGACTGGCCGCCATCGACAGAACCAGACCGAAGAACAACAGCAGAATGAGCGCGACAAGCATCGGGCGGTCGATCGTCCACCACCATTCCGTCAGCATGTTTTTCCGCGTTCGGTGCATCATTGCTCCTCGTTCGCCAGACCGCCCGTCTCAAGGTGGGCGGGATCAACCGCAACAGACCCGGTTTGCAGATAATGCTGGACTGCTTCGCGGAAGATGTCACCCCTCTTCATGAAATTGGGGAACTGGTCGAAGGAAGCGCAGGCTGGCGACAGCAGAATAACCCGGTCGGCCTTGTCCTCGACAATCGCACGTTCACTGCAGGCCTTGACCGCATGATCAAGGGCAACGTCCATATGGCTGCAATGGCTGAAGGCAACGCCATGCTTTGCCAGCGTTTCGGCAAACTCGGTTGCCGCCTCGCCAATCAGATAGGCATGCTCGATGCGGTCGAAATAGTCCACCAGCGTGGTGATCCCGCCTGCCTTGGCCAGCCCGCCAAGGATCCAGTGGATCCTGTGGAAAGAGGCAAGCGCCCGTGAGGTGGCGTCCGCATTCGTCGCCTTGGAGTCATTGATGAACAGCATCCCCGCCGTCGCGCCAACCTCTTCCATGCGGTGTTCAAGGCCACCAAAGGACTTGAGCCCATGCGTCAGGGCAGCCGGTGGCAGGTCCAACTGACGGGCCACTGCGATAGCGGCCGCCGCATTCTGGGCATTGTGCGTGCCGCGCAGAGCACGGGCCTGATCGAGATTGAAGAGGAAATCCCCCTCCATGCTCTGCAAAACCCCATCAGGAGCAGCAATCATCGCCCGCTCGTTGCCAAAGCCAGAGACTGTCACCACCGCATGACCCTTGAGGCGCAGATTGGAGGCCACATTGGCCGACAACCGGTCATCAAGCGCCACCACTGCCAGATCCGAGGCAGTGACCAAACGGCTCTTGATCCGGGCATAGTTCATCAGATCGCCATGGCGGTCGAGATGATCGGCTGAAATATTCATCAGAACACCGATGGACGGATCAATCGTCGGGGCTAGATCGATCTGGTACGAGGACACCTCGATGACATAGATGCGATCCGGAGCAAGCGGTTCGAGCGCCAGAACAGGCGTGCCGATGTTGCCGCCCATCTGCACATCCAGCCCGGCTTCACTGAGCAGGTGGGTGATGAGGGCCGTTGTGGTCGACTTGCCATTGGTACCGGTGATGGCAATGAAAGGAGAATCGATCCCGCTCGCCCGCCGCTGACGGCAGAACAGCTCGATATCACCGATGACCTCGACGCCTGCGTCCTTGGCCATCCGGACACTCCAGTGTGGCTCGGGATGGGTGAGCGGCACACCGGGTGCCAACACCAGTGCAGCAAACTGCGACCAGTCAGCCGCCTTCAGGTCGCAGATCTCGACCCTTTCGATCTCGGCGGCCTTGTCGCGGCTGGCTTCCTTGTCGTCATAGGCGAACAGCTCGGCACCCCCGGCCGCAAGCGCCTTAAGCGTCGCAAGGCCACTGCCCCCGAGCCCGAATACCGCTATTTTCTGGCCTTCAAAGATGGTAATCGGGATCATTTCACGTTCCTTCAAGAAAATTCACACGAAAGCAGGCATGGCTCCTCCTCGGAGAAGCGGGCCGAAATCTAACGAAGTTTGAGCGTGGAAAGACCGATCAAGGCCAACACCACGGCAATGATCCAGAAGCGGATCACCACCTGCGCCTCGGTCCAGCCCTTGTGCTCGAAATGATGGTGGATCGGCGCCATTCGGAAGACGCGTCGCCCGGTCAGCTTGAAGGAAGCCACCTGAATGATGACCGAAACGGCCTCGAGAACAAACAAACCGCCAACGATGGCCAGCACCAGCTCATGCTTGGTAACCACGGAGATGGCCCCGAGCATGCCACCAAGAGCAAGCGAGCCAGTGTCGCCCATGAAGATTGCAGCCGGAGGCGCATTGAACCAGAGGAAGCCAAGCCCTGCCCCGATCATGGCACCACACAGCACCAGCAGCTCACCGGTACCGGGCACATAGTGGATTTGCAGATAGTCTGCGAAGATCTCGTTACCGGAAAGATAGGCGATCACGCCAAAGGTGGCGCTGGCGATCATCACCGGCACGATGGCCAAACCGTCAAGACCGTCAGTGAGGTTGACCGCATTGCCAGCCCCGACAATCACGAACAGGCCGAAAGGCACAAAGAACCAGCCCAGATCAAGGAGGATATCCTTGAAGAAGGGGAAGGTAACAGAGGTCGCAAAGGCATCCTGCCCGAGCTGCGCAACGGCGATGCAGGCCACACCGGCGATCACCGCCTCGATGGCCAGACGCATGCGGCTCGAAAAGCCCTTGTGCGACGAACGGGAAACCTTGAGATAGTCGTCATAGAAGCCGATCAGCGCAAAGCCGACGGTCACAAACAACACGATCCAGATATAGGGGTTGGCCCAATTGACCCACAGCAGTGTTGCCATGATCATCCCGGTCAGGATCATCAGACCGCCCATCGTGGGCGTGCCCTTCTTGGTCAGCAGATGGCTTTGCGGACCATCCTCGCGGATCGGCTGCCCCTTGCCCTGCCTGGCACGCAGCGCCCGGATGATGGCCGGGCCGAACATGAAGACAAACAGCAGCGCGGTGATGATGGCTCCGGCCGTTCGAAACGTGAGATAACGGAACACGTTGAATGCGGATATCTGATCAGATATTCCGACAAGATACATCAGCATTGTAGATACAGGCCTTTCACATACATCACCGGCTCAAAAGCTCGGGTCTAATTCTTGAAATCGTCAAGCAGGGCCGCAACAATCGGCGCCATTCTGGAGCCCAGCGATCCCTTGACCATGATCGCGTCACCAGCCCTGATCTCGGCCTTCAACGGCGCAATCAGGTCGGCCGATGCTTTAGCATAGTGCCCCCGCAATGCGATAGGCACTATTTCCCATAGTTTCAGCATTTCAGGTCCGCACAAATGGACACGGTCGACACCCGCAGCGATCAGGGGATCAATCAGCCCTTCATGCAGCCGCTGACTGTCTTCGCCAAGCTCCAGCATGTCACCAAGCACGGCAACCTTGCGCTTTGCCTCCTTCACCAGCCCGAGCGCCGCAAGGGCGGCTGAAACGGAGGAAGGGTTGGCGTTGTAGCTCTCGTCAATCAGCAGCGCTTCGGCTCCCTCGACCGACAACCGGTGACGCTGCCCCCTGCCCTTGCTGGCCCCGTGTCCGGCAAGCGCATCGCAGGCAGCGGCAACATTGCCGCCAACCAGCGCCACGGCGCCCAGAACCGCCAGCGCATTATGCGCCAGATGTTCCCCGGGAGCCCCCAGAGTGCACCGGACGACATCGTCAAACAGCTTCACGGAGAGGTGCGAACCATCGGCTTCAAGCGTCAGCGCATCCAGATGCACGTCGGCCCCTTCGCTGCTTCCAAAGCGATAGCAACGGTTGATGCCCTGTGCTCTGGCGCTCTGTTCGAGAAAATCGGCAAAGGCAATATCGCCATTAAAAAGCGCGGCACCGCCCGGAACCACGCCCTCAAAAATCTCGGCCTTTGCCGCCGCAATCTCCTCAATGCCCGAGAAGTTGCCGATGTGTGCTGCCACAATGGTAGTGATGACCGCCAGATCCGGCTGCACCATGGCAATGAGATGGCGGATTTCGCCGGGATGGTTCATCCCGACCTCGAAAATGCCGAACTCGGTATCCCGTGGCATGCGCGCCAGGGTCAGCGGTACGCCCCAGTGATTGTTGAAGGAGGAAACTGCAGCATGCACTTTGCCGCTCGGTTTGAGCGCAGCCCAAAGCGCGTCCTTGGTGCTGGTCTTGCCAACGCTACCGGTGATCGCAACCACCTTACCCGTAACCCGAGCCCTAGCGGCCACGCCAAGGCGTTCCAAAGCCTTCAGAACATCGTCAACGAACACGACACGCTCAGAAAGATCGGCGAAATCCTGCCGTTGTGCATCCTCGAGCACGACCACAGCCGCCCCTGCATCAAGAGCAGAGCGCGCAAAGCCATGCCCGTCAAACCGTTCGCCCTTGATGGCAAAAAAGGCATCCCCGGCGCCGACCGTACGGCTGTCGATGGAAATGCCGGTGACGTCGCCGATTTCGCCGGGCTGGGCAACGGGTGTCGTCGCCGCAACAAACTCGGCTGAGGTCCAAAGCACCGTCACACCATTTCTCCCTTGCCAGTATCGGCCAGAGCCTGCGCCACAGCCTCATGGTCAGAGAAATGCAGGGTCTTGCCCGCGATGATCTGACCACGCTCATGGCCCTTGCCGGCAACCAGCAGGATATCGCCCGGCTTCATCATGTCGACGCCGAATGTGATGGCATCCTGCCGACCGCCGATTTCCACCCCGTTGCCAACCGGCTCCATCACGGCAGCCCGAATGAGGGCAGGATCCTCGGAACGCGGGTTGTCATCGGTGACAATCGAGTAGTCGGCAAAGTCGTTGGCAACCTTGCCCATCATCGGGCGTTTGCCAGTATCTCGATCACCACCAGCGCCAAACACGACGATGAGACGCCCCTTGACGAACGGACGCAGTGCCTTGAGAGCGACTTCCAGCGAGTCCGGTGTGTGGGAATAGTCGATATAGATCGCGGTATCCGCTCCGGCGTGCGCCACCAGTTCCATGCGCCCGCAGGCACCCTTGAGGTTGGGTATGGCCGCGAGCACACTTTCGGCATCAACGCCGCTGGCATAGGCCATGAGCCCGGCCACCAGAACGTTGGACACCTGGAAGGCACCGACCATCGGCACCCGGAAGGAAACGTCGCCCCAGAGCCCGGACAACTCCACCACCTGCTCAAGACCATCCACGACGATCGAGCGAATGACGAGATCGGCCTCAGTATCATGTCCGACAGTGAGGCAATTAAGCCCGCGCTTGCGGGCCACCGCAAGAAAATGCACCCCGTTGGGATCATCCAGATTGATCACCACATGGCCATCCTTGCGGACCAGTCGGCTGAACAACTGACTTTTGGCGTCGCGGTAGTTTTCGAACGTCAGATGGTAATCGAGATGATCCCGGGTAAGGTTGGTGAAGGCGCCGACGTCAACTGTCAGGCAATCCAGCCGCTTCTGCTCCAGACCATGACTGGACGCCTCAAGCGCAAGATGGGTCACGCCCTCCTTGGCAAGCACGGAAACGCTCGCCATCAATCCGACCGGATCCGGCGTCGTCAGACCACCATAGGTGGCACCCGAAGGGCCTTCGATGCCGATGGTGCCGATGTTGGCAGCAAGCTTGCCGGTGGAGGCCCAGATCTGGCGCAGGAAGGAAGCAATCGACGTCTTGCCATTTGTGCCGGTGACGGCAGCAACTTTCTCCAGCTTCACGTGATAGAAGCCACCGGCCAGATCGGCCAATGCCAGATGCGGATCCTGAAGACGGAAAACGGGCTTGCCAGTGGGGTCGAAATCGCGGGGCAGTTTGGACTGGTCCGAGATGATCGCCAGAATGGCCCCCTGCTCAAGCGCCTTGGGAACGAATTGTGCCCCGTCGATCTTGCTGCCGGGGACACCCACGAATATGAAACCCTTTTTGACACGGCGGCTATCAGCCGTTACGCCGACCACCTGCTTCTCGCCAAAATTGACCAAGAGAAAATCTTCAATGGGCTCCCTCAGTTTGCCCAGCAATTCCACCACTTTCATCCAACAGCACTCCGGCCCGATTCTTGCCAACCTTACTTCAAGGTTTAAAAGGATGCTTCGACTGTTGGAACATCCTTTTGGCCAAATCGTGGTTTAACCCCCAAAATTGAGCCAACTCTGCGGATAACATCCCCTGCAAGCGGTGCAGCATTCACACCTGCGGTCGCATAGCCATAGGTTTCCTTGAGGCCTTTCGGCTCGTCGAGCATGACCAGCACGACATATTGCGGATCATCGATCGGGAAGGCTGCAAGGTAGGAGTTGCGCAGGCGGTTGCCGATATACTTGCCATCAATCACCTTCTCGGCCGTGCCGGTCTTGCCGCCGACCATATAGCCATCGACCCGGCTGCGCTTGCCTGAGCCTTCGACAGCATTGAGGCGCATCAGGTAACGCACTTCGGCACTGGCCCGCTCGCTGATCACGCGGTCAGAGTGATCCGTATTCTCCACTTCCTGCTTGCTTTTCCTCAGGAACGTCGGCTTGACATAGTAGCCACCATTGACCAGCGATGCCGCGGTTGCAGCAAACTGCAACGGGGTCACCTGCACGCCATGCCCGAAGCTGATGGTCATCGTCGAAAGATCGGACCAGCGCTTGTCGGAGGGATAGACAGGGGCCGCAGTTTCCGGCAGCTCGGTCCGCACCCGTTCCAGAAGGTGGGCTCTCTGAAGGAATTCCTTGTGGCCTTCCTTGCCGATCTTCAGGGCCATCTTGGCCGACCCGACGTTCGAAGAGTAGATGAAGACCTCAGGCACCGAGAGAATGCGTTTCTTGGAATGGAAGTCGCTGATTGTGCTGCCGCGCACCCGGATCGGCTGACGCGCATCGAAACTGTCATTGAGATGGACCAGACCGGAATCGAGCGCCATGGCCACGGTCACGGTCTTGAAGACCGAGCCCATTTCGTAGACACCTGCCGTCATCCGGTTGAGGCGATCCGGCTCACCCACGTTGACCGGATGGTTGGGATCGAAATCAGGCAGAGAAGCCATGCCCAGCACTTCGCCGTCCTTGGCATTGAGCACAACACCGGCAGCGGCAATGGCCTTGAACTTGGTCATGTATTTTTCAAGCTCGTCGCGCAGGGCATGCTGCACGCGCAAATCGATGGAGAGCCGGACAGGATCCGCTTCCAGAGCACTGCCGCCAAAGCCGCCATCGGCCTTGGCAAGACCAGCCGTATCGATATATTTCTCCATCCCGGCAATGCCGACGTTGTCGACATTCACCAGCCCGAGAATATGCGAAGCGGTTGCCCCGGCCGGATAGAAACGCTTGTTCTCGGTCTTGTAGCCAAGCCCCGGAATACCCTTCTCGTGGATGGCCTGCTGCTGCTTCGGTGTCACCTCACGCTTGATCCATGTAAAACCGAGCTTCTTGTTGGAGAGCCTGCGCCGCAGCGACTTGGAATCCAGATCCGGAAACACGCCGGTGATCGCGTCGAGCGCTTCCTCGACATCAATGATCTTGTTCGGCTCGGCGTAGATCGAGGCGGTCTTGATATCGGTCGCCAGAATTTCGCCGTTGCGATCAACAAGGTCGGGACGGAAGGTTGCAATGCCCTCCTCCTCACTGGCCCGTTGAGCAAGAGCCGGACTGTCGAAGCCCAGCATCACAAGCCGGGCAAACATCATCACGAAGCAGAAGCCGAAAGCCGCCATGGCGAGCAGAATCCGACCACGGGTCGCCTTTGAGCGCACCTTGTTCGCGCCTTCGAAATCGAACCGGTGGTCAATCGAGCTGGTGATAGTGAATTCATTGCTGGTATCAACCATTATCGCGCCCCCTGTTCTGTTTTGGCCGCGGCGGGATGGGCATGATCAAGGAGCTTTTCAAGATCATTGACAACGGTGCCCGGCAAGGCGGAATCCTCGGACCGGTCCGGCACATCGCCGATGGTGCCGATCTGATAGGGCTGAATGGCCTGCAAGCCCAGTTCATTGGAGAATTCATCGGCAAGACGCTGCACGCGCTGCGGACGGTTGAGATAGCTCCACTCAGCCTTCAGCAGCATCAGGGCATCTTTCTCGTCCTGAATCTTCTGTTCGAGGGCGGCAATCTTCTCCCCTTCCTCTTTGGACTGGTGTTTCACCTGGAAGAGCCAGAAGGCCCCCACCAGGACAGAAAGGAAGAGGAGAAAGTTGATGAGTCTGCTCATGAATGGCCTCCAGAGCGGCTCTCCGCCAGCATTCGGGGCAATCCAAGCCCGCGCGCATCAAGCTCATGAGGAACGGCATCCGTCCGCAGTCCGGCCCGCATCTTGGCCGAACGGGCACGCGGATTGCGTTCCAGTTCTTCGTCATCCGGCCCGACCCCACCCTTGACAAGCATTTCAAAGCTCGGGTCCGGAATATCTTCTTCCGGCAGATAGCGAGATCCACCGGAACGGGTTTTCGTGCGCTCCTGAAAGAAGCGTTTGACAATTCTGTCTTCAAGGGAATGGAAGGTGACGACAACAAGCTTCCCGCCGGGCTTCAGACATTTCTCTGCCGCAACAAGGCCATCGACCAGTTCGTCCAGCTCGCCATTGACGAAAATGCGCAGCGCCTGAAACACTCGTGTTGCCGGATGGATCTTCTGCTGCGGCTTGCGCCCGACAACGCGCTCGATCACATTGGCCAGATCCAGCGTGCGCGAAAAAGGCGTCACACCACGCCGCGCCAGAATGGCACCAGCAATGCGGCGCGCCTGCTTTTCCTCGCCCAACTCGCGAAAAATCTGCACCAGCTCCGTCTCGGAATAACTGTTGATCACATCCGCAGCCGTTGCACCGCTCTGGGACATGCGCATGTCGAGCGGGCCATCATTCATGAAGGAAAAGCCGCGCTCTGCCTCGTCAAGCTGCATCGACGACACACCGATATCAAGCACCACAGCATCAAGCGGCGCGTGACCGGCAGCCTCGGCAATATCGGCCAGTTCACTGAAGCAGCCAGAAACAAATGCCAGCCGCTCACCATAGACACCTTGCAGCTCTTTGGCCCGCATCGCCGCTTCCGGGTCACGATCAACACCCAGCACATTGGCGCCAGCCTTCAGGATGGCTTCGGAATAGCCACCAAAGCCGAAGGTGCCATCAAGCACCCACTGCCCCGCCTGCGGGTCAAGCGCCGCAAGCACGGGCGCCAGCAACACCGGCACATGGCGAGCACCTTCAGGACCATCGACAGTCAGATCCCGGTTCATGCAGCCCCTCCGCTTCCCGCTTCGCGCAGGGCCTTCCGACGGGCACTGAGCGAGGCACGCAGAGCCATGGCCTGCTTGGCCGCATCAGCCTTGAAGATCTCGTATTTCTCAGGCTCCCAGATCTGGAACTTGTAGCCATGACCAACAAAGACCACTGCTTCAGTGATGCCGGTGTGCGCCTTGATTTTCTCGCTCAATACCACGCGACCATCCTTGTCGATCTTCAAACTCTCACTCTCGCCCAGCAGCGCCGTTGCGAGAAACTCACGCTCTTCGGTGAAAACATCGAAGGGCTCCAGATATTCATCAATTGCCTTGCGCAAACTCAGGCCACCGGCATCCACCGCAGCACGATCCATGGAAGGGCAGCAAAACAGGTTTTCATGGCCTTCGCGCGCAAGAATCTGCCGATAAGGCGCCGGGATAGACACCCGCCCCTTTGAATCAAGCCGATTCACATAACTGGACACGAAATCGTCCATACGCACTGCCTTCAGAAAGCCTACACCGCCGCTTGCCTGCTCGCTGACACAGTCGCTGAACCGATTTTTCAGATTGGTTGGGTCATTTCTAACGACATGGTCTGAGCTTCGCTATAAATGGGATACCATGGGATCTTATGGGCGTCAACGGATTCCTATGGATTCCAAAGCCAGCAACAAGGGAGCCAATTCTAATAACGTTAACGTTAACAAAGAGTTGTTAAAAAGAAGGAAACGAGAGGGCAAAGAATTAGGGACGGGATAAGTATTTTGGCAATGACAGCCCAATCCGGAACCGCCTTGGCGACAAAAACCGCACACTGCTGAAGCAAATCAGCAGCGGCATGGAGAAAAGGATCTCCATTTCGTTAGCAACGACGAGAATTCCGGAGATTTTGGGAAGAAAAATACCAGTCGGTCTATAAGCCGGGTTTTGTACGGCAAGAACAAAGTCTCGCGTGGCAACCATTCATCTGCGACACCCATTGCTGAATGTCTCTAGCAACCCACCCGAATGACTGGCCTGAAAGCCGACTGAGCTTGCGCTCGCGCCATTCCTATTCGGTTTTGCTCCCGGTGGGGTTTACCCTGCCACCTTCATTACTGAAGGCGCGGTGAGCTCTTGCCTCACCCTTTCACCCTTACCTGACCGAGGTCAGGCGGTTTGCTTTCTGTGGCACTTTCCCTGGAGTCGCCTCCGCCGGGCGTTACCCGGCACCGTGCTTTCATGGAGCCCGGACTTTCCTCACCGGATTGCTTTCGCGTGACCGGTGCGGCTGCCCGACCGACTGGTCCGATGGGAACTAAGCCCTAATTCGGCCAAGGTCAAGGGGCCATCTTGGAAAGCAGTGCGACCAGCTGTTGAACGCCGCGCCCGATTGCCTGCTCATTGCTGGCCGCATAGCCCAGAAGCACCCCTGCCCGGGCGGCTCGCTGACCGGACCAGTAAAGGCCAGACATGGCCGACCCTTCAACACCGATCTCACCCATTGCCCTGACGAAATCCCGGTCATCAAGCCCCAGCGCCTTGCCGCAGAAATAGGCTGGCAACTGGATGCCGCCATCAGGCACGGTCGGCGCAAGCCAGTCCGCCGCCTCGCGCTTGAGCCTGTCTACCAGACAATCGCGCCGGTCCCGGTAAAGCCGGGTCATCCGCGACACATGGGCCTTCAGGTGCCCCTCCTCCAGAAAATCCTTCAACGCCCATTGCACCACGACCGAAGGGACCGCACCGATATTGCGCAGGCAGCGGCGCATCGGCTCAACCAGCCTTTTGGGCACCACCAGATAGGCCACCCGTAACCCGGGCATCAGTGCCTTGGAAAAGGTGCCCATATAGATGACCAGCCCGCGCCGGTCGAGCCCCTGCAGGCTCGATATGGGAGCACCGGAGAAATGAAACTCACTGTCGTAATCATCTTCCAGAATGAAGCAGTCCTTCTGCTGGGCATAACGCAACAGCGCCAACCGCTCTTCAAGCGCCATGACCTTTCCGGTCGGAAACTGGTGTGAAGGCGAGCTGTAGATGAGTTGTGGCGAGATCGCCTCCAACCGGCCTTCCAGAAGGTCCTGACAGGGCGTCTCGTCATCAACCATGACCGGCAAGGTCCGCGCACCAACAGCCGCAAGGGCTGCTGACATGCCAGCATAACCCGGCTCTTCATGCAGCGCCACATCACCTTCATCGAGCAGCACACGGGCAACCAGATCCTGCGCCGCCTGCGCCGAGGAAAGGATCATCACCTGATCCACCTCCGCCACTACACCCCGCGCCGCGGACACATGGTCGAGGACCGCCTGCTTGAGCACAGGCAGTCCCGAATAGTGAGCGTAGCCCAACAGATATTCATGGGAGGCGACCTGCCTCGCCGCCCGTCGTAACAGACGCGCCCAGATATCGTGAGGAAACGCCCCGACCTCGGGCATGCCGGGCAGAAAGGTCAGCGCCCTCGGCAGGTCACGCCGCGGTACCGTCATCATGCGCCGGGCACTGTCCGACAGTCGCGGCTCGGGTATCGGCGCCTCTTGCTGGGCGGCACCATGACGCCCCCCCAAAAAACCGGAGGAGGCTGCACTCACCCGTGTACCGCGTCGCCCATCCGCATCGAGATAGCCCTCAAGCACCAGCTGTTCGTATGCGACCAGCACCGTGTTGCGCCCCACTTTCAGCTCGCTTGCCAACGTCCGCGAGGCAGGCAACCGTGCGCCCGGAACAAGCCTCCCCTGCTCGATCAACTGCCGTATCTGCAGGAACAGTTGTCGTGGCAACCCGTCCGCATCGGTGCGATCCAGGCTGATTTGACCCGTCACCATGTTTGGCTCCCTGAAATTGAAAGTTTTGGCTCTTCATTTAGAGCCATAATTACGCTTTTATCAAGCCAAACAACAACCGTCCCCATGCGGGCACCCTCTCGAAGGGCGATACCGCACATCTGACCAGAAGACCAACCAATGACCAACGCACCAAACACCACCCACTCAGAAAAAGAGAGTTTCCCGATCACCCCGACCAACAAGATTCGGGTTGCCAAGCGCGCCAACTACGACAAGGACACGCTGTTTGCCATTCTTGATGAAGGCCTCATCGCTCAGGTTGGTTTTGTACTCGATGACAAGCCGATCGTCCTGCCCATGGCCTATGGCCGCATCGGCGACCAGATCTATATTCACGGTGCCAAGGCGGCCCGCATGCTCAAGGCCCTGAAGGAAGGCGTGCCTGTCTGCCTTAATGTGACACTGGTTGATGGTCTGGTGCTCGGTCGCGCAGCCTTTCACCATACGATGAACTTTCGTTCGGCCAACATCCATGGCACGGCGCGGCTGGTCGAAGACGAAAAGGAAAAATACGACGCCCTTGTCGCCGTCACCGACCATCTGGCTCCCGGACGCTGGGACGAGACGCGAGAAACCACGGCCAAGGAAATCGGAGCCACGACAGTAATCGCCGTTACCATCGAACAGGCCGCCTCGAAGATCCGTGCCGGAATGCCCATTGATGACGAAGCAGACTATGACCTCGACCACTGGGCTGGCATCGTCCCCATCAGCACCAGCTTCGGCCCCGCCATCAACGACGCCCGGCTCAAGGAAGGTGTTCCTGTAGCCAAGAGCATCCGTAAACTGACCAGTCGGCGCTGATATCTTACTGCGCATTACCGCGCAGAGCAGTAATTTTTCCGCAATCGTTGCCCAAACCCCATCGAGTGCAGTCAATAGAGAATGCCCACGGAGGAGCCGTCCTCCGTGGGCACTTGGCGTTTGGAAGGTTGCGCCCCCATGATGCCCTCCCCGGATCACAGGTTTGCGCAATCCCAAAATCGCAAGAAAAAGGCGCATTTGCGTCTCTCCTGTCAAATATAACAATCCAGTTTTCTAGTCATCAATAATCAAAACAAAATAGAAGGGACAACACTTCGCGGAAAACCCAATAGTTCTTCGCATCATCAAAAAGTGATGGGGTAATTTACCCAATGTAAACCAGTCTTTAAGAGAAAAAGCGAAAAGATTGACCTCAATTTATTCATGCATTCGGGCGCACCCAGCTCCCTTGATGAGGAATCCCATGGCTTTTAAGAATCTATCCATTGTTCACAAGATGCTGAGCGTTGTTGCTCTTCTGAGTTTGGCCGCAGCAGGCATTGCCTGGGTCTCCTATTCACAGCTGACCGCCCTCTCCAACACCTTCTCCGAAGTCGGCCATACCGAGGAAGCTGCCCGGGAAGCGATGGATCTGCGGATCGACATCGTCGCCATCTCCCGCATGACCTATCAGTTGGCCACCGAACCAAAGGAAGCTGCGGCTTATCACGCGCAGAACAAGAAGCGCGCCGACGAAATGCTTGGCCGCCTGCCGAAGCTGGAAAGCGTGGCAGACAACGCACAGAAACAACAGCTGCGGGACATAAAGACCTCGCTCAACGCCTATTTCGCCAAGATCGATCAGATGATCCGGACCGCCGAAAGCAACCCGGATGATGCAGCCGCAATCAAGGCAGGCCTCGACAATGCCCTGACAGGACAACAGGACGTGACCGCCAAGGTCAAGATCTACAGCACCTATTCGGGCCAGTTGATGGCGACCAAACGGCAGAATTCAGCCGAGCACGCAGCTTTTGCATCGCAAAGCATCATGTTCACCGCCCTGATCGCCATCATCCTCGGAATAACCGTCGCCGTGCTGATCGCCAACTATGGCATTTCCCGCCCGATCAGCCGCATCGTCCGCACGCTGAAGGCGCTTGCCGAAGGAGCCACGGTTCAGGAGATTCAGGGAGCCGAGCGCAAGGACGAAATCGGCCAGCTGGCCAAGGCAGCGCTATTCTTCAAGGAGCAATCCGAAGAAAATCACCGCATGGCAGCCGAAAGCGAAGCCCAGAAGGCCCGGTCAGAAGAACAGCAGCGCAAGCTCCTGCACAAAATGGCTCAGGATTTCGAGCAGTCCGTCGGCGGCATCGTGAACAGTGTTTCCTCCGCCTCCTCGCAGTTGGAAGCCTTTGCCCGCGAAATGTATGCCAACGCCACCGAGACTTCCCGTCAGGCGGATACCGTTGCCTCCTCATCGCAGGAAGCGTCCGCCAACGTCGAAACCGTAGCCGCAGCCACCGAAGAGCTGACCGCATCGGTGCAGGAGATTTCCGGCCAGGTCGATCAGTCCAACCAGATGTCACAGACCGCCGTGCGCGATGCGGATTCCGCCGCCGAGAAGGTTCACGGCCTATCCGCAGCAGCCCAGAAGATCGGCGACATTGTTGAACTCATCAACGGCATCGCCGAGCAGACCAACCTGCTGGCGCTCAACGCCACCATCGAGGCCGCACGCGCTGGCGAAGCGGGCAAGGGTTTTGCCGTTGTGGCCGCCGAGGTCAAGCAGCTTGCTGACCAGACCAGCAAGGCAACAACGGAGATCGCCAACCAGATCACCGAAATTCAGGGATCTACGACGAATTCCGCCTCCGCCATCAATGGGGTCGCCCAGACGATCAACCAGATGAACCAGATCTCCGCAGCGGTTGCCGCAGCCGTCGAGGAGCAGGCCGCAGCGACCCACGAGATTGCTCGCAACGTTCAGCAGGCAGCATCAGGCACATCCGAGGTGACCAGCGCAATCGGCCTTGTAACAGACGCGGCTGGCCACTCCAGCAAGACCGCCAATCAGGTGCTGGCCGCCGCTGGCGAGCTGGCCAAACAGTCCGACAGCCTGCAAGCCGAACTGGAGAAATTCCTCTCCACCATCCGCGCGGCCTGATCGGCCTTGCGCCAACCGTTCATGCATCAGTTCTAGCAGGACCAGACAGGGAGCCCCGCCATCAGCCGGGCTCCTTTCTTTTTGCGCAAGCGATCCGATTTCCCCCTCTCTCTAACCATGGCGGAGAAACACCAGCTTCACGCAGGATCTTGACAGACCCTCGCGATACGCCTACATCCCCGCATGGTTGCAGACGCCAGCCGCTCGCAAGCCTTATGGCTATGGTGAAGGTCTGTTATCAAATCTGATAGTTTCAGCCCCACATGCATTTCATGCGGGTGGCAATGCGAGCCCCGTCCAAAGTAAGAAATGCGTTTCAAGGAGGCTGAGATGTCATCAGACAGCTCAAGCGAACCATCTGCGCGCAATTCCTTCACCCAAGGGTCCCTTGCCGCACTGTTTGCAAAAAACGCCCTACCCATCATTTTCGTGATGAGCATGAACGGCCTTTTGTCCGTCATGGATGCCATTTTCCTCGGCATCTATGTTGGGGCAGACGCCTTGGCTGCCGTCACCCTGATGTTCCCCGTCTACATGCTTGTCGTCGCCCTGTCGACGCTCGTTTCAAGCGGCATGTCCTCACAGCTTGCCCGCCATCTGGGGGCCGGACAGATGGACCGGGCAAAACGCCTGTTCTCTGGCTCCCATGGCCTTGCCCTGCTCATCAGCGCCCTGCTGATTGTCAGCTTCATTCTGCTCGGCAACCGCATCGCCCTGCTCGCCGCTGGCGGCGATAGCCGGCTAAGTGCGATGGGTCTTGTCTATCTGCGGATCAACATCATGGCGACACCAGTGGCCTTCATTCTGGGTCTGCAGGCCGATGCCTTGCGCAACGAAGGCCGGGCACCGATGATGGCAGCCATGAGCCTTCTGGTCTCGCTTGCCAACATGCTGTTCAACTATATCCTGATCGCCCGTCTTGACATGGGCGTTGCCGGATCGGCCTATGGCACGGTGGCCGCGCAAGGGCTGGCACTGACTATCGTGCTGGGCTATCGCCATTGGGGAGCCAGCCCGTTGTCGGCGAGGGATATCATCCGGCACTCGCTCTTCTGCGACTGGCCGGACATCCTCAAACTCGGAGCGCCGCAGAGCCTGAGCTTCATCGGCATGTCGATCGTCTCGACGGCAACCATTGCCGCCATCCAGTGGATGGCCAGCCCTGACTATGCCGTCACCATCTCGGCCTTCGGCATCTCGACGCGCATCATGACCTTCTATTTCCTGCCGTTGCTCGGCCTGTCCTTTGCCATGCAATCGATCACCGGCAACAATTACGGGGCAAGGCAATGGAAGAGATCAGACACCAGCCTGCGTATCGCCCTGTCACTGGCCCTGCTCTATTGCCTGGCAACCGAGATCATCTTCGTGTTCTTCGCAAAGCCGGTCGGGGCACTCTTTATCCAGGATCAGGCCGTGATAAAGGAAGTGGGCAGGATCATGCCGCTAACGACGCTGATGATCGTCTCGACGGGACCGGTGCTGGTCATTGCCGCCTATTTTCAGGCCATTGGAGACGCCAAACGGGCAGCGCTGCTCAGCCTGTCCAAATCCTATATCTTCATGTTGCCACTGCTGTTTGCCATGCCGCTGTTGCTGGGAGAACAAGGCATATGGCTTGCCACCCCAGCCGCCGAGCTGATGCTGCTGGCGACAACCACCCTCGTTCTGATGCGAACAGCACAGCAAAAGAACCGCAGATGGGGCCTGTTCACGGCTCCGGGAGAAACGGAACAATGAACAGCATTCCAACATCGGCAGAAGAGGCCAAGAAACAGGCCCGTCTTCTGCGCAGCAAACTGAAGGAAGAGGGTGTCGAAGTCTCACACAGCAAATCGCTGGAGCTTGTGGCCCAGCAATATGGCTTTCGGGACTGGAACACCCTGTTTGCCCGCTTCGGCAATCGCCCTGTGCGAGACTGGCAGCAGGGAGACCGGGTATCCGGGCTCTATCTTTCCCAGAGCTTTGAAGCGGAAATCATCGCCGTCAAGAAGATCGGCGACGGCTGGTTCCGCCTGACCTTCCAGTTTGACAAACCGGTCGACGTCATCACCTTCGAGGGGATGAGCAACTATCGCAGCCGGACCTCACAGGTCATCGGCCCGGACGGCACAACCCGCGAGAAAACCTCCAACGGGCGTCCGCACATGGTGCTCGACATATAGCGCCAGCACAGGGACTTTCAGACCGGACACCCCGGCCTGAAAGCAAACAATCGCCCCGCAGGCAGTAGCTCAAAGCTTTGGCAGCGAGGCATTCAGCTTGTAAAGGGTCGAGATAGTTGTTGCGTCAGCAACGCCATCCACCCGGTCAGGTCGGAAATGCAGCTGAAAGGCGCGCACGACCGTCTCGGTCTGGGCATCGAAGACCCCGGTGATCGGCGCATTATAGCCATAGATCGCCAGCATCGACTGCAGCGCCTGAATGGGCTGCCCCTCGTCTCCGAGCTGGAAGAATCGCCCGACACCCATGGGGTCCGGATCAGCCCAATGGCCCACCCCGGCAGCGGCAAGCTGCTTCCACGGGAACTTGGGACCCGGATCAACCTTGCGCCCGGGCGATACATCGGAATGTCCCAGCACCCGATAATTCGGAATACCGTGTCGCGCAATGATGTCCATGCACAGCATGTGCAACACATCAAGCTGCTTCTCGGCAAAATCCTCATGCCCGGCGTTGGCTATCTCGATACCGATGGAACAGCTGTTGATGTCCTCCTCACCCTTCCAGTAGGACGATCCGGCGTGCCATGCCCGCTCTTTCTCGTCCACCAGCTGGAGGATCGAACCATCCCGGTTCAGGAAATAATGGGCAGAAACAGCGCTCTCGGGATTGCACAGCCAATCGAGCGCCTGAGCATCATCGTCCATGCCGGTATAGTGGAGCAAAAGCATGTCGACCTTGCGGCCATCCTTGCGCTCACCGAAATTGGGAGAGGGTTTATACACGCAGGCGCAATTCGTCGTTGCTTCGAACGGCATGGCTATCTCCATGAAACAGCAAAAGGAACCGGGAATCTGACAGGTGGATCTGCCAGACCGACTGTTTCTTAGCGCAAGCCGCGTTCAATCTCAATCATTGACCAAGCGTTATTGATGGCCGCCAGCTTTTCGGTGGAGATTCGCACGAATTCCTCCGGCACGCCACGGGCGATCAGCCGATCGGGATGATTCTCCCGCACCAGTTTGCGATAGTGGCTCTTCAGCTCGGCATCACTCATGGACCGCTCAGCCTCCAGAAGCGTGTATGGATCCTGTTCGTCCGGCTTCACATGGCTCATCCTGATGCGTTCGAAACACCGTTCCGGAATGCCGAAGATCTCGGCGACATGCTCCAGATAGAGCATTTCCCTGTTGTGCATGACGCCATCAGCACCGGCGATCATGAACAGGCCATCCAGAATGTCGGCGAGTGTCTCCATGTCATCTTCATAAAGACCGGCAATCTGTCTGGCATAGGCCTCGTATCCGGCCACATCCTGCTTGGCCAGATTGAACATCCGCGCCACATTGCGCTCTTCCCCGGCAGGGACGGAAAACAGCTTCTGGAACGCCAGAATTTCGTCCTGCGTGACAACACCGTCAGCCTTCGCCATCTTTGCAGACAACGCGATCATGGCCACCGTAAAGGTCAGTTGCTTGCGGTCCAGCCCACTGCCCAGTCCGCGCACGACAGACGTGACTTTCTCCACCAGTTGCGAAATGGCTTCGCTCTGCCGAAAATCTTCGATCAGGTTGCCGATGTGGCTCCAAATGCTCATGAGGTCTCCTGAAGGCCCACGAAATCACAGACAAATCATGTGCTTCGCTGGCCAATTTATGCGATCTCGAAGGGAATTACGAGCGATTGATAGCCAAAAAAAGGCAATTCCCTTTTATGGACAGCTTTCGGGGCCAAATTGGCAGGGGACCAAGTGTCACACCCGATGACCGGGGGCAGAAGGGCTGGTGGGCCGATCCTACTGGCAGACGCGCCAGGTTCCGGATTTGCCATGCTCGCCATGATCGAGATGGATATGATCCTGATGATACTTGTCGCCGCCCGGACCGATCACGGTGGTGAAATAGCGACAGGCCGAGCGGTTGATTGCCCGCAGGAACCTGCCTGCCCGCCCGCCTCTGGGCCAGTCCTTCTTGATGGTCAGGACCGTGCCGTCCGCCAGCTTGAAGGCACCGATGTCGATGGCATTGGCGCGACCATGCTCGGACAGCTTTGCACCACGCTGATTGTTGCGCGGGCGGCATGAATAGGACGCGGCAATCTGGATTTCGACCACGGGCTGCCCCAGTTTCTGCAAGGCCAACGGCTGCACGCTCTCGCTGAAATACCGTTGAAGCTGGGAGGTCACGACACAGTTGATGGTCGCGTCCGTGTTGAACTGAACCGGGTTGTCACCGCCAAGAGCGACGACAGAGAAGGGCGCCAGATGGCCACAGCCGCCCCGGCTTTCAATTGGCGGCAGCGGCTGTGCACTGACCAGCCCCATGACGACAGCCGGGCAGACCTGATCGGAAATGGCAGGATCCGGCCAGATGGCCTCTTTCTGCAACACCTCCTGAGGGATTTCCTCGGCGTCATAAAAGCTTCCACATCCGGCCAGCAACAACAGCGCAAGAAGGCTGGAAAATGAAGGCCAGTTGCTGATCCTGTCCTTTTTCATGAGGTGATTCCCGCTTGCAGCCACATTCATTTGAGAGCATCCTGAAGAGAAAAGGTTAACATAAAGGCAGCGCAATGAATGAAGCATCGCAAGCGAAAGATCTCGTCGCCCCGGTCAGCCTCCTCAAAACGCTCAAGGCGATTGACGCAGGAACCGTGACGCCATCCCAAGCCATAGAAGCCTGTTTGCAGCGCCTCGCCCTTCATGAAAAAGACATCCACGCCTTCGTCTCGATCAATGGTCACGCCGCCATGCAGGCCGAAAAGGCGGCCGGCCCACTGGCTGGCATCGGCATCGCCATCAAGGACATCATCGAGACCCGGGCCCTGCCCACCGAGTATAATTCCCCGATCTATCGCGGCCACGAACCGGCAAGAGACGCAGCCCTCGTCACCATGTCCCGCAAAGCTGGCGGAACTGTGATCGGCAAATCCACCACGACGGAATTTGCCTTTCTGGATCCCGGCCCGACGCGCAACCCCCACAATCTGAAGCACACGCCCGGCGGCTCTTCCTCCGGCTCGGCCGCAGCCGTTGCCGCAGGCATGGCCCATCTCGCCTTTGGCACCCAGACCGGAGGTTCGATCATCCGTCCGGCCTCCTATTGCGGCGTCACAGGCTACAAGCCGAGCTATGGCCTGCTGCCCAAGGTGGGCATCCTCGATTTTTCATGGACTCTCGACACCGCCGGACTGTTTGCCGCTGGCGTCGCCGACTGTGCCTTTGCCGCATCGGCCATCACCGGGCGCAACCTCAAGGTCGATCCCGAAGCCGAATTCCGACTGCCACGACTGGGGGTTGTCCGCTGCAGGACATGGCAGGAAGCCGACCCCGATTACGCCAAACGGTTTGAAGCCCTGCTCATCAGCCTCAGGCGCTTTGGAGCGGAAGTGGTTGATCTGGAACCAAGCGAGCATTTTCTCTGTGCCTTCAACTCACACCAGATCATTCAGGACTACGAAGCCGCCCAGTCGCTGGCATGGGAATATGAAGCCCATCCCGACCAGTTGAGCCCGCTCCTGAAACAGACCCTCGACTTCGCCCAGACCATTACTCCGTCGGATTATGACGAGGCCCTGATCTGTACCCATGCGGCACGGCGGGAAATCGCCGAGCAGTTCGAGGACATCGATGCCCTGCTCAGCCTCTCGGCGCCAGGGCCGGCGCCGCACGGGCTTGCCACCACCGGCTCACCGATATTCAACCGGATCTGGACCCTGCTCGGCACCCCTAGCATCAACGTAACGGGCCTTTCAACCGACGACGGCCTGCCGCTGGGCGTTCAGCTCATCGGTCCGGTAGGCGAAGACCAGCACACCTTGCAGATCGCCTACTGGCTCGAAGGGGCAATCGGGCGTCATCTCGGGGCCTGATGAGCCCCCGGTTATCAGCAACTCACTTTTGTCCGCAGCAGCCCTAGCATCGCGACACCCAACTCTCTGGCGGAATCCTCCGCCGGCATAGCGGGTAATCAGTGCCAAAACAGCCTCGAAACAGCCCATCCGATGGGCATATGCCCAATTCACAGGCAAAGAGACGAGAGACATTTTTGACAATTTCATGAATGCCGCAGCGCAACATATGCCATATATCCCCTGTTTTTATATCACAGGGATGTCCCCCTCCAACCCTAGGGCTGGCAAGGGTTTATTAACTTCCTGCCAAATCGGACACAGCGTTTCTGCGCGTTGCACCAATTTTTTCATTTCGCGAAATCTGAAAGTTGCCGTAGACTTCAGCACGTGAAGGAAAGGCTTTTAGGAGTGACTACATGGTAAAATCTTTGAACATCATGTTTGTATGTGCGGCCTTTGTATTCATCGCTGCTATTGTCGTCGGAATTATTTAGGAGGAGGCGACGGCAATTGCTCAAGGCAGTGGGAGGCTGTCTTAATCATACCCTTGAAAAGACACGTTTTATGCGCCCGATGCGCACAAAAAGACCGGGAGTGATCCCGGTCTTTTTACTTGTTGAATACTTCAAAAACGCAAAGCCTTTCGAATTAGGCAGAACCCCTTAGCAGCGCAAGGGGCAGGGCCTTGCCTCAAGCCCTGTAATTGAGGATCGGGGCAAGCCACTTTTCAGCCTCCGCAAGGCTCATGCCCTTGCGTTCAGCATAGTCGGCCACCTGATCCTTCTCGATCTTGCCAACCCCGAAATAATAGCTCTCCGGATGGGCCAGATAGATGCCGGAAACGGCAGACCCGGGCACCATCGCACAGCTCTCGGTCAAACGAATGCCCGTCTGGGCCTCCGCGTCAAGCAGACTGAACAGAGTGCGTTTTTCCGTATGATCCGGCTGAGCCGGATAGCCCGGAGCCGGACGGATGCCGTCATAGCGTTCCTCAATGATCTCCTCATTGCTGAGCGCCTCATCGGCGGCATACCCCCAATAGGTCCTGCGCACCTCGGCATGCATTGCCTCGGCGAAGGCTTCGGCCAGACGATCGGCCAGTGCTTGCAACAGGATCTTGGAATAGTCGTCGCCGGCGTCGTTGAAGGCCTTGGCACGCTCTGCCTCGCCAAAGCCGGTCGAGACGGCAAACCCACCGACATAGTCGGCAACGCCGCTGTCCTGAGGCGCCACGAAATCGCCAAGCGCAACATTAGCCCGAGCCGAACGGCCAGCCATCTGCTGACGCAGACCGAAGAAGCGGGCAGCCTCCTCGTTGCGACTGTCGTCCTTGTAGACCACGATGTCATCGCCGACACTGTTGGCTGGCCACAGACCGATGACGCCACGAGCCGTTAGCCACTTTTCTTCCACGATGGCTTTCAGCATCTCCTGCGCATCATGGAACAGGCTGGTGGCCGCTTCTCCATAGACTTCATCTTCCAGAATAGCCGGATAACGCCCCTTCATCTCCCAGGTGGAGAAGAACGGCGTCCAGTCGATATAGGGCACCAGCGCCGCAAGATCGTAGGCTTCGAAAGCCTTGGTGCCGATGAACTGCGGCTTCGTCGGCGCATAGGCTGACCAGTCGATCTTGAAGCCGTTGTCCCGCGCCTGAGCAATCGACAGCCGGTTCTTCTTGTCCTGCGCCGCCTCATGCTTGGTCCGCACCTGAACGTAGGTATTCTTGATCTCGGCAACATACTCGGCCTTTTCCCGCGACAACAGGCGCGTGGCCACGCCGACGGCGCGACTGGCATCGGTCACATAGATCGTCTGGCCGTTGTGGTAGTTCGGATCAATCTTGACTGCCGTATGCACCTGCGAGGTCGTGGCACCACCGATGAGCAGCGGCTGGTCAAAGCCTTCGCGCTGCAATTCGGCAGCGACATGGCACATTTCGTCAAGCGATGGCGTGATAAGACCGGACAGGCCGATGATATCGACCTTTTCCCGCCGTGCAGCCTCGAGGATATCGTTGGCCGGAACCATCACTCCGAGATCGACCACCTCATAGCCGTTGCACTGGAGCACGACGCCGACGATATTCTTGCCGATGTCATGGACGTCTCCCTTGACGGTAGCCATCAGAACCTTGCCAGCGCTGGTCTTCTCGCCAGCCTGTTCCTCTTCCATGAACGGCATCAGATAGGCCACGGCCTTCTTCATCACGCGTGCGGACTTAACCACCTGCGGCAGGAACATCTTGCCATCGCCGAACAGGTCGCCGACCACATTCATGCCATCCATCAGCGGCCCCTCGATCACGTCCAGCGTGCGGATCGCCTTCTGGCGCGCTTCCTCGACATCTTCCTCGACAAAGTCGTTGATGCCCTTGACCAGCGCATATTCAAGTCGCTTCTCGACAGGCAGCTCGCGCCAGGCAAGATCGGCGACCTTGTGCTCGCCCTTCTGGTTGAGATAGCGCTCGGCGATCTCCAGCAACCGGTCGGTCGCATCGTCACGCCGGTTCATCACCACGTCCTCGATCCGCTCCAGAAGCTCCTTGTCGATCTGGTCGTAGACCATTAGCTGGCCAGCATTGACAATAGACATGTCCAGCCCGACCTTGATGGCGTGATAGAGAAACACCGAATGCATCGCCTCGCGGACAAGATTGTTGCCACGGAAGGAGAAGCTGAGGTTCGACAGCCCGCCGGACACATGCGCCCCGGGAAGATTTTCGCGAATCCACTTGGTGGCGTTGATGAAGTCGACGCCATAGTTGTTGTGTTCCTCGATGCCGGTGGCAACAGCAAAGACGTTCGGGTCGAAGATGATGTCTTCAGGCGGGAAGCCAACCTCATTGACCAGAATGTCATAGCTCTTCTTGCATATGTTGATCTTCCGCTGGTAGCTGTCCGCCTGGCCGCTCTCGTCAAACGCCATCACCACCACAGCCGCGCCATGACGCAGGATGGTCTTGGCGTGCTCGACAAAGATCTCCTTGCCTTCCTTCATGGAGATGGAGTTGACAACGGACTTGCCCTGCAAACACTTGAGACCGGCCTCGATCACGCTCCATTTCGAGCTGTCGACCATCACCGGCACACGGGAGATGTCCGGCTCGGCAACGATGAGATTGAGGAAGGTCACCATGGCCTCTTCGGAATCAAGAAGCCCCTCGTCCATGTTGACGTCGATGATCTGGGCGCCGCTCTCCACCTGCTGGCGGGCAACATCAAGCGCCGCCTCATAGTCACCTTCCTTGATCAACTTGCGGAACTTGGCCGAACCGGTCACGTTGGTGCGCTCACCGATGTTGACGAAATTCGTCTCCGGCGTCAGCGTGAAGGGCTCAAGGCCTGAAAGGCGCATGTAGGGCTTGATCTCCGGGATTTTGCGCGTCGGGTATTTCCGGACCGTGTCGGCAATCGCCTTGATATGCGGCGGGGTCGTACCGCAGCAGCCACCGACGATATTGATCAGACCATCGCGCGCAAAGCCGTCGATGATGCCGGCCATATGCTCCGGGCTCTCGTCATATTCGCCAAACTCGTTGGGCAACCCGGCGTTGGGATAGGTCGAGATCCTCGTTTCAGCCACTCGCGACAAGGCGTCGATATGCTGGCGCAGCTCAGCGGCACCAAGCGCACAGTTGAGCCCCACGGCAAACGGTTTGACGTGACGAATAGAATGATAGAAGGCTTCCGCCGTCTGGCCGGAAAGGGTGCGGCCGGACTTGTCGGTGATGGTACCGGAAATGATCACCGGCCAGCGCATGCCGCGTTCTTCGAACTCTTCCTCGATCGCGTAGAGCGCCGCCTTGGCGTTGAGCGTATCAAAGATGGTCTCGACGGCCAGCGCATCCGCACCACCATCCAGCAGCCCCTTGGCCGCTTCGCGATAGGCCTTCCTGAGATCATCAAAGCTGATGGCACGATATCCGGGGTTGTTCACATCCGGCGAAATGGAGGCCGTGCGGTTGGTTGGCCCCATGGCACCGAGCACGAAACAATGACGGCCCGGCTGCTTGGCCTCAATCTCGTCAGCAGCCTCGCGCGCTATCTTGGCGCTCTCGAAGTTGATCTCATAGGCCAGTTGCTCCATGCCATAATCGGCCTGTGCAACCGTGGTGGCCGAGAAGGTATTGGTGCCGGCAAAGTCTGCCCCGGCCTCGTAATACTGCCGGTGAATGTCGCGAATGGCCTCGGGCTTGGTGATCGAGAGCAGATCGTTGTTGCCCTTGAGGTCCTTTTTCCAGTCCTTGAAGCGTTCCCCCCGGAAATCCTCTTCCGTCAGGCCAAGGCGCTGGATCATCGTCCCCATGGCACCATCAAAAATCAGAATGCGCTCGGATGCCACTCGGTTCAAACGCTCATAAGAAGGGCTGATTGGCAGGTTCGACATGATCAGGGTTCCTTAAACATCAACGGGAAGGAGCGGGCAGATGGCCCGCTCGACTGGTCCCGACAGGGATTGGGTCTTTCAAGATTACGATGGCCTGTCGGCCTTCAACCCCGGGATATGTGCCCCAGGGCCGGTGCACTAGGCCTTGACCGGTCGCATACCGAGCATGTGGCAGATCGCATAGCACAGGTTGGCCCGGTTCATCGTGTAGAAGTGGAAATCATCCACCCCGCGCGAGCGCAGGTCCTCAACCTGTTCGGCTGCAATCGCAGCTGCCACCAGACGATGGGTTTCGGGATCCTCTTCCAGACCTTCAAACCGGTTTGCCAGCCATTGCGGCACACTCGCCCCGGCCTTGCCCGCGAACCCTGCAACCTGCGTGAAACTGTGGATCGGCAGGATGCCCGGTACGATGGGAATGAAGATCCCGGCCCGGCGAACCCGTTCAACATAGGCTTCATAGAGGTCGTTGTCGAAAAAGAATTGCGTGATCGCACGGGTCGCCCCGGCATCCACCTTCTGACGCAGCATCTCGATGTCGGTCGCAAAGTCCGGGCTTTCCGGATGTTTCTCCGGATAGGCGGAAACGGAAACCTCGAAATCGCCGATCCGCTTGATGCCAGCCACCAGATCGGCAGCATTGATGTAGCCACCTTCGTGGGGCACGTATTTCTCGCCGATTCCGGCAGCCGGATCGCCGCGAAGGGCCACGATATGCTTGACGCCAATTTCGGCGTAAGAGCGGATCACGGCGTCGACTTCCTCGCGGGTGGCACTGACGCATGTCAGATGCGCCGCAGCCGGAATCCCGGCCTCGGTGATGATGCGCTTGACCGTGGCATGGGTGCGCTCACGGGTAGAACCACCAGCCCCATAGGTCACGGACACAAATTCGGGGCGCAAGGGAGCAAGACGCTCGACGCTGGCCCACAGGCTTTCTTCCATCTTCGGCGTCTTTGGAGGGAAGAACTCGAAGGAAATGTTGAGCTTGTGCGTTTCCTTGCTGCGGCGGCCGCTGCGTTCTGCATTATGGATCATTGTTTTTCTCTCATTCACGCAGGCATCTCCAGGAGGCAGAGCGCCGCGTTGTTTCAGCATTGGGAAGGCACCTGCGGAGCAGCACCCTCAATCGGTTTGTATATCCATCGACTATTCCGGCTTTTCGGCAAGCCAGATTGTGACGGTCAGGGCATCATCATGCTGATCGCATTCCAGCCCGGTCGGTTCCAGATCCCGTGCAACGGTCACCTCAAACCCGGCGTCATGCATCCAGCGGCGCATGGCATCATGGGAGAATCCCAACCGCCGGTGCGCGTGGTCCTTTCGTAAAAACTCATGATCATGCGGGGCAAAATCGACGACGAGAATGCGCCCGCCGGGCAACAGCACCCGCCCCGCTTCCTGCAGGGCTGCGGACGGATCGTCCAGATAATGCAACACCTGATGAATGGTGATCAGATCGAACTTGCGATCAAGGGTCGCCAGATCCAGAAGGTCCCCCTGCTGCACATGCAGATGGCCATGGTTGGGACCATCCAGACGGGAGCGGGCCACCGCCAGCATGGAGCGGTTTGCATCCAGCCCCAACCCGTCGCGGCAGCGATCGGCCAGCAGCGACAGAATGCTGCCGGTTCCCGTTCCAAGATCAAGCAACTGCCGGATGGGCCGATCGCCGAGCGTTTCCAGCACAGCCTGCTCAACCGCACTCTCGGGCACATGCAGAACGCGCAATTCGTCCCAGCGCTCCGCATTCTGGCGGAAATAGTCCGCCGCCTGCTGGGCATTGGCTTCCTTGATCTGGTGCAGCCGCTCAAGATCGCGCACGATCATTGCATCATCATGGTCGAGATGCCGCAGGGTTGCCGAAATCAGATCGCCCTTGGCCTCGTCCCGCGTCAGGCAGTAATAGACCCACGCCCCTTCGGGCAAACGCTCGACCAGACCGGATTCATAAAGCAGCTTCAGATGGCGGGAAATGCGCGGCTGGCTCTGATGCAGAATAGCCGTCAGATCCTTGACCGACAGATCCCCTTCGGCAAGCAGCGCCAACAGGCGCAGACGGGTAGGTTCCCCACTTGCTTTCAACAATCCGACGATTTCATCCAACGACAGCATATGATCACCTCAAAGATATAAAGATATCTTTATGACATCAGAATTAGAAACACAAGAGTAATCATCCCCTGCTATCCACCATTTCGATGAATTGGGCGACAGGCGCGCCTTTGTCACGCAAAAGGCTTCGCGAGCAAGGCACCAACAACAATGGTCTTGAGAAGAAAGAAGAGCCGGCCAGGATCAGGCTTCGAGCACCGCGTCGAAAGCCATCTGCGCCACACGGGGCACATCCTCACTGGTTGCCAGATCGTACCACGGCAGATCGTCGGCATCATACCAGGCAGCTTCCAGCGCATCGTCACCGGCAACCGCCTCGCCTTCCTGCCATTCACACAGGATAGCAATCAGCACATAGTGGAACTGCAAGCGGCCGGACTGGCCCTTGGAAAAGGTTTCAAGCGTCGTCAGGATCCGGTCTGCCCGCCCACGGACGCCTGTTTCCTCGAACAATTCCCGCTGGGCGGCCATTTGCAGGGTTTCCCCAAACTCGACCTTGCCACCAGGAAAGCCCCATTTGCCCGCATCGGGCGGATTGGCCCGCTTGACGAGCAGCACCTTGCGCTCCCTCACCACAAGGCTGAGCACAGCGACCACAGGCTTTTGCTTTTGATTGTCATTCATGAGACTGGACGCCAGCGTAAAGGACGCGGGAAAGACAAGGAGAGGCGAGAAGCGGCCGACCCCGAGAAGCCGGCCACCAGATTAGCTTATTCAGCGCTCGGAGCCATGCCCAGAGCATGCAGATACAGGTCCAGAAGAGCTTCCATTTCCATCCGCTCATTGCTGTCCTGCTTGCGCATGCGGACAATCTGCCGCATCACCTTGACATCGTAGCCGTTGCCCTTGGCTTCAGCATAGACATCCTTGATATCGTCCGAGATCGCCTTTTTCTCTTCTTCCAGTCGTTCGATACGCTCCACAAAAGCGCGCAACTGATCTGCGGCGACACCACCAGTATTAGACATTCCCTACTCCACGTTTGGGTTCTGAAGCCATCATTCCGCCCTGGGCAGGGCAGACCGGATTCACATTAACCGCTCTCTAACCAAATTCTATTGCGACAAGATTAACGCCGCCCATTATGGCAGCATCAAGCCCGGAGGCGCTTGTCGATCCGGCATCCACATATCAGACATGCTCGGCACTGACACGGACAAAGGGCAGCCGCATGACGAAAACCATGGATGACAGGTCCGGGCTTTCAGCTCCATCCCGCCACCAAAGGCCCTCACTGGCGCCTTCTCGATGCAGAGGCCCATCATAGTCAGCGAGCGTCGAGGAACAAGGGGGGAATTTGCCAAATCCGCTTTTTCCCGCAGGGAAAGTCACCTTGCCCCCACCCCGCACACATAAGACGAAAGACGCAACCGGTCCGCCCCTTTTGTACCCTACCATATCGCCGCCTTCCAAGTCATAATACCGACACCTTTCATGGCTACTCAGACGTCTGTCTTCGGCAACCCGGAGCGGCCTGGAGCAACCATGGAATCCGCAAATGGAGACCGGACACCGGACCGCCTAAGCCTCGACAACCTGCCTTTCTTCAAGAACAGGCCATCAAGTAGAACAACAGACAAAGAGCTGGATAACTCCCTCTTCATCGTGTCAAAAAAATTCAACTTATGTAGAATATAAACATTGACAATAGATGCACGAAACGCGAAACAGTTGGCGGCTCTCCTAGAAGAAAAGACGATACCGAGCCCGATGTTTAACTGGAATCAAAAAGCAAAGACTATTGCCCGATGCCTTGCTTCTTTTCATGGCAAGGAATTGGCTCTGACCATAACGTTCCTGATGGCCGGCAGCATGAACGCCGCGGCTGACCTGCGCGTCTGCAACAAGACTGGCAGTACTGTTGGCCTGGCCATCGGATATGAGTTGAAGGACGAATGGATCAGCGAGGGCTGGTGGAATCTGGACCCCAACCAATGCGAGACGGTGCTCAAGGGCCTGCTCGTAAAAACGCGCTATCTCGTTCACGCCATAGACTACGACAAGGGCGGTCAGTGGAACGGTGATTCATTCATGTGTACCCAGGATCTGGAGTTCAAGATCAAAGGGACACAGGAATGCGTTGCAAGAGGATTTGAACGCACCGGCTTTTTCGAGATCGATACAGCCGGAAAACAAGATTATACGGTTCAATTGACCGAACAAGAATAGGGAAACTGTCGTGACTGTAAGACGCAACCGGAAAGTAAAAATCCTGGCCACTCTGGGCCCGGCTTCAGAAAAGAAGGAACAAATCAAGCAACTCTTCCTGGCTGGCGCCGATGTTTTCCGCATCAACATGAGCCACTCCGATCACGAAACGCTGCGTAGCCGCGTGCGCCTGATCCGCGAAGTTGAGAAGGAAGTTGGACGTCCGATCGGCATTCTGGCCGACCTTCAGGGCCCGAAACTGCGTTTGGGCATCTTCGCCGACACCAAGGTTGAGCTGGTCAACGGCTCCCGCTTTTCGCTCGACAGCTCGGACAAGCCGGGCGATACCACCCGCGTTCAGCTGCCGCATCCTGAAATTTTCGGCTCCGTCAAGGAAGGCGACATCCTGTTGCTCGACGACGGCAAGGTTCGTCTGAGAACCGTTGGCACCACCGCAGACGCCATCCACACGGAAGTCGTCACCGGCGGCCCGATCTCCAACCGCAAGGGCATCAGCTTCCCGGATTCGACCCTGTCCTTCTCGGCTCTGACACCGAAAGACCGCGCCGACCTCGACGCAGCTGTTGACGCCGAAGTGGACTGGATCGCCCTGTCCTTCGTTCAGCGCCCGGAAGACGTTGCCGAAGTGCGCAAGCTGTCCCGTGGCCGCACCGGCATCCTCTCCAAGATCGAGAAACCGCAGGCTGTCGAACGCATTCACGAGATCATCGAGCTTTCCGACGCCATCATGGTTGCCCGTGGTGACCTTGGCGTTGAAATGCCTCTGGAAAAGGTTCCCGGCATCCAGAAGCAGATCACCCGTGCAGCCCGTCAGGCTGGCAAGCCGGTGGTTGTTGCTACCCAGATGCTGGAATCGATGATCAACTCACCGATGCCAACCCGTGCAGAAGCTTCCGACGTTGCCACCGCCGTGTTCGAAGGCGCTGACGCAGTCATGCTGTCGGCAGAATCCGCTGCGGGTGACTATCCGTTCGAGGCTGTTGCGATGATGAACCGCATCGCCGAGGAAGTGGAACGCGATCCTTACTACACCAACATCATCTACGCCCAACGCGCAGAACCGGAAGCAACCGGCGCAGACGCCATTTCGGCTGCTGCCCGCCAGATCGCAGAAACGCTGCATCTGGCCACCATCGTCTGCTACACCTCTTCAGGCACCACCGGCCTTCGCGCTGCCCGCGAGCGACCGCAAACCCCGATCGTGGCCATCAGCCCGATCATCGGCACAGCTCGTCGTCTAGCTCTGGTCTGGGGCCTGCACTGCGTGGTATCCGAGGAAACCGGCATTCTGGACGAAATGGTCGACCGCGCCTGCAGCACCTCCTACAAGGTTGGTCTGGCAAAACCGGGTCAGCGCGTGATCATCACCGCTGGCGTGCCTCTGGGCACCCCGGGCGCAACCAACATGCTGCGCATCGCCTTTGTTGGCAGTGACGGTCTGGGCGGCATCTGAGCCCCATCGTCGCATCAGGAAGACAAGAAAAAGGCCGGTTTAAAACCGGCCTTTTTTATTGCGTTACCTTCGGTTCGGACGCCTACATCGCACGAACGCGCGCAATGAAGCCGGTCACCTTGTCCTTGAGCAGATCGGACTGGTCGCTCAATGTCTTCACCGCGCTGACGACATCCTCCGATGCCAGTCCGGCATTCCTGGAGGCATCGGAAACCTGAGCGACATTCTCGTTCACAAGTCCGGTTCCCTGAGCGGCCTGGTGAATGTTGCCGGAGATCTCCTGTGCGGTCGCATTCTGTTCATGGATGGCGTCGGAAATCGCGGACGAAATCGACTCCACCTTCTGAATGACCTGACTAACATCCTCGATAGAAAGGGAGGCTTCGCTGGTTGCGGCCTGAATCTCGGCGATCTGCCGCGAGATCTGCTCCGTAGCCTTAGAGGTCTGTCCGGCGAGCGCCTTCACCTCTCCGGCCACCACGGCAAATCCCTTGCCCGCCTCGCCGGCCCGCGCCGATTCAATGGTGGCATTGAGCGCAAGAAGATTGGTCTGTTCGGCAATCGAGGAAATCATTTCGACCACTTCACCAATCTTGCTGGCCGTCGCCGCAAGGCTCTGCATCTGCCTGTTGGTGCTGCCAACCTTGCCGACCGCTTCCTGGGCAGACAGGGAGGCAAAGCCGATCTGCTCGCTGATCTCGGCGATAGAACAGGTCATTTCTTCGGTTGCCGAGGCGATGGTCTGGACGCTGCCCATGGTCTGTGTCGATGCAGCCGAGGCAGAAGCCGCCTGCGTTGCCGTCTGCTCGGCCACCGCCGCCATGGCCTGCGCCGTAGCGTTGAGCTGGCGGGAAGACAGGGAAACCGCATTAACGATGCCACTAACCTGACTGTCGAACTCGTCAGCCAACCGCATCATCATGTCACGCTTCTCTTTCTCGGCCCGCTGCTGCTTGGCCCCCTCTTCCGCTTCCAGATCCTTCTGCACCTTCACATTGCTATGCAGGATGGCCGCAATGGCACACAGGGCACCAATCTCATCGTCCTGCTTGCTGACCGGGATCGTCGTGTCGAGATTACCCTTGGCGATTTCACTCATCGCATCAGTGACGTCGTGGATGGGGCGGGTAATGGAGCGGATGACCAGCATACCTCCCCCCAACATCAGAAGCGTTGTCGCGATCAGAATACCCAGTGCGATCGCGTCCACCTGCGCCTCGATGGACGCCCGCTCCCTGAGCGCCTCCGCCAACTGGGCATCGGCCGCATCCTTCAATTGAGCCAGCTCGTTTGTAATAACAGCGGTTTGACTGCGATAGGCCTCAACCTTGGACAACACATCCTGGTTGGCCCCGACCCACTTGAGAAACGTCTCGTGATAATTCTCCATCAGCGGCAGGATTTCACCCTTCACGCGCTGAGGAACCAGAGAGGCCGCCAGAACTGTCTGAAATTCACCGGTCCGCTTGTTGAAGCTTTCAACATACTTGGCTTCTTGCCGCAGCATGTAATCCTTCTCGTGCCGCCTGAGCATCAACATCTTGACCATAATGGCATCAACCGAAACGGAAGGATCAGCCGCAGCAACGTCTCCCAGCTTGGCCTCAACGGTCTTTACCGACAATCTGAGCGCGCCCTTAAGCCCCTCATTCTCATTAAGGCCCGCCACAGTGCGCGAGGCGACAATAACCTTGGCACCAGCAACAGCATCATCAATATAGCTGAAAAGCTTGTTGGACTGATCGCCAAGCGAACCAAAGTCTTCCTTGCTTTGAGAAGCGGCATCCTCCATTTGCCCGACAATGGCTGGATCACCCTTTTGCATGAACAGCTCGACCAGCGAGGCAATCTTGCCAACGCCCACCTCCGCCAGACTGAAAGCTGCCACATTCTCCTCGCCAAGCGTAGTCGCCTGCATGACCTGGCTTTTCCTGGCCTCTCCCCAATAAAAAGCACCAGATAGGACCACAAGGCCAATGAGGCCCAGCAATAAGATCCCCCAAATACGAAATTTCAATTTCATGGATCACTCACCGTTTATGGAGAATAGTACTCTGATCACGCGTTTTACGGGATCTCTACGATGAATTTCACATAGAATAATTAGAGTTTCATTACCAATTCTTGGGATAGCCAGTAAAAACATACACCAAAATGTATTTATATTTATACATAGACAAATAAAACATTGCACCCGACGAATACAACCGAGCCTATACTGAAGGCAACAAAAAACGCGCCAGAGAAAAGCTCTCAAGCGCGTTTGTTGTTTCGTCAACCAAAAATGGCCCGACGTTCAATTAGCCCTGACGAGCCTTGAAACGTGGATTCTTTTTGTTGATGATGTATACACGACCCTTGCGGCGAACCATGCGGTTATCACGGTGACGCTGGGCAAGTGCTTTCAGAGAATTTTTGATTTTCATTGTCCCAAGCCTCGGCCAAAATCTGCGAAACAAAAAGCGCGCCGAGGCGCGCAAATTCGACCGGAAACTACGATTCCTGCCTGCCATTGTCAACCGGGAAAACGCTTCCTGCGGAAGGAATCCTGCAAATCCTTGTCATTTCCAGAACTTGTTGATTGAATCGGCCGCTCTACCATGCGGAAAAGCCCCGATTGAGGTCGATCGGGACTGGAAAGACGAACTCGTGAGGCCAATAAACGGAATAACGCCCCTGCCCAGGCCCTGAGAATCGCCAACAGACTTGCGAAACCAGCATTGTTTACAACAAGGTCGGCTTCCGACATAATCCCGACGAAGCCGTCAAGCAAAAGACCGGCATCACAAGAAAAGACGACAGCGGGGAGAGAGACAATGCCTTTTGAACGGACTGGAGACCTCAACTGGCATCACAAGGAAGTGGTGCTGCTCGATCTCAAATGGGTCGACAAGACGATTGTGGTTTACGTCGAGATGAAGCAGTTCGGCGATCAGGAGCACCAGGGGCATGCCCCCGCCATTGTTCTGACCCGGGAAAGCAAGGCTCGCAAGGAAGACATTTTGGTGGTTTCCGGACGGGCAACCGGACAGGTAATGGTGAGCCTTGGCAAGGAGGATCGGCTGGTCGGACGGATCAACCAGTCCAATCCCCATTCGGCCGGCACGGTCAAATGGCAGATCATGTGCTGAAGCCTCCAGCGCTCTCATCAACACAAAAGAGCGCCGGCATCGACACAACCTAACAAAACCTTTGCGAGCATTTCCGTAAATCACCACTGGACAATCCGGTATCTTGCTTTAGGATCCCTGCCATCCGGAAACGTGGATTCCGGTGTCCAATCCGGTCCCGCTTCAGGGGAGACTGTTCTTTGTCTGACCAACCATTGCACACCGCCGACGCACTCGAAGGCAAGCGCCTGATAGAGGCTTTTTTTCATGGCGATCTCGATGCTTGCATGCATTTGCTGATCAATGAGGCCCAGAAGAGAAACTACAGCTTCTCGGAGGAGACAAGGCGATTGTCCCATGCCAGCCTGTTCGCCGCGATGGACGACAATCAGACCGCTGCAGACGCTTCCTGAGCGCATGGCTCCCGGAGATGACAAGCGGCGCTTTCCACCTCGTCTCGGGTAAACTTGAGAGATGACGCCCGTATTGCCCGTCATTGATCCGGCATCCCGACACGGCATCCCTTCCATATTATTCAGACAGTAAGTTATGACCTCCCCCAGAGGGGAGGTTTATTGTAGATACAAAAAACCCTGTTGCCGACAGCGACAACAGGGTCAATGCAGTTTTGAGCCAGGCTCGCCTTGAGAGGCAATCCTCAGAAGTAGACGAAGTAGGCGAAGATGGCCGACAGCACGGTCGTAAAGAGCATCAGCGGGAACGCCAGCTTCATGAAGTCCATGAAGGAGATGCGCTGCCCGGCACGCTCTGCAAAGCTTGCCACCATCACGTTGGCGCTGGCACCGATCAGCGTGCCGTTGCCGCCAAGACATGCGCCAAGCGACAAGCACCACCACAGGGGCTCGATAGCCTGAGCGCCACCCAGATCGGCTTGCATCGCCTTGATCAGCGGAATCATCGTGGCAACAAACGGAATGTTGTCAACGATGGCAGACAGCACCGCAGAGGCACCGAGAATGATCATGCCTGCCAGTTCGATGTTAGTGCCGGTCAGACCGAGCAGCTTTTCAGCCATGATCTTCAGAAGGCCGGTGTGCTCGACACCGAACACCAGAACGAACAGACCTAGGAAGAAGAAGATGGTTTCCCATTCAACCTGTTGGAAGGCATGGTGCACATTGTGAGACTGCTCTTCCGGCTTGCCACCGAAGCTGCGCAGCAGCAACAGGAAGGCAGCGCCGGTCAGGGCGATCGTGCCCGGTTCCCAGCCCTGGCCATGGCCCCAGATGAAGCCAGCAAGCACCAGAGCGAGCGTCAGCATGGATTTGGCGAGAAGTACCTTGTCTTCGATAGCTTCGAAGGCATTGTATTTCATCATCGCATCCTTGTCTTCCTGCGCCGCAGTCATCTTGCGACCCCAAAGGAGGTCGAAGAACAGAAGACAGATAATCAGGATGATCAGGGAGATCGGTCCAACCCATTCGACGAAGTCCATGAAGCCCAGACCAACAGCAGAACCGATCAGGATGTTCGGCGGGTCACCGATCAGCGTCGAGGTGCCGCCGATGTTGGACGCAAAGATCTGCGAGAACAGGAAGGGATAGGCTTTCAGATTGAGCTGGTCAGTCAAGAGAAGAGTGACAGGCACAACCAGCAACACGGTCGTCACGTTATCGAGCAATGCAGAGAAAACAGCCGTCACGGTCGCCAATGCTGCAAGCAGCATCCGCGGATTGGCCTTGACCGCCTTGGCGGTATAGATTGCAACGAACTGAAAGACCCCGGAATCCTTGGTAATGGCGACGATCACCATCATCCCCACAAGAAGGAAGATCGTATTGAAATCGATACCTTCAACGACGAGTTCGAAGTTCAAAACACCGAGCAAGACCAGAAGCCCCGCCCCCAACAGGGAGACGATGGCGCGGTTGATCTTTTCAGAAATAATGAAGAAGTAGGCAGCAATCAGAATTACCGTTGCCACAACAAGAGGCGACCATCCGAAGACCGCGCTCGTGGCTATTCCACTGGCGTGTTCCATTGATAAACTAAGGCTCTTCTCATTATCTATATGGATGTGGGCAATCTTGTGCAGTCCACATCCAATAGAAGGTTATCTACTTCGCTGAGCCTACTTTAGCGGGATGAATACTCGGCACGTTCCAGTTCAGCTATGGCGGATTGCTCCGTCACGATCCCCAGGAACCTGTTCGTATCCTTCTCCACAACGGACAGTGGACTGCCGTGTTTGGCCAGCTTGCGAATGCCCTCCCAAACCGACAGGTCGGGGCTGAGGACCATGGGATCCCGGTTCATTGCTTCGGTCACCGGCTTTTCCCGCAACGCACGCAGACGACGCGCGATATCAGGTTTGGCGCCACGCACAAAACCAAGACGTTCAAGCCCGGACGGCATCCTGACGGAAACGGGAAGCATTTGTTTCAAAAGCGACTCGTACCCGAACATTCCCAAGAAAATGTTGTTTTCATCAAGAACCGGGGCAGTACGTATTTGCCGTGTTTCGAGAACTGCCATAGCTTCCTCGACAGTCTGATCGGGTGTCAAACTAACTACTTTATCGACCATTGCGTCTATGCAGGGCACGGTAAACCTCCCTATGCTCTTTGGCGGTACGAACGACCGCAAATTTGGATGAGTATAGACTATACCCGATTTTCACGACATCCAAGGTTCATGCATGGTGTCGCCAGCGGCCAGGTTCAACTTATTCGAGCAAACCGGCAGCCACCCGATCTTCACAGCTCATGGCAACGGACCCTATTCAAGAGCGGTAAATTCCACAAGCTGTCTCTTAGGTGCAGTTCTTGTCACACTAAAGTTGTAGACAAAGAACCGCAGCAACCCTGACAATCCCATATTTCATCAGCCCGGACCGATCCATGTCAGACAGCCAGGGCAGGCGCCTTATAGACGGAGAGGCAGAAAGGTGCAATCGCGCCCCTTAAGTTTTTTTACCCACCAAAGTAATTAGTCGAAAGGTGTGGATGATCCAGATTCAAAAGGGAGGCCGCCACAGCCATGGCAAAAAAATGGCAACCATCTGAAACAAAAAGGAAAGAATCGCGAGCCGGACGCAATAGAAGTTCGAAGATGCTCCATAACGACAGAAATCGCGAAATCCACATTAGCTGTAGAGAAAGTCCCTCAAACTGCCCCAGACCTCCTTTCATCTTGCTGCCTTGCTGGGCTAACAAGAGGGAGAGACAGTAGATCTGAAGGAGTTCTTGCCATGTCAGTCGCGATTGTCATTCCTGCCCGGTACGGATCGAGCCGACTTCCCGGCAAGCCGATGTTGCCCATTCTCGGAACCAGCATGCTTGAGCGTGTCTGGCGAATCGCCAAGGCCACCAAGGGCTGCAGCCGAATCGTTATCAGCACCGAGGACGAGCGAATCATCGACCACGCCAAAAGCTTTGGTGCCGAAGCCATTCTGACCCCGGAAAGCTGCCGTAACGGCACCGAGCGTTCCTTTGCCACCATCAAGGCTGCCAACATCACTGAAGAGGCGATCATCAACTTTCAGGGCGACGCCGTTCTGACGCCGCCATGGGTCATTCAGGCCATGATCGACGAGTTTGAAAAATCGCAGGATGCTTTCGATATCGTCACCCCGGCCACCAGAATGAGCGAGGAAGCAATCCAAAACCTTGCCGAGAGCAAGAAGATCAACCCGGCCAGCGGCACCACTGTTGTCTTCGACAAAAAATACAACGCACTCTATTTTTCCAAGAATATCCTGCCCTTCGTTCGCGCCAAGGGCTTTGCCTCGACCTATCGGCACATCGGCCTTTATGGCTATCGCCGCGGGGCACTCGAGCAGTATGTCGCGCTTGAGCCCTCGCCGCTCGAACTGACCGAGGGGCTGGAGCAGCTGCGCGCCCTTGAATATGGCATGACTGTGCGCATCGTGATTGTCGATTACCAGAACCGGACTCACGCCTCCGTCGACGCCCTTGAGGATATCGGCATTGCCGAGGAAATCATCCGCCGCGAGGGAGAACTGGTGCTTTAGGAGGCCATCATGAAACTTGTGCTGATCAGGCATGGCAACACATTTGCAGCCAGCGACAAGGTCGTCTGGGTTGGCGCCCGGAGCGACCTGCCGCTGGTGCAGAAGGGCAAGGAGCAGGCCGAGGCAGTAGGTCGAGCGCTCGCCGACAGCGGCCTCAAACCATCGGCCATCTATTGCGGCCCTCTCAAGCGCACCGTGGAGACCGCCGACATCGCCATGAAGACCGCAGGCTGGACCGGCATTGAGGTCACCATCAATGACGCCTTGAGAGAAATCGACTATGGCCTCTGGGAAGCCAGATCGAATGATGACATCCGCAAGGACCATGGCGACGACGCCATCGACGGCTGGCAGAAAAGCAGCATCTGGCCGGAAGGCTTTGGCTGGAGCCCCGATCCGGCAACAATCCTTGCCAACTGGAACGCCATGATCGCCGAGATCGAAGCCGCTCACGGCCCCGACGCCACGGCCATCATCGTGACCAGCAACGGCATTCTGAGGATTGTCTCGCCGCACTATGGCATCCCAGCCAGCCAAGCCAAGGTCGGCACCGGTTGCATGTGTCTCATCGAAGAGGGCAAGGTCCGCATCTGGAACGCCAGGGACCTCAAAGGCTAGCCCCCCTGCCCCGCCACAGGAGCGCCAGCCATATCAGCACGGAGTGCCAGCCCATTGACAGAGAGGAGCAAAGTGACAAGGATCTTTGCTCTTCTTCTCTCCCAAAGTGTGGCAATAGCTCAAAATGGCCTTTCCATGCTGGACAGGCCGCCTCAAATTGTTTCATCTACTCCCGTAGCGCCTCCTGCCCGGCCCGAAATATGCAAGAACAGTTGCGACCGGAACAGGCAAAACAGGTGGCTATGCTGCGGCACCAGACGCGACCGGACGTTCATTGATGCCGACCAAATCAAAACCGGACCTGCCACACGCGAGGATAAAGGAAGCCCTCATGACATCGCCGTTGAAACTCATGGCACTTGCTGCCGCCCTATCAGTCAGTGCCAGCACCGCACTCGCTGCCGGACCATGCGCAACCGGCAAGACCCTTCACGACGGCACCTTGACCATCGCAACCGGCAACCCGGCCTATTTCCCATGGGTCATCGATGATGCACCGGAAAGCGGCAAGGGCTTTGAAGCCGCCGTCGCCTATGCCGTTGCGGGCAAGATGGGGTTTGACGCCGACCATGTCAGCTGGGTGCGCGCCTCCTTCGACGAGTCGATCCAGCCCGGCGCCAAGAATTTCGACGTCAACATGCAGCAGTTTTCGATCACGGCCGATCGCGACAAGGTCGTCGATTTCTCAGCCCCCTACTACACCTCTGCCATGGCCGTGCTGACCACCAAGCAGATTGTTGAAGGCGGAGCCAAGCCGACGCTGGATTCGCTGAGGAAGCTGAAATGGGGAGCACAGGCCTCCACCACCGCAGTGCCGATGCTCGTCGGTCTGGTCAACCCCGACAGCGACCCGATGCTCTACAATGACAATGCCGACGTCTCCGCCGCCCTTCAGGCTGGCCAGATCGACGCCGCCCTGTTCGATTTGCCGACAGCGCTGTTCCTGGCTGCTGTTACCGTCAACGACGGCGTCGTGCTGGGCCAGTTCCCGGCAGAGCGCTCGACCAACCCGGACCAGTTCGGCATGCTGATGGAAGAAGGCAACCCGCTGAAATTCTGCATTGACGAAGCCATCAACGCGCTCAAGCAGGATGGCACTCTGGCCAAACTGGAAGCCACCTGGCTTGCCGAAAGCACTGGCGTACCGGTCATCAAGTGATGTCGGATAGCAATAAGGGACCAACCCGTCGGCAGGCTCATGAGCGCAAGCTCAAACGCCGTTCGATGATCCTTGCCGCCATTTCCACCAGCGTCGTTGTCGCGGCGCTGGTGATCCTCATCCCGCTGACGCCGGGCTGGGAACGGGTCAAGCAGAGCTTCTTCAACTGGGACATCGTCGTTCGCACCTTTCCCAAGCTGCTCAATGCCTTCCTGCTGGATGTGGCGATCTTCGCCTGGTCCGTGCCGCTGATTGCCGCCCTCGGCCTTGCCATAGCCCTTGCCCGGGACGTACGCGACCCCGTTTTTTACCCGCTGCGCCTGTTCGGCATTCTCTATACCGACATTTTCCGCGGCGTGCCCGTGGTGCTGGTGGTCTATCTCATCGGCTTTGGCATCCCCGGTCTCGGCCTGCAGCGTCCGTTCAACTCCCCCTATCTATGGGGCACCGTGGCGCTTGTGCTCACCTATGCTGCCTATGTCGCCGAGATCTTCCGCTCAGGTATCGAAAGCATCCACGCCTCCCAGCGCAACGCCGCCCTGTCGCTTGGCATGTCGCCCTCGGACACCATGCGCTTTGTCATCCTGCCACAGGCAATCCGGCGCGTGGTCCCGGCGCAGATGAATATTCTCATCGCCCTGCAAAAGGACGTGGCGCTGCTGTCCTTCATTGGACCGGTGGAGATTTTCCGTCAGGCCGGGGTATTCAAGTCGCTGCTGGCCAGCTTCACCCCATATGTAGTTGCCGCCGCGATCTTCCTCGTTGTCACCATCCCGGCGACGCGGCTGGCTGACCATATGCTCGCCAAGCAAAATCGGGCCCGCTCATGAAACTGCAAGTCAAGAATGTCCATAAATCCTTTGGCCACACCAAGGTGCTCAACGGCATTTCGCTGGATGTTGCCGAAGGCGAGATGACCTGCCTCATCGGCGCATCCGGCTCTGGCAAGTCAACGCTTCTGCGCTGTATAAACCTGCTCGAACCGGTCGATGATGGGGAAATCTGGCTCGACGGTGCCGAGATTGCCGACCCGGCGCTCGATCCCCAGCCGATCCGCCAGCGCATCGGCATCGTCTTCCAGTCCTTCAACCTCTTCCCGCACATGACTGCGGAGGAGAATGTGATGCTCGCCCCGCGCCGGATTTTCAAGACATCCCGCGATGCCTTGCGCCCCACCGTTGAAGAGCTGTTCGACCGCTTCGGCCTCAAGGACCGGATGCACCACTATCCCGACCAGCTCTCCGGCGGACAACAGCAGCGCGTCGCCATCGTCCGGGCTCTGGCCATGAAGCCCGAGATCATGCTGTTTGACGAAATCACCTCGGCGCTCGACCCGGAGCTGGTCAATGAGGTGCTGCAGGTGCTCAAATCCCTCAAGCAGGACGGCATGACCATGGTGCTGGCCACCCATGAGATGGCATTTGCCCGTGATGTGGCCGACAAGGTCTGCTTTCTGGACAAGGGCAGCATTCTGGAACAGGGGACGCCCGCCGACATCTTCTCCAATCCCAGACAGGAACGCACCCGCGATTTTCTGGCCCGTGTGCTGGGACCGCGTTGAGCTGTCCACAGGTGCAGCCCTCAGCTCGCTTCGTGACACAGTTGCAGAAACTCTCGGGCAGCCGGGCTCAGCGTACGCTCGCGGTGGCTGAGAGCCATGAAATCTCTTGGCGGAAACGGAATGTCGGCAAAGGTGATCTCGCCCGTAGCCACCAGCGGCCGGGCCGCCATGCGGGAGACAGCACCCGCATAGGCGCTGCCCACCAGAGCCGACAACACCGCCTCGTTGCTGGGGAATTCCAGCGCCAGCTTCAGGCTTTCCGGCGCCACCCCAAGGCGTTTCATCGCCGACTCGAAGGTGGAACGGGTGCCGGATCCTTGTTCGCGCATGATCCAGTATGTTTTGCGAATAAGGGGCAGATAGTCGGGCGCTGTGGCGTTTGCCAAGGGATGATCAGGCGCAATGACAATGGCGATTTCATCGTCTATCAGCTTGTCGGACCGCAACAGTGGCGCATCGACGTCCCCCTCCACAAAGCCGATTTCCGCCTGCCCCTCCTCCACGGCATGCGTCACGGTCTGCGTGTTGCCCACCGTCAGATGCAGACTGATATCAGGATAGAGATCATGAAAATGCACCATCCGCGAAGGCAGCCAGTAGCTGGCGATGGTCTGGCTGGCGTGGACATGCAGCACACCCCGCTTCAACCCGCCAAGCTCGCTCAACACCAGAGCCGCTGCATTGGCCCGGGCAAGTGTTGCCCTAGCTTCTTTCAGAAACAGCTCCCCGGCCACGGTCAGCTCGATGCCGCGCCCGACCCGGTCGAACAACCTCACATTGTGAAACCCTTCCAACGCCTTGATCGACGCGCTGACCGCCGACGGCGTCAGGCCAATCGCCTCCGCAGCCCGGGTGATGTGTTGGCGCTCGGCCACGGCCACAAAGATCGTCAGTTGTTCAAGAGTCATTCAACCATCCAATTTTATTTCATAAAACATACTATATTATTCGATATTTTTGAAAGAAAAATTATGAGATGGTTGCGCCAATTTCAAGAATTCAAAAGAGACTTCAATGCGTATCTGGCAATATATTCAATCAGTTCTTCCCGGCTTCCTGCTCTGTGTACTCATCACCATCCTCGCCTATGGAGCGGAGTGGCTTGAGGTTCAGTTGACTGGCCACTGCTTTATGGATGCCCTGGTATTTTCAATCATTCTGGGCACCGCCGTCCATTCGATCCTGGGGATGAACCCGATGTTTCGCAAGGGCGTCAACTTCTCCGCAAAATATCTGCTCGAACTGGCCATCGTGCTGCTGGGCGCCTCGGTCAGCCTGACCATCATCCAGACTCTCGGCCCGCTCCTGCTACTGGTGGTAATCATCATCGTGGCGCTTGCCATCACCGCCAGCTACACCATCGGCCGGCTTTTGGGGCTGCCGGAAAAGCAGGCGATGCTGGTTGCCTGTGGCAACTCGATCTGTGGCAACTCGGCCATCGTTGCCATCGCCCCGGTGATTGACGCCGACTCCGAGGACATCGCCTCAGCCATTGCCTTTTCCGCCACTCTTGGCATCATCGTGGTGCTGGCGCTGCCCGCCTTTGCCAACAGCTTTGCCATCGACCCGCACCGCTTCGGCATCTTCGCCGGAATGACCGTCTATGCAGTCCCGCAAGTGCTGGCAGCCACGGCTCCGGTCAGTACCATCAGCGTCCATTTCGGCACGCTGGTAAAACTGATGCGCGTCTTGATGCTGGGGCCGGTCATTCTCATCCTCGGCGTTCGGGCCGGCAGAAAGGCAGAGATCGAAGCGGAGAAAAGCACCGGCAAGAGCCTCAGACTCAACCAACTGGTGCCATGGTTCATCATCGGCTTTTTCCTGATGATCGCCCTGCAGTCCCTCGGTGCCATCCCCGAAGTCGCCATGCCTCCGATCAAGAACGCCACCACCCTTCTAACCATCCTCTCGATGGCCGGGCTCGGGCTGATGGTCGACGTCAAGTCGGTCTTTGCCTCAAGTGGCCGGGTTCTGGCAACGGGCACCCTGTCCATCCTGTTCCTCGGCGCCCTCGGCGCGTCAGCCATTGCCCTGCTGTCCCTCTGAGCAATTAGAAAAAGCAAAATGACTGATGGCCTGAGAAAATCAGGCCATCAGAAAGCAATCAGGAAAGACCTCTGTCAGGCTTGGCTGCTGAGGAGCCTGCGTTCAAACTGCGTCAGGCGTTTGCCGCCATCCTCTGTCACCACTACGGTTTCGGAAAATCCGAGACCCTGCGCGGAGGCATAGAGGTGGAACACCATGCCGGTTTCAAGCGGCCAGTCCGATGTTGGCAGCAAGACCCGGGAAAAATCGCTACTCCGCGGGGTCCGGTTGTAGATCCCCAGCGTGTAGGCGGTGACATTCGGGAAGGCATCGCGCAGGCCTGATTTGAGCAAACCCTGCCGCAGGATGGCGTCGACCTGAGAGGCAACGGCACCGCTTTTCATTTCCACGATCTGCTGATCCTGAAGCGAGATCAGCATCCGGGCGGTCTCATCCATTTCCCGTGATGGCTGGCCGATGAAAATCGGGCGCATCAGGCGGGCGCAATAATGGGCGATCTTGGGGATCAGTTCCACATGCAGGATGTCACCATCCTCAAGACGGTCATTGCCAAGGCCGCCATGGAGAAATTCATGGCCGCCGCTGGAGCGGACGATAGGGCCTACCTCGCCGGTGTCGGCCCCTTCCAGAAGATAGGTGCGGGCAGCAATGGCGGCAGCATCGCGCGGAGACATGCCAGCCCGGATGTCATGCACAATCGCTCCCATGGCCTTGTCGGCGATGGCGGCAGCTGCGCGCAACTGCTCCACCTCTCGCCCGGACTTGATCCAGCGGAGGGCATCGGAGGCATCGGGCAGGTCAACGAACACCGCCTGCGGCAACAGCTCCATCAGGCGGCGATAGCTACGGACAGTGAAGCTGTAGGAGTTGAAATCGACGCCAATGCGCGCCTTCTCCATCCCCAGAAGCTGCAGGACACCGGCGATTGCCAACTGTGGCTCTTCATGGTCCTCGAAGGTCACGATCCTTGCCACCAGATTGTTGCGGCGGCAGGGATCCTCATCAAGCTTTCTGAGCACATACACAGGCTCGCCGTCTTTGGGCAGCAGAACAACCCGGTACATCGTCTCGGACGGCGCATAGCCCGTCAGCCAAGTCATCAGTTCGGCGCAGTCAGCCAACAAGATGTCCACGCCATGAGCATTCATCAGCGCCCGGGCCTTGCCCAGACGCCAGTCATATTCCTCACGCGGGAAAGCCATCTCAGGCAACCTCGCAGATATCGAGAATGGTCAGCATGTATATGCGGATCATGTCGAGGAAGTCGGCAATGTCCACCCGCTCGTCCGGCATGGTGTTGTAGCGACCGCCCGGACCACAGACGATGCCTTCCATGCCCAGTTCATGGTAGAGGTGGCCAGCATCGCTGCCGTAAAAGCCGGTCGGCGTGATCGCGCCGGTCGGCTGCGGTTCGCCGCGCACGGTCTCATAGGCCTTGTTGATCGACTTGACGATCCGGGATTCCTTGGACACTTCGAAGGCAGGCATGGTCAGGCGACCCTCGGCGCTTTCGGGCAGGATGACTGCCTTGAGGCCAGGGAAGCGGCTTTCCAGCCCGTCCAACTCGGCCCGAAGGTCGGCAAGAACACCCTCGCGGGTCTGGCCGGGAGCATAGCGCGCGGTGCCCTTGAGACGGGCGAAGTCGGCCACCTGCGGCGGACGCCATTCGACGAGATCCTTGCCCAGCGCCCCATGCACGACGCCGATGTGGCCCCGGTTGATTCCCCTGTGCTCCTCGCTGAGAGCCCCCGAGAAGGTCATGGCATTGATCCGCGGAATGATGTCACAGGCAGCTGCGATGGCATCAACGGCTTCCTCTCGCTTGGACAGATGGCGGGTGTTGCCCGTAAGCTCGATGGTGAAGGTCAGCGCTTCGGCATGCATTGTCACGGCCTGCAGGTCGCTCGGCTCGCTGTTGACGAAATAGTCCGCCTTGTAGCCGGCCCGGATGGCTGCCACGGTGCCCGGACCGCCCTGCAATTCGCCGACCACAAAGGTCAGGATCACATCGCCCTTGAGTTTGACTCCAGCATCGATCAGGGTTTTGACCGCGCAGAAATAGGCCGCGTCGCCCGACTTCATGTTGGAGACACCAATGCCATAGATGAACTTGTCATCGATCAGGCCGCCCCATGGATCAACGGTCCAGCCTTCCGTGACGGGATTGGTATCAAGATGGCCATTGAACAACAGGCTCTTGCCGCCGCCCTCGCCCTTCCATGTGCCGATCGCATTGTAGCGCCGGCCTTCATCGAATGGCTGAAGATCGCTGGTGAGGCCCAGCTTTTCGAGCTCTTCGGCCATATAGCGGGCCAGCGCAACCTCGCCCTCGGTTTCCGAGTAGCTCTTGTGACGAACCATGCTTGCCAGAAAATCTAGGCAGGCCTTCTCGTCGACTTTTCCGATCAGTTCCCTGGGATCCATTTCATGTCCTTCTATGATCTCGCTTCACCTTGGTGAGATCCGTTGCTCCCTCAAGGAGCGCTGCGGGCAACCGGCACGGGGACAGCCTCCAGAAGCTGCCGGGTATAGGCGGCTCTCTGAGGGGCGGTGATGTCCCGGGTGGGGGCAATTTCGATAAGGTCGCCGCGATACATGACGGCGATCCGGTGAGCAATCTGACGCACGAGGTTGAGGTCGTGGGTGATGAACAGATAGGCGGTGCCGAACTCCTCGCGCAGCTCCATCAGCAGCTCGATCACCGAAGCCTGCACCGAAACATCAAGCGCCGAGGTGATCTCGTCGCAGATGACCAGCTTGGGCTGAGAGGCAAAGGCACGGGCAATCGCCACGCGCTGCTTCTCGCCGCCCGACAACTGGTGCGGATAGCGGGCCGCATAGGAGGCGGGCAGCTTGACCTGTTCGAGAAGACGGGAAATCTCGTCCCGCATCGCCTTGCCGGAATATTCCGTATAGAGCCGATAGGGGCGCGAGAGGATGTCGCCGATGGTCTTGCGCGGGTTGAGCGAGGCGTCCGGGTGCTGGAAGATGATCTGCACATCCCGGCGATAGGAATCACTCATGTCGGCAATGCTATGGATCGGGCGCCCTTCGAAGCGGATCTCGCCCTCGAATTTGTTGAGCCCCGTCATGGCCTTGGCCAGCGTTGACTTGCCCGAGCCGCTTTCCCCGACGATCCCGAGAATCTCTCCCGGCTGGATGGCCAGATTGACGGCCCGGTTGCCGGTCACATGATTGCCAGCCTTTTTGGAGAAGCGCCCGAAAAACGGTTTGCGGCCATAGATGACGCTGACATTCTCGACCTCGGCCAAGGGCTTGGCCGCATAGTCCGGCTCACTGCCCGCAAGGCGGACGGAAGGATCAGGCACGGCGGCAATGAGTTTTTTGGTGTAGGGATCCTGAGGCCGGGTGAAGATTTCACCCACCTTGCCCTGCTCGACAATCTCGCCCCGGTTGATCACCGACACCCTGTGGGCGGTGCTGGCCACCAGCGCCAGATCATGGGAGATATAGAGAGAGGCAACGCCCGTTTCCTGCTGCAGCGACTGGAACAGCTCGAGGATCTGCCGCGAGGTGATGACATCCAGCGCCGTGGTCGGCTCGTCAAAGATGATCAATTCCGGATTGCAGGCAAAGGCGGTGGCGATCACCACACGCTGCTTCTCGCCCCCCGAAGCTTCATGCGGGTAGCGATGCATCATCTGCGCCGGGGTCTTCAGGCCCACATGGGCAAGCCGCGCTTCCGCTTCGGCCCAAGCCTGCTTCTTGCTCAGCCCCTGATGGCGGATCAGCACTTCGCTGATCTGGCGGCCAAGCGACAGGGTCGGATTGAGCGAGGTTGCCGGATCCTGAAAGACCATCGAAATGCGCTTGCCACGAATGGCCTCGATCTCGCTGTTCGAACGCGCCATCAGATCCGAGCCATCAAAGCGGATGGTACCGGAAACCTCATGGGCGTTGCCCGGCAGATAGCGCATGATCGACCAGGCAAGCGACGACTTGCCCGAGCCGCTTTCGCCCACGAGCCCGACAATCTCGCCCGCGCCGATGCTCAGGCTGATATTCTTGAGCGCATGAAACGGGCCTTTGGCGGTCAGATAGTCGAGGCTGTAGCCTTCGACCGAGAGCACCGGAGCTGCTGTATCACTGGTCATTCCGGTCTCCTCACGTTTTCGGGTTGAGCACATCGCGCAGACCATCGCCGAGCAGGTTGAACCCGATGGCGACCAATGCGATGGCAAGGCTTGGCCAGACCAGAATCCAGCTGGAGATATGCATGTAGCGGCGCGCCTCGGAGACCATCAGCCCCCATTCTTCAGACGGCGGCTGCGCCCCAAGACCAAGGAAGCTGAGCGTTGCGAACAGCATGATGGCGAAGGACACGCGAATGGTCATTTCAACGATGATCGGTGCCACGGTGTTGGGCAGCATTTCCGACAGGACGATGAAATTCGGCTTCTCTCCGCGCGCAATGGCGGCGCTGACGAAATCCTGCTTGCGAGCCGACAGGGCAACCGCACGGCTGATGCGGGCCATGCCGGGGGCAAAGGCGATGGACACGGCCAGAAGCGCATTGATGTCGGAAGACCCGAGCAGGTTGACGATGATCAGCGCAAACAGCAGGCTCGGGATCGACATCACTGCGTCGACGGTACGCATGATGACCTCATCGGCCCGGCCACCAAGAAAGGCCGACGTGACCCCAACCAGAGCACCGACAACAGTGCCGATCAGGGTGGCCACCACTGCCATGATGACGGTGGAGCGGGCGCCAATCATCAACCGTGAGAAAATGTCCCGGCCATATTGATCGGTTCCCAGCAGAAAGTCGGCGCTGGGGCCCTTGAAGCGCGCCAGAATGGACATGGCTTCGGGATCATGCGGGGCCAGATAGGGCCCGAAGGCCACGGCAACCAGCACCAGCAAGACGATGATGGTGCCGATCGCACCTTGCGGGGATCGCATCAGACGTTTGATAAAATCAGTCATACTGGATCCTCTTGTCGAGCAGGGAATAGAGGATGTCGGCGATGAAATTGACCACACAATAGGTCGCCGCCATGATCAGCACACCCGCCTGAATCGACGGCAGGTCGCGAGCCTGAATGGCGATGATCAACTGGCGGCCAATGCCGGGAATGGCAAAGATCTCTTCCACCACGATCACACCGCCGAGCAGATAGCCCACATCAAGTGCCACGATGGTGATCGTGGGCAGCAGCGCGTTGCGCAAGGCATGCCCCCAGAGAACCTGCCGTGAAGAAAGACCCTTGAGACGCGCCGCACGGATATAGTCCGTATGCAGCACATCCACCATTTCCGATCGCACCATGCGCGAGACATGGGCCACCAGAATGATGGAAATGACGGCAGCAGGCATGATCAGATGGGCGACCCCGTCCCAGAAATTCTCGGTGAGCGGCACATAGCCCGTCGGCGGCAGCAGTTTCCAGCGATCGGCAAGGAACAGCAGCGCCAGCGTGGCCGTAACGAACTCTGGCAGAGACACGCCAACATAGGAAATGAGGCTGACAGCCATGTCAACAATCTTGCCACGACGCACCGCAGCGAGAATGCCCAGCGGCACGGCGATAAACAGCATCAGACAGATGGAAAAGAGAGCGAGAAGCAGCGAGCGGCTGAGAGCCTCGACCATGACGGGTCCGACTGACAGCCCGGTGCGCAGCGAGGTTCCGAAATCACCCTGAAAGACACCGGCGATCCAGTGCAGATACTGCGTCCAGACCGGATTGTTCAGCCCCATCTGCTCCCGAAGCGCGGCAAGCGCTTCCTCGGTCGCGTTCTCGCCCAGCATCATCACCGCCGCATCGGCAGGCAGAATCTGGGTCATGGCGAAAACGATCAGCGACACGATCAGGAGCGTATAGAAAATCAGGGCCACCCGCTTTGTGAGATAGCTGGCAGACAAATTACTATTCCTGTTGTTTGTCTCCGGCAGCCTGACAGCCCCAAGAGAGGGGACTTGGAACCGTCAGGCCGTCGGCAGCATTGAACATGCTACGGGGAAATTATGACCGCGTCGGAGCCTTGTCCGTCAGCCATGCATGGTCGAAACGGAACACGGAAGCGCGCGGATGGATATCATAGGCGGCAACCCAGGTCCGTTTGGCACCCAGCACATCAAAGAAGGTCGGGATGATGGATGGAACACCCTCATACTGAAGCTTCTGGGCTTCGGCATAAAGCTTGGCGCGGGTCGCTTCGTCGGCGGTGACACGGGCGGCGTTGACCGCCTTGTCAAAGTCCGAATTATCCCAGCGCGTTTCGTTCCACGCAGCATCGGAGGTGTAGAGCAATTTGAAGATACCGTCTTCGGTCGGCTGCATGTTGTAGAAGCCAACGTAGAAATTGCCCTTCTTCCAGACCTGATCCAGATAGGTGGCGTGTGGCATCGTCTGGACTTCGATGTCGAAGCCAGCCGGTTTGGCCATTTCGCGCAGGGCAACGGCGAGCTGCGTGCGCAGGGCCGGCTTTTCAGAAGCCACCAGCGTAATCTTGATGCCATCGGCATAACCGGCATCAGCCAGCAGCTGCTTCGCCTTCGCGATGTCCGGCTTGCGCGCGGGCTGCTCGGAGAAGAAGCGATAGGCGTTGTTGATCGGCGTGTCGTTGCCTGCCGTGCCGAAGCCCTCGGTCACGAACTGAATCATGGCTTCACGATCCACGGTCAGGGCAAGGGCCTGACGAACGCGCGGATCATCAAACGGCTTGACATCGCACCGCATGTTGACGTTGCAGAACTGGCCGGAAGCGACGCGCTGCAGGTCGACACCATCGGTGCCATCAAGGCGCATATACTCAGTCGGATCAAGGGTGGAAATCAGGTCGATCTCACCAGCAATGAGCGCGGAGCTCTCTGCGGTGGAATCCGGATAGACATTCAGCACGACCTTGTCGAGATAGGGGCGTTCCGGATCATAATAGTCCGGGTTGCGTTCAACCACGACCTGACGGTCCGGCTCGAAGGAAACCAGCTTGAACGGGCCAGTGCCAACAGCTTCGCTGGAGAGTTTGTCAAGGCCACTCTCGATGATGGCGGCAGGAACGATCTTGGCGTTCATGTAGGCTGTTGCTACCGGCATGTCGGCATAGGGGCCAGAGAGCTTGAAGACGACGGTGAGCTCATCCTTGGCAACGACGTCCTCGATCGGCCCAACGTTCTTGCGGCCGGGAGAGGCGGTATCCGGATTGAGGATTGCCTTGTAGGAAGCGACCACGTCAGCTGCGGTCAGTGCAGAGCCATCGTGGAACTTGACGCCCTTGCGCAGGATGAAGGTCCATTCGGTCAATTCTTCATTGGCGCTCCAGCTTTCAGCCAGATCGGCTTCCGGGCTCATGTCCACCTTGAGGCGGGTCAGGCCGCTGTAAAGCAGTTCGGCCAGCATGTATTCCGGGTTGACGCGGACAAGCAGCGGGTTGAGCACGCTGGTAGCCTGATCAATGGCCACACGCAGGGTGCCGCCTTTTACCGGAGCCTGCGCAAAGGCGGGCATGGAAAGAGAAAGGGTCGCCGAAGCTGCCACAAAGGCAGTTCCGAGGAGAAAACGTCTGCGGGTTGTTTCAAGCATTGGTGGTTCCTTCTTGAAGTGATTTTTGGCTGATATTCTTATTTTTGATCCGGATTCATATCCGGTTCGAAGTCTGCTGCCAGATAGGACAGCACGCTCTTGGCAAGCGCGATGATATCTGGCGAAGTTGTATGTTCGTCCGGGCCGTGGACATTGCTGGAAGGCCTCCCCAGCCCTCCCAACAGAATTTCCTGCATCACACCGGCCTGCTGGACATATCCGAAGTCCGAACAACTTGCGGCGCCCCATTTGGCAAAGTCCTTCTTGCGATAGCCAAACCCTGCGCTAAGCGCCTTCTGCCAACGTGGCCAGTGGGCACCGTCCGGGTCTGCTGTCGGGGTCAGATGGGATGTCTGCTCGATGCCATAGGTGATCATGTCGAGATCATCGAGAGCAGCATGAATGCATGCCTCGATCTCTGCACGGGCGTCCGCGTAGGTCTCTTCAGGCGCATAGCGCCGCCCGATCAGCAACTCGAAACGCCCCGGCACCTGCCCCGGCGCCGTCCCGCCATTGGCGGCGGCAATATAGAGCTGGGGCCGCAAGGGACCGTTCGCACCGGGAGCCGGCGCCAGTTTCGAAGCGCGCGCACCAACTTTTTCCTTGAGTGCCATGAGTGCATTCATCAGCGGGATGCTGGCTTCAATGGCATTGGCTCCTGCCCCGCTGCGGTTACCGTCACCCGCATGTACGGGCACGCCGCGAATGGTCAGCGTAAGTGCAAAGACACCAAAGCACCCGGCCCAGACGCGCGGCGCCGCAGAACCGTTGAAATTGAGAATATGCCCCTTGAGATAGCCCTGTTCCGCCAGATAGCGGATACCCGGATAGAGGCCGGATTCCTCATCGGTGCAAAACAGCAGCATCGGGTCATAGGCAAGCGGAACAGCATGATCCTTGGCCACCTTGAGCGCCAGATAACAGGCAGCCATGGTGCCCTTCATGTCCGCAGCGCCTAGTCCATAGAGCCGATCGTCCATCTTGGTCATGGCAAATGGCTCGAAGGTCCAGCCCGGTGCAACGGGAACCGTATCGACGTGGAAATAGAGCCCACAGACCGGCTTGCCCGTTACACGCTCACCAATAAGATTGATCCGTTCGCCAGACGCCTTGCCCGATCGGGTCTTCCAGAGACCTTCGGGCACCGACACCCGTTCGAAACCGAAAGACAGCGGTTCAAACAGCGATTGCGCCAGATCCGCAAACGCTCCATAGCCCTCTCCCGGAGGGAAAGTGGTATCGACAGCGATCATCCGAGCCAGTGCATCCTCTGCAGAATTGACAGACTTCTCAATGGCTTCAAATGCCGGTTGCAAAGCTTGATGCGAGCGTAGAGAGTAACTTTTGTCTGACACCTTGTTGCCTCTGGATAGTGGACGGCGACGAATGTTTTCTATAAACTATATAGAAATATATGCGAGCAAAAGAGATAGATTGTCAATATGAAAGATGACGAGACACTGATGGCCCTGTTCCCCCAGGCGACGCAGGAAGATGATTTTTCACCGTCCATGGCTGACCGGGCCCAACCCCTCTACCTCGTGGTCAAGAGACAAATCTTTGATGCTATCATGATGGGGAAATGGCCCGCTGGCACCGTCTTGCCCAGCGAAGTCGAACTGGCGCGGATGCTGCGCGTCTCTGTCGGAACCATCCGCCGGGCCCTCAGTGAGCTGACCAATGAAGGCATGCTCAGCCGCCGTCGCAAGACCGGCACTGTGGTAACTGGTCGCACCCCCCAGCACAGCCTGCGCTTCTTCTTCCAGTATTTCCGTCTGCACGGACTGGACGGATCCCTGCAACATTCGCAGGCCAGAAACCTGTCGCTGGTTTTCGGAGAGGCGACGGATATCGAATCAGAAAACCTGAGCGTCGAACCAGCCACCCCGGTGATGCGCCTGTCGCGTGTGCGCAGCGTTCACGACAAGCCCGTGATGGTGGAAACCGTAACGATGCCATCGGGCCAACTGGCCGATTTCCCGCGCAATGTGGAAGACGTCCCGGCCCTGCTCTATCTGTATCTGCTTGAGCATTACGACATTCGCATCTCGGCCGTGCGGGAAAAGATCGCGGCGGAACTGGCCAATGAGGATGACCTCGTCCATCTGCAACTGGAAGCCCCGAGCGCCGTCTTGACGATCGAGGAAGTGGCCTATGATCAGACCGGCACCCCGGTGCTGTTCACCAAACACCGGGCGACCACCCGCAGCCATCGCTACATCAACGAATTGCAGTAGGTCGTCGCAGCGCAACAGGCAGAGAGCACTTACTCCTTGGCCACCAGAACCTGCCTGATGTCTTCCAGCCGCCTTGTCTGCCGGTTCCCGGCATCGAAATTGTCAGCGGCCAGCCATAGCTCGAATGCCTCTTTGAGGAGAGGCCACTCCTTGTCGATGACCGAGAACCAGGCCGTGTCCCGCGACCGGCCCTTGTAGATGATCGCCTGTCGGAAAATGCCTTCGAAGCTGAAGCCAAGCCGTTCCGCAGCCTTGCGTGATGGCGCGTTGAGGCTGTCGCATTTCCATTCATAACGACGATAGCCAAGATCCCCGAAGACATAGCCCATCAGCAGAAACTGCGCCTCGGTCGCTGCTGTCTTCTGTTTGAGCAAGGGAGAGAAGGCGACGTTGCCAACCTCGATCACGCCATTGGCCGGATCGATTCGCATCAGCGAGAAGGTGGCAACAGCCTTGCCTAGCGCCAGATCGATGATGGCATAATGTTTGGGATCCGGGCTTTGGGCCGCCGCTCGCAGATAGGCATCGAACCCATCGCGACAGAGAAACGGACCACCGGTCATATAGGTCCAGTCGCGGCCGTCTGGCGCCGTCGCATAAGCCTCATAAAGATCACGTCCATGCCGGTCGGCATCAAGTGGCTCCAGCCGACAATACTGGCCTTTGAGCACGACATCTCCGGGGCGTGGGCGAGCCGACCAGTCCGGCAGGGCATCACCGATCGGTTGTCCGTATTGATTGACCGTCATCTTGAGAACTCCCCGTTGGCAACACACTGCTTTGGCGCAACCATTCTTGCGGCTCATGCGCGGCATAGTAAGGCAGAATGGCGAAAACAAAAGACCCTTTCTCCCCTCACCCCCAGAGGAGAGCCGGTCACATCACCAAGCGCTTTGCGGGATGGGCGCACAGCGACTGAATTAAGATGAGAGGTCTTGTTTGCGGGCACAGGATAGCGGCCCTTCAGCCGGGGTAAAATGCAAAATTAGGCCGCCAAATTACAAAGCAGGCAGCGGCGATGATCCCATCCCCTCTTTCCTGCCGCATGGGGGCCGTCAGCGAGCCTCGAGAGCCAGCCTTTCGACCAGAAAATCCAGTTCCTGCTCCAGTTGATCACTCTTGAGACCGATAAAACGCCCTTCCATGCTGAAAGTCACCATCCCGTGCACGGCAGCAAAGCAGGTCCTGCTGCGAACAGACAACATCTCGGAGCCAAGCTGCGGATTGAGCGCCGCGATTTCCTGCCCGATCAGGTCCAGCAGTTTGACATTCTGCGTTCTGTGCTCTTCGGGAATGCTCGTATTGCCGGGAAGGTGATGATCAAACAGCCCACGCCAGAGGTTCGGTTGCTCAACCGCGAAATGCAAATAGCTGCGGGCCAGAATTTTCAACCGATCAAGCGGCGACCCCGGCTCCCGGATGGCCTCGACCATTCGTTGCCGTATCTGGTCGAGCGTCAGACTGTTCACCGCAATGATGAGCGCATCCACGTCAGGATAGTGCTTGTAAACGGACCCGACCGAATATCCCGCCTTGGCCGCAATTGTCCGGATCTGCAGGGCCTTCAGCCCTTCCTCCTGCATCAGCGACACAGCCGCTTCCAGCACTCGCCGCCCCGTCTCCAACCTTTTGGCCTCTTGTACGCCCGCCATCAACCACGCTCCGATTTGAAAATTGAACAATGTTCATTTTTAATTTGACTTTGCCAGAGAGATATGGCTTTGTCAAATAGTGAACAATGTTCATTTTCATAGCACCCCAACCACAAACCGGAAAGGCAACGATCATGCAGACCAACAGCATCAAGCATTCGGAAAGCTGGCACATCTTCACCATGGTGTCCTTTGCCATCGCAGTCGCAATGATGGCAGGCGGCATCTACTTCCTCGAAGCCAGCTTTTCCGCCAAGGGCTTTTACGCAATGGCAGCCATCATGCTCGTCCACACCTCCATCACCCTGACAAAGACATTGCGAGACAGGGAAGAGGCGGACAAGCTGCATAACCGGATAGAAGACGCCAAAACCGAAAAACTGCTGATGAATGCAGGTCCGTCCGATTGATCACAACCGCCCCGGAGCCATTGGCGGGAAAAGCCCCTGATGGTCACAATCACAGAAATTACAAGGCTGTCCCGACAGCCCGACTTTTTCAGGGAAAGAGATTATGTCACAGTCATTGATGAAAAACCGGCGGTTCGCCCCTTTGTTCTGGACGCAGTTCCTGTCCGCCTTCAACGATAACTTCCTCAAGAATGCTCTGGTTTTCCTGATCCTGTTCCGGGTATCGGACGGCTCGGCCACGTTCATTTCTCTGGCAGGTGGCATCTTCATTGCCCCCTTCCTGTTCCTGTCTGCTCTCGGGGGCCAGATCGCGGACCGCCACGACAAGGCTTCCGTTGCGCGAAAGTTGAAGCTGGCCGAGGCCGGAGCCGCCGTGTTGGCTGTCGGCGGCATGGCCCTGCATTCAATCCCGGTTCTGTTTGTTGCCCTGTTTCTGTTCGGCCTGATTTCCGCGCTGTTCAGCCCGATCAAATACGGCCTGCTGCCGGACCATCTGGAGCCTTCCGAGTTGCCCGCCGCCAACGCCTGGGTCGAGGCTGGCACATTTCTGGCCATTCTGGGTGGCACCATCGGTGCGGGCCTGCTGTTCACACAAGGGGCTGCAACCGTGATATTCGGCCCGGTGATGATCCTTCTGGCGATCGGCTGCTACGGCTTCAGCCGCTTCATTCCGGCCACGGGAATCGCAGCCCCCGATCTCACGATCGATCGCAACATTCTGGCGTCAACCCGCAATATCCTGCGCGACCTCTACCGCGAGGAGCGTCTGTTCAAGGCGGCGGCAATGAACAGCTGGTTCTGGCTGACGGGTGCCATCATCATGTCGATCCTGCCGATATTGGTGAAAGACATTCTTGGCGGCGGAGAGCTGGCTGTGACCTTCTTTCTGACCGTCTTTGCCCTGTCCATCGGTATCGGTTCGTCCCTTGCGGCCTGGTTGAGTTCGGGTCGGGTCAATCTTCTTCCCGCCCTCATCGGCACCGCTCTGATCGGCATCCTCTGCTACGATCTCTACACTGTGCTCGATGGCCTGCCGACCTTTGCCCCCGTGGAAAACCTGAGCGACTTTGTTGTCCGGCAAGGTGTCCTCCACGTGGCCTTCGATCTGGCTGGCCTTGCAATCGCCGGAGCGCTGCTGGTCGTCCCCACCTTTACCGCGCTGCAGACTTGGGCCAGGCCGGAACGCCGCGCCCGCACCATTGCCGGTGCCAATGCACTTGGCGCGGCCGTAATGGTTGTCGGGTCACTGTTGCTTGCCATCGCCCAGAACTTTGGCGCTTCGGTCGCCAATGTTATGCTGGCGCTGAGCGGCCTCAACGCACTGGCCCTGCTCGTGATGATCAAACTGACACCAACCAGCCCCTTCCGCGACCTTGTCTCGATCATCTACCGCTGCTTCTTCCGTATGGAGATCAAGGGCCTCGAAAATCTCGAGAAGGCGGGCGAAGCCCCGATCCTCGCCCTCAATCACGTCAGCTATCTGGATGCCGCAGCAGCGCTGACCCTCACCGACAAGGCCCCAACCTTCGCCATCGACTATCAGATTGCCAGAATCTGGTGGGTACGTCCCTTCCTCAAGCTTGCCAATGCCCTGCCGATCAACCCGGCCAAACCGATGGCGACACGGTCCCTGATCAAGGTGGTCGAATCCGGTGAACCCATGGTGATTTTCCCTGAAGGCCGTCTCACTGTCACCGGTTCCCTCATGAAGGTCTACGATGGGGCCGCGATGGTTGCCGACAAGACCGGAGCAAAGGTCGTCCCGATCCGCATCGATGGACTGGAACGCACCCCCTTCTCCTATCTTAACCCCAGCCAGATCCGCAAAAGCCTCTTTCCCAAACTCAGGATCACCATTCTGGAGCCTCGCAGCCTTTCAGTCGACGCAGCCCTCAAAGGCAGAAAGCGCCGCGTGGCAGCAGGCACCAAACTATATGAGATCATGTCAGACCTGATGTTTCACACGTCAATGAATGAAAACGCCACGATCGTTGAGCGGATCATCGAAACAGCGCACGAACGAGGCATGTCCGGCCTAGCCCTGCAGGATCCGGTCAGCGGCAACCTCTCCTACAACAAGCTGCTGACGGGAACCAATGTTCTGGCGAGAAAATTCTCTCACCTTCTGGCAACGGAAGACACGGTCGGCGTGATGCTGCCCAACGCCAATGGTACGGTCGTCACCACCCTCGCCCTCATGTCAGCAGGCAAGGTGCCTGCCATGATCAACTTCTCTGCCGGTAGCAAGAATGTGCTCTCGGCCTGCCAGACCGCCAAGGTCACCAAGGTGCTGACCTCCCGCGCCTTCGTCACGCAGGCCAAGCTTGATGGTCTGGTTGCAGAAATCGGCAAGGAAATCGAGTTCATCTGGCTCGAAGACATCCGTGCCGGCATTTCCATCCTGGAAAAGATCCGTGGTTCTCTGGGCCGCAATCGCCCACTGACCAGACGTTCCATCGACGACGTGGCCGTCATCCTGTTCACCTCCGGTTCCGAAGGTCGCCCCAAGGGCGTGGTGCTCAGCCACCGCAACATATTGGCCAATGCCACCCAGGCCGCCGCACGCATCGACTTCACACCGACCGACAAACTGTTCAACGTGCTGCCGATGTTCCATTCCTTCGGGCTGACCGCTGGCACCATTCTGCCACTGGTCTCGGGCGTTCCGGTCTATCTCTACCCCTCGCCCCTGCACTATCGCATCGTGCCCGAACTGATCTACGCATCGAACGCAACGATCCTGTTCGGCACGGACACATTCCTGTCCGGTTATGCCCGCACCGCCCATGCCTATGACTTCCGCTCGCTGCGCTATTGCTTTGCCGGTGCGGAGCCGGTCAAGACCTCAACCCAGATGACCTATATGCAGCGTTTTGGCCTGCGCATTCTGGAAGGCTATGGCGTCACCGAAGCCGCCCCCGTCATCGCCATCAACACGCCGATGTTCAACAAGGCTGGCTCCGTTGGCAAATTCATGCCCGGCATCGAATACCGGCTTGAGCCGGTGCCGGGGATCGACAACGGCAAACGCCTGAGCATTGCGGGGCCGAATATCATGATGGGCTATCTGCTGCATGACCGGCCCGGCCAGTTGGTGCCGCTGGAAGGCGGCTGGCACGATACCGGCGATATCGTCGATATTGATGACGAGGGGTTTGTCACGATCAGGGGGCGTGCCAAGCGCTTTGCCAAGATCGGCGGAGAAATGGTTTCTCTGGCAGCGGTCGAGGAACTGGCCGGTGAATTGTGGCCTGGAACCCTGTCTGCCGTTGCCAGTGTCAAGGATGACCGCAAGGGTGAAAAGCTGGTGCTGATCACCGAACGGCCAGACGCCACGCGAACGGAGTTCCTCGATTTTGCCAAGCAGAAAGGCGCGCAGGACCTGATGATCCCTGCCGATGTCCGGGTGGTCTCCAAGGTTCCGGTTCTAGGATCGGGCAAGCTCGACTTCGCTGCCATCAACAAGCTCGTTGAGGATCTGGAGCAGGGAAAAGCCGCCTGACCAAATAGTCTTGGCCAGAGATCGGAGTATGAAAAACCGGCACCGCAAGAGCAAGAAAGACTGCTTGCGGTGCCTGGATCATCGTTCGGCGCCAATATCAGCCCCCTCAACAGGCCTGAAGCAAAACGCCTCACAGATCACATGTCAAACAGATAGAAGCCGAGAAGGCCCAGAATCCCGAAGAAGATCACATAGAACGCGAGGATGCTGAGCACGGACTTGCTGAAAGCCTTGTCCAGTTCACTCAGCTTGTCCTTGCCAAAAATCTGAAGAAAATCGCTCTTGGACAGTTTTCCATGAACATTCGTTGCGCCCTTTTCACCCGCAGACAAAAGGCAAATACCATGTTTCGACACGGGAACATGGAACAAGGCACCACATCGATATCCAAACCAATAACCGGACAGATCTGGGTCGGTTACCATTCCGACCAACCTGTGGCCAATCCCCTTGATCGTCACGAAACGTCCCGAATCCTGCTGGAGCGTTGCGTTGAGGGCATCAATTTTTTCCCGCTGGTTCATTACAGTGTCTTGCATGCTCTTATTATCCATTCTCGTAATAATAATGACTTGTGGTTTCAAATAATTGCCCGCCAATGGATCCAATATGAACTTTGGCTTCCGTGGCAGAATAAGCGAGGGCCGGAAGGGCTTGACGTCTCATTTAACAATGACACCCGCCAATCGGCCCGATCTCGTTCCAGACAAGGACTTCACCCCGGCGCCCCACTGCAATCAGGGCATTGCCAGAACAACGCTGGAACATTGCTTCATCGAAAGTGATGGATTGTCCGGGATCAGAAACAGGTTTTCTTGAACACCATCTTCTCCACATTTCTATTCAGAAAAATTATCAGTAATATTCCGTACAGTCAATTTTCGCCATACGCACAGCGACAGCTTCTTGAGCATAAACCAGCCAATTTTTTCTTTGCGCGGTCAGCGCTCATAAAGCGCAACCATATCCCTTGCCACATCCGCCATCGCCTTGCGCAACTCCACCGGTTCCAGCACCTCCACCTCGCGACCAAGACGCAGGAACTCATAGACGGCTTGCTCCTTTGTGCCGCTTGGCAGCGTGACGGTGCGCCAGCCATTGGCGTCCGGTTCTGATGCCTCCATATGGGCGCGTCCATAGGCCGGGCTGATGCCTTTGAGGATGTGGAAACCCAGTTCGGAAACCCGCACAGTGGCCAGATGCGGATACATCTCCCGTTCCAACCGCTTCGCATTCTCCTGCCAATAGGAAGCCAGATCAAAATCAGACGGCCGGGTGAAACTCTCCGTTGTCACTTCCAGTGACTGGATGCGGCTGACACGGTAGGTTCTGACAGAGCCTTCCGTCAGCGCAGCCATATACCAGGCCCCGTTTTTCAAGATCAGGCCAATGGGGCGGGAAATGCGGGCTTTTTCTGCATGCCAGCTCCGGTAGGTCATGCGAATGACGAGACTGCGCCAGACTGCATCGGCGATCTCCCGGATAAAGGGTGGCTCTTCGGGTTCATCGAACCAGGCCGATGCATCCAGATGGAAGCGCTGGCGCATTTCCTCGGCCCCTTTGCGCAGGCTTTCCGGCAAGGCCACAACAAGCTTGTTTTGCGCGGCAGCCAAAATGGACCCAAGCCCGAGAATGGCGGCAGGACCGGACATGCCGGAAAAGACCAGCGCCTCGGCCTCCTCTGGCGACATGCCATTGAGACGGACACGATAGCCATCGAGCAGTCTATACCCCCCTTCAGGGCCGCGCTCGCTGTAGACCGGAATGCCCGCAGCGGCCAACGCATCAATGTCACGATAGATGGTTCTGAGAGAAACCTCGTTCTCCTCGGCGAGCCGCGTGGCTGTGGCGTGGCCTGCGGCTTGAAGCGTGGTCAGAATATTGATGAGGCGGCTGGCGCGCATGGATAACTCTCCCTTTTGCACATTACCTTAAACAAACCTGACAGGATTTGACAGGTATGGCCGCGTATCTTGTGGTCCTTATCAGAAAGCCCATTCGAACCCCGATCAAACGAGACGACGCCATGACCACAAAGACAGATCTCACCTTTTATCATTGCCCACAAACGCGCTCGACCACCACGCGCATCATCCTTGATGAGCTTGGGGTCACATATGACATGCACGTGATGAACTTGAAGGCCAAGGAAAACCGCCAGCCCGACTATCTCAAGATCAATCCTCTGGGCAAGGTGCCAGCCATCAAACATGGCGAAACGATCATTACCGAACAGATCGCCATTGCCATCTATCTGGGGGATCTTTTCCCCGAAGCAGGTTTGGCACCAGCCATGTCCGAGCCGGACCGTGGCACCTATTTGCGCTGGCTGGTCTATTATGCTGCCTGCTTCGAGCCTGCCTTGATCGACAAATCACAGTCACGAGACCCCGGCCCGGAAACCATGGCCGTCTATGGCAGTTATGACCAGATGGTCAACGTGCTGGAAACCGCCCTGTCGCATGGTCCCTATGTACTGGGAGAGCGCTTCAGCATCGCCGATCTACAATGGGGATCTGCCCTGCACTGGACAATGATGTTTGGCCTGCTGCCGGAAAAACCGGTTTTCACGGCCTATCGAGACCGCATCATCGCACGCCCGATCTTCCAGCGTGTCCTGCAGGATGAACAACGTCTGGCAGAGGCCTTTCCAACCGATGCGAGCCAGAGCTGACGCCTGCCTCACCCGGCCTTTCACCAGTCAAACAGATACGGCCCCGGAGCTGTCGAGCACCGGAGCCGTATGAAAGACGCATCCTATTTGAGCGTCCATGGTCAGCAGGGCCGGGACGGATCAGGCCGTCAGGGCCAGCGCACCACCACCGAGCAGAACCTGTACAAGCAGGGCAACGGCCCAGAAAGCGGGATATTCCCAGCCGCCATTTGCGTTCGTGAACCAGAAACCGTTTTTGCCGTGTGCAAGAATGGCAGCGCCAAGCAGCGTCGGGATCAGCAGCAGAGCAACCAGGCTGGTCTGGAAGCCAAGGATCAGGGCAATGCCACCGAGGGTTTCAGCAGCAATGGTCAGATAGGCAAACCAGCCCGGAACACCCAGCGATGCAAAGAAGCCAGCGGCACCTTTAGGCGTGAAGATGAAATATTTCAGATAGGCGTGTGCCAGAAAAAGGCCACCAAGCGAGACCCGCAGCAACAGGGCGGCAAGGGCGATAGCGTTTTCAGAACCGGCTCCAGCGAAGCCAAGGAAATTGGAAGAAAGGTCGATCATTTGTTTTGTCCTCATCATTGCCGCAGGTCGCGGCGTTTCGTTGAAGCAAAGATAGACCTTTCCAATTAAGATTGAAATGTTGAAAGTAAGGAATTACTATCTTCATTTCATACTCAATAAAGGACATCAAATGAAGTCCGTTGCGAGCGCCATACGATCTGCTCGATTCAGAAGATCACGAGATCCGGCGAAAACTGGTAGAGCCAGGTTTCCGTCAGGGGCTTGCCATCCAGTGACATGTACATTCTGAGATCGGCAAGCTCTCCGGGCATGATTTCCAGATCGAAACTGGCGCGCCAAACATTGCCGTTTGGCACCGGTTCGCAGAAGGCCCGGCTTACAGAGCCTGCACTGGTGGTCACATTGACATCGGGGAATACCCCGTATGGGATCTGGGTCATCACTGGCGGCCGGTCAAATTCTACGGCGAACTTGTACACATTGGCCGGGCGCGGCTTTCCGGGCTGGCCACCACGCCCGATGCGGGTTGCTATTGTCTGGGCAACATTGGTTGCCTCATAGGGCTCAGTGTTGAGCCAATGCAGCTTGTAATGCAGGCTGTAGCTTTTGCCCGCAACCGCCGGGTCGGCAGGAACCCAATAGGCTCCGATATTGTCGTGTATCTCGTCGTCGGTCGGGATTTCGAGCAATTGCACGGCACCCTTTCCAAGAGGGCTCAGAGGCTCGACCCACAGGCAGGGGCGGCGGTCGTACATGACGCCGTCACGGAAATGATCAAAATTGCGATCCCTCTGCAGCAGGCCAAAGCCTTGCGGATTATCATCCGAGAATGCCGAGATGCGCATCGAAGACGGATTATTGAGCGGACGCCAGATGCGTTCACCCGAGCCGGTCCACATGGCAAGACCGTCGGAATCGTGAACTTCCGGACGCCAGTCCTTCAGCCGCTCGCGACCATACTCGCCATACCAGAACATCGATGTCAGGGGCATCAGACCAAGGCGCTCGATATCCTTGCGCAGGAACAGCGCGGCCTCCACTTCCATCGTCACTCCCTTGTCACGGTCAAGACCGCGCCAGAGCTTGAACCGATAGGCACCGGTGATGCTGGGGCCATCAAGAAGCGCACACACAACGACCGGAGCATTTGGGTCCGATTGCTCTGCGATGTAAAACTCCGTGAAGTCGGGAAACTCCTCGCCGCTTGAGGGAACCGCCGCATTGATCAGGGCGCCACGGGCAGAGAGGCCATATTGTCCCGCAGCCCCGATGGCACGGAAATAGGATGCGCCAAGGAAGGCAACCCAGTCCTGATGATCCCAGTCATCGGCCTCATGCCATTCCTGCAGCCGGAAACCAGCAAAACCTGCATCGGATGGCAACTGGCGAGCGGGGCTATCTTCCGGCATCTCGAACAGATCCGGGTTATAGGCGATCAGCCGTGCCTTGTCGCCTTCAACCAGGTGCATCTTGACCCGCTTGGTGAAATACTGCCCAAGATGGAAGAACTCCAGCGGATAGGCCGCAGCGCCCTCGGTATCCGGGCTTCCGGAGAACAGCGAACGCTGGGGCTTGAACTTCAGCTTTCCATGCTGCTCATAGTCGATCTGCTGAACGATTTCCGGGCGCGGGCGATAGGGCGCTTCATAGTCGACCCCGGCCATGGCGCGCGCACGGTCGATCAGAGCTTCATAGGAAAATGGCTGTGTGTCTTCAGCTGCCAGACTATAACGCAGGCTGAATGGCATGGTGGCAAAGCTGGCAGCCAGAGCGGTGTTGCGCAGCAGGGTTCGTCGACTGAGTGTCATGGTGCCCAAGATCTACTATGCGATGGTGAGTTGTTACGATATGCCCCTCGCAGAAAGGCATGTCGGTTTCGGGAAACTGCGCCGGGTGATTTGGCAAATCCGGCAAGCCAAATCACTATCGGGAAGAAGATGATAAAAATTGGTTTCCAAGGTTCCCGGCACACCACAAAGCAGGATTCAAAAAGCGCGCTGCCCACCATTTTCTCCAAAGAGCCGCAATATGCATGGATCGGTGCCGGTTGCCATTAGCCTGCTATCGTGTTGCGTTAAAATAGCGATCTAACAATACAGGAACGTAAAATGAGGGCATCATCATAGCCATATCCCAATCGTCGTTGATACCGAATGTGATCTTGATTGCCGTTAAAAAACAAGCAGGCATGCCGCCATGGCCAGCTTTTGCCAAAATGAAAAAAGCTTCCCATCGTTCGCCGACTGTTAGAGGTTCAAAGCATCGAAAGTGCATGAGATGCAAGTTGATATACGCATAATTGCAATCTAAAAGTCTTGGAAATGATCATGGAGAGCGTAGAGTGCTCTGAGATCTCGCCGGACAAACGGCCCCGGGTTTCGGACAAAGGCCCGATACACCCACCGCATGAAACACATTGCATAATCCAGGAAAGCGTGGACATCGTGAGTTCCAAGATAAAGCATCAATACGTGTCACCAAGCTTTCTGGAGCTGTTTACTCCAAAGCTCATCACCGTTCTTCGGGAAGGCTATGGCCTGACGCATCTGAGAACCGATGCCATTGCCGGATTGACAGTTGCCATTGTCGCCCTGCCCCTGTCCATGGCCATCGCAATTGCTTCGGGAGCGTCCCCCGCCCAAGGCATCTACACGGCCATCGTGGGTGGCTTTTTCGTATCTCTGCTTGGCGGATCACGGTTTCAGATTGGCGGCCCTGCCGGAGCCTTCATCGTGCTGGTCGCCGCCACCGTCGCCGCCCACGGAATGGAAGGGCTGATACTGGCCACTTTTCTATCCGGGATCATGCTGGCGCTGGTCGGCCTTTTCCGCCTTGGAACATTCGTCAAATATATTCCCTTTCCGGTGACCGTCGGCTTTACCGCAGGGATCGCCGTCATCATCTTTGCCAGTCAGCTCAAGGAACTGTTCGGTCTGTCCCTGGCCCACGAGCCGGGAGAATTGCTCGGCAAGCTTGAGGCACTGTGGATGGCGCGGTCAAGCGTGACGCCGGACGCCATTGTCGTATCGGTCGGAACAATCGCCGTGATCCTTGGCCTCAAGACATGGTTCCCTCGCTGGCCGGGCATGCTGATCGCAGTGATACTGGCATCCCTCATCACAGCAGCGCTGGCGCTGCCGGTTCAAACCATCGGCACCAAATTCGGCGGCATCCCGTCAACCTTGCCAATGCCGAACCTTCCTGCCCTGTCATTGAGCAAGGTCATCGCGGTCCTTCCTTCCGCCATTTCCTTCACCCTTTTGGGAGCCATTGAATCCCTCCTCTCCGCAGTGGTCGCCGACGGCATGACCGGACGGCGCCACCGCTCCAACTGTGAACTGGTGGCCCAGGGCGTTGCCAACATTTTCTCCTCCTGTTTCGGGGGCATCTGTGTGACGGGCACCATCGCTCGAACGGCAACCAACATTCGCTCCGGAGCCCATGGCCCGGTTGCAGGCATCCTCCATTCCCTGTTTCTCCTGTTTTTCGTTCTGGTGGCCGCACCACTTGCCTCCTACATTCCCCTTGCGGCTCTTGCGGGAATTCTGGCGGTCGTGGCATGGAACATGATCGAGAAGCCGGCAATCGCCATTCTGCTCCGCTCTGGCAGAGGCGAGGCAACGGTTCTGCTCGCGACCTTTTTCCTCACCATCTTCAGAGACCTCACCGAAGCGATTGTGGTTGGTATCGCGCTTGGCTCCCTGTTGTTCATCCAGCGCATGAGCCGCTCCACGGCCGTGACCACACAGACACCCTTTATGCCCAGAGACGAGGCAGACAATGCCCATCCGCGCGGGGATTATCATGAGGAAGCCGCAGAGAACCGCGACGTCGTGGTCTACCGGATATCCGGGGCGCTCTTCTTCGGAGCAACCGCATCAATTGGCTCGGTTCTGGACAGAATACAGGATCAGCACCGGGCGCTGATTGTCGATTTCTCGGCGGTTCCGTTTCTTGATTCAAGCGGCGCCAACATGATCGAAGGGTTGGCTCATAAAGCCCACAAACAGGGCATTGCCTTGTGGCTGACAGGAGCCAGCCATGACATCCGGCGGTCCTTCATCCGGCACGGCATCCGCAAACCACTTGTGCGATATGCAGCAACCATAGATGAAGCATTGAAGGCGGCAGATCGCACAGGCTGACAGATCCGACAACCACAAAGAGAAGTCGGCATGACACGCCTGTGTAGAACAGAGATTGTAATTTCTATGTAGAAGAGTATCTTTTTATAGAACTCTCATGAATAGAAATCAGATTCTCTGTGCCAGAATATTTTGCTCATACCGGCAATGATCCTTGCAAAAAGGATTGGCAGCCTCTTTCGGTGCATCTCAACAATGTTGCTCACATGGCAAGGCTGTTGGCTGTCTCTGCAAGAGTGGAGGAGGCAGCCTTTCTTGCCGGTCTTCCCGCGAAGAAAACACTCAGCTCTCGGCTGGAAAAGCCCCTTGGCTTTCGAGAGAAAAGCAGCCTAAATGAGTACACGCAGCGGAACCGTGACAGGTCCAGATTGCAAAAGCTACAGAATTGGACATGGAGGAATGATCCGCCGAATCCAACCAGAAGATATGGCCACTCAAGTGTTATCTGTCTGGAAACATCCCTCTTTTCCCATGCTAAATGGAAATCAGGAGGGTCTCTTGAACAACCGGTTCACGATGAACCTGCGAGAACTTCGTTACAGAGGCGGCCCGAAAATCTATAGCATTGTTTTCATTGAGGAAAGGATGGTGGGCGTAACTGGGATTGAACCAGTGACCCCTACGATGTCAACGTAGTGCTCTCCCGCTGAGCTATACGCCCATCCTTGGTCGGCTGCGTCACTTGCAGCCTGTGCGGTGAGAAGGCTTCTACCGCCCTGAAAGAGGGATTGCAACCCCCCTTTTATCATTCTGTCATGAAAGAGCCGAGAAGCTGTGAAAAACCTTCTGCGGCTTCCTTCCTGTCGCCGTTTGGCGAACAATGTCGGCCACTTAAGCGGCCAGCATTTTCCCGACTTCGTTGACCAGATCTCTCAGGTGGAACGGTTTGGAGAGAACCTTGGCGTCCTTTGGCGTGTTGCTGTCCGGATTGAGCGCAACGGCTGCAAAGCCGGTGATAAACATCACCTTGAGGTCCGGATCCAGTTCCGTTGCCCGACGGGCCAGTTCGATGCCATCCATCTCCGGCATCACGATATCGGTCAGCAGAAGCGTAAATGGCTCCTCTCGCAGGCGATCATAGGCGCTTTTCCCGTTGTCGAACGAGACGACTTCATATCCCGCATTCTGCAACGCGCGCGCCAGAAAACGGCGCATATCATTGTCATCTTCAGCAAGCAAAATCTGCGACATGGTTTCTTTTTCTCCAGCCCGCTGGCGGGCATCTTTCGGCAAATTCGTCTCAACCCTAACTCGGGATACAGTGACTTACCATACAAGGCCCTACGAGTAAAAATCCGGTGAACCAAACGGCATTTCAACCACAGTCTTGTTCATTTGGCCGGAATTCCGCCCATTTTCCCTGTAAGGAACGCTCCCAATTTAGATAATATTGAAATACACTTCCCTGACAAGAGAGAAGATAAGCCGAATCAGGTTTTTGACTTGCAATTCGGCATCAATCCGGCAGAATCGCAAGATAGTGGCATAAAGCCGTAAGCGCCCTTCACCGGAAGGCAAGGGCAGTCGCAAGACCCCGCAACCGAACATAAGACAGAGAAAACGTTGAGCCCAGAACAGTTTCAGCCCACAGACATACTCGATGAACCCTTCTGGATCGAGCGACCTGAGCAGCAGCTGGCCCCGTTCCTGTTCAACTCTCCCCATTCCGGCCGTTGCTACACCGCCGACTTCAAGAATTCCAGCCGCCTGACCGAGCTCGAACTGCGCAGCTCGGAAGATTCCTATATCGATCTGCTCTATGCCAGGGCGCCGTCCTGTGGCGTGCCCTTGATGGCGGCCAATTTCCCGCGCGCCTTTCTGGATCTCAATCGGGAGCCCTATGAGCTGGATCCAATCGTCTTCAGCGATCCCCTGCCCTCCTATGCCAAAACATCCGGCGCTCGCGTTGGCAGCGGCCTTGGCACCATCGCCCGCATCGTTTCCGAGCGCAAGGAAATCTATCGCCACAAACTGAGCCTGCAAGAGGGTCTTGACCGGATCGAGACTCTCTACAAGCCCTATCATCAGGCCTTGCGACGGGAACTGGCGCTGGCGCATGTCAATTTCGGTTATGCCTGCCTCATCGATTGCCACTCGATGCCGTCCCGGGTGTTCCAGAATGCCAACCCGAACAATCGTCCGGACATCGTTCTGGGTGATCGCTTCGGAACCAGTTGCCATCCTTCACTGATCAACTCGGCCAAAAGCATTCTCGGCCATCTGGGCCTCAGGGTGGAAATCAACCGGCCCTACGCCGGTGGTTTCATCACCCAGCACTACGGGCGCCCCATCAAGGGACTGCACGCCTTGCAGATCGAAATCGATCGCAGCCTCTACATGAATGAAGAAACGTTTGAGCCCCTGCCCCATTTTGCCGAACTCGTTGAGTTGCTCGGTCGCTTCACGGACATGCTGATGCAATGCGCCAGTGATGCCCTCTACCCGACAGCGGCGGCGGCTGAGTAGCCCGACCTAGCCTTCCCCCTGTCTGCCACCAGACGCGCGCCTGCCTTCAAACTCAGGCGCGAGGTTACCCTCAGGCACCTTCTTGGAAGCAACTGTTTTCACAAAGAAAAAAGGGCCGCTGCAAGCGGCCCGAAAAGTCTAAGGAGGAAACGCCCAGCAAGGGCGGCGGGAAAAATGTTCCGCAAGAACACTTTCGCATTTACACAAAAGATAGTCAAACAGGCACTGCACAATATTTAATCACACACTAGGCCAAACTTTAAGAATTCCCTCGCCTGATTAGAGCCACTTCAAGCAAGAGGTTGAAACTGATATGTATTTTCCCGCAATCCCCGACAAATCCGTGATTAATTATTAGTGTGCACAATTTTTAGGCTCACATATTTTTCTTCTGATTCTGCCAGAATTTTCACCACAGGGACCCAAAGAATTACGTAATTTTACGCAATTTCTTTCGATTTCAAAGGCAGCCTCCCCAGACTCACCCCAATATGGCAGTTTGTCCAACCGACGCCCTCAGACCTCAGTCTGGCGCTTTCGCCCCAACCAAGGCACCAAACCTCAAATGCGCCTTGCCTTGCGCAATACCGGAACGGCAGCCTTGACAACGCCCCGGCGTGCGGTTTCTAGTGAGGCCAAACAGAACACCTGCCCGAAGGACTTTCCCATGTATTTTGCCAGTGACAACTGGGCCGGAGCATCCGAGCCCATCATGAACGCCTTGGCGCGGCACAGATCCGGCTTTGAGCCCGCCTATGGCGAAGGAGCCCTGAGCGAGGCGATTGAGAAGAAGTTTCAGGAGATCTTTGAAACCGACTGCACTGTCTTCGTCGTCGCCACGGGAACGGCAGCCAACGCGCTGGCCCTCTCTGCACTCACAGGCCCGGCGGGCACGGTCTTCTGTCACAAGGAAGCCCACATCCGGGTTGATGAATGCGGTGCTCCGGAATTCCTCACCTCAGGCGCCCGCATGTGGGGAATTGACGGCAAATATGGCAAGCTCGATCCGGCAGCGCTGGCAATCGGCTTTCAGGAAGTGCCGCATGGGGTCGTGCACCACGGTCAGCCCAGCGCTGTTTCGCTGACGCAGGCAACAGAAGTCGGCACTCTCTACAGCATCGACGAAATCACCAGCCTCACGGCACAGGCCAAAAGCAATGGTCTTGCCGTGCATATGGATGGTGCCCGCTTTGCCAATGCGCTGGTCTCATTGGGTGTCACGCCCGCTGAAATGACATGGAAGGCCGGGGTCGACGTGCTGTCCTTCGGGGCCACGAAAAACGGTGCCTGGTGTGCCGAAGCGGTGGTCTTCTTCAACAAGGATTATACGCGCGACTTCATGTATCGCCGCAAACGGGCCGGGCAGCTGTTTTCCAAGATGCGCTTTGCGGCTGCCCAGTTCGAGGGCTACTTCGAAAATGACCACTGGCTGGACAATGCCCGCCATTCCAACGCCTTGGCCGCCCGGCTCGCTGATGGCCTCAACGCCCTTGACCATAGCCGCACCGCCTGGCCCTGCCAGTCAAACGAAGTCTTTGCCATCGTACCAAAGAGCAAGGCCAGCGCCGCAGAAGCTGCGGGTGCCGTGTTCCATAGCTGGCCAACCTTCGGCCTTGCACCGGAAGACTGCCCGGCAGAAGACGAATGTCTTTTGCGTCTGGTCACATCCTTTGCCACCACGAGCGAGGATGTCGACAGCTTTCTTGACTGCATGAAGTAGCAAGGCCAGCGGCCACCTTTGCGACGGACCGCGCAGCAGGTACGGATAACAAAAAAGCGCTCGACCTTGCGGAAGAGCGCTTTCCTGTGAGAGTGACTGCCGGAAGAAGCGGCATCAAACGAGCTTCCCCCGACACTCGATCTTGGGACGAAGAAGCGTGGGTAGCCTGTTAAAGGCAACCAGTCGCGCCCGGCCGCGAAAGCCGGGCAGCAATGTGTCGGAGATTAATGCGTTGAGCCTTCGATCACGGTTGGATCGTTTTCCTTGCCAGAGGAGCGGATCTCGATCTGGCGCGGTTTCATGGCTTCCGGAATCTCGCGTTTGAGATCGATGTGGAGCAGGCCATGTTCCATGCTTGCCCCTTCAACCAGCATGTAGTCGGCGAGCTGGAACTGACGTTCAAATGCACGGGACGCGATACCGCGGTGCAGATAGTCCTTGTCCTTCTCGGTTTCATCGACAACCTTTTCACCGGTTACCTTCAAAGTGTTCTGTTTCACTTCGATGGTCAGATCCTTTTCGGAGAATCCGGCAACGGCCATCGAGATCCGATAGGAATTCTCGGCCAGACGTTCAATGTTGTAAGGTGGGTAGCTTGGAGCGCTGCTATCCGGGCCGGTTACGGAATCCAGCATCGAGAAGAGCTTGTCGAAACCGACGGTAGAGCGATAAAGCGGGGTAAGATCATAGCTACGCATGATAAAGTCCTCCTTTGAGCGACAAATGTGCGTTCTTTGCGGTGCCCCTTCCCCCGTTCTGTGGCAGGAAGGGAATGAAGCCGGAGCCATCTGGCCTCCGACACCAATCGATATGGAAATGCGCCCGGAGCATTTCAAGACCTTCCTGAAATTTTCTCAAAAATGGCAGAAATATGCCAATAAGAGCAGGCCGCCACACAATCGCCATGTCCTTGAACTCGACATGAACAGCACCTTCCGAATGGGTTCATATGGCTCTTGCTAACCTGATTTCACAACAACGATGGCAGAACCAAACCCAACTGGAAAAAGGAAAGGCAAGACCATGAAACTGACAGCAATCGCGCTTCCGCTCCTCGTCGCATTCACCGTTTGCTCGCCAGCAATTGCGCAGGACAACACCCGATATCCGTATCAATATCTGCGCCATGGCCAGACACTTCCGGCCGAGGCAACCCGCCCCGGCAAGGCAGCCCCTAAGGCCACGCAGAACAAGGCGGCCCCTCGTCAGGGCATCCGGGAGAAGACCGTAGAAAAGAAAATCGTCGAGCGGAAGGTCATCCGGCAGACCGTTATCCAGCAGCCTAGAGGTGAAAAGATCCGGCAGGTTGAGCGCAGGCAGCCGCAGGTGGACAACCGTCAGGACCGGATCACCCGTACCATTCGCAAGCACGGTTTCTATGACATCAGGAATTTCGTCAAGAGAGGCGATGTCGCTTCACTGACAGCCCGGAACAAGGATGGCATACTCTTCAATCTGAAGATCGACAGCCGCTCAGGGCTGATCCTGAAGAGCTGGCGGGTCAAGGAAACGCGCCCAGCGCCACGTCACACGGAAAACGGTTGGCGGCCCGGAAGCCAGCGCCCCAACGCAAATCAGTGGCGCCCAAACAATAACCGGGATTATCGCTATCCCCGTCAGGGCTACTATGAAAACCAGCGCTCGGGAGACGTTCGCTACCACGCCTATTACACCCCATACGGCTATTCTCACCGCGACAGGACGCCGTTCTGGTCCTACTGATTAAGCCCGACTTTCCCGTCTGATCGACCCCGCCCAAGGGGTCGATCACGCTGCAGAGGCTCCTTCTGTGCGCCACGATCAGGTCCATCAGTGTTAGCCGTGAAAAAACCGCGCCAACCCGATTTTCTCCTCCCATCTTGACCACATTTCGCTACACTGCTCGCAAAAGGCTTCCGGGGGCAGATATGCATCTGAATAATCTTGAAAAATTTCCAGACCTGGCGGACGGTATCTGTCACGCCATGACGTGCCGGGATAACCGTGAGGTGCGCGTTGCCCGCTGGCCCTCACTCTCGCCCACCCCCAAGGGAACGATCTGTCTGCTTCAGGGCCGCGCGGAATTCATCGAGAAATATTACGAGGTCATCCGCGAGCTGCGCCAGCGCGGCTTTGCTGTTGCCACCCTTGACTGGCGCGGTCAGGGCATGTCCGACCGGCTGCTGCCGAACCGCATGAAAGGCCACGTCCGCCGTTTCTCCGACTATGGCCGGGATCTGGATCAATTCATCAAGGAGGTGATCCTGCCGGATTGCCCGCCGCCGTGCTTTGCCCTTGCCCATTCCATGGGGGGCCTGATCCTGCTCAACAATCTGCCTCGGCTGCGCACCAAGATCGAACGCGCCTTTCTCTGTGCCCCGCTGGTCGAGATCAACACCAGCAGCCACGGCTTCATGGGGATTTCGCTGCAGCAGGCAGGTATCCGGAAAGCGTCCGGGCTTCTGCGCTATCTGGGGTTTGGCAATTGGTATGTGCCCGGTGCTCCGCGCACCCCTCTGGACCGGCAGGGCTTCTACACCAACAAGTTGACCTCCGACGGCCCGCGCTATGATCGCAACCGGCAGTTCCTGATTGACGCACCCGAACTCGGTATCGGCGGACCAACGATCCTCTGGACCCATGAGATCAGCAAGGCGCTGGATGTGCTGCAATCAAGCGACTTCCAGCCGACCATCCACACCCCGACCTTCATTCTGACCGCAGGCAATGACGCGGTTGTCAACTCCCGGGCCGCAGAACTCTTTGCCCTGACCACACGCGCCACCCATGCCGCCTCGATCACCGGCAGCAAGCATGAAATCATGATGGAACGGGAGATCATCCGCGAGCAGTTCTGGGCCGCCTTCGACAGCTTCATTCCCGGCACCAGCACCCTCAGACAGCAGAGCGCCTGAGCTGCGCGATTGCCCGCGCCGGCCATCAACCGATGACCGGGCCAAGGTGGGGACATCTTTGCAGGATCAGGCCTTGCCAGAGAGCAGCTCCAGCACGGCATCATGCAAGGCGGGATCGCCGGTGGCCACCACCTGTCCGCCGTCAAATGCCGACTTGCCCTGCCAGTTGGTGACGACGCCGCCAGCCCCTTCGATGACCGGGATCAGCGGCGCGATATCAACCGGCTTGAGACCGGCCTCGATGACCAGATCGACCATGCCGATGGCCAGCATGCAGTAGGCATAGCAGTCCACCCCATAACGCGACAGACGCACGGCCTTCTCGACCCGGCGGAAACATTTGAGTTCCTCGGCATCGAAGATATCAGGCGCCGTGGTGAACAGTGTTGCATCGCTGATCGCCTTGCAGGCCCGGCTCGATATCGCCTTCTCCCCGTCCGGCCCCTTGTAAAGGCACTGCTTGCCATCACCAAAGAACCGTTCGCCGGTGAAGGGTTGGCTCATCATCCCAAGAGTTTGCCCGCCGGAATGGCGATAGCCGATCAGGGTTCCCCAGGTTGGCAGCCCGGAGATGAAGGCGCGCGTGCCATCAATCGGATCAAGCACCCACAAGCCATCGGCATTGAGGTCTTTGGCCTCGAATTCCTCCCCCAGAATGCCATGGGAGGGGAAATGCTCCTGAATATAGGCCCGCATCTTCAGCTCGGCCTGCTTGTCGGCATCCGTTACCGGATCAAACCCCGTGGCAAGCTTGTTCTCGATCGCGATGGGCTGGCGAAACAGCGGCAACACGGTTTCCCCTGCCAGATCGGCCAGTTGATGCAGAAAATCGAAATCCGGTGCACGATCAATATTGCTCATGAAAACTCCCACCCAAACACTGGCGCCCTGCTGCAGAACCGGAGCCGGATAGCCGCCCCGAACGAGCCAGACGCGGGCCCGCCAAGGGGCCAGAAAACATCAAAAGACAACGACCCCGCCAATCCATCGGCGAGCCCTGCCAAGACCGTCAACACTCTTACAGAGTCCCGTGATGGTGGGCAATCACAGATCGGGAAAGGAGACAGAAAAGCACAGGCCGGAGTAGCTTTTACCCTAATTCCGTCCCTTCCAGACGAAATCGTCGACCCGGTATTTGGGCGCGTTGTCCGCATTGTTCAGAGGATCGTCTCCACCACCCTCTGCGGAAAAGGACAGCGAAAACACGCTCGGATTGATCAACTCGTCCGATTCCAGAGGCGGCTTACGCAGTGCATAAATGTCCCTGCGTGCACCCAACCCTTCACGCAGGGCGCTTTCGTCGGCTGAAGCCAGATTCTTGGGCAGCACATCCTCATCCACCGACTGGGACAGGACACGAATGACCAGCTTCTCCACATAGAAGGCAAGCTTGCGTCGCCCCTCCTGAGTGAAACGGATGGCATTCTTCAGGCGCAACCGCACATCCTGTCCGTTGAGGTCCGGACCACGGAAGGAGAAATTGCCGTCTTCATCGGAGAAGGCGTCCCAGACATCGATGAAATCCTCATCGCGCTCAGTCAGACGGCTGGATACCAGATCGTTGAGATAGCGCATGTCGGCGGCCAGGTCCTCGCTGCCGACCGGCGGCAACCCCACCCAGAAGACCGGCTTGTCCTGCTTGGCAAAGGCCAAACGGATGCGGTCGATCTCCCTCTGGTAGGCACGAGCCCACTCATCGGTTCGGAATTCGAGCGCCGACGCGACTTCATTGCCCTCGGCATCCTTGCGCGCGGGGATTTCCCGGCGATCATTGAGTCCCACCATGACCACGGCAAAGTTGAACGGGTGAGCAGCAAAGAACGCTTCGGCATCGCCCAGCGGATTATTCTTGGCGCGATAGATGATCCCGCTGTTGGGCTGGGAATAGATCTCGACCTTGACATCGGGTGCCTTGGAAAAGGCATCCTTCAGCCCCCAGGCGATGTCTTGCGAGAATTCATCGCCAAACACGGCGATCACCGCCGCATCGGGGTCCTTGGCAACCGTTTTTATGACCGGTGCAGCCGGAGCCTTGGGCGCCGTGGAGGCCGGGGCCTTGGGGGCCTCTTTCTGCTTCTTGGGCGTGCGCCGCTTGAACAGAAATTCAAAGAACCCCAATGCCACATCATAACGACCATCATCAGGCACCGCACGCGAGGGCGCCGTCCCGGCTCCAAGAAGGTCGCCCCCCGAAAGAGAAGGCGCAGCAAGGGAAGGACCGGAGAAGAAGGTGCTGAGGGCAAAACAGACGAGCGTCAACAGGCAGATCAGGCCTCTTGCGCGTCCGCTCGCAGTCTTTCCTCTCACTTCGTCCATCGTTTCATGCTCCTTGCCTACCCTGCATGCGGGACAGGTTCCTTTTAACGCGCCTTACGCAAGGCCTCAAGCAAATCCCCACTGGCAAACCCGTCTGGCACCAGCCCGACCTTCTTCTGCCAATGGCGGATGGCCGCCCGCGACCGCGACCCCAGTTGCCCGTCAACGCCACCTGTATCATATCCAAGCCGGTTCAGAATAGTCTGCACCTCCTCGCGTTCACTAGTTGTCAGCATCCGGTCGGACCGCGGCCATTCATGGGCGAAGCCGCCACCGCCCCTGATGCGATCGGCCAGATGCCCGATGGCCAGCGCATAGGAGGTGGCGTTGTTGTAGCGCTTGATGACGGAAAAATTCTTCAGGACGAGAAAGGCGGGCCCCCTGTAGCCAGCGGGCATGATCAGCTGGGCCTCATCATCCGGACGCGGGAAGGCACGCCCGTGAACGCGCTTGACGCCCAGTTTCCCCCAGTCGGCCAGCGTCTTGGTGGTGCTTCCGTCCGCAAGCTCGAAGGCGAAACTGCTTGGCAGCGAAACCTCATAGCCCCATGTCTTGCCGGTCTCCCAGCCAGCATCCTTGAGAAGATTGGCGCTGGAAGCCAGAGCGTCCGGGACGGAATTCCAGATGTCTCGATGACCATCGCCATCAAAATCGACGGCCTTGAGCAGGAATGTGGTCGGAATGAACTGGGTATGCCCCATGGCACCCGCCCAGGACCCGACCATCTGCGACGGCGCGATGTCGCCATTCTGCAGGATCTTAAGTGCCGCCAGCAGCTGCGTTCGCCCGAAAGACGACCGCTTCGGGTCGGCATAAGCCAGCATCGCCAGCGACTGGATCGTCGGCTTGATCAGTGCCTTGTTGCTGAAAATGGAGCCATAGGCCGTTTCCATGCCCCAGATCGCCAGCAGAACATGACGGTCGACGCCATAGGCACGCTCCAGCCTTGCCAACAGCGAGGCGTGTTGGTGCTTCATCTTCTGGCCATTCTTGATGCGGACATCGCTGACAGCGCCATCCATATAGGACCAGATCGGTTTGACGAACTCGGGCTGATTGGTGGCCCGTTTGATCACAGAGCTGTCGAACTCGACACCGGCAAACGCCGCATTGTAGGTTTTGGAGGAAATCCCCTCTGCCTGGGCAGTCGGCCAGAAGGACCGGATCCAGTTTTGGAACCCTTGGGCTGTTTGTGCGTTGGACTCAGAAGAAAGGAGTGCAAAAAGCAGAAACGCGGTGGAAATCACCCCGGCAACCGGGGTTCGCCCAATTGATCTTGTCCATTTTCGTATAGGCATTAACAAATCCTGAGAGAGAGAATACAACTTTGCAGTGAATCACATTGCCACAAGAATATGGCCAAGATAGAGAAAGGTCACCAGTCAAATAAATTTTCCCTGTTTGCATTGAAGCGGCTTTTCTGTTTTGAATAGGCACTCTCTTTTCTTGAAACGAAGCAATTTTGAATAAGTTAGGGAACAACTGCGTTTTCTTGTGAATAGCGCCATAATGTCCAGAAACATTAATGCAAAGCATTATCCGGGCTGATCTAGAATCCCGCCCGCACGTCAAACGCTCAAAGTAACTGATCGGAGCTAAAACAGATGGTAAAGCCAATCCGCAAAGCCGTATTCCCTGTAGCAGGCCTTGGAACGCGCTTCCTCCCCGCGACCAAAGCGCTACCAAAGGAAATGCTGACGATTGTTGACAGACCAGTCATTCAATATGTCGTTGATGAAGCCAAGGCAGCGGGTGTCGAGCAGTTCATTTTCGTCACAGGCCGCAACAAGGCGGTTATCGAAGATCACTTCGACGTTCAGGTCGAACTCGAGGACACGCTCAAGCAGCGTGGCAAATACGATATTCTCAAGAGCCTGCGCAAAGACCTGCCCAAGGCCGGACACACCATGTTTACCCGTCAGCAGCAGCCGTTGGGGCTGGGCCACGCCGTGCTTTGCGCCAAGGAACTGGTCGGTCGCGAACCCTTCGCGCTTCTGCTGCCGGACATGATCATGAAGTCTCCCAAGGGCTGCCTTGCCCAGATGATGGATATTTACCACAAGCGGGATGGCAACGTAGTGGCGCTCGAGGAAGTGCCCATGGAGATGACCTTCAAATACGGTGTCATTCAGCCGGGCAGGCAGTATGAGGACAGCGTCGAGATCAAGGGCATGGTCGAGAAGCCGGAACCGGGCACCGCGCCATCCAACCTCATCCTGTCGGGCCGCTACATCCTGCAGCCGGAAATCTTCGACTATCTCACCCATCAGCAGCCCGGCAGTGGCAACGAGATCCAGTTGACCGACGCCATGATCAGCCTGAACAACGACCAGGAGTTCACCGGCATGATCTATGAAGGTGAGACCTTCGACTGCGGCTCCAAATCAGGCTTCCTGATGGCCAACGTCGCCTTTGGCATGGAGCGCGACGACATCGCCCCCAACGTGGCCAGCACCATTCGCGCCATCATCGAAAAATATGATGCCCAACAGGGCCACTAGGCTTCTGACAATCCCAATAAAGAAGAAGCGGGCCGCAAGCCCGCTTTTTTCTTGGTGACCGTTATCCTTGCGTCAATGGCCACAGCTCTGGTTCGCCCGGCAGCGGCCTGTCCGCACAAAGGAATAGCAAACGGGTCTATTCGACCAGCGTGATGATATTGCCTGACGGGTCGATGAGATGCACCAGAGACCCTCCCCAGAACTGGCGTTCCGGTGGCGCAACGAAGGGAACCCCCCGCGCCTTCAGGGACTGGTACAGCGAGGGCAGGTCATCCACAGCCAGCGACAGCCCCGTGAAACGCCCGATCAGCGAAGCCTGAGGCCCGCGCGCATCTTCTTCCTCGATAATGACCAGCATCCCCGGCTCGAACCCGACCGCGCCCTGCTCGAACCGATCCCAAACCATGGGCCATTGCAGCGCGTTCGCATAAAAGTCACGCGCGACGGCTAGATCTCTGACGAAAATCCGGAATGCGGTTACATGCATTGTCTGGCCCCTATACTGGCAGTCGGAACTTATAGTTACCGACCTGAGAAATCCATAGCAGGCAAAACGGTTGTAATCAACCAAGTGCTTACTGATTTTAACGCTCCACCCCAATGCTTCAAAGCTTTGTTTTTACAAGGTCTCTTGAGCAAAGCGGGTGTATGGCCAAGGATACAACGGATTTTTGATTTGGAAGACACTACAAATGGAGAATTGGCGAGCCGATAACCAATAAAAGAAAAGGCGGCACCGAAACGGACCGCCTTTCGAATTCTGATCCCCATGATCGTGCTCAGGGTCTGATACTGCAAATCACAAAAACCGGCACAAAGCCGTCAATCCAGACGCAAACCGGTTGTCGGCCAGCGATTGACGTTGATCTTTGCTTCCTCGAGACCGATCTGTCGATAGCGCCTCTGGACCGCATTGCACTGGCCGGAAGACAGGCAAAGCATCCACGGGCCACATTCAAGAATGTCATGCACCAGTTCGTCCGAGAAGGACAGCAACCGGAACAGGCTCAGGATCTGGTCCCACTCAAGGCTCGACATCATGCGTGCCACGATCTGATGTGGAAAACCGGAAAGCTTGGCGATACCACAGACCAGATCGGCGAACTGATCATTGCAGGCAAATTGCCTCAGCACACCATTGCCCAGGAACCCCTGCTCGAACAGTTTCTCGATCTTGGTCAAAGACGGGTCGAACCGGTAGCGCGCAAGATAGGAATGGCGGGAGAGATTGTAGAAGCGCTCCTCGACCTTCGGCTCGATCTCGTCCCACAATCGATTGAGATCAACCTGACGCGACGGGAAAGCGCTGAAACTGATTGACTTGCGGGATTGATCCTTTTCAGCAATCCGGCTTGCCAGCTCATTGGCAAGAAATCTGTCATTGGCCGCCGCCTCATCCAGAGCCTGCATGCTCTCCTCGGAGAGATCGGCACCAGCATTGGCCGCCAGCTTGATCATGACGGTGCCATGGCCGGTCCGGATCAGGACATCGGTGACGACACTGCTGAGGGTCTTGCGCATGCTGATCGAAACGAGATGATCGTCGCTACGCACCTCGCTCACCTCGATCAGGTCCTTGTCAGTGAGGACCGGCGAATGGCGCAGAATCGGATCGGCAACCTTGATCGCATCGAAGGCAAATCGGCGGATGATGCTGTGCGGGGCATTCTCCAGATGGCAGATCTTCTGCGCCGCAAAGGACCGCGTTTCCTCCCCCACAAGATCGGCGAGGCGCTGCAGAACCGTATCATACGTCGCCAGTTGCTCTTCATCACAATGAGATGCTGTCAGTGAGAACAGGGACGCAACATGGCGCATCAGTTCGTCACTCTTACCATTATCGCTTTGACCGTTGAGAACTTTCCAGTCCACGAGCTCGGTTTTTACGTTGGCAGCCTGCATTTGACAAAATCCGCTCTAATCTAAGATCGACACCACTTGAGAATCTGATTTCCGATTCAAGCTACAGAGAAGCCATATACAAACACCTAAACGGAGAACGGGAATTTGAGTCTAAATCTATGAAAAGAATAATAAAATTTTATTCAAATTGCATTGATCCGGGCCGATTACATTCAAAGCTCCGAATTTAAAAGAGAAATCAACGCCTCACGAAGTTTCCGCCCCTCCGAAGCCAGCCAGCGTGCGCCTGCAAACACCCTGGAATTCGTTGGAAAATCTTGTGTGGAAGTGCGAATTTTTTCTGTTCAGCCCGCCAGCACCGAATTGAGGCCGACCGCGTTCTGTTAAGGATTCAGCAAAAAGCCCCGCGGATCACTCCACGGGGCTTTTTGTTTTTCATAACCAGAAAATACGGCTTAACGCGTAAATGGTTTGTATTTGATGCGCTTCGGATTGACCGCATCCGGCCCCAGCCGACGCACCTTGTCCTTCTCGTAATCCTCGAAGTTGCCTTCAAACCATTCCACATGGCTATCGCCTTCAAAGGCAAGGATATGCGTGGCAAGACGGTCAAGGAACATACGATCATGGCTAATGACCACTGCGCAACCGGCGAAATCTTCCAGCGCATCTTCCAGAGCCGCCAGCGTTTCGGTGTCCAGGTCGTTGGTCGGTTCATCGAGCAGCAGCACATTGGCGCCGGACTTCAGAACCTTGGCCAGATGAACACGGTTGCGCTGCCCACCAGACAGGGACCCGACCTTCTGCTGCTGATCGCCACCCTTGAAGTTGAAGGCGGAGCAGTAGGCGCGGCTGTTCATTTCTCGCTTACCAAGCTTGATGATGTCATCCCCTTCGGAGATTTCTTCCCAGACGGTCTTGTCCGGATCAAGCGCATCACGGGATTGGTCGACATAGCCCAGATGCACCGTATCACCAAGACGGATCGTGCCTTCATCCGGCGTGTCGTGCCCGGTCAGCATCTTGAACAGGGTGGTCTTGCCAACGCCGTTCGGGCCAATGATGCCGACAATGCCGCCCGGTGGCAGCTTGAAATCGAGGCCATCGATCAGCAGGCGATCGCCAAAGCCCTTCTTCAGGCCTTCGACATCAATGACCACATCACCAAGGCGCTCTCCCGGCGGAATGATGATCTGGGCAGTGCCCGGAGCGCGTTCCTCGTTACGCTTGAGCAATTCGTCATAGGCGCGGATACGGGCCTTGGACTTGGCCTGACGCGCCTTCGGGCTGGCGGCAATCCACTCCTGTTCGCGCGACAGGGCACGCTGGCGGGCAGCTTCTTCGCGCCCTTCCTGAGCCAGACGCTTGGCCTTGGCCTGCAGATAGGCCGAATAGTTGCCTTCGTAAGGAATGCCCCGACCACGGTCGAGTTCAAGAATCCAGCCCGTGACATTGTCGAGGAAGTAGCGGTCGTGGGTGATGATCAGCACGGCGCCCTTGAATTCGCGCAGATGCTTTTCAAGCCAGTTGACCGTTTCCGCATCCAGATGGTTGGTCGGTTCGTCGAGCAGCAGCAGATCAGGCTCGGCAAGCAGCAGCTTGCACAGCGCCACACGGCGCTTCTCGCCGCCGGACAACACGGAAACATCGGCATCGGACGGAGGACAGCGCAGGGCGTCCATGGCCATTTCCACCTGGGACTGAAGATCCCACAGGTTCTGGCTGTCGATGACATCCTGAAGCTTGGCGCCCTCTTCGGCGGTTTCGTCCGAATAGTTCATCATCAGTTCATTGTAGCGATCCAGAATGGCCTGCTTTTCCGCAACGCCTTCCATCACGTTGCCGAGCACGTCCTTGCTCTCGTCAAGCACCGGCTCCTGAGGCAGATAGCCGATCTTGGCGCCTTCTGCGGCCCAGGCCTCACCGGTGAATTCATTGTCAAGCCCGGCCATGATCCGCAGCACGGTTGATTTACCCGCGCCGTTCGGGCCGAGAATACCGATCTTCGCATCCGGGTAGAAAGAAAGGTGGACATTTTCCAGAACCTTCTTGCCGCCACCGTAGGTCTTGGAAAGACCATGCATGTGATAAATGAATTGTCGAGCCATATACCGCTACCGTCCGAATAGAGCGCTTCCCTCCTGCCGAAATCGGCAGGATCTGTCAGAAGCACAGTGTTCCAAAAGATCTCCAGCAGCAGCTTTCATCCTGGATCACAGGAAGAATCAGGGGAATGCTGCGGGGAAATCACGAGTTGCCCCGTTTTAAAGGCGAGCGCTCGGGGTTTCAATCCCTATTATCATGACTTTTCGCCAACAGCAGATCGATGCATGGAGCAAGCCATACCCATTCATGCACCACAAATGGGCATCACAAATGGGCACTGCAGATGGGCAGATGGGCGCAACTGCGGAAGCTGGCCGCGTTGCGGAGAGATCAGGAGTCTGGGTAGTTACAAACCCGCTTGTCGTTCATGAAGAAGCAGCCGCGGCCGCCTCCCTTGCTCATGTAGAGCTGCTTGTCAGCCTGATCGAAAGCAATCCCTGTGGTCTTGCATGAGCTGGAATGAGCCGCCCCGATCGAGCAGGAGAAGGACAGCAGTTCCTCCCCTAGATCGATCCAGGACTCCTTGATCAACATGACCAGCCGCTTGCCGACGATCTCGACCCCTGAGACCGATGCGTTGGGGAGCAGAATGAGGAACTCATCACCCCCCAATCGGCAGACGATGTCCGTTGGTCTCAGAACGGAGGACAGGGTTCGGGCAATCGCCTTGATCACCCTGTCACCGACAGTGTGTCCCCACGTGTCATTGATATTCTTGAAATTGTCGATATCGGCGAGGATCACCCCATATTGGGCCTGCTCCTCTTCAAAACGCGACTGCAATCGCTCCAGCGACAAATCGGCAAAGCGTCGGTTGCCAACACCGGAAAGCGGGTCGGTCAAGACCTCCTGCTGCAGCGTTTCGACTTCTGAAACCATGGACAGATGTTGGCTGTTGTCCTTGAAAACCTCAACGGAGCCGGTAATCTTGCCCGATTTGTCCCGGATCGGAAAAGACCGGATACTGACCGGTATCCGATGCCCTTCCTTGTGATGCATGTAGACATTGACCTCTCGGGAGATGCCATCACGCATGCAGGACGCAAGCGGGCACCCCTTGACGCACAGGCAACTGCCCTTGTCATCGACATGATTGAGGGTCTGGTCGGCGCAGCTTTTGCCCAGAACTTCCTTGGCGGAAAAACCGCTCAACCGTTCGGCGCCCTTGTTCCAATAGAGCACCCGGCGCTTGCGATTGACAAAATAGACCCCGTCGTTAAGTGCATCAAGAACCGTCTCATAGAAGGACTGATCCAGATTTTCCAGCACGTATGACACGAAGGGTTCCTTGCCAATCCAGAGATTAAGGGGCCTTGGGAAAACTTTTGATCTCGAAATTCGAGATATTCGAGCAGTATTGTTTTGAATGCTTTAAAATTCGGTAATTTTGCAGATAATTAGTCTCCAAATACTCTGAACAGGCTCACTTATCCTCGATCACCTCCACCGGAGGCAATAAAATCCCCGTGATTGAGTACAATCTGCCCGATCAACAGCATCGGCACGGCAATGAACCCGCCGGCAGCACCCCAAAGCCAGATCCAGCCCACAAGCGACAGGAAGATCAGGAACGGATTGACGGTCATGATGCGCCCCAGCACCATCGGGGTGACAAATTGCGCCTCAAGAAAATTGATGAACAGATAAACGGCTGCCGGAGCGATGATCAGGGCCAACTGGCTGTGCAGCGAAAGACCAACCGCCAGCATGATCGCCGTCATGATGGCCGGGCCGATATAGATAATGAAATTGAGCACGCCCGCCAAAAGCCCCCAAAGCATCGGCGAAGGTACACCAATCAGCCACATGGCAAGGGAAACGGCCACAGCCAGCCCCAGATTGATCATCGAGACACTCAGCATGTAGCTCGACAGCCGCTTTTCGATATCGACAATCATTCGAGCCAGTGCCTTGCGACGGGGCCCGCTATCGGCCCGCATCAGGATCGAATATTTCATCTGATGCCGGGTGGCGATGAAAAAGAACAGCCCGGCCAGAAACAGGATGATCTGGGCGGCAAGCGACGGGGCAAAAAAGGCAACCTGCTTGACCGTATCGCCATTGGCCACGTTGACGGTCATCGAGGCAGGGTCGCCCCCCGTTATCTCGCTGAACTGGCTCTGCAGGCTGGAGATGGTTTCAATCAGGCCCTTCCAGTTGGCCAGCTCGTTCTGAACCCGGGTCCAGATGACCGGCAACCGATCCATCCAGTCAGACAGCGGCACCGCAAACCCGGTGATTGCCAGCCCGATCAGCAACAACAGAAGCACAACGGCGATCATGGCAGAAACCCACGCTGGCACTCCATAAGCCTCGATGCGCTCGACCAATGGCCCGAAGACAAGTCCGACAATCATTGCCAGAACCAATGGCGCAAGGATGGACTGCGCCAGTTCCAGCACTACCACCAGAACGACAAAACCGACGAAGATGATCGCAGCATAGGCGACACGCCGCAAGCGCTCTTCGGTGGAAATCTCCGTCACTTCGGTCTGGATGGGACCGGTTCGGCTAGTCTGAAGAGGATTGGCGGACATCAATGGGCTCGCGGATAGAGGGGTGCAACTACCTCTGTTCAACGCCCGCCGGTGGGTTTTGTTCCACCAGCCACCGCCCTGAGATACTCAGAGCCGGCACCAGTCGATCTCGCCGCGCCCCTTTTCCCTCAAGAACCGGTTGGCACGGGAAAAGCATCGCGAACCGATAAAGGCATCAAAATCGGCCCCAGCCTTGCGCGCACCAAGCGGGCTCGGATGCGAGGTGCGGATGACAGCATGCCGCCCTTCATCGATATCGGCAGCCAGCTTGTGGCTGTGCTTGCCCCAGGCAAGGAACACCACCGGCGCACTCCCCCGGTTGACGCAGGCAAGGGCCGACGCCGTGAAGGCTTCCCAGCCTTGCTTGGCATGAGAGGCTGGCTCTCCCTGCCTGAGGGTCAGCGTGCTGTTGAGCATCAGAACGCCCTGCTCCGCCCAGGTCGACAGGTCGCCATGGGAGGGAGGCATCAGCCCGCAATCGTCGGCAAGCTCCTTGTAGATATTGTTGAGCGAGCGCGGCGGCTTGATCCCCTCCGGCACCGAGAATGACAGCCCCATGGCATGGGGAACCGAGCCTTCAAGCCCCGGATAGGGGTCCTGCCCGGTGATCACCACCCGAACATCCTCAAGCGGTGTTCGCCGCAGGGCATTGAGACGCAGCCCGCGCTCCGGCAGAACCTGATACTGCCGCTCTTCTTCCGCAAGCCACGCTTCCAGCCCGGCAAGTCGCTGGCGTTCTCCCGCAAGCGCGTCACGCCAGCCGCCACAGGCGTCGAGTTCTTCAAGCAACGTCATCATCACGCCCGCCCCGCCAGTGCTTGGAACGCCTCGCCGAGCGCCATATACATTTTTTCCGAACCGGACCATTGAAGGCCACAGGCCTCGTAAAAGCCCTGCGCCCCGATATTGGCCGCATCCACAGACAGACGCAGATAGCCGCAACCCTGTTCCGCACCAAGCTTTGCGACCTGCTGCAACAGCAACCGCCCGAGCTTCAACCCACGCGCCTCATCAGACACATAGAGATCCTGAACATAAAGCCCCGGCACCCCCATCCAGGAGGAGAAAATCCCGAAATAGAGGCAGAGCCCCAGCACCCTGCCGTCCTGCTCTGCCAAAACACACTGAAACGCCGGTGTCTCGCCGAACCCATGGCGGACATAGTCCTCAACGCTCGCCACATGCTTGTGAGCATCCCCCAGAAAGACCGCGAGCGCAGCAATCATGCGATGAATTTCGGGGGCATCTTCAACGCGAGCCATGCGGATATGCAAGGGCGTGGCGCCTTGCTGTGAAAGGGAGATCAAAGGGTCGTTCATGAAGGGTCCTTGGAGCCATGCCAGTTCGGGCAAGTTCGGGAGAGTGCGGTGAAACAGGGGACAGTGTCAGTCTTCTATCAGAGCCTCGCACCAGCTCACAAGCTGCCTTGTCACCCCATCCTGCGGCGGTTCCAGAAAGGTGATATGAAAATGATCCCCCAGATCGAGAATGCCAATCGACCGCGGACGCACCGCAAGCACGGTCAGGTCCGGGATCGTCTTGCCAAAGCAGAACAGCAGATTTTTCGCGTCGACCACCCCGTCGGCCACGGCTCCACCCAGTGACATGGTGTGGGCATAGTGCTCGAAGATCCCCAGATAGGCTATCGCCGGGTTGCCGTCGATATGCTGCCGCAAGGCCGCGATGATCTCGTCAACACTTCGGGCCTTCGTTCTGGTTTTGGCAATGTCCAGTTCAAGCACAGGATATTTGTCCTTGTAGATCACACGCTCCATCTCATCCCCTCACAGCCGTATAGTCATTTAGCCCAATCGGCGGAAAACAGGCCCGCCCATTCCGGTTTTCGGCAGGCTAGCGTGAGTCGCCCCAAACAATGAGATCAAAAATTTAATCAATCGATTGATTAAATTTTATGACCATGATAAAACAACCTCAACAGGAAAGGCGAGGATCCCCTCGGGCAGGCATGCACCATGGCTCAGTCGCGAGCAGACACAACCAAGGCCAATCTCATCAGGGCAGCCTTTTTTCTCTTTGCGGAAAAGGGGTTCGAAGCGACATCGACGCGCGAAATCGCACAGCACGCCAAAACCAACATCGCCTCGATCAACTATCACTTCGGCGGCAAGGCCGGGTTGCGTCTGGCCTGTGCGGAAACAATCGTTGCTCGCCTTGACCGATTGCGCGGGCACCCCGAAGCGATCAGCCTGCCGCCGACGCTGGACGCCCCCCAGACCCGGTTTGAAGCCTCGATGCTGCGTCAGGCCATTGTCGTGCTCAGCATCGAGGAAGCCGACGCCATCATGCGCTTCATGATCAGGGAGGCGCACGCGAAGGGCGAGGTGTTCGAGCATGTCTATACCCATTTCTTCAACCCCACCTTCTTGCTTTTCTATCAGCTGTTTCTGGAAGCAACCGGCCGCGAGGACAGCGACGCCGACAGGGAAGAACTGAAGGTCGCCATCTTCTCGCTGATCAGCGTCCTTGCCTATTTCAGGATCGGCGAGCCCGTCATCCTGAAACACCAGAACTGGCCTGCCTACGGGCCCGACCAAACCGGCATCATCCTGCGCGTTCTGCAAGGGAACATCCGAAGCATCATTGATAACTACAGGAGAAAAACATGAGTTTTCTCTGCTCCCTCCCCCTTGTCGGCGCTCTGCTGACCGGTTGCCTGCCCCCCTCGCCGCTCGCCACTGGCTATGTCGAAGGGGACTATGTGCAGATCGCGCCGATTGAAACGGCCCGGATCATCGACATTGCCGTCGCTCGGGGTGATCGTGTTGCCCGCGGCCAGACCGTTGCCGCGCTGGAACAGCAGGACGCCGACATAGCCGTGGCCAACGCCAGCGCAGCCCTCGCCCAGTCAAGAGCCACCCTTGCCAACCTCCAGCAAGGGGCAAGGCCGGAAAAGATCGCGGCCTTGGAAGCCTCTCTGGAAGCAGCCCGGCTGGGTGTCGAGCAGGCCGACCGCGACCTGCAGCGCCAGCGGACGCTCGTTGAGAAGGGAAGCGTTGCGCAAAGCGTCTTTGACAACGCCCAAACCGCATTCGACGTCGCCAAGGCGCAGGTCGAAGAGATCAAGGCCAATCTGGCCTATACCAGACTGCCCGCCCGCAAGGACGAGATCGCAGCGGCCGAAGCGGCCGTCGAACAGGCCCAATCGAGCCTCGAAGCTGCACGATGGAAACAGCAGCAGCGCACGCTGAAGGCACCGCAGGCCGGTGTTGTCACCGATATCATCCATGAAGTGGGTGAAATGGCAGGCCCTCAGGTGCCTGTCCTCTCGATCCTGCCTGACACCGGCATCAAGCTCCGCCTCTACATCCCCGAGGAAAGCCTTGCCAGCGTCAAGATGGGCAGTCAGCTGTCAATCAGCTGCGATTCCTGCCAACCGGGACTGACCGCCAAAGTGAGCTATATTGCCGACGGCCCGGAATTCACGCCCCCGGTGATCTATTCGCTCGAAAACCGCCAGAAGCTCGTCTACCTTATCGAGGCGCGAGCCGGTGTGACGGCGGGTCTCAAGCCCGGCCAGATCGTTTCGGCGTGGCTCGCTCCGGGCAACGGCGGAGGCAACTGATGAAGGCCATCGACGTCCGCAATCTGGTCAAGCGCTTCGGCGACAAGACGGTCGTCGATCACGTCACGCTGTCCGTCGAGGAGGGCGAGATTTCCGGCTTTCTCGGCCCCAACGGCTCGGGCAAGACCACCACCATCCGTGTCATGTGTGGTCTGCTCACTCCTGACGAAGGAGAAGGCACCGTTCTGGGCTATGACCTGCACGCCGATCAACTCAAGATCAAGCGCCAGGTCGGCTACATGACGCAGAAATTCTCCTTCTACACCGATCTGACAATCGAGGAGAATCTCTTTTTCGTCGCCCGACTGTATGGCCTGTCTCCCACCCGCAGCTATGTGCGCGACACGCTCGACAAGCTTGGCCTCACCTCCCGGCGACATCAGCTGGCGGGCTTGCTGTCCGGCGGCTGGAAACAGCGGCTGGCGCTCGCCGCCTGTATCATGCACAAGCCCAAACTGCTCCTGCTCGACGAACCCACCGCCGGGGTGGATCCGAAAGCCCGACGGGAATTCTGGGACGAAATCCACGACCTTGCCGCCGACGGCATGACCGTCATGGTCTCCACCCACTATATGGACGAGGCGGAACGCTGCCACCGCATCAACTATATCGCCTATGGCAAGCTGTTGACCTCCGGCACGGTTGAGGAAGTCGTGGCGGAAGCAGGCCTTCACACCTTCATCCTCTCCGGCAAGGGCTCCCAGTCTGCCGCACGCATGCTGGCAAACCAACAGGGGGTCGACCAGATCGCCCCCTTCGGCAACAGCCTGCATGTGGTCGGCAAGAACAAGACCCTTCTGGAACAGGCCGTCCGCAAGGCGTCGCAGGAATTCGATATCCGCTGTGAACCGGGCCAGACGACGCTTGAGGATGTCTTCATCCAGTATATGACCGGCTCCACGGACAACATGGCCGAGCCGGCCTCGGAGAGCAAATGACATGAACCATTTCTTCTCCTTCACCCGCCTGTTTGCCCTGCTGGCCAAGGAAATGACGCAGATGATGCGCGACCGCATCACCTTCGGCATGATGATCGGCATCCCCCTTGTCCAGCTGGCGCTGTTCGGCTTTGCCATCAACACCGACCCCAAGCAACTGCCATCGGCGCTGGTGACCACCTCGCAGGACCAGTTTACCCGGGCCATCGTCTCGGCACTGGAAGTGACCGGCTACTACCGCTTTGACTATGTCGGCATTCCGGAAAGTCAGGCCGATGAACTGATGCAGGAGGGGCGGGTTTCCTTTGTGGTGACCATCCCGTCCGACTTCTCCAAACGGGTTTTGCGTGGCGACGAACCACAGATTTTGATCGAAGCCGATGCCTCTGACCCGGCAGCTTCGTCAGGCGCCGTTTCGACCCTGGCAACCGTTGCCAAACAAGCATTCGAGCGCGAGCTGGGCAAAAACCAGAACGAGGCCAGCTCCGTCGATATCGTCGTCCATCGCCGCTACAATCCCGAAGGCATCTCTCAGTATAACATCGTGCCCGGTCTGCTCGGCGTCATCCTGCAGCTTGTCATGGTGATGATGACAGCCATGGCGCTGACCCGCGAGGTTGAGCGAGGCACGATGGAAAACCTGTTGGCGATGCCTGCCACACCGTTCGAGATCATGCTCGGCAAGATCCTGCCCTATCTGGCGGTCGGGGCAGTGCAGGTCATCATCATTCTGGTCGCCGCCAAGCTGGTGTTCCATGTTCCCTTTGTCGGCTCGATCTGGCTGCTGATCGCGGGAATCCTGATCTTCATCTCGTCGCTGGTGCTCATCGGCTATTTCATATCGACCGTTGCCGGTAGCCAGATGCAGGCCATGCAGATGAGCTTCTTCTTCTTCCTGCCGTCGCTGATGCTGTCCGGCTTCATGTTCCCCTTCAAGGGCATGCCGCACTGGGCTCAGATGATCGGCGAGATCTTCCCGCTCACCCATTTCCTCAGGATTGTGCGCGGCGTCATGCTGAAGGGGGCGGATCTTGAAGCCATGCGCACACCCATGCTGGCCCTCATCGGCTTCACCATCCTGCTGATCATCTTCTCCCTCGCCCGCTTCCGCAAAACGTTGGACTGAGCGAGCCCCTCGCCCCCAAACCACAGGGATCATCGACCCCTGCGGACTTTTTCTTGGCGTTTTCCGGGCCCTTTCCTGACCCTGCCAGCGATATGGTCTCATAAATGGTGTATAGTGGGATTCATACCACCCGCCCCGTGTCCACACCGCGGAGCTAGATCCGATGGATAGAGAGGCTCATCAGATGACGAACGAAGCGGACAAGCCTTTCGCCTTCAGAACACGGGGCCTCACAAAGGTTTACGGCGAGGGCAACGCTGCGGTGCACGCCCTGCGCGGGGTCGATCTGGAAATCCCGTCCGGCGAAATTGTCGTCCTTCTCGGTCCCTCGGGCAGTGGCAAGTCGACCCTGCTCAACATCATCGGCGGCCTTGATCGCGCCACCGACGGCGACGTCCATTTTCAGGACTTGTGCCTGTCCGATCTGCCGGACGACAAGCTCACCCTCTACCGCCGCAATCACGTGGGCTTTGTCTTCCAGTTCTACAATCTGATGCCGAGCCTTACCGCACGGGAGAATGTCGAACTGGTCACCGAAATCGCCGACCACCCGCTGGCGCCCGAGGACGCCTTGGCGCTTGTCGGCCTTGCCGAGCGGGCCGACCATTTCCCCGCCCAGCTTTCCGGTGGTGAACAGCAGCGGGTTGCCATTGCGCGTGCCATCGCCAAACAGCCCACCGTACTCTTCTGTGACGAACCAACCGGTGCGCTCGACAGCAAGACCGGCAAGGTGGTGCTAAAGGTCCTCAGGGACATCAACGAACAGCTCGGCGCAACGGTGCTGATCGTCACCCACGCAGCCAGTACCGCTGCCATGGCCGACCGCGTCATCCATTTTGCCGACGGGCGCATCCGGGAAGTGGTGGAGAATGAAACCAAGCGCGACCCCGACGAAATCGAGTGGTAGGAGAGGCTCTGTATGACACCACTGGACCGGAAGCTGGCAAGAGATCTCTGGCGCATCAAGGGGCAGGCCATCGCCATTGCCATGGTCATCGCCACGGGTGTCACACTGCTGGTGATGATGGCCGGGGTCGTCAATTCCCTACAGGAAACCCGGCGGGTCTATTACGAGCGCAACCGCCTTGGCGATGTCTTTGCGCCGGTCAAGCGGGCCCCCTCCCACGTCATCCGCAAGCTGGCAGCGCTCCCCGGCGTGTCCGCAGCCGAAGGCCGCATCACCGGCTCCGCCCTCATCAGCCTGCCAAGCCTCGACCTGCCCTTGCGTGCCATTGCCATTTCGCTACCGGATACCGGCGCGCCACGCCTCAACGCCATCCACCTGACCGATGGTCGCCGGATGGACCCGAAAGATGCCGACGAGATCATCCTGCTCAACAGTTTCGCGCGAGCCCATGACCTCAAACCCGGCGACACTCTCTCGGCCACCATGAATGGCGCCCGACGCACCCTTACCATTGTCGGCCTCGCCCAGTCGCCGGAATATCTCTATAGCGTTGCGCCGGGAGAAATGATCTCCGATGACAGCCGCTTCGGCGTCATCTGGATGAGCCGAACCGCCCTTGCCGCCGCATTCGACATGCAAGGGGCCTTCAACGAGGCCATCCTCTCCATCGGCCGTAGCAACAATCTGCAGGCAACCCTCGACCGGGTCGACCGCATCCTGTCCCCTTACGGCGGGCTTGGTGCCTATGGTCTCAAGGATCTGACCTCCAACCGCTTCGTCACCGAGGAAATCGAGGGCATGCGCTCTTCGGCGCGTGTCGTACCGCCGCTGTTTCTGGCCGTGGCCGCCTTCCTGCTCAACATCGTCATTTCCCGCATGGTCGAGGCAGAGCGCGAGCAGATCGGCCTCATCAAGTCCTTCGGCTACACCAACGGCGAGGTCGGGCTGCATTATTTCAAATTCGTGCTGATCATCGCCATCGGCGGAGCCCTGCTCGGCTGTCTGGGTGGCATCGCCATGGGGCGGGCGATGATGCCGCTCTATCTGACCTACTACAAATTCCCGATGCTGGTCTTCCGGCTTGACCCGGCCTCCTTTGCCACAGCAATCCTCACCTCGATTGCCGCAGCCTCGGCAGGCGGATTGCTGGTCCTCAGGAAGGTATTTGCCCTCACGCCCGCCGTTGCCATGCGCCCTCCGGCACCACCAGACTATTCGACCACGGGCCGCTTCGCCAGACGACTCATCACCCTCCTTGATCAACCGAGCCGGATGGTTTTGCGGCGCATCACGCGCCAGCCCGGTCGCATGCTCGGCTCGCTGACAGGCATTGCCTGTGGCATGGCGCTTTCGGTCTCGATGATCTCGATGCTGGCCGGGTTCGACCACACGATAGACCTCACCTACACGGTAATGGACCGCTCTGACGTGACGGTGACCTTCACCCACCCGATCGGCGAGACAGTCGTTCACGAGCTTGAGAGCATCCCCGGCGTTATCGACACGGAACCGGAGCGTAGCGTTGCCGTCGTCTTCCGTAACGGCGTGGAAAGCTATCGCGGCGCCATCACCGGCCTTGTACCACAGCCACGCCTCAAACGGGCCCTTGATGAGAAAAGCGCTCCCATCACCCTCTCCCGGCAGGGCATCACCCTGTCGCGATCCCTCGCCTCGATGCTGGCCATCGAACCCGGCACAATCCTCAACATCGATGTGCTCGAAGGTGAGCGCCCCAGCTTGCGCATTCCGGTGAGCGGTGTCGCCGAAAGCCTGCTCGGTTCCCCCGCCTACATGCAGATCGCCTCCCTCACCCGCCTTCTTGGCGAACCCGGACGCATTTCTTCAGTCTATCTGCGCATCGACAAAAACCGGGCAGGAGCCATTTTCAAGGCACTCAAAAGCCGCCCCTATGTGGCGGGGGTCAGCATGAAATCCGATGCCCGGGCTGCCTTCCAGAAGATGATGGACACCGGCGCCGGGTCCATGCGCTATGTCATGCTGATCATCGCCGCCATCATCACCTTCGGCATCGTCTACAACGCTGCCCGCATCGCCTTTGCCGAGCGCCAGCGCGATCTTGCCAGTCTCAGGGTAATGGGCTTCACCCGGTCGGAGGTGTCCTTCGTTCTGCTGGGGGAACTGGCGGTTATCACATTGGCCGCCCTGCCCATCGGCTCCATTCTGGGCTATTATTTCACCATGGTGATCGCCAGAGGGTTCAGCACGGACCTCTATCAGATTCCGATCCTTTTTATCCCCGAGAGCTATGGTCGGGCCGCCCTTGCGGTTCTCGCCGCAGCCATTTTCTCGGGCTGGATCGTCCGGCGTGATATCGATCGCGCAGACCTTGTCTCAGCCCTCAAGATCAGGGAATGAAACGGCAGGAAAGGAACAGGGAAAATGAACACCAGTTGCAAACCGGAGGGCTGACCGTCATGGCCAGAAAAAGATCCCGCTCCTATTTCGCCATCACGGCGGCAGTTGTCGTCGTGGCAGCCCTCGCCTATGCCTTCTGGCCACGCCCGACATCGGTTGACATGGGCACGGCAACGATTGGGTCGATGCAGGTAACCATCAATGAGGAAGGCTTCACCCGCGTCCATGATGCCTATGTGGTCTCAAGCCCGGTGGCCGGGCGCCTGTTGCGGGTGGAGGTCGAACCGGGCGATCCGGTACTCAAGGGCGAGACGGTTATTGCCCGGATGCGTCCGGCAAGCCCTGCCATGCTCGACATCCGGACCCGCGAACAGGCCAACGCCTCCGTTACAGCGGCGGAAGCCACTTTGCGGGTTGCGCGGGCTGATCTCAACAAGGCCCAGTCCGATCTGGAGCTGGCCACCCGTGAGCTTGACCGCACCCGACAGCTTGCAGCAAAAGATACCGCCAGCAAGGCCGCCCTCGATCGCGCCGAGGCAAGCTATCGCACCGCCAGTGCTGCCCGCGACAATGCCGAAGCGGTGATTGGCGTCAGGGAAGCCGAACTCGACAACGCCCGCGCCCGCCTCATCGGTTTTGACACGACTTCGGGCGCAGCCCCCGACAGCGCCGGGGCAACGGTCCCGCTCACGGCGCCGACCACCGGCACCGTTCTGCGTGTCATTCAGAAGAGCGAAACCACGCTTGCTGCTGGCACCGACATCATGGAAATCGGCAATATCGATCATGATCTGGAAGTCGTGGTCGAACTGCTCTCCACCGATGCGGTTCAAGTCAACCCCGGCGACCGCGTGATGATCGAGGATTGGGGCGGCGACAGGCAGCTTGAAGGCGTTGTCGATCGGGTCGAGCCATGGGGCTACACCAAATATTCCTCCCTCGGCGTCGAGGAACAGCGGGTCAAGGCCGTCATTCGCTTCACCAGCCCACGAGCCGAACGCGAAAAGCTAGGGCATGGCTATCGCGTTGAAGTCAAAATCGTCGTCTGGTCGGCAGACAACACCCTCATTGTCCCCTCCAACGCCCTGTTCCGCGATGGTGAAAACTGGGCCGTTTTCAGGGTGACGGACAAAACAGCACATCAAACCCTTGTAAAGGTCGGAAAAGACAATGGCATTTCAGCGCAAATTCTTGATGGTTTGAGCGCAGGCGACGAAATCATCCTCTATCCATCCGCCGGCCTTGGCGACGGGACAAAAGTCACGCGCCGCACAGTGGAATGAAGGAGACATAAGGGGAACCGATTTTGCGCCAGCCAACAGCCCGCCGCGCCCCGATTTCAAAGGTAAACTCATGACCGACCAGCCCATCGCCAGCACCCCGACGCGCCCGCAAATGAGCAAGGAGCTGGCGGCCCTCTATCGCCCCGAAGTGGTTCTCAACCATGACGAAGCGCCGGAAGGCGGAGCGGACTGGGACCCGATTGCACCAGTGCTGAAGGGCATTCCCCGCAGTCTCAAGCCCGACTATTGCGTCGATCCGGGCGACATGACCAAACCCGATTGCTTTGCCTCGATCCAGCAGGCCATCAGCCAGGCCGTCCGCGACGCCAAAGGCAAGAGCCTTAGCAGACGCCTCCATATCGAGATTGCCCCGGGCACATACAACGAACTGGTCTACGTCCCGGCGCTGGAAGTGAACGGACAAAAGGTGCCTATCACGCTCTACGCTCGCGACACGGATGCCCGCAAGACCGTCATCTCGGTCGACATCGATCAGGGCCTGACGGCAGATGCCTATACCATGCGCTTCGGCTCGGCCTTTCTCAACACCGAGCCCAGCATCCGGGCGATGTTCGAGGAGGTGTCGGCACGGGGCGATTTCGACATCGGCACCACCAATTCTTGTGTCATGCGTGTGCGCAACGATGGCTTCGAGGCCCTGAACCTGACCATCGAGAACAGCTACAACGAAGACCGGCTCACGCCTGACATTGCCGACAGGACGGATGTAGCACGCAACCATCAAGGCCAGTGGGCCCACGGTCAGCATCAGGCTGTTGCCGTTCTGATCGATGCTGCAGACCGCGTGCTGTTTGACAATGTCCGCCTGCTCGGCGATCAGGACACCCTCTATTTCAAGACCAACGAGCCGCGTAAGACGGTAAAGTCCTGCTTCAGGAATTGCTACATCGAAGGCGACGTCGACTTCATCTTCGGCAACAGCACCGCCTTTTTCGACCATTGCGAAATCCGCTCCAAAGGCGCCAGAACATCCGACACCTATGTCGCAGCCCCCAGCACAAACATCCATATCACCTATGGCATCGTCTTCTGGGATTGCGATTTCACCCATGACGACAGCGAGGCCGCACTGCAAGGCAGCTTCTATCTTGGACGGCAATGGTTCGAACGGGTGCGCGCAACCCCCTATGGCTCCTCGCCGGTGCCCGGCTATAGCTGCTCGCTTGACGAATTGTCCCACTATGAGGAGCCGACCGGCACCATCGCACTGAAGACGCTGGAAGCGGTAGGCAAGGTCGCCGTGCTTCACAGCCGCATCGGCAGGCACATCAACCGCTTTGCCCCGTGGACCGATTGGAATGGCGGAGAATTCGATAAAGATGGCACCTACCACCCTGCCCCGTGGGCTCCGCGTTTCCGCCCAGTCCAGTATGGCATCACCGACTTCAACCGCCATCTCGCAGGCTGGCTGAAGCAACAGGGCCTTGCCTATGACGAGCAGGATGCCCCTCTGCCCTTCATTGCCGAATATGGCAACGAAACAACGGATCGCTAATCATCCCCTCTGCCGCTGTTGATGATCAATCAACCGAACGCCGCACCCAACGGGCGAACGCATCGTCATGTCTTGATCAGACATCGACAGGATGACGAACCAGCGCGCTCATCCTCAACACTTTGGCCTACGGGCAAACACCCAGGAATTCATCAACCGAATTTTCACAACTCATTGAATTTCCGACACATTCCGACCCTCAAGAATACCTGCTCCACCGGCTTTCAGCCGCTGGTTTGACGGCATCTGCCGACCCTTGACCAGAATCCTCCTTGACAAAAAGCGAGTCTGATCTAAGATTTACCTAAATATTTTTGAGTAAAAATGAACGCTGCAGCTCAATTCAACTCAAAGGAAAGCACCTGAATGAAAGACCTCAAGACCGGAACCCAGAAGGGGCAGAACACCCGCGAATCCGACCTCAAACAGTTCATCAACACCTCGCTTGTGGATCTGGTGGCCAAACAGATCCGTTCGATGATTTTTGCCGGCGACTATCTGCCGGGAGAAAAACTGGTTGTGCGGGAGTTGTCCGAAACGCTGGGCGTAAGCCACACTCCGGTCAAGGATGCGCTGAACCGCCTCGTATCCGAGGATCTGGTCGAGGCGATCCCCAACAAGAGCATGGTCGTCAAGAGTTTCACCAACAACGAACTGGTGGAGCGACTGGGCGTCCGACTGATGTGCGAGCTCTTTTATGCCGGTGAGATCATTCGGTCGGCCAGAAAGGACGACACTCTGGTGGCAGATCTGGAAGCCTGTCTGACTGCCATGGAGGAGGCAATCAGCGACGACGCCAGCATCGATTATGAAGCCTGGGTATCAAATGAAACCCGCTTTCACCGGCGCTACATGATGGCAGCCCAGAACCAGTCTCTGGTGACTGTCTACAATGGCCTCAACACCAATGAGTTCACCTTCTTTGCCTATCTGCACAATGAACACAAGCCGCTGAAGCGGCCGATTTTCGAGAATAATCTGGTTGAGCACCGTGAGATCATGGAAGCCCTCAAGGCGCTCGATCAAGCCAGATTTGTCAAGGCCATCGCATGGCATGTCCTGCATGCCTGCGAAGACTACAACGTCGATGAGGAAGCCCAGCTTCGCATCGACCAGATAAAGAGGCTGGCAGAGTGCCACCTCGACGGGCAGGGAAAACCGTCTCAAAAAATTTCCTGACTTTCTGCCCTGGATACGTCTCGACTGAGCCTGCCCCGTGCCCGCACGGTCAGGACCCCGCCTCGTACCCGAGACAGATTTGCGTTTAACCCTATGGAGGAAATCATGAAAAAAACAACTTGGGTATTGACGTTGCTTGCCGGTGCTGCATTGACCGCAGCAGGAGGAATGATGACCAGCACATCAGCTCTGGCAGCAGATCAGATCGTATTGCGTCTTGCCCATATCAACGCAAATACCGATCCGAAACAAAAAGATGCCGAAAAGTTCAAGGAGCTTGTCGAGCAGAAGACCAACGGTCAGGTCAAAGTTGAAATCTACGGCGCGGGCGTTCTTGGCAACGTGCGCGAGATCATCGAAGGCCTGCAGCTGGGCACCAACGAAGTCGTCATCGAAGGCTTCGGCACCCTGCCGTCCTACACCAATCTCTCCCTGCTGGACCTCGTGCCCTTCATGTTCCGTGACCGTGCCCATTTCGACAAGGTCTGGGAAGGCGAGCTTGGCGGGGAACTGCTCAAGGCAGCTGGCGATGAAGCTGGCATGAAACTGTTTGGCCCATCCTATCGCGGTGTGCGTGTCACCACCTCGACCAAGAAGTTCACCGACGTTGCCGGTGTCAAGGGCCTGAAAATCCGCGTTCCCGCCGACGACATGAGCGTCAAGACCTGGCAGGCTCTGGGTGCTACCCCGACCCCGATGGCCATGACCGAAGTGCTCACCGGCCTGCAGCAGGGCACCGTGGAGGCTCAGGAGAACCCTCCGATCCTGTCCTACAACTTCGGCCTTGCCGACATCTGCAAATTCCTCATCAAGACCGACCACCGCTGGAGCGCCGACGTCTTCATGATGGATCAGTCCTACTTCAACAGCCTGCCTGAAAATGTCCAGACGGCCATTGTCGAAGCGGGCAACGAAGCCGGTCACTACACCAGCGGCCTGATCACTGACAACGAGGATGGCTTCCTGCAGAAATGGCAAGATGCCGGTGCCGAGATCGTCACCCCTGAACTCGATGGCTTCCGGGAAGCAACAAAAGATGTCGTGAAAGACAACTTCCCTGAGTTGACCGACTGGGTCGAAAAGATCAAAGCCGTTCAATAATCAGCACTCACTAGAGCCAAATGAATGACCAACGGGTGCCGGAGCCCAATCCCGGCACCCGACGGGTCAGTCATGCCCGATCCTTCCCCACTGCAGGGCGGCCGACGCCGCCAGAGACCTGCGGAGAAAACCATGCGTACTTTAGAGTGGGTCTGTAGTGCGATCGAGAAGACCATCAACTTCATCATCATCGTCTGCCTCATGATGATGACAGCGGTTATCTTCTATCAGGTCGTATTGCGCTACGTCTTTGACAGTTCAAACATCTGGGCGGAAGAATTCGCCCGTTATGCCTTCATCTGGGTCGTTCTCCTCGGAGCGGCCAGCGCGCTGCGCCGGTTCCAGCACATCAGGATCGACTTCGTGGTCAACCTGCTACCCGAGCGCGCCCAGAAACTGATCAATTTCATCAACTACATCCTGATCGTCGGGTTCCTTGCAACCCTGATCAAATATGGCATCGCCATCTCGCTGAAGACCACCCATCAGATCTCGGCCGGTCTGCACATCCCGATGTCCTTCATGTATATGAGCATCCCCGTCGGCTCTGCACTGATGCTGCTGTTCACGGTGCAGATCATCCTGAGGGACTTCCTCGTACCAACAGGTGCCAACACATCAGCGTCCGGGAGCAAATAGTCATGGGTATCGGAACCGTTCTACTCGTCGGCATGATTGTCCTCGTCCTGATGGGCATGCCCGTCGCCTTTGCCATCGGCATTGCGTCCATGGCCTCCATTCTCGTCGGCAACTACAACCTGATCGTCGTGCCGCAAAAGGTCCTCGCAGGCATGGATTCCTTTCCCATGCTGGCCATTCCCTTCTTCGTGCTCGCCGGTAACCTGATGACAGGGGGCGGCATAACAGACCGCATCCTCAGTTTCACCAAGGCGACCATGGGCTGGATGCGCGGCAGTCTGGGCATTGTCACCGTGATTGCCTCGGCCATCTTTGCTGCCATCTCCGGCTCGGGCACGGCAACCGTCACGGCCATTGGTGGCATCACCATTCCGGCCATGAAGAAGGAAGGCTATCCGCCGGAACTCTCCGCAGCCATCGCAGCCAGCGCCTCGACGGTCGGCCCGCTGATCCCGCCAAGCATCATCCTGATTGTCTATGGCAACTCGGTGCAGACCTCCATTCGTGAGCTGTTCATGGCGGCAGTCGTTCCGGGCATCGCGCTTGTTCTGGGCTTCCTGGCCTATACCTACTACAAGGCCCGCAGCCTCGATCTGCCGGTTGGCAACAAGCTCGATCACAAGGAAGTCTGCCGGGAAACCAAGCGCAGTTTCTGGGCCCTGCTGATGCCGGTCATCATTCTGGGCGGCATTTTTGGCGGTGTCTTCACTCCGACCGAAGCCGCAGCCGTTTCGGCAGTCTATGCCTTCATCATCGGCCTGTTCGTCTATCGCAATCTGACCTTCAAGAGCATCAACCGGATCTTCTATGACAGCTGCATTGTCTCCACGATCATGCTGTTTCTGGTCGGCTGTTCCAAGACATCGAGCTGGGTGCTGGCCATGGGGCGCGTGCCCGAAGCCATCGCGGCCAATCTGCTGTCCGTCACCGATCAACCAGTCTTGTTGCTGTTGCTGCTCAACGTCTTCCTGCTGATCGTCGGCATGTTCATGGAAGCCAACGTCGCCGTTGTGATCTTCACCCCCATCCTGCTGCCCATCGCCATGGCCTGCGGCCTCAGCGTTGTCCAGTTCGGTGTCGTCATGTGCTTCAACCTCTGTCTTGGCCTCATCACGCCGCCGGTCGGTCTCTGTGCCCTGCTGGGCAACAACATCGCCGAAGGAAGGCTGGAACTGACCTTGAGATATTGCGCAAGCTTGTTCCTGGTCGGCTTTGTCATCCTGATGTTCACGACCTATGTTCCGGCCATGACCACCTGGCTGCCGAGCATTCTGAAATAGCCCCATGGTTTGAACGACCGCTCCGCTCCGGGTCACAGACGCGCAGACAGCAGGATGCGCCGTGCCCGGCAGCGGGAGGTCTCAAGGAAATCAAAATGAAATCGCCCAATCCCCTCACCCGCTTTATTGACTTGTGCCACCGGATCTATGCCAGAGACTTCGTTCCCGGCTCAGGCGGCAATGCTAGCATGCGGCTTGGCGACAGGATCGTCATAACGCCCTCGGGCGTCAGCCTCGGCATGCTTGAGGAGCAGGATCTCGTGACCATCGCCATGGACGGATCGGTCATCGGAGCCGGCAAGCCTTCCAAGGAATGGCGCATGCACATGAATTGCTATGAGCGTGATGACGTCAATGTCGTCATTCATGTTCACAGCCCCTACTCGGTCGCGGTTGCATGCCTGACAGACCTTGACCACTCCTGCGCAATGCCGGTCTATACCCCCGGCTATTCTGTGCGAGTCGGAGCCTTGCCCGTTGTGCCCTACTATCGCGCAGGCTCGACCGAACTGGCCAACAGCATCATCTCGATCATGGCCGATCGCAACTCCCTGCTGCTGGAAAACCACGGCGTCCTGACCGTTGGCGCGACCATCGATCAGGCCTTCAACCTGGTTGAGGAAATCGAGGAAAACGCCCATTTGCATTTCACCCTGAATGGCCGGGGCAAGCCGCTCAGCAGGCAACAGCAAGACGATCTGAACGGCAAATACTGATCATCTGTGACACCAAAATCAACAGGAAAGAACAATAAGATGGTCACGCAAAAGAACCACTCCATTGTCCTCGGCATCGACATAGGAACCACGGGAACCAAATGCAGTTTCTATGATCTGGAATGCAATCTCGTCGCCAGCGAGTATCAGGAATATCCAATGATCCACCCCCGCGAAGGCTGGGTCGAGGAAGACCCCAATGTCTGGTGGGCCAGTGTCGTTCGCAACGTCAAGCTCTGCATTGATCGCGGCGAGGTCGACCCGGCCCGGGTCGCAGGTATCGGGGTAAGCTGCACCAATTCCTTCATCCCTCTCGACCGGCAGGGCAACAATCTCTATAACGCCATCCTCCAGCTTGACCAGCGTTCGGCGAGCGAAGTCCAGTGGCTGGAAGACACCATCGGCCGCGACCGCATCTATGAAGTGACCGGTAACCGCATCGCCCGCGGCACCTTTGCCCTGCCAACCCTGCTCTGGTATATCAAGAACCGCCCCGATATCATCGAGAAGACCCACAAGTTCGTGGTCCCGAGCGGCTTCATCATCAACAAGCTGACCGGGGAATTCTCGATCAATACCTCCCGCATGGGCTTCACGCTGCTCTCCAACATTCGCACCGGCACGTGGGACGAGGGACTGGCGAGAGACACGGGCGTGCCGATCGACAAGCTGCCAAAGCCCTATAATGCAACGGATATTGTCGGCCATGTCACCGCTGTTGCGGCCGAACAATGCGGCCTCAGGGAAGGCACGCCGGTTGTTGCCGGGTCCATGGACACGGTAGCGGCAGCCATCGGCGCGGGAGCCATCCTGCCCGGCGACAGTTTCCTTGCCATCGGCACCTGCGGACGGGCCTGCTTCACCACAGAAACCCCGGCTTTTGACGACCGCCTGATGAATTGCCGCCACGCCGTGGACGGCCAGTGGCTGAGCGTTGAAGCCACCAACGCGGCCGGTGCCTCGCTCCGCTGGTTCCGCGACCAGTTCGGCGAAGCCCTCGCCGAGCGCTGCCAGAAAGAGGGAAGCTCCATCTATGAGATGCTCGACAAGGTGGCCGAGGAAGCCAGCGCCGGGTCCAATGGCGTTCTCTATCTGCCCTATCTCTCCGGCGAGCGCTGCCCGATCTGGGATCCAAACGCCCGCGGCGTGATGTTCGGCCTCAGCTTTGGCACCAGTTATGGCGACATGGTCCGGGCGATCATGGAGGGTGTTGCCTATTCCATCCGTCAGGGCATGAAGATCGTTCTCAAGCACAATGACAAGCCCAAGTCCCTGTCCTTGGGCGGGGGTATCGCCAACAGCCGGATCTGGTGCCAGATCTTTGCCGACATACTCAACGAGCCGATCGTCCGCCTGCGCGTCAACGAAACCGAAACACTGGGCGCTGCCATTCTGGCCGCCAAGGGCGTCGGCCTTATCGACAGCCTCGACGAGATGACAGGCTACACGACCCAGCACTGCGAAATCATCCACCCGGACAAACAGGCATCTGCCATCTATGACGACTATTTTGTCCTTTACGAAAAGCTCTATGAAGATCTGAAGGACAATTTCATCACAGCGCAGTCCATCAAGGAAAAGCACAGCTAGAAAACGGCAGATCCCGAACAGCCTCAAGGTACTGCGACCTCCAAAGGCCCACATAGAAGGCCACCCCGGAAGACCCCAAGACGATAACTGCGCCCTTCATCTCACCCCATTGAAGGGCGCATTTTTTTTGATAAGAGTTCTGTCAAGCCACCGGGAATCCCTGGAGAGACAAAGGGAGGATCGCAAGGACCTCGACCAAAAGCCCGGTCACATTTTCGTTCCTTGACTTGCCCTGACATCAGGGCGACAGTGGTTCCATGACCCTATCAAGCTTCAATCTTGTTCTCAAACGGATGTGCCTTATCGCAGGCGGGTAGCCCCCCGGCTTGGTCGCGTCGCGCCTTGCCGCGGGGAAGCGGCAAACAGCCACAGGGCGTGGACCACGCAACGGGCAGTGCGACAATCAACCATTACCTATCGTTCCGTTTCAAGATGAAACATTGACTTGCACGCCTTCGCGTCAAGGAGATGCTGCTATGGCTCATGGCAAGAGCAAACTTGCAAAACCCCGAATTACCCTCACCCAAACCGACCACAAGCGCCTGACATTGCTGGCAGAGGAAAACGCCGACCGCATGGCATCCGTCACCGATGCGTTGTTTGTCGAACTGGATCGCGCCCGCGTCGTTCCAGACAGGAAGATAGCCGAGAACACCATCAGGATGGGATCCGGCGTCTGCTTTTCGAGTGATCTGGAAGAAACCCGCCAGATATCGCTGGTCTTTCCCGGGCAGGCCGATATTGACAAGGGCAGAATATCCATTCTGACGCCCATCGGCGTGGCCCTGATCGGACTTTCCGCCGGGCAATCCATGGACTGGATCACGCGCGACGGGCGCACCCAGCACCTGACCGTGGAAGCGGTAGACCCGCCAACAGAGACCGCGTCTTGATCGGACGGCAAAAGGAGGTCCCCTTTCTCTGAACAGCTCGGATCGTGGCGCTTCCTGACGAAGCGATCGCAGGAGCCGCGCGTCATCCAACCGACGGATTTGCCAACAAGGGTGGCATCAGCGGCGCCCCGCCAGCGGCAGATAGCGCTGACACCCGTGAAATACCAACAACAACAGGATTAACCAATGCCATATTTCAGACCATACCCCTTCGAACTGACCCCGATCGGCAAGATCTGGGCGGCAGAAAGAAAGCCAATGCCATCGGCCTCACCCGCCTATCCAGACCACGACCGGGAGTACACGCTCGAACTGGACGCCGTCTTCTACGAAGGCTGCTTCGGGCTCGACACGATCAGCCATCTTACGGTCCTCTACTGGCTGCGAGATGCTGACCGGTCCGTTCTCAAGAGCAATCCGCCCGACGGTGGCGACAGCATCGGAATTTTTGCCTCGCTCTCGGAGGATCGCCCCAACCCGATTGGCTTGGGCACCGCCACCATCATCCGCATAGAAAAGAACCTTATCCACGTTCGGGGATGCATCGACTGCCAAAGCGGCTCGACACTCCTTGATCTGAGGCCGCGCTTTCTCTGGCAGACAGGGATCAGCGAAACGATCCTGCCGCTCGACGCCAGCACATAGGTGAACTTCGAGCCGGATCATCACTCACGCCACACAGCATCGACAAAAACGAACGACAGACCGCTGCCTCCGACAAATTGCGAAGGCATGAAACTCGGCGTCATTTGTCAACGCCGTTGTGCTCGGCCTGCCCCGACCGGAGTGCTGAGGTCGCCTTTGTGGCCTTGACCAGCCATGCCTCGAATTCGCTGTAGGCCGGGCTTGGATCTTTCTGTGACAACCGGGTCAGCCAATAACTGCCCGTGATGATTTCCTCGTCAAAGCACCGCACCAGATCCCCCGCAGCCAGCCGCCCCTCGAACATCCGGATTGGCAGCAAGGCAATGCCATAGCCGCTGGCAACCAGATCCGCCATGGCCACGGACGAGTCGAAAACCGGCCCCTCGATAAGCGGCGGAACCAGCCCGACCTTGCTGAACCACAGCGGCCATTCATCGGAACGATAGGTCCGCAGCAAGGTCTGGTCATAGAGGCTTTCCGGGCCTGCCAATTTGGCCGCAACGAACGGTGCACAAAGGGGGGTCAGTGGCGTCGTCATCAATGGCGTTGCCTCCAGCCCCGGCCATCGGCCATCCCCGAAGCGGATGGCCGCGTCCAGTCCCTCCTGCGCGATATTGACGCGGTTGTTGTTGGTGAACACCCGGATACGGATCCCCGGATGGGCACACTCGAATGCCTCCAACTGCCCCAGAAGCCAGCCAACGGCAAAGGTGGTCACAACGCCAACATTCAGCGTTTCCTCAAAGCGCTTGCCTTGAAACCGATCCAGCATTCCGCCGATCCGGTCAAGGCTGCCGGTGAGAACAGGCAGCAGCATTTCCGCTTCGGACGTCAGGGAAAGCCCGCCCCGCGTGCGGTGAAACAGCTGAAAACCGAGCAGGTCTTCCAGCCGCGCAATCTGGTGGCTGACCGCCGCCTGGGTGACACGCAGCTCTATGGCGGCACTTGTAAAGCTGCCCTGCCGGGCCGTCGCCTCGAAGGTTCGCAGAGCATTGAGGGGAATATCAGGGCGATCCATTACATGACTCAATCTAATATCAAACACGAGAATTAGTCGTTTGATAGCATATTCCCATCGGGGCATAGTGCCCAAAATGACATTTCCTGATGTCATGGGGTCAAAAAAGAAGAATCCGGTCACCGGGCCACCCGGTCACACAGTTCAGGCCAGACAGGCCGCCCCTTTAATCAAACCATGGAGGAAAGACATGAAAAAGACACGTCTGTCGTCTCTCAACGGCGCCCTGCTGGCTGTCGCGCTTTGCATCACCGCATCGGGCGGCGCCATCGCGCAGGATCTCAAACAAACCATCACAAGCTGGGAAACCCGTCTCGGAGCCCGCATCGGCGTCACATTGCGCGCAACACCATCCGATAGCCTATTTGCCTACAAGGCCGATCAGCGCTTTCCAATGGCCAGCACCTTCAAATCCCTGATGTGCGGCGCCGTGTTGGCCCGAGTGGATGCTGGCAGTGTCAGTCTTTCCGACCGGGTGACCTATCAGGCAGACCAGCTACAATCCTATTCCCCCATCACCAAGGACCATGTGGAGAGCGGAATGGATGTTGCAGACCTGTGCGAAGCTGCCATCACGCTCAGCGATAACACCGCAGCCAACCTGATGCTGGAAAAGGTGGATGGTCCCGCTGGCCTGACCACGTTTCTGCGTACCATCGGTGATGAAACGACCCGTCTGGATCGCTGGGAACCTGATCTCAATGAAGGCATTGATGGCGATCCGCGTGATACCACCACGCCCGATGCCATGACTTTGTCCCTGTCGCGGCTCCTGTTCGGCGAAACCCTGCAACCGGCATCTGCTGGCCAGCTAAGACAATGGATGATCGATGACAAAGTGGCTGGCGCGCTGATCCGCCCCCATCTGCCCGAAGGCTGGATCATCGGCGACAAGACCGGCACCGGCGGCAATGGCACGCGCGGCATCGTTGCCTTTCTGAAGAAACCGGATGGCGAGGCCTATGTGACCGCCATTTATGTCACCGCGACCGATGCCGACATCACCTTGCGCAATGAAGCCATTTCTGACATTGGTCGGGCGGTGATCGACGAAATCCGGGCGCATTGACGCGGCCTTACCAGACAGCACTGCAGTCCTCTTTCAAGGTCAGGATTGCAGTGCCCCCTTGCTGACCGCCCCCAAACGATCTGTCTACAGCGCCAGCCAGTGGCGGAACGGTACGTCGTTGGTCACAAAGGCTTTCAGATCCTGCTGCGCCTGCTCGTTGCGCAGCTTCATCGGCTTGCGACACGGGCCACAGTCGACGCCGAGGCATTGCAAGGTGAACTTCACACCAGGCATGACGCCGGTAGCAATGATCTTCTCGACATAATCCTGCGAAATGCCCTGCAGCTCACGGCCTTTTTCAACATCGCCCGCCCGCACGGCGGCATCGAGAGCAGTATAGAGATTGCCCAGAACATTATAGGTCGTGCCGATACCGCCATCAGCGCCAAGAAAGACCGCCGCCCCCATGACCTCATCAAAGCCGTAGAAGAAGGTCTTGTCCGGATGATGCCGACGCAAAAGACACAGCTTGAACATGTCGGCGCTGGTATATTTCATACCGATCACATTGGGCAGCTGCAAAAGCGCACTGAGCAGCTCAAACGGCAATGCCCGACCGGTGCGAGACGGGATCTCATAGACGATCAACGGCAGATCGGTCGCGCTGGCCAGCCCCGTGTAATAGTCGAGGATTTCCTCGTCCGAGAAGGGATAGGAATGCGGCGGCAAGGCTGAAAGACCCCGATATCCCAAAGCCTTGGCCTGACGGGCCAGTTGCATGGAATCGGCAAGACTGGGTTGCCCGACATGGGCAATCAAAACCGTATCCCGCCCCTTGGCCCTGTCAGCAACCATCCCCTGCTGCGCCAGCAACTCGTCGGTCGACATAAGACCGGACTCTCCGCTGCTGCCACCGACATAGAGCCCCGTCAGCGCCTGCTTCAGGACATGGTCGACAATATTGTCCTGCCGCCCCCGATCAAGTTCGCCATTGTCTGCGAATCCTGTCAGGAGCGCCGCATATGTGCCGCTAAATGCTTTTGTCACCGAAAGTTCCTCCCACATTGCTGTTCCAGCCCGCCTCCTCGAAAACCGGGACCGGATTATCCATTCGTCTATTTGGTTTGTTCAAAATAGGATATCACGTCTTTTTGGTTTGACAATAATTAGTTATGATATTACCAAATATATTTATCAGCACGGTTCAATTTCTCTTTTTTCGGTTTTCTGTTAGACCGATAGGGCTCATCAATAGCCACGAGAACCGGGAGTATCGCTTGAAATGGCTGAAGACACGATTGCAACCATTGTTTCCAAACGGATGGCCGACCAGATCGCGGAGGAATTCATCGAGAAGATCCGGCTCGGCCAGCTGGTAGAAGGCGATATTCTGCCAACCGAACGGGAGTTGTGCGAACAGTTCGAGACATCCCGCCCCACGGTGCGGGAAGCGCTCAAACAGATGCGACTTCAGGGATTTCTCAGCGCTGCGGCGGGTCAACGCCCTCGTGTGACCAAACCCTCGCTTGAAGGCATCCTGCAAATGGCTGCCGAACATATCCGGGGGCTGCTGGGTGACGCCGAAAGCGGAGCCCATCTGGAACAGATGCGACAGTTCATTGAAATCGGTGCCGTCCGCCACGCTGTCCAGCGGGCATCCAATCTTCAGGTCACAACCATCGCCAGGGCGCTGGAGCAGAATTTCAAGGCCATCGGAACCAAGGATTTTGCAGCGACAGATATCGCCTTTCACCGCTGCATTGTCTGCATTCTGGGCAATCCCATCATTCTTCAGCTGCATGACATGTTTGTCAGTGGCCTGTTCGAAAAGAGAACGCCGGAGGACGACCCTTTCGAACAGAACCACACAAGCTATGAAGAACACCGCCTGATCTGTCAGTACATCATCGACGGCGACGTCATCGCTGCCACGGACATGATGGATCAGCACTTGACCCGTTCCTATCGTGAACGATTGAAAAGCGCGAAATCGATCACGATAGGAGCCAAAGCAAACAGGCAACCCTGAATTTGCCGTGGGGCTGCCTGAAATGACAACCTTAATGGAGGAATAAAGGTGTTAAAGAAACTATTTTTGGGCACAGTCGCCACATGCATGATGATTTCCAGCGCCTATGCAGCGCGGACCATTACATTCGGCATGCAGAACAACGAGGCATCCAACCTCTACAAAGGGGTGATGCAGCTCAACGAAACACTGAAGGAAGTGTCCGGCGGCGAGCTTGAACTCAAGGTCTTCCCGGGGTCACAGCTTGGTGACTTCAAAGCGATGGTTGCGCAGCTCCAGGCGGGGGAACTGGACATGGCGCTGACCGGCTATCCGGACATGAGCTACATCATCCCGGAACTGAAACTGATCGGGGCACCCTATGTCGTTTCCGACTATGATCATCTGATGGACCTGATCCATGGCCCGTTCGGCCAGAAGATGGATGATGCCTTCCTCATGAATGATGTCAAGGTCATCGACGTCTGGTATTACGGCACCCGCCAGACGACATCCAACCGGCCAATCAACTCGCTGGAAGACATGAAGGGGCTGCGTCTGCGCACCCCGAACGTCCCCTTCCTCATCGCCTACGCCAAGAACACCGGCGCGTCTCCATCACCTGTCGCATTCCAGGAAGTGTATCTGGCGCTGCAGACCAATCAGGTGGATGGCGAGGAAAACCCGCTGAACACGATCGAGGAAATGAAATTCTACGAAGTGCAGAAATATATCGCCCTGACCAACCATTTCGTCGCGTCCGAAGCTGTGCAAGTTTCTCTCAAGACATGGAACTCGCTCTCCGAGAAAGAACAGGGCTGGCTCCTCAAGGCAAGTGAAGCCGGGCGCAAGGTCAACAATGACCTGACCTACAAGGCCGAAGCAGAATTGATCGACAAGTTCAAGGGCCTCGGCATCACCATCACCAAACCCGACACCGCCCCGTTCCAGGCAGCCATGGAGCCATATTACAAGGAGCTGGAAGCCGAATTCGGTGAAAGCAGCGTCACCTCGCTCATGAAGAAATAGTCAGCCATGGCGTGGTCGCTGCGGCGATCACGCCATGATGCCGCCGCTTGACGGACGGCAACGTCATACTTTGTGGGAGGCCTGGTGGTGACGAAAAGAAAATATTCAATAGAAGGAATAGCCGCAACCATCCTGTTTCTGGGATTGATCTTCGTCGTTCTTCTGCAGGTTTTTGGGCGTTTCGGGCTGTTTGTCGCCCCGGTCTGGACTGAAGAAATGGCCAGATGGATCTGGGTCTGGATGGCGATGATCGCCATCGGCGAGGCTGAGCGGCAGAATGTACAGCTCAGAATGAGCATCGTGATTGACGCCTTTTTTCCAAAATTCCGTCTTGTTCTCTTCACGTTGATCGACCTCGTCTATCTGGCCGTCACCATCAACCTGCTCTGGATCGGCTACAAGACAGTCATTCGCACATGGCACAATGAAGCGGTCACACTGCCGTTCTCCGACGCCGTGCTTTATGCCTCATACCCCGTTGCCGCACTCTTCATCATCTGGCGGGTGAGCAATCGCATCTGGTCGCAGCTCTCGACCGGCTGGCAACCGAAAATCAAAGGAGGCAAAGAAGCATGATACTCATCATCATCTGCACAAGCTGGCTGTTTCTTGTCTTCGCCGGAGTGCCAATCGGCATTTCGATGATCCTTGTGTCCATCGGCTATTTCTATCACACCGGGATGGGCATGGCCTTTTCGGTCCAGCGCATGGTGGACGGGCTCAACAGCTTTCCCATGCTGGCCATTCCGCTGTTCCTGCTTGCCGCAGCCATCCTCAACTCGGCCGGGATCACCAATCACCTTTTCGGTTTTGCCCGCGCCCTTGTCGGGCGTTTCACCGGTGGCCTCGGACATGTCAATGTGCTGGCCTCGCTGTTTTTCTCCGGCATGTCAGGCTCTGCGGTTGCCGATGCCGGTGGTCTGGGCAAGATGGAAATCAAGGCCATGCGCGACGCCGGCTATGATGATTCCTTCTCCGGTTCGGTGACCGCCGCCTCTTCGATGATCGGTCCGATTGTGCCGCCATCGATTACCATGGTGCTGTATGGCGTAATTTCCAACACCTCCATCGGCAAGCTGTTTCTTGGCGGCGTTGTCCCCGGGGTGCTGTGTGCGGTCGCGCTGATGGTCATGGTCTATGTCATCGCCAAATTGCGCCACTACCCCAAGGACGACCATTACTCATGCCGACAGGTCGGCGAGCTGTTCCTGCGGAGCTTCCCGGCGCTGCTGACCCCGTTTGTCATCATCGGCGGCATTTTCAGCGGCTTCTTTTCACCAACCGAAGCTGCTGCCGTTACGGTTCTCTATGCAATCCTGATCGATTTGCTGATCTACCACAATCTGACCTGGCCACGCTTTTTCCGCGCGGTCTATGAGACAGCAGTCACCTCGGCAACCATCGGCACGATCATCGCCGGTGTCTCCGTGCTTGGATTTGTGCTGGCAAGGGAACAGGCGCCGCAGCAGATCGCCAATTTCTTTCTGGCCTTTGTTGATTCAAAGCTCAGCTTCCTGATCGCGGTCAATCTGATGATTTTCGTTCTGGGTGCTTTTATCGAGAGCCTTGCCATCCTGTTGGTGGTTGTTCCGATCCTGATCCCGCTGGCCCTGAGCTTCGGCATCGATCCGGTGCACTTCGGTATCATCGTGGTGCTCAATCTGATGATCTCCACCCTCACACCGCCCATGGGGATGGCACTATTCGTCGTCGCTCAGGTGGGCGAAATACCCTACCACAAGCTTGCCAAGGCCATACTGCCCTGGCTGGTTCCGCCGTTGATGGTTCTGGGGCTGGTCTGCGTCTTCCCGGCTCTGGCAACCGGGCTGCCAGATCTGATGCAATAGAAGTTTTGAAGCGGAAGACGTTTGAAGGCGATGGTGGTTTTCAGGGAACCTGATCCGTCACCATCGGGCAAAATAGCGTCACGGCAGATGCATCAGAAGATGCAGTGCCGTGACGAAAAGCAAGATCAATTCATTTCGCCCGTTTTGGGCAAAGATCTATGGCTCTGGTTTAGTTCTGATCGAAGTCAGGAGCACAGGTGTAGCCGACAAATGCCGAACTGGAGTTGGCAGTCGGGACATAGGCGGGTTCCGGCTGTTCACCGAAGAAACAATAAGCCCCGTTGGCTACATAGCGATCATACAGATCAGGACCAGTGGACAGCAGTACGCTACCGTTTTCCTGAACAAGCTGTTTGGCCTGTACATCGGTCAGAGAGTGTGAATCCACCCGCTGGGAGGCCGAAGCGGACGCACCAAATGCAAATGCACTAATGGCAAGCACGGAAAGAGCAGTAGTCAGTTTTCTCATCGTTTTTTCCTCATATTTTCTTTGTTTTGGATGCGACACCTTGTTCACTGCTATACCGATCAAATGGGCTCCCCGACCTCCCCGTTCAAGACGCCTACAATCACGTTTTCGATTGGTTTTGTAATATTAATTGAATCTATTCCCGCAAACATTTCAGTTAGTTACAATTGAAACACAGCCAACCAGTACCTAACGGAAACCCACAGTCGCATGCCCGTCCTTGTATCAATCCATGGTGTGTGGCTTGCTCTCAAATGGCTGTAACATTGCCCCATCCAGCCCGAAATGCTCCGCTTCATCGCTCTGAAGCAGAGGAATGCCTGTGGACTTTTGCTCGGGCATTGCAACGCGAAATTCGTTGAACGCCAATCCCGAGATCTCGACGCCCCCATACTCGGTGCTCAAGATCACTCAAGCGTCAGCCAGTAAATCTGAAGCTCTTTTGGCGGATCCTTGATAAGCCCGGACGAATAGGCCACATCGTCATCGCTGAACCGATAGTGACCGGTCTGGTCCTTTTCAAACCTGCCGACACCACAAATGCCAGCCATCAGATCGCCATCAGACAATATGACTTCGATGTCCCACGTCCCATTGGCGGAGCCCCAATGCGCAAAGGGCCGCCTCAGAACCGGGAGTTCGAAAATGCGATTTGGCACGAACTTTTCGTTTTTGAACAGCGAGACAGCTTTTGCATCCTCTTCCTCGTTCAGGCACAACTGCTTGCGATCGGACATATCGATACCCAGTCCGATGTCCTCCCCGATTTTCATCAGGTAATCGACCAACTCGCCATATGCAGGAAGCAGTTCAATGCGGATATGCGTGAAGGACTTCGCCTCAAAGGACTGACGCCAATAATAGGTCGCCTCGATACCCCAGCCGTTCCATCGACCGGGAACCATGCCCTTGTCCTTGAGAGCCTGAACGGCGTCAGGAGGCGCTGACTCCAGGAGCTGCAGCGTCTTCTCCGATACCGGATGCAGAGGCAAACCTGCGGCCTTGACCAGATCGGAAACATCCAGTTGATGATAAAGAGCACGAAGCTGAACGCTCGGGATGATTTCCGCACCCTCGACAAAAACCCGCACGCCCAACGGGCGATCGCCAAACAAATCAGGACGATTATTCACAGTGTCCCAATGGCCTGAAATGAATGGCAAGGGCAGATAGAGCGTGGAAACGGTATCCGCACCAGCATAATTCTCGATCTTCATCTCATAGGAGACAAGCTCCCGGCTGATCGAAATGGAAGTATGCCGAACATAAAGATCCTTGTTCATGCCAAGTTTGGGCATCGTCAGTGGCAACGGCGAATACACAGGCCCATCATAGGCCAGACCGGCACCGGTCAGCAGAATGAGCACACTGACAGCAACACTCATCAGAGAAGCAAGGTTTGACGGGATACTGGAGAAACGGAAAATCTTCATGTCTTCCCTCCCTGTTCCGATAATTCCCCTGCTCCATTATCCGCCCAAACCCGGGCCTTTGCCATGCTACAGGTGAACGAAGAAACCGGTCGCCTCTGAATTGGTTCAGCATGGTCAGCACGCCTCACCACCCCTTGAGGAGCCTAGTCGATGACACCGGCCGTCTTGAGGATCTCGACCCTGCTCGCAACGACATCCGAGAAGGCCTTGCCAACGCCACTCAGAGGCCGGTCTGATGGGACGAACTGGGCGATATCCCATCGAATGGCAGGCCTCAGAGGACAATGAACCACTTTCTCGTCATCAAGCAGGAGACAGGCAACCGGATCGACAATGGCCAGCCCGACGCCCATTTCAACCAGACTGACAATACCGTGCAGCGTGCGCGTCTCGGCAACGATGGAACGCTCCACCTCAATGTGCTGCATCATAAAGTCAATGCGCGTCCTGAGTGGACTGCCCGGGGCGAGATCTACAAAGGTCTCCCGCTTCAATTGCTGCAGCGTCACCTCTTTCAACCCGCTCAGAGGGTGGTTCCTCGGCATGAGGCAACGTGCTTCACAGATCGCCAGAGATGTTACGTCTGCACCATAGGGGTCGGCATCAAGAGTGATTCCCAAAGCCATGTCGCAGCTTCGCTCCGCGACCATGCGCATGATCTCACTCATGCCCGTATCGCGCAGCCTGACCGACACATGTGGATGGGTCTTCTGAAACTCGGCGATGGCATCAATCAGGAAGGTGTCGCAGAAAATAGGTTGAGCAGCGATGACCAGATGACCGCGCTGGTTGTTGGCAATCGCCCGGGCTTCCTCAGAGAGAGACCGGATGCTTTCCAGCCCCCGCACCACCGTCTGGTGAAACTGGAAGGCCTCCGGCGTCGGTATCAGCTTGTTTCGCTTACGAAAAAAGAGGGCAAATCCGACCCGCGTTTCAAGCGCGATCAGCAGGCGACTGATCATCGGCTGGCTAAGGCCCAATTCGTCTGCTGCGCTGCGCATTCCACCCAGGCGGATGTAAGCATCGAATGCTTCTAATTCGCGGATTTTCATCATTTTTCTCTGCCTCAGTATTACAAAATTGCATACTATCATATTTTCTTGCAAAAAATGGAATACTGTGAAAGATAAGTTTTGTGGATTATCCCAACACCTTCCATAGGTCTTTTTCGGACCGCAGCCTAAGAGGTTCATTAGAACATGAGAAAAATCATTTCCGCCCTCGCGATGGCGACAGCTCTTTTCACTGGCGCGGCTATGGCTGAAGACAGCTACCCGACCCAAGCCGTTACCCTTGTCATTCCTTATGGCCCGGGTGGAGCATCCGACCTTGCCGGTCGTGCCCTTGCTGAAACTGCCAAAACCTATCTTGGTCAGCCGATCACCGTCGTCAACAAGCCCGGCGCAGGCGGCATGAACGGTGCCCGTTCCGTTGCGGAAGGCGAAGCGGATGGCTACACCCTGCTGCTGGCCCGTGTTGGCATGGCTCTGACCCCGGCTGTCACCCCGCAAGCCACCCCCAACTGGGATGCCTACACCTTCCTTGCCGCGCTGGAAGCAACACCGATGATCCTCGCCGTGAAGGGCGATTCGCCTTACAACAGCGTTGAAGAGCTGCTGAAGGCTGTCAAAGACAGCAATGGCGCCATGACCTATGCCGCATCCGGCGCAACCGCAATTGACGGCTTCACCTCTCAGGCACTGCTGTCTGATGCCGGTCTTGACCCGCTCACCGCAGCAACTCTGGTGCCTTACAAAGGCGGCGGCGCACTGGCTACCGCCCTGCTCGGCGGCCATGTTGACTTCCTCGCCGTCTCTGCCGGCTCTCTCATTCCACATATCGAAAGCGGCGACATGAAAGCGCTGATGGTCTTCGCACCGGAACGCATGGACAAGTTGCCGAACGTCCCGACCGCTGCCGAACTCGGCTACAAACAGGCAGGTCAGGTCACTGGCTGGAGTGCACTCTATGCTCCGAAGGGTCTGCCTGAAAACGTTATTGCCAAGTGGAACGAAGTTCTGGGCAAAGTCGCAACCGACAAGACCTGGCTGGAACTGGCTGGCCGTCGTGGCTCCATCTCTACCGTTGGCAAGGTTGACATGACCGCCTACGCAAAAGAGCAGTATGAGCTGTTCAATGGCCTGGCAAAGAAGTTCGGCTACCTGCCAGCAAACTGAAAATAGCAAAGAACAACATCATCTGACAGGAAGCGTGGCCCCTTCCGGGCCACGCCATTTGCTGGGAACCTCCCGACATGCACAATTCCATTCTCCGTAGCCCCTGGTTTTGCGGGCTAATGATTATTGCGTTTTTCGCCTTCGTCATCTTTGCCCTGATTCCGGTCTATGTGCCTCGCCCGGCCTTCATTCCCGGCTTTGCACCACCGCCCGACATGTGGCCGCGCACCATCTCCATCATTGGCGCAGGCCTTGGCATCCTTCTCTTCATTCTGGCCCTGCTCGGCCGCATGGGAGAAAGCGAAGTGATCGAAAGCGATGGCGCACCAAGAACAGTCCAGATCACCCGGTTCATTGGCGCTCTGGTCGCCTTTACGGCTTACGTCTGGCTGATGCCCTATGTCGGCTTTCTCGTTGCCTCCATGGCCCTGACCGGCGCGATGGTCCTTTTGACCGGCGAGCGCAACTACCGCTTCTGGATCCTTGGACTGTCCCTGTTCGGTCCGATCCTGCTCCAGTTGATCTTTCATTCGGCGCTGGGAACCCAGTTCCCCGTTGGGATCCTGACCAAACAATTCGGCTTCTGATCGGAGACTTTCATGGCGCACGACATTCTTTATGCCCTGCAGGCTGTAGCAACCTGGCAGAATCTCCTGATCATGGCCGCTGGCATCTGGGGCGGTGTGATCATCGGAGCCATTCCCGGCATGACCGGTACGATGGCTGTTACCCTTGCCCTGCCCTTCACCTTCTACATGGAACCGGTTCCGTCCATTCTGCTGCTGGTCGCCCTTTACAAGGGCTCGACCTATGGCGGCTCGGTATCGGCCATTCTGATCAAGACCCCCGGCACCGCTTCTGCGGCCTGTACGGCCCTTGACGGCTATCCGCTTGCCCGTCAGGGCAAGGCTGGCAAGGCGCTCAACATGGCGCTTTATTCCTCGGTGATTGGCGACTTCATCTCGAACCTGTCGCTGATCTTCCTTGCCGCACCGCTGGCCGTCCTCGCCCTGCGCGTGGGACCACCGGAATATTTCATGCTGATGCTGTTTGCCCTCACCACCGTGGCTGGCGTTTCAGGCAACTCCCTGCTTTTGGGGCTGATTTCTGCTCTCTTCGGCCTGTTGCTGGCAACGGCTGGCGAAGACCTTTATGGTTCCTTCCGCTTTGCCTTTACCGAAGACATGCAGGCTGGCCTGTCGGTCGCGCCAGTGCTTATCGGTCTGTTTGCCCTGCCGGAGCTGTTAAAGCTTATCGTCTTCCGCGCGGCCCACAAGAACGAAGCCGCCAAGCTGGGCGACCAGAAGGTGACCCGTAGCGAGTTCATGGCATCGCTCAAATCCATTTTGCGCGGTTCTGCCATTGGGGCCGTCCTTGGTGCCATCCCCGGCATCGGGCCTTCTGCGGCTGCCTTCTTCTCCTATGGTGAAGCACAGCGCACCTCCAAGAATGGCAGCAATTTCGGCAATGGCGAGCTGGAAGGCATCGCCGCATCGGAATCGGCCAACAACGGCGCCTGTGGAGCGACCATGATCCCGCTGCTGGCGCTTGGTGTCCCCGGCGACGTCATCACCGGCGTCATGCTCGGCGCCTTCATGATCCAAGGCCTGACCCCGGGACCACTGCTGTTCCAGACCAACATCCACGAGGTCTACATGCTGTTCATCGGTATGCTCTTCTCCTCGGTTCTGTTGTTCTTTGCAGGCAAGGTCATCATGCGGGCCTTCTCCCATGTTGCCCGTATCCCTCAGTCCCTGCTGGCTCCGCTGGTCCTGTTGCTCTGCCTATTCGGCATCTACTCGATTGCCTCTAGCATGTTCGATGTGGCCGTGTTGCTGATCATGGGCGTCACCGGTTTCATCATGTTCCTGCTCAACATTCCTGCGGCACCCTTCCTCATCGCCTTCATCATCGGGCCGATGATCGAGGAGAACCTGCGCCGCGCACTCGCCATTTCCCGTGGCGATCCGTCTGTGCTGATCTCATCGCCCATAACGATGATCTTTGCAGTGCTGATCGTCCTTGTCGTCGGGCTCACCGTCCGACGAGAGTTCCTCAAATCCAGAAATAGAAAGGCTTGAGACCAATGAGCCTCACCATCGAAGCCCCCACGCTCCAACATCCTGCTCTTGAAAGGGCAAAGGCGCATCTGGGGGCTTTGATTGGATATGATTCCGTATCCAGTCGTTCAAACAGAGCGCTTATCGACTATGCAGCCGAAACTCTCGCTAAACTGGGCGCAGAGATTACCATCCTGCCCAACGAAGAAGGCACCAAAGCCAACCTGATTGCACGCTTTGGGCCAGCCGACGTTCCGGGCGTGGTTCTGTCCGGGCACACCGACGTTGTCCCGGCCAACGAAGAAACATGGGTAACGCCCCCCTTCAGTGCAGACGAAAGGGATGGTCGGATCTATGGCCGCGGCGCTTGCGACATGAAGGGCTTTGACGCCTGTGTCCTCACTGCGGCCGATGCTTTCGCCAAGGCCGACCTCAAGCGTCCGGTCTATATCTGCTTCTCCTACGATGAGGAAGTGGGATGTCTGGGGGCTCCTGCGGTTGCCCGCTGGCTGGCAGAGCTCGATGTTCCACCAGAGCTGGCCATCATCGGCGAGCCTTCCGAGATGGAACTGATCACTGGCCAGAAGGGCAAGATTGCCATGCGGGCCCGTGTGAAGGGAACCTCGGGCCACTCCTCCTTCGCGCCTGAGCATGTCAACGCGGTGGAATATGCTGCCCGGATCATCAGCACCATCGCCGAGCGTGCCGAGCGCTACCAGCAGGAAGGCCCGTTCGATAAGGACTTCACCGTCCCGCACGCCACCATGTTGACCACCATGATCAGCGGCGGTGTTGCCACCAACGTCACCCCGGGCAGCTGCAGCTTCACCTTCGAATTGCGCTCGATCAGCGGCATGGATGCCGAAGGAGACATGCAGGCCCTGCTTGATGCCATTGACACCGACATCACTGCGAAGATGACGGCCCGATCGGAAACCTGTGGCGTGACATGGGAGCGCATCTTCGCCTACCCCGCCATGGGAGACGCCCGTGGCACTGCCGGCTTCGAACGCTACGCCCACCTGATGACCGAATGGGGCGGCAAAGTCTCCTACGGATCGGAAGGTGGCGTCTTTGAAACGATGGGTAAAATTCCTGCCATCATCATCGGCCCGGGCTCCATCAAGCAGGCGCACAAGCCCAATGAGTTCATTGATATCGAACAGATAGAACAGTGCCTGAGCTTCCTTGATGACCTGACGGCAGAGTTGAAAAAGCCGCTCTGACTTCCTTGACCAGGCAACAACGACCCTGCGCCCTCACACCATCAGGAGATTGGGCGCAGGTCAAACCTCTGGGTGCTATTCCGCTGTCCGCGCAGGTCTCAGGTGACGGATGGTCGCTTTGATCTCTGGCAAGTTTTAAACATTCGTACAACCGCATATAGACAAGAATCGGGATCAACCGTAAAGCTCTTCGAACAAGCCACAAAGGCCAACCGGGCAACGACCCGGACAATCGTAGTGAACGCTACGCCCAGCACCGAGCGGGATTTTCCAATCCCCAAACGACTTGCAAACCCCGGACACCCCGCGCCGGGTTTTTCTTTGCCCAATCCGCAATTCTCGGCAGATCCGCTGACACTTACCAGCCACATCGCACACCTGGAAGGACGGGGCTTGGCGGGATCAAAATGACTTACCCGTTGACAGTCACGGCTCAGCGGTAGAGATCGGACCGGCTAGGCGGCAGCTTTGTCGGTCCCTTGGGATTCTTGCTGACAAGCACCTGATAGAGGCGAGCCGAGCCGCGCAAGAAAGCAAGGGACGATCCGGCCAGATAGGCGATCCAGATGCGGTAGATGTCCTCCCCCACCAACGCCACCGCCCTGTCGCGGTTGGCCTCAAGCCGATCAAGCCAGAGTTTCGTGGTCCGTTGATAATGCTCGCGCCAGCCTTCCACATCCATCACCTCGAACTTGTTCTGCTCAAGGCTGGCAATGGTCCGGCCCAGATCAATCAGTTCCCCGCCTGGGAAGATGTATTTCTGCAGGGCGCGCTGCTCCGGGCGGGAGGAGAAGCGGCTCTTCCGCTTCTTGGCCTTGCGGGATATCGCGTGGTTGAGAAACAGCCCCTTGTCGACGAGCAGGCGGTTGATGGTGGCGCAATAGACGTCGAGATTGTCCTCCCCGACATGCTCCATCATGCCAACAGAGGCGATCTTGTCGAAGGGGCCTTCAAGATCAACATAATTCTTGAGCTCCACACTGACGCGGTCTTCAAGCCCCTTTGCCTTGATCTGTTCTCGAACATGGGTTAGCTGGGCTTCGGACAGGGTAACGCCATGGGCCTTCACGCCATAATTTGCGGCGGCATGGAAGATGAGGGCACCCCAGCCGCAACCGATATCGAGAAAACGCTCGCCGGGTTTGAGGCGCAGCTTGCGGCAGATCATCTCGAGCTTGTCATGTTGGGCCTGATCCAGCGAATTGTTCCAGTCGGTAAAATAGGCGCAGCTATAGAGGCAACGCTCATCAAGGAACAGCTCGTAGAAATCGTTGCCGACATCATAGTGGAACTGGATGAATTCGGTCTCATCGCTTTTGGGCCGGCGTTTGCCATGGTCGCTCTCATCGCCGGAAAAGGTCCGACTGGCGTCGAGGCTAACACCGGGCGCAAACAGGAAGGAGGAGAGAAAAGACAGGATGGTGCCCTTGGGTATCTTCCTCAGTCGCTTGCGCGAAGGGCTGAAGGCGAAGAGCAGACCGACATCATAGAGCGTGCCGCCCTTGATCTCGATGAGACCCTTGATATAGGGGCGGATGATGCGATCAAGGCCGGGGCGGCGCAACAGCGAGGCGATGACGCCGGGATCGGCCACCCGTATGGTGAGATCGGGTGCCGGGTTGCTGCCCAGTGACACTCTGGTTCCGTCCCAGAGTTCAATGGTGATGTCGGCATCGAGTGCCTTGGCCACCTCGTTGAGCAGGGCAAGTGTTGCCTTCAGTTGCCTCTGTGTTCCCTTTTGCCCTGTCATGATGACCCCTGCCTGTTCATTTAGCATGCAGACACTGCGCGTCGGTTTCAAGAGGGATAGGCTGCCATTGTCACGGGAGTATGGCAATGGGCAAATGTCTGTGCCCCGCCCCCCACAGGTCAGCCGCGTTCCGGCAGACGCTTGGCGATGGCAGGGTTGACGACTGTGAACCGCATGTTGGCCACAGCTGTGCAGGAAGGGGACTGAGGCTGGTCAATGCGTTTCTTCGCAAGGCCTCGGCTCATTCGGCCCCTCCTCTCGGAGATTGTTCGGCGATCACCGAGAGGCGGAGCAAACCAGGAGCTGGGGCAGGAATGCATAAGCTCATTTGGCCCGTTTGGTTACTGGCCGCCTCGGTCGACGGGTGACTGCCATGACCTGTCTGCCCGATTGCTCCACATTCGATCCGTCAGAATGGAAGGCATTCAAAGGAAGCCGGAACGAAGCCCTAGTTGTCCAATTCCACTTCCACCCGCTTCTTGGGGTGGTAAACATAATCGCCTTCAAGGAGTTTCAGGAATTCGTCTCCGTATGTACGCTTGGCATGCTTGAAGACATACCACTCGCCATCAGGATCCTTTTTCTGAAAGATGGTGTTGCCGACAATACGATGGCGGAAACAGGTTACGGCAGGGGCGCTGCCGTCCATGGCCCTCCAAGTAGCGCGGAAACAGAGGCTGCCCTTGCTGGTCAAGGTGAACCATCGTCCATCGCCAACGCTCGGGTTCCCCCCTTCTCTCGACCAGGCCGTAAAGGCCTGCTTGCGCGCTGCAAAAAATCCACCTCCAGCCTGCCATTTCCAGGTGTGATTGGTAAAGACCGCCCAGAGATGGTCGCCAGTCATCGGTTTTGAAGCTTCAAAGAGCGCCTGAGTTTGGGGATCGTCAAATTCAGGCTTGTCCTGATCCGCGAAAGCAGACAGGCAACCAAGTAGCAGCACACCGGAAGCGATCATCGTGACGAGTTGCTCATGGCGTTTCATGGTTCCCTCCTACTCCAGAACTTGATATTCAATGCGCCAGTCGGGCCGTCCGTAACCTTCCGGCCAAGGATGGACTTCCTTGTCATTGAAGTAGACAACAGCATTCAGTTCGGGGAAGTCGCCTTCCACTTCCGTGACAGTCTGTTTCCAATTGTCGACATATGCCTGTTTTCCGACATAGCCCAATTCGGCAACGACGATCGACTTGTTGAACGGCACCGTAAGGTCGTATCCGGGTTTCAGAAGCTCTGCAAACGTTCTGTCACGACCAAATTTGTCATTGTCATATTTTTGCAAGCCAAAGACCGACAGGCCGATACTGTCGGCATAGTTGTCGCCGGGATAGTAGGCCTGCAATCCCTCCAACCCTTTCGGAGACCACATGTATTTGGCTTTGGGCGCCTCCTTGCGGCAGAGATCGACCATTCTGCGATAGGCCCTGATATAGTCATCAGGGCGCCAGCCAGACCATGTGAATCGCCCGTCCTGGTCTTCCATTTCCTGGCCCCAGCGAATGGTGACATTGCTTTTCAGCTCACCTGCGATTTTACAGATAGCTCGCATGTTCGGGTCATAGGAGCCGTTCAGAATGGCATTGCGCAGATCGACAGGCATCAGGCGCCAGTCCTGTGACCAGGACCAGGGTTCAACCGTGATCAAGAGATCCCGCCCCCGTTCTCGAGCATAGGCATCGGCCTGAAACATGCTGCTGAGCTCGACATCTTCCCATGGCAGGAAAAGATGTTCAATTTTCACAACACGGTCGTCTTTGAACGTTCCGTATGGATCGTAGCTGCCCAATTCGATTGGCGTTCCCGTGTTCACCACGGGGCCCTTGCCTTTTGCGGTTGGCGTTTCCGTCGCCGAGAGCTTTACCGTGGTAAAACATAGTGCCAGCAAAGAAAGTGCGCTTACCGTCATGATCAGCTTCGTCGACGTTCCGGTTTGCATTGCAAATAGTGTTGCCTTCATAGCTTTCCCCTCCCGACCCGGTCAGCTTTATTCTGCTGCCTTGGGTCTCTTGCTCTCCGTTTTTATTTATTCCGACATCCACCTGAATGAGAGTGAAACATGCCGCGTTCCACTTCGTCCCATCCCTGCCCCGGCGACTATGTAGGAGGTTCTGGTCAGTCGCAGCGGGTCTGCTCCATAGGACAATGCCTCGATTGCGCTGGCTCCCTTGTCTGTCAACAATTGCATTGGCAAGAGAAGCATCATGCCCACCACAGCAGCATGAATCGGCTGTCTGAGGATCGCCCAATAGAAGTTTCCTTCAGTCTCACGGTAGTGCTGAAGAATGATCAACGCGGCAATGAACGCATAGGCACCTGCATTGACTGCAGCAAAAAGGATGAACCCTCTTGCTTCGCTCTCGTTGTCTATCCCGACAATCGGGGCGGCAGAAACAGCAGACAGCAGCAGATATGGTGCTATGATTTTCCATGCCACCAACTGCTTGCCGTGCGCTCCTTTCGGCGTGACCTTGAAATCGACAAATCCATGGCTGAAGCGGTCCCAGACCGCAGCCAGACTGCCCATCAAGGCCCACGGCCAGCGCGCAAGCAGGAAAAGCGATGCTTCCCAGCTGATGATTTTTGCCGACATGGGGCGTAGCCAGCCACCACGTTTCCAGAAAATGGCGAGCGCGACAAGAATCACTGACATTGGCACGAAATGCAGCAGGAATTCCGGGTAGGTTACCCCGACAAATGGTTCGTTCCGCAACAAGGCGATACCGGGAAGCAGGAACATGAAGCCCATGAACACCGAGAAAAGCGGATACCACAACTGCGAGAACAGGAACTGAAATTTGAGCCGCCCATTCAAATGCGGCACATACTCGGACGAGTGGCGCAGCAGGATTGTCACAAGACTGCGCGACCATTGAAATTCCTGCGTTGCGAGATCGGCGAAGGTTGCCGGCCCGTCTCCATGCGCAGTGGCATCCAGCGCATGTACACCTTTCCAGCCACCAGCATTCATCAGCAATGTAGTGGAATGATCTTCAGCCAGTTCAGGCCCCAGACCGCCAATTGCCTGCAAAGCTTTTGTTCGCACAGCGTAATGTGAACCAATGCACAATGGCGCCCACCCATTGTTGTAACCGGCCTGCAAAGCCCCATGCAGAGATCCCTCTGCATAGAGGCGGCTGCGGGCCGACCAACTGGTCGCCGCGTTTGCGTCGCAGATGGACGGGGCCGAGACATACCCCACCTGCGGATCGTTGAAAGGAACCAGCATATGCCAGAGATAATCCTCTTCCGGCACGTGATCTGCATCCAGCTGACTGACAACATCATAATTTCTGTAGCCAAAATGATCGTAGAAATAGGCCAGATTGCCTTCCTTGCAGCGGGTTCTTCTTGGCCAGGTCGCGCGATGGTAGGCTGCATCATCCTGCCTTGTCGAAAGATGAACCCCGTGCTCTGCGCACCAATGTTTGGTCTCTGCATCCGGTTTTTCAGATGCGAGCCAGACATCGTAAGAAACCCCATCCGGAAGCCGTTGATTGAGCATGGCTGCGAGTGTCTTCACCAAAACGGCAAACGGTTCTGACGGCGCCTGGGTCACAACCATGGCAATCCGCACGCCCTCAGGTGGGGTCAAGCCTGATCTCGGCTTGCACGCACCGCGAAAAATCAGCAGAAAATACAAAGGCAGCAGGGTGACCCACAGGAGCGTAACCGACAGGGCTGCATACCAGGCAACCCCGATGACATGTTCTCTCGTCAGCCACCAGTTCCAGAACCAGACCAGACTGGCAAACCAGAGCACAAGGCCGCCGTCATTGACCCATTTTTGACGATGGGTGAATACCGGGACGAGCAGCCCAGACTCCGATCTGTCAATTGCCCCCAAAGGAGCAACATGAGTCCGGTCTGTGTTTGTCATGACCTCACCTCCAGGCCAAAGGTCGGCGCTGCGGTCTTTATGATTGAACCGATATCCGACATCTCCGTTCTGAACCCCAAAGCTTTCTCGGCAAAGGCCGGATCGGCATAAAGGGCCGGAGGATCACCGGGCCTGCGCGGAGCGATTTGCACCGGCACGTCATGCCCGGTCTGCTGGCGGACCGTGTCGAGAATTTCCAGTATCGAGATCCCGATGCCGGACCCAAGATTGACAATCATGCTTCCCTTGCCCTGCAAGAGGTGCCTGACTGCCAGCACATGGGCCCTCGCAAGATCGCTCACGTGGATATAATCCCGAACGCAGGTCCCATCCTTCGTTTCATAGTCGGTGCCGAAAATCCTGAGCCTTTCGGCCCGACCACTTGCCGCCATGAGCGCGAGCGGAATGATATGGGTTTCCGGAGAGTGCTTCTCAGACAACTCGCCATCAGGATCAGCCCCGCACGCGTTGAAATATCGAAGAATGACCGACTGCAGGCCATAGGCTGCGCGATAGTCCTGCAATATGCGCTCGACAATCAACTTCGTGACCCCATAGGGGTTGATTGGCATCTGCGGTGTCTGTTCCGTTATGGGCAACCTGTCAGGAACGCCATATGTTGCGCAACTGCTTGAAAACACGATCTTGTCAAGCTGCATGGCATGACAGGCTCCCAAAAGGCTCAGTGTCCCTCCTACGTTGGTCCCATAATACCGGGCGGGATGTTCAACAGACTCCCCCACATAGGCAAGCGCGGCAAAATGCATGACAGCGACGGGTCGATATTTATTGATGGTATCGACCAGTTTCCCGACATCGCCGAGTTCCCCCTGCACGAAAGGTCCGTATCTCACATCGGACAAATTGCCCGTGCTCAGATTGTCATATGTTACCGGGATAAAGCCATCTGAAGCCAAAAGCTTGCAGGTATGGCTCCCGATAAAACCAGCCCCCCCGGTAACCAGTATGGATTGCCCGGTCATTCGGCCACCTCGACAATTGGCTCATTGGCAAAGATCTCGGCGGCGAAATAGGCGACAGTCTTCTCCAGCCCTTCTCGGAGCGGGATGGTTGGCTGCCATCCGAGCAGGCGATTGGCGCGCGTAATGGACGGGCGCCGAACGACCGGATCGTCTTTTGGCAAAGGCAGGTGCTCGATACGGGATCTGGAAGATGTCATTTCCCTGACCAGACAGGCCAGTTCCATAACAGTGAATTCTCCGGGATTGCCAAGGTTCACCGGGTCACAAACCTCCTTGCCGATCGCCATCAACGCCACCAGCCCGGATACAAGATCGTCAACATAACAGAAGGATCTCGTCTGCTGGCCATCGCCATAAACCGTTAGAGGTAACCCTTGCAAAGCCTGGCAGATGAAGTTTGATACGACACGACCATCGTCCGGTCTCATCAACGGACCATAGGTGTTGAAGATGCGCGCGATCTTCACTTCAATGCCATCCCGCTCGGCATAGTCATGAAACAGCGTTTCGGCACACCGCTTGCCTTCGTCATAACAGGACCGCGGGCCAACCGTATTGACGTTGCCCCAGTAATTCTCCGGCTGCGGATGAACTTTGGGATCGCCATAGACCTCGGATGTTGAAGCCAGAAGGATCTTTGCCCCCTTCTTCCGGGCGAGGCGCAACAGATTGATCGACCCCAGAATACAGGTCTGCATGGTATGGACCGGATCTGCCTGATAGTGTGGAGGCGAGGCCGGGCACGCGAGATTATAGATCTCGTCAATGGGCTTCGAAATCTTCAAAGGCTTGATGATGTCATGAAGAACAAAACGGAAGTTCTCGTCGCCAACAAAAGACTGGATGTTGGATTGCCTGCCTGTCATCAGACTATCCACGCAAATGACCTTGTTCCCCGCATCCAGCAGTCTTTTGCAAAGATGCGTTCCTACGAATCCGGCTCCCCCAGCCACCAGAATTGTTTTGCTGAATTTGCGGCGCACTTTCCCGTTCTCGAGGCGTGAATACGCACCCGAGTGCTTCAAATTATGCATATTGGCTCCTCCGTGAAGGCCTAATGCACCGCCGCTTTTAATTTGAAGTCTTTCTGACGTGGCTGGATTGAATCGGCAGCTGTTATGGTGCCCGGCAATGCCTGTCCGGACGTTTCTGTTTGTTACCGATCTCCAATTCGGGCTTCTTTCAAAGCTGCGGTGCCTGCTGGTTTGATTTTTATCGAGCTCGCAGATTCCGTCCGGGTGTTAGGAATTATTTTCCCCCAAGCGCAAATTGCGAGATCACTTATCGATTAAGGGAACTATTTTAACACAATTTTACCAATAATGTAAGAAAAAAGAAAAATTCCACCTAAGGTAGAATCATAACCATTCCAACTCAAGTTCTTTCAAACTCTCATTTGAACGGGTAATTGCACATACGGAGCATAAAAAAAGGGCCCGCAATCCGGACCCATCTTAACAGGTAAATTTCTTGCTTTTATCGTGCTCGACAGCTTGCTCGTGAACCAAAGCCGCTTGCGGAACAGATATAGTTTGCCGAACCAAGATACAGCTTTTCAGGCCTGGTATTTTGATTAGAGGCAAGTTGAATCGGCGTGTAACTGGCCTTGCGTACTGGCTTTGCTGCAGCATAGGTGCCGCTCGAGAATCCGGTTGTTTTCGACCGAACACTTGCAGTCTGAGATACATAGCTCAGTTTCGGAGAATATGTTGAAACTGAAACACTTTTGTCTCCGGGTGTGCTTTGGCAGGCCACCAGCAACAAACAAGCCATACCAACCAGAATTTCGGGCGTTTTGGCACCACCTGAGTTCGAGGATTTTGCGATAAGCGTCTTCAAAAGATGCATAATTGCTCCAGATCAACCTTTCATCAGAAGAGAGAACGACAACTCACCTTGCGCGCGCTCCGTTGAAGCTCGACGCTACGCATTCACAAGAGTTGAACTTTATCTGATTCTGTTTACAAGTTTGAGGGGTTTAATTGCAAACTTGGGCAATATTGTGAGTTTAAAAAGTTAATTATTTATTAAACCAAATAAAATCAGCAAGAAAAGAGATATTAGACAAGCCTAATTTAAGTATACAATTTTTAAGTGTATGTATTGATTAATTTAGTCTCGCGAAATATATATTGTCGTCTTCTGAAAACTCGCGTCAGGGTGTCAAAAAGACTCTGATGGAACGAGCCAAGCTGGAGCCCCGCCCTCCCCCATCGCAATTCCTGCCATCCTCTAATTCCCTGATGCCATAGGGATATGGCAAGGCCAATTGCTCAAAACTGACACCGGATCGGTAGCGAATGGCAAATGTCCCCAAGAGGCTTTGCTGCGGTCGGGTCAACAGCTGAAAATGACTATCCTGCTTCGGAAACAGCAATCGCGGACGAAGCTGCCTTTGCAAAACCCACCCTTTCTGCTCAAATGCCAAGACGAGAAAGATCGGGAGAAAGAAATGGTTTGGTTCTGCAATGTGACAAGCGATCAACAGTTGGGCGACCGGCCGGGACTGCGTGCAAAGTTTTATGGCGAGCCCTGGGAACAACCATACGAGCGATACATAGGCCCTACTAGGCCAAAAAAAATAATAACTTCAATGAATAACTGTATTGAGGGAGAAGTTCTGAACAGAGAAGATTTTCCTGAATCTTTTGCTGTTTACGACGAAAGTCGCTTCAAGAAAATGAAATCTCTTTTTTGGGCCGCGGGCTTCCTAGTTGTTAAGCAAGATTTGGCGGACATATTCTCCCTCTTTGATATGGGAGCAGGCGGATTGGTGCAATTCCCAATCTATCGGGCCGATGAAAAGATACTCTATCCAAGCAGCTACTATTTTCTGCATTTTGGCAACCAAAAAAACACTTTCGTTCCCGAGCAAAGCCAAAAAGTCTTCCCGTCCTATTTCAACAAGGAGCGGAACCTTCAGCCTTGGGATGTCTATCCGGAAGCGGATGGTGATGTCGCCGTAACGGAAAAAGCTGAGGAAGGACCAGACATTTGGATAGAGCCCACAGTGCCAGGCAAGCTGTTCATGAGCGACGGCTTGGCGGTGGCCTTACGGGACGCAAAGATTAAACCAAAAATTGATTGGCGGCTTACAAAATGCCGGATCGTGGATGAATAGGGGATAAGCCGATGGCTTGGTCAAATTTGCGCATTGACCCAGCTCTAGCTGCAGGCACTGCTTTGATTGGCCAAGAACTTTAAAAACTAATGCTTGCTCTACGTTCCTAATGCGTGTCCTTGGCACGATTTCAACGTCCCATATGGCCTCAAACCGGTCGAATGCAGCGCGATGACAATTGTCAGAATGCATGATGCTTGCTGGAATGATGGAGAGCCGCGCCTAATCCCCCACCCGTATCCACGCATTGGTGCTGACCATCTTGCAATCCTTGCCCCCCATCACCGCCGCAGCTTCGGCTGGCAAGACCATGTGAACGGTCGAGATGTGCTCGATCTCGGTCGGGCTCTTGACCGTGAGGTTCCATGTCATCTTGCTGCCGAGCCCTTCTCCGGCGGGCATCTGGTCGAACAATTCCGAGAAGATCTCCGCTTCCCAGGCATCATTGCCCGCGGTGCGCCATGTGATCTTGCTCTTGCCCTGCGCCTCAAGTGTCCGGGTCAATTCCAGTTTGTCCGGATGAAATGGCGCCTGATAGGTCAGCGGACGGGGCTGCTGCCATTCCGGCGGTAGAGCGCCGGGCGATTTGGGGAAGACCTGTTCCATGATCGGCGGACAGCCATCAAGGCGTGTCGCCCCAAGGCGAGCCTGCCACAGGCCGGGTTTGGGCTGAATGCCTTCAAACAGAGCGAGGTCATCCTCTTCCCCACCGCATTCCTTGGCGATAGCCGACCGGGATCGACTGTCCCAGTGATAGGCGCCGGTCTTGCGATCAACAACGAGAATTGCTTCAGCAGATGGCGGCGGGGGAAGCCCGACACTTTCGCCAGCGGCGACAATATTCTCGCGATCAAAGTTTGAAAGATAGAAATCCGCTCCATTGCCGTGACATTCGGCAATGATGACATTCTCTGCGCGTGCCGGCGCTGCGAGGTTTGTGCCCAGAAGCAAAAGGGCGGCGAAGGTCAGAGTGTGTTTCATGGGGTGCGTCCTTTCCTGTCCGTTACGGTGCTGTCCATTACGGTGCTGTCCATCACGGTGCTGGGCGTCGCGAAGGGGCAAGCAGATCGAGAAGCTGCTTGGCGGTACTGCCATTGCCTGCCTTTTGCGGCTCTGCACCAAGCCTGAGAGTGTTGCGGATGAGGTCGAATTCCTGAGAGGAGATATAGGGGGTGAATGCGCAGAGCTGCGATCCGGGCTCGACTTCGAGGCAGTCATCGCCCCCCTCCTGATTGAGGCCGACGAGTTTGAAATTGCCCGCCGGATCAAGATCCCAGAACCAACTGCGTACCCGACCGTCAGTGCCGGTCTCGCCGAATTCAGAGGACCAGCGCGCCGGTAGACGGCCATTGACCGGCGACCCCTTGAAACCGAATTCGCAAGGCTCGTCGCCACATCTCCTGAGGACCTTGCCGGTTGTCAGCGTGAATTGCAGGGTCCGCATTGTCCGCTCCAGCTCCTTGTCCGACCGGTCCGGGTCGGCACAAAGCTGCCCGACCCGCGTGAGGCGGCATCCACGCTCTCCCATTGGCCAATCAACCGGGTTCAGCCAGATCGAATGGGCCGCTCCTGCCTTTTGTGCAAATTCGGCACTTGGATAGGGGGTTGACGGTGTCACGTCTGCGACCCAGTTCTCGGGCAGATGGAAGGAGAGACTGGTGGCTGCGTCACGCATGTCGCAATTCTCGACGGTCCTGTCGCCGGGCAGGCAGCGGTGGGGATAGTCCGCCCACGCCTTGCCAGCTTCCTGCCCTGTGATCGGTGACACGCCACCATCTGGCCCGTGCCCATCATCACCGCCTGGCGCAGAGCCATTCTCCGCCTGCCCAGCTCCGGTAGCGTCATCAACCACCGTCCCAACGTCGATCTGCTGACGGGCCTTCTCGATGCGCTCACCCGCCGCGTCATAACTCCTGTAGACCAGATCATAGGTGCCCGGCTCAGTGGGAGCGTGGAGCTGATTGCCATAGGCAAGATCGCCGAGCGTCAGCCCCCAGTCGACCTGACGGTCACCCTGCCAGATTTCAATGCCATCATTCCAGAGCTGACTGCCGGTGCTCTCGATGACAATCACTTCCCCCGGCGCGACAGTTGGCGGCGCAGAAAGGATCACCTCCGGGTCAGTTTCTGCGAGCAGCATCATCTCCTCGACCAGATCACCCCCCCAGCTTTCGAGCCGCAGCAGATATCGGCCCGGCGAGGCGGGAAGATTGATCCCGGCCTGCTTGGCACCGGCCTGACCCTCGATGGTGGAATAGGTGATGGCATCGCCACCGTCCTCAGAGTAAAGCCGCAGCGCGAGGGCTGCCCCGCCTTGCTCCTGACCGGCCTGGGTGATGCTGAGGTCAATCGCCACGGTTTCCCCGCGCGCCGCATAGGGCCCCCGGTCCTGCATCACGGTGACAGGCAGAATGCCCTGCATGGTGACGACCACATCCTTAGCATCAGCACCTGCGGCAAATTTCGTCTCCCCCCGACCTCCGGAGGCTGTGACGATGGCCGTGTAAGGCCCCGGTGCCAGTTCAACCGCAAAGGGTTTGTAGCGCGCGTCGCCGGACACCTTGCCAAGCACGAGTTCCTTGCCCGTCTCGTCGTTGCGCAGTGCCCATTCATAGACATCCGGCATGGTACCGGGATAGGAGAAGATGAGACGAACGCCAGTGGCTCTTTCGGCTGGTGCATCTGCTGTTGTCAGCGCCAGTGCCTCGGCCAGCTCGGCCCCCGTCTGGGGCCGCATCAACAGCCCACCGGTCTTTTCGGGAACGCAGGCAAGCGCTTCCGCTTCTACCTCGCTGAGCCCAAAGCCGACCACGTGGGCCCGGATCTTCACTCCCTCGGACGCAAGCGCCTCCGCAACCGCGCAGGGATCAACGTCACAGGTTTCAAGACCGTCCGTGACCAGCACGATGTCTGCCGCTTCCGCCGTACGGGGAATTTCTGCCGCAGCAATCCGCAGAGACTGGCCAAGCGGCGTCTTGCCTTTCGGGCTGATACGGTTGAGGCGGGCGGACAATTCGGCGGCGCTTTGCCCACCAACCGGAGCCACCACCTCGATATCGGAACAATCCCCCTTGCGATGATGCCCAAAGACCACAACACCGAGCGGAACAGAAAGGTCACGTGAGCCGAGGAAGCCCGCCAGCACGTCACGGGCAACCTCGATCTTGGTGCGTCCTTCAGGGAGCTGGCCCCACATGGACCCGGATGCATCGAGGATGACAATGGTCGCCCGGTCGCTCTCTTGCGCCTTTGCCGACATCCCTGCAAAGAGCAAAGCGGCAAACATCAGGCAGACCAGCTTCGATATCGCGTTTGACATGGGGCCTCTCTTGTTGGGGCGTCGGAAACACCCTGCCTTCGATGGATTCTCACAGAAGGCGCAGGATAGAGGCGAGCCTTTGCCGCGTCTTGGGGACTGCGGCACTCAAATGCGGGGGGAGAGGTAGTTTGGACGTCTAGTCGGTCGATCGAGACCGCGCACGCACATCCTTGGGTGACATGCCATAAGCCCGGCGGAAGCGCGCATTGAACCAGGAGAGATCACCAAAGCCGCAATCCATCGCAATCTGGCTGATATTGCGGTTGGCGAAGCGTGCATCGCTCAGCATCCGATGGGCATGGGCCAGCCGTCTGGTCGCGACATAATCGCCAAAGGAGGTGCCTTCCCCTTCGAACAGGGCGCGCAAATAGCGCGGCGACAGACCGCTGCGCGCGGCAACCGACTGCGCTGAAAGATAGGGATGGACCAGATGCCGCTCGATGTCGGCCTTCACCTCCCTCAGGCGTGCCGCCCGAACACCGCGCCCTTGCGCGATTTCGGCAGCCTCACGCGTTGCTCCAAGCGCAATCAGCGCCAGATCCTGCACGTGGGTCGTATAGTGCACAATGTCTTCGGGCCAGAGATGGGCCATTTCCTGATGTAAGCCGTGGGCATAGGTAAAAAACAGTCGCCATTGCGGGGTCAGCGGCATGGCATTGCGCAGCATGGCTTCAAGGCCAGCGCCCGCGGCTGCGAGATGAACGCGCGGCACCGAGACATAGAAACCTTCGGTGGATTCCCCATGAAAGCGCAGCGTGCCCGCCACATCGCAGGGATCCGCATAGATCGTCCCGGGCTTCAGATCGACCCGCTCGCCGCCCTTCTGCTCTATGGAACAGCCACCGGACAGCGGAATATGGAACATCACATTGTCGCCACCCTCGGCGGCATGGGCCGCAGACCGCAAAGCGGTGGACGCAGAATGCTGGCCGTGGCCGATGATCAGGTCCTGCAATATGCCGATGGATGTCTCCGACTGGAAGGACACCGGATCATCGGGCAGAAAATCGACCTTCGTGATGTTTGACACAACATCCCGGAATTCCTCGACCCGGCAAGAAACATCATAGTCCTTCGAGCAAATGGAAATCGTCGGCATGGCGTATCCCCGGTAACTGCGGCCTTGCCTCCCACCGAGACATATCCGCACTTTCCCTCATACACCAAGGACACATCCGCCTCAATTGCAACTTTTCAATGAAGGCTGGAGCAGCTGTGTATTTGGCGGCAGCTGAAGTTCCATTTCAGAGGAACACACAGTTTCACCGCGCAATATCTAGGGCACTCGAACACAATGGTTACAGAGCCCGTTTATGCCCGATATGCGCCGGATCATTTGCGGGAAGAATCCAGCAGCCTTGAAATCGCCAGAATAGAACAAGGCCCATCCCCCCCCGGGGAGGACCGCAACCATTCTCAAAGTCGTGGAAATTATTGGTGGGCCCGGAGGGACTCGAACCCCCAACCAGACCGTTATGAGCGGTCGGCTCTAACCAATTGAGCTACAGGCCCTGAATTTCAGGTGCATCTGAACTATACTGAATTGGGCTTTCAGGCAAGCCCTCGTAGCGGTATCGGTGGATAGCCCTCAGCTTTGTAACCACCACTACCTGTGGCTGCCGAATGACCCGATCCAACTCCGGCCACAAAGCTCTGTAATGATCCTGATCGAGGAACTGAATTCCCGAACGAAAAGATCTGCTCGTGCCATTCTACACGCTGGACAGATAGAATTTTTGACAGACACTGCCACTGCGGAGAAAAACCGATGAAGAAAAGCCTGATCATATTGACCACCCTTCTTTCCCTGTCCGCACTGCCGGCTCTGGCCGATGGCGACAAGACCGGTGGGAGCGATCTGAAAAGCACGATCGCGGTAACGGGAACCGGTAGCCTGCGCGCCGCCCCCGACATGGCAATCCTGTCGGCAGGCGTTGAATCCATGGCCAAGAATGCCAAGGACGCGCTCGCGGACAACAATGCCAAGATGGCAGCCCTGATGGCCGAGCTGGAAAAGGCAGGCATCGAGAAGAAAGACATCCAGACCACAAACTTCAACATCCATCCGCAGCTGGTCTATCCGAACAGCGCCAGTGAAGCCCGTGCGCCGGAAGTCGTCGGTTATGTGGTCAGCAACCGGGCAACCGTCCGCATTCACGATCTGGGTTCGGTCGGCTCGGTCCTCACGGCACTGGTCAATGCCGGATCGAACGATATCTCCGGCTTGAGCTTCGACATCTCCAACAAAAAGGAGCTTTTGGATGAAGCCCGCAAGGCCGCTCTGGCCGACGCCCGACACAAGGCAGAACTCTACGCAACCGAGCTTGGCAGCAGCGTCGACAAGCTGCAGAGCCTGTCGGAGTCCGGTGGCTTCATCCCGCCGCAGCCGATGATGATGCGCGCCGCCAAACTGGAAGCCGTCGCCTCCGATGTCCCTGTCGCAGAGGGTGAGATGGAAGTCTCCATCACAGTCAACGCAAACTGGTTCCTGAAGGATAAGTAGGCCATAGAGTTGAAGGATCGCTTCAACGACCAGATTCACTTTCTGAACAACCGGACTCTCTACAGGAACTGTAACCGAGTGAAGCTGGACAGCAGCCCGACCCACCTTTGCGAAGGACAAAAAACAAAGCCCGAACAATCACTTGTCCGGGCTTTGTGATTCAATCTGACAGCGACTTGATTCTAGCTGTCAAGAAAGCTGCGAAGCTTGCGCGAGCGGCTCGGATGCTTGAGCTTGCGCAGGGCCTTGGCTTCGATCTGACGAATACGTTCACGGGTCACCGAGAACTGCTGACCGACTTCCTCAAGCGTGTGGTCGGTGTTCATGCCGATACCGAAGCGCATGCGCAGCACGCGTTCTTCACGCGGAGTGAGCGAAGCAAGAACGCGCGTTGTGGTCTCGCGAAGGTTGGCCTGAATGGCAGCATCGATTGGCAGAATGGCATTCTTGTCCTCGATGAAATCACCCAGATGGCTGTCTTCCTCGTCGCCGATCGGCGTTTCCAGAGAGATCGGCTCCTTGGCAATCTTCAGAACCTTGCGCACCTTTTCAAGCGGCATCTGCAACTTGTCGGAAAGCTCTTCCGGCGTCGGCTCACGGCCGATCTCGTGCAGCATCTGGCGCGAGGTACGAACGATCTTGTTGATCGTCTCGATCATGTGCACAGGGATTCGGATCGTCCGGGCCTGATCCGCGATCGAGCGGGTGATCGCCTGTCTGATCCACCATGTGGCATAGGTCGAGAACTTGTAGCCGCGCCGATATTCGAACTTGTCGACCGCCTTCATCAGACCAATGTTGCCTTCCTGAATGAGATCGAGGAACTGCAAACCGCGGTTGGTGTATTTCTTGGCAATCGAGATAACGAGACGCAGGTTGGCCTCAACCATTTCCTTCTTGGCCTGACGGGCTTCACGCTCGCCTTTCTGCACGGAGGAAACGATGCGGCGGAATTCGCTGATTTCAAGGCCGGTCTCGGTGGACAGCACCTGGATGTCTTCCCGCAGATCCTGAATCCGGTCGCCTTCGTGATGGACAAATTCCTTCCAGCCACGCGAAGGCAACTGGGCCACGCGTGCCATCCAGCTGGTGTCAAGCTCCTTGCCCTGATAGTTGTTCAGGAACTCGGTGCGGTTGACACCATAAGCCTCGGCCAGTCGCAGAAGACGCCCTTCACGGCCAACCAGCTGCTTGTTGATTTCATAGAGCTGCGAAACCAGTGCGTCGATACGGTTCTGGTTGAGCGACAGGCTCTTCACTTCAACGATGATGTCTTCCTTGAGTTTGTCGTAGCGGCGCTCATGGCTCGGCGACAGGGCCTTGTTGGCCATGCGCTGTTCAACCAGCTGATCCTGCAGACGACGCAGCTTCTTGTAGTCTTCGGCGATCTGGTCGAAAATGGCCAGAACCTTCGGCTTCAGCTCAGCTTCCATCGCAGCGAGCGAGAGGTTGTTTTCCAGATCATCCTCATCGTCCTCGTCGTCACCTTCGCCTTCACCCTCGCCTTCGCGTTCCTCGTCATCTTCATCATCGGACGAAGGCTTGCTGACAGCAGCAGGCGCCGGTTTGGCTGCAGCCGCCTCGGCAACCGGAGCGGCAGGTGCTGCACTGTCGTGCTCATCCTCGTCGCCTTCACTGTCATCATCGCTGTCGTCGTCTTCGTTGCCCGGTCCGGCATAGGTCGCTTCAAGGTCAATGATGTCGCGCAGCAGGATGTTGCCATCGAGCAGTTCGTCGCGCCAAATGATGATGGCCTGGAAGGTCAGCGGGCTTTCGCACAGCCCGGCGATCATGGCCTCGCGCCCGGCTTCGATGCGCTTGGCGATCGCAATTTCGCCTTCGCGAGACAACAGCTCGACGGATCCCATTTCGCGCAGATACATCCGCACAGGGTCATCGGTCCGATCAGTCGGCTCCTTGCTGGTCGAGGTCTTGGCAATCGCTGTCGAGGACTTGGCTTCCACAAGATCCGTCGACTCGCTTTCCGAATCCGTATCCGAATCGTTATCATCAGCCTCTTCAGCCTCGATGACATTGATCCCCATGTCGGAAAGCATGGACATCGTGTCTTCGATCTGTTCAGAGGAAACTTCTTCCGACGGCAAAACTTCGTTCAATTCATCATATGTGACGTAACCGCGTTTCTTTGCGGTCTTGATCATCTGCTTGACAGCAGTGTCCGTCATGTCCAACAGTGGCGCATCCGAGCTGGTGCTTTCGCTGTTGGTCTTGTCGTCGTTTTGCATTGCCTTTGTTGCCATTCCTGTCTCCAAAGACACCCCGGTGAGGTGGGCGTCTGCTCTGGCATCCACTCGTACGAACGGTTAGTCATGCAATTCTGCCGGTGCTCGCAGCAACCGCATGCTGTTCAGGATTCTAGTACATTCATATAGATGGGTTCGTTAAACGCCTCTTAACCCAAGCCTGTCCGGTGCAGTCACCACAGTCCCCTGCACATATATCCACAAAAACAGGCCGGTTAGACGGCAAAGTCCCCGGCTTCAGATCTCGTTCGATTATCCGCAGCAAAAATCATTTCGTCGCCAACTTGACATTTGGCGCATGGGGCTGCCGGACCTAGATATTTAGCGCAGCGATTCGATTCGGCAACCCCCCAGCGCAAGAAAAATTCCGATTTCTCGGATTTTCCGAATCATTTTTACGGTTTTTGACAAAAAAAGGCAGCCATCACCACCGCAACCGTCCGATTCGCCGATCGAATCAGCGATGAATGACCGCAAGATCAGGAATTTTCCGGATTCGGTTGCGCCAGTTGCTCCAGCACATCGGCCAGCGCCACCCGGTTGCCTGCGCTTTTCATCTGGTCGTAAAGTTCACTCAGTTCCTGCTCCTCGCGCAGGTTCTCTTCCCGGCGCCGGTGTACCTCGTTGGTCAGGGACTGGATCCGGGCAAACGCCCCCTCATCCACCCCGTGCGACAGGTTGGCCATCTCCCGCGCCAGATCCTTCTCGGTTTCCCGCACTTCCAGAACATTGAGATAGGACTGGAACAGCCGTTCAAGGAACAGACGGCTCGGCTGATAGACCAGCTGGTGCACACGCCGCCGCCCGGCAAGCCGCCAGCCCCACGGATGCAGGATCTTGCCCGTCTCGTCGCGCACCTCGACCCCATGCAGATCATCCAGCAGGTCCTTCAGATTCGCGGGACACTGGGAATAGATGTCCTGATAGGTGCGCGCCCGCTGATCGAAAATAATGTGCGAGAGCACATATTTGAAGGCCTCAAGACTTTCCTTCTGAAACGGCACGGAGAGAATCTGCTCGGCGAACTGCTCAAACAGATAAGGCATGTGGATCGACAGCCCGATGAGGCAATACTCATATTCCGTCGACTGCCCCTCTTCCGGTGCGCGGGAAATATTGCCCGACGCCTGCAGCGCACTCGATGGACCCGCCCCCTTGCCAGCCTTGGCACCGCCACCGGTGAAGAAGCGGTTGCGATTCTGGTCGCGCCGCTCCCTCTCCTGCTGCCAGAAGAAATTCGACAGCGCGGACTTGAAGCTCATCTGATACTGGCGCTGCACACGCTCATCCTTGATGAGCCGCACCAGATCCTCGATCCGCTTTTCAAGCGCCGCCTTGCGTTCGGGTGTGTCGGCCGGTTGTGCTTCCAGCTCCCGCTCCCAGATCACGTCAAACAGGCTGTGCGCCTCGCCCAGCACGGCCCGGAAGGCATCGGAGCCCCCTTCGCGCACCAGATCATCCGGGTCCTTGCCATTGGGCAGAAACACGAACTGGAAGGAATAGCCGGCTTTCAGGTTGGGCAGAATGCGCTCGATGGAACGATGCGCGGCCTGGCGTCCGGCCCGGTCGCCGTCAAAGCAGATGAAGGGCTCGTTGGAAAAGCGCCACATGCGGGCAATCTGCTGCTCCGTGAAGGCCGTGCCCAGCGAGGCAACCACATGGCGAACACCGGCCTGATAGAGCGCAATGGCGTCCATGTAGCCTTCCACCACGATCGCAGCCCCGGCCTCATAGGCCGCCTGCCGCGCTCGGTGGGCGTTGAACACCATGTTGCCCTTGAAGAACAGACGCGTTTCCGGCGAGTTGAGATATTTCGGCTTGCCCTCCTTGTCGAGAATACGGCCACCGAAAGCCACCACCCGCCCCCGTTCATCCTCGATCGGGATCATCAGGCGATTGCGAAACCGGTCATAGGTCGGGCGGCCATCATCGGGCTTGATGATCAGGCCCGTTTCCAGCATGTCCTGTTCACTGACCCCATGCTCCAACAGATAGCTCTTGAGATGATCACGGCTGTTGGGCGAATAGCCGATCCGGAAAGTCCGGATCGTTTCCTCGCTCAGTCGTCGCCCCTCGGCATAGATCCGCGCTTCCCGCCCCAGATCGGAGCGGAACTGCAACTGGAAATATTTGGCTGCCATATCCATGACATCGTAGAGGCTGGCTCGTGCCTTCTCCTGACGCTGCACCTGGGGGTCGGGATCCGGCATGGGCACGCCTGCCTGATTGGCCAGCAGCTCCACAGCCTCGGGAAAGCTCAGCCCCTCGGTTTCCATCAAGAACTTGAAAATGTCGCCATGCTTGCCCGAAGAGAAGCAGTGATAGAACTGCTTCTGGTCATTGACGAAGAAACTGGGGGTCTTTTCCTTGTTGAAAGGTGACAGCCCGGCATATTCCCGCCCCTGACGACGCAGCTTGACCTTGCGTCCGACAACATCGGACACCGGAATGCGTTCTCTGATTTCTTCAAGCAGGCTTTGCGGAAATTTCATCGACAGAAACTCAAACTCGATCTTGTGGGCGTCGCCTTGTTTGCCTCCAACCCGGTCTGAAATCAAGACCCGGATGGCAGATGATATAGCGAGATGTCACAAAAGCAAATGACCTCTCACAGAGAGGCCATTGTACCATTGATCATAGTCTCATGCTGGCTGGCTCATGCTGGCTGGGCATGATGGAGGGCAGATCGGGCCGGAGGCCCTCTTCGCCCTCGTCCGGCAGGCGCTAGAGCAGCATGCTCTTGACGATGCAGCTTGCCTTGCCAAAATCCATCTGGCCGGGATAGGTGGCCTTGAGGTGGTTCATCACCTTGCCCATGTCCCGCAGGCCGTCGGCTTCGAGTTCCTCGACCGCCTTGGCGCAGGTTTCCGTCACTTCTTCCTCGTCCATCTGCTGGGGCAGGAACTCGCGAATGATATCGGCTTCTTCCCGCTCCTGCTGGGCAAGCTCGTGGCGACCGGCTTCGTCATAGATGCGGATGGATTCTTCGCGCTGTTTGATCATCTTGGCGAGAATCTGCAGCACCTCTTCTTCCGACACCCGTTCTCTGCCTTGTCCGCGAGCCTCAACGTCTCGGTCCTTGATAGCGGCTGTTACCAGACGCAGGGTCGCCATACGGCGTTTGTCCTGAGCCTTGATTGCCCCTGTCAGGCTTTCAGTAATCTGCTCACGCATAGTGTTGGCCTCTCATCTCTGTTGGCCTTCATCATCAGGAATCACATCTCGCTCTCGGCAAGAAAGCGATTTCCCAATGAGGAGCCAAGAGCATAATTCCTGTATTGTGGCAGAATTCTGCCACGAAATCGGCAGGTTTCAGCCAATTGAAACTGGCTTCGCCACCGAAAAGACTTAATGTTTGATACAGGGACTTTCAATATTAGGCAAGTCGGCATTGCACTTACGTCTGAGCCACACCCCTTCCGCCACGCCCTTGACACCTTCCAGAAACGACCGAGAAAGCAATGGAAATCCAAGCACATCGCCGGATTTCCGAACGGCGGCAGCAACACTCTGGATAAAGCTTAACAGATGTTTAAAAAATGCTATCCAAGCCCTCCTGACAGCCCTCACTCACCCCGGATGAGCCAGCCAGATTCGGGCCACCAAAGCCACGCGGCAAGGGTTTATGCGGATACATGACGAGCGTCAAAGCTCCGTGGCCAACAAGGAACACACAAAACAGCATTAAATGCTGAAAAATATCGCATATGAAAAATTTATTTTCGAATTATTTCACCCTCCCTCATTGACGCTCGCGCACTTTTGTCATAGATCATCACCTCTGAGAACACGCATTCCCCGTAACCATCCTTGCCAGTCGAGACTGAGCGCCTCCATGGCCTCAGCTGTCAGGATCGGGCACGGAGAACAGACAAACCGCATTTTCAGGACACCCACGGCATGGCTAACCCCGCTTCTTCACCGGCTGCAACGACACCGGCCCCTTGGGAAGACTTCAAACCGACCGCTCTCCTTGTTCTGGCAGATGGAACTGTCATTGAAGGTCAGGGCATCGGCGCGCCCGGTTCGGCCGTCGCAGAAGTCTGCTTCAACACCGCGATCACCGGCTACGAAGAAATCCTCACCGATCCGTCCTATGCAGGCCAGATCGTGACCTTCACCTTCCCGCACATCGGCAACGTTGGCACCAACGAGGAAGATGTCGAAACCATCGACCTCGATACCAATTCCGGCGTGCGCGGCGCAGTCATCAAGACCGACATCACCGAGCCGTCGAACTACCGCGCCACCCGCCATTTCGATGCCTGGCTGAAATCCCGCGGCATTGTCGGCATTGCCGGGGTTGATACCCGCGCGCTGACGGCCCTGATCCGCGAGAAGGGCCTTGCCAACGCCGTGATCGCCCATGCGCCGGACGGCAAGTTTGATGTCGAGGCCCTGAAAAAGGAAGCCGCAGGCTGGAATGGCCTTGTCGGCGCCGACCTTGCCAAGGACGTCACCACCGAAGCATCCTTCGAGTGGGATCAGACCCCGTGGGTCTGGAACGAAGGCTATGGCAAGCTCACCGAACCTGATTTCCACGTTGTCGCCATCGACTTCGGCATCAAGCGCAACATTTTGCGTCTGCTCGCCGAACAGGGTTGCAAGCTGACGGTGCTGCCTGCAACGGCAACGGGCGAAGACATTCTGGCGCTGAAGCCGGACGGGGTTTTCCTGTCCAACGGTCCGGGCGATCCGGCTGCAACCGGCGTCTATTCCGTCGATGCCATCAAGGCCGTCATTGCTGCAGGCATCCCGCTGTTCGGCATCTGCCTTGGTCACCAGATGTTGGCTCTGGCCCTCGGCGGCAAGACCACCAAGATGCATCAGGGTCATCATGGCGCCAACCACCCGGTTCAGGACAAGACCACCGGCAAGGTGGAAATCACATCCATGAACCACGGCTTCGCAGTGGATGGTGACAGCCTGCCGGAAGGCATCGAGGAAACCCACGTTTCCCTGTTCGACGGCTCCAACTGCGGCCTCGCAGTCAAGGGCAAGCCGATCTTCTCGGTCCAGTTCCACCCGGAAGCCTCTCCGGGGCCGAAGGACAGCCACTATCTTTTCACCCGCTTCACCAACCTGATGCGCGCTGAAAAGGGCATGGACCTGGTCGCCGAATAGGCCCGCCAGGCCATACGGCCGCCAATCCGGTCAAAGACAAAAAACCCGCGACGACACCTGTCTCGCGGGTTTTCTCATTTCAACAACCAGAAATCAGGGATTGGCGACCGAAAAGGTATCGCAAGCCCCGACACTGCCACTTTCATAGCCCTTGGCGAACCACCGTTTACGCTGAGCCGAGGTGCCGTGGTTGAAGCTGTCGGGCACAACATAGCCCTGCGTCCGTTTCTGCAAGGCATCATCCCCGATCTGCGTCGCGGCATTGAGGGCCTCATCGAGGTCGCCATTGTCGAGCAGCCCCTTCTGGTTGGTATAGTGCCCCCAGACCCCGGCATAGCAATCGGCCTGAAGCTCCACCCGGATCGACATCTTGTTGGCCTCGACTTCACTCATCGAACGACGCATTTCGTTGAATTTGGGCAGAATGCCGGTGACATTCTGAATGTGATGGCCAACCTCATGGGCGATGACATAGGCCTGCGCGAAATCCCCCGGCGCCTCGAAGCGGGTCTTCAGCTCCTGATAGAAGCTCAGATCGATATAGACCTTCTGGTCGCCTGGACAGTAGAAGGGGCCCGTTGCGGCAGATGCCGCCCCGCAGGCCGAGCGGATCTGGTTGGAAAACAGCACCAGCTTCGGCTGCGGATAGGTCTGCCCGGCCTTCTGGAAGATCGTTCCCCAGACATCTTCCGTCTCGGCCAGCACGACCTTGACGAAGGAGGCCATTTCCTCTTCGGCAGCACTGCGCTGGGGCGATGCCTGTTGCGAGGTCTGGGTCTGCCGGGTGTAGTTATCGCCGCCCCCGAGCAGCAGGGACAGAATGGTCGACGGGCTGACACCCATCATCCAGAGCACGCCACCAATCACCACCAGAACGATCAGGCTTGGTCGCCCGCCGCCGCGACCGATCGGCAGCCGCACCCCGGACCGCGAAAACCCGCCTCCGGATTGTCCCCGTCGATCCTCGACATTATCGCTCTCTCTTCGTCCGCGCCACTGCATGGGTCTCTCCACTCTCAACCGACAGGATCAGGCTCTGGTCATGGCCTTACCAGACCCACAATGAACCGGAGGTGAAAGACTTTGCAACGACAAACTGTCGTGATGCCGCCTGTGAAACCCCCTGTCACAACTTGGCGCATGCAACGACACAAGATAACCGGCAAAAAAGAAGAGGCCCGTCCTGCGACGAGCCTCTTCATTGGGAGACATAATTCTTAATTGGAGGCATAGAGGCTGTTCACACCAAGCCCCCGCATTCACCAAAGTTCACATAGACGAGCGTCTATTTGAACAGGCGTGCAAGAAAGCAGCGAAACTGAGCGAATTTGTGAACGTCACACCGGCGACGAACGCCCAGTGTTTCGCGACTTACCATAAGATCAACCAACATTGGGATACTCCGTTCATGGGACCATTAATGGGATCGTTAAAGAATCCCGGTTTTCATCGCACCCTTATGCATGATCCACCATTGACCTATCCTTCAAGGTAGGCTTTAAATAGACCCAACCAAACTGCACTCAGTGCGCTTACACGATAAAATATGCGCACTATGTGCACAATTGTCAACAGGGAAGCGCACATTTTGCGCAAATAGATAGAAGCCGTGCCAAAATCTGAAGAAAAACAAGGCCGTGAGCCCCGTGACCATATGTCGGCCGACCAGTTTCGCGCCTGGCGACGCAGCATGGGCCTCAAACAGAAAGACGCAGCCGACTTGCTGGGCCTGAAGAAGCGCATGATCCAGTATTACGAAAAGGGCAATCGGGACGGCAAGGCAGTTTCGATCCCGAAATCCGTGCGTCTGGCCTGCTATGCGTTGACGATTGGCATTTCCGATTTTGACGGCAAGGTCTTCAGCAAATACGATCCGTCCAAATACAAGGAAGAGGAGAAGCCGGAGCTCCCCGAAGAGCTGCTGCCCGAGGCCGAGGAGCCTAACTCTGCCGAGGAAGAATCTGTCTGAGTCCGGGCTCTGAAGAAAGAGCCCTGACAGGCCTGAAAGCGATACGTATTTTCCCCAAACACCCATCAAAAAGCCCCAATCTCGACAATAAATTGGCTTTCCTTTACCTCAAGCCAAACAATCATCCAAAAAAGTGCAGGTTAGAGACAAAAAAACGTCCCTTGCCTATGGCAATGTGAGCAATATTTCGCTATAGCGATCCAAATCTCATCTGCACACCCCGACCAGCAACGGCCAGGCTCCTCTTAAGAAAAGGGTGAGCGGTGCCTCGACGTGAGCGCGAAGAACGATGCCAAAGCGGACAGACATAAAATCCATCCTCATTATCGGTGCCGGACCTATCATCATCGGTCAGGCTTGCGAATTTGACTATTCCGGAACGCAGGCCTGCAAGGCCCTCCGAGAAGAAGGCTACCGCATTATTCTGGTCAACTCGAACCCGGCCACGATCATGACCGATCCGGACATGGCTGATGCGACCTACATCGAGCCGATCACACCGGAAATCGTTGCCAAGATCATCGAGAAGGAACGCCCGGATGCCCTTCTGCCCACCATGGGCGGACAGACGGCTCTGAACTGCGCGCTGTCGCTGCGCAAGATGGGGGTCCTCGACAAGTATAATGTGGAAATGATCGGCGCTACCGCCGAGGCCATCGACAAGGCTGAAGACCGCGAACTCTTCAAGGAAGCCATGACGAAAATCGGCCTCGATACGCCAGTGTCCCGCTTGGCCCATGACATTCCCGAAGCCCTTGCAGCGCTGGAAGTGGTCGGACTGCCGGCCATCATTCGTCCGTCCTTCACCATGGGCGGCACCGGTGGCGGCGTCGCCTACAACAGGGAAGAATATCTCGATATCATCGAAACCGGCCTCGACGCCTCTCCCACCACCGAAGTGCTGGTTGAAGAGAGCATCATCGGCTGGAAGGAATTCGAGATGGAGGTCGTTCGCGACAAGAACGACAACTGCATCATCATCTGCTCGATCGAAAACCTTGATCCGATGGGCGTGCATACCGGCGACTCGATCACCATCGCGCCAGCTTTGACGCTGACCGACAAGGAATATCAGATCATGCGCGACGCCTCGCTGGCGGTTCTGCGCGAGATCGGCGTCGAAACCGGCGGTTCCAACGTGCAGTTCTCGATCAACCCGGCCAACGGCCGCCTGATCGTCATCGAAATGAACCCGCGCGTTTCCCGCTCCTCGGCCCTTGCCTCCAAGGCCACCGGCTTCCCGATCGCCAAGGTCGCTGCCAAGCTGGCCGTCGGCTACACGCTCGATGAGCTGGCCAACGACATCACCGGCGGCGCAACACCGGCATCCTTCGAACCGTCCATCGACTATGTGGTCACCAAGGTGCCGCGCTTTGCCTTCGAGAAATTCCCGGGCGCAGAGCCCTATCTGACCACCGCCATGAAGTCGGTTGGCGAGGTCATGGCCATTGGCCGTACCTTCCAGGAATCGCTGCAGAAAGCCCTGCGTGGCCTCGAAACCGGCCTCACCGGGCTCAACGAGGTTGAAATAGAAGGGCTTGGACAGGGCGACGACAAGAACGCCATCCGTGCCGCCCTTGCCAAGGCAACTCCGGACCGTCTGCTCAAGATCGCCCAGGCCATCCGCCTTGGCGTCAGCCATGACCAGATCTTCGAAACCTGCAAATACGACCGCTGGTTCCTTGAACAGTTGCAAGGCATCATCGACATGGAAGAGCGCGTCCGCGCGCATGGCTTGCCGCAGGATGCGCACAACCTGCGGAAACTGAAGAGCATGGGCTTCTCCGACGCTCGCCTTGCCGAGCTGTCAGGCACCACCGCCAAGAAGGTCGCCCAGCACCGCAACGCCCTCTCCGTGCGCCCTGCCTACAAGCGCATCGACACCTGCGCGGCCGAGTTCGCCTCGCCAACCGCCTACATGTATTCCACCTACGAGCTGCCGTTCAATGGCACCGTAGCCTGCGAAGCCAACCCGTCGGATCGCAAGAAAGTCGCCATTCTGGGCGGTGGCCCGAACCGGATCGGTCAGGGCATCGAGTTCGACTATTGCTGCTGTCATGCCTGCTTTGCCATGAGCGAAGCCGGGTATGAGACCATCATGATCAACTGCAACCCGGAAACCGTCTCGACTGACTACGACACTTCCGACCGCCTCTATTTCGAGCCGCTGACCGCCGAGGACGTGATCGAGATCCTGCGCAAGGAGCAGGAAAACGGCGAACTCGTTGGCGTGATCGTGCAGTTTGGCGGCCAGACGCCGCTGAAACTGGCTCAGGCCCTGCAGAATGCCGACATTCCGATCCTTGGCACCTCTCCGGATGCCATCGACCTGGCCGAAGACCGCGACCGTTTCCAGAAGCTGCTGCACAAGCTCGACCTGATGCAGCCGCGCAACGGCATTGCCTATTCCATCGAACAGGCCCGCATCGTTGCCGACCAGATCGGCTTCCCGGTTGTCGTCCGCCCGTCCTACGTGCTGGGTGGCCGCGCCATGGAAATTGTCCGCACGCCTGAAGCTTTCGAGAAATACATCCAGATGACGCTGGCCGAGCTGGTGCCGCCGGATGTGCGCCTGAAATATCCGAACGACAAGACCGGCCAGATCAACGCGGTTCTGGCCCAAAACGCGCTGCTGTTTGACAGTTATCTGTCCGGCGCCATCGAAGTGGACGTCGACTGCTTGTGTGACGGCACCAACGTCGAAATCGCCGGTATCATGGAGCATATCGAGGAGGCGGGCATTCACTCCGGTGACTCCGCCTGTTCTCTGCCACCTTATTCGCTGTCCCGGGAAATCCAGGAAGAGCTTGCCCGCCAGACCAAGGAAATGGCTCTGGCCCTCAATGTGGTCGGCCTGATGAACGTCCAGTTCGCCGTCAAGGAAGGTGACATCTATGTCATCGAGGTGAACCCGCGCGCATCCCGTACCGTTCCGTTTGTCGCCAAGACCATCGGCAAGCCGATCGCCAGCATCGCATCCCGTGTGATGACCGGCGAGCCGCTGACCGACTTCGACATCGAGCACGAAAACCTCGGCCACATCGCCGTCAAGGAGGCCGTCTTCCCGTTCGCCCGCTTCCCGGGTGTCGACACGATCCTCGGACCGGAAATGCGCTCCACCGGCGAAGTCATGGGCCTCGACAAGGAGTTCCCGATTGCCTTTGCCAAGTCACAGCTTGGCGGTGGCACCAAGGTCCCGAGCGAAGGCACCGCCTTCATTTCCGTCAAGGATGATGACAAACCTGTCATTCTGCCAGCGGTTCGCCGCCTCAAGAATGTCGGCTTCCGCATCATCGCGACCGGTGGCACCCAGCGCTATCTGGCCGAAAACGGAATTGAGTGCGAAAAAATAAATAAAATGCTTGAGGGTCGGCCTCATATCGTTGATGCTCTAAAGAATGGCGAAGTGCACCTTGTGTTCAACACCACAAAGGGCGCCAAGGCAATTTCCGACAGCCGGGATTTGCGCCGCGCAGCACTTTTGCATAAGGTACCCTATTATACGACTGTTGCAGGTGCCCTAGCGGCTGCGCAAGGGATCGAGGCTTATAAAAAGGGAGATATTGAAGTCCGACCTTTGCAGGACTATTTCTCCTCGTAAGTGAGACAGATCTCACGTCAGTTATTCATGCGCGTCTCGAAGGCACGAAGCCTTCGAGACGCTTAACTTTTTTGTGGGGACAGGTGCCCCGTTTGAAGCAGGAGGCTTTCCCAAGGCTATGGAAAAAATCCCTATGACGCCTGCTGGATATCAGGCTCTGACTGAAGAATTGAGACAGCGTAGCGGCGAAGAACGCCCGCGGATCATTGCCGCAATCTCCGAGGCCCGCGCCCATGGCGACCTCTCCGAGAATGCCGAGTATCACGCAGCCAAGGAACAGCAGAGCCTCAATGAAGGCCGCATTTCTGAACTGGAAGACAAGCTCTCGCGCGCAGAAGTCATCGATGTATCCAAGATGAGTGGCGACACCATCAAGTTTGGAGCAACGGTTACGCTGGTGGATGAAGACACCGACGAGGAAAAGACCTACCAGATCGTGGGTGACGTCGAGGCCGACCTGAAAAAGGGCAAGATCTCCCTGTCGTCCCCGATTGCCCGCGCGCTTATCGGCAAGCAGGTGGAAGACTCCGTCGAGGTCATGGCTCCGGGTGGTGCCAAGTCCTACGAAATTCTTGCCATCAAATATATCTGATCAAGACAAGTCCCGACAGGCCACTGGCCTGTCGCTTCGGGGCGCGCGCTTCACAAAAGCGCGCAAACGGAGTCGCCACAAGGACGGGCGCAACAAAAAAGCGCATTGGTGAAGCTCACACAATGCGCTTTGAAACCCGGATGGGCACTTTGAGATCCTGACAGTTCAGGACGTAAAATCAGTCACCCAGATTGATCGGTACATTCGGAGCATTCTTGCTCAGACGGATGGTGAGCGAAGTCCGGACGCTGTCCACGTTGGGCGCCGACGTCAGTTCATTGATGACGAAAGACTGGAACGCCTGAAGATCCGGAGCAACGCAGCGCAGGACAAAATCGATATCCCCAGACAGCATGTAGCATTCCCGAACCTGGGACCAGCCACGAACCCGCTCTTCAAAGGCAACCAGATCGGCCTCGGCCTGACTGTGCAGCCCAACCATGGCGATCGCGGTCACATCAAAACCGATTTGCTTTTCATCAACGATGGCGCGATAGCCCTTGATAATCCCGGCCTCTTCCAGAGCGCGCACGCGACGCAGGCAAGGAGGCGCAGAAATACCAACGCGACGCGCCAGTTCTACGTTTGTGATACGACCGTCATCCTGAAGCTCTTTCAGGATCTTCCAGTCGATGGGATCTAGTCTTGCTTTCAAGGCAAAAGGTCTCTTATTTTCGAGAAGCTCACGGGAATTGGAGCGCAATATTTGTAACATGGTATAGCGTGCGACGACACTCTATGATAGCGCAAAATGGATCTATCTGGAAAGTTTAGACACATTTCTGTGCCCATTTCGGACATAGATTAACGTTTCGGTGAATTATTTGAAAAGCGCACAGACTCAGGAGAGCAAAGAGTGGTAGTCGCTTCTGGCATGAGACTCTGGATTTTTAGCGATGGAAAAGCGGGCGACGAGAATCAGTGCCTGAGCGTCGCCGAGCGACTGGGCGGCTCGATCGAGATCCGGCGCGTTGCCCCCAAGGCGCCCTGGGTCTGGATGATGCCGCACGGCCCCATCCCGCCCGGTGACAGACCATCAAACCCCGCCTCGCCGCTGCACGGCCCTTTTCCCGACGTGGCCATCGCCTCGGGCCGCAGAACCGTGGCCTATCTGCGCAAGCTCAAGCAGGTGAGTCCGACGACCCTCACGGTGTTCCTCAAGGACCCGCGCTCTGCCAGCCTCAATGCCGACCTTGTCTGGGTACCTTTCCATGACAAGCGCCGCGACGCCAAGACAATCGTGACCCTCACTGGCCCGACGCGGCTGACCAGCGCACGCCTCAGAGAGGCCCGCATCAAGGCACCGCAGACCCTGCTGCATCTGCCAACCCCGCGGATAGCGCTTATCCTTGGCGGCGACACGGCCAAAGAGAAATTCGGCGAGAAGGCTTCCCGTCGCCTTGCCCATTATCTGGCCCACGATCTGCCGCCGGATATGTCTGTCATGGTTACGCCATCGCGCCGGACACCGACCCATCTGACGACAGCCGTTCGCAAGGCCCTGCAGAACCGGCCTCACTGGATCTGGGACGAGACGGGGGACAATCCCTACTTCTCGATGCTCGGCCTTGCCGATGCCATCATCACCACCGCCGATTCTCATTCCATGCTGTCAGATGTCCTTGCGACACAGGCGCCGGTTTACATCTTTGAGCCGGACGCCTATCCAAAGAAGCTGAAACGCACAATCCATCAACTGCTTCAACACCCATTCGTCCAACTTCTGCCCGCCCCCCTTGAAACGGGCACCCGGCCCGCCATAGATTCAACTGAACTGATAGCAGACGAAATCCGGGCGCTGCTAAACCCTACCTGATTGAGCGCGAGAAAGCCGAACACCCCGGTTTGCTTGCTCTCCCCAAAGAAAGATACTCCGATGCATAGCAAAGTCTTGATCATTGGTTCTGGACCGGCCGGCTACACAGCCGCCATTTACGCTGCCCGCGCCATGCTTGAGCCAACGCTCGTCGCCGGCATGCAGGAAGGTGGTCAGCTGACCATTACCACCGAGCTGGAAAACTATCCCGGATTTGCCGAGGAAATTCAGGGCCCATGGCTGATGGAACAGATGAAGGCGCAGGCCAGAAATGTCGGCACCAATCTGATCTCCGACATCATCACCGAGGTCGATTTCTCCTCCCGCCCCTTCAAGGCCAGGGGCGACTCCGGCACCGAATACACCGCCGACAGCGTGATTATCGCCACCGGCGCCCAGGCACGCTGGCTGGGGCTTGAAAGCGAAAACAAATTCAAGGGCTTCGGCATTTCCGCCTGCGCCACCTGTGATGGCTTTTTCTATCGCGGCAAGGAAGTGCTGGTAATCGGCGGCGGCAACACGGCCGTCGAAGAAGCTCTTTATCTGACCCACCATGCCAGCAAGGTGACCGTCATTCACCGCCGCAATGAATTCCGCGCCGAGAAGATCCTGCAGAACCGTCTCGAGAAGAACCCCAAGATCGACGTCATCTGGGACACCGTCGTCGAAGACTTCACCGGCAAGGAGGGCTTCCCACCGAGCGTGACCGGCGTCAGGCTGCGCAACGTCAAGACCGGCGAAGTATCCGAGCGGATGACCGACGGCATCTTCGTGGCCATCGGCCATGCCCCGGCTGTCGAACTGTTCCGTGACAGTCTGAAAATGAAGGAAAACGGTTATCTCTGGACGGCTCCTGATTCGACAGCAACATCGATTCCGGGCGTTTTTGCCGCCGGAGACGTCACCGACGACAAGTATCGGCAGGCCGTAACGGCAGCCGGGATGGGCTGCATGGCCGCTCTGGAAGCCGAACGCTTCCTTGCAGAACAAGAAGACGCTGAATAATAACGGGTTTTGCCCAGAAATTACGACCTAAGACCTCCGACTAGCTTGTTTTGCATTTGAAACGTCTTAGACTAAGGGCTACGCTTTAATCCGCATATCTGGCGTAGCCCAAACGCATATCGATGGGGCGGGCCAATCACAGCCGATCCGGGCTTTAAAAGGAACAGACAATAGCTCGAATTGCGCCTGCCGCAGTTCAGCCGGAGGAAACTATGGATTGGGACAAACTACGCATTTTTCATGCGGCCGCTGACGCTGGCAGCTTCACACATGCCGGCGACAAATTGCATATGAGCCAATCCGCAATTTCCCGACAGGTCAGTGCACTGGAGTCAGACCTTGGCGTGACGCTGTTCCACCGTCACGCGCGTGGCCTCATCCTCACCGAACAGGGCGAGTTGCTATATCGCACCGCTCACGACGTGCTGATGAAGCTCGAAACGGTTCGCACGCACCTTACGGACTCCAAGGAAAAGCCGACCGGCGAGTTGCGTGTCACGACGACGGTTGGCCTCGGCTCCGCATGGCTGACGTCGCATCTGGCCGAGTTCATGGAACTCTACCCCGGCATCGCCTTGACGCTGCTGCTGGAGAACGAGGACCTCGATCTGGGCATGCGTCAGGCCGACGTGGCCATTCGCCTGCACCAGCCGACCCAGCCAGACCTCATCCAGCGCAAGCTTTTCACCGTGCACTTCCATCTGTATGCCTCGGCGAGCTACCTGAAGAAATTCAGCCAGCCCCGCTCGATGGATGAACTGGAACAGCATCGGCTGATCTGCTTTGGTGACAACCACCCCAACTATCTCAAGGACGTCAACTGGCTGGAAACCGCCCAGATGCCTCCGGGCAAGAAACGCCAGATGGCACTGAAGGTGAACAACCTGCTGGGCATTCGCCATGCCGTCATGCGCGGTGCAGGCATAGCGATTCTTCCTGATTACGTCGTTCACCCCCGTGATGAGCTGATCCAGCTGCTTCCAAGTGTGGAAATGCCGAGCTTTGAGACATATTTTGTGTACGCAGCCGAGTTGAGAAACTCCATGCGCATTAATGCCGTCCGCGATTTTCTGCTGTCAAAGGCAGCCAGCTGGCATTATTAACCTCCATCCGGAGTCATTTTAGAAGATATCTTGCACCCATGAGTATTTGCTCATGGGTGTTTTAGTATTTACCCGTAAAGCCATGCGGCATCTGCATAGCAGATTTGCACCTGAACGCATTGAAAGCAGACTAATTAATAGGCATATATGCCTCAGCTGAAGGCAATAATCGTTGCTAACCTCCTCCCTGCGACGATGTTTGTAGCCAGCTGTTCCCCTCTGGAAGGTGATTGCTCCGCACTTTTGTGCGGAAAAAACTTTATAAGCCGGACTTAGGTCCGGCTTTTTTTCTTCCCTCTTCAAATCTCCACCAACACGACCAGATCTGCACAATTGTTGTGCAAGCTCATTAATTCGGCATTTTGTGTCATGCAGAATTGGAAAGTGCAGCACCTGCATTTTGATTCATGAGATTTGAGGAAATACCTACAGGCTTCCCGTGACAGGATATGAAAAGGGGGCCAATCAAGCCCCCTCATGCGTGTTCCGTATCTGAAGACCAATCTCTAGCGGTAGAGTATCTCTTTTGCGCCCAGATCCTTGTAGAGGTGCGCAACCTGTTCCCCGTAGCCATTGAAGATGCGCGTTTGAACAGTCTCTTTTGTGCCCAACAACTGCTCCGTTGACTGACTCCAGCGCGGATGCGGCACCTCCGGATTGACATTCGCCCAGAAGCCATATTCCTCGGCAGCAAGCTGTTCCCAGAAGCTGACTGGCCGTTCATCGGTGAAGGTAAAGCGGACAATGGACTTGATCGACTTGAAGCCATATTTCCACGGCAATGCCAGCCGCAGCGGCGCGCCAAACTGCTTGGCTGCGGGCTTGCCATAGACCCCGGTCACCAGAAAGGCCAGTTCGTTGGTCGCCTCCTCGAGCGTTACCCCTTCCACATAGGGCCACGGATACCAGCTCTGCTTCTGGCCGCTCGCCCAGTCCGCATTCTTGAATGTCTCCATCCGGATGTATTTGGCACCAGACAGCGGCTTGGCAAGGCGAACAAGCTCGGCCATGGCAAAACCGGTCCAGGGCACGGTCATTGCCCATGCCTCGACGCAGCGATGCCGATAGATACGCTCTTCCAGCGCCACGGAGCGGATGAGCTTGTCGATGTCGATCACCTGCTCCTGCTCGACCATACCATCTATGGTCACGGTCCAGGGGCGTGTCTCGATCCGCTGGGCCGCCCCTGCAATCTGTTTGTGCGAGCCGAATTCATAGAAATTGTTGTAGCGGCCGGTATAGTCTTCCGACGTGATGGCGCGTTCGACCTGATAGCTGTCATTCAGCTTGGCCGGATAAAGGTCCATCGTCGGGTCCTTGAAGTCGGATGTGCCGGTGGTCTGGCTGATGGGATCCCGGCCTGAACGCCCGCCGCCCTTGCTCTCAAGTCCGTTGTCGCAGCCAGCAAGCCCGAGCGCCGCCCCACCGATCAGCAGGGACGATCCGCCAAGGAACTTGCGCCGATTGAGATAATGCTGCTCGTCGGTCACAAGGCTTTCCCTTATGGCCCAGGACTTCTGTCGCTTGATAAACATGCCTCTCCCTCACACTTGTTGCTCGATGCCACAGTTCCTTGGCAGAAAGCCTAGCGAGAGACGACGACACATGCAATTCAACATCATGTGTCCATACGAGAGCACAAGAGAGCGCTGGAGCGGGTTCTGGCAGACGTCTGGCACAAGGCCTTATCAGGCAAACAGCACCGACCAGCCCCAAGAAATCGGCATCACGATCCAGAGAGCCGGGATCATGTTGGCCACGGGAAACTGCTTGATACCGCAAATACGCATGCCAACCGCCAGCATGATGCAGCCACCACAGGCGGAAAAGTCAGCCAGCATGGCAGGCGTGGTCAACGGGATGATCAGCACCGCCGCAAAGAAGAACAGACCCTGAATGACCAGCTGCGGAATAGCCAGAACTGCAATGATATAGCCCATCGTGGCGGCGAAGATCATCGCCGTGAACAGGTCCAGAATGGCCTTGACAATCAACAGCGTGGTATCGCCGGTCATGCCTTCCACCATCGCGCCATAGATCCCCGTGGCGCTCATGCTGAACAGAACCAATAGCGCGACGAAGCGGCCAATGAACTCGTCTGGAGCCATGGCTCCGTCCGAAGGGGTCAGTCTGGAGAGCATGGTCTTGGTTTTCGAAGACATCTTGTGAATGGCATTTTCAAGCTCGACAATTTCGCCGAACAGAGAGCCGACAATCAGCGCCAGCACCACCGGCGCAAGCGCCACGACCTTGCTGGCCATGGCAACACCGAGCCCCATGGAGGCAATGCCGAACACCATCGGCATGTTCTGTTTCACATTGTCGCTGATTTTGGAGCCAACAAAGGCTCCTGCCACGCTGCCGACCACAATGGCAGCGCCGTTGATGAGAGGACCAATCATAGTTATTCCTGTTATGGCTTATGTCGCCATTGTCTATGGCGTGTCATCGCCGTTTGTTCTTGTTGTTTGACGCCCTGCCACGACCGAACCCGCTGTCCTCCCCCAAGGTTCGTGCATGGTACTGGTTCAGAGCGTCACCCAAAGGTTCGCCAATAGGGTTTGCCAAGGCCTTCACTCCGGCATCCTGCTGAAGCGGCACAATGGCCAGCCCACCAAACCTTCAACGCCATCTCTTCGGCGTCAGACCAGCGCCATCAGTCTTCCGCCGAAAAGCCGAATTCGATTTCGGCCTTGGTATGAAAGACCTTGAGATTGTTGGCCTTCAGAACCGCCATCAACTGGCCGTATTCCTCGGCCGTCACAGCCATGGCCAGTTTCTGCGGTGGATCCTGCATATCAAAATAGCCGTTGGAATGGTAGCGCCCATCATGGCCAAACCCTTCCTGAGCCGTGGAAAGGGTCGCACCACGAATACCGAGCGCCATGGCCTGATCGATGATCCAGCGAGCCAATGGCCGATCGTCAAATTCGCGACTGCGCTGGGTAAAGAATGTTATGAGAAACCCGTGTGTCATGAGATTCCTGAGATCCGATGCTGAAAATGCATATGAGAAGCTGCCAGTCCTATCGGCGGTCATAGCGACCGGGCCCAACAAGGAGATACCCCTTGCATCTCCGGGCAGGAATAGGAAACTGGGAGAGAAGCTGGCCCACTATCGATCCTGCCGATGAAAAAGGCAACAGAAAAATTGACAAATCTGCCACCTCTGTCGCGTACGGAGATCAAACCCTCACCCACCGGCCTGTGGGTCTGTCAGAAGGCCGGATTGTCCGCCGCATAACACGAAAAGCGGAGCCGAAACCCCGCTTTTCTCTTGATATAACCTCTTTACACTGCGTTATTCGGCGGCCTTGGCCCCTTCAAGCACAAGATCGGCCTGACGACCGGTCAGTTCCTGCATGTGATCGAAGGTCGCGACGAAAGATGCCACGCCAGCCGAGATGGACCGCAGTTCGATGATCAGATCACCGATCTCCGATTGCGGCATCAGGCTTTCGACCACATCCCAGCCTTCCCAGCCGGGCCGGGCATCATAGCCCATCAACTGCCCCCGACGTCCGGCAACAATGGTGTTGACCTTGGCCGTTACGTCGTTGGGCACCGCGATCTTCACATTCATGATCGGCTCCAGCAGGACGGGGCTGCACTGTGGCAACCCTTCCCGCATGGCCAGCGTGCCAGCCGAACGGAAGGCCTGATCAGAGCTATCCACCGTGTGGAAGGAACCATCGCTCAGGTTGACCGCCAGATCGACAACCTCGAACCCCAGCGGCCCCTTGCCGAGCGCATCCTTGACGCCATTTTCGACCGAGCCGAAATACTGTTTCGGCACGACACCGCCGGTAATGCTCTCGCTGAACCGGAAGCCTTCACCACGCTCCAGAGGCTTGATATCGATGACGACATCACCAAATTGACCGTGGCCGCCGGACTGTTTCTTGTGCCTGCCACGAACCGAAATCCCCTTGCGGATGGTCTCCTTGTAGGGAACCGCAGGCGCATGGCTGTCGATGTTGATCGCGTATTTGCCAACCAGCCTTTCAACGGCAACACGCAAGTGCATTTCGCCCTGTCCGCGCAGGATGGTCTCGCTGCTGTCCTGATTTTGCTCGACCATCAGCGAGGGATCTTCCTCATACAGCTTCTGCAAGGTGGCGTGCAGCTTGACCTCGTCGCGATGCTCCTTCGGCTTTACGGCGATGGCAAAGACCGGCGGAGGCGCCTCAAAGACATCCAGAGCATCGATCCCGTCCTTGGCCGTTGTCAGCGTCATGCCCGTGTGGGCGTTATCAAGCTTGCCAAGGGCGATCACGTCACCGGCATTGGCGGCATTGTCCTTTATAGTTTTCTGGCCCTGAACATGGAACAGACCGGAGACCCGCCCGATTTCTTCCCCTTGTGGCCCATAGAAGACATCACCATCCTTGACCGCCCCCTTGAGCACGCGCGAGATGGACAGTTTGCCACCGTGCGAGGTGTGAATGCTCTTCATGACCTGAAGCACCGGCTCACCGTTTGGCATGTCCGGGCAGCCAAGACGCTCGGCGGTGTAGGTTATGCCGAGCCCTTCGTGGCGCAGCGCCTTGAGCAGACGCATGACACCATTTTCCTGCTCGGCAGCGCCAATCAATACCGGCATGACCTGACCGGTGCGCATTTCCTGCACCAGATCGGTAAAGATCTGCTCCTTGGAGGGTTCCATGTCCTCCAGCAGCATTTCCATCAGCTTGTCGTCATGATCGGACAGGGTTTCCAGCATGGAATAGCGGGCTTCCCATTCCCGCTCCTGATCATCTGCGCTCATATCCACCAGTTCGCTTGGCGCATGCTCGTTGTAAAGAAAGGCACGTTCCAGAGCCAGATCGATGTAGCCGATGGCCTGCTCGCCCTTCCAGATGGGAATCTGCCGCAGAAGCAGCGGCGTGTTCGACGCATGCTGCAGGGCTTCCACGATGGAGCGCACGCGCGTCGTGCATTTGTCCATTTTATTGATAAAGAGAATGCGGGGAATATTGCGCTCTTCAAGCTGTTTGAGAATGACCTGCAAGGCAGGGATTTTCTTCTCATCCGGTTCGCAGACAACAATCGCCAGATCAACAGCGGAGAGAGCAGGAAGGCTTTCAAACTGAAATTCGACCGAGCCGGGGCAATCAATAAAGATATAGGGATCTCCCAGAAACTCCGTTTCGGCAATATTGGCTTCCACAGACATGTGGTGGGCGCGGGCCTCTTCGGATGCATCGCCAACAGACCCTCCGCTGTCGACTGATCCGAATTTGTTGATTGCACCGGTTCGCGCCAATAAGGCTTCAAGGAGAGTTGTCTTACCGCTACCAAAGGGTCCGACGATGGCTACGCAACGTGGACCCTCGACTCTTCTGCCTTCTTGTCCCATGGCAAATCCTCCTTTTCTGTTTCTGCATGATGTCCGTCACCAGCCTGACATGCTGTTCCACACGGATCAGCACATCCTCCTCCTGGTGTAGATTGCAAGTTTGACTGCACCCCTCCTGTTTGATTAACGCGCCAAACTGTCAAAAGCGCGGACAATACCCCCTCAGCTTAGCGGAGATTTGGTCACCCCGTTTGATCAAACGCAAAGAATCCGGCGATTGCAGAAGGGACTCACCGCAATTTGACGGTTTGGCGACAGCCCTTCGTCTAACAACCACCTTTCGTCTATAAGACGAATTATCTAATTGAAGTAAAAGGACAATTGGCGCTTTGCCCCGAACAGCACCAGAGCCAAAAGAAAAGGGACGCCGATGGCGTCCCTTTACTCATTCTTCACTCCGCCCCGAAAAGGGGCAGGAATGTCGGTGCCGATCCTATTTCAGGGCAGCACAGAATTTCTTGATGCGTGCACATGCCTCGGTCAGCGCCTCGGTGGAGGTCGCATAGGAGATGCGGAAGTTCGGGCCGAGGCCGAAAGCGGAGCCCTGAACAACGGCAACGCCTTCTGCTTCCAGAAGCTCGGTGACGAAATCCTCGTCGGTTTCGATCACCTTGCCAGACGGAGCGGTCTTGCCGATCGTGCCAGCACAGGAGGGATAAACATAGAATGCCCCTTCCGGCATCGGGCAGGTCAGGCCTTCGCACTCGTTGAGAGCCTTGACCACCAGGTCGCGGCGCTGCTTGAACACTTCAGCACGCTCGGCGATGAAGTCCTGCGGACCGTTCAGAGCCTCGACCGATGCATACTGGGCAATCGAGCAAGGGTTGGAGGTCGACTGGGACTGCAGCTTCGCCATAGCCTTGATCAGCTCGACAGGACCGGCAGCATAACCGATACGCCAGCCGGTCATGGCATAGGCCTTGGAAACACCGTTGACCGTCAACGTGCGATCATAGAGTTTCGGCTCGATCTGAGCAGGCGTGGTGAACTTGAAGTTGTCATAGACCAGATGCTCATACATGTCGTCGCTCATCACCCAGACACGGGGATGCTTGACCAGCACGTCGGTCAGAGCCTTCAGTTCGGCTTCGCTGTAGGCTGCGCCAGACGGGTTGGATGGTGAGTTGAAGATCAGCCACTTGGTCTTTGGCGTGATCGCAGCGTCCAGAGCTTCCGGCGTCAGCTTGAAGGTTTCCTTGTCGGCTTCCACGATCACCGGCTCACCACCGGCGAGCAGAACCATGTCCGGGTAGGATACCCAGTAAGGCGTCGGGATAAGCACTTCGTCGCCCGGGTTCAGGGTGCAGACCAGTGCATTATACAGCACCTGCTTGCCACCCGTACCAACGGTGACCTGGTTGGGCTTGTAGTCAAGACCGTTCTCGCGTTTGAACTTGGCGCAAATGGCCTCTTTCAACTCTGGCAGACCGTCAACAGCGGTATATTTGGTCTTGCCTTCATTGATGGCCTTGATCGCAGCAGCCTTGATATTATCCGGTGTATCGAAGTCCGGCTCCCCGGCACCCAGACCGATGACGTCACGTCCAGCGGCCTTCAATTCCCGAGCCTTGTTGGTGACCGCAATGGTAGCGGACGGTTTCACGCGCGAAAGCTGCTCGGCGATAAAGCTCATTGAGCCCTCCAAATTTTCAGCTAGAAAAAAGACAAACGGACATGATGGCTGGGCAAATTTGCCAAGCCGCCCGCCCGCGCACCCTAGTGCAGCCCCATGCACAATTCAAGGCAAAGCACGCCATAATTGGCCGTTTTTGCAGCCCGGAATGAAAGTTTCTTGCGCACAAACGTACCCAACCAACAAGCCCTTGCCTACAAATGTTTCAGACTTACCGATATTCCCGTAAGTCCAAGGATGAATTCGGCAATTTACAAAACCTAACTCGATTAGGCAGATCCTTGTCCAGCCTGCAAATAAGCCACAGATGCGACATTCTGTCCAACATTACTAAACTGTAATTTTTGAACTTTGCAATATACTGAAATACGGACCGGGCGAGTCTGGCGCCCCAAAACCCAGATCGTGCAGCCCTCAACCCTTTGAGGCCGCACACAGACTCGAAACCGATCGGAGACAGCCCTCCGACTACCCCCGATCGGCCATACTGCAATCCGTTGGGAGGACCAAATGACGGACCATGCAGCCTTTAGGGGCTTGGGACAGGCCTTCAGACTTGCGTCTGCGGCCGTCCTGCTGACTGCACTGACATCCATATCAGGACCGGTGATTGGATGGAGCAAAGCCTATGCTTCCCCCACCGCCACAGCTGATAAACCATCCACTGAAAAGCAGATTACGGGCAAGAAGCCCGGCGAGACGGCCGACCACAGCAAGTTTGAAATCCTGCAACAGGATTTCAAGAGCGGACCGGAAGTCACCAAGGCCTGCCTCTCCTGCCACACCGAAGCGGCCACTCAGGTGCATGATTCCATTCACTGGAAATGGGAATATGACAACGAGAAAACCGGCCAGAAGCTTGGCAAGCGCTATGTGATCAACGCCTTCTGCGGCAACGTCGCATCCAACGAAGCCCGCTGCACATCCTGCCACGCCGGTTACGGCTGGACGGACATGCGCAAGGACCCGCCAGCCGCTCCAGAAGCGGTTGATTGCCTCGTCTGCCACGCTGACACACAATATTACAAGAAATTCCCGGCCAAGGCCGGGTTGCCCATCACCGAACCGATGGACTTCAACGGCAAGCCCTTCAAGGTTTCCAACCTGATCGAAGCGGCCCAGTCCGTTAGCTTGCCACAGCGCGACAACTGCGGTGCCTGTCACTATTATGGCGGCGGCGGCGATGGCGTCAAACACGGCGACATCGACAGCTCGCTCAACAAGCCCTCCAAGGACCTCGACGTGCACATGGCCGCCGACGGTGGCAACATGGCCTGCTCGGCCTGCCATTCCGGGTCGGGCCATGTCTGGCCAGGGTCACGCTACGACATGGAAGCCAAGCCGCAGGCACGCGACGATGAAGGCAAGAAGCTGCCTTCCTTTGCCATGCGTCGCATGAACGAAACCGCCTCCTGCGAGAGCTGCCACACGGACGCCCCCCACCAGGGCAAGACACTGGAAGCCATCAAGCTCAACAACCACACCGACACGGTTGCCTGCCAGACCTGCCACATCCCGGAATTCGCTCGCGGCGGCGTTGCCACCAAGATGCTCTGGGACTGGTCGACCGCTGGCAAGCTGAAGGATGGCAAGCCCTTCGCGCTCAAGGATGACAAGGGGCATCCCAGCTACGATTCCAAGAAGGGTGACTTCATCTATGAAGAGAATGTCAAGCCAACCTACAGCTGGTTCAACGGGCAGTTCACCTATGTCACCGACAACGATCCGGTTGATACGTCCAAACCAGTCATTCTCAATGCTCTGGGCGGCAGTGCAAACGACGAGACCGCCCGCATCTGGCCGTTCAAGCTGATGCACACCAAGCAGCCGATCGATGCGGAAAGCAAGAAGCTTGTCTATATGCATTTGTTCGGCAAGGACTCCGACGCCTTCTGGAAAAGCTTTGACTGGCCGAACGCCATCAAGGCCGGACAGGAATATATGGGCAAGGACTATTCGGGCAAGTTCGAGTTCATCGAAACCCGCATGTGGTGGCCCATCACCCACATGGTTGCCCCGTCGGACAAGGCCGTGCAGTGCGAAGAATGCCATAGTAAGGGCGGCCGCCTCGAAGGCATCGAAGGGGTCTACATTCCCGGACGGGACGACATGCCCCTCATCAACTGGCTGGGCTATGGCCTGATCATCCTGACGATACTGGGCGTGGCAATCCACACGATCTTCCGCATTGCCACCCGCAAACAGCGTCAACACTAGGGAGGACAGACACATGACCGACATGACATCTGCCTCAAGCCCTGCCACTGGCAAGGCAGAAAGCAGCAAGGCCAAAACCTTTCATCGCAAGGTCAAGAACTACAGTCGCTATGAGCGCTTCTGGCACTGGTCTCAGGCAATCCTGATCTTCACTCTGGCCTTCTCCGGCTTCACGGTGCACGGGACGATCCGCTTCATCCCGTTCGCCACGGCGGTAATGATCCACGATATCGCCGCCTTCGTGCTGATCTTCCTGTGGCTGTTCACGGCCTTCTGGACCTTCACCACCGGGCAATGGCGTCATTTCGTGCCCACCAACGCCGGACTCTGGGACGTCATCATGCATTATCTCGTCGGCATGATGCGTGGTCAGCCCCATCCCTACAAGCGCACGCTCAGCCGCAAGCAGAACCCGCTGCAGTCCTTTGCCTATTTCTCCATCATGACTGTGGTAGGTCCGCTGCTCTGGCTCTCCGGGCTGGCCTACATGTTCTACAGCTTCTGGGAAGGCAACTCGGGCAACAACGACATCTTCAGTCTGGTCGTGCTGCTGCACCTCATCGGAGCTTTCCTGATGGTCGCCTTCGTGATCGGCCATATCTATATGGTCACCACAGGCAAGACGCTGATCCATTACACCAAGGCCATGATCACCGGCTTTGAGGACATGGAACTGACGGAAGCCGAGGTCACCTACCTCGAAACCCACGAACCAGACCGCATCAAATAACGACAACTGCACCGAGCCAACCTGCCAAGGCCGCAACCCCGTTGCGGCCTTTTTCTTTGCCCATGCCTGAAGGCCGATCCTTCGCCCTGAGCCAAGGACGGAACGCGGCCTACGACCAACGACGTGTGACAACCCGCCTCACCAACTAAATTCGAATATCAAAAACAGGCATTTTATAGTCTTGTTTAATCAATCCACTGACTCGGTCCGGAGCCGGTTCAGCTTTTCATGCAGCAAGATCAGTTTCTGCCGGAAAATTGATCTTCCTTCCTTTTTGCATTTGTTCGGAGGACCACATGGCGAACTTTGCATTTGAAGGCAGATGGCCACTCGACAAGACCAGCATGAGGCCTGGTCTGGCGACATCTGCCCTTGTTGTTTTGTCCCTGTTGTTGCTGCCGATTGGTGCAGCATCAGCCGCATCGGGCGACGCCCTGCCCCATTCGCCGCTCAGCCCGGAGGCAAAAGCCAGCTTGCAGCTTTCTGGCAAGCCAGCTGGCGGCACGGCCGATCACTCCAGGTTCGAGATCCTGCAACAGGATTTCAAGTCCGGCCCCGAGGTTACCAAGGCCTGCCTTTCCTGCCACACCGAGGCGGCAGATCAGGTGCAGCATACCTTGCACTGGAAATGGCAGACCACCAACGAGGCAACCGGACAGACCCTTGGCAAGCGGACGGTGATCAACGCCTTCTGCGGCAACGTCGCTTCCAATGAGCCACGCTGCACCTCCTGTCACGCCGGGTATGGCTGGGAGGACATGCGCAAGGATCCACCGTCTGAGCCGGAAGCGGTCGACTGCCTTGTCTGCCATGCGGACACTGCTCTCTACAGCAAATACCCGACCAAGGCCGGACATCCGCTTTATGAGCCGATCACGGTCAATGGCAAGACGGAGATGCCCCCCGACCTTGGCAAGGCAGCCCGGTCGGTCACCAATCCGCAACGTCAGAACTGTGGCTCCTGCCACTATTACGGTGGCGGCGGCGATGGCGTCAAACACGGCGATCTGGACAGCTCTCTGAACCAGCCGGACAAGACGCTCGACGTGCATATGAACAAGGACGGTCTCAACATGGCCTGCACCGCCTGTCACGCAGGCTCCGGCCATCAATGGCCCGGCTCGCGTTACAGTATGGAGGCCAAGCCGACAACCGTCGCCAGAGATGGCGAGGAAACAAAGACTGCCAAGATCCGCAAGCTCGATCAGTTGGCCAGCCTGATGGAACCATCGGCAACCTGCGAAAGCTGCCACTCGAACCGCCCCCATGACGGCAGCGACCTGATGGGCATCAAGCTCAACGACCACACCGATACGGTTGCCTGCCAGACCTGCCACATCCCCGAATTTGCCCGCGGCGGCGTTGCAACAAAAACCCTCTGGGACTGGTCAACCGCTGGCAAGCTGAAAGACGGCAAACCCTACAAGGACATGGATGAGCACGGTCACCCCAGCTACATGTCTGAAAAGGGCAATTTCGAATATGGCGAGAATATCAAGCCTTTCTATGCCTGGTTCAACGGCGAGACCACATGGACCCTGCTGGACGACAAGATCGATCCCACCAAGGTCGTCGAGATCAACGCCCTTGGTGGCTCTCCAAGCGATGGCAAATCCCGCATCTGGCCCTTCAAGCAGATGCTGTCGCGCCAACCTTATGACATGGAAACCAACCAGTTGGTCTACAATCATGTCTTCGGCAAGGACGACACGGCCCTCTGGACCAATTTCGACTGGAGCAAATCCGTGCCCGCGGCGATGGACTTCATCGGCAAGGACTTCTCCGGCAAACTCGGCTTTGTCGACACCCACATGTATTGGCCGATCACCCACATGGTCGCGCCAAAAGATCAGGCCGTGCGCTGCACTGAGTGCCACGCCAAACAGGGCCGCCTTGATGGCATCACCGGCATCTACATGCCGGGGCGTGACACGTTCAAATGGCTGGACTGGATCGGCTACGCCGCCTTCGGCCTTACCGTGCTGGGCGTCCTGTTCCACGCCTTGCTGCGCATCATCTTCCGCAATCGCAAGAAACAGGCCTGAGGAGACCAATCATGACTGACATACCGTCTTCCACCTCGTCTTCTGGCCCGTCTTCTGGCCGATCTGAAGAACTGACCATCCGGCCAGATGTCAAAAAGCGGGCGGTGAAGATCTACACCCGCTACGAACGCTTCTGGCACTGGTCACAGGCGCTGCTGATCTTCATTCTGGCCTTCTCCGGCTTCAATCTGCACGGCACGCTTTCCCTCGTGCCCTTCCCGCTGGCGGTCATGGTCCACACCTACGCCGCCATCCTGCTACTGGTCCTCTGGCTCTTTACCACCTTCTGGAATTTCACCACCGGACAGTGGCGCCACTATCTGCCGCAGAACAAGGGGTTGTTCGCCGTGATCAAATTCTATGCCTACGGCATCATCATGGGCGCGCCGCACCCCTATTCGAAAAGCCTTGCCCGCAAGCAGAATGCCCTGCAGTCACTGGCCTATCTGACCTTCATGGTCATCATCGGCCCGGCCCTCTGGCTCTCGGGCATCGCCTATCTGCTCTATGGCCTTTGGGAAACAATGCAGAACAGCCAGCAGATCTTTTCGCTGGTCGCCTTCGTGCATACGGCTGCCGCCTTTGCCATGATCACCTTCGTCGTGATCCATGTCTACATGACGACCACCGGCAAGACGGTGTTCCACTACATCAGGACGATGATCACCGGCTATGAAAAGATCGAACTGACGCCCGCAGAAGAGGCCTATCTGGAAGAGCAGCAACCGGACATGCTGAAGGCGAACGAATAGCTCGAATGACCTGTTTCAAAAAAGAAGCCGCAGCACAGGCTGCGGCTTGTTCTTTTTGCGACACGACCAGACTGAAAGGGCAACGCGGCCCCTTACTGGCAATTATTCGAAAGCCGTACCAGGTTTGACGCCGAACTTTTTCAGGATCATCGCAGCCGGGCAGAAGCCGGTGAAGGCAGACTGCAGCATGTTGGCACCAATGAAAACCGTTAGCCAGATAAACAGCGGATGAACGTAAACCGTAAGCACGACAGAAAGCAGGACCATGAAGCCTGCAAATGCGAGAATGGAGCGATCCAGAGACATTTTAGCACCTCGTTAAATTAGAACTTGCGAATATACATAACAAATGATTTTCGCAAGGTAAAGTCCAAAGATCAGGATTCATGCTGAGGCAAGCTGTCGCGGACTTTAGGCATTTTCCGCCCATCACATACATTTGTAGCAGCTGCCCCGAAATCGTCACAATATTGATCAGCTTGCGCCCATTTTACCGCAAATCTGGGCCTTAATCCCGTGAGACAGTGATCATGGACCAACCCTTTTTCGGGAACTCAGAACAATGAAATTGCCAGAGACTTTTTTTAATGACCGGATCAAAGATCGGAAAAGAAAGCGCCATAGCATTGCACTGCACCCAAAAGCCGATCTCGAGCATTCCTTTTCCAAAGCCTTCAAGATCTGGATTGGCGCCTATGCGCTGATTGTCGCCGCAGCCCTGACTGTAACCTTTGGCTCCCAGGCTCATTCCAGCCCGGCCACAACTGTCAGCCCGCAAGCGGCTCCCATTGCCTCCCCGCTCCTCGTTACACCTGATGACATGCAATCGGGTGGCCTTCTGTTCAAGGCCAAGGAGGCGGGCAAATATATTGAAGCCCCGAAAGTAGCCACCGACATCAAGGTCGACGTCACCGGACCGGTTGCGCGCACCATCGTGACGCAGAAATTTCTCAATCCGAGCGATGCCTGGGTAGAAGGGATCTATGTCTTCCCGCTGCCGGACACCGCCGCTGTCGACCAGTTGAAAATGAAGATCGGCGACCGCATCATCGAAGGCAAGATCAAGCCTCGCGAAGAAGCACGCCAGATCTATGAAGCCGCCAAACAGGAAGGCAAGAAGGCGAGCCTCCTGGAACAGCAGCGCCCCAATCTGTTCACCAACGCCGTGGCCAATATCGGCCCCAAGGACTCGATCACTATCCAGATCGAATACCAGCAGACCATTCCGCGCAAGGACGAGGAATTCTCCCTGCGCGTGCCGCTGGTCGTCGCACCACGCTACAATCCGCTCGCCAAGCCACTGCAACCGGTCATCGACCTCAAGGCCAACCAGTCCGATGGTGGCAACGGCTGGTCCAGCACAGACCCGGTGCCGGATCGCGACACCATCACCGCACCCGTGCTCGACCCGGAGAAGGATGGCAAGAGCAATCCGGTTAGCCTCAGCGTCGATCTGAAAGCCGGCTTCCCCCTCGACAAGGTCGTCAGCCACTATCATGACGTGGTCATCAAGCCGGCGGGCAGCAAGGAAATATCCCTCAGCCTCAAGAACGAAGTCGTTCCGGCCGACAAGGATTTCCTCCTGACCTGGACTGGCAAACCGACCGAAACCCCGAACCTCGGCCTCTTCAGCCAGACCCTCAAGGACGATCCCGCCGGGCGCCAGACCGGGGATGGCCAGAAGAAGGAAGCCAACGGCGAGGAACGGGAAGAGGAAACCCTCTCGGAGGGTGACACCAACCAGTATCTGCTCGCCTATATCACGCCCCCTTACAAGCTGGCCAAGGATCTGCAGACGCCGCCACGCGAGGTCGTCTTCGTCATTGACCAGTCTGGCTCGATGGATGGCCCATCCATCCGTCAGGCCAGAGAAAGCCTGATCGAAGCCCTCGGTCAGTTGAGGCCGGAGGACAAATTCCAGATTATCCGCTTCAACAACGAAATGGCGCAGCTGTTCCCGGCGCCCCAGCCTGCCGACAAGGAAAACCTGTCAACGGCCCGCTACTGGGTTGCCGCAATTCAGGCCGGAGGTGGCACCGAGATGCTCCCTGCCATGCAGGCGGCATTGAAGGATGCGAACCCGAATGCCCCGACCCTGCGGCAAGTGATCTTCCTCACCGACGGCGCCATCGGCAACGAACGTGAACTGTTCGAAACCGTCAAGGCGCAGAAGGGCCGCTCCCGCATCTTCACGGTCGGTATCGGCTCGGCCCCCAACAGCTTCTTCATGTCCCGCGCTGCCGAAGTTGGCCGTGGCACCTTCACCCAGATTGGCAACATCACGGAAGTCAAAAGCAAGATGGCCGAGCTGTTCACCCAACTGACAACCCCGGTCGCCACCGATCTCAGCATTTCCTTTGCCAACGACAAGGACATCGAGGCATCCCCGAGCGAACTGCCCGACCTCTACAAGGGAGAGCCGGTCATCGTCGCCTTCAAGGGCAAGGATCTGGGCAACGAGCTGACCCTCAGCGGCCGCTTTGACAATCAACCCTGGTCAATGACCGTGGACATCACCAAGGCAGCACCGTCCGCCGCCGTCGACAAGCTGTGGGCTCGAGGCAAAATCCGCCAGTTGGAGAATGAGCGTCTGCTGTCAACCGACAGCGCCGGTATCGACAAAGCCATTGAAACCCTCGGCCTCCGCCACCATCTGGTTACGCGCCTCACCAGCCTTGTCGCCGTGGATGTAACCCCGGTTCGACCGGAAGGCGAGGCCATTGACAGCCGCAAGGTGCCGCTCAACCTGCCAGACGGCTGGAACATGGATGCTGTCTTCGGTGACGAGCCCCAGGTTCAGCCATCCATGGCCCCCAATGCTCCAACCGGGTCTGCCGCTCCGATGCGAGCACTCAAACGCAGCTTCGGCCTCAGCGCTCCGGCGATGGACGCAATGGCCACAAGCCCTGCCCCCACCAGCAACGCCAAGGTGGCAGCACTGGTACCAACCGGCGGCAACCAGATCCTGCTGCCGAAAACGGCAACCCCGGCCAGCCTGTTGATCCTCGCAGGCATTGCCCTGCTGACATTGGCAGGCGCCCTGCTCGCCTGGCTGCAATGGCGCAAGATCACACCGGAACTGCGCTGACGCACAAAGGAAAACCCGCGCACGAGACCACCCCGTGCGCGACCTGAACCACCATTCATAACAGGAACACCATGAGATACCCCCGCCCCACGCAGTATAAATTAGGCACCCTTGGTGCCGTGGCTCTTGGACTGCTGGGGCTGGGGTTGCTGCTCTGGGGCAGTTGGATCCCCATCAAGGCGCAACTGGCGCAGGTCCTTCTGGAACGCGCTTGGCAACAGAGCAGAACCGATGGTAAGCCGCACAAGGCATGGCCATGGGCCGACAGTTGGCCGGTCGCCCGCCTGACCATCCCGTCCCTAGATCTGCACACCATCATCCTAAAGGAGGCTGGTGGCGAAGGGCTCGCCTTCGGTCCCGTTCTGCTCGCACAGGGAGCGCCACTGGGCACGGCAGGCACCAGCATCATCGCAGCACACCGGGACACCCATTTCCAACCCCTCCAGCATCTTCAGACCGGCGCTCTGGTGGAGGTCGAACAGATGACCGGCCCCACGCTCACCTATCGCATCGACGGCAGCAAGATCGTCCGCTGGGATCAGTCGGGTCTGCAGAAGGACAGCCAGAGCCCGTTGCTGGTGCTCTCGTCTTGTTGGCCGTTTAATGGCATGGTCGGTGGCCCCTTGCGCTATCTCGCCTTCGCCAGCCCCACCGAGGCGACTGCCCGCCGGCTGGCAAACGCCACCTCCACCGTGATCCAGCACCAGTTGGCAGCCTTCACTGAGGCTGCGTCACAACGCCCCTGATTCATCAAATTCCTTGTTGGATTGATGAATAGAATTCAGTTGCAGTCATGGGGCTGTTTGCCTTAGAAGTCGGTGATCCGGACAAACAGTGCGCCGGAGCTCTCCCTTACCGTTCTGAAAGCTGCTCCAATGCCAAGAATGACCGCCAACCTGTTGTTGCTGATTGCCGCCATCGTCTGGGGGGCCGCCTTTGTAGCCCAGTCCACGGCCATGGACTCCATCGGCCCGATGAACTTCACCGGCGTGCGCTTCATTCTGGCAACATTGGCAGTTGCGCCCTTCGCCTATTTCGAACGGCGGCGGGTGAGCAATCCCATTCCCATGCCTGTCATCATCAAGGGCATTCTGATCGGGGCTATCTTCTTTGCAGGCATCGGCTTTCAGCAAATGGGGTTCGCCACGACGTCCGTTACCAACGCAGGCTTCCTTACCGCAATGTATGTGCCGCTGACCCCAGTCATCGGCGTGCTGGTCTTCCGTAGCTGGCCATCTCCGATGATCTGGCCGCTTGTGGCTCTGTCCATCATGGGCGCCTATCTTCTGGCTGGCAGCCTCGAAGCCATGAAGCAGGGCGATATCCTGATGATGTTCAGCGCACTGTGCTGGACGTTCCAGATCATTCTGGTTGGCCGCATGGTCGGCAAATATGGCAACCCGCTGGCTTTTGCGCTGCTCCAGTTCGCAACGGCAGGCGTGCTCGGCCTGCTGTTTGGTCTGCCCTTTGAGAGCCTCGACATTGCAAGTCTGCAGGGCGCATGGTTCGAGATCATCTATACCGGCGTCTTCTCCGGCGCTCTGGCCTTTGGTCTGCAGGCCATCGGCCAACGCTACACGCCACCGGCAGACGCGGCAATCATCCTCTCCGGCGAAAGCCTGTTTGCGGCCATCTTCGGCGCAATCCTGCTGGGTGAGCGCCTGACACCGAGCCAGTATTTCGGCTGCTTCCTGATCTTCTCCTGCATCCTGCTGGTGGAATTGCTGCCGCAGATCCAGAAGCGCCTGCGCAAGTCCAAGAAGCCCGCCGAAGCATCGGCCGACATCCCGGCCTGAATGCTGTCCTCAAGACACTAGGTCCCCTGCACTTGCCAAAAGCCAAGGGCTTGCTTGCCCAAAACCAAGGGCTTAGAGCCATATAAGTGCGCATAAAAAGGCCGCTGCTCCGAAGAACAGCGGCAGGATGAGCTTCCAAATCGATTATCGTTGCCCGGTCATTTCTTGATCTTGGCAATATCCAGCAGGCTCAGAACGGCCTTCTCGTAATATGGCTCGGTTTCACCGATGCGGATCTTGCGCAGGAAGTATTTTTCGAAGGCAATCTTGGCCAGGTGAACCCACTTGCCCTGCCCCGAATAGTTGGTGTTGCGTGGCGGGATCTGCGGCATGGCAACAAAGGCCAGCCCGGAATCGCCAAAGTCGGCAAGACAGATCGCGTTCCACGTTGCTTGGTGGGTCGGCTCCTCACCGGCCAGAATTTCCTTCAGATTCTTGGCAGATGCGGTCACCATAGACTCGATCATGTAACCTGTCTTGGGAACCCCCACCGGCACCGGCGTCTTTTCGTAAGGAGGAATGGCGATGCAGACGCCAATGCCGAAGATGTTGGGATATTTCGGGTTGCGCTGGTGCTTATCGACGATGACGAAGCCACGCGGATTGACCAGCCCCTCGATACCCTGAAGGGCAGGAATGCCGCGGAAGGCCGGCAGCATCATCGAATGCTTGAACGGCAGCTCGTGCTTCTGCTTTTCCGATCCGTCTTCGTTGACTTCGGTGACATACATGACACCGGCTTCAATCCTGTCGACCTTGGCATTGGTGATCCATTTCACCGTGCGGTCACGCATGGCCGATTCCAGCATGCCCTTGGTGTCGCCCACCCCGCCGAGACCGAGATGCCCGACATAGGGTTCGGAGGTCACGAAGGTCATCGGCACCTTGTCGCGGATCTTGCGCTTGCGCAGGTCCGTATCAAAGATCATCGCCGTTTCATAGGCCGGACCATAACAGGAGGCGCCCTGAACCGCACCAACCACGATCGGTCCCGGATCCTTGCAGAAGGCTTCCCACTTCTCATAGCCAGCAGTGGCATGATCGACGTCGCACACCGAGATCGTGTTGCCTTCCGGCCCCAGTCCCTCGATCTCGTCAAAGGCCAGTTCCGGACCGGTCGCGATCACCAGATAATCATAGGCAACAGTCGATCCGTCAGCCAGACCGATCGAATTATGCTCCGGATCAACGCTGGTGACTGCAGAGCAGATGAAATCCACCTTGTTCTTCGGCAGAACCGTCGCCAGATCCAGTGTGATGTCCTTTTTCTTGCGCCACCCGACAGCAACCCACGGGTTGGACGGGGTGAACTGGAAGAATGGCTTGTTGGAAACCACGGTTACCTTGTCCGTCTTGGACAATTTCTGGCGGATTTCATAAGCTGCCGAAAGACCGCCAAGACCTCCCCCCATAACAACTACGTGCGTCATTTTCTCTCCTTTGAAGCACCGCCCCTCCCCGGCGAAAGGTGCCCTGTGCATAGTGCGACGTCCTTTTAATTTAGTATTTTCGAATATTAGGACTATTTAATAAAACAGAAAATTGGCCATTCGGCTGATACAATCCCTGCACGAGCCGTCCGTTTAATTATTTTTCTACCCCCCTTCATATTCTCGCTTTGTTCCCTTACATTGGGCTCAAACAGCAGCATGAGGCAGGCACATGGCATCCAGAAAACAGGAAGAGGCTGAAAAACAAGGCGGTTTGGGTGAAGCACCACAAGCCTCCTTTGAAGGAGTCCCGCTTTCTGATTCGATAGCCGACTGGGCCGATGAAATCGCCCAGGCAGCCAGACTTGAACCCAAGCCCAAGGATAGCGCCAAAAAGCCAACAGCGAAACGCACAAGAAAGTCCAAGGACACCCCCGTTTCAGCGCGAGAAAAGGCCGCAGGCGGCATGAACCCCATTGCAGGCCTCGACATTTCGCTTGAAAAGGCTGAAGAGCTGGAGCGGGTAACCCGCGAGCGCAAGAAGGCCCAGAAGAAAAAGGGCAAGAGCGATGATCGCTCCGGTGTCACCGAGACTGTTCGGGCGCTGGAATCCCTGATCGAGCATGGCCGCCCCGAATTCATGGATTCCGAGCCTTGGACGCCCCACCGCCCGGAACGTCCCGAGAAGTCGGAAGGCGGCGTCTCCTTCGAGCTGAAGACCGAATATGAACCGGCGGGCGACCAGCCAACGGCGATTGCTGATCTGCTTGAAGGCATCAGTGATGGCGAAGCAACGCAGGTTCTGCTCGGCGTCACCGGGTCCGGCAAGACCTTCACCATGGCCCAGGTTATCGCCCAGACCAACCGTCCTGCCCTCATCCTCGCCCCCAACAAGACCCTGGCCGCACAGCTCTACGGCGAGTTCAAGAACTTCTTCCCCAACAACGCGGTCGAGTATTTCGTCTCCTACTACGACTACTACCAGCCGGAAGCCTATGTACCGCGCACCGATACCTTCATCGAGAAGGAAAGCACGATCAACGAGCAGATCGACCGGATGCGCCACTCCGCCACCCGCGCCGTGCTTGAGCGCGACGACGTGATCATCATCGCCTCGGTGTCCTGCATCTACGGTATCGGCTCGGTCGAGACCTACACCGAGATGAGCTTCAAGATCGAGACCGGCGACGTCATCGACCAGAACCAGCTCATCGCCGATCTGGTGGCGCTGCAATACAAGCGCAACAACATGGACTTCCAGCGCGGCTCGTTCCGCGTCAGCGGCGATGTCGTCGAGATCTTTCCGGCCCACTATGAAGACCGCGCCTGGCGCATTTCCTTCTTCGGCGACGAGGTCGAGGAGATCAAGGAATTCGACCCCCTGACCGGCCAGAAGATGGGCGATCTGGAAATGGTCAAGCTCTACGCCAACTCCCACTATGTCACCCCGCGCCCAACCCTCAATCAGGCCATCAAGAGTATCAAGAAGGAGCTCGCCGAACGACTTGAGGAGTTGGAGGCCCATGGTCGCCTGCTCGAGGCACAGCGACTGGAACAGCGCACCCGCTTCGATCTGGAAATGATGGAAGCCACCGGCGCCTGTCAGGGCATCGAGAACTATTCGCGCTATCTCACCGGCCGTCTACCTGGCGAGCCGCCGCCGACCCTATTCGAGTATCTGCCAGACAACGCCCTGATTTTCGTCGACGAGAGCCATGTGACCATCGGCCAGCTCGGCGCCATGTATCGGGGTGACTTCCGCCGCAAGGCGACTCTTGCCGAATATGGCTTCCGCCTGCCCAGCTGCATGGACAACCGCCCCTTGCGCTTTGAGGAATGGGACGCCATGCGCCCGCAGACCGTCGCCGTATCGGCAACTCCGGGCAGTTGGGAAATGGAAGAAGCCGGCGGCGTCTTCGCCGAGCAGGTCATTCGCCCGACGGGCCTGACCGACCCGATCATCGAAATCCGCCCGGCCAAGACCCAGGTGGACGACCTTCTTGGCGAGGTCAAGGAAAAGGCAGCCCAAGGCTACCGCACACTGGTCACCACCCTGACCAAGCGCATGGCCGAAGACCTCACCGAATATCTACACGAACAAGGTGTGCGGGTGCGCTACATGCATTCGGACGTCGACACCATCGAGCGGATCGAGATCATCCGCGATCTGCGTCTCGGCGCCTTCGATGTGCTGGTCGGCATCAACCTGCTGCGCGAGGGCCTCGACATTCCCGAATGTGCCCTCGTTGCCATTCTCGACGCAGACAAGGAAGGGTTCCTGCGCTCGGAAACCTCTCTCATCCAGACCATTGGCCGTGCCGCCCGTAACGCCGACGGCAAGGTCATTCTCTATGCCGACAAGATGACCGGCTCCATGGACCGTGCGATCACCGAGACCAACCGTCGCCGCGAAAAGCAGATGGCCTACAACGAGGAACACGGCATCACGCCGCAGACGGTCAAGAAGAACATCGGCGACATTCTCGGCTCGGTCTATGAAAGCGACCATGTCACCGTCGACAAGGGGCTCGCCGACATTGCCGATCCGGGCATCGGCCACAATCTGGAAGCCCATATCGAGGATCTGGAAAACCGCATGAAAGAGGCTGCTGCCAACCTCGAATTCGAGGAAGCAGCCCGCCTGCGCGACGAGGTCAAGCGCCTGCGTGCAACCGAACTGGCCATTGCCGACGACCCGCTGGCCCGCCAGTCGGCGGTCGACGAGAAAACCGGCGGCTATCGCGGAGAACGCAAATATGGCTCTTCGGCCAACATGCCCAAGTCCGCCTCGGCCAAGGGCAGCCGCATCAAGAAGCCGGATCTCGATGACATGGGCCCCGGCACCGACATGCCGCGACCGAAGGGGGCAAGCAGCACCCCGCGACCGAAGCGCCGCAAGAGCTGAAAGCTAGAAGAGCAGAGCCAGGGCAGCGATCACCATCAGGATCTGCAGCCCTGTCTCGAAGTTGCGGGCAGATATCCGGTTGAGCACGAACCGGCCAAGCAGAGCCGCGGCAATGGCTGAGAAAGCCAGAGCCACGGAGGGTGCGAACATGTGTGCGGTCAGCAATCCGCTCTGCCAATATCCCGACAGCTTGGCTAGATTCGACATCACCGATGTGGCGGCCATCGCCCCGACAAAGGCCTGCCGCGAGATCTGCATCTCGCGAAACAGGATCACCTTGATCAGATTGCCGCTGCCCACCAGCCCTGAAAAGAAACCGTAGAGGGCAGATCCCACAACAAGACCGCCCCAGCCTATACGGACGGCAGGCAGGCGACCGATATGCTTGAGGATCACGTAGCAGAGCACCATGCTCCCGAGCAGGCGTTTGACCAGATCACCGGGCACCTGCGCCAGCAGCAGTGATCCGCCAAAGGCAAACGGAAGGCAGGAGATGGCCATCACCCCGACGATGCGCCAGTCGACATGCCGCCGGTACAGAATGGATTTCGTGATGGTCGAAGCGGCGAACAGAACCGTCGCCAGCACAATGGTGTCCTTGACGTCCAGCAGGTGCGATCCGATGGCAAGGAAAAACAACGCAGTACCGAAGCCGAACACTGCCGAGGCCAGCGCGCTCAGGAATCCGACAACAACGAACAGCAACAGGACCATGTCAGGGCCTCCCGGGGGGATCGGCCCGGTACGGGCCTGCCTGTCCGTAGCAAATGATCAACTGCATTCAAAGCCCAAATTGCAGGCAGCCGGAACCGCGGCTCCCCGCATGCGCATTTGCACAAAAAAGCCCCCCGCAACACTGCGGGAGGCCCAATGGTCTTTCAGGTGATCGACGGCAAGGTCACCCTAGCCGATGATGATCTTGGCCAGCAGATAGCCGACCACAGATCCGGTAATGACAGCAATAAGACCGACCGTCATGAAGGAATGGTTGAAATACCATTTGCCGATCTTGGTGGTTCCCGACACGTCGAAGTTCACCGTGGCGATATCGGACGGGTAGTTCGGAATGAAGAAATAGCCATAGAGAGCAGGCATCAGACCGATCAGCAGCGCCGGTTCCAGACCAAGCCCGAGACCGACCGGCAGCATCATGCGCGCCACCACGGCCTGCGAGTTGACCACCACCGACACGATGAACAACGCCAAAGCAAAGGTCCATGGATAGTTGGTGACCATTTCCACGATGCCGGTCTTGAACTGCGGCAAGGCATACTGGAAATAGGTGTCCGACATCCAAGCGATACCGAAGATGGCGATCGCAGCCACCATGCCTGACTTGAAGACCACCCCGTCCGGCACATCGCGTGGCTGGGTCTTGGTTGCCAGCAGGATGATACCGCCAAAGCACAGCATCATCATCTGGATGACGACCGCCATGCTGATCGGCTTTTCAGCACCGGCAACGGTTCTTATTTCCGGCACCATGGCGATGACAACGATGATGAAAATGGCCGCAACGAACAGAAGCACCGCATTGCGGGCCTTGGCTGGCAGCTTTTCGTTCAGCGACGTCGCTGTGGTCGAGCGGATCTTTTCGGACCATGCCGGATCTTCGAGACGTTTCTGATACTCGGAATCGTCAGACAGCTCCTTGCCGCGACGCATGCTGTAAAGCGCCATGGCCAGAGTCCCACACAGAGTCGCCGGCACGGTGACCATCAGGATGGACAGCAGCGTGATGTTCGAGTTGAGATCGGACAGCTGTGCCAGATAATAGACGACGGCCGCAGAAATCGGCGATGCCGTGATGCCGACCTGCGAGGCCACCGAGGCCGCTGCCATCGGACGTTCCGGCCGGATGCCATTCTTGAGGGCCACATCACCGATGATCGGCATGATGGAATAGACAGCATGACCGGTTCCCAGCAGGAAGGTCATGAAATAGGTAACGAACGGTGCGATCAGCGTCACGCGCTTGGGGTTGGAACGCAGCATGCGCTCGGCCACCTGCAGCATGTATTTCAAACCGCCGGCAGCTTCAAGAATGGAGGCACAGGTGACAACCGCCAGAATGATCAGCATCACGGTGATGGGGGGAGAGGTTGGAGGCATCTGGAAGATGAACACTTCGATGACCAGACCAATGCCGGACACCACGCCCAGACCGATCCCGCCAAAACGGGACCCGATATAGAGCATGACCAACAGAAACACGAATTCGAGATAGAGCATCTAGCGGGCTCCTTTAGGCGGCAAGGCCGCGAGCTGAATGCGCCGGGTCTTTCTGTCGAGGAGAAGCTCGGCGCGACAACCAGCGGCAAAAAAGTCAAGATTGGCCAAAATCCGTGGACTTTGGAGTTTGGTCCGCGCCGCTTTAAGCGGACTTTCGTGAATTTTACCAGCCGGTTTTCTACGTAATCAAAAAGACTATCCACGACTATCGCCGAATAGACCGCAATTCGCAAGCAAAATGCCGGATTTTCGTTGCCCAAATGCAACAGAAGCCGCTTTTTCGCCCTTCCGAGACCCAGAAACATGCAGCATTCCGAATTGATCACATTGTCATCATACTCTCGCCCCTTTGCCCCCAGACAACTGGGTTAAGCAAAAATTGACAACGAAAGTGAGAGAAGAGCTTTTGAACAGAATAGCAGCAACCGGTATCGGGCTCGTCGCAGCCGTCTTATTCATGATGGTACTGAAGGATGTCAGCCACGCCGCCGACATGAAGCATTGCGGTACCGCATCCTGGTATCAATTGACCTCGAGAACAGCATCGGGCGAAATGGCCAATCCCAAGAAGATGACCGCAGCCCACAAGAGCCTTGAGCTGGGTCAGAAAATTGAAGTCACCAACATGCGCAACGGCAAGAAGGTCATTGTGCGGGTGAATGATCGCGGCCCCTTCATCAAGGGGCGCATTCTGGATGTGACCCGGGCGGCCGCATCGGAGCTTGGCTTCAAGGATGCGGGAACGACAAAGGTCTGCTTCAAACGGCTGAGCTAGCGCGCGTCGGCCTGACGAATGCGCGTCTTGTCGTGATCAGAGGGGTCGTCAAGAATCTCGGCGAGCTCCTCGGCCTTGTCATTGACAAGCCAGCCGTAATAGTTTTCGCGCGGCCAGACCACACCACCGGAACGCTTCATCTTGACGCGCAGTTCCTCGGCATGGATATCGGTGTCGCCGATATTGTAAAGCGTTGCGGTGATGCCCGGGTTCTGTGAGATGTCGACCCCGGCGATGGTCTTGTAGTCATCAATGGCCCGGCGGATCATCGCAGCCATGAAGGCAAGCGAAATGTCCGGCTTCATGATGGCATTGTAGACGCCGGCGGCATGGGTCTCGTCAAGTTTGGGCAGCCCGGATTTCTCGTGCACGAGATCGGTCAGCTTGAGCGCCGTCAGAGGGCTGATCTGGCCCAGCCCGAAAGTCTGCCCGGCATATATCGGCTGGAAGAAAACCTTGCTGAAACGATCCTTCGGGAACGTCTTGCCATCCACCGTCTTGCCCTGAAACTTGTCCTTCCAGACTGCCTGACGGCAAGACCAGACCTCATAGGATCCCTTGGCCTCGTCACAAGCCTCGAACTGTGGACGCTTCAGGAATACATCAATGTCTTCCCCGTCATAGGCAAACTTGATGTCCATGCCGGAATAGATCGCAGCCTTGGTATAATAGGTCTGCAGATAGTCGAAGACGTTGATATTGTAGGTATGTTCTCCAACAATGGCACCAATCATGTGGATCGGCTCAATGCCATAGGCGTCCGCAGCCTGCTTGATCTTGGCCATCAGACGCTTGTCTTTTTGCAGCAGATCCCGGACCTTCTCGTATTTCTTGTCGAACGAGGTCTTCTGGGCATTCGTGCGCAGATGAGAGCCGTTTGGAATGGCAGGCTGCACTTTGGAACGGTTGCCTGCAGGCACAACCTGAACCGACTTGGCGTTCGCCTCGATATCAGAGAATGCAAGCGTACCTGCCAGAAATGCAAGACACACTGGAAATATGAATTTCATTTCGTTGCCCAACGTTCCAAAGGAATCAAACTAAGAGAAAAATTTTCAGGGAACCTATCAGTTATTTCCGCCATTACGTAGTGTATTTTTGCAACATACGCTCAAGAAGCGCGCTGAAACCCTTAATTTATACGCTTTTCTCCAGACCATAGAGATCATCCCCATAGCTCTCGAGATGTTTTTCCAGCATGGCGCGGGCATCAAGCAGCCCCTTGTTGTAGAAAACAGGGCCAAGCTGCTTGATCATGTAATCGAGAAGAAACTCTATTTCGAAACGGCCCACTTCCTGTTCAAGATTTTCGCTGAAATAATCTTGCAGCAGCTGGACCAGTTGCTGTTTTTCTTCTTTGGAAAACGAGATATCACTCATTTCAATGCCTGCCAGCGGTCTGTCGGCGATCAGAATGACGATCCAGACCGCCCTTTTTAGCCTCAAAGACCTTTAAGAAAGGGATTGCTCCGCCGTTCCTCACCAATGGTCGAGTGATTGCCATGCCCGCAGACAAAGGCAACATCATCACCCAGCGGCAGGATCTTGTCGCGGATGGAAGCCATCAGGGTTTCATGATTGCCCCCCGGCAGATCGGTGCGCCCGATCGAGCCATTGAACAGCACATCGCCCATGATGGCGAAGCGGGCGTCCTCGTTATAGTAGACCACGTGGCCGGGCGCATGGCCCGGGCAATGCAGCACCGAGAAGGTCATCCCCGCAATATCAACCTCGTCACCATCCTGCAGCCAGCGATCCGGCTCGCATGGCTTGGCAGCAGGCACACCGAACTGGATTGCCTGCTCGGCCACCCGTTCGATCAGCATGCGGTCCGCTTCGTGCGGCCCCTCCACATCGACATCCAGTGCATCGCGCAATTCTGCGGCACCACCGATATGGTCGATATGTCCGTGGGTGATGAGGATACGCTCCACTTCGATCTTTTCATTCTCCAGCACCTGAAGGATCTTCTCGACCTCTCCGCCCGGGTCGATCACGACGCCCTTGCCGGTTTCCTCATCCCAAATGAGCGTACAATTCTGCTGAAATGGAGTCACGGGGACGATTGCAACCTTCATATGACCGAATCCTGTTTGCCTTGATGATGCTGTCACAGACAGCAGATACAGAGTGAAGTGAGTGCCCCATCCATACCCCACTTATCGACAAAAGCAACCAGGAATATTGAACACAAATGTCAAATAATCTTGAGAAAACTGGCTATATTGCAGGGATGGGGAATGAAAGTGACCAGCAACAATTGGCCATTGGCAGCGAGTCAGCTATTCTGAAACTGCCTTCTGAGGGGAGAATCGGAAATGCACACTGGACAAAATGACCCGGTTGGAACCACCGGTTGGGCAACGACTACCGCGAAATGGCCGAGCCGGTTGCTCTTGCCGCTGTCTTTGCTGGCAGGCCTTGTCTGTGCCTCCACTGCTCAGGCGCAGTCCGATGCCATCCCCCAGCGGATTCTTGACAATCACCGGGCAACCATGGGGTGCTGGCTGGCTGAATTTGACGATTCCGAATTGGCCGAAAAGGCCCTGATCATTCATCTGGACGTGCAGACCTTCTACGGCCTCATCTGCTCCACCAGCCTTGATGGCAACAGTTACCGCATCTATCAGGTTGAAGACGGCCGCGATGAATGGGCCAATCTGATCACCTTCCCGCAGCTTGATTCCAAGCTGGGCTGGTATGCCTCGACCGAGTTGCAGAAACCGACCTGGGACGAGGGCAAGAAGCTTCTGCGCTCGGAGTTCCCCAAGCAGGGCAGCGCCAGTTCCTGTCGCCAATACAGCATCTATTCCTGGCAGAACGGCCGCTTCTACATCGCCCAGGTCGGCCTGTCCGGCGATTGCGAGGAAAAGGAAAGCGACAAGGACCTGATCATCTTCCCGTTTGTCGATGAAGTCGCCAAGGGAGAAGCAGCAGGCGTGGCAACCGGCGCACCGGCAGCGGACAAACCTGCGACAGATGCAGCCAAGGACGGGGCGAAGGATGAGGCAAAGGACGCAGGCAAGAAGGCCAAATAGCCCCAGCATCACCCGGAACCGGGCAATCCCCGGTTCAAATCCTGAAGCCAGCATTTGACAGGATGGCGTTGCTCAGCCATAGCAGCACAGAGTCTTTTAACAACCCGGTTGTGCCTTTTCATGAACTATCGACATATCTATCACGCAGGCAATTTTGCAGACTGCCTCAAGCACATTGTCCTGACGCGGATCCTTCATTATCTGCAAAAGAAGGACAAGGGATATTTCGTGCTCGATACCCACGCCGGGATCGGCCAGTATGACCTGTCGAGCGAAGAGGCCCGCAAGACCGGCGAATGGCAGGACGGCATTGGTCGCCTGCTGGCACTGGATCGCAAGGCCATGCCTCCCGCAGTCGCCGGGATCATGGCGCCCTATCTCGATATCATCGAGCGCCTAAATCCGGATGGAGAGCTGACGCTCTATCCCGGTTCCCCCAAACTGGTCGCCATGATGGCCCGGCCGGTGGATCGCGCCACCTTCATCGAGAAGCACCCCTTGGATGCAGATACACTCCAGCGGGCCATGGGCCGGAACCACCAGCTCCACGTCAGGGAAGATGATGGCTGGGTTGCCCTGCGCGCCGACCTGCCCCCCGCGGAACGCCGCGGCATGGTGCTGGTTGATCCGCCATTTGAGGAAAAGGACGAATATATCCGCATGGTCGACGCCTTCCTGCAGGGCTATCGGCGATGGGCAACCGGGATCTACTGCCTGTGGTACCCGATCAAGGCCCGTCGGGATGTCGATGACGCCGCCCAGATCCTTGCCGATTCCGGCATCGACAATATCCTGCGTGCGGAGCTGGTCATTCAGAAGCTCGACACAGCCAAACGACTGAACGGCACCGGGCTGTTCATCATCAATCCGCCCTATACCCTGCATGACGAGTTGAAGGCCCTGTTGCCACTGCTCGCAGACACCTTCGGCCAGACCGCACGCCGGTCCATGGTTGAATGGATCAATCCGCCCCAATAAGCCCACACAAGATATCGCCAAGATGGGGCCACCGACAGGCTCCCGATCAAGATGCAAGCAGGAACTCCCATGAAGATCGCAAGCAGGCCCCGCCCGACCCTTCAGCCCCTGATGACCAGTGTGAACCATGCAGTCTTTTTGGCCCTGACGATCCTGCTTCTCCTGTCACTGGCCGACCCCGTGCGGCAAGCCTCCGCCGATGAAGCGGGCGATTTTGACTATTATATCCTCACCCTGTCCTGGTCGCCGACCTATTGTGCAGACGAAGCTCGGCGCAACCGCGACCAGTTGCAGTGTTTTTCCGAGCGCTCCTACGGCTTTGTCATTCATGGTCTGTGGCCGCAATATGAAAGAGGCTATCCGGAACGCTGCCGCACCCGCTTTCGTGACCCGTCCGACAATCTTGTCGAACAGATGCTGAAATTTTCGCCCAGCGAGAGCCTCATCCGTCACGAATGGGACAAGCACGGCAGTTGTTCGGGGCTCCTCCCGCTGGATTACTTCCGTCTGGCTGTCAGGAGTTTCAAGGCCCTCAAACGCCCGGACAAACTCGCCGATCTCGATAGGCCGCTGCTGATGACCGTCCCCCAGATCGAAAGCGCCTTCCATGACGCCAACCCGGGACTACCCGAAGACAGTCTGTTTGTCACCTGCAAACGCCAGAAGCTGAGCGAGGTGCGCCTGTGTCTCGACAAGAAGGGCAAGCCGCGCCAATGCAGTCCTTCGGCTATCCGGGCTCGATGCGGATCGCGTGACAAATTGCGCATTCTCGCTGTGCGGTAGCCTGAAGGACCGGCGTTTTCTGCCCTTGTGGGCCTGATAGGTCGCAATTAGATCGCGATGCGGCATTATTCATGTCATCAAATGCAGAAAGCCACCCCATTCAGCCTTGACGAACCCGAGGCGAAACAGGAACATTGATCACGTTATTCCATTGATAGAGTCTGTTATTTGCTGGCAACAGGCAGATGCGCTTTGAGTTGTTGCCGTGCGTTGTTCCGATTACCCTTGACCCCATTCAGCCGGCCCTCTTGAGACAACACAGGAAATCCGGTCAAAAGGAGCTGACACCATGAAATACCAACTGATGAAACTGGCAGGCGCCCTGCTGTTTTCCATCTGGACTGGCGCTGCGTCGGCCGCCATTCTGCCCGAATGCGATGGCGCCGGCGTGCTCTCGCGCGTTGCCACCAAGCTGTCGATCGCGGAAGCCAACGTCGTCAAATCCGGCGATCCGGTCGTTTCCATCGACCGCATCCGCCATGCTCGAACCCAGGAGATGAGCGAGCCCTTTTTCGCCCGTCGCTATTGTCGCGCCACCGGCTATACCGACCTTGGACACAAGACAACGATCTACTATCTGATCGAGGCCAAGGCAGGCTTCGCAGGCTACGGCTACAACGTCGAAGCCTGCATTCTGGGCCGTGACCCGTGGCGCATCTATGGCGCCTATTGCCGTTCCTTGCGCTAGCATCAGGCAGGCAGCATGAACACCCCGATGGCCCGCGCCATTGCTGCGGGCCAAATGGGATGATAGCCAGCGCGACGCAGATCGCCGGATTAATGTGTGCTATTGCTTGAAGGCCGTTTCGGCAAAAGCCGGAACGGCCTTTTCAAATGCGACCAGCCAAAGGCCAAGCTGCGGATAGTTTGCCCGCCAGTCCTGATCGGGGAAACGGAGATCACGATAGCTCAATGCGCAGGCAAGAGCGATCTGCCCCACATCCGGTTCCCCCTGCAATTGCGGCACCATGGCCTCCAGCGCACCAAATGCCCTGTCCACCTTTGCCGTCTGATGGGCCACCCATTTGGCACTGCGCTGCGCTTCCAGACGAAACCGCTGCTCGGCAACCAGCAGAACGCTTGCATCAAGCATGCCGTCGCACAGGGCCTGCAGGGTCAACACCTGCCTGCGGCGCGCCGGATCGGCTGGAATGAGTTTGCCACCACCGGCCATCTGGTCGAGCGTATCAACGATGACCGATGAATCGAACACGACCTCTCCCCCATCCAGAATGAGCGCCGGTATCTTGCCCAGAGGATTCTGCTGGCTCAGACTGTCGGTCGGGTCAATCAGCTTGGCCTCCTGCAGGCTGATCTGATCGAACAGCCCCAGCAGTTTGGCAGCAATGATTACCTTGCGAACAAAAGGAGATGTTGAAGATGAGCGAAGTATCATCATATATCTGGCATCCTTTGAAACTGGGATAAACATTTGAGGAAGAGGCAGGAAGGGAAATGAAAGAACGCGGCCAATAGGGAAGCGGGGCAGCCCGGGCATATGCAGCCCTGTCTCCGTGCCTGATCATGCAAAGATCTCCACACGAGGTCTTGGCCGGATCATAGAGGGACAGCAGCAAGCGTGCAAGCAGGGCAACGAGACACGGCGACAGGGCACCACACCGGAGCCCCCCGAACCGGGGCAATTATTTTCGAAGCTATCAAATATTTTTGCAAAAATAAATAAACATCAAATCTTTAAATAAAGCTGCAACATTCTTATATAGATCTGACAACTTACCACCCGGCAGGTAAGTCAGCGGCTCAATACAGAATATTAAACGGATCAAGTCCCACTCATGATGATGTATCTGTACCTCATTGGAGGTCTCGTCTTGCTCTTGGTTGCAGGCGACCTGCTTGTACGCGGAGCGATTACCCTCGCAACACGCCTGAGCATTCCTCCTTTGATCATCGGCTTGACGATCGTCTCGTTTGGTACATCAGCGCCGGAGCTTATCATCTCCCTTGATGCCGCATTCAAGGGACTTGGCGGCATCTCGATCGGGAACGTGGTTGGCTCCAACATCACCAACGTCCTGCTTGTCCTTGGCCTGCCCGCGCTTATCCGCCCCACCCAGTGCAGTGAAAGCGGTACGCGCTCAAGCACCGTTTTCATGATCGCGGTTTCCATTGTCTTCTCTGCCCTTTGCCTGCAGGGCGTTCTTGACCTTTCTTCCGGCATCGTGCTTCTGGCGTTGCTGACCTTCTTTCTTACCTGGACGGTCTGGACGTCACGCAAACAACGCGGCGAGCCGTGCGATCTGGTTGACGAGGAGCTCCTTGAAGAAGCCCCGTCAAATCTCGGCGTCGCCATCCTGTTCATCGTCATCGGCCTGATCGGGCTGCCGCTCGGCGGACATCTCACCATTGAGGGCGCCACTGGCATCGCCCGCACCTGGGGGGTCTCCGAAGCAGTCATCGGTCTCACCGTGGTCGCCCTTGGTACCTCGTTGCCAGAGCTGGCAACGACCCTCGTTGCTGCGATCCGCAATCAGGGTGCCATGGCCTTCGGCAACGTCATCGGTTCGAACATCTTCAACATCCTCGCCATCATGGGCCTGACGTCGACCATCATCCCCATCCATGTGCCGGAACGTGTGATCGGCATGGACCTCTTGGTGATGGTGGCAACCGCATTGCTGATGCTGTTATTCACCGTCTTCAGGATGCCCCTGACACGAACGCGCGGCGCCATCATGGTTGCCGCCTACGCAGGCTATGTCGCCCTCGCCTTTGCCAGCCACTGACCACATTTGCGGGCAGCAGCTCACAAGACCTGCGCCCGGAGAATTGACTTTTCGTTCCGAGTCATAGCCTGTAGACTGCCCGAGCAGATCATGGAACGCCCCTTCAGAGACAATGAGCGACGAGACCATCACTTCCCAGACCGATACTCCGGATGCCCCGCTTCTGGAAGCGGAGCAAGCCGACCAGATGGCCGACGAGGCACTGACGTCAGAGGATTCTCTTGTGCCTGAAGGGCCGCAGACGGCTGGCGAACCGGAGAAACGGCGCACGGGCTTTGACATCATCGCCGATTTCGTGCGCCGCTTGCCGGGTAGCCCCGGTGTCTATCGCATGCTCAATGCCAACGGCGATGTGCTCTATGTCGGCAAGGCCAAGAATCTCAAGAAGCGCGTCACCAACTATTCCCGCCTCGGCAACCAGACCAACCGCATCCTGCGCATGATCCAGCTGACGGCCAGCATGGAGTTCGTCACCACGGCGACGGAGACCGAGGCCCTGCTGCTGGAAGCAAACCTGATCAAGCGTCTCAGACCCCGCTTCAACGTTCTGCTGCGCGACGACAAGAGCTTCCCCTACATCCTCATCGGTGAGGATCATGAAGCGCCGCAAATCGCCAAGCATCGCGGCGCTCGCAAGCGCAAGGCCAAATATTACGGCCCGTTTGCCTCGGCCAGCGCGGTGAATGACACCATCAATGCACTGCAAAAGGCCTTCCTGTTGCGGACTTGCACCGACTCCGTCTATGAGAGCCGCACCAGACCCTGCCTGCTGCACCAGATCAAGCGCTGCGCCGCGCCCTGCACAGGGGAAATTTCGCCCGAAGGCTATGCCGAACTGGTCAAGGAAGCCCACCTGTTCCTGACCGGCAAGAGCCAGACCGTGCGCAAGGAAATCTCCGAGCGCATGCAGGAAGCCTCCGAACAGCTCGATTTCGAGCGCGCCGCCATCTATCGCGACAGGCTCGCCGCGCTCAGTCACATCCAGTCCCATCAGGGCATCAATCCGCAGAACACCGAAGAAGCGGACGTCTTCGCCTGCTATCAGGACGGCGGTCAGACCTGCATTCAGGTCTTCTTCTTCCGCACCGGGCAGAACTGGGGCAACCGCGCCTATTTCCCCAAGGCCGACAAGACACAGGACGAGGTCGAAGTGCTCAGTGCCTTCGTCGCCCAGTTCTATGACAACAAGCCCTGCCCGCGTCTCGTGTTGCTCTCGCATGCCATTGAGGAACAGGATCTCGTGGCCGAAGCGCTGACCAGCAAATCCGAGCAGAAGGTTTCTATTCTGGTGCCGCAGCGGGGCGAAAAGAAGGAGCTGGTCGATCACGCTCTGGCCAATGCCCGCGAAGCCCTGGGGCGCCGCCTTGCCGAAACATCCAGCCAGACCCGCCTGCTCGACGGGGTGGCCGAGGTATTCGACCTGCCAGCCCGCCCCAATCGCATCGAAGTCTATGACAACAGCCACATTCAGGGCACCAATGCCGTTGGTGGCATGATCGTGGCCGGGCCGGAAGGCTTCATGAAGAACCAGTATCGCAAGTTCAACATCAAGTCGACAGACATCACCCCCGGCGATGATTTCGGCATGATGCGCGAAGTGTTGCAGCGCCGCTTCTCCCGCCTGCTCAAGGAAAACGGCCCGAGGCCGTCGGCCAGCGAAGCGGAAGAAAAGAGCAATGTGAGCAAGAACGGCCACATGCCCGACCCGGCCTGGCCCGACCTGTTGCTGATAGACGGTGGTCTTGGCCAGTTGAATGCCGTTCGCGAAATCCTTGCCGATCTCGGCATCCACGATCTGCCGATGGTTGGTGTTGCCAAGGGGCCGGACCGGGATGCAGGTCGCGAGCATTTCTTCGTGCCCGGCAAGGAAAGCTTCATGCTACCCTTGCGCGATCCGGTGCTCTATTTCATCCAACGCCTGCGTGACGAGGCCCACCGCTTTGCCATCGGCACCCACAGGGCCCGGCGGTCAAAGGCCATTTCCCAGACCGGGCTTGAGGATATTCCAGGCATCGGACCGGCCCGCAAACGCGCCCTGTTGCATCATTTCGGCACGGCAAAGGCCGTCCGCAGCGCCGCCCTCTCCGACCTGCTGGCCGTTGATGGCATATCCGAACAGATGGCCAATTCGATCCACGCCTATTTCCACGATGATGACGGCTGATTTGCCATCCGACCGGTTAGCCGCATTGACGAGAATGCACTGGACGTGCTTTGAAGGGGCGTGATAGTTTCCACCAACCCAGTCCCAGAAGAGAGCTGCCCGCCATGACCGGCTCAAAAACCTTCAATATTCCAAACATTCTGACCATTGCCCGCATCGTTGCTGTTCCGGCGATTGTCGTGTGCATGCTTTGGCCAACCCATGACTGGGCTCGCTGGACAGCTCTGGCGCTTTTCAGCGCGGCGGCAATCACCGATTTTTTCGATGGCTATCTGGCCCGTCGCTGGAACCTTCAGTCCGCCCTTGGCCGCATGCTCGACCCGATCGCCGACAAGCTGCTGGTCTCGGTCAGCATCCTGATGCTCACCAATGACCATACCCTGTCCTCGTTCCATATCTGGGCTGGCGTGATCATCCTCTGCCGTGAGATCCTCGTCTCGGGCCTGCGCGAGTTCCTTGCAGGCCTTCAGGTCAGCGTACCCGTGACCCGGCTGGCGAAGTGGAAAACAACCGCCCAGCTGGTTGCCATCGGCTTTCTGCTGGCTGGCCCTGCGGGCGACAAGGTCTGGCCGTTTGTATCCGATCTCGGATTGACGCTGCTCTGGATTTCTGCACTGCTGACCCTCTATACCGGGTATGACTATTTCCGGGCAGGCTTGCAATATCTCCTCGAAGACTGATAGTTTACGAGGGCAATCGCGACCATCCGCCCGGCGGTCGCCAGCGATCGCCACTCACACCGCGCATCGGGAGGTCCATCATGAAACTTGTCTATTTCGCCTGGCTAAGAGAGCATATCGGCCTGGATGAAGAGCGGATCGATCTGCCCGCCAGCGTCAAGAATGTCCGCGACCTCATCAACTGGCAGCAGTCCCGTGGTGAAGGCTATGCCCGTGCCTTTGCCGACCCGGAAACCGTGCGTGTGGCACTGGACCAGTTCCACGCCGAGCATGACGAAGCCGTCGGCACCGCCGAGGAAATCGCCTTCTTCCCGCCAATGACCGGCGGTTGAGACCAAAGCATCCCGACCATCCAGCCCTCACACCCTACTCAGGACCCGCCCACCCTACTTAGGACCCGCCATGACTGTTTCGCTGCAACGTGAGGATTTCGACATCTCGGCAGAAATCGATCGTCTGGTCGACGGGCGCACCTCGGTTGGGGCTGCGGTTACCTTCACCGGGCTTGTCCGTGACATGGTGCATGACCAGCGCATTCTGGACATGACACTTGAGCACTATCCGGCGATGGCACAAAACGAGCTTGAGCGCATCGAACAGCAGGCCCGCAGCCGCTGGCCTGCCCTCACCGGCACTCGCATCATCCATCGTTTCGGAACCTTGATGCCCGGCGACCGGATCGTTCTGGTGATCACCCTGTCCTCCCACCGTCAGGTCGCCTTCGAAGCGGCCGAATTCATCATGGACTTCCTCAAAAGCCGCGCCCCCTTCTGGAAGAAGGAACGCACCGAGCAAGGCGAAGCCAGCTGGGTTGCTGCAAAAGATGAAGACGACAAAGCCCGCCTGCGCTGGCAATAGCCGGAACAAAGAACAGGTCGAGATCGTCTCGTGCGTCAAGCCTACACAGCCCGCGCTCGCCCCATCGCGCAAGTGACGGCTCTGCGAACGAAGGGAACATTGGGCGATGAAAGTCTTGTATGGCGGGCATGCAAGACTGGCCTGAAGCAGGAATATCCTGCAGGTGCGAACCCTGATGCCCCCAGCGAAAGCAAACTTTGAATAGGCTTATTGGCGCATAGTTATAAGAAGTACCTATTCGGACCGAATTGCCTCATTTGAATAGTTCGGAATAGCTGTTAATTATAGTCGGCTTTTATTCCATCCTGATTGTGGTTTCAGGCGTACCAAAAAGGGAAATCAGGTCATGATCAGGTTTGCGATTTTCTTCCTCAAAATCACCTTTTTTGTTCCGCTGTTTTGTCTCCTTTTTGGGTATCTGCTAAGTGTCGCTTGGCCGTACATGTACACAGAGTCCGAGCAAGATACTTGCAGCTTTGGAACGGTGAGTAACGAGAAATATCGCGAATATTTATCAGAAATGAAATGGCGAGCTTTATGGGAATGGCCTCCATTGTCTGAAGAAGTTGATGTTTACGCTGGTCAAATTCCTCGTAAGGGTTCTTTGATCTATCGGCTTAATAGTGCCCTCCAGGAAGCCGAAGGGTTTTATGAACAGCTCGCAATTGCTCATGCAGTCATGCGAGCATCTGGCATGCGCTTAAGAGAAAGAAAGCCCCTTGTAAACGGCAAGTACTCAAGAGATTGGATGCTAAAACCTTATTACGAAGAGGGATATGCTTTCTACAAGCTCGCATATTCATATGAATTTACAACACTCAGCGACGCCCTATTCCCACTGCGTATGTTTAAATTTGATCAGAAGTCTTTCATTGCCTTTCTTGGATCAGAAGCACGCATAAAAAGCGGTCCAGGTCGGACGGCCAATGGATTAATTGAGGTGACAGTAGGGGACAAAGACCTATTTATGAACGGCCCGCCTCCTGGTGAGTCCTACTTTCCCTTGTTTCCAACATTTACCGATTATGAAAACGCTTATCAGCGCTGCCCAACTGTTCCCAGCGAAGCATGGGTAGAGGCTTATGAGCGCGCGCTTGAACCCATGGCCAACAAGAACGCATCTCGATGAGTATTTTCTGCGAGACAGCATAGAAAGGCAGTGCCGACGAAGTTTGCAATCTAACTAGGCGGTGTCCTATACAAATGTCCGCATCCGAGCAATACACAGCTGCAGCTCATCAAAACTCGCATGATGGTGGTGTATCGCGACTTCCGGCAGCCCCTTATTGCGACTGCCAATGTTCTTTCATTTTGAAGGTCTCGAAAGGGCTCAATCCAGACCAACAGCAGCCAACCAACCGCCCCCCGGCAAAAAGAAAGCGCCGCATGTTTGTGCATGCGGCGCTTGCCCGTCTTGGAAGGTGATTGTTATTACTCTGCTGCAACGGCCTTTGGCGAGACTTCGTCGGTGTAGTCATGCATCAGGCGTTCGGTCAGTGCGCCGGGCTTGAAGGTATACTGGCTGATCGAGGCAACTGGCGTGATTTCAGCTGCGGTACCGGTCAGGAAGCATTCTTCCATGTCGGCCATTTCCTCTGGCAGGATCTTGCGTTCCTGAACCTCGATGCCGCGACGTTTTGCCAGCTCGATAACGGTCTGGCGGGTGATGCCATCAAGGAAGCTGTCCGGACGCGGCGTGTGGATGACGCCGTCCTTGATGAAGAAGACGTTGGCGCCGGTTGCTTCGGCAACATAGCCTTCATGATCGAGCATGATGGCGTCGGTGAAGCCCTTGTCGTTGGCGGCATGCTTGGACAGCGTGCAGATCATGTAGAGACCGGCAGCCTTGGCCTTGCACGGGATGGTGCGCGGATCCGGACGACGCCAGTCGGCGATCATCAGGTGCAGGCCTTTCATGCGCTCTTCCAGAGAGAAGTAGGAAGGCCATTCCCATGCAGCAACAGCAACATGGATCTTGCAGTCATGCGCACCGATACCCATGGATTCAGCGCCGCGCCATGCGACCGGACGCAGATACCCGTCGGTGAGATTGTTCTTGACCAGAACGTCCTTCTGGATCTGCATCAGCTCTTCGCGGGTATAAGGCAGGTCGAAACCGAGAGCCTTGGCCGAAGCGATCAGGCGGTCGGTGTGTTCCTTGAGCTTGAAAATCTCGCCACCATAAGCGCGCACACCTTCAAACACGGTGGAACCGTAATGCAGACCATGGCTGAGAACGTGAACTTTCGCGTTCTTCCAGTCGACATATTCACCGTTATACCAGATACTTCCTTCGCGCTGATCAAATGCTAAATCGGCCATCGTTTCACTCCTGACAATTCCGTCGGTTCTTCGCCGATGGATAACTCCAACCCGGTTTCGAAATTGAAAATTCCTCTTGCACCCAGGCCAGTTCCATTTCATTCATTCCGCCGAAAGATTGAAATGAGATGATTTTTCATCAAACTTTGAACAATCATTTCGCGGATCATGTTCAATGTGTAACAAACGAAATAAATTAAGTCAACAATGCTGACATATATTGCGCACCGCCAGATAACAGATGACAAAACGGTTTTGACCATATATTGAGGGATAGTGAGAAGAATTTTCTCATTGAGCCCGGCGACGCCGAACCAATAATCGCCAGCCAACAGCGAGAAGAGAAAAATAAAAAATGACGAGAAAAGAGGTGGACAGCCCGGATGCAATCACTTTTCCCATGTCGGAAGAGGATGGCATCTCATTTGAGCTGATCGAATTGCTGTTTTTCGCCTACCGGGATTTCGTCGCCGACCCGGACACAATGCTCGCTTCCCTGTCTTACGGGCGCGCCCACCACCGGGTGCTGCATTTTGTCAACCGCAGGCCCGGCATCACGGTCGCCAACCTGCTCGACATACTGGCGATCACCAAGCAGAGTCTGGCGCGCGTTCTCAAGCAACTCATCGAAGACGGCTTCATCACGCAGCAACAGGGCGACTCGGACCGCCGCCAGCGCATGCTCTATCCGACAGTCAAGGGCCGCGAGCTGGCGCTGGAAATCTCAAAATGTCAGGCCCGCCGCATCGAGGAAGCACTTCAGACTTTGCCTCCGGAGACAAAGCAGGCTAGTAAGGCTTTTCTATATGCCATGATTGAGCCGCAAGGCCGCCCTATCGTGCGAAGCCTCAACCATGGACTGGAAGCCCTGAATGTGATCGAGCCGGCCCCGTCAAGCCGACGCAAGTGAGAGACAAAACACCATGACAAGCGCCGCCCAACCGCTGCCGGACAATGCGCAACATCTGCTGGTGATCGACGACGACAGCCGCATCCGCAGCCTCCTTCAGCGTTATCTGTCAAAAAACGGCTTTCGAGTCACCACGGCGCAGAATGCTCAGGAGGCACGCAACACCATTTCCGGCCTCACCTTCGATCTGCTCATTCTGGACGTCATGATGCCGGGCGAGAGCGGCATGGAGCTGGCCGCCGACCTGTGCAAGACCAATCCTGTCCCAATCCTGATGCTGACAGCCCGAGCCGAAGCGGAAAGCCGCATTCAGGGGCTGGAGATCGGCGTTGCCGACTATGTCTCCAAGCCCTTCGAGCCGCGAGAATTGCTGCTGCGCATCCGCAATATCCTCAAGCGCAACGAGAGCCTGCCCCAAAGCCCGATCGACGAGGTCACCTTCGGCCCCTTCCGCTTCAAGCTCGAACGTCAGGAGCTGCTGTGCGGCGAAGACGTCATCCGCCTCACCGACCGCGAGCGCGAGCTTCTGTGCCTGTTTGCCGCCCAGCCTGGTGCAACGGTAACGCGCCTCGCCCTCGCCGGGGAAGACGGCACCGGTGAACGCACAGTCGATGTCCAGATCAACCGCCTGCGACGCAAGATCGAACCCGACCCCTCCAATCCCATCTACCTGCAAACCATCCGCGGCATCGGCTATCGCCTGCTGACGGATTGAGCTACAAGCGCAAGGTGGATGAGCGATAAAACGAGCAGATGAAAGCCAAGGGCCAGCAAGCAATGAACGAGGGGCAACAGCCGCAGGAGCGATCGGACGAGCCGGAGCTTCAGGATGCGCAGGATGAACCGCTAAATCAGGATGGTCGGGAGAAACCGATCTGGTTGCGTGTGATCCTGCAGATCATCCTGCCGTTCAAGCTGCTCTATGCAGGCTATCGCAAGGGTGCCCGCCTTCTGGCGCGCACCATGCCCAAGGGGCTGTTCGCCCGCTCGCTGATCATCATCGTCGCCCCGATGGTCATCCTGCAGTCGGTGCTGGCCTTCGTCTTCATGGAGCGCCACTGGCAGACGGTAACAGACCGGCTCTCGGCCGCCGTCACGCAGGACATCGCCGCCATCATTGCCATTCTGGAAACCTACCCGCAGGATGAAGACTATAGCAAACTGATCAAGCTGGCGCAGGACAAGCTTAGCCTCAACATCTCGGTGCTGCCCGATACGCCCCTGCCGCCGCCGGGGCCGAAGCCCTTCTTCAACCTGCTCGACCATGCCCTCTCCCAGCATATCACCACCCAGATCGGCAAGCCCTTCTGGATCGACACGGTGGGCCGGTCGAATATCATCGAAATCCGCATAAAGCTGGACAACAAGGTCCTGCGCGTCTTTACCCGCCGGTCCCAGGCCTATGCCTCCAATTCCCATATCTTTCTGGTCTGGATGGCAGGCACATCGCTCGTCCTGCTGATCGTCGCCATCCTCTTCCTGCGCAATCAGATCCGCCCGATCCAGCGATTGGCAAGAGCCGCCGAACGGTTCGGCAAGGGGCAGGAAGCAAGCAATTTCCGCCCGTCCGGTGCCCGCGAAGTGCGGCAGGCCGCCCATGCCTTTCTTGAGATGAAACGCCGCATCGAGCGTCAGATTGAACAGCGCACCATCATGCTGGCCGGTGTCAGCCATGATCTGCGCACAATCCTCACTCGCTTCAAACTGCAACTGGCCATTCTGGATGACAGTCCGGAAGTGACGGAAATGCAGCGGGATGTCGATGAAATGCAGATGATGCTGGAAGACTATCTGGCTTTTGCCCGTGGCTCGGCTTCGGAAAAGGCTGAGATGGTCGAGATCCCGCAGTTGCTCGATGAATTGAAGTTCGATGTCGAACGGTCCGGCCATGCCCTGACCATCGAACACACGGGCGGCAGGAATGTCGAAATCCGCCCGCAGACCATCAAGCGCTGCCTGCACAACCTGCTCAGCAACGCCACCCGCTACGCCAATACGGTGCAGCTGTCATCTGAACGACTCGGCAACTGGTGGCTGGTGCAGATCGATGACAATGGACCGGGCATCCCCGAGGAAGAACTGGAGACGGTCTTCCGTCCCTTCTACCGACTTGATACCGCCCGCAACCAGAACACCCCGAACACCGGTCTGGGGCTGGCGATTGCCCGCGACATTGCGCGGGCCCATGGCGGAGACCTCAAGCTCAGCCGAAGCCCGCTTGGCGGCTTGAGAGCAACATTACGCCTCCCGACCTGAGGCTGAGACCTCTGTCAAAGCGACGACCTCTCAGCAGAGGCGCGAACCATTGGGCAAAGGCTTGTCAACGCCTGCCAGTACGATGGCGCCATTCTCGTCTTCATAGCCAAGGGTCAGAACCTCGGACATGAACGGGCCAATCTGTCGGGGAGGAAAATTCACAACGCCCATCACCTTGCGCCCAATCAGTTCTTCAGGCGTGTAATGGACGGTAATCTGGGCGGAACTCTTCTTGATGCCGATCTCATCGCCAAAGTCGATCTTCATCTTGTAGGCAGGTTTGCGTGCCTGGGCAAACACCTCTGCCTCGATGACCGTACCAACCCGGATATCGACTTTCATGAAATCATCAAATGCAATTTCGGCAGCTTTCTTCGTCATCATCAATCCTTTTTTCAAGAAGGAGCATGATCGGAGACGAAGCAAGCAAGATCAAGACGGCATCGGAGCCATGGAACCATCATCCACAGACGGCCCCTCGCTGACAACGGCGCTGTCCGGAGCAGTTTTGTCTGATCCCTTGCCGCGGCCTCTGGCCGAGCGGCAGCGTTTGCCGATTCGCGGCAGGATGCAAGCAATCTTCTCGGCCCGGCGCAGTGCCGTCTCGCCCCGTTTGAGGAATTTGTCGAGCGTCGCCATTGTCTTGGCAAGGTCGGCGCTGTCGTCTTCCATCCACACGGTGAAGGCTCTGGCATAGGCCAAAAGGGCGCCCTTGCTGCGCGCCATGCCGGAGAAGCCAGCAGGCGAAATCCGCGAGATATCGAGGAACCATTCCCCGGTCAGGCGAGACAGCGCAAGCAGATGCAAGGTCAGCATCGGATCATACCGCGCTGCCTTGTTGAGCGCCAGAATGAGCTCCCGGTGACCCTGCATGGCGTCAAAACGCGCCATGATGACGTCGAACAACCGTTCACGGGCCGGTTCCTCGCCCATATCCGGATCAAAGGCTTCCAGCATGGCGGTATCGATGCGCCGAACGAGATCGCTGACATAGGCAAAGCGGTCGCGATATTCCAGAAAAGCCAACTTGATATCGATATTGGCCCTTGTCGCAATTTCTGCGCAGGAAACGCTGCGCCAGCCCTCGGCGATCACCGTCTGAGAAAACTGGTCAAACAGCCGCTGTCTGATTTCCGGATTGTGATCCATGCTCTTCTCCCTCCGATTAGCCCAAAACCTGATTGCTCTCAGTTCTACGTCGCAAGCAGTGTCGAAGATCAACCCGAAGGCAAAAAGCGCTTCCGCGCCCTGACTGATTGCCGATCGAATGCACAATCTGCCGACACAATTATTATACCATATCTTGCAAATGTGGCTCAAAAAGGAAAATTTCAAGCATGTTCAACAAGCCGTGACTTGAGCTTCCCCTGCGCACTTCTACAGCGATCAACGCCACAGACGCACACAGGGGAGAGATATGGCTATTTCGACAGCTCGATGGAGCGGTCGCGCGCGGCAACGGTTGCCTTTGCCATCAGCTCGCCAAGCCCGCCCTCTTCGGCCATCAGCACGGCAAGGGCCGCCGCAGTGGTGCCTGCTGGCGAAGTGACATTCTCCCTCAGGGTCGAAGCGGGAAGCGGCGACTGGTTGAGCAGTTCCCCTGCCCCGACAATGGTCTGGCGGGCCAGAAGACTGGCAGCTTCCGCATCAAGGCCCAGCGCTTCACCGGCCTTGGCCAGCGCTTCCACCATATAGAAGACATAAGCCGGACCGGAACCGGAAACAGCGGTAACTGCATCTATCAGCGCTTCCGAACCGACCCATGTGAACTTGCCCGTAGAAGACAGCAGCGTAGCGATGGTTCCGAGCACGTCGGCATCGATGCCTTCGCACGCGAAGGCGGCAATCATCCCGCGGCCAACCTGCGCCGGTGTGTTCGGCATGGCCCGGACAACATGCAGGTCGGCACCGAGGTAGGAACGGAAGGTGGCGATCGGTGTACCGGCTGCAATCGACACCAGTACGGTCTTTTCACCAACGAGACCGACGAGACCGGGCAACACCTTGTCCATCATCTGCGGCTTGACGGCGATGACCAGAATATCTGCCTTGGCCACACCTTCAGGCGAGGTCAGGAAGGAAAAACCGGTCTTGTTCGCCAGCTCTTTCATGTCGTCGGGCTGGCCCGGATCAATTACCGTCACATTTTTGGGGTCCAGCCCCATACCCAGCCAGCCGGTCAGCATCGCGCCACCCATCTTGCCAGCCCCGACCAGGACCAAGGACAAATCACTCTTATTCATTGTGTCTATTCCATCAAATACATAGTCGAGCCTGACCGCACAGGCCCCTCATTGCTCCTGAGTGCCACAGGTGGCCGACATTTTCAAACCTTCTGTTGCCAAAAGCAGGGCACAAACAAAGAAAGCCTGCCGATTCATCGGCAGGCTTTCCCAACGATCCGAAAAATTCGCAAGCCTGTCACCCGCGATAGCTCAGTGTTGCTCACGGTTGCTCGGGCGAGCCTATTCGATATCATCAGCCCCGTCGATGGAAGCGAGATCATCCAGCACACCGAGCTTTTCTTCCAGAACGGCAATGCGAGCGGACAATCGGTCATTCTCATCACGAGCGGCCACAGCCATTGCCTTGACCGCCTCGAACTCGTCGCGGGTCACCAGATCCATATCGCCCATGAAGCGTTCGAGCTGGGCACGAATCGCGGTCTCCGCCTCGTCGCGCACCCCTTGGGCGACACCAGCGGCATCATTCATCAATTTGGCGAATTCATCAAAAATCCGATTGTTCGTCTGTGTCATACCACTTTTCCTCGCTAGACGCGGCAATCCCCACCTGGTGCGGAGTTGCAACCTTCCTGCCTTAGATCTGTCTTAACTCCAGATATAATGCCCTTCGCCCATTTCACAATGAATATTTGCAGTTTCCCTTGACAGGCAGTCGATAAACCAACAAATCGGGACTGAGAGATCAAGTCGTAAAGGTAGCACAGTGACATTTCTGGCCATTCCCTTCCCCATGATAGACCCTGTGCTGCTTTCCCTCGGGCCAGTGCAGATCCACTGGTACGCCATCGCCTACATCGTCGGCATCCTGCTGGCATGGGTCTACACCAAGCGCCTTGCTGGCAAGGAGGCCCTGTGGCCCGGCGCTCAGAGCCCGCTGACGGCAGTCCAGCTTGATGATTTCGTCTTCTGGGCCACCATCGGCATCATTCTGGGCGGGCGCCTCGGCTATGTGCTGTTCTACAATCTGGATGCCTATCTGCAGCATCCGGCGCAGATCCTGGCGCTATGGACCGGCGGCATGTCCTTCCACGGCGGCTTTCTGGGGGTGACGGTGGCAATGATCCTGTTTGCCCGCGCCCGAAGCATTTCGCTTTTGTCGATGTTCGACCTTGTCGCAATGGCCGCGCCCATCGGCCTGTTCTTCGGCCGCATTGCCAATTTCATCAATTCCGAGCTCTGGGGCCTTCCAACCAGCCTGCCTTGGGGCGTTGTCTTTCCCAATGGCGGCCCCGAGCCACGCCACCCGAGCCAGCTTTATGAAGCCGCACTGGAAGGCCTTGTGCTATTCATCCTGTTGCGACTGCTCAGCCACACCACGGGCGCGCTGAAGAAGCCGGGCACCATCGCCGGTACCTTCGCCATTCTCTATGCCGTCTTCCGCACACTGGTCGAACTGGTGCGCGTACCCGACAGCCAGTTGGGCTATTTCAGTCTTGGCACAACCATGGGCATGTGGCTTTCGGTGCCGATGATTCTTGCTGGCCTTGCAATGATCATCCACGCTCAGGTGAAGAAGGCCGATGGTTGACCTAACCCGCCCTTCTCTTGAGGAACGCATCCGCCAGATGATTGCGGCGACCGGCCCGATGAGCCTCGCCGACTATATGAGCCTTTGTCTTGCCGATCCGCAGGACGGCTATTACACCGCCCACCGGCCAATCGGGGCCAAGGGTGATTTCATCACGGCCCCGGAAATCAGCCAGCTGTTTGGCGAACTGATCGGCATCTGGATGCGTGCCGCCTGGCAGATGTCAGGGCGCCCCACGCCCTTCCACCTTGTGGAACTGGGCCCCGGTCGTGGCACCCTGATGAACGACATGCTGCGGGTGGTCTGTCAGGATCCGGAAGCGGCGGCTGCACTGCACATCCATCTGGTCGACATCAGCCCCACGCTCAGAGCCGAGCAGGAGGCAACCATCGCAGGGTTCCAACAGACAAAGAGCTGGCATGAAACACTGGACAGCCTGCCTTCCGCACCGCTGTTCATGATCGGTAACGAGTTTTTCGACTGCCTGCCCATCCATCAGTGGGTCTTTTCCGAAGGGCGCTGGCATGAACGGGTCATCGGCCTTGACGAGCGCGGCGCCCTGACCTTCGGCATCGGACCAGTCCGCGCCCTGTCTGCTCCATCGCAAGGCAGAGAAACCCGGACCACCAACGGCCCAGTTCCTGAACCGGGGGCGATCCTTGAGCACTCCCCCGCCAGCGAAGCCATCATGGCCTTCATCGCCGGTCATCTTGGCGCTCATGGCGGCGCAGCGCTGTTCTTTGATTACGGCCATGCCGCGCCCGGTTATGGCGACACCTTTCAGGCCATGAGCCACCACGCCCACGCCGATCCGCTCCGCGCTCCGGGTAGGCAGGATCTGACGGCCCACGTCAATTTCGACGCCTTGCGCCGCACCGCCCTTGCGGAACTGGCCGAACGGCCCGCACATGGCCTCACCGTACCTGCCATCATGACACAGGGTGACTTTCTCCTTGTCATGGGCCTGTTGCAGCGCGCCGGGCAACTGGGTGCGGGACAAAGCCCGGAAATGCAGGGGCAATTGCAGGATGCCGTTGAACGCCTCGCCGGTCCAGATCACATGGGCAAGCTGTTCAAATGTCTCGCTCTGATGCCCGCAGGCCTTCCTCTGCCGCCCCATGCAACCGCATGAAGCCCTGTCCCATTTTCATGTGACAGGGTGACTCACCCGCCCCTTTTTCCTGTTGACTTCAAAGGCAAAGCCAAAGAGTCTTTGGTCAGACTTTGTGCCGAAGGCACAGAACCGGCATTGAAACGAGAGACAGCATGCGCATTCAACATCCGTCACTTCAAACACTGGACGGGATAGAGCACGGGTTCTTCACGCGCAAGGGTGGCACCTCGGAAAAGACCTACCACAGCCTCAACTGCGGCTTCGGGTCCGGCGATGACCGCGAGCAGGTGCGCAACAACCGGGCGCTGGTGGCCGAAAGGCTGGGAGTGGCGGCTCCAAGGCTGGTCACCGCCTATCAGGTGCATTCCCCGACCGCCCTGATCATCGACGCGCCCTTTGCCGAAGGGGAAGCGCCGAAAGTGGACGCCCTCGTTACGAACACCCCGAATCTCGCCGTTGCCATTCTCACCGCCGATTGTGGCCCGATCCTGTTTGCCGACAGGGAAGCTGGTGTCATTGCGGCAGCCCATGCTGGCTGGCGCGGGGCCTTTGAGGGGGTCGTCGAGGCGACGCTTGAACAAATGTGCAGCCTTGGCGCACGGCGAGAAGCCATCACGGCGGTGCTTGGCCCAACCATCTCGCGGGACAATTACGAAGTCGATCAGGGCTTCATGGATCGCTTCACTGAGCGGGATCCCGACTGGCAGCGCTTTTTCAGCGCAGGCAAAAGGGATGGACATGTGCAGTTTGATCTGCCAGCCTTCATTCTATCCAGATTGCAGGAGGGGGGCGTTGGCACTGCGATCAATCTTGACCGCTGCACCTATGGCGAAGAGGAGATGTTCTTCAGCTATCGCCGCACCACCCATCGCAATGAACCCGACTATGGCCGCCTGATTTCGGCCATAGCACTTGCTTGACCTTTTTCGTCTGCCGGGCACAAAATCAGCCAACTGAGGAGCTTCTGATGGCGCTACACTTTTCAACGGATGAATTCAAAAGCCGCAAGGCCGCACTTCTGGCGAAAATGGCGGACCGCAAGCTGGATGCCATGCTGATCTTCGCGCAGGAAACCATGTATTGGTTGACCGGCTACGACACCACGGGCTTCAACCTGTTCCAGTGTCTGGTGCTGCGCAAGGATGGCAGCACGGACCTGTTGACGCGCTCGGCCGATGTGCGTCAGGCCAAGCTGACCTCCAACATCGACGAAATTCACATCTGGGCGGACCGCAAGAAGAAGAAAGCCTCCCCCGCCGTGCAGTTGCGCGGGCTACTGGATGAGCTGGACCTGCTGGGCTGCCGTATCGGCATCGAATATGACGCCCACGGGCTGACCGGCAAGGACGCCAAGACCCTTGACGATTCCCTCAAGTCCTTTGCCGACACCGAAGACGCCTCGCGCATCATACCGCCGTTGCGCGCCATCAAGTCCGGTGCCGAAATCGCCTATGTGCGCAGGGCCGCCGAGCTTACGGACCTCGCCTTCAACGAGGCCCTGCCGCTGATCAAGGCCGGTGCGGACGAAGGCAAGATTCTGGCCACCATGCAGGGCGTCATTCTGGAGCACGGCGGCGACTATCCGGCCAATCATTTCACCATCGGCTCTGCCGAATCTGCCCTGCTGTGCCGCTACAAGACCGGGCGGCGCACGCTCGATGCCCAGGACCAGCTGACGCTGGAATGGTCCGGTGCGTTCCGCCACTATCACGCTCCGGCCATGCGTACCCTCGTCATCGGCCAGCCCTCTGCCCGTCATCAGGAACTGTTCGAGATTGCCCGAGAAGCCTTGCTGGCAGTAGAGAAGGTCATGCGACCGGGCTATGTCATTGGCGACATTTTTGACGAACACGCCCGGGTGATCGATGAAATGGGGGCCCACTCCCATCGCCTCAATGCCTGTGGCTACAGCGTCGGAGCCCGCTTTGCTCCCAACTGGATGGACTGGCCGCTGATCTATCGGGGCAATGAATTTGCCATCTGCCCGCACATGACGCTGTTTGCCCACATGATCATCATGGACAGCGAGCAGAATGTCGCCATGACACTTGGTCAGACCTATCTGACGACAGAAGCAGAGCCGGAATCACTCTCCAGCCTGCCCATTGAGCTGATCGTTCGGTAACATTTTATTCTTCTTAAAGAAGAGTTAAAACAAATCCTGTTTTATAGGAACACAACGCAACAGGAAAGCTTTTCGCGTGTCTGGTGACAGCCGCGAAAGCAACTTGTTGTCGTTTCGTCAATGAAGCATTTGGCGTGAGCGGCAACGAGAGCACAAAAATGCGGAGTGATGAAACATGCAAGACAAGCACATGGCTTTGGTTGGCAGATTTTCCGCGATGGCTTCTCTGGCGATGCTTCTGGCAGCTTGTGCCGGCGGAGGCGCGCCGACGCCTCCCGGAAGGATCGGCGATACGCCGCCCTCCATTCTGGAAAGCCTGCCGCCAGCAGATGGCGACATTGGCACCACGGATCAGACCGACCCGGCCTTCCCGCCGACGTCCGACACCACGGGCCTGCCGCCGGCCTCGAGCATTCCGGGCACCCCTGCGGCTGGCCAGATAACCCAGTATCAGGCTCCGGCCTCCAAGGCGATGCTGACATTCGAACCGATGGTCGGAGCGCCAAATACGGTCGCCCGTGAGCTGTCCAAGGCGCTCGGCCTCAGGGTCGCGCAACAGGCACTGCCGGTCGTCACCCGGTCCGACCCCAAGGTCACCCATCGCGTCAAGGGATATTTCTCGGCCAGCAAGTCCGGTTCGGACTGTGTCGTCTCCTATGTCTGGGATATTTTTGATGCCAAGGGTAAACGGGTGAACCGCATCACCGGCACCCAGAAGACGCAAATGGTTTCAAGCGACCCATGGGAGAGTGTAACCGGCCCGGTTCTCGATCAGGTGGCCGTCGACACCGCCGCCAAGCTCAAAAGCTGGCACGCCAGCATCTAGTCCTCAAGACGGATGATAGAACATGAAAGCCGTGGTCTGCTCAACAAGCAGAGCACGGCTTTTTCCTTCAAGTAACGCAAGAAGTTCTGCATATTTTTTCAGCAAACTGAACAATATATAGGCAACATTGCCATATATACCTAAACAACAATCCAACAATTTAGAATTTTTCAAATTTATTTTTCATTTTTATCTTCACAATATGCGACAAAACGCCTCGTTATTGTCGATATAAAAATTATTAACTACAATTCAAAACAACAAAAATACCATTCCCCAAAATAGATAAATTTCCTAGGGGACTGGAATAATGAAATACTTCTTCCTATTCAAACGCAGTCTAATAAATCTTGTTCACGTAAGTAGTATAACGCTATTATTTGTTACTTGTTTATTCTCAGCAAATTCCGCTTTTGCCGATCCCGCCCTTGAAGCACGCATAGCCGAGTTGGAGAACCAGATCGCCCGTGGCATTGAAGCCCAGCAGATCAACTCAAACCATATCTGGACCATGACAGCAGCGGCTCTGGTGCTGCTGATGCAGGTCGGCTTCCTGCTGCTGGAAGGCGGCATGGTGCGATCCAAGAACTCCATCAACGTTGCCCAGAAAAACATCCTCGATCTTCTGATTTCGGTCTCCCTGTTCTATCTCATCGGCTTTGGACTGATGTTCGGCGCCAGCCTGGGCGGCTGGGTCGGTTGGGAAACCAGCCTGTTTGCCTGGGACTCCTTCCCGGACTGGAATTACACATTCTTCGTCTTTCAGGCCGTGTTCGTCGGCACCTCGGCCACCATCGTTTCGGGGGCCGTTGCCGAGCGCATGACCTTTACCGGCTATCTGGCCAGCTCCGTGCTCATTTCCATGATCATCTATCCGGTCTTTGGCCACTGGGCCTGGGGCAACCTGCTTGAAGGCGACAATACCGCCTGGCTGGCCGACAAGGGCTTCATCGATTTTGCCGGATCGACTGTGGTCCACTCTGTCGGCGCATGGGTTGCGCTGGCTGGCATCATCATCATCGGGCCGCGCCTTGGACGGTTCAACAAGGACGGTTCGGTCAACAAGATTCAGGGCTATTCCATCGTGCTGGCCTCGGCCGGTGCCATCATCCTGCTGTTTGGCTGGATCGGTTTCAACGGCGGCTCCACCACGGCCGGCACTCCGGATTTCGCCCGCATCGTTGCCAATACGCTGCTCGCAGCCGTCTTCGGCGGCACTGTCGGCTTCCTGTTTGGCTGGGTCGTGGACGACGTCTTTGAGCCGAGCCGCTCCATCAACGGCATGCTCGGCGCGCTGGTCGCCATCACCGCTGGCTGCGACGCTGTCAATCCCCACGGCGCCGTCGCCATCGGCATCATCGCTGGCATCAGCGTCTGCGTCGCCGAGGATTTCATCGCCCACAGGCTGAGACTGGACGATGTTGTCGGCGCCGTTTCGGTTCATGGCGTGGGCGGTGCCCTCGGCACCCTGCTCGTGGCTCCCTTTGCGATCGACAGCAAGCTGGCCGCAGGCTCGCGCCTTGATCAGTTCCTCGTGCAGGGCCAAGCCGTTCTCATCTGCTTCTGCTGGGCCTTTTCCATGGCTTTCGTCATGTTCAAGCTCATCGATCTGGTTGTCGGTCTGCGCGTCAGCGTCGAAGACGAACTGCAGGGCCTCAACATCGCCGAACATGGCGCATCCCTTGGCACCGGCGAATTGCAGCGCAAGCTCATCGAGATGACAGAAGGCACCTGCGACCTGACCAGCCGCTTCGACGAAACCTCGGGGGATGAAATGGGCGAACTGGCCCAGGTGATCAACCCTTTCGTCAACAAGGTCCATCACCTCGTCTCCGAAATCTCGAAGCAGGCGGTGGCCGTCGATGAGACCTCACAGAATCTGGTCGAGATCTCGCAGGAATTCACCAGCAACTCGCAGATGCTGGCCAGCCATTCCAGCAGCATGCACAATGTGGTCTCCGGCGTGGAAACCCGCATCGGCTCGACCAAGGACATCTCCGGCCAGATGGCACGTTACGGTGAGGAGATCGTCACTTCTGCCAGAAACATGTCGGACGAGATCCGCGAGGTATCTACGACAGTTGGCGACCTTGCCCATTCCGTTCAGGCCATTGCCTCCAACGCCGACAATGCCTCGGAAATCTCGCTGAAGGCAGCGAACCTGTCGGAAAACGCCAACCGGACGATGGAGGCGCTGGTTGCTGCCTCCAGAGAGATCGACGTCGTCGTCCAGTTCATCATGAGCGTGGCCAATCAGACCAACCTGCTGGCCCTCAACGCCACCATCGAGGCCTCACGCGCCGGAGATGCTGGCAAGGGCTTTGCCGTCGTCGCCGATGAAGTCAAACAGCTGGCGGTCCAGACGTCCAAGGCAGTCGAGGAAATTCAGGCCAAGGTCACGCGCATCCAGAATGGCTCGAACAGTGCCCAGACTGGCATCGACGAGGTTTCCAAGATCATTCTGGCCATTCGGGAAGGCGTGGAAACCATCCGCGAGACGACTCACCAGCAGAGCCTTTCGACCTCCAACATTGCCCAGAGTACGTCGCACATCAGCAGCATGGCCGAGACCATGGCGCAGCGGATCACCGGCCTGTCGACGGGCATTGGCGAGATCTCGATGGCGGCCACCGACATGTCCTCCGCATCGTCCGGCCTGTCGGAGACCAGCCTGATCCTCAACGAACGGGCCAGAAGCGGCGAAACCAATGCCAGCCAGACAAGAGACCGGGCAAAATCGCTCAAGACCGTGTCGCAGAGCCTCGTGCAGTCGGTCGCGGAATTCAAGGTATAGAGCCCTTCCGAACAGAAAGGCTTAAGACTTTTCTATAGCACCCGGCGCCATCAGGGCCGGGTGGTGTTTTTTTGAGCGACTTTTCTGAAAAAAATGCACGGATGCACGTCACATAAACTTTACAATATGGGGGTTCCTTGTTTACAAGGCCCGTAGACTATTTCGCATCCTCCAGGAACGCGGCATCCACTCCATTCAATTTCTATCGATCAGTTTTTCAACCGTTGAAGCTTTCAATCGTTGAAAAGAAGATTGATCAATAGGGGCGCATAGGAGCCAACCCCCCGACCAACGGCTCCCCCAATCTTGCGAAGCGACAGGGCACAAGGTTCATGAAACTTCTCGCCGGCAATTCCAATCCGACTCTCACAAAACGCATTGCCGATTATCTCGGCATTGAAATCAGCGACGTTTCCGTAAGACGATTTGCGGATCAGGAAATCTTCATCGAGGTCCACGAAAATGTACGTGGTCAGGATGTCTTCGTGGTTCAGCCCACCTCCTACCCCGCAAACGACCATCTGATGGAACTGCTGATCCTGATCGACGCTCTGCGCCGTGCTTCGGCTCGTCGCATCACTGCAGTGGTCCCCTATTTCGGTTATGCGCGTCAGGACCGCAAACCGGGTCCCAGAACGCCGATTTCGGCCAAGCTGGTTGCCAACCTGATCTCCAACGCCGGAGCCGATCGCGTTCTGACGCTCGACCTGCATGCAGCCCAGATTCAGGGCTTCTTCGACATCCCGACGGACAACCTCTATGCCGCTCCCGTCTTCTCGCGTGACATTCTCGAACGCAACGAAGTCGAAGACGTCATGGTCGTCTCTCCCGACGTCGGCGGCGTGGTCCGTGCCCGCGCATTGGCAAAACGCATCGGCGCCCCGCTCTCCATCGTCGACAAGCGCCGTGAACGCGCAGGCGAATCCGAAGTGATGAACATCATCGGCGACGTATCGGGCCGCAACTGCGTGCTGGTCGATGACATCATCGATTCCGGCGGCACCCTGTGCAACGCGGCCGAAGCACTGATCAACAAGGGCGCGGCATCCGTGACCGCCTACATCACCCACGGCGTTCTGTCCGGTGGCGCAGTTGCCCGCATCACCTCCTCCAAACTGCGTGAACTGGTGATCACCGATTCCATCGAGCCGACCGAAGCGGTTCTGAACGCCCACAACATCCGCGTTCTGAGCGTCGCCAACCTGCTCGGCGAAGCCATCTCCCGCACGGCCAACGAACAGTCGGTCTCATCCCTGTTCGACTAAGGCCTTTGCCCCGCAAAGATCTGCGGAAGAGGCAAGACGCTCAAGTCAAAGGGCCACAGGTGGTTTGCCCGGCACCCCACCGACAGCCCGAAACAAAACAAGCCCGCAACGTTCCCCAACGCTGCGGGCTTTTGTTTTCTTTTGCCGCTATAACGAGCCCTTTCGCCGGCGGCCATGAAACGTGGTCTCGGCCTGCACCCCCGCTCCTTGCCCGTCCGTAGATCTATCGACATTGCGCACAAAATGCATATACTGGGCAAAATTAAGTAAATTTACCAATACGGAGTGATGCAACGACCATAGGGAGACAACGATGAGTAATCAGAAGATGGATACACTTGAAGAAACCCTCGATCCGCTTGACTGGAAAGCACTTCAAGACCTGGCACATCATATTGTCGACGACGCCGTTGCTCATATCAAAGACGTTCGAACCAGACCGGTCTGGCAGGAAATGCCTGCGGACGTTCGAGTATCCTTCACCCAACCAGCCCCTTTGCAGCCCAAACCCCTTTCAGACATTTATGCCGAGCTGAAAGAAACCCTGCTACCCTACTCCATGGGCAACATTCATCCCCGCTTCTGGATGTGGTTTATGGGCTCCGGCAGCTTTACCGGCGCGTTAGCCGAGTTTCTGGCCTCCGTTGACGGGTCCAACTTGGGAGCGGGCAATACCTCCGCGGCACTCATTGATCGACAGGTCGTCAATTGGCTCAAGCAGATGATGGGTTTCCCAGAGAGCGCCAGCGGTACACTCGTCAGTGGTGGCTCCATGGCCAACATCATCGGCCTAACCACGGCACGCAATGCGATGGCAGGCATCGATGTTAGGGCGGAGGGGATTACCGCGCTACCGAAACAGCTGCGGTTTTACGCATCGGATCAGGTCCACAGTTGTCATCAGCAGGCTGTCGAACTTCTGGGAATGGGCAACAATGCCCTGAGGCGCGTTCCATCATATCCGGATTTCACTATCAATATCAGCGCACTCAAGAAAATGATCTCAGAAGACCGGTCCGCCGGACACCTTCCGGCCTGCGTGATTGCAACGGCAGGAACTGTCAACACGGGTGCCATTGATGACCTGCCCTCCATAGCAGCCCTTTGCAAGGACGAACAGCTCTGGTTTCACGTCGATGGTTGTATCGGTGCGCTTGTTGCCATAGCACCGAAGAACCACCAGCTCGTCAATGGCATTGAAAAGGCGGATTCCCTCGCCCTTGATCCCCACAAATGGCTGCATGTGCCATTTGAAGCAGGCTGCGCCCTTATCCGCGACGCCAACACCCATCGCAACACCTTCGCCTTGCATCCAGAATATCTTGAGAACAAGCCCCGAGGGATCGCGGCAGCCGAATATCTCCATGACTACAATCTGCAAACTTCGCGGGCCTTCCGCGCCTTGAAAGTGTGGCTCGCCATCAAGGAGCAGGGTGTTGAGAAATTCGGCCGGCTGATCGATCAGAACATTGCACAGGCGCATTATCTCAGTCGATTGATCGGCAACACGGACCAACTGCACCTGATGGCCCCCACCACGATCAATATCGTGTGCTTTCGTTATGTCCGTCCGGCAGGGACAGAGGCTGAACTACGTGAATTGAATATGGAAATCATGCTGCAAATGCAGGAAAGTGGCATCGCAGCGTTTTCCGACACAACTGTCGAGGGACATCATTGCCTGCGGATTGCCATTTGCAACCACCGAACAAGATATGAAGACCTTGACCTGCTGGTAGACGAGGTCTTGCGTATCGGCGATCAGTTGGCCTCCTAGCGAGCACCTAGCTCAACGCATGAGCCATTCGCGCATTCTCGACGCAACACAGCCCCTCCGTAGTCTGGAATCCACCTAAATTATGCGTGGAATCCAGACCAGACGAACCAAAGCGGAAAGGAAGCCCGCGCCTGTCGCGAAAAATCGCAGATTTCTGCCTTGCCCCCGCTTGCCAATGGCCAATTGATGTCTTATAAGCCCTCCAGCTGCCTCTACACCCTTGGAGGAGTTGCAGCACCGGGGCCGAATGATCGGCCTTTTTTCTATTTTCAGGAGTATATCCAATGGCTAACTTTGAGTTCAAAGCAGAACGCCGTGACCGAGCCGGTAAGGGGTCCGCTCGTGCCCTGCGTCGCGAAGGCAAGATCCCTGCAGTCATCTATGGCGACAAGAAAGACCCGATCTCTGTGGCAATTCCCTACAAGGAAACAACCCTGCAGATCCAGAAAGGCGGCTTTCTGACCCACATCATCACCGTTGACGTTGACGGCGAAAAGATTCAGGTGATCCCGCGCGACTACCAGCTCGACGTTGTTCGTGACTTCCCGCTTCATGTCGACTTCCTGCGCGTTTCCAGCAGTACCATGATCACCGTTGGTGTTCCTGTTGAATTCATCAACGAAGAAGGCTGCCCGGGTCTGAAACGCGGTGGCGCCCTCAACATCGTACGTCGCGAAGTCGAAGTCGAATGCCCGGCAACCGCTATTCCGGAATCCTTCGTATTCGACCTGAAGGACGCAGATCTCGGCGACTCCATCCACATCTCGGCAATCACCCTGCCGGCTGGCGTTACCCCGACGATCACCGATCGCGACTTCACCATTGCTACCATCGCCGCACCGGCAGGCTTCAACGAGCCAGTTGAAGGCGAAGCAGAAGCAGACGCTGAATAATCGGTCCTGATTGTTCAGACCCACAAATTCGGGGTTCGGGAGGTTTCACCATGTATCTGCTTGTCGGACTTGGCAATCCCGGACCCCAATATGCTGGCAACCGCCACAATATCGGTTTCATGGTGATCGACGAGATTGCCCGTCAGCATAAGTTCGGCCCCTGGCGCCGCAAGTTTCAGGGCGAAATCAGCGAAGGCCAGATCGGCCCGCACAAGGTCCTCCTGCTCAAGCCAGCCACCTATATGAACGAATCCGGTCGCGCGATCTCGGAAGCTTGCCGCTTCTACAAGATCCCGCCTGAGGATGTGTTTGTCTATCACGATGAACTCGACCTCAACCCCGGCAAGGTCAAGGCAAAGCTGGGCGGCGGTGTTGCCGGACACAATGGCCTGAGGTCCACGGGCGCTCATATCGGCAACAACTTCCACCGCGTCAGGCTGGGCATCGGCCATCCGGGCCGGGACCGCGTGACCCAGTGGGTTTTGGGCGACTTTGCCAAGGCCGACAGGGAGTGGCTTGAGCCGGTTCTGGATGCCATCGCCCGCACCGTGCCAAGCATGCTCGACCACGATCTCGGCCGCTTCATGACAGACTTCAATCAGCATGTCGCTCCGCCGGTGAACGGTCACAAGAAATCGAAACCACAGTCCGCAAGCGCCGACGGCAAACCGCCCCGCCCCGGGGAGAAAGCCGCGTCCGGCAGCTCGGACAGCAGCAACAGGGGCAGCAGCAGCGCCCACTCCGGAGAAACACCGGAGACCCCCAAGAATGCGATGGCCGAGGCGCTCAAGCGTCTGGTCACCAGAAACAAGGATGAATAGCAATGGGCTTCAAATGCGGGATCGTGGGGCTGCCAAACGTCGGCAAATCCACTCTTTTCAATGCCTTGACAAAAACCGCGGCAGCGCAGGCTGCCAACTATCCCTTCTGCACCATCGAGCCGAACACCGGTGACGTTGCCGTGCCGGATCCGCGCATGGATGCCATTGCCAAGATTGCCGGCTCCAAGGAACTGATCCCGACGCGCCTGACCTTTGTCGACATCGCCGGTCTGGTGCGCGGCGCCTCCAAGGGCGAGGGTCTGGGCAACCAGTTTCTGGCCAACATTCGCGAAGTGGACGCCATCGTGCATGTGCTGCGCTGCTTTGAAGATGATGACATCACCCATGTCGAAGGCAAGATCGATCCGGTGACCGATGCAGAAACCGTTGAAACCGAATTGATGATCTCGGATATGGAAAGCCTTGAGCGCCGAGTCGCCAACCTGCGCAAGCGCGGCCAGACCGGTGACAAGGATGCCAAGCTACAGGCAGCCCTGATGGACCGCCTGTTGGAGTTGCTGCACGATGGCAAGCCCGGCCGGATGCTCGAGGTTGCCGATGATGAGGAGCGCAAGGCTGTCAACGGCCTCAACCTGCTGACGACCAAGCCGGTTCTCTACATCTGCAACGTCGACGAGGAAAGCGCAGCCACCGGCAACAAATTCTCGAAGGCTGTTGAAGAAATGGCTGAGAAGCAGGGTGCGGGCGCTGTCGTGATCTCGGCCGCCATCGAGGCTGAAATCTCCCAGCTTGACGCCGACGAGCAGGCAGAGTTTCTCGAAACCCTCAGCCTTGAAGAGCCAGGCCTTGATCGCATGATCCGTGCAGGCTACGACCTCTTGCACCTGATCACCTATTTCACTGCAGGCCCGAAAGAAACCCGCGCCTGGACCGTGACCCGCGGCTGCAAGGCCCCACAGGCTGCCGGTGTCATCCACACCGACTTCGAGCGCGGCTTCATTCGCGCCCAGACGATTGCCTACAACGACTATGTCACGCTCGGCGGCGAAACTGCAGCCAAGGAAGCCGGAAAGGCCCGCGACGAAGGCAAGGAATATGTCGTGCAGGACGGCGACGTCATGCTGTTCAAATTCAACACCTAGGCGCCCTGCCCGCAACCGACATGAAAAAGCCTGCCCGGTCGACCCGGGCAGGCTTTTTTGTTGAGCCATCAGCAAGAAAGGGATGCGAAGCCTCAATCCTTCGAATGCAGGGCCACCCAGTCGGCGAAAGCAGACGCGAACTTGGCAAGGAAGTCGCGCGTTCCGTCCTTGGTGATCTGGTCGTTTTCATCAAACAGATCCCCAAAGGTCCCGATGTAGGCTTCGGGCTGCTGCATGGTGGGCATATCGAGGAACGTCAGTGACTGGCGCAGGTGATGGTTGGCACCGAAGCCGCCGATCCCACCCAGCGAGCCGGAAACCACACCGGCAGACTTGCCAGCCCAGACGTTTTGGCCATAAGGACGCGAGCCCACATCAAGCGCATTCTTGATCGGCGCAGGAACAGACCGGTTAAACTCTGGGGTTACAAAGAGCACACCATCAGCTGGCGCCATGGAAGCGCGGAAAGCTTTCCATTCTTCCGGTGCATTCTCGTCATCAAGGTCCGTGTTGTAGAAGGGCAGATTGCCAACCTCGACGAAACGGAAGGACAGATTGTCCGGCGCAAGATTGACGATGGCGTTGGCAACCTTGCGGTTGATGGAAGCCTTTCTCAAGCTGCCGACAATCACTGCAATATCATATTGGTCTTTCATGGCACTCTCCTGAAATTCAAAAAGTCTCAATAAGCGACGCCCATTCGACTCGTAACGGGCGATGAACCGTTTGTTGATCTTTATGTGGGGTCTTGGAACCAACGGTTCAAAGGCCCGGAAGTTCCAAGGACCCCATGCCTGCCATGAAATATTTTCATTGGTGAGCCGATTGACTCAGACGGCTTCGCACTCAATGACAAGAAGCCTCAGATCTGTGCCTGTGGCTCGCATCCATAGGCCCGCATGAAGGCCGCCACGGCCGTATCAACGGCCTCGTCAAACTCCAGATAGGGTGGACAGCGATACATGATCGGCTCGGCGATGCCACACTCAAGAAGCCCCTTGAGATGCAGACTGAGGATCTTGGCAGATGGCCCGGCAAGCAACCCCCGATTTATCTTGTCGGCAAGATAGGCCTCCACCTCAGCCCACCCTCTAACCTGACCGTTCTTGTAGATCTCCTGCGACAGCTTGCCTGAGAATTCCTCTGAGACGGCACTACGAAACAGCGCAAACACTTCCTCGTTGGTGATGAACTCCAGATAGTTGCGGCCAAAGTTTCGCAGAAGTTCGGTCAGTTCCGCATCCGCATTTTCTTCGAGGACCAGAAACACCTCCTGCCCCCTCTCATCGAGAGACTGCATCAGGACAGCAGCAAACAGCTCTTCCTTAGAGCTAAAGTAACTATAAAGTGTAGCTTTCGATCCGCCCAGCTCAGCCGAAATGGCGGCCATACTGGCACCGTGATAGCCGTTCTGGCCGAAGATTTTGGCGGCTACCCGCAGAATCTCCTGCCTTTTCTCATCCGTTTTGACCCGCATGCGACACACTCCTTAAGTGAACACCACAGTACAGTTTTAGCTTGACTGTTGCAAGACAAGAATATAACTAAAACGAACTGTACGGTTTACCGCCTCACTTAGACTGGACCTCCCAACCATGCCGCTTTTCCATCTGAAGAAACGACGCTCCACGCCTATGGCCGTTGGCATTCTTTGCCTGCTGGCTGGCTGCGCCATCCCCCCAAAAGACACCCCGCTTTCCGAACTCAAGCCCGTCAGCGCCTATCAGACTGGAAAGTCCTTTCACGCCTCAACCGCCCAGTGGCCCTCCGATCACTGGTGGGAAGTCTACAGGGACAGACAGCTCGATCAGTTGATGCAGGAAGGGTTGGCCGAGGCCAATGACATCCGGTTGGCCGAAGCCCGCCTCAAGCTGGCCCAAGCCGCGACCAGCATGTCCCGATCGAGCCTGTTCCCCACCCTTGGCGCCCACGCCTCTGCGGATCAGGAACGCCAGAGCTATCACTATCTGATGGACGAAGCCTTTGTGCCACAAGGCTGGAACGACGGCGGCATCGCCACACTCAACTTCAACTGGGAAATCGACTTCTGGGGCAAGAACCGCGCCGCGCTTGCGGCCACTAAGGGTGAACAACATGCCGCCGAAGCGGAAGCCGCCGCCGCCCGTCTGGCCGTCTCCTCCGGCATAGCCGGTGCCTATGCCCAGCTCGCCTCGCTTTATGCTAGCCGTGATGCCGCTTCAAGTGCCCTGCGAGTGCGCAATGACAGCCTGAAGCTGATGCAATCGCGCTACAACCAGCAGCTCGAAAACGAGAGCGCATTGGAGCGGGCCAAGTCCAACCAGCAGAACACCATCGCCGGTCTTGCGGAAATTGACGAGGCGATTGCCCTTGCAAAGAACCAGATGGCTGCCCTTCTCGGCAAAGGGCCGGATCGTGGCCTTGCCATCGAGCGCCCGCGGATCAGAGGCGGCCACTATTATGGCTTGCCGAAAGAATTGCCGCTCGATCTTCTCGGCAGGCGCCCCGACATAGTGGCTGCGCGTCTGAGGGCGGAAGCCTCGATCAAGCGGATCGAGGAAGCCAAGGCCACCTTCTATCCAAACGTCAACCTGACGGCGATGATCGGCAGACAGGCGCTGGGCCTCGATCTGCTGCAGAAGCAGGATGCAACCCTTGGCTCGATCGGACCTGCCGTGTCGCTGCCAATCCTCGACGGCGGACGACTGAGAGCTGGTTACGCCCGCTCGAAAGCCAGCCAGGAAATGGCTGTTGCGACCTATGACCAGACTCTCGTCAGAGCCCTCAAGGATGTGGCCGACGCGGTGGTCAGCAAACGCCAGCTTTCCATACGCCTCGATGCCACACAGAAAGCCGTCAAGGCGGCCCAGAATGCCTACGACATTGTCAAGAACCGCTATGAAGGCGGCCTTGCAACCTATCTTGAAGTCCTAGCCGCCGAAGACGCCATGATTGGCGCCCGCGGTGCCGCGGCAGCGTTGCAAGCGCGGAGTTTTGCGCTTGATGTACAGTTGGTCCGAGCTCTTGGTGGAGGCTTCCGCGAAATGGAGAAAACCAAGTGAACGATATGAGTAAAGTTTCTGCAGAGAGCAAGCGCGACAGCAATGTCGAGAAGATCTTCGACGAGCCAAACAGCGTGCCCCCGAAGAAGAGCAAACGCTGGCCGATGTTTCTGGGCCTGTTCGTCGCCGTTGCTGCGGTGTCCGGCGCCTATTATGCCTATGATACGCTCTATGGCTCCAAGCACGTGGTCACCGACAACGCCTATGTCGGCGCCGACATAGCCAACATCACGCCATTGATCGCCGCTCCGGTCACTGAAGTGCACGTCAGCGATACCCAGCATGTTGCCAAGGGCGACGTCCTCGTGGTGCTGGACGACACTGACGCCGCGCTGCATCTCAAGCAGGCCGAAGCCGGCTACCAGCAAGCCCTGCGTGCCGTAAAGGCACTCAATGCAACCGACAAGACGCTTCTGGCCCAGATCGAGGGTCGCAAGGCCGACCAGCAGCGTGCCGAGGCTCAATACACAATGGCTGAGGCAAACTTTGCCAAGGCCAAGATCGACCTTGAACGGCGCCAGACCCTGGTTGAAAACGGCTCCGTCTCTGGCGACGAACTGACCATGGCCGAAACCGCCTTCAAGAATGCCGAAGCCAATCTCGGTGCAGCAGAAGCCTCTCTGGCAGCCGCCCGCGCAGGACTTGAAGCCGCTCAGGGCCAGCAGATGGCCAACGCCGCCATGATCGAAGGTGCCACCGTGGAAGAAAACCCGCAGGTACTCGTCGCCAAAGCCCAACGTGATCAGGCTCAGGTCAATCTTGACCGCACCATCATCCGCTCACCAGTTGACGGCGTTGTCTCCATGCGCCGGGTTCAGGTTGGTGAACGGGTTCAGCCGGGCATGCGCCTGATGGTCGTCGTGCCACTCAATGAAGTCTATGTCGATGCCAACTTCAAGGAAGTGCAGCTTGAAAAAGTCAAGGCCGGACAGCCGGTGATCCTGCATTCGGACCTCTATGGCGACGACGTCGAGTTCCACGGCACCGTTGTCGGCTTTTCCGGTGGTACAGGCGCGGCCTTCTCCGCGGTACCCGCCCAGAACGCTACCGGCAACTGGATCAAGGTCGTCCAGCGCCTGCCGGTCCGCGTCGCTCTCGACCCGGAACAGCTGAAAGACCACCCGCTGGAAGTGGGGCTGTCCATGGAAGCCGACATTCGCGTTGCTGAATAGACGGACATAGAGGACACGAAAAGATGATGAACGACGACAGCAAAAGCCGGCCCCTGACGGGGGCCAGCCTGCTCATTGCTGCGCTGGCCATCGGCACCGGCAACTTTCTGGTCGTGCTCGACAGCACGATTGCGAATGTGTCGGTGCCCACCATCGCCGGATCGTTGGGTGTGTCCATGTCACAGGGTACATGGGTCATCACCTCCTATGCGGTGGCCGAGGCCATCACAGTTCCCCTGACCGGCTGGCTGGCGATGAAATTCGGCGCCGCACGCACCTTCATTTTCTGCTTTTTCGCCTTTGCGCTTGTCTCCCTTTACTGCGGCATGGCCAATTCGCTCAACTCGCTCATTCTCGGGCGTGTGCTGCTCGGTCTGGTCGGCGGCCCTATCATGCCACTATCCCAGATGCTACTGATGCGGATCTTCCCGAAAGAGAAGGCAACTGCCGCCTCGGTGCTGTGGGCCATGACGACGCTGATCGGACCGATTGCCGGGCCGATTCTGGGTGGTATCATCTGCGACAGCTACGGCTGGCAGTGGATCTTTCACATCAAGGTGCCAGTGGCCATCATCGGTGGTCTGGTGGTCTGGGCCTTCCTGCGCCATCAACCCGATCCGAAAGCCAAGGCCAAGATCGACGCGGTTGGTCTGGGACTGTTGATTGTCTGGGTTGGTGCGCTGGAAGTGATGCTCGAGGAAGGTCGCGACAAGGACTGGTTCTCCTCACCGGAAATCTGCATTCTGGGGGCGGTTGCGCTGATCGGCTTTCTGGCTTTCCTGATCTGGGAACTGACCGACGAAAACCCGATTGTCGATCTGCGCATCTTCCGCCACAGGGGCTTTACGGCGGCCTCCATCACCTTTGCAGGGGGCTTTGCCGCCTTCTTCGCTTCGGTGGTGATCCTGCCTCTATGGCTGCAGCAGAACATGGGCTACACAGCCACCTGGGCTGGCTATGCCACCGGCATCATGGGCGTTCTGGCGATGGTCTCGGCCCCCATTGTCGGCAAGGTTGTCGAAGTGGTCGATGCCCGCATCATCCTCTCGACCGGACTTCTCGGCCTCGGGGCCATGATGGCCTGGCGCATGACCTTCAACGGCGATGTCACCTTCCTGCAAATGGCATGGCCAACGCTGTTTACCGGCCCGTTCATGGTGATGTTCTTCGTCCCCGTCACAGGCCTGGCGCTGGCAACCGTGGAGCCGCACGAACAGGCCAACGCCGCTGGTCTTTCCAACTTCATGCGGACCCTCGCCGGTGCCTTTGCCACCTCGCTGGTGCAGACCCAATGGCAGAACACCGCCCGCGTCAAGCAGAACGAGCTGGTTAACATGATGCCCAATACCGACCGGGTCATCGCCGACATGGTGCAGGGCGGCATGTCCCACGAGGCCGCAGTCGGCAGCCTCAGCTACACGATCTATCATCAGAGCGTGCTGCTCTCCACCTTGGAGATGTTCGGCATCATCACGGTGGTGTTCGGGCTGGCAGCCCTGCTGCCATGGCTCGCTCCCCGCGCCAATATCGTGGATCATCAGCATCATCACTAGCGGCCAGGCCCTGTTCCTCGCCACTGCAAACAACAAGCCCGCCCCGAGAGGTCATCCCCGGGACGGGCTTTTCACATCATGCCATTGCGTCGCGATCAGATATCGCCGCAGAGACAGACGCTGATACCGAGCGCTTCGGCAAGTGCTGCGCGCATGTTGATTGCCCGTCTTGCAGCAGCTTCGTCATCGGCATAGACCACCTGGATGTGGTTGGCCTTGTGCCGTCCCATCATGGTGTCGCGATCAACCCCGCTGAGCGTGGCATTCATGATCGGCCACGGATAGTCGGTTGCCCGGCTGCGACGTTCACATTCTTCTGGCGTCAGTTCGTGGGCCTTGCCGCGGCCGATATCCAGATGCAGCTTGTTGTCTTCGACAAAGATGCGGCTCCAGATGATGTCACCCGCCTTGGCATAGCCCTTGATGGTACCACCACCGGCCGGGAAGAACATCGGCGTCTGGCGGTAGCTTTCCGAACCGGCCCAGCCGCCCTTGTTGTGGGCGGGAGGCACAGCACCTGAGATCTCGAACACCCAGACAAACTCGTCCACGGTGCCGCCCTCGTCCTTGTCGCCCCAGCGGATGTCATGCAGCGTCGTCTCGATCGGCTGCCCCAGTTCCTTGTGCACCCGGTTGATCATCAATGCGTCGAGCGCCACGCACTCGTCGACCTCGTTGAAATGGACAATCGGCTCGCCATTGCGAATGATCGAGCCGTCAGCGCGGGAAACCGGCGGACGGTCGGAGTTGTTCAGCATCCCCTCGATGAGGTCGGAGGCTGGCCAGAGATCCTTCAGGCCCTGCTGATACTGGATACCTACAGCTGCACAGCCAAACTGGTCGGCAAGCCGTACCGCAGCGATATACATCCGGCACTGGTCGATAACCTGATCCTCTGTCAGCTCGCTCTTCGGGTCGGAGCCGAGATGGAAGGTCATGCCCTTATCGACCATCCACTGATAGGCGGCCCTGCCCTCCTCGACTGGCACCTGGGTCGCCGCGAAGTAGAGCGCGGACTGGGACATGCGTTCCTTGAAGATGCCCATCGGCATCAGCAGCTCATCGGGAATGAGTGCATTATACATGCCCATGCAGCCTTCATCGAAGACACCCATGATCAGCTTGTCCTTGCGCCATTCGGCAGCAATCCTGCCAGCCAGTGCCTTGTCCTCGGCGGCAACAGAAGCGGTATCAAACGACTTTACGTGGGATTGGTCGTGAATGACTTCTCCCGTCTCCAGCCAGCTCTTGAGGCCATCAAGGAAGAAGCCATCCTCGAAATCCTTGCTCCAGAGCGTTGAATATTTGACACCAGCCTTGGTCAGGGAACCATTGAGGTTGAGCATGCCGACCAGCCCCGGATACTGGCCCGACCAGTTGGCCACGGTCAGGATCGGTCCCTTGTGGGTCGTCAGGCCCGGCAACACATGGTGGGAATACTGCCAGACAGCCTCTGCCACGATCAGCGGCATTTCCGGGTCGATCCCGGCAAACACATCCATCCCCTCACGCTGGGACGAGATGAACCCGTGGCCCTCGGCCTTCACCGGATGGGCGCGCCAAAGCTCATGCCCCATACCGGCCAGAACCGAGGCCAGCTTGTCCTCCATGGCCTTCTGGGCTGCCCAGCAGGTCGTGTTGGCACTTTCACGCAAATCTCCGCTCACAACGAGCGCTATCTTGGTCATATCAAGACCCTCCTCTCCAAATAGCTCGACACCCGGCAGGCAATCCCGCCGAGCGTCCCGTCTCGTTCCGCCCTTGCGGAAAACCTATCGCTTATTCGCAATCACCAGCTGGTGAAGCCACCATCCAGAACAAGGTTTGCACCGGTCATGTAGGACGACGCATCAGAGCCGAGGAAGTGAATGATCGGGCTGAACTCCTCGATATTGGCCTGACGCCCCATCGGTACGCGCTGCAGGAAGGCATCAATGAATTCCTTGTCGAACGAGCCGGTTTTCACGCCGCCATAGGTGACAAGATTCACGCGAACGCCCTTCTTGGCCCAGTAGGTGGCCAGATAACGGGTCATGTTGATGAGGCCCGACTTGGACGCAGCATAGGAAATGGCCTTGATGAACGGCTTGCCATCGCGTTCTTCACGATAGGCATAGAGAGCCTGGTTCGGGGAGACCATGCCATACATAGAGCCGATGTTGATGATCGAGCCCTTGCCTGCTTCAGCCATCTTGGAGCCAACAACCTGCGAGGTCAGCATGACGCCGGTCAGGTTGGTTTCGATGATGTCGTCCCAATATTTCTTCGGATAGACTTCGAACGGAGCGTTCTGGTCCGCGTCACCATCAGGCTTGGAGTCGATGCCGGCGTTGTTGACCAGAATGTCGGGCACGCCCCAATCCTTGATCAACTGTTCGGTCGCGGCTTCAAGGGCGTCCTTGTCCTTGACGCTGGCAACATAGACCTTGATGTTGTCTTCGAGGCCGGGGAATTTCTCCGCGATCTGTTCCTTGCTGAACGGGCGGCGGGAATAGATGGCAACCTTGGCGCCAGCCTGGGCAAGCGTGGTGCAGAGCTGGGTCCCGATCTGGCCCAGACCGCCGGTCACGATGGCAACGCGCCCTTCAACGGAAAACGGATTATACATTGGGTAGTCCTTTCGATATTGACTTTCGGGCCGCCAGTTTCATCGGCCCTGTATTTGTTCTTGCATTCACGCGTCGCCGGACCGTGTCTGGGCAACGTCCTTGGCATTTTCAATGAGGGCCTTGCGCCGCCGCTCGGCATCCCCACTCAACCAGCGCCGAACCGACTTGATCACCGAGAACAGGAAGATGGCACAAATCAGCAGTCCCAGCCCGCAGGCGATCGGGCGTTCAAAAAAGCCCAGCAAATTGCCGTTGGTGATCTGCATCGACATGATGAAGTTGCGTTCCAGAACCGGCCCGAGCACAAGGCCCAGAATGACCGGCGCAATGGGGAAGCCGTTGCGCTCCATCAGATAGCCGACAACACCGGCAATCAGCATGATCCAGACACCGTAAAGGGTGTTGTTGACCGCATAGGAGCCAAGGAAGCAGCAGATCAGGATGATCGGCACGATCACCGAACGGGGGATCGAAAGCACGTGCCGGGCAATCTTGATGGCCACATAGCCAAGCGGAAACAGCAGCAAGTTGGAGACGAAGAAGGTCATGATGATGGCCGTCGGCATCGTCGGGTTTTCAACGAACAGACGTGGTCCGGGGGCAACCCCCTTCATGAACAGCACGCCAACCGCAATGGCCGTCACCGCGTCACCGGGGATACCGAACACCAGCGCCGGGATCCAGGCACTCGACAGTCCTGCATTGTTCGACGATGTGGCCTCGATCAGGCCTTCAGGGTGGCCTGTACCATATTTCTCCGGCGTCTTGGAGAAGCGACGGCTCATGCCATAGGCAATCCAGGCCGCCAGATCGCCACCAACCCCGGGCAAGGCGCCAACAGAGGTACCAAGAGCTGCGCCGCGAATGGCCGAGAAGGGATATTTGCGCAGCAGGCCGCCAATCCCCTTGAAGGGAACGATCTTGCCGATGTTGGGCATGGACTGCTCGCCGGTCTTGCTGGTGGTGAACCCGCGCAGGATCTCGGAGAAGGCAAACATGCCGATCATGACGGGAATGAAGGACACTCCCCCCATCAGCTCCAACTGACCAAAGGTGAAACGGGGCGCGCCGGTTGTCACGTCGAGGCCGACCGTGGCAATCAGCAGGCCGAACATCAGCGATACGAACCCGCGCGCCATGTTGCTGCCGCTCACCAGTGCACAGGTCAGAAGCCCAAGCACAGCCAGCCAGAAAAACTCGAAGCTGGAAAAATTGAGCGAAACCCGCGCCAGCAACGGCCCAGTGACCAGCAGCACGGTCGCACCGATCAGCCCCCCCATCGCCGAGAAGAAGAAGCCCAGTGACAAAGCCTGACTGGCCTTGCCATGCACGGTCATCTGGAAGGATTCATCGGTATAGGCAGCCGATGCAGGCGTGCCGGGAATACGTAGCAACGTGCCGGGGATATCACCTGCCGAAATGGCCATCGCCGTACTGGATACGATGAGGGCAATCGCCGGCAGCGGATCCATATAGAAGGTAATGGGGACAAGCAGCGCGGTCGACATGGTCGCCGTCAATCCGGGCAAGGCCCCGATGAACAGGCCATAGACCGCCCCGAAAAAGATGGCAATCAGCACGGCAGGCTGCATGACCACGCTTAGTGCCGAAGCCAGAATGTCAAAACTCATCATGGAAGGATTCCTCCCAGCAGCCCTGCGGGTAGAGGCACCAGTAGCCCCTTGGAAAAGCCGATGTAGAGCGCGGCCACCACAAAAATGGAAACGGCGGCAGTGGTTCTGGGACGGGTTCCCATCAAGGTCATCAACACGGCCATATAGATGACGCCCAGCAGCGGGAAGCCGATGTCTTCAAACAGCAGACCGCCCAGAATGAGCCCGCCAAGGCTCCAGATGGCGGCCAGCTTGTGGTGCAGGGAAACATTCCACTCGGAAATGTCCAGAAGCCTGTCGCGTTCCTTGGAGGCAAAGCCTCCGATGGCGATGGAAAGGCCAAGCCCGATCAGACAGAAGCCGATCAGGGATGGCATCAGGTCCGCACCGAACCTTACACCGGGGACAGTGGGGAGCCCGGAAGCCCCCCAAATCACCACCACTCCGAAGAGCAGTAACACAGGTCCAATGACCCGGTCGCTAATTCTCATGAGATACTCTCCGCGAGAGGCGTTATTTTGCCAGTCCGACAGCTTTCATGGTTTTGCCAAGGCCTTCATAGTCGGCCATGACGGTTGCCTTGAAGGTGTCAGCATCCTGATAGGCTACCGAGAAGCCGCGAGACTTCATGAAGTCCTTGAATTTTGCGTCTTCGGTAATGCCCTTGAGGGCTCCGGAGAGCGCTTCAATGACGTCCTTGGGCATGCCATCAGGACCGGCAAGACCGCGGAACGGCATTGGCGACCATTTGATGCCGAAGATTTCGTCGGTAGACGGAATGTCCGGGAACAACTCGCTGCGTTCACCGGAAATCAGGGCCAGCGTTTTCACTTCCCCTGCCTCGACCAGCGAACGGGCTTCAGCCGGAGAGGTGGAAACAACGTCAATGGCACCGGCAGCTATCTGCTGCATGGCAGGAGCTGAGCCGTCGGAAGCCACCCAGACGCTTGCGTCAGGAGCAATGTCGAGGGTGTTCAGAAGACCGGCCCATGCCAGATGGGACAGACCACCACGGTTGGCGCCCGAAGCGGTAATCTTGCCCGGATTTGCCTTGACCGCATCAATCAGGTCCTTGGCGGAACCATAGCTGGACTTGGTGGAAACGTTGATGCCGATGGCGTCGGCATTGTAGCGACCGATGAAATCATAGTCTTTTGGCGTGACGCCGGGCAGACCCTGGCTTTCATACATCGTGCTTTCGATGGTGATCACACCGAGGGTATAGCCATCCGGCTTGGCATTGGCAATTGCGGCATGGCCGACCAGACCACCGCCACCTGTGCGGTTGACGACGTTGAAGGGCTGACCGAAATGTTCCTGCAGATCAGCAGCAACCATACGGGCAGTGGCATCGGTGCCACCACCGGCAGACCATGGCACGATAATGGTGACGGCACGTTCCGGCCATGCAGCGAAGGCGCTGCCGGCAATTGTGCAAAGAGCCATTGCTGCGACAGATGTACGAACGATGCGCTTGAATTGTGGGCTCATATATTTAACCTCCCATAAGTATCCTCCCATACGTGCCTCGATCCCTCCGTGGCGCGTATAGATAACACTTGACTTATGACTCATGTCATGAGTATTGTCAACATAACCAAAAGATGAGATTCATGGAGGCCAAATGGCTGGCATGGCTGAAATAGGTGAAACAATCCAGACCCCGCTGAAACGCGGCAGGTTGCACTCTGTCGTATCGTCAGTGCTCGAAAGCCGTATCATCAATGGAGATCTGAAGGTCGGGGACCGTCTGGAATCGGAAAGCGCGATCGCGCGTGAATTCGGCGTTTCCACCCGGGCCGTGCGCGAAGCCATTCAGGAACTGGAAGTCAAGGGACTGGTGCAACGCCGCCACGGCGAACGCACCGAAGTCGTGCGCGATGACGTCAACAACTATCTCGACGCCCTCGCGGTGACCGTCCGCCAGCAGTTCTACTCCGACTCCAATTATCTGCTGCAGCTGATGGCTGTTCGCCGGATGATCGAGACCGAATCCCTGATTATCCTGACCAATCTCCCGAACCCGGATTACACAAGGGTCGAGGAAGCGCTCGCTGCCATGAAAAAGGCGCGGGACGACAAGGATTTTCCCGCATTTGTCAATGCCGACGCAGCCTTTCATCTGGCCATCGTGCATGCAACCGACAACCAGGTGCTGATGCGGATCTATGACAATTTCTCAGGCCTGATCAACGATGTCATCCACGTAACCAGCCGGGTACCGATCAAATCTCTCAGCAATGCCTATGACGAGCATGCTGATATTTTTGAGAAGATCCGCAAGAGTGATGATGCGGGAGCAGTGGAGCTCATCCGAGCACAAATCGACAAGAGCGCCAATTATCTTCGTCAGGCCATAGAAAAATCCAACATCAAACAGGCCAAGGAAGAGGATTGATATGGCTGACTTCGATTATTCAGATACGGATTGGGAGGCAATCGAACGTCTGAAAAAATGGTACTCCGGCGACATTCACGACAGCATGGAAGCCCTCGGGCTTTGGGGATGCCTCGAAGGCATTTCCCTGCTGGGCGCTCTGGAACCGGGCAAGATTGTTTGCGGCCCCGCAGTAACCGTCCTGTTCGCCCCATCCGACCGCAAGGGCGAACCTCAGGATGTCTATCACAACGCCATCGACAATGCCCCCAAAGGGGCGATTCTGGTCTGTGACGCTTCCTGCGCTCCGGGCTCCTGCTCCGGCGAGCTGATGAGCACCGGCGCCAAGACCGCAGGGGCAGCTGCCACCGTCGTCAACGGCACGGTTCGCGATCTGGCACAGGTCCGCGCCCTCGGCTATCCGCTGTTCGGCACCGCGCCGAGCCCGATCGGGGTAACAGGCAAGAAAGAACCCGTCAAAAGCCAGGTTCCGCTGACCATCGGCAAGGCGACCGTCAAGCCGGGCGACGTGATTTTCGGTGACATCGACGGTGTCGTCGTGATCCCGAAAGAGCATGTCAAGGCCGTGGCTGATCAGGCCGATGCCCTGGGCAAACAGGAAGCCACCGCTCGCGACCGCATTCTGGCCGGCGAAAAACTCCAGCAGATCTGGCCGGTCTGAGCCATATCCTCCCAGGATAGAAAAGAAGAAAGCCACGCCGACAATCCGGCGTGGCTTTTCTTTTTGACGACATGAGCTGCATCGCGCCCTAAGCGCAGCCGCCATCCAGTCAGTCAGACCGCTCGCAGGTATTGATCCCGAACGGCAGATAGAGCGGGCAGAAGCGGAACAGGCCGGTCGCCAGAGGCACGATACCGAGCAGCCCCCACAGCGTCTGCGGCCCGACAAAGACAATCGCCAGCAAGACAACGCCAACAATGACGCGCAATATCCGGTCAAGCTTTCCTACATTGACGGTCATGAGCAACCTCCATCAAGTTGAAACCATGAGTTGAAGCCATGCATTGAGACCATTCGCCGAAAGCATGGTTTTGTGACAGGTCCATCCTATCCCAAATCCACCCCATACCTCTGGGAAAACACCTAAATGCGCCATTAAGTCACAGAAAGTCGCAACCAGATGTCTCGCCCCCGTCCGGGCACACCATCAGTGCCCTTCGAAATCAACCAGCGTGTGGACGTTGACATTGCGCTCCCGGAGCAGAGAAGCTCCGCCCAGATCAGGCAGATCGATCACGAAGGCCGACGAAACAACCTCGCCGCCAACGCCCTGCAGCAGCTCGATCGCCGCAATCGCCGTACCGCCGGTGGCAATCAGGTCATCGACCAGAATTACCCTCTCACCCGGCGCCACCGCATCCGCATGCATCTCGATACGGTCCGTGCCGTATTCCAGCGAATAGTCCTGCGCAACCACGGCACCCGGCAGCTTGCCCTGCTTGCGGATCGGAACAAAGCCGACGCCGAGATAGTCGGCCATAGCACCACCAAAAATGAAGCCGCGTGCCTCGATGCCGATCACCTTGTCGATCTGCAGATCAACATAGGGAGCACAGAGATCGCGAATGGACTGACGAAACCCTTCCGCATGGGCAATAAGACTGGTGATATCCCTGAAGATGATTCCTCGTTTCGGGTAGTCGGGAATGGACCGGATCAGATCTTTCAGGTCGATTTTTTCACTGCTGGACATTCAATAGGCTCCGCTTCTCGCATTCTTTGGACGGCAACGACTTTTCATCAGTATGTTCGCTTGGCGGCCCACCTGCACATTGAGCGTTCACAGGGGTACGGCAGCCAAGACAATAACCCGAAAGGTCTGAGAACAGGGGCACTTTTGCCCCCCACGTCACGCAGAAGCGAGACCGCCCTGACCTTGAAAAGCCTGTTACCGCAGGCTTTATGGCTGCAATAGCAGATAACCCCATCCCGCGCCAGTGCGACAACAGTTTCCAACGCAATCTGCATCATCCAGCTCAGCCACGCCCTGCGCTCTCCACAAACCAGAGCCAGATGACGCCTTCACCGCCCGGATGACAGCTCGCCAGGCAGCGGCTTCCCATTGAGCCGCAGGCTATGAGCAAGATAGACCGGCCCATAGCTTTCTTCCCCGTCCCAGATCGCCTTGAGAGCGGCGACGCTGGCCTGCCCATAGCGATCTGCCGCCACACCGATGGAATTCAGCCAACCGGCGATCCACGGGTTCAGCGGGTTTTCATCAAAGCCGATGAAGCCGAAGTCCGAAACCGGGTCAAAACCGGCCTCGATGACCCGACGATAGGCACCATAGGCCAGCAGATCACTCATGCACAGGATCACCCTTGGTGGATTCGGAAGAGCCAAAATCTGCTGCATCGCAGCATATCCGACCTTGAGATGGCCAAGCCCCTCCACGTGAGCATGAATGACCTCATCCTCCCCAACGCCGCCTGCAGCCAGACCATCCAACACCCCCTGACGTCGGAGCGTTGCTGCAGTGGCATCCAGAGAAGCATGAATGAGACCAACCCGGCGAATACCCCGGGCAACCAGCATGTCAGCCACATCCCGTCCAACCTGATAGTTGTCGATTCCCACATAGGGACTGTGGGCATGGCCGGGGTCTGGCCTGTTGACAAACAGCAACGGCGGACCATCGATCCGCATACGGTCCAGCACCGGGCTCTTCAAGGCCCCGATGATGATCACCGCCCGCGCCAACTGCGCATGCATTTCCAGCAGATACTCATCCTGCACGTCTGCCCGTTCGTAGGTATCACACAAGGACATCACATAGCCTTCGTCGCGCAGCGCCTTCTCGATTGACCCGGCGATGGCCGCCATCATCGGATTCTCGATCGCCGCCGCCAACAGACCAACGATCCGGCTTTCCTGACAGCGTAGCGCCCTGCCGATACTGGCCGGGCGATAACACAACTCCTCGATCGAAGCCTTCACGCGCGCGATGGTCTCGGTGGATGCCTTGTTGGTGATTCCATTGATAATTCTGGAGGCCGTTGCAATCGACACACCTGCGTGTGCTGCCACTTCGGCAAGGGAAACGCGTACGCTCTTCCTGCTCGTAGGTTTGCTGTCTTTCTTGCCTGGCATTTTGCCTCTCTATGAATATTATCTACAAATTCATATATATTATTTCATTTTTCTCGCAAGCCTTCCGCGAGAGTTTCCTTCGGCACAATCGTCGCATCTCCCCTCTGCCGAAACGATAACCAGCAACGCCCCAACAAAAAAGGGCCCCATCGGGGCCCTTCTTGAGACTGTCTCAAATCATTCAGCCAATCAGTGCTTGACCCCGGACCAAAGCTTGCGCTTGGTGAAGAACAGCAGGAAGGATAGAACGACAAGGAAGATGAGGGAGTTGACACCCACATGCTTGCGTTCTTCCAGTTTAGGCTCAGCCGCCCACATCAGGAAGGCTGTGACGTCTCTGGCATACTGTTCGGTGGTCATTGGCGTTCCGTCGGTATATTCCACCAGCTCGTCAGAGAGCGGAGGCGCCATGCCAATGGCAACGCCGGAGCCGAAGGCCGGGTTATAGTATTTGTCACCGACGACCTCTTTCAGGTCTTCCGGCGTTTCCTCATAGGAGGTCAGCAACGCGAAGATATAGTCCGGACCATACTCCTGATAGGTCGTCAGCGGATGCCAGATCAGCCGCAGGATGTCATTGAAAACCTCGATGCCGACATCCGGACCAACGGATGCGGCACGGGCCTTGGCGATCAGCGACAGATCAGGCGGTGCCTTGCCGCCATTGGCGGCAGCAGCGGCTTCCACATTGGGGAATGGCGACGGAATGTGATCGAACGGCTTGCCCGGACGGGTGAACATGTCACCGTCGGCATTCGGGCCGTCTTCCACTTCATACTCAGCGGCAATTGCCTTGACTTCATCTTCAGTAAAGCCCAGCGCACCATCCTGCCCCAGATTGCGGAAAGCAACATAGTCCATGGAATGGCAGCTTGAGCAGACCTCGCGATAGATCTTGAAGCCACGCTGCAGCTGGGCCTTGTCGAATTTGCCGAACGGTCCGGCAAAGCTCCAGTCCTGCTTGACATAGTGGTGGCCGCCCTCGCCTGATGCCATGGCACCGGCGGAAGAAACCGCCAGAGCACCAGCAACAACGAGCGCGCGAACCGCATTTTTGGTAAGCGTAATCATGGGTCTTCCCTCTCCTCGCTCGTTCAGGCCTTTGCCTCTGCCGCAGCAGAAGCGCCATGTTTGGCCAAGACCGCCTCATTGATCGATGCCGGCAACGGCTTCGGCTTTTCAATGAAGCCGAGCACTGGCAGAATGACCAGGAAGTAGGCGAAATAGTAGACCGTGAAGATACGCGCCCAGAGGATGTAGCCGCCTTCGGCAGGCTTGCCCCCGAGATAGCCGAGCCCGATGCAGACGACCACGAAGATCCAGAAGAACTGACGGCCAAGCGGACGATAGTTCATGGAACGGACCTTGGAGGTATCGAGCCATGGCAGCACAAACAGAACCGCAATCGCGCCGAACATCGCAAGAACGCCGCCCAGCTTGTCCGGAATCGCGCGCAGGATCGCGTAGAACGGAAGGAAGTACCATTCAGGCACGATGTGCGGAGGCGTGACCAGCGGATCGGCCGGAACATAGTTGTCCGGATGCCCCATGAAGTTGGGCACCATGAACATCATCCAGGCAAAGAACACCAGGAACACCACAGCAGCAAAGATATCCTTTACTGTGTAGTAAGGCGTAAAAGGCACTGTATCCTTGCTGTCCTTGACTTCAACACCGGTCGGGTTGTTGTTGCCAACCACATGGAAAGCCCAGATATGCAGGGCAACCACGCCAACCAGCATGAACGGCAGTAGATAGTGCAGCGAGAAGAATCGGTTCAGCGTCGGGTTGTCGACCGAGAAGCCACCCCAGAGCAGCGTCACGATCATGTCGCCCACATAGGGGAATGCCGAGAACAGGTTGGTAATAACCGTTGCACCCCAGAAGGACATCTGACCCCAGGGCAGAACATAGCCCATGAAGCCGGTCGCCATCATCAGAAGGAAGATCACGACGCCCAGAATCCAGACCACTTCACGCGGAGCCTTGTAGGACCCGTAGTAGAGGCCACGGAAGATATGAATATAAACGGCAATGAAGAACATGGACGCGCCGTTGGCATGCATGTAGCGCAAGAGCCAGCCCCATTTCACGTCGCGCATGATATGCTCGACGGAAGCAAAGGCAAGGGCCGTGTTGGGCGCATAGTGCATGACCAGCACGATGCCGGTCACGATCTGTGCCACAAGACAGACGGCCAGAATGGCACCGAACGTCCAGTAGTAATTGAGGTTCTTAGGAACAGGATAGGCAATGAAGGAAGAATGCACCAAGCCCGCGATGGGCAGGCGGCTTTCCATCCATTTCAAGAACCCGTTCTGCGGCTCGAAGGTCGAATGTCCGCTCATGACTGGTCTCCTTAAGACATTTGCGGGCGTCAGCCGATTTTGATCAGGGTATCGCTAACGAACTCATAGGGCGGCAACTGCAGGTTAAGCGGCGCAGGCCCCTTACGGATACGTCCCGCAGAATCATAATGGGATCCATGGCATGGGCAGAACCAGCCATCATAATCACCCTTCTGCCCTTCAGGCACACAGCCCAGATGCGTGCAGATGCCGATCATGATCAGCCACTGCTCCATACCCGGTTTGACGCGTTCTTCGTCGGTCTGAGGATCGCGAAGGTCAGCCACATTGACGGCCTTGGCCTCATCAATTTCATTCTGGGTTCTGTGCCGGATGAAAACCGGTTTACCACGCCATTTGACAGTAAGACTCTGCCCCTCTTCGATAGAGGAAATATCCACTTCGATGGATGAGAGCGCCACTGCGCTGGCATCAGGGTTCATCTGGTCAATAAACGGCCAAGCGAGCGCTGCTGCGCCGACGGCCCCGAACGCACCTGTCGCGATATAAAGAAAGTCGCGGCGGGTTGGTTCTTCCCTTTCGCTGGTAGCCAAGACGAGGTCCTCTTCTAGCCAGTGTCCAACTCCAGCTCGCCTGCGCCTCCTTATATTCAGCGTTTCGTTCGAAACAGCAAAGTCCCAAAATCGCAGCGAGCCAATTCCACCAGTGCTCGTTTATAGTGCCGAGCCTAGTCAAACACTTTTTGCATTGATCGCAGATGTTGTCTAGAGCGGCCAATCGCAGAAACACCTGATTTTCAGCAGTTTGGCCTGACAAATTCGTCTTATATTGGGGAATTATGACCGAAACACCGCAGGACTACTACTTATCCAAGCCCGTGTCCGACCTTGTGAATCCACTTTCCTTCGACCTTTTGATTGGAATGATTCTAGTGGAAAAAGGCAGCGACCACTCCCCGAACCGAGCAAATGCCGCAATCAGGCGATAAAGCCGCCTGATTGCCGATCCCAAAGCGAGGCATAAAGGCCGTTGTTAGCGAGCAGCTCGTCATGACTTCCCATCTCGACGATCCGGCCACCATCCATCACGATCAGACGGTCCATCGAGGCGATGGTCGACAGGCGGTGAGCGATGGCCAGGACGGTCTTGTCCTTCATCAGCAGATTGAGACTGTCCTGAATGGCCGCTTCGACCTCGGAATCGAGCGCCGACGTCGCCTCGTCCAGAACAAGAATGGGCGCATTCTTCAGCAGAACCCGCGCAATGGCGATCCGCTGACGCTGGCCGCCGGACAGCTTGATCCCGCGTTCCCCGACCTCGGCATGCATGCCCTTGTTGCCGGAGCGATCTTCCAGCCCCTCAATGAAAGCAAGCGCCTGAGCCTGTTCGGCAGCCCGCAAGGCTTCTTCCTCACTGGCCCCATCATGGCCATAGACGATATTCTCCAGCACCGAGCGATGCAGCAGCGACGTATCCTGCGTGACCACGCCGATCTGGGCCCTGAGGCTGTCCTGACGCACTTCGGCAATATTCTGGCCATCAATGCGGATTGCTCCGGTATTGAGATCGAAGAATCGCAGCAGCAGACTGATCAGCGTGGACTTGCCCGCGCCGGACCGCCCAACCAGACCGATCTTTTCGCCCGGTCGAATCGTCAGGCTGAGGCTATCAATCACCGGCACATCCTTGCCATAGTCAAAGCAGACCTTGTCAAAGACGATCTCGCCGCGGTTGACCGTCAGCTCCTTTGCGTCTGGACGATCGAGCACCAGCTGCGGCTGGGAGATCGTGCTGATACCGTCCTGCACCGTGCCGATATTCTCGAACACGCCGCTGACTTCCCACAGGATCCATTCGGACATGCCGCGCAGGCGCATGACGATGCCGCCCACAAGCGCAACGTCGCCCGGCTGCACCAGCCCGGCCTGCCAGTAGTAGATGCCGACCGCCATCGAACTGAACAGCAACAGATTGTTGAGCGTCTTGAGCGTGATTTCCATCACCGTGACAAGCCGCATCATGGCATAGACATTGTCCATGAATCCGGTCATCGACTGCCGGGCGTAGTCGTCTTCGCGCGCGGCATGGGAAAACAGCTTGACCACCGAGATGTTCGAATAGGCGTCCACCACCTTGCCGACCATCTCCGAGCGGGCATTCGCCTGCGCCCGCGAGATATCGCGCATCTTGGGCACGAAAAACACCAGCGCGCCGATATAGCCGATGATCCAGATCAGCATCGGCAGCGCCAACTGCCATTTTGCCGAACCGATCAGATAGAGGGCCGAGGTGAAATAAACGCTGACATAGACAAACACGTCCGCAAGCCGCGACACCACTTCGCGCACGGCAAGCGCAGTCTGCATCACCTTTTGCGACACCCGACCGGCAAATTCATCCTGATAGAATTCCATCGACTGGCGCAGCAGATAGCGATGCAGCCGCCAGCGGATGGACATCGGATAGTTGCCCATCACGGTCTGGTGGAACAGAAACTGCCAGACGATCTCCAGAACCGGCATGATGACCAGCAACAGGACGGCCATCAGCAGCAGCTGGCTGCCGTGATCAGACAGAAACGTCTCCCGATTGCTCGCGGCAAACCAGTTGACCAGATCGCCCATGAACCCGAACAGGTTGACTTCGATGATGGCAATGGCCGCCGTGATCACCGACACAATCACCATGTAGGGAGCGACTGGGCGCGTGTAATACCACATGAAAGCCCAGAATCCGCGCGGCGGCTGTTCAAGGCTGTAATTGGCAAACGGATTGACCAGCTTTTCGAAAAAGGAAAACATCACAAAGTCACCGGAAGCACCGGTCCTGTCAGAGCTGCGATAAAACGTGAAAACACCCAGGCGGACTGAAAGCCGCGCGCCTGCGTTGATGAAACTTGCGCGCACCATATAGCATCTTTCGTGCAAAGAGGGGCATGAATAATTCTAACAAAAGTTATGAGCGCAACTGTGATAATAATCACACGCCGAGGTTAACTCCCGACTGCAGCAACAACCAGGTGTCTCGCAAGCCCGACTTTCAACCAGTCATCATCCCGATCACAGGAATTTCCATTGTCATTCGCGCCCAAGACTGTAAAACCTGTGCCATGACAACAATAGACATTGCCCTATACCAGCCGGATATTCCGCAGAACACGGGAACCATTCTCAGAATGGCCACCTGTCTGGACCTGCATGTGCATATCATCGAGCCCTGCGGCTTCACGCTCAATGACCGAACCCTGCGCCGCGCCGGCATGGACTATCTGGAGCGCGCCAGCTTCACCAAGCATATCTCATGGAGCCGTTTCAAGGACTGGCAGACCGAGACCGGCCGCCGGCTGCTGCTTGCCACCACCAAGGCCGACCGCTCCTTCTATGACGAAACATATCAGGCCGGAGACATCCTGCTGTTTGGCCGGGAAAGCGCAGGCGTGCCTGATGAAGTCCATGACTATGTCACCGACCGGATCACCATCCCCATGCGCGAGGGGGAACGCTCCCTCAATCTCGCCATCTCGACAGCGATGATCGCCACCGAAGCCCTGAGACAAGTACGAGCCCTTTGACCATGAGCGAAACAGTGAACACCACCCTGCCCGAGGGATTGCCGACCGATCTCGAAGTCAAGAAACAGCGCGCCACCGACTGGTTCAAGGACCTGCGCGACAGGATCTGTACTGCCTTCGAGACCATCGAACAGGACGTCAAGGGCCCCAACGCAGAGATGGATCCGGGCCACTTTGTCCGCACCCCCTGGCAGCGCACCGACCATTCCGGCACCAAGGGCGGCGGCGGCATCATGGCGATCATGAAGGGCCGGGTGTTCGAGAAGGTCGGCGTGCATGTGTCGACAGTCCACGGCGAATTCGCCCCCAAATTCCGCGACCAGATCCCCGGCGCGTCGGAAGATCCCCGGTTCTGGGCCGCAGGCATTTCGCTCATCGCCCACCTGCACAACCCCCATGTTCCGGCCGTGCACATGAACACCCGGATGATAGTCACCACCCGCCAGTGGTTTGGCGGCGGAGCGGACCTGACGCCGGTACTTGATTGTCGCCGCACACAGGAAGACCCCGACAGCATCGCCTTTCATGCAGCCATGAAGGCCGCCTGCGACGCCCATCCCGTTGCCGACTATAACACCTACAAGGAATGGTGCGACCGCTATTTCTATCTGCCCCACCGGGATGAACCGCGCGGGATCGGGGGCATCTTCTATGATCGCCACAACAGCGGCGACTGGGAGGCCGACTTCGCCTTCACTCAGGATGTCGGGCTGGCATTTCTCGATATCTATCCGCAACTGGTCCGCCGCAACATGGAGACACCATGGACAGAGGCGGAGCGCGATGAACAGCTCATCCGGCGCGGGCGCTACGTGGAATTCAACCTGCTGCATGACCGGGGCACCATCTTCGGGCTGAAGACGGGAGGCAATGTTGATTCCATCCTGTCGTCGATGCCGCCGGTGGTCAAATGGCCCTAGCGGCCACTAGGGCCACTAGAGCCCCCAGGCATCTCAGGCGTCCGCAAAGCCCAGCAGGTCCGGCAGCAGCGCCATGTCAGTGAACAGGCGGGCCCCTTGTGCCAGCAATGCCCCGCCATCCCCCTTCGGGACATATCCCAGACAGGGCATCTCAGCCCGTCTGGCTGCCGTCGCACCACTGGCGCTGTCCTCCACTACGACACAGTCGGCAGGCGCCACCCCCATGCCTTTCGCTGCGGCCAGAAACAGGCCCGGATCAGGCTTTGCCACCCCAACGGTCTTGGCCGAAAAGCGACGACCTTCAAACCGCTCCCACAGCCCCGTCTGGCCGAGGGTAATTGCCATCTTCTCGTCGGACCCGTTGGAGGCGACACAATAGGGAACTCCCAGCGCATCGAGCCGGTCGAGCACGGCAATGACACCGGGGATCGGCTCGACGCCTTCCCGCAGCTTGCCATGCAGTTCCGTGCGATAGTCCATACCCCAGCTGTCTGGCAGGTCCGCCCCCATTGCCTTCAGATCCTCAAACGCGGTCTGCAGGGTTCCGCCGACAAAATTACGTTCCGCGTCTTCGATCGTGATGGCCAGACCATGACGGGCCAGATTGGCGACGAGCACCCTGTTGGCCACGGTTTCACTATCGACTAGCACACCATCGCAATCGAATATGACAAGTTTGGGGGGCAACGCAGATCTCCGGAACAGGAAAGCGGGGTGGGCAACGGGTTAGCGCATGGCTTTTGCCAAGGTGAGCAATTGGCCTTTTCTTAGCTCGAAATTGCTCGATACCCAAGCCTTTTCAAGGGCGCTCAGGCGCTCGCCAAGCTGCGGCCCCGGCTTCATGCCGCAATCGATGAGATCGCGACCATTGAGCGGAAACACCGGCAGGCTCCACAGCGCCAGATCGCGAAACAGCATCGACAGCTCCGTCAGGTCCGGATCGATCTGCCGACGCACAAGCGCCAGCAGGATGAGATTGCAGGCGGTTTCCTTGCCGTGCTCATAGGCAAGCTGTTGCAGCAAGGCTTCATCGACCGACCGGAGGGTACGCACGGTCTGGGCCATGCGTTTCATGGCATCGCGTGTGCGGTTCGGCAGCCGCAGCTTGCGCGCAAGCCGTTCGCCGTCTTCCCGAACATCAACAGCGAGGGCCGTCAACAGGAGAGTCAGATCGCCCTTGAGATAAAGCGCCCGGGCCAGTGTCTGCAAACGACGGAAGCGGGAAAGATGAGGCACCGAGGCAAGAATGCCGGTCAACATGCCACCCTGATGCATGGCATCGAGCGCCCTTGCCGCATAGGGGCCCTGAATGAGCTTGGCCATCTCGGCCCCGACCCGCTCGGCCGACAGCCCCGACAGCTTCGCCTGCGCTGCGATGCAGGCCCTGTACCCCTCCTCTTCCATCCGCTCGCCATATTGGGCAAAGAAGCGGAAGAAGCGGAGCACCCGCAGATAGTCTTCCTCGATGCGCTTGCGTGCTGCACCGATGAAATGGACATGACGGGCCCGGGCATCCTCGATGCCCCGTCCGACCGGATCATAGAGCCGTCCCTGCGCATCCATATAGATGGCATTCATCGTGAAATCGCGCCGATGGGCATCCTTCATCCAGTCCCGACCAAAGGCGACCGCCGCATGACGGCCGTTGGTTTCCACGTCGGTGCGCAGGGTTGTGACCTCGAACGGCCGGTCATCGATGATCAGCGTCACGGTGCCATGGTCAAGACCGGTCGGCAGCGCCCGGATATTGGCCTCTTGAGCCCAATGCATTACCTTGGTGGGGTCGGCGGTCGTCGCGCAGTCGATGTCGGACACCGGCGCTCCCAACAGCGAGTTCCGCAAGGCGCCGCCAACGACGCGCACTTCCTCGCCGTCACGGTTGATCAGGGAAAACAGGGTTTTCAGCGAAGGCGCATGGCGCCAGCCAAATGCAGGATCCTCACCGACCTCAGCGCAGCTTTCCACCGTCGACATCATTCACTCTTCATTCCGCTTGAACTGAATTCTATTTGATCTGTCCGGGCACAACCTTGCCCCCTTCGAAATGGGCTGGCACATAGGTGCCACTCAAGGGGTTGTTGTTGACGACCGACATGATGACAAAGCCGACAAGGCAGAATACCAGCCCCGCCATCACAAGCCAGTAGCGCGGCGCATCAATCCATGCCTGCTTGTGAATCTTCTTGGTCAGAAAGAGATAGGCCGCATACAGAAAGAAGGGCAGCAGGAACAGAATGGCTTGTGTAATGAGGACGCGGATCATGTGTGATAGACCGTCTCGTAAAGATTGCGCAAAATGCCAGCAGTAACACCCCAGATATAGTAATCATTGTAAGGCATTGCAAAATAATGCCGCGTTTTTCCGCGCCACTGGCCACTCTTTTTCTGATGATTGGCAGGATCCATCAGAAAACGCAATGGCACTTCGAAGATTTCCTCGACTTCACAAGGATTTGGCACCAGACTAAAGCCAGTGTTGACTGTCGAGAGAACGGGGAAAATCCGATAGCCTGTCGACGAAATATAGGGCCGTAATAAGCCGAAAGGCTGAACATATTGTGCATCCAGCCCAATCTCCTCGCTTGCTTCCCTCAGGGCAGCCCCTTGCGGGGTCTCGTCGCCACCATCCACCTTGCCGCCGGGAAAGGCGATCTGCCCGGCATGGGCCTGCAGGTGATGGGTCCGCTGGGTCAGGATCACGGTCGCCTCATCGCCCCGGTCGACAATCGGAATGAGCACCGCCGCATCCTTGAGGGTCGTCACCTCGCCCTCATGCCAGGCCAGATCCCTGATCGGTGTCTGCAAAAATGCGCTACCGTCATGACGCGCCAGAGCATCCAGCACCGTCTGGCGAAACCGGGGAGCGGAAAATTCACTCATTCGAGGTCCTCAAGCATGTCAAGATCCTTCATCGCGCAAATGGCAAAGAAGCTTTCACCGCTCCGAATACCGAACAGGCCCGCGTCACCCCCCACACCCTCTGACGCCATGGCGACAAGATCATACATCAGTGCTCTGGTGACCAGAGCTTCAAGCCGCCCGCGCACCAGCAGATAGGCCTTGAGGCCATGGGTTGCCTCTTCCAGTTCGAAGCGCAGCGGATGGTCGGCATCGGCCTTGACGACATCCCCCAGATTGGTCCGGAAAACCAAGGCCCCATCCCCACCGGCACCATCGGCTTCCCGCGCCATTTCCACGGCCAGAAAGGGCGCGTCATCGACAGTGATGCCAACCTTTTCAACCGGCGTCACCAGATAGGTGCGACCATCATCATCCTTGCGCAACACCGTGGCGAACAGACGCACCAGCGCCTCCCGACCAATCGGTGTGCCCATGTAGAACCACGTCCCATCGCGGGCAATCCGCATGTCGAGATCGCCACAGTAAGCCGGTTCCCAGCGCTCAACCGGTGCAGGGCTCTTGCCGTTCCCCGCCCGGCGCACCAGCGCCGCAAGCCCGGCAGGCATCCCCGGCAATGGCAGCTGACTGCCGCTATCGGAATCAGCAACCCCTGCCGCAACACCACGCTGCCCAGCTTTTCTGTCCGATCCATCCCTTATCACAGCACCGCCTCTGAAGATGCCTGCGCATGATCGCAGCCGACATCCTGTCACGTGGAAACCGCAATGAATATAGGACACTAGAAAGCAAGCGCAACGAAAAACTGGCCCACGCAGCAGCAAGCCACGCGGGCCGGAAACTCTTTCCAACAACGAAACGCCGACCATCGGACGGAAGTTTGCCAATCGGGATCAAAGCCCCGGCTTTACGGCTCCCTTGCACTGGCAGGCCGCATCCTTGTCAAATGGCAACAGCAGAAGCCGCAAGGGATCAACCGGTCCAGGCATCATGATCACGCCCATCGGCACCCGCTCGAAGCCAAACCGGGCATAATAATCATAATCACCGACCAGCAGGATGGCGCGATAGTCCATTTCCTTGGCGTCAGCAATCGCCCGTTCCATCAGCAGCTTGCCTGCGCCCTTGTTCTTGAAATCGGGATGCACGGCCAGCGGCCCCAGCAACAGCGACTTGCACGAGCCGATGCGGATCGGCGAAAGCCGCACCGATCCGGCCAGATGGCCATGGGACGTGGCGACAAAACTCAGGGATGGATCTGGGTCGACAGACTCGCGCACCCGGAACGCTGTACGTGCAAACCGGCCCGGCCCGAAGGCGTCCCGATGCAATTGTTCAATGGCGCTCACGTGAAGCGGAAGCTCGCGCTCCAGATTAAATTCCAGCTGGCACATGGGGGAATTCCGTTTTCTGACCGCAAGAGCGGTAATGCCTTTTCGATGATGGATGTCAAACATGGTCCGAATTTGCTGCCTGAACCTACCCTGCCTATACGATCCGATGCGATCGCCCTCCAATTGCGGCAAGGCCCGAGGTCACACCCCCTCTTCAAGCCCCATTCGGAAATCGCTTATCGTCGCCACATCATGAAAGGCACCTCCTTTAAATTGGCCCTCAGCTATCACAGTCTGCACGGGACTGTCCACATGGAATATTGTGTTTCAAACACAATAATAACAGAATTATATTCTGTATATATAAATTATTCAGCACAACAAATCAAAAATCAACCAATTTCCCTGCACCAGACTGCAATGACCAGATGTGAGCGCCCCTCTCATGCGCCCGTTGCAAAACCTGCCCGGAGAGCTGGCATTCTCACATCAGCCCGATCTCGGAAAGGGCAGCGAGGTCGCCTTGCCTCAAGAGCATACCGACCCGATAAAGCAGGATCATGAAACCCCCAGACCGGACAAAACGGTTTCACCGCTCCTCTGGGCCTCTCAAGCCCAACAGGCCACTCATTACACCCCATCGGCATATTGGCAGATCCGGAAAGCAACTGCCCCATTTCCGCAATCTTCTTTCACAAAAATGCGCGCCCGGTTTCTGATCCTTTCAGCCTGCCAATTTGAGCCCGAAAGAAACTGACAGACGCAACCTTCAAGGCCGCCAGAAAATCGCCCAAATTCAGAGCAATGGATGCACAATATTTATTCATGCCAAATTTTCCAGCACCAGCTTCACATCTGGAAATGCATCCTCTGCCTGCGACTTATCAACCACGCCGCGCCCGTCAAAAGCATCTTATGCTGCCATTAACATATTGATATTATGTTCAATACTACGGAATGCAAAAACGTCATGCCAGGCATGCAAGATTTCGACTATATTCCTATTGGTTTATCTGGAATATGGGCGCAAATTCAATTTAGGTGCTGCTTTTTTCAGCAGTGAATGACTAAAAATTCATCAAACCGGAGCAAGGCCATGATGAAATTCCTGAAGAAAAGCAAGAAAACTGCGCGTTATCACTGGCAGCCAGCAGTTAACATGTCCGACAGCAAGGTCGTGAACACCCTGATCAACCCTATGGTCTGAGACGACGTCGGGCTTTGTGGTGACAGCCCGTCTTCGAGACAATACGGTTATTGAAAAACGGCAAGAGCCTTACGCAGGCTCTTGCCGTTTTTCATTTTGACCAACCGCTCGTGCAATGATCAGGATAGTCGCTGGCATATTGCCGCCGTTTGGCTGAATTCACCAAAAGCATCTGGACGAATGCGGCAAAAAGCACTATGCGCTAACATATGTTTAGATTGGCACACATATCAGATCCACACCTCGGCCCCCTTCCCGAGGCAACAGCATGGCAGCTGGCGAACAAGCGCATCTTTGGCTATGTCAATTGGCGCCGCAATCGCAAGGGCGTACTGACGACTGACATTCTGGACAATCTGATCACCGACATGCAGGAACACGCGCCGGACCATCTGGCTGTCACTGGCGATCTTGTCAATCTCGCCCTTCCCGCCGAAATCGCCAACGCCCGCCGCTGGCTCACCAGCCTTGGCGCACCTGAAGATGTTTCCGTCATCCCCGGCAACCACGATGCCTATGTGCCCAACGCCCGCATGAAGGCCGAGGAAGCCTGGCGACCGTTCATGAGCGGTGACATCGTCCATTCCGGCTCGCTGAACTTTCCCTACCTGAGAGTCCGTGGCAAGATCGCCATCATTGGCGTCAATTCGGCCCGCGCGACGCTGCCCCTCATGGCGACAGGCTATTTCCGCAAGGCTCAGGCCCGCGCCCTGTCGAAACTTCTGGATGACTGCAAGGAGGAGGGCCTGTTCCGCGTCGTCCTCATCCACCATCCGCCCCTGAAGCACTCGACCCATTGGCACAAGAGGCTGATCGGCGCGTCCCGCTTCCGCAAGACACTCAGAAAGCACGGCGCAGAACTGGTGTTGCATGGTCACACCCATCTGTTGACCAAGGCAGCAACCGAAGGCCCGCACGGCCCAATTCCGGTCATCTGCGTACCCAGCGCCTCGCAAGGGCTGGGAAGCCGCAGCAAACCGCCTGCACGCTACAATCTGTTTGAAATTGGTGGCAAGGATGGCAACTGGCAATGTCGGTTGATCGAACGGGGCTATTCAACCGAAGACAAGGTTATCAGTGAACTCGGCAACCAGATGCTGTCTGTCCCGAATGCCTGACCGCCACGATCCGTCATCGGAATCGGCCCCATTCGCAGCCATAAGGTAAACGGCGCCTCCTCAGAAATGAGTCGGCAGGAACCATGCATAGAGCACAAGACCGACAGCACCAGCGAGAATTCCGAGCAAAAACCACCAGATCCCGTTGGTGCCTTCCTTCTTGCTCTTGGCCATCGCGACGACCTCGCGGTTGATCGCCTTGTCCGACATCTTGTTGAGCAGATAATCGGACTCGATGGCCTTCTCCCGCTCAATGATCCGCTCAGCGAGATAATGAGTCACGGCATCGGCAACATCGTCCACATCCTGACTTTCCGCAAGCACCACCCGACCAAGCCGCGTATCCTTGAGAAACCGGTAGGTGCGTTTGTCGCGTGCCATTTCCACGAAACTGGTGATGTCAATCCAGAAGCGGGGTTTGCGCCCCGGGACGATCTGAAATGTCAGCATATCCATGTCTTCTGGCAGTTCCTTGGAGACGTCGTCAAGCGCATCGCGCAGGATCTCCAGCCGGGCGCGTTCCGTATCGCCCAGTTCGACAACCACGCTGCTCTGCTCAACATCGGCGATCCGGACATCGCGAATGGCACGGTCAAGACTGCGTCTGCTTTCCTTGTGGCTATGCTCTTCCATGTCCTAACACCGTCCCGTCTACAAAAGGCCCATCCGCATCATGCGGCCGGTCTTCCAGATCACCAAACAACCAGATTTCCGAGATCATCCCGAAGCGAATCGAAAGGGTTCGCCTACATCTAAAGAACGCAAATGGACTGCTTATGTCACCCCAAGATTTTGCTCTATCAATATAGGCTGTCGCTTAACGTTAAGCAATTGTTAAGGCGTGGCGATACTCGAACATGGTTAAGAGTGGAGCGATTGCAACCTGGCGGAGCCATCTCGGAGACAGGATTTATCGAGCCGACCGAATGGTTTGCCGGATGAGCGAAAGGGCGTCGCGGCTGGCCTCCAGATGCACCATGTGCCCGGCCTTGGGGAACACATGCACAGCCATCATCGCTGGCAGCCCCATGACCTGCCGTACCGGCACGATCTGATCCTGTAGCCCCCAGATCACCCGGATCGGAAAGGGCGATGCCCCAAGTTCAGTCAGCGGCAGGATCTTTTGCTGATCGCCGTGAAAAATCGCCTCGGCGGTCTTCATCAGGCTCTCCCGCACCAGTGGGTTCAGCCTTTGCTGGGCCGCATGCCTGGCCATCGCTCTGGGCAGGCGATACTCGGGGCCAAAGAACTGCTGAAACACCCTGTAGAGGCTCTCCTCGTCCGTGGCGGAGGCATACTCACGCAGCAGCGGCTGATTGACCTCGGAGCCGAACCCGCCAGGCCCGAACAGACACAGGGACGCCACTTTCTCCGGCCGACGCAAAGCCATGATGCTCGCCGTCGCGCCGCCCATGGAATGGCCCACCAGATGCGCTTTCTCGATGCCGAGTGTATCTAGATCTTCAAGCACAGCCATCGCCGCCACCGCCGCATTGCAGGTCTTGGGATACTCCAGCGACCCACCATGGCCCGGCAAATCAAATGCCAGCGAGCGGTAGCTTGCCGACAGCCCAACCTGAAGATTGAGCCAGCCGGTCACATCGCCGCCAAACCCGTGTAGAAACACCACCGGAGCCCCATCGCCCTCGCCATGGCTATCGCCCACGGTTACAAAATTCAGCCTGGTCTTTGTCACGCAATGTCTCCGGATTTTTTCGAGAGGGAAATGGGGACCGGAAAGCAAAGGCACGCGCCACATCCGGTCAAACTGGAGCCAGACTATGGCCCGTCCCTGCCGCCAGTGCAAGCACCCCCGAAAAACGATCCGCAAGCCATCCGGTTTGATCCACCAATCCCACGCGACGGACAAGCCAACAATGCACCAGCAGCCCAACTCGCCGCACACCGGGTTGCGCGAGCCCGATTTCCCCGGACCCCTTTCAGCCTTGAAACCAATTGCTTTATTCACAAAGGCAATTTTTCTGTCCACTGGCAGCAAAGCCAGCTTGACAGTGAAACACCTGATGCCTATAAGCCACTCACACAGCGCCCATCAGGGCGTTTCTTCGGTTTGGCGGAGTAGCTCAGTTGGTTAGAGCAGCGGAATCATAATCCGCGTGTCGGGGGTTCAAGTCCCTCCTCCGCTACCAAAATTTCCCCTAATATTCAATAATTTACAATAATTCATTTTCTTGAATTCGTTGTGGTTTTACAATTTTTTCGAAAAAGTTTTACAATTTTTGTTCGAGTTTCATTTCTTCCCACTTTCTTAGCTGCCTTTGTTTTTGTGGCGCGCCTTTTCACTTTGCACAAGTCGACACTGTTCTTTGCACAAGTCGCCTATTCAATCGGCCCACTCATCTCGCGCTTTAGCTACTGTTTTTCCTGGACAGTTTGATGGCTTGATTTGACCCTGTTTTTCTATCCCAAAAAGCAACTGTGTTTGCAGTCCGGAATGGGGTGCACTATCCTCGAATTCACACCATACGGACGTTTCCGAACTTGGATGCAGCGTCGAAATCTGTGTCTAGCTAAACGAGCGGCTAACGCCGCGGATGCGAAATCTACGATACCAAAGGCTAAAGCGGCCATTCGGGAGATCTAGAGGCGCACTCTGATCACCATGGTCTTTTCAGCAGGAAAGCCTACTTCTGCTGTGGATGCTTAATCGGAGAAACCTGCAACCGAAGCGTACACATATCACGTTCGTTTCTTTGATCTTCATTTTCAATTTTACATTCATATTGGACCTTTCATATTAGTGAGGCTCTCTCCAATTTTGCGCAGATATGTTAAATTGTGATATATAATGAGAATATATGAAAATTTACTAATTGCGGACCCGTTAAAAATTGATAGTATGTGTGAAGATATGCAAAACGCTATCAGGAAATGGACAGGTCAGGAGGATTTGGCACTGCTTTTCAAGCCATTTGAATGGCTGCGCCATGATCTCAAGTCTCCGATAGCGATGTTGTTTTCACACACATGGTAGATGCCTGCGGCGCCCAGATGTCTTTGGGCTGCACTGCTTCCAATTGCCTTATGCATATAGATATGGGGAGGCCACAGCATGTGATCGTCTGGTCATGTGACATCTTCCCTAGTGTCAAAATTTGTTTCCCTCCTAAGGGCGTGGAGAACACAGCGTCATTCAGGTCTCCATGCCCGGCTTGTTCCACCTTGTCGCTAAGGAGAATTTTCATGAAAGCCGCATTGGTCGTTGATACCGAAAAAGTCGAGATTCAGGACGTGCCTGAGCCTGAAATCAAGGACAATGAAGTCCTGATTAAGGTGAAGGTTGCCGGGGTTTGCGGCTCCGATCTGCATTTGTTCAAAGGAACGCACGCTTTCCGCAAGCCACCGGCAGTGCTTGGTCATGAAGTGGCCGGCGATATAGTCAAGGTTGGCCCAAAGGTCACCAAATACAAGGTTGGCGATCGCGTGACGGTTCTGCCTCAGGTTGGTTGCGGAGAGTGCGAATTCTGCAAACAGGATCTGGTCAATCTGTGCCTGAACAAGAAAGTTCCCGGTACGCCAAGCTGGATTGGGACCTTCGTTGAATACTTCAACGCACCGGAAGAGACGGTTTTCAAGCTGGAAGATAACATCAGCTATGAAATCGGGTCGCTTACAGAACCACTCGCCGTTGCCGTTCATGCTCTGGCTCGCGCCAGTGTCGAGAGTCGCGACTGTGTTGTCATTCTCGGCACCGGAACCATTGGCATGCTTTGCGTGGTTGCAGCTCGCGAAATGGGTTTCAAAAAAATTATCACGACTGATACGGCTCCTTTCAACCGCGAAATGTCACTGAAACAGGGCGCGATTGTCTCCTATGATCCGCTGAAAGATGATGTCGTTGAGAATGTCAAGAAATTGACGGATGGCCGTGGCGCAGATCTCACGCTTGTCTGTGCTGGCGCGCCAAACATTCTGGATCAGGCATCGGCTTGTACTCGCCGTCGCGGTGAGATCGGCCTGGTTGCCATGATTACCAAACCGATTCCCTTTTATTGCTACAGCACAGTGTTCAACGAACAGACCCTCTACGGTGCCATGACTTATGAAACATGTGACTTCGTGAAGGCGGCCGAAATGGTCAACGGCGGTGTTGATCTGTCTGCCTTCGTCACGCAGAAGCTTCCACTCGATCAGACGCAAGAAGCGCTGGATATTCTCAATCAGAAGAAAGAGGACGTCATCAAGGTCATCGTGACCGTTTGAAGCATGTGTCTATCGAGAGAAGAATTAACCCTGGAAATGACAATCTGACTTCGGGAGGAAGTTTAGAAAATGAAGAGTCTATTGTCCCTAGCATCAAAACCACTGGCCTTTTGTGCTCTTGCAGCCCTTGTGACCCTGGGTGTTCCCGGTCAAAGCCGTGCCGAGGATGTTCTCACGCTGAAACTCGGACACATCCAGTCCGAAAAAGACCTTTGGCATTTTGGTGCAGAGAAGTTCAAGGAAGAGTTGGAAGCTCGTTCTGGTGGCAAGATTACTCTCGCCATCTATCCTAACTCCACTTTGGGTGGTGACCGCGATCTGGTCGAAGGCATGCAGATGGGTACGGTCGATTTCGGCCTCATAGCCGGTGTGCTCGGCAATTTCGAAAAATCCATCCAGCTTCTCGAGCTTCCGTATCTGTTCCGTTCGCAGGACGAATTCAACACGGTCATTCATGGTGAAATCGGCGCCGAAATTGGTCAGAACGTTCTGGATCAGGCCAACATCCGCATCCTCAATTGGTGGGACCGCGGACCACGTGAAGTCACGTCCAACAAACCGATCAACGGTCTGGATGATCTGCAGGGCCTGAAGATTCGTGTACCTGAAATTCCGGCCATGGTTACCACATGGCGCGCAATCGGTGCGAACCCGACACCGATGGCATGGAGCGAGGTTTACACGGGGCTGGAACAGAATGTTATTGAGGCACAGGAGAACCCGATCCCGTTCATCTACGGTGGTCGTATCAATGAAGTGCAGAAGTACATCGCCTTCACCGACCACAAGTATGAATATGTGACCATTGCCATGAGCAATGTCCGTTGGGAACAGTTGACCGAAGAACAGCAGAAGATTGTCACGGAAGCTGCCGCAGCAGCAACCGAGGCCGAAAACAAGGCTGTCAGCGAGCAATCTGCCAAGTTGCTTCAGGAAATGGTCGATGGTGGCTTGCAGGTCACCCATCCGGACAATGGTCCGATTGCAGAGGCTGCAACCAAGGCACATGAAGCATTTGCCAAGGATGTCAATCTCGATCTCTACAATCGCATTGAGAAGGCTTTGGGTCGCTAAGCGCACCGCATGAATCTGGCCATCGCGCTGACTTTCCGGAAACAGATGGAGCAAATAGTTCCCTTTGGCTTCGAAATCCGGTGCGATGACCCTTTTCCCAAGATTTGAAGGACGGCGGAGGAGCCATCATGGAAAAGCTCGACAAATTTCTGCATCGAACGCTGCTTTGGGCCATTGCAAGCCTTATGTTCGTCATGATGGGGCTCACCTTTACGCAGGTCGTGGCACGCTATCTGATGCATCATTCCCTGAGTTGGTCTGAGGAAGTAGGGCGATATGTCTTCGTTTGGATTTCCTTTCTTGGCCTAGCTGCAGCTTTTCGGTCAGGCGCGCACGTTGCGCTGGACATCCTTTCCGACATGCTGGCACCCGCTCCTCGCAGAGTACTGGCCATCATCAACACATCCTTCATCGCATTACTTGCGGCTGCTCTGTTCTTTGGCGGAATTGCCCTGATGAAGTTCGGCATGCGCCAGCGCAGCCCGGCGTTGGATCTGCCGATGTATCTTGTTTATGTGGTCATTCCCATTAGCGGAGTTGCCCTTGGTTATTTTGCAGTGCGCTCGGTCTGGGGGCACTTGACCAGCAAAGTGGAGGATTGAGCAATGCTTAGTTTGATCTTGTTTGGCGGATTTGCTTTCTTCCTTGTTCTCGGTCTTCCTGTCGGCTTCGGACTCGCGCTGGCCTCTATCGCAGCCATTTTCTATAAGGGTTTTCCGATTGCCCTTTTCGGTCAGCGCATGTTTACGGCCATCGACTCCTTCCCACTGATGGCGATCCCGCTGTTCATGCTGGCAGGCTCTCTTATGGGCCATGGCGGTATTACGCGCCGGATCATCAACTTCACGCTGTCCTTTGTCGGCAATGTCCGCGGGAGCCTTGGCCACGTGGTCTCAATTAGCGGCGTGATCATGGGGGGGATTTCCGGATCTGGCGTTGCAGACGTGGCCGCCCTGGGCTCAGTAATGATCCCAGAAATGAAGGATCGAAAGTATGATGCTGGCTTTTCAGCGGCTCTCGTTGCCTGTTCGGGCAGTATCGGGCTGATCGTGCCACCTTCCATCGCCATTATCATCTATGGTGTGGCAACCCAGTCCTCGATCGGCGACCTGTTCATGGCCGCCATCGCACCGGGCGTGCTCATTGGGCTAGGCTTTCTCGCATATTCCTACTATTTCGCTAGGAAGCATGGCTATCCCAAGGAGGGCAAAGTCAGCCACGAGGAAAAATGCCGGCGCTTCAAGGACGCCAGCTGGGCGCTTCTGATGCCGATCATCATTATCGGCGGTATCCGCATGGGTATCTTCACGCCAACCGAAGGCGGGGCCGTGGTCTCTGTCTACGCCCTTTTCGTTGGGATGTTCGTCTACAAGGAAATCACGCTCGACAAGATCCCCCGCATTTGCATGGAAGCGGCGATTGCAACGGCGGTCATCTCAACCATCATCGCCTCGACCTCCCTGTTCGGGTGGCTGTTGACCAGTGAACAGATCCCGCAATATCTCGCAGGAAAGATCCTGTCGCTAACGGACAACAAATATGTCCTGCTTCTTCTTATCAACGTAATGCTTCTGATTGTTGGCATGTTCATCGATAGCGGTCCCGCCATTCTGTTGCTGACCCCGATCCTTGGTCCCGTTGCTTCCAGCCTGGGTGTCGATCCGGTTCAGTTCGGGCTTGTTATGGTGATCAACCTGACCATCGGCTTGCTGACGCCGCCGGTTGGAACCGCCATGTATGTCGCCGCCAACATCTCAGGTGTTCCGGCGCTAAAGCTGACGAAGAGCTTTGTCCCCTTCTGGATGATCATGATTGGGGTGCTGATGCTTGTCACCTTCGTTCCCAGTTTTACCACCTGGGCATCGTGAAGCCTTCAGGCAATGAAGATTAAGAGCACATCTCGACAAGGCAGAGAGGCTGGATCGAAATGATACCGAGAATCTATCTGGTTCGCCATGGCGAAACCGAATGGAACCGCGACGGTCGGATGCAGGGGCAGCAGGATTCTCTGCTGACTGCCCGAGGCAGAGCGCAAGCCAGACGGTCCGGGCAAGCACTGGCCAGGTTGGGGGCAACCAACCTGCCTGCCTGGGTCAGCCCGCTGGGTCGAGCCGTCGCAACGGCAGCCTTGATTTCCGAAGAAGTGGAGCTGGGCTCCCTTGTCCTCGAACCACGGCTGATGGAAGTCGGTCTCGGCTCTTGGGAAGGTCGGACGGGCGAGGATATTGCCCTTCAGTACAGCAAGGAGTTGGAAGGCATTCCCCGTTCTGCCTGGAGTTTCAAATGCCCGGATGGCGAAGGCTATGAAGCTGCCACCAGCCGCATAGGACAATGGCTTGGCGAGCGTGAAGAAAGTGCCGTTGTGGTGATCACCCATGGCATGCTCGGACGGGTTTTCCGTTCAATGCTGACGGGTATGTCGCCGGAGATCTCGATGATCACCAATGTTCCGCAAGATGCGATCTGGTGTTTCGAAGATGGAAAATTGACCGAACTGCCCGTGGATGTCCGGTTGTGATTGGCCTGATCAGCGCGTGCCCTGAACTGTGGGTACATGGTGGTGGGATCAGGAATACAGACAAAGGAATGAAAAGATGAGCTTGTTACTCGGTGTCATTGCTGACGATTTTACCGGAGCTACCGATATCGCTGGATTTCTGGTTGCCAACGGGCTGGCCACGACACAGTTGATCGGGGTTCCCGAGGATAAGATTGATGTTGAGGCCGAGGCCATTGTGATTTCGCTGAAATCGCGATCTTGCGTTACAGAGAAAGCGATTTCAGAAAGTCTCGAAGCGCTTGAATGGCTGCGCCGCAAAGGCTGCAAGCGAATCTTTCAGAAATACTGTTCAACCTTCGATTCCAGCAAGGATGGCAATATCGGCCCCGTCGCCGATGCGTTGCTGGATGCCCTTGGCGACAATCTCACAGTTGTCTGCCCGGCATTGCCGATCAACGGCCGCACGATCTACAACGGCTATCTGTTCGTCAATGGCGTGTTGCTGGAGGAATCCGGCATGCGCAATCATCCCATCACGCCGATGACCGACAGCAGCCTTGTCCGTTTGATGGAAGCCCAGTCGTCTGGCCAATGTGGCGTTGTGCCCGCAGAGATTATCGACAAAGGTTCTCAAGCGGTGAAGGATGCATTGGAAGCTGCCCGGACCGAAGGCAAGCGTTATATGGTGCTGGACAGCATCACAGATACCCATCTTGATATTGTCGGACAGGCGGTTTGCGACATGCCATTGGTAACCGGAGGGTCTGGGTTGGGCGCAGGCATTGCCAGAGCCTTGAAGAAGCCTGAGCAGGCTGACGCTGAGGATGCTGCAAAGGCGGGAGCTGCTCAACCGGGGCGCGGTGTTGTTTTGGCCGGATCCTGTTCGGTCATGACCAACTGCCAGGTTGCCCTCTATAAGACCAAGGCGCCGGCGCGGGCCGTGGAACCCGAACGCTGCATGGCAGATGCGGAAGGCTATGGAAAGGAGCTTGCCGCATGGGTACTGAGCCAACCGTTTGGAGCGGATTGCCTGTCGCCTATGCTGCACGCAACGGCCGACCCGCAAGCGCTCAAGGATATCCAGAAAAAATATGGGTCCAAAGCCTCCAGTGCCATTGAAGAGACTTTCGCAGTTGTCTCAGGCCTTCTGGCTAACCATGGTGTCACGCGTTTTGTGGTGGCTGGCGGCGAGACATCCGGTGCGGCCGTCAAGGCGCTGGGTCTTTCCGGCTTTGCCATTGGGCCTCAAATAGCGCCAGGCGTGCCATGGGTCCGGGCAATCGACAAACCATATTCTCTGGCCCTCAAGTCGGGCAATTTCGGCACGGAGTCATTTTTCTTTGATTGCCAGACGCCGGAAGCACTGGCTCGGCTCGACCAGTCAGCTAAATAGTCAAGAAAGGTGAGCAATATGACCAAGAACGACGATATCATCAGGATGTGCGGTCTGTGCGAAAGCCTTTTTGCACGTGGCTATGCTGTTGGCGGGGCTGGTAATGTTTCGATAAAAACCGAGAGTGGCGGCTTTGTCGTCACACCCACGGGCAGCTGCCTTGGAAGGCTGGATCCTGAGAAGCTGGCGGAGTTTGACAAAAATGGAACGTTGATTAGTGACATCCGGCCATCCAAGGAGTTTGCCTTTCACAGGGTTCTGTACGACGTAAGGCCAGAGATCGGAGCCGTGGTTCATCTGCATTCGACTTATTTGACAGCGTTGTCTTGTCTGGAGAATCTGGATAGAGAAAATGCCTTACGGGCTTTTACGCCCTATTACGTCATGAGAGTCGGCCATCTGCCAGTTGTTCCCTATTACCGTCCCGGTGCGCCTGAGATAGCTCGAGATCTGGAGATCATGGCTAGAAATCATGCCGTTAATGCCTTTTTGCTTGCGTCACACGGCGTGGTGGTGCTGGGCAAGACGATCGAAGAGGCGGTTGGCAATGCGGAGGAACTGGAAGAAACAGCCAAGCTGTTTTTTCTGCTCAATGAAAAGCCGGTACACTATCTGAGCGAGGCAGAAATAGCTGAGCTCGTTAAGTAAACGATTAAGTGAACAAAAGCTAACTCGATCTGATGCTCAGTTAGTACCTTGCTCAAATTGAGTTGGCTCAGTTATTTAGGTAAAAGTGTGTTGCAAATACTCGAGATTAGGCCTGCGGGGGTATTTATAGATCTCTTTCTCGGTTTTTTAATGCAACGAACTATCGGATTTGGTTCACGATGAATGGGGCAAAGCCATGATACCAGTTGAAAGACAGCGTCGTATTCGCCAGGCCATTGAAGCCAAAGGTATGGTAAGCATTGCTGAATTAGTTGAAATGCTTGACGTTTCTCACATGACCGTGCGGCGCGATTTGCAGCTGTTGGAGCAAGAGGGTCATCTCAATTTGGTTTCTGGCGGAGCTCAAAAAGTCAGTCGATTTTTCACAGAATTACCGATTAACGAAAAGCGCGAACTGCAATACCCAGAGAAGTTAGCAATAGCACGAGAAGCGGTAAAGATGGTCCGACCTGGGACCGCGATCTACTTCGATGCTGGATCCACGTGCCTTGCCGTTGCGGAAGAGATTGTGAGGCGCCCGGCTCTTCGTGACTCCATCATTGCCGTTACCAATGATTTTAGCGTAGCCAATCACTTCATGCTCAATTCAAGATGTCGCCTTTATCATACAGGTGGGGAGGTGTTGCGTGATAACAAATCTTGCATTGGAGAACTCACTGCCAGCCTGATAAGTGGATTGAATATCGACCTTGCATTTCTTTCTTCGTCATCGTGGAACGAAACTTGGATGTCGACTCCGAATGAAGCAAAAATTGCGGTCAAGATTGCTGCTGTGAAAGCATCGGAGCGGGCGGTGCTTGTAACAGACACTTCCAAGTTTGGTAAGGTCGGATTTTTCAATGTCATTAAGCTTCAGGATCTTGACGCAGTAATTACCGATAACGCTTTGGCTCCAGAAAAGCAGGACCATCTCTTACAAACCGGGGTGAACTTGAAGTTAGTTGAACCGTTGTCAGATGATACTGAATTTGAGACATTGAGCTTAGGTTGATCTAAGAGCCTGAGCGAAAAGTAGTTGAGTGATATCACTGGTTTGTGATTCACCGTCTTGCGAAGAGATGGAGGATCAGATGACCTGGACAGATGTCACTGGGCAGGAGCATAGCCGAATATCGGATAGATATCCAAGCGATTTGACGGATGCGGAGTGGGCGCTGCTGGAGCCACTGTTACCTCCGGCCAAGTCAGGCGGTCGTCCCAGAACAACCGACTTGCGCGATGTTGCCAATGCGATTTTGTATATTGCCAGTTCTTGCTGCCAATGGCGCATGTTACCCAAAGACTTTCCGCCGATGACGACCGTCCAAGGCTATTTCTATGATTGGCGAAATCGAGGCTTGTTGCTGTCAGGACCTGTCACGGTTCCGTTGCGTGTACTCATTTAGGCTGCTTTTCTCTCGAAAGCCAAGGGGCTTTTCCAGCCGAGAGCTGAGTGTTTTCTTCGCGGATGGTAAAAACCATTGATATGCTCAAAATTTGGCGCTTCAGCTTGCCTCCTTGATTGCCAGCTTTGCCTCCAGATCCGTTCGGCCTTGATGGTCTTGAAGAATGTCTCTACCGCTGCATTATCATGACAATTGCCCTTTCCGTTCATGCATTGCCCGGCAGGCGATGCCAGCATCGCTGAGAGGGGATGGCCTGATGCCGTGTAGACGCAAGATCTTCTGATAATCATGAGAGCAATATTGG
>NZ_QNUM01000005.1 GCF_003574655.1 Cohaesibacter haloalkalitolerans
TTCGTCCATAAAAACCTCCTCATTTGATCTTCAAACCACGCCAATGGTTCAAGTGAGGAGGTCTCTTACCGATATTGTAGAACTTGTCCAGTCCTCCACCGTAGGTGGAGGTTTAGTGTAGATACAAGAAACCCCGCCTCACCGAGACGGGGTTCTTTTTTGCATGAAGCAAAAGGTGTAGTGAACCAACTGTAGTCAGTTGAGCCGATTAGGAAGCAGCTTCCAGCAACTCGGCGACATATTCCCAGTTGACCAGATTGTCGAACCAGGCTTCGAGATATTTCGGGCGCGCGTTGCGGTAGTCGATATAGTAGGAATGCTCCCAGACGTCGCAGCCGAGCAGCGGCGTGCCGCCGTGAACCAACGGGTTCTCACCGTTTGGTGTCTTGGTCACGACCAGCTTGCCGTCAACCAGCGCCAGCCATGCCCAACCGGAACCGAACTGGGTGATACCTGCATTGATGAAATCAGCGCGGAACTTGTCCATGCCGCCGAGGTCTTCCTCGATCTTGGTGGCCAGAACGCCCGGAATGAGGCCCTGTTTGGCAACCGGCTTCATCCATTTCCAGAAATGCAGATGGTTGTAGTGCTGAGCGGCGTTGTTGAACAGACCGGCATTCTTGCCGAAGCTTTCTTTCACGACATCTTCAAGGCTCTTGCCTTCGAGGCCAGAGTCTTTGAGCAGGTTGTTGCCGTTGGTGACATAGGCCAGATGGTGTTTGTCATGGTGAAATTCCAGCGTCTCTGCAGACATGAAATCGCCAAGTGCATCATAGGCATAAGGAAGTTCGGGAAGTTCAAAAGCCATTGAAATATCTCCATTTATTAGACAGGCACCGGCGCTTGAAGTCGGCGAATTTTGATCTTGATCAAAAAATAGTGGCTGGCGCTCTGGACCACAAGAGCAAAGCGACAACAATTTCTTGAAATGGTTCTAAATTCACAAACTTTCTGTTTGCTGGTGTCGGGAATCCCAATCATGAGAGGCTCACGAGCCTATCACTTTCTCAATCAATGCGCGAGAAAGCCTTTTGTTCCATGCCAAACAGCGAAATCAGCTTTTCTTCGAAAATACGGGGGGAGAAATCTTCTTCACGGATGCGATCGAAACAGGCCTTCTTGATTCTCTCGATCTGTGGCCGGTCTTCCAGCAGTTCCTGCAGCTTGACGGCCAGCAGGAAGGAGTCGCTCATGGGCACCAGTGGCGCAACCATCCCTCCCTTGAGGATATCCATCGGGCCGCTGGCACAGGTGGAAACACAGGCGATGCCGGCGTCCATCATCTGGCACAGGGGGACGGAATAGGGCGCGTTGGAGGCGGCAAGGCAGTAGATGTCAAAAGCCTCGGCCATTTCCGAAGCATCCATCGGCCCGGCAAAGTCGATGAAGGGGGCAATATGGTCCGAGAGCTCCTTGAGCTCATGCTCAAGCGGTCCCTGTCCGGCGATGACAAAACGGGCATCCGGACTGCTCTGATGCAACAGCTGGGCAGCGTGAATGAAGATCCCGAGGCCATCGCCTTCGAGGAATGGACCGCTGGCACCAATGGTCAGCGGAGCGTCATCTCCTTCCGGCAGCGGGGTGATCTCCGTAAACTGGCATTCATAGGGGTAGGGCAGCACGTCGACGGGAACCTGTCCCTCGAAATGGGCCTTGGCCTCTTCTGCGAGGCTCGACGTGATGGCAACCATGCGGCTGGCGTTCTTGAAGCCTTCATACATGTCGTCATGACAGACCCCGATCACCTTGCGCGCAATGTGGGACAACCCGCGACAACCGAAGGCCTCGTGGCAGATGGCATAGTCGAAACGGAAGCGCCGGGTCGCGGTCAGGATCGGCCAGAGCTGGGGCGTTCTGAGCAGCAGCTTGCGGGAAAAGTCCGATACCGGATACATCCGGTAGCCCATGGTACGTGCTTCCTCGCCAAAGGGCGAACCATTGGGCGCCATGATCGTGATGTCAAACAGCTCACTGTGCGAGAGGTGATGCAGATAGATCTCATAGGCGTTCAATATTGCAGCGTCCTGCACTTCAGGCGCGAAGAACAACAGCGTCTTGCGCGTCTGATCACTATTGGTGGCACTATCCATCGCTTGCATTTGGTCTTGTCTCCGGTGGCTGTTGCCTGAAAAAGGGTGCAGAGAAGTGCGGCCCCCGGCAGTCTGAACCACCCGTTGATTCTATGACAGAATTCCCGCGCCTCTGCAACAAGGGCCGGGTAGCCGAGAGCTTAGTGAAACATTATGGTTTGGAAAACCCCGTATGGCTTGATTTCTCCCTGGCAATTGGCGAAAAGAAAGGGCCCCAAGCCTGCCGAAAGCCAGACCTGTCGCTTGCCAAAGAGGCTGCCCTTGTCAGTCCTGTTCCCGCAAATCATTCAAGAAAAAGAGCAATATCATGACCAATGCACCCAACTGGCAGGAAGCCGAACGCGCGGCTCAAGCCATCTGCGCTCAATGGGCCGCGAATGAACCCGGCGGTATCATCCTCGGGTTCGACAAGGACGGCGACCGCATGAGCGTCTGCGCCGGTCTTGAAAATCTCAATTCCGGCAAGGCTTTCTCCGTCAACAGCGTCGGCCGCTTTGCCTCCATAACCAAGCATGTTTTCTGCACGCTGGTGCTTCAGCATCCGCAACTCTTGTCGCTTGATGACCGGTTGGGTGACCATCTGCCTGAACTCTCCGCTCCGCTCGCGGACGTTACCGTTAGTCAGGCGCTGGACATGAGCGGCGGTTTGCCCGACATGCGTGAATGCCTGACGCTTCTGGGGCTCTCGGTCTATAATGAAACCGGCAGCGCCGAGAACCATGCCTTCATGGCGCGTCAGACGCGACTCAATTTCGAGGCAGGCACCGAGGTTTCCTATTCCAACACCGGCTACCGGCTGGTGGAGATCATTCTGGAACGCAAGGGTGTGTTCCTGAAATCCTTCCTTGAGAATGAGGTCAACAGCCTGCTGGGCACCTCCTTCGATGCACCGCACCTGTGGGCCGATCCGGTGAAGGATCTTTATCCCGGTTACTGGTTCAACGGCGAAAAATGGCTATTGTCTTCTGCCGGTTTGCAGATTTCTGCCTCGGGCAGTCTGGCAGGTAGTGCTTGCGACATGAGCAAGTGGCTGCGCGCCTTGATGGCTGGTGAAGGCATCTTCTCTGGTGTTCTCGACACGCTTTCCGCCCCGCGCCATCTGAAGAATGGCACCGTTACGGGCTACGGCCTCGGCATCACGGACACTCTCCTTGGCGATCGCGTATTGATCGGCCATGGCGGCAGCCACCCCGGCTACAAGGCCTATATCATGATGGACCGGGAGAGCGGAACGGGTGTCGTCCTGCTGTCCAACCGGGACGAGGTGGATTCGCGCGGCTCGGCCTCAAGGGTCATGGCGGCTCTGCTTGGCCTGCCGATGCCATCTGCTGCAAGCGACCGGATTCCCGATGGCCTCTATGTCTCAAAGGACGGCCCCTTCTGGCTGGAAGTTGCAGGCAGCACGGCGACCTGGATCGACGATGGCGGCACGCTCTATGAAGCTGACGGCAAGACTGTTTCGTCGCTTTCGGCGACCTCCGAACTGGCGCTTGAATGGGACGGCGAGGCTCTGGTGGGCACGATCGGACATGTTCTCCGTCGCCTGTTGCCGGTCGCACCAACGGCGCCTGACGAGGACCAGAAGAGTGAACTTGCTGGCATCTGGCACAACGAGGAGGGCGCCTTTCTCTCCATCGAAAACGGCAATGTTGTCATGGGCGTGGGGCCGACGCGTCAGACGATGCCGCTGCAATCTGTTGGAGGTGGACGTTACCTGTTCACTCTCAAGGACAGCCTCTGGACCAAACGCATCTGCCTCAACTTGCTTGACAAGGACCGGTTCGAACTGGTGCTCAGCCGTGCCCGGATGATCGAATATCGCCGGTTGATCTAGGCTGAACCTGACAGCTTTTCCTTCAAGATTCACGCGCGCGGAAGGTGTCTCATCTTCTGCGCACGTGCTGAGTTCTGCCTGCCGGGAACTCTGTAATGATTGTAACTTTTTTCGATTCTTCTTTTAATTTTAAATATATGTGAACTTTAGCAGCATATGCTTTTCACAAACGTCTCCCGCAACAAATCAATCGCAGGTATCTGAAAGCAAGGGAGCGTCTTAAATTAAGCATTTTAGAGGACACGCCTCGCTACTACTTGATGGTGTTTCTGAGTTGCCTGAGGTTGCTGACTGCAGCGACGGGTTTTGAACTGGCCGACTGGCAAAGATTGCATTGTAGAGCTTTACCGAAGGAGACCGGACGTGCCTCTCAGCAAGTCCTATAAAGTCGAGGCCCACGATCACTTCGATTTCGAGGGATCTGATTATCGAACCCTGTTCGAAGCAAGCGACGCGACCGTTTTTCAGGATCCGCAGTGGCTTTCTCTGCTCTATGCCAAGCTTGCGCCCGCCTGTGGTGTGCGACCTCTGGTGATCACGGTTCGTGATCAGCGTGACGACAGCCTTTGCCTTGTGCTGCCCTTGATGCGAACCTCTTACGCAGGGCTTTCGTGTGTCGAGCCTGCCGATCTGGGCACTGCCGATTACAATGCCATCGTGTTGCGGCCAGACTGCGAGGAAACCCTTTTGGCAGATGACGCAATCAGCGCCGAAGTCCTCAAGCTGATGAAACCCTGCCATTTGATCTTCTTTCGCAAGATGAAGGGCGACAGCAGGGTGCTTGCGCATCTGCTGGGCAAGGTGATTGTCGCCGACATGATTTCCTCCTGCCACGACATGCCGATTTGGGCTCCCTATGAGGACTGGCGCAACGAAGTTCTTTCAAAGAGTTTCCGAACTGGGCTGCGCCGCAAGTTTAAAAAGCTGGAACAGCAGGGAGACGTGGTCCTGAAGGTCATTTCCGGCGAACAGGCAATCCTCACGGCGATGAGCCTTTTGCAAGAGCAAAGACGGTCCCGCTATCCCGAAGACCTGTTTCTGGAGCAGGCCTATTATGACTTCTACTGTGCCGTTGCCATCGAGGGGGAAGAAACCGGTCTTGCTGAAGTGACCGCCCTTTATGTGGGCGATGACATTGTCGGCATCGAGCTGGGGTTTCTCAAGGATCACTGCTATCACTTCATTCTGGCGGGGATGGACAATGATGCCTATGGCAAGATGTCCCCGGGCCTGCATCTGATTGATTATATTCTGGCGCACAGGGTCGAGTGTGGTGACACGCGAGCCGATTTCACGATCGGTGACGAGCGCTACAAGGCCAGCTTCGGAGCCAAGCCGACCCGGCTGCGACTGATGGCGCGGGCACGGACTCCTCTAGGGGCTCTTGCTCTCAAAGCCTATATGAGTGGCGGTCCGATCAAGGAACTGGTCAAACGCGTTGCCGCTATTGCCAAGCGCTGACCTCCCACCCGTGCAGTGGCGGCCCGCAAGACGGACAGATCAAGGATAAAACAAAAGGCCGTCTGCAAAAATTGCAGGCGGCCTTTTCATGTCGGGGCAGGATCTGCCTCAGAGCTTGCCGCTCACCTTGATGGCAAAGGCATATTCAAGGGCGGTTTCCTTCAGACGATCGAAGCGCCCCGAAGCGCCAGCATGTCCGCTGCCCATGTTGATCTTCAGCAGCAGCAGATTTTCATTGGTCCGCTTTTCGCGCAGCTTGGCAACCCACTTGGCTGGTTCCCAATAGGTCACCCGCGGATCGGTCAGGCCGCCGACGGCGAGAATGGCCGGGTAGTCCTGTTCGGTGACATTGTCATACGGGCTGTAGGCAGCAATGAACTCGAAATCTTCTTTCGATTCGATCGGGTTGCCCCATTCCGGCCATTCCGGAGGCGTCAGCGGCAGGGTGTCATCAAGCATCGTGTTGAGCACGTCAACAAATGGAACGATCGACAGAATGCCGGAGAAGAGGGACGGAGCCATGTTGCTGACAGCTCCCATCAGCATGCCACCAGCAGACCCGCCTTCTGCCACGATCTTGCCTGCGGAGGTGAAGCCTTCTGCCACCAGAAACTCGCCTGCCGAAATGAAGTCCTTGAAGGTGTTGGTCTTGGTCTCGCGCTTGCCATTGCTGTACCAGGCAAAGCCCTTCTCCTTGCCGCCACGGATATGGGCGATGGCATAGACAAAGCCGCGGTCGACCAGCGACAGGGCAGTCGTCGAGAAGCTTGCCGGAATGGAGATGCCATAGGAGCCATAGCCATAGAGCAGGCAGGGGGCCGAGCCGTCCAGCGCGGTATCCTTGCGATAGAGCAGCGTGACCGGTACGAGCTCGCCATCGTGGGCAGGAGCCATCAGGCGGCGCGTGACATAGTCATCGGGATTGTGTCCGGACGGCACTTCCTGCTCCTTGCGCAACACCCGTGAGCGCGTTGCCATGTTGTAGTCATAGATCCGGCTTGGGGTTGTCATCGAGGAGTAGGAAAAGCGGATGATGTCGGTGTCAAATTCCATGGAGCCGTGGAACCCGAGCGAATAGGCCTCTTCTTCGAAGGCAATCGGGTGCACCGCACCGGTCCGGATATTGCGGATCTGGATACGTGGCAGGCCGTTTTCCCGTTCCATCCAGACCAGAAAATCCTTGAAGATGCTGTGGCTGATCAGCAGGCGACCGGTGTGATGGGGTACCAGATCCTGCCAATGGGCGCGGCCCGGCTGCGTTGGGGATGCCGTGACCAGCTTGAAGTCCTCGGCGTCGCCAGCGTTGGTAAGGATATAGAAGATGCCCTGACCTTCATCGACGCTGTATTCGATGCCGGTCTCGCGCGCAGCGATCAGGAGCGGCTTGCTTCTGTTGTCCTCGGCAGAGAGGAAGTAGCATTCGCTGGTTTCGTGGTCGTGGCACTGGATGAAGATATATTTGCCCGACTGGCTCTTGCCCAGACCGACAAAGAAACCGGCATCCGCTTCTTCATAAAGCAGCTCGTCGTCTTCCTGCGAGGCTCCGAGCTTGTGGCGATAGACCCGGCTCGGGCGGTGGTTGTCATCCTGCAGCGTGTAATAGATGTGGGTGCTGTCTTCGCTCCAGACGGCAGCGCCGGTGGTGCGCTCCAAAAGGTCTTCCATTTCCTCGCCGGTGCTCAGATCGCGAACGCGGATAGTGAAGAATTCCGAACCCTTGGTGTCCACCGCCCATGCCAGCTTGAGATGATCCGGGCTGTGTGAGGTTGATGCAAGGCGGAAAAAATCCTGCCCTTCGGCTTCCTTGTTGCCATCCAGCAGCACCTCTTCCTCGCCGCCATCCCGTGGGGTGCGGACATAGAGCGGATACTGGCCACCGGCGACATGGCGCGAGGCGTAGGCATAGGGACCATCAGGCGCTGGCACGGAGCTGTCATCTTCCTTGATCCGGCCCTTCATTTCCTCGAACAGGACTTCCTGAAGCGCTTCGGTATCGGCCATTTCCTTTTCGGTATAGGCGTTTTCCGCCTCAAGGTAGGCTTCGATGTCACGGTTCAGAACCGCTCGGCCCTCATGCATAACATCCTGCCAGTTGTCCGCTCGAAGCCAGGCATAGTCATCAATCAGCTCAAGGCCATGATGGGCCACGCGGTGCGGGCGCTTCTCTGCGCGGGGGGCGTCAAGAGGGAAGGCTGCTTTGGCAAACGACGTTGCAATTGGTTCTGACATTGTAATGACCTTATCAAACGGCAGGAAAATTCTGCATACACCTATGATTTTCGGAGCCAATGTTCAAGGTCCACCTCAAAAGGGCAGCGAACACTGAACACCTGTTCATGGCGCGATGGAACCAATGCTAACAGGTTGAGGAGACTGGTTGCAAAATCTTTCATAGATGATAGCAATAGACCCAACACCCGCGACCCCTCCGGCCTTATCCATCGGGCCGCGCAGACAAGGAGACGCATCATGCCACACATGATCATTACCTACGCCAGAGAAATCGAAGACAAAACCGACATCAAGGTTCTTGTGAAGTCTGTCTGGGATACCGCAGAAAAGTCCGGCCTGTTCACGCCATCTGCTATCAAGTCCCGCGCGCTGCCTGTCGATGCCTTCGTGACGGGCGGAACCGACAAGCCGTTCGTCCATATCGATGCAAGGATGTTTGCGGGCAGAACGGTGGAGCAGAAACAGACCCTTATCGCCGCCTTGCGCGAAACGGTTTCGGCTGCTGTCGGATCAGGCGTGTCCGTCAGTGTCGAAGCCATCGACATGGACAAGGCCTGCTATACCAAGAACTGACCGGTTATTGCAGGTCGACTGACGCTTCCAAACAAAAGCCCGCCCCTTGTTGTGGCGGGCTGTTCTGTTTTCCGGGGGGACGGTTTTCAGGCTTCGGATCGTCTCGGACGCCGGATCGAAATGACTGCGAAGGCAAGGGTTGACAGGGCGATGACCAACCCGGCAGAAAGCGCCTGCATGGCACCGATGGTGTCGGCCTTGCGCAAGACGGCCTCTTCCGGTGCTTCCGGATTGTAGTGAACCGTGACATTGGTTCCCTGACCGAGGCTCTCGATTTCCGTTTCCGCCACCCCCTTCAAGGTGCGGGGCGGATGGTTGCGGCTGAGCTGGTCACCGATGAAGAAGGAGCCGTCGACCTCATAGCGATAGCGTACCTTGGGCACGAACATCTCTATCGGGGTGCCGTTGGCATTGGGTTTGGTGAGGCTGTCGACATGGCTCTCCAGAACCTGCCCTGATACAGCGCGCCAGGACGAGGGAATTTGCGCCTCCTGCAACCCGATCCAGCCCAGCCCTGCATATATGAAGCCGCCCAGAGAAATCGCCAGCATGAAATAGGTCAGGATGCAGGGCGAATTTTTGGAGCAGGAAGCCTTCTCTTGTGCTGCCATGGTCATCTCCTCTGGCTCGGGTCACTCCGGTCGGCCGAACAGGCCGCGTCATCTGGCCGGGCCGTTGGGCACCGGGCAGGGGGACATTAAGGCCGCACCCGGAAAATGCAAGTCGGCAATCCGTCTCTTGTAGCAATGCATGCAAAGAACCGGGTTATGGCTTGGTCACTCGTCTTCCGGTTCGAATCGCAACGCCACTCCGTTCATGCAATAGCGCAGACCGGTCGGCATCGGGCCATCTTCGAAGACATGCCCAAGGTGTGAGCCGCAGTTTGCACAACGAATTTCCGTTCTCTCCATAAAATGTGTGTGATCGGAATGCTCGGAAACGGCTTCAGAATCGGCCGTTTCATAAAAACTGGGCCAACCACAGCCTGCATCGAACTTCGAATTCGAGTTAAACAACAGGTTCCCGCAAGCAACGCAGTAATATTCACCTTGCCTGTACTCCAGATTGAGAGGAGAGGTGCCGGGGCGTTCTGTGCCATGTTGTCGCATAACCCGGTATTGTTCCGGTGTTAGCGTCTGCTTCCACTCTTCTTCTTTCTTTAAGTCTTTTGACATAACCTTACTCCTTCAAGGGACACTTAAATCATGTAAAGGCGGTCCGTTAAACTTTGGCGTAATGCTTGACCCTAATTGAACCTCAGGGCTTCAATGTATGGCCCTCTTGTCCTAAATCATATAGGGATAGCGGGCCTTATTCTAAAGGCTAACGCATCGTTGGTGTTTCGAACGGTATGAAACGTCAAGTTTCGAGGGAAGAGATTCGGCTTGGGCATTGAATATCTTATCTCGAAGATTTTTGCCGGATTGTGATGCAGTTGTTTTGTATCGCGAGCGCACGCAGAGAAAACTTTGCGAATTTGTCGCAGAGTTTCAAGTAAGCCCGGCAGAACGCACAAAGGATGCGCAAGATTAGGGCAGGTTTTGCACTTGGTGCGCAACTTTCTGTAGGGCTTAATGGGTTGGTGGGTTATTTTTGGCAAAATGCCGACAACGCAAAAGAACGAGAAGGTCAAGTGGCTCCTTGGGCGCACTGGCCATATGGATAGTTTGGTGAGGATGACGCATGGCGTTTGAATTTGGTGGCGGGCTCAACCTGGTGTTGGCGACGCCCTTCGCGGCAGCAGTGGTGGCGCCATATCTCAAGAAGGCCCTTGGTCACAACAGCGCCTGGCTGCTGGCCATGGTGCCTGCCGGGATCTTCATTTATCTTTGCCAGTTCATCGGCACGGTCGCAACCTCGGGACATGGCGTCAATATCACGCCGATCGAGTGGTTGCCGTACTATGGCATTCAGTATTCGCTCTTTGTTGATGGATTGAGCCTCGTCTTTGCCTTGCTGATCTCCGGTATCGGCACCCTGATCATTCTCTATTCCGGCGGCTATTTGAATGGCCATGCCGATCAGGGCCGCTTTCTCAGCTTCATGTTCCTGTTCATGGGCTCGATGATTGGTGTCGTGCTGGCCGACAACCTGATGACCCTGTTCATCTACTGGGAGCTGACCTCGATCACATCCTTCCTGCTAATCGGTTTCAATCACAAGGAAGAGAGGTCTCGCCGGGCTGCGTTGCAGGCGCTGATCGTGACGGGCGGTGGTGGCCTTGCGCTGCTGGCGGGGCTTCTGCTGATGTATCATGCCGGTGGCACGATGGAAATGAGCGAGCTGCTCGGCAAGGGCGACGTGCTGCGCGACAGCAGCCTTTATGTTCCCATGCTGCTGTTGTTGCTTGGCGGTGCCTTTACCAAATCCGCACAATTCCCGTTCCACTACTGGCTGCGCAATGCCATGGAAGCCCCAACCCCGGTCTCGGCCTATCTCCATTCAGCCACCATGGTCAAGGCGGGCGTCTATCTGTTGATGCGCGTGCATCCGGTCATGGGAGACACAGCACTCTGGACGACCATCCTGCCAATCTTTGGCGGCGTGACACTGATCATGGGAACCTGGATGAGCCTGCGCCAGACAGACTTAAAGCTGACCCTCGCCTATACGACGATTGCTTCGCTGGGCCTTTTGGTGATGCTGGTTGGTACCTCCAACGAAACGGCCATCACCGGTGCCGTGGTTTATCTGTTTGCCCATGCCCTGTTCAAGGGTGGCTTCTTCATGATCGTCGGCACCATTGACCATGAAGCGGGGACACGCGATGTCACCCGCCTTGGCGGCTTGCGCCGGGCAATGCCCTTCTCCTTCTACGCTGCGGTTGCCTGTGCCCTGTCGATGGGCGGGTTGTGGCCGTTCATTGGCTTCATCGCCAAGGAAGAGATCTATGCGGGCCTCATCGGCACCAACGCTCCGGCCCTGTTCCTTACCCTGACCGCCGTTCTGGGCAACGCCATGATGTTTGGCGCGGCCTTTGTCGTGGCTCTGAAGCCTTTCATAGGGGAAGCGGTAAAGACGCCGAAACATGCCCATGAAGGGCCGGTGCTGCTGGTTGCCGGGCCGGTGGCTCTTGCCAGCCTCGGACTGCTGTCAATGCTGTTCGGCGACTTCGTGGGAGCGGAACTGCTGCGCCCGATGGCCAATGTCGTCCACGGTCATCACGGTCACCTGCAGATCGGCATCGGTGCGGTCCATGTCAACTTCGCCTTCATGCTGTCGCTGATGACCATCGCCCTGGGCGTTGGCTTCTATTTCAAATACGAGGCTATCCGCAGCACCCGTGGCGTCCTCATCCGCTTTCTGGGGGAGGGGCCAGACAGCTTCTTCGATATCTTCATTGCCGGTCTGGTGCGTTTTTCCGCTCGCACAGTGCGGCTCTTGCAGAGCGGCAACATGGAGGTTTATCTGGCGGCCACCTTCGCAACCATCGCAGTGGCGCTGCTTGTGCCGATGATCGCCTTTGATGAATTGCCTGACTGGCCCACCATGCCGGACCTCTATATCTATGAGTGGTCGACGCTGGGGCTTGCCGTTGTCGGTCTTTATGCGCTGCTGGTCGCCAAGACACGCCTCACGGCGATTGTTTCCCTTGGCATCCAGGGCTTTGCGGTGGCACTGATCTTCCTGCTGTTCGGCGCACCGGACCTGAGTTTCACCCAGTTTATGGTCGAAACCCTGTCGGTCGTGATCATCGCCCTCATCATGAACCGCCTGTCGCTCAAGGAACATGACAAGCGGCCCGGCCCGCAGATCGCCCTTGATGCCAGCCTGTCCATTCTGGTTGGTCTCGGCTTCTGCCTGCTGCTGATGTCGGTGACGCAAGGGACGTTCAATTGGCATCTCAGCGAGTTCTTTACCGAATACAGCCGCGCCATCGCGCATGGCCGCAACATCGTCAACGTCATCATAGTCGATTTCCGCGGCTTCGATACGCTGGGCGAGATTGCCGTCGTAACGATCACCGCGCTCTGTGTTCATACCCTGACGCTCGGCACCGGGCGCATGGCCCGAAAGCCGAAGGCGGTATCTACCCATCCTGTCAGCCTTGACGAAGCGACCTCTGGTCAGAAAGGAGCAGAGTGATGCAAACTCTGATATTCCGGACAACTGCGCCGTTTCTGGCGGCCCTGATGATCCTGTTCTCGATCTTCGTCACGTTGCGCGGACACAACGATCCGGGTGGCGGCTTCATCGGTGGCCTGATCGCGGCATCGGCATTCATGATGTATGGCATTGCCGCAGGGGTTCAGTATGTTCGCCGGGCACTCTATTTCCATCCGATCTCGGTTGCCGCATTCGGCCTTGTGCTGTCGGCCACCTCGGGCATCCTGTCGCTCTTCGAGGCCCAGCCCTTCATGACCAGCCAATGGACTTTCCCGACCATCATGGGCGTGGAAGTGGCGATCTCGACGCCGATGTTCTTTGACATTGGGGTCTATTTGGTTGTCATGGGCAGCCTGACATCCATCGCGCTGAAGCTGGAAGAGGAATAGAGCGACCATGGAAGGTGTATTGTCTATCCTCGTTGGCATCTTTTTCGCCGTCAGCATCTATCTGATGATGTCGCGCTATACCATCCGCATCATGCTTGGCATTGCCGTGCTGGGCAATGCTGTGAACCTGCTGATTTTCACCAGCGGGCGGTTGATGCGCGAAGTGCCGCCGATCATCCCGGTTGGCGAACTGGTGCCTCCCGGACCGACTGCGAATCCTCTGCCTCAGGCACTCATCCTGACGGCCATCGTGATTTCATTCTCATTTCTGGCCTTCCTCCTTGTGCTCGCCTATCGGGCGTATCAGGAGTTGGGAACCGATGACATCGTTGAAATGCGTGTCGCGGAACCGGCAGACGAAGATCTGCCTCCAGTCAGCTACTAAGGAGAAACAGCTATGGCTGGAAATGCTGATAATGCGGTTGATTTCGCGGCGGGCATGCTGGTTGCTCCGACCTCTGCAGTCGACTGGCTGATCGTTGCGCCAACCCTGATCACCATCATCGGTGGTGCTTCACTGGTGATGTTGCGCTATCAGGCGAAGTGGCACGGCTATCTGACGTGCTTCTTTCTGGCGATGCTGGTGGTGGTTGACGCCATTCTGCTGGCGCGGGTCATGGAGCATGGACCCCTGACCATGACCATGGGGCGCTGGATGCCGCCATTTGGCATCTCGCTCGTGGTCGATGCCCTCGGCGCACTGATGGCTCTGATCTCGGCTGTTGTCGCCCTGACCGTGTGTGTCTATTCGCTGGCGGATATCTCGGTCACATCGACACGATTCGGCTTCTATCCATCGCTGTTGTGGATGATGACCGGCATCACCGGGTCCTTCCTGACAGGCGACATCTTCAACCTCTACGTCTGGTTCGAGGTGATGCTGATTTCGTCCTTCGGTCTGCTGATCGTTGATGGTGAACGGGTACAGATCGACGGTGCGGTGAAATATGCGGTCCTCAACCTCATGGCAACGACCCTGTTTCTGGTGACGACCGGCTACCTCTATGGGGCGGTCGGCTCGCTGAACATGGCCGACATTGCTGTTCGCCTGCGCGAGATGCCTGCGGGTGCGGCGCCAATGGGGACGATTGCCACCCTCTATCTGCTGGCCTTTTCCATGAAGGCGGCGGCCTTTCCGGTCAACTTCTGGCTTCCGGCCTCCTATCACACCCCGAAGATCGCCGTTTCAGCCATCTTCGCCGGGTTGCTCACCAAGGTTGGTGTCTATGCGCTCATTCGCACCCTCGTGCTTGTCATGCCCGAAGGGCGCGATCTGCTCAGTGACGTGATTGCATGGATTGCCGCCTTGACGATGATTTTCGGGGCGATCGGTGCATTGGCCCAGAATGATGTTCGCCGCAGCTTCGGTTTTCTCGTGGTTGGCGGCATCGGCTCTTCGATGGTCGGCGTGGCCGTCGGCACGGAAGATGCCATTACCGGTGCGATCCTCTATGCGGTCAACTCCATTCTCGTGATGACGGCGCTCTATCTGGCCTTCGGTATCCTGATGCGCAAGAATGGCGGCAAATACAATCTTGCCGACCTCGGCGGTGGCTACAAGGCTTCGAGCTGGTTGTCGATCCTGTTTCTGGCACTGGTGTTTGCCGCCTCGGGACTGCCACCTTTCTCCGGCTTCTGGCCGAAGTTGATTCTCGTTGAGGCAAGCCTCAAGGAAGGTTATGGCTGGTTGGCTTTTGCCGTGCTGTTGTCCGGTTTCATCACGACGATTGCCATGGGCCGCATCTGGGCTCATGCTTTCTGGCGTGGTGGCCCGATTGGAACCGTGGATGGGCGGGATGCCGCACCGCTCTATACTCTGTCATCTGTCGTGCGCCACCGGGTGTTCGTACCCGTGATGGCACTCGTTGCAATGATCGTCTATATCGGGGTCAATCCGTCGCCAGTCTTCTCCGTCTCCCAGTATGGTGCATCAACACTGCTGAAACCGGATCACTACATTGCCGCCGTGTTTGGTCCTGTTGCCGCACAGCGGACGGTAATGAACGAAGATCACGCGACTGCGGAGGGACAGGAGGATGCTGGAGCGGCCAAGAGCCGCGGACCGAACAGCAACAGGGCCAATAGCAACAGGGCCAATAGCAACAGGGCCAATAGCAACAGGGAAGGAGCGCACTGATGAAATATCTGTTTCTTGTCAACGTTCTACTAGCCCTCATTTGGGCCGCCGTCGGGGGCACCTTCACAGTACCGAACCTGCTTTTCGGTTTCGTGCTGGGCACCATTGTGCTGTTCATTATCAGGGAAAAGGCGGGAACGCTTCGTTACTTCCAGCGCGTCAAACGCATCGTCGCCCTGATCATCCTGTTCATCGTTGAACTGATCAAGTCGGCGGCCAAGGTGGCCATTCTCGCCGTTTGTCCGAATATCAAGCTCAAACCCGGCTTCTTTGCCTATGAGCTGAAGACGGACAGGGATCTGGAAATCACCATTCTTGCCAACCTCATCACCCTGACGCCGGGGACGCTGTCTGTCGATGTCTCGGACGACAAGAAGTATCTCTATATCCATGCGATAACGATCGATGATCTGGAAGATATGCGCGAAGACATCGAGACCGGCTTTGAACGCAAGATCATGGAGGCTTTCCGCTGATGGATCCGCTCATCAACATGTATTCGTTTCTTGACGTCGCAATTCTGCTGACGCTGATGATCCTGTCGCTGTCGTTCCTGTTCACCGCTTATCGCATCATCAAGGGGCCGACACTGGCGGACCGGATCATCGGGTTGGACATGCTCGTTGCCGTGGGCATTGGCTTCATTGCGGTGATTGGTGTGAAGACCAACTTCTATCTCTATACCGATATCGCAATTGCATTGGGTCTGGTCGGCTTCCTTTCAACGCTGGCCTTCGCCCGGTTTGTGCTGCACCACGGTGACAATTCGGAATTCTTTGACGAGGAAGAGGCTGCCATGGCTGATGCAGACGCCAAGAAGGCACTGGAGGGAACACAATGATCGGCATGACCTTTGACATGGTTTTCGACATCTTCGTCGGGCTTATGCTGTTGCTTGGTGCGGTCTTCGTTCTGACCGCCTCTATCGGCATGCTGCGATTTCCCGATGTTTACACCCGCATGCATTCTGCGTCCAAGGCCGGGACGCTGGGGTCGGGCATCGCTCTGCTCGCTCTGGCCCTGCACTCGGGTGAATTTGACGTTTTTTCGCGGGCTTTGGCGGGTATTGTCTTCTTCCTTTTGACAACGCCCATCACCACCCATCTTGTCGCAAAAGCTGCATATTCCACTGGAACAAAACCATGGGGTGGTACAGTAATTGACGAATATGCAGAAAGTAGGGAAAAGAATTCGGAAAAATAAGTAATTTTTCTATATCTTGTCCTTGACCAATCGTTAAAAAGGGAGTTTTTGCGGAAAACTCCCTTTTCTTAATTTTGTTTCCGGGCACATATATAAACTTGCGTTACTTCCAAAATTATGTGCGGCAACATGGTTTCCCACAAGCTTATTAAGAAAAGTATATTATTTCTTGAAGTAAAAACATAGATACATTACCAATGAGCCCAATGGATTTCAAAACTGGTGACTCTTGTATCAAACAGTCGAGTGCCAGATCGTTCAAGTGGAACTTAATCATCTTGAGCATCAATTAGAAAGAATGTCCGGATTATGTCAGAAAACGCAGAAAACAACGTGTTGATTGAGCTCACTGCTGATATCGTATCGGCTTACGTCAGCAACAATGCCGTACCGGTAAATGATCTTTCGGGTCTTATCGGCGACATTTACAAGGCTCTGGAAGACACACGAGCTCCGGTATCTGAAGAAGTTATCGAAGCACCGAAACCAGCAATCTCGGTCAAGAAATCAATCACACCAGACTATATCATCTGTCTGGAAGACGGCAAGAAGTTCAAGTCTCTGAAGCGCCACCTGCGCACCCACTACAATCTGTCTCCTGAAGAATATCGGGAAAAGTGGGGCTTGCCAGCAGACTATCCAATGGTTGCGCCAAGCTATGCGGAAGCACGTTCCAGCCTCGCAAAGAAAATGGGTCTGGGCCAGCAGCGCCGCAAGAAATAAACCTGATTGTGTCAGGTATTGCGCAGTTTTTCCTGCGCCAGATAAGGAACAAGGCAGCTCACGGGCTGCCTTTTCTGTTATGGGATCTTCGTTCTGTCCTAGAACCGCGTGTCGAATAGCCATTTATTGGTGATTCTCAACTGCTCTTTCCGCTCCCAGCGCCTGCATCAGGCTGATGTGGCGCATTAGGGAATAGCGATAGTGGCCGCTTTGCCCTCTGCGTCTTTCTGCCCGCAATGCCAGCATGATCTTCCTGACGATGATCCCCGGGCAGCCTTTTTCGAGCCTGTCGATTTCACTTGGAAACAGATGCAGCAGACCGGGAAGGTCTCTTTGGCGGACGTAGTCCCGTTCTCCACACCGTATCATGCTGCGCAAATAGGTCGGGTGGCCTTGTGCCGGAAGACCGCAGTCCGCTTCGGGGGATGATGATCCGGCTGGGCCTTTTTTATGCAAGGAAGCCGGGGAGGATGGGGTCTTGTCCTTGCCTCTCGCGAAAGACAAGACGCCCGGGTCCACTTGGGACTGCTGTTTGAAACGTGTCATGCAGCAATTGTCTCACCCGACTTCAGCAGGAGAATAAGGGGCATAAGGGGAGTCGAATTTCGCGCTGTCACGTCAGGTGAGAAAGGCAGACAGGCACAAACAGCAGGGATTTCCATTGCTTTTCTTTATCCGCTTCAATTCTTGCATCAAATTTTAATAGGATTTTATTCCTCACTCCCTCATTGGTTGTATATTGATTGCAATATCACAAAATGCAACCCAAGAGAGAAATTTGTGAGCGGAGACTATGATGGAAACTGGATTGAATACTGAATATGGTGAGATATTCCGGCGTGGCGGAGTAGAAGAAAAGGCAAGAGCTTCCACGGCCGGAGCCAGTATTGCTGCTTTGGAACTTGTCGATGAGCTTGTCGCCAGAACCTATCGCCTGCCGCGCAGTGCCCTGCATGCGGGCACGCGCTGTCGCAAGAGCGTCGCGTTTGCCAGGCAGGTCGCGATGTATCTGTGCCATGTTTGCCTGAGCTACCCCCTCAAGGATATCGCCGGGCATTATCAGAGAGACCGGACGACGGTGGCCTATGCTTGTCGGGTGGTCGAAGACCGGCGCGAGGATGAAGAGACCGAGTTGCTCATCAACAGCCTTGAAAGCGCACTGGAAACCATCATGCTGGTCACACCGCTAACCCGCAAGAGGGCCCGCTGACATGGTCAAACCACCAAAGCCCATGCAAGAATCAACCGATGGTCAGCAAGCTGATTTTCCCATCAGTGAGCCTCTCCGCGAGGCTTTGATCGGGGTCGGCAAAGCGCCTGAAGGTGCCCGGGGGAGACGCCATGTCCCCATGATGACTGACCTCCTGCAACGTGGCTGGGTTGAGCTCGAAAACGGAGGTCCCAGACTGACCGGCGCAGGCAGACAAGCTCTGAGGCGCGACAAGCTTGCAAGGGAAGAAACGGGCCTGACGCAAGGCTCACGGGTAGATGAAAAACTGTTTGCGCAACATAAGTCTGCCTCCAAATCAAACAGGCTCTCTTCACCGTCCGACCGAGAGGGTATTCCCATTTCCAGAAAAGCCGAAAGCCCGCTGCTGCAGCTGGCCAGCCGCAAGCGTAGCGATGGCAGTAATTATCTGGGCGCAAGTCAGGTGGAAGCGGGTGAACGCCTGCGCCGGGACTTCGAGCGAGGTCAGATTGCGCCAGCACTTGGCATCAACTGGCAAAGGATCGGAGAGACCGAAGGGGCTGTTTCCAGAAATGCGCGCAGGGCGGGAGCAGACAGGGACCTTGGTGAGGGAGCTCTCGACGCTCAGGCCCGCTTTCGCAAGGCGGTGAAGTCGGTCGGTGAGGAACTGGCAGATCCGCTGATCGACTTCTGCTGTTTCCTCAAGGGGTTGGAAGAGCTGGAGCGGGATCGTCACTGGCCGGCTCGATCTGCCAAGCTGGTCATGTCACTGGCTCTTAGTCAACTGGCGCGCCATTATGGCCTGTCAGATGAGGCCCGGGGCCCGGAGCACAATCGGTTGCAGCACTGGGGCACCAAAGACTATCGCCCTAATCTTCCCTGAAGGCTCGGGTCCGTCAACGAGCGTGGTGAGACAGAAAACCGGACTATCCGGCAAGAGGGGCCAGTGCTTGGGCCCTCTCACCCCAGAGCTTTCTTGGCGTCGGACTTGATACGACCAATCATTGCCGAAAGACCATTGGACCGTTGGGGTGTCAGATGGTCGCGCAGGCCGATCTGATCGAAAATCGCATCGGCATCGGTGTCGAGAATCTCTCTCGCAGTCTTGCCTGAAAAAGTCGCCAGTGCGATCGCCACAAGGCCCTTGACGATGTGGGCATCGCTGTCGCCCTCAAAGGTCAGGGTCGGATTGTTGCTATCGCCCGAGATGGTCGTGGTCAGCCACACCTGCGATACACAACCTTCAACCTTGTTCTGCGCATTCATGGCTTCTTGCGGCAGGTCCGTAAGCTCGCGTCCAAGCTCGATGACATAGCGATAACGCTCTTCCCAGTCATCAATGAAGGAAAAATTCTCGATGATTTCATCAATCGTCAGTGGCATGACAGTCTCGATCTTTTGAATTGGCCTTTCTGGATAGAGCTACCCTAATCAAGGCTAACGCAAGGGGCAACCCTTCTGTGCGTCGGGACAGGGTTTCATGCCACACAAAAAGAAAGCGCCGAAATGAAGGGCGATTCATTTCGGCGCGGCCACTGGCCCAGTGGGACGAGTACGGTCAGATAGTTGAAATAGTCGCGGATGATGAGGCCGTTGTCAGTGAATAACAATTGAGACTATTTCAACCCTCCGACCTGGAGTTCGGACTTGTCTATGGGGTAGAACAAGAACCGAAATTCGCTGAGAGTTCACTGTTTCCTTTCGCGGGGGCAATACCCGCAGATATCGTTTACTGTGCCTGAAGGACCAGAGCCTTGAGCGCCTTCTGGTCACGTTCCTGGGCTGTTGGAGCCACAGAGTTCATGGCAATTTACTTGTTAGCTTCCTTGTCGGTTGCGGCGCTCGAAGCTGACTGCTCCGCTTCGTCTCCATCCAGATACAGGTAGAGCTGCTTTGCACCATATCGTGCCTTGGCCGAGAAATTCTCAAGCGCCACTTCACCCGCCGCGCAGACTTCCGGCTGCCGCGAGCAGAATGAGGTGAAATCCTTGAACGTTGCCTGAGCCGCAACCATGGCTTCCGAGGTGGACAGCCTTGCTGCGTCTGTTGTGCTTTCCTTGTCCGCCGGAAGGATCAGAATGACCAGCGACAGCCAGAAAGCGGCTCTGATAAGAAATGACATTCCCGTGCCCTTTCAATTCCCACATGCGCCTTTCCGTTATCAGGCGCCTTCGTCCATTTCAGCGTTGGGCTCAATCTCTTTGTGGATTGGTGATTTCCCGAACCGGATGCCCTCACTGATTGCTTCAAGATAGCCCAAGGGTGTCAAAAGCAGTTTGAAAGAAAGAGTCAAAATAGATTCAAATTCGATCTATCTTGCAAGCTTCTGTTTACCTCTCTTCTGAAGCGCAGAAACCGGCCTTTTTATCCTTAACGCGAAAGCTCTGAATGCGTGTTGCTTTCATAAGGAGAGGAGCGTTGCCGGTAACTGTAAACAGCTGTACACCGCGAATAACAAATTGAAATACATATGGTTTCAGCGGCACTGGTTGTTTGCGCTATGGAATTGTTAACCATACGGAGCGTTTTTACGCCTGAAATGGCAAAAACCAATTGTTCATCATAAGAAGTGGTGGGGAGGGGGCTGCTTTTTTAGCGTTCCTTAAAAGTCTGCATGGCAATCTAGGGCCAACGCTGCCTGCCGGCCAGAAGGTCGGCAACCTGTGTTTGTATCGCGTATTTTTATGGCTTCCTTCAACGAAGGCCATAAGCCAGGTGAGGTTAAATCGTGCTCGACGCCTTTTGGGACAAATCGCCCCTTCGGTCTGTCATCGACAGTCTTCTGTTTGAACCGGGCAAACTGTGTGAAAGCGAAAAGGCGCATCACGCCTGGTTCATCGGTATCCATCTGGCTATCGGTGCCTTGGCGTTGGCTTCCCTGCCGATTGTCATTCTGGCCGCTACCAGCTCACTGGGATCTGATATATCTGGTCTGGCGCTGTTGCCGCTCTGGATGCTCGCTCCACTGCTTTCCGTATTCTATCTTTCGAGAACCGGCAAACTGACCAACGCTTTCCTTCTGACGGCGGCCACCACTGCGGCATTCATCGTCTGGATTGCCAGCATGACAGGTGGATTGCAATCGCCTCATCTCGTCTGGCTTGGTGTCATCCCGCTGGAAGTTGCGCTGTCAAACAACCGCAAGATCATCAAGCAGTCTCTTCTCATCTGCTTCGTGGCTCTCGGTGTCCTGAGCGCTAGTGAAGCGACAGGCATTCTGCACCCGGCGCCGTTGGGCGAGGTCGGATTATCGTTTGTCGGCGCCATGTCTGTCATGGCCGCCGTGCTCTATGCCGGGCTACTGGCCATTCGCGTTGAACTGCTTCATCGCGGGCGGCTTTGCGAATTGCAGGCCGAAGAAATGCGCTATCGCTCCATCGCCGACACTGTGTCCGACATGATCACCCGTCACGATCGCAGCGGCGATGTGACCTTTGCTTCGCCTACCGCGGAACGGCTCGTCAATGCCAAGCCGGAAAGCCTGATGGGCAACGGGCTGTTCCAGAAGATCCACATTCCGGACCGTCCGGCTTTCCTTCAGGCATTGTCTGACTGCATGAACCGTGGCGAGAGCGAAAAGCAGCCAGTGACGGTTGAAGTGCGTATCATGGCTGAAGAAGCCATGTCGGAAGACCTTTCTGGTGAAGCCGCTCGCGGAGACCGTTTGCGCTGGTGTGAAATGACCTGTGCGCCGGAACGCGATGAGCTGGGCGTGATCATCGGGGTCATTGCTTCGACTCGCGATATCAGCAAACGCAAGCAGCAGCAGTCAGCCATGGAAGAGGCTAGAGCCGAAGCCGAGCAGGCCAACGAAAGCAAGACCCGCTTTCTGGCCAATGTGACGCATGAGCTGCGCACGCCGCTCAACACCATCATCGGCTTTTCCGAAATTCTCTGCCACCCTGATCTCATTCATAACAATGAGGCCAAGAGTGTCGAATATGCCGAACTGATCCACAAGGGCGGGAATCATTTGCTCCAACTGGTCAATGCGCTGCTCGACATGTCGCGCATTGAGTCGGGCAATTTCGAAGTCGCGCCACAGCAGTTTGACATTGTGGATTTATCCGAGAGCTGCTGCAAGATGATGCAGGGTGATGCAGAAATGAGGGGCATCACGCTCTTTAGCAAGAATGATCTGGAGATCACGGAAGCTTATCTTGATCCGCGCGCCTGCCGTCAGATTTTGCTGAACCTGATTGCCAATGCGCTGAAATTCAGCGATCGCGGCAACAAGGTCATGGTCTCGATCCGACAGGCCCGCAACAAGTGTGGGCAGCTGTTGGACGGCAAGATTGAACTTGTTGTTTCTGACAACGGGATTGGCATTGACAAGAGGGATATTCCCAAATTAGGAAAGCCCTTCGTCCAGGCAGAAAGCAGTTTGCAGCGTCGCTTTGAAGGAGCCGGTATCGGTCTTTCGATCGTGCAGGGCCTCGTTGGTCTTCAGCATGGTCACATGGTGATCGACAGCGCGCTGGGCAAGGGGACGACCGTTACCATCACGCTGCCTCTCGACATGGCCACAGCCAACGCAGATGGAGCGGATCAACAATCGCCAAAGGATACTTCCTTGGCAAAAACAGACGCCACGACAGTGACATTGAAGACAAACAAGGTCGCCTGATCCGGTTTGTCCCGGATTGAAAGTGGCCAGACGGACAACAACTGAATCGGTAGTAGAGCAACCGAATTATGAGGCAAAACGCAATGTCAGAGACATATGACGATTATGAAAACTGGGAAGACGAGGGGAAAAGAAGCCCGCTCGCCCTGGTTGGCATTCTGGTCATGGCGCTCACGAGTGCTGCCATTATCGGCAATGCATTGTTGTATCAGCCAAAGTCCGCCGAACTGCAGATGATGAACAGCGTGCGCAATGACAGCCTCAAGGCTCGCCCATCCGAACCCGCCGTTGAAGGCCAGACAGCCCGCACGACCATGGTTCTGTCCATCCAGAATGCCCTGACCATTGCCGGCTACTACGCCGGTCCGATTGATGGCATGGAAGGCAGCCAGACCCAGGAGGCAATTTCCGCCTATCAGGATTATGTCGGCCTGCCAGTAAACGGCAAGGTTTCGAAGGAACTCTATGATATCCTGACTGGTCGCAAGACGCTGGCAACAAGCAAGGTTTCGCAGGTCGAGAGCGTTCGCGTGGCTCAGAATGGCTCGGTTGAAACGGTTGGGTCGATTTTGCAGGCCAGCCCGCAACCGCAGCCGCGTCTGGATGTGACCCCGCAGGCGGCAAGCGGACTGGAAACCCTGCCACGGATCAAACCGGCAGTCGAGCCACAAGCCGCACCGGTGCGTTCTTCGCAACGCCTTGCCGTGACGCCACGGGCGGAGCCTCGTCAGCAGATCCTGCAGGAACAGAACATGGTCCAGCTGATGGCCTCGAGCAATAGTCCGGTTCCGCCAGAAGACATTCCCGGCACCTCTGCCCAGACTGCATCTGGTGATCCGGTTCTGATCAAGGTCCAGAAGGCCCTGAAGAGAATCGGCTATGAAAATCTGACGGTTGATGGTGTCATGGGCAGCCGCACCAGCTCGGCAATTGCCAGCTTCCAGCGCAGCCGCGGCCACCCTGTTACCGGTCAGGTGAACGATCGCCTGTTGCAGGAAATGATGGTCATGGGTTATCTCGATCTGGGCTAACTGAAACTCCTACCAAGAAGACAATTCATGCGCCTTACTTCAGACCTCTGGGTCTCAGCCTATCTGCGTCGTCGAAATTCTGCGGGCAAACCTTCGGTATTGGTGCGTCGTGGCGCCCGCGAGGCGGGGGCCATATTCGTTCGCGTTGACAGGCTGGATGGGATGCATGACCTCTATGAACCCGCCAGTCAGCTTTCCTATTCGGAGGAGAATTCACGACTGGGCGATCGGTTGTTTCGTCGGTGTCTGGAGGCTGTTTCAACCTTTGACGTCATGGATCGGCTGGAAAAGGAAGAAAAGTTCGACAGCGATTTCTGGGTTGTCGAAACCGAATGTGCCGAAGCCAGTCACGATCTTCTGTTGGCCGACGATTGAGCGCTGGCATTACGCTCCCATTTGACAAAAAGAAACCCGCAGCTCTTGCCAGAGCCTGCGGGCTTTTTCTTGCCTATCGTGCGGTCGGCTGATCAGGCCTTGTCGGGTTGACTTGTCCTGCGGCCAAAGCTTGCTGCCGTTGACGGGCTCTCCTGGCTTTCGCCATTCTGCGTCTGATGCTCCTGACTTGTGCCTCTGAGGCGAGGAGAAGCCTTGCCAGAGCCTTCATCATGCATGGGTTGATGCTTCGTTGTGATGCGGCGCGGCTCACCGAACAGCTGCGAGACGATCTTGCGCGCAGCAGCCGGATAGAGCTGATGGTAGAGGGTCATAAGCCGCGAAATCTTGCTGTAGTCGTGCGATATCGCATCCGGCCCATGCAGCAGGATGGAAAGGCTGCTGCTCTCGTCAACGCCGATGGAATAGAGATAAACCACAAGTGCTTCCCCGCCCTTGTCCTGAAGCAGCTGGATCATGTCGAGACGACGATGACCGGAAATGTCATGCATCAGGTCGGCCAGACGGATCCTGTCGTTGCTGAAGCGGGCCGTTACCAGCGTGTGGATGGTCTCTTCATCAAGAAGGGCTCGCGATTTGTCATCTGCTTCCTGATGGGCCACGTCGACCAGCGTTTCGGCAAGGATCGACTGGATCAGGGTGAGGCGGGTTTCTTCATCATAGGCGAAGAACTGGTCGGCGATCCCTGTGCTGCCAAGCGGTGCAATGGCCATGGCGGCAAGATCAATGGGGTTTGAAGACCTGAAAGACGCTGGCGACGGAGTAATGTCGTCTTCGGTCTCTTCCATCTCGGCAGTCGTCTGCCGGATAGCCTGATATTCCTCGACATCCACAAGCCGGTGGCTGGAAAACTCCGGCAAGGTCAACAGGTCATCGTCGATGGACGCCGCTTCTGGGGATGCCTGCACGTCAAGAGTTGATGGTGTGTCACTCTCTTTGTCGAGATCGGACAGGGTGTGCGAGCTGCTGGAGGTATCCTCATAGCGTTTCATCTGGAGCCGCAATGCATTGAGCGCTTCGCGCTGGGCATCAAGCTGTTCACTGATGATCTGCATCGGCGTGGTGTCGAGATCTTCCAGATGCGTGAGCTTGCCATTCTCCAGAATGTCGATGTCAATCGGCTCGATAAGTTCCACACGGGGCGCCGCAAAACCGGATTGCTTGAGCAACAGTTCGGTCGCAGACGGCAGGTCGGGCTCAGCTTCGACCAGATCAAGTCCGGCAAAGCTGATCATGTCCGGCATGAAGCCAAGCGGGGCATGCTCGTGAATGAGCGGTGCGTTGGTGTTGGACAGAGTGTCTTCGGTTTCCGGTTTGAGAGTACCATGCGGAATAGGCAGTGGTTCCGCAAAAGCCGGTTCGTCAGGGATGAGTTGGGACCGAGGTGAAACAGGCTCATGCGGCGCGAGGGTATCTCCCCCGTTGTCGACGGGTTCCTCAGAGAAGGCATCAATGGACAGTTCGCTCTCGATCGCCTCGACAACCGGGTGCAATGCATTATCCCCGACCTTGGTCAACGGACTCTCGGCATGAGCGGAGGCCTGCGTCGTCTCCACCTTGATGACGCCGCCGCTCGCCGGTGCCGAGAAGATACGAGGTTCTTCTTCGCTGTCGTCCTGCGCTGATATCTCACCGGTCAGTCTGGCTAGCGCACGCTCCCAATCGTCTTCGGTTGCCGCGGTCAGGTGGACACCGGGAATGTTGGCGGAAGGGGCCTCATGAACCGGTGTCTTGGCTACGGTTGTAGCCGCAGTCTTGTTCTCGCTCACAACCGACGCAGGTTTGGACACTGGGTCAGATACAGGCGCAGCCTTGGGTAAAGCCGAAGCCGCATTGTCGCCAGACTTGCGAATGGTGAGCGTAATCTGTGCTTTTCGCTCGCCGGTGCCTTCTGCTTCCGTGGGGAGCTTGTCCTTGCCGGTGAGGCCGGTTTCGAGCTTCTCCCGGGTTTTGGCCAGCAGCCGTTCCTCGGCAAGATCCAGCGGTCGCTTGAGCGCGGACTTGAGGTCATCGATTGGGGAAAGCCTGTAGGACGGGCCATCCATACGCTTTTCAGCAGGAGCTGCGCCCGACGTCAGCCTGTTCATCTGGGTCGGAGCAAGATCAAAATCGGAAACCGTGTCCGCCGAGATCGTGAACGAACGCTTGGTGCCCTGTTCAAACAGCTCCTCTTCGATGTCCGCCAGCGGTTCCTGTGGAGTTGCATCGGGCGCCTGCTTTCGGGTGGCGCGCGCAACAAGCAGCTCTTCCAGATCTTCCTCAAGTGCCTCAGGCTGACGAAACGCTACGACGGCTTCCCGTTCGTTGGGGCCAAGCGGCTTTCGAAGGGGAGGGATGGCGGCATTCTCCCTGTCAAAAACGCCGATGGTGAAGGAGGCCGGTCCTGTTTCTTCCTCGAATGCATTCCTGACGAATGGCGAGGACGGGCTGTCGACCATCTCCAGATCGTCAAGGTCGCCAGACAGTTCCGAAGACGGCTCATCAAGCACAATGTCCTCAACGGCCAAAGACACGGCGTCCTCAAGTTGAGCTTCGGCGATAGGCGTTGCGATGAGTTGGCTGTCAGCAGTCTCGGCGCTCTCTGCCGCGGGCGTCTGCTCAATGGCTTCTTCGCTCGGAGTGCCATACTCCGCTCCCGTTTCCATCTCGGCAATCAGGGCGCTATCCTCAGCTGCAAGCTGGCGGGCGAGCGCTTCGATGGCCTCGTCATCCAGAGCGTCCCAGTCGCTTTCGGAAAGCTGATCAAGGATCTTCATGTCCGCGTCATCCAGCAACAGCATGGTGTCTGATGCGGTTGGATCGGTCTGAGCCGGATTGGCTTCAGGCGCAGCGGCTACCGTTGTCTCCTCGCCTGCAAGGGCGTCAGAGATGGGCGGGGTTGGGGCTTCCTCATCAGTGGCTGAAATCGTGAAGGATGACCGTGCAGGGAGCGCCTGCCTATCAAGGGCTTCCGGCTTGTAGTGCGCGCACCAATCCTGTTCCATCGAAGAAACCAGCGCATCAAGCTTATCTTTATCCTGAGACATTGCCGTAGGTCCCGTATGTTCAAAAGCTGTTCCGCCTATCCGCTCGATCTTGGTCTGCATCGGGCGTGATATCAAGGAATGAATATCTTTGTTTTCCGCCAGCGCACGCGCCACCGGCGGTTCGCCAAATAAAAGCAGCTGGGATATCACGATCGCGCTCAAATCGGAGCGCTGCGCAATGGCTGCCCGCTTTGCGCAACTGCCCTGCATGATCTGTGCCGTCAAATCACACGCTCCCAGCAGGGGAGAATTAGCCAGCACGGGCGCTGCCACGGCATCAACATCGCAACAGAGCAACTGCACCACGTCGAGAGGAACTGTGCGTTCATTGCAGAGCCGCTCCGCCAACCTGACGCGATCCGCAAGCGCGGTCGAGCCAAACAAGCGACGAAACACCTTTGTGAATTCTGCACGCGCCAACCGGTCAAACTGACCAGCGGTGAAATAGCTTTCTGTTTCTTCCACAAGACGTGACCGTGCACCGGGCGATTTCACTTCAGAAACCCCTTGTGCCAAAAACGGCTAGAGCGGAGAAAACTGCTATTCCCATCCAGTCGACCTCAAAATGACAACAGTATCCCAGACCTGTCAGTTCACATATTCGACGGTATTCTTTAACATGCTGTTAACCATAAGGAAATGGCCAGCAGTTTTCGACACCAAGATACGGACTACGCAACAGCATTTGTCTTTTGAAAACGACCCCTTGGCTTATTCGGGCTTATGCTCAACAATGGTCGGGAAGTCGATTCGAGACAGCTGTCCGAATTGTAATATCAAGGTCATGCGTGATCAACTCTCGCATGACGCTCCGGGAATGCAAGGCCTTTGGAAAAGACAAGTTATTTCACAGACTTAAGTCGGCGTTTTTCGGAGCGTGACATTCTGCGCCCCATGGTGTTGTGCGTTCTGGCTCTTGTGGTTTCCTCCTGTTCATCCCGCATCGGTGATTTGGGACGCCCGGAAAGCAACAGTTTTGCCGAAGGGTTCATGGGGGGAGCTGGCAAACTCAAGGCCAAGATGTCCGGCGAGCTGGTGTCCGACTTCAACTTCACCGATGAAGAGACGGATATGCGGAACCTTGCCTGGAATTTGATCCGGCCACCCCATGCCAAGGACTGGATTTCCCTCAATCTCTGGAATTTCTTCCCCTCGCTTGAGGATGTGAGCCTGCATCTGCTCACGGAAACCCAGATCGCCAGACTGACCCCGCTGATCGATATGGGGTTTGATCCCAAGCGCTATTACTGGGCCTTGCGGGCGGAAAAATACGCTTCTCACCATGTTCGCTACGAGCGCATCATCACCGACACCGAGCAGGACCGCGAGGCGATGGCTGCGTTTGTTCCGGTGGCCGAGAAGGTCATGGCCATGGACAACGAACGCATGGCCGCGTTGCATCGCAAGGCAGACATGGATCCGCGCGAGCTGAAGAATGCCTATGCCCGGGTCGATGAAAACAGACGCTATGTTGCCTGGGTCTGGAGGGCGATGAAATACCGCATGACGGCCTACGCCTATGCGATAAAGAAACTTGAGATCGAAACGCCTTCGGATCGTGTTGCCGATGCCAACAAGGCATTGCAGCTGCTGCTTGCCGATTTCGACGCGCAGAATGGCACACTGGCCATTGACAGTACCGATCAGGCCGTCAATGCGCCAATCCCGTCCCGCTATACCCGCCGTCAATGGGACAAGGTGGACCGGACGCTCATCAAATAGCATCTGGCAAGGGCCACGCTAACTGCCTGATCGGGATGGAAAATGTCATGCCGGGATCAAGGCCTGCTAAGAGGTGGCAGTTGGCCGGGTTACTGAAATGTCTCTTCCGTCCACAGCGGGCTACAGGCTGCGTGGGAAAGCCCGTTGGCGATCATGTCCCTGTCTCGCTCCGAGGCCACAAGCGCCCGCACCAGCAGGAACCCCTTGTCCTCGGTGGCTGATATGACAATCGCCGTTTCGTCGACCAGATCCGGACGTTCAGACATCAGGCGCTGCTGTCCCTTGGTGGCAAGCACCACGTTAAGGGTGGAGCCGGAAATCTGGTTGGTCAGGCTGAACTGACTGCGCCCATTGCGGTCGACATAGTCAAGGCTCCAGAAATCGCTGGGTATCCGCCCCTTGAACAGCACCGGAGCCTGAGACACGTCGGTGCGGCAAATGGCAAAGGCAAAGGTCGGGTCGAGATCTCCCGACAGGTCAAGTGCCTGTTTCGGATTGGAAATCACATGGACCGTGTGAACAGGGCCAATTTGCAGAACCCGGTTCCAGATGTCGTTTTCCGCGAAATAGGGCAGGGCAAAGATGGTCACGATATGGATGATCGCGCCAACGACAAGAGCTGCGAAAAAGATCAGGGTTTCTCGGATCATTGGCAACTCGTCCAGGCTATTTGGGGAAGCTTGATTTCCGAATAGCCACCACCGCGCGTGTGAGGCGTTTCATAAAGGCGCAAGACCAGTTTGAACGGCGCATCCACAGGGCTGCTCAACCAGTCTCCACCACGAGCGCTAGGGCCGGTGACAATTTCAAAGCGGCTCCCGCCAACGCGGGCCACATCCTGACTGTGGAAGCTGTAGCGGGCAGAGGGATTGTCAACGAGTGCGTTATTGCGGGTGAGAAGGCTCAGAGTCCAGACCCGGGAGGGCATTTCCTCGCCGGTGATCCGGTATTGACAGGAGCCATCCAGCGGCGTGCCCTCGTCATCCGTGGTTGCGGTGAAGGCAATGCCCTCGCCAGCGGCCAGATGCAAAGATCCTCGCCGGGCCTGATCTGCCTTTGAATAGGGGTTGACGTCCGGACCGGCTGCCTCCGGCCATGCTCGCCATGGGCCGACCTGAAACAGGCCCAGATGGTTGGTGTGATTGACAGCGAAATAGGCGCTACCGATCCCGAGGCCAATTGCGACAACGGCGAAAAGAATTATGTCTCCAATCAGACGCACGCTTCTGGGCCTCGTTCAGGTTCGCAATCGCCCGGAACCTCGATGGTACCGCGCAGTTATCTTCAATCATTTTCAAGCCTCAAACCGGCAGAAAGGTGACAGGAAGTCCTTTTCATGCAACGCCGCAAGCCATGAGAACCTTCTGCGACAGAGCCAGCAGGAACAGATCTTGTGATGCTGTTTTTGTCTGCCGTGTTTGGAATGCCAAGAATATCCGTACAGGGATTTCTGAAAAGGTCAATTCCTGAATGGCCAGATCCGACCTTTAGGCGCCAAAAAGACAGCAGGCGTTTTTGATTGACGAAACCGGACTGCTGGATTTATCGCCACGCGGTCTTGAGTTCGGTCAGTCCACCATGCGCCGGTCTCTGTAACTGGCTGAGTCCCGGAACCGGCTGTCTCGCGCCTTGTGACCGCGCCGGAGGGGAGGCTTCTTCTGAGGGAAGAGAGTTCCCATTGACAGGCGGTTCGTCCTGACGGAACAGGGTGGATAGCTGGTCAAGCTGCTTGACCACAGTCGGGGAAAGGCGCTGCATGTTGCGCTGGTTCTTGATGTCCTTGATCCGTCCGGAATCGGCTATCTGAATGGTCTGATGGGTTTTCTCGAAGATTACCGGATCCTCAATATAGGGCATCGGCTTGAGTTCGACCTGCTGATGGGCCGCTGTCATGATCTTCTGCCAGGCCATGGCCGGAAGTGTGCCGCCGGTGACCCTGCGGGTGTCATGGTTGTCATCATTGCCAAACCAGACCGCTGCGGAGTAGTTGCCCGTAAAGCCGCAGAACCACGCATCTTTATAGGACGAGGTGGTGCCTGTCTTGCCCGCAGCCTTGATGCCGTCAAGCTGAGCCCTGCGGCCCGTTCCCGCTTCCACTACGGACACGAGCATCTGGTTCATGCCGGCGATCACGTCTGCCGGGATGATCTGCTCGGGCTTGTAGGTGCGTTTGAAGTCGTAGATCACCTGACCTTTGGAATCGAGAATCTGCAACACGCCATGTGCTGTCGCCTTCTTGCCGCCTGAGGCAAACACGGCATAGCCCGCCGCCATGTCCATGACCGAGACCTCGGCAGCACCAAGGGGCAGGGACCGCGTGATCTTCAACTCGGAATGAATGCCCATCTTGTGAGCCACTTCGACAATCTTGTCGCGGCCGATGGCTTGAGCCAGACGGACAGGAACCGTGTTGATCGAGCGCCTCAGGGCATCGAGCAGGGTGACTGCTCCGGAATAGGAACGGCCATAGTTCTTGGGCGACCAGTTGCCGATGGTGATCGGCGCGTCCTGAATGATCGAACTCGGCTTGTAGCCGTTCATCAGGGCGGTGGTGTAAACAAAGGGCTTGAAGGACGACCCAGGCTGACGCAAGGCATCGGTCGCACGGTTGAACTGGCTCTTGCCATAGTCCTGCCCGCCGATGATGGCTACCACGGCGCCGTCCGGCTCCATCAGCACGGCGGCTGCCTCGGTGACGTCATACTGTTTGCCGTTTTCGCGCAGAATGCTCTCGATCGCCTGCTCGGACTGTTTCTGCACGGTCATGTCAATGGAGGTCTTGACCGTCAGCACGCGATGCTTGCCGCCGACGATACGCTTGACCTCCTCAAAGGCCCAATCGAGAAAGAAGTTCGGTGTGTCCTTCTCCGCCAGATCAATCGGCGTGGCCGGATTGCGCAGGGCACCCACGATCTGGCCTTCCGTCAGGAAATCGGCCTGCACCATGTTGATCAGCACTTCCTTGGCGCGGGCGCGGGCACGGGGCAGATTGACATGCGGGGCATATTTTGTCGGCGCTTTGAAGAGGCCTGCCAACATGGCCGACTCCGCAAGCGTCAGGTCCTTGGCGGGCTTGCCGAAATAATATTTGGACGCAGCTGCGATACCATAGGTGCCGCCCCCCATATAGGCGCGGTCGAGATAGAGCTTCAGGATCTGGCGCTTGGTCAGCCGAGCTTCCAGCCATAGTGACAGAAAGGCTTCATCGATCTTGCGCGTGAGCGTGCGTTCATTGGACAGGAACAGGTTCTTGGCCAGCTGCTGGGTGAGCGTCGAGCCGCCCTGAACGACGCCACCGGCGCGGGCGTTCTCGACAATGGCGCGCGCCAGCCCGAGAAAGTCGATGCCGAAATGCTCGAAGAAACGGCGGTCTTCCGTGGCAAGAAGGGCCTTGATGAAATTGTCCGGCAGATCCTGCAACTCAAAGGAATCATCCTGCAGAATGCCGCGCTTGCCGATCTCGTTGCCGAAGCGATCAAGGAAGGTGATGGCATAATCTTCCTGTTCGGGTAGGCCGCCGATCGTCCGGTCCATGTCCTTGAGGGCCCATGAAAGGGCAAACAGGGCACCAAATACCCCCATGGTCAAGCCACCCGAGAGCATCTGCACCAGCCAGTAGCGCCAACCGGTGACGCGCAGATGGCGCATCGTGGCATTAACGCTCTCAAGACCGCCCAGAAGGGCCTCCCGGATTCGATACATGCCAGTATCGACCCAGGCGTCAAACGCCAGGAAGCGGTACTTCCACTTGACCTTTGTGTTGTTTTGGAACGGATCTTTCACGATCTTGGCACTTTTTCTGCAGAACCTCTGGCCCTAGCAATACTTTGTTAAACCCGGCTCTTCAAGAAGCAACTCCCGGGCCAACCATAAATTTTAGTTTATCGCGACTGCCGTGGGGCGAAGCAGTGATAAATCTGTTAAGCGGCGACAGAGGCGCAACAGCGGGCTTGACGAAGCCTTGTCTTTTGTTCGACAGATCTCTTGAACGCAACGGTGCGTCGTGGTGAAATCCGGTCTTTCGGGAAAACGGAGCCGCCGCCGCGCCGGACAGACCTTGCCATCCGCCAACCAAGGCTCACAAGTAGAGGCACCAAGTCATGACCGACAAGAAACCGGATCTCATTGCCACAGTCGATCCGACCGCCGAGTTCGACAAGCCCTTCTGGCAGGTGAAAAGGCTCAATGAAATGAGCCGTGCCGAATGGGAATCCCTCTGCGACGGGTGCGCCCGTTGCTGCCTCAACAAGCTGGAGGACTGGGATACGGGCGAGATCATCTGGACCAACGTGGCATGTAGTCTGCTCGATTCCGAAAGCTGCCGCTGCAAGGATTACGAAAATCGGTTGGATACAATTCCAGACTGCGTGCCGCTGGATGCGGAAAAGGTCGAGTCGCTGTCCTGGTTGCCGCCCACCTGTGCCTATCGGCTGCTGGATGAGGGCTATGACCTCTATTGGTGGCACCCACTGGTCTCCGGTGATCCCGATACCATCCATCAGGCAGGCATTTCGGTCAGGGGACGCGTCATCTCGGAAGAGGGGATGGAGGTCGAGGACTATGAAGACCACATTGCCGATTGGCCGGGAGAGGACCCCGACGACGATCCGGTCGTGCTTAAGCGGGGCTGAAATGCGCACCGGACAAACTGTTGATCTAGTTTGAGAAATTCAATTTAAACTAGAAAAATACAACTTTAAGAAGAAATTTGCTTGACCGCCGAACGGTTGTGAGCTACATATTAGCTACAGTCGGAAAGGTGTGAGCAAGTTTGGCTCCATTCCGCTTGTGTGTTCTATTTGGGCCGTCAGCCCTTTCAAGTCATTAGCCGCCCGGCTCGCCGGAGCGGCTTTTTTTATGCCTTTGCTTATCCGGGCTTCGCCTGTTCGCTCGTAGGTCTTGGCCTATGCGGGGGACTGATTGATGCCGGATGGTAGGGCTTTAGATCCACGCCAAATTGAATCAGGAATTTGCATGCCAAACAAACGGTCACGGCAACCGGACTGGACGGCTGTTCGGCTTGATTGTCTGAAGCGAGAACGGTCCTTTGCGGCAATTGCCGCCGCCCATGGCATCAGCGTTGCCACGCTGAGAAAGAGGCGCAAGCTCTGGGAGGCCGAAAAGACAGACCAGAGATCTGATGAAAAAGCCACCGCAAAAAGCCCGAACGGTGAGCGCGAACCAGCTTCCGTCGCGTCCAGTGTTCCTGACGGATCGGACGCATCGGGCGCCGGGATTGATCACCTGTCGATGGTTCGGCGGCTCTATCACGCGACCGACCAGCAGATTCGCCACCTTGAGCAGCAGTTGAAGAACGGCAGTGCCGCTTTCGATGAAAAGGAGGCGCGGATGCTGGGCACAATCGCCCGAACGCTCGACAAGATCATGGAACTCAATCCGCAGGGACAGGATGACGCCAACGACAGGAAAGAGGCCGGCGATGACAGCAGCGAAGACACAGGCACGCTTGACCTCCTCCGCGATGAACTTGCGCGCCGCCTTGATGGGCTCAAGCAGGGAACAGCAGGCGAGCTTTCTGGCGAGCCTCAGCCCCTCTGAACTGAGGCGGATCTTTCACGACTGGGAACTCTGGGCAAGGCCGGATCAGTTGCCGCCAGAAGGAGACTGGATCACCTGGCTGGTTCTGGGGGGCCGTGGTGCGGGCAAGACGCGCACCGGAGCCGAATGGGTCAAAGCGCTGGTAAAGGGCAGGCCGCCGTTCGCTGCGCACTCCTACGGTCGGATTGCCCTTATCGGCGAAACCCTTCAGGACGCTCGTGATGTCATGGTCGAAGGGGTGTCCGGCCTTCTGGCCATTCACGCAAAGGAAGATCGACCGGTCTGGCAACCTTCCCGCCGCAGACTGGAATGGCCAAACGGCGCGGTGGCGCAGATTTTCTCGGCCGAAGACCCCGAAAGCCTGCGCGGGCCACAGTTTGATGCGGCCTGGGGCGATGAGTTGGCCAAGTGGCGCCATGCCGAGGCCACCTGGGACATGCTCCAGTTTGGCCTGCGTCTGGGGCAAAAGCCGCGCCAGATCGTGACCACAACGCCTAAGCCGACACCCTTGCTCAAACGGCTGATGGCCGAACCTGTCACCGCGATCAGCCACGCGCCGACGCGGGCCAATCTGGCCAATCTGGCGCCGGGATTTCTCGATACCATCGTGCGTCGTTATGAAGGCTCGCGCCTCGGACGGCAGGAACTGGATGGTGAACTGATCGAAGACAGGGCCGACGCGCTGTGGAAGCGCGATCAGCTCGACCGGCTGAGGGTTGATGATCCTCCCGCAACCCTCAGCCGGATTGTGGTCGCTGTCGACCCGCCCGCAACCTCGGGCAAGAGCGCCGATGCCTGCGGGTTGGTGGTGGCGGGAGTAGACGCAGACGGTTTGTGCTTCATCCTCAGGGACAGCACGCTGACCAGCGCCAGCCCGACAGCCTGGGCGACCAAGGCCATCGCGCTCTATAACCGCTTCGAGGCTGACTGCGTGGTGGCCGAGGTCAATCAGGGCGGGGAAATGGTGACCACCATTCTCGGCAATATCGATGCGACTGTGCCTGTTCGGCCCGTGCGGGCAACGCGTGGGAAATATCTGCGCGCCGAACCCGTCAGTGCTCTCTATGAGCAGGGCAGGGTGCGCCATGTCGGTAACATGGCCGAACTGGAAGATGAAATGTGTGACTTCGGACTGGACGGTCTGTCGTCTGGCAAAAGCCCCGACCGGCTTGACGCAATGGTCTGGGCCGTGACGCATCTCTGCCTCAGCGATCGGTCGCAACCGAAAGTTCGGGCAATCTGACACTTCATGAAAGGAAGGAAGAAGCACATGCTTCGCTGGACCTTGAAAGGGCCGGCGCGAACGCGCTCGTCCAAAAATCAGCCATCCACTCCCCAACCTCCCCACATGGCGATGGAAGGGACCGATCTGGAAGGCAAAAGCTCTCGCACCGGCGCTCTCATCGCGGTGCACCAGACTGGGCGACCGCGCTGGACGCCAAGAGATTATGCTGCGCTCGCCATGCAGGGCTATGCCCGCAACCCGATTGTCTATCGCTCGATCCGGATGATTTCAGAAGCTGCGGCCTCTGCCACAATCTTTTGTCTGGTCGGTGGGGAGCGGCTTACCGAGCATCCGGTCCTTTCCCTTTTGCGTCAGCCTAATGAACGGCAGGACGGGGCGACATGGCTTGAGAGCCTCTACGGCCATCTGCTCGTATCGGGCAACGCCTATGTCGAGGCGGTGTATGGCGCCAGCAGTTTGAGGGAGCTGTATTGTCTGCGGCCCGACCGGATGAAAGTCGTGCCCGGGTCGAACGGCTGGCCGGAGGCCTATGACTACACCATCGGTGGCAAGTCCGTGCGCTTTTTGCAGTCTGACGATGCGATGCCATTGCCGCCCATTCTGCATATCACGCTGTTTCATCCTCACGATGATCACTATGGCCTCAGTCCTCTGGAAGCGGCCCAGGTCAGCCTTGATGTGCACAACGCAGCGGCTAGCTGGAACAAGGCGCTGCTGGACAATTCGGCTCGCCCCTCTGGCGCACTGGTTTATGCAGCCTCGGAGGCTGGAAACCTCAGCGACGAGCAGTTTGAACGCCTGAAACGGGAGCTTGAAGAGGGCTACCAGGGCGCGATGAATGCCGGGCGACCCTTGCTGCTGGAAGGTGGCCTGGACTGGAAGAGCATGAGCATGTCGCCTCGCGACATGGATTTCATCGACGCCAAGAACAGCGCCGCGCGCGAGATCGCCCTGGCATTCGGGGTGCCGCCGATGCTGCTTGGCATTCCCGGCGACAACACCTATGCCAACTATGCCGAAGCCAACCGCGCCTTCTGGCGACAGACCGTGCTGCCGCTTGCCAATCGCTGTCTGCAGAATATCGCCCGCTGGCTCTCTCCAGCCTATGACGACGCCTTCGAGCTGAAGATCGATCTCGATCACATCACGGCACTGGCAAGCGAGCGAGAGGCACTGTGGAACCGGGTCGGCAATGCCGCCTTCCTCACGGAAAGTGAAAAGCGCATTGCGGTTGGGTACAGCCCGCTCACCGAGCCTGTTGAAACTGCTCGGAATGCGGACCGGGGAGGGAAATGATGTGGCAGATGCTTTGCAGATTTTTGCCGAAAAAGGCGATCTCGCCCATGTCGCACTTTTCCTTTGGGCGAGCGCGGCCAGTGGTCTTCTGGTCTGGAGCCTGCGCGAGCAGGCCGCATCCAACAAGCGGTTTCAGGACTTCGTCGAGGAAATCGCCCGTCTCACCAGCCTGTTCGAGTGATCAACCACATTCCGGTCAGTCAGAAAGGCAGGAAAGACGGCTCGATCACCGGGAGGTCTTTGCCCGTTTCTCCCGCTCGCTGGAAAGTCACATCGGCCACGAGCCGGTTGCGCGTATCCGCCTTATTTCGACTTCAATGTAAGAGATCAGGTATAAGCCTATGAAAAATTTGACGAAGCGTGCCGAGGTCAAAAGCTGCGGCACTCAGCTCACGGAGAAGAAGGCGCTGTCATCGGCGCTGGAAACTGTCGGCGATGACGGTGTCTTCGAGGGCTATGCCTGCCTGTTTGGCAAGGAAGATCTGGGACACGATGTGATCCAGCCCGGGGCCTTTGCCAAGAGCCTCGCCCAGCATGGCCTTGAGGGCATCAAGTTGCTCTACCAGCACGACCCGGCCCAGCCGATCGGCCAGTGGTTGACGATCCGTGAGGATGACAAGGGGCTGTTCGTCCGTGGCAAGCTGGCAACCGAGGTGGCCAAGGCACGCGAGATCCTGTCCATGATGAAGGCGGGCATTTTGGACGGTCTGTCCATTGGCTTTCGCACCATTCGCGGGCAGAAGGATGCCAAGAGCGGCATTCGCTACCTCATGGAACTGGACCTTTGGGAAATCTCGGTTGTCACCTTCCCGATGCAGCCGGATGCCCGCATTTCGTCCGTCAAATCCGGGGAGGGTTTGTTTGCGGCACTGAAGCCTGAAGACCCTCCCTTCAGCAAAAGAGAATTGGAACGCAAGCTCATGCAGGACGCTGGGCTGAGCCGTTCACAGGCCCGGGCCTTGATGGCCCACGGTCTTTCCGGCCTCGGTGGCATGCAGGACGCTGCCTTTCTTGAGCCTTCAAGCGCGATTGCCAGCCTTCACACCATGACCCGGGCCATGCTCAGGGCCACCAAACACCAGGCTTGAGCCAATCGCAAATTGCCACTCATTTCAAACGAAAAGAGTTTCCTCATGAAAGAACTGAATACTCCGTCTCCTGAAACGAAATCGCTGGTCAATGGCGAGCTCGGTGCGGCCTTTGACGATTTCCTCGTCTCCTTCGAAGCCTTCAAGCGGGCCAACGATGATCGCTTGCAGGAGATCGAAAAGCGCTCTGTCGATGGGCTCACCGAACATAAGGTGGACCGCATCTCCAAGGCCCTGGACGATCAGCAGTCGGCACTCGACAACCTCATCCTCAAGGCGCGCCGTCCGTCTCTGGGCGATGGCTTTGTTGCGGCTCGCCATGCGGCTCCCCTGTCTTTGCGGGCAATGGAGCACAAGGCTGCCTTTGATCGCTACATCCGTTCTGGCGTCGAGCAGGATCTGCGTGATCTGGAAGCCAAGGCCATGTCCATCAGTTCCGATCCGGACGGTGGTTATCTGGTGCCGGAACTGGTTGAAGCCGAGGTCGGTCGCCGTCTTGCCGCCATTTCGCCGATCCGCGCCATCGCCGATGTGCGTGAAATCTCCGGTTCCACTCTCAAGAAACCGTTCGCAAAATCTGGTCCGGAAGTCGGCTGGGTAGGGGAAACCGCTGCCCGTCCGCAGACCGGAGCATCGTCTCTTGCCGAGCTGTCCTACACCGCCATGGAACTCTATGCCATGCCGGCGGCCACGCCGAGCCTGCTGGAAGACGCGGCCATCAACGTTGAGGAGTGGATCGCCGCCGAGGTGGAAACCGCTTTCGCCGAACAGGAGGGCGCAGCCTTTGTCAATGGGGATGGCATCAACAAGCCGAAGGGTTTCATGGCTGAGGATGTTGTCGCGGAAAGCGCCTGGGTCTGGGGCAAGCTGGGGACCATTGCCACCGGCACGGCTGGTGGTTTCGGGGCGACCAATCCGGGGGATCCGCTGATCGATCTGGTCTACAGCCTCAAGGCAGGATATCGCCAGAATGCCCAGTTCGTGATGAACCGCACCACCCAGGCCGAGATCCGCAAGCTCAAGGACAGCGATGGTAACTATCTCTGGCAGCCGCCAGTAGCCATTGGTGCCAAGGCATCGTTGCTCAACTATGCCATCACGGAAGCAGAAGACATGCCGGACATCGCGGCGGACGCCTGTGCTCTGGCATTTGGTGACTTCAAGCGCGGCTATCTGATTGTCGACCGTCTCGGCCTCAGCATTCTGCGCGATCCGTATTCGTCCAAACCCTATGTCCTGTTCTATGTCACCAAGCGTGTCGGTGGTGGTGTGCAGGACTATGACGCCATCAAGCTTTTGCAGTTTTCTGCCTGATTGATGATCTGACCCCGCGGGCGGAGCATGCTCCGCCCCACCTTGTGCCTTTGCCGGTTTTCTCCCTCCCGGCAAAGGCATTTTTTCTTTGTTGAATCAGTTGCATCGCCAGATGCCTTGACTGTTTCATTTGCAATGGTGCCGATATGCCTGCCATGCTTTTGACTGCTCCTCAAGTGGAGCCGGTCAGCCTTGCCGATATCAAGGCTTATCTGAAAATCGATCAGGATGCCGAGGATGATCTGCTGCGGGCCTTCCTCAGTGCTGCCCGCGTGCATCTGGAGCACATGACCGGTCATCACCTCGTTTCCCAGACCTGGCGTGTTCTGCTCGAAGGCCCATTGGGTGAGACATTCCGCTTGCCACTTCAGCCTGTTGCCGAACTGCTTACATTATCGGTCGTCGAGGCCGACGGTACAGCAACCGAGCTGGATGTCTCGGGATTGTCGATTTTCCAGACGGACAATCCGGCAACCCTTGCCAATCTTGATGGTTTTCTGCTGTCGGGGAAACAACGCCTGCAAATTGATATCGAAACCGGCTTCGGGCCGACGGCCGAGGATGTGCCGGAGCCGTTGCAGCTGGCGATGAAGATGATCGTCGCCGAATGGTACGAACGGCGCCTGATCGCCGATCCATCACTGATCCCAGCTCTTGCTGGGGCGCTGAAACCGTTGATCGCGCCCTATCGCAATCTGCGTCTCTAGCTCGTTTCAAGAGAAACGATATCTGTTTTATTTCAACAAGGAGGGTGTGTTGGCACAAGCTGGCCTTACTCCCATGCAATTCGACCCGGCAGGTCTTCGACACCGGATCGAATTGCTCAAACCTGTCTATGCGGATGAGACGCCATGGAATGGCGTTGAGGCGCTCGCAGCAATTGCCCTTGTCTGGGCGGGCGTTCTGGCATCTGATGCCAGTGAGCGCTCGGAGGCGGAGCAGAGCGCCAATTCTCCCATACTCTCATTTGTCGTGCGTTTTCGTGATGACCTTGCAGACCTCACCGCTCTTCGCTTCCGGGGCGAGCTCTATGACTGCCTGAGCGTTGAGGATCCTGATGTTCGGCAATGCTGGTTGGTCATCAAGGCACGAAAGCGATTGGGGGCCGACACATGAGCAATCACATCAATGGGCTTGCCGAGGGCATTCTATCCACGCGTGTTGCTGCTTTGGCCGAAGGGCTGGAAGCTGCGGCAGCGTCGCAGGGGTTGGCCCTCAATGTCGAGACCTCTCACTCGGACGGACAAACGGAGCTGCACCTCTCCGGTGTCGGGCTTGTGCGCGACACCTTCGGTGACCGGGATATCGCGCCCGCAGCCCCACTTGCCAGCCTGCTGCAAGAATTGGCCTACCACAGGAGGCAATCATGACGCTTTTGGCTTCCCGAGAATTGGAACAGGCCATCCTGACTGTACTCAAGGGCAATGAAGACCTGATAGCTCTGCTCGGCGGCGTTCGTCTCTATGATGAGCCCAAGCGCAACAGTCCGTTCCCCTATCTGACGCTCTCCACCACCTACTCCCGTGACTGGAGCACCGGTACGGAACAGGGGGACGAACATCGCATTGCCATCACTGTCTGGACTGGTAGTGAGGATCGCCTGAAGCAGCAGGAGATCTTCGCGCTGCTTCGTTCCCAGTTGCTGGACCCGGACGTTCACCTTCCCATGACCGACCATGCGCTGATCAATTTGCTGATCGAGCGACAGGACTGGCGGCCTGACCGCAAGAACCATTTGCTGCAGGGCATCATGCAGATCAGGGCGGTAACCGAAGCCCTTTCCAACGGGCCGTCTAATCCGGCCCATTGATCGGATCCCTATTTTCTTGACATTCCAGGAGACATTTCCATGACTGCACAGAAAGGCAAAGACCTTCTGCTCAAGGTCCGTAACGCGGGCGATGATGCCTTCATCACGGTCGCCGGTTTGCGCGCCCGTTCGCTTTCCTTCAACGCCGAAAGTGTTGACATCAGCCATTCCGAATCCGCAGGTCGGTGGCGCGAGCTGCTGGAAGGGGCGGGTAGCCGCCGCGCCAGCCTGTCTGGCAGCGGCCTTTTCAAGGATGGCGAAAGCGATGAGCGAATCCGGTCGCTGTTCTTTGATGGTACCATCGCCAGCTGGCAAGTCGTCATTCCCGATTTTGGCACTCTGGAAGGCCCGTTCCAGATCACTGCGCTGGAATATTCCGGCCAGCATGACAACGAGCTGTCCTTCGAAATGGCGCTCGAATCCGCTGGTGCCCTGACCTTCTCTGCAGCCTGAGGGGTAATCTGATGGCAAACAGACGACGCGGTGAAATTTCCATCTGCCTTGACGATCAGACCTACAGGCTCTGTCTGACCCTTGCAGCGCTCGCCGAACTGGAAGACAGCATGGAGTTGGACAATATCGGCTCTCTCGCCGAACGCTTTTCAGGCGGCAGGGTTCGAAGTGGTGATCTCATCAAGATCCTTGGAGCCGCCCTGCGGGCCGGGGGTGCTGAGATCTCGGACAGGGAAGCCGCCGCCATGCGCTGCAAGGGTGGAGCTGCCGCTCTGACTGCGGCGCTGGTCGATCTGCTCAGGGAGACTTTCAGCCCCGATCTTGAAGATGCTGCAACTGGAGGGCAATCCTTGCCAAACCCCACTTAGGCCGGTCCGCCTCAGGAGGACCGGCCACGAATGCCTCCAAGTTCCCCTGGCTTTTTCTGTTTGCATTGGCAAGCCAGCGCCTCGGCTGGTCGCCACAAACAATCTGGGCGGCCACGCCAACGGAAATCCTGATGGCCGTTTCCTTCCCAGGGCAGCGGGCCAGCAATCTCAGCCGCCGGGAACTGGATTTGCTCTGCGCAGCATTTCCTGACCAGTCAGGTGCCCAGCCTTAAACCGAATGCATTTCTTGCCTGTAAATGGCAAGAGGAAAGGGAACTCTCATGGCTGATGAAGTCGTGGAAACGGCCGTCGTCAAGGTCGAAGCGGATATGAAGTCCTTCACCAAGGACATGGCGGCGGCTCAGAAACAGGCCGACAGGCTCGGCGACAAGGTGGCAGATGCATTTGAAGATGCCATTGTTCGAGGTAAGAGCCTTGAGGATGTTTTCAGCGGCTTGGCTCAGGACCTGAGCAAAAGCGCGCTCAGCGCTGGATTGGAGCCGCTCAGGCAACTCCTGTCCGGTTCAGTCTCAAGCCTAGCTTCGGGGCTCTTCTCTTCGCTTACCTCCTCCAGTAGTGGCGGGCTCGCCTCGTTTCTTGGCGGGCTGACACCTTTTGCCAAAGGCGGTGTGGTTTCGACGCCTTCGCTCTTTCCGACAGGCTCAGGCACCGGCCTCATGGGCGAGGCGGGGGCAGAGGCTATCATGCCGCTTCAGCGTGGCGCCGACGGCAGGCTCGGCGTCGCCATGCCGGGCGGCGGAGGGCAGGCGGTCAACATCGTCATGAATATCAGCACCCCCGATGCCAGCTCGTTTTCAAAGTCGGAAAACCAGATTGCAACCCGACTGGCACGGGTGGTTGGCCGCGGGCGCCGCGGCCTTTGAAGCTGAGCGACATGGCCCCTCGGCTCCCGAGGCGTTCAACTCTTAATAATGTGACACACAGAGGCATATGGGTCTGTTTTCTATCTAAGGAAAACGAACCCTTTTTTTGCCTATCGGGACAAGTCAATGACTGGATTTCATGAAATATGCTTCCCGCTTGATGTCGGGTTCGGTGCGTCCGGTGGACCGGAGCGGCGAACGGACGTGGTGACCCTTGCATCCGGCTTTGAGGAACGAAACGCCCGCTGGGCCGATTCACGACGGAGCTATGATGCCGGGCTTGGTGTGCGCTCCTTTGCCGATTTGCAAACGGTTATCGCTTTTTTCGAGGAGCGGCGCGGGCGGCTCTATGGTTTTCGTTTCCGCGATCCCTTCGACCATGCCTCCTGTGCTGTCGGCAAGGTACTGCAGCCAACCGATCAGGTCATCGGCAGCGGTGATGGGGAACAGACCGGCTTTCAGCTGTCAAAGACCTATGGTGCGCTCCACGCTCCCTATCAGAGGAAAATTGGTAAGCCGGTTGTTGGTACGGTAAGGGTCGCACTCGACGGGGTTGAAACAACCGCCTTTTCGCTCGATCCGGAGACCGGGCTTGTCACCTTCGATGAAGCGCCTCTCGCAGGGGTGATGATGACTGCTGGCTTCAAATTCGATGTGCCGGTTCGCTTTGACATCGATAAACTCGAGTTCTCCCTCAGTGCTTTTGAAGCTGGCGACATTCCAACCATCCCACTGGTGGAGATCAAGCTGTGAAGACTCTTTCCAATGCATTGGCCGCCCATCTTGCGAGCGGTGTAACGACGCTTGCCACATGTTGGATCCTCAAGCGCTCTGATGGCTTCGCTCTTGGATTTACCGATCACGACAGACCAATAGAGCTGCAAGGCATTTCTTGTGAACCCGATGCTGGCTTCACTGGTTCTGAAATTCGTCAGAGTGATGGATTTGCCAGCGACGATCAGGAAATTGCCGGTGCGCTTTCTTCTGATCGCATCACCGAGGCGGATCTCATGAGCGGACGCTATGATGCGGCGACAATCGAGACCTGGCGCGTGAACTGGCAGGACCCGGAGCAGGCCGTATTGCTGCGCAGCGGCTATCTGGGCGAGATCAAGCGGGACAGCCAGAATTTTCAGGCTGAGATCCGCTCCCTCTCTATCGACATGGAACAGGACAAGGGGCGTGTCTATCAGTATCGTTGCGACGCCAATGTGGGGGATACGCGCTGCAGCCTTGATCTAGACGCCCTGGGGCTGAGTTTCGAAGGCGAGGTAACCGCAATCTCATCCCAAACCTGGCTTGAGCTGATACTCGATAGCCAGCCTGAAGCCGGGCGGCTTGCCATGGGGCAACTGCTGCTCCAATCCGGTGCTGCAAAGGGTATGACGTTTGACATTCTTTCCCATCAACAATCAGGTCAAGCGGATTTGGTGGAACTCTGGCTGCCAGTTCATTCCGGCATCAAGGTAGGCGATCGCGTGAAGGTTTCCGTCGGGTGTGACAAGAGCTTTTCGACCTGCAGGACCGTGTTTGCCAATCAGCTCAATTTTCGCGGTTTCCCCCACATGCCCGGGAACGATTTCATCCTGACCTATCCAGAGCTTTCCCAGCAAAGTGACGGCTCTGCGCTTTTCGAGGACTAACCCATGACTGACGCAGAAAGAATATCTGTGAGTGCGGCGATGATCCTTGAAGAGGCCATGAGTTGGATCGGTACTCCTTACAAGCATCAGGCCTGTTGCAAAGGGGCCGGTTGTGATTGTCTTGGCCTGATCCGGGGTGTCTATGGCGCCTTCTGGCCGACCCCCGAAACACCGCCGGCCTATAATCCGGACTGGGCTGACGCTGACAGCGAAGAAACGCTGGCCAATGCAGCAGGACGGTATTTGCTGCCGGTTGATGCCGAGGCGTGGCAGCCAGCCCATATTTTGTTGTTTCGCTATCGAAAAGGGTTTCCCGCCAAACATGCCGGCATTCTGGTCGACGATAGCCGGTTTATTCATGCGCAGGCTGGGGCGTGCGTCAGTCTGGTGTCCTTCTCACCCTGGTGGCAGCGTCATCTGTGCGGTGTCTATGCCTTTCCATCCTTCCGGCAGAGTGATGAGACCGGGAAAGGAGCATCATGACCACTCTTGTTTTGAAAACGGCAGGCAGCGTTGTCGGCGGTGCCCTGTTCGGACCGCTGGGTGCTGCAATCGGTGGCGCACTTGGTGCTGTCGGTGGCGCTTATGTCGATCAGAAGCTTTTTGGCTCCTCGCGTTCGGTGGTTGGCACCAGCCTTTCCGACCTGACGGTGCAGACATCGACGGAAGGAGCGTTTATTCCACGCCTTTATGGCCGGGCCCGTTTGACCGGGCAGATTATATGGGCGACCAACCTTGTTGAGGAAGTCACCTCGCGAAAAAGACAGACCGGCGCTTCAAAAGGCGGCATGGGGTCTACGACCACCGAGACCACCTATAGCTATTCAGCCAATTTCGCCGTTGGTCTGTGTGAAGGCGAGATCGCCTATATCGGCCGTATCTGGGCCAATGGCACGGTTCTTGATCTCGATGATATCACCTATAGGGTGTATCGGGGAACGGACGATCAGCTTCCCGACAGTCTGATCGAGGCCAAGCAGGGCGCGGGCAAGGCTCCTGCGTATAGAGGACTTGCCTATGTGGTGTTTGAGGAATTGCCACTGGAAGACTTCGGTAACCGGATTCCGCAGCTGTCCTTTGAGGTCGTGCGACCAATCGGAGCGCTGGAGACGCAAGTGAGATCGGTCGTGATGATCCCCGGTGCGACCGAGTTTGGCTACGATACTACCGAGGTATCCCGCAAGGATGCCGAGGGCGAGTGGAGTTCGGAAAACCGGCACTCCTATGAACCCGGAACCGATTTTGAGGTATCGCTTGATCACCTGATTGCTCTCTGCCCGAACCTCGTCCGCGTCGCCCTTGTGGTTTCCTGGTTCGGTTCCGATCTTCGAGCCGGTGAGTGCGCGATCCAGCCTAAAGTTGACGATTCCACAAAGGTGACAGACACAAGCCAGTGGTCGGTGGCTGGTTTGGCCCGATCCGAGGTTGATCGGGTCAGCCTTACCGATGGACGCCCTGCCTATGGCGGCACGCCGTCAGACGAGTCTGTCCTGCATGCGATTGCCGCCATCAGGGAACGTGGATTGGAGGTGACCCTCTATCCATTCATCATGATGGATATTCCTGCGGGCAATGGCCTTCCCGATCCTTATGGAGCCGGAGAGCAGGCAGCGTTCCCGTGGCGGGGGCGGATCACATGCTATCCCGGCCCTGATCAGGACGGGTCGGTTGACAACAGCGTGGTGGCCACAGAACAAGTTACTCACTTCTACGATCTGCAGGAATGGAACTATCGCCGCTTTGTCATGCATTACGCCCAATTGGTCAATGATGCCGGTGGGGTGGAGGGATTTCTGATCGGTTCGGAGCTGAGAGGGCTGACACAACTGCGAGACGCGGAAGAGGGATATCCCTTCGTTGCTCGGCTCAAGGAGCTTGCCTCTGACGTCCGCAATGTACTCGGTGCGAGCACCAAACTCACCTATGCTGCAGACTGGAGCGAGTATTTTGGTCACCATCCGCAGGATGGCAGCGGAGCCGTGCGGTTTCATCTCGATCCATTGTGGGCTGACGACAACATTGATGCGGTTGGCATCGATAATTACATGCCCCTGTCTGATTGGCGGGTTGGGGACGCCCACCTTGACGCCTCAGTCTCTGATACGGGGCTCGAAACAGCCTACTTGCAGGGCAATGTCGCCGGAGGCGAGGGGTTTGATTGGTACTATGGCAGCCATGCCGACCGGGAGAAGCAGATCAGAACGCCGATCACGGACGGAGCCGCAGGCAAGGACTGGGTCTTTCGCTACAAGGATCTGGCAAGCTGGTGGTCCAACCCGCATTTTGATCGGCCAGACGGTGCTGAAAGCACATTTGCAACGTCTTGGGTGCCATGTTCCAAACCGATCTGGTTTACCGAACTTGGATGCCCTGCCGTCCATATGGGCCCCAATCAGCCGAATGTCTTTCCGGATGCAAAGTCTTCGGAAAGTGCCTTGCCGTATTTTTCATCCGGCGCACGCAGTGATGCGGCGCAGCGCTCCATGCTGACAGCCAGTCTTGATTATTGGCAGGCGGATAGCGCAAACAAAAACCCCGTGTCCGCTCTTTATGGAGGCTCCATGGTGGATGCGGACCAGATGTATCTTTGGGCATGGGACGCGCGGCCATTTCCTGCATTTCCTCTGAGCCGGGCGACCTGGGCAGACGGAGATGCCTGGCACACCGGCCATTGGCTCAACGGTCGACTGGGCAATGCGCCACTGCAGGATATCATCAAGACGGTGATGGAAGACTACGGTCTTGGTGCTTCTGATCTGAACGCCATCACCTCCGTCGTCGACGGATTTGTCATTGAGCGACGCATGTCCTTGCGGTCTGCACTTGAAAGTCTCTGCGATGCCTTCAACATATCTTTCATCACAAGTGGTGACAGGCTTCGCTTTGAAAAGCGGGATAGGCGTATTTCTGCAGTTATCGACGAAAGCTTGCTTGTCGACGTGGAAGAGGCCCCTCTTGTCAGCAAGCAGATCGACCCATGGGAAAATGAGTCCAGCAGTGTCACACTTTCCTTCAATGAGCTGTTTCAGGACTACCGGCAATCGGTGGCCCGCTATGATCAGCCAAGCGCCCGGACGAAGCTGGAAAGCGCACAATCCCTCGCTGTCATTTCCACGGAGCCCGTCATGGTCGATGCGGCGAGAAACTGGCTCAGGCAAAGCAATTACGAGCGCCATACAGCCAGTTTCAAGCTTCCCATGTCTAAGCTGGAGCTGGAAGCTGGCGATCTTGTTTCCATAGAATCGGAAGGTTATCAGCAAGTCTATCGGATTGACGATATCGAGGATGGAGACGCTCGGGAAATCTCGGCCAGTCTGACCGCCCCTCGCAATGCGGTTCCCTATGCCCAGACTATCCGCGCAACGTCGCATTCGATGCCTTCTGTCGTTCTGCCTGTCTGCGTGGTCCTTGATCTGCCATTGTTGCCCGGCAAGACCGGGTATTCTCATGCGCCGTATCTGGCGAGTTATTGCTCACCTTGGCCGGGCGGGCTGGGGCTTTATGAGGGCAGCAGTAATATTGGCTTCTCCTATCGGCAAACACTGAGGGTGTCGGCAGTCATTGGCACATTGCAAACTGAACTGACGGGGCGGGAGTGCTTCAGTTGGGATCATGCGAGCGTCGTTGATGTCAAACTTTCGGGCGGCGATCTGGCTTCCGTCGATCAATCCAGCCTGTTTGCAGGAACAAATGCAGCAGCAATCGAATCCAGTGAAGGGACTTGGGAAATCCTGCAGTTTGCCGATGCTGAATTGATAGGCCCCTCTCTGTGGCGGCTGAAAACCTTGCTACGGGGGCAACTGGGAACTGAAGCGGCCGCACTGGAGGGGGCAGGGGCAGGTGCTCGTTTCGTTCTTTTGGACGAAGCCATTGTGCCGCTTGAAATCGATAGCGCTCAATTGGCAAAGACACTGCCTTTCAGGATTGTTCCCACCGGTGGAGCCTTGTCGGATCCTAGAAATATCGATCTTGATATAGGAATTGTCGGGCGGGGATTGGTGACGTTGTCTCCAGTGCACTTGCGTGTCTCGCGTTCAGAAGCAGACGGAACCCTGACCTTTGGCTGGACACGGCGGGATCGCCTTGAGGCGGACAGTTGGGTCGACAGCGCCATTCCGCTGAGCGAAGAGCTTGAAGCCTACAGCGTATCTGTCCGCCACCCCGATACCGGGGAAATCCTGAGAACCACCGAACTCAATACCCCGGTTTGGCAATATTCGGCCGGCGCACAGTTTGAGGACGGGGTGGAAGGTCTCACTGAGATTGTCGTCGATATCGCTCAGATCAGCCGCCGAACGGGGGCTGGAGATCGTCTCCTGAGGCGCGTTAATCCCTCGACGCTTTCCATCGGGGATTGAGCCTGATGTCAACTTTTGCGTCCGGCTAACCGGGCGCGTTTTTCCTCTCAACTAACAGGAGTTTTGCATGAGTGACATGAACCAATCATCCAAGCCAGCCTGGGAATCCAAAATCAACTGGACCCAGATTGTTTCGGTGGCCGCAATGGGGCTGACTATGTTCGGGGTAGATCTGGATCCCGATGTTCAGCAGCGTTTGGCAATGACCATCTCCAGCCTGGCAGCTGCAGCCACGATCATCTGGCGCACTTGGTACACGACCAAGAATCTGCTCTAGCCAGTATGGTGGCAGTTGTCTTGAAGATTTTGACTCTTCTGGTGAGGCTGGCTCCGCTGCTGGCTTCACTGTTCACGCGGCACAATGCATCAGAGCAACCGACAAAACGGGCACCCGTTGCTGGCAAAAATAATTCCTGGAAAGCAGATGCAGACAAGCTGCTGGAACAATTGATGAATGCCAAATGGGGGGCATCTGAAAGGCCGGTGGAAAATGATCCCGTTGAAAAGGAATTGGCTGATAGTCATCGTGACGATGGCCCTGACCGGTTGCGCAGCTCAGATGGGTTCAGGAGAGGGTGAAGCCACAACAACAGACAGTCCCTCCATTGGCAATCAAATGGCTGGCAAACTGGCGGCTTGCCTTCTCTTTGATCCTATCTCGTGGTCTGCCAAAGACACCGATCAAACCATTTTTGAAATCAAGCGACACAATCAGAAAATCGTGCGCTACTGTGATAAGTAGTGAGATCTTAACGATACTTTCAGTCAGCCCCGCTCCTTTTGATGTCTCGAATTACGTTCAGCTTCGGTTCAGCGACCTGACGATAAATTGCCTTCATGCAAAAATGGATCAACATCTGTGCTCTCCGGGTATTGGCACTGCTGATTGTCTCCCTTCTCGTTCCAAGCCAACCTGCCACAGCGGCAGAATGTCTTGGTGGCGGAGCAGTTAGGCAGGCGATATCCGACGGTCGGGCGAAAAGTCTGGTTGCGATCACGCAAGCGGCCAATGCGGTCGTGCGCGGTGATGTGATCAAGGCGAATCTTTGCTCGGACGGTGGGCGTTTGGTTTATGAGTTGGTTATTTTATCCCGGCAGGGCAATGTGTCTCGCCTCGAGCTGGATGCCAGATCGGGCAGCGTCATTTCCGTAAACGGCAAGTGATTGGGGTGATCGTCAGGTGGAGTCAGATCAATTGCCGTCAGACATCTGATTGAAGAACTGCGAATTGGGAAAAGAGAGGGTAGCGAATGCGCATTCTGGTCATTGAAGATGAAGTCGAGTTGAACCGCCAGCTCAAGGAAGAAATGGAAGAGAATGGCTATGTCGTTGATTGCGCATTCGACGGCGAAGAAGGGCATTTCCTTGGAGATACCGAACCCTACGATGCTGTCATTCTGGACATCGGCCTGCCAAAGATGGATGGCATCAGCGTTTTGGAGGCATGGCGGCGGGACGGGCGGACGATGCCGGTTCTAATCCTTACGGCTCGTGATCGCTGGAGCGACAAGGTGCAGGGCATTGATGCCGGCGCCGACGACTATGTTGCCAAGCCCTTTCATATGGAAGAGGTCGTCGCCCGGCTAAGGGCCCTTGTCCGTCGCTCTGCCGGTCTGGCCTCAAACGAGATAACCTGCGGTCCCATCCGGCTTGACGCAAGGTCAGGGCGGGTTACGGTGGACGGGATGACCATCAAATTGACATCGCACGAGTTTAGGCTGCTTTCCTATCTGATGCACCATCAGGGAAAGATCATCTCGCGCACGGAGCTCGTGGAACATCTTTATGATCAGGACTTTGATCGCGATTCCAATACGATCGAAGTCTTTATCGGGCGTTTGCGCAAGAAACTGGGAATTGATGTCATCCAGACGGTGAGAGGATTGGGTTACAACATGGTTGCACCAGAAGCGACGAAGTAATGAAGTCGATTACGCGGTTTCTTGTTGTCAATATTTCGGTCTGGGCGCTCCTGGCGGCCTTGGGGGTAGGGGTATTTCTCACTTCGCTGTTTCGCAGTGCTGCCGAGGATTCCTTCGATGAGCAACTGGATATCGTTCTGAAGGTTCTTGTTGGAGATCTGGCCACCCAGCTTTTCAGTTCTGAAGAACTGTCAAAACCGGGTAATCTTGGTCAACCGCGCTTTGAGCTGCCACTTTCCGGATGGTATTGGACAGTCAGCAAGGTCAAGGGTGATGAGTTGCTGTTTGCCTCTCTCTCTCTGGGTGGAGAAAATTTCTCCATCGAGACGGAAAGTGCTAAACAATACACAGGAGGAATTGGCCGTTATCTGCTTGGTCTGGGACCCGATCACAAAAAAATCCGAATTCTTGAGAGGCAGATATCATTCGGACCGGACCAGAGCTACTATTTCAGGGTGACGGGGAACGCGGAAGAACTGAACGCCCAGGTCATCCAATTCCAAAACAGGGCATGGCTGCTTATGGCGCTCTTCGGCGCTATACTCCTTATCGTTTCTCTCCTTCTTGTCCGCAGTGCCTTGAAGCCGCTGGGGGTCTTGCAGAAAAGAGTGAGGGACGTTGCCAATGGCAATAGCCAGACGATCGAGGGTGATTATCCTGTCGAAGTGGCTGGGCTCGTGGAAGAAGCAAATGTTCTGATTGCCTCCAACCAAGAAACCCTCGAAAGGGCTCGAACCCAACTGGGCAACCTTGCGCATGCACTCAAGACGCCTCTGTCTGTCATAACCAATGAAGTGAGGTCTTCGGACAGTGACAACGCCGCGCTGCTTGTTCAGCAGGTCGCCGTGATGCGGGATCAGATACAGCTCTATCTGGACCGTGCCCGATTTGCGGCTCGCCACAATACGATCGGCACGGTCACCGATGTTTCTCCGATTTTGCAGAAGATGGCGAGCGTGATGGGCAAGATCCATCCCGGGATTGATGTGGCTTTGCTGGGGGATGAGGTGAACCAGATCAGCTTCAGGGGAGAGGCGCAGGATCTGGAAGAGATGATCGGTAACCTCGTTGACAATGCGTGCAAATGGGCCAAAACAAAGGTCGTCATATCGCTCTACCCCAAGCATTTCGGTCAGCGTGGCGAAACTGCAATCAGGGCGAAGAGCGTGACCAGAAACTGGCTGACTATTATAGTTGAGGACGACGGTCTTGGGCTTTCCGATGAAGAGATCGGGATTGCGCTGAAGAGAGGGCGGCGTCTTGATGAGAGTAAGCCGGGGTCGGGGTTGGGATTGTCCATCGTTTCCGAACTCTCCAGCCTTTATCAAGGGGAATTCACCTTGACCCGTTCCGAACTTGGAGGCTTGCAGGCAACACTGGTGTTGCCTGCGTATAAAGAGTGAATAGCAAAGGCTGATCTATAAGCAGAGAAGGGCACCTTTTCCTCAGGGCACGACAAAAATGCGCCAAATTTTCGACATTTTCGCAACTTAATGGGTTTTTGTGCGTTATGACTTATGGATGCTTGATCAGGAATCGTGTGATTGGGAGCCAGGCTTGCCTGGAAGCGATCCGGCTCAGTGCATTGCCAAGGATGCGACTCAACAAGTTGGGACGCCGTAAACAGATCGCATATTAGTGGCTGGTGATCTTGAAGGTTGCCGCAATGAATAGGGGCTTACAATGAAATTCAAATCAATCGCGATTGTGGCTGTTATGGGAGCCGCTCTGGCTGGCTGTCAGGGTGGTCCAAAGGAAACATTTGGCGGTTTGACCGGTGCTGTTGCTGGTGGTGTCATTGGTTCTCAGATCGGCAGTGGTGAAGGCCGGTTGGTAGCAACTGCCGCAGGTGCTGCCTTGGGCGCACTGGCCGGTTCTTCCATCGGGCGCATGCTGGACGAAAACGATCAGCGCATGGCTGCTGAAGCACAGTATCGTGCATTGGAATATGGTCGCTCTGGTGCACCAGTTGCCTGGAACAACCCGGATACGGGGCACTATGGTCAGATTGTTCCGACACAGTCCTACACGGTCAATGACCTCAACTGCCGTGACTACACTCACACGATTTATGTTGATGGACAGCCACAGACTGCTCGTGGCCGTGCTTGCCGTCAGAGTGACGGCACCTGGCGCCCGGTCAACTGAGGCAACAACGAATCTCGGTGGTAACCGGGCTCGCATGAAACCAGATCAGGGAAGGTCCTTCTTAAGGGGATCTTCCCTTTTTGTATCCGAATATTTCCGAAAAGTGAAAAGTTGATAGAGAATTTTAACAGTTTGCTAGCTTTAAATAGCAAATCTATTTGAAACGAAGAATGAGGTCGGGGTGACCGCATGGATGGCATGGAAAAGCTCAAGGAAAAGCTCAAGCTTTATCTCTCGACGCTGTCGGAAAGTGCCCAAAACCTTCTCCTGCGAAATCTGGAAAAAGCAGAGAGAGAGGGCAAGAATGACGCTGCTGCAGCGCTCATTATTGCCGCCTTGCGTGATATTCTGAAAGTGGAAGAGAAAGTCGTGCCGCTGGAAGAATTTGCCAAATTGGATTTCTTCAGAGATGCTCGGCACTTTGCAAGCGAATATGAACTGGTTGCCAAACAGGAAGCCAGAATCAATCCATTATCCTTTGAGGCCATATGGAGTTGGATCAAGAGAGATATTGCAACTCCCGAGCAAGCTCAAAAGCTACAGATGGATTGCAGTGCATTAGAAAAGCAGGAAATCTCCCGGCATTCCTCTGCACTTTGTGCTGAGTTTGTCGCTTCCATCAAAAAGAAGCTTAAGCTGATCTCGCGAGAATTGGCCGGGGAGCAGAAGCTTGCCAACCAGTTGGGTGGCGAGATCGTCTATAAGGATCTTCTTGACGTTCTGATCAGCTCCGAGCGACTGATGCCCTTGAAGCCCGTACTGGGGCGCTTGAACACAGAGATCGATAGCTGGACCAGCCCAGAAGGCGAAGAAGCCTACAAGCTTATCTCCCGATACATCCAGCAGGCGCCACTTCGGACATCGTGGCTTGTCTCAGCGCTTTCCAAAAAACTCGTCTCTCCGCGTCAAAAACTTCAGTTGGCTACAAAGCTTTCAGGATCGGACGACGCAGTTCAGGTCGCAGCGACTGTGTATGCACCAGCTGTTCATCAGGTCTTTGCCGATATGAACGCCCTGACCGCCCTGGTCGAAGCTAATATGCAAGAGCACTCAAGCCTTGATGAGGCGCTAGCATTTTTCTCTCAATGGACCAAGCTCGCAAAGGCTGTTTCCGTTGAACTTGAGCTGTCTACACAAAGCGCCTGGGGCAAAACGCTTACTGATATGAAGAAGAAGATGTCCGTACTTCTGAAAAAGGACATTGAGGCTGCTCCCGGATTGGTTCGTCGGGCTTTGCGAGCTCCGAAGAATACGGAAGCGGAATTCGTGGATGAGGATCTTGTAGCCGACGCTATCAGGGCTGCAAAGATTTTCCATCAGGCCGAGCTGGCAAAGGACTATCTGGCCATGAATGGTCCCATCAGTGATGCTCGCAAGGAACTGGACCAGACATTCGAAATCCTTACCACATCACTGGTGGAGAGAACCAGGCAGTCGGCAGGAAGAGGGAGTGAGACGATTGTCAAACTTCATTCTGCAGCGGTTGATTTGGCCAGAAATGTCTTTGATGATGACTACGCAAATGCCTTCAAGCGGCAGCTGAATGCTGCTGCAACGGTCAAGGAACTTCAGGTCGCAGAGGCCGGGTAATCCGTTTTCCAACCTTCATGAGTCACTTTTCCAAGTCTCGCGGATGCCTGATTGCAGGGTTCGGTTAAGCTCTTGGCTTGTCCGGTTTTTCCCTTGTCCCATCGTTAGATGAACATGTGTTAATTTGACTTCCCTGCAAAATAGGAAATGCTTTGGGTTGGACTAGTGTGAGAGTTGGACCTGTATGTTTTGGACAATTGCTGTCGTATTGACCCTCGTGACCATGGCGGTTGCGATCTATCCTCTATTGCGAAAAGAACGCAAGATAGAGAGTGCAAACGCTTATGATCTCACGATCTACAAGTCTCAGCTAAAGGAAATCGATGGTGATGTCGAACGCGGTCTGATTGATGGTGCAGAGGCTGATGCTGCACGGGCCGAGGTCGCTCGTCGCTTGATTGGTGCCCAGGATGCGCTCGACAAGGAAAGCAGTGAGATGCGTCCGAATCACGATTCGTTATCCTCTGAGGAAGATTCGGGGACGTCCAATCTCAAATTTGCGGTTGTCGTAATCGCTCTTCTAATCCCGTTGTTGTCCTCTGGCCTCTATTTTGCGTTGGGCTCTCCGGGGTTGCAAAGCCAGCCGTTGCAGGCTCGCTTATCAAAACCGCCTGAGCAACAAAGTCTAACCGAACTGGTTGCATCGGCGGAAAGAAAGCTTGCACGCAATCCAGACGATCTGGTGGGTTGGAAGGGGCTTGCTCCGATTTATGCGCGTATGCGACGTACCGAAGATGCTATCGTGGCTTATCGGAACATCTTGCGGATCGAAGGCGAAAGTGTAGAGGCCTTGTCTGATCTCGGCGAAGTTCTCGTTATACAAGACGCAGGTGTCGTCAACACAGAAGCTCTGGAACTGTTTCAACGCGCCAATCTGTTGGACGCGAAAGCTCCGAAGCCTCGCTTCTTTCTGGCAATCGCTCTAGGGCAGGAAGGACAGGAGCGGGAAGCCATTAAGAAATGGCAGGAGTTGGTCGATGACTCTGCTGAGGATGCCCCATGGATTCCGTTTGCCAAGAATCAGATCGCTGCCCTTGAAAAGCGCATTGCGTCACCGACTGAAGGAAATGACGGAAATGCTTCTTCTGCTGCAGCAGGCAGTGGACTGGCCAATCCTTCGAAAGAAGATGTGCAAAACGCCGCCGAGATGACTGCGGAAGAAAGACAGCAGATGATCGAAGGCATGGTATCGAATCTTGCAGAGCGGCTGAATTCTGATGGTGGCACACCAGATGAATGGGTCCGTTTGATCCGGGCCGAGCTGGTTTTGAATCGGCCTGATATGGCAGCGAAGACGGTTACCCGTGCATTGGATGCTCTTCAGTCCGACGTGGAAGGCATAGAGAAAGTCAAGGCCGCTGCGCGCTCGCTCGGTGTCTCCATAACTCAATAATTTCGATGCCTCCCGAAAGGGTGCTGGCAAATCAAGTTTCTTACTATCAGGCGATATCGAGAAGGATCTGTTCATGTCGAGAAAACAAAAAAGGATGATGCTGATCGGGGCTGCCGGTGCTGTCCTCTTCGCCGCCGTCGGACTGATTTTGTTTGCTTTGCAAAATCAGATCACCTTTTTCATGAGCCCTTCCGAGATAGCGGAAAAAGGTGTTGAGCCGGGCCAGCGTATCCGTTTGGGTGGCTTGGTCATGGACGATTCGGTCGTTCGCTCCGACAACGCCCATGTGACATTTGTCGTCACCGATGGTGGAGCTGAAATCAAGGTTGCCTATGCCGGTATTCTGCCGGACCTTTTCCGGGAAGGGCAGGGTGTCGTGACCGAAGGGGCTCTCAATGCTGATGGTTCGTTCACGGCAGATACGGTACTTGCCAAGCATGACGAGAATTACATGCCTCGCGAAGTGGCTGATGCCTTGAAGGAGCAGGGCCACTGGCAGGACAGTTACGGCAAGGTTCAAGCGAACTGACGCGTCGGTAATGCGCTTTGCGCTAAAGCCTCGAAGAAAAATACAACAGACTAAGTCAGCTTGCTGAAGGGATGAGCAAGCAAAATCGGGAGATTGTCAATGATCATCGAATTGGGGCATTTCATGCTTGTTCTGGCCCTTGCCTTGGCGTTGATACAGTCCGTCGTTCCCATTTGGGGTGCACAGACAGATGACAACCGTCTGATGGCCGTGGCGAGTCCTCTTGCGATTTTGCAGTTTTTGTTCATCGGCCTGGCTTTTGCGGCGCTGACCAATGCCTATGTGACTTCAGACTTTTCTGTTCAAAATGTCTGGGAAAACAGCCATTCTCAGATGCCGCTGCTTTTCAAGTTCACATCGGTTTGGGGTAACCATGAAGGCTCGATGCTGCTGTGGGTCTTCATTCTTGCAATCTTCAGTGCACTTGTCGGCGCATTCGGCAATAACCTGCCTCCAAAGCTCAAGGCCAATACCCTTGCAGTGCAGGGATGGATAACTTCAGCCTTCCTGCTGTTTGTGCTCCTCACGTCCAATCCGTTTCATCGCATTGCCAATGCGCCGATTGAAGGACGGGATCTCAATCCGATCTTGCAGGACATTGGTCTCGCGATCCATCCGCCGCTACTCTACCTTGGCTATGTCGGTTTTTCCATTGCCTTTTCCTTTTCCATTGCAGCGCTGCTCGAAGGGCGGATCGATGCTGCTTGGGCGCGCTTTGTCAGGCCTTGGGTGCTGACGGCTTGGGGGCTTCTCACCCTTGGTATCGCAATGGGGTCCTATTGGGCTTATTACGAGCTTGGTTGGGGCGGCTACTGGTTCTGGGATCCTGTAGAGAATGCCTCCTTCATGCCTTGGCTGTGCGGCACAGCGCTGCTTCATTCGGCTATTGTCATGGAGAAGCGAGGCGCACTGAAGGTTTGGACCATTCTTCTGTCTATTCTGACTTTCTCGCTGTCGCTGCTCGGAACCTTTCTTGTGCGATCCGGTGTACTGACATCCGTCCATGCTTTTGCGACCGATCCGTCTCGTGGTGTCTTTATTCTCGCCTTGCTGATTGCCTTCATCGGAGGTGGTCTATCCCTGTTTGCGTGGCGCGCGCCGATGCTGAAGCAAGGAGGTATCTTCTCGCCAATTTCGCGTGAGGGGTCTTTGGTCTTCAACAACCTTTTCTTGTCAGCCTCCGCAGCAGCCGTCTTGATTGGAACCTTGTATCCTCTGGCGCTGGAAGCAATCACTGGTGCCAAGATCTCCGTTGGCGCTCCTTTCTTCAACGCCACATTTGGCCCAATGATGATACCACTGCTTGTTGCCGTTCCGATTGGACCGCTTCTTGCATGGAAGAGAGGGGATCTGTTTGCCGCGTTCCAGCGCCTTTTCGTCGCTCTGGGTGCGGCGATCTTAGTTACCGTCCTGTGCTATTCTCTGATCGACGGAGGCAGCGCGATGGCACCATTGGGCATTGGTCTTGCCGTCTGGATCATGGTTGGCGCACTGGCTGAGATCCAGCTCCGCATTGGTCTTTTCAAGCTTCCCATCGCTAAATCGGTCTCTCGCTTCGTTGGTTTGCCCCGCACCGTGTTCGGCGCAGCTCTTGGCCATTTTGGCCTTGGCATGACTCTTCTTGGTCTCATGGTCGCCACTGCCTACCAGTCTGAAACCATTCTGGTCATGAAGCCAGGCGATCATGCTGCCGTTTCAGGTTACAGCTTTGAACTTGGCGGGTTCCGCGAGCATTCCGCGTTCAACTATGTTGATCTCATCGGCACCTTCAAGGTTACGAAAGATGGCAAGGAGGTCACTGAGCTCCATCCTGCCAAACGGGTCTATACGTCGCGCAACATGCCAACAACCGAAACGGCGATTTATACGATTGCCGGTGTCACCCAGCTTTATGTTTCATTGGGTGACAAACAAGACGATGATGGCATCGGTGTCCGGATCTATTACAAGCCATGGGTAACCTTCATCTGGCTCGGCTGCGTGGTGATGTTTATTGGCGGATGCTTCTCGCTGTCGGACCGTCGATTGCGGATTGGTGCTCCGGCCCGAAAGGGGCGGGCCAAGGAAGCTGCCGGAACTGCGTGATGGTTTTGTCGAACAGAGAACAGGGATGAATATGATGTTGGCAAATCCACACTCCTTGCGAAGTGTCTTCCGTTCCGCAACGAAGTTGATGGCGGCTCTTCTGCTGATTTTGTCCGTGCAATTTCTTTCTAGCCCGGCCTTTGCTGTGAAGCCAGATGAAATGTTGAAGGATCCTGGTCTGGAAGCCAGGGCCCGTGAAATTTCGGAGGGCCTGCGGTGTTTGGTTTGCCAGAACCAGTCGATTGATGATTCAGACGCTCCGCTGGCGCATGATTTGCGTGTTTTGGTGCGAGAACGGCTCACCAAGGGTGACAGCAATCAGGAAGTCAAAGACTTTCTTGTCGATCGCTATGGCGAGTTCGTCCTTCTAAAGCCAACATTTTCATCCAAGAACCTGTTGCTTTGGGCTTTCGGTCCGCTTGTTCTGCTGTTAGGCGGCGCCTCCGTTTTTCTGTTCTATCAGAGAAACAGGGTGCTTGCGCAAAAGGCCGAGGCGAGTGGACAGACACATCTTTCCAAGGAAGAAAAGGATCGCCTCGATCTCATCCTGTCTGATGATGACAAGACCTGATGCCGTCGTGGAGGGAAGCGCGGTCCGGGCCCGTTTTTACGGTCGCTGCGTCATAAATGGCGAGTGCTCGGAAATTCGGTGGATATGACCCTTTCAAAATTTCTGCCTTCATGCTAATCCCGCCTGTTCCGGCACCCGGTGATGATCCTCGGGTGCCCTTTTATTTGTGCGGTGATGTTGGAAGGATTGGGCTATGTCTGAACAGGTTTGTTGCGGCCTTGATTTTGGAACCTCGAATTCGACACTTGGCCTGGTGAACAAAGGCAAGGCAGAGTTGGTTGCTCTGGAAGGCGACGAGGTAACCATTCCGTCCGCTCTCTTCTTCGATTTTGAAGATCATGGCATCCATTTTGGGCGAGATGCCATCAACACCTATCTTGAGGGTGGGGAAGGGCGCATGATGCGCGCGCTCAAATCCATTCTGGGTACATCGACCATGCAGGAATTTACGATGGTCGGGAGTGAGCGCAAGCCTTTCACGGCGGTGCTGGCGGCCTTTCTGCGCCACATGAAGACCACCGCTGAATCTCAATTGCAACAGGAGCTGACAAAGGTTGTCCTCGGCCGGCCCGTTTTTTTCGTAGACCACAATCCCGATGCCGACCGGGAGGCGGAAGAGACCATGCGATCAATCGCAGCGGACCTTGGTTTCAAGGACGTCGAGTTCGAGTATGAACCGGTTGCCGCAGCCCGAGATTTTCAGCAGCAGGCTACCCGAGAGGAAATCGCTCTTATCATTGATATTGGCGGCGGTACCTCGGACTTTACCATCCTCAAGGTTACGCCAGCGAATGAGACACTGCAGAGCGGCAATTCTCGCGATCAGATCCTTGCCAATACCGGTGTTCATGTCGGCGGAACAGACTTCGATCGCTGGCTTTCTCTTGCCCGGGTCATGCCGTTGATGGGGTATCGCAGCGAGATGCTCAAGGAAGGGCGCTTGATGCCTGTCGGCTATTATCACGACCTGGCAACCTGGCAGAAAATCAACTTCCTCTACGACCATAAGACCCATAGCGAACTGCGTTACTTGCGCAAGGAAGCCAAGGAACCACATCTGCTTGATCGGCTGATTCAACTTCTGGATCTGCGCGAAGGGCACAAGCTGGCGCTGTCCGTGGAAAACAGCAAGGTAATTCTCTCCGATCAGGAACGCACCGAGTTGTCACTGTCTTTCGTCGAGAAGGGGCTTGCTGCGATCATGACGCGTGAAGATCTGATTGACGCTCTCGAAGATGGCACGAGACGTATCCGTCTTACGATTGCGGAAGCTCTAAATGCGGCAGGTTTGTCAGGCGAAGAGATCACGGCAGTCTTCCTGACAGGTGGTTCCACCAAGGTTCCCTATATCCGCGAAAGCCTCACATCGATGGCACCACATGCGACTATAATCGAGGGAGATGCCTTTGGTTCGGTAGGAATCGGACTCACGCTGGAGGCGCAAAAGCGCTTTCAATAGTGGATTGATCATCGCTCTCTGTTAAGGATTGTGGCAAAAGCGTGCCGAAATTTGTAAGGCAATCAAATTTTCTTGAAGCCAATTTGCAACTGTTGTCTTCAAAAATTCAATTAAGTATCTGAAAATAATTGATAAAAGGTGCTTTCTTAACATTACGCATCTTTAATTCTATCCGCTCGCATATGGCCAACTTTGTCCCATATAAAATACTCATCACAACGAAGCGCGATGAGCGCAGCCCTTTTTAAGAAGGAGGGTAGCGCACTGAGCCTTCGTCGAAACGGACATTTGTTGGAATAGTCTGGCCCGTGCCTCAAGGCAGCCAGATCTGAAAATGAGCGGAGACCCTTGATGACCATATCCAAGTTGAAACACGTCTCGGTAAAGACAACGTTGTTGGCGTCCGCCTTGTGCCTGGGCGTCGTGGCTGGGGCAACTGTCCCGACCCTTATCACCGGACAACCCGCCGCCAGAGCAGATGCTGTCGAAGTGACAGCTCCAGCGCAGCCCGTAGACTTTACCAATGTTGTCAAAGCAGTAAAACCTGCCGTTGTTTCGGTTCAGGTGAAGACGGAAATCGAGCCGCAAACCATCCAGAACTTCACCATCCCCGGCTTCCCAGAGTTCCGCGATCTGCCAGAGGATCATCCGTTCAACCGTTTCTTCCGCCGTTTCGGCGATCAGAATGATCAGGGAGATCAGAACCAGAAAAAGGCTGTGCCACATTATGCTCAGGCTCAGGGTTCCGGCTTCTTCATCTCTGAGGACGGCTATGTCGTCACCAACCATCATGTGGTCGACAAGGGTGTTGAATTTGTTCTTGTCATGGATGATGGCACCAAGCTGGACGCCGATCTTGTCGGGTCTGACGAAAAGTCCGACCTTGCATTGCTGAAGGTCCGGAAGTCTGATCGCAAATTTCAATATGTGAAATTTGCCGATACCCTGCCAGCTGTCGGGTCTTGGGTTCTGGCTGTAGGCAACCCGTTCGGCCTTGGGGGTACCGTGACCGCTGGCATTATTTCTGCCGATGGTCGTGACATCAGCGCCAAGAACTACGAAAGCTTCATTCAGATCGACGCTGCAGTAAACAAGGGCAACTCAGGTGGTCCGACCTTTAACCTCAAGGGTGAAGTGATCGGCATCAACACGGCGATCTATTCTCCATCCGGCGGCAACGTGGGCATTGCCTTTGCTATTCCGGCGGAAGTTGCCAAGGACGTGATCAACGACCTGCAGCATGGCGGCAAGGTGCAACGCGGCTGGCTCGGCGTTCATATCCAGAACGTCACGGACGATATTGCAGACAGCCTCGGTCTTGCCGAAGCCAAGGGTGCTATGGTTACCAGCACCGATGAAACGGCGCCTGCCTTCAAGGCAGGTGTGCAGGTCGGCGACGTGATCCTTGCCGTGGATGGTGATGAAGTCAAGAACACCCGCGAACTGGCTCGCCACATCGGTCGCGCCGATCCGAACTCTGATGTCGAACTGACCATCTGGCGCGACAGCAAGGAAATCAAACTTGCCGTTCATCTTGGCACCTATCCGGAAGAAGTTGCCTCCAGTGGCAGTGACGGCTCCGACACCCAGCAGCCTGCGGCTCCTGCAGATCTTTCCGAGTTCGGAATGACGCTGCAGTCAAGCGATGAAGGTCTGGTGGTTACCGGCGTCCAAGCTGATAGTGTAGCTGCCGATAAGGGGCTTTCGCGTGGCGACATTATCCAGTCGGTTGGTGGCAAGCAGGTCACGAGCGTTGCTGATGTTCAAAAGGAAATCGCTGCTGCCAAGGACAACGGTCGCAAGACGATCCTGATGCGGATCAAGACCGATGCGGGTATCCGCTTTGTTGGTCTGCCGCTTAAGAAATAGGGTTTACATCCTTTTCCAGAACTGGAGGACGGGAAGGCATTGCTTCCCCGTCCTCCAGTCTTTGCCGCAAGCCTGTGGTTTTGCGGTCTTTTTCCCACAAAACGACCTTTGCTGAATGGTAAAGACCGCTATAATCCTCTAGACCAATCTCTCGAGGCAGCCTTCGCCTCATGTCGAACCATGTTGATGGACAAAGTCGCGTCTGTCCGCGTAAGTTCATGCGGTAGGTGGCCAAAAGCAAAGAGGCACATTATGCGTATCCTGATTATCGAAGACGATATTGAAGCTGCGGCCTATCTGGCCAGGGGCCTCAAGGAAGCCGGACATCACTGCGAACACGCAGCCGATGGTGATCAGGGTTACACGATGGCTTCCCAGAGCGGCTATGACGTGATGATCGTTGACCGCATGCTGCCCAAGCGTGACGGCTTGTCGATCATTGAGCAAAGGCGCCGGGAAAGTGATGAAACGCCGGTTCTCATTCTGTCGGCCTTGGGTGAAGTGGATGACCGCGTAACCGGCCTGCGGGCTGGCGGTGATGACTATCTGACCAAACCCTACGCTTTCACGGAACTGCTGGCCCGCATCGAAGTCATGGCGCGCAGGCGCAACCCCGGTGAGGTCGAGACGGTCTATCGTGTTGCGGATCTGGAACTTGACCGGCTATCACACAGCGTCAAGCGGGCAGGGGACACCATCCTGCTTCAGCCGCGTGAATTCCGCCTGCTTGAATATCTCATGAAGAATGCCGGTCAGGTTGTCACTCGCACCATGCTGCTCGAAAATGTCTGGGACTATCATTTTGATCCGCAGACCAACGTCATCGATGTGCATATCTCTCGCCTTCGGTCCAAGATCGACAAGGGATTCGAACCCGCTCTGCTGCAGACGGTGCGCGGCTCCGGTTACAGTTTGCGCGTGCCGGATTAGATGGTTGCCAATCGGCGCAGCCCAAAGTGAAACGACCAATCTGCAGCCATGGCAACGCCGATAATCGCAGGATTTTGCATGTCGCCAGGATCGATCAACAAGACTATGAGGACGACAGCTTTCAAGCTGAGCGCCATCTATTTGATCATCTTCTCCATCTTCGCGATTTTCCTGATTGTCTATATTTCCCTCAATACCCAACTGCTGATGACCCGGCAACTCAACTCGACCATCGAGGTGGAGGTGAGAGGGCTCATCGAGCAATACAGGTCTGGCGGCATGCCCGGATTGGTCAAGGTGATCGAAGAACGATCACGCCGCCCCGGCGCCAGTCTCTATCTGGTCACCGACAACTCCGGTCACTATGTCGCCGGTAACGTCGCTGCGCTGCCCAAGTGGGTGCTCGATGAACGCGGCGCGCTGGAACAGACCGTTTCCTATCAGCGTTTGGGAGAGACCGAGCGCAAGGAGTATAACGCGGTCGTCAGTGTTTACGAGATGTTCGGTGGCTATCGCCTGCTCGTTGGTCGCGATGTTGGGGAGCGCGAGATCTTCCGCAAGGTGGTCGAGCAGGCTTTCATCGTTTCCGCAATCCTGATGATCGTGTTGGCGTTGCTTTCGTGGATGTTCGTGTCTCGCAAGGTGCTCAAGCGCATCGACGTGATTGCCCAGGCCTCCAGCAACATCATGCGCGGGCAGCTCGATGAAAGATTGCCCGTGACGCAGGCTGGCGATGAATTCGACCGACTCTCGGAAAATCTCAACACCATGCTGTCGCGCATTGAGCTGCTGATGAAAGGGCTCAAGGAAGTTTCCGACAACATCGCGCACGACCTGAAGACACCGCTGACACGCCTCAGGAACCGCGTTGAGGTGACACTCGCTTCCGAGAGTGGCGATGCGGACAAGTATCGCGAAGCGCTGGAACAGACCCTTGAAGAATCTGACACGCTCATCCGCACGTTTGATGCACTGCTTCGCATTGCCCGGGTCGAAGCCAAATCCACCCAGATCGAAAAGACGTCTCTGGATATCGGTGCAGTGGCTGCTGATATGGCCGAGCTTTATGAACCCGTCGCCGAAGACGAGGGCGCGCTTCTTACATGGGAGGCCAGCCCCGGTTTTGTCATCAACGGCAACCGGGAACTGATCAGTCAGGCCGTGGCCAATCTGATCGACAACGCGCTGAAATATGCGGTTCGCCATGTTGCCAAGCTGCGGGAAAAGGGGGCAGTAAATGGCGAGACCACCCTTCCGGATGTTCCCCGTATCCATGTTTCTGTCTGTCGCAGTGGAGAAGCCAAAGCCACCAGTGAGGGAGGGGATATGCGCCCCATCAGTTTGACAGTTTCTGATAACGGACAGGGCATTGCCAAGGAAGACCGCGCCCGTGTACTTCAGCGGTTCGTCCGGCTTGACAAGAGCCGTAGCCAACCCGGCTCCGGGCTGGGGCTCAGTTTGGTCAACGCCGTCGCCTGTCTACACGATGCCCGCATAGAGCTCGGGGACAACGCGCCGGGCCTTGTCTTTTCTATTCATTTTCCGCCAGCTCCCGAGACCAAAGGCGAGCGGGAGAAGCGGGTGCTCGACAGTTGATGCCAAGCCGCTTGATCTGTGAGGATCGGGCCGCGGATTAACACTGTCGTGAGGTCTGTCTGCTATCGGTTTGAATGCGCGTGAAAGCCGTGTAAAACCGGCACATCGCTGCATGCGGCAGAATCGTTCAGAAAAGTGTTGAAGAGGGGGAAGAGGATGAGTGCGTCAGACAACAAGGGAACCGTCGACCGCTTTTGGCTGGATGCCAAACCACTCCCCTTGGAAGGCGCCGTTGATGAGCAATTGGAGCGCCTGACAGAAAGTGTCGAGGCTTTGCGCGCACGAGATGAGACGGCGGGCGAAACGCTTGCAAGCCTTGATGCGGCGCTGGCAAATGAAACCCTCAAAGGCGTCTTGGCGGGCATCTGCAGCACATCTTCCTACTTGCGTGATCTGATGGTGCAAAAGCCTGAGCGTCTGTCCGAGATACTGGGTGAAGATCCGCAACAGCGTGTCGAGGCTCTGGCGAGCAAGGCAATCGGACAGAGTGAAGAGACCGAAGCGGCGATCATGCGCCATTTGCGCCTCATCAAACAGGACGCAGCGCTCACCATCGCTTTGGCTGATCTTGGCGGGTTGTGGTCTGTGCGGCAGGTCACCAATGCCTTGACTCTCATTGCCGATGCGACCTTGCGTGGTGCCTTGCGCTTTGTTCTCAACGACTATCATCGTCGTGGCAAGGTGACCTTGCCCCACCCGGAGGACCCGGAACGGGAGTGCGGCTATGTGGCTCTGGCCATGGGCAAGCATGGCGCCGGGGAGCTCAACTATTCCTCCGATATCGACCTTATCATCCTTTATGATTCAACAAATGGCTGCTGCGACGACCCTTATGAAATGAACCGCACCTATGTTCGTTTCACACGGCAACTGGTCAAGATCATGCAGGAGCGGACTGCTGATGGCTATGTCTTCCGTACGGACCTGCGTCTGCGACCGGACCCGGGTTCGACGCCACCTGCTGTCTCGATCCTTGCAGCCTTGCAGTATTACGAGAGCATGGGGCAAAACTGGGAACGCGCCGCGCTGATCAAGGCGCGCCCATGCGCCGGTGATATTGCCGCTGGCGAAGCCTTCCTGCAGGAAATCGTCCCGTTTATCTGGCGGAAATATTTTGACTATGCCGCTCTTGCCGATGTTCATTCGATCAAGCGCCAGATTCACGCCCACAAGGGCCATGGGGCTGTTGCGATCAATGGGCATAATGTGAAGCTCGGGCGCGGGGGCATCCGGGAAATCGAATTCTTCGTGCAAACCCAGCAGTTGATCGCAGGCGGACGCAATCCGGCGCTGCGCGGTCGGGAGACCATTCCCATGCTGGCCGAACTGGTCAGGCTTACGTGGATCACCGATCGGGCCAGGGATGAGCTGACCGTAGCGTATGAGTTCCTGCGCAAGGTTGAACATCGCATCCAGATGCAGCGCGACGAGCAGACCCACATGATGCCTCAGAGCGATGATGGCGTTGCCGAGATCGGGCGCATGATGGGCTATGCTTCGGTTGCCGCCTTCAAGCGTGACCTGCGCAACACGCTGGAATGCGTGCAGGGGCACTACGCCAATCTTTTCAAGGAAGAGCAGGCCTTGGGTGCGGAAGGGGGGGGCAATCTCGTTTTCACCGGCGAAGACTACGACCCAAGCACCATCGAGACCCTGACCGTCATGGGGTTCCAGAATCCCAAGGAAGTGATCAACACGGTCCGCAGCTGGCATTTCGGTCGCTATCCGGCCATGCGATCCGCCAAGGCGCGGGAACGGCTGACCGAATTTACGCCAGACCTGTTGGCCGCATTGGGCAAGACGGACAATCCGGACAGCTCCTTCCTGTCCTTTCACGCCTTCCTTAAGGCACTGCCATCTGGAGTGCAGGTCTTTTCCCTGCTGCGCAACAATCCGCATCTGTTTGCAACGCTCATCATCATTCTGGGCGCTGCGCCGCGTCTGGCCCGCACCATGGGGCGGAGGCCGCGGGTGATTGATGCCCTGCTGGATCCGGCATTCCTCGGGGACATTCTGGAACGAGATCATCTGGATGCAGAGCTTGAAAAGGCCCTCGCAGAAGTGACCTGCTTTGAGGACACGCTGGATGGCGCGCGCATCTTCGGTCAGGAGCAGATGTTCCTCATCGGTGTTCGCGTCCTGATGGGCACCATTTCGGCGTCACAGGCCGGAGCGGCCTATGCCATGCTGGCCGGTGTCATCATCCGGCATCTGTTGGAGCACGCCCTGCGCGAACTGGAAGAACGTCACGGCAAGATGCCAGGGGGCGAGATCGCCGTGATCGCCATGGGCAAACTTGGTGGCCGGGAAATGACGGCTTCCTCGGACCTTGATCTTATGTTGATCTACGATCATGACAAGGATGCAAAATTCTCGGACGGCAAGAAGCCGTTGGCGCCAAGCCAGTATTACGCTCGCCTTACCCAGAGGCTGATTACCGCGCTGTCTGCACCGACCGCTGAGGGTGACCTCTATGAGGTGGACTTCCGTCTTCGCCCGTCAGGAAACTCCGGTCCTCTCGCCACCTCCTTCAGCTCTTTTTGCAGCTATCACGCCTCGGATGCTTGGACATGGGAGCACATGGCGCTCACCCGTGCACGGATTGTTGCCGGCGATGATATCTTCTGCAAGAAGGTGAGGGCTGAGGTCGTCTCCATTCTGTCAAGGCAAAGAGATGAGGACAGCATCCGCAGAGACATTGCCCAGATGCGGGCGCGCATTGAAAAAGAGAAAGGTACCTCGGACATCTGGAACATAAAGCAGGTTCCTGGTGGTCTTGTCGATGTAGAGTTCATAGCGCAGGGGCTTCAGTTGATCCACGCCTGCGCGCACCCGGAAATCCTCCACACCAACACCGCCCAGAGCCTGCGCTTGTGTGTGGATCGGGGGCTGGTCGGCAAGTCGGAGGCGGAAATCCTGCTTCCGGCTATCCGTCTCTATCACGATGTCACCCAGATCCTGCGGGTTTGCCTGTCGGAGAATTTTGATCCCTCCAAGGCAGCCGGTGCGCTCAAGGACGTGGTTGTCCGTGCGTCGGAAGAAATTGATATGCGCAGCCTTGAAGAAAAGTTGCGGGAGTATCAGGGCGAAGCTCGGGCCTGCTTTGTCCGGCTGATGGGGCCGGTGGAGGAAAAGGCCGATAGCCAATAAGCTGGCTTCTGTTCCGCCGATGGTTGCACAAGAACAAGAGGCCCAAGGCAAGGCGTTGGGTCTGATGGTCGCTTGCATACGCCGTTCCGGGATAACCGAACCGAGCAAAGGCTTTGTTCAGTGTGTCGTGGCACTCAGAGGCGCCGGCGCTACCCCGTGCATGATGGCTTCAATCTCTGGCGAGCTGCCTTTGACTTTCGTGGGCAGGCAGATGGTGATACGCGTTCCCTGACCGATGCGTGAGCGGATCTTCATGGTGCCACCAGACAGGCACACGATGGTTCGTGTGATGGAAAGGCCCAGCCCTGAACCGCTGTGACTCTTTGTGAACTGGTTCTGAACCTGTTCAAATGGCCGGCCCAGTCGGTTGATGGCGTCTTGCGGAATGCCCACGCCGGTATCCGAAATCGTCAGATGGCAATAACCATCGCGGGTCTCCCCCCTGAAGGCAATCTGTCCACCTTCGGGCGTGAATTTTACAGCATTGTCCAAGAGATTGAAGATGATCTGGTCGACCAGATGCGGATCAGCATAGGCAGGCAGGCTCTCCGGCAGTTCATCCTTGATGGTTAGCTGATGTTCCTGAGCCAGCTTTTCGATTGAGCTGCTGAAGGTTTCCCGAACCATGGTAGTAAGATCCAGCTCTTTTGGATTGAGATCGACCTCGCCATCTTCAAGGCGCGACATATTGAGAATGTCGTCAATCAGCCCCAGAAGATAGGAACCGCTGGAATGGATGTCGTTGGAATAGTCCTTGTATTTCTCCGTTGAATGCTGACCAAAAATTTCCTGCTTCATGACTTCGGAAAAGCCGATGATGGCATTGAGCGGGGTGCGCAGTTCATGCGAAATATTGGCAAGGAACTGGGATTTTGCCCGATTGGCGATCTGGGCATTTTCCTTTTCCTTGGCATATTGTTCGGTCAGCACCACCAGTTGCTGGGCTTGCATCTCAAGGGTTTGGCGTGACTTGCGCAGGTCCGAGACGGAGGAAATCAGTTGCTGTTCGCTTTCAAGCAGGCGCTGCTCCTGAAGCTTCAGATTGGAAATATCCGTACCGACCGAAACAAAGCCGCCGTCCCGTGTGCGACGTTCGCTGATCTGCAGCCAACGGCCATCAGCAAGCCGAACCTTGTAGCTGCGGGCGGCCTTTGGCGTGGTACTGACACGATCGAGCAGCATCTCGCTATCATTAATGGTGCTGTCATCCTCAATGGCAACGACATGAGGCTGTCCGCGATCCATGACTTCGTTGTAGCTGAGGCCAACGATGTCTTCATCGTCCGGCAGGTTGTGCAGGGTCCGATATGGTCTGTTGCACAGCACGAGCCTGCTTTCCTTGTCCCACAGGACAAAGGCTTCCGAAATGGTGTCGACAGCGTCGCGCAGACGGATATCGGCGAGCATGTCGATTTCAGCCTGCTCGATCTGTTTGGTCACATCCATCACGACACCCATCAGGTGCAGGCGGTCTTTGGGCGATACAGTCAGTTCTGCGCGGATCTGGATCCAAACCCAATGTCCCGCCTCGTGACGCATGCGGAAGCGCCGGTCCATCATCGACTGGTTCGATGACAAAAGCTCCTGAACATGCTGATGCAGATTGCCGTCATCCTGGTGCATCCGGGCGTTGATGGTTGCAAAGTTGAGCAGATCGTCGCGCTTTTCCATGCCAAGCAGTTCGAACATGGAAGGCGACCAGTAGATGTGGCCATTGGCCAGATCCCAGTCCCAGAGGCCAGAGCGGGAATGCCGCAGCGCAGAGTCCATCCGCTGAACTGTCGCCTCGAAGATGCTGTCTGCCTCTCGTGCTCTCGCGCCCTGACTGAAGAAGGCATAGACAATCAGCAGAATGATCGCACTCATGACAACAAAAATGATTGCATTGAGCGCAACAGAAGATCGCCAGCTCTGAAACAGTTCGTCTGTTGGCACCAGAACCGTGATTGCCCCTTTGCCGCCGCCGAGATGATGAACTGTCGCCAATGCAGACTTGCTGTCTTTTGTCGTCACGTCAAACACACCGGCGCTCGCGCCAATGGCCGAGAAGGCCTGCGCTCTGCCCAGAAGATCAATCTGGGTCTTGCGCATGTCATTGGTGCCCTTGGGGATGGACGCAACGATCATGCCGGTCGCATCGGTCTGGTAGACCTGATAGTGCTCGGCGATCTTGAGGAAAGGCATGGCTTGCTCAAGCCAGCCCTGCAACTGTTCCTTGTTGGGGCGCAAGGCGGAGGGCGAAGAGGGGATAGGAGACACAGGCGCGAATTCAACTTCGGCCTCGGTTGGCCGTGAGTCCTCACCCGCCTCGTCGGCGGCATTCTCATGAGCCACAACGGTTGTTTCGCCGGGTTCTGCGAGTGATGCCTTGTCGGCCGCAAAGCGCTCCATGCTTTCGGCCACGCGTTCCGATACCAGCGCTGCAATCAGTTGCAGTTCCTGGCTGGTGGTTGCCTCGATGGTATCGCGCTCGCTAAGCAGATCGTCCGTGCGCAGAACACCGACAACGGTGATGAACACAAGGATGACCGCCGGAATGATCCGCCGCAGCCATGGTTCTTCTCGCATGAGTTGAAAATAGGAGGGGTCTGCCAGAAGGCGCGCCGCCCCTGACACATGAGGCTGACGGCTGTTCGGAGCAATGCCGAAAAACCGGAATCTAGCCTCTTTGGGTGCGCTGGCTATTTCGGCCTGCGTCATACCCTGCCTCCTTGATCTGATCTGTTCTGTTCATCTCGTCGGAGGTTGCCGCATCTCCGAAGTCGATATCATTTGAATCGACCTTGAAGAATTTGTCTAGAGTCCGCAGCGATTTTTTTGGTTAATGATAGGTTAACGGCCAAAAAATTTTGTCTGCGGACTCCCGATTCTGTTAAAGACTCAGGCACTTTCGGTCATTGCAAGCACCGATTAGCAATATCAGCAACATCTTTTGACAAATTCTCGGTCGCTGCGATTCTCTGCAGCTCCTTTTTGGCAAAAGCTTGACGCTCCGGCTCAAGAGCCTTCCATGAGCGGAAATTGTTGGCCAACCGCGCGGCTGTTTGCGGGTTCTTGCGGTCGAGTTCGATGATGATGTCCGCGACCAGTTTAAACCCTTGACCATCCTTGCGATTGAACTGGGGCTGGTTGTTCATCGCAAAGGCACCGATGAGCGAGCGTACCCGGTTCGGGTTGCTCATCGAGAAGGACGGATGCTTCAGCAGTTCCTTGACGCGATCAAGGGTGCTGGCCTGAGGTGCCGACGCCTGCAGCGAAAGCCACTTGTCGATAACCAGTGCATCATCTGTGAATTCAGTGTGGAATTCTTCCAGAAGGCCAATCGCTGCCGGAATCTCGTTGCGGGTCAGGCTGGCCAGCGCCGCAAAGCGATCCGTCATGTTGGTTGCCTTGCGATAATGCTCGACTGCCAGATCGGCGATTGCCTGTTCCTTGCGAGCCAACGCCAGATCGAGAAGCCCGTTGCGCAGGGCGCGTCGTCCGGCTGAGGCTGCGTCTGGGTGGAATTCCCCGCTGTCATCGCCGAGTGCCTTGTAAAGCTCGATCAGGCTGTCGCCTAGGGCCGTTGCCAGTCCATGGCGCAATCCCTCCCGCGCCTGATGAATGGCGTCCGGGTCGACATTGGTGCCGATTTCTCTGGCCACATCGGACTCGATGGGCAGTTGCAGCAATTGTGCCCGGAAGGCATGTTCCAGACCGTCGTCCATGAGACAGGCCTTCAAGGCCTCAAGGATGCTGTCATCAAGCATGCCGGCCTCGTTGCTGCCGCTCTGGATGGCTCTGGTCTGGTTCACCAGATGATCCATCAGGATGAACTGGGCTGCTTCCCACCGATTGAACGGATCGCTGTCATGGCTCATGAGGCACAGATAGTCATCATGGGTCAGATTGCTGCGCAGATGCACAGGAGCAGAGAAGCCGCGCAGCAGGGACGGAATGGCATCCTTTTCAACGCCGGTCAGAATGAACTTGTGCTGCCGGTTACGGATTTCCAGCACGGAACATTCGCTTTCGCCAACAATGGCGCCGGTTGCTTCGTCCAGCACAGAAGAGAAGCCGACTGCGCTGCCGTCTCGTCCAACCAGACCGAAGCGGACCGGAATATGCATGACCTTCTTGGTCGGCTGGCCCGGCGTCGGCGGGCAGGACTGTTCGATCGAAAGAGCGAGCTGCTTGCGGGAAGCATCGTAGGAATAGGTGGCAACGAGATTGGGCGTGCCAGCCTGCCGATACCACAAGGCAAACTGCGATAGATCGATCTTGCAGGCATCCTCGAATGACTTCAGGAAGTCCTCAATGGTCACCGCCTGTCCATCAAACCGCTCAAAATAGAGGTCGAGACCTGCCTTGAAGCCTTCAGCTCCTAGAATGGTCTTCAGCATCCGGCAGACCTCGGCGCCTTTCTCATAGACGGTTGAGGTGTAGAAGTTGTTGATCTCTGAATAGACCTCCGGGCGCACCTGATGGGCGAGGGGGCCGCTGTCCTCGGGGAACTGCCGGGCGCGCAGTTGCTGCACGTCGGAAATCCGCTTGACCGGGCGCGAACGCATGTCGGACGAGAATTCCTGATCCCGGAAGACGGTGAGGCCTTCTTTCAGGCAGAGCTGGAACCAGTCGCGGCAGGTGATCCGGTTGCCGGTCCAGTTATGGAAATATTCATGCGCTATGACACCCTCGATCAGGGCATAGTCCGTGTCGGTTGCGGTTTCGGGTTTGGCCAGCACATATTTGTCATTGAAAACATTGAGGCCCTTGTTCTCCATGGCGCCCATGTTGAAGTCCGACACGGCCACGATCATGAAGATGTCGAGGTCATATTCCCGGCCGAACACCTCTTCGTCCCACTTCATGGAGCGCTTGAGGGAATCCATGGCATAGCCCACCCGATCTTCCTTGCCATGTTCCACATAGATATGCAGCAGCACATCGCGGCCGGACCGGGTCGTGAAATGATCCTCAGCGCAAGCCAGATCACCAGCGACCAGCGCAAACAGATAGGATGGTTTGGGGAATGGATCACTCCAGCAGGCATAATGCCAGGCTTCATCGGCAGGATAGCCTTCCGGGGAGGGCATGGCGCCGCTTTCGGTCAGGTTGCCATTCGCCAGCAGATGCTTCACCTCAACAGGGGCTTCGATGCGTACGTCGTAGACCGACAGCACGTCCGGGCGGTCATAGAAATAGGTGATGCGGCGGAAGCCTTCTGCCTCACATTGCGTACAGTAGGCTCCGTTCGAGCGATAGAGCCCCATCAGTTGGGTGTTTTCCTGCGGTGCCAGAAGGGTCTCGATTGTCAGTGTAAAGGCCTGCAGAGGCTGCTCGTTGAGAATAAAGCGATCAGCGGTAACCGAATAGTCGGATGGGGCGAGGGGCTTGCCGTCCAGCTGCACGGAGACAAATGTTAGCTCATCACCACTCAGCTCCAGCGCCGCTCCCCCTGTTGCTCCCCCTGTCGTCTCAGCTCGGGGCGCTATCGAAAGGGTCGCCGTCACATGCGTTTTCAACGGATCAAGCCGGATAACCAGTGAGGTGCGATCAATCGAGTAGGGTGTGGGAGTGTAGTCTTCCAGTCTTACGACGCTATTTTCTAGGGACATATCAAAACTTCTTTATAGAAAGAACCGTGCTTGGCTCAAACCTAACTGCGACCATGTTGCAAAAGCAAGTTAGATACATGGTGCAGTTGGTGCTACAACTTGTGCGACAGAGAATTTGTTTCATTAATGCGTAGATAGGTTGAACGTGGGCCTTGAGAAGGGCACGTTTGCAAACTTTACAAGATTACTGTGGATTAAACTTTCGTGCAATGCTGCCATGAGGCCGGTGCATAATACAGTGCAATCATTGACAAATTCGCAGACAAATTTTCAATACAATACGGGTTTGTCCATGAAAGACGACGGGGAGTCGCTATTTGTCCGTGTTGCTGTTGACCAGTTCAAAGGGCACGAACTGCCGGTTATGCGGGTTGACGAACAGGCGGCGGTCGACCGGTGGGGCTGCTCGTTGATGGCATTTTTGCCGCTCGCAGATGCGGCAGGAAACGCCGATTTCCACCACTCCGGCATCACTTTTCAGGTTCAGTCCGTCCGAGTAGATCACTTCACTGGCATAGGACAGCTCGCACCCAAGCCCGATCGCATAGCGGCGCACCGGTGCATGATAACCCGACCCGAGCTTTGTGATGCTCGTTGCCACGCACAAATAGCGAATGCCATCAGGCATTTCTGCCACCTGAACCATGAAACGTCCGGGTGCCTCGAAAGCTTCGTGAACGTTCCAGAGCGGGCAAGCGCCGCCGAAACGGGCGAACTGAAAGCGTGTGGCTGAATGGCGCTTGGTCACATTCCCGGCCCTGTCAACGCGCAGGAAATAGAATGGGACGCCGCGTGCTCCGGGCCGCTGCATGGAGGAAAGTCTGTGGCAGACCTGTTCCTGCGATGCTCCGAAGTGGTGACGCATCCGGTCTATGTCATGCCGGGTCTCTCGGGATACTTCCAGAAATCGTTGATATGGCAGGCATAATGCCCCTGCAAAATAGTTTGCAAGCCCCAGTTTGGCGATGGCCTCTGCTGCCTCCGAGTGCAGGTTCGCCTTGGCGACCCGGGCGTCGATAAGGTCTTTATATTCCATGATGGCGATCTGGTGGGCCAGGTGGAAGGAGAGGGAGGGGGAGTCCAGTGATCCGTTGAGGTTGAGAATACGGTTTTCCTTGTCATACCGGCGCAAAGTCTGGTCATTTGCCGGGTTTTCCGTCAATCGAACGCGCACGGCGTGGCGCTGTTCCAGATAGGACTGGAACTGGCTTAAACGGTTGCCTTCCTGCATGCCGTGACGGCGCGCCAGATCCTCTGCGGCAAGGTCCAGTTCATCGATATAGTTGTCGTGATAGTGGAAATAATCCCTCACTTCTTCGTAGGGTAAAATGGCCCGATCAGCCCCTTCGTATGACTGGGCAGACAAGGCATCATCCATTACCATAAGGCGTTCATTGGCGCGCCTGTGGGCCTGATGAAGCGTCAGGAAGGCCTGTGCCAGCCAGGGAGAGTTGGACGCAGCCATCTTGAGTTCCTGCAGTCCCGGGTTCGTGTCGCGAAATAGCGGCTCTGCCAACGCCTCTTTGAGGTCGGCAAGGACACGGTTGGTGTCCGCTGAGGCGAAGTCGTTGAGGGAAAGATTGAAGTGATGGCTCAGGGACAACAGGACCGGAGCTGTCAGCGGGCGTTGGTTGTTCTCTATCTGGTTCAGATAAGAGGTTGAAATCCCTATGCGTTCAGCAAAGGTCGCCTGCGTGAGGTCGTAGCTTTCCCGCAGCGTTCTGACCTTGGGTCCGACAAACAGCTTTTCTGCCATGTCATTCTCCGGAATTTTGCAAGTTTTGCAATTTGCAAAAAAATATTTGCAAAAACATTCGCAAATTTTCCTAATGAAATCAAGCCTTTCATTGACAAACTTGTGTATGTCCAGTCAAATGCCTTCCAGTCACTGGCCTTTTGGCTAGGAGTCGGAGGAAAATCTCAATGAAATCAATCCCTTTGGTCTAGGTCCAAGGGGTGGCGAAGAAGAAAATCAGTGACTGGGATTTCTTTTTCGGAGTGAAAGTTGTCTATATTAGGCAATATTACTCATTTGGGAGCAAGATGTGTTCTGGCAGGGAGGCCGAACTGTCAAACAGCTCTTTCTTTGGATTTCCCTTAGGCATACTGGCTGCATGGCTGGTGTCGGCAACGCGATTCAATTCTCAAGGACCGACACAAGGGAGAGAGATAATGCTACTGCTCGACGATATTGGAGGCGAGGTGCGTCGTGGGTTGGGACATTCTGCCGAACAGGGCTCTGTCACATACCGCACAGTTGTCTTGGCCGAGCCGCATCCCATCTTCACAGAGTGCCTGCTGAACATGCTGGGCATCAAACGCGAATACACGCCAGTGCTCGATTGCGCGGGGCTGGAACAGTTGCTGAGCGCCGCTCCCGATCGGGAAGACACCTTGCTGGTTCTCAATCTGGATGCGACAAGCAGCCGTGGCTCCGCCGCACTGACAGACGTTCGCAAATCTTACAAGCATGCCCGCCTTGTTCTGATTTGTGATCATTGTGATGATGGCCTTGCTCACTATGCCTTGGGGAACGGGGCTGACTGGGTGATTTACAAGACCGAGTCTGTTTCCGAGCTACGCTCCATCTCGAAACGTATCAAGTCCGGCATTTCTGACGAGTATATCGTTGCCGAGAGCGAAGAGGTGCTCGAACGCTCCAGCCTCTACTCCAAGCTCGCCAATCTGACGCCAAAGCAGATGACGATCCTGCGCTATCTGCGGGATGGACTTCTGAACAAGCAGATCGCCTATGAGCTGGGCCTGACGGAAGCAACCGTCAAGCATCACATCTCCCTCATTCTCAAGAAGCTCAACTGCTATCGCCGCACTCAGGCTGTCGCGATTGCCAACCGCATGATGTAGAAATGACGGGTTGGCGTTCCCGTTGACGGGAATTCAATATATCTATTCGAATATATTTATTTCTCTCCAAAAATAGGCGCACTTGATGCGCCTATTTTTGTGTTGAATGATATACTTGTTTTAAATGACAAAAATTTATTCATTTGCCCAAAGTTCATTCAGTAGTGATGGCCGAAAACTACACTTTTTGCGGAGTCAATTTACCATTCAGAAACATCGCAGCCCCGAAGATTGGATAAAATCAAAAATCATCTGGGAACTGTTATGCGAATTCTACCAAAACGACTTTCGTTGAAAATTCCAATCATTCTGGTTGCTTCCATTACGACAACTGTCGCGGTCCTTGTTCTGCTGGCAATGTGGAAAGGGGAATCCACTTCTGTAAAGCTGACTGAAACTGCCTTGATGAACGCCGCCAAGGGACGGGCAAGCACCATTACGGTCTATATGGGTCAGCTGGAAGGCAAGCTGAAGGACATGGCGTCGCACACCACGACAGCCGACGCCGCAACCGAGTTGAACGGTGGCTGGGGTGTTCTCAAGGAAAATGCCTCTGATGTGCTGCGCAAGATCTATGTCACAGGCAATCCAAACGCGGCGAATGAGCGCTTCAAACTCGCAACCGGCGATGATAGCTCGATCTATTACAACAAGATCCACGGCAAGCACCAGGAACGCGTGAGCGCCCTGCTGGCGGGGGATCTGTTTCGCGACATGATCCTCATCAACAAGGAAGGCAATATATATTACAGCTACCTCAAGGGTGACGAGTTCGGACGCAATGTTGCGGATGCCGGTGCGCTTCCCTCCCAGCTGCAGGCAGATCTCAAGCCGATTATCGACCTTGCCCAGAATGATCCTGCGGCCGCTTATTCAGGTGACAGCTTTACCGGCTTCATCGAGTTCGATGGCCGTGTGACCGCCTATATGGTTGCTCCGGTGCTAAAATGGGGCAAGATCCTTGGTGCGGTCGCCTTCGAGGTCAATACCCATACGCTCGCCGACATCATGTCCGATCCATCCGGTCTGGGAAAAACGGGTTCGATCGAGCTTGTGTCTTCGGACATGAAGTCGATCAGTCTCGGGCAGAACACGGTGGCAGATCTGTCGCCCTCGGTTGCTTCCATCGCTTCGCTGGGGTTGAACGGTTCTGTTGCGTCCGGCGACGTCAAGCTTGACGGCGAAAAGAGCCTGGCCATTGCTGTCCCCATGACGGTTCTGGGAACCAAGTGGGTTGTTGTGGCCGAGCAGAGCTATGATGAGCTGATGGCCCCATCCCGTGAGCAGACCAACACCATGCTGCTTGCCGGTCTTGCCATGCTCGTGCTGATGGGCGGTGCCGGACTGTTGTTCGTTCGATCGACCCTTTCGCCATTGCAGAAACTGAACGGTGGCGTGATGCAGATCGCTCAGGGCAACTATCATGTCGAGTTGCCCGATGCCAGTCACGGTGACGAAATCGGCGAACTGACCCATTCTGTTGAAATCCTGAAGCAGAACGCCCTTGAGCGACTTCACCTTCAGGAGCAGAGCGAAGAGGAACAGAACAATCGTTCCCGACGCCAGAAGGTCGTCGAGGATCTGATTGATGTCTTCCGGGCCTCGTCTACGCAGTTGCTCAACGAGGTGTCGAGTAACGTTGACAATATGTACCAGACGGCAGGCGTTCTCTCCGAAATTGCCGACCAGACTGCCGTAAAGGCCAGTAGCTCTGTTTCTGCTTCGGAAGTCGCTTCGGGCAACGTCCAGACGGTTGCTTCTGCGGCAGAGGAGCTGGCGGCCTCCATTCAGGAGATTAAGCGTCAGGTCAGCGAAACCTCATCTGTTGTCGATCAGGCAACCAGCGCCACGCGCCACACGACAAACACCGTCTCGGGCCTGTCTCATGCGGCCCAGAAGATCGGCGATGTGATTTCGCTCATTCAGGCGATTGCCGAACAGACCAACCTGCTGGCGCTCAACGCCACCATCGAGGCGGCAAGAGCCGGGGAGCATGGCAAGGGCTTTGCCGTTGTCGCTGCTGAAGTAAAGGAACTGGCCAACCAGACCTCCAAGGCTACCGAGGAAATCGGGTCCCAGATCCAGGACATCCAGGCCTCGACGCAGCAGGCTGTCAGTGCCATTCAGGGGATTGCCGAGACCATGGAGCGGGTCAATCAATACACGGCCAGCATATCCCATGCCGTGGAGGAACAGGGCAGTGCGACCTATGAAATCAGTCAGAATGTCGCTCAGGCCGCCAATGGCACCCTTCAGGTCGCCAGTAACATGTCCGAGCTGTCCATGTCGGTTTCTGAAACAACCCAGTCTGTCGGGCAGGTTGAAGTCAATGCGCAGTCGGTTGCCAATCAGACGGACCAGCTGCGCAGGGAAGTCGACCGGTTTCTGAGAAGTGTTGCCGAGGCCTGACCTGCTCGGGAGTAAAGAATTGCGTGGGGAAACGGGGCTTCGGGCCCCCTTTCTTTTGGGGTATTAAGAGAGGAATTGTATGCTGAAAAACAAATTGTAATATTCAAATTTATTTAAATGATGATTTGAATTGGTGTAAGCAAAAAAAATTACCGCATATATTGTTTAAAACTCCTCGAGTTTACTAATAAATAAGTTTGATGACTAAAGCTCTGAAATAGATATTCGGAGGTTTAAGGAATAACATGCAGATACTGCCAAAGCGTCTTGCGACCAAAATTCCTGCATTCATGGTCGTGTCTATCACGATACTTGTAGCCATGTTTGTTGTCGTTGCTTCATGGATGGGAGGTGAAACATCCGTCAAGCTCACGGAGAATGCACTTCTCAACGCTGCGCGCGGGAAAACCGGTACGGTTGAAGTCTATTTTCAGCAGATTCAGGAGAAGATGGGTTCGCTGTTGACACATACGACAACAGCGAATGCTGCAACGGAACTGCAGAGTGGATGGAAAACTCTGGGTGACGAAGCCGCGGCATCGATCAAGAAGATCTATCTCGAAGATAACCCTAACCCGGCCGCCGAGCGCTACAAGCTCGCCGAGGTTGATGCTGGCTACAACCGGTATGCCAGCGCCCACAGCAAGTATCAGGCAGAAATCGGCAAGTTGCTGGAAGGTGACACCTTCAAGGACATGATGATGTTCGACAAATCCGGCATCATGTATTATTCCTATCTCAAGACTGATGAGTTCACCAAGAACATCAATCAGGATGGCGTTTTTCAGCCTCAGCTTGTCGAGGCTGTTGCCCCCATCCTGCAGTCAGCCATCAAAGATCCGAAAGCTCCGATTGAAGGCTTCAACTTCACCGGCTTCATCCTGAAGGACGGCAAGATCAAGGGCTATCTTGTTGGTCCGGCCACCAAATGGGGGCTGACGCTTGGTGCTGTTGCGCTTGAAATCAACGCCGACCGTTTCGCTACCATTTTGGGCGACCGAAGTGGACTGGGCAAGACTGGTGGTGTAGAGCTGGTCTCCGACGCCATGGAGCAGGTTGACTTCACCAACAATACCTCTTCGCAATTGACCGGAACGGAGAACGCTCTTGTTGCCAAGGCGCAGTCCGGAGAGGTTGTTACCGGCGACGTGGAAATCAACGGTGAAAAATCCCTTGCGATTGCAGTTCCTGTCAGTGTGTTCAACAAGCACTGGGCTGTTTATACTCACCAGAAATACAGCGAGCTGATGGAGCCGTCCAACAACCTAACCAACAGCTTGTTGATCCTGGGTATTGTCAGTCTGCTGATCATCGCCGGGTTTGGCGTGTGGTTCTTCCGCCGCATGCTGGCACCACTGCAGCAGCTCAATCAGGGGGTTATGGAAATCGCCCAGCAGAATCTGGACGTCGAGCTGCCAAGTGCCGACCGCAAGGACGAAATCGGCGAGCTGACCCGGTCTGTTGAAGTGCTGCGCAGCAATGCTCTGGAACGGCGTCACCTGCAGCAGCAGAGCGAGAGGGAGCATCTTGATCAGGAAAATCGTCAGCATGCGATCGAACGACTGATCGACGGTTTCCGCAACTCGTCTACCGATCTGCTCAATACGGTTTCCGACAACATGCACAACATGCAGCGGGCAGCCAAGATCCTGTCCGAGGTCGCTGACCAGACTGCCGACAAGGCTGGCAGCTCCGCATCGGCTTCCGAGATTGCATCCGGCAATGTTCAGACCGTGGCATCTGCCGCTGAAGAACTGTCTGCTTCAATTGAGGAAATCAAGCGTCAGGTTGCAGAAACGTCTCAGGTGGTTCACAAGGCCACTGCGGCAACGCGGGAAACCACGGAAACCGTTTCCGGCCTGTCTCATTCTGCCCAGAAGATCGGCGACGTCGTCTCTCTCATTCAGGCAATTGCTGAACAGACCAACCTGCTGGCGCTCAACGCCACCATCGAGGCTGCGCGTGCCGGTGAGCATGGCAAGGGCTTTGCCGTGGTCGCCGCCGAAGTCAAGGAACTGGCCAACCAGACCTCCAAGGCAACCGAGGAGATCTCGTCCCAGATCCAGGGCATCCAGACTGCTACGGATCAGGCTGTGACTGCCATTCAGGGCATCGCCGACACCATGGAAAAGGTCAATGAATACACCTCGACCATTTCCCTTGCCGTCGACGAGCAGGGCAGTGCGACCTACGAAATCAGCCGCAACGTGGCTCAGGCTGCAAGCGGCACCCAGCAGGTTGCCGGTAACATGTCCGAGCTGTCCGCATCCATCACCCAGACTACGCAGTCGGTTGATGAAGTGGAAAGAAGCTCTTCCGATGTTGCTCAGCGGACCGATCAGCTGCGCAACGAGGTCGATACCTTCCTCAAGAATGTTGCCAACGCCTGATAGCGTTAGATATCCGCCATTTGACACGCGTATCGCAGGGCCCTTCGGGGCCCTGTTTTCGTAGAAGCAGGGCCAGTCATGTGCCTGTCCACATTTCGTCGGGTTGTATTTTCTGGGGCATTTGCTGGCAGGAAACAATCTTTCCTTGTCGAGCCATGGGAAATGAGCTAAACCGGAACCATGATTATTTTTGCTGCACATAATTCTGGTTGGTGGTGGCAGACGCAATAACGGCGGCTGACCCCTGAACTATGTGCAACAGAATTGGGAACAAGCCGTCGGTCTTCCGGCGGCTTTTGTGTATCCGACAGGCTTTGCACAGGACCCGCCCGGAGAAGGCGGGATGAGCAACCAACAGGTCATGAACGAAGGCCCGGGGCAATCCGGGCGCAAGCGCCATGACAGTGAGGAACAAAATGAGCAAAGAAGTTTTTTACCCTGGCAATGCCGAAATCGATTTTATTCCCGATGAAGACTATATAACCGAGGGCGGCATTGAAGTGGTGCGCCAGTCCGGTCAGGACAATTTCGCCACTGCAATGAGCGATATTCTCAAACAGCTCGACAGCCAGCGCGGCGTGGTCCTGTCTTCCAACTATGAATATCCGGGGCGCTACACCCGTTGGGAGCTTGGCTTTGTGAACCCGCCGCTGGTGGTCACTGCGCGTGGAAGGGCCATGACCATTGAAGCGCTCAATGATCGTGGCGTGGTGCTCATTCCGGCCATTCACAAGCGGCTCAAGGATCTTTTCGTCCTCAAGAGCTATGATGCAGACGAAACCAGCATTCGCCTCGAAGTGAAGGAGCCGCAGGGCAGCTTCACCGAGGAAGAGCGCAGCCGCGTTCCAAGCGTCTTTTCCGTTGTGCGTGAACTGGTCGGCCTGTTCAAGTCCGGTCAGGACAGTACCCTCGGCCTCTACGGCGCATTCGGCTATGATTTGGCCTTCCAGTTCGACGCCATCGAGCTGCAGCTCGAGCGCCCGGAAGACCAGCGCGACATGGTGCTCTATCTGCCAGACGAGATCATCGTCAACGACCTCTATGCGCAGGAAACCATCCGCTATCGCTATGACTTCGCCTTCGAGGGCAATACCACGGAAGGCATGGAGCGCGAGGCCAAGGTTGAGCCGTTCCTACGTACCGATGTGACCCCACCGGCAGGGGACCACAAGAAGGGGGAATATGCAGGCATCGTCCGACAGGCCACTGACTATTTCAAGCGCGGCGATCTGTTCGAATGCGTGCCCGGCCAGACCTTCTATGAGACGGTCAATTGCGAGCCGTCCGCCATTTCCCGCCGCTTGCAGCAGATCAATCCGTCGCCCTATGGCTTTTTCATCAACTTGGGCCAGCAGGAATATCTGATCGGCGCCAGCCCGGAAATGTTCGTCAAGGTCAGCAACGGTGATCTGGTCGAGACCTGCCCGATTTCAGGCACCATCAAGCGCGGGGCCGATCCCATCGAAGACAGCGCCCAGATCCTCAAGCTGCTCAACTCCAAGAAGGACGAGAGCGAACTGACCATGTGCTCGGACGTTGACCGCAACGACAAGAGCCGTGTCTGTGTGCCGGGCTCTGTACGCGTCAAGGGGCGTCGCCAGATCGAACTCTATTCCCGTCTCATTCACACCGTCGACCACATCGAAGGCCGCTTGAGAGATGGCCTTGATGCCATGGATGCGTTCCTGTCCCATGCATGGGCCGTGACCGTGACCGGAGCTCCCAAACTGTGGGCCATGGACTTCATCGAGAAGCATGAGAAATCGCCACGCGCATGGTACGGTGGGGCCATCGGCGCCATCGGCTTTGACGGTAACATGAACACCGGCCTGACCCTGCGCACCATCCGCATCAAGAACGGTATCGCCGAGGTGAGGGCAGGTGCGACCCTGCTCTATGATTCCGATCCGGAAGCGGAAGAGGCGGAAACCGAACTGAAAGCCTCGGCGCTGAGGGCCGCCGTGCGTGATGCGGCCAACCCGGAGATTCTGGCTGCAAGCACAGAAAGCAGAAAGCCCGGCGAGGGGCTTCGAATCCTGCTCGTCGACCATCAGGACAGCTTTGTGCATACTCTGGCCAATTACTTCCGCCAGACCGGTGCCGTCGTTTCCACCGTACGGACACCTGTAGCAGATGAAGTCTTTGACAAGGTCAAGCCTGATCTGATGGTCATGTCGCCGGGACCGGGCTCGCCAGAGCATTTCAACACCAAGGCGACCATCGCCAAGGCAAGGGAGCGGGGCATCGCCATTTTCGGTGTCTGTCTCGGTCTGCAGGCGTTGGCTGAGGCCTTCGGCGGCTCTCTGCGCCAGCTCGGCGTACCGATGCACGGCAAGCCGTCTCGTATCCGCCTGCAGAAGGGTCGCCTTTTCAAGGGGCTGCCCAAGCAGGTCGTGGTCGGCCGCTATCACTCTCTGTTTGCGGATCCGGTGACCTTGCCGAAGGATTTTGACATCACGGCTGATACCGAAGACGGCGTCATCATGGCCATTGAGCACAAGTCCGAGCCCATCATGGCGGTGCAGTTCCATCCCGAATCCATCATGACCCTTGGCGGTAATGCTGGCATGATCATGATTGAGAATGTCGTTACGAATGTGAAGGCCCGCAAGAAATAGGGCAGACATCAAAGCAGGGTGAAGTGGGCACATCCACGTCACCCTGTTTCGCCATCACGGCCATTTTCCCCCAATTCCACCGTCCTGTGACGGTCAGAACGTCAAACACGCGACAAGCCGATTGTTTGACGTTACCATACCCCTGAAATTTGCGTATGTTTTCGACGCTCCGACACGAACTGAGGAGGGGCGGGACATCATTGGCAGTCAAGCACCAAGCGGAGTGTGATCATGGCTCTATCCGGAACAATTGCTCAGATCCAGAAGGCTCTGGCGAGCGGGGACGTTTCCTCTGTCGATCTGATCAGCTCGGCCTTTTCCGAAATTGAACGGGAAGATGGCGACGGCGACGAGATTTTCGTCAGAACCTTCAAGAATGCAGCCATCACGCAGGCCGCGGCGTCCGATGCCATGCGCAAGATGGGCGTGCCACAGGGGCCGTTGGCGGGCATCCCCATCTCCGTCAAGGATCTGTTCGATGTCGAGGGTGCGCCGACAACCGCCGGTTCAGCTGCCTATGCCTCCGTTGCGGAGCCTGCGAAGCGGGATGCAACGGTCATGGCCCGGTTGCGCGCTGCCGGTGCGATTTTTCTCGGCCATACCAACATGACCGAGTTTGCCTACTCCGGCCTTGGCATCAATCCGCATTTTGGCACGCCACTGAATGTTTGGGATCGCCACATCGGACGTGTGCCGGGGGGCTCTTCCTCTGGTGCCGCCCTGTCGGTCATGTCGAACATGGCTGTTGCCGCGATCGGCAGCGATACGGGCGGCTCCGTGCGAATCCCAGCTGCCTTCAACCGGCTTTATGGCTTCAAACCGACAACGGGCCGTCATCCGATGGATGGCGTTTTTCCTCTGTCGACGACGCTCGACACCGTGGGGCCGCTGGCGCGATCCATGCACTGCTGTCGCATTCTCGATCACGTCATGGCAGGCCTGCCGGTGCCCGAACCAGACATCCGGCCGATCAGTGGTCTGAGGTTTGGCATTCTGGAGACGATTGCGCTCGATGGGCTCGATATGGATGTTGCAGGGGCCTTCGTCCGGGCGCTTGAGACAATCTCGAGAGCGGGGGCACGTCTTGAGCGGATCAAGATCGATGCGCTTTACAATTTCGAGGAGATCTCATCGCTCGGCAGCATCGCCGGGCCCGAAGCCTTCCACAAGCATCGCGATTTCATCATAGCCCATGGGCGCCAGATCGATCCGCGCGTTCTCTCGCGTCTGGAAGCATCAGCCGACGTCACAGCGGCTGATTATATCGAGATGCTTGCGCTGCGGCAGGACATGATCGAACGCAGCCATCTGGCTACCCGGAGTTTCGACGCCATCCTGATGCCGACTGTCGCCATCGTTCCGCCGGAGGTCAAGCCTCTGCTGGCTTCTGACGCGCTCTATACCGAGGCCAATTACAAGGTGCTGCGCAATACCGCTCTGATCAACAATCTGGGGCGCCCGGCTGCAACCATTCCTGTTGGCCTCAAGGGAGGGGCGCCTGTCGGTTTGATGGTGGTTGGCGAGCAGGGCGCGGACGCTCATGTCCAGGATATTGCCGAAAGTCTTGATGAAGTTTTGATGCCGAAACGAGATTGATTCGTTGCCTTTTTGCGCGGCTGCAATGGGGCGCGTTGATTTGAACGAGCCCCAAATTCGCCCGGCGAGATGCCATGATCAGGTATCACTGGTTGATTGTGGTAAGTGTCGAACTCCTGCGGGAAGCTATAAATGCCAGAAAATGCCTGATATTTTCTTGTGTTACAGTTGTTTTATCGTAACTTTTGCTAAAATTAGATACGGTTGAATAAAACTACTTTCAGGATTCTGCCTGTGATGTAAACGTTTTCTGCTATCCACAAGATAGTGATATTCCTGATTTTGAAAAAAAATTCTTCGTCTTTTATCTATAGAAAAAATTTGTTTTAATTTGCTTGCTTTTGTGAAAATTAATTGTTCTGTTTCGTGGTGGGTCTTCAGCGGTTTGATAAATTTTGGGTTTTCTAATTATTCCAAAGTCTATATTTTCTATGCTTACCTATTGCGATCAATAGCTTGTTTCTATACTTGTCACCCAAGATGCACAAAGTGAGCCTCCTTTGATGGACGAAACCGATAGACGACTGTTGGCGCTGCTTCAAAAGGATGGTCGAAGAGCAAGTGCGGATCTGGCCAAGGAAATCGGTTTGTCGGTTTCCGCGACCAATGACCGGGTGCGTAAGCTGATCGCCTCCGGAGCAATCCGGTCGATTGAAGCAATCGTTGATCCCGCTCTGGTGGGTTTGGGCGTAACGGCTTTCATCTTTGTGGATCTGGACTACGGGTGTAGTGAAGAAGAATTTGTTTCTGAAGTGACTGCAATCGAGAAGGTGCTCGAGGTTCATCATGTGACAGGAACGCATTCATATCTGCTCAAGGTGCGTGAGCGCACCAATCAGGACCTGAATGCTTTCATGGCGACTTGCCTTAAACGGTTGCCTGCGGTCAGACGAACCGAAACGCTGATCTCGCTGGAAACACTGAAAGAAACACTGAGTTTGCCTTTCTAGGAATTTCGTATTTTGATGCGGCTTAAGTTTCCTGGAATTGGCAAAAAGAGCGGCTAGAGAATGAACTGCGACCAGTCCCCCACACGAAAGTCGCAGCTGTTAAAGCAAGAATTCTCTAGACGTGGGCCTTCGGGCCGCAAGGTGGATCCAAGGATTTGCCTTTGGTCGTCGTTGTCCCCCAACAGCGACGACCACTCCAGGCACTGTTTCTCCCCCGAGCATGCCTGAGGTGCCTTGTGCAATCAGGGCACCAACGAGTTGAGGCAGCCTATGGCTGCCTCCTTTTGTTTTGGGGATCTTCTCTTTTCGGGTCAGCTGGACCTCAGGTGCCCGACAGCATGGCCTTGAGGGCGTGATAAGACGCCTTGGGCGTGCGCTTGAGGCTTTCAAAGTCCACGTGAACCAGCCCGAACCGCTTGTCATACCCCAGCGCCCATTCAAAATTGTCCATCAGGGACCACACGAAATAGGCCTTGAGAGGCACACCTTTGTCGATGGCCGAAAGGGCCTGCCTGAAATGGGCGTCGAGATAGGCGATGCGTTCCTGATCGTCCACGGCTCCACCCGTCAGCACATCCTTGTTGGCCATGCCATTCTCGGTTATGGCAAGCGGCAGGGCGCCGGTGTAGGTCTTGCTGATCCAGCTCAGCAGATCGCCAAGCCCTTCCGGATAGACTTCCCAGTTCATCTCTGTGCGAGGCAGTGGGCCCTTGTTGCCGATCATCTCGGGCAGGGCACTGCCCGGTTCCGTTGTGCCAGCTGAAACCAGATTGCGGGTGTAATAGTTGATGCCGAGCCAGTCGAGGGGAGCCTTGATGTTGTCCATATCCTGTTGCCACCCTTCTGGCAGATAGGGTTCCAGATAGGAAAGGACATCCTCAGGATAAGAGCCGTTGAGCAGGCCACCAAGGAACCAGCGATTGTAGATGCCCTCCGTCAGGCGGGCCGCTTCCCTGTTGGCCGGGGCGTCATCAAGCGGGCTGATGTGCTCGAAATTGAGGACGATGCCGAGATCCTTCTGCCCCAGTGCGCGCAGGGCGGCTATGGCCTTGCCATGGGCAACCGGCACCAGATGAGCTGCTCGACTGACGGCGCGGATGTCTCTGAGACCGGGGGCATGTGCTCCGTGGAAATGGCTGTACCAGGTGATGCACCATGGCTCGTTGAAGGTCACGACCGTTGACAGGCGATCGCCAAGCCGCTTGACCACGATTTCCGCGTAGTCGGCGAACAGGTCGGCGACATCCCGGTTGCGCCAGCCGCCAATGTCAGACAGGGCACTTGGCAGCTCCCAGTGATAAAGCGTCAGGTTGGGGGCCAGACCGCGCTCCAGCATGCCGTCAACTAGCTTGTCATAGAAATCGAGCCCTTCCTCGTTCACCTGTCCTCGCCCCTCCGGGAGAATACGCGCCCACGAGGTGGAAAAGCGATAGGCCGAAACGCCCAGCTCTTTCATGAGGTCCAGATCTTGAGGCCAGTTGTGATAGTGGTCGCAGGCTATGGCGCCATTCTCGCAGCGGACGACATTGCCTGCCGTTGCGGCAAAGCTGTCCCAGTGGCTCTCGCCACAACCGCCGAACGAGCTGCCCTCGATCTGGTAGGCCGATGTGGAGGTGCCGAAAAGGAAGTCCTTGGGAAAGTCGGAACGCTTGACGGTGAAGTGGGCCTGTCTTGGAAGTGCTGGCATGGATGGATCTTTCATGGTTTCAGCGACCGGGCAGGGCGCCGGGGCACGTGTGCCACGTGTTGAGGCTGGTTCTGGGCCTTTCGGCAATCATTTGGTCAGATGCGGCGCGGGCCAGTTGATTGGCCAACGACCAGATCGGTTTCCCAAAGCTCCTGAACAAGCCCCTTATCAGGGTTGTCGATCTGTTCGAGCAGGATTTCGGCCAGACGGCGCCCGGCATCCATGATTGATGAACGGACCGAGGTGAAGAGCGGGACGCCGGGGTATTGCAGAAATGACAGCTCGTCATCAAAGGTGACCACGGAAAGGTCTCGACCGATCTGCAGGCCGCATTCCTGTACTGCCCTGACAACACCAAGCGCAGTCAGGACCGAAGATGTAACAATGGCCGTTGGTGCGTCCTTCATCTTCAGAAGCCGCTTGGTGACGTCATAGCCGTAGGGCTCGATCATGTCTGATGAAAAGATCAGCGTAGGGTCGATGGGGAGACCGCGGCCCGTGATTGCCGCCTCATAACCAAGTCTGCGCCGATAGGCAAAATCCATCTCTTCGATACCGTTGAGCAGGGCAATCCGCTCGTGGCCAAGGTCGAGAAGGAAGTTGGTGGCGCGCTTGAAACTGCTGCGGTTGTTAACGTCGAGCCACGAGAAATCCTTGCATCCTTCTTCCGTGCGACCATGCACCACAAAGGGCAGCTCCAGGCTCTTGAGCAGCTCAATGCGCGGATCTTCCTTGTAGGGGCCGTGAACGATGACGCCATCAACGCGCTTTGAGCGTGCCAGTTCGCGATAGCATTTTTCCTGCTCGTCATACGGCACTACGGAAATCAGCATTTCAAAACCGAACTTGGCATAGGTCTCGCCAGCGCCCGCAATGAAGTCGGAGAAGTGCGGGTTGATCATCGAATGCTTCGGGCTCTGTGGCACGACGTGGGCGACCGCGTGGGACTTGCCCATGGCAAGGCGTTTGGCTGAATAGGAGGGATGGTAGTTGTATTTGCGCGCGGCCTCGATCACCCGAATGCGTGTCTTCTCCCCAACCTCCGGGTAGCCGTTGAGCGCACGGCTGACCGTTGTTTGAGACAAATTCAGGATGTTGGATAGTTCCTTCAGATTCACAGCTGTCACCTCGAACTCATCCTACCTACAGTCGATAGTATGAGCTTATTCAACCTTATACCCACGCCAAGCATGTGTTACCATGAGATGAGGGTTGCCCTCCGCAAGCCAAAGCCCTTTGAAAATTTGCAGCCATCTTAGGCACAATCCTGGTCAATCTGCAATCCTGTTGTCAAACAATCCGCTTTTTTAAAATGGAACCGATCAAAAATTGCTCGGTAAAAATATCGGAAAACGGCCAGTTTTTACCGAATTGCTGCAAATTGTTCCTTGACTCTTGTATGCAACCAACGCATGCTCTTGCCATTCAAAGCGCTTTGAAAAAGGTGCGACTATTGTTTGATAATGACAGGATGCCGCCAGCGAAGTCGGTATCCTTGGGAGGTTCGCAAATGTTGAAAAAGCTAATGCTAGGTGCCGCCATTACAGCTCTCTCGGTAGGGAGCCTTCAGGCTGCGGAACTCAAGTTCAAGCCAGGCGAAGACGCCAAGTTCAACTGGTCATCTTACGAGCAGTTCAAGAGCGCTGTTGATCTGAGCGGCGAAAGCCTGACCATTTCCGGCCCATGGCTCGGCGCCGACAAGGATCTGTTCATGAGTGTTGTCGCCTATTTCGAAGAGGCGACAGGCGTTAAGGTTCAGTATGCCGGGTCAGACTCCTTTGAACAGCAGATCGTGATTGACACCGGCGCAGGCTCGGCTCCAAACGTTGCCGTGTTCCCGCAGCCAGGTCTTGCAGCCGACCTCGCAAGCAAAGGATATCTGGTGCCATTGGGTGACAAGACACGTGACTGGCTCAAAGACAATTATGCTGCCGGCCAGTCTTGGGTGGACCTCGGAACCTATAAGGACAAGGATGGCAAGCCGACCTTCTACGGCTTCCCGTTCAAGGCCGACCTGAAATCCCTCGTTTGGTATATCCCTGAAAACTTCGAAGACGCTGGCTACGAAGTTCCTCAGACGATGGAAGAGTTGAAGGCCCTGACCGAACAGATCGTTGCTGACGGCGGTACTCCTTGGTGTATCGGTCTCGGCTCCGGCGCTGCAACAGGCTGGCCGGCAACCGACTGGGTTGAAGACATGATGCTGCGCACCGCGTCTCCTGAAACCTACGACAAGTGGGTCACCAACGAAATTCCGTTCGATGATCCTGCGGTGGTCAATGCCATCGAAGAATTCGGCTGGTTTGCTCGCAACGACAAGTTCGTTGATGGCGGTGCAGGCGCTGTTGCCACCACCGACTTCCGTGACAGCCCGAAAGGCCTCTTCACCTCTCCGCCGAAATGCTACATGCACAAGATGGCATCCTTCATTCCGTCCTTCTTCCCGGAAGGCACCCAGCTGGGTGTTGACGCCGACTTCTTCTACTTCCCGGCCTATGCTGGCAAGGACCTCGGCAAGCCGGTTCTGGGCGCTGGTACCATCTTTGCGATCACCAAGGCATCCAAGGCGGCAGAAGCCTTTGTTCAATTCCTTGAAACCCCGATCGCCCATGAAATCTGGATGGCCCAGTCCGGTCTGTTGACCGCATTCAAGGGTGTGAACCTTGATGCCTATGCCAACAGTACTCTGCGCAAACAGGGCGAGATCCTGCTCAATGCAACGACCTTCCGCTTCGACGGTTCCGACCTGATGCCTGGCAAGATCGGTGCTGGCTCCTTCTGGACTGGCATGGTGGACTATGCCGGTGGCAAACCTGCCAAAGAAGTTGCCACTGAAATCCAGAAATCCTGGGATGCCCTGAAATAGTCGGCACCAGTCTTCTGACTGAACCCATTGGCCGGTTCCAGCTTTGCGGGAGCCGGTCAAACCTCTGGGTTCGAAAAGCTACGCATTTGCTTCAAGTTGGCGAATGAATGATGGCGATGACAATCGCAAGTTAAATGCTTCGATCTGACTAGGCGGACCGTCAAGGCAAATAGGCCGAAAGCCCCGCATGTGCTGCTCGCATATGCAGGTGGAAATGATGGAACCTTCGGGGGAACCAGCGTGTTTCGCGGCAAGCGTGCCTTCTCTTGTCTGCCATCCTGACGATACGGCGCAGCTCTGTTCCTGCTGGACGGGACTGTGGCGGGATCGAAGCTGATCGAAGAACTCAAACCAAAGAACCTGAGAATGGCATCTCCCACATCGACGCGCCCAATATGCTGCGCGTCAACCTCTGCCACTCTTCGGACAATAAAAGGTGGAGCGTGACTAAATGGAGCAACTAGCATCGGCATTAGGGACTGTCGTTGTCGGCGTCCTTGCTTGCGTGGCTTATTTCTATGGCTCAAACTGGCTCCTGGATCGTGTTTTTCCAGCCAATGCGGCCACGCCTGAGGGCGGTATCCGAAACCTCCGCATGGCGCATGCCGTGCGCCCGTGGCTGTTTCTCGGGCCCGCCCTTCTGGCTCTTGGGTTATACCTCGTTTATCCGGCGATCGATTCCATTCGCCTGTCCTTGTACAACAGCGACAGTACCCAGTTTGTCGGCCTCGACAACTATGTCTGGCTCTGGTTCGACGCAGGCTTCCGTCAGTCCATGTTCAACAACATGCTCTGGCTTATCTTCGTGCCTGCCATGTCGACCTTCTTCGGGCTGGTGATTGCCGCTCTGACCGATCGCATCTGGTGGGGCAATATCGCCAAGTCTCTGATCTTCATGCCAATGGCAATCTCCTTCATCGGAGCGTCGATCATCTGGAAATTCGTCTACGAATATCGTGGTGAGGGCTCGGCCCAGATCGGTATTGTCAACGCCATCGTGGAAGCGCTCGGCGGTGACCCTCAGGCATGGATCACCATTCCCTTCTGGAACAACTTCTTCCTGATGATCATCCTGGTCTGGATTCAGACCGGCTTTGCCATGGTCATCCTGTCGGCAGCCTTGAGAGGCATTCCCGAAGAAACCATTGAGGCTGCGACCATTGACGGCGCCAACGGCGTGCAGATCTTCTTCTTCATCATGGTGCCGCAGATCTGGAAAACCATCGCGGTCGTCTGGACTACGATCACCATCACCGTGCTCAAGGTCTTCGACATCGTGTTTGCCATGACCAACGGGCAGTGGGATACGCAGGTGCTTGCGAACTATATGTATGACTGGATGTTCCGCGGTGGCGGTGACTTCGGACGTGGTGCCACCATTGCGGTTGTCATCATGTTGCTCGTTGTTCCGATCATGATCTGGAATATTCGCTCAGCCACAGCAGATACCAAAGGGCACTGAAAATGATCTCTGGATCCAATACAAAATCGCCCTTGCTATGGGTTGTTCATCTCTCGGTCTTCCTGTTGGTCCTGTTGTGGACCTTGCCGACGATCGGCCTTTTTGTCTCGTCTCTGAGAGACAAGGACCAACTGGCGGTTTCCGGCTGGTGGACAGCGCTCCTTTCCTCGGAGCAGAATGAAATCGGCCGCGCTCATGGCCCGGATGCCCAGGTGCTCAAGGATGGCCTATATGTCATTTCCGGCAATATCCTTCAGGAAGAGGGCAAGAAGGGGACCCTCATTGCCTTTGGCTGGCGCGCTCAGGAACCGGCAGCCTTTAAGGCCGGAGAAACCGCCGATCTGGGCAAGGATGGCAAGATGACCGTCAACAGTGACGGCAGCTATGAAATTTCCCAGCCAACCGAATGGACGGGTAGTCGCGGCAAGCGCATCTTCTTCACGATCGAGACACCGCCGATCTTTACGCTCGACAACTATCGCGAGGTGTTGACGGCAGAAGGCATCGGTCAGTCCTTTGTCAACTCGCTGACGGTGACCATCCCCTCAACGATCATCCCGATCCTCATTGCTGCCTTTGCAGCCTACGCCCTTGCCTGGATGCATTTTCCGGGGCGGGCGGTGCTGATTGCCGTGGTCGTCGGGCTGCTGGTTGTTCCATTGCAGATGTCGCTTATTCCGCTGCTGCGGCTCTACAACGGCGTCGGGTCTTTCTTCGGAGTTCCCGCCAAGACCTATCTGGGGATCTGGCTGGCACACACCGGGTTCGGTCTGCCGCTGGCGATCTATCTTCTGCGCAACTATATCGCGGAACTGCCTCGTGAAATCATCGAGTCCGCCCGTGTTGACGGCGCGAGCCACTTCGACATTTTCGTCAAGATCATCCTGCCGCTGTCCTTCCCGGCGCTGGCGTCCTTCGCCATCTTCCAGTTCCTCTGGGTCTGGAACGATTTGCTGGTTGCCATGGTTTTCCTTGGCAATACCGAGGATCAGCTCGTGCTGACAGGCCGGTTGCGGGAAATGCTGGGATCGCGGGGTGGCAACTGGGAAATTCTCACCGCCTCCGCATTCATCACGATTATCGTGCCACTGGGCGTGTTCTTCACGCTGCAACGCTATCTGGTGCGCGGCCTGCTGGCCGGTTCGGTCAAGGGTGGTTAAGCCCGGTCAACAGCACGGGCTAAACCAGACAGTGACATACAAAGCAATTGAACTGGAAATAAAATGTTAGGCAAAGAAATTGACAAGGACTGGTGGCGTGGTGGCGTGATCTATCAGATCTATCCCCGGTCCTATCAGGATACCAATGGCGACGGCGTTGGCGATCTCAACGGGATCACCAGCCGCCTGCCATACATCGCCTCGCTGGGCGTTGATGCGATCTGGATCTCGCCATTCTTCAAATCACCCATGCTGGACTTCGGCTATGACGTCTCTGACTATTGCGATGTCGACCCGATGTTCGGCTCGCTGGCTGATTTCGACAAGTTGATCTCCGCAGCTCACTATCTCGGCCTCAAGGTCATGATCGACCTTGTGTTGTCGCATACGTCAGATCAGCATCCGTGGTTCGTTGAAAGCCGCAAGGACCAGAGCAACCACAAGTCCGACTGGTATGTCTGGGCAGACGCCAAGCCGGATGGGACGGTGCCGAACAACTGGCTTTCCATCTTCGGTGGGTCGTCCTGGCAATGGGATAGCCGGCGCAAGCAGTATTATCTGCATAACTTCCTGAAATCGCAGCCGGACCTCAACTTCCACAACCCGGATGTGCAGGACGCGCTGCTCGATGTGACCCGCTTCTGGCTTGACCGTGGGGTGGACGGCTTCCGTCTGGATACCATCAACTTCTATTTCCATAGCCAGAGCCTTCGGGACAATCCGGCCCTGCCACCGGAAATGCAGAGCTATAACACGGCGCCCAGCGTCAACCCCTACACCTATCAGTCCCACCTCTATGACAAGAGCCAGCCGGAAAACCTTGCGTTCCTCAAGCGCTTCCGGGCGCTGCTGGATGAATATCCTGCCGCTGCGGCTGTGGGTGAAGTGGGGGACGACGAGAAGGGGCTCAAGATCCTTGCCGACTATACTTCCGGCGGGGACAAGATGCACATGTGCTATGCCTTCGACTTCCTCGGCCCCATCGAGCCAACCCCTCAGAGGGTCTACAAGGCCTTTACGGACCTGCAGAACGAAGCGCCGGACGCATGGGCTTGCTGGGCCTTTTCTAACCATGACGTGGTTCGCTATTGCACCCGCTGGCCGGTCAAGCCCGATCTGCAGGATACTGTGAACCGCCAGCGCATTGCCCTGCTGCTGTCGCTGCGCGGTTCCGTTTGCCTCTATCAGGGCGAGGAACTGGGCCTTCAGGAGGCGGATGTTCCGTTTGAAGAGTTGCAGGATCCCTATGGCAAGGAATTCTGGCCGGATTACAAGGGCCGCGATGGCTGCCGCACGCCGATGGTTTGGGAGCAAGAGCATGCCAACTCCGGATTTTCCGTAGCAAAGCCATGGCTGCCGATTCCCGAAGACCACGCCATGACAACGGTCGATATCGAAGAGCAGAATTCTACATCGCTGCTCAACCATTATCGCGCCATGCTTGCTTTCAGGAAGCGCCATCCGGCGCTGGCCAAGGGAGCCATCCATTTCGTGACCAGCGATGAGCCGGGCGATGTTCTGGTATTCATCCGCGAGACGGAAGAAGAACGCGTGTTGTGCGTCTTCAACCACGTTGGCGAAGACAGGGAAATTCCGTTCGAATTCGAGAATGTGGAACAGCTCTACGATGCCGGTTTCGACAGCACCCTGAAAGACAGCGTCCTTCATCTGCCCGCCTATGGCGCATATTTCGGGATCATGAAGTGATGACAAGCGTGTACACCAGAGCAAGCAACAAATTTTTCGGGAGGACAGGATGGCAAGCCTGAAGCTCACCAATATTGAAAAGGCCTATGGCGCTACCAAGGTCCTCAAGAACATCAACCTCGAAATCGAGCAGGGTGAATTCATCGTGTTCGTTGGCCCCTCGGGCTGTGGCAAATCCACCCTTCTGCGCATGATTGCCGGTCTGGAGAGCATCACTGGTGGTGACCTGCAGATCGATGGCCAGCGCATGAACGAAGTGCCGCCGTCCAAACGTGGCATCGCCATGGTGTTCCAGACCTATGCGCTCTATCCGCACATGACGGTCTATGACAACATGGCCTTCGGCATGAAAATCGCCAAGGCTTCCAAGCAGGAGATTCATGAGCGCGTCAACAAGGCTGCCGACATCCTGCAGCTGACGCCTTATCTGGAACGCCTGCCCAAGGCGTTGTCCGGTGGCCAGCGCCAGCGTGTTGCCATCGGTCGCGCCATTGTCCGCAATCCCAAGGTGTTCCTGTTCGATGAACCGCTCTCGAACCTTGACGCCGCCCTGCGTGTTGCAACCCGCATCGAGATTGCCCAGCTCAACGAGAGCATGCCCGACACCACCATGATCTACGTGACACACGATCAGGTGGAGGCCATGACGTTGGCTGACCGCATCGTCGTGCTGTCGACGCGCGGCATCATCGAGCAGTGCGGCTCTCCAATGGAGCTCTACCAGAACCCGAAGAACGTGTTCGTTGCGCGCTTCATCGGCTCTCCAGCCATGAATGTCTATGAATGCAAGGTGATGGAAACAGGGGAGCACACCCGTGTTGCCTTCGAGGAGGGCGGGCATAGCTTCACGGTGAATGTACCGAGCACGCCGGACCAGAAGGGCAAAGTGGCCAAGTTTGGTGTTCGCCCGGAAGATCTGCGCCTTTGTGAAGAGGGCGATGAACCCCTTTACAAATGTGAAGTCCGCATCGTCGAGAAGCTCGGTGAAGTCACCCTGCTGTATCTCGAACCGCCACATTCCGGCGAGGAGCCCCTGATTGCCAAGATCCCGGGCACACACGACTTTGTTCGCGGCGAGACGGTGACTCTGACGGCAGACGACGACAAACGCCATCTGTTTACCAAGGATGACATTTCCTTCCGCTGGATTGGTGAGGAATAGGGTGGCTTTTGAGCCGTCTTGAAAGGTCTGGGGTCTGGCTGTCTGTGCAGTCAGGCCCTTTTTGCTTCACGAGCGACGGAGTTGCATGAACATGAAAAAGGCCAGCGCGGGGGCTGGCCTTTTCACTTCTAAGCATTCGCGTGCGACAGTCGGGCGTCAGTCGATTTCGGCCAACACTGCGGCAACCACGTCGAACAGCTGGTCGATGTGGGCTTTTTCGATGATCAATGGTGGCGACAGGGCGATGATATCGCCGGTGACGCGGATCATAGCACCCTTTTCCCATGCCTTGATCATGGCTTCCATGCCGCGAGCGCCCGGAGCACCTTCACGCGGGGCAAGCTCAATGCCGCCGACAAGGCCAAGGTTGCGAATGTCGATGACATTGCGTGCGCCCTTGAGATTGTGGATGGCGTCTTCCCAGTAGGAGGACATTGCGGCTGCATTCTCGAACAGACCATCTTCCGCATAGGTGTCCAGCGTCGCAAGACCGGCCGCTGCTGCCAGCGGGTGGCCGGAGTAGGTGTAGCCGTGGAACAGCTCGATGGCTGCATCGGCATGATCCATGGCGGACTGGTAGATGGCGTTGGAGACGATGACGGCGCCAGCAGGAACGGTGGCGTTGGTCAGGCCCTTGGCGGTGGTGATGATGTCCGGTATGACCCCGAAGAATTCCGAAGCACTGGCCGTGCCGAGGCGACCGTAGCCGGTGATGACCTCGTCGAAGATCAGCAGAATACCATACTGGGTGCAGATCTCGCGCAGGCGCTGCAAATAGCCCTTCGGCGGCATCAGAACGCCGGTGGAGCCAGCCATCGGTTCCACGATCACTGCGGCGATGGTGGATGGATCATGCAAGGCGATGATATCGAGCAGGGCGTTGGCCTTCTCGATGCCGCCATGTTCCGGGCAACCGCGAGAGAAGGCATTTTTGGCAATGTCGTGGGTATGCGGCAGATGGTCAACGCCGGTTAGCAGCGAGCCGAAATGCATCCGGTTCTTGGAAATGCCGCCAACGGAAATGCCGCCAAAGCCGGTGCCGTGATAGCCACGCTCGCGTCCGATGAGGCGGGTACGGGCGGCATCACCACGGGCGCGATGATAGTGCAGGGCGATCTTCAGGGCCGTGTCGACCGACTCGGAGCCGGAGTTGGTGAAAAAGACATGATCCATGCCTTCAGGGAAGATTTCGGCAACACGAGAAGCAAATTCGAATGCCTTGGGGTGCCCGAACTGGAAGTTCGGCGCATAGTCCATTTCAGCAACCTGCTTCTGCACGGCTTCAACAACGCGCGGTGCGTTGTGGCCAGCGTTCACGCACCACAGACCTGCGGTGCCATCCAGAATATCGCGTCCATCGGCACTCTTGTAGAACATGCCATCCGCTGAGACCACCATGCGTGGATCCTGCTTGAAGCTACGGTTATGGGTGAATGGCATCCAGAAACTGGACAGATCGTTAGGCATTTTGCTTTGGTTGTTCATAAAGACCTCTTGGGAATGCGATTATTTTTATCGCGCAAGTGTGCGGTGCTTGCCCAAAATGAACAAGTCTTTATTTTCGTCCTTGTAACCTATTGAAAATACGTAGGCCGATAGTAAAGTGTTCGATATATTGAACGGGTGAACAGTTTGCGAATGAGGAGGCCTTCGGACACCATGGCAGACACGATATTGCCGCACACGGATTTGCTGCATACCGCAGAAGTCGACCGCGACGTCGGGGCCGATATCGGCGAGAGATTGCGTCAGGTGCGCATGGGCGCAGGCCTGTCTCAAAGGGCTCTTGCCAAGAAGACCGGCGTCGCCAACGCCACCATATCACAGATCGAGAGCGGCCAGTCCAATCCTTCCGTCGGAGCCCTCAAGCGCATACTGGATGGTCTGGACATGGATCTGGCGCGTTTCTTCTCCTTTGAGCTGGCCGCCGAGGGGCGATATTTCTATCGGGCGACGGATCTCAAGGAGATCGGCAAGGGCAAGCTGTCCTTCCGCCTTGTCGGTGCCGACCGGCCCGACAAGGCCATCCAGATGCTGCATGAGAAACTGATGCCGGGCGCAGATACCGGGCGCGTTGCACTCAGCCACAGAGGCGAGGAATGCGGCATCGTCGTTTCCGGCAGCCTTGAGGTGACGGTGGGGGACGAACGTCAGATCCTGCGGCCCGGCGATGCCTGGTATTTCGAGAGCGCCCAGCCGCACAGATTTCGCAATACAGGGGCTGAACCCTGCATTTGCATCAGTGCCTGTTCCCCGCCGACCTTCTGACGGTGCCGGGGAGGGGTAAACAGAAGGCGAGACAGCCAGTCCTATGGTTATAAGGGAAAGCCGTCTCGCCTGATCGGTAGTGCCGGTTTGCGCGGCGCGGGCCATCACGTCCGCCTGCACTGCGAGCGGGCTATTTCTGTTTTACACGCACTTCGCTTTTTTCTTCCGACAGCTTGTTGCCAACCGCGATGAGGATCAGAACGGAGACGTTCATCACCAGCGCGTAGATGGATGACGGCACCATGAAGCGACCATTGCCCAGAAACTGCGCGATCACCAACGCCAGTGCCACATTCTGCAAACCGCATTCAATGGCAATGGTGACAGCCTGCTTGGCGCTGAGGCGGAACAGGCGGCTGAACAGCATGGCCGATCCGATGGCGAGAATGTTGAGCAGGATGACGGCAGGTCCAACGGTGGACCAATGCGACATGATGCTGCTCCATTCGCTATAGAAGGAGTTGACCACGATGGCGGCAAAGATGGCCGAGGCAATGAACTTGGCTGGCTTTTCGATGCGGCTCGCAAAATTGGGCAGGAACCGACAGACCAGCATGCCAATGGCCAGTGGCAGCGCGGAAATCGCCAGAACCTTGATGGCGGTTTCGCCAAACGGCAGGGAATGCAGCGCTTCGGTGCTTGGCCCTTCAAGGCCTGATCCACGGAAAATGAGGAAGGCGATGGAGAGGACCGTAGGAATGGTGATGAAGGCGACGAGGTTGGTCAGGATGGTCAGCGAAATGGAAAGCGCTGTCTTGCCGCGCGCCAGAACCGTCAGCAGATTGGAAGAAATGCCGCCCGGTGCCGAGGCCAGAATGATCAGGCCAATGGCGTAAACCGTATCAAGACCGGTAACCAGCGCAACGACGAGGGCGATGACCGGCAGGAAAACCAGCTGGGCAAGCAGGCCAGCAGCAACCGCATTGAGCTGATGAGGCAGGGCCTTGAAGTCGGACAACCGGACAGACAATCCGACCGTCATCATGATGAGAGCGAGGCCGATGGGAATAAGGGGTGTATTCACGAGTTGACCTTTTTGTGATTTCGAGAGAGTTGCAGTCTCGTGTCGGGGACGATCATACTCGCCAGACAAAAGCCGGGAGAGTCGTGGCCGGTCTATTGGATACGTCTTTGGGCTTAAATACAATGACCTAAGTCATCGCACGTATTTTGATAGTCTAATCAACAAAGCTGCATTAATAAAGTGGTCAGCCGTGACAAAAGTTTGCTTTTAATGGCCAGTGTTGAGCATGAAACGCTCCAATTTGTATGCATGAGGAGCACATGGCTGATCCGGATTTGAACAACAAGAACAGGAAAAGAGCAGGTATGAAAAGACTGATCATCGGTTCGATTGTATTGGGGATGTCGTGCCTTTCTGCCGCAGCGACCGAATGGAAAATAGGAGACATAACGGTTTCAGCTCCATTTGCCCGTGCGACAGCAGGCATGGCACGGGCCGGTGGCAGTTTCATGCAGATCAACAATGGTGGCGAGGCGGACCGTCTGTTATCGGCCCATGCGGATGTCGGCGAAGTTACCGAACTGCATACCCACATCAAGGACGGCGACATCATGCGGATGCGCCCCGTGGACGGCATCGATATTCCGGCCCACACCGGGGTCGCACTTAAACCGGGCAGCTATCATGTGATGCTGATGAAGCTCAAGGCACCGCTCAAGGAGGGAGATAGTTTTCCGCTTGCGTTGACCTTCGAGAAGGCTGGAACTGTCACGATCGAGGTGCCGGTCGCTGACGTCGGTGCCAGCATGGCACCTGAGTGAAGCGCTCTGCGCCGTCTTGACAAGGCAGGCGAGGGCCAGCAGGCCTGTCAGCTGGCAAGCATGATGAGAACGAAGGCAGCAAGCCATTGCAGCTGAAAAATCGAGGTGCCAAGCAGGCACCTGTTTTGCAGTGGTGCCGTGTCCGCCAGGAAGAATCTTCTGATTGGCATGGCTAGGGAATAGATCATCAGAAGGCCAGCCACGACAAGGCTGACAAAGCTCAGGGTGCCCGGATGGATCAGGCTGTTGAGATGAACCAGTCCGGCGCAACACAGGAGCAGCAGGATCGCATAGAGGCGTTTGGCTGCCTTGGGGCCGATCTGGATGACGAGTGTGCGCCGTCCGCCCTGTTCATCTCCAATCCGGTCCCTGTAATTGTTGACCACCAGCACGGCGGCAGCTGGCAAGCCGATGTAGAACCCGGCCCAGAAGGCGATCTCTGTCCATGCGCCCGTCAGCAGGTAGGCGCTGCCCATCACCGCCATGATGCCGAAAAAGCAGATGACGAAGACTTCACCGAAGGGCGAGCCGGAAATCGGGTAGGGGCCTGATGAATAGCCAAACGCGCATAGAATGCCGACGATGCCGATCAGCAGGATCGGCCAGCCCCCGATGAACACCAGATAGAGACCACAAAGGGCCGCAAGGAGAAGGAACAGGAACGCAGCCAGTCGCACCTGCCAAGGCTTCAATAGCCCCATGCTGGTAACCCGTGGTGGCCCCAGACGCTCGCTGGCCTTGTCGAGCCCCGTGGACGCGTCGGTCGCATCGTTCCAGAGGTTGGTCGCGATCTGGATGCTGACAGAAGACAGGATGATGATGGGAAAGACGATCCAGTCCACAGGATGGCTGCCGCCAAAGACGATCAGTCCGGCAAGCAGAACCGGGCTAAGCGATAACAGAAGCGTCTTGGGACGCATCGCCATCAACCAAACCGACGACCAGTTATAGTCATTTTGTGGGCGGGCAGCCATATTCACATCAGTTCCAGACAAAAAGGGGTCCTCTCTCGGCTCCAGACTTGGGGCAGTGCAAAGCTTTCACGCAGTGTTGCTACACTACTTTTGGTCTAAATAAAATTCCTGAATGAAAAAACTGGCGGGGAAACGGCGGTCAGTATCGAAAAAGTGAATAAAGGCGGAAAATGATCAACCTGTACTCGTATCGAGGGCTTTTAGCCCGTTTATGCTGAAGCGTCGTGGCTGAAGGCGTAAAGGCATCGGGCTGGCATCGGCACAGTTATTCACGCCGTCAGTCGAGATAATAGACCGATCGCTTTTGCGGGCTGAGGGCCTTGCGGGTGGACTGGATGGAACCGGTGATGATCGGATCGTCTGTCTCCTGCCATGCAAAGCTGAGAGCTTCGTCACTCATCCGAGACAGGGCCTTGCCGAGAAGCTGTTGCAGATTCGCCTTGTCATACTTTGCGATGGCCTGTTTGGCGTAGAACAACACGAAGACCAGACCATTGAGGTCTTCAAGCAACTGCAGATGCCCCTCCGACGCATTCTCAGAGCCCTGAAGCAGATCGCGCACCGTGATGCAGTCCTCGTCGTTATAGCCGTTGGCAGCCATGATCCTGGCCAGCTTGTCGGCGCTGTGGGCTCGTTGCTGCTCTTCCGTCGGGGCAGGACCTGACGGCGTATCCGCGCTTGCCAGTGCATCATCAAACAGCCAGCTTTCCAGATATTGTCCGCGAGCAGCAATCTTGACGCAGTCATCTGCCATCGGGGCGAACCGGTCGCAGACAAGACTCATCCGCATGCCATATATCAGATCTGACGGCACGGCCGCAGCCCCATCGGTCGCGGTCATGCGCGGGTCTTGTGCATTGATCTGATCAATGATTTCCAGAACTTCATCAAGCTTGGACATGCAACGCTCCCGCTGTCGGGTTTCCCGCCATCGACATCCCTTGCCGAAGACCGCCCCAATAGAGACATGATCCACACTAGCGATAAAACGAAGAAGTGGCAAATAATGAAATAAAACGTATTTATACTTACGGAGGTAGAAATAAATTCAATTGAAAAAGCGGAAAATTATATGCAAATATGATCTTTCAAAGTGTTCAGGCAATGTATTGCACAGCAGGAACGGACTTAAAGGCAAATCAGTCAATACAAGTGAGTAAAATGTACCTTCTCGATGCCTTCAAAACCCCTCTTCCTGCGAATACTGTTCATGAACACGTCAATGTCTTCCTGAAAACACCAGACTCCATCTATCTCGGGCACATCGCCAGTGCCAGCGTTCTGATTTTCATCGCCAGCAGCAATGCCAATGTCTACACATGGTTTCTGGTGATCTGGGGTGTGTTGGAGATCATATTCTATCCGTTCCTGATGGAAGTCTGGCGGCGCAGCTATACCCAGATATCCGAGGAGAAGCGACGACCCTATCTCTGGATCCGGCTGATGGACTATCTGAGCTGTCTGGTCGGGGTCAGTTGGGGCGTGATGACCTACGTCAGCCTCAATCCGGGCAATGTCGCCCACTTCGCCATTCAGATGTCGATAGCGGCTGGCGCCACGGCTGCGGCCGTGCGGTCGCTGGCGGTGTTTCCGCGTTCGTTTGTCCTTTATGCCGTGCCGTATCTGGGCTTGCTGGCCCTGCGCCTTTTCATGTTGGGCGATGAGTTCATCCTGCTGGGTGGGCTGGTGCTCATTTTCCTGTCGATGATGATGCGCTTTGGCCATGATGTGCTGGAATCCGTCGCGCAATATATCGAAATCAGCAATGAGAATCTCGATCTTGCCCAGCGATACCGGGAAGCGGCAGAAGCGGCCCGTCATGCCAACCGCGAGAAGACCCGGCTGCTGGCTGCAGCCAGTCATGATTTGCGCCAGCCCCTGCATGCGATCGGGCTGCATATCGAAACGCTGCCATTCAGCAAGCTGGACGGCAAAAGCCGCGAGACGCTGAACCGCATCCGCAATTCTCTCCAGACTCTGTCAAAGCTGTTCAATTCCCTGCTTGATGTGAGCCTGCTCGACAGCGGCAAGGTTCAGGTTCGCCCGACCGCTTTCAACCTTGAGGACATGCTCAACCATGTGCTTGACGATTATGAGCCGCTGGCCGAAATCGCCCATGTCACCTTGATGCTCGAAGGGCCAAAGGTGGGGGTGGTCGCCGACCCGATATTGGTGCGGCGCATGGTGCAGAACCTGCTGTCCAATGCCATCCGTCACTCCGGGGGCGGCTTTGCACGGATCATCGTGGAAAAGGTTGGCCCCGATGTCAGCATCACCGTCTGTGATGATGGTCCTGGTATTCCCGTCGAACATCAATCGGTGATCTTTGAGGAGTTCACCCAGATCAAGCAGCGCTCAAACCGCATGATGCCGGAGGTGGGGTGTTCGGATCACGTGGAAAGGGGGCTTGGGCTTGGTCTGGCCATCGTCCGCCGTCTTGCCGATTTGCAGACGCTGTCGATCGGTCTTGATACAAGCCCCGCAGGCACCTGCATCAAAATCGGCGGTCTGGTCAGTGCGCCCTTGTCGGAAACCGTTGAAAAGACGACCAGTCCATCTGAACGGATCGGTGCGCTCTTCCATCAGAAGATGGTGCTTGTTGTCGATGACGACGAGGAGACCCGTCAGGCGACGGTCAACCTGCTTCAGACATGGGGCTGCCGGGTTCGCGCAGCCGAGAGCCTTGAGCAAATGCGACTCATCGAAGGGCCGGTGGACCTCATGATCTCCGACTACACCTTCCCACAAGGCTATACCGGACTTGAAATCGTCAGGGAAGCCAGGGAACGCTACGGTCGGGGCGTGAAGGCTCTGGTTATTTCAGGGGATCTGACATCCGACGTTCAGCAAAGGGTCAAGACAGCCAACCTGCTGCTTGTGCACAAGCCGGTTCAGCCCGTGCAACTGCGTTCGGCAATGCTCGGCCTATTTTCGCTTTCCAGCGATGCACAGGTCATTTCCTGAGCGCACCAATGTAAACGGCAAGGGGGGGGGGGCAGGAGCGTCAGTTCAGCCCATAGGTCGCAGCAATGGCCGAGGCGGCAGCCCGGTTGGAAACACCGAGATTTTTCATTAGTGCTGAAACATGGCTGCGCACCGTGAATGGTGAGAGATCCAGTTCCCTGGCAATCTCCTTGTTGGACAGGCCATGGCGCAGCAGCTTGAGAATCTCGATCTGACGCGGGGTCAGTTCGTCAAGGGCCGGTTTGACCAGTCCCTGCATCTCTGGCGACAAGCATTCGTCGCTCAGACGAACCTCGATGTTGCCCTGCATGACTTTCTCCACCGCTTCGAGCATCTGCTCGGAAGGCACAGACTTGGAGACATAGCCATTGACCCCGAGCGCCATGATATGTTCGACCTCCAGCGGGTCGTTCATCATCGAGACGGCAATGATCGGGCAAAGGGAAAAGGTCTGGCGCAGGCGCTTCAGATCGCGAATATAGTCAAAGCCGGGGAACAGCAGATCGGAAATGATCAGATCCGGCTCCGGCTGCGCCAAAACTTGCGAATTGAGCGTCCCGGCGTCTCCTGCCTCATCAATCGTGGCATCCGGGTACAGCTCCGCGAGCATCTGCTTCATGCCGGATCTGTACAAGGGATGGTCGTCAGCCAGTATGATGCGCATCTGAAATCCTCCCTCGGAACTGATTGAGCCAATATGGACGGCTAAAGGCAAGACGATGGATTAGTGGAGTTAAGTGTCATCCCATGGCCTCAAGCTGTCCATAGCTACATCTGTACAAGCGCAACAGCAGGGTGTCAGTGATCGGACTTCGCGGTGAAGTGGTGATCAAGGCCGGTGTCATACTCAAGCCCTTCACGAGTGAGCTGGATCGGCGGGACATCCTTGTCTGCGACCAGACCCTTGCGTGCCAGAGCAGCCCATACGCCACGGTTGTTGAAGCCGTTCGCATCGGCGCTGTTGACGACATATTCGCCGACATGCAGATGGTCGCCATGGGCGTGGGGCAAGCGCAGAATGGTGATGGTTCCGTCGGCATTCCATGCTTCTTCCGGCTGGGAGCGAGCCAGAATCTGGGTCAGCACCAGCGTCTTCAGCTGCAGGTTATTCAATTTGAGTGGGTTGACGCGTTTCATGAGAGCAATGACCTTTCAAAGAGCCTTGTGACCAGCGAGGCCAGTGGCATAGCTCGCTATCGCAGACGGATGGATTCCTGACAGGAATGGCCGGAATTGTTCCGGCCACATCCGATATTCTTTATCAAAACAACGATCAAGCGTAAATGTGCTTAGCTGTTATTCTTGAAATGTCCCATGATGCTCGCAGAAGCCAGCTGGTTGCGCATGATGTTGAAGCGCACATAGGCACCGGTCATGCCTTCGGGGTTGATTTCCTCAAGGCTGAGAGCATGCAGGGTGAAGATGTAACGGTGAGCAGGATCATCTGACGGTGGATAGGCCCCGGTGTAATTTTCTGTGCCGGCATCATTGAGAGCGCTCTTGGCACTGGCAGGCAGGTTGTCGCTGGAAATCTCACCCGATTCCGATACCGGAATGTTGGTGATGATCATATGCCAGAAGCCCGAGCCGGTCGGAGCGTCCGGGTCGTAGCAGGTCAGGGCAAGGCTCTTTGTACCCGCAGGAACATCGCTCCACTGCAACAGGGGAGAGCGGTCTTCGCCGCCGAGACCCTTTGAAACGCATTTGTTCGGTAGTGGATCGCCATCATTGAAATCAGGGCTGATAAGCTGCATGAAATGGTCTCCTGAAAAGATTTGAGCCGCACGAACCGGACTGGTTGCGGCACGGACAAAGATAAACGTGATCCCGATTATGTAGTGTCGGAGCACCGTGGTACAAGCCGGACTTTCTGGCGAAGGACTTTATCCCGTGGCAAGCAGGGACGGCCCGACGCTCAGTCTTCGGGTTGATGCGGATCCTGTTCAATCTGCAGGCTGACCCTGTCGGCGGAAAACCGGGTTTTTGAATATTGCACCGGCTTGCCATCAAGATCGGCATTGATGGCATAGGTGACCAGCACGATCGAGCCGGGGGCAAGGCGCAGGATTTCGATGTCATCAAGGGTGGCGTGATAGGCTTCCACCAATGTGGATACGCGCACATAGTCATCAAGCCCCGAAGCTGCAAAGGCCTTGGTGACCGAATTGAACCTCAGGAGGTGGGGCAGCATCTCCGGGAAACGTTCATTGTCGAACCAGGCGGTGGCCCGGCTGATTGGTGTGTTGTCACCAAACCCCACAGAACGTACCTGCAACACCGGCGCACCGGGGGAGAGTGCCAGCGCCCTGGCCACATCCTCAGGGGCTGGATTGATGCCATGGGACATGATGCGGGATTCGCCCCTTTGGCCCTGTTCGGCGAGCGTGGCGGAAAAGCGGGTTCGCTTGGAAATCGGATAGGTGAGGCGCTCAGGCTTGATGATGAAGGTGCCACGCCCCTGTTCCGCGCGCAGAATGCCTTCCGAGACGAGCGCCGAAATGGCCGAGCGGACTGTATGCCGGTTGACACCGAACTGTTCGGCCAACTCCATTTCCGGCGGCAATCTGCCACTTTCATCGCCAAGGCCGGAGGAAATCCCCGCCCTGATCGCATCGGCAATCTGTCGCCAGAGGGCGATACCCGTGCGGCGTCCGATGACGCTTCTGATAATGTCCGAGGCCATGGCCAAGCGTTCCTTTGCGCGTTTGGGCCGGTCTTGATGCATCGTTGCCTGATTCGGTGCACGACGGCTATCTTTCTTGTTGCCACTGCCCCTGACTGCCCCTGACTGCCCCTGACTGCCTCTGGCTACCGCTGTCGCCCTCGCGGCCAGGAAAGATGGCATGGCAACCGTCTTGGTGTGAATTGTCTGCCGATGTCATCAGGGCGTCATTATCGCCCGATAAGAACGGCGCAAGTACGGTTGTCTATATAAATAGACAAATATTCATGCAACACTCTTTGTCAAGGCCGGGCAGGGGGCAGCGAAAAGCGGGTAGCCAAGACCCTGTCACTGGCCCTGTCATTGGCTCTGTCACGGGGAAGACAAGTCTTGCCCTTAGGCTTGGGCCTGATGAGACACACCGGATTGGGATGCAAACTGGAATGGTGAACATGCAAGACCAACACACAATAGCGGCGGATACTGCGCCGGGTATCGGGGCTGACGAGCTGTTCGGGCAAAGTCCGGATGGCCTCACAAGTGATCAACAGGCGCGGCAACAGCGCATGTCAATTCTGGCCAACGCGCCTGCCGCTGAGCTGATCCGCCTTTGGAAGACCATGAAACTGGATCCTGGCTGCGAATTGCTGCGCGGACCGGAAACCGGACTGGTCGCCCTGCGTGGACGTATCGGCGGCGGCGGTGCACCGTTCAACTTCGGCGAGGCAACCGTGACCCGCGCCACGGTGCGGATGGAAGACGGTGCCATTGGCCATGCGGTCATGCTCGGACGAAACCATGGCAAGGCCAAACTTGCCGCGGTGATTGATGCTTTGGCAACCGATCCGGCCATGGAGGCTTCCATCGAGCAGGCCATTCTGGTGCCGCTGAAGGCATTGGTGGCAGAGCGGGACAAGACGCGCGCTGCCGAGACTCAGGCAACTCGTGTCAACTTCTTCACCATGGTCAGGGGGGACGATTGATGACCCGGACAAGTTTCAACAAGACATCGCTGGAAACCAGCCTTGAGGCGATGCAGGGCGGACTGGGAGAACCTGTCTACCAGTCCCAACGCATTTTCCGCAGCCTCATGGACGCCATGGCTCGCCCCGGAACCATCAAGCCTGTTGCAACGGACGCCCGCTCGCCGTTGCCCATGTTGCCACTGACGGCCGCCGTTCTGGCGACCATGGCCGATGCCGACACGCCGGTCTGGCTGGACGGAACCATGAAGGACATTGGCGCTCTCAACGACTGGCTGACCTTCCATGTCGGAGCGCCCCTTGTTGATGAACCGGACGCTGCCACCTTTGCCGTGCTTTCCGGTAAGCGGGACATGCCAGCGCTGGAGAGCTTTGCCAAGGGGGGGCAGGACTACCCGGACCGCTCGGCAACACTGCTCATTCAGGTTGAGCGCCTTGAGAACAAACCGGACTGGAGCCTTTCGGGGCCGGGCATCAAGGACACGCAATCGCTGGCGGTCTCGCCGCTTTCTCCTTTGTTTGTTGCCCAGTGGCAGGAGAACCACAAACTGTTCCCGCGGGGTGTTGATGTGGTTTTCGTCGCCCCGGACACCATCGCCTGTCTGCCCCGCACCACGGCGATAACGCTTGGACACCCGGCATCGTCTGACAAGCAGGATCACTGAGATGTATGTAGCTGTAAAAGGCGGCGAAGCCGCCATCAAGGCCGCCCACGAATTGCTGGCGGACAGGCGCCGCGGTGATCGCTCGTTGCCCGCCATCACGCTGGAGCAGATCACCGAACAGATGGCTCTGGCTGTTGACCGCGTCATGAGCGAGGGCGCTCTCTATGACCGGGAGCTGGCCGCATTGGCCATCAAGCAGGCCCGCGGTGACATGATTGAAGCCATCTTCCTGATGCGCGCCTATCGCACCACTTTGCCGCGCCTTGGCTATTCCCAACCGATCGACACCGGTAAAATGACCATCGAGCGCCGCATTTCGGCAACCTTCAAGGACTTGCCTGGTGGCCAGATCCTCGGGCCGACCTTCGACTATACGCACCGTTTGCTCGACCCATCGTTGGCAACGGATGAAGCTGTGCCCGAGCCGCAGACAATAGAGCAGGCGGAAGATCTCGCCGACGAGCCTATGCCCCGCGTTTCCGATCTGATTGCGGGCGAAGGGCTGATGGAACCGGATAGCGCTGCGCCGCAATACGGCAGCGATTGGGATGAGCCGGGTGACCTGACGCGCAAGCCGATGCAGTTCCCCATGGAGCGGGATCTGCGCCTGCAGGCCCTGTCACGCGGGGATGAGGGCTTCCTGTTGTCACTGGGCTATTCGACACAGCGCGGTTTTGGCCGCAGCCACCCCTTTGCCGGAGAAATCCGCATCGGCGAAGTGGATGTCGAGATGGAGGTGCCGGAGCTCGGATTTGCCGTCTCGCTTGGGCGCATTCAGGTCAGCGAGTGCCAGATGGTCAACCAGTTCAAAGGGTCAAAGACCGTGCCGCCGCAGTTCACCCGTGGTTACGGGTTGGTGTTTGGCCAGTCCGAGCGCAAGGCCATGTCGATGGCCCTGTGCGACCGCGCCTTGCGGGCAAGGGAACTGGATGAAGACATTCTCGCGCCCGCGCAGGACGAGGAATTCGTCATCTCCCATGCGGACAACGTTCAGGCCACAGGCTTCGTTGAGCATCTCAAGCTGCCCCATTATGTCGACTTCCAGGCCGAACTGAAGCTGGTGCGTCGCATGCAATCGGAATTCTTTAAGGCCAATTCGCACAAGGATGCGGATGAGGAACAGGAGGCGGCTCAATGACGTCCGCGACCCTTCATGACATCGAGGCGCAGCAGGGCGCCATCGCCGACTACAACTTCGCCTATCTTGATGAACAGACCAAGCGCATGATCCGCCGGGCCATCCTCAAGGGCATCGCCATTCCCGGCTATCAGGTGCCCTTTGCCAGCCGCGAAATGCCCATGCCCTATGGCTGGGGCACCGGCGGGGTGCAGGTGACCGCCTCCATCATTGGCCCGGATGACACCCTCAAGGTGATCGATCAGGGGGCGGACGATACCACCAACGCGGTGTCCATCCGTGCCTTCTTTGCCCGGATGGCCAAGGTCAGAACGACGACCCACACCGCCGAGGCAACCGTCATCCAGACCCGCCACCGCATTCCGGAAGAACCGCTGCACGAGGGACAGGTGATTGTCTTTCAGGTGCCGATCCCGGAACCACTGCGCTTTCTGGAGCCGCGCGAGACCGAAACCCGCAAGATGCATGCGGTGGAAGACTATGGCCTCATGCATGTGAAGCTCTATGAGGACATCGCCCAGAAGGGGCACATCGCCACCAACTACGCCTATCCGGTGAAGGTCAAGGGGCGCTACATCATGGACCCGTCGCCGACCCCGAAATTCGATAACCCGAAGATGCACCGGAGCGAGGCATTGCAGCTTTATGGCGCCGGGCGCGAGATGCGCATCTATGCCATCCCACCCTATACCGATGTCGTGAGCCTCGATTTCGAAGACTATCCTTTCGAGATACAGCATTTCGAAGAACCCTGCGCTCTTTGCGGGGGGACGGACGTGTTTCTCGATGAGGTCATTCTTGATGATCAGGGCGGGCGCATGTTCGTCTGCTCGGATAGCGACTATTGCGAAGACCGCCGCGCCCATGGCCACCGCGGCTCCCTGTCGCCGGACATTCTGGACGGCGCATCAGCGGATGGCGACAAGGAAGGAACGGAAGCATGACAGCCTGCAATTCTGGCCATATGGAGACGTCCCCCATGAACAAGGCACATACAAGCGATCACCTGCCGAAGTCTTCCCTCGTTCCACCGCGTCCCATGGATTTGAGCGAGAAGCCGCTGCTGCAGGTGCGCTCGGTTTCGAAATACTATGGCCGCCGGGTCGGCTGCGAGGATATCAGCTTTGATCTCTGGCCCGGTGAGGTGCTGGCCATTGTCGGGGAATCCGGTTCGGGCAAGACCACGCTGCTCGATTGCATTTCCACCCGCATGACCCCGACATCCGGCATGGTCAACTATCGCATGCGCGACGGCACCATGCGTGAGGTGTTCCGGCTGGGTGAAGCGGAAAAGCGCTTCCTGATGCGCACCGACTGGGGCTTCGTCCATCAAAACCCGGCCGATGGTCTGCGCATGACGGTGTCCGCCGGGGCCAACGTCGGGGAACGCCTGATGGCGATTGGCAAACGTCATTATGGCGATATCCGCGAGACCGCCGCAGACTGGCTGGAACAGGTCGAGATCGCTCGGGACCGGATCGATGACCAGCCGCGCGCCTTCTCCGGTGGCATGCGCCAGCGCTTGCAGATCGCCCGCAATCTGGTGACCGGCCCGCGCCTTGTCTTCATGGACGAGCCGACCGGCGGTCTTGATGTGTCGGTGCAGGCGCGCCTGCTTGACCTCTTGCGCGGACTTGTCGCCGAGCTGGGGCTGGCCGCCATTGTCGTGACCCACGATCTGGCCGTCGCCCGTCTTTTGTCCCACCGGATGGTGGTCATGAAAGAGGGGCGGGTGATCGAAACCGGCCTTACTGACCGGGTGCTCGATGATCCTCAGGCGCCCTATACCCAACTTCTCATCTCGTCCATACTTCAGGTCTAGGAGCGAAGGATGCCAGATACCATTTCTTCCATCGTCAAGACGACCCCGGTGCTGATGACCGATGTCGCCAAGAATTTTGTCATGCATCTGCGCGGGTCGGTGACCATTCCCGTGGTCTCAGGGGTCAACTTCGCCCTGCGCGCCGGTGAATGCGCCGTTCTCGGTGGCCCGTCCGGGGTGGGCAAAAGCTCCATCCTCAAGATGATCTACGGCAATTACAGCGCCGACTGCGGGCAGATCATGGTCGCCTATCGCGACACGATGATCGACATCGCCAAGGCCGAACCGCGCACCGTCCTTGCCATCCGCCGCGAGACGGTTGGTTATGTGAGCCAGTTCCTGCGCGCCATGCCGCGGGTTCCCGCGCTTGATGTCGCTGCCGAGGCGCTGGTCGGGCAGGGGGAAGGCCTCGCCGAGGCGCGCCTCAAGGCTGGTGAAATGCTCGCCCGCCTCAACCTGCCAGAAACCCTGTGGCAGTTGCCGCCAGCAACCTTTTCCGGTGGCGAGCAGCAAAGGGTCAACATCGCCCGCGGTTTCCTCACCGATCACCCTGTGCTGCTGCTTGATGAACCGACCGCCTCGCTGGATGCTGCAAACCGCGCGGTTGTCATCGACCTCATCCGCGAGAAGAAGAAAAAGGGTGTGGCGATGCTGGGGATCTTCCATGACGAAGACGTGCGCGAGCAAATCGCTGATGCCATCATCGATGTTGCCCATTTTGCCGAGCGGGCAAAGAGAAAGGGCCAGAGCCAAGGGGCGATGGTTGGCAGGCCTTTGGAATTGACCTGAGCTGGTCCTGATTGAAGGGCACATCATCATCTGGGCGCAGACCGATAGCACGGGGCGACAATCCAACCCATCCGGAGTATAGACACCATGAACAACGACAATCACTCGGGCGAGAATGGCACGGAGACGCCACCGAAAAAGCTGCACAAGCTCGGCGTTGCACCGACCATTCACCCCAACGCCGAAGTGACCGGCTCCACGCTTGGTCGCTATACCGAGGTGGGAGACCGGACGCTGATCTCCGAAAGCACCCTTGGCGACTATTCCTATATCGAGCGCGATGGCAATATCTGGTGTGCCACCATCGGCAAGTTCGCCAATATCGCACAGGCGGTGCGGATCAACGCCCCCAACCATCCCTATTGGCGGGCAACCCTGCATCACTTTACCTACCGGGCCAATGCCTATTTCGACGATTGCGAGCAGGAAGAAAGCTTCATCGACTGGCGCCGCGATCATCGTGTGACGATCGGACATGACGTCTGGATCGGCCACGGCGCAACGATCCTGCCCGGCGTAACCATCGGCGATGGCGCGATCATCGGGGCCGGTGCTGTGGTCAGCCGTGACGTGCCCGACTACATGATCGTCGGTGGCGTCCCGGCCAATCCGATCCGCTCGCGCTTTTCGCCGGAAATCATTCGTGACCTCAAGGATCTGGCCTGGTGGGACTGGTCACATGCAGCCCTCCGAACTGCTCTTGACGATTTTCGCAGTCTGTCGGTTGAAGCCTTTGTCGAAAAATACAAATAGACGTGATTTCAATCACTTGGATTGGCCCGTGTCACCTTGTGGAGGCGCGGGCCTTTTCTTTTAAAAACAGGTTTTGTCATGGAACTGAAATGTTCAAGACAAGCACGTGTCATATAAGGTGCGTAATCCTTCGCTGGTTAGAAGATAACATTTTACCAAAAGACCAGATGCCCGGATTTGTCGGGATTGGCCCGGAAAACGGGAATGGAAGGAAAACCTCATGCTGGAATTGACGAATGTGTCGCGTCGTTTTGGGGCAAACACGGCTGTCGATTCAGTCACCGTCTCCATTCCCCAAGGGCAGATGGTCGGTGTCATCGGCCGATCCGGCGCGGGCAAATCGACCCTGCTGAGGATGATCAATCGGCTGATCGATCCCTCGGATGGGACCATCCGTTTCGGCGACAAGAGGGTCTCCGGCCTCAAGGGGCGCGAGTTGCGCGACTGGCAACGGGACTGCGCGATGATCTTCCAGCAGTTCAACCTCGTGCCACGCCTTGATGTCCTGACCAATGTCCTGCTTGGCCGCCTCAACCACCGCAATACAATCCTCAATCTTCTCAATATCTTTTCCGCTGAAGAGCGCGCAGAAGCCCTGATGGCGCTGGAGCGTCTCGGCATCGAGCAGACTGCCTTGCAGCGGGCAGGGACCCTTTCTGGCGGCCAGCAGCAGCGCGTTGCCATCGCGCGCGCCCTGATGCAGAGCCCCAAGGTCATTCTTGCTGACGAACCGATCGCCTCCCTTGACCCGCTGAACGCCAAGATCGTGATGGACAGCCTCAGGGATATCAACGAACGCGATGGCATTACGGTTGTGACCAACCTGCATACGCTCGATACGGCGCGCACCTATTGCGAGCGCGTGATCGGCATGTTCCATGGCAAGGTCGTGTTCGACGGGCCAGCTTCGGACCTCACCAACGACGCCGTGAAAATGATTTACGGCTCGACCGAGGGGGGTGAAATCTCCGAGGCCATCACTTCCACCTCCATTCCCGTATCACCAGAAGCCAGAGGCGCAATGGTTGCCCCCATGGTTGCTGCAGAGATCGCTTCGCCAGCGTGACAGGCCAATAGTCCAACACCTAAGCCTATTTCTCGAAATGCATGAGGCCGGCAAAGACCGGCCGACATCAGGAGACGTCAAATGTTCAAGAAAATTGTTCTTGCCGCAGCTTCCATGGCTGCGCTGGTTGCCGGTGCTGCTGCTCCTTCCGTTGCAGCGGAAAAAGAATTCCGCATCGGCATTCTGGGCGGCGAAAACGAAGCCGACCGTCTGCGCAACTTCCAGTGCATGGTCGACAAGCTGCCTGAAGTTCTGGGCGTTGAAAAAGTATCGCTGTTCCCATCCGCCGACTACGATGGCACCATTCAGGGCCTGCTGGGCGGTACGCTCGATTATGCCGAGCTGGGCGCTTCCGGCTATGCCAAGACCTATCTGACCAATCCGGACGCTGTTGAGCCGATCCTGACCACGGTTCAGATGGACGGCTCCACCGGCTACCATTCCGTCATGGTTGCTCGCAAGGATTCCGGCATGACCGACGTGATGGAAATGAAGGGCAAGAAGCTGGGCTTTGCTGATCCCGACTCCACCTCCGGCTTCCTCGTTCCTTCCGTAACCCTGCCGGAAGCCATCGGCGCTCCGGTCAACGAATTCTTCGGCTCCACCGGTTTTGGTGGCGGTCATGAGAACCTCGTTCTCGAAGTCGTCAAGGGCACCTTCGATGCTGGTACCACCTGGGCTTCGGGTGTTGGCAAATTCGAAGACGGCTACACCTCCGGCAACCTGCGCAAGATGGTCGACAAGGGTATCCTGGACATGAACGATCTGGTGCAGCTCTGGATTTCTCCGCTGATCCCGAACGGTCCGGTTGTTGTGCGTTCGACGCTCGATCCGGACGTCAAGGCCAAGTTCAAGGCCTTCATGATGAATATGCCGGAAGCAGATCCGGCTTGCTTCTCTGCCATTCAGGGTGGCGACTACAAGGGCTTCACCGAAGTCAACGTCGACTTCTACAAGGCCATCATTGCCGCCCGCAAGGCAAAGATCGGCTCTTAAGAGTTCCTTTGATTGACATAGGCGTTTTGGGTGGCCCGGACATTCCGGGTCATCCTTTTCGCTTTGAACTCCACTCTTCCAAGCCACTCTCTTGTCATCGATCTGACCATCAACCGCGTCCCGTTTGGGTGTTCAGTTCAATGACAACGGCACTGGCACTATCAGGCAAGAAAGAACAAGGACATGAAATCACCCGTCAAGCTGTCTGCTGCTGGTGCAGCAACCGAGCGGCACTGGCAGGAGCTCAGCCGCAAGAGGCGCTTCTACACCTGTCTTTCTCTGGTCATTCTTCTGGTGGCGCTGTTCGGCTCGCTCTGGTTTGCCAATGAAACCAACGCAGGCAAGTTTTTCGACCGGCTGCCCTATTTCTTCGATTTCTTCGGCGACATGATCCCGCGTGATGGTTGGGAGATCTGGCGTGCCCTGTTTGACCTGCCTTCGCCCTATTTCGATGGCAGTCTGAAGTTCAACTATCCAGAGGGGCGGGTCTATCTGGTCGGGGCACTTTATATGCCCGAATATGTCTACAAGATGCTTGAGACGATCAACATCGCCATATTCGCAACGCTCATCGGCTTCTTTCTCGGCTTCGTCCTGTGTTTCCTCGCCGCCAGCAATCTGACGACGCAGAAATGGCTGCGCTTTGTCGTTCGCCGCATTCTGGAAGTGCTGCGTGCCTTCCCTGAGATCGTGATTGCCGGTTTCTTTGTTGCCGTTCTGACCATCGGCGCGGTTCCGGCGATGATTGCTGTGGCCATCCATACGGTCGGCTCGCTTGGCAAGATGTTCTTCGAAGTGGTGGAGAATGCCGACATGAAGGCGGACGAGGGCTTGCGGGCGGTTGGCGCCAACTGGGTCGAGCGGGTCTGGTTCGGTATCGTGCCACAGGTGCTGCCGAACTTCCTGTCCTATGCGCTGCTGCGGCTGGAAATCAACGTGCGTGCCTCCACCATCATTGGTGCCGTTGGCGGCGGCGGTATCGGCGAGGCGCTGCGCCTGTCGATCTCCCGCGGTCATGAAGCCAAGACGCTGGCAATCATTCTGCTGTTGTTCGTCACCATCATCGCCATCGACCAGGTCTCGGCATGGCTGCGCAAGAAGATCGTCGGCAATCAGGCCTTTGCCTTTGGCGCCAGCATGTAGGAGACGGGACCATGAACACCATTGCAGCCACAGACATGCAGGACATGATCGCGCGCTATCCGGCGGTCTTCAAACCGGGCTTCTTCAAGCGCTTTCGCGGGGCTCTGATTTTCATCGCCATTGTCATCTATGCCTTTGTCGGATCGAGCTTTCTGCACATCGGCAAGGTCTTTTCAAATGGCAACTGGGACATCGCCGGAGCCTATCTGGCCGACTGGATCTCCTATGAGGTCCGCCCGGACGTCAAGTTCGAGAATGGCTATCTGAACATCGAGTTTCCGCGCTTCTCACCGCTTGGTGCCAAACCGCAACCGGACTGGATCGTCAAGACCGTCGAGACAAAGCAGATCACCCCCGAGGCGGAAGTCTTTGAATCTGCCGCGCCCGCTCAGGCTTTCTCCTTCATGGCGCCAGACGCGCCGACGGCGGAGAAGCCAGCAGAACCCGCCAAGCCATCCTCAAGCTTTTCCTTCATGGCACCAGATGCCCCGACGGCCGAAAATCCCGCCAATGTGGGCAAATCAACGGGTGCAGCCAGGACGGAAACGAAGTCTGTGACCACACAGGCGGATATCACCATCGGCGATGGTCATGTGGTTATTGTTCCGGGGATGGTCACCATCACCCGGGGCGGTGAGACGCTGGTCATCGATGTCGAGCGTGACAAGGCTGTCCACCCGCGCGGCGCTCTGCCTGACTGGGCCCAGCAGAAATATGAAAATGAAAAGGTCGTTGCCCGCTTCGGATTCGACGGGCGCGTCGAGGTTCAGAACTACAAGGTCAAGGTTCACCACCGGTTCCTTGGTTGGGAGAATTTCATCTTCGACACCAACTCGCCCTTCTGGAACAAGAGTGCTGGCGAGGTGCTGAGCCTGATTGTCTCCGGCGATCGGATCAAGCCGGATCAGTCCAACCTCATGCTGGCTCTTGATAACTTTTTCAACAATGCGGAGTGGCAGCATGGCGACGTTTGGATCAAGCTGATGCAGACTATTGTCATGGCCTTTGTCGGCACACTGTTTGCTTCGTTGATCGCCTTTCCGCTGTCCTTCATGGCCGCCAGAAACATCACGCCCAATGGCTTCGTTAATCAGTTCATCAAACGTTTCTTCGATTTTCTGCGCTCGGTTGACATGCTGATCTGGGCGCTGTTCTTCACCCGCGCCTTCGGGCCGGGGCCGCTGGCTGGCATCTCGGCGATCTTCTTCACCGACACCGGCACTCTGGGCAAGCTCAATTCTGAAACGCTGGAGAATATCGACGACAAGCAGCGTGAGGGCGTCAAGTCGCTGGGCGCAAGCCCCGTGTTGGTGCAGCGCTATGGTGTCGTGCCGCAGATCCTGCCGGTGTTCCTGTCCCAATCGCTCTATTTCTGGGAATCCAACACCCGCTCGGCAACGATCATCGGTGCCGTCGGGGCAGGGGGGATCGGCCTCAAGCTGTGGGAAGCCATGCGCACCAATCAGGATTGGGAGAATGTCTTCTACATGGTGATCCTCATCCTGATTGTCGTCTATGTGTTCGACACGATTTCCAACAAGCTGCGCTCCAAGCTGACCAAGGGTTGAGGCCTGGCCTCAGCTGCGCAACGAGCCAGAGAAAACAACGGCTGGGGCAATCTGAAATTTGCCCCAATCCGCCGACAGAGTGTCCGTCAAGACACCACACCGAATGAAGGAACCAGTCCGTGCCCCGCTACGCCATCTTTTACGCACCGCTTGCCGAAGACCCACTCAACAAGGCTGCCGCCGAATGGCTGGGCAGGGATGTCTTTACTGGCAAGGCGCTGGAGTGCCATTCGCCGGTGGAAGGCCTTGATGATGACACCTTTGCGGCTCTCGTCTCTGACGCCCGTCGGTATGGCTTCCACGGAACCCTCAAGGCACCCTTTGAGCTTGCAGGGGGCAAGACCATCGAGGAATTGGAAGTTGCGCTTGCAAGCTATGCCGCCACGCTCCAGCCCTTCCTGCTGCCAAGATTTGTCATCGGCCAGTTGGGGGCGTTTTTCGCCCTGAGACCGGCAGACCCCTCTGCCGAACTCAAGCAATTGGCTTCCAGCCTCGTACAGGAGTTCGATGGCTTCCGCGCACCGCTTGAAGAAAAGGACATAGCCCGCCGCAACCCGGATCGGCTCACCGAGAGCCAGCGGCACAATCTCTTGACATGGGGCTACCCTTATATTTTCGACGATTTCCGCTTCCACATGACACTGACCAACCCTGTGCCCGATGCGCTGGCCCCGGCTTTTGCCGAAGCGCTGCAGGCTCATTTTGCCTCGACCATCGCCGAGCCGCGCGCACTCCTCTCCCTCTCTCTTTACGAAGAAGCTGAACGCGGCGCCCCGTTTGTTGTCCGCCAGCAGGTCCGGATTGGATAGTGCCGTCAGTTTGGCGACAAAGGATATTTGAAACGATGAAGAACGATTTGCTTTTGAAGAATGCTGCCATTGTCACGCGGGATGAGATTATTCACGGTCACGTCCACATCCGTGACGGCATGATTGATGACATTGCCGAAGGGGCATTGACGCCCGCTCTGGACAGGACCGCTGAAGACATGGACGGAGAGTATTTGCTGCCCGGCTTCGTCGAGCTGCACACCGATCATGTCGAGGGCCACTATGCGCCGCGCCCGAAGGTGCGCTGGAGCGCCATGGCCGCCGTGTTGTCCCATGATGCCCAGATTGCCACGTCTGGCATCACGACCGTATTCGACGCCCTGCGTGTCGGCATCGATCATGACGCTGATCTTAGCTATGACGACATGAAGACCATGGCCGACGCCTTCCAGCGCGGTGTTGATGAAGGCACCCTGAGGGCTGATCACTTCATCCATCTGCGCTGTGAAGTCTCCGCTGATGACTGCCTGACGGCCTTCCACCAGTTCGACAAATACGACCTCGTCAAGCTGGTCTCGGTCATGGATCATGCCCCCGGCCAGCGCCAGTTCGTCGATATCGAGCAATATGCCGTCTACTACAAGGGCAAGCTGAAGATGTCTGATCAGGATTTCCGGGAGATGTGCAAGCGCCGCTCCGCTGCATCCGAGCGCAATTCTGACCGTCACCGCACGGAAATCGCCAACATCTGTCGCGAGCGCGGTGTCATTCTGGCGTCGCACGATGACGCGACCAATGCCCATGTCGAGGAATCTGTCCGCCACGACGTGCATGTGGCCGAATTCCCCACCACCATAGAAGCGGCCAGGGCTTCCCATCAGGCCGGGCTTGCCGTATTGATGGGCGCGCCGAACATCGTGCGCGGTGGTTCGCACTCGGGCAATATCGCTGCCAGCGATCTGGTGGATCTTGGTGTGCTCGACATTCTGTCATCGGACTACATCCCGTTCTCGCTAGTGCAGGCCGTCTTCCGGCTCGCCGATCAGGACCAGAAACTGAGCCTGCCTGAAGCCGTCCGTCTCATCTCCGACACCCCGGCCAAGGCGGTGGGGCTTGATGATCGGGGGGCGATCGAAATCGGCAAGCGGGCCGATCTGGTGCGCGTCCGGAAATCACGCAACACGCCGGTCATCCGTCAGGTCTGGCGTACCGGAGCACGGGTTGCCTGAGGTGATGGGTAGAGAAAGAATGCTGGAGGCAGCGGATATGGGCAGGGAAAGCCGACAAGAGAAGGCCGTTTGCATGAACGGCCGTTTCATTCTGCTCGTCGGCCCCAGTGGGGCCGGCAAGGACAGTCTCTTGGATTATGCCAAGGCAAGGCTCAAGGACGACCCGCGCATCCTGTTTGTCCGTCGCTGCATCACCCGCCAGCAGGGGGATCCGTCAGAGGACCACGAAAGCATGAGCATCGTCGACTTCCAGAAAGCCGAGATGCAGGGGCGGTTTGTCATCTCATGGGGCGCACATGGCCTCTATTACGGGCTGCCAGTGTCGATGCTGGACCATCTTGCCAAGGGGGGCGTTGCCATCGCCAACGGCTCGCGCAAGACCATACCGCAGCTTAAACCCCGCTTTCCCGACCTCATGGTGGTCAATCTGACCGTCGAGGCCGACATATTGGCTCGGCGCCTTGCCCAAAGGGGCAGGGAGAGCGCCCAAGAGATCGAAAAACGCCTGCAGCGGACAAAGGCGCTCGCCGGTGACGACCTGTTCGGCGAGGAAACCGTGCATCTTGACAATTCCGGCTCTCTTTCCGTCGCGGGAGAAGCCTTGGTCGATCTCTTGCGGCAATGGGCTGATTAGGGCAGGGCTGTTCGGCTGTCATACAGGTTGATCTGACCCGATTGCCCCTGATCGTGTGGTCTATTCCTGACCAAGAGGGGCATGAAACGCCCAGGGGTCGGCGGAAAACTGTGCAACGATGGCATCCATGATGACATCGGCATTTTCCAGCGCTCGCAGAAACACCGGCCCGATGACCGCAGCGGATTCTTTCTGACCCCGGCTTTCAAACTGCAACTCCAGATCATGGACCTGCCCGTTCGGCTGCAGCGAGGCACTGGAGAGGCGATACTGATCGGCCCGCACATCGAGGGCCCCGGCACCCTCGGGCAGAACGATCAACCGTTGATCGGTTAGGGCATAATGGATTCTGGTGGATTTTGGCGCTGGCATTTGCAGATCGAAATATCGGCGCGTCAGATGCAGCCACAGATATCCGGTGATCGAGAAGACGATGGACATGATGGCAATGGCCATCGGTCTGTCTGGGGAGCCGTTGTGAAGGGATGCGCTTTTCATGACGACAAGCGCTGAAACGAGGCTGGCCAGAACCGTCAGGGCCGAGATCAGCAGAAGCGGGCGAAGGCTGCGCGCGTGCCCTTCCGCCAGATCCCAGTTTGGCGATGCACTCCATTCCAGTCGCTCATCACCGTAAAGGGCTTCCGCAACGGGATTTTCTTTGGTTGTTTCTTCCATCTTGCCCGCTTCCGCCATTCACAATGCAAAATCCCGAACAGGCAGCGGATGACGCCGCATGTCCCGATCCTGTGACACGTTTTATCTGAGGTGGCGGGCAGTTTGGTCAAAACGCACTACACCCACCTAGTTTATAATAAACCAAAACTAGCACATTTTGGATGGAAACCACCTCATTTGTGCGAAATTGTGCAAATTTCGGTATAATATTTAGAGCTTTGGTTACTTTCCTGAAGTCTGCATCAGCCTTGTCCGCTTTCTGATGACATTTGCTTTTTGGGTGTTGCCATCTCCGCCAAAACCACCTCCGCGAGTTGTTTGGTCTGGTGACAACCTGATTGATGGAGGTGCGCCCGGTATATGGTGGCAAGTGAGTCGCGGCAAGGCGTTTAGAGGGGGTGCACGTTTCCTTAAGGTGGAGTGCAAATGCAGCCAAGGCCAGACCGCCACACAGACTCCCACATAGATTGCATGCGGAACCATCACCTTCCTTGGACCGCATCGGCTTCAGCCTTGACAAGCTTCAATCTGTATGACAGAAATTGAAATTAATATGACAGAAAGCAAACTGAGCCTGATGCTCGGCGGTTTGCATCATGGGAGGAGCCACATGATTGCGTACAAGAGCCAGGTAAGAGCGGCTGTGTCCAAGGCGGGCACGATTGCTGTTACCCTTCTGGGTCTTCTTACACTGACATTCATCATTGGCAGGGTCATGCCCAATGACCCGGTGCGTGCCATCGTGGGGGAAGAGGCAACGCGCGAAGTCTATGAGAATGTCTATCGGCAGCTTGGTCTTGATCGCCCCATGTGGGAGCAGTTCTACAAATATCTGCATGATGTGGTCACGCTGGATCTGGGCAATTCGGTTCGCACCGGACAGCCTGTGCTGGAAGACATCATCCATGTCATGCCCGCCACCATCGAGCTGGCGTTGTTCGCCATTATCATCAGTGCGACCCTCGGTGTAACACTGGGCATGGTCGCCGCCGTCAACAAGGACCGCTGGCCGGATCATCTCATCCGCGTTTTTAGCCTGATGGGCCATTCCATGCCGATCTTCTGGACCGGGATGATCGCGCTCATCGTCTTCTATGCAAAACTTGGTTGGGTTGGCGGTTCTGGCCGCATGAGCCAGTTCTACATTGGGCTTGAACCCAACGCGACAGGCTTCCTGTTGCTCGACAGTGCCATGGCCGGTGAGTGGGACATCTTCCGCAGTGCGCTGCAACACATCATTCTGCCAGCTTCCCTGCTGGGCTATTCCTCTGCTGCCTTCATCACCCGTATGACCCGCAGCTTCATGCTCGATCAGATCAATCAGGAATATATCACCACGGCGCGCGTGAAGGGCCTCAGCCAGTGCCAGACCATCTGGTTTCACGCCTTCATCAACATCCGCGTCCAGCTGATAACCATTGTCGCGCTGGCATTCGGCACCTTGCTCGAAGGCTCCATTCTCATTGAAACCGTGTTTGCATGGCCGGGCTTCGGCTCCTATCTCGTCGGCAACCTGATGATTGGCGACATGAATTCCCTGATGACCTGCGTGTTGATAGTCGGACTTATTTTCACGGTGCTGAACCTGTTGTCCGACATCCTCTATCGCGTGTTTGACCCGAGGACCCGTTAATCATGACTGATCTCAATATGACACCCGGCGTCAAGCCCGCAGCACAGAAGTCAAAAGCAGCAAAAGCCCAGTGGCTTGTCTCGACGCAAAATCTGGTGCTGTTCCTGCTGAAAAACCCGACCTCGGCCTATGGCCTGTTCGTTCTTGCCCTGCTGATCATTCTTGCGTTCATCGGTCCGCTGCTGGCGACTCATGATCCCTATATTCAGGACTTGCAGAACGCCCTGCAGGCACCAAGTACCGCCCATTATTTCGGCACCGACGAACTGGGGCGCGACATCTACAGCCGCCTCTTGTATGGCACACGCATCTCGCTGACCATCATCGGCATCGTCTCGGTGATTGTCGGCCCGATTGGCCTCGCCATTGGCACGGTTGCTGGCTACCTCGGGGGCAGGGTGGATACCGTCCTGATGCGGATCACCGATATCTTCCTGTCGTTCCCCTCGCTGATCCTGTCGCTGGCGTTTGTTGCCGCTCTGGGGCCGAGCCTCTACAACGCCATCATCGCCATTTCGCTGACGGCATGGCCGCCGATCGCCCGCCTTGCCCGCGCCGAAACGCTGACCTTCCGCCAGACCGACTATATCGCCGCTGCTCGCTTGCAGGGGGCATCTAGCTTCCGCATTATCTGGCGCTCAATCGTGCCGATGTGCCTGCCGTCGGTGATCATCCGCCTGACCCTCAACATGGCGGTCGTGATCCTTACCGCCGCCGGTCTCGGCTTCCTCGGCCTTGGTGCCCAGCCGCCGCTGCCCGAGTGGGGTGCCATGATTGCTTCTGGCCGTCGCTACATGATCGACAGCTGGTGGGTGGTAACCTTCCCCGGCATCGCCATCTTCTGTGTCTCTCTGGGCTTCAACCTGCTTGGAGATGGCCTGCGCGATGCGCTCGACCCCAAACAGCTGAACCGGAGATAGACAGATGCAAGAGATGAACTCCGACACCATTCTCGCGGTCGAGAACCTGTCCATCCGCTATCGCGGTACGCCGACGGATGCGGTGCGCAACGTGACCTTCAACCTTGGCCGCGAGCGGCTAGGGATCGTGGGGGAAAGCGGCTCGGGCAAGTCGACGGTTGGCCGCGCTCTGCTCAAGCTGTTGCCAACGGCCGATATCAAGGCCGACCGCATGCAGTTTCGCGATATCGACCTGCTCAACACGCCGGAAAAGGAAATGCTGAAGGTGCGCGGGCGGCGGATTTCGATGATCCTGCAGGATCCGAAATTCTCCCTCAACCCGATCCAGAAATGCGGGCCACAGGTCGCCGAGGCTTACAGCAACCATATCCGCTGCAGCAAGAAGGAAGCAAAGCAGCGCACATTGACGATGCTTGAATCCGTGCAGATCCGCGATCCGGAACGGGTCTACGGGCTTTATCCGCACGAGGTTTCCGGCGGTATGGGCCAGCGCATCATGATTGCCATGATGTTGCTCACCGATCCGGATGTGGTGATTGCCGACGAACCGACCTCGGCGCTCGATGTGACTGTGCGCCTGCAGGTGCTCGACATCCTTGATGCGCTGGTGCGCGACAAGGGCATCGGCCTCATCATGATTTCGCACGACCTCAATCTGGTGCGCAATTTCTGTGATCGCGTGCTGATCATGTATGCGGGGCAGGTCGTGGAAGCGCTCAACGCCAACGAAATGCACAAGGCCCAGCACCCCTACACAAGGGGTCTGCTTGCTGCGCAACCCCATATCGGTGGCCCGCGCCAACCCTTGCCGGTGCTTGAACGACGCCCCGAATGGCTCGAAGATGTGAAGGTGGTCTGATGAAAGCGATCTCGTTTGACAAACTCAGAATTCAGCTCGGATCCGCGCTTATTCTGCCTGGCGTCAGCTTTGATGTGAAAGCCGGGGAATGTTTCGGTCTGGTGGGGGAAAGCGGCTCTGGCAAGTCCACCGTTCTGCGTTGCATGTCGCTGTTGTTCCATTCCTGGAGCGGAACCATCAGTATCGATGGCAAGTCCGTGAAGGAGATGGGCCCCTTTGAGAGGTGCCGTACCTTCCAGATGGTGTTTCAGGACCCTTATGGATCGCTTCACCCGCGCCATTCGGTCCGGACGACCCTGTCCGAACCCCTGAAGATCCACAAGCTCGACAATCACATCGAGCGCATGGAGCAGGCGCTGATCGAAGTGGGGCTGCCGGTCGACTTCCTCGACCGCTACCCTCATCAGCTCTCCGGCGGCCAGCGTCAGCGTGTGGCCATCGCCCGGGCGCTCATTCTGGAGCCGGACATCCTGCTGCTTGACGAGCCGACCTCGGCGCTGGATGTGTCGGTGCAGGCGGAAATCCTCAATCTGCTGGTCCGGTTGCGCGAGGAGAAGGGCTTCACCTACCTGATCGTCAGTCACGATCTGGCGGTGGTGGATCACATGTGCGACCGGTTTGCCGTCATGCAGGGCGGCAAGGTCGTTGAGGTTCTGCCGCGTGAAGCCATTCCCGGCAATGAAGCCATCATGCCCTACGCCCGCGAACTGATTGCAGCCAGCCTGCAATATGAGCGGACAGTGGAATAGCTCCTCATAATAATCCTCCCGGGGCAATGTCGGTTGCCCAACCTCAAGGCCTTTGCTTCTCGGCAAAGGCCTTTTCTCTGCCGCTCTCCAAGCCGTCAGTCGGGCGCAATCCAGTCAATGGACTGGCCGTGCGGCCCGGTCCAGGCAAGGGGCTTGCCATTCCTGCACAGGAGAAATTTGCCGTTTTCCGGCGCAGTCAACCCGGTGGCAAACTGCGGGAAAACGCGCGGTGACTCATTGCTGAGCCAGACGGCGCCGGAGGCCAGCATATGCGTTGCAAAATCATCCCGCAGCGGCTGGTGCGGGATGTAGCTGAGCACAGCGGTATGGAAGACTACGAGAGTTGCGTCCTGCGGAGCTTGTGCCATCAGGGCGGTGAGGTCTCGGGTCAGATCGCCCTTCACCAGCCTTGGCGGATGTTTTCTGGCGATGCGCATGGCGGCCCTCAGTCGCTGAAGGCGCTGATGGTGCTCCGGCCAGACAAGCGTTTCCAGCCAAGCCATATCCTCGCCATTCGTTACGTCAAGCGGATTGAGATCAAGCCCGGCGCGCCAGACAATGTCAGGATAGTGCGTCGGCAACGGCGTTGTCTCGGATGCAGGGCAATCAAAGACCGGGGTATCCTCAAGCGCCGCTTGGGGAGGGGTAAGGCGCTGCCGTCCCCAGTCATAGCCATAGTGCTCGGGCAGCAGGCAAAGGCCAGCGGATGCTCCCACCTCGATGAGGGCGATAGGCCCCTTGATCTGGGCGAGGGCGGGCAGAAGGGCTGCACATCGGGCCGGCTCATTGGTCTGCGTTGTTCTGCTCAGCATGACTGCGGCGATGGCGTCTCCATGTGCCAGCAAAGCCTCATCCAGAGCTTCAGGGGAGGCGGGGATATCAGTGACAAGGCGCACGGCCCCAAACAGCAGATTGGGCTGCTGGCGATCCGGTGGCAGCTGCTCCAGAAAGCGAAGGCAAACGGCAGAGCGGGCCACATGGCTTGCGAGCTTCTCATAAAGCGGCGACTGGCCTGCAGCTTCGGTGCGGGCAAATCGTTCGTATCGCTCGGCTATCATGGTGCACTCCGGTTGGATCTTGTTTGACGAAAGGGTCGGCTGATGGTGGCAATTTGGCAGATGCCAACAGGCAGCAGCCCCGCTGTCGAACGGTAATCGGACCATGTCTCCGTGTGATGACATCACCTGACAGGCAAGCGATACCAGCAGGAGACAAAAAAAGAGCGCATCGGAAATGCGCTCTCTCATGGTTTGTCTGTTGGTCGGCTCTGAGGGGCTATTCGGACTTGGTCACGGTCTCGAAGCGACATACCCACGGATCAACGATCACGTGTTTGACGTTGGCCTGATAGGCCGCCGTGACAACGCGTTCGGAGAAGGGCTGGATGGAAGGGATGATTTCCTTGTCCATCTTGACCTGTATGTCCTTGTAGATTTCGGTCTGCTTTGCCTGATCCGGCTCGACAAGGGCCTTCTCGATAATGCTGTTCAGCTCTTCGCTGAAGAAGCTTGTCCGCCAGCCCTGATAGTTGGTCAGCTTGGCTTCATCGGCGTTGTCGGGGTTGTAGACCATGGCACGCAGGTTGCTGTCCGGGTGCGGGAACTGACCACCACCACCACGGCCGACGATCAACTCGAACTCGCGGTTGCGCATGGCACCATAGATCTGGCTACCACCACCGGTGATGATCTCGGCCTTGATGCCTGCCTGTGCCAGCGTTGACTGGATGGCCGTTGCGGAATCGAGGAACTCCTGCGTCGAGATCGCACGAAGGGTGGTGTTGAAGCCGTCAGGATAGCCAGCCTCTGCCAAGAGGGCCTTGGCCTTGGCAACGTCAAATGTGTAACCCGGGTCCTTCATGGCTGAGAAGGCTCCGGAGTTGATTGGGCGCTGACGTTCCACACCAAAGAACGGCATGATGGTTTCGTTGATGCCCTTGTAGTCGATGAGATAACGCAGCGCCTCGCGAACCTTTGGATTGGCGAAGCGTTCGTCCTTCATCGATACGGCGAGATAGTAGAAGCCTGCGCTCGGGACCGAAGTGATGGTCAGGTCGGACTTTTCCTTGAGGGCCTTGAGGTCGGCAGCCGCCAACGAGAAGCCGATATCCAGATCGCCCTGTTCAAGACCGAGGCGCTGGGTTTGGGATTCTGGCAGATGACGCATCAGCACGCGCTTCATTTCCGGTGCTCCGCCCCAGAAATTGTCATTCCGCGTCAGGATGACATATTCGTTGGCGCGCCATTTGGTCAGCGAGAAAGCCCCTGAACCGGCTGAGTTGTTGATCAGCCAGTCCTTGCCCATGTCACCGTCTTTTTCGTTGCTCATCACGAGCTTGGAATCAAGAATGGAGCCTGGCCCCGCCTGGGTCAGCACCATGATGATCAGCTTGGGGTCATCAGCCTGCGGCAGGGTGAGCACGAAGGTGTGAGCATCTTTGGCGACAAAATACTTATCGACATCTTCCGATTTGAAGCCGCGGGACTTCAGATAGGATGCCTGCGCAAGATTGAGTGTCAGCAGCCGCTTGAAGCTGTAGGCAACATCATCTGCGGTGACCGGATTGCCCGATGCGAACTTGGCGTCAGCGCGCAGATGGAAGGTGACCGACATGTTGTCCGGTGCGATATCCCAGCTTTCGGCAAGGCGCGGTTCCAGAGCGCGCGTCTCCGGGTTGAGCTGGGCAAGACTGTCATAGACGTTGTTCAGGATCTGAACAGCTTCGCCGCCAGTGATGGCGGCCGGATCCATCGTCAGCACGTTGTTCATGTTGAACGCGACGATAAGCTGGTCTTTTGGCGTTTCTGCCAGTGCGGCAGAGGTGAAGCTTGCGGTACCAGCCATGAGCATGGCACCAAAAGCGACAGTAGCGAGCAGTTTTTTCATGTTTCCTCCCAATAGTAACCATGAATTACTCTTGCTATGTACGACTGATCAGACATGTGTATGACATATCTTGTCAAGTTTCCTGTCGTCGCACGTAGCCTGAATGCGCAGAAACCTCGTCTTTCCTCTCGATGCATGATCTTTCCGTGAGGCTTCTGCCATGATCCCGGAACTCCGGGCAGAAAGATCGGGGAGGGCATGGGCGACGCCCCCTCCCGCAAAGTGTCTAGAGAACCCGGTTGTTCTCGATGAAATCGAAATCAATGTCTTCGCCAAGGCCGGGGCGGTCCGGCACATGGACATAGCCGTCGCTGTCCATCGGGTCGGACAGGGACTTCAGATAGTCGAACCCGTCGTCATATTCGAGGAACGGATGCAACAGGCCGCGCTCGTACCAGCGGCAATTCTTGGAGGCGGCCACCACATGCAGGTTCATGGCCGTGTTGCCATGCACTTCGCAATTCATGCCGAAGCATTCTGCCATGCGCATGGTCTTGATGGCCGGGGTGATGCCGCCTACGTCGTTGACGCCGGTGCGCAGAATATCGCAGGCACCAAATCGGACCCACTCGGCGCGATGCCAGTGTTTGCCTGCCGCGCTTTCGGGGCCGAGCACCGGAATGTCGAGATTGTCGGCCAGCCATTTGTAGGAAGACAGAGACTGTTCGTCGAGCGGTTCCTCGATCCAGTCAAAGTCGAGCTTTTCCAGCCCGCGCCCGAGCGCCAGAGCATCAGTGCGGGAATACCAGTGGAAAGCGTCAATCATCAGGCTGATGTCGGGCCCTACAGCCTCACGGACGGCGGCGCAGGCCTTGAGATCCATCTTCACATCGGGGGCCCAGCTGACAGGTGGCATCCATGTATGCAGCTTGATGCCCTTGTAACCGCGCTTGACCAGCGTTTCGGCGAACCGGGCATAATCCTCAGGCGTAGCAAGGCCGCCTTCCAGCTCATCGCCACACATGATGGAGCCATAGGCCAGCATCTTGTCGCGATAGCCGCCAAGCAGCTTGTAGACCGGCTGATTGAGCGTGCGGCCAGCAAGGTCCCAGAGGGCGCAGTCGACAACGGCCAGTGTCCGGTCGGTCAACTGGGCGGCGGAGCCGCGTTGCCAGTGAGCCAAATCCTGCCAGAGCCGTTCCCTGTCGCGGTGATCCTGACCGATGAGAACCTTTTTGACGAACTTGTCCAGCACATGCGGACGCACAATTTCAGGCGGGCAGAAGGAGTAGCCCTTGTGGCCATCTTCCGTGCTGATCGTGAGCATTGCCTGTTGAACCTTGTGAGCGGGTCCGGGATGACCATGACCGGCGCTATCGGAATGGCGGCGAGTCGTTGTCGAAAAGACCGTTGCTGAAACGTCGGTGATAATCATATCAAAAGACCTTCCCATAGCCTCATGATGGCTACTTTTCCATTTTTCACATTGTTACGGTTATTTCCCGCATTCGTCAATATTTGTCATACAGATTTGTTGAATTGTTCATATAGATATATGATATGATGGTGTGTATGCTCTGCGAGCGAAGGCTTGGGGCGTTCATCTTGTTCAGAGAAGCGCCTCATAAATGCAAGGGATTATGCGGAATTGCGCAAAAATGTGCTCAATCTGCGTGTCAAATTTGAATATCGGGGAAAATATGATAAATAGTCATATTGATTGCAAATCAGGCATACAGATACCGAACCGGCTTCTTTCTGGTGTGATCGCGATGGCGATGCGGAAAAGGATGGTCGGAAGGCCCTCAGCATATGTATGGGGCCTTGCTGGACAAAAGCCTGTTGCAATGCCCCGATGAAGCAGTCGGTAGAAGGATTTGGGTTTTGAGCTACCCAGGAAAGGCAGACAATGGACGCTGGACTTGCAGATAAAAAAGAGAATGGCGGCAAATCGCAGACATTGGTCAGTCAGATTAGTGATCATCTGAGACGCGAGATTGCCACGGCGAAATATATTTCCGGAGATCGCCTGCCGAGTGAGGCCGATCTGGGCAAGCGTTATGAGGTGAGCCGGACGGTCGTGCGCGAGGCTATTGCGATTCTGCGATCCGACGGCTTGGTTGAGGCGCGCAAGGGGGCGGGGGTCTTTGTCCTCGACCCGCAACAGGCTCGGCAGTTCCACCCCTTTGCCGATTTGTCCTCTGACAGGATTTCGGAAGTCATCGAGCTGTTGGAAATGCGCTCGGCCTTTGAAATCCGTTCCGCCGGACTGGCCGCAGCCCGTCGTTCCTCAGCTCAGCTTGAAAATATCCTCAAGGCTCATGCGGTGGTTGGCGAAGCCATGGATGCCGAAGAGTGGCCCTATGAGGCGGATTTCCAGTTCCACTATGAGATTGCCGTTGCCACCCAGAACAAGCGCTTCCCGCAATTTCTGGCCATGATCCGCCCGGGAATCATACCGCGCAAGGATCTGACTGTGGTCAATGACCGGCGCAAGATTCATCCGAACCCGCACCTGCATCGCGAACATGCAATCATCCTGCAGGCCATTGTTGATGGGGATTCTGAAGCGGCGGAAAATGCCATGAAAACGCATTTGGAAGGGGCGCTGTCGCGCTACCGCAACATGCTGCGCGAGAGCCTGAAAGTCTAGGAAGGAGCATTCTTCTTCCTGTTGGTCGGTCTCGCACGCTTTCTTGTTCGGTCTCTTGCGATGTGCCTTGAATGCTGTTTTCAACAAGTTGGCAAAGCGTGGCGCTGTCGAGCGAAGGTCTGGCGTGCAGGGCGCCGCGCGCCTGTGGCCTCTTTTCCTTGCGACACCATTTTTCGATTTCGCCGTCTTCTTTCCCGGTTTTTGATCACGTGGACAGCGCTTTGCTTTTGCAAGGCGCAAGGGCTGCGCCTGTTCTGGCTCCGTTTGAGCGTTGGCGTCCAATCGCAACCCTCAGTCATCACGGGACAATGCGTTCGCCAGCACAAATAGCGCTTGTTGGCGCATCCATTAAGATCTGAATTCAGGGAAAGAAAAAGAGAAGTGGCTGGGGAACCTGGACTCGAACCAGGACCGACGGAGTCAGAGTCCGCTGTTCTACCATTAAACTATTCCCCAGCAGGAACAAAGGCTTGCGCCAAAGTTTTAAAGAAGCGGTAGAACGTTGTTTTCGAACGTTGTGCGGGGTTTCTATCCCTGTCCTACCCATGCGTCAAGAGGGGTTTTTGAAAAATATGTGACTGCAGCCCGTTTTTGCTTTTTTCCCACAGGAGCGTTGCGTGGATAGCTTGGAGGGGATGAAAAGGCGACGTGGATCATGTCGCAGAACCCACTCAGAGGGCTGCGCTAGGATGCTGGCGAGAGGCCGTGAACGGGGTTCAACTCGCACGAGGCAGCGGTTGTCTGCATCGGACTGCCCATCACTGGCGGGCGCGAACGAGACCGATTCTTGGCGCGGTAATTGCATTTCGCGGGTTGCCCTTTGGCTTCATGCTGCTAGACTAGGGGAGACAACACAATTGAATCACGAGCTGCGCGCCGTGATTTGTCCTCACGATTGCAGCGCAGCAGGAGACAGATATTGGCACATGATGGTGGCGAGGCCCCCAAGGGGACTCGTGCATCTGTTGGCCCACGACGTGTTCATAACGGCAAACGCGGTTCCAATCGACAAAGAACAGCACATGCCAATGATCAGACCAGTGATCAGAACACGGTACCTGTCGGTATAATTGGTGAGAGGGCTGCTCTGTCCAGCAAGCCCGGCACACCACAGGATACTGAGCAACAGGAGAAGTTTGCCCAGCACAGGGCAAATGAAACCGATGGCCAGCAGCAAAGGCGAAAGAGTCGGCGCTCGCGCTCTCGCAACAGACGCGACAATGCCCATGGCAATGGGCCCCGACAGGAGCTGCCCAACACGCTTTCTGAAGAAAAGCGTTCTCATGGCGGGGATCAATCCCATTCCGTGAACGTCAATGCTATATCCGGTCGTGGCGATGCTGCGGCCGCTTTTCGTGCATCCCGCTCCTCGTCCGGGGTCACACCGGCGGCCACGGGTTTGGCCGATGGTGATCAGCCAAAGGCCAATCACGAAAAACTCGCTGCTTCTGCTTCTGCCTCTGCTTCCGAATCCGACGCATCTTCCGCACGCAAATCGTCTCGCCGACGCAAGCGCGGTGCAAAAGCCCGCGCCAACGGCAATGGCGGGGGGGGAAATCTGGTAACGAGCGCAGCAAGGGACAGTCGTCCGACCTCTGGCAATGCACAGCAGCCACCTGACACCTCCACCAGGAGCAAGGCAGCTGAGTTTCCCATGGGCTCGATCATTGACGAGCAGAACAGGAACAAGTCTGTCCGCAAGCGACGAGAGGCCGCGCTCAACCAGAAGGCTACAGCTCAGAAGGGCCTGCCCAACTGTGGCGCGCAAGCTGATGGGCGCCGCGCTCACAACCGGTCGCAAGATGCGCAGGCCGCGGGGCAGCGGCCCCATGCCGACCACGCGACCGAGACCTATGCGGCACTTGATCTGGGAACCAACAACTGCCGTCTGCTGGTTGCCGAGCCCTATGGTCAGAGTTTCAGGGTCATCGATGCCTTTTCCCGGATCGTTCGACTGGGCGAGGGGCTTTCCCAGTCCGGGCGTTTGAGCGAAGAGGCGCAGGATCGTGCGATTGCTGCGCTCAAGGTCTGTCAATCCAAGCTCAACTATCGCGCCGTCAAGCGCTTCCGTCTGATTGCGACGGAAGCCTGTCGCCGGGCGGTGAACGGGCCCGCCTTCCTCAACCGGGTGCATCGTGAGACCGGGCTGCGTCTGGAGATTGTCAACCGCGAAACAGAAGCTCGTCTGGCCGTGGCTGGCTGTGCCTCGCTGGTGCATCCCGAAGCGGATGGCGTGGTGCTGTTTGACATCGGCGGTGGTTCTTCAGAGATTGTCTGGCTCGATCTCGACAAGGTCTCCGATGACAACGCCCTGCATCCGGGGGAAAAGCGCAACCGCCAGACCCGTCGCTCCCTGCGCCATCTGTCTGAACGGATTCGCTGTTGGACCTCGCTTCAGGTTGGCGTAGTCACCCTGTCCGAAAAGCATGGTGGCAAGGTGGTAACCCGCGAACATTTCGAGAGCATGGTGGAAGACGTGCGCGGCATGCTGGGCCAGTTCGAGGAACGCGAGGCGCTCGCCAAGGCCATCGAGACCAAGCATATCCATATGCTTGGCACCTCCGGCACGGTGACAACGCTGGCTGGCGTTCACCTCGGCCTTGAACGCTACGACCGGCGTCAGGTCGACGGAACATGGCTGACGGCAACCGAGCTGCGCGACATGATTGGGCGTGTGCTGGACATGAATTTTCAGGAGCGGATGAACAACCCCTGCATCGGGGCCGATCGGGCTGATCTGGTGCTGGCAGGCTGTGCCATTCTCGAAGCCTTCCACAGGGAGTGGCCATGTTCGCAACTGCGCGTCGCAGACCGCGGTCTGCGCGAGGGCATCCTGATGGAAATGATGATTGATGACGGTGTCTGGAACCCGCAGGTCAATCAACCGGGCAAGAAGGCTGGCCCCAAGAAGAAGCGCTCTCGTCGCAGGGGCGGGCGTGGCCATCGTGGTGGCCACAGCAAGGCCAAGACTGCCGAAAGCAAGTGATGCGTCGAAATTGGGTGTTTCTGGCCAGTGAAGTTACTGGTCAGGGCTTTGCAGATCGGTTTTCTGCCCCTATATCGGTGCGTAAATATCAACAGGACAGATCGAAGGGTCCGGTCTGCTGCCGGTTTGGCGCAGACGACCCATCGGATACCAAAGGCAAGTGGAGCTCGACAGATGGCGAAAAAACCCGCAGGCGGTGGTGAAGGGCGCAGCAGCCGCGGTCTTCGCGTTGAGAAGGTCAGGGTCAAGACAGCGCGCGGACGCAAAAGCTCCTCGACGCGCTGGCTGCAGCGGCAGCTCAATGACCCCTATGTCCAGCGCGCCAAGCAGGAAGGTTTCCGCTCGCGCTCGACCTTCAAGCTGATCGAGATGGATGACCGGTTCCAGTTTCTGAAGCCGGGCATGCGCGTCGTCGACCTTGGCTGCGCGCCGGGGGGATGGTGCGACATTGCCGCCCGTCGGGTGCAGTCCAACAGTGACAATCCGCTGGTGGTCGGCATCGACTATCTCGGTATGGATCCCTTGCCCGGCGTGACCGTGCTGCTCAAGGACTTCCTTGATGATGACGCGCCGAAAATGCTGATGGATGCACTTGGCGGTCACCGGCCCGACATTGTCCTCTCGGACATGGCGGCGCCGACTACGGGGCATCAGCAGACCGACCATTTGCGCACCGTGCATTTGTTCGAGGTGGCGGCCCTTTTCGCCAAGGAAAACCTTCGGCCCGGCGGCGTCTTCCTTTCCAAGGTGTTCAGGGGCGGCACGGAGCATGAAATGCTGGCCGAACTGAAGCGCGACTATCAGGCCGTTTATCACATCAAGCCGCCGGCAAGCCGCAAGGAAAGCCCGGAGATGTATGTCTTCGCCAAAGGCTTCCGTGGGCGCACTGATGAAGATACGGGAGAATAGCGGCCATCATGACACCGGACATCAGGCCATATGTGACGGAAAAGGCGGAGGAATTCTGCGCCTTTCTCAAGCAGAGCTGGCTTGATACCTATGGTCCCGAAGTCGGCAGGGCGGCAACGGATGGCCTGATCGCCAGCATGCTGGGCAATGGCATCAAGGCACTTGTGCCGGGACGCGATGAAACCGCCTGTCTGGCCGAACAGGGCTCCCGCATCGTCGGATCGATCATCCACGCTCAGCGGCAGGGTTTTGTCTATGTCTGGGGGCTCTATGTCGCACGGCAGAAGCAGCGCATGGGCATCGGGCAGGCGCTGCTGTCACATGCCCTCAAGGACTGTCATGACGATCTGATCGTCGAGGTCAGTGTGCTTGTGGCAAGCAGGAAGGCCCGAGCCTTCTATGACAAGCTTGGTTTCAGGCAAGTGGCCGAGGAATGCTTCGAAATGGGCGCAGGCAACTTTGTTCCCTCCGGCATCCTGCAGGCGCCAGTTTCAACGATCCGCAAACTCTACACCGCATCCAAACCTCTTTCCCCGGCGTCAGCTCTCCTCTGATTCTTTCTTTTGTCCCGCCATTGGATTTCGCATCAATTGACCAATTGCAGTATTGCGAGAAATTCATGTATTTTGGGACGGATTTGATGCAGCCGCACATTGGCGTTGCTACATATGAATTTCGAGAGAGGGCTAAATCGCCTTCCCGGGATCTCCTGCAATTTGACCCGTGCATGGACCCCGCTGATTGAAGCAGACCGACCGATATAAGGACCATATCATGCAGACACACTGGCCCGACAATCACCCAACCGTTGCGTTTGGCAAGATAGGCATCCTGCTGGTCAACCTCGGCACCCCGGACGGCACGGATTACAAGTCGATGCGCCGATATCTCAAGGAATTCCTGTCGGATCAGCGGGTCATTGAAGAGCCCAAATGGAAATGGTGGCCGATCCTCAATGGCATCATCCTGCAAACCCGTCCGCAGAAATCGGGTAAGGCCTATGATGCGATATGGAACAAGGAGCGCAACGAAGGCCCGCTTCTGACCATCACCCGCAGTCAGGCAGAAAAGCTTGCCGAGCGCTTTGCAGCCATGGAGCTTGGTCGTCCGGTCGTGGTGGATTATGCGATGCGCTATGGCAATCCATCGATCAAGTCAAAGATCGAGGCGCTGGCGGAGATGGGGTGCGAGCGGCTGCTCGTGTTGCCGCTCTATCCGCAATACGCCGCCGCAACCACGGCCACGGTCAACGACGCGGTGTTCGACGTTCTCAAGACCATGCGTTGGCAACCAGCCTTGCGGACACTGCCGCCCTATCACGACAATCCCGCCTATATCGATGCTTTGGCAGCCTCGTTGAAAAGCAGCCTGGCAAAGCTCGATTTCGAACCGGAGGTCATTCTCGCCTCCTATCATGGCATACCGAAGCGCTATTTCGAAAATGGCGATCCCTATCATTGCCACTGCATGAAGACCTCTCGTCTGGTGCGCGAGGCCATGGGGTGGTCGGCCGATTACATGCGCACCACCTTCCAGTCGCGCTTTGGCCCTGAAGAGTGGCTCCAGCCCTACACCGACAAGACCGTTGAGGGGCTCGCCCAGTCCGGAACCAAGCGGATCGCCATCTTCAATCCGGGCTTTTCTGCCGATTGCCTTGAGACCCTTGAGGAAATCGATGTCGAAAACCGGCATATCTTCATGGAGCATGGCGGTGAGCAGTTTGCCCATCTGCCCTGTCTCAACGACAGCGAAGAGGGTATGGAAATGCTCGCTCTGCTGACCATCACCGAGCTGCAGGGCTGGGTGTAAAGGCTCTGCCAAAAGATCCGTTGTCGCCTCAGAAGGTCAAAGGGGGGCAAGGGGAACAAGTCGAGCGGGTTTTTGTGCGGGAAGTGTGCCTTGGGGCGCGCTTCCCTTTTTTCTATGACCCCCTCAAAATTTAAGATGTCTCTGTTTTGTCGATGTTTCTTGAGTTGGTGGTCGTCTCTGTCCGTTGGTCCGGATACGGCTGGGTAGGAAGCCGGCAGGATACTAATCCGCCTCTTCCGGGCGAATGGTAAGACTCTCCAAGCGCAACAGTAAGTTGGATTGATTGGAGACATGGAACAGACAACTAACCTCGCATTGCCCTACATCGTGGGCAATCAGAACCAGAAGCATATCACCCATAACGAAGCCCTGCGGATGCTGGACGCACTGGTCCAACTGTCCGTTGCTGATCGAGACCTATCCGCGCCACCGGCTGCCCCGGAAGAGGGCACTCGTTACATTGTGGCCAATGGGGCAAGCGGGGCCTGGACCGGATGGGAGGGCAGCATTGCCGCCTATCTTGATGGGGCCTGGATGCGGTTTCAACCGCTGGCCGGATGGCTGGCGTGGCTTGTCGATGAAAGCAAACTGCTTTGCTATGACGGGGCGAGCTGGTCAGATTTCATTTCAACAAGCTTTGGCGCGGCTCTGGCTGGCGGAACCTTCGACAAGATCGGAATCAATGCCACGGCGGACACGATCAATCGCCTTGCTCTTGCCTCTGCTGCCAGCCTTTTCAACCATGCTGGCAATGGCCATCAGATCAAGGTCAACAAGGCAGCGGTTGCCGACACAAACAGCCTGTTGTTTCAGACCAACTGGTCAGGCCGCGCGGAAATGGGCTGCGCCGGGGAAGATGATTTTTCATTCAAGGTTAGCGCTGACGGATCAAGCTGGACAACGGCGCTCAAGATCGCTCGGGCAACCGGGCTTCTCACCGGCGCGGCGGTGCAATCATCTACCAGTGATGCGACAAGCGGAAGGCTCTTGACCGTTGGTGCGTTCGGGCTTGGGGAAGCGGGAAGTGTGCCCCCGCTCGCTGACGTCGATGATCCGCTGACCCCTTGCGGCCTTTGGGGCGTGTTGGGTGGATCGACGGCGAACAACGCAAGCTTGCCCGCTGGTCTTGCCGGAACGACGGGTGCCAAATTCGGCATGCTGATGATGGAAAAATATAGCGCCTCCCGCCTTCGGCAAATCGTTTGGTCGACAGTTGCCAATGATGCCAAGGTGTTCGAGCGCTGGTATCGCGGGGCAGGTTGGGAAAGCTGGCAACTCATATACGGCCAAAGAAATATCATCGGAACGGTGGCGCAATCATCCGGCGTTCCAACCGGGGCCATCATTGAAAGCGGTAGCAACGCCAACGGCGAATATGTGCGCTTTGCCGATGGCTTCCAGATTTGCACCAATGGCAATGCGGCAATCACAACAGCGGCGGCGGCCTTCACCGGCACCATCACCAAAATCGACAGTGACAAGCTTTGGCTTGGCCGCTGGTACTAGGGAGACATTCCATGAAACTCACTCTGATTCCGCAACGGCGCGACGATGCGCTTGCCCTGTCACTTGCGGGTGACGTGCTGACCATCAACGGCGAAGCGCTGGACCTGTCATGTGTTCCAGCCGGGGCCACCTTGCCGCGCGAAGCGGTGGTTTGCGCTTGGCTGGCATCCGATATCGAGCGCGACAAAGATGGCCAACTGTCTCTCTCGCTCATTCTGCCTCATGGTTTCATTGCCGACCCTTGGAGCGACGCGGCAAAGGCGGTGCTTTATCCTGCCGTGATTGAGGTCACCAAAGACGGGGAAATCACTTTGCCAGCCTATGAAGAGGAAGGGATTGAAGAATGACCATTACCATCGATCTTGGCCAATTGATCACTTCAGAGGCAAAACAGGCATTTTCTCTTGAGAGAGCAAAGAGTATTGCGCTTGACGTCATCAACACCCGGATTGAAAAGGAACGGGCCGCCCTGCTGACAGACATGGTAGGGCAAGAGATGATCTATCTTGCCAAGGAAGCGGAGGCGAAGGCTTGGCAGGCGGCAACCAAGCCGGATCTTGCCGATTATCCGCTTTTGGCGGCAGAAGTCGGGATTACCGCCGACAATGCGGACGCATTGGCGGCGCTATGGCTTTCCATGGCTGACCAGTGGCGACAGACGGCAGCACGCCTTGAATCGATCCGGCTCAAGACAAAAGCCGATATCGGCGCAGCGGAAACGCTGGACGCGGTTACAAGCGTTGAAGATGGGATTGTCTGGCCCGCTTGAGCCAGGCTCGAGCAATTCCATCCCCGTTCAAAAAGGGTCGGGGATGGACGCTATTCTTGCGCGTCAGACAACCTTGTTCTGATCCACGGTGTCAACACCATAGTCGACCATCACCTGCCAGGCCTCTTCCGGGTCATCAACAATGATGAAATGCTCCACATCCATTGGCGCTATGGTGCCGTGCTTGATGAGTGTGTCGAAATTGATGAGATTTTCCCAAAAATCCTTGCCATGCAGGATAATCGGCATGCCCGAAACCTTGCCGGTCTGCTTGAGGGTCAGGATGTCGAACAGCTCATCCAGAGTGCCAAAGCCGCCGGGGAAGGCGATGAGGGCATTGGCCCGCATGGCGAAATGCATTTTGCGCAAGGCAAAATACTGGAACTGGAAGCTCAACCCCGGCGTGACATAGGGGTTGATGTGCTGCTCATGCGGCAGCACGATGTTGAGCCCTATATTCTTGGCACCAGCGTCGAAAGCACCCCGGTTGGTTGCCTCCATGATGCCCGGCCCGCCACCGGTACAGATCACGTTGCGATGGGTGCCATTGGTCGGATTGAGGGCGCCGCCGCGTTCGGAGACGATCCGTCCCAATTCTCGGGCCTGCTTGTAGAAGGGGTGATCCTCCTTGAAGCGCGCACTGCCGAACACCACGACCGTTGACAGAATGCCATGATCCCGCATGCCCAGATCAGCCTTGGTGAATTCAAGCTCCAGCCTCGCGCCGCGCAATTCCTCTCGTCTGAGGAAGTCGACGTCTTCGTAGGCAAGCAAATCATTGTCCATTGGATGTTCGGGTTTGGGTGAATTTGAAATCATTGTTCGGAATCACTTCTGTTGTGGGATGCATGAAATATGCGGTCTTTCGACTTCCCCTATAAGTATAGATAGAACTTATTGCCGCCAATTTAACCATTTATGATTTAATTATTTCAAAGAGATGTTGCATTCCTCCGCCACCGTGAAAGGATGGGAGGGAACTGGCCAAGGAGCGGGCGACAACGGTCTGGGCCAGCAGTCTGAGGAGAAAGGAAGAAGCAAGAATGGACGTAAAGCTCAAATTCTGCGGCGCCGCAGGCATCGTAACCGGTTCATGCTATCTGGTTCAGACGGCGGGACATAAATTTCTTGTCGATTGCGGCATGTTCCAGGGTACCAAGGCAGTCCGGTCCCTCAATTACGACGGCTTCCCCTTCGAGCCAGCCGAGATTGATTTCGTGCTCTTGACCCATGCCCATATCGACCATTCCGGCCTGTTGCCAAAGCTCTACAAACAGGGTTTCACGGGGCCGACCTACATGACTGAGCCAACCGTCGATCTGCTTGCCGCTATGTTGCCTGACAGTGGCCACATCCAGGAAATGGACGTGATGAACCTCAACAGACGCAACACCCGTCGTGGCAAGCCCGAGATTGAGCCGATCTACACCCAGCAGGATGCTTTCGAATGTCAGACCTATTTCAGATCTGTCCCCTCGGAGGAATGGGTCGATATCGAAGGTATCCGCGCCAAATACTGGAATGCAGGTCACATTCTGGGCTCCGCCTCCATTGCCCTCGAAATCCCATCCGATGATCCAAACGAGGAGAGCCTGCGGGTGTTGTTCTCCGGCGACCTTGGCCCTGATCACAAGCTCTTCTATCCGGACCCGGCTGCCTCATCAGACTATGACTATGTCATCTCCGAGAGCACCTATGGCGGGCGCAATCGCCCGACTGTGACTCCGGAGCAGAAACGGCAGACCCTGTTGGAAGAAATCCAACTTGGCCTCAAGGACAACGGCCTGTTGCTCATCCCGTCCTTTGCCGTGGAACGGACACAGGAACTGCTGGCTGATATTCTGATCCTGCAGCACACAGGCCAATTGCAGGACGTGCCGATTTTCCTCGATAGTCCTCTGGCGATCAAGGCAACCGAAGTGTTCATCAAACACGCGGGGGAACTGGAGGATGTCGGAGATTTCGTCAACAAGCTCGATACCTCGCGCATTCGCTTCACCCAATCGGTGGAAGAGAGCAAGGGCCTCAATCGCATCAAGTCTGGCGCCATCATCATGGCTGGCAGCGGCATGTGCGATGCCGGTCGCATTCGTCACCACATCAAGAACCACATGTGGCGGACCAACACGACGCTGCTGTTGGTGGGCTATCAGGCTGAAGGGTCTCTAGGTCGGCTGCTCGCCAACGGCGCCGAGAAGGTGCGTATTCAAGGCGAGGAAATCAGGATCCGTGGCAAGGTACGCCAGCTTGAAACCTATTCCGGTCACGCCGATGGCGATGAACTGATCGAGTGGATCCTCGAACGCCAGCCAATCCGCCACGGCCTGTTCCTCTGTCATGGCGAGCAGGAAGCCTCGGAAGCCTTGAAGGCAGCATTGGTCGAGAAGGGGTTGCCGGAAAAGATGATCACGATTCCGGCCATTGACGATGAAGTAAACCTGTCGGTCAAGGGCCTGGCAGAATACGCGCCAAACATCAAGCATCGTGTCCAGCAGTGTGATGTCTGCGGCTGGGACGCCCACAACGAGTTTGCCGAATTGCAGATCGACCTCAAGGAGGCGTTCGACAAACTGGCCGACGAAAAGTCCCGCAAGGCATTGGCTCGGCGTATCAAGCGTGCGCTGGAAGCTGCTGAATGACAATGACTTTTGCCCGGTGGTCATTTGGCCATCGGGCAATTGTTTTCCTTTGTTGGCTTTTGCGAGCCAACCTCAGCTTGATTGCTTCACATACTCCAGAAGCGCTGCATAGTCGGTAAAGCTGAAGGCGTGCGGCAGCTCGGAAAGCGGCGTCTGTCGATAGCCTTCCTCATAGAGCGCGCATCTCACGCCAGCGGCGTGGGCCGTGGCCGCGTCCACTTCGCTGTCCCCGACAAACAGGCAATCTGCAAGGTCAAACCCTTCATAACAGGCCCACAGGGGTTCCGGCGCCGGTTTGCGCTGAGAGAGGGTGTCCCCGCCAATCACCTTGCTGAAGAAGGGCGTGAAGTTGAGATCCTCAAGAATGATGCGGGTCGGTGCTTCAGGCTTGTTGGTGCAAAGGCCAAGGGTGATCCCCATGTCGACAAAGGCCTCAAGGCACTCCCTCACACCCGGGAAGGGCTGGGTGTTCTTGTCTTCAAGCACCAGATCATAGAGCGCGAGATATTCCCCGTTGATGGCGCTGCGATTGGATTCATCGATCGGCAGTCCTGCGGCCTTGCAGATCTTGTCGACCAGAACCGGGATGCCATTGCCCACGAACGAACGCACCTGCGCCTGTTCCAGAGGCTTGCAACCATGTGCGGCAAGCAGTTTGTTGGCGGTGATGTGCAGATCAGGCACACTGTCGACCAGAGTCCCGTCCAAATCGAATACAATTGCTTTCATTCTGGTTTTTCCTTTTTTAGGGTCAAACCCCGGCTCCATCGGGCCAACCTGTTCAAGGGATAAAGGCTGGAGGGGGAGGATGCAATGCCGCTGGCGTGTCGCTGTGCGTTTTGCTCCGATTCCTTGGTGGAATCCGTGCGCGACGCATTGACCGCCGTCAGGCAAACATGTGCGGTGCAATCCCACTGTGGCCTATCTGTAATCAAAGTGACATCTTTGGGGTGTCCCTTGATCCTCTCGACCGGCTTGATATCCGGTTCCCGTCCCGTCGCATCATGTCGTTTCCCTTCAAGGATCAAATCCATGCTCGAATTCACAATCGTCGGTGCCAAGGTCTTTCTGCCCGATCAGATCGTTGAAACCACGGTCACCGTCACCAATGGTGTCATCTCGGCTATCGGTGACACAGTAACGGGCAGGGAGATCGACGGCAGGGGACATCTGCTGGCCCCGGCTCTGATCGATATCCATGGCGACGCCTTCGAGCGGCAGCTGATGCCGCGCCCCAATGTGTTCTTTCCCATGGAGGCGGCCCTTCTGGAAACCGATCGGCAACTGGCCTCGAACGGTATCGCCACGGCCTACCACGCACTGTCGATCAGCTGGGAGCCGGGGCTGCGCAGTGTTGAACGAGCGCGCGAAATGATCCGCGCCATCATGACCCGGGCTGACCGGCTGACCGTTGAAAACCGCATCCAGTTGCGATGGGAAACCTTCTGCCTTGAGGGGATAGACCTGCTCAGGGAAACGCTGGACGGACCGCTGACCCCATCCCTTGCATTCAATGACCATACGTCCATGGCCATGCTGCACCCGGACATGCCATTGCAACACCGACCGTTCGAGCATTCCCCACAGTTCCCGGTGGTGAACGCAGATGACCCCGCCTTTCGTGCCAAAATGGCCGGACGAGCCGAGCGCTCCGGCCTTTCCACCACCGACTATGCCGAGCTGCTCAAAGACCGCTGGCGGATGCGGCCACTCGTCAGGGACGCCATCGCGGAGGTGGGGCAACTGGGACGCAGCAGGAATGCGCCAATGCTCAGCCATGATGATACGCAGGACGAGACACGCGACTTCTATCGCAGCCACGGCGCGACGATCTCGGAATTTCCTATGGCCGTGTCAGTTGCTGCCGTTGCGCAGGAGCGGGGCGATATGGTGGCCTTTGGCGCTCCCAATGCAGTACGCGGCGGCAGCCACCTTGGCGCGTCACCCAATGCCGGCGACATGGTGGAAGCCGGGCTCTGCTCCATTCTGGCTTCGGACTATTACTATCCGGCGATGCTGGCAGCCGTGGCCCGTCTGGATGCCGAAAAGCGGGCGGATCGCCTGAGCCTTTGGAAGCTTGTCTCGACCAATCCCGCAAGAGCGATGAAGCTCGATGATCGTGGAGAGATTGCCGTTGGCAGGCGGGCAGATCTGGTTTTGGTCGATTGGCCCGCAGGCCATGTGCCCGCTGTCCGGCATACATGGGTTGCCGGTCGCACCGCCTACAGCGCCACCCCGCAGGGCTAGGCGGGAAAAGGAGAGAGGGAGGCCTTTTCTGCCTGAGGTCCGGACCCGATCCGAACCGCACTTTTGGACGAGCGACCGGCTAGACGTGGTGCTTTCGCTCCAGCCCGAAGGGGATGAGAGACCGGCTCGACTTCATTGGTCCCGCCGCTCGACCTGATCCGGATCAGCGGTGATCGGCCGGTAGATCTCGACCCGGTCACCATCTTCCAGAACCTTGTTGAGCTTGGCGATGCGCCCGAATATGCCAACCTTCTGCGTCTTGAGATCGATGTCGGGGAACTGGTTGAGCACGCCGGAGCGGTGAATGGCTTCCTCTATGGTGCAGCCATCAGGCATTTCCATCCGCAGCCAGACCTTGTGCGTGGGGGTGACATAGGCAACGCCGATATTCATGAAGGTCTCTCCTATATCGTGATGTGCCCGCCGATGAGGTCCGTCTCGTCCTGCCGTGCCTTACGGGCTTTTTCGAACTGGTTGTCGATCATCCGCTTGCCGACGAGGATGAGGCTCAGCATGATGAACCCGCCCGGTGGCAGGATGAAGATGAGAAAGCCGGGGTAATCCGGAATGACGGTCACTTCCAGAAAGCTGAAGGCCGGTCCGAGCAACAGCGAGGCACCTGAAAAGAGGGTGCCGGACCCCACAATCTCGCGCACCGCGCCGAGCAGGACAAGGGCAAGGGTGAAACCCACTCCCATCATCAGACCATCAAGTACCGAGGGCAGGATACGAGCCTTGGAGGCAAAGCTCTCAGCACGACCGAGAATGGCACAGTTGGTGACGATCAGCGGAATGAACAGGCCTAGGATCTTGTAGAGGTCATGCAGATAGGCATTCATGTAGAGATCGACAATCGTTACCAGCCCGGCGATGATCAGCACATAGGCGGGAATGCGGATTTCCGGCTCGATGAAATTACGCAAAAGGGAGATGAGCAGGCCCGAAGCCACCAGCACGGCAGTGGTGGCCAATCCCAGACCAAGGCCGTTGGTGGCGGTGCCGGTAACGGCCAGCATCGGGCAGAGCGCCAGCGTTTGCGAAAACAGGATCGTATTGGTCCAGAGGCCCTCAAGGGTGATCTCGCGATAGCTTTTTGTCATGATCGGTTTCCTTTGCATGACCCGTCAGGGCAGGTGAGGATCTCGTCTTTGTGGGCCTTGAAGAATTCCAGCCCGCTGCGCACTGAAAGCACCACGGCGCGCGGGGTGATGGTCGCCCCGGACAGCTGGTCGAAATAGCCACCGTCCTTCTTGACCTTCCACTGGGCCTCGGAGGGTTCAGCGAGCGAGCGCCCGGAAAACTGCTTGATCCAGTCGCCGCGCTTGGATTCGATCCGGTCGCCAAGCCCCGGTGTTTCGGTGTGTTGCAGCACCTCGACGCCAAGCAGAGTGCCGTTCGGGTCCACCCCGATAATCGACAGGATCGGTCCGCCATACCCCACCGCGCTGACCTGGTAGGCAACCGCGGTCAGTGTTCCCTGACGGTAGGCGGGATAGACGGTTCGGGCGCCATTCGTGTCCTTGATGGTAAAGGCGTCGTGGACCAGATCATTGTCATGCAGGCTCGCCGGGATGACCAGCGCCAGAGAGGATTGCAAATCTTCCTTTTGCCTTATGGCAATCGGGTCCAGCGTCGCCATGTAGCTGGAGGCGAGGATAAGGGCCGAGATCAGGCAGAAGCCACCAAGCACCGTCGCCAGATAGGCCGGATTGTCGTGATACCTCATATAGAGCGCCTTGATCCTGTCGCGCATGGCATTCCCCGCGTCAGGCTGACCATCAGGGGCCTTGAAGGTATCGGCGTTCAATTCGCTCTCGCTCATCGTGCCTCTCCCTTGCTGGTTTCCTTGAGGTTGATCGGGTCGCCCTTGCGGGTTCGGCCATAGATGCGCGGCTTGATATAGGTGTCGATCAGCGGCACCGTGGCGTTCATCAGAAGGATCGCGAAGGCCACGCCCTCTGGATAGGCCGCCCATGTGCGAATGATGAAGGTCAGGGTGCCGACGCCCGCCCCGAAAATGATCTTGCCCAGAGGCGAGCCGGGGGCCGTGACGTAGTCCGTCGCGATGAAAAACACCGCAAAGGCAAAGGTGCCCGAGACCAGATGCACCAGCGGGCTGGCAAAGTGGGCAGGATCGAGAAAATGGGCAAGGCCGGAGAGGGCACTCATGGCCCCGATCATTGCTACGGGAATGTGCCAGGTGATGATGCGGGTGGCCAACAGGAACAGGCCTCCGATCAGTGCCAGAATGGCTGACGTTTCGCCCATCGAGCCCGGAGCGAAACCAATGACCATGTTCTTGAGGTCGAACGATTGGGCAAGGATCTGTTGCAACACCTCGCCGCGCCCGAGCTCGGTCTTGATCGTGCCGAGCAGCGAGGCGCTGGTGATGGCATCAATCTCCGGATGGCCGCCGAAGGTGATTGCCAGTCCGCGAATGAAATCGGGCGCTGCGCCGCTATAGATCGGCTGGGGTCCCAGAAACTGGGTCATCTGGATTGGGAAGGAAATGAGCAGCACCGTACGGGCCACCATCGCCGGGTTGAAGACATTCTGCCCGAGGCCGCCAAAGGCCTGCTTGGCCAGCATGATGGCAATCAACGAGCCAACTGCCCCGATCCACCAGGGCGCCCAAGGTGGCAGGGTCATGGCCAACAGCCAGCCGGTCAGGATGCCCGAGCCATCGAGCAGGTGGAGCTTCACCGGTTTGCCCGCCAACTTGAGGCACAAGGCCTCGGCGAGGATGGCTGCCGCCACCGTAACCAGAAACAGATAGATCGAGGGCCAGCCAAACTGGACAAAGCCGAACAGGGTGGAGGGCAGCAGCGCCACCATGACGAGCCCCATGGTGCGGGAAACACTGGCTCCCGAGTGGGAAAACGGTCCGGCTGTGATATTGACGTCACTCATGCTTTCGCCCTTGCTTTGTGATGGTCCGGCGCGGAGATGACATCCTCTGTCATAACTCCGGCCACACCCTCTGATCCCATGGTTGCCTCCTCCTGTTCCTCCTTGCGCTTCTTGGCTTCCCGTTCAGCCTTCATGCGTGCCATCGCAGCCTGCTTTTCCTTCTTGATCTTCTCCATGCGAGCGTCGTGGAACTGCACCAGCCGCTTGGTCTCCTCCTGCTTGTGGGCGGCGCGCTGCTTGGCGGTGAGGCTGCCTTTGGCATAGTTGAAATACTGCACCAGCGGGATGTTGGCCGGGCAGACAAAGGAGCAGGAGCCGCAGGCGATGCAATCCCTGAGGCCGATATCAACCGCACTCTCCAGCTCATCTGCCTTGATACGGGCTGCCATTTCATAGGGCATCAACCCGCAGGGGCAGGCGGCAACACAGGAGGTGCAGCGAATGCAGGGCATGATCGGCTTTTGCGAGGTCTCCTTGCGTCCCAGAGCCAGAATGCCATTCGAGCCCTTGACGACTGGTGCGCGGGTGCTGGAAACAGGGTCGCCCATCATTGAGCCACCCAGCAGCAGTTTTTCCGGCTCATCAATGAAGCCGCCGCAATGCTCGATGATGTGGGAGATCGGGGTGCCGATCGGAACCTCGAAATTGCCCTTGCGCCGGATCATCTCGCCGCTGACGGTCACAATGCGGGAAATGAGCGGGCGCCCAAGCCGGACGGCCTGCTGGATGGCATAGGTGGTGGCAACATTCTGCACGATCACGCCAACGTCAGCGGTCAGCGCCCGCGCAGGAACCTCCTGTCCGGTGAGGATCTGCACCAGATGCTTGGCAAAGCCGGTCGGGTAGCGGGTCGGCACCTCCACGACCTTGATGTCGTAGCGGTTCTGCGCCTGCGCTTCCCTTTTGAGCGCCTTGATGGCATCAGGCTTGTTTTTCTCCACGCCAATCAGCGCCTTGGTGACACCAATGGTGTGACAGATAATGGCGACACCATCGAGAATTTCGGCTGCCCGTTCGCGCATCAGGCGATCATCGCAGGTGATGTAGGGTTCGCACTCGGCCGCATTGATCACCAGCGTATGCAGCGGTCCGCGGGTGCGCAGATTGAGTTTGACAGCCGCCGGGAAGGCCGCGCCGCCAAGGCCCACGACACCGGCCTCGGCCACACGCCGGGCGATCTCGTCCGGTTCGGTTGCAAAGGGATCAAGGGGCGGCGGCAGGTCTCCCCATTCGTCCTTGCCATCAGGTCTGAGCGTGATGGTCGGTTCTGGCAGGCCCGAGGCATGCGGCGCGACAAAGCGGCCGATGGCGATGATCCGCCCGGATGTCGGCGCATGAATGGTGGCCGATACCGATCCGCGGGAAAGCGCCAGCACCTGTCCCTTCTTGACGGTATCGCCTTTTTCGACGATCGGATTGGCGGGGGCGCCTGTGTGCTGCTTGAGGGGGATGCGCATCAGGGTCGGCAGAGGAATCTGTTCGATCTTTTCGTTCTCGGCCAGTTCCTTGCGCCCGTCGGGGTGAATGCCCCCTTTGATCTTGAATAGTCTCATTGGGTCAATCCATCAACTTGCCAGAGAGAGTTCTGGCTTCGGCCAGTGCCAGGTTTGGATGGTCGCGGTTTCCTTGCGCATGGTGATGGCCCCGGTCGGGCAGACCTCTGCGCAATTCTCGCAACCGGTGCAGGCGTCATCGACAACACCGTGGATCTGTTTGGATGCCCCCACGATGGCATCCGTCGGGCAGCGCTTGGCGCATTTGGTGCAGCCGATGCAGAGGTCTTCAAAGACAAAGGCAATCATCGGCCCGGTGTCCTTCATGGCCGACAGATCGGCCTCAACGCCAAGCTTTTCCGCCAGAGCTGCAGCAAGCGTCTTGCCGCCAGGTGGGCACAGGGTCACGTTGGCGCTGTGCTCGGCCAACGCGTTGGCAGCATCTGAACAGCCCAGAAAGCCGCATTGGCCGCAGTTCGAGCCCGGCAGAAGCTCCTCGATTTCCCCGGCGATCGGGTTGCCTTCGACGCGCAGGTAATGCGCAGCCAGCCCGAGACCTCCGCCCAAAAGCACCCCCAAAGCCAGAAGAGCACCCATTGCTGCCAACATGTCAAAATCCTCTTGTTGCTTGTTGTCTGCTGCGAATGCAGGCCTTGCGGCTAGTGGGAAACCAGTCCGGCAAATCCCATGAAGGACAGGGACAGAAAACCGGCGGTGAGAAAGGCAATCGGCGTCCCCTTGAAGAGGGTGGGAACTTCCGCCAGCTTGATCCGTTCCCTGAGCCCCGAGAAGAGAACCAGAACCAGCGAGAAGCCGAGCGCCGAACCCAACCCGAACAGCACGCTCTCATAGAAGGTGTGGTCTTCCTGAATGTTGAGCAGCGCCACGCCCAGTACGGCGCAGTTGGTCGTGATCAGTGGCAGGAAGATGCCAAGCCGCTGATGCAGCACCGGCGAGAATTTGCGGATCGCCATTTCCGTGAACTGGACAATGGCGGCGATGAGCAGAATGAGCGTCAGGATGCGCAGATACTGAAGCCCCAGCGGCTCGAGCAAAAACCGCTCGACCACCCAGGCGGCGGTGGCTGCAAGGGTCAGAACGAAGGTCGTGGCAAAGCCCATGCCCAGCGCCGCCGACAGCTTGTTCGACACACCCATGAAGGGACATAGACCCAGAAACTTGACCAGCACCACATTGTTGACGAGGGCGGTCTCAAGAAGGATCAGCAGTGTATGTTCCATGAAGGCAATCCGTTCGCCTGATTGAAAAAGGTCTTGCAAGCCCGTTTGCATCAACCGTGCCAAGCGGGATGACTTTCTGGTGGTATCGGGGCTAAGGGGCTGAATTCTGCGCACTCGGCCGCCTCTTGCGCGGCAGGCCATGGGACAGGTCACTTGAGGGGCATTTGCTACAATATTGCGCGTGTCGGTTCGCCTTTTGTCGGAAATGCGACAACAGGACACGGCAAACTGGCCAAAATCCGCGTCCTTTCATTCGGCACGCAAGTTGCATCAGTCCTTTTCATCGATTTGACAACGAAGCGACACGCCGCCATGACAGAACAGCTTGCCAAACGCACCCATGCCCCGCTCTACACCGTAGAATGTGCATCGCACTGCCAACTGGTCGAGTTCCAGAAGCAGGAATATGAAAAGGCCCGCCTCAATGCGGTCCGGGCGCGGATGGCGGAATCGGAAATGGAGTATCGTACTCGTGAAGTGATCGACGGTGCGCTCTATCTGTTGCAAAAGCCGCTCAATGTCATGACGGCGCTGTCCAACAATCTGCAGCGCACGGCCTGTGGTCCGAAGTCATCGGAAACACCGGGCTGTCTGCCCATGGGCGGTGCGCTGGACGAGGCGCTGGAGTTTGGCCACGAGGCTGCCCGCACTCTGCGTCTGTCGCTTCCGGAAGACAGGACGGCGGCGCACGTTCCCATCAACATCAACGAAGCAATAAGGGATTGTCTCATCATTTCTGCCGATCGCATTGATGCCAACGGCATCGAAGTGGATTGGCGCGCCAGTCCGGAACTGCCGATGATCTACAGTGATGAGATCACGATCCGCGTCATGCTCCGGATATTGCTCGATAATGCCATCAACGCCATAGGGGAGAATGGCGCTACCGCTCGATCGGTCGGCGTCATATCGCGCGTTGGTGCCGACAGAACGGTTGAAGTCTGCATTCAGGATTCCGGTCCCGGTATCGACCGGGCCGCCCGAACCAAGGTCTTCGAGCCTTTCTACACAGCCTGGCAATCCAGCCCGCACCACGCCGGTTTGGGTTTGGCCATCGCCCGGCAGATTGTGGCTGACTTGCATGGCGATATCGAAATCCGCGAGAGCAACGTACGCGGATCCAACATATGCGTCAGTTTGCCAGCCTGTTAGTTCCCCTACTAGATTGCGAGCATCATGAGCATTCAGTGTCCAACGACGTCGGATGAAGTTATCAAACACGATGAGGGCTTGTGTCCCAAGCCCGTTTTCTGTTCTTTTTATCGCCGTGAACTGGAAACGCTTTACAAGGTCAGCCAGTTGCTCGGCCGTTCGCTGGATCTGCACGACACAGCCCGAGAGGTTCTGCGTCTGCTGCACGAGGAAGGCCGCCTGCTCTATGGCATGATCTGCCTGCTCGACAATGACAGCGGTCTGTTGCGGATCATCGATATTCATCAGGATGAAGCGACCTTCACAAAGAATGTCAGCTACATGCCCGGCGAGGGGATTGTCGGCGCCATCCTCAGCGAGCGGAAGCTCATCGTGGTGCCGCGCATCGCCGAAGAACCGCGCTTTCTGGATCGTCTTGGCGTCTATGATCCGAACCGGCCTTTCATTGGCGCGCCAATCTTTCTGGGCTCCAATGAACCGGTGGGGGTCTTTGCCGCCCAGCCTTTCTTTGCCGACAAGTTTCTGGAAGACAATGCCAAGCTGATGCAGATGATCGCCTCGTTGATCGGGCAGGCCATCCTGCTGTCCAAGGCTGTTCAGGAAGAACAGGACAAGCTGCGCGAAGAACGCGACAGCCTGCGCCGTCGGGTCAAGCGCCAGCACGGCTTCGAGAATATCATTGGTGAAACCGATGCCATGCGGCTGGTGTTCGATCAGGTACGCATGGTGGCCAAGTGGAACACCACCGTACTGATCCGTGGCGAAAGCGGCACCGGCAAGGAGCTGATTGCCAACGCCATTCACTATAACTCGCCGCGTGCCACTGCGCCCTATCTCAAGCTCAACTGCGCAGCCCTGCCTGATAACCTTCTGGAATCGGAACTGTTCGGCCATGAGAAGGGGGCTTTCACCGGTGCCGTTTCCCTGCGCAAGGGGCGCTTCGAGCAGGCTGATGGCGGGACGCTGTTTCTCGATGAAATCGGCGAAATCACCCCCGCCTTCCAGTCCAAGCTGTTGCGGGTGTTGCAGGAAGGTGAGTTCGAGCGTGTCGGCGGCAACAAGACCCACAAGGTTGATGTGCGCATCATCGCGGCCACCAACAAGGATCTGGAAGCTGCAGTGGAAGCGGGTACTTTCAGAGAAGATCTCTATTATCGCCTCAATGTCATGGCTATCAATATGCCATCACTGCGCGAGCGCATGGACGATATTCCCGAGCTCGGTCGCTTTCTTATCGGCAAGATCGGCCAGCAGCAGGGGCGCACCCTCATCCTCAAGGATAGCGCCGTGCGCCTGCTCATGCGCCACAGCTGGCCGGGCAACGTGCGCGAGCTGGAGAACTGCCTCGAACGCGCCTCCGTCATGAGCCCGGACGGCGTGATCGACAGGGACGTGGTTTCCCTTTCCGGTCTGCCGGAAAAGACCCTTGTCGGCGTTCCGGCCCAACCCTTGCCACCGATCCTCAAGATCCCGCAAGCCGCAGCCGAAGAACCGGCTGCGGACAACGCCTGGCAGGATGAAACCCTCGACGAACGAGAACGGGTCATCGCCGCGCTGGAAGAAGCAGGATGGGTGCAGGCAAAGGCGGCTCGGCTGCTCGACATGACGCCGCGCCAGATCGCCTATCGCATCAAGATACTAGGCATCTCGGTCAGACGCATCTGACCGGGAGCCGTGCTTCCCCACATCTCCTCCCTTCCTGATAGTCTGGTGGACCTTGGTCCTGTGTCTCTTTGCCAAGACGTGCAATCGATTGGTCGGTATGTCACAAAGTGAAGGTCGGACGTTCCCTCCCATTGTCGCATCTACGACAAAGACAGAATTCAGACATTTCTTATAAAACATATGAATTTCAATGTGATGTATACTTTTCTTCATATGGCATGCCCCTTGCAAAACGGTTCTCATGGACCAATGCTGAAGAAAGGATCGGGGCACCATGCTGGACGGAACAATCAAGGCCGAAGCATCAGCCGGATGCACACAAGTTTCCTGCGGCAGCTCGAAGGATCATGTCGATCAGTTGCCCGATGCCATCCGGGATCGCGTCAAGAACCATCCTTGCTATTCCGAAGAGGCGCATCACCACTATGCCCGCATGCATGTGGCTGTTGCCCCGGCCTGCAATATCCAGTGCAACTATTGCAATCGCAAATATGACTGCGCCAATGAGAGCCGCCCCGGGGTGGTCTCCGAGCTTCTGACACCGGAGCAGGCTGTGCGCAAGACGCTGGCCGTTGCGGCATCCATCCCCCAGATGACCGTGCTTGGCGTTGCCGGTCCTGGTGATCCTCTGGCCAATCCGGCCCGCACCTTCGAAACCTTCAGGATGTTGTCCGAGCAGGCGCCCGACATCAAGCTCTGCGTCTCGACCAACGGCTTGTCGTTGCCAGACTGTGTCGATGAGCTGATGCAGTATAACGTCGACCATGTGACCATCACCATCAACGCCGTCGATCCTGAGATCGGTGCCCAGATCTATCCGTGGATCTATTGGAACAACCGCCGCATGCGGGGTGTCAAGGCTGCGAAGATCCTCATTGAGCGCCAGCAGAAGGGGCTTGAAATGCTCATTGAGCGCGGTGTGCTGGTCAAGGTCAACTCGGTGCTCATTCCCGGTGTCAATGACGAGCATCTCAAGGAAGTCAGCCGCGTGATCAAGGCCAAGGGTGCTTTCCTGCACAATGTCATGCCGCTGATCACAGAGCCGGAACACGGCACCTATTACGGTGTCATGGGGCAGCGTGCCCCGACCCAGCAGGAGCTGACCACCCTTCAGGACGCATGTGGGGACATGAACATGATGCGCCACTGCCGCCAGTGTCGCGCCGATGCCGTAGGATTGCTGGGCGAAGATCGGGGCGAGGAATTCACCCTCGCAAAGATTGATGCCCTTGATGTGGACTACGCCGCCGCCATGGAAACGCGCGCCAGAGTGCAGGCCGATATTGAAGCAAAGCGGGCACAGCAGAAGGTGCATGTTGAAACTCTCAAGGAACAAATGAAAGCGGCCAATGGCAAAACCCTGTTCACGGTCAATGGTCTTACCCTGCAACATAAGACAAGCCTGTCGCAGCCTGCTCCGATGGTTGCTGCGGGCAGGACTGAAGAGACGGGCCTGCCAGCGGGCTTGAGATCGGTGCAGATGGCTGTTGCCAGCAACGGGCAGGGGCTGATCAACCAGCATTTCGGCTCAGCACGGGAATTCATGATCTACGAGGTCTCGCCGAGAGGTGCCCGGCTGATCGGCCATCGCAAGACGGCCCAGTATTGCACCGGCCCGGTTAATTGTGGCGATGGTGATGCGGCGCTGCCCGAAACCATCGACATGCTCAGGGGCTGCGAAGTGGTGCTGTGCTCCAAGGTCGGCTTCAAACCGTGGGACCAGCTCGAGGCCGCTGGCATCATTCCCAATGGAGAACACGCCGACAAGCCGATCGTTCCAGCCCTGATGGCCGTTTATGCCGAACTGCATGCCTCGGGCGCCCTCGACAGGAACCTGTCCGCGCGTTCCGGCCAACAGACCGCCAGCGCCTGAAGAAAGGGACCAGACCATGAGCTATGAAATCACCAGCCTCTGCGTCAATTGCCACGCCTGCATGGATGTCTGCCCGTCGGATGCCATCAACGCCGGTGCCCGGACGTTCGTGATAGCCGCCAGCGACTGCACCCAGTGTGAAGGCGACTATGCCGTTGCCCAGTGCGCCAGCATCTGCCCGGTGGAGGGAGCCATTCTCAACGAATTCGGAGAGGCTGCCAATCCTCCCGGAAGCCTTACCGGCATTCCGCCCCAGCGCATCGCCGAACTCGTCGCACAGGGGATCTTGTAAGGTCATGACCGCGCAGCTCGCGTCCAAACCGGCAGAAGAAATTGCCCTCGGCGTGCACTGGATCGGCGCGTTCGATCCGGATCTGCGCACCTTTGATCTGATCCTGAAGACGGCGAACGGCACGACCTACAACGCCTATCTGGTCGAAGGGGCCGAGGGTGTCGCCGTCATCGACACGGTGAAAGAGGAATTCTCGAACCAGTTTTTTGCTCGACTGGAGGCGGTAACCAGTTATGACCGGATCAGGGCCGTCGTCCTCAATCACCTTGAGCTGGACCACGCAGGAGCCCTGCCGGAGCTGATGCGCCGAGCGCCACAGGCGCATATCTATGTTTCCCAGCGCGGTCTCAAGCTGCTGCAGGCAACCCTCAAGGATGCGCTCGAAAGCTATCGCTACACTCTTACCGATGACGGGGATCAGCTCGACCTCGGCGGCAGGACACTCCGCTTCGTCCATACGCCCTATCTCCACTGGCCCGAGACCAAATGTACCTTTCTGGTGGAAGAGCGGATCCTCTTTTCCTGCGATGTGTTCGGCGCCCATTTCTGTGACGGGCGGTTCTACAATGATCTGGTCGGCGATTTCCGCTTTTCCTTCGAATATTATTTCAAGCACATCATGCGCCCGTTCAAGAAATGGGTGCTGTCCGCCATGGACAAGCTTGAGCCGCTTGCGCCGCTGATGATCGCGCCCTCACATGGCCCGATCCTGCGCCATCGGCCGATGGATTACATCAGGAGCTATCGGCTGCTTTCCGGCTCGCACTTGCCCAACGAGGTTGCAGGCAAGGAAAAGAGCCTGCTGATCTTCTACATGAGCGCCTACGGTGCCACGGCCGACATGGCCCGGTCTGTCTATGAAGGCGCAAGTGCCGTCGAAGGGGTGCGCGTTTCCCTCTATGACCTTCAGGGCGGAGAAGTGGACCCCTTCGTCGATCTCATCGAAGAGGCCGATGGCCTGATCTTCGGCTCGCCCACCATCAACGGCGATGCGGTCAAACCCATCTGGGACCTGCTTGCCTCGCTGGTCGCCATCGAGACCCGCGGCAAGGTCGGTGCCGCCTTCGGCTCCTATGGCTGGTCTGGCGAAGCCGTGCCGATGATCGAGGATAGGCTGCGTGGCCTCAAGATGCGCGTTCCGGAAAAGGGCAAGCGCATCAAGTTTCACCCCACAGAACAGGAGCTGGACGACTGCCGCGACTATGGTCAGTCGATTGCCGAGCTGCTGGCTGGCAAGGCAAAGCCGAAAGTCATCGACTTTGCCTCACTCTGAATGACAAAGGACCAAGGAGACAGAAATGGCAAAAGGAAAACTGACATTTGCTGATATCGACGTGACAGTCACCGTTCCCGCAGGAACGCGGGTAATCGAAGTGTCGGAAAAAGTCGGCGCCGGGATCATCTATGGCTGCCGTGAAGGCGATTGCGGCACCTGCCTGATGAAGGTGGAAGAGGGTATGGAAAACCTCTCCGAGCCGACCGTTCTTGAAGACAAGGTTCTGAAGGAGAACATGGCTGGCAAGGACATGCGCTGTGCCTGCCAGGCTCAGGTGATTGGCGAAGGCGAAGTCAAGGTCAAACCGGCCTGACAAACCCGATGGGGCAGGGCAGAGCCGCCCAGTCTCGAAAATCCGCAAAGGACCTTTCTGCATATCCTCTTGACCCGAAGGACCAGGTAGAATGCCAAAGATCATTTTTCAGCATCCCGAATTCGAAGAAATGGAAATCTATGCCCCGGCCGGTAGCCACAGGAAAACCGTGTTGGAGCTTGCAAGAGAATACAAGGTGCCGATTCATTTCGACTGTGGCGACGGGGAGTGTGGCTCCTGCGTCATCCATGTGACCGATGCCGACGGCGGGCCGACCCACATGGGCGTGCACATGACCGACAAGGAAAAGACCGTTCTGCAGGAGCTTGGCAAATTGACCAGAGCTGAACTGGAGAAGGTCATCGTCAATGACATGCCCAGCGAATGGCGGCTCGCCTGCCAGATGATCGTGCGCGATGAAGATATCCGCATCACCTACGAGAGCGCATGATGTTCATTGCACGGGAAGACAAGGAGGACGGCCTCGTCCTCCCCAATCATCAGGTGCTCTATCAGCGCCTGATAACCTATGCCACCGGGGCGGAGAACGGCCCGTTTGTGGCGCAGATGCTGTCGAGCTGGATGGCCGGGCGGGGCAGTCTGCCCCGCTGCATGGGGCTTGGTGAAGACCGGTTCAAGGCGATGGTGGTCGGTCTTTTCCCCGGATATCACGCCGTCGATCTTCAATCCTGCCCGGATGTCGAGCCAGAGCGGGCGAGCGAACTCGAAGATGTCCGCTCACTCTTGCTCGCCCATCGCAGCAATCGCTCCGACGAGGAACTCTGGATTGCCGATATCGTGGCGACAGGATGCATGGGGGATGATCATCTCTGGTCGGATCTGGGGCTGTTCGAGCGCAAATACCTGAGCGAGATGCTTCTCTACAATTTCAGACCTCTGGCAGAGCAGAACACCAACAACATGCGCTGGAAGAAATTCTTCTATCGCCAGCTTTGCGCCCGGGAGGGGTTCATCCTGTGCCGCTCGCCCAGTTGCGAAAGTTGTTCGGAATTTTCCGAATGCTTCGCCCCTGAGGAGAAGTGACCCGCGTTGCTCTCTTCAGAGAGCGGTGGGAGCTGGAGGCGAGTCGGCTATGATATCCGTTGCCGTATCACCAAGCGCAATCTCGAAGCCGGTCTCCTTCAGATAGGTCGCCAGCGCATTGTCCATCATCACCGCGTGGACGTCAAACCATCGTGGCAGATCCTCGACAAAGGCCCGGCCAAAGGCGATCTTGCCAGTCTGGACCTTTTCGTTGATGTAGCTCATCTGTTTGAGAACCCGCGCGTGCTCGTGCCGGTGCTCCTCGCATCCGTGAAAGCCGCTCTCTTCCATGAGCTTCTCTTCAGTTGAGAAATGCTCTTGGGTATGTTCCAGCAACTGGATGAAAAGCGACTTGAAAATGGATGGGTCGAGAGTTTCTCCCAACCGGTTTACAATGAGCGTAAAGCCCTGATGGATGTGATCCATCTCTTCGACGCCCACAAGGTGCTTGCCTTCGTCCCACTCGATTAATGCCATATTGTGTCCCCACACACTTTGGAATTGCTATATCTATACCACAGAGTGAACAGATACGGGAATACCCGCTGCTTCAAGAAAGTCGGCCACACCCAATTCCATGATTTCAATGGCCTTTTTCTTGCAATAGCGGCGTTCTTTGTCCGTTGGTTCCTTGATCAGCGCCCAGCCAGTGGACTCATTTGCACCAAAGGTGATGTCCGACATCACCATCCGTTCCGTATCGCGTGTGAAGCGCATTCCCAGAAACAGATATTGCTTTCCCCTTCGGTAGCTCTTGAGGAACGGCGGTACACCGAACCCGCCCATCAGTTCGGTGAGATAGTCGACAAAGTCGGCATCCGAGGCGATGTAGGTCGGTTGCGGCTCTGGCGACCCAAGCGGCTTGAACAGGATCGGCAGATCTGATGTGAGTGCCTCTGGATCGATCGGCTGATAGCCCGTGCCGTCATGGTGGTGAATGATGAAGCGATTGTTCGTCCCGCCGATCCGGGCGATGCCGCGCACCAGATAGTGGGGCTTGTCGGCAAAGCCCTGTTGCAGCTGCAGGTCCCGGTTGATGTCGATGACATAGGGCGGCGCGCAATCTCTGATCCAGTCATGCAGGGCGGCCCGCGACCATTGTTGCTGCTGGTAGAGCTGGGTGAGGAATTGTTCGATGAAACGGCGACCCCGCTTGAGTTCCAGATTCATTGCTGCGCGGGAGAATTCATACATCAGCTTTGGTGCCATGGGGCGGCCCTTGTTCATGGCAAGGATCAGGCTGTCGCTGCCCGCCGGTATCGGTTCGCCCGTTGTGTCGTTGGTCACGTCAAACAGCGCGCCGGGGCCAAGGTAGGGGATGACGTCGCCGCTGCCGACTTTTTTCACGATCTCATCTAGGAGTGCCTTGGTCATGACTGTGCCTGCCGTTCTGTTATTGGTGCAATGTCTGGTTCCTTGAGACAAGCAAGAAGCAAACCAAGTCATGAAATTCATTCAAGGCGCTGAAATAATTCAGATAATTGAAGTTTTGAGGCGTGTCGGGTTTGCGACAATGGCTGCCTTTGACAAGGCGAACTAAGCACAATGTCCGTCGTTTGTCGCTTTTCTGAAGGAGGTGAGAAAATACGACAATATCGGCCAACACTCTGTCGCCTATACGACAAAGAGCCTTTTGTCATGTCGGTGTTCTGACGCAATGAAAAGATGCACCGAAAAAATTTTTATCACATTAAATCAATCGGTTAATGGTGAATTCCAAAACTGGCACACCCTTTGCAAATCCCTTTGGCAGACACCGTTCTGCGAACCCCTTTTGTTTGTGGGACATTCAGAACTCAACAAGCCTTAAGGAGAAGACCTATGGCACTTCGTCAATGCGCAATTTACGGCAAGGGGGGCATCGGTAAGTCCACCACCACGCAGAACCTCGTTGCTGGCCTCGCAGAGCTTGGCAAAAAAGTCATGATCGTTGGCTGTGACCCCAAAGCAGACTCCACGCGCCTCATTCTGCACGCCAAGGCGCAAACCACCATTATGCATCTTGCTGCGGAAGCAGGGTCTGTTGAAGATCTGGAACTGGAAGACGTCCTGAAAGTCGGGTTCGGCGACATCAAATGTGTTGAGTCCGGTGGTCCGGAGCCAGGGGTTGGCTGTGCAGGGCGCGGTGTTATCACGGCCATCAACTTCCTTGAGGAAGAGGGCGCCTATGAAGACGATCTCGACTTCGTTTTCTATGACGTGCTCGGCGACGTTGTCTGTGGCGGCTTCGCCATGCCAATTCGTGAAAACAAGGCACAGGAAATCTATATCGTCTGCTCCGGTGAGATGATGGCCATGTATGCCGCTAACAACATCTCCAAAGGCATCGTGAAATACGCCAACTCCGGCAGCGTGCGCCTGGCAGGCCTTATCTGCAACTCCCGTAACACCGACCGTGAAGACGAACTGATCGAAGCGCTGGCTGCCAAACTGGGCACCCGGATGATCCACTTCGTCCCACGCGACAACGTCGTGCAGCACGCAGAAATCCGCCGCATGACCGTGATCGAATATGACCCGAAAGCCAAGCAGGCACAGGAATATCGCGATCTGGCCCAGAAAATCATCGACAACGACCGCTTTGTCATTCCCGAACCGATCTCCATGGACGATCTGGAAGATCTGCTGATGGAATTCGGCATCATGGAAGTCGAAGACGAGAGCATCGTCGGGAAAGCTGCCGACAGCGCTGTGGCCTGAGACCCAAAGCATTCACTTTGAACTGTTGATCAAGGTGTGGGGCGGATTGGCTCCCACCTTAGAACGGGAAAATGAATATGTCTGAAATGACAAAAGAACAGACCGAAGCGCTCATTCAGGAAGTGCTCGAGGTCTATCCGGAAAAAGCGCAAAAAGAGCGCGCCAAGCATTTGACGGTCAATGATCAGAGCGTCGAGAAGTCAAGCAAATGCATCACCTCCAACCGCAAGTCCCTTCCCGGTGTGATGACCATCCGCGGCTGCGCCTACGCCGGCTCGAAGGGTGTGGTTTGGGGACCGGTCAAGGATATGGTCCATGTTTCCCATGGTCCGGTGGGCTGTGGTCAATATTCCCGCGCTGGTCGCCGCAACTATTATGTCGGCAACACCGGGGTTGATACCTTTGGCACGATGAATTTCACCTCTGATTTCCAGGAAAAGGACATTGTCTTCGGCGGCGATAAGAAGCTCGCCAAGATTGTCGATGAAATCGACATGCTGTTCCCGCTGGCAAAGGGCATTTCCATTCAGTCCGAATGTCCGATCGGGCTCATCGGTGACGACATTGAAGCGGTCGCCAAGACCAAGAGCAAGGAAACAGGCAAGACCATTGTTCCGGTCCGTTGCGAAGGCTTCCGCGGCGTTTCCCAGTCGCTGGGCCACCACATCGCCAACGACGCCATCCGTGACTGGGTGATCGATCCGGCCACCGGCAAGGAATTCGCCTCGACCGAGTATGACGTCACCATCATCGGCGACTACAATATCGGCGGCGATGCCTGGGCGTCCCGCATTCTGCTTGAGGAAATGGGGCTGCGCGTCATTGCCCAGTGGTCCGGTGACGGCACGCTGGCGGAAATGGAAAACACGCCAAAGGCCAAGTTGAACCTGCTGCACTGCTATCGCTCCATGAACTATATCTCCCGCTATATGGAAGAGAAGTTCGGTGTGCCCTGGATGGAGTACAACTTCTTTGGCCCGACCAAGATCGAGGAATCCCTGCGCGCCATCGCGGCCCAGTTCGACGACAAGATCAAGGAAGGCGCAGAGCGCGTCATCGAGAAATACAAGCCCCAGTGGCAGGCCGTGGTCGACAAATATCGCCCGCGTCTGGAGGGCAAGCGCGTCATGCTCTACGTCGGCGGTTTGCGTCCCCGCCATATCATCGGTGCCTATGAAGACCTTGGCATGGAAGTGGTCGGCACGGGCTACGAATTCGCCCACAACGACGACTATGACCGCACCATCAACGAGATGGGCAACGCGACCCTGATCTATGACGACGTGACCGGCTACGAGTTCGAGGAATTCGTCAAGCGCGTCAAACCGGATCTCATCGGCTCGGGCATCAAGGAAAAATACATCTTCCAGAAGATGGGCATTCCGTTCCGCCAGATGCACTCCTGGGATTATTCCGGCCCATACCATGGCTATGACGGTTTCGCGATTTTTGCGCGCGACATGGACATGACCCTCAACAATCCGTGCTGGGACAGCATGACCCCGCCCTGGAAGAAACTGGGTGAAGAAACGGCCATTGCAGCGGAATGATCCGGCATCAGAGACATCAATTCTCTCCAACACTTCGTGAGTTCACAGATTGGTGGCGCGAAGGAGGACCAAATGAACCAAGTCGTTGACAATATCAAACCCAGCTTCCCCCTGTTCAAGGAAGAGGACTACACCACGTCGCTGGGCAACAAGCGGGCTCTGTTCGAAGAAAAGCACGATCCGTCCAGGATTGACGAGATTTTCGAATGGACCACCTCCGAGGAATACAAGGAGCTGAACTTCTCCCGCGAGGCTCTCACCATCAACCCGGCCAAGGCCTGCCAGCCGCTCGGCGCCGTTCTCTGCTCGCTCGGGTTCGAGAATACCTTGCCCTATGTGCATGGCTCGCAAGGCTGCGTGGCCTACTTCCGCACCTATTTCAACCGCCATTTCAAGGAGCCGGTCGCCTGCGTATCCGACTCCATGATCGAGGACGCTGCCGTGTTTGGCGGCCAGAAGAACATGTTCGACGGTCTGGAAAACGCCCGTGCGCTTTACAAGCCGGACATGATCATGGTCTCCACGACCTGCATGGCCGAAGTCATTGGTGATGACCTCAACGCCTTCATCGGCAACTCCCGCAAGGAAGGTCATATTCCGGAAGACTTCCCGGTTCCGTTTGCCCATACGCCGAGCTTTGTCGGTTCCCACACCACCGGCTGGGACAACATGTTCGAGGGCACCATCCGCTATTTCACTGTCAATGACATGGAAGGCAAGGAAGTCGGCTCGAATGGCAAGATCAACATCGTGCCGGGCTTCGAGACCTATCTTGGCAACTACCGTGTCCTGCATCGCTACATGAAGGAAATGGGCGTCGACTATTCGCTGCTCTGCGATCCTTCCGAAGTGCTGGATACCCCCGCTGACGGCAAATACCGCATGTATTCCGGCGGTACCACCCAGGATGAAGTCAAGGACGCGCCTAACGCCAGGGACACCCTGCTGCTGCAGCCGTGGCAGTTGGTCAAGACCCGCAAATTCACCAAGGGCACTTGGAACCACGAGACGCCAGCCATCAACATCCCGATGGGCCTCAAATGGACCGACGAGTTCCTGATGAAGGTTTCCGAGATAAGCGGCAAGGAAATCCCGCTGTCGCTGGAGATCGAGCGTGGTCGCCTCGTCGACATGATGACCGACAGCCATGCCTGGCTGCATGGCAAGAAATTTGCCATCTGGGGTGATGCCGACTTTGTCATGGGGCTGGCCGGTTTCCTTCTGGAACTGGGCGCCGAGCCGACCCATATCATCTGCCACCACGCCAACAAACGCTGGAAGAAGGCCGTGGATCAGATGTTGGCCGGCAGTCCCTATGGCAAGGATTGCGAAGTGCATGTCGGTGCCGACCTCTGGCATCTGCGTTCCCTGATTTTTTCCAAGAAGCCGGACTTCATGATCGGCAACTCCTACGGCAAGTTCATTGAACGTGACACCCTCAAGAAGGGTGAAGACTTCCATGTGCCTCTGATCCGCATCGGCTTCCCGATCTTCGACCGTCATCACCTGCATCGCTCAACAACGCTGGGCTATGAAGGCGCCATGACCATCCTGACGACGTTGACCAACGCCGTTCTGGAGAAGATGGACAAGGACACCATGAAGATGGGTGTCGCCGACTATAACTACGATCTGGTGCGCTGAGCATTGGCCAAATACCGCTCCCTTCCGCCCTGCGTCACCCTTCTGGTAACGCAGGGCGCGAGAGGTGACAAGGAGACCGAAATGCCTAACGTGATGCTCAGATACAACGACAAGGGCGAGTTGCTGTTCTATGTGGCCAAGAAGGATCTGGAAGAGGTGATCACCTCGATCGAGACCGACGACGGAGCCTCCTGGGGCGGTACGGTGGAGCTTTCCAATGGAGACAGGTTCTTCATTGATCCGATTTCCCCACCACCCGAATTTCCGACGACCCTGCGTTTCAAACGCGGATAGCCATTCCCCGGCACGTCGCGCTCAGGCTTTGCCGTGATGCTCCCTGAAAGGGGCACGGGCGGGCAGGGTGAAGCGAGCCGGACACACGTGATGGGGCAAAGTGGCCTCCGGCATTGACCCGCCAGGCCTGAACCCGACTTTGCCTTGCCCAAAAGGAGATAGACCATGGCAATGATGATCAACGCTGATATCTGCACAGCCTGTGGCGACTGTGAAACCACATGCCCGACCAACGCAATTTCCCCCCGCAAGGGCGTCTATTACATCGATCCGTCGCTCTGCAATGAATGCGAAGGGGCCCATGACAGTCCCAAATGCATGGAAGGCTGCTTCGAGGAAGATTGCATCGTTCCTGCCTGATGGCCGGAAAGCTGAAACTCGAGGGGAGGGGCGCGAACTTCGCCTGCAGCCTGTTGTTCCTAACTGGGTTCGCGTCCCTTTTTCTTTCATTGACAACGACAAGATGATCGGAGGTCTGCCATGAATGCTCCTCTGTCGCGCGAGCTGGCCTTGCGCATTGGCCTTGCGGCAAACGACTTGCCCGGTATTGACGCCGGGGCACTGATTTCCATTCTCGGAGCTGCTGTCGGCTTGCCGATGAGCGAGGAGAAATTTGCCAATCTCGGCATGAAAGCCTTTCGGCAGGCTGGAGGGGAAGCTTTCATCAAACTGCCGGCCGAGCCGTTGAAGGCGGCATTGCGCATCCTCAAGGGCGATGGTGTCGTCGAAAGCGAGAGTGTTGAAGCGCTGCCGGTCGATGCCTATGCCGATGGTGACATGCCCGGTTCCATCCGCATCGCCTGTGCCTCCAATTCCGCCGAGGAGCTGGACGGACATTTCGGCTCCTGCCGTCGCTTTCTCGTCTATCAGGTGTCCGCAACCGATGCTCGGCTCATCGATGTCCGTTCGGCCAGTGAACCCGACGACGTGGAAGACAAGAACAAATGGCGCGCCGCATTGATCGCCGATTGTGATGTGTTGCACGTGATCTCCATCGGCGGACCTGCCGCCGCCAAGGTCGTGCGCGCCGGTATCCATCCCATCAAGCTGCCTGCCGGGCGACAGGCACGCGACATCGTTGCCGATCTGCAAAAAGTGTTGGCAGGCTCGCCGCCGCCATGGCTGGCGCGCGTGATGGGACAGGAAGCAAAAACATTGACGCCCTTTCTTGAGGAAATCGAAGAATGATCGATGCTGCGCTGCTGGATGATGTGAAGGAGGAAGTCATTGCGCATGGTCTTGACCAGTCGGTTGCGGCCTATTTGCGCAACAGATGGCCAGAGGTGCATTTCACCTTTTGTCAGGACGACGACATTGTTGCAGCGCAGCCGATCAGCACTTACGGAACATTCAACCTTTACCTCGTCGTTGGCGGAGAGGGCTGCATCAGCTTCACATCGGTTCCCGAACAGGCAACCGGTGTGGTCGTTGCCGAACTTTTTGACTGGGAGGGGTAATCGGGGGGAGGAATAGGAAAAGACCATGACCGACTATGAGCCACGCACCGCTCAACTCAAGGAAATCTGCCGTAAAGTCAAACCCGGCGTTCATCATGTCTCGCTGGTCGAAGCGGTTGGCACCGTGCTGCCCGATCTGAAATTCCGCTATCGCACGACGCTCAGCGGCTGGTATCGGCTGGGTGGGCTTGTCGACAGCGATGGCAACCGGATCGCCGCCAGTCTGAGGGAATGGGCAGAGGAAGAGTCCGATCATGACATGTTCGCACTCTATGAAAAATATGGTGCTGCCGACTACATGACCACCCGCTTTGACGGCAAATGCCACTATTTCGTTGCACCGATCGGACCGAATGCGGCTGACTTCGTTCAGCTCAAGGTGGAGGAGCTGACCGAGGTCATCGACCATCCGCTGTTCATCAATGATCAGGTGCCGGATGATCTTGAAGATCTGCTCGATCCGCATGGAGCCTTTGCGGCGCGGGTCGAGCCAGCGGAAATGACACCGCCCCGCTATCTGTTCCATTCGATTACCGATATCAGCGCGCTGGTGGGCAAGCAGCTCTCCTCCGAAGGGTCCGATCTGCGCTATATCCGCTTCCTGGAGGAATGGGGCAACACCACCGCTTCCAGCAAGGAGCGCTTCAGCGACCATTTTGTTCTCAAGCTGCTGCCGTTCCTCGATCGCTTCGGCGAACGCAAGACCGAGGCGACGCCGGTTCCCGTCAAGAAGCTGCCTTTGCCCAGCGACAATGTCGCCACCATGACCGGTACCAGCCTGTCGCATTTCCTCAAGGAATATGACAAGAACGCCGGTTTTCCCATGGCGTGGTATTTCAACATGCTGGTCGAACAGAAGATCTGGCCGCAAATCGCCATGGCGGTCTACACCGATCATCAGCGCAACTATCGCTATCTTGCCGAAAAGGATCTCGAAGTGCTCGAGAACTGGATCCGCTTTCCCTATGTCTTTGGCGCTGGAGCCTTGCCGACATTGTTGTAACGGCAAGGCGATTGTCGGTTTTGCGACATTGAGGAAATTTGATATTTCCCTTTAATTCAATGAATTACCCAGTGGCACAGACCTTGCAAAACAGAAACAGGACCATTTATTACAGCGAGGTTTGTGGCCAATGAAACAAAGTGATATCGCACAGCTGCTCGATGAACCTGCGTGTGAGCATAACCACAAATCCAAGTCCGGCTGTGCCCGACCAACCCCCGGAGCCGCGGCTGGTGGCTGCTGTTTCGATGGCGCCCAGATCGCCCTTCTGCCCATCGCCGACGTCGCTCACATCGTGCATGGCTCCATCGCTTGCGCCGGGAGCGCATGGGACAACCGCGGCAGCCGGTCTTCCGGCGCCAAGCTCTACAAGCTGGGCCTTACCACCGATCTCACCGAGCAGGATGTCATCATGGGGCGTGGCGAAAAGCGCCTGTTCCATTCGATCAAACAGGCGATCGATGAGCAGAATCCGGAAGCAGTCTTCGTCTACAATACCTGCGTCCCGGCCCTCATCGGCGACGACATCGGCGCCGTTTGCAAGGCGGCACAGAAGCGCTGGGGCGTACCCGTTGTTCCGGTCGATGCCGCCGGTTTCTATGGCACCAAGAACCTCGGCAACCGCATAGCCGGCGAGACCATGGTGCGTCATGTGATCGGCACGCGCGAGCCAGACCCTGTCCCGGCCCATCTGCATCGGGAAGGGGTCACCGTTCACGACATCGCCCTCATCGGCGAATACAATATCGCAGGAGAATTGTGGCATGTGCAGCCGCTGCTCGATGAGCTTGGGTTGCGTGTGCTGGGTTCCCTCTCGGGGGATGCCCGCTTCAGGGAAGTGCAGACCATGCACCGTTCCGAGGTCAACATGATGGTCTGTTCCAAGGCCATGATCAACGTTGCCCGCAAACTGAAAGAGGGCTTTGGCACACCGTGGTTTGAGGGCAGCTTCTACGGCATTCGCGACATGGGGCTGGCGCTGCGCGACTTTGCCCGTCTCATTGATGATCCATCGCTCGCCGGGCGCACCGAAGCAGTGATTGCCCGTGAGGAAGCGCGCCTTCATGCGGCCCTTGCGCCCTTCAAGGCCCGCCTTGCTGGCAAGCGGGTGTTGCTCTACACCGGCGGTGTCAAGGCGTGGTCGATCATTTCCGCGCTTCAGGATCTGGGCATGGAAGTGGTTGCCACATCGACCCGCAAGTCGACCGAACAGGACAAGGCCAAGATCCGCGAGCTGATGGGCGACAAGACCGTGATGCTCGATGAAAGTCAGGGCGCCCGCGCCCTGATCGACATGGTCAATGAGACCAAAACCGACATCCTCATCGCCGGTGGCCGCAACATGTATACCGCTCTGAAGGCCCGCATTCCGTTTCTGCACATCAATCAGGAACGGGAACTCGCCTACGCGGGCTATGAGGGCATGATCACCTTTGCCGAACAGATCCTGCAGGCGGTGGAAAGCCCGATCTGGAAGGCCGTGCGGGATCCCGCGCCTTGGCACAAATCCCTCAGTGTGGCCGCAGCGGAGTAGAGACCATGGCAGAGATCATCAAACGCAACAAGGCCCTGTCCGTCAGCCCGCTCAAGGCCAGCAGCTCGCTCGGAGCGTCCCTGGCATTCCTCGGCATCCGCGATGCCATCGCCATGCTGCATGGTGCCCAGGGCTGCACCGCCTATGGCAAGATCTATTTGATCGGTCATTTCCGCGAGCCAGTGGCGCTTCAGACCACCGCGATGGACCAGGTCAGCACCATCATGGGGGCAGATGAAAATGTGGTCGAAGGGCTGAAAACGATCTGCAGCAAGTTCAATCCGGCCCTCATTGGCATCCCGACTACGGGTCTGTCTGAAACCCAGGGGTCGGACGTCAATGGTGCGGTTGCCACCTTCCGCAAGAGCCATCCCGAATGCTTCAAGACAGCTGTTGTGCCTGTTGAGACGCCGGATTATGTCGGCTCTCTGGAAACCGGTTTTGCCAAGGCCGTCTACGAAATGATCAATCGTCTGGTGCCTGAGTCCGAAACGAAGGGCGGGATTGCTTCCAACCGGCAGGTCAACATTCTGGTCAATGCCTCGCTCACCCCGGCCGACATCGACGAGATCAAGGACATGGTGGAGGCCTTCGGCCTGCTGCCGATTGTCATTCCCGATCTCTCGACCAGCCTTGATGGCCATCTCAACGAGCTGGACTTTAATCCCCTGACCACAGGCGGGACCTGCATCGGCGACTTCGAAATCCTGCACAAGGCGCGGGCGACCATCGTTATCGGGTCGAGCATGAGCCCGGCCGCCGACCTGCTCAAGGAACGCACCGGCGTACCGGACTATCGGTTTGACCATCTGATGGGGCTCAACGCGGTCGATAGCTTTCTGTCGATGCTGCACGAGCTGACCGGTCAGCCGGTTTCGCGAAGGCTGGAGCGGCAGCGTCAGCAACTGCAGGACGCCATGCTGGACACCCACTTCAATCTGGGCATGGGGCGGGCAGCCATTGCTGCGGATCCTGACCTGCTCAAGGCACTTGGTGATCTGCTGGCCGGCATGGGCTGCGATCTGGTGGCCGCGATTTCGCCATCGAACACGGCGATCCTCAAGCATGTCGTGGCACGGGAAGTCAAGATTGGCGATCTGCAGGAGCTGGAGAAATATGCTCAGGCCGGGGAGGCGGACCTGATCATCGGCAATTCCCACTGTGCTGCGAGTGCAGAACGGCTTGGCTTGCCGCTGCTGCGCGCCGGTTTTCCGCAATATGACCGGATCGGTGCGCCAGCCCGCTGCTGGATCGGCTATCGCGGATCGCGACAGACCTTGTTCGATCTAGCCAATCTGCTCATCGCTTCGGAGCAGGGAGCGGTCGAACCCTATCGATCCATCTATGCTCAGGTACAGGATTTGGAGGAGGGGCACCATGGGCCAGATAAGCCGCACGCTCACGCTGGTGGATGGCAGCATTGAGGATGGTTTCATGGATTGTGCGCTGAAGATCGCATTCGCGACAAGTGACCTCATTCATGTGGACCAGCATTTCGGCACCAGCGAAAGTTTCGCGATTTTCATGGTGACGCGGGATGAAGTGCATTTTCATCAGACCATTGCCTTCGAGGAGGCCGCTCAGGACGGCAGCGAAGACAAGCTTCAGGCGCGGATTGGTGCCCTTTCGGGCGTTGCTGCCGTCTATTGCTGGGCCGTGGGGGCCTCGGCGATTGCCCAGCTCAAACAGGCCGGGGTGCAGCCGATCAAGGTGGCCGACGGCACCTTGATCAAGTTGCAGCTGGGTCTGCTGCAGGAAGAGCTTGCCGGAAGCCCGTCTTTCTGGGTTCTGCGGGCACTCGAGAGCGTAAGGGGGCTGCGCGATGATCCGCGCAGGTTTGATGACATGGAAACCGAAGGCTGGAACGAGTGAGGTGAAAATGAGTGATTGGCAAGAAATGGTGGTCGCCGAGGGGGATGCCGCGCTGGCCGCGCCCTTCGTCAAGGAAATGCTGCGTCAGATCAGGGCGGTCGATTCCTACGGCATCTGGGACAAGTCCGGTGAGCACGAAATCATCGATCCCTTCATCCTGACCAAGGAACGCAAGCGACAGGTGCCGGTCATTGGTGATCCCGACGAAGACATCATTGTCCGGATTAAGGCCTGGTACAACGCCCTTGCCACCAGCATCGAGGCGCGGACCGGTCTGATGGCCGTGCCGTTGATCCATCTCACTTATGAAGGCTTCGGGCGGGTGATCATTGCAGTCGGCAAGCTGATTGTCTTCGACAAGAACCTGCGCGACGTCCATCGCTTCGGCTTCAAGTCGCTCGATCACATGCAGGATGAAGCCGAAAAGATCATCTATAAAGCTGCCGCGCTCGTTGAGGCTCACCGGGACGTGGCAAAGCTTTAGACAAGGCCGGATGGCCGCATCGCAAGGGCCGACTTGCAAAGACAATCGGGGACTGACCATGGACGAGACCGAACTGAAACAACTGACCAAAGCCGCCAGAAAGGCAAAGCGGATCGCATCGGAGAAGGCGATGGAATTGCATGATCTCGTCGAGGATCGTCTGCCCGCCGCCTATGCCGAGTTGCCCGGACTGGCCGAGGAAACCTACGCCGCCTGCAAGGCCTGGGCCGCGGCGGAAGCAGCCTGCGCGGCTGCGCAAAACAATCTGTGAGAGGAACCAAAGATGACGGTAATTGTCGGACTGACCCTGGACGGCACGGAATGGACACCCCAGTTTGTCGAGGCACTGGATGCCAGAAAATGCATCGGCTGTGGCCGTTGCTTCCGGGTTTGCGCCAGAAATGTCTTTGAGCTGGTGGACCGAGAAAGCCTTGATCTTGATGACGAGGAAGAGGATCTCGATGATGATGATCCGTTCGGCGATGACGACGACGATGACGGCTTTTCCGATGACACCAGCATGGTCATGACCGTGAAGAACAACGGCGATTGTATCGGCTGTGAAGCCTGCTCGAAAATCTGCCCCAAGGGCTGCTTCACGCATATGACAAAGCAAGCCGCCTGAGCGGGACCGGCTTGTTGCAAAGCAAACAAGCAACAGGATGCCGCCTTCCGGGCGGCATTGCCATGATTGGATGAACCCGACATTGTCAGTTTTCCGACATTCGCTTTTGGGTGCTGATTTTTGAGAAACAATATTAAAATCAATAGTATACAGGTGAAAGATTCATTGGCACACCTCTTGCAAATCCAGATTGGACAGTTGGATTTAAGCCAGAGGGTAGAACAATGCTGACACTCACCGACAAAGCACAACAGGCGCTGCAAGGTCTGATCGAGAAGTCGTCGAAGCCGCTGACCGGTCTTCGGATCGCCGCCGACATGGCTGGCTGTGCCGGAGTCAAATATCGCATGGCGCTGGTCGCCGGGCCTGAGCCGGAAGACCATGTCGTTGAGTGTGGCCGGATCAGCCTCTATGTGGTGCCCAAGAATGCTGAAATCCTGATCGGCACGACCATCGATTTTGCCGAGACCGACAAGGGTGCCGGCTTTACTTTCGACAATCCCAACACCGCTGGCATGTGCGCCTGTGGCAAAAGCTTTGCCGCCTGATCCAATTGGCGTGAAGGCTTCTTTCTGGAAAGGGATGGGCGATGAATTTGGTAAGGCAAGTCACAATCAATGATACCACCCTGCGCGATGGTGAACAGAGCGCCGGAGTGGCCTTCACCCGCGACGAAAAATGTCAGATCGCGCGCGAACTGGTCGCCGCCGGTGTGCCGGAGCTGGAAATCGGTATTCCGGCGATGGGGGAAGCGGAGCAGGAGACCATCCGCTCGATTGCCAGCCTTGGGCTTGATGCCCGGCTGGTCGTCTGGTGCCGCATGTGCGATTTCGATCTTGACGCCTCAAGAGACCTTGGCGTTGACCTGATCGATTTGTCCATTCCGATGTCCGATGGGCAGATCCACTACAAGCTCGGGCAGACCAGAGACCATGTGCTCGACCAGATCGCCACCATGGTGCCCAAGGCGCTCGACGCCGGGTTCGATGTCATGGTCGGGGGCGAGGATTCCTCCCGCGCTGATCTGGACTTCGTGCTCAAGGCCATGGAAGTGGCCGGGAAGGCCGGTGCGCGACGGTTCCGCTTTGCCGATACCGTCGGCATCATGGAGCCATTCGGTACGGCGGAGATTTTCCGGCAGCTGCGGGCCAACTCCGATCTGGAGCTGGAGATGCACGCTCATGACGACTATGGCCTTGCAACGGCCAACTCGCTGGCCGCAGTGCTGGGTGGCGCGAGTCATGTCAACACCACCGTCAACGGCCTTGGCGAACGGGCGGGCAATGCGTCACTCGAGGAATTCGCCGTTGCTATCGACCGGCTCTATAATATCCGCACCGGTGTCGATCAGCGCCAGTTCAATGCGCTGTCGCAACTGGTTGCCAATGCGTCCGGCCGCCCGGTTCCCCACCAGAAGAGCCTTGTCGGCTCAAGCGTCTTCACGCATGAGAGTGGCATCCATGTCGACGGGCTGGTCAAGAACAAGGAGACCTATCAGGGGGTCGACCCCGAATGGCTGGGGCGGCAACACGAGTTGGTGCTGGGCAAGCATTCCGGCACAAAGGCCGTGCTCCATATCTACGGCACCATGGGCATCGCGCTTACGGCGCTTCAGGCCCGTGGCATCCTTGAAAAGGTCCGCGTCTTTGCCGAAACCTTCAAGCGCACCCCGGTACGCCACGACCTCATGGACTTCCACAGACAGGTCATGGCCGGTGAAATCGACCACTGATGCAATCAACGCTTCGGACAACACAAAGAGCCCAAGGCAGAAAGGGTAACGACGATGAGAAATGACGAATTGGACGCCGAATTGTCCGATCTGGGAAGCGCAGAAGAGTTTCTTGACTATTTCGAAATCGACTACGACCCCAAGGTGGTGATGGTCAATCGCCTCCATATCCTGCAACGCTTCCATGACTATCTGGAAGCCGGAACCCGCAAACCCGGAGCGGGGCAGTCCTGGTGGGATTTCTATACCGCCGAGCTGAAAGAGGCCTATCTGGATTTTGTGCGCTCCGACGCGCTGACCGAAAAGGTCTTCAAGGTTTTCAAGACCGGTCAGCCGACCTTTGTGCCGCTTGAAGAAGTGCTGAAATAGATGCTGGACAGTCTGCCACCACCAAGATTTGACTATGGCTCCGAGGTTCGGGTGATCCGCAATCTGCGCAATGATGGCACCTATCCCGGCGTCGATACCGGGGTGCTGCTGGTGCGGCGCGGGGCGATCGGCGTCATTCGCGATGTTGGAACCTTCCTGCAGGATCAGGTCATCTACACGGTGCATTTCACGAAGGAAGACATCATCGTCGGCTGTCGCGACCGGGAGCTGATTGCTGCTGAAGCGCCATGGATGCCCAATCGCTATGAATATGGCGACAAGGTCAAGGCCCACGTTTCGCTCGGTGTCGCCGGGCAAGTGGTGGCCGAGGTTGGCGATATCGGCGAGGTGATCAAGGTGGTACGCGACGAAGCGACGATGAAGGCCATTGGCTCCGTTGCCTACCATGTGCGCTTTCCCGGGCGGACCTTGCAGGTGCCTGAACAGGCGCTGGACCCGCTTTACGAGATGTCGGACAACATGGACCTGCCGGGGGCGGCGGAATGATTGGCGATCCGCTTCTGGCCTATCATCTGATGAGCGCATCGTTGGCGGCCCATGAGTGCCGTTATGATGAGCTGCCCGCAGGAGCGCAGGCGAGGATCGACGCTCAGGCAAGGCGCGCCCTGTTGCTCGAAGGGCTGGTTCTGGCGAGTGCTGTGGCACAAAATCTTGTTGTCCCGCAGGAAATGCTGGGCCAGTCGGTTGATAGCATCAGGGAGCGCTATGAGACAGCATCGGCTTTCGCTGATGATCTTGCTGCCAATGGCCTCACCGAGGCGGGGCTGGAACAGGCCATTGTGCGGGAGTTGACGGCGGATGCGGTGCTCGATCTGGTCGCCAAGGCAGAACCGGCCGCGACCGATGAGGAGGCTCGGGACTTTTACGAGGCCCATCCCGAACGCTTTTGCGTTGGCGAGACCCGCGATGCGCGCCACATTCTGATTACCATCAATGAGCAGATTGCCGAGAACCGGCGTGATGCCGCATGGCAGAGGATCTGCGATCTTCAGCAAGGCTTGACCGGCGATGTGGATCAGTTCGCGGATGCCGCCTTGCGCCATTCGGAATGCCCCAGTGCCCTCAATGGCGGCACGCTCGGACGCATCCCGCGCGGCAAGCTCTACGCAGGTCTCGACGCGGCTCTATTTGCCATGTCGGCCGGGGGCGTCAGCGAGGTTTTAGAGAGTGAGGCGGGCTTCCACATTCTTCTTTGTGAGGCGATCTACCCCGCCGAGATCGCCAGCTTTACAGACGCTGCCCCGAAGATAAGGGCCGCTATCGATGACAAGCGACAGGCCATGGCGCAAAAGCGCTTCATTGCAGACCTGTTGGCTCAACATCACCCGCAACACCGCAATAGTTGATCTGATCCGATCAGTATTTCCTTTATTGTAACGACTATCTGGGCTTATTATCCTTCAAACGTTCTTAAAGTTTGAGTGCTCCCCAGTACCAGCTGTTGCGAAAGGAAATTTGTCATGGATCTTGTTGATGGCTTGAAGGCCTTTGTTGCCACTGCGCAAACCGGCTCATTCACCGATGCGGCGGAACGCATGGGGATTTCCAACCGGCTGACGTCCAAATATGTCGCCGAGCTGGAAGCCAGGATCGGCGCTCGACTGTTGCAGAGAACCACGCGCAAGGTCGGGCTGACCCCGGTGGGGGAGGATCTCCTGTTGCGTGCTCCGGCCCTGCTTGACGAACTGGACGACCTGATCGGATCGGTGCGCGAAGAATCCCGCGGTCTTTCCGGCCTCGTGCGTATTTCCGCTCCAGTGTCTTTCGGTGAAATCTATGTTGGCGACATGATCCGCCGTTTCATTGGCAACCATCCGCAGATGAATGTCGACCTTCGCCTCAACGATGCCTATGTCGATCTGGCCAGAGATGGCATCGATCTCGCCTTCCGCATTGGCACCCCCAGCGTCTCGTCTCTGAAGATGCGAAAGCTGGGCGATATGGGATCGGCCATCGTCGCATCGCCAGACTATATCAGCAAGCATGGAGAGCCCAGTGAACCCAATGATCTACTGGATCATATCTGCATGGTCGATGCGAACCGGCGCGATCCCACCCGCTGGGGCTTTGTGCAGGGCGACAAGACCATTGATGTTGTGGTCAAGCGGCGCTTCGTGGTCAACAGCGCCAAGGTGGCCCGCGACTGGGCCGTGGCGGGCGATGCGATAGCCTATTGTCCGCGATTCATCGTGGCCGATGATCTGGCCGAGGGCAGGCTCGTGCAGCTGCTTGGCAATTATCAGGGCCTGTCAACGCCCCTCAGCGCTGTCTATCTCGATGGTACGGTGCTACCGCGCAAGGTGAGGGCCATCATCGATTTTGCCCTTGATGACATCAAGACAAACAGTCCCTTCTGAGGATATTCATTTGGGAATGAATTGGAGATAGTTATTCAATATAATGTCCATTTCATTCCTAGAGGGAAAAGTCCATATTCACTTCAGACGAAACAAGCCGCCTTCCAAACCAGAAAACAGACGGCAACAAAAACAAGGAGTGAATACAATGAACATTGCAATCGTAGGCGCAGGTAACATCGGATCCGGTCTGGCAAGCGTACTGGCAAAAACCAGCCACAGCATCTCCATCGTTGATGCTCAGAATGGCGCCGCCGCTGCCGCAAAACTCAAGGAACAGGGCTTGAATGTCGCCGTGAGCGAACTGAGCCCGGCCGTCGCAGCTGCTGATCTGGTCATCCTGGCCACCCCGTTCGCCGCCTCCAAGGCTGTTGTCGCCGAAGCTGATTTTGCTGGCAAGATCATTGTCGACGTGTCCAACCCGATCACCGACGACTTCTCCGGCCTGCAGGTTGGTTTCAACAGCTCTGCTGCCGAAGAACTGGCAAAGCTGGCTCCGGCCGCCAAGGTGGTCAAGGCGTTCAATACGGTGTTCGCCCAGCATTATGCATCCGGCCTGAAACTGAACGGCGAAGCCCTGCAGACGTTTGTTGCTTCCGACGATGAAGCCGCACGGGCTGCCGTCAAGGATCTGGCCGCAGAAATCGGCCTGGAACCAAAAGACGCAGGTCCGCTTTCCAACGCCCGCTACCTCGAGCCGCTCGGCTACCTGAACATCAACTTCGGTTATATCCTGGGCTACGGCACGCAGATCGCTCCGAAGTGGCTGTCTGAATAATCCGGCCCCCCGCACCGGAGTGGCCGATCAACCATCGGCCCAAGATTTGAAACAACAATAAGAACAATAACAATAATAAAAATCCAAACCAGCAGGCAGGGAGCCGGGCAATTGGCTCCCGCCAATCACAAGAAGCAGCATGGAAATTCGTATCAAAGGAGAAAGACGATGAGCGTGACCCATTCCCTTAATAGCCTTCGCGACAGTCTGAAGGCATCCGACCGCATGCCGTTGGTCTTTCTTGGCCATGGCAACCCGATGAACGCCATCGAGGACAATGTCTACAGCAAGAGCTGGAGCCAGCTTGGGAAGAGCCTGCCGCGCCCACAGGCCATTCTCGTGGTCTCCGCCCACTGGATGACGCAGGGCTCGACGCTGGTTGATGTCTCCAAGCTGCCAAAGACCATTCATGACTTCTACGGCTTCCCCGATGAGCTGTTCGCCCAGCAGTATCCGGCTCATGGCGATCCTGCCCTTGCACGCGATGTGGTGGCCATTCTGGCCAGCCATCACGCCGAGGAAGATGATCGCTGGGGCCTTGACCATGGCGCATGGTCGGTTCTGACGCATCTCTATCCCGAAGCCGACGTGCCGGTGTTCCAGCTGTCGATTGACATGACCAAGCCGCTCAAGTGGCATATGGAAATCGGCAAGACGCTTGCCCAGCTGCGTGAGCGGGGCGTGCTGATCCTCGGGTCCGGCAATGTGGTGCACAACCTGCGCGCCATGCGCTGGGGCGGCAAGGCACAGGACTTTGCGCTGGAATTCGACAAGCTGTTCACCGACAAGCTGTCCGAACGTGACTACGGCGCGCTGGCTGATACGCAACAGCTCGGGTCCCTGCTGCGCATGGCCCATCCAACGGTAGACCACTATCTGCCGGCCCTGACCATCGCCGGGGCTTCCGACGAACGGGACGATCTGACCTTCATGACCGAGTCGATCGATCTTGGTTCGGTCTCGATGCGCTCGTTCATCTTCCACAGCGCCTGAAGGCCGTAACACGACACAACCATAACAAAAACAGAGAGAACAAAGAAAGACAGGAGACGACCATGCTGATCGATGGAAAATGGACAAAGGACTGGGAGCCCGTACAGAAATCCGACAAGGACGGACGCTTCGTGCGCCAGACCTCAAGTTTCCGCAACTGGATCACGCCGGACGGTGCTCCTGGTCCAACCGGGGAAGGGGGCTTTGAAGCAGAGGCCGGACGCTATCGCCTCTATGTGGCGCTCATCTGCCCATGGGCATCCCGCACCCTGATTGCCCGCAAGCTCAAAGGCCTTGAGGAGATCATCCCGGTTACCGTCGTCAACCCGACCATGACCGATCAGGGCTGGGCCTTCGGTGGCTACGCCGGTGCGGATGAAGATCCATTGTTTGTCGCCACCTATATCCACGAGCTTTACACCCGCGCCGACCCGCATTTTTCCGGCAGGGCCACGGTGCCCGTGTTGTGGGACATGAAGCGCAATGTCATGGTCAACAACGAGAGCGCCGATATCGTCCGGATGTTCGACACTGCTTTCGAGCACATGATACCGTCTGATGTGCGTCTTTATCCCGAAGACCTTCACGAGGAAATCGACGCACTCAATCCGGTCATCTACGACAAGCTCAACAACGGGGTCTACAAGGCCGGGTTCGCGACAACCCAGGCCGCTTATGACGAGGCCGTTGACGGGGTGTTCGAAACGCTCGACATGCTGGAAGCCCGTCTCGATGGCGGCTTCATCTTCGGGGATCGCTTCACCGAGACGGATATCCGCACTTTCGTGACCCTGATCCGCTTTGATGCAGCCTACCATGGCCTGTTCAAGACCAACCGCAAGCAGATCAAGGACTATCCGCAGCTGTCAGCCTACATGGAGCGCATCCTGCGTCTCCCGGGTGTTGTCGAAACCGTCAACATGGATCACATCACCCGAGGCTACTACTCCATCAAGGCGCTCAACCCGAACGGTATTCGCCCGACCGGACCCGCTCATGTGGAGGCTCTTCTGCAGTCCGTTGCCTCTTAGAACAGGCTCGTTGATCAAGGCGTTGAAGCGATCGAATGGTTCTGGACAAATCAGCCTCCAGTGGCCATGATCGCTTCAGCCGTTCTGGCTAGATAATCACTAAGCATTTGTAACAGAACCAGCTTTGAGGCCGAGAGCAACCATGAAGACGAGCATTGGCAACTATCTTTTCACGCGTTTGAAGGAAATGGGAATCGGGCATGTGTTCGGCGTACCCGGCGATTTCACCCTGCAAATGCTCGATCAGATCGAGGATGTCGAAGGCCTCACCTTCGTGGGCAACTGCAACGAACTGAACTCGGCCTATGCCGCCGATGGCTATGCCCGGCTCAACCGGATTGCGGCGATGATCACCACCTACGGCGTGGGCGACCTGTCTGCCCTGTGCGGCGTCGCCGGTGCCTGCGCGGAGAATGTGCCCATTGTGTTCATCTCCGGTGCGCCGCCGCTCTACGCCATGGAAGGCCATCTCAGGATTCATCATTCGCTGGCTGAGGGTAACTTTGACAATGTCATGAACAGCGTGCGCGAATTCACTGTCGCGCAGACCCGTCTGACCCCGGCCAATGCAGCCTTCGAGATCGACCGGATCCTGAGCATCTGCTGGATTGAACGGCAGCCGGTGTTCATCCAGATCCCGTCCAATATTTCTTATCTCATGATCGACGCGCCAACCCAGCCGCTGAATCTGGCGATGCCGGAAAGTGACAGCGAACGTATCGAGAGCGCCATCGCTCTGGTCAGGCAGTATCTGGAAAACGCCAGGCGTCCTGCGGTGCTGATCGACATGGATGTTGACCGCACCGGCTACGCCGACGCCCTTGTGCGACTGGTTGAAAAATACCGGATTCCCTACGCTTCCTTTCGCTCCGGCAAGGCGATTCTCAGCGAAGCGTCTTCCTTGTTTGCAGGCATCTACAACGGTGCCGCCTCCGCCCCGCATGTGCGTGATATCATCGAAAAATCAGATTGCCTGTTCGTGACGGCTCCGAGCTTCGTTGAAGCCAGTACCCTGCAGTTCATCGACCAGATGCCAGCAGAAAGGATCGTTTCAATCCGCGGTCACAGCGTCACCGTCGGTGGCGAGGTGTTTGAAGGAGTGATGGCCGAGGAGTTGATCAACGGGCTGGTCGACAGCATTGATGCGCGCCCTGAGTCGGTCGTGAGACTTGAGGCTCATGGTGGCGAACCGGTGACCATCGAGCCAGATCTCGCCCTGACACAAAAGCGCTTCTGGCCCATCATGGAAGGCTTTTTTGAAGAAGGCGACGTGATTCTGGCGGAAAACGGAACGTCCAATATCGCGATGACCAGCGTCCGGCTGCCCGCTGGGGTCAGCTATCTCTCCCAGATGGTCTGGGGGGCCATTGGCTACACGCTGCCCGCGCTGCTCGGCTCGATGATGGCTGCGCCTGACCGGCGGCAGATCCTGTTCATCGGTGATGGCTCGTTCCAGCTCACCGTGCAGGAGCTTTCTACCGTCTTGCGGGAAGGGTTGAAGCCGATCATCTTCCTGATCAACAACCGCGGCTATACCATCGAGCGCTATATTCAGGGCATGAAAGCCAGCTACAATGACGTCGCCAACTGGGACTATACGGCCCTCATGAAGGTGTTCGCACCCGGCGTTGAGTCATTCACCGCATCGGTTTCGACCGAAGGGGAACTGGTTGCCGCTCTTGCGGCATGCGGGAAGGCGGATTGTGCCTCCTTCATCGAGATCCATCTCGACCCGTTTGATGCTCCCGAGCCTCTGAAGATCTTCGGACCCAAGACTGCCGAACTTGATTATGGCACCCGCAGGGGGCCCCGGTCCTGAAAGATCCAGCCCTGAGAAACCCGGCTGCTAAAGCTAGTGACAGATGCCAAACAGCAACAGTTCCTTGACTGCCTGTTTGGTTTCTTCCCACTGCTCGTCATTGAGATCGCTGCCCTCGTTGAGCGTCGAGATCTGATGCTTGAAATCGGCGTAATGCTGCGTGGTTGCCCAGATGGTGAAGAGCAGGTGTTTGGGGCTGATCGGGCGAATCTTGCCGGCAGCAATCCATTTGTGAATCACATTGACCCGCTCTTCGGTCCATGACCGCAGTTCGGTTTCCAGATAGTCCTGCACGATAGGGGCGCCCTGAATGATTTCGTTGGCCCAGACCATCGAGCCATAGGGACGCGTTCTGGCCAGTTCCATCTTGGTGTCGATGTAGCTGCCAAGCGCCTCTCTCGGGTCGGCTTCCTCGACGATTTCATCGGCCGCCGCACGCCAGACATTGAAGATGTCTTCCACGACCGTGCGGTATAGTAACTCTTTGGTCGAAAAGTAATAAACCACGTTGGACTTGGGTAGACCGGCTTCTTCTGCAATACGACTGATTGAGGCGCCATTATAACCAAACTGAGCGAAAACTATTTCCGCAGCAGACAATATTTTCTCGGTATTCTGTGCCCTGTTTTTTTGTTGTTTCGTGTATTGCTGGGGTCTCATGAACTTGCCTGTCTGGTTAGTCTGTGCGGGTAGTTTAGTTATTTTTCGATCACAAGAACTTTAGTGTTGGGCCTGTAGATAAACGCTTCCATGCACAAAGTTGCCTGCATCAATTTTTGACTTTTCTTGTTCGTTTTTTGAGCAGTTGCACCAATATTTTGCAAACACTCAAAAAGCTGACCGATCGTGCAGAAAAAATATTGACCGATCGTGCGGATAATGCAAGCGTTCTTACCACGAAAGAGGCGTTTGGCAAAAAAAATCGCAAAATAAAATGCACCGCCAAACCGCACTCGGCAAATGGCACCCAAGGGGAACACGGGGCGCAAACAGAGGCGAGGGGAAACGTGATGTATCACGTCAACAATATCATCAAGGGAAAAAAGGTCGCTTCGGTTTCCGGGCGCACATCGGCAATTTTCAACCCGGCCACCGGCGAACAGATTGCGACGCTGGGCCTGTCGAGCGATGCCGAAGTCAATGCAGCGGTTGCTGCGGCGAAGGCAGCTTTGCCCGGCTGGGCGGCCACGCCTCCAGCCAGGCGGGCCCGTGTCATGTTTGCCTTTCAGGCGCTGGTGCGCGAACGGGCAGACGACATTGCCCGCGAGATCAGCCGTGAACATGGCAAGACCCATGATGATGCCCTGGGCGAAGTGGCCCGCGCCCTTGAAGTGATCGAGTTTGCCTGTGGTGCCCCGCATCTTCTGAAGGGCGAGTTCTCTCGCAACGTCGGCACTGGTATCGACACCCATTCGGAGCGTCAGCCGCTTGGTGTCGTGGCGGGTATTACCCCCTTCAACTTTCCGGCCATGGTGCCGATGTGGATGTTCCCCATGGCGATTGCCTGTGGCAACACCTTCGTGCTGAAGCCTTCCGAACGGGATCCGTCTGCTGCCAACTTCGTTTGCGAATTGCTGGTGGAAGCCGGTTTGCCAGAAGGCGTGATCAACGTGGTGCATGGCGACAAGAGTGCCGTTGACTGCCTGCTCGATCATCCCGATGTCAAGGCCGTGAGCTTTGTCGGCTCGACCCCGATTGCCGAATATGTCTACCGCCGTGGCACCGACAGTGCCAAGCGAGTGCAGGCTCTGGGCGGAGCCAAGAACCACATGATCATCATGCCCGATGCCGACATGGATCAGGCCGCCGACGCCCTGATGGGTGCCGCTTTCGGCTCGGCCGGTGAGCGGTGCATGGCCGTGTCGGTCGCTGTTCCCATCGGAGAGGAAACGGCAACGAGACTCATCTCCAGCCTCAAGCCAAAGGTAGAGGCCCTGAGGATCGGTCCTTCAAGTGACGAGACCGCCGAGATGGGTCCCGTCATCACCGCAGACGCCAAGAAGCGCATTGTCGGGCTGATCGACAGTGGCGTTGAGCAGGGCGCGGATCTGGTGGTTGACGGTCGCGCCTTTGCCCTGCAGGGCTACGAGGGAGGCTATTTTGTCGGCGGCACCCTGTTTGACAGGGTGACCCCGGAAATGGACATCTACAAGACCGAAATTTTCGGGCCGGTGCTGTCTGTCATGGCACCTCAGAGTTTCGAGAGCGCGGTCGAGCTGATCAATGTCCACGAATATGGCAACGGGACCGCGATCTTCACGCGCAACGGCGACGCTGCCCGCAAATTCTCCAGCCAGATCGAGGTCGGCATGGTCGGTATCAACGTGCCCATTCCGGTGCCCGTGGCCTTCCATTCCTTCGGCGGCTGGAAACGCTCAAGTTTCGGCTCTCACGGCATCTATGGGCCGGAAGCCATCCATTTCTATACCAAATTGAAGACCACCACGACGCGCTGGCCCGAGGGATTGTCCGAGGGCGCTGTGTTTACCTTTCCGAGCTAGGGGAGCGGCTGGGCCTTGCGCGCCTGGTGTGAAGAATGAATTTCGGCACTGGCAGACCGGAAAACCGGCGGGTGCACTTCCAGAATAGCCCTTTGGGCAAATGACCTATGACAGGGGAACCGGATCATGAAGAAGAATCTGCGAGTGGATGGAGACCGTCTTTGGCAGTCTCTGATGGACATGGCAAAAATCGGACCGGGTGTTGCCGGTGGCAACAATCGTCAAACCCTGACCGATGAGGACGCCGAGGGGCGTGCGCTGTTCCAGAAATGGTGCGAAGAAGCTGGTCTTACCATGGGTGTCGACAAGATGGGCTCCATGTTCATGACCCGTCCGGGAACCGATCCCGATGCGTTGCCGGTCTATGTCGGCTCACACCTTGATACCCAGCCAACCGGCGGCAAATATGACGGCGTGCTCGGGGTGCTGTCTGCGCTGGAACTGGTGCGCATGCTCAACGATGCCGACATCAAGACCAAACACCCGATTGTCGTGACCAACTGGGCCAACGAAGAGGGCGGGCGCTTCTCGCCGCCGATGCTGGCATCCGGTGTCTTTGCCGGGGTGCATTCGCTCGACTATGCCTATGGCCGCAAGGATCTGGAAGGCAAGACCTATGGTGACGAGCTGAAACGCATCAACTGGGTTGGGGACGAAGAGGTTGGCGCGCGCAAGATGCACGCCTATTTCGAATATCACATCGAGCAGGGTCCGATCCTTGAAGCCGAAAACAAGGAAATCGGCGTCGTAACCCATTGTCAGGGTCTGTGGTGGCTGGAATTCACCCTGACCGGCAAAGAAGCCCATACCGGCTCCACGCCGATGGCCATGCGCGTCAACGCTGGTCTGGCCATGGCCCGCATCTTCGAAATGGTGCAGGACGTGACCATGGCAGCCCAGCCGAACGCAGTTGGAGGTGTCGGTCAGGTGACCTTCTCGCCGAACTCGCGCAACGTACTGCCCGGAACGGTGGTCTTTACGGTAGATATCCGCACCGTTGACATCGAAAAACTCAACGGCATGCGCGATGCCATCAAGGAAAAGGCTGCTGTCATTTGTGAAGAGCTGGGCGTCGGCTGCTCGGTGGAGCAGGTCGGCCAGTTCGATCCGGTGACCTTCGATCCGACGCTTGTCGAGCGGGTCCGTAACGCCGCCATCGATCTTGGCTACTCGCACATGGATATCGTCTCCGGTGCTGGCCATGACGCATGCTGGGCTGCAAAGGTCGCTCCCACGACCATGATCATGTGTCCGTGCGTCGATGGCCTCTCGCACAATGAAGCCGAGGAAATTTCCAAGGAGTGGGCTACAGCAGGGGCAGACGTGCTGCTGCAGGCGGTTCTGGAAACGGCCGAGATCGTCGAGTAGCGATCAGGACAAGACGCCGAACGGCGACAAGACAAGGGGCACGGATACCCGATCCAAGAACAGGGCACAAAGCCCGATGGTATCCGGCCCGGCAATTACCAGACAAGACAAACACTCCGCCAGAGGCACCCGCTACTTGTCGGAGTTCAAGACACCAAGGCAAGAGGCTGATCGTTCGCTTACCGGGAACGCCCGAACTGTGTCCGGTGCCCGCTTCTTGGCATGAAACTTGAAGGGAACAGCAACATGAGCAAAGTGATTAAGGGTGGTACTGTTGTCACCGCCGATCTGACTTATGAAGCCGATGTGAAAATCGAGAACGGTGTCATCACCGAAATCGGCCCCGATCTCTCCGGCGATGAAATTCTGGACGCCACCGGCTGCTATGTCATGCCGGGCGGTATCGATCCCCATGTGCATCTGGAAATGCCTTTCATGGGCACCTATTCGGCAGATGACTTTTCTTCAGGCACCCGCGCTGCGGTGGCGGGCGGTACGACGATGGTCGTCGACTTCTGTCTGCCCGATCCCGGTCAGAGCCTGATGGACGCCCTGATGCGCTGGGACAACAAGTCGACCCGCGCCACCTGCGACTATTCCTTCCACATGGCAATCACCTGGTGGGACAAGCAGGTGTTCGAGGAAATGGAAACTGTCGTTCGCGAGAAGGGCATCAACACCTTCAAGCATTTCCTCGCCTACAAGGGTTCGTTGATGGTCAACGACGACGAGCTGTTTGCCTCCTTCCAGCGCTGTGCCGAGCTTGGCGCCATGCCGCTTGTCCATGCCGAGAATGGCGACGTGGTTGCCTCCATGTCTGCAAGGCTGCTGTCCGAGGGCAACACCGGGCCGGAAGCGCACGCCTATTCCCGCCCGCCGGAAGTGGAAGGGGAAGCCACCAACCGCGCCATCATGCTGGCCGATATGGCTGGCGTTCCGCTCTATGTGGTCCATACCTCCTGCGAACAGGCCCACGAGGCCATCCGTCGTGCCCGTCAGAAGGGCATGCGCGTCTATGGCGAGCCGCTGATCCAGCATCTGACCCTTGATGAAAGCGAGTATTTTGACAAGGATTGGGATCACGCCGCCCGCCGCGTCATGAGCCCTCCATTCCGCAACAAGATGCATCAGGACAGCCTCTGGGCAGGTCTTCAGGCTGGCTCGCTTTCCTGCGTGGCAACCGACCACTGCGCCTTCACGACCGACCAGAAACGCTATGGCGTTGGTGATTTCACCAAGATCCCGAACGGCACCGGCGGCCTAGAAGACCGTCTGCCGATGCTCTGGACCTATGGCGTCGGTACTGGCCGGTTGACGATGAACGAGTTCGTGGCGGTCACCTCCACCAACATCGCCAAGATCCTCAACATGTACCCGAAGAAGGGGGCCATCCTCGTCGGGGCGGACGCCGATATCGTCGTCTGGGATCCGAAGCTGAAGAAGACCATTTCCGCAGCAACCCAGGTCTCGTCCATCGATTATAGCGTCTTCGAGGGCAAGGAAGTCACGGGGCTGCCGCGCTTCACTTTGTCTCGCGGCAAGGTCGTGGTCGAGGAAAGCACCCTGAAGACCGAAGAAGGGCACGGCCAGTTCGTGGCGCGCAAGCCCTATGGCGCGGTCAACAAGGCACTGTCCACCTGGAAGGAACTGGTTTCGCCACGTCCGATCGTCCGCGCAGGCATCCCGCCGAGTGGTGTCTGATCGGCCCGGCGGGGCTGACCGCCCAATCAAGATTTCTCTGCGGGTGCACGGTGCATCCGCAGGAACCGAATGACCAAACAGCCAATCCGAACGGGAACAAGCAAAGATGATGCACTCCGACTTCCATGTGGTCTCAGCCAAGGACCTCTGTCTGACGTTTCAGACCAATGATGGGCCGGTCCATGCGCTCAAGGATGTCAATTTACAAATAGACAAGGGCGATTTTGTCAGTTTCATCGGCCCGTCCGGCTGCGGCAAGACGACCTTTCTGCGTGCCATCGCTGCTTTGGAAAATCCCACATCGGGTGAGCTGATGGTCAATGGAACCACGCCAGAACTGGCGCGAAAGGATCGTGCCTATGGCTATGTCTTTCAGGCTGCCGGGCTCTATCCTTGGCGGACCATTGCCCGGAACATCAAGCTGCCACTGGAGATCATGGGCTTTACCAAGGCCGAGCAGAAGGAGCGCGTCGAACGGGTGCTCAAGCTGGTGGATCTGGAAGGCTTTGGCAACAAGTTTCCATGGCAGCTGTCGGGCGGCATGCAGCAAAGAGCGTCGATTGCCCGGGCCCTGTCGTTCGATGCTGATATCCTGCTGATGGACGAGCCCTTCGGAGCGCTTGACGAGATCGTCCGCGATCACCTCAACGAACAGCTTTTGAAACTCTGGTCCAGCACCGGCAAGACCATCGGCTTCGTCACCCATTCCATCCCCGAAGCCGTCTATCTCTCCACCAAGATTGTGGTCATGAGCCCGCGTCCGGGCCGCATCACTGATGTGATCGAGAGCACCCTGCCAAAGGAACGACCGCTGTCCATTCGTGACAGTCAGGACTTCATCGACATCGCCCATCGCGTCCGCGAGGGGCTTAGGGCCGGTCATGGCGATGGAGCGGCCGATGCGTAAGCTCTTTGCCGTTTGCACGGTCGTGCTGGTGATCGTGGTGCTCTGGTATAGCGCTGCTGTCAAAATGAATGCCAAGTGGGCCCATGATCAGGCCGCCCGCGCCAAGGTGGAGCTGTCCTTCTCCGATCTGGTCAGGGACACCTGGGCACAGGAGCGTCCTGTTCTGCCTGCACCGCATCAGGTGGCTGCGGAACTGTGGGACAGCACGGTGATGAAGAAGGTCAATTCCAAGCGCTCGCTGATCTTTCACGGCTGGATCACGCTTGAGGCGACCCTGCTGGGCTTCGTGGTCGGCACACTGCTCGGAATCGTGCTGTCTGTCGGTATCATCTATATCCGCGCCATGGACATGAGCGTCATGCCATGGGCCATTGCTTCCCAGACGATTCCCATTCTGGCAATTGCGCCAATGATCATCGTGGTCTTGAACTCGGTCGGCATCCAGGGGCTGATCCCCAAGGCGATCATCTCTGCCTATCTGAGCTTCTTCCCGGTTCTGGTCGGTATGGTGAAGGGGCTGAGGGCACCCGATCACATGCAGCTGGATCTGCTCAAAACCTACAACGCCTCCAGAAGCGACGCCTTCTACAAGTTGCGCCTGCCGTCCTCCGTGCCCTATCTCTTCACTTCGATGAAAGTGGGCATTGCCGCTTCGCTCGTCGGCACCATCGTTGGCGAGTTGCCAACCGGTGCCATTCGCGGGTTGGGTGCCCGGCTGCTGACCGGTTCCTACTATGGCCAGACCATCCAGATGTGGGCCGCTCTCTTTGCCGCCGCCCTGCTGGCCGCAGGCCTCGTGGCGCTCGTGGGACTTGCCGAAAAATCGGTTCTGAAGAAAATGGGGATGGTACGATGACCCTTGTTCTTGCTGCACTTGTCATCTGGATTGTGGCCTCATGGGTCAACGTCAAACTCTCCCGGTCGAAGGCCCACAACACGCTGCTGGTGCGCTTTCTGGTGCCATTCATTTTCGGGGTGACGATCCTTGTCGCCTGGGAGCTGCTGGTGCGCGGGCTGAATATTCCCGGCGTCATCCTGCCGCCGCCGACCGCCATCGCAACGCGGTTTGCCGCGTCCACCGATATCCTCTGGCTCGACTTCCTGCAGACCTTCGCCAAAGGGGCGCTCAGCGGCTACATCATCGGCTGTGGTGCGGCCTTTCTGACGGCGATCCTCATCGACCGCGTGCCCTTCCTGCAACTGGGCCTGCTGCCGGTTGGCAACTTTGTCGCCGCGCTGCCCATCGTGGGCATTGCCCCGATCCTCGTGATGTGGTTCGGCTTTGACTGGCAATCCAAGGCCGCCGTTGTCGTGGTGATGGTTTTCTTCCCGATGCTGGTCAACTGCGTGCAGGGCCTGGCCGACACGGATCACATGCAGCGCGATCTGATGAAGACCTATGCGGCGAGCTATTCCGACACCTTGCTCAAGCTGCGGTTGCCTGCCGCGATGCCGTTCATTTTCAACGGTCTCAAGATTTCAACCACTTCGGCTCTGATCGGCGCGATCGTTGCCGAGTTCTTCGGCTCTCCCATCGTCGGCATGGGCTTCCGCATCTCCACTGAGGTCGGCAAGCTTGGGCTCGACATGGTCTGGGCGGAAATCACGGTTGCGGCAATTGCTGGCTCCCTGTTTTACGGGGCGGTGGCCGCAATCGAAAAAGGGGTGACCTTCTGGCACCCCTCACAAAGGGGCTAGAAGACCCCATTCAATAACCAAAAGAAAACAAAGCAACACCTTAACCATACTCCTTTACGGACTACCAAAGGGAATAGAAGATGAGAGACACTTTCAAGAAAATTGCGATTGGCGCATGTGCAGCTGCCTCGATCTTTGCAGCCACCGGAGCCAACGCGGCAGATGACTTTACCCTTCAGCTGAAATGGGTGACGCAGGCCCAGTTCGCCGGCTATTATGTTGCTCTGGAAAAGGGCTATTACGAGGCAGAGGACCTCAATGTCACCATCAAGCCGGGCGGTCCGGATATTGCCCCGACCCAAATTCTGGCCGGTGGTGGCGCTGATGTGGTTGTCGACTGGATGCCTTCGGCTCTGGCTGCCCGTGAAAAGGGCCTGCCGCTCGTCAACATTGCCCAGCCTTACAAATCCTCGGGCATGATGCTGACGTGCCTCAAGGAAAGCGGCGTCAAGTCGCCTGAAGACTTCCCCGGCAAGACCCTTGGTGTCTGGTTCTTTGGCAACGAATATCCGTTCCTGAGCTGGATGAGCATTCTCGGTATTCCGACCGAAGGCGGCGACAAGGGCGTGACCGTCCTCAAGCAGGGCTTCAATGTTGATCCGCTGCTTCAGAAACAGGCTGCCTGCATCTCCACCATGACCTACAACGAATATTGGCAGGTCATCGACGCCGGTATCTCTGCCGACGATCTGATCACCTTCAAATATGAAGATCAGGGCGTGGCTACGCTGGAAGACGGCCTCTATGTGCTGGAAGACAAGCTGGCTGACGAGAAAGAAGTCGACAAGCTGGTCCGCTTTGTTCGTGCGTCCATGAAAGGCTGGAAATACGCTGAAGCCAACCCGGATGAAGCCGCAGATATCGTGCTTGAATATGACGAAACCGGTGCCCAGACCGAAAAGCACCAGAAGCGCATGATGGCCGAAGTGGCAAAGCTGACCGCCGGTTCCAATGGCGCTCTGGATACGGCCGACTATGAGCGTACCGTCAAGACGCTGATGAGCGGCGGTTCTGCTCCGGTCATTTCCAAGGAACCGGAAGGCGCATGGACCCACAAGATCACTGATCTGGCCCTGAAATAGGCCCGTCCCATTCTCCGCCTCCGGACATTGTGCCGGGGGCGGGGTGACGACCCTGGCCCGCCGGCCTGTTCGGCGGAGCCAACTCCGAGGCAACCGAACAATTCAAGGAAATGTCTTGCCCCGCGCAAACACCGTTTGGCGCGAACAGGGTTCCTTTGCGCCGATTTTCCGTTGGGAATGCCATCAAATGCGCAAACGACAGCCCCGAATGGCAGGTGTTTTCATAACGCTAAAGGCAACAGGATGCTGGTAGAAAGCGAACTCAACAGTCGATCCGCCGATGTCATGTCGGATAGCGCTGCACGCTTGCCGTCCGGGGCGCGGGAGCTCAACGATCAGGCCCGCCACCTGCAGAAGGCGGATCTGGCAGGCCTGATGGCGCGGGCAAGCGTCATCCGCGATGCCCGCTGGGGCCGCACCGTGACTTATTCGCGCAAGGCCTTCGTGCCACTGACCAACATGTGCCGCGATACCTGCGCCTATTGCACCTTCGTCAAGCACCCCGATCACCCGGATGCCAACATCATGTCGCCCGATCAGGTTCTTGCCACTGCCCGCAAGGGCGAGGCTAAGGGCTGCAAGGAACTGTTGTTCAGCCTCGGGGAAAAGCCCGAACTGCGCTATGAGCGGGCAAGGGCTGCGCTGGCTTTGCTTGGCTATCAGAGCATGACGGACTATCTGGCCGACATGTGCGCGCTGGTTCTCGAAGAAACCACCATGCTGCCCCATGTCAACGCGGGCACACTCTGCGACGAGGAACTTGCAAGGCTCCGCCCCGTTTCCGTTTCCATGGGCATGATGCTCGAAACCGTTTCCCGCCGCCTGACCGGCAAGGGTGAGGCCCACCATGCCTGTCCGGACAAGGTGCCTTTGCAGCGGTTGCGCACGCTGGAACGGGCAGGGGAGCACAAGGTGCCGTTCACCACCGGCCTGCTGATTGGCATAGGCGAAACGTGGCAAGAGCGGATCGAGGCCCTCCACGCTATCAATGACAGCCACAAGCGCCACGGTCACATTCAGGAAGTCATCATCCAGAATTTCCAGACCAAGCCCGATATCGCCATGGCCAATCACCCCGAGCCGAGCCTTGAGGACATGCTGCGCACCATCGCGGCTGCGCGCATCATCCTTGCCCCGGAGATCAGCCTGCAGGCTCCGCCCAATCTCAGTGCCCGCCATATCGCCTATCTCGATGCTGGCATCAATGACTGGGGTGGGATTTCTCCGGTCACCATCGATTTCATCAACCCCCAGCATGCCTGGCCGCAGATTGATGCACTAGCCGCAAGCTGTGACAAGGCTGGCTTCTCGCTCAGGGAACGACTGCCCGTCTATCCGGCCTATCTTCGGTCGGGATCCGAATTTCTGAGCCCCCAGCTGCAGGACCGTGTTGCCCGTATGTCGGCCAGCAACGGCCTTGCCAGCGAACAGCGCCACTTGATGCAAGGAGAATAATCATCATGTCCAATGAAACAGAGCCAACATTCGATAATCCCCTTGCTTTTGACGCTCAAAACGCCGCTGTTCCTGTTCGGAGAATTCTCGACAAGGCGCTTGAAGGACGTGAGATTTCACAAGCGGACGCCGTGCTGTTGTTCAAGGCCGAAGCGTCCGCCGACTTGCAGGCGATCTACTATACCGCCGACCTGCTGCGCCAGCGGGCCAACGGGGATCTGGTGACCTTCACTGTCAACCGCAACATCAACTTCACCAATGTCTGCTACATGGGCTGCAAGTTCTGCAACTTCGCCAAGCGGGCCGAAGAGGAGGATGCTCATTGGCATTCTGTGGGCGAGGTGCTGCGCCGTTGCCACGAGGCATGGGACCGGGGCGCGACCGAGGTTTGCATTCAGGGCGGGCTGCACCCCAAGTTGCCCGGTAGTTACTATGAGGAGCTTTGCCGCGCCATCAAGGCGGAGTTGCCCGACATGCACTTGCACGCCTTCTCACCTTTCGAGGTCTGGTACGGTGCGTCCAAGACGCGGAAGTCCTACCGCGATTTCCTGCAAGGCCTCAAGGACGCCGGTCTTGGCACGATGCCGGGAACGGCTGCCGAAATCCTCGATACCGACATTCGCAAACAACTGACAAAGGACAAGCTCAGCACCGAGAAGTGGGTCGAGATCATCCGCACCGCCCATGAGGTGGGGATCCGGACCACAGCGACCATTATGTATGGCCATATCGATGCGCCGGAGCATTGGGCCGCTCACATTGACCTGCTGCGCTCGATCCAGAAGGATACCAGCGGCTTTACCGAATTTGTGCCGCTGTCCTACCAACATGTCGGCACGGCGCTTTATACGGAAAATCCGGGCAAAGTGCGCAAGGGGCCGAGCATCGATGAAATCGACAAGATGCATGCCGTCTCTCGCATCATGCTCCATGGGCTGATCGACAATATTCAGGTTTCCTGGACCAAGCTCGGCCCTGACCATGCCATGGCAATGCTCAATCGCGGTGCCAATGATCTGGGCGGCACGCTGATGGAAGAAAGCATTTCCCGTTCTGCCGGGGCAGATCATGGCCAGGAGATCACGGCCTATGAACTGACGCAGATCGTCCGCGCTTCTGGCCGCATGCCTGCGCGCCGGTCGAGCGATTATCGTATTCTCGACATCTATGATGACCATGATCCGCAGCCGCTTGCGCCATTGATCGATCGGGGCGGCAAGGACCCGCTCGACTTTCTCAAGCTGTTCTCGGCCACCTCTGCCAAGTTGGAGGCTGCCGAATGAGCGAACCACAGAAGCTGAAGGTTACCCTGCTGGCCGGCGGGGTTGGCGGCGCAAAGATGGCCGAAGGCCTCGCTGCGCTCAAGGATGTGGAGCTGACGATCATCGGCAATATCGCCGATGACGACGACTTCCATGGCCTTTGGGTGTCGCCGGACATCGATACCATGACCTACACCCTGTCTGGCCGCATCAACCGTCAGCAGGGCTGGGGGCTGGCCGACGAGGGCACCCGTGCGCTCGATATCCTGACGACCCTTGGTCAGGACACATGGATGATGCTCGGGGACAAGGATTTCGGCCTCCACATCTATCGTACCATGCGGCGGACGAGAGGTGATCGCCCCACAGACATAGCAGCCGATGTGGCTGAAGCCTTTGGTGTCAAACCGCGCATTCTTTTGCCGACCGATGATCGGGTGCAGACCCGGGTCAAGACGGAAAAGGGCTGGCTGAGTTTTCAGGAATATTTCGTGCGCGAGAAATGCGCCCCCACCGTCGAGGCGCTTGAGCTCAAGGGCATAGAGGACGCCACGGCAACCCCGGAAGCGCTTGCGGCCATCGCCAACGCCGACCTGCTCGTCATCGCCCCGTCCAATCCATTGGTCAGCATCGAGCCGATCCTTGCCGTCAAGGGCATCCGTGATGCGGTGAAAGAGGCTCGCGTGCCAAGGATCGCTGTCAGCCCGCTGATTGCTGGCAAGGTCGTCAAGGGCCCCGCCGACAGGATGATGACGGCGCTAGGCATGCGCGCCGATGTCGTTGGCGTGGCCGCGCACTATGCCGGCTTGATCGATGCCCTGCTGATCGATCATCAAGACGGCGCGCTCGCCGAGGAGATCACCGGTCTGTCGATCCAGCCCCATTACGAAGATATCCTGATGAAGGACGCAGAAGACAAGGCGCGGCTCGCCCGTGCGGTTGTCGATCTTGGTGTGATGCTTGCGGCAGACAAAGGCCAAAACGGAGCTGCCGCATGACTGAAAAGCTGCTGATCCTCATCCCGATGAAAGACCCGTCCCGGGCGAAATCGCGGCTGGCATCCGGTCTTTCGGAAGGCGAACGGTCGACCCTCTCGCTGATGCTGTTCAAGGCTGTGGTCGAACGGATCAAAACCGCTCTTGCGAGTGCTGATCATTTGAAGGCCCAGATCGATGTGATTGATATCGCGGTGGTATCTTCCAGTGAGGTCATCCGGCAGGTGGCCGAAGAGCTGGACATCCTCTTTCTGCCGGAAGCTGGAGACACCGGCCTCAATGATGCCTTGCAGGCCGCCTCTGAATGCGCCCTCAAGCAGGGCTACGGACGGCTCTGCATCCTGCCTGGAGATCTGGCCGATCCAACGGCGCAGGATATCGTCAGCCTGTTGTCCTATCCGGTCGACGTGCGGACAATCATTGTCTGCCCGTCAGAGGATCTGGGCACCAACGCCCTTGTCGTGCCTCTACCGAGCCCGATGCCATTTTCCTTCGGTCCGGACTCTTTTTCGCGGCATTTCAGTCAGGCCGCCGATCTTGGTTTGATGCCGGTCATTCTGCCGCTCAAGAGCCTGCGTCGCGATATCGATACGATGGCGGACCTGAGCTATCTCGATGCAGCCCAGACGGCCGTGATCGCCAATGGCGGGGAGGGTGCGTGATGGCCAGCCTGATGATCACGGCCATTCCCGGCGTTCCCGATATTGTGGCGGACGATGACCTTGCCGCCATTCTCGGCGATTGTCTGGTAGCGAGCGGCAATACGCCTATCGAGGGCGATATCCTCTGCGTGGCTCAGAAGGTCTTCTCCAAGGCTGAGGGCTGCATCTACCCTCTTGCCAGCATCACGCCGTCAGCAGAGGCGCTGCGCTATGCCGAAGAGCTGGGCAAGGACGCGCGCAAGGTCGAGATCGTGCTGCGAGAAAGTACCGAGGTTGTGCGAGCCTTCCGCCATCCCGGCCAGAATGAGGGGACAATGATTTGCCGCCACCGGCTTGGGTTCATCTCGGCCAATGCTGCGGTTGATGAATCCAACATCGCGGAAACCGACGCCGCCATGACATTGCCACCGGACCCTGACGCCAGCGTTCGCGCCATGCGTAAGGCGCTCGAAGCGCGGTTCGGCTGCCGTATCGGCGTGGTGATGACAGACACCTTCGGCAGGCCCTGGCGTATTGCTCAGGTCAATGTGGCGATCGGACTTGCCGGGGTGCCAGCCACCATCCGCGAGCAAGGCAATCAGGACGCCTGGGGCCGCATCATGAAGGTGACCGAAGCCGCCTTCGCCGATGAACTGGCCGCCGCATCCGGACTGGTGGTCAAGAAGGCCGCCAAAACACCCCTCGTGCTGTTTCGCGGGCTCGACTGGTGCCCTACCGAAAGTCGGGCAGGAGATCTGTTGAGAGGAAAACAAGAGGACATGTTCAAATGACGATCGCAATCATTGGCGGTACAGGACCGCAAGGACAGGGGCTGGCGCTGAGATTTGCCCGTGCCGGTGTGCCGGTCGCCCTCGGCTCGCGGGATGCAGCGCGCGCCGCCGAAATCGGGGTGGCGTTGCGGCAGCAGTTGGCGGACGACTGCGCCCCGATCACCGGCGTTGCCAACGAAGAGGCTGTGCGGATGGCTGACGAAATCGTCATTCTCGCGGTGCCGTTCTCTGGCCACAACGCAACACTCAGCGCGCTTAAACCACATCTTGAGGGCAAGATCCTCGTCGATATCGTCGTACCCCTGAAGGAGGGTGACCCCAAGAAGGTGGAAATGCCACCGGAGGGCTCGGCAACGGAAGCCGCGCAGGCGCTGCTCGGGCCGGACATCCCCGTTGTCGGTGCGCTGCACAATGTCTCTGCAACGACATTGAAGACCCTCGAATGGGATATCAACTGTGACATTCTGGTCTGTGGCAACTCGCTGGCAGCCCGCAAGACCGTCATGGATCTCATCGGGAAACTCGGGGTCACGGCCTATAACGCTGGCGACGCCGAAGCGGCTCGCTGCATCGAGGCCATCACCCCCATTCTCATTCGCATCAACATATCCAAACAGGTGCCGTTCACCCACGCCGGGTTGAAGATCTGGGCGCCGGATCACTGATCCAAGTGACCGACAAACGATCACCACCTGAACAACCGAGAAGACTTGAAGAACAAGGACAGGAGAGAGAGATGGAATTCGCTATTTGCTTTAAGGGCTTTGTTGAGCCCAAACGCGCCCGCGCCCTTGTGCGACAGGCTGAAAATGCCGGCTTCACCTATTGCTGGTTCTATGACAGCCACATTCTTTGGCGGGAAAGCTACATGGCCATGGCCATGTGCATGGAACACACCACTAAAATGCGCTTTGGCCCTTGCGTGACCAACCCGAACACCCGCGACTGGTCGCTGGCAGCCTCGATGTTCGGCTCGCTGGCCAAGCAGTCCGAAGGGCGCTTTGACATCGGCCTTGGCCGTGGCGACAGCGCGGTGCGGGTTATGGGCCTCAAGCCGGCGCCGCTGAGACGTCTGGAGGAATTCACTCATGTGGTTAAGGCACTGGTGCGTGGCGACGAGGCCCAATATGGCGAATGCCCCGAGCCGGTGAAATTTCCGTGGGCCGAGGGCTATGAGCTGCCGGTCTGGGTCGCTGCCTATGGCCCCAAGGCGCTTAGCTCTGCGGGGCGTGTCGGCGATGGCCTCATCCTGCAGATTGCCGAGCCGAGCATCGTCAAATGGCTCGCCAGTACCGCCATCGAAGAGGGCAAGAAGGCGGGTCGTGACATGTCCAACTACAAGGTTATGTCGGCTGCGCCTGCCTATTTTGGCTCCAAGGAAGAATGCATCGCCGCAACGCGCTGGTTCCCGGCCATGGTGGGCAACCACGTTGCTGACATCGTTGAAAAATACGGCACCGAGCGGGACGATATTCCGCCAGCGCTGACCGCCTATATCAAGGATCGCAAGGGCTACGACTATTCCAAGCACGGCCAGAGCGACAACCCGTATCTTGATTTCATTACCGATGAAATCATTGAGGGTTTCAGCGTTCTTGGCCCGGCAGAGCAGCAGGTTGCCAAACTCAACGTCCTCAAGGACGCCGGTGTCACCCAGTTCAACATTTATCTGGACAACGGCAAGGAAGAACAGATCATCGCCGAATATGGCGAAAAGATCATTCCGGCATTCACAGCCTGAGACCAATCATCAACGCGGACTGGTTCGGTAAGAGCTGGTTAAACTTGATGGGGCGGATCCTTGCGATCCTGCCCCGTTTTTTGCCTGCTGGGAAGAAGCGAGACCGGGCGTTATTCAGGGAAAATTTCGAACAGCCCGGCTGCGCCTTGACCGCCGCCGATGCACATGCTGACGACGCCATATTTTGCGCCACGTCTGCGCCCTTCGATGAGGATGTGCCCGGCCATCCTTGCTCCCGACATGCCGTAGGGGTGGCCGATGGAAATGGCCCCACCGTTCACGTTAAGCTTGTCATTGTCGATGCCGAGCGCATCGCGGCAATAGAGCAGCTGTGCTGCGAAAGCCTCATTGATTTCCCAAAGATCGATATCGTCAACCTTGAGACCATTGCGGGCGAGCAGTTTGGGGATGGCCCGTACCGGACCGATTCCCATTTCCTCTGCGGCGCATCCGGCAACGGCGAAGCCGCGCATGGTGCCAAGCGGGCGAAGGCCGCGGCGGTTGGCCTCGTTCGCATCCATCAGAACGCAGGCCGAGGCCCCATCCGACAGTTGGCTGGCGTTGCCTGCGGTAACGCATTTGTCCGGTCCGAGCACCGGTTTGAGACGCGCCAGCCCCTCGGCTGTCGTTTGCGGCCTATTGCACTCGTCATGGCTGAGGGTGACCGTTTCCTCGCAGTTGGCTCCCGCTTCCTTGTCCCAGACCAGCTTCTGAGTCGTCACGGGAATGATCTCGGCATCGAAGCGACCGGCCTGCTGTGCCGCAGCCGTGCGCTGCTGGCTTTGCAGGGCATAAGCGTCCTGAGCGTCACGGCTGATGCCATAGTGTTCGGCGACCCGTTCGGCGGTTTCGATCATTGACATGTAGTAGCTGTCTCGCACATTCGGATCGCGGTAACGATACTGGTTCCAGTATTGCTCCAGCTGCACCAGCGAAATGCTGTCAAGGCCGCCGCCGATAGCTACATCAACCCCTTCATTGGCAATCATGTGCGAGGCAATGGCAATGGCATTGAGTCCGGAGGCGCACTGCCGATCGATGGTCGACCCGGCAACCGTGTCCGGCAACCCGGAGGCCAGCACGATGTGGCGTCCAACGTTGATGCCGGTGGAGCCCTGCGTCAAGGCCGAGCCGAAGGTGACCTCCTCGACGGCGTCCCCCTCCAGCGAAGCCCGTTCCATTGCGGCGCGCACGGCATGGGCAGCAAGACTGGGGCCTTCGAGATTGTTAAAGGCGCCACGATAGGCCTTGCCGATGGGGGTGCGGGCAGTTGAAACGATGACGGCCTTGCGCATTTCTTTCTCCTCCTCGGTCGCTCGTCCTGCTTCAGCCTGTCGCACCCTGTTGTGCGGCAAGCGATGCTGCGTTCGAGCCATCCTGCAAGCGCGGATGCGGATCCCCTAAACGGGTTCCAGTCCGCACCAGTTTGCGATGAACAGGGCCGTGGCCTTAGTGACCCGATTGACGCTTTCCAGCGATACCCGTTCGTTGAAGCCGTGAATGGCTTCGGCATGTGGTCCGTAGACAAGAGCCGGTGTATTGGCATAGAGGCCAAAGAAACGGGTGTCCGTCGTGCAGGTGATGGCCATCTGTTCCAGTTCCCTGTCGTTGACCACCCTGTGGGCGTCGCCCAGAGTCTTGATGGCGCTCAGCGCAGGTTCGCTCCTGTCGTCAGACAAGGCATACCCCTCAGCCATGAATCCGTGGTAAACAACCTTGGGTTTATTGGCCTTCAGGAAGCTGTTTTCCTCGGCGGCTTGCATAAGTGTGGCCTCGATGTCGGCGCGTGCCGCTGCCATGTCCTGACCGGGGAAGACCCCCATGCGCACGTCGAACACGCACCACGCCGGAACCGAGCTTGGCCAGTCGCCGCCGACGATCTTACCGACATTGAGATTGAGCGCGTGCTCATGGTGGGCAAAGGCGTGGTGACGGTTCTCGGATGCGTTCCAGCGCTTCTCAAGACCGTGCAGGGCGTTGATCAGCGGTACGGCGGCCTCAATGGCATTGGCCCCGTCACCTGCATAGGCCACATGAGTGGGCAGGCCCTGAAGATGCACCTGAAACCAGATCACGCCGGTCTGGGCCTTCACCAGCGTTTCATCGAACGGTTCGGGAATGAGCACGGCGTCCGCCTTGTAGCCGCGCTCAAGGCAGGCAAGGGCACCGTTGCCCGTGCATTCTTCCTCGACAACCGACTGAAAGAACAGATCCGCCGCCGGGGCAAATCCGGCAGAGCGCAGGGCATCAAGCGCAAACAGGTTGGCTACCAGCCCGGCCTTCATGTCGCCAGCCCCCCGGCCATAGAGCCAGTCACCATCGACCTTGGGCGAGAAGGGCGGGGTCTCCCACATTTCCAGTGGTCCGGCGGGCACGACATCGATGTGGCCATTGAGGATCAGCGAACGGCCCTTGTTCGAACGGCTCCTGTGTGTGCCGACCACATTGACCGCATCGGCATAGGAGCCGATGACCGGCGAAAAGCCCGGAAGATGGCGAATGGCGTCGACGTCGATCTGCCAGCGATCAACCGCATAACCACGCTCGGCAAGTGCGTCCGCCATGTGGGTCTGCGCAGACTGTTCCTGCCCCCGTGTCGAGGGATGGCTGACGAGGTCTGCCAGAAAGGCGGTCTGCTGATCGGAATTGTCGTCTACAGCAGCAAGAATCCGGCGCTCAATGCTCTTGTCCATGATTGCTCTCTCCAAATAGTCCTGCTCGCTCAGAAGGTCGGGATATCACCATCCGGGATCATCAACGGTGCGCCGGTCGCGGATTTGACCTCGGCAACGGATATCCCTTCGGCCAACTCGCGCAGGACAAAGCCTTGGGGTGTCACATCGACCACCGCCATGTCGGTGAAAATGCGCTCCACCGACCCTATTGCTGTCAGCGGCAGCGTGCAGCGCTCAAGCAGTTTGGGATTGCCTTTGCGGTCGGTGTGGGTCGTCAGCACCATCACATGGGCGGCCTTCTGCGCAAGCTCGATGCCGCCGCCGACGCCGGGGGAGAATTTGCCCGGAATCTTCCAGTTGGCGAGATCGCCATTCTGCGCCACCTCGAAGGCACCAAGCATCGTCAGATCCAGCCGTCCAGACCGGACGATGGCAAAGGACATGGCGCTGTCGATGAAGGCACCGCCGGGCAGGGCGCTGATATAGGCCCCGCCAGCGTCGATAAGATCGCAATCGGCGTGATCATAGTCCATGGTTGGGCCAACGCCGACGAGACCGTTTTCCGTATGAAGGCCAACCTCCATGCCGGTCGGCAGGAAATTGACCACCCGGGTCGGAAGGCCGATCCCGAGATTGACCAGCATGCCCGGCTCGATGGCGCGGGCGGCGCGGGCGACCATTCTGTCTCTAGCGTCGGACAATGGCATATTCCTTGTGCAACTGATCGAGGGCAACCACATGGTCGACAAACGGTCCGGGCGTGTGAATGGAGTCTGGATCAATATCGCCGATCGGCAGGCAATTGCGGCTCTGGACAATGACGCAATCGGCAGCCATTGCCATCAACGGGTTGAAATTGCGCGCAGTCTTGGCAAAGCAGAGGTTGCCAAACCCGTCGCACCGCTCCGCATGAATAAGCGCGGCATCGGTGCGCAGGGCGGTTTCCAGCACATAGTCACTGCCATCAACCGTAACCATCTGCTTGCCCTCGGCCAACTCGGTGCCGATGCCGATGTCCGAGATAAACCCGGCAAGACCGGCGCCCCCGGCTCTAATCCGTTCGGCCAGAATACCCTGAGCGCAGAATTCCACCTCGATGACACCCCGGTTCATCAGCTCGATGGCGTGGGCATTGAGGCCGAGATGGGTGACGATGAGCTTGCGCACCTGACCATTGGCGAGCAGATGGTCGATGCCCATGCCCGCCTCGTTGGCGTCATTCTTGATGATGGTCAGGTTCTTCTGGCCCTGCCGCACCAGTTCGGCAATCAGGTTGAACGGGGTTCCGGGCACCCCGAACCCGCCCACCATGATCGAGGCTCCGTCGCCGATATGGGCGACGGCTTCCTCGATGGTTCGGTTTTTCTGCGGCAGTCTCATGAGGCATTCACGGGCAGATTGTATTTTGCCGCGAGGGCATCAAGGCTGTCGATGAGGATCGCCATGATTTCGTCGATCTGCGATTCCGTGACGATCATGGCCGGTGCCACGAGGAAATGATCGCCCTCGATGCCACCGCGTGTCCGCCGGGAATAGATAATCAGACCGCGCTCATAGGCCATTTCCACCAGTTCGAGATAGCAGTTGTACTCCTTGGGCAACGGCTTCATGGTTTCCTTGTCGCTGACAAGCTCGAAGGCCAGCAGCAGACCCTTGCCGCGGACATCGCCGATGAAGGGATAGCGCTCCATCAGCCCTTCCAGTCGTGCCTTGAGGAGATCGCCCATGGCGGCACAATTGCCGATGAGGTCGAGCCGGTCGATTTCCTTGAGAACGGCCACCCCGGCAGCGCAGGCAAGAGGGTTGCCGGCATAGGTGTAGCCATGCAGGAAGCCGCCGGCGTCCAGCAACGCTTCGACCATGGTTTCGCGGGCAACCACGGCCCCGAGCGGCGCATAGCCGGCGGCAAAGCCTTTGGACATCGCCACGATGTCCGGTTCGATATCCCAGTGATTGGCCGCAAGGAAGGAGCCGGTTCGCCCGACGCCGGTCATCACCTCGTCATAGATGAGGAGAATGCCGAATTCCTTGCAGATCTCCGCAATGCGCCCGTAATAGCTGTCTGGGGCGACGAGCGCACCGGTGGAGGCGCCACCAATCGGTTCCATGATGAAGGCGAGGACGGTTTCCGGGCCTTGCTTGAGGATCTCGTCACGCAGCAGCTCGGCATATTTGAGGCCGCGCTGTTCGTCGGTAAGGTTGTCTCGGTCGAGGTAGCAGGCGGGAGCGGCGATCTTGGGCATATCGCGCATCATCGGGTCAAACGGCCGGGCGAGCGGATCATAGCCGGTGAGGGCCAGTGCCCCGAATGTGCTGCCGTGATAGGACGGAAAGCGAGAAATCACCTTCCAGCGGCTGGCTTGTCCTTGCGTGATCGCATATTGCCGCGCCAGTTTGATGGCGCTTTCCACAGCTTCGGAGCCACCGGAGACAAAGAACACCCGGTCAAGATTGCCCGGCATCCGCTCGGCCACCATCGTCGCAAGATCCTCGGAGGGCTCTGTGCGGAAATGCAGGCGATAGCCGAAGGTGGATTTGTCCATCTGGGCCTTCATGGCCGCCAGCACATTGGGGTTGGAATGACCAATGTTGGAAACCATCGCACCGGAAGAGCCGTCGATATAGCGCTTGCCGGACTGGTCGTACATATAGATCCCTTCCGCGCGATCCAGAAACGGACGGGGGGCACGGGACTGATAGAAGAGGTGAGACGCTTCTTTTCTCATTTTACGCCTTCAAGATGTTTTCTAAGGAAATTCTTTGTTCTTTCTTGTGTCGGGTTGCGGAAGATCACCTCGGGGGCGCCTTCCTCGACGACGACACCGCCGTCCATGAACAGGACCCGATCGCAGACGCTTTCGGCAAAGCCCATTTCATGGGTGACAATGATCATGGTCATGGCTTCCTCAGCCAGCATTTTCATGACCTGGTTGACCTCTTCGACGAGTTCCGGGTCAAGGGCCGATGTCGCTTCGTCAAACAGCATCAGCTTGGGTTTCATGGCCAGCGCCCGGGCGATGGCGACGCGTTGCTTCTGGCCACCGGAGAGCTGGGAAGGATGATAGTCGATCCGGTCGATCAGCCCGACATGCTCCAGTTGTTGTTCGGCCAGCACGTTGGCTTCATCATCCGAAATGCCCTTGAGCAGTTTGGGGGCCAGCGTGATGTTTTCCCTCACCGTCAGATGGGGGAACAGGTTGAAATGCTGGAACACCATGCCGATCTGTTGGCGGATCTGGTTGATATGCTTTTCGTATTGCGTGTGCGGCAACAGCTTGTTGACCTGTACGCCATCAAGCCACACCTCGCCCGAGGTGAGCGGGTCGAGATCGTTGATAGCGCGCAGCAGGGTCGATTTGCCCGAGCCGCTGGGGCCGATGATGGCCACGATCTGCTTCTGTTCGACCTGAAGGCTGATGTCCTTGAGAACCTCCAGTTCGCCATAGCACTTCTGGGCGTGGCGGATATCGACAAAGGGACGGTGGTGCGTCATGGAATGATCCTTCGACAGGCTTAACGGGAGGCTTGAACGCGGCGTTCTAGGCGACGCAACACCGCTTCCATACCCAGATTGATGATGTAGTAGCAGACCGCAACGACCGCATAGAATTCGAACGGGCGATAGGTCCGGCCAATGGCCAGCTGCGCCGACAGGGTCAACTCGCTCACGCCGATCACCGATACCAGCGCCGAGTCCTTCAACAGCGCGATCATGTTGTTGCCAATCGGCGGAATGACGTCGCGCACGGCTTGCGGGATGACGATGTGGCGAAGGGCCTGTCCGCGACTGAGTCCAAGGGTTCGCGCCGCTTCCATCTGTCCCTTGTCGACAGCCAGGATGGCGGTCTGGATCAGTTCGGAATTATACACCGCAAAATGCAATCCCAGACCGACAAAGCCTGCGACAAATGCGGGCAGATCGATGCCGATCTGGATCAGCCCAAAATAAATGAGGAACAACTGCAACAGCAGCGGCGTGCCCATAAACAGCCATTCGAAGCCCTTCATCGGCCAACTGATGGCGCGCGGGGCATAAAGGGCGATCACGGCAAAGAAGATGCCGCCGAAGAAGCTGAGCACCGCCGCAGAAACGGTGATGGCGATGGTCCAGAAGACGCCTTGCAGGATGACGTCGAAAAAGCCGGGTACGACCGAGAAATCAAGACCCATGACGACGTCCTTTCATAGCTGAGTTGGTCATTGGATCCGCACCTTCCTGTCGAGCCAGCTGATGCCACGACCGGTGATATAGATGATGACCATGTAGAGAGCACCGGCGAGCAGGAACATCTCGAATGGCTTGTAGGTGGAGCCGATGTAGCGCTGCGCCGTGTAGGTGAGTTCGACAACCGAGATGGCAGCAACCAGTGCCGTGCCCTTGATGAGGGCGTTGATGTTGACCCCGAGCGGGCGCACCATCAGCCGAAAGGCCTGCGGCAGGATGACGTAGCGCATGGCCTGCCAGCTGCTCATGCCCAGCGTTCTGGCCGCTTCCGTCTGACCCTTGTGTACCGAGATGATTGCGCCACGGATGGTTTCGGTCATGTAGGCACCGATGTTGACGCCGAGCCCGATGACGCCGGCCTCGAAGGCATCAAGCTGAATGCCGATCTGCGGTCCGCCAAAATAGAGCAGGAACAGCTGGATGAGGGCAGGGGTGCCCCGAAACAGACTGACATAGGCCGCCCCGAGAAAGTGCAGTGCCTGAAAGCGCGACAATCGTGCCGCAGCCCCCAGAGAGCCGCAGACAAGGCCCAATATCGCGGTCAGCACCGACAACTCGATGGTCAGTATCGCCGCCTTGAGAAAATGGGGATAGACCCGGAGGATGAGATCAATATCCATAAAGAGCAGTCCTCAATGACGGGCTGGAAGAGCGGAACCAGGAGCTTTTCAGCAATCCGCAAAGAGTGGGAGAAAAGAGGGTCGAAAGGTCCACCACTCACAGCCATAAGGTGGGGGATGGTGGGCCTTTCAAGCGACTGTTTCAGGGGTTAGCGGATGTCGCCGCCGACCCACTTGTTGGCAATCTCGAGATAGGTGCCGTCGGCCATAACCTCTTCAAGAGCCCTCTGCATGGCGGCTTTCAGCTCCGGGTTGCCCTTGCGGATGGCAATGCCCTGATCATATTTCTCGGCAGCAGGAACCGGCACTTCAACGAAGTCATAACCGTTTTCCTTCATCGCCAGCATGGCGGCAATGCGGTCGTTGACAATGGCATCGACGCGACCGCTCTTGAGTTCGAGCATCAGCTCCGGCAGGCCCTTGTAGGTGCGAATCTTGTAGCCTTCATCACGGGCCCACTGCTCATGGGTTTCGCCAAGGGTGACGCCGAGGGTGGCATCCTTGAGACCGGCCAGATCCTTGATCGGCGAGTCATTCTTGGTGAAGATTGCGCGCTGGGTGCTGTAGTATGGGCCAACGAAATCGACGACCTTTGCCCGCTCGTCGGTGATGGTCATCGAGCCGACAATGGCGTCATATTTGTTGGCCAACAGGCCGCCGATGATGCCGTCCCATGCGGTGGTGATGATCTTGACATCCACGCCCATGCGCTTGGCGATTTCTGCACCAATCGAGGGGTCGAAGCCAACCACTTCGTTGGCGTCGTTGACGAAATTGAACGGAGGGTAGGCCCCGCTCATGGCAATGCGGATCTCGCCCTTTTCCTTGATTGTGTCGAGTTCGTCAGCAAGAACCGGAGCGGAAATGCTAAGGCTTGCCAGCACGAGAGTGCCGGTGGCCGCGACAAACTTCAACAAGCTGCGACGGTTGATCATGAATATCTCCTGTTTGAAGCGAAAACTGTTCCCTGGCGTTTTGCCTAATTTTTAGCAGTGACTAATTTTTTGCCACCTTGTGTTGAAGGTTGCATGGGATGTATCATCAAGCAAATAAATAATTCCAATGTTTGATATAGATTGGATCTATAATGAGGCCCTACGAACAGCGGTTTCCTTGGAATCTGGACTGGAACCTGCTCCGAACATTCATGGTTGTCGTTGAACAGAAAAGCATTACCAAGGCCGCCGACTTTCTTGGCCTGAAGCAACCGACGGTCAGTGCGGCGCTCAAGCGGCTTGAGGAAATAACAGGGCATAAGCTCATCGTCCGAAAGCCGAACCAGTTCCGCGTCACCCGCTCGGGCGAGATTCTCTATTATGAGTGCTCGACCATTTTCGGCAGCGTATCGCAACTGCCTTCATTGCTGGACCGTGGGGAGGACGAGCTGCGCGGCCACATCACGCTTGTCGTGGCCAGTCATGTGGTCTGCCCGCAGTTTGATGACGTGCTTGCCGAGTATGCCCGGCTGCATGACAAGGTGACCTTCTCCATCGCAGTGGCTGATAGTGAGGAAATCGTTGGGCGCGTCGGGCAGAACCGGGCCAGCTTCGGCGTGTGTCTAGCCAACAAGCCGCTGAGCAATCTGAGTGCGGAAGTCATGTATCGGGAGTTCTTTGCGCTCTATTGCGGGCCGAGCCACAGGCTTTTCGGCAAGAAGGATATTGATGTGGCCGAATTGATCGGCGAGCCGAGCGTGTCATTCCAGACGGAAGTGGAGGGCGGTGCACTAGAGCCGGTCGCCAATCTCAGGGCTCGCGTTCAGGCGGCAACCCGATGGCATGGCGTATCATCCAATCTGGTGGAAGTGCGTCGAATGATCATGGCCAACATCGGCATCGGGGCCCTGCCGGTCCATGTGGCACGCCGGGAAGTGGATCGCGGGTTGCTGTTCCAGTTGCCACCCTATGAAGGACTGCCGGCGGTGGATGTGCATCTTGTCTCCAACCCGAAACGGCGCTTCTCGGAGGCCGAGGTCGAGTTCTTGCGCCTTTGTCAGGAGCGCATCTTCAGTCTGCCTCTGTCTGAGCGGACGTTCCGTTAGGGGCGGAGGGTGGAAAGCGAAGGTCGCGAGTGTGGAAGAGGGCTACGCCCGCTCCAATATGCTTAGCGCAGTCTGTTCGTCAGTGATCAACATGTTGATGTAATTGCCCCGCAGGGCCCCCAGCATCGCTGCGGTCTTGTCTGTTCCTCCAGCAACTGCAATGCGGGTCGGGATCTGTCTGACCTCGTCGAGGGTTATGCCGACCAGCCGGTCATCGAGCGGGCCTTGAATCCATGTTCCGTCTGCGTCATAGAAGCGACCGGCGATGACGCCGACTGCGCCCTTGGAAATATAGTATTTGCTCTCTTCGACATTGGTCAGCCCGCTGGCGAACACAAGGCTGTTGTCCTTGATTGAGCAGACACCGAACAGGATCTTGTTGCAGGAGCGAATGCGCGCGAACTGTTCCTGAATGATGGTCTCGCTGAGAAGAGCGTCGCGCAATTCCTTGTTGCTCAGGGCTGCCGGTGCGTGGAGATTGGCGGCTTTTGCGTGCAATTTCAGGGAAATGAGCGAAACACATTCCTCGGAGCTGAAACCGTCCGATGTGCTGCGCTGGCTCCCCACCACTTGAACCACATACATGTTCGAGAGATGTTGTTCCGTCAGATTGTTGGCAAGGGCCTGAATGGTGCGCCCCCAGGCGACCCCCACGACATCATCTGGATTCAGCGCTCCTTCAAGAAGGCTGGCGCCCGCCTTGCCGATTCGCTGGGTCGGGGTCAGCAGTCCGCCATCGTCCGGAATGACCATGCACTCCCTGAGACCGAATGTCTCCTTGAGCTTTTCGGCCAGCTTGATGCTGGTTAGCAGGTCACTGCGCACTGAGATTTTTATGTAGTGGTTTGCCCGTGCTTCTTGTAGGTAATTGACAACGGAAGCGCGGGACACACCTAATAGCGTGGCGATCTGATTTTGGTTCAGTTCATCGTGGTAGTAAAGCCATGCAGCCCACAGTCTGGGGTCGTTCTGATACATCGCCGGAGCTGTTACTCCGTTGGATGTAGACAGTTTTGCTGTCGATGACGCTTTGCCTGCCTGAGTCTTCGGAGATTTCATTGTTCCGACAGCCTTTCCATGACCTTTAAATTCAATTGTCAAATTATTATAGCAAATGTCATTGGTCTTTCAATCGCCAAATATCGGCTATTTTTCGCTGTTTGCAAGGCACAATTTGACACTTGACAGAAAACGATGACAAATGTTAGTTTCTTCGCGACGGAGGGAGGCTATTTCCTGACGTCAATTGTGCTTTCGTAATCCAGTCAGGTGTTTTACCCAAGTTTGGTCAAGAGAATTTCGGTTCCAGGTAGAGGTGCCTGCGAGCCAACGGGATCTTTTTGCCCAAATTGCAATCTGGGGTAGGGCGTTCTGGCGGTGGGCGGAGGCTGGTTCGATCAGGGTGAGGTCTGGTCGAAGCACATTATTGGGCCGCGGGCATGGTTGTTTTGTCTGCGACGCAATAAGGGAGGAATATATGTCCAATACCGTGTCGAACGGGTCTCTGTGGCGTCGTGCCACGTCCGACCGCCAGTTCAATTTTCTTGTTGTGGTCAATCTGCTGGTTCTTGCAGCCGCTGTCTCCATTTCTGGAATTGACTTTGTCAACGCCTACAACCTTCAATCGATGGCTATCCAGATCCCCGAGCTCGGGCTTCTCGCAATTGGCGTGACTCTGGCAATGATCTCGGGCAATGGCGGCATTGATCTGTCGGGCATCGCGTTGGCCAACCTTTCGGGTATTTCGGCGGCCCTGCTGGTGCCGCAATATATCTCACCCGACGACAATCCGATGACCTATGTCTTTGTCTTTGCCTTTGTCTGCGTCTGCGTGGGCTTTGTCGGCGGCATCGTCAATGGTCTGCTGGTTTCACGCGCCAACCTTACGCCAATCATCGCCACCCTCGGGACTTCGCTCGCCTTTACCGGCGTGAGTGTGGTGTTGACCAATGGCTCCGGCGTTCGTCTGGGATATATCGAGCCACTGGATGCCTTCGGACATGCGCCCATTCTGGGTGTGCCGATGTGCTTTGCCCTGTTCCTGATCATTGCCGTGATCATCGGGGCGGTCCTGCGCTTCACCCCGTTTGGTACGCGTCTCTATCTCTTGGGAAGCAACCCGAAAGCGGCTCGCTTTGCCGGATTTGATGAAAAGAGACTGTTTCTGACCGCCTACACCATTTCCGGTGTTCTGGCCTCGGTTGCAGGCTTCATCATCGCAGCGCGTATTTCCTCCGTGAAATGGGATTACGGGACATCCTATGTCCTCATCGCCATCCTGATTGTCGTGATGGCTGGCGTGAAGCCGGACGGCGGGTATGGTCGCATTTCCTGCGTCCTCCTCTCGGCTGTTGCGCTGCAGGTTCTCTCGAGCATGTTCAACTTCTTGAATATCTCGAACTTTTTCCGGGACTTCGCCTGGGGTTTGCTTCTGCTGATCTTCTTGGCTGTATCCAAATTCGATCTTCGGGTTTGGCGTCTGACCAAGTCCTGACAGGGAAGGTCCGGTCCAGTCCGGCAGACACCCTCGATGCCGGACGTTTGATCCAGAGGGAGTTCTTTAAGGTTTTAGGGAGAGAAAGGAACTACCGCAATGTCTAAGCTTAACAAAATCGCAATGTGCGCCCTGATGGTTGGTACCATGTTCACGGGAAGCCAGGCTGTTGCACAGGACGACAAGGAAATCGTCACTGTCGTGAAACTGCTGGGTGAAACCTGGTTCCGCCGCATGGATGTGGGCGTCACGGAATATGGCAAGGTCACCGAAGGTGTAACCACCAAGGAAATCGGACCGGGCAAGGGCGACGCTGCCCAGCAGGTCCGTCTGGTTGAAGACCTTATCGCCAAGGGAGTTGACGCTATCGCGGTCGTTCCGTTCGACCCTCCGATGATGGAAGGTGCCCTGAAACGCGCCATGGATCGTGGCATCACGGTCATCACCCATGAAGCTTCCAACCTGAAAAACACCCAGGTTGACATGGAAGCCTTCGACAACGACGCGTTCGGAGCTCACTTCAACGACCAGATCGCCAAATGCATGGGCGAAGAAGGCACATGGACCTCTTTCGTCGGGTCTCTGGGCAGCTTGACCCATGTTCAGTGGGCTGATGCTTCCGCTGCCAACGCAGAAGCAAAATACCCGAAAATGAAACTCGTCTCCGCAAAGAATGAGTCGTTCAACGACGCAAACACCGCTTATAACAAAGCCAAGGAACTTCTGAAAAAGTATCCGGATATCAAAGGCTTCCAGGGTGGTTCTGCAGTTGACGTGATCGGTATCGGTCGCGCCATCGAAGAAGCTGGTCTGACTGGCAAGGTTTGCGTCTATGGTATCGGCATGCCAACCGATACCAGCCGTTACCTCAAGAGCGGCGCCGTTACCGGCATCAGCCTCTGGGATCCGAAAGACGCCGGCTTCATCATGAACAAGATTGCCCACATGGTGCTCAATGGCGAAGAGCTTAAGGATGGTATGGATCTCGGCGTTCCCGGCTATACCAAAATGCAGCTGAAAAAAGGTCCGGGCAAGGGCGTCCTTCTTGTTGGTCAGGCATGGCTCGACATCAACAAGGACAATGTCGATCAGTATCAGTTCTAAGACACTGTCTTGAAGGTTGAAGGATTTTTTCCCTAGCGAACGGACGAAGTGCGTTTCCTTTGTGAAAATCTCCCGAGGAGGGCGGCATCCGGCAACGGATCTCGTCCTCCAGGCCAAGCGATGCAGGCCCGATACCTGTCCTTGCGGATCATAATCTGACCACCAGGCTGACCGACGGTCTGCATCCCAATTGGCGCCCGCCCACAGGATCCGGCGCTAAGATTCACTCATGGACACAAAACCCTCCTGGTCTGTGTCAAACGGTCATCACTCTGTTCAGAACCAGCCCCTTCGGGCAACGGGAGCTGAGCGAGGAGAACCGGGGGTTTGCGGGATATAGCATGAATAGCATAGGCACCATTCCCAAGTTTTCTCAAGCCGCTGATGAGGCATCCCAGAGCGATATCGATACGCCATTTCTGGAGGTGCGCGGGATCCACAAGCGCTTTGGTGGCGTGCACGCCCTGCGCGGTGTCGATCTCTGCATCAATCCGGGCCAGATCTATCACCTGATGGGTGAGAATGGCTGCGGCAAGAGTACGCTCATCAAAATCATTTCCGGCGCGCAGCCTGCGGATGAAGGCGAGATCAGGATCAACGGCGAACCGGTTACCTCGCTTGACCCGCTGGGCGCACTGAGAGCCGGTATCGAAACCGTGTATCAGGATCTCTCGTTGTTGCCGAACCTTTCGGTGACAGAGAATATTGCCCTTTCCGAGCAGTTGGTGGCCGCTGATGGCAAGCTGGCGCGCAGCCTTGATCTTGGCAAACTGACCGAGACGGCAACGCGCGCCCTCAAGTCGGTCAACCTGCCAACTGACAAGCGCTTCTGCTCCACTGAAGTTGCCAAGCTTCCGATTGCCACACGACAGCTTGTGGCGATTGCCCGTGCGATTGCCTCCGACGCCCGCCTCGTGATCATGGACGAGCCGACCGCCGCTCTGACCAAGCGCGAGGTCGACAATCTGATCGAGATTGTGGATCAGTTGCGCAGTCGCGGTGTGGCCGTGCTGTTCGTGACCCACAAGCTTGATGAAGTCATGTCGATCGGCGGTCATTTCATCATCATGCGCGATGGTGAAAAGGTTCAGGAAGGCGATGTCGCCGACTATCAGAAAACGGACCTCAGTTTCTGGATGACCGGCCGCAAGATCGATGTTGTCCGTTACCGCACGACCGAAATTGGCGCGGAGAACCTGCTCGTCGTCGAGGGGCTGAAGCGCAGGAATGCGTTTGCCGATGTATCCTTCTCGCTTGCCCATGGCGAGATTGTCGGTGTCACCGGGCTGCTCGATTCCGGCCGCAACGAACTGGCCCGTGCCCTAGCCGGGGTAGAGCCCGCCGATGGTGGATCCATCGTGCTTGACGGCAAGTCTCTGCATCTGCGCCGTCCGGTCGATGCCATCAACGAACAGATTGGCTATGTGCCCGAAGACCGCCTTTCCGAGGGTCTGTTCCTTGCCAAACCGATCCAGTCCAACATCGTTGCCCAGATCCTTGATGACCTGCGCGACAAGTTCGGCATGATCAGCAAGATCCGCAGCCGCAAGATGGCAGAGCGGTTGGTCAAGGACCTGCAGATCGTGGTCGCTGACCTCAACAACCCGGTTCAGTCGCTGTCCGGTGGCAACCAGCAACGGGTGCTGATCGGGCGCGGGCTGACCATCGCTCCCAAGGTGTTTGTGCTGCACGGCCCAACCGTCGGCGTGGACGTTGGCTCCAAGGATACGATCTTCCGCATCATCCAGAAGCTCTCCAGTCAGGGCATGGGCGTCATCATCGTCAGTGATGACCTGCCGGAACTGCTGCAGAACTGCGACCGGATCATCGTCATGCGCCGGGGTCGGATCGTTGAAACCTTCAACGCTGAAAATCTAGAAGAAAATACCCTTTACCAGGCAATGGTGGCGGAAAACTCGACGGGGAAACAGTCATGAGCGATTTTACACTGGACGGCATCAACGGGGGCAAGGGCGAAAGCCAGATCTCCCGGATCGCAAGCTGGATGATCCGTTATCCGCCGATTTTCACGCTGCTGCTGATCGTCATCGTCTGTGTGGTCATCGGCACGATCTCACCTGAGTTCTGGCAGATTTCCAACATCTTCGATATTGCCCGTGCCTCTGTGGTCACCGGACTGTTTGGCCTTGGTTTCCTTGTGGTGCTGGCTGCCGGTGGCATCGACATGTCCTTTGCGGCGATTGCCGGTCTGATGATGTACTGGATCACAACAGCCGTCGCCGCCTATGCGCCGTGGATGCCTATCCCGGCCATCATCCTGTTGGCAGCGCTTGGAGGCATGGTCATCGGTATCGGCAACGGCCTGCTGGTTCATGCGCTCAAGGCGCCAGCCATGATCGTGACCATCGGCACGCAATATGTGATCCATGGCTTCTTGTTGACCTTTATTGGCACTGAGCTGTTCGTCAACATTCCGCTTTCCATGGAGAATTTCGGCAAGGTCGAGCTGATGCGGGTCGGCGCCCAGAGCGGGTCCATCGCCATCCTGCCCGCCTATGTGCTGGTGCTGGTTGTCGCGGCCGTCGTGACCTGGTGGATCCTCAACCGGACCCTGATGGGCCGCGCCATCTTCGCGGTTGGCGGCAGTGCAGACATCGCCGAGCGGCTTGGCTATGACCACCGCAAGGTTCAGATGTTCGTCTTCGCCTATGCCGGACTTCTGGCCGGTATCGCAGGTGTCATCCATGTCGCCAGCAACCGTCTTGCCAACCCCTTCGATCTGTCGGGCAACGAGTTGAACGTCATTGCGGCCGTGGTTCTGGGCGGCGCACGGATCACCGGCGGTGGCGGAACGGTCATCGGCGCGGTTCTGGGCGTCATCCTGATCACCCTGATCGACAATGTTCTCATCCTGGCTGGTATCCCCAGCACGTGGCAGACCTTTGTCATCGGCTGCTTCATCATTCTGGCCGGCGCGCTTTTCGCCAACTCGTCCAACCGCTGAGGCGCTAGGGCAAACGCGCTGCGCCAGCACGCAAATCTACCCGGGTCCCGCCAGCTCAGTCGGCTGATGCGGTGACCCGGCCCCCCTGAAACAAGGATCAGGCCCGCAGTGCGGGAGGCTGAACAATTCGCCTGTGGCCTGTTCGATCAATATACTGCAAGGAGTGAGGATCATGACTTTTGATGTAAGTGTGGTTGGGCTGTATATTCTGGACATTCTGGGACGCCCCGTTGATGAAATTCCGCCGGGAGGACAGCTTCGCTTCATCGATGAGATCCGTCTGACGGTTGCCGGTACGGCCGGTGGGTCTGCCATTGACTGCGCCAAACTTGGCCTCAAGACCCGCGCTGTCGGGGCCATTGGTGACGACGAGAAGGGGGATTTCATCCTGCACACGCTCACCGGCTTTGGCGTTGATACCGCCGAGATGCGCAAGCTTGAGGGCGTGCCAACCTCTTCGACCATCCTCAACGTCCGCCCGAACGGCGAACGCCCGGCCTTGCATCGCCGCGGTGCATCCGATGAACTGACCCTTGGCGACAAGGACTATCCGGCCATTCTGGATGCTAGATTCGTGCATGTTGGCGGCATGCCGCTGCTGGCCAAACTCGATGGTGCTCCGACAACCGCTCTGCTCAAGGCTGCCAAGGCCGCCGGTTGCCAGACGACATTCGACCTTCTGTCGGCAACGGCAGAAACCCTTGCTGTCCTGAAGCCTTCGCTGCCGTTTGTCGACTATTTCGTGCCCAGCATCGAAGACGCCGAAGCCATGTCCGGCCTCAGTGTGCCGGAAGACGCTGCCAAATTCTTCCTCGACGCAGGGGCAACCAACTGCCTGCTGACCATGGGCGGCGATGGCTGCATCGTGGCAACGCAGGACACCATGTTCCGGCTGCCGGCATTCAAGATTGATGTCAAGGACACGACCGGCTGCGGCGATGCCTTCACGGCAGGTCTCATCGCCGGTCTCAACCATGGGTGGGATATCGAGAAATCAGCACGATTTGCGTCCGCTTGTGGCGCACTGGTGTCCACGGGTCTGGGCTCTGATGCCGGTATCGTCAATTTCGAGGAAACCGAAAAACTGATGAACACCGCGCCAACTCTGCCGATGGCTGGCTAGATCGCCACCTGAGAAGAGCGGACAGAACCGACTTCGAACCAAAAAGACTTGAACCAATCAATCTGGCGCACGGGGCAAGGGATTGCCTCGCGCCGGACCCGGGAGAATTGTGCTGATTTTCTTGAAGACCAGCCGCTCCGTCCAAACTGGAGGAAGGGACGATGGAAGAACTAGAGCTGCGGCGTGAGATGGTTGCGGCCTGCCGTCGAATGAATGACATAGGCCTCAATCAGGGAACTTCGGGAAATGTGTCGGCACGCTGTGGTGACAGGATCCTGGTAACGCCGACTTCGTTGCCATATGACGAGATGCAGCCCGAAGACATCGTCGCAATGGATGCTGACGGGCATTTTGAGGGCCAGCGCAAGCCGTCGTCGGAGTGGCGCTTCCATCACGACATCCTCTCCAATCGGCGGGATGTCAACGCTGTTCTGCATTGCCACTCGACCCATGCTGCCGCAATGGCCTGTCACCAGCTCGACATCAACAGCTTCCACTACATGGTAGCCGTCGCAGGCGGAACCAATATTCGTTGCGCCCCTTACGCAACCTTCGGCACGCAGGCTCTGTCTGACTCCGCGCTCAAGGCGCTCGAAGGGCGCAAGGCCTGTCTGCTCGGCCAGCACGGTCAGATCGCCCTTGGCTCGACATTGAAGCAGGCGCTGGCGTTGGCCATCGAGGTCGAGACCTTGGCCAAGATGTATATCATTGCCCGCCAGATGGGCGAGCCGCCTGTTCTTAGCGAAGAGGAAATGGGGCGTGTCATGAACCAGATGAACCAGATGCATTACGGGGTCACCCGAAGCCCATCCTGAATGATGAACGCGCAGGCCATCACGCCCTTGGTGATGGCCCGGCGACGTTGAACTCCCCCGAAGGTGAGACACCTTGGAAGGTGCCTCACAAGACACAGTCCGATGGAGAAAGACAATGAACCGGATCTTTAACAACCCCGATTTTATCGTCGAAGATGCCGTCCGCGGCTATCTCAAGGCACACCCGGATATTCTTGCTGCAACCGACAATCCGCGCGTTCTGCGCCGTCCTGCCGCACCGCAGAAGGACAAGGTGGGCATTGTCACCGGCGGCGGCTCGGGGCATGAACCGGCATTTCTCGGTTATGTCGGCAACGGCATGCTCGATGCTGTGGCCATCGGCGAAATCTTCTCCTCGCCATCGGCCAAGGCCTTCCATGATGCCTTCATTGCCGCCGATGGTGGGCGCGGTGTTGCCTGTCTCTATGGCAACTATGCCGGTGACAACATGAACGTCAAGCTGGCCGCCAAACAGGCCGCAAAGCACGGACTGACCGTCAAGACTGTCGTTGCCAACGACGATGTTCCGTCCGCTTCGAAGGACGACCGGTCCAAACGGCGCGGCGTTGCCGGGGAAATCCTGATGTGGAAGGTTGGTGGCGCGCGTGCCGAAGAGGGGGCTGATCTGGATGAGGTGATCGCTTCCGCACAGAAGGCAATCGATGCGACCCGCAGCATCGGCATCGGTCTTTCGGCCTGCACCATTCCCGCAGTCGGCAAGCCCAATTTCCACATCGAAGACGGCCACATGGAAGTCGGCATCGGCCATCACGGCGAACCGGGGGTTGCTGTCATGCCCGTCAAGCCCGCCCGGGAGATGGCTGATTTGATGCTCGACCATATCCTGCCGGATCTGCCGTTTGAAAAGGACGACGACGTGGCGATCCTGGTTTCCGGTCTTGGTGCTACGCCGGTCATGGAACTCTATGTTCTCTATGATCGGCTGGCCGAAGTGATCGAGGCCCGCGGCATGAAGACCCGCCATCTCTTTATCGGCAACTATTTCACGTCCCTTGAAATGCAGGGTGTCACCCTGACCATGATGCGTCTCGACAGCGAGCTTGATCGTCTACTCGCCGCGCCTGCCCATTCCATCGGCCTGACGAGGGTTTGACCATGCTTTCATCCATTTCCATCAAGGATTCCGGCGGTCTTGTGGTCGAGCTCATCGACGTGATCCGGGAAAACCGCGCCTGGCTTTCCAAGATCGACGGAGCCATCGGCGATGGCGACCACGGCATCAACATGAGCAAGGGCTTCACCTTGGCTGGTGGCAAGCTGGGCGAGCCGATTCCTCCTCTGCCTGACGCCCTCAACATCCTGAGTGAGACTCTGATCGAGGATCTGGGCGGCTCCATGGGGCCACTCTATGGCTATCTCTTCTCGAGCATGGCCGACGAACTGGAAGGGCAGGAAAAGCTCGATGGCGACGTGTTCGGCAAGATGCTGCATGCGGCACTGGAAGGGGTTCAGGAAATCGGCTCGGCCAATGTTGGCGACAAGACCTTGCTTGATACCCTGTCTCCGGCGAGTGAGGCTTTTGATGAGGCATGGCGGTCTGGCAAGGGCTTTGCCGAGTGCCTCGAAGTCATGTCTTTGGCCGCTGAAAAGGGGCGGGATGCCACCATAGACATGGTCGCAAAGGTTGGCCGGGCCTCACGCCTTGGTGAGCGGTCTCGCGGAGTGCTTGATGCCGGTGCCACGTCCTGTTGCCTCATCCTGCAGACCCTTGCCAAGGGTATCAGGCAGCGCATGGGCGCCTGAGCGCCTGAGTAATCCTCTTCTCCATGAAGAAATCTGTTAGCCATGGCAGATTGAAAAGCCGGTGGGTTCCTGTTTGAGGAGCTCACCGGCTTTTTCTTTGCCTTTTGCCGCTGAGGGGCGCGCAGCCGTCGAACGGCTGCGTCCATTGCCGATCCTCCGGCTCAGGTGTGCTCGCAAAAAAAAAGCCCAATTGCCGTACGGGACGACAATTGGGTTGGTTGCTTATGAGGAGAGGTGGGGCTCTGCTGGATAGGATTGAAGGAGCCCGAATTTGAAAAGTGGGGGAAGAGGCTGCTTTCCTCCGCTTTCACTCTTCTTTTTGGAGGATTTCCATGAATGCCCGGATCGGAGATGACCGATTAGAGGATTGATTGTCCGGTGGCTGCCCAATCCTTGGCAAACTGGTCAAGACCCTTGTCGGTCAGAGCGTGGTTTACCAGGCTCTTGATGACAGACGGAGGAATGGTGGCAACATCGGCACCGGCAAGAGCGGCTTCCTTGACGTGGTTGGCAGAACGGATGGAGGCTGCCAGAATTTCGGTCTTGAAGTCGTAGTTGTCATAGATGTCGCGAATGTCGCGGATCAGATCCATGCCATCAAGGTTGAGATCGTCGAGACGGCCGATGAACGGAGAAATATAGGTGGCACCAGCCTTGGCAGCCAGCAGCGCCTGATTGGCGGCAAAGCACAGGGTGACGTTGGTCTTGATGCCCTTGTCGGTGAGGCTGCGGCAGGCTTTGAGGCCATTGAGCGTAAGCGGCAGCTTGATGACCACGTTGGAAGCGATCTTGCTCAGGCAATCGGCTTCAGCCATCATCGTGTCATAGTCCATCGAAGCGACTTCGGCGGAAACCGGACCGGTCACGACGGCGCAGATTTCTGCGATGACTTCCTTGAAATCACGTCCGGACTTGGCGATCAGGCTGGGGTTGGTGGTCACACCGTCCAGAAGACCGTAGTCGTTCAGTTCAACAATGTCTTTGATGATGGCGGTATCGACGAAAAATTTCATTTTTTCTCTCCCTTGCGCATGTCTCCCATTGGTGAAATGTCTTTCGGGGGACTGGACATGCATTCATTACAATATTGGGGCGGGTCGAGTGGAAGGTCCACTCGACCGTTGGCTCCTAGAGTTTGAGAAGATGACAGGCGCGTGCAATGATTGCGTCGCTCGTGATGCCGAATTTCTCATAGAGCTCTTCAGCCGGAGCGGATGCGCCAAACCCATCCATGCCGATGACATTGTCTTCATCACCAACAAAGGTAGCCCAGCCGAACTTCGAGGCCGCTTCCACGGCAATCCGTGGGCAGTCACCAAGAACGGACATACGATAGTCCCGATCCTGCTCTTTGAAAAGCTCCCAGCTTGGCATTGATACAACAGCGACGGAAATACCCTTTTCCGTGGCCAGCTTTTCCGCCGCTTCCATGGCGAGGCTGACCTCTGTGCCGGTGGACAGCAACGTCAGGGCACGATCGCCCTTGCCAAAGCTGCGCAGCACATAGGCACCGCGGGCCGAGAGATTCTCGCCGGTTTCTTCCAGTCGCAACTGCGGCACAGCCTGTCTGGACAGCGCCAGCAGCGAAGGCCGGTTGCGCGAGCGGATTGCCAGTTCCCAACATTCCAGCGTTTCCAGCGCGTCAGCCGGGCGGAAGGTGAGAAGATTGGGGATGGCGCGCAGGGAGGCCAGATGTTCGACCGGCTGGTGGGTCGGTCCGTCTTCGCCAAGGCCGATGGAGTCGTGGGTCATCACGTAGATGGTGCCAATCCCCATCAGGGCCGACAGGCGGATACCGTTGCGGGCGTAGTCGGAGAAGACCATGAAGGTGCCGCCATAAGGAATGATGCCGCCGTGGGTCATCATGCCGTTCATCGCGGCTGCCATGGCAAACTCGCGCACGCCGTAACCGATATAGCGTCCCGGTTGGCCTTTCTTATACTGGCTGTCAACGGCTGCCACGCGGGTTAGGTTGGAGCCGGTGAGGTCAGCTGAGCCACCAATCATTTCAGGCAGGGCAGGGGCGAGAGCCTCAAGTGCCATCTGGCTGGCCTTGCGGGTGGCCACTTTCTGCGGCTTGGCAAACAGGGCCTTGCGAGCCTCGGCGACAGCACCCTTGAATTCTGCAGGCAGGGTATGGGCGACGCGGCGCAGGAACTCGGCCTGCAGGGCCTCGTCCGACTTGGCCAGACGGCTTTCCCATGCGCTCCGGTCAGCCTTGCCCTTGCTGCCAATGGCTCGCCACTGGGCGAGAAGGTCGGCGGGAATTTCAAACGGTGCGGCAGTCCAGCCAAGAGCGGCCTTTGCGCCAGCGGCCTCTTCCTTGCCAAGCGGCGAGCCGTGGGAGGATTCCTTGCCAGCCTTCGTTGGTGCGCCAAGACCGATCACGGTTTTCATGGCGATCAGCGACGGTTTGTCGGTGACGGACTTGGCTGCGGTCAGCGCAGCGTCCAGAGCAGCGGCGTCGTGGCCGTCGCAGGACTGGACATGCCAGCCGCAGGCCGAAAGGCGCTGCGGGATGTTGTCCGAGAAGGAAACTGAAGTTGGGCCATCGATGGTGATGGCGTTGTCATCATACAGCACGATCAGCTTGCCAAGGCCAAGGTGACCGGCGAGCGAGATGGCTTCCTGACCGATACCTTCCTCAAGGCAACCGTCACCCATGAAGACATAGGTGTGATGGTCGACGAGGTCGGTGCCAAAGTCCTTTGCCATGATCTGTTCGGCAAGGGCCATGCCGACGGCAGTGGCGATGCCCTGGCCAAGCGGGCCGGTTGTTGTCTCGATGCCCTTGGCATGACCATATTCCGGGTGACCGGCTGTAATGGAACCCATCTGGCGGAAATTGCGCAACTGGTCGATCGTCATGTCGGCGTAACCGGTCAGATGCAGCAGGCTGTAAAGCATCGCAGAGGCGTGGCCGTTGGACAGGACAACGCGGTCCCTGTCTGGCCAATCAGGTGCGGAGGCATCAAATTTCAGGTGATTTTTGAAAAGAACCGTAGCAGCGTCGGCCATGCCCATCGGGGCGCCGGGATGGCCGGAATTGGCTGCTTCCACGGCATCGATGCTCAAGGCGCGGATGCAATTGGCAAGAGAGAAGTTGGTGGCATCACGCTTGGCGTGCTCAAGGGCGGTTTCTGAAGAATAGTCTGACATGTTTACTCCTCCATGTTGGCTTTGAGGTACACCTTTGCAACAGAAAACGCAACGGAAAATCACAAAATAACACTTGTTATGTTATAAATGTTGTGAAATATATGTGATATTGAAATTTTATCGAGCCTGTCCGATGGCGTAGCGTTGTCGGAAGAGGGGCAGGATCGAAAGGAGACTTCATGAAGCGCGAGGACCGCCAAAAGGCGATCATGGACCTTCTGGTTACCCATGGAGAGGTTGAGGTCGATAATCTGGCAGAGCAGTTTGCCGTATCGAAAATGACCATTCACCGGGACCTTGATGATCTGGAAACAGAAGGCGTGATCCGCAAGATTCGCGGTGGGGCGACGATCGAGTCGGGTACCCGCTTCGAGAGTGATTTCCGCTTTCGTGAACGCCAGAGTCAGGATGCCAAGGTGGCGATGGCTGAAGCTGCCCTGAAGCTGATCGATCCGGGTATGAGTGTCATCATCAACGATGGCTCCATGGCAGCCTTTCTGGGCAAGTCCCTGATCAAGAAACGCCCGCTCACTGTCATCACCAACAATGCCGCGATCATGGATGCGCTGCGCAATGAGTCCGGCATCACGTTGATCTCGCTCGGCGGGTGCTATTCCAGCAAGTTTAATGCCTATTTCGGTAGCGTTACAGAAGTGGGGCTGGCCAATCTGCGCGCCGACATCTCCTTCATCTCGACACCGGCCATTTCAGGGCTTGAGGTCTTCCATATGGATGACATGGTGGTCAAAACCAAGCGCGCGATGATGCCATGTGGCACCAGATGCTGCCTGCTGGTGAACCATACCCGGTTTGATCACACGGCCTTGCACAAGCTCGCAACACTCGATGAGTTCGACTATATCATCACCGACAAGGCGCCCTCCAAAGACGCGCTCGCGATTATCGAGAATGCCGGTCTGACCCTGACCATCGCCCAGAAGGACAGTGAGGAGCCGTCATGAGGGCAGCCTGTTCATCTCTTGCGGCCATTTGTCGACGAGGCGTCGAAACGGGCGGGGCTGGGCTTTGCTCCAGCGCGCTCACTGGTGTCGACAAATGCCAATTTTCAATTCAGCGTTCACATATTGACGGGCCCCTGATGGACCTTGCCATCCTTTTCGGTTTCGGAGATATCCGGGCCGCAACAGGAATGTGCCGCTTATCTTAACCACGGTTGCAATAGGGAGTAGAAACATGAAAATTGCAGTAGCTGGTGACAGTGCAGGCGAAGGCCTGGCTCACATTTTGGCTGAATATCTTGCCGGCAAGGGATCCATGGAAGTCCATGAGGTTTCCCGGGTAGAAGGCAAGGCCGATGACTTCTATGCCAACATGGCCGAACGCGTCGCCACGGGCGTCGTAAAGGGTGACTATGATCGCGCGATTCTGTGCTGCGGCACCGGTATCGGCGTTGCCATGTCCGCCAACAAGGTTCATGGCATCCGGGCAGCACAGTGCCACGACACCTATTCTGCCGAACGCGCAGCGCTTTCCAACAACGCGCAGATCATCACCATGGGTGCTCGCGTCATTGGTACCGAGCTGGCAAAGGCCATCGCTGACACCTTCTTTGCCAACACCGAGAATTTTGACGAAAACGGCCGCTCAGCAGGCAACGTCAAGGCAATCGACGACCTCGACGCCCGCAACAGTTAGGCTGATGCTGAGCCATGGCGGGCGAGGGCTGCGGCTGTCGTCCACCAGAATTTCATAACCCGAAAGAGGCCCGGTCCCCCTTGTGGTCCGGGCCTCTTTTGTCGGTTGGCAGTTTGAAATCATTTTGAACAAGATTGACAACGACCGGCCAATCACGCAAAACACTCAACGGATGGTTCTTTCCACGATCGTATCTGGAAAGATGAAAAGGGAACATGGTGCGGACGACCCAACTCGGGGCCAATGCCATGGCTGCCCCCGCAACTGTAAGCGGATTGCCTTGTTTGTGAACCACTGAACCAACGGGTTTGGGAAGGGAACAGGGCGCAATACCGTGAGCCAGGAGACCTGCCAGCCGCACTGAATCTCACTAACCGGTCGGGGTGTATCGGAGATGAGGCAAATCTGATTTGCTTCCCTGCCTGTTTCTCCCTGCTATCGGCGTTTTGACGAATGCAACCCTTTGGGCGTAGCTAGGAAATGGCGTTGAAAAACAAGGCGATCTTGCAGATCTGCAGCACCTGCAACAGTGCTGCTGTCAAGAAAAATCCCGAAAGACTGGCAACCGAACGCCCCGAAGGCGAGCAGCTTCTCAAGGCCGTCGAAGCTCTTGTGGTCGCTGACGAAGCCCTTTGCGGCAAGCTGTCCGTTCAGCCCGCTCGCTGCATGAGCGGCTGTACGCGCAGCTGCGTAGCCGCCCTGATGGATGCCAGCAAGTATCAGTTCGTCATTGGCGAACTCGACAGCAGCGCCGAGCGGGTGGACGATCTTGTCGCCTTTGCCAGAAGCTATGTCGAGGCCGAGGACGGTCTGCCTGAATGGCGCCTGCGGCCGCAGCATATCCGCAAGAACACCTTGGCGCGTCTGCATCCGGTTCCCTCCATCCCTTCAACTGAAAGCTAGAGGCACATCATGTCTTTTCAGCCCCCCGTGATGACGAAAAAAATTCCCGCCACTGTCGTGACCGGCTTTCTCGGCTCGGGAAAAACCACCCTTATCCGTCACCTGATCGAAGGGGCCGGGGACAGGAAGATCGCGCTCATCGTCAATGAGTTCGGCGATATGGGGTTTGATGGCGAACTGCTTGCCAGTTGCGGCAATCCCAACTGCACCGAAGACGATGTGGTCGAACTCAAGAATGGCTGCATCTGCTGCACGGTGGCGGACGAGTTCCTACCAACAATGGAGATGCTTCTGAAGCGCGAGCCTCGCCCGGATCACATCGTCATCGAGACCTCGGGCCTTGCCTTGCCGCAGCCTCTGGTCCAGGCCTTCCAGTGGCCAAGCGTCCGCGCATCCGTTACGGTGGATGGAGTGATCACCATTGCTGACGCCGCCGCCCTCAGCGAAGGCCACTATAGTGCCGATGAGGAGGCCATTGCCCGCCAGCGCCAGATGGACGAGACCATCGACCACGACAGCCCGATTGACGAGCTGTTCACCGACCAGCTCAAATGCGCCGACATGATCGTGATTTCCAAGGCCGATCTGGTCGATGACGAGGCGATGGCGCGCGTCGAGACCCTCATTGCCGAGCATATGCGTGAGGGGGTCAAGATCATCCATTCTGCCAAAGGCAATGTCTCTGCCGCCGTTCTGCTGGGTCTTGAGGCCGGGGTGGAGGACAATCTCGATGGTCGTGAAGCCGCCCATGGTCATCACCACCACCACGATGATGATGACGACCATGACCACGATGATGACAATGATGACGGGCATCACCACCATCATCACGATCATGATGACTTCCATTCCGCGGTCGTCCCACCGCGCACCTTTGCATCGGTCGAGGCATTAAAGGACGCAGTCGCCGACGTTTTGGCGCAGCCCGGTGTGTTGCGCGTGAAGGGCTATGCCGCCGTCGAGGGCAAAAAGGCGCGTGTCGTCGTGCAGGCCGTGGGCCGTCGCGTCGAAAGCTGGTTCGATACGGGAGCCGATGTCAAGACCGGTCTGGTCGTCATCGGCCTCAAGGACTTCGATCTGGCGAGCGCCAACGAAAAGCTGGCCTGAAGCGGCCCAAGAGACGAACGGGGATAGGGACGACATGCATATTCTGGCGCCCGATGCGGGGCGGATCGATAATGGACAGGAGGCCGTGGATCTGGGGCAGAGCGCCGGAGACATCCTCATCCTGTCGTCCGCCGACAGCGAGCTGTCCGCCTTTGCCCTGTCGGCCCGTGGCCGCTCAGACGATGCTCCCTCGCTGCGCCTTGCCAATCTCATGGCGCTTGGTCATCCCTATTCGGTTGATCTCTATGTCGACCAGACAGCCAGCCACGCCCACCTCATCATTCTGAGGCTGTTGGGTGGCGTTGAATATTGGCGATACGGGCTTGAGCAACTCAGAAAGCTGTCCCGTGGTTATGGCGTCAAACTGCTGGTCATGCCGGGCGACGACAAGTGGGATGAAAGCCTTGCTGACTGGTCCAGTGAACCGGTTGCCATCGTCCGTCAGTTCTGGCGTTATTGCGTCGAGGGTGGTGCCGAGAACATGGCACTGGCCTTGCGCTTTGCCGATGCCTTGCTGTCGGGGGATAGCGCCTCAGTGCCCCATCCGCTGCCATTGCCCCGCGTCGGCATTCTGAAGGGCTGCGAAAGCTTCAGTGGTGGGGATGGGCTTGAGAGATATCTTGCCACCATTGCCAATGAAACGACCCAAAAGGTGGTGCCGATCCTTTTCTATCGCTCCTATGTCCAGAGCGCCATGACGGCGCCGGTCGAGGCATTGGCCGAGGCTCTGGCTGCAAAGGGACTTCATGCCCTGCCTATATTTGTGCCCAGTCTCAAGGACCTGGAGGCGCAGGAATTCCTTGCTGCTGCACTGACGGCGCTTCCGCCGTCCGTCATCCTCAATTGCACCGCCTTTGCTCTGTCGAAAGCTGGGCAGGCCCATGAGCCAACCATTCTTGACCGCTATGACTGCCCGGTGTTGCAGGTGATCCTGTCCGGATCCAGTTGCAAGGCATGGGAAGACAGCCCGCGTGGACTGTCGGCCCGGGATCTGGCGATGCATGTGGTGTTGCCGGAACTCGACGGTCGTATACTGAGCCGCGCCGTCGCCTTTAAGGAAGAGGGCGCGCTCGACGAGCGGACGCAATACCGGCCTGTGGAACTCGTGCCCCATGCGGACCGGATCGCCTTTGTTGCCGATCTGGCAAACGGTTGGGCCATGCTGCGCCACACAGAGGCCAGTGACCGCAAGGTCGCTGTCATTCTCGCCAACTACCCCAACAAGGATAGCCGTATCGCCAATGGCGTCGGTCTTGACAGCCCTCGGTCCGTCATCGGCCTGATGCAGGCGATGCAGGCAGAAGGATACTGTGTCGAGGGCATTCCCGCCGACTCGGACGCCCTGATGCAGCAGATCCTCTCCGGCCCGACCAATGCGCTGGGCGCAGCCATCCGGCAAAGCGATCACCGGTTGGACCTGAGCCTCTACAAGCAGATGTTCTCGGCGCTGCCAGAGGCAGTTCGGGCAGGTGTCGAAGCCCGCTGGGGTGCTCCGGAAACGGATCCGAAGGTCCGGGAGGATGCCTTCCAGCTCGCCATCCTCGGTTTCGGCAACTTGGTGGTCGGCGTACAGCCAGCCCGCGGCTACAATATCGACCCCAAGGATACCTACCACGATCCGGATCTGGTGCCGCCGCATAACTATTTCGCCTTCTATTTCTGGCTCCGGCAGGTCCATGGTGTGCATGCCGTCATACATGCGGGCAAGCATGGCAATCTGGAATGGTTGCCGGGCAAGGCGCTGGCGCTGAGCGAGGCCTGCTATCCTGAGGCCGTGCTTGGCCCTGTGCCCCATCTCTATCCGTTCATAGTCAATGATCCGGGCGAGGGATGTCAGGCCAAGCGCCGTACTAGCGCCGTGATCATTGATCACCTGACGCCGCCATTGACTCGGGCCGAGAGCCACGGAGCAGGGGAAGAGCTTGAGGCGCTGGTGGATGAATTCTACACCGCGCAAGGGGTCGATCCGCGCCGCTCGGACAAGCTGATGGAGGAAATCCGATTTCTCGCCAGCCGGACCGGCCTTGACAAGGACGCTGGCGTCAGCAGTGACGACGATAACCGGGCGGCGCTCCAGCAGCTCGACGCGCATCTGTGTGACATCAAGGAGCTGCAGATCCGCGATGGCCTGCATGTGCTTGGCACTTCTCCGCAAGGCGGCTATCGGACCGATCTGCTTGTGGCCATTGCCCGCGTGCCACGAGGCTCTTTGCCCGCCCAGCAGTCACTGCACCGTGCCATCAGTCAGGATCTTGGCTTGACAGTGGCAGGAGAGGTGTTTGACCCACTGGATTGCCTCTTTGCGCAAGCGTGGGATGGTGCGCGGCCAGACCTGCTTGCCGAACAGTCGGAGGCTCTCTGGCGGCATTGTGGCGATACCGTCGAGCGGATTGAGCTGTTGGCCAAGGCATTGGTGGCAGGAGACTTGGGTTGCCCATCCAGCATGGAGGCAACCCGGGCCGTGCTGGACTGGATCGGTTCCGATCTGACTGCGGCAATCGATGCCTGCGGGCCGCAGGAAATGCACCATCTTCTTGCCGGACTTGCAGGGCGCTTCGTGCCGCCCGGCCCGTCGGGCGCGCCGACCAGAGGGCGTCCCGATGTTCTGCCCACCGGACGTAATTTCTTCGCAGTCGATGTGCGCTCCGTGCCATCAAAGACGGCCTGGGCTATCGGTGAACTGTCTGCCCGGCGGCTGATGGAGCGCCATTTTCAGGATGAGGGCGAATGGCTGCAGGCCATCGTGCTGACCTGTTGGGGCACCTCCAACATGCGCACTGGTGGCGACGATATCGCTCAGGCACTGGCGTTGCTTGGCGCGCGCCCCGTCTGGGAGGCCGCGTCGGGTCGTGTGACGGGGGTGGAAATCCTGCGCCTTGAAGAGCTGCGCCGCCCGCGTGTAGATGTGACGCTGCGCATTTCTGGCTTCTTCCGCGATGCCTTCCCGCATCAGATCGATCTTTTTGACAGCGCTGTCCGGCAGGTGTCCGAGCTTGATGAGGACGAAGATGCCAACCCATTGGCCGCGAAGGTGCGCCGCGAACGGGCCGAGGCGGAAGCCAAAGGGATTGATTCCGAGCTTGCCAGACGGCAATCCACCTTTCGCGTCTTCGGTTCCATGCCGGGCGCCTACGGGGCCGGGTTACAGGCGCTGATCGATGAAAAGATCTGGGACAGGCGTTCCGATTTCGCCGAGGCCTTCGTTGCATGGGGCGGCTTCGCCTATGGCGCGGGTGACTATGGCAATCGCGCAGCCGACAGTCTCAAGCGCAGGCTCTCGCAGGTGGATGCCGTGATCCAGAATCAGGATAACCGCGAACATGATCTGCTGGACTCCGACGACTATTACCAGTTTGAGGGCGGTCTGGCGGCCAGCGTTGAGACCTTCCGGGGAAGTGCCCCCAAGGTTTATCACAACGATCATTCCCGTGCCGAGCGCCCCGTCATTCGCACACTCGACGAAGAGATTGCCCGCGTCGTGCGAGGTCGGGCGGCGAACCCCAAGTGGATTGCCGGCGTCATGCGCCACGGCTACAAGGGAGCATTTGAAATGGCGGCAACGCTCGACTATCTGTTTGCCTTTGCGGCAACGACCAATGCGGTTGGTGATCACCATTTCGACCAGCTCTATGAAGCCTATATCGAGGATCAAGCGGTGGCGGATTTCCTCAAGGACAAGAACCGTCCCGCCTATGACGACATGATCGACAGGTTTCTCGAAGCGCTGGATAGAGGGCTCTGGACGCCCCGGTCAAACAGCGCCCGTTTCAATCTTTTAGACAACAAGACCAAGGCCACTCACAAGGAAGGGGAGTTCCTATGAAGAAGACCGAAGGCATGACAGAAGAAGAGCAGAATGCCTACCACGCCGAGAAGATGAAGAAGAAGAAGGCGGCGCGCGACAAGATTCTGGCGACCAAGACCGAAGAGAAGGGGCTGATCATCGTCCATACCGGCAAGGGCAAGGGCAAATCCACCGCCGCCTTTGGCATGGCCTTCCGTTCCATAGGTCATGGTCACAGGATCGCCGTCATCCAGTTCGTCAAGGGCGCATGGGATTCGGGCGAGAAGCGCATGCTGGAGAAATTCCCCGAGCTGGTGACCATCAAGGCGATGGGCGAGGGCTTTACATGGGAAACCCAGGACCGCAACAAGGACATTGCCAATGCCCGTGCGGCATGGGAGGCGGCCAAGGAAGCCATCCTTGACCCGGAGGTCCGGCTCGTTCTGCTCGATGAACTCAACATCGTTCTGCGCTATGACTATCTGCCCATCGACGAGGTCGTTGCCTTCCTCAGGGATCAGAAGCCGGACCAGACACATGTCGTCATCACAGGTCGTAATGCCAAGGACGAACTGATCGAGATTGCCGATCTGGTCACCGAGATGACGCTCGTCAAGCATCCGTTCCGGTCCGGCATCAAGGCTCAGGAAGGTATTGAATATTAGAAGAAATGCGGAGGCACAGTCGCTTTTCTGTGCCCAAGGGTCGATGGGTCTTTGAGCCGAGTTGACATGGCATCAAGACACCCATAGACAGAATATGTTCGATGGTTTTTCTCGTCCTGACGTGACGCGAAAATGAAAAAGGGAACATGGTGAGGTTGACCAAACAGGGACCAAAACCATGGCTGCCCCCGCAACTGTGAGCGGTGAGCTTCCACCCGAAATATGCCACTGGCGCGATGCGCTGGGAAGGTTCGGATGGACAGCCAAGACCCGCAAGCCAGGAGACCTGCCATCAGACAGGCGCGTGCTGAATGTGTCAGCCGTCGCTGCTCTTAACAAGACGCCGGGGTGTGCGTTTGGTGGAGATGGTCTGGTGGTTCTCTTTATGCCCCAGCAAATCCCTTGCCTCCATTCCCAAAGCGTCTCCAACCAGGCTTTGCCTGAGGGAGATGATTTATGAAACAATTTCTGTCCGGGGCCGTTCTGGCTGTAGCGCTTGTGGCATCAACTGCCGCCAGCGCCCACTTTCAATTGGTCTATACACCTGAAGTAAATCTCGCCAAGGCAGGCGATGTTCCTTTCAAGCTGATTTTCTGGCACCCGTTCGAAAACGGTCATGTCATGGACATGGGCGCGCCTGCTGCATTCTATGCGCTCTACAAGGGTGAGAAGATCGACCTGATGGACAGCCTCAAGCCCATCCGCTTCAAGGGCGCCAGCAACGAGGCCGATGCCTTCGAGGGCGCGCTGAAGGTAAAGCGCAATGGCGACTACACGGTGGTGCTGGAGCCTGCGCCCTATTACGAGGGCAGCGAGGATATCTATATCCAGCAGATCACCAAAAGCTACATCAACAAGGGCATGGTGCCGACGGATTGGCATGAGCCAGCGGGCCTCAAAACCGAAATCGTGCCGCTCAACAAGCCGACAAACATTTTGACCGGCTCCACCTTCACCGGACGAGTGCTGTCCGAGGGCAAGCCTGTTGCCGGAACCGAGCTGGAAATCGAATACATGTCCGCGGAGCCCGACATGGTCGCCAATGCGGCTGGCAAGGTGACGGCAGAGCCAGCTGAAGGCGGCACTCTCTCGGCTATCACTGATGATAATGGCGTCTTCACCTTCGGTATTCCCAAAGCCGGTTTCTGGGGCTTTGCCGCCCTCGGTTCCGGGCCGGACACCGAATATGAAGGCAAGGACCTCTCGCAGGATGCAGTGATCTGGATCCGGGCCTACGACCTCAGGTAACCCCTTGAAGGTCGGGAGGACCTAACATGCATATTGTCGATGGAGCCTTGTCCAGTGAGGTCGTGATAGCGGGGGCTGTGCTCAGTGCCTGCGGCCTCGTCATGGGCTTGCGCAAGCTGGAAATGGAGCTGATCCCCGCTGCGGGTGTGCTCAGCGCAACATTCTTTGTCGCGTCTCTCATTCATGTGCCGCTGGGCTTTTCCAGTGTGCATCTCATTCTCAATGGCCTTGCCGGGATTATTCTCGGCTGGGCTGCCTTTCCTGCCCTGTTTGTCGGGTTGCTGCTGCAGGCGGTCTTCTTCGCCTTTGGCGGCATCTCTGTGCTGGGCGTCAATACCTTCAACATCGCGGCACCTGCGGTGCTGGTTGGCCTGATGGTCCACCCCCTCATCGTAAGGGCCTGCGGCGCACGCTCAGCGGCTCTTGCCGGTGGCGTTGCGGGAGCCATGGCCATTGCCCTGACAACGCTTTGTGTGGCGCTGTCGCTGGCCTTGTCGGGCTACAATTTCGTTGCTCAGGCCAAGCTGGTATTTCTGGCGCATATCCCGGTCATGATCATCGAGGGGCTGCTGTCGGCAGCCGCGATCTATCTGATTTTCAAGGTGAAGCCCGAGTTGCTCCATGTCATGAGCCAGACGAGCAGGGAAAGGAACGTGAAATGAGACAGTTTGGAAAAACTCTGGCAGGCTTGATGCTCGTGGTTGCCTGCGCCTTTGCCGCTCCGGCATCGGCCCACAAGGTGATCGTATCCGCCTATGCCGACGGGGCTGACATCGAAGGCGAGATCGGCTTCTCCAACGGCGACATGGCCATCGAGACCGACGTCGACATCCTTGACGACGATGGCAACATTCTGGCTTCGACCAAAACCGATGACGATGGCATCTTCCGTTACACGCCGACCAAAAGGATACCGCTGACGTTTCGGGCCAATCTCGGGGCAGGGCATGTTGCCACCTATCACATGGGATTGGATGAACTGCCTGAGGGCATCGGTGGCGACGAAAGGAGCGCTGCGGCGGCTGATGCCGTCAACGACGTGGTGGCGCAAATGGCTCCCACCAATGTTGGTACGCCGGAAGGCTCAGCCTCGTCTGTCGCCGTGGGACTTGACCCGGCGATGTTGCAGAAGCTGATCGCGGCCGAGGTGGGCCAGCAGCTTGAAGCCTTCAAACCGGAAATCGCAACGCAAATGCGCAACGAGATCAAGCCACTGCGCAAGGTCGTCTCCGAATATATGGAGAAGAATGACCTGCAGGCAATTCTCGGCGGTATCGGATATATTTGTGGTCTGTTCGGCATCGGTTTCTATGTTGCTGCGGTAAGGGATCGCAAGAAACACGTGGGTCAGGAAAAGGAAGCTGCATGAGTGATCTGCTGGAAGAAGCAGGCAGAGCTCGCACTCTGACCTCGGATGCTGAACAGGCGGAAACGGTGCTGTTCTCGCGGCGCATGTGGATCCGCGAGCTGGATCCCCGCGTCCGGATCATCACGGTTCTGGTCTTCTCGATCTGTGTGGTGCAACTGGACCAACTGCCTCTTTTGGTCGCCTCTCTTTGTGCGTCTCTGTTTCTGCTGCTACAGGCACAGCTTCCCTTTCTGCCGACAATCAAGCGCGTGATGACGGTTGACAGCTTCATAATCCTGCTGCTCGTCATGCTGCCTTTCACGACGTCGGGCACCGAGCTGTTCAGCCTGTTCGGTTGGCCCGCCAGCTATGAAGGGTTGTTGCAGGCGGTTGTCATCCTGCTGAGGGCCAATGCCATTGTCATGGCGACCCTGCCGCTGATCGCGACCATCGATGCGGTTACCTTTGGTCACGCTCTGGCAAGCCTCAGGGTGCCCGAGCGTCTGGTGCATCTGCTGCTGTTCACTGTGCGCTATATCGAAGTGCTGCACACCGAATACAAGCGTTTGCGGACCGCCATGAAATGCCGCGCCTTTGCGCCAAGCAACAGCCTGCACACCTACAAGAGTGTCGGCTATCTGGTGGGCATGCTGCTCATCCGTTCCTTCGAACGCTCCGAGCGCATTCTGATGGCGATGAAATGCCGGGGTTTCAACGGCCAGTTCCATCTGCTGAAGGAGTTTTCGCTGACGCGGAAGGATTGTGCCTTCGCGCTGTTGTCCTTCCTGTTCATCCTGTCTCTCATGGCACTGGAGGTTATGCATGTCGGTGCTGCTTGAGACAAACGAACTGGGATATGCCTATCTTGGCCGGGAGCGCTGCCTTGATGGCGTCTCGCTGACCCTGAGGGCCGACGAACGGTTGGGGCTGGTGGGGGTGAACGGCGCAGGCAAAAGCACGCTGTTACACCTGCTCGTTGGTCTCTACAAGGCCGAGGCTGGAACCATCTCTGCTTTCGGGCGCGGCTTCGAGACCGAAGAGGATTTCCGCCTGTTGCGGCGGCGGGTGGGGCTGGTGTTTCAGGATCCGGATGATCAGCTGTTCTGCCCGACGGTGGAGGAAGACGTTGCCTTCGGTCCGCTCAACCTGGGCTACAGTCGGGCTGATGCGCGCACGATTGTCGAGGAAACGCTGGCACTGCTCAATCTGACGGCGCTCAAGGACAGCATCACCCATCGCCTGTCCGGCGGCCAGAAAAGGCTGGTGGCGCTGGCCACCGTGATGGCCATGAAGCCGGATATCCTGCTGTTGGATGAGCCGACCAATGATCTCGATGAAGACACGCGGAACCGCCTTGTGACGATCTTGCAGTCCCTGCCACAGGCCATGATCATTGTCAGCCACGACAGGGCCTTCCGTGAGCAGGTCGTGACAAGGACCATAACCATGGAGAGTGGCCGGATCAGTTGACCGACCATTCCCGACCGGTGGCTTTGACGCGGCCGGATAAGACAGACTATGCAGCGCTTCCCCATGACGGAAGCTGAAAACCACGTCAGTGCGGCAGATCCAATCCGGAGGCCAAGACTGACCTGCAGGACGAAAAGAGACTTCCGGCTTCCATGGCCATGGTCTTTTGCCCTGCTGATGATCAACCAGCGAGCCCGAGCGGCTCCAGATGAAAGAACCACAGGGGACCAGAATGACCAGTTCCGACAAGCAAGAAAAACTAGGCCTGATGATTTGCGGCCATGGCAGCCGCAACAAGGAGGCTGTGGACCAGTTTGCAAAGCTGGCGGAACGGCTGCGGCCACGGTTCCCCGATTGGCCCGTCGACTATGGCTATCTCGAATTCGCCAACCCGGTGCTGTCCCGAGGGCTCGATAATCTCGTGGCTCAGGGCTGCACCCGCATTCTGGCCGTGCCGGGCATGTTGTTTGCAGCCGGTCATGCCAAAAATGACATTCCCTCCGTTCTGAATGCCTATCAGGCCAAGACACCGGGTATAACCATCGAATATGGCCGCGAACTCGGCCTTGACCTCAAGATGATCAAGGCCGCCGGTGCCCGCATCAGGGAAGCAATGGATGCCGCCGACGCCGAGCAAGGCGAGGTTGCCATCACCGATACGCTGCTGATGGTCGTTGGCCGCGGTGCCTCCGATCCGGATGCCAACTCCAACGTCAACAAGCTGATGCGGATGCTCTGGGAAGGCATGGGCTTTGGCTGGGGTGAAGTCTGCTATTCGGGCGTCACTTTCCCGCTGGTCGAGCCGGGCCTCGAACATGCCGCCAAGCTTGGCTACAAGCGCATCATCGTGTTCCCGTATTTCCTCTTCACCGGCATTCTTGTCCGCCGCATCTACAATTTCACCGATGAAGTTGCCGCACGCCATCCCGACATCCAGTTCGCCAAGGCCGGTTACCTCAACGATCAGGACTACGTTATTGAAACCTTTGAGGATCGCGTTGCCGAAATCCTTGAGGGAACCAACAACATGAACTGCCAGATGTGCAAATACCGTGCGCAGGTTCTGGGGTTCGAGGCCGAGGTCGGCCTCAGGCAGGAAAGCCACCACCACCATGTGGAAGGGGTGGACACCAAGGACTGCGAATATTGCGAAGATAACAAATGCACCAACGAATGTCTCAAGCATCACCCTTCGTCGGAGCATTCCCACCATGATCATGGCCACGGCCAGGTTCACTCCCATGGTCACGGCCATGATCATGGACACTCTCACGATCATGATCACGACCATCACCACCACGATCATGAGCACGACCATCATCACGGTCACGACCATGGTCACTCTCATGGGGATGGACACGATCATCATCACCATCCATATCCGCAGGCCGATCATCCGCTTGGTCCCAAGAGCATGTACAAAAAGGACTGATCCTTCCGCGAGCCGAGGCCCGGTCCTTGGCGCGCCCGGATCAGGGTGGATGGAAACAGATGACCTTCTATAACTACGAGAAGGATCCGGCGGCGATCTATGCCAGTTCCTTCAATATCATCCGGCAGGAGGCTGGCGATGCGCTGGCCACCTTGCCTCAGGCAATGGAACCCGTCGCGGTCCGTCTCATGCACTCTGTCGGCATGACCGATCTCGTCGCCGACATGCGCTTTTCGCCGGATGCGGCCGATGCGGGCATTGCTGCGTTGAGGCGGGGAACGACCATTCTTGTGGATACGAGAATGGTAGCGGGTGGCATTTCGCAGCGCTTCTTTGCCGAAGGGGAAACCCTCGCTGCCAACCGGATTTTGGTGACCCTCACCGACCCTGAAGTCGCGCTCATCGCGGAGAAGATGGAGACGACGCGCTCCGCCGCTGCCATGGAACTCTGGCGGCCGCATCTGGAAGGCGCAATCGTCGCCATTGGCAATGCACCCACGGCGTTGTTCCGTCTTTTGGAGATGGTACGGGAGGGCGCAGGCCGTCCGGCGCTGGTGCTGGGTTTCCCGGTCGGCTTTGTCGGTGCTGCAGAGTCAAAACAGGCGCTTGTCGATGAGGCGACCGAGTTGGGTCTTGACTATATCGCCATGCTTGGTCGCCGGGGCGGAACGCCGATGGCCAGCGCTGCGGTCAACGCTCTGGCCATCGCCGCGCTCGGCCAGAGCGACAGACCGATGTAGCGGGGAGGAAAGGACACATGAACACAGAACAGACAAGCCCATGGCTCAGCGTGATCGGCATCGGTGCCAACGGGGTTGATGACCTTGGCGATCTGGCGTGGCAACTCCTCGCCGAGGCTGATGTGATCTATGGTGGCCGACGGCATCTGGCTATGCTGCCCGATGACCTCACGGCCAACGCGCTCCGCAAGGGCTGGCCGAAGCCCTTTGCCCATACCTTCGAAGAACTGGAATCCTTGCGCGGTCAGAATGTCGTTGTGCTGGCCAGCGGTGATCCGATGTATTTCGGCATTGGCGGCACGCTGGCGCAACGCTTCTCCCGTGCAGACATGCGCATCCTGCCTTATCCTGGGTCGTTCAGCCTTGCCGCCAGCCGGTTAGGCTGGGCACTCGACAAGACGGCCAAGCTGACCATTCATGGTCGCAGCATCCAGACGCTGATGCCCCACTATCTGCCCGGAGCGCGGCTCTTGGTGCTTTCCCGCGATGGAGCCTCACCCAGAGAGGCGGCAGAGCATCTCTGCGCCCGTGGTATCCATGACGCGGAGCTGACTGTGCTGGAGCGTCTGGGCTGCGACAAGGAACGCATCGTGGCCATGGATGCCCAGACATTGGCAATCGGCAGGGAAGATCATTATTTCGCCGATCTCAACGTGCTGGCGATTGCGCTGCCAGATCATCTCGACCGCTGGTTCTCGCAGCAGCCGGGCCTGCCTGACGATGCTTTCGAGCATGACGGCAAGATGACCAAACAGGACATCCGCGCCAGTGCCCTGGCCAAGCTGATGCCCCATCCCGGCGCGCTCTTGTGGGATGTCGGAACCGGTTGCGGCTCTGTCGCCATCGAATGGCTGCGCTGCCATCGTTCCTGTCGCGCCATCGGCATCGAGCCGCAGGAAAAGCGTCGGGCGCTTGCCAAACACAACGCTGCCTTCCTCGGGGTTCCGTCCCTCAAGCTCATCGCCGCCACGGCACCGGAAGGGCTTGAAGGCGAGGAGGCACCGGACGCTGTCTTCATTGGCGGCGGCCTGTCCCCGCAGGTTGTTGACTTTTGCCTTGCGCGCCTCAAACCCGGCGGCCGACTGGTCGCCCATGCCGTCACCCTTGGTTCCGAACGCCTGCTCATGGAGTGCTTCGAGGCCCATGGTGGCGAGCTGACCAGACTGGCGATCTCCAAGGCCGCCCCCGTCGGACCCTATTTCGGCTGGAAATCTTCCATGCCGGTTACGCAATGGGCTTTCACCAAAGCCGCCAAAGACAAGAACGAGACCAAGAGCCAATGAAAGAGCCAATGAACAAGACGACAAAAGGCACCCTTTACGGGGTTGGCGTCGGCCCCGGCGATCCCGAGCTGCTGACCCTGAAGGCCGCCCGACTGATCCGCAATGCAGCCGTCATCGCCTATCCGGCGCCGGAAGGCGGCGACAGCTTTGCCCGCGACATTGCCCGTGAGCATATCGCCGAAGGCACGAGGGAAATCCCCATTGCCGTTCCCATGCGCCCCGAGCGCAAGGCCGCACAGGACGCCTATGATATTGGCGCTGTGGACGTCCGCGCCGAGCTGGAGGCGGGTCACGACGTGGTGTTCCTCTGCGAGGGCGACCCTTTCTTCTATGGCACCTTCATGTATCTCTATGACCGGCTGGCCGGTGAGTTCGCAACGGAGATCATCCCCGGGGTTACCTCCATTGTAGCCTGCGCCTGTCGCCTCAAACAGCCGCTCGTGAGCCGCAATGACGTGTTGACGGTGCTGGCCGGGCCGATGTCTGACGAAGAACTGGAAGCGCGCCTGTCGCTTGGCGGTTCCTTTGCCATCATGAAGGTCGGGCGTCATTTGCCGCGCCTGCGGGCTCTCATTGATCGGCTCGGCCTGATGGCACGCGCAGGCTATGTCGAGCGGGCAACTCTTGCCAATGAAAAGGCCCTGCCGCTGGCCGAACTGGTCGAAGCCACAGCACCCTATTTCTCGATGATCCTGATCTATGACGGAGATGAAGCATGGAAAAACTGATCCCCGTTACGGTTGTCTGCCCGAGCGCAGCTGCCAGCGGGCTGGCTGTCTCCATCAGGGAAGTCCTCAAACGCGCCGGACACCCTGTAGAGCTGCACGGCAAGGGCGAAATCGAGGGCTTCGATGTCGCGTTTGCCGACAGTCTTGCCCATCTCAAGGGGCTTTTTGCCGAGCGGCGGGCAATCGTCGCGCTCTACGCCAGCGGCATCATCATTCGTGCTCTGGCACCGCTGCTCGATAGCAAGTTCGACGAGCCACCGGTGCTGGCCGTTGCCCGAGATGGCTCCTCCGTTGTGCCGCTTTTGGGCGGTCATCACGGCGCCAATGATCTGGCCCGTCTGCTGGCCGAAGCCCTCAAGGCGCATGCGGCCGTGACCACTGCCGGGGATTGCCGCTATCAGCTGGCGCTCGATAATCCACCCAAGGGCTGGAAGCTGCAACATGCCAGAAAGGCCGCTGCCGTCATGGCGCGGATCGTGGACGGGGAGGCGGTGTCGGTTTCCTCCGATCTGGGCTGGCTTGATGGCAGCGATCTGGCACGCGCCGACCAGGCTCCCATCAGCCTTCAGGCAAGCTTTGCTCCTGTGCCGGAGGAAAGCGCCGCAACAAGCCTTACCTATAGTCCGCAAAAGCTGGTGGTCGGCGTCGGCTGTGAACGTGGCATCGCGGCGGCTGATCTCATCGGCCATATAGAGACGGTTCTTGCCAACAACAGCCTTGCCCCGGAAGCCATCGGTCTTTTGGCATCCATTGATGTAAAGATGGACGAAGCTGCCATTCACGCCGCAGCGGCCCACTTCGGGGTTCCCGCCCGGTTCTTTACGGCAGAAGACCTTGAAGCCCAGAAGGGTCGTTTGAAGACACCGTCCGAAGTGGTCTTTGCCGAAGTCGGCTGCCATGGTGTGGCCGAAGGGGCGGCTCTTGCTGCGGTGGGCGCTGAAGGGGCGCTGCTGGTGGCCAAGGTCAAATCCGACAAGGCCACCTGCGCCATTGGGCTTTCTCCACGCCCGTTCACAGCTCAGCTGCCGGGCAAGAAACGTGGCTCGCTGGCTGTCATCGGCATTGGTCCCGGTACGCCTTATTGGCGCACACCGCAGGCGACGAACTTCATCGCGCAGGCTGAAAAGCTGGTCGGCTATAAATTCTATCTCGATCTGCTCGGTCCGATGGCCGACGACGAACGCCGGTGCGATTTCCCCATGGGCAGCGAGAAGGATCGTTGCCGCTATGCGCTGGAAGAAGCTGGCAAGGGCCATGACGTGGCGCTGATCTGCTCGGGCGATGGTGGCATCTATGCCATGGGCGCGCTGGTCATGGAATTGCTGGACCGCGATGCAGACAATGGCGGCGTATCCGATGCTGCCAAGCGGGCGGCGCTCACCCATGTGCCGGGAATCTCGGCGTTGCAGGCCGCTTCCGCCCGGTTCGGGGCCTTGCTGGGCCACGATTTCTGCACCATCTCGTTGTCGGATCTGCTGACGCCATGGGAAACCATCGAACAGCGGGTGCGGTCGGCAACAGACGGTGACTTCGTCATTGCCTTCTACAACCCTGTATCGATGAAACGCCGGACCCAGCTGCTGCGGGCAAAGGAAATCCTGCTTACTCAGCGCCCGGGCACAACGCCGGTTCTGCTGGCCTCCAACCTTGGCCGCCCTGATGAAGAGCTGAAAATTCGGACCCTCGAAACACTGGACATCGAGGAAGTCGACATGCTGACGGTGGTGTTAGTCGGGTCTTCCCAGTCACGGGCTTTGCGGTCGGGTGATCGCACGGTTGGCGATGACGGCTGGATGGCCTACACCCCGCGCGGATATGCAAAGAGAATTGACGGAGAGAACAGGGAATGACTGTCTATTTTATCGGAGCCGGCCCGGGAGCGCCGGACCTTATCACCGTACGCGGGCTGAAACTCATCCAGCGCTGCCCGGTCTGTCTCTACGCAGGCTCGCTTGTGCCCGAGGCAACGGTCGCCGAAGCCCCCGAAGGTGCGCTGGTCAAGGACACCGCCGCAATGAACCTTGATGAAATTATCGAGGACATCAAACAGGCTCATGCCGAAGGCAAGGACGTGGCACGGGTGCATTCGGGTGACCCGTCGATCTATGGCGCTATTGCCGAACAGATGCGGCGGCTCAATGCGCTGGCCATTCCCTATGAGGTCGTGCCCGGCGTTCCGGCCTTTGCTGCGGCAGCGGCAGCGCTTGGCACCGAGTTGACCATCCCCGGCATTGCCCAGAGCATCATCCTCACCCGCACCGCCATGAAGTCCTCCTCTATGCCGGAACGGGAAAGCCTTGATATTCTCGGCCAGTCCGGCGCGACCATGGCAATCCATCTCTCGGTCCGCAATGCTGCCCATATCGAGCGGGAACTGATCCCGCATTATGGTGAGGACTGCCCGGCCATCATCGCCTACCGGGTCGGTTGGCCGGACCAGATGTTCATCCGGGCAACGCTTGGCACGCTCAAGGAGAAGATCCGCGCGTCCAAGCTGACCCGTACCGCGCTCATTCTGGTGGGACCGGCGCTCGGGGCTCAGGACTTCGAGGAGTCAAAGCTCTATGACGCGGACTTCGAACACATCCTGCGTCTGCCGAAAAAGGCAAGCAAGAAGGGCTGAGAGGCAAACGCCTCTCTCCTCAATAAGTGGTTTTCAATGGGGCGATGATATGGGCAAAGGAGCCGTGAACGGATCCGACCCGTTGCCCCATTGATGGCAGCTCCCTGTCAGCGGCGGTCCGGGCTGCAAAAAGCGGCTCGGCCTCGTCCATCGACTGGATGGTGGCATAGTGGAACTCATGGGCGGCAAGCTCGCCCCCCCATGGCAAAGCCGATCGATGCGAGAGCTTGCGATAGCCAAGCGACAGTTTGGTATTGGCAAAGCTGGTGGTGACCGGCAACAGACCAAGCATCGGCACTTCGACCCCATCAGCGGAAATGAGCGAGCGCCCAAGGGTCATATAGCCACCGCATTCCCCGAACATCAGCACGCTTTTTGCGGCAGCCGTTTGCATGGCGTCCCGGAAAGCATGGGCAGAGGCAAGCCGCTCAAGATGCAATTCCGGATAGCCGCCCGGAAGATAGATGGCATCGGCCTCTTCGGCGGGAGCCTCATCCGCAAGGGGAGAGAAGAATGACAACTCAGCCCCCTGATCTCGCCAGTCATTGAGGAGATGGGGATAGATGAAACTGAAGGCCTCGTCGCGGGCAATGGCAATGCGCTGGCCGAGGGGAGCCAGACGCTGGAGCGGAGCTGCTCCGTCTTGATTGGGTGTGACCTCTGACGCAATGCCGAGAATGCCATCGAGGTCAACATCCGGTGCCATATGATCAGCGATCCGGTCGATCATGCCATCAAGCGCATCGTGTTCGGCCGCCTGGACAAGCCCGAGATGGCGGGAAGGCAGCTGCAACTGGTCGGACCCGCGCACGGCGCCGACAATCGGCAGATCAAGAGAAGCAAATGCCTCGCGGAGCAAATGTTCGTGCGCCGCTGAGCCGACACGGTTGAGCAGAACGCCGCCAATCGTGACATTCGGGTCGTAGGAACTGATGCCCTTGGCAATAGCCGCTGCGGTCTGGGCCTGTCCCTTGACGTCAAGGACAAGGATAACCGGCAGCCCGAGAGCCTGTGCGAGCGTCGCAGTGGACCCCTGCCCATTGACGGTCCCATCGAACAACCCCATCACGCCTTCGACAAACAGCAGGTCCGCCGTCAGCGCTTGGGTGGTCGCCCGCGTGGTGAGGTCTTCGGTGGTCATGGCCCATGGGTCTAGATTGATCGAGGCGCGACCGGACGCCACTGCATGAAAAGCCGGGTCGATATAATCCGGGCCGCATTTTGCCGGGGCAATGGCCAGCCCGCGCCGCACGAGGAGACGTTGCAGCCCCAGAGAAAGGGTGGTCTTGCCTGCATTGGAGCTGCTGGCCGCAAGAATCAGGCCTCTGGGCTTGTCGGTGGCAATGGACATCAGGCGTCACGCATCAGGATTTGCTGTGAAGAGGGTCGGAGACAAGACGCTTGCCCTCGGTGGCAAAGCCGAGCCAGTCGAGACCATCGCGCAACTTGACCACATTGCCGATCACGACAATCGCCGGAGGCTTCATGCTCGAGTTGAGTGCATCGTCCGCAATATGGGCAAGCGTCGAGGTCAGCACTTCCTGTTGCGGAGTGGTCGCATTGCAGATGACCGCAGCGCCTTCTTCCGGGTCGCGTCCTGCGTCGAGCAGTTTCTTGGTAATGCCGTGCAGATGCTTCATGGCCATATACATGACAATCACCTGCGAGCCCTTGGCGATGCCATCCCAGTTGAGGGCGGTTGGCATTTCGCCGGTATGATCATGGCCGGTAAGGAAGGTGACGGACTGGTTGATGTCCCGGTGGGTGGCCGGAATGCCTGCATAGCACAGCCCGCCGATTCCCGCCGTGATGCCGGGAACCACACGGAAAGGGACACCTGCCTCGACCAGCTGCAGGGCTTCCTCGCCGCCGCGCCCGAAAATGAATGGATCGCCACCCTTGAAGCGCAACACCCGCTTGCCTTCCTTTGCCAGTTCGATCAGGCGCAGGTTGATATCCTTCTGCTTGGAGGAGGGGCGACCACCACGCTTGCCTGCAAACTCGACAATCACGTCGGGACGCGCAAAGGACAATAGCGCCTCATCGACCAGAGCGTCATAAACAATCGCATCGGCCTGTCGCAAGGCATTGACCGCATGAAGGGTGAGAAGACCGCGATCTCCCGGCCCGCCACCAACCAGCCAGACCCAGCCCGGTTCGAACGCGGGCAGTCCATCAAAGAGGATTTGGCTGTAGGGATCCGGGGTCGTGGAATTCTGCATTTAACTGAAGTCTCTGGCTGTTTTGATGTAGCGTCTGGATGTGCTCCACTATATACCTAAGTACATGACAGATTACACTGAAAAAGCACCGAATGAGGGAAATTTGAGGCGCGGTTGGACAACTGGAGCCTGTGCAACTGCCGCAACGAAAGCGGCGTTGAACGCTCTGGTTACATCGCACTTCCCGGACCCCGTTTCGATTGTTTTGCCCAAGGGTCAGGAGCCTTCATTCGTGCTCGATTGCGAGACGCTGGCGGAAGATTATGCGGAGGCCGGAATCATCAAGGATGCCGGTGACGATCCCGATGTGACTCACGGTGCACTCATTCTGTCCAGGGTTTGTTTTGGCCCGGAAGGGGCTGGCGTGCGCTTCTTTGCCGGTGAGGGCGTGGGTATGGTGACCCGGCCCGGACTGCCCGTTGCTGTTGGTGAGCCTGCCATCAACCCCGTGCCGCGCCAATTGATGCGCGAAGTAGTGCAGACGTTGGCCGCCGAACATGGCTTTGCACCTGATGTCGACATTACCATCTCTGTGCGCAATGGCGAGAAGCTGGCCAAACACACATGGAACCCGCGGCTCGGGATCGTCGGTGGCCTGTCCATACTGGGGACCACGGGGATTGTCGTGCCCTTTTCCTGTTCGGCCTGGATCCATTCCATCCAGCGCGGCATCGATGTAGCCCGCGCCGAAGGGCAGGGGCATGTGGCAGGCTGTACTGGTTCCACGTCGGAAAAGACCGTGCGCAGCCTCTTTGATCTGCCGGACTATGCCATGATCGACATGGGCGATTTTGTCGGTGGCATGCTGAAATATCTGCGCCGCAATCCGGTGGCGCGTGTGACCATCGGCGGCGGTTTTGCCAAGCTGACAAAGCTGGCGCAAGGTCACATGGATTTGCACTCGGGCCGCAGTCAGGTCGACTTCGACTGGCTGGCCGACAGGATTGCCTCGCTCGGTGGCGATGTGGAGCTGGTGGCACAGGCAAGACAGGCCAACACGGCTCTCGCCGTCCTGCAGCTTTGCGATGCCGTCGGGATCAGCATCGTTCCCCTTGTGGCATCCGAAGCACAACGCGCTGCTTTCGGAATTCTCGGGCCTTGCACCATTGCTCTCGATATTGTCGTAATTGCGAGGGATGGTACACTGCTCGGGCAGTCCGAGATTCTCACCTACGACCAACTGGAGCCTGCTCCATGACGAAACCGCGCCATATTCTCCTTCTGGGTGGCACAGCCGAGGCCAGAGAGTTGCTGGAAACCCTGATCAAGTCGACGGAGCACGACGTCACCTATTCGCTGGCCGGTGTGCTCGGCAGCAAGGCCGAGGAAGTGCTGCGCAGTCGCATGGGGTTTGACAGCGACCATTTCCAGTTTCGCATGGGGGGCTTTGGTGGCCCCGAAGGGTTGCGGCACTATATGGAAGAGCATGACATCGATTTGCTGATCGATGCGACCCACCCCTATGCAACAGTCATTTCGCGCAACGCCATCGAAGCGTCGAAAGCGGGTGCCGTTCCGCTGGCCCGCTATGTTCGGCATGAATGGACCGAAACTCCCGATGACAGCTGGACGGTCGTTGACCGGCTTTCCGATGCTGCCGCTGCCTTGCCTTCGGGCGTGACCGTGTTCCTGTCCGTCGGTCGCCAATCCATCGCGCCCTTTGCGAGCCGTAAGGATTGCAGGTTTGTGATCCGCTCCATCGCCGAGGCCGAGGAGCATCTGTTCCATTCCGCAACTTTCATTCAGGGCATGCCCGGACGGTCGATGGAAGAGGAAATGACCCTGTTTCAGGAATATGACATCGACTATCTGGTGACCAAGAACTCCGGCTCCGGCAAGGCATCCTACAAGATTCTCGCTGCACGGGAGCTGCACATACCCGTCATCATGGTCAAGCGCCCGACGCTTCCCGATTGCCCTGAATTCAGCGAGCTGGAAGCCGTTCTGACCTGGATCGATCACGCACCGGAAGCGCACTGACCCGCCGCCCGCCCAAACATACTTTCAGGAAGACCCTCAATGCCAGCCATCATGTTTCAGGGAACCGGGTCCAACGTCGGCAAATCGATGTTGGTCGCAGGCTTCTGTCGCTATCTCAAACGGCAGGGTTACAAGGTGGCCCCGTTCAAGCCGCAGAACATGTCCAACAATGCGGCCGTGACGGCGGAAGGCGGCGAGATCGGCCGGGCTCAGGCTTTGCAGGCGCTGGCTTGTGGGCTGGAGCCGAGCGTGCACATGAACCCGGTGCTGCTCAAGCCACAGAGCAATGTTGGCAGTCAGGTGGTGGTGCAGGGCAAGGTGGTCGGCCAGATGCAGGCCCGCAACTACAGCCAGAGCAAGCATTCCTTGTTGCAATCGGTCATGGAATCCTATCGCATTCTTAGCGATAGCGCCGATTTTGTCGTGGTGGAGGGCGCGGGCAGCGCCTCCGAGGTCAATCTGCGAGCGGGCGACATTGCCAACATGGGATTTGCCGAAGCGGCAAGGCTGCCGGTGATCCTGATTGGCGACATCGACCGGGGCGGCGTCATCGCTTCCCTCGTTGGCACGCAGCAGATGCTTTCCGCTTCCGACAATGCACTCATCAAGGGCTATGTGATCAACAAGTTCCGCGGCGACGCCTCGCTTTTCACCTCGGGCCTTGACATCATCACCAAGCAGACCGGCTGGCCGGATTTTGGCATTCTGCCGTGGTTTGACAATGCCGTGCGCCTGCCTGCCGAGGATAGCGAGGATCTGGGTCGCGAAGGGCCTGCCAATCGGTCGGACAGGGCTTTGAAAGTCGCCGTGCCCGTCTTGCCACGCATCGCCAATTTCGACGATCTCGATGCTCTCAAATCCGAACCCGGCATTGCGCTCACCATGGTCAAGCGCGGCGAAACAATCCCGCTCGACAGTGATCTGGTCATTCTGCCAGGATCGAAGTCGACCATTGGTGACTTGTTGGCCTTGCAGAGCGAAGGCTGGGACATCGATATAAAGGCCATAGCAAGGCGTGGCGGCTCTGTGCTTGGGCTATGCGGTGGCTATCAGATGCTGGGCAAGCGTATCATGGACCCGGAAGGGGTAGAGACCGAAAAGGGCGCAATCTGCGAAGGGCTGGGGCTGCTTGATATTGAAACCGTCATGGCGGGCGAAAAGCGGACGGTTCAGGTTTCCGGTGCGCATATCGCAAGCGGTGCGCCGATGCATGGCTATGAGATCCATGTCGGGCGCAGCGATGGCCCCGACCGGACCCGGCCAATCTTAATGATCGAGGGCAAGGAGGAGGGGGCTACCTCTCCGGATGGACGGATCATGGGCAGCTATATCCACGGGCTGTTCAACGACGACGGATTCCGCGCGGCCTTCCTTGGCTCCCTCGGCCACAAGGCTTCCGGCCACAGCTACCAGCAGGGCGTCGAACAGACCCTTGACGCACTGGCAGATCATTTTGCCGAGCATATGGACGTTGAAGGACTTATCCGGGTGGCTAGCAAAGGCGTCTGACAACCGGCTTTGCGCTCATTTCGTCCCGAGCCACAAAGGCGATATGCTTCTGCTCTTCGGCCTTCGCTGTCTTCTGCCATCCTCGTGTTCCTGGCCTTGTGTAATATTTGTGCAACATAATTGTGAAAAACATAGCAAGTATCACGTTACACGGAATAGCCGAATTTCTCCCAAATTCCATGCCCGTACAAGATGCCATCATGTTGCTTGATGTATTTGTCGTTTGAATTTGCTATTTGTGAAAAGCGAGTTTCTATAGTCTCGGTGCTTTGACGTTTGGAAAGTGAGAAGAAATTTCCGATTTTATTTAACGCTCCGATGTAATCGTTTGTCAGATCTTCGTATCGAACGATGATGCAGTCCTTTTCGTCAAAATTTTCAAGCGCCTGTGAGTAAGCCGAGTTCCAATGGGCCATCAGCTCTGGCAATGATGTTCCACTCCATTTCTGCGTAGCTGCAGATACGGCACGAGGATCTCTGGACAATATTACGAATTTGCTTCCGGGGAAGACATGACGCAACCACCATATCTTCGTCAGGTTTGGTGGTGACTTTTCAATAAGTGTCGGATAGTTCCCAACAATATACTTGTTCCAACCATGCATGATTCTGGAACGGCAAGCCTCGTAGTCATCGATAGACTTCAGTTCATCCTGCATCGCTTGACTAAACGCAAATTTGCCCGGGCCTCCGAAATTGACTGCTGGGGAATAAACGTCCTGCATGTGCTGGCCTTCGCTTTCAGGCACAGCCGCCCGAAGACATGAAATCTCAAAACATGAGACCAATAACCTTTCCAGTAACGTAGTACCGCTGCGATGAAGACCGCAGATGAATAGCAACGACGAAATCTGCGGATCACTATTGTATTGTTCCGATGGGATACGAACGGCTGGAGAGCTTTGTTGGTGAGTTTTCGTTTCCGATTCCATAAAAACCTCGCTATTCCATAAACATAACAACTTGAAGTTTGGTCTCCAAAAGAAATCCGCAGAATTTGGGTGCAAAGAGAGTTTCTTATAACAACAAATTAGTGGATTGTTACGGAATGGCAACTGGAGGTGGTAAAAGCTGTCGCGAAAAGCCGAGTGACGCCCATACCATGCGTGTTTCTTAGCTGCTGACCGGATCCATGACAGGTCTGCATGGGAAGCCGCAGGCTAGGCGCTCATGGTCCTAAGGCATGCCAGCAGTGCAGTCTCCAAGCTGGCTTGGCAATTGAAAAGATGGCTTCCATATGGGCATGGTGTAATGGGCTGTTTGAGGGGAGACCCGAGTGTTCAGCCCCTTGTTTGTGGCCAGATGCATTTCTCTCTCGATGGACAAACCTGCCATCACGTCTCATGAATCTCCGGGTGCAACAGCCCACAGTTCCATTTTATCCGCTTGGTTTTGACAAAGCCCCCTGCAGCACGAATCCGCCGTTTTCAACACGCGTAATTCGTGCTAGATACGCAAAAATGCGCGAAATAGTCAGAAATCAGCAGGAATATGCGACAATGAGAAGAGATCTAAGTCATTGGAAAATATGAAGGAACAATATAAATCAATGACCAAGGTGTTCTCTGTTGCACCCATGATGGAGTGGACGGATCGGCATTGCCGGTATTTTCATCGGCTGCTCTCGAAGAAGGCGTTGCTCTATACAGAGATGGTGACGGCGCAGGCGGTCATTCATGGTGATCGCGATCATCTGCTTGGGTTTGATGCCGAGGAGCATCCGGTTGCGCAGCAGCTGGGCGGGTCCGACCCGGATGATCTGGCGGAGGCTACGCGCATTTGCGCTGACTATGGCTATGACGAGATCAATCTCAACGTCGGCTGTCCGTCAGACCGGGTGCAGTCCGGCCGCTTCGGGGCTTGCCTCATGGCGGAACCGGATCTTGTTGCCCGCTGTGTCGAGGCAATGAAGAAGGTGACCGAGGTGCCGATAACGGTCAAATGCCGGATCGGTATCGACGAGCAGAATGAAGAGGAAGCGCTGGACCTTCTGGTCGATCAGGTTCTCGCTGCGGGATGCGACGGGCTCACCGTTCATGCGCGCAAGGCCTGGCTGCAAGGGTTGAGTCCGAAGGAAAACAGGGACATCCCGCCGCTTAACTATGACCGGGTCTATCGTCTGAAACAGCGCTTGCCCAATGTCCACATCGCCATAAATGGCGGTATCAAGACCATTGAAGAGAGCCTTGATCATCTGCAACATGTCGATGGGGTGATGCTGGGCCGTGCCGCTTATCAGACCCCGGCCTTGCTTGCCAAGGTCGACTCGCAGGTCTTCGGGCTAGGGGAGCCGGTTGATCCGTTTGCCGCCGCCGAGGCTATGATCCCGTATATCGATGCCCATGTGGCGAGGGGAGGGCGCGTCAGTCAGGTGACGAGGCATATGATCGGCCTGTTTCAGGGGCGACCGGGAGCCAAGCGCTGGCGTCAGATCCTGACCGTGGAAGCCGTCAAGCCGGGGGCAAGTTCGGCTCTGGTGCATGAGGCCCTTGCCGCGTTGCGATAATGAATCTGAGCCGATTTTGCCTTAGGGCAGAGCCTTCAGGGTGTCAGCGTCAGGCGATCGCCTGCTACCGACCAACTGCCAAGACGGTTCAGATAGGTCATGCCCAGAAGGCTCTCTCTTAGAGCGCCTTCCTGCGCCACCATGGCGCTGACATTGCGGGCCTCGATTCCACCAACCGAAATGCGAGAGAGCGTGATGGGGGCCGTGAAGGCCTGCCCGTTGGCGGTGTTGACCGGCGACAGATAGGCCAGACTTGATGTGTCGATGCCTATGGCTTCCGCGTCGGAACGGGTCAGAACCACAGCGCTCGCTCCACTGTCCAGCAACATCGGAACCGTGGTGCCGTCGATGTCAGCCCTCACCTGAAAATGCCCATCTGCTGCACGCCGGAAGAAGACTTCGCCACTGTTGGTGACAACCGCCGCGCCCGGCATGAGTTCCCCGGCCACTCGCTCAAACAGCATCCGACCGGTATCCTTGAAGCTGTAGCCAAGCACGATGACAAAGCCGATGCCTGCCCAGACAAGGAAGTATTTGAGTGACTGCAAGGGGGCAGACCGGCGTCCGCTGCCGCGCTGGGAGAGCAGAAACAGCAACAGCGTGGAGAGCAGGGCCACGCTGCCCACAGCCTCGATCGGGTAGCCAAACAGTTCGCCTGACTGATGGTTGACCATCAGCACGACAACCGAAGTGACGACAATTCCTAGCAAGACATAGAGCATGGCACCTCTCCCGTTTGATCAGGCTGCCTTTCATATAGGGCACACATTATGTCAAATCCATGGATGACAAAATTGACATGAAACGGCCCCATGCAAGAAGAGCAAACAGGGGGGGGCTGAGAGGAAATGAGGCAGAAAGACGCCGCCGGATTGGGGCGCAGCCTTATCCGACAGAGGCAAACAGAAGCAGGCCGATGCCGAAAAAGATTTCCCCGACCTGTTGCGAAGCACCAAGGACATCGCCAGTCTGGCCTTTGATATGATGATTGGCCAGCCTTGCCATCATCAGGCTGGCCAGAATGATCATCACGAAAGAGGAAACCCCGGCGGCCAGCCCGAATACGGGGACGACCATCAGCGCAGTGGCAAGCCCGCCCAGCGCGATGGCTATGGTGTAGGAGGTGGTGGAGGGTCGCCCGAGGCTGGCGGAAAGCCCGCTCAAACGCGCCGCCGGAAGGGTGTGCCAGACATGCATCAACGGAACGCGAGAGACTGCCCCGGCAGCCAGATAGGCGATCCCGCCTTTGGTGACGCCATAATTCTCGAACAAGTAGTAAACGATGCTGATCCGCATCAGCAGCGACATGCACAGAGCCGTTGCGCCATAGCTGCCAAGGCGACTGTCCTTCATAATTTCCAGCTTGCGAGCGATGGTGTGCCCACCCCAGAAGCCATCCGCCACATCGGCAAGGCCATCTTCATGCAGCCCGCCGGTAACAATCGACATGGTGACGATGGTCATGCATGCCAGCAGGAAAGATGGCAACGGTGCCGTCCATGCGATGGCGTCAAACAGGGTTGCCGGAATAAGGGCCAGAAAGGCGAGAATCAGGCCGATGATCGGCATTGCCCGCGAGGTGCGCCGCATCTTGGGCAGATCCTGACTGGCCTTGCCAAGAAAGGACGGGACCGGCAGACGCGTGAAGAAAGCCAGCGAATCCAGTATGTCCTGCCGCCACAACATCAGATATCTGATAATCTGTTTGACAGGAGACGGCTTTCCATTTGGCGTGGACATTTCGGACATTTGATCCCCCTGGGGAGCTTTGGTGGCAATTGCGTATTGCTCAGCGTCTGGACGCTCAGTATACCTCGTTGCGAGATTGATCTGAAATGAGCAAATTCGGCAAGGCAAGGCAAGTGCTTTTCACGGCTGTGTGCCATTCAGCTGAGTCCGCTGTGCACTTCATTGCAACAGCGGCTGTGAATTCGGATTGGCATTATTTCTGCAGCTTTGCCAAAGCTGGGCGACTGCAGTCCAGACAGAGAAATGAAGGTAGTCCAAAATGATTTCCACTTCTTCCGCCCTTCCTTTTGACGATATCCTTGCGTTGCTGGAAAAGATGCCGGCTGCAGATGAAGAGCTGCGCGCCAAGGTGCGTGCCCGCGACGCACAGCTGACCAAACCTGCCGGATCGCTCGGCAAGCTTGAAGAACTGGCCGAATGGGTCGCTGTCTGGCAGCACAATGAAAAGCCGCAGATCCTGCGTCCGCTTGTTGCTGTTTTCGCTTGCCAGCACGGCATCGCCAAGCACGGCGTCTCGGCGTTCCCCAATGAGCTGAACCAGATCATGGTCGATAATTTCTCTCAGGGCGGTGCTGCCATCAACCAGCTCTGCACGGCCTTCGATCTGGGGCTGAAGGTTTTCGATCTGGCGATCGAACATCCGACCGGCGACATCACGGTTGAGCCAGCCATGTCCGAGAAGGACTGTGTGGCAACCATGGCCTACGGCATGGAAGCCATCGCAGGTGGAACCGATCTGCTCTGCCTTGGTGAAATGGGCATCGGCAATACGACGATTTCCGCAGCTCTTTTCTGTGCCCTGTTTGGCGGCACCGCTGAGGACTGGTGCGGTCGCGGTTCAGGGGTTGACGACAAGGGCTTGCAGCTCAAGATCGACCTCGTCAACAAGGCACTCGACACTCACAAGGACTATCTGGACAAGCCTCTGGAAGTGCTGGCACGCCTCGGTGGTCGCGAATTTGCCGCCATGTGTGGCGCTGTGCTCGCTGCCCGCATCAACAATGTGCCGGTGATCGTTGATGGTTTCAACACCACCGCCGCTGTTGCTGTGCTGCACAAGCTTGATCCACGCACCCTTGACCATTGTGTCTTCTCTCATTGCTCTGCTGAAGGTGCTCACCGTCGCGCTCTTGATGCAATGGGCAAAACCGCGATTGTCGACCTTGGCTTCCGTCTCGGCGAGGGCACCGGTGCTGCCGTTGTGGCTGGCCTTGCCAAAGCCGCCTGCCAGATGCACAACGGGATGGCAACCTTCGCCGACGTCGGGCTCTGAGCCACTTCGTCTGGGATTGCCCCGGATAATCAAATCCATGCAAAGCCGGCTTCATGCCGGCTTTGTCTTTTTTGTCTGTGAATGCTCATCTCGGGCCTTCCTGTGTACTTTGTCGCGCTTCGATATTTACAGGTCGGAAGCTGGCTGATAGCTTTCAAAGGCTTATCCATGTTCAGCTAGGGTTCCGCTGCTTGTGCAGGTCTGGACCGAGCGCTGCTATGAGCCCGAGTGGGCAGACACCTGAAAGACGAAAAATCTAGGGGGGATGGACAAGGCACGTAACTCGTGTGTCCAAACCAATCGTTTAAAGGTATTCCATGTCACTCCTCGGATTTATGCTCGTTCTGGCCGCTGCTGTCTGTCACGCCACCTGGAACTTCTTTGTCAAACGCATCAACGCCGGACCGGAACTGGTCTGGCTGTTCTCCCTGATCACCGTTGTCATCTACAGCCCGTTGGCGATCTATTTTGCCCTGACAATGGAGACAATTGATCTCGTCGGGATCAGTTTCATTGTCGGCAGCTGCATCATTCATCTGGGCTATTTCCTGCTGTTGCAAAAGGGCTATCGCACCGGCGATCTGTCCGTGGTCTACCCGACTGCGCGGGCGACGGGCCCCATGCTGTCGACTATCTTCGCCATAGTTCTGCTCGGTGAACACGCCACGCTTCAGGGCGGGCTTGGCGCTCTGGTCATCATCTTTGGCGTTATGATGCTGGCTGGCGGTCTCAAGGTGCGCTCGGCCGAGCAAATCACGTCGCTGTTGTTCGGTGTCGGGGCTGGAACCCTGATCGGCAGCTATACGGTCTGGGATGCCTATGCCGTCTCGGTTCTTGCTTTGCCGCCGCTACTGCTTGATTACAGCTCTTCATTCGGTCGGATGCTGTTGCTGGCACCGGTCGCTGCCAAGCGAAAAAGCTCGGTAGCCGAACTATGGCGCAAGCACAAGCCGGGGCTTTTCGTCATCGCACTCTTCAACCCGCTTGCCTACATTCTGGCCCTAGTTGCCATGACCTTCACGCCCGTGACCTACATCGCCCCTATCCGCGAAGTCAGCGTCGTGCTGACAGTGCTGCTGGGTAGCCTTGTGCTGGGAGAGGGGAACCTCAGGAGCCGGCTTACCTGGTCCTGCGTCATTCTGGCAGGCGTCTCGATCCTGGCTTCGGCCTGAGCCTTGTTGAGCATAAAAAAAGCTGGTCGCGGAGTCCCTGGACCTGCCTTATGTGTTTCTGCGATACGCGGGAAGGGGGGGCTATCCAGCTCTCTTGAGCAGGATGCGCGGCTTCTTGGGCTGGATGACATCCATGACGCGGCTCGGCGGGAACTTTGCGGTGACGGTCGTGCCCTTGCGCAATTCCGACTTGAGGTCGAATGACCCGTCGTGCATGGAGACCAGCGCCTGAACGATGGAAAGCCCAAGCCCGGAACCTTCCTCGGCGCTCTGAATGGCCGCCGATCCTTGACCGAAGGCGCTGAGAACCGTCGCGATTTCATGCTCGGGAATGCCGATCCCAGTGTCCTTGACGGCAACCATCTGACCACCATCCTCGGTGGATTTGACGGTCAGCGTAATGACCCCACCGTTGGGCGTGAATTTGACAGCGTTGGTCAGCAGATTGAGGATGACCTGCCGCACGGCGCGTTCATCCGCCCACAGTTTCGGCAAGGTCTGATCGGCATCCAGAACGATGGAGATGTCCTTGGCCTTGGCTCTGATCCGCAGCAGGTTTTCGCAGTCTTCAGCGACCAGTGCCAATGTTACCGCTTCCTCATTGAGCTTGTAACGACCGGCCTCGATGCGGGACAGGTCGAGAATCTCGTTGATGAGATTGAGCAGATGCGAGCCGGAAGCGTGGATGTCGTTGGCATATTCCTTGTATTTCTCGTTCGGCATCGGCCCGAAGACTTCGCTTTTCATCATTTCCGAAAAGCCGAGAATAGCGTTGAGCGGCGTGCGCAACTCGTGGCTCATGGTTGCCAGAAAGCGGCTCTTGGCCGTGTTGGCTTCCTCGGCCTGACGACGCGACTCATCAGAGATCGCCTTGGCCTGTTCCAGCTCGGTGATCAGATAGTCTTTTTCCAGTCGGAAATTCAGCATGGCGACAGTGGAGCTGTAAAGCCGTTTCGACAGAAGGATGAAAAAGACGATGGCGCCGATCGACATCAGCGACAGGGTCGTGTCGATCTCCCGCGTGTGAATGAGAATGGAATGGTTGATCACCAGCGCAATGGGCAGGGAACCGGCCCACACCGCCGCCGGTATCGGGAAGCTCAGCATGGTCGTGATCGCGATGACCACCAGCATCACGGCAAACTGGTATTCCTCCAGATAGCCAACGTCCTTTGCCGTCGGCAGCAACAGGATGGCCGCCCAGACGATGCCGTCAACAGCTTCCAGAAACAGAAAGCGTCGCTGCCAGACATTGAGCGCGATGTCATTGCCGGAATAATGCACGAAGCTCCTGGCAAAGATGGTCTTCGCTGAATGGGTGAATATGGCCGCGATCAGCCAGAAGAGCGAATAGATGGGGGTCGTCCAGAGCGTGGAAATCGCTGCAGAGATGAGAAACAGAACCGGAATGGCAAAGGCTGCAGAGATCCGGTTCTCTGCATACATCATCATCAGTTCATGGCGGAAGGAGGGGCGGTAGCCATTCTTGTTGTTGAGCTGTTCACGCACGTCGTGAACGGTGCGCAACACGGCGCGCCTTTTTGCTGCGCGAGCGCTGTTCACTTCTCGTGAATCCCCTTTTGACCGATCAGTGTTGAAGACACCGGTCATGCCTGACGCCCTTTTTATTTTTATACAAATTGCTCCGAAAGGCATCATTTCCCATTTGTATTAAGATCCCGCTGAAAAAGTTGGTAAATGAATGGTAAATTGCAAAATGCCTTCTGAACGGATAGTTTTAAGTCATTGAACCCGTTGAAGGACATCGACCAGTTTTGGAATCGGAAAACGGCTTGAACCAGAAACCACCACAGCCCTCGACCTCTGCTCTTGGCGCCACTTTAACGGCGCTTGAGGAGGAGGTCTCTCGCTGTCGCGCCTGTGTCTCGGAGCCCGCAGGTTCCCCGCTGCCACACCTGCCAAGGCCGGTGGTTCGTCTGTCGGCGACCGCTCGAATCTGCATCGCCGGACAGGCGCCGGGCATGCGTGTTCACCAGACCGGCATTCCTTTTAACGATCCTTCCGGGGACCGTTTGAGGGACTGGATGGGGATCGACCGGGAAACCTTTTATGATCAGAGCCTGATTGCCATTGTGCCGATGGGCTTCTGTTTTCCCGGGTATGACGCCAAGGGCGGCGATCTTCCGCCGCGCAAGGAGTGCGTCCGCCTCTGGCATGACCGGATTTTTGCTGCCATGCCGCAGATCGAGCTGGTTCTTGCCATCGGGCAATATGCCCAGCGCTATCATCTTGGCTCTCTGCGAAAGAAATCGCTTACCGAGACTGTAAAGGCAGCACAGGCCTTCTGGAATGGGTCAGATAGCCCCCGCGTCTTGCCCTTGCCCCATCCGTCTTGGCGCAATACGGCCTGGCTCAAGAAAAATCCATGGTTCGAGCGCGAAATCCTGCCGCTGCTCAAGGAAGAAGTTCAAAGGCACCTTGTCACTACACGGTGAAATGGTTTTGCTCAGTCTGGAGGAGTTCCTAAAGAATGAGGTGTTTGGTGACATTTACCTGATTGATTTGAGAATATTCTTTCGGTAGCATGTTTCTTATGACTGATTTGGGGTAATTTTTTGTCTTGCCCAAAAGGGAGGTCGTTCAGGGAAGGGATCGGAGAGAACCATGCTGGATCGTTTGGATCGGCGCATCCTGCAAATTCTGCAGGAAGATGCCACAATGCCCGTAGCAGAAATCGGACGCAGGGTAGGATTGTCAACCACGCCGTGCTGGCGACGCATTCAGAAAATGGAAGAGGAAGGCGTGATCACCGGTCGCGTTGTTCTGCTCGACCCGGAAAAGGTGAACACCAAGGTGACTGCCTTTGTTGCGGTCACCACCAATGAGCATTCCTCCGACTGGCTCAAACGTTTCGCCGACGTTATCAGAGATTTCCCTGAAGTGGTGGAATTCTATCGCATGGCCGGGCAGGTGGACTATCTGCTGCGGGTCGTCGTTCCGGATATCGATGCCTATGACGCCTTCTACAAGAAGCTGATCTCGCGCATAGAGGTCGGCGATATTTCAACGACCTTTGCAATGGAGCAAATCAAATATACCACCGCTCTGCCGCTCAACTATCTGCCAGACAAGGAAGTGCGGTGACCTTCCGGGCACCCAGACTGATGCTATGAAAATGACAAAGCCCGCAGCCGTGGTGGCGCGGGCTTATCTGCATCCGATCTCTTTCCGCCTGTCGCCGCTTCCAGTCGAGCAGGGCAATAAGGGAAGACGTATCCCAACGATTGCCGCCCACCAGATGCGCCTTTGCGGAGCAAAGCCAAGCGCATCGCCAGAGATAGCATGGGCGGCAGCCGTGTTCACTGAAACCTATTTCCGGTCAAGAAGGGCAATGAGGGAAGACGTATCCCAGCGATTGCCGCCCATGGCCTGAACCTGGCTGTAGAACTGATCGACAGTGGCGGTTACCGGCAGGTGAGCGCCATTGCTGCGGGCTTCGTCAAGTACGATGGACAGGTCCTTGCGCATCCAGTCGACAGCAAAGCCAAACTCGAATTCGCCTTTGGCCATGGTCGCAGCGCGGTTTTCCATCTGCCACGAACCGGCGGCACCCTTGGAGATCACATCAATCACAGCGGCAACGTCAAGCCCGGCTTCCTTGGCGAAGTGAACGCCTTCCGACAGTGCCTGAACGAGGCCGGCGATGCAGATCTGGTTGACCATCTTGGTGAGCTGACCAGAGCCGGAAGGCCCCATCAGGCCGACCATGCGGGCAAAGGATTCGATGACCGGCTTGGCCTTGTCGAAAATGTCCTGATCTCCACCGCACATGACGGTGAGCACGCCGTTTTCCGCGCCAGCCTGACCGCCGGAAACTGGCGCATCGATGAAACCGACGTCCTGAGCCTTGGCCACTTCATAAAGCTCGCGGGCAACCTTGGCGCTGGCGGTTGTGTTGTCGATGAAAATAGCGCCTTCCTTCATGGTGGAAAGAGCCCCGTCTTCACCGATGGTCACTTCGCGCAGATCATCGTCGTTGCCAACGCAACTGAACACGAAGTCGGCACCTTCCGCAGCGGCGGCTGGCGTCAAGGCCATGGCTCCACCATGTTCGGCAACCCATTTTTCCGATTTGGCAGCGGTACGGTTATAGACGGTGACCTCATGTCCACCCTTGTGCATCAGGTGAGCGGCCATTGGGTAGCCCATGACACCGAGACCGAGAAATGTAACTTTGGCCATATCAAATACCTCATATCGCTGGAGCGGAACGCGGGGTTCCAGAAAACAAAGAGGGCGGCTCGATAAGCCGCCCTTCATCAATTAGCAAAATCTCAGCCGGCGATCTTCGAGAAATCTGCCACCGTCAGGGTGGTGGCGCGGATCTGGTTGAGCATCTTCAGCCGGTTCTCGCGAACCTCGGGACGCTCGTCATTGACCAGAACCTTCTCGAAGAAGGCATCCACCGGCGCGCGCAAGGTGGCAAGCGCCGACATTGCGGCTTCGAAATTCTCGGTCGACACGGCTTCTTCGGCGGCCACACGGGCCGTTTCGATGGCGGCGGCGAGGGCAACTTCCTCTGGCTCATGCAGATGGGCGCCCTCTACGAGCCCTTCAAAGCTGGCGCCAGACTTTTTCTCTTCGGCGCGCAGGATGTTGGCGGCACGGCGATAGCCTGCGAGCAGGTTGGCCCCGTCGTCGCTGGCAAGGAACGAACCCAGAGCCTCGACGCGCTTGGAAATCATCACGATATCGTCCTGTCCGCCAAGGGCGAACACGGCATCGAGCAGATCGTGGCGAGCGCCCTTGTCCTTGAGATAGACGCTGAGGCGGTCGACGAAGAAGGACAGAAGGTCATCGCCCTGAGCAAAGTCGGCGCGGGCCGTCTTGAAGCTGTCAAGCAGTGACAGGCGGATATCGTTTTCTTCCAGAATGCGGATGACGCCAAGAGCGGCGCGGCGCAGGGCGAACGGGTCCTTGGAACCGGTCGGCTTTTCGTCAATGGCCCAGAAGCCGGTCAGAAGGTCCAGCTTGTCGGCGAGGGCAACGGAAATGGATACCGGCTCGGTCGGTACTTCGTCGCTCGGGCCCTGCGGCTTGTAATGCATCTCGATGGCGTCGGCGACTTTCGGGTCTTCGTTCTGTGCCAGAGCATAGTAGCGGCCCATCAGGCCCTGCAGCTCGGTGAATTCGAATACCATGTCTGTGACAAGGTCGGCCTTGGCGAGCTTTGCGGCGCGCGCGGCGAGGGCCGCATCGGCACCAACCTTGGGTGCCAGAGCTTCAGACAGCGCCACCAGACGGGCAACGCGCTGGCTCTGGGTGCCGAGCTTTTCATGGAACACCATGCTGTCGAGCTTGTAGAGGCGGGTTTCGAGGCCGGTCTTGAGGTCGGTTTCCCAGAAGAACTTGGCGTCGGACAGGCGGGCGCGCACGACCTTCTGGTTGCCGGCGACGATGGTTTTGCCATCATCGGGAGCAATCAGGTTGGACACCAGAACAAACTTGTTTGCCAGCTTGCCGGTCTTCGCGTCCTTCAACACGAAACATTTCTGGTTTTCGCGAATGGTGGTCTGAATCACTTCCTCGGGGATGGCAAGGAAGGCTTCCTCGAAGGACCCCATCAGGGCAACGGGCCATTCGACAAGGCCTGCGACCTCTTCAAGGAGGCCCATGTCTTCGATCAGCTCAAGCCCCTGCGCAAAGGCGAGGGTCTTGGCGTCGTTGAGAATGATCTCCTTGCGTTCGTCAAGGTCAAGGATCACCTTGCGGGCGCGCAGACCTGCTTCATAGTCATCAAAGCGTTTGACGGCAAAGCTTTCCTTGCCGTGGAAGCGATGGCCTTGCGTCTCGTTGCCACTGACGATGCCCTCGACAGAGAATGGCACGACTTCGGAGCCTTCGCCTTCCGTGGAAAGGGTGCAGACGATGGAATGCAGCGGACGAACCCAGCGCAGGGCGCCTTCACCGGCAACACCCCACTTCTGGCTTTTCGGCCATGGGAACTTGCGCACGACATCCGGAACGAGGTCTGCAATGATCTCTTCGGCCTTGCGACCCGGCTTGTTGATCACGGCAACGTAGAAATCGCCCTTTTTGGGGTCGGACTGAATGGTTGCTTCATCGATGGAGGAAAGTCCGGCGCTGCGCAAAAAGCCCTGCAGGGCCTGTTCCGGCACGCCGACGCGAGGGCCCTTGCGCTCTTCCGAAATATCGGGAGAGGAAGCCAAGAGGCCGGTGATCGAAAGCGTCAGGCGACGCGGGGTGGCAAAGGCGCGTGCACCCTCGTAGGTCAAACCGGCATCCACCAGACCCCCGGTGATCAGTTTTTTCAAATCTTCAGCGGCCCGGCGCTGCATGCGGGCCGGGATTTCTTCGGAAAATAGCTCAAGCAGAAGGTCTGGCATGGTCTTCTCGATTTACAACAGAAACAGGAATTGTCTTTGGGTTTTTGAACTAGCAAGCCGAGGCGGCTTTGTCACTGATAAAATGTCTGTTTGGGCAAAGTCAGCCATAAAGCGCACAAGCCAGTTCGGCTCTTCCTGCCGGAATTTGCCTGTAGAGGGAACGGCAGGGTAGGACGGAGGCTGCAAGGCCCGAGCGGAGCTGTTCTCCCTTGCCCGAGCCTGCCGTATCGATGTGCGTCAGCCGTTGTCGCGCCTCAGGTGTCGCGTCAGGCGCTGTTCGATGAGATCCCAAAGGCGGCGCAGGATCTCGACGCAGATCAGGTAGAAGATGGCCGCGTAGATATAGGCCTGGAAATCATAGGTCTGGGAGAAGGCGCGGCGGGTTTCGCCCATCAGGTCATAGACCGAGATAATCGACACAACGGCGGAACCCTTGATCATCAGGATGAATTCGTTGCCATAGGGGCGCAGAGCAACAATCAGCGCCTGCGGCAGGATAATCTTGAAAAAGGTGACGAATTTCGGCAGTCCGAGACTTTGAGCCCCTTCAATCTGGCCCTTGGGCACGTTCATGATGGCTCCGCGCAGGATTTCCGCCTGATAGGCTGCGGTGTTCAGCGTAAAGGACAGCAGTGCAATCGACCAACTGTCGCGGAACAGCCACCACATGTTGATGTCCTGCCAGAAGTGGCGGAACTGGCCGAAGCCGTAGTAGAGCAGAAACAGCTGCGCCAGCAGCGGAGTGCCGCGGAAGAAATAGATATAGCCGAAGGCCATCCTGTTGAAGAGCTTGATCTTCGACATGCGGCCAAAGGCGATCGGCAGAGACAGGATACCTCCGAGCGCAACGGACATGGCCACCAGTTCAATGGTCGTCAGAAAGCCATAGAGATACTTCGGCCGGTAGCGGCTCATATAATCGGGATCGTAGCTGACATAAAGAAACACGGCGATACTGAGGAAGAACACGGCCCAGATGGCGAGTAGCACATAGCCAGTGATCTTGCGACCGCTGAGCAGCTTTTCACGCATGCTTTCCGGGCGGGGTCTGGATTCCAGAAGCGTCTTGGCAACATAGCTTGTCTGAATGGTCATCAGCGAACCTCCCCGCGGCGCGCACGCTTTTCGATGGCTTCCAGCGCCATGGAGGAGACGAAGGTCAGCGCGAGATAGACCACGCAAGCCAGCGCAAAGAAGAAGAAGGCTTCCTTGGTGTTGCGGGCTGCAAGGCCGGTTGCGAACATTGTGTCGGTCAGTCCGATGATGGAGACCAGAGACGTGTCCTTGAGCAGAATGAGCCACAGGTTGGAAAGACCGGGCAGGGCGAGCTTGATCAATTGCGGCACGATGACCAGACGCATGGTCTTGAACCATGGCAGGCCCAGCGCAAAGGCGCCCTCATATTGTCCCTGCGGAATGCCCTTGAAGGCAGACAGAAACACTTCGCTGGCATAGGAAGAAAAGACGAAGGCAAGGGCAATCATCCCGGCGAGGAATGAGTTGACCTCGATTTCCATGCCCAGCACATGCTGAAACAGCAGGTTGAGCAGGATCTGGCCACCGTAATAGACGATGAACAGGGTCAGGAGTTCGGGCAATCCGCGAAAGATGATGGTGAACAGCTTTGCTGCTCTCTGAATGCTCGGTTCTTTGGAGTTGATGCCAAGGGCCAGGAAAAAGCCCATGAACAAGCCAACCGGCAGGGTGCATATGGCCAGCGAGACCGTAAAGAGCACACCATGGGCGATCTCGTCGCCCCAGCCTGTGGCTCCGAAGGAGAGAAGGGTCAGATAATAATCCATATTGAATTGCCAGCTTCACTAAAGAGCCCGGCAGGGTCGCTGCCGGGCTTGTTTTCAACCGTATCGATTATTCGTCGCCACCATAGACGTCGAAGTCGAAATACTTGTCGTTGATTTCCTTGTATTTGCCATTGGCACGGATTGCCTTGATGGCAGCGGAGAAGCGATCGGCAAGCTCGGTTTCACCCTTGCGGACAGCGATACCTGCGCCCTGACCGTAGATTTCTTCAATGGCAGGGAAGGTGCCCAGGATCTTGCAGCAGGCGCCAGATTCGGATTTTACCCACTCGTCGAGCACGACAACGTCGTCGGTAACGCCGTCAAGACGGCCTGCTTCGAGGTCGAGTTTGTATTCATCAGAGGTCGGATAGAGCTTCAGCTCGGTGTCCGGCAGCTTCTGTTCGGCAAAGTTGGAGTGGGTGGTAGAAGACTGTGCACCGATGGTTAGGCCCTTGAGCTCAGCAACGGCAGCAGGCAGATCCTTCGGATCGATTGCGGCGAGCTTGGAGTCCTTGGGAACAGCCAGAGCACCCGGCGTGTTGTAATATTTTTTGGAGAAGTCGACCTTCTTCAGACGATCCGGAGTGATGGACATGGATGCGATGACCGCATCGAACTTGCCAGCCATCAGGGCAGGGATCATGCCGTCCCAATCCTGGACGACGAATTCGCATTCGGCCTTCATTTCTTCGCACAGCGCGTTTGCCATGTCGATGTCGAAGCCGATCAGTTTGCCGTCAGCGGTCAGTTCGTTGAACGGAGGATAGGCACCTTCGGTACCGATACGGATTTTATCAGCAGCCTGTGCGCCACCGGCAACCATCATCAAAGCGGTTGCAGCGACTGCAAATTTCGTGAAAAGACGCATAATATTTTCCCTCTTGTATATTGTATAAACATCTCGACCGCGGCATCAGCCAATGGTCATACACAATATAGAGCCCTTTCAGGGCTTCTCTGGATTGGGCGGACCCTAGCCGCTTGGTGGCATATTCCCACTATTTTGCCGGACTTGACAACAGGCAATCCCATGAAATCGGGTAAGGCGGCGAATTTTGCCCAAATTATAGACGAATGTGAAATAAAAGCATATTTTTGGATGTCGTAGCGAAACGAAATTTGGCGTAGTTGGTGAAATTTTTCAAATTTGGCGAGGGTTCTTGTCGTCGGTTATCGCCATGGTTGTCTGGGCAGTATAAAATTTGTGCAATATTGGCGAATTTGGCGGAGCGTAGAGACTCGAACTTACGGCAAATCGGCAAGAAAATTCGATCTGGATAGCAAAATGCCGGACACCATGGGTATCCGGCATTCACGTCTGCATGTGTGGCTAGGCCAGCTTAGTCGCCGTATACATCGAAATCGAAGTATTTGGCGTTGATTTCCTGATATTTGCCGTTGGCGCGAATGGCGGCAATGGCTGCCGACAATTTGTCGGCCAGCTCGGTGTTGCCCTTCTTCACGGCAATGCCAGCGCCTTCGCCGTTGATCTTCGGATCCGGGGTCAACTGCATCAGGATCTTGCAGCAGGCGCCAGCTTCGGATTTGACCCACTCGGAAAGCACAACGCCGTCATCGATGACAGCATCAACGCGGCCCGATTCCAGATCAAGCTTGTATTCGTCAGCAGTCGGATAGAGCTTCAGATCAATGTCGGGAATTTTCTGTTCGGCATAGTTGGCGTGGGTCGTGGAGACCTGTGCGCCAATGGTCAGGCCAGCCAGCTCACTGATGTCTGTGCCCTTGAGGTCGCTGTCCTTGAGAACGGCAACGGCCGGTGGGGTGTTGTAGTATTTCTTGGAGAAGTCGACCTTCTTCAGGCGGTCTTCGGTAATCGACATCGAAGCAACAACCGCGTCGATCTTGCCAGCAATCAGCGCAGGGATCATGCCATCCCAATCCTGAATGACAAACTCGCAGTCCGCCTTCATTTCCGCGCACAGGGCGTTGGTGATATCAACGTCAAAGCCGCTCAGTTCACCCGCAGCAGAAAGCTGGTTGAACGGAGGGTAGGCGCCATCGATGCCAACGCGGATTTTTTCCGCGGCGGAAGCCGCGCTGCATGCCATCAGCGCAGCAGCTGCAGCAATTGCAATTTTTTTCGTGAGTTTCATGACTCTTGTCCCATTGCGAAGTCGAAAGTTCGGCGAGGTCCTCCAGGAACCATTTGCGGGCATGGTTGGCAAAGGCCAGACGCGCTGCCCGACGGATGGTTTTGATCACCTGTCTCGCATGAGGCAAGTCTTTGACCATTCCTCAAGCCATAACAATAAGAATTTTGCGTATCAGGCAGCACAATGAGCAGAGGATTGGCAATTTGCCGAAATGAAGCATAATCCCCTGTCGTATTGCCGATCTCGCTGCAAAATGTCGTTTTTGCTACAAACTCAGAGTTTCATGGTGTTGATAACGAATTCGGCCATCGCTTCCACATCGTCGATCTGGAACATCGGCAGGCCGTGTGTTGCGTCCATTTTCTCCGGTTCATCGCTTGCCACGGCAACAATCAGATGGTCTTTCTGGGCAAGGGGTGTGGTGTTGACCGCATTGGCGCGCCTGACTTCGATTTTCGGGAAAGCCTCGCTCTTGTAGCCTTCGACAATCACCAGATCACAGGGTGACATCCGCGCCAGAACATCGCTCAACAGCGGTTCGTCTTCATCCCGGCATTCATGCATGATGGCCCAGCGGGTTCCGGCTGCGACAAGCGCCACCTCGGTCGAGCCTGCCTCGCGGTGGCGGTAGCTGTCGGTGCCTTCCTTGTCGATGTCGCATTTGTGGTGGGCGTGCTTGACGGAGGATATGCGATAGCCCTTGTCGCAGAGGCTCTTGATGAGGCGGGTTGCCAATGTTGTCTTGCCCGAGTTCTTCCAGCCCGTGACACCGAAAATCTTGTGCCCATGGGTTGCTATCTGTGCCAACTGGGTGGCATCTGTAACGCCAGACTTGTCAGACATTGCCTTCTTCCTTCCCGATTTCTGCGAGTAGCCCTTCAGCCAGGGCGAGATCTTCAGCGGTATTGATGTTAAAAAACGGATCTACAGACCGTCCGTGACCGACAAACGGCTCAAACGTGACAGACAGCGCTCCCTGCTGTTCGGCCCACAGCATCATCTTGCGATCGCCCGCCGCCAGATAAGCTTCCAGCGAGTCCAAAAGCGCCACTGGCCACAGGCCGAATGTCGGATGCAACCGCCCGCCCGACATCGCCAGAACCGGACGCCCCGACTCAGTTTCAGCGATATCGCAAAGGCGTTTTGCCAGAGTGACGGGGAAAAACGGCGTGTCGACGGCGACACTCAGCACATGAGTGGAGGCTTGCGTCTGTTGTGCCCACTGCAGCGCTTTCAGAATCCCAGCAAGCGGTCCGGCATGGTCATCGTTGCCGTCGGGCAGAAGCGGATAGTCGGTCGGATAGGATGCCGGATCGCCATTGGCACTGATGACAATCGTTGCGACCTGCGGCGTGAGCCTTGCAAGGCAATGCTCCAGCAAGGGGCGACCGGCAAGAGGAACAAACGCCTTGTCCCTGCCGAGCATGCGTTGGGACCGCCCGCCCGCCAGCAAGACGGCCACGACATCCGTTCCGCAAGTTTGTTCGTGCATCATGCCCTCGACTGATGTGACACGTAAGGAGGAAGCCCCACGTTCATCCATGAATGCCGGATGTTAAACACGCTGTCAGACAGGGTGCAACGAAATTCCGGCGTCAACCTCTTCGCGGTTTGGAGGCCTGCCGCCTTCTCCAGCGCAAGGGCGACTTATTTGCACTTTGTCATCCTTGACCCTTGACGCCGGACCGAAAGCGTTCCAGCTATGAGGACAGAGATCGCAAATCAGGAAAGACGAAGAGTCGTGTTCTGGAAAAACAAGAGTGAGCAAGCCGTGACTGAAGACAAGATCCTGCAGCTGCTGCGGCAGATAAAGTCTGCCCCGGGGGCGGGCGACATCGTGTCGGAAGGGATGGTATCCGATATCATCATCCGGGATGGCACCGTCATGTTCTCCATCTCGGTTCCTGCTGAAAAGGCCGAAGCCTGCGAGCCATTGCGCAAACAGGCAGAAGACGCTGTTGCGGGGATGGAAGGGGTCAACAAGGCGATGGTGGTTTTGACCGCCGAGCGCGCGCCATCTGCGCAGCAGCCCTCAAGTCCCTCATCCGCACCAAAGGCGGCTCCCAGAGCACCGTCCGCACCGCAACAGCAAAAAGGCCCCAGTCATATCGACATCGCTGGCGTCAGGCAGATCATTGCCGTCTCCTCGGCCAAGGGTGGAGTGGGCAAGTCGACCACGGCGGTCAATCTGGCGCTTGCCCTGCAGGCCAACGGACTCAAGGTGGGCATTCTGGATGCCGACATCTACGGCCCGTCGATCCCGCGTCTTCTGAAAATCACCGACAAGCCGACTGCTGTCGCCAACTCCCGCCGGATGAACCCGATCAAGGCCTATGGTCTGATGGCCATGTCGATCGGCCTGCTGGTTGATCCCGATACCCCGATGGTCTGGCGCGGTCCCATGGCCGTCTCGGCACTGACCCAGATGATCCGCGATGTCAATTGGGACGTCGAAGGCAAGCTTGACGTGCTGGTTGTCGACATGCCTCCGGGAACCGGTGACATTCAGCTGACCATGGCCCAGCAGGTGCCGCTGTCCGGATCGGTGATCGTGTCAACCCCTCAGGATCTGGCGCTGATCGACGCTCGCAAGGGCATCGCCATGTTCCGCAAGGTCAACATTCCCATCCTCGGTATTGTCGAGAATATGAGCTATTTCTCCTGCCCGACCTGTGGCACGCGGCACGATATCTTCGGACATGGTGGCGCCCATGCCACGGCCACTGAAATCGGCGTGCCGTTTCTTGGCGAAATTCCGCTGCATATGGAAATCCGCGAGCGTTCCGATGCTGGCGAGCCGATCATTGTTGCCGAGCCGGAAAGCGATCACACCGCGGTCTATCTGCAGATTGCCAATGCCATGATGAAGCAGATTGCCGGCGTCACGAGACCGGCACCGGCCATCGTCATCGAATAGCGATCTGCAAGTGGGAGAGGAACCATCTGCTCCCCACATCCTGTCCAACAAAAAAGGCCCGGCCTCCTCGAGGAGCCGGGCCTTTGTCATGAGCAGATTGCTCATTCAAAGCCGGTTCTGGCGGCGACCAGTTCATCCGGGTTGCCCGATCTCTTTCCCTGTCGCTGCAGACGCGCGACCTTTCTTTCCCTGAAAATGGTGTAGATGCCGGAGGCCAGAATGAGGACGATGCCGAACCAGGTCAGGCTGTCGGGCACTTCACCCCAGATCAGATAGCCGTAGACCAGCGCAATCGGCATGGAGACATAGCGGAATGAGGACACAACAGACACTTCCCCATTCTGCATGGCGATGGATACATAATACTGTCCAAGCGTGAGGAACAGGGCGGCCCCCGCGATATAGACCAGGTTGATCGTTGTCGGCTGCATCCAGCCCTCATCACCCGAAAAATACATCTGGAACAGCGCCAGAATGCCACCGCCGATGGTGGAGACGATCATGGTGGTGAGGGTAACAACCCAGAGCGAGATTTCCGGTTTGATCTGGCGGGTGATAAGGTCGCGGGCTGCGGCGAAGATAACGGCCGCCACGGCGAACAGCGAGTAGAAATTGAACCCATCGAGGCCGGGGCGGACAATGGCCATCACGCCAACAAAGCCGACCAGAACCGCAAGCCAGCGGCGTATGCCTACGGTTTCATGCAGGAAAACAGCCGCAAAGGCCGTCGTTGCCAACGGGATCGCCTGCAAAACGGCATAGACATTGGCCAGTGGCAGGAACTTGAGGGCAACCAGACACCCGATGGCCGAGAAGGTTTCGCAAAGGCCACGCAGCAGCAGGATCGGGTCAAAACTCTGGTAGAGGTAACGCAGCTGCCGCAGGATGACGCACAGCATCAACACCATGATGGTGGCACAGATGCCGCGAAAGAAGATCATCTGTCCGGTAGCCAGCCCGGTGCCAACAAGCTTGTTGAAGACGTCGTTTGTGCCAAAGCTGAAAACCGACACCTGCATGACCAGAATGCCGTAAATGTTTCCCCTGTCGCCGGGATTAACCCTCGCATGCGAAGCCTTGGCCGCGCTGCCTTTTGGACCAGTTGCCATGAAATTGACCTTTAAAGAGGACGCCCGAACGGGAATGGTGACGCGCCTTGGGCGGGAACAGAGTCTATCCGACAGAGGATCTCCTGCCTAGCCGCCAGTCACGGACATATGCCTGCCAATAGAAGGACGATTGTTTTTCCTGTCAATGACAAAATCGTGGCCTTTTGGCTTTCTGTCTATGGCCTGACGAATTGCGTTGATAACGAGTTCGTTGCCTTCCGACTGGCGCAGCGGCTTCCGCAAGTCTGCTGCATCTTCCTGCCCAAGACACATGAACAGGGTTCCGGTGCAGGTGATCCGCACACGGTTGCAGCTTTCGCAGAAATTGTGGGTCAATGGCGTGATGAAACCGATCCGGCCGCCAGTTTCCTCGACCGTCACATAGCTCGCCGGGCCACCGGTCTTGTGGTGCGACGGCGAGAGCGTCCACGATCCTTGCAACGCTTTCCTGACGTCGGACAAGGGCAGATACATGTCGGTGCGGTCAAAATCGATTTCACCCATCGGCATTGTCTCGATGAAGGTGATATCCATGCCCCGTTCATGGCAAAACCGGATCATCTCGTCATACTCGTCATCATTGACGCCCTTGAGCGCCACCACATTCAACTTGATCTTGATGCCATGGGCAAGCGCACTTTCGATGCCGTCGAGCACCTGCTCAAACCGGCCCCAGCGGGTGATTGCACGGAACCTGTCTTCTCTCAGCGTATCGAGGGAAACATTGATGCGCCGAACACCACAGGCGGAAAGATCGGCGGCAAAACGGGAAAGCTGCGAGCCGTTTGTCGTCAGGGTCAGTTCGTCAAGGGCACCGGATTCGAGATGGCGGGACAGGGAGGAAATGAGCGTCATGATGCCCCTGCGGACCAGCGGTTCCCCGCCGGTGAGACGCAGGCGCCGAACGCCATGGTCGATGAAGACCGTGGAAAGCCGGTCCAGCTCTTCCAGCGTCAGAATCTCGGCCTTGGGCAGAAAATGCATGTTTTCGGCCATGCAATAGACACAACGAAAATCGCAGCGATCCGTGACAGACAGCCGCAGATAATCGATGTGGCGCCCGAAGGGGTCCACCAAAGGAGCGGTCTGCGGGGTGCTTGCGTCTTCAAATTGCATCATCTCTTCCTTGAAACAAAATGTGACTCTGGTCATCATCATTAAACAAGGGGGGATGGTTGCGCATCTCTCATTGCCAAGTCAATCACAGAATGCTGCAATCGCAGCCCTAACCGTGCGCTCTCACAGACATGTGAGTGTTTACAGCACGATCATGGGAGCGCTTCTGTCGCCGACCGGGACAGCCGGAGGGTGGCTCCCTCGATGCAACACAACAAGGATGCCAGACATGACGGACGCATGGCCAACCGAAATCCGCTTGAAGAAAGACAAGAAGACCCTCAGCATTCGCTTTGATGACGGCAGCGCCTATGACTTCCCGGCTGAATTCCTGCGGGTGACTTCGCCCAGTGCCGAGGTGCAGGGCCACAGTCCGGATCAGAAAAAGACACTTGGCAACAAGCGCAATGTCGAGATCATGAAGGTGGAACCGGTCGGCAACTATGCTGTCCGGCTGCATTTCACGGATCTGCATGATTCCGGCTTTTTCACCTGGGACTATTTCAAGCGTTCCGGCGAGGCCATGGATGAGATCTGGAGCCAGTATCTCAAGGACCTCGAGGCCAAGGGCCTCAGTCGCGGCTGACTACCCGGTGGAGCAAGGGCGTCTCGTGCTCATCTGCACTTTGGCTTTGATACAAATGAAAAAGCCGATCTCGCGGGAGACCGGCTTTTGTCAAATCAGATGAGGGGCCGCCAGATTATTTCTGGGTAGCCTGGATCACATGTACCTGAGCGCCAACCTTGACGCGCTCGTAAAGGTCAATCACGTCTTCGTTTGCAAGACGGATGCAGCCGGAAGAAACGGCCTGACCGATGCTCCATGGCTCATTGGAGCCGTGAATGCGGTAGATGGTGGAACCGATATACATGGCACGAGCGCCCAGCGGGTTGTTCGGGCCGCCTTCCATGTAGGAAGGAAGGTTCGGAACGCGCTTGCGCATTGCAGGAGGAGGAGTCCAGCCCGGCCATTCAGCCTTGCGGCTCACGCGATGGGTGCCGGTCCACTGGAAGCCAGGGCGACCAACGCCGATGCCATATTTAACGGCCTTGCCATCGCCCATGATGTAATAGAGGCGGCGTTCCTGGGTGTTGATGACGATGGTGCCCTCTGGAGAGTTTGCAAATTTCCCGTCATAGGAAACAGTGGTGCGCTTGATCGGGGATTTGCCCCCGTGAGCGTAGCCGCTGACGTCTTTCCAGGTCTGCGATTCCATGTCGAAATATTTAGAAGCGTTGGCGTTTGTTACTGCTACGGCCAGGCCGAGCAGCAGTCCAGCGCCAAGAGTGATCAGTTTGCGCATTGGTTAGTCCCGAAATAAAAATTGGTCTGACTTTGCATGCACAACTCCGAGAGCTGTCCCGGTTGAAGCAAAGCCGGACATCATCATTGCCACACGAGTGTTAACGGTATTTTCTAAATATGACGTGTTTTCGCAAGCGTTTTTAAAAAAGTTGCGTTCACATTTTTGTTTTTAAGGAAAGAATGCGAATTTGTTGTTATTTTGCAACAGGCGAAGACGAGGCAATTGCACTCCCTCGCAAATAGGCCTCTATAATCACTTCTGATTAGTGGCTTGTTTGGTGTATTTTCTTGCATCTGCAATTAGGGATAGAATCTATTTGATTCGAGTATACTAAGTAATTTTATGGAGTGAAGGGGGCAAGTTTCCTCAAATACCCGATCGGCAAGCGTCAAAGGGGGTTAAATTAAACTTCGAGATATACAAAACTGTGTGCCATCGTTTGCGCGCAACGCGAGTTGTGTTATCAAAACTCTCAATTGTGTTTTTCGTTATTCTTTCCTGCTTGCCATTTGCAGCCCGGTTTATCGATTTGCGGGCCGAATCTGGTGGGAATATCACTTTGGTTGACGCCTCTGGTTGAATTGAAAAGGAGGCGGCATTCGTTGAGTTTGAACATGCGCTTGCGTTATTTGGCTTTCATCCTAGTCTGTTCCACCAGCTTGCTGCCGCAACTGGCGCATTCGGCTTCATTGTCAAATGCCAGTGGTAATGAAAACGACAATAACTCTGATAACGCAAATTGCCATGCCTGGTGGTTGCACAACTGTGACGGCGGCGATGAAACGGATCCTCCGGGTGAGTCTGGCGGTGGCGACCCGGTCATTGTTGATCCGGATGATCCCACCGACAAGGAGAACAAACAATCGGCCGGCGCAACCGCAGCTTCGACCACCTCTGCGGCCAACACCGCCATTGGAGGTCTGGTGGGACAGATCATGTCAGCCAGCGGCACGAGTGGCTTTGGTGGTGGAACGCCTTCCGGATCGGGCTCTGGTGGGGCGCCTTCCCATATTTCCTCCTATGTTGTCCGTCTTTCGGAAGAACCCGGCGTCAGCGCAATCACCACCACCTATGGAGACGGGGGGCAGCCATCGCTGGCGCCGCTTGATCGTTATGCCTGGATCAAGCCCATGGGCGGCTTGTCGCGCAAGGAGGCAACAGCCAGCGGACCGAGTGCGGAAGCGACCTTCGGCGGCATGATGTCCGGCATGGATATCTATTCCGACGCTTTCTATCGGCTCGGTGTGATTGGTGCACTTGCCCGAGTCAATGTTTCTGCCGATGTCAATGACAGCCACGTCCAGATGACACTGGCCAAGGCGGGTGTGACCAACAGCGTCGAATGGGGCCACGCCTATATCGACCACATGCTTCTTTACGGGCCGGAGTTCACCCACACCAAACGGTCCGTCGTCTCTGGCGGGACAAAAAGCCTGATGACATCCGACTATACGAACCATCGGATCACCAATGCCTTTGAAGTCGGCTATCGCACCGTGCTGTCCGGCGTGGTGATCCAGCCCAGTGCAGGCGTCCAGCTTGACTGGGCCTATCAGGATGATGCTCGCGAGAAGGGACTGGCTGGTGCGGCGATCTATACCAAGGCAAGCAGCTACTGGAGCGGCAATACCAAGCTCGGGTTCAATCTTTCGACGGCCTTTTTCCTGGGTGACTATGCCCTTGCCCCAAGCTTCGGCGCCTACTGGATTCATCGATTCGGGCAGTTGTCCGGAACGTCGATGATGTCATTTGATTCCGGCAGCACCTATCAGGCTATGGGCGAGGCGCCGATCCGTGACGTGACCAAGCTGCAGACAGGGCTAACCCTGACGATGAAAAACAATGTCAGCCTGTCTGCCAACTATGCCTTGTCCTTTACCGCCAAGGAACAGAACCACGCTGCCAATCTCGGTTTCAGATATCGATTCTAGATCAACAAGTTCGCCCGGTTGGATGAAACAATCTGTGAGGTCGGACTGACATCGATCTCATGGAAATTGCATTGTTGCAGCCCGTTCCATCTGTTTTTTAAAGCAAAACATGAAGAGAAGGCGGATTTCAAAGCGTATAGTCATGGTTGCCGCCGGGTGTTCACAACAGCCCTTTGGCCTTCAGCGTGATCCGCGTTGCCTCGTTCAGGTCATAGCTGGCGAGGTCCTCTGGACGGACCCAGGCTACCGACTCGAACTCTTCGTTGAACGCAATCTCCCGATTGGCCGCATGGCAGTCGAAAATCAGGTAGATCATGTAGATTTCTTCGGTCGTGCCGTCCGGATAGGCTTTGGTTCGTGTATCATCTCGGAAGGTCCATGGCGTGACGCGGTCGATGATCAACTGCTCACCCAGCTCCTCGCGAATTTCCCGGCGAAGCCCTGCCTCGATGGTTTCGCCTTCCTCCAGACCACCACCCGAAAGAGCCCATTGGCCCGGAAAGACACCACGATGCGAAGGCATCTTGCAGAGCAGATAGGCACCACCATTTTCGATGAGGGGGCAAAGGATCGTTCTTGTACGCATGGTAGGTTTCCTCTCTGGAGTAGGCGATTCTAGCGGGAAGAAGCTAAATCAAAAACAGGCCCGACCTTGGAAGATCGGGCCTGCAAGACGCGTGGGAGATATTCCGGCTGAATGAAATGCCGAGATTATCCCAGGTTCAGTTCAGCGAAGAAGTCGTTGCCCTTGTCGTCGACGACGATAAAGGCCGGGAAATCTTCCACTTCAATGCGCCATACAGCTTCCATGCCGAGTTCAGGATACTCGATGCACTCGACTTTCTTGATGCAATCTTTGGCAAGGCGTGCAGCCGGACCACCGATGGAGCCGAGATAGAAACCGCCATGTTTTGCGCAGGCATTGGTGACAGCCTTGGAACGATTGCCCTTTGCCAGCATGATCATGGATCCGCCGAAGGACTGGAACTGGTCAACGAAGCTGTCCATGCGGCCTGCGGTGGTCGGACCGAAGGAGCCGGATGCATAGTTGGCAGGGGTCTTGGCCGGACCGGCATAATAGACCGGATGGTTCTTAAGATATTCTGGCATCGGTTCGCCAGCTTCCAGACGAGCGCGGATCTTGGCATGAGCCAGGTCGCGAGCCACGATGAGCGGCCCGGAAAGGCTGAGGCGGGTCTTGACCGGGTATTTGGTCAGAACCGCGAGCTGTTCAGCCATTGGCAGGTTGAGGTCGAGCTTGACGACGTCGCCGCCCAGTGCTTCCTCGTCCACTTCTGGCAGATACTGTGCCGGATTGGTTTCCAGCTCTTCGATGAAGATGCCGTCCTTGGTGATCTTGCCCTTGCATTGACGGTCAGCCGAGCAGGAAACGCCGATGGAAATCGGCAGGGATGCACCATGGCGCGGCAGACGAATGACGCGAACGTCGTGGCAGAAATATTTGCCGCCGAACTGGGCGCCGATGCCGGTGCTGCGAGCAAGCTTCAGGATTTCCTCTTCCATTTCCAGATCACGGAAGGCATTTGCCATCTCGGACCCTTCGGTCGGAAGTTCGTCATAATAGTGAGCGGAGGCCAGCTTGGTGGTCTTCAGGTTGAGTTCTGCAGACAGACCGCCAACCGTGATCGCCAGATGGTATGGAGGGCAGGCAGCCGTACCAAGCGTCTTGATCTTTTCTTCAAGGAAGGCCAGCAGACGGTCTTTGGTCAACAGGGAAGGGGTGCCCTGATAAAGGAAGGTCTTGTTGGCAGACCCGCCGCCCTTGGCCATGAACAGGAACTTGTAGGCGTCTTCACCTTCGGAGAAAATGTCGATCTGTGCTGGCAGGTTGTTGGCTGTGTTCTTTTCCTCGAACATGGTCAGCGGAGCGAGCTGGCTGTAACGCAGGTTCTTCTTGTCATAGGCGTCGAACACGCCCTGGCTGAGAGCGGCTTCCTCGTCGCCTTCCACCCATACATTCTTGCCTTTCTTGCCGACGACGATACCGGTGCCGGTGTCCTGGCACATCGGCAGGATGCCTGCGGAAGAAATGCAGGCGTTCTTGAGCAGGTCAAGCGCAACAAATTTGTCGTTGTTGGTTGCTTCGTCGTCTTCCAGAATTTTTTGCAGCTGTGCCAAATGATCAGGGCGCAGAAGATGGGCGATATCGATGAATGCCGTTTCGCTCAGAAGACGAATGCCTTCTTCCTGGACCACAAGGACGTCCTTGCCCTTGAACGTTTCGACCGAAACATAGTCGGAGGTCAGTTTGCGATAAGTGGTTTCATCCTTTCCCATAGGAAAGAGCTTATATGCTTTAGTGCTCATTGTCGGTCCTTGTTTGCAGTTCCGATGACGGGGTGCCACCCGTTTCCGTTATATGGTGATCTGATTGCATCAATGGGGTGATCTGTCTTTGATCGGTATCACCTCTGTGCAAAGGAGAATCCGCAAATCAATGAGTGCAAGGCTTTGTACCCAATTTCAAGTCCTTCTTATGGTAAAAGCGGTGCCAAATTTTGGTCAGTTTCATCCACATTCTCCCGCAAGCGCGGGGCAGGACTGCACATGTGCCCCGTGTTGGCTGCCTTTTCTGCGGCAATTCACAATCGAGCGCACTGTGTCAATTTGTTCTCTTGAAATATTCTAATATAAGAAATAAATAAAATACCGATTTCCATCACGGGCAACGGGGCGTCATTTTCCCACCGCTCAAATCCCATTTCAAAATTCTGCAAGGACAAAATAATGGCCAAACAAACCGATTATGTCAGCACCCTGTTCAGCAATGCCGACGATCCCAACAAGGTGACCGTAGCCTATACCATGGGGGTGCAAGCTCTGGCACAGGGGCACAGTGCCACGATCATGCTGATGGTGGATGCCGTTCATCTGGCAAAGAAGGGGGCCCTGGAAGGTATTGATATCGGTGCTCCGTTTCAGCCAGCCTTGCCGCTTCAGGAAGAGTTCTTCAAGCAGGGCGGCCAGATTCTGGTCTGCAAGGCCTGCATGATACACAATGGCGTCGCAGAGGAGGAAATCGACGAGCGCATGCAGGTTATCTCGGCAGAAGAGGTCATCCCGATGCTGATGGGGGCAAAAGGCAGTCTTCAGCTGACCTGAGCCGATTGAACGCAGATCGAAAAAGCCGCCCGAACAGGGGCGGCTTTTTTGTTCGTGTGGGGCGTCGAGAGATCAACTCACTACGCGGGCCGCTAGAAGACCTTTTTCATGACGCGGTCAACGGACAGGCGCCCGCCGCCGAAAGCCGCATAGAGGAAGGTTCCGCCAGCCCAGAATAGCGAATTGGTCACGGCTTTTTCCTGCATCATGCCCAGAAAGGATGCGCCCCCGTCCTTGAGCATGCCAAGGCCACCGCCGGTAAAGAGTTCTGGCGTGCCGCTCAGGGCCGCGATTCCCGCTTCGGTCAGGAAGACCGGGGGATAGGGATGCGTAATGTGATAATAAAGGGTCACAAGCAGCATCAGGCCATTGGCGAGGGCAGCCGGGCGAGTGAACAGTCCGATCGCGATCAGCAGACCGCCAGCGAAATTGGCAACCGCCATCAGCGGTGACCACAGCCAGCCGGGATAGAATCCCAGGCTCTCAACAAAGCCGGACATGGCCATGGGCGCCATGATCTTGCTCCACCCCGAATAGGCAAGTGCCAATCCGATGGCGACACGCAGAGCCGTCCACGCAAGCGGCTGGGCAAGGTTGGCATAAAGCGGGGCCAGGGAGGGGAAGTATAGTTTCTCTTCGCTCGTCTCAGAAGTAATGTTTCTCGGTGTAGTCTCTGACTCTGACATGGCTTCCTCATTGTTTGTATGAAGTACTTATAGTTGTATTGAGGATTTTTTTGTCTTCTTAAGTTGATATTGTGTGTTGTTTTGATTAATATTGAAAATTCAAAAATATTGTCCAGCGAATAGCTGGAGGAATTATCAATATAGGTAAAATAACCTACCATATTACTGGTGCGGAGTCTTGGTGAATTTTCAGACATAAAATTAGACCCGCCACTGCCCTTAAATTGCAGCTTTCATGCCCCCATCTGTTTGACAGGCCTTGCCGACAAAGGTCGGAAAACAGCCTGTTTGCATAAACTGATGGAGAAAGAGATGAACGAAATACGCGTGGAAACGGATTCCTTTGGCCCCCTGGACGTTCCGTCAGACAAATATTACGGAGCCCAGACGGCGCGATCGCTCATCAATTTCCCGATCGGGGAAGAAACCATGCCTGCGCCGATCATCCGGGCCCTTGGTATCATCAAGCTGTCGGCTGCGCGGGCCAATCTGGCGCTCGACAATATCGAATCCCGTATCGGTAACGCCATCATCAGCGCCGCCGAAGAAGTGGCCGAGGGCAAGCTCAACGATCACTTCCCGCTTTCGGTCTGGCAGACCGGCTCCGGCACGCAGTCGAACATGAATGCCAACGAGGTGATTTCCAATCGGGCTATTGAATTGCTGGGCGGTGTTCTGGGCTCGAAGGATCCTGTTCACCCGAATGATCATTGCAATCGCAGCCAGTCTTCCAATGACACCTTCCCGACGGCGATGCACATTGCCACAGCCGAGCAAATCCGCAATCATCTCATTCCGGCGCTCGAAAAGCTGCATGCCGCCTTGGCTGAAAAATCCGGGAACTTCAAGGATATCATCAAGATTGGCCGCACCCACTTGCAAGATGCCACCCCACTGACGCTGGGACAGGAATTCTCCGGCTATGCCGCGATGGTTGAGAATGGCATTCGCCGTGTTTCCAGCGCTCTGCCTGCCCTCTATGCACTTGCTCAGGGTGGGACGGCAGTTGGAACTGGCCTCAATGCAAAAATCGGATTTGCCGAGAAATTCGCCGAAGAAGTCGCCACCTACACGGGATTGCCCTTCATCACTGCGCCCAACAAGTTCGAAGCACTGGCAACCCACGACGCCATGGTTGAAGCCCATGGCATGCTCAACACGCTGGCCGCAAGCCTGTTCAAGATTGCCAGTGACATCCGTCTGCTCGGCTCCGGTCCACGGTCCGGGCTTGGCGAGATTTCACTGCCCGAGAACGAGCCAGGGTCATCGATCATGCCCGGCAAGGTCAATCCGACCCAGTGCGAGGCCATGACCATGGTCTGTACTCAGGTGATGGGCAACAATGCTGCGGTTTCTATGGCCGGGTCGCAGGGGCATTTCGAGCTTAACGTGTTCAAGCCGATCATAGCCTACAATACCATCCAGTCCATCCGGTTGTTGACCGATGCTGCCACCAGCTTCACCGACAAGTGCGTCGTCGGCATCAAGGCCAACGAAGAGCAGATCAGTGCCCTGATGCAACGTTCGCTAATGCTGGTAACTGCCCTTGCACCTCACATCGGCTATGACAACGCTACCAAAATCGCCAAAACAGCGCACAAGAACGGCACAACCCTCAAGGAAGAAGCCGTCAGGCTGGGCTACGTCTCGGCAGAGGATTATGATCGTTGGGTCCGTCCGGAGAAGATGATCGCTCCGCAATGAGCCCCGGCTTATAGTTGCGCCTTGCGGGGTGGTTGGCACCTCTCATGACAAATCCGGTTGCCTATTTCAGTAAAGGCTTTTCAACGGTCTGCAAAGAGATAGGCAACGGTCCTTCGAAGTCAGTTTCGCCAGTCTGTATTGATACGTTTTTTCTCGACCAGACCGAATTTTTCATGATAGTTTTTTCTTATGAATTCGGTTCGGGTTTTAAACGAACCTTGCAGATGAGAACGGCAATCCCCCGCGAAAGAGCCGTATTAAAGACTCGGAACAGGCCAAATGGCTCAAATACAAAGACGAACCACAACCAGCATTGTGGCAGACGAATTGCGCAAGCGTATTCAGAATGGCGCAATCAAGGAAGGTGAACAGATCCGGCAGGAGGCAATTGCCAGTCAGCTGGGAGTGAGCCGCATTCCTGTGCGCGAAGCTTTGCGGCTTTTGGAAGCAGAGGGCCTGATCACGCTGGTCTCCCACAAGGGCGCAGAGGTCACCCGGCTGGAGCCATCAGAGATCGAGGAACTGTTCGAAATCCGCACCATGATCGAGGTCTGGCTTTTTGAGCATTCCGTGGCCGCCATAACGGACGAGGATCTTGCCGAAGCGCAGGAATGCCTCGACGCGATGCGAAAGGCCGACGTCAAGGACTGGGGGCCGCTCAACTGGCAATTCCACGTCGCGCTCTATCGCGCCGCCAACAAGCCCACCACCATCAAGTTGCTGAAACGCGTTCACGACAATGCCGATCGCTATGTGCGGCTGCATCTCACCCTGTCACGCGATGCGCAGGATCTTGCCCATCGGCAGCATCAGGCCATGATCGACGCCGCCCACATGAGGGACGCCTATCTGGCAGGGCGGCTGCTGTCCGACCATATCAATCAGGTCAAGGGACAGCTGCTTGCCTCGGTCGAGAAGCGGCGGAAAACTGCCTGATCGCACCTATTCTGCCTTACAGATTGATCGCGGCAGCCTGAGGCTTGGGCGAGATTGTCAGGTCTGGACCTGCACGGGGCCAAGCCCTCAGACTGGCCAAGCCCTCAGGCTGGCCAATTGGCAAGGGCGCTCGGGATATCGGCGAAGCTGTCCAGCACGAGGTCTGCACCCAATTGGCTTGAAGGTGTGGCCGTGTACCCATAGCTCATGACGATCACCGGGATGTTGGCAGCTCTTGCTGCTTCGACATCGGCCTGGCTGTCGCCGATCATGATTGTTCGCTCGCAAACCCCGCCCGCCCGGCTGATGGCTGTGTAGATGTGGTCCGGGTGGGGTTTCTTGTTGGGCACTGTGTCCGAGCCGCAGATGGTGTCGAAATAGGAAGCGACGCCAATCTGGTCCAGAAGGTCGACAGAAAGATGTTCGGTCTTGTTGGTGCAGACCCCCATCGAAACGCCGTCGGCCTTGAGGCTGCTAAGAACCTCCATGACGCCGGGAAAGAGCTGGCTGTCCTTGCAGATATTGCTGCTGTAATGGGCGAGGAAAAGCGCGTGGGCGAGATCCAGCTCATCATCCGTGACCGGGTGATCATAATGGGCGAAGCTGCGTTCCAGCGTGATCCTGGCGCCAAAGCCGACCGTATTGCGGACCTTCTCGACAGTGAAGGGGGCCAGATCATGCTGCGCCAGAACATGGTTGAGTGCGCCTGTCAGGTCTGGTGCGGTATCCACCAGTGTGCCGTCGAGATCAAACAGGATGCAGGAAAAGGGGCCAGCGGTCATGAATTGGTTTCCGTCAAATTCGAATAAGGTAACATAGTGAGGCAAATGGCTTCCCGGTTGAGAAGGCACTCGCCTTGTGTCGGTTGACGGCAATTTGCCAAATCATGGCCAAAAAATCCAGATTATTCGAAAAACGCGACCACACTTGACCGCAAGTCCCTTTAGGGCACTTGGCGTCCTGCCGGCGGCGTGATATGAGCGGAGCAGGGTGGCCGCAGGCAAGTGCATAGCATGTGCCGCTCAACCGCCCCGGGTGGAGCCAAGCCGCTGTCAGGCAGACGTGAGGCAGCGGGCCCGCAGGACCGAATAGAAAGAAGTTTATAGTCATGAGTGAACAGCTTAAGAGACAGGCCGCCGCCGCCGCACTGGAATTTGTTGAGGATGGAATGAAGCTCGGTATCGGAACCGGGTCGACGGCTCTTCACTTTGTTGAACTGCTCGGGGAAAAGGTCGCCGCCGGCATGAAGGTGATTGGCGTTCCGACCTCCGAGAGAACCGCCGAATTGTGCAAGAAGAACGGCGTGCCGCTGACGACGCTCGAGGAAACCCCCGAACTCGATCTGACCGTAGATGGCGCCGATGAAATCGACCCGCAGATGCGTCTGATCAAGGGTGGCGGTGGTGCGCTGCTGCGCGAGAAGATCGTTGCATCCGCTTCAGCCAACATGATTGTCATTGCCGACAAGTCCAAGATCGTCGACACCCTTGGCGCGTTTCCGCTGCCGATCGAGGTGATGCCGTTCGGGCTGGGTTCGACGACGATTGCCGTCCAGAAGGTGTGCGACCATTATGGCATGCAAGGCTCGCTGAGCCTGCGCAAGGCCGCTGATGGCTCGAATTTTGTGACAGATGGCAAGCATTATATCATTGATGCCACATTTGGCCGTATTTCTGATGTAGAGGGTCTGGACGCGGCTTTGCGGGCGATTCCGGGTGTTGTGGAAACCGGGTTGTTCATTGGTATCGCCTCCAAAGCCGTTGTGGCTGGCGCAGATGGTGTGTCGATTATCGAGCCTGCCTGCTGAGACATCTAATTTGAGAAAAGTCTAGGATTTTCGCAAAAGGACTGAAACATGAAAAAATCTGCCCTTGCTTCCATGCTGTCGGCTGTTGTGGTCTGCGCAGGCATGTCTGCTTCTGCCTTGGCTCAGGACGCCAAAACGACCGCAGACGCCAATGCAGCCCAGCCGATCGCGGTTGATACGCATTTGCAGGCTGCCATTGCGGTCGTGAAACAGACCGGCACACTGCCTGCCTATTCAGACGCGCTTAGAAACGTCGTGATGAATTCCAAACGGTGGCTGATCCGCGAAAATCCGTCTGCTGAAAAGGACATCATTGCCACTGTCGACGAAATTGCACAGCAGTACAAGGACGACAATGACCAGATGGCCCAGTCGGTTGCCATCGCCTGGACGCGCTATCTGAAGGAAGACGAACTCAAGGAAGTGCTGGCCTTCTTCAAGACCCCGACCGGTCAGAAGTTCGCAAGCTACCAGCCGCGCATTCTTGGCGAATCCGTTCGCGGCCTTCAGGAGTTTACCGCGATCATGACGAACCTCATCGTCAAGGCAGCCAAGGAACAGCTGAACACCAAGGGCTACAAATTCTCCGAATAGGTGGATTGTGGTTGTTTGACACGATTTGATAAGGCACGGGTCCGGAACGGGAGCCGTGCCTTTTTCATGCCACGGGCTCGAGCGGGCTGTCGCCGTGCTTGGTAAGAATACGTTTGTGCGTGCGCAAGTTGAGAATTAATTTTCCGCGGGCTCTTTCATTCCTGCCCAGTCTCATTATGTTCAAGCCGGGAGACTGTTGGTGCAGCATGAAAAAGAGTATCCGTTCGTCCTTGCATCAGGATGCTTGCGGCTGTCAAAAATTGAAGAGGCAAGACTATGAGCGACTATGATTATGATCTGTTTGTGATCGGAGCGGGCTCCGGCGGTGTCCGGGCGGCCCGCATGGCCGCAACCTACGGCGCCAAGGTCGCCGTAGCCGAAGAATATCGCGTCGGCGGGACATGTGTGATCCGTGGATGCGTGCCCAAGAAGCTCATGGTCTATGCGTCCAAATTTTCCCACGATTTTGCCGACGCCGCCGGGTTCGGCTGGACCGTTGGTGAAACCTCGTTCGACTGGTCGACGCTCATCCAGCGCAAGGATGCCGAGATCGATCGCCTCAATGGCCTCTACATCAAGAATCTCGAACGTCATAACGTCGAAATCATCCAGTCTCGTGCCGAAATTCAGGCACCGCACCGGATCTGGCTGTCCCGCGAGGAGCGTCACGTAACCGCCAAATATATTCTGGTGGCAACCGGTGGTCGTCCGAACATGCCGCAGGACCTGCCCGGCGCTGAACATCTCATCACCTCCAACGAAGTCTTCCATCTGGACGAAATGCCCAAGCGTGTTGTCGTCGTTGGCGCTGGCTATATCGCCCTTGAATTTGCCTGCATCTTCAATGGCCTTGGCGCGAAAACCACCGTGCTTTACCGGGGCGAGGAAATTCTGCGTGGCTTTGATGACGAAATCCGTGCGACCCTGCACGAGGAAATGGAAGGGCGCGGCATCACCATCATCACCGAGGACAATCTGGCGTCCGTCGAGAAGCACGGCAACGGGCTTACGGTCAAGACGATTGCCGGTCGGACGCTTGAGGCCGATCAGGTGCTCTCGGCCATCGGCCGCTCGCCCTATACCAACGGTCTTGGCCTTAACAAGGTCGGTGTTGAGCTTGGTCGCAACGGTGCCATCAAGGTTGATGAGTATAACCGCACCAACGTGGATCACATCTTCGCCGTCGGCGACGTGACGGATCGGGTCAACCTCACGCCTGTCGCCATCCGGGAAGGGGCTGCGCTTGCAGAAACCCTGTTCAACAACAATCCCACCACCACGGATTACGAGAATATCGCCACCGCCGTCTTCACCCAGCCCGAAATCGGCACGGTCGGCATGACGGAAGCGCAAGCCAAGGAGGCTTTCGGCAATCTTGACATCTATTCGGCCAAGTTCCGCCCGATGAAGAACACACTGGCGGGCAACGACGAAAAGATGCTGATGAAGATCATCGTCGCTGCTGACAGCGGCAAGGTGGTCGGCTGTCACATTCTTGGCCCCGATGCGGGCGAAATGTCCCAGCTTCTCGGCATCGCCATCAAGATGGGCGCGACCAAGGCCGACTTTGACGCAACGGTTGCCGTCCATCCAACAGCAGCCGAAGAGCTCGTCACCATGAAGGAACCGTCCCGGCGCGTGCGCAAGGACGGGTGATCCGAGCATGCCATTGCCGCACAGCATCAACGAAGAGGGGCGAGGAACATCCTTGTCTCTCTCGGCTGGGGATTTGACCTTCGGTCCGTTGTGCGGAGCCGATGTTGATGCGGCGACCCGCTGCGGCCTTGACGCATGGTGCAGCGTGATCGGCGGCAATTCCTTTGATTTTTCTGCCAATGACATCACGCAGATGGAGGCACAACTCCATGCCTTCATGATGTATTATGCTGCCGGTCAGGCTGATCCGCATGATCTGCTGACCCTTGCCAAGGCTGATGGAGCCGTCGTCGGCTTCTGTGCGCTGGATTGTTCCACCTCCTACCTGTCGGACCTGTGTGTCGATCCGCTCTGGCAGAGGCAAGGGGTGGGTGCGGCTCTGATGGAGGATGCCCGCGGCAAGCTGCGTCAGGTGGGGCAGAACCATTTGACGCTGGAGGTTTTTGCGCAAAACACCCGCGCTTGCAGCTTTTATCGCAAACAGGGGCTTGAGGTGATGGAACGCAAGGTGAAATATGATCCCCTGTTGAAACGCAATCTGCTTAAAATGGTGATGCGGCAGGTCTTGTAAACGGTTTGATGCTTTTCAGCCAAGTCAACGACACGCTTGCCATTACCCGCCCTGATACTGGATAGATTATCGTGACATTTGAAGATCTTCTGGCAAACCCTTCCGATTGGGTTGCCTATTTCGGCTATGGCTCTCTGGTCAATGACAAAACAAGAAATGGCGAAAGCTTTGGTGTGGCCGGACGGCTCAAGGGCTATCGTCGCCACTGGTCGATCTGGGAAGCCAGCCCGGAACGGCGCGCCTTCGGGATGCATGGAGCGGCCGCCCTTTCGGTAACCCCGAAACCCGGTGCCTATTGTGACGGGCTGTTGGTCTTTGATCAGAAGAGCCACCTGCCGCAGGTGGACATCAGGGAAGCGCACTATAGTCGTGTGAAGATCGACCTTGCTGATTTCCAGGCCGATCAACCGCTGCCAGACCAGATCGATTGCTATATCTATGTTGGTCAGCCAGCCCTCACCAGCAAGGCCGACCCCAAGTTCCCCATTCTGCAATCCTATATCGATGCGGTCATGCAGGGTTTTCTGCACAAGTTCGGCGAAGTCGGCATGATGCGGTTCGTCGAGGAAACTGATGGCTGGCACACACCGATTCTCAAGGACAGGGACAGGCCTTTCTACCCGCGCAGTGTCGAATTGTCGCTGGAAGAGGCGCGGCTGGTGGATCTCTATGTTTCAACCACCGGCGCTCCCATGGTAACACCAGACCAGTTGCTGCCCTGATACCGGCTTGGAAAGGCGTGTCCCCTGCCCCTGCAAGAGGGGCGCGATTGGCAGGACGCAGCCGATGAAAGTGGCCGTGAGACGGCAGCTCAGCGTCAGGAACTTGCAAAGAATGCTTATGGTGACTTGGCGGCGCCGGAAACTTTCGCTAAAAGCTTTGTTCAAACCGGGGCTGCGCATGCCATCGCATCCATGCACCACGCTGGCAGCTTGCCTTGCTGCATCTGGCGCACGCACCCCCTCCGACCGAAGGAAGGCCGAGCACCATGACGATTATTGATTCCATTCGCAAGAGTGTGGTTCCCATTCATCCCGAAGGGCACAAGTTCATCGCGATCTTTGCCGTTATCACCGTCATTCTCGGCTGGTTCGTCTCGGCGCTGTTCTGGATCGGCCTGTTCCTGACGCTGTGGTGCTGCTACTTCTTCCGCGATCCGGCCCGCGTGACCCCGCTGAAGAAGGGTCTCGTCATTTCTCCGGCCGATGGCATCGTTTCCGGCGTCGGGCTGGCAACACCTCCCAAGGAACTGGGCCTCAGCGATCAGCCAATGATGCGCGTCTCCGTTTTCATGAATGTCTTCAACGTTCATGTCAACCGTGCGCCGATCAAGGGCAGGGTGCGCAAGGTGGCTTACAAGCCGGGCAAATTTCTCAACGCCGAACTCGACAAGGCCAGTGAGGACAATGAGCGTAACAGCTTGATTCTCGACACCGAATATGGTCCCGTCGGGGTAACCCAGATTGCCGGTCTGATCGCCCGCCGCATCGTCTGCTGGACAGGTGAGGGCGAGGAACTGCCGGTTGGCGAACGCTTTGGCCTTATCCGCTTTGGCAGTCGCGTCGACGTCTACCTGCCGTCCTCCATTGTGCCGACAGTTGTTGTCGGCCAGACCATGATCGCCGGTGAATCCATTCTGGCAAACATGGAAGGCGAACAGGGCGACATTGGCGCTCACAGAGAGCAGTAATTGCTGACGGGCAGGGGCGGCAGAGCGGATTTTCGCAACGCTGGCCCGGCCATAACCAACCGCAGGACAAAGTTCCAAATGGCAGACGATCAAGATCATGGCATCAACAATCCGTTTCAGGCTTTTGATCCGGATGAAAACCCGAGACGGCGCTTCAAGGCGGTGCCCTTCCGGTTGATCGCGCCCAATCTGGTGACGCTGATGGCTTTGTGCGCCGGTCTGACGGGCATCCGCATGGCAATCGATGGCCGGTTTGAAACGGCGCTGGTCTCCATCGCTGCGGCTGCCTTTCTCGACGGTGTTGACGGTCGGGTGGCGCGGATGCTGAAGGGCACGTCGCGTTTCGGGGCAGAACTCGATTCTCTGACGGACTTCGTCAATTTCGGCGTTGCGCCCGCCCTGATCCTCCATGTCTGGATCCTGCATGCCTTCCAGTCGATCGGCTGGATCGGCTCGCTGATTTTCGCCATCGCCATGGTGCTGCGTCTGGCGCGGTTCAACGTGGCGCTTGATGATCGTAACCAGCCTGCGTGGAAGAAGAATTTCTTTGTCGGTGTGCCAGCTCCCGCCGGAGCGTTGGCGGTGCTTGCGCCAATCTATCTGGAGCTGTCGGGCTTGCCCCATACGGATCTGGCCGCGCCGGTGGTGCTGATCTACACCATCCTCATTGCCATGCTGGTGGTCTCGACCCTGCCGACCTATTCGGGCAAGACCATCGGTCTGCGCATTCCACGCGCCAATGTGCTGCCGCTGATCCTTGGTGTCGTGGCCGCTGTTGCCATCCTCTTTTCCTATCCGTGGATCACCATGACGGTGCTTGTGGCGGTCTATCTGGCATCGATCCCCTTTGCGCGGCGCTCCTGGTTCCTGCATGACCGTCAGATGCCCGATGACAATCCGATCACCGATGGCATGGTGGCCGACGCCAAGGATTGTGCCGAAGACGACAAGGACGACTAGAGGCGCAACGGCACTCTCTCCTTGTAGCATCATGATTGATACGACAAAGGCCCCTTTTCGCGCCGGGAGTAGCGAAAAGGGGCCTTTGCTTGTCTCCGGTCAGGTTGACCGGAGTATGTGTTGCGTCGGCTTGGCTAGAGGTCTTCGGCCAACTGCAACAGCTTCTGAACGATCTTGCTCGAAGCCGCAGGGTCCTGCTTGATCCGCTCTGCCGCGGTCTCGCGCAGATTGAGAAGGGCGGTCTCGACGCTGAGCGGCAAGGAGGGAGCTGCCCGCTGGCTGCTTTCGCTTTCCTGCCTTGCCCGGTCTCCCATCGCCTTGAGAAGATCGAGGATGCGAGTGACCTCTGAGCGCTGTTCTTCCAGTTGGGTAGATCCTTCCGGAGTGATGGCATACCGCTTCTTGTTGCCTTCCGTCTCGACATTGCACTGCCCGGCTTCTTCCAGATAGGTCAAGGTCGGATAGATCACACCCGGGCTGGGAGCGTAGGAGCCATTGGTCAGGGTCTCCACTTCCTTGATGATATCATAGCCGTGGCGGGGTTCCTGCTCGATAAGGGCGAGGGCCAGAAGGCGGATGTCACCCTGACCAAGAAACCGTCCACGTCGCTGGCCACGGCCGTCGCCACCGCCGCCAGATCGACCGCCAGGACCGCCGTGGCGCCCTCGTGGGCCGCCGCCCATGAAGCCGGGATGGAAAGGCCCGCCCTCGGGAGAGCCCCATACCTCGGGGCCTCTTCCTCTTTCCTGACCACAGCGACTTTCATCACGCCATCTGTTGCCGCGACCGCCTTGAAAGGCGTCGCCCAATCCATCAGCAAGTCCATAATCAGGGCCATCACCTCGGCGTCCATTGGCGTTCATGCGTCCATGCGGACCGCGGTTGTCGCAGTTATTGCGCCAACGCCCGCCGCTACGCATCTCTTGAAAATTCTGTTCTCTCATTGGTTTCTCCAAATAGATATAACTAAGATATATCTTAAATAGCGCGGTTCGTTCAAACTATCAAGATATATCTTCAATATATTTTCGAACAAAAAAAGACCCATCAGTGAATCCGCTGACGGGCCTTGTCTTTTTAAACCGCTTGGCTGGAGAAAACCGACTATTCAGCTGCCTCCGGGCTGTGCGGCCGGTTGCGTCCGAGGCCAATCAACCGTCCCATGCAGCCGAACATCGGTTTCAGGGTTACGGTCGGGAAGGCCAGAAGCACCGGTATGAGGATCAGCGTCAGAACGGTCGAGAAGCCAAGACCGGCAATCACCGCCGTTGACAGCTGGATCCACCAGGCCGCAGTGATCGAGCCTACGGCAATCACACGGTTGAAGAAATCCAGGTTGATGCCTGTCGCCATCGGGATCAGACCGGCAATCGTCGTGATCGTCGTCAGCAGGATGGGGCGAATACGCTGGGCCGCCGTCTTGATCACGGCTTCAACCACTTCCACATCCTCTGACCGGAACCGGTTGTAGGTGTCGATGAGCACAATGGCGTTGTTGACCACGATCCCTGCCAGCGCCATGACCCCTGTACCGGTCATGATGATGGAGAAGGTCTGACCGGTAACAACGATACCCAACAGCACGCCGAAGATCGAGAAGACCACGGTCATAAGCGTCAGCGCCGTTTGATAGAAGCTGTTGAACTGGGTGATCAGGATCATCGCCATGATGAACAGGGCAGCAAGCGCCGCCTTGCCGAGAAACTCGCCAGATTCCTTTTGGTCTTCATCAGCGCCCCGGAACTTGAAGTGTACGCCGTTGGGCCATTCCTGTGCCTTGATCCACTCATCCAGTTCCCGCACCTTGGCATCAACCGTTGTGCCGTCACTCTGATCCACGGTCGCCTTGACGCTCATGGCATAGAGACCATCCTTGCGGGTGATCGAGGATACCTTCTGCCTGGCTTCGGTCTGCACGAAGTTGCTGATCGGCACCATGCCGTTGCTGGTCGGAAGTTTCAGCTCGCCAAGATGGTCAAGGTTGCGCTGCTCTTTGGGCAGACGCACACGAATGTCCACCTCGTCCTCGGAATCGTCAGGACGATATTTGCCGATCATGACGCCGTTGGTCAGAAGCTGGACCATCGAGCCGACCGTGGCAATGGATGCGTTGTAACGGCCCGCCTGTTCGCGGTCGATCTTGAGTTCCCACTCGATTCCGGGCAGGGGACGGCCGTCCTCAATATCAACCAGATTGCTGATTCCGTCGACATGCTTGCGCACGATGCCGGTAATGCTGGAGACCAGATCGTAATTGTTCGAGGTGATCTCGAGGTTGATGTCCTTGCCGGTCGGAGGGCCTTCTTCGGTCTTGGCCACCGCCACCAGAATACCGGGATACTGTGCCGTCCTGTCCCTGATCTCGGTAAAGATCTCTTCGGCCGGTCTGCGACAGCAGAAGTCGGAGAGTTCAAGCGCCAGCGAGCCGATGGCATCGGACGGGCGGCTGCTGTCCGAACTGAGGCTGTTGCCGCCGCCGCTCGTGCCGGATGGCGCCGAAGTGGCAACCACGTCCTTGATGCCCTTGACCTGCAGGACTTCATCCTCCACGCGCTTCACGATGTCGCGACTCTCCTGTGCGGACATGTTGCCGCGCGCCGAAACATAGACCATCGCATAGCGGGGTTCTTCATTGACGAACAGCTCGGCCTTGAATTCCCGTCCGAGGAAGAACGGGCTGATGATCGACGCCATGATCGTGACAACACCGACGATGGCGATGATGTTGCCCGCCGGGTGGCGCACCAGCACATGCAGGAAGCGGGCGTAGACGCCGGTCATGCCGGTCACTTCCTTGGGGTTGAAATGGCGACCGCCGGAAAGATGCTTGGCATTCTCGATTTCTTCCTGCGTTGCACTCTTCTTGCCGATGAAGCCACCAATGACAGGCAGGAACACCATGGCCGAAAGCAAGGCAGAGGACAGGACGATGATCACCATGATCGGCAGGTAGCTCATGAACTCGCCGATAATGCCCGGCCACAGCAGCATGGGCAGAAAGGCTGCCAGCGTCGTACCGGTCGAAGCAGCAATCGGCCAGAACATCAGTTTTGCTGCACGGATATAGGCTTCCTGCCGCTGCATGCCCTCGGCAACCTTGCGGTCGGCATATTCCACGATGACGATGGCGCCATCAACGAGCATGCCCACGGTCAGCACGAGGCCATACATCACCATGGTGTTGAGCGTCATGCCCAGCAGCGACAGCACGAGGAAACCCATCATGAAGGAGGTCGGGATAGCGATGCCGATCATCAGGGCCGACCGGAAGCCAAGGGACGCCAGCACAAGCATCATGACAAGGGCAATGGCCGTCATGATGGAGGATTCGAGTGAGCCCAGCGTATCGTTGACTGGCTCGGACTGATCCAGCAGGAAGCCAACCTTGATGGCCGGGTTCCAGTCGCTGGTCACATCCTTGACCACCTGCCGCACCGCATCGTTGTTCTCGATGATGTTGGTGCCAAGACGCTTGGAGATTTCGATGGTAATTGCGGTCTTGCCATTCACCCGTGTGATCGTGGTCGGGTCCTTGAAGGTCCGCTTGATCGTGGCGATATCGCCGAGCGTAACCACTCCTTCACCGCTTTGCTTGATGGGAATGGAATAGACATCCTGTGCGCTCTCGATGAGGCCCGGAACCTTGAGGTTGAACCGCCCCATGCCATTGTCCAGAAAGCCTGCCGGCACGAGCTGGTTGTTGAGCGTTACCGCATTGATCAACTCGGTCTGGGTGACATTGTAGGATTCCAGCCGCAACTGGTCGATTTCCACTTCCAGCAGTTCATCGCGGTTGCCGGAAAGATTGGCCTCCAGCACTGAGGAAATGCCTTCGATCTCGTCCTTCAACTGGCGCGCATGCTGATAGAGCGTCCGTTCCGGCACCGAGCCGGACAGGGTCACATACAGGGTTGGCTGCTGCGACATGTTCATTTCGGAGATGGTCGGTTCATCTGCGTCAGATGGCATCTCGGCCTTGGCCTGATCAACCTTGTCGCGCACGTCGGCAAGCGCCGATTCCTTGTCGAAATCAACCGTGAATTCAAGCAGAACCCCGCCATGACCTTCCGAGGCAAAGCTGGTCATTTCCTTGAGGCCGTCAAGGCTCTGCAGCTTGTTCTCCATCGGCTTGACCAGGAGCCGTACGGCATCCTCGGGCGAAATACCCTGCTGTGAAACCGAGATATAGAAGATCGGAATATCGATGTCCGGGTTCGCTTCCTTGGGCACATTGATATAGCTGAGGATGCCGCCCAGAAGCAGCACGACCATCAGGGTCATGACGACCCGTCGGGCGCGCAGAATGGTTTCAAGAGCGCTCTGCATCAGTTCGGCTCCCCGCCACTGGTCTTGCCATCTGCCTTGCTGGCCGTCTTGTTCGCAGTGCCGTTCTCAGACATCACGTCAGCGGGAACGGGCACCACCTTCTGGCCGGATTTGACATATTCCTGACCAACTGTGATGAGGTCCACTTCGTCGGGCAGCCCCGTGAGCCAGACGCCATTTTCGTCATTGGAAACGATATTGACCGGCGCGAACAGGGCTGTATCGCCAACAACCTGCATGGCACCGACAATGCCCTCGTCTGACAGGGTCAGCAATGCCGGGCTCATCAGATGGGCCTTGATTGGCGGCAGGGCGAGATTGGCAATGGCCGTCACGCCGTCGCGCAGCGAGCGGTCGGGATTGGGGATCTCGACTTCGACAAGGAAGGTTCGTGTTTCCACATCGGAGACAGAGCTGACAAAGCGTACGCGGCCTTCGGTCTTCTCGCCGGTGACCAGATTGACCTCAGCCTTGTTGCCCACTTCAACCTGGGCAATATCGCGCTCGGAGACCTGACCGACAACCAGCATCGGGTCCGGGTTCACGAGCTCGGCGCAGGCCCCGCCAATACTTAGCTGATCGCCGATTTCGGCGATATCGCCCTGCACCAGACCGTCAACGGGGGCAAGTATGTTGGTGCGGTCAAGTTCAAGAGCCGCTTCCTTGACACCGGCAATCGCCGCATCACGCGAGGCGCGCAGAGCTGCCAGCTGGGTCTTGGAGGCAAATCCCTTGGTTGCCAGTGTCTCCTTGGCCTGAAGGTCGAATTCGGCCTGTTCAAGGGCAGCTCTGGCCTTGGCCAGACTTGCCTCCCGCGAGCCGATGTCGAGTTTGCACAGGAGATCGCCCTTGTGCACCCACTGGCCCTTTTCAACGGCGATCGACTGGACGATGGCCGAAGTTTCTGCGCGTACCGTCACCTTCGTATCGGCTTCTGTGCGGCCGCGAATGGTCAGGGTGGATAGTCTCGGCTTGGCAGAAAAATGCTGAACCGCGACACGGAAGAGCGCATTCTCCTGATTTTCAGTACGAACGGCGGGAGGCGGGGTTGCCTCGGCCGTTTCCTGACCGCTGAAGACGGCTTCTCCGGTTGCCATCCATCCAACGATCCCAGCAGTACACAGCAGCGCCAGGCCGTATGAGCCTTTCAGTCGCAACGCCATGGGGTAGTCCCTCGCTATCGGCGCCCCACAGGAATTGGGGCAATAGGTCAAATCAAATGAAAGCCGCAGGCAGATCTTGCGCTCCACGACAATTCGGCTTCAAAATTTATGTTATTCACTCAGACCGGTCTGTGCTTGCGGTTTGGTCTGGTTGCCTTGTCTTGCGATTTCAACCAGAGCTTCACCATGCATCTTCAGATAGTCAATGCTGGCCTGAACACAATAGAGCCCGTAGCTCTTTGCCCATTCAGCCGCCTGGAGATCCAGCTCGTTGCGGCCACAATCACTTGGCTCCAGATCAGTCTGAAGCTCGGATTCGTTACATGAAGAGATGAGTGCAAGCTCTTCATTCAGTTGTTGAACCTGTCTGTCGATTGCCTCTCTTATCGCGTCGGGTCCGATAAGGCGTGCAAACAACGATATAAGTAGGAATTCGGACTTGTAGATATCTGGCCGATGAGGCTGCAAAAGCTCATCGAACAGAGCCCTCCGACCGCTCTCGGTGATGGAATAGACCTTGCGCGCCGGCTTGCCTTCTTCGGCAACATGGCGGCAGGTGACCAGTCCTTCCGTTTCCAGCTTGTTCAATGCAGGATAGATCGAACCATATGACGCGTCGATGAAGAAGCTGAAATTGCCCTCCGTCGAGAATTTGCGGATGTCATAGCCGGTTCTGTCGGAACAGTATAGGATGGCAAGACAGATGCTGCGAACATTCATTGGTCAATCCGTTGGTTTGGCTACGGCCCTCGAAACTCACGATTTCAGTATCAAGGCGTATATCTAAAGTCTATATAACGATTTGATATATGTGTCTAGTGAATATATCAAATCGTCATATCTGCGGGGCATGGAGTCTCCATTTTGTGATGGTCGGTTGCCTCATGGTCTGATTTACAGCTAGGGAAAACTGATTATAGTTGCGAGGCTTTGCATGAATGGTTGTAGAACGATCAGTTGCCTCGGCTTCAGGCCTTCGAAACAAGGAACGCATTACCCATGCCAATAACGGATCTGGTACCGCCGTCGCGTCGACAGGAAAAAGGGGTGAAAGGTGTTTTCAGCAATCCCCTCATGCGGCTGCTGGCGATCAACTGGCTGATTGGATTTGCCGCGACTGTGCTGATCTTCTGCGGCCTGCTGCTGACAAATGCCGCAGGACTTCAGGACCTTATTTTCAACAGTGAAGAGCCCTGGATACCGATGGCGCTGCTGTTCTTTGGCCTACTGATCACCATCTGCAGTGTGGCCATGGGGGCGGCGGTCATGAGCCTGCCCAAGGACGACTGACGCGCAAGGCTCCCCATGTGCGCACCCGCAACGACATCTGTGACGATCCGTTTGCGTGGCGGTTTTTAGGAATCGTTTTGGTATCGAAACGATCAGGCGCCAACCTTCAGACTGCGCCGTTCGTAAAGGGTAACGTCTCGCCACTGGCCCTTGTTGGCGCCGTAGGAGATCTGGGCGATGCGCTCGCGAATGCCGACCAGCTTGAACCCGAACTTTTCGTGCAGATGGATGCTGGCCGCGTTGTTGGCAAAGATGCCCGCCTGTAGCGTCCAGAACCCCTTTGCTTCCGATTCCTCGATCAGCTTTTGCATCAGAAACGAGCCGACACCTGCGCCCTTGGCGCTGTTGGCAATATAGATGCTCAGTTCTGCAACGCCCCGGTAGACGCTCCGGCCAGAATAGGCGGACAATGCCACCCAGCCTGCGATTTCGCCGTTTAACACCGCCACCATACGGCACTCGGGCAGGTGACCCTTGTCCCATGCTTCCCAGGTCGGCGCCGCATCCGTGAAGGTTGCCATGCCCGTATCGATCCCTTCCTGATAGATCCTCAGCATCGTGTCTGCATCTGCGGCAGTGAGCGGACGAGCGGAAAGGAGGGCAGACGGGAGAGTATTCTGTAAGGACATGAATTTGGAACTTTCTTCAGGCGGTAAGATTTTCATTCATGACACGGACGAAATGGTGAGACAATTGCTCTTTGCATGGGAATGAACAATTTCGGTGTACGATGTCTTGGTAAGGATTTTTCTGCGGCCCCATCGGCAGAATAAAGATCATGTTAACCGTGGTGACGATCTGTGGTTTCGATATGAAGCATGTTTAAGCTAATCGATAAGATATGAGCAATCACGTTTACGGTTTGACAACCCTGTTTTCAAATATGTCCTGAACGGAACCTTCTTGAGAAGAGATGTTTATATTTGAGCTAGAAATATTGGCAAATATTTACATTCAGAAAGTCAGGTATGACCTGATTGGTTAAGTCGGGCCTGTGGGTTTGAGGCGGATGGGGTAGTGAAAATGATTGTACGGGATGGCAAGAGGATTGAAGCGCTAACGCTCCTGGAAAAAGTCGAGCGAGCCTTCGATAATGCTCTGGCTGCACTGCTGGACCGGCACGGACCAGAGAAAGCGGCATCTCTGGTTGATGCGTCCCGACGCGTCTATCTTTCGGCTCAAAGCTATTTGCTCGCCATCAACCTGCGACGGCTGCTTTTGCAGACTGGTCTTTATTGCGTGGTGCTGGGGTTTGCCGTTGGCTCGGTTTTGGTCGGCTCAAGGATCATGTTCACCCTGATCCATCAGGAAATGAGCGAGATGAGCCATGATGTCGTTCGAGCCAATCTGCCCAAGGAAGTGGAGACGGCAGACTTGCGACCAACCATACAACTGGCCTCGCAATAGGCGACGGCGGTTGGGAGGCCATGGTCGCGGTAGATACAAAAAAGGCTTTGTGACGGATCACAAAGCCTTCTTGCGTTATGCTATTCCTCGATCTTGAACGGCAGGGAAAACTCTGCGGTCTTGTCGGAATTCTTGTCTTTCAGCACATAGTGCGACACATAGCTTCCCGGTTTCATGCCGTGCAGGTTGATCGTCATCTTGAGGAAGATTTCGCGATTGTGGCGCTTGAGCGGAACGACCAGATCAACAAAATTCTCGGTGTCGAGCAGGGTGGTGCCTTTGGGGCCTTCGAGCGAATAGTCGACACTCCAGCTTGCAACGCTGTTGCCATCATCCGTCTTGCCATAGGAGAAGGCGACCGGCTCGATGTAGATCATCTGGGCAGCATCGGGTTTGAAAACGGCCTCTTTCTCGACAAAGTTGCCATAGCCGGTCACGTCACTGACGAAAACGGCCTTGCGCACAAACATTGGCGACCTGTTCCAGAAGTCCTCGATGATCCCGTCCAACTGATCGAACGCGGCTGCCGGTTTGCCAGAGGACAACAGAGCATCTGCTGCTTCAATCTGATCTGACAGTGTGCTTGCCTGACCATATGAAGGGAGCAACGTCAGAGCAAGCAGTGTGGCCATGGTCCGAAGTTTGCGCATCAATCCAATCCTTCCAGCGATTATAAGTGCTTATCTTGTTTTTCACTAGCTTGATCTTCTACAGACTGATGAAGGATAAATCCATCATTTCGCGCAGTTTTTTCTCCAAAACAGGCCGATTTTGCGCGATTCAAACAGGTTTTGCATGGCTCTGGCGAAAATCGATGCTCGATTGCTGCAGGATCAACCGGGCCGAGCGCAAGAACAGACCCGCCATGACAAGGGCATCGGCAATATCCGCAATGGCGGATGTGGTGAATTTGACGCCCATGCTGGCTGGCATCACCGCTACAGCAGTTGCAGGATGATGCTTCCAAGTGATTGGAGAGCGCTTCGCTCAATTATTGTGCCGTCAGTCTTGAAACAACCGGATGAACCTCCCTATAATAGCTCTAGAGACTATAGCTTCTGGAGCAAATCGCTCTCGTTTTCGGGAACTCTCAAAATGCTGACTATCGGTGAATTGTCAAAGACCAGCGGCGTCAAGGTGCCAACCATCCGTTACTACGAGCAAATCGGCCTGATTGCAGCCGCTGACCGCAGTGAAGGCAACCAGCGCCGCTATGAAAACGACGACCTCAAGCGGCTCACCTTCGTAAAACACGCCCGCGATCTAGGCTTTTCCCTTGATGATATCAAATCACTGCTGGCGCTCAAGGACGACGAGAAATGCCCATGCAAGGGGGCTGACGACATTCTCACGCGCCATCTATTCGATGTTCGCGATCGGATATCCCGTTTGCAGCGACTGGAATCAGAGCTTGAGCGCATGTCCCATTGTCAGGGTGAATGCATTGCAGAATGCAAAGTCATCGAAAGCCTGGCCGACCATGGCCATTGTATGCACGAGCATTGATATCAAGTGAACCGAGGCAATGGGGATCGCAGCGTCGAACCGAAAGACTGAAGGGCTCAGCAGTTTATCCTATTGAAACTGTGGTGAAATATGTCGTGGTTGCCATGTTCGGCCCACGTCATTGGGGCTGCCGTTCCGTCTGCATGGTATCCGGGTTGGTGGCAGACACTGCAACTTATCATTTCCCGTTATGGCTTCTTGAAAACTATTGATAGGACTGACTGCGGCATTTGCCTTATAGAAGCGATATGACTGGAAAAAGATTACCCGATGACAGTATGACACCCCGCTTGCTCTTCCTTCAGGGAATGAAGCTCGGCGTGCCTGTCGTGATTACTGCCGGACCTTTCGGTGCGCTATTTGGAGCACTGGCTGTTGATGGCGGCATGTCTGTATTCGATGCCGTTCTGATGAGCGCGACGATTTTTGCGGGAGCGAGCCAGCTGGTCGGCCTTAATCTTTTTGGCCAGCATATTCCTGCCTGGATTGTCGTCCTGTCGATCTTTGCCGTCAACTTCCGCCACATTCTCTATTCCGCTTCGATGGGGCAGCATCTGTCGCAATGGTCGATCCTGAAACAGGCCTTCGGCTTCTTCTTCCTTGTCGACCCGGCCTATGCCGAAACGGAACGAAGAGTGGAGCAGGGCGAGGAAATCCAGTTCTCGTGGTATATGGGCCTTGTCTTCGTGGTCTATGTCGGTTGGGTCGCGATGACCTTCCTTGGCGCAATCTTCGGCAATTTCCTCGAAAACTCCCACGCCTGGGGCATTGATTTCATCCTGCCGATCTATTTCATGGCCATGCTGATGGGCTTCAGGAAGCGCCCCTTCTGGTATCCTGTGGTCGCCGTCAGTGCTGTTGCCTCGGTGATCGCCAGCTATACGGTCGGCTCGCCCTGGCATGTATCCATCGGCGCTGCCGCCGGCATTCTGGTGGCGGCCATCTTCGCGCCTGCTGCACGGGGGAATGGGGCGGGCGATGTCAGTGAGCCGCTGAAGCTGGAGGGGGATGTGTGATGTCGGCAACCTTCTGGATCATCATCGGCGGCGCCATCGTAACCTATCTGACCCGCATTGGCGGGCATGTCATCCTGACGCGGTTCAAGGAAATCCATCCTCGGGCACGAGCCGGGCTCGATGCTGTTCCTGCTGCGGTGTTGACGACACTGGTAGCCCCGGCCGTTGCGCAGGGTGGGCCCAATGAATGGGCTGCATTTGCCATTGCAGTGATTGCGGGCCTCAGGGTTTCCGTTATATGGATGGTGGTGATTGGCACTGTCGCCATTGCGGTTTTGCGTCACGTCAGCGGGTAGCTCACGACCTCTCACCATGAGGCCCCGCCGCAAGACGCCTGAAGAGTTGGAGCTTTGAATAGAATGAAGATCGGTATTCTGGTTGCCGGACCCCTGCCGGAAGACCTCGTGAAGGCCTATGGTACATTTGATGACATGTTTCGGGAGCTGCTCCTGAAGCAGGACCCTGATCTTACCTTTCAAAGCTATGACGTGTTCAAGGATGTGTTCCCCGCCGATAAAGGCGAATGCGATGGCTGGATCGTGACCGGCTCGCTGCACAGCGCCTATGAAAAGCTGCCGTGGATGTTGCGCCTTGAAGCCTTCATTCGTGATGCCATTAAAGCCAACAGCCCGGTCATTGGTATCTGCTTTGGTCACCAGATCATGGCGACGGCCATGGGTGGTGTCGTGGAAAAGGCTCCGTCTGGCAGGTGGGGCGCCGCGGTGCATCACTACAAGGTCGATCCCGACAAGCGCCCGCAATGGATGGATGCCGAAAGCGAAGAATTTTCCCTACAGGCAAGTCATCAGGATCAGGTCACAGTTCTGCCCGAAAGCGGGTGTCTGCTTGCTGGCAACAGCTTCTGCCCCAATGGCATGATTGCCTATGGGCAATCCGGTCTCTCCATTCAGCTCCATCCCGAGTTATCCGCCCCTCTCATCGAGACACTTCTTGAGCAGCGGCGCGGGCAGTCAATGACAGAAGAGGATGCCGATGTGGCACTCTCTCATGTGCATGATGCCGTGGATGCTGATAGGGTGGCCAAATGGATGCTGCGCTTCTTCCGCCAGCCGCGTGGCTGAGGCGCCGCTGTCGCGAGTAAAGATCTCCGGGGTCGTCGTTCGGTGAGACGCCAGACCCCAACCGATTGCAAACAAGAACAACAACGAGAATGACTATGGTCAAGGCTATCGTACCCGTCTTTGACGGCCACAATGACACATTGCTCCGGCTTGAAATGTCCGAAAGGGAAGGGACTCCCATTTCCTTCCTTGAAGGCAGTGAAAAGCTCAATATCGATTATCCGAAAGCCGTTGAAGGTGGCTTTGCTGGCGGCCTGTTTGCCATCTTCGTCCCGCCGATGAAGAAGCTGGACAGCAAACCCGACTTTCAATCCATGGTCAACGAAGTCGAGCAGCCCTATGCGCTCGACATGACCAATGCGATGATGGCCCGTGCGCTGCGCCTTGCTCAGAAATCGGAAGGGCGGGTGCGCATCTGCCTCACAAGCGCCGACATCAAGCAGGCCATGGCAGACAATGTCATCGCCCTGATGCTGCATATCGAAGGAGCCGAGGCCATCGACGCCGACTTCAACGCCCTTGATGTGCTCCACGCTGCCGGTCTGCGGTCCATTGGTCCTGTCTGGAGCCGCAGCAATATCTTCGGCCACGGCGTACCGTTCGACTTTCCCGGCAGCCCTGATTCTGGCCCCGGCCTTACCGACCTGGGCAAGGAACTGGTTCGGCGCTGTGGTGCGCTGAACATGTTGATCGATCTGTCCCACATCAACGAAAAGGGCTTCTGGGATGTGCATGCTGTCAGTGAAAAGCCGCTGCTGGCGACCCATTCCAATGTTCATGCCATCTGCCCGTCACGCCGCAATCTGACAGACAAGCAGCTGGCTGCAATTGCCGAGACCAAGGGGCTGGTCGGGCTCAACTATTCCGTCGGCTTCCTGCGCCCGGATGGTGACAAGAAGCAGATCGACATGGACCTCGACATCATGGTCGATCATCTGGCCTATCTGGTCGAGAAGCTCGGGGAAGATGGCGTCGGTCTGGGATCGGATTTCGACGGCACCACCGTTCCACAGCGTATCGGTTCCTGCGCAGGTAACCCGGCTCTTATCGAACGGTTGCGCGCGCGCGCCTTTGGCGAAGAGCTGATTGCAAAGATCGCCCACAAGAACTGGATTGCCATGCTGGAACGGTCCGGTATCTAGGCGTTTGACTAGTTGCTGACCTGCTGACTTGCGCAGAATAGAGACAACAAAAAACCCCGCATCAAGCGGGGTTTTTATATCTATATCTGACTGATCTGGTGATCAGTCATCATATTCTGAATCTTCATAGTCGTTCTGGACCGGAGTGCGCTGTGGGCGCTCATTCGCATCGCGACCGATACGGTCGGCGATATGGGCCAGATCGATGAAATGGTCAGCCTGTCGGCGCAGCTCGTCAGCGATCATCGGCGGCTGGGTCGACATGGTGGAAACCACGCTCACCTTGCGTCCGCGACGCTGCAGCGCTTCAACAAGTTTGCGGAAATCGCCATCACCGGAGAAGATGACGAAGTGATCCACATGGTCCACCAACTCCATCGCGTCGATGGTCAGCTCAATGTCCATGTTGCCCTTGATCTTCCGACGCCCTGCAGAATCAGTAAATTCCTTGGTCGGCTTGGTAACGACATGGTATCCGTTGTAATCAAGCCAGTCGATCAAAGGTCTGATGGAAGAATATTCCTGATCTTCGGCCAGAGCGGTATAATAATACGTCCGCAGGAGGTATCCCTTGCCGCGAAATTCTCTCAATAGCCGTTTGTAATCAATATCGAAGCCAAGAGTCTTGGTCGTTGCATACAGATTGGCGCCGTCGATGAATAAAGCAACTTTTTCTCTAGGATCAAACACGGATTCACCCTTTATGCTGGTTTTTCGTTGGATTCAATTTCAGGATGAGTTTTGTAATTTAACACGCTCAATCAAAGCCTTGGCAATTAAACTAAGATATAGAATTTAAGTTTTTGAATATCTTAACCATTCAAAACAATGAAATGCATTCACGTGAAATCAAATCGATTCTGACTTTATACGGATTTATATTCAATAACCACCAAGAAAAACAGATTATAAACGAAAACACAACAACGTTACCTTGTCTATGGTATCCAAAATTTTACAAAATGCATTGAAATCGGTTTCACTCGGCAGTTTGCCAAGGTTCGCACTTGTCAAACAAAAAAAATCGCTCTATTTAGGGGGAAATTCCCCCAAGTAGGAGATCGTCTATGGCACGCGTCACTGTTGAGGACTGCGTTGATAAGGTTGAGAATCGTTTCGAGCTGGTGCTGCTGTCCGGTCATCGCGCGCGTATGATTTCTAGTGGCTCTGCAATTACGGTTGATCGTGACAATGACAAGAACCCGGTTGTTGCCCTGAGGGAAATTGCCGACGAGACTGTTTCTCCGGGCGACCTGAAGGAAGATCTCATTCACTCTCTGCAGAAATATGTTGAGGTTGATGAGCCTGAAACCGAAGAAGTACAGCTGATTACGGCAGACGAAGCCGCCACGAACGACTATGAAAGCGTCGTTGGTGAACCAAAGAGCGAAGTCGTGTTCGACCAGATGTCCGAAGAAGAACTGTTGCGTGGTCTGGAAAGCCTTGTGCCGCCAGATCGTACCGACGACTGATCTTTTCGATCGTTCAGAAGAAATCAAAAGGTGGACGTCAATCGTCCGCCTTTTTTATTGGCATTTTTACCTTTGTTCTGCAATTCTGGCAGCTCTATGCATGAGGGTTGAATCGCAGCCTTCCTAATGGCGCGGCTGGCCGATTGCCCGCCCGCCGACAACTGGTTAAATCCGGCTCTTCTTCTTATATGTATAGAGATATCAGGTACAATGTTCTCAAGAGAACAGGTAGTGTCCGGGGAACCGGGCATTCAATAATCGAGGTTTCTTTCTCGCCATGATGCGTCAGTACGAGCTCGTTGAAAGAGTTGTAAGCTATAATCCAAATGCTGACGAAGCCCTGTTGAACAAGGCTTATGTCTATTCCATGCGCAAACATGGCAAGCAGAAGAGGGCGTCTGGCGATCCCTATTTTGTCCATCCGCTAGAAGTGGCTGGCATCCTGACTGATCTGCGGCTTGATGACGGCACCATCGCCGTCGGGCTCCTGCATGATACGCTGGAAGACACCGACGCCACCCGCGCCGAGCTGGATTCAATGTTCGGGCCGGAAATTGGCAAGCTCGTGGAGGGCCTCACCAAGATCAGCAAGCTCGATCTTGTCTCCCGTCGTACCGCGCAGGCCGAGAATATTCGCAAGCTGCTGCTGGCCATCTCCGATGATGTCCGTGTGCTGATCGTCAAGCTGGCTGACCGCCTGCACAATATGCGCACACTACATTTCGTGCCCGAGCACAAGCGCCACAGGATCGCGCAGGAAACCATTGACATCTACGCGCCGCTTGCCGAGCGCATGGGCATGCAGGATATCCGCGAAGAGCTGGAAGGCCTGTCGTTCAAATATATCAATCCGGAGGCCTATCAAGCGATTTCCGAACGTCTTGAAGAAGTGCGCCAGCGCAACAAGACAATCATCACGGAAATTGAAGGCGAACTGGAAAAGACATTTCTCGAGAAGGGGCTCAGGGCCACCGTGCGCGGCCGCGAGAAAAGGGCCTATTCGATTTTCCGCAAGATGCAGCGCCAGAATATCGGCTTTGAGCAATTGTCGGACATCTATGCCTTCCGCGTGCTGGTCGACAATATCGACGACTGCTATCGGACATTGGGCATCGTTCATACGATCTGGCCGTGTGTGCCGGGACGCTTCAAGGACTATGTTTCGACCCCGAAACCAAACGACTATCGCTCGATCCATACCACGGTGATCGGGCCGGGCCGTCAGCGCGTGGAACTGCAGATCCGCACCTTTGAAATGCACCAGTTTGCCGAATATGGTGTCGCCGCTCATGCCCTCTACAAGGACGTGACGGGCAAAACCAAGGGTGGCCGGTCTCTCGGGCGTCTGGCCAAGGACAGCAATGCCTATTCGTGGCTGCGTCAGACAGTTGAGCTGTTGTCTTCGGGCAATTCGGCCGAGGAGTTCCTCGAACATACCAAGCTCGAGCTGTTTCAGGATCAGGTCTTCTGCTTCACTCCCAAGGGGCGGGTTATCGCGCTACCACGCGGCGCCATCCCGATCGACTTTGCCTATGCAGTGCATACGGATATTGGCGACACCTGCATCGGCTGCAAGATCAACGGCGCAGTGATGCCGCTGGTGACCGAGCTCAACAACGGTGACGAAGTCGAAATCATTTGCTCCAAGGCCCAAACACCACCGCCAGCCTGGGAAAATATCGCCGCCACCGGCAAGGCCAGGGCTGCCATTCGCAAGGCCACCCGCGCAGCTGTCCGCAAACAATATGCCGGTCTTGGCGAGCAGATCCTGCAGAATGCCTTCAAGCGGGCAGGGCAGGAATACTCCGCCGAGCAGATCAAGGTTGCCCTGTCCCGTCTTGGCTTTCAGGCTCTTGACGAGGCGCTGGCCGCTGTCGGTCGCGGCGAGTTGCAATCGCGCATGGTGATCGAGGCCGTCTTTCCGGACTATCAGGACCAGCGCGCCGCCCAGAGCGAGGGCGAACGCGGCGAAGGCTGGTTCGGTCTGCCGCATGCCTCGGCGATGAAATTCCGGATCCCTGGATCGAGCCGCAAGAATGGCAAGAATGGCCATCAGCCCGGACAGCGGTCCATTCCGATTCGTGGCCTTTCTGCCGACATCCCCGTTACCTTCGCGCCAGAAGGCGGCGCTGTTCCGGGGGACCGCATCGTGGGCATCCATACGCCGGGCAAGGGTGTGACGATCTATCCGATCCATTCGCCAGCTCTCAGCCAGTTCGATGATGCGCCGGAGCGCTGGCTCGACGTGCGCTGGGATATTGATGAGGAAAACACCGAGCGTTTCCCGGCGCGGATCGAAGTGAGCATCCTCAACGAACCGGGCAGTCTGGCGGCCATTGCCAATGTCATCGCGGAAAATGACGGCAACATTGAGAACATCAAGATGGAGCATCAGCTCAACGACTTTCATGACATGACGATCGATCTGTCGGTCTGGAACCTCAACCATCTCAACCGGATCATCGAGCAGATCCGCAGCAAGAAGACCGTATCCAAGGCATGGCGCGTCAACTGACCGGGGTTGCCGCCCAATCTGGCTATCAAGTCTGGCTATCAAGTCTGACTGACAAGTCTGGCTGGCAAGTCTGGCCGTCTATCCCGCCCTCTGCGCGACGTTGGCGGGATGACGCTTGAACAATAGGGAAATTTGACAGGATGATTATTGGCACCGGAAATGACCTGATTGATATCAGGCGGGTTGAAAAATCGCTTGAGCGTTTTGGTGAGCGGTTTATCAACCGCATCTTCACCGAGAAGGAAATCGCCCGATCCGAGCGCAAGGCCCAGAGGGCTGCATCCTATGCCAAACGGTTCGCCGCCAAGGAAGCCTGTTCCAAGGCACTGGGAACAGGCCTGTCGCATGGGGTCTTCTGGCGCGACATGGGGGTCAGCAACCTGACATCGGGCAAGCCGACAATGGTGCTCACCAACGGTGCTCTTGCCCGCATGTTGTCGATGATCCCGCAAGGGTTCGTCCCCCAGATTGATCTGACGATTACCGATGAATATCCCATTGCTCAGGCCTATGTGATCATTTCCGCAGTGCCTGAAAACTGGCCATCAGCACAATAGCGCCACATTCTCGTTGCAAGGAAACGTCGAAATTGGCCTATTTGGCTGAGGGAAACCCTCATATTTGCACAGAAATGTCGGACTTTTCGGTCAAGCTATTTTCTTGATTGTATCGGCGGAACTGTGCCGCTATTACCAGATGTGAAGAAACCCAGATAAATGTTCTGCTGCGCCTCCGTGGCCCTGTCTTTCCCAACAGACATGCCGGACATGATTGAAAAGAGATTGAGTGTGTCAGACGATAGCATGAAAGAAAACGAGGGCGGCCTTGGCGAAACCATCAAGGTCATTATCCAGGCACTGGTTCTAGCGCTCGTGGTGCGAACGCTTCTGTTTCAGCCATTCTCGATTCCCTCCGGGTCCATGAAGTCGACGCTCCTGATCGGCGACTATCTGTTCGTGTCCAAATACAGCTATGGCTACTCGCGCTATTCGCTGCCGTTCGGCCTGCCGCTCTTTTCGGGCCGCATTCTGGCCAGCGAACCCAAGCGCGGCGATATCGTGGTGTTCAAACTGCCGCGCGATCCGTCCATCGACTATATCAAGCGCGTGATCGGTCTGCCCGGCGACAAGATCCAGATGATCGAAGGCCAGCTCTACATCAATGGTCAGGCCGTCAAGCATGAGCGGATCGAAGATTTCATCGACACCGACGAGCAGGGGCGCAAGGAACGGGTCGAACGCTTCCGCGAAACACTGCCGAACGGGGTGAGCTATACGACGCTCCACCTCACGGACAACAACTATCTCGACAACACGCCGGTTTATGAAGTGCCTGCCGGGCACTATTTCATGATGGGCGACAACCGCGACAATTCGTCTGACAGCCGGGTGCTGAGCAACGTCGGCTATGTGCCGTTCGAGAATCTCGTCGGCAAGGCACAGGTCATCTTCTTCTCGATCGGCGACGGCAAGGCGCCTTGGGAAATCTGGAGCTGGCCGAGTGCCGCGCGCTGGGAACGCTGGTTCACCAGCCTGAAGCCGGACATGAGTGAGTGATTTCACCTTATCCGGCGGTGCCAAATCGCAAAAAGGCCTTGCCAAGCGAGGCTGATTGCGACACAAGCGTCTGCTACGATTGGTGAGACTGAAATAGCCCCCATTTAGGGTAAAATGCCGCGCAGACCCTGTCTGTGTGGCATTCTCTGTATCGGGCTCTGCCGAAAGGCGACAACCAAAAATCTCGAAATGAAAGGAAAAGGTTGGACTGCAATGAAAAAGAGAGATGTTGGCAAACTTGAAGAGCATCTCGGCTACCAGTTCAAGGACAAAGCGCATCTGGAACGGGCTTTGAGCCACTCCAGCACCGTTGCCTCGCCGCGCCTTCAGGTCGACCAGACCTACCAGCGCCATGAGTTTCTGGGTGACCGCGTTCTGGCCGTAACAATTGCCGAAATGCTGCTGAAAGCCTTTCCCAAGGCAGATGAAGGGGAATTGGCCCGCCGGTTCAATGGTCTTGTTCGCAACGAAACATGTGCGGATGTCGCCAGAGAAATCGGTTTGGGTCCCTTTATCCGTCTCGGCGAGGGAGAAGCGCAGGCCGGAGGTCGCAAGAAGGAGGCGATCCTTGGCGATGTCTGTGAGGCAGTCATCGGGGCCATCTACATGGATGGTGGCTTTGATCGGGCGCGAGATCTCATCAAGCAGTATTGGGAACGCCGCATGCTGGACTGGACCGGTCCGCTGCGTGACGCCAAGACGACCCTGCAGGAATGGGTGCAGGGCAACAAGCTTCCGCCGCCAACCTACCGGTTGATCGAGCGGACAGGTCCGGACCACGAACCAGAGTTTACCCTGAGTGTCGAAGTGCCGACCCTCGAACCGGCCCGTGGCACGGGACCATCAAAACGCATTGCCGAGCAGGATGCTGCCCGGACAATGCTGATCAGAGAAGGACAGTGGAGTGCGGACACCAAGTAGGGTCCCCTTCGATTACCTCACACGGCGTGCGCTGGAGGCAGCGTGCGCCAAACCAAAAGGACAGGCATGTCGGATACATCCTCTCATGAAGCCGGTTTCCAGCCGGACCACAAGACCCGCTGCGGCTATGTTGCGCTGATCGGAGCGCCAAACGCAGGCAAGTCGACCCTGGTCAACCAGATCGTCGGCTCCAAGGTTTCCATTGTCACCCACAAGGTGCAGACCACCCGTTCGCTCATCCGGGGCATCGCGCTCAAGGACGAAAATCAGGTCATCTTCGTCGATACGCCGGGCATTTTTGCGCCCAAGCGTCGGCTGGAAACAGCCATGGTCAACGCCGCCTGGGGCGGGGCGAGGGACGCCGATGTCATCGGCATGATCGTCGATGCCCGAAAGGGCCTTAATGAGCAGATCGAAACCATTCTCGATCGCCTTGCGGACATCAAGTTGCCCAAGGTGCTGATCCTCAACAAGATCGACCTTGTCAAACGCGACACGCTGCTGGCTCTGGCCCAGGAGATCAACGAGCGGCTGACGTTCGACGAAACCTTCATGGTATCGGCGCTCAATGGTGACCATATCAACGATCTGTTGGACTATTTCTCCGAGCATATGCCGGAGGGGCCGTGGCTCTATCCCGAGGACATGATTTCCGACCTGCCGATGCGCCAGCTGGCCTCCGAGATCACGCGGGAGAAGGTCTTCCTGCGCCTGCATCAGGAGCTGCCCTATGCCTCTACGGTGGAAACCGAGAAGTGGGAGCAGAAAAAGGATGGCTCCGTTCGTATCGAACAGGTCATCTATGTCGAGCGCGACAACCAGAAAATGATCGTTCTTGGCAAGGGGGGCGCCACCATCAAGGCGATCTCCATGGCCGCCCGCAAGGAGCTGAGCGAGCTTCTGGAAGCCAACGTCCATCTGTTCCTGTTCGTCAAGGTGCGGGAACGCTGGGTCGATGATCCGGAACGCTACCGCGAAATGGGCATCGATTTCCCGATCTGACCGCAGATACGGACATTTGGTAAAACCAATCCTATCGTGATGACCTAAGGGCTTGTGCGATGCTTCCACATCGTAACAGCCTCAGACGATCCATCTCGCGCCCCTAAAAGGGCGCGAGTTTGGAAAGCCAGTGCTCCATGGATAATATGGGGCGCCACAGAGGTTGCCAAGAAGACGCGTCTTCCTCTTCGCTGGCCAACAAACCACCGATGCCTCATGGGTTCTATGGCGCGCCATGAGGGTCACCAGACAGACACATCTTCTGTCTCGTCGTGGATGACATGCCAAGGGTAGGACAGAGTGCCCTGGCGGTTGCCGGATGGACACACTCAGCTCCTCCATCCTGTCACTTTGCAATCATACGCTTTGTCTTTCCTTCATTGCAATACCGGAAAGGAATTCTGCCATGAAGGTGATTTTGACCTCTTCCCTTTTTTAGCAAATCGACGCATCTTTCGCACATGGAATGGACTGACGAAGCAATCGTTCTGGGCACGAAAAGGCACGGCGAAACCTCGGTTTTGCTGGAGGTGATGACGCGCAACCACGGCCGCATCATGGGGCTGGTCAAAGGCGGTCGTTCCAAGCGGCAGCAACCGGTGCTGCAGTCGGGCAACAGTCTTGAAGTCACCTGGCGGGCGCGGCTTGAAAATCACCTCGGGCAGATAACAACGGAATTGCTCACCTCCCGTGCTGCCCGGCTGATGGCCCTGCCTTTGGGCACCTATGGCATGCAGTTCATTGCCGAACTTACCCGCCTGCTGCCGGAGCGTGATCCGCATCCCTATATCTTTCAGGCGCTGAGCGTCATCGTCGACGCCTTCGAGGAAGGCGATGTCGCGGGCGAAATGATGGTGCGCTACGAGTTGGCCATGCTGGCCGAACTCGGATTCGGCTTGGACCTTGAGCAATGCGCGGCAACGGGACAAAGCCACGACCTCGTCTATGTATCGCCGAAATCCGGCCGGGCCGTCTGTCGGGAAGCTGGCAAGCCCTACCATGACCGTCTGCTGCCGTTGCCATCCTTCCTTGGCGGGGCCTCCACGTCCAACCGCATGACCTATGACGAGTTGGCGCAGGGCTTCACCTTGACTGAGTATTTTCTTGAGCGCTACGTCTATGGGCCTTTGGGTCGGCAGGCGCCTGAGCTCCGGCTCAGTTTCATAGAAGCTGTCCGCAAGGATCTATCCCTTGAGGAGTAGCTGCGGCGGATGGCAGATCGCTTGAAATCGGACGCGCATATGGTAGTAAGGAATAATACTGAATTCTCTTTTCCATATCGGAGCCCTTTGCCCAATGACGCGTTTGTTTCGTCTCGATTTCTCAACCATCCGACTTGCTCTGATGGCCATGCTGTTCTTTTCGCCGGTTCATGGTCTCTCGGTTCAGGCGCAGGAAGCCGAGTATCCCGGCTGGGCTGAAAATGCCTGTGTGGGCAACAAGGCCGACTATGCGCGCCTCAAGAGCGCGGCACTTGATGAAGAGGACAGTGTCGCGATGTTGTGGTTGCGCTGGACCTACCTCAACCCGGACTGCAAGGGCCTCTACAAGGGGTTTGGGCAGGAAGCCCGTGACTTGCTGGAGCGGGCGGCTCAATCGGACAATGCCGACGCAGCAAGGATTCTTGGCAACAATTTGCTGACCGGGCGCAATGGCTATTCCCACGATCCGGAGCAGGGCATGGAATGGCTCGAGGAAGCGTCAGTGCTTGGTGAGGAACGGGCCGATCTGGATATGGCGCGGGAATATCTCAGTGGCCAGAATGTGCCAACCGATCTCGTCAAGGCACGGACGAGGCTTGAGAGTTACAAGAAAGCCTATGGTTCCAACAATGTGAGCAACGGCATCGAGCGTGATTTGAGGAAGGCGGAAGCCAGGAGCGGCATTGTCCGCCCTGAGGCAAAGACCGCAGACGCACCGAGGCCGAGCGGCAAAGATACGGCTTCACCAACAAGAAAGGCGGATGCTCAGCAACGCCCAGCCAGCAATCCTTCAGGTCAAAACGCTGGCACAATGACTGGCAAGGTTGGCGGGGCTCTTCCCGGTGAACTGGTCTATCATGATCTGCCGCTGTTGCGGGACTGCTGGCTCTACAGTGACTTCAGCATGCCTGAGGCCTATTTCGGCTCAAAATATGTCGATAGCATCATCGGCTACAAGGGTGCAAAAATGGAACGGGTTGCAGCTGGAAACGAGGTGCTGACCGTGCGCAATTACTATTGGTACGATGTCGACATCGTGCCAAATGGAAAATACGCCCGCACCGTTACGCTGACGGCCCAGCATATTGCCGACTACGGCGCCAAGGGTGAGACCAAATGCAAGGAAGAGCCGGTCTATGGCTTCAGCACCCGCGAGGCCCTGATGAAATATGCCTATGAGCGGAATGCCAAACGCAAGTCGAAAAAGGAAAACTGGCGCTCTGTTCCTCTGAGCAAGGATGTGCTGCAACAGCTCGCCAAATATGGTGTTGTGCGGCAATAGAGGTCTGAAAGGGCGGTGAAACTGCGGTTGTGGGCAGATTGTCTTTGGAATTTGGCCGCCACTTGACACGCATGCAATTGCACGAATCGCCCTTTTTCTATAACCAAGGCCCATGGGAAAAGAAACTGAACAGTCAGGCGAGTTTGAAAGCATCAACCTGCGCGAAGCGCTGGAAGAGCGGTACCTTGCCTACGCCTTGTCCACGATTACGCAGCGAGCGCTGCCAGATGTGCGCGACGGCCTGAAGCCGGTGCATCGTCGTATTCTTTACGCGATGCGTCAGCTCAAGATGGATCCAACTGGCGGCTTCAAGAAGTCCGCCCGTGTGGTCGGTGACGTGATCGGTAAATATCACCCGCATGGTGATACCGCCGTCTATGACGCCATGGTGCGTCTGGCGCAGGATTTCGCGTCGCGTTATCCGATGGTCGACGGGCAGGGCAACTTCGGTAACATCGATGGCGACAGTGCCGCCGCGATGCGTTACACCGAAGCGCGCATGACCGAGGTCGCCCGCCTGATGATGGAGGGGCTTGACGAGGACGCGGTCGATTTTCGCGAGACCTATGACAACGAGGACAAGGAGCCTGTTGTCATGCCCGCGAACTTTCCCAATCTGTTGGCCAACGGGTCAAGTGGCATTGCCGTCGGCATGGCTACATCGATCCCGCCGCACAACGTTTCGGAACTGTGCGAAGCATCGCTCTATCTCATCAAGAACCCGGATTGCGAAGACGAGAAGATTCTCGAATTGATGCCCGGACCAGACTTCCCGACCGGCGGTGTGATTGTCGAGGACAAGGCCCAGATCCTTGAGGCCTATCGCACCGGTCGCGGCGGGTTCCGCGTGCGGGCCAAGTGGGAGCTGGAACAGCTCGGGCGCGGCTCCTGGCAGATCATCGTCACGGAAATCCCCTATCAGGTGCAGAAATCACGTCTGATCGAGCGGATCGCCGATCTGATCCAGAACCGCAAGCTGCCGCTGCTGGTGGATGTGCGCGACGAGTCGGCTGAAGATATCCGCATTGTGCTGGAGCCCAAGAGCCGCACCGTTGAGCCAGACCTGATGATGGAAGCGCTGTTCAAGCTGACGGATCTGGAAAGCCGCATCTCGCTCAACATGAACGTGCTGACCTCGCACGGCGTGCCTCGTGTACTCGGCGTGCGCGAAGTGCTCAGGCAGTGGCTGGATCATCGCCGCGAAGTCTTGCAGCGCCGCTCGCGTTTCCGTCTTGGCAAGATCGAGCATCGCCTCGAAGTGCTCGACGGCTATCTGATCGCCTATCTCAATCTCGATGAAGTCATCCGCATCATCCGCTACGAGGATGAGCCCAAGGCGGAACTGATGAAAACCTTCAGCCTGTCCGAAATTCAGGCTGAGGCGATCCTCAACATGCGCTTGCGGTCCTTGCGCAAGCTTGAGGAAATAGAGATCCGCACCGAGCATGATGCGCTCAGCAAGGAGCGCGCCGAGCTAATCGAAATGCTCGGCTCGGATGCTTTGCAGTGGGAGCGGATTTCCCAGCAGATCCGCGAGATCTACAAGCTGTTTGGACCCGACACCGAACTGGGCCGTCGCCGGTCGCAGTTTGGAGAGGCAAGTGAACGCGATATCGAGGATATCAATCTGGCCATGGTGGAACGGGAGCCGGTGACGCTGGTCCTGTCCGAAAAGGGCTGGATCCGTGCTCTCAAGGGTCACATCACCGACCTCAGCGGCCTTAATTTCAAGGATGGCGACAAGCTCAAATTCGCCGTTCAGGCCGAGACCACAGACAAGCTGTTGCTGATGGCCACCAACGGAAAGTTCTTCACGATACAGGCGGACAAGTTGCCCGGTGGCCGCGGCCATGGCGAGCCGATCCGCGTGATTATCGATATGGAGCCGGGCGTTGATGTGGTCGAGATGTTCGTGCATGTGCCCGAGCGCAAGGTGCTGATTGCTGCGACTGATGGCCGAGGCTTTGTCACCACGGAAGAAAGCCTTGTTGCCAATACGCGCAAGGGCAAGCAGGTGCTCAACGTGACCATGCCGGTGGAGGCCAAGCTCTGCAAGACCGCCGATGGCGACCGCATCGCCGTTATCGGCGAGAACCGCAAGCTGCTGATCTTCAATGCCGAGCAGTTGCCGGAAATGGCGCGCGGGCGCGGCGTCATGCTGCAGCGCTACAAGGATGGCGGCATTTCGGACGTCAAGGTCTTCAAGGCCGAGGAAGGCCTGATCTGGAAAGACAGCTCCGGCCGCAGCTATCAGCGCTCGCTGGATGATCTGGCTGAATGGTGTGGCGATCGGGGACAGGCCGGGCGATTGCCGCCGAATGGCTTCCCGCGAAGCAACAAGTTTGAAAACTGACAAGGCGCCGGGGTTCAACCCGGCGTTTCTATTTCTGCGGCAGGTAGAGCGTCGTTCTGATCGGCCAATGATCGCCGATGGGCGAACGCACGCGCACAACGGCCCCGGCGTCGATGTCCGGGCTGGTCAGGATATGATCAAGGCTGAGGAAGGCTGGCAGGCTCAGCCGTTTGATGCGTGAGTTGGGCGAGGGGAAGGTCGGCACGAAGCGATCCCGCCGCATGAGATCGGCCTTACGGGCAAATTGGTCGACACGGAAGGCCCAGCCGGTCGAGTTGAAATCGCCTGAGACCACCTGCATTGGCGTATCCTTGCGTTCGCTTTCGATGATCTCGAGAAGCCTGTCGAGCTGTTTGAGTTTTTCCGCCAAAGGCAACGGCCAAGCCAGATGCACATTGTAGAGGCGGAACGGCACAGCGCCCGGCATATGCACCGTGGCCGCCAGCAGCTTGCCGTGCAGGGGATTGTTCTGGTCCGATGATCCCAACTGGTAGGACTTGATGTCGGTCAGGGGGTGCTTGGAGAGAATCGTCAGCGTGCAGACCCGCCATGACTGGCACTTGGCCTGATGGGGGTAGACCCGCTTGAGATCGGGCTGGTTCTTGAAACGGTTGGGTGCAAACTCCTGCAGGGCTGCAACATCCGGGTCGGCGTTGATGACGGTGCCTGCAAGCGCTTTCCGGTCCCATGTCCCCATGTAGATATTAAAGCTGAGGAGCTTCAGCGGCTGTTTGCCGGCATCGAGTGCCAGCGTCTCATCGGCATTGCGATGGCTGAACCGGCCCCAAAGCTCCGGCCCCAGCAAAACCGCTGAACAGCACAGAATGAAGATCACGATGAGACGGCCGTAGGACTTGAGTGCACCCACGCTGCTTGGCCAGACAAAACTCATGGCGAGGGCAAAAAGGCCAAGGAGCGCGATGACGATCTGGAAGTGATTGATGACATCGAATACTGGAATGAATGCGCCCAGCAGCGCCAGAACCGATATTACCGCACCTGCCACAAGGCCCATCAGGATACAAATGTCGAGTATGTGTCTGATCAGCCTTATCATTCGGTCCTCAATCTTGATGCAAACTTGTCTTTGATGCGCCCGGAGCAACTGGAGATCCGGCGCATTGTGGCGTTCAAGGGCAGACAAACATCACAAATGAGAATTAATCAAGGCAGGTCCAGCCATCCATGCCCAAAACTTCCAAAGGCTTGAAGCGGATCTTGTAGGCCATCTTGGCGGAGTTCTCGACCCAATAGCCCAGATAGACATAACTGAGCCCCGCATGGATCGCCTGCCGGATGTGATCGAGGATGAGATAGGTGCCAAGGCTGCGCTTTTCCTCTTCCGGGGAATAGAAGCTGTAGACCATCGAGGTGGCGTCATCGAGAACATCGGTGAGCGCCACGGCAACCAGCTCGCCGCGCGGCTTTGCGGCGATGCCGTCGCCTTCCACCCGCTTGCGATATTCCACGACAATGGTTTCGATATGGGTCTCCTCGACCATGGCGATATAGTCGGCTTCCGTCATCTCCACCATGCCACCATCATTGTGGCGGGACCGAAGGTAGCGTTTGAACAGGGCATATTGCTCGGAAGAGGCAATGGCAGGCCGGATGGTGCGGACAAGATCGGCATTGTGGTGGATGATCTTGCGCTGATTCCGCGAGAAGGAGAATTGGGGCACGACAACCCGCACCGATTTGCAGGCCTTGCAGTCCGCACAGGCTGGCCGATAGGCGATGGTCTGGCTACGCCTGAAGCCGCCGACCGACAGCAGATTGTTGAGATTCCGCGCTTCTTCGCCAACAAGATACGTAAAGATCTTCCTCTCTTGCCGATCATCCAGATACGGGCAATCCTGTGCTGACGTGAGATAGAACTGAGGATTTTCGAGGGCGTGTCTTGTCATATGGTTCAATGCTTTCAGATGGATAAACATCAAATCATGATTGGTGAAACAAGAAAAGACCGACTGAGGTCTATAAAGGTTTCACCTATAGTATATTACCGGAAGGTCGAAAAATCACCCGGATTGTTAAGCGTTGAATGCCGCCGATGGGACATGCGCAAGCACGGCACCGGAAGAGGCCTGGAGACGACCGGAGCGGGGGAGGCCGGGCCTTGCGGGGCGTCGGCTAGAAACCGTAATACCACGGCGCGATCAGCGTGAAGCTGAGCCAGACGATGATCATCAGCGGAATGCCAGCCATCAGGAAGTCGGCAAAGCGATAGTGGCCGGGGCCCATGACCAGCAGGTTGGTCTGATACCCGATCGGGGTGGCAAACGAGCAGTTGGCCGCGAGGATGACGCAGACGACGAAGGGCTCTACGGGCAGTCCGGTTTGTGTGGCGATGGAAATCGCGATGGGGGCAAACAGGACAGCGGTGGCGTTGTTCGACAGAATATTGGTCAGCACTGCAATCAGCAGGAACAGACCCGATAGCAGCACCCAGCCTTCCTGCCCCTGCATTGCATCGACGACAGCGCCAGCGATAAACCGGGCGCCGCCAGTGTTCTGCAAGGCAACCGCGCTGGCAAGAGACGAGCCAACCAGCATATAGATGCGGCTATCGAGTGCACGCACCGCCTGACGCAGGTTGAGACATTTGAAAATGATCATGAAGAAGGCGCCGGCAAGAGCTGCCGTTGCGATGGGAAGCAGACCGGAGGCCGTGGCGAAGGCTGTCGCAAGAAAGATCATGATCGCCCGCGGCGCATAGCGGCGCTGGGGCATGTCGGTGCTCGACAGCTCGATCAGCAGCAGGTCCTTGTTGAGGCGCAGCCCCTCGACATCGTCCCGCGCCCCGCCGACGAGCAAAACATCGCCCGGTTCGAGCCGGATGTCGCTCATCGCCATGCGTGGCATCCGCGAACGCCGCTGAACGCCAAGAACAATACAATTGGTCTTGGAACGGAAGGACGCCTGGGCGATTGTCTGGCCCGAAAGGCGCGAAGCCGGTGGTACGATCACTTCGGCAAGCGTTATGTCTGTTTTCGGCGAAATCTGGCTCAGATGGCGGTCTTCGGCAACCTTGGCCATCTTGTGCCCCCCCTTGAGCGCCGCCGTCAGGGCGTGGCGCGTGGCCGCAACTACAACCGTATCGCCCGGTTGCAGGGTCACATTGTCAAAAGGGGGCAGATAGGGCGTTTCTCCGCGCTGCACGAGACGCACGGTCATGTCCTTGAGGTCGGGGAACATGCCTGCGACTGCCGACTTGCCAACCAGCGCATCGCCTTCGCTGAGCGGAATCTGGGCAATGAATTGCTTGCCGGTGCTCTGGCTCAACTGATCGGCCATGCTTTTGCGATCTTGCAGAATACGCGGCATGATGAGAATGGCATAGATCGCGCCGATGCCCGACACCATCACGCCGATTTCCGTGAAGTCGAAGAATTTGAGATCCAGCACCCCCGCCTTGCGCGCCGCCTCCGCGACCAGAAGGTTGGTCGAGGAACCGATGAGGGTTGTCATGCCGCCGAGGATGGAAATGAAGGACAGCGGCATCAACACCTTGGACGACGAGAAGCGCAGGTTGCTGGCAACCACGGCCATGATCGGGATGAACATCACCACCACAGGTGTGTTGTTGATGAAGGCACTGATGAAGGCTGCGGACAGATACACCCCGACAAAGGCGATGTAGCGATGTCGTTTGGCCAGCTTGGTGATGAATTGCGCAGGCTTGTCGAGGGCATCGGTTTGAAACAGGCCCTGGCCGATGATGAGCAGCGCCAGCACCGCCAGAAGGGCCGGGTTCGAGAATCCGGCGACAAGATCATCAAGCGTAACCAGATTGGTCGCTTCACTCGCAGCTGGCAGCCCGACAAAGATGAGCATCAGGACCAGCAACGATCCCAAAGCTGTAATTTCAATGGCAAAATACTCAAGACTATAGGCAATGATAGAAGCAACAATGACGGCAAACGTGAGCCACATTTGAACTTCGGCAGTTAGGTACATAAGAAAGACAGTCCTTACCCGACCGACACACGGCGTCAGACGGTGCCCCCATAAAAACAGATGACCAAATTTGATTATGCAATTGGAAGCACTCAAGTGCTTCAGAGCCTTAGAAAATCAGATTATCAGGCTATTTGCAAAGGCAAACTCGAAAAACGCATAGGGAAAGTGGCAGATTAAAATCGATGGAATTGTTTATCTGAGGTCATTATAAAAAATTGCCCGCGTCAAGCGGGCAATAAGGTCATCGTTCAACAGATCGGCTCAGAACCTGTCGTAGCCTTCGAGCTGTCTCAGCGCGTCGCTGTCCATGATCATGGTGCCGAGAATCATGTCATGCAGCAGCTGCTTGCGTCGTGTGAAAAGGCCCACGACGACGATCAGAGGCGTAAGAATGGTGTTGCCGAACCAGAACAGCAGGCTGTGCATGATGGCCAGCATCGCATATGGCTTTGCGCCATACCACAGGCGCATTTCCAGCCCCATCATCTTCATGCCAGGCGTTGCCGCGCTGTAGCCACCAAGGCTCAACGCAATATATGGCAACGCCACCAGCGGCAGCAGGATGGCATAGAGCAGCCAGCCGAGCCCGAAGGTGATGACCCCGATCACCGCAATGGCCATGGACGCAACAACCATCAGAATGAGGATCGCAAAGGCATCAATGAGAAAAGCCAGCACCCGCCGCGAGAGGACGCCATCGAACAGGGCAGGGTGCAGCCCCGGGTCAAAGGCATTTCTGCGCTCATCGCTGTTGTCATAGGCAGTGTGGGCGTTGTTCATCGCTCAGATATTCCTTTCGGTTTCATGCGGGCAGTCGGTCAGAATGAACATGAAGATGTCGCAGTCTTCACAAAATAGGTGAGGTTGTTTCAGCCGCTTTTCAAGTTTTTGTTACAATATTGTTTGAAAAAGAGTGCTGGTTGTGCCCTTGAAAGGCGCTGTGAAAATCACGGGTCAGGGGATGGGGCGGACCGATCGGGAAAAATCGAGCAGAGAATGCGGCAATTCAATCAGGTGAGGGCATCGATGGGGCGCGCGTCCGCCGCGAAACGAAACAAGCGCCGGTTGGGCGCTTGTTGTGTGTCATCCTGTCAGGAGCATCGCCTTTTGCGAACAGGGCCCAATCAGGCAGCTACCCTGCGTCGTTCCTTCTGTTCCAGCGTCTGCGCCAGCTTGTTGATGCAGTTGATCACAGACTCACTGGCGTCCTCCAGCGACCGAAGTTGGGCGAAGGCCTCATCCTTGCGTCCCTCCGCACAATCCTTGACCATCTGCTTGGCCAGGTCATGGACCCGCTGGTGCGGTGCCTTGAGAGCGGTGAACGCCGGATGGTTGCGGATGTCCGGATCGTTGATGCCATCATACCAGACACCGAGGCGGCAGTTGTGGTGACCAGCCAGAGTGGCTGAACTGGCATTTTCGCGCCCGGTCAGGATGTTGACCACGCGCTTGGTGAAGAGGACATGATCGATCTTCGCCATCTCGCAAAGGGACAGGGCCTGACCATCCTGGAACCAGTTGGTTGCGTTTTGCGAGAAGTGATCGTTGCTATTCTGCAGCGTGTCCGACATGCCGTTGAGCATCGTCTCGTTTTCTGAATTGAGGTCAGCCACACCGGCAACGGATTCAGAGATCTCCTGCGTAGCGACGGTCTGCTGCTGGATAATCTGGGAGACCTCCTGCATGTTCCGGTTGACCTCACCAACCTGCGTTCCGATTGCTTCCATCAGATGGTTCGCGCCATCTATGGCTGTTTCCCCGTCGCCGATGGCGTGGCGGGTACTGGATACGGCCTTTTGAATGGTCCGCATGCCTTCGCTCAAGGCATTGATGCGGTTGGTGATGTCTTCGGTTGCCTTGGTGGTCTGACCGGCGAGGGCCTTGACCTCACTGGCAACAACGGCAAATCCCTTGCCAGCTTCTCCGGCTCGGGCCGCCTCGATGGTGGCATTAAGTGCCAGTAGATTGGTCTGGTTGGCGATTTTGTCGATGACCGTCAGGAACGATCCGATCTGTTCGGATGCCTGAACGAGTTCGTTGAGACTGTTCTCTGTCTGGGACGAAGCCGATGCGATATTGGTGATGGCGGAAGAGACCGCCTGCATGGTGGTGAGGCCTTTGGAGACCGTCTCATAGGTCTTCCTGGCACCATCCGCTGTCAGCTCTGAGGTCTCCGAGATCTGACCAATTGACCCGGCAAGCTCGGAAACAGCTGCGGAAATGGCCTGTACGTTGGTTGTCGCGATATGGGTGTTGCGGGACAATAACGCCATGTCTGTGCAGATTTCGTTGATTTCAACGACGGAATTGGCGAGACCGCGCAAATTGCCCAATTGGCAATTGTCTTCACCGTTGGCACTCATGCCGCGGGCAAGGTTGAAGGATTGCAGCGAGCCCATCATGTCGGCAAAGGTGAGCGCTATAGCCGATTGCATGTCATCGACAAAGGCAGAACCCGCGCCTTTGTGAACCTTTGCGAGCGTCGGCACCATTTCCAGCAGCAGGCGGGCATAGATCGCCATGATGTGCGAGGGTTCAAGAGCCGTTTCTCCAAGAGCTGCCCCATTTTCTGCGCTGTTGCTGGCGATTGCGCTTGCATCCGCAGTTTGAAACAGGCGGGTTACATAGCGCGATTGGCCAAGCGATGCCGTCGCAGTGCTGGCTTGGGAGGAGCGGAACGCCTCTGCTATGGCCGGATGGGGTTTGGTCGAAGTGCTAAGCTTGTCAAAAAGCGCAGGCAGGTCCTTTTGCGCTTTGACGGAAACGGGTTTCAGGGCCTTCTGCTGCAAGCCTGCAGTCATGAAGGCAAGGATCGGCTCGATTTCTTTCAACACCGGAGCGGGTGTTGGGGAGGGGGTCGGTCTCATTGTTTACTCGTCTGGTCGGGGGTCGTCAGACAAGTATGACAAGGAGGCATGACTGAAATGGTTAATGAATATTCTTGGTTGTGAAAAACATGCTGAATTCACAACATAATTACAAGTTATGTGTGGCTGAAACGGAAAAATGAAGCCGGAGATTTTAGTCAATTTTGTCCGGTTTGTTCAGATTCTCGACACTGTGTCCTGCCGATTCGATTGCCATGATGATTTCGTTTGCATGCGCGGCGTCTCGTGTTTCAATCGTGATGTCGATGGAAGCACCCTTCACCGGAACATTGAGGAAGGTTCGATGGTGGTCCACCTCCAGGATGTTGCCGCCACGGTCGCCGATGATCTTGGCCAGTTCAGCAAGAATGCCCGGGCGATCCGGGATGGTGATGCGCAGCCCGACGATCTGCTGCTTGCGGCCAAGTTGCCGGACGATGATGGACGAAAGCAGACGCGGGTCGATGTTGCCGCCGCCGAGGACGAGACCGACCTTCTTGCCCTTGAACCTTTCCGGTGTGGCGATGACTGCGGCAAGACCAGCCGCTCCGGCCCCTTCGGCCATTGTCTTCAGGTAGGTGGCATAAGCGTTGATGGCCCGCTCGATGTCCCGTTCGGTAACCAGCAGCACATCACTCAGCAGTTCGGCGGCGATGGCTGCGGTCAGCTTGCCTGCCTTCTTGACGGCGATGCCTTCGGCCAGCGACTGCCCGCCGCAATAAAGATCGGTCTTCTTCAGCTCATTATACATGGTCGGGTAAAGCTCGCTCTCCACACCGATCACCTCGATCGCCGGATTGATGGCCTTGGCCGCAATGGCAATGCCCGAGATCATTCCGCCGCCGCCAATCGGCACGAGCAACACTTCAAGGTCCGGCACATCGGCTAGCATTTCAAGGGCAATGGTGCCCTGACCAGCAATGACCTGATAGTCATCGTAGGGGTGAACGAATGTGAGACCGCGCTGGGTGGCAAGCCGCATCGCGGCTTCCCCGGCCTCGGCGACCGTCTCTCCCTCCAGAATGACCTCGGCACCAAATCCCTTGGTGGCTGCCACCTTCACGAATGGCGTGAATTCGGGCATTACGATGAGGGAAGGTATGCCGAGGCGCGTTGCATGCAATGCGACTGCCTGGGCGTGATTGCCTGCCGACATGGCAATCACTCCACGTTGGCGTTCCTCTTCTGTCAGGGACAAGAGTTTGTTGAGCGCGCCGCGTTCCTTGAAGGCGTTCGTAACCTGCATGTTGTCGTATTTGACGTAGATGTCTGCGCCCAGTTCGTCCGACAGCTGCTTGGCTGGCAGCGTCGGGGTGCGCAGAACAGCCCCCTTGATGGCTTCGGCCGCGCGCATGATGTCTGAAAGGGTCGGGCGATTGGGAAGGGAGGAATGATCAGACATGAATCGGCTCGCTGGGTTTGGCTGCAAGATGCTTTGGGGCGGCATTTGGTGGGCGGCAAATATGCGCAGACAATGCCTTAACAGACGCACGCTTTCAAATGAATTTGCGGCAACCATCACATGCAGGTTTGCCGGTGAGAGGAGTATAGCACCGAAATTTTGTGGGATTTCTCATGCTTTTAGTCAAGGAGGGACGTTTTTTGGTTGATGGCCGGACAATGGACTGTCTTGTCCCATTGCTCTGGGTTAGGGTTCGCCGCAAGAAAGACGCGACAAAACAGGCGCGTTGAAAAGACAAGTGGAGCACTGCGTGACCGAGATCGTATATGAATTGCTTGCTGGCGATGAGCTGGCGGAAACCCTTGAAGACCTTGCAAGCGTCTTGCATGCCTGCGTGGAAAACGGCGCCAGCGTCAGTTTCATCCAGCCGTTCGAGCTCGCGGACGCCCAGGCATTCTGGGCAAACAGTGTGTTCCCGAAAGTGGAGGCAGGCAGCACCGCGCTGTTTGTTGCGAAGTCGGATCATCGCATCGTCGGCACTGTTCAGTTGCAGACCGAATTGCCCCCCAATCAGGCCCACCGTTGTGAAGTCGCAAAACTTCTGGTGCACCCGGACTATCGCAAGAAGGGCATTGCCACAACGCTGATGGAGTTGCTGGAACAGGAAGCCCGTCGCCTTGGCAAGAGCCTCATCACGCTCGATACGCGATCCGGCGACCAGGCCGAACCACTTTATATCTTGCTCGATTACAAGATCGCTGGCCGCATTCCCAATTTTGCCCGGGCAACCGACAGCGACCGGCTCGATTCCACGACATATATGTACAAGATCCTCGATCCGAACCTCATGTAGGCCCGGATCGTTGAAGGTGTTGCCCGGAGCTGGCCGGATTACTTCTCCCTGTTACTTCTTGAGAGCCTCGGCGATGGTCGGGGCGAAATAGGTCAGGATGCCGTCGGCGCCAGCGCGTTTGAAGGCCAGCAGGCTTTCCCACATGACGCGCTCTTGATCGAGCCAGCCATTCTGGCCCGCTGCACACAGCATCGCATATTCACCCGAGACCTGATAGGCGAAGGTCGGCATCGAGAAGGTGTCCTTGACCCGTGCCAGCACATCCAGATAGGGCATGCCCGGCTTGACCATCAGCATGTCGGCGCCTTCCTTGATGTCGAGCTCTGCCTCAAGCAGGGCTTCATCGGTATTGGAGGGGTCCATCTGGTAGGTCTTCTTGTCGCCCTTGAGGGTGGCATTGGCGCCAACGGCATCGCGGAACGGACCGTAGAAGGCCGAGGCATATTTGGCCGTGTAGGCCATGATCAGCGTGTCCTGAAATCCGCCGTTGTCGAGGGTTTCGCGGATCGCACCGACGCGTCCGTCCATCATGTCCGATGGCCCAATGATGTCGGACCCTGCTTCTGCCTGCACCAGAGCCTGCCGGGTCAGTTGGTGGACGGTCAGGTCGTTGATGATCTTGCCGTCGCGCATCAAACCGTCATGGCCGTGGCTGGTGTAGGGGTCGAGCGCCACATCAGTCATCAGACCGACTTCCGGCACTTCTTTCTTGATGGCGCGCAGAGCACGACAGATGAGGTTGTTCTCGTTGAGCGCCTCGTTGCCATCGTCATCCCGCAGGGCAGGGTCGGTGTAGGGGAAGAGGGCAATGACCGGAATGCCGAGCTTTGCTGCCTTCTCGGCTGCTCGCACAGCGTTGTCAACCGTGAGGCGATTGACCCCCGGCATCGAACTGACTGGCTCAATGGTGTTTTCGCCGTCCATGACGAAGATCGGCCAGATGAGATCATCCACAGTCAGCACATTTTCCCGGATCAGGCGCCGGGACCAATCGGCGCGACGGTTACGGCGCATGCGCCGCCCTCCGGTGATGCCGCTGACATCATAAACAGATGTTTGAGGGGAAGCCTTGGAGGAGGGGGAAGAGTTGGTCATGACAGAATTGGTCCTTGAAAAGGGTTCAGCCAATCAGGCGCCTGAACTGTCGCGGCGCTGCTGACCGAAATGCGTCGTAGGGAAGTTGCCCCATGCTAACCACATTCCGTCGCCAACAAAACTGACCAATTCGTAATGATCACCACTCTGTTGAAACTGATGGCCAACTCCTCGCCAACGGGTTCAGGTCGTGTCCGCCGTCTTGAACCCTGTTCAAAGACTGTTTAAGGAAAGACCATGTGCCAAAACGCTTTTTGCGAACTTGGCTACGGACGCCCGGCATCGGTTCGGCTGTCCTTTTCCGCCCGCAACGAAGCGCAACAAGATGTGCTGCAAAGAGAGCAAGACCATGAATGACATCCTTTTTGAGAAACGTGGCTGTGTGGGGCTGGTAACACTGAACAGGCCCAAGGCGCTCAATGCGCTGACGCTTGACATGATCAAGGGGCTGGCGGAGCAACTCGAAGACTGGAAACAGGATGATGACGTCAAGGCAGTCATTCTGACCTCGGCAAGCGAGCGTGCCTTTTCCGCCGGTGCAGACATTCGCTTTGTCTACACCTGCAAGGGCAACCCGCCTTACGAGTTCTTCAGCACCGAATACAAGATGAATTGCTCGATGGCTTCCTATCCGAAGCCCTATATTTCTCTGGTCGACGGCATCGTCATGGGCGGCGGGGTCGGGCTCTCTTGCCATGGCCGCTATATTGCCGCTGGCAGCAAGACCACATTTGCCATGCCGGAAACCGGCATTGGCTTCTTCCCCGATGTGGGCGGAGCCTATCTGCTGCCGCGCTTGCCCGGCAAGGTCGGCATCTATTGCGGCATGACCGGCGCGCGTCTTGGTCAGTCCGACTGCCTGAAATTCGGTCTTGCTACCCACGCAATCGGGGCAGAATCCTTCCCGGAGATCATCAAGCAGATCGCCAGCGGCGCAGCGCCCGAAGAAGTTCTGGCCCGTCATGCCGGTGTCGCGACCGGGGAGGGACTTGATGATGAAACCCTGGTCGTCATTGCGGAGGCCTTTTCTGGCGCTTCGGTCAAGGAGATCATTGCGCGGCTAGAAGCAAACCCGGCTCCATTCGCCAGACAGACGCTGGATCTGCTGCGGTCGCGCTCGCCGCTATCCGTCCACATAGCCTTTGAACAGATGCGTCGTGGCGCATCCATGTCCTTCAACGCGTGCATGCAGATGGAATATCGCATTCTTGAGCGAATTCTTGATGGCAGCGACTTCTATGAGGGCGTGCGAGCCACGATCGTCGACAAGGATGGTGCGCCAGCATGGCAACCGTCCACCTTCGAGGCCGTGACCGAAGAAATGGTTTTGTCACATTTTCTGCCGCTGGAGCAGCAACGCGAATTGTTCAATCGGCCGTAGAAAGATAGACTGCCCAAAGGCGACTCGCAAAGGGCCGCTGCCTTCGAACCTGCTCTCTTTCATGCGCCTGAAGCGCCAACGCTGAATAGAAAACGCAATGACCCTCAGACTGACCGACGCCTCTCCCAAATACTGGGGTGATAATCTACCGTTCTGGTTGATCGTTCTGGCTCGTCTGGGGAGTCTTATTCTCATGCTGACAGGATTGTTCTATTGGGCGGACATTCTGGGCGTGTTCGGTGAGAGTGGTCTGGAACGGGGCATGTGGATTGCTCCCGCCGCCCGCGTGCTGCTCGCTTGTTCCTTTCTGATCGCATCTGTTGGCGTCTGGCAGCTTTCCTTCTGGGGGGTGGTGATGTGGGTCCTGAGCGCCATCACACAGACCCTGTCCATCGCTCTTATCGATGACTTCTCCGCCTATGCCTCGGTGATAACCATCGTGCATCTGCTTGCCCTTATCATCCTTGCGGCCTGTTGTGGCTGGCTCGTTTACCGCTCGACGAGACCGCAGGATGTTTGACGGCGAATTCAAGGATTAACGCAATAGCCGACTTTTCAGGCTATTTCGGACGTCGACGGGCTGCTTTTAACGAGAGCTGTCTGGACAATGGGGAAAATTGGGCCCTGTTTTGCCATCATGCACCGTTTATCCCATAAAACTTGTCTCAGTCTGTAAAGACTTTGTTTGCAATTTCCGGGTGCGTGTCTGTTGAGCGGCGGTCTTTATCTGATATTTTGTGCGCTTTTCAAGTTGTGTCCTTGTATTTCTACGCAATAGAAGCCGAGTTTACAGATCCCCCTAACCAGTTATTTACCAGCAATTCAAAACTAGACGCAATTTAGGTACAATTGGCGCGATTAGCCCTTTGTTAAGGCTGTTGCTTAAGTAGATTTTATTTCGCCGCATATATTTTGGGTTCAAAGACGGGCGAACCGTCACTCCAAGTCAAAAATCAAAAACGAGGCTCAAACATATGATTACGTCACAACGCGCAGTGGAAACAGTCAGTGAAGCTGAGGGCGAGGTAGAGTTGAAACCACTCTATATGGACGCACTCAGACTCGTGGAGCGTCTGCACCGCAGGCTTCTTGATGTCATCAAGGACGAATTTGAGCGCCGCGGAAGAACCGACGTCAACAGTGTACAGGCCTTGCTTCTGTTCAATATTGGCGATTCGGAAGTGACAGCGGGTGAATTGCGCTCTCGCGGGTATTATCAAGGCTCAAACGTGTCCTACAACCTGAAGAAGCTGGTTGATATGGGCTACGTCAATCATGAACGGTCTCGGGTGGATCGTCGCTCGGTACGGATTTCCCTGTCCGACAAGGGCGTTGAAGTGCGCCAGATCGTCAGTGAGCTTTACGAACGCCATATCGCTACGATCGAACAGGTCGGCGGTATTGCCAACGAAGATTTCATGGTCCTCAACAAGTCCCTCCAGCGTCTCGAACGCTTCTGGACTGATCAGATCCTGTACCGTCTTTAGAATGTTATCCAAAATTCTGCCCGCAAAGAGGTAGTTGAAAGGTGCATGTACAGTGAGCCTGGTCTGCACTGATGATCCTTGTGAAACGCTGAACAAGACAGCTGATCGCGACAAATTCAGTCTGTCTTGATGATGTTCAAGTCTGACCAACACCAGTTTCCCTCGCAAGGGTCATCCTTGCGAGGTTTTTTTGTTGCTCTTCTGCAATAGTCGAACAGCATTTCATAAACGTGATCGGTTCACGCTGCATTCATCCAGAATTTGCCACATTCTCCTGCAAATTGATTTTTCTGCGAAAAAGAGTTTTTCAGTTATGCGGTAATAATTGTCTGGCTAAGCTCTTTTGGCCCTTCAAACATTTGCCATGGATCATTAAACTGACCGTTGCTGGAAACAAAATTCCTGTTTGATCGTTTAATGAGTATCCAAACTGTTTGGGCTTTTGATAAAATCGAGTTTGGCAGCTCGCCGGGTTCATCGCGAAGATTCGGCGCACATGCATTTATGGCGAAAGAGATCATGAAGAATTCAAAACCGGGGTATAGTGAGATCGTGACAAGTCAGAAGATGAACCGCCGTACATTCCTGACGACAGGATCCCAGCTTGTTGCAGCTTTTGCGACGGCGGTTTCAACGCCGGCCTTTGCGCAGGGTGCCAATCCGATCGACGAAATTCTCAACCAGAGCCCGGTGGAGTGGGGGGATCGCTTTGACACTCCCGGCCAGACCGTCGCTGCAGTTCGGACCGCCGAGCCGACCCTTTCGCCTTCAACGGCCACCAATATCGAAAACGCCATGCAGATGTATTACAGCATCGTGCAGCGTGGTGGCTGGCCGATTGTTCCTGATGAAAAGGCGATGCGCCTTGGTCACAAGTCCCCGGGGGTTGCCGTTTTGCGCCAACGCCTGACCATGTCTGGTGATTTGATTCAGAATGTCGGTGTCGCCGATGTTTTCGATTCCTATGTCGATGCGGCCGTTCGGCGCTTCCAGTCCCGCCATGGCATCCATCCCGATGGGGTCATCGGCAAGGAAACCTTTGCCGCAATGAATGTGCCGGTGGAAGTCCGTCTCAGACAGCTGGAAACCAACCTTGTGCGTGTGCGCTCGCTGTCCGGTTTCCTTGGTAAGCGATATGTCATGGTCAATATTCCTGCCGCCGAGATCGAGACCGTTGAAGATGGCATGGTTCATTCCCGTCACACGGCCGTGGTCGGCAAGATCGATCGCCAGACCCCAATTCTGGAAAGCAGCATTCACGAGATCAACTTCAACCCCTATTGGCACGTTCCGGCCAGCATCATTCGCAAGGACCTGATCCCGAAGATGCAGAAGGATCCGAACTATCTTCGTGATAACAAGATCCATATCCGCGATCTGAAGAACAACATCGAGCTCGATGCCTCGCAAGTGGACTGGACGACCAACGACGCCCTGAACTACCAGTTCCGTCAGGAACCCGGTGCAAAGAACTCCATGGGGTCGATCAAGATCAACTTCCACAACAAATATGCGGTCTATCTGCATGATACGCCGTCAAAGACCCTGTTCGGCAACAGCTATCGTTTCCATTCTTCAGGCTGCGTGCGCGTGCAGAACGTCCGTGAATTCGTGGTCTGGGTGCTCGAAGATACGCCCGGCTGGGATCGCTTTGCCATTGACGAAGTGATCAAGTCTGGCGAGCGGGAAGACGTGCAGGTCAAGGGCAAGGTGCCCATCTACATGACCTACATTACCGCATGGGCAACCAACGAAGGCATGGTCCATTTCCGTGAGGATATCTATGACCGCGACGGGATTTCTGCCCTGAGCCCGGTCACCACCGCACAGACACAGGGTTGAGCAAGCATGACGCAGCCGCAGCCAGGCGAGATCTACATTGAATTTGTCTCGGTCGGACAGCAGGTCAAGGCGATAGCCGTTGACGCTGCGACCGGGGTGGAAGTCAGTGTTTTCGGACCTTCCAGCGTTTCCCAGCGTGATTTGCAGGCGCTTGCCGTACGCAAGCTCAAGCGGCGTCTGGAGCAATTGGGCCATAGCTGACGGCTGCTCCTGCTGGCCGCGCGGTGGCCTTCCATCCTTCTTTCTATGCATCAGTACCGGAGGTGGAGAAATCCGTCTTGGGTTTGCGCTTCTAGTGTGCTAAATCGACTGCACGATAAATTGTTTGGCGCAATTTGGTGAACATGGTGTTGCCGAAATGCGCACAATGTTGATGCGATCAGCCAAATATTAACGGCAGACTCGAGGGGCCATTTGTGATAGCAAATTGCCTCTAGTTCTGATCCATGATCGCCCAACAAACGCGAAGGGGTAATGTTCCATGTCAGCAAACGAAGGTGCCAATTCGGGAGCGATTTTCCCAGAATTCTTCACCCGCGATCTCGTCAACTCCGATCCGGCCGTAGCCGCTGCCATTGCCAGCGAACTCGGTCGTCAAAAGCACGAGATCGAATTGATCGCTTCTGAGAATATCGTGTCCAAGGCAGTCCTGCAGGCGCAGGGCTCTGTTATGACAAACAAATATGCAGAAGGTTACTCGGGTCGTCGTTACTATGGTGGCTGCCAGCATGTTGACGTGGCCGAAAACCTCGCGATCGAACGTGTGACCAAGCTGTTCGGCTGCGAATTCGCCAACGTTCAGCCGAACTCCGGGTCTCAGGCCAACCAGGCTGCCTTTATGGCGCTGATCCAGCCGGGCGACACCATTCTGGGCATGAGCCTTGATGCCGGTGGTCACCTGACCCATGGCGCCAAGCCGAACCAGTCCGGCAAGTGGTTCAACTCCATCCAGTATGGGGTTCGCAAGCAGGATGGCCGTATCGACTTTGACCAGATCGAAGAACTGGCCAAGGAACATCAGCCCAAACTGATCATCGCCGGTGGATCTGCCTACAGCCGCGAATTCGACTTCAAGAAATTCCGCGAAATCGCTGATTCTGTTGGTGCATATCTCATGGTGGACATGGCGCATTTTGCTGGTCTCGTCGCTGCAGGCCTGCATGAGAGCCCGTTCCCGCATGCCCACATCGTCACCTCCACGACGCACAAGACCCTGCGTGGTCCGCGCGGTGGTCTCATCCTGACCAACGACCCGGAAATCGCCAAAAAGGTCAACTCGGCTGTGTTCCCTGGTCTGCAGGGTGGCCCGCTGATGCACGTCATTGCCGCCAAGGCTGTTGCCTTCGGTGAAGCGTTGACCGACGACTTCAAGGTCTATGCAAAGGCCGTCAAGGACAACGCACAGGCTCTGGCCGACACCCTCTATGCAGGTGGCGTTGAGCTGGCTGCTGGCGGCACCGACAACCATCTGCTGCTCGTCGATCTGCGCCCGAAAGGCCTGACCGGCAAGGTGGCCGAGGCTGCTCTTGGCCGTGCCTACATCACCTGCAACAAGAACGGCGTGCCGTTCGATCCGGAAAAGCCGACGATCACCTCCGGTATCCGCCTCGGGACCCCGGCCGGTACGTCCCGCGGCTTCGGCACCGAAGAATTCAAGCAAATCGGTAAAATGATCATCGAAGTGCTTGACGGTCTCGTTGCAAATGGCGAAGAAGGCAATGGTGCCGTAGAATCGGCAGTGAAAGAAAAGGTCATCGCGCTGACCAACCGCTTCCCGATCTACCCGGACCTTTGATCGGGCAGGCAAGGGCAGGGCAGTCGTTGACCTTGAAGGTGCAATGACTGCTGCGGCCATATGGTCAGGCTCTTATTTGTGAGGTCGAGTTATGAAATGTCCCTATTGCGGTTATGACGATACCCAGGTCAAGGATTCTCGCCCCACGGAAGACAATACGGCGATCCGCCGCCGCCGCGTTTGCAGCGGTTGTGGCGGGCGCTTCACCACCTTCGAGCGCATCCAGCTGCGTGAGCTTTCGGTGATCAAGAGAACTGGCCGCAAGGTCCCGTTCGATCGTGACAAGCTGATGCGGTCTGTTCAGGTTTCCCTGCGCAAACGTCCCGTTGAAGACGACAAGGTAGAACGCATGGTGTCTGGCATCGTGCGGCAGCTTGAAAGCGCCGGTGACGCCGAGGTGCCTGCCGAACACATCGGTAATCTGGTGATGGAAGGGCTCAAGGGGCTCGACGAAATCGCCTATATCCGCTTTGCGTCGGTTTACAAGAACTTCAAGGAAACCAAAGACTTTTCCGACATGCTCCACCAGCTGTCAAACGAGCGTCCGCTTGACGAGGATCTGGAAGACTAGGGCATTTCAGCTCTGAAAGTGACTGGCGCGATGGGCTTGAGGGATGTACTCTCGCCGCATTGAATTCCGGGACGGGGCGTTTTGTGCCTCGTATCACCAACAGACGGCACTGCATGGAATACTTCTCGCTCTCTTTCTCCGATGACCAAATGATGGACCTGGCGCTGCGCCTAGGGCGTCGTTGTGCCGGGGCAACTGCGGAGAACCCAGCGGTTGGTTGCGTCATCACTGCCTCAAGGGAAGGCAGCTGGGAGATCGTCGGTCGTGGCTGGACGCAAAAGGGCGGCCGCCCCCATGCCGAGCGGGTCGCTCTCGCAGAAGCCGGACCTCTCGCAAGAGGCGCAACTGCCTATGTCACCCTTGAACCATGTTCCCACCATGGCAAGTCCCCGCCCTGCGCTGAGGCTCTGATCGAGGCTGGTGTTGCGCGAGTTGTCTGCGCCCATGCTGACCCGGATAGCCGGGTTGCCGGGCGCGGGTTCGAGATGCTGCGCAAGGCTGGCATTGTCGTCGAGACCGGGCTTCTGGAGGCCCGTGTCCATCGTCATCTGAGCGGATTTCTGTCCCGCACGGTGCGCGGAAGACCTTGGCTTCAGGCAAAGATGGCCTTCTCTCCCGATGGCATGATCGGCAAAATGGGCGTGGGAAATTATCCCGTGACGGGCCCTGAGGCCAAGGCCAGAACCTATGGCCTCAGAATGAAGGCTGATGCCATTCTTGTTGGAGCCGACACGGTTCTCATTGATGATCCGACCCTGACTGTTCGACTGCCCGGACTGGAGGACACCTCACCGATTCGTGTTGTGCTGGATGGTCGCGCTCGTGTGCCGTTTGATGCGCAACTGGTGACAAGTGCTTCGGCCGTGCCAACATGGGTCATGACCGCGATGAGTGCACCGGAGGATTGGTGCAATGCGATGGAGGCGAGGGGATGCACGGTGCTGCGCGTCAAGGCGACGGCTGCTGGCCATGTTGACTTGCTCGCCGCACTTGAGGCACTGGCAGCGCGCGGTATAAACACCATATTTGCCGAATGCGGTGCCGCTCTGTCCCGGGCTCTGCTCGAAGGTGGGCTGATTGACGAGTTTTTCCTCTATCGCGGCACCACCCCCATCGGAGTTGATGGCCTTGTTGCGCTGACCGGAGAGCCGGAAGCAGCGCTCGCCAGCGCAGGATTCATATTTGAAACGTCCCATCGGTTGGGGCAGGATAAACTCAAGACCTTTGTCCGGTCTGCGAGTTTGAAAAGTCTATACGGAGGCTAAAAGCCATGTTTACCGGAATCATCACTGACGTTGGCGAAGTGCTCGAACAGAAGGCCATCCCCGCCGGTCAGCGCATCAGGATCGCGACGCATTTTGACCCCGAAACAATCGCTCTGGGCGCATCCATCGCCTGCAACGGCGTTTGCCACACCGTGGTGGCGACCGGCACTCTGGATGCTGAGCGCAACTATTTCGAGGTAGAATCCGGCAAGGAAACCCTTGATCTGACCAATGCTTCCGGTTGGAAGGCTGGAACAGCCATTAATCTGGAACGCTCCCTCAAGATGGGCGACGAGTTGGGTGGCCATCTGGTGCTTGGTCATGTTGACGGTGTCGCCGAAGTCGTCGAACGGGCAGACCATCCTGATAGCGTGTTCTTCAAGCTGCGGGCACCGGGACAGCTGGCTCGCTTTATCCCCCAGAAGGGCTCGGTTTCCCTTGATGGTACGTCGCTGACGGTCAATGATGTTGACGGCGATGATTTCACCATCTTCCTCATTCCCCATACGCTGACGCATACCGCATGGAAGGAAAAGCAGGTTGGCGACAAGATCAATCTCGAGGTCGACATGATGGCGCGCTATGTCGCACGCCTCAATGAATATACGCCATCGTAGAATTCTGATACTAGATTGCTGAGTACAAATGCGGGGCGATTTCAACGCCCCGTCTCGCCAAATAAAGGCCGAATATTGGCCGAATAAAGGAAAGAAACATGGCCGAGAAAATCAGCATCGCAACGCCAGTCCGTTTCTCCGATCCCTTGCCCGAAGCCGTCGATGTCGCCATCATTGGCGGCGGGGTGATCGGTATTTTCGCTGCGCTCTATCTGGCACGCGCGGGCAAGAAGGTGTGTGTTCTGGAAAAAGGACGCATCGCCTGTGAACAGACCTCCCGCAACTGGGGCTGGATCCGGCAACATGAACGTGACGAGGCCGAGCTGCCCGTCGCCATGGAGGCGCTGCGCCTCTGGAAAGAGGCTGACGCCGAGGTTGACGGTGCCACCGGGTTTGTTACCACGCCGATCAACTATCTGGCCTCCACCGAGAAGGATCTGGCTGATCTGGAAGACTGGATGGCAATCGCCGAGAAATACGGCGTCAATTCTGTTCGTCTGACCCGGCAGCAGGTCGCAGATCTGTTTGGCGGCCTGTCAAACGGCCAGTGGGCCGGCGGCACATCGACCCTTGATGATGCCCGCGCCGAGCCATGGGAAGCGGTGCCAGCCATTGCCAGACTCGCGCATGAGGCAGGCGTCGACATTATCGAGAACTGCGCTGCACGATCGCTGGAAATCGCGGCGGGAAGGGTGGTTGGCCTGCATACCGAGAAGGGGCTGATCAACTGCGAGCAGGTGGTGGTTGCCGCAGGGGCATGGTCCTTGCTGTTTGCTCGCAACCACGGGGTCTCCTTTCCGCAACTCTCTGTCTGTCTCACTGCGTCGCAAACGGCCCCGATGCCGAATTTTACCGATCAGAACAGCGCCGATGAGGACTTCGCCCTGCGTCGCCGCAATGATGGCGGCTACACCATTGCAGTGTGCGATGGCAATGACTTCTTTATCGGGCCTGATGCCTTCCGCAGTTTCTTCAAATACATTCCGCTGCTCAAGGAAAGCTGGGATCATACCTTCCTCAATCCGTTTGCACCGAAGGATTTCCCCGACGCATGGACGACCAAACGCTCCTGGGCGCCGAATGAGGAAACACCATTTGAGCGCTGCCGTGTGCTCGAACCGGCTGCCAACATGAAGTATGTCAATAAGGCTGTCGCGGACTTTGCCACGCGGTTTCCTTCTCTCGGCAAGCCGACCATCGTCCAGTCATGGGCCGGGATGGTGGATGCCTTGCCGGATGTCGTGCCGCTCATCGACCGGATCGACTCGCTTCCGGGTCTGATCGTGGCCACCGGCTTCAGTGGCCACGGGTTCGGGATTGGTCCGGGGGCGGCGATGATCGTCAGGGATCTGGTCCTTGGCGACACGCCAAAGCACGATATCGCCCGCTTCCGTTATTCGCGTTTCACGGACGGATCGCCTATGATTCTGGGGCCTGCGCTGTAGGCTGGGGCCTATTCTCTGGCGGCAAATTGCGGGAATAGCTGCCATGAGCGGAAATATGTCGGTCAAAGTGCGATAAGCCCTTGACGCTTCCCGTGTCCGATCCGATGTTGATCGGTGAATTTGCAACAAATAGCTGGACAAGTGACAGCGGACATGGTTTGACAGGCAACCCTACGGCCCAAGTCGCGCCGTGTCCCCCAAGCCTTCGGATGGAAAACATGACCAAGGAAAATCCAAACATTCTGATCATCGAAGCCCGCTTCTATGAAGATCTGGCAGATGAACTGGTCCGTGGCGCTGTTGAAGCGCTCGAAGAAGCCGGAGCGACGTATGAGCGAGTGGCGGTGCCAGGCGTGCTGGAAATTCCTGCAGCCCTGTCCATGGCCATGGCCGCCGTTGAGGATGGATACGCCGACTATGATGGCTATGTTGCTCTTGGTGTCGTGATCCGCGGTGAAACGACCCATTATGACATCGTTTCCAACGAGAGCGCCCGCGCCATCATGGATCTGGCCGTCGAAGGCTGCATCGCGGTTGGCAACGGCATTCAGACCGTTGAAAACGGCAAACAGGCTTGGGCGCGTGCACGCGTTGAGGAAAAGGACAAGGGCGGTGCTGCTGCCCGTGCAGCGCTTGCCATGATTGAAATACGAGAGAAGTTCGGAATCGAAGAATGAGTGAACAGGAAAAGACTGTCCGCCCTGCCAATAAACGTGGCTCAGCCCGATTGGGGGCCGTTCAGGCCCTCTATCAGATGGATGTCGGCGGAACACCGCTGACCGAGGTGTTGCAGGAGTTCGAGCTTTACCGGCTTGGCAAGGAGATCGATGACGAACTCTATCTTCCTGCAGACTTTGCCTATTTCAAGGACATCGTCAGCGGCGTGGTGCGCGAACAGAGGACCCTCGATCCGTTGATCAACAACACGCTGCAGAAGGGATGGCCTCTGGTCCGCATCGACCAGACCATGCGCGCCATTCTGCGCTGTGGCCTCTATGAAGTGATGTTCCGCAAGGATGTACCGGCTCCGGTGATCCTGTCCGAATATATCGATGTCGCAAAGGCCTTCTTTCAGGGCGATGAACCCCGGATGGTGAATGGTGTCCTTGATGCTCTGGCTCGAGGCACCCGGTCCGATGAAGTCAAGGTCAAAGAGTAAGACAAGATCTGGAGCGGCCGATGGCCAACAGTCCAAAGCGCCTCGGCGAAAGCGAACTGATCAGGCGCTATTTTGCGCCGCTCTGCCACCCGGACATGTCGTTCGGGTTGAGCGATGATGCCGCCTTTCTGCGGTGTGATGCCGACCAGCAGCTTGTCCTGACAAAGGACATGCTGGTTGCGGACGTGCATTTCTTTGCCGATGACGATCCTGCTCTCATTGCCCGCAAGGCACTAAGGGTCAATCTGTCCGATCTCGCATCCAAGGGCGCAGAGCCTTTGGGGTATCTGCTGGGCCTCGGCCTTCCCACCAGTTGGGATGAAGACTGGCTCAAACGCTTCTGCGAGGGCCTGCAGCTTGATCAGGAAAGCTTCGCCTTTCCGCTGATTGGCGGCGATACGGTCAAAAGCCCCGAGCGACTGACCCTTTCTATCACGGCTTTTGGTCAGGTACCTCGTAGCAATACCATCCTGCGGATGAATGCCGCTGTCGGCGAGGTGGTTTATGTCACCGGCACGATTGGCGACAGCGCCCTTGGCTTGCTTGTCCGCAGGGAGCCGGACCAGTATCCGTCCGTTGCCGCCTTGGACCGGGCGTTTCTAAAGGACAGGTTTCTGCTGCCACAACCAAGGCTGTCGTGTCGGCAATTGATCCGCAAGTTCGCCACCGCCTCGATGGATATCTCCGATGGCCTCATCGGCGACGCGCAGAAAATGTCCAGCGCTGCTGGAAAGGCTTTGTTGCTGGACAGTGGATCCATTCCGCTGTCCCAACCGGCAAAAGCCATGATCGGCTCATCGACCGACCTCCATGAAATTGCTCTGACCGGCGGCGATGACTATGAACTGCTGTTCTGCGCCCGGCCGGAAGATCACGAGGCGCTGATGGCAGAAGCACACAGTCTCGGTGTCTCGCTTTCGCGTATCGGACGTGTGGCGGAAGGTGAGGGCGTGCGATTGCTCGACAGCGCAGGGCAGGATATCCCCCTTTCACACGGCAGTTCCTACGAGCATTTCTGACAGCGTCTTTTTTCCCGCCATCTTGGCGGAATGGAACCGCTTTCCCCGGACAATGCCAATGAAAAAGGCCAGACACTTGCATGTCCGGCCTCGAAACCTGTTGCCATGTTGGCGGATTAGTTCACGCCAGCCCCGATCCCTTCAACAAGACGGCTGAGGAACTGCGTGTCCTTACCACCGGTTGGGGTAACCTGACGGGAGAAGTCAAACAGCTTGCCATCCTTGAGGCCATAGCGCGCGGTGCGGGAAACGCGCTGCTCGTCGTCAAAATAGACCGCGACAACGGTCTGATCTACAGGATAGGAGCGCATGAAGGCAACCGGCTGCTTGCGCGTCTGCGAGATATAGTAGAACACCTCGCCGCCAAAATCAGCGGTGGTTGACGGCGTGCCGAGCGTCAGCATCACCTGTTCGCGGCTGGCGCCCTCGGTAATCTGGTCAAGCGTATAGTCGGAAGGAACAAAGCCGTGAATCGACGTCGTTTCGGTGAAGCAGCCTGAAAGCAGAACCGTGCTGAGGCAAGCGGCCAGACCTGCGGCTCTCACCGGAGAGAACAGCCATTTGGCTTTTTGAATGCTTGAGCCGTAAAAACCTGAGCGAACGTTGCGCATAGAGTAAGCTACTCCTCGTATTTAATGATCCACATGCTCCGATGGGCATGCATCCAATTCCAGTATCAGGCAAAATGCCAGACACGAATGGAAGAGAACAGGCATAAGTCCAAGACCACCCGAAAGTATCGCTGCCTTTTCAACCATATTTCCTTTAGTCGGTATCTCGTTTGAACAAAAAATGCAATCATTGTGAAATGCTTGGCAGTAATTTATAGCTCAGAGCGCTCAATTCCGGTCGGATATTGAGCAAGACGTCTCGGACTGGTATTGGGCAACCTTCTCGGGTATGGCCACGAAACTGCAAATGGAAAGTGCCTCATGATTTTCAAGCTGTTCCAAAAACAATCCCGCAAGGAAGATATTGCGGATGACCTCTACAGACAAATCGTGGCGGCTGCGAGGCAGACCGAGTTCTATTTGAGCTATGGCGTGGAAGATTCTGTTACCGGACGATTTGAAATGATCATCCTCTTCGCCTACACCTTTTTTCACCGGCTCAGAACCGAGGACGAAGGCGCGCGCGAGCTGGGACAACTGGTTTTCAATCGCTTCTTTCAGGACATGGATGATTCCCTCAGGGAGCAGGGCGTTGGAGACCTTTCCATCCCCAAGAAGATAAAGAAGATGGCCCAGTCCTTTTATGGCCATGTGGAAGCCTATGACGCGGCGCGGGAAAAAGGGCCGGATGCACTGGCAATTGCGCTCGCCCGCAATATATATGCCATGGAAGATGGATCTCGCCCAGAAGCTGCCGGATTGGCGGTCTATGTAGAGGCCTGTGAAGAAAAATTGAAATTGCAGTCTGTGGAAGATTTCAGTAAAGGTAGGCTGCATTTTCCCGAAATCGGGCCGTTTCAGACAGTCTGAGTGGCTGGCTGACTTGGCTCGGCAAGACGATCGCAAGGGCCTTTGCAAGGCGAGATCAGTGAGAAGGCCTCTCCTTTGATGGATGAGCGGCGCCCTGATATGTTGCTGGCAGGTCCGTGATCGATCCATAACTCAAGAGCGCCCTCAAGGTGCTTTGCCACCCGGAAGTAGACTACATTCATGTCTAAAAAATCCACAGAACCAGAGTTCGCCCCGCGCGCACCTGTGCTGTCCCTGCCGATCAATGTCGCCAGGTTGAAAAGTCTTGGTGAAATGGTGAAGGCCTCGGCCGATGCCGAAGGGTGCGAAGAGCTGAAAAGCCGCCTCGGCATACTGTCTGTCCATGACTACTCCGTCGAAGCCAAGGTCACCCCGTGGAAAAAGCGTGGTGTCCAGATCGAAGGCGTTGTTCGGGGGGAAGTGGAACAGGCCTGCGTGGTTACCCTCGAGCCGGTTCTTGAACAGATTGATGAACCCTTCAGGGTGACGCTTGTGCCGAAAGGGTCGGAATTTGCCAAACGGGCTGTCGACCACAGCACGATGAGCGAAATGGTCATCGACCCGGAAGGGGATGACCCGCCCGAGGAATTCGAGGGCGAGGAAATTGACGTCGGGCTTTATGCAGAGGAATTCTTTGCGTTGAGTCTGGATGATTATCCACGTGCACCCAATGCCCGGTTCGCAGGCCACATCGAAGATGAGGCCGCGTTTGACGGGTCGGAAAATCCTTTTGCTGCCTTGGCTGTTCTCAAGGAAGATAAGCCAAAAGACCAGTAGTGCGGGAGTCTTGGGGACGTTTTCCAAATAATGCGGTTGTTTCTTGCCCGAATTTGGATATTGTCCCTGCAAATATAGTTATCGACCTTTGGATGATGCTTGGGCCATGATGGCCCATCATTTCGGCTGTTGCTTCTCTTGAGGCTCGGTTGGTCGATCAGGCGGGATAGAGTGATCTGGAATGTCCGAAGTAATTAATATTTCGCTGGATGTCATGGGTGGGGACAATGGCCCTGCTGTCGTCCTTGAAGGTGCAGACATCGCGCTGGTTCGTCATCCTGACGTGCGCTATCACCTCTTCGGCGATCAGGAGATCGTTGAAAGCCTGCTCGAAGATTATCCGCGCGTCAAGCAGGCCAGTACCCTGCATCATTGTGAAGTTGTCATTCAGATGGATGAACGGCCCAGCCAGGCGCTGCGCAGAGGCCGCGGCAAATCCAGCATGTGGCGGTCCATCGAGGCCGCCCGCGATGGTGTTTCCAGCGTATGCGTCTCCGCTGGCAATACCGGTGCGCTGATGGCGATGTCCAAATTCTGCCTGCGCACCATGGCCGACATTGAACGCCCGGCGATTGCCGCTATCTGGCCAACGCTGCGCGGCGAGAGCATCGTGCTCGACGTTGGCGCCACGATCGGTGCCGATGCTCAGCAGCTTGTGGATTTTGCCCTGTTGGGTGGCGCCATGGCCCGTGCCCTGTTCGGTATCGAACGGCCGACCATCGGTCTTCTCAACATTGGCGAGGAAGACGTAAAAGGCCTTGACGAAGTCAAGGAAGCTGGCCGTATGCTGCGCGAATTCGAATTCCCGCAGTTCCAGTACAAGGGCTTTGTGGAAGGCAATGATCTGGGCACCGGAGCGGTTGACGTTGTGGTGACCGAAGGGTTTGCCGGGAACATCGCTCTGAAGACGGCGGAAGGCACGGCAAAACAGCTGGCCGAATATCTGCACTCGGCGATGAGTCGCACCTGGATGGCCAAGCTTGGCTATCTGTTTGCCCGGTCTGCTTTCCAGCATTTGCGCACCAAGATGGATCCGCGCAAGGTCAACGGTGGTGTATTCCTCGGGCTTAACGGCATCGTCATCAAAAGCCATGGTGGAACTGACGGGGAAGGGTTCGCCTCTGCCATCAGTCTTGGCTATGACATGGTCAAGAATGGTCTGACCGAGAAGATCGAACAGGATCTGTCTGTATATCATAAGAACCGTAATGTGTCTGACGAGGAGAACGCATAAGTGAGCGTGACAAGGTCTGTTATCGTAGGATCCGGATCCTATTTGCCGAAGAAAATTGTTACAAACGAAGATCTGGCCAAATTCGTCGACACGTCTGACGAATGGATCCGGCAGAGAACAGGCATTGAGCAGCGCCACTTCGCCGCGGAGGGCGAGTTTACCTCTGAACTGGGTTACAAGGCTGCCCTTGAAGCGATCAAGAGCGCCGGAATCGACGCGCAGGAAATCGATCTGATTATCTGCGGCACAGCGACGCCGGACAATACCTTCCCGGCAACCTCCGTTGCCATTCAGAACATGCTCGGCATTCATCACGGCGCGGCCTTCGATCTGCAGGCCGTCTGCTCCGGTTTCGTCTTTGCCCTGTCGACTGCCGACATGTATCTGCGCTGTGGCAAGGCCAAGACCGCGCTGGTGATCGGTGCAGAAACCTTCTCCCGCATCCTTGATTTTGAAGACCGCACCACCTGCGTGCTGTTCGGCGATGGTGCCGGGGCCGTAGTGCTGCGCGCCGAGGAAGGAACCGGCGAGGTTTCCGATCGTGGCATTCTGACAAGCCATCTGCGTTCGGACGGCCGGCACAAGGAGAAGCTGTATGTTGATGGTGGTCCGTCTACCACCCAGACAACCGGTCATCTGCGCATGGAAGGCAAGGAAGTCTTCAAGCACGCGGTTGGGATGATCACCGATGTGATTATCGATGCTTTCAACGAGACAGGCCTTGACGCCAATGATCTGGACTGGTTCGTACCGCATCAGGCCAACAAGCGCATCATCGATGCCAGCGCAAAGAAGCTGAACATTGCGCCGGAGAAGGTCGTGACGACGGTCAACCTGCACGGCAACACCTCAGCCGCCTCCATTCCGCTGGCTCTCGATACGGCAGTCAAGGACGGTCGCATCAAGAAGGGCGATCTGGTTCTGTTCGAAGCCATGGGCGGCGGGTTTACCTGGGGATCGATTCTGCTGCGTTGGTAGCCTCGGGCGATAAAAATCGTTGTGCGGCAAAGAAGACCCGGGTGTTCGTAATGCTTGTGGAAGTTTGGCTGTTGCCTGATTGTGTTGCAGAGCCGGATTTTGCCAGCAGAAGTGACAACACAACAAAATATTAGCCATTTTCAGGATCACTAGTCTATTTGTGAGGCAGTTTTGGCAGTCCAAAACTGCCTCACTTGTATCAATTCTACTCGCTATTGAAAACTCTACCGGCTTTTGATTTTTTAATGCGCATATGTGTCTATTTCATCAACGAATTGCCTTGTTTTATACGCAGTCTTGCAGTTGACGTGAGTCAATAACGGAAATACTCTGCTCCAACGAGATGAGTCACATAAATCCTTTTCAGAGTGAGGTTTGCGACATGGGGGGCAAAACGGTAACCCGGGCAGATTTGTGCGAAGCAGTCTATCAGAAGGTAGGTCTGTCGCGTACTGAATCCGCAGAGCTTGTCGAGATGGTGTTGGATGAAATGAGCAACTGCCTTGTTGAAGGGCAGCAGGTAAAGCTCTCCTCTTTCGGCACGTTTTTCGTCAGAGACAAGAACGAGCGTATTGGTCGAAATCCAAAGACCGGGCAGGAGGTTCCCATTTCTCCCCGGCGGGTGATGGTGTTCAAGCCATCCAATGTTCTGAAAAAGAAAATCAATGACTCTTTGGCGCCGGAAGAAGCTGACTAGGCGTTTCGGTCCAATCAGGAGCAGGATTTTATAGCGGATTATTGGGTCTCTACACGGAGATTTCGGAGGATGCTTGTGGTCTCATGACCTCGGGCGGAGGAGTCTTTTCGTACTATGGGCTGTGTGGGGGCGATAATGATTGACAGGTGGGTATCTTGCGAAAGAGTCCTGATGCATTCAGAACAATAAGCGAAGTTGCGGAAGACCTCGATCTTCCGCAGCACGTACTGCGCTTTTGGGAAACGCGTTTCTCACAGATCAAACCGATGAAAAGAGGTGGTGGTCGCCGGTACTATCGTCCCGACGACATCGATCTTTTGCGCGGAATTCGCCATTTACTCTACGATCAGGGCTACACCATAAAGGGTGTCCAGAAGATCCTCAAGGAACAGGGCATCCGGCAGGTCATCGACGCTGCCGATCCTGAAGGCGAGGGCCGTGACGCCGAAGGGCAGTCGCCCTCTGATGCCAGACAGATCTCGGATGCCTATCCGGCAGCCAGGCATGTCATTGAAGAAGGTGGTCCGGTGCATCGGGCCCTGAACCCGGCTCCAGCACAGCCCGTCATTCGGGCTGAGGTGTCAAACACGCCTGTCCACACAGCTGAGAGACAGCCAGAGCCGCATTCCGTCAGCTCTGTACCTCAGGTGGAACCGGCCCACCAACCGGTTCATACTGTGCCGACGCCCGGTATGGTGCGCCAGCCGACTGCTCCGCAGACGACAGCTCCGCAGATGACGCATCCGCATGAGCAGAGCCCTGTCGCGCAAGTGGACGACGGACTGCGCAGCGAAGGCACTCCTGAACAATCGAACATGATAGATTTTCGGACGCATCCAAAGCGTTCGGAGCAGGGGCCACAGCCTCATCAGCCCTATCCGCCACATGTCATTCCAACGACAAAGGCCTTCACCGCTCCCGCGCCGTCTGGACCAGCGCCCGCCGGAGCGCGGGTGCGCCATGCCCAGTATCCGCAGCAGGGGCCGGTTGAGGCAATTGGCGCCGTTCCGCGGACCGAAGAGGAACAGCGCAGGCGCGACTTCGGGGAGGCTGGTCCCTTGCCGGCAGATCTACGAACCGGAGATCCGGAGTTTTTGTACGGCGGCGATGCCAGTGTAACCATCGAGGCCGCGCGCAGTCGGGCGCTTGAAGAGGAACAGCGTTCGGGCTTCTTTTCCAGAATCATCGGAAGCCGCTCCGAGGCGGGAGAGGCTGCTGTCACTGAGCAGCAAAGGCTTTCCCGAGATGAAGTGCGCCGTCTGCAGTCAACGCTGTTTGAGCTATTGGAATGCAAACGCATTCTGGATCAGGCCCGCTCGGACTGATCCTATACCTTCCTCTGAATTTGTTCTGAATTTGCAGAGACCTAGCGCAGGGCTTCCATTAGTTCCTGAGATGCACTGACGATGGACTTGGTTGCCAGCGCGCTGGCCTTGAAGGCCGCTTCTGTCTCTATGAGCTCTACCAGTCGTTTTGGGTCAAGGTTCGGCAACGATGCCGCCGGTGCCAGCGGATCTTCGGGACGGATGTTTCTTTGCACGCCACTTGCGGGCTGCACAGCATTGTCCGGCACCGGATTGGCTATGCCAACCGCGATGTCCTCAAGGCGGTCTGACGCCGCCAACATGCCTGCCGTCGAGATGGATAAAGCTGAAATCATAAGGTGACTTTATCAGTCGCCATTTAAGAAGCTGCTACCGTTTTCGTTAAAATCTTAATGATTGCCCGCTGGAGCTTGCCAAAAAAATGGCCCCGCCATCCGACAGGGCCATCAAAGACGTCATGAACGGTCAGGTCCTACGACGTTCTGGTGTAAATCTGGGCGAGGGCTCAGCTGTGGCTGCGTGGCGTCACGCGAATCCCTCTTCATGCTGTTCTCATGGATATAAGGGCTCTGTTGCACGAATATGACAGGCTGCAGGAAGTGGCTTTTCGGAGTCGCCAGAGCGCAGTTGCCCTGCCAAACCGCAAAGAAAAGCAAGACTGCGCAGCGGGAAGGCAGACATCTGTCTTTTGGCAATTTAAGGAAAAGCGGGGGGAAGATAATGGTCGGAGCGATAGGATTCGAACCTACGACCCCTTCACCCCCAGCGAAGTGCGCTACCAGACTGCGCTACGCTCCGACACGAGGGCTTTATAATGTCTATGTCATCGTGTTGCAATGTTTGTGAGCGTCAGATTGCAATTATCCTCAAGCTTTCACGAAATAAAATGTGCCGCCAACAGGTTGCCCGTTGATTGCGTCGGGTAAACTGTTGGCGGCACATCATCATTGTTGCGGCAAGGCCAATGGGTGGCCGCTCATCGGAGGCTACCATGCGAGACCCCAGGTTCGCTGCTTGTGAGGCTCCTAGTAGGCGCCGTCCTGATTGAACAGCTTGAACGGTGTTGCGATCAGGATGTAGAGGTCCAGCGCCAGCGACCAGTTTTCGATATAGTAGATATCGTGCTGAACGCGCTGTTTCAGCTTTTCATCGTCATCGATTTCACCGCGCCAGCCATGGATCTGGGCCCAGCCGGTAATGCCCGGTTTGACCTTGTGGCGCGCCATGTAACCGTCGGCCACTTCTTCAAACAGCCGGTTGTTGGTCTGCTGTGCCACCACATGAGGCCTCGGGCCGACCAGTGACAGGGTGCCAAACAGTACGTTGAAGAGCTGCGGCAGTTCGTCAATCGAGGTTTTGCGGATGATCCGTCCGACCCGGGTGACGCGGCTGTCATTCCTGGTAACGGACTTCTTGGCGGCCTGGTCGCTCTGGTTGTGATAGAGAGACCGGAATTTGAAGACCATGACTTCTTCATTGTTGAAGCCGAGGCGCTTCTGGCGAAAGATGATCGGACCGTCGCTGTCGAGCTTGATGGCGATCGCCGTGGCGATCAGGATCGGCGAAAACAGGATGATCGACAGCGAAGCCACGAAAATGTCGAAGACCCGTTTCAAAAGGCCGCCCCAGTTGGCAATCGGCTTTGCGAACACCGGAACCGTCGGCAGATTGCCCACATAGGAATAGGTCCTGCGGCGAAACTGCATCTTGTTCATGTGGGCGCTGAGGTGGATGTCGAGCGGCAGGATCCAGAGCTTGTGCAACATCTGAAGAACGCGCTTTTCAGCCGAAACCGGGATCGTCACGATCAGCATGTCGATCTTGCAGAGGCGTGAGAATTCAACGAGATCATCGACATTGCCAAGCTTGGGATAGCCGGCAACAATCGGCGGCGACCGGTCGTCATCCCGATCGTCAAAAATGCCGCAGATGCGGATGTCGTTGTTTTCTTGTGCTTCCAGAGTCGTGATGATCTCGGCCGCAGGTGTGCCACCACCGACGATGACCGCGCGTCGTTCGAGGCGACCATCTGCCTGCCAATGGTGGATCAGGAAGGATTCGATTGCCCGGACAATGGTGATCACCACAATGCCCAGCACGAACCAGAGGCCAAGCCAGCTTCTGTTATCGACAATCGGCGTCTCCGAGAGGTAGCAGACCAGAAGGAACAGCACGATCACCATGGTCCAAGCCCCGATGATCCTGCCGATCTGTGGGGACAGGCTGCTCATGTCATGAACAGAGTAGCCATCCACCGACTGGGTGAAAAGCATGAACAAAAGGGCACCGGCAATCGACAGCAGGATGGGCATTTCCATTCCGGCCAATACGGCGCCTCCCATCAGGGACCATGAAATGATGCCCAGAATGGACAGAAAGATGAAGTCGGAAAACTGGATGAGCCCACGTACAATCCCCGGTGCGTAGGTTGTCTCGGAGAACTCGGCTGCAACTTCCCGTGCCAGATCCGTAATCTGAGCTTGCCGTGTCTCATCTGCAGACGGCGCACTCGCATTCATTACGGCACGTGAAGAGAAAGCTGTTCTCGGATCAAGAGCCTGCATTATTGGTTACCCACATATGTAATTATTATCCCTGACCCAGACATAGCAGGCAAAGTCTGACCAAGTTTTAATGGATGGCTTCAGGAAGAATGAAGCAAAGACATTTTGGACATTATCGTTAAGGAAGTATCACTCGCAACTCTGAGGTGAGTGCGGATTGCAAGATCGTCCAATCTGTTCAGCGTTTTACGGGCTAAAACAGGCGTTCCCGAACGTAGATGGTATCACCCGGCCGCACCGGGCTCGTCAGGCTTACATGACCGGTGAGGATCTTTCCATTCAACTGACGGGTAATGTCGACAGTCTGTTGCTGGGCGCGTGGGGTGAACCCGCCCGCGATTGCCACTGCCGTCTGCACCGTCATGCCGGTGACATAGGAATACTGACCAGCTGTGGTAACTTCACCCATGATGAAGAAGGGGCGATACTGGGCAATCTCAACAGAAACATCGGGATTGCGGACATAGCCATTGCTCAGCATTTGGGCGATCATCTTGCTCAGCTCGCTCGTCTGCTTGCCTCGTGCTGCAACACTGCCGATCAGCGGCACCGAAATATAGCCCGACTGATCGACGGTGTATTCCTTGTTCAGCTCTTCCTGATTGAACACGATCAGGCGGATCCGGTCGCCGGAGTCCAGCACATATGGACCGACGAGCGATTTGTGAAAATCATCCTGCGCCGGACGGTAGCTGGAACAGCTGCTGATCCCGAGGGCGAGTGCTATAAGAATGAATATGCGAAACATGGCCGACTCGTCTGACTAAACCTACTCCAGATAACCGTCATCGTGGTTAATGCCTAGTAAACATGAGGCGCAACAGCTGCAATATAGAGCGTTTTGCATGGATTTTAGCTCGGCAACGTGAAAATGCGCCCGTGTTAAGGGACTGGTTACCATAATTTGGCCCAATGGGATGGTAACGAGGAGTGAGCTGATGCGTATTCACATTGGGCAGAATGGACAATCTATTGTCTCTATGGCGGAACCGGATGCCAAGAGCTGGCAGCTCCGAGGCAGAGGCTCTCGCCTTGCCGCTGCGCTGGTTCTGGCCGTTTGCGCAGGCTCGCTCGTTTATGGCCTCAGAGCCACTGCACCAGACCAATATCGGTCAGAAGCCAGACTGTTGCTTCTGGCGCCGCCGCAACAATATGTTCCCACTGCCACTCAGGTCACTGTTCAGGGCAACAGCGCTCAAACGCCCGTCCGCCAGACAGCAAGGGCGGATGCCGTGTTGAGCCAGTTGCAAAGCGGCGATAGCCTGCGCGCCATCGTCAGCAAGCTCGGTCTTTCCAATGACAAGGCCTATGCCGCTGACAGCATATGGCAAACCATGGTCGCCATGGTCAGGCACAGGACACTCAATGCGTCACCAACTGACCTGGCAATGGATCGCCTCTCTGACTGGACAGAAATAGAGCGGATTGATGACCGTCAGGTCATTTCGATCAGTACTGTTGCACCAGAAGCCGAACAAGCAAGGCAGATCGCCAACGAGTTGGCCAAATCCTATCTGGCGTTGCTGGCGGAAAGCCGGAAGAGCGACTTCTCGCAGTCTGTCAAGGCGCTTGCAAGCGAGGTGGAGGCGCTGTCCTCGCAACTGGAAACGGCTGGGGAAGAGACTGGTGCCAACGTTCAGGGTCAACTGCTGCAAGATGCCGCTCCCAAAGCGGACTTTGGACATTCGGCCATGATCCGGGCTCAGGAAGCGGGCAAACGACAGATGCTCGAAAATCTCCGCATCAAGGAGGCGGAACTGAAGACCCTTGCGTCGCTCGATCTAATCCCGCCAGCAGCAAGGATGTTGGGGCGCGCCATCGCCTCTGCCGCGCCTGTGGACCGGGCTCCGGCGCAATGGGCATTGGCGACAGCGCTTCTGGTGCTCGGTCTGTGCCTCTTTGCTCCATTGGCTGGGGCCTTCTTGCGACGCAAAGCCGGTAAGGAGGGGGAGTTGCCTGCCTCAGAGACGATCAGAATGCCGAGCGAAATTCGCATGGCTTATCCGTTGCCGGTTGTACTGCCCGTCATGCCAAGCGCCAATGTGGGGCTACCCGCGATCCGGACAGAAGAGGTGCCCTATCCGGAGGAAAGCAATCCTGTTGCAGGGTTGTTCGATTGTGTCGAGGCTGCGCTTGATGATGTCTCCCACGCCCGCATTGTGTTGATGGCGCAGGGGGCGAACTGGGGCGCGCATGGCATGCCGCTCGCCGAGCATCTGATGCGCCAGCATTCGGTTGCCTATCTGTGCCTTGATGAGCTGCAGGCTGACAGGCAAGCGCCACGGGGCAAGATGAACGTCAAGGACTGGGGTGTTACTGATTTTCTCGACGGCAGGGCGGGTTTTGGCGATCTGATTGACGAGGACTGGACCGGTTTGGTCAATGTCGTCGGCGCAGGCGACCGTTCGCTTGAGACCGAAGATTTCCAGTCACCGAAATTCCTGTTGCTGCTGATCGCGCTTGAGGCGGCTTATGATCTGGTTCTGATTGATCTTGGGGCGAATTTCGACAATGAAAAGGCCATCAGGAGCCTTGCGTCTGCCAATGATGCGTGGGCTTTCATCCATGTGCCCAAAATCGATCCCAATGACGTCACCCTGCTGCACGACGCGCTTCAGATGCTTGGCTTCTCCGATAGCCTGATCATAACCGACATGATGGCAGAAGAGATGGCGCAAGTCGCGAATCAGGACCTTCTGCAGGCGGCAGAATAGGGAAGGTCTAGGCCTTGGGCTTTTCCATCCAGCGGATGATGAGCCCGGCCGGAACAATCCAGATCAACCCGGTGATCAGGAAAAACAGGATCTGGGCCAGAGCACCGGCATTTGCCACCACGGCGGCGCCGATCGTCATGCCAACGGCCGCGTAGAAAACGACCCAGCCAACAAGCATGAGCATGCCGAAAAACTTGCGAGTGCGCTCTTTCATTGTGTCTCCGGTGGTTGGAATTGCCCAAAATGGGGTGATACCCCAGATGGCCCGCGCTGAAAAGGTCAAATGCCATCGGATTGTTCCGACTTAGTGATGAACACTACCCTCTGTGATCCTTATCCGCCTCTATTCTTCTAGAGTATCACAGGCTTTGCCGCTGCAACGGCTTGACCCGACGCCAGCGAGCAGGGATGCTGCATCATGAAAAGCCATGCGATTGCACCGGAGCGCCGGGACAGGTGCGCCGGGACAGTCGAGCCAGAAAAGAGCAGGGGACGAGAATGGTGAGGAACGAAGCCGCTTTGGAACGGGCTATCTATTACGTCGAGCCGGTCAGCGACAAGGCTGAGCGGTCGCGCCATCTGGTGCGATTCTGGCTCTATACGGTCGCCTTTCTGGTGTTTCTGATGGTGGTCGTCGGCGGCATTACGCGGCTCACGGATTCAGGCCTGTCGATCACCGAGTGGAAGCCGATCCACGGCGCCATTCCGCCGCTTTCCCTCTCCGAGTGGCAGGAGGAATTTCAGAAATACCAGCAAATTCCTGAGTATGAGCGGGTCAACAAGGGCATGAGCCTTGAGGAGTTCAAGGCCATTTTCTGGTGGGAATGGGGGCACCGGCAGCTGGGCCGCTTCATCGGCGTCGTCTTCTTCCTGCCGATGCTCTATTTCTGGCTTAGCAAGCGCATCGCAGACCAGCTGAAGCCACGGCTGATTCTGCTGCTCGGGCTTGGGGCGTTGCAGGGGGCTGTCGGTTGGTGGATGGTCGCCTCCGGGCTGGTGGATCGTGTCGATGTCAGCCAGTACCGGCTCGCAACCCATCTGATTCTGGCTTCGGTCATCTTCGTGGCGCTGCTCTGGGTGGCTCGGGGCTACCGACGGGCAGATCGGATCCCGGAATGTGTCAGTGCAGATCGCCATGTCTGGCTGATGGCGGTGCTGACAGTTGCGATCCTGTTCCAGATCTTTCTTGGAGCACTGGTCGCTGGTACCCACTCTGGGCTCATCTACAACAGCTGGCCGCTGATGGAGGGCAGCTTCATTCCCGATCAGATCTATGACACCAGCCCGATTTGGTTGTCACCCTTCGAGGATCACACAACCATCCAGTTCAACCACCGGATGATGGCCTATCTGGTGGCCTTACTCTGCCTGTTGTTCTGGTATCGGATGCTGAGGGATCCCTATGCCGGTGCAGGCAAACGGGGCGCCAATATTCTTGGCGCTCTGGTGCTGCTGCAAATCGTGGTGGGCATTGCGACCCTGTTGTGGTCGGTGCCGATCGTGCTGGCTTCCATCCATCAGGCAGGGGCCATGTTGGTGCTTGGCACAGCCACGATCCTGCTTCGCGACCTCATGGACAATGCCAGACGATACTGAAAAGATGGCCGAATTATCTAAAGCCCGGGAGGGAGTCTAATGCTCGCCATCTTGGTCTAAGTCTGGCGTATCTTGTCGTGATGATTCCGGCTTGATTTCAGCGGGAACAAGCTTGTCCCACCGGGTCAGTTCGTTGCGATTGAAAGACCAACGATAATAGAGCGACATGAAGATGCCGAAAATGGCTCCGGCAATCAATCCTGCCGCAAAGGCCATGCCTGTTTCTATGTTCTGGCTCTGCCACAGGATCAGCCACATCAGGACACCCCAGAGGATGGCAAAGGGGATGCCGGTGGAGAAGATATTGAACCAGATCGGGCTGTAATGGGGCGGGCGCACCCGAACGCCAAGCTTGCGCAGCAGCCTGTGCATGGGGGGCGCATAATTGCCTTCCACAATCGGCGTTGATTTCAATTCGCTGATGGCGAGGCCATATCTCTCTTCAAACGTCATTCGGATTCCCTGAAATGCACGGTCTGCTAGCAAACCTAGGACGATTGGCTGGTAAGAGCAAGCCTTCCGCGCTCGCCGCCAACCGGCTCAACCGGCTGCATGGGGCCGAGTGATTTCCTGAACGCCAAACAGCAAAAAGGCCGGACTGCGTCCGGCCTTTTGTCTTGATATCTCGTTGAGGGCAGGGTCCCTCAGGCCATGGCCTGTTCCAGGTCGGCGATGATGTCCTTGACATCTTCGATGCCGATGGAAAGACGGATGGTGTCCGGCGCTGCTCCCGCGGCAGTTTTCTGCTCGTCGGTCAGCTGGCTATGGGTGGTCGAGGCCGGATGGATGGCCAGCGAGCGCGTATCACCAATGTTGGCAACATGGCTGATCAGCTTGAGGCTGGTGATGAACTTGACGCCAGCTTCGTGGCCGCCCTTGAGGCCGAAGGTGAAAACCGAGCCGGCACCCTTGGGCATGTATTTTTCCTGCGCAGCCTTGTGTGGGCTGGATTCGAGGCCAGCATAGGAAACCCAGCCAACCTTGTCGTTGTTTTCAAGCCAGGTGGCGACGACAAGCGCGTTGGCGCAATGACGTTCCATGCGCAGCGGCAGGGTTTCGACACCGGTCAGGATCTGGAAGGCGTTGAACGGCGAAATGGCTGGGCCAAGATCTCTGAGGCCAAGAGCGCGGCAGGTGATGGCAAAGGCCATCGGGCCGAAGGTCTCGTAGAAATTCACCCCGTTGTATTCGGCGCGAGGCGTGTTGACCATCGGGAACCGGTCGGATTGGCTCCAGTCGAAGTTGCCGCCGTCAACGATGATGCCACCCATGGAGTTGCCATGGCCGCCGATGAATTTGGTCATGGAATGCACGACGATGTTGGCGCCATGTTCGATCGGGCGGCAGAGGTAAGGGGTTGCCATGGTGTTGTCGACGATGAGCGGCACACCGGCATCCTTGGCGACCTTGGCAAAGCCTTCAATGTCGCAGATCACTCCGCCCGGGTTGGCAAGGCTCTCGATATAGATCCCCTTGGTCTTTTCATCGACCAGAGCACGGGCTGCTTCCGGATCAAGCGCGTCGGTCCATTTGACATGCCAGTCAAAGCTCTTGAAGGTGTGGTTGAGCTGGTTGATGGTGCCGCCATAAAGCTTGTTGGCTGCGATCATGTTGTCGCCGGGACCCATCAGCGAATGGAAGGTGATGAGCTGGGCTGCATGACCGGAGGCAACCGATACACCGGCAGAACCGCCCTCAAGCGCTGCGATGCGCTCATCGAGAACAGCCGTGGTCGGGTTCGTCAGACGGGTGTAGATGTTGCCGAATTCCCTCAGGCCAAACAGATTGGCGGCATGTTCGGTATCGCGGAACAGATAGGACGTCGTCTGGTAGATAGGTGTCGAGCGGGCTCCGGTGGTCGGGTCAGCCTGTGCGCCTGCGTGAATAGCCAAAGTGGAAAAGCCGGGTGCGGAATCTTCGCTCATAATAATCCTCTTGATGATAGCAAGCAGAGCGTTCAGGCAAGCCTCGCGTCATACTTGGCCTTGGTGTTACAGAGAGTGTGTAAGACCGGAATATGGCCTGACTTTAGACCAGCAATCCCAAAACCGCCATTTGAAAATTGAAAATATAGTTTCAAAATTTGGTGGCTTGTTGGCGAAATTTTCCAATATGCAGAGATTTTGCGCAAAGTGGCAAAATGAATTTCGGTTTTAACGCAGATATAGCCGGGAAATGGCCATATCTGCACCGACAAAGGAAATCAGCCTTCCATAAAATGGTGCCCAGCCGGAGAGGAAGCAGAGCCAATCGTAGCAATGCAAATGGCCCGATCAGATGAACATGATGCTTCTGTATTCGATTTTCGGGCAGCGATCCATCACCACTTGCAAACCCGCAGCTTCAGCTCGGGCTGCCGCTTCCGGATTGCTGACATTGAGCTGCATCCAGACGACTTTGGCACCGACGGCTATCGCTTCGTCAGTCACCTCGCCAGCCGCTTCGGAATTGCGAAAGACATCGACCATGTCGATGGGGCCGGCGATGTCCCTGAGGCTGGCAACGACAGGCTGCCCGAGGATCTCGGACCCTGCCAGTCCCGGATTGACCGGAATGACGTCATACCCCATCTCGAGCAGGAAGCGCATCACGCGATAGCTTGCGCGTTCCGGCTTGTTGCTCGCACCAACAAGGGCGATCCGCTTGACCGAAGTCAGAATGCCCTTGAGGTAATCCACGCTGTAGTCGCTATGGTCCATGTCTCTCTCCCTATTTGAGGCTAGGCCAATCGGCTTTGCGTTTCTCCAAAAATGCCTGAATGCCCTCGACGGCATCGTCTGCGAGCAGATTGTCTGTCATGACGCCCGCGGCCAGATCATAGGCATCAGCAACCGTCATCTCATCCTGACGATAGATGGCGCTTTTGCCAAAACTGAGCGCCTGGGCCGACTTGCCCGCGATCTCCATGGCGTATTTGTCGACCACGATGCGCAGATATTCTTTAGGCACCACGCGATTGACAATGCCATAGGCCTTGGCCGTGTGGGCGTCGATCATCTCGCCGGTAATCAGCAGTTCCATGGCCTGCTTGCGCGGAACCGAACGGGTCAATTCCACGCCCGGACCGGTGCAGAACAGGCCGATATTGATACCGGGTGTCCCGAACTCGGCCTCATTGACCGTGATTGCCAGATCGCAGGCGGCCGCCAGCTGGCACCCTGCCGCAGCAGCCGTGCCCTGAATTTCAGCGACGACAATCTTTGAAATGCCCTGAATGGTCTGCATTAGCGTGGCGCAGGTCCTGAATGTCTCGTCAAAGAAGGCCTTGCCCTTGTCAGGGTCATTGCGGTGGGCGTTGAGTTCCTTGAGGTCGTGACCGGCAGAAAAGGCGGGGCCATTGGCCGCCAGAACAACCACGCGCGTCGCAGCATCGTCTTCGGCTGTCTTCAGTCCGTCGATGAGCGCATTCATCATGTCAAGCGAAAGGGCATTGCGGGCCTTGGCGCGGTTCATGATCAGGCGCCGGATTGTACCCACTTGTTCGGTCAGGACCAGGGCTTCCGGGCTCAGTGTCGCTATGCTCATAACAATCTCCTCAGACTCAGACAGTTCTTACAATGTACCGGACATTGACTGCCAACCGCAGATAGAGTCAATTGGGCACGAGTAGGAAGAAAGGGCAGCCGAAAACGACTGCAGGATGGACGGTTATGATTACCGCAGTGAAGACTTCAATGAGGTTAACGTCTGTCAATATGATTTGAAATCCTGATAACTATTTGAGAATTTACAAGTCGCCGTTCTGTTTCCGATAATGAACCCGTAACAAAATGTTCAATGAGGAGAACCGTTATGGAAAGCAGATATGCATGCGAAGCCCTCAAGAATCATGATGTTCTGAAGATCAACTATCATGGCTATGACAGGGATGTTGAGGTGCATGCTGTTGGACGCAGCCTGCGCGGCAATGAGCTGATGTATGTGTACCAGACATCGGGAGGCGCCCGCACAGGCGAACTCGGCTGGAAACGCATGAAGGTCGCCGAAGCCAAGTTCCTCGGCACGGTCAATGGCGCATCCAAGGCTCCACGCTCGACCTATCGCCATGAAGACACCGGCCTTCATGACTTCTCTTGCGCGCTGTAGATGGCTGAAAGTGCAAGACACCGGGCACATGATCTGAAACTTTGAAGCAAAAACCGCCCTGCCGCCAAAAGTGGGGCGGTTTGTTCGTCCTGAGCGCAGGGGGCATATGCCAGCTTTGAGCAAGGCGGAAGGATCGCAGGGGAGGGCTAAAATACGTAATTTTATGTGGTATTTAATTACCGCAAAAATAACCCATTGAATTTGCGTATGTATTTTTGATGAAGGTTCTTGACAAAAACACAGACTTCTATAAAAGGAGCGCCAGACATTGCGGCGGCCACGAACAGGTCGCCGTTTCACGCTGTCAACATGACACCGATTTACGGAAGCGCAATGAAAACTTTTTCTGCAAACCCTTCTAACATCGAAAAGAAATGGATTCTGATCGATGCCGAAGGTCTGGTGCTTGGTCGTCTGGCTTCGCTTATCGCGATGCGCCTTCGTGGCAAGCATAAAGCTACCTTCACCCCGCATATGGATTGCGGCGACAATGTTATCGTCATCAATGCTGACAAGGTCAAACTGACCGGTCGCAAATACGAAAACAAGAAATACTACTGGCACACCGGTCATCCGGGCGGCATCAAGGAACGGACCGCTCGTCAGATCATCGAGGGCAAGTTCCCTGAGCGTGTGATCCAGAAAGCTGTACAGCGCATGCTGCCAGGCGGCCCGCTGTCCCGCGTTCAGATGTCCAACCTGCGCGTATATGGTGGCGCCGAGCATCCGCATGAAGCTCAGTCCCCAGAAGTGCTGGACGTCAAATCCATGAACTCCAAGAATGCGAAGGCCTAACAATGAGCGATACTGTTCAGTCTCTTGAAGATCTCGGCTCCGCAGTAGGCGTAGAAGCTGAAGATTCCGCTCCGGTTCATGTCCAGAAGCTCGACGCTCATGGTCGTGCCTATGCTACCGGTAAACGTAAAGACGCTGTTGCTCGCGTATGGGTCAAGCCAGGTTCTGGCAAAATCATCGTGAACAAGAAAGAATACAACGTCTATTTCGGTCGTCCGGTTCTGCAGATGGTCATGAAGCAGCCAATCATTGCTGCTGATCGTGATGGTCAGTTCGATATCGTTTGCACCGTTGCTGGTGGTGGTCTGTCCGGTCAGGCTGGCGCTATCCGTCACGGCATTGCAAAGGCTCTGACCTACTACGAACCAGAGCTGCGTGGCGTCCTGAAAAAGGGCGGCTTCCTTACCCGCGACTCTCGCGTTGTTGAACGTAAGAAATACGGCCGTGCAAAGGCTCGTCGTTCCTTCCAGTTCTCCAAACGCTAATACAGATTTTTCTGTATCGTGTTTCGAAAGGCCCGCTTCGTGCGGGCCTTTTTTATGGGCCATGTTCTGCGTGGTGCAGCGTGGTGCAGCGTGGGGAGTGATGCGCCAGAACCTGTTGAGGCGAGGACGAGTTTGGACTGGCTGGGCGAAACGGGGCTGTCGGGTATGAAAATGCGCGGCACCTTTTTCGGAAGGCCCGCGCATCGGTTGATCTATGAGAGCCTAAAGCTGTCCGCTATTGCGTTGGGAAGCTTGGGCGCTTGATGATCTCGTTGATCAGGGTGATCGCAGCCGCAATGCCGCCAATGGTGAACACCACACTGAGCAGGGAAGCGAAAGAACTGCCAAGCAGCAGAACATCATAATTGTTGTGCTGGGTGGCAAAGGTCATCAGCCCAACCAGTCCATGCGAGGCGCTACTGCCCGGAATCATCGGAATGCAGCCCGCAATCGCCAGCATGCTGCCGCCAGTGGGCACATAGACCGGCAACAGATAGAGCAGGCGGACATAAACCGTCACAGCAGCCGCTGCAAGTGTCGAGGACATGGCGAGCCCCCATTGCGCGTCCATGCCGAGGGTACGAACCGCCAGGGCAATGCCGCCGCCGATCGCCGTCCAGCCAACCGTGCGCCAACTGAAATTGAACAGGATGCCGAATCCTGCTGCCGCGATACCGCCAAAGATGATGTGATGCAGCAGCCCGTAGCTCAACAACGCGTCATTCGCTCCGAAGCGCATCAGAATGGAGCGGGAGAGGGCGACACCAACGGTGAGGAAGACAAGAATCATCATGACGGTGAGGGCGCGGGCGCTGCCAAGCGTTGGCGACCCTTCCATGATATCGGTCTGGGCATTCATCGAGGGGACGCCGGGTACGAGCAGCAGAACCGAAGAAAACATGGCCATTTCCGGTGTCGAACTGCCGAACAGCTGGGCTAAGAGACCGCCAATGGCGGAGGAGGCGAAGGCCACGATGGCAACCATGGCAAACAGGTTCTGTTTGTTAAGCACCATAAAATGCCGGATGGTCTGGCCGATGAACCCGGCAAACCAGATCGGCAGGAAGGCCGTGGCGTCAGTGCCAAGAAGCTGTCCAAAGGATGCGCAGGCAAGCCCGGTGGCGAGCGCAACGATGATCCAATGGTGCTTTGGCGTGATCTTTCGGAGGGTCTTTACTTCCTCGACAATGGTTTCCGGTTCCATGCCGCCTTGCGAAGCCCTGACGGCGAGCGCTCTTGCGGCATTGTTGAGCTGCAGGTTGACGCCGTGATGGCCGACCTGCAGGAGGCGGCTGATGGTGTTGTCGCCACCACCACGCACCGTCAGGCTGATGGAGGCATAGCCGATGCGCACGGCAATGGTCTCAGCCCCAAGGCCGGATACCACCATTTCGATGCCATTGCGGACGACTTCGGCCTTTGCGCCGGATTCCATGAGAATGCAGCCGACATTCAGCGCAGCCATGGCGATTTTTTCAAGATGCCTGTGTCTGAGGCGAATCGGGTCTGGAGGAGAAGCGAGATCGGTCATTCTGGGTCTCTGTTCAAAGCCTGTTTTTCTGCCAATCGATGACAGCCTCGTCGGGGCCGACGATTTCCTCTGCGGCGAGAAAATCGCATGTCGCTTTTGTCTTGGCCCTGGTTCAACGAAGCCATGCATTACAGCTGGTCCAGTCGCTGCGTTACATGACTTCGTCTTGATCCCGTAAAGAGTATCACATTGCGGCTCTTGGCGGGAATGCCTCTGACTAACCCACCAGAAGAGGAAAATGCACCGGGAATGTTGCTTCGGCAGACCAACTAAAAATGCATAGCTACAGATTCTATGTAGCTATGCATGTATAGGTAACAGAGATTTGGGGTCAGAAATGCTGACTAGTGGCTCAAAGTCCGCTGCACGGCGTCCAGCCAGCCTTCATATTTGCTTTCCCGCAGGGCTTCATCCATCGAGGGCTCGAAGCGATGCTCAAGCGCCCAACTCTTGGCGAATTCATCCCTGTCCGGATAAAAGCCGACCTGGGATCCTGCCAGATAGGCTGCCCCGAGCGCTGTGGTCTCCAGAACACGCGGACGTTCGACCACCGCGTTCAGGATGTCGGAGAGGAACTGCATCGTCCAGTTGGAGGCGACCATGCCGCCATCCACACGAAGAATGGTGCCGTTGTGGCCCTTCCAGTCCTTTTTCATCGCGGTCAGCAGATCGCGTGTCTGGTAGCAGACCGACTCGAGCGTCGCCTTGCAGATTTCCTCCGGCCCCGTGCCGCGCGTCAGACCGAACATGGCACCCCGGCAATCCGCGTCCCAATAGGGCGCGCCGAGCCCGACGAAGGCGGGAACCAGATAGACCTGCTGGTTTTCGTCAGCCTTGCGGGCGAGGGGGCCAGCCTGATTGGCGCGCTCGATGATGCCCAACCCGTCGCGAAGCCACTGCACGGCGGCACCTGCAATGAAGATGGAGCCTTCAAGGCAGAAGGTTGGCTTGCCATTGAGCTGGTAGGCGATGGTCGTGAGCAGGCGATTCTCCGATCTGACCGGCTTTTCGCCCGTGTTGAGCAGCGCAAAGCAGCCTGTGCCATAGGTGGACTTCAGCATGCCTGGCTCGAAACAGGCCTGCCCGATGGCCGCGGCCTGCTGGTCACCGGCAATGCCGGCAATCTTGATCGGACCGCCGAACAGTTCCGGCAGGCTTTCGCCGAAGTCGGACGCACAGTCGCGGACATCCGGACGGGCGAGATGCTGCGGCAGATCGAGCAGTTGGCGCAGGGTGCTGCTCCAGCGCGCATTGTGGATGTCGTAGAGCATGGTACGGCTGGCGTTGGTGGCGTCGGTCGCATGTACCTTGCCCCCGGTGAGCCGCCACAACAGGAAGCTGTCGATGGTGCCGAACGCCAGATGGCCATCTTCCGCTTTCTGGCGCGCTCCTTCCACGTTGTCGATGATCCAGGCAACCTTGGTGCTGGAGAAATACGGGTCTATCAGCAGACCGGTCTTCTCGATGACGGTCTCTTCCTTGCCTTCCTCGACCAGCTTCTTGCAATAGTCCGAGGTGCGGCGGTCCTGCCAGACGATGGCATTATAGATGCATTCACCGGTGCGCTTGTCCCAGACAAGGGTTGTTTCGCGCTGGTTGGTGATGCCGATGGCGGCGATGTCGGCTGCGTGAGCCCCGGCATTTTCCATGGCGTCGCGGCAGGTGGAGATTACGCTCTCCCAAATCTCCTCAGGGTCATGTTCAACCCAGCCGGATTTCGGGAAATACTGCGTGAATTCTCGTTGGGAGACGGAGCAGATACGGTAGTTGCTATCGAACAGGATGGCGCGGGACGACGTGGTTCCCTGATCGATCGCCATGACGTAGGATTTTTTCATGAACAGTTCGCCTCCTCCGCGAATGCTGAAACGATAAGTGATGAAATCTACGACCGGCCCAGTTGCAGGTCTAGTTGCAGGTAATGAGCAAGACAGCCCGAGGAGGGCAAGGCGGCCGGTTTTTCGATCGCTTGCCCAAATCCTATCGGGTTACTGGGCCTTCATAAAGGCATCGAGGGCGGAAATCTGATCCTGAGTGAAACTCAGGCCACATTTGGTGCGGCGAAACAGGACGTCCTCGGCGGTCATTGCCCATTCCCTATCGATGAGGTAGCGCACCTCGGCCTCGTAGAGGTCGGCACCGAAATGCTGCCCCAGTCCTTCTTTGGAGGTTACGCCTGCCAGAAGATCGCGTGCCAGCGTGCCATAGAGGCGCATCAGGCGATAGGCATGCTTGTCTTCAAGATAGGGGTGATCGGTCTTGAGCTTGGCCAGCAAGCTGTCGAAGTCCTCGCCGGCAAAGTCGCCACCGGGCAACGGGGCAACCTTGGTCCATTTCGGCTTGCGGGCTCCAAGCTTGTGTTCGATCTTCTTGACGACAGCCTCGGCCAGCTTGCGCGAGGTCGTGATCTTGCCGCCGAAGATGTGAATGATGGACTCATCGTGATCTTCGGGTTTCTGACGCAGGACATAGTCACGGGTTGCTTCCTGAGCGGCAGAGGCGCCGTCGTCATAGAGCGGACGAACACCCGAGAAGCTCCAGACAACATCTTCGCGCGTTACCGGCTTCTGGAAATAGTCGCTGGCGGCATTGCAGAGATACAGCAGCTCCTCTTCCGTGGCCTGAATCTTGTCGGCGTTGAGATCGCCCTCGAAGTCATGGTCGGTTGTGCCGATGAGCGTGAAGTCTTCCTCGTATGGAATGGCAAAGACAATACGGCCGTCATTGTTCTGGAAGATGTAGCAGCGCTTGTGGTCGAACATCTTCTTGACGATCATGTGACTGCCCTGCACGAGGCGGACGTTGCGGTCATGTGGCGTGTTGAGCGCTTCGCCGATGACATGGTCGACCCATGGCCCGGAGGCGTTGACGACCATTTTCGCCTTGTGCTCGGTTCTGGTGCCGTTGATCTGGTTTTCCGTCGTGATGGTCCAGAGGCCCTTGTCATAGATGAGGGAGACAACCTTCTCGCGCACCAGAATGTCTGCGCCGCGCTTCTGGGCGTCCATGGCGTTGAGTACGACGAAGCGGGAGTCATTGACCCAGCAATCGGAATATTCGAAGGCCTTGGTGAACAGTGGCTTCAGCGGTGCGGCTACCGGGTCGGTCTTCATGTTGATGTCTGCAGTTGCCGGCAGCTTCTTGCGACCACCGATGTAGTCATAAAGGAACAGGCCGATCCGGATCAGCCATGCAGGCCGAATGCCGCCCTTGAAATAGGGCAGAACGAAGCGCAGCGGCCAGACGATGTGCGGGGCATTGGCCCAGACCACTTCACGTTCCTTGAGGGCCTCTCGAACGAGGCGGAACTCGTAATATTCAAGATAGCGCAGCCCGCCATGAATGAGCTTGGTCGAGGCGGACGATGTCGCACTGGCCAGATCATGCATTTCCGCCAGCGTCACGCTGTAGCCGCGCCCCACCGCGTCACGCGCGATGCTGCAGCCGTTGATGCCGCCGCCTACGACGAAGATGTCCTTGACTTCGTTTGTCATTGTTCGTTCTCGCTCTTGTCTGGGGCTGCCACGATGATTTCGGTTCCTGCATCGTGGCAAATCGCCTGAATGTCTTCACTTGGCAGGGTGTCGGTCACGAAATAGTCCACGTCGGAGAGATGGCCTATGCGCACCGGTGCCGTGCGTTCGAATTTCATGGAATCGGAAACTAGGATGGTCTTGCGGGCGTGCTGGAGGATCGCCTGCGCCACCCGAACCTCGCGGAAGTCATAGTCAAGCAGGGTTCCGTCCTCATCGATGGCTGAGGTGCCGATGATGGCGAAGTCCACCTTGAACTGGCGGATGAAGTCGACCGTTGCTTCGCCGACCAGACCGCCATCTTCCTTGCGCAGCATGCCGCCGGCAACAACCACCTCGGCGTTCGAGCCGGTGTGCATGATGTTGGCGACGTTGATGTTGTTGGTGATGACCATGAGGCTGTCATGGCGCACCAGCGCATGGGCGACCTGTTCGGTCGTGGTTCCGATGTTGATGATGAGAGAGGCGCTGTCCGGGATGAGGGCCGCTGTCGCCTTGCCGATGGAAGCCTTCTCGGCGGCTGCATGTTGGCGGCGGGCGGCATAAGCATAGTTGGCAACACCGGACGGGAAGATGGCCCCACCATGCACCCGCTCAAGCATTTCTCCGTCACAGAGAAAATTGAGATCCTTGCGGATGGTCTGCGGGGTGACATTGAAACTGGCAGCCAGACTGTCGACGTCAACACGGCCGTCTCGCTTGGCGATATCCAGAATGTCCTTGTGGCGCGGAATCAGATTTTCCATGTCTCTCTCCAATGTCATCAGAAGATGCGCGTTTAGGTTCGAAATATCAAGATAAAAGTTCGAAATAAACCTAAAACGAAACTTATAGAGCAAAATCTGGCTGTAGACTTGAAGTGTGAGTAGGAGAAATTTTGAAAAGGTTCGAATCGTAGTTTCAAATGAACCCGCCGAAAAGCACCACCACCGCGTTGCAGTAAGACGGGAACCCGTGGGACACAAAATGGCCATGAGGAGGAGGGGAGAGGAAACCCTTGCGGAACAGATCACGTCAGCATCAGAATTGTCCGATGCTGACGTGATTGTCTTCCATTGCGGGCTTGTGGCCCGTTCCGGACAGGAACCCGGCTTCGTGGGTCTACGTGGGGACCGGGTTTTCCCAGGGCAGCCGAAACAGCCCTGAAAAGGTATGACTACAGTGCCTAGAGCTTGTCGCGTTCATTTGCATTCACTTGACTTGCTCTATCTATTTGTTTGGGCGCGAATTATTTTCGTTAAATCGAGGTCGATTTAACGAAACGCGCGCTAAATTGTCTCGCCACGCCGGAAGCGAACGCCATAGAAGATGGCGAACAGCACCGGAACGACGATAAGCGTCAGGACAGTTGCAGCAGCAAGGCCGAACATGATGGTCACGGCCAGCGAGTTGAAGAAGATATCTGTGATTAGTGGCACAAGGCCCAACACTGTGGTCAGTGCCGCCATGGTCACCGGCCGCAGGCGCGAAACTGCCGCCCGCGTGATGGAATCGTGAATCGATAGTCCATCCTCTTCGTTGAGCCGCTTGATCTCTTCGATGAGCACAATGCCGTTCTTGAGCAACATCCCCGACAGGGACAGGAACCCGATGAGTGCGGTGAAGCTGAACGGCAGATTGAAAAGCAGCAGACCAACCGTCACACCAATGATGGCAAGCGGAACCGTCATCCAGACCACAAGCGTCTGCTTGATCGAATTGAACAACAAAACCGTGATGGCAAACATGACCAGCACACCGAGCGGTACATTGGCAAAGACTGCCCCCGTCGCCTTGGTCTGGTTTTCATATTCGCCGCCCCAGCTGAGTTCATAACCTTGCGGTAGTTCCAGCGCTTCGACCTTGCCTCTGAGGCGTTCAAACAGCGCCAGACTGGTGACGTTCGAATTGGGGTCGGCATCAGCCCAGACCTGAATGGTGCGCTTTCTGTCACGCCGCATGATCAACGGGTCTTCCCAGGCCAGATCAATGAACTTGACCACCTGATCAATGCTGACATAACGGGAAAGAACAGAGCTGTAGACCTGAACGTCACCAAGTTGGTCGACACTGCTGCGCTCGCTGAGCGGCGGACGGATCACGATTGGCAGGATATCGGAGCCATCGCGCGCAGAAGCAATGGTCAGGCCATGGACATTCAACAGGATGGCGCGATCAATGTCCGCTTTGGTGATGCCAAGACGCCGCGCTTCCGCTTCGGCGAACTGTGGCCGCAGAACCTTGGTCCGTTCCTGCCAGTCGTGACGGATGTTCACTGCATCGGGATCATTGCGATAGATATCGATGACCTTGTCAGCCAACTGGCGCAACACCACCGGGTTCGGGCCGGTGATCCGGGCGTCGATCTTGGCGCCTGCCGCTGTGCCGAGTTCGAAGCGGCTCGTTTTGACGAAGGCATAGGGTGCCGCCTCGTGCAATGCCTTGTCGAGCCATTGACGGACCTCCTGAATGTCGTCGAAATTCTTCACCTCGACAATGAACTGGCCATAGTTCGGATAAGTTCGCTCCGCCTTGTAGGTGAGCATGAAACGCTGGGCACCCGCACCGATGGTCGAGGTGATCTGCTTGATCTTGTCGTTCTTCTTCATGATCTCTTCGAGCCGGTCCATGTCTTCCATGGTGGCACGGATATCCGACCCTTGCGGCAGCCAGTAGTCGACGGTCAGCATTGGCAGCTTGGATGTCGGGAAGAAGGACTGACCGACAAATCCAAAGCCATAGATAGCCGCTGCCATGGCTCCGGCCATGATGATCATCGTGCCCCAGCGCCAGCGGAGCGAGAACAGCAGAAGCGCCTTGTAGATTTGGTAGACAAAGCCCTTGTAGGGGTCGATGGCCTCTTCACTTTCTTCCTGTTGCACCTGAGACTCGGAGAACATGACGGATGCAAGGAATGGTGTGAGGGTGATGGCGAGAATCCACGAGATCGTCAGCGAAATCATCAGGACCCAGAAAAGGGAGCCGGCATATTCCCCGGTGCTGTCTGGCGAGAGGCCAATTGGTGCGAAGGCGACGATGGAGATGGCTGTCGCACCGAACAACGGCCAGACTGTCTGTGTGACAATGCGGTGGGCGGCCTTGACCTTGGTCAGTCCCTGTTTGAGCCCCACCAGAATGCCATCGGTGATCACGATGGCATTGTCGACCAGCATGCCGAGCGCCAGAATCATCGAGCCGAGGGAAACCCGGTGGAGCGGCATGCCGATCAGCTTCATCACAATCAGCGTGCCACAAATGGTCAGCAGCAGGATGACACTCATAAGGATGCCGGACCGCAACCCCATTGTGACCAGCAATACGACAATGACGATGATGATCGATGCACCAAGGTTGATCAGGAAGTCGTTGATCGACGTTGTAACCTGCTCTGGCTGATTGTAGATCGTGTTGAGCTCGACACCAACCGGACGGCCGCTTTCCAGTTGCTGGAGGCGCTGGCTGACCAGATCACCGACCTCGGTGACGTTGACACCATCGGCAAAGGAAATGCCCACCGTCAGCGCCGGTTTGCCATTGAAGCGATAGACGTGGCTGGGCGGGTCTGCATAATCGACCTTCACGTCGGCAATATCGGAAAGATAGACCACATCATCGCCGGCCTGTCCCAACAGGATGTCCCTGATCTGGTCGACGTTGCTATAGTCGCCGGTGGAGCTGATACGGATATACTCGCTGCCAACCCGGATGCTGCCAGCATCGGTTACGATATTCTGGTTCTGCAACAACGCTGTCAGCGAAGCTACGGAAATATTGTGCGCGGCCAGCTTGGCACGGCTAATTTCAAGAATGATCTGCTTTTGCAGGGTGCCTTCAATGGTCACCTTGCCCACGCCATCAACGAGCACCAGTTCACGCCGCAGATAGTCGGCATAATCACTCAGTTCCTGGTGGCTGTAGCCGTCGCCGGTGATCGCCATGTAGATGCCATAGACATCACCAAAGTCGTCGTTGATGACCGGGGGATAGGAGCCGGACGGCAGGGACGATTCCATGTCGTGGATCTTGCGACGCATTTCATCCCAGATCTGCCTCAACTCCGTACTGCGGTATTTGTCCTTCATCTCCACCGTTACCTGGCTGAGACCGGAAGAGGAAATGGAGGTGATATGCTTGACATAAGGCAGTTGTTGCAGCGCCGTTTCAACCGGCAGGGTGACTTCCTCTTCCACTTCCATGGGAGAGGCTCCCGGATAGGCCGTAACGATGACGGCCTCCTTGATCGTGAACTCGGGATCTTCCAGCCGGCCCAGATTCATGTAGGCATAGATGCCGCCAGCAAGGAGCAGGAAGGTCATCATCCAGCTGAAGACTTTGTTCTCAATGGCGTAGTCGGTAAGTTTCATTGCTGTCTTCCTGACGCATCCCCGCAACGGGCATCAAATACCGGGACGCACTTGCACGAAAAGAATGGACAATCGGAACGGCCCCGAAAGGCTGGGCAGGATCAGAGCCCGCCTTCCTTCTTGAAGGGACGAACCTTCAGGCCTTCGGTAACGTAGGAAACTCCGATTGCGATCACCTTGTCGCCATCCTTCAAGCCATCCGAAACCCGGATGCTGCCATCCTGAATCCCGTAAACCTTCACCTCGGTCTTGTGAGCCTCGCTCTTCTCGTCAAGCTTCCAGACCCAGCGTTTGCCGTCCTGCTCAAACACGGCTTCGAGAGGAATCAGCACACCACCATCGTCGCTGTTGGACAAAAGCTCTGCCAGATTGAGGCTTGCCGTCACGCTCATGCCGGAAAAGACCGTCAGATCGGCCGGACGAGGCATGGTGACTGTCACCGCATAGGAGCGGGTCACACTGTCCGGAATGGTGTCGATTTCCTTGTATTGGGCTGGATAGCTCTTGCCGGGAAGGGCATCGAACTCGATGTTGAGCGTTGGCTTGATGGCCAGTTTCTTCGGGTTGAACCGTAGGAACAGTTTTTCAGGCACGTTGAACACCACGTCAATATTATTGGTGCCTTCGAATTGCACGATCTGCATCCCGGCCGAAACGGTCTGGTAGCGCTCGACATAGGTCTTGGCAACGAGGCCATCGAAGGGTGCCGTAAGGCTGGTGTAATCAACATTGTCACGGGCCGACTTCAAAGCAGCCTCGGCTAACTGGAAGGTCGAGCGAGCGGCGTCCAACGTCGACTTGGCCACGTGGTCCTGTTCAAACAACTTCTGAGCCCGCTCCAGGCTGATCTTGGCAAGGTCAAAATCAGCCTGCCTTGCATCAACAACATTGTGATAGGGCGTATCATCCAGCTGGGCAATCAGTGAGCCTTTGGGAAGGACCTGACCGGCATGAACAGGGAAGTCTTCGATCTGTCCATCAACCCGGAAGGAAAGAATGGCTTTGCGTGACGCCTTGGTCACACCGGGAAAGGCCTTGGGAAGGCTGAGGGCAACCTGATGCGCGGTCGCAATCTTGGCCGGGCGAGCGGACGCATCTTCAATTGCTGTTTCATTGGCATCGGCAGAAGAAAACACATCGCTGTTGCATCCGGACAGCATGAGAGCCATCAGGCCGAGTAGCACGAGATTTTTTGTCATTGACCAAACCGGGAGTGAGTTAGCGCGTACTTATGGCGCATTGAAAAATTTTGCCGTTCGTGGATTATATATACATTCGTGTATGAATAAATGCAAAGTGGAAATGTCGCCCTATAACTGCTATGCACCTCTTAGGGAGGATTGAGGTTAACAGACGCGTTTCATGGACAAAGACAGTGGCCCGCAAAACCAAAGCAGAAAAAGAAAAAACCTATCAGGCCTTGCTTGAGGCTGGTGCAGAACTGTTTCAAAAACAGGGCTATACGGCGACGACATTGAACGAAATCGCCGAGCGGGCGGGGGTGACGCGTGGTGCCTTCTATGGCCATTTTCCCGACAAATCCGAGATGATTAAGGCGATCTGGCAGGAGCATGTGATGCCCTTCTTCGAGCCGATCAGGGAAACCCTGCTAAACCTGCCGGAGCATGACCCGGCAACCCGATTCAGACATGAGATCAACAATCTGCTTGAGCTGTTCGAAGACAACAACGTTGTCGGACGAGCATTCTTCATCATAATGCATAACATGGAAATATCGGTGAAGGACCGCGACCTTGCGGAGTTTCTGGACGACAAGTACCGGCTCTATAAACAGGTCCTCTTTTGCGCCTACACCAGGCTGCATGACGCAAGGCAGTTGCGCCCCGGCGTGGAACCCGAACAGGCTGCCATGGGCTTTCTCTATATTCTCATCGGTATGATCAACATGGCCCTACTGCCGTTTGGTAATTTTGATTTTGCGCGGGACGGATATCCCGTGTTCGAGCACTATTTGAACAGCGTTCTGAGCGCCTGAGACGTCGGATGATTATCGTGAGCCAAAAGCCTCGCTTGTGGGTGAACGGACGTCAGCCAATCATGGTGCATTTTCATTCACGGCTTTCACGCAAGCCCCAACGGGCGAGGCTTGCGGTCATGAAGTTGATCAGCAATTGTTCCGCCGATGCCTGCTGGATGCCCTTCAAGTGATTGACGGCGCGTAGAAATTGGCAAAGCTCGCCGCAATTCTGGCAACCCGGGAGTAAATGCCAGGTCACTACGAGGCATATGTGGAAATGTCATTCTCATGACAAAATAGCCATTGATTCAACCCCCCATGATCTTTAAACAGGTCCGCGGAGAGGTGGCCGAGTGGTCGAAGGCGCGCCCCTGCTAAGGGCGTAGGCGGGTAACTGTCTCGAGGGTTCGAATCCCTTCCTCTCCGCCATCCCCCTTCTCAGATATTGTTTTTCCCGAAAGCTCTTGCAATTCAATGGGCGGCGGCTCATGTTCGTCGGCGGTTTTGCGTGGATATGCCGAAGGCTCAGGCACGGAAAGATCTCCCTCAGTATGTCAAAGTGAAGCGCAGCGGCTGTAATCAGGGTTTTGGGCCTGGTTGCTCCTCTCGATGCCATTGGCATGAACACGGCGTTGACAAGCAGAGGATTCTGGCAATTCCCGCTGTGTGTGCCTGCCGTGTGTGCGTGACTTCTAGCAAGGCTCGAGAACACTGGCGCGGTGTGCAAGGACTTTGTATGGGCTTTATGAAAAGGATATATCATGAATTTTCGTATTGATGGCCAGAAGGTCCGGTTCCGGATCGACAAGTCTGAACTGGAATGCCTGTGCAACGGGACGAGTGTCATCCAGGCAACATGCCTGTCCGAGGGTCAGATTCTTGGTGCCGTTATCGAGCCCGCCGAAATGGCACCGGTGCTATCCTTGAGTTGGGACAATCAAACTCTGCGGCTTGCTGCCAACATCGGTGACTTGCATGCATTGCGGGATGCGTTGCCTCAGCGCGAGGGCCTCAAGCAGAAGACCTCAATCAATGATGAGGTTTCTCTTGATCTCAGCCTGGAAGTTGATATTCGCACTCAGAACCGCAAGCGGGACTGAGGGGCTCCGCTTGTCGGGTTCAACGGTGATTTCACATCTCCTGAGGATCAACCGTCAAACGGGGACACATTTGAACTGGCGCCCCCTCCGAAGAGGGAGCTAATCCTCTATTGGGTGGAGAGTGTTATCTGGCGCACCGGATAGGATTTCAATCGGTGCTTTGCCTTCATGTTTCTTGCGGTCACCTCTCCATGACTTGATCGAATTTGGCGTGATTCCGTCTTGCGGATTGCATATCGATTAATGCTGCGGGAGGCTGTAATCCCGCTCCACGACGTTTGCTCCTTCAGGCTTTTTGCAACAGGTTGGCCATCAGGCGGAATGCGCCGGGCACCAGTTTGTCCATCTGGTGGTGCAGGACGAGACTGGTGTGGGTGTGTCTTCCTTTGCCGATTCTGGCCGAAACCAGAGCACCGGTAAGCGCGTCTTCATTGGCATCATGGAGAGAGAGCAGGGGCTCATATGCCTCTTCCCATCGGGAGGCGAAATAGAGCCCGCGCTCCTTATCCCAGCCATCCCAATCCTCAGGGCCAATTCGATTGGGGCCGACAAGGAGCGGATGCTCGCTGTTCAACACCGTGACTTTAGCCGTCGGGTCGGTAACACGCCACCGAAGGGACGGCGAGCCTATCTGAAGAAACCGGGGAGGGGTCTTTTCGGGATTCCAGCCATCCGATGGCCGATGATAGAGCGTGACAAGATGACCGCCTTCTTCCACGAACGTGCGAATCCTGTCGGTCGATGCCGCGAGATCCTTGCGCAACCCGAAGGCAAATAGGCCTATAAGGATCGTGGTGAAGCGGGATAGATCACCTGACAACGCCGAAGCGTCGAGATCTTCGTATGGAACGCCCATTCTGCCGAGCCAAAGGGCGACATTATCGGCTCCCCCGCCAACATAGCCGACATGGATGTCTTCTGGCAGTTGGAGATCAAGGCAGAGAATATCCAGAGCCACAGGCTTGATATGCCGCCCCTTGCCGATATGGGGGTAGCTGAAGTCAGTGACGGATGAGGCCGGTTCGCCATCGATGAGAGGAACAATGCTGATGCGCCCAGCCTTGGGCTGTGAAGGTGCGATGACCTTTTTGCCCGCGCCATTCTGTTGAATGTCCCAACCATCCGGCGCTGAGAAACTCAAGCTTGCGTCATCACAGGTGGATTGGACCTTGAACAGCAATTTGTCGGTCGGTTGACCTATGGGCAGTAGAAAGGCTGGAGGTTCGATTTCAAGGGAATGGGCCGGAATGACTGGCAAATCACATTCCAGATCGAATGCCTTTGTGGCTGGCTGGCCGCCAATAGTCGCAGTCATGGTGATAAAGGCGGCGCCATTGCCTTCCAGAGATGACCACTTGGGCGGGTATTGCAAGGACAGGGGCGCATCCCGCTGGGCGGACAGGGTGTAGCGGAGCAAACCGTCTTCGCGGCTCATCAACTGGGCTTTTACCCCCTGCGGCAAGGTGAGGGAAACCTCGGGCTCAGCGGACAAGCCTTGTGGCAGGACGATGGTAAGGTCTGTTGAGCCACCCTGTGTCAGGGCGTCGCCTTGTGCGTAGGCCCGCTCGAAAAGCGCATCGGTTTCAAACAGCGCAACATCGATTTCAACGAGCTTGCGTTGCAGTCGATGCTGGTGGAGGTCGAGGAAGGTTTGTGGCGCGCAGTCAAGCGCTGCAACCATTGCCTCTTTTGCGGAAACAAGAGAGCGGCAGATTGCAGTGCGATCCGGGAAGGCATCAACGGCATTGCTGATCGCCTCGTCTGCTGATTTTAACAATGATGAGAGTTTCCCCTCCGCCGACTGTCCCGCGCAAAGAGCAGTCAGCGATGTGGGGAGTTCGTCAGAAATGGTGGATTCCGGGTGTGACCCTGAAGGCCCATGCAGCAAATGGAGTTGCCAGCGGCTGGCGGGGCGGTCTGGCCAGACGCCCATGCCCTGAGAGGCATGATAATAGCGCGACCATTCCCCCAAGCGCCCAAAAGCTGCTCCGGTTGGCAAATCAACGCCGGTTGCGTCAATCGTCAAGGTCGCCGGAGGCGGCGGCACCGTATCGTCATAGGTTCCGCCGCCGCCAGACCAGGCTGGCAGATAGAATTTCGCAACGCGCCAGGGTTTGAGACCTTCCTCAAAATGCTCCGGATAGGCCGTTTCATCGGCGGCGAGCGCCAGCGCGGTTTCCGCAGCGCGCGTCATCGCCCTGTGGTGGCCATGCTGGCCCGGGACGTCAAGAAAGGTCGGCAGCACGATGTCGGGACGTTCTTCGCGATAGGCCCTGACCATCCGCTCGACGATGCGCTCTTCACCCCAATGGGCAAATGTGCCATCGCCGTCTTTTGAAAAGCCGAAGTCATGCACCGGGTCGTCCGGTCCGTGGCCGAGCCAATAGATATCTGCATCAAGAACTTGTGCCGCCTTTTGCATCTCCAATGTCCGCAACACGCCCAAAGCGCCGAGGCGCTCAGGCCCCAGAATACTCTGGCCCCCTTCGCCGCGCGTGGAACACCCGACAATGACCCGCATGCCCAGCTTGAGGCTCAGATGGGCCAGAAGGCCTGATTGCTCGTCATCGGGGTGAGCCCCCGTATTCATGAGAGTCACTAAGGACTTCAACCGCGTCAGAGCCCGATAAAGAGAGGTCAGTTTGGGTGACGTCATCTGGTGTTCAATTCTTTGGCGCGGCGTAAGCATGCAAACAAGTCCTTGGTTGTCAGGCAACCTGTTGGTCAGGTGATGACGTTTCAAGCTTTGGGGTGAGGATTTCAAACAGTGGCAGGGCGGCCGCGCCAAGAGCTGCGGTAAATTGCCCGGTCTGTCCACGCATGACGCGTGGCAAGGTGCGCATGCGCCGACCAGCAACCGAGCGCGGCAATGCCTTCATGCGCTCAAGAAGAGCGTCAAAAATCTGGTCGGACAGGATCCCGCCGACGATCAGCGTTTCCGGGTCGAGAATGTTTTCAAGCAACCCGACGATCGTGGTCAGATGCAGCGAGGCTTCATCGAGCCATTCCAGAATGACCGGGTCATTCGCTTCAAGCAGCGCTTCAAGCGCGTCAATATCAGGACGCAGGCGACCGACCGCCTCGAATTTCTCGTATAACGCATGCAAGGAGGCGTAGCGTTCCAGACATCCTTTCTGTCCGCATGGGCACGCACGGCCATTGGGAACCGCCAGCACATGGCCAATTTCGCCAGCGTTGCCGAAGGCTCCGCGGTAGGGAAGGCCATCCTGAATCATCCCCAGCCCGATGCCGGTGCCAAAATAGATCATGCCGAAATGCGAGACCTTGTGCCCGGCTCCGAAAAGGCGCTCGGCCACGGCTGCTGCCGAGGCATCGTTTTCCAGAGTGACGCTGGCGCCGCAGGCCTTCTCCAGCGCGTCTTTGACATTCATGTTGCTCCAGCCGGGCAGGGTGGTTGGGCCAACAGAGCTCATGCCGTCAATGTCAAACGGACCGGGCATGACAACGCCCACTCCAAGCAGGGGCGAGGCAAAGGACTGTCTTGCGCGGTCCGTTTCGGCCTTGAAAATGGGGAGACATTTTTCCGGTGTCGTATCGGTGAGCGGAATGATCCGCTTGTAGCGAAGGTCGCCAGTCAGATCCAACACCGTCGTGGCCATCTGGTCGGTTGCGATCTCGACACCAATGGTCGCTGCCCCTTCAGGGTTGATGGCAAACTGGACAGGCGGCTGGCCTCGGCTGGTGCGGCGGCGTCCGGTGTTTTTGACCAGATTGGCCTCGACCAGTTCCTCCACGATATTGGCGACAGCCTGTGCGGTCAGATGGGTGCGCCGGGCAATCTCCATGCGCCCCAGACTGCCATGCTGGCGAATGATGTCCAGCACGACACGTCGATTGTGCTCCCGGCTTCTCTCAGGGTTGTTGCCAATCGCGAAATGGGTCGCAGCGCGTGGTTTCTTGGTCATGATTGTCCCGCTTTTCTCAGGTTTCCCAGTCTGGTGCCGATAGGCCCTACTCGTCAATACATTAATTCAATTAAATTATCTTATTGACAAAATCCAATTGTTACGCAACGCTTAACGCAAAGGGTGGACCAGGCAATCAAAGAACCGCCCAAAAACAGAGGTGGGGCAAAATGGCTCCATACATTCAATAATCAAACGTCACCATGCGGATGATGAAACCGGTGGTTTGATCTTTCGTGCGTTGGCAGATGACCAAGCATTTCGCCGTTAACAGGGATTGGAGTTTTCAATGAAAAAAGCGCTACTGCTTGCCGGATTGCTGTCCGGTTTTAGCCTGCCTGCATTCACTGCTGCTCAGGCCGTGGAAATTGAGTATTGGCAATATATCTATGAGACCCGCGTCAATGCCATGGATCAGCTGATCAAGAATTTTGAAGCAGCCAATCCTGACATCACCGTCAAGCAGGTCACCTTCCCATATGCCGATTATCAGACCCGTATTGTTGCCGCCAACATGGCAGGCAAAGGGCCGGATGTCATGCAGCTGTTCTACGGTTGGCTCGACAAGTTCGTTGCAGGTGGCCTGTTGCAGCCGCTTGGCAAGGAAGCCTTTCCGCACGACAAGATCGAAGCCGATTTCTTCCCGATCGTGACGGCCATGCAGCGCGATGGCGAATACTATGGGCTCCCGACGGCCGTGCGTTCACTGGCGCTGTTCTATAACAAGAAGCTGTTTGCCGATAGCGGGCTGGACCCGGCAAACCCGCCCAAGACCCTTGATGAACTTGTTGCTGCCAGCAAGGTAATCGCCAAGCATGACGATGCCGGAAACATGCTGACCGAAGGCATGACGATGGACATGAGCGGGCAGGACCATCACTGGTGGCGTGAAGTGCTTGTTCGCCAGTTCGGCGGAGAGCCCTATACGGATGACTATCGCACCGTGAAATATGATAGCGAAGCCGGTGCCAAGGCGCTGTCCTTCTATACGGATCTGCAGCTCAAGGAAAAAGTCGGCCAGATCGGCTTCATGGATGAAGGTCAGGCCGCGTTCCGCGCCGGCAAGGCCGGGATGACAATCGACGGCACCTTCCGTCTTGGTTCCTTCAAACAGATCAAGGATTTCGAATGGGGCGTTGCCGAGCTGCCAGCCAATGCTGACGGCTATCAGTCGAACTATTCAAGCTATTTTGCCAACGGCATTGGCGCCAAGGTCAAAGGTGAAAAGCTCGAAGCGGCCGAAAAATTCCTCGCCTACGTCACCTCTCCGGAAGCCATGAAAATCTGGCTTGACGTTGTCGGTGAGCTTCCTGCCAAACGCGAAGTGGCGTTGACGGATGAAAACACGGCCAACCCGATCTATGGCCCGTTCCTCAAGGGGCTGGCCGATGCGCACACGACGCTGTTCGTGGATGAGGCTGCACAACGCCAGACCGCCATGGATATGGCCAACCGTGTGCTGATCAATGGTCAGACGCCTGAAGAGAGCGTCGCTGAAGCTGCCAAGCAGGAACAGAAGATTATCGACGACGCGATGTAAGCGGGAAAAATCCATGCCAAGCACGGTTCAGACATCCAAAGGGGCGGCGCAAGGCCGCCCCGAGGGCGGCGGTTTTACCGATCGCTTTTCGATGCGCACGAAGCGGCTATTCTGGGTCTGGACGTTTCTGGCGCTGCCTGTGCTGTTCTACTCGGTTATCCGTTTCTACCCGACGATTGATGCCTTCCGTCTTTCCCTGACGGACTGGAACCTGATGAACAAACCGAAATTCATCGGGTTTGAAAATTATGCCAAGCTCTTTTCTGACCCGAAATTCTGGCAGGTTTTCCGGAATACCTTTGCCTATCTGATCCTTGGTACGCCCATTTCACTGCTCATTTCCTTTACGGTGGCCTTCGCGCTGGACCGGATCAGATTTGGTCATAGCTTTATCCGGGCGCTCTATTTCCTGCCGTTCCTGACGACGGCCGCAGCCATGGCGTGGGTCTGGAGATGGTTTTATCAGCCCGCTCCGATCGGGGTGATCAACGATCTTTTGTCCTCGTTCGGTCTGATGCAGCAGCCGTTTTTACGCTCGACCTCACAGGCCCTGCCGTCCATCATGGTGACCGCCATCTGGGCCGGTCTGGGCTTCCAGATCATCATTTTTATGGCTGGCCTGCGTGCCATTCCGTCAACATTCTACGAAGCGGCGCGGATCGATGGGTTAGGGGAGTGGGCAATCTTGAAAAAGATTACCTTGCCCTTGTTGAAGCCCACCACGATCTTTCTGGTCGTGATGTCATCCATCGGCTTCCTCAGGATTTTCGATCAGGTCTACAACATGACCACCAACGATCCCGGTGGCCCGCTGGGTTCGACAAAGCCGCTCGTCCTGATGATCTACCAGTCGGCATTTTCCTCCTATCAGATGGGCTACGCTGCCGCGCAAACCGTGGTTCTCTTTCTCATTCTGCTGGCGATTTCGCTTCTTCAGCTCTGGATTCTGAGGGACAAAAAATGACCGATACCGACCGTCAGGAAGCGTTGTCTCGCTATCGCATCAAGATACAGCCCGGTCGCATCCTCATCTGGACGCTGCTGTTCATTGGCGGCATCGTGATGATAACGCCGCTCCTGTTCATGTTCTCCACCTCGTTGAAACCTGCGAGTGACGTCTATGATCTGCGATTGATCCCGGCCCATCCGACATTGTCCAACTATGTTGCGGTTCTGACGAGCACCGGCTTTGTGCGCTGGTTTTTCAACTCGATGCTGGTCGCGGTTTCCGTCACCTGTTCGAATGTTTTCTTTGATAGTCTCGTGGGCTATACGCTGGCCAAATTCCGGTTCCGTGGCCGCCGCTTCATCTTTCTGGCCATTCTGTCGACCTTGATGATCCCGACCGAGATGCTGGTCATTCCATGGTATCTGATGTCGGCAAATTTCGGATGGCTGGATACCTATTGGGGCATCATGTTCCCTGGCATGATGACGGGATTCGGCACATTCCTGATGCGCCAGTTCTTCGAGGGCGTGCCCGATGACTTCATGGAAGCGGCTCGGGTTGATGGCATGAACGAATTCGTCATCTGGTGGAAGATTGCCATGCCGCTCGTTGCGCCCGCACTGTCCGCCCTTGCCATCTTCACCTTCCTTGGCAACTGGACGGCCTTCTTCTGGCCGCTGATCGTTACCACATCCAGCGAGCTTTATACGCTGCCGGTGGGGCTTTCGAGTTTTGCCGTGGAAGCCGCCATCCAGTGGGAGATGATCATGACCGGTGCCGCACTGGCAACCATCCCCACATTGCTCGTATTTCTTCTCTTTCAGCGATATATCGTGCGGGGCGTCATGCTCGCCGGTGTGAAAGGCTAATACAATATGTCAGAAGAGACCAATTCTGCCAAAGACAAGAGCGTGTTTCCGGACCCTGTCTACAAGCAGACCGTTTTGAAGCCGTTGTTTGACGGCGCCAAGAACAACTTCGTCGAAGGCTTCAGAAGCATCGACAGAGCCCATCTGGTCATGCTCGCTGAGACCGGCATTCTCACGCAGGATCAGGCGGCAAGGATCGCCGATGCGCTGGTTGCCATTGACGTAGAGATTGATCCTTCGACGCTGGAGTATACCGGTGAGGTGGAAGACTATTTCTTCCTGATCGAAAAGGAACTGAAAGCCCGCTTGGGCGCAGACCTTGGCGGCAGGCTTCATACCGCCCGCTCTCGCAACGACATTGACCACACGCTGTTCAAGATCGGCTTGCGGCACCACATTGATGTCGCTCTGGACAAGGCCATTGCGCTCCATGCCCAGATGGTGGAGACAGCAAAGCGTGAGAAGGCCACGCTGATTGTGGCCTATACGCATGGGCAGCCTGCCCAGCCGACGACTTTCGGTCATTATCTGTCCGCCGCCATTGAAGTGCTAGGACGTGATATCGAAAGGCTGTTTACCGTCCGGAACACGGTCAATCTGTGTCCGATGGGAGCTGCCGCCATCACGACCACCGGGTTTCCGATTGACCGACATCGCGTGGCCAGCCTGTTGGGATTCTCGGCCCCTTTGCGCAATTCCTACAGCTGCATCGCTGCTGTTGATTATACAACCGCATCCTATTCTGCGCTTGAGTTGCTCTTCCTGCATCTTGGCCGCCTGATCCAGGATTTTCAGGTCTGGAGCAGCTTCGAGGTTGCCCAGCTTTATGTGCCCAATGCATTGGTGCAGATTTCCTCCATCATGCCGCAAAAGCGCAATCCCGTGCCGATTGAGCATATGCGCCACCTGTCAAGCCAGACCGTGGGGCGGGCGCAGTCGGTACTGACCATGATGCATAACACGCCGTTCACCGACATGAACGACAGTGAAGGCGAAACGCAGGCGATGGGCTATCAGGCTTTTGCAACCGGCTATCGAGTGCTGGATCTGCTGACGAGCTTCATAGCTTCCGTGTCCATTAATAGCGAACGGGTAAAGTCAAACCTCGATCGCTCCTGTATCACGATCACCGAGCTTGCCGACTCGCTCGTGCGCAGGGAGAAACTGTCGTTCCGGCAGGCGCACGAGATTGCGGCGGAAGTGGCAAAGACGGTTGTTGCTCTTGAGGGCTCTCTTGGCAAAGACGGCTTCGCTCCGTTTGTCGCTGCTTTTAAAAAGCATGTCGGCAGAGACACCGGGCTCGATGAGGCTGCCTTTGAAGAAATCGTATCTGCCGAATATTTCGTTCACGTTCGCGATCGTTTCGGCGGCCCTGCCGAAGCCCCGCTTGGCGAGGCATTGTCCGAGTATGAAACGCAGCGCGATGGCTTCAGGAGCGAATGGAAGAGGCAAACGCGGTTGCTTGATGAAGCGCAGCGCGATCTGGATCTCTGTTTCACCCGATTGAGGGGACATGCATAATGGCTTCCATTACACTTGAAAAACTGGTCAAGCGCTACGACAAGGTTGAAGCCGTGCATGGCATTGATCTTGAGATAGCTGACGGCGAATTTGTTGTGCTCGTTGGCCCTTCCGGCTGTGGCAAGTCCACCACATTGCGGATGATTGCCGGTCTGGAAGAGATCTCGGGCGGCGAGCTCAGAATTGGTGATGAGATTGTCAACGAGCGGGCACCCAAGCAGCGCAATATCGCCATGGTGTTCCAGAATTATGCGATCTACCCGCACATGACCGTGCGCGAGAACATCGGCTTCGGGCTTTACACTTCCAGCCTTAGCAAGGACGAGAAGAACGCGCGGATTGAAGAAACCGGACGCATTCTCGGGCTGACCGATTATCTCGATCGACGGCCCGCGGCCTTGTCGGGCGGCCAGCGCCAACGTGTCGCCATCGGGCGCGCCATGGTGCGGAACCCATCCGCTTTCCTGTTCGATGAACCACTCTCCAACCTCGATGCCCAGCTCCGTGCGCAAATGCGGATCGAAATCAAGAAGCTGCATCAGGATCTCAAGACGACAACGGTCTATGTCACCCACGATCAGATCGAAGCCATGACCATGGCCGACCGGATTGTCGTGATGAAGGACGGATATATCCTGCAAACGGGAACGCCGGTTGATCTTTATGAGAACCCGGCCGATGTCTTCACGGCTCGATTCATCGGAACGCCTTCGATGAACATGATCCCCATGGCGGCCCTTGCTGGCAAAGCCGGACTTCCCGATCACGATCCCGATATTCTGGTCGGGGTCCGGCCGCACGACCTCATTGTGAATGCGCCAAAGGAAGGGGCAATCCTGACCATTTCGGGGCAAGTTGAAGCTTGCGAACCGTTGGGGCCGGAGACTATGGTTCACATGCGAGTCGATGGGGAGCCGGTCATCGCGACCTTGCCGGGCAATGTCGCGCCACCCGTGGGCAGCATCGTTGAATGTTCGGTGGAAACCGGAAAGCTCTATCTTTTTGATGCGAAGACCGAAAAAGGCCTGGGCCGCAAATGATGACTAGAAAAGCGGATACTGGCGCAGTCCTGTGTGTCGGGCGGATCTACTGTGACCTGATTTTCACGGGACTGGGGCGGATGCCGATACTCGGAAGAGAGGTCTTCGCCGAAGACCTCACCATGACGGCGGGCGGTGGGGCCTATATTTCGGCAGCCCATTTTGCCGAAATCGGACGCGCAGTTTCCCTTGTCGCAAGATTGGGAACAGACGCTCTGTCGTGCGATGTCGCCGCGCAGATCGAGAGCAGGAATATCGACCAGTCCTTTCTTGAGCGGGATGCAGAGGCGGGGCCACAAATCACCGTTGCGTCAGTCATCGGGTCTGAACGCGCCTTCCTGACCAAGCGGGCGGGTCGGGCCGAACCTGCTCATCTGAACGAAGCGTTGCATTGGGACGGAGCGTGCCATCTTCATATTGCCGAATTTGCCACTCTGGCTGAAATGCCCGACCTTGTGTCGCGTGCCAAGGAGGCGGGCTTGTCCGTTTCCCTTGATCCAAGCTGGGATGACGCCCTGATCCATGCGCCCGATCTTCTGGAGCGGTGCAAAGGGGTTGATCTGTTTCTGCCAAATATGGAAGAGGCGCAAGCGATCACAGGTAAAGCGTTACCCAATGACATGCTTGATCTTCTATCCCTCCATTTCCCCAATGTCGCGCTGAAGGCTGGTGCGAACGGGGCCTATTGCCAGTCTATCGAAGGGTGTTGGAGGGAACTTGCGCAAGCTGTGCCGGTGATCGATACGACAGGCGCCGGAGACGCCTTCAACGCCGGGTTTATTGATCAGTGGTTGCGCTCGCAGCCTCTGTCCGTCTGTCTCGCGGCAGGAGTGGCCGCAGGGAGCAGGGCCGTCCAGCAAGCCGGAGGCGCCTAAGGCGTAGTAAGTATGCTTGCTGCCGGGCGCTGGCGCTGATCCCTCACGGCTTTGTCGAGCTGCGGCGCTTCTTCTCGGATTCCTGCATGACGAACCGAATGACGGCTGCAACTGCCGCGTAGAGCGATTCCGGGATCTCTTCGTCAAGTTCGACAGCGCTGAGTGCCTGAGCAAGCGCTGGGTTGCCTTCGACAATGACGCCATGTTCCCGGGCAAGCTCCACAATGCGCTCTGCCGTCTTGCCCTTGCCCTTGGCCGTGACACGGGGTGCCGGGTCTTTGTCCTTGTCATATTGCAAGGCGACGGCCAGCTTCTGCTCACCAGTGGCTGGTCTGCCTTCATCGGGGATTGGGGGGAATTGGTCGTCTCTGTTGCTCATAGCCTGCGATCCAGTCGCGCGTCTTGAAAGGGCACGATATCCATGTGCCGATCAGCGGTCCCGTTCTTTTGCCGTTTGAACACAAGGCCCGCCAGCGTGAGACCTTCTTCTTCCAGCATCGCTTGCAGCAGTGGTGTGCCGTGCTGAAAGATCTCCAGTGTCTCCTCCCGTTCGGCCCCGAGTGTCAGGCGCACGCTTTGCCCGCGCAACTGCAGCGCAGCGCTGACAGCACCAACCGGCTCCGTATCAACGGCGAAGTGGACAATCCAGCCGACACGGTCTCGCTCACCGTTTTGTGTCGCTTCGTCATTTTCCTCGTCAAAGGGACTGGTAGGGTCCTGTTGTATCGTCATCTGCACAATGGCTGTGCCGTTGGCAACAGCGACAGGAATTTCCGCGTGCAAGGTCTGAACCGCATGCCCGCCTGTGGACGCATGATCTCCTGATGCAGAGCGTAGCGAAGCGATCTGACTGAGGGTTATCCGCGCCAGTGCAGCTTCAACCGAACTCTTGATGTGCGAAAGCGCCACCTGATTGGAAGCCGAGGCAAGAAATGTCGGAAGGCGCGCGTCCTGCCCTTCGAGGGGAGCGCCCTTCAAGGGCGGAAAGTCGCGGCTGACGCTGGGTGTTGTTGGAGCGCCGGACTGAGCCTTCTGGGGAGTGGGCATATTGCCATCGTCAGGGAGCAAAGACTGCAACAGACTGAGCGCTGCCTTGAGATTGGAAGCCGGGCCGGTTTCATGCGCGCTGCTTGTTTGCTGCCCCAAAAGCCCCAGCGAGGAAATAAGCTGGCGCAGCGTTGTGTCCGCCTTGCTGCCTTCGGGCGGCCGCTCGGGTGCCAGTTGAAAGCCGAGAACCCATCGCATGGTGGCAACAAGATCGGGAGAAACGCCAGGTCTTGCTCCGCCTTCCACCTGCTCCACGAAGGCTGTGAGGTTGGCAAACAGCTCGGTGAGTGATCGCTGCTGGGTCATTGCCTGCCGTTGCAGGGCAACCAGTGGCGCTGGAATGGGGGGCTGGCTTAGTGGCGCGGTTGCTGCTGGCCGGGCACTGTAGGGCGGGGTGGCAACAGGAGGGTCGCTTTTGACCTGAGTATAGCCATCCGGGCGCGCCATGGTCGCTGTCGATTGAAGCGGAGAAGGTTGAGGGGCTCCGGTCGTACTTGCAGCGCCGGTGGATGACGGCGCAAGGGGCTGCCCCTGTGCTTCGCCAGAGGTCGGCATCGGTCTGATGGTCAGTTGCGGTCCCTGGGACGTCTGTGTGACCTGAACGGTTACCGGGCTTCCGGCTTTGAGCTGACTGGCCACGGCCGGATCGGCCTTTACGTCCAGAACCTGTCCCGCAAGCTGGACGCGCAATTGGGCTTCGCCTGTGGGAAGTTTCGTGATCGCCTGCAAGCGGCCCTGAACCGGCTGGCCGTCTCCAAGAGCTTTCAGCAGGTTGTTGATGGCCGTGGTCTGCGCAGTAAATCCTGCGCGAACAATATCCATGGCCATCGGGATTGCCTCTTGGTTTCGTTTCAAGCAAAGCGAAAGGTAGCAGATTTGCCGTCAATCGCAAATCGGGACTGGCGGAGGTTGAGCCGAAGGAACCGGAAAAGGAAAAGCCCGCCGGGTCAGGCGGGCTCTTTGGCTATGTGTGGCAGACGGCAAGCGCCGCCCTCAGCTCAGCGAAGCATGAATGCCTGACTTGATCTTGCGCCCGGCAGAAAGGCCTTCAACCTTTTCGACAATCGAGGCCGCATCAATACCATGATGATGATAGAGATCGCCAATGGTGCCTGTCTGGCCGAAATGCTCGACGCCCAGAGAAATCGTCTGATGGCCAACGACACCGCCAAGCCAGGCGAGGGTGGCCGGATGGCCGTCGATCACGGTGACCAGCTTGCAGTGGGCGGGCAGGGGCTCCAGCAGCCGCTCGATATGGGCACTGGCCGCAGTGTTGCCCCGTGAGCGGGCCCGTTGCGCCGCGGTCCAACCGGCATTGAGGCGGTCGGCTGAGGTAACGGCCAGAACGCCGATGTCGCGGCGGGCCTCGGCAATGGCGCCCGCGGCCTTGATTGCTTCAGGGGCGACAGCGCCCTGATAGGCAATGACCACCTCGCAATTCGGCCCCGGTTTGCGCAGCCAATAGGCTCCGTCGATGGCTCCCTGACGGAAAGTGTCATCAATCCGCGTGCCGGGCTGGTCGATGGGATTGGTGGTAAGGCGCAGATAGACCGAGCCGCCGGTTTCATCGCGCAGCCAGGTACGCTCGTCCGGATCCCCTTCGCCATCGCGCTGCATGTAGTCGAATGCCCATTCCATGATGACGGCGAGTTCGTCGGCAAAGGCTGGCTCAAAGGCAGCAAGGCCATCCTGGCTCATGCCGATGAGAGGCGTTCCGACCGACTGGTGCGCGCCACCCTCCGGTGCAAGGGTGACACCGGACGGGGTACCTACGATCATGAAGCGCGCATCCTGATAGCAAGCATAATTGAGCGCATCGAGCCCACGGCAGACAAAGGGGTCATAGACCGTGCCGATGGGCAACAGGCGCTTGCCGAACAGCGAATGCGAGAGCCCGGCGGCCCCGAGCAGCAGAAACAGGTTCATTTCCGCTATGCCCAGTTCGATATGCTGGCCCTGGGGTGCAAACTCCCACTTGGCCGTGGAGGGAATGCGATGCTCGATAAAGGCGTCAGCCTGAGGCTCTCGCGCAAACAGCTTGCGACGGTTGACCCATGGCCCGAGGTTTGTCGTGCCCGTCACGTCGGGTGACGTGGTGACGATCCGGCTCGCCAGTTCGCTGTCGCCCTTGGAAAGGCTGTCGAGAATCTTGCCAAACGCGGCTTGCGTAGACACTGCCTTTTCAGAGGCGATCTCGATGACGGGAACATCGATGACGTGATCCGTATACCGGCGTCGACCCTTGGAGAAGAAGGGAACAGAAGACAGAAACGCCTTGAGCCCTTCCACATCTTCCACCGTTGCAAACTGGTCCCATTCCTGTCCCTTTGGAACCCCCATGTGGATTTGCCAGTCTTCCATCTGGGCCTTGTTCATCAGGCCGCCATGATTGTCCTTGTGCCCGGCGATCGGAGTGCCCCAGCCCTTGACCGTATAGGCCAGAAAACAGGTTGGCCGGTCATGGTCGATCGAGGCGAAAACATCTGCCATGGTGGAGACGCAATTACCGCCGAGATTTTCCATCAGCGTTGCAAGGTCCTTGTCACTGTGGCGGTCGATGAGGGCGGTTACGTCGCCCTGATCGCCCAAATCGTCCATCAGTCGCTTGCGCCAGACCGCACCACCCATGAAAGTCAAGGCCGAATAGGTCTGGTTCGGGCAGGCATCGATCCAGGCGCGCAGCTTGTCACCGCCCGGTTCCTCGAAGGCTTCGCGCTGAAGCTTGCCATATTTGACCCGGACCACATCCCAGCCAAAGGCGGAGAAGATCTTTTCGACCCGCTCGAACAGTCCTTCACGCACGATCCCGTCCAGAGACTGACGGTTATAGTCGATGATCCACCAGCAGTTCCGGAGGTCGTTTTTCCATCCTTCCTGCAGACATTCATAAATGTTGCCTTCGTCGAGTTCGGCATCGCCCACCAGTGCAATCATCCGACCAAGCTTCTGTTCAGCTCCCCATTCCTTGGCCTTGATATAGTCCTGCACGATAGAGGCAAAGCTGGTAATCGCAGCCCCAAGCCCGACTGAGCCGGTGGAGAAATCGACATCATCGATGTCCTTGGTCCGCGACGGGTAGGATTGTGTGCCGCCAAAACTGCGGAAGTTTTCAAGCTTCTCACGGGTCTGCAGGCCCATCAGATATTGCATGGCATGGAATATCGGTGAGGCGTGGGGTTTCACTGCGACCCGGTCCTCCGGCTTCAGGGCAGAGAAATAGAGCGCGGTCATGATCGAGACCATGGAGGCGGAACTTGCCTGATGGCCACCAACCTTGATGCCATCCACTTTCGGACGTATGTGGTTGGCGTGGTGGATCATCCAGTGTGAGAGCCACAACAGGCGCTGTTCGATCGTCTTGAGGTGATTGCTTGTCATTGTTGTTCTTCCTGCTGGTATAATTGGACATAATACGGAACACGAAGAGTGGATTTCTGGCTATCTATCGCAATGAGTGCTATCAGATTGGAGGAAAGCACCAAGAACAAGGGCGATCTTGATGGAAAACGTCAATCTGGACAAGTTCGATTTACAGATTCTCCGTCTGTTGCGGAGCGATGGCCGCCTGTCCGTTCAGGCTCTGGCCGAAGCCATCGGTCTTAGCCCGACACCGACAGCCCGCCGACTGAAGCGGCTTGAAGAATGCGGGGTCATCAAGGGTTACAGTGCCCTGATCGACGAGAGCGCCCTCGGTTTCGATGTCACCGTATTTGTATCCGTACAACTCGACCGGCAGGTGGATAACGCCTTGGCGCAGTTCGAGGCGGCGATCAAGACTTTCCCGGAAGTGGTGGATTGCTGGCTGATGACCGGCAACCGCGATTATCTCATTCGAGTGGTGACACGGGATCTGAAGGACTTCGAACACTTCCTTGTCGGGCGGCTCACCAAGGTTCCCGGCGTTGCCAATATTGAAAGCTCCATTCCGTTGCGCCGCATCAAGGAGGGGCTGGCGCGCACGCCATGAAGAGCCTGTGATCCTGTGTGATCACATGTCGCGTGGGACCGAGTGCTCACGTGTGACCGACGAGTTGGGAGTATTTTCGGTTTCATCCCGTCTTTGTTGATTTATTCTTGGTGTCTCTACTGAGTAATTCGATCTACATGATCCGGTTGTTCTGCTTAATATTTGGGCAAAATGTATAGCTGGGCTTTGTGCGCTGAAGCTGGTTCGGGCTTTATCACCAACAAAATCAATATACTCCAACATGGCGCAAACAATGCCTTTGACTACCAATTGTTATGTTCGGCAGTGACAATAATAAAGGCATCAACTTGTGATCACACGGGGGATGGGGTAACGTTATTTGATCAATGCAGCGGATGTTAGGAGATATATTGTGAAGCATACTAAGATTTTGACCGGCGTTGCCTTTGCGCTCAGCCTGGTTGCCTCTGCCGCCAGTGCCCAGGACATGGCTTTCTTCCGTATCGGAACAGGCGGCACCGCCGGCACTTACTACCCAATTGGCGGGCTCCTTGCGAATGCGATTTCCAACCCTCCGGGGTCTCGTCCATGTGACAAGGGCGGCTCATGCGGCGTTCCCGGCCTGATCGCTTCGGCGCTGTCGGCCAACGGCTCTGTCGCCAATATCAACGCGATTGCTGGCGGTTCGCTGGAATCCGGTTTCTCCCAGTCTGACGTCGCCACCTGGGCCTACTCCGGCACCGGCATCTGGGAAGGCAAACCGGCTGTCGACAAACTGCGCGCCATTGCCAACCTCTATCCGGAAAGCATCCACCTCGTTGTGAGCGCCGATTCCGGGATCAACAGCGTTGCTGACCTCAAGGGCAAGCGCGTTTCCATGGACGAACCCGGTTCGGGCACCCTTGTCGACGCCAAGATCATCCTCAATGGTTATGGCCTTACCGAAGCAGACATCTCGCCGGAATATCTGAAGCCTGATCAGGCTGCCGACCGTATGCGTGACGGTGCCATGGATGCCTTCTTCTTTGTTGGTGGCTATCCTGCCGGCGCGATTTCCGAACTGGCCAGCCAGCATTCCGTCAAGATGATCCCGATCACCTGCGAAGAAGCTCCGAAGATCTGCGAAGACTTCAAATTCTTCGGCCCGGACACCATCCCGGGCGGTACCTACGACGGCAATGCCGACGACGTGAAAACCCTGTCTGTTGGCGCCCAGTGGGTCACCAGTGCCGACCAGCCGGAAGAGCTGATCTACAACATCACCAAGGCTCTGTGGAACGCCAACACCCGCAAGCTTCTTGATGCAGGCCATGCAAAGGGCAAGATGATCACCGCCGACACCGCGCTCAATGGCGTTGGTATTCCGCTGCATCCGGGCGCAGAAAAATTCTACAAGGAAGCTGGTCTCCTGAAATAATGCCCCTTGGGGCGTGAGACTTGTCTCTGACAAAACAAACGGGAAGGGGGGCGATGACATGCGCACCCCCTTTTCCTCTTTCCTACAGGAGCGCAGAAAATATGGCCGACGACAGCATCAAACAGAGCACAGAAGAACAGATCAAGGAACTATCCGCCGACGAGCTTCAGGCAATCGAGGAAAAGTTCGATCCGGAGCTCCGCTTCCGTATTCTGCAAATGCCTCTGACGCTCGTCGCCGCCGCCATCCTGTTCCTGTTGTCATGCTATCACTATTACACGGCCGGGTTCGGCATTCCACAGGCAACGGTGCATCGTGGGTTCCACATGGGCGTGACACTGCTGGTCGTCTTTCTCAGCTTCTCGGCCTTCGGCAAAAAGGAAATCGCCTCCAGCTGGGCCGCGCCGTTCGGCTTGCCTCTCATAGATTGGTGTCTTGCCATCGCGGGGATCGTCAGTGCGCTTTATGTGCCATGGATCTATAGCGAACTTGCGTTTCGTGTCGGCAACCCACTGCCAATCGATGTTATCATGGGCACCATATTGATCGTGGTATTGCTCGAAGCAGTACGGCGTTCCATGGGGTGGCCTTTGCCGGTCATCGCGATCCTTTTCATGGCCTATGCCTATTTCGGCAAGTCCATGCCCGGCATTCTGGTCCATCCCGGCGCCAGCTGGTCGAACATCGTCAACCATCTCTATCTGACCTCACAGGGCATCTATGGCACAGCGCTCGGCGTTATCGCGACCTATGTGTTCCATTTCGTCCTGTTCGGCGTGATGGCAACGCGCATCGGTCTAGGGCAGTTGTTCATCGACGTTGCTTCGGCCCTGGCCGGGCGCTATGCGGGTGGCCCTGCCAAGGTGTCGGTGTTGTCCTCGGCGCTGCTGGGGTCCATCTCCGGTTCTTCCATCGCCAACACGGTGACAACCGGATCCCTGACCATTCCTGCCATGATCCGCATCGGCTATCCACGCCACTTCGCTGCTGCCGTTGAGGCTGCCGCTTCGACCGGTGGCCAGATCACACCACCGGTAATGGGTGCCGTCGCCTTCCTGATGATCGAATATCTCGGCGTTCCGCTGACGACGATCCTGACCGCTGCCCTGGTGCCTGCCTTCATGCATTTCTTCGGTGTGCTGGTTCAGGTTCATCTGGAAGCCCGCCGTCTGGGGCTTCGGGGCATGTCCGTCGAAGAGTTGCCCAATGCATGGCGCGTGCTCAAGAAGGGCTGGTTGTCCGTCCTGCCGCTCGCTCTGCTGGTGGCCGTCCTGCTTTCTGGCCGCACCCCGTTCGCCGCGGCCTTCTGGTCGATCTCCGCGTGTATCGTCGTGCTTGCCATCCAGCAGATCCGGGCGTCCGGCCTAATCGAAGGGATCAAAGGAACGCTGCATGGCATCTGGGAAGGCTTCATTCTCGGTGCCAAGCAGTCCTTGTCAGTTACCGCAGCAGCCGCGCTGGTGGGCGTGGTGATTGGAGTCGTCACCCTGACGGGTGTCGGTTTCAAGATCGCCTATATGGTCACGACCATTGCGCAGGACTGGGCCAATTCGGTTCACGACATGGTCGCCTTCCTGCCGTTTGAACTGATGACCGTGCCATCCCTGACGCTGTTGTTCACCCTGATGCTGACCGCTGTCGTCTGCATCCTGATGGGCTGTGGCATTCCGACCACGGCGAACTACATCATCATGGTGGCCGTGGCTGCGCCCATTCTGGGCATGCTTGGTGTCCAGCAGATGGTGGCCCACTATTTCGTGTTCTACTATGGTGTGCTTGCCGACGTGACACCTCCGGTGGCCATGGCGGCCTATGCCGGGGCGGGGATAGCCGGAGCTAACGCCTTCAAGGCGGGCAATACAGCGTTCCGCTTGAGCATGGGCAAAGCGCTGGTGCCCTTTGTCTTTGCCTTCCAGCCAGCCCTGTTGATTGTCACCGATGGTTTCACCTGGCAGGCCTTTGCTCTGGCCTTTAGCGGCGCCGTTCTTGGCATCTGGGTGCTGGCATCGGCCGTCTCCGGCTGGCTCTATGCGCCGCTCTACTGGTTTGAGCGCCTCATTCTCGTGTTCGCTGCCATCCTCTTGGTGGCACCCAATTTCTCAGCAACCGCTATCGGTCTGGTTCTGGTCGTGCCAAGCATGTTGCGGCAGTTGCTGCCGCGCATTCTGTCGCGAACACCGGCCTGAAAAAAACCAGTCGTCAGGTCGTCGCGCGCTTCGTCGTGGCGACCTGATGGACGACCCATGACCAGTGCTGGTGCCCGCCTTGGGTTTGTTGCGGGCAAAATGTCGCGGATAAAATAGGCATATCATAATCACTTTTGACCAATGTCTAGTTTCAACTTCTCCCGCCATCCTGTTTTCTTGTTGGAAACCGGGATTTAGGGAAGGGGCGGTCGGATTCGGTCCGATCACAGGTCAAACGCATGCGGGCATTACGCAAAGATAGTCTGGCAGTCTGTGTCACGCTGATAGCGTTGACCTGTCAGCTGTTCTTTGGTGTCGTCCATGCCACGTCTGTCTGGACTGCTGCGGCGGGAGATGTTGCCAAGGTCCAAAAGGGCAGCACAGCCTACAGCTTCCTGCAAATCTGCTCCGCTGGCGGGCTCATCATTCTTGATGATGAGAGTGGCAGCAACAATGCCCCCGAAAAGGGCGTCAACCCTGATAGTTGCCCGGTCTGTGCCTCGGCAGCCATCGCCCCAATGTTGGAAGGCGCTCCGCCGATACTCGCTGTGAGTGAGCCTGCCAGCTTTCCCGCTGCGGTCCAGCCTTATGATCAAGTCCTCGTAGTCCTTGCCCTGCATCGCATTTACGCGCGCGGCCCTCCGACCTTTTCATGACATCCCCATAAAAGGCCTGACCAGTCGCGCCCGGAACCTTGTAGGCGTGCCTCGGATATTGAGCCATCGCGCGGCAACGCCCGCGGCTGGTCAGGTGTGTTTTACTCGATTGAAAAGAGACACTGTCATGAACCGCCGTACCCTTTTGACTTCGGCAGCGCTGGCCCCTGTTGCCATTGCCCTTTCGCCTCTTGCCGCTTTTGCTGCGATGCTGTCCCCCTGGGAATGGACCAGCAAGAACGGTGTTACCGGACACATGAAAAAGGACACCAATCCGACCGACAAGGAATTCGAGAAATATCCGCGCTGTACCTATTGCGGCATGGTGCGTGAGCAGTGGAGCCAGACCCGGCATCTCATCCAGTATGATGATGAGTCTTGCGAAGGAACATGCTCGATCCATTGTCTTTCCCTGTCCCTCGGCCTCAACATGGACCGCGTCCCGAAGAGAATCTGGGTTGGTGACGCCGGTTCGGACGCAGAGATCAAGCCGCTGATTGACGCTTCGAAAGCCCACTACGCTCTCGACCCGACAAAACCTGGCACCATGTCAGCCACCCGCAAGTGGGCCTACGCCGATCCTGAAAAGGCCGCAGCATCTGGCGCCGCGCGCGTCGTCGGATTTGAGGAGGCGCTGGAAGTCGCCTATGCCGATATGGCAAAAAGTACCCTTATGATCCGCAAGCGCAGGGCCGAAAAGCGGGCACATATGGCCAAGAAAATGGAAGACATGAAGACCAAGGGCAACTGACCCGGTCTTCCCCCGTTTTCAGGGAAGGAAGGATGGGGAAACCGAGCACACTGGTCTCCATCCTTTCTCTCCCTTAACCCTTCAAGGCAAAGTTCCATGTGTTCCCATCTCGATCATTTCTCCATCAACAGGCGACAGGTCCTGACGTTGGGCCTGCTGCTGACGTCAGTCTCTTCTCTGTCAACGGCTGGGTTTGCCCGGCAGGCCGCATCGCCTCTGCCTGACCTTCCCATGCCCGGCGACAGGGACGCCTGTCCCGTTTGTGGCATGTTTCCGGCCCGCTATCCCGACTGGATCGCCACGGTCCTTTTCAAGGACGGGCATGCGGATCATTTCGACGGGGCCAAGGATCTGTTCAAATATCTGCTCGACATGCCCAAATATGCTTCCGGGCGGAAGGCCGAGGAGATCGACCGCGTGGGCGTGACCGACTACTACGCGACCGAGCGGATCGACGCCCGATCGGCCCTCTATGTCATGGGGTCGGATGTGTTGGGGCCGATGGGCCATGAACTTGTCCCACACCCGGATCGCTATGATGCCGATGAATTCATGAAGGATCATCGGGGCAAGAGGTTGGTGACGTTCGAAGAGGTGACAATGGCGCTGCTTCTTGGCCTCGACAAGGGGGAGTTTCTGCTCACATGATCCTGCGTCCTTCCGTCATTGTCCTTGGGCTTGTGGCCCTGTTCATGGTCCTGCTCGGGGTGACCGTGATACTTGCTGCTCTTGATGACAGCCCGCGCCAACCGGCAAGATCGTTGGTGCAACAGTTGGGGCTCAGTGACCTTACCCTGTTCACCGAAGCCCGCTATACACGCAATCCATCAATGGCAGACCTCAGCACGGCCTTTCAGGATCATCCGGTGTCGCTGGATCATTTCCCGACGGGATCGCTCATTGGCCCAAACCTGCATTTTTCCAGCAAGGCGCGAATTGAAGTCAGTGACGAAGAGGAGGGGCGGTGAATAGCACAGCGCTGCGGCGTCACCTCAATCTGATCGACTTCACCCTGTCGGCCATGCGTCGGCGGCTTTGGCGAAACGTCATGCTGTTTGCGGTCTATCTGGTCCTTGTCTTTTTGCTGGCGTCGGTGATGTCTTTCTCCCATGCCATCCGTCGGGAGGCGGCTCTGATGCTGTCGGGCGCGCCGGAGATCACGGTGCAGCGACTGGTCATGGGGCGACACGATCTGGTGCCGCTGTCCTATCTCGACAAGGTCGGCAACATTCGCGGCGTTCAGAAGGCCTATGGCAGGCTCTGGGGCTACTTCTATGATCAGGGAACACGGGCCAACTATACCCTGATGGTGCCCGGCCCCGATGCGAAGGACTACCAGCTGACAAAAGGTCAGGCGATCCTTGGCGAAGGAATTGCCCGGGTGAGGGGGGCGAAAAAGGGGCGCATTCTGACCATCACGTCGCCAACGGGCAAGCCGCTCGTGATGCGCATCAAGGATGTGATGATGCCCGATTCCGCTTTGGTGGGCAGCGATTTGATCCTTGTGACTGAAGAGGATTTCCGCCGCTTCTTCAACCTGCCGCCCAATGTCTACACGGATCTGGTCCTCAAGGTGCGCAACACCCGGGAGGTCTCCACGATCGTCGGAAAGGCTTCCTACCTGCTTCCCGATGCGAGGTTTGTGACGCGGGACGATATCCTGCGTACCTATGAAGCTATCTTCTCATGGCGAGAGGGGCTTTTGCTGGCCTTGCTCGCCGCCGTGATCGTCGCCTTTGCCATCCTTGTTTTCGACAAGGCCTCGGGGTTGTCTGGCGAAGAGAAACGCGAAATCGGCGTCCTGAAAGCCGTGGGCTGGGACACGAGTGACATTCTGGCGATGAAATTCTGGGAAGGGGCGCTGGTCTCGCTGCTGGCATTTCTGGGCGGCGTGCTGGCCGCCTACGCCCATGTTTTCCTGTTCGACGCAGGGCTTTTGAAACCGGTGCTGCAGGGCTGGGGTGTTCTTTACCCGGATTTCTCGCTGCCGCCGAGTATTGATGGCCTGCAACTGGCGACTTTGGCTATTTTCACCATAGTTCCCTTCACTGGGGCCACCATCGTGCCCATCTGGCGGGCTGCCATCACGGATCCGGAACAGGTGATGCGATGATTGAACTCGAGTCTGTCTGCAAGATCTACAATGATGGCCAGCCAAATGAAGTGCGGGCCGTGCGTGACGTTTCCCTGAAGATCCCTCTCGATGCGACGACGGTTTTTCGTGGTCCGAGTGGGTCCGGCAAGACGTCGCTGTTGAGCATGATCGGCTGTCTGTCGCGACCAACCTCCGGCCGCATCCACCTTGAAGGCGAATGTATTTCAGGGCTGCCGGAAAAATTCATGACCGATATTCGCCGCCGGACGTTCGGTTTTATCTTCCAGCGGTTCAACCTGCTGCGCGGTCTGACCGTGATGGAGAATGTAATGGCTCCGGCCTTGCCGCTCGGCGGTGATCACGCTGACCTCCGGCACCGTGCCATGGAGATCTTGCATCGCCTGCAGTTGGATCACAAGGCGACCGTTGCCAGTGAACTGCTTTCAGGCGGCGAAGCCCAGAGGGTGGCGATTGCCCGCGCGCTCATCAATGATCCGGCAATCATCCTCGCCGATGAACCGACGGCCAATCTCGATACGGCTTTGACGGAGGAATTTCTCGGTGTGATGGCCGATCTCAAGCAGCAGGGAAAGACCATCCTGATGACCAGCCACGATCCGCGCATATGGCAAGCCAAACTTGTCGACAGGATCGTCAGCATGAAGGATGGCGCGATTGAAGACGTGCTGGAGCAATCAGAGCGGGAGAACGAAAAAGAATGATCTTTCAAAGCACCATCCTTGCGCTTCTGCTCGTCTCGACGCTTGATAGTCTTATTTTGCTGTGGGCAGCGATTTTCGCCTATGGGGTGCTGAAAAACTGGGACGTGAGCAGCGGCAGGGCACGGCAGATCAACATGGAGCGCAAGACCTATCTGGTTTCGACTGCGCTAACCTTTGTGATGGTGGTTGAGCTGCTGAGCCTCTTGCTGTTCGTCTACAACGCCGATCGCATGGCGGTGATGTTCACTGGCGCGATGTGCGCTGTCGGTACGCTGAATGTCAACGCCTATGGCTTTCCTGCACTGCTGTTCAAACTGGCGACCTTCTTCGGTGCTTTTGTCTGGCTCGTGCTCAACCATGTTGATGGCAAGGGCAGGGACTATCCGTTGACGCGCTACAAATACGCCTTCCTCATCGGCCTTGCCCCGGTCATGCTGGTCGGAGCGGCACTTCAGCTGAGCTATTTTCTCAACCTTGAAACGGACGTCATCACCTCCTGTTGTTCGCGGCTGTTCACGCCCGAAGTCTCTGGTATCGAAGCGCAATTGTCTTCGCTCGATCCTGAGCTGGCGCTCTGGTTGCTGTTTGGCGGGTTGGGATTGTTGACGGTGCTGGCGACGCTCGGCCTCTGGAAACCAATCATGACGCCGCTTTATGCGGTGATCAGCCCGTTCTTTTTCATCGCTGCCATCGTGGCGGTGATCTCGGTCATCGCTCCCTATATCTATGCCCAGCCATATCACCATTGCCCCTTCTGCATTCTGAAGCCGGAGTATGATTTCATTGGATATGGAATTTACATAAGCCTATTTATCGGAACAGGTTTTGCGCTGTCGTCTGGCTTTCTCTCACTCCCCTTGAGGGCCCTGAAGGTTGATAGCTTAAAGCGAGACCTGCCGAAGGAGGTTGCGCGATCCGTCAGTCTTTCCATCGCTGCCTTTCTGATGTTCGGAGCCATCTGCCTCTATGCCATCTGGCGCTCAAATCTGTTTCTCTTCAAATGAAAAGATATAGATGAAGCGCTGCCTCTTGGAGCAAATTGGTGGCGCGCAGCAATGGACAAAAGACTTGTGCAACCGATGGCCGCATTTTACAAACGGAGCATCAGTACACGTCATGCTGTCTTTGCATTAGTCGGACAACTGTCAACCGGATGAGGGGCGAACAATAGCAACATGCGAAGGCTTTCCATCCGCTCCGTGCTTTGGGCGATGTTCTTGATCGCGCCGATGCTGCTTCCCGCTCCAGGCTCTGCGGGCGAGGTGAAACGCATTGGTGTTCTTGATGTGCTCGGCGAAGAGCATTCCCGCGCCCACTGGGCCCCGACCGAGGCCAGTCTGGATGTCGCCTTTCCTGATGTAACCTTCGAGTTGGTGGCGCTGGATATCTCGGGGCTTGATGCTGCTCTGAAGGCCGGGCAGCTCGATTTTGTCATCACCAATCCGGGCAACTATGCCGAGCTTGAGTATCGTTATCACATCAGCCGTATCGCGACGGTGGATGAAGATCAGCCCGTGGCCTCGACACTGGTCACCGCTGGGCAGTTCCAATCGCTGGAAGACCTGGTCGGCAAGAAGATGGCCGTGGTCTCGACCGAAGCGTTCGGCGGCTTTCAGGTCATCTGGGCGGAAATGAACAAGGTCGATCCGTCTCTCGCTCGTCGGCTGGACATCCTTCAGACCGGTTATCCGATGCAACAGGTGGCCGAAGCGGTGCTTGAGGGCAAGGCCGACGTCGCCGTCATGCGCACCTGCACTCTGGAGATGCTGCAAAAGCAGAATCCCACCCGCTATGGGGCGCTGAAGGCCTTCGCTACAAGAAGCGACAGCCAAACCGATTGCGCCATATCGAGCCCGATCTACCCCAACTGGCCGTTCGCCAAAACGCCTAGAACCGATGCCGCTTTTGCCAAGCAGGTGGCGATAACGCTCATGCAGATGCAGGCGGGCAACCTCTGGACCGTCCCGCTTGACTATCAGTCGGTTCATGCGGTGTTGCGCCAGTTGCAAATCGGGCCCTATGCCCGGACCGGGCCGATTTCCCTCTCGGATTTCATCAATGATTATCGCGAGTGGTTGGTCATCATCGCAGGAGCGTTGATCTTCTGGGCGATCTATTCGGTGCGTATCGAGAGCCTTGTGCGCAAACGGACGAGGGACCTCAACAATACCAATGCCCGGCTGCGGCTTGAGATGGCTGAACGCAAGCGTGCCGAGGAAGCTGATCGCAAGCATATGCGCGAACTCGAACATGTCGCTCGCCTGTCCATTCTTGGCGAGATGGCATCCTCCATCGCCCACGAGCTGAACCAACCGCTTGCCGCCATTTCCAACTATGCGCAGGGTTGCCTGTTGCGGATCAAGGCCAATCGTTTCACGACAGATGATATGGAATTGGCCTCCGGTGAAATCGCCCAGCAGGCGCAGCGGGCAGCCGAAGTCATCCGCCGCATCCGCGCTTTCGTCCGCAAGAAGGAAACAAAGCCGGTAACGGTTGTTGTGGCTGACCTGATCGCCGATTGTGCCGCCGTCTATGAGGCTTCTGCCAATCGGGCCGGTGTCAGCGTTACTGTCGATCTGGTGCCGGGGCTGCCGCTCATCACGGTTGATCCTATCCAGATTCAGCAGGTGGTCCTCAATCTCGTTCAGAATGCCATTGATGCCATGGGCGAGTTGGAACCGGAGCGGCGCAAGGCCATCCTCTCCGTTCGGCCGTGGCGCGAAGCAAGTGATGGCATTTTGCTGCGGGTGCGCGACTTCGGCCATGGAATGAGCGAAGAAGACCTTGGCCATTTCGCTGAAGCCTTCTATACCACAAAGACCGACGGAATCGGGCTGGGGCTGGCGCTCAGCCGGTCCATCGTGGAAGCACACGGCGGGTCCATGCGGGCCAAGCGTCCCGATGATGGCGAGGGACTGGAAGTGGCCATCTGGCTGCCAACGGGAGAGAGGGCATGACTGAGGACGGGATCATCCATATCGTCGATGACGATCGCGCTGTGCGTGAGGGCCTTGGCTTCATGCTGTCGTCCCTTGGTCTGACCATCGAGACGCATGGTTCGGCGGCAGAGCTGCTTGACCGGCTGGATGGCGCGGTGGTGGGGTGCATTCTCGCTGATGTGCGGATGCCCGGAATGACCGGGCTGGAACTGCTTGATGAGTTGAAGCGACGCAATTGTGCCCTGCCGGTGATCATCATCACAGCCCATGCCGATGTGCCGATGGCAGTTCGGGCCATCCGCTCCGGAGCACTCGACTTCTTCGAGAAGCCGGTCAACGGCATGGCACTTGTCGAACGCATCAACGATGCCTTGAAGGAAGCCCGCGCCCGCGCCGGAGACGAACAGAAGAAGGCCGCGATAGCAGGGCGCGTTGAGAGCCTTACAAGCCGTGAGCAGGATGTTGCCCGGGCCATCATGGATGGCAGGCAGAACAAGCAGATTGCGGCGGATCTCGGAATTAGCCTCAAGACCGTGGAAATCCATCGCCACAATCTGATGACCAAGATGGAAGCCACGACACCGGCGGATCTGGTGCGGCAGCTTGTCACGGTCAATTGGGACGAGATTTAGGGGTTACCCCCTAAAGGCCCTGGGTTTGGCCTGATTCACTCCAACAGAACTCCTTTCTACTCTGGTTCTCAAGACCGGCTGCCCCTCCTTGTGATTCAAAACACGAAGAGGATGCGGCCTCTGAGGGACCAAACGGGTTTTACATGTGCGCGGCAGTCATCTTGCCGGTCATCCCAGCCCGGAGTGAAAGGACCAGCCATGGATAGTTCTCGCCGACAATTTCTCGGAGCGATTGGACAGGTGACGATAGGGGCCGCGGCCACGGTTGCCGGGGCCAACAGCGCTTCGGCAACAACCGGCTCCACGACCGATGGCAAGGGCGCCAGCGGCCCCCACTGGGGCATGGTCGTTGACTTGCGCAAATGCATCGGCTGTCAGGCCTGCACGGTGGCTTGCATCATGGAAAATGCTGTGCCGGAAGATGCCTTCCGCACCCACGTATCCGTTTATGAGGTAGTCAAGGAAGGGCGCGACCCGGCTATGGTCATGTTGCCACGCCTGTGCAACCACTGTGACGAACCGCCTTGCGTCGAGGTCTGCCCGGTGCAGGCCACCTACAAGCAGGAAGGAACCGGCGAAGTGCTGGTCGATGCCTCCCGCTGCGTGGGCTGCGCATATTGCGTTCAGGCCTGTCCCTATGACGCCCGTTTCATAAACCACGAAACCCAGACCGCTGACAAATGCACTTTCTGCGTCCATCGCACCGAGGCGGGGCTGTTGCCTGCCTGTGTCGAAACCTGCGTTGGTGGTGCGCGCATCTTCGGCGATCTCAACGATCCTGAAAGCACGGTATCGCGCTTGTTGGCGTCGAATGAAGTTTCGGTTCTGCGTCCCGAGATGCACACCGATCCCAATGTCTATTACATCGGACTGGATGAGGCCCTTGATGGCCGTGTCGCAGGGGAAGCTGCCTACAAGCCTCCTCTGACCACCAGTTTGGAGCATCACGGGGAGGGCCGATAATGCAGATTCATGAACTCGTTGGCGCAGTCCACGAAGCAGCCTGGTTGCCATGGGCGGTGCAATATTTCTTCCTGATCGGCATGTCGACGACAGCCCTGTTTCTGAGTTTCCCGGCATTTGTTCTTGGTCGTGCGTCCTCCCTGCCGCACGCCCGGCTGGCGTTGATCACGGCAGTAACGACCGGCATTTCCGGTCCCGTTGCCCTGCTTGCTGATCTGCACCAGCCGGGTCGGTTTTGGGAGTTCTTCGTCTACACTCACGCTACTTCGTGGATGGCATGGGGCTCGTGGATTGTCATGTCCTACGTTACGCTGCTGCTGCTCTATGCATGGGCCGTAAACCGTCCTGCCTTCTATCGCTGGGGTCAGGATGACTGGCGCTTTGCCTGGATCTTCCGCTTCCTTGCCTTCGGCAGTCCGGCCAACGGCTTTGCCCGCATCATTGGCATCGGAGCAGGTGTTGCTGCGCTTGGCATTCTCACCTACACCGGCATGGAAGTTGCGGTTGTCTACTCCCGTCCGCTCTGGCACACGCCTCTGCTACCGCTGCAGTTTGCTGCCACAGGCGCTGTCGGTGCACTTGGTGTGATGCTGGTGCTCGGTCGGCTGTTTGCAACCGGCAGAGTGGTTGAAGCGCGCATGAACCGCATGCTGGCTCTGGCCCTTGTTATCGTCGGGATCATCGGCGCCCTGTGGTTCGCGGTTGCCCTGTCCGGCATCAGCGAGAGCCATACCGAGGCGCTGGCTTCTGTCGCTGGCTTTACCGTTTGGCAGAGGATTGCGCTATGGGCCGCAGCTGCGATCATCATTCCGCTGGTGATCGCTGTGGTCGCGCCCTCGCGGTCGGGCTGGATCACCGGCCTTATTGCCATCCATGCAGCCTGGATGTTTCGTTGGACCGTCTTCATGGGCGGGCAGGCCGTGCCCAAGGTCGGCTCCGGGCTCTATGATGCCCTGATGCCAACGGGCCTTGAAGGCCTGATGGGCGTGATCGGAACCTTCGGGCTCTGGATCTTCCTGCTCATCCTTTACACCACATTCGTGCCCTGGGCCGAGGCGGAGGTGCCGGACGATGGTTCGACGTCGTCTGCCGCCCCCCAATCCGCACGTACCGTCTGAGGAGAAAGCCCATGTCAACACGTCGAAATATTTTGAAGGGTGCTGCGGCAATCGGTGCTTTGGGTGCATTCGCAGCAGGCTATGCCGAACCGGTCAAAAAGGTCCTGAAGGGCAAATGGTCCGGTGAAGTGCCACGCAAGAACATAACCGGTAATGCGCCGGAACCGGAATATCGCGTCGCCGCCAATGGCGAGATTGAACTCAACCCGGATCAGACCGTCAGCTACGCCATGTGCATCGGCTGTACCACCATGTGCGGTGTGCGTGTGCGGGTCGACAAGACCCAAAACAAGGTGCTGCGGGTGACGGGCAACCCGTATAATCCACTCAGCACGACCGAATTCCTGCCTTATGAAACGCCCGTGCGGGAAAGCCTTGTGGCGCTTGCCCAGGCAGGTGAAGGCAATGGAATGCTGCATCGCTCGACGGCCTGCGGTCGCGGCAATGCGGTGCTCGACCAGCTCGACAACCCGCGCCGGGTTCTCCAGCCTTTGAAGCGTGTCGGTCCGCGCGGGTCTGGCCAGTGGCAGACCATCAGCTTTGAACAGCTGGTGGAGGAAGTCGTGGAGGGCGGCGATCTGTTCGGAGAAGGCAAGGTGGCAGGCCTGAGGGAGATCCGCGATCTTGAGACCCCGATCCGCGCCGACGCACCCGAGTTCGGCCCTCGCGCCAATGGCGTGGTGATGCTGAGCTCGGTCAACGATGGTCGTGACAACATGAATCTGCGCTGGCTCAAACAGGGGTACGGCTCCACCAACTACGCTCGTCACGGCTCCTATTGTGGCGGCTCCTATCGGTCAGGGTCCGGCGCCATGTTTGGCGACGTCAAGGGGATGCCGCACGCAAAACCGGATTTCGAGGAGGCCGAATTCATCCTGTTCGTCGGCACCGCACCGGGCAATGCTGGCAACCCCTTCAAACGCATTGGCGCTCTGGTGGCCGAAGCCCGCAGTGACGGCAAGCTCGACTATGTGGTCGTTGATCCGGTGCTTAACCACGCCCAGAACGGTCCATCAGGCGATCGGTCCCGCTGGGTGCCGATCATTCCGGGTACAGACGGCGCCCTGGCTATGGGCATGATGCGCTGGATGTTCGAGAACGACCGCATCAACAAGGCCTATCTGGCTCAACCTTCCAAGGAAGCGGCAACGATCGCCGGGGAAGCCAACTGGAGTAACGCCACCCATCTGGTCATCGTCGACGAGAAGAGCCCGCGCATGGGCAAGCTGTTGCGCGGATCGGACATGGGGCTGGAACTGGCCGAAGGGGCCAAGTCCTATGACGACAGCGACCCCTATATGGTCGCCTCCGATGCAGGCCCCATCCCTGTAGGAGACCAGCCTGCGCCGCTGTTCTTTGATGGAACGGTCGAGGGCAGGGATGGTCCGATAGCGGTCAAGTCGGCGCTTTCGCTGCTGCGTGAGGAAGCGGAACGCCTGAGCTATGCTGACTATGCCAGTGCCTGCGGAATTCCAGTTGAAACGATCACCAATCTGGCTGATCGCTTCACCAGCCATGGCCGCAAGGCAGCAGTCAACAGCCACGGCGGCATGATGAGCGGGTCTGGCTTCTACAATGCCTTTGCGCTGATGATGCTCAATACGCTGATCGGCAATCTCAACTGGAAGGGCGGCACCGTCATGCTCGGCGGCTGGTACCCCGACACCAACGGCCCCGCTTATGACCTCAACAAGGTGATTGGCGCCGTCAAGCCGAAGGGCCTGCCACTGGGGCGCAATGTGCCTTATGAGAAGACATCGGAGTTCAAGGCCAAGAAGGCCTCGGGCAAGGCCTTCCCGGCGGACGGGCCGTGGTACCCCAATGCACCGGGACTGGCGACCGAATGGTTCTCCTCGATGGTCAATGGCTATCCTTACAACATCGAGGCGCTGATCCTGCGCAATGCCAATCCGATCTATGGTATCGCCGGTATCGAGCATCTTGTGCCGAAGCTGAAGGATCCGAAGGTGGTGCCGCTGATCATCTCCATCGATCCCTTCATCAATGAAAGCACGGCGCTTGCTGACTATATCGTACCCGATACGGTGATGTATGAAAGCTGGGGCTTCGTCAAGCCGTGGAACGGCGTGCCAACCAAGGTGACGACGGCCCGCTGGCCGGTCGTTGAGCCGAGGGTTGCCAAAACGGCGGACGGTGTGCCGATCGATGTCGACATGTTCCTTATCGCAACGGCCAAGCGGCTCGGATTGCCGGGTTTTGGCGATGCTGCCATTCCCGACAAGGACGGCGCCATGCATCCGCTCAACCGGCCGGAGGATTTCTATCTGCGCGGAGCGGTAAATGTCGCAACATCCGGCGGATCTATGGTGGACGAGGCCAGCGACGATGATCTCGTCGTCTCGGGTGTCGAACGCATCCGCTCGACATTGGAAGCGACCCTGAAGCCGGACGAATGGCGCAAGGCTGCAACCGTCTATGCCAAGGGCGGGCGCTATGAAAACAAGGACAAGAGCTACAAGGGCGATCTGAGCGCCCATCCGTTCGGCAAGGCCATGCAGATCTATAACGAAGGTGTCGGCAGTGCCCGCAACGCCATGACCGGCAAGCGCTCCCCCGGGGTGCCAACGTGGCGTGAGGCGGAATTTGTCGATGGCAGCAAGGTATCGGATGTCTACCCGGCAAGCGAATGGCCGGTGAAGGTGATCAGCTTCAAGTCGCCGTTGCAGAACTCCTATTCCGTCGGAGCCAAGACGCTTTTGCGGGTCGTGGGAACCAACACCCTCAACATCGGCCGCGATCTGGCTGAAAGCCAGGGCATCAAGACCGGCGACAAACTGCGCCTGACCACGCCGGGCGGTAGCCTTGAGAGTGTTGCCGTGGTGCGAGATGGGGTGGTGCCGGGCACCGTTGCCATTGAGCATGGTTTTGGCCATCGCCGGTTTGGCGCCGCCGATATCACCATCGACGGTGCCACCATGCCAGCCGATCCACGACAAGGCAGCGGCGTGTTGCAGAATGACCTGGGTCTGATTGATCCGACCAGAAGCAACCCCGGTGTTTGGGTCGATCCGATTTCCGGAGCCTCTGTTCGTCAGGGCCTGCCGGCAAAAATCGAAAAGATCGCCTGACGATCAGAGACAAAAGCTCGGCTGCCGGAGTGACCCGGCAGCCGCTCGTCTGGTCTGTTGCCGTAAGAGGAACCACGCCATGGCCTTTATCGATCCATATGGACGTACCATCGACTATGTGCGCCTGTCTTTGACCGATCGCTGCAACCTGCGCTGCTTCTATTGCCTGCCAAAGGGTACGAGGGGCTTTGCCCCATCAGACACACGATTGACCTTCGATGAAATCGAGCGGGTTATCAGGGCTTTCGCTGTGCTGGGCGTGCATCGCGTCCGATTGACAGGTGGCGAGCCGCTGGTGCGCAAGGGGGTGGCTCAATTGGTGGCCCGACTGCATCAAATCCCGGGTGTCGATGACATGTCCATGAGCACCAATGCGCTGCTTTTGGAGCCTCATGCCGAGGCTCTGTTTGCCGCTGGCGTGGGAAGGCTCAATGTGTCCCTCGACAGCATCAATGTCGAGCGTTTTGCCCGCATCACCAATGGTGGAAATCTGGACCACGTATTGAAGGGCCTTTTCCGTGCCCGGCAGGAGGGGTTTGATCCGATCAAGATCAACATGCTGGTCATGAAAGGCATCAACGACGATGAAGTCGTGCCGATGGCTCGCTTCTGCATAGAGAATGGCTTCACCCTGCGCTACATCGAAACCATGCCCATGGGGGCAGGGGGCATGGATGCCGTCTCTCGCTATCTGCCGTTGGATGTCGTGGAAGAGGCGCTGAAAGCCGAGTTCAATCTGATCGACGACATTTCATCGGGCGGCGGCCCGGCCCGCTATAAGCGGATTGCCGGAAGCGAAACGAAAATAGGCTTCATCACACCGCTGTCGCGTCACTTCTGTGCAAGCTGCAATCGGGTTCGCCTTGGCGCCGACGGAACATTGCATCTCTGCCTTGGCAATAGCCATTCGGTCGGCCTGAGGGAGCCTCTGCGGCAGGGTATTGATGACGAGGAACTCGTGGCCCTGATCCGCAAGGCAATCGCTCTCAAGCCGTGGCAGCACAATTTCAATCAGCCAAAGACGGGCGTTAACCGATCAATGGCCGCCACGGGTGGTTGATCACGAGATCCTCAAGCGTAGAGGGTGGTCCAGCGTTCCACCAGTTCATCATGCAGGCTGACAACGGGCGGTGTCAGCATTTCGCTCGGCACAGTGAAGACCGAGTCGGAACCGATCTGGGAACTCCAGTGCAGGATCCACGGCGCAAAGAGGATCGGCAGGGCGACCGGCAGCAACCAGTAGAAAATGTTCGGTGCCAGATAGATGGCGAGCAAAAGCCCGACCACGCCAATGAGAGACACCCACCAGGCCGCAGCGAAACACTCCGCATAGCTCAATCGGCCGTCCCCACGGTTGTTGGTTGGCCATCCGCCATCCTTGCCCATGACGACCTGATAGACCGAGCGCGTTGCATAAAGCATGACAATCGGTGCGATCAGTGACGAGATCAGCAGCTCCCAAAGCGTCGAGGTCAGAGCCTTGCCCGCACCGCCATAGAAGCGCGCCCGATCCGTGATGGTTGCCTTGACGACAATCATCAGCTTGGGCAGAAGCAGCAAGCCGAAAATGCCAACCAGCAGGCTGATGGCCTGAAAGGTCATCGACGGCGGAATATAGGGTGTTGGCCAGTTTGGCACGGGGAAATAGTTCGGCTGGTTGTCAAAGCCCGGCGCCAGAATGGACACGATCAGGAACGCCAGCCAGAACAGCGGCGCGATATAGGCCATGATGCCTTGAGCAAAGACAAAGCGTGACCATGGCTTGAGGCCGGGCGCATTGATGACGCGGGAATGCTGCAGGTTACCCTGACACCAGCGCCGATCGCGCTTGGCATGGTCAACGACATTCTCCGGGCCTTCTTCATAGGAGCCTTCCAGATCGTCATCGACACGGACAATCCAGCCCGCACGGGCGAGAAGGGCCGCCTCGACATAGTCGTGGCTCATGATGTGGCCGCCAAATGGAGGCTGGCCACGCAAGGCAGGCAGACCGCATGACTGGGCAAAGGCATCAATGCGTACAATGGCATTGTGTCCCCAGAAGGGGCCGGTTTCGCCCTGCAACATCGCAAGCCCGCGACAGAAGACCGGCGAATAGAACGAGGCTGCAAATTGCATGGCCCTGCCAAAACGGGTTTCGGCGCGAATGATCTTGGGCAAGGTTTGCAGCAAGCCGAGGCGTGGCTCGGCTTCCATCCGGGCGATCATTTCGAGGATGGTGTCACCCTCCATCAGGCTGTCAGCATCCAGAATGATCGCATAGTCATAGGCCGCGCCGGAATGGGTCAGAAAGTCCTCGATATTGCCGGCCTTCTTGCCGATATTCTGGGCGCGGCGGCGATAGAAGAAGCGTCCCTCGCCATCGCATTCCTCGACGAGATGAACAAACAGTTCCTCTTCCTGTCGGGCGATATCGTCCTTGCGGGTGTCCGACAGAATGGCAAAATGAATGTCTGCGAGCGGATCGCTGCGTTTGAGAGATCTCTCCATGGCAGCCAGCCGCGTGAAGGACATCAGCGGGTCTTCATTGTAGACGGGCATCAGAATGATGGATCTGCCGGTAATCCTGTCGCTTTTCTTCAGCGAGACTCTTGCTGGCGATGTGGTGAGACCGATCATCCCCTGCATCCCACCCCAGGCTAGCCAGATGGTGGAAATCAGGATGAGCCCCGACAGAATGATGTCAAACAGGTTTATGCCATTGACTGCGACCACCTGAAGAAAGGTCATGAACGCAATGGCACCTATTGCGAGGCTTGCCAGAATGGCAAAGCCCCGCAACAGATAGAGCCCGAACTTTTTCATAGATTAGCGCTCATGCACCAGAAAGTCTGGCGGTTTCCCGAAGGAAAATCCGCAAGCTGGACACAAACCCATGGTGTTCCGGATTTTCCAGAATCTGGGTCGGCATGGCCAGGGGAGCCCGCGGCAAAGCGCAAGGGCCGGAAGTCAACTCTTCAAAAGTCATTGTCATCACCTTGTTTTACGCTTGCAATATAGTTGATGTTTCAACCAATTAGTCATTGATCCATTGATACGCCCAGGTTTCGCTGAGGCGTCGGTTATAGCCTGACAGATGTGCTGTCATTTCCACTATGCTTCCTTCACTGGCGGCAATATCCATCACCAGACGCCATACCTTTTCTTCTGGGATCGGCGTCAGGGTCTGGGTCTTGATTTCGCCATTCTGAATAGCGCTGTTGATTTTCACATTGCCGACTTCACTGGCGGGCAGGTTCGCCAGAACCCCGTCCTTGAAGTCGATAACGAACTTGCGGGTGCCGTCCTTGTTCCTGACACCGGATACGCCGCCGGTCCCGGACCGGGTTTCCAGCACGTAAGCCAGTTCTTCCTCGGATTGTGCGGGCAGATTGCCCCAATGCATCCGGTAGGAAAACTCAAGGCTCTGGCCTGCAGAGGCGCCATTTTCCGGCATCCAGAAGGCGACGATATTGTCGTTGACTTCCAGATCGGACGGAATTTCCACCAGACGCACGGAGCCCTTGCCCCAGTCACCAACCGGTTCGATCCTCAGGGATGGCCGCCTTTCATACATGGCGGAAATATCCTGGAAATGATCGAAATTCCGGTCACGCTGCATCAGCCCAAAGCTCTTTGGCGATTGCTCGGCAAAATAGCTTGAAGCCAGATTCGGCGGGTTGGACAGGGGGCGCCAGACGCGCTCGCCATTCTGCTTGACGATTTCCAGCCCGTCACTGTCATGCACGTTAGGGCGGTAGTCGTCGAATTTGTCCCTGTTGCGTTCGGCGAACAGGAACATGGAAGTCAAAGGCGCGATGCCAAGCTGCGGCACGTCTTCCCGCATGTAGAGACGCGCGGTCGTGTCGATCACGGTGTTCTGGCCCGGATTGATGACAAACCGGTAGGCCCCGGTGACCGAGCGGCTTTCGAGCGCCGCATAGACTGTGATCTTCTGTTCGGACGGGTTCGGGCGCTCCACATAGAAGCGGGTGAACACCGGAAACTCTTCCGGTTCCGAGCTGCCGGTATTGATCGCCAGACCGCGGGCGGACAAGCCATAGACCGAACCATGACCGAGCGCCCGGAAATAGGAGGCCCCCTGGAAGGAGACCAGTTCGTCAAAGACGTCCGGGCGGTTCAGCGGATAGTGAAGCCGGAAACCGGCAATGCCTGGCAGAGCCCGATGAGCGGGAACCTTGTCGCGAGATTCCCGCTCGTAGATGAAGTCATCCGTGTTGAAGCCCATCGGCGTAGCCTTGCCTTCCGTGACCTCAAACAGGGTCACGGGAGACTTGAACAGCCAACCCATATGGAAGGCATGAAGACGGAATGCCGATGCATCGATATCGGCAAAACGTGCCTTCTCCGGGTTGAACCGGATCATCCGATAGAGGTCGTAGGTAAGGTCCTTGAGATAGGAATCCTCCACCTGCGGCCGGGACACATAATCCTTGGACGCCATCTCCTGCATTTCGGCAGAAAGGCTGTCGAAGCTGAAGGGCTGAGCGACTTCAACGGTATCTGCCGGTGCTGCGTCGGTTCCTGCAGCAAATGCGAGATTGCTCAGAGAAACCAAGCTTGTGGCAGCAGAAGCAGCCAGAAACACGCGACGCGTAATAGACATCGGAGCATTCATCCTAGTTCGACACTGTTGTAATGAGAGAAGTCTTCAGGCTCGATATAGTTCCCGGTAGTTCCATGAAAATTTACGTCCATCCAAGTCAGTTTTGTTCAACCTCGAGAGTGTTCAAGTATTTGGCACAATTGAGGCAAATTTTTATGTGCTTGTCATGGCAGCGTTTTTCATGGGCTACCCTTTTTGAAGGGCATCCTAAAAAGTGGTGCAATATCAAACGGATGTCATGATGAAAAAGATGGTTTTCGTCAAGCGGACAGTTATGAAAGTTGAAAATTGCTGTGAATCATTTTGCTCGGTAGTCAAAAATTAACCATATGCGCCAAGCTGGCATGACGGTTTGGCGTTTCTTGTCAATTTTCCGGACGATTTTTTAACTTTTCAGCGTTTGGGGCGCCAGCTTTTCGGGGTTGATCCGTAGGCCAGTTTGAAGGCGTTGCTAAAGCTTGACGTGTTGTTGTATCCGGCAAGAAAAGCTGCCTGTCCGATGGTCATGCCGTGCTTTTCGATCGCCTGCCGGGCTTTTTCCAGCCGCTGTTTTCGTATGAAGTCGGTGACGGTCATACCGAAATATTGTTTGAAGTTGCGTTGTACAGAGCGTTTGCTTGCCCCGACCTGACGCGAAAGGCTGTCTATGGTCAGGTCTTCATCCAGATGGTTGAGGATATGGCTGCGGATTCGCTCCGCCTGATTGAAATGGCACGCCTGTCGGGTGCTGCCCCCGGGCTGCAGACGGTTTGCGACAACGAGACAGGCCTGAGCAATCAGTTCCATCCCCTTGGCCACTCTGTAAAGAGCAACACAGTCCGGAGTAGTTCCTTCCGTGAAGGGGGCGGGGGGCCGTATGACCGCTTCGGCCAGTGATGTCATCTCAGCTGTCGCTTCGGCAAGGTAGCTGCTGATCTGTTCACTTCGAAACTGTTTCAAGATCGGAGAGGCTTTACCAAGGCCGGATTCTTCCAGCCAGTTTGCGGGCAGGGACACTTTCACCTTGCGCAGGGTCTTCTCTCCAAGATGAGGCTCCGTGCGAAGGAGGCAGGGCCGATTGCGCTGGATGAGCAGCATCTGGGCTCGCCGCTCTGCACCATACCCTGCGTGAATATCGAACAGCTTGTCGTCCAGATAGAACTTCTGTTCCCCTTCCAGGAAAATCATCAACTGGAAGCAGGGGCACACCTCTTCCTTGAGGTCTCGGCTGTGATGGGTGGGCTTGCCTTCCATAAAGGCAACCGTGGCTAAGGGCAAATTGGATTTTACTCGGATCACGGACGTACCTGGCTATGCGTCATAGGTGAAAATCACCCCCACCCCTGAGGTGGCGGGAGCGAGCACTTGGCGCCTTGGCCTAAAAAAATGGCGCCGCAGCGAAAGCGTTCGAAATTTACATCACCTGTATTTCTTTTATGTTGAGTGTTGGAGTCAAGATAAAAATCCGACAATCCTGTTGCCGGGGTTCTTGGCCCATTTCCATCCAAACTTGAAGGTTCGCGGTTTTCCAATGACTTCCCATGTGTTCGACACGATAAACAACACAAAGGACCAAATCAGCCACACCACGATTCGGAGCCTGACCAGCTCCACAATCATTTTGGCAACCTTGTTGGCCAGCACCACCCTGACCACGGCTCAGGAATTGACGGAAGAGGATGTGCTCAAGGCCATCGTCGTTTCAGCCGCAGGCTCTGAGACGGACGTCAAGAATGCTCCGGCGACCGTCAGCGTCGTCACTTCAGAAGATATCGCCAAGTTGCCAGCGCAGGATGCCCGGGCGCTGCTGGAATCTGTTCCAGGTGTCACATTCAACACTTCGGGCAACCAGAAGAAGGTTCAGATACGCGGCCTCTCGGAGCGCTACACGCTGTTTCTGATCGACGGCAAGCGTGTTAATTCCGACCCCAACGTCTTCCGCGGCAACGACTACGACTCCGGATGGGTTCCCGTTGAAGCCATTGAGCGCATCGAAGTGGTGCGCGGAGCTATGTCTTCGCTTTATGGCTCGGATGCGATTGGTGGCGTGGTGAACATCATTACCAAAAGGGCTGGAAACGAATGGCACGGGTCGTTGACCAATGAAGTGACGGTTCAGGAGAACCGCAAGTCGGGGGACTATGGCCGCAGCTCCTTTTCCCTGTCCGGCCCGATTATCAAGGATCGACTGTTCCTCAAAACCTATGGCAGTTACGATATACGCGCGTCCGATGATGATGATATCAATCCCGGTCTTCAGCGGGACGGAAGCCATCTGCCCGGCTTTGCCGATAGTGACGACAAGTTCATCGATGGCACGGCGACCTGGCTCGTCAATGACAGCAATGAGATGGACTTTAACGTCGGCTATTCGAACCGTAAGGAAGATCTGACCACACTCGAGCGCAAATCTGTGGGGGTCACCCATAGAGGTGAGTATGATTTCGGCTCTTCCGAGGTGAAGGTTTATGGCGACCAAATCCACAATGACTACGGCCATGGCAACACTGCCGGTGATATGCAGCCGAACACGGCCTACAATTTCAATGCCGACGGCAAGGTGAACCATGAGGTCGATCTGATCGTGCCGCATAAGGTCACAGTCGGAGCCGCATACAAATATCAGGAAATCAATGACAAGTTCGTGCTGACCGGCAGTGGTGGATCAGAATCGTCGGTATGGCAGGCTGCCATCTTTGCCGAAGATCAGGCCGCCATTACGGATCGGTTCGAAATGACATTCGGCACACGCTTTGATAATCACGAGAAGTTCGGCTGGAATGCAAGCCCCCGTGTCTACGGCGTTTACAATCTCACCGATGCTGTGACGGTGAAGGGCGGTTGGTCGTCTTCCTTCAAGGCGCCGACATTGCTGGAAAACAGCCCAAGCTGGTATCAGGTTTCCTGTGGTGGCGGGTGCTATATGGTAGGTAGCGAGGATCTGAAGCCGGAGATCGGTTCCAGTTTTGAGGCTGGCGTATCCTATGATCAGGACCTGTTCTCTGTTGGCTTGACGGCCTTCCACAATGATATCAAGGATATGATCCCCTATCCGCCAGCCCGCACCTCCGATCTGGCCACGGCCATGACCTACGACAATTATGTCGGCCTGTCATCGGATGGCAACCCGATGTTTTCTTATGAAAACATTGATCAGGCTCGCACCATGGGGGTGGAAGCCAGTCTGACCATCCGTCCGCGCGACGATCTGACAATCAAGGCCAACTATACCTATCTGGATGCCAAGGCGATCAGTGGCGTCAAGCGGCCTCTGGCCTATCAGCCGGAGCACTCTGCAAACGTCGCAATGGATTGGCAGGCAACCGACAAGCTGACACTGGGAACCAAGGTCAATATTGTTGGCAAGCAATATACCTATGTTCCAACAGACGGCAACATGGCCAATGCCTCCAAGGCGGAGGCCTATGTCACGGCAGACCTGACCGGAGCCTATGAGGTGAATGACAATTTCACGCTGAAAGCCGGGGTGCTCAATATCGCTGACAACCAGATCTATCGTGAGGAATCGGACGATTTCAACGTTGATGGGCGGCGCTACTATTTCTCCGCCAATCTGCGCTTCTAGCTACGCTTGGACCCACCGAGCAAGCCCTTCGCCAGCTTTAGGGCTGGCGGAGGGCACCTGTCATTTATGAACGGCGGGTTCCCAAATGTCTCAGCATCATCCGGCCCAAAGAGCGGGCTGTGAAGCGGCATCAGGAAAAATTGATGATAAAATGCTTTCTGGCGGCGATCTGCCTTGTGATGGGGCTCCAGGTTTCGGGAGTATTTGCCATGACCCAATCCTCACCCATTCGACAGCATGTTGCAGTCCTCAACGAAGACCTCACAATCGCGTTGAAAGCCGCCGATGTCATCAAGGTGAAGCTCGTTGGTGCGCCGGGTGCGCTGGTAACCCTGTCTCTCGATACAGACGGAACCCCATTCGATGTAGCCTTGCGCCGCGATGGCGGAGAGCATCACCGGTCGCTTCTGCAAAAGGGCGAGGGGCGCAAGCATGTGGTGCTGCAATTGCCAGATGACCCCGCACACCTGATGATTACCGCCTCCATTGCAGGCAAGCTGACCTTGCGACAAACCGGATCGATTGCTGCCGATGACCTGAAGGCGCCGCCCAGGGATTATCTCAGCCCGAGGATTGCAACACTGGCCCAACAGCTTGCCACCAATGCATCGACAGACGCCTTCTGGCATGAGGTTGAAGCAGAGGGAACGCCACTGGTTGAAGAGGGAGAAAAGGGGAAGCCTCTTTTGACCTTTCTGTTCAGGGGAGCAAGCCGCAATGTCAAAATGCTGGGTGGACCGGCCAATGATATCTACGAGCTTGAGAGGCTTGAGCAAAGCGATGTCTGGTTCCGTAGCATTGCTGTCCCTGCGGGTAGCCTTTTCTCCTATCAACTGGCGGACAATGTGCCCGAGTTTGAGGGGCCGGCCAGAGCGCAGCGGGTGGCCATTCTGGCAACGGCCAAGGCCGACCCGTTCAATCATTTTCCATGGCCTGCAAATGCGCCAGATCCCTTCAATCAGTCATCGACCTTCCGCGTTGCCGGAGGGGACCTTGAGCCATGGCATGAGCAGGCCGCCAGCCAGCGAGGGACGCTCACACACTATCGTCTGGCAAGTGAACGACTTTCGAACTCCCGCGATATCTGGATCCACCGTTCCGCCGGGTTGGATGTCTCTAATGATACCACGCCGTTGTTGTTTGTCTTTGATGGCGAGCAATTCTTGAAGAAGGGGCTCCTTGATCGCAGCATCGACGCTCTGGTGGAATCTGGCAGGCTCCGGCCTATGGTAACGGTGTTCGTGTCCTCCATCGACAATGTCGTCCGGGCCAGAGAACTGCCCGACAGTGATGCGTTCGCCGACTTCATGGCCGATGAACTGCTGCAGTTTGTCATTGATCAGACGGGCTTGACCCCACGGGCCGACAGAACCATTCTTTCCGGTTCGAGCTTCGGTGGCCTTGGGTCCACGACTATCGCCCTTAAGCATCCGCAAGAATTCGGCGCTGTACTCTCCATGTCCGGTTCCTATTGGTGGTCTCCAGAGGGTGCGTTTCAAGGAGAAAACGCCGTAGCGCGTCGCGTTGCGACCAGTGAACACAAGCCGGTGCGCTTCTATCTTTCGTCCGGTTTGTTTGAAACCTCACGGGGGGATGGCTTTGCCAGCATTCTGGAGCCAAACCGGCATCTCGCTGATGTGTTGCTGGCCAAAGGCTATGAGGTGGAACGGGCCGAATTTCCAACTGCCCATGACATGTTCGCCTGGCGGGAAATCCTGCCACAAGGCCTGATACAGCTTGTTGGCAAGTAGGAAGACCCTTGCAACGGGTAGGGGGGGGGGAGGATAGGGAGATGTTCTGTTGAAAAGTTGAGAATTATATTCAAAATAAATTCTGCAAACACATTTTCTCCTTTTCATTCTCACATCTTACCTTATGTTGCAACTCACATTCATATTAAAATTGGCAGGTGATATTCCATCTCTGCCGTTTCCTGCAAGACAAACAGAGGATTGGAACATGACTGCACGATTGTCCCGTCTGGCAATGACATGCGCCGCCATGCTGGCGTTCGCCGCCACACAGGTTTCTGCCGCTGAGATTACGGTTGACACCGCACGAGAGCCAGTAACCTTTGCCGCGCAGCCAGAGAAGGTCGTGGTCATGGACATTGCTGCGCTCGATACCATGGATGCGCTTGGTGTGACGCCCGTCGGTGTGCCCAACAAGCTCTATGTCCAGTATCTCAACCATCTGGAGGGCAAGGCAGAACCGATTGGTAGCCTGTTTGAACCCAATTTCGAGGCCATCAACGCCCTTCAGCCCGATCTTGCCGTTATCGGTGGCCGTTCAGCCAAACAGTATGAAGCCTTGGAGAAGGTGGCTCCGACCATCGACATGACCATTTCGGGCGCAGACATGGTTGGGCAAGCCAAGAAGCGTCTTGAATCCTATGGTGCGTTGTTCAACAAGCGCGACAAGGCTGCCGAGCTGGAAATGGCGTTTGATGCCAAGCTGGCTGAAGCAAAGGCTGCGGTCAAAGGCAAGGGCAATGCCCTTATCATTCTTGCCAATGGCCCCAAGATCTCGACTTATGGAGCCAGCGGTCGCTTTGGCTGGATTCATGATGCCGTCGGTCTGCCGGAAGCCATCAGCACAATTGAAGACGCCACCCACGGCGAGGCAGTCTCCTTCGAGTTCATTCGCGATGTCAATCCGGACTGGCTGCTGGTGATCGACCGGTCCGCCGCCATCGGGGCCAGCGGGGATGCTGCGTCCACGACACTCGATAATGCCTTGGTGCATGAAACCAAGGCGTGGAAGGCCGGGCAGGTTGTCTATCTCGATGCTGCCAATATCTATATCGCCAGCGGTGGCATTCAGTCGATGACCCACACCATCAATGAAATCATCAAGGCATTTGGCGGAGCCAATCCGTCCTGATTGTTACCCACGGACCGGGCATTCGCAAGCGGTTGTCCGGTCCGTGCTGTCTCCTTTCCAGGATCCGTTGGATGGAAATGAAATGACCAAAGGCTGGCTGATTGCAATTGCCCTTTTGCTCACGGGAATAGTTGCGAGCCTTTTCGTTGGTGCGATTGATCTCGATATGAATAGCTTCTCCCGGTCAGGCGAGGGGCTCAATCTGCTTGTTGTCAGTCGTATTCCGCGCACTCTTGCCGTGCTGCTGACCGGTGCATCATTGGCGGTCGCAGGCGTCATCATGCAGATGATCGTTGCCAACCGCTTTGTCGAGCCGATGACGGCGGGGGCTGGCTCCACGGCGGCGCTCGGGGTTCTGCTGATCTCCTTCCTTCTGCCGGGGGCTTCCATCTTCATCAAGATGGCCTGTGCCTGCGTCACATCTCTGTTGGGCACCATGGTGTTTCTGGCCATGGTCCGGCGCCTGCCGCCACATCAGCCGCTGCTGGTGCCGCTGGTTGGCATAGCCTATGGCGGTGTCGTCAGTGCGCTCGTCACCTTCATCGCCTTTCAGGCAGACCTGCTGCAATATCTCGAAACTTGGTTTCTCGGGGAATTTTCCGGCATATTGCAAGGCCGTTACGAGCTGTTGTGGCTCGCTGGCGTCCTGATGCTGCTTGCCTATGTCATCGCCGATCAATTTGCCATCCTTGGGCTGGGGCAGAGTGTCAGCGTCAATCTTGGCCTCAATTATCACCAGATTGTCCGCCTTGGTCTCGTCATCGTTTCGTTGATCTCGGCCGTAACCGTGGTCACGGTCGGGATCATCCCCTTCGTCGGACTGGTCGTGCCAAATATTGTCAGCCGCTGGCTGGGCGATAACCTGCGCCGCACCCTGCCGGTCACAGCGATGATGGGCGGTGGGCTGGTGCTGCTGTCCGATCTTGTCGGGCGTCTGGTGCGGCATCCGTTCGAGATACCCGCAGCCACGATCTTCGGTGTCCTCGGGGCGTTGCTGTTCCTGTGGCTGCTATATTTTCCACCCAAAAGCAAAGGGGTGGCATGCCTGCGAGATAAGGAGCGCGCGCGATGATCGCTCGACGACTGGCATTGCTTCTTTGCCTCTATGGCTTGTTTTCTGTTGCCTTCCTCACGGTCAATGCCCGCGGCAACTGGGACTTTGTGTTGTGGTTTCGCGGAACGAAGCTGCTCGGCATCAGCCTTGTCGCTGTTGCCATCGCCGTTGCCACGGTGCTGTTCCAGACCCTCACGCACAACCGCATCCTGACGCCATCCCTGATGGGGTTTGACGCGCTCTATGCGTTGTTGCAAACCGTGCTCGTCTTCACGCTCGGCGGATTTGGCTTTTCCCAGCTGTCCGCGCAGACATCCTTCTTTTCCTCCTTCACCATCATGATGGTGGCCTCGCTGCTGCTGTTTGGCTCACTGCTGGGCAAGTCGGTTGATGGCAGGCGTGAGGATATTCACCGACTGTTGCTGACAGGCATCATTTTCGGTGTGCTCTTCCGGTCATTCAGTTCCTTTCTGCAACGCCTCATCGATCCCAATGACTTCGTCGTTGCTGCGACCTCTGCGATGGCCAGTTTCAACTCCATCAATGCAGACCTTCTGCTGGTCAGCAGCCTGATGATTGCTGCGGCGCTGGTGGCAACCTGGCGGATGCGGTTTGACCTCGACGTCATGGCACTCGGGCGTGATGCTGCGGTCAATCTCGGTGTTCACTACAAGCGACAGGTCTACGCAATGCTGGTAATTATCGCAGCGCTGGTGTCGGTATCAACGGCACTGGTCGGGCCGGTGGCCTTCTTCGGGCTGCTGGTCAGTAATCTGACCTATCAGCTTCTGCCAACCCATCGTCACGCTATCCTGCTGCCAGCAGCCTCTCTGCTTTCGGCCTGTGTTCTGATCGGCGGGCAGGTGGTTCTGGAACAGGTGCTCAATCTCTCGACGCCGCTCAGCGTGATTGTCGAGTTTCTGGGAGGCCTCACATTCCTGATCCTGATTCTCAAAGGACGAAACAGATGATCAACATCCAGTCGGTGAGCCATTCCATTCAGGGGCAGACGATCCTCAGTGATATTTCCCTTTCGCTGCCCAAGGGCAAGCTCTCCGCATTGATCGGGCCGAACGGGGCGGGGAAGTCGACCCTGTTGTCGCTAATCGCCCGTCTGCATGCCTTGCAACATGGGGTGATCACGGTTGATGGTCTTGATGTCAGCAAGACACCGAGCCGGACACTGGCCAGAAAACTCGCCATTCTCAGCCAGTCCAACACATTGGCTTCGCGTCTGACGGTGCGGGATCTCGTCTCTTTTGGCCGTTTCCCTCATCACAACGGCAGGCCGGGCGCAGAGGACAAGAACAAGGTTGACGAGGCGATTGCAGCGCTTGGGCTCGGCGAGATTGCGCACCGGTTCCTTGATGAAATATCCGGTGGCCAACGACAGAAGGCCTTTGTTGCCATGGCCTATGCGCAGGATACCGACTATCTGTTGCTCGACGAGCCGCTCAACAATCTCGACATGAAGAGCGCCCGTGCGCTGATGCAGACACTGCACGAGCTCTCGGAGCAAAGCGGAAAGACGATTGTCGTCGTGCTGCATGAAATCAACTACGCCGCTCTCTACGCCGACTGGATCGTTGGGCTTCGCGATGGAAAGTTGATCGCCAATGGCCCCACGCATGACATTCTGACTTCAGAGACGATTGAGACGATTTTTGATTTCGAGGCTGAAATCCATCAGATCGGCGATCAGAAACTGGTCATGCACTACCGTTAGGTCTGGCCAAGCATCTGTCTCTGTTGGGGCTGGCAAGTGTGGCGCTTTGGCCTAATCATTTGGCGCATTGGCGCAAGTTTATAAACTTGAATACATTACTCAACAAATAGTATTGTGTCGGAAGTCTTTGCTCTGATTGGCTTTAGCGCAGGCTGGCGGGTCGGAGTGCGAAAGCGCCATCGGGATTTTCCCGTGAGCAGCAGAACCAGTGCCCCAAGCGCTGGCGCTCAGACGTTGGCCGTTTCATCGATAACGACAGATTGGAGTTTCGCCCGCATGGTTTGTCGCCAGTCCATTCTTTTTGGTCTTTGCTGCTCATTGCTGATAGGAGGCACTACCGGTGCCAACGCTGCGGCGTACGGAGTGGGGGAGAAAAATCCTTCCATTTCCATTGAATTGAACAACGCTCAGCCCGTTGATAATGCGTGTCGTTTGTCATTCCTCATACAGAATGATCTCGGCTCTCCGCTTGATGCGATGAGCCTTGAGATTGTTATTCTCGATAACGCAGGTCTCGTTCAGGATCTGATGGTCCTGAGCACCGGGGCGCTGGCAAAGGACAAACGGCGTCTGCGTCAGTTCGACTTGCCCGGAGGCGGATGTGAGGATCTTGGCGAAATCCTGATCAACGATGTCGCCGACTGTCAGGGGGAGGCCGTGACAAAAGACGTCTGTCTCAAGGCGCTGGAACCTTCCTCCAAGACCCAGATAAAGCTTGGTCTCTGAGCTGCTCAAACCCGAATTTGCCTTACTGGAATAGATACCAATCATGCCCACCACACTCTCTGAAACCCCGACAATCACAACACCTGACCTTGTCGATGGTGCAACATCACCAGTGGCCCCGGCACCCGTGGCGGCTGATGTCGGGTTTGACCCCCATGCCGTAGTGGAGCAGGTAAGAGCCATGATCGACATGGGCGGCCCGGTGGTCATGCTGCTTGTGGTGCTGTCGGTTCTGTCGTTGGCGGTCATCCTGTACAAGCTCTGGCAATTTTCGCTGATCGGGGTTGGGCGTCACGGGCGGGCTCGCAAAGCCCTGATGCTATGGCAGGCGGGCAGTAAGGACGAGGCGCTGTCGTTGCTTGACAAGGGCAAGTCACCTGCGACCATCGTCGTTGCCCATGCCATGCGCGGGCAGATGCATCATGCGGACAAGCCTGAGCTGATACGCGAGGATATCGAGCGGGTGGCGCTTTTGTCCCTGTCTCGCACCCGGGTCATGTTGCGGTTTCTGGAAACCGTCGGGCAGATTTCGCCGCTGTTGGGGCTATTCGGCACTGTGATAGGCATGATTGAAGCCTTCCAGCGCCTGCAGGAGGCTGGGGCGACTGTTGATCCATCCGTTCTTGCTGGGGGGATCTGGGTCGCACTTTTGACGACGGCCGTGGGGTTGGCCGTCGCCATCCCGGCCAGCCTGTTTGCCGACTGGTTCACCACTCGCGTCGAACGTGAGCAGAGTGTGATGGAAGAGCTGGCCACCGCCGTGTTGACCGGACAGATCACGGATAAGGTCGTGACCGGGAAAGGTTCGTTATCAAGTCATCAGGCGGAGCTGATTCATGCGTCTTGAAGCCACGCGCAAACGACGCTCCATCGTCGGGCTGACTTCGTTGATCGACGTGATTTTTCTGCTCCTGCTGTTCTTCATGCTGTCTTCCACCTTCTCGCGCTACAGTGAGCTTGATCTGGGTGTCGCAGGGGTAGGGACAGGGCGTGGGCAAACGCCAAAACTGATCATTTCCGTCTCAACGGAAGAGGGTGTCCGCCTCAATGGCAAGGTCGCAGACCTGTCGGATCCGGATGTCGCACTGGCTCCCTTCATTGCAGAAGGCGTCACCTCGGCAGTTGTTGTGCCCAAGGGGGATGTCAAACTGCAGACGCTGGTGTCCCTGTTGCAGAACCTCAGGAACAGCCAATTGAAATCTGTGTCTCTAGCCAATTGAAGCGAGGAGGCCCAAGCCATCTGGCCGGGGTATCAGCATGCGCATGCACAAGGCGAAAGCCCACAAGAAAATTCTGCCGGATAATACCATCCCGCTGATCAACATCGTCTTCCTGATGCTGATCTTCTTTCTGATCGCCGGAACGGTTGCTCCACCGGTGACCCCGGAGTTGACCCCACCCAGCGCCCGGACCCTGCCGGATGTCCCACCCGCAGGCAATGCGATTGAGATCCTTGCGGACGGGACGCTTGTCCATCGCGGAGAGCGACTTGCGCTGGATGACATTCTGGCGCTTTTTCCCGCCCCGATGCCCAGTGAGAAGCCGGAGGACGCCCCGGTTGGTGCCCCGGGCGACACTTTGCAAATTCTGGCAGACAAGGATCTGCAAGCCTCCGTTTTGATGCCGATTTTGCAGGCCTTCCGGGCAGCAGGGCACAAGAAGATTCGCCTTATAACATTGCAAGAGAGGAACTGATGCGATCGTCAGGTTTGTTACTGTTCATCGCTCTCTCTCTTGTCGTGCATGGGGTTGGAGCGTGGTATTTTGTCAAGGACCCGGAGGTGATCAGGGAAGAGCGCGGGGCAGGGGTTGCGGCGCTTGAGATTGGCGGTCTGTTTGATTCCGTCGCTCAGGATGCGGTGGAGTCCGCAGCCATCGAGCCTGTCCCGTCTCAGGCCCGGGTGGTCAAGCCAACAACAGCCACCCCGGTTGAGCCCATTGCGCCCGTTCGAGCAAGCCCTGCTCCCGTTGTGCCGCAGCAGGCCGTGGAGGTTCCGATAGAGGAACTGGCGGCCAATGACGCTTTGTCCGAGCCGGATATCCTGAAACCACGGGAAGCCAAGACCGTAGAGCCAGAGCAGCTTGAACCTTCTGAGACACAAAAGATGGAAGCCCGAGAGCCGGACGCGCGGGCCGTTGAAACCATAAAGCCGGTTGAAGCCCCAAAGGCGATTGCCGAACTACCGCAGATCAAGCCAAAACCTCCTGTGAAGGCTAGCCGGGCAAAGACGCCACGCAACGAACAACAGGCAACCGTAGCGTCTCGCCGTGGAGGCAATGTGGCCAGTGACAAGGGGCAGAAAGGTGCAACTGGTGGCAACGGTGGCAAGGGAGCGTCCAACGGCAACGCCGAGACCTCCAACTACATGGGCAAGGTCCGTTCCCGTGTAGCCAGCAAGAAGCGCTATCCCAACGCCGCGCGGCGAAGGGGGGAGACCGGAACGGCGGTCATCCGGTTTGTCGTGGCCCGGAATGGAGCAATGAGCGGCCTCAATCTGGTGCGGTCTTCCGGCAGCGCGATACTCGATGAGGCCGCCCTTTCGATGGCGCAACGGGCCGCTCCCTTCCCGACAATCCCCGCTTCAAGCGGCAAGGCGAGTATCAGCTTCACGCTGCCCATCAGCTTCGCCAAAAACTGAAAGCCTGCCCGGACATGACCGCCCGGTAGGCAACAAAGCCAAGGGTTTCCCGCCGCCATGCTGCGACGAAAGACCGCCCTTGCCAGCCTTTGGAAGGCGCTTGAAAATCAAGCCCTTGGTGTTCAATGGGCGGTGGGCTGACTTTTTGCTAATATGGTCATCATCAAGCATTTCATATGGTCGATTACAATCGGTTACCTTCGGATACCATTTGCCTCTTTTGTGCGCTCAGTTGTTCGCGTAATTTCTAATATATAAAAATATATCCGGTTACGGGTCTCGATTCGTCTGTTTTTCGACACATCAAAGAGCTTGATCATGAGCATACTCAAAAAAGCACTCCTGCTTCCCCCCGTTTTGATTGCCATCGCCATAACCATGGCATCCGCCCAGAATACCAAGCCCCCGCAAGCAGCGACCGATGTCAAGGAAAAGGCAACTCCGGTCAAGGTCATCGGCGTCAAGGCCGTGACGGCGGTTCCTTTCGTCTCCGGATATGGCAAGGTTCAGCCGGATCGAACCTGGGATGCAGTTGCGCAGGTCGCCGGGCCAGTGGTCTGGACAGCGGACAAGCTCAGAAGTGGCTTGCTGATCCCTGCCGGAACAAGCCTCCTGAAGATAGACGAGCGAGAATACCAGTTGAGCCTTGCCCAGATCGACGCCCAGATCGAGGCGCTCAACGCCAAGGACGAGACGACAAAGGCATCCCTCAAGATCGAGGAACGGGCTTCGCTGTTGCTGCAGGATGATCTTGATCGCAAGAAACAATTGATGGCGAAGGGCTCGGCTTCTCAAGCCATCGTCGACACGGCGGAAAGGGCCTCCCTCACGCAGGATGCAAAGGTGCAGACGTTGGTCAGCACGCTCAAGTTGAACGCCGCCGAGCGCAAGGTCCTGTTGCAACAAAAGGAAATTGCCGCGCTTGATCTCGAACGAACCGAACTGAAGGCGCCGTTCGACGTGCGGCTCAATACCGTCGATATCTCGCTGGGGCAATATGTCAACAAGGGCCAGCAACTGTTTTCGGGTGATGGCATATCGGTCGCCGAAGTGGTCGCCCAGTTCCCGATCGGGGCCCTGAGTTCGCTGTTCAACAAGCCGGGTGAGACGGGCAGCCCTCTGGCCTCGCTGGAGGCGGGCAGTGATGGCACATCGGACCGTCATGATGCCATCAAAGCAAAGGTTGTCTTGCGGACGCCGCGCAACGATATCGTCTGGGACGCCAAACTCGATCGGGTCACCGCTGCGATGGACCCGAAAACCCGGACGCGCGGCATCGTGCTGACGGTGAGTGATCCCTATGGTCAGGCCACGCCGGGACAGCGCCCGCCGCTGGTGCGCGATACCGCAGTCGAGGTCATCCTGCAGGGGCAGCCGAAGAAGGACAAGATTGCCATTCCCGCTTCGGCCATTCGCAAGGGCACGGTGATGGTTGTCGACGCCGAGAAACGGCTGCATTTCAAGCCGGTCAAGGTCGCCTATATTCAGGGGGATATCGCTGTGTTGGCCTCCGGGCTGGAACCGAACGAGAAACTGGTGGTCTCTGATCTGCCCGCGCCGGTAGATGGCATGCTGGTTGGTCCCAAGCCGGACAAGGCGCTGCTTGAACGCGTGATGGCTGAAGCCTCCGGTAAAGCTGCTAGCAAAGGGACCAAATAGTCATGATCCGCTATTTTGCCAAGCATCCCACGGCAGCGAACCTGCTGATGGTCGCCATATTGCTGGTCGGTGCCCTGTCTCTGCCAAAACTGCAGCGGGATACCTTTCCCGAAACCGATCCGACGCAGGTTGAAGTCCGCGTTTCCTATCCCGGTGCAACGGCGCTGGATGTCGAGGAGGCCGTCTGTCTCCGCTTCGAAGAGGCGCTTGGCGTCATTCCCGACAAGCTGGAAATGACCTGCGAGGCCCGTGAAAACCTCGCCATCGCGGTCGTGACCATGATCGAAGGGCGGGATTTCGACACCTTCTACAACGACATCAAGAGCGAGATCGAGGCGATCACCGGTTTTCCCGAAAACGTGGAACGCCCGACGGTCACCAAGATGGAACGCACGGCAACGATTGCGACAATCGCCATCACCGGTATTGATGATCCGCAGAGCCTGTTTGCCTATGCCGACAAGGTGCTGTCCCGCGTGATGCGCAACAAGCAGATTGCGCAGGCCACGATGAAAGGCTTTGCCGATCCGTTGATCGATGTGCGGGTCGATGAAACTGCCCTCAGGGATCTCGGCCTCAGCATTCCCGATGTTGCCAACGCGATCAAGGCGCAAAGCGTTGATCTTCCGGCTGGCACGCTGGAAACCAAAAGCGGGGATCTGGTGTTGCGCTATGCCGACCAGCGCCGCAAGCCGCGCGAGTTTGGCGAAATTGTCATCAAGAGTTCGGCCGATGGCGGCATTGTCCGCCTCAAGGATATCGCAACGATTTCCAAGCAGTTCGAGTTTGCCGAAGACAAGGTAACCTTCAACGGCAAGCGCGCCGCTCTTATCGAAATCGCCAAGACACCCAGTCAGGACACCCTGAAGGTCAAGGCCATCATCGATGATATCCTTGCCAAGGAAAAGACCATGGCGCCTCCGGGTGTCAGTCTCGACATCTCGCAGGATGTGTCGCCCAACATTGTCGATCGCCTGAGGATTCTGACGTCCAATGGCATTCAGGGGCTAGTGCTGGTGTTCCTGACGATGTGGCTGTTCTTCTCGTTGCGGTATAGTTTCTGGGTTGCGATGGGCCTGCCGGTGTCCTTCCTTGGCGCAATCTTTGCCATGAATGGACTGGGCTATACGCTCAATACCATGACCATGGTCGGGCTGATCGTCTCCACAGGTTTGTTGATGGACGATGCGATCGTCATTTCGGAGAATATCGGCGCGCGCCTCAAGAGGGGGGAAAAGGAACTCGATGCTGCGGTCAAGGGCACCATGCAGGTGTTGCCGAGCGTCATCTCGTCCTTCCTGACAACGATCCTGATCGTTGGGCCACTGGCGCTCATGGCAGGCAAGATCGGCGCCGTTCTCAAGGTGATGCCGGTCATTCTTGTGATCACGCTGGCAATCAGCCTCATCGAAGCCTTCCTGATCCTGCCATCCCACCTCTATCATTCGCTCTCCAAACAGGGCGCACGGAAGCAGTCCCGGTTCCATGCAGCCTTTGAACGAGGGTTCGAGGCCTTCCGGAATGGCGTGTTCGGGCGGGCAATCGACTGGGCCATTTCCTGGCGTTACCTCACCACTGGCGTGATCATCGCTATGCTGATTCTCGCCTATGTGCCCTTTGCCAACGGGATGCTGAAGTTTCGCTCCTTCCCGACGCTGGAAAGCGATACCATTCAGGCCCGCATCCTGATGCCGCAGGGCACGACGCTGGATGAAACGGAAGTTGCCGTCCAGCAGGTTGTGACCGCACTTGGCAAGGTGAACGAAGAGTTCAAGCCAATGCAGCAGGAAGGCCGCGATCTGGTCCAGAATGTGCTCGTCTATTATGGCGTCAATGTTGATGCCAACGAGAAAGGGCCGCATCTGGCTACCATCAGCGCCGATCTCATCCGCGCTCAGGACCGCAAAGGTTCCCTGCAGGCCATGCTCTCCCAATGGCGCAAGCTCACCGGACCGGTGCCGGGCAGTCTGGCCATGAAATTTACCGACAAGGAACGCGGCGTGGCAGGCAATGCCATCGATATTCGCTTGCAAGGTGGTGATCTTGGCGAGATCAAGGATGCCGGTGATGCCCTCAAGGCATTTCTCGCGGGCTACGACGGGGTCGTCGATGTACTCGATGACCTGCGCCCGGGCAAACCGGAGTTTATCATCAAGCTGCATGACGACGCTGGCGGACTAGGACTGACAGCCAAGACGGTATCAGAAGAATTGCGCTCCATCGTGCAAGGCAATACCGGCCTAGAAATCCAGACCGGGCGCTATGGCGTCGACGTCCGTGTGCGCCTCGCCGAGGGAACGATCGACAGCCGCGGCGGGATCAATGCGCTTTACGTCACCGCCTCTGACGGTTCCAAGATCCCACTGGCAACGGTTGCTGACATCACCGAGAGCCGCGGTTATGCGCGCATCAACCGCGTCGACGGGCAAAGGACTGTTTCCGTGATCGGAGCCATCCGGCCAACGGTCGTCAACGCCCGTGAGCTGATGATGGAGGTGAAGACCCGGTTCGCACCGGAACTCAAGAAGCAGTTCCCGGGCGTGACGATGGCCTTCAACGGGCAAGGCAAGGAAGCAGCAACAACCGGCGGGTCACTGCTGACCAATTTCTACATCGGCATGGCCTTCGTTTTCATCCTTCTGAGCTTCCAGTTCCACAGCTACATCCTGCCATTTGTTGTGATGGCCGCGATTCCGCTGGGCGCCATCGGCATGGTGATCGGCCATCTGTTGATGGGGCTGGATATTTCCATTCCGAGCCTCGTCGGGTTGGCAACCCTGTCCGGTGTTGTGGTCAACAACTCGATTCTGCTTGTATCCTTCATCTATGAAGAGATGGAGGCCGGACACGATGTGATGGAGGCGACCAAGAAAGCGGCCAAGGCCCGTCTGAGGGCCGTGGTGCTCACGTCGCTTACGACGATTGCCGGGCTTCTGCCTCTGCTGGCTGAAACCAGCACGCAGGCGCAGTTCCTGATCCCGCTTGTCAACAGCCTTGCCTTTGGCCTGCTGACGGCAACCATCCTGTCGCTGTTCCTCGTGCCTAGCCTGTTCGCGATCCTTACGGATTTCGGCTTTGGCCGCAAGAAGGCACAGTAGGCGTCAGGGCGCATCGTTTGAAATGAAACAACCGGCAGGCTTCGCGGTCTGCCGGTTGTTTATATTTGGGCGGGCCATTCGTTTGGGGTTGCCCCTTGTGATCTTTGCAAAAGAAAAAGTGGCTTGATGGGTCAAGCCACTCTGAAGTTGGTCTAAGTGCTCTTTTGCTGCCTCTCGGCAGGAGGAGAGAACGGAAAAGAAGTCTTGTTGGCGCAGGCCCCTCGAGCCTTACGCTGCGATTTGCTGCGGCAGGTCTATTTCGAGACGCGCACCGCTTTCCGGATCGAAGAAATGGATTTTTTCCGGCTCAGCACGCAGATACAGGATGTCACCTGGCTTGAGTGCAAGGCTCGGGTCCAGCCGGGCCGTCAATTCCTGCTTGCCGACGAGACAGATGGCATGGGTGTCGGACCCGAGTGGTTCCAGCACATCAACGCGAGCGGTAATGAGAGCCTCTTCTTTGTTGCAGGGAATAAGATGTTCGGGCCGAATGCCGACCTCGATTGTTTCTCCCGGAACTTTGCCACAGTCGGCGACCTTGAGTGAGAAGCTGTCATTTTCCAGCACTGTCTCGGCGTCAGCGTCGGCAACAGTCGCCGAGATGATATTCATCTTGGGAGACCCGATGAATTCACCGACAAACCGGCTGATTGGCTTCTCATAGACACTCACGGGCTGGCCCTGCTGCATGATCATGCCGTCCTTCAGAATGACGATATGATCAGCCAGTGTCATGGCTTCCACCTGATCGTGGGTTACATAGATGGTGGTGGTGCGGAGTAATTGATGCAGGCGCTTGATCTGGGTGCGCATATCGACACGCAATTTTGCGTCGAGGTTGGAAAGAGGCTCATCGAAAAGATAGACCTTGGGCCGCCGCACGATGGCGCGTCCCATGGCGACACGCTGGCGCTGGCCACCGGAAAGCTGGCCGGGTTTGCGATGAAGGAGTGGGGCGATCTGCAGGATGTCTGCCGCCTCCTTGACACGCTGATCAATTTCGCTGGCGTCCATGTTGCGCATCTTCAGCCCGAAGCCGATGTTTTCAGCAACCGACATGTGCGGATAAAGGGCATAGTCCTGAAACACCATGGCGATATCGCGGTCGCGGGGTTCAAGCTCATTGACGACCTCGTCGTCAATCTTGAGGGTTCCGCCGGAAATCTCCTCCAAACCGGCAACCATGCGCAAAAGGGTGGATTTGCCACAGCCCGAAGGCCCCACGAAGGTCACAAATGCTCCGTCTTCGATAGATAGGTCAATACCCTTGATTGCACGAAACGACCCGTAATTCTTGACAAGCCGCTCTAGCTTAATACTCGCCATCAGTTCCTCCCAGATGACCGCGCCGGGGTCGGAAATCCCGGCCATTCGATGTGTGTGTAAAACTCCAGTTTCGGCAGCGGAGCCGATGAGGGGGACAATCGATCATGACCTGAAAAAGCAGTCTTGTCATATCGATTAATTATCGCTATATTATCGATAATGAAACGGAGATGCAAGCGCTGGGATGAAAATGACGAACGAAAATCTTGATAAACAGCAGGGTAGCACAACAGCCTCAGGGCGACGCAGTGCGAAGAGGAGCCTTACTGTCTATGACGATTTGCAGCGTGAAATCATGCTTGGTGTCTTGCCACCCATGGCTACGATTGTGGAAATGGAAATAGCCGAGCGCTTCGGCTGCAGTCAGAGCACTGTGCGGGAAGCGCTCATTGCCCTTAGCAATGACGGGCTTGTCGAAAGGCGCTCACATCGGGGCACCTTTGTTGCGGATGCGCGGGCCGATGATGCCCACGAAATGATCCGTATCCGACGCGATATTGAGTCGCGAAGCATGGTGCGCGTTTTGCGCCGGTTTGGCTCGCTGCTCAGGAGCGAGCTTTCAGAGACCATCGAGAATATGAAGGCAGCGGCGATGCAGGATGATGTCTATCAGCTCACGCTCTATGACCGCGCCTTCCATCTCAATCTGTTTGATGCTGCCGATCTGCCCAGCGTGCGGCCGATGCTGCAGCGTTGTCTCATTCACAACCACCGCTTCAAGATTCTGAATTCCGGTAGCCAGCGGGATTTGTATGAAACAGCCGTGCGACATGAAGCGATCCTGGATGCTCTTGCGGAGGGAAACGCGAAGAAAGCCACCGCCGCCATCGCACATCACGTAACAACCATCGCCGAATTCGGTCCGGATATCACAGAGGAGGACATCTAGCTCGTTGTGTTGGCCGAGCCGTGGAGACGTTCGGCTATCGGGTGAAAGCAGCTCAGGAGAGGGGGCTGGCTTTCAGAGGAGATCGAAAGATCGGGGAAGGATATGGCCGAAGCCCGAACGGCCTCAGGGGGAGCGGGAGGCTTCTTTTGTCAAATCACGGGCATTGAGGAAACCACTTTGCCGTTGAGAAAACGGTATTAAGCGGAGGAGAAGATGAAGAAATCACTGTCCGTCGCAGCGCTCGCTGCGGCAATGATGATTTGTGGCGCGGCCGCAAACGCAGAAGATACTGTTCGGTTCTGGTATCACTTCGACAATGCGGACAACCCGATGGCTGATCTGGTTGCCAAGTTCGAGGCAAAGAACCCTGGCATCAAGATCAAAGCCGAAAACATTCCCTGGAATAGCTATTACGATAATCTATATACATCGATCATTGCGGGTAATGCACCAGACGCAGCTATGGTGAAAATGCACGCACAGCCTCGGCTGGTCGAAATGGGTGCATTGGAGCCGATTGATGATCGCATCGCTGCGTGGGATGGCGCAAGCGACATTCAGGCCAACCTTTTCGACCTGACCAAAGGCCCGGACGGCAAGCAATATTATCTGCCCGTCCAGTATGTCGTTCTCTATCTCTACTATCGCGCCGACATGTTCAAGGAACTTGGCCTCGAACCACCCAAGACCTGTGATGACTTCCGCAACGCAGCCATCAAGCTGACCCGGGACACCAACGGCGATGGACGGAACAATGTCTATGGCTTTGGTTTCCGTGGCGGCAAGGGCGGTCATGATCACTGGGGCAGCCTTGTTCTCTCCCGTGAAGGCGTGAGCTTCGACAAGAGCGGTCTGACCAGCGACGCAGGCGTTGCAGGCACCCAGTTTGTGGTTGATCTGTTCCAGAAAGACAAGGTCTTCCCGCCATCCGCACCAAATGACGGCTTCAAGGAAGTAACCGGAGCGTTCAAGGCTGGCACCACGGCCATGACCATTCACCACATCGGCTCGGCCAACGACATGGTTGCCGCGCTTGGTGACAAGGTTTCGGCCACAACCGTGCCGGAATGCGGCGGTGGACGCTGGACGTCATTCGGCGATGAGTCGACGGCTGTCTTCTCCTCGGCCAAGAGCAAGGATGCTGCCTGGAAATGGATCGCCTTCCTTTCCTCCGCAGGCAACAACAAGGAATTCAACGAGTCCACCGGTCAGTTGCCTGTCACCAAAACAGACTCTGCCAACTGGACCCTGCATCCGAAACGCTTTGTCGATGCCACCATCGAGTCTTTGCCATTCGCTCACATGCTCCCGAACCGGCCTGAAACGTCCGACTTCGTGAACACCGAGTGGCCAGTCAACATGCAGCGTGCGCTCACCGGCGAAATCACCGCAAAAGAAATGAACGAGAAGATCGACAAACTGTTCAACAAGTAAAAGCTGAACATTTGCCAATGGTTCGGTCGAAAAGTTCGGCCGAACCGCTCCCCCATGACTCCGGTTCTGCGCTGTCGGACAGCACCTCTCATCAGGTGAAGTCAGGATGGCGGCACATAGGACGCCGGCTTGTTATCCGGTGACATGACAATGACAATGACTTCATCTGAGTGGCCATCGAGTCGCGCGGCGCTCGCTAAACGCGTACTACCTTATGCGCTTTTATCGCCCGCCGTGATCGTGACTTTGGCGATCGTTTTCTTTCCAATGCTGCAGGCAGCATGGATGAGCCTGCACGACTATATCTTATGGAAACCGAACGCGATCAGCTTTGTCGGCCTGAAAAACTTCTTTGCCGCCTTCCATGACGAAGTCTTCTGGATTTCCCTCAAGCATACCGTGATCTGGATCGGGCTTACCATTCCCAGCCAGCTGCTGCTCGGTTTGGTGACGGCGCTTCTGCTCAATCAGGAATTCCCATGGCGTCCGCTGGCCCGTGCCCTGATCATCATCCCCTGGGCCCTGCCATCCGTTGTCATTGGGCTGATGTGGGTCTGGATCTATGATTCCAACTACGGCATCCTCAATGACTTCCTGCTGCGCATGAACATCATTCAGGACTCCGTGCCCTGGCTCGCCGATCCAGATACGGCGCTCTATGCCATCATCCTGACGCTCACGTGGCAGGGCTTTCCATTCTTTGCCGTGATGATCCTGGCCGGGCTGCAGTCCATTCCGCGGAGCTATTATGAAGCCGCGTCGATCGATGGTGCCAGCAAATGGCGCCAGTTCTGGCACATCACTCTGCCCGGAATTTCTGGGGTTCTGGTAACGGCAGTGCTGTTGAGGACCATCTGGGTCGCAAACTCCATTGACGTCATCTACGTCATGACCGGCGGCGGGCCGGGCTATGCCACCTATACGCTACCGCTATACGCCTTCGTCAAGGCGCGCACCAACCTCGACTTCGGCTACGGCTCTTCGCTTGCCGTGCTCTTCACCATCATGTTGCTCGGTATCGTCGTGGTCTATCTACGCAAGGTCGGAAAGGGAGCGGACTAATGGTTAGCCACAAAAGCAAACTGCGCCGCATGTTGACTGTTGAACTGCCGATGGTGATCATCCTGCTCTTCACCCTCGGGCCGTATCTCTGGATGATGCTGACGTCGCTGACACAGGAAGACAAGCTCTTCACGCAAGGGCCGAGCCTGATCGGCGCAACCTTCGAGAACTACTACCGGCTGTTCAACACCGTCGGGTTTCTCGACAACATGATCACGTCCTTCATTGTGGCCGCTGGCACCGTCGTCGTCGGTCTCACTCTCAGCGTCACCGCAGCCTATTCCTTCTCGCGATTCAACTTTATCGGCAAGAAATATCTGCTGACGCAATTCCTGATCATCAACATGTTCCCGATCGTGCTGCTGATCCTGCCGCTGTTCGTTCTGATGCGGGTACTTGGTCTGCTGGATTCGCATCTGGCCCTGATCATCGCCAACTCGACCGTCGCCATTCCCTTCTCGGTCTGGATGATGACAAGTTATATCAATGGCATACCCAAGTCTCTTGATGAAGCTGCGATGACCGATGGCTGCACGCGGATTGGAGCTCTGAGGCGCGTCGTGCTGCCGCTCTGCATGCCCGGTATCGTCGCCACCGGCATCTATATCTTCATCACCGCATGGAACGAATATCTCTATGCACTCTCTCTTGGTGGCTCGAATGTGCGTCCGATCACGGTCGCGATCCAAACCCTCATCGGCGAGTATGAAGTGCAGTGGGGGCTTCTCACATCCGGCGGTATCGTTGGCGCTTTGCCTGCGACCATCCTGTTCCTGATTGTTCAGAAACGCCTGATCAGTGGCATGACGCAAGGCGCAGTGAAGGGGTAGGGGCGGAACGCCTCTGGAGGCAAGACGATGAACAATCCGATTGGAATAATCTCGATGCAGTTTGCCCGGCCATTTGGCCGGGAGCATCTGGGCCTGTTTGTCCGGATGAAGGAGCTGGGGTTTGATCTGGTGGAACTGTTGGTTCCCGAACCGGAAGAAGGTCTGGCGGCCGGCGACATTCGGCTGGCGCTTGATGATGCGGGCTTGCAAATTGCGCTCGCCGCGAGAGTGTCATTGGCCCGGTCGATCTCCGATAGCGATCCGGCGATCCGTCAGGCTGGCACGGACTATCTTCAATACTGTATCGAGCTTGCCGAAACGGTTGGCGCCATTTCCGTTGGCGGCCCTCTCTACGGGGCTCCCATGGTCTTTGCCGGGCGTGCCCCGGCGCCTGTTGCCGACGATGAAATGAAGGCAAGGGAAGAGCGGGTTGTCACGGCCCTCTCGGATCTTGCTCCCGTAGCGGAGAGCGCTGGTTGCCTGCTCTCGGTTGAGCCGCTCAATCGCTATGAAACGGATGTCATTTCGACCGTATCGCAGGCCCTGCGGGTGATTGATGCGGTTGATCATCCTGCACTGGGGCTGCTGTTCGATACTTTCCACGCCAACATCGAAGAACGGTCCATTCCCGATGCGATACGCATGGCGGGAGACAGGCTGTTTTATTTCCAGGGAAATGAAAATCATCGCGGTTTCCCGGGAACCGGCAACATGGACTGGCCGGCAATCATGAAGGCGCTTTGTGACATTGATTATCAGGGTGCCATAACGCTGGAACCCTTCCGTCGCAATGATGATCGTATCGGCTTGCCCATCGCCCAGTGGCGTCCACCACAGGAGGACGAGAGCGAAAAATTGAGGGCTTCTGTAGAACTGGTGCGCGCCTGCGCCCGAATGGCGGACTATCAAAGATGACACTGAATATTGGCTGGATCGGATGCGGGCGACACGCCACGCAAATGTTGATGCCGCAACTGGCACGCAATGACCTGCACATCGCTGCGGTCTGCGATCTTGATGGCAAGGCCGCAGCACGGGCCGCTTCCCAATATGGCGCCGAAGCGGCTTATGGCGACTTCCATGAGCTTGTCAATCACAAGGGGCTCGACGCTGTTGGCATGGCCGTGGGGCCGGAGGTTCATCATGACGCTGCTCTGGCGGCGCTTGCCAAGGGACTGCCGGTCTTCATCGAGAAGCCACCCGCAAAGGATCTGGCAAGCGCTCGGGAGATAGCCGCTGCCGCCGACAAGGCTGGCAAACCCGTCGTAGTCGGCTTCATGAAACGCTATTCCACCGGTAACCGGATTGCCCGCAACATTCTCAAGGGTGAAGCATTTGGCCCGGTCATGGGGCTGAGCGGCTATTATATGAACGAGCCTGCCTATTTTTCGGGAAAGCCCGACTATTCGAGCTTCTACCTGCATCATTGTGTTCACTACATGGACCTGCTGCCCTGGTTGGCCGGGGCACCCTTTTCTGATCTGTCGGTGCGGGTCAACGTCTCCGAGCCGGGTCATATCCTCGTGCATCTGGGCTTCGAATGCGAAAACGGTGCCATCGGCTCGGTCGCCATGGGGACAACCCAGTCACGCGGCAATCCAACCGAAAGCCTGACCATCATGGGCGACCACAGGCGGGTCGAGATCCAGAACATCATCCATGTGAAATACTTCCGCCATCCGCCCTTCAAGGCCGATGACCGGAACGCAACGCTCGATCCCGAGGTCGACACCCTCTGCTGGGAACCCAATTTCACAGCCGCAGCCAATGAGGATCACAAGGGTTATGCAGCGCTGATCGCCGATGCCGCCGCCGCCTTTCGCGGTGAGCCGTCGGCTGCTCCCCAAATCCACGATGGCGTCCAGGCAATGGCGTCTCTCGAGCGCATGACCGCATTGATCGAGCAAGAGTTCAAGAAACAGAAGAAATAACGCCGGAAAGGATCAGAGGGAATTGCCGCGCCCTTCCACAAGCATTGCGACAATTCCCCCACAAACAAGGAAAGGAAACACTCCATGGTAAACAGATATCTTCCTACCCCTGTGTTGCATCGCGTCGTTGAGAAAGACGGGTTTGTCTTTGTCGGCGGTACTGCCTGCGATGATACCAGCAAGGATATCAAAGGGCAAACGCTTGAGACCCTCGAAAAGATGGAAGGCTACCTGCATGCGGCAGGCTCGGACAAGAACAAGGTTCTGTTCGCAACCATCTATCTCGCCAGCCTCGATCTCAAGGCAGGAATGAGCGAAGTCTGGGGCGAATGGTTCGAGGCAGAGCATCTGCCCGCCCGCGCGACCCTGTGCTCGCCCGATCTGGGCGGCGACACTTTGATCGAAATTTTCGTCACGGCCTACAAATAGTCTTCCACGAGGTTTGAAATGGTAGATAAAGCCCCAACCGTTCTTGCAAACGCTATCCGCTTTCTCTCGGCCGATGCCGTACAGAATGCCAAGTCAGGCCACCCGGGCATGCCCATGGGTATGGCTGAAATGGGTGTCGCCCTCTGGAAGGGTCACCTGAAACACAATCCCAAAAACCCGAAATGGGATAACCGTGACCGCTTTGTGCTGAGCAACGGCCATGGCTCCATGCTCCTCTATAGCCTGCTGCATTTCACCGGCTATGACGTCACCATGGACGACATCAAGGACTTCCGCCAGCTGCACAGCAAGACTCCGGGCCATCCGGAACATGGCGTGACGCCCGGCGTTGAAACAACCACCGGACCGCTCGGGCAGGGCATCGCCAATGCCGTCGGCATGGCACTCGCCGAGAAGGTGCTGGCCGCCGAGTTCAACCGCCCCGGACATGACATCGTCGACCACTATACCTACGTGTTCCTGGGCGACGGTTGCCTGATGGAAGGCATTTCCCATGAGGCCTGTTCCCTTGCCGGTACGCTCGGCCTTGGCAAGCTGATTGCGCTTTATGACGACAATGGCATTTCTATCGACGGCGAAGTGAAGGGCTGGTTTACCGATGATACGCCAATGCGTTTTGAAGCCTATGGCTGGAATGTCATTCGTGACATTGACGGGCATGACATCGAAGCTGTTGAAGCTGCTGTTGCTGAAGCGAAAAAGCAGAACGCAAAACCAACCTTGATCTGTTGCAAGACGATCATCGGCAAGGGGGCTCCGACGGTGGGAGGGACGGCATCCTGCCACGGCAACCTGCTTGGGGATGAGGAAATCGCCAAGGCCCGCGCTCTGATGGGCTGGACCTATCCGGCCTTCGAGATCCCTCAGGAAGTCTATGACCTGATGAGCGCGGTTGATGCCGGTGCTGCCGCAGAAGCTGCCTGGAACAAAGCCTTTGCTGCCTATGAAAAGGCATTCCCGCAAGAGGCTGCCGTTTACAAACGGCGCATGAGCGGAGCTTTCCCGACAGACTTCGAGGCCAAGCTTGATGCCTTCATCAAGGAGACAGCAAAGGCACAGCAGGAAATGCCGGTTCGTATGGCCAGCCACAAGGCAATCACCATGATCGCCAGCGAACTGCCCGAACTGATCGGCGCGTCCGCCGACCTTGCCTGCTCTTGCCTTTCGATCTGGGATGATTGCACGGCCATAACCGCTGAAGGCGGGGGGAATTTCCTGTTTGCCGGTATCCGCGAGTTCGGTATGGGAGCCATTATGAATGGTCTGGCCCTGCACGGCGGTCTCATTCCGTTTGGTGGTGGCTATGTGACTTTCTCGGATTATCAGCGCAATGCCATCCGTATGGGAGCCCTGATGAAGCAACGGGTCATCTATGCGTTATCCCATGACTCCATTGCCGTTGGCGAAGATGGGCCGACCCATCAGCCGATCGAGCATCTGGCGTCTCTGCGCATGATCCCGAACCTCGACGTTTGGCGCCCGTGCGATGCCGCCGAGGCTGCCGTTGCCTGGAAATGTGCTCTTGAGCATGCCGAAACGCCGACAATGATGTCGCTCAGCCGCCAGATCTGTCCGGCGTTTGAGCGAACAGACGCTCAGGTCGACGCCATCAAACGAGGCGGCTATGTTCTTCGCAAGGAAAAGGGCGAGCTGAAAGCCGTCATCATCGCTACTGGTGGTGAAATGGACATTGCTCTCAAGGGGCAGGCGCTTCTGGAAGCGGAAGGTATCGGAACCCGCGTTGTTTCCATGCCGTCGACCTTCCTGTTTGACAGGCAGGATGCCGCCTACAAGGCAGACGTTCTGCCGGTCGGCATTCCTCGGGTCTCCGTCGAGGCGGGCAATACGGACTATTGGCGCAAATATGTCGGTTTTGAAGGTGCCTGCGTTGGGCTCGACACGTTCGGCGAGTCCGCACCGCCGGCCGTCCTCTACAAGCATTTCAACATTACCGACAAGGCCGTTGCAGACGCTGTCAAATCGGTGATCTGAGCCTCTTGAACAAACCGGTGGCCAGCGCCAGAAGTTGGCCACCGGCTTTCCGATGGACCCCGAAGAAAACCGACGGGGTGATCTTTCATGGCTATCAGGCCCAACAAGGGGCAGAGCCGTGTCGAATCCAAACGGGCAGGGGGCGTGTCCAACTGCTCAGGATTTTCCACGAGGAGGAAATGGAATTGGCTCTCTCAACAATCGAACATGTTGTCATTGGAACGATCGATGGCAAGGAGGTCGATGCCTACCGCATCACCGGCGGCGAGACCACCATCGAAGTGATGACCTACGGCGCCATCCTGACACGGGTACTGCGCCCGGATCGCAATGGCAAGGTCGAGGACATTGTGCTCGGCTACGACAATCCGGCGAGCTATGTGAACAACCCGGGCAATGCAGGAGCGATTTGCGGTCGCTTTTCCAACCGCATCAACCTTGGCCGGTTCACCCTTGAGGGCGAGAAAATCCAGTTGCCGACCAACAGCGGCCCGCACCATCTGCACGGTGGGTTGCCCGGCTATGGCAAACGCTTCTGGCTGGCTGACCCCAACCCGGAACAAAACTCCGTGACCTTCCGGCTGCACAGCCCTGATGGTGACCAGAACTACCCCGGAACATTGGAAGCAACCGCAACATACCGGGTAGACGGCATGGGCGCGTTGGAGCTGACCATGGAGGCGGTGACCGATAAGACCACCATCGTCAACATGATCTATCATGGCTACTGGAATTTGGCCGGGCACGCTAGTGGCAGCGTAACAGACCAGAAGCTCTGCATTCTGGCTGATCACTATACGCTGGTCACGCCTGAGAAGATCCCGACGGGCGAGATTGCTCCGGTTGAGGGAACCCCGTTTGACTTCAATAAACCACACTCGATAGGCGACATGATCGCCGATGCTTGGCCTGATGGCGGTTATGACCACAATCTGTGTCATACTGTTTATGATGGCAAGATGCGGCTGACGGCAAGGGCTTGCGATCCGGCCAGCGGTCGCGGGTTCGAGCTTTACTCTAACCAGCCCGGCGTCCAGTTCTACACGGCAAATCATTTCAAGGCTCTGCCAACCGAAGGCAAGGATGGGGCGCTCTATGAGACCTATCCCGGATTCGCCCTGGAAACACAGCACTATCCGGATTCGCCTAACCACCCCGACTTCCCGTCCGTGACCCTGAAACCGGGAGAGACCTACAGCAACCGGATGAAATTTGTCTTCTCAAAAGACATGGCGCTTTGAAGTCGCCAAATTCTTGTCGCGCCACATTGGGAGCTGGCGACAGACAAGGGCAGACTGGTCAATGAACTTCCTGAGGCGGGGCGAAACTCACGACCCCACCAAACCTCAACTGGCAAGCTGTCAATTCCTCCGCAGCTTGCCAATTTTTGTCGCGATGAACGCGCAAGACACCATGAGACTGACGACGAATGCCTGGCCGTTAGCGAGTCGTCCGCCATGCTGAAGAGGATTGATAATGAGACTATGGCGATGAGTGTGTTTGAAAGAGCTAGATCTCCACTCGTCTATGAAAGTGGAAGCCCATTTCTGCCTGAAGAAGGCGGAGTTACAAGAATTGATTTTGAAATTAACAGTGCCTTGCAGTGCAATGTCTAAACTGTGCTGCCAAAATAGGAAGCAGAGAAAGTAACAAAATAGGATCTGGTAATGAAAAGGAATAAAACATCCCTTGGGCCTTGTTGTATGACTAATGAACTACTTAATTTGGGCAATGTCAAGGCAAGTTGTCGGGTAACTTTTTGCAATGATATATGTATAATAACTTATGTCTAATTATTGTGCAAATTATTCCAAATCTTGCGAATTTAGAAAAGTAAGAAAACGACGAAAATCTGCAATTGTTGATTGAAGCAAGACGCGACAGAATGAAATTCTGCTTAATTGTTGGGCTGAATCAAAAAGATTGCGGAAACTTTGTTCGGCTGAACATTATCTGTGATATTTGCGCGTCTGTGTCTTAAATGCTATCGCTAGACGCTGGTAACGCGCTGGTGCCCGTTGCCATATCCTTCCTCATCTCGTTTCCTGCACGAATGATTACATCCGATATCAATCTCTCATTCCTTGACTGGAAGACAATGAATTTTTGAAAGGTCGTCATGATAGAGTTTCTCACGCGCGAGCGCTTGCGTCTAAGAGCGAGCGGAAAATGGGTGGATTTTGCTGAAGATATCCTGCCTTCCAACCCGGCAGAAATGGACTTCGCCATTGCGCCCGTTATCATGAATGCGCTGCAGTCCACGGTGGACAATCAGAAGTTCGGCTACGCTTCCCATGGTGACGGAGGCCCTGAAGCTAGGCTCAAGGCTGCCTTCAAACAGCGCATGAAGGATCGTTTTGATTGGGAAATCGACACTGCAACCACGCTGCCGGTCAGCAATCTGGTGCAGGCAGTAGCCGCCTCCATATGGGCTTTCTCGGAGGAGGGTGACGGCGTTGCTCTTCAGGTGCCAGCCTATCCGATGTTCCATGCTGCGATTGCCCAGACGCGTCGAACGGCCGTCTGCAACATCATGCCGGTTGTCGACGGGCGTTATGAACTTGATGTCGCGGCACTTGAGCGCCAGATCGGAGAAGGCGTCAGGATTCTGTTGCTCTGCCATCCGCACAACCCGACTGGTCGGGTCTTCTCCAAAGAAGAGCTGGAACCGCTGGCACAGTTGGCTAAAGCGCATGGCTTGACGATCATTTCCGATGAGATTCACAGCGACATCCTGTTTGACGGGCTGACCCATGTTCCTTTCGCAAAGATGTTCCCTGATCTTGCTGAGCGAACCATTACGCTCTACTCCGCCTCGAAGACCTTCAATATTCCGGGTCTTGCCTGTGCCGTGATGCATTTCGGCTCTGACAAGTTGCAGGCAGAGTTCGAGCAGAAAGTGCCTGCCATGTTGCTCGGCCACCCCGGCATAACGGGGCTGGTTGCAACCACGGCTGCCTGGGAAGAGGGGGACGGCTGGGCTCGAGAAAACCTTGCGGTTCTGGAAAGCAATCGCGATCACTTCGTCGAGCGCTTCTGGAAAGAAATGCCGCAAGTGGGCTTGTGCAAGCCGCAAGCAACCTACCTTGCCTGGGTTGATTTTTCGGCCTTTACCATTTCCGGTTCACCATTTGAATTCCTGCGTGACAAAGGGCGCGTCATGGGAGGCAACGGGGCCAACTTTGGCAAGGGCTACGAGCAATTTGTCCGGTTCAATTATGCGACGTCGCCTGAGATTCTGGATGAGAAGATCGATCGCATCTTCAGGGCACTCAAATCGAACAGCAATGATCTGCCGAACTGATCAAACTCCGAAGCAAAAAAGCCCCCTTTCTTCAGTTGGTTGAAAGGGGGCTTTTATGTTTCTGCGCGCAGTGAAGATCATATCGAATCAATCACGCGGCAGTTCTTATTGAGCAGGCTGGCTGCCGAGGTCTTCACCGGATTTGCCGGGTTCGTCATGTTTGGGCAGATACTTGGCCAGATGCGGATACACCAGTGCAATCGATATCAGAATGGCCATGACGTCGGCGACCGGTTGCGCATAGACCACGCCGGAAAGCCCGAACAGGTGGTTGAGCACAAAGATCATGGGAATGAAGATGAAACCCTGACGACTGACCGACAAGACCAGAGATTCCTTTGCCGCTCCCATTGCTTGCAACGTGTTGATGTAAATGAACATGATGCCGATGACCGGGCCGGTTAGCAGAAGCGCTCTCACGAAGCGGACACCCTGATCATAGACGGCTTGATCCTCGATAAAGGCATTGACGATGTAGCCCGAGCCAAGCCAGCTGACGAAGGTCAGCACAGACCCCATGACGAGGGCATAGACGATGGCGGTTTGCAGCACCGACCGGAAGCGCGCCGAATTTTTCGCGCCATAGTTATAGCCAAGCAGCGGCTGGATACTGACACCAAGCCCGATCTGCAACAGAACCGCAATCATCGAAACCTTCGTGGCCACTCCCATGGCTGCAAGGGCAATGTCGCCATAGCTCGACAGCACATTGTTGAGCACGATAACCGACGTGCTCATCAATACGTTGTTGAGGGCTGCGGGAACCCCGATGGCGACGACAGGCCACAGCACACCTCGAATTCGGAAGTCTGACATACTGATGGAAAGCGAGGTCTTGTTGCCAGCCACGAGGCGCCAGAAATAGAGCGAGGAGACGATGTTGCCGATAAGGGTGGCGATGGCCGCACCCGCAACGCCCATTTCGAGTGTAAGGATGAAAAGCGGATCAAGGATGATGTTGAGGCCTGTGCCGAGCATCATGCCGAACATTGCTTCCTTTGCCTTGCCTGCAGCACGGACAATGTTGCCAAACGCGACACCCATGATGACGAATGGCGCGCTGGGGGCCACATACATCAGGTAATCGCGGGTAGGGGCGATGGTGTTCTCGCTGACGCCGATAGCATTCAGTATGCGCGGCATTTCAACAAGAAACACGCCGGCGAATATGATGCCGACGATCCATGAGGTATAGAAACAGAAGGAACTGACGGCGTTGGCAAATCCTGGACGTTTTTCGCCAAGTGCGCGGGAGATGACGGATGTGCCGCCAATACCGATCAGGTTGCCAGTCGCCATGAAGAGCAGGAACACCGGCGTAGCAAGGGACACAGCGGCCACCTGAAACGGATCATTGGTCTGGCCGACAAAGAAGGTATCGGCAATGTTGTAGACGAGAATGACAACCATGCCAGCCACGGTCGGCAGGGCGTTGACGAGAATGGCGCGCGGGACGGGCATTCGTTCAAACAGGTAGTTCTCATGTGAGGTATCTTGCGGTTTCATAAGATGGGGACTGTCCGACTATTTGTTCTTATTCATGAGTTCGTGAATGTTTTCATGGAGATGCCTGAGGCTCGTTTCGAGTGCTTCGATCTGCTGTGGCGACATGCCTTTGATCATCTGCTGGTCAATGCGTTTCTTGGCGATCTGAACCTGCGCATGGATCTTTTCTTCTGCAGGCAGCAGGACGACCAGTTTCTTGCGGCGATCGCCCCGATCCTGAACAAAGGCAACCAGATCCTTCTGCTCCAGACGCTTCAGAACCCCGATCACCGTTGAATGTGCGATGCCGAAATGGTCCTCGATGTCTTTTTGCGAGGTATCCATTCCCTTCCGATCATTGAGAAACCGCAGAAACTTGGCCTGTGTGTGGGTCAATCCGAAAGGATGCAGTTCATTGTTCATATACTGGCTCAGTTTGTCATTGATCTGCTTGAGCAGAAAACCGACACCGGCAAACTCGGTCATTAGGCTCTCCAATTTATGTAGCGTGCTACATTTAAGCGCAAGACATCGGCAAATCAATGAGGAAGGCGAAATAAGTTTGGAAGAAAGTTCCTCCGCTCAACAGGCCGATATGCGGAAATCGGCCCGGCATTTTTGTCTCAGGGGCGTGAAATCGGTTGCCCGACACCCTATTTCAGCCTAGGTTGCCCGCGCTTTCCAACTGGGCATGCGAGCTGTAAAGGAGAATTTTCAGATGCACGGCGAATACAAGGTACATGGCGGAAAACTGGTCGTTGCCGATCTTGACGTTCAGGACGGTGTCATGCGCAACATTCAGATTGCGGGCGACTTTTTCCTCGAACCGGCCGAAGCTCTGGAAGACATCTGTGCGGCTCTGGATGGTCTGTCTGCGACATCTTCTGTCGAGGAAATTGCCTCGGCCATCACAGCCAGGCTGGATGATGATGTTGCCATGATCGGCTTTACGCCTGAGTCTGTTGCCATCGCGGTAAGACGCGCGCTTGGTGTTTCCAAGACATGGCGTGACTACGAATGGCAGATCATCGATTCCGAAGCCGTGGCACCCGCCATGCATCTGGCCCTTGATGAAGTTCTGGCCCGCGAAGTGGCGGCTGGTCGTCGTGCGCCAACCCTGCGCTTCTGGGAGTGGGACAGGGCGGCCATTATCATTGGCAAGTTCCAGTCGCTGAAGAATGAAGTCGACATGGATGCGACAAAGGAACTGGGCGTCCAGGTGATCCGTCGCGTCACCGGCGGTGGCGCCATGTTCGTGGAAAAGGGCACCGCGATCACCTATTCACTCTATGCTCCGGCAGAACTGGTCGCCGACATGAGCTTTGCCGATTCCTATGCCTTTCTCGACAACTGGGTGTTGAAGGCGCTCAACGAGATCGGCATCGATGCCTTCTACAAGCCGCTCAACGACATTTCCAGCACCAAGGGCAAGATTGGCGGCGCGGCACAGAAGCGCTACCAGAAAAGCACCGTGCTGCATCACGTGACCATGGCTTATGACATGGACGCATCAAAGATGATGCAGGTGCTGCGCATCGGGCGCGAAAAACTGTCGGACAAGGGGACTGCCAGTGCGGCCAAGCGCGTTGATCCGGTCAAAAGCCAGACCGGCATGGAACGGCGCGCCGTCATCGATCACATGAAGGCAACCTTCAAGACTCTCAACGGCGGCTCGGACGGCAACATCACGCCGGAAGAATATGCCGCAGCTGAAAAGCTGGTGGCCGAAAGATTCGCAACAGAAGAATGGCTCAACCAGATCCCTTGACGGATATGTGATCGGGGGCTGAGCCTTTCGGTTTCAGTCCTGATGCAGAGGTGGTTCATCCACCAGTTGTTGCCGTACAAGCTTTGCGAAGTCCTGCGCCACGGAGGACTTCGCCTTGTTGGCGGAAAAACACAGAGAGAAGGAAAAGGTGATTTTCGGCCGCAGCGGCCGGATCACCACGCCCCTGCCATCCCATTGACGGGCTGAAAAAGGCTCCAGAATGCCGATGGCCAGCTTCTCGGCCACCAGCGCATAGCCGGATCCGGAATGTTGCGTGGAAAGCCAGTTGTCATTCTCGATTCCGGTTTCGCGAAACTTCTTGAAGATCTTGTTCCAGTTGAGCACACCTTCCGATGACAGCCCGATCAGGGTTTCGCCATCGAGATCGCCGTGGGTAATGACATCCTTCTTTGCCAGCCGGTGTCCCTCGGGAATGACGCAGACAAAGGCAGCATCGATCAGAGGTTCCTGTATGACGCCAGGCAACTCGGCGGCGTGGTTCGAAACAGCAACATCCCCAGCATTGGATTGCAGGTGCCGGAAAATTTCCATCGGCATCCGCACCTCGAGACGAACTTTCGTCTCAGGATAAAGCTCATGAAACCGCTTGAGCACTTTCGGCATCAGCGATGTTGCCAGGGCAGGGGTCGACAGTACACTGAGCAGCCCCATCTGTTCCTGCAGGATACGTTCGGCAACAGCTTCTAGTTGATCTATGCCGGCAAAGGTTCGCTCGACTTCCTGATAGAAACGTAATGCTTCTTCAGTGGGATGCAGGCGGCTTCCCTTCCTTTCAAACAATCGGAACCCGAGATTGAGCTCAAGATCGGCAATCAGGCGGCTCACCGAGGGTTGTGTCACTGCCATCATGTTTGCAGCGCCGGTAATGGTGCCGGTATTCATCGTTGCACGAAAGGCTTCTATTTGTCGCAGTCTCATAAGGGGGCCGTCACCAATCAAAGTTATACTGTCAATATTGACAGTATATAGCATCTATGCATAAAACACCAAAAAAATTCGATTTGACATTATGCTGACGCCAATTATCCATATGTATAATAATAACAAAGATATCGAGCCTCACAGGACAATTGAAGTGACCAAAACAGCAATCGAGTTCATTTCCAAACTGGTGTCGTTTGACACAAGCTCATACAAGTCGAACCTCGACCTCATTGATTATGTGAGAGATTATCTCGCAGGGTTCGGCATCGAGAGCACCTATGTCTACAATGAAGACAAGACAAAGGCCAACCTGTTTGCGGTCATCGGCCCAAATGTGGAAGGCGGCATTATTCTAAGCGGACACACCGATTGCGTGCCTGTGGAAGGACAGCCTTGGGATTCGGATCCCTTTAGTGTTGTTGAAAAGGATGGCCGTCTTTATGGGCGTGGTGTCGCCGACATGAAAAGCTTTTCGGCCATTGCTCTTTCGCTTGTACCGGAGATGGTGAAGGCCGATCTCAAACGCCCGATCATTCTGGCTCTTTCCTATGATGAGGAAGTCGGTTGCATCGGCGCGCCATTCATGATCCGGGAAATCGCCAAACAGCTTCCAAAGCCAACGGCAGCCATTGTCGGCGAACCGACGCTCATGAAAATGGTCAATGCCCACAAGGGCGTCAATGTCTACAAGACCACGGTTATCGGGCAGGAAGCCCATTCCTCCAAGCTGCATCTGGGTGTCAGCGCCGTCATGACGGCAGCCAAGCTCGTCTGCTTTCTTGAAGGGCAGCTCAATTACTACAAGGAACGCAGCTTCCCCGACAGCGGCTTCGAACCTCCCTATACCACGGTTCATGTTGGCATGATCGAAGGCGGCACGGCCCCCAACATCGTGTCCCGCGAATGCTCGTTCTATTGGGACGTTCGCGACATGCCGTGGGACAAGATCAGCGACATCACCGAGCGGTTTGAGACCTATTGTGCTGAGTTGCGGGATGAAATGCGCAAGTCTGCATCAGGCGCGGACATCGTGACTGAGGTCATCGCGGCAGCCCCGCCACTGGCCCCGGAGGATGAAGGCGCTGCCGAAATGCTACTGCGTCACCTGACCGGACAGAACACAGGAAGCGTGGTGCCCTATGGCACCGAGGGTGGCCAGTTTCAGGAAGTCGGAATTTCAACGGTGGTCTGCGGCCCCGGATCCATCGACCAGGCGCACAAGGCCAATGAATTTATTGAAGTTTCTGAAGTCGAGAAGGCCGTGTCTTTCCTGACAAAGGTAATCGACTATCAGGCAAAAAGCTGAATCGCTTCAAACCCGATGGAAACTTTGTTTTATCGGGCTTGTGCAAAAGGCATTCACGTAACAAACTGCAAAATTCAAAGCAGAGACTGTCATCTTGTAATAAAAAGGGAACCGCAAATGACATTATTCAAAAAATCGCTGTTGGTAGCCGCGGCAATTGGCGCCATCGCAATGGCTGCTCCGTCGCAGGCTCAGACCTTCAAATACGCTTTTCAGGGTGATCTGGGGTCCTTGGATCCTTACAGCCTCAACGAAACCTTCACGCTGGGTTTTCAGGGCAACTTCTACGATGCTCTGACCGCTTATGACGAAAACCTGAAGCTGATCCCGGCTCTGGCCACGTCCTGGGAAAACCCGGAACCGAACAAGTGGATCTTCCACCTGCGCGAAGGCGTCAAGTTCCATAACGGCAATCCTTTCACTGCTGATGACGTAATCTTTTCTTGGAAACGCGCCCAGACTGACGGTTCCGACCTTCGCGGTCGCGCAGGCCAGATCGCTTCCATGACCAAGGTCGATGATTACACCATCGAAGCCACCACCAGTCAGCCAAACGCTGTTCTGATGCAGGACCTGACGTTCCTCTACATCATGGACAAGGAATGGAGCGAAGAGAACAACACGCTCGAAGCCACCAGCCCAAGCGATACCAACACCAACAACTATGCCAACCTGCATGAAAACGGCACTGGTCCTTTCATGGTTGTTGAGCGTCAGCCGGACGTAAAAACCAAACTGGTTCGCTTCGATGGCTACTGGAAAGACATCAAGTCCAACGTCAAGGAAATCGAATTCACCCCGATCAAACAGGCCGCAACCCGTGTTGCTGCTCTGATCTCCGGTGAAATGGATCTGGTGTACCCTGTTCCCGTTCAGGACTGGCAACGTCTTGACGAAGCCAAGGGTGTTGCTCCTCTGACCGGCCCTGAAGCCCGCACCATTTTCCTCGGCATGGATCAGGAACGTGACGAACTGCTCTATTCCAACATCAAGGGCAAGAACCCGCTCAAGGATCAGAAAGTGCGTGCAGCCTTTGCTCATGCCCTGAACCTTGACGCCATCAAGCAGAAGATCATGCGTGGCGCGTCCACTTCTGCCGGTACTCTCATTGCACCGCAGATCAATGGCTACAACGCTGAAATCGCCAAGCCATACACCTACGATCCGAAGCTGTCCAAACAGCTTTTGACCGAAGCCGGTTATCCGGATGGCTTTGAAATCGGCATGGACTGCCCGAACGACCGTTATGTCAACGACGAGAAAACTTGTCAGGCTGTCGCCAGCATGCTTGCCAAGGTCGGCATCAAGGTTGACCTCAACGCTCAGCCGAAAGCCAAGTATTTCGCCAAGATTCTGGCTACCGGCGGCTTTGACACCAGCTTCTATCTGCTAGGCTGGACCCCGGGTTCCATCGATGCGCACAACGCCATCCTGAACCTGCTGCATTCCGTTAACAAAGACGCACAGCAGGGCATGTTCAACCTTGGCCATTACTCCAACGCTCGCGTGGATGAACTGACCGGGGAAATCGGCAAGGAAACCGATCCTGCAAAACGTCAGGCCATGATCGACGAAGCCTTCCAGATCGTGAAGGACGAAGTTGGCTACCTGCCTCTGCATCAGCAGCCGCTGTCCTGGGGCGTGCGCGATGGCGTGTCGGTTGTTCAGCGTGCAGACAATGTGCTCGACTTCCGCAACATCGTTGTTCCTGAATAATCTGAAGACATACCCCCGGGCGTTTCGGCGCCCGGGTTTTTTGCCTGAAAAGGCCGTGAGAAGCCTTTCAGTAAATCAACTGGATCTCAGGGAGCCAAATCCGTGATTTCATTCATCGTGAAACGTTTGTTGCAAAGTGTGATGGTCATGCTGACCGTGGCTTTCGTTGCCTTTGCGCTCTTCAACTATGTGGGCGATCCGATCAGCAACATGGTCGGCCAGGACACGACCTTTGCCGAGCGCGAGCAGCTCCGGGAACAGCTTGGGCTGAATGACCCGTTCCTTGTTCAGTTCGGCCGGTTTGTCGGCAATGCCGTGCAGGGCGACTTCGGTCTTTCCTATCACCACAAGCAACCCGTCAGCAATTTGATAGCCGAGCGCATGCCCGCGACACTGGAGCTGTCGTTTATCTCCGCGTTGATTTCCCTGCTGCTGGGGATTCCGCTGGGTGTCTACACTGCTTTGAACAGGGACAGCATCATGACCAAGATCATCATGACAGGATCCCTGATCGGTGTCTCCCTGCCAACATTCCTTATCGGTATCCTGATGATCCTGCTGTTTGGTGTCGTCTGGCGCGTTTTGCCGACCTTCGGGCGCGGGGATGTCGTCATGCTCGGTTGGTGGTCGACCGGCCTGCTGACCGTGACCGGCCTCAAATCGATCATCATGCCAGCCTTCACGCTTGCCCTGTTCCAGATGACGTTGATCATGCGACTGGTTCGTGCGGAAATGCTTGAAGTGCTGCGTACGGATTTCATCAAGTTTGCCCGCGCGCGCGGTCTGCCAAGGCGGTCCGTCAACTATCGTCATGCCCTCAAGAACACACTTGTTCCCGTCATTACCATCACCGGCCTGCAGATCGGCTCGATCATCGCTTTCGCGATCATCACCGAGAGCGTGTTCCAGTGGCCGGGCATGGGGTTGCTCTTCATTCAGGCGATCAGCGACGTCGATATTCCCATCATGGCAGCCTATCTGGTCATGATTGCGCTGTTCTTCGTTGTGATCAACCTGATCGTCGATATCTTGTATTTCCTTGTTGACCCCCGCCTGCGTGTTGATCGCGTCAGCGGTAGTCACTGAGCAATGTCCCAACGGTAATTCAGGAAACTTTTCTTATGAAACAAGCCTTGAAACGGTTTTTTGACGGCGACCTTTGGTACAGCTTTTCCCATTCTCCCGTCGTAATCCTGTCAGCGGTGATCACACTTCTGATCATCCTGTCAGCCATTTTCGCCCCGATGATCGCGCCGCACAATCCGTTCGATCTCGCCTCGATCGACATCATGGATTCCAACCTGCCACCGGCATGGAACGAGTTTGATGGCGACATGCGCTTCCTGCTCGGCACCGACGATCAGGGCCGCGACATTCTGTCGACCATTCTCTATGGTGCCCGTATTTCGCTGCTCGTCGGCTTTGCTTCGGTTGCCTTCTCGGTTGTCCTGGGCGTTGGCCTTGGTCTCATCAGTGGCTATGCTGGCGGTCGTACCGACACCTTCATCATGCGTATTGCCGACGTGCAGCTGTCTTTCCCGGCGATCCTCATTGCCCTGCTGATCGACGGTGTGGCTCGCGGCATTTTCCCAAGGGATCTGCATGATGAGCTGGCTGTCTATGTCCTGATTTTCGCCATCGGCATTTCCGGCTGGGTACAATATGCCCGAACGGTTCGCGGTGCTACCATGGTGGAGAAGGGCAAGGAGTATGTGCAGGCGGCCCGGGTTATCGGCATTCGCCCCGGCACAATCCTGTTCCGCCATATCCTGCCAAACGTCACCGGCCCGGTGCTTGTCATCGGCACCATTCATCTGGCGCTGGCCATCATCACCGAGGCAACCCTCAGCTTCCTTGGCGTCGGTGTGCCACCAACCACACCGTCACTGGGCACCCTGATCCGCATCGGCAACGACTATCTGTTCTCCGGTGAATGGTGGATCTCGATCTTCCCCGGTATCGCTCTCATTCTGCTCGTCCTCGCCGTCAACCTTCTGGGTGACTGGCTGCGCGATGCGCTCAACCCGAAACTGCGATAAGGCGAGGTGGAATAATCATGGCACTTTTGGAAATCAAGGATCTCCGGATCGAATTCCCAAGCCGACGCGGCACCATGGTCGCCGTCGACAAGGTTTCCCTGCAGGTCAATCCGGGTGAAGTTCTTGGCGTCGTCGGGGAATCTGGCGCCGGCAAGTCAACCATCGGCAACGCCGTCATCGGCCTTCTGGAGCCTCCCGGACGCATGGCTGCTGGTGAGGTCTACCTCAAGGGCGAGCGCATCGACAATCTCAGCGATCGGGAAAAGCGCAAGCTGCGTGGAAAGCGGATCGGCATGATCTTTCAGGATCCTCTGACCTCGCTCGATCCGCTTCAGACCATCGAGAAGCAGTTGGTGGAAACCATCGAGCTGCATCTGGATGTAACCGAAGCCGAAGCAAAGGACCGTGCGGTTGATCTGTTGCGTCAGGTCGGTATCCCTGATCCGGAACACCGCGTCAAACAGTATCCGCATCAGTTTTCCGGTGGCATGCGCCAGCGTGTGGTCATCGCTCTTGCGCTTTGCGCCGAGCCGGAGGTGATTATTGCTGACGAACCGACAACGGCGCTCGACGTGTCCATTCAGGCTCAGATCCTGGAGCTGATCAAGAAGCTTTGCGTTGAGAAAAACGTTGGCATGATGATCATCACCCACGATATGGGTGTGATTGCCGACGTCACCGACCGCGTTGCCGTCATGTACCGTGGCAATCTGGTGGAAGAGGGGACCACAGCCAAAATTCTTGGTGATCCGGATCACCCCTATACCCAGAGCCTGATCAGTGCAGTTCCTCGTCCGGACAAGCGTCTTGATCGTTTTCCGCTGGTCGAATATATCGAATCCGCAGGAGAAACGAAAAAGAGCCTAGACATTGCCAATCACTGGCTCGGTCAGGCTCGTGACTTCGGTGACCACTATACCGGCCCGCTGATTCACGTCGAAAATCTCTACATGCGGTTTCTGACCAAGAATTCGATCTTCAAGAAGAACCGGAGCTATTTCGACGCGGTGAAAGACGCCAACTTCGAAATCAATTCAGGTGAGATTTTCGGTCTTGTGGGCGAGAGTGGCAGTGGCAAGTCGACCATCGCCCGGATGATTTCCGGGCTCTACACCCCGGCAGAAGGCAGCATCTACTTTGCGGGGACCGATCTGACGCAGATCACCACCGAGAAGAAACGCGACCATTTCCGTCGGCAGATGCAGATGATCTTCCAGGATCCTTTCTCCTCGCTCAATCCGCGCATGAAGGTCATGGACATCATTGCAGAGCCAATCCGCTTCCATGGGCTTGCCAGTTCCCGGGCCGAAACGGAAAGCATCGTCCGCGATCTGCTGGATCACGTCGGGCTGGGTGTTGCTGCCGCAATGAAATATCCGCACGAGTTCTCGGGCGGTCAGCGTCAGCGCATTTCCATCGCCCGTGCTCTGGCGACCCGGCCACGCTTCCTGATCTGTGATGAACCAACCTCGGCTCTGGACGTGTCCATTCAGGCACAGATCCTCAACCTGCTCAAGGACCTGCAGGCCGAGCTCGGGTTGACGATGCTGTTCATCAGTCACGATCTGCCGGTCATCCGGCAGATGTGCGACAAGGTCGGCGTCATGCGTTATGGCCAGCTGCTGGAAGTTGCGGAGACCGAACAGCTGTTCGAAAACCCGCAGCATGAATATTCCCAGCATCTGCTCGAACTGATGCCGAAACTGACCAACGTCAAGGCAGCCTGATTGCAGACGGCCTGTACGGGAAGACACTGTGAAAGGCGCGGTTTCGACTGCGCCTTTTTCTTTGCTCTGCATTACCAGTCCGGCCCTTGCTTACATAGGGTTGCTGAGCGCATTTCTTTGTATGGCCGTCATACGAAGGCCATATTGGCTGTGGCATCATCAAGAAAACGAGCAAGACTCGCCATTCTTTCGCAAGCGAAAGGAAAGGACCATGGTGGCCGCTCGAATCGTGTAAGTTAGGGTGGTATAGCCACCGCACAGGACTGATTGGCACCCTGAAATTGGTCAACCATCGCTCAATTTTCAGCAAAACGGTTTTGGGTCAGAAATACGGATTTTGCCGTTTGGGGAAAAGTCTTGGTGGAATTGCTCAGATCGTGCGCAACAGGAAAAGGCATATGCTTAAAAAATGCCACTTTCGTCAGCTTTTTTTCTCTCCGCTTGTCTTTTTCAAAGTCCCAATCAATCATAAGGGAAATGCTGTAAAGGGGCGGGGAGAGTGGCTGGAGTGGAAAGCATGCGGCATATATACCTTTTTGACATATTGGCCGATTAAGAGAGTTTGTGTTTGCGTTTTATAAAGCATAACTGCGCCATAAATTGCAGGGATTGCATACTGTCATGTGGAGGGAAGCCTCCGTTTCGCCAATGGCACATTTTTCAACTGGACGTTCGGGCTCATGAACACAAAGATTTTCCAAATCAAGCTAAAACAAGAAGTTCTGCGACACCTCAAATATTCTTTGGGGAAGGATCAGGGACACGCAACGCCCTATGACTGGCGGATGTCTCTTTCTTTGGCCCTGCGGGACATCGTTGTTGACCCTTGGTTTGACAGCACGCGCAAGACTTACGACAGCAACGCAAAACGCGTCTATTATCTATCCATGGAATTCCTGATCGGTCGTCTGATTGAAGACGTTGCGATCAACCTTGGCTTTGAAGATGTCGCACGCGAAACGATGCGTGAACTCGGGCAGGACTACAACGCCATTGTCGCCAACGAGCCGGACGCTGCCCTCGGCAACGGCGGTCTTGGCCGTCTGGCCGCCTGCTTCCTTGACTCGCTGGCCACCCTCGGTATTCCGGCCCACGGTTATGGCATTCGCTATGAACATGGTCTGTTCGAACAGCATTTTGAAAACGGCGCGCAGGTCGAAACCGCTGAAGGCTGGCTTGCCCAGCGCAACGTCTGGGAATTCGAACGACCGGAAGTCGCCTATATCATCGCCTTCGGCGGTCATGTCAGTGAATCCGACGGTCGCGCCGTGTGGTATCCGGCCGAGACCGTAAAGGCACAGGCCTATGACGCACCGGCTCTCGGCTGGCAGGCAAAATGGTGCAACACGTTGCGCCTCTGGTCGGCAAAACCGACCCGCGCCTTCGACCTTGAGAGCTTCAACCGCGGCGACTTCCTGGCTGCAAGTGCCCCTGAGGCGCTGGCCAGAACCATTTCCCGCGTTCTTTATCCAGATGACACGACCGAAACCGGCAAGGAGTTGCGCCTCAAGCAGGAATACTTCTTCACCTCGGCGTCCATTCAGGACCTTATCCGCCGCTATCGCTCGACCAATGATGATTTGCGCGATCTGCCAAAGAAGGCTGCCATCCAGCTCAACGACACCCACCCGGCCATCGCCGGTCCAGAACTGGTTCGCTTGTTGACCGACATCCATGGCATCGAAATCTACGAAGCCATTGACATTGCCAGAAAGTGCCTTGGCTATACCAACCATACGCTCCTGCCGGAAGCTCTGGAACGGTGGCCGGAGCAACTGTTTGCCCGTATCCTGCCGCGTCACTATCGCATCATCGAGATCATTCAGGACCAACACCTCAAGCAAACCGGTTCCAATATCCGCATCATCAACAATGGTAACGTCAATATGGGCGAGTTGGCCTTTATCATGGCCTCTCATGTCAACGGCGTTTCTGCTCTGCATACGGAACTGGTCAAGGAAACGGTCTTCCACGATCTGCATCAGGTCTATCCAAAGCGGATCATCAACGAGACCAATGGCATCACCCCTCGTCGCTGGCTCTATGACTGCAACAAGCCGCTGCGCGACCTTATCAACTCGTCTATCGGTATCGAATGGCCGGATGATCTGGAACAGCTTGAACGCCTCAATGTCTATGCCGATGACGCCGTCTTCCAGGAGGAGTTTCACAAGGCCAAGCTGGCAAACAAGAAGCGCTTCATCAACTGGCTGTCTGAGCGGCACGAGGTCAATATCGACCCGAATGCAATGCTCGACATTCAGGTCAAGCGTATCCATGAGTACAAGCGCCAGCTGATGAACCTGTTCGAGGCGGTTGCCTACTGGAACGAGATCAAGGAAAACCCGAAGAAGGAATGGACGCCACGCGTCAAGGTCTTTGGTGGCAAGGCGGCTCCCGGCTATGAAGTGGCCAAGAGGATCATTCATCTGATCAATGATGTTGCTGCCGTGATCAACAAGGATCCGGTAACCAAGGATTATCTGCAGATCATCTTCCCGGAAAACTACAATGTTTCCATGGCGGAGATCTTGATGCCCGCCGCCGACCTGTCCGAGCAGATCTCGACCGCAGGCAAGGAGGCGTCCGGTACCGGCAACATGAAGTTTGCCCTCAACGGTGCCTTGACTGTCGGGACGCTCGACGGGGCCAACGTGGAAATCAGGGAGCATGTCGGGGCGGAGAACTTCTATCTGTTCGGTCTTACCGCCGAGGAAGCCTTCGAGCGCCGCACCCAGCAGGATTATTCCCGCCACGCCATCGAGGCAAGTCCGCGGCTCTATCGTGTGCTCAATCAGATCGCCAGCGGCGTATTTTCGCCAAGCGAACCGCACCGGTACGGCTCCATCGTTCAGATGATGTATGAGAGTGACTACTTCCTCGTCACCTGCGATTTCGACGACTATTTCGAAACCCAGCGCAAGATCGACAAGGATTATCTCAACACCAAGGACTGGACTCGCAAGGCCATTCTGAACACGGCCAACATGGGCTGGTTCTCGTCTGATCGCACGATCAAGGGCTACGCAAAAGACATCTGGGACACCAAGTCCCTCTACGAACGCTGATTGTTTCAAGTCATCCGATGGCGCCGGGAATCTGGCGCCATCGGAAATCTAGAGTTGTTAGGAAAATCCGTTTTTTAAAAGAATATCAGGCGCTGCGACAAATGGGCATATGAAATTCTAGGTTAAAAAAACAAAGGGATACGACTTTTCTGGCAGTTCCATTTGCGGATCACATGCTCTAGCGTAAAAATACACAAAGGGGGAGCAGGGCTATGACATCATATACCTCAAGACGCGATGCCCAGTCCATTCAGGACGGTATTCACAGCAATCCATTTTCTCTATTGGGTTTGCAGGAATGGGAGGGCAAGCTCATTGTGCGAGCCTTTGTTCCTGGTGCATCGGAAATTGAAGTCATCGACTATGAAACCGGCAGCGTAATTGCTGAGCTAGAACGGGACGATTTCGCACCGGATCTGTTTGCCAAGCCGATTGAAGGCCGGACAGAGCGGTTCGCCTACAAGCTGCGCGTCACCCGCGGCGACCATGTCTGGCTTCAGGAAGATCCCTACCGATTTGGCCCGGTCATTGGCGAGCTGGACGAATATCTGCTGGGTGAGGGGACCCATCAGGCGCTCTGGAAGGTGCTTGGTGCGCATGTGATGACCCATGAAGGGGTTGCCGGGACGCACTTCGCCGTGTGGGCTCCCAATGCCCGCCGCGCTTCTGTTGTTGGTAACTGGAATAACTGGGATGGCCGACGTCATCTGATGCGGCCGCGAGGTGTCACCGGCGTCTGGGAAATTTTCATTCCCGGTGTTTCGGAAGGTGAAGCCTATAAATACGAGCTGCTGAACAGACAGGGCCAGTTGCTGCCACTGAAAGCCGATCCGGTTGGTTTCGGTTCCGAACACGCACCGCGTACCGCTTCGATCGTTCGCAAGCTTGATGGGCATTCGTGGAACGATGGCGAATGGATGAAAAACCGTTCGGGAAGCACCGGGATTGACAAGCCGATTTCCATTTATGAGGTCCATCTGGGGTCCTGGCGCAAGGTTCAGGACGAGGGCAACCGCCCGCTGTCCTATTATGAGCTTTCCCAGCAGCTGGTCGACTATGTCAAGGACATGGGCTTTACCCATGTCGAGTTGATGCCGATCTCCGAATATCCGTTTGATGGCTCCTGGGGTTATCAGCCGGTTGGTTTGTTCGCCCCCACCATCCGGCACGGCACGCTGGAAGAATTCCGCGGCATGGTGGAAGCGTTTCACGCCGCCGGTATCGGGGTGCTGATTGACTGGGTGCCGGGACACTTCCCCGAAGACGCTCACGGTCTGGCGCGCTTCGATGGTACGGCACTTTATGAGCATGAGGATCGCCGCGAAGGGTTCCATCCGGACTGGAATACGCTGGTTTATAACTATGGCCGTCGCGAAGTGGCCAACTTCCTGTCGGCAAACGCGCTTTACTGGCTCAAGGAACATCATGTCGATGGTCTGCGCGTTGACGCAGTTGCGTCCATGCTCTATCGCGACTATTCCCGCAAGGAAGGCGAGTGGATCCCGAACAAGGACGGCGGCCGCGAAAATTACGAAGCGATCGATTTCCTGCGCAACATGAACATCACGGCCTACCGTGAAGCGCAAGGCATCGTGACCATCGCTGAAGAATCGACCGCATTTCCCGGCGTCAGTGCTCCCACCAATCATGGCGGTCTGGGCTTTGGCTACAAATGGAATATGGGGTGGATGAACGACACCCTGCGCTATATGTCCCATGAGCCGGTGCATCGCAAATACCATCACCACGACATGACCTTCGGTATGCATTATGCCTATTCGGAGAATTACATTCTTCCGTTGAGCCATGACGAGGTCGTTCACGGCAAGGGATCGCTCCTCAGCCGCATGCCTGGCTATCCGGCGGACCAGTTTGCCAACCTCAGGGCCTATTACGGCTATATGTGGGGCCATCCGGGCAAGAAGCTGCTGTTCATGGGTGGCGAATTTGCGCAGGGCGAGGAGTGGAACCATACCCAGAGCCTTGACTGGCATCTGCTGCAATATGACTTCCAGCGCGGCGTGCAGTCGCTCGTGCGCGATCTGAACCGGGTCTACCGGGAGGTGCCCGCCCTTCATAAATATGATTGCAAGCCGCGCGGCTTTGAATGGATCGAATGCCATTCTGCTGAAAACTCGGTGTTTGCATGGATCCGTTATGGAGACGAGGGCGACGCCCCGGTTCTTATCGTCAGCAACATGACTCCGGTCGAACGTCAGAACTACCGTCTGGGCGTTCCCAAAGCCGGACGTTGGGTAGAAATTCTCAACACCGATTCAAGCCTTTACGCAGGAGGAGGTCGCGGCAACCTTGGCGCATCCGTAACCGAAAACATTCCCTCGCATGAGAGAGAGGTTTCGCTGTCACTGACATTGCCACCGCTTTCCACGCTCTATTTTCAACTGGAGCAGGCGTGAACAGGATTTGAGGATATGAACACAAGTGATAGTGGGGAGAGCATTCTATGAAACTTGATCGTGAAACGTCCAGACTTGCCAATCAGTCGATGGCATTTATCCTGGCAGGGGGCAAGGGCAGCCGTCTGCAGGAGTTGACCGAAAAGCGCTCCAAGCCTGCCATGTATTTTGGCGGCAAGAGCCGCATCATTGACTTTGCTCTTTCCAACGCCGTGAACTCCGGCATCCGCCGCATTGGCGTTGCCACTCAGTACAAAGCCCACAGCCTCATTCGCCACCTGCAGCGCGGCTGGAGCTTCCTCAGGGAAGAACGTAACGAGTTTCTCGACATTCTTCCCGCTTCCCAGCGCATGAATGATGAAGCCTGGTATCAGGGCACATCCGATGCCATCTATCAGAACCTCGATATTCTGGAAAGCTACGGCCCGAAATATATTGTCATTCTCGCCGGTGACCATATCTACAAGCAGGACTATGCCCTCATGGTCCGCCAGCATGTCGAGACCGGCGCCGACGTTACCGTCGGTTCGATTGAGGTGCCGCTGGCCGATGCCAGCGCATTTGGTGTCATGAAGGTCGACAAGAATGATCGCATTCTCGAGTTTGTCGAAAAGCCGGCCAACCCGCCAGCAATGCCTAACGATCCGACCCGTGCTCTGGCGTCCATGGGCATTTATGTCTTTGAAGCCAAATTCCTTTATGAGATTCTCAAGGAAGAAGCACTCAACCCTGACACCCATCATGACTTCGGCAAGGATATCATCCCGAAACTGGTCAAGGAGGGCAAGGCTGTTGCTCACCCGTTCAGCCGCTCCTGTATCCGGTCGGGTCTTGAAATCAAACCTTACTGGCGCGATGTGGGCACGATCGATGCCTTCTGGGAAGCCAATATCGATTTGACCGACTTCATTCCGGAACTCGACATCTATGACAATGACTGGCCAATCTGGACCCATCAGGAACTGACCCCGCCAGCCAAGTTCATCCACGACGAGGAAGGGCGCCGCGGTCAGGCTGTTTCATCCATGGTGTCGGGCGGTTGCATCATCTCCGGTTCGTCACTGAACCGTTGTCTGCTGTTTACCGGCGTGAAGGCGCACTCCTTCTCCAAGATGAGCGGCGTCGTAGCGCTTCCATACGCCGAGATCAACCGGGAAGCCCGGCTCAAGGATGTGGTCATCGACCGCGATGTCAAAATCCCGGCTGGTCTGGTCGTTGGTGAAGATCCCGAATTGGATGCCAAGCGGTTCCGCCGCACAGAAAAGGGCATCTGCCTGATAACGCAGTCCATGATTGACAAACTGGACCTTTAGATGAACGTACTTTTTGTAGCTTCCGAATGCTCACCATTCGTGAAAACCGGCGGCCTGGCCGATGTTATCGGCTCCGTGCCAAAGGCTCTTGAACATCTTGGTCATACGATCAAAATCCTTCTGCCAGCTTACCCCGATGTGAGTGGCTGGCTGAAGCATGGCGATGTTCTTCTGGAATTGGAAGATCTCTTCGGAGGCCCGGCCCGCGTCTATTCGGTGCGGGCCAAGGGGCTTAACCTTCTCTTGTTGGATGCGCCCCATTTGTACGACAGAAAAGGCACCCTCTATCTCGATGAAGAGGGGTTCGACTGGGAGGATAATCCTGTCCGGTTCGGAGCCCTCTCGCTCATCGGCGCAAAGATTGGACTCGACGGCATCGGCGGCTGGAAGCCTGAGCTTGTTCACGTTCACGACTGGCAGGCCGGGCTCGTTCCGGTCTATATGAAGCAGTCCGGACGACAGGCGCCTCCAACTGTCATGACCATTCACAACATCGCCTTTCAGGGCCTGTTTGACGGCAGCGTCGTCCAGACCCTTGGCTTGTCCGAGGGCATGTTCAATCCGGATGGCTTTGAATACTGGGGGCATGCCGGGTTCCTCAAGGGCGGTCTGGCTTTTGCCGACAAGATCACCACGGTCAGCCCGACCTATGCAACTGAACTGCTGACGCCGGAATTCGGCATGGGTCTGGAAGGCCTGCTCAGAAGCCGGAAGCAGGACCTTTCGGGTATTCTCAATGGCATTGACCTCACGGTCTGGGACCCGCAGGAAGATTCTGCACTGGTGAAAACCTACAGCCCCAAGAGCCTCAAGCGAAAAGCCGCCAATCGCCAGTGGCTGGAGGACCGGTTCAATCTGGTCAGCAACGCCGATGCCCCTCTGTTTGGCGTGGTCTCGCGGCTCACTACCCAGAAAGGTCTTGATCTGCTGCTTGAAGTCATTCCAACGCTCATTGAGCGGAATGCGCGTCTTGTGGTGCTGGGCAACGGTGACAAGAAACTGGAAGAAGCCTATCTCGCCGCCGCAGCTCAGGCACCAGATCATGTTGCCGTTGAGATTGGCTACAACGAAGAGCTGGCCCATCAGATTCAGGGCGGTGTCGATGCCCTTCTCGTGCCGTCCCGTTTCGAGCCTTGCGGTCTGACTCAGCTTTACGCACTGCGCTATGGCACGATTCCGGTTGTCTCTCGCACAGGCGGTCTGGCTGATACGGTTGTTGACGCGAATGCGGCGGCTCTGGCCACCAAATGCGCAACCGGCATTCAGTATTCGCCCTCTACGGTGGAAGCCCTGGAAATGGCAGTTCACAGAACCTGCGACTTGTTCAGTGACAACAAGAAATGGAAATCGATGATGCGCCGCGCGATGTTTGCAGAAGTCGGGTGGGATCAGTCGGCCAAGCTTTATGAAGAACTCTACCAGTCGCTGGTGAAATAGATGGCTGTGCCCTTTAGGACCGATCATTGATGAAATACAGAACCTCGCACGGAACGCCATACAGACTTGGTGCCTTCTTCGACGGAGAGGGAACAAACTTTGCTGTCTTCTCGGCGAATGCAAGCCAGATTGATCTGTGCCTGTTTTCTGACGACGGCACCAAGGAAGTCGACCGCATCTCCTTGCCGGAGCGAACCGGTCCCGTCTGGCACGGCTATCTGGAGGGGCTGAAGCCCGGAACGCTTTACGGCTATCGGGCCCACGGCATCTATGCTCCGGAGCAGGGCCATCGTTTCAATTCCAACAAATTGTTGCTGGACCCCTATACGCGCGAGATTTTTGGTAAGTGGACCCCGTCTGCCACACTGTTCGGCTATCAGAAGGGGGCCTCTGGCGGGGACCTGACTTTTGGTGCCGCTGACAGTGCTTCCTGTGTGCCAAAATCCGTGGTGTCCGATCCGTCTCTCAATGAATTCCTGAAAACCGAAGCGCCGATCATGGATGGTCGCGACCTCATATATGAGGCGCACGCCAAGGGGCTCACCAAGATGCACCCGGATATCCCGGAAGGTATCCGGGGTACCTATGAGGCGATCGCCAGTGATGCAATGATCGACCATCTGTTGTCGCTCAACGTACGAGCCGTGGAGTTGATGCCTGTTCATCACTTTCTTGATGACGAGTTTCTGCTCGACAAGAATCTGGTCAACTACTGGGGCTACAATTCAATCGGCTTCTTTGCACTGGAGCCGCGCTATCTGGGACCGGATGGGATCATCGGCTTCCGCGCCATGGTCCAGAAGCTCAAGGCCGCCGGTATTCAGGTCTACATGGATGTGGTTTTCAACCACACGGCAGAAGGCGACCAGAATGGCCCGACGCTCTGTTTTCGCGGCCTCGACAATGCATCCTACTATCGTTTGATCGCCGGTCAGCCGCGCTACTATGTCAATGACACCGGTTGTGGCAACACGGTCAATGTGTCCCATCCATTCGTCCTGCGCATGGTGCTCGATTCCCTGCGTTACTGGGTACTCTGCATGGGGGTCGACGGATTCCGCTTCGACCTTGCGACGACGGTCTGCCGTGAAGACTACGGCTTCGATCTTTATGGCGGGTTCCTTGATGCCATCCGGCAGGACCCGATCCTGTCCACGGTGCGCCTCATTGCCGAGCCGTGGGATATAGGCCCGGGCGGCTATCGTCTGGGTGGGTTCCCGCCAGAGTTCTCCGAATGGAACGACAGCTATCGCGATACAACCCGCAAATACTGGAAGGGTGAACCGCAGACCACGCCGGACCTTGCCTCCCGTCTTCTCGGCTCGGCAGACAAGTTCGACCGGGCAGGGCGTCGCGCCTGGTCTTCCGTCAACTTCATCTCGGCCCATGACGGTTTCACGCTGGCGGACATTACCCGCTACAACAACCGCCACAATCTGTCCAACGGTGAGAACAACATGGATGGCCACGGCGCCAACCACAGTGATAATTGCGGGGCTGAAGGCGAGACCAAGGATCCGGTGATCCGGGCGCGCCGCGTCCGCCGCCAACGCAATTTTCTTGCCACCCTGTTCCTCAGTCAGGGCACCCCGATGCTGCTTGCTGGCGACGAGATAGCCAACAGCCAGCAGGGCAATAACAATGCCTATTGTCAGGACAACGAGATCGGCTGGGTCAGTTGGGACAAGGCAGACAACGAGCTGAAGGAGTTCGTGGCCTATCTCAGCAAGTTCCGCCGTGATCACAAGGCCTTGCGACAGGATCGGTTCTTGCATGGAGCCAAGCGTCAGCAGGATGATCTGCGTGATGTAGAATGGACAGATTTCGGCGGCTTCTCGCTGCAATGGCGCGATCCGAGCCTGTCCAGCTTCTGCCTGACCTTGCGTTGCTCGGCAGAGGTGCCTTCCTACGAGAAGGACAATGACGTCGTTTTCATCGTGTTCAACCGCAGCAATGTGGCTGCCAGCGTTGTCATGCCAGCCTGTCCGGAAGGGTTCCGTTGGGTCCGGGCTTTGGATACTTCGCAACAAACTCAATATCCCAGCCTTGAAACCAATCAGGAAACCACTGAAGTCTCAGGGTCTTCTGTCGTCGCGCTCATCCTGGAATCGGATACTGCTAAGTCATGAATCAAGACAAGCTGAATGCTCTGGCGGGCTTTTTTGGAATACATACGGCCTACAACGACTTCGACGGCAATCTGGTTCAGACGCCAGTCGAAACACAGCTGGCCTTCCTGAAGGCCAATGGGCTGCATCTCGACAGTGAGGCGGACGTCGATGAGGCGTTGCGCGATCATGTCGAAGCGGAAAAGAAAAGATGGTTCCCGCGCGAACTGATCACCGGCACCGGCTTTGATTATCAGTGCAATTTCGGCCTTGGTGCCCGTTGGCATATAGAGCTGGATGAAGGGCTGTCGTCGGATGTCCGCTCGCAGTATACTTCCGAAATCCTCAGCGGCATTGCCGACACACATATCTCGCTACCGCCCCTGCCATCGGGTATCCACGAGCTGGTGTGTGAGGTTGGCGGTCGCATCGAGACCGTAACCATCATCACCGCACCTCTGCGTGCGCCATCCATTGACGATCTGATTGGCAGAAGCCGGGTTTGGGGCATAACGGCTCCGCTCTACGGCTTCCGCTCCAGTCGCAACTCCGGCCTTGGTGACTTCGAGGATCTCGCCCGTTTCTCGGAATATGTCGGCCAGCTCGGCGGCGCTTTTGTCGGCATCAACCCGGTGCATGCTCTCGGCTTTACCGACCCTTACGCCATCAGTCCATATTCGCCAACCCATCGCGGTTTCATCAATACCCAGCACATTGCGCTCGATCAGTTCAGTGGCATGCCGGACCTACCGGAAATTCACGCCCTGCTGCAAGCCGTGGAAACCCAGTGGACCGAGCTGAGGGCAAGTGAACAGATCCGTTACAATGATCACCGGATTTGCCACAACGCTGCGCTGCGTGATCTCTATTCCCTATTTCTCACGCATGCTGGCTCGGAGTCGAAGGGGGCGCTAGCTGCTTTCAGGGAGTCGCGCGGGTCCTATCTTGAACGCTTTGCGCTCTACGAAGCAATTTGCGATCAGTATGGGACTGATTGGCACCAATGGCCAGTCTCCTACCGGGAGCGACATGAGGATGCCATCAAGCAAGCAAGAGAGCGCTTTGCCGCACGCATCGACTTCCACATCTGGCTGCAGTGGATCGCCAGTGTTCAGCTTGGGGACGCCCAGCAGAGGGCACGAGGCGACAAGGGGCTTGGCCTTTATCTTGACCTCGCTGTCGGGGCGCGTCGTGGTGGTGGCGAAAGCTGGTGCGAACATGACAGCGTCGCGCAGGGCGTCTCGTTGGGCGCGCCGCCTGATCAGCTCGGGCCGGATGGCCAGAACTGGGGTCTGGTCGCCTATGCGCCGAAAAAGCTGGCTGCAAACAAATACAAGTCGCTTCGCAACATCTATCGCTCGGCGATGGCCTATGCGGGCGTTCTGCGCGTGGATCATGTCCTCGGTCTCAACCGTAGCTTCTGGATACCTGATGGGGGTGTTCCGGGCGCCTATGTGTCCCAGCCGCTTGATGTCTTCCTTGCCATTCTGTCGATTGAGGCTGATGCCTCGCAAACGGCAGTCATCGGCGAAGACCTGGGTCTCGTCCCGGAAGGCTTCCGGGAATCTGTCCAGTCTCACGGAGTTTATGGCTATTCCGTTCTTCAATATGAAAAATGGCCCGATGGCACCTTCAAGCACCCGAACGATCTGCGCGAATTCAGCCTTGCCGGTTTCAGTACCCACGATACTCCGACCCTGAAAGGCTTTATTTCCGGCTGCGATATCAAATGGCGCGACCGAATTCGTGGTCTTGATGCTCCGTCTCAGAGTGCCCTGCAATATCGGCAGCAGGAAGTCGCAGCCCTTGCTACCCTCGACCCGGACCCATCGACGCATGGCGACCTGAGCTTTGATCACCTGTTCACGACAACCCATTCGGCTCTGGCCAGCTCCCCCGTTGCCATGATTGCGGTTCAGCTTGATGATATTCTAGCGCAGGAAGAGGCGCAGAACCTGCCCGGAACGATTGATCAGCACCCGAACTGGCGGCGTAAATGCGCTCTGGAACTGGAAGAGCTGCCCAAGGATCCTGCGTTTGATGCTGTCGCCACCATGATGCAGGAAAACGGCAGGAGCCTCAACGACTAACGTCGGCTGCTACCATGAGCGGCAAGAGATTTGACGCTCAGTCGCGATTTTTAATGAAAAGCCCGCCGGGGAACCCTGCGGGCTTTTGCTGTCATCAAATCATATCATTGGAACTGATAGCGCCCGAGAGAGCCATCAGCGGCAGCCATACTGTCTTTCCCAGTAGATGATCGTGTCGACACGGCGCTGTTGACGCGGGGTCAGTCGTCCCCATGGGGCATAGCACCGTGGCCCGAACGTCTGCCTTGCGCGAGCGGTCTTGAAGCAGTAGCCCTGCTGCGCATAGATGGAATTGCGGGCATACCAAAGTTCACCGCATGACATGTTCTGATAGGCTTGGGCGTGTGCCTCACCGACAAGACCAGACCCCGAAAGAAGGGGTGAAATCAGGGTGACACCGGCGGCAATCGTCAGCGAAAGTAGTGCGATTTTCAATGTCATTTCAGATCCTCCCAGCGAAGTGACACATAGTCATGACCTTGTGGATGGCGGAATTATACGATTGAAATGTCTGTTGGACAATCTGTTCACATGTATGAGGTGCAGTCCATCTGGCCAATAAAAAAAGCCAGCCTTTCTGGAGGCTGGCTTGATGTCGTTGGCTATCCGTGTGTCATCAATAGACGTCACGCACGTAGCGCTTTTCCTTCTTGAGCTGATTGACATAGTCCATCGCCCCGTCATCACTGAGGCCAGCCTGATCGGATATGACCGCATGCAGCGCCCGATCCACATCCTTGGCCATACGGGAGGCGTCACCACAGACGTAGAAGTGCCCGCCTTCCTGCAAGGCTGCATAAAGTTCCTTGCCGTTTTCCTTCATGCGGGTCTGGACGTAGATCTTCTCGGCCTGATCGCGCGAGAAGGCGAGGTCGAGCCGGTTGAGCACACCATCAGCCTGCATCTTGGCCAGTTCATCCTTGTAGATGAAATCGGATTTTTCGTGCTGATCGCCGAAAAACAGCCAGTTGAAGCCTTTGGCCCCGATTGCCTGACGTTCCTGCAGGAAGGCGCGGAATGGCGCAATGCCCGTGCCCGGACCGACCATGATCATCGGAACGTCATTGTTCTCGGGAACGCGGAAACTCTTGTTTGGCGAAATGAAGACCCGTGCCTTGTCCTGACCGACACGATCGGCAAGGAAGCAGGAGGCGACACCGCCGTGCTTGCGGCCATGGCTTTCGTAGCGAACGGAAGCAACGGTTAGATGAACACTGGTTTCGTACATCTTGGAACTGGACGAAATGGAATAGGCCCGATGCTGCAGAGGCTTGAACAGACCGATCAGCTCAGCGACAGAGAATTTCGCCTTGGGATGCAGCCGTGCAATGTCCAGAGCATCCTTGGACCACAGATAGGCCTCCATGGCTTCCTTGTCGTTGAAATCAACGATGTGCTCGAGATGTTCGTCATCGGAGCGGCTGGAAATCGCCTTGATGAACTCGCTGGAAGGCGTCGAGATTTCAAGCTGGCTGAACAGCAGTTCTTCCAGTGAAACATCCTTGCCTGCAACCGCAGTATCACCGGGAACGCCAAGATAGTCGAGCCAGTCGGCAACGAGGGCAGGGTCGTTGGTCGGGATGACATTGAGCGCATCGCCAGCTTCATAGGTCGGGCCGTCGTTGGACAGATCGAACTCGTAATGCCTGATTTCCTTGGCAGAACCTGCGCCGGAAAGCAGATGGTTCACAGTGACCGGTGCTTCGAACGGATTCTTGCGCGACCACTTGGACTTTGCCTTGGTGCCAACGGAGGCAGCTTCGGCAAGTTTGCCTTCGCCACCCTCCGGGTTGTGCTTGGCAAGCTCTTCGCGAGAAGAGGTCATCCAGCCTTCGGCGCTTTCTTCATAGTCGACGTCGCAGTCGACACGGGCGGTCAACCGTTTGGCGCCAAGCTGTTCGAAGCGCAGGTCAAACTGCTTGCCAGCCTCGCAGAAGCCGTCATAGGCCGTATCGCCCAGTGCCAATACAGCAAAGTGCAAATGCTCGAGGCGCGGCGCGTCAGAGCCCTTGAGGGCATCCCAGAACATCTGGGCATTGTCTGGCATTTCGCCTTCGCCATAGGTGGAGGTGATCAGGAAGACATAGTGCATGTCGGCCAGAGCCTCGACTTCGATCTCGTCAAGCGAGGTCACGACAGCGTTGACGCCATCGGCGCGCAGGGCCGCGCCGAAGTCTTCCGCCAGCCCTTCGGAGTTCCCCGTCTGGGTGCCGTAGAGAATATTGGCGGTGATGGTCGATTTGGATTCTGCGGTCTGTGATTTTTTGCCGACAAGCATCTGGGTGTGCAGGCCCGCATAGAAGCCGGCAAGCCAAGACTTCTGGTCTTCGGAAAAGGGGGCGTCAGCAGGAAGGAAAGGTATGGTCATCTCTCTTTGATCCGTCAATTGGAATTGCTATCGAAAGGACGTCTTGGAAAGCAGGTGTCTAGGACACCTGCTTGACCAGTTCCTGGCTGGACGTCGCGGCAAACAGTGCCTCGAAGTCCGGCAACGCGCCCATGGCTTTGCGGTTCAACCGATCCTGAAGCAGGATCCAGCCGTATGTGCCGATGGAGTCCATCAGAGGGACGTTCCGGTTGGACAATGCGACTTTGTAGTCTTTCATGCGCTTGTCAGACACAAGGACGGCCAGTTCCATGTCGGAATAGTCGGCCAGCGCCTGCTTCGCGATGTTCGACAGCTTGGTCATCAGGTTGAAGTCCTCGGTGAGGATCAGCTTCCTGACGCCGACGTTGAGCGTAGCCGCATCGATCTCCTCGCCGCGGTAGCGGGTCTTGACGATCTGCTGAGCCATGTTGATCACCGTGAAGTTGTTGATCAGCTCATACATCAGCTTGGTGTCGGTCTCGCCCTGCGACGGAATGATACCGCCAGCAATCACCTTGCCATCGCGATAGGCCAGCTTGAACTTGCGGATCTGGTAAGAAACCAGAGCGTTGGCAAGCTCTTCCGTCAGCTCCTTGCGCGGGTTGGCCTTCAGAATGGCTTCGTAGTTCTGATAGGTCTCGAGCGCCAGCGGCGTGGCGAACTTGAAGTTGACGATTTCCGTTTCGAAATTGTCGAGCAGGAACTTGCCTTTCTTCGAGCCGGTGAACTTGACGTGATGGCGCAGCAGGCGCTGAACGGCCAGCCTGTGCAGCTTGGCGCGGTCGTTGTCACCGTCCAGACGATGCAGCTTGACCGAGTCATGGCTGTAGAGCGATTCCAGCTTGTCGTAAGGGTCATACTGGTAGGCAACGCCACCGGACATACCGTTACAGAAGCCCTTGCCGAAGCCGCCAAGGTTCATGATGGCGCCGTTGGTCATATATTCACCACAGAAGTCGCCAACACCTTCGACAACAGCCGTTGCGCCGGAGTTGCGGACCCCGAAACGGTCACCGGCGCCGCCTTCGACGAACAGCGAAGCCCCGCAGGCGCCGAACAGTGCAAAGTTGCCGATCAGCACGTTCTCTTCGGAGCCGCCACCCGGCGTATGAATGGCGATATAGCCACCAGATGCACCTTTGCCGACGCCGTCGTTGCAGGTTCCCACATGATGGAAGACCATGCCGGAGTTGCAGAAGGCCGCATACGACTGGCCAGCAGAGCCATGCGTATGGATTTCCAGCGTTTCCGGCTTCAGCATGTTGCGGCCGCGGTCATCGGTGTAGACCATCGGCATTGACTTTACATGCTTTTCCGAGATCTCGTGCTGGAGCATGCGCTCGATATCGATCGCGAACTGGCCGCCAACCGTCTTGTTGCGGTTGTCGAGCTTCTTCTCGACGATGAGCTTGGCGTTGCGGTGATGACGCTGAACGGCCTTGTTCTTGAATTCCTTCAAGAGCATGTCATCGATCTCATAGTGAGCTTCGAGATAGACCGGTTCCTTGATATGAACCTCTTCCACCAGCTTCAGCATCTTTCTCAGATCCATCTGGCCGATCGCGCTTGGATGCTTGATCAGATGCAGATAGTCGGACCGGCCACGTGCCTCGCGCATGCTCTTGAAGCCGAGGTTCGCAAGGATCTCGCGGCATTCATGGGCAATGTTCATCAGATACTGACCGAGCGCACGCGGGTCGCCGTCGAACACTTCCGAGTTCGTCGTCAAACCGGCCGGGCACTTGATGTTGCAGTTCTTGGCCATCACGCACTTGAGCATCATCAGGGCCGTGGTGCCAAACTCGAAGCTGTCGCCGCCGAGCAGGCAGGACTTGATGACGTCGGATGCGGTCTGGTGGGCACCGGAACAACGCAGGATGACCTTGTCACGCAAGCCGTTGACACAGAGAGCCTGATGGACTTCGGCAAGGCCGATTTCCGCCGCACGACCGGTGTTCTTGAGCGAGGTCACCGCAGCAGCCCCGGTACCACCGGAGTTGCCGGCGATGTTGATGACATCGGCGCCAGCCTTGGCAACGCCAACCGCGATCGTGCCGATCCCTTCGGACGACACCAGCTTGACAATGACGCGCACACGCGCCGCCTTGGCATCGTGGATGAGCTGAGCCAAATCCTCGATGGAGTAGGTGTCATGGTGCGGAGGAGGCGAGATCAGCTCGACCCCTGGCGTACCACCACGGGCCGCAGCGATTTCAACCGTTACCTTCTTGCCCGGCAGCTGTCCGCCTTCACCCGGCTTTGCACCCTGGGCAATCTTGATCTCGATCTCTTCGAGGGTCGGGTCGGCAAGATAGCCGGTCCAGACACCGAAACGACCGGAAGCAAGCTGCTTGATGCTCGATGAGCGGATCGTGCCGTAACGTGAATAGTGTTCGCCACCTTCACCAGAGTTAGAGAAAGCGCCAACCATGTTGGCACCATGAGCCACAGCCTCATGGGCTGGCGCAACAAGCGCACCATGGGACATGGCACCGGATGCGAGCATCGCGGTGATTTCATGGGCTGGCTGAACTCTGTTCAACGGCAACTTGCCATAGGGACGACGGTGGTTGGCCAAATAGTAGTGAGCCTGACCCTTGGCGGTGATGTGAATGTTCTCGCCTTCGGTCCTCATCGACAGCAGCTCATCCCCGAACTGGTTCTTGAGCGCAATCGACAGGGCGACCAGTCTCTCGTGGGTGTATTTGCTGGCAAAGAAGACCGTGAAGCTGTCGTCCTTGTTGTGATGAACGCGCAGGCCACGAACGAAGAACTCGTTGTTGCCCACCAGGTCATGCTTGAACAACTCGTGCTGGAACTCTTCCGCCGTCGTTGCCCAGCTGATGTCCGTCGGGAAACCTAGGACGTCACGCAGCGCCGCCGGACGTGCTTCACGTTCCTTGGCAAGCTCGAGCGCGAACTTGCGGTAGTTGGGCGTGATCTTGAAGGCGTCGATTTCTTCCGGGGTGCGACGGGCAAAGCTGGTGTTGCGATAGGAGCCAGATCCCTTGCCATAGGCGTCTTTCAGACGCGCAACCGGCAAAAGGCGCAAGTCGTCTTCGTTGGCGTCGCCTTCCTGTGGGGCACCATGCTCGGACTGGATCTTCTCTGCGGTCATTTCAACAAAGCCACGCACAGCCATGTTGCCATAGGTGTGACCGGCCCCTTCAGACCGCTCCTTGAACAGACCCAGCAGCGGAATGTCGTCTTCGGATTTGACTTCACAGGCGCGCTTATGCCACTCGACAACACTCTTGGCAACGGACGCAAAGTCCACACCACCAACCGTGTTCTTCATGTTCGGGAAATAGCGCTTCAGGATCTTCTCGTCCGTGTCGAGGAAGTTCGGCTCGAAGAACTCACCACCGATGTAGCTTTCTGCCGTGCAGAGGCCGACCTTGCCCATGGTTTTCATCAGCGACTTGTTGGCAGCATAGATGAACTTGGCAATGTTGGCCTTGGCTGCGGACCTGTCACCCTTGGCAAATTCCATCGCACGTGCTTCAACGACGACAGGCATGACAGCCGACGCGCCAAACCCGAGGGAGGTAGCAATCTGGTGAGCAGAAGCGATCTGGCCGCTCTCGGCAACCAGAGACACGCGGAAGCGCATGCCCTGTTCAATCAGCCGCTGGTTGGCAGCCGAGATCATCAGGGGCAGCGGAATGGCAGCGAGCTTTTCGTCGACCATGGCGTCGGACAAGATGACGATGCCACCTTTTTCACGGGCAGCGTGTTCCACCTGATCGCAGACATGGTCAACAGCGGCGATCAGGTCGTCCTGCGCCTTCTGTTTGGATGCCTTGTGGTCGACCTCGAACACCATCGGCACTTCTGTGATGGCGACATCACTTTGAGCACGAATGGCGGCCAGATCGTCAGGAGACAAAATGGGGCTCTGGACGACCAATTGCTTGGTTTCACCCTTGTTGAAATGCGGCTTGGCACCGAGCGCAACACGCAGCGTCATGCCGTCTGCTTCACGGATACTGTCAAGCGGCGGGTTGGTCACCTGGGCAAACCGCTGGGAGAAGTATTTCGACATGCCGCCTTCCTGATCGGTCAGCGCGTTGATGGCTACGCCGTAGCCCATGGCCGAAATCTTTTCCTTGCCGGTCAGCATCATCGGGTCAAGCAGGAACTTGAAGCTTTCCTGGTTTAGACCATAGGCAACAGACCGCTGCACGTCGGTAAAGCTTGGCGAAACGACGGTCTTTCCTTCTGCTCGCGGCAGGTCTTCAAGGTTCTTGCGAGCCTTTTCAAGCAGCTCGCGATAGTCGCGCTTGGACGCGAGCATCTTGAGAGCTTCGTCGGAGGTGTAGGACTTCTTGGTTGCGTGATCGAAATAGAGCATGCCACCGGCCTCGATGCGGCCGCGACGAATGATGCTTTCCGGATCAAAATCAACCTGTCCGGCTTCGGACATGACACACAGATAGTCGCTCGTTTCAACAGACCGCAGCGGACGCAGGCCAAGACGGTCAAGACGCGCGCCGACAACCGTTCCGTTGCCGAAGATCAGGGCAGCTGGTCCGTCGTTCTTCTCTTCATACAGAGAGAAATACTCGAGCATGACGCGAACGTCCTCGGGGAAACGGGTGTCGTTTTCCCAGGCAGGAGGCATCATGGCGACAACCGCCGTAATCAGATCCAGATCGTCCTCGATGAGGCGCCGCTCCAGCGTCTGGTCGAGACGAGCAGAGTCGGACTGGCCCGGAGGCGAATAGATCTGCTGGTTCTTCATCTGGGCGATGGTGGCTTCGGACAGACGGTTCTTCTTGTCCGTGTTGAGCTCGCCGTTGTGCGCCATCAAACGGAACGGCTGCGCCATGGACGGCTGCGGCTCGGTGTTGGTCGAAAAGCGCGTATGGAAGAACAGCGAGTGGATCTTGTGATCTTCGTCCGTCAGATCATAGAAATAGGGAATGATCTCGTTGGAGTTGAGACGCCCCTTGTAGACTTGCGTGTGCGCAGACATGGAGAGAGGATAAAGCCCCTTCAGAGAAGGCTCCAGATAGGCCTTGGCCTCGATGGCCATCAGGGCATCATGGATCTTGCGGTCAAACCCCTTTTCATCCATCGCTTCGCCCTTGACGAAGACGACCTGATGCACGGCCAGCATGTATTTGAGTGCAGCAGGGCGGATAACCGAGTTGTTGACCGGCGCATCACGCACAAGAACAATGCGCAGACCGTTCTTCTCAAGGCTATCCTTGATCAGTTTGTCTGCAGCTTCCCAGTTTTTCTTGAGTTCAGGCAGGAAGAAGTTGCCAACGCCAAATTCGCCAAGCTCCAGAGTGGGGATGCCGGTTATCTTTCGGAAGAAGGACAGAGACAAATCAACACAAACACCGGCACCATCGCCAACGCCTTCTGCGCTCATGCCGCCACGATGGGGCACGGTGCACAAGGCTTCATTCGCCTTCAGCAGAACGTCATGGGTCTGTTCGCCGGATTTGTAAGTCAAGAAGCCAACACCGCAACTGCTTTTTTCAAAGCTATGGTCATACAGGCCGAATTGATGCTGAGACTGTTCCAAACCGCTTATCCTCACTATTTAAAAGGGCGCGACCTCCAGGTTCGGTCCATGCGATATGGACCAAGATGAGAGATCGTCGTCTTTATTCGAAACCGGACCTTTGCAAGGATCCGTAATGACGACGAGCTTTCCGCTCGACGGCTCCGCTTTGCATTGCACCTTGGGGGGTACACGCGCCATTGAACTATTGCTTTATAAACTTCTGTACAAGCTCATTTACGCGGGCAATATTAGCTCAATTCTTGCGAAAGGGGCGCAAAAATCCCGATCATCCAATTTTCTCTTGAAACCAGATGCCGAGAATTCATGTTGCAGAACTAGGGCTGTGCGTAAATGGTATGGCTGAATGCGTCAAGCGCATAAAAGTCGAAAACGGACGAATTTTTCGTTTTGGCTCCATTTTTCCGTACAATATGCGCAAATGTTTCTTGGCTGCCGTGTATTAAATACAAACGTTCCAAACCTGATAAGTTTTGAAAAAGTGAAGGAATTGGCCGTTTTTTGCGACAATGGACCTCATTTGCCGACGGTCAACCGCCAGGCCCGAAACAGGGTGTTTCATTCTCAATGTACCGCATTTTGTGCGGGACTCTTGCTCGATCGTTGGTCCGAAAGGAGCTCATCCGATCCAGACGTATCACGGTCGAAACTACATCGCCCAGGCATTCTCAAAGGTAAAACGCACCAGCTCATCGGGTTTTACCTTGTGCTCACTATAGGCGACCACATCTGTTCCGTCACTCATTTCCAGCGCTACCCGATACCGTTCTCCCTGATAGGACGAAGAGGTAACGCGGGCGGGCAGGCCGTTCTGATGGTCCAGCCGGATATGCTCGGGCCGAACACAAAGGCTCACCGGCGTTGCCTCCGGCATCAGTGCAATCTCGTTGCTCTGGCGGGTGCTGAAGACCTGTCCATTGATGACCACATCGCGCCGCTCACCTTCTGATTTTCGCTCCAGATAAGCGGTGAGTATGGAACTTTGACCAATGAACCGTGCCACCCGTTCGGTTTTCGGTTTGCGATAGAGATCCTGCGGTCGGTCAACCTGTTCCAGCTGACCGTCGAACATGACGGCAATCCGGTCAGCCAGCGCCATGGCCTCGGCCTGATCATGGGTGACATAGAGCATGGTTGCCTTTGACTGCTCATGAAACTGCAGAAAGGTGCGTTGCATTACTTCCCGCAAATGAGCGTCGAGATTGGAAAGGGGCTCATCGAGCAAAACGGCATCCGGTTCCATCACCAGACAACGGGCGAGCGCCACGCGCTGCCGCTGCCCTCCGGAAAGAATGGCTGGTTCGGCTTCGGCAAAATCAAGCAGGGATACCGTTTCAAGTGCATTGAAAAGAATGATATCGATCTGGTCCTCGGGCAGTTTGCGTATCTTGAGCGGATAGGCGACATTCTCGGCCACGGTCATGTTGGGCCACAGGGCATAGGATTGGAAGACAATGCCCATGTTCCTGTTTTCCGGTGCCACATGGTTGCGCTGATCAGACAGCAGTGTGTTGCCCTTGAGGATAGAGCCACAGTCCGGGCGTTCGAATCCGGCCGTGAGGCGCAACATTGTCGTCTTGCCGCAGCCAGAGGGGCCGAGCAGGGCGATCATTTCACCATCTTCCACATCAAGGGAAATGGACTTCAAGACGTCCGTTCCGCCAAAACTCTTGGAAATATCGCGATAACTCAGCTTTGCCACATCAGCCCCCATCCGCAACGCACAACGCACGCTGCCAGCAGGACGCGGCAGGACGGATAGCTCTGTTGCCCCTTGTCGAATGGCCGCCATCCCGTTGCTTTACCGGTTGGTATTAATACGAGTCTGTGACGGTTGAATGAAAGTGAACATGGCAATTGGCGAGTGAGTGTTTCTGATGCGCCCGCCGGAGACACTCGGTAAGTTTATGATTTTATGAATGAAATAAGATGTTTTGCATGTAAAGGGAACGTGAAAGGACAGTGCAATCATGTTCATTTGAAACTGTTTGTGCTGCCAGACAGACAAGCGGGCGGTCTAGCAGGCTTTGCGTGCATAGTCTCCGGGTGCGTCTTCCATCGGCGGAAAGTCTGGTGAGCCGATCGCACGGGCAGGGACTTCACCACCGCTGCGGGCAACGAGCCATTCATGCCAATCCGGCCACCAGGAGCCGGGCGTAGCCGTTGCCGTTTCAAGCCAGTCCTCAAGACTGCCATCTGCAGTCCCTCCGCGCCAGAACTGGTATTTCTTCAACACGGGCGGATTGACAACGCCAGCGATATGACCCGAGCCGCCAAGGACGAAGTCGACGGACCCGCCAAACAATCGGGCGCCGTTGTAGACCGAGCGAGCAGGGGCGATATGGTCCTCCTTGAGCGCAAGGCAATAGACTGGTGCCTTGATGGAGTTGAGATCAAGCCGAACGCCGTCCAGCTCCATGATACCAGAGGCAAGGGCGTTTTCCAGATAGCATTTGCGCAAGTAGAAGGAATGACAGGCTGCCGTCATGTGGGTAGAATCCTGATTCCAGAATAACAGATCGAATGGAAATGGCTCCAGCCCGCGCATATAATTGTTGACGAAATAGGGCCAGATCAAATCGTTGGGCCGGAGCATGTTGAAGACATTGGCCATCGACTGCCCATCCAGATAACCCTGTCGGTCCATGATCTGTTCAAGTTCTGTGAGCTGTTCTTCGTCAATAAACACCTTGAGATCGCCAGCTTCCGCAAAATCAACCTGAGCGGCAATCAGTGTTGCGCTGTTGATCCAGTCGATATCCTTAGCAGCAAGATAGGCCATTGCGGACGAGAGAAGTGTGCCGCCGACGCAATAGCCAAGCGCGTTGACCTTTTGCTCGCCGGTAATCTGCCGCACCGTCTCGATCGAGCTCAGAATGCCTTCGCGCATATAGTCAGCGAAGCCCTTGTCCCTCAGGCTCTCGTCTGGATTGACCCATGAAACGGCGAAAACCGTGTGCCCCTGACGCGCGCACCACTGGATGAAGCTTTTTCGCTCGTTGAGGTCGAGAATGTAGTATTTGTTGATCCATGGCGAGAAGATCAGCAGTGGCGTTTTCTGGACTGTCTCTGTTTGGGCTTCATACTGGATCAGCTGGCAGATATCGTTCTGGGCGACAACCTTGCCCGGTGTTACGGCAATATTGTCACCAAGACGAAACACAGAGGCATCGGTCTGGCGGATGAGCAGGTTGCCGCCGCCTGCCTGAATATCCTCGGCCAGCATCTGCATGCCGCGAATGAGATTTTCGCCGTTGTTTTCCAGCGTCTCGCGCAACAGGGCCGGATTGGTCAGCACGTAATTGCTGGGCGAAAGAGCGTTGAAGATCTGGTTGACGTAGAACAGGGCCTTGTGCCGCGTATGCTCGTCGACGCTGTCCGCTTCAACCACCATTTCACTCGCCCACTGGGAGGCAATCAGATAAAGCTGCCTGATGAAGGAGAAGAAAGGGTTGGCCTGCCAGTCGGGATCGTCGAACCGCAGATCCCCGGTTGCCGGACTGGCAATGTCGTCCACCTGTTCCCCCATCATGCGACGGCTGGAAGCGCCCCAAAGATCCAGACAGCGCCCCCACAGGCGGGTTTGAGCTTCCATGGCTCGCTGAGGGTCGGATGTCCAGTGCTGTGTGACTTCGCCAAAGGTTCGCACCATCTGGTTGACATAGTCGACGGTATGACGGTCCATGCCACTTTCGCGCGGACGCAGATAGGCAGAAGCAACCTTGCCGGCTTCCTCGAAGATATGGGCGACATTGGTAGCGAATTTCTCAGGATCCTGGATCATGAACTGGGCAAATTCCTGCTCGAAGCCGTTGGATTGAGTGCTTTCCTTGTCCCGTCCATCTTCAGGACCGTTGTCGGCCTCGTCCTTGTCCTTCACCATGTCAAAGTCACCAACCTGTTGATCTTCAGCAGAAAAGCCCAAAATGGATGCCACAACGCTCCATTTAGCGGCATGGCACACGGGACCGGGATTGTTGTTCGTTATCCTATCCCCATCAGGATTTCAATAAACCCATCGTGTCACAAAATGCCGACTGGTTTCGTTTGGGTACTGGACTTGAAAAGGCAAATCGCTGTAACTATTTCTGAAACCAGCGCGACATTCTGTTGCATCCTGCCGTTCAGACCTGTTGGCAATATAAACGATCACGCAAATAATATAGTATATGATCGTCCTGTCTGGCGCTCCTGCCCGGAGTGCTCCCGTTTCAAAAGGAAAGTCTAGTGACTGCTCGCGACGCTAAATCTTCTCTTCATGGCGTTAAACACCAACAGGGACGCGCAGGCGTCAGGCTGCTTGCTGCGGCCATGCTGTTGGCGGCGGCGGGCTGCTCTGCGACCCATCAGGATTTTGCCGATTCCCCGTCTGCGACAAGCGGACTTGTTGCGCAGACCAGGACGACAAACGGAACCGCAACATCGGACAAGCAGGCAACTGGCAAGCTGGCATCTGGCAATCAGGCTGGCGAGGGGCAATCCATGCTGTTGCCGTCCGAGCTTGGCTATTCCATGAGCCTGTTGAACGAAGCCCAGCAGACGGAAGACTATCCCGCTGTCGCGGTGTTGTCTGACAAGGATCCTGCGCTTCTCACCCCGGAAGAGCGCAAGGCGCTGGAAGCGGAGCTCCTCAAGCTCAACAAGAGAGCCGGGAACTGACCCCTTTCCCTTGCGTCTGGTGTGCCTGTTGGATAGCTTTTGACGATGGCGTCTCTGCCACCGTATTGACCAATTCCCATGTGCAAAAACTGAATTAGATGTGGCAAAGCTGACCTGTTAGCGCCATTTTCCCTTCACTTCGCTGGCTAACGCCAATTTCTATGATCCAATCCTGCTACCAAGGAGCCTAACTATGGATGAGTTCCATAAAATACGCCGTCTCCCTCCTTATGTCTTTGAACCGGTCAACCGGATTAAGGCGAAGGCGCGAGCGGAAGGCGCGGATATCATAGATCTGGGCATGGGTAACCCTGATTTGCCGACGCCAAAGCACATTGTCGACAAGCTCAACGAAACGGTCCTTGATCCGCGGACCCATCGCTATTCGACGTCTCGTGGTATTCCTGGCCTTCGTCGCGCCCAGGCTGCCTATTACGAGCGTCGTTTCGGGGTCAAACTGAACCCGGAAACCGAAATCGTGGCCACCCTTGGCTCCAAGGAAGGCTTTGCCAACATGGCACAGGCCATCACCAGCCCGGGGGACGTGGTTCTCGTTCCGAACCCGACCTATCCGATTCACTCCTTCGGTTTCATCATGTCCGGCGGCGTCGTGCGCTCCATGCCGGCTGAGCCGAACGAGGAATTCTTCCGTGCCATCGACAGGGCCGTTCGTCATTCCATTCCGAAGCCGATCGCGCTTATCGTCAACTATCCGTCCAACCCGACCGCCTATACGGTCGACCTCAACTTCTACAAGGAAGTTGTCCGGATCGCCAAAGAGCATGACATCATGGTGCTGAGCGATCTGGCCTATGCAGAGATCTATTTCGGTGACGAACTGCCGCCGTCGATCCTGCAGGTGGACGGGGCCAAGGATATCGCAGTGGAATTCACTTCGCTGTCAAAGACCTTCTCCATGCCCGGCTGGCGCATGGGCTTTGCGGTCGGCAACGAACGGATGATCCGTGCGCTGACACGGGTGAAATCCTACCTCGACTACGGTGCCTTCACGCCCATTCAGGTCGCGGCAGCGGCAGCCCTCAACGGTGCAGAGGACTGCATCGCCGAGGCCCGTGAGGTCTATCGTTATCGCCGGGATGTCATGGTCGAAAGCTTCACTCGTGCAGGCTGGCCGATCCCGACACCGGAAGCAACCATGTTCGCCTGGGTACAGGTGCCGGAAAAGTTCCGCTCCATCGGTTCGCTCGAATTCGCCAAACGGCTGGTGGCCGAAGCCCATGTAGCCGTCGCTCCGGGCGTCGGATTCGGGGAATATGGTGACGACTATGTGCGCCTTGCCTTCGTGGAAAACGAACAGCGCATTCGCCAGGCAGCGCGCAACATTCGTCGCTTCCTTGCCTCTGCTGAGTAATAAACTGCATCCCGATATGTAGTCAGAAACAAAATGCCATTCGCGAGTGTAGAGAAATCCGGTTATTTCCAGATTGTGCTTGCGAATGGCTGTTGGCTTGCGTAATTATTCAAGAACAAGCAGTTTTGCTCTTGAATTTCCTGATTTTTTTTCTTTCAGAAATTAATTTGCAAAAGCACCAAGCCAACAATAACATTTTATTGGACTCCATAAATACATGAGCGCTCCTCTCAAGCTCGGCCTTGCCGGTCTCGGCACGGTAGGCATTTCTGCCCTCAAACGTCTCGTCTCCATGGAAAATGAACTGGCAATCAAGGCCGGTCGTGCGCTTCGGGTTGAAGCGGTTTCCGCCAGAAATCCCAACAAGGACCGCGGCGTCGATCTCACCCGTTTCAGTTGGTACACAGACCCCACCGAGATGGCCAAGAGCGACGAGATTGACGTTTTTGTCGAACTGATTGGTGGCGACAGTGGTCCGGCGGAAGAAGCCGTAAGAGCAGCCATCATGGCTGGCAAGCATGTCATCACCGCCAACAAGGCCCTGTTGGCCCGGCATGGCAACGAACTGGCTCAGCTTGCCGAAGAGCACAATGTCTCGATCAATTTCGAAGCCGCCGTCGCTGGCGGCATTCCTGTTGTCAAGGCCATCCGCGAAGGCCTAACCAGCAACACGATCACCCGTATCTATGGCATTCTCAACGGCACCTGCAACTATATCCTGTCGCGCATGGAAGACGAGGGAATCGCATTTGAGGATTGCCTCAAGGACGCCCAGCGCCTAGGTTATGCCGAAGCAGACCCGTCTTTCGACATCGAGGGCAACGACACCGCCCACAAGCTGGCCATTCTCACCAGCCTTGCTTTCGGCAATCAGATCGATATCGACTCCATCTTCCTTGAAGGCATTACCAGCATCACTCAAGCCGACATCGTCGCGGCCGAAGAGCTTGGTTTTCGGATCAAGCTGCTCGGGGTTGCCCAGAAAACCGAGAGTGGCATCGAGCAGCGTGTTCACCCCACCATGGTGCCGATGGATTCCCCCATTGCCCAGATCGATGGCGTGACCAACGCGGTTGCCATTGAAGGCGACGCAATCGGGTTGATCACCCTTGCAGGCCCTGGCGCTGGTGGTGCGGCGACTGCATCTGCCGTCATTGCCGATGTCATCGACATTGCCCGCGGGCTCAAGGTCAAACCGCTCGGTCGACCTGCCGCGACGCTTCAGCCCTACAAGCCTGCCGAGATGCGGGCGCATGAGGGCGGCTATTACATTCGTCTCAAGGTCAGCGACCAGTCTGGCGTCTTTGCCTCCATCGCCAATCGTATGGCAGAACAGGGCATTTCACTCGAAAGTATAGTTCAAAGAAAAGCCAAAGATAAAGTAGAACTGAAAAGTGAAGTGATTACAAAAGACAAGACGCCGCAGGATGTGGTCCTCATAACCTATGAGACGACGGAATTGGCCATCCGTACCGCGATCGAAACGATCGTGACTGATGGTCATGTGGTGGCATCTCCACAGGTCATCAGAATTGAGAGATTGTGAAATTGGAATAATTTCAATTCAATGGGTTAAGTTTGAATGCCGATTTCATTGAACATATCGCTCCAACGGGGCAAAAGGGGAAGTTGAATGAGTGAAATCAGAGAAGCACCGGTACTGGATCGAATCCTGACTCTCGAAATTGTTCGTGTAGTTGAACGAGCCGCCGTTTCTGCGGCGCGCTTGAGAGGCCATGGCAATGAAAAGGCCGCCGACCAGGCCGCAGTGGACGCGATGCGCCGCGAATTGAACCAGCTGCCCATCAAGGGGCGCGTGGTGATCGGTGAAGGCGAGCGTGACGAAGCACCGATGCTCTACATCGGCGAAGAAGTGGGCAACAATCAGGGTCCAAAAGTGGACATCGCGCTTGACCCGCTGGAAGGCACAACCCTCTGCGCAAAGAACCAGCCGAACTCATTGGCTGTTATCGCCATCGCCGACGAGGGCAGCCTGCTTAACGCGCCTGACGTTTACATGGACAAGATCGCAATCGGTCCCGGCTACCCCAAGGGTCTGGTTGACCTCGACCGGACGCCAGCTGAAAACCTCGATGCCCTCGCCAAGGCGAAGGGGGTTAGCGTTGCGGATCTCAATGTCTGCATTCTCGATCGCCCGCGTCACGCAAAACTCATCGAAGATGTTCGGGCCGCTGGCGCAGCTATCCGTCTCATTGGTGACGGCGACGTGCAGGGCATCATTCACATCACCGACCCGGATGAAACCGGCATGGATATCTACATGGGCATCGGTGGTGCTCCGGAAGGTGTTCTGGCTGCTTCTGCACTGCGTTGTATCGGGGGCCAGATGCAGGGACGTCTCGTCATCAATAACGAGGAACAGCTGCAGCGCGCCATCCGTATGGGTATTTCCGATCCATCCAAGAAGTTCGAACTCATCGAACTCGCTGGTGGCGATGTGACCTTCGCGGCAACCGGCGTTACCGACGGCAACATGCTCTCCGGTGTCAAGTTCGGCCGCGATATCATCAAGACCCAAACCGTGGTCATGCGCTCATCCACCGGCACCGTTCGCTGGGTGGAGACCGAACACCGTCAGTTCGAGAAATTCCATCTCGATTGATCATCCTGGAAGGTCCTCCAAAAAGACGGGGCGACAAGACGATCAGAACCAACGGCGGGCCACATCGGCCCGCCTTTTTTGTCGCCGGTCGGCTCCTTCGTGATAGATTGTCTGCAAATTCAGTGATTCCCGTCCAGCAAGAGATTTGAAGCCGCAATGCACCCCGACAACGCCTCCGCCGAAAGCTATCTTGGTATCTCCAAATCCGCCAAGGAGCGTCGTTGGGTCGAAAGTCTTGATCTGCGCGGCGTGGAAATGGCCAACGCAATTGCGCAGGGGCAGGACATTCCCGACATCGTCGCCAGAGTGATGGTCGCCCGTGGCCTCGACGTGGACACAGCCGCGCATTATCTCGACCCAAGCATCAAGCATCTGATGCCGGATCCATCCAGCCTCACAGACATGGATATCGCGGCCGACCGCATAGCCAAAGCCATTCAGCGCCGCGAAAAGATCGCAATTTTCGGCGACTATGACGTTGATGGAGCCACCTCAAGCTCGCTGATGAAGCTGTTCCTGCGCCATTGTGGTTGTGATGCCTCGATCTATATTCCCGACCGGATCTTCGAAGGCTATGGCCCGAACCCTGATGCCATGGATCGCCTGATCTATGAAGGCCATACGCTCATTCTGACACTCGACTGCGGCTCGACCTCCTTCGATGCGCTCCAGCGCGCCGCTGAACGCCAAACCGATGTCGTTGTCATCGATCACCATCAGGTGGGGGAAGAGCTGCCCGTCTCGGTAGCGCTCGTTAACCCGAACCGGCAGGATGACCTGAGCCAACTGGGCCATCTGGCCGCTGTGGGCGTCACCTTCATGACGCTTGTTGCCGTCAATCGGTTGCTGCGGCAATCCGGCTTTTATGGCAAGGGCTGCCCGCCGCCCGATCTTCTCGGCTGGCTGGATCTTGTGGCCCTTGGAACCGTCTGTGACGTGGTACCTCTCATCGGGCTCAACCGGGCGTTTGTCGTCAAGGGACTGATGGTGATCCGCTCGAACCACAACCTTGGCCTCAACGCCTTGCTTGCCGTCTCCCGTGTTTCCGGGCCGGTCAGCCCCTATCATCTCGGTTTCATGCTTGGGCCCCGGATCAATGCGGGCGGGCGCATTGGTGATGCGGCCCTCGGCGCACGTCTTCTGACCTGCACCGACCCATCGGAAGCCGAACACATTGCGTCCGAGCTGGAGCGTCTCAACAAGGAACGGCAGGCTCTGGAACAGATCATGCTGGAAGACGCGATCACCCAGGCCGAGCGACAATTGCTGGAAGACCCGGAGTGTGCCGGGCTGGTCACGTTCAGTTCCGAATGGCATGCCGGGATCGTAGGCCTGCTTGCCTCGCGCCTCAAGGAACGGTTCCGGCGACCGGCCTTTGCCATCGCGATCGGCGATGATGGCAAGGGCACCGGTTCAGGCCGCTCCATTTCCGGCTCCGACCTTGGCGCCGCCGTGCGTGCGGCCCATGCCGAAGGATTGCTGCTGAAGGGGGGCGGCCACGCCATGGCCGCAGGGCTGACGATTGAGCCGGACAGGATCCGCGAATTTCGCCACTTCCTGCACGAGAGGCTGAGGTCTCAGGTTGAAGAAGCCCGCGCCAGCGACGAGCTGAAAATTGACGCCGCGCTTACGGCCAATGGCGCAACAGAAGAGCTCGTGACCACTCTGGAAAAAGCAGGCCCTTATGGAGCGGGCAACCCGGAACCGATCTTCGTCTTTCCGGCTCACAAGGTCTCCTTTGCCGATGTCGTCGGGCAGGGGGGGCACATCCGCTGCACCATTTCAAATAGCTCGGGCGGCAAGCTGAAAGCCATCTGCTTCAGGGCATCGGAAGAGCCCATAGGAAAACTTCTGCTCGATAACAGGGGCAACAGCCTGCATATTGCAGGGAGCCTGACCCTGAACTATTGGCAGGGGCGTCCATCGGTTCAACTGCGCATCGTTGATGCTGCAGAGATAAAGGGCCCCTGAGACCTACCGTGTGTTTGACAAGACGCTGCGAGATGATGCGCGCTTTGGACAGGTAAACTATCGTGGCCGTTTGCGAACGAACTGTTGCTCGATCACCTCTGTGCCCCAGGTGGTGTCCGGCTTTTCCTCGACCAGTTCAAAGCCCGTTGCTTCATAAAGGTGTCTGGCTGCATCAAGCCCCTTGAAGGTGGAGAGATGAGTCTCGTCAAAACGGTGGGCGTCGGCGAAGGAGAGGGCACTTTCCAGTATCTTCCGGCCCGCACCTTTTCCCCTGAGGCAATCATCAACAATGAACCAGCGGAGGTGGGCGACATTGTTGCCAAGATCTTCGCCGTCCAACGCGATACTGGCGAGGAATCGCCCATGCTCACTGAGGTGCCAGAATTCGTTGCACGGCTTGTCGAGCCTTCCCATGAATTCACTCATCCCGCTGGCAACGATGGCCTCAAAAACCGACCCGAATCCAACCAGATCGAAATAGAACTGTGAGTGCAGGGAAGCAATCTGCCCGATCAGACCAGGACGGTAACCCGTTTCGATCTGGAGTTCCTGTGTTGGCAGGCGTTCGCCCTTGAGTGCAAGGGCATCGGCATAGAGGCGAAGCCCACGGGCAATCTGTTCCACCTCATCCGTGTGAACCGTGTCAAGCGCGTCTCTTACCTGTTCGTTGGCATGCAGGTTGATGAGATCAAACAACGCCTTGCCCTTTGTGCTCAGCGAAAGGCCCTGCTTGCGTCGGTCACTGTCGTCGTCCATCTTCTGCACCAGATCCTGTTCAACGAGGCTTTTGACAAGCCGGCTGACCGTCGATTTCTCCAGAATGAGGGCTTCCGAGAGGTCCTTGGAGGTGATACCCTCGGAGAGGCCAATCTCCAACACAGCATGCACAGCACTCAGTGAATAGTCGGTGCCTGCCACGTGCTTTGCCAAAACGCCCCAGCGGCGAACCAGTTGGCGGGAAGAAATACGAATATCCTTAACCAGACTTTCCTTGACGTGCATGACCATCTCGATTTGTGTTTCTTTAGTAATTTAGTTTCGCCATGCAACCAAATTCGCTCCAAACCATCCAAAATGCAAGGCCAAATAAAAAGCCTTTGGACAAAAAACCATTCTTTGCAGAATATGCAGTTTTTTCGCATGAATGCTCTTGCGCTTTGAGCCAAAGCTTTCTATAAACCGCCTCACCGATTGCTGAGCGCCCTTCGTCTAGCGGTTAGGACGCCGCCCTTTCACGGCGGTAACACGGGTTCGAGTCCCGTAGGGCGTACCACTTTGCACAAAAAGCCCTTGCAGCTCAGGCAGTTGCGAGGGCTTTTGTCCAACCATGGTGCCTAGGTTGGACATCATTTCAGCTTTGACATTGCATTGTCGGCCATCAGCTTCTTGTTTGCCTTCCTTACAATTTCCGTGCTTCTCCCGGGTTCGAATGGCCTAGGAAAGTAATAATTTCAAACTCGGTGCCGCCTGCTTCCGCCAGCTTCGTTGCACTGGCTTTGCGCAATCCATGTGTTGTTTCAGGAACACCAGCTTCCTTGCATTGTTTCCCAAACCAATTGCCGAACGATTCAGTTGTATAGCTTTCATTTGCTTATTGGGTTTGAGTGATGAAGGTTTTCTGATGGCTTGGAATATTGATCAGAAACTCTTCGAGTTTGGCATGAAGCGGAAGGTCCACCAATTCGCCTGTTTTGCCCCTAGAATTGTAGACACCTTGTCCCCTAAAAATGAGGCAAGGAGACGACAATTCTAGGGGCGATTCACAGTCTCTCATCACATTTGTCACAAAAACGGTCTGCCGTCGCATGGCAATCGGGGTATCTGTTGCGCTCCTGTTTGAACGGCCATCATAACTAGTAGCCTGTCCGTCATGACGTCACGAAATGTGCCTGACATCCATCAGAATCATCCTGACAACGTGATGACGAATGTGATGCCACGAACAAAAGCAAGGTCTTGAGTGGGCGGATTGTAGACATTTCCTGCAGGTGCGAGATTTCCAGTGCTGCGGGTAGAAACGGTCGTTCGAGGGGACTCGAAGCTCGTCTTGATCAACATAGCCGTTTGGGCTGGTTGCGGTCATTTCACGCAGTTGCGAAATCTCTGATGCCGCGGACTAAAGCAGCCATTTGAGCGACTAGGGCGCAATCGTTTTGTCAGGATCGTTCGGGTAGAGACCTCCGACTCCTCACACGCTGCGTGAATCCGGTTTTGGTGGATATAGCGGAAAGCGCAAACAAAACCATGCAGCGAGTTACCAAAGACGGTAGGCTTAAGGCGTAATTGTCTTTTTCAAAAGTGTAATGTCATGCAAACAATTGTGGATGCTACAGCGGGAAAAGAGCTTCCAGGATTTCTAGACCGCGTTACTTCGTTGTTTACCGAATTACAGGTCACGTCAGGAAGCGACATAGGCGAAGCATGGAAGAACGCAACATTTCCATGGTCGGGCAGGCCTTTGGCAATATTAAAGCCCAAGACGGCCGATATTGTTGCGCCGCTGTTAAGCTTAGCGTCAGAGTGGGGGATGCCCGTGCATCCCGTCTCAAGAGGACGGAATTGGGGATTGGGATCCCGGTTGCCGTTATCTGATGCGCTTATACTGGATCTCTCGTCACTTGATCGTATTCTTGATTTGGACATGGAAAACGGCATGGTTCGCATTGAACCAGGTGTCACATTTAAAAGCTTACAACAACGCTTGAAGAAAGAGGGGCTTTCATACCATTTGCCCGCTTTTGGAGGGCCTGTTGATGCGAGTGTACTGGCCAATGCCCTTGAACGGGGAGAGGGAATAGGTGCATACGGCGATCGCTTTGGGCTTTTGTGGGATTTTGACGTTGCTCTTGCGACAGGAGAACGCTTGCGAACGGGGCACGCTCGTATCGGACTAACAGAAATATCCCGCTTGCATGCGCGCCCGGCCGGACCTCTGATTGAAGGTCTTTTCAGCCAGTCCAACTTCGGGATTGTCCTCTCAGCAACGATAGCGTTGCAGCCTACCTTGCCATATGCTTGCGCCATAATGGCAGAAATCAAAGAAAACGACGGGTTAGAGAGGGCTGTTCCGGTCTTGCGCCGCTTGATCACATCCGGATTGATAGCACCACAATCCCTCGTGCTTTGGGACAGTGCCAAACAGGCGTCGTCACTCTTGGGTCGATATGCGAAAGAAGCAGAATCCTTGTTGGCAAAGCCAAAGCAATGGGGAGCGTCGCTACTGGCATTTGCACCCCATCCGGATCTTATGCGCCTCACGCAAGAGATTATCCATGCCGAACTGGTTCTGGTTTCCAATTGTGTCCATATACAGGATGACAGGGATGAAGTCGGGCATCGTCAAGAGACGATAATGACCGGCTTTTCAGATGGCAACAATGCAATGAGTGGTTATTGGGGTAAAAAGCATCGCCCGCAAACGCCAGGAAACATGGATACGGATCGTTGCGGCTTTGTGTGGCTCTGCCCGGTCATCCCGTTTGAGGCAAAAGATATCTGTAATCTTGAAAAGATCCTCACGGAAGAAAGCCAGAGCGAGAACCTTTTTGCGGCACTTGGGATGCAGGCGATTTCGTCTCGCGCTCTTCACTGTTTCGTATCTCTAGCCTGGGATCGAGACGACCCGTTAGCAGAAGCGGACGCGTTATCCGCTCATGCCAATATCAGCAAACGGCTCAAGGCTGAAGGGTATTCGCCTTATCGTTTAGGATTGTTGGACCTTGAGTTGGCGACTAAGCCCACAGAGACTTGGACGTCGGTAAGACGTCGGCTTAAGAACGCCCTTGATCCGCAAGGCATTCTCTCTCCTGGTCGGATGGGAGACTAGCAGCCACAGAAGAGGAACCTCTCGGTCCTTTTCTATGGTATCTCGTTATGCAATTAATGCTTCTTGGCAGACATGGTGCGAATAACTGCACCAGCAGAAAGGAAAGCGCTCAGCAATGCCGCTTGAGGGGACATCCCCGCTTCAAGCGCATCCCGGAACTCCACTGCAGCTATAGAGCTCGCTTCAAGGGCTCCGGAAACACCTTCCGTAGCCTCTATCTTGATCGCGGCGACGCGATTGAACGCAGCCATCGCATCCTTTGTTTCATCAAGGGCCTTACAGAATACGTCCATGACGACAATCATTTCTGCTTCGGGAATGGACGCATCCAAGGCACTATTGAGCTCGCCCCCTTGCGCAATGCGCGCGGTTGCTGCCTCCTCTGTCTTGGCTCCAATCAAAACAGCTTGACCTGCAGACCAACCTGAAAGCGCGGCTCCTCCGGTCGTCATTCCCATGATAGCGTCTCGAACACTTTCAATGACCTTGCTATTGGTTGCCATTTTTAAAACTCCTGCGGGACATTATCTTGGTTACGGGATTACCAACCATGGAATACATGTTTTACGGCGTGACCCACCTTATGCGCCGCATGACTGACTTCATGTTCTACGTGATGGGCTTCATGACTGACCGCATGGCCCACCTCGTGCGCGGCATGGCTCAAGTCGTGACCGATCTCCGAGGCAATTGGTGCCAGATCATGTCCCAGAGAACTCAGGGCATTTTCGAAAGGAGCTATATTGATTGAAGCACTGAAGTCGAAGTCAACACCCACTCCGGCAGCAATGTCTCCTCCCAGACCAAAATTCAAATGCCCGTGGGAAATGCCCGCGTGGGCCTCACCTCCGACACCGACTTCGCCTTCGGAAACGCCGCCAGAGGCGCTTCCAGATCCGACGCCGGACACCGATGCCCCGCCGCCTGCATGGACCTCTGTTCCGGCTCCGGCCATTGCCTCGCCACTGCCGCTTGCACCATAGCTTCCATGACCATGCTGAATATCGACGGAACCGTCAGCGTTTTCGCCTACCGAGGCAGTGCCACCAGCCGTGATAGATGCACCAACACCGTGTGTTGACACTCCTTCATCAACATCACCAGAGACACCTGCTCCAACACCAACCGAAACAGACACGCTCGTGTCGCTACCACTCGAATGTGCGCTACCAGAGACACCACCACCAGCATGCGCTTCTGCTGTTGCATCCGCTGTTACGGGGCCGAGAGTTTCGTGCATCTCTCCTGATACTGATGCTCCAACGCCTGCTGAACCAGACACCGTGCCAGAGTCCATATGTCCGGACACCCCATCACCGACACTGATCCCGCCGGAGGCACTGATCGCTCCATCGTTGGAATGCATGTCGACTTGGCCGCCGACTGACACATGTACGCCCAAGTCAGGATCAGAGATCGTTGCCACATCTCCGGCATAATCGCGTTTACCACCGGAAATGCTTGCAAGATCGTCAATAGAGATGGTCTCTTTTAATGCATCAAACTTACTTCTAGTTTTCTGTGTCATGATTACCCCCTCGCATCACGAACAATAAATGCAAGTTACCGTATAACGATTTAATATTGTCTAATATAACGTGTGCTTTTTGAATTGAATTACGACTCTTAGGCCAGTGAACCACTTACCGTGTCCAACCGGGTTCTTCCTGCTTCTGCATCGATGAGAGAAGCGAACAAGCCATTGGCTTCGGCTAAATCTTTATAGGGTCCTTGTTCTACCAGCTGGCCGCGGTCAAGCACCAGAATGCGATCGCAGCTGCGTAGAGTTTCAAGCCTGTGAGCGATCATGATGACTGTTGCTCCGGTTTCATGAATTGCACTGTTCACATGGTCTTGTAGACGTGCGTCAAGCGCACTGGTCGCTTCATCGAAAATCAGGATCCGTGGTTTGCCTAAAAAGGCGCGTGCGAGCAGGATGCGTTGGACTTGCCCTCCCGAAAAACCACATTCGGTTTCTCCAACTGGAGTATATAATCCCAATGGCAAGGCTTCTATTTCATCAAGCATCCCTGCGCGGGAGACCGCTGTCATGACGTCATCAACGGAAACGTCCGCTCCGACTGCGATATTCTCAAAAAGTGTGCCAGGAAATAAGCGGTCATTTTGACCAACGACACCGATTTGCCTGCGAACAGCCTGCATATCCAGAGAAGCCAAATCCAAGCCATCAAACCGTATTGTTCCACTCTCATACGGAATAAGGCCAAGCAAGCATTTTACCAGCGTCGACTTGCCCGCACCCGATGGTCCGGCAATGCCTATGTGCTCGCCGGCTTGAACATGAAAACCAATGTTATCGATTGCGGCTCGAGGAGAGACACCATGTCGACAGACAAGAGATTGACATGAAATCTGCCCTCTCAATTCATGCCTAACTTCTTTTTGGGCTTTGGGTTTTGGAACCGCTTTTAGCAGGGGTTCGATCATCCGATATTGAATGCCGAGCATGGATGATTGTGAAAATGCGCCCAACAAGGCAGAAACGGCGCCAGAAATGTTCCCCGCAGCAATGACAAGTGCGATAGGAGCGGAACCACTTTCTAAATTGCCAGTCACGGCTATGGCGACAATCACTGCCAAAATCAGTAGGCCATCCACCATACTTTTAAGAATAGAGCTTTGTATACTGATCCTGTCTGCAGCCAGAAACCTGTATCTTAAGGCCATAAAGGCATCCGCCCAACGGGTGAACAATCGCCCTTCTGCCGCACTCGCGCGTATGGTGTCGACCATAGATAGCCCTTCATAGGCATATGTCATCCAGCTTTGCGGTGTCGACACACCATTGATGAGTGTTTTGATACGGTATCTTGCGTTCCAATAGCCAAACCCCAACATGAAAACAAGAACTGCGGAAACGATCAAAGCCGCGAGCAAAGAGGTTGTCGCCAGAACAAAGACGCTGGGCAGCGCAATCATCAGACTGGAGACAACACTGATCGCCAGTCCCCAAACTCCACGATACCAAGTTTCGATGGATCGGGAGGACAACACTGCAACAGGGGCCGAAGGAAGAGGCTGCCCCATCTCGGATTGCTTTTCAGCGATGCGTATGGTTCGTTCGATCGTAGCCGCTCTGAGTTGAAAGCCATTGATACCGTGCACGCGCTGTTGTGCAATTCCCGCAGCAAGGCGCGTCAGGAGATTCACCAACAAAAGCAACACAAGGAAAATGACGAGATTGTATAGAAGAGTGCGTTCTCCCTCAGGGACCACATAGTCTAGGAGAGGACTGCTCACCATGGGAACGAATGCTACAACCGCTCCCGTCAAAAGTGTCATGAAGGAATAAGAGAGCAGTTCAACCCGGCTTTGGTGCAGACCAAAATTTAGCAATTGCCAGAGCGAAATCTTGCCTTCCGGAAAGCATGGCAAAACCATATAGGCATATTTTTCGAACCCGCTCAGATCCAGAGTTTTGACGGCCCTTTTTCTCCATCGCGTTCCTGATTCAGCGATCGACCAGTTACACCCGCGGCGATACAGCAGGACGGGGTCGCTGCGCCTTTTGTCTGTTGAGCATTTTCTGATTGCAAGCAACGGGACTACGGTATCACCAATCCTTTGTTCCTTAAGAACAACAGGGCGAGCCTGCATGCCGGCCTCTGAGGAAAGGCGAGAGATTGTTTCACTGCGTGTCTCATCACCAAGCGCGGCTGCATTCTGCCCGAGCCTGGTGTTGCAGCTCTTAGCCATCTGCTGCATTGCTTCGACAAGGGGATCGTTGGATGAGGACAATTCAGGAGTGTTCCAGTGAAGGAAGCTGCTCATGCGTTCGGCCGATGCATCAAATTCAGATTTTGGTGTTTGCATGGTCATACAGCATCCCTCATATCTGAATATGCTGGGAGCGCTTGCGCGTTCGCATCATCTTGCATTGAGAGCCTTCGGCTCATTACCGTCAGCCCCAATCCGTCAAGCGTCAATTGCTGATCGCAATGGCGAATTGTACCAAGGCGATGGGTTACAATCAGTATGGTTGTTTTCTGATCACGCAGAGTGGATAGGATCTGTTTCTCACTCAACGTATCGAGCGCGCTGGTAACCTCATCAAGGATAAGTAGAGATGGGCGGCGAACCAAAGCGCGAGCCAGCGCGAGACGTTGACTTTCTCCACCACTGAAACAAGGATATTGGCTCGAAAGCATCCGGTCCAATCCACCAACCCCATGGACAACGTCACTTAGCTGAACGCGTTCCAAAGCATCCATAATCTGGTCGTCTTCAATATCCTCATCCCACATCCGGATATTATCTCGCACGGAAGCCGTAAAAATAGCAACCTGTTGTGGAACATAAAGAAGGTTGCGCCTGAGGGTTTCATGGGGCCACGCCCTCAAAGTTTGCCCTTTAAACAAGACATTGCCTTGACGCGGGGAAATAATGCCAGCGCAAATGCGGGCAAATGTCGACTTTCCGGTGCCCGAAGATCCGACGACAGCAGTCATTACCCCTGGGTGGAGCTGGAGTGATACATTGCTGAAAAGGTCCTGGTTGCTGCCAAATCCAAAAGATACATTTTCGAGTTTCAAAATGGCGGTTTCGCTTCTTGCGTTTGGTTCCCCGAGAGATCCGTCAGGGGATCGAGCCTCACCATTATGCCGGTTGACGATGCCATCGCATGGATGACGCACCAGATCTTGCATTCGAAGGAGGGATCCCGCCGCTTCCTGTAATGAACAATAATCCGACGCAAGTGCGGCGACAGGCCCGGCAACCAGACTTGCCAACACCTGCAATGCCAACAGGTTATTCAGGTCCAGTTGCCCATCGATCACACGGAGCGAACCAACGCTCAAAACACAGATGGAAATGACCATTGTTGCGACCGCCGGCCCAAGACCAGCTATCGTGCGCAATATGCCTAGCCGTTGCTCTGCATCAAGGCTCGCCTCTTCCGCCGCCAGCCATTTGGAAGCCAGAAGGTCCTCTCGCCCCATTTTGCGAAAGGAGTCAAATGCCATAAAGCCAGCGATCGCTATTCCGTTCACCCGCCCCTCCAAAACATCGTGGTAGCGATTGGCATCAGCCAGATGGCGAGAAAGCCTGATCAGGACCAACAGATTGAGCAGGGAAATTGCAGCTATCAAACTGCCAAGGACTAAATCATAAAAGGCAACTACCGACAGATAGGCTGTTACAACCAATATATTCGGTAGAATCTGGGCGAGAGGGCCAGCAACCAATCCCCCAATTTCAGAGCCAATTTTGAGGCGGGAGGTCACCTCACCGGGATTCCTTTGTGCAAAAAACGAAAGCGGCAAGAATAATGCGTGCTCAAAAGCTTTAGCCGCAATGGATACGCCGATCTTGGATCTGAGTGAAGATACGACCCATTCCTGAAGTCCCCTCAATATGGCTTGGGTGATGATTGTGCAAGCCAGAGCAAGAAGTGTGAAGAAAAGCCAATTGGCTCTTTGTTGTCCGATCACATAATCAGCGAAAGTTTCTACGGTGCCAGCAAGGACAAGCCCTGGGATGACACCCAGAACGCCAATCAGGAACACAATCGCTAGTCCGTCAATGGAGCCGCTTGCCTGCTCAAGGAGAGATGACACGAGCTTGGGCCGTTGCCCGCTTTTCTTGAAGCCCTCACCAGGCACCATTGCCAGCACGAGTCCCGTCATACTTCGGTCAAGCTCATCTGCCTGCACAAGTCGGCGTCCCGATGCGGGGTCAATAATGGTTATTCTGTCCCCTTTAACAGCTTCCAATGTTACAAAGTGATCGAAATTCCAATGAAGAATGGCTGGTAGGGGGATGTCTTTCAGAGTTGCAGGATCAATGCGAATTGCCTTGACATCCATGTTATAGGAGGTTGCTGCACGCATGATGGACGCAGCGTCTACTCCGTCGCGCGAGGTGCCGCAGCGTGCACGGGCTTCTTCCAAAGTGATTTCCTTGCCGTGGGCACTCAGAACCATGGTAAGGCAAGCCGCTCCGCACTCAGCCGCCTCCATCTGCAAAACGATACGTGTTCTATCGCGGCCAAACCCCATCATCGGCGCCCCGCCCAAAGGTTCGTGGGTTCTCCGAAGAAACGCTTTAACGCCGGTATCGCCAAGGCCAGCAACGGCCTTTGTTCGACAGTTATGCGGGCACTAAATGATGTTCCTGAGCTTATGGCCAGGTCCGACGCTTCGCTGGACGTCCAAAGATATCCATTACCGGTATTCTGGTTTACAGGCAAATTGATCCAGACCTCAAATACCGCTCCTTGCGCGGTGATCATTTCGATCAATCCGTCATCTCCGACCGTTTGCCTCAATGCTTCCTTGGATATTGGTAACGGAGATATCTCTGCTACAGTGCCAATCATTTGGGCGTGCATGTCAGCGGGAAGACTGGAAGGGGTAAGCAATACCCTATCGTCAAGTTTTAAACGCTTGCCTTCATCCATGGGAACATACGCGACAGCTTTCAAAGCTCCCTCTGTACGGGGCGTAATCTCGAAGAGTGTTTCGCCGGTCGAGACCAGTTTTCCCGGGCGCGTGTTAATGCGAACGACTTCACCAGTGATATCGGCTGTAATTTCGCTATCCTTGCTGATGGCTTCTCTCATGGCCATCAAATCAACTTCATGACGTTTAATTTCGAGCTTGTTCTCTAGTATCTCATTGGCTTGTGCGAATTTGATCGTTTGTATCTCTGACTGCTGATGAATTAGCTCAGACTTGGCGCTCGCTAGCGCATCTTCCGAGGCAATCGCTGCAAGATGCGCATTCGCCAGGGTTTCCTGTGAGATGATACCTTTGTCATGAAGCCCGGTCAGTGTTTTCTGTCGATCCAGCAGCCAGTCTCTTTTGCTTGTCAAATAGCGAATTCGTTCTTTTTGAGCAGCAACGCCATCCTCAGCTGTAGCCAGCTTGAGAGCCGTTTGAGACTTAAGAATGGCTTCTCTGTCCTTCTTGCTGCCCTTGAGCAAAGCCAATTCGCGCTCTTGCTTGTGTAGTTCAGCCTCTCGATCAGTCAGCCGAAGAGTGGCAAGCAGAGTGCCTTGCGAAACGGTTTGATTTTTACGAACAAGAATCTTGTCTACATAACCAGACGATGTCGAGGGCGCGGAAGATATAAGAACGCCATCTTCGGCCACAAGAAGTCCGAAACCGCTAACATGAATCGGCACATGAACCACCATTGCCCAGACAATGGAGAGCAGAATAGCCAACGCGATAAGGACTGACGAGGCCCGAATTGCCGAGCCAGTGACGCGCATTGCCTCCGGAATGGTTTCTATTTTACTCGCTGCAGCAAGTGCCTCTTTGCGGAATAGCATGTTGGCCATAAGACACAGTTACCCATATATTTAATCTTGGGCAAAAATATCCGCCTCCCGTTTAAGTGGTATTAATGTTTGCAAAACCACACCTATTACCAATGTATATGGTTGGCAGATAGTTAAGAAGGTAACACGTAGAATTGTAAAAGACCGACTAATATCGGCAATGGAGCATTTGATTTATGTATCCGTTTCAACAATCCATTCTGTTTTCCATGGATAATCTTGCTGGCCAATGCATGCTAGATTTTATTATTCATGCATTGATGAACAGGATAGGATCGAATGAACCGACGTGAGTTTCTTCAAGCGGAGCTGCTTTTGGCGGCTACGATGAGTGGCGGCGTTCTTGCGGCTAGCTTAGCGCAGGCGCAGACACCTGATGGTAATCACCGAACCAATATCAAAACGCTACTGATTGCTTCCCACCCGTACCCCGAACGGTCCATCATAAACAAGGGGTTGCAGAAGGCTGCCGAGAGTGTTGAAGGCGTAATGGTGCGAAATCTTGAAACCATCTACGGGTTTGATACGCGAGCCATAGACGCGCAAGCGGAGCGCGATTTCACCAGGGCTCATGATCGGATTGTCTTCATGTTCCCGACCCATTGGTTCAACATCACACCGATGATGAAAGCTTACCTCAACGAGGTATGGGGGAATGTCGGGCCTGGATTGTGGCAAGGCAAGGAAATGCTAGTGGTGACGACCGCGGCCGGAGGCGCTTCCACATATGGCGAAACCGGCAGGCTTGGCATCGCCTTGGAAGATGTGTTTACGCCGATGCAGGCAAGCGCTTTGCATGCAGGCATGAAATACCTGCCACCATTGGCTTTTCAGTCGGTGACAGCATCGGAATTACCGAACTATCAGCAACAGCTGATCGAAAGGCTTCAAAGCTGAAGCAGTCGTTTGCCGACAAACACAGTCAGGGTGCCAATGGTCCACAGAGCCGATACTTGGCGGCCATATCGGGATCAATCCAGGAGCCCCAATAGAATTGACTCAATCACTGGATACCGAAATTCAAATTTTGGAGTTTAACATGCTCAAATCAGGGCTATTGCTGGCCATGCTTTCATTTTCCTCAATCGCCTTTGTCGCGGAAAGCCATGCTGCCACGACCCTTCCAAGCCGCGTTGTCGAGAACGGCACAAAAGTTCGAATAATGATTGGAAATGCTGTGGTTCCGGCCGTGCTAAACGACAGCAAAACGTCTCGGGCTCTCATCGAAAAATTGCCATATTCAGCCAAGCTATACAGAGGCTCTTCAGGCTTTTGCGGCACCATAAGCGATGAGTTTCCGGTAGACGCCAAGGATCTGCACAGCGGTTGGCTCAATGGCGACATTGTCTACTCGCCAGCAACCGATGAACTGGCCATTCCATACAAACGGGAAGAAGTTTCCAAGTCTATCTATGACGGACTCGTCACCTTGGGTGCCATTTCAACGCCCCTGGAAACCATGGATGCCTTCGAGAGGAGTATCACCGTCCGCATTGAGCTGGAATAAGCCTCTTATTCCCAAAGAATAGAAGACCGCGCTTGGTCTCTGTCACATCTGCTTCTTGGAAAATCCGTTATTTACTTTTTGCAGGCAGCTGGGAACCAGGCATAGTTGCTGTGAATGTCCGGAACGGTGAAGCTGGCTTTTGAAATATCACTCCCAACGAACGACAGCTTTGGGCGGAAAGCGGTCATCTCACGCAGGTACGAGATTTCTGATGCCGCAAGCGGAAGCTGCCATTCAAGGGATCTTGAAGCGCATCCGGCTTTGGCCGTCGGTTCGGGCGGGAAGTGCTCATTCGCGGCGGGTGCAAGATCTGTAATGCTTCAAGAGGAAAGCAGACATTTAGGGAATTAAGCAAAATAGCTATGTTTTGCAGTTCGCCGGGCGAGAGCAAACTCCTGTCGAAGGTACGAGTTGAAGTCTCTGAGAGCGGGGGCTTTAGATCGACTGGGCCATTGTAAAAGGAGAGTCTCATAGGGCCGTAACAGTATGGAGCGTCTTCCCCAGATTCCTTCGGTTGCTCTACGCCTTCAAGCATAAAAAGATCCTGAAGTGCAGGTTAACGACCATGAAGGTGCGCCAACTCCTTCAGAATATCACAAGTACCTTTGCCTTTTTTCAGCATCTCGCGGACAACAGTAGCATCGCGCCCGCCCTTTCTCATGATTTTGAAAACATTCGCTTCATCGCGCGTGATAGGTTTCTCTAGCCCGCAAATTTGAAAACCCTGCGTACCGGAGGGCGCCGCCACATCGGAGGGTGACGCCATCCGTTTGGAAAGTTCCGAGAACCCCGGGCCGTCATAGGTCTTGCTCAGAGGCCTCTCCACTGTGTCGGGAAGGATCGGTATATTAAGAAGAATGTAAATTCCAAACATGAACAGCGAGGCGATTAGGACGAAACGCAGCGTTCTGGAGAATATGGACATTCGGAGCACCCTTTGAAATGAATACAAAGATTTGATCTAATGATTTTTGGAGTAAGTTTGTTTTGTTTGCCGTTCAAGGAGTGGCCGCGCTTATTGCGGACAAAAGAAACCTTCGTGGCACTTGCCTGTGGCGAGGTCATAAACCACGGCATGCCCCGGATTGCCTGCGGGAAGTGGAACCCCTTCTTCCAAGAGAAATGTGCCCCCAAAGGTGCCGTACATACCGGCAGGAAAGTGTGAAATCGGCTTTTTAATGATGAAATATTCGTCGTCCGTAAGACCAAGTGAGCCTGCATCAAGCAATTGTATCAGCCCTGCAATGTGGGGAAGAATGTCGTAAGCTGTGACTTTCCCTGATGCGATCACATCATTCACCTCGAACTGTTCCACCCCATATGGGTAGAAGTCCCGAAATTTATTCTCAATTATTCTGCGCGGGTCTCTCGTTCTATAATCAAGGTTCCAGCGCATATTTTCACCGATTGCTCCAGATGGAAGTCCTATAGTGTGGAAAGCGCGAGCGACAATTACCTTGTCAACAGCATGGCCCAGAGCCAGCGCCAATCGGCTTTCAGCCAACTGCGCTTTTCCTGATTCCGGGCTGCCTATATAGGGTGGAGCGCAGTTTTCTTGTGCCGTGAATTCGACCTGATTAGCCTTGAGGCCAACGATCCCCTGACGCTTTCCACCCAGTTCAGAAACGACAAGCTTTTCAATCCTGCTCGTGTCGCCAGTAAATTTCAAAACAGCAGATCCGCTGAAGGCACTTATGATGAAAAGAGGCCTGTTGCCGGATTCAATATTGATCATTGCGGCGGCCGTTTCATCTTCCAAGCCATTCACCGCGACCGATGAGAGAGCTTTGGAGGCAGATCCGTTCAGGTAGATGATTTCCGCTTTTTCTGACGGTTGCGGCAAAATGCAGGCCTGTTCTTTGGTTTCAACAGCTGCTGCTTTTGTCTTGGGTTTTTGAGGTACTGCGTCTTGAACTGAAGTTTCCTTGGCGGATGGGGACTGTGTTACTTGAACGGAATGAACCGCCTTTAAAATTTCTTCAAACACAACCTTCCCATCATGGTTGGTGTCGAAGCGCATGAGGCTGTCAGGCCTCTTTTTTTGGTCTTGTTGGTGTTGCGCGGTCTCGGATGAATACTGGTATAGTTCCTCAAAAGAGACCTTACCGTCTCCATTTCCTGCTTCGTCAATTTTGGAAATGGCGGCTTGTGCTTTCATGAGCCTTCGCTCGGGCATGAGAGCGGAGAGGCTTTCATAGTCCTTGTCATCAATGATACCATCTGAATTGAAATCATATTGAAGGATGCCAGCCGCGAGCATCGCGCGCGCTTTTGCAACGCTCCACTGATTTTCCATATCCAGCATGCTTTGCGTAAATACGCCATCAGCAGCACGTCTCTTGAACGCATGGGAAAGACCGACGAGAAATCTTTCTCGGTCCTTGGCTATTTGCTTCAGTTCCGTCGCGCTAAAAATGGATGGCGTTTCTGAGGCATGCGCATAGGGCGCATCGAACAGTACTAGGCAAGCAACAAGTGATAGCAATTTATTTTTCACAACAAACCCTCCGATTGAATCTTGATTTCATATATTCAAAAGGTTGAGTGAAGGATAAATTCAAATATATACCGTTGGTAATTTTTATTTTGGTAAGTGAAGTGTAAAAACTTGTGCATCATCATACAGTTTTGCGATTCTTCAATCGAATGGCAGGAATTGGAAAGCATGCATTTGGGATGTAGTCCACGGTGAGTGCCCGGTTCGGGCCGGATTTAAAATCAGGCCTTGCCTCGGCCAGCTCAGCTCTCATCCGAGCCGGGCTTCAACATTCGGTGACCATTGCGGATGAGCGCAACGCCAGCGCAGGACAATACGACGCTACCGTAGAATGTCGCCCTGATGGACCATCCGTCCAGCAAGACCCCGCCCAACACGGCTCCAAGCAGGATGGAGGCCTGAATCGCCGCGACCATCAGGCTGCCACCTTCTTCTGGCGCGTCGTCGACATTGCGAGACATCCACGTCATGAAGATCACGGACATGGCCGTATTCATTGCCCCCCAGATGAAGAGCAGGACGGCTGTGATGATCACCATCCCACCGTTGAACAGGAGGCCCAATGTTGCAGTTCCCATGACCAGAGCTGGCAGCTTGAGGAGAGGGGCCACATTGCTCTTGATGATCCGGCCCGACATCCATGTGCCAAAGAACCCGGAGCACCCCAATACCAAAAGCAGGAGAGAAACAGTCGTGACGTCCCCTCCCGTGAGCTGCTCAAGATAGGGACGAAGATAGGTAAACATGGTGAAGGCCGCCCCCCAGGACAGCATCGAGGCGACAATGCCTCTGGCAAAATGGGGCCGACGCAACACGTTAACGAGCGCACCCAAACTGCGTCGCTCTCGCTGGGGCAACGAGGGCAGGACGATCAGATGCCAGACAAGGTTGATCGCGACGATCGGCGTCAATGCCCAGAAGACACCGCGCCAACCGATGATATCCTCAAGATAGCTGCCGAGAGGGGCCGCAAAAGCGGCGGCAATCGCCTGTCCGCCATACATTAGAGACAGCGCGCGAGGGACGTCAGCCTGAGGCACCAGTCGCATGATGATGGAGGTGGCCAATGCCCAGAACCCGCCAACACAGATTCCCAGCATCGCCCGCGCAATGATCAGGGCTGTAAAGCTTTTGGCGATGGCAACCAGCACCAAAGACAGCATCATCAGACCGGTCAGTGCCACCAGTACCCACTTGCGATCGAGACGCCCGGCAACAGATGTGATCAGTAGGCTTGCCGCCACTGCGAACAGGCCGCTCATGGAGACGGCTTGGCCTGTCATGCCTTCCGTTGCACCCAGCCCGGATGCCATGGGGGTCAGAAGACTGACCGGCATGAATTCAGACGCAAGCAGCATGGCCACGCAGAGAGACATGGAAAGCACACCACCCCAAGCGGCGGCAGGTTGGCGAGTGTCTTCTGTATCGGTCTTCTGGAGCATGGCGCTATCCTTTGTCTTCACGATGAGGCTTCACAATGAAGCCATACGGTGGGGCTTCGGGATTGGAAGACGATCAATAGCGGCTTTGTTGGCTCTGTATAACCGCATATTTTGGCATAGACTAATCGATAGTGTCGATTAATATGCAGCCATGGCTCGAACCGATTTCAATGACCTGATGTGGTTTAGTATCATCGCCGAAGAGCGCAACTTCACCAGAGCTGCGGCGCGAATTGGGGTGGCGCAGTCAACCCTGAGCCATGCTATCCGACGGTTGGAAACCAACATGGGGCTACAGCTTCTCAATCGCACGACACGCAGCGTCTCGCCCACGCTGGCGGGAGAGCGGTTGCTGACGAGCGCGGTGCCGCGGCTGACCGAGATTGAGGATGAGATCGCCGCGCTGATGGAGCTGCGGAACAAGCCTTCCGGTGCGGCTCGGCTGACGCTCTCTGATCACGCCTTTCACACGGTGGTATGGCCCAAGCTGAAGCCCGTTCTTCAAGCAAATCCTGACGTCAAAATCGAGTTCAGCCTCGACAGCGGTTTTCGAAATATCGTTGAGGATGGCTTTGACGCTGGCGTCCGTCTGGGCGAAAGCATTGAACAGGACATGATTGCCGCAAGGATAGGGCCGGATTGGCGCATGATTGCCGTGGCCGCGCCCGCCTATCTTGCTTCACGCAAGCCGCCCGAGCACCCGAATGATCTGGTCGAGCATGATTGCATCAATATGCGACATGAAACACGTGGTGGGCTTTATGCCTGGGAATTCGAGAAAGACGGGCAGGAGGTCAATGTCCATGTCGAGGGGCAGCTGACCTTCAACAATTCCTATGCGATGATGGATGCCGTTCTCTCCGGGCTCGGCGTAGCCTTCCTGCCCAACACCATTGCAGATCCGCATGTCACATCGGGGGAACTTGTGCTCCTGCTGGACGACTGGTCCCCCTTCTTTGAGGGCTATTTCCTCTACTATCCCACCAGGCGCCAGCATCTGCCCATCTTCAAGCTGCTTCTGGATGCGCTGCGCCACCGGGCATGATCGAGTGTGAAAATGCAGCACTTCGATCAAACTGCTGCAATGGGGAAATTGCCTTGCAACATATGTTTGCCAACGAACGGCAACTTTGGGCCGAGAGCCGCCGTCATTCAAACTAATACGGTATGCAGTCGGTTTGCTCGCATTCAGCTTTGGAAAGACACTCGAATTTTGATCGTGGTTCCTTTGAGAGAAGGCTATAATCAGGAAGTGGTTACAGGAATTTTCCCTTTTGCAGGGTATCCGTGACTTTTGCGATATGGGCTCTCATGGATGATCGTGCCTTGCGCTTGTCCTTTGCTTGCATTGCAGCAAAGATTGCGTCATGATCCTCGATCCATCCCAACCTTAGGGACGAACTACGGATATGTCTCTGCAGTGCCTGCCACATGGGATCCTCCATTTCCTTCCAAATGCTGACAAGCACATCATAGAGCATGGAGTTTCCTGCTGCCTCGGCGATCAGGCGATGAAATTCTCGGTCGCCCTGTTCTGCCTCAGCTCCTGAAGCATGTTCGTCCCTCATGGTCTGCAAACTGCTGGCGATCGCTTCAATATCCTCAGGCGTAGCGCGTTCCGCAGCGAGAGCACAGATTTCCGGTTCGATATAGAGGCGAGCCTCAAGAATTTCGCTCGGGCTACGCGCGTCCGTTTTGATCGGATCGCTTGGTGGCAGCACAAAAGCACCGGATCCAACCCGGATGGAGACACGACCCGATATTTCCATGGCCAACAGGGCCTCGCGCACACAGGTGCGCGAAACACCATATTCGGTCGCTAGCAATCGCTCATTGGGTAGCCGGCAGTCGATTGGGAATTCGCCCGCATCAATGCGTGTTTCAAGATCATCAGCCACTTGCCGGTATACACGAACAGGAGCAGCAATTCGACGTTTAGTCATTCTCATAATACTTTGCTGGATCAGCGAGCGGAATCTCCGCATTCGGGTCGCAACGATAGGATGCAAGGGCATCCATGTCAAATTCGACTCCAAGGCCGGGCAACTCGGGTAAAGTGACTATACCATTCTCGATTTTCATTGTCTCGAAGGCGATCCCTTGATCAACAAAACTGCCACCATCAATGTTCTCTACCGGATAACAGCCCGGGATCGCCGGTGCGACAATGACCGATGCTTCAAGGGCACCATGCGGAGCAATGAACAGGTTGGCACAATTGCCAAGATGCGCCAGTTTCAACCACTCACTAATGCCGCCTACCTTCAGCACATTGGGCTGAAGGTAGTGCACGGCAGCATTGGCGACATAGTTCCAGAATTCATAACGTGTCGAGACCTCTTCACCCAAAGCGATGGGGACCGGTGAGGTCCGTGCCAGGATAGCATGGCTGCTCGCATCGTCAGACGCCATCGGCTCTTCCATCCAGACTGGATTGAACCGGGCATAGGCATTGATTCGCTGCAAAGCTTCGCCGGATTTGAACCGCTGGTTGGCATCAAGCATCAACGGACGATCCCCGATTACCTCGCGCACGGCGGCGATCCTTGACAGATCTTCCTCAAGAGAGCGACCGACCTTGATCTTGAAGCGCTTGTTGCCCGCATCAAGAAATTCTCTTGTTTGCTCAACCAGTCGCTTTTCGCTTAAATGTAGGTTGACGGCACTGGCGTAGATTTCCAACTGTGTCGCCTCACCACCGATGAGATTGCGAACGGGCATGCCAGCAATCTTTCCACGTGCATCCCACAAGGCCAGATCGAAGCCCGCCACCGCCAAGGCAGCAATGCCGGAAGGACCAGGCTGATGACTGCGTCGCCAAATTCCATTCCACAGATTTTCATGTTCATAGACGCTTTGGCCGACCAACATCGGGGCAAGATACGACTTTGCCAACGCTGCAACCGCAATTCCTGCGTTGCCCATTGTTGAACTCCAACCAATCCCTTTGACGCCTGATTCTAGTTCGATTTCAACGAGGATGTGCTCGTGATGAGTGATCGCATGAGCCGCAGAAACCCAAGGCTTTTTTAGAGGCACACGAAAGACGGAAACATCGATATTGGCGATGCGGCTCCTTTTGGATATCTCGGGCAATTCATCCTCCATTGATAAAAATTGGTCTACCGGTCCAACCAATTAGTTGACAGGGACGCGTTTCTTTGTCAAGTCTATAGTCGTGCCGTTCGGAGGGACGGTGGTCTTTTAGGAGGAAATCAAATGACACACAGCCCCAAGCTGGCGTTGACACGCCGCCAACTTCTCACAACCGGCCTGACAGGAGCCGCGATCATCGGCGCTCCCGGCATCATGAGAGCCAATGCGGCCGTGACCCTGCGTGCGGCACATATCGAGTCGACGGAAAGTGCAACCCACAAGGGTTACATGAATTTCGCAAAACTCGTTGAAGAAGCCACAGGCGGTTCGGTGCAGGTGAAAGTCTTTCCTGCCGGGCAGCTCGGCAACCTAAGAGACCTCTATGAAGGTCTAAAGCTCGGCTCGGTCGATATCACTTCATCCGGGCCGGATTACAGCTCCAACCTTGCTCCCATCATGGTCACCGCCGCCCTGTTCTACTCGTACCGGGACAGTGCCCATGCGGATAAGCTTCTGGAGGGCGAGTTCTCAGAGCGACTGTCTGAAGCGCTTCTGAAACAGGCGGGCATGCGCATTCTTGCCTGGGGTGAGCTTGGCTGGCGGTCTGTCTTCAACACGGTTCGCCCGATCAAGACAGCAAACGATTTCAAGGGTCTCAAGCTGCGCGTGCCAGAAGCCAAGCTGATGCTTGAGCCGATGAAGGCGCTTGGTGCGTCGCCGACCCCGATCCCATATTCCGAGGTATACACCTCCATGCAGACCGGGGTGGTAGATGGAGCTGAAGGCGCACCGGCGGCGGTTGTACAGCAGAAATTCAACGAGGTTTCGAAATATTATTCGATGACCCGTCATCTCTATAATCCTATCCATCTGGTAATCGGCGCTTCCTCCTATGACAAGCTGTCTGCAGAGCAGAAGAAAGCTGTAGAACTTGCTGCCCGTGATGCCTTCCGCGCACAACGTTCGGTTGCTCGGGCTGACAATGAGGCCGCTCTCGAAAAAGTCAAGGCAGCCGGTCTTGAAGTTAATGATGTTGACACAGACCCGCTACGTGAGATCGTACAGCCAGTCTGGAACGACTTGACCAAAGACTTGGGCGCTGAAGGCCAAGCTTTGATCAAGCTTCTCAAGGCGTAACTGATGACAGTCGGGTCGGCACTCCTACCATGTGCCGGCCTGTTCCTTGGAGAGTGACCCATGCGCATACTTGAGCGGTTCCTTTGCTGGTGCATCACCGCCTTATTCGTCTTCTTTGTCTCGATCACGTTTTTACAGGTGGTTTTGAGATATCTGTTCTCCAACTCCCTTGGCTGGATTGATGAGATCTCCAGATTCAGTTTTATCTGGATGGTGTTCCTGGCTGCTGCGATCTGTGCCAAGCGCGGCACTCATATGGCGATCACGCTGCTTGAGGAATTTCTGGGCCCCAAAGTCCAGAAGCCCCTGTTGGTGCTGGCAGACATCAGCATGCTCGTCTTTGCATCGGTGATCGGCATTGGTGGCTGGCAGTTGATGCAATTGAACTGGACCTCGACCTCGCCCGCGATCGGCATGCCCATTGCGTGGGTGCAACTCGCGTTGCCGCTGTTCGGGCTCTTTACCGTTGTTTTTTCCATTGATCATCTGATCAATATCCTGCGTTCGCCAATCCAAAGTGTCGAACAGCCGGTTGACCTGAATGGCGAAGGGGTTTGACATGCTTCCTTATCTAACGATTTCCTTTGTCATTCTGCTCATCCTGCGGGTGCCCGTATCCGCCGCCATGGGTCTTTCAGGCGCCTTTGCCCTGCTGACTTCGGACATGAACATTCCGTTCGCTGTCGTCCCTCAGCGGGTTTTCGTGCTGCTTGACAGCACATCACTGCTCGCCATTCCCTTTTTCATTCTGGCAGGGGCAATCATGGAGCAGGGTGGTATGGCCAAGCGCATGATCGGATTTGCCGAAGCGATGGTTGGTCACTGGCGCGGTGGGCTGGCACAAGTGTCTGTGCTCGCCAGCACAATCTTCTCGGCCCTGACAGGGTCCAGCGCAGCAAGTGCCACGGCAACTGGATCAGTGCTCATTCCGGCTATGAAACGTACTGGCTATCCCGAAGGTTACGCCGCAGCACTTCAGGCATCGAGCGCTGCGATCGGCCCGATCATTCCCCCGTCCATCATCATGGTGGTCTACGGCTCGCTCGCTGGGGTGTCGGTCGGTTCACTATTCCTCTCTGGCGTTGTCCCGGGACTTTTCATTGCCATCGGTCTGTTCATTGTCAATGCCATCATGGCGCGTCGGCATGGCTGGGGAGGTGGCGCCAAGACCCCACTCAACGAACGCGTAATCGCAGCCCGTCATGCTGCTGCGGCTTTGCTGGCTCCAATCATAATCGTTGGCGGCATTCTTGGCGGCATTTTCACCCCCACCGAAGCCGGTGCGGTCGCCGTGGTCTATGCCTGCCTTGTCAGCCTCGTTCTCTATCGGGAGATCGGGGTCAGAAAGCTGCTTGATGTGATCCTGGACGCCGCTCTTACAACAGGGGTTCTGGGCCTGATCATCGCATCGGCAGGAATCTTCGGATGGGTGCTGGCTCTGGAACAGGTGCCGCAGATGGTGGTAGACTGGGTGCAGAGCGTCACGGCCAGTCCCAGCATCGCGGTTCTGCTTGTCGTGCTTTTCGTGTTGGCTGTGGGCTGTGTTGTCGATGTAACCGCTGCTGTTATCATTCTTGTACCGGTGTTTGCTCCCTTGGGTGCAAGTTATGGCTTTGATCCGATCCACTTCGGTGTGATCATGTGCCTTGCTCTGGTTTACGGCAATGTGACACCACCGGTTGGCCTGTTGCTCTTCATTACGGCCTCGATAGCCAAGTGTTCTATCAGCACTGTCATGAAGCACCAGTTACCCTTCTATCTCGTGCTGACTCTTGCTCTCATCGCCACGGTATTCTTTCCCGGCCTGGTGATGGTGCTTACCTACCTCTAACCCTCCAGTAAAAACCAATAGGAACGCGGCTGAAGAAGCTGTGTTCCCTGGCTTTGCGACAGAGGTTGCCGGTTGAAAATGGAAGTCTGCCCACTTGCGATTGTGGGGCTTCATGCTGGTGCCGTAAGAACAAACTGTACATCTTCGTTTGATTTTCCAGTCAGTGTGCAAGAGACGCCCACGAGAAGCTCGCACGCAAGTCAAGACTGTAGAGTCCAAATGCTGCATTCTCGGCGAAAGGTGGCTTTCAGAAAGCCTGGCGGTAGAGTTGGAATATCAGCCAACGGCCTCTTTGGGTCTTCATTGCTAAACATGCGTCAGTATTATGTGTGCAGCCCTTATTGCTGTTCGAATAAGTAAAAAACCATATCATAGTAGGCGACTGAGATCTTGTCCCGAAAATTCAGAGAACTGAATTGCCCCTAGAATTGTAGACACCTTGGGGCTTCAAGTTTTCTGTTGCTCGTATGTGTTCCCTCTTGAGCAAATTGAAAAAGCTTTCTGCAACAACGTTCGCCATGCTTTGCTCGGACCGATGGCGCAAAGCGCTTATCATGGCAGTTTCCACGCCTGCTCTTACTGTGCTCAAGATTGTGCTGGCGCAGGAATGCCGCCCAATCAATGCTTTTGAATTGAGAGCCCTGGTCCGAATGGATCAGGTCCTTATGAAGGATCTTGCGATAGCCATAGACTTTACCACTATC
>NZ_QNUM01000006.1 GCF_003574655.1 Cohaesibacter haloalkalitolerans
TGTGGGTGTCGGAGGTGTCCACATCGGTGGTGGAGAGAGTGCCGATGACGGCACCGGCGGCATTCTCGTCCACCGAGCTGGCGGACAGGTCAATGGCGGTCGGCGCATCATTGGTGCCGGTCACCTCAATGGTGACGGTGCCCTGATCGGTGGAGCCATTGCCATCGTCGGCGGTGAAGCTGAAGGAGACGGTGCGGCTCTCGCCCACGGCCAGGTCATCAAAGTCGGAGCCGGGGTTGAAGCTGTAGGAGCCATCGGCATTGAGGCTGACGGAACCTTCCGACGGCTGGCCGTCGAGGGAATAGGTGATGGCATCGCCATCAAGGTCGGTTGCGGTGACCGTGCTGTCGAGGGTGACATTCTCTGACGTGGTCTCGGCGGCATCATCGGCGGTGACGGCCTCATTGAGGTCGTTGACGGTGATGGTGAAGTCCTCGGCGACCGAGGCACCATTGGGGTCGGTGGAGGTAACGGTCACGGTGACCGTCGGTTCACTCTCGTGATCAAGCGCCACGCCGTCCTTCAATTGCAGCACCATATTGCCGGAGCCATCCTCGACCACCTCGAAGCGATCATCGGAGACGGTGTAGCTGTGGGTGTCGGAGGCATCCACATCGGTGGTGGAGAGGGTCCCGATGACGGCACCGGCGGCATTCTCGTCAACGGCGCTGGCCGACAGGTCAATGGCGGTCGGCGCATCATTGGTGCCGGTCACCTCAATGGTGACGGTGCCCTGATCGGTGGAGCCATTGCCGTCGTCGGCGGTGAAGCTGAAGGAGATGGTGCGGCTCTCGCCCACGGCCAGGTCATCGAAGTCGGAGCCGGGGTTGAAGCTGTAGGAGCCATCGGCATTGAGGCTGACGGAACCTTCCGACGGCTGGCCGTCGAGGGAATAGGTGATGGCATCGCCATCAAGGTCGGTTGCGGTGACCGTGCTGTCGAGGGTGACATTCTCGGACGTGGTCTCGGCGGCATCATCGGCGGTGACGGCCTCATTGAGGTCGTTGACCGAGATGGTGAAGTCCTCGGCGACCGAGGCGCCATTGGGGTCGGTGGAGGTAACGGTCACGGTGACCGTAGCCTCTGCCTCATGATCGAGGGAGACGCCGTCCTTCAATTGCAGCACCATGTTGCCCGAGCCATCCTCGACGACCTCGAAGCGGCTGTCGGAGACGGTGTAGCTGTGGGTGTCGGAGGCATCCACATCGGTGGTGGAGAGGGTCCCGATGACGGCACCGGCGGCATTCTCGTCCACCGAGCTGGCGGACAGGTCAATGGCGGTCGGCGCATCATTGGTGCCGGTCACCTCGATAGTGACGGTGCCCTGATCGGTGGAGCCATTGCCGTCGTCGGCGGTGAAGCTGAAGGAGACGGTGCGGCTCTCGCCGACGGCGAGGTCATCGAAGTCGGAGCCGGGGTTGAAGCTGTAGGAGCCATCGGCATTGAGGCTGACGGAACCCCCGGACGGCTGGCCGTCGAGGGAATAGGTGATGGTGTCGCCATCAAGGTCGGTTGCGGTGACCGTGCTGTCGAGGGTGACATTCTCGGACGTGGTCTCGGAAGCATCATCGGCGGTGACGGCCTCGTTGAGGTCGTTGACCGAGATGGTGAAGTCCTCTGCGACCGAGGCGCCATTATTGTCGGTTGAGGTGACGGTCACGGTGACCGTAGCCTCAGCCTCATGATCAAGCGCCACGCCGTCCTTCAGTTGCAGCACCATATTGCCGGAGCCATCCTCGACCACCTCGAAGCGGCTGTCGGAGACGGTGTAGCTGTGGGTGTCGGAGGCATCCACATCGGTGGTGGAGAGGGTCCCGATGACGGCACCGGCGGCATTCTCGTCCACGGAGCTGGCCGAGAGGTCAATGGCGGTCGGGGCATCATTGGTGCCGGTCACCTCGATGGTGACGGTGCCCTGATCGGTTGAGCCATTGCCATCGTCGGCGGTGAAGCTGAAGGAGACGGTGCGGCTCTCGCCCACGGCGAGGTCATCAAAGTCTGAGCCGGGGTTGAAGCTGTAGGAGCCATCGGCATTGAGGCTGACGGAACCCTGAGACGGCTGACCGTCGAGGGAATAGGTGATGGCATCGCCATCAAGGTCGGTTGCGGTGACGGAGCTGTCGAGGACCGATCCTTCGGCAACGCTTTCCGTGCTGTCAATGGCCTCGACATCATGGTTGACGTCTTGCGTTGCATCTGCCGCAGGGGGCATGGAACCGCCAGATGCCGAGCCGCCGTCGATGGGCTTGCTGGCTGCTGTCGCAATGGTTATGGGCTCTTCTCCGCCAAGATCCGGCTGGGAAAAGGATGTTCCGGTCGGGGCATTGTTGATGGAGAGGCGTGGGCTTTCCGGCTCGACGAAGGCGATCTCTTCCGGGGCTGACAGGCCGGAAGATGCGGAAGGCGAAGACAAGGCACCATCGCTGGTGCTCGGGAAGCTGGAGCCATCGCCCGTCGCGGCGGGTCCCGAGCCGGTATCGGCGACACCGGACTGAACGTCCCCTGACTGGGTAAGAGGCAGAAGCACCTCGTCTTCGTTGGCCAATCCGTAATGCAGGTTCGGGTTCAGGATATCCTGACGCAGGGCGAGATGGTCGCCGGTGTCATAATCGCTGGCACGCTGGGCTTCCGCTTTCTGCATATTCTGCTGAACACGGTTTGCTTCGAACTTCGATTGGGTTGCTTCTGCTTTCAAGTCTGGTGCTTTGGTGTCAGCCATTGCCAGGATCCTTAACTTTACTTCGTCATCAACGAACGGACATTGGGCTCTGACGCTATAGTATGCGTGCTTAATCGGCCCTTTCCTGGAATGGTTAGCGAGGCGTAAAATGTTCAATTTCTTATTGGTTTGAATTTGAATTGTCCAAAAATTGCAAAGTTGGTTAAGAAAAGATCAAGAGAGTTGGCGTCATATGGGAGCTGTTTGGAAATTTCCGTTTACTCATTTGTCCTGCTGTCCGGATAAGAGCACGATGAATGATGCATGAGCCCATGAGATGATGAACCGTCGCAAGACCGAGAATAGACGAGGACTGCTCGCCACCTTCAAGGCTGGCCTTGCGCGGTTCCACGACGTTTTTCAGCCGCCAAATTCGATGCGGACGACTTGGTTCGCCGAGCAGGTGCGTGTGCCCAAACGCATCATGGCTGCGTCCTTCGTGATCAATATGCTGGGGCTTGGCATGCCGCTGGTGATTCTGCAGATCTATGACCGGATCATCCCGAACCAGTCCTATTCGACGCTGTTCTTTCTGATCATGGGGCTGGCCATCGTGCTGGTTATCGACACCATGCTCAAGATCGTACGCTCCCATATTTCCGGCTGGTCCTCGTCCTACATCGACTATATTTCCGGTGTCGAAGCGATCCGCCGTGTGTTGCTGGCAACGCCTGAAGCACTCGAAAAGAACCCCGCCAGCACTCATATCGACCGCATGAATGCCCTGTCGATAACGGCCCGCATGTTTGCTGGCCCGGCGCGCATGGGGCTTGTCGACCTGCCGTTCATTTTCATCTTTCTGGGGGTGATGGCCATCGTCAGTCCGACTATTGCCGGCCTGCTGGTCTGCGTCTTTGCCGTCTTCGCCTGGCGTCTGCTGGTCCGGGCAAGGAACATTCAGGATCTGCAGGACGAACGGCAGCAACTGGACCGGCGCAAATATGATTTTGTCATCGAGGCCCTTTCCGGCATCGAGGCGATCAAGACCATGGCCTGCGAGCCACAGATGATGCGGCGCTATGAACGTCTTCAGGAAGCGATCGCGGTTGCCTTCCACCGCTCGGTCAAGCTGGATGGTGCGACCCAGTCGCTCAGTGCATCCTTTGCCTCGATCACCATGATCACCATTGTATCGAGCGGCGCCCTGCTGGTGATCGAAGGGTCACAGTCCATCGGTTCGCTTGCCTGCTGTCTGCTGCTGGGCGGTCGCGCGGTGGAGGTTCTGGTGCGATCGATCCGCTCGTGGAGCGAGTTGAGCAACTTCGATCTGGTCAAGCAGAATGTTGACGAGTTGCTTTCGATCAACCCCGAACCGGACCGGCAAATCGTTTCGCTCGGCCTCGATACGGGCGAGATCACGCTGAAGGACGTTGTCATCCGGTCGCGGATGCGCGATGGGCAGGATGAATATCACATCTCGATGACCATTCCGCACGGCACCTTTATCGGCATCAAGGGCAACAGGGTCAGCGATGATCATCACCTGCTGCGGATCCTGCGGGCGGTGACTCTGCCTGATCAGGGACAGATCCGTATGGGCGGGGAAGATCTTGAGGCTTTGATAGATGCGGATCTGTCCGGCTCCATTGCCTATGTTTCCAACAGTCCGGCCATTTTCAGCGGCACGATTCTGGAAAATCTCACGCTGTTCAACCCGCGCGAGGGGCTGCATGATGCGCGCTATGCGGCTCAGCTGATCGGGTTGGAGAGCGATATCCAGCAACTGCCCCATGGCTATGACATGCCGCTTGGAATGGGCGGCAACGAGACTCTGCCGCCAAGCTTCCGGCAGCGCATCTGTATTGCCCGGGCGATTGCCCGCAAGCCGAAAATTCTGGTACTGGAAGAAGCCAACGCATTGCTCGACCAGCGCTCGGACGCGCTTCTGCGCAAGGGGCTTGAGGACCTGCGCGGTTCCATGACGATTGTGTTCCTGTCCAACCGACCGTCCTTTCTGGCGCTCGCCGACAGGCAGTTTTGCCTGAGGGACGGGGGGCTGCAGCCAATTGAGCCGCAAAAGCCGGACGCTGGTAAACCTGCCGCTTCAGACGGTCAGGACTTGAGGGCGCCTGCGCCCAGAACTGTTGCAGCCGGAGGATCGGTATGATCGACAAGACATCCGGACCCGACCTCCCGCCATCTGCCACTACCGGCGTTTCTGACACCAGCCGCAAGATCGCTTTTCGGCCGATCCGGCCGGCCGAGCGCAGCAACAAGGGCAAGAAACGCAGCAATCCGGTTCTGCTCCGGCAGCCATCCGGGCGGCCACTTGAAGGCGCATCCTTTGCCGAGGCTGCGCGGCAGCTGGACGAGGGGGACGTCGCGCTGTCCGATCTGGCGCAATATTCCAACGACCACCACCTTGCTGGCGACCCGCCCTTGCAGGCAGATGCATTGGATGAGGAAGACCCGTTTGCAGGCGATGCTGTCCTGCTGTCGCCTGAAGCGGAGCTTGAACCGGTTCCCTTCTCGGATCTTGAAGAGCGACTGGGGATCAGCGAGCGCTGGTCCGGTATCGACTATCACAGCTCGGCGGGGCGCTGCGTGCAGGTTCTGCTGGCGCTGATCGGCTGGGCTGGCGGTGGCCGCCATCTGGCGCAGGTTCTGCCGCATTTCAACACCGTGAACGACATGACCGGCCTCAGAGCCGTGTTGACGCGGCTCAACTATGTGGCCATCGCCGATGAAGCCAGACTGGAGCAGCTGTCGAACGAGAAGATGCCCTGCCTCTATGAGGATGAGGACGGTCTTGTCCGCATCGTGCTGGCCGTCGACTATGCGACCCGCCGTTTAAGCTGCTTCAATGGCCTGACCGGGCAGGAAGAAGAGATCGCCTGTCCCGGACGTCCGGTGCTGGTCTATTATATCAAGCCGATCGATGTTGCCAGCCAGAACCGGTTTGTTCAGTCCTTCGGCTGGGTGACCCATGCCGCTGCTTCCTTCCGCAAGCTGTTCCTGTCGCTGTTCGTGATCAACTTCGGCATCAACATTGCTGCCATGGCGGTTCCGATCTTCATCATGACGGTCTATGGCTACGCCATTCCTTCCAAGGCACCGGGCAGTCTGATGATGTTTGTCATCGGGGTCGGTCTGGTCATTGCCGCCGACCACGCGCTGAGGGCGTTGCGGACCCGCATTCTGGCCTATGTCGGCGCCCGGTTTGACACAGCGCTTTCCGTTGAGGTCTTTCAGCGTCTGCTCTATCTGCCCTACACCATGGTGCAGAATGCCTCGATGGGGGCACAGCTGGCGCGCCTGAGGCAGTTTGAAAAGCTGCGCGAGATCTTTCTGGGCTCCTTTGGCACGGCGGTGCTCGATCTGCCCTTCGTGCTGGTGTTCATCACGGCCATCACCCTTATCGGCGGCTGGATCGCTGCGATCCCGTCGATGCTGGTCGTCTGCTACATTGTTCTGGCGCTGGTGACGGTCCCGATTGCCAAGCGCCAGACCATGCAGTCAGGCGATGCCAAATCAAGGAAACAGAACATCATGATGGAGCTGTTTCTGATGCATCGGGAAATCAAGAGTGTCGGCGGCGAGGCCATCTGGCAGAAGCGCTATGAGGAAGCATCGGCCAATTTTGCCGCGCTCGATTTCCGGGCACAGCATTTTTCCCGTCAGGTGCAGACGATCAGTCAGGCCCTGTCCATGGCCGCAGGCATCGCCACGCTGGGCGCTGGCACCATCATGGTCATGGAGGGCAACCTTGGTGTTGGCGGCCTGATCGCCATCATGGCCCTGATCTGGCGTGTTCTGGCGCCGCTGCAGAATGCTTTTCTCAGCCTGTCCCGTATCGGCAAGCTGATCGAAGCCGTCCGCATGGTGAACAACCTGATGCGCACCCAGACCGAGCGCATGCCCGGCGTCGTGCCCAGCATCTCGCGCAAGTTCAAGGGGCATATCTCGACCAAGAATCTGTCTTTCCGCTATCCGCAGGCTGCTGATGCTGCCATCAAGAGCGCCAATGTGGTCATCAACCCCGGCGAGATCGTCGCCATTACCGGCCCGAGTGGCGGTGGCAAATCGACCTTCTTGAAGCTACTGGCTGGTATCTACCGACCGGTCGCGGGCGCTGTGGGCTTTGATCATCTCGACATCCGGCAGATGGATCTGGGAGAGTTGCGCTTCGAAATCAGCTATCAGCCTGACAACGCGACTTTCTTCTACGGCACCGTGGCGCAGAATTTCCATCTCAACGATCCAGAAACGAACTGCAGCAAAATGCTTGATCTGATGGCGCAGTTCAACATCGAGGCCGATGATCCGAATCTGCCCGAAGGGCTGGACACCCGCCTCAAGGCCGAGACCATCCATCAGATGCCCGACGCCCTCAAGCAGAAACTGCTGCTCTGTCGCAGCTTCAGCAAGGCGGCAACCTACTATTTCCTTGATGAACCGGCCAACTATCTGGATTTTGAAACCGACCGCAAGTTCATGGATCATCTGGAAACGATGCGTGGTACGTCGACCATTCTGTTCACCACCCAGCGTCCGAGCCACATGAAGATGGCCGATCGCATTCTTTTGCTGCATGAGGGGCAGGTCATTCTGAACGGTCCGCCAGAAAAGGTCCTTCCGCAGTTGGATGCCTTCAACAAATCGGTTGCCTGATCTCAGCTCCCATTTCCGACAACCCCGGGCGGGAAACGGAAAAATCGAGATTTTTAGGCAAGGATGTATTAACCCTCCTCGCGCTATTCTGAGGCCGGGTGTGGCTAGGGTTGCATCATGCAATCACGTGCGGGTCATGCTTCAGTGCGAAAAGGGTTTGGCCTTTTTGTTCTTGAGTGTGAAGAGTAGAACGGGAAGGGTTTTGTGCGGTTGCTGGCAACGGCGCAAAAGGCATTTCCAGGATTGAATCTGTGAAATTGTTCGTGTCCAAAAACACTGGTCTTGATTCCAAGACGCTGACACTGCCGCTGGCGCTGGAGGCAGAACAGCCGCCGCAGCTGTTCGCCTATGTGGTGACCGGGTGTCTGGGGTTTTTGGCTGTCTTCATCATCTGGGCCTTTGTCACCTCGGTGCTTGAGGTGACCCATGCCGGTGGCCAGATCCAGCCGCTCGGCTCGGTGCAGACTGTCCAGCATCTGGAAGGCGGCTACATCGACAAGATCCTTGTTGCCGAGGGCGACCGGGTAACAGTCGGTCAGCCGCTTGTCAGGCTGCGCCCGACAGCAACGGAAAGCGAGCGCGACCAGCTGGCAATCCGTGCGGCCTCTCTCAGAATGTCCATCGCGACCATTGATGCCCTGACCCGGCAACAGGAGCTGTTGCTGTTTGATAGCGGCGATCAGCGCTATGCCAACATTGCCCGATCCCAGCAGGATGTCTTTGCTTCCGAGAAGGAACGCATCAACCGCGAACTGGCCAAATATGCTTCCCAGCTTGCCCGCCGCGAAGCCGAGTATAGGGCCGCCGTTTCCGAGCACAAGAGCGCCGTCAAGCGGGTGGAAATTGCCCAAGAGCAATATGGCATGCTCGACGGCCTGCTCAAGCAGCACTATGCCTCGCGCCGCTCGGTGCTGGAAGCGGAAGCGACACTGGAGGAATCCCGCTCGCGCCTTTACTCGCTGGATGGCAAGATCTCGACCACCCGGGAACAGGCCAAGGAAGCGCAGATCCAGCTTGATGAGGCCCGCGCCAAGATCTTCAGCGATCTTGCCAAGGAAAAATCAAAGAATGCCAGTGAGCTGGCCGAGGTCACCCGCTTGCTGACCAAGCAGCAGGATCGCGTGGCTAGCCTTGATCTGGTGTCGCCGACCAATGGCATCGTGCAGGAGCTGCCAATCAATACGGTTGGCGCCGTGGTGCGCTCTGGCGAAATCGTGGCCCGCATCGTGCCCGATGATCGTAAGATCGTCGCCGACGTCCGCGTCAAGCCCAAGGATATTGGCCACATTCATCTGGACGCTGACGCCAAGGTGACGGTTTCCACCTTCGACCCCTATGTCTTCGGCTCGCTTGAGGGCAAGGTCAAGACGATCTCTGCCACCTCGTTTGAAGATCAGGACGGCCAGCCCTATTTCAAGGTGCAGATTGCGCTCGACAAGAACGAGTTCAACCGCAAGGATATGTCCTACCCTGTGCTGCCGGGCATGGTCGTGACCGCAGACATCGTGACGGGCTCCAAGTCGCTGGCCCGCTATCTGCTCAAGCCAGTCTATCGCTCGATGGACGTTGCCTTCTCCGAACGCTAGCCATCAAGGCCTTCTCGAGCGGATTAAACGGCCGTCTTTTCGTTCCTTTCCGCTTTATTAACCATAAATACCTAAGACTGGAGGGGTGTAATACGCTCAAGGCGCGGTCGGTCGCGCCTCGCAGTGGAATGGGCAGGAATGAGCAAGCAGAAGACAATGTTTGAGGCAAAAGACGCCATGGGCAGCAAAAGAGCTGCTGCAATAAAAGCAGGCACCAGAAAGCATCTGGTCGCAGCCCTGCTTGTTGCCGTCTCGGTCTTTTCCATAACGCCTGCCTGCGCCGACAATCTGGCGCAGATGCTCTATGATGTCTATGACAACAACCCTGAAATTCAGGCCGAGGAGGCCGGACTTGACGTCAAGAAGGCGATGACAAAGAAGGCTACGTCCGCATTCATGCCGCAAGTCAACGCCTATGCCTCCCATTCGATGGTAGAGGAAAACCTCAAGGCCGGTGGCACCGACCGGACGCGCACCAGCCAGTATGGCATCGAGGCGAGCCAGCGTCTGTTCAATGGCTTCCGCAACCGCAACAATCTCATCAAGGCCAAATACGAAGAGAAGTCCGGTTACTATCAGGTGCGCAGCCGCGAGCGCGAAATCCTTCTTGAAGCGGTCAAGGCCTATATGGATGTCTACGCCGCTCGCAAGATGATCACCCTGCGGCGTGAGCATGTTGCCAATCTGGAAAAACAGAAGCGCGCGACGCAAGCACGGATCAGAGCTGGCGAGCTGACGCGAACCGATCTGTCCAAGACCGAAGCGCTGCTCTATCGGGCCTATGCCTCGCTGGAAGGCGCGCAGGCGGACCTCGGTGGCGCCGCAGGTCGCTATGAAGCGCTGGTCGGCTACAGGCCGGGTGACCTCATCTATCCGCAGATGCCTGTCCGCTATCTGCCTGCCACGCCCGATGAAGCGGCGAAAAAGGCTTTGCAGATGCATCCCGATCTCAGGGCTTCAAGAGCCAGCGACAGGGCTGCAGACTATGCAGTCAAGTCCGCTCAGGGAGCCTTTTTGCCAACGCTGGACCTGAGCGGCAACGTCTCGGAGAATTTTGCCTCAAGCGTCGCCGAGACCAACAAGTCTGACCGTAGCCTGTCCCTGCGGCTGAGCCTGCCGCTGTTTGATGGTGGTGCCCGCTCGGCAGAGGTTGAACGGGCGCGTGCGGCCAGAAGCCAGCAGGTCCATCAGACCAACGCCCTGACCGCAAAGATCAAGGCCAGCGCCCGGGAGCAGTTCCTGCGCTACAAGGCTGCTGAAGCCGCCACGCGGCAGGCCAAGGCCGAAGTCAACGCGGCAAGCAATCTTTTGCGCGGCATCAAGATCGAGGAAAAGGCCGGGCAGCGCTCTTACCTCGACATTCTCGACGCCGAAGTATCGCTTCTGGATGCCCGTGAGCTGGAAATCTATTCCCGGGCCGATTCCGTGATTGCCATCTACAGCTATCTGGCTGCAACCGGGCAATTGACCGTATCGGGCATGCGCAACGAATATGCCAGAAACGATCCCCAGACCGCCGCAGTCGTCGAGCGAGCCCGTCAGATGGCGTCGGCAGACAAGCCCCGGTCTGGAAGGGCTGTTGGTCGCGGGACTTCCGGTGACCCCTGGAGTGGCATGCGCTGATCCGGGTATTCGCCCCGGCTATCCCATCTGCTTGTGAGTCGGCAGATTCGCACTGCCATCGTCTCTGGCAACGCTCCATTGAGGGCCTGCGACGGGTCTGTCTGTGCGGAACGAGTCCATAACAGCGGGTAAATAAACTCTCTATTTACGATAGCTGAAGCTTTTGGATACGCGGGCCTGTGGCGTAACACTTTTGACCTGTGTCATTAACATCTTTGCCCTAGGGTAGCTCCATTACGTCAAAAGCCATTCGTTCTTGGGGAAGGGCGAACAACGCAAGGGGACCGCGGGGCTCAAAATGGCACTCATCTTGATCGTTGATGATCAGAATACCAACAGACAGATCTATGCCCAGATTGCGCGGCGCATCGAGGCTGAAGTAGAGGTCGTGACCTGTTCTGGTCCGATTGATGCGCTTGCCTGGTTGAGGGGAAACACGCCCGATCTGATTCTCACGGATTTCAGCATGCCCGGCATGCGGGGCGACGACTTCATTGGCCAGATCCGCTCCGACAGGCGCCTGGCGGACATTCCGATCATCGTCGTTACCGTTTTCGAAGACCGGCGCCTTCGTCTGCGCGCACTGGATGCGGGCGCGACGGACCTTCTCATCAGTCCGGTTGACCACCGCGAATTCATCGCCCGCGCCCGCAACCTCCTCAAGATGCATCGCCAGAGCAAGGTCCTGTCCAATCGGGCCAATTCCCTGCTCGAGTCCCTGAAAAAGAGCGAGAGCATTCTGGCCTGGACGCAGCGCGAGAGCGCTTCCCGCCTTGTCAACGTGATCAATACCCTTCCCGTCATGGTCAGCGCCACGGATCTTGATGGTTGCTACCTCTTCATGAATGTCAATCAGGCCAACTATCTTGGCCTCCGGGTGGAACAGGTTGTTGGTCGGCACAGGGCCGAGATCTTCGGCTCGCAGATTGCCGAGCGCTATGATTCCATCGACCAGCTCGTCATCACGTCAAAGCACGGCATTCGCTCGTTTGAAGAAGAGATCATCGGTGCCGACAGCAACAAGCGCATTTTCCTGACCACCAAGTCACCGCTCATTGAAGGCGACAAGGTGATCGGTGTGGTCACCTCTTCTCAGGACATTACCGACCGCAAGGCAGCCGAAACCCATCTGCATCATCTGGCCCATCATGACACGCTGACCGGTCTTGCCAACCGGGCGCTGCTGAAGGACAGGGTCGAGCGCGAGATCGGCCGCTGCCGTCGTGGCGATGGCCGGTTTGCCCTGCATCTCATCGACCTTGATGGCTTCAAGCAGGTCAACGACATCCATGGCCATGCCACAGGTGACGAACTGCTCACCCGCGTGGCGGACGGCTTGCGCATGATCGCCGGGCCGGACGATCTCGTGGCCCGTCTTGGCGGCGATGAATTCGCCATTCTGCAAGGCAACATCACATCTGATTCCCAGGTCGAGGACCTGTGCCGAGCCGCCATGGAGGCGATGCCAGGTGCGATTGCCGGCGTCAAGCTGTCAACGCCCGTGACCGCATCTGTGGGCATTTCGATCCACCCGGAAGACGGCAACAGCTATGAGCATCTGATGCGCAACGCCGACCTGGCGATGTATCGCACCAAGGCCGCCAACGGCAATGGCTTCAGCTTCTTCGTTGCCAACATGGACGCCCGCGCCCGCGAGGAACGACGGCTCGACAACACGCTGCGCGAGGCTCTGGAAAGCAACCGCTTCGAGCTGCTCTATCAGCGCCAGATCGACATTCGCAGTGGCCACATCACCGGCTGCGAAGCCTTGCTGCGCATGCGCGACATGGATGGCAATCTGGTTGCCCCAAGCGAGTTTCTGGCCCGCGCCGAACGCAACGGCCTCATCATGCCGATCAACGAATGGGTGATCCGCGAAGCCTGCAAGCAGGGCGCAAGGTGGCTCGATATGGGGCTGCCGGAATTCACCATCGGGGTCAATCTGTCGCCTGTCCAGTTCCAGCGCCAGTCGGTGCCTCTGCTGGTCGCCCGCATCCTGTCCGAAACGGGACTGCCGCCGCATCTGCTCGATCTGGAACTGACCGAAAGCATCGTTCTGCATGATCGCGAGCAGGTTGCCCTGCAGTTGCAGCAGCTCAGGGATCTCGGCGTCAAGATCTCCATCGATGATTTCGGAACCGGCTGCTCTTCGCTTTCCTACGTCAAGCATTTCCCGGTCGACCGGCTCAAGATCGATCAGTCTTTCGTGCGCGATCTGCTCAACAATCCATCGGACGCCGCCATCGTGCGGGCCACCATCACTCTTGGCCATTCCCTCGGCTTCGAGGTGATCGCCGAAGGGGTCGAATCCGAGGAGGTGGTCCGCCATCTCGAACTGGAGCATTGCGACAAGGCCCAGGGGTATTATTTTGGCAAACCGCAAACCGCCGAGGCGTTGCAGCTGGCGGTCCAGTCGCAAGTAACGCGCAAAACGGCCTGATGCGGGCCTGATTTCAAGATTGGACCTCCATGAAACTACGGCATGATCCCATAAGGCTCCTTGTTCAAAGCGTCATGCAGCTGCGTCACGTCCTTTCGCAGCGGCCTGAGTCCGAACAAGCTGCCCAGATCCTGCGGTATGGCCTCATTCTGGGCATCTGGTGCTTCATCGGCTTTGACATTCTTTTCTTTCACAAACTGTCCGCAGACACCTATGGAAAAGTGATGGGAGCAACCGGGCTCTATTGCCTTGGTCTGGCGCTGCAGTCGCAGCATCTGGCCTTTGCCCCAGAGATGCGGTGGGGACGCCTGACCGTCGGCCTTGTCTCAGACTTCTTGCTGCTGACCTATTTTGCCTTTGGTCTTGGCGAAACCGGCTCTGCTCTCTATCCCCTCTATCTCTGGCTCATGCTTGTCGCCGGGTTCCGCTATGGGACGCCCTATCTTCTGGCGTCGGCGATTGTGACGGTCATCGCCCTGTCCGGTCACTATCACTATTTCGGCCTGTGGGAGACCAGCTATGTGGTCAGCTTCATTCAGGTTGCCTTCGTCTTCATTCTGGCATTGGTTATGTCGACCTTCCTCGGGACCATCCGGGAGGCGATCGCGACCGCCGAGAATGCCAGCATGGCCAAGTCTGCCTTTCTGGCAGGCGTCAGCCACGAGGTACGCACGCCACTGCAGGCCATCAAGGGATTGAGCGATCTGCTGGGTGACACAAGGCTGGACGCGGAACAGCGGCGCATGGTCGGGACGATTTCGGAATCGGGCCAGTCGCTCCTCAACCTCATCAATTATCTTCTGGACTATGCCCGAACGGAAAACGGCAAGATGCCGGTTCGTGAGGAAGACTTCGACCTGTTTGCCCTTTCCGGCAGGCTGAATCGTCTGTTTTCAGCCGAGGCGAACCGGAAATCACTGGCGTTCAACTTTCATGTCGACCCCGCCTTGAGGCGCCTCTATCACGGCAATCTGCGCTTTCTGGAAGATATCCTGCACAACCTGTTGGGCAATGCGATCAAGTTTACGTCGCAAGGCCGGATCACGCTGCGCATGCGGTTGCTGGAGGAAGGTCTGCGCGAGCACCGCATCTGTTTCGAAGTCATCGACACGGGCATAGGCATCGAGAGCGACGCACAGAGCCGTATCTTTGATCGCTTCACCCAGTCCAGCGACGAGGTTCTGGACACATTCGGAGGTTCCGGTCTGGGGCTGGCGCTCTGTCGCCAATATGCCGAATTGATGGGCGGTCGCATTCATGTCAGCTCGACGTTGGGGCAGGGCAGCACCTTTGCCTTTGAGGTCTCCTTCGGGCTTGTGCTGAAGAACAGCCGTGCTCTGCTTGCCAGTCTGGAAGCCGAGAACGCAAGCGGGCACCCTATCGCGCTGGTCTCCGACGATCCTGCCGTGGAAGACCTCCTGCCGCATGGAACGATCCGCTCCACACGCTATGACAATCTGGGTCTTGCCCTTAGCAAGCTTGCCGCCTTGCCAGATGCCGACAGGTCGCCATTGATCCTGATCGACCGAGCGGGTAGCGGCTATGATATCGCGCTGACTCAGAAGCAGGTGACGGCTTTCGGGGGCTGCACGCCGCCTCAGATTCTTTGGATTTGCCGCGATGATGAAAAGCCGGCCAATCTGGCGCGGGTTCATCCGCAGCACGGACTGGCCTTCGTCAGCCGTCGGGATCTGCAATATCGCGTCTGCAAGCTGTTGCGTCTCGCCGAACAGCTGCGAGGCCAAACCGGTCGGCTCCCGGCGCATCAGATCGCTCAGGCCGATGGCGAGGCTCCCGGCCTGCACATCCTTGTTGCCGATGACAACCGGACCAATCTGATGGTGCTGGAAAAGATGCTCGACAGCCTTGGTCACAAGGCGCATCTGGCGGTCAATGGCGAAGAGGCAATTGCCGCCATCAGGTCAGAGGCCTTCGATCTTGCGTTTCTTGATATCCGCATGCCCGAGCTGGATGGGCTGGAGACGGCGCGTCGTCTGGTGGCCATGAACAAGGAGGCGTTACCACAAGGCTGCCCGCAGCTCTATGCGTTGACGGCAGATCCAACCATGGAAATGGAAGAAAGATGTCGACAGGCCGGAATGTCTGCCTGTCTGCTCAAACCGATTGAACGCAATCGGATGAAGGAATTGCTCACGCATTTTGTCGAGCAAAAGCAGCTATCTGCTTATTCAAAAATGGATACTGATATTTCTGACAATTGGGGGTTAGAAGAAATGTTTTCATCTCAGGTTATTGAAGATTTGAGAGATCTTGGGGGCGATCAGTTCGTGGTCGATCTTGCGCATCAGTTCAGCGAGGATGGTATCCTCGCCCTGCAGCGCCTGAAACGGGCCGTGAATGATCGCGACGACGAAGACTTCCGCAACGGCGCCCACGCTCTGCGTTCGGCTGCGGCCAATATAGGGGCCCGGTCGGTGTTCGACCTGTGCCTTTCATGGCGCGACATGACGGCTGCAGAACTGGATCAGGAAGGGGCTGGCCACATGATGCAACTGACGGCCAACCTGTCCGAAGCCATCTGTGATCTGGAGCATATCCTGACGATAACCCTGCCCAAGCCGGAACCGGTTCAGCAGGGGCGGCTTCAAGGGGAAAAAATCGTCAATCACTGACAATGGGCGGCGGATAATCCTTCTTGCTTGACCTCTTTGGGTGGGTCCACTATTGCCAGAAGGCCGAAAATGGCCTTTTGCGAGCGATAGGGATGTTGCACCGATATGTCTGAAGACAAGTTGAACCGCCGCACAGATACGCTCGCCTTTGCCGAACGATCCTCCGGGGGCATCTGGGATGCCGTCATTCTGGGGGCAGGGGCGGCCGGACTGATGGCTGGCATAGTTGCCGCGCGTCGGGGCAAACGCGTCCTGATCCTTGATCACGCCCGCACCGCAGGCGAGAAGATCCGCATCTCGGGCGGCGGTCGCTGCAACTTCACCAACCTCAATGCCAGCGTCAAAAATTATCTATCCGGCAATCCCCGCTTCTGCATTTCGGCGCTGAAGGCCTACACGCCCGTCGATTTTCTCAAGCTGGTCGACAGCCACGGCATCGGCTGGCACGAGAAGACCGTCGGCCAGCTCTTCTGTGACGAAAGCGCAAGGGACATCGTCACCATGCTGCTCGCTGAGCTTGATGAGGCAGGCGGGCGGCTGCAGATGGGCACCGAGATCAAGGGTATCGAGCACCGGGACGGCTTGTTCCATGTGGCAACCGGTCGGGGCAGCGAAAAGGCCCGGGCGCTGGTGGTTGCGACGGGTGGCAAATCCATTCCCAAGATGGGGGCGACGGGGCTCGGCTATGACATCGCGCGGCAGTTCGGACTTGAGGTGCTGCCGACGCGGGCGGGCCTTGTGCCTCTGACCTTCTCCGACAGCCAGAAGAGCTTTGCCGCCGGATTGGCGGGCCTCTCGGTGGACGCTGAAGTGCGCTTTGGCAAGGTGATGTTCCGTGAAGGCCTGTTGTTTACGCATCGCGGACTGTCCGGGCCATCGATCCTGCAGATCTCCTCCTATTGGCAGGAAGGCAACCCGGTGACCATCAATCTGGCGCCCGGCACCAATTGCCTTGAGAGCCTGATGGCGGCACGCAAGAGCAACCCCAAACAGGATGTTGCCACCAGCCTGTCCGAGATCCTGCCCAAGCGACTGGCCAAGGCGATCATCGAGCGCGAGGGCATCAAGGGGCATATCGCCGAACAGGGCGACAAGCTGCTGCGCAAGCTGGACGAGGCTGTGCACCGATGGCAGGTCATCCCCGTCGGCACCGAAGGTTACCGCACTGCCGAGGTGACTTTGGGCGGCGTTGACACAAAGGCCCTGTCTTCCAAGACCATGCAGGCCAATGACGTGCCGGGGCTCTATTTCATCGGCGAAGTGGTGGATGTTACGGGCCAATTGGGCGGCTATAACTTTCAATGGGCCTGGGCGTCCGGTGCGGCGGCTGGCAGAGCGCTCTAGTCCTTCCTGAACCGTAAGCGGGATCTTCGGAGAGGAGAGACGAGCAGGGTCAGGAAAGGCTTGCAGTGGGGCATGAATCGGCTTCAAATGGATCATCTATCCAGCCCAATTGAAGAGCAAAGCCGGACAAAAGCATGAGCAAGATGATCAAACCGGATCTCACTGCGCCCGTGGACGGGCGTCAGTCGGAACGGGCCCTTGAAATCCAGCGTGGAACCGGGCGGCTGTTGCGACGCCATGGCTTTGTCTGCCTGCCTGAGGTTACGCTGAAATCCGGGCGGCGCGCCGACCTGCTGGCCATCAACCCCAAGGGTGAGGTCTGGATTGTCGAAATCAAGTCGTCGGTGGCGGACTTTCGGGCCGACAGGAAATGGCCGGACTATTGGGACTATTGCGACCGGCTGTTCTTTGCCACCAATCAGGAAACTCCGGAGGAGATCTTCCCTGCCGAGGCGGGGCTGATCATCGCCGACGCCCACGGGGCCGAGATCATTCGCCATGTGGAAGAGCAGAAACTGGCGGCCGCCCGGCGCAAGGCGATCACTCTGCATTTTGCCCAGATCGCAGCCTCGCGTCTGCATGCGATTCACGACCCCGGCGTGCCGATCGTTATCGAACCAACCAAATTGTAAGCCGGATTACAGGATGCTGTGCCCGGACGCGGCACAAAAAAGCCCCGCCGGTTGACGGGGCTGCCCACCAGTGGGTGAGGCGGGATGAGGCTCAGGCCTTAGCGAGGGGCCCGTTTGGCCAGAATGCGTTGAAGGGTGCGGCGGTGCATGTTGAGACGCCGTGCCGTTTCGGAGACATTGCGGTCACAAAGCTCATAGACCCGCTGGATATGTTCCCAGCGCACGCGATCCGCCGACATCGGGTTTTCCGGCGGCTCGACTTTTGCTTCGCCGTCGCTGATCAGGGCAGCATAGATGTCGTCCGCATCGGCAGGCTTGGCCAGATAGTCGACAGCCCCCAGTTTGACGGCGGTCACGGCCGTGGTGATGTTGCCATAACCGGTGAGCATGATGGAACGGGCGTCGGGATTGGCATCCCGGATCGCTTCGACCACATCCAGCCCATTGCCGTCGCCAAGGCGCATGTCCACCACCGCATAGCGGGGAGGCTCGCTCTTGACCGCAGTCAGGGCATCGGCGACGGTATCGGCAGACTGGACGGTGAAGCCGCGGCTTTCCATGGCGCGCGCCAGACGAATAAGAAACGGGCGGTCATCATCCACCAGCAGGAGATAGCCGGGCTGAGTGCTTATTCCTTGGTCAATTGCTGTCATTTCTGCTCGTCCTGTCATGATTGCGCGTCTTTCATGTCTCAAAATACGATATCAAAAGGGGTGTGGCAATCGGTCTCGTTTTTTAATCTAGCAACAAAATTGCTTCTTTTATTGATCTGTCTCAAGTAAAACCCGTGGCCATGTTATTTCAATTACTGCTCCACTGATTTCATTTATCTTTTCCGTAAAGTGTTCCTTTTGAGCTGTTCTATTTTTGCGGATGGAAACTTTCGCACCACTGCGCTCCAACAGGGTCTTGGCGATGAAGTAACCCAACCCGAGCCCCCCGCCCATATTGCCCGAATTCTGCCAGCCGACCAGATCTGGCCCGGAGGTTGCATCGCGGTCACGATGTGCCTTGTCCATGCGACTGGAGACGAAAGGGTCGCCCAACCGGGTCATGATCGCCTCCGAAAAGCCCGGCCCGTCGTCGGCAATGATCAGCCGGACACGGCTCTCGTCCCAGCTTGATTCCAGAATGACGCGGCTGTGCGCAAAGTCGACAGCATTCTCTACGAGGTTGCTGAGCCCGAACAGCACGCCCGGATTGCGCCTCAGCACGGGCTGGCTATGTCTGTTCTCCGGGAATATCCGTTCGATCTCGATGTCCGGGTTTTCAAAAGGCTCGACAACCTCGTCGATAAGGGCCTCGAACTGCATTGTGGTGAAATTGCTGTGGTCGTCCCCGGAAAGGGAGCGCAGCTTGCCCAGAATGTCCCGGCAGCGCTCGGCCTGCGAACGGATGAGGGCGACATCCTCGAAGATCGGGTCGTCGGGTATCAGCTCATGCTCCAGTTCCTTGGCGACAAGCTGGATCGTCGCCAGCGGCGTGCCCAGCTCATGAGCGGCAGCGGTGGCCAGTCCGTCGATGCTGGTCAGATGCTGTTCGTTGGCAAGGATGAGTTCGGTGGCCGACAGCGCATTGGCCAGTTGATGCCCCTCCTGCGCGATCCGCGAGGTATAGATGCTCAGGAACAGCATGGTCACGATCAGCGCCACCCACACGCCAAAGACATAGAGCTTGGGGAAGTCGGGCGGGGTCGCCTCGGCCCACGGCAGGGGCTGGTGGAAGAAAATCAGCGCCGTCGCAATGGCCGTGATGAGGATCGACAGGAAGCCGGTGAAACGGGCAGGCTGCATGGTTGCGGAAACCACCGCCGGTACCAGCAGCAACAGCGCGAACGGGTTCTGCAAACCGCCTGTGAGATAGAGCAGCGCGCCCAACTGGGCGGCATCATAGGAAAGCAGCCCCGTGACGGGCAGGGGCGACAACCGTACGCTTTTGCGAAAGCCCATCTGCAGAACCAGATTGAGCACCACCGAGAGGCCGATCAGCAGCAGGCAATAACGGGCATGAAAATGATAGCCGAAGCCGAGGGCGACCAGAAGCACCGCAACCAACTGGCCGCCGATGGCCAGCCAGCGCAGCCGTACAAGTGTATCGAGTTTAATCTGACGATTGGCGAAAATCGGATCCGCCAGGGAAGCAAAAAGCATGATATCCCACAAGCCAAGTGATCGTCGGCAGCCAATGCCGTCGCCGAAATACGATTGGTTCGGCGTCAATATCTTGCCAGTTCGGCAGAGTTTGACCAATTCTATTTCTGCAAAAGTTGCAGATACTTGATTGTTTCTATCGCAAATTACGCCGTTCTGAAATGCCTTTTATGCACCAGTATGTTGATAAGCCGACACAATTGCGAAGGTCTTTCCTTTCAAAGTTTTGCCAGTGACTCCTCTTGACAGGCAGAAGGTAGCTTTTCTGCCATTTCAAGATCCGGAGGCAAAAATATATTTGGGACAAATTCCCTTGAAGTTCAAATTTTACTTTACCACCTTTTGTGTTGTGAGAGTGAGTTGAACTATTCGAAGATATTCTTGAGTGAATACTTCATGTTCAATGTAAAAATGAGACGTAAACCGAACGAAAGGGAGACGATGTCACGCAGTGTAGCAGCCAAATCATCTTGGAAGGGTTCCCATGTGGCTCTGATGATACTTGGCTTTATTTTCTTCTGGCCGCTTGGTCTTGCAGTGTTGGCCTATATGATCTGGGGTGATGAAATGCGTGAAATGTTCAAGGACTTCAAGACAAGAATCGATCGCGAGTTCAAAGGATCCGGATGCAGCCGACGCCATCGGTCATACGGTTACGAGAAAACCGGCAACATGGCCTTTGACGAATATCGCAAGGCAGAGCTGGAACGCCTGGAAGAAGAGCGCCGCAAGCTGGAAGCCGAAAAGGCCGAGTTCGAGGAGTTCCTTGCCGAGCTCAATCGCGCCAAGGACAAGGAGGAGTTCGACCGCTTCATGGCTGCCCGCCATAATGCCCGGTCGACCGCCCCTCAGGGTGGCCCCTCCAATGACGGCGGCTATCAGGCCCCCTATCAGGGCTGACAGGCTCAGGGTCAGCGCCCCCACCTCGGGGGCGCTTTCTCGAACCATATTGAAGAGACGATCTGGAAGCGGGACCTCGTTCCCGCTTTTTCTTTGGCTTCAGGATCCGGGCCCGGCAATCGAATTGGCTCATGGATCCCATTAGCAAATGCATCCTTGCAATTTCGGCATATTTCCCCCATTTTAGCCCGGCTTGGCCCGAAATACTTCTGGTTGAGCGTGTTCTCGGGGCGGGGTGAAAGTCCCCACCGGCGGTAACAGGACGCGGGAGCCTCAAGGCTCTGCACCTGAAAGCCCGCGAGCGCATTCCCGACGCGCCTTTATCAGACTCAGCGGGAATGGTCAGCAGATCCGGTGCAACTCCGGAGCCGACGGTTACAGTCCGGATGAAAGAGAACGTGACAGAGAGACATGTCGACAGGTCCCTCCCGACCGGACATGCGCGTGCTGTCCGTGCGTCCTGATTCTTTTGGCTTTGGTCTGCTCTTGCATTCGGCGGGGACGGATCCTTTCAAGGTATGCGAAATGAATCAGATTTCCCAATCTTCCAATACGGTCTCCCTGCCGCTCATGCGGTCTGGCGCCCTGTGGGCTGCCATCTACATGATTCTGGCTGGTCTGGCCTTTGCGCTGGTCAATCTCTCGAGCCAGTTCCTCACCATGAAACTGGGCGTCAGCTCGTTGATCGTGGCATTCGGGCAGTATTTCATCGCCTTCCTGTTCAGTCTGCCGTGGCTGTTCAAGATCGGTCTTGGCGCCGCCCGCACCCGGCAGGTCGGCAAGCATTTGCTGCGAGTGATCTTTGCGGTACTGGGCACTCAGGCCTGGACCGCCGGTCTGGCCTATGTGCCCATCTGGCAGGCCATCGCCCTGATCATGACATCTCCCTTTTTCGTCACCCTCGGAGCCTATCTGTTCCTGCATGAAAAGGTCGGCCCGCATCGTCTGATGGCAACGGTGATCGGCTTCGTCGGTGGCATGATCATCCTGGCGCCATGGTCCGACGCCTTCTCCATTCATGTCCTCTGGCCGGTTGTCGCCGCCGCTTTCTGGGCGGCTACGTCCGTGATGACCAAGACCCTGACTGGCGACGAAGCTCCGGAAACCGTGACCATCTATCTCTTGCTGCTGATGACGCCGGTCAATGCCTTCATGCTGCTGGGCAGCGATCTGGCAATGCCATCAATGCTTGGGCTTGGGCTGATCATCCTGTCCGGCCTCATGGTCTATATCGCCCAGCTGCTCTGCGCACGGGCCTATTCCGTTGCCGATGCCGCCTATGTGCAGCCGTTCGACCATGTCAAGCTGGCCTTCAACGTGGCGCTCGGCTGGGCCGTCTTCGGCTTTGCGCCGGTCGGCCAGTTCTGGATCGGTGCCTTGCTCATTCTCGCCGCCTCTTTCTACATCCTGCATCGTGAGACTAGAGGCCGCTGACTGGTTGCGGGCTGCGGCAGGGAGGAAAACTAAATCTCAAAGAGGGGCCTTGCAGCCCCTTTTTCTGTCTGGCCCTTGGCTGGTTCACAGCAGCCCAGCACATCAGACGACGGTGATCTGTGCAGTGGTTTTCCTTTTCTTTGCAGTGATTTTTCACTAGAAATTGGAATGACCTATCCGCAGCCAAGGAGGTGCCGCATGACACTTTGCGAGAAGAATATTCCTGAGCTGGTCCTGCATAGCAAGTGGCTGGATGATGGCAGCAAGACCGGCCGGATCGAGCTGCGGCTGACAGGAAAACCCCATGGTTTCTACCCGGCCCCGGTGCACATGGCCTTTACCTCTCTGGTGCGCATTCCGCCCCAGACGCGCCTTGTCGGCGCTGACTATGTGGCCCGCACGGCCAACTATCACGAACTCGCTCCGCTCGGCCCGCTTGAGGCCGGTGCGGATGGCTTGCTCTGGCAGCTGACCATTCCAGAGCTGTCCCATCGTCCGCACCATTGCACCGATGGTCCGTCTTCGGCCTTTCTCATCCTTCCCGATCATGGCGTGGTCGATATCGCCTGCCTGCCGCTTGAAAGAGCCTCGGTAGATGAGCCGCCAGCCGCCAGCCCTTCAGTGGATGCCGAGCCTGCCTTGCCGGGCGAGATGGTCTCTCCCACCTTGGGGCTGCTGCCCATGGCCAATCGGGTCGATATTCGCCGCTGGCGGGGGCGTGCGCCTGAGCCTGAGCGTCTCATCCTCTCCGAGGCCCTGCGTCCAACCGGGGCGATCGTCAATGCGCTGTACGAGCGCCTGTTTGCCACGGAACCACCCTTTGGTGATGGTGGGGCGGGCCTCTCGGTGAGCCATGCACCCCTTCAGCAGCCGACCGGTGGCGGAGAGGGCGCGAAGGGCTGCTTCCGCCTGCGCTTTTCGCCTCAGGGCATTGCGGTTGAAGCCGATGAGGAAGCCACGCTCAATGCGCTCATCGCCCTTGCCCAGATCTGGCATGCGAATCGTCAGGATCCGGGCCTCTGGGCCTTCCCCGAGGAGGGCATGATAGAGGATTGGCCGCTGCAGGACTGGCGCGGCATGCATCTGGATGTGTCCCGGCAATTCTACAAGGTCGGCACGGTCAAGGCCTTTCTCGATCGGCTCGCCTGGCACCGCTTCAACCGGTTCCACTGGCATCTGACCGACGATGAAGGATGGCGGCTCCAAAGCAGGACCTACCCTCACTTGACAGAACTGGGCGCCTGGCGCGGCCATGGCCTGTTGCTCTATCCGCAGCATGGCTCCGGTGCGCATCGCTATGGTGGCTTCTATCATCTGGACGAGGTGAGGGACATTCTCCGCCACGCGGGAAGCCTTGGGGTCGACGTTGTGCCCGAAATCGACGTGCCGGGCCACTGTCATGCGGCCATGATGGCATTGCCGGAACTGGTTGACCCCAGCGCGCTCAGGGGCGGCGCCTCCGTGCAGGGCTATGTCAACAATGCGCTCAATCCCGGCCTCGGGGCGACATGGCTGTTTCTGGAAACCATTTTCGGCGAGGTTGCTGACCTGTTTCCGGGCCCGTTTGTCCACATCGGTGGCGACGAGGTCGCTGATGGGGCATGGTCCGGTTCCCGGGCGGCCAACAGCTGGGCCCGCGCCAAGGGGCATCTGACCGCAGACGGCCAGCCCGACAGTATGAAGATGCAGGCCGCCATGTTGCGCTTCGTCTCCGACCGGCTGGTGGCTGCAGGCAAGGTGCCGCTTGCATGGGAGGAAGCCGCCAAGGGAGGCGGCCTTGATCCTGAGCAGGCGATCCTCATGGCCTGGACCAGCGCCCGCAGTGCCCATCAGCTGACGCAGCTCGGCTACCGGGTCATCATGTGCCCCGGCGAGGCCTATTATCTCGACATGGCCCAATCGGACGACTGGCAGGAACCGGGCCTCAGCTGGGCGGGAACGTCAAGTCCGGCCACGACCTATGGCTTCGATCCGGTTGGCCCGGTTGTTGATTGCCCGGACAAGCTTGTTGGCATTGAAGGTTGCATCTGGAGTGAAAATCTCACCGGGCTGGCGCGGTTCAACCACATGGTCTTCCCGCGCCTCAGCGCCATCGCCGAAAGCGCCTGGACAAAGCCGGAAAACAAGGACTGGGCGAGCTTTGAGCGTCGACAGGAGCTGATGCCCCGCATGCCACTCAGTTAGGGCAAATCATCAGGGCCGACTGCTAGCCTCGGCGGTTGGCCTCATACTGGCCCGAGGGCCGATAGGACCACAGATAGGTCGGAATGACCGCTTCGACGGAAAGCGGCTCGATGCCGAGACCTTCGAAGGTCCGCCCTTCGGCCTTGGCGGCTTCTGAGACGACATTGTCCTTTTTCAGAAGGGTCACCTGATCGCGTGTCACTGCCGGTTTCGTCGGCAACATCTCAAACACCCGCCCCATGGTTGATGCCAGCCAGAAGGGAAGCGGCAGCAGCAGGCGCTTCTGATGGGTTTCCTTGAGCATCAGCTCCAGCAGTGCCTTGAAGCTTTTGGCTTCCGGCCCGCCAAGCTCATAGGTCATCCCCTCGACAAGCTCGCCCTTTACGCCGCGCGCAATCACCTCGGCCACATCGCCGACGAATGCTGGCTGGAATAGCGTTCTGCCCCCGCCAATCAGTGGCAGGAAGGGGGAAAGCCTTGCCATGGAGGCAAATTTGTTGAAGAAATCATCCTCACTGCCAATGAGCAGCGACGGACGGATAATGATTGCCTGTGGCAGCGCCCCCAGAACTGCCGCCTCGCCCTGTGCTTTGCTTCGGGCATAGGCAGAAGGCGAAGTGGCATCCGCTCCGATCGCCGAAATCTGTACCAAACGGGAAATCCCGGCCTTGACTGTCTCTTCTGCAATCGTTTTGGCGCCAAGATGCTGGACCCGGTCGAAGGTTGCCTTGCCGGTTTCAAACAGGATGCCGACCAGATTGACCACAGCGTCGCTGCCTGCGAGCGCGCGCGCAACCGATTCCCTGTCCCGCAGGTTGGTCTGCACCGGCATGATCTGCCCTACGGTGCCGAGGGGCTGCAGAAATCCGGCCAGATCCGGGCGGCGCACGGCGACGCGAATGCGATAGCCTTCCTTTGCCAATGCCCGCACCACATGGCGCCCCAGAAAGCCGGAGCCGCCGAAAACTGTCACGATCTGTCCCGTCGAACTCGCCATTGCATTCTCCTGTCTTCGATTGGTGTGGACATTGCTTTCTGGATTGTCCGGGTCTTCTGGAGTGTCTGGACCGCAGGTCTGGCCACTTGTCTGTTTTGCCTCAGCTTCGGGGGCCTGTGGGTAAAACGCAAGGGCCTTCCTTCCAGATGCAACCTACTGTGTTTTTATATGAAAATCCACGCATGTGCATATGGGCTTAAGTTGAGCGTCCTCATTTTTCATCCACAGCCGACAGGATCTGGCGGCCGCATTTTGAAGTTTTCAAGACGCTTTGAAGAATTTTTGTATGAATGATGTGAATTGTGCATTTTTTCAAAATCTATGCGTTGACAATAGCATGCCAGAGCCGTAAATACCGCCTCACACCTTAAGTGCCCAGGTGGCGGAACTGGTAGACGCGCTAGCTTCAGGTGCTAGTGACCGTACGGTCGTGGAGGTTCGAGTCCTCTCCTGGGCACCATCCCCTCATAAAACGCAATAGATTCAACGCCCTTGAGGGGCGCCGGTGTACCCTTTTCCCTGCTCCGTGTATCTGTTTATGTACCTCCTCTTCTGTGGAAGACTGGTGGTATAGGCCATTCGGCAAAGCCTAGGTGCCCCAAGGGGGAAACTTGCTTTCTTCCTCTCCGATATATGGCTTCAGAAATTTTTCTAAAAGTTCAGTGCTTGGGATTTTAGTAGCCGCTGAGGCAATTTCTTTCGGGCAGAAATTAAGGCGACTTCATAGCTCTCTCAAAACACGGGTAGCGTTATTAGACGCAGCTTTCTGCTATTTCTCGAGGTAGTCCCATTAGCCCAGATATCGCTCTAGACAATTAGCATAACGACATCAATGGTCCTCTGCTCCGAAAGTTGATGGCAATGTGTGACAGGCGCAGTGATGACATTAATCGGCGTGAATAGGACAGCGGCATTTAAGGATGAAATTCATTCACTCACCTAACGTGTTGAGCATGGGGCGTACTACGCCGACCAGCCTGTTGGCAACATCCAACAGCCATTTGGTAAATTCGGGCTCATCTGACGCATCGTTTGCGTAATGCCAAGTAACTTCACCGCTAAAGGGTATGGATGTTCTTTGACTCTGGATAAAGCCCAACCCAATTTCGGCTTCTATCGTTTCCTTTGCAAGCTCGATATCATTGTAGAGCCGTTCTCCTTCGTCGCCTTTTAGGGTGAAGAAAATGCCTCCTTCTCCTGTTTTCGTGCGGTAGGCGGTGATCCAGCCAACAGGATCTGGCATAGGGATACGAATATTGTTTTGGCCCCCATGTCTTGGTTTGATTTGATCGGGATGGTCGAAACGCATCTGATCAATGATTGTCTGCCAGAAAGCGCGATCAGCCTCTTTTTTTGCCGATGACTCAGTGGTTTGATCTGATAAAGGCGTGTCTGCAATTTCTTCGGCTGGATCGGACAAGAGAGGATAACCAGACTGATCGACGACAACGCGATGCTGTAGGATTTCCGTTCTAACCGGGATAGCTGGAATGATAATGGTATGCCCATCTGTGCTGTGCCACAGTTGGAACTCTACAAGAGCGAGCTTTGAAGTCAGCCCACTGGAGCGATTGAGATGCTCTGCGATGGCCTGAACGTCTGTTCTTATTCCGTCTCCTGCGATAATCAGTGTGAAATCACCTCGCTTTAGGGTATCCGAGATGCGATCTACGAAGACGGCTTCATTTATGTTGGGTCTGCGTTTTGATGCTAAATCGTAGAGGGGATTAGGGTGCTGCGATCCTGTGGATTTCTTAACCTTCACGGTAAGATCGCCGTAGCTCCATTTTCGCAACAATGCTGCATATTCGAGTATCTGAGCGATAACCTCACGTCTAGCCTGAGGGTTTCGCCACAGCTTGCATTCGATCAGCACCAGCTGTCCTTCTGCTGTTACGCCCATCAGATCAAGGAAAACCGAACGTCCACCATTGGGGATCGACAGTTCGCGACAAATAGGGATCAAGCCAGAAGAGCCGGGATGCAAGTCATTCATGGGAACGAGATCAGGATTTTCAAACAGTAGCTGCTGTAGCCATTTCTCGCTTTTGCCAGAAACCGCATCACCAAGCGCTTGTCGTTCAAGCCATGAGGTTTGATGCTGATTGGAAATAACAAGTGACTTCATGATCTTCCTCCTTCAACTCAAGAAGGGAGACTAATTGGTCAAATCCCGCGTCGTCCAGCTTTGCCGATCTTCGTGCACTGATATCAGGATGGGATGCGGAGATCTGTTTCTCTGTGAAAAACGAGCACTTTCCGCTTTCAGACGCGATCGCTAAGAGATCTAGCATTTTTCTTTCAGAATTGACTGTCTTTAGTGAACAGATCGACAGCAAACGGTCGCTTGCAGCTTAGGTGCAAGGATGGTCATAGAAGATCTCTAGGAGACCTTCTGAGTAATACTCTGGCTATCCCTGGGGGCACCCCGCCCGAGAAACAAAAAAGGTGGGAGTAGACAGGGAGGCGGCCTACGCCACCTTCCCTCTGTTATCGATGTGATATTGTCCAAAATGGACGATCTAGCATGGACACTCAATAGTCGGGATCTGCGTCCCACGCAGCCAATTTTCTTTCCTCTTCATCCCAGTCCTCGATAAGTCTAACCGCATCAAGACCGTCCTGAAGTTCCCGAACTACGTCTTTGAATGGCAGCTCCCATTCGAATGAAGTCATGAGCCTTTTCGGAAGCCCCATCATGTCGAGGGCCATAGCGAATGCATCGATATCTTGATGGGGCCTGTCGCCAACCGCTCGGGCTATTGCCTTTGTGTACCTCTGTGCTCGCTTCCGGGTTTCTGCTTCAGTATTGACCTGCGCCCCACGTCTCTATCAGTTTTAAGGAGAAACGGAAGAACAGGCATTTAAAAGCGCAGTTTTCGATTTTGCAATTTCTGTTCATCATTTCCAAAATGTGGCGATCTCTACTTTGGTATGCCACAATTTGGATATAATCCGGGCCGAAAGCACTGTGGCGTTCGCTATGCGAACAGATTAAGGAGGTTACAGTGCCTTGCAAAGACGCAATGATCGATAAGGTGATCAGCCTGACCCCGGATCTTACGATCGAGGAAGCTCTCGCTATTCTCGAAGCCGAGCGGATCAGAACTGCTCCCGTCCTTTCCAAAGACAATACACTCCTGGGCATGTTTGGCTTCATGTCCGTTATGAAGAAGGTGCTACCCGTTTCTGTCACGATGGCCGATGGTCTGGAACATCTTGACTTCGCCCGGGGCGCCAAACCTGACATTGCCAACCGCCTCAAGGACCTCAAGGCCAAGACGGTGGACTGCGCGATGGACGAAAAGCCAATCGTTCTCAGCCCGGACCTGTCGGTGTGGGAGGGAATCCTCAAGCTGACCAAACACGGCAGCCCTTTGCCGGTCGTCGAGAGCCAGACGAACACGTTCCTCGGCATTCTGACGGAACAATCCGCCATTACCGAACTGGAACAGATCACGTCCGGTTCTTCCTGATCGACAGCTTAGCACTTTCAACAATCTCGACAGGGGGGGGGCAAGTCAATTGTGCCCCATCGGTCGGCAGAAAAAAGCGATAGTTGATCAATGGAAAATGCCAGTGAGATAGCCTCAAGCGCTATTTTTGGATGGCCGCCCATGATTGTGGCGACTGTTATTCTCGTTGCAGCCTACTTCTTCATCATCACGGAAAAGATAAACCGGGCGATTGTCTCCCTGCTGGGCGCTGGTCTGCTCGTTCTGCTCGGTGTCCTGAATTTTGAACTTGTCGTTCAGGGCATCGACTTCAATACGATCTTCCTGCTGACGGGCATGATGGTCATTGTTGCCATCACCAAGGAATCCGGCGTCTTCCAGTTTGTGGCGATCTACACCGCCAAACTGGTCAAGGCCAATCCACGGCTCCTGCTTATTGCCCTGGCCGTTGTGACTGCACTCTTCTCCGCCCTGCTTGATAACGTGACCACGGTGCTGCTTGTGGTTCCGGTAACCCTGCTGTTGACAGACCAGCTCAAGCTCCGGGCCTATCCCTTCCTCTTCTCGCAGATCTTTGCCTCCAACATCGGTGGCACGGCGACGCTCATCGGTGATCCGCCGAACATCCTGATCGGTTCTGCCGTCGGCCTGAGCTTCATGGACTTCGTCGAGTGGGTCAGCCCCATCGCAATCCTTGTCCTCGTGGTCTGCCTGTTCATTTTCGACTTCATCTGGGGTCGCAAGATGACGGCGGCTGAGGAAGACAAGCAGGCGATGATGCAATACAACGCCTTCGAAGCGATCGAGGACAAGGTCCTGCTGACCAAGTCGCTGATCACTCTGGCCCTTGTGCTGTTTGGCTTCATCTATGGCCACGGTCAGGGCTGGGAGCCGGGCACCATCGCTCTCACCGGCGCCGCCTTCCTTTTGTTGCTGCATACCCTCGGCGGCAAGCCCGAAGAGCAGTCGCACGCAGTTCATTCCGCCTTCAATCAGGTGGAATGGGAAACGATCTTCTTCTTCCTTGGCCTATTCGTGCTGGTTTCCGGCGTCGAGCATACCGGCCTTCTGAAGATCATCGCCGGCAAGCTTCTGGGCATTACGGGCACCAACGTCGAACTGGCTGGCATGATCGTGCTCTACGCTTCTGCCGTGCTGTCGTCCATCGTCGACAACATCCCGTTTGTTGCCACCATGATCCCGCTGTTGAAGGCCATGCAGACCGACCTTGGCGGACCGCAGGCCATCGAGCCCTTGTGGTGGTGTCTGTCGCTGGGCGCCTGTCTTGGCGGTAACGGCACCCTCATCGGTGCCAGTGCCAACGTCATGGTTGCCAGCTTCTCCGAACGGGCCGGGCAGCGGATCTCCTTCATGCAGTTCCTCAAGCTGTCTTTCCCGCTGATGATGCTGACAACGGTCATTTCCTCGCTCTTTGCCTACATCGTCTATTTCTGATGTCTGCGCCGGGCGACCCGATCAAATATAAAGCCGCCGCCGGAGCATCCGGTGGCGGCTTTGTCATTTTGGGTCGTGCAGAGCGGTGATGTTGGAAGGTCCTGCCGTTGTCAGCCCCTGCCTTGTCTGGCCATGGCGATGTCACTTCCAGAGCAATTTTCCTGCGCCGCCCGAGATCAGGAAGGTCACGTCCTTGAGGGCCGAAATCGGGGAAACACCCGGCGGCACGGCGACATAGCGCGGCTGCCATTCCGGGTGGAACTTCTGCTTGAAGGCCCGCAATCCCTCGAAATTGTAGAATGACCGACCGTGACGGTACATGATGGCGCCGAACCGGTTCCACAGGCGGCTTCCCTTGCGTGCCTCGATGCCCGAGAGCGGAGCGAGGCTGAGGCTGAATTCTTCTGCGCCAGCAGCACGGGATTGCTCGATCAGCTCGATGAAGAGGAATTCCATCAGGCCGCTTGCCACATCTGGTGGATAGCGCATCATGTCAATCGACACATGCGAACCGTCGCCCGGCCGGAGAATGTTGGCAAAGGCCAGAATCTGCCCCTCACGCCGGACGGTGGCAATGGCAAAATGCTGCAGATAATCTTCGCTGAACCGTCCGAGCGAAAAGCCTTTCTCGCCGCCAACCTTGTCTTCCAGCCAGGCATCGGAAATCGACCGCAGCGCTTCGATGAAGGTCACGCTGTGTGGCGGCTGATTGATGACCAGTTCCACCCCGTCCTTCAGTGCCCTGTTATGGGCGGCCCGCATCGACTTGAAATGCCCCCCTGCAAGCGAAAAGTCCTGAAGCCGGATCACAGCTTCCTCGCCGATCTTGTGCAGGGAATAGCCCATCTCGATCCAGAGCGGCAGATAGGTCTCGCTGACCTCGAACATCACCGGATGAGCGGCATTGTCATAGGCCTCTTCCCAGAAGGACCAGACCAGTGGTTCGATGGCCTCGCGCGGCCCGACCGGGTCTGAATAGGCGACCCACTTGTTGCCCTGCACCGCATACATCAGGAAGGCATCTTCACTGTCGTTGAAGAACAGCTCCTTGTCGCCGGTCAGCGCCAGACAGCTCTTGGGGTCATTCTGCCGGGCAATGATCGCCTCCGCCTTCTTGAGGCTGGCCCGATCCGGCATCTTGGTGTGCGAGACGGCCGGCTGAATGGCCAGCCAGACCGTGGCAAAGAACAGGAAGGTCGACCCCGCAAGACCAGCGCGCAAAGCGCGTGAGGTGTTGGCCCCTTCGGAGAACTCAATCCACAGGCTGGTGCTGTAGGGCGTGGTCTCATGCATGAAGAAGAAGACAGCGGCAGCGCTGACCGCAATGGCCCCCGCAAGCGCGAACCAGCCGGGGCTGAGGACACTGCGCGTGAGCTTGGCAGAACGGTGGAAACTGCCCCGAAATGGCCAGAGCACGGCGGCTGTGCCGAGCAAAAGGGCCACGGTTTCCAGATCGAACTTGTTGAGCAGCGATACACCCGAGGCGACGGCCAGCGTGACAAGGGTCAGCCAGAAGGCACCGGAGATCCGTCGGACGAGCCCCTGACTGAGGATCAGCAGCAAAACACCGAGCACCGCCGACAGCAGCACGCCGCCTTCCAGCAGGATCGCGGCCAAAAGATCATCCGGGTCGATGTCCTCGGGCCGGACAGAAGGCATCAGTGCGATCAGCACCAGATAGGCACCGATGCCGAAGGCCGTAAGGCCGATAAGGGTAGGCGCGGCGCCACTTGCGGCCTTGAGGACCGGGCGCAGAGGGTCCGGCACATCGCCGAACAGGCGGGTGATGAAGCCACCGGCAAGGCGGGCTTCATTGACGGCCACGAAGATCAGCGCCAGCCCGAAGGGGATGAGATAATAGATCAGGCGATAGAGCAGCAGGGCCGCTGCCACCTGATCAAGCGGAACACCCTTGGGCAGGGCGGCGATGATCACCGTTTCAAAGACACCGACCCCGCCTGGTACATGGCTGAGCACGCCGGTCATCGAGGCGGCGGCAAAAACCGGCAAGAAGGTGAGAAAATCCGGCCTGAGGCCCGGCAGCAGCACATAAAGCGTCAGGGCCGCCATCGACGTGTCGATCAGCGTGAAGGCCAACTGCGAAAACAGAATGCCCGGTGTCGGTGCCGACAATTCGAAGCGACCGAGCCGCAGGCTCTTGCCACTGAGCGACAGCATGACAAGGAAGGCCGTAACCGCAATGGCGGCAATGCCCGCCCAGAGCCTGAGGCTGTCCGGCGCAAGCGGCACAATGTTGGCCAGCGCATGGGGATGAATGGCGAGGGACGCCAGACCGATGACCGTGATGCCGAAACCGAAGGCCAGCGCGGCAAAGGTTGATACGCTGGCGATCTCGAACAGGCTGAGGCCAAAGGCCGAATAGACCCGATAGCGCACCGCGCCGCCGGAAAGGACACTGACGCCAATCGTATTGCCGAAGCTGTAGCCAAGGAAGCCGCCCACGGCAATCGAGCGCAGCGGCACCTTCTTGTCGAGGGATTTGAGTGCTGCCCAGTCATAGCCGATGAGGGCGGCGTAGCTGGCTGCGGTGGCCACCAGCGCAGCAAGCAGGGTGCCCCATGGAGTGGCATGTACTTGCGCGATCACATCGGCAGCCTTGACTGGCTTGAGCAAATGATAGAGCGCATATATGCCAAACGCGAAGAGCGCCAGAGTCAGCACGATGGGGGCGGCCTTTCGCCCCAATGCGAACAGATCGTGTTTCGTGCCCTCAGTGGGGTTATTGATGGTCACATGCGGCCTCTCGCTGAGAAAACGGGCAGTAAGCATGACAAACTGATGGGACGCTTCCCCGCATCTTTCCCACTCTGGATGGGCTTTCCTGAAACTTAGATAAGAAGACGTTCATGGAAAATCTTTGAGAAGATCTTAAAGTTTAGTAAGGGATGCCAGCGTTTGCCGGTTTCCTTGCTTTCTAGGACACAAATAGACTGTCGTGGGCGGTTGTTTCCACCTTTCCACTGCGATGTTTGGCTAGGTCTCTGGTTCAGTCTCTAGCCAAGGGACACAACGCCATCTGCTGCCTGTCTGAAGGGCAGGCCTGCGTCTGATCTGTAACCGCAGGAGCCGACAGGCAAGCAGGACTGCCCGGGCGGCCTCTCGCCACACCGGCCAACTGGCTCGAATCTTACAGATCCGCGATGACCGCCGTCAGAAGCTGTTGAACTTCGGTGGCGATGGGTTGGAGAGCCGGGTTCTCAATGGCGCTCATGGAAGCAATCGGGTCCACGGCGCTCACCTCGATACCCTCTGCCGTCTCCCGCAGGATGACGTTGCAGGGCAGCATGACGCCGATCTTGGGCTCTGCGGTCATCGCCTTGTGTGCCATCTGCGGCTTGCAGGCGCCGAGGATCTTGTAGGGCGCCACATCTGCATCAAGTTTCTTTTTCAGGGTTTCCTTGACATTGATTTCGGTGAGAACGCCGAAGCCCTTGTCCGCCAGAGCGGCGCGAACCTTGGCTTCCGCATCTTCAAAACTGACACCAGCAAGTGTCTTGTCGATCGTATAGGTCATGACCTTCTCCTTTTCGTTGCCAGCCTCCGCGCAATGCGTGCCGGGCTTGCATCCAGACACGCAAATTGGTCAGGACTTGGGCGGGCAAGACAGTGCGTGCGTCAGTGGAGGACAGCCCGGCGGGCCTCCAGAACTCGCTCAGGGCGCAAGAATAGTCACTCGTCAGGAAAAGCGCCACACAACGAAGGGCGATAGGGAAAATTGAACAGATCCGGATCCACACCAAACAACCGATATCCGATGTGCTGGCAATATTTTGAATGATGAAAGTATAATGGGGTTATAATTATAGACAATCAAAAACAAAATAATGGTAAGAAAGTATAGAATTTACCGCAAACTGTAGTTTATGGGTCTGAGATGAAATAAAATCCATGGTTGCAGTGTAGAGATAAGATTTTGTTAACCATGGTTGTAGAGAGTTTGTTGTTGGATAATTCGAAATTCGGCCTTCGACCCACTTAACCTCCCTTTTCAGGATGTATTCATCATGGGCGACTATCAGCTAGCACTACCAGACAATAATGGCGGACAGGCAGGCTCGCCAAGCGGGGCTGGGCTCTTGTCCCGGTTCAAGATCGGACAGCGGATTTATGGAGGATTCCTTGTCCAGATCCTTCTGATGATTATCCTGTCGGCCATGTGTATTCTGGCTTTCCGCGATCAGGCCGAGAAATTTTCGCTCTATAGCGACATGGCCACTGACGCCAGTCTGGTTGAAAGCCTCAATTCGGAAGTGGTCCGGACGAAGCTGGCTCAGAAGAGCTATTTCGAGACGTCGGCCGATGCCGAGAAGGTCGCATTCGCCGGTCAATATCAGACCGTTTCTGACCTGATGAAGGAAGCCAAGGTCGCTATCCAGAATCCCGAACGGGTTTCCCATCTCAAGACCATCGATGAGGCTCTCACAGTCTACAAGTCCGGCGTCGACGAGGTGTCCACCCTGATTGATCGCCGCAATGTGCTTGTTTATGACCAGTTGGGGCCGATCGGCCTCAAGATGCAGGAAAACCTGACGCTCATTCGCTCCGGGGCCTTCACTGCGGGCGACTTTGAAGCCGCCAGTTTTGCCGGCACGGCACAGGAGCACCTGCTGCTCGCCCGCCTCTATGTGATGAAGTTTCTTGATGACAACAGCCGCGAGTCGATGCAGCGAACCAATGACGAGTTGCTCGCATTCGACAAGGCGCTCGCCGAACTGAAGGCGTCCCTGTCCAATCCCGACCGCAGAAAGCTGCTCGTCACTACGGAAGGCTTGGCGAAAGACTATGAAACCTCAGCGGTTGAGCTTGAGGACGTGATCACCAACCGGAACGCCATCCTCAAGGGCAAGTTGAACAAGAGCACCGACACCATCTTTTCTTCGGCAGAGGCAACGGCAGCCTCCGCAGAGAAAGACGATCTGGCCATGCGTGAAGCTTTTCACGCCAACCTTGCCAAGGCTGAAACCAACCTGCTGATCGTCTCGTCCATCGCCCTTCTGGTCGGTGCCCTGTTTGCCTATGTGATCACGCGTGGAATTACCCGGCCGGTGAATGACCTGACCGCTTCCATGGGGCGACTGGCTCAGGACGATGTGCAATCCGAGATCCCCGGTCGGGGCCGCAAGGATGAACTGGGCATGATGGCCGCAGCGGTCGAGTTTTTCCGGCAGAAAATCATCAGGGGCAAGGAGCTGGAGGCCGAGCAACTGGAAATGAAGCGCCGTTCCGAGGAGGATAAGCGCAAGATCATGATGCAGATGGCCGACGAGTTTGAACGGCAGGTCGGCTCTATCGTGCAGGCGGTTTCGTCCAACTCGGTTGAACTGAATGCCAGCGCCCAGTCAATGACCGACGTCAGCCGCCTGACACTGGAACAGGCAACGCAGGCCGCCTCCTCCTCGCAGCAGACCACCAGCAGTGTGCAGACGATTGCCACCGCGACCGAGGAAATGACCAGCACCATTGCCGAGATTTCCCATCAGGTCGCCATTGCCTCGCAGTCTGCAACCGAAGCCGTTACCAAGGTCAGATCGACCAACGAACAGATGGCAACGCTGCTCGACAGTGCATCGCGGATCGGCAATGTCGTGGAAATGATCTCGACGATTGCCGAGCAAACCAATCTGCTGGCGCTTAACGCCACCATCGAGTCGGCGCGGGCCGGAGAGGCGGGCAAGGGCTTTGCCGTCGTCGCTGGCGAGGTGAAGGCGCTGGCTGGTCAAACGGCCAGGGCAACCGATGAAATCGTCAAGCAGATCTCCGAGGTGCAGGCTGCAACCAGGCACTCATCTGACTCGATGAATGACGTCAGTCAGGTCATCCAGCACCTCAATGAAATCTCGGCGGCGATTGCCGCGGCCATGGAAGAACAGAATGTGGCCATCAACGAGGTTGCATCCAACATCCATCAGGCCGCCCAAGGGTCCGAGCTCGTGAACCAGAATATCTTCGAGGTGAACAAGGCCTCACAGGAAGCGGGCAGTGCATCCAGTCAGGTTCTGGCCTCCTCGCAGGAGCTGTCCGAACAGGCCGAAATGCTCCGCGCCGAGGTCGACAAGTTCATCGATCAGGTGCGCGCAGGCTAGACACTTGCAACCGGGGCGAAGATTTGCGCCCCGGCCTCTCCCGGCCCTCGATGGTGACTGTGTCGGAAGACCCTTGTGTCAGCGGATGCGGGAGCCACTGTCTGCGTCGAAGAAGCGCAAGTCAGCCGCATTAAAGGCCAGCCCGACATGGTCGTGCTCCTGCAGTCGACTGCTCCCGCCTTCTTCGACGATCACACGCTCACCTTGTTGTCCCGTCAGATAGACATAGGATACTCCGCCGAGGCGCTCGATGAGGTCGATCCTGAAATAGGAGCCATCTGCGTCAATTGACAGATGTTCCGGCCTGATGCCGACTTCCAGTCTCGTGCCGTCCGCTGGCTTGCCGGAGGGCAGATCGAGGCGCTGGTCGAGGGCAGGGGACTGGATTGCGCCCGTCCTCACGTCTGCGGCGAGGAAGTTCATCGACGGCGAGCCGATGAAGCCAGCCACGAACCGGTTGTCCGGATCGTTATAAAGATCCAAAGGTTTGCCGATCTGCTCGATCCGGCCATCGCGCAGCACGACAATCTTGTCGGCCAGTGTCATGGCCTCTACCTGATCGTGGGTTACATAGATCATTGTGGCGCCCAGCTCCTTGTGCAGCCTGGCAATCTCCACGCGCATCTCCACCCGCAACTCTGCATCGAGGTTGGACAGCGGCTCATCAAACAGGAAGACCTCTGGTCCCCGCACAATGGTGCGTCCGATCGCTACTCGCTGGCGCTGCCCGCCGGACAGCGCCTTTGGTTTGCGCTTGAGATAGTCGTCGAGCTTGAGAATGCGGCTGGCTTCTGACACCTTGCGGCGGATCTCGTCCTTGGGCACGCCATTCATCCTGAGGCCGAAGCTCATGTTCTCCTCGACCGTCATGTGCGGGTAGAGCGCGTAGGTCTGGAACACCATGGCCACTCCGCGCAGCGCCGGGTCGAGCTTTGTGACATCGCGCTCGCCGATGCGGATCGTGCCGTCAGTGATGCTTTCAAGACCGGCGACAAGACGCATCAGGGTGGATTTGCCGCAGCCTGACGGGCCGACAAAGACGCAGAATTCGCCGTCCTCGACCGTCAGGTCGACACCGTGAATGACCTCGATGTCCCCGAATGTCTTGACCACATTCTTCAACTCTACACCAGACATGCTGTTGCTCCTGTTACGCTGCGGTCTTGCCACAGAGGCGGCTGATCAGGGCCGTCTCGCTCTCGTCATACGGGGTGCCATCGGCATAGAGCACGTCATGAAACCATTCGGCGGTGGCGTCCGCAGTGTCATCAGCGCCATGGTGGCTGGTCAGGCTGTTCGGCCAGGGCAGATTGGTCTGGGTGCGTCCCTTGATCATGCCCCAGTTATAGCAGCCGATTTTCGTGTCGTGGAAGTAGGGCAGCAGCGCATCGAAGCGGCTACCCACCGATCGTGCCATCCATTCGGTGCAGAGCAGCGGGCGCCCGTGGGGAGCAAGATTGGCCACATAGCGCTCAAGATGCTCAAGATCGCAATAGGCATGGAAGGTGATGACGTCGGACAGCGCCAGCGCCAGCTGGTCGGTCGAGTTCTCGTAAGGGGGAACCTGTTTGTCCGCCGCCGGTGTCCGCCAGGCGCCAACGGTCAGCGGCTGGGACGGAGCAACCGACCGCGCCCAGTCGAAGGAGGCCGCCATCAGGGCTTCGCTCCGAGGCCCCAGCGCCGGGTCATATTCGCTGAACGAGCCATCGGGGGAAAAGATCATGCGGTTGCCGGGCTCGTTGTAGAGATCCCACATCAGGATGCGGTCGTCATCGGCAAACTGGCTGATGATGTCCTTGACATAGGCCTCGAAGTCGGGCCAGAGGCTCCGATCCATCACCGCTGCCCGCCCGGGACTGGCCACGGCGCGGCTGTTGTGGATGCCGGGAACCGGCTCGGGCTGTGGGCCATAGACCGGCTCGGCGCCGCCAAAGCCGCAATCATCGAACAGCACCGGCATCGTAGAGAGACCGCATTTGGCTGCAAGGCGAAGAAAGGTCTCAAGCCGGGCAAGCAGTCCATCGCGGTCATGCTTCCAGACCAGATAATGCAGGTTGGTGCGCACCGAATTGAAGCCGATGTCGGCAGCCCATTTCAGCTCGCGGGCAATCTCCTCCGCATCGAAGCGGTCGGCCATCCACATTTCGAGGAAATTGACGGCGCTGGAGGGCAGATAGTTGAAGCCGCAAGGCCAACCCTGACCCTGCCACCATGCCTGTGCCCTGTCTCTGGTCCAGGGAGAAAATAGATTGCTGTTCATGATCATGTCCGCGTGTCTTGAGGGAACCTGCCCGAAGCTGCCGGGCAGGTCGTTCTTCGTGTCGGGCCTAGCGGTCCAGAAGGTCCTGAATGTCCAGCTCTGCGTCGGAGAGGGCCGCGTCAACATCCTTGTTGGTTAGCCAGATAGCCTGGAATTCCCGGTTGAGCGTGTCCTGAATGGCGCCATAGTGCTTGGACGGAGGCATCGTTCTGGCAAGACCGGCTGTGGTGGCATATTCGGTGCGATGCGGCAGGGCCTTGTAGGCGTCGCTGGCAAGGACCGACTTGCGAACGGCCATGTGGCCGGTGCGAGCCCAGTCGCCATCATGGTCGTTGATGAAGGCCAAAACCTTGAGGGCTGCGGCATATTTTGCTGGATCATTCTGCTTCAACATGGCAGGGATCGCCCACATGTGGCTGCCAGCCCAGGCTGCCTTGTCCTTGAACAGGATCGGGAAGGTGGCGGCATAGTAGTTCTTGAGGGCGACGGCCGGATCGGCTGCCTGCGAGTCATAATAGTCGACCACCCACGTGCCGTTGATCAGAATTGCCCCTTCACCATTGAGGAAGGCCTGCTGGCTGTCGGTGTAATTGTATTTCGGGTCGGCATAGCCAGCGGCGAACAGATCGGTCAGCACCTTGATGGCGGCCTTGGCTTCCGGTGTGTTGACCGTGGCTGTATCGCCATTGTAGAGGTCGGCACCCTGCTGCCAGATCAGGCTCATGACGACGCGGACGCCGGTTTCAAACTGCGAGAAATCGCCGATCAGATATTCCTTGCCGGTCTTTTCCTTGACCAGTTTGGCCTGTGCCATCAACTCGTCCACGGAGGTCGGCAGCACCGGCTTGCCATCCTTGACCAGCCCGGCCTGCTGCATGATGTCCATGTTGACATGCCAGAGGTTGGCGTGGAAATCCATCGGCACGCCATAGATCTTGCCATTGTAGGTAACGCCAGCCTTGGCGGCGGCTTCCCAGTCGGAGACATCGATTCCGGCGCCAGCCAGATCGTCGGTCAGGTCGGCAAGCGCGCCGGTTCCGGCAAATTCGGCCACCCGGTAGCGGTGCATGACATGAACATTCGGTGGCGTCTTGCCTGCGTAGGCCGCCTTGAGCTGGTCGTAATAGTTGCCCCAGTCGGTGGGCAGGGTGTTGACGGTCACGCCATCAATCTGCTCGCTGGCCGCGTTGATGATCGACTGGATGATGCAGGGCTCCCCGACCGATGTCTTGGTGTCGGAGCCAGCATTCTCGCAGGCACCAAAGAAACGGCCAAGGGAAATGTCCTCGGCCATGACTGGCGAGGCGAACCCGGCTGCCAGCATGGTGGCTAGAATGATCTGTTTCATGATAAACCTCCCGTTCTATCAAATAAGTGAAACAAGTCTCGAAACTGTATGGCCGGAGACGACCGCCTTACGTGGCGCCTCCTATCCCTTGGTGCCTCCCGCCGTCATCGCCTGAACCACATAGCGCTGGAACAAAAGGAACAGCACCACCACAGGTAACGTGGCGATGACGCCGGACGCCATGATCCGGCCAAGCCCTTCCGACTGGGCAAAGTTGGTCTGGATTGAGGCAAGCCCGAGGGTGATGGTGAACATTTCCCGTTTCTGGGCCGAGACGAGCGGCCACAGATAGTCGTTCCAGGCGTAGAGGAACGTCAGAATGGCAAGGGTGGTCATGGCAGGGCGCGCCAGCGGCAGCATCACATGCCAGAAAATCTGCAACCAGCTGACCCCGTCCAGCCGTGCCGCCTCTTCGATGTCGCGCGGGATGGCCTTGAAGAATTGCATCATCAGGAACACCCCGATGGGCACGGCGACTCGCGGCAGGATGAGCGCGTGATAGCTGTTGTGCCAGCCGAAATCAGCGAACATCGTATAGAGCGGAATGAACACCGCCTGTTCCGGCACCATCAGTCCGATGAGGCAGAAGATGATAACAAAATTCTTGCCCGGAAAGGACAGCCGGGCCAGCGCATAGCCTGCCGTGGTCGAGACAAACAGCACCGCCAGCGTCATACCGACGGCGACAATGGTGGAATTGAGAAACCAGACAGGCGTCTGGCCATAGGAAAACAGCGCGGCATAATTGTCGAGCGTGAAGGGAAGTGGGATGAGGCCGAAGAAGGTCGAGGACGTGGTCCGCGCCAATACGTCATTGGGCTGGAACGACAGCGACAGCATCCACAGGGTGGGCACCAGCCAGAGAAAGGCAGGAAGGGAGATGAGCGTCACCAGCCAGTAGTAGGAGCGATTGGATTGCATCAGTCTTTGTCCTCCCGTCCGAGCAGGAACTGCACCAGCGAAAAGGCGCCCATGATGACGAACAGAAACACTGCCATGGTCGTCGCCCGACCCAGCTCGCTGTCTCTGAAACCGGTCTGGTAGATATAGCGCACGAGGGTCTGGGTGCTGTCGTTCGGGCCGCCTCCGGTCATCAGATGCGACTGGCCGAAGACCTGAAAATGCAGAATGATCTGCAACACCACCACCAGCGTGATCGTGCGCTTGAGATTCGGCAGCGTGATGTGGCGGAAGGCGCGCCAGCCCTTGGCATTGTCAAGGGCGGCAGCTTCATAGATGTCGCGGGAAATATCCTGCAGACCGGCCAGAAAAAGGATCATGGCGATGCCCAGCGACCACCACACGGTGGTGATGACGATGGCGGCCATGGCAAAGCGTTCGTCGGTCAGCCAGTGGATGGGCGATCCGCCGAACAGGGTGATGACATTGGCAATCAGCCCCTGCCGCGGCGAGAACAGCAATTGCCAGATCAGCGTGACCACCGTTACCGACAGCACCTGAGAGAGAAAGAAGATGGTGCGGAAGACGGCCATTGCCCGACTCTCGCGGTTGACCAACACCGCAAGACTGAGGGAGATGATGGTGATGGACGGCACGGTCAGGGCGACAAACAGGATGGTGTTGCCAACCGTTGGCCAGAACCGGCGATCATACCAGCGCCCACCGGCCCCCGGATGGAAGCCGCAGGCAACAAACAGGATGAGCGCAATCGAGCCGACCAGAACAGCCGTTCCACGGCTGATCTTGCCAAATGCTGTCAGCAACAGGGTTGACAGGAGCACGAAAGCTGCGCTCCACTGGACAAGCGGGCTTGCGGCTGGCGACCAGACGATGTTTTTGCCCCAGAGGATTCGCTCGTAATTGCGTAGACCGACGAATTCCTTGGCATTGGGATCAAAGGCGACGGCCATCAGATTCCAGTTATGGAGACTGATCCAGATCCCGTTGAGAAACGGGATGACCAGAAACGCCAGGTAGGCCACGACAAAAGGCGTCAGCAACAGCGCCGCTGAGGATTTTTGCCCCAGCCGCTTGCCTGACCATCCATAAACCGCCACTTTGTTCCTCCCATGGCAGAAAATGCTTGCGCTAATATTATTAGCAATATTTATTAGCATTGAATACCCGGTCATGCAAGGGAGGAATCGGGCATGGAGGAAAAGCCAGGTGCAAAAGCGGTGCGCGTGACGATGGGAGACGTGGCTCTGGCAGCCGGTGTCTCGCAATCGACGGTGTCCTTTGTGCTAAACGGTGTTGAGGATATGCGTATCAGCAGTGAGACGCGGGCCAAGGTTTTGCAGGCTGTTCGCGATCTGGGCTACCGTCCCAGAAGCGCCGGACGTCCACCCAAGGGGGTGGGGATGACAGTGATCGGGCTCATCGTCGACGAAATTGTCACCAGCCCCTTTGCGGCCATCTCCATTGATGCCATTCAGGCCACGGCCTGGAAGGAAAATGTCATTGTCGAAACGGTGATGACCGGTGGCGACAAGGAATATGAACGGGCTATCCTGCGCAAGTGGGCCGCAGATCGGGTTCGGGGCGTCATCTACAGCTCTATCCTGACGCATGTGGTTTCGCCGCCGGATCTGCTGCTCAATCACAAATGCATCCTGATGAACTGCTATGACAAGCAGGGGCGTTTCCCGGCCATTGTTCCGGCCGAGCGGCGCGGTGGCGAAGCTGCGGCCAAGGTGCTGATAGAGGCTGGCCACAAGCGCATTGCCTTCATCAAGGGGGAACCGTGGATGGATGCCTCCAAGATGCGCGAGGAGGGATTCGAGCGGGCGATGCATGCCGCCGACGTGGCGATTGATCCGGATCTGATCATGGAGGGCAATCTGCTGCCATCGGGTGGCCGCACGGCGACGTTGGCACTGATGGCGTTGCCCAATCCGCCGGAGGCGATCTTCTGCGCCAATGACCTGACCGCCGTCGGCTGCTATGAGGCCCTCAAGGAGCTGGGGCTGAAGGTCGGGGTCGATGTTGCGGTGGTCGGCTATGACGATCAGGAAATTGCCCAGCATCTGCACCCCACCCTGACGACGGTGCTGTTGCCCCATGCCGAAATGGGCCAGCTCGCTGCCGAGATGATTCTGGCCGATGACGAGATTACCATGAAGGAAACGAGGGTTCCCTGCCCGTTGGTGCCGCGCCATTCCCATATGCGGACGCGCGCCTGAGGCCAATTGAACAAGGATCGGTTGCTTGGGGGAAGGCCGTCGGATGCCGCTGAATGCACGTCCGGCGGCCTGAAAATCTGAATAAGTACGAACACTTAGCCTTGCGACAAGCAATTGACTTGCAAGCGGTGGTTTCCTAGAAATGCCTTGTACGTTATAACGCACAAGGCCCGGTTCTTGCGCCTGTGCGATGGTGAATCGGAACAGGATCATGTTGAAAACGGTGACTGGCGTCTCGGAACGCATCGAGCGGCTACGGCAAAACTACGTCAATACAAAGCCTTCCATCTGTTATGAGCGCGCCAGACTCTACACCGAGTCGCACAAGCGCACCGAGGGCAAGTCGGTCATCCTGCGCCGCGCTGAAGCCTTCCATGATTTCTGCGCCAAATTCGAGGTGCGTATCTTCGAGGATGAGTTGATCGTCGGAACCGCTGGCAGGTTTCGCCGCACGGGCATCCTGACGCCGGAATATTCCTGGAAATGGGTCGACAAGGAGATGGATACCTTCCCGACCCGCCCGCAGGACCCCTATCTGATCACGCCGGATCAATGCGCCACCATCCGCTCCGAGATCTTCCCCTACTGGCATGGCAAGTCACTGGAAGAACATTTCCTGGCGGCGCTGCCGGAAGAGACGGCCCGGATTGCGGTCGATACGGGCATCATCGACAATGATTCCAAATGGCGTCAGGCGGTGGGCGAGATCACGCCGGATTATGAGGGCCATCTGTTCGTCAAGGGCTATGGCGGCATCCTGAAAGATGCCGAGGAAAAGCTCGCCGCGCTCGACTATCTCAACGCCGAGGATATCGACAGGATCGATTTCTACAAGGCGACGATCCTGTCGGCGAAAGCCATCATCCTGTTGGCCAATCGCTATGCCGATCTTGCCGAAGGCATGGCAGCCGAAGAGCAGGACGACGCCCGCAAGGCCGAATTGCTGGAGATCGCCCGCGTCTGCCGTCGGGTGCCGGAGTATCCACCGCAAAGCTTCCACGAAGCCACACAATTCATCTGGTTTGTCCAGCTGGGTGGCATCATCACCGAAAACCCGCTGGCGCTCAATCCCGGCCGTTTTGACCAGTTCATGTATCCTTACTATGCTGCGGACATGGACAGTGGCAAGCTCGACAAGGCCGGGGCCAAGGAACTGATCCATGCGCTTTGGCTGAAATATTCCGAATGGGTCTGGACCATCTCGGAGAACACCACCGGCTATTTCGCAGGCTACAACCAGTTCCAGAACCTGACCGTCGGTGGCAAGAAGCGCGACGGCAGTGACGCCACCAATGAGTTGACCTATCTCTGCCTTGAGGCAACCGACGAGGTGCGCACCCATCAGCCGGGGCTCAGCGTGCGCGTGCAGTCGGACTGTCCGCAGGAATTTCTTTACGCGGTGACCGATCTGGTCAGCAAGGGAACGGGCTTCCCGGCCATTCACAATGATCAGGCCGGAACCCAAATGCTGCTGCAGGCCGGATACGAACCCGAAGACGCTCGCGACTGGAACAACTGCGGCTGCGTCGTGCCGCACTTCCGCCAGACCGGCCAATGGACCAGCGCTGTCAATGTCAACTTCGCTGCCGCAATGGAATATGCCCTCAATGAAGGCAAGAGCCGCCTGACAGGCGAGAAGATGGGGCTTGATGCCAAGCCGCTGGCCAGCTACGCAAGTTATCAGGAAATCGAGGATGCCACCTTCGAGCAGGTAGGCAACCTCATCCATCATTCCGTGGTTTCCACCGTCATCGCTCAGAAACTGCATGCGGAAATGGTGCCGCGACCGTTCCTGTCCACCTGTATCGGCCATTGTCTGGAAGAGGGTAGGGATCTTTCCCGCGGTGGCGCGAAATACAATGTCGGCCCCGTGCTGACCGGTATCGGCCTTGCAGTGGTCGCCAACTCGCTGGCCGTCATCAAGAAGCTGGTGTTCGAGGACAAGGTCACCACGCTCGCCGAACTGGACGCGGCGATGAACGCTGACTGGGAAGGCCATGACGCCCTGCGCACGAAGGCGCTGGCGGTGGTCAAATATGGCAATGACGACGACTATGTCGACGCCATCGCCCGCGATCTGGCCAACTACTATTATCGCAAGACCCGGGCCTACAAGGACAATTTCGGCTCGCCCTTCAACTCGGCCTTCATGGGCATTTCCAACTACATCCCGACCGGCCGGATCGTCGGCGCCACCCCCTGCGGACGCAAGGCGACCAAACCGATCACCGAGGGCGTTTCGCCCTATGCCGGTAGCGACGTGAAGAGCCCGCTGGCGGCGATGCGCTCCAGCGCCAAGATGAACCACGATGTCCATACCGGCGGAACGCTGCTCAACCTGCGCCTGAGCGAAGATCTGGTCAGCACTCCGAAGGGCAAGCGCGATCTGGGCAGTATCATCCGGGCCTATTTCTCCCTTGGCGCCTTCCACGTGCAGTTCAACACCCTGTCGACAGACGTGTTGCGCAAGGCCCAGAAGAACCCCGAAGATTACAAGGATCTGCTGGTGCGGGTTGCGGGGTACAGCACCCAGTTTGTCAACCTGTCACCGGAAATGCAGGAAGCGATCATCGCGCGCTCGGCCCATGGCAGCTACTGACAAGGCAAAAGACGGCACAATGGGAACGGTCCTGCAGATGCAGGACTATTCCATTCATGATGGAGACGGGGTGCGCACCACCATCTTTCTGGCCGGTTGCGGCCTCCGGTGCCAGTGGTGCGCCAACCCTGAAAGCTGGACCCAACACAGGAAACTGGCCTATCACGCCCACAAGTGCCGGGGGTGCCAAAGCTGCCGGACGGTCTGCCCTGAAGGCCTCGACCCGGCGGCGGGAGATTTTGATGCGACCCGCTGCACCTTCTGCGGGGACTGCGTGGCCGCCTGCCCTGAAAAGGCTCTGCAATTGGCTTGCGAGCAAATGGATGCCGACGCCATCATGGAGCAGATCCGCCGCGATGAGATCTTCTTTCGCCATTCCGGCGGCGGGGTGACCTTTTCGGGTGGAGAACCCTTTGTCCAGCACCAGTTCCTGCGCAGTCTGATGGCCGGGTGCGAGCGGCTGGGTGTTTCGGTCTGGGTAGAAACTTGCGGTTTCTTCAAATGGGAAGCCTGTCAGGACCTGATGGCAGGCATCGACCACATCTTCTTCGACATCAAGCATATGGATAGCGAGAGCCATCGCCGCTTCACCGGCCAGGGCAACGAGACTATCCTTGACAATGCCAAAAGGATTCATGCCTCGGGCGTTCCCATGACAATCCGCATTCCCCTGATTGCGGAAGTCAATCTGGAGGAAAACAATCTTGAGGCAACCGCCCGCTTCATGCGCGATCACCTGCCCGGCAGCCGCATCGAACTGCTGCCCTATCATGAGCTGGGCAAGGCCAAATACAGCGCCTTTCGCATGGCGGACAGCTTCCATTCCTTCACGACGCCGACAGAGGCGCAGACCGCCGTTGCCTACAGCATTTTCGACCGTTATCAGATCGAGCGTTATCAGTAGCTGACAATATTCTGGAAGACGACCCGTTCGCTGGCGGCCCTGTAGCCATGGGGCTGGTCGGCAAAAAAGCGGAACGTGCCTCCTTCGTCGATGGCCTGCCAGTGCCCGTCCGACAGGATCTCAAGCTCTCCCAAAAGTACGATGACGCTTTCGATCACCCCGTGGGCGTGGGGCTCTGACATCTGGCAGTGATGGTTGGAAAGGGTGATCTCGTGGATTTCGAAATTCACCGCTGAACTGTAGGGAAAGACCGACACCATTTTCATGCCGGGATCTTCAGGAACGCTCAGGCCCTCGTTGGGATCGGTCCCCAGATCGAGAAAGGCCGAGAAGGAGGTTTCCAGTCCTGATGCAATCTGCCAGAGCTTGGCGATGGTGGGGCTTGATTCTTCGCGCTCGATCTGGCCAAGCATGGCCTTGGAGACCCCGGTCAATTTGGCAACCTCATCAAGGCTGAGCTGGCGCTGGGCCCGGATGGTCTTGAGATGGGTCGCTACACTGTGCTTGAACTTGTTGGCCGACAACGCGAGTGCCTCTTTCCTGATCCTGCCTGTGCTCCCGTTATAACAGGCGCGCGGGCGGGATCAATCCAACTCTTCATTGTTGACAGGTAAGGCGCGGTGTCTGGCCGCTTCGAGCATCTCTACAGACGACCGCCGAGGGCAAGATGCAGCGAATTGTCGATATGCTGCTTCAGCGCCTGTTCGGACGCTGCGACGTTGCGAGCCAGCATCGGCCTCAGAAAGGCCAGATGCTCGCCGATGATCCTCTCGGCGTTGAACGGTGTGACCTGAAGCCGAGACTGGACCACCATGTGGATCTTGATCGAATTGACGCGGTAGACATTGGCGATCAGCACATTCTGCATGCTGTCGATGAAGGCAGCGTGCATGTCCCAGTCAAGCTTCTGCATCTCGTCCGCAGCATCCTGATTGGAGTTGGCCTGGATATTGGCCAGAAAACGCTCGTGCCGTTCGATCCAGCCGGAAAACCGCGCCGTCGGGATGGCATCAATCGCCGCCCGGACGGCGCTGAGTTCCAGAATGCTGCGCAACTCATAGGCGTCCCGCACGAAGGAGACATCGAGGGTTGGCACCATCAGCCCGCGTTTGGGCAGGGTCTGGAGCAGACCGTCTGCTTCCAGCCGCGGAATGGCTTCCCGGATCGAACCCAGCGTCGCGCCGGTGGTCTCGACCAGTTCCCTTTGGGATACGATCTGTCCGGGCATCAAGCCCCCCTGATTGAGCAGTTCCACGATGCGGTCATAGGCGGCGCGCTTAAGCATTGTTTTTCCTGTGTCAGGCGCTGTGCGGCTGAGATTCGGCGTTGTGATCTGTTCTTCAATACTCGTCATGGTGAGCCAGTTCAACCTCTTCGCGCGCGTGGAAAACACTGACATGTAACTAACATGTTTAACGTGAAAATTCTAACTGGTCAAAAGGATCATTGCTAACATGTTAGTTACATGTTAATGAGGGGGCCTGCATCAGACGCGTGGAGGCGTTGATGCGACGGAGGAAATAGGAGGACTTATGAAACGCTCAGTCAAACTGCTGGCCGGTGTCGCCGCCGTAGCCCTTTCCGCAATGGTTTCTTTTGCCGCCGAGGCTGAAACCCTGCGCTTTGCGACCACATTGCCGGAAGCAGACAATCCAGAAACCCATGCCATGAAGGCATTCGAGCAGTATGTCGAATTCCACACCAACGGCGAAATCGACGTGCAGCTGCTGCACGGTGGCGTTGGTGGTGACCGCGAAATTCTCGAAAGCGTGCGCAATGGCATTTTCCAGATGACCGCCACGACGGACGGAGCGCTTGCCTCCTTCTATCCCGGCGTGCAGGTTTTCTCGACGCCATATCTGTTCCGTTCCACCCGCCATGCGGTTGAGTTCATGAACAACTCCCCGGTCATGGGTGAGTTCGTGGCTGATGTGGAGAAGCAGGCAGGCCTGCGCATCATAGGCTTCGCTGCAGACGGCTTCCGCAACTTCGTGAACAACAAGCATCCGATCAAGACCCCTGCCGACGTGGAAGGTCTCAAGCTGCGCTCCATGGAAAGCCCGGTCATGATCGCGCTGATGAAGAGCCTCGGGGCTGCCCCGACGCCAATCCCGTTCCCGGAAAGCGCCATGGCCATCCGTCAGGGTGTTGTTGATGGGGGTGAAAACCCGCCGTCCACCGTCATCAATGGCGGCTGGGGTGAAGTGATCAAATACATGTCGCTTGACGAGCATATCTTCTCGGCCGTGTTTGCCTATGCCAACCCGTCCTTCCTTGACGGTCTGAGCGAACAGAACCGCGCCGCCGTGCTCGATGGGGTCAATCTCTACACCACCATCATGCTTGCAGGCAAAGGTCAGGGCTACCTCACCGATACCCAGCGCATTCGTGATCTGGGCGTGGAAGTCTATGTGAACTCGCCTGCCGAGAAAAAGGCATTTGGCGAGAAGGCCCAGAAGCCGGTCCGCGAATTCCTCGCCAAGGAGCTTGGCGCTGAATATGTAGACAAGTTTCTGGCCGCTGTTTCGGAAACCGAAACCCAACTCTACGGCAAATAATCCCGTGTCGTAACGTCTGGCTCCGCCGGTTCCAAACCTCCCTTCAAACACTCCTTCGAGGGAACCGGCGGGCCTTACCCAAATGGACATTTCTCATGGCATCTTCCCTGACGCAGACCTATCTGCGCTGGACAGCAAAGCTGTCGAACGCCACGGAATATGTGGCGGTGGCGATATTCGCCGGGATCGTTCTGGTCAACTTCATGGCCGTTGGGGCCCGATATGTGCTGGCCGACCCGATCGGCTGGAGCGAAGAAGCCCTTCGCTATGCAATCGTCTGGGCGGTCTATCTGGTCGCCGGAGCCACCTTCCGCCACGGTGAGCAGATGATGATCGATCTCATCGTCATCATTCCTTCCGACAGAATCCGGCGCATCGCCGCCTTCCTGTCGCTGCTGACGACACTGGTGCTGGCAGCAATCGTGGTTGCCCTCGGCATTCCGTTCCTGATGGATACCGGGCAGGTTTCCCCATCCATGCGCCTGCCGATGTGGATCCCCTACGCCGCAGTGGTCGTGGGATATCTGATGATCGCCATTCAGGCGATCGCCGGTTACATCGAGCAGCCCGTCCTTGGCAATAAGGAGACGGCACAATGAGCCCCGCAGCAATCTTCTCGGCCTTCTTCTTTCTGGTGCTGATCGGTTCCCCCATCGCGGTCGCACTGGGCCTCACTGGCGCATCGGCGGCCTGGTTCGCCCACCTGCCGATGGTCATCATCCCGACGCGCTTCTTCAGCTCGCTGGACAACTTCTCGCTTCTGGCCGCTCCCTTTTACATCTTTGCCGGCGAGGTCATGAACCGGGGCGGGATTACCGAAACCCTCATCACCTTTGCTGCCAAGATCACCCGCTTCGTGGCCGGTGGTGCCGCCTATGCCAACATTCTGGCATCGGTGCTGTTTGCCGGTATCTCCGGGACGGCGATTGCCGATACCGCAGCCCTTGGCAAGATCTTCATCAACGGCATGCCCAAACAGGGCTATACCAAGGAATTCTCTGCCGCCGTTACCGTTGCCAGTTCGATGATCGGGCCGATCATTCCCCCGTCGGTCATCATGATCGTCTATGCCTCCGTGGCTCAGGTCTCGATCATCAAGCTGTTCGTCGCCGGTATCGTGCCGGGGCTGATGCTCGGTGGGGCCTGCGCGGTCATCGTGCTGATCACGGCGCTGACCAAGGGGCTGCCCAAGGGCGAGATCAAGGCGGTCGACAAATCCGACAAGCAGCTGGCTTTTGAAACGGCTCTGGTCTTCTCGATCCCGATGTTCATCGTCTTCGGCACACTCTCCGGTGTCTTCACGGCAACCGAGGCCGGTGGCATTGCCTGCGTCTATGCGCTGGTGATTGGCCGGTTCGTGCTCAAGACCCTTTCGGGCCGCAGTGTGCTTGCCTGCATGAGGGCATCCATGCGCACCACCGCCAGCCTTTATCTGGTGATCGCCGGTGCATCGGTCCTGTCCTACATTCTGACTGTCACCGGTGCCATTTCGTCGGTTCGGTCGCTGACGGTGCTGTTCTCGGACAACCAGACCATCTTCCTGTTCTTCGTGCTGGGCATCCTGCTCATCGCCGGTTTCTTTCTTGAGCCGGGGGTTCAGGTGCTGCTGCTGGCGCCGATCTTCCTGCCCATCTCCCGCGGGCTCGGCATCGACGAAATGCAGTTTGCCATGGTCTTCCTGCTGTCTGGCACCATGAGCCTGATGACCCCGCCTGTCGGCATCTGCCTCTTCGTGGCAGCGCAGATCGGCGAGATAAGCATCGGACGCATGTTCTGGGCCATCCTGCCATTTCTCGCCGCCCAGATCGCCGCAATTTCATTCCTCATCATATGGCCGGATCTCGTCACGTTCCTGCCCAACCTGGTCAACTAGCTATGACAAAGCAAAAAATCCTTGTTCTGACAGAACAGTTTACAAACGAATGCCCGCTTTTCGATCCGTTGCGTGAAGCCGGATATGAGGTGGTGGTCAACGAAACCAGCCGTCTTCCCGACGAAGCCTCTCTCAAGGCCATGCTGGCAAGCGGCGTGGTGGCAACCATTGCCGGTGGCGAGCCCTACACCCCTGACGTGATCGCCAACGCCAGAGATCTCAAGATCATCGCCCGTTGGGGCGTTGGGTATGACAAGGTCAATGTCCCCGCAGCGACCGCCCATGACATCCCGCTTGCCATGGCCTTTGGCCAAAACCATGAGAGCGTCGCAGAATACGCCCATGCCATGGCCCTGTCGCTCGCCTGTGGCATAGGCCGCCGCGATGCCATGGTTCATGGTGGCACCTGGATGTTCGACGGCTTCCACCCGGGCCTATGGGAACGCACCGCCGGTCTCATCGGTCTTGGCCGCATCGGTGGCGCCATGGCGCGTCGCCTCAAGGGCCAGTCCATGCGCGTGCTGGTTTTCGATCCGTATGTGAGCGAAGAACAGGCAGAAGCGGCTGGCGTCGAGAAATGCGATCTCGATACGTTGCTGGCCGAGAGCGATCTGATCTCTGTGCATGCCCCTTCAACGCCCGAGACGCGCCACACGCTGAATGCGGAAACCTTCGCCAAGATGAAGGATGGCGTCATTGTCATCAATACTTCGCGCGGGCCGCTCATTGACGAGACGGCGCTGGTCGATGCCCTCAAGTCCGGCAAGGTCTACGGCGCTGGTCTCGATGTGTTCGAAACCGAGCCGCTTCCGGCCGACAGCGCCCTGCGCAGCTGTGACAACGTCATTCTGAGCCCCCATGTCTCCGGCATGGACAAGATGGCCGAGAAGCGTGTGACCATGCGCTGCGTCAATAACATTCTGGCCTGGTTGCACGGCGATCCCAAGGAGCTGCTGCCCTATGTCGTCAACCCCGAAACCCTGAAACTCTGAACGGCAAGTCCAGTAAGTCTCATTGGAGGAATAAGAAAATGACCAAAGAAATCTCCGGTATCATCCCGGTTGTGCTGACGCCGTTCACCGACGACAACAAGATCGACTGGGCAGGCTATGAACGCCTCATCGAATGGTATCTCGAAAACGGTGCCGAGGCCCTGTTTGCGGTTTGCCAGTCTTCCGAAATGCTGTTCCTCAGTGTCGAGGAACGGGTGGAGCTGGCCCGCTTCACGATGGAAAAGGTCGCCGGGCGCGTGCCGGTCATGGCTTCCGGCCACATTTCGGATTCGCTGGAAGACCAGAAGACCGAGCTTGGTGCCATGGTCGAAACCGGTGTGGACGCCATCGTTCTGGTGACCAACCGTCTCGATCCGGAAAAGAAGGGCGCCGAAGCCTTCCGCAGCAATCTCGATGCACTGCTCGACTTCCTGCCCGCCGACATGCCGCTTGGCCTCTATGAATGCCCGGCTCCCTATCGCCGTCTGATGAGCGACGAGGAAGTGACCTACTGCGCCCAGTCCGGCCGCTTCGTCATCGTCAAGGACGTCTCTTGCGATCTGGAAACCGTCACCCGTCGCGTCGGGCTGGTCAAGGGCACACCGATGAAGATCTGCAACGCCAACGCGGCCATTGCAACTCCGGCCATGTTTGCCGGATCTGCCGGTTTCTGCGGCGTCTTCAACAACATCCACCCCGACCTTTACCGCTGGGTTCAGGATCACGGCAAGGACCATCCCGAGCTGTGCGAAGAGCTTTCGGTCTTCCTCGTCCTCGCCGCTCAGGTCGAGCCGATGGGCTATCCCAAGATGGCCAAGCTCTATCACCAGCGCATGGGCACCTTCTCCAGCATCCACAGCCGCGTGGTTCCCTTCGACATCGAAGAGAAATTCTGGGCGCTTGGGGCGGTCATCGATCGTATCGAGCAGGGCACTGAGTTCTATCGCAAGAAGATCAGCGCTCTTTCGGAATAGGAGGCAAGGGGATGTCGATCACGGTATTCGGCTCGGTCAATCTGGACCTGACGGTTTCCGTCGACCTCATGCCCGAACCGGGCGTTACCAGCCATGCCACCGGGTTCCTCAAGGGGCTCGGTGGCAAGGGCGCCAATCAGGCTGTCGCGGCAACCCGATTGGCCCGCTGTCCGGTGCGGTTCGTGGCAGCCATCGGGGCGGATGCCTTCGGGGCAAGCCTCAGGGCCAGTCTTGAAGGGCTGGGCGTCGATACCGATCATCTCGTTACCATGCCGGATCATGATTCCGGCATGGCTCTCATCCATGTCGATGCGACCTCCCAGAACACCATCACGGTTGTGGGAGGTGCCAATATGGCGTGGCCAGCCGACGGACCGGATGCCGAGTGCTTCGAAGGCTGCAAGGTGGCTTTGTTTCAGCTGGAAACGCCACAGAATGCAACCATCGCGGCCATGCGCAAGGCGCGAGCAGCCGGAGCCACGGTCATTCTCGACCCCGCTCCGATTGCTGCCACAGGCATGGATGCGCTTCTGGCAGAGGCTGACATCATCACCCCAAATGAAACCGAAGCGGCGGGCCTTTCTGGCAAAATGCCCGCCACCTTCGATGAGGCGCTGGATGTCGCACGCAGCCTCTGCGCGCGCGGACCGCAGACGGTCATCGTCAAGCTCGGAGCAAAGGGGCTGGCCTATGCCTGCAAGGATGGCCGGAGCGGCAAGTTGGAGCCCTTCAAGGTGAATGCAATCGATACAGTGGCCGCCGGTGACAGCTTCAATGGCGGGCTGGCTGCCGCGCTGGCCGAAGGCATGGAGCTGGACGCGGCCCTGCGCTTTGCCTCCGCTGCCGGAGCTCTGGCCACCACCAGAAAGGGCGCAAGCGAGGCCGTACCAGACCGCGCAGACGTCGATGCTCTGATCCTGAAAGGCTAGCTTGCAACACGTTGCAAAGGAGCGTCAGGAAAGGAAGGGCGGGGATCCGGCAAGCGGGCCCCGCCTTTTTCATGCGGATATGACGCATAAAGGCGCATAAAAATGTCACCCGGCAAGAAGCCGCAACCGGAATGGATTGCGTGCTGGTCGGCGCCGATGACCTCGATGCCGAGTTCTTCAACCCGCGTCTTGCCGACTGCTTGCAACAGCCATGTTTGCAGCAACAATGCTGCCGTTCCCATTGTCTGCAGCCAAAAAAAATGGCATGACGTAGATGCTATAGTGGGCAAGGTTTGTCGGCTTTGGATGACGGCACCACTTCTGCTCTCTTTTCAAGGCAAGTTTTTTCTTGCTAGACAGGGTGTGTCTTCAGGTCGGCCGGTCGGTGCGGGTGAGGCGGCGTGATGTCTGGTTTCCCTTCGGCTTTCACGAAGGAACCGGTTCGATGTCCGGAAGCTCCCTGTTTCAGTTGCCTATATGAATATTCGAAAGCATACATAAGGGTCTCTTTTTATGTCGATCAAGTTTGGAACCAGTGGATTGCGCGGCCTGTCAGTGGATCTCATGGGCGCACCGTCGATCATCTACACCAAGGCTTTCTGCCATCATCTTGAAGAGGCAGGCCTTGCCCGCAAGGGGGATCCCATTCTCGTTGGTCAGGATCTGCGGGAGTCCAGCCCGACCATTGCCCGCAACTGCATCAGGGCGATCCGGGCCTGCGGTTTCCAGCCGGTTGATTGCGGCGTTCTGCCGACCCCGGCTCTGGCCTATCACGGCATGCTGAACAAGGCGGCCTCGGTGATGGTGACCGGTTCGCATATCCCCGGCGATCGCAACGGCATCAAATTCTATCTGCCTGATGGTGAAATCACCAAGGATGACGAGATTTCCATTTCCAACTGGGCCGAGCGGCTGGATAACAGCACTGGCGCGGATGGTGCCGAAGCCGAAGACGCCCATCATCTGGCGTGCGAGAATTTCCTCAACCGCAAGAAGGCCGTGCTGCCCGAGGGGGCTCTCGCCGGGATGAAGATCGGCGTCTATCAGCATTCCACCGTGGCGCGGGATCTGTTCATCGACATCCTCCGCCACTATGGCGCAGACGTGGTTGCTCTGGGACGGTCATCAACCTTCATTCCGGTGGACACCGAGGCCGTATCCGAGGAAACCGTTCGGTTTCTGAAAGACTGGGCCGGTCAGGGCTTTGATGCCATTGTGTCCGCCGACGGAGATGCCGACCGCCCGCTGGTTGCCGATGAAACGGGCAATCCGCTGCGCGGTGATCTGGTTGGATTGATGACGGCTGAATTTCTTGGTGCCGATGTGGTTGTTACTCCCGTGACGTCGAATTCCGGTATCGAGAAGAACGGTACCTTCGAAGTCATCCGTACCCGCGTCGGGTCGCCCTATGTCATCGCGGGCATGCTTGAAGCCCTGGCTGCCAACAAGGGCGGCGTGATCGGCTTTGAGGCCAATGGCGGATTTCTGACGGCCACGTCCTTCGCTCCGGCGGGCAAGGAATTCTCAGCCCTGCCGACCCGCGACTGTTTCCTGCCAATCCTGTCCGTGCTCTATCTGGCTGCCAAGAGCGGCAAGACGCTTTCGGGGCTCGCTGAGGCCTATCGTCTGCCAGTGGCCAATGCCGATCGCATTCAGGGCTATGCCCTTGAGCGCAGCGCGGCCCTGATGGAGCATCTCAGGGGCTCCGATGCAAATCTGTCTTCCTTCCTGGCCGAGGTGGGGCAGGTCACCAGCAAGACCGACATCGATGGTCTGCGGGTGTTTCTCGACAATGGCCGGACCATCCATTTTCGCCCCTCTGGCAATGCACCCGAAATGCGCTGCTATGTGGAAGCTGAAGATGAGGATGCCGCCCTCGCCATGCTCAGGAAGGGGCTCAGCCTGATTGAAGCCTTCACCATCGTCTGAAACGGTCTGGAAACATGATTTTTCGGGGGGCAATGGTCAGGCTGTCTCAGTTCCGAGACATTTCTGTGTTAGCCTTTTGCCATGTTTAACAAGGGCCTGTCGCAGCAGCATCCAGAAGAAGTTGGCTGCAACAGAGAGCGGGACGGATGCTGCGCCAGACGGGGTGCGTCAGGAGCCCGAACCAAACGGAAGAGTGAATGATGAAAATTTCTGTCATCGGTCTTGGCTATGTGGGTTTGGCTATGGCGCTGTTGTTGGCACGGCGCCATTCGGTGCGGGTGCTCGATATTGATCCGGGCAAGGTCGCGGCCATCAGCGCTCGCGAGGCGCCCATTCAGGATGACGAGGCTTCCCGGATTCTCGCCGAGGAACCGCTGGATCTGATGGCAACTCTCGATCCCGAAGAGGCCCTTTCCGGTGCGGACGTAGTCATCATCGCGACGCCAACCAACTACGATCCGCAGCAGAATTATTTCGATACCAGTTCGGTGGATGCTTCCATTGAGCGGGCTCTGAAACTCAGCCCCGACGCCACCATCGTCATCAAGTCGACCATTCCGGTGGGCTACACCCAGCGCATCCGGGAAGAGTTTGAAACCGACAGGGTCATTTTCTCGCCCGAATTCCTGCGCGAAGGCAGGGCCATCTATGACAATCTCTACCCCTCCCGCATCATCGTGGGGGACCAGACGGCACGCGGCGAGAAAGTCGCCGACCTTCTGAAGTCCGCCGCCGCTATTGACGATTGCCCGGTGCTGCTGACGGATTCGACCGAGGCCGAAGCCATCAAGCTGTTTGCCAACACCTATCTGGCGATGCGCGTTTCCTTCTTCAACGAGCTTGATTCCTTCGCCATGCTCAAGGGGCTCAACCCCGAGCATATCGTCAAGGGCGTCTGCCTCGACCCGCGCATCCGGGATGGCTACAACAACCCGTCCTTCGGCTATGGTGGCTATTGCCTGCCCAAGGATACCAAGCAGATGCTGGCCAACTATGCCGACATTCCGCAGAGCCTCATCAATGCCATTGTCGATGCCAACGGCACCCGCAAGGATGTCATTGCCGATGCCATTCTGGCGCGCAAACCCGGCAAGGTCGGTATCTATCGTCTGGTCATGAAACAGGGGTCGGACAATTTCCGCAGCTCCTCCATTCAGGGGGTGATGAAGCGCATCAAGGCCAAAGGCATCGAAGTGATCGTCTATGAACCGGCGCTCAAGGAAGACAGCTTCTTTGGCTCCCGTGTCGAGCGGGATCTGGACAGCTTCAAGGCAGAGGTCGACCTCATCGTGTCCAACCGCTGGACCGAGCAGATCCGCGATGTCGCTGACAAGGTCTTCACTCGTGATCTTTTCATGAACGACTGATCTCCTGACAGTCCGGGCTCGTTCCGCCAGGCTGCCCTGCCTGCAGTCTGGCAGGGCCTTCCTGTCTGTGCGTCTACTGCCTTGCCCGGGTCCTCCGTCACGACAAAGTGACAGGGCAACGGAAACATTTGGCCCCCGAGTGCGTTACACTCAAACAGGCTTCAGGCCGAAACAAGGGAGCATGGGCTAGGCCGGATGTAGCATCATATGGCAGCAAGCTGAAATTTGTGTCATACTGGAAACCTACGGCAATGGATTTGACGTGGGATCTACTCCGGTCAAGGCGCCACAGGGGGCCAAGCCCTCAATGGAATGCTGTAACAGGCCCCAAAACCATGATCCTTCGTGCAATTCCGGAAGTATTCGGCAAAGAAGTTTGGGTGTGGCAAACAACTTGGCAAACGGGGATAAGATCATGAAACTTAAACAGACAATTGTGGCTTCAGCTATAGCATTGTGCATGGGCGTGACCGGATTGCCATTCGGTGGCGTCAGCTCTTCTACAGGACTTCTGGGTGTTTCGGAAGCACAGGCTCAGCCTGCTCCGAGATGGCGCAGACCTTACGGTGGACGCCCCCCGGTTCGGCGTCCGATACGGCGCAACAACAACAATATCGGAGCGGGCGTTGCGGGCGCCATCATCGGCTTGACAGCGGGGGCTATCGCCGCGGATATCGCACGCAAGAACCGCGCACCAGCTTATGGCTATCGTGCGCCTAACTGGTGCAACGTGCCAGCCTGCGCTTCTCGCTACAGAAGCTTCCGTGCCTATGATTGCACCTATCAGCCTTACAACGGCCCGCGCACCTATTGCCGCATGTAGTTCGGCAATCGCGATCTCGCCGCGTCGGCTTCCGGATTTTCGGGAGAGATAACCCGGCCGGTATTGTGACCGCATGACAATGCGCCGTCCCCTATTGCCAGGGGGCGGCTTTCTTGTTTGCATCCGCTGCCAGCCCATAAAAGCAGGGGGCGATGCCCTTAATGGCGAGGGCAGCTTTGGCTCATGAGCGCCCGGATTGATCCTGTTCATTTCGCACGATTCCTGATAGTCTGGCATTCGAAGGTCTGATTTAAGTAATTGTACCTATTTGGAAATCTTTGAATTTATTTTTGATCTGCCTATTGATGTTCCATTAAAACATGGCAGATATGCAATTAAATTCGACGTTGCGAAACCAGCACGTTAAAGCAACAATTGGAAGGATTCCAATTTTGATTGCACTGCACAAAAATGCTAATCTGGTATCAGATCTGCACTTTAGGAATAGGTCGTGATCTGGACGTGCGTTCCACGCAGATGCTATACCAACGTCTAAAATCGATAATGAAGTGATGTAGAGAGTTCATGACCGTCCTCCCCTCTGCACTCCATAAGCCGATCACCACGCTCACCAGTCTGACCTATGATGAGCTGGCGATTGGCCAATGTGCCAGCGTATCCCGGATTCTGACGCAGACAGATATCAATCTGTTTGCGACGATGTCTGGTAACGTTGATCCGCTTCATTTTCGTGAAGGGGCTGGCAACGCTATGGTTCAGCAGCCGGTTGGCTATGGCATGTGGGCTGGCGCTCTGTTCTCGGGGTTGCTGGGCACGCGCCTTCCCGGTCCGGGGACCATCTACCACAAGCAGAATCTGAAGTTTCTGGCGCCGATCCTGCTTGGCGCTCATGTGACGGCCTCCGTGACGGTGGCTGCCAAGAAGGTGACACCCGGGGGGTGTCATCTGGTGGAACTGGACTGTGCGCTGATCGACCAGACGGGCAGTTTGCTGGTCGAAGGCTCGGCCACGGTCATTCCGCCACTGGAACATCTGGATCAGGATGCACAGAGCCTGCCGGACCTGCAGTTCATCGCCCACGACCAACTCGACATATTGACGGCGAAATGCGCGGACCTTGATCCGCTGCCGACAGCCGTCATCTATCCCTGCGATCGCACCTCGCTGGAAGGAGCCTGCGATGGTGCTCGTCTCGGTCTGATCGAGCCGGTTCTGGTTGGTCCGCTGGATGTGATTACGGCTCTGGCGCGCGAAAACGGGCTCGATATTTCCGCTTTCCGCTTCATCAATGCACGGCATGAAAAGGACGCCGCGGCCAAAGGCGTGGCGCTGGCAAAAGCCGGAGACGTGGGAGCTGTCATGAAAGGTTCGCTGCACACCGACGAACTGATGGCGGCGGTTGTCCGACGTGACGGCGGCCTGCGCACCTATCGCCGTATCAGCCACGTTTTCGTGGTCAGCGTGCCGACCTATCCAAAGCCCCTGTTGATCACCGATGGCGTCATAAATATCTTCCCGAATGCCGATGACAAGGCGCATATCATTCAGAATGCCGTTGGTCTTGCCAATGTGCTCGGGGTCAAAACGCCGAAGGTGGGCATTCTGTCCGCCATCGAGACGGTGAACCCCAAAATCATTTCCACCGTTGATGCGGCCGTTCTGTGCAAGATGGCAGAACGCGGCCAGATCAAGGGTGCAATTCTTGACGGACCTTTGGCTTTCGACATTGCAATTTCCAAGGAAGCTGCATTGACCAAAGGCATCAAATCCCAGGTGGCAGGTGATCCGGATATCCTTCTGGCTCCGGACCTTGCTTCCGCAAACATGCTGGTCAAGCAGCTCGCTTTTCTGTCCCATGCCGATGCCGCCGGTATCGTGCTGGGGGCTGCTGTTCCGGTAATTCTGACCAGTCGTGCCGACAGTCTGTCGGCTCGCCTTGCTTCATGTGCCTTGGCTGTTTTGTTGTCCAATAACTAGACGCGGACCATCCTGGCATTGCAGTTTGAATAGAAAGAAAAAACGATGACAAACATTAAAAAAGGCGCTCTGCTGGTCCTGAACAGTGGATCCTCAAGCGTGAAATTCACGGTTTTCCAGATCGGTGATGGTGAGCAGAAGATTGCGCTCTTCTTTGGGGGGCAACTGGACGGTATCGGCTCTTCAGCCAAGCTGAAGGTCAAGACTGCCAAGAAGGAACTGCTGGCAGACGAGTCCTGGGCTCATCTGGATCAGGGCACCGTTCCTGCCATCCTGCCGCATCTGCTCGAGTGGATCGAAAGCAAGCTGCCCGCCGACCTGCCGCTGATCGGTGCCGGTCACCGCGTTGTGCATGGTGGGGAAGCCTTCGACAAGCCGGTGCTTATCAATGACGAGATCATCGAGAAGCTCGCAAACCTTGCTCCGCTGGCTCCGCTGCATCAGCCGCAGAATGTGGCCGCCATCAAGGCACTCGCTGCCAGCCGTCCGGATCTGCCGCAGGTTGCCTGCTTCGACACCGCCTTCCATCGCACCATTCCGGCCGTCAACAGCACCTTCGCCATTCCGAAGAAATATACCGACGCTGGCGTTCGTCGATATGGCATGCATGGCCTGTCCTACGAGTATATCGCCTACAACCTGCGTCAGAACAAACCCGACCTTGCCAAGGGCAAAGTCGTTGTTGCACATCTGGGCAGCGGCGCCAGCCTTTCCGCTCTGAGTGATGGCGTCAGCATTGACACCTCCATGGGCTTCTCCGCCCTTGACGGCATTCCGATGGGCACCCGTCCGGGCAGCATGGATCCGGGTGTCCTAGTCTATCTGATGCGCGAATACAACATGGACGTCAACGATCTGGAAAAACTGCTCTACTACAAGTGCGGCATTCTGGGCATTTCCGACATCTCCAACGACATGCGCGACATCGAGGAGAATCAGGAGCCGGGCGCCGTTCTGGCTCTGGACATCTTCTGCCAGCGCACCGCCAAGCAGATTGCCTCTCTGGCCGTTTCCCTCGGCGGGATTGACGCTCTGGTCTTTACCGCAGGTATCGGCGAAAACGGCCCGATCATCCGCGACAAGGTCTGTGCCGACCTGGCATTCATGGGCATCAAGCTTGATACCGCCAAGAATGACACCCGCGGTGTTGAACTGATTTCTGCCGAGGATTCCGTTCCGGTTCTGGTCATCCCGACGGACGAAGAATTCATGATCGCCAAGCATGCGGTCAACATCCTGTCTGCATAAGACAGCAGGCAGTCAACTGACAGGAAAACCGGCCCCGGGCAATTGGGGCCGGTTTTCTTTTGCTGTCGTGATGACGGGACGAGGCCCTTTCGTCGCGTCGGCTGATAAAGGGTTGCATGCCACCGGATTGATGGGCTAAGCACGGGGCTGATCATCCGGATGGCTCTGGCGCGTCCAAGAGACTGCGCCCGTCCGACAGAAGAAAGAATCAGACCTTGAAACGCGTTTTCATTACGGGCACCGCCGGCTTCATCGGCTTTCATCTCGCAAAACGGCTCCTTGCCGAAGGCTTTGCAGTCCATGGCTATGATGCCATGACCGACTATTATGATGTGAGACTGAAAGAACGCCGCCAGGCCATGCTGCTGCAGAATGAGCGCTTTCAGACCACTGTCGGCATGCTGGAAGATGCTGACTTGCTCAACCGGGTGATGACCGACTTTCAGCCTGATGTCATCGTGCATCTGGCCGGGCAGGCGGGCGTCCGCTACAGCATGGAAAATCCGCGCTCCTATCTGGAATCCAACATCGTGGGCAGTTTCAACATTCTGGAAGCGGCCAATGCGCTGAAGGTGGAACACCTGCTGATGGCCTCCACCTCGTCTGTCTATGGGGCCAACGAAGTCCAGCCTTTTCGCGAAACCGACAAGGTCGACCTGCAGGTCTCCTTCTATGCCGCCACCAAGAAATCCTGCGAGAGCATGGCCCATTCCTACGCCCATCTGTGGGGCCTGCCGGTGACCATGTTCCGCTTCTTCACGGTCTATGGCCCGTGGGGACGCCCCGACATGGCGCTGTTCAAATTCACCGACGCCATTCTGGATGGTCGGCCGATCGACATCTACAACAATGGTGAGATGTATCGTGATTTCACCTATGTCGAGGATCTCGTCAACGCCATCCGCCTGCTGATTGATGCGGTGCCTGAGCGCCAGGAAGATGGCAAGGTGGCAGAGGGCGACAGCCTTTCGCCGGTTGCGCCCTATCGGGTGGTCAATATCGGCAACTCCAACAAGGTGCGTCTGCTCGATTTTGTCGATGCGATCGAAGCTGAACTGGGCCTCAAGGCAACACGCAACTATCTGCCGATGCAGAAGGGTGACGTCTATGAGACATGGGCCAATTGCGATCTGCTCAAGTCTCTGACCGGCTATGCCCCGCAGACGGATATCCGGCAGGGGGTGGGCAAGTTCATCAACTGGTTCCGCGACTATTACGACAAGTAGCCAAGGCCCCGCTCATTCGCGCAAGCCCGGAACCACCGCTACGGCAAAGAGCTTCCCCTCATCCGCTGCCTGTTGATGCGCCAGAGCAGGCAGGCGCCTGATGCATGGCCAACATGCAGAACGGCCTCACGGTAAAGTGTATGGCGGGGTGGTCGATGGTCTGTTTCCTCTGGAAAAGTTAATATAATTCAGTGGCTTGCTGGTCGAGTTCGCGCGCACGCCGTTCGTCGTGGACTGGTGTGATACGCCATGGTCATGGGACTGGTGCAAAGAGATAACTTGTTTCTCCCCCTTCACGCCCCCTATCTTTGGAAGGCAATTCAAAAAATTGACATCATTCATGGTGACAATTTCGCTTCCTGACCAGCAAGACAAAGAGGTTTATGACCATGGCAGCAAAGAGTTTTCTGAGCGATATGCTTCAGCGCATTGCGAACGCAGGGCCCTTCCTGTCAACCAAGGCGGCGCTGTCGGCAGATCAGCTGATCCCGCTGTGCAAGGAGCTTGTTGGTGACAAGGGCGAAGCCTCCGGCCTGAAGAATGCCTTGAAGATTCTCGATATCTATGAAGCTGCCACACCGGAAGAGCGCCATGCCTTTTTCGTGAAAGTGTCCGAGGAATTTGGCGTCGACCACGAGATGCTCTCCAAGGCGGTTGCCGCCTGGGAGCCCGGCGATCAGGCATCTGCCCGCGATCTGTATTTTGCCGCCGAGCCGAAGAGCCAGGAGCTGATCCGGCGTCTCAACCGGGTGCCCGGCGCCACGGCCCGCATCGTCAACATGCGCGCCGACCTTCTGGCCCATGTCAAGGACGAGCCCGAACTGAAGGGGCTTGATCATGACTTCCAGCATCTGTTCTCGTCCTGGTTCAACCGCGGTTTTCTTGAGATCGAACGGATCGACTGGTCCACGTCGGCAGCAATTCTGGAAAAGATCATCGCCTATGAAGCCGTACACCGCATTCACGGCTGGGACGATCTGCGCCAGCGAGTGGCCGATCCGGACCGACGCCTGTTTGCCTTTTTCCATCCGGCCATGCCGAGCGATCCGCTGATCTTTGTCGAAGTGGCCTTGACCCGTGCCATTCCGAAATCCATCGCGTCCATTCTGGAGCAGGAGCGCGAGCGTGTCGATCCGCGCAGCGCGTCGGCTGCGATCTTCTATTCGATCTCCAACTGTCAGTTCGGCCTGCGGGGCATTTCCTTCGGCAACTTCCTCATCAAGCAGGTTGTCGCCGAATTGCAGAAGGAATTCCCGTCGCTGCATACCTTCGTGACCCTGTCGCCGGTGCCGGGCTTCCGCCGCTGGATCAAGAGTGCCATCGAAAGCGAAGATCCGCTCCTCAAGCCGGAAGAACGGACAGCCCTTGCCGCCCTTGGCGAGGACGAGGTTCCTGCCGACGAGTTTGTGGCTCCGCTTGCCGCCCGCTATTTGCTCAACGCGCGCAGCAAGAAGGGTACGGCTTTCGACCCGGTTGCCAATTTCCACCTCGGCAATGGCGCTATCCTGCACAAGGTTCACGCCAGCGCCGACCTGTCCGAACGCGGCAGGCGCATCAGCTGGGGTGTCATGGTCAATTATCTCTACGACGAGAACAAGATCGAGGAGCACCATCAGGCCTACGCAACGGACGGAACCGTTGCCGCCTCGTCTGAAGTGAAGTCTCTGGCCAATGCGAAGATCAAGATCGCGGCGAAGGCCACGACCAAGGCAGAAACCGCGTAACGTCTGCGCGGGGAAATGCATGGTATAGCGTAAGCGGGCAGGGATGCCCGCTTTTTTATTGATGCTGTTTTAGTTTAGATGCAAGGGGTAAAGAAGTTTTTTGGCAACTAAGGATTTAATTGATCTTTTGTCTTGTCTGTCTGCTGTATTTGAGTAATTTCTCAGTAATTATCCCAATAACTTCTCTGTCATATTAACGAACCATCCACTATGTTCCCGTAGCCTCATTACAACGGCTCCGCATTCCCGCCTGCAAACATTGCTTTTCATTCGCCAAAATGGAGGGAAAGGACCTTGGGTCCACAAGGTGATCGCTGAGCGGAGCTTTGTCGGGTTTGCACTGTTGCGGTGGCAACGGAAAGGGACATCTCATGCGCTTTACCATTGCGAAACGCCTCTATCTGTTGGTGGGCATATTTTTTATCGGTCTGTCATGCCTGAGCTTTACCATGGACAGGAGTTTCAGAAGCGAATTGTCCGATCAGAAGGCTGAGGAACTCAAGAGCCTTGTTGATGCTGCAGTCAACGTGGCGCAATCGAAATATGACGCCTTCAAGTCGGGAGAGATGTCAGAGGATGAGGCCAAGCTTGCTGCGGCCAAGGCCATCCAGTTCATGCGCTATCGGGGGAGCGAGTATTTCTGGATCAATGACATGAACAGTGTCATCGTGATGCATGCTGCCAAGCCTGAACTGAATGGCAAGAATCTCTCCGACCTCAAGGATGCCAACGGTGTCAATATCTTTCCTGCCTTCGTCAAGGCAGTCAAGACCGGGGGTGCGGGGTTCGTCGGCTACATGTGGCCAAAGGCCGGGTCCGAGAATGCCGTTGACAAGCTCTCTTATGTAAAGGCCTTTGCCCCTTGGGGTTGGGTGGTGGGCACCGGGGTCTATATCGATGACCTGCAGGCCATCCTCTGGTCAAACACCCGGATGATGCTGCTCATCGGCAGCATTGTTCTGATCATCAGCCTTCTTGCGGCCTGGCTCACAATCCGCTCGATCATCCATCCGGTGCACGCCCTCAAGGAAACCATGCTGCGTCTGGCCTCCGATCATGCTGTGGATGTGATCCCGGCTGAAGGGCGCAGCGATGAGCTTGGCGAAATGGCCGGATCCGTCAAGATCTTCCGTGACATGCGGGAAGAACGCAAGGTGCTTGCTGCCCAGCAGGAAAAGGATCAGGCAGCCCGCGCCGAGCGGCAGATCCAGATCGATCGGTTGATCGAGGCCTTCCGCAGCGAGGCAACGGGCGAATTGAGCGTGGTATCCGAGCAGATGCAGCGTCTGCAAGCCACCGCAGGCAACCTCTCCACCCTCTCCAACCGCACCGCCGAGCGGTCTGGAAAGGCTCAGGGAGCCGCCTCGCTTGCGTCTTCCAACGTCCAGACGGTTGCGGCGGCCAGTGAGGAGTTTTCCGCTTCCATCGGCGAGATCGCCCGTCAGGTCGATCAGGCGACGAGTGCCGTCAACACGGCCATGATCACCACCGGCGCTGCTAATGATCGCGTTGGCTCGCTGGCCGCTGCCGCCCAGCAGATCGGTGACGTGGTCAGCCTCATTCAGGATATCGCCGAGCAGACCAACCTTCTGGCGCTCAATGCGACCATCGAGGCGGCGCGCGCGGGGGAAATGGGCAAGGGCTTTGCGGTGGTCGCATCCGAAGTCAAGGAACTGGCAAACCAGACCTCCAAGGCGACGGAGCAGATTTCCGCCCAGATCAATGCCATCCAGAGCGAAACTCAGGAAGCGGTGCAATCCATCGAGGAAATCGGCACGACCATCGAGCAGGTCAATGGCTTCACCGCCTCCATTTCCGAAGCGGTGCAGCAGCAGAGTCTGGCAACCAATGAAATTGCCAATTCCATTCAGGAAGCTGCAAGAGGCACCACGGCGCTCAGCCAGGATATCGGCGTTGTGTCTGATGCGGTCGGTGAGACCCACAAGGCGGTTGACGAAGTCAGTGCGGTGTCGATCGATGTCAACCGGTGCGCATCTGGCCTTGCCAATACAGTCGACCAGTTCCTGATCAAGGTGTCGAGCGCCTGACGGGTCGACCTTAAATCGGGTCACATGGATCTCGAATGGATAAAGTCATGATGAGAGGGCGGGTTTCCCGCCCTTTTTCTTGCGTGCCAATCAGTCAACCGCTATAGAAAGGACCCGGCCCGATCTTCGCGCCGATGGTGCAGACAGAGGATGCTCAAGGATAGTCATGGCTCAGAGGCGCGGTGGAAGTTCGTCCAGACAGGGTAACCCCAAAGGGGGAGCAAAAGCGGGCTCCGGTGGCCGCAGCAAACCGTCCGGTGCGTCGCGCAACAGGGATGACCGCGCCTATGAGCCCAATGCCAATGGGCGCAAGCCAGCCTTCAAGCCCGGACGTATTGTCAAGCACAATCAGGGCAAGGACACGGCAAGGGAAGCACAGCAGGCCCCCAAACCGCAGGAAGAGGCCCGCGAGCCTTTCGTGCTGCCGCCACGGCCTGAGGGGCCCGTTCCCCGTCGCACGCCCTTTGCGCTGATGGTGACGGATCCGTGGGACGACTATGCTCTCATCGATATGGGGCACGGCCAGAAGCTGGAGCGCTACGGCCCCTATACCATCGTCCGTCCGGAGCCGCAGGCCATGGGCAGTCCGCGCCTTGCCAAGGCTGTGTGGGATGCTGCTGATGCCTTTTTCTCCGGCGATCTGGAGGAAGAAGGGCCAGGGCGCTGGCGCTATCCTGAGCCTCTGGGTGAGACATGGGAAACCCATTGGGATGACATCCGCTTCTATGGCCGTTTCACCGCCTTCCGCCATGTCGGCTTCTTCCCCGAACAGGCCGCCCATTGGGCGTGGATGGACAGGCAGATCCGCTCGGCCTATCTTGGCCGTGCGCCGCGCGTGCTCAATCTGTTCGGCTATTCCGGTGTCGCCTCACTGGTCGCCGCCCGGGCCGGCGCCGAGGTGACCCATGTCGATGCCTCCAAGAAGGCCGTCGGCTATGGCAAGGAAAACCAGATGCTGGCCGGTCTCGACGACAAGCCGATCCGCTGGATCGTCGATGATGCCATGAAATTCGTCCAGCGCGAAATCCGTCGCGGCAACGTCTATGACGGCATCCTGCTCGATCCCCCCAAGTTTGGCCGCGGCCCCAAGGGTGAGGTCTGGCAGCTGTTCGAGATGCTGCCCGAAATGCTGGATGCCTGCCGTCAGATCCTCTCGAAAGAGGCGCTGTTCTTCACGCTCACCTGCTACGCGATGCGTGCCTCCTATGCCGCCTTCGATGAATTGATGATCGAGGTGATGACCGGAGAGGGCGGTATCGTGGAATCGGGCGAATTGATGCTGTCGGAAGAAAAGGGCGAGCGCAAGCTCAACACCTCGCTCTACACCCGCTGGCGACCACTCACCAAACAGGAGGAGGCGGAGCAATAATGGAAACCGAAAGCCGCGCCACGAAAAAGGGCCTGATCAAGGAAATCACTGCCGTCTCCAACCAGCATATCAAGGACATCCGGTCACTTGAACGCCGCAAGGTGCGCGCCGAAACCGGCCAGTTCATGGCCGAGGGGCTGCAGCTGGTCGCCTTCGCGCTGGACGCGGGCTGGGATGCCGACATTCTGGTCTATGCCAAGAATATCAAGAGCCACGAGCTGGTGCAGCAGGTGGCCGCCAAGGTCTATGCTCGTGGCGGGCTCATTCTTGAGGTTTCCGAACAGGTGCTTTCCAAGCTGACCCACCGCGACAACCCGCAGCATGTCATCGGCGTCTTCCGTCAACGCATCGGTACGCTCGCCGATCTGGCAAAGGACATGGCAGCTTCTGGTGCCGACATGGCCGTGGCGCTCGAAGGGGTCAAGGATCCTGGCAATCTGGGGACGATCATCCGGACGACTGACGCTGTCGGTGCCAGTGCCCTGTTGCTGATTGGCGAGACCACCGATCCATTCAGCCTTGAAGCCGTTCGCGCCACCATGGGGTCCATCTTTCACGTACCGCTCTACCGGGCCACCCGCGAGGAATTCCTGAGCTGGCGCAAGAGCTGGCCCGGCGAGATCGTCGGCACCCATCTCAAGGGCGCAGTCGATTATCGCACGGTCAAGCCGAAGGAACCGGTTATGGTGATGATGGGCAACGAACAGTCGGGTTTGCCGGACGATTTCGCCGAGAGCTGCGACCATCTGGTCAAGATCCCGATGGCAGGCCGGGCAGAGAGCCTCAATCTCGCCATCTCAACCGGCATCACCCTGTTTCGGCTGCGCGAAGGCAAACTGGGGCTTTAATCGCCAGGGTCGGCTTCCTATATGCTCAGGATTATCCCTTATAGAGGAAGCTGACATGACCCAACCCCTTCACATCGACATTGTCTCGGATGTTGTCTGCCCGTGGTGCGCCGTGGGCTACAACCAGCTGCGCGTGGCGCTGGAACGGCTGGGCCTTGATGCCGAGATCCACTGGCAGCCCTTTCAGCTCAATCCGGACATGGGGCAGGAGGGGCAGAATCTGGGCGAGCATCTGCGCCAGAAATATGGCGTCACCCCGGCACAGAGCAAGCAGAACCGCGACCACATCACGCGGCTTGGTGCAGAGGTTGGCTTCCGGTTCAATTTCACCGACGACATGCGTATGTTCAACACCCATGATGCCCATCAGCTCATCCATTGGGCTGCGCTCTCCGGGCGCGATACCGAGGTCAAGCAGGCCTTCCAGAAGGCCTATTTCGCCGACGGGCTCGACATCAGCAATCGCGAAGTGTTGGTCGGGATTGTCGCCGATCTGGGCTTTGACGCCGACGAGGCCCGCGCCATCCTGAGCGAGCAGCGCTATGACAGGGAAGTGCGTGAAGATATGGCTTTCTGGCAACAGCAGGGCGTCAACAGCGTGCCTGCCGTGATCATTGACCGCAAATATCTGGTGCCTGGTGCCGTTGGCGTCGAGCAATTCAGTCAGATACTGTCGGAAATGACCCGCCAAAAGGGATAGGGCCGGGTCTCAGGGAAAGGTCCAGCGTCTGGCGTAACCCGGCGTCAGCCCACCACATAAAGCCCGATGAGCCCCAACCCGCCGACGACGATACGCCAGATGGCGAATGGCATGAAGCCGTGGCGGGAGACAAAGTCGAGGAGCTGCCTGACGACGAAGACGGCGGCGATGAAGGCTGCCACGAAGCCGACGCCGATGACGCCAGCCTGATCGAGACTGATGATGTCCCGGTTCTTGTAGAGGTCATAGGCAAAGGCGCCAGCCATGGTCGGCATGGCCAGAAAGAACGAGAATTCAGCAGCCGATCGCTTGTCGGTACCCATCACCAGTGCGCCTGCAATCGTCGAGCCGGACCGCGACATGCCCGGAATGAGCGCCAGACACTGGAACAGGCCGATCTTGAAGCACAGCGACAGCGGGTAGTCCATGATGTCCGTATAGCGTGGCTTGAGGTCGAGCCGGTCGACCCAGGCGAGCACCACGCCGCCAATGATCAGCGTCGTGCAGATAAGCCGCGGGCTTTCGAACAGCACCTGCTTGATGAAGCCATGCAGGCTTGCCCCGAGCACGGCAGCGGGAAGAAAGGCCAGGAGGATGCCGATAACGAACATCCGCGCCTTGCGGCTGGTGGGAAGATCGATGGCGATCTTCAGGAGGCGATGGAAATAAACGGTCAGGATCGCCAGAATGGCACCGAGCTGGATCAGCACCTCGAAGGTCTTGCCATCATTCTGAAATCCAAGGAAGTGACCGGCCAGCAATATATGACCGGTTGAGGACACGGGTAGAAATTCCGTCAGGCCTTCAATAAGCCCCAAAATGACGGCTTCGAAATATGTGGCAAGATCCATTTTTATCCCAATCTTTTTCTGGCAGAAAAATATTTCTGCCACTATGTTCGCGTTCTACTCCCCGGACCGGGGCCAGCCTCGTAATGGGCGCTTATAAATCATGTCCATTAAATAGCTGATAATCATTTCATACTTGAATGAACTGGCATCCACATTTTTGCCAGTTTTCTGCTCGACAAAGCATGAGGACGAAAGGAAACTCACGGGCAATGCTTCTGCTCTATCACACCATGATGTCTATTCCTTCGCGCTTTACACGCCTGATTCTGGCCGAATGTAAGGCAACGGCTGAATTAAAGGAAATTCTGCCCTGGGAACGGACGGAAGATTTCCTGCTGGTCAATCCGGCGGGCACAGTGCCTGTGCTGAGGGAAAATGACGGGCCGCCGGTCTGTGGTGCGATGACGATTGCGGAGTATCTGGATGAGACCCGCGGCTATGCGCTCGGGACACGCCGCTTGATGCCCGATCATCCCAACCATCGCGCCGAAGTGCGCCGTCTGGTGCACTGGTTTCTGGTCAAGGCGGTGGATGAAAGCGCAGGTTTCTTCATCGAGGAGAAGGTCTACAAGCGCATGCGTCGCCCCAGCGAAGGAGGCGGCTCGCCTGATTCGACCCTGCTCAGGGCCGCGCGGGCCAACCTGCGGATCCATCTCAACTACATTGCCTACCTGACTGAACGGCGCAAATGGCTGGCTGGCGAGAATTTCTCCTACGCCGATCTTGCCGCCGGAGCCATGCTGTCTTCCATCGACTATCTGGGAGAGGTGCCATGGGAAAAGGAACCCATGGTCAAGGAGTGGTATCAGCGCATCAAGTCGCGTCCGGCCTTCCGTCCGCTGCTCAATGACAGTCTCAAGGGCATTCCCCCGTCGAGCCATTACATGGATCTGGACTTCTAGGCATTTCTCCGACAATGATGGGGCATGATCGTGCCAAATCCGGATAAACAGGCGACATTGAAGGCTTTCTTGGAAAGGGAGGCCGAGGCATTGGGCTTTGCCCGGATGCGGATCTGTCGTGCCGAGGATGCCGAAAACCGTGAGGTGATCCTCAGGCGCTTTGTCGGTGAGGGCTATCACGGCTCGATGGACTGGATGGAAGAGACGCTGCAACGGCGCGCCCACCCGGCCAACCTCTGGGACGAGGTCAAGTCGATCATCATGCTCGGCTTCAACTATGGTCCCGATGAGGATCCGCGCCTGTTGCTGGCAAGCCCGGACAAGGCCAATATCTCGGTCTATGCCCGCCATCGCGATTATCACGACCTGATCAAGGGACGGCTCAAGCAGCTGTCGGCCAAACTGCTCTCGCGCCTGCGCGAGGGCCAGCCTGACGGTGCGATCAAGGTCTTCGTCGATACCGCGCCGGTGATGGAAAAACCGCTGGCCCAGCTTGCCGGTCTGGGCTGGCAGGGCAAGCACACCAATCTGGTCAGCCGCGAGCTTGGCTCATGGCTGTTTCTGGGCGCGATCTTCACCAATCTGGATCTGGACCCTGATGGGCCGGAAAGCGATCACTGTGGCTCCTGTGTTGCCTGTCAACAAGCCTGCCCGACGGGGGCCTTCCCCCGGCCCTACCAGATTGATGCCCGGCGCTGCATTTCCTATCTTACCATCGAGAACAAAGGGCCTGTACCCCATGCGCTCCGCCGCGCCATCGGCAATCGCATCTATGGCTGCGACGACTGCCTTGCGGCCTGCCCGTGGAACAAGTTTGCCGAGGCTGCGAGCGAGGCAAAGCTCAAGGCCCGTGATGATCTCAAGGCACCCGCCCTTGCCGATTTCCTGGTGCTGGACGATACGGCCTTCCGGCAGCATTTTTCCGGCTCGCCGATCAAGCGCATCGGGCGCAACCGCTTTTTGCGTAACGTGCTGATAGCTGCGGGCAATGCGGGCAGGGCGGATCTGGTTGGCAGGGTCATGCCGCATCTGGGCGATGCCGATCCGATGGTGCGGGGCGCTGCCGTCTGGGCGCTTGGACAGTTGATGCATCAACAGGACTTTGCCCAATTGGCAAAAGACCAGGGTGGTCCGGAACAGGATCCCGATGTAAAGGAAGAATGGCAATTGGCGCTGAAAGGAATGGCATAATGAAACTGTTTATCTTCGGATATGGCTATAGCGCCCGGGCGATTGCACGGGAGTTGTCTCCCGAATGCGACTGGATTGCCGCAACCACCCGATCTGAAAGCAAGGCCGAAGCCATGCGCGCCGACGATGTCGAGGCGATCCTGTTTGATGGCCAGACGCCTTCGGACCAGTTGAAAGCGACATTGGCCGAAGCGACCCATGTTCTGGTGTCCATCGCGCCGGATGCGGACGGGGATCCTGTGCTCAATAGCTTGCTCGCCGAGATCAAGGCCATGCCGTCGCTGCGCTGGATCGGCTATCTGTCCACCGTCGGGGTTTATGGCGACCACAAGGGGGTATGGGTTGACGAAGAGACGGAATGCCGGCCGGTATCGACGCGTTCGGTCCAGCGGGTTGCAGCCGAAGCCGCATGGCAGACGCTGGCCGCCGAAATCGATGTCCCTCTAGGCATCTACCGGCTGGCAGGCATCTATGGTCCGGGGCGGAACCAGATGATCAAGCTCGATGCAGGCACCTGCCGCGCCATCAACAAACCCGGCCAGATGTTCAACCGCATTCATGTCGATGACATCGCCCTTGCCGTTTCCATCGCCGCCAGACGGCGCCACAAGGGCATTCTCAATGTCGTGGATGATGAACCGGCCGCACCGCAGGAGGTGGTCTATTTCTGTGCCGACCTGATGGGCCTGCCTCGCCCGCAGGAGCAGACCTTCGCGGAAGCGGAGATGACTCCGATGGCCCGCAGCTTCTACGGCGAGAACAAGCGCTGCAGCAACATCCGCCTGCACGAACTGATCGGCGGCGTTCTGCGCTATCCGACCTATCGGGAGGCATTTACGCATATGTGGCAAACGGATAGCTGGCAAGCGCAAAGCTGATCCTGATCTCTTGCAAGCAGCGATTGGCTTTGGAAGCCCCTTTTGCAGCCATGCTCCGGGCAACAAGGTGCATCACTTTTCACAGGCAAAAGCTACGCTGTTAAAAAAGTGAAATAAAAACGCAAACGCCCTTGCCAAGTCGGTCAATAGGGATTAGACAACAGCCTCACTTGCCGAGCACAAATCAGCCGGCAAAGAGGGAAGCGCCCGTAGCTCAGCTGGATAGAGCACCAGACTACGAATCTGGGGGTCAGAGGTTCGAATCCTTTCGGGCGCGCCATCTCTCTTCTTTTCTTCCGCGAAAATCGAATTCCTGTCACCTGCCAGCGATGGCATTGGTTCGTGGTGTTTTGTACGGTGTGTCGTGGGCTTTGCGCCCTGGGCCTTGTGGATTGGGTGTTGTGTTGGTGCCGCTTGTGGCAGGCAACAAAAAAGGCGCCGGAGCGCCCTTCTCATTCTTGGTGAAGAAAACTGTCAGACGGACCGCGCATCATGCGCCGATCAGTCCAACTCCATGTCGACCACTTCGGAAATCATCACATAACCCTTGTCGAGGATCGGCCAGCTCCTGGCGACCTTCACGGCCTCATCGGGATTCTTGACCTGGATTTCGGCGTAGGCAGAAAGTGTTTCTCCCACCGGCATGAGTTCCACATTGTCAAGCGTCACCATCATCGACTGCTTCAGGACGCTGCCCGGATTGACAACAACCTTCTCGAACGACTCGCTCCAGGTCTTCAAGGCGGCCATATCCTGTTCACCTTCCTCGAAGGTTTGGGGCAATTCGTTCGAATGGAAAAACAAATTATATCTCGGCACCACCACACTCCATCGTTCAGCCCAATTATCGTACCCAAGTGTTCGATTTAGACGGAATTCGAGTTGAAACCGAGCAAAATTGTGGCCTTGAACGTTGTGATCGGGACATATCAACTGGTACAATCCCAATAAGAAACATGGGAGAAGCAAATGATCCGTTGGGGTATACTTGGAACAGCGAAGATAGCACGTGAACAATTGGTGCCAGCCATCCATGCATCCAGAAATGGGCTCTTGCAGGCTGTTGCCAGCAGGAACGGGGAAAACGCAAAAGCCTTTGCCGAGCGATTTGGCATGCCGCTGGCGTTTGGCAGCTACGAGGAGTTGCTTGCCAGCAAGGATGTGGATGCCATCTATATCCCCTTGCCGACATCGCAGCATGTGGAATGGACCCGGCGTTGCCTTGAAGCTGGCAAGCATGTGCTGTGCGAAAAGCCGATTTCACTGCATGCAAGGGAAATCGAAGCGCTGATAGAGGCCCGTGACAAGAGCGGTCTTGTGGCAACCGAAGCCTTCATGGTGACCTACCATCCGCAGTGGCAGCTCGTTCGCTCGCTTCTGGCCGATGGGGCCATCGGTGTGCTAAAGCATATTCAGGGCGTCTTCACCTATTACAATGTCGATCCGAACAACATGCGCAACCAGGTGGAACTTGGTGGCGGCGGCTTGCCGGATATTGGCGTCTACCCGACGGTCACCGCCCGGTTCGCCACCGGCAAGGAACCGTTGCGAGCCAGAGCCTCAATCGAGCGGGATCCGAATTTCGGAACCGACATCTATGCCAACTGCCAGTATGATTTCGGCAGCTTCGACATGACCTTCTATTGCGCAACCCAGCTGGCGCTGCGCCAGAGCATGACCTTCCATGGCGACAAGGGCATGATCGAGGTATCCGCACCCTTCAACACGCTGAACTATGATGCGGTCAGCGTCAGTCTCTACAATGCGTCCCATAGCGAAGTGAAGACATGGAACTTCCAGACAGCCTACCAGTATCAGCTGCAGGTCGAGGCCATTGGCGACAGGATTGCCGGTGAGGATGTTACCCTGTTCTCGCTTGAAAGCTCGCGCGCCAACCAGGCCGCCATCGACGCGCTCTATGCTGCCGACCTCAGCGATGGCTGGGTGGACGTCTGAGCCCGGGGACATGCTGTCGCTGAAGGCCGGATCATGTGAGAAGAGGGGCTTTCCTGAGCCCCTTTTTTCGCGCGTGCTCCACCCGCCCCTATCGGGACTCAGGCTTGTGTCGGGCCTGTTTCTGGCGTGCTGGCCGTCAGCTGCGGGCTCGCCTATTCAGGGCTGGTCATTTCTGCCAAAGCACGGGTATGATGTCCCGCACGACGCTGCCCTGCCGTGACAGGGCATTCCAACCAGCCATCTGACGGATGAAGATGATGCTTGCCAAGCTGATGCCCTTCATAAGGACCAAGTCGCTCCATCTGCTGATCATCTCCTTTCTCTTCATCATCATCTCTTTCCCCTTCTATGAAGAGATGAAAAACCGCATCAATTCCAGTGCGCTGATCATCAACATGTACAAATCGAGCCTTGAGTCCTCGATCTATCAGTACAAGTTCCTGCCGTTCATTCTGTCCCAGAACCAGAAGATCGTCGATATCGTCTCCGGCGATCTCAACGCAACCGAAAGCGGCTTTTTCCTGCAGCGGATCAAATATGCCACCAATGTCGCCACCGTGTTCGTGCAGGATCGCTCCGGCAGGGCCATTGCTTCGAGCAACTGGGACAGCAAGGACAGCTATATTGGCAAGAATTACGGCTTCAGGCCCTATTTCAAGGAGGCAATGGCTGGTCGGCTGGGGCAGTTCTATGGTGTCGGCATCACCTCTCTGACGCCGGGATATTTCATATCCTATGGTCTGCGCTCCGGTGACGCGATAGTCGGTGCCATTACCATCGAGATCAACCTGTCAAGCCTTGAGGATGTGTGGGGGTCCGGACCGGACGAAATCCTCGTCCATGACCGCAATAACATCATCTTTCTGAGCTCGAACAAGGCATGGAAGAACAAGACCTTCGGCGACATCAGCCAGATCGCCATCGACAAGGTCGATTCCGAAAAGCAGTTCGTCCGCCATCTGCTGAGCCCGATCGAACTCCAGCCCTGCTATCGGGTCGGCGACATGACCTTCTACAGCAATTCGATGTTCGGCTGTCTGTTGCCGGGGAAATTCTCCATTGAAGAGAATATCATCACCTATGGCTGGACGATCCTCTCGCTGCAGAGCACCCATTACTATTATGCCCTGGCGGGGCTCGCGCTGCTGCTGGTGGTGCTGGTTTATGCCATCGTCATATTCTCCTTCCGCAACTTCCGCAACAAATACAACCGCAGCATCCTCAAGCTCCGCACCCAGCTCGTGGAAAACAGCAAGCTCGCCTCCATCGGCCAGATGGCGACGGAACTGGCCCATGAATTCAACCAGCCGCTTTCGGCCATCTACATGCTGCTTGACACTTCACGGCTGATGCTGGCGCGCAAGCTCTATCCGCAGGTCGATGACAATCTGGCGCTCGTTGCCAGCCATATCGAGCGGATGACCCAGCAGATCTCGGAATTGAAATCCTTCGCCAGCCGCCACCGCATCGCCAGCGGCAATGCCAATGTGGTGCTGGTCGCCAATTCCTCCATCCGGCTGTTTCAGGCAACGCTGAAAAAGAACAATGTGCCGCTCGATTTTCACGCCAGCCACAATGTCATAGAGGTTCCCTGCAACGAGATCGGCCTTGGCCAGATCTTCAGCAATCTCATCACCAATGCCATTGAGGCAATGGCCACACAGGAGAAGAAGCGGCTGGAGATCCGCATCAGCAAGGAGAAGAGCCGGACCAGCGGACCTGACAAGGTCGTGGTGACGATCCGGGACAATGGCAGCGGCATCTCCGACCCGTCGCAGATCTTTGAATCCTATTTCTCCACCAAGCAGCAGGGCACCGGTCTGGGGCTGGCCATCGTCAAGGGGATCGTGGAGCACTCGGGTGGCTCGATCATTGCCCGCAACCATCCCGATGGTGGCGCCGAATTTGTCATCAAATGGCGCGAATGGATCGATGTGGCGACGGCTGAGCAGTGACATGCGGTTGTAGGTGGTCGGAGTGGCCGTTCAATCGGTCTGCGCGCCCGAGCCAGAGCGGAAACTGTCCGGCTTGATGTCGTGCCGGTTGAGCTTGTCATAGAGGGTCTTGCGCGGCAACAGCAGCTGTTTGGCCGCCGCACCCACATTCCCCCCGGTCTGACGCAAGGCATCCTCGATCAGCTGTTTTTCAAAGGAATCAAGGCATTCGGTCAGGCTCATCCGGTTTTCATCGGAAATGGCAAAGCCGTCGATCTGCGGCGAGACAAAGCCCAGGATGTAGCGATCAGCGAAATGCTTGAGCTCGCGGACATTGCCCGGCCAGGCTTGCATTTGTAGCCAGATGATCAGCTCGGGCTTGATGTCGGGCATCGGGCGCCGATACTGCCGGGACGCCAGTGAGGCGAAATGATAGAACAGCTCGGGAATGTCCTCGCGCCGCTCCCGCAAGGGCGGCAGATGGATGGTGACGACATTGAGCCGGTAATAGAGGTCCGAGCGGAAGGCCTTCTTCTCACTCAGCACCTGCAGGTCTTCCTTGGTTGCGGCGACCACGCGGCAGTCGACCGGCACATGCACATTGTTGCCCAGACGCTCGACCGTGCGTTCTTGCAGGACGCGCAGGAACTTGGCCTGAATGTCGAGTGGCATGCTCTCGATCTCGTCGAGGAACAGCGTGCCCTTGTGGGCATATTCGATCTTGCCGATCCGCTTCTTGGTTGCGCCAGTGAAGGTGCCTGCCTCGTGGCCGAACATTTCGCTTTCAAACAGGGTGTCGGGAAAGGCGGCGCAATTGAGGGGCACGAAATTGCCGCTGCGGCGCGAGCTCCACATGTGGATGGCATTGGCCACCACTTCCTTGCCGGTGCCGGTTTCGCCCTGAACCAGAACGTCGGCATCGGTGTCGGAAATATTGAGGATCATCTCGCGAATGCGCTGCATCGCGTTGCTGGACCCTATCATCACCGGCCCGTCTGAGGCCTTCTGCTGCAGGCGGGATGCAACATTTTCCAGAACCAGCCGCCGCTTCTCGATTGCCCGTTGCAGAATTTCGGTCAGGCGCTGATTGTTGCAGGGCTTCTCGATGAAATCATGCGCTCCCAGCTTCATGGCGTGGACGGCCATTTCCACATCCCCATGACCGGTAATCAGGACGACGGGGATGGCCTCGTCGACGGCCAGCACCTTTTCCATCAGCTTGATGCCCGACATGCCGGGCAGCCGGATGTCGGTGAGAACCACACAGGCAGGATTCTTGCGGACCAGCTTCAATCCGTCTTCAGCATTGTCAGCGACGAGCACGGTAAAGCCGGAGATCTCCATCGACTGCCGATAGGCGAACTGCACGCTCTTGTCATCTTCAATATAGACTATTGAAATATCGATTTGACTCACGATTCGGTCCTCGCTGACAGGGGCATGATGCATGCTACCGCAGAGCGGGGTGGATGGCCAACAGGAAGGTGACACCGGACGGGCGCACCAGATCTCTTGCCTGGGTTCCCAGATCTCTTGCCTGGTTTCCTAGAACTCTTGTTTGGATTCATTGTGTCAAATGCCCTCCCTGCGCCTTGGCCTGCGCGATGGCATGCCGACAGCGCCCAAACCATGCTTCCTGCGTTCTGTTTCACCGGTATTGCTGCCGATGATCTGACGCGGGTTCCCTGCACGGCTTCTCCTCTTGCTCGACTTTATACACATTGCAGCCTGTTGGTCGAGGTTTGCGCTCAATTACCAACCGTTGCGACCGAAAAAAGCCGACGAACGGGCGATTCTGTCCGGTTTGGCGACAACCTTTCGCCCTTTGCAGCCGGAAGACCTTTCTTGCAACCTTGGTCTATGTGCGGATTTCGTGACACTGGGCTTTGGCATCCGTCCGGAAATCCGCACACACAGCCGGCCGAGCCTTATACCAAGGGCTAGGGCAATCTCGTCCGGCGCGTGGGAATTAACAGGACCAACAGCTCGGCTGCTTGGTATCATCAGTTTTTCAAGGCCGCATTCATGATTGAAGAATTTCGCGAATGGTGAACAATAACAGAAGTTTACGAAAATTCTCTTGCAAACGGCCTGGCGCGAAGGAGAACGATTTTGATCATTTCACCCCTTGCCGGATGCTGTTTGGCACGGCCCTTGCTCTTCATAGGGGGAATGGTGGACACTGGTCGTCTGAAGAGGCGTCTGTCCAGCAAGGTCTGCCCGGTCACGTGGAGGTAACCGGGCGCATAGTGAACCGCATGGTCAAATGAAGACAGGATAGGGAGGAACCTTATGATCCGTCTTGCTAGTATTCTCGGTGCCAGCCTTATGGCGCTTTCTCTTGCCGCTCCAAGCTGGGCTGCTGACGTTACCCTCAAGCTCGGCCACATCGCCGTGGCAGATCACCCCTATGGCAAGGGCGCCGACTATTTTGCAAAACTCGTCAACGAGAAGAGCAACGGCTCCATCGAAGTCAAGGTTTTCCCGAGCTCCCAGCTTGGTGGTCAGAAGGACCTGATCGAGGGCATGGTCTTCGGCGCTGTTGACATGGCTCTGGTGGGCACTGCTGTTCTGGGCCAATTCCAGCCGCAGATTTCCATTTTCGACCTGCCGTTCCTGTTCAAGGATCGCGAGCACGCCTACAAGTCGCTCGACACCGTTGGGCTTGAGCTGGGCGAGAAACTCGAAGGCCGTGGCATCAAGCTGCTTGGTTACATGGAAAACGGCATCCGCCACATGACCAACAACGTACGCCCGATCACGGAACCGGCAGACATGAAGGGCCTGAAGATCCGCATCATGACCAACAAGGTGTTTGTTGAAATGATGAAGGCTCTTGGCGCATCGCCAACCCCGATGGCTCTGAGCGAACTCTATTCCGCCATGCAGCAGGGCACGGTTGACGGTCAGGAAAACCCGTCCGCCCACATCTACACCAAACGCTTCTATGAAGTTCAGAAATACGCTTCCAAGACTGCACATGCCTATTCTCCGGAGCCGATGATCATCTCCATGATCAGCTGGGCCAAACTGAATGACGAACAGAAAGCCATCATTCAGGATGCCGCCAAGGAAGCCATCGCATGGCAGCGCAAGGTCTCCGAAGATGAAGACAACGCCTATTGGGACAAGATTGTGGCCACCGGCAAGATGGAAGTCATCGACGTAGACCGGTCCAAGTTCAAGGAAGCGACCGCCCCAGTGATCAAGATGTTCGCCGACACCGTTGGTCAGGACAACATCGACAAGATCAACGCTCTGGCGGACTAACCCCAGCCCCAAGTGAGCCCTCGGGCTCATCCCAAACTTGGGTCATGGCTGGCCCGGCTCAAGCACTCGCCGGGCCAGCCTTTCAACACCAGGCCTAGTCAGGCTGGTGTGCTGGGTCCCCCTTGCCACAACACGCGCCGTATCAAACCAAGTCCTGATCCAATCAACTCCAAGGCTTGGCCCGGAGATTTGCTGCCCGCATTTCCGGCCCCGATAAAAGGTCCTACCTCATGGAAGCCATTTTCAAAATCCTGCGCAAGCTGCTGTATGGCATTTCCGTCATAGCCATGCTTGTCATGCTGACCATCATCTTCATACAGGTGATAACCCGCTATCTGTTCGGCTTCTCCTTCGAGTGGTCGGAAGAGCTGGCCCGCTTCCTGTTCGTCTGGGTCGTCTTCCTCGGCTCGGCGCTGATCATGGGAGAAGACGGGCATCTGGCCGTTGAACTGCTGCCGCGTCTGCTCAATGGCACAAAGCCGGGCTTTCTGCTCAACCTGTTCATCAATGCCTGTGGCTATGTCTTCATTCTGCTGCTGATCATTCAGGGCTGGAAAATGGCTCAGACCATGACCTTCCAGACCTCTCCGGGCCTTGGTATCTCGATGAGCTATGTCTATGCCATCATGCCGGTTTCCGGTGTTCTCATGCTGATGTACCACATCAAGGATACCATCAAGATCTTCCGCTCGCTTTCCAGCAAGGCAGAAGACCAGACCGCCGATGACACATCGGTTGTAACGGACTAGCGGGAGGCAGATATCATGGAAATTGCCCTTATCCTTTCCTTCGTCGTTCTGGCCCTGATCGGGGTTCCGGTGGCTTACGCCCTGGCCCTGTCGGTGTCCTTCGTGCTGGCGGTCTACATGGACCTGCCGCAGGTCCTGATCACCAACAACCTGTTTTCCGGCATCGACTCCTTCTCCTTCATGGCCGTGCCCTTCTTCATGCTGGCTGGTGCCTTCATGTCGGCTGGTGGCGTGACCTCGCGTCTGGTCGGTGTGGCGCAGGCCATGGTCGGCTCCTTCACGGGCGGTCTGGCTCAGGCCGTCGCCGTCGCGGGCATGTTCTTTGCCGCCATTTCCGGCTCGTCGGCAGCCACCACTGCCGCCATCGGCTCCACCATGGTCAACGAGATGGAGCAGAAGGGCTACAAGCGCGAAATGGCAACCGGCATCGTTGCGGCGGCCGGTACAGTCGGCATCGTCATTCCGCCCTCGATCACCTTCGTGGTCTACGGGGTTATCGCCAATGTCTCCATCGGCGACCTGTTCATGGCTGGCGTTCTGCCCGGCCTGCTGATGGGCGGTGTGATGTGCGGCATGGGCTGGTATCTTGCCAAGAAAGGCCAGATCCCTCCTGATGGATCGTTTTCCTGCAAGCGTCTGGCTCTTGCCATCAAGGATGCCTTCTGGGCGCTGATGACCCCGGTCATCATCATTGGCGGCATCTATAGCGGCATCTTCACGCCAACGGAAGCTGCAGCCGTGGCTGCGGTCTACGGTATCGTTGTCGGCCTGTTCATCTACAAGGAACTGACGCTGAAGGACTTTCCGGAAATCGTCTTCAAGGCAGTGATCGGCACAACGCTCATCATGTTCCTCGTTGGCGCGGCCAAGGTCTTCGGCTGGCTGATGACCAACCTGCAGATTCCGCACATGATCGGCGAGGCCGTCATCCAGTTCACCAGCTCCGGCATCGTCTTCCTGCTGATCATGAACGTGCTGTTGCTGGTGCTCGGAACGCTGGTCAATGCGTCGGCCGCCGTCGTCATCCTGACGCCGATCTTTCTGCCGGTTGCGATCAACATGGGCATCGACCCGATCCATTTCGGTGTGATCATGGTGGTGAACCTTGCCATTGGCTGCATCACCCCGCCGGTTGGCCTCGATCTGTTCGTTGCCAGTGCCATTACCAAGGTGCCGCTCGAAAAGGTCATGAAGTCCACGGCTCCCTATCTCGGTGCGCTTGTCGTTGCGCTGTTGCTGATCACGATGATCCCGCCGATTTCGACAGCCTTGCCCTATCTGTTCAAGTAAGGCCTCTATCACTGCAAATAAAGCCTAAGACACACCACTGCCAGATCCCGTCTGGCAGTGCCCCTCAAGGCCCCGGTAACGGGGTCTTTTTTTGTCTTTGCGCCCCTTCCTGTCGCCGCCGTTCGCCCCGAATGGTTGCAACGATCCGGCTTTGACGGCATGGTACTCCAAACGCGGCAGCCCTTGGCAAGGCCGCGAGCGGCGCCAGGACCTGGGAGCAACGGGCAAGCCTATGGACAAACTATCAGTCATGACGGCCTACTGCCGCATAGTCGAACGCGGCAGCTTTGCCCGGGCGGCCGAGGATCTTGGTGTGTCCGCTGCCCTGCTGAGCAAGGAAATCAAGTTGCTGGAAGACAGTCTTGGCTGCGTTCTGCTCACCCGCACGACGCGCAGCATGTCGCTCTCCGAAGCCGGGCAGAAATACTATGCCGAGGCGCTGGCAATCCTTGACGCAGTGGGGCAACTGGATGGCCGTATCCGCGAAGCTGCGGGCACGGTCGGCGGCACCCTCAAGATCAATGCGCCCAACTCCTTCGGTCAGGAAGTCATCGCGCCAATGCTGTCCGCCTTTCTTGAAAGGCATCCGGATCTGCGGCTGACGCTGTCGCTTGATGACCATGTGGTCGACATGGTGGAGGGTGGCTTCGATGTTTCGATCCGGGTGAGGGCGAGCCTGCCCGATTCCTCCCTGATCGCCCGACGCCTTGGCAGGATGCACCAGCGCCTTTACGCTGCCCCGGCCTATCTGGAAAGGGCAGGGCGGCTCGACAGCCCCGAAGATATCAAGGCCCACCGGATCGTCGGCTTCCTTCTGGCCGATCATCTCAGCGAGTGGCAACTGCGTGGACCGGGTGGGCCGATCTCTGTTGCCTTTGAGCCCTCGCTGAAGGTTGGCAACAGCCTTGTGTTGCGTGATCTTCTGATCGCGGGCTACGGCATCGGCACCTTGCCCGATTTCATTGCCCTGAAGCCGGAACAACGCGGGGAGCTGGTGCGTGTCCTGCCCCAATATGACCTGCCCCCGCGGGAAATCTTTGCCGTCACCGCCTCCCGCTTTGGCATGAATGCCAAGGTCTCGGCCTTTCTTGATCATCTGCAATCGGCGCTGAAGGCGTTCCATCGCTGACACAGCGGGGCACCGAGAATTGCTGACGCCTCGTAAAGACTGATGTGAAACCGCAGTGGTTAATCCGCCCAAAGGCCCGCGCTACCTTTCCGGCATAGCAAGCTGACAACTGGAGAGGTTATCATGACACGCATTCTTGTTCTCTATTACTCAAGTTACGGCCACGTTCGCGATCTGGCTCAGGCCGAAGCCGAAGGGGCGCTCAGTGTTCCGGGGACCTGCGTCGACATTCGCCGCATTCCCGAAACAGTGCCCGAAGAGGTCCGCCGCAATGCCGGCTTTATCGAAGACGAAACCCCGATTGCATCCCCGGCCGATCTGGCTGACTATGATGGCATCATTTTTGGCACCCCGACCCGCTTTGGCATGATGGCCGGGCAGATGAAGCAGTTTCTCGATCAGGCCGGAGGCCTCTGGGCGCAGAATGCTCTGGTCGGCAAGGTGGCGGCGGTCTTTGCCTCCACCGGCTCCCAGCATGGTGGCCATGAGGCGACACTGCTCTCCACCCAGATCCCGCTCATGCATTTCGGCATGCTGATCGCCGGTCTGCCCTACAGCTTTGCCGGACAGACATCGCGGGATGGCATCATTGGCGGCTCGCCCTATGGTGCAGGAACCATCGCCGGTGCAGATGGCAGCCTGCAGCCAACCACGACGGATCTCGATGGGGCACGGTTTCAGGGCCAGCATGTGGCCCGGATTGCCTCCCGTCTCGCCGCCTCGACCCTTGAGAGGGAGGTTGCCTGAGGACCGTCGGCTGGTGCATTGAACCTCTGGCCACAGGAGCATGTTCCTTGCGGCCGACGGTCAATGCACCCTGATCGCGGTCCGGGTTTACGGCCATGCGCTTTATCACCCGCTTCCGACGCAAGGAACGGCATGTCCCCTATTATCGTCGCGTGCCTTGCAACCTGCCTCCCTATCTGATGAAAGATATCGGGCTTGAACCACGACCGGAATGGTCTCCCGTTTCCCTGCATCTTCTGCGCTGATCATGAAAAGGAGACCTCCATGACACGGTCCCGCGATATTTTCCTCACGGCTCTTGCCCCGGCCATCTGGGGCAGCACCTATCTGGTGACAACGGAACTGTTGCCCGCAGGGGTTCCGTTCACCTTGGCTGTGCTGCGCGCCTTGCCTGCCGGACTGTTGCTGCTGATCGTCACGAGACGCTTGCCGCGGGGCATCTGGCTTTGGCGGTCCCTGTTGCTCGGCATGCTCAACTTCGCAATTTTCTGGGTGCTGTTGTTCGTCTCCGCCTACCGCCTGCCGGGGGGCGTTGCCGCAACGGTGGGGTCCGTTCAGGCGCTGATGGTCATCCTGCTGGCGCGTGGCCTCTTGGGAACGCCGCTGCGCGCCCGCGCGATCCTTGCCGCTCTGGCCGGGGTTGCGGGGGTGGCGCTGCTGTTGCTCGGGCCGGACGCAGCGCTTGACCCCATCGGCATTGCCGCCGGTCTGGGCGGGGCCGCCTCCATGGCAGCGGGCACGGTGCTCAGCCGCAAGTGGCACCCGCCTGTGCCCGCCCTGACCTTTACCGCCTGGCAGCTCACGGCTGGTGGCCTTCTGTTGGTGCCGCTCGCCCTGTGCGTCGAACCTGCGCTCCCGTCGCTGACGATGGCCAATTTGGCCGGTCTCGTCTGGCTCGGGCTCATTGGTGCCGCCTTCACCTACTGGCTGTGGTTTCGTGGGGTGGCCAGACTGGAGCCGAGTGCCGTCTCCATGCTCGGGATGATGAGCCCGGTCACCGCCGTTGTCCTTGGCTGGCTGTGGCTGGGCCAGACGCTGTCGACGGTCCAGCTGATCGGCGCGGTGGTCGTGCTCGGGTCAGTCTGGGTTGGGCAGAGAGTGGCTACCGGCTCCGCCGCAACCGGCACTGCCCCGACCGGGCGCAAGGAAACACCCGTGAGTGCAAGACTGATGCAGGAGCAGACAGACGGATGACCAACCGGGCCCTTATTGTTACTCATGGCTCTGTGCAGCTGCAGGTCATGTCCCGTCTGGCAGGGGGCCTCTATGGCGTGATCATCGTCACCGGGCTCTCTGCCGAACTGGGGATACGGGCAAGGCTCATCGACTTTACCAACCCGCAGGCAACCGCAGAAGTCATCCGGTCGGCACCCGGCCTGTTCCGTCTGGCGATGGGGGCAGACCTTGTCATGGCGCTTTGCGATGCCGGGCTGGCTATCCTGCTCTATCTCATCTTTTCCGAAAGGGCATCCGGGGCCGTCCGGAGCCTCGCCCTGTCGGCGATGGTTTTTCGACTGATCCAGACGGTGCTCATTGCCGCCAACCTCATGACCATGCAGGCAGCCTTTTTGCTGCTCTCTGGCGACAAAGCTGCAATCGGTGCCGATCCTTCACAGCTGGCGCTGGTGTATCTCAAGCTGCATGCCTTTGGCTATGATCTGGGGCTGGTGTTTTTCGGCGTCAACGGCTGACTGATGGGGGCACTTGTTCTTGCCACACCGCTGTTCGGTCGAGTTCTGGGATATGGGCTTATGCTGGCCGGAACGGTCTATCTGGCAGGCAGTGCGCTCAGCCTCTTCCTGCCAGATCTTTCCCCGGTCTTCGCTCCGGCCTATGGTATCACCATCGTGGTCGAGGTCGCCTTCGCACTTTGTCTGCTGTTCATGAAAGGGGCTGTTCGCAAGGCTTCCGGCTAAAGCGAGCGCCAAAGACCGAGTCTTGACATGCAATCGCGTTTCTCGACCATGGATTTTCCCGACAGGGGATGGGCGACCACAACCTCGTCATTGATCTCCTCGATCAGGCGGGGAAAGGCATGGTGGGGCAGGACGGCGAGCGAAAGGCTTTGGCCTTCGCCCAGATCAAGCGAAGCATGCATCGGCGTGCGGGAGGCGAGGAAGCTGGTCTCCCGGAACGGAATTTCGTAAGGCTCCTTCATGGACCAGCCCGGAATGCCGGCCGCTATCACGCGGTTCATCGCAATCTGGTCGTCCTGAACGCCTTCAAGAACCTCATCCACCTTTTCCAGAAAGGCCAGCACAGCGGCGTCTGCCGCCAGATAGAACAGGCCGCAACAGACGACCACCCGATTCTGTTCATGCACGTCGCGTGGCCAGAAGGTGCCCTGCGAAAAGACTGCAGAGGCACCACAGGCCTTGATGACTGGCCATGGATCCCGCGCCCACATCGCGTCAACGTCGGAATGGATGATTGCCTGCCCGGCCTTGAGCATTTCGCTCAACACGGCAATCCTGTGCGCCCACAGGGCACCAAAGCCGACATCCGCCACTGGAAGGGGGCGATAGAGCAGCTCAATATGGGGAAAGGCCGCTTGCACCTGCTCGTCAAGGGCAACAAGGCACACCTGCTCAAGCAGATCCTGCTCGTCCAGAAGCTGCAACCACACCTTCGCAACGGGAATATAGTTGGCATTCACAAAAGCCACGATCTTCGGTTTCACTTTTTCCATCCGATGCAGGTGTAATCGATTTCGGTCCACGAGATAGTTTCGCCACGTCGGGCAAAGAAAGTGTCTACCGCTTCGGCACAGCCTTTCCAATGCCCATAGTCGTCCACGATGATATACCCCCCGGGAACAACCCGGTCATAGAGCTGTTCCAGCGCGGCGAGCGTCGGGTCGAACAGGTCGGCGTCAAGCCGCAGGATCGCTACAGACTCCGGCTGAATGGACTGGAGCGTGTGCTGGGCCGGACCTTCGATGGTGAAGAGCCGGTTGTCGCTGAGACCGGCCGCCAGAATGCGCCCGCGCACGGCCTCCACCGAGCAGGAGCCATTGGTGGATTTCGTCAGGTCATAGTCCTTGATCGAACGGTTCTGAAGGTCCTTCTCGTCAGGCAGGTTTTCCTCAAAGCCCTGAAAGGTGTCATAGAGGAAGAAGGGGCGACCCAATATCTTGGCTGAGGCCAGCGCTGCGATGACGCTGGAGTGACCGGCGGCCACACCGATTTCGACAAAGGCGCCCGGAAGGCGCTGGCGGTCGATGTCCCGGATCGCCTTGATCAGATAGTCCGAGCGCCGCGCTCCATGCTGTTCCGGATTGGTGTAGATAGAGGGATGATCCACCCCCTTGTAAATGGTTCGAACTCTCTCGATGACGCGGTCATGCACCATGTCGAGATTGCCAAACCGGGCGATGCAATGGGTCCAGCGGCTCTGCCTGGAGGCCGCATTCATCGCTTCGAACCCCGCCATGTCGAGATCGCCCCGAGCCTTCCAGCGCTCAACCTCGGCACTCAGACTTTCATTCTGGGTGTCATCGATGCACAGGATATGATCTGCCGTGACCAGTGGGCGCAACAGCTCAAGATCGCTGGCGATGGTCTTGTCCTTGCCGCCATCCAGATGAACCAGATCGAAGGACGCCGGGGCCAGTTCAGGCAGCCGCTCGGTTGAAAAACCGGGGAGCAGTGTCAAGCGACCCGGGAACATGGCGTTCAGATAGTCAAACGACTTGCGGGCGTGGGGCAGTTCGAGCGGATCGATGATGGTCAGCTTTGATGTGGGATTGGCAAGCAACATCAACAGCGCCGAATGCCCCCCGGCAAAGCCGACCTCGAGTATGGATCTTGCATGTTCGGCCAGTTCTGCCAGATTCTCGCGCTTCCAGTGCAGGGAATGCTCAGGCCGCAAGCCTCTTGCTCCCTTGAGGTCGACATAGGCCAGATTGCCCGTATACCCTCCCGGGTTCATCAGCGCGATGTCAAGCAGATCCTGCAGATAGGGCTTCATCCGGGCTTCCAGACGGATCATCCGTTGAGAGCGCTTCGGTGCGTGGAAAACCTGAAGGTTGCGCCGGTGATTGATGTTGCGCCGGTTGCTCATGGTCCGGGCTCGGGCGGTCAGTTGCGGATCGAACCGGCAACCCCGTGACGTGAATTCAGCGCGCCATTCGAGTTCCGGACGCTCGGCGATGTGGCCGTGTCCCCCCTGACCGGGCCGTGCGCCGGAAAAGACGATATGGCGTCCGGCCCGTGCGACCAGAAAGTCGAACAGGGCGGCATGCTGCTCCCGAGGCACATGTTCTGCAACCTCGATCGACAGGACCATGTCAAAGGTGCGGTCAAGGATTGCCGGAGCCGGTTGCGTCAGAACATTCACGTTGAGCAGATGCAGGTTTGGCGCCAGTGGCCTGTCCAGTTGCACATCGGGCTCGAGCAGGCAGGAGGTGCCGAGACGGGCGTTATGCCCCAGATAGTCGGCAAGAGCACACAGACCGGAGCCGAATTCCATGAAATCCGTTGGCTGGATATGATCAAGAATAAAGTCGGCCAGGCCATTGTTCAGATTCTGGCCATAGAGCATTTCGTGCGACTGGCGGTTCCAGTGGCCACCCTCCGCGCCAAGAATTGGATCTTTCGTGTTCATGCTGTGCCTGCTTTTCTGATGCAATAAGGTCCGGGCGAATGGTCAGGGTCGATTACTACGCATTTTCTCCGGCAGTCCAGTTTGGTGTGGATGCCAACGAACCGACCCAAACACACGGCCACAGCAAAGCGATCGTGGAAAGACAATCGCCAGCAAAGGCCAGAAAATGCCCCACGACTGCGATGCTTTGGAAAGACGCGACGGGCCAGATTTTTCAATTCTGGAAGAAAGATAGTTGGAAACAGGAAGAAAGACAATTGCGGAAGATGGCTGACGAAATTTCGCACATCTTCAGGCGGACCATGAGGGCTTGCCGCATCCCATTGCGGGAAAGGAACGAGGGGAGGCGCAAGGGAGCCTGAAGGGAGCCTGAAGGGACTGGCGCCTTCCCGATCCTGAGTTACCAAACAGACAGGCGTTCAGGCAAAAACCTGGGCTTCGCCATCCAGATCACGATCTGTACCGACGGTCTTGAGAGAGGCAACGACACAGAAAGACTGGATGTCCGCTCCGCGATCCTGTCGCAGCACGCAATCCTGCATCGCGATGTTCTGGAACCCTGCCTGCTGCAACAGCTCGGTGACATAGGCCGGGGAATGGGCAAAGCGGCGGCTTTCGCGCAGCTCGATCGGCTTGTCGCCGCGTTCAAGAGTAAAGGCAATCCGTCCCTCAGGCTCGAGTGCCCCGACGCACCAGCCGACAATCTGTTCCAGAGCCCCCAGATAGATGAACACATCGGCGGCAATGATCAGATCATAGGTTTCCGTGCCGGGAGCGAGATCGCCAATGTCATGCTTTTCCAGAAGATCATAGATGCCCTTGGATTCGGCCTCGTCCAGCATGCCGCGGGAGATGTCGTAGCCGCCGAGCCAATCGCAGCAATCGCGCAGCTGCACGCCCATCAGGCCGGTGCCGCAGCCAAGGTCCAGCGCCCGGCGGGCATGGCTGAAGCCGCTTTCTCGCAAGGCACGGAGCAGTAGTTCCGGTCCGCGATAGTCGAGCTTCTCCAGTAGCGATTCCTCAAAGCGCGGCGCATATTGGTCAAACAGCGTTTCAACGAAGGCGGCCGGCATTCTCTCGGCAACCGGCACATCCCGCAACAGATCCAGCTTCAAGCCCGCCCCGAACGGATCGCTCGGGTCCAGCGCAATCGCGCGCCGCCATGCTTCGGCGGCCTTCCCGGCATCGTGGGCCTGTTCATGATACTCGCCCAGCAGAAACCAGCCCGCACCCCAGTCTGGCGCTTCTTCCAGCGCGCCCGAGAGCACTTCGATTGCAGATGCCCAATCGCCCATTTGGGCCATCGTCGCAGCGAATTCTGCCCGGCGGTCCGCAAGCAGATTGCCCGAAGGAAATGGCTTTCCAACCATGTCTTTTGCTTTCTGGTGAGCCCCGCCTGTTGCTGCGAAATAGGAGCCATGCCGGGGGAAACGCTGCCTGTCACGGCGGCAGCGAAGAGGCTCTAGTCGCGGTCAAGCAGTCTGTCAAGAAAATTCCGCATTTGCCTTGCTTTCCGCAGTCTTGATGAGTTTCGCCAGAGGGGGGAAGGGAAGGGGGGGGAGGGAGTAAAGAGAGCGAGACAAAGCCCCGGACGAGCTGTCTCACGAGGGGTTGTCTCATTGGGCAATGTCAAGTGCTGCGACGGATGTGACAAATGGGCTATTGCACCCTTGTGCAGAAATGTGCAATATTATGCGACATGTTGCAGGAATGTGCATTTTACAAACGCCAAGCTCACATACCAAGCCCACCGACCAGAGTAGCCTTATGATCGACCTTCCTCTCAACAACCCGTCTGTCAGACAGCAAATGTTGCTTCGGCGCCTTGAAAGCGGTGACCAACTGGTGGCAACCGCGTTGGCCAAAGAGTTCGAGATCTCGCTCGATACCATCCGCCGCGATCTGCTGGCGCTTGAGGATCGCGGGCTCGCCCATCGGGTGCGTGGCGGGGCCATTCCGGTCCGCTCGACCTTCACGCCGTTTTCCGAACGCCGCCAGACCCCCGAGACGGACTGCTCGTCGATCGTCGGGGCTGCCCTTCAGCGCATCGGGAAGGGCATGACCATCATCCTCAGTGGCGGCGCAACCATGACCCATCTGGCCGAACGGCTGGAGCCGCTCGACAATCTGCTGGTGATCACGCCCGCCCCGGCGATTGCCTCGATCATGCTGGAAAAGGGCATTGCCACTCACCTGATTGGCGGCCGCCTGAGCCCTTGGGGTGGCTGCGCTGTTGGTGGCGAGGCGGAAGCCGCGCTCGGCAATGTCGCCGCCGATCTGGCCTTCCCCGCCATTTGCGGACTGGACCGGGATTTCGGGCTCAGCATGGATCATGCCGATGAAGCGAGCATGACACGCACACTCATCCGTGCGGCCAATGAAACCATACTGGTGTGCTCCCGGACCAAGGTTGGCCAACGGGCCCGCCACAGGGTGCTGCCGGTCGACGCCATTACCACCATCGTTACAGATGCGGACGAAGCAATAATGCAGCCCTTTGCGGCAGCGGGAGCGGAGATTCTCCATGCATAACCCGAACACCATGATCAGCCAGCCTGTCGTCTGGCGGGGCCTGCGCACGCCGCGTCGTGCCGTTTCGGCGATGTTCATGCTCAACGGTGCCTTCTATGGCATGTGGGCCTCTCGTGTTCCGGCAATCGCGGAAATGCATCAGCTGTCCGAGGCGGTGCTTGGCATCCTGCTGCTGTGCATGTGTGCGGGAGCCATTACCTCCTTTCCACTGGCGGGTCGCCTTGTCGATCGCATGGGCAGCGCGCCGGTGACCAAGGGGCTGACAATTGCCTATGGCGTAACCCTTGCCGGGCTTGCCTTTGCGCCCGGTGTTCTGCTGTTGGGCCTGGCGCTGTTCGCATTCGGCGCCGCCCATGGCGCTATGGATGTCTCCATGAACGCCTGGGCTGGCGAAGTGGAAAAGGCGCGGGGCAAGCCGATCATGTCCTCTTTCCATGCCATGTGGAGCCTTGGCTCCGGGCTCGGGGCGGCAACCGGTTTTCTCGCTGTTCATCTCGGGGCGAGCCCGATGGTGCATTTTCTCATCGGTGGCATCATTGTGCTGGCAATTGCCCTGCCGTTCGGCTTTATCCCGTGGCAGTCACCCAGAACCGGCAAACAGCCCGGAAGCTCCCATCCGATTTTCGTTTTCCCGAAAGGGGCCTTGGCTTTTGTCGGGCTGATGGGGTTGTGCGCAGGGCTCGGTGAAGGGGCCATGGGGGACTGGGGAGCAATCTTCCTTGTTCAGATCGCGCTGACCAACGAAGGCACCGCAGCCCTTGGCTACACCTGCTTTTCCGTGGCAATGGTCATCATGCGTCTGGCCGGAGATGTCATCATCGCCCGACTGGGCGCGGTCAGAACGGCCCGCCTCTGTGGTCTTGTGGCCGCAGCCGGGTCGTTGCTTGCCGTGACGGTGGCCACGATGCCGGCCATTCTTGTCGGCTTTGCGATGATGGGCATCGGCTATGCCCTTGTTGTGCCGCTGGCCTTTTCGCGCGCCTCCAATGATGACACGATGTCGCCCGGACCTGCCATTGCGGCGGTGGCAACCTTCGGCTATGGCGGCGGCCTGTTCGGCCCGGTCGTGATCGGATTCCTGGCCGATGCCTTTTCCATCCGCTGGGCCTTTCTGCTGCTCTCGGCTCTGGCCCTGCTGATCATTGTTCTCGCCCGGAATCTTGCTCCCTGCGCTCACAAGGCGTGATCCTCTAAAGCCGTTGGTTGCGATGTTATTTCCCCTCGTCAGCAGAATGCAATAGGGGGAAGAGTGGCAGCTGATTTGACAACTTCTGTTCGCTTTCTTGCGCTTTTGTTAGTGGAAGATTTGAATAATTTGCGTCTGATGCCGAAAATTTGTCAAAAATTTCGCTTGCTGTTCTGCTTTTCCTTGCAGCCCTCGCAAATTTGGCTAGTGTGGGGCCAACAAAAACGCACTTTTCCAAAAAGCGGAGGAAATACAATGCTCAAATTGGGTGGAACGCTCCTCGCAGCGGCAACCATTGCCATGACCGCAGGGCTGGCACATGCTGAAACGCGGGTGACTTACAAGTCTGCGAAAACCTCTTCATCCTATTATCAGATGGGTGTGCAGATCGCCGAAGCCATCAAGGCTGGCACGGATGGCAACATCATCGTGACGGTCGAGGAAAGCCAGGGCTCGGTGCAGAATGTCATGGAAGTTCGCGGTCGCGGCGCTGACTATGTGTTCACCACGCCACCGGCTCTCGTCGGGCTGGCCCAGGCGGGCAAGGGTGCCTTTGAAGGCAAGACCAGCCCGAAATTTGCCGATATCCGGGCGCTGTTCCCGATTCCGAGCCTGTCGATGCATTTCGTCGTATCCAAGGCCAGCGGCATCACGGATTTTGCCGGTATGGAAGGCAAGTCGATTCTGCTGGGCAAAGGCACCTTTGGGGCCAGCGAAGGCGAGAAATATCTCAAGCTCTTCGGTCTTGAGGGCAAGATCAACCTGTCTCAGGTTGAACTGTCCAACGCCGTTCCGGCGCTCAAGAACGGCCAGATCGATGGCTTCGTGACCTCCGGTTCCTATCCGGCCCCAAACGTGGTTGAAGCCGCTGCGTCCACGGATGTCACCATCCTGTCGCTGTCCGATGAGCAGATCGCTGCAACCAAGAGGGCCAAGCTGGTCATCCCGGCCGGAACCTATGCCGGTCAGGATGCCGATGTAAGCACCACCTCCCTGCCGGTTGTCGCCTATGCCACCGCAGCGATGGATGACGCAACCGCCTACGAGCTGACCAAAACCTTCTGGGAACAGAAAGCCAAGATGACCGAAACCGCCCCATGGTGGAAAGGCGTCACCAAGGAGCTGATGGGCAACATCACCACCAAACTGCATCCCGGAGCGGTCAAATATTACAAGGAAGCCGGTTTCGAGCTTTCCGAAAGCCAGATGTAAGTTTCTGAACCAACGCTGAAATTAGCCGTGGCCACCCGGCCACGGCCTTGTTATATCCTGCCTAGCTGATGCCTCTCCCTTTCCAGCCGCCAATCGATCACGATAGAAGTAGAGCATATCCATGATGCAAGCCCCTGAGTCCAAGAGCATGCCTGTTCGGCTGATTGTTTTCCTGCTGGCCCTTGTGCTTGTGGTTTTTCATCTCGGGTTGATCTTCTCCGGCCTGACGCCCAATCTGGTCTCTCGCCCGGTGCATTTGGCCTTGGCTTTGCCGTGGATTCTGGTCATCGGCCCCAGAGCCATGGGATCTCTGGCATTTCGCCTGTCCGGCTGGCTGTTGGCTGTGGCCGGGATACTGTCCTGCCTCTATATCGCCTTCAACCAGTCCGACCTGATTGACCAGTATGGCTTTCTGGAAGGCAACGGGCAGATCGCCATGGCGATTGTGCTCATTGTCGTGGTGATGGAATCTGCCCGTCGTGCCATCGGCTGGCCCTTGCCGATTGTTGCCTTTCTGGCCCTGATGTATGGCCTGTTCGGGCAATATATTCCGGGCGAATTCGGCCATTCACCCATGCCGCTCGGCTCGTTCCTCGGCACCCTGACCATCGCTGAAGGCGGGCTATGGGGCAGTCTGACGGGCGTGTCTGTCTCGGTCGTTGCCATTTTCGTCATCTTCGGCGCGGTGCTCAATGCCGGTGAGGCCGGGCAGGGCTTCATGAATGTTGCCGCCGCCGCTGCGGGCCGGCTGACCGGTGGTGGCGCCAAGGTGTCTGTGATTTCCTCGGCACTGTTTGGATCGATCTCGGGATCGGCCAGCGCCAACGTTGCCTCCACAGGGGCCATCACCCTTCCTGCCATGACCAGCCTTGGTTATCCCCGCCGTCTTGCCGGTGCGGTCGAAGCGGTGGCCTCCTCCGGTGGCCAGATCATGCCGCCGCTGATGGGAGCGGGTGCCTTTGTCATGGTGGAACTGACCGGCACGCCCTACACATCGATCATCATGGCAGCGCTGTTGCCTGCCTTCCTCTATTTCTTTGCCGTATGGATCGGCATCAACGCCTATGCCACCCGCTTCAAGCTTTCCGGCATTGCCGAGGCTGACCGTCCTCCCTTGCGCGACGTGATCATCACCTCCGCCTTCTTTCTGGTGCCCTTCTGCGTTCTGCTGCTGGGCATGTTTGCCGCCGATTATACGCCGCAATATGCAGCAACCCTTTCAATTCTGGCAGCAGCGCTGTTACTGTTGTTCAACCGCAATCTGAAGGCCGTGCCGGGGCAGATCATTGCCCGGTTTGAAACTGCCTTTATCACCTCTGCCCGGCAGGTGGCGATGATCGCCTCGATCATCCTGTGTGCCTCCATCATTATTGGCGTGCTGTCCGTCACCGGGCTGGGGGTCAAGATCACGTCACTGATCCTGTCCGGCTCTTCGGGCCTGTTGTGGCCATCGCTGTTGCTGACGGCCCTTGCCTGCCTCTTGTTGGGCATGGAAGTACCGACAACGGCGGCCTATGTCATCTGCGTATCCGTTGCCGGCCCGGCGCTGGTGCAGTCCGGGCTGGAGCCGTTGCAAGCTCATCTCTTCGTCTTCTGGTTTGCCCTGCTGTCGACCATAACCCCGCCGGTCTGCGGGGCGGTGTTCATTGCCGCTGGCATGGTCGGGGAAGACTGGCTGAAGGTAGCGCTGACGGCCATGTCCCTTGGCATCGGGCTCTATATCATCCCGCTTGGCATGATCGCCAATCCGGAACTGATCGCACTGGGTCAGCAGCCGATTGCTGCCCTGTTGGTGACGGTTCAGATCGGGCTGGGGCTGGCTGCCCTGTCCTATGGTCTGATCGCCAGATTCAGGCCGCTCAACCGGGTCGGATTGATCATGCTCGGGCTGGTGATCATCTTTGGCCGGGCTTTCCTGTAGGCAGGCCCTTCCGGCCAAATGATGCCTTTTTGATGCTCAATTGACTAAAAAACAGGACAGTTAGCAGCTTTTGTGAATATTTTCGCAGAAGAATGCGCTGAATAACGAAGAATTTCTTCAATTTTTGACTTTTTATTGAATCTCTGATCGACTTTTGAGCAGTCTTTGCGCAAAAAAGCATCGCTGTTAGTAAGGTCTTAACGATTGGATCCAGCAAGATCGATCGCTGCTGAAACCCGGTTCGGGGTCTTGGCCGGAGCGGGTGCAGGCCACCCCTCATGGTTCGTCCCGAAACGGTTTGGCGGAGCGGCAGCTGCCGGGGGAGTATTCAAGGAAAAATAATCAGTATTCCCTGCTGGCGGACAGGACCTTTCTGTTACAAAAACGGGATGCGGCCGATCAACGAGGACAGCCGACATCTGATAATTGGTTCTTTGGGAAGAATTCAAAAATGAGTGTCAAACGAGAACACTGGGGCTCTCGCCTCGGTTTCATCATGGCCACGGCAGGATCGGCTGTTGGTCTGGGAAATATCTGGAAATTCCCCTATATGGCCGGTGACAACGGGGGAGCGGCCTTCATCATTGTCTATCTGGCTCTGGTCTTTACCATTGGTCTGTCGGTGCTTCTGGCCGAGATCATGATCGGCCGCGCCAGCCAGTCCGATGCAGTCCATGCCTTCAAGAAGCTCGGACCGGGCTTCTTTTCCATCGTCGGCTACATGGGCATCGCTGCTGCCTTCATGATCCTGTCCTTCTACTGCGTCGTTGCTGGCTGGACCATCGACTATATCTTCCGCTTTGCCAGTGGTGGCTTTGCTGGCATGGATGGTGCTGCGCTGGGACAGGCATTTGGCGGCTTCATCGCCGACCCCGTCCAGCCGATCATCTATCAGGCCATTTTCGTCGCCCTGACGGTTATCGTGGTGCTGGGCGGTGTTGCCAACGGCATCGAGCGGGCAGGCAAGATCCTGATGCCGATCCTGTTCCTCATCCTTCTTGCTCTGGTGATCCGCGCAGTAACCCTGCCCGGTGCTGCAAAGGGCATCGAATTCTTCCTTGCGCCGGATTTCTCCAAGATCACGGGAGAAACCATCATGGCGGCGCTTGGGCAGGCCTTCTTCTCGCTTTCCCTCGGCATGGGCGCGATCCTGACTTATGGGTCCTATCTGGGCAAGGACGCCAAGCTGGGCTCGTCCGCCTGGCAGGTGGCCTTCCTTGACACCGCCGTTGCCATTCTGGCCGGTCTGGCCATTCTGCCAGCCGTCTTTGCCTTCGGCATGGACCCCGGCGCAGGACCCGGGCTGACATTTGTCACGCTGCCTGCGGTCTTCATGTCAATGCCCGGCGGCATTTTCTTCGGCACCCTGTTCTTCCTGTTGCTGAGCATCGCTGCGCTGACGAGCTCCATCTCGCTGCTTGAACCGCTGGTCGCCTTCTTCTCGACCAAGGGCTTCAGCCGCAGCCAGATCACCATTACCTCGGGTTTCCTGTCGTTCCTGCTGGGCATTCCCTGCTCGCTGGCGATGGGCATCTGGAGTGGCTACACCATTTTCGGCAAGAATTTCTTCGACCTCATGGACTTCCTGACGTCGAACCTCATCCTGCCGATCGGTGGTTTCCTGATCGCCATTTTCGTGGGCTGGGTCATCACGCCCCGCGCCTACAAGGAAGTGTGCGGCGACAATGAGCCGGGGCTTCTGGCAAAGACCTGGATCTTCATCCTGCGCTTTATCGCGCCGATTGCGATCCTGCTGATCCTGCTTTCGGGGCTCAACCTGATCAGCTTCTGATCGTCAGTATTTACTGAATTGACCATGGAGAGGCGGGCTTTGAGGCCCGCCTTTTTTCGCTCTTGGCCTGGTCCGGTTCTGCAATGGAGCCTAGATGGTGTCCAGATGGTCAGCGGCGGTCTGGGGAAGCCGATTGGTCGCGATGCTCCCGATCTTCCCGGTGGAGGATCTATTGTGCCTTGTAGACCAGCGGGAACTGACGCGCACTTGCCTTTACGCCATCGCATTCCGGCTTCTCGCGAAATTCGGTGAGGAAGAATTCCAGCGCCTCTCCCTCGACCGATCGCAACTGGTAAGCCTCGAAGGTGCCACAGGTTCCATCGCCGTCATAATATTCCGACGTCACCGTGCCACTCTCTGTGTCCATCTGCGGGTTGCGAATCTCGTGATTGGGGTCGGCATCCTCAAAGCCGGGCAGTGGCGGCACGGTCAGCAACGTGGAATAGTCGGTATTCTCGTTCATGCTGACCACATAGACCGAGCTGCCTGTGCGGGCGTAGAGATTGCAGGGCACCTCCCACAGGGTGACGGCATCGCTGATGGCATAATGGTTGCCTTGTCCTGCGGTCTGGTCCATGGCGCATTCGGGGGCGTCGCTGGTAACCACGGATCGCACGCCGGCAGGGATGGCATCAAGTTTCTCAAACGGGACAGCCGGGCCGAGCGGAATGGGATCACCATAGGGCTGTTCGCCGGAAGGAGCCGGGGCCGCCTTGCTCGACTGGGAAGACGGCGCTGTGGCAGGGCAATAGATCCCACCCTTGACCGAAATGACAAAGGGATAGTGCTTGGACTGGGTGATCGTCAGCTTGGCCTTGTCGGCAATGATATTGTCTCTGTCGGTATGCTGATCGGTGACCTCGAGCAGAGCCGTATAGGTGCTATCGGAGTTGCGATAGAGCCGCAGGGGTTCAAGCGCCCGGTCGTTGACTGAGACAGTGTCTTCACGCTGCATTTCATAGACGGTCTGACCCACCTTCATCCAGGCAGGCAGCTCCTCGCCGTCGTTGAACGGCGCATAGAGCACATAGGCGTATTTGTCGATCTCGGGAGACTTGTTGGCTTGCCAGAAAGCGAGGTGGCAGCCCTCATATCCCTCGATGACATTCTGCCCGAAGAGCCGCAAGTCTATGGAGGGATCCCCGTCCTCGGCGAGGGCATCAGACCCGGAAAGGGCGAGCGTTCCCACCACAAGAGCCCCCGCAGCATGACGAGTGGCCATGGTGATGGTGCGCAAGGAGGACAGGCTGGAAAAACGGGGACATTTGATGGTCATTGGAACGGCTCCGGCAATGGACAAATCAAATCGATTTGGCCGTGATGCTATGGTAAATCACCGAAACGGTCCAGTTGGGAAATGGCAACAACCCCTGTCTTGTTTGCGGGGGGAGGTGGGAACGGACAAGGAAAAGGGCCAGCAGCAGGGTCGGCAAAAGGATCCCTGGCCCTGCAGTCAAAGCGTGTGCGGGAGGGGAGGTCGTCAGACCGCCGTTTTCCATTGCATGCCGATCCCGGCAGCCTCGCGTGCCCGGCGGCCGATCTCGGTCCAGTCTCGGGCATAGATCAGTTCGGGGGGCGCAATCCAGCTGCCGCCGATGGCAAAGACATTCGGCTGTTTGAGATACTCACTGGCATTGGCAGAGCTGACGTCTCCTGTCGGACAGAACGCCACATCCTTCACCGGTCCGGCAATGGATTTCAGCATCGAGACCCCACCAGAGACTTCCGCCGGGAACAGCTTCTGTTCCGAAAAGCCGACCTCCCTGAGAGCGAGGATTTCCGATAGTGAACCGGCGCCGGGCAGAAACGGCCAGTCGCTGAGTTCAAGTGCCCGCAACAGCCTTTCCGAAACACCGGGAGAATCGCCGAACCAGCCACCTGCGGATTGGGCGGAGTTCAGCTGCATTTCGGTGAGGATCGAGCCCACTCCGATAATAGCCCCATCAACCTTGTTGGCAATATTCTCAATCGCCTTGAACGCAGCATCGCTGCGCAGGGTGACTTCCAGAACCGGCAGTCCATTGTCGACAAGACACTGGCCAAGCGGCTGGGCATCATCGGGGTTCTCGATGACGAGAACCGGTATGACCTTGGTTCCCGACAGCAACGGGGAGACTTTAGGATGCATGGTATATCCCTTTTGTTTCTTTGTTGGCAGGATCTACAATCAAAGCATCATGAAAGATGAACTTGATTTTTGGCTGATTTTGTTCAAATGCCAGAAAGATGTCCCCTCTTTCTGGCAACAGTTCTCAATTTGATATATATCATATTTGAAGAAAGCTTGCCAAAAATTTATCCCGCGTCGTTAATGCAATTAAAAGATGCCAAAAGAGATTGATGTATAAAGAAAAACCGGCGGGAGTTATTCCGCCGGTTGATCGCGTGTCTTGCCCTCGATTGCCTGAGGTGGGCAGCATGGCCTCTATACCAAGAGGCTTACTTGCCGGGCAGGAACCAGTTTGCCGCGTTCTGATAGCAGACATCGCGGACCATCTTGTCCACCAGCTCCGGGTCATTGGGCACATAGCCGGTTTCAACCCAGCGGCCGACCATCTGGCAAACCAGACGGCGGAAATACTCATGCCGCGGGAAGGACAGGAAGGAGCGGCTGTCGGTCAACATGCCGATGAAATGCGAGAACAGCCCCATTTGCGAGAGATGGGTCATCTGGCGCTCCATACCATCGAGCTGATCGTTGAACCACCAACCCGAGCCTGCCTGCACCTTGCCGGCAATTTCGCCATCCTGGAAGTTGCCTGCCGTGGAGACGATCACTTCGTTGAAGGCCGAATTGAGGTGGTAGAGAATGGTCTTGGGCAGGTGGCCATCCCGATCCATTTCGCCCAGCAGGCCGTTGAGTTCGACGGCGATCGGGCGGTCATTGATCGAATCGCCGCCAACATCGGCTCCGATGGACTGGAACAGGCGATGGTTGTTGTTGCGCACGGCACCGATATGCAGCTGCATGACCAGTTTGCGGTCGTAATAGGCCTTGGACAGGTCGACGAACATGGTGGTCTGGAACTGGGCGATCTCTCGCTCGGAGAGCGCTTCGCCAGACAGGCGCTTGGCGATGATGGCGTCAAGGGTTGCCGCATCAACCGGCTTGGCATAGCGCAGGATTTCGATGCCATGGTCTGTTGCCTTGCAGCCGTTAGCCACAAAATGGTCAAGGCGTTCGACGAGAGCCTTGATCAGCGGTGTGTAGCTGTCGACGGAATATCCGACCACTTTGGCCAGATCATCGAGGAAACCGGCAAAGCCCGGCAGGTCGATTTTGTAGGCCGCATCCGGGCGGAAGCTCGGGGCAACGATCATGTCGTCAAGGCTGGCGTCTGCAGCCATCTGCTTGTGGAAGGCCAGATCATCGCATGGAGCGTCGGTGGTGCCCACAAACTCGACCTTGAACTGGCGCAGCAGACCCCGGGCGGAGTGGCTGTCCTCGGCCAACATGCCATTGGCCTTCTCCCAGATCGCATCGGCGGTTTTCGGCGAAAGGCATTCCGTGATGCCGAACGCCCGCTGCAGCTCCAGATGGGTCCAGTGATAGAGCGGATTGCCGAAGCATTTCGGCATCACCTCGGCAAAGGCATCGAACTTTTCCCTGAAGGAAGCGGCACCGGAGACCTTTTCTTCCGCAACGCCAGCCCAGCGCATGGCGCGCCACTTGTAGTGGTCGCCCGCCAGCCAGACCTCGCCGATGGTTTCCCATTTCCTGTCATTGGCGATCTGTTCGGGAATGAGATGGTTGTGATAGTCGACGATCGGCAGGTGTTCCGCGACGTCATGATAAAGGTGACGGGCGGCTGCGGTATCGAGCAGGAAATCCGGGCCCAGAAATGGTTGCATGGTGTTTTCTCCTGTCATGAGCGAGGGCTACATGAAAAACAAGCCTTCAGATCAGCAGACCTGAAGGCTTACGTGTCGGTTCGATCTGTCTTGAAAGATCAAGCGATCGCAGCGGCAACAGTCGCCTTCGCACCGGTCTGGGCGAGGGTCGAATAGGTTGCCTTGATGCGCGTTACGAAAGCCGGGTTCTGGGCCAGCTTTGCCGGGAAGATGGCATCCATCTGCAGAACACCGTTGATGTAGGCTTCCCAGTTTGGCAACTGCAGCGCCTTCTGGGCAATCTGGTTGGCCAGCGGGTCGTTGATCGGGGTTGGCTGACCCTTCTCGTCGGTACCGGTCATGAAGCGCAGCCATCCGGCAACGCCGAGCGCCAGCAGCGACCAGTCGGAGCCATGATCGATGTGCCAACTGATGGAGGCCAGCATGCGCTGTGGCAGTTTCTGGCTGCCGTCAGAGGCGATCTGCGCGGTCTTGTGCTTGAGCTGGCTGTTGGAGAAGCGGGCGATCAGGGCGTCGGCATAGGCATCCAGATCCACATCACCGGGAACATGAAGCGTCGGCTGCTGTTCCTTGACCATCAGGGTGTGTGCGGCTTTCTTGTAGCTCTCGTCGCCCATGCAGGCGTCGATGGTTTCATAGCCGCCCAGATAACCAAGGTAGGCGAGGAACGAATGGGCGCCGTTGAGGGTACGCAGTTTCATTTCCTCGAAAGGCTCGACGTCAGGCACGAACTGTGCGCCGACTTCTTCCCAGGCCGGGCGGCCCTTGACGAAATTGTCTTCGATCACCCATTGACGGAACGGTTCGCAGACGATGCCGTTCGGATCTTCCATGCCACCAAGGGTTTCCTTGATCAATGCGCGGCTCTCGTCAGTGAGGGCCGGAACGATGCGGTCGACCATGGAGCAAGGGAAGGTTACGTTCGCCTTGATCCACTTTGCCAGCTCGGCGTCGAGCTTCTCGACAAAGCTGGTCACGGCCAACTGGCACAGCTTGCCATTGGATGGCAGGTTGTCGAGGCTGAGAATGGTGAACCCGTCAAGACCGGCATCACGACGACGACGCAGGGCTTCCACCAGAGCGCCAATGGCCGATTTCGGTGCGTGCGGATGTTCGAGGTCGTGTTTGATCGCCGGGTTGCTTTCGTCCAGCTTGCCACCAGCCAGGCAGTAGCCCTTTTCCGTGATGGTCATGGAAACAATGGCCACGTCCTTTTCGAGGAACGGTGCAAAGAAGGCGTCCATGCCTCCGCGCTCGGGATGGGCGGTCTTGACGATGGAGCCGATGATGCGCAGGTTCGAGCCAGCGTCGCCGTGTTCCAGAACGCTGTAAAGATGGTCATTCTCTTCCAGCTGTCCGAAACGGTCGGCCCCGAACAGGATGTCGCTGACGACGACACCCCAGTCACTGGCCGGATGCTTCAGCAGGAAGTCCTGATGGTAGCTCATCCAGTGGGCGCGGGCGAAAGCGCCAAAGCCCAGATGGATGAGGCGTGGGCGCAGACCCTTGCGGTCATAGTCGGGCAGTTGCGGGTTGCCCGGAGCGTTGAGCAAATCGGAAATGGTCATGAAAATCTCCAGATCAGAATGGCAACAGAGTGCCGGTTTCATAGTGTTGACCACACACGGTCAACAGGCGGGCATCGCGGGTCGCAACACTGACCTTGCAGCCTTCAAGGGCCGGGTCGAACTGGCCGTCATGGTGCCAGTCGATATCAAGGGTGGTTGCGGTCTGCGTGACCGTGAATTTGGTCAGGCGATGGTTGCCCGAAAGAGCGTCCACATTGTCGACAGCGTCTTCATACACTTCAGCCTCGAACGAGCAGCTGCCCTGTCCGGGAAGCGGATAGACGACGATCTGGCGACGCTGGCCGGCAACGGCACCGGAACGCTTGACACCTGGTGACAGGGTCAGCACCGTGCCTGCCTTGACGAACAGCGGAATGGAGCCCAGCGCCACCGGTACGGTGACTTCCTGACCGCCGTGGAAATATTCCCCGGACCAGAAGTCATAATAACCCACGCCATTGTCCGGCAGATAGATGGTGCGCGTCTTGGCTCCTTCTTCCACCACGTTGGCCACCAGCAGATCGCGGCCGAGGAAGAAGTCATCGGTCGGCTCGTAGCAGCGCTCGTCATGTTCATGGTCGAGGAAGGTCGGGCGGATCATCGGCTCGTCCTTGACCACGGCATCATGGAGCAGGGTATAGAGATACGGCAGCAGCGTGTAACGCAGATTGATGGCGTTGCGGATGTGGGCTGTCACTTCCGGATACATCCACGGCTCGTTGACCGTGTGGTCATCGTTCCAGCTGTGAATGGTGAAGCGCGGATGGAAGATGCCGTTCTGGACCCAGCGCACGAACAGCTCCGGATCCGGACGGTCGCCCGAGAAGCCGCCGACGTCGTGACCGACGTTGTAAAGGCCCGAAAGGCTCATGCCGAGGCCCATGCGGATGTTGTATTTGAGGCTGTTCCAATTGGTGCGGTTGTCACCAGACCAGGTTTGGGCATAGCGCTGAATGCCCGGACAACCGGAACGGGAGATCAGGTAGGGGCGTTTTTCCGGCGCGAAATCCACCTGAGCATCATTCGAGGCGCGGGTCATCAGCAACGGCTGAACCGGGCGGATGAGGTCGATCTCGATCGGGTCGCCGAAACCTTCGCAGCGAGCCTGGCGGTCCCAGATCTCATATTCGTTGTTGTCGTTCCAGGTGCTGTTGATGCCATAGTCCAGAAGGGCGGTCTTGACATTGTCGCGCCACCATTTCTGGGTGTCCGGGTTGGTGAAGTCCAGATGGCTGCCTTCATCGTCCCAGAAGACGGAGCGTTCGGCCAAGCCGGTTTCACTGTCCTTGACGAACAGCCCGAGATGATCAACCTCGCCATAGCGAGGATGGTCCTGCAAGAGGCAGGGTTTGATGTTGGCAATCAGCTCGAGACCAGCATCGGCGAACACCTTGGCCATGCCCTTTGCATCAGGCACCTTCTTGGTGTTCCAGTTGAACACATAGCGTTTCGGGCCGATGGAGGTATAGCCGGATGACAGCTGGAAGCTGTCGCACGGGATGTCATGCTGCTGGATGAGGCGGACAAAGCCGTGCAGCTGTTCCTGCGCGTTCGGTGCGTCGGTGTAGGACATGGTCGAGCCGGAATAGCCCAGCGACCAGCGTGGCAGAAAGGCGGTGCCGCCCGTCAGCTGCGTGTGCGCCTTGCTCAGGTCCAGAATGGTCGGGCCGAGCGTGAAGTAGTAATCGAGATCCCCGTCTTCGGCGCGGTAGGAGCGGAACGGCTGATGATAGTTGTCCAGCTCGTTGCCCAGATCGAACCAGCAAGGGGCGAGGTTGTCGTAGAACAGCGAATAGGACAGGCCGCTTTCAAGCCGCGTGATGGTGAACGGCACATGCTTGTAGAGCGGATCGGTGGAGCTGGCGTTGTAGCCCATGGCATCCAGATTGCGCATTTCGAAGCGGCGGCCGGAGCGTTCCAGCTCTCCCGACTTCTCGCCAAGGCCGTAGAATTTGTCCGTCTTGGCGCGGCGCAGGAAGTGGCTGTGGGCATGATCCTTGCGGCCCAGCATGTAGGCGCCGGTCGGGCGGTCTTCGGCGATCTGCTGCCAGTCGTCGCTGGTGCTGGCGCGGCCGAACCAGACAAGGCCAAGCGGCTTGCGCACGGTGACCTTCAGCAGATCGGTGGCAAGCGTAACGGTCTCATTCGACAGGTCAGTGGTGAAGGAGGGGCAGGAAAAGCCTTCCAGCGAGGCGCGATTGCGGCCTTCCAGCGGGGCATTTCCATTTGGAGCAACCGTCCAGCTGCGATCAAGGCGATAGCTGCCGTCCTTGAGAAGCTGAACGCGCGCCATGCGGTCTTCCAGAATATCGATCTGGAGACTGTGTCGCCCTTCCACTTCCAGAATGACACCTGTGGCCGTCTGGCTCTTGAGGGTCCATTTTTTCAGCTGATACATGAGGGTCTCCCAAGCTTGAGCAAAATCCTGCCGGTCCGGCTGACAAGCTCATATGGTTGAATTGGTTTTTGGCTCTTGTCTCTCGGCATTCGGAGGGGCGGCGAGGGAAGCCCTTCGCCACCCCGGATCGTCGGAGGTCTTAGCCACCGTAGCCCAGGAAGAAGCGGGGCAGAACCAGAGAGATCTCTGGAATGTAGGTGACGGCGAGCAGCAGCACGACCAGTACGCCATAGAATGGCAGCATTGGCTTGAGCACCTTGGAGATGGCCACCTTGCCGACGGAGCAGCCGATGAACAGGGCTGAACCAACCGGTGGCGTGCAGATGCCAATGCAGAGGTTGAAGGTCATCATGACACCGAAATGCACCGGATCCATGCCCAGATCCTGAACCACTGGCAGAAAGATCGGGGTGAAGATGAGGAGCGCCGGGGTCATGTCCATGAAGGTGCCGATGATCAGCAGGGCAATGTTCATGACCAGAAGGATGACATACGGATTATCGGAGATCGAAAGCAGGGCATCGGAGATGTAGAAAGGAATGTCCGAGAAGGCCATGGCCTTGGACATGCCGATCGAGCAGCCGATCATCAGCAGCACGATGGATGTGGTAACCGCAGATTCCAGAATGATCCTCGGCAGGTCGCGAACCGTGATTTCACGATACCAGACGAGTGCCAGGAACAGGGTGTAGACAACCGCTACGGCAGAGGCTTCGGTCGCGGTGAAAATGCCGCCGATGATGCCGCCCATGATGATGATGATAAGGCCCAGTGGCAGGATGGCTGCCTTGGTCTTCTGGCACATTTCCGAGCGGGTCGGCCGTTCGGCAACGCCATAGCCACGTCTCTTGGCGATGATGCCGGCAACGACCATAAGACCCAGGCCCATCAGGATGCCCGGCAGGTAACCGGCGACGAACAGAGCTGCAATCGAGGTGCCGCCGGTGATGAGCGAGTAGACGATGAAGGTGGTCGACGGCGGGATCAGAAGGCCGGTAGGGCAGGAGGCGATGTTGACGGCTGCGGAATAGGCCGGATCATAGCCCTCTTTCTTCTGTAGCGGCGACATCACACCACCAACCGCGGCAGCGGAAGCCACGGCAGAGCCGGAAATGGCGCCGAACATCATGTTGGCCAGCACGTTGCAGTGGGCCAGCGAGCCCGGCAGACGGCCGCCGAGGATCTTGGCAAACTCGATGAGGCGCATGGCGATACCGCCACGGTTCATGATGTTGCCTGCCAGAATGAAGAAGGGGATCGCCAGCAGCGTGAAGCTGTCGAGGCCGGATGCCATCTGCTGGGCGACGATGAAGATCGCCTGATCGAACGACATGTTGATCACCATGAAGGTGAACATGGTTGCGATGCCGATTGCGAAGGAAATTGGAACGCTGAATGCCATCAGGACGATGAAGATCGTAAACAGCGTGATAGTTGCTTGCCATTCCATGGTTTGGATACTCTCTCTTCGGTCCTGTTAGTCTTGGTCGGCCGGTGCTGCCGGAGTTGAAGCCTCTGCATTTTCGGCTTCGCTTTCCGGATCGAACAGTTCAACGATCAGTGCTGCACAATAGAAAAGCATCATGGCTCCCGAAAAGGGGATGGCACCATAGACATATCCCATTGGCAGGCGAAGGGCTGGGGTCATCTGGCCGGATTCGAGCGTCTTGAACATCAACTCGAGACCGCCGTACAGCATGACCACACCGGCAAAGGCGGCAACGATCAGGAGGACGAGGACGCGAATGTAGCGGACCGCCGGTCCGTCGATGATCAGCGTGACGATGTCGATTGCCAGATGGCGCTTGAGACCCAATGTGTAAGCGGCCCCCACGAAGGCGACCCACATGAACAGGAAGCGGGCGATCTCGTCGGTGGTGGTGCTCGGTGTTCCAAGAATGAAACGTGAGACCACCTGCCAGACAACACAGACGACAAGGATGGTAAAGACCAGGACGGTCAGGGTTCCCAGAACCGCGTTTACCAGGCGAACAGCTTGTTTCATGGCTGCACTCCAATAGCTGTTTACTCTAAACCCGGACAGGATCCGGGTGCGAAGCGCTGCCTGTCGGGAGAAATTGGTTGGCCAATTTATCAACAGCCTAATCCCGATATGGCAGCAAGTGGTTCAGCGACAAATTGGATAACAACTTTCCTTCAGTCGTTGCCGCCACTCGAATGCGAGGGATGCTGACCAGCTGCAATCGGTCTGTTTTTGCGAATGCTGCCAAAATAGCACTTTGTTTTCATGTTTTTAGTGCTCATTTTGGTTCGCGGGCTGCAAAATCGAAACAGACACGGTGTGCCATTCGGCATCTCTGTTGGCTATACACATCGCGCAAAAAACAAAATTGGTCAACCAAAATAAAAATTGATTGACAAAAATTTCAAAATAGAGAATTGTTTGGTCAACCAAAAAGATGATTGGTTAGGCCAGTCGTGGTGATCGCAATCTGGATCTGTTTCGGATTGCAAATGTCCTGCGGTTGGGGAAACGGCGCTTCCGTCCTGCATGGGGAGGTGCCAAGGCAAACAATCCGACTGAGACATCAATCGGGAGGGAAAAATGACTCGTAAGCTTTCCATTATCAGTGCTGTTGTCGGCGCGGCTTTCGCACTGTCTGCAACTGCAGCAAGTGCTCTGACTTTGAAAATCAGCCACAACAACCCGGAAGATCATCCTGTTCACAAATCCATGGAGTTCTTCGCGGATCGCGTTAAGGAACTGACCAATGGTGATGTGAAGATTCGTGTTTACGCCAACGCCCAGCTAGGCACTCAGCGCGAGTCCATGGAACTGGTTCAGAATGGCACCCTTGCCATGGCAAAATCCAACGCTTCCGAGCTTGAAGCGTTCGAGGAATCCTACAGCGCGCTGAACCTGCCTTATCTGTTCACCTCCGAAGACCACTTCTTCAAATCCCTCGGTGGCGAAATCGGCGATGACATCCTGATGTCTTCCAAGGACAAGGGCTTCATCGGTCTGACCTACTATTATGAAGGCGCTCGCTCCTTCTATGCCAACAAGCCGATCAATACACCGGCTGACCTGAAAGGCATGAAGATCCGCGTGCAGCCGTCACCTTCGGCCATCCGCATGGTTGAGCTGCTTGGCGGCAACCCGACCCCGATCACCTGGGGTGAGCTGTACAGCGCTCTGAAACAGGGTGTTGTCGACGGTGCAGAAAACAACCCGACTGCCATGACCACGGCTCGTCACGGTGAAGTGTCCAAGTTCTTCTCTTTGGATGAACACACCATGATCCCGTCCGTTCTGGTGATGTCGACCAAGAAATGGGATGCCCTGTCCGAAGATCAGCAGAAAGCCATCAAGCAGGCTGCCCATGAATCCATGGACTACCATCGTCAGCTGTGGAACGAAATCGTGACCACGGAAATCGAAAAAGCCAAGTCTGAGCTGGGCGTTGAATTTGTTCAGGTCGACAAGGCTCCGTTCATCGAGGCTGTCATGCCGATGCATGAAGAGTTGACTGCCAAGTCTGCTCGTCTGGCTGACCTGATCGAACGCATCAAGGCTGTCAAATAACAACTGGCTGAAGATCAGTAGCATGGTTCCGGGGTGGGCGCTGGTCCGCCGAGGGAACACGACTTGAGGCATGGCGGGCCAAATCCGCCATGTTTTCCCGACCTGCCTGGGCATGTCAGAAATAGGCAGGATCCAAAATCGACAGGATATCCCGATGGTTCTCGAGCGCTCTGAATTGGCGGAAAACGCCTTGCAGTGTCTTCATGACGAAGCTTATGATGCCCCTTACAATCTGCAGAATCTCAATCATGAAACGCTGCTGTTTGTTGGCGGTCGCACGGCAGAAAATCTTGATGGTGCCTGGAACTTCTGTGTGGATCTGCTCGATACGGGCCTCAGGCAGAAATGGTTTGAGATGACGCCGGCCGATCCGGAAGAGCGCATCGAACCTTATGATTATGACCCCTATATGGGCGAACAGGTCGTCATTCCGTCCAACTGGCAGATGCTGAAGGAAAAATGGTATTTCTTTGAAGGCAGCGCCTGGTACACCCGTCCTCTCGATGTGGAGGCCCTCAAGGCTGACGAACGCAAGTTCCTGCGGATCGGCGCTGCGCAGTATGACTGCAAGGTCTTTCTCAACGGCGAATTTCTTGGCAACCATTATGGCGGCTCCACGCCCTTCTGCGTCGAGCTGACAGGCAAGCTCCGCGAAGGCCGGAACTGGCTGATGCTCTGCGTCAACAACACCCGCACGACAGATCGGGTGCCGATGCGCAACACCGACTGGTTCAACTATGGCGGTGTCTACCGCGAGGTCGAGCTTTACACGACCCCCAAAACAGTCATTCGTGATCTCTTTGTGAGACTGGTGCCGGATGGGACCTATAGCGCCATCGCCATTGATGCGACGCTGGACGGTCCTGATGCACTGGGTGCTCAGATTGAAATCCAGATCCCGGATCTCGGCATCAATACAGTCATCGCGTCCTCCCAAGATGGCCTGGCGTCAGCCGAGATCAAAGTCAGCCCGGACCTGTGGTCCCCCTCCAATCCGCGCCTTTATGATGTTATTGCTCGCCTCGGCGAGGATGAAGTGCGCGACCGGGTTGGCTTTCGCCAGATTGAGCAGATCGGAGCCGGTCTGTTCCTCAATGGAAAGCCTCTGTTTCTGAGAGGGATTTCCGTCCATGAAGACGACATGGAAAAGGGCAAGGTGACGACCGAGGAAGACCTGCGCCGCCGCTTTGGCCATGCCCGTGATCTCAACTGCAACTTCCTGCGCCTTGCCCACTATCCGCATCACGAAAAAGCTGCGCGGATAGCTGACGAACTGGGCTTCCTGCTTTGGGAAGAAATTCCGGTCTACTGGGCGATCGATTTTGAAAATCCGGCAACCTTCCGCGACGCGCAAAACCAGCTGATCGAGCTGATCAAGCGCGACCGCAACCGCGCCAGTGTCATCATCTGGTCTGTCGGCAACGAGAATCCGGATACCGATGCCCGGCTCGACTTCATGCGCCGACTGGCAGAGACGGCCAAGCAGTATGATCCTACACGTTTGACGTCTGCGGCCTGTCTTATCAACCACGCCAAGAAAAAGATCGAAGATCGTCTGTCGAATTTCATCGACGTGATCGGAATCAATGAATATTACGGCTGGTATGAAGAAAACTTCGAGGATCTCGTTGAAATCGGAGTGAATTCCTCTCCGGACAAGCCGGTCGTCATTTCCGAAACGGGAGCCGACGCCGACATCAGCGCCACGGGTCCGGCCAGAGGCCTTTTCAGTGAGGCCTATCAGACCGAGGTCTATGAGAAGCAGATCGCGACCTTGCGTGCGCTGGACTATGTAAAAGGCATTTCCCCTTGGATTCTTTATGATTTCCGGGTGGAGCGGCGCCAGAACATCTTCCAGCAGGGGCGCAACAAGAAGGGCCTTATCGCCGGCGACAAGGCAACGAAAAAGGAAGCCTTTCACAAGCTTTCGGCATTCTATGCCGAGAAACGCGAGGAAGGCGAGCAATAGGGCAAGGACCGGATCGGGACAGGCGGGCCAATGGTGGCAGGCGCTCCCTGCAAGAGACGGCAAGCAGCAAGAAACAGGGATCGCTTGGATGCATCGCGCATCATCCCTGACATGGCTTTGAGCGAGGGCCAGTTATGATCACGGAAGCAGGAAAAAGACGCTATCAGGAAGTTGCTGAAGCGCTGAAAAAGGAAATGATCGACCAGCACCTTCCGGTGGGAACGCGACTGCGAACCGAACGGCAGATTGCCGAGGATTTTGATGTGTCTCGCTCTGTGGTGCGCGAAGCCATCATCATGCTTGAAATCGAAGGCCTCGTTTCCGTTCGCAAGGGCTCTGGCACCTATATCGAGCGGCTGCCGAACCAGTCCGAGAAGAGTGCCATTGCGCGCTCCGACATCGGCCCCTTCGAACTGCTTCAGGCCCGGCAGTTGCTGGAGAGCAACATCGCAGCCTTTGCCGCGACCATGGTGACCAAGAACGACATCCAGCGCATGCAGGAAGCTCTGGACATGGAAATTCAGGCTATCGAGAGCGGCAAGGCCGACTACGATGGCGACGAGTGGTTTCACCGCCTGATCGCGGAAGCGACTCAGAATGGCGTGCTGATCGACATGGTCAGCGACATGTGGCGCCTGCGGAAAGGCAACCAGATCTGGGACGGTCTGCATGCCCGGATTTTCGACGAGAGCTATCGTCAGCAGTGGCTGGATGACCACCAGCAGATTCTGACGGCGCTCAATCGCAAGGATCCCGGCAAGGCGAGGGACGCCATGTGGAACCATCTGGAGAATGTACGCAATACCCTGCTCGTGCTTTCGGACGTGGAAGATCCCAAATTCGATGGTGATCTTTTCAAGACTCCCAAGGTCGTCAAGCTGAGCAAGTGACCGCCTGGTCCCGCCACGAAAAAGCGGCGGAGCCGGGGAATAACGAGAACCATGCTCTCTGCGGGACATGACCCCCGCCCGGAGAGTGAAGACAAACTGGAAATAAGAGGCAAAAAATGAAACAGACCTGGCGCTGGTTCGGACCCAATGATCCGGTATCCCTTGACGACATTCGTCAGGCTGGGGCCACCGGGATCGTCACTGCCCTGCATGACATTCCAAACGGCACCGTATGGAGCCGCGAGGCGATTGCCGAGCGCAAGAAAATGATCGAAGACAAGGGACTGGTCTGGTCTGTTGTTGAATCGATTCCGTTGCACGAAGACATCAAGCTGCAGCGTGGCGACTACAAGAAGCTGATTGCCAACTGGGGTGAATCCCTGCGCAATCTGGCTCTCGAAGGCGTCAACAACGTCTGTTACAACTTCATGCCGGTTCTGGACTGGACCCGTACCGATCTGGCATGGGAACTGCCGAGCGGCGCTCGCTGCCTCCGCTTCGATGCCGATCGCTTTGCCGCTTTCGATCTCTATATTCTGGAGCGCCCTGCCGCTCAGGACGAATATACCGACGAGGAAAAGGCATCGGCCAAGGCCTGCTTTGACGCCATGAGCGAAGACGACAAGGCTCTGCTCGTTCGCAACATGATTGCTGGTCTGCCCGGCTCGGAAGAAAGCTACACCATCGAGCAGTTCCGCGCCCAGCTCAACCTCTACAAGGACATCAGCGCCGAACAGCTGCGTGAGCATCTGGCCGAGTTCCTCAACACCGTTCTGCCGATTGCCGACGAAGTTGGTGCGGTCATGGCCATCCATCCGGATGATCCTCCCCGTCCACTCTTCGGTCTGCCGCGCATCGTCTCCACCATCGAGGACATGCGCGCTCTCCGGGCCATCAACCGGAGCCCGGCCAACGGCTTCACCCTGTGCACCGGCTCCTACGGCGTACGCGGCGACAATGATCTGGCTGCGATGATCGACGAGTTCGCTGATTACATCTATTTCTTCCACCTGCGCTCGACCAAGCGCGATGGCAAGAGCTTCTACGAAGCCGACCATCTGGCCGGTGACGTCGACATGGTTGAAGTGATCCGTCACTTCAAGGCTGTGGAAGACAAGGTTGGCAAGTCCGTTCCGTTCCGCCCCGACCACGGCCACCAGATCCTTGACGATCTGACCCGCCGGTCCAACCCCGGCTATCCGGCAATTGGCCGCCTGAGAGGCCTCGCAGAACTGCGCGGCGTCATGGTCGCCATCGGCGGCAAGATCGACTGATCATCTGCAGCGCGCATCCTCTGGAAAGCAAACCAGCCCGGGGGATGCGCGTTCGCATTTTGAGGACACCTGCAGCTGCCTTGAGCCTGCGCCATTGTGTTCCGAATATCCTTTTGTCAAACCATTCATGAATGCTGTAGGGTAGACCGAGGTTTTGTCGCCGCCGACGGTCCGGTGTGTCCGTTTGTCCGTTCAGTCCTGCCTTTGCACGGTCCATCGGATGAACCGGGGAGGAATGGCGGAGGTTACGCGAGGGCGGCAGCCACCATCATGAGCAGGAAGCTGCCTGCTCGTCAGTTAGATATAAAAGACAATAAATTGTTCGCTTTTTGAACAGAAATAGAAGGCCTTCCTCATTTTGCTTGCGATTGTAGGACTAATTGAATTAGCTACAGTCGATAAACGGAATAAGCCTTTTGGGAACAACAGGGAGATATTTTCGCACATGAAAAATTCTATTGCAGCCCTTTTGCTGGCTGGGGTCTGCGCGCTTCCGCTCGTAGCCACCTCTGCGACAGCTGAAGTCGTCTATAACCGCGGCAACGCGGCTGATCCGGAAACGCTCGATCAGCACAAGACGCAAACTGTCTATGAAGGTCATATCCTGCGCGACCTGTATGAAGGCCTGATGGCCTACAGCGCAGATGGCAAATGTGTTGCTGGCGTTGCAAAAGCCTGGGACGTCTCCCCGGATGGTCTGGTCTACACCTTCACCCTGCGCGACGATGCCAAATGGTCCAATGGCGATCCTGTTGTCGCTGGTGATTTTGTTTATTCCCTGCGCCGCATTGAAGATCCTGCAACAGCTGCCCAGTATTCCACGATCATGTATCCGATCATGAATGCCGAGAAGGTCAACAAGGGTGAACTGCCCAAGGAAGAACTCGGTGTGAAGGCGATCGACGACAAGACGCTGGAAATCACTCTCAATTCTCCGACCCCGTATTTCCTCGGTCAGCTGTGCCACCAGTCCGGTCTTCCTGTGCATCCGGCCAGCGTGGAAAAACTCGGCGAGGATTTCTCCAAGCCCGGCAACATGGTTTCCAACGGTGCTTTCACGTTGGCTGAGTTCGTTCCGAACAGCCACATCAAGCTCGTCAAGAACCCGATGTTCCATGATGCTGCCGACGTGAAGATTGACACGGTCATGTATTATCCGACCGAGGACCGTGGCGCTGCCCTGCGTCGCTTCCAGGCCGGAGAGCTTGATTCCAACAACGACGCTCCGGTCGAACAGGTTGATTTCATGCGTGAAAATCTGGGTGACCAGTTCCGCGTGGCTCCATATCTTGGCACCTACTACTATGCCGTGAATACCACCGAAGAAAAACTGGCTGATCCGAAGGTCCGTCGGGCTCTGTCCATGGCTATCGACCGCGAATTCCTCGCTGACGATATCTGGGGTGGCACCATGCTGGCTGGTTATTCTCTGGTTCCTCCTGGAATCGCCAACTACGGCGAACCAGCCTATGCCGACTACAAGGACATGGACCAGCTCGACCGCGAAGACGCAGCCAAGAAACTGCTTGAAGAAGCCGGTTATAGCGAAGCCAAGCCTCTGGAAGTGGAAATCCGTTACAACACCTCGGAAAACCACAAGAACACCGCTGTCGCCATTGCCGACATGTGGAAGCAGATCGGTGTGAAGACCACTCTGCTGAACACCGACACCAAGACCCACTATGCAAACCTGCGTGAGCATGCTCCGTTCGATTTTGCCCGTGCGGGTTGGATCGGTGACTATTCGGATCCGCAGAACTTCCTGATGCTTGTCGAATCCGATTCCGGCTTCAACTATGCTCAGTGGAAGAATGCCGAGTATGATACGCTGATGGATGAGGCAGCCAAGACCGTTGACCTCGACAAACGTGCCACGATCCTCTTCAAGGCAGAGAAAATCTTCATGGAAAACCTGCCTTATGTCCCGCTGCTGTACTACAGCTCCCTCAGCCTTGTCTCCGACAAGCTGCATGGCTGGGAAGACAACCTGCTGAACGTTCATCCGTCTCGCTGGATGTCCAAGGACTGATCCGTTCACGAATCGCAAAAGGGCTGCGCATTGCAGCCCTTTTGTGACCGTTCGCCGTGAAAAGGATTTCCTTTTGCGGTCTGGTTGTTGGAATTGCCAATAAAGAAGCGTTAAAGCTTTATTAAGAAAAAAGACGATGTGAACCTGATAGGGGCTTTTGCAATTCGAGCCGCCTTCTGCGCTTCTTTGGCCGGTACCATAGTGCCGTTGCCGATAGAGAGGCTTGGCCAGGTTTCAGACAAACTGCGTATTTGCCTTGCGTTTATCAGGCGAATGAGCGCGGAAGACTTCACTCAGAAGGACGCATTATGCTGCGATATGTGTTCAAGCGTTTGCTAACCGCTATCCCGACATTGTTCATCATTGTCACGCTTTCCTTTTTCCTCATCCGTGTGGCGCCCGGTGGGCCCTTCGATCTTGAGCGTCCGCTCGATCCCAAGGTGATGGAAAACCTCAACAAGATCTACAACCTCAATGAGCCGCTCTGGCAGCAGTATCTCATCTATATGAACAACGTGCTGCACGGCAATCTTGGCCCCAGTTTCTTCTTTCGCGATTTCACCGTGGCCGAAATGTTCGGTAACGGCTTGCCGATTTCCATCGAAATTGGCGGCTATGCGCTGCTGATGGCCATTCTCGTCGGCGGTATGCTCGGCGTCTGGGCTGCTCTCAAGCAGAATGAAGTGCCGGATTACGCTGTCATGACCGTTGCGACGATGGGCATTACCATCCCGAACTTCGTGGTGGCCCCCATCCTGACGCTGTTGTTCGGGGTGATGCTGGGCTGGCTGCCGGTTGGCAGCTGGAACAATGGCGCCTGGGCCAACAAGATCCTGCCGATCATCACGCTCGGGCTGCCGCAGGTGGCCGTTGTTGCGCGCCTCACCCGTGGCGCCATGATCGAGGCTCTGCGCTCCCATCATATCCGAACGGCCCGTGCCAATGGCCTGCCCGGCTGGATGATTGTCGTGGTGCATGCCCTGCGTGGCGCGCTGCTGCCGGTGGTTTCCTATGCCGGCCCTGCGGCTGCTGCCCTGCTGACTGGCTCGGTCGTCATCGAAACCGTCTTCGGCATTCCCGGCATTGGCCGCTATTTCGTGCAAGGGGCGCTCAACCGCGACTATCCTCTGGTGATGGGAACGGTGATCGTCATTGCGGTGTTCATCATGGTTTTCAACCTGATCGTCGACCTGCTCTATGCCCTGCTTGATCCACGCGTGCGGTACGATTGAGGAAACAATGACTGACAAAACTATGAAAACGCAAGCCGGACAGGCCGCCGAGAAGATTGTTCAGGCGCAGATTGGCCGGTCGCTTTGGGATGACGCATGGGCACGCCTCAAGGCAAACCGCGCGGCAATGGCTTCCTTTGTCGTGCTCTTCCTTATCGCCATGGCCTGCTTCTTCGGGCCTATGTTGACCGGTCACCAGTATGACACCGTCTATCGAAATTATGTAAAGGTGCCAAGTTCCCTTACGGCCTACCCGCGCGATGACGAAATCGCCCCCGCGCTGGAAAAGGTGTTGAAACAGGCGCGCTTTACGGCAGACTCTGTCGAGATTGCTGAAAAGCAGGTGGTCGTCAAGGTCAGTTCCAAGCGGGAAATCAACGAAAAGGCCGTGCGCTATTTCGATCGCTCCGACCTGTTCAAGGATGCGGCCTTCTCGGACTTTTCCGAAGATGGGAAAAGCGCCACCGTTACCGCCAAGATTGATCGGATGCATTTCTATTTCGGCACTGACGCCAATGGCCGCGACCTCTTGACCCGCACCCTGATTGCCGGGCGCATCTCGCTGATTATCGGGCTTCTGGCCTCCGGCGTGGCCCTGCTCATCGGCGTCACCTACGGCTCACTGTCTGGCTATTTCGGCGGCCGGGTCGACCTCATCATGATGCGTGTTGTCGACGTGCTCTATTCGCTGCCCTTCATCTTCTTCGTCATCCTGCTGGTGGTCTTCTTCGGGCGAAACTTCATCCTGATGTTCATCGCCGTCGGAGCCGTCGAGTGGCTCGACATGGCTCGCATTGTGCGTGGCCAGACCCTGTCGATCAAGCGGCAGGAATATGTGCTGGCCGCCGAGGCTATGGGCGTCGGGGCAGGGGGGATCCTCAAGCGTCACATCATTCCCAACACGCTGGGACCGGTGGTGATCTTCGTCACTCTTCTGGTGCCCAAGGTCATTCTGCTTGAAAGCTTCCTGTCCTTCCTCGGGCTGGGCGTTCAGGAACCGATGACCTCCTGGGGCGTGCTGATTTCGGAAGGCGCCCGCAACCTGCAGGGGGCGAGCTGGATGCTGATCTTCCCGTCCATCTTCCTCACAGCCACCCTTTTTGCTCTGAACTTCATTGGTGACGGCCTGCGCGATGCGCTGGACCCGAAAGATCGATAGGAGGATGGGAACCATGACAGATACCAGAACACCTCTGCTCGACATCAATGATCTCAACGTGCATTTCAGCACCAACTCCGACAAGGATATTCATGCGGTGCGCGGCATCCACATGCATATCGAAAAGGGCGAAACCGTTGCCGTGGTGGGCGAATCCGGCTCTGGCAAGAGCCAGGTGATGATGTCCGCAATGGGCCTTCTGGCCGACAATGGCTGGGCGACGGGTTCGGTCCGATATGAAGGCCAGGAGATCCTGGGTCTCTCCCGGCGCAAGCTCAACAGCTACCGCGGTTCGAAGATGACGATGATCTTCCAGGAGCCGATGACCTCGCTCGACCCGCTCTACACGATCGGCCGCCAGATCTGCGAACCGTTGCAGGTGCACCAGAAAATGGATCGCAAGCGCGCAATGGCGCGGGCACTGGAGCTTCTTGAACTGGTTGGCATTCCGGATCCGAAAAACCGGCTCAAGTCCTATCCGCATGAAATGTCCGGCGGCCAGCGCCAGCGCGTCATGATCGCCATGGCTTTGGCCAACAACCCGGACCTGCTGATCGCCGACGAGCCGACGACGGCCCTTGATGTGACCATTCAGGCCCAGATTCTGCAGCTGCTCGCCGAACTGCAAAAGAAACTGGGTATGGCCATTCTCTTCATCACCCACGATCTCAACATCGTGCGACGCTTTGCCGACCGCGTCTATGTCATGAAGACCGGTGAAGTGGTCGAGGAAGGCAATACCAAGACCATCTTCGACAACCCGCAGCATGAATATACGCAAATGCTGTTGTCGGCCGAGCCGGAGGGCCGGAAGCCCGCTCCCGCTGCCGATGCTCCCATCCTGCTTGAGGGTAAGGGCGTCAACGTGACCTTCAACATCACTTCAGGCGCCTTTGGTACCCAGAAGCACGAGTTGCGCGCCGTCAACAATGTCGATCTCCGCCTGCATCAGGGCCAGACCATTGGCATTGTTGGGGAATCCGGATCAGGCAAGTCCACTCTCGGTCGCGCCCTGTTGCGACTGACCAATGTCAGCGGCGAAGTGATGCTTGATGGCGAGGATATGAGCCATATTTCCAAGGAAGCCATGCGGGAACACAGAAAACGCCTGCAGTTGGTATTTCAGGATCCGTTCGGCTCGCTTTCCCCGCGCATGATGGTCGGCCAGATCATCACCGAGGGGTTGCTTGTCCATCATCCGGAACTGTCGGCAAGGGAGCGCGACCTGCGGGCCATTGAGGCTCTGGAGGAAGTGCAACTTGACCCGTCCATGCGCAACCGCTATCCGCATGAATTCTCGGGTGGTCAGCGCCAGCGTATCGCAATTGCCCGCGCCATGGTGCTCAAACCGCGCATCGTGGTGCTGGATGAGCCAACATCGGCCCTTGACCGGTCGGTGCAGAAGCAGATCGTCGAGTTGCTGCGCGATTTGCAGGAGAAGAACAATCTGTCCTATCTCTTCATCTCGCATGACCTTTCTGTGGTTCGTGCCATGTCGGATTACGTCATGGTGATGAAGCAGGGGGTGATTGTCGAGGAAGGGCTGACGGAGCAGATTTTCGATGCGCCTCGGGAGCTTTATACCAAGCAGCTGATGGCGGCAGCGTTTGATCTGGAGCCGATCTCGGCCTGATCGTTTTCCTCTCCGATCAAGATACTGGAAAAAGGGCGTTAAATCAGACGCCCTTTTTTCTTGAGGCTGAGGAAGGGAGCCCGGGCATTCTCTTCGCCGTTTGATAGGTCTGAATGATGCAGTTAGAGGAGGTTTGCTACGCGGCTGCGGATGGGGAAAGGGGGGCGAAAGGAAGAAGCGAGTCGGCAACAGGAAACAGTAACTCGGCGAATCAATCTTAAAGTCTCGATTTCAGCGCTTCGCACTGTGGAAAACACAGCCATAAGGAACAGATTTGAGGTGGATACGACTAATTTACACAGTTACATCGATTGAAAGACTGTCACGCCTCTTTTCAACCGGAAAAACCAATGATATAAATTCCGTCACGGAGCAAGCACTACCTGTCAGGTGTCGCAAGCAGTAAAGCTTAGACAGGTAATCCAACTCGCCCCGTGACGGCAGCGTCCATCATGTGTCGCAAGCAGTTCGATGGACAGACTGTAACCGATCCAATCCGTTGACGCGGTATTAGAGCGGTATCTCTTTGATGTGATGTGTCTGAAATTCGCAGTTTCAGCACATCACACATAGAATTCATTTTCCCACACAATTTCAAATACTTGGTGACGTATCATTTGATGCGGCACGTATTTTTATTTGTGCTTTCCGATGAGTGCTCCGCTTTTCTGATCTGAACTGATGCCTTGGGCTTCGCCCTATTCAACACCAATCGATCTGACTAAAAAGACATTACTAACTCACCGACTTTGTAAGATCAAAATAGACAAAATTACAGCAACTGTCAATCTTTCAGGTGAAAGAAATTTACAGAAATCCGCTTTTCGTTTAGTGTTATTCCAGAAAAAAACGTCATCGCGATCAACAAAAATTGATCGAAGAGTGACAACGCCTTTTATTGCAAACAGAGGAAGCACATTCCCGTCGCAGGATGTGTCGCAAGCGAATGGTAGATACAAAAGAAAAAGTTATACAGGCTGCTGAAGAACTGATTTCTCGCTACGGATATAACCGTACCTCCATGACAGACGTTGCAAAACAGGCCGGTTTGTCCAGGCAGACTGTTTATGCCGTGTTTGCCAACAAGGAGGATCTTTATGCGGAAACGTCTTACTATGTTTTCAAGAAGCACCTGACAAAGGTTCGTGAAGATATTACCCATTGCTCGTCTCTGCGCGATCAGTTGCAGATCTATTTCGAGCATCTTGTCATTGGCCCGTTTCTGTTTCTGCAGAAGCATCCGGAAGCCAGAACGCTCTGGGCAGATGAGTCGATGAACAATCATCCGGCCATCACCAAGTTGAAGCAGGAGCATCGCCAGTTTCTGGCCGAGCTCCTTGTTCCCTACACCAAATATATCGGCGCGTCCGGTCAATGTCCGGCACATATGGCGGACTTTATCATCATGACCTGCCGCGAAATGAAATGTGGCAAGGCCTCTTCGCTTGAAGAATTGCGCAAGCTTCTGGATACGCTGACGGCGTCCGTTCTGGCGTTGGCCTCGCCCGGCGAAGCTGCATGATGAACGGCAATGGTCCGACGTGGGGGCCGCAGACATGATCTGGTGAGGATTTCAGGGGCGGCTGTGCCAAGATTGTCAAAGCTTGAAGGCTGGACCGCAGGGTTCGGCCTTTTCTGTATCTTCTGTTCGTCGATGTTATCCGCGTTTCCGGGGCTGCCGCTTCCAGAACGAAAAATCCCGGAAGCATGAGCTCCCGGGATCTGTATCTCAAACAGTTGGAAACTGTTCTTAGAAGTCGCGCTGCAGACGCAGTTTGCCTTCCCATACTTCGGTGTCTGCAGAGGTTGCATAGTCGAAGTCGCGGTCGGTGTACTGGATACCAGCGATGATCTTCAGGTTTTTAACCGGCTTGTAGCCAACTTCACCAGATACGGTGTAGAAGTCATAGTCGTAGTCGGTCGTGCCTTTGTCGTCATATTCGCCATAGCCACCAGCAACGATTGCCCACAGGTTGTCAGCAAAAGCGTATTTCAAGCTTGCGGATACACCATACAGTTCGTTGAGCTCGTAGTCGGTGCCGTCCATGGAAGCGTCGGACATGTAGGTGCTGTTGCCAACGCCGTTCCATGCCATTGCGCCTTTGGTGTAGAAACCGTTCAGGGCAAGGTTGGAGCCTTCAGACAGCATGTCGAGGTTGAAGAGACCACCAGCTGCTACGGAATAGGCAACTTCGTTGTCGTAGATTGCAGAGTCATAACGAGCCTGGGAAACCAGACCGCCAACAGACACAGAACCCCAAGCCTGGTCAACTTTCAAGCGAGCAACCAGGGTAGGCAGGGTCTGGCCAGCAAAGCCGTTGCCAGGAAGGATACCGTTCACGTCGCCGAGGTGCTTGTTGTTTGCGATGCCGAGGGTGGCGGTTACGCCATTGCCCAGAGCCATGTTGTAGCCGATCTGGCCAGCTTCGGTATCGCCGAGGTCATAGTCGCCGCCGTACATGTCGCCAGCGTAGTCAACAATGCCTGCAGTGGTCAGGTAACCAGCATAGAAACCGCCGAGGGTCATGTATGCACGCTTCAGGTCGATGTTGCCATCTTCGCCCTTGCCAACGTCGCCTTCAAAGCGAACGTGGGAAGACAGGGTTCCAAATTCGGTTTCTTCTTTAGCTTCGAAGTTAACCTGGCCACGAGCCCAGAGGTCGAATTTCTGGGTAGCGCGGTCGCCTTCGTTGAAGGTTGCTTCAGTACGAGCATAACCGCTGATCTTCAGGCAGGTATCGGTGCCTGGGATGAAGAAATAGCCAGCGCCGTATGCGTCGCAAACTTTTACGTAATCTACAGGTTCTGCTACCGGCAGATCGGCTGCCTGAGCGGCACCGCCAGCTACGAGAGCTGCTGCAGAACCGAGGATGAGGCTCTTGATGTTCATAATTCTGACCCTAGTATTTGTATAAGCTTGCGACAAAGAGACAATACTCGTTAAATTGTAAATCGCAAACATACTTTCAGAGTCCATTTGTCAATTCAAATTTGATGTTGCAAAAAAAACACAAAGGGGTCGGGGGGTCCCGCATTTCAGCCACTTTTGGAGTGATGAGAAAGGGCAAAAAGAGCTTTAACGCGTGTGGGCATCTTGCGACACCGATAAAAACAGCACGAATTTGCTTGCTTCGGGGGAAGGGGTAAAGGCTTTGCAGAGAGTCGTGAAACGCCTGTTGCCTGGGTCGCCAGTTGCTTGGTTTAAGCAAAAAAACAAACACCAGAGACCTGCTCGAGCCCTCTGGTGTGTTTGATCTCAATAATCTGACAATTCCTGCACACTATTCGGGGCAGGAAGTTCAAGGTGAGACGGGTGATCAGTGGCCGCAGCCGCACCCGCCACCATGGCCATGATCGTGCCCATGGTCGTGGCTATGCCCGTGATCATGCCCGTGATCATGCCCGTGATCATGATTGCACTCGCAAAGCTGGGGCAGCTTCTGGCCGTTCATCATGAAGTCCCTGACCGCATCCAGCGGTTCGGTCTTGTCGGTGATGCTGGCAATCACGCCGCGCGCCTGCATGCGGCGGGCAAACCCCGCGCCAAAGGAAGCGGAGAGCACGACGTCTACCGCATCGAGCGGATGGGTTTCGCTGCTGTTGCCAAACTCATGCATGCTCATTTCCTTAGGCATGTCGAGTCGATTGGTTTCCACCGGCTGAAGGTCTTCGCCCACCGTATAGACGAGGAAGCGTCGGGCTTTGCCTGCGTGGTTGGTTACCGTGCGGAAATTCTGGGAGGATACAGCAATTTTCATGTCACGCTCCAAATCTCGTGATGCTGGTCTTCTGGCATCAGGCTGCCGCCCGGCCAGACTTGAAAATGAATGAAGCCATTGCCGCAAGGCCTTGTTGTGGGCCCTGTTGCAATCGCTACCGCTGCTCTTGATCCCCGGTCCGGAAGAAGACGCACCTGTCCGGTGCTACACAACAATAGCTCAAGCAATAAGCAAGCTTGCACCAACTATCAAGGATGTCATTGCCCGATGGCACTGTTATGCGCTGCCCGTTTGGCGAGGCCCCGAGGTGCCATCGTCCTCTGTGGCGTTGTCCTGAGCCTCGGCAACAGGGGGCTTAGCCAGTCGCGCCAGATCGTCGGCATAGTCGTCAAGGGCCGCCGTGCCTTTCGGGGTAATCTGATAGATGCCGGTGGTGACCCGCTCGAACCAGCCATAATGATCATCGGACATGATGCGTCTGGCGTTCTCGACGCCCGTGGCGCGGGCGATCAGCGCCGCCTTGGTCGGACCTGATGTGGCCAGATGTTGAAGACACCTGAGGGCATCCTGTCGATAGGCGGTCACCAGCCCCTTGTGTCGGGAGGAGCCGCCGGCATTCGGGTCGCCCACCCGGCGGGCAAACTCCCGCAACAGTCGGCTCTTGCGGGGTTTCATCTTGCGGGCGACGTAAGGAGCAGGGTCAAGATGGGGCGTGACGAAATCATCCTTGAGGCGGACGGTGATCAATCCGAGCCCGAGCCGTCGGCACAGGGCGATATTGTTCTTGAGGGACTTCTGGAAAGGGCGGCTGGAACTGTGGGGGACGGCGATATAGACCGCGTCTGTCACGCTCTGTCGCGTGATGGCCTGATGGAACAGGGTCAGCGAGAAGCCGACTTTCAGCTCGACGATCAGCGGATCGTCATTCTCACGCGCAGCCATGATATCGACCGCGCCCACCTCGCCCTTGACGTCATATCCCTGCTCTTCCAGATAGCGCTTGATCGGCAGGTATAGATCGGTTTCGCGAATGGCAGCGGTGGCCATGCTGATGTCCTTCCTTGAGAATTCGACTCAGGCAAACACGCGTTGCGGCCTGTCGCCGAATCATCGCGTCCTGACTGGAGTGAGGCTAGCGGATTTGCCTTGAGGAAGGATAAAAGAGAAAGGACAAACAGAGAGGGACAAGAATGGGAAGAGGGTCCGCTCTTCAGACATTGGGGGGGACTGAAAAGAGCGGACCCCGGACGGGTTGGCACCAGAACCTTAGCCGTCCTTGTAATAGTAGCTGTAACCGTTGAGCGCCGGAGCGCCGCCCAGATGGGCATAGAGCACCTTGGAGCCTTCAGGGAAGAAGCCCTTCTTGGTCAGGTCGATCAGACCCTGCATGCTTTTGCCTTCATACACCGGATCGGTCATCATCGCCTCGGTGCGGGCAGCAAGGCGGATGGCGTCGTTGGTTTCTTCAGACGGTACGCCATAGGCCGGATAGGCATAGTCTTCCAGAATGACGATCTCGTCTTCGCGCACCTTGCGGCCAAGCTCGACAAGCTCGGCGGTATCGTCGACGATGGAGCGCACCTGAGCGCGGGTCTGCTCAGGGGTCGCTGATGCGTCGATGCCGATCACCCGGTCGGCGCGGTCCTGAGCGGCAAAGCCGACAATCATGCCGCCCTGCGTAGAGCCAGTCACGACACAAACGACGATATAGTCGAACTTGAAGCCCAGCTCTTCTTCCTGCTGTGCCACTTCCTCGGCAAAGCCGATGTAGCCCAGAGCACCATATTTATGCACCGATGCGCCAGCCGGAATGGCATAGGGCACGCCGCCTGCATCCTTGACCGACTGAATGGCATTTTCCCAGCTCTGGCGAATGCCGATGTCGAAGCCATCGTCAACCAGTCGGCTGTCGGCACCCATCAGGCGCGTCATCAGAATGTTGCCGACGCGATCGTAGACCGCATCATAGTGGGGCACCCATTTTTCCTGCACCACAACGCATTTCATGCCGATCTTGGCGGCCGCTGCTGCGACCATGCGGGTATGGTTGGACTGGACGCCGCCGATGGAGACCAGAGTGTCAGCGCCGGAAGCGATGGCGTCGGGAATGATATATTCGAGCTTGCGCAGCTTGTTACCGCCCATCGCGAGGCCGGAGTTGCAGTCTTCGCGCTTGGCATAGATCTCGACCTTGCCGCCGAGTGCCTCCGACAGGCGAGGGAGCTTTTCGATCGGCGTCGGGCCGAAGGTGAGGGGATATCGTTCAAATTTCTCGAGCACTGGAAGGCCTCGCTTGATCTGGAGATTGTTTTTAGTAATTCCAAGACTAGCAAAACTTTCATGAAAGGTGCTTCGAAAGATTGCCTAAAATATTTGTATTTACGATATGAATTGGATAAAGATTTAAAGGAATAATCAGTAGTCAATGGATTTATGGAAGATTCTTTCATATGAGTGAATCCGGTCTCGATCGCATCGACAGGAACATATTGCGCCACTTGCAAAAAGACGGACGGCTCAGCAATGCCGACCTTGCCCAGAAGGTCAATGTCAGCGCCGCGACATGCCATCGCCGGACGCAGCGACTGTTCGAGGAAGGCTATATTCTGGGGGTGCATGCAGACATCAACCCCAAGCCGGTTGGCCTCGGGGCGCTGGTCATGGTCGGTGTGGTGCTTGATCACTCGACGCCGGAGAGCTTCCGCGCCTTCGAGGAGGCCATCCTCTCGATGCCTGTTGTCCTCAACTGCAATCTGGTGGCAGGAGACTATGACTATCTGCTGACCATACGGGTGAAGGACATGAGTGACTTCAACACCCTGCATGGTGAGCAGCTCATCGCATTGCCCGGAGTTCGGCAGACGCGGACCTTCTTTGTCATGAAGGAGGTTAAAAACAACGAGCCGCTGCCTTTCTAGACAGCGGCCCGGTTGGAGAGCATCCGATCCTTCTCAAGAGCCACAAAAGGAGAGCCGGACGCTTTCTGGATTTGGGACGGTTCAGCTTGCCAGAAACGGAACCGGAATGCCGAAGGTGTCAGCCAGCAGCACGAAGTTCAGAACCAGCACCACCGTGGCACCAAGCGCGGCAAGGGTGCGGATGATCTTGCCCGAAGCATAGGGGCCCATGATGTCCTTGCGCGAGGTGAAAATGATCAAGGCGATCATCGGAACTGGCAGCGAGATGCTGAGGATGACCTGACTGACGACCAGCGCCTGCGTCGCATTGACCCCCATCGCAACAACGGCAAAGGCAGGCACCATGGTGACCAGACGGCGCAGCCAGACCGGAACTCTGAAGTGCAGGAAACCCTGCATGATCATCTGACCGGCCATCGTGCCGACGACAGAGCTGGAAATGCCCGACGCAATCAGCGAGACCAGAAAGGCACCGGCTGCAAACACACCCAGCAACGGGGTCAGCGTATGATAGGCCGTCTCGATTTCGGCCACTTCGCTATGGCCATTGTGGAAGGCACTGGCGGCCATCATCACCATGGCCATGTTGACCATCCCGGCAACGGCCAGCGCGATGACGACTTCCCAGTTGGAATATTTCAGCACCCGCTTGCGTTCGCATTCCGTGCGGATCACGGCGCGGGACTGGGTCAGGCCGGAGTGCAGATAGATGGCATGCGGCATGACCGTCGCACCGATGATGCCAACCGCGATCGTCAGTGCGGCTGCGTCTGCCAGCTCAGGCGTAACCAGCCCCGTAGCAGCATCGCCCCAGGCAATCGGTGCAATGAAGATTTCCGTCAGATAGCACAGGCCGATCACGCCGACCATCGCCCCGATGATCAGTTCCATCGGCCGGAAGCCCTTGCTCTCGAACAGCAGAATGCCGTAGGTCACGATGGCCGTTACGCCCATGCCAGCAATGAGCGGCATGTTGAACAACAGCGCCAGCCCGATCGCCCCACCAAGAAACTCGGCAAGGTCGGTTGCCATGGCGGCAATCTCGCTCACAGCCCACATGACCCAGACAACCGGCGAGGAGAAATTATCGCGGCACAGCTCGGCGAGATTCTTGCCCGTCACGATGCCGAGCCGGGCCGAGAGCGCCTGAAACAGCATGGCAATCAGATTGGCCATCAGCACGATCCAGAGCAGACCATAGCCATATCCGGCGCCCGCCTGAATGTTGGTGGCATAGTTGCCCGGATCCATATAGGCGACGGACGCAATGATGGCAGGGCCGGCAAACAGCAGTTTGCTGCTCCATCCGCGACGTTCGCCCGACAGGACGGCACTCATTTTCAATTGCGTTTGTTCAGTTGCAAACATGGACGGTCTCGATAGGAATAGGTGAATATTTTCTTCTTCAATGACTGAAGTATAGCCAAGGCTAAAAAAAATGCAAGATTTAGCCTTGGCTATACATTAAATAATGAACAAGATATCCATGTTCAAGACGTCATCGGGGTTGCGGCCAATTTGCCAATTGAAAAAAGAAGGTTCATTCTATACCCAAGGCTTTAAAGAATCACGCCCTGTATCGAGGGCCGTCTGCCAACCGAACAAAACCGAAAAAGAAGAAGAAAATGCCGGAAACATCCAGTCGACCATCCAAGCAAAGCGTTCGTTTCATCCGGGCGAGGGAAGCGCAGGCCTGTGCGGTGATGGAAGACTATGTTGAAATGATCGGGGATCTCATCCGGGATCTGGGCGAAGCGCGCACTGCAGACATCGCCGAACGCATGGGCGTTGCCCATCCGACGGCAACCAAGGCCATCACGCGTCTCAAGCGCGAAGGCCTTGCGGTCTCGCGTCCCTATCGCGGTGTGTTTCTGACGGACGAAGGTGAGGCGCTGGCCAACCGGGTCCGGGCACGCCATCGCTCGGTGGTGGAACTGCTGGTGGCGGTCGGTGTGCCGCGGGAAACGGCCGAGCTTGATGCCGAAGGGATCGAGCATCATGTCTCCGACCGGTCACTCGAGGCCTTCAACAAGTTTCTGGCCAATGAGGCAAAGGAAGGCAAGGACTGACGTCGCCTGCCCGCTGTCCTCATTCGTTCGCTGCCGTTGTCAGCCGGGGGGCTGATCCGCACACCCCGGCCATGCAGTCAGGCTCTAGCCGATCAGCTCTCTCAGCGTTTCAATGATCAGGTTTGATCCTGCCCCGGTCAGTGCCTTGCGGTGCAGCGCCTTGAGCTCGGGGTCGCGCAGATGGCTGCCTCCGACCAGACCGACGATGCGACCGACGCCTGCAGCCTTGGCTCCAACCGTTCCGGCAATGCCGTCCTCAACGACCATGCAGTCCTTGGGATCGACATTCAGCGCTTCTGCGGCATAGATAAAGATATCCGGCGCCGGCTTGCCATTTGGCACCATGTCGGTGCTGAAGGAGCGGCCTTCGAAGCGATGGTCCTCGCCAATCTTGGTCAGTGACAGGTGCAGCCTGTCGGGCGTGCTGCCGGATGCCAGACAATAGGGGATGCCGTTGGCGTCGAGCAGGTCCAGCAATTCGCTGGCCCCGTCGATGGTGGTCAGGCCCTGCTTGATGCGTTCAAGAACGCGGGTATGCCATTCTTCCGGGAAAATGCCGGTGAGGTCTTCACCGGTCTGTTTCTGCATGAAGCGGCCGATGTCCTTGGGGGATGTGCCCAGGAAGTCCTTGACCAGAGTACTCCAGTCCATGGGAATGCCGTGTTTGTGGAAGGTGTTCTGAAGCTCGCCGAGAGAAATGGGTTCACTGTCGACAATGACGCCGTCGAAATCGAAAATGACGGCCTTGATACCGGAAAGAGGACCGGATAACAGGCCGGATGCGGGGGTAGAAACCAAGATGATGTCCTGTTTGGTCTGGAAGCCGGGAAAGGGGGATGGAGTTGGCTTCCTTTGAAAAGATGGGGCGCGGCAAGGCTGGCGCCTAGTGGCTCTTGTAGTCTTCTGTGGTTGGCTCCAGTCTCTGCATCAGCGGGCTTTCAGGATGTTCTATTGCCTGAACGGCGGCCTTGGCCAGAAAATCACCAGCTTCGGTGAGGTCCTGATAGACGGAGAGAATTTCGCTGCGGATGAATTTCAGATAGGGGCTTGCCTCCTTGGCAAACACGTCGATGTCGGTGCCGAGCCGTTTGCCGCTCTGTTCGATGGCGGCAAGGGACAACACGGCGGTCGCCGTCGACGGAGCGATGATCGCATCAACCGGCTCGGCGCTTTGAAGCCGGTCAAGCAGGGTGCGCAGCAACACTTCGCCGGTGTCGTGGCTGGTTGCGCCTTCAAGCACCTCCAGAGTGTAATCGTGATCCTTGTGGACCCGCTCCAGACCGGCAATCAGATGCTGGCTGTAACTGAGATCGGCAGGTGGCGAGACAACCAGAAAATGGCGGCGCCCCTTCTCATAAAGGCGCCGAACAGCCATTTCCCCGAAGGCCTCGGTATCGAAATCGAAATAGCGATGCTGCGCCTGCCAGTTGGTGCGGCCATAGGCGGCAAAGGGGAAACTGCGCTCCATCAGATAGGCGATGCGCTCATCTTCCGGTTTGGTCTGATTGAGGATGATGGCGTCTGCGGCCCGGGTTTCCACCACATGACGGATAACCGCCAGTCGGTCGGCATCGGAGGAAAAGGTCACGATATTCATGTGGTAGATGGAGCCCGAAAGACTGTGCGCGATCGCCGATATGAGCCGACCGGTGTGGTCATCGATCACGTCATGATCTGCCGACAGCACCAGAGAGATGACGTTGGTCCGTCCTGTGACCAGCCCCAACCCCGAGCGATTGCGGACATAGCCGATTTCCTCGGCTATCTTCTTGACCTTTTCCTTCGTCTCGGCACCAATCTCTGGCCCGTCATTGAGTGCACGGGAAACTGTCGTGACAGCGAAGCCGCTCAACTCGGAAATGGTCTTAAGGGTCGGTCTTTTAAAGGGCATCATCAACACCTTGGGCTTGGTGAGGTTATATTGCCAACTTTTGTCTATTCGCAATAGGGACGACGATGATGTTTCCCAAGAAAAAGCGAGATCTTGCCAAGATGACATCCTCAGAGGCGCAAGGAGTGGCAAAAAAGATGGCAGGATTGGGGCTTTTACTTCAGGTAACGTTTCCTTTGCCTGTCCCTCGACGGGCAAATATCGGGATAGAACGATTACAGTTTACGCCCACACGGCAATAATACTTCGCGCCAGCTATGTTCTGAATGGTCATGAGGCCGATGATGACTTGCGACCAACGCAAAATCCCCTCGGGGCAGGTGTCTGGCCGAGGGGATGGTTGTATAGGGCCGACTTGAGCGGCATTATTAGGACTGCGACTGGCTTAGTTGGACAGGATGTCGCAATAGAGGTCCGGGTCGACGTTGGCACCGGAGATGACGATTGCCAGAGCGCCGTCGTTGGCGGGGATCTTGCCTGCAAGGGCTGCAGCCAATCCGGCAGAACCGCCCGGCTCGGCCACTAGCTTCAGCTTCTCGAAGGCAAACCGCACCGCCGTTCGGACTTCCTCGTCGCTCACGGCCAACCCGCCCGCCAGCAGGTGCTTGTTGATCGGCAGGGTCATCGATCCCGGGTAGGGCGACTGCAGGGCATCGCAGATCGAACGGGCGTCCGGGTCATTCTTGGCCAGAGTCTCACTGGCAAGCGAGCGTCCGGTGGTGTCGAACCCGACCGGTTCCGCCGCATAGACAAGAGCGTCCGGCTTTTGTGTCTTGATCGCAGTTGCGAGACCGGAAATAAGGCCGCCACCACCGCAAGGGGCAATGGCTGCCCCGACCTCGGCACCGATCTCTTCAGCTTGCTGCAGAATTTCCAGCCCCACGGTGCCCTGACCGGCGATGATATAGGGATCGTCATAGGACGGCACCAGAATGGCTCCCCGTTCGTTGACGAGCGCCATGGCAATCTCTTCGCGGGATTCGGTGTAACGGTCATAGAAAATGATGTCAGCACCAAGGGCGCGGGTGTTGTTGACCTTGATCTTGGGGGCGTCACTCGGCATCACTATGGTTGCCGGAATGCCATTCATGCTGGCAGCTGCCGCGATGCCCTGAGCGTGGTTGCCGGAAGACCAGGCCACCACACCGGCAGCGCGGGCGGACGGTTCGATCACGGAAATGCGGTTGAACGCGCCGCGAAACTTGAAAGACCCAGTATGCTGGGCGCCTTCGAACTTGATCAGAACCCGTCTGCCCAGCTTGTCGCTGAGTGTGCTGTTTTCCAGTAGGGGCGTCCGGACCGCATGGCCGGCAAGGCGCTGGGCTGCTTTGAGAATATCGTCAAATGAAATGGCTGGATCTGTCGTCATTGGTCACTCTTGCGTGGTGCAGTCTTGAAATATGGACCATCGGCGGTCACAGGAGGAACGCGCGTGTCCACTGGCGGGAAATGCCATCACTATAGACTGCCTTGCGCAATTTGCCAGATCGGAAATGGCAGGGATCACAGCTCCGCGTTATGCTCTCTGGGGCAGATCGATCTTTCAGGACGGGCGCTTGTTGTCGGGGCGCTCTTCAGGCGGCACATAGTCGATCAGCAGATGATAGACGCAGATCAGTCCGACGACGCCAAAGATGACCGCCCAGGTGACGCTGCCCATGAACAATTCAAAGCATCCCCAGAGCAGGGTGACGCCACAGATGAGCAGGCGGACCCATAGGGGTCTGAGCATTGGGTGTGATGTGTCGAACAAATTGGCCTCCCTCGCAATGCGCATTTCTTGCGCGCTGACACTTCTGTCTATCGCTTTTTGCCAGCAAAGGCCAGAAGTCAGTCAGCTCCCATCCCCATTCCCGGCCCCATTCCCGGCCTTCAGCCGACAATGGCACCGACTGCGAAAGCGACAAGCGCACAGGCCCCGCCGACGAGGATCGTCTCGCCAACGCAGCGCGAGACCTTTTCCCGCGTTGACCACCAGCGCAGAAGCCCCAGTCCGACGAGCGCCAGAAAAGTGGACAGAACGGACAGCAGGAAAGTGGTGTCTGTTGGAGGGAGCATCAGATAGGGAACCAGCGGGATGACCCCGAAAGTGACAAAGGACAGGAATGTCACCAGCCCGTCAAGCGCTGGCGATACCTGTCGCATGTCATGCATTTCCAGCTCGTAGCTCATCATCAGGTCGGCAACCAGCTCCGGGCTCTTCATGACCTCGTCGGCGATCTTGCGGGCCGAGGACAAGGGCAGGCCACGCTCGGTCATCATCTGGATCAGCTCGGCATATTCCTGCTTGGGATGATTGACAAATTCCTCGAAAACGAACTGACGTTGCTTGAAATAGAGGTCTTTCTTGGAGCGGGTGGATAGAAATTCGCCAAGCCCCATGGACACGGCGTCGGCAAACAGATTGGCCAGCCCGAACACCAGAACGGCAATGGCGCCGACATGGGTGACGCCTTCCGCCTGTGCACCGGCAAACCCGGCGACGATGGCGAATGTCGTGACGATGCCGTCATTGCCGCCAAACACCAGCTGTTTGAGAAAATCCTGCACCTGGCCGAGGTTGTGGACTTCCCTGCGATGATGTGCCCAGTCAATCGTCATGGTGTTGCTTCCCCCTGCATACGCATGAAATCAGACTTCCCTTTCCCATAGCATAGATCCGCCACCGGCGGGAATTCGACTTTCCCCGGTCCGCGAGTCAAAAAGTTGAAGAGTGACAGGGCTTTACAAAGCCCTCTCAACAGGTTTTTATTATGAATATCATAATCAACTTTACAAAGATGAATTTTTCATTCAGGTTTTGAGCCCTGCGAAGGAGAGCGGACGCACGTTGGGAAGTCGGGGCAACACCGGCTCGCGGCGTCCATTTGCATGGTCCATGGGTGGCAGTCTGACGCCAGCCGCCCGGGCCTCGTTGGGATACAAATGGAATTGGGGAAGACAATTCGATGAAAATGAATCTATTGCTTGGATATTCTGTCGCCTGTTTGCTTGGTGCCAGCGCAGTCGCTGCTGCTGCGGAGCCGGTGAGCAAGAAGGCTGTTCTTGAAACCTATGCCACCATTGCTCAGGCAAAATATGAAGACAGCCTCACGGCTGCCGTAACCCTGCAGAAGGCGGTGGGCGCACTGATCGCAACGCCATCGGCAGACACCCTGACGGCGGCGCGCGCCGCTTGGCTCGCTGCTCGCGTGCCCTATCAGCAGACCGAGGTCTATCGTTTCGGCAACGCCATTGTTGATGACTGGGAAGGCAAGGTCAACGCCTGGCCGCTGGATGAGGGCTTGATCGACTATGTCGATGCCTCTTATGGTGGCCCGAGCGACGAAAACGAATATGCGGCGCTCAATGTTGTCGCCAACCCGACCTTTACCCTGTCGGGCAAGGAGATCGACGCTACCGCCATCACGCCCGAATTGCTGTCGGAAACCCTGCATGAAGCCGACGGCATCGAGGCCAACGTCGCCACCGGCTACCACGCCATCGAATTCCTGCTGTGGGGGCAGGATCTGAATGGCACTGATCATGGTGCCGGGGAGCGTGCATGGACCGACTATGCCAAGGGCGAGGCCTGTACCAATGGTCATTGTGATCGTCGCGGCGCCTATCTGACAGCGGCAACCGATCTTCTGGTGTCCGATCTTGGCTGGATGGCCAAGCAGTGGCAGCCGGGAGGCGATGCCCGCGCGGCCGTGCTGGCTGACGAGAATGCCGGCATTGTCACCATTGTCACCGGCATGGGCTCCCTGTCCTATGGCGAACAGGCCGGCGAACGCATGCGTCTTGGCCTGATGCTCAATGATCCGGAAGAAGAGCACGATTGCTTCTCCGACAACACCCACAACAGCCACTATTATGACGGCCTTGGCATTCGCAATGCCTATGTCGGCGAGTATGTGCGGATTGATGGCTCCCGTGTTTCCGGCCCGTCCCTGTCCGATCTGGTCGCAGCAGCGGACAAGGATCTTGATGCCGAACTGACCGGCAAGCTCAACACCACGATGCTCAAGCTTGGTGCCATCAAGTCAGCCGCCGAATCCGGCTTCTCTTACGACCAGATGCTGGCCCGCGGCAACAAGGGTGGCGAAGCGCTGATCATGGGCGGCGTCAATGCTCTGGTCGACCAGACCAAGTCCATCGAACGCGTTGTCTCGGCCCTGAACCTGCATGACATCGAGTTCGAAGGCTCCGACAGTCTCGACAATCCAACAGCCGTTTTCGAATAGGTCATCTCAATTGAAAACAGAAAGCGCAGCTTGATGAGCTGCGCTTTTTGCGTTTGCCAAAATGCCGGAAGCTGCCCTCATGATCCGTCCCGTCCTGCCCCTTCTGCCTCTCATTGCAGCCTTGCCAGCCATGGCCGGGCCGCTTGATGAGCCGCATCTGCGCATCGTGCCGCGCACGGAGGCTGAGGCAAGCCGGATCGCGATTGTCACGGCCCCACCTAAAGATTTCACCGCCCCGCAACAGTTTGAAGCCCTTTCGGCTGGTGCAGCGACGGTCCGGGTTCGCAAGGACGCGGATGCCTTCTCGAAACCCACGGCCAACATGGGACTTGAAAGCGAGCTGGACTTCGAACTCGGCAAGGCGATGTTCGAAAAGCTCTGGGTGTCGTCGCCCTCATCGACAAAGGCATCCGACGGATTGGGCCCGCTCTACAATGCCCGCTCCTGCATGCGTTGTCATGTCAACGACGGGCGCGGCCACCCGCCAGAGGACAATGCTGACAGCGCTGTGTCGCTGTTCCTGCGCGTCGCCGTGCCTGATGCCGCCGACCCGCTGGCAAAGCGGATCGAGGGCTATCACGGCACCATGCCCGATCCCACCTATGGCGGCCAGTTGCAGGATTTTGCGCTTGCTGGACTTCCTGCCGAGTACCGTCTGCAAATCGATTATGAGGAAATTCCGGTGGCGCTTGCCGGGGGTGAGGCTGCTTCTTTGCGGAAGCCGACCTACCGGACGACTGACCTTGCCTATGGTCCTCTGCATCCCGATGCCACGCTCAGCCCGCGCATCGCGCCGCAGATGATAGGGCTTGGCTTGCTGGAGGCCATTCCGGCGCAGGATATCCTTGCCGGAGCTGACCCGGATGACGCCGATGGCGATGGCATCTCGGGCCGCCCCAACGTCGTCTGGTCCGAGCGCTACCAGATGCCGATGCTTGGCCGCTTTGGCCTCAAGGCGGGGCGTCCCACTGTCGAGGAACAGTCTGCCGCGGCCTTCTTCCGTGATATTGGCCTCTCCAATCCGCTGTTTCCGGAGGCATGGGGTGACTGCACGGCAAGCCAGAGCGACTGTCGCGCAGCGCCGCATGGCGATGGAGATGCGCGCGGCACCGAGGTCGACCAGACCGGACTTGACCTCGTCACTTTCTATAGCCGCCATTTGGGCGTACCGGCTCGCCGCACCGTTGACGACAAGACCGTGCTGCGCGGCAAAGAGCTGTTTCACACGGTCGGCTGCGCTGGCTGCCACCGGCCTGCCTATGTCACCCACCGCCTTGAGGATGAGCCGGAGCTGGGTTTCCAGCTCATATGGCCTTATACTGATCTTCTGTTGCATGATATGGGAGACGGGCTTGCCGATGGTCAGCCCGAAGCCCGAGCTACTGGGCGGGAATGGCGAACTCCGCCGCTCTGGGGCATCGGGCTGACGGAGCAGGTGTCTGGCCATAGCTTCTTTCTTCACGACGGCCGGGCGCGGTCCCTGCTCGAAGCGGTGCTTTGGCACGGTGGCGAAGCCGAAGCGCAGCGGGATGCTGTTATCACCATGCCGCCTGACGACCGCGCCGCATTGATTTCATTTCTGGAAAGCTTGTAACCATGTGGAAATATTGCCTTGTTCTTTTCTGCCTTCTGTCATCACCGGTTCTGGCTGGCGAGGCCGATATCGCCGCGATCATCCCGAAGGTTGTTCATCAGCATATCCTGCCGGGCTATGAGCGCCTGGCGGCCACAACGGCGACCCTCGCCGATGTGGTTCCGGCAAGCTGTGGCCGTGACCCGGAAGCCGTGAAAGGGGCCTACAACAAGGCCTTTGACGCCTGGATGATGGTCAGTCATCTGCGCTTCGGCCCGTCGGAGCAAAAAAACCGAGCCTTTGCTCTGGCCTTCTGGCCGGATACCCGCGGCTTCACCCCCAAGACATTGGCCAGCCTTTTGCGGGACGATGATCCGGTCATTCATGACGCGGAGAAGTTCAGGACTGTGTCGATTGCGGCGCGTGGCTTCTATCCCATGGAATTCCTGCTCTATGACGATGCATTCACCGGCAATCCGGCAGCTAACCGCTGTGCCCTGCTGACTGTCATGGCCAAGGACATGGCCGAGAACGCAGCCGCCATTCTCAAGGACTGGCAGGGCGGCTATGCCGAGTTGATGATCAAGGCGGATAATGACACCTATCGTGAACCGGAGGAGGCCGTGCGCCAGCTCTATACGGCTCTCACAACCGGGCTGCAATTCACAGCTCAGACCCGTCTTGGCCGTCCGATGGGCAGCTACTCCAAACCGCGCCCGAGCCGTGCTGAGGCTTGGCGCTCAGGCCGGTCCCTGCGCCATGTGCTGCTGTCGCTTGAAGCCAACAGGCAACTGGCGTCCCTGCTGTCGGAGGAGGATGCCGATGTGGATCGGGGCTTTGACCGTGCTATCCGGATTGTCGAGGGGATCGATGACCCCTCCTTTGCTGGCGTTGCGACCGTTCAGGGGCGCGTCCGCCTGGAGGCGTTGCAGGGCGCCATAACCCTTACCAACGATCTTCTGGCGGAATATCTGGCCCCGAGGTTGGGCATCACCGCCGGATTCAACGCACTGGATGGAGACTGACATGCCTGATCGCCGTTCCTTTCTCACCGGACTGTTCGCCCTTGGCCTCTGCCCGTCGGTCACATGGGCCGATGCAGGCAGCCCCGCCTTCCTGTCCGCCGCCCGCAAGCCCGATGGCACCTACGCCCTGTTCGGCATTTCGGAGCAGGGCCGCACCATTTTCGAGATCGCGCTGCCGGGGCGCGGCCACGCCGCCGCCGCCCATCCACACCGCCCCGAGGCGGTGGCCTTTGCGCGTCGTCCGGGCAACTTCGCTCTGGCGCTCGACTGCCGCACCGGCGAGACGATAGGCGAGCTGCATTCGCCAAAGGGCCATCACTTTCAGGGCCATGGTGCTTTCTCCGAGGATGGTAGCCTGCTCTACACCGCCGAGAATGACTATGATTACGCCAGAGGGGTCATCGGCGTCTGGGATGCAGCCCATGGCTACAAGCGCATCGGCGAGTTCGCCTCCCACGGCGTCGGCCCCCATGATGTGAAACTGATGCCCGACAAGCAGCATCTGGTGATCGCCAATGGCGGTATCGAAACCCACCCTGACAGTGGTCGTGAAAAGCTCAATATCCCGACCATGAAGCCAAGCCTTGCCTATGTCACGCTGAAGGGCGAGCTTCTGGAAATGGTGGAATTGCCCCATGCCATGCACAAGAACTCCATTCGCCATCTGAGCGTGGGCGAGGATGGATTGGTGGCTTTTGCCATGCAGTGGGAGGGTGATATCTCTGACAGCCCGGCGATGCTGGGGCTGCACCGAAGGGGGGAAGACCCCCGCCTCCTGCTCGCGCCCGAGGACGAGCAGCGCGAGCTGAAGGGCTATGTCGGCAGCGTTGCGCTGGACAGCGAACAGAAATTGCTGGCCGCATCCTCACCAAGGGGTGGGGTGGTGCATCAGTTTGACAGCGACACCGGCGAGTTTCTCGGCGCGATCCATGAAGAGGACGTCTGTGGCCTCGCGGTGCGTGACCACAAGCTGGCACGTACCAGCGGCATGGGCATCGTTTGCTTCTCCGAGGAAATGGCAGGCACCCAGATGGACAAGACGCGCGTGACCCATCGCTATCAGTGGGACAATCATCTCGTCCCCATTAGCTGAGTCCGGCGGCTTTTAAGCTTGCAAAACAAAAGGCGGCCGATGCGGGCCGCCTTTCTGGTATGGGGCATTTGGGCCATTGGGAAGGCTCGGCTCAGGTACTTTCCGAAAGCACGAGCTGCTTGTCCATGCGTTCAAGGGCGGCGTCATTGTGCGTGATCAGCAGGATCGAGCGCCCGGTTTCGTCATCAAGGATCCGGTTGAGAATCTCCCTCTCCATCTGCGGGTCAAGCCCTTCGCCCGGTTCGTCCAGCACCAGAATAGGGGCTGGGCTGAGAAGGGCGCGGGCAATTGACAACCGCCGGATCTGGCCGCCGGACAGGGTGCCACCAGCCTCGCCGACGAAGGTTTCCAGACCATCTGGCTCGGAAGCGACAAAGTCGGTGAGCTGTACCTGATCCAGCACCTTTTGGAGCATGGCATCACTGGCCTCCGGATTGGCCACCAGCAGGTTGCCCTTGAGGGTGGAGTTGAACAGATGCGGCTTTTGGGGGGCCACGGCAAAATGGGCCCTGAGGCTCTCGGCGCTGTAGCAGCAGTGCGGTTGCCCATCGATGAGGATCTGGCCACCGGAGAGCGGCCAGAAGCCGACCAGCGCATTGATGATGCTCGATTTGCCAATCCCGGATGGTCCGACGATGGCCACCCGTTCGCCCGGCTCGACGGTGAGGGAGAGGCCATCAAAGGCGGATTTTCTGCCTTCTTCATAGACGAGGCTGGCGTTGTCGAGCACCAGTGTCGGCGTCGTGGCGGGTTTGTCGGAGATTGCATTTTCGCTCCAGAAGGACGCGCCTCTGGGGGGCTGGTCCGTCAGTCCGAACAGGCGCTTGGCCGCAACCTGCGTCTCGACAAAGGCGCGAATGGCAACGGGCAGCGGCACGATGACCTCGAAGCTTGCCATTGCAAACAGCATCAGCATTGGCAGGATCGGACCGTCGAAAGTGCCGTCATCGACTTTCGGAATGATCAGCCAGAGGGCCGCGAACATGGCAAGGCTCGCTGCCAGCGTCAGCGCGCTCTGGGAGGCAGCCTGCAGCTTGGCGAGGCGGACCTGACTGGAACAAAGGCTTTCCGACTGGGCTTCCACCATCTGGCGATAATCGCCGTCACGGCCATAGACGAGCATTTCCCTCAGCGCCTGCTGGCCTTCGACAAGGGTTGATCGCATCTGAGCTGCCTGCAACACCTGCGCGGCGGCTGCCTGCCGTCCGAAATGCAGGATCAGCCAAGGCGTCAGGATGCCGCCGAAGACATAGAGCACCACCAGCGCGACCGCCAGAGCAACCGAGAAATAGCCAGCGAAGACACAGAAGATCGGTACGGCGATCACCGCCACGAGGCTCGGCACCAGCACCCGCAGATAGAAATTCTCAAGTGTCGTAATGTCTGCCCCGATGCGCGAGAAAATGTCGCCGCTCTTGAGGTCCTGCAGCCCCGAGGGCGCAAGGGGCTCCATGCGGTCATAGAACCAGCGTCGCAGCTCGGCCACCAGTCTGAGGGTCGCCTCGTGGGTCACCAGCCGTTCGGCATAGCGGCCAACGGTGCGGGTGATGGCCATGGCGCGGATGATGGCGGCGGGTGTGAAATAGTTCATCGTGACACCGGCAAGGCCAGCCAGCGCCATTGCGGCAATGAACCAGCCGGAAATTGCCATCAGCGTCACGTTGGCCAGTGCCGTGATCAGGGAGAGGAACACCCCGAGGATGATCCAGCCGGTCCATGGGCGCATCAGCCCTAGCAGTTTTCTGATCTCAGCCATTGTGCGCCTCCCCGGACGTGCCGTTGAAATTGGAGCGGACCAGCGCGGCATAGGCGCCGTTCTGTTGCATCAGGGCGTCATGTGAGCCCATCTCCATGACCTTGCCCTTCTCGAGCACGAGAATGATGTCGGCTTCCTCGATCGTGTGCAGCCGGTGGGCGATGGTGATGGTGGTGGAGCGCTGCTCCAATGCATGCAGGGCGGTCTGGATTTTTGCCTCATTGTTCCGGTCGAGGTGGGCTGACGGTTCATCAAGCAACACTAGCGGCGCATCGCGCAACAGGGCGCGGGCAATGGCAATCCGCTGGATCTGACCACCCGAAAGGCCTGCGCCCTTTTCGTTGAGCTGGTGGTTGTAGCCCTTGTCAAGCGCGGCGATGAAATCGTGCGCCTCGGCCAGTCTGGCCGCCGCTTGCACCGCCTCAAGGGAGGCGTTCGGCTGGCCATAGCGAATGGCATCAAGGATGGTCCCCGAAAACAGCGTCGGCTTTTGCGGCACATAGGCCAGCTGTTCCCGCCAGGCTTCGATTGGCAGGCTGGCAAGGTCGATACCGTTGATCAGGATCTGCCCTTCGCCAGGTCTGGCCAGACCAAGGATGAGGTCGATGATGGTGCTCTTGCCCGCGCCGGACGGCCCGACCAGCGCCAGACTCTGGCCTGCGTCCAGCTTGAAGGAAACATCCTCAAGGGCGCGGCTGCCATCGGGATAGGAAAAACAGACGGAACGGAACTCAACGGCAATGCCGCCGGCAAGGTCGGGAAGCGTCTCGGCTGAGGCACTCTTTTGCGCGGTGCCGTCGTCCATCTCCATGATCGAGACCATCGCCTCGGCCGCGCCAACCGCTTCCATGCGGGCGTGATAATGGGTGCCCATATTGCGCAGCGGCAGATAGAAATCCGGAGCCAGCAACAGCACATAGAAGCCGTCAAAGAAGGTCATGTCGCCATAGAGCAGCCGAAAACCGATCAACACGGCGATGATGGCGATCGAAACGGTGGCGAAGAATTCCAGCACCAGTGAAGACAGGAAGGCCACGCGCAACACACTCATCGTGGTGCGGCGATAGCTTTCGGCCATGCGCGAGACGGTTTCCGCTTCCCGGCGCGAAGCGTTGAACAGCTTCAGGGTCGTCAGGCCCTGGATCATGTCGAGGAAATGGGCCGACAGCCGCGCCAGCTTGCGCCATTGTTTCTGATTGAGCTTCTCGGTGCCCTTGCCGATGAGGATCATGAACACCGGAATGAGCGGCGCGGTGACCACCATGACAATCGCCGACAGCCAGTCGCGGGTGAGCGTCACGGCCAGAATGGCAAAGGGCAGCAGCACCGTCATCACCATCGCAGGCATGTAGCGGGCGAAATAGCCCTCCATCGCCTCGATGCCTTCGGTCAGCATGGTGACCTGATCCCCCACAGCGTTTTCACTGCCGCGCTCAAGGATCGGGCCTTTGGCGATCAGCCGGGTGAGCAGATCCTTGCGCAGCTTGTGCTTGAGATCGATGGCGGCGTTCAGCGCCAGCCGTTCGGAGAAATAGGACAGGATGGCGCGCAGAAGAAACAGGATGACCAGCGGCGGCAACAGGAACAGCAGATCGGTCAGCGATGCCTTGTCGGTCAGCACGGCATCCACCACAAAGGCGATGACGCCCATCTGGACGATCAGGACGATTCCGGCGGCAAAGGACAGGACAATCGACAGATTGAGCGGACGCCGGGCGCGTGATGACTGGGATTTGAGAAAGGCTGAGATGTGTTTCGTGGACATGGAGGTCCCTGACTTTTCGGCCTTTACCGGCCCACAAATGACATGACCGGGCGGACCCGGTCATGAGAAGGTTTATAATGGTTGAAAGGTGCTAATCAAGTATCCTTTTCGCCATAACTGTCCTGAGCTTCATACCACATGACATTGATCACGCCGACGGAAAGGGCGGCTGTCAATCCAAGGATCCAGGCAAAATACCACATAGTCAGATTTCCTTTCCTTCACTCAGTAAGCCGAATGGCTGCGTGCTTCGATTTCGTCCATGGTGACCCGACCCCACATGCGCCAGTAACACCAGAGGGTGTAGGCCAGCACGATCGGCACGAAGATGACGGCGGTCCAGAACATGACCGTCAGGGTCAGGTGGCTGGAGGTCGCATCCCATACGGTCAGCGAAGAGCGTGGGTCGGTGGTGGAGGGCATCACGAACGGGAACATCGAAAGCCCTGCGGTCGAGATGATGCCGGTCATGCCCAATGCACTGAACAGGAAGGCAAAACCACCCTTGCCAGCCTTGCTCATCAGAGCCATCAGCAGCGGGCAGAGGATGCCGATTGCCGGAGCAAGCATGGCGATCGGATAGGTGCTGTAGGTGTTGAACAGCCCACCGGCCTCGCGGGCCACTTCCTTGGCCAGCGGGTTCGGCAGGGCATCATAAGCTGGCTGGCTGACGATGACGAACCAGTTGAAGTTGCCAGCCCAGATCCACAGACCGGCAAGGGCGAACAGAACGGCCGTGGCAATACCGGCATAGAAGCCATATTGGCGAGCCCGGGCGGCAACCACTTCGTCAGCGCGCATCTGCAACCATGTGCTGCCATGACCGGAGAGCATGGCGACCGAAACGAGGCCGGCCAGAATGGCAAACGGATTGAGCAGCGGCAACAGCGCCCACAGGAACTTGGCGTCATAGGTGACGCGCAGGAACTCGTCGAGGTGGAACGGCACACCTTGCAACAGGTTGCCAAAGGCGACACCGAAGATCAGGGACGGGATGAAGCCACCGGCGAACAGACCCCAGTCCCAGGCATTGCGCCAGCCGGGATTCTCGATCTTGGAGCGGTAGTCGAAGCCGACAGGCCGGAAGAACAGGGCAAACAGCACCAGCAACATGGCCAGATAGAAGCCCGAGAAGGCGGCAGCATAGACTGCAGGCCATGCGGCGAAGATGGCGCCACCTGCCGTGATGAACCACACCTGGTTGCCGTCCCAGTGCGGGCCGACCGTGTTGATGATGATGCGGCGTTCCGGGTCATTCTTGCCAAGGAATGGCAACAGGGTGCCAACGCCCATATCCATGCCATCGGTGATGGCAAAGCCGATGAGCAATACGCCTACGAGCGCCCACCAGGCAAATTTCAGGATTTCATAATCGATAATCATCGCTTTTTTCCTATCAGTGGGTCTTATTCAGCCGGAGCCAAAGACGACGGCTTGGATTGTTCATGGTAATAGCGACCGGTGTGGAGCGAGCTCGGCCCCAGACGCGCAAACTTGAACATCAGCCACACTTCGATGACCAACAGGAAGGTGTAGAAGGCAAGGAAGCCGGTGAGCGAGAAGATCAGGTCGGCGATCGTCAGGCTTGATGCAGCCAGGAATGTCGGCAGAACCTCGCCGATTGCCCATGGCTGACGGCCATATTCGGCAACAAACCAACCCAGCTCAACCGAAAGCCATGGCAGAGGAATGGCAAGAACCAGCAGCTTGAGCAGCCAGCGCTTTTCCTCGATCTGCCGTTTGGCTGTGTAGTAGAAGGACAGGGCGAACAGGGCGAGCATGGCAAAGCCGAAGGCCACCATGATGCGGAAGCTCAGGAACAGATATGGCACGGACGGGATCGAATCGTCGACGGCGGCCTTGATCATGTCCTCGGTTGCTTCCATCGGATTGTCGACATAGCGCTTGAGCAGCAGACCATAGCCCAGATCCGCCTTGTGTTCATTGAAGGCAGCCTTGGTTTCTTCGGACTTGTCGCCAGCGCGCAGCTTGGTCAGATAGTCATAGGCGATCATGCCCGAGCGGATGCGCACTTCGTGCTGTTCCTTGAGCTCGGAAATGCCAAGCACCTGCTTGTCGAACGAGCGGGTTGCGATCAGGCCCATCACCCAGGGAATCTCGATGCCGTAATCGACCTTCATTTCCTTGTCATTCGGCCAGCCGATAAGGTTGAAGGCGGCAGGTGCTTCGGAGGTGTGATACTCGGCCTCGATGGCAGCCAGCTTGACTTTCTGCACGTCACCCAGTTCGTAACCGGATTCGTCACCCAGCACGATAACCGACAGCGAAGCGGCAAGACCGAAGCCGGCAGCAACCGCGAAAGAGCGCTTGGCAAAGGCCAGATCGCGACCCTTGAGGATATACCAGGCGGAAATGCCGATCACGAAGATCGATGCCGTGACATAGCCGGCAGCAACCGTGTGAACGAACTTGACCTGCGCAACCGGGTTGAGAACCACTTCGGCGAAGTTGGTCATTTCCATGCGCATGGTCTCGGCGGAGAATTCTGACCCGACCGGGTTCTGCATCCAGCCGTTGGCGACCAGAATCCATAGTGCGGAGAGGTTGGAGCCAAGGGCCGTGAAGAAGGTCACCGCCAGATGCTGGCGCTTGGAAAGCTTGTCCCAGCCAAGGAAGAACAGACCAACGAAGGTGGATTCAAGGAAGAATGCCATCAGGCCTTCAATGGCCAGAGGCGCACCGAACACGTCGCCCACATAGTGGGAATAGTAGGACCAGTTGGTACCGAACTGGAACTCCATGGTCAGGCCCGTGGTGACGCCCAGAGCGAAGTTGATGCCAAACAACTTGCCCCAGAATTTGGTCATGTCTTTATAGACTTCCTTGCCGGTCATCACATAGACCGACTCCATGATGACGAGCATCCAGGTCAGCCCCAGTGTCAGGGGTACGAACAGGAAGTGGTAGAGCGCGGTGGCGGCAAATTGCCAGCGCGACAGGTTGACGAACAGATCGCCATAAATAGGTTCCATGACAGCTCTCTTTGATGCTGTATCAACCCAGAGGCAGGTAAGAGTTTGGTCCCGTAGCAGTCAGGGTCCTGCGGTGTGGTCGATTGGTCAGATATTGAGTGGACAGGATGATGGTTGTTAAAGAAGGGGCGGCGCGCGGCTGGCGCCGACGCGAGGAGAGAGAGACAGTGTACTGTCTGAAGACGACGACGGCCAGAAAACTGTTGCAACCTTGTGACTTGCGCGCACGAACGGCAGGGCACAGTCATGAACGCCGAGGTCGCCAAGAGCCGTAAGGGCACAAATGGCGCAGTCTTTTTCCAGATTGGCGGGGGCTTCGTTATCCTTGACGGGAACGGCAGCCAGGCCATTGGCTGTGCAGATGAAGCCAGCAAATACACTTTTCGAGGCCACACCGGCCGCAGCCCGCGCACTTGCCGTGCTATGCAACCCGAAAGCCAGAATCTGCAACCAGATCGCACAGAGCGCCACCAGCGTAATCGCTTTCTGGCGCCGCATCAGTTTGAGCATGGTTGGGTTACTGGTCATCGACTGTTGTTCGAATTCGCTAGCTTTGTCAGTGTTCTGTATACGCACGCCGAAAAGTCAAAAGTGCATTTGTAATTCATATTTGAAAAACAAGAGCTTTGACATGGGGCATCTCGCCACACCTGTCGCATGGGAAGGATTGTATCCCTTGGGGTGCCCTGCGAAAACACTGCGACACATGGGATATTGGTAGCACGCAGAGCACGCGGAATGCAAATAATTCAGTTATTATAAAAGCTTGGGATAACGGGAGAGTGCCATCCTTCCATGCCTTGGGAACATCAGCCTGACGCAAGTTTGGTCTGTCAGATTGGGGGCAATTGTCACCCCGATGCTGTGAAAGCACCAAAGCGAGGATGAAATGATCAACTCAGACGGCTTGAGACGGAGGCGGACTCCCCTGTTCTCCCATCCCGGAACAAGCCTGGTGTATGCGATCGCCCTGATGCTGGTTGGCATCATGGCTCAGATTGCCTGCGCCGAGGCCGCTGATACGCAGTCATTGCCCCGGGCAAAAAGCCAAGTTCAGGCTCAGGACGCGCTTGAGGCAGACGAGATGCCCACCGGGGCGGTTGCCAAGCCGGATTCCAAGGCCGTCGAAGACGTGGATGCCGATCGCTTCTGCAAGAATATTTCCAGCCTAGCCTCCGAACAGCGCTACGCCTGGCAGCTGCGCAACCTGATTTCCATGCAGAACGACATCGATGAGCGCATTGAAAAACTTGAAGCGCTGAGGGCGGATGTTCAGGACTGGATCGACAAGCGCGACAAGGTGCTGAGCGACGTCAAGGAACATATCATTCAGGTCTATGAGCGCATGCGCCCGGAAGCGGCTGCCGAACGGTTGGCAAGCGTGGAGGATGACGTGGCGATCGCTCTGCTCGCCAAAATGAAACCGCGTGTTGTCAGCGCCATTCTGAACGAGATGGATGCGGCCAAGGCCTCGGAGCTGACACAGGCGATGGCCTCTCTGGTAGAAATCAAGCCTGGAGACGAGATTCAATGACATCCCCCCTTTCAGCAAACACGTTTTTTGTCAAACCGCTGCTGGCGGTGCTGGGGCTCATCCTGCTTGTCGGCTGTGCTGGCAAACAGGAGCCGATTGGTGCAACTCCCGAGTTGACCCCTGTCGGCATGGGGCTCAACCATCAGGTGGTCAACCCGACCCTTGTCGGCTACCAGCCGGTTGCCAACCGCAGTTTCCACGCCATGTGGTCGGATGACCGCAACCAGTTCTTCACGGAGCCGCGGGCCAAACGGGTCGGCGATGTGCTGACCGTGATGATCAACATTGAGGATAAGGCCAATCTGGACAACGCTTCAGATCGCAGCCGCGACAGCTCTGAAAAGCAGACCTTGGGCTTCGGCTTCAATCTCTTCGGGTTTGGCGAGGATGGCGACGCCGAGTTCGGCGTCGATTCCAAGAGCTCCACGAAAGGCAAGGGCGCGATCAACCGCAAGGAGGAGATCGACCTTCAGGTTGCCGCTGTCGTGACGCAGGTTCTGCCCAACCACAATCTGGTGATTTCCGGCAGTCAGGAAGTCCGCGTCAACGCAGAGGTGCGCGTGCTCAATGTCGAGGGCATTGTCCGGCCCCGTGATATCGCAGCGGACAACATGATCACCTACGACAAGATTGCCGAAGCCCGCATTTCCTATGGTGGCCGTGGCCGCATCACGGAAGTGCAGCAACCCGCCTGGGGACAGCAGATCTATGACCGGGTCGTGCCCTTCTAAGGGCCATCCCGGGGAGGGCCAAAGGCAGGGCTGCGCCTTAAAGGATGCTGCTTCCGCCTCACGCCAACCAGATCAATGCCAGATCAATCAATGAGTTGAAGGATACACCACCAAGATGTCGAATATTGTGGTCATACCGGACGGAGGCGCTCCCGCCAGATCGGGCAAGTCGGACATGAGCCTGTTTGTCACGATCCTCATCATGACATTGCTGGCTTCCGGCATTGGAGCCCTTGTCGGGATGCAGCTTGTCAACCAGACCCGCCATATCGTTCTGGAGGAAAAGAGGGAAAAGGATGTTCCCCCCGTCCGCGCCCTTTACGAAGAACCGAGTTCGATCGTCGCCCTCAAGCCGATCATCGTCAATCTGACCGGGGTGGAAAAGGCCTTTGTGCGAGTGCAGGGCAGCGTGGTCTTCCGCAAGGACGCCATGGAGCAGTCACAGATTCTCACCAGTCAGATCGAAAGCGACATTGCTGCCTATCTTCGCACGCTGAAGGTTTCCGATCTGGAAGGCGCTACCGGGCTGCAGAATCTGCGCGAGGACCTCGATCAGCGTGCCCGGGTCCGGGCCGATGGCAATGTCCGTGAGTTCATTCTTGAGACGATGGTGATCCAGTGAAAAGACTAGCATTCGGTTTGCCCCTGTTTCTGCTGCTCGCAAGTCCGGCATTGGCCCAGTCGATTGATCTTGGCAGTCTGCTGCCATCGGGCGAGGCCTCGGCATCGGGGCGCATGATCCAGTTGATCGCGCTGATCACGGTGCTGTCCATCGCGCCGGGCCTGCTGATCATGGTGACCAGTTTCATCCGCTTTTCCATCGCCTTTTCCTTCCTGCGGTCGGGCATGGGGTTGCAGTCGACCCCGTCCAACATGGTGATGATCAGTCTTGCCCTGTTCATGACTTTCTATGTCATGGGGCCGACCTTCGACCGGGCCTGGCACGACGGTGTGCAACCGCTTATCAACAACGAGATCAACGAAGTGCAGGCCTATGAGCGGGTGTCCGCTCCCTTCCGCTCCTTCATGCTTGAGCATGTGCGCGACGAGGACATCTCGATGTTTACCGATCTGGCGGTCGCCAATCTCAATGCGACACGCGCCACGTCGCCCGACGAGGTGGAAATGCGGGTGCTCATTCCCTCTTTCATGATCTCCGAATTGCGTCGGGGGTTCGAGATGGGCTTCCTGATCGCCCTGCCTTTTCTGGTCATCGACCTGATCGTTGCAACCATCACCATGTCGATGGGTATGATGATGCTGCCGCCAACCGCTATTTCATTGCCCTTCAAGGCGCTGTTCTTTGTCCTGATCGACGGCTGGAACATCCTTGTGGGAAGTCTTGTCCGCTCCTTCTTCTGACCCGGCCTGCTGCCGGGCACCGTCCACTCCTGGCCCTCATTTGACAGCCGCACCTCAACGCCAGTCACATCCTCCGTGGCTGGCGTTTTTTCTTGGCGGCAGTCGAGCGCGGATCCGTTGCGGACAAGGCGACGAAAAAGCGTCGAAAATTTGAATCAAAACAAAAAATAATAAAATAAAATCAATGAGATAGGATGGTTCCGACAGGTTCAGGCAAGTTTGAAGGCTTAAAACGTGTCTATCGGAATTTGCTGGAGACCCCAAATGGAACCTGTCTATTTGATGAAATTGGCCAAGGAGCACCAGAACTGGTTGTCGGTTCGCGAGAACACGATCGCCCAGAACGTCGCCAACGCCAATACCCCAGGCTATCGGGCCAAGGACGTGGAAGGCTTTTCCACGCTCTTTGACAAGGCCCATGTTCGCATGGCCAGCACTCAACCGGGACACATGACCGCCATGGCTCAGGCCACCCGCAGTGTCGATGTTGAGAAGAGCGATAGCTGGGACATCACCTATTCCGGAAACTCGGTATCACTGGAACAGGAAATGATGAAAGCCGGTGAAGTCGCCCGAGATCATACTCTGACAACGAACCTTATCAAATCCATACACGGTATGATGATGATGGCAGCGAAGGCACAGTGATGATTGATCCACTTTCCGCAACGTTCAAGATTTCTTCAACCGGGTTGTCCGCGCAGGCAGAGCGCATGCGCGTCATTTCCGAAAACCTCGCCAACGCCCAGTCGACCGGGGCGACCCCCGGCTCCGATCCCTATCGCCGCAAGACCATTGTCTTTGCCGAGGAAATGGACCGCGCAGCTGGAGCCTCCCTCGTCAAGGTCAAGAATATCGGCACCGACACCGCGCCGTTCACGGTTGAATATGACCCCTCCAGCCCGGCGGCCGACGAAAATGGCCAGGTCAAGCTGCCCAACGTCAACACTCTGATCGAGCTGGCTGACATGCGGGAGACCAACCGCAGCTATGAGGCCAACCTCAAGGTGATGACCCAGACACGCAGCATGGTCCTGCGTACCATTGATCTGCTCAGGAGCTGAAGATGCTAGATAGTTTGAGTGCCGTATCCAGTTTTTCCACCGGGGGCACCGGTTTCAACACCGTCTCCGAAACGCGCTTCATCAGCAACGGCAGTGGTCCGGTCGATCTGACCGGTCAAGTCGATGAAACGGGCCGGACCTTCGCCGACTATTTTTCCGGCGTGACCAGTAACACCATCGACACCATCAAGCATGGCGAAGCCGCCGCGATTGCCGGCATCGAGGGCAAGCAGTCCGTCCAGAATGTCGTCGATGCAGTGATGAATGCCGAGCTTGCCCTGCAGTCTGCCATTGCCATTCGCGACAAGGTGGTCGCCGCCTATCAGGAAGTCAGCCGCATGACCATCTGATGCAGATCAGAGGGTGCCTGCGTTGAGGCTGGGATGATCAGCCATTTCAGATCAAGGATAATATCATGAAAGCTCTTGCCATTGCTGCGACCGGAATGAGCGCGCAGCAGCTCAATGTTGAAGTGATTGCCAACAACATCTCCAACATGAACACCACCGGCTTCAAGCGGGCCCGTGCCGAATTCACCGACCTGCTGTATCAGGCAGAGCGTGTGCAGGGCGTGCCCAACCGCACCGGCGAAGCGCCGATCCCGGAAGGAGCGCAGCTTGGTCTTGGTGTCCGCACCGCCGCCATCCGCAACCTGCACACCCAGGGAACCCTGAACAATACCTCCAATAGCTTCGATCTGGCGATTGACGGCAAGGGCTGGTTCACGGTCAGCAATGCCGACGGTGAGACCTTCTATACCCGCGCAGGCTCCTTCAACACCAACGGCGAAGGGCGTCTTGTGACATCGGATGGCTATCCGGTCGAACCGGCCATCACCATTCCCGATGACACCACCGACGTGCAGATCAACGAAAACGGTCAGGTCTATGTCACCATCGACGGCCAGACAGCCCCCCAGCTTCTGGGGCAGTTGCAGCTTGCCGTCTTTGCCAATGACGCCGGTCTCGAAGCCAAGGGCGGCAACCTGTTTGTCGCAACCGAAGCTTCGGGAGATGCCGTGGAGGGCAATGCCGGAGACACCGGTTTCGGCTCCATCCGTCAGGGCTATCTGGAAGATTCCAACGTTGATCCGGTCAAGGAAATCACCGCCCTGATCGCTGCCCAGCGTGGCTATGAGATGAACTCCAAGGTGATCAAGGCCGCCGATGACATGGCTGGTGTCGTCACGCAGGGAATCCGGTGATGACTGAGGCGATTGTAAAGGCGAAAACCGAGCCGATGCGTCCTGTGGCGCGCGTCGTCCTGACGCTCGGGGCCACACTGATGATGGCTCTTGCCCTTGTCCAGATCGCTGGCGCCGCAACCCGCTCCGTGGTGACCCTGCCGGTGCCACGAGCCACCATTGCGGCAGGGGATGTGATCACGCTTTCTGTGCTGGAAAGTCGCAAGTTCAATGCCACCAGTTTCGATCGCTTCTCGGTCATCCCCAATGTCAATGACATTCTGGGCAAGGAGGCCGTCCGCCGCCTGCCCGTGGGCATGCCGATCCAGCGGTCTGCCGTTCGCCGCCGGGAAATCGTCAAGCGTGGTGAGCCTGCCCAGTTGGTCTTTCAGGACCGGGGTCTGGAAATCATCGCCCATGTCGAGCCGTTGGAAGACGGGGTTGCAGGCGAAATCATCCGGGTCCGCAATGTCGACACCGGTCTGATCGTCGTCGGGCGCGTTGAAGAGAATGGTACGATTTCGATAGGGCCATAACATGAAGACTTTCACCAAATGCCTTGTCGCCGCGCTCTGGTCGCTGGCGCTTGTCTGGGATGCCTCGGCCGCTGTGCGCATCAAGGATGTCACCTCCCTCGAAGGGGTGCGCGACAACCAGATCATCGGCTATGGCCTCGTGGTCGGCCTCAAGGGGTCTGGCGACACCATGCGGAACTCACCGTTCACCGAGCAGTCCCTGCAGTCGATGCTCGACAGCATGGGCGTCAATGTACGCAATGCCAACCTGCGGACCCGCAACGTCGCCGCCGTGGTGGTGACGGCCAATTTTCCCGCCTTCATCAAGAAGGGCGCGCGGATAGATATCAATGTGTCCTCGCTGGGGGACGCATCGTCCCTTTCCGGTGGCACTCTCATCGCAACCCCGCTGATGGGATCGGACGGCAAGGTCTATGCTGTCGCCCAGGGCGGCCTCGCGGTCGCCGGCTTTTCCGAGCAGGGGCAGGCCCAGTCGCTCAGTGAAGGCATCGCCACCTCGGGCATGATCCCCAACGGGGCAATTGTCGAACGGGAACTCGATGACGATTTCATCAATCTGCCTTCCTTCGTATTGCAACTTTCCAACCCGGACTTCAACACCGCGGTGCGGATCGCCGACGCCATCAACGCCTTCTCACGAGAGCGCTACGGGCTGATGCTGGCCAAGGAGCGGGACTTCCGCTCGGTCGTCCTGCAAAAGCCCGGACGGGTCAGCGCTACCCGCTTCATTGCCCAGATAGAAGGTCTGGTGATCCAGCCCGACACCCCGGCCAAGGTCGTGGTGGATGAACGGACGGGAACGGTGGTCATCGGCAACAATGTGCAGATCTCGACGGTTGCCGTCACCTACGGCAGCATGGTGGTGCGGATCACCGAGAATCCCGTCGCCAGCCAGCCACAGCCCTTCTCGCGAGGCGGACAGACGGTCGTGCTGCCGCAGACAGATATCACTGCATCGCAGGATGGGGGCTCCCTGTCGATCATTGGCGGTACCGACCTGCAAACCATCGTCAGTGGCCTCAACCGCATTGGCCTCAGGCCATCGGGGGTGATATCCATCCTCCAGACCATCAAGTCGGTTGGTGCCTTGCAGGCCGAGCTGGTCATCCAGTAGCCGCTCTCTTCTTGCTGCAATTCATGCAGAGCCCGCGTCAGGTGCCGTCCTGACGCGGGCTCTATTGCATTTGGTAGACCGGATGTCCAGTTGCAGGCCCTCTGCTGGTGGCTCTTCCTTGCGTCTGCAACGAAGGCCTTCTGTGGGCCGCCTGCGGCAGCTTTCTGCTATCTGGACGTGGAGAGCTATCTCAAGGATGGAGATTGTCCTGGCAGCCTTTCCTCATGTCCTGACGCAGGCTGCAGGACCTCTGGCAACACCCTGTTTCATGGCGTTAGGTTAACGCGGAGGTGTACTGTTGGGCCTTTGCGGTTTTGTCTCCAGATGTCCTTTATGAAGGTCTGTTTTGTGTCCAGATCTGTCAAAAGGGAAAATGGTATGCAAAAACAGGAATGTTTTGTTGGGATAGATGTCCTATGTAAAATTATCAATTCGGTTTTATCTGAAATACGTATTTCCCCTGTGAAAGTTTATCCAAAGCGTAAAATTTGAAAAGCTATTGTTTCAATGGTGTTATTGGATTGTGTGGAATATAAGTGTAAACAGTCATTAACCATTCGGCCATGTGAAGGCTTGATTGTGTACAGTCTCAGGCATAAATGTCTTGTAAATCGAGTGCATTAAGACGCTTAAATCAAATCAATAAGAAAATTATTGCCACTTTTAGACATAATTCTACTAAAAGCGCGCGCTTGCCATTTATATTTCTTTTCCCGCACCTTTTGAAAGCTGTATTGGAGGTCGCCTTTTCTAGTGACGAGAGGCGGCAGTTGCAATACCTCTATACCTATCAAGGATGGAGAATTGCGATGATCGTATTGATTGAAAACAGAGAGCTGGTCTCGGATGGTTACACCGCCGGCTTTCAGCGGGAAGGGGTTCCTTCCATTGGCATTGTGCCTCAGGAATTCGGCAGCTGGGTGACCAGTATTTCAGACTCGGATATCAACTCAGTGGAAGCCTTTCTGCTGGGGGATTGCGAAGAAAGAAACCGCTATCCCAGCCTGATCCGCAGCCGCTGCCGGAAAACGCCTCTTATTGCTCTCAATGACAAGACGTCTCTGGAACAGACCCTGGATCTGTTTGCCGCCGGTTTTGACGACGTGGTCAGCAAACCAATTCATGTAAGGGAAATTCTGGTAAGGGCGGCTGTCATCAGCAGGCGTTCCGGGGAGCAATCTGAAATGCAGCAAGTGGAAGGTGATGTGCGGGTCTATTTTGACGGGAGATCCCCGGAGATCTGCGGCGAAGCCCTCGAACTGCCACGCAGGGAGCGTCGTATCCTGGAGTATCTTGTCAAGAACCGGGATCGCCGTGTGAGCCGTGCCCAGATCTACAACGCTGTCTATGGACTGCTTAATGAAGATGTCGAGGAAACCGTCGTCGAAAGCCATATCAGCAAGCTGCGCAAGAAGCTCAAGAAACGTCTGGGTTATGACCCGATCGATTCCAAGCGTTACCTCGGCTATATGTTCAACGCTCTGACGGAACAGGGCTAAGCGATCCTGCAGAACCGAACGATTGCGCTGCAATCTGTTTCTACCTTCCTTTTCGAACCAGTTTTTTCATTTTGAGTTGGTTCAGTATTGTGAACCGCAAAGCCTCGAAAAGACACGGAATGACTTACCGCGGGTTTCCAGACATGATGTCTGGGCGAAGGCTTTTCTGACATCCGGCGGCGTTCTGCTTAGCCGGTAGTATCTCCAGATTCCATGGGTCGAATCTGCGGCCCGAAGATGTCGCCACCAAGACGAGGCCCCTGAGACGCGGACCTGTCGGCAGGTGCCCTTCAGCGCCGTATAAATATGGCTGCTCATAAATGGTCTGAGATGCCTTTCAACTGGCTTTCAGGACCTGCTGAAGCATGGTTGTCTGGACGGGCTCGTGCGCACCCAACGCCTTGCTCGTTGAACCATGGGCCATTCGCTGCATTGGAAAGCCAGTTGGCCATGCATTCCGCATTTAACCCCATGCCTTTTCTTGCGGCGCTTCCGCTGCTCTCTGCTGTCGATTGAAAGCAATTCGGGCCAGGCATCCATGCTCCGGCAGTGCAGCGACGGCGCCGCCATGGCTTCACGAAGACGCTGCCAGACGTCGTCCTGACTTAGGGGAATGCTACACGTCAGTGCGGATCGGCGACAGAAGGCCCACAGCGATCAAGCGCGGGATGAAGGAGCGCAGGGAATGGAGGATATAAAGAGGGGGAGAGGACGGCAGAGCCCTCTTGGGCACGAAAAGGCACGCGCTGACCCGGCCCGGCGTTTGTCCGGGCTGGTCATGAGGGGCAAGGAGCCGCCAGCCAGATGCGGTTTTCAGAAGCCGTGTTCGATCCGGTCATAAACCACCTGAGTGAAGCTGGTGATCTGTGCTCCGATGAAAGTGCCGCTGGCGATCAGCATCAGGAAGATGACCAGAATTTTGGGAATGAAGGTGAGGGTCATTTCCTGCACCTGTGTCAGAGCCTGAAACAGCGCAATAGCGATCCCCACCACCATGGCGGCCCCGACCGCGGGGCTGGCGGCAACAATGATGGTCCAGAAGGCTTCCCGGACCAGATCCAGTGCATCGACCTCATTCATCAGGAAATTGTCACTCCGGCACCGATGATGACATTCTTGCCGCTGTCCAGCTGGGCAACCACTCCATCCGAGCAGATCGTGACGCTTTCAATCGTGCCGTTGACGGCTTCGCCGTTCTGAATGGCCGAGAGAGACTTGCCGACGAGGGTTGTCGACTGGTTGACATAGAGCTGGGACAGCACGCTATCCAGCTTGCTGTTGGTCTGGATATTCTGTTCGACGTTGGAGAAGGAGGCCAACTGCCCCATCTGCTCGGACATGTCGGTGGGGTCGGTCGGGTCCTGATACTGAATCTGGGTGACCATCATCTGCAGGAATGCATCATAGTCGAGGGTCATGGCATCGCGGGTGCTTGAGCTTGTTCTGCTCGAGGAGGCGGAACTGGCGGCAGCGCTGTTGTTGACGGCGGGTACGGACATGAACGGGTTTCCTTCCTTTTCTTCAAAGCAGCAGCCCTCGGCTACCGCTGTCTTGGGATGGGCGATGGTTCTATTCTGCCGGGTATTCGGCATGCACTCCGGATCTGTGATCGTGCGGGTCGCTGGCCTTGTCGCGAATATCGACCACATCGCTCATCAGGCTGTCTTCCAGCGGATAGAGCTCGCGAATGCGCTTCATGGCTTCGTAATAGTTGCCGGCATTGACGATATCGACGATCTCCTGAATCCCCGCACACAGCAGATAGTGATCGACGGAGCTTGTCAGGCTGCGGGCAAATTTCAGGAATGTTCCGTGTGCCTCGACCAGGTTGGTGGGGGAGGTGAACATCATCTGGGCAATGAAATAGAGCTGCCGCAGGGGCGTCGTCGTCTCTTCAGGCTGAATGATGTGGTTCTCAAGCAGGAATTCCGCTTCGTTCAACAGCTCGATCGTGGTCTTCTTGGGGAACCGGATAACCGCTCCATTGATGTAGAAGCGTTCGCCGGATTTGAAGGTGAGGCGCATCGGTTTCATTGTGTCAATCCACTGCTGATCATTGCGTTGAGGTCAATCAGGGTGTCGATCCCGTCCGACTGGTTGAGCCGTACCCGACCCACTTCCTTGAGGATGAAGATCCCCAGCGAGATGAGATCGGCCTTGATCTGCTCGGGCATGGCGTTTTCCGGCTTGATCAGATCTTCCAGCAGGAAGCTCCACAGGGTGCTGGTCTCATAGAGCGCCTTGACGCCCTGAGGCGACTGGATGCCCATGACTTTCGCTTCCCTCAGGCTTTCGAGCACATGATTGATGGCCTGTAGTTCCTGACTGCGCTGGCATGATCCCGATAGCTGGGAGCTTTCCGCATAATAAGACGTGTACATTCTTTTCCTCGCCCTTGTGGTCTTTCAAAAGAGATGCGCGGTGCACCGACCCTCATGGTCTGGTCACTGCCGCCATCTCCCGTTATTCTGCTGGTTGCGCACCCGAAAAGCGGAGCCTCCGCACGGGTGCATGGAACGGGAGTCCCTAGAGGTAGTTCAACAAGCTCAGATTCTGCATGCGGCTTGTGATGATGTAAGTCAGCTCCAGCTGGGTCACGGCGTTCGACAGCTTCACCGATGCTTCAGTGGTATCGACATTTTCCAGCTTGATGATGCGTTCGTTGAGCAGGTCAGTCTGGATTGAAATCCGATCCGAAGCGTCCGAAACCCGCGCCTGGGCGTTGCCCACCTGGCCGATCACGTTGTTCAGCCCCTGAATGGCTGAGCCGATGAGTTCGGTCGCCTTCGTGGTCACCACATCGAAGGCCTCCTGCGACATGTCAGAGGATCCGAGCTCGGAGACCATGGTGTAGGCCATGGCCAGTTTGCGCAGGGAGTCTTCGTTGGCGCTGACCGAGGTGTTGATCACATCGGTGGTCGAAATCCGGCTGGACGTGACTTCATCGGTGGCCGAAGACCAGTTGGCAGACCAGTTGGCATCGTTGAACTGGTCGGCAAAGTCACCATCCAGATAGCTCTCCATGGCGGAAGCCGAAATCGTCGAGACTCCGGGGTCATCCTGGGCAAAGCCGAAGGTCGACAGGAACGATCCGTCAATGGCCGCCTTGCTGGTTGAGCCCGGTTCATAGCTGGTGAGGGCTGGCGAGTCGGTGTTGATGCCCGAGAACAGGAAAGTTCCGTTGAACGAGCTGTTAAGGGTCGAGATCAGTTCGTTCAGATACCCCTGGGTGCTGGAGACCACCACGCTGCGGGCCGAGTTGCTGCCGATCGTGGTGAGCAGGGTTGCCTGCAGATCCGAGGCGGCTTTGGACGTGTTTTCCAGCGCCTTGACCGATATGTCCAGACTGCTGGACAGCAGCGCGTTGGTATCGACAATGGCATTGAGTGTCTGGAATTGGGCGCGAATGGAAACCGCTTCCCCCGTTGCGCTGCCAAGGTCCAGACCGACATCGAACTTGCGGCCCGAGGCAACCTCTTTCTGCAGCTTGACCAGCGTACTGGTCTGCGAGGAGATGGATTTGTTCGTAGCAGTGGACAGGGATAGGGTCGAAATATAGCTGGTCATGATTTAGCCCGCGATCTTGAGAAGTTGATCCAACATTTCGTCAATGGTGCTGATCAATTTTGCTGTCGCCGTATAGCTACGCTCAATCTCCAGCATGCTTTGCATTTCTTCATCGATATTGACGCCGGTCTTGTTGGAGAGAGACTCCGACACCCGGTTGAGAGTTATGGAATGGTTGTCCGCAACGGTATCCGCGCTCTGGCGTGCCGCTTCGAGCCAACTGACGGACGATGCGGCGAAATCCGTGAGGGTGCCGGTGGTGTCCACTCCGGTGGAGCCGTCAAACACCATCGAGTTGCCAAGGTTGCCGAGCAGCTCCTGAATGCGGTCGCCATAGCTGGCATGATCAGACGGGTTGTAATCGGTGGTGATGCCGTCCCGGATCAGGTCGAGATGGTCGGTATCAACAGCGCTGTTGACGCTGATCGTACCGGCCAGCCCCGTGACGAGCCCGCCCGGAACAGCAGACGAACCACCATTGGTAAAGAGACCTGCGGTGCCGCTTTCCTGAAAGACAGAAATGAGGCCGCGTGCCATTTCATCAAGCTGGGTCTGGTAGGTAACCGCCGCTTCGTCGCGAATGGCCACGAGACCGGCGATGCGCCCGGTGCTGATTTCCATGCGGGCGTTGGGTCCGGCAACCGCAACCCCGTCAACATAGACGGCATTGCCCTGAGTTGAGGCCGAGAAGGTGTTCGTCTGTTCGAAGGTGACGCTTCTTGCGGTGGTTTCGAACAACATCACGCCGCTTTCTGTCGTGATCACCAGATCGTTGTTTTCGCGGGTCTGGGTCTTGATGCCCATCTCGGCGGAAAGCTCAAGCACGGCCTGGTCACGGGAATCCATCAGATCTGACGTGTCACTGCCAAGTTCGCTGCCGCGGACGATTTCCTTGTTCAGTGTCTCGATGTGGGAGAGCAGACTGTTGATGGTCTCAACGGACTGCGCGATCTGGGTGTCGGCACTTTCCCGCTCGGCCTGAACAGTTGCCGTTGCCCCGTTCAGGGTCGAGACCATTGACTGGGCTGCCGAGAGAACCTGACTGGCCAGAACCGAATCCGATGGCATGGCGCCATAGGCCTGCAGGGCGGTTTCCAGCTCGCCAAGCACGGCGGCCGGAGAAATATTCTGCTTGGTGTCACCAATCGTTTCGGACAGATTGGTCAAGCCATCCAGATAGGCCTCGCTCTTCTCGCCGATGGATGTGGCGTTGAGAAGGCTTTTATAGAGAGCTTGATCGGTCGCCCGGCCAATCGAGTTGACATAGATGCCTCCGCCGGAACCATCGCTGGCGGACAGGGTGGAAACAAGCGCAGTCTTGCGCGTATAGCCTGCCTGGCTGGCATTGGTGATGTTGCGGGAAAGGATTGCCGTTTCCTTTTGCCGCGTGCTCAAAGCGGATTGTGCGACCTGTAGGGCGACTGAAAGACTCATGACACTTAACCTTAGAAAGAGCACGAGACTGCAATGTGGGGAGGATCTTTTCGGGGAATCCCTTGCAGTCCCGTGAAACCGGACCTATCGCGCGAGGTTGACAACCTCGCTCAGCAGATCGGAGCCGGTCTGAAAGACTTTGGAGTTGGCGGAGAAGGATCGCTGGGAGATGATCATGTTGGTCAGCTCTTCTGCCAGATCGACGTTGGACCCCTCGACGGCACCGGAAACCATCAGACCCATGCCGTTTTCACCGGGGAAACCGACCTGAACATCGCCGCTTTCATTGGTGGTGGTGTAGACCTCACCGCCCATCGGCGCCAGATTGTCCTCACTGGCCACATCGGCAATCGGAATGCGGTAGGTTGCCTCGCGCGAGCCGTCTTCATAGACCATGTAGAGCGTGCCATCCTTGTCGATGGTGACGCTCTCGACACTCTGCGGCGCACTGCCGTTGAGCACCGGATCATCAACACCGAAGTCAGCAGCAAGCTGGGTCATGCCTTCAATCGAGATCTCAACATCTTCACCGGCAGGTTCATGATCCGGGATATGGAAACCGAAGGACGTTGGCGATGTTGCCGACAGCTTGCCATTGGCTTCGAAGGTCAGTGTCGTTGTCGACAGGGGGTTGGCATAGGTGTTGCCATGCACCGTGGTGACCGGGGTGGCGTAAGGGAAGCTGCCGTCGGTTGAATCGGCATTGTTGAAGACGGAAACTTCCCAGGTGTCGGTGCCAGTCTTGGTGAAATAGATATCAAGCTGCATTTCATTGCCGACATCATCATAGGCAACAAGCGAGGTCTTGGAGGTGTAGTTGATGGCGCTGAGTGTGCCGTTGTTGGCGGAAGGCAAGGGGGCCGTCTCAATGGCCGCATTGGCTGGCAGGTTGCCGCTTAGCGAGCCTTTGGTGGTCGGGCTGGCTTCCAGCTGGGCCTGATTGATGTTGACCCGCTGCAGCCCCGTGAGCGCGTTGGCAACCACCGACGGTTTGCCATTGGACAAGTCGAAACCTTGCAGATAGTAGCCTGCGGTGTTGACCAGATTGCCGTCGGAATCCGCAACAAAATGGCCCGCGCGGGTCAGGAACGGGGTGCCGTCATTGTCCGCAACAACAAAGAAGCCATTCCCGTCGATCGCAAGGTCGGTGACGCTCGTAGTGTATTCCATGTTGCCGGCAGTGGAGATGGCATAGGAGGTGATCGCCTCAACGCCGCCGGAGTTGTAGGATGTCGTGCTCTGGGTTGTCACGACAGACTTGAACTCCGTTTCCGCCCTTTTGTAGCCGGTGGTGTTCGCGTTGACGATGTTATCAGATACAGTGCCAAGCTTGCTCGATTGGGCATTCATGCCTGAAACACTGGAACGCATTACGCCATAAAGGCCCATGGTACTCTCCTGTCAAATATGTCCGATATCTCCCAAATCCGGAACAGTCGCTTTCCATGACCAGATAGGGACGGGTGATCTCCTTGGTCTGAGGATAGGACAAGAGGCTTGCGCGAAACTGGCCTTGAAAGTTATCTAACGTCATGAATTGATTAAATTTTTAGTTTCAATGTCAGCAACGCGCAAAACGCTGGCAAGCACTGGCACAGGCGTTGAGGCGGGCGCTTCGGCATCAGAGAGACGCATATGAGGAAGGGGAGAAAGGGCTATTTGCCACAGAAGGCGCGCGACTGTTCGGTCCATTGCCCGAACTTGCTGGCGACAAGATTGCGGATCACCGCGCAGACATAGCGTTTCTGGGCGGGATTGTTGTCAGGGCCCGCATGATATCGGGCAACCGCCATGGTCCAGCTACCCTGACTGGCACGCAATTGCTTGAGAAATTTTGCCGCATAACGCACGTTGGCGTGCGGGTCGATCATTTCATCAAGAGAGGCAAACTGGTTGGAATGATAATGGTGATTGATCTGCATGCAGCCGATGTCGATCAGTTTCTTGCCATCCTGGCGCGCTTGCCGGACGGTATCGAGCGCCGCCTTTTTGGAGCCGGTCATGACAGTCTTGCCCTCAATGTTGAGGGCAAAGGGGTGCAGCTTGAGGCCGCGCCCGGTTTCCGTCAGCCCGACCGCATAGAGAATGCCCAGCGGCACCCCCTCGCTTGAGGCGGCGGCGCGCATTTCCTTTTCGCAAACGGCATCGACCGTAGCGGTTTCCGCATGTGCGACCGCAGGAGCCATCGCCATGCTGCTAGAGAGTAAGGCCCCGATAAGGCTGAGTGCCAGACAGGCTTTCATGGTCAGCTCCATCGCTGTTCTCGTCCATGCCGTCAAAATGAAAAAGCCCGCCATCACCACCAGCGGAGTGTTGATCCGCTCCATTGCCAGCGCCGGAGCCGTTGTTGAAGCCGGAAAAGGCAGATTTGTCCTGGCCGGCCTGCTGACCAAGGCTGTCACTCGTCGAAGGGGGCAGGATCTGCGATGCTCCACGGTCGTCCACGGCCACCACAGAAATGTGGTCGGCCTGATAGCCCGCCCGCTGCAGCAGGCGGTTGAGCTCGCCCTGATTGCTCTGGAGCATCTTGGCGGTTTCGGCCTTGGAAGCCTCGATCCGCACCTCGACATTGTTGTCATTGAGACGCACCGACAGGCGCACCTTGCCCAGATCGGCCGGATGCAGCTGGATGTCGAGAACGCGCAGCAGATCGCCACTGCGATGAAGCCGTAGCGCACTGGTCTGCGGCTCCGCGCTGTTGAAGGACTGGGCACCCTCCGATCGGGCTGCCGGGGCATCAAGGCCCTTGCTGATGGCATCTCCGATCTGTTTCATGACGGAATCTGCCACGGAAAATCCCGTCTGGGATTGCGTGCCGGTCAGTGTTTCGACCATGTCGACCGGTGCAAAATGGGTTTCCTGCTTGAGCACCGAGAAGCCGTCTCTTTGCGCCTGCTGGGTTGGTGTCAGAATGGCTTCCTTGACGATCGGCAGCACCTTGTCGAAGGCTGATGTGGCGCGCACGTCAAGGGACTGATCCCTGCGATCCTGCGCGGTTATGCTGCTGGTCCGGCTGGCTTTTGTCAGTTGGTCGAGGGTGCCAAGCGCAACTTTCTGTGGCTTCTGGTCACCAACCTGATCGCCCGTTGAGGACGACGGAGCCGATCCGGCCTCTTTTGCTCCGGCGGCGCCGGCCTGTCTGGCGTTTGCTGCGTCCGTTTCAGCTGCCTCCGCCAGCCCCTGAGCCTTGCCCATAGTCGCCGCCGCGTCCTGATTCTTGCCAGCCAGCTGGGCCGATGGGGCTTCCGGCGTGGTCATTGGACCAAATCCGGCTTCGGCGAGCAATTGCTGCACGGTCATGCCTGCCGAACGCATGTCTATTGTCGACTGAGACGTGCGATCCTTGGAAGAAGCTCCATCGCCTGCTTCTTTGCTTGCGGCCTTTTTGCTGGCGTTCGGAGAGACCTGCTCAAGCAACCGCTCGAACGGTGATTGTCCATCCCTTGCAGAGGTGTCTTCAGCCCGTGTGCCGGTTTCAGTGGCATTGACATCTGCGGCACCGCCATCAACCGCATCGCCACTCCCGGTTCCGTTGCCGCGTGCGCGATGGTTGTTCTGGCTGTCACCCTTGATGGCGGATTTGCCGGAGAGAAGCGACTGAGGATTTGCTAGCGTGCCGGAAGCGGCAATGGTCTGATTTGGCATAAGCTTTACCGTAGTGAGGATTGTTGCGCGGTCGACAGGAAGAGGTCGGTCTTGTCAAGGGCCTGTTTGCCATGGACGAGCGTTCCCAGTTGCCAGCCGGGTTCGCCCTTGCCGGCATCGGTGGTTGACAGGCTGTATCCCAGAGCTGGGTCGCTGCTTTCCGGCCAGGCGCGGATGTTGTTCAGAACATGAGCGATCTTTTCGGCCAGTGTCTGGTCCCGAGCACTCAGATTGCCTCTTTTTACCTTCCAAAGATGCTGGAGGGATTGTTCGATGGTGTTGGCATTCAGCATCGATCCGGCCAGATAGAGATGGGAACGGGCCTGACTTTCGGAATCATCCATCGTCAGTGGCAGAGCCGCCTTGGCCGCCTCGTTGGACAGCGTGACATTGCCTGCAATCAGGCTCGAATAGGACAGCAGCAGATAGAGGCTGCGGCGGGCATCAAGGTCGAATTCCATGATGACGCTGTCCAGTTCGGCGAAGGTGTGCTTGTCCTCGCTTTCGCCAAACCGGCGCATGGCAATGGCGAAGCGGCGGCGGAAATCGGAATTGTAGATCGAATTGTTGAACCGCCGCATATATTGCAGCGAATAGGACTGGAACATCCGTGGGTCGTTGAGCGCTGCTGCAACCGAGACCGCACGGCGCAGGGCTGCTTCCTCGACCAGCGAGCCGGGCAACAGCAGCCGGGCCTTGTCAATGGAAATCAGCGCCTCTTCCAGATCGTCCGGCATCGCCAGGATGGCCTGAACGAGCGCGACCTGTCCGCCCAGTGTCGGCGGCAGTGTCAGCGGGTCGATGGGTTGGAGGATGCTGCGGGCCTCGGCCTTCCGCCCCTCGATATAGGCCAGTGCCCCCTTCAACAGGGCCGGGTCGATCGCTGCGGGCGGATCAAGGCTGAGCAGGCGGTGCCCGACGGCAGGGTGCCCGCCGGACAAGAGATGGATGACTGCGGCGCGGGCATTCTGTTCGTCATGCCAGACCTGCGGGTCGATCGCCAGAAAATGCTCGTTGAGATGGATGATCAGTTTGTGCTGTGCATTGAGCGCCTGAGTAGAGCCCTTGGCGGTTTGTGCCTGCAGATTCTGGACCACGCGCACCTGCATGTAGGGCTGCATTTCATCGACGGAAGCATCCACCGCGTGACGGATCGTTGCCTCTGTTGCTGCGACGCCTGCCTCCACTGCTTCCGGGTTGTTGGTATCAGCAGGATTGACCGTTTCCCGGGCGACTGTTGCCGCATCTGCCTTGCTGCCAGTCGAGCTGCCAGCCCTGTCGGCGCCTGTCTTGCTGGAATCGGGAGCGAGCAGCGGGGATACGCCGGGGATGACCCGAACAGCCTTCGGTTCCGCGTGTTTCTGAAGCGGGGTCTGATCCGCCTGCGCCAGAACCGGGGTGCTGGCAAGGGTATTGGCAAGGGTACTGGCAAGGCAGGCAAACAGAACGTAACCGGGGAGCAGGAAACGGCCTGCTGGAACGCATTTTGTCATGACCGGGTTTCCTTGATCGGCTGTACGAGGATCTCGATGCGGCGGTTGTCATCGGCCTCCGGGTTGTCCGGATGCTTCAGGGCCCGGTCGGCATAGCCTTCCACTCTGAGCAGCCGGTGTTCATCCAGCCCCCCGCGGATCAGCATGAAGCGGGCCATGTGGGCACGGGCGGTCGACAGGTTCCAGTTGTCCGACGTACCGCTGCGGAAGGGCCGGCTATCGGTGTGGCCGCGAATGATGATGTCACCCTTGATCTGGCCGAGGCTATGGGCGATGCGTTCCAGCAGCTTGATGGAGCGTGCCGTGGGTTCGGAAGAGCCGATGGCAAACATGCCATAGTCGGCGCTGTCAGAAACATTGATCAGAATGTCGTCGCCGCTGGTTGTGACCGTCAGCTCGTTGCCGATGGTCTGGCGTGGCGTTTCATTGAGGGCATTGGCAAGAAAGGTGCGGAACTCGTCGATCTTGTCGGAAAGCTCTGCCGACTGTCCGGCTTTGGCCTCAGCCGATCCGCTGGCAGCATCCTTGACAGAGAAGTCTTCTTTGGAGCCTTCGGTGGTGCTGTTATGCGGGGCTTTCATCGCACTCGCGGTGGCTTGCCCCTCGACAAGCTCGGATGGCTCACTGGCATCCTTCCCGGTGGCCTTCTGATCTGCTTTCTGGCCCTTTTCCACATCGTTGCCGAATAGAGCTGACACCGGACGGACGGTCTCGAAGGTTGCCTTGGCAATTTCCATCTTGCCGTTTTCCATCTTGTCGTTTGATGACCCGTTGGCAAGGGAGGACGCATCCGGGCGCTCTTCGCCGGTGATGGAGAAATTGGCAGAGCTGGCATCCTCGGTCAGCTCGATATCATCGAGAGAGAGCGGATTGAGAGCCCAGGACAGGGGCGCAAAGGGATCACGCATGGCTGTGCCGCCCTGTCCCTGAATCTTTTCGGCAAGAATGGTGGACGCATCGTCCCGTTCTACCGGCCCGCTGTCCTTCTCCTCTTTCATGATGATGCGATCAAGCACGCCATAGGGATCGGAGAAGATCTCGGCTTCGGTGAAGGTGGGAAGCTGGCGGGTGGTGGTGCCGCTGCGGGCAACACCACTGTTCTGCACCAGAACAGCCTGCTGGGCTGCTGCTGCGCTCGCAACGTTCGGGGTAGCCTGTCCGCTGCGGCCTGCCGCCGTGGAAGCTCCGGAGGCGGTGCTCGCCTTGTCCTGTTTGGTCGGGCTTGCTTCCTCGCCAACCGGCTTGGCGTTGGTTTCCGGATCCTCCAGACCCTTGGGGAAGGGAGTCATCGAGGACAGATTGACCGGGTTGAAATAGCGGGCGATATGCTTCTTGGCCGCTTCATCCGTGCTGGAGATGAGCCACATCACCATGAAGAAGGCCATCATGGCAGTCATGAAGTCGGCATGGGCAATCTTCCAGACACCGCTGTGCGGTTTCTCGATGGTCATGTCCGGCCGCCGTCGGATGATGATCAGTTCCTTTTCGTGGTCTTGTTCCAGATCAGTCATCTTGCACCGCCTGTTTGAGTTGGGTCAGATAGTCGGAAAGCCGCGTCTCGAAGACGCTGTTGTCTACCTTGAGGGACAGTTCCGTTTCCTCGGTCTGCTGGCGGGTCGTCTCGACAGAGCCAACCATTTCCGTAAGCTTTTCACAGTCGACAACATTGCCCAGTTGCCGGATGAGATGGTCCGGCCCGCTCAGGAGCGGACTGTCGGCAATCGAGTCCTGCAGGGCCTGTTCTGCGACATCGGCGAACATCTTGACGATGCGGACATGGGCATGCTCGGCAATGAAGGGTTCAAGCGTCTCGGCGACCTGATCGGCCAGATCGTTGCGGATCTTCTCAAGCTGTCCGGCAATCTGACCTTTGAGCTGCCGGTGCAGCTCGGCCGCCAGCAACTGCTTCATGCTCTCGAATTCCTCATGCAGCTTCTGTCGCTGTTGCGAGAGCTGCTCCTGCCAGAGGATTTCGGCATCTCTCAATCCCCGAGCCCAGGCTTCGGTGCGCACGATCTGGGTTTCTTCCGGCACAATGGTCACGATCTTCTGTGCCTTGACCGGGATCAGCTTGTCCAGCCCGCCAAAGACAATGGGCTGAGGGTCTGCAGATGCCGCCAGCGGCGTCATCACTGGAACGGTTATGGGGCTGGAGGGGGAGGCGGACTTGCCCGCCCCCGCGCCACCGTCATGACCATTCTTTCCAATTGGGTCCCCCGGTCCGAGCGACTGGAACTCAGGCTTGCGCAGACGCGGTGCGTCCTGCTCACTGGCCTTGACGGAAGGGATCAGATCCTTGAGTGCCAGAGCCATCATGCCGTCTCCGATTCATAGAACCACTGCTTGAGGATCGCCGCAGACTGCTCCTCGTTCATCTCGACAACCCGTTCAAGCTTGCGCACCGGAGAGGAATCGAGCTTCTTGGACAACTCCTCGATGAGGCCGGCGTGGGTGCTCGGGTCCGAAAGAGGATAGCCAACGGCTTGATCAAGTTCGCCCTCAAGCTCCATGCCTTCAGGCGCGTTGTCATTGGCCACCTGCTTGGGAACCAGCGCACCGATCGCCGGGCGCAGGCCGAACCAGATCAACAGGGTGGAGACCAGCAGGATGCTGACGGCATTGACCACATTGCCCGACTGCTGCAACAGAACCTGCGTAATCGAGAGCGGCGGCAGCGGTTCCAGATCGCCGGTGCCAGCCTGGAAGTCGACGACGGCAACCTTGATCTGATCGCCGCGCGCAGCATTAAGCCCCGCAGCGGACGCGGCCAGCTGATTGATTTCCTCAATGTGATGGTTGATGGCGCTGTTGATGGCGGCGTCGTCTGCATTGTCACCCAGCGTTTCCAGAAGATGCGCCCGGTTGACCAGAACGGCAATCGACAGCCGCTCCACGTCATATCCCTCGCGGGTCTGCTCCACCTTCTTGCTGGAAATTTCGTAGTTGACGGTTTCTTCGCGCCGCTGGTTTTCTTCCACGGACTGTTCGCTGTTGGTGTCCTTGACCTGCTGGTCCGGCAAGTTCTGCTCAACGGTGGTTGGCGGCTGAGAGCTGGCATTCTGCGCGCTCTCGCTAGAGCGCACGGTCTGGACAGACCGCTCGATGCGGCTTTCCGGATCGAAAATCGTTTGGGCGACATGCTCCTTGTCGGTGTTGAGGGTCGCTGCGACCGAGACCTGGAAGTTGGAAAGGCCGAGATAGGGCGTGAGGGTCTTCCTGATATTCTCCTGAATGCGGTTGGAAACGAGTTCTTCAAGACCTGCCATCTCGCCAGCCGAAGTCGCTTCCTTACCCTGACCGGAGGCGAGCAATGCACCGGTGGAATCCAGCACCGTGACCTCGGCAGGCTTCATGCCCGGCACGGCGGCAGCAACCAGATAGCGGATGGCCTGTGCGGTCTGGAACTCGCCGGTGCCCGAAGCCTTGATGACAACGGAGGCCGAGGGTTTCTGGTCCTGCTTGCGGAACGAGCCCTTTTCGGACAGAACGATATGCACCCGGGCCGACTGCACATCCTTCATCGACTGGATCGTGCGCCCCAATTCGCCCTCAAGAGCCCTGACCCGGGTTACCTCCTGCATGAAGGATGTAAGGCCAAGCGAGCCCAGATTGTCAAACAGCTCGTAACCGGCGCTGTCGCCGCGCGGCAACCCTCGCTCGGCCAGCAGCATGCGGGCCTGCGATGCTGATGAGTGGGACACAAGGACCGCGGAGCTTTCCGTGTTGACATCATAGCGGATACCAGAATCCTGAAGGGCGGACCCGATCCGGGTGATGTCCTCGCGGTCAAGACCGGAATAGAGAACGGTCATCTGCGGCTTTGAGAGAAAATAGGCGCCTCCCCCGACCAGCAGAAGGGTGATCAGACCGATAAGACCGAGAGCCAGAAGCCGCCTCGGCCCAAGCTCTTTGAGATTCGCCAATATTTTTTCGGCTTGTTCACTGCCTGGCATCGAAATTCTAACCTCTATCAGGAGTTTGAAACTGTCTCTTGTGACTATGAGCCGACAAGCTTGCGCGAACCCTGCGCAGGTTGATCCGGTCTTGGAATATCGGTCGGGGCGGTTCAAAAAAATAAAAGGCACATCCGTTGGGATGCGCCTTTTACCGCTGTCAAATCATCAAGAGCCCACTTGCTGATTAGCTTACTGGAACAGCGACAGAATGCTCTGAGAGCCGGAGTTGGCAATCGACAGAGCCTGGATACCCAGCTGCTGCTGAACCTGAAGTGCTTTCAGGCGAGTGGATTCTTCGTTCATGTCTGCATCCACCAGCTGCCCGATACCGCGGTCAATTGCGTCGGTGAGGGCAGAGATGAAATCGTTCTGCAAATCAATACGGGTCTTGATGGAACCCAGATTGGTTGCTGCATCGGTGATGCTGCTCAGGGCGGCGTCGACGTCCCCGATCAAGGAGTCAAGACCGGACAGGTCAGCGTCAGTAACGGCGGAAATGTCAAAGTCGGAAACATTTGCACCGGATACGTTGGCACCGATCGTGATGTTGCTATCGAGGATACCGGTATTGGCACCAGCGGTGTCGAAGAGCTGGATCCCAGCAAGGTCGACGTCGATGGTTTCAATCTGGACGGCACCAGAGCTGTCACGGCTGAACGAACTGACGATACTTTTGGTTGGTGTGGTGGCCGGGTCACTGCTGAGCCAGTTTTCAGAGTTGAACACAGCAGAATCCGAAATGGACTTCAGCTGGTTCTGCAGCTCAGTGATATCCGACTGGATTTTGGCACGATCAAGGCCTGGTTCCTTGGCGGCAACCAGCTTGTTCTTGATCTCCTTCATCACATCAACGGTCGAGTTCATGGCCGTGTACATGGTGTCAACCGTAGCGGCACCAAGACCAAGAGCGTCCTGCACAGCAGACAATGCACCATTGTCTGACCGCATGGTTGTAGCGATGGACCAGTAAGCAGCGTTGTCTTCTGCACCGGAAACACGCAAACCAGTAGAAATGCGTTCCTGAGTAGCGTCCAGGGATTTGTTGGTTGCATTCAGGGTCTGCAAAGCGGTCATTGCAGAGGTATTGGTAAGAATACTGTTAGACATGATAGTGTCCCTTTCAAGGATTGAAGTTGTTGGGGACATTCCGGGCTTTTATCCGGGACAACAGGGCGGCTTCATGCCTTTGAGCATTTGTTTTCCAGTTATGCTCAACCTGTCGTGCTTTCCACCCTAGAGGGTCAACCTTGTCCGGGGCTGACCAGTCTGGTCAGGCTGGATTTTTCTGCCTGTGCATATCGACAGCGGGCGTGTGTGGGGGACAAAACGAAAAAAAGCCCCGCAAAACGGGGCCTTTTCCTGCTTTCGGCTTTGTCTTGGTTTTCACAAGCCGTCGCCGGTCTTGTTGGCAACCATTTCAAGAATATCCAGATTGTCCTGCTTTTCCTGCTCCTTGCGTTCCTTGGCCTCGACCATTGAAAGAAACCGTTTGACGGATTCCATCGTCGTGCCGTGTTTGCGCAATTGCTGTTGCAAGGTTTCCAGCGCCTGATCCAGCTCGGCCCGTTCACGCGCCACCTTCTTGAGCTGCTTGGCGTGGGAGGCCATCAGCGCGTTGACCAGCACCGGGTCGCCTTCAGCCATCAGTTTGACCAAAGAGGCTTCCCGGGCGCGCAGCTGCTTCTTCTGCTGAACGGTCTGCTCGACGGCCTGCATCGTGCTTTTGTGGAGCTGTTCCTGGGCGTGCAGAAGTCTGCGAAGTCTTTCGGTTTTTTTTGACATGGTCTTCTCTGCTTCATCGAGTAAGGGCTAACGAGAGGGCATCGATGAAAATGCCCAGCATTTCGCTGACGATGAACATGGTCAGCAACAGTCCCCCCATGATCACGAACGGCACGGAGACAAAATACACCGGGATCTGGGGGGTGAACTTGTTCAAAAGGCCGAGCGAGAGGTTGGCAAGGACGGAATAGATGACGAACGGGCTTGCCACGCGCAGGGCGACAACAAAGGCCTCCGAAAGGGTATCGACAAATTGGATCAGCGATCCTTGCGCATCGAACGTCAGGCCCGGAGGGATAATGCTGAAGGACGACACCAGTCCGGACAGCATCTGCCAGTGGACCCCGGAGATGAACATCATGACGATAGCCGCCATCATGATCATGTTGACCATCGGTGGCAGGGGCTCGTCTGCCTCCAGCGGTGCGCCACCCATGGCCGCAAGGCTCATGAAGTTGGCGGCATAGCTGCCGAAGGTTTCAAGCGCGGCCATGAAAATCCGTCCGATAAAGCCGATCGTGATGCCAGTCAGCACCTCCGTGACGATCATCAACAGGATGCGGTCGAGCCTTGTGTCAGGCAAGCTCGGCAGTACGCTCGCCAGCAACAGCGGCGAGAGCGCCAGCGAGATGGCGAGCGATACATAAAGCCGGATCCGCATGGGGATACGGGCACTGCCGAACCCGGGCATCACCATCAGGCAACTGCCGATGCGGCAATGGATCAGGAAGACGGCAAGCAGTGTTGTCGGTTGCAACCAGGCCATGGCGGATCAGGACACGCTGCCGATGGTGATGAGGTCGACGCCGCGGGTCACTTCCAGATGGGAGAGCACGGGTAGGGTCGGGAACAGCCGCTCAACGATCATGCGGACATAACTGCGGGCTTCCGGCGTTGTCAGCAGGGCATAGCTTTGCTGGTTGGCCGACTGGTCGTGCACAACCTTGGTCAGTTGCTGGCCGAACTGCTCGACCAGTTGCGGAGCCAGATCGATCTCGATGATGTCACCCTTGGCATCGCGCTTGAGGGCTTCGTGGAAGGCCAGATCCCAGCGGTTGCCAAGGCGAATGACGGCGAGCTTGCCACCCTTGGCCAGATCGCCACAAATCTGCTGACCCATCCGGACGCGAACATGTTCCACCACTTCCTCGGACCGGCGCACATGCGGCGCGATTTCCGCGATGGCCTCCAGAATGAGATGCAGGTTGCGGATGGAAACCCGCTCGGCCAGTAGCAGCTTCAACACGGCTTGCAGGCCGGAGAAGGATATGTGGGCCGGACAGATGTCATCAATGAGCTTCTTGTATTCAGGATCGAGGCGGTTGATCAGGTGACGCATGTCCTTGTAGGACAACAGCTGCGGCAGGTTGTTGCGGATCACTTCGCTGAGGTGCGTCAGAACGATGGTGGTGCTGTCAACGGAGCTGAGGCCGATGCGATCCACCTCGCTCTGATAGGTGCTCGGAACCCAGATGCCGGGCATGCCGAAGGCGGGTTCGCGGGTCGGCTCACCAGGCAGTCCACCGGTCTTTTCGGGGCCAGCCAGCACCAGTAGCTCGCCAACGCGCAGCTCGTGGCTGGCAATGACCGTGCCGTGGATCTTGATCTGATAGCTCTTGGGCGGCAGCGCCAGACTGTCTGTGAGATGGATGTCGGGTACGACGAAGCCATAGTCCTCGGCAAATTTGCGGCGCATCTTGGCCACCCGGTTTGCCAGATCGTCCCGCGAGGTGAGGATCTGCGCAGTCAGCTGCTTGCCGATGCAAAGCTCGATTTCGGGCGTCTTGAGGTTCGGTTTGGCATTCAGGCGCTCCTGATCCTCTTTCTTGCGGGCTGCCACCATTGCGGTGCGGGCCTTGTTGGCTTCCTCTTCGGCAAGGCGCTTCGGAATGGAATAACCGGTAAAGGCCATGATGCCGGCAAGAATGGCAAACGGCAGCACCGGCAGGCCGGGCATGATGGCCAGAATGACCAAAAGGCTGGCGGCAACGAACAGGGCGCGGGGATATTTGCCCAACTGCCCCATGACCGCCTTGTCCGCCGAGCCGCGGGTGCCGCCCTTGGAGACCAGCAGACCGGCGGCAAGGGAAACGATCAGCGCCGGGATCTGGGAAACCAGACCATCGCCCACCGACAGTTTGGTGAAGACGTCGGAGGCTTCGCCAAGGGTCATGCCGTGACGGGTTGCACCGATGACGATGCCGCCGAAAATGTTGACCGCAGTGATGATGAGACCGGCGATCGCATCGCCACGGACGAATTTCGAGGCACCGTCCATCGCACCGAAGAAGGAGCTTTCTTCTTCCAGCTCGGAGCGGCGGGCCTGCGCTGCCTTGTCGTCGATCAGGCCGGCATTGAGGTCGGCGTCGATGGCCATCTGCTTGCCGGGAATGGCATCGAGGGTGAAGCGGGCGCCCACCTCGGCGATACGGGTGGCGCCTTTGGTGATCACCAGGAAATTGACGATGACGAGGATCGTGAAAACGATGAGACCGATCACGAAGTCGCCACTCATGACGAACTGGGAAAAGCCGTTGATGATGTTGCCCGCCGCATCAAGCCCCTTGTGACCCTGCGACAGGATCATGCGCGTTGTTGCAATATTGAGCGACAGGCGCAGCATGGTGGCGATCAGCAGGATCGTCGGGAAGGACGAGAATTCCAGCGGTTTCTGGATCCACAGGGCAACCATCAGGATCAGGATCGACAGGGCGATCGACAGGGAAAGCCCCACGTCGATGAGAAAGGGCGGGATGGGCAGGAAGAGGATCGTCAGGATGATGACGATACCGAACGCAAAGCCGACGTCTCTGCCTTTTTTCTCCGGGTTCAACCCGACTGCTGCGACGACCTGGATGTCTGACATGTCGCTCTCCGTAGTTCGTTATGTGCCTTCACAAAATGCCAAGGCAAGCTTGCGCCGGGCTTGTTGTGAAAAGGGGAAAGGAGCAATGGGTGGAGAGCTCCTGTCCTGATCAGGTGACTGCCGGTCGTGCCCGGTCGGTCAGATCTTGTTGATGGCGGATTCGGGGAAGAAGCTGAATTCCTCGACCAGAATGTCATGGACCAGCTGCGCCTGCATGCGTGCGTTGACATTGTCCTTGATCAGAGTGGTCAGGGCATCGATGTCATAATGCTTGAGGTCTTCGAAATCGATCGTCTTGTCCGTGAAGATGGCGCGGAAGGCCTCATCCACGACGAACGGATTGGGCGGAATGGCCAGTTCCTTCAGGGTGGTGGAATCGATCGTGTAGACAAACTGCGCCACCACGTAGCCGCGCACCTTGCCATCCGTGATCATCGGCACGCTGATGGCGCGGGTCTTCTCGAAGTCCATGCCTTCCTGCATCGGCGAGGCGGACAGTTCGGTAAAGCTCTTGTTGTTCATCCAGTGTCCGGACAGGTAGGCCGACAGGGTCGAGACGGCACCGATCCACAGAGCGAGCAGGGCATAGCGCATGGCGTCTTATCTTTCCTGCATCTGGGCAGCGTAGGTGCCATCGGACTCGGCTGCCAACATGGCCTTGGACAACAGCTCGGTGATCTCGCGAACCGCATCGAGATGGCGGCCGAGGATCTCCCTGTTCTCTGCCAGCAGGCGCTTGAGAACGGTCAGTTCGTTGGTCACCGAAGTGGACAGCGTCTTGATATCGACTGCGTCGGTCAACCGGCTCAGATCAAGCAGCACACGGGACTTCTCGTCGCTGTAGGAGCGCAGGTTGACGTGGCGTTCCTCGCGCAGGGCATGGGTTTCCTTTGCCACCACGCGAATGGCGCGTTGCACGGTTTCCAGAATGGTGTCCTCGATGGGGGCTAACCGACCGGTCCCCCCATTGTCGCCACCCGGCGCCAGCGAAAGATCAACCGTTTGTGCATCGCGCTTTTGAAGAGATGTTTGCATGTCAGTCTCTGTTTTCATTCAGTTGCAGGAAAGCTCAGGCCTGATCGGGCAGGCCGAGATAGGAGGCAAGATCGAGCATGTCGCTCTTGGCCATCTGGTTGCCGAGCTGTTCGGACAGCATCGAACGCCACATGTCGCCGGAAAGCCCTTCGCCATAGATGCCCTCGGTATCTCTGGGCAGCATGGTTTCCAGCATTTCGTGCAGCATCAGGGCGACGAATTTCTCGCTCACCGGATTCGTGGTTCTGGCGATGCCTTTGGCATAACGGGATATGCTGGCATCGGACAGAACCGCCGGTTCGGCAAGGCTGGCATACTGTTTTTCAAAGCTCGCAGCATCGGTTGCGCTGTTGCCGCCATCCCCTGTCGCTGCACTGGCATAATGCAGGCGTTGCAAGGGGGCTGTGCCAAGTTTTTGGGCTGCCATCTGACGTTCGACCGGATCGGCCGCATTGACAACGTCCATCACCAGATCGGAAGGGATTGAAATAGCCATTTCGGTATCCTCGGATCAGTCTCGATCTAAAAAGACATCTGAAACAGTAGTTCTCATGGCTTGCTCGAAGCTTGCCATCTGTTCGGCGGAGGGCTGTTTCAACCTTTCCTCGTGTCCTGCGCCATCAGAGCCTCTGACAAGGCGCGGAATGGATCGGTCTTGACATCAATCTTCTCGCCCGGCTGCTGGCACAATGCATCATAGATGCGCGGCACCAGCTCCATGGCATGATCAAGCTCGGCGTCGCTTCCCTTGGCGTAGCCTCCCAGCAGCCGAAGATCGCGGGTCTCCTCATAGCGGGCGATCATGCCCTTGAGTTTCATGATCAGCTTGGTCTCGTTGGGAGCCCAGGCCTTGTTGGCCATACGCGAAACCGAGGACAGCAGGTTGATTGCCGGATAGCGGCCCTGATCGGCAATCGAGCGGTCCAGAACAATGTGGCCGTCCAGAATGCCGCGAATGGAATCCGAGACCGGATCATTGTGATCGTCCCCATCGACCAGCACGGCGAAAACGCCGGTGATGGCACCACAGGGCTTGTCGGACTCTTCGATGGCAGGGCCAGGGCCAGCCCGTTCCAGCAGATGCGGGAGATCGGAAAAGACACTCGGGGCAAAGCCGCGCGCTACGGCCGGTTCACCAGAGGCCATGGCCACATCCCGGGACGCCAGAGCAAAGCGGGTTGCCGAATCCATGATCATCAGCACCGAGCGGCCTTGGTCGCGAAAATATTCGGCCAGTGCCATTGCCGTCTTGGGCGCCTGTCGCCGCATCATGGCGCTTTCGTCGCCGGTTGCGACCACGACAATCGAACGCTCCAGCGCATCGCCGAGGGTGTCGGAAATGAATTCGCGCACCTCTCGGCCACGTTCGCCGACAAGCGCAACAATGACGATGTCAAAGGCCAGCGCCTTGGCCAGCATCGCCAACAGAGTGGACTTGCCGACGCCGGAGCCGGCGAAGACGCCGATCCTCTGGCCGACACAGAGCGGCGTGAACAGGTCGATGGCCCGCACGCCTGTGCGCACCGGAGTGTTGACAAGACCGCGCTCCATCGCCGACGGCGGGTCATTTTCCAGATGCACGCTCCTGTTGCCCGGCACCAGCATGCCCTTGCCGTCAATCGGGCGGCCAAGCGCGTCGATCACCCGACCCTTCCAGCTGTTGTCGGGGCAGAACTGGATCGGACCCATGCGGAAAACGCGGGTGCCAATGCCGACATCGAGGTGGCGGCTGTAGGGCTTGGCAAACACCTTGCCCTGATCAATGCGGATGATCTCGGCCCGTGCCGGCCCTCTGCCTGCCGGGCGCATGACGTCGAGTTCGACGCAGTCGCCGATATGCACGTGCTTGTCGAGTCCGCTGATGCCGAAATAGGCCGGGGTGATCTGGGTGACGGCACCACAGATCCTGACAGTCTGGTGCTCTTCCTGCAGCAGGCGCACAACGCCCTGCAGGCGATCCAGTTTATTCGCGGTTTCGCGACGGCGGCTTGTTGGTCTGCCCTCGGGCGAAGTCGTTGTTGACACCTTGTCAGTCCTCTTTGGACGTCATCGCGATATAACGCGCTTGCATCTGGGCCAGAGCGTCCAGCGGAATCTTGTTGGCCGGATGCTGCGCCAGTCCTGTAATCTGCGGCAGAACCGTCTTGTCGCTGCTTTCAATCGCGGCCATCTGGTCGCTGTCCTTGCCGGTCAGATCGACCACGCCGGTTGCCATTTCATCAAGGGCGCGGATATAGGCCGACAGATCGAGCGGCGCATCGCTGCGGCCTGACACAGGCGGAAGAGCTGCCCTATCGGTTTTGGCAAGGGATGCTTGCGACATCGCCTGATTGCCATGGCCGGACACAGCGTCTGTTGCCGAGCTGTCGAAGGACGAAAACAGTGAGGAGATGACCGAGAAGAAATCCCCGATCACTGGAATGGTTTCGAGCGAAAACGAACCGTTGAGGAGCCCGACCGTCTCCGACTGGCGCATGCCGAAGCCTTGCGCCGGACGGGGAAAGGCAACCTCGGAGGCACCGTTCTGATGCAGCGACCGGGTCGACAGATCCCGTGGCTGGATGGCATCCAGAGCCGCGCTTGATAGATCCGGAACCGTCATGAGGTTTCTCCAAGGTCTCGAATGGCGCCGCGCTGGGCGTCCTCGGAGGTTTCCATCACTTTCTGGGCACTTTCAAAGGCGCGACTGATCATGATGAGACGGGTCATTTCTGTCATCGGGTTGACGTTGGAGCCTTCCACGAAGCCTTGCAGAACACGTGCCTTGGATGGATCCTGTAATGGAAACGCCACCCCTTCCGGGACGACGGCCGAGCCGCCATAGCGTTTGAGCTTGTCGTCCGGGCTGATTTCGAACAGGCCGATGCGGTCGACCGTGTGGCCATTCTGGGCGATCTCGCCATCAGCCTGAATGACCAGAGAGCCCCCTTGCGGATCAACCTGAATTGTCGAGCCGCTGGCCGACAGGATCGGTTCGCCATTGACTGTGGTCAGGCGGCCCGTGCTGTCCATCTGCATGCGGCCATCGCGGGTATAGGCTACCTCGCCACCACGCTGGAAGGAAAACCAGGCATCACCCTCGATCGCCAGATCAAGCGGATTGCCCGATTGGCTGATCGCCCCCTTCTCGCGCGAGATATGGGTTTGTCCCATGGAGACAAAACTGACGGAATCGCTGCCCGCATTGGCAAGGATTTCGGAGAAGCTCACCGCTTCGCCGCGATATCCCGCCGTGTTGATGTTGGCAACGTTGCGGGCGACCGACTGCATCCGGTTATCAAGGGCAATCTGCGAGGACAGGGAGACATAGTTCGATGTCGGCATCAGATACCCCCGAGCTGCAGACCCTGCAGCGAAAGAAGCAGATCCTCATCCATTCCGATGACCGAGCTGCTGGAAATGAGAACATTGGGAACACTGGCCATCGTGGTGCCATTCTCCAGATCATAAAGAACCGAGAAGCGCTGGACGAGTTCCTGGACATAGTCCGGATCGGACAACTGGTCGATATCGATCTTGCTGGAAATGGCCTCCGACAGCCAGTCGATGTCGGCCCCGGCGGCTTCCGACGGGATGCCGCTGATGGTGCGGGCCACTTCCGCCAGAGCCTTGTCGCCGAGCAGTTCCATGGATGAGGTGATGGTGGAGGCCTTCTTCTGGAAATAGAGCGCCAGTTGAACGCCGGTATTCTCTTCCCCTTCGCGGATCTCCAGCGTCTGCTCCAGATATTTGTCGACGACGCCCTGCTGTGCCTTCTCGAACGAGGTGGTGGCCTCGCCGTGAGAGGCAAAATTGAAGACCGTGGCGAATTCCTTGAAGCGGGTGTCCGTTAGCTTGTTGGCAAAGGAGTCGCTGTTGGATATGCCCTCTTCGAGCACCTTGCGCATGTAGGCCTTGGCATAGATCATGTCTTCAAGGCCCATGGCTTTCATGGCGTAACTGTAGATTTCATAGTCATCGAGAAAATCGTCGATGGATTTGATATCCCGTATCTTCTCAAGATAATTGTCGGTCGCCCGGCTTACCTGGGCGTCCTGACTGAGCGTCTCGATGGTTTTGCTGTAGTCTCTATTCAGCATGCTGACGCGCAGATATGTATCGGTCATGGCTGCAACTCCGTTTCAGATACGCCGATCATGCCGCCCGCGCCTTGCCCGAGGCTGACGTCCCGAGCTGGCAAGCGGTTTCTTTGCGTCACGGAATGCTTTGTCTTTAGAATTATAGAATCCTGTCAGGGCGTAGCGGGGCAGAACCCGGGCTTTTGCAAGGGATCCGGGGGCGGGAAATCCTGCCAGCAGCCTTCTTTTCCGCCGGGGCTTGCACAAGGTCAGGTTCGCGCAAGACAGAAAATCTAGATTGGTTTCAACGAGAAGACTAAATCTGGAGAGCCGATCTTGAGTGTATTTTTAGGACTTGCCATAGCGCTGGCATCTTTGCTTGGTGGCTTTGCCGCAATGGGAGGGCATGTTGCTGTTCTGCTGCAGCCCTGGGAATTTGTAATCGTATTCGGGATCGCCTTCGGGACATTCGTCATTGCCAACCCGCTGAAGGTGGTTTTCGATACCGGACGCGCCATTCTGGAGGCAATCACCAATGCGACGCCGAGACGAAAGGAATATCTCGACGTTCTGGGGCTGCTCTACACCATTATGCGGGAGTTCCGCTCCAAGGGTCGCAACGAAATCGAGCCGCATATCGAGAACCCGCAGGACTCGACGATCTTCCAGCAATACAAGTCGGTCTCGGACAATCCGGCCCTGCGTGACTTCATCTGCGACTATTTCCGCATCCTGATCGTTTCCAACGCCCGGCCGCACGAAATCGAAAGCCTGATGGACGAAGAGCTGATGACGCGGATGCGCGAGCAGATGAAGCCCTATCTGGCACTGTCCCTTCAGGCTGAAAGCCTGCCGGCCATCGGCATCGTTGCCGCCGTGCTTGGGGTGGTCAAGGCCATGGGCGCCATTGACCAGAGCCCGGCCATTCTCGGCGGGCTGATCGGGGCCGCACTGGTGGGAACCTTTGCCGGTATCTTCTGCTCCTATGCCGTAGTCGGTCCGCTGGCCAACAAGGTCAAGTCGGTCCGCGAGAAGAAGGGCCGCCTCTATGTCATCGTCAAGCAGACCCTTCTGGCCTTCATGAACGGTGCCGCCCCGCAGATTGCTCTCGAACACGGGCGCAAGACGATTTCCGAAATCGATCGTCCGAGCATCGACGAAGTGGAAAGCCAGACGATGAATGTTGGCTCGATCAGCGCTGGCGAAGGCACCATCCATGAGCTTCCGCAAAAGGGAGCGGCATAATCCATGGCACAGGCACATCACCTTTCACCGATCACCGATCGGCTGCTGGATGCAGCAGGAAACTCGATTGAACGTCTGCCAATGCTCCCGATCATCTTCGATCGAATGGCACGGGTATTTGCAGACACAATGCGTCAGCGGGCGGCGTCTCCGGTTTTTGTTTCCGTAAGCTATATCGGCAACGATCGCATCGGCGACATCCTGGACGAAAATGAGGCCAATGCACTGGCTGCGGTCGTCTATACGCCGGAATGGGACACTCGCCTGCTGATCGGCTTTGACCGGGACTTCATCTTCTCGATGATGGAGGTTCTGTTCGGGGCGGATGGCACCGAGCCGCCGATTGATGACGAGCGGCCTTTCTCGAATATCGAGACGCGCGTCGCCCGATCCCTGTTCATGGATGCCATCAAGGCGCTGGAAGATGCCCTGAAGTCGATTTCCAACATCACGTTGAAATTCGAGCGCATCGAAACCCGCATGGACTTCGCCGTGATCGGTCGCCGCAACAATTCGGCTGTCGTCGGTCGTCTGCTGTTGCAGGCCATCGGCCGGGGCGGCGAAATGTTTGTCGTCGTGCCCCACTCCGCCCTGACCCCGTTGCGCCAGAATCTGGCTCAGGTCGTCAGCGGCGAAGGCAACAACCGCGACAAGGCATGGACCCAGCAGTTCCAGGCGGAAATCCAGCGCACCCAGATCAAGCTTGATGCCGTGCTTGAGGAGCAGACCATCACGCTTGACAGGCTTGCGGATCTCAAAATCGGTGATGTCATCCAGCTGCAGGCCACCCCGCGTTCCAAAGTTTCGCTGCAATGTAACAGGCAACCTCTCTTCAGTTGTTCAATGGGCCAGTCCGAGGGCTCCTATTGTCTTCAGGTCGAAGAGCAGATCCACCAGAAAGAGGACATCCTAGATGATATCTTATCTCGCTGACGGCATTTTGATGATTGCCCTGATCGTTACCTCGGTCTGGGTGATGAAAATGAACAATCGCCTGCAGAAGCTGCGCGACAATCACTTTGAGTTCCGCCGCGTCATGGAACAGACCAATCAGGCCCTTGAGGGGATCGAGGTGTCGATTGACGAGATCAACGTGCGCGGACAGCAGGTTCTCAATGCTCTGGGCCGGCGAATCGACGAAGCGCGCGACATTGTCACCGACATTGACAAGATGACCCGCGAAGTGCGTGGCCAGCAGAAGGAATTGCGTCTGGAAATGGTCGCCTTTCAGGAAGCGATCGGCAAGGAATGCAACAACCAGATCGGCATTCTGAAAAAGATCAGCGAAGCGGCCAACGAGGCGGTGAGGAAGGAAGCCTCAACCGGCCAGGGTGCCAGTGCGGCCGGGGCCTCGGCTGAACGCCCGCCCTTCTATCGCATCGAGGACCAGCTGCCTTCCATGCTGCGCCGCGTCAACCTGAAATCATGAAGCCGGTGACCCCCGTCAACCGGACCAGTCAGACACACTAGAGGAACAGACCCATGAATCCCGATGATATCGAGTTCCAGAAAATCGAATTTGACGAACCGGCAGCCCCTCCGTCGGCTGCTGCCAAGAAGGAAGGGCCTGCGCTGGCCGACTTCTCGATGACCAACAGCGATGGCCCGACCATTGGTGCCACCATCGATACCGACCGCAACCTCGACAATATCCTCGGCATTCCGGTGGAGATCCAGGTGGTTCTCGGCTCGGCCTCGATGCTGGTCTCCAACTTGCTCAAGCTTGGCCGTGGTGCGGTGATCCCGCTCGACCACCGGGTCGGCGAGCCGGTCGAGGTCGTTGTAAACGGGCGGGTGGTAGCCCGCGGCGAGGTGGTCGTCGTCGAGGATGACAACTCCCGCTTCGGCGTTTCCCTGACGGAGATTGTCGGAACCGGCAATGTCTCCAAGCCCGAAGCCTTCAATTAAGCAAGTAAAGTCAATCAAGTAGAGGTGTGTCATGGCGGCCCTGCCTGCTGTAGCAAACGAAATTCAGCCTCCCGAGCCCCAACTGAGAAAGTTCAGAGGCGTTGAAAAGGTTGCTGCCTTGATTCTGGGAATGGGGCAGACCAACGCTGCCCGCGTGCTCTCCCACTTCGACAGTGACGAGATCCGGCTGATCACCCGCATCGCGGCCCAGCTGGGCAGCATCAATGCCCGGGAGATGGAATCCATCATCGATGAATTCGTCAAGCAGTTCGGCGAAGGGGCAAGCCTTTACGGATCTGTCAACGAGGTGCAGAAGCTGCTGACCGGCGTGCTGCCGGAAGACGAGGTGTCCGACATCATCGCCGATGTGGCCGGGTCATCGAACTGGTCCATCTGGGACAGGATCGCCAACATCTCCGAGACGGCCATTGCCAACTATCTCAAGAAGGAACACCCCCAGACGGCGGCCTTCATTCTGTCGCGCAGCAAGCCAACGGCTGCCGCCAAGGTCATGAACCAGCTGCCGCCGGAAATGCGCAACCAGCTGATGCGGCGCATGCTGACCATCAAGCCGATCGTGCCCGAGGCGGCCAGAGACATCGAGAAAGTGCTGCATGAGGACTTCCTGCTCAACTTCTCGGGCAACATGCAGGCGGATACCTTCTCGCGCATGGCCGACATCCTCAACAAGATGGAACGTGACCAGATGGAGGCCGCTCTCAATTCTCTCGAAGAGCGTCAGCCGAAGGCGGCCGAAGCCCTCAAGGGTCTGTTGTTCACCTTCGACGACATCATCAATCTCACGCCACGGGCGCGCATGGCCATTTTCGACCAGATCAACACCGAACAGATTGTCATGGCCCTCAAGGGAACCGATCAGGGGCTGCGCCAGTCCATTCTTTCGACCCTTGCCAGCCGAACCCGCAGGATCATCGAGCACGAGCTGTCCAGCGGCCAGCCGGCTGCCGAACGGGATGTCTTCGCCGCACGGCGCGAGATCACCGATCTGGCGCTCGAGATGGCCGGACGCGGAGAGATCGATCTCAACCCGAAACAGGAAGGTGGAGCCTTCCTGCAATAGGCTTCTTGCCTGAGCGCCCGTCGGACTTCCGGCGCCGGACGATGTAGGTCACGATGTCAGACGAAGACAAAGACAGCAAGACAGAAGAGCCGACAGAAAAAAAGATCAGGGACACGATAGAGAAGGGCAACCTTCCCCTGTCCAAGGAGGTGAACGCCTTCGCGACCTTTCTGGGTCTGCTGATCATTCTGGCGTTTGCAGTGAAAACCCAGGTGGCCTCACTTTCGGCGGCCTTGTCATGGATACTTGATGGAACAGGAGACATCCGACTTGAAAACGAAGCGCAATTTGCCCAGCTCGGATCAGCCGTCGGCATCGTGGTGGCCAAGTTTCTGGTCGCTCCGGTTTGCATCCTGCTTGTCTTCGGGCTCGCTGCGACATGGGTTCAGCATCCGCCACAGATTGCCTTTGACCGGCTGCGTCCCGATTTATCGAAACTCTCGCCCGGCAAGGGGCTCTCGCGCATGTTCGGGGTTCAGGGCTGGGTCGAGTTTCTCAAGGCTCTCGCAAAACTCATCATGCTTGGCGTTGTGCTCGGCATCATCATTTCAAGTCAACGACAGGTTCTGGTGAATAGCATGTTTACAGATCCAACCCTGCTGCCTGAGGAGCTCCTCAGCCTCACGATCCGGCTGGTGTCCGGCATCTGTGTTGCAACGGTTTCGCTGGTTCTGCTCGACGTGCTCTGGGTCAGGGGCAAATGGCGCCGCGACATTCGCATGAGCCCGAAGGAAGTTAAGGATGAAATCAAGCAGTCCGAGGGCGATCCCATGGTCAAGGGCCGGATGCGCTCTCTGGCGCGCGACCGAGCCCGCAACCGCATGATTGCATCTGTTCCCCAGGCAACGGTCGTGATCGCCAACCCGACACACTTTTCCGTTGCCTTGCGCTATGAACACAGCGTAGACAAGGCGCCCGTGGTCGTTGCCAAGGGGCAGGATCTCATCGCGCTGAAAATACGTCAAATTGCAGAAGAAAACGGCATTCCGGTCATCGAGAACGTGCCTCTGGCGCGGGCTCTGTTTGCCGAGAGTGAAGTTGATCTGCCTATACCACCACAGTTTTTCCGGGTTGTTGCAGAAATTCTATACTATGTGTATTCTGCCGATGGCTCGAATTACAAAACAGCTTCGGGCTAGGAATGAACAACGCTTCCCGGAAATCGACCATGATCAGTCGAGACCCTCTTGCGACCGCAGGTCGTAGAGATGTTTATAAACACGCCATGCTATGGGCAATCAGGGATATCATCAATGAGCTGAGGCTTGTCGATGCAGGGCATCTCGTTTCCTACATTTTCACAGATTCCCATGCCAACATTCAGGATCTGGTCGCGTCGTCCTGCGAGTTGTTCCTGAAGGAAAACACCCTGTTCTACCGGGGCACGGCCGAGGCCGAACTGGAATGGTCCGGCCCGCCGAAGGTCCTGTTGGGGATGCAGTTCCGCCATCTCGATCTCAATGCCCGCTTCAGGCTTCTGTTCTGGGGCGAAGAGACGGAGATCGTGCTGGAAGACATCAGCTATGAAGACGGCACTAACGATAGCAACGGCGACATCGAGCGCTTTGTGCGGGTGTTGTCCGATGCCCGCCTCAAACAGCCGGAAGCCCGCTGGGTAGCCAACGGGTTGCTCGAATAGTGGTCGCAATCGCCGGGTGAGGGGGCCCCGCCGGACCCCTTAGTATCCGGCGGATCACGGTTCGCTTTCTAGAGAAACGGTTTTGCCCGTTCCATCAGGTCTTCAAGGTCCGGTTCATTCGGGTTGCGTGGCTTGCCCGGATGAATGATGCTGACCTGACAGCCCTCGGCCGCATCCACCAGTTGGCGATAGGTGCCCGCATCCGGATCGGCGATAAAGGCCTGCATGTTTTCATTGTAGCCGAACAGACGGTCGTTGATCTGGCGACACTCGTTGCAGGTTGTGCAGCGCGATGTCTCGATCCACGGCATGTCATCGAGCACTTCCGCAACGGCGCTATCGCTCTCTTCCTCCACGGCCTTCGCCTCGGTCTTTGGCACAGGGGCACCCGGAGCCGGTTCCGTCTTCGCCTCGTCTGGGGATTGTGTCAGGCTGCTCTCTGTCGAGAGTTCGACAACCAGGGCTTCCCGCTTGCGCCGTTCCTCGGCCAGTTTGGCCAGAACATGGGAGTTGTTGATGCCTGCCAGCTCCTGCAGCTGGGTCCAGGCATCATTGCAACGCCGTGCCGCGACCGTGATCTTGTCATCAACCACGACCCGCATCATCTGGTTCTGACGGTCGATGCCAAGCACGAAGGCGCGTTTGATGTCCGTTGCCGAACTCGACGCTTTCAGCTGTTCATCGAACGGTACCATGTCACCGCTCCAGCTCCCGGCCTCGACCGTCTGGCAGAAGCGGTGATAGCGGGCATCGGCCAGGGCAAAGTCGCCAAGGGTGAAACGCACGGTTTCCTGCTGGCGCCGCCCCGAGGTATCCTCGAACAGCAATGTGTGTTCCGGCCAGTCCCGCTCAAGCTGCGGGTTGGCGGACAGGTCGAACCGGCTCGCCAGATCGTTGCCCGCTGAAGGGTCATAGCTGAAATTGGGGAACATCCGGCATTCGGTCGCGGCAGCCGCCAGAATATAGGCAGGCACCCCGGCCACGGTTTTCGTGGCGCCCGAATAGATGCTGAACATCGCCGGTCCGCCATATTGCATGGCAGCAACGAGGTCTCCCTGCATCCGGACCATGTGGGCACTGGAGCATTGCACGACAAAGGCATTGTTGATGCCCATGGCCATGCTGGCAAGGCGCGCATTGCCCGCCCCGAAGGAATTGCGGGGAGGCTCGGGCGAGGTCGGGCCGAGAATGTCGTCAACCTGGATCATCACCTTGATCGGCAACCCGCAGGCAAGCGCCTCATAGGCACGGGCCAGCTCGACGGATTCGGTCACGCCGTCCCGCAAGAAAACGACAGCCGGTGGCAGGAAGGCCATCTGTTCCTCGGTGAGGTCGCTTTCATCGAAGCTCTCGAAGATAGCATCATGCAGCTCGGGAACATATTTGTTCTCAACCTCCATTTCGGCAATTGCCAGCGCCTTGGTGAATTCGATGACGCTTGGCAGGCGATCCCGATAGGCATCGAGCGCCTCCGTGCAGCTCTGGAACACATAGCTGTAGCAGACCGCCTTGTCCGGATAGCTGAAGGTTGCCCGGCCCGGCCCGAAGAAAGCCTGGGTCTGCAGCACCTGCAGCACATGCCGGATGCGTGCCACCCGATCGGCTGGCAGCCGGTCTTCCGGACGCACCCGATGCAGGATGTTCGACAAGGCGCTGAAATCGATGGATTTGTCGCCATCAAGGCCCATCGACTGGGCCAGAGCCCCCGGGCTGTGCGCCTCGTCGGACTTGATGTGGTCCGATTTCAGGATGTCGTTGAGCTTGAGCACCAGCCGGTCGACCTTGTAGCGGAACTTGCGGGCCCGCATGTGATGCATCGCCTGCCAGACATGGGCCAGCACCTTGCGAGGTGTTGCCTCTGAGCAGCCGATGACCCGGCCATCGACGGTGATGGCACCCCATGCCCGTTCGAGTGTTTCATCGAGAGGGCCAAAGGTCGACTGGCCGCTTTCAGCCACCAGTTCGGCCGAGCTGATCCGCCAGAGTTCGGAGAGCTTTTCCTCTGTCCCTTTGGCGACCTTGTCACGCATGCGCTGTTCAAGGCGCAGAACCTGCTGGCGCAGCTCCTCTCCGTCGGGGCCGAGCGGTGCGACGAGGCGCAAGGCTTCATCGACGATCTGGCTGAGAGGGATGAGCGGCTTTTGAACCTCCTCACCCTCGACCAGAACCAGCGGATAGTCATAGCGCAAAGTGTCGAGCGCCATGTAGCGGGCAAAGAGTGCCGGACGGAGGGCTGTCAATGCTGCCGCTCCGGCGGAAGCATCAGAGCCCGGGACCTGAGGGTCCGTTATGATTTGAGCCACCTGCATGATCGGTCACTCCCCGTTTGAGGCGGCCTGCTGGCCTTCGGGCCAGATGCCAACCTTGTCGAATTCTTCATTCAGGACGGTTTCCACCAGTTGCGGCGTGTTGGGACGCTTGCCTTTGCGCAATTCGTCATAACAGGGCACATCCGGGTTGGAATAGAGCACACCGACCGGGATCTCCTCATCCAGCACGGCAAGAGCCTGCGCCCGGTGCAGATCAAGCGGGTCGTGGGTCTCCTGATTCTTGTAGATGCGGGACAGTTCCGGCTTCAGCCGCAATCCGTTCGAATGGGTGAGCATCCGGATCCTCAGCGGATCCTGCACGGCTGCATCGAAATGATGGTTCATGAAGTTCGGGCAACGTTGCAGGATGCGGATGAAGGAAAAGCCCTTGTGATGATAGGCCTTGGACAGCACATCATAGAGCAGTTCCGGGATCCAGTCGGGCACTTGTGCCACAAAGGACACGTTGGCAATACCCAGCGTGACGCTCAGCGGGTTGAGCGGATTGAGGGTTGCCCCGAAGGGGGTGGTGTTGCTCTTCAGCCCCTTGGGGGATGTCGGCGAGGCCTGTTTCTTGGTGAGGCCATAGACATTGTTGTCATGCAGCAGCATCGTCATGTTCATGTTGTAACGCACGGCATGCAACCAGTGGGCCGCCCCGATGGAGCAGCAGTCGCCGTCGCCGGTTGTCACGAAAACATGCAGGTCGGGCCGCCGGATCTTGATGCCTTCGGCAATCGGCAGGGCGCGCCCGTGAATGCCATGGAAGCCATAGGCGTTCATATAGTGGGGCAGACGCGAGGCGCAGCCGATGCCCGAGACACAAACGGTCTTTTCCGGTGGCAGCTGTTCGTCGCGGCAGAGCCGCTGCATGGCGGTCAGAATGGCGTTGTCGCCGCAGCCCGTGCACCAGCGTGGGGTGATGGCGCTCTGATAGTCTGAAATCTGATAGTCCGTGTGCACCATCTGCATCAGACATTGGCTCATGGAAGCAGTCATCTCATAGCCCTCCCGCCGCTTGCTGTTTGTCTTCGTTCAGTTTGGCCAGGGCCGCCCGGATGATCTCTCCCGGCTTCAGCGGCTGGCCACGGGCGTTGCCCCAGCAGTCGATATCGACCAGCCAGCGTGACCGCAGCAGCATCGCCAGATGGGAATAGCGCCGGTTGGCATCGTTGATCAGGGGATCACTCTTGGGGTCGTTCCAGTTGTTCTCGATGGTCATCACCTTGCCGAAGCGCTTCATCACTGCGTCGATGCCGGAGGCCATGGGCTGGAGATATTTGAGGTGCAGCGAAGACACCTTGTGACCCTGCGCGCGCATGGTCTTGACGGCTTCCTCGATGGCGCCGCGGGTGCTGCCCCAGCCGATGAGCAGAAGATCGCCCTCCTCATCGCCATAGACAGGCGCCAGCCGCAAGGTCTTCTGGAAGGCGGCCAGTTTGCGGCTGCGGTTCAAAAGCCCTTCCTCGTTGATCTGCGGATCATAGGCGACGTGGCTGTCCCGGTCATGGGCAAGGCCGGTGAGACAGTGCATGCCGTTTGGCTGACCCGGAATGAACCGGGTGGCGATGCCGGTGCGCTCGTCCCAGTCATAGGGGTGGGCGTCCGCGGGCACGGCACTCTGGTTGACCGGAGGTGCCAGCCAGTCGGCATTGAACTGCGGCCGGTCAAATGGCTGCTGAGCCGTCGACAGGGCAGCGTCGGACAGGATGACAACCACCATGTTGAAGGTTTCGGCTATCTTGCGTGCGGTGATCACCGAATAGAAGCAGTCCTCGATGGAATCCACCGCCATGACGATCTTGGGGGCGTCGCCATGGCTGCCGAACATCGCCGACATCATGTCGCCCTGCTCGACCTTGGTCGGCAGACCGGTGGACGGGCCGCCACGTTGCACATCGATCACCACCAGCGGGATCTCTGTCATCACGGCAAGGCCGATGGCTTCCTGCTTGAGCGACAGGCCGGGACCGGAGGTGATGGTCACGGCGCATTTGCCTGCATAGGAGGCTCCGATGGCAAAGGTTGCCGCCGAGATCTCGTCCTCTGCCTGATGCACGACGCAGCCGACCTTCTCGAAGATGGTCGACAGATAGTGCGACGCCGAGGTGGCCGGCGTGATCGGATACATCGCGCAGACCTCCATGCCGGAGGCCACAACGCCCAGCGCCAGCGCGGCGTTGCCGTTGGTCACGATCTGCGGCTTGACCACAGGGGCTGCCGGGATCATGTAGCGGACGGCGAGATTGTCCTCTGCCCATGCCCGACCGGCGGCCAGCAGCTCGAGGTTGGCATCGACGATCTTCTGGTCCTTCTTGGCAAAGGTCAGCCGGACCTGTGCTTCGGCCAGCGCCTTGTCGAGACTGTAGATCGTGCACAGGATGCCGAGCACGAACATGTTCTTGCCCTTGCGGGCGTCAGGCACATATTTGTGGCATTCCGTCTCCATCGGAATTTCAAACAGCCGGTAGCCCTGCGCCCTGACATCTGCTGTCACCCGGGCATAGTTTTCGGCGATCGCGGGATCCTTGTCATGCTTCCACATGTCTTCGATCAGGATCACGGCACCGGGCTTGATTTCTTTGGCCTGAAGGCGGCTGAGGAGAACCTGCTCGTTGAAGGCGATGACCAGGTCGGCCTGGTCGCCGACGTTGGTAACCTTGTGCGCGGCCATGCGCACCCGGTTGCCGCTGGCTCCGGCCACGGAGCGGTGAGGGGGCTGGATTTCGGCGGGAATGATTTCCACGGTCCAGATCCCGTGCCCGGACCGGGCTGCGATGGACGCGAGCGCTTGGCCGCACCTTTGTGCGCCTTCGCCCGAGTCGCTGACGATTTCTACTATGTGTTCCTGAATGACTTCCGCAGGTCCACGTGCGGGAAGCTTCCTTGATGCCACACCGCTTTCGCTTGGTGGGGCATCATGAGAGGAAGTCTGCATGCCATATTCCGTCATGGTCTTGGCTCCGGCAGCTAGATTTGTCTTATTCTGGTAAAGCAATGCTCGGCGAGGTCGATGCCGAACAGGCTGTTATCGAAACCGGGTTGCTCCGGCTCGTAGATGACATTGGTGTCCCTCAGGCCCAGATAGCGGCGGATGCTGTCCGCAGCCTTGCGGCCCGCTCCCATTGCCTTGATCACGGTTGCCGCACCGGTCACGATGTCTCCGCCCGCATAGACCCCGGCAAGGGACGTCGCCAGATCCTCATCAGTGTCGATATAGCCCCACTTGTTGAGGCCGATCGATGAGGTCTGGCCAAGGATCGGGTTCGGCGAGGTGCCGATGGCATAGACCACCGTGTCGGCCTCGAAATCGAACTCGCTGCCTTCCACCACCACGGGGCGCCGCCGCCCCGAGCTGTCCGGTTCGCCCAGCTCCATCTGCACGCAGCGGATGGCGCGGACATTATGGTCCGCATCACCAAGGATCTCGACCGGATTGGTCAGCCAGTGGAACGCGATGCCTTCTTCCTGGGCGTGATGCAGCTCTTCCTTGCGGGCCGGGCACTCGACTTCGCTGCGCCGGTAGATGCAATGCACCTGTTCGGCACCAAGGCGAAGGGAAACGCGCATGGCGTCCATGGCGGTGTTGCCCGAACCGATCACGGCAACCCGCTTGCCAAGGCCGAGTGGTGTGTCGAATTTGGGGAAGTCGCCTGCATGCATCAGGTTGCAGCGCGTGAGCAGCTCATTGGCCGAGAGAACGCCGTTGAGATTCTCTCCGGGGATGTCCATGAAATGCGGTGTACCGGCGCCAACACCAATGAAAATCGCGTCATAGCCCATCTCGCCCAGCATCTGCTCGATGGTGAATAGACGACCGACCAGCGTGTTGCACTGGATATCGACGCCGAGCGCCTTGAGATTGGCAATCTCGGCATCCACCACGCTCTTGGGCAGACGGAATTCCGGAATGCCATAACGCAGCACGCCACCGGGCACATGAAAGGCCTCATAAATGGTAACGGCGCACCCGGCTTTCGCCAGATCCGCCGCACAAGCCATCCCCGCCGGGCCAGACCCCACAATGGCGACACGGAAGCGGTTTGGCGCGATCTGTGCCTTCTTCTGCCAACCCTCCCTGATGGCCATATCCCCGAGGAAGCGTTCAAGGCGCCCGATGGCAACCGGTTCGAGGCCGGTTCCCGCACCAACCGCGCAGACCCCCTCGCATTGGTCCTCCTGTGGGCAGACCCTGCCGCAAACGGCCGGAAGCTGGGTCGAGTCGGTCAGATGCTCATAGGCGCCGCGATAGTCCTTCTCGAGCATCTTGGAAATGAAGCCGGGAATGTCGATCTTCACCGGGCATCCCTCGATGCAGGCCGGTTGCGGGCACATCAGGCAGCGGTCGCATTCCAGAAGGGCATTCTCCAGATCAAAGCCCAACGCCACTTCATCAAAATTGCGGGCGCGGATCTCCGGATCCTGCACCGGCATGATCGCCCGTTGCTGCGGGATCGATCGAATTGTCTTGCGAGCCATTACTTGCCTCCCTCGCTGGGTGCTGCATCCGGTGCAAGTGCCAGCCTGCGGCAGCTTTCCGAATAGCGTTCCATGGCTTCTGCCTCTTCGGGGCGGTAGCGTTGCAGGCGGGTAAAGAGATCGGCAAAGTCGACCTTGTGGCCGTCAAAGTCCGGCCCGTCGACACAGGCAAACTTGATCTCATCGCCAACCTTGACCCGGCAGCCGCCGCACATGCCGGTACCATCCACCATGATCGGGTTGAGGCTGACCATGGTCTTGATGCCGTAGGGGCGGGTTGTCTCGGCACAGGCCCGCATCATCACCGGAGGCCCGATGGCGACCACTTCGTCTACGTCCGGATTCGCTTTGATTGCCGCTTCAATGCCTTGGGTGACAAGGCCGTGAATGCCCGCTGAGCCATCGTCGGTGCAGATAATGAAATCATCGCAGATCGCCCGGAACTTCTCTTCCCAGAACATCAGGTTGCTCGACCGGAAGCCCAGAATGCCGATCACATGGGCACCCGCCTCCTTGAAGGCCCGCGCCTGCGGATAGATCGGTGCGATACCGAGCCCGCCACCCACGCAGATCACTTTCCTGGTTTTGCTGGAGATCTCGCTTGGAATGCCCAGCGGCCCGAGCATGGCGAAGATGTCCCGTCCGGGCTTGCAGAGCAGCTGCATTTCCCGCGTGGACTTGCCCACCGCCTGAACGACAAGCGTGATGGTGCCTTTGTCCCGGTCGAAATCGGCAATGGTCAGTGGTATGCGCTCGCCCTGCTCATGCAGCATGACGATGACGAACTGGCCGGGTCTGGCGGCATTCGCCATGACCGGGTGCTCTATTTCGACAAGGAATGTTGATTTTGAAAAATCGGTGCGCGTCAGGATGGGAAAAGATGACGTGACACCCTTTCCGGACCCGCTCTGTCGTATATCGACAGACAAATCCTCCCCGCGACCGCTGGCGAGCCCGCGATCGGACATTGTAACCCTCCCCTTGTTGCAGAATTTGTCAAGCTGATTGCACCAAGGGCAATATGCTGAACAAAGACAACAGCTTCGACGCTACGCTCATGAAGGGGGGAAACATTGACACCAATCAAAAGGATTGGCATCAGTCGCCAGCTACGACTAAGGAATTAAGGGACTGGTGAAAAGGCGCCCAAAGGAAAAGGCGCAAACCGGAGGTCCGCGCCTTTTGTCGTTTTAAGATCAGGTGATTGGCGATCAGGAGAACCACGCCAGGAAGAAGCCGGCCACAACGGCCGTACCGATCACACCGGCAACGTTCGGACCCATGGCATGCATGAGAAGGAAGTTGCTCGGATCCGCTCTCTGACCTTCCACCTGACTTACGCGGGCGGCCATTGGCACTGCGGACACGCCGGCAGAACCGATAAGCGGGTTGATCTTGTTCTTCGAGAACAGGTTCATGAGCTTGGCCATCAGAATGCCGCAGCCGGTAGCAATGCTGAATGCAACGATGCCCAGTGCCAGAATCTTGATGGTTTCGAAGTTCAGGAAGCGTTCTGCCGTCATAGTGATGCCGACCGAGGTTCCAAGGAAGATCGTTACGACGTTGATCACTTCGTTCTGTGCAGCCTTGGTCAGACGTTCGGTCTCAAGGCTTTCACGCAGGAAGTTGCCAAGCATCAGCATGCCAATCAGGGCGGACGCTGCCGGAACCAGCAGGATCACAAGGATGGTTACCATGCCAGCAAAGATGAGCTTTTCAAGGCGGCTCACTTTACGCAGGGATTTCATCTTGATCTTGCGTTCTGATTCCGAGGTCAGGGCACGCATGATTGGTGGCTGGATCATCGGCACAAGCGCCATGTAGCTGTAGGCAGCGACGGCGATTGGAGCCAGAAGGTCCGGGGCCAGCTTGTTGGCAAGGAAGATCGAGGTCGGGCCGTCTGCACCACCGATGATGCCAATGGCGGCAGCCTGATGGGCTTCAAAGCCGAGCAGGGTTGCACCAAGGAAGGTGGCGAACACACCAAACTGAGCAGCAGCCCCGAGGAGCAGCGTGCGCGGGTTGGCGATCAATGGACCAAAGTCGGTCAGGGCACCAACGCCCATGAAGATGAGCGGCGGGAAGATTTCCAGCTCGACGCCCTTGGAGATGTAGTAGTAGAGACCACCAGCCTCTTCGCCATGGGGCAAGTTGACCAGACCCTGCGTCGGCAGGTTGGCCATCAGGGCACCGAAGGCGATCGGGATCAGCAGGAGTGGTTCGAACTTCTTGTAGATCGCAAGATAGAAGAGCAGCGCAATGATCGCCCACATGACCAGCATTTGCCAGGTCACGTCGCCAAAGGCGGTCAGATGCCAGATCTGCTCGATCTTTGAGACCTGTGTTACTGTAGTCGCAGTGCCTTCCATGAGAAGGATCTCCCTCCTTATGAAAGGGTTACAAGAATCTGACCCTCGGTCACGGTAGCACCGGGAGCCACGTTCACAGCAGTAACAGTACCATCAGATGGAGCGCTGATGTTGGTGTTCATCTTCATGGCTTCAAGAACAACAAGAGTGTCGCCGCCGGAAACTTTCTGACCGACAGACACTTCCACGCTCATGACAGTACCTGCCAGCGGGCTGGGAACGGCGCCGTCACCTGCAGGGGCAGCCGGAGCTGCAGCAGGAGCTGCGACAGGGGCCGGAGCTGCTACAGGAGCTGCAACAGGAGCAGGAGCTGCTGGTTTGGCAGCAGGAGCCGGAACAGCGGCAGCATCCAAATCTTCGTCTTCCACCGTCACATCGTAGGTGATGCCCTGTACGGTGATCCGCAAGCGTTTCATTGTTATTATCCTCTCAGAGTATTGGTTTGGCCGCTGTTCGTGGGAACGATTGGGCCCCATCCGTTGCGGGTGTTATGAGCCGAGAAGGCGGCGATGCGACCTTCCAGCGGCCATTCGCTGACTTTGTGCGGGGGTGCTGCGACGCGCGTCACGATATACCCCGGCCCGAGTGTGTAGGCTACGGCTGCGGCGATGGCAGCCAGATGATGTGGAGGTACGCCCGCACGAGAGGCTACCGCCGCGCTCGGCGGTACCTTCGGTGCATGCGATGAACCTGTGCCAGACGTTCCCTGCGGGGTGCGGGTGAAGAAATACCCGACGATTGCACAGGCACCCCAGAGGAGTGCGAGTGCGATCATCACCACAGAAAAGCCTGTCAAAATGATTTCCAGGTTTTCGAGCATCAAGACAATCCTTTGCTCAGAGTGGAATGTTGCCGTGTTTCTTCGGCGGACGGGTTTCCCGTTTGGACATCAGGCCACGAAGGGTAAGGGCAATGGAGCTCTTGGTTTCGCGTGGCTGGATGATGTCGTGGATAGCCAGTCGGCCTGCAGACAGGTATGGGGTGGCAAATTCTGTACGATATTCGTCGGCCAGTTCTTTTGCCTTCGCAACCTTGTCTTCAGCTTCTGCCAGTTCCTTGCGATAAAGAATGCTGACAGCACCCTCTGCACCCATCACCGCGATTTCGGCCGTCGGCCATGCGATGACGCGGTCTGCGCCCATGTCTTCAGAGCACATGGCCAGATACGCGCCGCCATAGGCCTTGCGCATGATGACCGTGATCTTCGGAACCGTGGCGGAGGCATATGCAAAGAGCATTTTTGCGCCGTGACGGATAATACCGCGACGTTCTTCGTTGACACCCGGCAGGAAGCCAGGAACGTCGACGAGGGTGACGATCGGGATATTGTAGACGTTGCAGAAACGAACAAAGCGTGCGGCCTTGTCGCTGGCGTCGATGTCCAGCGTGCCTGCCTTGACGGTTGGCTGGTTGGATACGAAACCGACAACAACACCACCGATGCGGCCGAAGCCGATCACGATGTTGGCTGCAAAATGTTCCATGACTTCGAGGAAGTCGCCACCGTCAGCAAGACTCTTGATAACCTTGCGGCAATCGAACGGGGTCTTGGAATCGGCTGGAACCAGTTCATCGAGTGCCGGATCGTCAACAATCTTCAGGTCCGGCTCAATGTGATGCGGCGGATCCATCATGTTGTTGGATGGCAGGAAGGACAGCAGCTTGTGCACGATCTGCACAGCATGAGCGTCGTCTTCCGCGATGAAGTGAATGTTACCGGAAACCGAGGCATGAGCCTGGGCAGAACCGATTTCATCCATCGTGGTTACCTGACCGGTAACGGAGCGAATGACCTCAGGACCACAGATGAACATCTGTGCGTTCTTGCGGGTCATGATGATGAAGTCAGTCAGGGCAGGGCTGTAGGCTGCGCCACCGGCGCAAGGACCTGCGATGACAGAAATCTGAGGAACAACACCAGAAAGCTGAACGTTGCGATAGAACACCTGACCGTAGCCGGAAAGGGCGCCAACACCTTCTTGAATACGTGCCCCGCCGGAATCGTTGAAACCGACAACAGGAACGCCTGCTTTCACAGCATGATCGAGGGCTGCACAAATTTTCTTGGCGTGAATTTCACCCAAGGAACCACCGACCACACCGAAATCCTGGGAAAAGGCTGCCACTGGACGACCGTCGACAAAGCCTGTGCCGCAAATTACACCGTCAGTCGGAATGGATTTGTCGGCCATACCGAAATAACGCGTGTTGTGCTGTGCATGCAAGCCGAACTCCTGGAACGTACCTTTGGAAAAGAGAGATCCAAGGCGTTCACGGGCGGTCATGCGACCTTTGGCATGTCTGTCTTCAGCTTTCTTTGCGCCGCCACCGTCCAGTGCGATTTTGCGCCGTTTCTCCAACTCATCAGAAAGAGTTTTGGAAATCGCCATTTTATTACCGCTATGCTAGGCAGCGCCCGGATTGAGCGCTGCGTTAAGGTTGAGGGTGAACGGGTAAAAACCCGCCGGAAATTATGGATCGGATACCCGACGACATAATCCTCAATGACGGAAGTATTACTCATTTATTCTAATGAGATAAAGGGTTCGAAGGCCGAAAACGTTTGGACCAAAGGCTAGTAGAGGCAGATATTTGCTCATTCCCGCGCCGAATCGCGCATTAGACCAAAGTGGATAGAGGTAGTTTGCATAACTTAAAAAATCGATATGCAATATTGTCCATCCTGTGAATATTAACTGCTGTGCAACCTGCCTGCCTCGTCAGAGCGGCCCTGGGCGGGAAGGAGGACTGCCAGAATGCCAGTCAGAAGCGCAATACATTATAATAATAGTCGCTTCTGGAGAAAACGAATCCGAATCTGGTATCGCCGATCAGGCCAATGTTCAGGCCAATGCTCAGACTGGTGATAGGGTCGGTGTGGGGAGGTCGTTGGGGGCTCCAGCCCTCGACCTGTTGTTGTTTGCTATCGCCGGTGGGGCGCAACAGGAGCTGACGCAAGAGGGTGCCAGACATGAAAAGCGATGATTGTCTGTTGGCGGGTCTTTGGCTTGAAGGAAGAAGGCGTGCGCGTATAAGGGACGGGGTGCTGCCGGGTGGTCTGGAAGGTGGCTGAAATGTAGAGGAAACAGTGCCTTACGTCTGCTGCGGCATGTCATTCCCTAGTTCTTTGGTCTTATTATCATATATGTCGAGAAAATCGACTTTCACCTAATCCTAAGGTGTATCGCTGGGGCGTTGCCTGTTTTGGGTTGAAAGTCGTTTCTGCTGAGAAATCAGGGGCTAAGAGGTTAATTTATAACAGCTCCATGATGGTTGGAAATTGTACCCTCATGACGTGCCGAAAATGGCTCTCCGTGGGGCGTTGATGCAAATCAACGCCTGAAGCCTTGCGATAGACTAACGATTATAACACTAAAGTATCGAAAAAAATGACCGTATGGTGATGCATTTTCGGGACTTTTTGTGTGGCTCACATGACCATGACCAACCACGCGACTGCTTCTGCCAGCCAAGGATAGTTGAGGACCCTGGGGTAACGAGTCTTTGTCTCTAGGCTTTGGTTGCAGGCACTTCTTTGAGCACTTTATTTCATTTCGGCAGACTGGAATTCCCAAATGACAGGTCTGCTGTAATTGGGTGGAGCATATGAACGATAAACTTCCAAAAACGCCGGCGTATCCCGGAAAGACAACGGTAATCAACGGCAACGGCGCCGTGGCTCAGGTGATGGGCCAGGTATGCGGCGGTGTCATCGGATACCCGATCACGCCTTCTACCGAGATCGCCGAAATCTACGAAGCTTTCAGAGCTGGCGGCGGTGTCAACGTCTGGGGACGCCATCCCTTCTTCTTCGAGCCTGAAGGTGAACACTCCGCCCAGTCGGGTGCTCTTGGTGCTGCGCTGACCGGTGGGCAGTATGTGTCCAACGCGTCTTCGTCCCAGGGCGTTCTCTATGGCCTCGAATCTCATTATGTAACCGTCGGCAAGAAAGTCGGCGGTTTTGTCATGCAGGTGGCTGCCCGTTCGGTATCCCGCCACTCGCTGAACGTGATGGCTGGCCACGACGACATCTACGCCCTGCTGCCATCGGGCTACACCATCCTGTTCGGGTCCAACCCGCAGGAAGCTGCCGACCTTGCCGCGATCTCCTACAAGGTCAGCGCGATGTCGATGATCCCGGTTGCCAACGGCATGGACGGCTTTGTCACCTCGCACATGATGAGCGAAGTGCAGATGCCGGAAAATGACCTTCTGCGTGAATTCATCGGCGATCCGACCGACCGCATCATGTGCCCGACCGTTGCTCAGGAAATGCTGTATGGCGCCAAGGGCCGTGTCTTCCAGCTGAAGCGCTATCTCGGCCGCCACAGCTCCGACATGGAGCAGGACGCCTACGCCAAGCTTGTTGCCTTCCTTGACGACAATGCCGACGCAGTCGAAGCCGACAACGCTGGCGAACTGGTCGCCAAGACCCTTGATCTGATGCCTGCCGAGCTGCACAAGCAGTGGAATCGCCAGTGGTTGAACGCCTTCCAGAAAGGCACCCGCCAGCGCGTTCCTGCCCAGGTTGACATCAACAATCCGGGCCTGACCGGTGGCGTTCAGAACCAGCCTGACTTCCAGGCCGGTGCCGTTGACCATCGCACCCACTTTGTTCGCGACGTACCGCGCTTTGTGCGCGAAGCCATGGATGAATTCTCGGCTCTGACCGGCCGCAGCTATTCGCCTGTCAAATGCTATGGATGCGAAGATGCCGAAACCGTTGTCGTCGGCATGGGCTCGGTGACTGATGATGCTCAGGCCGTTGCCGCCTATCTGCGCCGTCAGGGCAAGAAGGTTGGTGTGGTTTCCATCAAGATGCTTCAGCCGTTCCCGGATGCCGAATTCGTTGCAGCCGTCAAGGGCAAGAAGGCCGTCACCATTCTCGAGCGTTCCGACAACACCGCTCTGACCGCCTTTGTCAAGGCAGCCCTCCTCAAGGCCATGGAAAATGGCGCCGGTGATCGTTATCCGGACATGCCGACCCTTTCCGAACTGCCAAAACTGACCACCGCCATCTTCGGCCTGGGTGCCCATGACCTGCAGCCTCGCCATCTGGTAGCGGCCTTTGAAAACATGGAAGGTGCTTGCCAGCCATTCGTTTATCTTGGCAGCCAGTTCTTCTCCAAGGACACCAGCCCGCTGATGACCGAGCTTCAGGCCAAGCTGAAAGCGGCTTATCCTGAAACCGAGCTGATGGCTCTGGAAACCAAACCGAACCCGAGCCTGCTGCCGGAAGGCGCCCTGCGCATCCGCTTCCACTCGGTTGGCGGTTACGGCACCATTGCTACCGGCAAGCTGTTGACGGACATTCTGGCCAACGCCCTGCATCTCTATTCCAAGTCCGCACCAAAATACGGCTCGGAAAAATCGGGCGCTCCAACCAACTACTACATCACCCTGTCTCCGGAACCGGTGCTGATCACCAACGCCGACCTTGAAGACGTCGAAGTGGTTGTCTCGCCTGACCACAAGGTATTCGCTCACAGCAACCCGCTGCGCGGCCTTGTCGAAGGAGGCACCTTCATCCTGCAGTCCAACCTGTCTCCGCTTGAAGTCTGGAAGGAACTGCCGTCTGCCATGCGCAAGACCATCCGCGACCGGAAGATCAAGTTCCTCGTCGTTGACGGCTTCGCAATCGCCAGAAAACATGCTCCGGTTGCTGCCCTGCAGACCCGCATGATGGGTATCGCCTTCATCGGTGCCGTCTGTGGCCATGTGGAACGCGTGACCGAAGGGGCTGATCGCGCTGCCGTCATCGAAAAGATCCGCAGCCAGATCAACTACAAGTTCGGCACCAAGGGTGAAGCCGTTGTCGAAGGCAACATGGCTGTGATCCGCGACGGCGTCGACGAGACGATTGTCGTTGATTATGCCGCTCCTGAGTTCGTTGAAGTGGACGCCGCTGGCGATCCGGTTCCCGAATTCACCCCGGCCATCTCTTCCAGCATGTGCCGCATCGCTGCCGAGTCCTCTCCGGAAGGTCTGTTCGACAGCCTCTACTATGAAGAGACCGTCGCCGCTCCGTTCCGCGAAGGCGCCATCGGTGAAGCTCCGGTTCTGCCGGGCTCCGGCATGTTCATGCCTGCTGGCTCCGCTGCTGCCAAGGACAAGGGCCTCTTCCGTCGCGAAGTGCCAGTGTTCGATCCGGAAAAATGCACCGGCTGCCTTGATTGCTCGATGGTCTGCCCGGATGCCGCCATTCCGCCGACCGTCTTCGACATCGACGCTCTGCTGATGGCTGCTGCCAAAGACATCGAGATGCCGGAAAAACAGCGCGAAGTCATTCGCGAGTATGTCCGCACCATCGGTGAGGCTGTCCGCCGCAAGTTCAACGCTCTGGACGATGCTCCGAGCTTTGCAACGCTTGTCAAGGAAGCCGTCAACGAGCTCTATGTCGAGAGCGCCGTTGTCAAGGGCAATCTGGACCGCATCGCTGAAGCGGTTGCCGTTCTGCCGGTCGCCAAGACCCGTCCTTTCTTTGATGCAGTGGAGAAGGAACACACCGGTCAGGGCGGTCTGTTTGCAGTCGCTGTCGACCCGTGGAAATGCACCGGCTGTCTGGAATGTGTGGACATCTGCGGTCCGGGCGCTCTGGTGGCTACCGATCAGGATGCCGGCTTGCTGCATGACCTGCAGTCCAAGTTCAACTTCCTGTCGAAAACCCCGAACACGCCAGCCCGTTTCGTTGAGCCTGCCTATGAGGACAACAACGAAATCAAGCGCATGATGCTTGATCGCGCCAACTACTATTCCACCACCGGTGGTCATGGTGCTTGCCGCGGCTGTGGCGAGGTGACGGCAATCCGTCAGGTTGTTTCCGCAACCCATGCGATCCACAATCGTCGCGAGAAGGCCCACATCCGCGAGCTGGAAGAACTGATCAACGGTCTTTCCCTCAAGCTCGAAGAAGTCAAGGGCGATGCAGATCGTGAAGCCCGTATTTCCGGCGCCCTCAAGACGCTCGAAAAACGCCTCTTCATGCTCGAAGGCGGCCCGACCGGCAATGGCCAGTCTCCGTTGGTTGTTGCCAACGCGACCGGCTGTAGCTCGGTTTACGCTTCGACCTTCCCGTTCAACCCTTACAACGACCCATGGGTCAACAGCCTGTTCCACGACGGACCTGCTGTCATCAAGGGTATCTTCGAAGGCATGACCGCAAATGCTGCGGTTGACTTCAAGGCCATGCGCCTTGCCAAGCTGGAACTGGCCAACGCCTATGATCCGGCAACCGATGGGGCTTTCCTGAGCAACTTCGAATGGCACAATTTCTCTGACGCGGAACGTGACCTGCTGCCGACCTTCATGAATATCTCCGGTGACGGTGCTGCCTATGACATCGGCTTTGGTGCCCTGTCCCGCCTCTTGGCAAGCAACACGCCAGTCAAGGTGATGGTGCTCAACTCCGGCGTTTATTCAAACACCGGTGGTCAGGCATCCACGGCCTCCCTGTCTGGTCAGGACAGTGACCTTGCACGCTTTGGCAAGGCCAACCCTGGCAAGCTCGAGGACCGCAAGGAGCTGGGTCTGATCGCAAGCTTCCACCCGAAAGTCTTCGTGGTGCAGAGTGCGACCTCCTTCCCGGGGCACTTCCTCAAGAACGTGATGGCCTATCTGAAGCATTCCTCTTCGCCTGCTCTGCTTGACGTCTACACGCCATGTCAGGGTGAGCACGGGATTGCCGACGATGCTGCCAACCGCCGTTCGAAACTGGCCGTCGAAGCCCGCGTAAGCCCGCTCTTCGTCCATGATCCGAAGGCTGGCAAGACCCTTGCCGAACGCTTCAACATCGAAGGCAACCCGGCAATCGATCAGGACTGGGCAAGCCAGACCATTTCCTACATGGAAGATGGCCAGCTCAAGCTGATGGATCTGCCACTCACCCCGGCTGACTACGCCTACGACGAAGTGCGCTTCAAGAAGCAGTTCCGTCCGATCAAGGGTGAAGTGGACGTTGTGCCGCTGCATGAATTCATCGACATGCCGCTGGTAGAGCGTGGCCGCAAGGTTCCATACATCCTCAAGACCAATTCCAAGCGCGAACTGGTCAAGCTGGAAGTCGGTGCCATGATCGTGCATCTGGTTGAAGAACGTCGTCAGAACTGGCGTACGCTTCAGCATCTCGCCGGTCAGACTGCTGCCAAACTCGACGCTGCACACAGCAAAGAGCTGGCTGCCATGGAGCAGAAGTACAAGGAAGCTCTGGAATCCCGCGAGCTCTCCATGGACAGCATTGCAGCCGGCATGGCTGAAATGGCCTCCATGTCCGCGTCTCCTGCCGTTCTCGGTTTGGGCGGTACGGCCGCAGCCGCATCTGCCGGCAACGGCGCTGCAGCCGCAGCTCCGGCAGCCGGGGGCGCCAGCCTGCCGCACATCCATGATGAAGACGTAAGCCTGTGCACCAACTGCAAGGCTTGCTATCAGGACGTTCCTGAGCTCTTCGAGTTGACCAAGGTTGTCGAAAATGGAGCGGTCATGGAAGTGGCCCATACCATTCCGGGTGCCCTGGAAGCCGTCGAAGTCACTCCGGACCTGAAGTCCCGCATCATGAAAGTGGCGGCAAAATGCAATGCGGAGATCGTACGATGACAGTTGACACCGCAGTCACTCAGGGCGCGCTGTTTGATCATCAAATGGACGTTCTGAAGAAACATCTCGCAGCGGACCCCAGGTCCCTGCGGAATGTCTTCATCGCGGATGGAGCCCAGGCCATGGCCTGGGAATTCCAGCAGGACGAACTGAGCGAGAAATTCATCAAGACGCTCTGGGGCCTTCTGCTGAAAAACGACGACATGAGCACCTTGATCCAGCGTTTCCTGTGGAGCCTACCGCTTCGCTTCAAACGCAAATTCATCAAGGCGCTCGATGCCCACATGTCCGACCGCTACCCGATGTTCAAGGGGCTGTCCGAAGGCTGGCCGGAAGACAGCTACATTCCGCCATACATCCGGACGCCGGAAGAGCGGTCTACCGACTTTGAACTCGTCAACCAGGGCTATCTTGGCTATCAGACACTCGGCTTCTCCCTGCGTGAGGTCGAGCTGATCGTCTGGCTCGAAGTGTTGCGCGACAAGCAGTGCGAAGACAAGCCTTGCGAGCTGGGTCATATCATCCAGCGCACCAAGGACGAGGAAGCCAAGAAGATTGGTGGCTGCCCGGTCAAGATCCACATTCCGGAAATGATCGACCTGCTCGCCAAGGGCAAGATCCGCAAGGCGCTGGAACTGATCGAAAGCTGCAACCCGCTGCCGAACGTTACCGGTCGCGTCTGTCCGCAGGAGCATCAGTGCCAGGGCGTGTGCAAGCACACCAACCGTCCGATCGAAATCGGTCAGCTGGAATGGTTCCTGCCGGAACACGAAAAGGCAGCCAACCCGGATCAGCTTTCCCGCTTTGCTGGCATTGTCAGCCCGTGGCAGAAGGCCGAAAAGCCACCCATCGCGGTGGTCGGCTCCGGTCCTTCCGGCCTCATCAACGCCTATCTTCTGGCTGTTGAGGGCTTCCCGGTAACGGTGTTCGAAGCATTCCACGAACTGGGCGGCGTGCTGCGCTACGGTATTCCTGAATTCCGTCTGCCAAACACGCTGATCGATGACGTGGTTGCCAAGATCGACGCTCTGGGCGGCCGGTTCGTCAAGAACTTCGTGGTCGGCAAGTCCGCAACCCTTGAGGATCTCAAAGCTGCAGGCTTCTGGAAGATCTTCGTCGGCTCCGGTGCTGGCCTGCCAACCTTCATGAATGTTCCGGGCGAGGAATTGCTCGGCGTCATGTCGGCCAACGAGTTCCTGACCCGCGTCAACCTGATGCGTGGCCGCGACCCGGCCTATGAAACGCCGCTCCCGGACGTCAAGGACAAGAATATCCTCGTGATTGGGGGTGGTAACACCGCGATGGACGCAGCCCGCACGGCAAAACGCCTCGGCGGCAACGTGACCATCGTCTATCGCCGCACCCAGTCCGAAATGCCTGCCCGTGTCGAAGAGCTCGAGCATGCACTGGAAGAGGGTATCCAACTGGCAGAACTGCGCGGACCGAAAGAGTTCGTCGGCGATCACCACACCCACTTCGTCACCCACGCTGTCGTGGATGTGAACGAGCTGGGTGAACCGGATGCGTCCGGCCGCCGTCGTCCACGTCCGACCGGTGAAGTCATCAATATGCCGGCCGATCTGGTCATCATGGCCCTTGGCAACAAGTCCAACCCGATCATCCCGTCCTCCGAGCCGAAGCTCGAGGTCTCCAAATGGGGCACGATCAACGTTGGCAAGAACAGCCAGGAAACCTCCATCGATGGCATCTACACCGGTGGTGACGCTGCCCGCGGTGGCTCCACGGCCATTCTTGCCGCCGGTGACGGTCAGGCAGCCGCTCGACAGATCCTCGGATCCATCGATCTGGCTTCTGACAACATCGCCGACATGGTCAAGAGAGCGGATCACTTCACCAGCCTCGGGTTGGCCGAACACACTGTTCTCAAGCACACAGATCTGGCTGCAGGCATTGTCGAGATGACAATCCGTGCACCGGTCATCGCCCATTCGGCCCGGGCCGGTCAGTTCGTTCGCGTTCTGGCAACCCAGGACGGCGAGCTCATCCCGCTGACCCTTGCCGACTGGAACCGTGAAAACGGCACCATCGATCTGGTCATTCAGGGCATGGGTACCTCGACCAAACTGATGAACAAGATGAAGGAAGGCGATTTCTTCGCCGGTATCGCTGGCCCGCTCGGAGAACCGAGCGACGTCAGGAAGTTCGATCCGGAGACGGAAACGGTTGTCTTCACGGCCGGTGGCGTGGGCCTGCCAGCAATCTATCCGATTGCCAAGACCCATCTGGAAACCGGCAACCATGTCACCATGATCATCGGCTTCCGTTCGGCAGACCATCTGTTCTGGACGGGCGAAGACGAACGCATGGGGCTTCTGAAGGCCAAATACGGCGATATGCTGGACGTCATCTACTGTTCCAACGATGGCACCTTCGGCATCAAGGGCTTTGTTACCAACCCGCTCGAAGACATGCTCAAGGATGGCAAGTCTTCCAAGGGTCGCAAGATTGCGGAAGTCGTCTCTGTCGGTCCTCCGATGATGATGCGTGCTGTCAGCGATCTGACCAAGCCTTACGAAGTGCCGACCGTGGTCAGCCTCAACTCCATCATGGTGGACGCGACGGGCATGTGTGGGGCCTGCATGGTGCCTGTGCTCAAGGACGGCAAGACCCTGCGTCAGCACGCCTGTATCGACGGACCGGAGTTCAACGCCCACTCCGTTGAATGGGACAAGTTCCTGCCGCGCTTTGGCCAGTTCAAGGCACAGGAAGTGCGCAGCATGGAAAAGCACAAGCTCAACTGAGCCTGTCCGGTTCGATGAAGCAATCAGCCTCCGGAGGAAACTTCGGGGGCTTTTTCATGCCCGACATCCTGCCAGACGCAATGGGCAGATAACGCCGGTCTCTGATACCTTCATCACCCGTTTGTTCGGCAGAATTCAGCCATTTGTTTTTGAGCAGCTGCTCTGTGCAAGGGAATACATTCCTCTGAGTGGATTGGAAAGGGCGGCGGCTTGCCGCGAGTGATTCGTCTTGGAAGCAATGCGAGTCAAGACCTTGAGATCGGGTGCCATGAGACGGTCAAAGTCGCTTCCGGACGGAATTCCCTGTGCAGAAAGTGACAGGGAAACCATTTCCAGAACGGCAGTTTTTGTATGTATATGTTTAAAAATATTTCTGATGATTTCTGGCTTCATTCAAGATTTTTCTCTCGTAAAAATTGAAGGAATTTACGATTTATAAGGAATAATTAATATTATCCTAACTTGGTTAGGAGAGACAAAGACCATAAAGAATTGAAATAAGTTAATTTTGTCAAAAATTAAGATTATTTGATTAATATACTTATTAAAAATATATATACTTATAATATTTTGAAAAAACATGTATTTTAATAAAAAAAATTAATTTTATTATTGATAAATATTGAATAACAATCAAAAAAAATAGTAATAGAATAACTTTAAAATATTAAATTGATATAATATTCTTTTAATATTATGTAAAATTTCGATTTTAAATAATTATAAATGAAAAAATTTATTTTAAATAAATTTGTTGGAAATCATTGAAATAATATTTCACGAACGAAATATTATTACGAAAAAATATTTAAGAATATAAATAATCACTTTTTACTAGGCAAAAGATTCCTCGCAAACTGCACATTTTTCCTAGAAAAAATCAGAAATAAGCTGAAAAAAAACTTATAGTTACACGCCTGAAAGAGTTCGCTAGAACGTTTTATAAGTATGAAGAATTTTATGAGGTGTCTTCTAACCTGACCTGTTGATGGACTGAACAATGAAGAACGCAACCGTGCAATCTGTTTCACATTCGATCGTGTCTGAACCTGCTGTGACAAAATCGCAGCTGTTGCAGGCGCGCGACCTGGTTGCGCTGAGTGATGATGAATTGCTCGGGTTGATAGCCCTTGGTCAGGAAGAAGCCTTTCAGGCACTCGTCGAACGCCATATCGACAGGGGTTATGCTGTTGCTTACCGAATTCTTCAGGATGGGCCCGAGGCTGAGGACGTCTTGCAGGATGCGTTCCTGCAGGTCTGGACCCGCCGGGGTTCATGGAAGGCTGGTCGTGCCAAATTCTCCACCTGGCTCTTCAAGGTCGTGACCAACCGCTGTATTGACCTGCTGCGCAAGAACAGGACGTCCGCCATGGAAGAGCTGCCGGATGTCAAGGATGACAGCTCCAACCAGTCGGCTGTGCTTGAAATGCAGGAAGTCATCGACCTGTTGGAGGATGCCGTTGCCAAGCTGCCCGACCAGCAGCGCATTGCCATTGTCTTCTCCTACAATGAAAGCATGAGCAACAGCGAGATCGCCGAAATCATGGAGACCAGCGTCTCGGCGGTTGAATCGCTTCTCAAGCGCGGGCGCCAGAAACTGCGCGACAGCCTCAAAAGCCACAGTACGGACATCCTGTCCCTGTTTACCCAGCCTTAATCAAACTCCACCTGTTTTGATTTTATTTCGCCCGGTTTTGCTTTCCTGATGCGTTAGAGGGGGGAATGCCAGGCGATGCATGCATGCGAATATGCAGGTGTTGCGCTGAGCGACAAGGAGTTTGAGCATGCCCATTATTTCGACAAATATCGCCGCGTCTGTCGCAGTGCGCTATCTGAACAAGAACTCGGACAGGCTCTCGGATTCCATTGCAAAACTGTCCAGTGGTTCGCGGATCAGCAAGGCGTCGGATGATCCGGCTGGTCTGGCCATCGCGACGGGTATCTCGTCGGACTTGGCCAGCCTCGAACAGGCATCGGTCAATGCATCCAACAGCCTTGCCCTGTTGCAGACCGCTGATGGTGGAGCCGCATCGATCTCGGAAATTCTGGAACGGATGAAGAGCCTTGCCTCTCAGGCGGCTTCCGGCACCATCGGCGATGACGAACGGAGCAACATCCAGACCGAGTTTGCTGCCCTGCTGGAAGAAATCGACAGCATCAGCACCGGCACGCGCTATAACGGGGTGAGCCTGCTTGATGGCTCCAGCGACTATTCTGACGACACGGTGGAAACGGCAGCTGTCTATGAAAGCGGCGTTGCCGGTGGCTACAGTGCAACAGCTTCGGCGGAGGCTGTGACGGCCAGCTTTAAGGTCAATGGCACAACGGTGACGCTTGCCAGCCTTAGCGATGGCACAAATACATCAGCGATGTCGGCTGATGATCTGGCAGCAGCCATTAACGTATCTTTGCAGGAGCAGGGGCAATATACGGTTTCTGCGTCGGTTGATGCCAGTGGCGCCATTGTGATGGCCGGAGTGGAAACCGGCGAGCACGCCGAGCTCGAAATCACCGATGTTACCGGAGATGCCGGTTTGCTGGCTTCTGTCGGGCTGACTGCCGGAACTGACGTCCGGGAACAGGGCAGCTCCATTGTCGCTCTGACCACTGGCGCAAACGTCGTGGTCGGTTCCGAAGGGGGCGATACCATCAACCTGTCCATCCAGTCCCTGACCGCCGAGGCTCTGGGGCTTTCGGGCCTTGATCTCTCCACCAGGAGCGGTGCCAGCAAGGCCTTTTCGCTGCTTGATGTTGCCATTGGTTCTGTTGCCGACATGCGGGCCGAGGTTGGGGCCACCATGTCGCGGTTCGAATTCCGGGCGCGTCAGATTGACACCAGCATCGAAAGCCTCGAAGCGGCAGAGTCCGCCATCATGGACGTCGACATCGCCCGGGAAATGGCGAGAATGTCCTCCGATACCGTGCGGGTGAAGGCCGCCGCCGCTGCGGTGGCGCAGGCCAATCTGGTGCCGCAATATCTGCTCAAACTGCTGCAGTAGGCAGGGGCTGACCGTTTGCCTTGAGCAGACAGGCAGAGCCATGTGGCAACGCGGTCTGGTTGGCTTTTCTTGTGACCTGATATTTGCTCGGGTGATATGTGGTGGTTGAGTGCACCCATGTTTTTTGTTGATCGGCCCGTCGCCTTTGCCTTTTGCGTTGCTTTCTGAAACGGGGAAAGAATTTGTTCATCAAGTATTGGCTGGCTGTTAATGGGTTGTTAACCTTACTCTGATGGGTGGCTGGAAGAAGAAAAGGGCAGAATTCTGACATTTATTACCCAAAATCTGCGACGCAGTGCGATAAGACCTTATGGTTAACAAAGGTTTAAAAGGTTAAAAAATAAAGTAAAATAATTCTCGCCCGGTTTGACTGTCCTGACACGTTACAAGAACAACGCGTGAAATATCGCACTTTTCGGCACTGTAATGTGGAGCCAATTTTTAAAGTCAGGATTGTACCATGCCAGTAATCTCTACCAACACAGCTGCAAACACTGCAGTGCGCTTTCTGAATAGAAACTCCGATGACCAGTCCAACTCGCTTGCCAAACTGGCCAGTGGGTCCAACATCAACAAGGCATCTGATGATGCTGCCGGCCTGGCTATCTCCACCAAGATCTCGACTGACGTTGCTGCGCTGGAACAGGCTTCGACCAACGCCTCTCACGCCGTTTCGGTGTTGAACACGGCAGACGGTGGCGCATCCAACATCGCCGACATCGTCGAACGTATGAAGACCTTGGCGTCCCAGTCGGCTTCCGGTACGGTGACCGACAAGGAACGTACCTATATCCAGGCTGAATTTTCCCAGCTGCAGGACGAAATCGACGGCATCACCGAATCCACCCGTTACAACGGGCAGGGATTGCTTGATGGCTCCAGCGACTTCTCCGTAGATGACATCAAAACGGCTGCCGTTGCGAATGCAGGATCTAACGCCTCGGTAACTGGTGGCGTTATGGGTACGGCTGGCACCTACACAAACAGTACTGGTTCTGCACAGACTGCAACGCTCGACATTAATGGGACAACTGTCAATTTTGGTAGTGTTGGTGCTAGTGGTGGCACGTTGACGGCGGCTCAAGTTGCTACTGCGATCAACGATGCAAAAATCGAAGGCGTTACTGCTTCAGCGTCTGCGGGTGGCGCTCTCACAATTACGAGTACAGTAAATGATCTGGAAATAGCAAACGGTACCGGCAGTGATGCTGCCATTACCGCAGCTACATTTGGTCTGACAGCCGCTACTACGAATATCGCCGCTACAGCCACCGCCAGCTATACCAACTCCGGCACGGAAGATCAGTCCGGTATCATCATGATTGATGGCACCAAGGTGGAGATAACGGCTGATGCTGGTGCGACCATCACGGCTCAGGACATGGTTGACCAGATCAATCAGGCCCTGACGAATGGTGGCAACTATACGGTATCTGCAAGCCTTAACTCGACCACCAACCAGATTGAGCTGACCAGCCTTAACAAGGGCGCCAATGCGACGGTTGTGCTCTCAGACTATGACTCGTCTGGCGGACTGAGCCTTGCAACGCTCGGTTTGACAGAAGCAACGTATAAAGGAACGACGACGGCTGTCGGCACCACAGGGGCGGAAATCGTTGTCGGTTCCACCTCGGCCGATACCATCAACCTTTCCATTGAGTCCCTGACCACCAAAGCTCTTGGGATTGATGACCTCAACGTATCCACCAAAGAAGGGGCCGACAGGGCACTGTCTGTGCTGGACACTGCAATTGAGACGATCTCGAATGCACGTGCTGAAATGGGTGCCTCCATGTCCCGGTTCGAGTTCCGCTCAGCCCAGATCGACACCAGCGTCGAAAACCTTGATGCTGCCAAGTCTGCTATCGCTGACGTGGATATCGCCAAGGAGCAGGCCAGCTTGTCTTCTTCCAGTGTGAAGGTTCAGGCCGCTGTTGCTGCTGCTTCCCAGGCCAACCAGATGCCGCAGAACCTGCTCAGCCTACTGCAGTAGGCAGGTCGAGCTTCCGCTTGAAGACATTTCCTTTCCGCTTGAACCCGGCGTTTCCTTGACGAAACGCCGGGTTTTTCTGTTTCATGGAACGGGTATGGTAAATGAAATGCTAATGGGTGTTGGAAGCATTTACTTGGTTTTAAAATTGATTGATCGACTATTAAGGGGGTATTTTAAGTTCATTAATCATATTTGAGCTCACTTGGATAGAAAAATACTGTTAAATGGATAGTCATTTTGATTTTTGAAACCGAAAAATTGGCAGAAATCGGCCAATTGTTATGATTGGGAGGGAAAAAGATCTGCAAGATGTTTATCTATAGTTAAATTCATCGATAATTTTACGAAATTAAGTGCGCCTGAAATTCTGTGCCTGGCCCGTTACATATTCGAAACGCGAGAACAAACAAAAATCTGCACAAGCTCGCTGGGCGGTATCGATTAGTTTAGGAGTTCGACTATGCCAGTAATTTCAACCAATACGGCTGCAAACACCGCTGTTCGTTTCTTGAACAGAAACTCTACAGAACAATCCAGTTCCCTGGCCAAACTGGCCAGTGGGTCCAACATCAACAAGGCATCTGATGATGCTGCCGGTCTGGCCATTTCCACCAAAATCGGCACCGACGTTGCAGCGCTGGAACAGGCATCCACCAACGCATCACATGGTATTTCTGTTTTGCAGACCGCAGACGGTGGCGCATCCAACATCGCCGACATCGTCGAACGTATGAAGACTCTGGCGTCCCAGTCGGCTTCCGGTACGGTGACCGATAAGGAACGTACCTATATCCAGGCTGAATTTTCCCAGCTCAAGGACGAAGTTGACGGCATCACCGAATCCACCCGTTACAACGGCCAGAGCCTTCTGGACGGCTCCAGCGACTTCTCTGTTGATGACACCAAAACGGCTGCTGTTGCGAATGCAGGATCTAACGCCTCGGTAACTGGTGGCGTTATGGGTACGACTGGCACCTACACAAACAGCACTGGTTCTGCACAAACTGCAACGCTCGACATTAATGGGACGACTGTAAGTTTTGGTAGTGTTGGTGCTAGTGGTGGCACGTTGACGGCGGCTCAAGTTGCTACTGCGATCAACGATGCAAAAATCGAAGGCGTTACTGCTTCAGCGTCTGCGGGTGGCGCTCTCACAATTACGAGTACAGTAAATGATCTGGAAATAGCAAACGGTACCGGCAGTGATGCTGCCATTACCGCAGCTACATTTGGTCTGACAGCCGCTACTACGAATATCGCCGCTACAGCCACCGCCAGCTATACCAACTCCGGCACGGAAGATCAGTCCGGCACCATCATGATTGATGGTACCAAGGTGGAGATAACGGCTGAAGCTGGCGCGACCATCACTGCTCAGGACATGGCCACACAGATCAACACGGCTCTGAAGGAATCTGGCAATTACACGGTTTCTGCAAGTGTCAACAGCACCACCAACCAGCTTGAACTGACCAGCATCACCAAGGGTGAAAACGCAACGGTTACCCTTGCTGACTTCGATACCGAAGGCGGCTTGAGCCTTGCAACGCTCGGTCTGACCGCAGGCACCACCCATGGCACCACGACGGAAGTGTCCACCACGGGCGCTGATATCGTTGTCGGTTCCACCTCGGCCGATACCATCAACCTGTCCATCGAAGGCCTGACCGCCAAGGATCTGGGGATCGCTGATCTGGACGTTTCCACCAAAGACGGTGCTGACAAGGCGCTCTCTGTTCTCGATACCGCCATTGACACCATTTCCAATGCACGTGCGGAAATGGGTGCCACCATGTCCCGGTTCGAGTTCCGCTCGGCTCAGATCGACACCAGCGTCGAAAACCTCGAAGCTGCCAAGTCTGCCATTGCTGACGTGGATATCGCCAAGGAACAGGCCAGCCTGTCGTCTTCTACTGTGAAGGTTCAGGCCGCTGTTGCTGCCGCTTCTCAGGCCAACCAGATGCCACAGAACCTGCTCAGCCTGATCCGCTAAAATTAATATGGTCGAGCGCGCCTGATCGGGTGCGCTCGTCCGTATCATGTAGACAGGAGTTTGGCGAATGACGAGTGTTAGTTCCACCGATACAAGTACTGCGACGACAACCAGCACTACGTCATCGACGCGCAAGACAACCAACTATTCTTCCAGTTCGGATATCGATTGGGACGCCCTGATCGAAGCGGCCGTACTGCAAAAGAAACTCCCTGCTGATCGCATCGACGCCAAAATCACGCAAAACGAAACCAAGATCGAAGCCTACACAAAGATGCAGGATCTCTTGGGTGATGTTCTTGGCGCCGCTGAAAAGATCACCGGTGTTTCCCAATCCCTGAGCAGTCAGGATGACATTTTCTCCGCCCGCGAAGCTTACCTGACAGGCCTTGGTGGTGCTGATGCCGAGAATTCCCTGATTGTCACGGCAGAAGCTGGAGTGGCGCTCCAGACATATGAACTGACGATTGACCAGCTTGCCACCTCCCAGAAAGTCGCCAGCGCAACTCAGGCCAGCAACTATGGTGCGCTCGGGTATTCAGGCACAATCTCGCTGTCGATGGAAGGCGCCGCTCTGCCAACCAACAGTGATGGCGAGGAGGACGCAACACTTCTTCAGATCGATATCGACGACACCATGAGTCTGGTCGAGATTGCCGACGAGCTGAACGCAAGGACCGACTATACCGGCGTTACCGCTACTGTTGTTGCCGTGTCCGACACAGACTATCGCCTTGTCCTGTCCGGGACGACAGGTGCCGATATTGTCATGACCTCGCTCGAAGGCGACGATATCGGGCAGGCGCTGGGGATCAAAAATTCAGATGGTTCCTATGCGAATGAACTACAGTCTTCACAGATGGCAGTTTTCACCGTCGACGGGGTAGAGGTTACCCGCAAGTCCAATACCGTGGACGATGTCGTCAGTGGTGTGACCTTTTCCCTTTACCAGACAACAGACTCGGGAGAAGCGATCTCTGTGGAGATTGGACAATCGCTCTCGGATATCAAGGATTCCGTGGTTTCGCTGGTTAATGCCTACAACGCCTACAGGGAATGGGCGATCTCTCAACAGGCGATTGATGCCAGCGGATCCGTTTCGACGGATGCGGTGCTGTTTGGTGACAATATGCTTCGTAACGTCAATTCAGCAGTCGCCAGTGGCCTGTCGACAGTCATTAACAAGGAAAGCATGGCGCTGCTTGGCCTGACCTATGACGAGAACAACTATCTGGAGCTAGATGAAGACAAGCTCAATGATGCGCTTCTGAACGATATCGGTCAGATCGAGGACATCCTCAATTTTCAGTATGAAGCAAGCTCGTCGGATCTGGTCGTGCTGCGGCGCAATGCCAACATGCCCTCGGAGCTGACTCTGGATCTGACCGTTGACGAAAATGGCGAATTGACCGGGGTGACAGCCGACGGCAACAGCGGCATGTTTGAAGTCGACGGCTCCCGTATAGTCGGGGTCGAAGGCACCGCATATGAGGGCATCACCTTCGTCTACACGGGTGACACGAACGCCACGATCAAGTTTACCAGCTCCGCCGGGATCGCCGAACAGCTCTTTCAGACCCTCACCAAATACACCGACGAAGACACCGGACTTCTGACGGAAAAGATAGCGTCGCTTGAAACGCAGAATGAAGACTTCGAAGCCGAATACAACGATTACATGGATACCGTGGACGCCTACGAAGCGCGTCTGACGGCGCTCTATGCGTCCTATCAGGCCGCGATTGAACAGGCCCAAAGCTCGCTGGACTATCTGGACGCAATTCTCAACACTGGAGACAATTGATATGAGTTATGCGCAAAGCCGCGCCATCAATGCATATAGAACGGCAAACACGGCTGTTTCCCCCGTGAAGGCGGTTGCTATGCTGCTTGATGAAGCTGTCAACGCCATCGTGCTGACCGCCTATTATCTCAAGCGCAAGGAATTCGAGAGCGCCTTTGGTCGCGTGGTGCACGCTTCAAAGATCCTGAGCGGGCTGCGACAGAATGTTCGCCTTGAGCCGGATCCGCAAATGGGACAGCAGTTCATCGACATGTATACCAGCAATATCTTCGCCTTGCATAATGCTTATGGACGGGATGATGCAATTCAAAGATATGCGACTTTGGCTAGCGGTATCCTGGAATTGCGCAATGCATGGGCAGAAATGGCAAGAATGCAGCAACGAAGCATTGACACTGTTATCGGTGGGATTTTAGATCAGGGGACTGAACAGATTGCCGCTGAAGCGGGATAGCATCTGGATCGTCAGGCCTTGAGGCATGGTTGTCCAGTCAATGATAGGGCGATCATGGCCAAGTCCGAAGGGTATATGTCGATCGAGCGCTTCGAGGAGCTGCTGGATCAATATGGCCCGGATTTAACCCAATGGCCGGAAGAGCAATCGAGCCTGGCTCTTGCTCTTCTGGACCAATCGGAAGAAGCGCAACTGAGCTTGCGCTTCGCCGCGAGCTTGTCAAAACTGGCCAAGGCTGCCCCAGCCCCCAAAGCGCCAGCCTCGCTTGTCAATCGCATCATGTCCAAGATCAAGGAATAGATCAGAAGCCATAGGGCAACTGAAGGCCGCCATGTGGCTGATTATCCTGTTACGTCAAGGATCACTGGATCCGGGCAATGAACGGATTGCCTTCAACAAAATATCCATCAATTGTCTTTGCTATCGAATTGCTGAAGAACCGGTTTTGTCTAGATTTATATTGTATTGACGGTGATGTTTGTGTGTAAATACATAGTATTACATTTAATAATATTGAAGTAAAAATTTGAAATTACATTGATAGGCAAATTATTCCTAGAGGAAATAAGTATTGGGCAAATTTTTCCTAAATAAAAATAGAAAAAACTTCGCCTGATTTATCTGGCTGCTCCGTTTCAGAAATATGAGGGATGAAGGCCTTGCGCGGAATGCGCGCCTTGATCTCGTGTTTTCTGGAAACGCGCGAGCTAAAGCCATGACTGTCTCTGCACTGGCATCATCAACAGCAAGTACGACGTCGACGACTGCATCAAGCAGTTCTCTGGGGCTGGATACCACTGAGTTTCTGCAGCTCATGGTCAAGCAGCTGCAGAACCAGAACCCCACCGATCCGACGGACACGACAGAGTTTCTCAGTCAGCTCGTTCAGCTTTCGACTTATGACCAGCAGGTGTCCAACTCCAATAGTCTTAGCAGCGTTGTGAGCGCCCTCGATACCATGATTTCCTCGAACGGGCTTGGCTATATCGGGAAAAATGTGACGGTTGAGGGGGATACCACCACGCTTCTGGATGGCTCCGCCCGCTGGAACTACACACTTGATGGTGATGCCAAAACGGTCACCTTCAAGATTCTCGATGAAGATGGCAAAACGGTCTATTCCGGCGATGGCGAGACCAAAGAGGGTACCTATGCGGTCGATTGGGATGGCGTATCAAGCGCCGGTGTCCAGCTTGATGATGGCGGTATCTATACCCTGGAGGTCACGGCAACCGATGACAAGGACGCCAAGGTGAGTGTCAGCACCTCGGTAACCGGAACCGTGACAGGCATCGATTCTTCCACAGACGAAACTTACCTGCTGATCGGCGATGTCGGCTTCACGGTCGATGACATCACCTCGATCAGTTCATCCTGAAAGGTCGACCCACGAATGGGGTCGCATGAATATTTGTAGTCAATCCTGCCACACAACCAACAACACATGACGTGGCGCATTTGTAGGAGAGTAACATGAGCTTGATGGGTGCAACAAACGCTGCAATCTCGGGTTTGGCGGCACAGTCGCAGGCATTGGCGACCGTTTCCAACAACTTGGCAAACTCGGATACAACTGCATACAAAGCATCCAAGACGAGCTTTTCCAGTCTCGTTGCCGGGTCAGGAGCAAGCAAGAGTGGTGGCGTGAGCGCCAGCAACACCACCAACAACACTGCCCGAGGTCTGGTTGTCGACTCTGCCATCTCAACCAACCTGGCCATTGAGGGAGATGGCTACCTGGTCGTGTCAGCGGACGGAGACAGCTCTTCTCGCTACTATACGCGCAATGGTGAATTTGCTGTCGATGATGAAGGCAACCTTGTCAATGGCGACTATTACCTGCTCGGCTGGGAAACAGACGAAAACGGCAAGGTTTCCGGTGGTGCCAGCAGCGTCAACCTGACCAAGATCAATCTCAACTCCGTTCAGAGCTCGGCCCAGCCGACGACCAAAGGTGCGTTTCAGGCTACCATGCCGGCAGACGCTGTGATCGGCACCACCTTCGAATCCAGCTTCGAAGTATATGATTCTCTGGGCACTGCCAGTACGATTACGGCGACTTATGAAAAGACCGCGCAGAACACCTGGAGCATCACCTATTCCGATCCGGTTTCCGCAGATACGTCGACGACGACCGGTAGTGTAACCAGTGCGCCGATCAGCGTGACCTTCAACAATGATGGCACTCTGGCCAGCGTCTCGGCAACCAGCCTCGATATCACCTGGACGACAGGGGCTGCAAACTCTTCTATCGCTCTTGATCTGGGGACAGTCGGTGCCCGTGATGGCCTGACCCAATACTCGTCCAACGATGTGGATAACGCAGAAATTGATGTGAAGTCGATCACGGTTGATGGTCGCGCCTATGGCACGTTGAAAGATGTCGAAATCGACAGTGATGGATCTGTGGTTGCCTCCTTCTCGAACGGTGAAACGCGCACCATCTACAAGATCCCGATTGCAACTGTTATCAATCCGGACGGGCTTGTTGAGGACAGTGATGGCATCTATTCCATTTCCACCTATTCCGGCAACGCAACCCTGCATACGGCAGGCTCCGGATCGGCTGGCAGTCTGAAAAGCAGTTCTCTGGAATCAAGTACCGTTGATACCAGCACGGAGTTCGCCAGCATGCTGTCTGCACAGCAGGCCTATTCATCGGCCTCCCAGATCATCTCCACCGCCGGAGCTATGTTTGACAGTCTCCTGCAGGCTGTTCGGTGATTTGAATGTCGGATGATCTGGCCCATTGCAAAGCTGAACTGAGGCGCATTACGGCAGAAATCTACCAATACGAGAGAGAGCCGGACAGTGAGTCCGGCAAGCTCCTGCTATTGGTTGCCAGAAACGCGCTCAAGGATCTGCTGCTTCACATGAAAGGTGAGCAGGCAATCATTCGAAAAAAACGTGCCCGGACGACGCAGGCCAATCAGGTTGCCGGCGCCTATTCCCAATTGAACCAATATCGCAAAGCGAGCAGAAGCCAAGGGTGAACCATGAATACAGAACTGAATACGACGATGGTCCATTCCGAGCGTGATATCAAACGGATCGAAAACGCCATCGATAATGCAATCGAAGTGGCTGATGAGCTGATCCGGATTGCCGGAGAAGAGAACCTGCGTCTTGAAAGCGGCAGACCGACCTCTCTGGATGATCTGCTTGTCAGGAAGCAGAAACTGGCAAGCGAGTTCGACAGCTTCTTCAAGCGGTTCAAGGCGGAGCGGGAAGTGTTCCTGTACGCTTCGGAAGAGAAATTCAATAATCTGCAGGATCGCATCCAGATTCTCGCCCAGTCCTTCATGGAAAACGCCAGTCAGCTCAGCCGGGCAATGTCGGCCAACGAGCGCCGCATCAACGCCATCATGCGGGCCATTCGGGACAAGCAGGACGCCAGCGCCCTGCCATCCTATGGCGCTGCCGGACAGGGCGCTCGGAGCACACCATATGCCGCTTCCCTCAAGGGAGGGCGCAAGGCCTGAGGCCAATCCCGAATCCTGTCGTTCCGGGCAATCCTGTCCGGATGCAAGGCAGGAGAACCAATCTGACGCCTTGGACCCTCCCCGTGCAGGAGGGGCCGGGGTTGCAGGAGGATCGGGGATCACAGGAGGAAATGGCCAATGACATCGCTGAATGTGGCGCGCTATATCGCGTCAAGCTCGCTCGGGGCGACGCAGGTCCAGGTGTCTGTTACGGCAAACAATATCGCCAACGCAGACACGAAAGGCTATACCGCAAAGTCAGCCTCCGCCAGTTCTCGAACCTTCGACGGGATCGGGGGAGGTGTCTCCATTGATGGTGTTACCTCCGCAGTCAGCAAATATCTGATGTCCGACCTTCTGGATGCCACATCGCAGGCGGCATCGGCGACGACCACTGCCGAGTATCTGGGCAAACTGCAATCCTCCCTGGGAACGCTTGCCGATCAGACAGGGGCCGGGACCTCTCTTGCCTCCTTCTTTGCCGATTTTGAGGAGGCACTTACCCAACTGGCTACGACGCCGGAAAGCACGTCACTGGCAAACAATGCTGTTATGGCACTGGATGATCTGACGGTACAGATACGCGACACCGCCGAGACACTGCAGGACATGGTCGACACGGCCGACCAGGAGATTGGTGATAGTGTTTCCCAGGCAAATGACTATCTGAAGACCATCGATCAGCTGAACGATCTGATCCGGTCTGAAAAGGCTTCTGGCAACAGCACTGCCGATCTGCAGGATCAGCTCAATTCGGCTCTGGCTGGCCTGTCGGGTCTCATAGACATCAAGTCCTTCAGCACGGAAGACGGCTCGACAAAGGTATACACCACCTCAGGCCAGATGCTGGTCGGATCGACGGCTCATCTTCTTTCAACGGGAACCGATGCCGAAGGGCAGATAACGGTCAACGTCAATGGCTCCGATATCACGGCGCGTCTCAGCGGCGGGGACGGCAAGATTGGTGCCCTGCTTGAACTGCGCGACGAGACCTTGCCCGAGTATCAGTCTGCACTCGACGAAATGGCCACGACGCTGGTTTCGACCCTCAATTCCGTTGCAGGCCTGAGTGGCAATCTGCTGACCGGCACGAGCGCCAGCGACATTGCCGTTGAAAGCACCCTGCTGGCTGATCCGACCACCCTTCTGGGCACTGGCAACAGGGCAACTACCGCCAACAACCTGCTTGATGCCCTGCAGGGCGACACGGCCTTTGCCGCTGCTGGCAATCTGCCCGCCGGGAATCGGACATTTGCTGAATATGCGACCGAGCTTCTCTCCGCCGCTGTCACTGACGCGCAAAGCGCCACGACGTCGCTGACCACTGCCAATACAGATCTGACGGCAGCATCGGATGCGATCTCGTCTGCCTACGGGGTCAATGTCGATGAGGAAACCGCGCGTCTCTCCGAGCTGGAACAACTCTACTCGCTCGCATCCACCATCCTGAGCACACTTCAGCAAATGTTCGATGATCTCAAGGCGGCAGTTTCATAGGTGACGACATGGCAATGCGCGTAGCAACATTTCAAACAACGTCGTCTTTGCTGCAAAAGACGATGACCACGCAGGCCAAGCTGGCCGAGGTTCAGGCGCAGCAATCATCGGGCCTGAAAAGCACCGATTATGGCGGGCTTGGGGCCAGCGCGGGCAAGGTGGTCGATCTCAATGTTTCGGTCTCTCGCGCCGAAGCCAACATTTCTGCAGCCAAAACAGTCATTTCGCGCAGCGACATGGCAGCCTCGGTGCTGCAGGATATCACCGACATTCTGACCAATGCCAGAAGTGCCGTGTCTGGCACCAGTTCCTCCGACCAGTTGGATACGCTCAAACAGAATGCTGCGGAATATCTGGAAGATCTGAAGCTGATGGTCAACACACAGTATCAGGGGCGCTACCTGTTCTCTGGCAGCATGACGGATACTGCACCGGTTGATCTGTCTGCCTATTCCGCGACAGATCTGACGACGGTCAACACGGACTATTATCAGGGTGACAGCTATATCCAGTCGATCCGGCTCGATAACGGCCAGCAGATGAACTATGGCACCACGGCGACGATTGACGGCATAGAACAGGCCTTCCGTGCCCTTTCTTATGTGGCGAATGGCAATCTTACCGACACCAGCGAGCTTGCTGATGTGGATGCCCTGCTGGTCGGTGCGCAGGATGGTATCATCGCCGCCACCAGCAAGGCAGGCAGTACATCGAGCCGTCTTCAAAGCTACATCCAGAATGAAGAGGACTTCATCGCCGAAGCCAAGGAAATGGCCAAGGATGAAACCTCCATTGACGTTGCCGAAGCCGCCATTCTGGCGACCTCGTATGAGACGCAGTTGGAAGCAAGCTTCTCCGCTCTTAGCAAGATCATCAACCTCAAGCTTGTCGATTACCTCTGAACGCATCCTCGGCGCTCAGTGCTTTGACGGGTAATGGCTGGCTCTAAATGGCGCTGGTCGCCAGTGACTGTTGCAAAGGACGCTGCACGGCGTATGCTGGGCTTACCTCTGCTGCGGCAATCTCTTGCCGCGCCTCTGGATGATTTCCCATAGCTCCTTTTTGAACCCCACCGGTCATTCCCCTGTCATGGGCGGTGGCCTAAAAGAGCGCGAGTCTTGCCAAGGCAAGCATACTCTATCGCTCTCCAGAAAAGAGCCAACAGCAACAGCAAGGAGCCCGCTTGTGACACTTGATACCCACCAGCAAAAGGCACTCATCGATCTTGTCCGCCGCGCCGCCAAAACCGAAATCATGCCCCGCTTCCGCAATCTCGGAGCAGGGTCCGTGCGCGTCAAGACCCGTCATGACGATCTGGTCACCGATGCCGATGTTGCCTCCGAGGCGTTGATCAGCAAGGGCGCTCGGGATATTCTGCCCGGTGCCCTGATCATCGGCGAGGAAGCCGTTGCGGCCGATCCCGCGATCCTTGGCCAGATGCCCGAAACCGACTGGGCCGTGATCATCGATCCCGTCGATGGCACATGGAATTTCGCCAATGGCCTGACGATGTTTGGCGTTATTCTGGCTGTGACCTACAAGGGCCAGACCGTGTTCGGTCTCCTCTATGATCCGGTGATGGACGACTGGATTATGGCCAGCCGGGGGAACGGCGCATGGTTCTGCCGCCCGGATGCCGCGCGGGTAAGGCTGCAAACTTCGGGCTCAAAGCCCTATGGTGAACTGGAAGGCATGTTGCCGCTGTTCATTTTTCCGGAACGGCAGCGTGAACGGCTCGCCGCCCAGATGGCCGCCCAGTTCGGGCGCCTTGATTGCCTCAAGTGTTCTTGCCATGAATATCGCATGTTGGCGCAGGGCCGGTCCGACTTCATCCTCAGCCCCAAGAAGAACCCGTGGGACCACGCCGCAGGTGTGCTGATTACCCAGGAGGCGGGTGGTGATGCTGTCTGTCTTGATGGCAGGCCCTACGCCCCGACCGATCATCAAGGCGTCTTTCTGATTGCTCACAACAAGCTGAGTCTCGAAGCCCTGCGTGAACAACTGCAATGGCTAGATCAATAACCGTAGGGTGACGGTGACGGCAGAGACAGCCAAGACGACAAAGCCTCGCCAGAAACGCTTTTGGTCTCTGGCGAGGCTCGGGGTCGTATGCGGCAGCGCCATCAGGCGCCTGTGGCGCTGCGCCTAGAAGAAGCGGCGGGAAGAGAAACCGCCAACGCTGAGGCATGGCTCCTGACCGGTCACGAGATCGGCGGTCATCTTGCCGGTGATGGGGCCAACGGCAAAGCCCATGTGGCCATGGCCAAAGTTGAAATACATGCCTTCATGCTGCCGGGAGGCTTCGATCAGGGGCAGGTTGTCCGGGAAGCAGGGGCGGAAGCCCATCCACGGTTCATCCTCGACCGGCTTGCCGATCGGATAGAGCTTCTTTGCCCATTCCGTGGCCTTTTTGACCTGTACCGGGGTCTTGCGGGCGTCACGGGCAGCAAATTCGATGCCGCTGGTCAGCCGAATGCCATCTTCCATCGGTGTCAGCAGGAAGCCGATGTCCTCATCGACGACCGGACGGTTCATGCTGGCGCCGTTGTTGCTGGCAAAATGCTGGTGGTAGCCGCGCTTGACCTCCAGCGGGAACTTGTAGCCAAACGGCTTGAGCAGATCCATGCTCCATGCCCCAAGGGCAATGACCACCTTTGGAGCGGAAACCGGGCCGTCCTGCGAAGAAACAGTCCAGGCGCCATTTTCCTGCTTGAGGCTGCGGGCATCCCCCAAAAGGAGGGAGCCGCCGCGCCCCTTGAACAGGGATGCATAGGCCTGTGTTACGCCACCGGGTGAGGAAACCGAGACGCAGCCCTTCCAGTGAATGGCCTTGTCCTTGTCGGTAAAGTGGAAAGAGGGCTCCAGCGCCTCCAGCTCATGCTTGCCGACGACGTCATATTCGACGCCGAATTCATCGGCATATCCCAGCGTGCGGGCAGTGGATTCAAAGCTTTCCGGGCTGTGATAGAGGTTGATCCAGCCGGTTTCGCGGAACTTGTCCATGATGCCGGCGTCCTGAGCGAAATGGTAATGCTCTTTGGCCGAGACCTGACGCAGAGGGGTGACGCGACGGGCATAGGAGGCGATGCCGAATGGCGTCGACAGGCGCCACATGGCGAACAGCCACGGGGCAAGGCGCGGCATCATCGTCGGGTGATAATGCATGGAAACCTGACGGTTGCTGCCATATTTCAAGAGCGGCACGATCTCGCTGGGAATGACCAGCGGCACATGGCCGTCCTTCTCGATGATCCCGGCGTTGCCGTAAGAGGCTTCAAGGCCCGGTTCCTGACGGTCCAGCACCGCGACCTTGAGGCCACGCTCCTGCAGATGCAGCGCCGTGCTTACGCCGACAATCCCGGCCCCCAGGACAATAACATCATATGACACAGCAATACTCCTAAAGCATTTCCCGGAATGCGGATGCATCTTGGGCGCCATCAAGCGGCGTCGTCAAACGGGAAGACAATGAAAAAGGCGCCTGACAACAGGTCGCTGTCCGGCGCCTTCCGATTACATGTCTCTGGCGTCCTCTGGCAGGACGTCGAGCGGAATGTCCTGATAGCAGACAGGACGCAGGAAACGGCGGATGGACATGGTGCCAACCGACGTTGCCCCGAAATTGGTCGAGGCCGGGAATGGCCCGCCATGGACCATGGAGTCGCAGACCTCTACGCCGGTCGGGAAGGCATTGGCCAGAATGCGGCCTGCCTTGCGCTCAAGGATCGGCAGCAGTCTGCCAGCCAACGGCTTGTCGCCTGCATCGAGCAGCATGGTTGCTGTCAGCTGCCCCTCAAAGCTCTTGGCGATGGTCAGCATTTCCGCCTCGTCCCTTGCCGTGACGATGATGCCCATCGGGCCGAAGACTTCTTCCTTCAGCGCCTTGTTGGACAGCCAGTCGGCCCCGGAGACGATGAACAGGTTTGGCGTTGCGTTGCGCATGTCGCACATCGAGGTGAGCAGCTCGCGCACGCCGGTCTCGGCAGCGACGGCGGCAACGCCCTTGCGATAGGTATCGGCCATGCTCGACGTCAGCATGACCTGCTCGCCAACGGCCTTCAGCCCCTCGACGGTTGCTTCGCCAAAGGCCTGGGCCTGATCTTCCAGAATGATGGCAAGGCCGGGGTTGGTGCAGAACTGGCCAGCGCCGACCGACAGCGATCCTGCCCAGCCCTTGCCCAGTTCATCGCCGCGGGCCTTGGCCGCTTCCGGCAGAACGAACATCGGGTTCACCGAACCCAGTTCGCCAAAGAACGGGATCGGCTCCGGCCGCGAAACGCAGAGGTCATAAAGTGCCTTGCCGCCCCAGAAGGAGCCGGTGAAGCCGACAGCCTTGATGAGCGGATGCTGAACCAGCGTAGTGCCCACCTCGCGACCTCCACCCTGAACAAGGCTGAAGACGCCCGGATGAATGCCGCATTTCTTGACGGCGGCAACAATGGCGTCGCCGACAATCTCGCCAGTACCCGGGTGGGCGCTGTGGCCCTTGACGACGACAGGGCAACCTGCGGCCAACGCAGCGGCGGTGTCGCCACCGGCAACCGAGAAGGCCAGCGGGAAGTTGGAAGCGCCGAACACGGCAACCGGGCCGATCGGGCGCTGCATCAGGCGTAGGTCCGGGCGGGCCAGCGGCTTGCGGTCTGGCAGGGCTTCCGTCAGGCGACGGTCGAGATACTCACCAGCCCGGATATGATTGGCAAACATGCGCAGCTGACCCGTGGTCCGGCCGCGTTCGCCTTCAAGGCGCCCTGTCGGCAGGCCGGTTTCCAGATGGCCCGTTTCGGTGATCTCGGCCGCGCGGGCCTCGATTTCATCGGCGATGCAGTCGAGAAAGCGTGCACGCTCTTCGCGCGAGGAATATCCGTATGACCAGAATGCCTCTTCTGCAGCTTCACAGGCTTTTGCTACAAGCTCGGGAGTGCCTTTTGAAAATTCATGTGCGGGTCCGGAGACCGGCGCCGAGGAGAAAATCTCTTTGCTTTTGACCTTCTCGCCCGCGATCAGATGGCTGCCATGTGGTGTATAGCTCATGGGAATATCCTTTTGCTGCAGGAAAGACTTGAAGTTCTGACGACACAGATAATACAATTTGTATGCATTTGGCAACCGGGGGAATAACGGTTACTCTCGGGAACCACACATTGTCGCGAATTCACCTCGCAATTGTAATCACCAGATACGCTTTTTGAACCATAAAGAGGACAAGATGTCACAAAAAGAAATGGTCACGCCCGAGGCTCTGGAAGCCCGTGTCTCCCAAATTTTTCGACAGGCCGGAGCGCTTGATGAAGTGGCTGACTGCCTTGCTCATGTCATTGTCGCAGGAGAACGTGACCACTGTGCGGCACATGGACTTTATCGCATCGAGGGGTGCCTCAGAACCATCAAGGCCGGACAGGTCAAGCCGGACGTCAAACCAGAGCTGATGTCCAGCGATGGGGCAATCGTCAAGATCGCCGCCAACATGGGCTTTTCCAACCCGGCCTTCTATTTCGGTCTGCCGATGCTGGTGGAGAAGGCCAGAGAGTTTGGTCTGGCCGCAATGGTCATAAATGACTGCACCCATTTCTCCGCCCTCTGGCATGAGGTCGAGGCCATCGCCGGGCACGGTCTGGCAGGGCTCGCTATGTGTCCGAGCTATGCAACGGTTGCGCCGTTCGGCGGTAAGGCTCCGCTGTTGGGCACCAACCCGCTGGCTTTCGGCTGGCCGCGTCCTGACAAGGATCCCTATGTCTTCGATTTTGCCACCTCAATGGCTGCCCGTGGCGAGATCGAGCTTTACAAGCGCGCTGGCAAACAGCTACCTGAGGGCTGGGGGATCGACAGGGACGGCAATGCCAGCACCGATCCTGCCGCAGTTCTGGAAGGCTCCATGCTGCCGTTCGGAACCCACAAAGGGTCAGCCATTTCGACCATGATCGAGCTGCTTGCCGGCACCATGATCGGCGATTTGACAAGTCCGGAGGCTCTGGAAGCCTTGGGCACAACGACCCTTGCTCCTCATCACGGAGAACTGATTCTGGCACTTGATCCGGTGAAATTTGCCGCAGGTCGGGCAGGGGATCCGTTTGCCCGCGCCGAAATGATGCTGGAGGCGATCACGGGGCAGGGCGCCCGCCTGCCGTCCCAGCGCCGGTTCGTTGCCCGCAAAGAGACCATGGCCGAAGGTATCGCGCTCGATGAGAAGGAGCGCGCCCTGCTCGAACGCTTCGAAAAGGAAGGGCTCGATGGCGTCAGCCTCTGAGCGGGAATGAAAAAACAGAGCCCTCTTGCCAATGGCAGGAGGGCTCTGCGGGGGACTGGGCAACGGCCCGGATAAAGCGTCAGATGGCGTCTTACCCGAGATATGGAGCGAGTGAAGGCTGCGTGCTCCAGTTTGCATACCAGTCGTCGAACTGTTTGAGCTGCTTGGCGATGAAGCCCATCTGGCTGTCGCTGAGCACATCGCTTTCATTGAAGTTGAGCGTGTATTCAGTCTTGCCGCGCAACACCATCATGTATTTGAAGCTCAGAACCAGATCCGGCATCTCGTCGAACTTGGAAAGCACCGCCAGCGCCGCTTCTAGCTCGAGGGCCAGACGACGAGCTTCCAGATCGCCTTCCACGGCCTTCTGGCAAAGGGCGATCATCAGCAGAACTTCCTTGGGCAGGATGTTGCCGATGCCGGTGATGGCACCCTGCGCACCGCAATTGACATAGCCATGGAAAACTGCCGTATCGACGCCAACCATCAACAGGGCATCATCGCCATCGCTGCTGGTCATGTTTTCCGCAGCGTAGGAAAGCGCTGCTGCACCGCCGAATTCCTTGAAGCCGACAAGGTTCGGGTGGGTCTTGCGCAGCGCGAAGAACAGATCGGCGCGGGTGGCAAAACCATAATAGGGGCTGTTGTAGATCACACCCGGCAGGTCAGGTGCTGCGGACAGGACGGCTTCGAAATGGGCCTTCTGGGCGGAGGCGACCGATGTGCGGGACAGCTGGCGCGGGATGATCATCAGACCCTTGGCACCAACCTTCTGGGCGTGCGCGGCGTGGGCTGCGGCCATCCTGGTGTTCATCGCACCGAGACCGGCAACAACCGGCAGCCCGGCTTCGACCAGAACCTCGACACCCTTCATGCGCTGCTCGTCAGTCAGGAGAGGCCAGTCGCCCATCGACCCGCAATAGACCACGGCCCCCATGCCGACGTCGATCATTTCCTTGCCCTGTTTGACAAGCGCGTCATAGTCGGGGGTGCGATCTTCCTTGCATGGCGTCATCAGCGCAGGCATGCAACATGTGAAAATAGTGGAGTCCATGTATTTCTCCCAAGATTTATCCAGAAACCCGACCGGTCCCGTCTTTTCGGGGTGGAAAGAAAGCTCTATTGTTATGCAGAGACAATACCAATTGTATTTTAATTGTCGACAAGAAATGTGGCGTAAAGCACGGATTTTTTCTATCTTGTTGACAGGAATAACGAAATGGAGTGATTCGCGATGAGTAATTCCCCTGAAAACATCTATTCTACGCGTCTGGCGCGACTCAGGGCACGGATGGCCGAGGTTGGAACCGATCTCGTTGCGGTTGGCCCGACGTCGAACATGGCCTGGTTGGCTGGTGTTTCCGCACATGGTGATGAACGCCCGGTCATGGTGCTGGTCACACGGGATCATGCGGCTTTCCTAATGCCTGCCCTCAACGAGAACAGCGTCCGCCAGCACACGGATCTGCCCTTCTATTGCTGGGTGGATGCCGACGGCCCGCAGGATGCCCTTGAGACCATGCTGGCAGACTTCGGCCTCAATCGGGACGGCGTCTCGGTGGCGGTCGATGAGGCCATGCGCGCCGACTTCGCCCTGTTGCTGCTTGATGCCCTGCCTGCTGCCAAACGCCAGTTTCTCGGTGAGACCCTTGGTTATCTGCGCTGCCGCAAGGACGAGACGGAATATCATCAGCTCAAGGAGAATGCCCTGCTGACCGATGCCTGTGTCACGGCAGCCTTCGCCAGTCTGAAGGTCGGTATGACCGAGCTGGAGGTCGTCAAGTTCATCGATGACTTCTTTGCCGCCAACGGGGCAACCACCGAGTTTGCCAGTGTCTGCTTTGGTGTCAACGGGGCCTTCCCCCACCATGATAGCGGCGAAACCCGTCTGGAAGAGAACATGCCGTTGATGATCGATCTGGGCTGTCGCAAGGGCGGATACCCGAGCGACATGACCCGTTCGGGTTATTTCGGGGCCAAGCCGGAAGGCTATGAAGCCATTGCCGAAATCGTTGAAAGCGCCGTCAAGGCGGCCATTGCCACCGCCAAACCGGGCGTTCGGGCCAGTGCCGTGGATGATGCCGCCCGCTCGGCAATCGCCAAGGCCGGATATGGCGAGAATTTCCTGCACCGTACCGGCCATGGACTCGGCATCGACATCCATGAGCATCCCTATATCTCGGCAAGCTCCGATACGGTGCTTGAGGAAGGCATGGTCTTCTCCATCGAGCCCGGCATCTATTTCGCTGGTCGCTTTGGCGTTCGCCTCGAAGACATTGCCATCATGCGCAAGGACGGCGTCGAGATCCTGTCGGACAAACCGCGCGATCTCATCGCAGCCGTCTGATCCCATCACTACAGGGGGAGAGGAGCCCGGCTCCTCCCTTCCCAATCCCTCCATGCCCCTTTGAGGAGAGTGTCATGACCTATTGCATCTTCCCCGGCATCGCCTGTCGCGATATCACACTGCCGGTGCCGCTTGACTGGGCGCAGCCAGACGGTGAAAGCCTCACGCTGTTCGCCCGCGAGGTGGTCGACCCGACCCGCAAGGACGAGGATCTGCCGCTTCTGGTCTTTCTGCAGGGTGGCCCCGGTGGCAAGGGGCCTCGGCCACAAGGGGGTGGCCCGGTCTGGCTGAAAACGGCGCTCAAGAGCTTCCGGGTGGTGCTGCTCGACCAGCGTGGCACGGGTCGGTCGTCTCCGGTGGAAGGGCGCCACATGCAACGCTTCGCCTCTGCCGAGAAGGGCGCCGACTTCCTGTCCTGCTTCCGTGCCGACAGCATCATTCGCGACTGCGAGCATCTGCGCAAAAGCGTCTATGGCGGGCGCAAATGGTCAACCCTTGGCCAAAGCTATGGCGGCTTTCTGACCCTTTGCTATCTGTCGATGGCACCAGAGGCGCTCAACGCCTGCTATGTCACTGGTGGCCTTGCTGGCATTGATGCCCGGGCAGAGGATGTCTATGAACGCACCTTCCCGCGCGTGGCCGAAAAGAACCGTCATTATTATGCCCGCTATGAGGCCGACAAGGCACAGGTTGCCCGCATCGCCGATATTCTGGCCAGTGAAGACATTCGCCTGCCCGATGGTGATCGCCTGACGGTGCGCCGCTTGCAGACCCTCGGCCTTGGGTTCGGCATGAAGCCCGGCTATGAGGAAGTGCACTGGCTGCTGGATGAGGCGATCTGTGCGGATGGCCAGCTGTCGGAGGGTTTCCTTGCCAGCATCATGGTGGGAACCGGTTTTGCCGCCAATCCGCTGTTCTGTGTTCTGCAGGAGGCGATCTATGGTCAGGACGGGCGGACATCCAGTTGGGCGGCGCAGCGGGAGCGGGAGAAACATCCGGTCTTTGCCGAAACCTACCGGCCGCTGCTGTTCACCGGCGAGATGATGTTCCCATGGATGTTCGATGAAATCCGGGCGCTTCGCCCATTCCGCGACGCCACCATGGCCCTGGCAGAACGGCCGATGAACGGTCGCTTCTACGACAAGGTCCGTCTGGCCGCCAACGAGGTGCCAGTGGCCGCTGCCGTCTATTTCGACGACATGTATGTCGATGCCGGGCTGTCATTGGAGACCGCTGGCCGGGTGGGTAATCTCAAGGCCTGGGTGACCAATGAATATGAACATGACGGGCTGCGTCAGGATTCGCGTGTTCTGGAACGACTGATGGGGCTGGTCGACAACAAGCAATAGGCCCGCTGGCCGCCCTGAGATGGAAAAGAAAAAGGCGCGGAAATCCGCGCCTTTTTGCTATCGATTGCTGAGAATCTCAGAGCACCGTGAAGCCGTGGGCATAGGGGTCGCGATCATCGATGAAGATGGTGTTGAAGCCGGTCTGGCGCGCCCAGCCGCCGATCGATGGTATGATGGCGTCCTTGTCGCCGACCTTGGCGGCTGCTTCCACCCGTCCCTTGAACAGGCTGCCGATGATGCTCTCATGGATGAAGTCATCGCCGACCTTGAGCCGTCCCTTGGCCACCCAGTGGGCCATGCGGGCCGAAGTGCCGGTGCCGCATGGGGAGCGGTCGATGGCCTTCTCGCCATAGAACACGGCGTTGCGGGCCGTGGCTTCAGGGTCCTTTGGAGCGCCGGTCCACAGGATATGGCTGAGCCCGTTGATGGCCGGATTTTCCGGATGCACGAACTGATATTTCGCATTGAGCGCGGCGCGCAGCTTCGGTGAGAAACCGACCAGTTCCCCGGCCGAAAAATCGGCCATGTCGCGGAAGCAGGCCTGTGGTTCGACGATGGCGTAGAAGTTGCCGCCATAGGCCACATCCACCGTGACTTCGCCCAACCCTTCCACTTCCGCAGTCATGCCTTCGGCATAGAGGAAGGCCGGCACGTTGGTCAGGCGAACCTCTTCCACATAGCGCCCTTCCTGACGGTACTCGACGGTGACGAGACCTGCCGGGGTGTCGAGGCGCAGCTTGCCTGGTTCCTTCGGCGTGACGAGGCCGTTCTCGATGGCCATGGTCACCGTGCCGATGGTGCCGTGGCCGCACATCGGCAGGCAGCCGGAGGTCTCGATGAACAGCACGGCGACATCGCAGTCTTCACGGGTCGGCGGGTAGAGAATCGAGCCGGACATCATGTCGTGGCCGCGCGGTTCAAACATCAGGCCTGTGCGAATCCAGTCATATTCCGCAAGGAAATGCGCACGTTTTTCGATCATGTTTTTGCCTTCGAGCCGTGGTGCTCCACCGGCAACCAGACGCACCGGATTTCCGCAAGTATGACCGTCAATGCATTGAAATGTATGATTTTTCATGGTTTCGCCCTGCTCAGGTAAAGCGCTATATGCTACCCTTGGTCTCCAATTTCGTTGACACAATAATCTGTCGACAATTAAAATACAAACATTTGCTTCAGGAGTTTTCAGATATTCGCTAAAAATATCCATCGCAACATCGTCAGGTGACAAGGCATGACCGAGACAAAAGAAAAGAAATCCACCAAGGGGCCCTTCAAGCGCGGGGCTGGCGTCGGCCACGTCTATCAGACGTTGCATCGCGAAATCATCGAGTTGAAAATCGCGCCGGGCAGCCCGATTGACGAATTGCAGCTGGCCGCCCGTTTCTCCATGTCGCGCACACCGATCCGTGAAGCGCTGGTACGGTTGGCTGCCGAAGGGTTGATTACCACCCTGCCCAACCGGGCGACCATCGTGTCCAACATCGATTTCCTCAATCTGTCGCAGTTCTTCGATGCCCTGACACTGATGTACAGGGTGACGACGCGTCTGGCAGCGGCCAACCATGTTCCGGCTGACCTCAAGGAAATCAACCACTGGAAGGATCTCTACGCACAGGCGGTGGAAAGCCGCGATGTCTTCGAGATGATCGCCACCAACCGCGAGTTCCATCTGGCTATAGCCAAGGCCGGACGCAATCGCTACTATGTCGAGCTGTTCACCCGGCTGCTTGATGAGGGGCGGCGCATCCTGCGTCTCTATTACCAGTCCTATAATGACGAGATCCCGCATCTCTATGTCGACGAGCATGAGAAGATGGTGCAGGCGATCATCGACAGGGATCTTGTCCTGTGCGACAGGTTTGCGGCTGATCATGCCGACCAGATTGTACGCCAGATCCAGTCCTACATTTCCGCCGACACCCGCATCAACAGCGCGTTGCCGTTGGGGTGAGCCATCGGAAAGCAGGTGTGAGGCAGCTGAGGGGCAGCCGTCCTGTGGTTTCCCACACCTTGTGGGCTCAGTCTGTCCGTTCCCAGGCCGGGAAGGGGTCATCCAGAGCGGTGTAGGCGCGCGGATCGAACGGCCCCGCCGTGCATGGCTCGGCCAGAGCGCGGTCGAGCATGGAACAGATGCGGTCCCGGTTCATCTCCTTGAGCATGCCGATGAAGACGATCTGCTGCCGCCGGTCGCCATAGACCGGATCCTGCACCGCTTCCAGCTGCTTGCGGCTGGCCCGGTCCTTCGGCCAGCGCTCCTGAGGCACAGACGCCCACCAGTAGCCAAGCGGTGAAGTGCGGGCGATGGTTCCGGCAAGGCTGTATTCTCCGACGATGTGAGATCGGGTCGCCAGCCAGAAATGGCCTTTGGCGCGGATGACCCCGGGCAGCGGCGTCTGGGTGAACTCATGGAATTTCTCCGGCAGCAACGGGCGGCGGGCCGTCCAGACAAAGCTGGTGATCCCGAACTCCGCATCCTCCGGCAGATGGTCGGCAAAGCCGTTTAGTTCCTTGAACCATTTGGGATGCTCATGGGCGCGCTGGAAGTCAAAGAGGCCGGTATTGAAGATGGCTTTGGTGTCAACGGCGCCAAAGTCCGTTTCGATCAGGCGGGCGTCCGGGTTGAGCCCGTGCACGATGCCCCGGGCCGCCTCCCGCTGCTCGGAAGTGGCATCAGAGATCTTGTTGAGAATGATGATGTCGGCAAATTCGATCTGGTCGACGAGCAGATCGGCCAGCGTACGCTCATCGTGGTCGGACAGATCCGGTCGCAGACTTTCTCGGTCTGCAAGAAAGTCCTTCGAGCCGAAATCCTTGAGCAGATGGATGGTATCAATCACCGTGACCATGGTGTCGAGCCGGGCGACATCGTTGAGGCTGCGACCGGACTCGTCGCGAAACTCGAAAGTGGTGGCCACGGGCAAAGGCTCGGAAACGCCGGTGCTTTCCACCAGCAGATAATCGAAACGGCCCTCTTCGGCCAACTGCCGCACCTTGATGAGCAGATCGTCGCGCAGGGTGCAGCAGATGCAGCCATTGCTCATTTCCACCAGCTTTTCATCCGACTGGCTGAGAGAGGATTCTTCCCGCACCAGATCGGCGTCGATATTCACTTCGCTCATGTCATTGACGATGACCGCGACCTTGAGGCCGTTGCGATTGTTGAGGACGTGATTGAGGAGGGTCGTCTTGCCCGCGCCAAGAAAGCCCGAGAGCACGGTGACGGGCAGGCGCCGGTCGGATTTGCGTAGCTTGAACATCTGTCACCCATGGGAAATGTTATAACGTCGCAGATATCGATTTCCCCACGGCCCGTCAAGCAGGCAGGAAGGCATCCATGCCCTTAAGTGCCTGTGGCAAATTGTCTTTTAAGGGAAAAGACGGCAGTGAGGGCTGCCGTAGATCGCATAAAAAACGGCGCCATCCTGAAAGGAGGCACCGCCTTGAGTTTTGAGAGAGTGTTATGGGGCTTGTTTTTATCTTTGACCGTTGGCCTGTTGCCTGTCTGGCTCCGGATTACTGGGCCCAGGCGAACTTCTGGACAACCGGCAGGCGGAGGGCGTAGGCACCGCTGCCAAGCAGGGCGATGACCACGTTGGTGATGGCCCAGAACAGCGGGAACTCCCAACCGCCACCTTGGCTGGAAAATACCCAGCCGTTACCGGAGTGAACGACCAGAGCGCCGAGCAGAGGAGGCAGGGTCAGTACAGCGACCGCGCGAGTGGCAACGCCGAGGATCAGAGCGGCGCCGCCAGCCACTTCGGCCAGAATGGTCAGATAGGCAAAGATGCCGGGGAAGCCGAGGCTTTCAAAAAAGCCGACTGTTCCGGGAATGGTGAAGATGAAGATCTTCATCAGGCCATGCGCAAGCAGCAGGGCACCAGAGATAACGCGAAGAAGGAATGCGGCGTATGGGGCGGTATTGGTGTCGATCATGTAAGTGTTCCAACTGTGGTTGCGTGCAGTCTTTGCACTGAAGAGAATGGGGTTGTCTGTCAAATGGGAGGGCCTCTATCGCAAGGCCCTCGCTGTTTTGGGGATTGATCGCCTAGCGCAGACCGATCTGCTTGTAGAAGGTGTCGTTATCCCAGAAGAGATATTCCTCATCCATGATGCCATCCTTGGTCCAGTGACCAACGGTGGCCATCGTCAGCTTGTAGGCCTTGCCTGTCGGCTGGATGAACTGGCCGTTGCCGATTGGCATCGGTTCCGTGAAGGTGCCAGCAATTTCACCAACGACACCGGTCCATTCACCCTGTCCGATACGAACCGGATGCTTGTCGATCTTGGTATCCGGGGCGAACACGAAGAAGGCCTTCAGGTCTTCGATATGGCGGTCAATTCCGTTTGTGCTGTGTCCGTCCGGCCAGTGAACGACGATGTCCTTGGCGTGGCTTTCATGCAGGCGATCCCATTTCTGACCGGAGAAGACTTCGAAGTCGAGGGTATCGAAGGTCTCGAGATTCTTAGCAATGCGGGCTTCCTCTGACTGGTAGTGAGACAGCTCCTTGAGGGCTTCGGTCACAGGCTTGGCGGTATCGGCGGCCAGAGCGGAGCTGGAGTAAGCACCGATGAGAGCCAGGGCTGCAGTCGAAAGGGTCATGATTTTTTTCATTGTCTCGTTCCGTTTCTTGTTCTTGTTGTTTTCTTATTCTTGTTCTTTTGGGTCTTGCCGGTTCGTTTTTTGTTTTTGTTGTTGAGGCATATATGGCCTAGAAAATCATTCAATGAAATGGAGATTATATGGAATGACTGTCTACAAATTGTTCTTAATTTATGTGCGGGGCAGGACGCACTGGTGCTGATCGCGGCAAACCGGCAAAAGTCGCACAGGTGCCGTCGAACCATTGACAGGCCGGTTGCAGCAGGAAGCGGTGAGAAGGAGGGAAAGGGGTTGCAAAGGCAACCGTACGCGGGCCGGGTGGGCGCTCAGGGCTTCACATAGCGCAGGATCGTTTCGACGATCATCTCGCGCTGGGCCGGGACATCAGCCTCGTCCCACAGGTCCATGTCGAAGACTGCCCGCCATGAATAGCGGTTGGACACGCGCATGAAGCAGTAGGAGGAAATCAGGAAATGCAGGTGCCATGGGTTGATGCCAGGCCGGAAAATGCCCTCGGCCTCGCCACGTTTGAGCAGATCACGCACGGTCTCTATGGCAATCGCATTGCGCTCTATCAGGCTCTTGCGTCCGGTGATGTGGCGGCCCATCTCGATATTCTCGACCGTGACCAGCCGGACATATTCCGGGTGTTCGGCGTGATGGTCGAAAGTCACCTCGACCAGCCGGCGCATGGCTTCTTCCGTCGGCAACTCGTCCAGATGCAAGCCCTGTTCCTTGCTGCGCACCCCGCCATAGGCTTCTTCCATGACGGCCGCATAGAGCTTTTCCTTGCTGCCGAAATGATAATAGATCATCGGCTTGGTGGTTCGCGTTCTGGCGGCTATGGCATCGACTCGCGCCCCGCTCAGACCCTTTGCTGCGAACTCCTCCATGGCGGCATCCAGAATATCTCGCCGGGTGGTCTCCGCTTCCCGACGTCTGGGAGAGGCGGGAGGCGGAACGTCCTGCGCCTCTTCCTCTTCGGTGACGGCAAGTGGTTCGGTGGCGCCAGTCAGGGCCAATGCTTCCTGCTCGGCGGTAGCATCGATGGCGACCAGCTCGGACCGGGCCGAGCGGAATTCCTGTTCCAGATCCCGCAGCATGGCGCTGGCAATCTTGACCCCTTCCGCAAGGTCAACAGCACCTGTGGAACGCTCGATCACCTTGGCGCGCTCCCGGTATTGTGGGTGATCCCAAAGGTCTCGCGGAACCTTCTTGAGAATACCCACCCGCCCGTTGCGTCCGATCCGGACATTTTTTGGAAGCTTCGCCATTTTTGCCTCAAGTCTATGGATGGGAGGTATGGAAACCCTTCCAAAGTATGGATTTTTTGATTTAGCAGTATGGATGATAGGCACTTCCTGTCAGTTGTCAATATCCTCTTTTCTGATGGGGACTGCACGGAGAAAGTTTGGAATTGTCCGCAAATATGCCGATTGATACCGCAAAATCAGGCGAATTTGAGCTTGTTTACAAAAGATTGGCTGAGAACATTTTTCACATCAGGATGCGTCCGGTTGTCGCAATAGTGGTAAATTATAATCTTGTTTATTGACATTATCTACCAGTAAGTAGTGTTCTAAGAAGGTGCTGTTGTGACGGTATGGATGATTGGGAGACCATCCAGTTGCAACCCATCGGGCTCGCCCGTTGACCACTTGCTATCGAGGAGAAAGGAAACGGTGGGGAATGCGCCGTTTCGCCGTTCAACCGGAAAGAACGGTTTTCAAAAGGGAGGCATTCATGAACAAGACATTTGCGAAGCTGGCAATCATGGCCGTCGGGATCGGGCTCGCATTCCCGGTCATGGCCGCAGACTTTAATTTCAAATTCGCCCATTCTCAACCGGACAGCTCGGTTCGGCACAAATCCATGTTGTTCTTCAAGGAAGCCCTTGAGAAGGAAAGCAAGGGCCGGATCTCGGTCGAAGTCTTCTCGGGCAGCCAGCTTGGTAGCGAACCGGAAGTCATGGACATGGTCAAGATGGGGACTGTTCAGGGGACTCGTGGCGGCGCTTTCACCAAGGCCAACAAGAAATTCCTGATCTATACCCTGCCATTCCTCTATGACAGCACCGACGCGGTGCTCAAAGCCATGCGCAGCGATTTCGGCACCCATATTGCCGATGCCGCCAAGGACAATGGCTACTATATTCCGGCCACCGGTGTGGCTGGCGGCTTCCGCGTTGTCACCAACAACAAACATGCGATCAACACGCCTGACGATGTCGCAGGTCTTAAAATCCGCACACCGGGCATCGAGACCATCATCAAGACCTTCGAAGCGCTGGGTGCCAGCCCGACCTCGATTCCCTATGGCGAGGTCTATATGGCCCTGAAGATGGGCGTGGCCGATGGTCAGGAAAACCCGCCAAGCAACATCTCGGTGATGAAATTCTATGAAGCCCAAAAGTATCTCTCACTGCTCAACTACCAGATCCATCCGGATCCGCTGTTCGTGAATCTCAAATGGTATGAGAGCTTGCCGGACGACCTGAAGACCGTGTTTGACAAAGTCTCCCGCGAAGCCATGGAATGGAGTGACGAGCATTGGCTTGCCTCCGAGGCGGACTATCTGAAATTCCTCGGTGACAAGCTGGAAGTGAACGAGGTTTCGGCCGACAACCGCGCCAAATTTGTCGAAAAGGTGCGTCCGGTCTGGGATTTCTATATCCAGAATGGCACCTTCTCCGAAGATGAAGTCAAGCAGGCCATCGAGGCTGGCAAATAGGCGCGCCCGTAGCGCCCTGATCGCCTTTTCAGGCCGGAGTGGCCATGGTCACCCCGGCGTCTGACAGAGACCACCCAAACCATCGGAAAGCTTTGACATGTCCGGTCCCGCCCCTGCCTATCAGGTGCATCCAGTGCTTCGCGCCGAAAAACTGTTGATGCAATGCCTGACGTGGCTCCTGACGGCTCTCTTCGGCCTCATCTTTGTCATGGTCGTCATCCTCGTCATCATGCGCTACGGCTTCAACTCCACCATTGTCGGTGGCAGCGAAGCGACCGTGATGATGTTCATCTACACCACCGCGCTGGGTGCTGCCGTGGACATCGCCCGCGGCAAGCATATCCGTATTGATGCCCTGATCGACAGCCTGCCGCCGCGTGCCAAGGCCTGGCTGGAAGGGATCAACCTGATCCTCATCGGCATTCTGCAAGCGATGCTGCTCTATTACAGCATCGAGTGGATTTCCGTTGTTGGCAGCAGCGAAGACCCGGTTCTGCATATCGCCGAGGGGCTCGTTGAAGTGGCCATTCCCATCGGCTGCGCCTTTGCCATCCTGTTCTCTATCACCCGTCTGATCGCCCTGATCATGACACCTCTTGCCGACCCCTCAAACTAGCGATGTGACATCCCATGCTCTTGCTCATTGGCAGTCTTGTCCTGTTCATGCTCATCGGTGTTCCCATCGCTTATTCGATGGGGCTCTCGGGGCTTCTCTATTTCCTTGTCTATCAGCCCGATCTCATCGCCGTGCTGCCCGCTCGCGTCTATGCCGGTATGAACAGTTCGGTCATGCTGTCACTGCCGTTGTTCATCGTTATGGGCCATCTGATGAACCACGGCGGGCTCACCGGTCGGCTGATCGAATTCTGCATGCTGTTCGTTGGTCGCCTGCGCGGCGGCCTGGGGCTGGTATCCGTGCTGACGGCGATGGTCTTTGGCGGTATCTCGGGCTCCTCGGTCTCCGATGCCGCCTCGATCGGTCAGGTGATGATCCCGGCCATGAAGAACAAGGGCTATCCGGTGCGCACGGCCACTGGCCTCATTGCAGCCTCGTCGACCATGGGCATGATCATCCCGCCGTCCATCCCGATGGTCATCTATGCCTTTGCCGCCTCCGAGTCGGTTGGGCGCCTGTTTCTGGGCAGTCTGATCGCCGGTGTCATGGTCGGTGTCTTCATGCTGGGGATCGTGCTGATCATCGCCCACCGCAACAGCTTCCCCTGTGAAGAGGTGGATCTGGCGCCAGCCCGGGTTCTGCGCAGCACCCTTGAAGGGTTGCCTGCGCTTCTGATGCCGCTGATTGTTGTCGGATCGGTGGTCACCGGCATCGCAACGGCAACGGAATCCGCTGCCGTTGGCGCTCTCTATGCGCTGCTGGTCGGCCTGTTTGTCTATCGCGGCCTGACCTTCCGGGACCTGCCCAAACTGTTTGGCGAGGCCATTCTCAGCTCGGCCAACGTCATGATCATCATCGCCTTTTCCGGTGTCTTCACATGGATCCTGGCGCTAGAACACGTGACGCAAATGATCGGCATGCTGTTTGTCCAGCTCCAGCTAGGTCCGACCACGGCGATGCTGGCGGTGGCAGTGGTCATCCTGCTGATCGGCTTTTTCGTTGATGTCAGCCCGGCGATCCTGCTGCTAACGCCGGTGTTCCTGCCTGCGCTGAAGATGCTCGGTGTTTCACCGATCCAGTTCGGTGCGGTGCTGATCTCCGGTCTGGCCGTGGGGCTGGTGACGCCGCCGGTCGGCATGTGTCTCAATGTCTGTGCCAGCGTGTCGGGCGAGAGCATTCTGTCAGTCTTCCGTGGTGCGCTGCCCTTCCTGTTGGCCAACTTTCTGGTGGTGCTGCTGCTCTGCCTGTTCCCGGCTCTCAGCACCTGGTTGCCCGCGCTGCTGATGGGGTAGTGACCGAGCCTTCTCCGAAAAGCAAAACCCCGGAGCAATCGCGATGCTGCGGGGTTTTGTTTTGTCGATCGTGCGGCGTGGGGTACAGGGTGTGGTGTTGGCGATCGGCTAGTTGAGCCCGGCAACCCGGCCCTTGGTGACCCATTTGAGCAGACCGATCAGGCCGAGCGGAATGAGCGTCGTGATCATGATGGCACAAAAGGCCATTGCCATGCCAAGACCGGCGGAGCCCTGATCGAACTGGGTCCAGATATAGACCGCGATGGTCTGGAAACCGATGGGCGCGACCAGCAGCGAGGCGACCAGCTCGCGCGAGGCTACGGCAAAGACAAGGATCATCGAGGTGACCATGCTGGGCAGGATCAGCGGCAGGATGATCCGCACGAAGGCCTTGAGCGGCCCGGAGCCGCAAACCCGAGCTGCCGATTCCAGATTGTCGCCCAGCTGATGCAGGGAGGCCGTGGCATAGCGCACCGGCTGCGGCAGCAGGATGCAGACATAGGCAAGAAGCAGGATGAATGGCGTGTTGTAGGGTGTGACCGGCAGCCACGGCTGGTTCCACGCCAGAATGATGCCCACCGCAACCACCACGCCGGGCAGGGCGTTAGGTGTGATCGACAAAGCGTCCAGAAACAGCCGGAACCGTCCGCGCCCCTTGACCACGGAATAGGCCGTGATGGCCCCGAACAAGCCAGCCAACAGAGCCGTCGAGCTCCCAAGCGCCAGCGAGTTGCCAAGGGCAATCAGCCCGTCGCTGCCACGCCCAAGCAGGGCCTCGAAATTGTGCAGCCCCATGTTGTCGAGCGCCAGACCGCCGGAAATGGTCCGCGTCAGGGCCGTTGCCAGAATGGCCAGAATGGGCAGGCCGGTGGCAAGAAAGGCAATGAAGCCGAACGCCAGACAAACCGGGACGGACCAGATGCCGAGCGGCCGCTTGTCGGAGGCCTGCGGTTTGCCGCTGACGATGCGATAGTCGCGACGGGTCAGCAGCCAGCGCTGCACCATGAAGGCCACCAGCGCCATGCTGACCAGCACCAGCGACAGGGTCGCCGAACCGGGCAGATCGATCGGCCATTCCGATATACGGTTCTCGATACCGGTGACCAGCACCTCGAACCCGATGCGACGGCCAAGCGCGGCCGGGGTGCCATATTCCTCGATCGACATGGCAAACACCAACAGCAGGCTGGCAGCAAGGCCCGGCATGGCCAGCGGAAAGGTGATGCGCCAGAAGGAGCGCCATTGTCCCGCGCCAAACACCCGACCGACATCGCTATAGCGTGCGCCGATCGTCTCGAAGGTGCGCGAAAGCACGAAATAGACCACGGAGAAGGTGTTGAGGCCCATGATGAGCATGATGCCGGGGACGGAAAAAAGCAGACCAGCCAGATTGAGCCCGGTCAGCTGTTCCATATAGCCGCGCGGCTGCAACGTCATGATCCAGCCAAGCGCTGCGATATAGGGCGGTATCATGAACGGGATCAGCAAAAGCGCATCCCAGTAAATGGCGCCGGGTACGCGGAACAGGGCCCTGAGGGCTGCCAGCGGCACCGCAAAGATTGCCGCGCAGACAACCGTGCCGATGCCGAGGATCAGCGTGTTGCGCGCAAGGCCAAACAGCGCCGGATCGGCGAGGGTCTTGAAGAACAGTGAGAAGGGAGCGGCCAGTGAGCCGCTCCCGATGTCGGGAAAAATCGCCTGTATGATGATGAACAGGCAGGGAACTGCAACAACGAGCAGCAACCCGAAGGTGGCAATCCATCTGAGGAGGGCGCTGCCTTCTGCGCCTGTCGCTGCTGCCTTTGCCATCAGTTGAAGATGGCCTTGAAGCCGTCAAGAACCGCATCGCGTGCCGGAGCGCCTTCGCTGGACAGCAGTTTCAGATCGCCGATCAGCGGACGGTCAACCTTGATGTCGGTGCGCGATGGCATCAGATAGACCTTGGCAACCGCTTTCTGGCCTTCCTCGGAGAGCACATAGTCGATGAAAGCCTTGGCGTCGTCCTGATTTTTGGAGGATTTGAGGATCATCATCGGACGCGGAGCGACCACAGTGCCGCTTTCCGGGAATACGATGTCAACGCTCTCGCCCTTGGCCTTGGCGCCAAGTGTGATGTAATCGACGGCGGCGAAGACGGCGGCCTTGGAACCCTGCAGAACCGGGTTGAGGGCTGCGGCGTTGGCACCGGCAACAATTGCGCCATTGTCCTTGATGCTCTGTAGCACGCCGTTCATGTCATTTGCAGCAAAGGCTTCAACCAGCGAATAGGTGCCACCGGAAGCGGCGGCGTCCGGCAGGGTAACCATGTCCTTGTATTCCGGCTTGGCAAGATCGGCCCAGTCCTTGGGCACAGGCAGACCGGACTTGGTGTTATAGGCAATGCAGATGCCGGCAACGCCCTGGGCAACGGCGGTGTCGGTCTTGAGGAAATCAGGAACAGTCTCGGCATTCGGGCTGGTATAGGGCAGCAACAGGCCCTTGGCAGCGAAAGACGTGGCTGTGCCCCAGGACGCGGAGATCACCACGTCGGCAACCGGGTTGGAGCTTTCGGCTTCCAGACGTGCCATGACCTTGCCGGTGGTTGCCTGAAAGACATTGGCCTTGATACCGGTCTTGGCGGTGAAGCCCTTGGCAAGATCGTTGATGAGAGATCCCGGACCGGCAGAATAGACGGTGACGTCAGCCTGAGCGGCGGTCGAGGCCAGAAGGCCGAGGGCAAAAGCAAAAATGGTAGAACGCATGAATTGGCTCCAATGAGTTGGTTACGCCACGGCTGGGAACCAGCGCAGCTCATTTGGTGAATAGGAAATATCGAGTATGTCTCCGGCCTTGACGCTGATCGAGCTGACAAGGCGGATGAGGTGATCGGTCCCGGCAATGCGCAAGGTGAGGGCGCGTCCGGTGCTGCGCGTCTGGGCGCGGAGTACTTCGGCTTTCAGAGTGGCGGGACCCTCGGACCCGAGACGGATGGCCCGCTCGGGCAGAAGCAGATGGGCCTTTTCGTCGGCACCCGGCCCCTCGGGCAAGACAATGGCGGTGTTCTCGATGAGCCAGCCGTCAGCGCCACGACAGGCGGGCAAAAGGCTGCCAAGGCGCAGGAAATCGGCAACGGCGGCGGTCGCCGGGTTGCTCACGAGCGCGTCGGGCGAAGCCAGTTGTTCGATGTTGCCACCGCGCATGACGGCCACATGATCGGCCAGCGTCAGCGCCTCGGCATGATCATGGGTGACATAGACTGCACTGAGATTGAGCTCGGATACCAGATCGCTCAGTTCCTCGACCATTGTCTCGCGCAATTCCCGGTCAAGGTTGGAGAGCGGCTCGTCAAACAGCACAAGCGGCGGCTCGGCAACAATCGCCCGGGCGATCGCCACGCGCTGCTGCTGGCCGCCGGAAAGATCGGACGGGCGACGATCCGCCATGGCACCAAGGCCAACCCGATCAAGTGCCCTCTTCACCCGGCTTTCGCATTCAGCCCGAGAGAGCTTTTGCATTTCCAGCGGAAAGGCCACGTTCCTGGCGACCGAAAGGTGCGGCCAGAGGGCGTAATCCTGAAAGACCATGCCGAGCCCGCGTGCTTCCGGGGGCAGGGCAATGCCTCTGGCGGGCGCTGCGACCAGCCGACCAGCGATTTCGATTTCGCCCTCGTTGGGGAGCAACAGCCCGGAGATCAGCCGCAGCAGTGTGGTCTTGCCACAGCCCGACGGGCCTAGAAGGCCCAGCACTTCACCTGCCTTGAGGGAAACATTGATCCCGTCGAGGACTTTGTCCTGTCCGTAACTCATGGAAATGGCGTGAAGGGAAAGGGCGGGAGCGGAGGAAGCGGTCATGAAACGGGGCTTTGTTAAAATAGGAGAAACTGGTTCGGGAATGGCTGTTGTTGGGCGGTCTATAGGAGCTCTATATGACAGTCGTGTGAAGCTTTGATGTCACCTGTCACATTGCCGCCTCGCTGCCGTGCGCTACTGGCGCTGCACGTCAAAAGCCTTTACGCAGATCGTCCGAGCAGGCATAGTTCCGCGATCGCCCAGAGCTGAAGCAGAAGGATACGGTTCCCTCAATGGCATCTCCGATACTCTCAAAGGCCCGCAACCTGATGGCGGATCCGCTGGCCCGACCACGTCTGGTGCTGGATGAGCAACCTGCCGATGTCTATGCGATCGGTGATATTCACGGCTGTATTTCTCTGCTGTTGCAGCTGGAAGGGATGATCATTGAAGAGGCCAAACGCCGCTCCACGCCAACCCTGATCGTCTATGTCGGGGATCTGGTGGACCGCGGGCCGGATTCCCGTGCCGTGATCGAGCACTGCCTGACATCCGCCCTGCCGGACAATGTCGAGCGTCTGGTGCTGTGCGGCAATCATGATCTGACCTTCAGCGAGTTCCTGCTGGAGCCATCGCTTTCGAGCCCGTGGATCAACTGGGGCGGCGCAGCCACCCTTGCCTCCTACGGCGTCGATCTGGAAGATTTCGTGGCGGCCGGGTTGCCCGAGGGTGTGCTGTCTGCATGGTTGTCAGACCGGATCCCGCTTGAGCACATGGCGTTTCTGGCCCATCTGCCAACGGTTCTGAGCATGCCGTCTGCCCATATCGTCCATGCGGGTCTTCGCCATCACGCCTCGCTGGAAGAGCAGACGGAGCGCGATCTGATGTGGAGCCGGGAGCTGTTTCTGGTGGACGAACCTGCATCTGATCGCTGGGTTGTCCATGGTCACACGCCCTTCGAAACGCCCGAAATCGGTCCGGGGCGGATCGGCATCGATACCGGTGCAGTTTATGGCGGCGCACTGACGGCCGTTCATCTGCAGGCAGAAACCTTTCGCTTCATCAGCGTTCCGGCCAAGGGCTAGCGGAGTTGAGCCAGAGGAACTGGCCAGAGGAGTATGGTTGGAGGAAGCGACCAGAGGCACAGCAAAGCCCAGACCGAAGCAACTCGGCATAGCCTACTCGTCGGAACCACCCGCACTCCGGGCTTCCTTCCCTTCCATCAACTCGCCATCGGCAAAGACGATGGTCTGGGGCGTCCGGGTGCGCATGGGTGAAATGGGAATAAACTGCCCCTTGTCCTCGCTATCCACGGCGACGCGCTGCGTCAGGCGCCAGATGGTGAACAGCAGGATGCCGATATGGGCGATGGTTGTCGAGACAAACAGCCCGTCTGGCCCCTGTATCGACATCAGCACACCGCCGAGCAGCGGCCCAATCATCGTGCCACACCCCATCAGCAGCAACAGACCGCTACTGGTCTGCAAACCCTCGGACGGGTCCGCATGGTCGTTGGCGTGGGCCACGAGCACCGGATAGAAGGAATAGACTGCGGCTCCGAAGATGGCCGAGTAGATGATTGCCAGCTCGGTTGTGCTTGGGGCATGGGTGACGAACATGCTATCCGAACCGATGGCAACCAGCGCGATCAGGATGACGACCAGTCGGCGGTCGATCAGGTCGGAGAGAAAACCGATGGGGATCTGGGCGGCTGCACCGGCCAGAATCGAGGCGCTGACAAAGAACGCAACGCCGGAAACGGAAAGGCCGATGTCACGCCCATAGACCGCCGCCAGCGTGCCGAAACTGCCGTTTGAAATACCGGTCAGCAGCACGGCAATCACGGCCACAGGCGAATTTCTCCAGAGCCGCGCAATGTTGAGCTGCGCCCGCGCCAGAGGGGCAGGGGCCTGCGATTTGGTGAGCGCGGTCGGCAACAGGGCGATGACGTAGAAGATCGAGGCCACCGTGAACAGCTGGAATGTTTCCGGTGTGCCGATGGCAATCACCATCTGGCCTGCCGTGCTGGCAAACAGGTTGACCATGGTGTAGGTGCCGAAAATCATGCCGCGGCTCTTGGGGTCGGAACGCTCGACCAGCCAGCCCTCAACGATCATCGCCGCGCCGGCAAAGGCGAAACCGGCCAGTGCCCTCAGAATGATCCAGGCATAGGGAAAGACCAGCAGCGACGACATCAGCACAGAGATACAGGCCATCGCGGCCATCACGCTGAAGGCGCGGATATGCCCAGCCCGTGTCACGATCTGCGGCACCATCAGGCAGCCGGAAACATAACCGACGGCCCAACCGGTCCCCAAGAGGCCGAGATTGAAGCTCGAAAAGCCTTCGATCCCACCTCGTACCGGCAACAGCATCCCGGTAAGGCCTCCGGCAAAGAACAGGAATGCGGATCCGAGCAGGAGGGAAGCGATGGAAAACAGGCTGCGAGACACGGGGAAGACCTTCTTGAGAAAAGAATTTTAAAAAGCAACGTCTTAAAAGATAACCACACCATACTGAGGCAATCAACACCACAATAGATCCAGTGGATAGGCCAAGGGTAGGTCTGGCCAGATATCCGGACATGAAAATGGGGCGTCCTGTTGTCAACGACGGACGCCCCATGATTGTTCCTTAAAAAGACCCCCAAAAGGGGACCTCGCCTGATGATGATCAGACCGACGCCTCGTCTTGATGCCTCTTGCCTCTGAGCAGATTGGCTATGCCGACCACAAGGACGAAGAAGGCTGGCACGAACAGCAGGCCAAGGAAAGTCGCCGTGATCATGCCGCCGAACACTCCGGTACCGATGGCGTGCTGGGTTTCGGCACTGGCACCACTGGACAGCATCAGCGGTACGACGCCAAGCGTGAAGGCGAGCGACGTCATCAGGATCGGTCGCATGCGCAGGCGGGCTGCTTCCGTGACTGAATCCATCAGGCTGCGTCCCTCGTCATGCAGGGCGCGGGCGAACTCCACGATCAGAATGGCGTTCTTGGCCGACAGGCCGATGATGGTGATCAGTCCGACCTTGAAGAACACGTCATTCTCAAGGCCGCGGACATAGACCGACAGCACCGCACCAATCACACCAAGCGGAATGACCAGCAGCACCGAGAACGGGATGGACCAGCTTTCGTAGAGGGCTGCCAGCACAAGAAACACCACCAGCATGGACAATGCCAGAAGCATTGGTGTCTGGGCGTTGGTGTTTTTCTCCTGCAGAGACTGGCCAGTCCACTCTATGCCGAAGCCTTCCGGCAACTGACCGGCAAGCCGTTCCATCTCGGCCATGGCCTCACCGGCAGAAACGCCCGGTGCGGCACTGCCGCTGATGCGTTCGGATGGCAGGCCGTTATAGCGCACCAACTGCAGTGGGCTTTGCTCCCAGATCGGCTTGACGACTTCCGACAGCTCCACCATCGCTCCGGTGGAGCTTGGCAGGTTGAGCTTCAGAACATCTTCGATCTGCATGCGGAAAGGTGCATCAGCCTGTACGGTCACCCGGCGCAACTGCCCCTGATAGCTATAGTCGTTGACATAGTTCGAGCCCATTGCCGACGACAGGGTCGAGGCGATGGAAGCGAACGGCACGCCGAGGAATTCAGCCTTCTGGCGGTCGATCTCAAGCCGGATGCTGGCCCCCTGAGGCAGGCCGTCCGGACGAACGCCTGTCAGCAGCGGGCTTTGGGCTGCCATGCCAAGCAATTGGTTTCTGGCGTTGACCAGCGCTTCATTGCCAAGGCCAGCCCGGTCCTGAAGACGCATGGCAAAGCCGGATGACGTGCCAAGAGACGGGATGGATGGCGGCAGGATGCTGTAGATCTGGCCTTCTGGCGCAGCAAACATCGTCCGGTTTGCCACATTGGCCTCGTCTGATGCCGAAGATTCGCGTTCACTCCAGTCTTTCAGGGTGGTGAAGGACAAGGCCGTGTTGGAGCCCATACCGCTGAAGCTGAAGCCAACCACAGCAAACACGTCCTTTGTTGCCGGACGCGATTTTGCGTGGTTTTCGTACATCTCGACGATTTCCTTGGTTCGTTCCTGGGTCGCTTCCGACGGCAGGCTGTACAGGGTGATGAAGGAGCCCTGATCTTCCACCGGCAGGAACGAGGTCGGCAGCTTGATGAAGCTGTAGCCAAGCCCGGCGACGATTGCCGCATAGAGCACGACCATCACTGCGATCCGGCGGGCAAAAACCGCCACGATCCGCACATAGACATTGGTAATCCCGTCAAGGCCGCGGTTGAACCAGCCGAAGAACCCGCCCTTGGAGGCATGGTGATCCGGATCGATAGGCTTGAGCAGTGTTGCGCAAAGGGCCGGTGTCATCGACAGCGCAAGGAAGGCCGAGAACAGGATCGACACCGCCATTGACATGGTGAACTGACGATAAATCTCGCCCACGGCACCCGATGACATGCCCATGGGAATGAACACGGCGGTCAGTACCAGCGTGATGCCGATAACGGCGCTGGTGATCTGCTTCATGGCCTTGCGTGTTGCTTCCTTGGGCGAAAGGCCCTCGGTGGCCATGATGCGTTCGACGTTTTCGACCACCACGATGGCGTCATCCACGATGATACCAATCGCCAAGACCATGCCGAACATGGTCAGCACGTTGATCGAAAAGCCCGAGACATACATGACGACCAGCGTACCTGCCAGAGCGATCGGGGCGACAATGGCCGGGATGAGGGTGTAACGGATCTTCTGCAGGAACAGCAGCATCACCAGGAACACCAGCACCATGGCCTCGATCAGCGTGTCCACCACCTTCTCGATGGAGATGGCAACAAACGGCGAGGTGTCATAAGGCACCGACCAGCTCATGCCCTTCGGCATCGCCTTGGCAAGGTCTGCCATCCGGTCCTGAACCGCTTGGGATACCCGCATGGCGTTGGCGCCCGGAGCAAGCTGGATGGCCGCAGCAGCAGAAGCCGAACCGTTGATGCGGGAAACGAAGGCATAGGTCTGGGCCCCCACTTCGACGCGGGCAACATCGCCAAGGGTTAGCTTCGAGCCGTCCAGATCGGACTTGAGCACGATGTTCTCGAACTCTTCGGGCGTGCTGAGCTGGCCTTCAACGGTAAGCGGAATGCCCACTCTCTGGCCTTCGACGGTTGGCTCTGCACCAACGCGACCCGGCGAGATCTGGACGTTCTGGGCTGCAATGGCACTGGTCACGTCAGAAACCGACAGGGAATAGGACAACAGTTTGTGCGGGTCGATCCAGACGCGCATCGCCTTCTTGGAAACGAACGACTGCACGCGGCCGACGCCTGCCACACGGTTGAGCGGCTGGATCAGGTTGCGTTCCATATAGTCGCCCAGATCAAGGGCTGTCAGGGTGCCGTCCGGTGAGGTCAGGGCAATGACCATCAGGAAGCCCGACGACGAGGATTCGATCGTCAGGCCCGTACGCTGAACCGCTTCGGGAAGGCGCGGCTCGATCGACTTGATCTTGTTCTGGACGTCGACCTGCGCCAGCTCCGGATCGGTACCGGATTCAAACGTTGCGGTGATGGTGGCCGAACCGGAGGAGTTGGCCGTGGACTCGAAATAAAGCAGATGCTTTACGCCTGACAATTCCGGCTCGATGATGCTGACCACACTGTCGTTGACCACTTCCGGCGAAGCGCCGGGATAGGTGGCGCGGATCGACACGCTTGGCGGCGCAATGTCCGGATAGCGGGTGACCGGCAGCAGCGAAAGGGTCAGCAGCCCTCCGAGCATGATAAAGATCGCGATGACCCATGCAAACACGGGCCTGTCGATGAAGAAACTTGGCATCAGAAATCCCCGTTACTGTTTGGGCTGTTGTCCCGCAGGGGTCGCATGGACCTGATCGCCGTCCTGGCTGACCCGGGTCTGACCACGGATGACAACATTGGCGTTAGGCTCAAGACCCTCGGTAACGACATAGCTCCGGTTGACCAGCTCACCCAGCACCACATCGTGGAAATGGGCCTTGCCTTCCGCGTCGACCACAACCAGACGGGCACCGCCCGTCACATCGCGAATGACCGCTTGCTGCGGAACCAACAGGGCGTTCTCGACGATCTGGCGCGGGACAAGTGCCCGGACGAACATGCCCGGCAGCAGGCTCTGCTCAGGATTGTCCACCAATACACGCATGGTTACGTCGCCGGTCGATGCATCAACACTGAGGTCGGTGAACAGCGGCTTCGCCTTTTGAGGGTAAACCCGGCCGTCAATGCCGAGAATCTCGACGGACGATGCTTCCGGAGCGAGATTGGCCATGTCCTGCATCTTCAGGAGATCAAGGGCCGACCGGCGCAGGTCGATATAGACCTTGTCGATCTGCTGAACGGATGCCAGAGGCTGGCTCTGGTTGGCAGACACCAGTGAGCCTTCACTGACAAGCGCCGCGCCGATGCGCCCCGGGATAGGAGACCGCACCGTGGTGAAATCAAGATTGATCTGTTGCGCGCGCAGGGTTGCCCTGGCAGCGGCGACAGCAGCCAGAGCGCTCTTGGCTTCGGCCTGAGCACTGTCATACGTCTGCTGGCTGGCCGACTCTTTCTCGAACAGTTGCCGGGCACGATCCAGCTTGATATTGGCCAGATCAAGGGCCGCTTCAGCGCTGGTCAGAGAAGCCTGGGCATTTTCCACCTGCGCCTGATAGGTTTCGGCGGCAATCTGGAACAGCGGCTGGCCTTCCTTGACGTCAATACCCTGTTCAAACAGACGTTTCTCAAGAATGCCGCCAACCTGAGGGCGTATGTCAGCAGTGCGGAAGGCTGAAACGCGACCGGGCAGCTCTTCGCTGATGGTGACCGTTTCAGGCTTGATTTCCATAGTCGTCACCATTGCAGGGGGGCGCTGGGCGCCTTGAGCCATGCTGGTGGATGGAGCCAAAGAGAGACCAAATGCAAGGCCCAACGCAACGGCTAGAATATGGTTTCTGGAAGAATGGGGCATGGTACCTTCCACAACTAGAAAAAAAAGAACAAATTCCCACAGGACACAGCCCTGCAGGGCATGAATTGGTGTTGACACAGTAGTAGTCCTGGAATTGGGCAGTTGAGCAATTGTACATATGTCCAAATTGCGCTGGTGTCCAGTTTGATTTTATTCTTATAGCGATTTATTTAACAAATGCCTTGATTCTGTAAACGACAGATCGGGGCAATGTGTCGCTTTGGAAAATAAAGATGTCCTATCTACCGAAAGAGCAAAGACGCTCTGAAATCATTGAGGCGGCCATTGATGTCATTCAGCATCAGGGGCTGGCCGCGGCAACCGTCAGAAATGTGGCAAAGGTCACTGCCTCGTCTCCGGGGCAGATTCACCACCATTTTGACTCCGCCGACGCCTTGCGCGCGGAGGCATTTCTGTGTCTGTGGCAGCGTATGAAGATTGAGTTCCTCAGTCAAATCAAAACGACGTCACCAATCGAGAAACTGATCGCCAATCTTGGTGGCTGCGCGTGCCCAGAGATCAGGGAAGATTTCGCCCGTCTCTACAAGGATCTCATGGAAGCCTCCCGGATGAGCCCGACCATGCAGTCGGTTCTTATCCAGATCGTGAACAACAGCAAGACCAAGCACGCCGAGTTGCTGAGGGCTGCGCAGGAGGCCGGTGAACTGAGCAAGAAAGCGGATGTCGAACAGGTCGCCATGTCGGTTTTGGCGCTGTCCTTCGGGTTCGGTTTCATGAAGGACATCGGTTTCACCACCGTTGATGTGCACGAGATCGTCCGCCAGCAGATCGATCTGGTCAATCGCGCACTCTCCTGACCTGGATGACCTGATCGAACAGCCCTCATCAAGAGCTCCTGGTCAACGGGGAAAGGAGCTCTCGGGGTGCTGGTGCTGCCATACGCCTGCGCCGTCTTCGCGTCGCGACTTTCTCGCCTCAGGCTCTGGACAAGCCATCAGTCGGGTTATACACCTTTTTGGGTTCCCGACCTTTTGCGGACTTTCCGTCTTCAAAATCAGCCCGCTCACCACGAATAACGCCGCAAGGATCGCTTTGGGGTGTTGGTGGCGCGTCCATGTCTCACAAGAACCTGCAAGAGAATACTCTCATGTCCTTCCCGTCCCTACCACACCATACATTTTGCATGATCCGTCATGGGCAGACCACTGCCAACCGCGACTTCATCGTCGCTGGTGAAACCGATGTGCCCCTGTCTGATCTGGGCAGAGAGCAGGCAAGCCGGCTCGCCAGCCTCAAATGGGAGCTGGAGACTGTCCTCTATGTCAGCCCCAAGACCAGAGCACAGGATACCTGCCGTCTGGCCTTCCCTGGTCGCAGTTTCGAAATTCATCAGGATCTGCGTGAACGAAACTGGGGCGAGTTTGAGGGCAAGCTCGTCAGCGAGCTGCCATCCCGCCATGCTGAACCAAGGGACGGTGAAACGTGGGACACACTGGTTGCGCGGGTTCACAATGCAATCACCGAATGCTGCGCCAGAACGTCCTCCAGAACGTCCTCCAGCACGCCCTCGAGCCTGCCCGTCTTCGTCTGCCACGCCGGTGTGATCCGCGCTGTCATGAGCATGGCCGGGGTCGGTGCCGATGCGCCATCCGCCCCCAACGCCACGCCGCTGTTTTTCCGCTGGACCGGTGTGGGCCATGAAATGGTCGAGCGGCTCTAGAGCGCAAAAGGAAATGGCAGCCCTCGGGCTGCCATTGTAATCTGGTATCAATCGTCAAGGAAGTTGCTGTCGCCTCGCGGGTCCTAGGCGAGCGATGCAACAGCTGCTTTGACGCCCTTTTCCCGGAGGGCCTGATAGGCCTCGATCAGGGCCGCCTGCAATGGGGCACTCTTGGCCAGCTCATCAGGGAAAACACCGGATTTCTGCATCAGGCCGCTGACGATGGACTCTGCGCTGTCGCCGCTGGCGAGCACCTTGAGCTTGTCAGCGAGCGGATCCCGCACATCAATCGGCTGACCCTCAAGGTCGGTCCCGCTCACATAGATCATCCAGCCTGCCACCAGCAGGGCCAGCCGCGGGTAGGGCGTGCCAGCCTTGAGGTGATAGACGATGGATTCCAGCGCCCGCTGAGGCAGTTTCTGGCTGCCATCCATGGCAATCTGCCAGGTGCGATGGCGAATGTTGGGGTTGCAATAGCGCCCGATCAGGGCGTCGGCATAGTCGCCAAGATCAACCCCTTCCGGTGCTTCAAGCGTCGGTGCCTGCTCCTTGACCATCAGGTCGTGTGCCGCTTTTTTGTAGGCTGCGTCGCCCATGGTGTCGGCAATGGTCTTATAGCCGCCCAGATAGCCAAGATAGGCAAGGAAGGAGTGCGAACCGTTGAGCATGCGCAGTTTCATGTTCTCATAGGGCAGCACATCCTTGGTGAAGGTCGCTCCGGCCAGATTCCAGTCTGGCCGACCCGAGACAAAATCATCCTCGATGACCCACTGGCGGAACGGTTCGCAGACGATCCCTGCCGGGTCGGCATAGCCAGCGCAAGTGGCCAGAACCTGATGGCTCTCCTCGGTCATGGCTGGCACGATGCGATCAACCATGGTGGAGGGGAAACGGGCTTCACCCTCGATCCATGCGGCAAGCTCCGCGTCCACGGCGCGGGCAAAGTCGAGTACCGCCCGCCGCGTCATGTGGCCGTTGGAAGGCAGGTTGTCGCAGGAGAGGATGGTGAAGGGCTTCTTGCCCTCTGCCTTGCGTCGGGCAAGACCGGCAACCAGCGTTCCGACAACGGTCTTGGGGGCTTGCGGATTGGCCAGATCGGCCTTGACCATCGGGTTCTCGAAGTCAAGTCCGCCGTTGGCGGCCAGTGTATAGCCCTTTTCCGTCACGGTGATCGAGACCAGCTCGATGGCATCCTCGGAAATGGCCGCGATGATGCCCTCAGGTCCCGCATTGGCCATGTGCCGGTGGTCGATCACCGAGCCGACGATCCGGGCGTCCTGGGCCTCTGCGCCATTTTCAACCACGGTGTAGAGATAGCCACGTTCCGCCAGACCGTCGAGCAGGGCGGTTGGGCCCATCAGTTCGATCTCGCGATAGGCCCAGTCGGTTTTGCCCATGCCGATCAACTGATCGGTATAGACGGCCTGATGGGCGCGGTGAAAGGCGCCAAAGCCGATATGGCACATGCGCACGGTGAGCTTGTCCCGGTCATAGGCGGGGCGTTTGACGGTATCCTTGGCTGCACTGAAAATGTTTGAGGTCATGACACAAACTCTTGTGTTGAAAGGCCCGCCAGACAGAAAGCTATCGCTTCAGGGCTGCGGGCCGGAATGAAAGTCGGCGAATGGACAGAAGGCAGGCCGCCGTGAAGGTCAATACGGCGGCCCGATGTTACAAGGCCGGTACGGCTATCCTAGCCGAAGGCCCAGTTGGGCAGGAAGAGCGCCAGATCCGGAACGAACAGCAAAAGCAGCACCAGACACAGGATGGCCAGCATGAACGGCAGACTCTCCTTGATGTATTCATCAACCGGTGTATCCAGCAGGCTGCAGACCGTGAACATGGCCACGCCAACCGGCGGCGTCATCGAACCGAAGGTGACGATTGTCATCATCAGGATGCCGAAGTGGACCGGATCCACCCCGGCGCTCTTGATCACCGGCACGAAGATCGGCGTCAGCAGCAGCACCAGAATGGTGCTCTCGAAGAACAGGCCCGAGATCAGCAGGAAGAGCAGGATGACACCGACCACCAGATGCGGTTCGGACAGGGAGTGGAGCAGGAAGCCTGCAACGCTCTGGGGTACCTGCATGAAGATGATGGCAAAGCCGATCATGCCGCTCATCAGGATGATCAGCATGATCATGCCGATATCGGAAAGGGCGTGGCCAAAGGCCCGCTTGATGGCCTCGAAGGTCATCACACGGTGCGCAAAGCGGCCGATGAGAATGGCGTAGACCACCGCAAAGGCCCCCACTTCCGATGGCGTGAAGATGCCGCCGCGGATCGAGATGATCAGCAGGACCGGGAACAGCAGCGCCCATTTGGCGTCCCATGCTGCCCTGCCCACTTCACCAAAGGTCGGCTTGGAGGCCGCTTCGATGACATAGTTGCGCCGTTTGGCAATGGCATAGGCCGCAACCATCAGGAACAGCATCATCAGAAGCCCCGGGACGACCCCGGCCAGAAACAGCCGGCCAATGGAAACCTGCCCGACATAGCCATAGAGAATGAGGCCGATGGATGGGGGAATGGTTGCCGTGATCAGCGAGGAGAGGGCAATGACCGAGGCGGTATAGCCCTTGGAATAGCCGTTCGAGAGCATCTGCGGGCCAAGAACGCGGGCTTCCATGGCCGCGTCAGCCACCGCCGAGCCGGACACGCCGCCCATCAGCGTGGACAGGAAGATCGACACCATAGCCAGCCCGCCGGACATCCAGCCCAGTGTGGCCTTGGAGAAGCGGAACAGGCGGTCGGTGATGTCGCTTTCATTCATCAGGTGACCGGCGAGCACGAAGAAGGGCACCGCCAGCAATGGGAAGCTCTGGGAGACGGTGGCGATCTTCTGTACGCCGATGGAAATCGGCATGATGTCCGAAGTCAGGAAGAAGACGAAGCCGGAAATGCCAATGGCAAAGGCAACCGGGGCGCCCAGTATCATCAGCACGGCGAAAATGATTGCAATCAATGCCATGGGTCAGTCCTCCATGGTGTTGGCTTGGTCGGCTTCCGGTTCGGAACCGCCGGTGCGTGTGAACACCAGACGCTCCCTTTTGCCGCCGGAGCGCCAGGACAGAGCCATGTTGGAAAGAATGGAAACGGATAGCAGGATCGATCCGACCGGCACCGAAATGGTCACCCAGGCATAGGACAGGCCGGAATCGCCGAACACCCGCTGCCAGTTGAGCATGGTCAGCTTGTAGCCCTCATAGGCCAGCACCAGCAGGAAGGCGATGAACAGCAGTGCCAGCGCGGATTCGATGAGACGGCGCGTAGCAAAGGGGAACAGGCGGACCAGAAAGTCGACACCCAGATGCACCCGCTCGCGCATGGCGCGGGTTGCGCCCAGAAAGCACAGCCAGATGAACAGCATCTGGGCAAGGTCGACCGACCAGATCAGCGGATGGCCAAAGAAGCGCATCACAGCTGCGATGAAGACCAGAAACGTGATGATCGCCAGCAGGATCGCCCCGACGGCATATTCGATTTTTCCCAGAAAGCCCGGCATGACGGCCTCGCTAGTTTGCCCATTCCTCCGGTGGGGGACAGTCGAGAAATGGCGCGGATTGTCGTTGGCATGCGCAGCCTCACTCCGGTCTCGGATAGGCAGGGAATGCGCTTGAGACGGTGGCTGCGACATCAGGTGGTCGCAGGGAACCCCGGCGACCACCTCCGTCGGTCAGACCATTATTCGGCAGCCATGGCGCGCAGCTTGTCGCGCAGGTCGCCGTAGCCAAGATCGTCATAGACCTTTGCCGTTGCTTCCCGGAATGGCGTGACGTCGATTTCGCGAACCTGAACGCCCTTGTCCTTCAGCTCTTTTTCGATGCTGGCAAAGGAATCAAGCGTACCATAGGAGCCAATGTCGCCAGCCTTGAGCGCTTCGTCACGCAGAACCTTCTGCAGGTCTGCTGGCAAGCTGTCGTACCACTCGGCCGAGGTGACCATACCGGTGATCAAGTTGATGTGACCGGTCTTGGTGACATATTTGATCACTTCATCAAGCTTTGCGCCGACGATGGCAGGCAGCTGGGCTTCAGCCGCGTCGATCACGTTGGCAGAGAGAGCGGAGTAGACCTCGCCCCATGGCATCGGGGTCGGGGTTGCTCCCATGGCAGCGATGGTGCCGGTCCAGACCGGGGCACCCGGTGTGCGCATGCGAATGCCGTTGAGATCGGCAGGAACATTGACTTCCTTGTTGGTCAGCAGATGCCGTTCACCCTGCCACCAGTTGAAGGAGAGGATCTGATGGCCCGAAGAGTCATGCAACTTCTTGACCCATTCCTCGAACAGGTCGGACGTTACCACCTTGCGGATGCCTTCGTAGCCGGACGCAAGGAATGGAGCGCCAAGCACACCGAGTTCCTTCTGGAATACGGCCAGACGGCCACCGTCAACAACCACCGCCACCGGAGCACCGGCGCGGGCCTGCTCCAGCACGTCTTCATCAGGGCCCAGTTGCGAGTTCGGGAACAGCTTGACTTCCATGCGGCCGTCCGATGCCTTGGCAACATTCGCCTGAAAGGCCTCAAGACCCTTGTAAATCGGGTCAGTCGTGGCAAGCGCAGTATTGATGCTCAAGGTATAGTCAGCCGCCATGGCAGCGGTTCCGACAAAGCTGGCAATCGCGCCAGCCAATAGGGTCTTGCTAAAAGCCGAAAATGACATCTATTCCTCCCAGTCATTGGCGATGGGGATCAACCGTCCCCGGGTTCAAACAGTTCAGGTTTTTCTTTGGCAATTTGAGGAAGATCCGTGAGGATCCTTCTCAGATGGGACCGCATGGCAGCCTCCGCTGCTGCGGTATCGTGGGCAGCAATCGCCGAGACGATGGCACTGTGCTGCTCCAGCAATTTCGCGGTATTGTGATCCACAAGAGAGAGATAGCGGACGCGGTCCATCTGGGCTTTCTGGCTCTGCACCACGGCCCATGCGCCCGTCTTGCGAGCGGCCTCGGCAAGGGTCTGATGGAACAGTTCGTCCAGCAGGATGAAGGCATCCGGGTCTTCCGTTTCGACCGCCTTCCTCTGATGCTCGATCTGCCTTGCCAGCTCTCTGTCCACCGCCTCGTCATGCTCTTCGGCAACCAGCCGTACAATGTCTGCCTCAATGGCTTCGCGTACGAAGCGGGCATCCATCACGGCATTGGGAGAGATCTTTTTCACAAAGCTGCCGCGGTTGGGCAGGATGTCGAGCAGGCCTTCGTTGGCCAGCTTGATGAAGGCTTCCCTCACGGGCTGGCGGGAAACGGCAAAGGCAGAGGCCCATTCGGCCTCCGACATGCGGCTGCCCGGCGTGAGCTGATTGCGAATGATCTGTTGGCGCAGGATCGCATGAATCTGCGGTGCCACCGGCAAGCGCAGATCTATTTCCCGTTGCTCCAACCCATCAAGCAGTGACATGTGCTATCCTCCAATTGAAAACCACCATACCGGTCTACCACCATACTTGTCAACCGGGATTTCCTGTGCTAATGATCAAGTCATCACACGGCGACGTGGCGCAGTTTGGCAAAGTCTGAAAGTGCGTCCTTGTAGCCGGTTTTGGTCGGCCATGCGCCCCATTTCTCACACCCTTGTGGAGAGGGCCTGTGAAAGAGGCGGCGCCAAAAAGATAAATACGGGAGGCAGCAGATGCGTCAGACATGGCGTTGGTTCGGTCCGCAGGACCGGGTGGGAATTGAAGACATGCTGCAAGCCGGGGTGGAAGGGGTCGTCAGCGCCCTGCATCACATTCCGACAGGCGATGTCTGGAGTCCTGAAGAAATCGCGGCGCGCCAAATGCTTATTGCTCACAAAAAGGACGGCACGCCGTCCGGTCTCGCCTGGGAAGTTGTCGAAAGCCTGCCGGTGTCCGAAGACATCAAGAAGCAGAAGGGCAACTGGCGCACCCATATCGAGAATTACAAGCAAAGCATGCGCAATCTGGCCGCCGCCGGGATCGAGATCATCTGCTACAACTTCATGCCGGTGCTGGACTGGACGCGCACGGATCTGACCTACCGCCTTTCAACCGGCGCGACCTGCATGCGCTTCGATCTCATCGACTTTGCCGCTTTCGACCTGTTCATCCTTGAGCGCAAGGGGGCTCATGAGGACTTCCCCCAGGCGGTGATCGAAGAGGCCCGCGAGCGTTTTGCCCGTCTGGATGAGGCTGGGCGCGAGCTTCTGGCCGGGTCGATCATCTATGGCCTGCCGGGCGACGCTGAAGCGCCGTCGATGGATCGGGTGCGGGCCAATCTCGCCGAATATGACAATATCTCGCAAGACCAGTTACGCACCCATTTCGTTGCTTTCCTTGAAGAAGTGGCTCCCGTCGCCCAGACCCTCGGTCTGCGCCTCTGCTGCCATCCGGATGACCCGCCCTTCGGCCTGCTCGGTCTGCCGCGGATCATGTCCACGGAAGCGGACTACAAATACCTCATGGACGCGGTCGACATCCCTGCCAACGGCATCACCCTGTGCTCGGGCTCGCTGGGCGCCCGCCCGGACAATGATCTGCCCGGCATGATGCAGCGGCTCGGTGATCGGGTGCATTTCCTGCATCTGCGTAACGTGACGCTGGAAAGCGCCGCCATCAAGGGTTCCTTCTACGAGTCGGAGCATCTGGGCGGCAATGTCGACATGGTCGCGCTGATGCGGGCAGCCCTTGACGAGGAAGCCAAACGCAAGGCCGCCGGTCGCGCAGATTGGTCCATCCCGCTGCGCCCGGATCATGGTCTCGACATTCTTGACGACCAGAAGCGCAAGGCGCAGCCGGGCTATCCGGCAATTGGCCGCCTCAAGGGGCTGGCCGAGTTGCGCGGCATCATGACCGCGCTTCAGCACGCCTGACGATTGGCCGGTATCTGGCCCGTAATCAGAAAATGAAAAGCAGACTGAGGCCGACCGTGTGTCGGCCTTCTTTTTTGCGCGTCTGGCCACCTGTTCTGATTGTCCCGTGCCCCGATTGTGATGGGCATGGATGGGAAAACAACGCCTTGCCCTGTTGACACCATGGTGTCCTGTGCGGTCTGTTGCTGGAAAAACAACCGGAAAACAAATCCAGCCAGAAGGAACCAAGTGGTGACCCCCGTAGACATGAATGAGCATCTTGTGCTCGACCATCTCGAAGTCGGATTCGATATTCCGGCCCGCCCCGGCATGAAGGAAGCCGACATCCAGACCCCGTGTCTTGTCCTCGATCTCGATGCCCTTGAGAGCAATATCCGCAAGATGGGCGATTACATCAAGGCCCATGGCATGCGCCATCGCCTGCATGGCAAGATGCACAAGTCGCTGGATGTGGCAAAGCTTCAGATGGAGCTTGGCGGCGCCTGTGGCGTCTGCTGCCAGAAGGTTTCAGAGGCTGAGGTCTTCGCCCGTGGAGGTATCGCGGATGTGATGGTATCCAACCAAGTGCGCGACCCGCACAAGATCGATCGTCTTGCCTGCCTGCCCAAGCTTGGAGCCCGCACCCTCGTCTGTGTCGATGCACTGGACAATGTGGCGGAGTTGTCAGAGGCTGCCCGCCGCCATGAAACCGAGATCGAGTGCCTTGTCGAGATCGATTGCGGTGCCAATCGCTGCGGTGTGACCGAGGCGTCGGACGTGGTGGCCTTGGCAAGCGCCATCGACCGGGCGCATGGGCTGCGCTTTGCCGGTCTTCAGGCCTATCAGGGCGCAATGCAGCATCTGCGCAGCTATGACGAGCGCAAGGCCAAGGTCGATGTGGCGGTGGCAATGGTCAAGGATTGTCTGGCGGCGCTGGAAGAAGCGGGTCTGTCCTGTGATATCGTTGGCGGCGGTGGCACCGGATCCTACTATTTTGAATCCACCTCCGGCGTCTACAATGAGCTGCAATGCGGCTCCTATGCCTTCATGGATGCCGACTACGGGCTCAACCTTGATGAACAGGGTCGGCGCATTGATGATGGCGAGTGGCAGAATGCGCTGTTCCTGCTGACCTCGGTGATGAGCCACGTCAAGGCTGATCGGGCGATTGTCGACGCCGGTCTCAAGGTGCAGTCGGTCGACAGCGGCCTGCCAGTGGTGCATGGCCGGACGGATGTTACCTATCTGGAATGTTCCGACGAGCATGGCACCATCGCCGATCCGAACGGCGTACTCCGGATCAACGAGAAGTTGCGTCTTGTTCCCGGCCATTGCGATCCGACCTGCAACATCCACGACTGGTATGTGGGCATACGCAATGGCGTGGTCGAAACCCTCTGGCCGGTGTCGGCCCGCGGCAAGGCTTACTAATCCGGACTAGTTGGGCAGCATGCCTTGCGGCTTGCTGTCCTTGCCAAGCCAGCGCTTGACCGTGTTGCGGTCGATCGAGAGCCGCTGCGCCGTTCTGGTTATGTTGCAATTCTCCTGCTTGAAGATCTGGTTCACCTTGGCGGCGATCATGTCGTCGAGGGTTGCGCCCTCAAGCATGGCCGCTTCTGGTGCCGCAGACGCCCGCCCCATCTGATGCAGCTCGCTGGAGAGCAGCGGCATGTCGAAATCATGCAGACTCTGCAAGGTGGCAAATTTCTCGGCGCAATTCTCCAGCTCGCGGACATTGCCTGGCCAGCCATAATGACGCAACTCCTTGAGCAGCTTGCCCGACAGCGGTGGAACGGGAATGGATTGCTGCCGACAGGCTTTTTCAAGAAACTTCGCGAACAGCAGTTCCGGGTCGCCCCTGCGGTCGCGCAGCGGCGGGATCTTGAGGTCCAGAACGTTGAGCCGGTAGAACAGGTCGGCGCGCAGTCGACTGTTCCTGATGGCCTCGACCGGGTTCTTGTTGGTGGCGGCAATGATCCGCACCTTGATCGGAATGAGCTTGTTGTCACCGACCCGCATGATTTCACCCGTCTGCAGCGCGCGCAAAAGCTTGGCCTGCAGGAAGACATCCATCTCTGTCAGTTCATCAAGGAACAGAGTACCTTCGTGGGCCAGCTCGAACAGGCCGATCTTGCCCGAGCGCGACGCGCCGGTGAAGGCGCCTGCCGCGTAGCCGAACAGCTCGCTTTCCAGCAGATTACCGGGCAGGGCGGCGCAGTTGACGGCAACAAACGGCCCGTTCGACAGCGTCCCTGCATTGTGGATCGACTGGGCAAACAGCTCCTTGCCCGTGCCGGTTTCGCCGACGATCATGATGTTGCTGGCGGTGCGGCTATAGAGCTGGGCCATCTCGACCAGCCGCTTCATTTCCTGACAGTGATAGAGAATGTTGTCGAAGGTGTATTTGGCATAGAAACCGCTCTCGCTCAGCTTCTTGCGGATCAGGTTGCCCGCGTCCTGAATCTTCTGCACCGGCTGGAAGAGAATGACCGAAGCATTGTCGGACAGCTTTGCCGAGGAAACCGGAATGTGGTCGAGTGCCAGCTTGTCGTCGTTGCAGGTGACGATCATGTTGCGGGCATGGGTCTTCTTGCGCAGGGCCTTGCTCAGTTCCGGTGTATTGAAAAAGCCTGCGATATTGGCGCCCAGCAGTTCGTCGCGCGGATGGGCCAGAATGGTGCAGCCCTGCTTGTTGATCTCCTCGATCCTGCCTTCGCTGTTGACCAGAACCGCGCCGTCCCGCGTGCAGTCGAGCACCGCCTCCAGCTTCTTTTCGGCCATGAAATAGCGATTGAGATTCTTGTAGACCAGCATTGCCCGTTCGAAGGCATCGACAATGGTTTCCATGCTGGATTCGATCAGATAGGCATTGAGCCCCTTGGATTTGGCCCATTCGAAGGCCACCGCGTCGCCGATGACCACGTCCGGCTTCCACTGCACCAGCATGTCCATCCGCTCCTGAAAGCTCTCCTTCTCGCGCAATTCGAACGACCGGTAATTGCGGGCAAGCGTGGTGCAGATCGGCGTCACCATGTTGATCAGCGGCGCAAAACCGACGATACCAACCCGGCTTTGCTCCGTCGTTTCCTTGAAGACAAAGGCGAGGGTGCGCTGGACAGAGGCCTCCACCTCGATCACCTCCACATTGAGCGCCTTGCGGATCATTCGCGCCGTACCTCCCCGGCTGATGATGATCTTTGCGCCTTCATCAAGCGCCCGCTTGGCAGCCTTCACGCCCTGATGCAGGTCGCCCAGATAGGCTTTTGCCGGATAATTGGATGTATCGATAATGCTCTGCGCCTTGAGCCTGATCTGCTCGAAAGGCGCGATAAACGCGATAACCATGACCTGATCTCCCCCTCTGGTCGAACGGAAGTATGCGGGTCAAATGGCAGAATTGCAACGAAGTGCTGATGCGATACGCATCAACAATTAGTGCAAAACAGCGCAATCGCTTTTTAGACGAAAATCGCATCTCTCAAAAATAATATTTATAATTCAATAGCTTAATTCGGTGGCACGCGAATTGCAAAATTTCCGTTAAGGCGCATCAAGAACGTCATTGCTTTTACGAAGTTGAAATGAGAGGAGACAACTGAATGAAAAAGGATCTTTTCAAAGTCCTTGTGCTCGGGCTTGCAGTGCTCGGGCTGACACCGCTGCAAAGCGGTCAGGCATCGGCCGAAGGCGGTCAGGTGCTGAACATTGCCCACCCCGTTTTGCAGCAGAACTGGTCGCCCCTTCAGGGAGGAGGACATTCGGCCCGCTGGCAATCACTGAGCTGGGCTGCCCCAATGTATTTCGACAAGGACGGCAAGCTGACCCCTTACGTTCTGTCCAGCGTCGAGTCTGATGACAGCTATGTCAACTGGACCCTGCACGTCAATCCGGATGCCGTATGGTCTGATGGCTCCAAGATTACCGCCAAGGATGTGGTCGGCACCTGGAATCTGTCCGCTCGCCCGGCAACCAAGCATGCGCGCGTCAACCTGTTCCTGGGCGGTGTTGACGGCTTCAACGATGTTGTTGTCGGCAAGGCCAAGGACATGACCGGCCTGACGATCACCGATGACGCGACCATTGCCGTCAAGCTCGCAAGCGCCGACCCGATCTTCGATCAGAAAATCGCAACAGCCCTGATCGCACCGGTCAAGATTTCCCAGGCTGAAGATGAAAGCGGCAACGAAAAGGCCGACTGGTGGATGCCTCAGAATGGCGTGGTTGTTTCCGGACCGTTCATGCCTGAAACCATGGACCTCGACCAGGGCATTCTGACCCTTGTCCCGAACCCCAACTTCTTCGGCCCGAAGCCGAAGCTGGAAAAAATCGTCCTGACCACCGTGGCTGACGCCAGCACCGCAACCCTGATGCTGAAACGCGGCACGATGGATGCCCACACCGAGCTCATCACGCCAACCATCATTCAGGATCTTGGCGCCGACTTCCTCGGTGGCCCGGCTCTGGCCAAGGGCCAGCAGTTCTGGATCAACGCCAAGAAACCTCCGATGGATGACATCAATGTCCGCAAGGCACTGATCATGTCCATCAATCCGGAAGAACTTGCCCTTGCAGCCTTCCCTGATGGCCCGTTCACCGTCGCCAGCCAGATCCTCAACAAGGTTCCTGGCGTCGACCCGGACTTCAAGAAATATCCTTATGATCCGGAAGGTGCCAAGGCCGCCCTTGCTGCATCCAAATACAAGGATGCCGGCCGCCTGCCGAAAATCATGTTCGTCGGTATTTCCACCCCGACCCATGAAGCTGCTGCCCAGTATATCGCTGAACAGTGGCGCAAGATCCTTGGCATTCAGGGCATCGAAATGAAACCTGCCATCGAAACCTATTCCGGCCCGGACCAGAAGAGCGTTCAGATCTTCCGTGACGACGTCGGTACCCGTGTTCCCGATGCGGTTTCCTACCTGATGGGCTCGATCTATTCGAAGTCCGGTAACGCCCGCAACAAGCTGGGTGGTTACGAAAACGCCAAGATTGATGCCATGCTCGAAGAAGCATCCGTCAAGGGTGTGAAAGATCCGGACCGCATCAAGCTTGCACAGGAAGCACAGCGTCTCTTCCGTGAAGACTGGGTCTACATTCCTTACTACTACGACGTGATGTCGAAATGGGCCATGCCTTGGGTCCAGAATTTCGACAAGAACGATGACTGGCAAGTCATCGAACCCTGGAATGTGACCATCGACGAAGCAAAACGTCCGTAAAGGACGGCGAACCTGGGCGGGTTGTGGTGGTCTCACTTCCCGTCCTCTTTTCCCGAATTTGCAAGGATGACTTGATATGGGACGCTACATCTTATTCCGACTACTGAAGTGGATTCCCTCGGTATTTATTCTTCTTCTGTTGATCTACGCTCTCGTGTTCTTTGGAGCCGGCGATCCGATCAAGCTTATCTTCCTGCAGGCTCCGGGCGACGTGGCCTATGATCCGGACAGAGTGGAAGCCATCAGGGATGCCGCAGGGCTCAACCGACCCTTCCTGGTTCAGTTCATCGACTATCTTGGTAATATCGCGCACGGCAATTTCGGCAACTCGCTGGTGTCCGGTCGCTCCGTCAACTCGATGATCAGTGCAGCGCTGCCGGTGACCCTCAAGATTGGTCTCACCGCGATTTTCCTGCTCTCCATCATCGGCATCATTCTCGGTGTGATCGCCGCGCTCAACCAGAACAAGCTGCTGGACAACCTCATCGTCGGTTTCGCCCTGATCGTCTGGGGCATTCCGGTGTTCGTTGCCGGTCCGTTGATCATCGTCTTTCTGGTGCTCGTCATGGACATGGATGTGCCCTATGGCTGGAGTGGCCTGTTCAGTTTCAAAGTGATCGTCCCCCTACTGGTTCTCGGACTGAACCCCATGGCCCTGATCATTCGCCAGGCGCGCGCCGGTGTGCTTGAAGTGCTCAGCGAAGATTATGTGCGCACCGCCCGTGCCAAGGGCATTCCGAACTATCAGGTCGTGGTCAAGCATATCATGCGGCCGGTGCTGACCCCCGTTGTCAGCCAGATCGGCCTTCTGGTGATTGCCACGCTCAACAACTCCATTCTCATCGAAAAGGTCTTCGGATTGCCCGGCCTTGGCCGCCTGACCGAAACGGCGATCAAGACATCGGATTATCCGGTCATCCTTGCCATCGTGCTGATCTTCTCGACGGTGGTCATGGCCTCCAACCTGCTGGTCGACATTTCCTATCCGATGCTCGATCCCCGCGCTGCAGCCAAAAAGACAGGAGACGAATAATGACGGACAATACGCTTGAGCTGCAACAGGAAGAGAAACAGTTCAGTCTGGCCAAGGATGCCTTTGACCGGCTGATCGCCAACAAGCTGGCTCTGGTCGGCATGTTGCTGGTGGTGTTCCTGTTCTTCATCGCCATCTTCGGCCCCTACATCACGCCATACGATTTCCTCTCGCAGGATCTCATGGCGCGCAATCAGGCGCCGTCCTGGGCGCACTGGTTCGGCACTGACGACCTTGGCCGCGACATCATGAGCCGCGTCATCTATGGTGCCCGGACGGCGGTGATCGTCGCCTTTTCGACCACCTTTCTCAGCCTGATCATCGGCATCTTCATGGGCTCGCTCGGTGGCTATTTCGGCGGCAAGGTCGACGGTTTCATCGTCTGGCTCATCGACATCACCATGTCGGTGCCATCACTGCTGCTGGTGATCGTCATCAACGTCTCCATGAAACCGCGGCTTGTGAACTGGATGGATGAACAGTTCCTGCTGACGGGCAACGAATTCTATCGCAACACCATTCTGGTCGACTTCGTGCTGGTGTTCGGCTCGCTGGCTCTCATCAAATGGCCAAAGGCTGCCCGCATCATTCGCGGCCAGATCATGTCGGTGCGCAACAAGAACTATGTTCTGGCTGCCGAAGCCATCGGCGTTCCAACCACCAAGATCGTCATGAAATATGTCATTCCCAACTCCATCGGCCCGATCATCGTCTATATCAGCGCTGCTCTCGGCGAGGCCATGGTATTTGAATCGTCCTTCTCGTTCCTCGGTGTCGGCGTGCGTCCTCCAATCCCCAGCTGGGGCAACATGATCTCGGACGGACTGCGTGTCTGGCAGCTCTATCCGCACATTCTCGCAGCGCCTGCCGCAGTGCTCGCTCTGGTCACCATCGCCTTCAGTTTCCTTGGCGACGGCCTCAACGATGCACTCAACCCACGGCAATGGAAATAGCGACACAACGAACAGCTAAAGGGAGGGCGCTTTGACCAAACTTTTGGAAGTGAAAAACCTGCACACGCGCTTCAAGGTGCGCAATGGTTATCTTTATGCCGTGAACGGTGTTTCCTTTACCCTCGACAAGGGGGAAATGCTCGGGGTGGTCGGCGAATCCGGATGCGGCAAGAGCGTGTCCATGATGAGCCTCATCAGGCTGCTACCACCCGCGGCCCAGATCACTGAAGGTGAGGTGCTGCTGGAAGGCCAGGATCTGGCCAAGGCCAGTGCCAGCGAGATCAACACCGTGCGCGGCTCCAAGGTCGGGATGATCTTTCAGGATCCCATGACCTCGCTCAATCCGTTCATGAAGATCGGTGCGCAGCTCTGCGAAGGCATCATGTATCACAAGAAGATGAGCCGGGCAGAGGCCATGAAACAGGCCGCCAAATATCTGGATCTGGTGGGTATTTCCAACAGCGAACATCGCTTGCACGAATATCCCCATCAGCTCTCGGGCGGCATGCGTCAGCGCGTGATGATTGCCATGGCGCTGCTCGGGGAGCCGGAACTGGTGATCGCCGACGAGCCGACAACGGCGCTGGACGTGACCATTCAGGCCCAGATCGTGGAACTGGTCAAGGAACTGCGTGAAAAGCTAAACATGTCGATCATCTGGATCACCCACGACCTCAGCCTGCTGGCCGGCATGGTGGATCGCATCATGGTGATGTATGGCGGCAGCGTGGTGGAAGAGGCCCCGATCGACGAGATCTACAAAAACCCGCGCCACCCTTATACCATTGGTCTGCTCAAGTCGATTCCGAGCATCAACACCGTGGCAGGTAGCCGGTTGCCATCCATTGCCGGAGCACCGCCAAACCTGTTCGTGGAGCCGCAAAGCTGTCCGTTCGCGCCCCGTTGCGCCTACCGTCAGGAGCGCTGCACCAGGGAGATCCCACCTCTTGAGCCGGTGGCCGACGATAGTGCCCATCCCAAACACCGCATAGCCTGTTGGGTCGATGTCACCAAGGTGAATGCAGAGCCAAAAGAGGGGAGCGTGCTATGACTGTCGCTGCCAAGCAACCATTGGTCAAGGTGAAGAACCTCGTCAAATATTTTCCCATCAAGATCGGCGCTTTCGGAAGTGAGAAGGCGGTGGTGCATGCGATTGATGATGTCAGTTTCGATATCTTCAAGGGTGAAACCCTGGGGCTCGTAGGGGAGTCCGGATGCGGCAAATCGACAACTGGCTACACCATTCTGCAGATCTACCGCTCCACGTCCGGAAGCGTCGAGTTTGAAGGGGTTGATCTTGCAAGCCTCTCGAAGAGTGAGCTGCGCGCCATGCGCAAGAAGGCGCAGATCGTCTTTCAGGACCCCTATTCAACCCTCAACCCGCGCATGACCATCGGCGAAGCGCTGGCCGAGCCGATGAAGGTCCACAAGATCTATCCGGAAAAGGAAATCCCCGGCAGGATCGCCCAGCTCATCCGCGATGTGGGGCTCAATCCCAACGTGGCCAACCGCTATCCACATGAATTCTCCGGTGGTCAGCGCCAGAGGATCTGCATTGCCCGGGCGCTTGCCTGCAATCCCGAGTTCATCGTCTGCGATGAACCGATCTCGGCGCTCGACGTGTCGATTCAGGCCCAGATCATCAACCTGCTGATGGACATTCAGGACAAATACAATCTGACCTATCTGTTCATCGCCCATGACCTGGCCGTGGTCCGCCACATCAGCGACCGGATCGCCGTCATGTATCTGGGCAAGATCATGGAGATTGCCGACAAGGCGGAACTGTTCCGGCGGCCGATGCATCCCTATACCAAGGCCCTGCTTTCGGCGGTACCGGAAGCCGATCCGGACGTTGAGCGCCAGCGCAAGCGGGTGATCCTCAAGGGCGATGTTTCCAACGCCATCGATCCGCCGAGCGGCTGCCGGTTCCACCATCGTTGCGCCTATGCGACGGACGCCTGCGCCCAGTCGGTGCCGGAGCTTGAGGACCACGGTGAAGGTCATCAGGTCGCCTGCCTGCGCCTTGACGAGATTGCCCTGGAAGAGACGTTGGAGCCCGCCGAAGCCTGACGCGGCTCCATCAAGGGACCCAATCGCAAGATGATCGCACGGACGGAGGCCGCCATTCTTTCGCCCGTGCCCGAGATCCGTTTATGCCTTTTCGCCATCGCCTCAGGTGGCGGCAATCAAGTAGCCAGCCAGGTGAAACCATGAAAATTGTTGAAAGCAGAGCCATCCCGACCCCTTGCCTGAGCAATCATGCCTCCAACCTCATGGAGCTGGAGAATGGCGATCTCCTGTGCACCTGGTTCGGGGGCAGCATGGAAGGCTCGTCGGACATCAGCATCTATCTCTCCCGCTTCGACAAGGCGGCCGGTGCCTGGAGCGAAGCGGTCAAGATGAGCGATGACGAGGATCGCTCCGAGCAGAACCCGGCGCTGTTCCGCCATCCATCCGGTCAGATCTGGCTGCTTTATACTGCCCAGTTGAAGACCGATCAGGGAACGGCGATTGTCCGCATGCGCCGCTCGGACGATGACGGCACAAACTGGGGGCCTATCGAGACGCTGTTCGACCGGGAAGGCACCTTCATCCGCCATCCGCCGGTGGTCAACCCGGATGGCAAGCTGTTGCTGCCGATCTGGTTCTCCAGCATGAAGAACGCCTTTGGTGATGACCGCTCGCTGGTGCAGATCTCCGGGGATGGCGGTGTCAGCTGGGCGCTGCAAGAGGTGCCCCACAGCGAGGGCTGTGTCCATATGAACATCATGCCCAGTTGCCGGGTGGCCTTCTATCGCCGCCGTCGGGCCGACAATATCTTCCGCTCCGTCTCCAGCGACGGCGGTCTCAACTGGTCGGTGCCGGAAGCAACACCGCTGCCCAACAACAACTCCTCCATTCAGGCGCTCGAGTGTTCGGATGGTCGTCTGCTGATCATCTACAATCATATCCGCGCCGCAGGCCGCGACAGCGAAAGCCCGGTGCCACCGTGGGTTCAGGACAAGCAGGCCTTTCTGGCTGAATGCGACGTGACCGAGAACAGTGCCATCTGGGGCGTGCCACGCAATCCGCTGATCATCGCCAGCTCCATGGATCTCGGCAAGAGCTGGACCGAGGAACTGGTGGTCGAGGAAGACGCCCATCTGCTCTCTGCCCATGACAAGAAAGGCGCGTTTCGAGGCGACTATTCCTATCCGTCGATCATCGAGACATCCGATGGCCGGTTGCAGATCAGCTACTCCTATCTGCGCGACTATATCAAGCATGTCACGCTGACACTGTGACGCCGCATGGAGGGAGCTGACGCGGCGGGTATCCGGTCGTGTGAGAGGGAACGGAAAGAAATGTGGGGGGCAATCGTGAAACAGGATCGCAAACTGGCCATCATCGCAGATGACTTCACCGGCGCAGGGGATGCCGGGGTTCATTTCTCCAGCCTGGGCAAGGAGATCAGGTTGCTTCTCGACTTTTCCTCCCTGCATGTCTCGTCCCTGCCTGACGACAGCCTGTTTGATGGCAACATCTCGATCAATTGCGAAACCCGCTTTCTGGCGCCGGACAAGGCTGCCAGCGTTGTAGCCGATGTCATCGCCACCTGCCGAAGCCGGGGTTATGATCGCTTCTACAAGAAGATCGACTCCACCATGCGCGGCAATCCCGGCGCGGAAATCGAGGCGGCCCTGAGGGCAACCGGAAAGGCGGCAGCGCTCATTTGCACGGCCATGCCGGAAACCGGGCGCACCGTTCGCGATGGCAGGATCTATCTTTCGGATATTCCCCTGCATGAAACCGACATCGGCAAGGACCCCTTCCACCCGCTGGCGAGTTCCGACATCGCCGACATGCTCGCGGAACAGACGCGCTTCAAAGCGGCTCGGCTGACCCTGTCCGACATTGCTGCCGGGGATGATGCCCTGATGCAGACCATCAACGCCCATATCGCGGCAGGCTGCCGGATGCTCATTGCCGATGCTTCCGACGATAGTCATCTTTTCGCACTTGCGCGGGCTGCAATGGCGGTGGATTGCCTGCCGGTCGGCGCCGGTGGCTTTGCACGGGCCATGGCCAGCTCTCTGTCTCTGGGGGGAAGCTTCGAGCCCGAGACCGAGAGCCCTCAGCTTGAAGGACCGTTGCTCGCCATTGTCGGCAGCCTTGCAAAATCATCCCAGCGGCAAGCCGATGTGGCGGCCACAGAGGGCGGCTATCGCACATTCTATCTATCGCCGCGTGCCAGCCTTGACGACATCGCCGTGCTCTGCGCCACCGTATGCGAGACGGAAAAGGCGACACCGGACGCGGTTTTGCTGCGCATCGACAACACCGGGGTTACCCCGCGCATCAGCAAGGAGGAGGGCGCGCGCATCGCTGCACTCGTCGGCGAGGCAGCTCTGGCGCTTTGCCGGGCCTATCCTTTCAAGACGGTTTTCAGTACTGGCGGTGAAACGGCAATCGCCGTTGCCAATGCTCTCGGCATTCCGGCGATCGATCTCACCGCCGAACTGTTGCCCGGTGTCGTTCTCGGTGCCTGCTCGTCCGACCGGGTGGGTGTGACCCGGTTCATCTCGAAGGCAGGGGGCTTTGGTGATGATCGGGTTCTTCTGGATATCAAGACCCATCTGATTTCTCACTCCAAGCAAAGACCGACATGATGGAAGATCTCTCGCACATCGCTGTCAGGGCGACCGACAGCACAGAGGAAACCAACAGCGGATCAAGGCAGCTGACGCCCTTTGTTTCTATCGTCACCTGCTTCAATAGGGATGATACGATCAACTACTCTGCCGTACGCAATCAGGTGCGCCGCCAGATCAGTTTTGGCAACAATATTCTGGTAAGTGACACACTGGGGGATTTTACCTGTCTGACCCATGCTGAAAAGGTGCGCCTGTGCGCAGAAGTCGTCGAGGAAGCCGACGGGCGGGTGGAGGTCTGGGCCAATATCGGCATGCCGTCCACCTATCAGGCGATCCTGATCGGGAAGGATATCGCCGAACTCGGCGTTGACGGCATGACGGTTCTGGCGCCCTATTTTGTCGATTGCCCCGATGAGGATGTCGTCCTGCATTACAACAAGGTCGCCGACAGTCTGGAAGTGCCGATCTGTCTTTACAACGCACCCGCGCTCACCATGCGGGCGCTATCGCTCGATGTTGTCCGCACACTCGCGGCGCATGACAATATTGTCGGCATCAAGGACGACGGCGCGGACCGGGAGCGGATGCTCGCCTATCTGGCCTTCGTTCGCAGCCGTCGTGACTTCGCGCTCTACGCTGGTAACGACACCCTGATCCTTGAGGCGCTGATGCATGGTGCCGCAGGCTGCATGTCGGATCTTGGCAACATATTGCCCCGAACACTCAACACCCTGTGCCTGATGTTTGCCAACGGCAGCAACCGGGAAGCCGCCAAATGGCAGGCGCTGTTGGGGGAACTCCATGGGGATCTGTCGTCTCTTGGCAATCTGCCCATGCGGATCAAGCAGTTGCTGTATCTCATGGACAACAGCGTCGGAACCGGCAGACAGCCGAGCCCCAGACCGACCGATGATGAGGAAAAGCGCCTGTCGGCGTTGATCGAGAAATATCAGATCTTCTGATTTGGCTGAAAGTCATTGAGGCTCCGGAGGAAACCCCGGAGCCCAAAGGCTGGTCCCATCTGGTCCAATCGTGTCTCCGTGGGCCAGCCGCAACAGTCTACTTGCTGGCTTGACCGATGCGGCTCACCAGAACCGCCATCAGGCGCTGATAGAGGTCGGGCCCCAGCACATCATCCTCGATGCCGTAGTCGATACTCGGGTTGTCGTTGATCTCGATGATGCATGGTCCTTTCGGCGTTTCCTTGATGTCCACACCATAGAAGCCATTGCCGATGAGGCGGGTGCCGCGGATGGCCGTTTCGACCACCTCTGGCGGCACGGCGGAAATGGGCATGGTTTCTGAATCTCCGGACTGGATCGAGCCGTCGGTCTCGTATTCGTAGATTTTCCAGTTGCCGCTGACCATGTAATATTTGCAGGCATAAAGCGCCTCGCCATCAAGCACGCCAATGCGCCAGTCAAAGTCGGTCGGCATGAACTCCTGAATCATCAACAGGTCCGTCTTGCGGAACAGCGACTTGCTGAGGTCGTTGAGCTCTTCGCGGCTGGAAACCTTGTGAACCCCTTTCGAGAAGCAGCCATCCGGGATCTTCAGGATGCCGGGGAATTCGAACGAGGCAGCCAGCTCCTTGAGCCGCGGCTTGTCAAAGATCGTGGTTTGCGGTGTCAGGATCCTGTTCGACTTGAGCAACTCGGCCAGATAGATCTTGTTGGTGCAGCACAGGATCGAATGCGGATCATCAATCACCGGCATGCCTTCACGCTGGGCCCGTTTGGCAAAGCGATAGGTGTGGTGGTTGAGCGCCGTCGTTTCGCGAATGAACAGGGCGTCGAACTCCAGCAGCCGTCCGAAATCCTTTGCGGTGATGAATTCTGCCCGCGCATCCACCTTCTCCGCTGCGGCGGCGAAGGCTTCCAGTGCCTTGGCATCGCTCGGAGGGCTCTCTTCATCCGGGTTGGCCAGAATGGCCACGACGGCGGAAGGCAGCTTCTTGATCGATGGCTTGGGCAGGCTGCCCTTGAGGAAGGCCTTGAGGGCGGCTTGGAAGCGTGGTTGCTCCTCTTCGGTCAGTTTGTGAATGGCAACCGCCTCGATTTCCTTGATCTTGAACTTCGGCTCGGCCTGCAGGTTGATGCGGATGATCGGGCAACGGAACAGATCGAAGGCCTTCTTGCCAACCTCGCGGAACCGACGGTCGGCAGTGCGGCCGAAATAGACATCGATGGCAGCCGGGAAATTCTTGTCCTGCATGCTGTCGAGCATGTGGTCAAGACGCAGCAGCGCCTGCCGGTGGATGCGCTTCCAGTTGATATCGAGCAGGGCGTCCGCTTCCGGCAGGCAGCGTTCCTTGCGCGCTTCAGCCAACAGGCTGCAATAATAGCCGAGCGACAGCGGCTCGTAGGAGCGCGACAGGTTGATGACGCGGCGTCCGGGAACCCCATGTTCAAGGGCAAGATACTGGCGGACCGTCATCACCAGCGAGCCATTCGGCGGGGTTTCCAGATCGGCGAGGTGATCAACCAGAATGATCGGCAGGCGGGTACGGTTCGCCGGTTTGGAGCCTTGCGGCAGATGGTCGAGAATGCGCACGAGGCGAAGGCCGTCGGCTCCGTCTTCATAGTAGCCCGGCAAGGCTTCTTCCGGCACAAAACCATAGCGCTGATAAAGGCTGATGGCCTTGCTGTTGTCTGCCCGCACTTCCAGTGAGAGGCGGTCGCATTGCAGTTCCTTGGCAATCGCCTCCGAGCCACCCAGCAGCTGCGAGCCGACCCCGCGTCCCCGGGCATCCGGTTCGACCGCGATAGAATAGAGACGCGCAACGGAAGTGCTCTGGCGCATCAGGATCAGCGCATAGCCGAGTAGATTGGCTTCTTCGTCAACGGCCACGATCAGGCGCGCCGTATCCGTCTTGATGAAGGAGGAGAAGGAGCGGCGGTTGATGATGTCCGTTGAAAAACACCGTTCTTCAAGGGCAACGAGCTGTTGCAGGTCATCCATGTTCGCAGGGCGAATAAGGATCTGGGTAAGGGAATGAGATGCCATGGAATGCCCTCTCAAAGACGGTTGAAAAGGAGCCCACGCAATCATGCCTTGAGGCAGGTGGGGGCGAAGGGTCGTATATACCTGCAAAGGTGGTTTGGATACTCAAAATTGCAAGCGCCAAACGAATTTATGAGAGCCTATCATACAGGCTTTTCCACAGATGCCAAAGCCTCGGCAAGCAAGCCTGATCATGGGCCCGCAACCCGCGCAGGAATTGCTCCATTCTGCCGCATTGACAAAGCCGAATGCAGGCGCTGAAACAGTGTAAATGCGACAGTTTGGCTCAGCTTCTACCGCAAGATTGCTGCCAGAGGCCCTGGTCAGGAGCGGGTGTCTGGGGAGGACTTTCGGCCACCAGCATCTGTCGGGATGCGCCTTGCGACTTTGCGTGATCAGGTTTTCGGCCTAACCGAAGAGATGACACAGTCCACGATGTGGTCACGCAGGGCGATCTGCCCCTCTTCGGTGAACAGGTCGTTGCCGAAGATGTTGGAAAAGGTCGCCCGGTTTGAGACATTGAAAAAGGACAGGGCACTGATCTCCCAGTGCAGCTCGAGAGGTGAAAGGCCCGCCCGGAAGACGCCGTCCTTCTCTCCCGCAGCACAGATTCGGCTGAGCTGTTTGATGACTTTTGTGTTGGTCATGTGCAGTGACGAGCTTTGCCGCATGTATTGTCCGTTTAGGATATTCTCGTTCATGACGAGGCGGATGAAATCCTCATTGCGCCGATGGTGATCGAAGGTGAATTCTACAAGTTTTACAAGAGCATCAAGTGGAGGAAGGCCATCAAGATTGAGCTCTTCCTCAGCCTCGCGGACGCTTCGGTAGGCCTCTTCCAGCACTGCGCGATAAAGCCCTTCCTTGTCGCCGAAATAATAGAAGATCATGCGGCGTGACGTCTGGATCCTGTCGGCAATATCCTTGACGCGCGTACCTGCCAGACCGTTCTTGGCGAACTCTGACGTCGCTTCGCGCAGGATATCGGCGCGGACGGCTTCGGGATCCTGCTTCCACGAGCGGATGCGATTCTGCGTTTGGTGCGCTGTGTCTGCCATGGTCTTTTTCAGCTTCGACTTCATCGTTTGGTCGCTAACTATTGTTGATCTCGTCAAAAATGTCCACCCGTCCGGCTGTCAACTAAAGGGGGGTTGACGAAATTATCCGCTTGGAACAAAGTGTGCCATAATTAACCGAATGGTACAATGCAGTGTCATCCTGCCTGGCGGGATGAAAAGGGAGGAACTGCATGATGCAAGGCAAACACACCGCCGTCATTCCGGAGCGCGTCAATATCGGGCTGATCGGTTGTGGTATAGGCAAGTCTCGAACCCCGGCCATGCACATGGCAGAGGCGAAGGCGCAGGGGTTTGACTGCGACTACAGTCTGCTCGACATGGATGACGAGAGCCGTGCCGGTCTCTCTCTGGCCAACATGCTCGACCTTGTCGAGAAAGCTGGCTTTGCCGGTGTGAACGTGACCTATCCCTACAAGATGAAGGTCATATCTCATCTCGACGAGCTTTCAGACAACGCCCGCATGGTGGGAGCGGTCAACACCGTGGTGTTCAGGGATGGCAAGCGCATAGGCCACAACACCGATCTTTGGGGGTTTTCCGAAAGCTTCCGTCGCGGTCTGGTCGGGGCAAACTGGGATGACGTGCTGTTGATCGGTGCCGGTGGCGCCGGAGTTGCAGTCGCCCATGCACTGGTACAATGTGGTGTAAAGACCCTGTCCATCCACGACATGGATCTTGGCAGGGCGGATGATCTGGTGGATCATCTCAAAAGGACGTGGCCGGATATGAACGCCCATGCGGTGGCTTCCCTGGACGGGCTGTTTTCTTCAAAGCGCCCTGATGGTGTGGTCAATGCCACCCCGATGGGCATGGCCAAGCTGCCCGGATCGGCTATGCCGGTCGACTATCTGAATGACCAGATGTGGGTGGCCGATATTGTTTATTTTCCGCTGGAAACCCAGCTTCTCAAGGACGCGCGTGCCTGCGGTTGCCGCACACTGCCCGGGTCGGGAATGGCTGTTTTCCAGGCAGTGCGCGCCTTTGAACTTTTCACGGGCCTGCCCGCAGATCCCGCAAGGATGAAGGAGACGTTCGATACGTTTGATTTAATACCGAGCAATTGATGCTGAACGCTTATTAGGGAGGAGAATAATATGACGTTCAAAATTGGAAGGAAGCTTGTTACTGCTGCTGTGATCTCACTTGGTCTGGCATCCGTCGCAAGCGCACAAACAATACGCCTGGCTCACGTAGATCCTGATGAATGGACAGCCTCGAAGAAGGGTGCAGCTGCGCATATTTTCAAGAATATCGTTGAAGGCGAAACAGGCCTCAAGGTCGAACTGTTCCCGGCCGGATCGCTGGGCAACGAGACCGAACTGGTCGGACAGGCTCAGGAAAACCTCACGCAGGTGGTTCTGGTTTCCGGTGCGATGTCCAAGATCTGCCCGGCGGCAGGTGTTCTGGACATTCCCTACACCTTCTCGTCGGCACCCGTCGCCTGGACCGTTCTGGACGGCGAATTCGGCAAGGCTCTGGCTGAGCATTGTCTCGAAAAGACCGGCCTTCGCACGCTTGCCTATGGCGAAACCGGCTTCCGCAACTTCACCAACGGCACCCGCGAAATTCGCAAGCCTGAGGACATGAAGGGCCTGAAATTCCGAGTCCAGCCAATTCCGCTCTATGTGGAAATGGTCAAGGGCCTTGGTGGCGAACCGACCCCGATTGCCTGGACGGAACTGCCAAACGCCCTGTCGACCGGTGTGGTTGACGGACAGGAAAACCCGGTTGGCGTGATCTATAACAACGGTCTGCACAAGCTGCAGAAATACATGACCCTTGATGGCCACGTCTATGGGGCAGACTTCATTCTGATTTCCGATGAATTCTACCAGAGCCTCAGCCCTGCAGAACAGCAGGTCGTGACCAAGGCTGCCAAGGTTGCAGGCACCATGGGCCGCGCGATCCAGCAGTGGGGCACCGCCGAGGGCGTCAACAAGGTGCAGCAGGAAGGCATGCAGGTCTATTCGCCGACCGCTGAAGAAATCGCTGCCTTTGCCGCCAAGGCTCAGCCAGCCGTTGTCGACTATCTGCGCAAGGAACTCGGCTCGGATGCCGAGTGGATCGATCGCCTCCAGAAGGCGGTTGATGAAGCATCCAAATAGGTAACTTTCCAGGTTGCCGGAGGTGGGGCCCCCTGCCTCCGGCCTTTTGTCCCAAAACAACAAGGCCAATAAGCAAGGAATACCTGTTATGGATAGACTAAGCCGTTTCGCGCGCCGCATTTTCGCATTAGGCGCGGGGAGTTCAATGGCGCTCGTGTTTCTCGTTATCTTTGTCAATTCCGTCCGGCGCTATACGATAGGCAAGTCCATCGCCTGGGGTGAAGAGCTGCCGATCTATCTGACAATCTATGGCGTCATGTTCGGAATCGCCTACGCCTACATGACCGACAGTCACATCCGCTTCGCCGTTTTCCTTGATATGCTGGAAGAGAAGATCAAGAGATTCGTGCTCATCGCCTGCGATCTGCTGACGGCGGCGACCGGTGTGACGCTGATTTTTGCAGGCCATGCCTTTGCCATGCGGCGAGGCAGTGTCGCCAGCTCTGGTCTGAAATCAACCGGCGACTGGCTGGCTCAGATCACCGGTATTCCGTGGCTTGAGTGGGTCGGCAAAGTCGGCACCTGGCAATATGCGATCGTCCTTGGCGGGGCGATGCTCGCCATAGCAGCCATTTTGAGATTATCAGAACGCCTGTCCGCTCCGTCGAAGGCGAAGGAGCCCGTGGCACCGCTTGCTGCCCCGGCCGGAAAGGCTTCAACATGATCTACGCCATTTTTGTCGCCGGTCTGATGATCGGCCTGCCCATCGCCATCACCATTCTGGGCACGCTGCTGCTCTTCATGGCGATGAATGATGCGCCCTATACAATCCGGATCGTTGCAACCGAGATGTTCCGTGGCATCAACTCGTTCCCGCTGCTCGCCATTCCCCTGTTCGTGCTGGCAGGTGAAGTGATGAACGAAAGCGGTATCACCGGGCGGATCATTGCCTTTGCCAATGTTCTTGTCGGGCGCATGCGGGCTGGTCTGGCGCTGGTCAATATCTGGGCCTCGGTCATTTTCGCGGGATTGTCCGGCTCGGCGGTTGCCGACACCTCGGCGATTGGCCGCGTTTTCATTCCCGAGATGGAAAAGAACGGCTACAGCCGCGACTTTGCCGCCGCCATTACCGCAGCATCCTCGGTCATCGGGCCGATCATTCCCCCCTCGATTCCCGTTATCATCTATGCCCTGATTGTGTCCGGTGTTTCCGTCCCGGCGCTGTTTCTGGGTGGCATCGGCCCCGGCGTCCTGCTGGCCATTTTCCTGTCCATCTATGTGATGGCGACGGTGAAGAACGACACCGGATCGAAGTCTCTGGACATTGTCGAGGTTTCGCCGACCAAGGCGCTGCTGGGCGGCATCCTGCCCTTGCTGATGCCGGTGTTTGTGGTTGGCTCAATCCTGATGGGGGTCGTGACCCCCACGGAAGCGGCGTCCTTTGCCGTTGCCTATGCGCTGTTTCTGGGCGTGTTCGTTTATCACAACATCCCGTTTTCTGCCCTGCCTCGCATTTTCACGCGGGCGATGAAGGACAGCTCGGTCATTCTGGTGATCATCGCGGCCGTCAGCGCGGCAAACTGGCTTCTGACCTATAACCGGGTGCCCAACACACTGACCGACTGGGTTCTGTCCAACGTCGATGGCAAGGTCGCCTTCCTCATTGCGATCAACTTCCTGTTCCTGTTTGTGGGGCTGTTTCTGGAAGGCACCGCAGCGATGCTGGTGCTGGTGCCGATTGTTCATCCGATTGCCGTGTCCCTTGGTGTGGATCCGACCCATTTCGGTATTGTCGTCATCTTCAACCTGATGATCGGGCTGATCACTCCGCCACTGGGGCTTTGCCTGTTCGTCGCCGAGGCCATAGCGAAGGTCGGGATGGTCAAGCTGACGCGAGCGATCCTGCCGCTGTTCCTGGTCGAGGTTGTGGTGCTGTTCATCATCACCTTTGTGCCGCAAACCGTTACAACCCTGCCGCGGCTGTTCGGTTTCTAGGAAAGGGATCGCATAGCGCCCGGATGCGATATCAATAGGGAGAAAGCCGCTTGCGCTCTGCAGCGGCTTTTTTCATTTCCCCGATGAGACACTTGACCATCGCATCGGCAAAGATCGAACGCGGCTGGTCTGCGCTGAAAACCGCATAGGTGCGGAAACTGGTTGGTTCTGCAAGGCGGCGCACGATGATGCTGGGGTGCTGCTGCGGACCGGCCAGTGACAGCTCGTCCATGATCGCAACTCCAAGCCCCTGTGCCACGAGAGTGGAGACGGTCTGTCCTGTACGTGCCACGATGGAGTAGGAAACATCGAGACCGGCCTCGACAAAGGGGGCCATCAGCAGCTTGCCATAGGGGTCGGAAGGCTCGATTCCTACCAATCGCTCTCTTGCCAGATCACGGACCGAAAGGTTTTCCTTGTCCCCCAAGGGGTGATTGGCCGGAAGAATCGCGAATAGCTGGCCGCTGTAGAGCGGCTGCACCGAGAGGCCCGGATGGTCGAGCTTGTAGCTCATGGCCACCAGTTCCCCTTTTTGCAGCAGCAGATAATCGATGGCTTCCTCGATCTTGATGGTGTTGAGGTGCAATTCGAGGCCGGGGAACTGTTCATGCAGTGCCCGCACGGCACTTGGCAGCACATGGTGGGCGATGGACGGAACGGCGCCGAAGGAGACGCACCGTTTCTCGCCCCGCTTGAGACCATCAATGGCCTGATGCAGATTCTCGACGGCATGAAACACCGAGGCAATCTGCTCGAAGATGTCACGGGCCTCCTCGGTTGGTGTGTAGCGACCATAAATTCGAGAAAACAGGCGGATACCGAGCTGGTCCTCGGTGTATTTCATCACCCGGCTGATCCCCGGTGCCGAGACGTTGAGCAGCTCGGCCGCCCCTTTGACCGTTCCGGCCACCATGATGGCGCGAATGACTTCAATCTGGCGCAGGGTCAGCATCGGCTTGCTCCGTCCTAGGAAATTAACATTATGTTTGCTGATATAGCAGAATAGATATTTTTATTTAATTATCCAAACGGTTAAATTGAAGAGACAAGGTCTCGAATCCGGCCCAAAACCGGCAAAGAGAGCAGATGCCAACGGGGAGGGGAGGCATGTTTGCGTTCGACGGAAGTGTTCTGATCGAAGACGAATTCCTGCGCGATGGCTTGCAGAACGAAAAGCGTCTGTTTTCTGTCGAAGAGAAGCTTGCGTTCCTCACCGATCTGGAAGCTGCCGGCGTCAGACGCATTCAGGTCGGTTCCTTCGTACACCCCAAATGGGTGCCGCAGATGGCCAACACGGACGAGCTGTTTACGCGCCTTGAGCCCAGGGACGGCGTAACCTACACAGCACTCGTACTCAACGGAGCCGGCCTTGAGCGGGCTCTGGCTGTCGGGGTGAAGCATCTTTCCATATCCGTGTCAGCATCAGAGACCCATTCGCAGAAAAACACCAATCGATCCGTTGATGAAGGCCGCGCCGCAATCAGGCCGGTGATCGAGAAGGCCCTCAGCGAAGGCGTCATGGTGCGGGCCGGTATCCAGTCAGCGCTCGGCTGTGGCTTTGAGGGCCATATCGATCCTGATCGCGTATGCGAGATAGCACGCGATTTTGCCGCCTTGGGTGTGCAGGAAATCAACATCGCTGACACCGCCGGACTGTCGAACCCGCAGGCGGTCTATGCGCTCTGCAAACGCCTGCGCGAAGAGATTGCCGATGATGTCGCCCTGTCGCTGCATCTGCACGACACGCGCGGGCTCGGTATCGCCAATTTTGTCGCCGGTCTTCAGGCCGGAGTGCGGATTTTCGATGCGGCCGTTGGGGGGCTCGGGGGATGTCCTTTCGTGCCCAAGGCCACAGGCAACATCGCGACTGAAGACGTGGCTTTCGCCTGCACTGAAATGGGCATCGAAACCGGAATCGACTGGCAGATGCTCAAGGCCCCCGTCGAGCGGGCAGAAGCCATCCTGGAGCGGACGCTCCCGGGCCGCATGGCCCACATGCCACCACCACCCTGGGCACAACTCTCGGAGGACAAGTGATGCGTGACTATTCCCTGGCCTATTTGACGGTTCCGGGCGTGACCCCGCCCGAACAGGTCGAAATTGCAGCAAAGGCAGGCTTCAGCCATGCCAGTTTCCGCCTGATACATCTCGGCGTCGCCGGCGAACCGGACATCAACCCGACCGATCCGGCCATCATCAGGGCCACGAAGAAGGCGATGCAGGAGACCGGCATCCGCTGTATCGACGTGGAACTGGCCAAGATCCATCGCGATATCGACCCGGACAGCTTCCTGCCAGCCTTCGAGGCAGGGGCCGAGCTGGGGGCCACCCAGGTCATCTGCTCCGCATGGACCGACGTGCGTAACGACCGCGGCTATATCGTCGAGCAGTTCTCGCGCATCTGCTCCTTGGCCGAACCATTCGGGCTGACAATCAATCTTGAGTTTCCCGCCTTCTCGCGTTTGGCAACGCTGGACGAATGCGTGGAAATTCTGGAGCTGGCGGGCTGTCCCAATCAGGGGCTGCTGGTCGATACGCTCTATATGCATTTCAACAAGTGCCCGCTGTTTGCGCTGGAGCGCGTGCCCAGCGAGTGGATCAATTTCCTCCATGTCTGCGATGCCGATGATGTCGCCTACACCAAGGACGAAATGATCCGCATTGCCCGCGACGCCCGCCTCTATCCGGGGGAAGGGGCCATTGATTTTTCCGTCATCAATTATCTGTTCCCAGACCTGCCGCTGTCCATCGAATTGCCCAATGCGGAGCGTTCGGCCAGCCTTGGTCATGAACAGCATGCGCGTAACTGCCTCGAAGCGGCCAAGGCGGTCTTCGAGGGCGGCTCGCAGTTCGTCGATCAGCAGAACGGGTTGGCAGGCTGACAGGCCGGTGAACATATTTTAGGGAGAGGAAATATGGCACGAGACATAACCGAACAGGAAAAGCAGACGGTCGCCGAGATGATTGCCCGCGCTCGCGTGGCGATGGAAGAGATCAAGGACTATGATCAGGCGCAGGTTGATCGTCTGGCTCAGGCACTGGGCTGGAACTGTGGCAACGAAAAGACCTTTGTCCGCATTGCTCAGATGGGGGTTGATGAAAGCGGCATCGGCGATCGCGCTGGACGCGCGGGCAAACGCTTCAAGATCCTCGGTGTGCTGCGCGATGCGTTGCGCCAGAAATCCGTGGGCGTCATCGAGGTGGACGAAGCCAAGGGCATTACCAAGATCGCCAAACCGGCAGGTGTGATCGCCTCGCTCATTCCTACCACCAACCCCGAGCTGACTCCGCCGGTGACCGGCATCTATGCCATCAAATGCAAGAATGCGGTGATCTTCTCGCCCCATCCGCGCGCAAAGAAGACCACCGCAGAGATGGTTCGCGTCATGCGCGAGACCTGCAAGAAGCTTGGCGCTCCGGCCGATCTGTTCCAGTGCGTCGAAGAGCCCTCCATCCCGATGACCAACGAGCTTATGGCCGAATGTGACGTGACCTTTGCCACGGGCGGCAAGCCGATGGTGAAGGCGGCCTATTCCTCCGGCAAACCGGCCTACGGTGTGGGGGCGGGCAACTCCACCATGGTGATCGACGAGACCGCCGATATAGAAATTGCCGCCATGAACAGCCGCATCTCTAAGACCTCGGACTTCGGCTCAGGATGCTCGGCCGATGGCAACCTGGTCATTGCGGAACAGATCTACGACGACATGAAAGCAGCCCTCATCAAGGAAGGCGGCTATCTGTGCAATGCCGAGGAAAAGGCAAAGATCCAGAATGCTCTCTGGACCGAGGAGGGAGGCCGTAGGGTCGAGACCGTAGCCATTTCCGCCCAGCGCATCGCCGAATTTGCCGGTTTCGAAATCCCTCAGGACCGCAAGTTCATCATGGTCGAACAGGAAGAAATCGGCAAGGAGCACAAATTCTCCGGCGAGAAGCTCTGTGTTGTCATGGCGCTCTACAAGTTCAAGGACTTCGACGAAGCCATGGCCAAGATTCGCGCCATCTATGAAGTCGGCGGCAAGGGCCATTCCTGCGGCATCTATTCCAACGATGACGACCGCATTCTTCAGCATGCGATGAATGCGCCGGTCAGCCGGGTCATGGTTCGCCAGCCGCAATCCAAGGCCAATGCGGGTAGCTTCGAAAACGGTATGCCGATGACGAGCTCCCTTGGCTGTGGCATCTGGGGCGGCAACATCACCAACGAGAATGTCTCGCTGAAGCATTACATGAATGTCACCTGGGTCGCCCGCCCGATTCCGGCGGATCGTCCATCCGATGAAGAGCTGTTTGGCGAATTCTACAACACGGAGACGATGTGATGAACGAGAACTCCGTTCCCAACAAGGAAAAGACCGTCGCGAGTCAACTGGTGGGCTATCTCGAAGCCCGAGGCGTTGCGCATGTCTTCGGCCTTTGCGGCCACACCAACATTGCGGTCCTAGCGGCTCTGGCTGACTCCAGCATCGAGTTCGTGACTGTGCGCCACGAACAGATCAGTGCCCATGCCGCGGATGGCTACGCCCGTGTGACGGGCAAGGCCTCGGTTGTGCTGTCCCACCTGTCCCCCGGTCTGACCAACGCGGCCACCGGCGTGGCCAATGCCGCGCTCGACTGCACGCCGATGGTGGTGATTGCCGGCGACATCCCCAGTTACTATTACGGCAAGCACCCCCATCAGGAGGTCAACCTGCATGCCGATGGCGCGCAGTATGAAATCTATCGGCCCTTCGTGAAACGGGCCTGGCGTGTCGATACGCCGGAGCTTTTCCCCGAGATCATGGAGAAGGCCTTTGCGCTCGCCGAGAGCGGCCAGCCCGGCCCGGTTCTGGTCAACGTGCCGATGGACTTTTTCTCCGCAGAAATCGATCCGGCGCTCTGGCAGCGTCAGATCTCCAACACCAAGGCCCTCATCAAGCCGTCGATCGATGACGAAACGGCACGGGCCATCATCGAGCGGCTTGTCTCCGCCAAGAACCCGGTCATCTATGCCGGTGGCGGCGTCGCGCTTTCCCGCGCCTTTGACGAGCTGCGCGAACTGGTCGATCATCTTGATCTGCCGGTTGCCTATTCGTTGATGGGCAAGGGAGCCCTGCCGGACGATCATCCGCTGGTGCTCGGCATGACCGGCTTCTGGGGCACGCCGCTGACCAATCAGACCACGCTCAATGCCGACTGGGTTCTGGGGCTTGGCACGCGCTTCAAGGAAGCCGACTGCTCTTCCTGGTATCCCGAATTCACCTTCAATATCGGCGAAGGGGCGACAAAGCTCATTCACATCGATATCGAGCCGCAGGAAATCGGCCGCAACTATCCCACTGAGATCGGGGCCGTTGCCGACCTGAAATCCGCTTTGAAGGTATTGGTCCGCGTCGCAAGAGAGATGAAACCGGAAGGCATCGACCGTCCGGCGTTGCGCAAGACCATAGCAGACTTCCGGGCTGACTTTGCTGAATCCAATCGCGAAATGCAGCAATCCGATGCCTTCCCGATGATGCCGGAACGCATTCTGGCCGATCTGAGAGATGTGATGCCTGCCGATGCCATTCTCACCTCCGATGTGGGCTGGAACAAGAACGGCGTTGCCCAGCAATTTGACATTCTGACGCCGGGCACGGCACTCATTCCGGGCGGCTTTGCCACCATGGGCTTTGGCCCGCCTGCCGCCATAGGCGCCAAGATCGCAGCGCCAGACAAGGTCGTTATCAGTCTAGTAGGCGATGGCGGCTTCGGCCAGAACCCTGCCGTGCTGGCCACTGCGGCGGAAATGAACCTGCCGGTCATCTGGGTTGTCATGAACAACAACGCCTTCGGCACTATCGCGGGGCTGCAACTGGCGCATTATGGTCTCAACTACGGCACGCTGTTTCCGAAGGCGAACTCGCCCGTCGACCAATTGCCGGATTATGCCGCCGTCGCTCGTGCCTATGGCTGCGAAGGGGTACGCATCAAGACCGCTGCCGAGTTCAAGCCAGCCCTTGAAGCAGCCATTGCAAGCGGTCGCCCGACCGTCCTTGATGTGGCTATGATCAACAACCCGACCCCGACATCGGGTCACTGGAACATTCTCGACATCTATTCACCGCAAGGTGGCGTCGGGCACGTGGCAACCCACTGAACCAATCCACCCACTTGAGTGTTTTGCGTTGAGCTTTCAACGTAAAACACTCTTTTTTTAGTCCATTAGGCTGGTGCATGGATTTGGGCTGTGCAGCGGTTAAATGGCGTGCTAGTTTCAATGTACTAGTTGGTACATTTATCTGTTGTTGCAACAGCTTGGGAGGGCTGCCATGAAAACATCGATTTCGACCGTCTCCATCGCCGGAGATCTCAGCGAGAAGCTGACCGCCATCGCGGCAGCCGGTTTTAACGGGATCGAAATTTTCGAGCAGGATTTCATCACTTTCGACGGTTCCCCCGAGACAGTCGGCAAGATGGTGCGGGATCATGGCCTGACCATTGATCTGTTGCAGCCGATGCGGGATTTCGAAGGCTTTTCCGGCCAGGCCCGGGTGCGAGCCTTCGACCGCGCCGAACGCAAGTTTGACCTGATGGAACAGCTTGGAACCGACCTTCTGCTGGTCAGCTCTTCCGACCATCCCGAAGCGCTGGGGGGGATCGAACAGATCGCCGAGGATTTCCGCGAGTTGGGGGAGCGGGCTGCAAAGCGTGGCTTACGCATCGGCTACGAGGCCCGCGCCTGGGGCAAGGTCATTTCGGACTATCGTGACGCATGGGAAGTGGTGCGCATGGCCGGGCATGACTCGGTCGGCATCATTCTGGACAGCTTCCACATTCTCGCTCGCAACAATCCGCTCAATGCCATCCGCTCCATTCCGGGGCAGCGTATTTTCCATGTCCAGCTGGCCGACGCTCCGAAGATCGAGATGAATCTCGAATACTGGTCGCGCCATTTCCGCACCATGCCGGGCGAGGGGGAGCTGGACCTGCTGTCCTTCATGTCGGCGGTCGCGGCCACCGGCTACAAGGGGCCGATAGCCCTTGAAATCCTCAACGACCAGTTCCGCAGTGGCCGACCGCGCGCCATTGCCGTGGACGGCCAGCGTTCGCTGCTCAACCTGATGGACAAGGTGCGCCATGCCGAGCCGCATCTGGCGCTCAATGTGCCCAAGATGCCGGCCCGCGAGCCGATCCGTGGCGTGGAGTTCGTTGAATTTGCGGCCAGTGACAAGGATGCTGGCAATCTGGCCACCATGCTGTCGGCACTGGGCTTTGTTGCCACTGCCAAACACATTGCCCGCGACGTCACGCTTTGGCAGCAGGGAGACATCAAACTGGTGGTCAACACCAGCAAGGAAGGCTTTGCACATTCCGCCTATGTCATGCATGGCCTGTCCGTGTGCGATATCGGCCTGCTGGTCGATGATGCATCGGCAGCAGCAGAACGCGCCCGCATTCTCGGTGCCAGTCCCTTCATGCAGAAGCGGCTCGTTGGCGAGCTGAACATTCCTGCCGTGCGCGGCGTTGGCGGCTCGGTGCTGCATCTGCTGGATCGCTCCAGTCCGCTGGCCAAGGTCTGGGCGGTGGAGTTTGAGCCATTGGAGCAGAATATCGACATTTCCGGTGTCGGGCTGACGACGATCGACCATGTGGCGCAGGTGGTCAATGACGAGGACATGCAGACATGGACCCTGTTCTATGAGTCCATTTTTGCCCTCGACAAGACCCCGCTGGTCGATGTGTCGGATCCGAGCGGCTTTGTCCATAGCCGTGCGATCCAGAGTTCCGACGGTGCCTTCCGGCTGACCATGAATGGTGTGCAGACCCACCGTACATTCGCAGGCCGCTTTGTTGCCGACAGCTCGGGCTCCTCCGTGCAGCATCTGGCCTTTGGCACGGCAGACCTTCTGGCAACCGCCGCCCGGTTGAAAGAGCGCGGTTTCGAGCCTTTGCCGATTTCAGAGAATTACTATGGCGATCTGGCGACCCGCTTCGATCTCGATGATGCCTTCCTCAAACAGTTGAGCCAGGCCAATGTCTTTTATGACGAAGACGAAAACGGCGCCTATCTACAGCTCTACAGTCGCCCCTATGGCGATGGCTTCTTCTTCGAGATCGTCGAGCGGCGGGGCAACTATCACAAATATGGTGCCCCGAATGCTGCCTACCGTACCGCCGCGCTCAAGCGGCTTTCGCGCCCGACCGGCATTCCGCGCAAGTAGAAACTGCCCTTAACCCTTCAAGGCCCCCTTTTCCAGTCGGAGAAGGGGGCCTTTTTCAGATCGAGGCAAGGGGCCCCCGGATGAGGTGCCCTCTCTTTGTCGCCGACGCCCGATCGGCCAGCCCCTTCATGGCGGAAGAGACTGACCTTTCGGGAGGTAGTTCAGGCAAATCTGTAAAGCTTTGCCGGGTTGTCGACGAGAATCTTCTGGCGCAAGGCCGGATCAGCAGCCCAGACTTTCAACTGGTTGAAAACGCGCCCGTCATCGACATCGAACAACGGGGTGAGATCATGCGCCGTGCCACCGGCGGGAGCCTTGGCATTGGGGTGCGGCCAGTTCGATCCCCAAAGAATGTGGTCCGAATTGGCGGCAATCAGTTTCTCGGCCAGAGGATCGAAGACGGAGAGATTGTCTCTGTGCCCGCCCTTGATGGAGATCTTGACATAGGCCTTGCCCTTTGCCACCAGATCGACCATCGCGCCGAAGCCTGCCGGTTCGCTTTTGCCATCGGGTTGTGCGCCGCCGTAGTGGTCGAACACCACCATCTTGGGCAGAGTCCCGAGATAGTCATGCAGTGCTTCGATCATGGCCGGGTTGGTGTTGAGCTGCAGGTGCCAGTCCAGATCCGCGATCTGGCCAAGGGCGGCCTCGATCATGGCCTTCGCACGGTCCGGATCGTTGACCCCGCCAACCGACAGATTGAGGCGCACACCGCGGATGCCTATGGCATCCATTTCCGTCAGCTCGCGTTTGGTCGTCTCGTTATCGATGACGGCGACGCCACGGGCAGACCGGCCGAAATGCATCATGCCGAACATGGTCGCAGCATTGTTGGCGCCATAGACACTGGGGGTCACAATGACCACCCGGTCAAGCCCGAGAGCCTTCATCATGGCTTCCAGCTCGTCCGGAGAGGCTTCTTCCGGGGTATAGGAGCGCTTTTCAAACATTGGGAAGGCTGTCTGCGATCCATGGATATGGACATGGCAATCGCAGGCCCCCTTTGGCATGTCGAATGCAAGTGTGGTCGAAGGCTGGGATGGCTTGGCCTCCGCCCCCCTTGCCAGGAAGGTGGCTCCGAGCCCGAGGCTGGCTGCCGTGATGGCAAATTGGCGTCTATTGATCATTCTCTCTCCTCCTTTTTCGAGAAATCGCGGGATTCCGAATTCTGGGCCAACGAGCAAGCTGGTTTACGCTGGCATGGAAACCGGAAAACCGGGAAGTGTTTGTCGGCTGATGGCAAGTCTCCTCCGACCTGTCTGGATAGCTCAGCGACAGTCGATCTTAAAGGTATACCAAAATGGTATAATTATGATTTGATGACTCACAAAAATTGAAAAATCAATATAAATGTACTCTAAAAATAGACTATAGACTCAAAATGTATACTTTAATGAAAAAGATCTGCGGTCGAAACGTTTCAGGCCCGACATCACGCATGGCCAATTGATTCTGAAAGTTGCAAGGGGATTGCGGCGCAATTGGATCTGGGATTCTCGTCTGATAGGGCGATTGAGTCGATGAAGCGCACGGGAGCCATGCAAGAAGAGTGAGGGATTGGCATTGACAATCGCGCGAACAATATCATATATGCGCACTATAATATAACACACTTACTATCTGGGAGTATCCGGTCGCTATGGACAAGAAGGAGGCTGAAGATCACGTGGGCTATCTGCTGTTTGACGTGTCTCGCCAATTCCGCAAACGATATGAAGAGCAATCAAAGAACATCGGTCTGACGCTTCAGCAGTCCCGTGTCATTGGTTATCTTTTCCATCACCCCGACGGCCTCTCCCAGGCCACGCTGGCTGCCGCTGTGGACAGCGATCCGATGACAATCAGCGGCATATTGGACCGCCTCGAAAAGCGCGGTCTTGTTCAACGGGTTCAGGACCCATCCGACAGCCGCGCCAAGCTGGTGACGCTTCTGCCTGACGGCTGTGAGCATTTCAAGGCGGCGCGCTGCATCAGCCGAAAGCTGTTTGACGAGGTGCTCGACGACCTTGAAACCGGACATCGGGAGATCCTGATCAGCAGCCTCAAGCATATTCGAGACCGGTTGGTTGACGCGTCTCAAGAGAACAAGGAAACACAGGAATGAATGCGCGCACCCCAGTGGTTGCTGAGAACGCGACCGAAGTTGAAGGCGATGCGTCCAATCCCGCGGACAAACATCGCATCAAGGAATCTGCCCCTGCGGTGGAAAGCCTGAAAGAGGAACGACCAAGACCAGCCCGCAAGAAACGGCCGGGCCGTCTGCTTGTCATGGTCTCCGTACCCCTGCTCATCCTGTTGGGTGGTCTCTGGGTGTGGCTGACCAGTGGTCGCTTCGAGGAAACCGACAACGCCTATGCGCAGCAGACAAAAATAGCCATATCTGCCGACGTTTCCGGACGGATCCAGACCGTCAGCGTGTCGGAAAACCAGAAGGTGAAGGCGGGAGATACGCTTTTCACGCTTGATCCGGAGCCCTTCCAGATCGCGGTTGACGAGGCTGAAGCAGACTTGAGCAAGGCACGTCTTGATGTCGAGCAGCTCAAGGTGAGCTTCCACACGGCGCAGGCCTCGCTTGCATCGGCTCAGGACAGCCTTCAGGTGCAGCAGGAGCTTTATGACCGCCGGGCCATTCTGGCTGAAAAGGGCGTGACGTCCAACTCCACCCTTGATGAGCGGAAGCTGTCGCTGCTGTCTGCCAAGAATGCCGTAACGACTGCGCAGAAGCAGGTGGAAAATGCACGCGCAGCCCTTGGTGGCAACCCTTCCATGCCGACCGACGAGCATCCGCTGGTCCGTACCGAAATGGCCAAGCTGGAGCTGGCCGAGCGCAATCTGGTCAAGACCACGATCAAGGCACCGAGCGCAGGTGTCATCTCCAAGATCGACAACATGAATGTCGGTCAGTTTGTCACGGCAGGCAGCTCTATGGCCAGCCTGTTCGAGGCAGACAAAACCTGGGTGGACGCAAACTTCAAGGAAACCCAGCTGGAAGGTATCGAGATCGGCATGCCGGTAGAGGTGACCTTTGACGCCTACCCGAGCACCCACTTCAACGGCAAGGTGTCCAGCATCAGTGCAGGCACCGGTGCCGAATTCGCCCTGATCCCGGCACAGAATGCCACTGGCAACTGGGTCAAGGTCGTCCAGCGCGTTCCCGTGCGTGTCGAACTGGACAAGACCCAACAGTCAGACAGATTGCGCTCCGGTTTGAGTGCTGTCGTCAGTGTCGATACGGGGCTGTCCGCATTCGACAAGCTTACGGCTCATTGAGCCGAACCGATGAACCGGACGTATCCTGATGCGTCCGGTTCATCGCAGGAAACATCACATGGCACATTCCATTTCAGATTCTCAACCCGCAGTCGTTGTTGCCCATCGGGGCCTTCTGACCTTCGGCCTGATGCTGGCGACGATCATGCAGGTGCTGGACACGACCATCGCCAATGTGGCACTGCCGCACATGTCGGCGTCGCTCGGTGCTGCGCAGCATGAGATCAACTGGGTCCTGACTTCCTATATCGTCGCTTCGGCCATTGCCACGCCTCTGACAGGCTGGCTCAGCGATCGCGTCGGCCAGAAGCCGCTGTTCCTGTTTGCGGTGGCTGGCTTTACCGTGGCCTCGGCGCTGTGCGGGATCGCGACGAGCCTTGGTGAAATGGTGGCCTTCCGCATTCTGCAGGGGCTGTGCGGAGCCATGATTGCGCCGCTGGCGCAGACCGTCATTCTCAATATCAACCCCAAGGAACGCCTCGCCCAGGCCATGGCCATCTATGGCATGGGGATCATGGTTGCGCCGATCATCGGGCCGACGCTCGGGGGCTGGCTCACCGAGAGTGTCAACTGGCGCTGGGTGTTTCTGGTCAACGTGCCGGTCGGGATTCTCTGCATCGTCATGCTGATGATCTACATGCCCAATTCCGATGTCCGCAAACGCAATTTCGACTTCTTCGGTTTTGCAATGCTGGCGCTCGGGGTCGGCTCCCTGCAACTGATGCTTGACCGTGGCTCGGATAACAACTGGTTTGAGAGCGTCGAGACCTGGATTGAACTGGGTCTGGTGGTTTCCGGCTTGTGGGTCTATCTGGTGCATTCGCTGACCACGAAGAACCCCTTTGTCGATCTGCGGATCTTCAAGGACTCGAACTTCGCCCTTGCCTCGGTCGTCATGTTCCTCATCGGCCTGTCGCTGTTCTCCGGCCTTGCCCTGTTGCCACCGCTGCTGCAGAACTTCCTTGGCTATTCGGTTCTGTCTTCAGGCGAGCTGATGGCCCCTCGCGGCTTGGCCTCAATGGTGGCGATGATGATCGTCGGGCGCGCCAGCCATCGGGTTGATGCGCGGGTGATGATGGTGTTTGGAGCTCTGGTAATGACCTGGTCGCTCTGGATGATGACCGGCTTCAACCTGCAGATGGATTCCTGGCTGATCATCGTGACCGGTGCTTTGCAAGGGTTTGGCATGGGCTTCATCTTCGTGCCGCTCTCGACCATGGCCTTCATGACGCTCTCTCCCTCATTGCGCGGGGATGGCACCGCCATGTATGCCCTTGTGCGCAACATGGGGCAGGGGATCGGCGTTTCGATGGTATCGGCTGTTCTGACCAACATGATGCAGGTGAACCATGCCGAACTGGCCACACGCATCACGGCAACGTCCGATGCTGTCCAGTCCCATGCACCGGGCCTGCTTTCCGGTGCCGCGAGTACGGTTTACACCGTCAATGCGCTGGTCACGCAGCAGTCGGCCATTCTGAGCTATATCGATGACTTCTGGTTGATGGCCCTGCTCAGTCTGGTATCCATTCCCCTGCTGCTCCTTCTGCGCAAGCCAAAGGCGAAGGCGGGTCAGTAGGATCGGAGTTTCGATCTCACGGCAAAGTCGCCGACCGCTTCCGGTCGGCGTCATTCCTTGGCAACGCCATATTCGCCACAAAGCCTCGCCAGAAGCGCATGCAGTCGGTTGATGACCTCGCCACGCGGGGCGTTGAGGCGTTCGACAATGCCGATGCGCCGCGTGATCTGTGGGGATCCGAAGGGCAATTTGACGAGCGCGGCGGCTTCCGGCGACTGGATTGCCGTATGCGGCACCACGGAAACCCCGAGCCCCTGCCGCACGCAGCTGACAATCGCGCCGATCGTATCGATTTCCGCGACATCCAGTGTGACCACGCCCAGTCGCGAAATCTCGGTGTCGATGAGATTCGCCAGCGGCACGTTGGTGGTAAATCTGACAAATGGATAGCTGCCGAGCAAATGGATTGAATCGCGCTCGGTTACTGTCTCCGGCGCAATTATCCATAGAGGCTCATGCAAAAAGGGACTCCACTTTAGTTGGGGGGGCAGACTCACATGCTCGGCCACGACCGCTGCATCGAGACGCCCCGCAGCAACGTCAGCGATCATCGAAGAGGAAAAGCCGACCCGCAAATTGATCTTCAAGGCGGGATAACGGTCGTGCATGACAACCACAGCTTGCGGCAACAGGTTGAGGGCGCTGGTGCGCACCGTACCGATGCGGATCGTGCCTGCGATCTTCTGCCCCTTGAGACTGGTGATCGCATTTTCTTCGAGATGTAAAATTTCTTTCGCCAATTCAAGGACCTGATACCCCTCGGCCGTCAGGCTGGGGGGGCGGGAGCGGCGCTCGAAGATCTTCACACTCAGCTCTGACTCAAGCGCCTGGATCTGCTGGCTGACGGCAGAGGGGGTGAGGCCCACAACCTCTGCAGCCTTGGCAAAGGTGCGGTAGGAGGCAATTGCCACTAAAGTTTTAAGCTGTCGGGTATCCATATCACATCCAGTTTTTCTTAATCTAATAACCAGAATTTTTCGCTTCCATAAAGATATTTTTTCTTACTACCATTTTGCCTAGAGGAGGGAGCGCGCATAACTGTTGGGAGGCAGGCGCGACACCAATCTGAAAATTGAGAACTAAATCGCTTTCCGCGCCAGCGGGAAGGCGGGAGGATTTTACCATGTCACAGACGATCCTTGTCACGGGACCGGATCTGGCGCCAGCAGCCCAGAAGCTTGTGCAAGAGCACGGCTTCGAGACGGTACACACCCCAGCCTATGCAGCCAGCGAGGTGATCGCTGACTTTCTGGTCAAGACCGATGCCGTTGCGGTGGTCTCCCGCATGGGCCGGATCGACGCCAATGTCATCGAAAGCGCACCATCCCTGCGGGTCATCTCCAAACACGGTGTCGGGGTCGATAATATCGACGTCGCAGCAGCCGCAGCCAAAGGCATTCCCGTCCTCAAGGCGACGGGTGCCAATGCGGTTTCGGTTGCCGAACACGCCATCGCCCTGATGATGACCGTGGTCAAGCGGATCCTTCCCCTTGATACCAGCTTGCGGCAGGGCCGATGGGAAAAGCCCGGCTTCAAGGGCAGAGAGCTTGCCGGATCTACGCTGGCTCTGATGGGCATGGGAGCGATTGCCCAGGAAACCGGTCGTATCGCGCGGGGCATCGGGCTCGATCTGGTCGGCTATGACCCCTACGCCCCGAATGAAGCCTTCGATGCTCTGGGTGTGAAGCGGGTTGCTCGGTTTGAAGAGCTTCTGGAACACGCCGATATCCTCAGCCTACATTGCCCGCTCAATGACCATACCCGCCAGATCATCAATGCCGAGAGCATTCGGCAGATGCCGCAAGGCAGCTACATCATCAATACGGCGCGCGGAGGGTTGATCGATGAGGACGCTTTGTTGTCTGCAGTCCAGTCCGGCCATCTGTCCGGCGCCGGCCTTGACACCTTTGCCGTCGAGCCGCCCGCCGAGGATCACCCGTTCTGGAAGGAGCCGCGCATTGTCGCAACGCCGCACATCGGTGGGGTGACCCGCGAGGCAAATGAACGCGTTGGCGTGCAGGCGGTAAGCGGAATTTTTCAGATTCTGAATGGCGAACCCGTCTCAAAGGACCGTTACGCCAACTGGAACCTGCTGGCGGAAGCCGGTCAGAATTAATCACATTTGGAGTAGACACAATGGATATCGGATTTCGGATTTGCAAACGGGAGAGGGTTGCGCCGAAGGAGCTTGTCGAAGCCTATAAGAAGGTGCCGGTCGCAAATGTCTCGGACAGCATGTTCCGCATGACGGCTGGCGGGGCGTCCCTGCGTCCCATGCATGCCAGTGGGGGCATGGCCGGACCGGCGCTGACGGTCAAGGCCCGTCCGGGCGACAATCTGATGTTTCAGAAAGCCATCGATCTGGCCGAGCCCGGTGACATCATCGTGGTGGATGCCGGTGGCGATCTCACCAACGCCCTGATGGGCGAACTGATGCTCGCCTGGGCCATTCAGCGCGGCGTGGCCGGGTTCGTCATCAATGGTGCCATTCGTGACGTTGACGCCTTTGTTGCGACCAACCTGCCGACCTATGCTGCCGGTGTTTCCCATCGTGGCCCCTACAAGGATGGCCCCGGAGAGATCAATGTTCCGGTCAGCATCAACGGCATGGTCATCGAACCGGGCGACATCATCATCGGCGACTCCGACGGTGTGCTCGCCGTTCCGTTGGCTCATGCAGAGGAAATTCTCAAGAAGGCGCAGGCAAAGCACAGTGCGGAGACGCGTCAGCTGCAGAATATTTCTGAAGGAAAGAACGATCGCAGCTGGGTGGACGCTGCTCTCAAGGCAAAAGGCTGTATTCTCACTTAAAACTGAATCAAACGCATGAAGGGAGGAGAATCATGCAAAGGATTTTCAAGACACTCGCGGTAGCCACCGCATTTGTGGCCGTGACGGGAACCGCCTATGCGGAATATCCAGACAAGCCGGTCAAGGTGATTGTCGGTTACTCCGCCGGCGGTGGCACGGATGTCATGGCACGCACCGTCGCACCATTTCTGGAAAAATATCTCGGCGATGGCGTCAGCATCGTTGTCAAGAACGTTCCCGGCGCCAGTGGCCAGATCGGCGTGACCGAAGTGGCCAATTCAGACAAGGATGGCTACACGCTCGGCACCTATAACCTGCCCGGTATGATGGCCCGTACCCTTGACCGCAAGGCCGATTATGATGCCAGCAGCTTCACCTATCTGGCCAACGTGGTCAACGATCCCAACGTGATCGTGACCTCCAAGAAAAGCGGCCTCGACACGATGGAAAAGCTGTTGGCCGAAGCCAAGGCCAATCCGCTTGCCATTACGGTCGGCATGTCCAGCCTTGGCGGTGACGACCACTTCCTGCTGAACAAGCTGCAGACCATGACCGGAACGGAATTCACCATCGTGCCTTTCCGTGGTTCGGCTCCGGCGCGTACAGCTCTGATGGGTGGCCATGTTGCCATGGGCATCCTCAATATCTCGGAAGTATCTGCATTCAAGGACGAAATCAACGTACTTGGTGTTGCTCTGGAAGAGCGTTCCGAATTTGCTCCAGACGTTCCGACCTTCAAGGAACAGGGTGTCGATCTTGTCAATGGGTCCATGCGCGGCTTTGTTGCTCCTGCGGGTCTGCCTGATGATGTCAAGACAAAGCTGATTGCTGCGTTTGACAAGCTAAAGGACGACGCCGAGTTCAAGGCTGCCATGAGCGCAACGGCAAATCCGGTCCAGGTTGTCACCGGCGACGCCTTTGAAGCTCTGAACGCCGATCTCCTCGATCTTGCAAAGAAAGTTTGGAAAGAGAGCCCCTGGCGTTGATTTGAGCGGTGCGGGGGTAACCTCGCACCCCTTTTTGTTCCCACCAACGGAGCGTCTTGCATGCATAACAAATCCACACATCGGTTTCTACGCCCGGAGACGGTAACGGCCGTTTGCATTATCGTCGTTGCGGCGGGCTTTCTGATCCCGACAACTGAATTGGCTCCCCTTTCGGCGCTTCTGCCCGCAGCGATGCTTGTTGGCCTGATCCTGTTGGCCATCGCCATGATGATTTCGGATCAGCGCAAGGCCTCGGCCGGCGAAGAGGCCAAGCCTGTCGTCAAGTCTCCCAAACGGGTCTTTGGGGCCTTCTGTCTGATCGCGCTTTATTGCATCGCGGTCGATCTGATAGGCTTCTATCCGAGCACGGCCATTTCCCTGCCGCTGGTCGCCTATATTTTCGGCTATCGCGATCTGCGCGGGCTGGCGATCGCAACAGTCATCGTTCTTGTCGCAATCTATCTGATCTTCAGTGTGTCGATGTCGCAGGAATTTCCAATCGGTCTTTTGTGGGCGGAGTGAGCTATCATGTATTCTGATCTTATCCAGTCTCTGCCCGATGTTCTGGCCTGGGCCAATCTGGCCGCTCTCGTGATCGGCGTCCTGGCCGGCATCATCGTCGGTGCCATGCCGGGCCTGAGCGCGACCATGGCGATTTCGGTGCTGGTTCCCTTCACCTTTGGGCTGGAACCTCTGGTCGCCCTCGGCCTGATGGCCGGCATCTACAACGGCGCCATGTATGGCGGCGCCATTCCTGCTGTTCTGTTGCGCATTCCCGGCACCCCGGCGGCGGTGGCTACCACCTTTGATGGCTACCCGATGGCGCAGCGCGGCGAGGGCGGCTTTGCGCTTCAGGTGGCCGTCGTGTCCTCGGCTTTCGGCGGCGTGGCCAGTGCCTTTGCGCTGATGCTGTTGGCGCCTCCGCTGTCGCGTGTCACGCTGCTGTTTGGTCCTGCGGAAGTCTTCTGGGTGGCCGTCTTCGGCCTGTGCAGCATCATCTTCCTGCTGGGTGGCAATGTCGCCAAGGGTCTGATCAGCGCCTGCTTCGGTGTCTTTGTTTCAGTGGTCGGATCCGACCCGATCTTCGGCAACGACCGCTACACCTTTGATCGGCTGGAGCTGTTGGACGGTATTCACATCGTCATCCTGTTGGTCGGGCTCTATGCGTTGCCCCCTGTCATCGACCTTTTGGAAAGCCCGTTGAAAACGGAAAATTCAGCTGGCGATCATCTGGGCACCGAACCGATCTGGCGTACCTTTCCCCGGATGCTCCGCTTCTGGAAGACATGGATCCGCTCGGCCCTGATCGGCATCTGGATCGGTATCCTGCCAGGGGCTGGTGGATCAATGGCCGCCTTCATGTCCTATAACGAGGCCCGGCGCGCCAGCAAGACGCCCGAGACCTGGGGGCATGGCGAACCGGAAGGCGTGGCTGCGTCCGAGACTGCAAACAATGCCGACACGGCAGCCGCTCTCATTCCTGCCCTGACGCTCGGTATTCCGGGTACGGCGGTTGCTGCCATCATGCTCGGTGGCTTGCTGATCCATGGTTTGCAACCCGGCCCGATGTTGTTCCGCAACAACCCGGACATCGTCTTCGGCTTCATGTGGCAATTCCTGTTCGGCGCCATCCTGCTGGTGTTCCTCGGCGGCTCTCTGGCAACCAACAGCTTCGCCAAGCTGCTGAAGCTGCCGCGACCGCTGCTCGGCTCGGTCATCATCGTGCTGATGCTGATTGGCGTCTACTCGATCCACGGACGGATGTTCGATGTCTATCTGATGCTCGGTTTCGGGGCCATTGGTTATGTCATGGACAAACTGAAGTTCCCGCTGCCCCCGGTGGTTCTGGGGCTGATCCTTGGCGGCTTCGCAGAGGAAAACCTGCGTCTTGCGCTGCGCATCGGTCGCGGTGACTGGATTGTGCTGTTCCAGAATGTCACCAGTCTGGTGCTGGTCGCCCTGACAGTTGCGGTTGTCGTCGGCCCGATGATCAAGAAGCGGATTGTCAAAGCCAGAAAAACGGAGGGCAAGGTCTAGGCATGGTGGCAGCAAGTCCTCACTTCAAGGTTCGCACGGACTGGCTCCAACAGGTGCGTGAAGAGGTAATCGATCCCGGCCAGCCGATCTTTGATTGCCATCACCACCTGTGGGATCGCCCCGAGGGGCGGTATCGTGCCGCCGAACTGGCAGAGGATGTCCACGATGGCCATGATATACGCGCCAGTCTCTATGTCCAGTGCCGGACCGGCTATCTGGAAGAGGGGCCGGAAGCCATGCGTCCCCTGGGGGAGGTGCACACCATTCTTGACTGGTGCCAGGCGCAACCTTTCCTGCCCGTGGGGCTTGTGGCCTTTGCCGATCTTCAGCTGGGCGATTCAGTGCGCCCGGTTCTCGAGGCGCTTGAGGCTGCTGGCAACGGGCGCATCGTCGGTGTCCGCAACACCACCGCCTGGCATCCGGATCCGGTCGTGCGGTCCAACCCGCGTCCTGCTCCTGAGGGGCTTTTGCGGACCCGATCCTTTCTGGAAGGGGCGCGTGCGGTGGCCAAAGCCGGGCTTTGTCTTGATATCTGGGCCTATCAAAACCAGCTTGCCGAGGTGTTGGCGCTGGCGCGGGCCGTGCCGGAGCTCAACATTGTTCTGGACCATTGCGGTGGTCCACTGGGTATCGGCCCCTGTCGCATGGATGATCCGGACAGCTTTGCCGATTGGCGCAACGCCCTCGCCGACCTTGCGGCTGAGCCCAATGTGATGATCAAGATCGGCGGGTTCGGCCTCAGCGTGATGGGCTACCGCTACGCCGATGCGGCCTGTCCACCGCAGTCTGACAGGCTTGCCGATGACTGGCGGCCGCATGTTGAGACCTGTCTTGACCTTTTCGGCTCCGGGCGGGCCATGTTCGAGAGCAATTTCCCGGTCGATAAGGGACAGTTCTCCTACAGGACCCTATGGAATGCCTTCAAGCGCCTTGCATCGGGGTGCGATGCCTGGGACAGAGACAATCTGTTCTGGCGCACTGCCGCTCGTTGTTACGGCATCGATGAAACTGTTTTCACGACATAAACTGGGAGGAAATTGTCATGAAAAGAACCTTTGCTGTCGCTGCGCTTCTGGCAGCTTCAACACTCGCCTTTCCTGCTCTGGCGGAATATCCGGAAAAGCCCATCGAAATTGTGGTTGGCTATTCGGCCGGTGGAGGAACCGACGTCATGGCCCGCGCCGTGGCCAAATATTTCGAGACCGCGCTCGGCAATGGCGCTTCCGTCGTGGTCAAGAACATGCCCGGAGCAGGGGGGCAGATCGGCTTTACCGAAGTTGCCAAGGCCAAGCCCGACGGCTACACGCTCGGCACCTTCAACCTGCCGGCCGCCCTGGCACTGACGTATGACAGAAAAGCGGATTATGACGCATCAAGCTTCACCTATCTTGCCAATTTCGTTGAGGACCCGAATACCGTTGTGGTCAGTGCCACGTCCGAGTTCGAGACGCTGGATCAGTTGCTCACGGCTGCCAAGGCCGACCCGGGCGCCATCACCATGGGCCTGTCTGCACTGGGGGGGAATGATCATTTTGCCGCCAACATGATCTCGGATGCGGCCGGTGTCGAATTCACCCTTGTACCGTTCAAGGGTGCATCCATGGCGCGCACGGCCCTGATGGGACAGCATGTTGCAGCAGGTACCATGACGCTGAGCCAGACCGTATCCTTCAAGGATGATCTGCGCGTGCTGGCCGTTCTTTCCGACAAACGTTCGTCTTTCCGTCCGGATGTGCCAACCGCCAGAGAACTTGGCTACGATGTCAAGATGTCATCGCTGCGCGGCATTGTTGCACCGGCCGGGCTACCCGCAGAGATCACTGAAAAGCTGCGCAAGGCATTGACCGACGTGAATGCCATGGAGGATTTCCAGTCCATGATGGCAAAGCAGGGCAATCCGATGTCCTTTGTCGCAGGCAAGGATTTCGAGGATATCGCCACGCAACAGAACGAAGTTGCAAAAGGAATTTGGGAAAAGACCCCCTGGAGATGATACGCTGGCGGCGTGCTGCCGTGCCTGCGTCGTTAATTGTCCGAGAGGAGGAACTCTTCGGCAACCATTGGAGGAAATCATGACATTCAAGACTATAGCAGCCATCGCATTGCTCATGGCGTCTAGCAGTTTCGTTCAGGCAAAAGAACTGACCGGATACACCTATTCAGCCGTCTCCACCACCGCCGCGGTCAAGGGGATGAACCGTATCAGCGAGCGCATTGCCGAGCAGACCGGTGGCGATCTGACGATCAAGGTGCATTTGGGCAAGACCCTTCAGATTGCATCGTCCGATATCACCCAGGCCGTGGGGGACGGCATTGTCGACTTCGCGGCAGACTATTTCTTTTCCGGCAATGTTCCGATCGCCCGTGTGCTCAACCTGCCGATGCTGATCGAGAATGATGCGGAATGGAACAAGGCCTATGCCGCCATGGAACCCATTCTGAAGGAGGCTTTCGGCAAGCAGGGCGTGACGTTGCTGGGCAGCTACCGCTATCCGCAGCAGATCATCTTCTCGACGTTCGAAGTCAACAGTCTGGCTGACCTCAATGGCCACAAGATACGTGTGACTTCCCCCGAGCAGGGCAAATTCGTTGAAGAGTTTGGCGGTGCTCCGATCACCCTGTCCGGCAGTGAAGTGCCAACCTCTCTTGAGCGTGGTGTCATTGAAGGCGTGCTGACGGCAAGTGCTGGCGGAGCCAAGAATTGGCACGAGTTCCTGCCATACAACTATCGTTTCCCGGTCAACTACGGCAACTCGATGATCATCGCCAATACCGATATCTTCGACGATCTGACCGAAGACCAGCAAAAGGCTCTGGCTGCGATCGTGCAGGAGGAAGGGGCGAAAATCACCGCTGAGTTCCTCGAGGATGAAGAAACGCAGAAGGCTTCCCAGAAGGCGGCGGGCATGACCATCGTTGAAGTAAAGGGCAGCGACGCCGCACTGGCGCGGGAAAAGCTGGCGCCATTCTGGGCCGAATGGGCCAAACAGAACGGCCCGGAGTATGAAGCGGCTCTGAAACTCGTTCGCGAAGCGATCGGTAAATAGCCATGCAGGACACTCACACTTCAGGGCCGGCTTCGGCTGGCCCTGTCTTCGATCTGATTGCCAGCCTGACAAAGTGGATCACGGGATTTGTCCTGGTTGCTCTGGTCTGTCTGGTGTTCAGCGAAACCTTGCTGCGGGGGCTGGCCAATATCTCTCTGGGCTTCGTAGAAGAAGTCACCGGCTATTTTGTCGTCACATTGACGTTTCTGGGAGCGGCCCTTGCGTTGCGCTCCGAGACCTTGTTTCAGGTCCATTTTCTGTTCGACGCCGTGCCTGATGGCGCTCAGGTCTGGATGAAACGCTTTTTCGTGATCGTCTCGCTGATCGTATGTGCGATTCTGGCGATCAAGACACAGGATCTGGTGCTCAGTTCGCTGACGCGCGGCAAGTTTGCTCCGACGGTCCTGCACACTCCCCTCTGGATTCCCCAGACGATCATGCCCTTCGGCTTTTCCCTGATTGGCATCTTTCTGTTTGAAAAACTGCTCCTTGGTCGGCGCAAGAAAGAGGAGCGGAACTGATGGACGCAATTCTTGCCTTTGGTCTGTTGATCGGCCTCATCCTTGGCGGGATGTGGGTTCAATTCGCTGTCGCTGGTGCAGGTCTGTTCTATGTCTGGTTGCTGAAAGGCTTTTCCGGGTGGAAAGCCCTTGGGATTGTCAGTTGGGGCGCGGCCAACAGCTTCACCATTGCCGCCATTCCGCTGTTTGTTCTGATGGCGGAAATCCTGCTGTGTTCAGGCCTGAGCACGCGCCTCTACAACGGTGTGGCCCCTTTCATTCGGCGCCTGCCGGGTGGACTGCTTCACACCAACATCGCCGGCAGCGGAATTTTCGCAGCCATTTCCGGCGGCAGTGCGCCAACGGCGGCAGCAATGTCAACGGTCGCGTTGCCGGAACTTTCCGCAAGGGGGTATGACAAGCGTCTTGTCGCCGGGTCGCTGGCTGCGGGCGGAACGCTGGGTATTCTCATCCCGCCATCGATCACGATGATCATCTATTCGACCTTCACCGAAACGTCGATCGCGCGGCTGTTTGCGGCGGGCCTTCTGCCCGGCATCCTGCTCGCCATGCTTTACATGAGCTTCATCATGGTGCGGGTTCTGATCAACCCGAAGCTGGCACCAAAACAGACCGAACGTGCCTCCTCTGACGAGATTGTCCGCTCCTTCTTCGACATTTTTCCGTTCCTGTTGCTGATCTTCATCGTGCTTGGAAGCATCTATGGCGGTCTGGCAACGCCGACAGAAGCAGGAGCCGTTGGCGTGATCGGAGCCACCCTGATCGCCGCACTCTACAAACGGCTCAGTCGGGAGCTGCTTGCAACGGCCCTCAAACGCACGGTGACAATGAGCGGCAATATTCTGTTCATCGTCTTCTGCTCCATGATCTTTGCCTATGCCACGGCCCTGTCGGGGATTGGCGAGAGCCTTGTGGCTGTGCTGCAGGATGCCAACGTATCGCGCTTTGCCTTCCTGATCATCATCATGGTGTTCTTTGCCATTCTGGGCTGCTTCATGGAAGGGCTTGGCATGATCGCGATCATCGTACCGGTGATCTTTCCTGCCCTTCAGGCTCTGGGCATCGACCCGATCTGGTTCGGCGTGTTTGTGGTGATTCTTGTCGAGCTTGGCCAGATCACACCACCGCTCGGGGTCATCCTGTTCGTGGTGGCCAGTTCCTCCAAGGAGGTGAAGGTGGAAGACGTCATTCTTGGGACGATTCCGTTCTTCGGCATTATTCTGCTGTTCCTGTTGCTGCTGATCGCCTTCCCGCAGATCGCGCTGTTCCTTCCAACTTTGACATTGGGCTGACTGAAATGAAAAGCATCTTTCCTGAACCCGTCGTGATCGAGGCCGAGGTCTTCACGGAATTGCCCACCGATCTCCGCCGTCCCGGAGTTCCCTCTTATTGGGCTTCCCGGAACAAGCGGGGGGCGACAGTGGACAGCTTCATTGAGGGGCCTTCCTTTGATCGGGCTGGCAATCTGTGGTTCGTCGACATCCCGTTCGGACGTATCTTTCGTGCCGATCCGTCCGGGGCTGTCACCCAGATGGCTGAATTCGACGGGCAACCCAACGGTCTGAAGATCCACAGGGATGGCCGGATATTCATTGCCGACTATCAGAACGGCATTCTCAATCTGGACCCGGAAACCGGGGTCGTTACAACCGCGCTGAAAGACTGCGATACGGAAGGCTTCAAGGGCTGCAATGATCTGCATTTTGGCAGGGATGGGGCGCTTTACTTTACCGATCAGGGCCAGACCGGCCTTCAGGATCCCACTGGCAGGGTCTACCGCTGGATCCCGGGGACCGACACGCTGACCTGCCTGATTGACAAGGTCCCCAGTCCAAACGGTTTGGTGCTCGATCAGAATGAGCACACGCTCTATCTGGCGGTGACCCGTGCCAATGCAGTCTGGCGACTGCCCCTGTCTCCAAGCGGTCGGGTCAACAAGGCAGGCCTGTTTCTTCAGTTCAATGGTGGGCGAGCCGGACCGGATGGCCTGGCGTTGACGGCACAGAATGGTGTTGTCGTTTGCCAGACCGGTCTGGGGCTGGTCTGGGTGCATGATTCGCTTGGCCGTCCGGTCGCCGTTGTCCACTCACCACGGGGGTTGGGCACGACAAACTGTGCTTTTGGCGGGCCGGGCAACCGCTCCCTCTTCATCACCGAATCGGATTCTGGGAGTATCCTGCGTGCCGATTTCCCTGAAGAACTAGGGATCTCTGGTGAACCGATGTTCGCCCATACCGACTAGCAGAGCCAGAGCACTCTCCTGCGCACATCGGTCAGGCGAACGACGTTTGTCAGTGGCTCAGACGCTGGAGAGTGTTTTCAACAGACTGATGCGCTGCATGCGTCCGCGCCTGACATGGCGTCGGGCGGCATCTTCGGCAGCGGTCGTGTTTCCATCCTCGATCGCCTGATAGATCTCTTCATGGTCCTTGAGCGACCAGGTGTTGTAGTCATATCGCCCTTGCGTTGTACCGCGGATCATGCCCGCGGAGACCAGAAGGATCTCGGCACTGCGCAGCAGATAGCGATTGCTGGCGATTTTGTATACACAACGATGGAAACGGTCATTGATATCGAGGAAATCAGTCTCATCGGTCGCTCCGCGGCGCTGTTCGTCCAGAATGCCGCGCAATTCGATCAGATCCTTCGTGGTTGCCTTCTTGGCTGACAGCTTGGCGGCAAGGCATTCAACGGCCTCGCGCATGTCATAAATCTCTTCGGCTCGTTCGATATCGATCGGCGCGACGATAATGCGTCCGCTTTCCACCGTTGTCAGAAATCCCTCGTTCAGAAGGCGACGAATGGCCTCGCGAGCAGGGGTGCGGCTGACCTGAAAGCGATCACATATCTCGGCTTCACTGATGCGCTGGCCGGAAACAAAAGCACCATCACGCAGCAACTCTCGCACTTTTGCATACACTTGATCGCTCAGCGGTAGGTCTGTCAATTCCTGCTCTGATTGCATGCGTAAAAAACTCCCACGAATTCAACTGGATAAAAGATATACCCTTTCATCTGCAGATTGTAAATGTATTTTATGTTTGACTTTTATCCTAATAATGTATACGAAAAATACAAAGAATACCAAAAATGGATACGGAATCGATGAGCGCTGAAAAGCAAAAAATTCTGGTCACGCGCAGCCGCATTGATAGCTCCGCTGTGGACCTGCTCAGTGAAAACGGCTTCGAATGCATCTTCTCGCCGCCTTACGCCAAGCCGGAAGAAGTCATTGAGACAGCCAAAAGCAACAATGTTTGTGCCATTATGGTCTCCCAGGGCAAGATCACCGACGCCGTCATCCGGGCGTCCGGCAATGTCAAGGTGATTGCCAAGCACGGCAGCGGGGTGAACAACATCAATATCGCCGCCGCCGAAAAGCTCGGTATTCCTGTATACAGGGCAGCCGGCGCCAACGCCCGAGCCGTGGCCGAGCACGCCATTGCCCTCATCCTGTCCCTGCGCAAATCCCTGCCCTATCTCTCCGATGCGACCAGAGGCGGCAATTGGCTCAAGGGGTCCTTTATCGGCAAGGATTTCGGCGGCACCAAACTGGGTCTCATCGGCTTTGGTGCCATTGGCCGCGAAGTGGCCAGCATGGCCATGGGGCTGGGCATGGAAGTCTCCGCATTCGATCCGGCGCTTCTGGCCAATGGTGGGGCGTCCTGTCCAGAAGGGGTAACGGCCGTTGCCGACATGGACGACATCATCTGCAACTGCGACGTGATTTCCCTGCATTGCCCACTGGTTCCTGCAACCAGGCATCTGGTGAACAGCGAATTCCTCAAGAAGATGCAGCCTCATGCGGCCATCGTGAACACCGCCCGGGGTGGCATGATCGACGAGGATGCTCTGGCTGATGCACTGGCAAGCGGCGAGATCGCCGGAGCCGGCGTGGACAGCTTCGAACAGGAGCCGCCCGCTGCCGACGCCAAGCTTTTCAAGGCTCCCAATCTGATTGTTACGCCTCATGCTGCCGGCCTTACGCCAGGGGCGGAGCGCAACATGGCGACCATGGCGGCCCGTTTCATCATTGACCATCTTGAAGGTCGGGAAATAAATCCCGCCTTTCTGGCAACTTCCGCCGCGCTCGGCGGTCTGCAAGAATAGGAGTAAACATGGCTGAAGGTTTCAGAATCAAGGAAAGTTGGGACCGGGTTGACCCGGACCTGATTGCCCGCGCTGCCAAACTGCCAGTGTCCAACATCAGCGACGTCATGAATCGCCACACAGGGGCCCCTGCAAGTATGCGCCCCCGGCATCGTCAAGGCGTTCTCGCTGGCCCCGCCCTCACCGTCAGTGTCCGTCCTGGAGACAATCTGATGCTACACAAGGCCCTCGTCATGGCCCAACCCGGCGATGTGATCGTCGTCGACGCCGGTGGTGCGCTCGACAACGCCATCATGGGTGAACTCATGCTGGCTCGTGGCGTGGTTTCCAAGATTGCCGGTGTAGCCATCTGGGGCGCCGTCCGCGATCTGGAGAGCATCAGCAAACAGGATGTGCCCGTCTTCTCCAGCGGTATCAGCCACCGTGGCCCATACAAGGACGGCCCGGGCGAAATCGGCTTCCCCATCGCAATCGGCAACATGATGGTCAATCCCGGTGATCTCATCGTTGGTGACTGGGACGGACTTGTCTGTCTGCCAAAGGACAGCGCTGCAGCAATTCTCGACCGTGCTGACAAGAAGCACGCTGCCGAAGAACGTCAATATCAGACCACCATTGAAGGCAAATACAATGGTGATTGGATTGACAAGAATCTCAAGGAGCTCGGGTGCGAATTCATCGCATAACGCCTGAGCCATCACGAAAACCAGACGATAGTCATCGATACTCAATAGGGAGGAACCTAATCGATGTTTTCCAAATCACTCAAAACGGCAGCTGTCTTTTCGGCGCTCGTAGTTGCTGCGATTCTGCCTGTGAAAGCTGCTGACTTTCCAACCCGCGGCATTGAATTTGTAGCCGGGTACGGCCCTGGTGGCGGACATGACACCATGCTGCGCTCCATGGCAAAGATCATCCGCGAAACCAAGCTTGTCGACGCGTCCATCAACGTTGTCAACAAACCCGGCGGCGGCGGAGCCACCTCGCTTGGCTACCTCAGCAGCCACGCGGGCGACGGCCACTATCTGATGGCAGCCACCTCGTCCTTCATCACCACGCCTCTGACAGCAGATGTTGGCCTGAGCTACAAGGATTTTACGCCGATCGCTCGTCTGGGTATCGACCCGACCCTTCTCGTCGTGCCGTCTTCGTCCCCCATCAAGAGCCTTGACGACATCAAGAATGCCGGTCGTGTGCTCAACGTTGCCGGTGGTGGCCGTGGGCAGATCGAACATATCGCAACCATCATGGTCTCCGAGGCCATGGGCGTGAAACTGAACTTCATCCCGTTCCAGGGCGATGGTGAAGTGGCCAGTGCATTGCTTGGCGGTCAGGTCGATTTTGCCATGATCAACCCGGGTGCCGTGTCAGAGTTCATCAAGAGCGGTCGCATGACGGCCATTGCCATTTCCACCGAAGAACGCGCCGAAATGTTCCCGGACGTGCCGACCTTCAAGGAAAAGGGCTATGACGTGGTTGCTTCGGTCTTCCGTGGTGTCGTTGCTGCCAAGGATATTCCCGCAGAAGCCAAGGCCTATCTGACCGATCTGGTTGAACGCCTGCAGGCAACGCCGGAATGGAAAACCCAGTATCTGCAGCCGAACGGGATCATTGCTGGTTATCTCGATGCCGATGCCTTTGCTGCCTATCTGGAGCAGACCAACAACATCTATCAAACCAACCTGTCCAATCTTGGTCTTCTCAAGAAGAACTGATGAACACAATGAAAACAACAGAAATCATATTTCTGGCAATACTGGCGGCTTTTGCCGCCAGTCTTTCGATCGGTTCGATCGATCTGAAATATGCCGACGAATTCTCATTCGGCCCGGGGTTCATCCCGATGAACGTGGGTATTCTGCTGCTGGCGTGCTGTGTCTTTCAGGCTCTGAAAAGCTTTCTCAAGGGCAGACAGGCCAATGCTGAGGATCAGGATCACGAAGGTGAGGCACCCAACATCGCAGGTCTCGTGATTACCACGGGGATCATCGTTGTTGGTATCGCCGCCATGGCTTTGGGATCTGTTCTGGCACCGATCTTCGCAATGATCGTGCTGTTGTCCTGGCGCGTAGCCAATCATCCCATCGCCAACTCGCTGTTTGTCGGGGCCGCTACCACGGCCGTCATCTATGTCATCTTTGCCGTTTGGCTGAACCTGCCGGTCATCTGAGCCGCAGAAAACTATCCACGGGACGAAAAGCATGCTGGATTCGTTATCTCATCTGATGCTGGCGTTCACTGACGTCGCTACGCCGGAAAACCTGCTGCTGATCTTTGTTGCAGGTCTGATCGGTACGCTCGTTGGCGCTCTGCCCGGTCTTGGGCCGTCAGCCGGTATCGCTCTGATGATGCCTCTCACCTTCGGGATGAACCCGATCTCGGGTCTGTCCTTGCTGACCGGGGTTTACATGGGCACCATGTATGGCGGACGTCTGACTGCCATTCTCATCAATACGCCAGGTGACGCGCCTGCCATTGTGACAGCCATGGAAGGCTATCCGATGATGCAGAAGGGGCAGGGCGGCCAGGCACTTGGCATCTCGGCCATCGCTTCCTTTGTCGGCGGCATCTTCGGCTTGCTGATGCTCATCTTTTTTGCGCCGATCATCGCCGAATATGCCATCTTCCTCGGGCCTCCCGAATATTTCATGCTGATGCTGCTTGGTCTGAGCATGATCATTGTGCTGGCTGGTTCCGATCCGTTGAAGGCGCTGATTGCCACTGCGGCCGGGGTTCTGCTGAGCACGATCGGCAGTGACTATGTCTCCGGCAACGTCCGCTTTGCGGTTGTGCCTGAACTCATCGAAGGGGTCGACTTTGTTGCCGTCATCATCGGCCTGTTCGGCATCGGTGAGGTCCTGGTCAATGTCGAGGAACGCATCCGTCTGAACATGGGTAAGCCCAAGTTCAAGTTCAGCGAATTTATCCCTGGCTGGGCTGAGCTGAGGCATATCAGCTTCCCGACGCTGCGCGGCTCCGTGATCGGCACGGCCATCGGTGTGTTGCCCGGTGCAGGGGCGACCATCGCCACCTTCATTGCCTATATCACCGAGAAGAAACTCTCCCGCCAACCCGACAATTTTGGCAAGGGAGCCTCTGAAGGTCTGGCAAGCCCGGAAGCTGCCAACAATGCGGCAGTTCCCGGTTCGCTCATTCCGCTGCTCACTCTTGGCATTCCCGGCTCTGGTGGCACCGCCATCATGCTCGGCGCCCTGATCATGTTCGGCCTCAACCCGGGCCCGATGCTGATGATCCAGTCAGCCGATATCGTCTGGGGCACCATCGCCGGTCTGACAATCGCCAACCTGTTTCTGCTGGCATCCAACATTCTGCTCATTCCGGTTTTCGTGAATGCCTTGAGACTGATCCAGAACCACCTCAACGCGATCGTCGTTGCCTTCTGTCTGGTGGGGGCATTCTCCATCAACTACGGCACCTTCGATGTCTGGATTACCGCCATTTTCGGGATCATCGGCTACCTGATGAAACGGTCCAACTACCCGACCGGGCCATTCATTCTGGCTCTGGTTCTTGCGCCTCTGGCGGAAAACTACCTGCGCCAGTCGATCATGTTGGGGCAGGGATCCTGGGGGATCTTTGTACAGAAGCCTCTGACCATGACCTTTACGATCCTGGTTCTGGGGGTGGTTGCCTTTGGCCTCGCCAAGGCTCCCTTCACCAGCTATCTCCGCAAAAAGCGTCTGCAAGCAGCCTGAGCCAACTGCGCGCCTGTCCCCGCCAGGCGATCAAGGGTCATCTTGCTTGAAACTCCGGGCCCTGTCGGTAAAGGTCACCAAGGTGATCACCCGACAGGGCCCGGTTTGTTTTGGCAATGTGTGGGGTGTTGCGTTGCCCGTTGCACCATTTTCGGAATATGCTGTCGCGTCAGGCTTTGCCAAGGCCCCATTTCTCCATTTTTGCGGCCAAGGCGATCGATGCGCAGCCCAAACACCGTGGGCACTCCCGGCAACATTCATGCCGGGGAGAGCCCATTCCAGCAGAACAGGGTGATCGTGCCCCTCTACCAGCAGATCGACTGACGAGCGCGCGTCGTCTGCGGTATCAGCTGCTTCCCCACACTACTGAACCATCAGCTATTTGATGACTTGAGACGTAAAGATACTGCGTAAAATATATTCATCAAATCGAATATATTTGTGCCGATATATAAGTGTTTACCGTCTTTGGCATTGTTAAGAGCCATTAGTAATTGTTTCGGCGAGGAAATCTTACTGTTTAAGAGCCCGGCAACAATGTATTTTTATGATTTAAGAAAATAGTTTTCTTGAAAAATTTTCGATAATTTCAAGAAAAATATATATTTAAAAATGATTTAAATTGACGGACGTGTATAGATATTTCACGTATCGAGTTAATTGTTTTTTATGTACACAAGTATAGATTGTTGACGTCGATCAAACTTTCTGGGGTTAACGGCAATGGTCTATTCAAATAGTCGAAAGGAATACCGAAGGAGTATTTCTACGCCTTTTTTGATCATTGCTGTGGGGCTGGTGCTGGCAACGTCCATCCTGGTTGGCTTCTGGCAGATCTGGAAGAATGATGAAACCAACATCGCCCATGAAGACGAGCGGCTGAATTTCGTTCTCCAACGCGTCATGAAGGATTTGTCGACGGTTGTCGAGGACACCGCCCGCAACGTCGTGATGCTGGCCGGAACGCCGCCGATCCAGGGTATATTGACCGCTCGCAGGAATAATTCCGTTGCTGAAATCGCCCGGATTGAAGAGGCTATCTGGAAAGACCGCCTGGCACAGATCTTTCTCTCGCTGGGAGAAAGCAACCGCAACCTGCTGCAGGTCCGTTTGATCGGTTTGGACGGCAAGGAAGCCATCCGGGTCAACCGGATCGGCGAAACGGTCGTGCGTGCCTCCCCCAAAGAGCTGCAGGACAAGAGCCAGCATGCCTATGTGCAGCAGACCCTTGGCACAGCCAGAGGCAAGATCAAGTATTTCGGTATCGACTACAATCGTGAGCATGGTGAAATCGAGGAACCGCGCGTGTTCGTCATGCGCGTGGCAACGATGGCCTTTGGCAAGGATGACGAACCGCTTGGGATCATCGTTATCAACATCGACATGAGCCGTGTCATTGCCAAGATGATGGGGACGGTTCGAGCGCCCAAGCAATTCCTGCTGATCAACGAAAAGGGCACCTATCTGACGATGCCAGAAAGGAATGCGTCGGCAGCCACGATCCAAGCTCGCTTGCAGGTCTTCAAATCCAGATATCCAGATCTGGCAGCGCGCCTCGATAAAGGCTGGCGCGGTGGTGACAATGAAACCGTCCGCGTCAGGAATCAAAGCTTCATTGCGCGCATCGGTCAGATGCGTTTCGATTGGTCCGACCCGTCACACTACTTGCTTGCTGTCACCATGACGCCGATGAAGGAGCTCTTGGCGCAAAACCAGGAGATGCAGAGACAGGTTTTCCTGTTCACCGCTCTGCTGGCGCTGATTGGCGCCAATGTCGCCTATATGCTCACGCGTCATGTCGTCAAGCCGCTGCAGTTGCTGACCGATGCGGCGCGCCAGCTTTCCAGAGGCGCGACTGTGGACAGCCTGAAGGTGGACGGGCGCGACCGCCCCGATGAAATCGGTGTGCTGCTGCGCTCCGTCTATGAGATGGCGTCCAATCTCGAAGAGAAGCAGAAAAGCATGCGGGCGATTCTGACAACCGCCCAGAACCCTATCCTGATGATCAGCCGAAGAGGCATCATCCACAATGTCAACGACGCGACAGAACAACTGTTTGGCTATTCGCGCGAGGAAATGGTCGGCCAGAATATTTCCATGCTCATGAACGAGCATGACAGAAAGCATCATGACAGCTATCTGCAACGCCCATCCCTTCTCGGACCCGGCAAGATTCTGGATGGCGGGCGCGAAGTGCAGGCCGTATGCAAGGACGGCTCGACGGTGCCGATCCATCTGGCGGTCAGCAAGCTTCATATCAAGAACGAGCTCTTCTTTACCGGCATCATGACTGATCTCACCGAGTTGAAGAAGGTCGACAAGATGAAAAGCGAGTTTGTCTCCACGGTAAGTCATGAGCTGCGCACCCCGCTGACATCGATCAAGGGCGCGCTGGGGCTGTTGCGCAGCACTTCGGGTGAGGCCCTGCCGGACAGCGGCAGGAAGATGCTCGATATCGCCTATGCCAACTGTGAGCGTCTGTCCGTGCTGATCAATGACATTCTGGATATGGAAAAGATCGAGGCAGGCAAGCTGACCTATGATTTTGCTCTGTTCGATCTGGTGGCTTTCCTTGCCGAGGTCATCGAGACCAACCGTGCCTACGCCGAGCAGGCCGGTGTGTCCTTTGTCTTCCAGAGTCTGCCAGACCCGATCATCATCTTTGCCGACCGGTGTCGACTGGAACAGGTGGTCACCAACGTGCTCTCCAACGCGGTGAAATATTCGCCCGGCGGAGCGCAGGTTGAAGTCTCTGCCTATGTCGAGGAAAGCAAGGTGCGGATCGCCGTTCGGGACCATGGCGAAGGCATACCGGAAGACTTCCACGACAAGATTTTCGGAAAATTTGCCCAGGCTGACTCTTCCGACACCCGAACCAGAGGAGGAACCGGCCTCGGGCTGGCCATATCGCGCGAAATCATCAAGGCGCACAGCGGCCAGATCGAGTTTGAATCCGCAGCGGGTGAAGGCACAACCTTTTTCATTACCCTGGATATCGCACCCGAAGACCAATCCTTCAACAGGGCGCAGCCCCCCGGTTTTCTGGCTGAACAGCTGGAAGACACGCGCCATATTGCATAGGAGACACCCATGACCAAGGCTCTCGAACGGATCACATATGTAGAGGATGATCAGGACATTCGCGCCATCGCCGAGCTTGCTCTTGGAGCACTCGGAGGCTATCAGCTCGACCTTTGCGAGAATGGCAAGGTTGCTCTGGAACGCGTGCCGGTCTTCCACCCTGACCTCATCCTGCTTGATGTGATGATGCCGGTCATGGACGGCACAGAAACACTCCGGACCCTCAAAAGCACGCCGGAACTTGCCGATATTCCTGTTGTTTTCATGACAGCCAAGGCTCAGCGCCATGAGGTGCAGGGGTATAAGGAGAGCGGCGCGGTCGATGTTATCGCCAAGCCGTTTGACCCGACCGATCTGCCTGCGCGCGTGATGAGGATCTGGGAACTCCATGGCCGTGACCATCAGATCGGGGAGACGATGTCATGATCGAACGGTTGAGAGCCCTCATTACCCGTCATTGCGAAACCCTGAGACGCGAGCTGGTGGAGATCGAGCTTAGCGTCGACACCTTGTGTCAGGACCCTGAGGCATCTGACGAGCTGAAAAGGCATGCGATTGCCCGAAGTCACAAGCTGAAGGGTGGAAGCGGAACCATCGGTTTCAAGGACATCAGCGATTCGGCAGCACGGCTGGAGCGGCTGCTGAAGATGACGCTGGAGGCCTCCGGCCCTGTAGCAAATGAAACACTGAAGGAAATCAGGAAGGAGAAAGAGACACTCGCCTATCTTATTGGGGGAATCCGCCCCGAGCAATCGGGTCTCTTTGATGTGCAACTGCCGACGAGCGTGTCTTCTGGCCCCAACGGGCTTGCAGACCAAGACGGCCAGACCAAATTGAGGAGTGTGTCATAATGCAAAATCTGCTGTCGGAAAGCCTTGCCTTCTCGGCAAGGGTGCAGCCCCTGAGAGACAAGCCCAAGGTTCTCATCGTGGATGATGACAGGGACCTGCTCGACATGATTGGCCTGTTTGTTGAAATCGAAGGGTACGAGACAGAGCTGGTGGTCGATGGTGAATTGGCGTTGGAAGCCATCCAGAAAGACCCGCCAGATCTGATGATCCTTGATCTGGTCATGCCCGGTATTGGCGGTTTCGAGGTTCTCTCAAGGCTTAAGAAGCTCATGCCCTCCCTCAACCTGCCGGTTGTCATGGTCACGGCGCTGGAAGAAAACTCTCTGCGCGTGGAAGCCCTGCAATCCGGTGTCGTTGACTATATCCAGAAGCCCGTCGATTTTGCCGTTCTGAGCGCCCGCATCCGCTCAGCCCTGATGGAACGGCGGATCCAGCGCAAGCTGGCCGAAGCCAATGCACGGCTTGAGGCCATTGTGGCGACAAGGACGCGCCAGCTGGAAGTCAAGAACGAGTATCTGACGGCCGTGCTGGACAACGCCCGTGATGGCATCATCGGCTGTGATGAAAGCGGCCTGCCGGCGATCTTCAACAAGAAGGCCAGCGAAATGCTCGGTATCGAGAATTCGCTCAGCATGCTGATGCCCTATCTCAAGACCAACGAGATGTTCGAGGCTGATGGTGCGACACCGCTGGATTTGGGCACCAATCCGCTGCAACTGGCGTTCGAGAATGAAAAGCTGGAAGAGTCGGACATTGTCATTGAGCGTTTCGGTGCCAAGCCGCGGATTGTGAACACCACCGGCAGCGCCATCCGCGATCAGGAAGGACACAAGATCGGTGCCGTCATTTCGCTCCGGGATGTGACCGAACAGCAAAAGCTGCAAAGCAAGGTTGGTCATTTGCGCCAGCGCTACGAAAAGCTGCTCGACAGTGTTCCGATGCCGTTGCACATCACTGATGAGCGGGGCTGCCTCCTTGAAGTCAACGAGCTGTGGCTGGAGGCCTTCGGCTATTCGCTGAGGGAAGTGCAGGGCGCGCATCTGGGCAATTTCCTGACCACCGAGTTCAAGCATCTGGCAGCTGAGACCGTGCGTGCGGCGATGATCAACATGGGGCACACGAAGGATGTCAAATGCAAGATCAAGCATGCCGACGGGCGCATTCTGGAAGCGACTCTTGTCAGCCAGGCGGTTTATGACGGCAAGGGGGAGCTCAACCAGATCGTTGAATATATCACTGATCTGCAAGAGTGATCGCTTGGGACGTGCCAGAAATTTCACGCCGATCTGCGGGACGCCTGATGACCATTTCTGCTGTTTTCAGGCTCTAGTGCCAAATCAGGCGTGCCAAATCAGGCGTGCCAAATCAGGCGTGCCAAATCAGGCGTGGTTGAACAGCATGTTCTGGTCGAGAAGGTAGCGGATGAACAGGGGAAGGCTGGCGCCACCCAGTGCCCGGGCCGGACTGCCAAGCGTGCCTTCCAGCACCACCGGCAGCTCGATGCCCTGCCAGTTGCGCTGGCTGATGGCGTCGCGAATCTTTTCCACCAATGCGTCCCGGACGCTGGCTGGCATGGTTCCGTCGACTATGGCCACTTCGAAGTCGATGATGGCAGTCGCCGAAGCGATGGCGAGGGCAATATAATGCGCAGCCCTGTCGAGCCATTCCTCAAGAATGGCGCCAAGGTTGGTCCAGTCAAAGGATTGCTGCTGCAACAGGGTCGGGTCCAGTCCCTTTTCCTTCAGCATCTCCTCGAGAAAATAGAGCGAGGCAAAATCGATCAGCTGTTTGTCTTCGCCGTCGGGGCCGGGCATCGGCATCGAGGCAAGAGCCCCGGCATTGCGGGTGCGACCTGAATAGATGGAATTGTTGAGCGCCACTCCACCGCCCACGAAGGTGCCCACAAAGATATAGAGGGAATCGCTGAAGGCCATGCCGCGCCCGAAGGCGACTTCGGCTGAACAGGCTGCCGTGCAGTCATTCTGGGTGTAGGCGTTGAGGCCCGTGGCGCTTTCCAGTTCCTGGGCGATATCGAAAGTCTTCCAGACGTCCATCGTGCCTGCGGCGACACCCACCTTGTCTTCCCAGCTCCAGAGCTGGAATGGCAGGGCGATGCCGATTCCGGCGATCTTGTCCTGCTGGCCCGCGCCGATCTGCAGGCTCATGTCGCGCACCCCTTGGGTGGCGAAGGCCTTGACGAGATCCGGCATCGGGTAGGAATAGGTGATGCGGGCTGAGGCCCGTGTTTCCCCTGCAAAGTCGATCAGAATGAGATCGGCGCTGCGTCGTCCGACCTTTAGGCCGAAAGAAAAGATCCCGTCCGGATTGAGCCGCATGGGAACCGAAGGCTGGCCAACCCGCCCGCGAATGGGTTCCCCGCGCAGCAACAGACCATCCTTTTCCAGCTCGCCGATAATCACCGATACGGCCTGGGCCGAAAGGCCGGAACGGCGGGTGATTTCCGATTTTGCCAGAGCTCCGTGACGCTGGATGAGGGACAGCACCAGACGCTCGTTGTAGGCGCGGACTTTCTTCTGGTTGAAGCCGATGGAAGCGTCCTTGTCCGAGCGCTCTTTCTGCTTGACCATTAACCGCATCCTTTCGACGTCGTCACGTTGGCTCGGCAGCAAAGGCTGCTCAATGGGTGCCCAAGGGGCCAGGCATCGGGCGGGGGAAGGGCAAGGCCATGGGACCAGCGAAAACCATGGTCAAAGGCATGACCATTGAGGCGGGCCGCCCGCGTTCGGGCCTCTGGGCACCGGATTGATGGGGCCGGGAATGGCTTGCGCATTTCCTCCTGGCCTGCCGCTCTGGCAGGCCGACTTTTGTCTCCGACTCTATGGCTGAAGCGACTGCGGGGGCCATGAACCAGATCAAAAACTCATAGTAATTGAATTAATCGCCTTTATTCGGGCAAATTCAACAGAAAAATTGCGAATTCTCCAGCGTGTTTGGCACCGGTCGACCGACAATTTTGCGCCCCCGCCAAAATTTGCAGTAATTTCTGGCGCTTAATTAATACATCAAATAGAGGTAATGATCCTGAAAATATAGAAAATTTGTCGATTTTGTCGTGAAATGGCAGTCTTTCATCCGCAAATTTACCGAATTTGCGTCAATGAATTGACGTGAATCAAATATTTTTCTTTAATAATTCACTTTAATGGAGTTATTATCTCTCAAGATTAGCGGATTTGACGATCCGGGCCCTGATGAAACGCATAAGCAGGAGCGTTCAAACGCTGATCGGGGTGGAGAATTCGGAGGAAACAATGCAGTTCAAGGAATCGGCAATTCAGGTCGGTGCACAAGCGCGCGACAAGAGTGACGCAATCGCAAAAGTCGGCGAGCTGTTGGTCAAATCCGGCAATATCGAACCGGGTTACATCCAGAGCATGATGGCACGGGAAGAGGTGGCCAACACCTATCTGGGCAACGGCATTGCCATCCCCCACGGCATTCCCAAGGATCGCGAGCTGATCAGGGAAACCGGCGTTGCCGTGTTGCAGCTGCCTGAGGGCGTGATCTGGAACAATGACGAACGGGTGCATCTGGTGGTCGGTATCGCGGCCAAGTCCGATGAGCACCTGACCATCCTTTCCAACCTCACCGATGTTCTGGACGATGCCGAAGAGGCAAAGCGTCTGGCAACCACGACCGATGCGGCCGATATCGCGCGTCGCCTGTCGGGACAGGACCATGCCGCAACAGATGACAGTGCCGATGCGGCGCCTGAGGACTATGAGTTGGGCTTTGAGCATGTGGTCACGAGCCCCCACGGACTGCATGCTCGCCCGGCAACCGCTTTGGTTGATATCGCCAAGACCTTCGAAGCTGGCATTCTGGTGCGCAACGGCAACAAGGTTGGCGACGCCAAGAGCCTGATTGGTCTTTTGAAGCTGGGTATCGAAAAGGATGCCACCATCCGCATCAGCGCCGAAGGCCCGGACGCGGAGAAAGCTCTGGAAACCATATTCAATGCGTTGGCCGAGGGCCTTGAGGATGAAGAGGAAGCCGCAGCCGAAGCCGCCCATGATCATGCCGTTGCCGTCGAAGGCATCAGCTATGAAGGCGCTGTGATCGCAGGCATCTCTGCATCCCCGGGCATTGCTTCCGGTCCGGTCTGCCAGTTCCGCCGTGGCCGTATTGTGGTGAATGAAAAGGCGACCGGCACTCCTGATCAGGAGCTTGCCCGGCTTGACGATGCTCTCACCAGTGCGCGTGCCGAATTGACTGCTCTCTATGAGGATATGGTTCAGAAGCAGGGAGCCGGCAAGGCGGCGATTTTCAAGGCGCAAGGCGAATTTCTTGATGACCCCGAAATGCAGGAAAAGGCCCGCACGCTGATCGCCGAAGGGGCAAGCGCCGGTTGGGCCTGGAAGCTGAGCTATGAAGAACATGCGGCCATTCTGGGTGCCATGAAGGACGAATTGCTGGCCGCCCGTGCGCTGGATCTTCAGGACGTCGGTCGTCGATTGCTCAAGCATCTGGCCGACAAGGTCGAGGACGACCCGGATCTGCCGGACAGCCCGGTCATTCTCATTGCTGACGATCTGACGCCATCGGATACTGCCGGTCTCGACCCGACCCTAGTGCTGGGGCTGTGCACCGCGTCTGGCGGCCCGACCTCCCATACGGCCATTATCGCCCGCAGTCTGGATATTCCGGCGGTGGTTGGTGCAGGCGCTGATTGCCTCGGGCTTTCCGATGGCAAGGAGGTCATCGTGGATGGCAGCTCCGGCGTTCTGGTTGCCGAGCCGACCCAGAAGGATCGCGATGAAGCTGACAAGGCCCGCAAGGCCTTTGCCCGACAGGCCGAGGCCGAACGCAACGCCTGTTACCAACCCGCCATTACAACCGACGGCCACCGCATCGAGGTCGTCGCCAATATTGGCAGTGTTGATGAAGCCTATGCCGCCGTGGTGGCTGGTGGGGAGGGTGTCGGGTTGCTGAGAACGGAATTCCAGTTTCTGCAACGCGACACCGCTCCCTCTGAAGACGAACAGTATGAGGCCATCAGCGCCATGATCAAGGCGATGAACGGTCTGCCGATGATCATCCGCACGCTGGATATCGGCGGCGACAAGGATGTGCCCTATCTGTCGACCCCGGAAGAGATGAATCCGTTCCTTGGTGTGCGCGGCATTCGCCTCTGCCTGCTCCGGGATGACATCTTCCGTACCCAGTTGCGCGCCATTTTCCGCGCCTCCGCCAACGGCCCGATCCGCATCATGTATCCCATGATCTCTTCGCTGGAAGAGCTGCGCGCCGCCAAGGCCATCACCGAGGAAGTGCGCAAGGAAGTGGGCGCCGAGCCGGTAGAGATCGGCATGATGATCGAAATCCCGTCTGCCGTGATGATGGCCGAGGAATTCGCCCGCGAGGTGGACTTCTTCTCCATCGGTACCAACGACCTCACACAATATGCCCTAGCCATGGACCGGATGCATCCGCAACTGGCCAAGATGGCCGACGGCCTGAACCCGGCGGTCCTGCGTCTCATCCGCAAGACAGTGGAAGCCGCCGATGCGGCTGGCATCTGGGTGGGGGCCTGTGGTGGCATCGCCGGTGATCCGCTTGGGGCGGTGATCCTTGCCGGTCTCGGCGTGCATGAGCTTAGCGTCAGCATCCCGGCCATCGCCTCTGTCAAGGCGCGGATCCGCAGTCTTCCCATGGCCGAGGCCCGGGCATTTGCTGCAGACGCGCTGGCGAAGACCGATGCTGCGGCCGTGCGGGCACTGAAACTGGCATAATCCTGGGGTTTGGAACACAATGTCGAGAGGAACACGACATGAGTGAACGGGCAAACATCGCAACGATCACGCTCAATCCGGCGATCGATCAGACGGTCCAGATCCCCGGCTTTGCGGCAGGCGAGGTCAACCGGATCGCGGAACAGCAGTCCGACGCGGGCGGCAAGGGGGTCAATGTGGCCAGCTTCCTGTCCCATTTCGGGCACAAGATCGCTGTGACCGGCTTTCTGGGGCAGGACAATGCCTCCATTTTCGAAAGCCTGTTTGACGCGCAGGGCATTGATGACCAGTTCGTGCGTGTCGCAGGAGCAACCCGCGTCAATATCAAGATCGTCGATCCGCAGAAGCAGGAGATCACCGACATCAACGCGCCGGGGTTCGCTGTCGATACTGGTGCGATGGAGAGCCTCGAGGGGCGGATCAAACACCTCGCAGCCGATGGCGTGGACTGTTTTGTGCTCGCCGGAAGCCTGCCGGCCGGTGTTCCGACAACCATCTATCGCGACCTGATCATTGCCATCCACGCGATGGGCAAGGAGGCGGTTCTGGATGCCAGTGGCATGGCCTTCAAGGCTGCGCTGGAAGCCGGACCTGACATCATCAAGCCCAACGTCGATGAACTGTCCGAACTGATTGGTCGCAAACTTGAGGGGCTTGCCGAAATCATCGACGCTGCCCGCTGGGTCAGTGGTGGCAAGGTCGGGCTCATAGTCGTTTCCATGGGGGCTGATGGCGCCCTGTTCATCACCGATAAGGACGTGCTGCACGCCATGCCCAAGGGCGCGGTTGTCAAAAGCACGGTCGGCGCTGGCGACGCCATGGTCGCCGGACTTTTGCACGGCCGGTCCGAAGGGCTTCCGCTTGCGGATCTTGCCCGACTGGCAACCGGCTTTTCTCTGGGCGCTCTGGGAGAGATCGGGCCTCATTTGCCCGCCCGGGAGGTCATCGAGGCTTTCGCGGCCAAGGTGGTCATAGAGCATCTGGAACTTTGAGAGGAGTAAGGAAAGCAATGGCAACAATTGTTGGTGTAGCGGCCAGTGCGGAAAGCCGGGCGCACACCCTGATGGCGGCCGAAGCCTTGCGCAAGGTCGCCAGTGATCAGGGCCACGATATCTCTATCGAGTGTCGCGAGCCAGAAGAGACAACATCTCCGCTGACCCCGGAGATGATCGCCGGGGCGGATCTCGCGATCCTGGCGATCGACCAGACCATCGATCAGGCCCCGTTTGCTGGCCTGCCCGTTTACCAGACAACGACCAGCAGGGCCATTCAGGACACAGCCAGTGTCCTTGGCGAGGCTCTGCAAAAAGCCGGATTGCCGGTTGAAGCAAATTGTGACCAGCCAAAGGAGGAAGCCGTGGCCACATCTGATGTTACCAAGAAGCGCATTGTCGCTGTCACATCCTGCCCGACGGGTATCGCGCATACATTCATGGCTGCCGATGCTCTGAAGAAGAAGGCCGCCGCCGCAGGTCACGACATCAAGGTAGAAACGCAAGGGTCTGTCGGGGCCAAGGATCAGCTCAGCGCGGAAGACATTGCCGCCGCTGACGTGGTCATCATTTCCGCCGACACCCATGTCGACGAAAGCCGCTTTGCCGGCAAGCCGATCTATCGCACGTCTGTCGGGGCTGCCGTGAAGGATGCCGCTGGCGTGATTGCCGCCTCCTTCAGCGAAGCGGAAACCGCAGCGCCTGCCGCTGGCGGTGCCGGTGGCAAGAAGATGCAAACCCTTGAGGAAGCCAAGGCGGCTCTCAAGGCCAACCGGTCCGGCCCTTACAAGCACCTGCTGACCGGTGTGTCCTACATGCTGCCGGTGGTTGTTGCCGGTGGTCTGCTGATCGCCCTGTCCTTCGTCTTCGGCATCGAGGCCTTCAAGGAAGAAGGCACCCTTGCAGCAGCCCTGATGACCATTGGCGGCGGCGCAGCCTTCAAGCTGATGGTTCCGGTTCTGGCTGGCTTCATGGCCTATTCCATTGCCGACCGCCCCGGTCTGACGCCGGGCCTGATCGGTGGTCTGCTGGCTGTCAACCTTGGCGCTGGCTTCCTTGGCGGTATTCTTGCCGGTTTCCTTGCCGGTTACGTAGCTCTGTGGCTCCGGGACAATATCAAGCTGCCCAAAGCCCTCGAAGGCTTGATGCCAGTGCTGATCCTGCCTTTGCTCTCGACAGCGATTGTCGGCTTGCTAATGGTCTATGTCATCGGAGAACCGGTACGCTATATCAACGAGAGCCTCACCGGCATGCTACAGGGCATGGGCCAGACCAACGCGGTCCTGCTTGGCCTCGTGCTCGGTGCCATGATGGCCTTCGACATGGGCGGGCCGGTCAACAAGGCTGCCTACGCCTTCTCGGTCGGTCTGTTGACCAGTGACACCTTCGCGCCGATGGCAGCGACCATGGCCGCTGGCATGACGCCGCCGCTCGGTCTGGCTCTGGCAACCTTCATCGCCAAGAACCGCTTCACCGAAGAAGAACGGGAAGCAGGCAAGGCGGCCTTCGTGCTCGGCCTGTCCTTCATCACTGAAGGGGCAATTCCCTACGCAGCCAAGGATCCGCTGCGTGTGATCCCGTCCATCATGATTGGCTCTGCCCTCACCGGCGCCCTGTCCATGTTCTTCGGCTGCGGCTTGCGCGCACCGCATGGTGGAGCCTTCGTTCTGGCCATCCCGCATGCCGTCAGCAATCTGGCGATGTATATCCTGTCCATCGTCATCGGTACTGCCGTTACCACTGCGCTTCTGATCGTCCTCAAACGTCCCATTGACGAAGTACCAGCTGCCGTTCCGGCCGAATAAAAACAAGGATAGGTGCCGGACATCATAAAAGGTCCCCCACCCTCAGGATCCGGCATCGTGAAATTCAACTGGCACGCTCGACCTTTCGGGCGTGCCTTTTTTGTCAAACGGTGCGCTTTTGCCGCTTGGCTCAGTCTTCGGCTTGATCCGGAGCTTTGCCGCGCCCTATGCTTCCCTCAGGGGATGGTTCCATCCCACCACGCGAAAGGCCCCACCAAGTGAAAGGTTTCGTCATGCCATCGAACGAAAAACCCCTCATCGGTCCTAGAACCCGCCTGTGCATGTCGCTGTCGGCTCGGCCAAGCCCGTTCGGCACACGTTTCCATAACCGCATGTATGAACTCCTCGGACTTGACTATGTCTACAAGGCCTTTTCCACGACGGACCTGCCTGCCGCCATCGGCGGTGTGCGGGCGCTCGGGATCCGTGGCTGCGCCATTTCGATGCCCTTCAAGGAGGCGGTGATTCCCTTGCTCGACGCCATGGAAGCATCGGCCGCCGCAATCGACAGTGTCAATACGATCGTCAATGATGACGGGTGCCTGACCGGCTACAACACCGACTATATTGCCATCCATGATCTGCTGGCGGCAGCAAGGATCGATCCTTCAAGCCCGTTCCTGCTGCGTGGATCGGGCGGTATGGCCAAGGCGGTCGCCGCCGCTTTGCGCAACAGTGGCTTTAAGAAAGGGACGATCATCGCACGCAACGAGACGACCGGGCGGGCCCTTGCCGGGCTATACGGCTTCGACTGGGCTTCGGGACCGGAGGGACTGACCGCTCCGCTCATCATCAATGCCACTCCGATGGGCATGGCGGGGCCAGAGGCGGATATGCTGGCATTTGACGGAACCGTTATAGAAGCTGCGGACTATGTGTTTGACGTGGTGGCGATGCCTGCCGAAACGCCACTGATGAAGGTAGCCGAACGGCTTGGCAAAACCTGCATTTCGGGGGCGGAGGTGATTGTGTTGCAGGCGGTCGAACAATTCGCGCTCTATACCGGTGTTCGTCCTGATCGCCAGATCGTGGAAGACGCATCGGCTTTCTCGCGGGATGTCGCCAAAAGGGAGCTTGAAGCGGAGCGCCAGAAGGCCTGAGCGTCGGCGCAAAAGGCCACAGCATGTGAGACAGGTCTGTTGATATGTCCGGATCGGCTGTGTGTCTGCAGAGCGATACAGTTTTGCGCACTCCATTTCAGAGCGTATGGAGGCCTGAAAGGCATCAAACTCAACGTTGCATCGGGCACATCCCGTTCCCTGCAAAAGATTGCCTTTTGTTATGGCTGTATTGCATTTTTTGCAGAAAGACGGCAGATTTGTCTAGGTTATTGGTGTTGCAATGCAACCAAGGGTAAAATATGTCTTGTCCAGTGGATGCCGGAACGATCGGGAAACTGCGCGATATCACGCATAAAAGCTGCTACTTGTTTGCTTTTTTCCGCACTCTACGGTGAAACCGTTACTTGCATCCGACTGATGTGTGGTATACTTGATACCAATGCCAAAATCGAGATGGAAATTTTCGAAACCCCTTGATATCGAGTGGATCACAATTGGAAGAGATTGAGCGGCCACCGTCCTTATCTGATATTGCGACGGAAAAATTGAGAGCGGCTATCAGCGAGGGCGAATTCGCACTCGGTGAAGCCCTGTCTGAACAGAAGCTTGCGGATCGTCTGAACATCAGCAAGACGCCCATTCGTCACGCTCTGGCTCAAATGAAAGTGGAAGGCCTGGTCGAGGTCTTTCCGCAAAAGGGCACCTTTGTCTTCACCCTGAGTGGAACGGATCTGGAGCGCTTTTCCGAATATCGCTTCATTCTGGAAACGGCTGCGCTGCGGCTTGCCTTTCGCCGCAACAGCGAAGGCCTGGTCAATGAGCTGACGAACATCTGGCATCAGATGGAACGAGCCAAGAAGGCAGACGAGCGCTCGCATTATCTGGAACTGGATCTCAAATATCATCGCGCGATGTTCGAGCTTTGCGATAACCACTATCTATCCGAGAGCTATCGTCTGATCGAAGCCAAGGTCTCCGCCATCCGCACCTATCTGGGCAAGGAGCGCGTACAGACAACCAAGAGCTTTGAAGAGCATGGCGAAATGATTGATGCGCTGCGTGAAGGCCGCATTGATGATGCCATCCGGACGCTCGATTTTCATATTGGCCGTTACCATCGCACTTTCAGTGCAGATGTTGCAGATATTGCCGATTTCTCGAAAGTCCGCCCGAATTTCAAGGAAGCACGCTGACAGGGGGCAGGGCTGCGTCGCGCTGCCTGTGTTGGCTCTCTTGAGAGCGTGCTGAACCGATAAAAAAAGACCGTTCCATCAAAAGGAACGGTCTTTTCTGTTTCAGGCAGGCTTTCTGCAAAGCCAGAGCGGCGCGTAGCCTCAAACTCAGGTCGCGCCGCAAGGGAATCAGGCTGCATCATAGCCAGTCTTGAAGGCCAGCTCGACCTTGCCGTCATAATAGATCTTGATGTCGGCATTCTCTTTGAGCGGCTTGCAAGGAATAATGCCGCCGGTGGAAACCCACTGGCCAGCTTTCGGGCTGAAGCCGTATTTGAGGGCAACGATCAGGAACTCGCGGGCCACTTCATCTGCCGTGTCAACCAGATCCAACGTGGTGCCTTCTGCGATGACTTCGCCATTCTGCTCGGTCTTCATGACTTCGCCGGTCCATTTGGTGTCAGCGGTGTAGGCATGTTCCGGGCCAAGCACCAGACAGCCGGAACCGCAACGGTCGGAAACGATGGCAGGAACGCCAAAATCGCCGCCATTGGTCAGCGAGCCGGATGGCATTTCGGCGCTGACGCACCAGACATCGAACAGATCGGTGAGGGGAGCGGCGGACACGGCGTCGATGCCCTTGGCAATATAGGCGTCAGCCTTGGGGGAAATGCGCAGGGCCACTTCACCTTCAGCTGTGATGCTGAGGGTCTTGAAACCGGGCACCAGCTTGTCGGCTGGAACGATTTCCTTCTCATGCATCGGGGCGAAGAAGACTTCGTCAATGCCGAGAGCCTTCTGGGCCGGCGGCGTGGAGCCACCCACTTTCCAAGCAGCGCAATAACCGGCGTCCTTCTCAACGACGGCCTTCACGCGGGCATAGGCATCGGCCAAGGAAGCCGGCATTTGCTCGGCGGTGAGGGTAACGGTTTCAAGCGGCGTGATTTCTGTACGTACGAAAGCAGACATGATGTCATCCTGTAGTCAATGGAATGGAAAGCCAGGCCCGCGCACCTGCGGGCTTGGCATGAGACCCTTTGTCCGCCCCGGCACAGGGCCCGGGCGGATTGAAATCAATACTGGCCTTCTTCGACCGGGCTCCAGACGGCCTTGTCGATGGCGCCGCCCGGATGCATGATGACCTTGGCAGCAATGGCATGGGCCATGCGGGCCGATTCATCAACGCTCTTGTCCTGAATGCGCATGCCGATATAACCCGCAGCAAAGGAATCGCCTGCGCCCGTGGTATCGACCGGCTTCAGTTTTGCCGGAGGAGCCACTTCCGTGCGGCCATCTCCATTGAGGATCACGCAGCTGTTGTCGCCACCCTTGATGATGGCTTCGCCAGCACCCCAGCCGCACCATGTTGCAGCGATCTTGTCGGCATCGGTTTCCTGCCACAGAGCGGCATGGTCTTCACAGCCGACCAGTGCAAAATCGGTGACGCTGGCAGCCTTGCTGAAGACGGCACGGCATTTGTCACGGTCTGGCCACAGAGCCGGGCGGAAGTTGGGATCGAATGCGACCTTCACCTTGCCCTTGAGCGAGGCCAGTGCATCCAGCAGGTTGTCGCGCTGGGTGTCATCCAGAATCGCCAGCGTGATGCCGGAGAAATAGACAAGTTTGAACTCGCCGAGCAGAGCGGCAATCTTTTCAACCGACCAGCCGCCGAACATCAGCTTGGCAGCGGCGTCATTGCGCCAATACTGGAAGTAACGCTCGCCCTTGTCGTCATTCTCGATCATGTAGAGGCCGGGGTTCTTGCCTTCCACCAGCGTGATGTGATCGACCTTGATTCCCTCGTCAGCGAACTTCTGGCGCATGCTCTGGCTCTGCATGTCGGCCCCGAGCCCCGTGATATAGGAAACTTCGGCCTTCGGAGCGAACTGACGCACCAGATAGGTGGCGGTGTTGAAGGTGTCACCGGCAAAAGCCTGACGGAAGAACTTGGTCCCCGCAGCATATCCTTCAACGCCCTTTACTGGCGCCAGTTCGATCATGCACTCGCCAATGGAGGCAATTTTTATCAGCTCGCTCATTCGTTTGCTCCTTAATCCTCCTCATGGCCCCGGCAAAAGGCCATGAAGCTTGTTTCCTTGTGTTTAGAGAGGAGACGGCATCCGTTGGCCGGGTTCTCCGTTGCAGATCAGGGAGATGGCTGGCCACCAGACAGAATGCCCGGCGAGGCTTTTTTCCCTGTGCGAAATCTGTTTGTTGGTGGCCATTAAGTTACTAGCCAATAACTTAAGCCCCCTGTCTTCACCTTCAGATGTCACATATTGAGTGAATGGGTTGGCAAGGCCGCGCTGAGGGGCTTCGGATGAAGGGCCCCTGTGCCCTGACTGGTGGGTAAGTTGCCCGTTGGGACGGGAGGAGAATACCCCCATGAGTTGCGCCAATTTGTCGCAAACACGAAGGGGGTGGCGGCGTCGAATGCACGTGTTCGAGAGGAGATCTGGCCGCGTCATGATCATTGAAACTCTGTTTTTTTTCTATTTAGAACAAAGGTTTGTAGGAATCTCTCTGTTGCTCTTCCACCATTTTGGCAGGCCTGTTTCAACAAAGCGGGAACTTTGGCCAATCTGGCCATGTCGCAGCCATTTGAAGAGCGCGACACTCGGTATCAGCTATGCCATAACAGCCTGCCATGATGTATCAATATGCTTAGATTGAGATCCGCGAAAGCACAATGATATAGGTCGTGCGACATTTGGTCATTCGGGTTGATACATAATGAATGGCGAAATTGGCGTTCTCTGGTATTCTGCGGCGCCAGCCTCCAGACAACAGTTGGGGAAAAGTCGAAAAGTTGACCTCGCAATCCCCTCAGATTTTTGTGTCAGGCTCCTTGCATCAACGCTTGGGACCAGTTTTATCAAGCCCTTTTCCACCGTATTTACTCGCCTTTCGTATTAAAATTCTGCTCAAAATACGGGTTACCACATAGCATTTTTATAAACTGGTGTACCAGATACTGAATGTTAGATTTAATATTTGACGTGGCACCGATCTCTTCATAGAGTTTGGGCCAGGAGGAATTCATGGAAAATACGGGAGGACCGGCCAGCTTTGGCGAGTTCGGTAAGCGGACTCTTATGGCCGGAACACAGACATTGTTGAGAGGCTTGTCCATCCTCGAGCTCATCGGGGAAGGCATGACGAGCGTCAAGACCCTGTCAGAGACCCTGCAGGTCCCGCGCAGCACAATCACGCGGATGATCCACAATCTGGTCGCTGAAGGTTATCTGTATCACATTCCCGAAAAAGGCTACTTCCTCGGAGCGCGACTGGTCAATCTTGGTGAGAAGGCGCGCGATCAAAGACCCCTGGCTGGCATCGCCAGGCCCTTCCTTGAGGCTTTGTCCGAACAGGTAAGGGATACAATCCACCTTGGCGCCCCGACAGATGATGGCACCATCATCTATCTGGACAAGATCAACGGCAGCCGTGGATTCCAGATGCGGTCACGCGTCGGTCTGACCGTGCCGATTGCCTCCACGGGCCTCGGTAAGGCCATTCTGATGACTATGGATGAAGAGGAATGGGACCACTATTACGACTATGCGATGAGCCAGAAGAAATTCCAGAATACCGGAGCTGAACTGAAGAGCTATCCGGAATTCTTCTCGGATCTCTCGCTGTCGAAGCAACGCGGTTTCACATTTGATGACGAAGAAAATGAAATCGGCATCCGGTGTGTCGCAGCGCCAGTTTTTGCCAACGGCTCTTCTGCCGTAGCGGCGATTTCAATCTCGAGCACGCTCAATTTCATGCCCCGTGAACGGATCAATCTGCTGGGGCCGGTGATTGTCAGATGCGCGCAGAAGATTTCACGAGAACTCGGTTGGAGTAATGAGAAATGAGTCTCTTGATTGCACTTGATTGGGGTACGTCGAGTCTGCGTGCCTATTTGCTGGAAGACGGCAAGGTACTGGACAAGCGGCAGAGCCCGTTTGGCATCCAGCATCTGCCGGCACCGGGCGGAGTAAAAGGCTATGAGGCAGCGTTCGAGAGTATCTGTGGCGACTGGCGCAAGCAGTATCCGGACGTTCCTGTTGTCACCGGCGGCATGGTCGGCTCTGCGCAGGGCTGGTCCGAGGCTCCTTATGTGCGCTGCCCGGCCGATCTTGGCGATCTGGCCAAGAATTCCGGCGCGGCAACCCTGCCGGATGGCGGCACACTGCATATTGTTCCGGGCGTTCTGCTCGATGAGCCGGATCTGGCTCCTGATGTGATCCGTGGTGAGGAAATCCAGATTGCCGGCGCCTTGGTCGATCATCCTGACTGGTGGAACTCTTCGCGTATTCTGTTGCCGGGGACGCACTCCAAATGGGTGACGATGAAGGGCGGCAAGCTGGAGAGCTTCTCGACCTACATGACCGGTGAAGTGTTCGCCGTGCTGCGTGAACACTCCATTCTGGGGCGTCTGATGCCGGAAGAAAAGGCAACCGCGGAAGAGGCAGAAAAGGCCTTTGACCTTGGCCTTGACGTGGCTCGCAACGGCGAGCCGGGCGACCTGACCCATCAGATCTTTGCAACTCGCACCATGGGGCTGACCGAGCGCCTGCCGAAGGCTGCGCTGGCCAACTATCTCTCAGGCCTTTTGATTGGTAACGAATTGACCTCGGCCACGCGCGAGCTGCGCGACGATGCGTCCATTCCGCTGATCATGATCGGTGAGGGGGCTCTGTGTGATCTCTACAAACGGGCGCTGGCCAGCTTCGGTCTGGAATGCACAGCCCAGTTTGACAACACCGCTTACATCGGTCTGTGGGACTTCGCAGTGGCGCGAAATCTTATCTGATATAGCAGACAACAAATCCTAATCTTGAAGGCAAACACAATGAAAGCACTTGTATACGCAGGTCCTAACAAGGTGGAAGTCAGGGATGTTCCTGAACCCAAGGCACGTGAAGGCGCAGTGAAAGTCAAAATGCATTACTGCGGTCTTTGCGGTAGTGACATCGGCATCTACTCGGGCAAGCATCCACGCGCCCAGGCTCCTCTCATTCTGGGTCATGAGTTCGTCGGCGTTGTCGACGAGGCTCCGGCTGGCAGCAAGTTCGTCAAGGGTGACCGCGTCACGGCCTATCCGCTGATCTCCTGTGGTGAATGCTATCCCTGCAAGAACGGCACGCCCCATGTCTGCCAGACCCTGCATCTGCTGGGCATCGATACCGATGGTGCCATGGCTGACCATTGCTGGGTTGACGAAGGCGTTCTGGTCAAGGTTCCGGACGGGGTTTCCGACAAGCTGGCCGCTCTGGCCGAGCCGTTGGCCGTTGTGGTCCGCACCCTGCATCAGGCCAACTTCAAGACCCTTGACCGTTGTGTCGTCATGGGCGCTGGTCCGATCGGTATCCTGACCGCCATCCTGCTCAAGCATTCCGGCGCTGCCCAGATCATCATCTCCGACATCGACGAAGGCCGTCTGGCCCTTTGCCGCGAGTTCGGCTTTGACGCTGTCAACGTCCGCGAGACCAATCTGGTCGAGCATGTCAACAAGGTAACCGACAATGTTGGCGTCGATATCGTCTTTGAATGCTCCGGCGTTGAAAGCGCTGCTCTCGAAGTGACCAAGCTGACCCGCGTTGGCGGCATGATCTGCATGACCGGTGTTCACAAGGCTCCACATGCCGTCAACCTGATGGATCTGAACTTCAAGGAACAGACCATGGTTGGCAGCCGCGTCTACACGCTGCGCGAATTTGCCGACACGGTGCCACTTCTGGAGAAGATGGCGGCGGATCTGGAAAAGGTTGTCTCCCAGGTCGTTCCGCTCAGCGAAAGCGCCAAAATCTTCGATATGGTTGCCGATCCTGATCTGCGTACCATCAAGGTCCTCGTCGACTGCCAAGCCTAATCCTGAGGATAGTATAATGTACAAACTCGATCTGTCTGGACAGAAAGCCATCGTAACCGGCGGCACCCGCGGCCTCGGCCTCGGCATGGTTGAAGGCCTGCTGGAAGCCGGCGCTGAAGTGCTGATCGTCGGATCCAGCGACAAGGCGGCCGATGTGGCCGCCACCCTCTGCAAGGATGGCGCCGTATGCCATGGCCTCGCCATCGATCTGGCCGATGCCACGGCCCGTGCCGAAGGCTTTGCCAAGGCGCTGGAAATGCTGGGTGGCGATCTGGACATTCTGGTCAACTGCGCAGGCGTGCAGAGCCGTCATCCGTCCGAGAAGTTCCCGCTTGACGACTGGAACTGGGTGCTTGAGGTCAACCTCAATGCCGTGTTCGACCTGTGCCAGCGGGCTGCCAATGTCATGCTTCCCAAAGGGCGTGGCAAGATCATCAACATCGCTTCGCTGCTCAGCTTCTTTGGCGGCTTCACCGTGCCTGCCTATGCCGCATCCAAGGGCGGTGTCATGCAGCTGACCAAGGCCCTGTCCAACGAATGGGCAAGCAAGGGCATCAACGTCAACGCGCTGGCACCGGGCTACATGGCTACGGAAATGAACACCGCGCTTCTGGCTGATGAAGGCCGTAACGCAGAAATCACCGCACGTATTCCGGCCAAACGCTGGGGCAATGGCGAGGATATGAAAGGTCCCCTGGTGTTCCTCGCTTCCCCCGCTTCGGACTATGTTCACGGCGTAACCTTGCCGGTCGATGGCGGCTATCTCGGCCGCTAGACCAAGGAGAGTACAATGAAAATCGTCATTACAGATCTTGATCATGCAGATCAGAACATGGAGCGCGAAGTCTTTGCCAAGGCTGGCATGGAGTTCGACCTTCTCGAGTGCAAAACCGAAGATGATCTGATCAACCAGATCAAGGGTTACAACATCGCACTGAACCAGTACGCCCCCTTCACCAAACGCGTCTTTGATGCCCTGCCGGATCTGAAACAGATCATCCGTTACGGCGTTGGCGTCAATAACGTCGATCTGGCTGCCGCAAAGGAAGCCGGGGTGCAGGTTTGCAACGTGCCTGACTATGGCATGCATGAAGTGTCCGACCACGCGATTGCCCTCAGCCTTTCGATCATTCGCAAGGTACCGAAGATGAACAAGGCCGTTCACAATGGCGTCTGGGACTTTACCGTGGCCATGCCGATCCGTCGCTTCAGCCAGACCACTGTTGGTGTTGTCGGCCTTGGCCGCATCGGTCGCCTCTATGCCCAGAAGATGCATGCCCTCGGTTTCAACATCGTTGGCTTCGACAAATTCTACAAACCAAGCGCTGCCGATGGCACTGATTACATCAAGGCTGGCACGCTCGATGAAGTTCTCGCTAGCGCAGACATCTTTGCCATGTTCTGCCCGGTAACCAGCGAAAACTTCCACATGATCGACAAGGCTGCCATCAGCCACATGAAAGATGGCGTTTATGTTGTCAACACCGCACGCGGTGGTCTGATCGACGAAGACGCTCTGGCCGAAGCGCTGAAATCCGGCAAGGTTGCCGCAGCTGCGCTCGACACCACTGAGATCGAACCATTGCCGTCAGACAGCCCGTTGCGGGCGCTCGACAACTGTCAGGTGACGCCGCATATGGCTTGGTATTCGGAAGATGCTGCTCTGGAACTGAAACGTAAGGTTGCAGAAGAAGCTGTCCGTTTCGCAAAAGGGGAAAGTATTAATTGGGGTTTGGTCCAACTTTGAACCGAATGCTGATTTGTATATCTTCGTGCTAAACTTAGAGACATTTAACACAGGAGGAAGAAATGTCCTTTAAAACTCTTACACTTGCAGCTGTTCTCGCTGTTGGTACAATCGTTTCACCAGCTGTTGCCGAAACTCTGCGTTTCTCCAACGTCACGTCCGTATCGGGCAAAGACGCTGGCGTCGAGTTCAAGCGCATTGTTGAAGAAAAGACCGGTGGTTCTCTGGAAGTCAAACACTTCCCGGACAACCAGCTCGGTAACGACCGCGTTATCACCGAAAGCACCATCTTCGGCGATATCGACATCGGCGTAAGCTCCACCTCTCCTCTGGCAACCCTGTTCCCGGATCTTTATGCTTTCGACGCTCCGTTCCTGTTCCTGAGCTCGGAAGATGCTTATGCCAAGCTTGACGGTGAAACCGGCCAGGCCATCCTCAAGACCCTTGAGAAAAAAGGCCTGAAAGGTCTTGCTTTCTGGGAAAACGGCTTCCGTAACTTCACCAACAGCAAAAAGGCTGTTGCAGTTCCGGCTGACCTGTCCGGGATGAAGATCCGCACCATGGAAAACGACGTGCATCTGGCTGCATGGCGTGCACTTGGCGCCAACCCGACCCCGATGGCATTCTCTGAGCTGTTCACCGCTCTGCAGCAGGGCACGGTTGACGGTCAGGAAAACCCACTGGGCATCATCGACGGCAACCGCTTCCAGGAAGTTCAGAGCAACGTGTCTCTGACCCAGCACGTCTACACCCCGTATATCGTCTTCATGAACCTCGACAAGTTCAACTCTCTGAGCGACGTCGAAAAAGACGCTATCGTGACTGCTGCCAAGGAAACCACCGCTTTCCAGCGTAAGCGTTCCCAGGAACTGGAAACCGAAATCCTTGCCCGCATCAAGGACCAGGGTGTGACCGTTACCGAACTGACCGCTGAGCAGAAAGCCCTGTGGCAGAAGACTGTTGTAGACGCAAAAATCTACGACCTCGTAAAGTCCAAAATGGATCATCCTGAATACATGGATGCATTCCTGAAAAAATAATCACAACTTGCCGTGATTTGTGAGGACTGGCCCTGGCCAGTCCTTGCTCCTGCGTTGCGGTCTGCGCCGGTCCCTACATGGGAAAGATCATCCGTGCAACGCTCATGCCTACGGCTACTGACCTCGGTACTCGAAAGGGACCAAGTAGATGACCATTCTACGCTTTTTGGACAAGTACTTCGAAATTTCAATCAGCGTCTTTCTTCTGCTGTTCATGACCTCACTAATCGCGATTCAGGTGTTCATGCGCTATGTGATGGGGGCATCTCTGTCCTGGTCCGAAGAACTGGCGCGTTACGTCTTCATCTGGTTGATCTATCTGATGATCAGCTACAGCGCACGGGAAATGAAGCACATCAAGATTGATGCCGCTCTCGGGTTGTTCCCGAAATCCTGGCAGCGCTGGGTCGTCATTCTGGGCGATCTGCTGTTTCTCGGATTCGCACTCTTTATCGTACAGACCACCTACGCGATCGTTCTCAAGCAGATGATGCTCGACCAGCGTTCGACGGCTCTGGCCATCCCGTTGTGGATGATTTATGCCGCGCCCGGCGTCGGCTTCGCGCTCACCGCAATTCGGCAGGTCCAGACCATTGTCTGGCGCCTTCGCAACCCCGACAAATCCAACATCGAGGAGTTCTGAGACATGGTCGCTACAGTTCTCTTTTCCAGCCTTGTCCTGTTTCTCATCCTCAACGTTCCTGTCGGTATCGCCATTGGTCTGGCCTCTGCGGCCGCTGCGCTCGTTGCTGAAGCCCTGTCACCCAACTACATCACCCAGCAGTTGATTGCCGGTACCGACAGCTTTCCGATCATGGCGATCCCGCTGTTCATTCTCGCTGGCGACCTGATGGGCGCAGGTGGCGTTTCCCGCCGCATTCTGGATGTCGCAAACGTCTTCTTTGGCCGCGTGACCGGTGGTCTGGCCATCGTGACCGTTGCTGTTTGCATGTTCTTTGCTGCCGTTTCCGGTTCTGGTCCGGCAACCGTTGCCGCCGTCGGCTCCATGGTGATCCCGACGATGCTTGAGAAAGGCTATTCCAAGTCCTTCACTCTGGCACTCGTTGCAACGGCAGGCTCGATCGGTGTGATCATTCCTCCGTCCATCCCGATGGTGATTTTCGGGGTCGCGACCGGTACCTCCATTTCCAACATGTTCATGGCAGGTATCGTGCCGGGCTTCCTGATCGGCTTTGCCTTGATGGGCTGGAGCTACTTCTATGCCAAACGGTCGGGCATTGCCGGGATCGAAGGCTCGTTTGATTGCCGCGTCGCTGCCAAGTTGATGTGGGAAGCCAAATGGGCACTGCTCAACCCGATCATCATTCTGGGCGGCATCTATGCCGGTATCTTTACGCCGACGGAAGCTGCTGCCGTTGCTGCAGTCTATGCTCTGGTCTGCGGCGTGTTCTTCTATCGTGAGATCAGTTTGAAGCTCCTGATGAAGACCGTGGCCCGTTCCTGTTCGACCACCGGTACGACGATGGTCATTCTGGGCTGTGCCACGGCCTTTGCCAAGATCCTGACCATCGAGCAGATCCCGGTTCAGGTCGCCGATATGATGACCACCATTTCCGACAATCCGGTCATCATCCTGCTGATCATCAACGTTCTGTTGCTGTTTGTCGGCTGTGTCATGGACACCACTCCGGCAATTCTGGTGCTGTCTCCGATCCTCTTCCCGGTAGCAACCTCCATGGGTGTCGACCCGATCCACTTCGGCATCATCATGGTTGTCAACCTGGCGATCGGCTTCATCACCCCGCCATTGGGCATCAACCTGTTCGTGGCGGCCAGGGTCGGGAACGCGCAACTGGGCACCGTGGTCCGCGGTATTGTGCCATTCGTTGCCATTATGATCGTTCTCCTCATGATCATAACCTATATCCCCCCTGTATCGATCGGCATCTTCAGCTTGCTTGGTCGATGAAACCCGGAGCCCACTCCATCCTGCGGAGTGGGCTCTCCCCCTCTTTTTTCTCTTTCTCTCCTGCATTGTGAAAGTGTGAGCCATGGACTTTGAAAAGTTTGTCGGGCAGTGTCCCCTTGTCGCCATTCTGCGCGGTGTGACCCCTGAAGAAGTACTTGGAATCGGTCAGGTTCTGGTTGATTCCGGGTTCAGCATCATTGAAGTGCCGCTCAATTCACCCCGTCCGTTTGAAAGCATTTCCATCTTGCAGGAAAGCCTGGGGCGGCGCGCCCTGATCGGTGCCGGCACAGTTCTCAGCACCGAGGCAGTTGAAGGCGTTGCCGCCGCCGGTGGCAAGCTGATTGTCATGCCGCACAGCGACACCGAGGTGATCGCGCATGCCAAGTCCCTGGGGCTTTCCTGTGTGCCCGGCGTTGTGACGCCAACCGAGGCTTTTGCTGCGCTGAAGGCTGGCGCCGATGCCCTCAAGCTGTTCCCCGCAGAGATTGCTTCCCCTGCTGTCGTCAAGGCCATGCTGGCTGTTCTGCCGAAATCCACCCGTATCCTACCCGTCGGCGGAATTTCCCCCGAAACCATGGATGGCTATCTGGCAGCAGGGGCAGCAGGCTTCGGGCTGGGCAGCGCACTTTACAAGGCGGGCATGTCTGCGGACGAAGTGGCCGTCAATGCTGCCGCATTCATCAAGGCGCTCGAGACGCGCAAGGCCAAGGCATGAGCCTGACGCTTAATCAAATTCAGCCCGAAACGGACGGTCAGACCGAAAAGGAGTATTGCTCATGGTCATGATTACTGATGTTGTTGTAAAAGACATTCGCTTCCCCACCTCCCGCAATCTGGATGGTTCGGACGCAATGAACGAAGCGCCGGACTATTCGACCACCTATGTCATCCTCAAGACGGATCAGGGCGAAACGCTGACTGGCCACGGTCTGACCTTCACCAATGGTCGCGGCAATGATCTGGTTGTCGCCGCAGCCCGGACGCTGGCCGAGACCTTCGTCATTGGGCAGTCCCTCGATGACATTACGGCCGACTTCGGTCGCTTCTGGCACAAGCTGGTGGCAGGCGACTCCCAGCTGCGCTGGCTTGGCCCCGAGAAAGGCCTTGTTCATCTGGCAACCGCCGCGCTGGTCAATGCCCTCTGGGACCTCTGGGCCAAGTCGGTTGGCAAGCCTGTCTGGAAGTTGCTTGCCGACATGACGCCGGAAGAATTGGTGCGCTGCATCGACTTCACCTACATCGAAGATGCCATCACCCCTTACGAGGCTCTGGCTCTGCTCAAGCGCAAGGAAGCCGGTAAGGCCGCTCGCGAAGCCGAAATGTTTGAAAAGGGCTTTCCGGCCTATTCCACCGCAGCTGGCTGGCTCGGCTATTCGGAAGAGAAAATGCGTCGTCTGGCGCGCGAAGCGGTTGAAGGCGGCTGGACCCACCTCAAGCAGAAGGTTGGAGCCGATATCGAACAGGACGTTCAGCGCGCCCGTATTCTGCGCGAGGAACTGGGCTGGGATCGTCATCTGATGATGGATGCCAACCAGATCTGGGGTGTCGAGGAAGCCGTCGCCAACATGCGCCGTCTGGCCGAGTTCGATCCGCTCTGGATCGAGGAACCCACCAACCCGGACGACATTCTGGGCCATCGGGCAATCCGCGAACAGATCGGCACGATCGGTGTGGCAACCGGCGAGCATGCCCATAACCGGGTCATGTTCAAGCAGTTCTTCCAGGCCGAAGCCTTCGACTTCTGCCAGCTCGACCCGGCCCGTCTCGGCGGTGTCAACGAAGTGTTGGCCGTGCTGCTGATGGCTGCGAAATACGACATTCCCGTCTGCCCGCATGGCGGTGGGGTAGGGCTCTGCCAGTATTCGCTCAACATCGTGCTGTTCGACTATATCGCGGTTGCCGGTAGCCTCGAAAACCGGGTGCTCGAATATGTCGACCACCTGCACGAGAATTTCGAGGAGCCACTGACAGTCAAGCGCGGTCGCTACTATCCGGGCACCATGCCCGGCTATGGTGCAACCCTGAAGGCCGAGTCTCAGGAACGGTTTGCCTTCCCTGATGGTGTCGAATGGGCCGACTATCAGTAGCACTATCGATGGCCGTGCGCTGACATCTGACCGGTTTGCGGCCCTGACACGTGTCATGGATGAAACAGGATGAATCAAGGAGAACGCCAGAGATAAGCCTCTGGCGTTCTCTTATGTTTATGGGGCTGGATGATGATGGTCACGAGGTGGCTTTCAGGCAGGGCTTCCCGCCCGGGCACGCCTTGACAGACCCGGTATACCTGCTAAACCTGTCGACCCAGATACACCTTAAATGCTTTTCTTTTTCATGGCGCTCCGCTTGCCAAAAGGCGGCTCGATCTGACCGCGCCATCTCGCAACACTGAATTCGGAGAACTCGATGTCTATCCCATCCTGGAGTGAACTTGCACCGCAACTGGTTGACGTGGCCATGGGACGACGAAGTGCTGACAGCGTGGTCCGCAATGGCCAATGGGTCAACGTCCATACGGGCGAAATCATCGCGGGCATTGACGTGGCCATTTCGGGCGGTCGCATCGCCTATGTCGGTGCCGACGCCAGCCACACCATCGGTGAAGAGACCTCTGTCATCGAAGCCAATGGCCGCTATATGGTTCCCGGCCTCTGCGATGCGCACATGCATGTGGAGAGCGGCATGATCACCGTCAGCGAATTCGCCCGTGCGGTCATCCCCCACGGTACCACCTCGATGTTCATCGATCCGCATGAAATCGCCAATGTTCTGGGGCTCAGGGGTGTGCGTGTCATGCATGACGATGCGGCGAGCCTGCCCATCAACGTGCAGGTTCAGGTGCCTTCCTGTGTGCCGTCCGCTCCGGGGCTGGAAAATGCCGGGGCTGAAATTACCGTTGAGGATGTCAGGGAAGCGCTCACCTGGCCGCAGATCTGCGGTCTTGGCGAGATGATGAACTTCCCTGGCGTTGCCATGGGGGACGCCAAGATGCTTGGCGAGATCGCCGCAACACAGGACGCAGGCAAGACCGTCGGCGGCCATTTCCCAGCGCTCGATCTGGGCCACATGTTCCACGGCTATGTGGCTGGTGGCCCGGCGGATGATCATGAAGGCACCCGCAAGGAAGACGCGATCGCCCGCGCTCGTCAGGGCATGCGCCCGATGCTGCGCCTTGGTTCGGCCTGGCACGACGTGGCCGAACAGGTCAAGGCCATCACCGAGGACGGGATTGATCCGCGCAGTTTCATCCTCTGCACCGATGACTGCCACTCCGGCACGCTGGTCAATGATGGCCACATGAACCGGGTGGTTCGCCACGCCATTGCCCAAGGGCTGAAACCCATCACCGCCATCCAGATGGCAACCCTCAACACTGCCCAGCACTTCGGCATGGACCGCGACATCGGTTCCATCACGCCGGGCCGTCGGGCCGATATCATCCTGACCTCGGATCTGCCAAGCCTGCCGATCGAGACGGTCATTGCCCAAGGCGTGGTGGTCGCCGAGAATGGTGAGCTGTTGATCGACATCCCGCCGGTCAACTATCCCGACTTCTGCATCAACACCGTCAAACTGGGCAAGACCCTCACTGCAGCCGATTTTGATATCCCGGCACCATCTGGTGCCAACGAGGTCCGCGCCCGGGTGATCGGCGTCATCGAGAATCAGGCCCCGACCAAGGCACTGGAAGCATCGCTGCCGGTGGAAGATGGTCTGGTGCAGATGGATGGCAAGGCCGATGTCTGTCAGATTGCGCTCGTCGAACGCCATCGGGCGACCGGCGGTGTGGTCAACGGCTTCGTTTCCGGTTTTGGCTACAACAAGCCTTGTGCAGTGGCGTCCACCGTGGCCCACGACAGCCATCACATGATCGTTGTTGGCACCAACAAGGAAGACATGGCGGCAGCCGCCAACCATCTCGGGGTCGTTGGTGGCGGTGTCACGGTCTTTTCCGAAGGCAAGGAACTGGCGACCGTCGAACTGGCCATTGCCGGTCTGATGTCCGTTGAACGGGCCGAGATCGTTGCCGCTAAGGCGATGAAGATGGTCGAGGCAATGGTGGCCTGCGGCTGCACCCTCAACAATGCCTATATGCAGCACTCGCTGCTCGGGCTGGTGGTCATCCCGGAAATCCGCATTTCCGACATGGGCATCATCGATGTGACCAAGTTCGAAAAGGTCGATCTCTTCCTCTAGGAGCCTCAGGCATCAGGGGCAGGGCTCTCGGGCTTAGTTCCAGACCTCTGGCCCCAGACCTAGCCCCAGACTGCGAGGCTGACGATGCCTCCCACGAGGATGGTGGTGAGGGTGACCGGCCAGCCGACCAGAAAGAACTCCCTGAAGCGATAGGGGCCGAGCGCATAGGCCAGCGTATTGTTGTGATGACCGAACGGCGTGAGGAAATCACATGACGCGCCTATGGCCACGGCCATCAGTAACAGCGACGGCGGCACGTCTGCCGTCCGGGACAGCTCGATGGCAAGCGGCGCCAGCAGCACGGCGGTCGTCGCATTGTTGACGAAGGGTGTGATGAGCACCGCAAGCCCCAGCATGAAGAAGGCCAGCAAGGCGGCAGACGAGCCCGGCAGCAATCCGAGCAGCCCATGGGCCAAAGCCGTCGCCGCGCCGGTGCTCTCGACCGCGCCGCCAAGGGGCAGCATCGCAACCAGCAACAGGATGATGGGCCAGTTCAGCCGCGACAGCGCTTCTCTCAGATCCAGCGCTCCGGTCAGCAGATAGCAGACCAGCACCAGCCCGTAGGCGATTTCAGGCGGGATGCCGCCAAAGGCTGCGGCCAGCAAGCCGCCAATGAAGAAGACAAGAGCAGGGATGCTGCGCTGGAAGGTGGCAAAGCTGGTTCCGCTGGTTGCCACCTCGACAAGCCCCGTGTTGGTGATCGCATCGTGCACGGCCTGCCCCTCGCCCTCAAGATGCAGGATATCGCCGACCGACAGGCGGAATTCGTCCAGCCCGCCTTCCAGCCGCGGCGATTGGGTGGACACCCCGATCACCCGCACAGCCTGCTCGGGAAATTCGGAAATGTTGCCAAGGACCGTTCCCTGCAAGACGCTGTAGGGCAAGACTACCGCCTGCGCCTTGATGACGTCTGACCCAGGCGCACTGGCATGTCTCATATGGAGGGAGCGGGCTGGTATCAGTTGCCCCTCGGCAAAGGCCTCGCCGAGCAATGTGCCATCGGCGACGAGCAGAATGCGGTCATCGGCTAAGAGCGGAGTATCTGGACGCAGGGGAAACAGCCGCCGCCCCTGCCGCTCGACACTCGAAATGACGCCGCCGGTCATGGTCTCGATTGTCTCCGGCGTGGCTCCCCCCTTGCTGGCAAGGGGGGCGAAGACTTCAGTTGCCACCATCTGGCCGACGAAATTGTCCTCCTCTCCGTCAATTTCGCTGTAGCCGCCGAGCTTGCGGGGTGCCCACCAGCCAACCACCAGAAGACCGGCGGCGGCAATGGCCAGCCCCGTGGGCAGGAAGTCGAGAAAGGCAAAGCCGGTGCCGGTAGCACTCTCCAGTGCCTGACTGACCACCAGATTGGGAGGCGTACCCACCACGGTGCCCATGCCGCCGATGAGGGTCGCAAAGGCAAGCGGCATCACCAGCAGGCGCTGGTCCAGATGCATTCGGCGGCTGAGCGAGAAGACGACCGGCAGCATCAGCGAGAAGGCACCGATGTTGTTCATCACCATCGACAGGGCAGCGCCTGTCGCGCAGACAGCCAGAATGATGCCGCCTCTGGTGCGGAAATGACGGCTCAGAAAGCGACCCACCCCGTCAAACAGGCGGCTTGTCTGAAGCACCTGGACGATGAGCAGGATTTCAAGCACCGTGATGACTGCCGGATTGGCGAGCCCGGAAAAGGCCCGGTCAAACGGCACCAGCCCGAGCAGAACACCCGCAGCAAGCCCCGCGCAGGCCATAAGCTCGATGCGAAACCGATCCATCGCAAACAGCACGAGCAGACAAATGAGCAGTCCGAGAATGAGAAGCTGATCGACAGACACCTTCGTTGCAACTTTCCTATCGACATGCCCGGGAGAGAAGAGCGTTCGGGCATGTCGAGTTTAATGGATTGGCAGCGAAAGTTCGAGCCCTATGAAACCGAAGGTTCATAGTGTCGCAGAGTACCCCCCGCCGCCGACCGCGGAAAGACGAGCTTGGCCCCGACAGTTTCCGGGCGGGCCTGCTCCTTGTCGCCCGTCGGGAACAGGGTCCAGACCTTTGGCCGGAAGAAGACAACCTGTTTCTGGGCAACGGGGTGCTCAAGCGGCACGTCGATCTCCACATGGCGGTTGGACTGCCCGACCGACAGCTCCAGACGGCGGGTCCCGGCCAACCGTCGGCTGCCGATCACCCGGGCCGCAAGGCACCGGCTGCCCTCCGGGGCGATCTCGACCTGATGTGGACGGAAGAACAACAGCCCTGACCCTGCTCTGTCACTGGCAAGGCCGGTCGGACAATCGTCAAACCAGATCTGGCCATTCTCCACCCGCACCGGCAGTTCGGACGATTCCCCAATAAAGCGGTGCACAAATGGCACTGCGGGGTGATCATAGACCTCGTCCGGGGTGCCGATCTGTACGATCTGGCCCTCATTCATCACCACCACCCGGTTGGCCAGTTCCAGCGCCTCTTCCTGATCATGGGTGACAAACAGGGTGGTGTAATGGGTCCGCTCGTGGATTTCGAGCAGCCAGTGGCGCAGGTCTTTGCGCACTTGTGCGTCCAGCGCCCCGAAGGGCTCGTCAAGCAGCAGCACCTTGGGCTCGATGGCCATGGCACGGGCAAGGGCGACGCGTTGGCGCTGACCGCCGGATAATTGCTGCGGGTAGCGGCCTTCAAGGCCGGAAAGCTGGACAAGGGAGATCAGATCCAATGCTCGCCTCTCGATCTCCTGTTTCGAAGGGCGGCTGTGGCGGGGCCTGATGGTCAGGCCAAAGGCCACATTTTCCAAAACGGTCATGTGTCGGAACAGGGCATAATGCTGGAAGACAAAACCGACCTGCCGTTCCTGAACGCTTCTGCGCGAGGCCTCCTCGTCGCCAAAGAACACCGCACCGGCTGAAGGAGTTTCCAGCCCGGCGATCAGCCGCAACAGTGTGGTCTTGCCCGAGCCGGACGGGCCGAGCAGGGCAACCAGTTCCCCGGTCTCGATGGAAAGGGACACGTCTCTCAGAGCAGCCGTGGCGCCAAACGCCTTGCTCACATTTTGAATTCCAAGATCCATGACAGACCTCCTCTCGCAATGCCTTGAGGCAGTTGGTGATCAATCGGCAAACCGAAGCTCGATTGCTGTTTTCAGAACAAGGGTGACAAGAGCGAGCCCCACCAGCAGCGAGGCTACGGCAAAGGCGGCCGCAAAGTTGTATTCGTTGTAGAGAATTTCGATATGCAGCGGCATGGTGTCGGTGAGGCCGCGAATATGGCCGGAGACAACGGAAACCGCCCCGAATTCCCCCATGGCGCGGGCGTTGCAGAGCAGAACACCATAGAGCAGGCCCCAGCGGATGTTGGGCAGCGTGACATGGCGGAAGGTCTGCCAGCCGCTCGCCCCGAGACTGAGCGCAGCCTCTTCATCACTTGTGCCCTGATCCTGCATCACCGGAATGAGCTCGCGCGCAACGAAGGGGAAGGTCACGAAGATGGTGGCCAACACGATTCCCGGCACCGCAAACAGGATCTCAATGCCATAGCTCTTCAGCCATGGCCCCAGCAGTGACCCCGACCCGAACAGCAGCACATAGACCAGCCCGGAAATGACCGGCGAAACAGAGAACGGCAGGTCGATGAGCGTGATGAGGAAGGCCTTGCCGCGAAACTCGAACTTGGCAATCGCCCATGCGGCGGCAATGCCGAACACCATGTTGAGCGGCACTGAAATGGCCGCGACAAGCAGCGTCAGGCGGATGGCCGCCAGAGCATCCGGCTCGATGATTGCTTCCCACCAGGCCCCGACGCCATTGCGGAAGGCTTCGGAGAAGACCGCAAACAGCGGCAGGAACAGGAAGAAGGCCAGAAACAGCAGCGCAACCGCTATGAGCCAGCGCTGGACAGTTGGCGTCTCGGTGAGGGCCGAGCGCAGCATGATGGCATGATCGGTCATGATCCGTATCTCCTTCGGCTCCAGCTCTGGATGAGGTTGATCAGCAGCAGCATCAGGAACGAGATCGACAACATGACCACACCCACGGCGGTGGCGGCGGCATAGTTGAATTCCTCAAGCCGGATGACGATCAGCAGCGGCGCAATCTCCGAGAAATAGGGAATGTTGCCGGCGATGAAGATCACCGAGCCATATTCGCCGATGCCCCGGGCCAGCGCCATGGCAAAGCCGGTGAGAATGGCCGGGAGCAAGCCGGGCAGCAGCACCCGCACCACGATCTTCAGCCGGGAGGCGCCGAGGGTCGCAGCCGCTTCTTCCACTTCCCGGTCCACATCAGCCAGCACTGGCTGAACCGTGCGCACGATGAATGGCAGGCCGACGAAGACGAGAGCGACCACGATCCCTGCGGGGGTGAAGGCAACCTTGAAACCCAACCCGGCAAGCTGCGCCCCGATGATGCCGTTCGGGGCATAGAGCGTGGCCAGCGCAATGCCAGCCACAGCGGTTGGCAGGGCAAAGGGCAGATCGACCACTGCATCGACAATCCGGCGACCCGGGAAGCGATAGCGCACCAGCACCCAGGCCACCACCAGCCCGAAGACCGAATTGATGAGGGCCGCCAGCAGGGCACTGCCAAAGCTGACCTTGAGGGCCGACAGGGTGCGCGGGTCGCTGGCCAGTGACCAGAAATCCTGCCAGCCGAGGGTTGATGAGCGCCAGACCAGTCCCGAAAGCGGGATCAGGATGACCAGCGAGAGATAGCAGACCGCAAAGCCGAATGTCAGCCCAAAGCCCGGGATTACGCCCGGCTCGCGGAAGCGCCATCTGCTACTGCTAACAGCGGCAGTCATGTCAGTGCCCCGGTGTATAGATCTGATCGAAAATGCCACCGTCCCCGAAGAAGTCCGGTTGCGCCTTTTTCCAGCCGCCGAAATCATCAACGGTGACCAGCGTCAGGTCGGAGAAGCGTTTCATGTCCTCCTTGTCGGCAAGGTCGGGCTTGTAGGGGCGATAATAGTGTTTGGCAGCAAGGCGCTGGCCTTCGGCGCTGTAGAGCGCATCGAGATAGGCGCGGGCCAGAGCGCTTGTACCCTTGGCCTCCGCGTTGCCCTCAACCATCGCGACAGGTGGCTCGGCCTTGATGGAAATGGAGGGAGCCACGATCTCGAAGGAATCCGGCCCCAGTTCCTCCAGCGCCAGAAAGGCTTCATTCTCCCATGCCAGCAGTACATCGCCGATGCCGCGACGGACAAAGGTGGTTGTGGCACCGCGGGCACCGGTGTCCAGAACCGGCACATGGGCAAACAGGTCCGAAACATAGGTGCGGACCTTTGCGTCGTCGCCGTTATAGGTATGCTCCGCCCATGCCCAGGCAGCCAGGAAATTCCAGCGGGCACCACCGGAGGTCTTCGGATTGGGCGTGATCACCTCGACGCCATCGCGCACGAGGTCAGCCCAGTCGAAAATACCCTTTGGGTTGCCTTTGCGAACCAGAAAGACGATGGTGGATGTATAGGGAGCGCTGTTGTTGGGCAGCTGTTCGCGCCAGTTGGTGGCGATCTTGCCCGTCTTTTCAGCGATTGCGTTGATGTCGGCTTCCAGCGCGAGGGTCACGACATCCGCTTCCAGCCCGTCAATCACGGACCGTGCCTGCTTGCCGGAGCCGCCATGCGACATGCGAATGGTGACGCGGTCGCCGGTGTTGGCCTTCCAGCTTTCAGAGAAATACTGGTTGAATTCCTTGTACAGCTCTCGGGTCGGATCATAACTGACGTTGAGCAGCATGATATCCTTGGCGGCTACCGGGGCGGCGAAGCCTATGGTCATGGCCATTGCGGCGGCCGCGGTGATACTTCGAAGTCGTTTCATGCTCGGTCCTCCCCTTAGGATGTTTAATACCTTAATCTCTATCTATTTGGTAGAGATTGTCAAGATAATTGTCCGAGGGTAGAAAAACCGTCATGCAGTCAAGGGGATACCTTCATAGTCGGGAGAGGCGATAGCGTCGGCAATGGTTGTCTTGTCAAGGATTTCACGGGTCGCATCGGCAACCCTGGCAAAGACCTGACGGATTTCGCAGGAGTTCTCGTCGTCGCAGCCGTCGCATTTGCGATAGGCCATCTTGCTCAGGCAGGGCAGCGGCGCAATCGGGCCGTCGACAATGCGCAGCACTTCGCCAAAGGTGATTTCGTCGGCGGATTTCAGCAGCAGATATCCGCCCATCTTCCCCCGTCGGCTTTGCACGATGCCATGGCGCTTGAGGTCGAGCAGGATCTGTTCAAGGAATTTCTTCGGGATATTCTGTCCACTTGCGATGTCCGAGATCAGGGAAATCTCCTCGTCTTCGGACCGGGCAAGAGCGATCAGGGCTCTGAAGGCATATTGGGCTTTTTGCGATATCATGATCACGATGCTCCTGCGGGCTCAACTCTCCGGACAGGCCTATCACGCCCGCGTTCGGAAAGGTAGCGCTTCAATCTGCTTAAATCTATCTGGTAAGTCGTGTTTCATGTCAATTTTCATGTCAATGGGGCAAAAAAGCGTGCGATCCATTGAAAAAATGCAGCAGGCCGGCCCTTTTCGGTTCAATCCGCAAGGTCTGACAGTGTGGCTACGTTGTTCGTTGCGTTCCATGTCATCCAAAATCCCAACTTGTGTGACAGACAGATGGGGCCATAATGGGCCGCATAACAGGGCATCCCTCATGCCGACCCGTTTCAAACCATCCATTCCCTTGCAAAGGAAAACCAATCATGTCGCATCCTGCTGTTGTTAAAGGAAATGTCGCAGTTGTTACTGGCGGGGCGAGTGGCATCGGTCTCGCTGCCGCCCATCATTTTGGTGCCGCCGGAATGAAAGTGGTGATCGCCGATCTGCCCGGCGAGAAGCTGTACGAGGCAGAGGAAATCCTCAAGGCTGTGGGGATCAAGGCGCTGGCTGTCGCCATGGATGTCACCAAACTCGATCAGGTTCAGCATGCCAAGGAGCTGGCTGATGAAATGGGGACCGTCTCGGTTGTCATGTCCAACGCTGGCAGGGAAGGGGGCGGCGATCTGTTTGCCGGTGAGCAGGTCTGGCGCCAGACGCTGGAAACCAACTTGTGGGGCGCCATTCACATCACACAGCAGTTTCTGCCCGACATGATGGCATCTGAAGAGGCGGGCGCCATCATCTACACCGGGTCAAAGCAGGGCATCACCCTGCCGCCGGGCGATACGGCCTACAATGTTTCCAAGGCCGCCCTGCGCGCTTTTGCCGAGTCGGTTTCCAACCGGCTAGTCTCCGATGTCGGGGATCGGGTGACTGCCCATCTGCTCATTCCCGGTTTCACCTACACCGGCTTCACCCAGGCCAAGGGCGTTTGGGAAAAACCGGAAGGGGCCTGGACGGCTGATCAGGTTGCCGACTTCATGATGGCTGGTCTTGGGGCCGGGGATTTCTACATTCTCTGCCCGGATAACGAGGTTGACCGGGCAACCGATATCAAGCGCATGACATGGGGCATGGGGGACATCATCGAAAACCGTCCGGCCCTGTCACGCTGGCACCCCGATCATGCTGACGCCTTCAACGCCTACATGAAGTCTGGCAAATAGCTACAGGCAAGAGGAATGCTCGCTTTGCCGCAAGGCCGAAGCGGGCTATTGCGACCGCAACAGGGTGTTCTGGTCGATCATGTGCTTTTGCGTGATGAGGCAGGCCGCCCCGCCGAGGATGCGCGCCTTGCGCCCCACATGCCCGACGTCGATCTGGGGCATGGTCACACCTTGCAGATCGCTGATTTCCATCTGATGACGGAACGCCTCGACCAGCCTCAGCTTGATCGCCTCGGGGAAGGCGCCTTCGATGACGACCCCTTCAAAGTCGATGACCGCCAGCGCCGAAACCGTGGCATGCGCCAGATTGTGTGCCGCCTGTTCGATCCATTCGGACAGAAACGGCTCCATCTGGCTCCAGTCGGCTGTTTCCTCATAGATAGCCAGCGGCTCGCGCTGCTGGGCCAGTAATTGATGCTCCAGCACAACCAGTGACGCATGGTCCACCAGCCTGTTCTTGCCGTCCTTGTCTGGCACACGCATCGGCCCGAAGCCACCGGCGTTGCCCTTGCGGCCGGAAAAGACACTGCCATTGAGCACGATACCGCCGCCAACGAAGGTGCCGATGAAGAAATAGATCCAGTCCTGCATGGTGCTGCGGGAACCGAACACCAGTTCGGCCCGACAGGCTGCGGTGGCGTCATTTTCCAGCACCACCTCCCAGGGCACCAGCGCTTCCAGCTCGGCGACAAGGTCGAATGTCCGCCAGGCATTCATCTCTTCGCGCGGGGCGTCGAACTCGCTGGTCCAGCTCCAGATCTCAAACGGCATGGCAATCCCCATGCCTGCGATATCACCGCGCTTCTGTTTGGCCGAGCGCAGCACCACTGAGAGGTTGTCCTTGAAAAAGGCCAGCACCGATTGCGGCGTCGGATAGGCAATGATCACCCGGCGGGAAGCCTTGATCTGCCCGACAAAATCGATGACCGCCAGTTCCATGCTCCTGCGTCCGACGGCGAGCGCGACATAGTGCCGGACCTCGGGGTTGAGATGCATCGGCGTTGACGGCTGGCCGATCCGTCCGCGGATCGGTTCGTCGCGCAGGATGAAGCCTTCCTCCTCGAGCGTACGGAAGATGGTCGAAATGGCGTTGGGAGACAGGCCGGTTGCGCGCGTCGCCTCGGCTTTCGTTACGGCGCCCTGATCCCTGATCAGCTGCAGAACCAGCCGCTCGTTATAGCTGCGGATGGCAATCTGGTTGGAACCCTTCTGCAAGGTTTGCCGGGGTGCGTCTTGGAATGTCTTTGTCATGGGCTCGCGGATGGTTCGCAGTTCGGTCGGCCCTTCGGCGGGGCGGGGGAGGGCCTGTTTGCCGCATTTTAGAAACCCGACCGTCACTTCGCAAGGCGCAATAGCGGTCAATGCTCCCATTGTCTTATTAATTCATTAGGAAGTATTTATTGACAGAAGTTTGCCCAAAGAGGTACCCATAGTTGGGCGGCTCGCAAGAGGGGCCGCAGGGAGGAAGCTTCGAAGCGAGATTTCAAGATATGGACTGATTGTGCCATTCGAGGCTTTTTGCCCATGGAGGAGACTTCTGTTGTCGGGGTTGGGGGACCTTGCTCCGGACAGCGGAAGATTGAGGCAAATAGAACCCGGAGTTCACTATGAAATATCTCACTACACTGGCAACGGCCGCACTGATGTCTGCTGGCCTGTCTGTTGCCGCGTCTGCTGCAGACACCTCGGTCTGCCTGATCACCAAGGACGCAACCAATCCGTTTTTCGTCAAAATGAAGGAAGGCGCTGAAGCCAAGGCCAAGGAACTGGGCGTTGAACTGCGCAGCTTTGCCGGCAAATATGACGGTGACCACGAGACCCAGGTTTCGGCTATTGAAACATGCATCGCCGCTGGCGCTGGCGGTATCCTGCTGGTTGCTACCGATTCCAAGGCCATTACCGGTCAGGTGAAAAAGGCACGCGACGCCGGTCTGGTGGTGATCGCCCTTGATACACCGCTTGACCCGATGGATGCTGCCGACATGACCTTTGCTACGGACAACTTCCTGGCCGGTCAGTTGATCGGTGAATGGGCAGCCAAAACCATTGACGATCCGGCCAAGGCTCTGATCGGTCTCATCAATATCAACGTGACCCAGCCATCTGTGGGCGTTCTGCGCAATCAGGGTTTCCTTACCGGATTCGGCATCGACATCGGCGACAAGTCCAAATGGGGTGACGAAACCGACAGCCGTATCGTCGGTCAGGAAATTGGCAACGGCAACGCTGAAGGTGGCCGCAAGGGCATGGAAAACCTGCTGGCGATCAACCCGGATATCAACGTCGTCTATACCATCAACGAACCGACCGCAGCCGGTGCCTATGAAGCTCTGAAGGCTCTGGGCAAACAGAATGACGCTATCATTGTTTCGGTCGATGGCGGTTGCCCGGGTGTTGCCAATGTGGAAGCCGGGATCATCGGCGCAACGGCTCAGCAATATCCGCTTGATATGGCGGCAAAGGGCGTCGAAGCCATCGTGAAAGCCGTCAAGACCGGCGAAATGCCGAAGGCGACCGAAGGCAAGAGCTTCTTCGACACAGGCGTTGGCCTTGTAACCGACAAACCGGTCAAGGGTCTCAAGCAGCTGACGGTTGAAGAAGGCAAGAACCTCTGCTGGGGTTGATAGCTTCCCGAAGTGTCCAACGCGGAACGCCCGTGGCGGCGTTCCGCTCCCCTGTTTCCATTAGGAATGCGATCTCATGACTGATGCACCAGGCTCTGTCGACACGCGCTTGCCAGAGCAAGAGACCGTGGCGGAATTCGACAGTTCCCACAAATCGACCTTTCATCGCTTGCTGGGGTTTCTTCAGGCGACCCCGTCGGCCATCCCGCTGTTCGTGCTGATCACGGCGATCATCGTCTTTGGCATCCTGAACGGCCACCGCTTCTTCTCGCCCTTTGCGCTGACACTGATCCTGCAGCAGGTGGCGATTGTCGGTATCGTGGCCGTGGCCCAGTCTCTAGTCATCCTGACCGCAGGCATCGACCTGTCGGTTGGTGCCATTGCCGTGATGTCTTCGGTCATCATGGGCAAATTCACATTCGATCTTGGCATGCCGCCTGAGCTGGCCGTTCTGTGCGGTCTGGCGACGGGGCTGTTCTTCGGCACGGCCAACGGCCTGCTGGTCGCCTATGTCAAGCTGCCCCCCTTCATCGTGACGCTGGGCATGTGGCAGATCGTGCTTGCAGCCAACTTCCTCTATTCCGGTAGCGTGGTCATCCGCAGTGAAGAGATCGCCCAGCGCGCGCCGATCCTGCAATTCTTCGGTCGCACCATCGAGGTTGGCGGGGCTATCTTCACCTATGGCGTCATCCTGCTGCTCCTGCTGGTGCTGCTGATGTCCTACATCCTCAGCCAGACCGCATGGGGCCGCCATGTCTATGCGGTGGGGGATGACCCCGATGCCGCCGAGCTGTCCGGCGTCAAGGTCAAGGCAACACTTGTCTCGGTCTATGCCATCGGCGGGTTGATCTGTGCCTTTGCCGGTTGGGCGCTTATAGGCCGTCTCGGGTCGGTTTCGCCACAGGCAGGCCAGCTCGCCAACATCGAAAGCGTCACCGCGGTGGTCATCGGGGGCATCTCGCTGTTCGGTGGCCGCGGATCGGTGGCCGGAACCCTGTTCGGCGCCCTGATCGTCGGTGTCTTTACGCTCGGTCTGCGCCTGCTCGGGGCAGACGTGCAATGGACCTATCTGCTCATCGGTGCGCTCATCATCTTTGCCGTCACCATCGACCAAACCATCAGGAAAGTGAGCCTGTGATGACCAGTCCCATTCTGACCGCTCGCAAACTCAACAAGCGCTATGGTCGTGTCGTGGCCATGGAAGACTGCGACTTCGACCTGCTGCCCGGCGAAATTCTCGCCGTGATCGGCGACAACGGCGCCGGAAAATCCACCCTCATCAAGGCCCTGTCCGGGGCTTTGAGACCGGACAGCGGCGAAATCCGGCTTGACGGCAAACTGGTGCATTTCTCCTCGCCCATTCAGGCGCGGGAACACGGCATCGAGACTGTCTACCAGACTTTGGCCCTGTCTCCGGCCCTGACCATTGCTGACAATATCTTCATGGGGCGGGAGATTCGCAAGCCTGGCATCATGGGCAGCCTCTTCCGCCAGCTCGACAAGAAGAAGATGCAGGATTTTGCCCGCAACAAGCTCTCGGAACTGGGGCTGATGACCATCCAGAATATCGCCCAGACGGTGGAAACCCTCTCCGGTGGCCAGCGGCAGGGTGTGGCGGTGGCAAGGGCCGCGGCCTTTGGCACAAATGTCGTCATCCTCGATGAACCAACTGCCGCGCTCGGCGTCAAGGAAAGCCGCAAGGTGCTGGATCTCATCAAGACCGTGAAGAGCAAGGGCATTCCCATTATTCTCATCTCTCACAACATGCCCCATGTCTTCGAGGTTGCCGATCGCATTCATGTGCATCGATTGGGCAAGCGCCTTTGCGTTATCGATCCCAAGGACTATACGATGTCGGATGCGGTAGCCCTGATGACTGGTGCGATGGCGCCGCCAGATCAGGAGGTTGCGGCATGAGCAAAGCGGGACTGGAACAGAAGACGACCGAGGTCTGCGATTTTGTTGCCAGTCGCATGCACCCATCTGGCCGAACCGTCATCGCCATTGCCGGGGCTCCGGCCTCCGGCAAGTCGACGCTGGCCGCCAGCGTGGTTGAAAGGCTCAATGAGGGCCGCCCGAAGCAGGCGCCCCGCGCCGCTCTGTTGCCGATGGATGGCTATCATCTGGACAACCGGATCCTTGAGGCCCACGGTCTGCTGCCGCGCAAGGGTGCGCCTGAAACCTTCGATGCGATCGGCTTCTGCGCGGCGGTCAGGGGGCTTGCCACGTCCGGCCCGGCGACCTATTTCCCGAGCTTTGATCGCAGTCTGGATCTGGCTGTCGCTGGCTCCATCGAGATTCAGCCAACAACGCCGATCATCGTGGTGGAGGGCAACTATCTACTGCTCAGGACGGAGCCATGGAATGCGCTGGCGGACTGGTTCACCGCGAGCGTCTTCATCAATCCCGGCCTTGATGTTCTGACCCAACGGCTCAACGCCAGATGGCTGAAATACGGGCTGGACCCGGAAGCTGCTGCAAAGAGAGCCGAGACCAATGATCTCGTCAATGCCCGTCTTGTTCTCGCCGAGAGCATCGCGGCTGATCTGGTGCTGGAAGACTAGTCCGACGCTCTGGGGTTCTATGTGGGGCATAGAAACTTTATGTGGGGGCACAGAAAAAGGGTGATTGCGTGGGATCGCAATCACCCTTTTTCTTTATGCATTCTATGCGCCGGTATTGGTTCCTGGAACCAAAAGCAGTCTTCGCCTTGGACGGATGTTTTAGGCAGCGATGCGTGTCTTTACTGCTGTACGGGATTTCGAAGCGTGTTTCATGGTGTGGCCGCTATTGCTTTTGAACAACAGCGACAGGAGGAAATGGAACTGTTTTGATCGCTCGAAATGCCCACGCGCTAGAGCGTTGCTAATTTCGGAATGGGTCAAGTTTCTCATTTTCTAATCCTCTACCAACGGAAAGTGGGAAGATATATTCCGTTTATAGCCTATATATTAGCATGTATGTTTTGGAATTTGAAGAGGATGGAAGTCTACGTTCCGATATTTGGTTTAAGAAAGACTATTTTGTTCGTTTCGATAAGGTGGCACGCCTTTTGAGAAACGAAATGATTTCCCGGCTGGCCAATCATGCGTATTTCTTTCCGTTCAAGGCAAAGCCGATTGTGGATTAATCCGCACAAACACGCATGGCAGGAATGAATTTTCTGAACAGAACAGGGTGCGGAAGCATGGCCACAGCTGGCCCGCTGTGCTCAGCGAAGGGTCACGACACCGCGGGCAGCAAGATCGGCAATCTCGTCGGCGTCAAGCCCCAGCGCCTCCGAGAGGACGGCGGCTGTGTCCTCGCCCAACAGGGATGGGGGCCGAGCCTCTGCCGGGCCCATGCCATCAAAGCGGATCGGGCCGCGCACCAGCCGCATCTCCCCCGTTTGCGGATGGGATACCCTTTCGACCAGTCCGTTGTCGGCGACGTGGGGTTGATCGAGCGATTGGGCAATGTCGAGAATGGGCGCACTCGGCACGTCAAAGGCTTCGAGCCGGTCAAGCCAGTAGCCGGTCGTATCTTGCCGCATTCTGGCTGAGATGGTTTCGTCCAGAACATCCCGGTTGGCGAGCCGGTTCTCATAAACTGAGAAGCGTGCATCCTCCAACAGGGCCTCAAGTTCCAGACAGCTGGCAAAATTCTGCCAGAACCGCTCGGTGAGGCAGGCGACGATGACATGGCCGTCAGACGTTGGAAAGGAGCCATAAGGCACAATGCTCGGATGGCGCGTGCCGACCGGTTGCGGGCATTGGCTGGTCACAAAATACATCTGTGACAGATAGCCCTGCATGGCAATGAGGCTGTCGAGCATGGCGATTTCCACATGCCGCCCGATACCGGTCTGGCTGCGCTCATGCAGGGCGGCCAGAAGCCCGAACAGGGAAAAGAAACTGCCCGCCATGTCCCCCATCGGCAGGGCAAGCTTGTTGGGGGCCTGATCCGGTTCGCGGTTCATGTGCATGACCCCTGACAGCGCCTGCACCACGATGTCGAAGGCCGGTTTGTTGCCATGGGGGCTGTGGGTGCCAAAGCCCGTGATAGAGCAATAGATCAGCCTGTTGTTTTCACCATACAGCGTGTCGAAATCGAGCCCCAGCCGCTTCATGACACCGGGGCGGAAATTCTCCAGCAGGATATCGCTCCGACGGGCGAGCCTTTTGGCGATCCCGCTTCCCTCTGACGACTTGAGATCGAGGCAGATGCTCTTCTTGTTGCGGTTGATCGCCATGTAATAGTGGCTCTGACCGTTCTGGAAGGGGGGAAAGTGGCGGGTGTCATCGCCGCCCGTGAGCGGTTCGACCTTGATCACCTCGGCCCCCAGATCGGCCAGCACCATGGAGGCATAGGGTCCGGACAGGATCCGCGAAAAGTCAAGCACCTTGATCCCCGCCAGCGGTGCGGCATGGCCGGAACTGCTTTGGGTCTGTGTGCTGCTTTGGGGCTGCGTAGGGTTCGGTCCGGTTTCCGTCACGGGTCTGCCTTTCTGTCGAGCCACTTCAGTGGTTTCTGCCGCTGCCCAAAAGAGCCCTGTTTCAGGCTGCAAGGGTCAACGCCCAGGCTCAGCAAGCCGGGGGTAGAAGATAACCCGTATTGCCGCTCGCACATCCCGTCATTTGGTCGTAGCAAGACATCGGTTTGCCTATGGACGATGTCATCGACGCACTGGACTTGCACCGGCAGCAGCGTATACCTTGTCCCTGCAGGCATTCTGCCTGCGGAAGGCTCATTTCCGAGCCCTTTTCGGTTATCCCGTCTTGACTGATACGCTGTTTCTGTTGCTCGCCGCTTTCATGGTGGGCCTGTCCAAGGGCGGACTGGCGTCTGCTGCGGCGATTGCCGTGCCGATGCTGGCGCTGTTCATGAATCCGGTAAAGGCAGCCGCGACGCTGCTGCCGGTCTACATCATCACCGACTGGATCGGGGTGTGGCTCTACCGGCGCAATTTCTCGCGCCGCAATGTTGCCATTCTGGTGCCGTCGCTGCTGTTTGGCGTCTTCATTGCCACGATTATCACGCCCTATACGCCCGAGGCTGTGCTGCTGATCTTTACCGGTTGCATCGGCCTGTGGTTCTGCGCCCGGGCGTGGCTCAAACGGAAGGACGAGGGCAAGGCGGAAGCGCACATCCTGCCCGGAATTTTCTGGGGTACGCTCACCGGCATTGCCAGTTTCATCACTCACTCCGGCGGGCCTCCGTCTCAGGCCTATCTGTTGCCGCAGAAGCTGCCCAAGCTGGAGTTTGCCGGAACCATTGCGCTGACCTTTGCCGTTGGCAATCTGGTCAAGCTGCCCGCCTACTATGCGATCGGACAGATGGAAGGGCTCAACTGGGGCCTCATAGCCCAGCTGGCTGCCGCCGGTATCGTCGGCACGCTGGTTGGGCGCTATCTCACGCGTATTCTGTCCGAAGCGATCTACATGCGGGTGATCCAGATCTTGCTCTTTGCACTGTCCTGCATCCTGTTTGTTCGTGGCATGATGGAGCTGACATCGGGTGCTTGACGACTGATGGTGCTGCGGATTGGTAACCGGGGGAGCTCAGAAGCCGCCCCCGGTCTTGAAGCCACCGCCGCCTCCACCGCCAAAGCCACCGCCGGTTCCAAAACCGCCTCCACCACCGAGACCACCGCCTCCGAGGCCGCCGCCGAAACCACCACCGCCTCCGAAGCCTCCTCCGAAACCGCCGCCGCCGCCAAATCCACCGCCAAAGCCGCCACCACCCCGGCGCGAACGGGAAGACCGTCTCTGACCCTGCCGATAGCCACTGCGCAAGGCATCTCGGAGCTCGCGGGATGATAGTGCCCCGCCGACAATCCCGCCGATGATGTCACCAATCAGTCGGTCGTTGGCAAATCCGCCGCCCATGCGGTCATAGCCCACGCGACGGAATTCATTGGCCGAGCGTTCGAGTTCTGTCCGTTTGCGGGCAATGTCGATGGCGGTTTGCCGGGCCTCTTCAATTTCCTGCTGCTTGCGTCTCATCGCCTTGTCAAGCTTCTGAAGCTGCAGCACGATGCGTTCATCCGCCGTGGTCGGCGTCTCAAGTGCATCACTGAGAAGATCACGGAGGTCCTGACGCTGCATCGACGCGGCAAGGTCGGCAAGCGCCTTGGCGAGCGAGGACTCGGAACTGTCGGCAAGCAGGTCCGCCCGCTCCTTTTCCAGTGCCTGATCGCGGGCTTCCAGCGCGGCGATTGTTTCATCCGCAGTCTTCAGCTTGGCGACGGCCGCCGCATAGGCGCTTTCCTTGTCAACGATGCCATCCTCTTCCAGCGCAGCGCGCTCAAGCGCCACCAGCTTTGCCTCTTCTTCCTGCAACTCGGTTTTCAGCCGCTCAGCATGTTCACGCAGACGTTTCGGGATTTCCGTGAGGGTGAAATAATTCTGTCGGGCTGGCTCATAATTGACGACGCGGGCGACATAACCGTCCCCCATCCGGATGATGCTGCCAGCCGAGTATTTCGAGGTGCCATAGCCACGCTGCCAGAGATAGACAAACAGCTTGTCGGCAAGATAGGGCTTGGACTTCTCTTCGCAATCTGCTTCCGATTGGCTGGCCTTTTCGTCGGCTGCATGCATCCGTGCTTCGGCGCCGGTTACCCGGGCCTCCTGCGCCTGCCATTCGAGATTGTCGGCCATCCGGCTTTCAGTGGCTTCCTGAAGTGCGCTGATGCCGCCTGCCGCATCGGCAACCGTGCCGGACAGTGCAGTCCGGTCTGCCCGTGCCGCAGTCAGATCGGCGGCCAGCGTTTCGCGCTCTTTTGCCAGATCGGCGAGCTTGTCTTTCTGCGCGTCAAGCGCCGAAAGGGCCTTGCGCTCGGCACTATCCAGCCGACCGACAACCTGATCCTGCTGCAGGATATCAAGGCGCACCTTGGCGAGGGATTTGTAGAGCGCGGCCTGCTCTGTCTGCAAGCTGGCCAGTTCCCCGGAGGCGGCTTCGACAATCCGGGTCATGTTGTCTTCGTCATTGCGCAGGCCTGCTCCGGCCTGTTCGATGGAGTTGAGGGTATCGAAAACGCTGATCATGACAAACCTACCACTCGGTTATCGCGCCACCGGAGACGCGCATGGAATAGACGGGATCGAGTGCGCCTCTCGGCTTGGACGCCAGAATGTTGTTTTGCAGGATGCCGTCGTCCATCTTGTCGTCACGAACAGCATTGTAGGTCGCTTCCGGCACCCGCACGCCCCATTTCTTGACGATTTCGGTCTTGTTGGTTTCCTCATTGAGGATGGGGAAAGACAACAGCGCGCCATTTGCCGCAACCGCCTCAACGATCAGATAATAGTTGCGGGCACCGCTGTTGACATCGGGCACACGGAACACGCCGCTGCGCTCGTTGGCCCCGGTCACGATCCGAAGGTCATAGGTCTGCACCAGCTCCTGCCGCACCGTCTCAAGCGAGGCGATGGCGACTTTCGCCGCCGCCGCATCCGAGCGGGCCAGTGCCGATGTGGCATCGGCCTGCAACTGGCCGATACGCTTGCGTGCCCCGTCGGTATTGGCCTCGGCAATAGCGGCCTTGGCCGCTGCCGTGACCTGTTCCGGCAGGGTGACGGTCAGTTCGACCCGGGCCACTTCCGCCGCCCGTTCTGCCGACGTCTGCTGCCAGACAGACCAGCCTGTCCAGACGAAGGCGAGAAGGACCAAAACCCCTATTCCGGCTGCAATCGCCCCGCGCTTGATCCACAATCCGGCCAGCGTGCGAGAAAACCCCGCCGGGGTCGGCTCATAGGTGAAGCGACTTTCCTTGAGAGCCTTGATGCCCTCTTCCAGAATGCGGTCGGAAACCGTGAGACCCTGGCTTTCATAAAGGCTGCGCAGTCTCTCCTTCAGGACGTCATCACGACCGTCCTGAGCCAGTTCCCGCAAGGCGACATCTTCATGGTGCCGGAGGGTGTCCACGACATCCATGGCCAGCATGACTTCGTCAAGGGCTGGCGCAGAATTGGTTTTGGTCATCTCGGTCGTCCGCTTATTCAGCGTCCAGCATCAGCGGCAGTGCCTTGCCTTCGGTGGCAAGGCGTGCAAGGCGCTTCTTGCCATCTTCCACGGCGTTGCGGATCTCTTCGCTGTTCCTGGTGGAAAGCTCGCGCATTTCGCCGACGATCTCGACCGAGCGAACCTGGAAATTGATTACGCTGTCGACCAGTTTCTTGACCGCATCGGCGCGGATGGTCGGGCCATAACCGGCCTTGAGGGCCTCTTCCTGCACCTTGCCGCCGATCTCTGCCAGCACTTCCAGCGATTTGGAGACACCTTCCTTCATCTCGTTGAGAGTCTGGGTGGCTTCATGCAGGCCGAACAGGCCAGTGAACGAGGCCTTGAGAGCGGTGAGCACCGACTCGTTGGTCGAGAAGAAGGAGACTGCCTGCTGATAGACGCGCTCCTTGGCGTTGGTGGTCTGCATAAGGCGCGCCATCACCACGTCGGAGGTGTTGTAGCTGATGGTCAGGTTGTCGGCGAGGTCCTTGGCGATCTGGTAGCGGCTCTCTTCATTCTGCACCTTGCGCAGATGTTCATCGCGCACCAGTTCCAGTTTGGCCCGCTCGGCAACTTCTCCACCTTCCGGGAAGGCAGCTACGGCGTCGGACGCAGTCTTGAGGCCAGCCTTGGCATCTTCAAGCTTGGCATCAGCCGATTTGAGGATTTCGAGGGCGGCCACTTCGCCATGCTTCAGCGCGCCACGGAAATCGCGATAGGCTTCAAGGATTGTCTGTTCGCGCTCAATGTTGGCTTTGGTGTCTTTGGAGACTTCCAGATAGGTATCCTTGATCTTGTCGAAGCGGGAGGCGATGTCGCCGCGCGAGATCTTCATCCAGGCATTGGTGGCCCGCTCGAACATGTCCAGCTTGCCGTCCTCGATCTGGTCGACCATGGTCTTGGCGTCGTCGCGAATGGAATTGAAGGCTTTGGAAATCTCTTCGTAGCGCTGGCCGATCGACATCTGCGAGACCTGCTCGCGCACCACTTCGTTGAAGATGCTCATCTGCTGCAGGGTGCGGCTGATGATGGCGATCTTGTCCGGCTCGATATCGGCAATCTTTTCCAGAAGCCCGACAATCGGCGTTTCTTCTGTCTCGTCATGCACAAGACCAAGATCCCGCAGGGTTGTCATTGCCTTGTCGAGATATTGAAGGGCGGAGCTGGGTACGATTTCAGCCATGATGTGTCCTCACGAATAGTTGCAGTGAACGCAACGAAATCAGTTCAATCGCTGTTAAATTTCAATAGGTTTTGAAGCTGCAGTCCATGAACATTATTAAGTATTTTCCATCAAGTCCACCACTAAACCCTGACCGCGACCATAGTGCGACACAAATCCATCCAGCATGAAAAAGTCACAGAAAACAGGAGCGGGCAGGTGGCACAGCTGTGATGAGAGATTGGAAATACTGGTCGCCCTGAAGCCCTTTCACACTCGCCTTGAGCGCACCGCACAGCCGTGATGGGGCACCAAAAAGCGCCCCATAGCCCATTTGGGTGATGATGACAAAAAGCTTTCCGATGATGAGGGCTTTTATATGAACTCAGAGCAGGGCGACCTTGAACTGGTGGCTCGGGGTCTCGAATTGCTTCTGCGCTGCAATCAGCTGCAATTCCCATTCACCGGAGGCGGACGTTTCTTCCAGAACGCCATAGACAGCATTGTTGCAATGCTCAAGCGCCTCAGGAGCCGATGAGCCGGTCAGAATCCCGGCAAGGAAAGTTGCCGAGATCATGTCGCCAACACCGACCGGCTCCCGTTCGAATTTGAGGTGTGGGCGTTGCGCCAGATAACAGGTCTCGCCTGCGGCCATCACCATCGAGAAGTCATCGCCTTCGACGCCGTGCAAATGCTTGGCCAGAACCAGCTTCGGTCCCAGTGCCTGCGCCTTCCTGCAAGCCACAATCGCGTCTTCAAGGCTGTGAATGGCCTGCCCGGTGAACTGGGTCAGCTCGAACTGGTTCGGCACCAGTATGTCGGCCATCGGCATCAGGGTCCCAACGAGGCTTTCGGCAATCCCGTCGCTGACAATGCAGCCCTTCTCGGGGCTGCCCATCACCGGGTCGCACAGATAGAGGCAATCCGGATTAGCGGCCTTGACGCTTTTGACGATCCGGGCGATCACGTCGCAGTGCGAGGCATCTCCCAGATAGCCGGTGGTGATCGCCTGAATATGGCTGGTGACGCCTATTTTTTCGAGGCCTTCGAAAACCTCGCCAATGGCATCGGCCGACGCGGCCTTGCCGGTCCAGCCCTGATGATACTGGGTGTGGTTTGAAAAATGCACCGTGTGAATGGGCCAGACTTCCAGCCCCATGCGCTGCACGGGAAAGACCGCCGCGCAGTTGCCCGCGTGCCCGTAGGTGACATGGGATTGAATGGAAAGAACACCTTTCATGACAGATCTTCCTTTCTAGGAAAGAGGCAAGAACAGGGAAAGCCTCCTTGCGGGCATATCTCTTGCGATTTTTGGGGGAGGGGCGGGCTGCTCGCTTTGGTCTCGTTGTCAAGCCCGGCTTCAGGACATGAAAATGAGGGCACCCCTCATTTCCGTTGAAGCGGAAGAAGGGTACTCTCATTCAGGGAGGATTTTGAAGTTAAATTTGTGTAAACATGGCGTCAGATAGTGCATAGCCCCGATGAGGCTACGGGTGCCCGCAGGCATGCGGGTATCTCCTGTCGGTCAGGCCGGAGCGAAAACCGAGAGATCGTCGCCGGGCTCCCATTCGATTGGCGTGCCGTCCTTGGGGTTGTAGGGCGCCTTGATGAACACGGCCTTCCATGGCACCTGCCCCTTGTTGATCACATAGTGGGCTTCTCCGGGGTCGCAGCGCAGGAAATCGCCGACGGCCAGTTTGTGCAGCTCGCCGTTCACATACATATGCACTTCGCCCTCGATGGTGAGAAAATTCTCCTCGATCACGCTGTGCTTGTGGGTGGCAAAATGCTGGCCGGGCTGCAGGGTAACAACGCCGATGTCCGAGCGCGGGCCGCGCTGGAGATACTTGGGACCATGATCCTCAAAACGATATGCATGGTCACCTTCTTTGGTTTTGAACATATTCCCGCCTACGCCTGTTTGAAATCAAAGCGTAGCCTCTTTCTTTGGCATCTTGACCTGACAGGATGGAGGTCCGCTTTCAGGCAATGCGCTCATGTTTTGGTTGGCCGTCTCGAAAGGCCGATTGGATGGGCATGGCGGAGGGTAGCTCTGCCGCCATGCTCAATGAAGAAACGTCCGGTCCGGAGGCGGTTGGCCGCAAGTCCGGATGTCTTGGGGGCCGTGGGAGCCTTGGGAGCCATCAGGGCAGATCACAGCCCCGGCGCTTTCCACATCGACTGTGTCACATTGCGCCCGACAAGCGCTCGCTGCGGGGCATAGGCTTCGCGCCAGCGTTCGGTGAGTTCAGTGTAAAGGATGTGCTTGTGGGCATCCGGCTCGATCCGGCGGCTCCAGCGCACCGTGGCATCGGCCGCTTCCGGCAGGGAGGCATAGACACCCAACCCCACCCAGGCGGCGAGCCCGGCTGCAAAGGCGGTTGCCTCGGTCACTTCGGGGATCTTGATCGGCAGGCCGACGGCATCGGCGAGAATCTGGCCCCACAGCTTGCCCTTTGAGGCACCACCGGCGAACACCAGCTCATCGAGCTTGACCCCGGCGAGATTGGCCGCGAGATTGAGATTCTCGGCAGCGACAATTGCCGCGTTTTCCTGAATGGCGTGGAAGATCTGGGGTTTGCCGCACTGGCTGGCGTCAAGCGACAGATTCAGCAGCGATGGCGCAGCATGATACCAGGAGCCCAGATTCATAACGTCGCTGAAGATCGGGATGATGCCGTTGGCACCGACCGGCACCTTGGCCGATTCCTCTTCCAGCAGTGCATAGGTATCAATGCCGCGCTCCTTGGCAATCCGCATTTCTTCCTGACAGAAGGCATCGCGGAACCAGCGCGTGGTCATGCCGACCATGAAGGCGATGCCTTCGGCCTGGCTGACACCGGGGACCACATGGGGGTTGATGCGGATGCGCATGTCCGGATCGGTGATCGGCTCGGGAATGTTGACAACCTCCTGCCAGAAGGTGCCGCCCAGCACGGCAGCATGGCCGGGGCGTGAAACGCCAAGCCCGAGCGCGCCCATCTGGACGTCGCCGCCGCCCATCACCACCAGCGTGCCCGCCACAAGGCCGGTATCTGCCGCCGCCTCGGCGGTGACTTCACCAATGGGGGTGCCGGTCTCGACAACCGGCGGGAAGATATCAGTGCGGATGCCTGCCCGGCGGGCAATCTCCAGATCCCATGTCCGGGTCTTGAGCGAGAAAATGCCCGTCGTTCCGGCGTTCGATGGATCGGACGAAATGACACCGGACAGTCGCGCCAGAATCCAGTCTGACAACATCGACATGGTCGCCATGTTGGCATGGACCTCGGGCAGATGCTTCTCCAGCCATTTCAGGCGCGGAATCGCGCCAAGCGCGAAGCTCTGGCCGCTGATCGAATAGGCATAGCGTTCAAGCTCGGGGCTCTTTGCCTGCAATTCATGTACTTCCTCCGAAGCACGAGAATCGACATTGGCGCAGGCCCAAAGCTCCTGACCTTCCCTGTCATAGATTACGATGCCCTCGCGCATGCTCGTAGCGCTGATGGCACGGATATCTGATCCGGCAAGACCGGCTTTGCTCAGGGCTTCACGAACGCATTTGCTCAAAAGTTTCCAGTTGGCCTTGCAGTCGAACTCCATGGAGCCGGGATATCTTGGATCGCTGAGATGGTTCCATTCCTCCTGACCAACCGCGATCTGATGGCCGGCGCTGTCAAAGATGACCGCTCGGCCGCTTCCTGTTCCGGCGTCAATCGCCAGGACGTATCCCTCTTTCTTTTTCATGACTCTCTCCCTCAATTATGGCGAGAGCTGTCGGCTCGTCGGTGATCAGCACGTTGAAGTGCTTGCCGCGTGCAGCAGCTCGAATGGCCTCGACCTTGTTTTGCCCGCAGGCTGCCGCGACAACATTGGGGATCTCCCGCAGGGCCTGAAGATCCAGGCCGATCAGGTTGTCGTGGAAAGGCAAGTCGAGAACATTGCCATCTTTGTCATAGAAAATTGCGATGATATCTCCGACAGCACCCTGGCGTCGGAAGGCTTCAAACTGGGATCCGGTCGCATAACCGGAGGTGATCAGGGTGGCCTGATTGGCAACAGACCCGACACCGACAAGGGCATAGTTTGCCGTTCTTGCCATGTCCATCACGTCAACCACGTGGCGTTCGACCTTGAGACTCTGGGCCAGCTCGGGGCTGGAAACCATCAGCGGGGCAGGGATCAGGTGGACATTCTGGGCGGTGCGCCCGGTCGCGACCCCTTCTATATAGGCGGCGACACCGCCGGTCAGGCTGACCAGCGAGATATCCCGGTGCGAAAGGGTCTGCGCCAGTCTCTGAAGGGCGCCCATAACGGTCGCGCCCCAGCCGACGGCGAGCAGATCCGCCTCGTTCAGCTTGCCCATCAGATACTGACTGGCCGCTTCGGCGATGCGTTCGACCGAATGCTGGCCATTGTCGGCAGGAATGACCCGTGCTTCCTGCAGTCCGAACAGCTGTTGCAGGCGGCTTTCAAGCTCGAAACAGCCGCCATAGCTGGAATTGATATGAATATGGATCAACCCCATCTTGCGACCCTTTTCGAGCATTCTCGAAATCTTGATGCGAGACAGGTTGAGAATCGTGCCGATTTCACTCTGCGTCATGCCGTCATGATAATAGTACCAGGCCACACGGCTCAGCAATTCGGCATCATGATGTTCATATTTGTTGTCGTCGCTCATTTTGATCACGGATCATTTCAGATGATGGATGATGCGTTCATATGATCACATAACTTCATTGTGATCAACCCTTTCCGCAGACATATAATTTTAATTTTCCCGACCAATATGCCAATTTTCTGAATAAATCCAATAAAATCATATTGATAACGAAAGTTGTACGCAAAAAGTGGTATCCGGAATTATGATCATATGTCCACTGATGAAACAAATGACGAGCAAATTGGGTTGACAAGGACCAATCCCTGCGCGTAGCTTTTATGAGAATTTGATGGTGCGCTGTTCATATGAACGCATTTGAGCGCGCCAAGATGATGCCCCGAGCATCGCCATGCAGAAATTTAACGGAGGAAATTCATGGCTGATATCGATGACATTAAAGAAGGCAAGGACTTCGGCATTGATGTTCCGGTTGAAACCAACCCATTCCCGGTAAGAGGCGCCAACGCGCTTGACTGGGGTATGCAGGACCGTCTGGCCCGCATCTTCCAGAAAAAGAGCAGCAACACCGTCATGCTGGCTTTTGACCATGGCTATTTTCAGGGACCGGCCACCGGCCTTGAACGCCTTGACCTGACCATTCGCCCGCTGGCTGACTATACTGATGTGCTGATGTGCACCCGCGGTGGCCTGCGTGCCACGATGCCTGCCGATACCCGCAAGCCGGTCGTTCTGCGCTGCTCCGGCGGCATGAGCGTTCTGACCGAACTGTCCAACGAGCTGGTTGCCGTTGATATCGAAGACGCGATCCGCCTCAACGCATCCGCCATCACCACCAACGTTTATGTCGGTGCCGAATATGAGCATCAGTCGCTCGCCAACCTGATCAAGCTGATCGATACCGGCAACCGCTATGGTATCCCGACCATGGCCGTGACCGGCGTTGGCAAGGACATGGCTCGTGACCAGCGCTATTTCTCGCTTGCCACGCGCATCTGTGCCGAGCTGGGCGCCCACATCGTCAAGTCCTACTTCATCGAAGAGGGTTTCGAGAAGGTGGTTGCCGGCTGTCCGGTGCCAATCGTCATCGCTGGCGGCAAGAAACTGCCTGAAATGGAAGCCCTGACCATGGCTTACAAGGCGATCGATCAGGGCGCGCATGGTGTCGACATGGGCCGCAACATCTTCCAGTCCGATAGCCCGGTTGGCATGATCAAGGCGATCCGCTCCATCGTTCACGATGGTGAAAAGCCGGAGAAGGCCTACGAAATCTATCAGTCGGAAAAGGCCTCTGCCTGATCTGCAAGCGTACACAGCACTTGACTCTGCGACCTTTTCGTTGGGCCGCAGAGGGGAGGAAGCGGCAGCAAGCCGCAAACAAGAAAGTGATTGAGGAGCGCTTCAGTTATGACGGACCAAAAGCCGTCTGGCCAACGCAAACAGCTCATTAAAGCAGACAGCATCTGGAAGTTTTTCGGGAATGTAACTGTCCTTAAAGGTGTTGATCTTGTTCTTGAGTCCGGCCAAATTCACGCCCTCCTGGGAGGCAACGGGGCGGGGAAATCCACGCTCATGCGCATCATTGCCGGTCTGCACTCCGTTGACCAGGGTGACCTTTATGTCAACGGCGAGCATGCCAACAAGCTGACCCCGGTCTTGGCGCGCCAAATGGGAATTCACATGGTTCCGCAGGAACCGCTGCTGTTTCCCAATCTCAGCATCGAAGAAAATGTTCTCATGAACATGAAGGGCAACCGTGTCGCCCTGCACGCACGGCTTGTCAAACTGGCCAAGGAAATTGGCACCAACATGGATCTGCAGGCTCCGGCCGGTCAGCTTGAAGTGGCAGACCAGCAAATGGTTGAGATCCTGCGCGGTCTGATCCGCGACGCCCAAATTCTCATTCTGGATGAACCGACCTCTGCCCTGACCCCGCGTGAAGTGAGCCTTCTGTTCAATCGTATGCGGGCACTCGTGGCGCAAGGTGTGGGTATTTTCTTCATCAGCCACAAGCTGAATGAAATCCGCGAGATCGCAGACATCGTCAGTATCCTGCGCGACGGCCGCGTTGTCATGGCGGGGCCACCCAGATCCTACACCGATGCGGAAATCGTCCGGGCGATGACCCAGGTTGAGGGTGGCGGCGAGAATGTCCTCGGAGAACGTCACCAGACTGCCAGACATGGCAAGGTCGTGCTCGAAGTGGACAATCTGTGTGGCGAAGGTTTTGCCAATCTGAGCTTTACCCTGCATGAGGGAGAAATTCTCGGCCTCGCTGGTGTTGTCGGTTCCGGCCGCACCGAAATGGCCGAAACCATCTATGGCATTCGCAAGGCGGCTCGTGGCAGGGTTATGGTGGAAGGGCAGGATGCAACCCATACCGACCCTCAGGCCAGCCTCGACATGGGGCTTGTCTACCTGCCGGAAGATCGCCAGACCAGTGGCCTGTTTGTCGATGCGCCGCTGAGCTGGAATGCCTCCTCGCTCGTTCTGCACCGGGAATCCTCCTGGCTCCAGCTGAAGCAGGAAGAAGAGCGCTTCCAGCAATATGTCAAGGAGCTGGGCATCGTCTGTGCAACATCGTCTCAGGCCGTCCGCACCCTGTCCGGTGGCAATCAGCAAAAGATCCTGCTGGCCAAATGCCTTGCGGCAAAGCCACGTGTTCTCATCCTTGATGAGCCGACCCGCGGCGTGGACGTGGCGGTGCGCGCGGACATCTACCGCATCATCGACGATCTGGCCAACAGCGGCGTCGCCATTCTCATGATCTCGTCAGACCATGACGAAATCCAGCGTCTCAGCCATCGCGTGCTGGCCATGGCGCATGGCTATCCGACGGGTATCCTCGAAGGGGATGAGATCACGGTCGATGCCATTGCCCAAATGTCGTTTGGTTTGAAGACAGAGGAGGCGAAAGCATCCTGATGATACGTTTTCTGCAAAACAATCGCGAAGCTTCGGTTGCCATCATTATCGTGATGCTGCTGGCCATTCTCGCCATCTCCGATCCTTCCTATCTGAGGGTCGAGACACTGCTCTCGATCTACAGCAACTCGCTGACGCTGTTCGTGCTGGCTATTGGCGCCACGATGGTCATGGCCACGCGCGGGCTTGATGTCTCGGTTGGCTCCATCATGGGCTTGTCGGCAGCCATTGCCGGTGTCTGCATGAACGACGGGTTCGGCATTGTCGCCTCCATTGGCATCGCCCTGTTCGTGGGACTGTGCTGTGGTCTGTTCAACGGCTTCATGGTCGCCATCCTGCGCGTTCCGGCCATTGTGGCTACGCTCGGCACCCTGGGCTTCTTCCGCGGCTGTGTGCACCTGACCACCGGCGGCAGCTGGATCGAAGGTCTGCCGGAATCCTTCAAGGATCTGTCCCATGCCTGGGTGCTGGGGCTGTCGCCCTTTGCCTGGCTGGTGCTGGTGCTGCTGGCTGCTGCTCATGTGTTCCTGCGCTACACGGCCTTCGGACACGCCATCTTTGCTGTCGGCGACAACCGCGAAGGTGCCCGTCTTCTGGGTATCCGCGTCAACACGGTGCAGCTGACCGCCTATGCGATCAACGGCATTCTCTCGGCACTGGCGGGCATCATCTTTGCCGCCCAGATCGGTTTCATTCCGAACACGGCGGGCAACGGCATGGAAATGCGTGCCATTGCCTCTGGCGTTCTTGGCGGCGTCAGCCTCCTGGGTGGCACCGGCACCGTGATCGGGGCTGCACTCGGGGCCTTCTTCATGACCTCCATCGACTCGGTTCTGGTCATGTTGCGCTTTGATGCCTACTGGAACGACATGATCGCTGGCGCAATCCTGCTCATCGTGCTGATCGGTGATGGTCGCATCCGCGAAGCCATGGCCCAGTCGCTGCGCTATCAGAAATATCGCAAGTTCCTGGAACCGGACGAGCTTCGGGCTGCCGATCCGGCTCCTGCCAATGCTGCTACACCAGCCGAACCCTTGACCGGTGCAGGCAAGGCCGGAACCAAGGATGCCGCCCTCGCAACCCATTCCAAGGAGGCAAGAGTATGAAATCCCTAGGCTTATTGAAACGCTGGGAGGCCGTTCTGGCACTGCTTCTGGTCGTCGAGATCCTGTTCTTCGGAGCCATCAACCCGGCTTTCTTGAATGTCAGCACATTGCTCTATTCCACCAGTGACTTCATTCATGTGGGGATCGTGGCACTGGCCCTGACACTGGTGATCATCACTGGCGGCATCGATCTGTCCATCGGATCGGTCATGGGGCTGTCGGCCATTACGCTGGGGCTGTTGTGGGTGGCTGGTGTCAACATCTGGGTTGCCTGCCTGTGTGCCCTTGGTGCGGGTGCCATGGCCGGGATCATCAACTCGGTTGCCATCCAGATTGCCCAGGTCAACCCGCTGGTCATCACGCTCGGCTCGAGCTTCCTCTATGCCGGTGCTGCTCTGGTGCTGTCCGGTCTTGGTGGCGCTTCCGGTTACGAGGGCATTTCCGGCTTTGACGACAGCTTTGTCGAACTGGCCAACCTTGAGGTCATGGGCATGCCCTTTCCGCTGGTGATCTTCATCGTGGCAACGGCGATTTTCATGGTGCTGCTGCATCGCACCCGCTTTGGTCGCTACATCTATCTGATCGGTCAGAATCCGCGGGCCACGCGCTATGCCGGCATTCCGCAGTTCCGGACCCTGACCATCGCCTATGCCTTGACCGGTTTCATGGCCGCCCTGTCCGGTCTTGTCCTGGCATCCTACTTCGGCTCAGCCCGCTCGGACTTCGGTTCGGACGCACTGATGCCTGCCATCACCGCCGTTGTTCTGGGAGGAACGAGTATCTACGGCGGTTCTGGCACCATCCTGGGTACGGCACTGGCTGTGCTTGTAGTCGGGTATTTTCAAACAGGTCTGCAAATCATCGGGGTTTCCAGCCATATCGCCAGCGCTCTGTCCGGAGCCCTGTTGGTGGTGGTTGTCGCGATGCGCAGCCTGAGTGAAATCGGACGCGCCTATTTTCTTCTGTGGCGTGTCCTCAACAGCGCTGGCAAGCAAAAAGCCTGATTCAGCGCATTTCTGGGAGGTTATCGGCGGAGACGCTCATTGTCTTTCGCAGGTATAACGAGGAATATTTGGGAGTAGAATTATGAAACATCTTGGCAAAATCTCTGCTGCACTGGCTTTCGGGGTTGCTTCAGTCTGCCTGATGACGCCATCCATGGCGGCTGATGCCAAAATCGCCTTCATTCCGAAAATGGTTGGCGTTGGCTTCTTCAACTCTGGTGGTCAGGGCGCAGTTGCTGCCGGTAAGGATCTGGGTGTAACCGTTACCTATGATGGTCCGACCGAACCATCTGTTTCCGGTCAGGTACAGTATATCAATACCTTTGTGAACCAGGGCTATGACGCCATCGCAATCGGCGCAACCTCTCCGGACGGCCTGTGCCCGGCTCTGAAACGCGCCATGAAACGCGGCGTGAAGGTTCTGACCTGGGATTCTGATACCAACCCGGAATGCCGCAGCATCTACATCAACCAGGGTACACCTGATCAGCTCGGTGAAATGCTCGTGAAAATGGCCGCAGATCAGGTCACCAAGGAAAAGGCCAAGGTTGCCTTCTTCTATTCCAGCCCGACCGTTACCGACCAGAACGCTTGGGTAAAACGCGCCAAGGAAGTGCTGGCCGAGAAATATCCGGGTTGGGAAATCGTCACCACCCAGTATGGCTACAACGATGCCCAGAAATCCCTGCAGACCGCAGAAGGCATCCTGCAGGCCTATCCTGATCTGGACGTCATGCTCTGCCCGGATGCGAACGCTCTGCCTGCTGCCGCTCAGGCTGCGGAAAACCTGAAACGCGCTGGTGACGTAACCATCGTTGGCTTCTCCACCCCGAACGTCATGCGCCCCTATGTCAAACGCGACACGGTCAAACAGTTCGGCCTTTGGGACGTGACCAAACAGGGCGCGCTCACCATCTATGCAGCCAACAAACTGGTCAAGGATGGCCCGATGAATGTCGGCGACAAGCTCGATGTTCCTGGCATGGGCACCGTGGAAGTCAGCCCGAACAGCGTTCAGGGCTATGACTATGAAGCTGACGGCAACGGCATCATCATCCTGCCGGAACGTCAGGTCTTCACCAAGGAAAACATCGACAACTTCGACTTCTAAGCCTCAACGGAAGCTGAAGATCGACTAGCAGGACCAGAGGGGCGCGCCCCTTTGGTCACCGTTTTTTGCCCTCTTCCCTGCCATTCTCACTGTGAGGACAGACCCATGCATGTAACGCTCGTTGAAATCCAGGTCAAAGCTGATCGCGTCGATGATTTTCTGCGCGTCTTCCACCCCAATCACCTCGGTTCGATCAAGGAGCCGGGCTGCATTCGCTTCGATGTTTTGCGCGATCCGGAAGACGAGACCAAATTCACCATTTACGAAGCCTATGAAGACGAGGACGCGGTCAAGGCCCACAAGCAGACCCCGCACTATCTCAAGGTCAAGGCCGAGCTGGAAGACATCATGACCGGCCCGCGCACCCACAAGGTGCTGACAGGCGTCTGGCTGCCCCGCTAGGCGCCAGACTCGTATCATTCTGCACCCGCAGTTTCACAAACGACAATCCCCCGGGAGAAACAGATGCCGGATCTTTCACTAAAGGATCTTGCCAGCCGCGAGGCCCTCGTAGAATGGCTGCGCAGCGGCGGGCCGCACATCAGCGTTGGCCTCATGGCCGCAGACGCCATGGCCTATGGCAAGGCCATCACCGAACTGGAAGAGGCCGGTGTATCTCTTCTCCATTTTGATATCATGGACGGCGTCTTCTGCCCCCAGATGACAGCCGGACCGGGGCTGGTCAAGGCCAGCAAGACCGCCATGCTCAAGGATGTCCATCTGATGGTGGCGGATCCGCTGGCCCAGATTCCGGCCCATCTTTCCGCTGGTGCCGATATTGTCCATGTTCATGCCGAGGGCATGATCCATCTGCACAGGGCGCTTGTCGCACTCGATGTATCGGTGGCCGGGTGCGAGAGTGGCCGCAAGGTTCTGCGCTCGGTGGCGCTCAATCCGGGCACGCCGGTTTCGATCCTCAAGCCGCTGTTGCGGTCGCTGGAGATGGTGACATTCATCGCCGTCGATCCGGGCTGGTCAGGAGGCGCCCCCGATGTGGTGGTCGCCGAAAAGATCGCCGAGCTGAAGGTCATGGCCGGGGAGCAGGGTGTCGACCCGCTTGTCGCCATCGATGGCGGTATCACTGTTTCGACTTTCCCCGTTGCCCGTGCAATGGGTGCCCACGTCATTGTCTCGGGCAGCGCGACCTTCAAGGCTGGCGCGACGGTGAAGCAGAATCTGACAGCAATGCTCGAAGCGTCTGGCAACTGAAAGTCTTGCTGCCACTCTCCGGAGTGGCGGCGCCTCACTGGCGGGATCAGAACCTCAGCTCTGCCAGCATGTACCACTGGTCGATATGCTCCAGCACCACCGGTTCCAGCGCACTGTTGAGTGCCTCGATGGTCCGGCGGATATCTTCCGCGCGGCCGCTGCCGCTTGCCGGTTCTATCGGCGGTAGCATCCTCAGGTGATAATGTGCCCCCTCGGTGCGGACCATGTAGACCGGAATGAGTGCGGCATCATTGGCCATCGCCAGCTTGATGGCCGCCACGGCGTTGCCCCGGTCCGGGGCAGGACGGCCGAATAGTGGCAGATGGATCTGCCGGTCCCTTACGTCATCGACATAGATCAGGGCATTCGCTTCCCGCTCCTGCAGCAGCCTGTTGAGCCGGAAGGCCGATTTGCGGCCCGGCGGGAAGAGGAATTGTCCGCGGCGTTTGCGCAACTGATAGACCAGACGGTTGGTAAAGCGGCTTGGCTCTGGCTGGAAGGGGCCAATCAACACAGTGCCCATCGCCTCGGCCAGCGCGAACATCTGTGCTTCCCAATGGCCCACATGCACCGAAACGAAAATCACCCGCTGCCCGCGAGACCGGATCGCCTCAAAATGCTCCTTGCCGGAGACCTCTACAAGTCCGGCCTTGAAATGGCGGTTGGTAACGGAAAACTCGGCAAACACCCGGCCGATATTGTCCCACCAGCTTGTCAGCAGGGCATTCAAGTCCTCATCGGATGCCGCCCGGTCGGGACGCAGGGTGCTAAGGTTCTTCTCGATCCTCCTGGCGAAATTGGATTTTGCAAACCGTGCTCTGGCAAATGGCGCCAACGCTGCGCCGAAGCGGGAGCAGCCGGAGACCGTCAGCAGGCGCAGTGCATGGTGGGTCACATAGTTGAGACCGCCCATGACCGGCTCCGATACCCAGTACAGCCGCCAGGCGGCCTTCTGGTTTCGATCAGTAGAAAAGGCCCAGGACAGTGGCGGGCCTTCCGGCTCGGGTGGGCGGGTATCCTCGATCGGAATGTCGGACAGGAGCAGCGGCTTCATGACTTATGGCTCTTGTCTGTTCTTGTGATGCACCGTCATTGGCAGGGTGTCACCCGGACGCACGGTGAGGCGGCAGACAGGCTGCACATCCTCGCCCGGCTTCAGGCGCAGCTCCAGATCACGTGCCAGAATGGCAAGGCTGAGGATTGCTTCCGTCATGCCGAAGGCCAACCCGGGACAGATGCGTGGGCCGATGCTGAAGGGAACATAGCTGTATTTCGAGCGCTTCTCGCCGTTTAGCGATGCTTCCGGTTCCAGATGGCGCTCCGGATGAAAGACATGCGGGTTGTTCCACAAATTGGAATTGCGCTGCAAGAGCCACGGCACCACCAGCAACAAGGTGCCCTTGCCGACCGGGTGGCCATCAATGCTGGTCGCCTCGATGGCTTCGCGGCCCAGAATGGGAACCGGCGGATAAAGGCGCAGGGTCTCCTCCACCACAGCCTTGGTGTAGGACAGTTTGCGAACCTCTGAAAAGGCGAGTGGCTTGTTCCCGAGCACGCTGTCGAGTTCGACTGTCAGCTGCTCGGCCACCCGCGGCGATTGCGACAGCAGATACCAGGCCCAGGCCAGTGTATTGGCGGTGGTTTCATGACCGGCCATGAAAATGACCGCCGCTTCGTTGCGGATGGCCTCGCGGCTCAGAGGTTTGCCGTCCTCGTCGCAGGCTTCCAGCAAGCCGCCAAGCACCGAGACACTGCCTTCCGACTTGGTGTGGGCATAGCGATCGATGATCTGGTCAAGGACGGAGTGAATGCGTTTGATCGACTTCCTGACGGAGGGCTTGGTAAAACGCGGCAACCATTCGGGCAGGCCGAGCAGGGAGACCAGGTCGATCTGGTCGATGTGACGCTGATAGTCGGAGAAGGCCTCGACAACCTCGGTGGCGAATTCGCGGCCCAGATCCTGACCAAAAATGGTCCGGCAGATGATCTCTGCCGTCAGATGGGCCATTTCCGACAGGGCGTCGATCTCGGCTCCCTCTTCCAGCGCCATCCATTCGCGCTTCTTCTCTTCGATGGTCTCGATCATGATCGGCACGAAGCTCGGTACGCGCGAGCCATGGATGATCGGTGCAACGATCTTGCGCCGGGCCGTCCAGATCTCGCCGTCGCTGATGAACAGGCCATCGCCGATCAGTGGGCTGAGGGCGTTGCGCATCTGCGGCGTCTTGCGTTGCAGCGCCTGATGGTTGGTCTGGAAGGCTTCCTTGACCACATCGGGATCGTTGCAGACCATCAACTGGCGGTTCAGGATCTTGAAGTCAATGAGGCGCTGGTCGAAGTCCTTGATGGACCAGATGGCTAGATAGTTCTTTCTTGCCTTCTTGAGCAGGCGAAACACCTTGACCTTGCCCGGATCTCGCGTCGGGCAGGGTGGGCGGAAGTCTTCGGTGGGGGCATTGGCAAGGCTTGGCTGGTTCAACAAACTGGTGTCCTGCTGCAAGAGAAAGATGCTCAATATAGGAATCTTTAAAGGGCCACTATCGCCGAAAACGGTGTCGATCGCCAGCCCTCATCTATGGTTTTCTGCGCACTGCGGCATTCCAGTAACAAAACCAATCCTGCTCCGGATTTTCTCTGGTTGAACGAGAATAAAACGGCAAGTAGTTCAACTTGAATTTGCGTCTATTTTAGTCATGAACTTACAATTTAGGGATTTTTAATCATAAACAACCTACTCTTGCGTGTCCTTATAAAGCAGGAGCGCGGGCAATGTCTGTTGGCAAGAAGATTATTATTGCGTTTGTGTCCATTTTCTCGATCTCCTTGTTATGTATTGTGTTTGCAAACGAGTATCTGATGGAAAGGCTCTCGGACACGGCCTTCCGGTCGAAGCTGGAGAGCAACTACAAGACCCTCAAGAGCTCGATTATCGCCGAAGCCAGACGCGCCGAGAGCCTGAGCGCTCTGGTTGCCAACATTCCCGAGGCGCAGAAGCGGTTTGACGAAGGCAAGCGGGATGAACTGCTGGCGATGTTCGCGCCCTCCTTTGAGGTTCTCAAGCAGCAATATGCGGTCCGGCAGTTCCAGTTCCACACGCCACCGGCCACATCCTTTGCGCGGGTCCACAAGCCGGAAAAATTCGGCGATGATCTTTCTTCCTTCCGCAAGACAGTGGTCAGCACCAACGCCAGCAAAAAGCCGACCTACGGACTGGAGGTCGGGGTCGCCGGGCTTGGTGTAAGGGGCATGGTCCCCGTCTTCAATGAAGGCAGGCATCTGGGATCGGTCGAATTCGGGATGTCCTTCGGAACGGCCTTCTTTGAGAAATTCAAACAGGACTATGGGGTCGACGCAGCGCTCTATCTCAAGCGCGACAACGGCTATGAGAAATTCGCCACAACCTTCGGCGATGTCGAACCTTTCTCGACTGTGGCTCTCGACAGCGCCTTTTCCGGCGACACGCAGTTTTCCGACCTTGATTTCAATGACAAGCCCTTTGCCGTCTATGCCGAGATGGTGACCAACTATTCCGACGAGCCGATTGGTGTGATTGTGGTGGGCAGTTCAACCGAGGCCAACATGCAGGCCCTGTCGACTGCACGCAATCTGTCGCTGCTGATCTCGTTCGTCGCCCTTCTGCTTGCGCTGATCGTGTCGGTCATGATTGGCCGTTCCATCGGCAATCCAATTCGCAAAATCGCAGATGTCATCGCAGACATGGCCAAGGGCAACATGGATGCCGAAATTCCCCAGTTCAGCAAGAATGCCGAGATGGGTGCCATTGCCTCGGCGATGAGCGTCTTCAAGAGCAACATTCTTGAAATCCGCAAGATGGAGGAAGACGCGCGGCGCATTCAGGAGCGAAGCAAGCTGAACGCAGACATCAGCCGCATCAGCAACATGGCAACGACCCTTGGATCGGTGAATTCGACCGCCATCAATCTCTATCATCTTAACAGGCACTCGGGGCAGGTCAGCTCGAACGGCCAGTCGATCGCCGCCGCCGCCGCCGAACTGGTCACCTCGGTAGACGAGATTTCGAGAAACAGCGAAAGTGCGGCCGAGCATGCGCAGGACGCCGACGACATGGTCAGACGTGCCAATGACGCGGCCAGCGAAGCGGAACGCGCCATTCAGGACATTTCCAAAGCCGTCGCGACATCGGTGGAAAGCCTGTCAGAGCTGTCCAGCGCCTCTGACCAGATCGGCCAGATTCTTACGGTGATTGAGGATATTGCCGAGAAGACCAACCTGCTTGCCCTCAATGCGACCATCGAAGCGGCGCGCGCCGGTGAAGCAGGCAAGGGCTTTGCCGTGGTTGCGAATGAAGTGAAGAGCCTGTCCAACCAGACCAGCAAGACGACCGAGGATATTGCCCGCCGGATCAATCTGCTTAGGTCCGGCATGAACAACATCTCGGAAACGATGGATCAGACCAGATCCGCAGTGAGTGGCGGCAATCAGTCGATCCTGAAATCGACCGAAACGATGAAGCTGGCCCAGCAGCGGGTGTCCGATGTCACGACACGCATGCAGGAGATCAATCTGATCCTGTCCCATCAGAAGGAAGCCAGCGCCGAGATTGCCGAACGGGTGAACGGTGTTGCCCGGCTGGCGGACGAAAGCCAGGCACAGGTCATGGAAATCTCCACCCTGTTTGCCGAGATCAACGATGAAATGGCAGAGAATGCCGACGACACCTCTGCGTTGAAGGATGCTCGAGGCCTGTGCGAAATGGCCAAGGTGGATCATATCATCTTCACCAAGCGGGTTATCGATGCAGTGATGGACAGGATCAAGCTGAAGTCAAACGAACTGAGCAGCCACGAGCTCTGCCGCCTCGGCCAGTGGTATGGCTCTCTTGCCGACCGGGACATCAAGGCAATGCCGGAATTCACGCAATTGCTGGACCCGCATCGCAAGGTCCACGCCTGTGCGCAACAGGCGCTGGCTGCGCATGAAACTGCCGATCAGGACGCGGCTCTCAAGCATCTCGAAGAGATGACCCGCGCCAGCCATATTGTCATCAGTCATCTTGACGCCCTCTCAAAGTCGATCGAGCATCTGGAAACGGCGCGAGACGCGGCCTGACAAGAGCATAGGGACAGAGCATCTGGACGGACGAAGTTTCGTTCCGCCCGTCCTTCCACCCATCCGCCCGTCTGTCTGTCTGTCGTCTATCCGGCTTCAGGCTTCCCCGGACTGAAGCGCGGCAATAGGGCGGGTTGCGCTTGCAAGCCAGACCCGGCTTTCCGGGCTGAGTTCGTCCATCAGCTCTGCCCTGACGCGGGCGTGGTAGGCATCAAGCCAACCGATTTCCTCCGGCGACAGGGCATCAAGCGAGAATAGCCCAAGATCAATGGGAACCAGCGTCAGCGGACGGAAGGAACAAAAGCCATTATCTCCGGCCACAACCTCGACCTGATTTTCCACCCTCAGACCAAAACCGTCTTCCAGATAGTAGCCCGGTTCGATCGTCATGATGTTGCCCGCCTCCAGCCCGAAAGGGTTGGGCAGTTTGCCGAGGCGATGGGGATATTCATGTACCAGCAGATTGTGGCCCACGCCGTGGCCTGTGCCGTGGTCATAATCGAGACCAAGCTGCCACAGATGCATGCGGGCCAGTGCATCCAGCTGGTGCGGAAAGGTTCCCTTGGGAAAGCACGCCATGGACAGGGATAGGAAGCCCCGCAACACCGCTGTCGCCGCCGTTTTCAAACCAGAGGGGCAGTCGCCGAAGGCAAAGGTGCGGGTTGCATCGGTTGTGCCGCTCTCATATTGGCCGCCGCAATCGAGCAGATAGAGCGAGCCCGGCATGAGTGGCGTATCATTGCCCGGTGTCGGATTGTAGTGGCACATGGCAGCATTCGGCCCAACTGCAGAGATCGGCTTGAAGCTGGGCTCCAGATAACCGGCCACAGCCTGTCGGAACTGATTGATCCGGTCGCCCGCTTCACATTCGGTCACCGGATTGCCAGCGGCGGCGCGTCGTGGCACTTCAACGCTGAGCCAGTGGCAATAGGTCACCCAGGCGATCCCGTCCGCATGATGGGCATCGCGGTATCCCTTGAGCTCGGCGGCTGTTTTGCGGGCCTTGCGCAGCATGATCGGGTTGGTTGAGGGCACCAGCTCGGCACCGGCCTTCCGGGCTGCGACCGTAACGGCATCCGGCGCAAAGACCGGATCGAACCCGACCCTCCTGCCTTGCGCCAGCTCTGCAAGTCGGGGGAGGAAGGCCTCGGGGGGCTCGGTCTTGACGGTCAGTGCGTCAAGACTGTCGTCCGCCAGTTTTGCCGGATCAATGAACCAGCTGACGGCTCCGTCCATCGGAATGAGGGCAAAGGACAGCGGGACAGGGTGCATCGGAACATCACTGCCGCGCCGATTGAGCAGCCATGCGATTTCATCCGGACGGCTCTCAACCCACAGATCGATCTGCTCTCCGGCCATGTCCTTGCGTATCGTCTCCAGCTTCTCGCTGGCAGAAAGCCCGGACAGGGCTTCGGGCATGACCCGCACCTTGCCCTTTGGCGCGGCAGGCCGGTCTGCCCAGATTGTGCTGAACGGGTCTGGCAGCGGCAAAAGCTCCGCGCCGCAAGAGGCGAGGGCCTTGCGCAGGTCATCAGCCTGATTGACCGACCAGAGCATGGGGTCATAGCCGATCCGCAAGCAGGGGTGCCCGGTCTCCCGAGCAATCCATTTGCCCGGAGGGGTCTGGTGCAGGTGTGCAATTTGCCATAGCCCCGGATCGGCCTGCCTGCTTGCCTGAACCTGATAGCGACCATCCACAAACAGGACTGCCCCCTTCTTCAACACGAGCGCCCGGCCAAGCGAGCCCGAGAAGCCACTCAGCCAGTGCAGGCAGCGATCATGGCCGGGGCAATCCTCACTCTGGTGCGCGTCAGCGCTGGTAACGAGATAGGCATCCACCTGCTGCCCGCTCATCCAGAGGCGCAAGGCGGCGAGGCGGTCAGCATGGAACGTCAGGGTTGTTTCGGTGCTCATGACAAAGCATCCTCTTGCAAAGTGTGTTTCCGGCGCGGGCGATCTTCCGGCCCGGGGCTGCTCAAGGCCTCGGCGGCTAGCGCATGCGTGGATCCAGAAGGGTATAGAGAAGGTCGACAATGATGTTGGCAATCACGATGAACAATCCTCCCAGCATCACCACACCGATGATGATCGGTCGGTCCTGATTGGCCACCGCCTGCACGGCCAGCGCCCCAACCCCCTGCAGGCCATAAACCTGCTCGATGACAATGGAGCCGCCAAGCAGGAAGGCGATATCGGCGCCAAGCTGGGTGATCAGCGGGGTGAGTGTGGCACGCATGGCGTGCTTGTAGATCACCTTGCGCTCGGAAATCCCCTTGGCGCGGGCAGTCCGGATATAATCCTCGCCAAGCACCTGCAACAATTGTCCGCGGGTAAGGCGTGCATAGATCGCCGAGGTGACGAGCGCCAGCGTGGTCCATGGCAAAACGAGGTGCCATGCCCAATCGAGGGGATTGTCCAGAAATGGCTTGTAGCCGCCAGCCGGGAACAGCATGAAGCCAGCCTTGCGCGGCAGGAAATAGAGACAATAGAGCGACAGCATTCCGAGCACGAAGGTGGGAAAACTGAGCCCGATCAGAATGAAGGTCTGCCCGAGCCGGTCCTTCCTTGTGCCTGCATTGCGGGCTGACATGACCCCGATGGGAATGCCGATGGCCAGCCATACGATCACCCCACCGATAACGAGGGAAACGGTCGCCGGAATTCGGCGGGTGATGAGGTCGAGAACCGGTTGCTGGTTGCGATAGGAATAGCCCAGATCGCCATGCAGTGCCTTGCTGACGAAACTGCCATATTGCACGACGATGGGCCGATCAAGGCCGAGATTCTCGCGAATCTGCACAAGCTGGGCTTCGGTTGCCTTGTCACCGGCAACCACGCGGGCCGGATCGCCGGGAGCGACGAAAAACAGGAAAAAGACGAACACCGACAGCGAGACAAGCACCAGACAGGCAAACAGCAACCGCTGCATCAGGTAACGGATCATTGATTGGGTCCTCCCTCGGGTGTCTTTCTGCTGGTCAGCCAGCCTGACAGCACCGATTTCTTCTTTCTCGGCTTGATGCGGCGCCCCTTGGGGTCCAGCGCGTCGCGCAGCCCGTCACCAAGAATGTTGAAGGCAAGGGTTGAGGTCAGCAGGGCAATGCCGGGGAAGATGACCAGCCACCAGGCCACCAGATAGACTGAATTGGCCCCCGCGTCGGCCAGCATGCCGCCCCAGCTTGCCGTCGGAGGCGTGATGCCGAGACCCAGAAAGCTGAGCGTTGCTTCAAAGACAATGGAGCTGGGGATCATCATCGTGGTGTAGACGATGATCGGCACGGAAAGATTGGGGAGAATGTCCCGAATGAGGATCGATATGGGTCCGGCACCAAGGCTGCGGCTCGCTTCGATGAATTCGCGCTTGGTGAGAGAGGCCGTTTCGGCCCGGATCACGCGGCCCATGGTGGTCCAGCTGAAGAAGACAATCACGCCGATCGACAGGCCGAGCGATGGCCCGAATACAGACACCAGCGCCAGAGCGCACAACAGAAAGGGTACGCTCATGACCAGATCCATGATGCGCCCCAGAACCACATCGACCCAACCGCCAAAAAAGCCGGAAATCATGCCGATCGTGATGCCGATCAGGGCCGAGGCAAGCGCAGCCAAAACCCCGACGGCGAGGGAAATGCGTGCCCCATAGGCAAGCCGCACCAGCACATCGCGGCCCAGTTGGTCGGCGCCCAGCAGGAACTCATGGTTGGGCCCCACCGGCAGGCCGAAGGGCGACATGCCGGTTTCGCGGAACTGGGTATTGGGATCATGGCCCGTCCAGTAGGCAACAAGCGGTGCGAAAACCGCAAAGAGCGTCAGCAGGACGATGAAAACCACCGCCGTCAGCAAGGCCGGGTCCTTGAGAATACGCCGCATGGTCAGCTCAAAGGAGCTGCGCTGCACCACCTGTTCGGAAATCTTTCCGTTGTCTGCGGAGGGCGCTTTCGGGTGCGTGGTCTGGTTGGTCATCAAACGGCCTCCATCATGACGGCATTGGGAGAGGCCGGGCGCGTGTTGATGATGCGGCGGTCACTGTTCCCTGCAAGCGGTGGCGGATCCTTGATGGCACTCAGCAGCTTGCACGTGAAGGGGTGTTGAGGATCGGCAAACAGGCGATCGGACTCGTTGAGTTCAACGATCTGGCCCGCATCCATCACCGCAATCTTGTCGCAGACATGGCGCACGACCGACAGATCGTGACTGATGAAGAGATAGGTGAGATTGAGATCCCGCTGCAGCTCATGCATCAGATTGAGAATCTGCGCCTGAATGGATACATCGAGGGCCGAGACCGGCTCGTCGAAAATGATCAGGGACGGCTTGATGGCGAGGGCCCGGGCGATGCCGATCCTCTGGCGCTGACCACCGGAGAACTCCGAGGGAAAGCGGTTGTAATGTTCGGGATTGAGGCCGACCATTTCCATCAGTTCCTGAACCTGCCTCTTCTGCTCCTCGCCATGGGCGACATTGTGGATGCGGAAGGGATCGCCGATGATGGCCCCGACCCGGCGGCGGGGATTGAGCGATCCCACCGGGTCCTGAAACACCAGCTGCACGTGGCGACGCATCTGGCGCCAGCGTTCGCCGGTCACCGAATGGATTGGCACGCTGTCGAGGGTCACCTCGCCGGAAGTTGCGGGGATGAGCCCAGCAATGACACGGGCAAGGGTGGATTTGCCACAGCCGGATTCGCCAACAAGGCCGAAAGTTTCGCCCTTGCGGATCTGCAGGTCGATGCCCTTGAGCACCTCGATGGAGCGCTTCTTGCCAAAGCCGCTCTTGGCAGTGAAGGTCAGCCGGACATCCTGTACGTCGACGACGATGGGGCGCGAGGCGTGGTCAGGGGAGGCCGCTCTTGCGGGAAGCACCATGTCTTTGTCGCCGGGCACAAAATGGCAGAGAGCCTCGGCTCCGTCGTCATAGATCTGCACCGGCGGATAGGTGGACCGGCACAGCGCCTGAACATCGGGGCAGCGTTCGGCAAAGATACAGCCCTGCGGCCGATCGAGAAGGCTCGGCGGATTACCCTCGATCGGTACCAGGTTGGTGCCCTGAGCGGTTTCGCTGGAGGGGGAAGACTTGAGCAGCCCGAGCGTATAGGGGTGTGTTGGGGCGGAGAACATCCCGCGCGTCGCGCCGATTTCAAGCCGTGTGCCCGCATACATGACCATGGCGTGATCGGCAATATTGGCCAGCAACCCCAGATCATGGGTGATCATGATGATGGTGGTGCCAAAGCTTTTGCGCATCTCGTCGAGCAGTTCCATGATCTGCATCTGGACGGTCACATCGAGCGCGGTTGTCGGTTCGTCGGCGATGATCAGCGGCGGATGCAGAACGAGCGCCATGGCGATCATCACGCGCTGGCGCATGCCGCCGGAAAACTGGTGCGGATAGTCATCAAACCGGCTCTCGGCATTCTCGATGCCGACTTTTCCGAGCATGTCCACGGTCATCGCCCGCGCTTCTGCTGCACTGACCTTGCTGTGGGCATGGATCATCTCGGTGATCTGGGAGCCGATGGTGAAATAGGGATGCAGGCTGGAAAGCGGGTCCTGAAAGACCATGCCGATATGAGAGCCCCTGAGGGCCTGCAGCTCCTGCTGCGACATCTTCAGGAGGTCGCGCCCCTCAAACAGCACCTCGCCGGAAATCTCCGCGCCGGGCAGCAGTCCGGTAATGGCCTGCATCAGAACGCTCTTGCCGGAACCGGATTCGCCCGCGATCCCGAAGACCTCGCCGGCTTCCACCGAGAAGGAAATGGAATTGGCGGCATAGATGATCCCATCCTCGGTGGGAATGCGGATCGTGACGTTGTGTGCTTCGATTAGCGGCATGATCGGCGGCTTTCCGTTCGTCTGTTCATCGGGCCTTGCGCAAGGCATAGGGGCTTGCCGCCGGAAAAGACCGGCGACAGACAGGGATGGATAGACAGGCCCGGGCCCGAAACGGGACCGGACCTGCCCTTGTTGCGATGAGAAGCGCCTTAGCGATCCAGCCAGATATTGGTGTAGTCACCCTGTGCGCTGAGCGCATATGGCTGGAAGTTCTGAACAGCCTCGCCGTGATACATGACGATATTCTCGCTGACCATCGGCACGACCGGGGCATCCTTCATGACCAGCTCGTCCACCTGACCCCACAATTTGGCCGTCTCTTCCGGTGTGGTCGCATTGATGGCCGCCTTGGCCAGCTCCGTTGCGTCCGCATTGTCGTAGTCGGTGTAGTTGTAGGTCTGATGGTTGCCATCAAAGGAGAACTGCGGCTGGAAGACAGAACGAGCCGCCCCGCCGACCCAGTCCGGAGACCAGCCTACAGGAGCAATGTCCCACGCACCTTCCTTGGTGTTGCGCTGGTTGGTCATGAACTTGGAATAATAGTCAGCCGGAGCAACCGGCGTCAGCTCCAGCGTGATGCCAGCTTTTGCCATGGAGGCCTGAACGGTCTGGGCAACGGCGGGCAGAATGCCCGAGTTGCGGTATGGCATCTTGAGGGTGATACCGTTCGGATATCCGGCTTCGGCCAGCAGGGCCTTTGCCTTTTCCGGATCGCCCTTGGAACCATCGGACGGATAGAGGTCGAAGTCATGATAGCCCAGAACGCCGGGGCCGAAGATGCCATTCTGTGGCGCAGCAACAGCCGGGCCACCCATCTGCTGGACGATTGCGGTCTTGTCGATTGCATAGTTGAGGGCCTGACGGATCTTCAGGTCCTTGAGCGCACCCTTGTTGTTGTCCGAAACGGTGTTGATGAAGATGAAGGACGTGCGGCCCACACCCATGGTCATCAGCTTTTCGTCGCCCGTCATGGTCAACATCTGCAGGATGGCAGGCGGGATGATGATATCCCAGACCACATCAGCATCGCCCGCCTGAAGCTGCTGGATGGCAGCATCGGCCTGCAGCCCGAAGGTGATGTCGATGGTGTCGACATAGGCTGCACGCAGCGGATCGCTCTCGGCTTTCCACGACGGGTTGCGTTTCAGCACCAGTTTGCTGTCCGGCACATAATCGACCGGCGTGTAAGGCCCTGAGGCGATATAATGATCGCGATAGTCCGGGCTGTCCGGCATGTAGTCGAGCACTTCCACTGGAGCGGGTGTGGCGCTTGGCAGCGACAGCATGTAGATGAAGTCGCCAGCCTTTTCCTTGAGCTTGAAGGTGACGGTCTTGTCGTCGACTTCGGTGATGCCGGAGATGTCGTTGCCCTGAATATAGGCCTTCATGGCGTCCACGGTCGGCTCGACCTTGGAGAAGCCTTCGCAGAAGCTGTCCATGCCCTCGATGAGGGAGGTGTAATAGGTCAGCGCGAAGGAGCCGAGCGCCGGATTGCACATGCGCTTGATGCCGCGTTCGACGTCTTCCGACGTGATCTGACGGGAACCGCCCGGAGCATTCCAGCTGGCACCATCCCGGAGGGTGAAGGTGTAGGAAAGGCCGTCTTCGCTTGGCTGCGGCACGCCTGTCGCAAGGTCGCCGACCGGTGTGATCCGGACCGTCTCATCGGTCGAGGATTCGTAGCTGATCAGGGTGCGCTGGGTCGGGCGCAGGAAGTTGTTGGTGGTCACGAGACCGGCACTGGTCGGATCGAAGCGATCGATATCGGCGGTTCCGACGACCTTGAGGGTTCCTCCAGTTTTCGGGGCCGCGTTGGCCTCAAGGCCAACAGACAAGGTTGTTGCGGCAGCAACACCACACAGAAGCGTCCGGGTGATGGCACCGGAGAGGCTGCGAGTCTTCATACTGAACTGATACATCAGTTTCTCCTCTGAAGATGGTGATTGGTTAGGTGTGTTTTTTATTTTTGTATTCTAGCAGTATTATCATTGAATATTAATTCGTCAATGATTTGTATAATAATTGTCGACATATCATTTCGGCGCAGTTGAAACCTCCTTTCCGGGCCTGACAATTCTGCTGAGGGTTAAGGCGATCAAGGCTTGTGTGCGGCGACAAGGGCACCGCTGAGGTCTTGCCAGAGCGCCTCGGTTCCTTCCAGACCGACATGCAGGCGCACCGATTGTGGCGATTGTCCAAAGGCGCGGGCGGAGTTGGGCTCGGACTTCTGCTGCAGCCCGACATCACCCGGCACGATCAGGCTCTCATGCCCACCCCAGCTGACCCCAAGCTTGAACAGCTTGAGCGTGTTGCAGAAGGTGCGCATGTCAATGTCATCCGCAAGCACGATGGAGAACAGGCCGGTGGTTCCCCGCAAGCCCGCTGGCAGTGAGGCGAGGCCCGGATGATAGACGCAAGCTACCTCTTGCCGCTCACACAGGCGCCGGGCCAGCGTCAACGCGCTTTCCTGATGGGCCAGCACCCGCTGGGGCAACGTGCGCAGCCCGCGCAGCAGCAGCCAGGCATCCATTGGCGCGATACGGCCGCCAAGATAGGGGTAGATCTCGCCTCGGATGCGGCCGATATCCTCTTTCGACCCGACGACGATCCCGGCCACGACATCGCTGTGCCCGCCGATATACTTGGAAGCCGAATGAACGACCAGATCAACGCCCAGCTCCAGCGGATTCTGGAAGATCGGCGTGGCCCAGCTGTTGTCAATGACGCTGAAAACCCCGTGCCGTCTGGCCATGGCAGCCAGAGCGCCCACATCCAGAGCTTCCATCACCCAGCTCGTCGGGCTTTCCAGATAAAACAGGCGGGCGCCGGGCAGGGCTGCTTCGACAGCGTCGTGGTCGGTGCCATCCACATAGGTCACGGCCACCTGCATGCGCTTGAGATAGGTACCGAACAGCCGGAAGGCATCGGGATAGACATTGCGGACCACCACGATGCGGTCGCCCGGAGCGACATTGGACAGCACCGCAGCCGAAATGGCGGCCATGCCGGAGGCAAAGGCGATCGCGTCTTCGGCCAGCTCAAGGGCGGCCATCTTGTCTTCCAGCGCCCGCACCGTCGGGTTGAGGCCGCGACTGTAGACCGGGCGTTCCAGATCGCCACGATAGGTGGCGACCATTTCTTCATAGCTGCTGAAGGTGAATAGCGAAGTTTGCACAATGGGGGGAACAACAGCGTCCTGCGGATTGTGATCGTCATGGGCCAGGATCAGCTGTGCCCGTTCCACGCTTGAAGTCATGGTTTCATCATCCTGATGTCGTCTTCGACCGAATTCAGAAGCTTTCGGGTCTCCTGTTCGGCTTTGTGAGGGTCCTGATCGCGTATCGCTTCGAACAGGGTCCGGTGATAGGGGAAGGAATTGGACGCAAAATCCGGTCGCCCATAGGGGCGTGTCCAGAAGCGCTGGAACAGGTCGCGAAACTGTTCCAGAAGCTGGCGAAACAGCGGATTGTGGGCGGCGTCATAGATACTGAGATGGAAGGCGAGGTCTGCCGGGCCGCTGCCGCCCTCCGGTTTGAACAGGCTTTCCATGTGCAGAAGCGCCGCTTCCATGCGGTGCAGGTCCTCCTCGGTGCGCCGCTTGGCTGCCGCAATGGAGGCCTCCACCTCGATGCCGCGCCGCACTTCCAGTGCTTTCAGAAGAAGGTCTTCAAGGCCGTCCGTATCCAGCGACAATGGCATGTAGACCGTGTCCGAAGTGATGGTGCGCAGAAGGAAAGTGCCCGATCCGATGCGCGGTTCCAGAATGCCAAGCGCCGCCAACTGGCTCACCGCTTCGCGGATGCTGGTGCGCGCCACGCCCAATGCTTCGGCAAGGTCGCGCTCGGGCGGCAGCCTGTCCCCCGGCACCATCTTCTGGCGGTCAATGAACTTGGCCAGCGCCTTGATGACTTGCTCGCTGCGCCCTTGTTGAGGAAGCGGTTTCAATCCTGCGATGGTCTTTTTGCGGTCTTTCAACGAAGTGCTCTTTGGTAATAGGTCTGACCAATTTGAAGGAAACGAAACTGGGGATAACTTTGTCTCTTTTGCCGTTCAATCGGGCGTTTTACGGAGCCGTTTGGGGCAATCGGGAACCGGGTTTCTCCTTGTTCCGCTACGCAAACCAGGTTCAGACGGATGAACAGGTTTGTTAGCAGGATCGAAATTTAGTAATTAAAAACATCATCTTACAACTGGTAGTCGAGAGCCTCCGCAAGGCCACTTGCGCAAGCCTTCGAGGCTTTCGAGTCCAATTACACCGCATTGAATACTGTTTGTCGACACTGTGTAGACATTAATTTGTTCTGCGCTAAGCTGAACCGAACGCGAGCAGACCGGTGTCCGCCCGCAATCGAAAGTGACTTGAGCGGCATTGCTCCGGACTGGCTGAGGTCAGCCCGGTTGACTGCGAACAGGCTCCGAAGGGAATGCGAGGATAGCTTCATGAATAAGGGCAACCAGACCGGAACGACGCTTTTTTCCGGCGGCGCGGGGCGCTTTGTGCCGGTGGATCACGCTGCGGTGCATTTCACGGGCGGTTTCTGGAAAAGCTGGCAGGATACGGTGCGCGACATCACCATTCCCACCCAGTATATGCGGCTGGAGGAGGAGAAGTTTCTTGAAGTCCTCGATTTCCGCAGCCCTCCCGGTCCGCTCGCCCGCCCCATTCAGCCCTCGGGCCTGTCGATGCAGCATTTCTTCGACAGCGACTTCGGCAAATGGATCGAGGCGGCGAGCTACATGCTGAAATATCGGCGCGACCCTGAAATCGAAGCCCGGATCGATGACATTGTCGCAAGGCTCGGTGACGGGCAGATGCCCGATGGCTATCTCAATTCCTGGTTCATCCGTCGCGAGCCGGAAAAGCGCTGGACCAATCTGCGCGACCTGCACGAGATGTATTCCATGGGCCATCTGCTTGAGGGGGCGGTGGCCTATTTCGAGGCCACGGGCAAGCGGGCCTTTCTGGATATCATGCTCAAGGCCGTGGATCACATCATCGAAACCTTCGGCACCGAAGACGGCAAGCTCAGGGGCTATGATGCCCACGCCGAGGTGGAACTGGCACTGATGAAGCTCTATCGCCTGACCGGCGAGGAGCGCCATCGCCAGCTGGCCAGTTATTTCGTCGACGAACGCGGCCAGATGCCTTCCTATTTCGATGAGGAGGCCCGTCGGCGAGGGGAAGATCCTGACGATTATGTCTTCCATACCTACGCCTATTCGCAGGCGCACAAGCCGGTGCGCGAGCAGGAAGAAGTGGAAGGCCATGCCGTCCGCGCCACCTATCTGTTCAGCGCCATGGCTGATCTCGCTTTCGAGACCGCCGACCCGACGCTTTGGACGGCGCTTGAGAAGCTGTTTGCCCACATGACGGCGAAATTGCTCTATGTCACCGGCGGCATCGGCTCATCGGGGGACAACGAGGGCTTCACCCGCGACTTCGACCTTCCGAACGAAACGGCCTATGCCGAAACCTGCGCAGCGATTGCTCTGGGCTTCTGGGTTCACCGCATGGCGCAGATCGATCTTGATTCCTGTTATACCGACATCCTCGAACTGGTCGCCTATAACGGTGCCCTTTCGGGTATCGCGCGGGACGGGGAGCATTATTTCTATGAGAATGTGCTGGAAAGCCACGGTCAGCACAGGCGCTGGAAATGGCACTATTGCCCGTGCTGCCCGACCAATATCGCTCGCTTCATCGCCTCGCTTGGAGGATATGTCTACACCAGCAAGCCCGATGCTCTGGCCGTTCACCTCTATGCGGAAAGCGAGGCAAAGGTGATGCTGGGGGAACGGGCCGTTACCATCCGACAGGATACCGCCTACCCGTGGGATGGCGACATATGCCTCACCCTTGAGCCGGAAGAGGCCATGGACTTTGCCCTTTGTCTGCGCATCCCCGGCTGGAGCGATGAGGCTCGCCTCACGGTCAATGGCGAAGCGGTTGATCTGCCCGCCGTCATGGTCAAGGGCTATGCGACCCTGCAGCGCCACTGGCAACGCGGTGATGTGATCCGCCTTGCCTTGCCTATGCCTGTGGAGCGCCTTCATGCCCATCCGGATGTTTCGGACGCTTTCGGCCGCGTGGCCATCAAGCGCGGTCCGGTTGTCTATTGCATGGAAGAGACCGATATCGGCTTTCCGCCACAGCGGTTGCGCCTGCCGCAAGACGCGAGCCTTGAAGCCCATTTTGACGAGAGCCTTCTGGGGGGAGCCACCATTCTCAAGGGGCACGCAATGGCCGCCGATGGCGCAGGCTGGAAAGACGGGCTCTATGCACGGCAGAAACCGGCGATGATAGAAACAGCCATCACCGCCATTCCCTATCACCTGTGGGCCAACCGGGAACCGGGGGGCATGCTGGTCTGGCTGTTGGAGGACTAGGCTTGTTGGAGGGCTAGGCGGCCTCAAGCACTCGATCCTGAAGGCTTTGTGCTAGTGCCAGTTCTTTGCCTCTGATCTGTAGATCGGTGGTTGGGCCAAGGCCCGTTGGCCTCCCTCAGGCAAAGCCTTACCACGCAGCATTCTGAAGGGCCGCATGGTCATGCGGCCCTTCCTGTCATGACAGTGAAGGACTAGTCGACCTTCTCTGCGTCCTTGACCAGCACCGTAGCCCAGCCATCCGTCAGCATGGAGACGGTGACCTCTTCGCCTGGGCGAAGGCATCGATTGGCACTCATCCGGTGATTGTCGATCCCCGTCAGCTTGCTGCCGTCCGAGAGTTCAATCTCGTTGCGGCAGTGATTGATGCCCTCCTCGTCCGGAGCGCAATCGGTGTCAGTGAGGACTTTGGCCGTGACGGATTGGCCCGCCGCAGGCAGAGTGCCTTCCAGAATCTGGAGGGTGTATTTGCCGCCCGAACCGTTCTCGACCCAGGATGAAATACCGGCTCCGGTCGGGATGTCTGGCTGAGCGCTCATGGCTGCCGGGATGGTCAGGAGAAAGGCCACAATGCCAGCACCGACAAGGCCAGCCTGAGCAAGTTCAGTTGATCGTTTCTTCATCATTATGCTCCTCAGTCCTGATTGTTGCTCTGTGACATAGGCATGCCACCCGCGTGATGGGCGGCAAACTCGGAAGCTTCCAGCTTGCCATCCTTGTTCTTGTCCATATAGGCGAACATGCGGGCATGCAGGCTCTGGAATTCTTCCAACGACAGGGAACCGTCCCCGTCTGTGTCCAGCATGACAATCATCATGTCAGGATTCATCATGCCGCCTCCCATCATGCCTCCCATCATTCCTGCGGACGCCTTGCCTCCGGACATCATGGCGTTACCCATCATTCCTTCGGACATCATTTCGCCCTGCATCATCTGGGGGGACTGGTCCGGGTGATGCGCCGGATTGGCGAAGGCCGCTTTCATGCCAAGAGCAACGAGAAGGCTGGTTGTGGTGAAAAGAAGAAATTTACGCATGGATCTCTCCGTAAAATAGTTGGTCTGATAGACGCCGGTCTGCTGTCGCCTGTTTTTTCCGATTGGGCGGAGTGGCAACCGGCCTGTATCCGGGGGTGCAGGGTAGCAACCCGGTGTGGTTGGTTGGGGGGGCCTCATCAAGACCTGTCGCCGCATGGAGCTGTGGCATCGAAAGGTTTGACAGGGCTGCTATCAGAGCAAGAAATTCGGAGGTGGTGTTTCAGGCGGCGTATGCGCCCCAACAAGGTCGGCAATCCCCATCGGGTAGGGGGCAGGCAGCTCAAGATGAGCCCAACTATCAACCGCAGCCTTGATGATCAGGAAGGAGCAGACACCATCAGATGTGCAGGTCTGGTGCTGCATGGCTTTGTCGCATCCGGGCACCTCTGCTGCGACCGAGGCGAGTGCGACGGTTGCTTCACTGCAGGAGACCGGGTTTGACGGCCCAATCGCAGAGCCTTGCCCTGTTCCGGCGAAAAGCCCGAACAGCAAGATCACGGCAGCGATGGTGCTTTGCAGTTGGCGCGACATGGCGATGCTTGGTTCTACTCTGTCTTAAAGGCTTCACCGACTGGCGAAGCGCTCCCTTCAAACGCAAGCTTAAAGTTTCCAGCTGGTGGAAGGTCAAGCAGAAATTTATTTGGAACAAATTGCCCACGGCCCCATTGACCTTCCAGTTACTGGAAACTCCATATTGAGGTCATCGAATGAGAAAACCCTTCGCGGCCATGGTGCAATTCCGGCTTCGGACGGGGAAAACAACAAAGCCCTGAAGTGCGAGACCAAGACAGTTCTGCGCCGAAGGATGGAGAGGATGACCATGACCCAGACATCGAATGGCACATACCAACTGCAGGGCATGTCCTGCGGAAATTGCGCCCGGCACGCCGAGAAAGTGGCCGAGCACATTGATGGCGTTTCCAGTGCCACCGTCGACCTTGCCCATCAGACAATTTCCCTTGCCTTTGATCACCCGATTGATGAAAGCCAGTTGTCGGAGGCTTTAGACAAGATTGGCTACTCTGCCGTCACATCACTGACAGAACTCGCCGTCGGTGGGATGAAGTGCAATGGCTGTGTCAGCAAGGTTGAGAGCGCCCTCAAAGCCACGCCAGGGGTTCTGCATACCAATATCGATCTGGCTGACGGCAAGGCAGCCATCAAATATTGGCAAGGTCGAACCGATCCCGCACAGCTTGCCGCCATCGTCAGCGAGCTTGGCTTTTCGGCAACCGTTGCCGAGCCGGAAGATGATGCCGCCTGATGCGTCGTTGGCGGAGCAGTTGGGGGGTAGCACACTCTTTTGAATGAAAACAGGATGACAGGAGGCCGTCATGGCCAACCAGGAACACACGCATGAACACCCCGATCATGACGATCATCATGATCATAACCACATGATGCATGGCGATGGTCATGGTCATGAGCACCCCCATATGCACGACCATCACGATGGGCATACCCATGGCCACCAGCACCATCATCATGGCCCGGCGGAACCGGGAGCTGAGGTGGCGACAGATCCGGTTTGCGGGATGCAGGTGACGGTGAAGGAGGGTGTGCGTTCCGAGCAGTACCAGGACCAGACCTTCTATTTCTGTTCCGATGGCTGCCAGGAAAAGTTCAAGGCGGATCCCTACTTCTATGCCTCCGGCAACGCCAGGGAGGCAGGGCAACAGACCCAGCCGGGCACCAAGTGGATCTGCCCGATGCATCCGGAAATCATCCGCGACGAGCCCGGTTCCTGTCCCATTTGCGGCATGGCGCTGGAGCCGACGGTTCCCTCGGACGAACCGTCGGATGAGCTGGTCGACTTCACCCGGCGCCTTTGGATCAGCGTGGCAGCGGCCGTTCCGTTGATTATCCTTACCATGGGTGGCATGGTTGGTCTTCCCGTGCGGGAATGGCTCGGCCACCAGCTGTCCGCCTATATTGAATTTGTCATTGCAACGCCGATCGTCTTATGGGCGGCGCAACCCTTCTTCAAGCGCGGTTGGGACTCGATCCGCAATGCGTCGCCCAACATGTGGACGCTGATTGCACTCGGCGTTGGCGCGGCCTATATCTACTCGCTCTTTGCAACCTTCCTGCCCGGTATATTCCCCGAGCAGTATCGGAGCGGCGAAGGGGTTGGCACCTATTTCGAGGCCTCTGTCGTCATTGTTGCCCTCATTTTTGTGGGACAGGTGCTGGAGCTGCGAGCACGCGAGCGGACGGGCGATGCCATCCGGGCATTGCTAGACCTTGCCCCCAAGACGGCACGGCGTATCCTGCCCGATGGTACTGAATATGACGCGCCTCTGGAGAATGTGGTGGCGGGCGATTTGTTGCGTGTTCGCCCCGGTGACAGCATTCCGGTGGACGGGGAAGTGACAGAAGGTCACTCCTCGGTCGACGAGAGCATGCTCACCGGTGAGCCTGTGCCAATCGAAAAGAACGAAGGCGACAAGGTGACCGGCGGCACCATCAACAAGAACGGCACACTAGCCATCCGCGCCACCCATATCGGGGCGGAAACCGTATTGTCCCAGATCGTCGGCATGGTCGCCAGCGCGCGCCAATCCCGCGCCCCCATTCAGGCGCTCGCAGACAAGGTGTCGGCGATATTCGTACCCACTGTTGTCAGCGTAGCGTTGCTCGCCTTTGTTGTCTGGTTGATCTTTGGTCCTGATCCAGCCCTTGCCTTCGCCATCGCAGCGGCTGTGTCGGTGTTGATCATTGCCTGCCCCTGTGCGCTTGGTCTGGCAACTCCCATTTCGATCACCACAGCTGCCGGGCGCGGTGCGCAGGCTGGTGTGCTGATCAAGGACGCCGAGGCGCTCGAACGCATGGCACGGGTTGACACCGTGATCGTCGACAAGACCGGCACCCTCACAGAAGGCAAGCCGAAACTGACCGATGTACTGTCGCTCGGCGACCTCGACGAGGGGGCCGTGTTGGCGATGGCGGCGGCTCTCGAAAGGGGCTCTGAACATCCGCTGGCGGAGGCCATTGTCAGCGGCGCAAGGGAACGTGGTGTGGAACGACTTGAGTCTTCCGACTTCGAGGCCATGACAGGCAAGGGTGTGAAAGGCGCCGTGAAGGGCAGGGACGTAGCCCTTGGCAACGCCGCCATGCTTGACGCCCTGTCGATCGATACGGATGAAGCCGCCAGAAAGGCCGCCGCTCTTCAGGAAGGGGGCAAGACCGCCATGTTCGTGGCAATTGACAGCAAACTTGCTGGCATCGTGGCGGTTGCCGATCCAATCAAGGAAACGACAGCAAAGGCCATCGAGGACCTGCATGCGCTGGGGCTGACTGTCATCATGGCCACCGGCGACAACGAACGCACGGCCAAGGCAGTGGCCAGCAAGCTTGGCATTGATGAAGTGCGGGCAGGGGTTCTGCCGGAAGACAAGAAGGTGCTTGTCGAGGAGCTTCACAAGAAGGGCGCCTTCGTTGCCATGGCAGGCGACGGCGTCAACGACGCCCCGGCGCTGGCGGCGGCCGATGTCGGTATCGCCATGGGGACCGGTGCAGACGTGGCGATGGAAAGCGCAGGTATCACCCTTCTTGGTGGCGATCTCTCCGGTATCGTGCGGGCGAGAAAGCTGGCGACAAAGACGCTGCGCAACATCAAGCAGAATCTTTTCTTTGCCTTTGTCTACAATTCGGCGGGTGTGCCGCTGGCTGCCGGTATCCTCTATCCGGTGTTCGGACTGCTGCTCTCGCCGATGATCGCGGCGGCGGCCATGAGCCTGTCGTCCGTCTCGGTTATTGCCAATGCCCTCAGGTTAAGGCGGGTCGACCTCTAACTATGGGGAATTGGATCCTCTGGCTGACCCCGGGAATGAAAGGATTGAACCATGTATGGTAACGGAATGGGATTTGGAATGGGCTTCGGCTTTGGCGGCATCGGGATGTGGATCATTCTGATCATCGGTATCCTGATCATCGCAGCTCTCGTCAAATATCTGCTGAAGTGACGCTCTGCCTCTGCCTCTGCCTCTAAGGACCGGCACGTTCTTCAGTGTGGATGATGGCCCTCGGCAATCTTCAGGGGATGCCTCTGATGATACGCGCCGATGGTCATCATACTGTAGAAGCCGAGCGCAGAAATCTTTGCAACGCCATCCGGCTCTGGCATGGGCTCTGGCATGGCGTCTGAATGCATGTCGTCAGATCCAGAGGTGCCCAGTTCGTGTAAGCAAATAGACGGGAAATCCAGACCTGGGAGCGGCTGTAAAGTTGGGGCTTGACCTTCCCGCCACTGGAGCCCTTATGGTCTTTGCGAATTTATGACCCCGTTATGCATCATTTTGTGGCATGGTGCGGGTACTTCAGGCAACAGGACCCTTGGAATGATGCGCCTTGCAGCTCGATTGAGATGGATTGGACGGATGCTCCTTATGATGAGCGTGCTTGGTCTCGTCTATTCGGGCGGCAGCTTCGCGCCCGCCAGCGCATCACAGATGGCGAGCCCGATGATGGAGACAGACCATCACACAAGGGCAAGTCAGGCAACACGATATGAAGCTTTGCCCTGCCAAAGCTGTCCAGCGATGCAGGATGGGCATCAGATGCATTGTGGCGCACCAATGCTGGTTCTCAGCTCAGAGAGTGTCGTTCACCGACCGGTCCCCTTCTACGACGTCCCTGTGCACAATGCCCGCGATCTGATTGCACATATCTTTATACTCGATCCGCCGCCGCCGCGTATCGCCTGACGCGTGACGGGCGTGCCGATCGATACGCTCTTGTTTCTTCGCCAAAACCCATTTGATCTCTTCATCCTCTGCCCCTGATAGAGGGGGCGGAGATATTGTTATTGTTCGCAAACGGGAAAGCCGAAGCCGGTGCCCGCGCTGCGATCTACAATTGGAATAGACCCATGAAGATCAACAGACGAGATTTTTTCCGGCTCGGTGCTGGCGCCACGGCGGCGACTGTCCTTGCCCCCTATCACTTTGCCCTTGCCGACGACGGCTTTTTGGAAATCCGGGCCGTGAAAGCCGCGCAATCGCTCTATCCGGATAGCCCGACATCAACCCTTTGGACCTATAACGGCACAGCACCCGGCCCTGAAATTCGCGTCAAACAGGGCGAGCGGGTGAGGGTTCGCTTTATCAACGAATTGGAGGAGCCATCCTCGATCCACTGGCACGGTATCCGCATCGACAACGCCATGGATGGCGTACCCGGCCTCACACAGGAGGCCGTCAAACCCGGTGAGCGTTTCGAATATGACTTCGTGGCGCCCGATGCCGGGACCTATTGGTATCATGCCCACAACAAGAGCTGGAGTCAGGTTGGGCGGGGGCTTTATGGCCCGCTGATTGTGGAGGAGCCTTACCCGACATTTGATGCCGAGCATGACATGACGCTGGTTATCGATGACTGGCTGCTCAATCAGAACGGCCAGTTCGATGAAGGCTCGATGGGCATGATGATGGATTGGAGCCACGGCGGCAGGCTGGGCAACTGGATCACTGTCAATGGCATCAGCCACCCGGAACTGACCCTGAAGGCCGGGGAGGCCTATCGTCTGCGTCTCATCAACGTCTGCAATGCCCGTACGCTGGAGCTGGATCCAAACCGTTTCGACGCGAAGATCCTGGCCTTTGACGGTCAGCCGTTGCCAGAGCCGATTGCCATGCCCTATGAGCCCTATCTGCTGTCCTCGGCCCAGCGCGTCGATCTGCTGGTCATCCCGAAACAGGGGCAGGATTTTGCCCTGGAAGAGCTTTCCGGTAACTCGCCTTTTCCTTTCCTCACCTTCCGTGTGACGGGAACGGGCACCGGCACCGGGCCAGCCATGGTTCCGAAGCTCACGCCTAACCCGCTTGCAGAGCCGGATCTGGCGCAGGCAACGGTTCATCCTCTGCTGATCACCGGCGGTGCCATGGGGCGGTTTGACGGCATTACCTATCAGGGGAAGCCCCTCGGTCGGGCAAGCATGATGCAGAGCAGGCAATTCTGGGCTTTCAATGGGGTTGCCAACCTGCCGGAGCAGCAATTCTTCACCGCCAAACGCGGAGAAACGGTCATCATCGAAATGGTCAACGACACCGCCTGGCCGCACGCGATGCATGTTCATGGCCATCACTTCCGCATCGAGGAGCGCGAGGGCAGCACAATCGATGAAGGACGACCGTGGAAGGATACGTTTCTGATTGGTCCCAGTCAGACAACAAAAATCGCCTTTGTTGCGGATAATCCCGGCAAATGGCTGCTTCATTGCCACATGCTCGAACATGCCGCCGCTGGCATGACAACTTGGTTTGAGGTGGTTTGATGGGGCGCAAGAAGACAAGCCGCGCGAAACGATCCATGCCAAAAGTTGTCACCTTGGCAACCATCCTGTCGGGCCTGCTTGCAGCAGGCCTTGGCGGGATGCTCTATGCAAGAGACCGGAGCCCTGCCGGTCTCTTGCGCCCTGATGACAAGGCGATTGTGGCACAAGGCAAGATCATCTATGCCGAACAATGTGCCTCCTGTCATGGCGACAACCTCGAAGGCCAGCCCAACTGGCGCGAGGCCAATGAAAAGGGTCGCCTGCCAGCGCCACCGCATGATGAAACAGGCCACACCTGGCATCATGCGGACGAGGTGTTGTTCGGGGTCACCAAATATGGCTTGGCCCAGATCGCCAACATGCCGGACTACCAGACCGACATGCCGGTGTTCAAGGATGTGCTGAGCGATGAGGAAATCACTGCCGCACTCTCCTACATCAAAAGCCGCTGGCCAGCCCAGATCCGCCAGATGCACGACCAGCGAAATGCGATGAAATGATGTTTGAACGCCGGGCAACGCCCGGGGTTCGAGCCTATTGGGGGCTCCGTTTTTGACGGCATGACAGCGTTCGGCTTTTCCTGCTCAATAGGTGCCGGGGTAGCCGCCCCCGTCGATCAGCAGATTTTGCCCTGTGATAAAGCCTGCCTTGTCAGAGCAGAGAAACGCAAAGTACGCTCCCACTTCCTCCGGCAGCCCTCTGGGTATGCAATTCCTTGTAAGGGTCATTGACGTTGCATGAATTTCACTGTGGGATATTTGTGTTCATTTCTTATTTTGCGGCAGCCTGATTGGCTTTGAGTGGACTTCTGGCTCCAATAACAGCATCCAAGGCAAGTCCAGGAGAGATAAGGATCGCGGCGAGGCCTTTTATGACCTGCTGGACCTCTACCAACCCGGCTGGCTGCCGATCAAGGCCAAGCTTGATGATTGGGCCGAGGTGTTGCTCAACGAGTGAGAACTAGCCGAAGAAATCTTCATCGACTTTCTTCAGGTGCAGGACTTCCTCGGTTCTGCAACCAATATTGTAGCGGATCATGAGAGCAGCTAGTTTCTGGCCATCGATCAGCACGATGCGCAAGCCGAGATCCTTGGCAGTTTGCGTTGCTGCAGGACTGAAACTAGATGTCGTGAAAAAGATGCCTTTGGTCGCTTTCTTGAGGTGGAGAGCTCCAAAGAAATCTCGAAGCTCACCGGCTCCGACATTGTTGCCTTCTGCATAACGCTTGGCTTGAACATAGATTTGATCAACACCGAGAGGATCCTGATCGATCACTCCATCCACCCCGTTGTCGCCTGAGCGCCCGAGAGCATGCCCTGCCTCCTTGGATGTACCCCCATAGCCCATGCCAAGTAGAAGCTCGATGATGAGCTCTTCGAAGAATGTGGGACTAGCGCTTCTGACGCGTTCGAGAAGATCGTCAGCCAGGGATGCATTGATCTTGGTGTACGCCTCTCTGAGGACTTCATCAGGTGTTGAATGGTGCTCTTGTTCAGCGGGTAAAGGCGCTTCTGCCAAGCGTTTCTCGGTCATAGTGCCGGTTCTGCTTCGAAAATCCTGAAACGCAGAGAACTGCGAGAGAAATTCGTTGTCGATGCGTTGTGGCCCGGTTGAGAGAACTTGTCTCCCATTGTTTGTTGCAATGAAAAAGCCACGCTTGGTGTAGGTTACCAAACCTGCCTGCTTCAAATAGCCCTTAGCCCAAGCCACCCTATTGTCGAAACGCCTTTGCCGTCCGCTCGGAAGGAGCTCTTCTCGTTCATCTTCGGACAGCGAAAACTCCTCGGCGAGTATTTCGACCACCTGCTTGGTGCTGATTTCTGAGTCGGCGGCCGTTTGCAGGACTGGGAGCATGAGTGTTTGATAATCGGGGATCATGGGGATGCCTGAGAGTGGAAGCGAACGGCTCCACACTATCAAGGTGAAGATGTGGGGGCAACACAACCATTTGAGCGAGACAGCGCAGGAAAAGGGATGCTTCGGACCGACAGCGCTAGGAGAGGAGCGGCATTATCCACATGGGTACGCAATCTGGCTACGAACGTGGGTACGCAGTCAAAGTTCACGTCTGTCTAAGGGATTGATAACGTATAGAACATTCATGCAAGGAAGAAATGGTGGAGCTAAGCGGGATCGAACCGCTGACCTCGTGAATGCCATTCACGCGCTCTCCCAACTGAGCTATAGCCCCACTTCAAAGCGACATAATCGCTTCGTGGTGAAGCGGAACATATTGAAGCGCTTATGTGAAATCAATCCCCATTTTCATGAAAATGTGGATTCTTTCCCCAGTTTGATGAAGAAGCTGTCTGGCAGGAAACGGATCGCGCGGGTTTCTGCGGAGGAGGGCTCTCTTCCGGTTTCGAACAGAGCTGAAAATACTGTTGGAAAACATCTTCCCGGAGACGAGGTGGCAGGCAGCTGAGGGCTTGACTTGTTGGTGGGCTGGGGAGCCGTAGACGGGAGAGGGCTTGTGCTCGTGATGGACAACAGGACGAGTTGCCAGAGGGCTGGCGGAAGAAAGAAGAGGGGGAACGTCTTGGTGCTACAACACCGCACAAACAAAAAGCGCAGCTGGTTACAGCCGCGCTTTTGAAAATGGACGCCCTGTCTTGTCATCCCGAGGGAAACCGACGGGCGCTTGTCGAAAGGGAGACGATTATTCTTCGTCTTCGCTCGGAACAGCCACGTCGAGGCCGATAGCGTCGAGGGCTTCCTCGTCTTCCTCGTCATCAAGGAAGACATCCGCGTCGTCACTGTCGTCATCGTCATCCAGATCCGGAACGTCGATATCGGATGCCTGTTCGGCATCGGCGTCCTCAAGGGAGATGACATCTGCGTCGTCGTCGCTTGCGCTTGCGGCGGTCGCAGTCATGACATCATCGTCATGATCATCAATTTCCGCCACTTCGATTGCGGAAGGTTTGGTCATCTCGAAGATAGATCCGCATTTCGGGCAGACGATAGGATCGCGGTTCAGATCGTAATATTTAGCGCCGCAATCTGCACAGACGCGTTTGGTTCCAAGTTCTGGTCGTGCCACAGCTTTGCCTCTTCACCTAGCAAGGTTTTCGATTCTAAGAATTGACCAACTCCATTAGCTAACCTTGTACGGCCTGTCAAAAGCTAAAAGTCGAAAAAGGCCGCAAAAAACTCTTTTCTTCGGATGTTGGCGTGACGTAGTGGGCAATATGGTGTAAGTCGGGGCCGGTTTCAACGAAGAAATGGCCTTGGACTTATCCTCTGCACCTGGCAAAACTGGGCAGAAGGCCAACGAGAACTCCAAGCAAGAGGTGGAAATGGCTCACGATAGCACCAACCTGTCTCCGCTTGCCGCGTGCAAGTCCTCTGGCCTGCGTGGCCATTTGCGTGTTCCCGGCGATAAATCCATATCGCACCGCGCCCTGATCTTCGGTGCGCTGGCACGCGGGGACACCACCATTCACGGCTTGCTGGAATCGGAAGATGTGCTCAACACGGCAAAGGCCATGGCCGCCTTTGGCGCCTCTGTGCGCAAGGATGAAGCGGACGTCTGGCATGTGACGGGGCTGGGAACCGGGTCTCTCCTCGAACCGGCCAACGTGCTTGATTTCGGCAATTCTGGCACCGGGGCGCGTCTGGTCATGGGCGTTGCCGGAGCCCATGCTTTTGCAACGACCTTCATGGGCGATGCCTCGCTGTCCAGTCGACCGATGGCGCGCGTGCTCAATCCGCTGCGTCAGATGGGCGTGGAGGTGCTGAGCCGGTCCGGCGATCGCCTGCCGCTGACCATCAAGGGGGCTGACCCGGCCCAGCCGATCACCTACCGCGTGCCAATGGCATCGGCGCAGGTCAAAAGCTGCGTGCTGCTGGCGGGCCTCAACATGGCTGGCACCACCACCGTCATCGAACCGGTCAAGACCCGCGATCACACCGAGAAGATGCTGCGCGGCTTTGGCGCGACGCTCGGCGAAGAGATCAACGACGAAGGCGAGACCGTGCTGACCATCGAGGGGCTGCAGGAGCTCACGGCACAGGACGTCATCGTGCCGGGCGACCCGTCCTCTGCGGCCTTCCCGATTGTGGCCGCGCTGATCACGCCAGGCTCCGAGCTGGTGCTGGAAGACATCCTGCTCAATGAGACCCGCACCGGCCTCATCACCACACTTCTCGAAATGGGGGCTGACATCACAATCGAGAATGAGCGCAACAGTGGTGGCGAGACCATTGGCGACATTCGTGTGCGTTCCTCGGCGCTGAAGGGCGTGACCGTACCTGCCGAGCGGGCTCCATCGATGATTGACGAATATCCGGTGCTGGCCGTTGCCGCGAGCTTTGCGCAAGGGGAGACCCGCATGGAGGGGCTCGAAGAGCTGCGCGTCAAGGAAAGCGACCGGCTGGCCGCCGTTGCAGCGGGGCTTGAGGCCAATGGCGTCACCTTCGAAGAGGGCAGGGACTATCTCGTCGTCAAGGGCGGGGCAGCCGTTGCTGGCGGTGGCCGTGTCATCACTCATCTGGACCACCGCATTGCCATGAGCTTCCTTGTGCTGGGGCTCGGCTGTGAAAAGCCGGTCACGGTTGATGATGCAGGCATCATCAACACCTCCTTCCCCGGCTTTGCCGACCTGATGGAAGCCCTTGGCGCCACCTTCGAATAAAGCCGATATCGAGGAAGCCGATGCGCGTGATTTCCCTTGTCCCCAGTTGGACGGAAACCCTGCTCGCCGCGGACATTGCCGTCGTGGGTCGTACGCGCTTCTGCATCCATCCATCAGCGACGGTCGGAGCAATCCCGGTCGTCGGTGGCACCAAGGACTGGAACTGGGACAAGGTGCTGGCCGTCAATCCGGACCTCATCCTGCTTGATCGGGAAGAGAATGCCTGTTTCATGGCCGAACAGGACGAGGTGCCCTGCCACGTTACCCATGTGTCTTCGCTTGATGACATGACCTTGGCGTTGGAGGGGCTTGCCGACCGCCTCGGCTCTGGAGGGCTCCGGGCCATGGCCGAGCGGAGCAGGGCGCTGCATGGTCTGAGCCGTGACCCCTGGCAGTCCGATCTGCCGCTGCCAGCCTTGATGGACTGGGGACGACGTCCCACGCAGCCGATCCGCAAGATACTCTATCTTATCTGGCGCAAGCCATGGATGGCAGTGAGCAGGCAAAGCTTCATCGGCGACAGTCTGGCGCGGCTCGGCGTCGAGATCGAGGCCTTCGAAGAGAAATACCCGGTCATTGATCTTGCCGCTTTCGATCCGGAAACGACTCTCCTGTTGTGCTCCTCCGAACCTTACCCCTTTCTGGGACGGAAAAGGCAAATGGCGGAGCTGCCCTTTGCCCATGCCTTTGTTGATGGTGAGCGCCTGAGTTGGTACGGCATCAGAAGCCTTGAATTCCTTGAGCAATATCTTCGCCCCTAGGGCGTTTAGGGCGGCTTAACCATAGGAGGCAGAAGCTGGGGGTGGATCTGTGTGGTTAGAAAGTCTACACCCTGAGATTGTATTGTCTTCCCATTGCTTTTGATGGAGACGGCAGATGTTGCGGATAATGTATTTCTCGGTCGGATTGATGGTCGGAATTGCCTGGATGGGACTGGGAGGCACGCCTTACAGACTGAGCCAGAAGGCCATGGAGCCTATCGCAGCTTCGTTTCGCCAAGAGATAGATCTTCACGCACCGGCCACATTGACCGCCGGATACGATCAGCCGAGAAAAATATTTCTAGATGAAGATCTCATAAATACGTCGCTGAATTACACGTGGAATTATATCTCCGACAAGCCTTCCTATGGGGATGCAACATGGATCCACTATGGATCCATCGGCGATGAAGACGAGCAATTTGTCTTGGGATATACATTGCCAAGCCCTCTTGGCGGACGCAAGAATGGCTTGCGCGCCTCTGTGTCCAAGCTGAATGAATTCAAAAACCGAAAAATCAGGCTGTCCTTCTGGGGACCTGACCGCAAGATTTCGACCAGTCTTGGAGACGTGGCTCTGGCGAGCTTTGGCTACAAGCACAGTGGGGTGAGTAAACTCTGCACGGCGTTTCAAAGCCCGGACTATCACAACGGCTTCTTGCTGGAGGGTTTCTATTGTGCTCCCGCGAAAATGGCGCCTCTGGATACAAGGATCGCCTGTCTCATAAACTCTGTAAAAATCTATGACGAGGCCTATTGGTTGGCACCCGACTCTGGTACAGCTGAGCACAAATCCTGTGACCCGGCTCCGGATGAAGGAAACAATGAGGCCAAAGCCGCCGTTTCCTCAAAGGCCGGTCCTGTCGGCAAAAACGGGATCTGACCGGAACCATAAGTCCGGGATGGGCAACACAAACCGGATGGACAAGCTATGATCATCGCAATCGATGGCCCGGCGGCCTCTGGCAAAGGCACCTTGTCGCGCAAACTGGCCGAGCATTTCGCCTTGCCGCATCTTGATACGGGGCTGACCTTTCGTGCCGTGGCCCATGCGCTGCTGACCGCAGCCAAGCCTCTGGATGATGAGGATCTGGCGGAGGCGGCTGCGCAGGCTCTTGATCTGGCGGCTCTCGATCGCTCGGTTCTGTCTGCCCATGCCATCGGAGAGGCTGCCTCGAAGGTCGCCGTGATGCCGCGCGTCCGGCAGGCTCTTCTGGAGGCTCAGCGGGCGTTTGCCAACCGTCCGGGTGGGGCCATTCTGGATGGGCGCGATATCGGCACGGTTGTCTGTCCGGATGCCGACGTCAAGCTGTTCGTGACCGCCAGCGCCGAGATACGTGCCCGGCGCCGAACCGACGAAATCCTCGCCAGGGGGCAGGCTGCAGACTATGCGCAGATTCTGGAAGACGTGAAGAAGCGGGACGAACGGGACCAGACCCGCGCGGTTGCGCCGCTCATTCCGGCTGAAGATGCCCACTTGCTTGATACAACAAAATTGGATATAGAAGGCGCATTCCAGCAAGCTGTTAGGATTGTTGAGGAAACGCAGGAAAAATAAAGGCACGTCAATCGGGGACCCGATTGTGGCCTTTTTGCTATGCAATCAGTCGCAAGCATTCGGTGATTTCTTTTATCTATCAGTCTGTTGCGCTGGGGTGGTGCGCAGGCGGATTTGACTTTCCAGTTGTCCTTCCTGCTGTCTTGCCTCTGCGGGCCCTCTTCGGAGTGCCGTAAAAATTGAGCTCCCTACCGACCGCATACGCGCCGGACCACTCCTTTATACCAAAGGATGGACTTGTCTTTTAATAGACATGGTTGGGACAGGAGCATGGTGAAACACGAACCAATTGGCGCGAAGGGCCCCGAAAACGGGGTTGTTTAGGAGTTTTTATGAGCGATCTTAATCCGTCCATGGAAGATTTTGCCGCCCTTCTTGACGCGTCCTTTAGTGAAACCGAGCCGCATGAAGGCTCAGTCATCAAAGGCACCGTTGTTGGCATCGAAAAAGACATGGCAATCATCGATGTTGGCTTGAAAGTTGAAGGCCGCGTCGCACTGAAGGAGTTTGGTGCGCAGGCAAAAGACGGTGGTCTTGAGATTGGCTCCGAGGTTGAAGTTTACCTCGAGCGTATCGAAAATGCGATGGGCGAAGCTGTTCTGTCTCGTGACAAAGCCCGCCGCGAAGAAAGCTGGGGCAAGCTGGAAAAAGCCTTCGAAGCAGAAGAAAAAGTTAATGGCACCATCTTCAACCAGGTCAAGGGTGGCTTCACCGTGGATCTGGACGGCGCCGTTGCCTTCCTGCCTCGCTCTCAGGTGGATATCCGTCCGGTTCGCGACGTGACCCCTCTGATGCACACCCCACAGCCTTTCCAGATCCTGAAAATGGACAAGCGTCGTGGCAACATCGTTGTTTCCCGCCGCGTCATTCTGGAAGAAACCCGCGCAGAACTGCGCACCGAACTGGTTCAGAACCTCAAGGAAGGCCAGACCGTCGAGGGTGTTGTCAAGAACATCACCGATTACGGCGCATTCGTGGATCTGGGCGGTATCGACGGCCTGCTGCATGTCACCGACATTGCATGGCGTCGTATCAACCATCCGAGCGAAGTGCTGTCCATCGGCCAGACCGTCAAGGTTCAGATCGTTCGCGTCAACCAGGATACCCATCGTATTTCTCTGGGCATGAAGCAGCTTGAAGTTGATCCATGGTCTGAAATCGAACAGCGTTATCCGGTTGGTTCCAAGTTCACCGGTCGCGTGACCAACATCACCGATTACGGCGCATTCCTCGAACTGGAACCGGGCATCGAAGGCCTGATCCACGTTTCCGAAATGTCCTGGACCAAGAAGAACGTCCATCCGGGCAAGATCGTTTCTACCTCTCAGGAAGTAGAAGTGATGATCCTGGAAGTCGATCCTGTAAAACGCCGCGTGTCTCTGGGCCTGAAACAGACCCTCGACAACCCGTGGGCTGTCTTTGCAGAAACCCATCCGGCTGGCACCGTCGTAGAAGGCGAAGTGAAGAACAAGACCGAATTTGGTCTCTTCATCGGTCTGGAAGGCGAAGTCGACGGCATGGTTCACCTCAGCGATCTGGACTGGAACCGTCCTGGCGAACAGGTTCTGGAAGAGTTCAACAAGGGCGACGTTGTCAAGGCTGTCATTCTGGATGTGGATGTCGAGAAGGAACGCATTTCCCTCGGTATCAAGCAGCTTGAATCCGATCCGTTCGAAGACGCTTCTGGCGAACTGAAACGTGGCGCAATCGTATCTTGCGAAATCACCGAAGTGAAAGAGAACGGTCTGGAAGTCAAGGTTGTTGGCTCTGACATGACCTCCTTCATTCGTCGTGCCGACCTGGCCCGTGACCGCGCCGACCAGCGCACCGACCGCTTCCAGGTTGGTGAAACGGTTGACGCCCGCGTTACCCAGTTCGACAAGAAAAACCGCAAGCTCGGCGTATCCATCAAGGCTCTTGAAGTTGCAGAAGAGAAAGAAGCCATTGCACAGTTCGGTTCCTCCGACGCTGGCGCTTCTCTCGGCGACATCCTTGGTGCTGCCCTCAAGGCTCGCGACGACGAATAAGTCGCTATCCAAGCCTTCATGGCATTGGTAAAAATGACGAATGCCGCAGGCGTTTTCTGCCTGCGGCATTTTTGTTTGTCATGTATTTTCAAACTCTTTTTAGAATCCGCACCTATATTGACGTTGCAAATTAAGCCGTCGCGGGCGATAAACCACAGTGGAACAGCGTGAGGGAAGCACCACCATGTCTTTCGATTTGGATCATTTGATAGAGCGTCGCCAGCTCAGGCGCAAACTCTCGGTCTGGCGCATCATCGCTGTTATTGCGCTGTTCATTCTGGTGATCGGGTCTTCCATGTCCCTCATTCTGGATGCCGCAGATCTGACCACCAAGAAAGACCAGATCGCCAAGATCGTCTTTGCTGGCACCATCGTTGGTCAGGAACGCAAACTGAAGCTGATCAAGGATCTGGAGAAGGACGACCACGTCAAGGGTGTGGTCGTCTCGATCAACAGCCCCGGTGGCGCAACGTCGGGCGGTGAAGCGATCTATGATGCGCTCGTGGAACTGCGCAAGAAGAAGCCGGTTGTTGCCAGCATGGATGCCCTGGCTGCATCTGCCGGTTATATGATCGCCCTGCCGGCAGAACGCATTTTTGCCCGTCGCACTTCCATCACCGGGTCGATTGGTGTCCTGTTCCAGTATACCGACGTGTCCAAGCTGATGGGGACGGTCGGTGTCGAGATGAGATCGATCAAGAGTGCGCCGCTCAAGGCCGAGCCAAACCCGTTCTCCGGCAAGAATCCGGAGGCCGAGGCAATGATTGCCAAGATGATTGATGATTCCTATCAATGGTTTGTTGACCTTGTTGCTGAAAATCGACCGTTTGACCGGGCGCGCGCCCTCGAACTGGCCGATGGTCGGGTGGTCACCGGTGGTCAGGCTCTGGAACTGCAGCTGGTCGACGAGCTGGGTGGACCGGAAGAAGCCAAGAACTGGTTGATTAAACAGCATAATCTCGATACAAATCTGAAGCTGGTCGAGTGGAAGCCGGAGCCGATAAGCCAGAGTTTTCCGTTCGGATTTGCCAGCAGGATGATGGCAAGCCTGTTGCCTCAACCAATTATTGACCTGTTTGCCCAACGAAATGATGCGGTTCAACTTGACGGACTGGTCTCAGTTTGGCAGGCTCAAAAAAACGAACAATAAGAGCATTTTACGCATTTTATTTGGTCGGGATCTGCTCAATAATGAATTCGAATCTGTAAGGGTAGCAATGAAGGGGAGCGGACGATGATCAAGTCCGAATTGGTACAACACATCGCAGAACAAAACCCGCATCTCTATCAGAGAGATGTCGAACATATTGTCAACGCCATTCTTGATGAGATTTCCGACGCCCTGGCGCGCGGTGATCGGGTCGAGTTGCGCGGCTTCGGGGCCTTCTCGGTCAAGAACCGTCCGGCTCGCGTCGGGCGCAACCCGAGAACGGGCGAAAAGGTTCCTGTGGCAGAGAAATATGTTCCTTTCTTCAAAACCGGCAAGGAAATGCGCGAGCGTCTCAACGACGGGGACGATAGCGAATAGACCTGCCGATCAAGACTGGATATCTTTCGATTATGAAAATAATCAAACGCTTTCTGCAGCTGATCGTTCTGGTGCCATTTGGCATCGTGATGATCTCGTTGGCCGTTGCCAACCGTCATGACGTCAAGCTTGCTCTGGATCCGTTTTCGCCGGAACAGCCGGTTCTGGATTTCACCCTGCCGCTGTATATGGTGATCTTCGGCGCGCTGCTTGTCGGTGTTTTCATTGGTGGATTCATGGCTTGGCTGAAGCAGGGCCGTCATCGCAAGGCTGCCCGTGAGAAACGATATGAAGCGCAGAGATGGCGTAACGAAGCGGATCGCCAGCAGAAGCGCCTTGAAAAGCTGGCAGCCGACCCGAAGAGCGATGTTCCGGCATTGCCTGCGTCCGGCCCGACGGCCATCACCAAGGTGGCGATGTAGGGATTGGCCGTTGCGCCGCCCAGTGCGTAAGCTGAAGTCTGGGCGGAGCGCGGAAGTAAGCGTAAGCTGTTCGATCTGACACAGAAGTGATGCCAGCCCTGCGGCTGGCATTTCTGTTTGCCAGTCTGTTTGTGCGGCAAGTCGTGCAATATCCTGTCCGCACCCGGACCAGTCAGAACGGGTCGAAAGGGCTTGCTTCCATCGGGTGTAGGCTTTCGCATAAAGGGGCGACTAGACAAAGCCATTGCAACAAGAGGGTTCCCAATGTATGTAAAGATCTGTGGCCTGTCGACGCCAGAAACGATTGCGACGGGCCTGCAATGTGGTGCCAACTGGATTGGATTTGTATTCTTTCCGAAAAGCCCGAGGCATGTGGATTATGGGAAAGCGAAGGAACTGGTGGGTCCGGTACGCGGCAAAGCGTCCATAGTTGCCCTCACTGTCAATGCGAGTGACGATGAGCTTGAGGCCATCGACCGGTCGATCAATCCCGATATCTGGCAATTGCACGGCACGGAAACGCCCGAGCGCGTTTCCCAGATCAAGGCGCTCTTCAACCGCCCCGTCATGAAAGCCCTGTCCATCCGGGATGAAGCGGATCTTGCCCCCATACCTGCCTATGAGGCTGTGAGCGATATCCTGCTGTTCGACGCCAAACCGCCACGGGACATGAACACTGAACTGCCTGGCGGCAATGGCATCACCTTCGACTGGCGCCTCATACAGAATCTCAAGCTCAAGAAGCCATTCGTCCTGTCAGGCGGGCTCAATCCGGCCAATGTTGCCGAAGCCATTCGCCTGACACGCCCGCAGGGAGTTGATGTCTCCTCGGGCATAGAGAGTGCGCCGGGGGTCAAGGACCGGCAGAAGATTATTGATTTCGTCCATGCCGCCAAGTCGGCTGCCGAACAACTCTAAGAGCCGCTCTGAGAGCCGCTCCAAGGGCGGCAGTCGGGCGTGGACAGCTTTTGAACGAGGAAGCATACATGACTGACCCGACTTCATTGCCCAACAGCGTCAGCCAGGGGCCTGATGACCGTGGCTTTTTCGGCATCTATGGCGGGCGTTTCGTCTCGGAAACCCTGATGCCGCTCATTCTGGATCTGGATGCCGCCTATCGCCAAGCCAAGGAAGATCCTGCGTTTCACGCCGAGCTGGCAGACCTGCACAAGAATTATGTCGGTCGCCAGAGCCCGCTCTATTTCGCCGAGCGCCTGACCGAGCATCTGGGCGGCGCGAAGATCTATCTCAAGCGCGAAGAGCTGAACCACACCGGCAGCCACAAGATCAACAACTGCCTTGGCCAGATCCTGCTTGCCAAACGCATGGGCAAGACCCGCATCATCGCCGAGACCGGTGCCGGTCAGCATGGGGTGGCAACGGCCACCGTCTGCGCCCGCTTCGGTTTCCCCTGTGAGGTCTACATGGGTGCAACCGACGTCGAGCGTCAGGCGCCGAACGTCTTCCGTATGAACCTTCTGGGCGGCGTCGTCCATCCGGTCACTGCCGGGGCTGGCACCCTGAAGGACGCCATGAACGAGGCCCTGCGCGACTGGGTGACCAATGTCGAGGATACTTATTACATTATCGGCACGGCAGCAGGTCCGCATCCCTATCCAATGATGGTGCGTGATTTCCAGTCGATCATCGGTCAGGAAGTCAAGGAGCAGATCATGGCCGCCGAAGGGCGTCTGCCGGATATGCTCTGCGCCTGCCTTGGTGGTGGCTCGAACGCCATTGGCCTGTTCCATCCGTTCCTTGAGGACAAGGACGTGCAGATCGTTGGCGTCGAAGCGGCTGGCTATGGCCTTGATACCGACAAGCATTGCGCCTCGCTCAACGCTGGCAAGCCGGGTGTACTGCATGGCAACCGAACCTACCTGCTACAGGATCCGGACGGCCAGATCCTCGAAGGGCATTCCATTTCCGCCGGGCTCGACTATCCGGGCATCGGGCCGGAGCATTCCTACCTGCGCGACACCGGGCGGGTTGAGTATGTTTCGGCAACCGACACCGAGGCGCTCGAAGCCTTCCAGCTGCTCTGCCTGACCGAGGGCATCATCCCGGCGCTCGAGAGCTCTCACGCCATCGCCGAAGTCATCAAACGGGCTCCGACCATGGACAAGGACCAGATCATCGTCGTCAACCTTTCCGGCCGCGGCGACAAGGACGTCAACACCGTGAGCAAGTTTCTCGGCAAGGGATCCCTTGCGGAATAAGGGGCAGGAGCAAGACAATGGAAAAGACACGCATTGATACCCGCTTTGCTGCCTGCAAAGCCGAAAACCGCGCCGCCCTTGTTGGTTTCATAACGGCGGGCGACCCGGATCTCGACACCTCGCTCGAAATCTTCAAGGCGTTGCCGAAGGCTGGCGTCGACGTCATCGAACTGGGCATGCCCTTCTCTGATCCGATGGCCGAAGGGGTACCTATCCAGCTAGCCACGCAGCGGGCGTTGGCCGGTGGTCACACCATGGCAAAGACCTTCGACATGGTGCGCGCCTTCCGCAAGGAAGACAATGAGACCCCGATCATCCTGATGGGCTATTACAACCCGATCTATATCCGCGATCCGAAAGTCTTCGTGAAAGACGCCAGGGAAGCGGGCGTTGATGGCCTGATTGTTGTTGATGTGCCTCCTGAGCATGATGATGAATTGTGCCTGCCCGCCCGCGATGCCGGCGTCAATTTCATCCGTCTGGCAACGCCGACGACTGATGAAAAGCGTCTGCCCAAGGTGTTGGCCAATACCTCCGGTTTTGTCTACTACGTCTCGGTCACCGGCATCACCGGCACCGGTGCGCTCGATGCTGACAAGGTGGCCATCGCCGTCAAACGCATCAAGGAACATACGGAATTGCCGGTTGCTGTTGGCTTTGGCGTCAAGACGCCGGAGCAGGCCGAAGCTGTTGGCCGCAATGCTGATGGTGTCGTGGTCGGGTCCGTGCTGGTCAATGCCATCAGGGACAGTCTTGATGGTGAGGGCAAGGCGACGGAAAAGACGGTTGCTGCGGTCACTGACATCGTCAAGGGTTTGGCTGAGGGGTGCAAACGCGCCAAGGCCTGATCCAGCGATGGTCAATTGGCAGTCATATGAAAAGCCCCGGCTCTGACCGGGGCTTTTCTCTGTCAGCGGCTCTCCGGCTGACGCCTGCGCTGTGCCACTGTTAAGGGTGAGGCGAAAAAAAGCTGTGCGTGGTAAAATAGGGCGTGTCCTGACCACAATTGAGTGTTACTGCTGAAACTCCGATGAATCCGTGCCAGAGCTTCTGCGGGTAGGGCTTTTGCTGGTAGGCGAGGCAATCGTCTGCCAGGCGCGACGGTTCAGCGGATGGGTGGCGAGGCCTAGACAAATATCGGACCTTGCGACCATCAGATTGCATCCCTTGTCGCAATGCGATAAGACAGGGTTGCAAATGTGGGGTCCTCCCCGTCAAGACTGTTTCAAGGCTCAAGTCAGGAATTGGTTCGTGAACTGGATTAACACTGTCGTTCGACCAAAAATTCGTTCGTTTTTGAATCGCCGGGATGTCCCGGAAAATCTCTGGATCAAGGATCCGGTCACCGGTGAAATGGTGTTCCATCGTGATCTGGAAAACAATCAGTATGTCGTTCCCAATTCCAACTTCCACATGCGGATCAACGCGGCCCAGCGGTTCCAGTATCTGTTCGACGGTGCTGACTACACGCTTCTGGAAGCCCCGGAGGTCGTTGATGACCCGCTCAAGTTTCGCGATATCAAGCGCTATTCGGAACGCCTGAAAGAGGCGCGCTCCAAGACAGGCTACAAGGACGCCGTGCAGGTGGCACAGGGCGATGTTGAAGGCCTGTTCTTGACCGCAGCCGTCCAGGACCCGAATTTCATGATCGGCACCCTTGGCATGGCTGCTGGTGAAGCGCTGATCAAGGGCATGATGAAGGCCGTGGAAGACAAGACGCCTTTCATTCTGTTTTCCGCTTCTGGCGGCGCCCGCATGCAGGAGAGCATCCTGTCACTGATGCAGATGCCACGCGTGACCATCGCCGTACAGGCGCTGCGCGAAGCAGGCCTTCCCTATATCGTCGTTCTGACCGACCCGACCACGGGGGGCGTGACCGCCTCCTATGCGATGCTGGGTGATATCCACATTGCCGAGCCGGGGGCTCTCATCGGCTTTGCCGGGCAGCGCGTGATCGAGCAGACCATTCGCGAAAAGCTGCCGGATGGATTCCAGCGCGCCGAATATCTCAAGGATCACGGCATGGTGGACATGGTTGTTCATCGCCACGACCTCAAGAAGGTCATTGCACGCCTTTGCCGCTTCTTTACCAATACCGATGTGCCCGAGGACCTCGCTGAAGAGCGGACATCGGATCAGGTTGCCATCGAAAAGGCCATGGCCGAACTGCCTGCCAAGGCCGCCGCTGCCGAAGGCGAGAAGAGCGCCGGTGCAGCCAAGGCCGAGGGTCGCGAAGCTGCTCCTGCTGGCAAGAAAGAGAAATCAGGCGACGCCGACAAGAAGGCCGAATGACGCCAGCACCATGGCGCCTCATGAAGCCGCTTTCCGGTGACCCTTATCGCGGCTGTGCTGGCTGTTCCATCGGCTGGCAGCCCAATCGAGATCAAGCAACGGAACATCCTGCGTTTTCAAAACTCAGGATGTTCTTGATTCTGGGCCTCAGGGCTCAATGGGCCCCTAAAGGGCCTGACAAAAATGGCCAGTGACTCTGAGCAGGGCAGGGGAGCCCTCCCGATACCCCCTGTGCTCGCTGGGCTGACCGGTGCGACCTGAACAGTGACAAAGACGATGACCGAAGAAACTGAAGCCATTCTGGAGCGCCTTGTTGGTCTCCATCCCAAGAGTATTGATCTGGAGCTGGGCCGCATTGAGCGGTTGCTGGCCAAGCTTGGCAATCCGCAGCTGTCGCTGCCGCCGACGATCCATATTGCCGGAACCAATGGCAAAGGCTCCACATCCGCTTTTCTGCGCGCCATCGCCGAAGCGGCTGGCAAGACGGTTCACGTCTATACCTCGCCGCATCTGGTGCGATTCTGCGAGCGCATCCGTCTGGCTGGCACCCTTGTCAGCGAAGCGACGCTGCTTGATGCCTTGCGCCGTTGCGAGATTGCCAATGACGGCGAGCCCATCACCTTCTTTGAAATCACCACCACCGCGGCCTTCCTGCTATTCTCGGAACACCCGGCCGATCTGTTGATCCTTGAGGTTGGTCTTGGCGGGCGGTTCGATGCGACCAATGTCATCGTGGATCCGCTGGCAACCGTCATCACCCCCATCGCTCATGATCATGAAGGCTTCTTCGGCTCAAAGATTTCCCGCATCGCCTGGGAGAAAGCCGGGATCATGAAAAAGGGCATTCCTGCCATATGGGCGCAACAGGAAGAAGAAGTGCGTGCAGTGCTGGAAGAGGAAGCGACCAAGGTTGGCGCAGGCCCTCTTGCCATCGGCGGGCAGGACTGGATGAGCTATGAAGAACACGGCCGTCTGCTCTTTCAGGGCGAAAGTGGCCTGATGGATCTGCCTTTGCCCCGCCTTGGCGGGCGGCACCAGCTTGCTAATGCTGGCGTGGCCATTGCGACCACAAGGCAAGTCATGCCCGAAATTACCGATGAACAGATCGCCAAAGGGCTGACGTCTGTTGACTGGCCTGCACGCCTGCAGCGCTTGACATCGGGAGCCCTGTTGCAGCAACTGCCCAAGGATGTCGAGCTGTGGCTCGATGGCGGTCACAACCCTCATGCCGGGCTGGCTGTTGCGTCGGCCTTTGCTGATCTGGAAGAAAAGGCACCGCGCCCGCTGCATATGATTGTCGGCATGCTGAATACCAAAGATCCGGCAGGCTACTTTGCGCCCTTCAAGGGGTTGGCCAAGGACATCATCACTGTGCCGATCGTCGGCAATGACGCCGGTCGCGACCCGGTTGAGCTTGCCCAGATCGCCCAGCAGGCAGGGATCCCGGCTTCCGCTGCCGGTTCGGTGGACGAGGCGCTCAAGCGTCTGACGCTGATGAATTTGAAACCGGCTCCCCGAATCCTGATCGCAGGCTCCCTCTATCTGGCTGGCAACATCCTGCGTGACAACGGCACCCCGCCGCAATGACTGCATGAGTCACACGGCTCCTGCAAACCCAATCCTCCGTCCTGCGCTTCAATAGCAAGAGGCACCATGGCTGCGGCAAGCTGTTGCCGGGCAACAGCGAGCCATGTCTTTGCGGGAGGGCTGCACGCTTTGGTGCCGGAAAAGCGGTTTTGCACGTCAAGAACAAATAAAATTATATCGATGCAAATGCCTGATTTGCATTTTTGAGCCTGTGAATTGTCCGGATTGAGGGGTGCTGCAAAGCCGTTTTACCCTCTTTTGCGAAGCATTTGCACCGGACCAGAGGCGTACGGCATCCCAAATTGGTTGGCGGTGGAAAATACATAATCCATTGGTCGTAAGACGGAGAAATTTTAAGATATTGAAAAATAACAGTAAAATTCTTTATCTGGAAGGAACATGCGATTTATGCATGGCTAAAATTGCAGTTCCTATGGATTTGCATGATCAACAAGACAGCTATGCAAACTTGGGGGGTGTAAAATTTTGAGCCATGATCTATATACATATTCATGAAAGCGATGAGGAACTTTAAAACGAAATACTCCGAAGCGCTTTCAAAAGCAGTAGAAACCAAACAAGCCACATAGCAACAAAGGATGACGACAATGATCAATACCGTTGTGAAGAACTACCGTCAGTGGCGCAACTACCGCGACACCGTTGAAGAACTGAACCGTTTGAGCAACCGCGATCTCAGCGATCTGGGTATCTCGCGTTCGGACATCAGCGAAATTGCGCGCGAAGCTGCTATCACTAAGTAAAAAAGTCTTTCGCTGACAACATGTCTTAGCGAAAGCCCCAGTTTCATAGAATTCAGGCTTTTCCTCCTCCCAAAGCCTGATACGATCCAAAACTACCTCCTCCCAGTTTTGGATCCTCCAACGAAGCCCACCGGACCTCCTCCCCCGGTGGGCTTTCGTTTGTCTGGGCCTTGCCTTTGTGGTCGAAACGGCTCCTCTCTTCCCGCATTTTGCATGACACTCTGTTTCAAATACGAAAAACCCGGCCAATTGATATTGACCGGGTCGGGAATTCTTGTCGTATGCGGGCGAAATCAGGCGCCGGTTTCGATCCAGCGAACCAGGTCGTTCTTCGGAGCAGCGCCCACTTTCATCGCAACCGCTTCTCCGCCCTTGAAGAGCAGCAGGGTCGGGATGGACCGCACGCCAAACTGGGCTGCGGTGTTCGGGTTCTCGTCAACATTCACCTTGACGATCTTGACGCTGTCTTCCTTTTCCTTGGAGATTTCATCCAGGATCGGAGCGATCATCTTGCATGGGCCACACCATTCTGCCCAGAAATCGACAACAACAGGAACATCGCCCTGAACTTCCTGAGTGAAGGTTGCGTCGGTTGCATTTACGATAGCCATCTTGTGCCTCTTTCCAATGCGCCCCACCGAACTCCACAAGCGAACGGATCCGGGCTGGTTTCTATCAATATTCATTGATATTTGAATATTGGGCTGTTGTTCTGAAGGTAGGTATTCGCCTTTCCTTCGTCAAGGAGCAATAGGTCGATTGACGCCAATCTCATCGAGAGCAGATTGCCGCAAGCCTTTGGAAACCTGCATTATGCTTGGCTCGGCAGTCCACAGCAACAGGGTTTCGACAGTCTTGCCCGGATAAAGTGGCTCCAACAGCCGGGCATAAAGCGCCATCTGGCTGCGATAGGCCAGGGGAATCGCCTCGGGCGACGGCGGTACGGAGCGATTCGTCTTGTAATCGACGATGATCACCCTGTCCTCAAGCACGACCAGCCGGTCGATCTGGCCGGAAACCGTGTGGTCCTCCCCAGCAACGGTTACAACACCGGCGATGGCCACTTCAGCAAGGCTGTCCGGGCTGAACAGATCAGCGAAATCCGGGTTGGACAAGAGCTGTAAAACCTCATCCAGAACGGCAATGCGCGCTGTCTCCGGCATGTCTTTGGCAACATGGGAAAGATACGAGAGACCCGCTATTTTTCGTTCATTTTCAGCAACTTGAGGAAGGTTCTCGATGAGGGCGTGAATGATCGTGCCCCGTCTACGCGGTTCCCAGTCATACACGGGGCTGTGGCTGCTGCCACTGGCCACAAGCTGCGGACCACCGCGTTCGGCCTCGATCTTTTCTGCTGCCTTCGAAGGCTGCAACAGGGCCGTCGGGCGTGGTGGTTCACTCGCCTTGCGGAACAGCCAGTCGGGCAGCACTTCGCCGTCAGTGGCGCTGGAAGCCGGAGTCGTCTCAGTGGCCTCCCGGTCGCGGAAATTGCCTGCAAGGTGCCAGCGATAGATGGGGTCGCCGGTGACCGGGTGCGGCACTTCCTGCAAGTCTTCCGACAGTGCCCGGCGGGTGACCTCATACCAGCAGTTCTCGGCCGGTGCCCGTACTCCGGTGTAGCCGGTAAGGTAAAGCCGGTCTTCGGCGCGGGTCATGCCGACATAGAGCAGCCGCAAATACTCCTCTTCTGCTTCCGCATCAAGGCGCGACAGCGCGGCGGCAACAGGCGCTGGCTGGTTGGCGGAAGAAGCCTTCCAGACCTTCAGATTCGGACTGCCATCGGGGGTCTCAAGGTCCACAAGATGCGGGTGATGTCTGGCATTGGCCGGTTTGCCAGTGCCGTCTACCAGAAAGACAATCGGTGCCTCAAGGCCCTTCGAGCCATGCACCGTCATCACGCGGATCTGGCCTTCGGCAGCGCCCATGTCACGCTTGATCTCCGCACCGCCCTGACGCATGGCTGCAAGGAATGACTGCAGGTTTGGCGTCTGCTTTTTCTCGAAATCGAGAGCACGGGACAGCAACTCGTCAATGACCTCGTCGGCCTCCGGCCCGAGGCGTTCGATGAAGGCCCGGCGCTTGCCTTCGGGGCCAAGAATCTGGGCAAAGAAATCAAATGGTGGCTGGAAGTCGATCTGCCCCTGCCAGCGGCTGAGCTGGGCAAATATCGCGGCGAAATCCTCATCACCCACAGCCCCCGCATCGGCGCGTTTTCGCAAGATATCCCAGAGGCTTACCGAGCGTCCACCCGCCTCATGGGCGAGGTCATACAGGCGCTCGTCCGACAGCCCGAACAGCGGGCTGCGCAGCACCGCAGCCAGCGACAGATCATCCTCAGGCAACAGCATGATGTCGCCCAGCGCCAACAGATCCATCACCGCGATATGGTCGAGCAGCGCCAGCCGGTCGGCACCTGCCACCGGCAGTCCGGCCTCCTTCAGCGCCCGGTTGACGGCGTTGACGAACGCCCCGCGCTTGCGCACCAGAACGAGCACGTCCCCTGCAGTTATCTTGCGCCCGTTGCCTTCCAGATGCTGACCGGTATCGAGCCAATGGCGTATGGTTCGAGCGATGTCCTTTGCCAACCGCACCTGCGGGTCGGCGTCGCCCTGTGCATCCAGCGGCTTGGCCCAGTCCTCGTCCATGGTTGGTTCGGTGCGCTCATAAAGTGGCCAGACCTCGACAAGGCCGGGATCGCGCCCGCGGATCGGTTCATGGTCGGTTTTCTGCTTGTCCGAAGACAGCGCCTCATAGGTGGCTGCCGACGAGAAGACCTGATCGACCGATTTGAGCACATGTGGCGTCGAGCGGAAGGACAGCCGCAGCTTGATATCATGGAAGGGCTTTCCCGCGCGTTCGGCCTGACGACCGAAGTGCCGGCGCATGTCGGCGAACCATTTTGGCTTGGCACCCTGAAAGGAATAGATTGACTGCTTTTCGTCGCCAACGGCAAAAATCGTGCGATTGACGTCCCTTGCACTGTCGCCAGAGAAAAATTCTTCTCCGAGCTGCTGGATGATTTCCCACTGATGGGGGTTGGTGTCCTGCGCCTCATCAACCAGAATATGGTCGATGCCCTGATCCAGCTTATAATGCACCCAGGCCGCAGCCCGCACCGGGCGCAGCAGTTGGGCCGCCTTGAGGATCAGATCTTCGAAATCCATCAGCCCGCGGGCCGCCTTGGCCCGTTCGTAATAGCCGATCACCCCTTCGGCCAGCGTGAAGAGCGCCCGGCTGACTTCCAAAGTCACAAGAGCGTTGCGCTTGTCAAACAGCGCGTCGAGCCGTGTCTGCTCCCGCTCGATGGCACCCTCAAGGCCGAGGTCGCCTTCGATCGTCTTTTTCGAGGCCATGTAGGACAGGGCCTTGGCCTTGCCGTCCTTCTTGCGGAACAGCTCAAGCCAGAGGCTGATCTGCTCGCCAAGTGGTGGGTGGGCAAGAAGCGCGCGCATCAGCCCGGCCTGCGCCTGGTCCCGCTTGCCGCCGGTTTCAAACAGGGGTGCCAGCGCGCTGAGATAGCCTGCGGCAAAGTCCGGCCCGAACGGAATGGCAGCATCAAGCGAAGCCAGAGAGTCGCGCGCCTCAAGCCCGAGTGCCGCCGCCAGACTGGCTACCGCCGCCTCAAGGCCCGTGGAACCGGCTCCGGGGTCGGAGATTTCAGCACCTTCCATGAAACGGCCAAAGCCTTCGCGGTCACGCACCACCGAGATGAGCGCGCCCTGAATATCCATGTCGCCCATGTGATTGATCAGCAGGCCGAGTGCCGCCGTCCATTGGGGCCGGATTTCGAGGCGGGCGGCCCGCATCACATGGGCGAGCGATGCATCCAGCAGCTCTGAGGCCAGCTGGTCATCGAGAATCTCGAAATGGGCCGGAACATTGGCCTCGAGCGGGAACTGATGCAAAAGCCGTTCGGCGAAGGCATGGATGGTCTGGATCTTCAGCCCGCCCGGCGTTTCCAGCGCCCGCGCAAACAGGCGACGCGCCCGCTGCAACTGCGGATCGCTGGGCCGCTTGCCGTCAAGGCTGGTCAGCTCCTGCCGCAGCGCATCGTCTGAGAGTTCGGTCCAGCCGCTGAGCTGGCGAAACACACGGTTCGACATCTCCGCCGCAGCCGCCTTGGTGAAGGTGAGGCAGAGGATCTTGGAGGGTTCGGTGCCTGCCAGCAACAGCCGGATGACGCGGCGAGCCAGCACGAAGGTCTTGCCCGACCCGGCATTGGCACTCACCCAGGCCGAGTTTTCCGGATCCGATGCGCGGGACTGGGCTTCCTGTGTCTCGAGAGGAATCTGCATGGCCATGTTAGTCCTCTCCTCCCTGTTGTTCCCATTCCTTGACGCGGGCCACATGATCATACGGGCTCTCGAAACGCTCAAACATCGGGCGGGCTCGCGATGGATAGGTTTTTGCCGGATCGTCATAGGCCGCAATCAGCCCCAGAAGGCGTTTGCCTACCAGCTCGACGACATCCTCGGCGGCATAGTCCTTTTCGACGCCGGGCTTGCGCTCGCCAGCGTCCCGTCCACCGGACAGGCGGATCCATTCCATGTTGCCGACTTCGATGCCGCGGGGGATGGTGTCAAACCCACCGAGCTTAGCCATGTAGCCTTCCAACGCCAGCTGTGGGGCAAAGCCGAGCAGCACCTGCTTGGCGGAGGGCGGTTGGCCGGTCTTGAAGTCGATGACTTCGAGCCTGTCGTCAACGGTAACATCGAGCCTGTCGGCACGGCCTCTGAGGATGAAGTCACCGCCGCGCATCGGCAGGGTGATGCGCCCGGAAATCTCGGCATGACGCCCGGCAATGCCATCGGCGCGGGGCGCCTCCCAGTCGAGCACGAACCAGCGGGCGATGCGCTCGAAGCGGGGCCACCAGAAGGCCAGAAGCTCGGGGAAATTTTCCCATTGGACAAAGGCCTCACGGCCAAGTTGGAGAAGGCGCTCGACGGCGCTGTCATCAAAGGGGCCGGTCCATTCTTCGGTGAAGGCCCCCAGAATGTCGTGAATGATCGAGCCCTTTTCCGCTCCCCCCGGAGCAGACCCTATGGGGTCGAGAACTTTCAAACCCAGCACATGCTTGGCATAGAGGGCATAGGGATCGCGCACCCATGTCTCGATTTCGGTGACCGAGAGCGAGCGGGGGCGTGCCTCGAGCGGCGGGCAGGGGGCGGGGCGCTCGATCGTGACCGGCTGGCGCGGCGCATCCAGTTGCCGGGCCCAACGGGTGAGCAGGTCTCCCCGTTTGTGCATGGCGTCGCGCGCCTCGGGTCCGGCGACTGCTTCCAGACGCTGTAGCCAGCGGCTTGGCACGCTCGGCGAGCCGCCCGTCTTGACAGCACGAACCAGCACGACTTCGCGCCGTCCCATGGCCTGGGCAAAGTCGTGGGCGGCGAGGCCAATCCGGCGTTCAGGCGGTTCCAGTTTCATCTGGGCGCGCATCGGCCGGGAAAGCCAGGCGTCGGTCTTGGTCTCGGCTGGCCATGAGCCCTCGTTCAGCCCGCCGATGACGACCCTGTCCACATCAAGCAGGCGCGCTTCCAGCGTTCCGAGCAGTTGCACCCGCTGGTCGCCTTCGCCGTGTGACAGCACCGTCTCGCCGGACATCAGGGCCACCAGAAACGGCTCCAGATCGCTGGGTGTCATGTCGGAGGCAATGGTAGCTGCCAAGGAGGCCCGGTCAAAGAAATCCTGCATCGATCGCCCTGCGGCCTCGTCATAGAGCCGGTCGGGCGTCCCGTCCCGGTCCATCGCCACCGCCTCAAGGGCGGCAATCACGGATGCAAGCCAATCGGCAAAGGAAGGCTCCTCCTCGGCATCCACAAGGGCAAGCAGCGGGGCGACCGCTGCAACAAGCTGGTCGAGCAACTGCGCGGTGAGGGCCCAGGTTTCCGGCAGCGCCCCATCCGCGCCGAGCCGCTTCTGTTCAGCGTCGCGTTTGCGGGCAAATTCATCCAGCAGGGGCTTCTGGCCATCACCAAGGCGCGGCCCGCGCAGCACGCGCAATTCGAGAAAGCGGGCAGCCCGTCGCACATCGGCGCGGGGCATGCCGAACGAAGCCAGCGGATGCTTCATCAGTGCCAGCAGTTTGACCGGATCGAAGCCATTGACGACGCAATCGATCATCAGGCGCATCAGCAGCGCGGGCGGTGTTTCGGCCAGCGGCATGCCTGCGGTGTCTTCAACGGTGATCCCCCAGCGCTTGAGTTCGAGCAGAACCCGTCGCGCCAGCGCCCGATCCGGGGTGACAAGCGCCGTGCGGGCGCCGGGGCGTTCCAGCACCTCGCGCAGTGCAAGAGCGGCTATGCGCGCCTCTTCCTGTTCGTTGCCCGCCTCGGCCAGTGTCACGTTGTCGAGCGCCAGCGCCCGGTCAGCGTGGCTGATCGCTTCAAGGCTTGTCTGCCAGTGTTCGGTGGTTTCAGCCGGGCGCAAGGCCTCGCTGACCAGCCTCTCGCGCAGCGCGAGCGCGGAGGCGACGTCGGAGAGCTGGGTCACGTCCGCGCGCTGCAACGCCATGCGGTCAAGCAATTGCTTGAGGTTGAACTGGGGATGCCCGGCAGACGGTTCGGCTTCGCCGGTTTCAGGATGCAGACGGCCGATGGCCTGCCAGCTTGCCTCATCAAGACCGGTGTCGAGTCCGGGCAGAATGAGCGCTCCTTGCGGATGGCGGGCAACCGCTTCCAGCAGGTCGGCGGTGGCGGGAATGGAACCGGTCGAGCCCGCAGCAATGACCGGGCCGTCATATTGGCCGATCGCCATGATTTCCGCTGCCAGCACGGCATTGCGCCGCTCCACCGGATCGACAAGCTCCAGTGCCTTGAGATGCTCTGGCCATGTGGCGGTGGCGATTTTCAGGAAGTCGAGGCTCATCTGCCAGAAGGCGCCGTAATCCTCAGGCACCAGATCGTTGAGATAGGCCCAATCGGAGCGCTCGCGGTGCACGGCATCGATAAGGGCAAGAAGATCAATGGCCAGATAGGCCGCATCAGTCGGGCGGGCCGAGACATGCAGTGGTTGATCCGGCGTGAGCCCCATCAGGGCGTGGTCAACCTTCTGCGCCCAGTGATGCACCATCCGGGTCATGGTCAGGCGGCGCTCGATGGAATCCATGGCGGTGGGCAGCTTGCGGAACGAAGCGTCGCTGCTGGCCGCCACCTTGAAGGGCAGCAGATCCTCATCCGCCTCGCCGATGACGTGGATTTTCGGCAGAATGGCACTTTGCCAGCCCCGCTTGCGCAAATGCGGCAGAAAGGCTTCCTTGAGGGCGTCGGCGGTGCGGCGCGTCGGCACATAGAGGATGGCGCGGCTGAGGTCGGACGGGTTCCTGGCGCTGAAGCCCTCGACCAGCCGTCCGTCGATCATCGCATCGATCAGGGTTTCCAGAAAGGAGCTGGAAGGGGAGATGGTAAAAACATTCGCCGCTCTGCTCATCCCTGTTTCTCCCCCTTGAGTACCCCGTTGGGCGCTTGGTCGTTCGGCATTGGCCGCAAGACTCACGTCGTGCAAGGGCAGAACAAATGCCATCAGCTGACCGGAGCGCTCCGATCAGCCGATTCAATTGTCGCCCATTTGAGGACAGTTCGCCTCAAGACGCAAGGCAGGTCAAGGCAATTTCAGGGCAGGCGTCCACCGGTTGCGCTCTCGTTGAGGGCGCGTTCAGCCCAGCGGATATCCCGTGGCGTGCCGACATGCATCCAGGTGCCATCCATGATCAGGCCATAGAGGCGACCCTTCTCGATGGCCTGGTCGAATTCCTTGTTGAGCGAGTGGACGTCTTTCTTGGAATCCTTGAATAGGCGCGGGTGCAGAATCGCGGCACCACTATAGACATAGGGCGAGACTTCGTGTGCCTTGCGACGGCGCAGGCGGCCATAGGGGTCGAGCAGGAAGTCGCCGCGGCCCTTGTAGCCGACGGCGGTGACGGTCGGAGCCAGCAGCAGCAGGCCATCCATGGTGTCGTCCATCCAGTAATGGGCCAGCAGATCAAGGTTTGGAACGGAGCCTTCCATCCAGAAGCTGTCGGAGTTCAAAAGATAGAATGGGTCTTCCCCCAGCAACGGCAGGGCATTGACGACGCCGCCGCCGGTTTCCAGCAGGGTGTCCCGCTCGTCGGAAATGACAATCTCGAAATCGTCATACTGACGGACGTGGACGTCGACAAGGTCGGCCAGATAATGCACGTTGATAACGGTGCGGGTCACCCCGGCCCGAGCCAGCGCAGTCAACGGTCGGTCGATGATCGCTCGGCCACCCACGTTGATCAGTGGTTTCGGTGTAATCGCAGAAAGGGGGCGCATGCGTTTTCCCATTCCGGCGGCGAGGATCATTCCGGTTTTTGGGCGGTTGAGCGTGTTCATGGTTCTGTCCGTGCTTTTGTCGTTATTGTCCCTCAGTGACGCAACAGGGGCACCGAGGCTCGGCTTGGGTTATCATGTTGAGCCTGATACGTCTTGGGAACCTTGGGACAAGGTCAAACGCATCAGGGCAGGTTAGTGGTCGGTTGCCGGTAGCAGGCCTTCGGCCTCGTACCAGCGCTTCAGGGCACCAAGGAGTGGGTGGTCAATGGCGCGTGAAAGATAGTCTAGACTGCGCGGCACATGGGCAAGATAGCCGGTCCGTCCAGCCTGATTGGCTGCCCGTGCAAACGCTCCGAGATTCTTGGAGGTGCGCTGGGCGGCAATGATGTGATAGGTCTCGGTGAAGGTGGCAGTAGTTGCGGCATCAAAGCCGCGCAGGCTCACATAATGGGTGCGCATTGCCTGTTCCAGTGAGGCCGGGATGGTCACCCGGGCATCCATGGAAAGCGCGGCAAGGTCATAGGCCGCTGGGCCGATGAGGCAATCCTGAAAATCAATGAAGCCGATGGCCCCTTCGCCAGCATCTGCTCCGAGCCAAAAGCAGTTGGGATCCTGCACGTCGCGCAGCACGAGAACCTGCTCTGCGGCGGTGATCTGGTCGAGGAGCGGGAGCCAGAGCGCCTTGAATTCGGTGCGCTTCTCTTCCGGGCAGGCTCTGCCATGGACATGCGGCCAGTAATGGTCAAGGAAGACATCAAGCTCGATCTCGAAAGCATTGTGGTCGTAGCGAGAAAGCGTGTGGCTACCACCCGTGCCCTCGAACCGGGTCGGCAGGGGCTGCTGGTGCAGATGGGCAAGGGCCGAAACTGTTGCCAGATAGCGGGCATTGACGGGCTCTTCCGGGCCCTCGGCCAGCGTCACGCCGCCGAAATCCTCCCACAGCATCAGGCCGTCTTCAACGGAGGCCCCGAAGCGGTGAGGCACCCTGAGACCCATGGCTTCCAGCCTCTCGGCAATCGATAGCATGGGGGCAAGGGCAGTGACCCGATGGGCGACCTGATCATAAAGCCTGCCGTCTGGCAGCAATGGCCCCGGTTGCCGCTCCGGCATGTCCATCAGGATTGCGGTCTGTTGCAGCTCTTCGGGATGATCCGATGTCTCGGCAAACGGATCCTGCGGGCGCAACACCCGGTCATAGCTGCGAGGGGAGAGGTCTGAGGCGATGGGGTGGCGCAGGGCATCGCCCCAACCGGCATCAATCAGCAACCGGCGTTTCTGGCAAAGGCGCATGAGCCGTTCCCGCCAGACATCATTGCCCACGATGGTCAGGGTGCGGGCCGCGTCGCTCTCTCCTGCCGCAAAGCACAGACAGAGGCATGAGGGCGGCAACAGATCATCGGCGCGATCTGGCCACTCGACTAGCGCCGCGCCGGTTTCCCATGACTCTTCGAAGCCGATTTCGTAAAGCTCTTCGCTGTCGCTGATTCGATAGAGATCAAAATGGGCGATCTCAAGCGAGGTTTCCCCGTCTTCATCGGGCATGGCATAACCTTGCACCAGTGTGAAGGTCGGGCTGGGAACCTCAAGCCATGGATCACCGGCCCGGGCGCGCAAAAGGGCGCGGGCAAAGCTGCTCTTGCCCATGCCCAGATCGCCGGAAAGCGCAACAACATCACCACAGGCGAGCAGGGGCGCAAGATCGGACGCCAGCGCCGCACTTGCTGCTTCCGACAGCCGGTCAAACACAAAGGACCAGCCGTGGGTCTCTTGAGACGGTAAGGATGTTCGGTCAGCCATCAGGCATCCTGCAATCTGCGCGAAGAAAAGCAAAGCTGCGTTCGAAGCTATGCTCGAACCTTTGTTCTGGCCACTGGATATAGCAGGAAAGGGCCACTTGTCGACTCTTATGGTGAAAAACTAAGGGCGCATTGGTGGAATGAGAGCCATGAGTGAGGCGCGGGTCTCGCAAGGTGTGGGCAACTGGCTGCAGAAGGCTACCCGGCAGGGCGACTGACCCGGAAAAGACCTTACGGGCAGTCTACGCGAAGGGTCATCAGAAGGGCCATCAGAAGGGCCAAGAGCTTGCCATGAAAAAAGGGCCGTGATGGCCCCGATTTCAGTGTCGCGCTGTCGCCGGGCTATTCAGCTGCGGCGGTGGTCGAGCGGGCGTCTATTTTAGGTTCAATGGGAAAGCTACAGGTTACGCTCGTACCCTTTCCCTCGTTGCTGGCGATGGTCACCTTGCCACCATGCAGTTCGACAAAACTCTTGACGATGGAGAGGCCGAGACCGGCGCCACCACGGCCATTGCCGGAAGCCCGGCTTTCAAAACGGTCAAAGGCGGAATCGAGATAATTTTCCGGCATGCCACAGCCCTTGTCGCTGACCGTGAACAGGATGTCCATCGGTGTCCGTTCTGCCACAATGGAGATATCTGAATCCGGGTCCGAGAAGGCAATGGCGTTGGAAATGAGATTGAACAGCACCTGCCGCACCCGCTTCTGATCGCCGGTGAACTCGCCCATATTCTCGGCAACCGATATGTCGAGACGGATGTTCTTTTCGGCAAGCCGGTCCTGCAGGCCCTCTGCTGCAGCCCGGATCGAGTCGACCGGGTCCACCTGATCAAGATCAAGCACGACGATGCCCGCATCGATGGTCGCCAGATCGAGAATGTCATTGACGATGGCCAGCAGCGACGAACTGGAGGTCATGATGTGGTCGGTATATTCGCGCTGGCGTTCGTTGAGCGAGCCGAAAGATTCGCTGGTCAGAAGCTCGGTGAAGCCGATGATGTTGGTCAGGGGCGAGCGCAACTCGTAGGACACATGCTGGATGAAGGTGTTCTTGAGCTGGTCGGCGGCGAGCAGGGCTTCGTTGCGTTCCTGCAGGCTGCGTTCGACGGTGACATTGCCGGTGACATCGACAAAGGTCATCATGGTCGCGCCGTCGGGCAGCGGGATGGAGGCATAATCGAGGAACCGTCCGTCAACGCATTCCATCCGGCCGATCACGCCCTCGCGCTTGTCTTCAAGGCCGACAACACTGCCGATGAGGGTCGCCCAGACCTTGGTGGAATCATATTTCCGGCGGCACAGTTCCAGCACGGCAGCCACATGGGGCTGGCCTTCGAGCTGATCATTCTGGAAGTCCCACAGGCGACTGAAGGCGGGGTTGGACATGCGCAAGCGGCCATCGGAACCAAACACCACGACGCCGTCGTTGAGATGGTCGAGCGTCTCGCTCTGCATGCGGATGAGGGCGTTGTAGCGTTTTTCAAGGTCCAGACGTTCGGTCACATTCTCGAAGATATAGATGACGCCTGCGTCCGGATTGGGAGCGGCAATGACGCGCAGCGACTGGCCGTCGGGCAGGTGCCACCAGTGCTCGTGTGCTTCCACGTCGCGATAGGAGGAAAGGAACTTCTTCTTCCACTCGTGGAAATTGGCCTGTTCCGGCAGGCTGCGGTTGATGCGCAGCTTTTCAAGGATCGCATTTTCGTCCGGATTGGTGTCAAGGAAGGCCGGGTCCAGCTTGAACTGGCTGCTGTAGGCGGCATTGTAGAATTGCAGCTGCTGTGAGGAATCAAAGATCGCAACCGGCGTCGTCAACTGGTCCAGCGTGTTGGCATAGAACAGGTGCATGCGATCAAGGGCCTTCTCGGCGTCCTCCAGATCGGAAACGTCCGTTGCGATACCGACAGAACCCGGGTGCTGATAGATGTCCGTGACGTCGAAGATCTTGCGCTTGCCTTCCGCAATGATCGGCAGCCGCTTGACGGCCAGATCCTTATTGCCACCCGACTGGCTACGGCGCTCGTGAATCTGAAGAACCGCCTCCCGGCCTCGCTGATCCAGAAGTTCGATCTGATCTTCAAGCACAGCCTCAAGGGACTTGCCGTCGACGGCCCGCACATAGGCATCATTGGCCCATGTCAACTGGCCATCTTCATCGCGAGACCAGACCGGCATCGGCATGCTGTTGAGCAGGGTGGCAAGACGCGACAGTTCCTTGCGCTGGCGGGCGGCCTCATGTTCCATCCGCACACGGTCGTGCTCGTCGCCTTCCAGAATGCGCAGCTGGACGAGCGCCCGTCCGCCGGATGTGCGGCCACGAAATTCCACCAGATTGCCATTCAGCGTCTGGGCCGACTGGACAAAGCGCTGTCCGGTCGCGCGCAGGGTGCCGATGGCTTTTTCGATGTCCTGAACGCTGTCCACCTGTAGCCAGTTGCCAAAGGCCAGAATGGCGTTGCCGACCGGCACGAGATGATCGTTGGTCACCAGATTGCCGGTGACAATCGGCTGCTGGTCCTTGCCGTTCCAGATGATCAGCAACTGGTCGGTCGCGTTGAGAAGACTTTCGGAGCGATCCAGTTTGGTCTGCAATGTCTGGATGGCTTCCATGGCCGACATCAGGCGGGTGCGACTACGACGGCGCTCGCGGATGACAGCCCAGCCGGCAATCAGCACGAAAATCGCCAGAGCGCAGATCAGTGCCAGCCCGAGCAGTTCCCACTGCATCGGATTGCCGCCGAAAGATTCGGTCAGGGAATTGGTCGGGCGTTCGATCAGTGCCGGGATTGACGGCAGCAACTCTCCGGCCAGCAGATTTTCGCTAGCGCCTTCCGCTTCGGGTAGGGACTGACTTGATACACCCGCCAGCACAATGACAGGAAGCGTCAGCGAGAGGGCAAGGGAAAGAGACAGGGACAGCGGCAGAGAGGTGAGAAACTGCGCCGGGTGCAGGAGGTTGGAAAGAAGGGAACTGGACAGGATTTCCGTTGCCTGTGCGTCGGTCTGGTCGTCCTGATCAGGCGTGCCGTCCGTAAAAGGATCGGGACGATGGGGTTTTGTTATGTTTCCGAACAGGCCGTTTTTCGGCATCTTGCTCGTCCTTTCGCCGCTCCGAAAGACCGATTCCCGGTCGTTCATTCTTTCACCCGTCGCGCCACGCCTTCCCTCAGGAAGGGCACTGCGCATGATCGGCATGCACCGATCACTCTGCCCATTTGGTCCTTGAAGGTGCCCAACACACCATGACCGGAACGCACTTTCACACTCGTCTTTGCAGTAACAGCAGTCACGTCATTGGCAACCGGAATCCGGAAAAGACTCAGACTCCTCCATCGGCCCCTGAATGAAACAAACAGAGGAAAAGCCTCAGGCCCAACATATCGGATACTGCTTGAAACTACGCCATTTCGGGATTTGAACCGGGGCCTCCTCCGATCCAAATCGAATCACTTTACATTAACCTTTCCGCGACTCGGGCAGAAGAGTCCGCGTGAAAATTTGGCCAAAAAAAAGCGCCCTTTTCACATCGGAATAGGGGCGCTTCATTTCAAATGATTGCTGTTAAGGCGTTAACCCGTTGGATTTTCGCCATTCCTTAACATTTCGTTAAGGATGTGCTTAATAGCGGTAATGGTCCGGCTTGAACGGTCCTTCCACAGGCACGCCGATGTAATCGGCCTGTTCCTTGCTGAGCTTGGTCAATTTGACGCCCAGTTTTTCCAGATGCAGCATCGCAACCTTCTCGTCGAGAGCCTTTGGCAGCACGTAAACGTCCTTGCCATACTGGTCGTGACGCTGGAACAGCTCGATCTGGGCGAGGGTCTGGTTGGTGAAGCTGGCGCTCATCACGAAGGACGGGTGGCCGGTGGCGCAGCCAAGGTTGACCAGACGCCCTTCAGCCAGCACGATGATGCGCTTGCCATCGGGGAATTCCACTTCATCGACCTGCGGCTTCACATTGTGCCACTTGTAGTTTCTGAGCGCGCCGATCTGGATCTCGCTGTCGAAGTGGCCGATGTTGCAGACGATGGCGCGGTCCTTCATGGCGCGCATATGGTCGTGGGTGATGACATCCTTGTTGCCGGTGGTGGTCACGAAAATGTCGCCCTTCGGAGCGGCGTCTTCCATGGTGACCACTTCATAGCCCTGCATGGAGGCCTGCAGGGCGCAGATCGGGTCGATTTCGGTGACCACGACGCGGGCTCCCTGGGAACGCAGGGACTCAGCCGAACCCTTGCCCACGTCGCCAAAGCCGGCAACGACGGCGACCTTGCCGGAAATCATCACGTCGGTTGCGCGCTTGATGCCATCAACGAGGGATTCACGGCAGCCATAAAGATTGTCGAACTTGGACTTGGTGACCGAGTCGTTGACGTTGATCGCCGGGAAGGGCAGATCGCCAGCCTTGGCCAGATGATAGAGACGGTGAACGCCGGTGGTGGTTTCTTCGGAAACACCGAGGATTCCGTCACGGATCTTGGTGAACCAGCCCGGGGTGGCCTTGGCGCGCTTCATGATCTGGGCCTTGACCACTTCCTCTTCCTCGTTGCCGGGGTTCGGGATGATCTCTTCACCGGCATCAGCCTTGGCACCGAGCAGAACATACATGGTTGCGTCGCCGCCATCGTCGAGGATCAGGTTCGGGCCTTTTCCATCCGGCCAGTCGAAGATGCGGTCTACATAGTCCCAGTATTCCACGAGGCTCTCGCCCTTGACGGCGTAGACCGGCACGCCGGTGGCAGCAATCGCGGCGGCTGCGTGGTCCTGGGTGGAGAAGATGTTGCAGGTGGCCCAGCGCACTTCAGCGCCCAGTGCCGTCAGCGTCTCGATCAGAACTGCGGTCTGAATGGTCATGTGCAGGGAACCGGTGATCCGTGCGCCCTTCAGCGGCTGCGACGGGCCATATTCGGCGCGGGTCTGCATCAGGCCGGGCATTTCGGTTTCGGCGATGGTAATTTCCTTGCGTCCCCAGTCAGCCAGGGACAGATCTTTGACGACAAAATCAGCCATTGTAATACCTCAAGTCCTGGACCATACACTCGTGGACGGGTCCAATTGATCTCTGCGAGCAGGCCGGGCATCATCAGCGCCGGATTGCCTGCTCGATTTTGCAACAGCTATACCCTGCATCGAAGTACAAGGCAATAAGGATATAAAGAATTCTTTATATGACTGAAGGGATATGATTGAGGGAGTATGAAGCCGTTCATCGAAAGACCGGACGCCACCCGCTGGCCACTGCCTTATTGGCACCATTTTTGTGCAGCCATGATCAACCATTCGAAGGTCCGCACAAAAAGATCTTGAGTTCCCCGTCCGGGACCGCCAGCATTGTCCCGCCTTGGTCTGTCGACGTCATAACCGGTTTGCCAGCACCATATTTTTCTGGACAGACACCACTATTGCCAAATTCAAGGAGAGCCACTCATGAAACATTGCATCATTTCCGGAGCCAACAGAGGCGTCGGTCTGGCGCTCGTCAGTCATTATCTCGCCGAGGGAAACTGGCATGTCCATGCCTGCTGCCGCCAGCCGGAAAAGGCAGACGCCCTGCGCGCGCTGGTTCCGGCGAATCTTGGCCGGATCACGCTGCACACGCTCGACGTGACCGATCAGGCTTCGGTTGACGCTCTGGCCGAGGCTCTGGCCAAGACTCTGGATGGTCAGCCGGTCGACCTGTTGATCAATAATGCGGGCATCAAGGGCAGCAAGCACCAGTCGCGGGATGACATGGATTATGATGCATGGGCCGAGACTTTTGCGGTCAACGCCATGGCACCTCTGCGGGTGACCGAAGCCCTGCTGCCCCAGCTCAAGGCCGCAGACGGTGCCAAAATCGCGACCATCTCCAGCCAGATGGGGGCCATCTGCAACGAGGGCACCGGGCAATATGCCTATCGCTCGTCCAAGGCCGCCGTCAACAAGGTGATGTCTATCCTGGCTCAGGAAGTGGCCGCCGACGGACTGATCTGCATTCTCCTGCATCCGGGCTGGGTGAAAACCGACATGGGCGGACCATATGCCCAGATCACCCCTGCTGAAAGCGCAGCAGGAATCGCCGCCACCATTGAGAAGGCCACACAAGCCGACAATGGCGGCTTCTTCAAATGGAACGGCGAACCCCATGGCTGGTAGATCATGATGGGAACCGCCTTTTTCATTCTCTCCAAGATTGTCGGCCTTTTGCTGCTGGTCGAGAGTTGGCTGTTTCTGGGCTCCCTGTTCAGCCTGATCGCGCTCTTCTCCGGTGCCATTGTGCCAGCCAAATGGCTGTTGGCGATCACCTTTGTCATTCTGGCGCTGGCCCTGTCTCCGTTGACGGATGTTGTGCTGGCACGGCTCGAGACCGCCTATCCGGCCAACCCTGACCTGACCGACGGCAAGCCGGTGGACGGCATCCTCGTGCTCGGGGGCAGCATCATCACCAGCCACTCCGAACACTGGCAGCAGCCGGAATTCAACCACGCCGGAGAACGCATCACGGAAGCCGTCCGGCTTGCCCGGATGTTTCCTGATTGTCCGATCCTGATTTCGGGGGGCAACGCTTCGCCCCTTGATCTCGTGCTGGGCAACGATGGCGCCAGCGAGGCGGAAATGACCCGTGACCTGCTGGTCGAAATGGGGGTGCCGTCTGAGCGTATCCTGATCGAGACCAAATCACGCAACACGGCTGAAAATGCTCTCTTTTCCTCCCGTCTCATGGGGGAGGACAGGCACAAACGCTGGGTTCTGATCACCAGCGGCTTCCACATGCTGCGCGCCATGAACAGCTTCGAGACGGCAGGCTGGACCGATCTCATTCCCGATCCGGTCGACCATCGCACCAACCTGTCCAGCCAGCCATTCAGCTGGTATCCCGGCGGCAAGCTCGAACGGGCAGATCTGACGATCAAGGAACTGGTGGGCCTGCTGGCCTATTCCCTGACGGGGCGCTGATCGTCTGACGGGGCGCCGGTCTGCGGATTGCGCCCTTTCCTTCTTCTGCGTGCCTATTCGCGATGTCAGTCCCCCTTGCGGGGCTGTTGCGGATTGCTGATGCGCGGCTTCTGTTGCGTTTTGCAACCGGGTCTGTTTTTGTCAGTACATCGTTAAACCTAAAATCAGAACGGTTCGATTATCATTCTGTTAATCATGTTGCGTAACCGAATATTTTTTAAAACCAACTAATACTCACTCACTGGGACGGGATCGAATAAACGGTATTCTGGGATGGAGTGTCTACCGGTGCGGCGATCATCTCCCGAGGTTTTCGGGAGTTAACAGGTATACAGTCAATGACAGAAACGGCTCAATTGCCCCTCTCGGGGATAAGGCTAAAAATCCGGCAACTGATGGGAAACAGGGACGCGCGTGGCATTTTCGGCACCATGGTGTTGAAGGTCGCGAGCGCCGGTATTGCCTTTGCGCTGTTTTCATTGGCGGCCAACGCCGCCGGGGCCGAGGAATTCGGGCGCTTCTCCATTCTCTTTTCTGCCTTGTCGATTCTGTCGATCGTGGCGGCCTCCGGTCAGGAAATGCAGGTTGTCCGGTCCTGGAGTGAATATCTCTCCGACAACAGACCCGGTCTGGCGCTGGGAGCCCTGCGTTATGGATGGTATGTCTCCATCGGGGGCGTCGTGTTCATTTGCACCCTGTTCTGGGTTGCGTTCGAAATGGACACCAACATTTTCAGAGAGACGATCAAGACAGGGCACATGATGGCCTTTGCCTCCATAGCCTTTCTGGTTGGCAACACCCTTGCCCTCTACAGCTCACACGCCACGCGGGCGATTGTTGGCATCCGCATGGCCGATGGTCACTACGAGTTCACCTGGCGCGCATTTGCCGTGGTGTTCCTGATCATCAGCCTGTTTGTCGGCCATCCGGTTACCAGCACCGAAATTCTCGCTGTCTTTGCTCTTGGATTGGCCTTTGTGGTTGCCACCCAGGCCTTCGCCGTCAGCAAAGAGGTCAAAAAGCAGATCGGAGATGATGTCGTCGCTGACTATGATGTCAAGCAATGGACACCGCGCTCCGTTCGCTTCTGGCTGGCTTCCATCATGGAAGTTTCCAACCAGCATATGGAGGTCTTCATCATCGGCATGCTGCTTGATCCGATCTCGGCAGGGGCCTATTTCGTGGCCGTGCGGCTGGCCAATGCCTTCGCGCTGGCGACCAGTGGCCTTTATACCTTCGGAACGCGGCGGGTGCCATCGCTCTATTTCTCACGCAACATCCCCGAACTCAAGCACACGTTGAACCTGATGGCAGGCATGAGCCTGATCGTCGTGCTTGTCGGCATGTCCGCCGTTGTCATTGGCGGCGACTATATGCTGATGATTTTCGGGCGATCCTATGCCGACTATTACTGGATCTTCCTGATCCTTGCGATCGGAACGGGTATGACGGCGGCCAATGGCGCAGCGCCTGCCCTTTTGATGCTGACCGGCCACGAGGGGCGCTATGTCACCATTGTCACGGCCTCGGTCATCTTGCGCGTCGCCGGTTTCTTCATCGTTGTGCCGCATTTCGGCATTCTGGGGGCGGCTGTGGTTTCCTGCGTGGTCATGGTCGTCATGGCCTGGCTGACCAATTATTTCTGCCGTAGCCTCACTGGCATGGATTCCTCCATCATGCGGTTCATCGTCGAGAGCAGAGATGAGCCGCCAACCCGGTTTCAAGAAGCAAATCATATTCCTGACAGCCAATGAGGTACTCATTTGACCAACATGGCCCAATCATTGACCGAAACGTCTCCGGATGCGACGGCTGAAGCTGCGCAGGCGGAACGCCCGATCAGGCTTCTCTTCATCCAGACACAGGCCGAAAACGCCGGTGCACAGGAGATCTCCCGTCTGTTGGGGGAAGGCTTAACGCCCAAGGGCTATGACATCCATCACCTGTTTTTCTATCGCAAGACCGACGCTTTCGACGATGCCCCGGATACATCCTTTACGGTGGAGAAACGCCCGCGCAATCCCTTTGCGCTGCTCATGTTTCTGATCAAGCTGATCTTCCAGATCCGGGCATTGAAGCCGGATGTGGTGCTGACCTTCCAGCATTACGGCAATCTGTTCGGTGCCCCGGCGGCCCGCCTTGCCGGTGTGCGTCATGTCATCGCCAATCAGGTCTCGGCTCAGGCGACCATGAACGACACCATTCGCCGCATCGACAAGCTCTGGGGCCGTATCGGGCTCTATGATGTCATCACGGTCAACTCGGTCGATACCGCAGGGGAATACAAGGATTTTCCTGCTGCCTACACCCGGCGCATCATTCACGTGCCGCATGGGTTCAAGGACAAGAGCTCCCAGTTGAGCAAGGCGGAGGCTCGGGCCCGCTTCGGTCTGCCCGATGATGTCATCATGCTGGGGTCGGTCGCCCGACTGAACCGGCTCAAACGGCTGGATGTCGCCATTCACGCCCTGACTTTCAACGAATGCTGGCACCTGGTCCTTGGCGGGCAGGGGCCGGATGAAATGCGCCTTCGGTCCGTTGCCCGCGACCTTGGCGTGGAAGATCGAACTCATTTCACGGGGGAAATGGAGTCCGAACAGGTTGGTGATCTGCTTGCCGCCATGGACATCTTTCTGTTTCCGACCGAGGCAGAAACCTTTGGACTTGCGGCTGTAGAGGCGGCTCAGGCAGGACTACCGATTGTATGTAATGACATTCCAGTGCTAAGAGAGGTTATGAAAACCGATCTGGGCCCCTGTGCCCTGTTTGCAGACAGCAATAATCCGGACAGCTATGCGGAACCGATCCGCAAGCTGCTGCGGGACAAGACGCTGGTCGATCAACTGACGGAAGCGAGCCGTGCGCTGAAGACCCTCTATTCCATGGGGGCCATGGTGGCGCGCTATGATCAGCTCGTATTGGATATGACCGAAGCGAACTAATTCAAATTGGGGGATTCGAGGTCAATGAGATATTGCCTCTATTTTGACCCGTCATGCAGCCGAAGTTGGCACAGGCTGCTGGTTGAACGGATGTCAAAGAAATTTCAGGCAGAGGCTCACACCTGTCGGTCCGCTGCCGCAGGTCAGCCGTCGCGCATTGCACGTGTGCTGGATTTCGAAAATCATTACCTGTTCAAGGGGAAGCCGCATGCCGCATCGCCCCTGCCGCCAGAGATGCTGGAAGCCGTAGCGCCCGCTGCCGATCGGTCTGCCGGGTTCGATCTTGTGATCGATCTGGTGGGTGATGGCAACGCGCCTCGGGGCAAGACCACTCTCACCTTGCTGTTCAACGGCTTTCCGTCTGAAAAGGCCCTCATTGGGTCGATCATGCACGGGGGAATGCCGCAGATTGCCCTTTCTGATCAGACTGGCGCGATTGTCGCAACGGGCAATCCGTCACCGGAACTGGCCAAGGGGCTCTCCGGGGCGATGGAACAGACCTATGCAAGGGTCATTACGCTTATACTGGCTTACATCAACCATCCGGACAGGTGGCTCCATCCGCTCAGCAAGGTAGAAGCCGACTGGCCAGGCCTGAAGGATGTGGCCAAGTGGATCTTCAAGATGGTCGTCACCCGCTTCGTTAAGCAGATCTACTATCGCCTGTTCCTGCCAAGCCATTGGCGTGTGGGGTGGCGCTGGGTGACCGGTCAGGACGTCTGGAGCAGTCTGTCGCTTGACGGCGAGCCCTGGAGCGTGCTTGACGATCGAAACAACCATTTTTATGCGGATCCTGTCCCCTGGAAAAAGGGTGGCAACCATTACCTGTTTTTCGAGGATCTGGATCACAAGACCCAAAAGGGCATCATTTCAGTCGTCAAGATGGAGAAGAATGGCCCCGCTGGCCCCATAAAGCCATGCCTTGAGGAACCGTTCCATCTCTCCTACCCCTTCCTTATCGAGTATGAGGGAGAGACCTACATGATCCCGGAAACTTCGGCCAACCGAAAGATCACGCTCTACAAGAGCAGCAACTTTCCCTTCGGCTGGAAGCCCTTCAAGACGATCCTGAGCGACATCGACGCAGCCGATGCGACCATCACCAGACATGAGGGACGCTGGTGGCTGTTCTGTGTGACGCGCGATGGCGGCGGCGGATATTCCGATTGCCTGTCGATTTTTTACGCCGAGGATCTGTTCGGCCCCTGGCTGCCCCATGCGCAGAACCCGGTGCTTGTAGACAGGGCAACAGCCCGTCCGGCAGGGAATTTTGTCATCCGCAACGGCAGGCTCTGCCGCCCGGTGCAGGATTGCAGCCATTCCTATGGCTGGCGTATGCAGCTGGTCGAGGTGACCGAACTGACGCCGGAGAAATATGAGCAGCAGAGCATCACGAAGCTGACGGCCAATGACTTGTGGCCGGGGCGCAAGCTGCACACGTTGAACCGGGCCGGTAATCTGGAAGTCATCGATGGTGCCGTGCTGCGGCCGCGGTCGCACTATTTCAAACCCATCACCAACTGGCTCTACCGCCCCGCATCGGACGACTGACGGGACAGGGAGGGGCCAGAGACCTTTGCACGGACAGCTCTTGGAGCTGCCCTGATCCATGTGACATCACCGGGACAAGTGGCGTGGAATACAGCTTGTCCGGGCACACGCAGGCCGCCGCACCATCCTGCGACTACGCGTGATTGCGGCTTATGGTTAACTAAAACTCAATACCATCCCTTCATACTTGAGCGAGACGGAAGTGGGAGTCTGCCCGTCTTCCGGTTGCAATTGTATAGAGTCGCAGGGATTGTTCATGTTCGGACGCAAAAAAAAGAAATCTGATCTGGATTGGCAGCCGGATGGTGAGCCGGTTGCCGCAGATGTTGCTTTCTCTTCTGCCGAAGATGGCAAAAAGGCAAGGAAGAAGGCGCGAAAAGCTACCGCAAAGGCGGCGCCAACGGTCACGCCGCATGCCTCCTTTTCCCCCTCGATCCAGACGGGTGTTCCTGCAAGTGATGTCTGGAGCGGATTGGTTCATCCGCGAGCGATCCTGCGTTTCCTGCGCCAGCAGTTTGTGCTGATTACCCTTGTCATGCTCCTTGTCGTTGGCGCGGGGCTGACTGCTTACAACCTGCTGCCAAGCAAGTTTGCCTCGACGGCACTGGTTCTGGTTGATCCGCGCCAGCCCCGGATCACGGATTCCGACACCGTCGTGTCCGGCATCGGTGGCGATGCGGCTGCTCTGACCAGCTATGTGCAGATCATGAAAAGCGGCGGCTTCCTTACCAAGGTCGTTGATGAACTGGGGGTCAAGGATGACCCGGACTATGCCGGAGCCCAGAACCAGACCGCTCTTGTCGGCATGTTCCAGAAGAATATCTCCGCCAACCGTCAGGGCGCGACCTATATCGTTGAGGTCAATGCCGTATCGGGTGACAAGGAAAATGCTGCCAAATATGCCAACGGTGTAGCCGCTGCCTTTGTGCGCGACCAGAAGGACTATCGCAGCAACGCCAACGAGGAGGCCGCGCAATGGCTGTCCGAACGGCTGCAGTTGCTGCATGGCAATCTGAAGAAATCCGAAGAGGCTGTGGCGGCCTATCGTGCCAGGAACGGCATCGTCGACGCCGGGTCGCAAGGCACCCTCGACAATCAGCAGCTGACCTCGCTGATCTCGCAGATCGGCGCGGTGACCACCGAGCTGGCCGACTCCAAGGCTCGCTATGATCAGGCCCGCAAGGACGGTGTGCCGGGAAGCGCCCGCGCGACCCAGAGCGGCGAATTCACCAACCTCGATCAGCTGATGCAGGAGCAGGACCGCCTGCGCCGCGACGCTGCCGAACTGAGCCAGACCCTTGGCAGCCGCCATCCCCGCATTCTGGCAAACCGCGAGCAGCAGTCGATCATCGCCGGTCAGATTACCCGCGAACGCAGCCGCCTCGTCGAGCGCGCCAAGCAGGATTACGAAACCACGCTTGCCAAGAAACAGGCGCTGGAAGGCCAGTTGGCCGATCTGCGTCAGCGGTCCATCCAGCTCAACCAGGCCAAGGTGGAACTGGACAACCTTGAGCGGGAAGCGACCGCCAACCGCAATCTCTATGAGCAGTTTCTGGCCCGCTACAAGATCACCGACGAACAGGCACAGTTCAATTTCAACGAAGCGCGAATCGTCTCCAAGGGCGTCGTGCCTTTGAAATCGACCAAACCTTCAATCAAACTGGTTGGGGTCGCGCTGGTCGTCCTCGGGTTTGTGCTCGGGTTGCTGGTTGCCCTCATCCGGGTTGCCTTTGCCGCGCCGGAACGGGGGAGAGAAAGCGACTTTGACGGCTTTGCGAGAGGGCCGAACGGTCCACTCTCTCCGGCCCCTGTCGACGTGTCGGCACATTTTGCGAGCAACTATCGCTTTGCCGGCGTGGCCTACGCGCCCGGGAGCTATCCTGCCTCGGCAGAAAGCGCTGCCCCATTCGCGGCCACCCCGTTCAGCTTCACGCCAACCGGTGCGGCGGCCAATGCAGCTCCCGTTGTGGCCGCTGCCGTCGCCAGCAAGTCCGTTGATGATTTGGAGGAAGCCGAATCTGAAGCTTTGGCAATGGATCCTGCAGAGGGCACGACGCAAGAGGTCGCAGCATTGCAACCGGCTGAAGAGCCTGAAGCGCAGGTCGCCAGCGAAATCATGGGCGATGACGCCCAATCCGGCCTAACGGCTGTCAGTACGTCTGGGCAACCGTCCGGCGGTTCGGCCGATCCGGTGATCATCCGTCTTCCGAACGCCCCGACGGAAGGGGGGCGTTTGCCCGCGACACCGCCACAGACCAACATGTGGTTCAAGGCCCTTGATGGCTTTCTCAAGGATGGACTGGCCGAAGAAAATCTGAGCCTGCTGGTAACGGCAGCCCAGCCCGGAGAAGGCCTCAATGTCACCGCCGATCTGGTGCGCAGTTTCGCGGTTGACGCCGGGTTCCATCCGGTTGTCATCTCGCTTCAGGGGCAGCCAAACCAGCCGATGACGGCAAATGCCGGTGGTGCGATGCAAAGGCCGGTTGCCAGAATGGAGCAGTTCGAGGACTACGACCTGATCCCCTTCTATGGCGCGTCCGGTTTTGACAGTGCCGAAGGGCTGAGCCTGGCACTCGCCGAAGAACTGGCAGGTCTCATTGATCTGTGCTCGGAAACCTATGGCTTCGTGATCCTTGAGGCAAGGGAGCTGCTCGACCCGGGCACCCTTGAAGACCTGATGGATCTGGTCGATCACAGCATCGTCGTTCTGCAAAACGAGGTGCTGGAAGAGGACGATCTGGCCGATTGGTGCGACTGGGCCAGCGAATGCGGCGCCGGTCTCGTGCTGGATCAAACTCTAAGTTAAGTTTTTTCTGATAACACCTGACCTGAATAGACCTGTGTCTTCTGTCTTCAGAGGTGTTTGATGAACGATATCCCGAAAATCACGGTTGGCGGTTTGCCTATTGCAGTCGAGGACTGCGATGGCGCCGCCCGCACCATGCTTGAGCATGCCTATGACAGTCGGGGCAAGGGGCGCAAGCCGCTCTATGTCACCTCCGCCAATGGGCAGGTCCTCTCCATGTGTGCCAGTGACAGTGCGATTCGGGAGCTGTTTCTGAAGGCCGACCTCATTCATGCCGACGGCACACCGCTCGTCAAGGCCGCCAGGCTGTTGGCCAAAACGCCTCTGCCAGAACGCGTGGCCACCACGGATCTGGTACACAATGCCGCCCGGATGGCGGAAAAGGAAAAGGCCAGCTTCTACTTCCTCGGCGCTACTCAGGAAGGCATTGAGAAGGCGGTCGCCAACATGAAGCGGCTTTATCCCGATCTGATCTTTGCCGGCTATCGCAACGGCTATGTCTCGGCAGACGAGGAACAGGGCGTGATTGACGAGATCAATCGGGCGGCGCCCGACATTCTCTGGATCGGCATGGGCGTGCCGCTCGAACAGCGCTTCGTGGCGCGCAATCTGGAAAAGCTGACCGGCGTCGGGGTGGTCAAGACCTCCGGTGGCCTGTTCGACTTCCTGTCCGGCAAGAATTCCCGCGCCCCGCAATGGATGCAGGATGTCGGCCTTGAATGGGCCTACCGGATCTATCAGGAGCCGGGGCGCCTGTTCTGGCGCTATCTGACCACCAATCCGCACGCTGTCTGGTTGCTACTGACCCGTACACGCTGATCCCTATGGTTTGACCGGGAGGGGGCCTGATTGACTTATTTTTCAAAGAAAGCCGTGAGGCGCCTTGTCGAGGTCTCTTTGTTGTTCGGAGCAATTGCGCTTTTTCTCTTCTACTATCTTCCCATGAAGGAAGAAGACGTGAGATTGGGGACCGGGATAGCTGAACGGATGGAGAGCGCAGACGGAACGTTTCGTCGTGGCTTATCCCAGTGCCCAGCTGGACATCCCCTCTCGACAAATGGGAGAGATAGTCGTCTGGCCAGAGGTCTTAATTTTCCAAATTGGAGAGTAAAAAATCCGGACTTGAAACCAGATGATGATCTGCTAGGAAAGCTGTTTAGCGAAGGCTTTACGCATATTCGATTGCCGATAGAGCCTGTCATGGTTATGGAACCGTTTGCTTCTCCCGAAGAGATCAATCAGTACATGAGCGAGCTGGAAGGCATGCTTGGAAGGCTAACCGGTATGGGGTATGCCGTCAGTATTGATATGCATCCTTCAAGCGCGGTTATTGCAGAATTATACGAACGGAATCATGAGCTCGCATTTAAATTGCTGACCCAGGCTTGGGAAGGTTTGGCATCAAAGCTGAAAAATTGGCCATTTGACGATGTCTATTTCGATCTGTTGAACGAGCCAACAGATCATGGCCAATGGTGGCCGGCAGCTCAAGTTTTAGTTTCGCGGCTGAATTCGATTGCCCCGGGTCGCAGATTGATTGTTGGTCCTGGTATCTGGCAAAGATATGAGCCTTTGCTTCAATCACAACCGCTCAATGGCAATGACCTGATTTACGCCATTCACTTCTATAGCCCGATGGTTTTCACCCATCAATCGATGAACTGGGATGAAGGGTCTTCTTTATCGGCGATTTCTAATGTTCCATTTCCTGCAAGTATCAACCACCCTTCTGTTATGAACCAAATCATCCAGCTGAAATCTGCAGGCAAATCAAAGGCAGCTGAAGAGCTCAGCAAAGCTTATGAAGAACCATGGAATAGCGAGCGCATTGGCAAAATCTTCAAGCAAGTTGGCCAGTGGGCTTCAGCCCATAATGTCGCAGTTATAGTGAATGAATTTGGTGTGTTGGATTTTACCGTCGGTATGGAAGATCGAGGAAGATGGATAAGAGCTGTTCGTGAAGGCGCGGAATTAGCATGTGTTGGATGGGCATATTGGGACGTGGGGCCCGATGGCTTTGGGTTGATAGATGACAAGACGCGCAATGTTACGCCATATGCTATCGATGCCTTGTTGCATTAATCGCTTCCCATAGCATGCCATGCCACGGAAGGCGGTTCACGATCCTGAGCGTCATTGATGGCTTTAGCCGAAGTGCTTGGCATCCGTTGTTGATACGAGCCTGTCGGGCCTTGGCGTTGCCAGAGAGCTTGATGCCATCGCTGAGTGGGGGGGTGGGAGGCCACCCTTGTTTGGTTGTCAGTGACAATGGACTGAACAGACCCCGAATGCGATCCTGAACTGGCAGAACCACCTCCTTGTTTGGTTTGTCTCTCCCTCGATCTCTCGGGGCTCCTTAGATGCTTTTTCGACGCCCCCAATCATGCAGACGAGTTCAGGACGCATCTGTTTCAAGATATCCCAAAGCCCGGGAAGCATTAAGGCTGGCTGTCTTTAGCAGCGCAACATACTCTGCCTTTTTGGTTTCATCGAACCGGAATAGTGGAAAAGATATGCTCATGGCAGCAACCGATTTACCGAGATGGTCACGGATCGGAGCGGCCATGCAACGCACTCCGGCTTCGCTTTCCTCGATTTCCTCAGCATAGCCCAAATCTCGAGCCGTTTTGAGTTGCTCCAGATATTGCTCTCGATCGGTTATCGTATGAGGTGCCAGCTTGGCAAAATCCATCTTGCCTAGTCGATCATGGATTTCCCGCTCATCCCGCCAAGCCAGAAGGGCTTTGCCCAGAGACGTGCTGTGAAGTGGGTTGCGATACCCCAATGTTGATTGCATGGCGAGGCTATAGGCAGAATAGCCCAAGTCTATCATGGTTTGGAGCAAACGGTGGGCGGTGCTTTTGGTGGTCATCGCGCGCAGGGACAGATCTGCCAATCCGGCTCGCTTTTCCTCAACCAGGGTCTCCAGAACAGAGAAGACCTTCAACACGGACGCAACCTGGTTTGCCATATAATTGGGAGGTAGGTTCTATCCCAACCTGAATAGTTTCTTACGAGGAGGAGGATTTTGTTTAGAACGATTGGTGCAGTTTCAGTCCTGACCCTCATGGTCGGCACAATGGCGGTAAAAGCTGAGACACTCAAATTTGCCTATGCCAGCAATGCAACGCCCACCGTTGAGGCGATGAAGAAATTTGGCGAAATCCTGGAACAAAAACCAACGGTGACATGACCGTTCAGTATTTCCCGGATGGCCAGCTGGGTGGGGCGCGTGAGCTGGTTGAACTGGTCCAGACGGGTACCATCGACTTTACCAAGGTATCCGGAGGCCTGATGGAAAGCTTCGCGCTTGTTTATGGTGTCTTTTCCATGCCATATCTCTTTAACAGTCAGGAGCATTTCGACAATGTAATGGACGATGCCGGGATTATGCAGCCGATCTACGAGACCACCAAGGATCGCGGCATCGTCTTGATGGGCATTGGCTCGGTCGCCTGAGGGCGATTGACGCCTTGGCCAAAGGGACGTGATCCAAAAGCCGCGTGTCCGGCTTCCGGTAGACTATTACCCGCCAAAACCCGAATGTGGATTGGCACGGTTTCACTCTGTCAAACCCTGCTCCATGCTCGGTTCCCCTTTGGGAAGACCTGCAAACGAAACAATCTTGCAGGCAATGCAAGGCTCAGCTTGCTGTCAGAATTTTGATGGCTGCCGCTCCGAACAGAACGCCGATCAGGGCTTCAAAAGGGCGGCGAGCAGAAGAATAAATGTTTGATGCTGTCGGCGTGGAGAACACGAACGCATAGCCGACAAAGATTATCAAGGCCATGGTCTCGCATAGCACAATAGCCAGAATTAGGAATGGTATTGGGGCAGTATCTCCAAGGCCGATGGAAAGCGTCGCAATCCAGACGAGAGGAGCCTTGGGATTGGTCAGATGCAGCAAAAGTCCACGAAAATAACTGCGCCTTGCGCATTTTCTGCTTGATGCGGCTATTTTGGCAGGCGCTTGAGTTATGAGGGCTGACCGCCAGGAGCGGACCGCCAGATAGATCAGATAAACGCCTCCAGCCAGTTTCAGCACCATGAAAAAGCCCGCTGAAGCCTTCATGGCGGCAACGAGACCAAAGGCGGCGACACCACCCCAAAACAGGGAGCCGGTCACGATGCCAAATGACAGCGCGATGGCTGTGGATCGTCCTTGGGACATCGCAGTTCCGAGAATCATCAGCGTTGCAGGACCCGGACTGGCAACACCAACGCTGAAGACCGCAAGAATCGGAAGCAAGGCCGGTAGATAGGTAATCAGCTGGTCATAGGTCATTTCGGTCCACCTCTGTAAACAATCTGCAGTTCGTTCCCGTCCAAATCAGGCAGTTAGGGACATGATGACCTTCGCCATAGTGATGCGTAAGGCCGAGCCTTGCTGCATCTGTTCCACCTGATTTCAATCCTGCCTCATACACTTTGTCAACAACCAATACGAGTGTTGCTTCAAATCTGGCCGCGAGCTGCAAAGCTGCCATCAGGCGTGGTCTATCCAAATTGAAGTGTCTGGAACCAAAGCTGACCATCCTGACCTACATGCACATCGATATGGACTACGATACGCTCCGACACATATTGCCCGAAGGCGTCATTCCAGCCTATGACGGGCTGACGTTGTCCTTCTGAACAGAACTCTCCGATCCTCAGTCCCACTTTGCGCGGCTCTGATGCCACGCCTGCATCCGTGCAGACTCTGAACCACGTCAGGCGAGATTGTCTGAGGTCAACGGGTTCGCTTGTGAGCAAGTGGCTCGATGCATGGGACGACAGAACAAGGCTATCCAACGAAGGTACGGACCTGTCTTTGGACCTGTCACGGAACTGTGCCGCTCCTTTGAAAGCATATTGTGCAACAAAGAAGATTTTCTATGGGACGATCCAGAAGCGAAGAATTTCGACAAGAAGCGGTTCACATTGCACTGACCAGTGGCCTTACAAGACGGCAGGTTGCATCTGATCTCCGGGATTGGGATGTCAACGTTGAATAAGTGGGCGAAATTCCACAACGAGATTGATGTGGTCTCCGGCGATGATCAGCGCCTTGCAGAAGAGAATGAACGACTTCGACGTGAGAAGCGTCTTCTCAAGGAGGAGCGGGATATTCTAAAGTTGAGCCGTATCTGAAATGATCCAGTGGATCATTTCCAGGCGATAACGCCACGATGTTCTTCGCGAGCCAAAAGTCATGAGGTTCAGATTTGTCGAGGAACACCGAAAGTCCTTTTCCATCACACGTCTCTGTCAGGTCATGGAAGTCAGCACTCGAGGCTTTCGTGCCTTTTGCAAGCGCCTCGCCAGTCAAAGACAACGGACTGATATGATTGTTCTGGCCCATATATAGGAGCAATCGCGCCTCAGCCTGGGTAGCTATGGCCGACCGCGCATGACAGAAGAATTGAAGGAGCCGGGTCTGAATGTTGGCCATGGGCGTCCCTCTCGGCGGCGCTTTGCTTGCCTGCCGGGCAGTGGTTGGTCGTCTGATGCGGGAGAATGGCATTTGTGTGCAAAGAACCCGCAAATAGTGAGCCTTTGGAAGCGCCATTGGTTCAAGCCTAACGG
>NZ_QNUM01000007.1 GCF_003574655.1 Cohaesibacter haloalkalitolerans
AAAAGACCAAAAGCCTTTTCTCAGAACTCAAAGCAAGCACCTAATCACTCGCCAAATTCCAAATTTTGAGGCGAACCGCCCCGCCGCCAGCAGCGCCGCCGCTGTCGATGAACGGACTTATAGACCCCACCCCAATCAGAGTCAAACAATAAAATACATTTTTATGACATCCTTCATAAGAAATCCCCAAACATACAAATTATACAATAATTCCAACGCTTTAGGTTTTTAACAAGGGGAATTGCGTATTGTATGGCCTCTTTTCTCCTGACTTTCGGGGCATTAAAATTGCGTTGCGCCGGTTTCCACCGAGCTGACGGAAGCACGGAAAGTGGCAAACAATTCACGGCCCATGCCAACATGCTGGGCAGACAGGTCTGCACTCACCGCTTCTCGCTCAAGAACGGTCGGATCGAGGATCTCCAGTTTGCCTGCCGCAGCATCCACGCGGACCACATCGCCATCACGCAGTTTCGCAATCGGACCACCATCCAACGCTTCGGGGCAAACATGAATCGCGGCCGGGACCTTGCCTGACGCCCCGGACATCCGACCATCGGTAACCAGAGCCACCTTGAGCCCCCTCTCCTGCAAGATGCCCAGGAGAGGCGTCAGGCTATGCAGTTCCGGCATACCGTTGGCCTTTGGCCCCTGGAACCGCACCACAACAATGGTGTCCGAAGTAAACTCGCCATTCTTGAAGGCGTCCTTGACAGCCCCCTGATCCTGAAAGAGTCGCACCGGTGCCTCAATGACATGGCGCTCTGGAGCTACCGCCGAAACCTTCATGACTGCCGTTCCAAGAGAACCGACGAGTTTCCTGAGCCCTCCCTTGCTTTGAAACGGATTGCTGATGGCTCGGATGATCTTGTCATCCAGCGATGCCCCCGCGCCCTCTCGCCACTCAGCCTCGCCATTGGCATCAAGGTGCGGCTCGCGTGTATAGTCCTGCATGCTCTCGCCGACTACAGTTGTCACCTCGTCATGCAAAAGCCCATCGCTCAACAACTGCCCGATGACCACGCCCAGACCGCCTGCAGCATGGAACATATTCACATCGGCCAAACCGTTCGGATAGACACGGGCGAGAAGCGGTGTCACTTCCGATATCGCTTCGAAGTCTTCCAGACTGATGATCAACCCGGCAGCCTTGGCCATGGCGACAAGATGGATGAGCAGGTTGGTGGAGCCGCCGGTGGCGTTGAGGCCGACCATGCCGTTGACAAAGGCTCGCGCGTCCAGAATATCCGCAACCGGCCGATAGTCATCGCCACTGGCGGTGATGGAAAGCGCGCGCTTGACGGCAGCTCGGGTGACAGCATCGCGCAGCTCGGTGCCCGGGTTGATGAAACTGGTGCCCGGCATATGCAGGCCCATGAACTCCATCAACATCTGATTCGAGTTGGCCGTTCCATAGAAAGTGCAGGTGCCCGCGCCGTGATAGGAGGCCATTTCGGAGGCCAGCAAGGCATCCCGCCCCACAAGACCCTTGGCATAGTCCTGCCTCACCTTGGTCTTTTCCTCGTTGCCCTGCCCTGTTGTCATCGGACCTGCGGGCAGAAATACCGCGGGCAGATGGCCAAATGTGGCCGCACCGATGACGAGACCGGGGACAATCTTGTCGCAGACGCCGAGGAAAACCGTGCTGTCGAAAACATCATGAGAGAGCGCAACGCCGGTGGCCATGGCGATCAGGTCGCGCGAGAACAGCGAAATATCCATGCCATCCTGCCCCTGGGTGACGCCATCGCACATGGCCGGCACACCACCGGCAACCTGCGCGGTGCCACCAAAGCTGCGCGCGGTCTCCCGAATGAGCTGCGGATAATGTTCATAGGGCTGGTGGGCAGAGAGCATGTCGTTATAGGCGGTGACGATACCCAGATTGGGGACCCGGGCGCTGGCGAGGTCCGGCTTGTCCATCTCGGGGGATGCTGCAAAGGCATGAGCAAGGTTGCCACAGGCCAGATGCGCACGACCCGGGCCTTTCTTCTTTGCAGCCTCGACCTTGGCAAGATAGGCGGCGCGACTGTCGCGGCTGCGATCCATGATGCGGTCGGTCACACGTTTCAAGGTGTCATGAAGCGGTTTGCTCATGGTTGTCTCCTGGTCCTGTAGTGGCCCTCGTTGCAGGGCCGGGATATGAGGTCTGATGAGAAGTGCGCTCCGGTGGGGCGAATGACTGGCCTTCGCCCGCTGCCGGGTGCGTCTTTGCGTGCTTCAGAGAAGCGGTTTGACCTTGCCGAGCAATTCGGCGGCCATGGCTTCGGGGTCTCTGGAAATGTCGATACGAATGACATCAGTCTCGCCATCGGGCACTTCCAATGCGGCGATCTGGCTTTCGATCAGTTTGACCGGCATGAAATGGCTGCGCCGCTCGGCCATTCGGGCACGGACAAGCTCCTTGGCGCCATCCAGAAAGATGAAGCGCAGGTTCGTTGTCGCAGCCCGGAAGATGTCCCGGTAGGATTTGCGCAAGGACGAACAGCTGAGTACCCGCGTCTCGCCGTTGGCATCCCATTGGCGCATGGCGGAGGCCAGGGTTTCCAGCCAAGGCTTGCGATCATCGTCCGTCAGCGGGATTCCGGCGGCCATCTTCTTGACATTCGCCTCTGAATGATAGGCATCGCCCTCTTCAAACGGAACATTCAGATGGTCAGCCAGCAGCTGTCCAAGTGTCGATTTTCCGCTTCCGGAAATTCCCATGACCACGATAATCATTTCTCTGGCCTCACAGTCTCGTTTCGTTGCGTTGCAGACGACAGGCGTCTCTTCCTATTGTTTTTCTTATTTGGTTTTGGCTTCCGGTCGCTCACGCATTCAGATCATTCCGGCGTCACGTTCCAGTCGAAGTGGAAATGCCCGGAACGATCTGTGCGTTCAAAGGTGTGGGCGCCGAAATAATCGCGCTGCCCTTGAATGAGATTGGCACCGACACACTGGCTGCGCCGTCCATCAAGCCAGGACAGGGCGGAATAGAAGCAGGGAATCGGTGTTCCCGTGGCAGCAGCAACGCCCGCAACGGCCCGCATCGCCGTTTCAGAAGCATTGAGGACGCCACCGGCAAAGGAGCTTGCCAGCATATCGGTGTCCTGAGGCATGGAGGCGATCGGGTCCAGCATGACCGAACGGATGATGCAACCGGCACGCCAGCCGCGGGCGACTGCGGCAAGATCCGTGTTCCAACCATTGGCTTTGGAAGCAGCCGCAATCAGCTCAAGCCCCTGAATATAACAAGCGAGCATGGCAGCAGGCAACGCCGCGCCGATCTGCTCGGCCATGGCTTCACCATCGATAGCCTGCAACGGAGACAGGCGTTTTTCAAGCGCAAGGCGCTCACGGCCCGAAAGCGCCCGGGCCAGAAAGGCGGCAGCAATCGTCGGTATGGCCACGCCATATTCAAGTCCGGCTTCAGTTGTCCAGCGGCCAGTGCCCTTATGTCCTGCCGCATCCTTGATGATTTCGAGGATCGGGCGATCCGTTTCCGGATCGATGGTATTGGCAATGTCTGCAGAGATTTCAAGAAGATAGGAAGCTGCCGGGCCACGATTCCATCTGGAAAAGAGGGAGGAAATTTGTCCGTGGTCGCGCCCGGCAGGCCCAGACAGCAGCAGATAGGCTTCCGCCAGAATCTGCATCTGGGCATATTCGATTCCGTTGTGTACGGTCTTGACAAAGTGCCCTGCTCCGCCAGCCCCGTGGGCGGCATAGCAGGCCTCACCATCAGGAGCCTTGGCGGCAATGGCCGAGAACAGGTCATCAACATGGGCAAGCGCCTCGCGATCACCACCCGCCATGAGAGCTGGCCCAAAGCGCGCGCCGGTTTCTCCTCCGGAGACCCCTAGACCCACGAAGACAAGATCTCTGGCTTCGAGCAGCGCGGCGCGGCGCTCCGTATCCCGATAAAAGGAGTTGCCCCCGTCCATCACGATATCCCCTGCAGACAGCAGAGGAGACAAGCGGGCGATCATCTCGTCCACCGGCTCTCCGGCCTTGATCATCATCAGGATCCGGGCCGGTTTTTTCAAAGAGGCCACAAGACCTTCAAGGCTGTCGTGCAGCCCGACACTCGCACCCAGCGCCTCACGCGCCCCTTCCAATGCCTCGGGGAAGGCATCGTAAGCGGAAACGGAGAACCCGTGGTCAACGAAGTTGAGCGCGAGATTGCGCCCCATGACACCGAGTCCAATAATGGCAATGTCTGCGAGTGTGCGGGTTTGCATCGAATTTCACCTTTACTTGCTGTTTACGCCATGCAGGGCTGCCAGAGCGCGAACCCCGGCGAGCGTTGCATCCTTGGAGGATATGTGTCGGCTGGACAAGCCCATATGGGTCAGCGCATGGCTGTAGGGCTTTGCTAGCCGGTCGGCACAAACAAGCAAAATTTCTCTGCCTTCGCATTCATAAATGGCGCGCATAGCCCGGATTTCCGAGCCAATGAGCATGCCGGACAGGAAACTGGCGGTCTGGGACTGTTCAAGATCGCCATAGAGCACCCGTGCCCGAGCCTTGAACAGGTGGTTGAGCAGTCCACCGGCTCCTTCCACCTGCGCGAGGCCCTTTTCAAAGCCATCCGAGTCGAACTCTGCAGACGGGTCAGCCATCAGGCCGAGGATCGAGTGTTTGCTCATCACCTCGTAAACTTCCCCTGTCATCGAGGTATGGAACCGGGTGAAGACACCATCCTGCACTTCGCACCATTTGCTGTGGGTGCCGGGCAGGCAAACCAGTCCGCTCTCAAGGCCAAGGCTTGCCAAGGCTCCAAAGATCTGGACCTCCTCGCCACGAATGACGTCGGCGTCCTGTGGCGCTCCGGACTGGCGAACGCCGGGGATGATGTAGGTATCGGCCATATCGGCAACAGGCACAATATCGCGGACAAGCTCCTCGCCCCGCATCGGCAGCGGTGGTTGCGGTGCCTGTTGCCAGCCCTGGGGCGCCCCGACCATACCGGCAAGATAAACCGGAATGGTCTCGGCGCTGTCAGCACGCCAGCCATCGAGCTGGCTTCTGGCATAGTCGGCGAATTCGCTGCGCTGCAACGCCCGCATGCCCTTGCCTTCGGTGATTTCGGCAAGAATGGTGCCCGTGTCGGCTTCCAGCAGCCACGCCCTGAAGGAGGTGGTGCCCCAGTCGACAATGATCAGCTTGTTGGTCATTTCATGCCCTTCCATTTGCTTACCAGAGCACGGGCTGCATTTCTGACTTCTTCGTCAGTCCGTCCCGGCTTCCACAGATCGGAACCGATGCCGAACCCGGCTGCGCCTGCGGCGACATATTCCTCGAACTGGTCAGGCCCCACACCGCCAACGGCAAGAACGCGCATGGCGGGTGGCAGGACAACCTTGACGTCCTTGATATATTGACCGCCAAACCGGGCGGCGGGGAAGAATTTGAGCACGGTTGCACCCGAGCGGGTTGCCAGTAGGGCTTCGGTCGGCGTCAGGCAACCGATGCAGGACGGCATGCCAAGCGCGTTTGCCTTGCGGATAACGTCCGGATCAGTATTGGGTGTTACGATAAACTGCGCTCCGGCATCATATACAGCCTGAGTGTCCTCGGGGCTCAGCACCGTTCCGGCACCAATCATAATGCCTTCGGGAGCAGCCTCAACCATTTCCCTGATGGCGTTTGTCGCATCCGAAGAGGTCAGCGGCACTTCGATGAGGGTGAAGCCTTCCTCGACAAGGATGCCGAGGAGGGTTTTGGCACGTTCGGCCGGAACGCCGCGCAGGATGGCCACAAGGGGCATGCTGGCAAAGGCGGTCTCGAACGTGTCCTTGAAGGCTCCTACCATTCTGCCACACTCCCGTCTTCATGACGCCAGATCGGGTTGCGCCAGTTGTGCCCTTCCTTGGAGCGCTCAATGACATACTCCTCGTTGATCTCGACACCAAGGCCCGGACCGGTCAGAGCATGGACATAGCCATCGACAATGGTCAGCGGGCTCGGATCAACCATATAGTCGAGCACGTCGTTGCCGACATTATAGTGGATGCCCATGGACTGTTCCTGAATGAAGGCATTGTAGGAGACAAAGTCAAGATGCAGGGAAGCTGCCAGGGTGCATGGGCCAAGCGGGCAATGCGGAGCAACAGCAACGTCATAGGCTTCAGCCATGGCGGCAACCTTGAACACCTCGGTGAGGCCGCCGCAGTGGCTGAGGTCCGGCTGGATGATGTCGACCATGCGCTGTTCCAGCACATCGCGGAAGCCGTAGCGGGAGAAGATGCGTTCGCCCGAGGCGATTGGATAGCCAAGCCCGCCGCCGATTTCCTTGAGGCAGGACAGATGCTCGGTCAGCACCGGCTCTTCAACGAACATCGGGTGATACTGTTCCAGTTCGCGCAACAGGGCCTTGGCCATCGGGCGATGGACGCGACCGTGGAAGTCGATGGCAATGCCGACATCCGGGCCGACGGCCTGCCGGGCTTCGGCAACGCGCGCAACGGCATCATCAATCTTGGCGTGGCTGTCGACGAAGGCCATTTCCGGCGTGCCGTTCATCTTGAAGGCGGTGAAGCCGCTGGCGACCACTTCCTTGGCCTGACGACCGACGTCGTTGGGGCGGTCCCCGCCAATCCAGCAATACATGCGCATCTTGTCGCGCAGCTTGCCGCCGAGCAGTTCATGCACAGGAACGCCCAGAGCCTTGCCCTTGATGTCCCACAGGGCCTGATCGATGCCGGCGATGGCTGACATGAGAATCGGGCCGCCGCGGTAGAAGCCGGTCCTGTAGAGCATCTGCCAGATATCCTGGATGTGGCGCGGGTCGCGGCCAATCAGCTCTTCGGCCATTTCCTCGACAGCAGCCTTAACCGTGCGGGCGCGGCCCTCGATGACGGGTTCACCCCAGCCGCTGACGCCTTCATCCGTTTCGATTTTTACAAACATCCAGCGGGGAGGCACCAGCCATGTTTTTACATTCGTGATTTTCATTTCATCATCCGCCTTTGGGAGAGTTCGGAGCCGGTCCGGCGGTTGGCTCATAATGTGCGGTGCCGGACCGGTGATGCTTCAGTCTGTTAGTTCACCATCCACAACACGAGGTCCGGGAAGGAGAGCATGATGGCCAGAACCGTTAACTGCATGAGGATGAATGGCCACAGGGAGGCGAAAATATCGCCCAGCGAGATTTCCGGCGGCGCCACACCCTTCAGATAGAAGGCCGCAGGACCAAATGGCGGGCTGAGGAAGGAAACCTGCATGTTGATCGCGAACAGCACACCAAACCAGATAGGGTCATAGCCAAGCTGAATGATGATCGGCACGAAGATCGGCAGGGTCAACATCGCAATGCCAATCCAGTCGAGGAACAGGCCGAGGACAAGCAGGATCAGCATCATGACCAGAATGATCACGACCGGCGCTGCATCCAGACCGAGGATGGTGTTGGAGACGAAGCGGTTACCGCCCATCAGGTTGTAGACACCAACCAGAGTGGCCGCACCAACACCGATCCAGACGATCATGCCGCAGGTGGTCATGGTTTGCATGACGCTCTGATGGATGAGCTTGAAGTCGAGTTCGCGGCGAAGAGCCGTTGCAGCGAGCACACCGAACACACCCATGGCAGCGGCTTCCGTAACAGAAGCGATACCGGCGTAGATGGTGCCCAGCACCATGAAAGCGATGGCAGCGGGCAGCAGGATCGACTTGATGGCCTGACGGCGGGCGACCTTGCGCTCTTCAGGAGGCATCGGAGCCATCGGCGGAGCCAGTTCGGGATTGAGCAGGCAGCGCCCAAGCACGTAAGCCATATAGAGACCGGCAAGCATGACACCCGGAATGATGGCAGCCGTGAAGAGGTCGGCGATGGAAACAGACGCGATGAGACCATAGATGATCAGCACGATGGACGGCGGGATCATGGTGCCCAGCGAACCACCACCGCAGACCACGCCGATGGCGATCTTGCGATCATAGCCCAGGCGCAGCATCTGTGGCAGGGCAAGGATACCCAGAAGAACGATTTCGCCACCAATGATGCCGGACATGGCAGCCAGAAAGACCGACACGATCAGGGTCTGGATGGCAACACCGCCAGGAAGACGCCCTGCGAGCACTCTCATGCCCGAGAACAGATCCTTGGCTATTCCCGATCGGTCTAACAATGACGCCATGAAGACGAACATCGGCACCGCGACAAGGGAATATTCCGTGACAAAGCCATAGACGCGGCTGATGACGAGAGGAATTGCGTTGGGACCGAACCAGCCGACGGTGAAGACCAGAGCGACGAGACCGGTGACGAATGCGAGAGGAAGGCCGGTAAGCAGCAGAAGGAAGATGCTACCGACGAGTACATATGTGCCCCATTCAATACCCAGGGCTTGCAGGCCAAGACCACCCATGATCAGCTCTCCTCATTCTTTTTGTTTTCATTGACTGCGCGGATTGCCTTGATGACATGCAGGATGGACTGCACTGTCATGATGGCCAGAGCCATGAGGATGATGCCCTTGGTGAGGGCGGGGAACGGCGGGTTCCAGCTGGTGCCAGACCGTTCCAGTTGCCATGCACCGGACGGATTGTGCGAAGCGCGCCAGAAAAGGACGAAGGCGGCGTAGGACATGGCGATGGAGAAGAGGAAGGTGATGATGCTGTTGAAGACATCGAGCCTTTTGCGGACTTTTTCGGACACCGTATCGTAAAGAATGCGAACTCGGATGTGTTTGTCACGCGCAAGAGCGATCGGGCCGCCCAGAGCAAAAATGATCGCGATCATGAAAACCGTGGTCTCGTGTACCCATGAGGTGGGGCTATCGAAGACATACCGGCTGATAACTTCGGTAACGCTGATAACCATGGCCAGGAAAACCAGCCAGGCCAGGCCGCGTCCGCACCAGTCGATGGCAGCATCAAGCGGCGTGCGGATCTCACCATCCACGCCGACCGGCTCTGCCGTAGCGGGAGTGTTGGAATCAATTGACATTTGAGAAACTTTCGCAGGATCGGCCATGCGACGCATCTGCTCGAGACACGTCAGACGTGACACCAGAAATCGAGCAATCGTCCGGCGGGAGGACCCCGCCGGACATCGGGGTCTTTTACATCAGGTCCCGTTTCGTCAGGAAGGCAACGACCGAGTCATAGACTTTCTGGGTCAGCTCGTTCTTCTTGGCCCAGTTGGCCCATTCTTCCTTGGCGATGTTACGGAATTTCTTGCGTTCTTCCGGAGCCATGTCGATGATCTCGATATTCGGATCAGCGCGGGCTTCGGCGACGGCGTCCAGATCGCGAGCCTTCAGCTTGAAGACCAGATCATAGGCAAGATCGTCGGTAGCAACTTCCATGGCAGTCTTGATGTCTTCCGGCAGACCGTCCCAGATTTCCTTGTTGATGGAAACGGCAACCATAGGCAGGGAGTGGAAGCCCGGATAGTTCGGATAGCGTGCGAACTGGTGCAGCCCCTGAGCCTGGTTGGTGGAGAAGACGGTGTAGTCGGCGGCGTCGATCACGCCTTTTTCAAGACCGGTGTAGACTTCGGAGCCCGGCAGGTTCACAGGTGAAGCGCCAGCCTTGGAGAAGATCTCATAAACCATGCCTTCAGGAGCGCGGACTTTCAGGCCCTTGAGGTCAGCAACGGTGCGGATCGGCTTCTTGGTAACAAAGGCTTCCAGACCGGTTGCAGCTGCACCAATAAGATGCACGTTGTAAGGCTCGACCAGTTCGTTATAGAGTTCTTCGCCGCCGCCGTATTTCATGTATTCCAGGAATTCGAGCGGGTCGCCCCATGCGCCAACCAGGTTGCCAAGCATGGAGAAGGCAGGATCGATACCAGAGAAATAGCTCGGGTCGGTGAGATGGCCCTGCAGAATGCCGGAGCGCACTGCATCAAGGGTCTGGTTGTGCGGAACAACAGCGCCGGTTGGCAGGATCTCGATCTTGACGCGGCCATCGGTGATCTTTTCGATATTGCTGGCCCAAAGTTTCTTGATCTCGAACTGTGGTTCGCCGGTGTTTTCCGAAGTCTGGAAAGTCCACTCATATTCGGCAGCAATGGCCTGATGAGCCATTACGAGGCCGAGAGCGGCACCAACGATCAATCCCCCACTTGCGCGAAGCAGTTTTGACAAAGACATATGAGTCCTCCTTGCTCATTGCCGACCAATCAAGCCGGCGTTTCAAAACACTCCGGGAAATAAGCCCCCCTCCAGGACCCCACAGCAATCGTGCTCTAGGTTTCTTTCTCTCCTGGGGTTTCCTCAAATCCCAAATCGTAGCCTGTCTGAGACAGTATGCGCGTTGCGGCTACATACGCAGCCTCGGAATCCCGCATCCGGATGGCCTCCATCAAACGGCGATGGCGCTCCAGACTCTCACGAAGCTCTTCCGCTGTCTCGTTACTGGTCTTGATGACCAGCAAGATTGCCGGGCGCAAAATATGAACGATCTGCGCCCAAACCAGATTATGCGTCGCCCGATAGATCGCCTCGTGGAAGGCGATGTCGGCATTGGAAAAGCATTCCCGCTCACCCAATGATGCGCGTCTTTCCCAGTTTGCCTCCATGATGTTGAAGGCATCCTCCATGGCCAGCAGGTCGCGCGCGGTTGCACGCTTCGTTGCCAGCGATGCGATGAGTGGTTCGGTCGTGCAGCGAAATTCGAACACGTCACGCAGAACCCCAAGGTTCGGCGCGGCATAGTCAGCAATCCACTGGCTGACCTGCCCATCCAGAAAATTCCATTCCCGGAACTCCTGAACCGTGGTTCCACGCCCTGCCCGACGTGCCACAATGCCCAACGTCTCCATCATCTGAAGGGCCGAGCGAACAGATGCCCGGCTTATCTGGTAGGACGTTGCCAGCTCGGTTTCGGGCGGCAATGTATCCCCCGGAGCCAAAGAGCCATCAAAAACGAGCTTTGCAAGCTCATCAGCAAGCTGGCCACCTACGGCTTTCGAGCTGTTTGTTTTTGATATTTCCACACTGTTGTTCATCGTGTTGTTCCACTCATTGTCAGATCAAGTTAGTTCAATTGTCTGACATTTGCAACATCTAAATCAGACAAAGATGTTCATTTGTCAGTCCGTGAGGAGAAATCCCCGAAATCCGGCACATTCCAGCTACACCAAGCAAGACATGAGCGGAAGGTGGCATGTGATCTTTCAAGACAACTATGCTTAAAATGAAGGCTCGCATCAGGCCTTTGAGGTCTGATTGCAGGCCTTTCCAGCCGCTCTACCTCGGAAACCGGCCTAAAACACCGAGCCAAGGCCGCATCGCGAATCATGCTCTTCAAGAAATGCGCCCCTTGCCCGCCAGCGTCCTCGGTCAAACAAGCAAGGCCCGGAAGCCATCATGATTCCGAGCCTTGGACGATGATCACAATCGAGACTTGATCAGTTGGCGGCGACCAAATCGTCAACCTCCTGGCGCGACGGCACGGCTTCCCCTGCCCCGCGCCGGGTTGTCGCCAGGGCGCCCGCCGCCGCGGCAAATTTCAGGGCATCCTGCAAGCTCCAGCCCTCGGCAAGAGCGGCAGCCAGCCCGCCGTTGAAGCTGTCCCCTGCGGCAACCGTATCAATCGCCTTGACGAAATAGGGCTTGATGACTCCCTCACCATCATGTCTTGAGGCATAGGCAAGCCCCTTGGCACCAAGCTTGACGATGGCGACCTTCGGCCCCATGGCGACAAGGCTTTTGGCCAAGGTCTGGGCTTCCAGAAAATTGCCGGGCATCGTACCGGTGATGGCGGCGGTTTCGGTTTCATTCGGTGTCACGATGTCCGCTTCGGCAATCAGCGCCTCCATGTGTCCCTCCGCGATCGGAGCCGGATCAAGGATCACCACGGCTCCGGCTGCCCTCGCCGCACGCATTGCCGCGAGCGTTGCCGGAATTGGCGTTTCCAGCTGAAAAAGCGCCACCTTGCAGCCCTTGAAAACGTCCGCGCAGGGCCCGGCATCCGGCCAGGCCATGTTTGCCCCGCCAACGACGGTAATGGAATTCTGCGAACTCTGGTCGACATGGATAAGGGCAATGCCGCTCTCGGCTCCCTTCATTGTCACCAGATTGGCAGTATCGACAGTCATTTTCTGAAGATCGGCCCGCAGCTTGTCGGCGAAGCTGTCTTCCCCGACCGCCGCGACGAATTTGACGGGACATTTGGCCAGCCGGGTGGCGGCAACGGCCTGATTGGCACCCTTGCCACCCAGCCCTGTCTGGAAGCCCGCCGCATGGCTGGTTTCGCCAGCAATTGGCAAATGGTGAACCGAAACGGTCAGGTCCAGATTGACCGACCCGAAAACCGTGATGCTCATGCTCGTCTCCTTGGCATCTTGGCCATTTTCCATACATCAACTGTTCGCACTCGTCCGGCGACGTCTAAGGCCGGGGCGACAGACAGGATCATTGACTGGATTGAAAAATCGGCGGGCCGCTTGCACCAAAACCGCAAACAACCCGCCGAAAGTGGGGGAGCTGGCGGCAATGACCAGCTCCGGGAGGTATTCTCGTGCTATCGGGTGGTTTACTTGCCGACACCAAGCGCGGTCATGACATCCCTGGTTTGGGTTTCATGCTGCTTGATGAAGGCGGCAAAACCTGCAGAATCCATATACTGGGTGCCGAAGCCGCGATCCTTCATGCCTTTCTGGAAGCTTTCGGATTCATAGGCCGTTTTCAGCTGGGCCTCGATTTCCTTGACCAGAGCAGGATCCATCCCGGCAGGACCAGCCACGCCGCGCCATGTACCACCGGTCACATCCTTGCCGGTGATTTCCTTGGCGGTCGGTACGTCCGGATAGCGTTCCAGGCGATCGCTGGAAAGAACAGCAACGGTCTTGACCATGCCAGCATCGGTCAGGGCATCGGTTTCCGGAATGGAGCAAAGCACGACATCCATGCCGCCCGAGGCCAGTTCCTGAAGGCCAGCGGCGGACCCTGCCGCCGGAATGAGGTTGATCTTGGCAACATCGATGTCTTCGGCCATCATCAGGGAGATAAAGGGAATGTCCCAGCTGGCGCTGCAGGTTCCGCCACAGGAGATCCGAAGGGATGCCGGATCCTTCTTGAGAGCCGCAACGATGTCATCCAGAGACTTCAGCGCAGAATTGACGCCGACATGAATGGCGGACGGATCGACGTTGACCAGCGACAGCGGAGTGAAGCTTTCGGCCGTAAAGTCGGCCTGGCCAAGGATCTTGAACTGGGCAAACGGCGACAACTGCCCCATGGTATAGCCGTCAGGCTTGGCAGAGCTATAGGTGGTGTAGCCGACGATGCCGCCGCCCTGAGCTTGGTTGATCACATTGACCGGCTGCTTGGTCTGGGCTTCCAGCTCGCGGGACAGAAGCCGGAAGGTGAAGTCACTGCCACCACCGGCGCCGGCGACGACAATCATGCTGACGGGCTGATCGGGCCAGGCCAGAGCCGGGCCAGCCAGAAGGGCGGCACATACGCTGGTGCAAAGAAGGGTACGGAAATGTCTGCGGGACCTGTTCATGTTATTCTCCTCCACTCAACAGGATTATTCAAAAATGAAATTGCCCTGTCGGCACCGCTCAGGCAGCGGTGTCGGCAAGAGAGTCGTCGGTCTTCGCCCTGTTGGCGAAGAGCTTGAGACCGATGATCAGCGCCCACACGAGAATGGTGAAAGCACCGATCGTTCCTCCAATCGGTCGGTTGAAGAATGTCACCAGATCGCCCTGGGATTTGAGCATCGTGGTCATGAAAGTCTGTTCGAGCAGCGGCCCGAGAATGAGCCCCAGAATGGCCGGTGCGAGCGGCACTTCATTCTCTTCCATCACATAGCCAAGCAGGCCGAACAGTGCGACAAGGCCAACGGCGAACAGGGTATTCTCGACGGAGAAGGCACCCAGAATGCAGAACAGCAGGATGACCGGAGAGATGATGCTGGTTGGCAGGCGCAGAATCAGCCCGAAGGCCCGGATGCAGGCTATCCCCAGCGGCAGCATCAGAAGGTTTGCAAGAAAGAAGATCGCAAAGATCGCATAGATCACCTGCGGCTGGTTGAGAAACAGCGTCGGGCCGGGGTTGACCCCCTTGATGAACATGACGCTGATCACTATGGCCGTGATCGCATCGCCGGGGATACCGAACACGGTGGCCGGAATATAGGCCCCGCCGAGGCTGGCGTTGTTGGCTGCACTGGCCGACATGATCCGCTCGACGGCGCCCTCTTCGGTATCGCTGCCACCGCGCTTTGAGGACTTCTTGGCCAGCGCGTAGGAAATCCAGGCGGCGATATCAGATCCGGCTCCGGGCAGCGAGCCGACGATCGTACCGAGCAGACTGCCGCGCAGCAGGCCGATCTTGTGGGGCCACATCAGCTTGACAACCGTTTTGAGGATCGATGTGGGCTTTGCCTTTTCAGACATCTGCCTGTCCTGCCCATAGCTGTTGCGCAGCAGTTCGGAGACAGCAAACAGACCGATCAGCACCGGAATGAGCCCCAGCCCGCCGACCAGATTGGTCGAACCGAAGGTGAAGCGCGGCATGCCGGAAATCGGATCAAGCCCCATGGTGGCCAGAAACAGGCCGAACAACAGCGACGCAAGCCCCTTGAGCAGCGAAGGTCCAGCCACAAAGGTGGCACAACTCAGCCCCAGAACGCCAAGCCAAAAGTATTCGACACTCGAGAAGGACAGCGCGATCCGGGCAAGCCACGGCGCGGCCAGCGTCAGGATGGTTGCGCTGGCCACCCCGCCGAAGGCCGAGGCAAACAGCCCAGCCCCGAGCGCCGTTGCCGACTTGCCCTGCCGGGTCAGCTTGAAGGCATCGTCGGTATAGGCCGCCGAGGCCGGTGTGCCGGGCATGCGCAGCAAGGCACCAGGAATATCTCCGGCAAAGATCGCCATCGCGGACGCCGTAATGATCGAGGCAATCGCCGGCAGCGGAGCCATGAAAATGATGAAGGGCACAAGCAGAGCCGTCGCCATCAGTGCTGTGAGGCCGGGAATGGACCCGATTGCAAGCCCGTAAGCCGCCGACACCATGATGACCAGCAGCAGATATGGATCGGCGAGCTGCGCCAGAATTGAGCCAGCGTCTACCATATGAACCATCCCGAAATTGGAGTGAGCAGGCCCCACGACAGAGGCACATGCAGGATGGAGGCGAACAGGATGTTCACCACCACTGAAGTGATCAGCGCAACGGTGACCGCCAGCTTCCAGCGCACTCCGTTTGCTATCTGGATCATCGCGAGCAAAATTGTCGATGTGGCGAGGAAGCCAAGCGGCGTTACGGCCAGCCAATAGAAGAGAATCGCGATCGGAATGATCCAGAACCGAAAGGTAAAGTCACGGCTGGCCAGCCAGCGTGGGCGCTGGACCAGCGGCTGCCCGCGACCGGTGACATAGCCCTGCACCATCAGCCCCCCGCCGACAAGCAGGAGACCAATGCCGATGAGCAGAGGAAAGAACCCCGGCCCGTAGTTCAAATGGCGCGGCGGCACCAGACTCTGGGAGTAGAGCGCGATGGCCCCTCCCAGAATGGCGACGACAAGCCCAACAATACTGTCATGGACTTTCATTGGATTGTCTCTTTGCAATGAACCTTGCTATTTGCCGTAACCAAGGGCAGCCATCACGCGGGCGGTGTCCTCTTCATGGCGTTTCATCAGCGCGGCAAGATCTTCGGTGTTCATCCATTTGATGCCGAAATTGGCGGTCTTCATCGCAGACTTGAAACTCTCCGACTGAACAGCCTTCTCTACGGCCTCTTCCCAGGTGCCGACGATTTCGGCCGATAGTCCGGCAGGGCCGCCAAGAGCGCGCCATGTGCCTCCATCCACTGGATGACCGACGACATCGCCAGCAAGGGTCACATCTTCAAAGCCGGGCACGGGAGTGGGGCTGAGGACGCCGAGCGCCCGGACAAGACCGGCGGTCATAAGGGCCGAGGCTTCCGGCAGGGACACTGTCTGGAAGTCAACGCCACCAGAGGCCAGTTCCTGCAAGCCGGTGGCAGCGCCCTGCCCTGGAATCCAGGTGATCTTTTCGACATCGATACCATAATCCATCATCATGCCAGCCACCGGCACGTCCCAGACGCTGCCACAGCCACCGCTGCAATGGATCTTGTATTTGGCCGGGTCGGCCTTGATCGCGTCGAGCGCCTCGGCAAGGGTCTTGAACGGCGAGGATGCCGACGTGACGAGCGAAGATGAGTCACCATTGAAGTTGGCAATCGGCGAGAAGTTCGATCCTTCGAAGGTGGCCTGACCGGTGTATTTGTAACCGGCATAGGGGAACAGAAGACCGATCGTATAACCATCGGGCGCGGCGTTGACCATGCTCGTCAAACCGACCACGCCTCCACCTTGTCCCTGATTGATGATACTGACCGTCCAGCCCATTTCCTGCTCGATGCTGCGCGCAAGGATGCGGGATGTGGTATCGCCTCCGCCGCCAGCTGCGGCGGGAACGATGATCGTCACTGGTCTTGTTGGAAAATCGGCAGCGCTGGCGGCTGCCACCATTGCCGGCGCACAGGCCAGCAGCAAAAGGGTATTGCGGGGATGAATCATCGAAAACCTCCCATTCTTCGATAAGAATAGGAATAAACGATCAACGATGCAATTTCAATCCCACATTTCGGAATTAAACCAATTACCCATTTTTTTAACCTACAAATTCGGATTCCAACCAAGACTTTTGGAAATGGAGTCAGCAGTATTGACGACCGCAGCCGACAAACCGAGGACGCGCGCCATTGGCATACGGTCTGTCGTGCCGGAAACGCTCACTGCCGCAAAGACATGACCGCGTGAATCGCGGATCGGCGCACCAACGCAGCGGATGCCGATTTCGTTTTCCTCGTCATCAATGGCATAGCCCTGATCCCGCACAAGGACCAGTTGCTCTTTAAGTACAGCGAGGTCGGTAATCGTCTTTTCCGTGCGGGCTTCGAGCCCTTCCTGCGTCGCGATCCGGTTGACCAGCTTGTCGTCCTGAAAGGCCAGAAAAGCCTTGCCCACGCTGGTGCAATAGGTCGGAGCGCCTTCGATGGTTGTCAGGGTGGTCAGGCGGTTTTCGCCCATCTCTTCCCGTTCGATGCAAACCATATGGCTGCCGTCGAATATATGCAGATGCACCGCTTCGCCGGTCAACTGGTGAAGAGAGAGGATGTGCGGCCGGGAGTTGCCGGTCAGATCCAGATTGGCGATCACCACGCTACCGAAGTAAAACATTTGCAAACCAAGGCGATAGGTCTGCCGCCGACCGTCCTGGTCGAGCATGCCGACATCTCTGAGAGACGCCACGATCCGGTGCACCGTCGTCCGCGGAAGTCCCGTCTCTTCCACGATTTCACTGATACTCAATTGGCCTCTGGCACGGGTAAAACAGTTGAGCACTGTCATCATCTTTGTAAACAGTTTTGCGCCCGCTTCATTTCCACCAGCATCTATTGTTTTGATCATTGTTCTTTCCAAGCATTTTAAAGAGGCGCTAGACCCGAGACCCCCGATCGCCGCGCAATTAGAGGATCTCGCCCTCGATTTGAACTGTTCGCGTTCTCATTTTCTCAGACCAAAAGCAACCCATCTGGTCCGAGCCTGCTTCGTCCTTTACCTGCCAGCGATCCAGCTCGCGGTGGCTTTAAATCCAAATTTCCCAAAAATGGGCAATTTATTTCAGAAATAATCCACAATACGGAACATAGCAAGGCAGACTGTCGACGTATTTCTTTCCATAAACCCATTAATAAGTATGACAAATATATAGTAACACTTAATTAAGACCATCAATAGGCAGGGATTTCGCCCACACTCCAGCCCCGGGGCGCCCGGAATTGATGCGAATCTCGTCAAACGGCACTATTCCGCACGGTTTTCTTCACTTTTCCCGATGTTGAGCGCAGTTATGCAGCGGAATTCTGCACCCTTTGAAGAGCTTTGCTCCATCAGGTTCAGAAAATGGTATTACGCACTATTCCGAAATTTGGGATAACCACTTCTAACATAAGGGCGTCCCAAACTGCAAATCCCATTTTTTTCTTTTCCCGAATTTAAAATCCTGCACAACGGCACCGACCCTCAACGATCTGATGGACTGTCCCGGCCCAGAATCACCAACCAAATCCAGCAACCAAAAGTCAATAATACCTAAATAATTACAACAATATAACCGATTTTCTCCGTCATCAGAACGGGTTGTTCCAGCCAGCCTTCCATCCTTCTGGACATCTTTGAGCAGACTGAAGGCTGGATTTTTCCATGACAATTCCCTGCACAATTTTGTTCCCACAAATTTGCTTTCGAACCGGTATCAGCATCACGCCAAAAATGGGTAACAATTCCAAAGGGATTGCCCAATTCCCGATTGTGGATAATAATAACCCGGCCAATCTTCTTCATTTCCCACATTACGGAATACAAAACAATTAAGTTGACTTAAATTCCGTTTTGGATAAATGTTGCAATCAATCTCAAACTCCCAACGTCAACCGGGAGTGCCCGAGGTGACATCCTGAACAACCAAGGAATTTAGACATGAAACACGCTTCAGGCCTTATGCCAGCATGTATGACGATCTGGAACGACGATCAGACCTACAGCAAACCCAAAATGGAAAAGTATCTGCGCTGGTTGATCGATCAGGGCGCGCAGAATCTGTCCATCTGCGGAAGCACCGGCGAAAACATCGCCATGAACCCGACTGAACAGAAAGAAATCATCGAGCATGTTCTGGGCTTCATCGATGGCGAAGTACCCATCTATTGCGGTACAGGCTTCTATTCGACCATCAACACCATCGACATGAGCAAGTTCGCTCAGGACAAGGGTGCCGACGGCCTGATGGTGATCCTGCCCTACTATCTCAATCCGCACAAGAAAGCGGTCATGAACCACTTCCGCGAATTGCGCCAGAATGTCGACATTCCGATCATGGTCTACAACAACCCATGGTTCGCCGGATACGAGCTGACCCCGCTTGAAGTCAAGACCCTGCTGGATGAGGGCGTTGTCAACGCCATCAAGGCTGCCCATGGCGATGCAAACCGCGTGCATGAGCTGCGCTTCCACTGCGGCGATGCTCTCGACATCTTCTATGGCCATGACTATGCCGCCATGGAAGGCATGCTGGCTGGCGCCAATGGCTGGCTCTCCGGTTTCCCTGCCGTTCTGCCAAAAGCCTGCCGCACCCTGATGGATATCTGCATCACCGAAAAGAACGTCGACAAGGCCCGTGCACAGCAGGCCAAGATGCAGCCTTACATCGACTATTTCTTCTATGACAAGGAAGCCGGCGTTCCGCACTGGCAGGAAGTCTGCAAATACACCCTGACCGCTCAGGGGCTGGACGTTGGTCTGCCGCGGCATCCACTTGGCGATCTGGATGCAGCCAACAAGAAGAAAATCGACAAGCTCCTCGCAGACCTTCTCTAGGTCTCGCCCCCTTCCCGGTGACAGCGGACATCACTGTCGCCGGGATGATTAGCTCCCCTCCGAGCAGGTTGCCATCCCGACGGTGTCTGGATGGCAACCGATCGAGGGGTTTTCGCAATTCGGTCAATCCGTGCGCCTGCTTTGGGAGGAAATGAAAGCTGGATCAGGATTGAAAACGCGGTGATGAGGACACCGTCCCGAATAACCAGCAAAAGTGGAGGAAGGCATGAATTTCATTGCAAAAACGGCTCACGCGCTCCTGTTTGCAGCAGCCATGACCATCGCCGGTGGTCAGGCCGAGGCAGCCAGCAAGACCATCAAGGTCAGCACGGGTATTTCAGAACAGCATTATCAATACAAGGCATTGACCGAATTCAAGAACTATGTCGAAGACAAGTCCGGCGGCGATATCGAGGTCCAGATTTTTCCAAACGCCATGCTGGGCGGTGACCTTGAAGTGCTCGAAGCCATCAAGCTGGGCACGGTGCAAATGGTGGTCCCGACCCCCTCGGTGCTCGGCAACTATGTAAAAGAATTCCGCCTGCCAGATCTGCCCTACATTTTCCCGAGCAAGGAAATTTCGGCAAAAGTGGCCCGCAGCCCCTGGGCTCGCCAGCTGATGGACATGCTTGATCCGGTCGGCATCCACGGTCTGGCCATTGGCAACTTTGGTGTCCGCCATCTGACCAACCGCGTCCACCCGATCACATCTCTGGCTGATCTCAAGGGTCTCAAGATCCGCGTCATGCAGAACCCGGTCATTCTCGATGTCTTCCGTGCCCTCGGCACCAACCCGACCCCGATGAGCTTTGGCGAAGTCTTCTCAGCCCTTCAGACCGGCACCATCGACGGGCAGGAAAACCCCTATGCCACGATCCTGCTGTCTCGCTTCTACGAAGTGCAGCCTTATCTCTCCAACACCGGCCACATGCACTCCTGGGACGTTCTGGTCATCGGCAAGAGCTTCTATGACAAGCTGAGCGCCGACCAGCAGAAGATCGTCGATGAAGCCGCCAAGATCTTTGCCGAATATGAGCATGAAGCCTCGGCCAAGGCCGAGAAGGAAGCCTTGCAGTCCCTGATCGACACCGGCGTCACCTATACGGAAATCTCCAAGGAAAATCTCGCCGAAATGCGGGCCGCTGCCCTGCCTGTCATTGAAAAGCACGGCAAGGACATTTCCGCTCCGATGTATGACGCGCTTATCGCAGAAATCAAGAAAGTCTCCGAAGAATAAAGTCTGACGAGAAACTCCTCTCTCCCTTCGGTCTGATCCACCACCAGGAGAGAGGAGAAATTTGCCTCCGAACCATTGTCTCGCACACCCGGGGTTTGTTGGAGAAGGCTGTCCCGCAGATGAGCCGCTCCTCGCCCTTCCCCGGAAGGTCTTGAGAAAGAGCAACGGTTCAGCGTCGGCCCCGGGACAGAAGACCGCAGGTGACCGGCAAAGCAAGTGAATGTCTGCCCAGGAGGAGGTGGCAGGTCATGTTGCGAAAACTGCTTCAATATTCAGAAAAATTCGAGGAGGTCATGAGCGTCATTCTATTCTCGCTCCTGGTCATCCTCTGCTTCATGCAGGTCGCCTTTCGGTTCGTCCTCAATTTCTCGCTCTCCTGGACAGAAGAGCTGGCGAACTATGACTTCATCCTGCTCGTCTATATCTCCTGCAGTCTCTGCATCCAGAAAGGGGCGCATGTCCGGGTGGAAATCGTCGACCTTTTTGTTGTGGGGCGCGGAAAATACTGGCTGGATCAGGCGCTCGACCTTGTCTGGACGGTGTTCATCTTCTCGGTCGGCTGGCATGCCGTTGCCATCGCTGAAGATGCGCTGATGGTTGGCAAAACCACCCCGGCCCTCGATTGGCCCTATGGCTGGGTCTACAGCATCATTCCCTTCACCTTCGCCCTCATGACCCTGCGGCTTATCCAGCGCCTGGTCGTCCGCCATCAGCTCTGGGCGGCCAAACAAGAACATCTTTAAAGGAGGATGCAGAAATGAGCGGTACAATCGTCATGTTTGCGGCATTCTTCCTGCTTTTGTTCCTTGGAATGCCCATTGCCATCTCCATCGGTATCTCGACAGCCATCGCGCTGATGATGACCGATATTCCCTTCAGCTTTCTCTCGCACATCGCCTTTTCGGCGCTCGACAGTTTTGTCTTTCTGGCCATTCCGCTGTTCATCATGGCGGGCTATGTCATGGAGGTCGGTGGGCTTTCCCAGAGGATCGTCGATTTTGCCTCGAGCCTTGTGGGCCGGGTGACCGGCGGGCTCGCTGTGGTCACCGTGCTGGCCTGCATGTTCTTTGCTTCCATTTCTGGCTCGTCGCCGGCAACGGTCGCGGCCATTGGCGCGATGATGATCCCCTCGATGATCCGACGCGGCTATGGAGCCGAGTTTTCCGGCGGCCTTACGGCCTGCGCCGGCTCGCTCGGCATCATGATCCCCCCCTCGATCCCGATGATCATCTATGCCATCAGCGCCGACCTTTCCATCGGCCAGATGTTCGTGGCAGGCATTGTTCCCGGCTTCCTGATTGGCGCGGGGCTGATCCTGGTGGCCGTTTTCATCTCGTGGAAACGCGGCTACCATGGATCAGACCAACCGTTTTCCTGGTGTCGGGTGGCCCAGACTGCCTGGGCGGGCAAATGGGCTCTGCTCACCCCGTTTGTGGTTCTTGGCGGCATCTATTCGGGCGTCTTCACGCCGACTGAAGCGGCCTGCATCACTGTTGTCTACGCTCTGATCGTCAGCCTTTTCATCTACAAGGACATGAAGTTCCGCGATCTCTATGAGATCACGTCACGCTCTGCCATGACGACCGGCTCGGTGATGATCATTCTGGGCTTTGCCATGGCCTTTGCCCGCTACCTGACCATTGCCCAGGTACCCAATCAGGTGGCGGAACTGATCCTACAGATCACAGACAATGGCACGGTCATCCTGCTGTTCTTCGTGGTGATGATCACCGTGACGGGCATGTTCATGGACACGACGGCGCAGATCCTGATCTACACGCCGCTGCTGCTGCCAGTGCTGGTGAAACTGGGCATCAACCCCTATCACTTCGGCATCATTCTGGTGGTTGGTACAGAACTCGGCCTGATCACGCCGCCGGTGGGGGTCAATGTCTTCATAGCCAAATCGATCAGCGGTACGCGGCTTATCGATCTGGCCAAGTCGATCCTGCCCTTTGTCGCCAGCATGCTGATCATTCAGGTGATTCTGGTGTTCCTGCCGCAGATCATCCTGTTCCTGCCCAATCTGCTCTACCCGTGACGGCACTGCACGCCCAACCGGTCCGACTTCTTCGGACCGGCAGGCCGGGTGGCATCATCCGGCCCGATCCCCCGGTTTGCATTCCATCATGATGGAGAAAGACAATGAATTTGCAGATACCCGATCCCGAATATTTCAAGGCGCTCCCTTCGCTTCTGGACAGCCTTGCCCGCGGCATCAAGGGGAGTGTCAGAAGCGATGAGGTGAGCCGGACGATCTTTGCCAGCGACGCTTCGGCCTATCAGCAAATGCCGCTCGGCGTGGTCACGCCCGAGGACAAGGAGGACCTTGTCACAATCATACGCTTCTGTCAGGACCACAAGCTGCCGCTGATCCCGCGCGGCGCAGGAACGTCACTGGCCGGTCAAGTGGTCGGTGGCGGTCTGGTTCTTGACATGCGCCGGTTCAACCGGATCCTGGACTTCAGCAAAGAGGAGAAATGGGTCACGGTTGAACCGAGCGTCATTCGCAACAGCCTCAATGACTGGCTGGCGCCTCATGGCCTGCTGTTTGGACCGGAAACCAGCACCGCCAACCGGGCCGTCATCGGCGGCATGATCGGCAACAACTCCTGTGGCATGCATTCCATCGTCTGGGGCTCGACGCGCGACCATCTTCTGTCCTGCCGCGCCATTCTGGCCGATGGGAGCGAGGCGCTGTTCAAGGCCCTCACTCCGGAAGCCTTCCACGCCAAGCGCGCGCAGGACACGCTGGAAGGCTCGCTCTACGAGACACTCTATCAGGAACTCAAAAGCGACGAGACCCGCAGAGAACTGGAGCTTGGCTATCCCAAGACTTCGATCCGTCGGCGCAACAACGGCTATGCGCTGGATCTTCTGGCCCGGTCCAATGTCTTTACCGAAGGCGGGCCTGACTTCAACATGTGCAAGCTGATTGCCGGATCAGAAGGCACGCTCTGTGTCCTCACGGAAGCGACGCTCAATCTTGTCGAGCCCCTGCCCCCGGTTATCGGCTGCGTTGCCATGCATTTCCATGATTCCATCGAGTCGCTGGAAGCTACCCTCGTGGCGCTCAAATACAAGCCCACCAGTTGCGAGCTGATCGGAGCCTTCCATGTGCAGCAGGCCATGGAGAACAACAAGGTCAACAAGTTCAACACCGTTGCCCGCTGCAGCCAGTGGATCATCGGCGCGCCAGAATCGATCATCGTGGTAGAGCTGGCCGATGAGACCCGGGAGGCAGTGGAACAACGGGCAGCCGCCCTCATTGCCGAGTTGAAGGACAAGAACATGGGCTATGCCTGGCCATTGTTCTTTGGCGAGGATGTCGAAAAAATCTGGCAGCTGAGGCGCGATCTGGGGGGCATCAACAGTTCCAAGCCCGGTGATGTCAAACCCTTCGAGGTAATCGAGGACTGCGCCGTGGATGTGAAGGATCAACCGGCCTATGTGACCGAGCTTGAACGCATCCTGCATCGGGAAGGTGTGCAGTTCACCCACTCGGCCCATGCGGGTGACGGCGAGCTGCATACCATCCTGTTTGTCAATCACAAGACCCGGGAGGGCATCGCCTCAGTCCGATCCGTGCTGGAGCAGGTGGCAAAGCTCGTCAAGCGCTTCCGCGGCTCCCTGTCGGGCGAACATGGTGACGGGCGGCTGAGAGCCGAATTTCTGCCCGAGATCCTCGGCGAGCGAAACTATCAGCTCTGCAAGCGCATCAAGTCGTCCTTCGACGCCAGCCACATCTTCAACCCCAACAAGATCGTCGATGCCCCGCCGATGGACACCTCGTTGCGCTATACGCCTGGCGAGGAGACACCGGACCTGCCCACCTATTTCAACTGGGACAAGGACATGGGCCTGATGCGCGCGGTGGAACGCTGCTCTGGTATCGGGGAATGCAAGAAGGTTACCTCCGGCCTGATGTGCCCAAGCTACATGGGCACCCGGGAAGAGAAGGATTCCACCCGGGCTCGCGCCAACATCCTGCGCGCCTTCCTGTCACGCACAGACAAGGCCAACCGCTATGATCATCGCGAGATCAGGGACATTCTCGATCTGTGCCTGTCCTGCAAGGGTTGCAAGAGCGAATGTCCGGCAGGCGTTGACATGGCGCGGATGAAGGCGGAATTCCTGCAGCATTATTTCGACCTGCACGGCAGTGGGGTGCGCCCCTGGCTGGTGGCCCATTTTACCACCCTGATGGGTTTGGCCACGCCCTTCGCGCCGCTTTACAATCTGTTCATGGGCAATCGCATCCTGTCAGCCCCGGTCAAGCTGGTTGCTGGTTTTGCGCTGGACCGCAGTATGCCCGCCCTGTGCCGCCTGACATTCGAGAAGCAATATGGCAGGCAGATGCCGGTAACCGCCAATGCGATGCGCAAGGTTCATCTGTTCTGTGACGAGTTTACCAATGTGAATGACGCTCACATCGGCATGGCGACCGTCCAACTCCTCACCCGCCTCGGTTACGAGGTTGTCCTTCTTCGCAACGAGGAGAGCGGGCGGTCGTCTCTTTCTCAGGGGTTTGTCAAACGCGCCAAAAGCTTTGCCAACAGCAATGTCGCAGCCTTTGGTGATACGGTAACGGATATGGCGCCGATGATCGCCGTCGAGCCCTCGACCATCGCCTGCTTCAAAGATGAGTATCCTGATCTTGTCGACGCGCCCTTGCGGGACAAGGCCAAAGCCCTCGCAAGGAACAGCCTGATGTTCGAGGAATTCATCGCCCGAGAAATGGACGCCGGGTACATCAGGCCGGACCAGTTCTCCGATGCGGCAAGAAACGTCCGGGTGCATGTCCACTGCCACCAGAAGTCCCTGTCTTCGAGTGATCTGGTGGTCAAGGTCCTGTCTCTGCCGAAGAATTACCACGTCAGCGAAATCCCGAGCAGCTGCTGCGGCATGGCGGGGGCCTTCGGCTATGAAAAGGAACATCACACCCTTTCTATGGCCATCGCCGAACAGGTGCTGCTGCCTGCCGTTCGAGCCGCCGACGCAGGAACGATCATTGCCGCATCGGGCACCAGCTGTCGCCATCAAATCAAGGATGGCGCCCAGCGTGAAGCCCTGCACAGTGCAGAAATCCTGCTGCAGGCTCTGAGGGAATAGACCCGCCATCCTGTCACAGTCGCCAAAACGGTGGTGGCCACCGGCGCCATGGATCTTACGGGTGGAACGTCCATGTCGCACACGGAGCCCTCTTTCCCTCACCGGAAAGGGGGCTTGTCGCTGCAAGGACTGGACGTAGCTGTGACCTGCATTTCGTAGCCCGAGCTTTCCGGCTCTTGGTTGTTTGGTTCTCAGTTATCCGATTGGGCGATGTGGGCGCGAATAACGGCCTTGAGCCTTGCTGCGTCCTTGTCGGCCAGAGCGTCAACCATGGCAAAATGCTCCTGACCCGATTTCTCGATCCTTGCGTAACTCGACCATTGGGACGCCGGGGCGGGCGGTGTCCTCAGCCGCAGTTCGGAGATGAGATCGACCAGACTTGCATTGCCCGACGTCGCCAGAAGGGCGGTGTGAAAGGCGATATTGGTCTCGTAGATTTCCATGATCTTGTCGCTGCGGATCTGATCTACGAAGCGCTGGGCCAGAGTATAGAGACCATTGATCTGGTCCTGCTGCACCTTCTCGACCATGACCTCGGCGGCGGACGTCTCCAGCATGATGCGGATGTCACGAATTTCGTCGGTTGCGGCCCCGTCCTCTCGGTGAACGTAATAGCCGCGGTTCGGCTCGTAGCGGATGATCCGCTTGGTGAAGAGCGTTTCAAGCGATTTTCTGATCTCGGACCGGCTGGCGTCATAGCGCCGCTGCAGATCAATCTGCTTGAGCCAGCTTCCGGGAGAGTATACACCTGCCCTTATGTCAGCCGCCAAAAGGTCGGACAGGTCCTTGTTGGGTTTTCTTCTCCGCAAAACTATCCACCGCTCCCGTCATGTCAAATGGCGATATATGCATCAGAATCTCGCTTGCCTCATTTTTCACCATGCACAGAGATTGCGCAACCCCAAAAATTGTGCTCAATATTGGCACCAATTCAGCAAATTCTTTTAATCTCATTGTTTTGATAGATTTAAATTTGCAAACACCACCAACAAGCTCTCCAAGTTGCAATCCGAAGGAAAGACCCAAATGAAAAACAGCGATGAAATCTGGTCTCGCGTCGACAAACTGTCCGAAGACTTCCGCGGCCTGTCCGATCGCGTTTGGGACACTCCCGAATTGAACTTTCACGAATTCAGCTCATCAGCCGAACATCTGGCCATGCTCAAAAAGCATGGCTTCGACACCCAGAAGGGGGTTGCTGGTATGCCGACTGCGGTGATGGGAGAAGCGGGAAGTGAAGGACCGGTCATTGCCATTCTGGGTGAATATGATGCCCTGCCCGGCCTCAGCCAGGAACATGGTGTTGCCGAACGACGCGAGATTGTTGAAGGTGGTAGCGGCCATGGCTGCGGTCACAACCTGCTCGGCGCGGGCTCCATGCTGGCCGCCGCAGCCGTCAAGGACTGGCTGGCGGAAAACGGCATCAAGGGCCGCGTGCGCTATTATGGCTGCCCGGCGGAAGAAGGCGGCTCGGCCAAGGGCTTCATGGTGCGCGAAGGCCTGTTCGATGATGTCGATGTGGCCATCTGCTGGCACCCTGCCCCGTTTGCTGGCGTCAACAAGCCCATTTCACTGGCCTGCAACGAACTGATTTTCACCTTCACCGGCCGCGCCTCCCATGCGGCCGCGTCGCCGGAGCTCGGCCGAAGCGCCCTTGATGCGGTGGAGCTGATGAGTGTCGGCGTCAACTATATGCGTGAGCACATGGCCTCGACGGCTCGCGTGCACTATGCGGTCATCGACAGTGGCGGCATCGCCCCGAACGTCGTCCAGCCGCGCGCCGTTGTGCGCTATCTGGTGCGGGATCGCGAATTGCCGGACATGCAGGCTCTGGTTGAGCGCGTCAAGAAGATTGCCGACGGCGCGGCCCTGATGACCGAAACCACGGTGGAAAGCACCATCGTTTCCGGTGATGGCAACCTCATCGGCAACGATCCGCTGGAAGCCCTGATGCACCAGATGCTGGAGCGCCTCGGTCCGCCGCAATATTCCGAGGAAGACAAGGCCTTTGCCCGTGAAATTCAGGCAACCCTCAGCCGCGAGGATATCGAGGCCGCCTACAAGCGCTTCGGCCTCAAGCCCCGGTTTGACGAGCCTCTTTGCGAGGGCATCACGCCGCTCAATTCCGGCGATGGCCGCCATGTCGGCTCAACCGACGTAGGCACCGTGAGCTGGGTTGTTCCCACTGTCCAGATGCGCGGCGCAACCTATGCCGTTGGCACGCCGGGCCATTCCTGGCAGCTGGTGGCGCAGGGCAAGACCCCCGCAGCCCATGCAGGCATGGAACACACCGCCAAGGTGATGGCAGCAACGGCCTGCGAGCTGTTCCTTGATCCGGCCAAGATCGAAGCAGCCAAGGCCGACTTTGCCGAAAAGCTCAACGGACGCCCGTTCATCAATCCGATCCCTGACTATTGCAACCCGGAGCTTCCCGACGCTGCAGAATAGGCAGTTCCAGCAACAGACGGACCCAATGACGGGAACCCGGCTCCGGCCTGCATCCCGTCAATCCTGACTTCCCGATTGCGCGCTGTTCGACGATGCAATCCCGACGAGGAGAAAGCAACCCGTGAACTTCTTTCAACTGATGGGCTTCGGCGAAGGCGGCTGGGGAGCCTTCATGCTGCTGGGAGCCCTGGTCACCATGGTGCTGGCGCTTTGCGGCTTCACCATCGGTGCTATCTTTGGTGCCTTTGCCGCATGGGCCAAGATATCGGGCAACCGCTTCTCTCGAGCGCTGGCCGATGTCTACACCACGGTCTTGCGCGGCATTCCGGACCTTCTGGTCATCTATCTGTTCTATTTCGGCGGCAGCGCGTTTCTCACATGGCTTGGTCGTCTGTTCGGCTCGGATGGTTTCATCGGCCTGCCCGGCTTTGTGGCCGGTGCCATGGCCATTGGCATCACCTCGGGCGCCCAGCATACGGAAGTGTTCCGCGGCGCTTACCGGGCCGTTGCCAAGGGCGAGATTGAGGCTGCTGTTGCCTGCGGCATGCCGCGGATGATGCGGTTTCGCCGCATCGTTGCACCGCTGGTCCTGCGCCATGCCCTGCCGGGGCTGGGCAACGTCTGGCAGATCGTGCTGAAGGAGTCGGCGCTGGTGTCGGTTACGGGCGTTGTCGAGCTACTCAGGCAAAGTCAGGTCGGTGCCGGGTCCACCCGCCAACCGTTTGACTTCTATTTCGCGGCGGCCATTCTCTATCTGGTGATCACAACCATCTCCAGCATCAGTTTCCACACCGCCGAGAAGCGGTTCAGCAAAGGGGTGAGACGAAGCTGATGGATATCCAATTCTTCTGGGAGTCGCTGATCACCCTGATCCCCGGCATCCCATTGACCCTGCTGCTGGCCTTCCTTTCGACCTTCCTCGGTGCCTTCCTTGCGCTGCTGCTGGCAACGATGCGCCTCTCGGGCATTCGGCCACTGGGCTGGTTTGCGCAGGGCTATCTCTTCGTGTTCCGCGGCTCGCCGCTGCTGGTGCAGCTGTTCCTCATCTATTACGGGCTCAGCCAGTTTCCGGCAGTGCGCCATTCCTTCGCATGGACATTCCTGAGGGATCCCTACTGGTGTGCCATCATCGCGCTGACCCTCAACACCGCAGCCTATGCCAGTGAGGTCATTCGCGGCGGCCTGCTCTCGGTGCCCCATGGGCAGGTGGAAGCAGCCCGTGCCTCGGGCATGTCGGGCTTCATGCTGTTCCGCCGCATCGTCTTCCCTCTGGCCATCCGGCAGGCTCTGCCAGCCTATGGCACCGAGCTTATCCTGATGGTCAAGGCCACCTCACTGGCTTCCATCATCACCATCATGGAGATCACCGGGCTTGCCGCCAAGCTGGTCTCAGAGACCTATCGGGTGATCGAGGTCTTCATCGTGGCCGGTGCCATCTATCTGGCCATCAACTTCATCCTCACCCGTATCGTCATGGCGCTTGAATACAGGCTGACGCCGCATCTGCGCGAGCCACGCATTCTCACCGCCCTTGCCCTTGAAAATGAATCTGCTGGAGAAATCTCGTGACCGGTCCCGCATCCCCAAACAGCGCTGTCGCTGTCAGCCTCACTGATCTGCACAAGTATTTCGGCGATCTCGAAGTCCTCAAGGGCGTCACCCTGAAAGCCCATGAAGGCGAAGTGGTCTCCATTCTGGGCTCTTCGGGCTCTGGCAAGTCGACGATGCTGCGCTGTATCAACATGCTGGAAATCCCGACTTCCGGCACGGTCACGGTTGGTACGGAAACCATCAGGCTGGTGACCGACCGCAAGGGCGTCGTCAAACCCGCAGACCGCAAGCAGGTCGATCGCCTGCGCACTCGCGTCGGCATGGTGTTCCAGTCGTTCAATCTCTGGTCCCACAAGACAATCCTCGAGAATGTCATCGAGGCGCCGATCCATGTGCAGGGGCGTGACAAGCAGGACTGTATCGAGGAAGCCAAGGAAATCCTCGACAAGGTCGGCATTGCCAACAAGCGCGACTTCTACCCCTCGCATCTTTCGGGCGGCCAGCAACAGCGCGCCGCCATCGCCCGTGCGTTGGCACAGCACCCGGATGTGCTGCTGTTTGACGAGCCGACATCGGCGCTCGACCCGGAACTGGTCGGCGAAGTGTTGCGCGTCATGCGGGGGCTCGCTGAGGAAGGCCGCACCATGCTGGTCGTCACCCACGAAATGGGCTTTGCACGGGATGTCTCCAACCGCGTCGTCTTCTTGCATCAGGGGCAGATCGATGCCGAAGGCAGCCCGGAAACTCTCTTCAATGACAAGAGCAACGAGCGTTTTCAAAAATTCATTGCAGGCTGACAGGCCGCAATCAATACCTCCGGCCAAGCCATCCCGGTCGGCCGGCGATCACCACAGAAGGGAAAGCGAAATGAAAATCTGGACCCGACTTCTCGGGGTGGCCATGACAGCAGCAATGCTGGCGGCAGGGCCTGCCCTCGCTTCGGACATCAAAACCGTCAAACTGGGCACCGAAGGGGCATTCCCTCCGTGGAACTCCACCAATGCTGATGGCACGCTGGAAGGCTTTGAAATCGACCTTGGCAAGATCCTCTGCGAACGCATGAAAGTGGAATGCGAATGGGTCGTGCAGGACTGGAAAGGCATCATTCCGGCGCTCAACGCTGGCAAGTTCGACGCCATCATGTCCGGCATGTCCGCAACGGCCAAACGCGCTGAAGTGATCGACTTCTCGATCCCTTATGGCTCCACCGGCCAGACCTTCGGCGTGCTTGAAGATTCCGATCTCGCCAAACTGCCGCTGAATGGCGACGTCTTCCCGCTTGCTTCCAAACCGGAAGAAGCCAAGAAAGCCATCGAAGAAATCAAGCCCCTGTTGAAGGGCAAGATCATCGGCGTGCAGTCTTCTGCCATTGCAGAACGTTTCCTGCAGGAAAATCTGGCTGACGTTGCCGAGATCCGTGAATATGGCAAGACTCAGGAGCATGACCTCGACCTGATGTCCGGCCGTGTCGATGCCATCATGGCTTCCACCGCCTACATCTCCACCGCCATGAAAGACCCGGCAAACAAGGGCATGATCCTGGCTGGCCCCCGTTTCCAGGGTGGTATTCTGGGCAAGGGCAGCTCGCTCGGCCTGCGCAAGGGCTCCGACGAACTGAAAGCCATGTTCGACGAAGCCATCGCTTCGGCTCGCGACGACGGCACCATCAAGGAACTGTCGATGAAATGGTTCGGCTTTGACGTGACCGTCTACTAAGAACCGTCTCCTTCGCCAGTCTGAAGCATCAGTCCGGCACAAACGAAAAACACCCGGGGCGGTTCTCGCTTCCGGGTGTTTCTTTTGCTCGGTGCTTGTTATTTTATGAGCGCTTGCACGCGTTTCTTCAAGGCACGAGGCCATTATTCAGGGTTTGAGAATGGTCGCGCCGGTGGTCTTGCGGCCTTCCAGCGCCTTGTGGGCCTCGGCGGCATCCTTGAGCGGCATGGATGCGACGACATCAGCCTTGACCGCTCCACTGACGAGCCGGTCAAACAGGTCGGCTGCCCGCATTTCCAGATCAGCCCGTTTGGCCACATAATCGAACAGAACGGGACGACAGGCGGCCTTAGACCCGCTGGCCAGATCTGAGAGCTTGAAATCATCGATCATGCCGGACGACTGGCCGAAGTTTGCGAACATGCCGAAAGGCTTGAGACATGCGATGGAGCCGCGCCATGTGTCCTTGCCGACACTGTCGTAGACCACTTCGCACCCCTGCCCGCTGGTCAGGTCCATGACTTTCTCGGCAAAATTCTCTTCGCGGTAATTGATCACGTCGCTGTAACCATGCTTGAGCGCCAGTGCCACCTTGTCGGCTGAACCTGCCGTGCCGATAGCGCGGGCGCCAAGCGCCTTCAACCACTGGCCCAGAATCAGCCCGACCCCGCCAGCAGCGGCATGCACCAGCACCGTGTCCCCGGCCTTGACGGCATAGGATGAGGTGACGAGATACTGCGCGGTCAGGCCCTTGAGCATGACCGATGCTGCAAGGTCATCCGAGACGCCATCAGGCAGCACGACCAGACGATCAGCAGCCAGCACCCGGCGCTCGCGATAGGCGCCGAACTTGAGCACGTAGGCAACCCTGTCGCCAACCTTGAGACCTTCGACCCCTTCACCGATGGCTTCGACCACACCCGCAGCCTCGGCTCCCGGGATCATGGTGCTATCCGGCCAGGGGTAGAGCCCCGTGCGGTTGTAGACGTCGATAAAGTTGACGCCAATCGCGGTGTGGCGTACCAGCGCCTCGTTCGGGCCGGGTGTGCCAGTTTCCAGCGCGCACCACTCCATGACTTCCGGACCGCCAGGTCTGGAAGCGACAAGTGCCATATCCATTTTCTTCTCCGCTTTTTGCACCGACGCCAGCTCCCCAGAGCGGCGACGGCGCCAAAGTCATTTGGTCAAGCTGGCGATCAGGCCAGGAATTCGGGGTCGACGGGGACCTGCATAGCAGTCACCAGGTGGTTGGTCTGGGCAGCCAGACCCACAATCGACAACAACTCCGCATAGGTGTCGTCCGTCATGCCCTTGGCCCGGGCCTGAGCAGTGTGGGAATGGAGGCAGTAGGAGCAGGAGTTGGCTGCCGATACGGCGATATAGATCATCTCGCGGGTCATCGGGTCGATGTTGCCCGGCGTCATCATGACAGCCTTGAGGCCTTCCCATGTGCGTTTCAGCAGGGCAGGATCGGCTGCACCCAGAGCCCGCCAGAAATTGTTGATGAAGTCGGTTTTGCGCAATTCGCGGATTTCGTCAAAGACTTCCTTTACGGCCGGGATCTTGTCGGCTTCTTCATTGGTGAGCAATTTGACAGTTGCCATCTTGGTTTCCTCCTAGGCGTGTGCCCATTCCATGTACAGAGAGCGGGCCTTCTTGGTGATAGGCCCGTATGCGAGTTCCCGGTCTTCTATGCGAGATACCGGAATCACCTTGGAGATGTTGCCGGTAGAAAAGATTTCGTCCGCTTCCATGAAATCCTGAACCGTCAGGGTCATTTCGTGGACGGTGTAGCCAGCGCCGCGCAGCAATCCAAGCACGCGCTTGCGGGTGATGCCAGCAAGGAAGGTGCCGTTCGGGATGGAGGTGAAGACCTCGCCGCCGCGCACCATGAAGACGTTGGCGGTGGCAAGCTCTGCCACGTTACCGGCACAATCGGTCACCAGCGCATTGTCGAAGCCCTTCCGCTGGGCCTCACGCACCATGCGGGCGTTGTTGGCATAGAGGCAGGCGGCCTTGGCATTGGTTGGTGCAACGGCGATGGTGGGGCGGCGATACTGGGTCGTGGTGATGGAAAAGCCGGTCGGTTCAACCATCGGAATTTCCTCAAGGCAGAGCGCAAAGTCGGTTGAGGATGCAAGCGGCGGCAGTGTTCCGATATCGCTTTCCTCGGCCCAGTACATCGGACGGATATAGACGTCGGTGTTCGGCGCAAATTTCTTGATACCTTCCTTGGCCAGAGCCTCGATTGCCTCGCCCGTGAAGGTCGGTTCCAGCATCAGCGCCTCGGCGGAGCGGTTGATCCGCTGACAATGCAGATCAAGGTCCGGAGAGACACCTTCAAACAGGCGAGCGCCATCGAACACCAGCGATCCCAACCAGGTTGCATGAGACGCCGCACCCAAAATGCGCACATCGCCCTCGTGCCACTCACCCTTGTAGTAGGTCCACATTGCGCGCTTGGCAGCCATTGTCATTCTCCTTGATAAAGTCCGGCAGGTCCGTCAATGGACCGCCGCATACATGATTTTCTCTTCAGTTGCCTCGGAGGGCGAGAACTCCTCCACAATGCGCCCCTGTCGGCAGACAAGAATGCGATCGGACAGATTCATGATCTCCGGAAGGTAGGACGAAATCACCACCACAGCCAGCCCCTGATCGGCCAGATCGTTGATGATCTGGTGAATTTCGGCAATCGCGCCGACGTCCACGCCGCGGGTCGGTTCATCGAAGATGACCAGCTTCGGCTGCTGCACGAGGCCCTTGCCGATCACCACCTTCTGCTGGTTGCCGCCGGACAATTCGACCACGCGAGCATTGTCGTTGATAGCCCGGACGTTGAGTTTTCCCGACCAGTCGGCTGCGACGGCCTTCATCTCCTTGTGGCTGACATACCATGCCTTGTCGTGTCCGGCAGCGATCAGCCCGGCATAGATATTCTCGGCAATCGACATGGTCTCGAAGAAGCCCTCGCTCTTGCGGTCTTCTGTCACATAGACAATGCCGTCATTGACCGCTTCGCGCGGCACATAATAGCGGGTCGGCTTTTCGTTGAACACGATGGTGCCACCACGCAGGAAGTCGCGCTTGTAGATTCCAGAAACGATCTTGAAGGTCTCGGTGCGGCCCGAGCCGATCAACCCGAAGACGCCGGTGATCTGGCCGGCAAAGATCGAAAAGGAGTTGTTGCGAACCATGGCTCCCATCGAGATGTCCTGCACGGACAGCACCTTCTTGCCAGCCTTGCGCACGCCGCTTTCGCCCCGGTCGCGGTAGAGCGCACCGGAGAGGGTCCGGCCGACCATGGCGGCAATGATGGACTCGCGGGTGAAGGTCTCGGTCCTGTCGCTGGCCACCAGCTCGCCATCACGCAGGATGGTGATGCGGTCGGAAATCTGCAAAGCTTCCTCCAGCGCGTGACTGATGAAGATGATCGATACGCCGCTTTGCTTGAGCCGCTCGATGAGCGCGAAAAAATGACGCTTCTCTTCCGGCGTCAGGGTTGCCGTCGGTTCGTCGAAGATGATCACTTCGGCCTTGTGATGCACCGCACGGGCGATTTCGACCATCTGCCGCTTGGCCGCCCCCAGCGTTGCCACCAGCGCCGTGGGGTCGACCGAGAAGTTCAGCGATTGCAGGAACTGCTGGGCGGAAATGAAGGTGCCGCGCAGGCGGTTGAGGAAATTCTCCGAGCCCAGATAAAGATTCTGCGCCACGGTCATCGATGGCACCAGACTGGTCTCCTGAAACACCATGGCGATCCCGGCGTCCAGCGCTTCGTTCGGGTTGGCAAAGACCGTTTCCTTGCCGTGGTGGAACATCTTGCCAGCGGTCGGTTCGACAACACCAGCCATCATTTTGGTGAGGGTCGATTTGCCCGCACCATTTTCGCCAAGCAGGGCATGGACCTCGCCCTTGTGCAGTTCGAAATCCACGTCCTTGATGGCAGGCACGCCACGGTAGGCCTTGGTGATCTTTTCCATGCGAATGATGGGATCCATGTCCTTAGCCCTCCACCTTGATATCTGCAATGTCGAGCAGGACATCCCCGCCCTTGGAGGCCACAATGATCTGGCCATCATGTTCGATGGCGCAGCAGACGCCGTGGCGGTTGCCGTTGGCGCGGCTGTGCATGCTGGTGAGCGGGTTCATGGCCTTGCCGAGCCGCACCACCATGCCGTAGGAACGGGCCGGAGCCCATGCCTTGTAGACGCCCATGGTGCGGATGCCACCACACTGCAGCGGCTCAAGGAAACTGCGGTTGGAATAGAGCGCCGGAGCAATCCAGTATTCACGCGGCACGCTTTCCATCATGTCATGGCGATAGTGCTTTTCCTGCAGCACCAGCTCGACAAGCCGGTTGCGCGGCGCGAACACCGACAGGATGGCACCGCCCTCGGCAGTCGGCACAATGCGGGCGGGATAGCCCGGGATCTGGTCGATCAGCACGGAGATATTCTTCTCCGCGTCCATGATCATCACCCTGTGGCGCCAGCTTTCCGAGAAAGCCACGCGGCCACCGCTCAGCGGGCAGAGGCCATAGGGATAGGCCAGCCCTCCGGCAACCTTCTCAAAGGCCTCCTTTGGCGAATGCCGCACCCAGATGGACCCGCAGGCCTTCTTGCTCATCAGGTCGGCCGCCCAGTCCGAGCAGGCATGTTCGGATGAGCCATTGGCCAGCCACAAGGAGCCGTCGTAGGAATAGGCCAGCGCCGTGATTGCCTTGATTTCCTCCAGCAGACGGACGGGTTCACCGTCGACAAACAGCTGTCCGGTTTCCAGAGCAACCGCCAGCTTGTCATCGATTGACACGGCAAGGGCCGTGATTGGTGCTTCAAAGGAGCGCAGCAGTTTCGGCTCGGCCCCCTTGTTGACGACATAGATGGCATTGCCTGATGTGGCAATCAGTTCGCCCTTGTAGATGGCCAGATTGTCCGGCTCGGACAGATGGGTGAGGATATCGGCTTCATCGAGCACCGTGTTGGGGCGGAAGGCACCATCCATGGGCGGAATGGTCACCGCCTTGCCGCGGAAAATGTCGAGGATGGGATCGAGGATCATGCTTTTTCTCCCCAATAGGACGTCATGCCGGTCCATGTCGGGTCGGCACCTTCGATGTCGAACAGCCCGATGCGGTTGTTCAGAATGCCGCCGATGAAGAGTTTGCCCTTGTGCTCGCGCATCGAGGTCACCATCGGGTGGTTCTGACCGGTGAGGTCGCCCATGGTCTGGATGATCTTGCCGTTGTCATCGAATTTGACGATGCCGCCGGTGTTGATGTTCGGGAACAGCCAGTCATCCTGTGGCAGGCGGCGGGTCATGCGCTTGCGCATGTCCGGATGACGCAGCGACAAGTCAAAGCTCGGAGTGCGCATGCCAAGCCAGGCCATCCAGTAGGTGCCGTCGGAAGCACGGTTGATGTTGTCGGTGTAGCCCGGCATGTCCTTGATGACGCATTCCACGGTGCCCGCCTTGGGGCCTGCGATCCAGTAGCGATGAATGCGGCTTCTCCAGCTCTCTGAGAAATACAGCGACTGACCGTCATGGGCGATGCAGACACCGTTGGTGTAACGATAACCGTCGAGCAGGGTCTTGGTGGAGCCATCCTTGGGATCATAGACCAGCAGGCGACCGGTGCCACGGTTCTCGATGGAATCGAGCATCCATTCATGGGCATCGTAGCGCTTGGTACTGTCGGTAAAATAGATCTTGCCATCAGGCGCGATGTCTAGATCGTTGGGATCGCGCATACGGGCATCATCGACAATGGAGGTCAGCGAGCGTCTGGTCTCGGCTGAAAGCCGCGTAACCTCGCGATCCGGTGAAATCTTGTAGAGCCCCATGGCACCGACGCAAGAGATGAGGTTTTCATCCTTGTCAAAGGCCAGCCCGAGCGGGAAGCCGCCAACATGGGCGAAGACTTCCGAGCGCTTGTAGTCCGGAGCAAAGAAGCGGACGATCTCGCCGTGCCGCGTGCCGCAATAGAGGTTGTCATTGCGGTCGAGAATGACGTCTTCCGGCCCTTCCAGCTCGCCAAGGCCGATATGCCGGGCCGAGGACAGCTTGTTGTTGAGGGCATAGGCGGAGCCAGACCCCGGCTCTGCGGATTCGGCCTTGCCCATTTTGAGGTAGACCGGCGCGACATAGATCTCGTTGAGGACCTTGTGGCGGTTCTTCAGCCAGCGGATATCGATGGTCACCGCAAAGGCCAGCATGATGCCGAGCACCATCTGGTTGGTGCCAGTACCAAAACCGAGGCGGATGAGGCCGTTGGTCATCACCAGAACGATGACCGCCCCCATGATGCCCTTGGCCACCGAGCCACGCCCACCGCCAAGGGAGTTGCCACCGACCACCGCAGCCGTCAGCGCAAGGATTTCCAGCCCGTTGCCGGTGCCGGGGCCAGCACTGGACAGGCGTGTTGCCATCAGGAAGCCGGATACTCCGGCGCAGAAGCCGGAAAAAATGTAGGTCATGAAGACGATGCGCCGCACCCGGATACCAGCATTGTGCGCGGAGCGGCGCGATCCGCCGACCGCTTGCACATGCCAGCCCGGACGGGAGCGCGTGAGAGCAATGTGGGTGATCAGCGCGAACACGATGGCGGTCAGAACCGGCATCGAGAAGCCGAACAGCGTGCCGTCACCGATGAAGTCCCAAAGGTCCGAGGAGGCAAAGGACATCTGGGTCGCAGCGCCATATTGCACGACCAGAATGTCGAACAACGCACGCCCGATGATGAAGGTCACCAGCGTGGTCAGGAAGGCACGCAGACGCAGGAAGCCGATGAGATAGCCATTGATCGCACCGCAAGCGACGCCGGTAGCGATGGCAGCCAGCAAGCAGACCCAGACCGGGGCTTCGAAAATGAAGAAAGTGGCAACGGACGCAAAGGTCGCAAGCGCAAAGATGGAGCCGACCGACAGGTCGATACCACCCCCCAGCATGACAACCGTAAGCCCGGTCACGACAAGCGAGAATTCACCGAGCTGGCGCGTCGACTCCTGCAAGGAATAGGGTTTGAAGAAGCCCGGAATCGCCGATCCGAAGGCAGCCACTGTGATCACCAGGGCAAGAAAGGGAATGGCGTTATCCGTCCATCTCTTGGTCAGAATCTCCCCGATGAGGTGATCGGGAATGGCATTGTAGCGCCATGCTTGCAGTTTTTCACGAAAGGCCATCTATCAAAATTCCGACGACTTGAGCCATCCGTCACGGAGGGAGGGTTCCGAAAGGGACGGATTGGGAAATGAATTTCATCAACACCGACGCAGAGAGACCGAACATCCGGCTTCCTGATCGGTGGGGTTTCGGGCAGGCGATCTGTCCGGAACTGGCGAATGAAAGGCAGAGGCCACAAGGGCCCCTGCCCGCATGACATTATTGTCCGGCTTCGGCCTGAAGAGCCGAGAGATCCCAGCAGCTGTCAGGCTTCATGTTTTCCTTGGTGGTGGCCTTCAGCAGCGTGTAGATGTAAGGCGCAGCGGTGCCAGCCGGCTGGCCGCTCTGGAGCAGATACTTGATGATCGCCACCATGTTGTGGGTTTCCTGAGCAAGGTCGGTCATGACCACGGCGCCATAGGTGCCATCGGCAATCAGGTCACAGTCGGCGGCCTTCTCGCCGCCACCGGTGGTGACGAGGAAGACGCTATCCTGTTTGCCTGCTTCGCGAATGGCAGCAGCAGCGCCCGAGGCATCGCCATCCCAGAAGTCGATGACACCGCAGATTTCAGGATTCTGCTGCAGCATGGTGGTGGTCACGTTGCGCGAGGTGGTGGCGTCCCAGTTGGAGTCGGGTTTTGCAACCACTTCGAACTCGGGATATTTGGCCAGCACTTCCATGATGCCCGCATACTGGAAGAGGCTGGTTGCGTTGACCTGATCGCCCTGCACCAGACCGATCTTCTTGGAGGAATCCGGACCGCAGCCCTTGACGACGGCTTCTGCTTCGAGACGACCCAGCTGTGTCCAGTCACTGCCGACATAGGCATCTGCCTTGAAGTTGGCCGGATTGTCCACGAGGATCACATAGATGCCAGCCTTCTGGGCGCGCTTCATCAGCTTGGAATAGGAGTTCATGTCAGGTGACATGATGATCAGCACGTCCGGTTTGTTCTCGGAGGCAATGGCCTCGGTGATCGCCTGCGCACCGGCTTCAACGCTCCAGTTGGGGTCGCGGGTTTCGAAGATGCCGCCGAAGGCGTCGACTTCGCGCTTCAGGATGGCGGCCCAGCCCTGCGCAAGGTCGAAGCCCATGGCCATCGGCACCAGCATGATGCGCTTGCCAGCCATGGCCTTGGCATAGATTTCCGGTGCCGGGTCGCCTGCGGCCGACACTTGGGTGACGAGCGTAGCGGAGCTGATGGTGAGCGCCGCGGAGGCGGCCATAAGGGTCTTGATGATGTTCATGTCTGTCCCTCTCTGGAAAGGTGTGTTGATTGCGATTGTTTTCAGATGTTGTTTTGACTTCTGGCGTCTGGTGCCCGGACTACGCGGGGTTAGGAAAGTTCAGATATCCCCCTGCTGCGCGGTCTGTTCGTCACGCGGATTGAGGATGCCATCAACGATGATGGCGCCGAGCAGGATCCCCGCCTTGATGAGATTCTGATAAAGCAGTGGAATGTCGATGATCGTCATGGCGTTGAGCATGATGCCGATGAGCGCCGCACCGAACAGCACGTTGCGCACGCCGCCCTTGCCGCCGGACAGCCCGATGCCGCCGATCACCGTGATCAGCACGATGTCATAGAGCAGGTTGGAGTTGACGATGCGGGTGTTGATGGAATGCAGGCTGGCAGCGGTCAGTACACCGGCAATGAAGGCAATGAGCGCCGAGATGACATAGCGCAGAACCATCATTGGCCGCACCGGCATACCGGAGTTGCGCGCGGCTTCCGGATTGTCACCGGCGTAATAGACATAACGGCCCCATTTGCTGTAGCGCAGGAACAGAAAGGTGGCGAACGCCAGCCCGGCAAAGATGAAGACTTCCACCGGCACGCTGAAAAAGCGCAAGCCGCCGAGGATCTCCACCCAATGGGCGGTCGGGACCGGGACTGCATCGGTGGTGATCAGCTGGGAACGCACAAAGCCGAATACGAAGGAAGAACTGGCAAGGGTCACGAAAATGGCCGGAACATCGGCATAGGCGACCAGAATACCGTTGATGAGGCCCATGGCAATAACACCGGCAAGCGTCAGCAGCAGGGCCGTGCCCTCCCCCATGCCCGATCCGAGCATCTGCAGATAACAGGCAACAGACATCGCCATGATGGCAACCATCGACAGGTCGATGCCACGGCCGATGATAATCATCGCCATTCCCAACGCCAGAATACCCAGTACGGAGACCGAGCGCACGATGGCAACCAGATTGTTCGCGGTGAAGAACCCGGGCAGCATTAGCGAGGCCAATGCGAAGATCGCGATGGTAATCGCCAGAACGATGCTCTCCTGATTGAGGTTTTTCAAGAAACTCATATGCGCGACCCTACTCCATGCCCAGAGCGCGCCAGTCGTTCTCTTGTTACAGGACCCGCTCTGTTTTCATTGTTGGGGCGTATGTCTTTTGCCTGTATCTTTGGCCAGCCCGCTTTCCTTTGGCCTGCCGGAGGGCAGCCAACAGAGCGGGAGAAAGACATATGCCGAAAGCTGCATAATATTGATGCAGCCACCCATCTTGCCTAAACAATGAGCAACGTAGCGTCAGTTTATTCTGCGCGTCCAATGAATATTTTTATCTCAAATCCATGCGCAATTTGCATGGATTTGAGTTTCGCGCAAAAAACAACAGATTATATGACCTGAAGGTATCCATATTGTGCGAATTGAGCCGGAAATTCTTCCTGATGTTGCTCAGAGAAAATGTGCTCTCCGAGGGAATCAATGAAACGCTGGCCGTAGGCCGGGAGCGGCTGGCGGATGTTCCACATCGCGCAAATGCCGAAATGGATCGGTTCTCCCTTGAGGGAAATGGGCCTGCTGCGCAATTTTGGCTCCCGTGGCCGGGTTGAGGAAGGAACAACGGCGACGCCGTTACCTCCGATCGCCATGGCAAGCAGGGTATGGGGGGAATTGCTCTCCAGAACAACGCGCGGCACCACGCCGCTGACGCGACAGGCCGCATCAAAGACCTCACGCGACACATGCTTGGTGTTCAGCGTCAGCACGGGAAGCGACAGCAGTTCCTCGATCTCGATCGGCTCCTGGGTATCGCCAAGGAATTCGGCGTTGCCAACAGCAAGAAACCCGAGCTGGCCCAGCGGGCGGCTTTCCAGAATGTCGATCGGGGCCGATGGTTCGGCGCTGATCGTCAGATGAAAGACCCCGTCCACCAGCTTGCTGGCCAGTTCCGGGCCGCCGCCATCTTCAAGACGGATCTCGATATCTGGGTTGTCTTCCGTCCACTGTTTGAGAAAAGTCGGCATATAGCGCTCGATCAACTGGGAACAGGCGCCGATCTTCAGCAGCCCGGATTCTCCACCCGTCAGATCACCGGCAAAGGTTCTGAGCTCCCGATCTGCGACCAGAACATTGTTGATCTTGGCCAACAGCGCCTCACCCTGCGGGGTGAAGCGGATGTTGCGGCCCGTCTTCTCGAACAGTTTGACCCCGAGATAATCCTCAAGCGCCTTGACCTGTCGGGAAAGGGCCGACTGGGTGATATTGAGACGCTCGGCAGCCTTGGTAAAATTCATCAATTCGGCAACAGCGACAAAGCTGGTGTAATTGCGAATATCCATTGAACATGACCTGTTTTGAAAAGACGGCAAAAAATTGACCCCATGAGCTAAGGCGAAATTCAAATTTTTGTCAAATCTTCTTGCTCGGTGGGGTCAAATACGGTGCTTCGGCGGTGGCAGGATCAAGTCTCGACGCGACCATCCACAGGTTCCCCTGTCGCGGTCACGGCCTATGCGGAAACCCGTAACCTTGGCTTATTCGCCTGTTTCTGCCAACAAAGGAGGATCACACCACCAGTCAGGGCGGCCGAAAGAGGTTTCCGGTTGTTTCCGCCCCTTGCCCTCTGTGCTCTATGGGACGGTTTCTGCCTGCAAAGCTTTCTCAATAAAATTCAATGTGCTATTGAATCTGCATGGAACAAGGCCATTTCTGATGAAAAGATACATTTTATTTGGAAAGTTTGGTTAAGCTAAGGTTAGCTGATCAGGCTAACGTGCCATTGAGTTTGGAGTTTGCAGTTTTGCTGTCTCGGCTGACATTGCGGAAAGACCACAGGTTCGGTGCGCTTTCGGGGCGCAACCGAGGCTGGCGTGCGTCCACGATGTCCTTATGCCTTGCAACCACCATGCTCTCGGCAAGCTGGAGCGGACAGGCCTCGGCCTTTGAGCTGTTTGGCTACAAGTTTAGCACCAGCGGCGTCGAGGCAGTATCCAAAGCCAAGCCGACAGCCGACATTCCTGATCCAGTCACCTACAGTGTTTCACTCACCAGCGCCGACGAGGCCCTGACCGATGAGCTGAAAGCGGCTTCCCTGCTGATCGAGAAGAAGGAAGAGCCAGCCTCCGGCACGACGGGCCTTTTGATGCGCGCCCGCAATGACCAGAAGAGGCTGATCGCAGCCCTCTATCGCAAGGGGCTCTATGGCGGCACCGTCGACATTACCGTCAATGACGTGCGCTATGACAAGGTTCCGCTGGATGAGGACCTGACCAAGGCCTCGTCCGTCAAGGTCGCCATTGCCGTCAAGCCGGGGCCGGTGTTCACCTTTTCCAAACCGGACGCCCAGTTGAGCGACGGCGCGCCGGTCGACCTTCAGCGCTATGGCGTGATTGCCGGGGCTCCGGCCTATTCCCAGCTTGTACTTGATGCCGAAGACGCCATTCTCGCGGACTATCGCGACCGCGGCTTCGCCCTTGCCAAAATCGAAGAGCGGTCCCTCGCCGCAGATCACAAGACTGGCAAGCTGGATGTTACCCTGCGCGTTGATCATGGCCCCCTGGCCCGCTTCGGTCAGGTGACGATCACCGGCAACGAAGATGTCGACACCGACCTCATTGTCCAGCAGGCCGCCATTCCGGTTGGCGAGACCTACAGCCCGGTCGCCGTTGCCAAGGCCAACCGCAACCTTCGGGCGCTCGGCGTGTTCGACAGCGTCATTGTCAAGCCGGCGGATGCCGTGCTTGAGGATGGCTCGCTGCCCATCGAGATTTCGGTCAAGGAGCGCAAGTTCCGCACCATTGGCGCCGGTATCACCATCGGCAACCTTGATGGCGTCGGGCTCGAAGGTTACTGGGTCCATCGCAACCTGTTCGGCGGCGCGGAAAGCCTGCGCATTCAGGGCTCCATCGCCAATATCGGACAGGATGATGTCAAGGACCTCGACTATAACGCCGACATCATCTTCAAGAAGCCCGGCGTGATTGGTCCTGCCAGCACGTTTGACGCCAAATTGTCGGTCGACTTCACCAACCCGGACGCCTATCAGAAGCGGGCCGTCAGCGGCGAGGTCGGGCTGAGCTACCAGTGGACGGACGCGCTTTCGACCCGCGCAGCGTTCAAGACCGAATATGCCCGCATTACCGACAGCACCGGCACCGACAGCAACCTGCTGTTCTCAACGCCGCTGGAACTGGCCTATGACAAGCGCGACAGCAAGCTCGATCCGACCGAGGGCTTCTATGCGCTCATCGACGCCGAGCCGACCATCAGCAGCGATGGCTCGCTCGCCTTCCTGAAGACAAGCGCCACCCTGTCCGCCTATCAGGCAATTGATCAGGCCAAGCGCTTCGTGCTTGCCGGGAAGATCTCCGCAGGCTCCATTGTCGGCGCCTCCAAGAGCGATGTGCCCACCGACCGCCGCTTCTTTACCGGTGGGGGCGGCAGCATTCGCGGCTATTCCTATCAGATGGCAGGCCCGAGGGATTCCAACAACGATCCGACCGGTGGCCGCTCCTACATCACCGCTTCGCTTGAGGCGCGCATGAAGGTCACAGACACCATCGGCCTTGCCGCCTTTGTCGATGCGGGCAACACCTTCAACAGCTCGATGCCGCAATTCAAGGATGAATGGTACACCGGCGTTGGCGCAGGCCTGCGCTACCTGACCCCGATCGGCCCGCTGCGGCTCGATGTCGCCGTACCGCTCAAGAAAATCAAGGACGAGCCCAAATTTGGTGTTTATTTGGGCCTAGGTCAGGCTTTCTAGTTGTAATCATCTGCTGAACTGATTCTTCCGGCTCTCCAGAAATGAGGGAACTATGACGTCTGCACGCACCTTGGCGACCCGAGGTCTTTTCATCCTGCTTTTCACGCTGCTGGCGCTTTTGCTGGTTGGCTATCTGATGCTGTCGACGCGCTTCGGCCTGTCGATGACAGCCTCGATGGTCAACGCTTTGGCCAGCAGTGACGAACAGCAGGTAGAATTGTCAGGCGTTGACAGCCTTCTGGGTGAGGTCAAGATCGGCAAGATTGCGCTGTCTGACAAGGACGGCACATGGCTCGAAGCCAAAGGTCTGTCCGGTCACTATTCGCTGTCCGATCTTCTGCGCCTTTCCCTGTCAGTGGATGACTTGTCGCTTGCAGAGCTTTCGGTTGTTCGTCCCCCCAAAGCCAGCACCCAACCTGCAGACACCAGCAGCGATGGCTCGCTCATCCCGACCCTGCCCGCAGTCGCTGCGCGGATCGACAGCCTTTCCATCGCGAAAATCTCGCTTGGCGAGGCGCTGCTCGGCAAGGCCGCAGACCTCACCCTGTCAGGCAACATGGCACTGCTGGGCAGCCCGTTTCTGACCGAGGGGTCGCTCGACATTCATCACCTGGGTGCCGATGAGGGAGGCTTTACTGCCAGTTGGGATATCAACCCGACCGACAATCGCCGTGAGCTGTCGCTCAGCCTTTCGGAACCACGCGGCGGTCTTGCGGCCCGGCTGATCGACATTGCCGATCTTCCTGCCATCGATGTTGCGATGAAGGGCGACGGACCGGCCAATGACTGGCGCTCCGACCTGACGGTCAAACTGGACGGCCAAACCACAGTCAGCGGGCAGGTGATCGTGGGGATTGCCAATGGCAGCTCTCGGGTCAATGCCAAACTGCTCGGCAAGCTTTCGCCCTTCCTGCCGAAGGCCGTCATTCCACTGGTCGCAGGCACCAGCAATGTCGACCTCTCGGTCGAACAGTCCAGCGACAATGTGATCGCGCTCAAGAAATTCTCCTTCGTCTCCGGGCTGGCCAGCCTCACGGCCAGCGGCTTTGTCGACAACCGGAACAAGAGCCTCGACATGGCGATGCAGTTCGACCTTGGCTCCGAAGGCACACGGATCGAAATGCAGCAACAGGACGCCCCGTCCCTGATCATCGGCCATGTGGGTCTCAAGGGACGGATGACCGGCACGCTGACCAAGGCGGCCTTGACGCTTGATGGCTCCGTCGACAGCCTGTCTCAGGATGCCCTCACTCTCGATGGGGCCTCCCTGTCGGTGACTGCGCCGGAACTCGATATCGAAAACCGCAAAGGAGCCATCACGGCCAACCTTGCGATTGCTGATCTTGCCACCGGCTCGACTCCGGTTGATGCCATCCTCAAGGGCGACAAGACAGTGGTCATTGAAAGCGTGCTCGATGGCGAGGCCATTCGGCTCGACAAGGCAGAGCTGACTGCGGGACAGGCCTCCCTTGCAGCCGAGGGCAGCTACAGCCCAGATGCTCTGGCGCTGAAGGGCAAGCTGGGACTTGCCAATCTCAGACCACTGAACGAGGGGCTCACCGGAGCTCTGTCCGGCGACTTTGCCGTTGACGGCTCGGCACAGGCACCGCGTCTGATCCTTGCCATGCGGGGACAGTCTCTCAAGGTCTACGACAAGCCCATCACCGATCTGAAGCTGGATCTTGCGTCCACCGCCGCCCCCGACGCGACCCTTACCCTGTCGGCTCTCTATGACGGGTCGCCCCTTGAAAGCGCCATCGAACTGGCAACCAACGAGGATGGCAGCCGGTCCATCAAACGCCTGTCCGTTTCGGCTCCCGGCGCAGAGGTAACCGGAGCACTGGCTCTGACGCCTGAAGGGCTGGCCTCAGGCAATCTTGTTGCCTCCGTCGCCGATTTTGCCGCTTTCGGCCCGCTGTTGCTGCAGCCGGACCTTACTGGTTCGCTCAAGGCGGATGTTGGCCTTACGGCAGCCGATGGCAAGCAGTCTGTCTCGGTCGAGGCAACCCTGCCGCAGCTCACCATGAAAGCCGTGTCGCTGTCGGCGCTCAAGCTCAGTTCGGCCATCACGGATGCAACCGGTGTGATGGCGATGAAGTCCAGTCTTGCAGTCGACCGGATCACTGCCTCGGGAGAGACCATTCGCTCGCTCAACGCCAAGATGACCGGCGGCAACGGCTCCTTGCCCTTCTCGATGACAGCCAGAGTCTCGAACGCCCCCGTTACGCTCGAAGGCGCTCTGTTGCAGCAGAACGGCCAGACCGCCCTTGCCCTCAAGCACTTCACCGGCAGCTGGAAATCCATCGCGCTAGCTCTGGTCGACCCGGTCGACATCGATCTGACCAACGGGGCTGCGCTCGACTCGCCTCTGAAACTGAAGGTCGACAATGGCCTTGTCACGGTGTCCGGCTCGGCCGGTGAGCAACTGAACCTCGGCGTCACACTTAAGGCTCTGCCGCTGGCAATTGCCGAAAAGGTCGCCCCGACCGGCGAGACACCCACCGGACAGCTTGACCTCACTGCGACAATCACTGGCCCGTCGGCCAACCCGTCAGCCAGCTGGAAAGGCGCCGTCAGCGGCCTTTCCGTGCGCTCAACGCGACAGGCCGGTGTGCCGCAAATGGCCATCAGCACGTCGGGCCGCTTCGAGAGCAATGCCATCACCATGCAGAACCATCTGAGTGGCGGCGGTGCCGACCTCGATGTCAATGGCAACGTCGGGCTTGCGCGCCAGACCATGAGCATTGCCGCCAAGGGCTCGGTGCCTTTTTCGCTTGCGGCCAGAAGCCTCGCCGATGCTGGATTGCAGCTTGATGGTGGCGCGACGCTCTCGGCCAATGTGACCGGCAGCTTCTCCGCCCCCACCATCAACGGCACCATCACCACCAAGGGTGCCCGCTTCTCCGAATTCTCCTCCGGGCTTGTGCTGCGCGATCTGGGCGGCACCATCCGGCTTGAAGGACAACAGGCCAGCATTCAGAATGTCACCGGTCGCCTTGGTCAGAAGGGGACGCTGACGGTCAATGGCACCGTCGGGATTGATGCCAAAGCCGGATTGCCGGCAGACATCACCGTTTCCATCAAGGATGGCGCCTATAAATACGAAGAGATTCTGAGCAGCCTGTTCAACGGAACCGTGACCCTCAAGGGGCCGCTCACCGGCAATTCGGTGATCTCCGGCCGCATCGACCTCAAGACAACAGAAATCCTGATCCCGGAAAAGCTGCCCGAAACCCTGTCGCCGGTCGATGTGTCCCACAAGAACGCCCAAGGGCGGGTTGCCGAACAGGCGGAGAAATTCGCTCCCAAAGATAGTAGCACCGCTAGCTCCGGACCGGCCATGCAGCTTGATCTTGATATCCGCGCACCACGCAGCATCTATATTCGCGGTCGCGGCATGGATGCCGAGCTTGGTGGCACCATCAAGATCGGCGGCACCACATCAGATCCACGTCCGTTGGGTACGATTGCCATGCAGCGGGGTCGGTTGGAAATTCTGACCAAGCGGCTCGACTTCGACAATGGCACGGTGAGCTTTGCCGGAACGCTCGATCCGGCGCTCGATTTCTCGGCCAGCTCCACCAACAGCGGCACTACCTACACGGTTACGGTCGGGGGCTATGCTTCTGCCCCGGAAATCGCGCTGAGCTCCTCTCCGACCCTGCCGGAAGACGAAATCCTGGCACATCTGTTCTTCGACAAGGAGCTTTCCGAGCTTTCTGCCATCCAGCTGGCGCAGCTGGCCAATGCAGTGGCAACTCTGAGCGGGGTCAATTCGGGACCGGGTGTGCTCGACCGCCTGCGCAATATGGCAGGTATCGACAACATCGACATCAAGTCCGATGCGGAAACCAACGAGACCACAGTCGGTGTCGGGCGCTACATCAACGACCGGACCTATATCAATGTCGAGAAGAGCACGGCGAGTGACGCAGGCAAGGTGAGCATCGATCTCGATATCACCAATCAGATCAAGGCCCACGGCGAAGCAAGCTCGGATGGTGAAACCAAGGCCGGTCTGTTCTTCGAACGGGATTACTGAGCGTTGATGAAGAGTGTTGCCAGCGGCTTTGCCGCTGACACGCCATTAAGGGCGGATCAGCAGCTTGAGACTGCGTGATTGTCGCCGGTAGCATCGTCATGATCGTCTCTGGCCTCACCATCACCGGCCAGGTCCCTTGACCGATCCAGCGATCTGAGGGCCGCGACCTGACGGTCGGCCTGCAAGTCCCGCTCTGCTTTGAGGATTGCTGTGCGGTCTTCTTCCGGCACCTCTCGCATGATGCTCTCGATGGGCATTGGTCGACTGATCAAATAGCCCTGCAGCTGGTCGCATTCATGCTCGCGAAGGAATGCGGCTTCTTCAAGCGTCTCGACACCTTCGGCCACGATGTCCATACCGAGGCCCTTGCCCAGGCCAATGATGACCTTCATGATCGCCGTCGCGCTTTTCTCCTGACCAAGTGCCACAACGAAGTTGCGGTCGATCTTGATGGTATCGAACGGATATTTGGACAGGTAGGACAGCGACGAATAGCCGGTGCCGAAGTCATCCAGCGCCAGCGCCAGTCCCAGCGCCTTCAGTTGCTTCATGACGGCAAGTCCGCGCTCGTCATCCTCAATGAGCATGCTTTCCGTCAGTTCCAACTCGATCTGCTCGGGTGCTGCACCGGTTTGCTCAAGCATAGACTGGATTGACTTCACGAAATCACGCTGCAGGAAGGCGAGCGGGCTGATGTTGACGCTGATCCGATAGCCGTTGAGATGCTTGGCAGCATCTTCGCAGGCCCGCCGGAAGACCCATGCATCAATCCCGACGATCAGACCGCTGGCTTCTGCAACAGGGATGAACTCACCGGGGCTGATGACCCCCTTCTCCGGGTGGTTCCAGCGCAACAGGACCTCATAGGAATTGATTTCGAGCGTTCTGGCATCAACCCGCGGCTGATAGTAGAGCTCGAACTCATCGTTCTTGAGCGCCTTTTCAAGGCTGGCCTGCAGTGCGCGCCGTTTCTCCATCAGCTTGTTGAGGCCAGAGCGATAGAGATTGGAGATGTTGCGGCCAGTGTTCTTGGAATGATAGAGCGCGATGTCGGCGCGAGAGAAGATGGTCTCTGCGTCCTTGGCATGTTCCGGGCTGAGGGCTATGCCGACACTGGCCCCGATCAGAACAGACGTGTTCTCGTCGATCTGGATCGGTCGCGACAACTCGTTGACGATCCGGTGCCCGGTATCAGCAGCCTGGTTGGTGAATAGGATATTGCGCTGGATGATGGCGAATTCATCACCACCAAGACGGGCGACGCTGTCATTGACCCCGGCGATTGCCTTGAGGCGCGCTGCTGTTTCCTTGATGACGATGTCCCCTGCCGGATGGCCATAGACGTCGTTGACATTCTTGAAGCGATCAAGATCAACAAGGATCAGGGCAATGGCACGCTGCTCTGTTGCGGTTCTGACAGCGTTTTCAAGCTGGGTGTTGAACAGCGACCGGTTGGCAACGCCGGTCAGCGCATCGTGCTGCGCCATGATGCGGATGTGCTCTTCTGCTGCCTTGCGTTCCCTCAGGTCAACAAAGCAGGAAATGCGAACATCTCGCCCCCGGTAGTTGATCATGCGGCCGCGGATGGCAACGGGAATCCGTTCACCGGATTTGGACAGCAGCACGGCTTCATAGGGTTCAACGCAGTTTTCGGCAATCGAGCGCTCGATGCGTCCGCGATGCTTTTCATCGGCAAACTGCATGATGTTCTTGCCAATGACCTCATCAAGGCTGTAGTCGAGTAATTCCGCGATCTGGCGATTGCCATCGATCACCATGCCATTGTGGTGGATGGCGATGCCTTCGAATGTAGCATTCGAGAGGGCGGCGATGCGTTCGGATTCTTCCGACTGCGCCTTGAGCAATTCCAGCTCGCTCAGCTTGTTATGCTCAGCCTCGAGATTGACCATGAGATTGTTGAACAGACTGGTCAGGTTCTCGGCTTCGTCACCGGCCACGGCCGGCAAACGCTGTGAAAACCCGCTTTGGCCGGAGAGCAGTTTTTCCATTGCTTCCTCGACATGGCCAACACCGATGCGGGTGGCATGTTCGGCAATATTGAGGCCGACCAGCTCCTCTTCCGGGCTGGCACGCAGACGCAGGAAGCGCTTGAGGAACCAGAAGCAGAGCAAGCCGAGCCCGAAGCTGACAACGAAATTGAGACCTGCACCGAGCATCTGGATCAGGATCTGGTGTTGACGACCATGTTCGAACAGATGGGCCGGTGCCAGCAGAGCAAGGCCTATGGTGCCGACCAGCCCGGCAAAGCCATGCGCCCCGATTGCCCCGACCGCGTCATCAATCTTCCAACGGGTCTCCAGCATGCGGTTGGCGATGACGGCAACCAGACCGCCCAGCGTGCCAATGACAATCGCGCCAAGTGGCGTGAGAACGGCGCAACCAGCCGTTACCGCAACCAGACCACCGATAAGACCTGCAAGAGACTTCTCTGGCAGATAGTGGCGGTCCTGGAAATACCCTAGGCTGAACCCGGCGATGGTGCCAAAGCCGCCTGCGAGCACGGTGTTGAGGATAATATAGGCGACATTCTCGCTTGCCGTCAGCGTCGAGCCGCCATTGAAACCGAGCCAGCCAATGAACAGCAGCAACGCGCCGGTGGTCGCCAGAACAGGGCTGTGGCCGGCAAGGCGCACCGGTTTGCCCTTTGCATCAAAGCGCCCGTCGCGCGGGCCGAGCAGGAGGCAGCCCGCCAACGAGACCCAGCCGCCCGTCGAGTGAACGACCGAAGACCCGGCAAAATCGATAAAGCCCATGTTGGCCAGAAAGGCGCCTTCGTTGGGGAAGAGCGCACTGCCCCAAACCCAGTGGGCATAAACGGGAAAGATGATCGCCGACAGGAAAACAGATGCCAGAACATAGGAAGACAGCCGGATCCGTTCGGCAACCGCACCGGAAACAATCGTCGCAGCCGTGCCGCAGAACATGATCTGGAAAACAAAGAAGGCGGCCTCGTGCGAGGTCAGTTGCTGGAGGCCGAAATAGCGCCAGTCGAGCCCGATCACGCCGTAGGACCGGCCGAAGGCGATCATGAAGCCTACAATGGTGAAGGCTGCCACCGAGAAGACGAAATCAAGCAGGTTTTTCTGCGCCACGTTGATGGAGTTTTTCGACCGCACCATCCCGGCTTCCAGCATCAGGAATCCGACCTGCATAAACATCACAAGCGCAGCCGCCGACATGACCCACGTCAGGTCAATATCAGCCCTCAGTGTTGAAGCGTCGGAAGCATTTGCAGACCCCGTCAAGAACACTGACAATATTAGCAAGGAAACAGTTACAGATTTAATACCCATAGTCGTCAATCAACACAGTACAGAAGTTGAAACGAACTTGATACTATACGGGGTGAGTTAAATTTCGATTTATTCAAAACTCCGATGAATTTGTACTCTCAATCATTTGATACACTTACTGGATCAGTACCAAGATGCGCCAGTTGACGCCAACACGGAAGGCTGGTGGGCCGCTCTTTTGACAACCGGGCAGCAGTCCCTTGCCTCTGGCAACTCCATGCCTCTGGCAAAGCCAGCTCACCCCGATTGGTCTCAAGTCGCCCGGTCGCCCTGCTCCCTTTCAGGCCAGATCAGAATTTTTTCGGATATCACAGGCTATAAGGAGAGGCTTATTGACCCGGGCCAGCTTGAAACCTACTCTGAACCGGCTCTGGGGAGGACAGGTATAGCAAGACAGCCCAGATGCTTGGGAGGGATCAAAGATCTAGCATCAGGAATGCGCGTACTTTTTGTCGAAGATAACATGGCGCTGGCGGAAACCGTCGTCGAGCGCTTCCGCAAGGAAGGCCACGTGATCGATCACGAAAGTGACGGCGACGAGGCGGACTTTATCCTGCGTCACAAGCAATTCGATCTCATCCTGCTGGATATCAACCTGCCCGGTCGCAACGGCTTCGAACTGCTGCGCTCCATAAGGGCGCGCAATCTCGACACGCCCGTGCTGGTGCTTTCTGCCCGATCGGAAATTGACGATCGCGTGGTCGGGCTTGATGCCGGTGCCGACGACTACATGACCAAGCCCTTCGATTTCCGTGAGCTGATTGCCCGCTGCCGGGCGCTGGCACGGCGCAAGTCCGGGCTTGCCCGCAATCTGTTCAAGGCTGGCAATCTCACCTTCGACTGGGGCACGAAGCTGGCCAATGTCGATGGTCAGGACGTCGAGCTGCGCAACAAGGAGGTGCAGCTGTTCGAGCTGTTCCTGACCAATCCGGATCGTGTCCTGACCAAGGAGGAGATCGCGGACAAGATCTACAATTTCGACGAAACGCCAAGTCTCAATGCCATCGAACAAACCATCACGCGCCTGCGCAAGAAGCTGGACGGATCGCCCTTTCTGATCAAGACAATTCGCGGGCTCGGCTACATCGGCCATATCGATGAGAGCTGAGCCAGACCGCCGGAGCGCGACGCACAGATGAGACAGTCCTCCAAGCGCCTCACGCAGAAGTCCATTCGCCACCGGCTTATCCTGAGCATGGGTGCCGGGTTTCTGGCCATTCTGACGGTGATCTGCGTCGGGCTCTGGGGCTATGCGCAACAGGCGGCGAACGAATCCTATGACCGTTTGCTGCACGGCGCAGCACTGGCGATTCTGGAGCGCGCCAACCTGACGTCAGGCGAGGTGCGGGTCGACATTCCCTATTCGGCATTCGAGATCCTTGGCCTTGCCAAACAGGACCGCGTCTTCTATCGGATCTTCACACAGGACAACGAGACCATCACCGCCTCGCACGATCTGCGCCCGGCGGCCAATTACAAGCCCAGCGAACGGCCGGTCTACTGGGATGATGCCTATAGCGGCGAGACGGTCCGCTTCATGCAGCAGGCCCGTTTTCTCACCGGAGACGCCCGCTCCCTCTGGCTGATCGTCGAATTCGGTCAGACCTGCATCGCACGGCACGACATGGTGGCAGATCTCTTCTGGAACGGATTTGCCGTTGCTCTTTTCATTACCATAGTCGGGCTGCTGTTTGTCTGGATCGCCATCAACCGGGCCCTGCATCCACTGATCGACGTGGAGCAGAATCTGCGACAGAGGGATATCTCCGATTTCACGGCCCTGCCCGTAACTCCACCGCGCGAGGTGGCCAGCCTGATCCTGTCGATCAACGGCTTCATATCGCGCCTCAAAAATAATCTGGACCATTCCCAGATCTTCATCGCCGATGTGACCCATCAGATCCGCACGGCCCTCTCCGCCCTGCAGGGGCAACTGGAGCTGGCCAGCAAGGAGCAGGATCCCGCCTTGCAGCAAGGTCGGGTCGACAAGGCGGAGCGACAGAGCCGCAAGACCATTCACCTGACCAACCAGCTTCTGGCCCACGCGATGGTGATCCATCGGGCCGACCAGAAGATCGTATCAGACATTCACCTTGCCGATCTTATCAAGACCGTCTTGCAGTCCCTGCTCCGGGAGCACATGAAATCAGACATCGACTTTTCGGTGTCCATCGCCCCGGAGATCGAAGATGGCGGGCCCGATGCCGACCTCATCGCTGGCGATGTGATCTCCATGCGCGAGGCGCTCAGCAACGTCATCGACAATGCCATCGAGCACGGCCCCGCCAACAACAAGATTGACATCTCCCTGTTCGCCAAGACCGGCAAGAGGCTTAACCAGCTCATCCTCCAGGTGGATGACGCCGGACCGGGCATTCCCGAGGACAAGCGGTTGAAGGTTCTGGAACGCTTCTACACCACGGAAACTGCCTCCGAGGGCTCGGGTCTTGGCCTCAGTATCGTTGATGAGGTCATGCGCAGCCACAGGGCCCGTCTGCAACTGGGGGATTCAGCACTGGGAGGCCTCAGTGTGCGCATGATCTTTTCGCGAAAGTCGGGGGACACATGATGGTTAGCGCTCACCAAAAGGCGATGATTGCCAGTTGGCGTACCGTGGCCTCGATCATTGCCGGGCTACTCTGTTGCATTCTGTCTCAAGCCGCTTGGGCACAGGACAGGACCGCAATCGACATATGGAGCACCACCGACACCGCAGCCTTTGAAAGCCTGATCCACGCCTTCGAGCAGGCCAATCCCGACATTTCCGTCACCTACCATGAAGTGACGACCAATGAGCTCTATGACCATGTCATCACCGCAAGGGAGCGCAGGGACAGCAAGATAGACCTGGTGATCAGCTCGGCCATGGACCTGCAGGTCAAGCTGGTGAACGAGGGGCTTGCCTCCCCCTTCAGTGCTGACAAGGCAGGCTCGACACCGCTTTGGGCGCAATGGCGCAACGAGCTTTACGGCTTCACCTATGAGCCGATCGTGCTGGTCTACAACAAGGCCGCCTTCAAGGGCTATCCGCTGCCCCGCACCCATTCGGACCTTGCCGACCTGTTGATCAATAATCTGCCGACTTTCGAGGGCAAGGTTGGCACCTATGACGCGGCTTCCTCTGGCGCGGGCTACCTGTTTTTCACGCAAGATGCCATCCAGAGCGACAAGATCTTCCGGGTTATCGAAGCGCTGAGCCGAGCCAAGATGCGAACCTATGGCTTCACGTCGGCGATTCTGGATGCGGTGGCGTCGGGCAACCTCATTCTCGGTTACAATGTGATCGGCACCTATGCGCTAGAACTCGCCTCCCGCGATCCGAATGTCGGCATCTTCCAGTTTGAAGACTACACGATCGTCATGTCACGCACCGCCTTCATCTACAAATACTCGCACAAGCGGGCAGAGGCGGAGCGCTTCATGGAATATCTGCTGTCGGACGCAGGCCAGCAAAAGATGGCGCAAGAAACCTCGCTGATCCCGATTGCGCCGGAGCAGCGGCGGCTCAAGCTGCCACCGAATTCCACCAACGCCTATCTGCCCATCAAGATGGGGATTGCGCTGTTGACCTATCAAGACACGTTGAAGCGGCGCTATTTTCTGGATGTCTGGAACAGTCTCTTCAAAAAGCCCGAGACCGAGTGAGGAATGGGCGCCTGATCGTGCGGCAAGACCGGGCGACTTGTCAGTCGGCCTTCTGGCTCGCGGCAATGCGGTCGGCCAGTTCCTTGAGGATTGTCAGCCCGTAGGGCCAGCGGCCAAAGCCAGCTTCGGAATTGATATGGCCCGCTTCGCCCACATCGATGAAATCAGCCCCCCAGCCATCAGCCAGTGCCTTGGCGCGCGCGAAGGATATGAGCTTGTCATTGTGGCTGGCGACAACCACAGTCGGAACGGGCAGTGTCTGATGGGGCACACGGTCCTCGGCAGCAAAGCGCATCGGCTCAGCAGGTGCCACAAACATGCCGCCGACAATGTCGAGATCACCACTGGCGATGACACAGGATGAGGCCAGCGCACCGAGGGAGTGACCGATGAGTATCGCCGGACGCTTGCGCTTGGCCAGCATGCGCCCGATGGCGTCGATCCACAGCACGATGTCGCGCTGTTCCCACTTGCTCTGTTCAATCCTGTGAAACAATTCGATTTCCCGTTCCCAGAAGCTCTGCCAATGCTCCGGGCCGCTGTTCTTGAAACCGGGCACGAGAATGAAGTCAAACTGTTCCGCGTGAGCCTCAAGTGCTTTGAGAACCTCAGGGTCCGTCAATTTCTTAATCAAAAAGGAACTCCACGAAATACAGTTTCAACCAATGCATCGGTAATCTATTCCCAATGCGCCCAATCTTCAACTCTCGCCTGAGAGATGTCTCACTGGCTTCGGTCAGACCTCAGCCGGTGCGCCTTGCCCTCGCTTCCATGGCCAAGGGTCTGTTGCCAGAGCCATGTGACCCTACGATGAAATGTCCGCGCCTTTTTCTGCCCCGCCCTGCCAAGCCCTGACAAGCCTGACCATTGTCGACCAGACCTCTTCCAGCTCATGGCGTCGGGACCGTGCACAGGCGTGAGCCGGTTCGTCGCAGACAAGACAGCACCGCGGGGCAAGACCGAGATCGCGACGGGAGATGCTGCGGCCGTCCGCCCTATGCACATCCAGATCCCACAACCGCCCCAGCGGATGGGTCTCTTCGAGAGTCACCATGGCTCGTTTGAGATCCTCCACACCGGTATCGACGGCGAACAGCGCTTCCGGGCCGGTGGCTGGGCTGCCGCTCCAAAGCATCTCGAACGCGATACCGCGCACCGCGAATGCCTGCGGCACAGCCTTCAGGGCCTCTTCAAACAGCAGGCTGGTGAGCGGACAGAGCTTCACCGGACCTGGCATGACCACGGACAGTGTGAGGGTTGGCTGACGATAATGGGCCAGTCCGTCCTCGCGCCGACGCACCCGAGCTTCGCGTGCAGCCAGCATGGCCGGAAGCGCGACCGCATCGCCGACAAGCCAGCCATCAAGGTCCACCATCACGCCAGCCCTCCCCGGCCATCGAAACCGAAGGGGCCGAGCTGGGCCAGAAACCAAGTGATAGCAAGCAGATCCGCGCTGCCGCCCGGACTGAGGTTGCGATCGATCATCGCCTCGTCCAGCGCCATCAAGCGGGCCAGAAACTGAGGCGAGGACACGCCACCAAGGCGCTTCAGCCGCGCAGCCTCGTTGCGCACAAAAGTCAGACCATCAATTCCGCCACGGGCCACCAGATTGGTATCCCTATTGTGGATGAGAAGCTCCAGCAGGGCTGCAAGCAGTGCTGTATCGCCATCCTGCCCCGCCCGCCTCGCCGCCAGATAGGCAGGAAGCGCACAATGCCGGGCCAGCGCAAAGCCGCTTTCGGCTTCGCCTCGGGCACCGGTGAGACCGTAGCGCCGGTAGATATATTCCCCTGCCGTACTGGCCGTTCTGCGGCGACAAGCCAGTTCCTTGCCGACAAGACCATCGGCAAGCAGCGCCACCTCGGCACACAGAGCCTCGACCGTGAGGGCGTCGCCACGCCCATGACAGCGGCCCGCAGCGCCAAGCAAAAGGCCGAAGGCAAAGATGCCGCCCTTGTGAGTGTTGACACCAGCTGTCGCCGTATTCATGGCCTCTTCGCAGACAATACCCTGTGCCCGCAGCGGCAGCAGCGCATCGGCTGCAGGCTCGAAGGCAGCCTTGACCCCCGCCGTGACGAATGCCGCCAGATGTGGCCTCAGGGCGGCGGCGCTGGCAAGAAAGGTCGCCAGCGTCATATCCTTGTGGGCGCCGTCGTTGCGCCCGTCGACAAGCCCCGGTTTGGGCGTGAGGGTTGCCTCGATTACGAGCGCCTCATGGACAAGATGCGCAAGGCGATCCGCCAGTTCCTCCCCCCCCGATACGGGCCTTCCCAGAGGCTCGACCGAGGATAGCCTCGGCAGGGAGAAAGGAAACTGCGGCAGGACGGGGGAACAGCTCCCGTCCGCCTCCATGCCATCAGACGCTGCGCAGGCGGCATCCTCAGGCACGGCCAGCCTTGTGGTCTTGTCCATTGGAGCGCCTGCCGTCATTTGGCAACCTGACGCACGGTATCAATCACCGTGCCATCGCGATAGCGCACGACGCCAACCACCTTGTCGAGGAACTCGATCGGCTTGGGTTCCCCCGTGATCGAGATTGCCCGCTGGTAGAGCTCTTCGATAGAGCGAACCGGCAGGTTTGCCGCGCGCAGACGCTCTTCCACATCGGGCCGGTTCGGGTTGACCGCGATGCCATGGTCCGTCACCAGAACACCAATGGTTTCGCCCGGTGTCACCCGCGTCGTCACCTTCTTGACCACGGTGGGAATGCGGGAGCGGATGAGCGGCGCGGTCACGATGGACAGCTTGGCACCGGCTGCGGTGTCGCAATGGCCACCGGAAGCACCACGCATGACCCCGTCAGACCCGGTCAGAACGTTGACATTGAAATCAAGATCGATTTCCAGTGCCGACAGGATGACCATGTCAAGCCGATCCACCACGGCGCCCTTGGACATCGGGCTGGCATAATAATGAGCCGAAATCTCGACGTGGTTGGGAGAGGATTCGAGCGAGCGAGCCGCCACCGCATCAAAGCTCTGGGTATCGAGCAGTGTGCCGATCAGACCCTTGTTGTGCAGGTCGACCATGCCGCCGGTCTGGCCACCAAGGGCCCACGCGGCCTTGATGTCGAGATGCCGCATGCGTTCTTCAAGGAAGCGCACTGTCGCCGTGGAAGAACCACCGGTGCCGGTCTGCATGGAGAAGCCGTCGTTGAAGTAGCCACCATATTCCATGACTTCCGCCGACAGGCGGGCAATCAGCAGTTCACGCGGGTTGGTGGTGGCGCGGGCCGCCCCGACGGAGATCTTGGCCGGGTCACCGACCTCATCCACCTGCACGATCCAATCCACCTGATCCTGCCGGATGCTGGCCGGAGCATTGGGATAGGCAACGATCTCTTCGGTCAGCATGATGACGCTCTTGGCGAAATGGGCATCCACCATGGCATAGCCCAGCGAGCCGCAGCGGGAACGCCCGGAGAAGCCATTGGCGTTGCCATAGGCATCGCAGGCCGACACACCGATGAAGGCAACATCGATATTGATTTCGCCAGTCTCGATAAGAGCGCAGCGGCCACCGTGGGAATGCACGGTAATCGGTTCATCCATCAGGCCGTGGGAGATGGCGTCAGCCAGCTTGCCGCGCATGCCAGATGTGTAGATTTTCCGGATGACGCCATTCCTGATATGCTCGATCAGCGGTGCGTTGGCCGAAACCAGCGACGAGGAGGCCAGCGTCAGATCCTTGAACCCCATGTCGGCGAGAATGGCGACGACCATGTTGATGACCTTGTCCCCCTCGCGATAGGCGTGGTGGAAGGAAATGGTCATGCCATCCTTGAGGCCTACGCGCCGGACGGCCTCCTGGACCGTATCAACGAGCTTGCGGTCCAGCTTTGCCACCGGATCAGCCAGATAGGGATTTTTTGCTGCAAAGCCCTGAAACAGTTCCGGTTCAGCCACCGTCTCGCTCCTCCCCGGAGCCGATTGATTGTTCTTGTCCATCTTGAAGCGCTCCCTATCGTCTGACGCCGGAGGCCTGAGCACGGCTCAGAACCCGCTTGGCGCTGTCCACGATGGGCGCATCGATCATCTTGCCGTTGAGCGAAATGACGCCCAGCCCGTCGGCTTCGGCCTTTGCAGCGGCGGCAACCACGCGGTTGGCATAATCGACGTCTTCCTGCGTTGGCGCATAGGCGTTGTGCAACAGTTCGATCTGACGCGGGTTGATCAGCGACTTGCCGTTGAAGCCCAGTCGCTTGATGACATCCACTTCCTTGAGGAAACCTTCCTCGTTATTAATGTCGGAATAGACCACGTCGAAGGCATCGATCTTGGCGGCACGGGCCGCATGCAGAACGGCGCAGCGGGCATAAAACAGCTCGGACCCGTCGCCGCGCTCAGTCTGCATGTCAACAACATAGTCGAAGCCGGCAACAGCAATGCCCATCAGGCGCTTCGATGCGTTGGCGATGGCAACCGAGTTGATCACGCCGGAAGCGGATTCGATGGCGGCCATCAACAAGGTCGAGCCGACCTCGCGACCGCATTTGCGCTCGAGCTCCTCGACGCAGGCCTCCAGTTCCTTCACATCATCCGCGGTTTCGGTCTTGGGCAGACGAATGACGTCGGCGCCGCCACGCACGGCTGCCTCGAGATCATCCCTGCCGAATGGCGTGGACAGCGGGTTGATGCGGACGACGCGCTCGATGCCATCATAAAGCGACGACTTGAGCGTATGATAGACGAGAAGACGGGCGGCATCCTTTTCGCGCAGGGACACGGCATCTTCCAGATCGAACATGACCGAGTCGGGTTTGAACACGAACGCGGTCGAAATCATTGCGGCGTTGGAGCCCGGAATGAACAGCATGGAACGACGCAGGGTCATGACATGGACTCCCAATCTACGGATTTGTCACCTGCGGCCCGCAACAGGGCTGCCTCGACGCGGGCTTCGATGACGCAATCAAGCGCGCCCTTGTCCTCGATGATCACGGTCGCGCCTTCGGACACGCCCAGTTTGGCCAGGGTCGCTTCCACGACCTTCTTGATCTGGTCGCCAAACTGGTTCTGGACTTCACTGTTCAGGATCAGTTCGAGCGCTCCCTCGGATGGCGAGACCCTGACGAAGAGATCGCTCGATTCGAGTGTCCCCGCCAACGCCTCCTGTATGATCTGCATGTTTCGCTCCTCTTGATATTCAGAATTTGGTCATGCCGCAGCGGCTATTGCCGTCGGACAGTCAGATAGAATTGGCATATTTCTTCATGATGAGATCGAAGGTCGGCTGTGGCACGAATTCCTTGATCTTCTCGAAATTCCCGGCGGCCAGCAGATGGCGGACATGGGAAGCTGAGACGGCGATGCCGCTACGCTTGGTCCGCTCCAGCTCGACCACCTCGATCGGATGGGCGACGGCGCTTGGCTCCTGCAGCCAGAATTTCATGTCATTGTTGTATTTGCGCGTGGTGTCGCAAAAGGGTTCGGTGCCGACGAACCGATGGGTCACCCCGAGCGCCGGTGCGATATATTTGCGGAAAAGCAAAAGGTCGACGGCTGTCCGACACTGGCCCACCATGCCCTTGTCCTTGAAGAAATAGGCCGGGAAAGTCGCCCGCGAGACCATGTATTTCGACCCCTCGTGCAGCGTCAGGTTCGCAATATCCTTTGTCATCTCCTTGGCCAGCTGGAAGCGGTCGTGATAGGAGAACAGCGAGGCGTCTTCCTTGACGATGAACAGATGCAGCCAGTCGCAGGATCTGGCGGCCTCCTCTATGAGGTAGAGATGGCCAAGCGTGAAGGGGTTGGCGTTGGCCACGACGCAGCCGATCTTGTCTGCCTCGATACGCAGCTTGGCCAGTGAGGCACAATAGTTCTTGATACCGACCGGGGTGTTTTCCAGCAAAGCCGTCTGGCCGGGCACCTCCACCAGCGGGTAGAAACCGCAGCCGAGAAAGAAATCGGCATTGTGCGGTTCGGTATAGACAAACAGGATCTGATAGCCCTGGCTGTGGGCAAGATAGGTGACTTCACTCACCAGTCTGAGACTGATCGAACTGCCCCTCAATGTCTGGCAAATGGCAACATCCTTGATGATGCCCTTTTCGAAACCGGCGCAGGCCACCAGTTTGCCTTCCTGGCGCGCGGTTACGAAGAATTCGATATGCTTCTCGTAATCGAGACCGCATCTGGCCAGCAGGTCCACGATTTCCTTTCGTGCCGCGGGGTCAGAAGCCGGTTCAACCGTCAAGAATTCCAATCCGTCGCTCACTAGCACATTCCTCTAGCCGTTTGAGCAATCAGAATTTACATTGTCACGCGGTCTAGACAGATCAGCAGCGTGGCCCGATCAGGCTGCACTGGGAGCCGGTTTTCCAGAAGCGTTTCGCCTCGTTGCCTTTCCGTGACAATGGTTATTCTCATTCCTTGTTGATTGCGGTTTTATCCACCCTCGACGATTGCCGGTTTTTCGCCAGCCTTGCTTGCACAAGACGTGGCGGCAATCTTTTTAATAGCCTTTTTATCCGACTTTTCTGTCATGTCCCTGACCAAGGTCATTTTGGGCAGGTGTTTCGCGGCAAAAAGCTGTGATTTTGACAGGAAAAGTCAACGAAACTGCATTTCGAAGGCCTGTTCAGGCAAGGCAGCGTCACAGGTCGCCGCCTTGCCCGGTTTCATGGTCTTTGTCCCGTCGGTCGTCTGGTCACGCAGGTTTGTCCGGATCGACCGGAAGGCCCATCAGTTGGAGACTTCCTCCTCAACGGTTTCAGGCAGTTTCTTGGCCTTCTTCGGAATGAAGCGGCCAACGAAGATCGGCAGAACAAATCCGATGATGGAGATCGCCCACAGCGTCATGGACAGCGGGCTGCTGAACAGCACCGACCAGTCGCCATCGGAAATGGTGATGGCACGACGCAGGTTGCTCTCCATGTTGTTGCCGAGAAGCACCCCGAGAATGATCGGCACCAGAGGCACGTCCATCTTGCGGAACAGCCAACCAAGAGCACCGAAGCCAACCATCACGACAAGGTCAAACGTAGAGCCCGCGATGCCGTAGATACCCACGAAGCTGACCATGGCAACGATCGGCATCAGGATGCGCGGCGGAACAAGCAGAACGCGGATGAAGATACCGACGAACGGAATGTTGAGCAGCAGCAGGATGAAGTTGCCGATGAACAGGGCAGCAATCAGGCCCCAGACCACATCCGGGTTGTTGGCAAAGAGCAACGGACCGGGCGTGATGTTGAGGGCCAGAAGCACGGCGAGCAGAACGGCGGTCGTGCCCGAACCGGGAACGCCGAGGGCCAGCATCGGCACCAGAGCACCACCGGCGGCAGCGTTGTTGCCCGCTTCAGGAGCAGCCACACCGCGGGGATCGCCCTTGCCGAAAGTGCCTTCCTTGTCGAGCAGACGCTTTTCCATGGAATAGGAAATGAACGAGCCGAGAGAGGCACCGGCACCGGGCAGAACACCAGCCAGGAAGCCGACCAGACTGGTCCTGATGATCGTCGGGAAGCTGCCCCAGAAGGTTTTCCACGATGGTGTCAGGCGACCAAGCTCGACCTTCTTGCCTTCTGCGTCGGCGCTGCCATGGCGGTTCTCGATGAAGATGAAGACTTCCGAGATGGCGAACAGGCCAACGATCGCGACGAGGAAGTCGATACCGTCGTAGAAATGCACGATGCCAAAGGTAAAGCGCGGCACACCGGTCTGGGTATCAACGCCGACCATGGCAAGGCCGAGGCCGATCATCGCCGCAAAGGCCGATTTTGCCTGATTGGTGGATGACACGCCACCCAATGTGGCAAAGGCCAGCGCAAACAGGGCAAAATACTCCGCCGGACCAAAGGCCAGCGCGATTTTCACCAGCTGCGGAGCCAGCAGCACCAGCCCCCAGGTCGCCAGGAACGAACCGATGAAGGATGCAAAGCCCGACAGTGCCAGGGCTTCGCCGCCTCGCCCGTTCTGGGCCATCGGATAGCCATCGATACAGGTCATCAGGGCCGGTGCGTCACCGGGGATGTTGAGCAGGATCGAGGAGATACGACCGCCATACATGGCGCCGTAGTAGACCGATGTCAGCAGGATGAGGGATGGCGTTGCGCCAAGGCCCAGCGAGAAGGCCAGCGGAATGAGGATGGCAACCCCGTTTGATGGGCCGAGGCCGGGCAATGCGCCCATGATGGTTCCCAGAAAACACCCGAGCAAGGCAAGGATGAGATTCTGAAAGGTCATCGCGATCACGAAGCCGTCCGCGAGAGACGAAAGAGTGTCCATAATCCGAGCTCCTTAGAAACCAAGAGGGCCCTTGGCCAGAGACAGGCCAAAGAGAAGGTGGAAAATGATGTAGATGCCGACGGCGATGGATATGCCGACCACGACGGACTGGATGGCGGATGTGCCGAGGCGCCAGGTCAGATAGGCGGAGGCCAGCGCAGTCGCAATCACGAACCCGACGATCGGCAGGAACTCGGCATACAGCACCATCACGACGATCGAGGCGACCAGTTCAACGAACCGGGGCAGCGTCGGCCATTTCGGGGCAGCATCCGGCTTCAACAGGATGGTCAGAGAGCAGACGGCAAGGATGGCCGCGATAATCAGCGGGAAGGCCTTGGGGCCGACGGCATCGGAGAGGAAACTCTCCTCGATTATCATGGCAGAATAGGCAAAGAGAGCGGCCAGAAGGAGCCCAACAGCTCCGAAGATACGATCACTCATGATCATTCCCTCGTTAGACGGAGTGTGCGGCGACCATCAAAAGTCGCCGCAACGGGAACCTGTTTATCGTTATTTGATGATCCCGATATTGCGGGAGATCTGCTGGATCTTGGCAACGGATTCCGATACGAATTTCTCGAATTCTGCACCCTGCAGATCAAGCGGAGCCAAGCCGTTGTTCTTCATGACGTTTTTCCATTCCGGCGTAGCATAGAGCTCGTCGATCTTGGATACCCAGAAGTTATAGGCATCGTCGGTCATGTTCTTGGGAGCGTAGAAGCCGCGCCAGTTGGCACCGATTGCGTCGATCCCCTGTTCCTTGGCGGTCGGGAATGCAGCATAGTCGCCTTCCAGACGTTCCGGAGACAGAACGGCAACCACACGGATATCGCCTGAGTCCACGAAGCCCTTGGCTTCAGAAATGTCGCCGGAGAAAGCCTGAACGGAACCGGCCAGCAGCTGGGTCACAGCTTCGCCACCACCGTTGAAGGCGATGTATTTGACTTTGCGCACGTCCTCAATGCCAGCAGCGTTGGCAGCGATCAGCACCTTGAGATGGTCCCAGCCCCCGACTGCGGAGCCACCTGCGATGGCGATGGAAGACGGTTTGTCCTTCATCTGATCCATCAGTTCCGTGAGGTTCTGGATCGGGCTCTTGGCAGCAACGGCGATCACGCCATAGTCAGCGCCGACAGCACCAACCCAGCGGACCTGGTCCATGGTGTTGCCCGGATAGGCACCCTGAGCAAGGCGGGTAGCGGTTGCCGAAGACGCAGCAACAATCAGGTCGTTGTCATCGCCGCGCTTGTTGACCACTGCAGCATAGGCAACGCCACCACCACCACCGGCGAGGTTGGTAACCTGCATGGTGGAACCGATAAGACCAAGATCCTGAAGGGTCTTGCCGACCTGACGGCAAGTGAAGTCCCAGCCACCACCCGGGTTGGCAGGAGCAATACATTCTGGGTTTTCAGGTTCAAAAGCCTGTGCGGCAACAGGGGCGAGCGACATTGCTGCGACAGCGAGGGCTGCGCGGACCACTTTGGAAATCATGTTTTCTCCTCCACAAAAAAGCCAGCCTTATCTGTTTTCGGCGGGCCATCGGAGGCGATACTAGTCTGCTAGTCTGACATGAAGCTGTCACCGGACAAACTATTGTTGCGGATCTGGCGATATTCTAGCAAACATCCTTAGAACTTAAGTCTAGTTTCAACGCAAAGGCAGCAATTCTTTCAGTCTTCTTCGCTGTTCCTTGCCCCAACCGAACAGCATCGACTCAGCAGGATGATTCCCGCACGAAAGAGACAAGAGCAAGCCAGCCCCAAGAAACTTGCCCTTGGGCACAGGCAATCGGGCAAGGGAGGCGCCAATCTACTGGAAGCTGTTGCCGAGATCGGAGCGCAGGCTCTTGAAATCAGCAAGCGCCTGCATGGTGTGATCATCATCAATAGAGGCCAGATCGAGGATGACGGCATTGGCAATGGTCATTGGCACGACAAGGGTCTGTGGCTGCCCGGCCTCGCCGCGGGAGACGGCAATCTGCACATCGGGGGCAGGATCGATGCGCGCACCGGAGAGGTCCGTCAAGGCAAGGGTCCGGGCACCGCGGGCCGCTGCCACGCGCCGGATGTCCTGCAACACGCTCGATGGCTTGCGGAAACAGTTGAGCCAGACCACATCCTGCGGTGACAGTTGCGCCAGTTTTTCCGGCAGCAGATGGATCTGGCTGGACAGATCCTCGGCATCATAGCCCGAACGCATCAGACGCCGGGCGACAAGATGGGAAAGCGCCTCTGCGTGTCCGGTGCCAAATATGAAGATGCGGCGTGCCTTGCAAAGGTTGAGTGAGAATTGCCTGATGTCGGCGTCCGACACGCTGGTGCGCAGTTGTTCAAGCGCAGCAATCTCGCCATCCAGTATCGACGCCAACAGGCCGCTCTCTTCGGCCCGCACCAGACGGGCAGCCATGCGTGCCGAGGCATGCTGGAAGTCGTCACCGCGCTCGATGAGGTTGGTCTGCAGAAAAGCGCGAAATTCCGGATAGCCCTTGAAACCCAACCGTCTGGCCAGCCGGACTGCGGACGTGGGGTGAACGCCGGCACGCGAGGAGACCTCCTTGCCGTTTTCTATGGCCGCCCTCACGGGATCGCGCACCAGAACATCGAGAATGCGCGTATCCGCTTCGGTCAGTTTGGCCGAGTTCTGTTTGATGAGGTCGCCCAGAAACAAGGGCAACACGGTTTGCTTGCTCATAGACTTCTCTCAGATACTCGGTCTGCTGCGCCATTGGCGGCGATGGCCATTTCAACACTGGGTCACACACCTCTATCTGCCACCGATTCCCTGTTGCAGGAAAGGACAGATCCAACAGATTTATCCAATCCGGCAGCAGATAGCATCGCTTTTCCGCAAGGTCATCGCTTCAGCCCTCAGGCCAGATCAAGGCGGGCGCCGCTGTCACCGTGGAAGAAATGCGCCCGGTCCAGATCCACATGGATAAGAACATCGCCGCTGCCTCCTGACAATCGGTTGCGCTCTTCGATCAGGGTGAGACGTCCAGCCTCTGTTTCACAATGGAGAATGACGTCCGAACCGGTCATCTCCGAAAGCACAATCCGGCCGGGCAGACTGCTCATTCCGCTGCCATCGCGGTTGATCGACAGGGCTTCCGGTCTGAGGCCGATTTCGATCCCCAGCTCCCCCTGCCAGAACGGCACCTTGTCGACGGGCAAGAAATTCATCGGCGGCATGCCGAGGAAGCTGGCGACAAACTGGTTGGCGGGCCGGTCATAAATGGCTTCCGGCGTGTCGAACTGCTGCAGATATCCGCCTTTCATCACGGCAATCCGGTCGGCCAGTGACAAGGCTTCTGTCTGGTCGTGGGTGACATAGATGATAGTCGCGCCTAGCTGGCGGTGCAACGCCTTGATCTCGGTGCGCATGGCCACGCGCAGGGCGTTGTCGAGGTTGGAGAGCGGCTCATCCATCAGGAAGGTCGAGGTATTGCGGGCAATGGCGCGGCCCATGGCGACACGCTGGCGCTGACCACCTGAAAGTGCCCCCGGCTTGCGATCAAGATAGGGCTCCAGTTGTAGGGTACGAGCCACTTCCAGAGCACGCTGATTGCGCTCCCGCTTCGGCACTTTGCGCAGTTCCAGCCCGAAGGCGATGTTCTCGCGCACGGTGAGATGAGGATAGAGCGCATAATTCTGAAAGATCATGGCAATGTCGCGGTGCTGGGGCAACTGTTCGTTGGCCCGTTGGCCCGCAATGACAATCTCCCCGTCCTGGCAGGCCTCAAGCCCGGCGATGAGACGCAACAGGGTCGACTTGCCACAGCCGGAGGGACCGACGATGACGATGAATTCGCCATCCTCTATTTCCATCGAGACGTCATGCAAAACCTGTGTTGCGCCGTCATAGGACTTGTTGATGGAGCGAAGCAAAATCTGGCTCATGATCCTTTTCCTTCCCGCATCTGGTTGCGTATCGCAATGGCAAGGCTCGGGCGATCGGAGGTGAAGACCTTGACGCCCAGTTGAAGTGCCTTCTGGATCTGCGGCACCGTGTGGGCGGCCCAACAGCCGAAATCGAGCCCTGCGTCCAGTGTGGCCGCCATCAGCTCCGGTGTCGCCTTGTCGATATGGACGCCAATCTCGGGAATGGACCGGGACCGCGCCATCGCCAGCACCCCCTTGGTACCCAGTTGCGTGAGAACGGCGGGGCTGACCAGCCACAGCCGGGGCCGTGTCGTGTGGGCGGCGATTTCATCGAGATAGTCGATCAGGAAAGACGAGAAATTGGCCGTCGGCAGCATGTCCTGCTGTTCCAGCAGAGCCATCACGCGAGGCACGAAATTGGCATAGGGAACACCGTCGGCACCGGGTTTGAATTCGCAGCGGAAGACCACGTCGCTGTCATCGAAAATCTCGCACAATTCTTCAAGCAGGATCGGATGGCTGTTGTGGCCAAAGTTGATGACGGCGGAGCGCACCTCATCGGTGCTCTTTTCCGAGATGGCGCCGATGGTGTCCGTTGTGCGGTCGAGCGTGGCATCATGATGCACGATGATGCTGCCATCCCGTGTCGGATGGACATCGAATTCAACCTCTTCCAGCGCCATCCGTGCGGTGGCGGCAAACCCCATGGGCGTGCTGTCGCCAAATTCCAGCGTTCCGCCACGATGAGATGCAATACGCGTCATGTCTTTGTTTCCTTGTCTTGATTGCATTGGCCCGGTCTTCCCTATTTAACGGCGCCCATGGTGATTCCACGGACCAGATGGCGCTCCACGAGGGCAAAGCCGAGCAGAACCGGCAGGATGGAGATGGTCGAAGCGGCCATCACCAACGGCCAGTCGATGAGATCCTCGCCGGGATTGATCTTGTAGAGCCGCGCCAGACCGACCTGCAGGGTGTAGAGATCGCTCTTGCCAATGGCGACGAGCGGCCAGATGTAGCTGTTCCATTCGTTGATGAAGATGTAGAGCGCCATGGACAGGATAGCCGGACGGGCCAGCGGCACAATCACCCGCGTCAGCACCTGAAGGGATGAGGCGCCGTCCATATAGGCCGCCTCATCCAGCGAGCGCGGAATGCCACGGATATATTGCCTCAGGAAAAAGGTGGCAAAGGCGCTGGCCATCGGCGGCAGGATCAGCCCGGCATAGCTGTCGAGCAGGCCGACGCGGGCCAGCGTCAGGTAGTTCGGGATGAGGCTGATGTGGCTGGGGATCATCAGCGTGGCAATCGTCAGGCCAAACAGCAGGTCACTGCCCCGGAAGGTGAAGCGTGCAAAGGCATAGGCGGCGAGCGTCGCCATGGCAATGCCGCCCAGTGTCACGATGCCCGAGACGAAGACGCTGTTGAAGAGATAGCGGGCGAAATGATACTGGCCCACTGCCCGACCATAATTGTCGAGCGTGAACTCTAGCCCGCCAGCGTAATAGGCATCGGCCGTCTGGAACGATAGCCAGATGGAATAGAGCGCTGGCGACAGGAACACCAGTCCAACGATCAGCGCGGCAGCGGAGCGGAGCGGATTTTCAAGCTTCATAATGCACCTTCCGTCCGATCACGCGGGACTTGATGAGAGCGAGGGCAATGAGAATGATGAACAGCAGCACCGCCAGCGCCGAACCGGTGCCGATATCGAACAGCACGAAGCCGACGCGGTAGAGCATGTTCACCAGCATGTCGGTTGCACTGGCCGGTCCACCGTGCGTCATGACACTGACGATGGTGAAGACCTGAAAGGCCTCGATGACAGAGATCACCAGAAGGAAATAGGTGGTCGGCATGACCAGCGGCAGGGTGATCCGGCGGAAGACATGGAAGCGCCCGCCGCCATCGACCGAGGCTGCATCATAGAGTTCATCGGGAATGGCCTGAAGCCCGGCAATATAGATGACGATATCGTAGCCAATCTGCTTCCAGGTGTTGACGAGGATCAGCACCCAAAGCGCAATCCGGGGATCCTGCAGCCATGGGATCTTGTCCACGCCGATGCGCTTGAGCAATTCATTGGCGACACCATAGTCGGTCGCAAACACCCACGAGAAGACCACGGCGATGGAAACCGTCGACGTGACCGACGGCAGGAAGAAGGCTCCGCGCAACAGCCGCGTTTCAAAGCGATCACTGGTCAGCCAACTGGCGATCAGCAAAGCGAGCCCAAGACGCAGCGGCACGGAAAAGGCCGCAAACAGCGCCGTCACGCGCAGGGAATTCCAGAATTCGGTCGATGACAGCAGCAGCTTGTAATTCTCCAGCCCGACAAAGGGCATGGTCGGGGACAGGAAATCCCATTCGCGAAAGCTCAGATTGATGCTGGTAACAATCGGAATATAGGTAAAGACCGCAATGAAGGCCATCAGCGGCACGATATAGAGATAAGGCAAAAGCTTGCGGACCATCGGGCAACCTGTTGGGGAGCAGCCAGAGGAAGTCTGGCCGGGCGGGTTCTGCATGAGGGTGGGGGCAGGAGCCATGATGCCCCCTGCCCTTATGGCATCTGAGGGATGGAAGCCCTATTTGGCCAGGCGTTCCGCTTCGGCACGGGTCTTGGCGGCGAATTCGGTGAGCACTTCCTTGACGTCACGCTGACCAAGCGCCATGGCCTGCCAGAGGTCATATTCGCTGGCGCGCATCCAGGTCACGACCGGTGGGCGCGGACGACCGCGAGCAAAGTCGAGCTGGCTGATGGCCACATCGATGCCGGGCTGTTTGGCCAGAGCATCCTTGGCTTTCTGCTGGTCTGCTGTGTGCTTGTTGATCGGCATGTAGCCGGTGCCTGCGAACCAGATGGCGTTGGATTCCGGATTGGCCGCAAAGCTGATGAACTTGTAGGCAGCGTCCTTGACGTCCTGTTCAGCGGTGGAGAGAATGCCGATACCGGCACCACCGATGGGCACGGAGCAAACCTTGTTGCACGGCATCGGGCGCACGGCCAGATTTTCGCCAATGGCCTTTTTGGAGCGCACATAGGTGCCGGTGGAGTTCAACATGATGCCGACCTTGCCCTGAAGGAAAGCATCGCGGCCCATGTCTTCATCGGTTACACCATCGGCAGAGGCGACCTTGTGCTCATGCACCAGAGAGGCCATCCACTGATAGGCTTCGATGGTGTTGGCAGAATCGAGCAGGATGTCGCCGGTCTTGGAATCGATGAGATCGCTGTCGTTGTCCATGACCAGACCCCAGCGGGCAAACTGGCCCGGCGCTGCGATGCCGGTGATGCCTTCGACACCAAGCTTTTCGGTGATCTGTTTTGAGACCTTGAGAATGTCATCATAGGTCTTCAGGGCAGGCTCTTCAGCAAAACCGGCGCGGGCGAAAATGTCCTTGTTATAATAGAGGACCGGCGTGGAGGAGTTGAACGGCACGATGTAATTCTTGCCTTTGAACATCCCCACTTCGCGGGCGAAGTCGAAAAGATCATTCTTCAGCGGATCCTTCTCGACATAGTCCGACAGGTCGGTCAGAACGCCACGGTCGGCAAACAGACCATAGCGGGTGACTTCCATGATGACGGCATCGGGTTCGCGATGGGCCGGAATGGCTGCCTGAAGCTTGGCAACGATGTCGTTGTAGTTGCCGATGAATTCAGACTGGATGTCGATGCCGGGATTGGCGGCTTCAAAATTGCCGATAATCTCTGCGAGGGCTTTGCCGTTCGGCTTTTCCGGGTCGAAGCTGTGCCAAAAAGTGATGGTGGTGGCAGCCATGGAAATGGATGTGGCACCGACCAGAGCGATCAGGCTTGCTCCGGCCAGTTTGAGAAAATTGCGGGTCAATGGGCTCTCCTTGCAACTGAAATTGCATAAATTTACTATTTGCAATTATCGTAGCAATGTAACGGCTTTTGTACGCTGCCATGAAATTTTGATGACGAAGCCCGCCACAAGCAGCGCAGCTTTCCGGCAAAAACCCAGCCTTTTCCGAGACTTGAATGCGCCTGCACCAGCTTGCCCCCGCACCCTCGGCACAAAAAGATAGCCCTCTCGCCCACCAGGCAGAGTATCCTCACTGTTTGACAGTTTGAGAACAGGGAGAGGTGTTTGCGCAGCAACAAGGCCGACACAATGGCGCAACGAAAGGCCGCGACTTCTTGAAATCCCGGAGCATTTCCGCTTTCAGCACTCAGATTTTGACCGAAACCTAAGGGCTATTTGGCTCAGGCGTTCTTGTCGGGATTGGTCGTGCGCGATGATCCGTCGTCGCCGCCGCCAAGGACATGGCAGCTGGAACAGCCGACCCCATTGCTCGGGCAGGCATGGCAACTTTTCCGCCCCTTCCAGAGCCGGATATAGAGATAGCCAATGGCCACGGCAATCACCAGTCCAAGGCCGAGAGAATCCCAACTTCCCTGAAAGATCGTTGCCGTATATGAGTCCATGTCCATTCCCTCGAATTTCATATTCGATCCCGGTCCACAAGCCAGCAGCAACGGTCAAGCGTCGAACGTTCGGCCTGCGCAGTTTCTGGTGTGTTCCGTGGAGCAATCCGGCTTTACACTGAAAGCTTACGCCTAGATCGCGACCCTGTCAGTCCGTAAAGTAACGGAACAGCCATGCATGAGATGCCCTTCAGATGCGCGTCAGGCCGCAGGCTTCAGAGCCACAGAAAACCTGTTGAGAACAGCCCGGACGAACCATCAGAAAGAAAATCATTTGCCCGACAGGGGTCGAATTAGCCCGCAATCAGGCTCACACTAGTCGTTATAATGATAGATATCCCCTGTCGTCAGGAACTTTCGGCGATCAGCCGAGACGCGATAGTAGGAGGGGCTGACGCCCAGATATTGCTTGAACATGCGCGAGAAGAAATAGACGTCATTATAGCCCACGGCGACAGCTGTCGCATTGACGCTCTTGCCGGTCAGGAGAATGTTCATGGCTTTCTCCATCCGCTTGAATTCCATGAATTTTCTCGGCGTGTAGCCGATCTTGGCCTTGAACGCCCGACGGAAGTAATCATCATTGTAGGGCACCGAAGCGATGAGGCGCTCGGCCTCGTCCTTGTCCAGCGGGTCGCGCGAGATCTGGGCGGCGATCAGCATGACATGGAGTGAAAGTGCATCCTGTCCACCGAGGTTCTGCAGGGAATCCTCGCTCCAGCGCACGAAGGCACAGTCGAGATAGGCCAGCAGGATGACCATGAACAGATGCACCTGCTGCAATGTCGTGGAAGAAGCCGGAGCGATGGAACGGTAGTAGCGCACCAGAGATTCCAGCTGCTCCCAGTTGGGCAACTGGACCACGGGCTTGAGCTCCATCTGCTGGATGAGATCGACATTGTCGAACAGGGTCAACGTAAAATGCTGAGCAACTCCAGTATATTGATCGCCGTGATCAAGCCGTCCCTCGAAGCGCGAACCAGCAGGAATGAGCATCGCTTCGCCGCGCTGCTGACGGACCTCGACCCCATCGAGAAAATACTGCGCCCCACCAGTCAGGCAGACCACAAGGTCATGAACGTCGTTAGATTTGTGGACACTCCAGGTCGAGGAATGACGCATCTTGATGGTCGATCTGGAGAGATTCAGATTGAGAGAGTTTGCAGGAATTCCCTCCAAAATCGAATGTTCATTTTTATCCATGATTTTGTTCATAATCCTTCATTCCATTCGCATTCACGTCATGATCATATGCGCGAAACAAGAATACTGGCGGAAATCAGAAGAGGTCCCCTGCCTCTGGTCGTAAAATCGAAAGGGTTGGCGTCAATCTCGCCCCGACGATGTGCACTAAAATGAACATCCTACATATACATGTCAATATGCAGATGTTCTTTCGTGCCTTGACCTTTGGTGAAGCTTCTCGGATTTCGGCGAAACGCCCGGACCTGTCCGGGTGTTTCGAGCAGACTGGCTGTCGGGAGGAGTGTTGGACTCCGTTTCGGGACAGCTCACTTCACGGTGATGAGCCGCACACGCGGCTGTCATCCTTGGTTAAACCACTAATGGGAGGATAGAGCCTTGGGCGGCGAAAATCGCTATCTCGGTCTTGCCTACCTGTCGCCCTACATCATAGGGCTGCTGGTCTTTACGGCTTTTCCCTTTGCCTACTCATTCTATCTGAGTTTCACGGACTATTCACTGATGAGCTCGCCGGAATGGGTTGGTCTGGACAACTACACCAAGTTGTTCACCCGGGACCGAACCTTTGACAAGTCACTGAAAGTGACCTTGATCTATGTGTTCTCTACGGTTCCGCTCAAACTGGTCTTCGCGCTGTTTATCGCAGTGATCCTGAACTACAAGCTGAAGGCCATCAACTTCTTCCGCACCGCCTATTATGTGCCGTCCATCCTTGGTGGCTCGATCGCCATTGCCGTTCTGTGGCGCTATGTCTTTGCCGACACGGGCTTGGTCAACATGGCACTGGAAGCCATTGGCCTTGAGGGGGTCAACTGGTTCGGCGATCCGACCAACGCACTGTTCACCATCACGCTATTGCGCTGCTGGCAGTTCGGCTCGGCGATGGTGATCTTCCTTGCCGCCCTGCAAGGCGTCGACAAGTCGCTTTATGAGGCTGCCGCCGTGGACAATGCCAACCCGTGGCAGGTGTTCCGCCATATCACGTTGCCGCTGATCACTCCGGTGATCTTCTTCAACCTGATCATGCAGAGCGTTCAGGCCTTTCAGGAGTTCAACGGCCCCTACATCATCACCAACGGTGGCCCGCTGAAATCCACCTACCTGTTGCCACTCTACATCTATGACAAGGCCTTCAAGAACTTCGAGATGGGCTACGCCTCGGCGATCGCCTGGATCCTGTTCACCATGATCATGATCCTGACCGTTGTCGCTTTTTGGTCTTCCAAGAAGTGGGTCTATTACGCTGGCGACAAAAGGAGCTGATCCCAATGACCATTGCAACGACAAATGTTTCGACTGTCGAGGAGATGGAACGCGTCAACCAGATGATTGCGCGCCGCCACAAGATCAACTCCGTGATCCGCTATGTGCTGCTGATCGTCGTCGGGTTCGTGATGCTCTATCCGCTGATCTGGCTGATCGGGGCCTCGTTCAAGACAAACTCGGAGATCTTCTCCAACCCCGGTTTCTGGCCGAAAGAGCCAACCATCAGCGGCTATGTCAAGGGATGGCAGACGTCCACGCCCTACACCTTCGGACATTTCTTCTGGAACACCTTTCTGATCATCCTGCCCAAGACAGTCGGCACCTGCATCAGCGCCACGCTGGTGGCCTATGGCTTCGCGCGTTTCGAGTTTCCGATGAAGAAGGTCTTCTTCTCACTGCTCATCGCCACTCTGCTGCTGCCAAACGTGGTAACCCGCATTCCGCAGTATCTGCTGTTCCGCGACATGGGCTGGCTTGATACCTTCCTGCCACTTTGGGTGCCTTCGGCGCTTGCCGGGGATGCATTCTTCACCTTCATGCTGGTGCAGTTCCTGCGCGGTATTCCCCGCGACATGGAGGAAGCTGCCCGGGTAGATGGCGCCAACAGCCTGCAGACTCTGTGGTACATCGTGACTCCCCTGCTGGCTCCGGCGCTGATCTCGGTCGCCCTGTTCCAGTTCATGTGGACCATGAACGACTTCCTTGGCCCGCTCATCTATCTGTCCTCGGTAGACAAGTTCCCTGTCTCCCTGGCACTGAAACTATCAATCGACACGACGGAAGCCTTTGACTGGAACCAGATCCTGGCAATGTCCGTGCTCGCAATCACACCTGCGTTGGTCGTCTTCTTTGTGGCGCAGAAATACTTCATCGAAGGCATCTCATCCGGCGGGGTTAAAGGGTAAATCATGGCACACCTTCAACTTAAGAAACTCGTAAAACGCTATCCCAACGGCTTCGAGGCTGTCCACGGCATTGACCTAGATGTTCAGGACGGTGAGTTCATGGTGCTGGTCGGCCCGTCCGGCTGTGCGAAATCCACCACCCTGCGCATGGTTGCCGGGCTCGAGACGGTCACCGGCGGCGAGATCCGTATCGGCAATCAGGTGGTCAACACGCTGGCTCCGGGTCGCCGCGGCATTGCCATGGTGTTCCAGAACTACGCGCTCTACCCGCACATGAAGGTCAAGAACAACCTGTCCTTTGGCCTGCGACTAGCCGGTCGTCCGAAAGACGAGATCGAGGCTGCAACGGCAGAAGTGGCCGACATCCTTGAAATCGGTCAGCTGCTGGAACGCCTGCCCAAGGAACTGTCCGGTGGTCAGGCCCAGCGCGTGGCCCTTGGCCGTGCGCTCATCAAGAAGCCGGAAGTCTTCCTGTTCGATGAACCGCTTTCGAACCTTGATGCCAAGCTGCGCGCCTCGATGCGTGTCCGCATCACCGATCTGCACCGTCGCCTCAAGGAAGAAGGCCGCCCGGCAACCGTCATCTATGTGACCCATGACCAGACCGAAGCCATGACCATGGGCGATCGCATCTGCGTCATGAAGGAAGGCCACATCATGCAGGTTGCCGATCCGGTTACCCTCTACGACAAGCCCGACAATGCCTTCGTGGCCGGCTTCATCGGCACGCCGGAAATGAACCTGATGCCGGCAGAGTTGTCGATCGCAGGCGCCCACACCTTGAAGGTTGGTTCCCAGACCATCAGTCTGGACGCAAGTCTTTCTGCCCGCATCAAGAGCACGGGCGATGTCAGCAAAGTGACCTTCGGCATTCGCCCGCAGCACTTCCATCTGGTCGAGAACGGCACACCCGACACCTTGACTGGCGAAGTGTCTGCCCTCGAGTTCATGGGGCACGAGGTCTATCTGCACGTCAATGTGGAAGGCAATTCCCTCATCGTGGTGGTTCCGGGCGAAGAGTATGACCCCTCCAAGGTCCGTGGCTCCAAGGTGACGCTGAAGGTCAACGAGGCCCGCGCCCATGTCTTCGACCGGGAAAGCGGCAAGAACATTTCGCTGACCTGAGCCACTCCCCGCTGGCGAGCCCAGTCGCCAGCGGTGTCCGGTTGCCCTGCCCGGTCCAATTTCCTCCTCCTACCGGGCGGGGTTCTCCGGCATCCCAAGGGTCTTTGGACCTTAGAGGAACAACACGGCCCAGCCGCACATGACCGCATTGGACGGTGCCTCTCGCCCGATGCCCCTTTTGCAAGATGAGCGAGAATTCATGATGACTATCACCGCGTCGGCAATCACCGCGCGAACAGTTGCGCTATGCCTCAATCCGGATGGGAAATCGCGTTTTTTCCTGTCAAAGGCTTGCGCCTGGACGCTTTACAGGAATGGAGAGATCGTTCGCTCCGGTGAAACGGACCGGGTGATCACGTTTCTCGACTGCCTCGAGCCGTCAACACGCTATGTCTTCAAAACAGAAGAGGGAGAGCAGTTTGCCTTCACGACGGCGGACTGTGCCGGGCGCGTCGACATCTCGGACTTTGGCGCGCGCCCTGATGCTGCCAACAATGCCCTTGCCATCGCCGCAGCGCTTGCTGCCGTTCCCGTCGGAGGAACGCTGGCGATCCCCAAGGGCTGCTGGCACACCGGCCCGCTATTCCTCAAGAGTGACATGACTTTGCATCTGGAACCGGGGGCAACACTGAAATTCATCACCGACCGTGACCAGATTCCCATTCTGCCGCCGCATCTGAGCGACGGCAAGATGCTCGGTTCCTGGGAAGGGCTACCTGACGCAAGCTATGCCTCCATCATAACGGCCATTGGCTGCGCCAATCTCGACATTACCGGCTCGGGTACGCTGGATGGCTCCGGTGCCGAGGGTGACTGGTGGAGTTGGCCGAAGGAGAGCCGCAACGGTGCAAGGCGTGCCCGGACCCTGTTCCTGCACCAGTGTGAATCCGTCACGGTGTCCGGTATCACCGTACAGAATTCGCCATCCTGGACCATCCATCCGCTCTATTGCCGTGACATCGAATTTGTCGGGCTGGCCGTCAAGAACCCACCCAACTCGCCCAACACCGACGGCCTTGATCCGGAATGTTGCGACGGTGTTCTGCTGGAAGGTATTCACTTCACTGTCGGCGACGACTGTATTGCCATCAAGGCCTGCAAGCGCGCCGATGACGGCTCGGCGGACCATCTCAAGCCATGCGAGAATATCACCGTGCGCCATTGTTACATGGAACGCGGCCATGGCGCCGTGGTGATCGGCTCGGAAATGAGCGGCTCGGTGCGCCATGTCACTATCGAGCATTGCGAATTTCTCGGCACCGACCGTGGTTTGCGCCTCAAGACCCGGCGTGGGCGCGGCGGCGAGATCGCGCATGTCCGCTGCCACAATATCGTGATGCGGGGAGTCCATTCGGCGATCGTGGCCAACTGCTTCTATTTCTGTGACCATGATGGCCGCTCGGAATGGGTGCAGTCGCGGCAGCCCTTTCCGATCGATGCCTCCACCCCCTCAATCCATGACATCGATATCAGCGATCTCTTCATCCACGACGTGCGTGTTGCCATCGGGGCCTTCTATGGCCTGCCGGAAATGCCCATTCGCGCCATCTCCATCAAAAATGTTCATGCCAGCTTCGATGACAGTCTCGAGGGGGATGTGCCGGTCATGGCGCTCCATGTCCCGGTTTGCCATCACGTCGGGTTTACGACGGAATTCGCCGAATTGCATTTCCATGACGAGCATGAGTATTTCCCACTTTCCTCTGAACAAGAACAGGCAGAGACATGTTGACTTCCTATTTCCGCCATTACGCAGAGAGCTATAGCGCCTACAAGAGCGGTCCCGTCTGTTATGAAGACGGTTGCCTGTATCGGGGGCTGATCACGCTTTATGAGGCCACCGGCGAAAAAAGCTGGCTCGACATCCTGATCTCCTTTGCGCAGAAGCAGGTTGCCCCGGACGGGTCGATGACAGGCTATGTGCTTGAAGAATACAATATCGACAACATCCTCTCAGGCCGTGCCTTCCTCTTCCTCTACAAGGAGACCGGTGACGAGCGCTATCTGAAAGCCAGCCAGACCCTTGCCAGCCAGCTGGAAACACACCCCAAGACCAAGGCTGGCAACTACTGGCACAAGCAGCGGTATCCGCATCAGGTCTGGCTCGATGGCCTCTATATGGGACTGCCGTTCCAGATCGAATATGGCCAAATGACCGACAACGCCGCCATGGTCGACAATGCGCTGGCCCAGATGGAACAGGCGCTGACGCTGATGAGCGTTGGACAGAACGGCCTTTATGCCCATGGCTACGATGAATCCCGCGAGCAGGCTTGGTCCGACAAGGAAACCGGCCTTTCTCCGGCTCACTGGGCCCGGGCCATCGGCTGGCTGTCCGTCGCCCTCGTCGACATCTGCGAGCTAGTGGGCAAGGAGACAATGGGCCCGCTGGCCGAACGCACCGTCAAGTTGCTTGCAGAGATCGTCAAACTGCAACAGGACAAGGGCGCATGGCTGCAGGTAATCGACCAACCGGATCTGGAAGGCAACTATCTGGAAAGCTCTGCAAGTGCCATGTTCTGCTACGCGCTGCTGAAAGCATCGCGCCTCGGGCTTGCGGCTGATCTCAGTGACCAGTTTGTCAGTGTCGGCCTCAAGGGCCTTGCCTATCTGGAACAGCTGGTCATCGACAGTGATCCGCAGGTTCTGCCGCATATCGTCTGTGTGGCAGGGCTTGGCGGCTTTGACGGCAACTACCGCACAGGCACGCCGTCCTATTATGTCGGCGAGATGATCAAGCCTGACGACGTCAAGGGCGTTGGCCCGTTCATGATGGCCTCTGCGGAGAAGCTGCTCAGAGAGAGAAAATAGCCCCCTTCAAGCCCTGCAGTTAGCCCCTTCATGGCTTGCACCAAAAACAATATTTGCTGGTCTTGTGCCAGTCGACTGCGAACCCGGGTCTTGTGATCCGGGTTTTCCTTTGTCAGCACCCGCCCGGTGCGCGCGAAATTCGGCTCCCTCCTCCCGCCTTGGCGTCAACGTCGTGCAGATAAAAAAAGCCCCGTCATGACCTACGGGGCTTTCAGTTTGATATCAGCTTTTGCTTGTGGCCCAAATGCCTGACCCGTTCACTCTGACCATATACCGACCATGACCTGTCGGTGAGTTACTTGGGGCAGGCTTCCTTGAACCTGGCGGACCGAAAATCCCCTCGCCCATGCGGGTGGAAGTGACAAGCACGAGAGGCTTATCCGGTCGTCACCATTCTTCTTATTCTTATTATGCGGGTCTCTTTTTCTCCGTCTTGAGGGGAACAACGCTGGCGCCTTGCGGCTTGGCGGTCTGTTCCGGTTTGACAACTGCGTCGGCCTTTGCCTGTTCGCGCTCATAGGCTTCGATGAACGGACGGCCATAGTAGCTGTCCATCATGATCTGCTTGAGCTCGGAGATCAGCGGGAAGCGCGGGTTGGCGCCGGTGCACTGATCATCGAAGGCAGCCACGGCGACTTCGTCGATCTTGGCAAGGAAATCTGCCTCGGCAACACCGGCGGCCTGAATGCTGGCCGGGATTTCAAGATCGGCTTTCAGTTCCTCGATCCAGGCAATCAGATTCTCGACCTTGTGCTGCGTGCGTTCACCGCCCAACCCCAGATGATGGGCAATCTCGGCATAACGGGCCCGTGCCTTGGGCCGGTCATACTGGGAGAAAGCCGTCTGCTTGGTCGGGTTGTTGGTGGCGTTGTAGCGAATGACATTGCAAATCAGCAATGCATTGGCCAAACCATGCGGCAGGTGGAAGGCCGCGCCCAACTTGTGCGCCATGGAATGGCAGACACCGAGAAAGGCGTTGGCAAAGGCGATCCCGGCAATGGTTGCGCCGCTGTGAACATGTTCGCGGGCAACCGGATCATTGGCGCCATTCTCATAGGCCGACGGCAGGTTTTCCTTGAGCAGTTTGAGAGCCATCAGAGCCTGACCATCGGAGAATTCGTTGGCCATGACCGAGACATAGGCTTCAAGGGCGTGGGTGACCGCATCAATCCCGCCGAAGGCTGTAAGAGACTTCGGCATGTTCATGACGAGGTTGGCATCCACGATCGCCATGTCGGGCGTCAGCTCATAGTCGGCCAGCGGGTATTTCTGGCCACTGACGTCATCCGTCACCACGGCAAACGGGGTGGCTTCCGAGCCGGTACCGGAGGTGGTCGGGATGGCAATCATCATTGCCTTTTCGCCCATCTTTGGGAATTTGTAGATGCGCTTGCGAATGTCCATGAAGCGCAGGGCCAGATCCTTGAAGCTGACATTCGGATGCTCATACATCACCCACATGATCTTTGCGGCATCCATCGGCGAACCGCCACCGATGGCGATGATCAGGTCGGGATTGAAGGCATGGCATTTCTCGGTGCCCTTGCGGACAATCGAGAGGGTCGGATCGGCCTCGACATCGGCAAAGATATCGACATCGATCCCCTGTCCCTTGAGCAGGCGAACAGCCTCATCAACATAACCGTTGGTGAACAGGAAGCGGTCGGTGACGATCATCGCCCGTTTCTTGCCCTTGAGGTCCTTGAAGGCCTCGGCCAGACAGCCGCGACGGAAGTAGATGGACTTCGGAACCTTGTGCCAAAGCATGTTTTCCTCGCGCTTCGCTACGATCTTCTTGTTGATGAGATGCTTCGGTCCCACGTTTTCAGAGATCGAGTTACCACCCCATGAGCCGCACCCGAGTGTGAGGGATGGCGCGACATTGAAGTTGTAGAGGTCGCCGATGCCGCCCTGCGAGGATGGCATGTTGACCAGAATGCGAGCGGTCTTCATTCTCTTGCCGAAATCTTCGACACGATCGGAACAGCGGTCCTGATCTGTATAGAGAACGGAGGTGTGCCCAATGCCACCAAGAGCGACCAGCCGGGCTGCAGTGTCGGCGGCTTCGTTGTAGTCCTTGCGGCGATAGAGGGCGATGGTTGGAGAGAGCTTTTCGTGTGCGAAAGGCTCGTCTTCGACCCCGTCCACCTCGGCCATCAGGACCTTGGTTTCGGGGGACACACTGAAGCCTGCCAGTTCGGCAATTCTGGCGGCAGACTGGCCGACGATCTCGCTGTTGAGGCGACCATCCGGGAAGACGGTCTTGCGCAGTGCGTCGGTCTGTTTTGGCGACAGGATACAGCCGCCATATTTGGAAAAACGTTCAAGAACCGCATCGTAGACGGCATCGACGATTACCACTGCCTGTTCGGAGGCGCAGATCATGCCGTTGTCAAAGGTCTTGGACATCAGGATCGAAGAGACGGCGCGCTTGATGTCAGCATGCTCGTCAATCACAACGGGGGCATTGCCCGCACCGACGCCGATGGCTGGCTTGCCGGACGAATACGCGGCCTTGACCATGCCCGGACCACCGGTGGCCAGGATGAGATTGATGGCGGGATGGCGCATCAGGGCGTTGGACAGCTCAAGGGTCGGTTCATCGATCCAGCCGATGATGTCCTGGGGGGCGCCCGCAGCAACAGCGGCTTCCAGAACCAGTCGGGCAGCCTCGCATGTCGCCTTCTTGGCGCGCGGATGCGGGCTGAAAATGATGCCATTGCGGGTCTTGAGAGAAATCAGGGCCTTGAAGATGGCCGTAGAGGTCGGGTTGGTCGTCGGCACGATGCCGCAAATGACGCCAACGGGTTCGGCAATGGTGATCGTGCCGCCCAGTTCGTCCTCTTCAAGGATACCGCAAGTCTTGGTGTCCTTGTATTTGTTGTAGATATATTCGGAGGCAAAGTGGTTCTTGATCACCTTGTCTTCAACGACGCCCATGCCGGTTTCCTCGGCAGCCATCATCGCGAGCGGAATGCGCGCATTGGCGGCAGCGAAAGCGGCCTGACGGAAAATACGGTCGACTTGTTCCTGGGAGAAGCTTGCGAACTTCAATTGCGCGGCCTTGACGCGGGCAATCTGGCGATCAAGCTCTTCGGCATTGGTAACAGACATTTTGTTACTCCGTTTTCAAGGCGCACAAACCCGTTCCGAGGCTTCAGGGCTCCCGGTGAAGGACGAACGCCAAAAGATGATTTTCGCGTGCCCTTACGGGTGCCACGCGCCCTGCTCCGGCGAGAAGGTCCTGAATGCCACACAGGTCTTCCTTCGGCTGTCGGGTTCTCTTCGTTACCCTTTGCGTTTAACGATCCAGACCGCCTTGACAGTGATGCCAGTCTAGCGCGTTCCTGCACCTGACGAATTAAGGAGGTCTACGTAAGAGCTCATTTTGGACAGCGAGGGCGCAGTAACACCACTCATGGGGCATGAATAATATGTGCAATTCCAATAAGTAAACAAATTTTTCCTAATTTCAAAAATCTGTGACTCATTTTCCCAATCAGTTAATTTCCTGAATTTTCCTGCATTTACCTAGTCCAAACTTATTTGAACGCATATCTAATATGCATTTTTCGCATACATAATAGACGAAATCGAAGCTGTTTGGCGCTCTAACCTTTCAAATAGTCCACCTCCGCCACAATAGGCGGCAAATGGGAACGGCGCTGGCGCAAAATGGCAAGGTGCTTCGGGCGCCCCGGTAAAAGGGTGAAGCAATTGTCCGAGTAGAGTCGATCGCCACCATGATGATAGGTGACGAAAAAGGCTGGCTTGTCCGTCCTCAGCTCGATCTCCGTGTCGCCATTTGCAGTCGCCCGCTCGGTCGCCTCAATGACCGGCGTTGCAAGCCGATAGTCCTTGGGCCGCTTGGGCCAATAGTCATTCTCGCCAGTGATGGCCCCGTTGGCGCTGCGCCAGGAGAAATGCAGGATCGCGTCCGCACCGATTTCCTCCAGTGTCAGACTGGCCAGTTCGACAGAGCGGTCCGTTGGCACATCGATGGCAAATTCGCCCAGCGAGCGGATGGCACCGGACATTCCAACCGCTTCAAGGCGGACGGTCAAACCGACCGGCTCCGGCGTGTCATTGACTGCGTGAATGATCACCTGTCCCTCATCCGGCTCAGGCTGGGCGGAGACAAGGACCGAAGCATTGAAACGCCGGGCAAGATAGTGGACCAGCTTCCAACCGCCGCCATATTCAAGGCTCGACCAGCTCGCCACCGGCCATGTGTCATTGAGCTGCCAATAGAGCGTTCCCATGGTGCGTGGCTTGTTGGTCCGCCAGAATTCGATGGCAGTTTTCATTGCCAGCCCCTGGCCGATCTGGCTGAGATAGACCATCTCCGCGAAGCTGTCGGGAAAACGGAAATAGCGGGCGATGGTTTCTACAATGCGGCTGTTTCCGCCCTCATTGCGCTGATGCACATCCATGACCGGCGACGATACATTGCGGTCCTCCGGTTCGGTGAAACTCTCGATCACGCGCATCGAGGGGAAGGACTGGAAGCCGAATTCGGAGCAGAAGCGCGGTCGTACTGTCCGATAGTGCTCGAAGTCCTTGGCCGAGTGCCAGACATCCCAGAAATGCATGTCGCCAGCGGTGTCATCGTGCCAGCCATCGCCGAAGTTGAACGGCCCGACCGATGGTGAGGATGGCCAGAACGGAATGCCCGGCGCTTCTTCCAATAGGCACTCCTCAAGCACAAAATTGAGGCGTTCATACATGGCAAGATAGCGATCTCGATCCTTCTTGCTTTCCTCGAACCAGCTGATGGCACCGACCAGTTCGTTGTCGCCACACCACAGCGTCATGCAGGGATAGCCAGACAGTCGCCGAACCTGTTGCCGGGCTTCCCGACGCACCAGATCGAGCCAGTGGTGATCGGCGGCAGGGTAGAGATTGCAGGCGAACATGAAGTCGTGCCAGACCATCAGTCCCAGTTCCGAGCACAGCTCGTAGAACCAGTCTTCCTCATACTGGCCGCCGCCCCAGACACGGATCATGTTCATGTTGGCCTCTACAGCCGAGGTCAGCAGATCGCGCACCGCTTCAGGCGTGGCGCGGGCAGGCATGGCATCGGCAGGGATCCAGTTGGCGCCGCGCGCAAAGATCTCGCGTCCGTTGATGCGGAAGGCAAAGCGCGCACCGATGGTGTCCCTGTCCGTGACAAGCTCGACCTCCCTGAGCCCCACCCGCCGACTGATGCTCTGGCCATCGATCATCACCGTCAGATCATAAAGGGGCTGATCGCCATGCCCCCTCGGCCACCAGAGGCGTGGCTCGGCCACCTCGATTTGCAGCGCGGCCGAGCCCTTTCCGGGCCAGACGGTAACAAGATCGGAAATCACACGGCCATCGAAATTGGCAGCCAGTGTCAGCTCTGCCGGCTCGAAGGCCTCATAATGGATGGTCAGATCGACAAACACCCGCCCTTCTTCATGGCGCTGGCGCACAAGCAGATCGTCAAGGCGCAGCTTGTTGATCCGCCTCAGCGAGACACCGCCATAGATGCCCAGCGGCGAGAGCGCGACATTCCAGTCCCAGCCCGCATGACACTGGGCCTTGCGCAGGAAATTGTAATGTGGCAGACGGCAATTCCAGAAGATATAAGGCACCGCAAAAGGGAAGGCCTTGCTGGCGGAAAGAGCAGCCCTGCTATTGGAGAGAAAGCGGACAACGAGGCGGTTCTCGCCCTTCTTCAACGCCGCACCCAACGGAAAGTCATAGCGCAGAAACTGGCTTTCGCAGCGACCGATTTCCACCTCGTTGAGCGAGACGATGGCATGGCAGTCGACATGGGTGAAGGTCAGCACGTGCGGATCAGCCGCGTCGCCATCAAAGGTGAACCGGGTTTCGGCGCACCATTCATTCTCGTGAATCCAGTCAAGGCTGGTTTCCGTGTCACGCCAATAGGGATCGGCAATGATCTCCTCGGCCAGAAGTGCCGAGTGCAGGTCGCCGGGAATCGGGAAGGGAACACTCACCTTGCCGTCTGGTGCGCTGGCAACAGAACTGATGGCCCACCCCTCATTGAGAGGTTGCTCGGTGGTAAGCGGGGAGACTTGCGTTATCATCGGGCTTCCTTCTTGCTGGATTCCGGTCATCTTCCTGATTTGACGGCCGCTTGCGAGACTCGCTCGCTTGCGCGGACTTTCAGCCAGAATAGGACGGAAACAGCCGATTGGCCACCTCGCTCGGATGACACTCGACAAAAGAAGAAAGCAGCAAAATCGCGCCTGAAGCACCCGTCACAGACTCAGCCGGATGGGTTTCAAGGCTCGATCGGGAAGAAAAGAGAAGGTGGATCGGAAGCGGACCAGCCTGAAGCCGGTCAAGGCTCTTGGGGCGAGCCTGTGCCCTGAGCGGGCTTTCCTGATATCGTGATCCGTAATCGGGCGTCAGATCGTCAGCCCAGTTGGCTGATCGTGCCGCGATGCCTTCTGTCCGATCCAGATGACCGGGCAGTCTCGTTTGGGTGCGCTCGTGAAAGCGCCAGAGCTTACTGGTTGAAGCTGTCACGCAGACCGAGAATGAGCAGGTCCTGTTCGTTTGGCTGACGACCGTTCTGTACGTCGTTGCTGATGCGAGCTGCTGCTGGAAGAGACATGAACACGCTACCTACTGCGCCTGCTACACCTTTGATGCTGTCAAACATGATTTTGATCCTCTCTTTGTTTGGGTAAGCATTTTAACTGAGACCAGAATAGTCCCAAACCAGCCAAGCAAAAAGAGCTTATCTAAAACTGCTGCATTGCATTAAATGCATAACAAACAAAAAGGCGTTGTTGTTCAACGCCTTTTGTCTCATTTCAGTTTAGAACAGCAATAAGCTTATCACCGTTCGACGAAGTCCGGTGCATTTGAAACCTTGAGTGGCGGCAGGGGCTTTGTCCATGGCTCAACGAAAACCAGCGCCGTGTGGCCGATGTTACCCTGCGCCAGCGAGGACGTACCCTTGTCGATGGTCAGGGCATTCGGGTTGCCATGGATATCCATGCGCATGCCGTCAACCTCGGCTGCATCGAACCAGGCCCCCGTTTGCAGGGCGATGCAATCCCGACGCAGGTCACCATCAAACGCGACCCCGGCCAGCGTGGCGCCGCGACTGTTGAACAGTCGGACGATGGACCCTTCGGCAATGCCCCGTTCGGCGGCACTGTCGGGGTGGAGGCGACAGACCTCCCTGCCCTCGATCTTGCTGCCCAGGGATTCCGAGCCCTGATCATTCTGGCTGTGCAGGCGCGTGTCCGACTGGGCCGAGATCATGTGTAGCGCGCCTTGCGGCGCATCCAGCGTGCTTTCGACCGGCTGCAGCCAAGCCGGATGCCCCGGACAGTCATCAAGACCGAAGGCGGCGATTTTCTCATTGAAAAGCGTGATCCTGCCACTCTCGGTGCCAAGGGGATGAGCCACCGGGTCGGCGACGAAGTCGGCTAGCGCAATGCGGGTTTCCACGTCCCGGTCCAGATTGAACCGACCCAGCTGGCGGAAGCTGTCGAAATCGGGCAGTTCCATGCCCTGCCCGGCAACGAGAGTTGCGGACTGGTCCCAGAGCCAGCGGAGCCAGTCTTCCTGCGACCGGCCTTCGGTAAAGGCCTCTTCCAGCCCCATCTTGGCGGCGATCAGCTTGAGGATTTCATGATCGTCCTTTGCCTCGCCCACCGGGGCATGTACCGGCGACATATAGATGAGGGTCGGTTCTGTCTTGCTTAGCATGATGTCAGTGCGTTCAAGCGGCGTGGTCGCCGGCAAAACGATATCGGCGCGGCGAGCGGTTGCCGTCCAGCCCTGTTCGAACACCACCACGGTTTCCGGCTTCTGCCAGCCTTTCTCGAGCCGCAAAAGGTCCTGATGGTGATGGTAGGGGTTGCCCCCTGACCACAGCACCATGCGGATATCGGGATAGGTGCGCGTCGTGCCGTTGTAGGCATAGCGCTCGCCGGGATGCAGCAGCATGTCGGTGACGCGAGCGACGGGGATGAAATCGTCAACCGCATTCCTGCCCTGCGGGATCGAGGGCCAATAGACATTCTTGGTCGAGCGCCCGATGGATGCAACACAGCCATAGCCAAAGCCATAGCCCGTGCCCGGCTTGCCGATCTGCCCGAGCATGGAGGCAAGCGCCAGACCCGCCCATATCGGCTGTTCGCCATGGTCGGTACGCTGCACGCCCCAGGCAACGTTGATCATGGTGTGACTGGAGGCCATGTCCCGCGCCAACTGGCGGATAGCCTCGGCATCAACGTCACAGATGGGGGCAGCCCAGTCCGCGCTCCGCGCCTGCCCGTCGCTCTCGCCGAGCAGATAGGCGCACAGTTTTGGCCAGCCGGAGGTATAGCGTGTCAGGAAGGCTTCATCATGCAGCCCTTCAACGAGCAGCGTATGGCAAAGCGCCAGCATCAGCGCCGCGTCAGTTCCCGGGCGGATGGAAACCCACTCGGCATTCGGCATGTCGCTTTTCTGCGGCGAGACATTGATCATCCGGCCCTTCATCTGCCTGAGCCAGTTTTCGGTGTGGTGTTTGGCGGTGCCGGAAGAGGCAACCTGTGCCGGACGACCGGAAATGCCACCGAAGGCAACCAGCAGGGTGCAATGTTCGGTGATATGCTCCCAACTGGTCATCTGATCCTGAAAATCCCCCTGCGGCATGCCCAGAATATGGGGGATGAGCACTTCGCCCGCCGCATGGGAATAGGTTTCCCGTGCCCGCACGAAGCCGCCCGCCAGATTGAGGAAGCGCTTGAGCTGGCTCTGGGCATGATGGAAACGCCCGGCACTGGCCCAGCCGTAGGAGCCGCCATAGATGGCACCATTTCCATGCTCCTTACAGATCCGGGTCAGCTCTTCTGCAACGCGGGTTGCCGCCTCGTCCCAACTGACTTCGACAAACACGTCATCCAGACGATTCTTGCCACCGTCGCCTTCCAGCCAGCCCTTGCGGATGGCGGGGCGCAGAATGCGGCTGTCGAGGTTGCGCGACGCACTCAGCCAACCTTTGCCGATACGCGACGGGGCCGGATCGTCGCCAACGGGCTTGAGATCATTGTCATGGATTTCATAGGTACCCCAGTGCGCGGCGGTGTATTTCATGGCGGCTTGTCCTTGGCGGCAGGATGGAATTCAGGGATCGACGGACTGTCTCACCACCGCTAGCATTTTGGAGCATTGCTGTGCAAGAGATTGGATTACTTCGCGAAACACCCTATATGTTAGAAATTAGATAAAAACCCGTATGAGGGGAGCAGACCGGATCGCCATGGTTGAACCAATCAGGATACCCACACGCGCCTTTTCCTTTGACAACAGCTTTGCGCGTTCGCTTGAAGGCTTCTATGTGACCTGGCAGGGCGCCGAGGCGCCACAGCCACGGATTGTCCTGTTCAATGATGCGCTGGCCGACAAGCTCGGGCTGTCACTGGACACGCAAGATGTGGTGTTGGCTGAGATTCTTGCGGGCAGCCGGGTGGCGGAAGGCTCGGAGCCGATCGCCATGGCCTATGCGGGCCACCAGTTCGGCGGCTTCTCCCCACAGCTTGGTGACGGACGGGCGCTGCTGCTTGGCGAGGTGCTCGACAAGGACGGCAACCGCTTCGACATCCACCTCAAGGGATCGGGGCCGACACCCTTCTCGCGCGGAGGCGACGGCAAGGCGGTGCTCGGCCCGGTGCTGAGGGAATATATCATGGGCGAAGCGATGCATGCGCTCGGCATTCCGACCACCCGGGCGCTGGCGGCAGTGACAACCGGTGAGCAGATCCGGCGACAGGGGCTGAAACCCGGCGCCGTGCTTGCAAGGGTGGCCTCCAGCCATATCCGCGTCGGAACTTTCCAGTTTTTTGCCGCCCGTGGAGCTTGGGACAGCCTGACAAAACTGGCCGACTATACCATTACCCGTCACTACCCCGATTTGATGGACAAGGAAAACCGCTATCTGGCCTTCTTTCAGGCCGTTGCAGACCGTCAGGCCAGATTGATCGCCCAGTGGATGCAGGTGGGCTTCATCCATGGCGTGATGAACACCGACAACATGGCCATTTCCGGCGAGACCATCGATTACGGCCCCTGTGCCTTCATGGATCAGTATGATCCGCAGACCGTCTTCAGTTCGATTGATCGGCAGGGACGCTATGCCTATGCCAATCAGCCGCAGGCGGGGCAGTGGAACCTGGCCCGGTTTGCCGAAACACTGGTGCCACTGATTGCGCCCGATGATCATAACCGGGCAGCCGAGATGCTGACCGATGCCCTTTCCGACTATATGGCCACCTACAAGCAGGCATGGCTGTCCGGTATGGGCAGGAAAATCGGGCTGTTTGCGGCGAGTGGCAGGGATACGGCGCTGATCCAGATCCTGCTTGGCACATTGCAGGGTGAGAAGGTCGATTTCACCCAGTTCTTCCGCCGCCTTGGTAACAGCCTCTCGGGCGAGGAAGGCAAGGCCGGCCTGCTGGCGTTGTTTGAGGATCCGGAGTCCATCGCCAGCTGGCTTGCGGAATGGCATACCCGTCTTGCTGACGAGACACGCCCCTTGGAAACCATCGCGCGCGACATGGCACAGGTGAACCCGCTCTATATTCCACGCAACCACATGGTCGAGCAGGCCTTGCAGGAAGCCGAGGACTTTGGCGACTTCAGAGCGGTGCGGCGTTTGCTTGAGGTGGTGTCACACCCATATGACGAGCGGGAAGGGCTGGAAGCATTCGCCCGCCCTGCCCCGAGCGATTTCGGGCCGTTTGTCACCTATTGCGGCACCTAGCCGGGACCGATTACGACAGCGGTCCTTCGAAGATGCGGCGGCGTGCGTTGCGGATATGCTCCTGCATGCGCATTCTGGCGGCATCCATGTCGCGGGCGCGGATGGCGTTGAAAATCCGGTGATGCTCTTCCTGCACGATGACGCGGCGGGCCTGCTTGCTGCGGGAAGAGAGATTGCGGGAAATGTCCATTGCCTGCAGGGAAACCTCTGTGAGGGCCTGAAAGGAGCTGACGAAAAAGTGGTTGTCGGCCGCTTCGCAGATCGCCAGATGGAAGCGATAGTCCTCTCCGGTTCCCATGTCTCCTGTCTCGATGGCATCATCCATGCGCTTGAGCTCGATGGCCATTCGGTCGAGGTGATCGACACCAGCCCGCTCGGCGGCAAAATAGGCAGCCTCACCTTCCAGCATGATTCGATATTCATACGACCGCTGGATATCGGCAATGGACTCGATGGGCGCAAATTGCAGAAAGCTGTCATCAGGGCGCTTGAGCACAAAGCTGCCCGAACCACGCCGAGAAGCGACAAGCCCGCTTTCCCTCAACCGTGCGATGGCAGCACGCACCGTGGGCCGGGAGGCACCAAGGTCCTCGGCCAGTTCCGCTTCGGTCGGCAGCTTGCTGTTCTCTGGGTAGACACCGGTCACGATCCGGCTCAGCAGCGCCTCATATACTGCGTCTGCAAGACTGGGAGCTTTGGGTGTGGTGCTGCTGATGTTCGTCACGGATATCTTACCATTTTTCGTTGGCCGACTTCATGAGCTGTGCGTATTGGCCATGCGTACGCACCATGGGTGCGGGCCATTTTAGCCAGCGCCGGAGAGGCTCTGGATGACCCGCATGGAATGTCAGTGTGTTTGAATCGGATGATGTTTCGATTTCTTGGCGGACGGTAGCACCTATTTTGCGACGGATCAATCTTGTGCCCTCATACACAATTATGCCAATCATGCATTCAAAATCTCCAATTGATGAGCTTCAGATCATGACATCGATGAAATCTTTGAGCTTCCAAATTCCGTTAAGGGCTACTACCTAAGAGGACAAGACAAGACGGGATACCGCCCCGAACCGCAACCGGCATCGCCAAACAGACAATGCCTACCAGGTGCGACAGGGCCAGGGGTCCACCGTCTGACCAGTAGTATCCACCCAAGGACCGGGAGCGCAGTGCTACCCGGGATGGAGAAAAGAAATGTCGATCAGACCAGTTCTTTCTACCACCCATGCCCAGGAAACCATGGAAGGGGCCGGTGTCCGTTTGCACCGTGCCTTCGGATTCCATGATCCCAAAATGTGCGACCCCTTCCTGCTGTTCGATGACTTCCGTGGCGACCGTCCGGATGACTATATTCGCGGCTTCCCATGGCATCCGCATCGGGGCATCGAGACCATCACCTATGTTCTCAACGGAACGGTTGAGCATGGCGACAGTCTGGGCAACCACGGCAGCCTTGGTGCAGGCGATATCCAGTGGATGACCGCCGGGTCGGGCATCATGCATCAGGAAATGCCCAAGGGCAACGAGAGGGGCCAGATGCATGGCTTCCAGCTCTGGGCCAACCTGCCCGCCAGCATGAAAATGACCGCGCCGCGCTATCAGGATGTTGAAGCCAAGGAAATCCCGCAGGTGATCGATGATGACGGCACCTCCGTCAAGATCGTCGTCGGCGAATTCTGGGGCAAGAAAGGCCCGGTGGACGGCATCGCCGCCGACCCGCTCTATCTCGACATCTTCGTGCCGGCAGGCGTACGCAAGCGCTTCAAGATCGACACCTACCGCAACGCCTTTGCCTATGTCTTTGAAGGCGCTGGCAAGTTCGACAATTCCTCCAAGCCGCGCGGCATCCTTCTGGAGAAGGAAGTCTTGGGTGAAGAGGTCAATATACGTGACATGTCGGGCAACCGGACACTGATCAACTTTGGCACAGGCGACGAGGTTGAAGTCATCGCCGGACCCAAGGGAGTCCGCTTCCTGCTGGTCTCGGGCGCTCCGCTTCAGGAGCCCGTCGCCTGGCACGGCCCGATCGTGATGAACACGAAAGAAGAAATCCATCAGGCCATCCGCGAATTGCGCAATGGCACCTTTATCAAACCAGCCCACTAAACAACCGGGCTGGAAAACAACCAAACCAACTCCAAACCAACTCAAGGCAGAGATTTTCAAATGGCAAAAGTACTCGTTCTTTACTACTCCTCTTATGGTCACATCGAAACCATGGCCAAGGCCGTCGCTGAGGGCGCTGCGGCTGAAGGCGCAGAGGTCACCATCAAGCGCGTTCCGGAGCTGGTTCCGGATGAGGTTGCCAAGGCTTCCTACTTCAAGATGGATCAGGAAGCTCCAATCGCTTCTCCGAACGAGCTTGACCAGTATGACGCCATCATCGTTGGCTCTGGCACCCGCTTCGGCTCCATTGCCTCCCAGATGCGCAACTTCTGGGACCAGACAGGTGGTCTGTGGGCTGCTGGCAAGCTGACTGGCAAGGTTGGCTCGATCTTCACCTCCTCGGCAACTCAGCACGGCGGTCAGGAATCCACCCTTCTCGGCTTCGTCCCAACCCTCATGCACCACGGCATGGTCGTTGTTGGCCTGCCTTACACCTTCCAGGGTCAGATGGGCCTTGACGAAATCAAGGGTGGCTCTCCTTATGGTGCAACCACCCTCACCGATGGCGACGGCTCCCGTCAGCCTTCCGCTGTTGAGCTGGAAGGTGCCCGTTTCCAAGGTGCGCATGTTGCCAAGATTGCAGCAAAGCTGACGGCCTGATCTGACGGAAACGTCAGACGAATACGCATAATAAAAAGAACAACAATGAAAAAGCCGGTCTGGAGAAAAACCAGCCTTCAGACCGGTTTATCCGCAAACTGAACAAGAAGGAAGGAAACACTATGGGACTGCTCGTCGACGGCAAATGGCATGATCAATGGTATGACACCAAATCAACCGGCGGGCGTTTTGTACGCAAGGATGCAGCCTTCCGCAACTGGATTACCGCCGACGGTTCTGCGGGCCCGACCGGCTCAGGTGGCTTCAAGGCCGAAACCGGGCGCTATCATCTCTATGTTTCTTTCGCATGCCCATGGGCACACCGCACCCTTATCTTTCGCGCTCTCAAGGGGCTTACCGACAAGATCTCCGTATCTGTGGTCAACAGCTTCATGGGAGAGCATGGCTGGACCTTCGAGGAAGCAGACGGCGTCATCCCCGACCCCTTCTTCGGAGCGTCCTACCTGCACGAGATCTACACCCGCGCAGACCCGACCTATACCGGCCGCGTGACGGTTCCAGTGTTGTGGGACACCAAGACCGGAACGATCGTCTCCAACGAGTCGTCGGAAATCATCCGCATGCTGAATTCCGCCTTTGATGGCATCGGAGCACGGCCCGGGAACTATTGGCCCGAGGCGCACCGCGCCGAAATCGAAGCCCTCAACGAGCGCATCTATCACACGGTCAACAACGGGGTCTACAAGGCAGGCTTTGCCACGACCCAGGCGGCCTATGAAGAAGCAGTCGTGCCGCTGTTTGAAACGCTGGACTGGCTCGAAGAACGCCTGTCAAAATCACGGTTCCTCCTGGACTATGGTCAGACCGAAGCCGACTGGCGCCTGTTCACGACCCTTGTCCGCTTCGACTCGGTCTACTACAGCCATTTCAAATGCAATCTGCGGTCGATCGAGTCCTATCCGAACCTGTCGAACTATCTCCGCGATCTCTACCAGCAGCCGGGCGTTGCCGCGACCGTGCGCATGGGTCACATCAAGAACCACTATTACGCCAGCCACGACATGATCAACCCAACCCGCATTGTACCGATGGGGCCGAATATCGATTATGCCCGCCCGCACAACAGAGCACAGCTTAAGGCAGCCTGAAGAAGAAGGGTGACGGAAGCAGACCGACTGGGGCAAAAGCCTCTTTCATGAAGAAACAAAGGCAAGGATGGTCCGCACCCTTGCCTTTCCATTTGACTTCTCATTTTGCTTCGTGCTCAAGCCCCCCCCGTCCGGTTAGAACGGATGGGGTGCACAGGAGTTTCGCCGGATCAGCTCGCAACGGATGAGGCTGACGAAGCTCGCCTCGCTTTCACCCTGCACGATCTCCGACACGGCACGGCGCCCCATTTCATAATAGGGCAGACGCACGGTTGTCAGTTGCGGCCGGACATGCTCGGAGATGGTCTTGAAATCGTCGAATCCGATGATGGAAAGATCATCGGGTATGCGCAATCCAAGATCCAGAGCCGCATTCATCACCATCATCGCAACGCGATCATTGCCGCAAATAATGGCGCTTGGCCTTTCGGGGGCGGATAGAACTTCCTTCGCCTTGTCATAGGCGATGTAGGTTTCCCCCACATCGAAATACCCCGAGACACCCAAGTGGCACATATCGGAACTCAAGGACAGGCCCTGTTTGGCCATGGCCTTTGAAATCCCCTTCAGCCGCAGCGAGGTTGCCGGATCCTCGTGCGGCAGGGATATGACTGCGATCTTCCTGTGCCCAAGTTCAAGCAGATGTGAGGCCTGCAAGAAGCCCCCTTCTTCATCGTCGGGCAGAATGATCTTGCCTCTGGCATTGACTGGAGTGCAGTTCATATAGACCACACTTTCCTGCCCTAATGCATCAGAATGGTTGATATATTGCCGGTATCGAGACGCATAGATATATCCCGCCGCCTTGTAGGCACGAAACATTCGGCAAATGCCGACCAGATTCTGCGTATCGGTTTCAAGAGAACCAACAAGAAGAATCCGCCCATGTTCAAGGGCTTCAGCTTGCGCACCACGCAACAACTCCACCGAATAGGGCGACGTTGCCACATGATCTGCTATGAAACCGATAAACGCGAATTGCTCCAGATTGCTGGTTCTGGTCGCATATTTTTGCAGGTAGCCGGTTCGTTCGGCGACCTCGTATATACGCTTTGCCGTCTCTTCACTCGAACACCGCTTGCCACGCAATGTAAGAGACACAGTTTTATTAGAAACGCCAACTTCTCTAGCAATATCTGCTAGTGTTGCCATTGCCCACCCCACGGAAATATTAAGAACGCTCTATTGTACTGACCCCAAATACAGACAAAAGAGCGTGGTCATCTTTTCAGCATATCTGATATGATCACCCGAATATCTCAATGAAAAAAACGGGAGGGTATAAGCAGATACGCTGACCCCAGACAAGAATCAACGCGCAATGGTTGAACCATTCATTTATTGTCAAAATTATGCTGTGTTTGCAAATAAAAATTTTGCAAAGCCATTGTTTTTAAATCAGATATATTGATACGGTCTCGGATCTCCCCCTCGAACCGCTCAAATTATTAGCACACCCCGAACCGCCCCCCCAAAAATTCACAATCGCGTTATTTGAATTCCTGATAGATTTATTATTCCTCCATATTTACACATCTCAAGATGTAACCACAGACATCAACACGCGCAAAATACAACGGCCTTGTTCCGGGAGGCGGGGTCGTTTATGGATGAGGCAGACAAGGTCAGTCTTTTTCTGATTTGCAGGGTCCCAATCCCCGGCTCCCCTCATTTCTCGCCTGCATCACAAAGCCCTAAACGCGAAAGCGCTCTCGCATGTCTTTACTTAGCTCGCCCCGGAACCTTGGCATTTTCTTCGCGATCATGGCATCGATCATCTTTTCGATGCATGATGCTGTATCGAAATTGTTGGTGGTCAACCATTCCGTCTGGTTCATCATGATGTTCCGTTACTGGTTTCATCTGATCGTTGCCATCATCTGGGCGCTTGTGAGCAAGGAAGGGTTCCGTGCAGCGATCACAACCCCTCGTCCGGTTCTGCAGATCATCCGCGGCATCCTGCTGGTTACCGAAATCGCCCTGATCATCTATGCCTACAGCATGCTGGGTCTGGCAGAGGTCACCACCATCATCATGGTTCACCCCCTGATCGTAACGGGCCTTGCCGCCGTGTTCCTTGGCGAGGTTGTCGGCTGGCATCGGATTGGCGCGTTGCTGGTGGGCCTTCTCGGCCTCGGGGTCATCATGCAGCCAACCGGCAACATCTGGGGCTATGGCGGCTTTGTGGCGCTGGCAGCAACGACGGCCTTTGCGCTTTATCAGCTATTCACCCGACTGGCGAGCCGCCATGACAGCACCCTCACTTCGTTCTTCTATGCCGGGCTTATCGGTGTCGTCCTGACGACCGTTCCGGGCCTCAAGATGGCTCCGGCGTTGGCTGACATGAACTGGCTGCTTCTCGCTGGCGCTTGCATCTTCAGCACCGCAGCCCATTTCTGCGTCATGAAGGCCCTGTCGCTCACAGAGGCAAGCGCCATTCAGCCCTTCACCTACATGCAACTGGTCTGGTCCATTCCGATCGGCTTTCTGGTGTTTGGGGATTTGCCAATCTGGTCGACCATTCTGGGGGCCACGATGATTGTCGGCGCCGGTCTTTACACCATCCACCGTGGCAATCGCTGATCGCCTCAACACAGGCTTAGAGGTGAACGCTGGCCAGCAGCGTTTTACGGCCATCATCCATGAAGCCCCGGCCAGGCTGGCAGAGCAAGGTCAACTTGCCCCATCCTTGAGAATTATGACTATATTCCATATTGTTAGAGCTTCCCCCCTTGCCTACAATGGAAACAAGGGTTCGATGGTGGATTGGCATCGTGCGGTAATCGACCCGTTGCGTGTAGTCCCGGTCCGGACTTCGTCATGAGCTGTTCGCCACGGCGCACAGGCCTGAGCCAATTTCAAGCACGCCCATCGTCACCTCAGGTCATTGTCACGGGTCCAGCCGCTTAAAACGAGTGCCGCCTGCAGTGCTCCGGCAAGCATCTGCGTGTCCCCGCAAGGTCCCTTTCAGAATTGCCACACGCGGCAGCTCTGTGCCCTCTTTCACAGGCATGAGCGGCCACCTCGGCAAAACAAGAAGGAGAAAGCGCATGACCATCAAGAGCATTCTCTACGCCTACTGCGGCGAACAGGACGAGGGAAGCGGTCTCGATTTTGCGATCAGGCTCGCTCATCACTATGATGCATGGCTTACCGGCATCATCCGGCACGGCTTTTCCAAGATGGAAAAACGCATCGCCACCATTGTCTCCGAGGAGGTTCATCTCGCGGTTCAGCAAGCCGAGAACAAACGCATCGCCGACATCATCAGCCGGTTCCATGAAACAGTTAAGGCCGCAGGCCTTGAAGCCCAGTCTAGCTTCATCGATATCGAACCCCAGATGGTGACTTCCATTTCGGAAGTGGCGCGCTGCTACGATATCGTGATCACCGGCAATCATCCCGAGGACGAACAGTTCGAGTTCCTTGCAGCCTATCCCGACCGGATTGCCCTGCAAAGCGGCCGGCCGGTGGTTGTTGTGCCTGACGGGTATAAATCCAAGGGGCCGCCGAGAAAGGTCCTGATCGCCTGGGATGGCAAACGCACCATTGCAAGAGCGGTTGGCGACGCCATGCCGTTGCTCGAACAGGGGGCACAGGTAACGTTGCTCACCGTTGGCCCGTCCCATACCGTCGATCAGCATCCGGATGGCGGCATCATGGGGCTTTTGGCGCGGCACAATATCGAAGCTGAGCACATTCATGATCGCGGTGTCGGACGCTCCGTTGCCGAAACCATTGTTCAGACAGCCGACGAACTGGGGTCGTCACTGATCATCATGGGGGCCTATGAGCATTCGAAATTCTCTCAGGACATCTTCGGCGGCGTAACCACCGAGATGCTACAGAGCGTTCGGGTGCCCGTCTTCATGGCGCATTGATGTTTGATGCTGGCCATCAGACGCCGAGCCGGGTCGAGATATCGCTTGCACAATTTGATCCATCCGACCTTCAACCGGCCGCGTGAAGGATTGCTTCCAGTGCCTCCAGAGACAGCGGCACCGGGTTACCCTTCATAGAAGATGACGCCGCAGACGCTTTGGCGACAGACGGCACAAGGGCGTTCTCCACCCCTTGAGCCTGCAACCCCGGCAAAGCGTTGGCGCCAGACCAGATTGCCAGTTCATCAAGCGCCTGATCGGCGGGGCATCCCAAGGCTCCGCCGATCCAGCCTCTTACCTCGGCAAACCGTTCAAGCAGTCGGATGCGTTCACCCTCATCAAGGGCGTCAGACACCCGTACCTCTTGTTCGTTGGCCGTCAGCACGTGGGGCAGCAGAGCGCCACACAGAGCGCCATGGGCCGCCCCCGTTTCGCCACCAAGCACACCGGCAAGACCGTGGACAGCACCAAGACCGGCATTGGCCAGCGCCAGCCCGCCGCAAAGGCTCGTCCAGGCGAGGGCATCGCGTGCGCCCTTGTCCTCGGCCTTCATCAACGTTGTCAGAGCTTTGAGGCCCTGGGGAATCGCATCGCGGCAGAGAAGATCCGTCAGTATGTTCGCCTTGCAGGACAGATAGGGTTCAATGACCTGTGTCACAGCATCCAGACCGCTTGCCAGCGTGATGGCGCGGGGCAGATAGTCAGTGAGTTCAGGATCGACGATCGCCAGTGTCGGCAGCATCCGCGGGTCTCTCAGTGAAACCTTGCGCGCAGCTTCCGGTACGGTCAGCACGGCATTTTTGGTCACCTCGGCGCCGGTTCCAGCGGTGGTTGGCAGGGCAGCAAACGGAAGCGGCGCCTGTTCAAGTGGCAACCCTTTGCCGACGACCTCCAGATGATCCATGACCGGACGCTTGGCGGGCACAAGCGCCGCCAGCGCCTTGCCCGTATCAATCACGGCCCCGCCACCGATAGCGACAATGGCCTTCACCTGCGTTGCGCGGGCGCGTGCCACCCCTTCCTCGATCAGTGCAACATCCGGTTCGCTTGGCGCAGAGAAAGCCACCACCTCGACACCCTGCCCGATCAACGCTTCCAGCAGCCATTCGACGCGTGTGCCATCCCGACCATGAACCAGCAGCAGGGGTGAGCCCAGCTTACCCAGCGCCGCGACATTGCGCGCCGCTTCCTTGCGACCAAAATGAATGGTGGTGGCTGTCATGAACTGGAAAGCTGGGATAGAAGATGTCATTGGATGGCTCCGATTAAGGAATGGACGTGGAAGACCGGCAACCAAGGTCCGGTCATGCTGCACAAGCTGCTGGCGCTCTCGCGTGACGATAATGGCCCAGCCTGACAGGACCTTCATGCAGCGAGCGCCATTATATAGAGAGTGCTCCAGAGCAGGTTTCATGGTGAGGAAACACCGTTCGGATTGCAAATGCCATCAAAGGCTCCCTCTTCATCCGCGTCAAGCTGCTTCCTGATCGACAAGGCATGCAAATTCGCTGCGCTGCAGCAAAAAATTATACGTATAACTATTTATTAGTCATCAGTTTTTCCCATTTTAGCTATCCAGATACCTCATGCGACTCCGCAGGGACTCACGCACTCATCGCATGGCTGAAAGTCGTCCTAAAAAAACTATCTAAAACCAAAGAACTAAAACCAAATAATTAGGCAACTGCAGTTACCTGCATTTGCGTTGCAGTGCAAAAACACCCTGCGCATACGTGTTTATACGGAATTTTTTCCCAAATTTCAGCAAATTCGAGCACATCTTTTTCCGCAGACTGTATGGCCAGAGCTATGCATTTAATGCAAATCGCGCATTCCAGCTATTATCATATTGTTTTTATTGATTTTTTCAAATCGATTTTGAAACCATTCAGTTTGCGTCGATGCCGGGCTTTGATATATAATGCCTACGAAAGTCAAGGAGGGAGTTCGTACTAGAACAAGGCTGCAAATACCAACGCTCTCCCCTTGCGGAAAAACCCTGGCTAACTCCCCTTTACAATCGAGCGGTCGGCACTGCTCGTATTGGGTGAGCTATGCCCAAATGGTGGCTAAATGGTGGTTTGTGAGGCCACGCCACCTGACTGAACCGAATTTGCTCGTTTAACAGTGAGGATACCAACAATGAATTATATGAGTGATAAACCCGTTGTCGCCGATCCATGGCAGGGGTTCTCGGATGGCGAATGGCGCAACAAGATCGACGTGCGCGCGTTCATCCAGGAAAACTACACTCCATATGATGGTGACGACAGCTTCCTCGCTGACGCTACCGAGCGTACCAAACAGCTGTGGGAAGAACTTGGCGTCCTGCTGAAAAAAGAACGCGAAGCTGGTGTCCTCGACGTTTCGACCATTCCTACTTCCATCGCAGCTCACGACGCTGGCTACATCAACAAGGACCTCGAAGTCATCGTTGGCCTGCAGACGGACGCTCCCCTGAAGCGCGCCATCATGCCAAACGGTGGCCTTCGCATGGTTGAAGGCGGCATGGAAGCATTCGGCTTCAAGCCAGACCCGCAGGTTCATGAAATCTGGACGAAATACCGCAAGGACCATAACCAGGGCGTTTTCGACGTATACAGCCCTGACATTCTGGCTTGCCGCAAATCCGGCGTCATCACCGGTCTGCCTGATGCCTATGGCCGTGGCCGCATCATCGGCGACTATCGCCGCGTTGCCCTCTATGGTATCGACTTCCTGAAAGCCCAGAAGCTGGCCGACTTCAACGACACCAATGACGCTGTGTTCGACATGGACACCCTGCGCCTTCGTGAAGAGCTCTCCGAACAGTTCCGCGCTCTTGAAGAGCTGCGCGAAATGGGCCTGAAATATGGCGTGGACATGTCCAAGCCTGCTACCAATGCTCGCGAAGCCATCCAGTTCACCTACATGGGTTATCTGGCTGCTGTTAAAGAGCAGAACGGTGCAGCCATGTCCTTCGGCCGTACCTCGACCTTCCTCGATGTCTATATCAAACGTGACATGGACGCTGGCCTGCTGACCGAAGAACAGGCTCAGGAAATGATCGACGACATGGTCATCAAGCTCCGCATCGTCCGCTTCCTGCGTACGCCGGAATATGATGAACTGTTCTCTGGCGATCCGACCTGGGTTACCGAATCCATCGGTGGTATCGGCCTTGACGGTCGTCCGCTGGTTACCAAGAACTCCTTCCGCATTCTGAACACCCTGTTCAACCTCGGTCCGGCTCCGGAACCTAACCTCACGGTTCTGTGGTCTTCCAAGCTGCCTCGCGGCTTCAAGGATTTCTGCGCGAAAGTTTCCAAGGAAACCTCTGCCATCCAGTATGAGAACGACGACCTGATGCGTCCGAAGTGGGGCGACGACTATGGCATCGCCTGCTGCGTGTCCGCCATGGCCATCGGCAAACAGATGCAGTTCTTCGGTGCTCGCGCCAACCTCGCAAAATGCATGCTCTATGCAATCAACGGCGGCGTTGACGAAAAATCCGGCAAGAAGATTGCCGAAGGTCTGGAACCGATCACCGGTGACGTACTCGACTTCGACGAAGTCATGGCAAAATACGACATCGCCATGGAATGGCTGGCCAAAACCTACGTCAAGGCTCTGAACGCCATCCACTACATGCACGACAAATATGCCTACGAACGCATTGAAATGGCTCTGCATGACCGCGACATCCTGCGCACCATGGCTTGCGGCATCGCCGGCCTGTCCATCGCAGCCGACAGTCTGTCTGCCATCAAACATGCCAAGGTTAGCGTTGTCCGTAACGAAGCCGGTCTGGCCGTCGACTACAAGATCGAAGGCGACTACCCAGCATTCGGCAACAACGACGATCGTGTTGACAGCATCGCATGCTACCTGACCGAAGCCTTCATGAAGAAGGTTGCTGGCCAGCCTTACTTCTACCGCGATGCAATGCCGACCCAGTCCATCCTGACCATCACCTCCAACGTGGTCTATGGCAAGAAAACCGGCAACACCCCTGATGGCCGCCGCGCTGGCGAACCATTCGCTCCGGGTGCCAACCCGATGAACGGCCGCGACAAGAAAGGCTTTGTTGCTGCTGGCGCTTCGGTTGCCAAACTGCCTTACGACTATGCTCAGGACGGCATCAGCTGGACTGCTTCTGCTACCCCGACCTCCATGGGTCACACTGACAAAGAGCAGATCCGCAACCTGGCCAACTGCCTCGACGGCTTCTGCGATGCTGGTGGCTTCCATGTGAACGTCAACATGCTTCGCCGCGAAACCCTGGAAGACGCAATGGAACATCCTGAGAAATATCCTCAGCTGACCGTCCGCGTTTCCGGCTACGCCGTAAACTTCATCAAGCTGACCCGCGAACAGCAGCTCGATGTTCTGAGCCGTACCTTCCATGACCACATGTAAGGTTGAGCGCTCGAAGCTCATCTGACCTGAAATGAGACGAGCCGGAAAGCCTTTGCTTTTCGGCTCTTCTTTTGACGACTGTCTCATCGCCACAAAGCCTGCGCCGCTTGGATGGATCGCCCGGCTGACCACCATTGGCTGGAATACCCCCGGCATTGATGCTATGAAACGGGAAGCGATCCCTGCATTCCGGAGCACGGGCACCCGCGATCAAAAACGAGACCAAAACGAGACCCACAGTTCCCCCAAAGGAGGACCGGACTTGAGCACAGCCGAAATCGAAAACGAAACCCTGGCACACGAACGCAAGGATCCGTCGGAATACGGCTTCCTGCACTCCATGGAGTCCGGCGCGGCCGTTGACGGTCCCGGCATGCGCTTTGTCTTTTTCATGTCCGGTTGTCAGTTCAAATGCCTCTATTGCCACAACCCCGATACCTGGAAGCTGCATAACGGCACCTATATCGACATCGACGGCGTGCTGAAGGAGATCAAGGGCTATGCCCGCTTCCTCAAATTTGCCGGTGGCGTGACTTTCTCGGGCGGCGAACCGATGATGCAGGCGCCGTTCGTGGGAGCAGCAGCGCGGGCCATCAAGGACAAGTTCGATCTGCATATCGCACTCGATACGCAAGGCTTCCTGCATGGCAATGTGGAAGACGACTGGTTTGACCCATTCGACCTCATCATGCTTGACATCAAGCACATCAATCCGGACACCTATCTCAAGCTGACCTCCCAGCCGCTACAGCCGACGCTCGACTTTGCCCAGCGCATGGTTCGCCTCAAGAAGGAAATGCGCATCCGCTACGTGCTGGTTCCCGAGTGGACCGACGCGAAAGAGGATGTCGAGAAGATGGCTGACTATGTCGCCAGCCTTGGCGATCTGATCGAGCTTGTCGAGGTCCTTCCCTTCCATCAGCTCGGAACCTCCAAATGGGAGAAGCTGGGCATGGAATACAAGCTCAAGGATTTGCGCACGCCAACCCCGGAAGAGGCAGAAGCGGCGCGGGATATCTTCCGTTCGCGCGGCCTTGTCGCCACCTGAGTGTGGCCGCACCAAACGCCAGTTACAGCCAAACGCCAGATACAGAAAGCCCCTTTGGTGCCAGTCACCAAAGGGGCTTTTTCATTGTCTGGCTGGTACCCCAGATGGATTGGCGCCCGTCATTCTGGAGCCAAGACGAACGCTACATCCTTGAGCATGTAAGCATCAGAAGGAATCGAGGGCAATCCGCAGACCGGCTTCGGCACTTGAGCGTTCCATGGCCTCTATCAGCCGCTGAACCTTCAAGGCATCCCGGCCCGGCGCGATCAGGCTGTCGGCCCTGCCTTCCACCACATCGACAAAATTCTGGATGATTTCCATGTGCCAGTCATAGGGGAAGGCCATGGGGTCGGCTCCGGCACCGGAGAGCCCCTTCTCGGCGAACTCCTCCACCTTGCCGTCCCGCATGTGGATGGCCAGGCTGCCGCCTTCCAGCGTTGCAGACCCGAGCGTGCCGTCAACCCGGATGGTCTCGGACGATCCGGGGAAGCTGGCCGTGGTAGCGCAGATGGAGCCAACGGCACCGGACTCGAACAACACACCGGCGCTGGCAAAATCCTCGGCTTCCATGGCGTGCAACTGGGTGGTGGTCAGCATGGCCTGCACCGCCTTGACCGGCCCGAGCAGATGCAGCATCAGGTCGAGGACGTGAATGGCCTGTGTGATCAGCACGCCACCACCATCCTGTTCGTAGGTGCCGCGCCCCGGCTGGTCGTAATAGTCCTGCGGGCGCCACCAGGGAACATCGACGCGCACCATGGCGACATCGCCAAGCTGACCGCTATCCAGCAGACCTTTCAATCGCCGAGCCCCCTGACGGGCGCGATGCTGCAGCACAGTGCCAAGAAGAATGCCGCCCTGTTCGGCGATCTCGACCAGTTCTGTTGCTGCGGGCAAGGTACGCTCCAGCGGCTTCTCCATCAGGATGTGCTTGCCGGCAGTGGCCATCATAGACACGATCTCCTTGCGGCCGTCAGGCGGAGTGAGGACCAGAACAGCTTCGGTTTCGGGATCATCGGCTATGGCCTGCAATGAGGGGAAGGCCTTGACCTGCATGGCTTCTGCTGCAGAATCCCGCCTTGTCTTGTTACGCATGTAGAGCCCCGTGAGCTCCACACTCTCATGCAGGGATTCCAATGCGGCAACATGGGCACGAGCCGCCATTCCCAATCCGATTACAGCAAGTTTCATGGTCCCTCCTTGGCCTGCCGATCTATTGGACACACATGCATTTTTGACCGGGGCGTCTGTTTTTTCTTGTCTTCTAACGATGATCCAAACAATCCTGTTTGACAAGCCATGAGTTGTCATGTCGGGCAGCACATCGCAGCAAAGTCCCCACTCAGCTGCGATATGTCCGGCCTGATCCTCCCTGTCGCTCCGGCCTGCTCCCAAGGGCATGGCAAGCTGTGCGCATTTGGCGCGGAGGCAAAAGGGGAGAAAGCCGCGAGAAGAAGAGCGCCCCGACCCGTTTGCCTATATGAGATGGAGTATGAGATGGAACATCGTCATCAGGCCTCACCCAAAACCACGTTCAAAAAGGCAGATCATCATGACCGCACACCTCAACCGCCTTTTCAGCCTCCCTACCCCGACCGCCGGGCTTGCACTCGGCATCGCCTCGCTGGGGCTGTGCTGGGAAAATAGCGGACTGTTCGCCGGTCAGGCCCGGATGGCAGGTGCGCTTGTCGCGGCTGCGCTGTTGCTTCTACTGCTGACCGGGTTCATTCTGCGTCCGGGCCAATTGCTCAATGACGTGAAACACCCGGTGGTGGGCAGCATCCTGCCGACCTTCACCATGGCCACCATGCTGGTGGCGAGCGCTGTGGGTGGACGCCTCGGTCTCGTTCTGTGGCTTCTGGCAGTGGCGATGCACGTCCTGTTGCTGCTGCTCTTCTGCGTTTACCGACTGAGAGACTTTCACCTCCATCAGATGGTCCCGAGCTGGTATATTCCGCCTGTCGGGATCATTGTGGCCAACATCACCCTGCCTGATGGCGCTTTTTCAGGGCTGGCAACTATCCTGTTCTGGTTCGGCCTTGTCTGTTACGGGCTGATGCAGCCAGTGATGATCTACCGCTTCCTGTTCGAGCCGGTCGTGCCCGATGCGGCCAAGCCGACCCTTGCGATCATGGCAGCGCCCGCCAGCCTGTCGCTTGCCGGCTATCTGGCCATTGCTCCCACCCCATCGATGCTCCTTGTCATGATCCTGCTCGGAGTGGCACTGTTGATGACAACCATCATCTATCTGGCGCTGTTCCGGCTGATGCGTTTGCCCTTTACGCCCGGCTATTCGGCCTTCACCTTCCCTCTGGTGATCAGCGCGACGGCATTGTTCAAGAGCGCAGCCTTTCTGACGCAATGGCAGGAGACAGCCTCAGCGGCGACTCAGCTCCTATGGCTGGCGCGGCTGGAACTGGCCGTTGCAACGGTGATGGTGGTCTATGTGGCGATTCGCTATGCCCTCTGGTTTATGGCCGCCCCGGCCGCTCAGGCTCACCAAAGGGGGTGATTGGCCGCAACAATCAGAAAAACGACGAAACAAGAACGAATAACGACCGGGTCGTGGCAACTGTCGCCAAGATGACACAATCTGGTTTTACGCAGTTCCGACATGAGCACTAAAACGTAGTTCATGACAGAACAAGATCCAACGCCGTTCTGCCAGAGGTGGACCAGACCTCTCCGCGCTTGAGTGCTCATGAGGACTCTTCCGGGCCCATATTCCTTAACACCATGAGAGTTCCGGCTGGCCGACAGACCACATCAGATGAAGCTGACCGGGCTCATCGGAGATTGTTCATGACCAACTCTGCTCCAGAGAAATATTCCGGTGCCATCATTGTTCTTCATTGGCTTGGCGCACTCTTGATTATCGGCCTGCTCATTGTCGGATCCCTTTTGGAGGACATGACGGGCGCGACCAAAATGCAGCTTCTTGCCTATCACTATTATGCAGGCCTCGCAGCCGGCGTGCTCTTTATGGTGCGGCTGGTGTTTTTCTTCATCAACGCCCGCCCGGCCGCAGATCCGGCCTGGCCGAAGTGGCAGGCAACTGCATCGAAAGCCGTCGAGGGGCTGCTCTATCTGCTGCCGCTCATCATGGTTGCAAGCGGCATGATCGCCATGCTGGCCTTTGGCCTTGGCGACTATGTGCAGGCGGGCGATTATGAAGGCTATCAGGCTGCCAACCACGTCTGGCCGATGCTGGTGCACGGCCTCACCGCCAACCTGCTGATAGCCGCTTTGGGACTGCATGTGGTGGCCGCGCTCTATCACCATTTTGTGCAAAAAGATCAGGTCTTCAATCGCATCACCTTCCGCAAGGTGTAAGCGCATGGTCCCTTGTCGGGACCGACCCAGTTTGCCGGTTCCGATGGATGCCAACGGAGCCGGCTTTTTTATGCCAAATACCAAAAGGGCGTTCCCGAATTTGCGGAAACGCCCTCCATTCATCTTGATTGCCCGCAGCAGGGAAAGACTACTCTTCCAGCTCGATAAGCAGATCCTTGGCGTCGATCTTGCCGCCTGGGGTCACATGCACTTCCTTGATGACGGCATCGCGCTCGGCGTGAATGCCGGTTTCCATTTTCATGGCCTCGATGGTCAGCAGAAGATCACCGGCACGGACAGTCTGTCCAGCCTTGACACCAATCGTCGCCACCACACCCGGCATCGGAGCGCCGATATGGTTGGGGTTGTTGGTATCGGCTTTCGGGCGCGTTGCAGTGGTCGACTTGACCATGCGGTTCGGCACGGTGACCGAACGCGGCTGGCCGTTGAGTTCGAAATAGACCTTCACGTCGCCTTCGTCATTGGTCTCGCTGACAGCCTGCATGCGGATTTCCAGCGTCTTGCCCGGAGAGATTTCAGCCGAGATTTCCTCTCCCTGCGTCATACCATAGAAGAAGGTCTTCGTCGGCAGGGTACGTACAGGACCATAGAGGCGATGGCGTCCCATATAGTCGAGGAACACCTTCGGATACATCAGGTAGCCGTTGAGATCCTCGTCATCCACTTCAAAGCCTTCCAGCTCCTCGGTCAGCTTGGCGCGAACGTCTTCCAGATCAACCGGAGGCAGATGCTTGCCGGGACGCTCGGTATTTGGCTGTTCGCCCTTGAGCACCTTGTCGATGATACCCTTCGGGAACCCGCCTTCCGGCTGGCCGAGATTGCCTCGCATCATATCGATAACGGAATCCGGGAAGGACAGATCCACTGTCGGGTCTTCCACCTGCTTGCGCGTTAGGCCCTGGGACACCATCATCAGCGCCATGTCGCCCACCACCTTTGACGACGGGGTCACCTTCGGAATATCGCCAAACATCAGGTTCACGTCGGCATAGGTCTGGGCGACTTCGTGCCAACGTTCCTCGAGACCGAGGCTGCGGGCTTGCGCCTTGAGGTTGGTATATTGGCCACCGGGCATTTCATGCAGATAGACCTCGGACGCCGGAGAGCTGGTGCCGCTTTCAAAGGCCGCATACTGGCCACGGACTGCTTCCCAATATTCAGAGATATCGCGGATTGCTTCGACATCAAGGCCGGAATCCCGCTCGGTGTTGCGCAGGGCTTCGACGATCGAGCCAAGGCATGGCTGCGAGGTTGAACCGGAGAAGGCATCCATCGCCGCATCAACCACATCGACCCCGGCTTCGCTGGCCGCCAGAATGGTGGCGGCGGAAATGCCCGACGTATCGTGGGTGTGCAGATGGATCGGCAGACCGACCTCTTCCTTGAGGGCCTTGACGAGAACCCGGGCCTGAGCGGGTTTCAACAGCCCGGCCATGTCCTTGAGGCCGAGGATATGGGCCCCGGCGTCGCGCAGCTCCTTGCCCATCTTGACATAGTATTTGAGATCATATTTGGCCCGGTTCGGATCGAAGATGTCGCCGGTGTAGCAAATCGTGCCTTCACAGAGCTTGTTGTTATCCAGAACCGCATCCATGGCGACGCGCATGTTTTCAACCCAGTTGAGCGAGTCGAAGACACGGAACAGGTCAACACCGCTGATCGCAGCCTGCTTGACGAAGCTCTGAACCACATTGTCCGGATAGTTGGTGTAGCCCACGCCGTTGGAGCCACGCAGCAGCATCTGGATCATGATGTTGGGCATGGCAGTGCGGATGTCGCGCAGACGCTGCCACGGACATTCCTGCAGGAAACGATAGGCCACGTCGAAGGTCGCGCCGCCCCATGCCTCAATGGAGAACAGCTGTGGCAGATTGAGCGCATAGCTCGGAGCCACCTTGATCATGTCGATCGAGCGCATGCGCGTTGCCAGCAGGGACTGGTGACCGTCGCGCATGGTGGTGTCGGTCAAGAGCAGCTGCTTCTGATCGGCCAGCCAGTCGGCAACCGCCTGTGGCCCCTTGGCGTCCAGCAGATCACGGGTGCCCGCAGCGGGCTTTTCGGCGCGAGGGGCAGGCAGGACAGGCGCCCGCAGCCCTTCGGCCGGACGCGGACGGTCCTTGACTTCCGGATGGCCGTTCACTGTGATGTCGGCGATGTAGGTCAACACCTTGGTGCCACGATCGCGACGCTTCTTGAAGTTGAACAGCTCCGGCGTCGTGTCGATGAACTTGGTGGTATAGGTGTTGTTGAGGAAGGTCGGGTGCTTGAGCAGGTTCTCGACGAACCGGATGTTGGTAGAGACGCCGCGCACGCGGAACTCGCGCAGGGCACGGTCCATGCGGGCAATGGCCTGCTCGGGCGTCGGCGCCCATGCGGTGACCTTGGTCAGCAGACTGTCGTAATAGCGGGTGATGACACCGCCAGTGTAGGCAGTGCCGCCATCAAGACGAATGCCCATGCCGGTGGCCGAGCGATAGGCGTTGAGACGGCCATAGTCCGGAATGAAGTTGTTCTGCGGGTCTTCCGTGGTCACACGGCACTGCAGGGCATGGCCATGCAACTGGACCTCTTCCTGTCTGGCCACACCGGTGGCCTCTGCAATGGTCTTGCCTTCGGCAATCTTGATCTGGGCCTGAACGATGTCAATGCCAGTGACTTCCTCGGTGACGGTGTGCTCCACCTGCACGCGCGGGTTCACCTCGATGAAGTAGAAATGGCCACTTTCCATGTCCATGAGGAATTCGACGGTACCGGCGCATTCATAGTTCACATGCTTGCAGATCTTGTAGCCAAGTTCGCAGATTTCCTTGCGCTGCTCTTCACTGAGATAAGGCGCAGGCGCGCGCTCGACCACCTTCTGGTTCCGGCGCTGCACGGAACAGTCGCGCTCGAACAGATGATACATGCCACCGTGGCTGTCGCCCAGAATCTGCACCTCGACGTGACGGGCGCGGATGATCATCTTTTCCAGATAGCCTTCCCCGTTGCCAAAGGCATTCTCTGCCTCGCGGCGTCCTTCGCGGATCTTGTCTTCCAGTTCGGACGGGCCGTAGATCGGGCGCATGCCACGACCGCCGCCGCCCCAGCTGGCCTTCAGCATCAGCGGGTAGCCGATCTTCTCGGCTTCCACGGCAATCTCGGCCATGTCGTCGCCCAGCACTTCGGTTGCCGGAATGACCGGAACTCCGGCTTCCATGGCCACCTTGCGCGCCGAAGCCTTGTCGCCCAGCTTGCGCATGGTCTCGGCCTTCGGACCGATGAAGGTGATCCCAGCCTTGGTGCAGGCGTCGACGAAGTCGGGGTTTTCCGACAGCAGGCCGTAACCCGGATGAATGGCGTCAGCGCCACATTCCTTGGCAACACGGATGATTTCGGAGATGGACAGATAGGCGGCAACCGGACCCATGCCGGCTCCGACACGATAGGCCTCGTCTGCCTTGAACCGGTGCAAGCTTAACTTGTCTTCTTCGGCATAGATGGCAACTGTTCGCTTGCCCAGCTCGTTTGCTGCGCGCATGACACGAATGGCGATTTCGCCACGGTTTGCAATCAGGATCTTCTTGAATTCAGCCATAACTATTCCCGGTTTTTGCCCTCAGTCGAGACTAAAGTATAATACTCGTCGTGAGGAAAAAGATGATCGAAAAGGATGGTGGTTGTCCAACCCGTATCTTGTTGCCCTATACTGGCATGCTTGTTAGACAAGGCTTTGCATTATCACGCTTTACGCGGAATTCTACCAAGCATTTTTCTCAACAAACCAGCAATTGCTACAACATGGTGCAGATCTTGTGGACAGTTCGATACTTGACTTATATCAAATTACACAAATGGGACAATAGTCCATCTCATGCTTTGAAAGACAAGTCCCCAAACCGGATGCGGGCGCTGCAATCGGAAATTGATCAGGCGTCTGCCGAGATGCTCTTGAAAAGATTGCGCAAGGTGTCGCCAATCGGCTCGGGCGTCCGACTTGCGGCATTCACATAGACATGCACAAAATGGCCGCGCGCCGAGGCTGTCTGCTTCTCATTGCGGAACAGACCGATCTCGTAACGGACAGAACTGGTACCGATGCTGGTGATGCGCAAGCCCACGGTGATGACATCGGGGAAGGAGAGTTCCTCGAAATAGGTGCAGCCATTTTCCACAACGACGCAGATCTGACCGTCGCTGGCCGCATCGAGCGAGGCGTTTTGCATCAGCCAGTTGGCAATCGCAGAATCAAACAGCGAATAATGGACCGCGTTGTTCAGGTGACCGAAGCTGTCATTGTCGTTCCAGCGGGTGGGAACCACCTGAAAGACCTTGTAGTCCGATCGGTTGTCGGGTGCCAAGCGCATTGTCGTGTCCTGCCCTGTTGCTGCGGGTCAAAGGATGGAATTCGGAAAAATCCGGCTACGTCATTTTTGGGATACTGACGGGTCACTGGCCACGGGTCCTGAACCGCAGCCAGTAACGCGCTCCTATTTCTGTGCGTCGCGCTTGAAGAGGATCAGAGCGTTGCGAGTGCCGGAGCCGAAGTCGGCATCGATCGAGCTCTTGTAAAAGCCCTTGGCTTTCAACTCGGTCTGCACGGCCTTGCGGGTCGCTTCAGACAGAACGCCTGGCACTTCGAAGAAGATGCGCTGGGTGTCCTTGTCATCTGCAGCAAAAGCCTTCAGCAGCAGGGAGGCAGCCTGCTCCGGGTTGCGCTCAACGCCCTGCCCCCGGTCATAGAAAATGCCCAGATCGGCCGACGCTTCGGCAACATCAAGATCGCTGGCCTGCTTGTAGAGTTCGGCAGCTCGTTCATAGTTGCGCTCGGTGCCAACGCCATCCCGATACATGGCTGCGGCAAAGACCATGCCGCCGGGGTTGCCTGCGGCGGCAGCCTTGTCAAACCATGCGAGTGCCTCAGGCTGGCTTTCCGCAACTGAGGTTCCGTTCTTGTAGAGAACGCCCAGATAGGCCATGGACTGACCACTGCCAAGCTCGGCCCCCTGCTTGCTGGCAGCATAGACAAGGGATGGCTTGCCAGCCTTGTGCAACCCGCGCGCCAGCTGGGTGAAGAACCGTGCCTCTTGCGGATAGTCGGTAATCGCGGCCTGACAGGCTTCCACGACCTTGGCGGCATCAAGATCGGCATAGAAGACACCAGTTGCAACGGCGTCGGGGTCAAAGGGATGAGCCGCCAGACGGTCGCATTCGGTTTCAGGAGCAGGTGCCGCTGGTATGGCTGCCAGAGCGCTCACGTCCTTGACCTCAGGTTTGGTTTCTGTCTCGACGGTTGGCTTGACCTCCGGTGCATCCGGCATCTTCGGAGCCTCAGTCGCTTCAGGAGCTGCGGTCGTTTCAGGAGCCTTTACCGCTTCCGGAGCCGCCTCCTTGGCTGGCGCTTCAGCAGCAGCGGGCTCGGATGCCCCACCGGATGCGCTTTCCGCTGCGGGGTGTTCCGGCATCGTGGTCGCCGCACTGGATGGTGCTGTCGCGGCAGGATCGGCCATGGTAGGCGTTGCGTCGGACGGTTCTACCGCTGGCTTTTCCGTTGTCTCTGGCGCGGATGTGACAGCCTCGGATGGCGCAGGCGCCACGTCCGTCGCCATTTGCCCGGACACTTCGGTTGCCACGACAGGGTCCTTGCCCTCAGCCGTCTGAGCCTCAACGGCCAGCGTTGACAACAAGAGCGAGAGCGTACCGACCCCAAGTCCCTTGAGGGCCACCCGGCCCTTCCCATTCCAGCTGAACGCCATAGACACACCCCTTCTCAAAAATTCCCAAATCAGCGAATCTTTCGCCATGCAATGATTCAAGCGTTACCATCTTCTGCATTTTTATGCATCGCAATGGATGGCTCAATCAAGCTCATCTGCTCGTTACGCACCCAGATTGGTCCCTCAAAGGGAACCGGCCGTTGCCGCATATGTACGACGTCGGGACAGTGTTCCGCACCACCAAACGGCTCCGACGAAGCATCGCTGATCGACTTGCCAGCCCCTCATCACAAGGTCGTATACATGTCATCAAGGTGAGGTAGACAAGCAAAGCCAAAAGTGCAAATCAAAAACTTTTTATGTCTCCTAGGACATATTTACGCTCACATTCACGGCAAAATTATTTCATAATGTCCGAACGGGATCGTTGCTGTTCGCTATTTGACTTTCATTGATCAAGATTATTCAGGTCGGCAAGACCTGCCCAAGCAGACAATTTTTGATAACCGGAGGGGACCATGGGCCGGATTCTATCTTTAATCGTATCATCTCTTCTGTTCTCGCTGGCTCCCGCTTCAAGCAGCCTCGCACTCGACGGGACATACGGCAGTGAGGTCATCCTCTCCAAGGACACCGATTATTACGGCTTCGACTTCAAGACCATCAAGAAGGTCACGCTGGATCAATGTCAGGACGCCTGTCTCAAGACAAGCGACTGCAAGGCCTTCACCTATAATGTGAAAGCCCAGTTCTGCTTCCTCAAGTCCGATTTTGCCAAGGCAACCTCCTTCAAGGGAGCCATTTCCGGGCGTATCGCCGCCCGCTTTGAAGAGGAAGATCTCGGCAAGGCCGCCCCGCTTTCCAACCTCACCACCTACCTGCAGGAATCGGCTGTAAAGCTGGCAAGGGCTGTTACCGCTCCGGCCAATGCCACCAGCCCTCTCGGCTTTGACGAGCTTGTCGCCCGTGGCAATAGTGCGGTGGATTTCAATGAGGCGGATCAGGCTCTGGGCTATTTCAAGCAGGCCCTTGCCATGTATCCCGAAGACAGCAATGTCTGGCGCGCCTATTCCGAGGCTGCGGCCCTTCTTGCCCGAACCACTGGCGATGGTCAGGTCGCCCGCACCCAGCGCGCCAATGCGGTGAGTGCCGCGATCAATGCCTACAACAGTTCCCGCAGCCGCAACAGTCGCGCTGCCGCCCTGTCACAGCTGGCGCGCAGCCTGGAGGCCACCTCCCGTTTCCGCGAAGCAATCGACAGCTTCAAGATGGCGCTGGACCTGCATGAGAATCCCGCTGACCGGGATGACTATCGCCGCCTTCTGGAAAGCCACGGCTTCCGGATGATCAACCACAGTATCGACGCGGATCTGCAAAGCCCGCGCATCTGCGTGCAGTTCTCAGAAGATCTGAAAAAGGGTTTCGGCGACTTTGCCTCCTATATTCGCATCAACCAGCAGCAGCCGAAGGCGCTGGATGTCAGCAAGAGCCAGATCTGTGTTGAAGGGCTCTCCCATGGCGAGAACTACCAGCTGGATGTCCGTGAGGGGCTGCCTGCCGAGAATGGCGAGCAACTGCTGTCCAATCTGCAGCTTGATCTCTATATCCGAGACCGCACGCCGGGCATGCGATTCAGTGCCAGCAATTACGTTCTGCCAGCCAACAATCGTCGCGGCATTCCGCTGATTTCTGTCAATGCGGATGAAGCGCAACTGGCCCTCTATCGGGTCAACGACCGCTCGCTCGCCCGCCTCGTGCGCAATTCCGATTTCCTCAACCAGCTCGAAAGCTGGCAGATTTCCGACCTCAAGGATGACATGGGCAATCTGGTCTGGAAGGGCTCGATGAGTATCGCTCCGGAGAAGAACCGCGAAGTGGTGACCGCCATCCCGATTGACGAAGCCCTGCCCGAGCGCAAGCCGGGGGTCTATCTGATGACCGCCAGCGCCAAGACCATAGACCTTAATGACTATCCGTCCGTTGCCAGCCAGTGGTTTGTCATTTCCGACATTGGCCTGACGACTTTCTCAAGTTCCAAGGCGACCGCGCCAAGCGATACTGATGGCAGCAAGGATCTGGGGGGCCTGCAGGTCTTTACCCGCTCGCTCGATACGGCCAAACCGCTTGCCGGTATCAAGGTCGATCTCATCGCCCGCAACAACGAGGTGCTGGGCAGCGGCACCAGCGATGACAGCGGCATGGTCACCTTCGACGCCGGCCTTGTCCGTGGCACCGATGGCATGGCGCCAGCCGTGCTCACCGCCAGCAACGCCGGAGAGGATGACTTCGTGTTCCTCGATCTGACCCGCGCCGGATTTGATCTTTCCGATCGCGGTGTCACCGGTCGGCCATCACCGGAAGGTGTCGATGTTTATGCATGGACCGAACGCGGGGTCTACCGCCCGGGTGAAGAAGTGCATGTCTCGGCACTTGCCCGCGATGACAGCGCCAGCGCCGTTGACGATCTGCCGCTCACCTTCGTGTTCCTGCGCCCGGACGGCGTTGAGGCCCAGCGCCTCATCGGCTCGGGCAAGGCTCTGGGTGGTTATTCGGTCGATCTGCCGCTTGTCAGCAATGCCAGGCGTGGTAGCTGGAAGGCCCAGATCTTTGCCGATCCGAAAAAGCCGGCCCTTGGCGAGGTCAGCTTCCTTGTCGAGGATTTCATTCCCGACCGGACAGACATGACCATCAACCCCAATGGCGACACCATTCCTCTGGAAGGTTCGGCAACGGGCCATATCAAGGGCCGCTATCTCTATGGCGCTCCGGCCGCCGGGCTTTCGCTGTCCGCTGACGTTCTGGTCCGCACGAGCCGCAATCTCAAGGGCCATGACGGCTATCTCTTCGGCCTTGCCGAGGAAGACAACTCCGGTGTCGAGCGGGTTTCCATAGGTGCCCTGCCGCCGCTCGATGCTAATGGCGAGGGCAGCTATGAATTCAGCCTTGGCGAGCTGAAGGCCTCGACACGGCCCAAGATCGCCGATCTTGTTGTCAGCATGCAGGAAGGCTCGGGCCGCGCCATCGAGCGCCGGACACGCTACGCTGTTGTGCCTGAAAACGTCATGTTGGGCATCAAGCCGCAGTTTGAAGGCGATGAGGTCAGCGAGAACAGCGACGCCCAGTTCCAGCTGATTGCCGTCAATCCGGATGCCAGCCGAGCGAGCATGAGCGCAGTGGACTGGTCGCTGGTCAAGATCGACCGGCAGTATCAATGGTATCGCGAGGGCAGTACCTGGTATTCAGAGGCCGTGGATCTGGAAAGCAAGGTTGCCGACGGACAGGTCGATCTCGACACATCCGATCCGGCCAAGCTGTCGCTGCCGGTGGAATGGGGCCGTTATCGGCTGACCCTCGGCGATACCACAAGCGTCGAATTCAGCGCAGGCTGGTCCAGTGCCAACGGATCGCTTGATACGCCGGACGGGCTCGAACTGGCCCTTGACAAGCCATCCTACAAGGCTGGCGAAACCGCCAGATTGAAGGTTTCGCCGCGCTTTGCAGGCACCCTGCTTCTGGCCATCGGTACCGACCGCATTTCCGGCACCATGTCCTACGACATCCCGGCGGAAGGGGCGACAATTGACATCCCGGTCGACAAAGACTGGGGAGCCGGAGCCTATCTGCTGGCCAATCTCTATCGCCCGTCCGACAAGGGCGCTTCCCGCAACCCGATGCGGGCCATCGGCGTCGAGTGGCTTGGCGTGGAGCCTGAAGAGCGGGCATTGTCCATCACTCTTGTGGCACCAGAGACCATCCGGCCACATGAACAGATGGTGGTTCCGGTGAAGGTGAACGGCCTCAAGGCCGGAGAGGAAGCCTATGTGACCGTTGCGCTGGTCGATGAGGGCATTCTCAATCTCACCCGCTACAAGACCCCGGATCCGGTGGGCCGCTATTTCGGCCAGCGTCGTCTCGGCGTCGAGATCCGTGATCTCTACGGGCGTCTCATCGATGGCTCATCGGGTGCCTTTGGGGCCCTGCGCACCGGTGGTGACGGTGGCGGACCGCAGATGAACTCCAGCGGTGAAGTGCCGACACAGGAACTGGTGGCCTTCGTATCGGGCATCGTGCGTCTTGACGAAAACGGCGCCGGACAAGTCGCCTTTGACATCCCGCAGTTCAACGGCACGGCCCGGCTGATGGCCGCGGCCTGGAGCAAGGAAGCTGTTGGCGGCGGCGAGAAGGATGCCATCATTCGCGACCCGATCGTCGTACATGTGGCCCTGCCCAAGGTGCTTGCACCCGGCGACAGCTCGCGGGCTCTCATCGAACTGACCAATCTGGAAGCCCCCGAGGGGGATTACCGGATGGAACTGATGACCAATGACGCCCTGTCAGCCGACACCGCCAATGCACCGGAAACGGTGGCTCTCAAGAAAGACCAGATGGTCTCCCTTTCCATGCCGCTGACCGCCGCAAGTGAAGGCATGGGCGATGTAACCGTCAAACTGACATCGACGGCTGGCGACGGGGTCGGCATCCTCTATGACGCGCAGGTTCCGGTCCGCTCCGGCATCCTGCCCGTGACCCACGTCACCCGCGTGCCGCTCGCGGCCAAGGGCGGCGAGTTGAAACTGGATGCTGCCTGGCTCACCGGCCTCAACAAGCAAGGGGCGACCCTGTCGGTTTCCGTCACACGACCGGGGGCCTATGATGTTGCCTCTCTTCTGATGCAGTTGAACCGCTATCCTTACGGCTGTGCCGAACAGGTGACCAGCGGTGCCCTGCCGCTACTCTATGCCAAGGATCTGGCGTCCATCCTGCCTCAGGAGCTGGCCGGCCTTTCAGGCAAGGACATGGAAGAGCGCATTCAGAAGGCCATCGACAAGCTGCTGTCCTACCAGAGCGACATGGGCGGCTTCAGCCTATGGGGCAATAGCTATGTCGATGATCCGTGGCTGACGGCCTATGCCACCGACTTCCTGACCCGCGCGCGGGAACAGGGCTTCAAGGTGCCGGATGAGGCCATGAAACAGGCGCTCGAGAGCATCAAGAACCAGCTCGCCTATCAGGCCGATCTGGAGAAGGATTCTGCCACCGTTGCCTATGGTCTCTATGATCTGGCGCGCAACCGCATGGCTTCGGCTGGCGATCTGCGCTACTATCTGGAGACCAAACTGGAGAGCTTTGACAGCCCCTTCTCCCGCGCCCAGTTGGGGGCGGCGCTCGCCCTTTATGGCGACCGGACACGGGCCGAGCGGGCCTTCCACTCGGCGCTCTGGCTGGCTGAAAAACTGGAAGACAACTATGTCCTGTCGTCCCAGTCGGTTTATCACTATTCCAGCCTGCAGCGGGATGTGGCCGGGATGCTGGCGCTTGCCGCAGAAGTCAGCCCGGACCTGGAGAGCCTCAATGGTATCCGTGAGCTGGCCGGACGGATCTACAATCCGGAACGTCGTCTCAACACCCAGGAACAGGCATGGATGGTGCTGGCCGCCCGCGCACAGCAGATCAACGCGGGTGATCTGGGCATCTCGGTCAATGGCACAGCCGTAACCGGCACGCTCGTCGAGACCTATCAGGGACAGGCCATCGATATGGATCCGGTGACCATCACCAACGGTGGCGACAAGCCTCTGGTGGCTCTGGTGACCAGCCTCGCCTCGCCCGAGGAGCCGCTTCCTGCAGGCGGCAACGGCTTTGCCATTTCGCGCAATTATCATGCGCTCGATGGCAGCCCGATCAGCGTCGCCGACATCAAGCAGAATGAGCGGTTTGTTGTTGTCGTCAATGCCAGCCAGCTCGAAGATGTGCCCGCACGGCTGATGATCAGCGATCTGTTGCCAGCCGGTCTCGAGGTCGAGAATCCAAGTCTGGTACAAAGTGCCGATCAGCAGAATTTCAACTGGCTGCCCCAGACCGAGGTTGCCCATGTGGAATTCCGCAAGGATCGGGTTCTGGCCGCGATCAACCGCGAACAGGGCGGCCCGAAGGACTTCACGATTGCCTATGTGGTGCGTGCCGTCTCTCCGGGCAGCTTCATGCATCCTGCCGCAGTCATTGAAGACATGTATCGCCCCGAGAAATCGGCCCGTACGGCGAGCGGCTTCATGAATGTGAACCGTTAGACCGAAGCGGAAAGATGCGTATTGTCCTTGCGTAACAAGATCAAAACCATGCCGATGCCCCTCTTCGGCATGGTTCTTTCTCTGGGGATCCTGCTGCTGGTGGCTCTTTGTAGCTGGGGCGGCTTTGCCCTGTTCGACCGGTTCAACCCTCCGCCCCTTGGCAAGCTCTCCGATCTGTCGGTCGAGGTCGTCGACCACGATGGCGCGTTGCTGCGCGCCTATACCAACGAGGCCGGACAATGGCGGTTTGCCGCGAATCTCGATGAGCTTGACCCCGAGTTTGTGTCGATCCTTCTTGCCTATGAGGACAAACGCTTCTGGACCCATGGCGGGGTTGACCTTCAGGCCATCCTGCGCGCCAGCTGGCAGCTCTTGACCAACGGGCGGATCATATCCGGCGCCTCCACCATCAGCATGCAGCTTGCCCGTTTGCTGGAACCGCGCGAGAAACGGACCTTCACCGCCAAATTCTGGCAGATGTTGCGCGCCCTGCAACTGGAAGACCGGATGAGCAAGCGGGAAATCCTGACCGCCTATCTGACATTGGCACCCTATGGCGGCAATCTTGAAGGCATCCGGGCGGCGTCGCTGGCCTATTTCGCCAAAGAACCAAAGGAGCTGAGCCTATCCGAAGCGGCGCTGCTGGTCGCCCTGCCCCAATCACCGGAAGCCCGCAGGCCGGACATATCGCCAAGGCGGGCACTTGCCGCCCGCAACACCGTGCTTGAACGCATGGCAACAGCCGGTGTCATGCCGCAGAGCGAGGTCGACCGGGCCTCGTCAAAGCCGCTGAATGCCCCGCGCCACCCTATGCCGCAACTGGCCGCCCATGCCGCAGACCGTATGCTTGCCGAGGCGCCGGACCGGCAACGTCACCCGACAACCCTTGATCGCGCATTGCAGGAAAAGATGGAAGCCGTTGTGCGGGATGCCACTGGGGCGCTCGCCCCCAATCTGTCCGTTGCGCTCGTGCTAGCCGATGGCAGCAATGGCGACATTCTGGCGGAGGTCGGCTCGCCTGACTATCTCAGCGCCGAACGCTCCGGCTGGATTGACATGACACGCAAAATGCGCTCTCCCGGCTCGGCGCTCAAACCCTTCATCTATGGACTGGCCTTTGAGGAAGGTCTCGTGCAGGCCGAAACCCTGATCACCGACAGCCCGGTCAATTTCGGCGGCTACCGGCCAAAGAATTTCGACATGGGTTATCAGGGCGATGTCAGCATCCACGACGCCCTGCTCATGTCGCTCAATGTGCCTGCGGTCGCCCTGCTCGATGCGGTTGGGCCGGCCCGGTTGATGGAGCGCCTGAAGCGCGGCGATGTGGAGGTTAGCCTACCCAAGGGCAGCGATGTGGGGCTGGCCATCGGACTTGGCGGTCTCGGCATCACGCTCAAGGATCTCACCCAGCTCTACACGGCCTTTGTCAATGATGGCCGTGTCCAACCGCTCAGAGACATCCCACCAAATGGCGATGATGCGCAGGACCCCAGAGCACCCCTGCTGGATCAGACCGCAGTCTGGCATGTGAGCGATATCCTTCAGGATGCCACGCCGCCAGAAGGATCGGGAAAGCTGGCCATTGCCTACAAGACCGGCACCTCCTATGGCTATCGTGATGCATGGTCGGTCGGATTTGATGGTCGCTATGTCATTGGCGTCTGGGTAGGCAAGCCGGACAACAGTGCCGTGCCGGGCATAACCGGACGTACGGCGGCTGCCCCGATCCTTTATGATGCCTTTGCCCGCACGGGCCTGACAATCGAACCCTTTGCCCCGGCACCGCTTGGTGTCAAACGGCAGAGCTTTGCCGAGCTGCCACCGACGCAGAAACATTTCCGGCTGTCGCCGCTCTGGAGTGAGGCCTCGTCTGTCCCCGAGCCAGCTCCTCGCATAAGCTATCCACCTGACGGGGCCAAGATCGAGCTCAACGCCACGGCCAACGGTGCCCCCATGCCGCTGATCGTCAAACTGCAGGATGGGCGACCACCGTTCCGCTGGCTCGGCAACGGGCAGGTCTTCAAGGCCAATGGCCACAAACGTTCCATCAGTTGGCTGCCAGATGGTCAGGGCCAGTCGACCCTCACCGTCATTGATGCCGCAGGGCGAGCCGACAGCGTCAGCGTGTTCCTTCAGCGACCGGCCCCGGCCCCCTGAAAGAGGGAGAGGATGAGCGGCGTTCAACGGGAGCGCCTTCAATGGGAACATTCAGAAAAGAGGATCGATCTCGGTGTCGAAGGGCGGGCAGGAAAGCCCCAGTTGTTTGCGATACCGGTAAACCTGTTTCTCTTCTTCCATGAACTGGATGGATGAACGGATTGGCATGGGATCATCGACAACCCGGGCCAGCATCCAGCCCCCTTCAACAAGCAGCAACGCCTTGCGCAGGGCCATGAAGGAGTCCCGCTCGGACAGGCCAAATGTTGCCCCTTCCTCGACCGCCTTGCTTTTGAGCCGGGCATAGAGAGCCCGGGCCTCGTTGCTGAAGAAGGCGTTTCGCTCTCCCCCCTCCTGCAGCGTTGCCGAAACGGTCAGGAACCGCCAGTTGCCATGCTCTTCAAAAAGCTGATAGACCCGCTTGCACAACTCGACCATGGCATCGTGAAAATCGCCTCCATTGGTGCGCGCCACTTCGCAGGCTGTCTCGATGTGCTTGACCAGTTGAGAGCAGGAATAGCGGGCAGCAGCAACCGCAAGGTCGCTTTTGCCACCGGGAAAATGATGATAAAGCGATCCCCGTGTAACATTCGCCTGTGCCAGGATGTCAGATATACCTGTTGCCGCGTAGCCTTTTTGACGCAGGAGATCAGCCGCAGCGATCATCAACTTCTGATATGTGGAATGTTCCATTAATTTCACTTTACAGCGCTAGACCATTCGGTCTAAACCACTCGTGGTTTGAACCAATGGGTGGGGTATTCTTCCTTTCAAATCGCCCCTTCAAATCGTCCTTGGGATAGTCAGGTCGGCAGACTGGAGCTATTTCCAAGTTATAACAGGATTCGTCTGGAGTTTTCTCCGCGGAACGGAAATGTTTCCGGTTGCCAGAACGTGTTAGGCGTCAGTCATCATTTTTTGACCAGCATAGGGGCGATTGACCAGCATTGGCATAATTCCCAATTTAGTCCCCACTAGACCCACGGAAATATGCCAAAGACCATACCGCACCTTCCCCCAGATATGGTGCGGTATGGTCGCCCTTTTACCTGTAACGTTACAATTTTAGAAATAATTGAACTTTCAAAAAAAATCGGCCCACATTTGACCATGTGAACCGATTGCAATTTTCTATGCCTGATCAGCAATGATGGGCGGTGTTCCTCACCCTGTCACTTGCTGAAGACCACTGTGCGGTTGCCGTCAATGAACACGCGTCCTTCGGAGTGAAGGCGCAACGCGCGGGAGAGCACCCGGGCTTCGATGTCGCGCCCGCGGCTGACCAGTTCGTCCGGGTTGTAGGCGTGGTTCACCCGTTCGGTGTCCTGCTCGATGATCGGGCCTTCGTCGAGGTCCGGCGTCACATAATGCGCAGTGGCACCGATCAGCTTCACGCCGCGTTCCCAAGCGCGATGATAAGGCTTGGCACCCTTGAAGGCCGGCAGGAAGGAGTGGTGGATGTTGATGACCTTGCCAAAATGCTTTCTGGACAGGTCGTCCGACAGAATCTGCATGTAACGGGCCAGAACAATCAGCTCGGCTCCGGTGCGATCGACCAGTTCATCCATCTTGGCTTCCTGTTCCTTCTTGTTCTCCTTGGTCACCGGCCAGAGATAGAAGGGGATGCCCAGACGTTCTACCGTGTTGCGGCTGTCGGCATGGTTTGAGACGACCGCCTTGATGTCGAGAGGCAGGGTGCCCTTCTGAACGCGATAGAGGATGTCCTGCAGGCAATGGTCAAACTTGGAAACCATCAGCACGGTCGCCACCTTCTTGTCAGCCGGACAGAAGGAGATGACGGCGTCGAACTTGGCCGCAAACTCGTCAATCGAGGTCTGCAAGGCTACAAAATCGATCCCCTCCGGGGTCGCCAGAACCACACGCATGAAGAAAGAACCGAGACCGTCTTCGCGATTGGAATTCGCCGCGGGCTGGAAAAACTGATTGCTCTCCAGAATGTTGCAACCGAAGGCCAGAAGACGCGCGCTGAGGTCGGCGACGACACCGGGCTGATCCGGGCAGGTCATTTTCAAAATCATGCTCATGGGTCTGTTTCTTTTCATCAAACAAGGAAGGGCCGGGCCTGCCTTGCAAAAACGGCAGTCGGGCCAACCGGTAAAGATCGAGGGGGACATTAGACAACTGTTGCAGGATAGAAAAGGGTCAGAGCGGGCAAGTTTGTGCTGTTTAAGGTGTTTTTCCGTGAAAAATTCGTAATTCCGGCTTTTGTTGCCTGCCGACTGTGATTTGCTGCGAACTGAACGCCCCGGCACGGGGGCCAGCGACATTCGGATGCACTTTGATACAGGGAATGCGTTGACTTGCCATCCTTGCAAAGGTAGCCAAGCTGAAGCGCACGCAGATGTATCCCACGGGAGCCAAGCGTCAGGCAAAGCAGGACAGGAAGAAGTAATGAGCAAGACAAAGAGCGTCGTCGTCGTGGGAGCCGGACAGGCCGGAGCCACTCTGGTGCAGAGACTGCGTGAGCTGGGATACGATGGCGCGTTGACCCTGATCGGCGCAGAGCCTTATCTACCCTATCAGCGCCCGCCCCTCTCCAAGGCCTACCTGCTGGGTAGCATGGATCTGGAAGGCCTGACCTTGCGTCCGCAGAGTTTTTATGACGACCAGAACATCCAGCTGTTGCTCGGCAAGCCGGTCACCGCCATTGACAGGGACAATCAGACCGTGACCTTGGGCGACGAGATCATCGCCTATGACCATCTCGTGCTGGCCACCGGAGGCGATGCCGCCAGCTTGCCTGCAGAGCAAGGCGGTGCGCTTGAGGGCCTCTATTCCATTCGCGGCATCGCCGATATCAACCGGCTGGAACCGCAGATCATCGCCGGGCGGAAGGTGCTGATCGTTGGCGGCGGGTACATCGGGTTGGAAGCGGCTGCCGTCTGCGCCAAGCGCGGCCTTGATGTCACGCTCGTGGTTGCCTCCGAGCGTGTCCTGCGGCGGGTTGCTGCTCCCGAAACATCGGACTATTTCCGTGCCCTGCACAAGGGACACGGGGTACGCGTCATAGAGGGAGCCGGTTCGGTTGCTCTGATCGGGGATACCGAAGAGGGTCGATCCGGACAAGTCTGCGGCGCGACACTCGGCAACGGCCTGTCGCTTGAGGCTGATTTCGTCATCATCGGCATCGGCCTTACGCCATCGGTCACTTTGGCGGAGATGGCAGGATTGACGCTGGATAACGGCATCTGGACCGATGAACACGGCCGCACTTCCGATGCCCATGTCTGGGCTGCTGGCGACTGCACGAGCTTTCCCTATCGTGGCGGGCGCATCCGGCTTGAAAGCGTCGGCAATGCCATCGATCAGGCCAAGGCAGTGGCAACCAATATCGTCGCCAGTCTCAACGGCGAAGAGCTGACACCCTATATCGCCAAACCGTGGTTCTGGTCGGATCAGTATGATGTAAAATTCCAGATCGCAGGCCTCAACACCGGCTATGACCATGTGGTCATTCGGGATGGAGGAGACGGCGCCGTTTCCCATTGGTACTACCGTGGCGACGAACTGCTGGCGGTCGACGCGATGAACGACGGCCGCGCCTATATGGTCGGCAAGCGACTCATAGAAGCGGGCAAGAGCGCCGACCCGGCCATCATCACCGACCCCTCGGTCGATCTCAAAGTCTTGATGAAGCGGGGATAATGTCTGCACTTAGTCCTTTTTCTTCATCGGCTCTCCGGCGACGTAGGTCTCAGCGACCGAGCGGTCATCAGCCATGATCTGCAGGATGAAGAGTTCTTCGGAGAGGCTCTTGCAGGTTTCCATACGCAGGGCCATGGCGGAGGTGGCGCGGCTGTCGAGCACCACGATGTCTGCTTCCGATCCCTCGTCGAGCGTACCGATCCGGTCTTCCAGACCAAGGGCGATGGCATTACCAAGGGTCGCCCAGTAGAAGGCCCGCAAGGGGTGCATCTTGGTGCCGTCGCGGGTGGCAAGCGCCTTGTAGCCCTCGTGCAGGGTGCGCAGCATGGAATAGGACGTACCGCCGCCGATGTCGGTTGCAATGGCGCTTTTGGCGCCGCGTGCCCGTAGCCCCTCGTAATCGAACAGACCTGAGCCGAGGAAGAGGTTCGACGTCGGGCAAAAGACCGGCCGGGCCTCCGTCTCAATCAGCATGTCAACTTCCCTTGGCTGCATGTGGATGCAATGGCCGAGCAGCGTGTTGGCCCTCAGCAGGCCATAGCGCTCGTAGATGCCAAGATAGTCCGGCGCGTCCGGATAGAGCGCCATGGTCTCAGCGATCTCGTCATGGTTTTCATCGAGATGGGTCTGGATGAAGCAGTCCGGATGTTCTGTGGCAAGCACCCGGGCGGTGTCCATCTGTTCGGGCGTCGAGGTAATGGCAAAGCGCGGCGTGATGGCGTAATGCGCCCTGCCCTTGCCATGCCAGCTAGCGATCAGCGCCTTGCTGTCGTCATAGCCGGACTGGGGGGTGTCGCGCACGCCTTCGGGGGCGTTGCGGTCCATCAGCACCTTGCCGCCGATGACGCGCATGTTGCGGCGGGCCGCTTCCGTGAAGTAGGCAACCGCGGAGGTCTTGTGCGACGAGCAATAGGCAACCGTGGTGGTGGTACCGTTGGCAATGACCTCGTCAAAGAAGCGCACGGCCATGGCTGCACAATGCCCTGCATCCGCGTAGAGCGCCTCGGCCGGGAAGGTATAGTTCTCCAGCCAGTCGAGCAATTGAGCGCCCCAACTGGCGACCACCTGCACTTGCGGGAAATGCAGGTGGGTGTCGATGAAGCCCGGCACCAGCAGATGGGGACGATGATCAATGGTCTTTGTGCCTTCTGCCGCCTTGGACTGCACGTCGCTGAAAGTGCCCCGCGCCTTGATCAGGCCGCCGTCCAGCAGCAGCGCGCCATCCTCGATATAGAGATGGGCGGTTTTATCCGCAGGGGTTTGCGGTTCGCCATGAAAGGTCAGCAGTCTTCCGCGCAGGATCGTTTCGGCCATTGTTTGTCCTATAGTCGTCTATGACAGCGGCTGCGCCAAGGGTAGCATATCGGCAGCGCCGCACACTATGCCCCATTGCCCCCGGTGAGGCCAGCCCCAATCTATGAGCAATTTCAATCTGCCATTGTTGCGGGTGAGGCCCTTGGGCTGCCGTTTGGTTTTGCTCAAGTTTTGACAATACCACCTTAGTACCACCTGACCAGTAAATGTGACAGGCATCCCATTTATCCCAAAAAGCCTCTATAATCCGTAAGGCCAATTGAAATTGGCTCTTATTGGTCTTCTACTCGTTTACGTTGAGTTGGCTTATCTCAAGACTCATCTGGCCAGTTCATTGCATGACAGGGACAGGCGCTGTGCGGCGCCTATGGGAGGAGACTGGGCAATGGCAAATTCACTTTACATGGGAATTGACGGTGGCGGCTCGAACTGCCGCGGACGCCTCAGAGATGAAGACGGGACGCTGCTTGGGGAGGCAATCAGCGGACCGGCAAATGCACGCAACGGCATTCTCGCCGCTCAGGAGCAGGTCGCCAAGGTGGCGCGGGAGACCCTGAAGGACGCGGGCTTTGGCGCGGAAGTGCTGGGTCAGACCCACGTGGGCATCGGCCTTGCCGAGCTTCACATCAGCGCCGACAAGGAAGCTTTCCGCAACTGGGAACATCCCTTCGCCTCGCTTCGAGTGGCCAGCGATGCCCATATCGCCTGCCTTGGCGGGCATGGCAATGATCAGGATGGCGGTATCCTCATTCTCGGTACCGGCAGCTGTGGCTACGGCCTGATCAAGGGCCAGCCGGTCAATGTCGGGGGCTGGGGCTTTGAGCTTTCGGACATGGCAAGTTCAGCACAGGTGGGGATACAGGCCCTCCGGTTCGCCATGGCCGCGCTCGACGGGATTTATGAAGTCAGTCCGATGACAGACCACATCATGGCGATGTTCGGAGACAGCCAGGAAGAAATGGTGCTGTGGGCCAGCACCGCCACGCCGCCGGATTTCGCTGGCTATGGCCATGTCGTGGTCAATTTCGCCGAGCGTGAGGACCCTGTTGCCATGAAGCTGATGGCTGACTGCGGCAGTCAGGCCAGCGCCATGTTGCGGGCGCTTGCATGGCGCGGGGTCAACAGGATTGCGCTGATGGGCAACTTCGCTGAAGCGGTTGAGCCATGGCTGGAAGTGGAAACCACCACCCTGCTCGTCCCAAGGCTCCATGACGCACGGGACGGTGCTATTCTGCTCGCCGGGGGAACCCTGCCGCCGCTGGAACCGGGACATGAGCAGGACATGGGGTACAAAGAGCGCTACGGACATGGTTGATCTCGGCCATCTCATCCAGCATGTCAGAAAAGTCTCCGATCTCGAAATGGAAAGCGCCACCCCCCTCTATCTGAGGATCGAGCGGGGGATCGAGCAATCGATTGAAGCCGGGCTGGTCGCTATCAATGATGCCCTGCCTGCGGAGAGGGAGCTGGCCCATGCCCTGGGCGTCTCCCGCGTGACCGTCCGCAATGCGGTGCGGGTTCTCGTTCAGAAGGGCATTCTGGTCCAACGCCACGGTGCCGGCACCTTCGTCGCCTCACGGGTGGCGCAACGGCCTCGCCAGATAACCGGCTTTACCGAAGACATGCAGATCCGGGGGCTTTCGACAAGTGCCCTGTGGCTGGATCGCTCAAGTGGCACACCGACCCCTGAAGAGTGCGAGGCACTGGAGATCATGCCCGACGACGCGGTGAGCCGCCTTTATCGGCTGCGCACCGTCGACGGCAAGCCGGTGTGTCTGGAACATGCGGTTTTGCCCAAGAGCGTCCTGCCGGATCCCGCGATGATCGAAACATCACTGTATTCGTGGCTGGAAACCCACCACCAGCGGCCGACTCGCTGTCTCCAGAAGCTTTCAGCCCGACTGCTTGATGTCAGTCACGCCCATTTGCTGGAAGTGCCGACCGGGTCGGCCTGTCTCTATGTGGAACGGCGATCCTTCCTCAAGCAGAATGTGATGCCAGATCATTTCGAGACAGAGGCAAGAGGCGTGGTCCATGCCAGCGAGCCGAGCAACGGACGGCCTTTCCCCTCGCCCAGAATCGGACTGGTCAAGCAGATCGAGCGCCCCATCGAGTTTGTCCGCGCCCATTTTCGCGGCGACCTTTATGAGTTCGTCTCCGAGTCGGTCATCTAGAACGGTCAGCAGGCGGCCTGCCGAGCCGGTTATTCACGCCGCCGGGTCGCCTGATAGACCGGTGCGTGCTTTCGGCGTGGAGGATCGGCAATATGCTGATAAGGTGGCAGGCAACGACGAATGCGAACAGCCCCCGTCCGGTTCCCTTATGCCTGCCGACAGGAAGACCCCATGAAGCAGATCCTTATGCATGCCCGCCTGTTTGACGGCGACCAGTTCCACGCCGGCAAGGCTGTGACGCTGAAGGATGGCCAGATTGACGGCATCATCGACACGCCGGGCAGTCTGGGCGGCTATGAACCTTATGACCTCACCGGCCTCGTGCTGGCTCCGGGCTTTATCGACACGCAGGTCAATGGCGGCGGCGGTGTCATGCTGAACGGCCAGACAGACCTTGAAGGTCTGGAGCGCATGGCCGATGCCCACCGCTGTTTCGGAACGACGTCCATGTTGCCAACCCTCATCAGCGATAGCTGGAGCAGTATGGAACATGTCGCGCGCCTGATCCGTCAGGCCCATCGCCACTGGGGCGAGAACAGCTCGCTGTCCGCCGTCAAGGGCGTGCATTTCGAAGGCCCCTATCTGAATGTCGACCGCAAGGGCGTGCATCCGGAAAAGCAGCTGAGGGCAATCGACGATGGTGCGCTGGAACTGATGACCCATCCCGACCTTGGCGTCCGACTGATAACGGTCGCTCCGGAAAAGGTCGGCCCCAGCTTCATCCGAGACTGTGTTTCCAGTGGTGCGCTTGTTTCGTCCGGGCACACGGCAGCGGGCTTTCAGGAGATCGCCACAGCGCTCCGCGCAGGTTTGCGTGGCTTTACCCACCTGTTCAACGCCATGACCCCGATGGGCAGCCGCGAACCCGGGGTGGTCGGTGCCGCCCTTGATGATCCGGACAGCTGGTGCGGCCTCATCGCGGACGGCTTTCATGTCCACCCGGCTTCCATGCGCAATGCCATCAGGGCCAAGCCGAAGGGCAAGATCATGCTGGTGACCGATGCCATGGCGTCGGTTGGGGCCGAGAAGAAGAGCTTCACCCTCAACGGCACCACCATCACGGCCAAGGACGGTCGGTGCCAACTGGAAGACGGCACCATTGCCGGGTCGGACCTGTCGATGATCGGCGCGGTTCGCAACGGGGTCGAGCTGCTCGGGCTGCCCCTGCCAGAGGTCCTGCGCATGGCGTCACGCTATCCGGCGCAGTTCATCCGCATGGACACATCGCTGGGCTCCGTCGCGCCGGGCTTTGCTGCTGATCTGGTGGCCTTCGACCCGACGACATGGACCGTGCGGCACAGCTGGATCAACGGCTTCCACAAGGCTCACTGAGCCATCAGCCTCTTCAGCCCCGGAAGACGAAAGCTGCGCCTGCCGCGATCAGGGCAAAGCCGATCAGATGATTGATGGTCAGGCTTTCCTTCAGCCAGAAAACCGAGAAGCAGGTGAAGACCAGCAACGTGATGACCTCCTGCATGGTCTTCAATTGGGCGGTGTTGAAATAGTCGCTGCCCCAGCGGTTGGCAGGAACGGCAATGCAGTATTCGAAGAAGGCAATGGACCAGCTGGCGAGAATGGCAAGCATCAGAACAGAGCCCTTGTGCTTGAGATGACCATACCATGCAAAGGTCATGAAGACGTTGGAGACGAGCAGCATGGCTGGCGTAAGAAGAGCCTGAAGGGACATCGGAGTATCACAGAAAAGGAGAAAACGGGAGGCGGCTGGAGAGCGGATGAGGTGCTGCGGCCGGACAGCATCAGTCCATAGCACGCCCGCAAACCGGTGCAATGTTTCGCTCCGGATTATGCACATCTCTCGTCATCATGGCTGGCAGACATCGATCCCGACCTGAGCCCGGCAGATGAGCTTTACCACGCGATCTCACAAATTGATTCAAGTGCTTCCAGTGATGGTTTGACGGGTGAAGTTATGCAATTTAACAAAAGCATTTCAAATGGTTATCCATTTTCCTTCAAAGATTGATTCATCGGTTCTTGTTGAGAAAGAGAATGAGGCCTTCCCCGCACCTCACATTCTGATTCAACGGGCAGCCTTTGCTACCGGACAAAGAAAAACCGGAGCCGCAGTGCGTTCCGGTCTTTCTTCAGTTGAAGGTCAGATATCTATGCAATGCGATGAAGGCCTAGAGATGCGCCTTGATGCTGTCCGCGACAGATACTGTCGGGCGACCGATCAGGCCGGACAGGGTCTTGCTGGCATCAGTCAGCCAACCAGCCTTGATGGCGCTGTCAGCATCGGCCAGAACCTGGGCGAAGCCTTCCGGCACACCAGCCCCGACCAGTGCCTTGACATAGTCTGCCTCGGTCATATCGACATAGGCTATTGCCTTGCCGGACGCCTTGGCGATAGCCGCAGCATAATCGGCCATGGAGAAATCTTCGTCGGCAGCCAGTTCATAGATCTTGCCAGCCTGAGCTTCGTCGCTGGTCAGAACAGCAGCGGCAGCGGCGGCATAGTCGGCCCGCGATGCAGCTGCAACGCGGCCTTCGCCAGCAGCGCCGATGACGGCACCATGCTCAAGAACGGCCGCCATGTTTTCGGTGTAGTTCTCAACATACCAGCCATTGCGCAGGATGACATGAGGAACGCCGGAGGAAGCCAGCAGCTTCTCGGTGGCAACATGTTCCTGTGCCAGCAGGATGGGAGACTTGTCGGCCTTGAGGATCGATGTGTAAGCAATCAGCCCGACGCTATTGGCCTTGGCCGCCTCGATGACAGCGGTGTGCTGTGCAATACGCTGGCCAACGGCACTACCGGAGATCAGCAGCAGCTTGTCGACACCCTTGAGGGCTTCAACATAGCTTTCCGGCTGGTCGTAGTCGGCCTTGCGGACAACGACACCGGCAGCAGCCAGATCGGCCACGGCTTCCGGGTTGCGGACGAGTGCGATGATATTGCCAGCTTCCGTTTTTTCCAGAAGGGATTTGATTGCCAGACGGCCAAGATGGCCCGATGCCCCGGTTACTGCGATCATTTTTGTTTCCTTTCCCCGCCAATCATGTTTTGGGCTGGCGGCTTGTCAATTGCATTGACGTCAATATGGCGCTTTGGCATTGTTATCACTAGAAGGTAATTTCAGAATGAGTAGTTCGGAAAATGAGTACAATTGGATATCAGCACCTGCGCGCACTGGCGATTTTTGTCTGTGTGGTCGACGAGGGTAGCTTTGCGGCGGCGGCACGCCACCTGAGCAGCAGCAGGTCTCGCATCTCGGAGCAGATCACCCAACTTGAGGATGATCTCGGCGTCCGCCTGTTGCAACGCTCGACACGCAAGCTTTCGCTCACCGAAGAAGGGCGGCGGATCTACGACAAGGTGCGCGCCCTGCCGCGTCTGCTCGAAGAGACTGTCGAGATCGCCACACAGGAAAAGCCCTCCGGCCGTGTCTCCATCACCGCTACCCATGATGTCGGCTACACCCAATTGCCGCCAGCCATCGCCAGCTTCCGCAAACTCTATCCGGATGTGGAACTTGATATCCTGCTCAGCGACAAGCGGCTTGATCTGGTCGCCGAGGGCATCGACATGGCCATCCGCATCGGCCTGCCGAGGGATGACAGCCTGATCGGACGGGTGCTGTATGAGGATCGCTTCGGCCTTTATGCCAGTCCGGACTATCTGGAAGCCCATGGCACACCGCGCACGATCCGCGACCTTAATGCCCATCGCTGGGTCTGCCTGTCCAACGTCAGTCCGGGCGGTGTCAACCGGCTGTTCCGCGGCAAGGAAATGATTTCGGTACCCGCTCCGCACTACGAGCTGTGCAACTCGCCCCATATGGTCATTGCCATGGCGCTGGCAGGCATGGGGGTGGCGCAGTTGTTCCCTTCCACCGTGCGCAGGGATGTTGCCTCAGGGCGCCTTGTTCCTATCATGCCGGAGCTGAGTGGCGAGACCATGATCTTCTCGCTGGTCTATCCCTCGCGCAAGCATATGCCGCTCAGAACCCGTGCCCTCATCAACCATCTTCTGGCGGCTCGTCTGTTCGACGCGCCAGACACATCGGGCTGATGTCTGACACTCCCTGCACCCTTTGCAAAACAAAACGCCCGGAGCAATGCCCCGGGCGTTCTGCGAGATGTCTTGATGGCCGTGCGGCTTACTGGATCTGCTGAAGCAGGGTGTCCAGAGAGGCTTTCGCATCGCCATAGAACATGCGGGTGTTTTCTTTGTAGAACAGCGGGTTTTCGATACCGGAATAACCGGTGCCCTGACCACGCTTGGACACGAAGACCTGCTTGGCTTTCCAGACTTCCAGAACCGGCATGCCGGCGATTGGAGAGTTCGGGTCTTCCTGAGCAGCAGGGTTCACGATGTCGTTGGAACCGATAACGATGACGACGTCCGTGTTCGGGAAGTCTTCGTTGATCTCGTCCATTTCCATCACGATGTCATAAGGCACCTTGGCTTCAGCCAGCAGCACGTTCATGTGACCAGGAAGACGACCAGCCACAGGATGGATGGCGAAGCGGACTTCCTTGCCCTTGGCGCGCAGGCGGCGGGTCAGTTCAGCAACATTCTGCTGAGCCTGAGCAACGGCCATGCCATAGCCAGGAACGATGATGACACTGTCAGCATCTTCGAGGGCGGCAGCAACGCCATCGGCATCAATGGCGATCATCTCGCCCTCGATTTCCATGGCCGGGCCAGTGGAGTTGCCAAAGCCGCCCAGGATCACCGACACGAAGTGACGGTTCATGGCCTTACACATGATGTAGGACAGAATCGCACCCGAGGAGCCCACCAGAGCACCGGTCACGATCAACAGGTCGTTACCGAGCAGGAAGCCCGTTGCGGCTGCAGCCCACCCCGAATAGGAGTTCAGCATGGAAACAACAACCGGCATGTCGGCGCCGCCGATAGCCATGACCATGTGGACACCGATGACGAAGGCAATCAGGGTCATCAGATAGAGGGTCCAGGATCCAAGGCCGTTCATGTACATGATCAGCAGGATGAAGGACACGACCACCATGACCAGGTTCAGCAGGTGACGACCCGGCAGCAGCATGGCCTTGCCGTCGATGCGGCCAGCCAGTTTGCCATAGGCGATCAGGGAACCAGTGAAGGTCACGGCACCGATGAACACGCCAAGGAAGATTTCGATCTCGTGGATGACCTCTTCCGCAGGAGTCGGGAAGGCATGTGCCGTCAGATCAGAGTTGAGGCCGATGAAGACCGCAGCCAGACCGACAAAGCTGTGCAGCATGGCAACCAGCTGCGGCATGCCTGTCATTTCAACGCGCTTGGCGACGACGCTACCAATCACAGCACCGATAACGACTGCGACGAGCAGGACGATCGGGCTGGCAGCCAGCACGGTGCCAAGCGAGATGTCATGTGGGTTGATCGGGCCAAAGATGGTGGCCAGCACAGCGATCGCCATACCGACGATGCCGAACCAGACGCCACGCTTTGCGCTTTCCTGATCCTTCAGTCCACCCAGAGACAGGATGAACAGCACGGTTGCCGCGATGTAGGCGGCTGTTTGCAATTCAGCGTTCATTATACCCTCCGCCTATCAGGATTTCTGGAACATCTGCAGCATGCGACGGGTAACCATGAAGCCACCGACGATGTTGATTGTGGCGATCAGGATGGAAATGAATGCCAGAAGCAAAACAATCCATGACCCAGAACCAAGCTGCAAGAGCGAACCGAGGATGATGATCCCCGAGATTGCGTTCGTCACAGCCATGAGCGGCGTGTGCAGGGAGTGGCTGACGCCCCAGATGACCTGGAAGCCGATGAAGACGGCGAGTACGAACACGATGAAGTGGCCCATGAAGGCCGCAGGAGCATAGAGACCGATGAGGCCCATGACCACGGCACCAATGACCAGAAGGCTGATCTGCTGACGGCCAGCCTTGCGAAGGGCTGCCTCTTCTTCGGCCTTCTTCTCTTCAGGAGTCTTTTCCTTGACGTCGCTTTTCGGCTTGGCGGCAATGGCTTTGATCTTTGGAGGCGGAGGTGGGAAGGTAATTTCACCTTCATAGGTCACAGTCGCACCGCGAATCACATCGTCTTCCATGTTGTGCACGATCTGGCCGTCCTTTTCAGGGGTCAGGTCGGTCATCATGTGACGGATGTTGGTCGAATAGAGTTCGGAAGCCTGGGTAGCCATGCGGGATGGGAAGTCTGTGTAGCCGATGATGGTCACGCCATTCTCGGTAACAACCTTCTCGTCCTTGACAGTGCCTTCAACGTTGCCGCCACGTTCCGCAGCCAAGTCAACGATGACGGAGCCGGTCTTCATGGCAGCAACCATGTCTGCAAGCCACAGCTTGGGAGCCGGCCGGTTCGGGATCAGCGCAGTGGTGATCACGATGTCCATGTCACCTGCGATCTCGCGGAACTTGGCGAGCTGGGCATTGCGGAATTCTTCAGACTGAACAGAAGCATAACCACCGGTGGAAGCCCCGTCCTGCTGTTCTTCTGCAAAATCCAAATAGACAAATTCGGCGCCCATGGATTCGACCTGTTCGGCCACTTCCGGACGCACGTCAAATGCATAAGTGATCGCACCGAGTGCAACGGATGTACCAATTGCAGCAAGACCGGCAACACCGGCACCAACAATCAGAACCTTCGCAGGCGGTACCTTACCGGCAGCCGTAATCTGGCCGGTGAAGAAACGGCCAAAGTTGTTGCCAGCTTCGATAACAGCGCGGTAACCGGCAATGTTCGCCATGGAGGACAGAGCGTCCATCTTCTGGGCACGGGAAATACGTGGCACCATTTCCATTGCGATGACATTGGCACCAGCCGTCTTGGCGGCAGCCATGCCTTCTTCGTTGCCAGCCGGGTTGAAGAAGGAGATAAGCGTCTTGCCCTTGGCAAGATACTTCAGCTCTTCGCTTTCGGGCTGACGTACCTTGGCAACGATATCTGCAGCCTCCCACAGAGCAGCAGCGTCTGGCACAATTTCGACGCCCGCTTCTGCATAAGTTGCGTCGGAAAAGCCAGCCAGCGCACCAGCACCGCTTTCCAGGACGCAATCAAATCCCAATTTCTGAAGCTGTTTTGCCGAAGACGGCGTCATGGCAACGCGCGCCTCTCCCTCGAACAGCTCCTTAGGTGTACCTATCTTCACGACAGACTCCCTTCTAACAAAAATGTTGATGCCTTCAGCCCGGAGACCCCGAACCAAATGCAAACTACCCTCCGGCTCTTATAGTGCAGACGAAAGTCAAATTGCCAAGTCTCCATTGTAAATCAGTTGCGCGTTATCCGGTGCGATTTGCCAAAATTTGTCCCGCATCGTGGTAATTTTCCCTTATTTACGCAAATTTACATAGATAAATCAGGCGATTTGACATACTCCCGACAGAGCCGGAATCTGGACAGCGGATCCTCGGCAACCATCTCCAACCTCGTTTGCACGAGTTGTCATCCTGAAGGATGGCAGATGTGGCATTCTCCATTTGAGCCAATATGGAAACACCTTTTGGTGCGGCAGTGCCACGCTACCCGAAAGTGGACTCTCACTGCAAAGCACTGCGCGCACATTAGACGATTGTAGCTGTTTATGAAAGATAGGGAAGTGATCCGAGAGGCCAGCTTTTCTGTATCGAACTGCAGAAATTGCCAATTGCGTGCCTCAGAATCACTATTTTTCCACGATAATTTTTAATCATTATCGATAAAAGTCGACAGAGAGGCCTGCCGACTCTCTGATGTCGGCCTAGTCGGCGTAATGGATCGTCGTGGCTCTGGCCCGGTTGAGAATGAGCCGCACGGGTGCCTCTTCCACCAGACCGATCTTCTGGGCTTCGCGCAGGGCATGCTTCTTTTCTTCCCCGACGATCAGCACGTGGGCCTTGCGTGCCCGCTCCAGTACGGGAGCCGTCAAGGTCAGGCGGGGATTGCCGTCTTCATGCCCGCGCACGATCATGACCGTGGGTGCCCAGAGGCCGAGAGCTTCTTCCAGATCATCAGCTTGAGGAAACAGCGAGGCAATACGCGTGTCCGCTCCCATGCCCAGAACGCAGACATCAATCGGCAGAATGGCCTGCAGATCTGAGGTAATGGCCGATAGCACAACCTCGGCGTCATCACCATCCGGTGCTCCATCACGGTGGTAGGCATGGAACTCTGCTTCGGCCGCCAGATTCTGCAGCAGCAGCTCTTGCACCTTGTGGGCGTTGGTGTGATCCGGCACTTGAGGGTCCAGATGCTCATCGGTCAGGATGATCGAGACACAGTCCCACTCGACAGGTTGTGCGCTCAAAGAGCGGAAAAAATCATGAGGCGTTTCACCACCGGGCACGGCAAGGGTCGCCCTGCCACGCTTCTTGATGGCCTTGTTCAACTCGAACGCAACCTGTTCTGCGAGACCGGCAGCCAAACTGCCTCGATCGGGATACACTCGGGTTTCAGTCACGGTTTTCTCCTGCGCACATGACCCCGGCCACATCTAAATGGCTGACGTCCTGTTGTCTTTCTCCAATGTCCACCAACTGCGAAAAACTGGCTGGCCGACTCGATTCTTCAAGCTTCTCTTCAGCTTAATAGGGTCGGCACATTGCAGTTTTATGATTATCAGAGAGGCAATGAAGGCACCCCACACCGAGCAGCGACCGCTGAAAGGCACAAGAGCGAGGGAGGGGGCAAAGGGCACAGAAAAAGGCAGCTCCCCGGCGGAAGCTGCCTTATAAAATCTCTATGTCTCGCCTGCGCTCGGAAGGCGCCGGGAGCGGGATTCTAGCATAAACAATCCGGCCTATTGCAGATCCGGATCGAAGCTCATGGCGTTGATGGCACCTTCGAGGCCGAAGTTGCTGTTGCGATAGAGATAGATCGGCATCTTGACGCGGAACTTGGTGTGGCGCCCACCCTGATTGAAGCCTCTGAGGAACTCGGGGTTCTGGAAGATCCAGTCGTTCTTTTGCAGCACGCCACCGGTGAGGAAGACGCCACCGTAGGCAGAAATATAGAGTGCCAGATCACCAGCCACGGCGCCCAGATGGTGGGCGAACATGCTGATGGCACGAACGGCAAGATGATTGCCCTCGGTGCGGGCAACATCGAAGATGTCACGGGCGGACATCTCGGACGGCTCCTGACCTTCAAGCAGTTCCAGCGCCTTCATCAGATAGGGGATGCCGGTTCCCGACAGGATGGCTTCGGCCTCAAGCGCCAGACAGGAGCGATCATCCATCTGGGTTTCCGGCCACAGTTCGGCCAGCTTGGCAAAGACCGCGACTTCGTCGAGGGTATGCGGTGCGACGCGGACGTGGCCGCCCTCGCCCTGAAGCACTTCGGGCTGGTGCCCGGCCCACACTTGGGTGCCGACCCCGAGGCCAGTACCAGGACCGATGATGAGACGTGGTGCAGTGGGCAACGGAGGCGTTTGGCGTGGCGGCGGCAGCGTGCCCTGAATGACCGTCAGATCATCCGGGTCAGCGGTGACGAGGGACCATGCGGCGGCTTCGAAATCATTGAGAATACGGGCACCTTCCGCTCCGGCGGCAACGATCAGGTCAGCCTGCGAAAACTGCTGGTTGCCAGCGTTGGTGAGTGTGACATAGCCATTTTCAATCACCCCGGCAGCAGCAACAACGACCTGTCGCGGCGATGAGCCGATCTTGCCGACAAAGGTTTTGACAGCATCGGTCAGATGCATCGTGCCGGTGGTATCGAATGTGTGCTGTTCCTTGATGCGCCCCTCGACGGCGGCGGCCAATCGCATGTTGGTTCCACCAACATCGGCCACAAGATCCCAAAGCATAACGCTACCCTCACTATTTCAGTTGTAACATAAGTGACAAACGTCCGATCCCGATACGGGAGCCCACCCGTTTCAGGCCTTGCATACAGGGAATCAGCTTTATTTTCATCCCCCAAAATAAATTTCCTATTCGAATATCCGGCTTTTTACCCTCTGATTTGATTTTCAATTGGCAACGGTTCCTCCGGGGCTTCTCTACAGACGGTCACGAGGCGAGATTCCTGCAGAAGATCGGCAGGACACCGCGCTCCGATTGTGCCGTCAAACCGGTATCCAGCCAGCCTGCCCGCATCAGCAAACCGCGCGCCCCATCAGTCACCCCATAGACCGAGGCAATGCCCAGTGACCGGGCCGCGTCCTCTATGGCACGGGTCAGCGCCATGCCGACCCCACGTCGGCGGCAATCCGGGCGCACATAGAAAGCCGACAGAAATGGCCCGAGCCCCAGCTCCTCGCCAAGCCCGTCTGGCTTGAGCGCCGCAATGCCCATCGGGTCTCCGGTCTCGGACAGGGCAATTCGCGCCAGAGGTATCCCCGAGCCATCCGCCCAGCCTTCGAGATCCGCGATGGCATCACCCGGTCCATCGGGCCCGTACCACGTTGGCCATTGATCACAAAACCATTGGGCAATCACCGGAATGGCATTGCGCCCGTCTTCGAGTGACACAATGCGGAATGATTCATCCATCGGAACTCCTGTCCATCAACAAGTAAAGCCCAACCATGCGTGAAGGCTGTCTCCTTGTCTATGGCACGTTGCACCAACATGCGGACAACGAAGTCTCCCGCCTGTTTGCAGCAAAGAAAAAGGGGCACCGGATGGCACCCCTCTTTTGTATGTGACTGTTTGCCGATCTGAAATCCATCAGGCCCCATTCAGACCCTCGCTCGCTCCAGCGTGCGTAGATCATCATCAGGCTCTCAAGCTTCCGGCAGAGCGCGACTAGCTACGCGACAGCAGGGCGCTCGGACGAGCTTTTGCAATGCCCTGCAGGACGAAGCCGGCAACGAAGGCCTTGATGACGTCGCCCGGAATGAAGACCAGCACCATGGAAGTGGCTTCCATGAAAGACTTGTTGAGGCGGATCGACATACCCAGCACGCCCAGCAGATAGAGCACGAAGATGCCACCGACGATGGAAGCAAAGGTGCCAGCGATCAGCAGATTGCCCTTGCCCCATTTCTCAACGATGAGGCCCGTGGCAAAGGCGGCAAAAGGCCAGCCGAGGAAGAAGCCAACGGTCGGTCCGGCCAGCACGCCGAGGCCCCCGCGACCACCGGCCAGCAGCGGCAGACCTGCCAGCACCAGCACGATGAACAGGATCATGGACAGGGCGCCGCGGCGCGATCCGAGCACGACACCGGCCATCATGACGCCGAGGCTCTGTGCACTGACCGGCACACCGAACGGCAACATGAACTGCGGCATGAGCCCGAGGGCGGCAACGAGTGCTGCAAACAGGGCAATGAAGGCGACTTGGCGTTCCATTTTCGGTATTCTCCCTTTTCTTACTCAGTGCGCATTTCAGGCGCACTCTCCGACTGAGATTTGGTTGTTTTTTCTTGTTGCAATCCGCCCCGAGCGCGTAGCGCTTCGGCAACCCTGTCCGCATCATCAATGGCGCTGAGCGCCAGAGGAACCAGCAGCCGCGGGCTTGTCCGCTTCGGGCTGCGCGCCCGCCATGCCTGATTGAGCTGCGACCCCCGTTGCAGGAACAATGGCGTGAAGCGAATGACCAGCCCCATGGCAAAGCCCAGCGCCCGCGGTGGCAGGCCAAGGAAACGGAAGGGCTTTGCGAGTGTTTCGATGACAGCCATCATATCATCAAGTCGCGAGGTCATGGTGACCAAATTTGCAAGGCTGACCGTCGCGACGAGTTTGAAGCAGATGGCCAGCCCCTCCTCCACGCGTCCGGTCACCAGCTGATAGGCGAAAATGATGGCGATGAGATAGAGAAGCGGCTTGAGCCGCTGGGCTCCAGCCTTTGCAAAGCTGCGCCCGGCCGACAGGTAGAGCACGACCACCGGCAGATTGGTTGCAAGCAGCAGACGCCAGTCATTGAGCGGCCAGAGCACCAGCGTAAACAGGCACAGAATGACCAGCTTGGCCGAGACGGGCCATCCATGCATCCAGCTTCTCTGCTCGACGGTCAGCGACAGCATCAGCCACGGCCCTCCGTGCCCGAAGGCAATCCCGCCCCCAGCACTTCATCATCTGTGAAAACCAGCCGCTCCATCTGTTCCCGATAGGCAGGCAGGATTTCTGCCGGGGTGCCATCTCCGACCAGTTGGCCCTTTTCGAGCCAGATGATGCGGTCATAGCTTTCCAGATGGTCGATATCGTGGGTAACCAGAACGACCTGCTGGTCCAGCGCATCGAGCCAACGATAGAGACGCCGGGTAGTCGGCCAGTCGAGCCCGGCAAAAGGTTCATCCAGCAGCACGGTTTTCGGCTCCATGGCCAGCACGGCCATCAGACAGACCAGATGGCGCTGGCCTTGCGAGAGCGTGAAGGTGCCGCGTTCGGCCCAGTCCAGCCGCCCGAATGACTGCAGAAACTCCCGCGCCTTGACCCTAGCTGCCTTGCGATCACCGCTGAGGCTTTCCAGACCGAAAGCGATTTCCTCTTCCACGGTGGGAAAGATGATCTGATGATCCGGGTTCTGGAAAATGAGACCGATGGTCCGGATGGCATTCTTGCGATCCTTGGCGATGTCGACACCATGGACCCGCACCTGCCCCGCCTCGGGTTCGATAAGGCCGGAGATCATGCGTGCCAGAGTGGACTTGCCAGACCCGTTGCGCCCGATGAGGCCGATGCGCTTTTCACTCAGCTGCACGGAGAGGCCGCGAAAGAAAGGCTGGTCATTGAGAGTATGTTCTACCCCGTCAAGAACAATGGCATTGTCCATCTCATCGCGCTCATCGGCGCCGGAATGAGCCTCTGCGGGGGATTTTACGAGATCAGCGATAGGTCAACTCCAGATCACGCGTGCCATATGGCCCGGACTCTGCGCGCTGTCTCGGTCTTGTCGGCTTCCATGCCAAACCCCGACAGCGTGCGGGTTGGTGAAGGTCATAGCCAAGAATGGAAATAAAAACCAGCGGCAAGGATAATCCCAATGGTTCAGTTTGTGGAGAAAAAGCGCAATCGTACATGTGAAACGCCCCAAAGCGCCATGATCGTGCAGCCTGAAGGTAAAAACCGTCGCAAGTCATGGAGGCACCCTTCCGGTCTTGCCAACCATGCCGGATAGCAAAAAAGGCGATGCGCCATTGGCCACCGCCTCTCGTTTGTCTTGCTGAAATGCCGTGGAGGGCGCGCCGTTACTGGCCGAGCCCGAGGGCTTCGAGGCGTTTGACGGTCTGGGGCAGACGGAGCTTGCGATCACGAGCCTCGATGATCAGCCGCGGTCTGGCGTGGATCTCCGAGAGCGCCTTGAAGACGCCGCCCCATGGAACGGATCCTTCGCCGGGATGCCAGTGACGGTCGGCATAGCCGTCGGCATCCTGCAAATGGACATGGCCAAGCAATGAACCGGCGACCGTGACGTAATCCGGCACCGGAGGCGCCTTGTACTGGCCGTGAGCGAGCTGGGCGTGGCCGGTGTCAATCGAGACCTGCAGCATCGGGCTATTGATCATTTCGACCAGATCGCAGCGCAGGGTCGGGTCGGCATCGTCGATATTCTCAAGCATCAGGCAACAGCCGATCTGTTCGGCACGCTGAATGACGGGAGCCAGCATCTTCTGAGCGGCCTCGAAGATGGACGGTTTGAGGAAGCTGTAGTTGGTGAAATTGAGGCTGTGCCAGAAGGTGAAGGGACTATGGACGACCATGTGGGTAGCGCCCAGCTTCTCGCACTTGTTGAGGGCATCGAGCAGACGGACCGTGACAACCTGCTGGATCAGCGGATCCGTCGCCGCGAGATCAAGGCTGAAAAACGGTCCATGGATACCATGCAGACCACCAAATCCATCAAGCAGGTCCTTGTAGGCCGCGATCAGGTCGTCCTGATCGTCATCGAGCACGTCGACCATGCAGAAATCCTGCAGTTCGATTGGCCGGTTCTTCTCGAAGATCCAGTCCCTGAGGGAGACAAGTTCATCATACTTGAGGGAAGCACCCAGCACTGGCAATGGGGACATGGCGTATTGTTCCTTGTTATCCGGCCCGAAGCGGACCGACTCGTTGTGTTGACCTATTTAATACCAGCTCGCATGAAACTTTGAACAAACTGGCGCTGGAAAAGCAGAAAGCCCACAAGAAGCGGCCCGGAGGTCATCAGCGTGGCGGCGTTGATGACCGACCACTCCACCCCGGACTCGGTCATGGAGAAGACCGACAGGCCGACTGTCAGAGGGCGGGTTTCGACCGAGTTGGTGACGATCAGCGGCCAGAGGAAATCATTCCAGTGGGCAGAGACCGAGACTAGGCCGAAGGCCAGATAGGTAGGCTTGGCCAGCGGAATGTAGACCCGCCAGAGCGTTCCGATCAGCCCCTCCCCCTCGATCCGTGCTGCGTCGTCCAGCTCTTTCGGGATGGTCATAAAGGTCTGGCGCAGAAGGAAGATGCAGAAGCCCGAAGCAAAATAGGGCAAGCCGATTGCGAGAATGGTGTCGACCAGTCCGAGCATGCTCATGGTCTCGTAGTTCTTGACCAGAAGGATGTCCGGCGTGACCATCAGCTGCAACAGTACCAGCGTGAAGAGGATGTTCTTGCCGGGAAATTTCAACCGCGCGAAGGCATAGGCCGCCAGCGTGCTGAGCACGAGCTGGGCGGTGAGCGTCATCGCCACCAGCATCATGGTGTTGAGGAAATAGCGGGCAAACGGTGCCTGCACCCATGCCTTCGGGAAATTCTCAAGGGTCAGGGGCGCTGTCAGCGAGAAATTCGTCTCATAGGCGGACGGGTGGAATGCTGTCCAGACGGCATAGGCCAGCGGCAGGATCCAGAGGATGGCCAGAAGCCACGCGCCAAGGGTGAGCAGCGCCCGGTCCAGACGGGCAGCTAGAGTGATATCCTGAGCGGTCATCTGTAATGCACCTTACGATCGAGCCAGAAGAACTGGCCAATGGCCAGAAGGGAGAGGACGGCGAGGATCACCACGGTCATGGCGCTGGCCGGCGCGGTGTCCCAATATTCGAAGGCCACCTCATAGATGTGATAGAGCAGCAGCCTTGAGGCATTGTTCGGCCCGCCCTGCGTCATGATGAAGATATGGTCGATCAGCCGCACCGAATTGATAATGGCATTGACCATGATGAACAGGGTCGTCGGCATGATCAACGGCACAGTCACGCGGCGGAAGAAGGTCCAACGCCCTGCCCCTTCAAGGCTGGCCGCCTCGCGCAGCTGGGTGGGGATGGTCTGAAGCGCTGCAAGATAGAAAATCATGAAAAAGCCTGCGTTCTTCCAGACAGCAACCACCAGCACCGTGTAGAGCACCGTATCGGTGCTACCCATCCAATTCTGGGCAGGCAGGCCAAACAGCCCGCGTATCTGGTCAATGAGGCCAAAGCTCGGCGTGTAGAAGAACAGCCAAATGTTGCCGACGGCGATCATCGGTAGCACGGTTGGCGTGAAAAACGCCATGCGCAGAAAGGACAGCCCGGCCATGCGGTTGTGCACGAACAGTGCCATGACCAGCGCGATGATGATGGAGGCCGGAATGGTGATGGCCGAATAGATCAGGTTGTTCCAGCAGGAGCGAATGAAGACATCGTCCTCAAGCAGATAGCGGTAGTTCTCAAGCCCGACAAAATGAGCCGGGCGACGGCCATGGGGCGTGGAGAAGAAGCTGCTGATGACGGTTTCAATGGCCGGAATATGGGTAAAGCCCATGAGCAGCACCATCGCGGGCAGCAGAAGCAGCAGGGCATATATCCAGTCGCGTTTCATTTCTGGCCTCAATTGCGAGCATGTCGCGCAAGTCAAACAGACGCGAGGGAAGTCTCCTCCCCTCGCGATGGGTCAATCGGCAAGGCTGAATCAGCGGTAGTTCTTGAGAACCCGCTCGGCCTTTTCCTGGGCTTCCTTCAGGGCTTCTTCCGGGGTCTTTTCACCGGCCAGCGCTGCGTGGATGGCATCGTTGAGGAAGTTGGTCACCTTCTGGTTCTCGTAGGTGGAGAGCTCGGCGACAGCATACTCAAGCTGGTCGCGGGCAACGGCAGCCTGCGGCACGTCCTTGGCGTAGGCTTTCATGGCTTCGGTTTCCCAGGCAGCCGGGCTCGGAGCGACATAGCCGGTTGCGATGGACCATTTGGCAGCCTGTTCCGGCTCGGTCATCCACTTGACGAACTGGACGGCGGCTTTCTTCTGCTCTTCGGTAGCATCCTTGAACAGAACGAAGTTGCCGCCGCCGGTTGGTGCGCCATAGCGTTCGTGTTTCGGCAGGAAACCGACGCCGAAGTCAAACGGAGCGTTGGTTCGGATGTTGGTGAGGTTACCGGTGGTGGTCCAGATCATGGCGGCTTCCCGCTCGAAGAAGGCTTTCGGCGTTGCCGACCAAGCGGTCACGCCCTCTTCCATGATCTTCTCTTCCTTGGCCATCTTGACGAGGAAGGTCAGGGCTTCGACAACCTTCGGGTTGGCAAAGTCGGTCTTGTTGCCGTCCGCATTGGCAAGGATGGCACCGGCCGGGGTGGAAAGACCCTGGAACAGCCAATATGGGAAGCCGTCGAGCGGAATGCGCAGACCCCACTGGGTGACGTTACCGCTGGCGTCCTTCTTGGTCAGCTTGTGGCCGTATTCCACCATTTCTTCCCAGGTGGCAGGCGCCTTGTCCGGGTCGAGACCGGCTTCCTTGAAGGCTTCCTTGTTCCAGTACATCACCGGGGTCGAGCGCTGGAACGGAATGCCCCAGGTCTTGCCGCCGGTCTGACTGTTCAGCATGAAGGCCGGATAGAAGGAGCCAAACCATGCCTTGCCTTCGTCAGCCGACACGAAATCATCGAACGGCTGGATGAGGTCCTGATCGATCAGGGTGAACATGTCGGTGGAGAGCAGCACGGAAAGCTGCGGGGCATTGCCGCCGCGGGCTGCCGTCATGGCCTTGGTCAGGGCGTCGGTGTAGGAACCAGCGTAGATCGCATCGATCGTCACATCCTTGTGGGATTTAACATAATCTTCGGTCAGCGACTGAATGGTGTCAGCCGCCTTGCCACCAACGGAGACCGGAAAATAGAACTGCAGATCAACGGCAAATGCCGGAACGGCGATCGCCGAAAGCAGAGCAGCAGCAAGTGTGGATTTCAGAAAATGGGAAGCCATGGGTATGGTCCTTGTTATCTGTTTGACTGAAAGAAATGGATTTGGTTATCGATCAAGGCTCAAAAGCCGCGATCAGTTGCTTGGACTTGACAAGACGTGCCCCTGATGCCTTGTCGAACAAGGCCAGCTCCTCAGGGGCGAAGGAAAGGGAAACCGCGTTGCCCGCGGCAAAGTCGCTGCGCCCGGAAGCGCGCACGGTGATCAGCTCATCGCCAATGCGGCAATCGAGCATGGTGTCGGCCCCCTGAAATTCGGCGGCGACGATGGTGGCGGCAAGACGACCGTCTTCCGACGGGGAAACCGCTTCTGGCCGCAGACCGAGCATCAGGCCGGTACCAGCCTCGCGTTCCAGCCGTTCGCCAATCGACCCGAGGGCAGAAGCCTCAAACAGGCTCATGGGCGGCGTGCCGATGAAACGGGCGGCAAAGGTGGTGCGCGGCTCGTCATAAAGGGCGCGCGGGGCATCGATCTGCTCCACCTCCCCGGCATTCAACAGCACCACCTGATCGGCCATGGTGATGGCCTCGGCCTGATCGTGGGTGACATAAACCATGGTGAAGCCGAGCTTCTTTTGCAAGGCCCGCAGCTCGACCCGCATTTCGTGGCGCAGCTTGGCGTCAAGGTTGGATAGCGGCTCGTCCATCAGGCAGATGGAGCGCTCGGCAATGACGGCGCGGGCCAGCGCCACGCGTTGCTGTTGCCCACCAGACAACTCGCCCGGTTTGCGCTCAAGCAGGTTTTGAAGGCCCATCAGTTCGGCCACGGCCTGCAATTTTGCGTCGCGCTGCGGTCTGGGTTCCTTGCGGGTCTTGAGACCGAAAATGATGTTCTCGGCGACATTGAGATGAGGAAACAATGCGTAGGACTGGAACACCATGGACAGGTCGCGCTTGTCCGGCGAGCGACGGGTCACGTCTTCGTCGCCGATCATCACATGGCCTTCGCTGGCTGCTTCAAGACCGGCAATGATGCGCAACAGGGTCGACTTGCCACAGCCCGAAGGCCCCAGCAGCGCAGTAAAGGACCCGGCGGGAATGGTGAGGCTGACGCTGTTGAGAGCCAGCACCTTGTCCCAGCGCTTGGAAATACCTCTGAGTTCGATGGAACGCCCGTGGTGGGATGGATGTGCAGCGGTCATTGCTTGACTCTTTCATGAATAGGGCGACCGGCCTCGGCCTGATCGTCACGCCTCGTCTGGCGGGCGATGATCAGGTCTGCTGCGCCAAGCCCGCCTTGCAGCTGGTGCGGAATGGGTTCGTCGCAGAAAATGCAGGACACATCAGACAGGTGACCGCCACGAACATGGGCCGTCCGGCTGAACTTGCTGTGATCCATGACGAGGAAGGAGCGGCGACAATTCTTGAGGATCGCGCGGCGGCTGCCCACCTCGGCTTCGGAGAAATCGAGGAGACCGCCGTCGGGGCTGACCCCCGCGACGCCGAAAATGCCGAAGTCGACCTCGAAGCGATCAAAGAAGGCTTCCACTTCCGGCCCGAGAATATCCTTGTCGCCGGGGCGCACGGAACCGCCCGCCAGCGTCACCGACCAGTCATGGCGTTCACTTGCCTGCATGGCAACATTGAGGTTGTTGGTGAAGACCTTCAGATTGGCCCGCTCCTGTAGCGCCTCGATGACCATTTCCGGTGTGGTGCCAATGGACAGGGCTATCGAGCTGCCGTCCGGAATGTGGCGGGCCACCTCAAGGGCAATCTGCCGCTTGGCCTTGACATTCATGATCTTGCGCTTGGCATAGAGCAGGTTGCCGCTGACCGGAGGCGGCTCAACACCACCCCAGACCCGACGCAACTCGCCCAGCTCACACAGGGCGTTGACATCGCGGCGAATGGTCTGAGTGGAGACATTGAACTGGTCCGACAGGGCATCAATGGCAGAGAAGCCGCTTTCGGTTACCGTCCGGATGATCTCCAGTTGCCGTTCGCTATAGTGTTTCATTGTGCCCCGAACCGGTTTTCAGATTGCGTCGAAAAGTGCGGGTCCAGACCGGCGACGCCCTCTCCAAGAGAGGTGCGGTTCATGGCTTTCACCACTGTCCGCACCTCTTCAGCCTGGAGAGGCCAATTGCCTGACTGGACGTTTCGTGAGGGGACCGTAGGTGGGGATTGTTTCAGCTATTTGAACGTTATGTGTCATTCAAATGAAATTGAGAGTGAACGCAGGGAATTCAGAGAAAATCCCTTATCCTCTGTAATCTCTGCATTTTTTCAAGAATGTGGATTTATGGATGATGCTCAATTGATCAAAAATTCGCACATTGAACATGAAGGCTCTGTGACTGGCAAACCAGCCCTGATGCCATCGACCATACCGTACGAACGGCGCAAGCCTCTGCTCCGAAAGCCTCAGGCGCTGTCAGCAAAGAGTCGTCATTCCATTATCTGATTGTCATCTTGTCGCGGCATAGTCGCGCGACTTCGGAGCCCTGCACTTTCGTCTCCGAAGCCAATCGAGCACAGGTGCATTACGATGATCAAGAACCCGGACATGTTGAAATTCATCCATCTGACCGACTGTCAGGTGGCCAGCAACGGACGTGCCCATGAGGAACACGGGGCCTCGGCCAGACTTCGGGCTGCAATCGACAGCATCAACAATGATCATCATGACGCCGATTTCGTCGTCATCACCGGCGACCTCACCTCGCATGGCGACGATGCCTCCTATGAGGCCTTCGCCCGGGAACTGCGCCGGTTATCCGTTCCCTCTCACTTGTTGCTGGGCAATCGGGACGATGTGCGCACCTTCCGCTTCCATTTCCCTGAAGCCCAGCGTTGTGACTGTGGCTATATTCAGGGCTCCAAGTGGACGCCTTTCGGGCTTTGCCTGTTTCTCGATACCAGCCAGCCCGGCAGCACTGGTGGACACTATTGCGAAGCGCGACGCACCTGGCTAGAGGGCGTTCTGAGGGAAACCGACGGACCGGTGATGCTGTTCATGCACCATCTGCCGTTTGCCATTGGCGCATCGGGGGGAAAAGACCGGCAGCTCGGCGATGAGGACGCCTTCTGGCGGCTGCTTGAGCCCCACCGCCAACGCATCCGGCATGTCTTTGTCGGCGATGCATTGCCCGTTGCGGCAGACAGCTGGCACGGGCTCGCCGTAACCTCCATGCGTGGATATGCCCATGGTGTTCGTGGCACAGTTCATGGCGCTGCCCGTGCGAAGGACCAACAGGGCCTGAAGCACCACCCCGCAGCGTCAACCTATGGGGTGGTCATGGTGAGCACGGAACAGACCATGGTGCACATGCAGTCCTTCATGGCACATGAGGTGCGCTTTGCCGTCTAGCGCCATGAAGCCCCGTTCGCGCGCGCCTCACCCCGATCAATCGGTGATGATGGCCCCATCGGGTGTCATCACGTAGCGGGCCAGCGTCTCGTCCATATGGCGGGCGCGCAGATCGAGCAGTTTCTCGGCATAGATCAGCCGCGTGCGCAGATAGGCCTCCTCCTCTGCCACATTGACAAGACACCTCGGGTCCTTTTGCAGATCGAACAGCAGCGCTGCAAAGCCGGGTATGTGCACATAGTGGAACGTCTCGTCGCGCAGCACGGCCAGCGAGCATTCCTCCTGCCTGAGGCGAGCCTTAAGATCGGCTCTCGTTGAACGCTGGGCGCGGAAGTCGAACTCATAGAAGGCCGCATCGCGCCAGCCGCTCACCGGGTTGCCGCAGACATGTTCCATCAGGGATGTGCCATCAAGCGCATTGGTCGCCTCTTCGCCGAAGATCTCCAGCAGGGTCGGAAAGATGTCGGCGCTGGAAGTGAAGGCGCTGACCGTCTCGCCCCTGCCCCCATCGGGCGTGCGGATCATCAGCGGGATGTGATAGCTTTGGGCATGAAAGCCCCCTTTGCCCAACTGCCAGTGGTCGCCCATCATTTCGGCATGGTCGGAGGTGAAGATGAAAACCGTATTCTCCCATAGCCCTCTCGCCTTGAGGCTGGCGATCAGGCGACCGATGGCGGCATCGACTTCCGAAATCATGCCGTAATAAAGAGCCCGGATCCGGCTGACATCGTGTGCTGAGAGATCCCTGACCAGACCATCCGGATTCGGATTGCCCTCTTCATCATAGGTGAGGAAACTCGACAGCCGGTTATGCGCCATCATCAGTTCGGCGAAAGGATGGCTGGCCGCTTCCGCCGTTGGGCTGGCGTGACGGGCAAAGCCCGGCGTGCTGTTATGCCCGGCACCATCAACCTCCAAATCATCTCCCTCAGAATCATCTCCCTCAGAATCAAGGGAGCCGTCATACATGCTGTTGTAGGGTTCGGGCACGACAAATGGCGGGTGCGGGCGGATGAAGGAGAGATGGGCAAAGAAGGGGGCATCTTCACCCTGCTGTTCATCCAGCCAGTCTTCCATCTTCTCCAGCAGGAAAGCCGTGGGCGTTTCGTCTGCGCCATAACAGGGGGGCAGCATCGAGACCCGCTCACCCGGCTCCATCGGCGGGGTATGAGCGTCAAAGCGGGTTTCGATATCATGGCCGCGCTTTTTCAGCCATGACACCCATGCCTTGTCATCCTCCAGCAGCAACTGGCGGACGTCCATTCCGGGCAGCACATTCTCATAGGTGGTAAGTGCCGGATCATCCGGTGCCAGAACGCGCGGGTCGAGCGCGGTGTCGGTATAGCCGAACAGGGTCGGCCTGTAGCCAGCCCGCCGCCCGGCCTTTGCCAGCGTATCAAGGCCATCGGCCAATGGCGCACCGTTCTGCACCACCCGATGATTCATCTGATAGAGCCCCGTATAGAGCGAGGCCCGCGCCGGAGAACAGGGGGCCGTGGTGCAATAGTGATTGCGGAACAGCACAGAATCGGCGGCCAGCGCATCAAGATTGGGGGTCCTGATCGTCGGATGCCCTACGGCCCCCAGACAGTCGCCGCGCCACTGATCAGCAGTGATGAGAATGATATTCGGTCTCGACATGATGAGAGCTCTCTTAGGTAACGATCAGAGTGTTTCGATGAGGGCTGGCAGATCGGCCACCGTATCGATGACATGGTCTGCCCCGCCCTCCTTGAGTAGCACGGTTGCCGCCTGTCGCAAGCTGGCAATTTCCTCTTCCGGCATGGCGTCCAGTTCTTCCGGCGTCCGGCCGACGAAATTACCCGACAGCGCCAACCCAACGGTGATGCAGCCAGCGGCGACACCTTCCTTGAGGCCGGGCACCGTGTCGTCAACCTTGATGACCGCAGAGGGCGGATAGACAGCCAGATCCACAAAGGTCTGATACATGCCGAGCGGGCCCGGGCGTCCTTCGGCGAGGTCATCGGCGCAGATGAGATTGTCCGGCTCGAAACCCTGCGCTTTGACCACAGGCAGCACATGCTCCATGATCGATCGGGTATAGCCGGTGGTCGAGCCGATCCGAATGCCGCGCGCCCGCAGCCAGGCGATGGTTTCAAGCGCGCCGGGGACGAGGCCGGCATAGTCGGCAGCGACCTTTTCGTTCATTGGCACGAAGATCTCATAGATGCTGTCGACATCCGCATCGGTCGGGACATGGCCATAGTTTGCAAGCCACTGGGCTGCGATGGCTTCATCGTCCATCATGGCGCGGATATGGGCCCACTTCGGCAGGCCCATCGGAGCCCGAGCCTGCTTGATGGAGGCCTTGATGCCGAACTGCTCGAAGCATTTGACGAACACGCCCATTGGCGCAAAGCTGCCAAAGTCAACCAGCGTTCCGGCCCAGTCGAACACAACCGCCTTGATCTCTTTCATGAGGCTTCTCCTCTGTGTGGCCTTCAGGCGTTCAGTTTCTTGCGTTCTTCAAACGCTGCTGCGGGTGGCGCTGCCGATGTCACGCCCATTTCCTCAAGGCTCTGTCGGGCGGCGGCGACCACGCGGCGCATGATGGCGGCGTCCATCTGGCCGATGCAGCCGATGCGGAAGCTGTCCACGACCGTCAGCTTGCCCGGATAGATGATGAAGCCCTTGTCTTTCATCAAGCCATAGAAACGATCGAACTCGAACCGCACATCTGCCGGACAGAAGAAGGTGACAATGATCGGCGACAGCCAGCGCTCGTCAAGCAGGGTTTCAAAGCCCAGCGCCCGCATGCCGGCCACCATCACGTCGCGATTGTTGGCATAGCGTGCCCCTCTTGCGGCTACGCCCCCTTCGGTTTCATGGGCCTTGAGGGCATCAAGGAAGGCGGCGACCACATGGGTCGGCGGCGTAAAGCGCCACTGGCCGCTTTTCTCCATGTTTTCCCACTGGGCATGAAGATCAAGGCTGAGGGAATGACAGTTGCCCCTGGTGGCGATGAGTTCACTGCGGCGCACCAGCGCAAAGCCGAAGCCCGGCACGCCTTCGATACATTTGTTGGCCGAGGAGACCAGCGCTTCATAGCGGATCGTGCCCGGCTCCATCGGCACGGCACCAAACGCCGACATGGAATCGACCAGCAGCTTGCGCCCCGCCGCGTAGGTAGCCTCGGAGATCTCGGCGACCGGATTGAGAATGCCCGAACTGGTTTCGCAATGGATCGCCAGCACATGGGTGATGGCCGGGTCATTGGCGAGGATCTCGGCAACTTCGGCCCCGCGTGGGGGCAGATAGTCGCCCTTGTCCAGCAGATGGCAGGCCCTGCCGATCACCTCCATCGTCCTGGCAGCCCTGAGGCCATAGGCACCGTTGGCCAACACCAGAAGCTTGCCATCCTTCGGCACCATAGTGCCGAGCATCGCTTCGACCAGATAGGAGCCGGACCCCTGCATGGGGATGCATTCAAAGGCGTCCTTATCATTGCCCAGCAGATCGAGCAGACGACGGCGCATGTCTGCAGTCATGGCGCGGAAATCGCCATCCCAGCTCCCCCAGTCCTTCAGCATCGCCTGTTTGACGGCGAAGGAGGTGGTCAGCGGCCCGGGGGTGAGCAGAAAAGGCTCACCAAGTTGCGGATCTGGTAGCCCGCAGGGGGAAGTGTGGAGCGGGTTCAGTGTGTCCTGTTCAGACATAGGACGTTCCTCTTTTTCTCAAATTGCTTTTGTTGTTATCTGATTTTCTTGTCTTGTTTGCGGGACCATATGCAGACGGATGCCTCAGCATCCTTGCACTTGTCTGGCCCTTTGATGCATGAAACTCACTCGCTTCAAACTCACTCGGCAGCATCCTTGCGCTGCCGGGAGAAATCAAATTCGGCCACCCTGTGGCAGGCGACAAAATGCTCCGGTGCCACCTCCTGCCATTCGGGGATCGCACTGGCACACTGCTCCGTGGCATAGGGGCAACGGGTGTGGAAGCGACAGCCCGAAGGGGCCGCCAGCGGATTGGGGATCTCCCCTTCCAGACGGATCGGATCGAAGGTCTCGTCCGGGTCGATGGTCGGAATGGCCGACAGCAGGGCGTGGGTATAGGGGTGGCGCGGCGTGTAGAACAGGCTTTCGGTGGGGGCATATTCGACGAATTTTCCCACATACATCACCGCCACCCTATGCGACATCTGCGCCACCACCGAAAGGTCATGAGCAATGAACAGGAAGGCGACGCCCATCTCCTCCTGCAGATCCTTCAGCAGATTGACGATCTCGGCCTGAATGGACACGTCGAGCGCCGAGACGCTTTCGTCACAGACCACGAAATCCGGACACGTCACCAGAGCACGGGCAATGCAGATGCGCTGGCGTTGACCACCGGAGAAGGCATGGGGGAAGCGGCGCAAATGCTCCAGATTGAGCTTGCAGCGGCTTGCGATGTCGCGCACCCGTTCATCGATCTTTTCGCGGTTCTTCATCATGCCCGAAGCGACCAATGGTTCGGCGATGATATCGCGCACGGTCATGCGCGGGTTGAGCGAGGAATAAGGATCCTGAAAGACAAGGCTCATGCGCGGACGGAAGGCCCGCAGGATATCGCTTGTCATAGTGGCGATGGAATGGGGGCCTTCGGAAAAGACCATGCCCATCTTCTTGCGGAAGTGGCGCAGTTCCTCGCCCTCAAGCTCACCCAGATAGATGTCATGCTCACGGGTGTGAAAGATCACGTCGCCTGCTGTCGGGTCGATGGCCCTCAGGATGGCACGGCCAACGGTGGTCTTGCCGGAACCGGATTCCCCCACCAGCCCGACGGTCTCGCCGCGGCGGATATCAAAGCTGACATCATCAACAGCCCGCAGATAGGCGGTTTCGGACGAGAAGAGCTTCTTCTTGCGGATCGGGAAGCGAACCTCAAGGTTTTTCACCTCGATCAGCAACTCACCTCCCTGCTCGCCTGACGTGGCCTTTCTGGAGGGAACCGGCTGATCATCCGGCTGCTTCATGTCGGTCATATCGGGGCTCATGCGGTTGCCCTCCCCTGTTTTTCATGCAGGAAGCAACGGACCGTGTGATCCTCTCCCACCTGCAGGATTTGCGGCTGATGGCGATCACAAAGGCCTACGATTGTCTTGGAGCACCGGGTGTGGAACGGACAGCCCGTCGGGCGTTCATTGGGGCTCGGAATATCGCCGGGGATGGGGGTCAGGCGATCATGCAGGCGATCCACACTCGGCAGGGCCTTGATCAGACCTTGCGTATAGGGATGGGCGGGTTCATGAATGACCTTGTCAGTCGGGCCACGCTCGACAATGGTGCCCAGATACATCACCGCGACATCATCGGCGATATGGGAGATAACGCCCAGATCGTGGGTGATGAAGATCATACCCATGGACAGGTCACGCTGCAAATTGCGCATCAGGTCGAGCACTTGCGCCTGAATGGTCACATCGAGCGCAGTGGTCGGCTCGTCGGCAATCAGTAGGGCCGGACCTGCCGACAGAGCCAGCGCAATCATCGCCCGCTGGCGCATGCCGCCGGACATTTCATGCGGATACTGATCGATGCGGGCCTCCGGATTCGAGATGCCGACCTTGTCGAGCATCCCGATGGCGATGCGCCGGGCGTCCTTGCGGCCGACATTGCGGTGCAGCCGGATAGTCTCGACCATCTGGTTGCCAATGGTGTAGACGGGCGAGAAGGAGGCCATGGGTTCTTGAAAGATCATGCCTATCTCGCCGCCGCGAATGGCACGGATGGCGCGGCCCTTCTTGCCCAGCTTGTTGATGTCCATCACCTTGCCGGATTTGTCGGTGTAGAGGATTTTCGCTTCCTTGGAAATGATCCCGTTGCCGGGCAGAAGCTGCATCACCGCCTTGGTGGAAATGGATTTGCCCGAGCCGGATTCGCCGACAATGCCCAGCGTATGCCCCGGCCTCACTTCAAACGAGATATCCTCAACCGGCGTGATGAGGCCCTCATCCGTGCGGAAGGAAATGGAGAGATTTTCGACTTTCAGCATGGTTCTGTCCTTCCCGTGCCTAGCGCACATCCGAATAGGGGTCGGCAGCATCGCGCAAGCCATCCCCCACCACCGTGAAGGCCAGCACGGCAAGCACGACGAACACAGCCGGAATGAACAGCCACGGGGTTTGCTCTATCACCCGCACCGACTGCGCCTGTTGCAGCAGCACGCCCCAGGAGACCGTCGGTGGGCGAAGACCGAGCCCGACAAAGGACAGGGCCGTCTCGCTGAGGATCATGTAGGGAAAAGAGATCACCAGATCGACGATGATGAAGCTGGTGAAACTGGGCAGCATATGCTGGGATATGATGCGCAAGGGGCGCGCTCCGGCCAGTCGGGCAGCGATCACATAGTCCTCGGAGCGGATGGAGAGCAGCTGCGAGCGGATGCGGCGCGCCAGCGTCGGCCAGCCGAACAGCCCCAGAATAAGCGTCATGGCAAAATAAACCTCGGTGGTCGACCATTCCTTGGGCATGGCGGCGGCAAGCCCCATGTAGAGCGGAATGATGGGCACCACACGGATGACTTCGGTCACGCGCTGGATGACATTGTCCACCCATCCCCCGGCATATCCGGCCACGCCACCGATGACGAGCGCCAGCACGAAGGAGATCAGCACGCCGATGACGCCGATGGAGAGTGAAGTGCGGGTCGCATAGATGGTGCGTGAGAAAACATCCCGCCCCAGATCATCGGTGCCCCAGAGATGCAGCTTGGCCCGCTTGTCATCAAGCAGGAAGAGATGGGTGCTGGTTGGAATGAAGCCGAGCAGATCGGTCTTCTCTCCTTCAGCAAGGAAGGTCAGATAGACACGCTTGTCCGGGTCCGGCACAGAGATGGCTCGCAGGGTGACGGGATCCCGTTTCGTCGTCACGCCATGCACGAAGGGGCGCCAGGAACAGCCGTTCTGATCACAGAATAGCGGGATCTGCGGTGCACCATCAAGGTATTTTGTGTCGCGGCTGGTTGGCCCATAGGGCGCAACGAATTCGGCGAAGGCACCAAGCAGCGCCATCAACAACAGGACGGTGGCGGCCACCATGGCAGCGCGATGACGGCGGAACCGCCACCAGATCAGCGTCCATTGACTGGCGGAATAATATTTGAGGCGCTTTTTGTGCGCCTTCGCACTCTCTTTTCTGACCTTGCCCGACGATCCGGACAGCACCCTGTTTTCAATCATGTCTGTCATGGTCAGTTGTTCCCCAGTTTGATGCGCGGATCGAGCCAGGCCAGCAGGATATCCGAGATGAAATTCATGACCACGATGACAAATGTCAGCATCAGGAGAATGGCCCCGGCGACATACATGTCGAGATCGAGATAGGCGTTGAGCAGCAGTTCGCCCAGTTCGGTGAGCCCCAGCACCACTGCAACGATGGGCAGCTCGGAGAAGATGCGGTTGACGTCGAAGCCGATGGTGGAAACCACCGGGTTGATGGCAAGGCGGGCCGGATATTTGATCAGCAGTCTGGTCTCCGGCACACCGCGGGCGCGCGCTGCCGTCACCGAAAGCTTGTTGAGCTCATCCGACATGGTGGCGCGGATGGTCTGGATCTGGTAGGCCACCGCTGACCATGCCAGCACGAAGGCTGGCAGCCATAGATGCTTGATCAGGTCCCAGACCTTGGCAAAGGACCAGGAGGCATCAGCCATGCCTGCGGAAAACAGGCCGCCAATGTCGGCGCCAAACCGCAGGTTGGCAAAATAGAGCATGATCAGCGCCAGCAGAAAGTTGGGCAGCGCCAGCCCGAGATAGGAAAAGATGGTCAGTCCGTAGTCCGCAGCCGACGCGCGCCTGACGGCGGCATAGATGCCGATGGGTATCGAGACCAGATAGGTCAGCAGCAGGGTTCCGAACAGGATCGCCATTGTCAGCCAAGCCTTGTCACCGATGACCTTGATGACGTCGGTCTCGAAGGCAAAGGCCTGCCCGAAATCGCCATGCAGGACGATATTGCCGATCCAGTCGACATAGCGCAGCACCATCGGCTTATCGAGGCCGAAGTCGTGGCGGATTGCCTCGATGTCCGCTTCGGTGATGGCGATGCCGGTGCCGGAATATTTCCGGAAGGCATAGCGGTCCGCATAGTCGCCGGGTGGAATTTCCATGATCAGAAAGACCATCATGGAAACAAGCACCATCGTGACAATCATGCCAACCAGTCGCTCAAGCGTGAATCGAAGCATGTCGTGTCCCCACACGGTAGTCCCCCGCTCTCACGGGGGGGAATGGGGCGGGAGGGAATTCCCCCCGCGCCTCATGATTTGGATTGGTCGTGCCGATGGCCTATTTGGAAAGGAACCACTGTTGTGGGCGGTATGGATAGGTCCAGTAGAAGTCATACGACTTCGCCTTGATCGGCTTGACGTTTTTCAGGTCGTTGCGATAAAGGAACGGCGCCACGATATCGCCGACGGTACCGATTTTCAGCAGGTTGTCGACGTGGATCTTGACGATCTCGGCGCCCAGCTTGTTGGATTCATCAGAGCCCATGGAAACCTGCAGGAATTTCTCGGAAAGGCCGTAGAGATCCTTGACATAGGCAGGTGGCTCGACACCTTCCTTGCCATCGCTATCCTTCCACTGGGCCCATGCGAAACCGGTGCCCGGGTTGAAGACGTCGCCGAATGGTGGAATGAAGGCGGTCACGTCCTGGGAAATGGCCGGACCGGAGGTGCCGTCATATTTCCAGGTGGTGAGGTCAAGATCGTTGTTGTTGGCCCCGGCGCGATACTCATCGGAGGTGACTTCCTTGAGATCGATGCGGACGCCAACGGCAGACCAGTAATCGCGGACCAGTTCCATCATTTTCACAGGCACACCCTGCGAGGAATAGATCAGGCGGATGACCAGCGGCTTGCCATCCGGGCGTTCCAGCGTGCCGTCCCCATCGGCGTCCTTGAGGCCGATTTCAGCCAACAGCGCCTTGGCGCGGTCCTGATCAAATTCGATGTCCTGCTTAAGGATGTCTTCGGAAACGAAGGACACGGTCTTCGGCTCGGCCGGTACGCCCTGAGCTGGCACACCCTGCCCCAGATAGACGATCTCATTGATTTCGTCACGGTCAAGAGCGATTGACATGGCGCGTTCGAAGCGGATGTCGTTGAACAGCTCGGCCAGAACCGGATCCTTGTGGGTGCGGTTGAAGGAGAAGAAGATATTTTCGCCGAAGGTCGGGGCGTAGGAAACCGTGTAGTTACCCTTGGCCTCGTTTTCCTTGAGCAGCGGGAAGTCTTCAAGGAACACGGCCTGCTGCTTCCAGACCACTTCACCGTTCATGATCTTGAGATTCTGGACTTCCTTGTCCTTGACGTAGGTCTCGGAAATTTCCGGGATGTAGGGCAGCTGATTGCCGGCGGTGTCAACCATATGGAAATATGGGTTGGCGACCAGCTTGCGACCCTCGGCATTCTCTTCAACCACAATGTGGGATTCCAGCGTCGGCACCACGGCGCGGCCGAATTTGGTGACGATTTCCGCATCCTTGAGCAGCGGCGACGGAACGTCCTTCCAGTCCGATCCGCCGTAATACATCTTGACCGCAGTGGCCCCATTTTCCAGCCCCATGGACTGGGCCAGCTTGTCGGCGTCCTTGTTGTATTTCGGCATGAACTGGGCAAGGAAATGCTTGGGCTGGAAGGCCTGTCCATAATCAACGGCAAAGCGATTGAGAATACCCGGCGTCGGAACCGGGAAGGTGAAGGAGACGGTCTCGTCGTCCTCGGCCTTGACGACAGCCGGTTTGCCAGCAAACAGCCAGCGGCCCGGGGTCTTTTCATACACGTCCTTGTTCAGGATCATGTCGTTGTACCAGAACTCGATATCCGCCGCCGTGAAAGGCTCGCCATCCGACCATTTGTGGCCCTTGCGCAGGGTGAAGGTCAGCTTGGTGTAGTCGTCGTTCCACTTCCAGCTTTTGGCAACGTTCGGCACGACGGTCTGCAGATCATCGGCATAGCGCACCAGATTGACGTGACGGACGGAGAGCAGGTCGGAGGTGCCGGACTCGGTGCCCTTGGACAGCCCCGTGATCACGCCGCCATAAACACCGACAGCATCATAAGGCGCAACAATCAGCGGCTCGGCAGGCAGACGATCAGCAACAGCTGGCAAATCCTTGTTGCCAAGGATACGGGCGTTGAACCCGGCCATGTCCGGATTCTGCGTGAAGGACAAGGTGCAGCTACCGGCTTTCTGGAATTCAGCCAGTTCAAACTGCTCAGGGTAGGCGGAGGTCAGGCCTTTCATGTCTGCAACAGTTGCCACCGGACAGGCGGCAAAGGCAGAAGCGCTCAGTGCCACATAAGCAGCACCGGCGAGAAATACGGATTTGAGGCTCATTGGAAGGTCTCCCTGTTTGGATCGAGCACAACCTTCCTAGAGTGGCTATTTAACAGTTTTATGAACATCCGAATTATATAGCTTTTGGCTATAGCTTCAACCCTGACATAAAAGGGTCACACAATCTGCAACCCGTTCTTCACTGCAAGGCGTGGACCGCATCGAACATGGCCCGAATTGCCGAAACGTGCTGCATTTCCGGCAGGCAAGCGAGATAGTGCGAGACGTTGAGTGCCTCGTCATCGATCGGGATGGGGATCAGATTGTTCGACGGCAACACCTCACCTGCCATTGCGACACCAATGCCCATTCCGGCGTTGATTGTGGAAACGATTGCCCCCCAGGAACCAAGCGCCAATACCGTGTTCAGCCTGACACCGGCATTCAGCGCAGCTTTCTCGAACACCCGGCGGGTTCCGGAGCTGTTCTCACGCTGTACCAGCGGATAGTTGGCCAAATCCTTCCAGCTTGCCGTCTGCCGCTCACTGAGCGGATGACCTTCGGGAACAACGACGACGATCGGCTCTGTTCGGATCTTCTGCACATGGAGCCCCTGTGGCGGTTCCTTGGCCGTGATGAAGACGACATCGAACTTGCCGTCTTCCAGAAGAGGCAACAGGTCGTATGAGGCCATGGCGCGGGCCTCGATTTCCACGTCGGGAAATTTCGTCATGAAAGTCGACAGAATCGGCATGGCAAACTGGTAGGTCGAATAGCCTAGACGCAAAGACCCGGCCTGCATGCGCCGCCGTCCTTCGAGGGCATGTTCGATTTCATCTGTCATGGCGAGAACCGAGCGGATGCGGGAAAGAATTTCCCGGCAGGTTTCGGTGGCCTCAGCCTGTCGACCATTGCGATGGACCAGTTGTGTCCGATAATGCTTCTCCAACGCCGAAAGATGGTTGGAGACAGAAGGCTGGGAAATACCCAACTCCTTTGCTGCGGCAGAGAAGCTGCCAGTGCGAACAACGGCCTCCACTGCTCGCATCTGATTGATTGATAATTTCATTTCCCATCACCCACTAGTCACTTTGCGGAAAATAGTGGATCACAAATGACGCCAAGATGACAAGTTTGGTGCTCTGGGGTGACTGTGTGGATTTTTGCAGAAAGGTCGACGAAAAAGTTGACAAAACCGCTCAAAACCGGGAGCATCTTCGTTATGAGACCGGTTTTTCTCGCAACCAACGCGTTTAGACAGCAGCTTCTTTCATTCTTTAAAGTAGTAATACGCAATTGAAAAAATTTTATTGGTTAAATTTTTAACCTTTTCTACACTCCATTTCCTGCCCGCTGGCTTGAGCACACTAGAATGGTAATAAATTGGGATTTCGTCTCGGATTGGCCAAAATTTTTATTTGAATGGAATAAATAATATTTGAACGAATGAAGGAATCAATCTGTGCATTTTCGGCGCAAATGTCAGACTATTCCACAGCGACCTATAAGTAACTTTTTACCTTGAGAATCAATGCACAAGCCGAATTTCTTCCTTCTACGTAGTTCCCATCATGGCCCTGACGAGGAACGCATTGGCACTGCGCGTAGACACCACAGGTCCGAAAGAGACGAGGTGAAGAGGCCTAGTTTGGTCTGGTTGCCTGCCTTGTCAGTTTCAGCGCCAGCAGTATCCAGGGGAAGCCGTGAAACAGGAGGTCGAAGATATCGACGGGCCTCGCAAGGGTTCCGGCCAGCAGCATCTTGATCTTTTCCCAGATATGGGGCTCTGGCACAAAGGGGGCAAGGCCAAGGGTCAATGCAATCACCAGCAGGGTTGCCGTTGGAAATTTGTCCAGATAAGTCATTGCCTTGAACCTTTTCATTTTTCTTGCCAAATATTTTGCCAGCTATCTTGATTGCTCTTGCCTCGCAAGACTGACGCCCCGATTGCATCGCCCACAAGGGGAGGCAGGAGGCTTGGCTAAAGCTATTTGGCACAAATCGCAAGAATGCTTTCGTTTGATATCGCCCATCATACCGCCGGTCAAGCGAAGTCAGGTGCGTCGACTTGCCCTCGCAAATTCCGCTCCTATATCTCTCAAGGATACGTAAAACAGACAAGTGCAAGAGGGGAACACGATGTTTGATGCATCAAAGCTAATCAATGAATTTCTAGGGGCGGCCGGATCGATGGGATCCGGCAACCCGACCAACGGCAAGGGCAGTTCGGGTGCCGATGGTGGCGACCTGCTGCAACGGGGCAAGGACTATCTTTCCCAGAATGCCGGTGGCATTGGCGGTGGCGCTCTGGCCGGAGGGCTTGCCGGTTACATGCTGGGCTCCAAAAAGGGGCGCAAGATGGCAAAGAAAGCCGCGACCTATGGCGGCCTGGCGCTGGTGGCGGGGCTCGCCTACAAGGCCTATTCCGACTACAAGGGCAAGCAGGCAGGTGTGCCTGTGGTTGATGGTCAGGTGGGGCCGGGAGAGCAATCCATCCCGGCTCATCTGCACGTTCCTGCAGAGGAAAGCCGCACTCTGACCCATGTTCCCGTTGTGCCGATGGGCTCTGGTTTTGAAGTCAACGAAATGACTGAGCGTGCTTCCGGCTTCGGGGCAACGCTGGTTAGCGCCATGATTGCTGCTGCCAAGGCGGACGGCCAGATCGACGCCAGCGAACAGCAGGCGATATTCGAAAAAATCGGTCAGGAGGATCTGAGCGCCGAAGAAAAGGCCTTCCTTCTCGATCAGCTCAACAAGCCCCTCGATATCGACAGTCTTGTTTCGCAAGTTCAAAGCCGGGAACAGGCGATGGAGGTCTATCTGGCCTCCTTGCTGGCGATCGAGCCGGACACGCCATCCGAGCAGGCCTATCTCACCTTGCTGGCGGCCCGATTGGGCCTGGAGCCGGAGCTGACCGAACAGATCCATCAGACCCTTCTGTCAGCGCAGGACTGACACCTTCACCCCCGGCGCCGGTAGCTAAAAGGCCGGCTCCGCCATAGCCCTCGCGTTCTGTCGCAGGACATTTACGTGCCAGCGCAACATTCCTGTTCTCCATCGGGGAAAAAGGCGCTGTTCACCTTGCAAAACGTCTGGTCTGCCCCGGCGGTTGCGGCTAAGCTTCATACAACACATTGCCGGGGGGCCGATCCCAACAGGAGGCCCCTCCTTGAGCATTTCTTTTGTTGTATTCGAGTGAGGCTGCCATGTTCTGCTCATTTCTCCCTTGCGCTTCCCTTTCCAGACGCGCCCTCGTGCCAACAGTCCTTTCGTCAGCCCTGCTGGCCGCCGGGGTGACCATGCCACAGGGTGCCCACGCCAATGACTCCACAGCAATGATCGAAGCGGGCGGCATCGAGCTGGTGGAGACGCCCGATATTTCGCTCGATGTGGAAGATCTCTATATCAGCCCCAGCCAGATCCGCATCCACTATGAGTTCTTCAATCATTCGAGCGAAAGCAAGCGCATGCTGGTTGCCTTCCCCGTGCCGGAAATTTCCGCCGAGCCGGAAGAGAACTATGGCATCGACAACAGCGATCCGGTCAATTTCCTCGGCTTCACGGTGCTGTCCAACGGGCGTCCGGTGCCGCCTGATCTGGAAATCAAGCTGACGATGAACGGCCGGGACTATACAAAGCTGCTGGTCGACAATGGCGTGCCACTGCATCGCTTTTCGCCGGACTATTATGATCAGGTGGAAAACATTCCCGTGAGTTCCCGAAAGCTGCTGGCCGATCAGGGACTCATCGACTGGACACCGGGCGAGGAATGGTACGGCAAGAACTGGAAGGTCAAGGCAACCTATTACTGGTGGCAGGAATTTCCGGCCAACAGCCGTACGGTTCTCGACCACAGCTACACGCCGGTGGTCGGCGGCGGCATCGTCAATGAACAATATGGCGTGCTGAACAATGTCGACCGCTTCTGCATTGAGGACAGCTTCATTCGCGGCTTCCGCAAGCTTCTGGTCAAGGGGGGACATCCGGAAACCATCAGCAAGGAAGTGCGCTATATCCTGCAGACCGCCAACAACTGGCTCGGTCCGATCGGCGACTTCCGCCTTGTCCTCGACAAGGAGAAGCCGGACAACCTGATCACTCTTTGCATCAACGGCATCAAGAAGATCGCACCGACACAGTTCGAGTTTCGCGCCCAGAATTTCGTGCCCGATCGGGACATCGACATGATGGTTGTCGAAATGCCGGACTGGTAGGGCCTGGCAGGATGTCTAATCGAGGGTAAGCTGCAGAAAGGCGAGGTCGAGCCATTTGCCGAATTTGGTCCCAACTTCGCGCAACAGCCCGGCGTCGCTGAACCCAAGGCTCTGGTGCAACCGGATGGAAGCGGTGTTGCCAGCCTCGATGCCTGCGACCATGACATGGAAATCGCGTTTGCGCGCCTCTTCGATGAGGGCAACCATCAGCACCTTGCCAATCCCCTGCCCGCGATGATCCTTCTCGACATAAACCGAATGCTCGACCGTATGCCGATAGCCATCCCATGCCCGCCAGGGGCCAAAGGTGGCGTATCCAGCCAGCAGACCCGCCTCATCGTCGATCACCAGCAGCGGCCAGCCATCGGCCAGCTTGGCGGCGATCCAGTCGGCGCGGTTCCCGACAGAGACCGTGTCGTCATTCCAGATGGCTGTCGTATTGCGCACGGCATCATTATAGATCGCGGCAATGGCAGCGGCGTCATCCGTGCTGGCGGTTCTGATTTTCATGACGGTATCTCTTTCCTGATAAGAGGCCCGCAGCCTAGCGTTCCAGACTAACCCAGAGCACGACGGCATCTTCCTCGCCAGTTGTCACGCAGCAGTGCCCCATGGAGCTGTCATAATAAACGCTGTCCCCCGCCTTCATGGCAAGAGGGCGGTAATGCTCGGTGTGCAGTTCCAGCTCACCGGACAGCACGAACATGAATTCCTCGCCCCGGTGGCGGATCCAGTCGCCAAAGTCGGAAATATCTCGCGCCTTGATGGTGCTGACATAGGGCAACATCGCCTTGCTGGTCAGTTCATTGCACAGAAGCTCATGGGAATAGGTGGCAGTGACCTTGGTCTCGCCCTCGCCCTTGCGTGTCACGTCCCGGCGGCCGGTGAAATCGCTCTTGCCGCTTTGCAGAAACAGGTTCGGGGTCTCCAGCTCAAGGGCCTGCGTCAGGCGGCGGACGATATCAAAGCCGGGGCTGGTCTGGCCGTTCTCGATCTTGGAGAGGGTCGACCGACCGATACCGGCGTGGCGGCCGGTCTCTTCCAGGGTCCAGCCCTTCTTCTTGCGCGCCTCGCGCACCATCTGGCCAAGCTCGTCCATGCCGGGAGCGCTGGGGGCCGAGGCACCGGCAGGCGCAAGGGCTCCGGGCACGGCTTCCGTGACGGATGTGTCGTCCTGAAGGCTCTCGATGGTGCCAAACTCTCCACGCTCCAGATCACCCATGCCCGCATCCTTTCCCTTTACGGCTGATTTGCCGACAAAATCGCACGAATCTCAGCTGAGGTCAAAAACCTTCTCTTGATAGATTTTGACAAGTCTATGCATCATTATTGCATATAGGGGAAAATTCCCCTATAAGAAACTTTACAACAACAATGCGTGAGAATCGGCAGTTTCCCGGGCCTAACGTCTGTTTCCTGTAAGGCCCTTGCCGATTATTTTCCTTGAATTTCATGCCGAGCCTGTCACCATCCGGGGCGTGACAGCCAAAGACATGGACAAGGCAGGAACAAGGATTGAGGAGCAGGCGATGACCTTCAAACTGACCGATTATGAAGCCTATGATTTTGCCAACCGACGCCATATCGGTCCGTCTCCCTCCGAGATGGCCGAAATGCTCAAGGTCATCGGCTTTACCACCCTCGACGAGCTGATCGATGCGACGGTTCCCGCCTCCATTCGTCAGAAGGAGCCGCTACGCTTTGGCGGGGCGCTGACCGAGGGCGACACCCTGCACCACATGCGCAAGGTTGCCTCCAAGAACAAGCTGCTGACCTCGCTGATCGGTCAGGGCTACTATGGCACCACAACGCCGCCGGTGATCCTGCGGAACATCCTTGAAAACCCGGCATGGTACACAGCCTACACCCCCTATCAGCCAGAGATCAGTCAGGGTCGCCTTGAAGCTCTGCTCAACTTCCAGACTATGGTCTCCGACCTCACCGGTCTTGAAATCGCCAACGCATCGCTGCTTGATGAAGCCACCGCCGCAGCCGAGGCCATGACCATGGCGCAGCGGGCTTCCAAGTCCAAGGCGAATGTCTTCTTCGTTGACGAAAACTGCCACCCGCAGAATATTGCCGTGATTCAGACCCGTGCCGAGCCGCTGGGCATTGAGGTCAAGGTTGCCGCACCGGAAGACCTTGACGCCACCGAGGTGTTCGGCGCGATCTTCCAGTATCCGGGCACCCACGGCCATGTGCGCGATTTCACCGGCGCCATGGAAGCCCTGCACGCCAACAAGGCGCTCGGCATCGTGATTGCCGATCCGCTGGCGCTGGCGCTGCTCAAATCCCCGGGCGAAATGGGCGCGGATATCGCTGTCGGCTCGACCCAGCGCTTCGGCGTACCGCTGGGCTATGGCGGCCCGCATGCTGCCTACATGTCCTGCCGTGATGAATTCAAACGCTCGATGCCGGGCCGCATCATCGGCGTGACCATCGACAGCCATGGCCGCAAGGCCTATCGCCTTGCCCTTCAGACCCGCGAACAGCATATCCGCCGCGAGAAGGCCAACTCCAACGTCTGCACCGCGCAGGCGCTGCTGGCCGTCATCGCCTCGATGTATGCGGTCTATCATGGTCCGGACGGCATCAAGGCGATTGCGCAATACGTCCACCGCAAGACCGTGCGTCTGGTCGACGGCCTTGAGAAGCTCGGCTTCAAGCCAGAGCCGGATGTGTTCTTTGACACCATCACCGTTGAAGTCGGCGCGCTGCAGGGCGTCATCCTCAATGCTGCCGTTGCCAATGGCATCAACCTGCGCAAGGTCGGTACCAGCAAGATCGGCATCAGCCTTGACGAGCAGACCCGTCCGGAAACCGTGGAAGCGGTCTGGAAGAGTTTTGGCGGCGAGCTGACCTATGGCGCATTCGAGCATGAGCGCGAGCAGGACATCCCCTATCGACTGCCGACGGCCAACCTGCGCACGACCGACTATCTGACCCATCCGATCTTCCATCTCAACCGCGCCGAGGCCGAGATCACCCGCTATATGCGGCGTCTGGCCGACCGCGATCTGGCGCTCGACCGAGCGATGATCCCGCTTGGCTCCTGCACGATGAAGCTCAACGCGACCATCGAGATGATCCCCATCACCTGGCCGGAATTTGCCAACCTGCACCCGTTCGTGCCGGACGATCAGGCGCTGGGCTACAAGGAGATGATCGAGGATCTCAACAAGAAGCTCTGTCTGGTCACCGGCTATGACGCCATTTCCCAGCAGCCGAATTCCGGCGCACAGGGCGAGTATGCCGGTCTCATCACCATTCGCAACTACCACATTGCCAATGGTCAGGGGCATCGCAATGTCTGCCTCATCCCGACGTCGGCCCACGGCACCAACCCGGCATCGGCCCACATGGCTGGCTGGGATGTGGTCGTGGTCAAATCGGCCGAGAATGGCGACATCGATCTTGAAGACTTCCGCGCCAAGGCGGAAAAGCACAGCGCCAATCTGGCCGCCTGCATGATTACCTACCCCTCGACCCATGGCGTGTTCGAGGAAACGGTGCAGGATGTCTGTGCCATCACCCACCAGCATGGGGGTCAGGTCTATATCGACGGGGCCAACATGAACGCCATGGTCGGCCTGTCCCGCCCCGGCGACATCGGCGGTGACGTCAGCCACCTCAACCTGCACAAGACCTTCTGCATTCCCCACGGCGGCGGCGGTCCGGGCATGGGCCCGATCGGTGTCAAGGCGCATCTCGCCCCTTACCTGCCCGGCCATCCAGAACGCAACGCGGCCATCGGTCCGGTGTCTGCGGCTCCATTCGGCTCGCCATCGATCCTGCCGGTCAGCTGGGCCTATTGCCTGCTGATGGGGGGCGCCGGTCTGACGCAGGCCACCAAGGTGGCGATCCTCAACGCCAACTATATCGCAGCCAGCCTCAAGGGCGCCTATGATATCCTCTACAAGTCCGAGACTGGCCGGGTGGCCCATGAATGCATTCTGGAAACCCGCCCGCTCAAGGACAGCTGCGGCGTGACCGTTGACGATATCGCCAAGCGCCTGATGGACAACGGCTTCCACGCACCAACCATGAGCTTCCCGGTTCCGGGCACGCTGATGGTTGAGCCGACCGAATCCGAACCCAAGGCCGAGCTGGACCGTTTCATCGCCGCCATGCTCGACATTCGCCGCGAGGCTCAGGATATCGAGGACGGCAAGATCGACAAGGAAAACAACCCGCTGAAGAATGCCCCGCACACCGTGCGTGACCTTGTCGGCGAGTGGGATCGGCCCTACTCCCGCAAGCAGGGATGTTTCCCGGCGGGTGCCTTCGAGGTCGACAAATACTGGCCGCCGGTCAACCGCGTCGACAACGCCTATGGCGACCGCCACCTCATCTGCACCTGCCCACCGGTGGACGCCTATGAGGAAGACGGGGAGTAACCTCAACCGGTTGCTGCACTGAAAGACATTGAGAATGGCAGGAAGGCCCATCTTCCTGCCATTCTTCTATCGCATCGTCTCTGCCACTTTCGGACTCTGCCAAGGTCATCGCCATGTTCCTTTCCATCTTCGACATCTTCAAGATCGGCATTGGCCCATCATCGTCACACACCATGGGGCCGATGAATGCGGCGGTGCAGTTCATGGACGATCTCAGGGCCGGGCGGTTCATGGGCGTATCCGCCGATCAGGTAAGGCGCGTTGGATGCTCGCTGCATGGCTCGCTGGCATTTACCGGCAAGGGCCATGCGACGGACCGCGCCGTCATTCTCGGCCTCATCGGCTACCGGCCGGAAACTCTGGACCCGGACGCCGCCGAGGCTGAGGAAGCACGGGTGCGCGAGGAAAAATTCATTGAGCCGGAGGGCTTCCCACGCCTGCGCTTCCATCCGGAGGATGATCTGGTCTTCGATTATGGCCCGCCCCTGCCCGGCCACGCCAACGGCATGCGGCTGTTCGCCTATGGCGAGGGCAATCGCCAACTCGCCACAGTGACCTACTATTCCATAGGCGGCGGCTTCATCGTCACCGCCAGCGAGATGGAAGAAAAGATCAGCCACAAGCCGGACGCCCTGCATCAGGCTCAGGCCGAGGCGGGCTATCCCTATCCCTTCGGCTCGGCATCGGAAATGTTGGCGATGGGCCAGCGCTCGGGCCTTTCCATTGCCGCGATGAAGCGGGCCAATGAAGAAGTCAGCCTCAGCCGCGAAGCCCTTGATGCAGGCATTGAACGCATCTGGAAAGCGATGCTGTCGGCGATGAACCGCGGGCTCGCGCGGGATGGAACTCTGCCCGGCGGGCTCCAGGTCAAACGGCGAGCTCGACATATTCACCAGCAACTCCTTGGCGCACATGGCAACAACATGCCGATGCCGCATCAGGTCAATGATTGGCTGAGCTGTTACGCGATGGCGGTCAATGAGGAGAATGCCGCTGGCGGTCGGGTCGTCACGGCTCCGACCAACGGAGCGGCGGGCGTCGTCCCCTCCGTGCTGCGCTATTACCGCGACCATTGCCCGGGTTCCAACGACGACGGCACCACAGCCTTCCTGTTGACGGCCGCCGCCATTGGCGGCCTCATCAAGCACAATGCTTCCATATCGGGGGCTGAGGCTGGATGTCAGGCCGAGGTCGGGTCTGCAGCGGCTATGGCAGCTGCGGGCCTTTGCGCCGCGCTCGGAGGCAGCAACGAACAGATCGAGAATGCCGCCGAGATCGCCCTTGAACATCACCTCGGCATGACCTGCGATCCGGTCAAGGGCCTCGTGCAAGTACCCTGCATCGAGCGCAATGGCCTTGGCGCCATCAAGGCAGTGTCTGCGGCCTCCCTTGCCCTATATGGCGATGGTTCCCATTTCATGCCGCTCGACAACTGCATAGAAACCCTGAGGGAAACCGGCCGCGACATGGACGAGAAATACAAGGAGACGTCGCTCGGCGGGCTGGCAGTCAATCTGCCGGAGTGTTAGCGCAGAGCAAAACCCGCCTCGCTCTCTATTCTGTCTATAGGCTTTTCGCCTCCGCAAAGCTTCGGCGGCCTATCTGGCGGCGGGCTGGCAGTCAATCTGCCGGAGTGTTAGCGCAGCGCAAAGCCTGCCTCGCTCTCCATTCTGTCGATAGGCTTATCGCCTCAGCAGGGCTTCGGCGGCCTATCTGGCGGCGGGCTGGCCGTCAACCTGCCGGAGTGTTAGCGCAGCGCAAAGCAAGCCTCGCTCTCTGTCCTGTCGATAGGCTTATCGCCTCAGCAAGGCTTCGGCGGCCTATCTGGCGGCGGACTAGCCGTCAATCTGCCGGAGTGTTAGCGCAGCGCAAAGCCTGCCTCGCTCTCCATTCTGTCGATAGGCTTATCGCCTCTGCAGGGCTTCGGCGGCCTATCTGGCGGCGGACTAGCCGTCAATCTGCCGGAGTGTTAGCGCAGCGCAAAGCCTGCCTCGCTCTCCATTCTGTCGATAGGCTTATCGACTCCGCAAAGCTTCGGCGGCCTATCTGGCGGCGGGCTGGCCGTCAACCTGCCGGAGTGTTAGCGCAGAGCAAAACCCGCCTCGCTCTCCGTCCTATCGATAGGCTTATCGCCTCCGCAAATCTTCGGCGGCCTATCAATCTGTCCAGATAGATACGCCCTTAAGCCGCCTGGTTTCCTGTTCTTGCGAAGTTGATCATTTTGCAGTGCAAAAACGATGATCGCTCCGATTTTTAGATGCGTCCCTCCGTAAAATTCAGTAAGTACTCTTATACAAAAGTAGGAGAATACTATGGCAATCGCACCACAAGACCTCGAGCTTCTGGAAGCAGCCCGTTCCATCGCACTGGATGCGGAAGCAATTTCATCTAGCACCTGCACAATGGGCGTCGAAGCAACCTTTGCAAAACTTGATACGCAAATCCTCGCCTACAGCATTGGCCGCGACCGCGTGAACAGTGGTGCCGTTGGCTATGACTATCCCGTACTGATGGGTGCCATTGAGCAGGTTATTGCCGAAGACAAGGCGGCCTGCCGCTAAAAGGTTCCGGCAAACGTATAGCTGGCCCGATAGCTCATTCGCATACGGGCGACCGGCGTACCACCCTGCCCTTCCGTCAGGACCAGATCCTTGATCAACAGCGGATCGCCGGTTCTGATCCCGAGATATCGGGCCTCCTCCTGCGTCGCCCGAGCGACGGAAATGGTTATGCTGCCATGAAAATAGGGGCTTTTCTGCAACAGCCTCAGGCAGGGCGCCGAATGGTCTGGCATCTCTCCTTCTCTCCCCGAAGAAGCATCACGGCGGATCCAGGTCTGTTCAAACTGGAATGGCTGGTCGTTGGCATAATGTACCCCTTCCAGCTTGAGAGCCTCGGGCGCTTCACCAGTGGCGCCTTCGTCCTGTAGCATTTCCGGCAAGGGGCAGGCTTCCCGCTTCAACGATACATATTTGTGAGTCTTGCCCGTAGACGTCACCTCGCGACAGGGAAACTGGAATCTCAGATTGACGATCCGTTCGCTGCCATCGCGTACCCGGCTTCCGGCCTTGCGTTTGCGATCAATGATCTGTTCATCCGCCAACTCGGTCAAGGCGCGGTTGACCGTCGCTCTGGCGCAGTCAAATTGCGCTGCAAGATCGATCTCCGAGGGCAACAGATAACCCGGAGGCCACTGCTTGCTGCGGATCATGGCTGCGACATGCTCCTTGATCTCATGATAGCCGTTCTTTTTCACCAGAATGATGCTTCCTGTGAGAGCCAGTCCCGGGTGGCTTTTAGCACCCGGGAGCAAAGTATATGAAGCGGTCAATTGGGCGTCATTCTACAGACTTGCATCTCTTCTACTATGAGTTACGTCAATTCAATTTTTGACAATCATCAATTGCAGCGATGCATTAGAGAATGACTATGCCAAATCTCTGAATGTGGTATGATTTACTCTCCTTATTCTCATACCAATCATAAGAGAGCTGTCAGGTTCACCTTGGTTGGCTCTCCAAAGAAGGATTGGCATCAAGCGCGGCAGGTGTCGGCGTCATCTCCATGAGCCCGCCCCTTCCCTTTCGCCGTGGCTTGCTTTTGCTTCCCATTGGCGGCAGACTTTGATCGCAACTCACTGACAGAAGGAGACCGGGATTGATCAAGCCGGGACATACTTACAACGCCGCCTGCCATTGCGGCAGCATCAAATACAGGGTCACCATTTCCAAGGATGACAAGCCACCCCGTCGCTGTACCTGCTCCATATGCAGGATGCGTGGAGCTGCTGCGGTTTCGACACCACTCGATGGCATCGAGTTTCTGGAAGGGAAAGAGTTCCTCACCCTCTATCAATTCGGCACCATGACAGCGGAGCATTATTTCTGCTCAAAATGCGGCATCTACACCCATCACAAGCGTCGCTCCAATCCGGACGAATATGGCATCAACGTCGCCTGCATAGAGGGCGTCAGCCCGTTCGACTTTGACGAAATCCTGGTTCATGACGGTGTCAACCATCCAAGAGACAATGCTGGAAAGGCGCGGCTGGCAGGTATCTTGCGCTATAAACGGTATGATGAATAAGCCATTTTCAACAAAGAAGACGATTTTTGAATTAAAAATGAATTCGACATGAACCTTTTTCGGTTGCATCGCGTCCACTGGGTATAGCGAGCAACCGAAAAGGAAATACAATGTCCAGCAAGAAATTCATTTTCACCGCCCTCGTCGCCACTTCTGTCCTCAGCGGCGCAGCCCTGCTGCCGGTCGCGGCCAATGCCGCCGACTGGATCGAAAAAGTCGAGATCAAGCCAACCGGGATTGATCTGGCCCAGGTTCAGGTCTCAGCCAATGCCTCCGGCTACACGGCGATCAAGAGCACCCACCATGACTTCATCCTGCACCTTTACGCCAAGGCCACCAACGGCGAACGGATTGTCGCGATGGAGGTGATGATGTCCCACGGCGCCCGGTACTGGGAAGGCAGCCCTGCGGATACATGGTCCACGCGCCTTGAAAACCGCGAAGTGGGCGCAGGGACCAAGCGCACTGTCTCCCGTGACTTCATCGCCAAGAATGTGCCTCTGAGCAAAGTCAAGTGGAACGGCTCCGACCCGAGACAACGGTGCGAGCTGAACCTGCAACATCTCAAGAAGCAGGGCATGACCACGATGCAGGTTCTTAGCCAGCCGCGTCACGTCAAGGCCTACGCCAAGATCAGCCTTGATGCCGTGGCCGCCAAGCGCAAGAAGGCAGAGAACCACAACTGGGACTTCAAGAGCACAGCATGGCAACGGGACGGCGAAGTCTATGAAGTCGATGTTTTATGCAACGCAGGCCTTGGCAAGCCTTGATCGGCGGCCAGCCCCTCCCCGGGAGCCCAAAAGAAAAGGCCGAAGCATCTCTGCTCCGGCCTTCCTTGTCTCTTCTCTTGGACCGGCGTTAGCCGCCAAAGTCGTCGAGCATGATGTCTTCGCGATCAACGCCCAGATCGAGCAGCATGTTGATCACGGACTGGTTCATGATCGGAGGACCGCACATGTAGTATTCGCAGTCTTCCGGTGCTTCATGATCACGCAGATACTGTTCGTAGAGAACGTTGTGAATGAAGCCGGTGTAGCCGGTCCAGTTGTCATCCGGCAGCGCATCCGACAAGGCAACATGCCAAGTGAAGTTCGGATTTTCGGCTGCCAGCTGGTCGAAATCTTCAACAAAGAACATTTCGCGCTTGGAACGGGCACCATACCAGAAGGTGATCTTGCGATCGGTCTTGATCCGCTTGAGCTGATCGAAGATGTGCGAACGCATCGGAGCCATACCGGCGCCACCACCGACGAAGATCATTTCCTTCTTGGTATCGCGGGCGAAGAACTCGCCGAACGGACCGGAAATTGTGACCTTGTCACCTGGCTTCAGGTTGAAGATATAGGAGGACATCTGCCCCGGAGGTACGTTCGGCTGCCCCGGAGGAGGCGAAGCGATACGTACGTTGAGCATGATGATGCCTTCTTCTTCAGGATAGTTGGCCATGGAATAGGCGCGTTCGATGGGCTCATCAACCTTGGAAACATACTGCCACAGATTGAACTTGTCCCAGTCTTCACGATATTCCTCAGCAACATCGAAGTCCTTGTAGGCAACCTGATGAGCCGGAGCAGCAATCTGGATGTAACCACCGGCGCGGAAGTGAACATGTTCACCAGCCGGCAGTTCGAGCACCAGATTTTTGATGAAGGTCGCAACGTTGTCGTTGGACCGCACCGTGCATTCCCATTTCTTGACACCGAAGACCTCTTCAGGCACTTCGATCTTCATGTCCTGTTTGACAGCGACCTGACAGGAAAGGCGAGCGCCTTCCTTGGCTTCGCGCTTGGTGATGTGCGCCTCTTCGGTCGGCAGGATGGACCCGCCGCCTTCGAAGACCTTACACCGGCACTGAGCACAGGTGCCACCACCGCCACAGGCAGACGCCACGAAAATCTTCTGGCTCGCCAGTGCGCCCAGCAACTTGCCACCGGCGGGAACGGAAATGGTCTTTTCACCGTTGATGGTGATGTTCACATTACCCGTTGAGACCAGACGACTGCGGGCGAACAGAATGATCGCCACCAGAGCCAGAACGATCAGGATAAAGAACGTGATGCCAAGGGCAAACTCTTCCATCTTATAGTCTCCCTTACAGCTTCACGCCGGAGAAAGCCATGAAGCCCATGGCCATCAACCCTGCGGTGATGAACGTGACGCCAAGCCCTTGCAGGCCAGCCGGCACATCAGAATATTTAAGCTTCTCGCGAACACCTGCCATGGCAGTGATTGCCAGCGCCCAGCCAAGACCGGAAGCCACGCCGTAGACGGAACTTTCCGTGAAGGTATAATCTCGTTCCACCATGAACAACGAGCCACCCATAATGGCGCAGTTCACCGTGATCAGCGGCAGGAAGATACCCAGAGCGTTGTAGAGCGCTGGGAAGAAGCGGTCGAGGATCATTTCAAGGATCTGCACCATAGCGGCGATGACGCCGATGTAGGAGATCAGACCGATGAAGGTCAGATCCACATTTTCGATGCCAAGCCAGGACAAGGCGCCCTCGGCCAGCAGGAAATGCAGGATCAGATTGTTGGCAGGGACCGTGATGGCCTGAACGACCGTAACGGAGATACCCAGACCGATTGCAGTTTCAACCTTCTTGGAAACGGCAAGGAAGGTACACATGCCAAGGAAGAAGGACAGGGCAAGGTTCTCAAGAAAGATCGCCTTGACTGCGAGTGAAATGAGACCTTCCATTCTTAGTGGCCTCCCTCTTGTTTAATGATGGAGAAGTCACGTGCTTCCACCTGCTCCGGCTTCCAGGTACGGAAGATCCAGATGATCATGCCGATGATGAAGAAGGCGCTCGGCGGCAGCAGCAACAGACCATTTGGCACATACCAGCCACCGTTGTTCACGGTTTTCAGGATGGTGATGCCGAACAGCGAGCCCGAACCGAACAGTTCGCGCACGATACCAACGAGCAGCAGAATGAAGGAATAGCCGAGACCGTTCCCGATACCGTCCAGGAAACTCGCCACCGGCGGGTTCTTCATGGCGTAGGCTTCTGCGCGGCCCATCACGATGCAGTTGGTGATAATCAGACCGACGAAAACCGACAAAGTCTTTGAAATCTCGAAGGCATAGGCCTTGAGGATCTGGTCAACCAGGATCACCAGTGACGCGATGATGACCATCTGCGCAATGATGCGGATGTTGTTCGGAATATGATTGCGGATCATCGAGATGAACAGGTTGGAAAACGCCGTCACCAGCGTAACCGACAAGGCCATCACGAATGCCACTTTCAGGGACGAGGTCACGGCAAGAGCGGAACAGATGCCCAGAACCTGCAGTGTGATCGGGTTATTATCGACCAACGGGTCGATCAACATACTATTCTTGTGCTCAGCCATTAGACCGTCCCTTCTTTGAGATTATCAAGGAAGCGCTTGAAGCCCTGGTCACCCATCCAGAAATGGATCAGGTTGTCGACACCACGGCTGGTCAGCGTCGCACCGGCCAGACTGTCGATATGATAGTCGGCGGTGGCTGCTGTCGGAGCTCCTTTGGCAACAGAGATTTTCACGCTGCCATCATCGCCATAGATCTTCTTGCCCGGCCAGAGAGCCTTCCAGCGGGGGTTGTCAACCTCGGCACCGAGACCCGGGGTTTCGCCCTGTTCGTAGAACTGGAAGCCGGCAACTTCGTTACCGTCAGCCTTGAGGGCCACAAAGCCGTACATCGTGGACCACAGACCATAGCCATGAACCGGCAGGATGATCTTGTCGATTGCACCAGCGTCATCACGGATCAGATAGACCGATGCCAGTTTGGCCTGACGGCCAATACCAGCGATATCTTCTGCCGGTTTGATCGACTGGGCAGGATCCTTGGCGGCGCTGCGCTGGTCGTAGGTTGCGGGATCGGCAGCATCAGAGAATTTGCCGGTCTCGATGTCCACGAGGCGAGCCTCGATCTTCTCGTTGAAGGTCTTGTTGATGTTGACACCCGGCTGATAAAGGCCGGCGACCTCGAGAATGTTACGACGCTTGTCGAGCACCTTGTTTTCTGCCTGAACGGGTCTCAGGGCCACGGCTGCGGCCGACACGATCATGGAACAGAACAGACAAAGAGCGACAGCGACGATAACCGTCTTCACAGGATTGTCTGCTGGCGTCGCCAGAAAACGTCCCCATGGACCAAGTTTCTTATCTGTTGCCTCAGGCATTGCGAGCAGCCCTCCGCTTGATGTTGGCGCGCACCACGAAGTAGTCGATGAGCGGCGCAAAGATGTTGCCGAACAGGATCGCGAGCATCATGCCTTCCGGGAAAGCCGGGTTGACGACGCGGATCATGATGACCATGAAACCGATCAGGAAACCGTACCAGAAGCGACCCGGGTTGGTCTGGGCAGCGGAAACTGGTTCCGTGACCATGAAGACCAGACCGAATGCCCAGCCACCGAGCACCATGTGCCACCAGAAAGGCATGGCAAACATCGGGTTGGTGTCAGAGCCGATCAGGTTGAACATTGCCGAGAATACGACAGTACCAGCAACACAGCCAGCGATCAGACGCCAGTTGGCGATGCGGGTATAGACCAGAACGACGCCGCCGATGAGAGCCGCCAGAGCGGATGTTTCACCCATGGAACCCTGCATGATGCCAAAGAAGGCATCCCACCAGGTCAGGCCCATGTCGTTCAGTGCCTGTGTCCCGTGCAGGGCAGCAGCACCCAGCGCGGTAGCGCCTGTGAAGCCGTCAACCGGGGTCCAGATCGCATCACCGGACATGGCTGCCGGATAGGCGAAATAGAGGAAGGCACGACCGACCAGAGCGGGGTTGAGGAAGTTCTTGCCGGTGCCGCCGAACACTTCCTTGCCCATCAGCACGCCGAAGATGATGCCGATAGACACCATCCAGAGCGGGGTGGAGGCAGGAACGATCAGGGCATAGAGCATGGAGGTCACGAAGAAGCCTTCGTTGATCTCATGCCCGCGCACGATGGCGAAGATCACTTCCACGATGCCGCCTGCGGCCAGCGTGAAGATGTAGATCGGCAGGAAGTAGAGCAGACCATGCACCAGATTGGCGAAGATGCTGTTCGGATCAAAGCCGATGCCGAGCAGGTTGATCACCCAGGCGCGCCATCCGGCGACCTCGGACAAGCCCATGCTGGCAATGGCTGAGTTGGTCTGATAGCCGGTATTGTAAAGAGCCATCAGAACACAGGGGAATGTGGCGATCACCACATAGGACATGACACGCTTCAGATCGATGTCGTCACGCGCGTGAGGCGCGGCACGGGTCACCATCTTTGGCGTGTAGATGAAGGATTCCACCATTTCGTAAAGGGCGAAATACCGATGCAGCTTACCGCCTTTATGGAAATGCGGCTCAATGCTGTCGAAGAAATTGCGCAGACCCAAGGCTTAGCCCTCTTTTTCGATTTTGGCGAGATTGGCTCGCAGCGCTTCGCCATACTCATATTTCGAGTGACAGATGAAGGTGCAGAGTGCCAGATCTTCTTCATCCAGTTCCAGAGCGCCCAGTTTCTGTGCCAGATCGGTGTCCAGCGTCAGCAATGCCTTGAGCAACTGGGTCGGCAACACATCCAGAGGAACCACGCCTTCATAGCTGCCGAACGGCACCATGGCACGACGGCCACCGCGCAGGTTGGTGCCGAAAGCAAATTTCTTGCCGGCGCCAAACAGGGCAGACAGATGAACATTGGTGAAGGACCAGTAGTTCATGGAAGGATAGCCCCAACCAAGAACGCGCTGTTTGGTGTCTTCTTCCATCAGGGTCAGCTGCGTGGCAGAACGGGTCAGATAGGCGAATGTGCCTTCAGCCGTCTTGCCGGAAAGAACAGACCCGGAAACGACACGGCAGTTGATGCCGATTTCGATTTCACCGGCGGTCAGTTCATCCGTGGAGGCCCCGACGCGGGTCTTGACCAGACGCGGCTTGGTTGCCAGCGGGCCGCAGATGGCAATCGTGCGGTCCGTATCGATCTTGCCCGTCAGGAAGAGGTTGCCAATGGCAATCACATCCGCATAGTTGATGGACCAGACGGTCTTTCCTGTGGTCACGGGATCGAGAAAATGGATGTGTGTCCCTGCCAGACCGGCAGGATGCGGACCGGAGAAGGTTTCGAAAACCGCCTTCTCGGTCGTGACACCGGGCATCTTTGCATCCGGCGAATGGCAGACGAATACGTGGCCGTCTGTCAGGGTCGAAAGCACATCGACACCGGCGCTGAAGGCTGCAGCGTTCTCGCCGATGATGACGGCGGGGTCGGCAGCGAGCGGGTTGGTGTCCATCGCGGTGACAAAGATGGAATGAGGGACGGTACCCTGCAAAGGCACATAAGAATAAGGCCTTGTCTTGAGATAGGTCCACTGACCACTTTCATAGAGCCGCTTCTGGACATTCTCGCGCGGGAGGGCGCTGAGCTGTTCTGCAGGCGTCGACTCAAAGGTGATTTCTTCTTCCACCTCATCCAGTGCGATCACGATGGTCTCGAGCACACGACGTGCCCCGCGATTGATCGCCGAAACGGTCCCGCCACCTGGAGCCACATAGAGCACTTCTTCGGAAGCTTTGTGCAAGAAGAGAGGCTGACCCTTCTTGACCTTGTCCCCTTCCGCAACCAGCATCTTGGGCTTCAGGCCGATGAAGTCCCGACCATTCACAGCCACCTTGGTTATCTTTGGCCCCTCATGAATGGTCTGGACAGGAGCGCCTGTTATCGGCAGATCCAATCCTTTTTTTAGCTTCATAGCATACCTTGACTGAATGAGTTTTACGGCGCCCCTCGCGCCAATGTACGGTGTTGTCCTAACAACCCCCCTCTTGCTAACGATGGAAATCAAACAATTCAAGTCAATTTGCACCCAGATGGATGGCTTTTGCCATTGGTAGCAATTTGAATGGATAAAATGAAATAAATTTCCCCCGTTAGCCCACCCTCTCTTCCTTCAAACTGATCAAAAAGACCTTGACTTCGGTCAAAGAAGAGACCAACTAACGCAACATGCCTTCTTTTTGGGCGGTAAATTTATGCTCAGCCCCTCTCAGGCTGCACTCGGTCGAAACAGCATTGAGGTTTTCCATTGCGTTCGCTCTTCAGGCTCGCCCTGCTTGCTATCGGTCTGTTGGCTCTTGCCGGATGTGACCTTCTCCCTTCGAAGAAAAGTGACGAATATCAGCTCCGTGGCAACACCATGGGCACCAGTTACACCATCAAGGCGCTCAATGTGCGCGGCAAGGTGGATGACGAGACTCTCTATAATGACATCAAGAAGACGCTCGATGAAGCCAATGAAGCGCTGTCGAACTGGAAAAAAGAGTCGGAAATCTCCATCTTTAACAACAGCTCCTCAACCAGTTGGTTAAGTACTTCTGACAGGTTTCACGAAGTTCTGGCCGAAGCCCAGATCATCCACAAGCTGAGTGGCGGCCGATTCGATATCACCGTTTCACCGCTTGTCGACCTGTGGGGATTTGGCCCGGCCGACAACAAGAACCCGCCGACCAAAGAGCAGATCGCCGAGGCGATGGCCAATGTGGGCCAGACCGAATTGCTTGAGGTCAAGGACAATCCACCGATGGTCCGCAAGAACAAACCGGGCGTCACCATCACTCTGGGCGCCATTGCAAAGGGATATAGTGCAGATTTGATCAGCCGTACCCTTGCGAAGCACGACATTACGAATTATCTCGTAGAGATAGGCGGCGACCTGATGGTGCATGGCCTGAACGAATTGGGTGAACCCTGGCAGATCGGCGTTGAAAAACCCGACGAGGCCGGACGCTCGGTTCAGCTGGTCCTCCCGGTACGCGATATGGGTATTGCAACATCTGGAGATTACCGCAACTTCTACTTCACTGATGAGGGACAGCGCATGTCTCACATCATCGACCCGACGACCGGCAAACCGGTCACGCACAATCTCGCTTCGGTCACGGTGCTGGCGCCAAATGGCATGCGCGCCGATGGCTGGGCAACCGCACTTCTCGTGCTGGGCGAAAAAGAGGGACGGGCTCTGGCTGACAAGCTGGACATTCCGGCCTATTTCATTCGCCGCGAGGAAAGCGGATTTGTCACATCTAGCAGCAAAGCCTTTGATGCTCTGATGGCGGCTGAAAAATGATCAATGGCTGTCAGGCACAGACGGTGCCCAAGTCAGCATGGAGGTTTTAAAGATGGCAACCTATGTTATTGTATTCGCAGCTTTTCTGATCGTCGTTGTTGGTATGTCCATCGGCGTGATGTTCAAGCGCAAACCGATCGCCGGGTCTTGTGGCGGGCTCAATGCCATTTCCGACGCCGACCATTGCCTGATCTGTGGCTCGCCGGTTGACAAAAACAGCCCGCTCAAAGAGCGCCTCAACGGGGAATGCCCTCGCAAGAAGGCTGCGCGTGAGAAAGCGGAACGGGAAGCCGCGATGAACGCCGCCGAATAGGCAGTCTCCTCCCTGCCCTTTGCCTCAGGCGCCGCCCTCGTGCAACCTGCGGATTTGACAGGAACAGAATACCGGGTGCCGGGAAGCCCATCTTATGGCCATGGCACCTTCGGGAAAGATCTTGCTTTGAAAAGCAAGCCAGGTTCGTTTGACATAACCTACCTGCAAGCAGAGCGGCCCCGTGCCGTTCTGCTCTTTTCCGTCTCTCACCTCAAGACTATATCCCCCAACGCCCCCCCCCTGCTGACCACAGCGGACACAGGCCGTTCACAGGAACAATCTGGCCGTTAGCCCCGTCAGAAGATTTCAGCTCAATGCAACGAACCGGCGACAGGCTGTTCAGTGCGGGATGAAGGGGATGAAAGCCATGGCCAGAAAGCAGAGGATGGCCACAATCCCGGCAAGCCAGCAATTGCGCTTCCATGTCTCGCCCTTCTGCTTCCAGTTATCACGAAACACTTTTCCGGACAGAACAAAGACAACAAGAATGGCGATCCCCACATAGGGGTTGGAAATAACGAGACTGGACACGGGATAACGAACTTTCGGGCTACAAGGTTCCGGATTGGCATTGTCGCCAATTTATCCTAATGTCCGGGCAACGCAAACCATTCGCAAATAGAAGATCCCATTATCCCCGTGCCAGTCAGCCCATTGCCAAAGCCGGTTCTGCTCGACAGAGAGACGCCATCCATCCTGAAACTGGCGGGATTTCTATCCCTGTCCGGACTGTTTTCCACCTCGGCCATCCTGATCGATGCCAACATGGTGGGGCCGATCGGAGATGAAACACTGGCCGGGCTGGGGCTTTGCGCCGGGCTTTACGGGGTCTTCATGGCGCTGCTGTTCGGGCTGGGCTCTGGCGCGCAGATTCTTCTGACTCGTGCCTTTGGTGTGGGCGACATGCGCCTGTTCTATCGCCGACTGCTGCGCATGCTGGCTCTGGGCCTCGGGATGAGCTTCATCCTCGTCCTGCTGTTCCGCTTCAACATCAATTTCCTCGTTGATCGGCTGGCCACGACCTCGGGCATCGGCTTTGCCGCCAAGCGCTATCTGGAGCTGATGGTCTATGCGCCGCCACTCAGCTTTGCTGCCTACCTGCTGACCATCAGTTTTGACGTCAAGCGACAGGCACCGCGCGAGCTGAAGGGCTTTGCCATCGAGCTGCCGCTCAACATCATTCTCAACGCATTGCTGATCTATGGCTGGTTCGGTGCGCCGGAACTGGGCATCAAGGGCGCGGCCATCGCAACGCTCATCAGTCAGAGCGCCCGACTCGTCTATCTGGTTGGGTTGCTGGCTGGCGACATGCGGGCGGCTTATGCCCTGCCCGTGCCAAAGTCTTCCGGGCTTGCCCCTTCCGCAAGGACTAACCCGGACCATCAAGGGCAGGCCGAGGAGCCGCTTCTGCCGCGACATGTGTTGGTGCCGGTTACCCTCAATGTGGCGGCGCTGATTGTCGGTGCGCAAGCCTACCAGCTGCTGTTTGCCCAGCAGCCCTATCTGACCTTTGCGGCGCTGGCCCTGATGACGCCGTGGCTGTCGGTTGCCAACGTGTTGGGCCGTTCGGTTGCCATGTCGGCCACCCTCACCTGCGCCGATCTGAAACCGGGCAGCGAGACCTTGCGGCAGGCCATCGGGTCCGTCCTCAAGGCACTGCGCTATCTGGCACCACGTCTTGCGTTGCTGTTTGTCGGGGTGACGCTCGTTGCCGACGCGCTCTCCTGGCACATATCGGATTGGGTGCGGATCAACTTTCTGCTGCTTATTCCCTACGGCGGGGTGCTGGTGCTGGTCCGCACGGTGTCGGTCACCATCGGTGCCATTCTAAGGGCGACCGACCGGCCCAAATGGGTGTTCTGGGTGCAGGTGGGGCTGCAATGGGGCTTTGGTGTCCCGCTTCTGATGATTGTCACCCATGTCTTCGAGCTATCGCTCTATATTGCCTATGGCATCCTCATTCTGGAGGAATTGCTGCGGCTCGCCATCATGTGGCTGCGCCTGAGAAGGCTGATGCGCCCTCAGGTCAGCGCGCCATAAGGCGGCATCGGGTCATATTGCATGGCCTTCTGCACGGCACGGGCAAAATCGGCACCATGCCATTCGCCAACCAGCCACAAGCTCATGTCGATACCAGCAGAAACGCCGGCGCTGGTCACCAGATTGCCGTCGCGGATATAGCGATATTCGGGCCGGACATCAGGCGCCTCGGGACGATTGCGCAACAGATCGACGGCGCCATGATGGGTGGAGATCTTTCTGCCGCGCGTCAATCCGGCCGCCGTCAGCAGCAGCGATCCTGTACAGACGCTGGTGATCCAGTCGGCCCGGCCACCCACAATCGATATCCATTCGAGAATTTCGGGATTGTTCACCTCGCGGCGGGTCCCCATTCCACCGGGAACGAGTATCACGTCCTGACGCGCCACTTCGGCCATCGCCTTGTCCGGCAGCACGCGCATTCCCTTGGCGCACCGCACCGGCTCCATGCTCGGGGCAATCAGGGACATCTCGAAAGCGACGGACAAATGCATTCTCTCGGCGACCACGTTGGCCATGGTAAAAACTTCCCATGGCCCAACGAAATCCAGTTCCTCGACATCGTCGAATATCAGGATCCCAACAGACTTGCTCATTGGCTCGGCTCCACGACTTGTTGTTGTTTTTGACTTTTGCCAACCAGTATAGAGAGATTCCTTCTTTCAAGAGACAGAAAATTATGCCATGAACTGGCATTCCTTACCAATCTCCTTCCCGTAAAGCCGATATTATGAAAAACAATACTGCTGTCGCCTATGTTCTGCTTGCTCTGGCCACGCTTTGCTGGGGTGGCAATGTGGTGATCGGTCGGGCCGTTCGCGGCGATTTGCCGCCGCTCGGTCTCTCCTTCTGGCGCTGGTTTTTCTGCTGTCTCATCCTGCTGGTCATCACCGCCCCGCGACTCAAAGCCAGTTGGCCGGTGATCCGCAAGCACTGGAAGCTGCTGCTGGCCATGTCAGCTACGGGAATCGCCGCCTTCAACCCCTTGCAATATCAGGCCCTGCACAGCACCACGGCCATCAACTCCACCCTCATTCTGGCCACCTGTCCGGCCTTCATGGCGCTGTTGTCGCTGTTCATTCTCAAGGAAAAGCTTGGCCTTGCCCAGATTGCGGGCATCCTGGTCTCCTTCTTTGGCGTGGTAGTGGTGATCACGGCAGGCGATTTCAGAACCCTGTTCCATCTCAAGTTTACGGGCGGCGACATCTGGATGGTCGGGGCAGCCATTGTCTGGGCACTCTACTCCATCACGGTGAAAATGCGCCCGGTGACGCTTGACCCGCTGGTCATGCTGATGGTCATCACCGGCCTCGGGGCGCTGATGCTGTTGCCGCTCTATATCTGGGAAACCCTCACCTATCAGGCAGTGACCCTGACACCGACGAATCTGGCCGCCATCGTCTATGTGACGTTCATTGCCTCGCTGCTGGCCTATTTCAGCTGGAACAAGGGGGTTGGCCTCATCGGACCGTCCAAGGCGGGCGTGACGATTCACCTGATGCCGGTCTGGGTGGCATTTCTTGCGTTCTTCTTTCTGGGCGAGAGACTGGAAGGCTACCACCTGATGGGCATCGCCTTCATTGCGCTGGGCATTCTGCTCAACAGCCGCCGTGCGCGCGTGTGAATAAGCATCATTATCCAGATAGACATCCCATAACCGCATAATATATATTATCAAGCGACCAAAACGACATTTCTTTTTGTTTTATGCCAGTTTGGACCGGCCACGATCCTTGATCGGGGTCCCGGCTTATTACTGGCGACATGAAGCGTACGGCCTGAAAAGCGCGACCTGACCAGCCGCGCCGTTTCCAGACAGCATAGCCTTCGTGCCTCATCAAATGAAAGCGCCAGATCGAGCGGTCTTTGTCATCGGCAACCGGGTGTGCTACCGTGCCCGTAGTGCCGCTGTATGAAAGGCCACCCCGGACGCTCGACTAAAGAAGTGTTCATTCTTTTGAGATCAGCCCATTTTACGGGCTTTGTAAAAATGACATTATATTAGACAGTTAAGTGGTTTAACCAAGCTCATTTTTACAGAACGAAATTTCAGGTGCAGATTCGCGATCCGCATTTGATCCATGTCTATGTTTAGTGGTCAGATACCCCAGTAATGTTCTGGTAACTTTGACCTGGAGGCTTCAATATGAAAATTTCGACTATTTCCTGCGAACCGATTTCAGGCCAGAAACCCGGGACATCTGGACTACGAAAGAAAACCCGGGTCTTCATGGAGCCCGGTTATCTGGAAAATTTCATTCAATCCGTTTTCAATGCTATCGGTGGAGCTGAAGGCAAGACGTTTGTGGTAGGAGGCGATGGCCGTTACTTCAACCGCAAGGCAATTCAGATCATTCTTGCCATGGCCGCCGCCAACGGCGCAGCCAAGGTCATCGTCGGTCAGCACGGTTTGCTTTCCACACCTGCAGCCTCCAACCTTATTCGCAAATACAAGACCGAAGGCGGCCTCATTCTTTCAGCCAGCCACAACCCCGGCGGCATCGACGCGGACTTCGGCGTCAAATACAACGTATCCAACGGTGGCCCGGCTCCTGAAAGCGTCACCGAGGCGATCTACAAGGAAACCTGCTCGATCAGCTCCTACAAGATCCTGCAGGGCGAGATGATCGATCTGGGCTCTATCGGCAACAAGAAGCTCGGCGAGATGGACGTCAACGTGATCGATCCGGTCAAGGACTACAAGGACCTGATGGCGTCGCTGTTCGACTTCGTGGCCATCCGCAACCTGATTGCCGGTGGCTTCACCCTTGTGTTCGACGCCATGCATGCGGTCACCGGACCCTATGCAAAAGCCATTTTCGAGGGATCTCTGGGCGCACCGGAGGGCACCGTGCTCAATGCCGAACCGAGTGAGGATTTCGGCGGCGGTCACCCTGACCCGAACCCGGTTTGGGCCAAGAGCCTGATGGATCTGATGATGTCGGAAAAGGCACCCTGCCTCGGCGCGGCCTCCGATGGCGACGGCGACCGCAACATGATCGTCGGGCGCGGTATCTATGTCACCCCGTCCGACAGCCTTGCCGTTCTGGCCGCCAACGCCCACATGGCGCCGGCCTATCGCAACGGACTGGCCGGAGTTGCCCGTTCCATGCCAACCAGCGCCGCCTGCGACCGCGTTGCCGCCAAGCAGGGCATTGCCTGTTACGAGACGCCGACGGGCTGGAAATTCTTCGGCAATCTACTTGATGCCAACAAGGCCACCATCTGTGGCGAGGAAAGCGCCGGTACCGGCTCCAACCATGTTCGCGAGAAGGACGGTCTCTGGGCAGTTCTCCTGTGGCTCAACATCATCGCCGAGCGTGGCCAGCCGGTCAAAGCCATCCTTGAAGGGCACTGGGCCAAATATGGCCGCGACTATTACAGCCGCTATGACTATGAAGCCATCCCGATGGATGCAGCCAATCAGCTGATTGACGATTTGCGCGGCAAGCTCGCCGAATTGCCGGGCCAGACCTTCGGCAGCCTGACGGTCAAGAATGCCGACGAGTTCTCCTACAACGATCCGGTCGACGGGTCGGTTAGCAGCGGCCAGGGCCTCCGCGTCTGGTTCGAGGGCAAGGCACGGGTTGTCTTCCGCCTTTCCGGCACCGGCACCGACGGCGCAACCCTGCGCGTCTATCTCGAACAATATGTAGACACCCACGGCAAGCACAATCTGCCAACCAAGCAGGTGCTTGATCCACTGGTCAATGCAATGCTGGCAATGACAGATCTCAAGGGTCGCATAGGCCGTACCGAACCGGACGTCATCACCTGATCAACGCATCAGGAGTTGGAAAATACCCCAGACATACGGAAGGCGGCTCTCGAACAGAGCCGCCTTTTCTTCATCGCGACAGTCTTGGGAGAGACAGTCATTGAATTTGATCCGAAGGTCCGGACATTGGCCAATGGGCCTCAGCCCACCTTGCGCACTTCAAGAAGGAACTTGACCAGTTCCTGACGCAGATCGACCAGGCTTCCTTCCTGATGGCCGAGCTTCTCGGACACCTGCATCACTTCCTTGGCGGTGCTCTCGGTCACGGAAGTTGCTTCATTCACTTCGGCAACACCCTGACTCACATCCTTGGTGCCGACGGCAGCTTCCTCGATATTGGAGGAGATCTCCTGGGTGGCTGCACTCTGCTCTTCCACTGCGGCGGCAATGGCTGCCGAGATCTCACTGACCTTTTCGATTGTGTTCGATATTTCGTCATTGGCCTTCACGGCCCGATTGGTTGCCTGCTGCAAACCGTTGATCTGACCGCTGATCTGTTCGGTTGCCTCTGCGGTTTGGGCCGACAGGTTCTTGACTTCCTGCGCTACGATGGCAAAGCCCTTGCCCGCCTCTCCGGCACGCGCAGCCTCGATGGTGGCGTTAAGAGCCAGCAGGTTCGTTTGGGCAGCAATATCGGAAATGAGCGAAACCACTTCGCTGATCTGCTGGGATGCCGTCGCCAGACTGGAGATTTCACCACTCATGTCGTGGGATTTTTCAACCGACATACGGGCGATGCTGCTGCTGTTGACCACCTGAGTATTGATTTCCGCGATGGACTCGGTCAGCTGCTCTACCGCTTCGGAAACGGACTGCATGTTGGCTGAGGCCTGTTCTGCTCCGGCAGCAACCAGCAGGGACTGTTCTTGCGCTCCGTGCGAGGCAGTGGACACTTTCTGCGAGGCATTCCGCAAATTGGCGATCATGTCCGTCATGTTGGACACGATATCCTCAAGCTGATTCTCGAATTTCGTGCCCATCTCGTCAAAGCGATCATGGCGCTGCTTGATCTTCCATGTGGCACGGTTGATGCTCTCGGCCGCCTGTTTGAAGTCGCCAACCATGCCCTTTTCCGCAATCAGGCGAAAATGCTGGTTGCGGGCGACATAATCCAGACAGGCTTTGGACTCGCGAATATAGGCGTCAGAGCGGTCGATCATGTCATTGATGGAATGCATCAACTGACCCAACTCGCCCTTGTCGTGAATATTGGTGATGCGCACGGAGAAATCACCATTTGCGACCGCCTTGCAGACTTCCATCGCCTTGCGAATGGATGCTGATTTCTTTCTGAAAACCATCAGGTATCTCCCCGAAACACTCTATCTTGATGACTTGCCCCAGCGGATCAATCAGCGGAAACCGCGACGCTGCTTCTGCCCAAGCGTGGCGATGAACTCGTCATATTTCTTGCCTCTCTCAGCGAGCAGAGATTCGACCACTTCCACGCCGGCCTTGAGGCCATCCTTGCGGTTGGCAACAGATTTCTCCGCCGCCCGGATCTTGTCATAAAGAGGAATGACGTATTGCTTGAGGATTTCATGATCCGGCACACGACGGTTGGAATGATAGCCGTTCACCTTGCCATCACGCCCCCAGCTGGGTGTCACATGGGCATAGACCCAGTAGTGATCGCCATTCTTGCAGCGGTTGTTCACATAGGCGAAGATCTCGTTGCCGCTCTCGATCGTCTCCCACAAAAGCTTGAAAATCGTGCGAGGCATGTAGGGATGGCGAATGAGACTGTGTTGCTGGCCCAAGACTTCCTTTTCGGTATAACCCGAGATGTCGAGGAAGATCTTGTTTGCATAGGTCAGGCGACCCGACAGATCGGTTTTGCTGACGATGATATCATCTTCACCAAAGAATCTTTCTACACCTGTTACAGACTGTTCAACGGACATCTGAGCGGAAACCTTTATACTAAGGAATACTGTACATTACAGACAATATATACCATCCAACGGTTGGCAACATTGGCAATCACCAGTTTCTATTGTTTCCAGTTAACATATGATAAACAACGGAAATTATACATTTTTATAGGATGCTCCCTCCCGAATTCAGTCCTCTGCCGATTGGCCGTTTCTCGGGCGACCAGCGCCCGCATTCCAACTAATAAATTCTAATTATATTTGACATTTCCACCAAATTAATGACTCGTTATGATTTTTACTTGGTAATATAGTATTTATGAACATTTTACACAATTATACTCAAAACAAACATTTCATAGCTGCGCGAAAAAATCCGGACAGCCGCAAACCCGATCGACTATCCCCGTTGAGGCCAATCACCTTTGAACTGGCGAAGTTTTCGTCTACACTTCCCCCCTCCGGCCCTGTCAGGTTTGCCCTGAAGCGCCTTTCCATGCATCGGGATTTCAGCCATGGCCGAGCTACAATTTGACCGGAATTTCACCCCCCATTATGGCGAGGCCATCACGCTGGCGGACAATGTCAGGCGTGTGACCTGCAACAACCCCAGCCCCTTCACCTTTCACGGCACCAACAGTTATATTGTCGGCCAGGGGACTGTGGTGATCATCGATCCCGGCCCAGCCAACCCGGACCATATCGATGCCCTGCTCCGAGCCACGTCAGGGGAGACCATCAGCCATATCCTGATCACCCACACCCATGCGGATCACTCTCCGGGCGCCCGCCTGCTCAAGGCACGATGCGGCGCACCGATCTTTGCAGAAGGGCCACATCGCCCGACCCGTGCCCTGCATGCGCAGGAGATCAATGCTCTCGATGCGGAAGGCGATGTCGAGCTGGATATAGATCACGTCCTCAGGGATGGTGAGCTCATCGAGGGAGATAGCTGGGCTCTGGAGGTGGTGCATACGCCGGGGCACACAGTCAATCATCTGGCCTTTGCCTTCACCGATGGCTGCGGCCTGTTTTGCGGTGATCACGTCATGGCGTGGTCAACCAGCATCGTGGCACCACCGGACGGCTCTATGGCCGCCTATATGACCAGTCTAGACCGGCTCATGCAGCGCAACGATCGCGTCTATTGGCCGGGACACGGCGGCGTTATCAGCAACCCGCAGCCGTTTCTTGCCGGCCTGAAGGCTCACAGGGAGCGCCGCGAGCAGGCGCTTGTTGCCCACCTTGAAGCCGGACACCAAACAATTGCAGACATGGTCGCATCGATCTATCGGGACGTCGATCCATCCCTGCATGGTGCGGCAGCCCTGTCGATGTTTGCGCAAATGGAATATCTGGTGGCGCGGGGTGTTGTCCGCTGTCTTGACGTAGAACCGACGCTCAACGCTCGCTATCACCTCACCGGACAGCGCTGATCAGGCTTGCAGCAGGGACACATTACCCCACGGCCGGACCGCCCAGATTCTTTGGTTTGGGTTTAGGCAATGGCCCCATCTGAAGACGACGCAAGCGCTCGATTTCTTCCAGCTGCAATTCGTAGCGCTGGACGTTGGAACTCATGCGCTCGTTGATCCCCTCGACAAACCCTTCGATCCGGCGGGCATTCATCCCGAAATCATGCCCCCCCCAAAGCGAGGCGGACCGCATGTCGAGCGTTGTTTCCTCTTCACCGGTCGGGCTCAGCCGAATGACGACAACATAGCGCAAGCCGGTGATGAATGAGCGGGTGTACGCCTCATAATAGGCGTTGTCCCCATCCGCCTTCTGTTCCTCGCTTCTCAGGATCTGCCATTTGCTTTTCTGCAATTCATCAGCCAGAGCCAGTTGCATGAGAGCAATCGGCTGATCATAGACCTGACTCTTGAGCGTTGGGTAGGCCAGCGTCTGGGCTTCCCGCGCCTCGAGCGACGCGATCGCAAGACTGTTGTCTGCATCGGTCCGCATCTGCCAGGCCGCGACGAATTCCGGCGGATCGATCGGATTGGTGGACAGGTCGGAAAAGGGCGGCAAGGTGAAATAAAAGAAAGCCGCCACTGCAGCAGGCAGCAGCACCACCATGGAGCGCACAAAGGCCCCCCACAGCCATTTCCCACCCCGATAGCCTTCAAACCAGATGGCATGAAAGGCCGCCCAGCTCGTCAGAATGGACAGCGCAGCGAGCAGAACCGACACCGCAAAGCAATAAATCGCAATGGACGGGTGCAATCCACCAAAGCGCATCAGCAGGAAGGACAGGATGGCAACCGGAATGCAAAGCCGGGCGAACCAGAGCGCCCATGGAGCCAGACGGGAAGTTTTGAATTTATAAATTCCTGACATCGCCCACTTTCGCTCACTGCATTCGAGACCGGGCCGTCAGAGCGGGGTGCAAGAAGGTCCGATCGAACCATTCCCGAGGCTGAAGATCCATCAGCCCGTCCCCATCAGTATTTGTGCCGAGTCCAACTCTGGTACCGCAGCTTAGAGCCGATCGCGTGCAATCTCAATTGCTCCGGTTACCATGCTCACAAAAAAGCAGAGACCAAACGGCCACCAACCAGATTTTCGGAATTGCTTCGAACTCTTTGCCAGAGACAGCAGGCTTTTTTGCTTGGGTCTTGTTAGGGCTCGCATGAAAATAGGAATTGATAAAATGAATTCGAATGCATTATATTGATAACTATGATGAAAAATATCGATTACCTTTCTCTGGACGGCCGTTCGCTCTACATGATCAAGTTGATCCACGAGCACCGTTCTGTCACAGAAGCCGCAAGATTGTTGGGTGTCACACAGTCCTCTGTCAGCCATTCGCTGGACAGACTGCGCGGTATGCTGGGTGACCCGCTGTTTCTCAAGGTCGGTCGTGCCATGGTGCCCACTGAGCGGGTTGAGACCATGATGGGCGACATCGATGTGGTCCTCAAGGGAATCGAAGGCCTCTACAGCCAGGCCGTTTTCGACCCGCTCAACTCGCGGGATCGTTTCTCCATCGTCTGCAACGATTATGAACACGATCTGCTGGTCCCTGCCATTTTCGAACGACTGAAACAGGAAGCCCCGCATTGTTCGCTAAAGACCTATCAGCTCAATCTGGCCGCTCCGAATCCGCTTGAGCGCGGCTTCACCGATCTTGAACTCTGCCCCTATGCTCCGCAGGATTCGACGGACCTTGTCGTCAGCAGGATCGGCGGTGACCGCATGATCACCTATTATGATCCGACAGTGCGCGAGGCTCCGGTCAGTCTGGACGACTACACAAACGCCGATCATGCCATTCTGTCGTGGGATACCAGCGAAAGCACCTCGGTTGACAAGGCGCTTGCCGAACTGGGGCGTACGCGCAACGTCTCCTATCTCGGGCCCACCTTCTCGTCGGTCGCCATGGTCGTGCGCGGCACCAATATGCTGGCCACAGCGCCGTCCCGCTTGGCGGATTCCATCTTCCGTGAACTGGCCTGGATCGAGCCACCGCTCGAACTGGAAGCCAGCGAGTTTTTCATGGTCTGGCACATTCGCAACCGCCATTCGCCACGACACAAGTGGTTTCGTGAGCTGATCAAATCGGTTGCACGGGATCTGCCGGTAACGAGCGATGTCTGCAAGAAGGTTCAGGAACGGCAGGCCAAGGCCTTGAAAAAAAAGCCTGTCGCGGATGATGCAGCCATCGCCCATTCAGGCAGCCATGGAGCGGCAAATGCAGAGGCCGCCAATGCCCTTGCCTGATCACCAAGAGCGCCATGAGCACCCCGATACCCATGCATGAACGGATCGGGGCGCGAGGCTCAAAGCCTGCATCCCGATCCGACATCAGGTTCAACCGATGCTCCCACCCTATCTGATCCGCTCGGCATTTCGCTCAGACTTCACGGCCATTGCCCGTTTACAGGCAGACAGCTGGGCCGCGAGCTACCGCACCGTTCTGCCTCCCCACTATGTGCGGGAGCGGCTGCATGACGATATCCGGGATGAGTGGGAGCACCGCAAGATCGGCAAGCGAGATGTTGTCCTCGTCGCCGAGGCTGAACAAAACAAGCAGCTCCTGGGTTTCATATCCGTCTGGTGCCCCCCCCTGCCCTTTATCGACAATCTGCACTGTGCTCCAGCCTTCACAGGGCATGGAATCGGCGCCCGCCTGCTTCAGGAAGCTTTCAGCACATTGCTTGCGCAAGGAGATACCACAGCTTCTTTGACAGTTCTTGCAATCAATGAGGGTGCTCGGCGCTTCTACCAAAAGCACGGAGCAGTTGTGAATAACCGACAAAAAGCATCTTTGAGTGGTTATTCTGTGGACGTGGATATCATGCATTGGTCTCATATTAGCAAATTCTAAAATTTTTCAAAATGGCAGACCATTTGCGCCCTCATCCCTAACAATCCATTAAAGAAAATTGATTTTCCAGCCAATAGATAGCCAAATCATGGCAATATCTCCAATATTCTAACCATGAATATTTTAGTCACCATCTCCAAATATCGTTATTTCTGACAATTTCTAAGGAACAAAAAATTAGAAACATCTCATTGGCTTGTCGATGTATGTTATTTGTCAATTGCAACTTAAATTATTATTTACTTGTGATATTGTTTAATTGTCTAAACCAAGGCAAACACAGGACTGCAATTAGCAAAACAAAGATTGAGCCAAACAAGCCGCTATAAACTTGGAACGCAGTCACAAATCAGGCACCGAACTCCTAAAGATCCAGACCAAAAGCAAGAAATCGTTGGGAAATAACTCATGACGCGAGTCCCCCCGGAAAGAAGCGACAAGAAATTTTTTAGTGAATCGGACCTGATGACTCTATCCATTCCTCTGTGGGTTATGGATCTGGATCATTCGCGCCTTGTATGGGCGAATGATTCCGCAAGGAAATTGTGGCAGGCAGAAACGCTTGAAGAACTCTATTCCCGGAATTTTGAAGCCGAGATCAGTAACACGGTAGCCTCCCGCCTGGAGCATTATCGTGCGGCTTCCCATGATACCGGCCAGTGCTTCAAGGAACTGTGGACCCTCTATCCAGATGGCAAACCCTGCGCCTATCAGGTTCAGATTTCCGGTCATACCTTGCCAGACGGACGGACCGGTCTGCGGTTTGAGGCCAATCCGGATAGTAATCGTTTGCCCGAGCAGATCAGAAGCGCCGAGGCGCTCAACCATATTCCGATTTGCATCTCCCTTTATGACATGGACGGCGAGCCGCTCTACAAGAACCCGGCTGCACTGGAAACCTATGGTGACGCCATGCTCGCTCTGCGTGGCCGGTTCATCAAACGGTCAGACTATGACAAATTCGTCCGGGGCATACGGAAGGGCCGCTCGGTCACCAAGATCTGCGAAGTGCAGACCAGCAAGGGAAAGCGCTGGCATGAGATCACGGGGCGCCGCTGTTTTGACGGCCCGACCGGTCAGGCAGCCTGCATCCTAACAGAATCCGACGTTACGGAGCTGAAGGAAAAGGAAAATCGCGTCCGCTACCTTGCTCACTATGACATGTTGACCGGGCTGCATAACCGCAACTATGTCAACTCTCATTATCCCGAAATGATCGAACTGGCTTTCCGCGGCAATGAGCGTCTGGTGTTCATGGTGGTCGGCCTTGACCACTTCAAGTCGATCAACGAGACTCTCGGGCACCCAACCGGAGACGCCCTGCTCAAGCATGTGGCCTCCCTGTTACAGCTCAGCCTTGAAGAAGACGAGCATATTGCACGTCTGGGCGGGGACGAGTTCGTGATCGTTCGCTCCTTCCGGTCTACTGCCGAGTTGGATGTCTGCTGCCAGTCCCTGCTCGCAGCGATCAATTCGGAATGTTGCGTTGGAGACCATATTCTGAGCGCCAATGCCAGCATCGGACTGGTTCTGTTCCCGGAACACGGTAGCGACCTGCCGACCCTGTTGCGCCATTGTGATCTGGCCTTGCATGATGCCAAGGACAGCGGCCGCAATACCTACCGCTTCTACCGGCCAGCATTGCAGCAGGCAGCACTGGCCAAGCGTTCGCTGGAGAAGGATCTGGCGCGGGCCGTCGAAAATGGCGAGTTTGTGCTCTACTATCAGCCAAGGGTCGATTGCCAGAGCCAGAAGGTGGTAAGTGCCGAAGCGCTGATGCGCTGGCAGCATCCGGAACGCGGGCTGGTCTTTCCGGGCGAGTTCATCGGAGTTCTGGAAGACACCGGCCTCATTCACAAGGTTGGCGACTGGATCGTCGATCGAGCTGGGCGCGACCAGCGGACCTTGTCCCGCAATGGTTACAACATTCCGATTTCCATCAATATTTCGCCCAGACAGTTCGAGCGCAGCGATTTTGTCAACCGGCTGAAGGCTGGCCTGGCAAAAACCCAGTGCCCAGCCGATTGCATCGAGATCGAAATCACGGAAAGCATGTTGATGGGCGAGACCTTTGACGCCAAGTCCGTGTTGATGGATCTGTGCCGCGCAGGTTTCTCGATTGCCGTCGATGACTTCGGCACCGGCTATTCGAACCTTGCCTATATTCAGGAATACCCGATCACCAGCCTCAAGGTGGACCGCTCCTTCGTCAACATGATCGAGGAACAAAGCTCCGTCATCAATCTCATCCTGTCGCTATGCCGACTGATCGGGATTTCGGCAGTCGCCGAGGGTGTGGAAACAATCGACCAACTGGCCTGGTTGCGGATGAACCATTGCGATCAGTATCAGGGCTTCCTCTATTCGCGTCCGGTTCCTCTTGAGAAGCTGCTGGGAATGATGACATCAAGCCATCAGCACATGATGAAGTCGCGCTTGCCCGCCACGCTCGATGCGGAAGTCATCTGGGCGTAAGGGCTCTCCTCAAAGCCTGTCCTGCTTCTGAGCGGCGATGATTTCGCCGCTCTTCCCGCCTCTTTGCATCAGATCATCGGGGTGACATGGTCGGTCAGGCTCGCGCAGGAAGGCTTTTGCACAGGGATTTATCAGTTGGCCTCACGCCGCCTTCCGCCTGCAAAACATGACCTCGCATCATTTGGTTGCATTCTTGAACCCAAATCAGGCCCCTATTACATGGCATGTTTGAAAGGCGTGGCATCAGCCGTCGTTGGATCCCTGCGTTTCAGTTAGCGGGAATCGCCATCATTGACGTCCATTGGTTTGCAGAACCGCCATTTCGGTAAAATCCCGCGCCATTTTTCACCTATAAGTGCATTTATATTAGAGATAAAACTTCCAGTTTTAGTCAATTGTTAACAAAACACTCTAATCCCCTATACTAAAGGTGTTCAAAACACCTGACATTTCTCTCATCGACACCCCTCCCTCGCACATATGTACGAGAAGACTTGCACAATGTCGTTCATTTTGCGATTAGTTAGGCTGGCGATGGCGAGTATTACATGGGCGACATGACAGACCGATTCAGTCTGCTGCAAGAAACTATTTTCCGGGAAATCCAGAATGCTGAAAATGTCGAGAAGGCAGTTTTCACATTGCGGGATGGCTACAGCCTCGGACATGTCACCTATCATCTGGCCCAGACGATCAAGGGCGATTTGCATATTGACTCGCCATTTGTGAGAACAACCTACCCGCCGGAATGGATCGCCATCTATCTGACGCGTAGCTATGTTACCGTCGATCCGGTGATCAAGGAAGGCATGCGCCGCAGTCTGCCGTTTGACTGGTCCGAGCTGGAACCCACCGAAGAAGCCATGAAGATGATGGTTGAGTTCCACGCTCAAGGAATGGGCGAATTCGGCTATTCCATCCCGATCACGGACAAGGTGGGACGTCGCGCACTGCTGTCGGTCAACTCCAAACCGGGAGAGCGGAACTGGTCCAAGGTGGTTCAATCCTTCCGTCCGGACTGGATGGATCTGGCACATGTGCTGCACAAGAAGGCAATCATCGAACTGTTCGGTGACGAGGATCCCGTGCCGATCCTCAGTCCACGTGAACTTGAAACGCTACACTGGTCTGCACAGGGCAAGGACTACAAGGAAATCAGCGCCATCATCGGTATTTCCGAACACACGGTTCGCACCTACATGCGATCAGCCCGCTACAAGCTGAATTGCGCAAACATGTCCCAGGCCGTTGCCAAGGCCCTGAAGCTCAATCTTATCGATCTCTAGCCCCCTTATACACCCTTGGCTCGCCCTCACTTCGCGTCGCGCAATACTACATTTGTGCGAACCCATTTATGCGAATTTTCAAGCCGGACTTTTTGAAACATTGTGGCTCTATCAGTTTTACCGATGGAGCAAAAAGATGTTTGTGACACTGCAAGCCCATGAATATCACAAATATCCAGTTTTGATGGATCGCATGTTCAGGCTCCGCAAGGAGGTTTTCGCCGACCAGCTCGAGTGGGATGTGTCCGTTGAAAATGGCCGTGAACGCGATTTCTATGACGAGAAGATGCCCGTCTATCTGGTGTGGTGCAACGAAGAGAGGACGGTGCTTTATGGCTCGATGCGGCTGATGCCGACGACCGGCCCGACCTTGCTTTATGACGTCTTCCGCCGGACTTTCCCGGTCGAGCTTTCACTGTCAGCCCCCGGTATCTGGGAAGGCACCCGGATGTGCATTGATCAGGACGCCCTTGCTCGCGACTATCCGAACATCGACCCGGGTCGGGCCTTCAGCCTGATGTTCCTGGCGCTGTGCGAATGCGCGCTCGATCATGGCATTCATACCATGATCTCCAACTATGAGCCGCAGATGAAGCTGATCTATCGCCGTGCTGGCGTTGATGTCCATGAACTGGGCCGTGCTGATGGCTATGGCAAACGCCCGGTCTGCTGCGGCATGTTCGAGGTCTCTGACGCGGTTCTGAGCCGGATGCAATCCAAGCTTGGCATCTCATCTACGCTTTATCACAAAAACGGGCGCCACCCGGACCCGATTGAACTTGCAGCTTGATACCCGGAACTCTGTTTAATCACAGATTTTAGGATCCGAATGACCGCTTGAAACCCGGTCGCCAAAAGAAACACGACGAAAGGGCATGAGACTGAGACAATTGCAGAAGGCCATTTTGGGTCATTCCAATCATGCAAGTCCTGCTTTCAACCCTGAACAGACAGACAATAACCTGAGGACAGCTCAGTAAAAGCAACAAAAGAGCCAGCAACGATGTGAAGAGGCCGTCACCTTTTCCATAATGGCTTCAACAACAAAAGCATAGGTTTTTGAAATAAATAAAACTGAATGCCAACGTCCCCAGGCTTTCACAATTTTCATGTAGCTCGGTGCTACTGACAACTTGAAGCGTCGCTGTTCACAGTGACGCTTTTTTTTATATTTTCTCTCATGACGCCCCAGACCCCATTCAGGCATCGCTGTTGATGTATGCCAGCAGAGCCCTTTGGATCTGGTCCAATATGCACCAACATGGCGATTGCAGAAAATCGAAGGTGAAGGCTTCCCTTCGGGCCACTTTGCCTCATGGGGCGTGTTTTTGACCAAAACGCCTCGCCAGTCATGGACAGAATCGTAGATTTTCACGGCTTCGAAATTACAGGTTCATCCATGTTCATCGGCCGTATCCTTTGTATAATCTTATCAAGAATTTGAATAAGGGTTGGAGCATGGTCTCACAGCCCGGTCCAAGGAAGTGTATGGCGGGATTTTCATCCCCTGTGGTTGAATTCAAATCGCATGTGGACTTGCACCCAGGGAGAGAACAGTCTGGTTGCCCATCAGGAGGATAGGGCATGACTGGTGGTTTCGCGCCATCCAAAAGACAAAGCATTCCAATTCGTTCGCGCTGGCAACACCTGTCTGTTTGTACAGTTTGCCTGTGCACCAAAAACATCTGACTGTTTACCCAAGGGAGGGTCCTGTGAAATTCAAGATGACGATTTTGGCCGCGCTGATGGCCGCCACCAGTCTTTCGGTCGCCAATGCCGCAGATCTGCGCATGTCCTGGTGGGGCGGCAACAGCCGCCACGAAGCAACCCAGAAGGCTCTGACCTACTGCGGTGACAAGCTTGGCCACACCATCGCGCCGGAATTCACGTCCTGGACCGGCCATCTGACCAAGGTTACCACCCAGTTGGCTGGTGGCACAGAAGCTGACATCATGCAGATCAACTGGCCATGGTTGCCGTTGTTCTCCAAGGATGGCAACGGCTTTGCCGATATCAACAATTTCAAGGACATCATCGACCTCACCCAGTGGTCCGACAGCGAGCTGGCCTCTACCAGCGTTGCCGGAAAGCTTCAGGGCCTGCCGCTTTCCATCACCGGTCGCGTGCCATGGTTCAACACGACCACCTACGAGAAGGCTGGGGTTGCCTTGCCAACAAGCTGGGATGAACTGGAAGCTGCTGCAAAGGTCTTCAAGGAAAAACTCGGCGACAACTACTATCCGTATGAAGCCACAGGGCTTGAGTCCAAGGGTCTGGATGCGCGCGGCCTGATCATGGTCTATCTGACGCAGAAGACCGGCAAGACCATGATCGACCCGGAAACTCTCGCCCTCAACTATTCCGTCGAGGATTTCAAGGCTGGTCTTGAAATGTATGGCCGCTTTGCAGACAGTGGCGTTATCGTGCCATGGAAGACCGTTGCCGCTGCCGGTGCCAATATGCCTCTGCACGAAAACCCGAACTGGGCTGACGGCCATATCGCTGGCACCTATCAGTGGGATACCACCTATCACAAGATCGCAGATCCTCTGAAGGAAGGTCAGGAACTGGTTCCAACCCCGATCCTGAAGAATGCCGATGCGACCAATGATGGTGTATTCCGCAAACCTTCCATGCTGTTCTCGATCTCCAAGAATTCGAAGAACCCGAAGGCTGCTGCTGAAGTCATGAACTGCCTGCTCAACGATACCGGTGCAGCCGAGATCCTTGGCACGACCCGCGGCATTCCCGCTTCCAAGGCTGCGCTCAACTATCTGATGGAAAAGGGTGCCATCGAACCGGTTCTGCTGAAAGCCCACAAACTTGTTCTGGACTCTACCGGCCCGGCGATTTCGCCTTTCTTTGATCATCCGAAGATCATTGAAGTCTATGGCGATGCGCTCGAAATGTTCGCTTATGGCGAAATGAGTGCTGAAGAGGCCGCCGTTGAAATCCATGACGGCATGGCTGAAATTCTGGAAGACCTGAAGAAATAATGCGCAGACGGGGAGCCCCCCCCCCTGAACGCGACACAGAAACAGACAAGGCCCGGCATTCATCCTGCCGGGCCTTGTTCCATTTCAATGACCGGCCAGCTCACCGACCGGCTCAATCGATAAACAGCTTTCTGGCGCTGCGGGTAAGCGACTTCAGCCTGTCAGGAGACTGGCTCTGCGGATAGAGCAGCTTGTAGTCCTGCTTCTGCATATATTCGATGCTTGAGGTCAGTAGGCCGCGGGAAATTTTCCCCACCGCGCGGAAGTCAGCGATGGTCCGCATGATCGGTTTCAGGGTCTGGCGGGTTGCCAGCGCTTCAAAGAAGCTCTCGTCCTCGCTCTTCTGCATGGCGCTGAAGAGGTTGATGTCGCGTGGCCGGTGGGCATCGGAGCCGAAGCTGCGCCCTACCCCGGCTGGTACCAGTGCTTCGGGGAAGTGGGCCGTCTTTTCCAACTGATCCTTGAATTTCGTTCTGGGCAGCGCGTCGAGCGGGACTTCAAGAAACGAACCGTTCGACATTTCGATATAGTCGAAATGGGGCAACAGCGCGCAGGTTGTCTCCAACCCCAGACCGGTGACAATGCCGGTGGTACTTGGTGAGAAGGGATGCGGCAGGATGGTGATGCATTCGTCGGACTGCATGGTGATCGCGTCATGGATAGACCATGAGAAAGCAGGAAATTCTTCCAGAGCATATGCCAACGCCTGACGGCTCGGACACAACTGGATCACCTCAACCCCTTCCCGCGAGATATTTTCGACACCCGGCACGACATGCAGCGACAGGCCATGATGGCGAACCATATCGCACAGGAAGTCATAGGCCTCCAGCGGCCTCTTGTAGGCATGTTCGGTTGAGCACAGGCCGTGAAGATGCCTCACACGCGAGGCAAGATGGGTTGCGATCCGCCTGCGCCTTGAATGATTGCGCCGAAAGACATTGGCATGAAAATGCGTATCGATCACGACAGAGCTGTCTGGCTCATAAACGCCCATTCAAGGCGGCTCCTCTCCTCATGGCGTGCCCTTGATGCCATATCGCTGCCTTCTCCATAACATGACATGTCATGTTATCGCAGTCTCGCGGGAGGCCCCGGTCTGGCCAGCATGGGCCATGCGGATGCCCGGACACACAGCTGCGACCTCACCGCCGGACTGCTTCGTTGGGTAATTCTAGCAACAGCGCTCACCGGACACCAGACTTTTCGCATGGCAAGCAGCCGAGCCCTGTGCCTTCATCATCGCATGCCTTTGAAGACCAACCGGAAAAGGGCAAAGAAATAGACCAGATAATAGGCCAGAAACAGCAGGGCAAAGACGTTGATTAGCAGGCTGCTCTGAACATAGAGCGCCACGATATAGATGATGAAATAGAGATATTTGACCCGCAGGATGAAGGGCATCCGCACACTGATGAGGTTGCAGATCACCATCAGATAGACGGTGTGGCCATAGAAGAAGGCAAACAGAATGTTGGCCAAGATGTCTGCATCGAGCCAGAAGATGGCCCCGAGGGCGACAAGCACCACGCCAAACTGATCGGTAAAGATGTCAACCAGCGATCCACCCGCGCTGTCTTCCCGGTTCAGCCGGGCCAGAGGCCCATCCAGCCCATCCATGAGAACGTAGAGCACAAATCCTGCCGCAGCCAGATTCCAATAGTTGGCGGGCATGGCGACCGCGAAGGTCGCGAACAGGCCGCCAACGAAACTGAGCATCGTCGGGGTCACACCTTTGGCGGCAAGAAAGCGCACGAGCGGACGGAAGAGCAGATCTCTTTTCGCCGCAAAAGCGGCCTGCTTCTCGCCCTCTCCTTTATTGAAATAATCCAAACTGTTTTCACCTGATCTTGTGTGTGGTCACTTATAACAGAAACTGAAATCTCATGCTTCGATTACCTGCTTTTCCGCCTTTCTGGCCAGTGATATCAGAAACAATGCAGAAATATTCACCATTTGACGCAGTCTCCCGGAAAAGAGATTGCAAGCATTCCAATTGGGGCTTAAACCCTAAGTCGGAGGACTTCCAAGGTGATGGCCTTGAAAAGGCCCTTTTCCGGAGAGACAATTGGTTCTATATCGTTTGATATAGTGTGTCCCTTCTTGGAACCGAGACATAAAAAGCAAAATTATTTTTTGTCTTTTAAAAGAAAATAGTGACTTTCTGTGCTATGCAGAGACGGGCCTTGCGGATCGTGAGGAACAGCTCCATCGCCAGTGGCACTTCGGTTTTGTAAACAAGAAGAAAGAGACGAGAAACCGTGATTTTTGGTCGGAAGAACAAACCCAAACTTGCTGAGCGTGTCCGTATTTTCCTATGGCCACGCCGAAGTTGGAAGCGCTCGGGTGTCTATTATATCAAGCGCGTTCTGCGCCTGACCGGCTCTCCCTATGCCATCGCGGCCGGGGTTGCCTCGGGGGTGTTTGCCTCCTTCACGCCATTCCTCGGATTTCATTTCATCATAGCCTGGGCCGTTGCCTTCGCCATTGGCGGCAATCTACTGGCCGCTGCGGTTGGAACAGCTGTGGGCAATCCGCTTTCATTCCCCTTCATCTGGAGTGCCACCTACTCCACAGGCTGCCTGATCCTCGGCCAACCGATCCTGCATCACCAGATCCATGCCCTGAAGCACGGGTTGCTGTCGCAGTCGCTTTCGGCGATTCTGCCGACCATCAAGATCATGGCGGTCGGCGCGATTCCTGTGGGCATCGCCGTTTCCCTGCTGTTCTATTACCTGACCCGTCAGGCCGCCCGTTCCTATCAGCATCGGCGCAAGGCACACTTGGCCGAGAAGGCCTTCGAGGCCGGGCGCTGGCGTCAGGAACTGGCAGAGCATTCGGACATGACCTCCAAGGCCACCAGCAACTAGATTCTTCCGATTTATCCGGTTGGCAAAATGCATCCGGCACGACGGCGCGTTGCTTTGGCACGGTCGTTCGGTTTTTTGGCAAAAACAATGCGGGCCGATAACAGTCAGCCCGCATTGCGTTTCTTGAAAGGGTCAAAAGCGCGAAGGCTCACTTTGCCTTGTGCGGGCCAGTCCCAGCGTCGACCATGGTTGCCTTGATGAAGGCAATCGACTCATCAAGCTTCCTGCTTTCCCATTCATTGAGCGCAACCGGCACCTGCATGATGATGCCTTCCCGACCGATGATGCACGGCATGCTCAGCGCAACGTCACCATCGTGGCCATATTGGCCGCGCAGGGTGGTGCAGGCCGGATAGATGCTGCGCTCGTCAAGCAAAACCGCCTTGGCCATGGTGATGGCGGCCTGAGCGACACCGGCGTTGGTCCAACCCTTGCCGTTCAGAACCTCGTAGGCGGCAGAGACAATGCTTGTCTTGACCAGTTCCGGGCTGGAGATGTCCTTGCTGGCGGAAAGATAGTCATCCACTTCAGCAAACGGAATGCCACCAACGCTGACATGGCTGAGCACCGGGAAGGCCGTGCTGCCATGCTCGCCCATCATGTAACCAGAGACCGATTTGGGGTCGATTGCGTAGGTATCCGCGATCAGCTTGCGCAGCCGTGCAGAGTCCAGCATGGTGCCCGTGCCAAACACCCGGCCCTTGGGGTAGCCGAACTCGTTTTCCGCGATATAGACCATGGTGTCGAGCGGGTTGGTGATGAGGATGACGATGGCCTCTTTGGTGTATTCGGTGATCCCCGCCATCACCTGCCGGATGACCTCGCAGTTGGACTTTGTCAGCAGGGTACGGTCTGGTTCGGCCTTGGGGTTGTCCGGGTCGGGCAGAACGCTGCCGCCAGCAGCGACGACAATCACGTCTGCATCAGCGCACTGTTCATAGCCGCCAGCCTTGACGTCGACATTGTTCATGTAGGTCAGGGCCGTCGCCTGAGCCTGATCCAGCGCCTCGCCGTAGGCGACGTTCTGCAAAATATCAATGACGCCGATTTCTGCAAACAATCCCGTCTTCATGGCATCTGCCAGCACGTAGGACCCTACGTGACCGACGCCAACAACAACCAGTTTATTCTTGTTCATGTCTTTCTCTTCACTCTGATCCACTCGCCCAAAGGGGCGGGCAAGGGCAAATGAACATCTCCCATGAGCGTGGCCTTGTGGCCGATCCGTGGACTGGCTTCACGACAATGATTGAACATCCGGTGATCCGGGCCTGAGCGCCGGCACGCTCCAGAAGGGGAAGTGATCCGGACGATAGGCCCGCAGAGGCAGTAAGACACGCCAGCGAGGGAGGCATTCAAGTCAATTTGATCAGGTGGGAGCATAGACCATTCTGCCGCCGGGCTCCAGCCTTTCGATCACGGGATATGCCGCATGGCCGGATTGCAGGGAGCGGCCAGCGGAAGACCAGTTTGCTCACCGGTTGCAGGCGTTGCCAGACGTAGCAAAGCGGCGAGAAGCGATCCGTTCAGAGCGCCCCAACCTCGCGCAACACGGCGGCAATTTCCGCACGAGCACTTTCGCCCAGAGGCGCCTGCGGGGCAACCGGGTTGCCCACCTTGAAGCCCTGCAGATCGAGCGCGGCCTTGATGCAGCCGGCAATGGAATATTTGGCGAAGATCTCGTTGATCCTCCAGAGTGGTCGCTGCAGATCCATGGCCTTTTCCCAGTCGCCCCTCTGGGCGGCCTCATAAAGGGCGATGCTCTGCTTTGGCACGATACAGGCCGGGCCAGCCATCCAGCCGACACCGCCAATCATCATGACGCAGGCAGGAATATGGGCCGAGGCGGAAAAGACCTCCATGCGGCCACGGGTGCGCTCGATGATGGAGAGCAGCCGACCAGTGTTGGTGGAGGCATCCTTGATGTAGCGGATATTCTCGATATGGCTCAGTCGTTCGATGACCGGCAGCGTCAGATCGGAGCGTTGGAACTGCGGGTTGGTGTAGAGCACCACCGGCTTGCCGTCGGCGGCCTTGGCGATTTCGGTGAAATAGCTCTCGACACCCGCTTCATTCACCGGGAAATAGGCTTCCAGAATGGCGAGAATGCCATCCGCTCCGGCATTGATCATGTGGCGGGTCTGGGCAACGGCGTCTGCCGTCGAGGTCGAGGCGACCCCGGCGACAACGGGCACCCTGCCCCTTGCCGCCTTGATGACGGTATCAACCACTTCGTTGCGCTGGTCCTGCGAGAGATAGGCGAACTCTCCTGTGCTGCCGAGCGGGGTCAGCCCGTGCACCCCGGCATCAATGAGATGATCCACCAGATCGGTCAGAACTCCCTTCATCACCACGCCGTCAGGGGTGACCGGCGAGACGAGATAGGGAAAGACACCGCGAAAAGACATGATCGAATTCCTCTCAAAAGGCATGACCGGACCCGATGCACAGATCGGGTCCGCATCCTCTGCTATTCAATTTCGGATGCAAGAGGGATGGACGGTTGAGCGCCATTCTTGCAGCAGGCCAGACTGGCGGCCTTGACAGCCATGCGCGTCGCCGCGACAGGATCGGCGCCATCGGCCAGCATCTTGCAGAAATAGCCGCAGAAGGTGTCGCCTGCACCAGTGGTGTCGACGACGGTTTCCAGCTTCGGCGACGGCACGACCACAGGCTCCCTGCCCGGCTCGACCACCATGGCCCCGTCGGCTCCAAGGGTGACGATCAGCAGGCGGTTGTTCTCATCGGCAAAGGCTCTGGCTCTCTCCACCCTGGGGCCTGTACCCGGCATCAGGGCGTCAAACTCGGTTTCGTTCGAGATGACCACATCCACCTTGTTGGCGAGGGCGATATAGTCGGTCTGGAACGGCGCGGTATTGAGCACGCTTTTTGCCCCGGCGCTTTTAGCCAGATCAATGGCCTTGTCGATGGCCGCAAGGGGAATTTCCTGCTGCAGCAGCAGGATGTCGCCTTTGGACAGGTCGGCCAGTGTGGCCTCGGCGGTTGCAACGGAAACCTCACCATTGGCTCCCTTGACGATGGCGATGGTGTTCTCGCCACTGTCCTCAACCTGAATGAAGGCAAGGCCGGTGCTGTCGTTGCAAACCCCGGTGCGGGAGAGATCCACCCCGGCGTCCTTCAGAAGCGCCAGCGCCAGATCGGCGTGGCTGTCGGCCCCAGTGAGGCCAACCATGCGCACATTCCCTCCGGCGCGCCGCACGGCAAGGGCCTGATTGGCTCCCTTGCCACCGGCAGACATGGCAAAGCCCCTGGTGGGAATGGTCTCGCCGGGGCGCGGGAAGTCCGCAACCCGGATCACCATGTCGAGATTTATGGATCCGAAAACCGTAATCATCTGAGATGCTCCCTTTCTTCCGCCTCAGCCCTTGTCATTGAGATGGCAGGCGGACATGTGCCCGGACGCGACCTCCTTGAGCGGTGGCCTTGCCTGCTTGCATATGTCCATAGCATGCGGGCAGCGGGGATGGAAATGACACCCGGACGGCGGCTTCAGTGGTGAGGGAATTTCACCCTTGATGGTGTGGAACGACGAGTGCCGCCGCTTGAGGCTCGGCACCTGCCCCAGCAGCGCCTGGGTGTAGGGATGGTTGGGCTTGGCAAACAGGTCTGCTGTCGTGCCCTGCTCGACAATCCGGCCCAGATACATCACCACGACCCGGTCAGAGATGTGGCGGACCACGCCGATGTCATGGCTGACAAACAGGTAGGCCAGATCATATTCATCGCGCAAGTCCATGAACAGGTTGATGATCTGCGCCTGAATGGAGACGTCGAGCGAGGCCACTGCCTCATCGCAGACAACCAGCTCGGGCCGCACGGCAAGGGCGCGGGCGATGCCGATCCGCTGGCGCTGACCACCGGAGAACTGGTGCGGGAAGCGGTTCTGGGTGGTCGGGTCGACGCCGCACTGAAGCAGCACCTTCTCGATGTGGGCTGTCATCTCCGCTTCCGGAACGACCTTGTGATAGCGGGCCGCTTCCGAAACGGCCTTGCCGATACGATAGCGCGGGTTGAGAGAATCCAGCGGATCCTGAAAGATCATCTGGATCTTGAGCTGAAACCGTCTTGCCTCTTCCGACGAGACATGGGCAACATCGTCACCGTTATAGAGAATGCGGCCTTCGGTCGGGTTGTCGATACCGGCAACGATCCGGCCAAGAGTGGACTTGCCACAGCCGGATTCCCCCACGAGCCCCACCACTTCACGGCGATGGATGGCGAAGGATGCGTCATCCACCGCATGCACGGTGCGGCGGTTGATGGGTGCACCAAGGCGGGCGGCCAGTTTGGCGGCAAAGTCGGGCTTGCGCTCGAAGCGCCGGGTGACATGGTCGATTTCCAGCAAAGGCGCCTGTTGGTCGTCTGCGGTTGCCAGTTGGGTCTGGGAATTGGAGATCATGAGATTTGTTCTCCCTGACTGATCGGGTGCACACAACGGACATGACGTCCGGCGCCCTGTTCGACCAGATCAACGTCATTGAGACAGTCGAGCTGGACATAGGGGCAGCGAGGATGGAACCGGCACCCCTTCGGCATGCGGTCGATGGGCGGCGTCATACCCGGAATCTGGAACAGGCGGGCACCGGGCTCGTTGTCCGACGGAATGGAGCGGATGAGCCCCTGCGTATAGGGATGCAGCGGCCGGTCCAGAATGTCGTCCAGCGGCCCCTCTTCCACGACGGAGCCGGCATACATCACATAGACGCGCTGGGTCAGTTCTGCGACCACGGTGAGGTCGTGGGTGATCCAGATGAGCGCCGTGTCGCGTTCCTTGCAGAGTTTCTGCATCTCGGCAATGATCTGAGCCTGAATGGTCACATCGAGCGCTGTGGTCGGCTCGTCGGCGATGATCAGGTCCGGGTTATTGAGCATCGCAATGGCAATGGCCACGCGCTGGCGCATACCGCCGGAGAACTGGTGAGGATAGGCATAGAGCCGTTCTTCCGGATCAGGAATACCGACCATGCCGAGGGCATCGCGGCAGCGGTTGCGGGCAATGGTCTTGTCGATCTTGGGATCATGGGCGGTGATGGCCTCCATCATCTGCGTGTCGATGCGCAGAACCGGATTGAGCGTCATCATCGGATCCTGAAAGATCATCGCCATGCGGTCACCGCGCAGCGCCCTGAGGCGTTTGGCAGGCACTTTGCGCAGATCCTCGCCATTGAGCAGAATCTCGCCTTTCGAGACCCGGCCCGGCCGATCGATGAGGCCCATGATGGACAGGCCTGTCACCGACTTGCCGGACCCGGATTCGCCCACCAAACCTACGATTTCACCCGGCTTGATCGCCAGATTGACATTGCGGACGGCCGCGATGGCGCCCTTGTCGCCATCAAACACGGTCTCCAGACCGCGCAATTCAAGGGTATAGTCTGATCTGCCAGTCATGCTTGTCATCATGGGTCTAGTCCTTGAACTTCGGATTGAGCACATCGCGCAGACGGTCGCCGACGAGATTGATGCCAACGATCAGCAAGAGCAGGGCAACGCCGGGGAATACCGAGATCCACCAGTCACCGGACAGCATGTATTTGTTGCCATTCGAGATCAGCAGCCCAAGGGACGGCTCGGTCACCGGCAGGCCGATGCCAAGGAAGGACAGCGTCGCTTCAAGACTGACGGCATAGGCGACGCGCATGGTGGCCACAACGATCAACGGCGGCAGACAGTTGGGCAGGATGTGGTTGAGGGTCACCATGCGGGAGGGCAGCGCCAGACAGCGGGCCGCATCCACATAGGTTCGTCCGCGTTCCACCAGAGCGGCCCCACGCACGGTTCGAGCGTAATAGGCCCATTGGGTGACGACCAGCGCAACGATGATCTTGTCAACGCCCTGCCCCAGAATGGCCAGCAGAATGAGGGCAACCAGAATGGGCGGGAAGCTCAGCTGGATATCAACCAGACGCATCACCAGCGTGTCGATGCGACCGCCGAAATAGGCGCTGACAAGGCCCATGACAGAGCCGATGACCAGTGCGATGCCCGCCGAGGCGATGCCGACGAAGATACTGGTTCTGAGACCATAGAGGATGGCGCTGAAAAGGTCGCGCCCCTGATCGTCGGTGCCCAGCCAGTAGGTCATGCCGGAGAAGCTCTCCGACCCCGGAGACAACCGGTTGTCCATGATGTCGAGCACGGCAAGATCATAGGGGTTTTGCGGTGCGATCCAGTGGGCGAACAGGGCCGCAAGCAGCAACAGCACGACGATCAATGTGCCGACGAGACCCAGCGGATCGGTCAGCACGCGCTTGATGGCGCGGCGGACGGGACGTGCTGGCGGCTCGGGCGGGAAGCTGTTGGCAGCCGCGATCTCGGCTGCGAGTTCCGGCGGAATGGTGCCTTGTTTCATTTCGGTGGTCAGGTCGGTCATTCGGATCCCCCGTCAATTTTGACGCGTGGGTCAACAAGCGTGTAAGCCAGATCCACAATCAGGTTGATCACTGTAAACATCAGCACCGTGATCATCAGATAGGCGAGGATGACAGGGCGGTCGAGCGTCGTGATGGCATCGATGATCAGCTTGCCCATGCCCGGCCAGGAGAAGATGGTTTCGGTGACCACGGCAAAGGCGATGAGCGCCCCGAGTTCCAGACCGACCACGGTGATCAGCGGGATCAGGGTGTTTTTCAGCACATGCAGGAAGACGACGCGCCATTCACTGATGCCCTTGGCGCGGGCAAAGCGCACATATTCGGACTGCAGCGCTTCGGAGACGCCAGCGCGGGTCAGGCGGATGACCAGCGAAATCTTGAACAGCGCCAGATTGAGCGCTGGCAGGAAGATGTGGGACAGGCCGTCGAGGGTGAGGAAGCTCACCGGCACGCCCAGCACATCGACGGTTTCCCCCCTGCCCGAGGCAGGCAGGATGTCGAGCTTGACAGCGAACAGCAGGATCATCATCAGGCCGACCCAGAAGGTGGGCAGCGAGAAGCCGAGGATCGAGAAGGCCATGATGCCGCGTGATTCAGGTCGGGATGGTCTGAGACCGGCAACGACCCCAAGGGGAATGCCGACGACCAAACCCATGAACAGGGCACTGAAGGCCAGCTCCAGCGTTGCGGGCATGCGTTCGAAGATCAGCCCCAGCGCCGGACGGTTATAAAGAAAGGAGTTCCCCAGATCGCCGGACAAAGCACCCTTGAGGAAATGCCAATATTGAACCCAGACCGGCTGATCCAGCCCCATGCGCATGATCAGATCGGCGCGCTCCTGAGGCGTTGCGGTGGCCGAGATCATGACATCAACCGGGTTGCCAACCAGATAGACGCCAACGAAGACCAGTATCGACATCACCAGCAAGGTGAGGATGGTCTGTCCTCCACGGCGAAGAAGATAGGCAGTCATTGCAGGTCTTCCTCCCTGTTTGTTGTTGTTTGAATTTGGCCGGAATTGTTGCCGTCGACCGCTCGGGAGAGCGCTTTCAGACGGTCAAGGAATAGCGCACGGACAGCATCGCTTTCCACGGCATCGGCGATGCAATGGGGCAGTTTGCCCCCCGCCTTGTCGCCTTCCTTCACCTTGGGCAGTTGGCGGCTGGTGTGACCGGCAAGCTCATGACCGGTGGCGACGGATACCCGCGCCCGGCGCAGGATGAACAGCTCCGGAGCAACCAGCCAGATAACGGTCAACAGGTCATGCACCGGACCGCCGGGGCCGCCGTAAAGCGCCGGATTTTCCCGGTCACTGGCACGGAACAGTCGGGCAAAGATCTCACCGATAAGGCCCGCTTCGCGCGCGATGTGGTCAAGATCCTGCTCAGTGAGGCGGCATTGCCATGTCACATCAAGCGGAAACAGCACCAGCGGCAAGCCGCTTTCAGCCACCATGCGGGCTGCGTGCGGATCGCTCAACATGTTCATTTCAGCATAGGGAGCCCGATTACCGAGTGCCTTGAAGGCCCCCCCCATGGCAACGATGGAGGCAATTCCGTCCGCTGAGGCCTTTGCCCCGGCGAGCTGGATGGCCAGAGCCACGTCGGTCATAGGGCCGGTGGCGACAAGGGTCAGCGGTCGCTTCGTTACCGCTGCGTCGGTGATGGCATGGGCCATGGCGACTGCGGCTGGCTGTGCCGGGGCAACGGCGATGGACCGGACCGCAGGCAAGCTGTCTTCCTGATCCGCCAGATGATCCCGGAAGGTCCCCAGCGCCTTGTGTGCGCCAAAGATCTGGTCGCGCAACAAGGGCGAGTTTGAACCGGCATGACAGGGCGTTGCCGCAGCGCCTGCCAGATCGCAGGTAAAGCGGGCATTTGCCCAAGCTGTTTCGACGGATACGTTGCCTGCAACGGCACCAACACCCAGCAATTCGATATCCCGGTCAGCCAATGAAAAAAGAATGGCGGCCATGTCATCAATGCCGGGGTCGCAAGAGAGGAATATCCGTTTGCTCATCACGTCACCCTGATTGGGACAGCGAGCGAATCCGCTCACTCAAAATCGAAAAGACGCCATCTGCGTCAACCTTCTGCACGATCTGTGCATTGGGCACTTCACCGGACTGCTCGTACCAGTCGGCTACCGTCTGGCCATAGCACAGTTTGCTGTCGCATTCGACAAACACGTGGGCCAACTCGCTCTGGAACAGCTGTGGTGCGACCAGATAGACGGTCACCAGCGGGTCGTGCATGGGGCCTCCGTCCGAGCCGTAACGCTTGGGATCATTGCGCGCCCAGCCGCTCAGCAGTTCATGGGTTGCGGCCAGTGGAGAGCCGGGTTCGCCCCCCCTGAACCACGCAATGCGTTCAGGGGATGTCATCGCCTGATGGGTCGCATCCAGTGGCAGGGCCACATAGTTGAGACCGGCAGAATAGACGATACTGGCCGCGTGCGGGTCTGCCAGCATGTTGAATTCGGATGTCAGGGTGCGATTACCGGCAATCCGGTAAGCGCCCCCCATAGAGACGACCCGGTCAATGGCCGACAACAGATCCGGATAGAGCTTGATCAGCACGGCCAGATTGGTCATCGGTCCAAGAGTGCAGATGGTCAGTGTCATCTGGTCGGCTTTTGCCGCCCGGAGCAGCTCTGCCATTTTCTCGACGGCATGCAGTGTCTGCGGTTTGGTAACAGGGGCGGGCAGGACGAGCTTGCCCAGTCCTCCGGCACCGTGGAACTTGCCAAAGATCGGTTCGCCGATCATTGGACGGTCACAGCCGGGATGGACCGGTATATCGGAGCGGCCAGCCAGTTCCAACACCTTGAGTGCATTCTTCGTACAGACTTCAAGCGGCACATTACCACAAACGGTGGTGATCGCCTTGACGTCCAGTTCAGGAGAACCAAGCGCAAAGAGGATGGCCAGTGTGTCGTCCACGCCGGGGTCGCAATCGATGATAACTGGTTTGGGATTGGTCGGAGATGCCGCTGCGGTCATGGCACAATCTTTCTGTTAAGGCGAAGCGGTGACTGGGAGTCATCGCTTCGCCCTTTGGCTCTTGGTAGTGGTCTGCGGGGTCTTGCTTGTGCGCTGCTAGTTTGCAGCGTGAACGTTTTCGGCCAACGTGTATCCGTCGGTCCGACCGTTATAGCTAAGGCTGTCTTTCAGCCCCCAGGTGTGGGCCAGGAAAAAGACCGGGATCACACCTTCATCCTTCATCGCGATGGTCATGGCTTCCTGAAGAGCCTTGTTACGGGCATCGGCATCCAGAAGCGAACGGCCGCGCTGGAGGGCTTCGTCAAAGGCAGCAGAGCTGTAACGACCACGGTTACCGGCACCGGAGTTGGCGCTGTAGGTTTCCAGAAGCGGACCAAGCACACCGGAGGCTTCCCCGGTTTCAACTGCTGCACCACCCATGATGAAGCTGAATTCCAGCTTGGAGGCGCGGGAGAAATAGACACTCTTTGGCAGGGTGACGATCTTGGTGTTGATACCGGCGCGGGTGAACATCTGGCCGATGGCCTGAGCCACAAGGCTGTCGTTCGGATAGCGGTCGTTGGAAGCGTGGAAGGTCAGGTCGAAGCCGTTCGGATAGCCAGCCTCGGCAAACAGTTCCTTGGCCTTCTTGGGATCATACGGATCCGGTTTCAGGCTTTCGACATAACCGGCATAGCCATCCGGCACCAGCTGACCGGCAGGAACGCCCTGCTTGTCCATGATGCGATCGATGATTGCCTGACGGTTGATGGCAAGGGAAAGACCGTGGCGGACGCGCACGTCCTTAAGCGGGTTTTCACCATTGGGGCCCTTGGCAAATGGCGACACATCCCGATCCTGGTCCATGTGAAGATACATGACGCGGTTCGAGCTGTTGGTGACAATGGCTGTGCCCTTGTTGGTTTCCAGCGTACCGATGTTTGCCGGAGGAACCTGCTCGATCATGTCAACATCGCCGGAAAGCAGGGAAGCAACACGGGCAGAGCTGTCGGCAAAGACCTTGAAGGTGACATTGTCCCACTCAGGAGCCTTGCCCCAGTAGTTGTCATTGCGGCTCAACTCAATGGTGCTGTCCGGAATCCAGCTGACGAATTTATATGGCCCGGTGCCAATGACGCCCTTGCCAGCGTTCAGTTCGGAGCTCGGGGTCGTGCCCTCTTCCGATGGCAGGATGGCGATGCGGGACAGGTTGTTGGGCAGCAACGGCATGGCGGTTTCGGTCTTGAACTCAACCGTCATCGGGTCGATGGCCGTAACCGAGCTGATGCCCTTGACATAAGGCATGAAGGAGCTGGGGCTGTTTTCAGACGCCAGCTTCACGCGTTCGATGGAGGCGACGACGTCTGCCGAGTCCAGATCAGAACCATCGTGGAACTTAACACCCTCGCGCAGTTTGAACTGCCAGGTAGTGTCGTCGACGGCTTTCCATTCGGTTGCCAGCGCAGGCTGCAACTGCTGGCGGTCGTCCTGATTGACCAGTCCATCAAAGATATTGCGGGCCATGGCACTGTTGGTGCCGATCACATAGAATTGCGGGTCCATTGACGTCGGAGAGCCGGCAATACCGATTTTCAGATCGGCTGCAAAGGCTGCGGGGGCGGCAAGACAGGTTGACAGCAGGCCAGCGGCAAGCGTCATCGCGACGGATGATTTCGATATCATAGAATTTCCTCCCAGTTCTGGTCTTGATTAATGCGCGTCTCAGCTTCCAGGTTGTAATAGCCTAGCGCCGTGAAAGATCAGAACACAATTCAAATTTTCTTGCCGACCTATGCCGAAATGTTATATTCTACTTTCTATGCATCACCTTCAGCAACGCCAGATCGAAGCCTTTCGGGCCGTCATGATTGCCGGGTCGATCAGTGCTGCCGCCGCCAACCTCAATATCACCCAGCCCGCCGTCAGTCGTCTGATCAGGGATCTGGAGACGGAAATCGGCTTTGCGCTGTTTGACAGGGTCAGGGGTCGCCTCGTGCCACGGGCACAGGCGTCACAGCTGTTTCACGAAGTGGAGCGAGTTTTCGTCGGCCTTGATCACATCTCCCGTGTTGCACAGGACATCAATGCCGCCACGGAAGGGTTCATCCGGTTGGGCACGGTCAGTTCGCTCAACAAGGTCTGCGCGGCAACAGTGGTTCCCGAGGTTCTGGCCGCCCATCCGCGACTCAGCATCATATTCGATACCGAAAGCACCGAGCGCGTGCTCGATCTGGTCAGCCTCAGGCATTATGATTTCGGCCTGATCTGCAGCGAGTATGACCCCACAAGCCTCGACAGCGTTCTGCTCGGGCGCGGCAATGCCGTTGCGGTGGTTGCCACCAACCACCCGCTGGCCGACCTGCAAAGCGTCAATCTGGAACAACTGGCCGGACAGCGCCTCATCCTGCCGGGCAGAACCTCTCCCCTGCGCCTGTCTCTCGACAAGGAGATCACCGCAGTCAATCTCGCCATCAACAACCCGATAGAAGCATCGCTGGCCAATGGCTGCACGCTGGCAGCATCTGGCCTCGGCGTTGCGATCACCGACCCGCTCGCCGCGCGAACGTCATCGGTCCAGGCCAGAATTCTGACCCTCGAACCGGCAATCGAGGTGTCCTATCATCTGGTGCGGTTGGCGAAGGAGAAAACATCGGGGCCACTGGCGCTATTCGAGGAAAGCCTGAAGAGGGCTGTCGATGCACTGTTAGCCCCTGCGCCCTGAGATGATGGTTCGTCGCAGATCTATTGGTAGTCGTTGCAGTTTGAATTGTCGCTGTTGCCCGGATTGTCTTCCCTGGCCTCGACAATTGCGCCATTGTCCCAGCAAAGACGGCGGAAGGAATAGGCAATGATCTGTCCCTTGGTCAGCTCGAATGTGGTGGAGCTGGAGCCGCTACCCCCCACCTGACCACTGACATTGATCTTTGGCACAGTCGCCTCTGCATTGATGGTCCCATTGACACTGGTGATGCTTTTGATTTTCAGGCTCGTTGCATAGACGACGCTATCCACGATCCTGAACTTGGGGTCCTGAAAGCGGTGCTTCTTGCCAGCGTCTCCGGATTGATATTCATCGGAAAGCTTGCGGTACATCTCTTCCCAGTCGCCGGGGCGAATGATGATGACCGCATAGTCCTCGTCCTTGTCGATTTTCGCATCGCCCTTGACGCCGCCCGAAAAGTCGACATTGGAGATATCTCCGGATGCGTTGGCATCGACAGAGGCCTGCAGGATGAATTTGCCTTTTGACTTGGCGGCTCTGGTTTCAAGGCTGGAGAGGCCATCGAGCATACCGTTGGTCTTGAAGCCATTGATGACGAACGCACCCAACGGCCCCTTTCCGGTCACACGCCCATAGCTGCCAAGCCCCTTGACCTCCTCGGCTCCACGGATGCGGAAATAGGTCTTGTCGAACTTGAAATAGGCCCCAAGTGGGAATTTTATCGTGTTGTTGACGTAGGTTGCAGCTTGCTGCGCCTGGGCAACAGCAAGCCCTCCAGTCAGATAGACAACAGCTGAAAATAGCAGACGCATGGTTCCCTCCCCCCGTCAGAAGCCAGCCTGTGCGGCTGTACAATAGAGCAAACCGCAACACCAATTCATGGAACATGCTATCACAAACAATTCATGGTTGAAATGTTGTCTATCGTACCATTGTGCTGCATGCCTCTGAGCGCAGGCGTTCAATCAGCCAGCTCGCCGGGTCGAATCGCGCACTACGAGTTTGAAGCCGGTGTCGATATTGCGGCGCTTGACGCTATGGGGTTCCTCGATTTCGGCCAGCAGCATGTCAATCGCCATCTTGCCGATCTGAAAACGCGGAGTGGCGATCGCCGTGAGGGCCGGATACATGTGCTGTGTCATTTCCATATCGTGGAAACTGCAGATTCCGAGCTGCTCGGGTACGGAAATGAGGCGGCGCCGGGCCTCCATCAAGGCCCCGATGCCGAGGTCATCGTTGTTGCAGAAGACGGCATCCACACTCTGATCACGGGACAGCAGTTCTTCCAGCAGATGACGCCCGAGACCGACCGAGGAGGACTGTGGCGTTATCACCATTCGGTGCTCATCCCACAGACCAACCTCCTGACAGGCCTTGCGGAAACCGTCCAGACGTCGCCGGGATCGGGAATCAAGCCGCGCCCCGACAGCGCCCGGCGTGCGATAGCCGCACTCGATCAGATGACGCGCCGCTGCATAGCCAGCGGCTTCATGATCAAACCCGACAGACATGTCAATGGGAGGCTCGCCAAAATCCATGATCTGGACAACGGGGCAATGAGCGCCCGCCAACATGCCACGCGCCTTTTCCGTCTGCTCAAAGCCCGTCACGATCAAACCGGCGGGCTTCTGCCTGAGGAAAGTGCCGATCAGGGCCTCCTCCTTGAGGGCGCTGTAGCGGGTATCACCGATCTGGATGAAGAAGCGAGTGTCTTCGCTGCCTTGATAGATGCCTTCCAGAACATCCTCGAACACGGTGTTGGTGAGGGAAGGCAGCAACAATCCAATGTTGTAGGTCACCTTGGAGGCAAGGGCAGACGCCGCCGGGTCCGGGCTATAGCCCAGCTTCCTGATTGCTTCCTCGACCCTGATGCGCATCTGAGGCGACACAAGCTCCGGCGAACGGATGGTTCGCGAAACCGTGATTGCACTAACATTTGCCGCTTTTGCCACATCAACAAGCGTTGGCTTCCTGGATGATGATGATCGTCGTTTTGCCATGCCGTATAATAACTTATAAAATTTCTCTGTCTATAGCCATTTAGCTCATTGACGAATGATTGCGCAATCATTTATCACTATGAGCACGGCAGCAATCCTTCCCTTTGGAGGAAGGGGAGGATCTGCCCGCCCATCATCGATGGGAAAGCCTAGTTATGGATTCACGGGAGGAAATCATACTATGAAGCTTGTCACTATCCGCGCGCTGGCCCTCGGCGCCGTCTCCATCATGGCATTGGCCTCGGGCGCATTCGCTCAGGACTATGCCTTGCGCTTCCAGTCGTCAGACCCGGCAGGCAACCCCAACTTCGGGCTGCAACAGGACTGGACCAAAATGGTCGCCGAAAAGACCGGTGGTCGGGTTACCATCGAAATGATGCCGGTTGAAACCATCGTTGCACACAGTGAAACCCAGGATGCCGTTGCCGGTGGCATCATCGACGGTCATTTCACCGACACGTCCTACTTTGCTGGCAAGGAACCTGCCCTTGGCCTGATCGCCAACCCGGTTGGGGCATGGTCCGACCCGCAGCAGATGCTCGATTTTGTCTATAATGGTGGTGGCAAGGAACTCATGAACGAGATCCTAGAACCATATGGCCTGCACTTCATCGGGCCGACCACTCCGGGTCTGGAAGCCTTCGTTTCCAAGGTGCCGCTGGATGGCGTCGACGACCTCAAGGGCCTCAAACTGCGCGCGCCGGAAGGCATGGTGCAGAAGGTCTTTGCCGCAGCAGGCGCCGCTCCGGTGAACCTGCCCGGCTCGGAAGTCTTCACCTCGCTCGACAAGGGCGTGATCGATGCTGCCGACTACAACACCTTCTCGACCAACCAGTCGCAGGGTCTGCATGACATCGCCAAACATCCGGTCTATCCGGGCTTCCACTCCCTGCCGCTGATCGAGGTCAGCATCAACAAGGCAACATGGGATTCCATGCCAGCCGATCTGCAGGAACAGGTCACCGAAGCAACCAAGGAATTCGCCCAGTATCAGATTGGCAAACTGAATGAGCGTGACAAGGAAGCCGTTGCCAATGCTCCTGCCGATCTGGTCATCCATAACTGGTCTGCAGAAGAACGCGCCAAGTTCCGCTCCATCGCCAAGAAACAGTGGGCCGAGGCTGCCAAAGCCTCTCCATACTCACAGAAGGTCTATGACACCCTGATTGCCTATCTGGAAAGCAAGGGCCTCATGGGAGCCGACTAGAAGCGCCGGGCGGGAAATCCTTTCCTGCCGAGAGATGCGTTGACCTGACGTCATCTTGATGTGCGCCACCCCCGGTGCACAGGACGCTCCGATCGTTATGTCTCGTCTGACGAGGCGGGTTCCGGCCAAAGCTGGCCGGAACCTCTTCCCCCACTGGCAACCCACAGGTGTCAAATGTCCGGAGCAGAAAAATCGAACGACCAAGCCAGCATTGCTGAGCACAAGAAACCGCCTCAGGCCTGCGCTGAAGCAGGACTGTTTGGCAGAATCATCAACAGGATGGGCATTGTCTTCTCTGTTGCGATCCTGATCTCGGCGGGCATTCTCTTTCTCGAAGTCTGCATGCGCTACATCTTCAACAGCCCGACGACCTGGGCCCATGAAACCGTGGTGTTTCTCAACGCGTGCGCCTTCATCTTCGGCGGCCTCTATGTCGCCGCCCACAACAAGCACATTCGCGTTGTGCTTCTTTACAACATGATCCCGGAAGGCCCACGCCGCTATCTCGACGCTGCCATCTCCTTTGTCTGCATGGTATCAACCGGCTTCTTTGCCTTTGCGTCATGGTCAAGCATTCAGCGGGCCATCTGGACCCCACAGGGCAAATTCCATCTGGAAACCAGCGGCTCTGCCTGGAACCCGCCCTTCCCGGGCACTCTCAAGGTTTTCCTTTTTGTCATCATGATTGCGCTGACCATCCAGTTTCTGATCTACACGATCAGGTTTGCCCAGAAAGCGGGAGCTAAATGATGGACTTCCTTATGAATTTGAAGGCGTTGGGCATCGAGGGTGCCACATTCGCCATGTTCGTCACGCTTGTGGGTCTGTTGTTGACCGGCATGCCGCTGGCCTTCGTCACCCTGCTGGTCGCGCTGATCTTCGCGCTCGGCTGGATGGGGCCGATGGTCCTGCCGCTGATTTCGAGCCGCATTTTCAGTTTCGTCAACTCCTTCGTCTTTGTCTCGGTGCCGATGTTCGTGCTGATGGCCGCCATTCTGGACCGATCGGGCATAGCGAGGGACCTGTTCGACGCCATGAAGCTGCTGGCCGGTCGCATCCGTGGTGGCGTTGCCCTGCAGACCCTGCTGGTTGCCGTCATTCTGGCCGCCATGTCGGGTATCGTTGGCGGCGAGGTCATCCTGCTTGGCATGCTGGCCCTGCCGCAGATGCTGCGCCTTGGCTATGACCGCAAGCTGGCAATCGGTGTCTGCTGTGCCGGTGGAGCGCTGGGCACCATGGTGCCGCCATCCATCGTGTTGATCATCTATGGTCTGACGGCCAACGTCTCTATCGGCGACCTGTTCACGGCCTCCTTTGTTCCCGGCTTCATGCTGGCCAGCTTCTATGCGGTCTACATCCTGTTCCGGGCCTATACCAACCCCAAGCTCGCCCCCATTGCCGAACCGGAAGACATGACCCGCGAGGAGAAAGTCCGCCTGCTGAAGGCCCTGTTCCTTCCGGTCATGGTCGTCATCTTCGTGCTAGGTTCGATCTATGGCGGCATTGCCTCGGTGACCGAAGCTTCGGCGGTTGGCGTGGTCGGCGTGTTGCTATCCACCGTCATTCGCGGCGAGTTCAACAAGGCCCTGCTGCTTGGCGCCATCCGGCAGACCCTGTCAACGGTCGGCATGATCGTCTGGATCGGCATCGGTGCTTCGGCTCTGGTCGGCGTGTTCAACCTCATGGGCGGCACACGCTTTGTGTCTCAGCTGATTCAGGGCGTTTCGGACGAACCGATGGTGATCATCCTGTTCATGATGGGCATCCTGTTCCTGCTCGGCATGTTCCTTGACTGGGTTGGCATTGCCCTTCTGTGCATGCCGATTTTCGTACCGATCGTAAAAAGCCTTGGCTATGATCCGGTCTGGTTCGGCGTGGTCTTTGCCATGAACATGCAGGTCAGCTTCCTGTCTCCGCCATTCGGTCCGGCCGCATTCTATTTGAAATCCGTGACCCCACCGGATATCTCTTTGGGTGAAATCTTCAAGTCGCTCTTCCCCTTCATCTGTCTCCAGATTCTGGCTGTCGCCACCTTGCTCATCTTCCCCGGCATCACCGGCCGCTAGACAGATGAAGAGCCAATAAGGAAATCGCTATGTCCAGCAACAACAAACGCCGCCCGCTCCGCTCGGAGCTCTGGTTCAACGACCTCTCCAACCCCGAGATGACGGCGATCTACATCGAACGCTACCTCAACTATGGCATGACCCTTGAGGAACTGCAGTCAGGCAAGCCAATCATCGGCATCGCCCAGACCGGCTCGGACCTTTCGCCCTGCAACCGGCATCATCTGGAACTGACCAAGCGGGTGCGTGATGGCATCCGCACTGCAGGCGGCATCCCGATGGAAATCCCGGTGCATCCGATCCAGGAGACCGGCAAGCGCCCCACGGCCATGCTCGACCGCAACCTTGCCTATCTCGGGCTGGTCGAGGCCCTGCACGGCTATCCGATCGACGCCGTTGTGCTGAACATCGGCTGCGACAAGACCACCCCTGCCCTGCTGATGGCAGCGGCAACGGTGAATATTCCCGCCATCGCCCTATCGGTCGGCCCGATGCTGAACGGCTGGTACAAGGGGCAACGGTCCGGTTCCGGCTCGATCATCTGGGAAGCTCGCCAGCAGTTCGCCGCGGGGGCCATCGACGCCAAGCAGTTCCTGCAGATGGCGGCCTCCTCGGCGCCCTCCGTCGGCTATTGCAACACCATGGGCACTGCCTCGACCATGAACAGCCTGGCCGAAGCCCTTGGCATGCAGTTGCCCGGCTCGGCCTCCATTCCGGCGCCATACCGGGAGCGTTCGCAAATCTCCTATGAGGTGGGCGAACGCATTGTTGACATGGTGTTCGAGGATCTCAAACCGGCTGACATCATGACGCGCGAGGCCTTCGAGAACGCCATCGTCATCAACTCGGCGATTGGCGGCTCGACCAACGCGCCCATTCACCTCAACGCCATCGCCCGCCACCTTGGCGTCGAGCTGGCCAACGAGGACTGGGACAGCATCGGCTATGACATTCCGCTGCTGTCCAATGTGCAGCCTGCAGGGGAATATCTCGGCGAAGACTTCTACCGGGCAGGCGGCCTGCCAGCAGTGATCGGCGAGCTGCTGCGTGCAGGTCTCATCCCGCATCCGGACATTATCACCGTCACGGGCAAGCCCTTCAGGGAACTTTATCAGGATTGCCAGATCGAGGAACAGGAAGTCATCCGTCCGGTCAGTGCCCCCCTCACTGCCAAGGCCGGGTTCCTCAATCTGAGCGGCAACCTGTTCGACACCGCCATCATGAAGACCTCCGTCATCGATGACGAATTCCGCAACCGCTATCTGTCCAACCCGGAGGATCCAAACGCCTTTGAAGGTCCGGCCTTCGTGTTTGACGGTCCGGAAGACTTCCACAAGCGGATCGACGACCCTGAACTCGGCATTACCGCTCACAGCATTCTGGTCATGCGTGGCGCCGGCCCGATCGGCTACCCCGGTGGCGCCGAAGTGGTCAACATGCGCCCACCGTCCTATCTGATCAAACAGGACGTCCACGCCATGCCGTGCATCGGCGACGGCAGACAGTCGGGCACCTCCGGGTCCGCCTCGATCCTTAACGTCTCGCCGGAAGCGGCAGCCGGTGGCAACCTCGCCATCATCAGGGACGGTGATCGCCTGCGCGTTGATCTCAACAAGCGAACGGTCATGCTTCAGGTCTCCAACGAGGAAATCGCCAAACGGCGCGAAGCGTTGCTCGCCAGTGGCGGCCCGGTCGTGCCGGAGAGCCAGACCCCGTGGCAGGCGCTGTTTCGTCAACATGTTCGTCCCTTCTCCGAGGGCATGATCATGGAAGGTGCAGACAGCTATCGGAACATTGGCAACACCAAGGTTCCACGCCACAGCCACTAATCCCCGCAAGATGATTGCCGGAGCGCCTCATTTCGCGTTCCGGCAATTGTTTTTTCTCCCGATCGGGTCCATCCTCTCTTCGCATCCACCCGATCGCGGCAGCCTTTCTGATTTGCCGGAGCCCCCACATGACGCCCAATTCCCCAAAGCCCATTCTCTTCGTCGGAGCCCTGACCGAAGACAGCATTTTCCGAGTGAGCGGCTTTGCCCGCGGGTCGGGCAAGTTTCTGGCCGAGGTTGCCACACGCAATGCGGCTGGCATGGCCTCCAGTGCCGCAACGGCAGCCGCCCGCGTCGGCGGCAAGACTGCCCTTTGGGCAAGCGTTGGCGATGATGCTGCAGGCAAAGAGCTGATCCGGGACCTTCAGGCGGAAAGGGTCGACTGCGGCTTTGTCCGGACCGTTGAAGGAGGCAAGAGCGCGCGGGCGATCATCATCGTTGATGAAACCGGCGAGCGCTGGATCGTGGTCGACTATGACCCGGTGACCCAGTCCCCGCCCTCAAGTCTGCCCACAGACGATTTCTCCAAATTCCAAGCGGTTATGTGCGATGTGCGCTGGCCCGGCGCGGCAGCACTGGCGCTTGATGCCGCCCGTGCGGCAGGTGCCATGGCCATTCTTGATGCCGACGTAGCCCCAAGGGATGTGCTGCTGGATCTGGCCGGACGCGCCACCCATCTTATCGCGTCCGAGCCCGGCGCCTCGATCCTGTGCGACCGGCCAATCTCGCCGCAGGAAGCCGTCACCGCGCTCAACGACAAATATGGCGTCGTGGTCTGCGTCACGGCAGGCGGCGATGGCACCTACTGGTGCCCGGCAGAAGGGGGCGCGGTGCGCCATGTCCCCGGCCCCAAGGTCAAGGTGGTCGACACGCTGGCCGCTGGCGATGTCTTCCACGGCACCATTGCTCAAGCCCTGTGCGAGGGGCAGCCGATGGAAGACGCCATCCGCTTTGCCAGCGCCGCAGCAGCCCTCAAATGCACCGTGTTCGGTGGCCGCCTGGGCGCGCCCGGACGCGAAGAAACCATCAAGCTGATGAAGGAAACCTATCATGGATGAGCAAACCCTGATTGCCAAACTGAAGACCGGCCCCGTCGTTCCCGTGATCAATCCGCCATCCGTCGAGGCGTGCCTTGCGGCCACCGATGCGCTTGTTGCGGGCGGCGCCATCGCCATCGAGATCACCCTGCGCTCGGCCATCGCCCCCAAGGCGCTGGAAGCCTGTCGCAAGGCCCATCCGGATATCGTGATCGGCGCGGGCAGCGTCATGGACGTGGAACGCTACGATCAGGCCGAAGCGCTGGGCGCCGATTTCACCATCGCTCCGGGGCGGTGTCTGCAGGTCGAGGAACGGGCCAAGGGGCGATCGCTTGTGCATGTGCCGGGGATCGTGACCCCGTCCGAGATCATCCAGGCCCGTCTCGACGGGTTCAAGCTTTTGAAATTCTATCCTTCCGAAGCGGCTGGCGGAGCAAAGACCCTCAAGGATTTCGGGCACATCTTCCCGGACATCACGCTGATGCCGTCCGGCGGCATCACCTTTGACACCCTGCCCGGCTATGCGGCCATTCCCATTGTGCTGTCGGTTGGCGGCTCGTGGATGTATGCCAAGGGCGGCGCCTATCGCACGCCTGAGGACATGGCCGAACAGATGCGCCTGTCTCTCAAGGCCATGCTGCCCGGCTAGGGCCAGAGGCCTCTGACGACGTACAATTTTGATGGCTGGAAGCCTTGCTTCCGGCCATTTTCTTTCCCCGCCAAATGAGCGCGATAGGGTTGAATGTGCTTGAAACCGGCAGGTTGCGTTTCTATCATGAGGTTCAAGAAGCTGGCCTGCAATTCGCTTGCTGTGCCGCATTTTCTTTTGAGGGGCAAACACTTGAACAAGTTGACTGAACTGAACGACACCGAACTGCTGGCCGCCATTTCCGCGCATGAGGACAGTCTTCGATTTGACGAATTTTCGATTGCCATCGCGCACAAGCTTGGCAACCGGCTGGTGCAGCTGGCAGCAGAGCGCTCGTTGCCCATTGCAGTGGACATCACTTGCGCCGGGCACTGTCTGTTCCACATGGCAACCGAGGGCGCAACGCCCGACAACGCCGAATGGATTGCCCGCAAGAACCGGGTCGTCAACCGCTTCCACCACAGCTCCCTCTACATGGGGGTATCATGCAGGATGTCGGGCCGCAGTCTTGAGGAACGGTATATTCTGCCACCGCATCAGTATGCAGCGCATGGCGGCGCCTTTCCGCTCCGGCTCAAGAGCGGCGTCGTGATTGGTACCATAACCGTTTCAGGCCTGCCGCAGCTCGATGACCACGCGCTGGTGGTCGAGGTTCTGAGCGAACATCTCGAACAATAGAGCGAAAGCGGCTTTGCATACAGAGGTTCAGGATCCGGCAAGGGTTGCGGGTGAAAAGCTTGAGAGCATGCCGGTGAAGGGTTTGGTGACGGGGGCAGCATAGGCCCCCTGCTTGGAGGTGGAAAGCCCGAGCGCAACGAGCCCTTCGGCCTGCTTAACGGCGGCTGCCACGCCATCGATGACCGGCAAGCCGAATTCGGCTCTGAGGCTGGACGCCAGTTCAGCCATGCCCGCACAGCCAAGGATGATGGCTTCCGTGCGGTCTTCAAGCAGTGAGGTGGCGATTTCGCTGCGCAGCCTGTCCCGTGCGTTTGAGTTCGGATCTTCCAGCGACAGGACGGAAATGTCCGCCGCCCGCACATTGCAACGCTCGGCGTGGCCATAGCGCCGCACCAGCTCGGTGATGGGAATGCGAGATCGCTCCATGGTGGTGATCACCGTGTAGCGTTGGGCGATGAAGGCAGCCGAAGCAAGGGCCGCCTGACAGATGCCGAGCACCGGGATGTTCGCCAGCGCCCGCGCAGCATCGAGGCCCGTGTCGTCAAAGCAGGCGATGATAGCGGCCTCGGCCCCCTGTTTCTCAGCCCTTGCCAACTCCATCAACAGCCCGGGCACCGCCAGTGCCTCGTCATAATAGCCCTCGATGGAGACCGGCCCGGTGGAGGCTGTGGCGGCAACGATCTCCGTTGCCGGTTCTGCGACGCCTCTGGCAGCATCGGCAATGGTCGCGGTCATGGAACTGGTCGTGTTGGGGTTGATCACGCAAATCTTCATCGATCCGGTTCCTACTTGCGCCTGCGACGGCGGTTCATGGAGAGAATGAAGCCGATCGACGTGCCGATGATCAGCAGCGAGAACAGGGTCGTCACGGTTCCAAGGGCATAGAGCACGGGCGTGGTTACGTTGGTGGTCATGCCGAAAATTTCGAGCGGCAGGGTGTTGTAGGTGCCGGAAGTCATCAGCGTACGGGCAAACTCGTCATAGGACAGGGTGAAGCCGAACAGCCCGACACCGATCAGGCTTGGCGCGATCATCGGCAGCAGCACGTGGACAAAGCTCTGCCAGGCACTGGCGCCCAGATCCCGTGCCGCCTCTTCATAGGAGGGAGAAAAGCGGTTGAAGACGGCGAACATGATCAACACGCCGAACGGCAGGGTCCAGGTCAGGTGAGCGCCAAAGGCCGAGCTGTACCAGGCGGGCTGAAAGCCGAACTGCTGGAACAGCACACCGATGCCGAGGGAAATGATGATCGAGGGCACCACAAGGCTGGCAATGGCGAGGTAGAACAGCGCTGTTGCGCCACGGAACTTGCGGCGGAAGGCAAGCCCGGCCAGAAGCGAGACGACAACGGTGACCACCATCACCATCAGCCCCAGCGTGAAGGAGCGGAAGAAAGATCCGCCGAAGTCACCCACGGCCTGGGTTTCGAACAGGTTGGCAAACCAGTGCAGCGACACCCCGTTGAGCGGGAAGGTCAGGCCACCGTTCGGCCCCTGAAAGGACAGGATGAAGACCGCCGACAGGGGCCCGTAAAGGAACAGCACGAACAGGCCAAAGAAGGCTGCCAGAATGTAGAACTCGCGACCGCGTTTTTCGCTTATCATCTCAGAGCTCCTTGCGAATGTCGACGATGCGCAGGATACCTGCGACCATGATCAGGACCAGCGTCAGCAGAATGACGGCATTGGCAGCAGCGGCGGGATATTGCAGCAGCGACATTTCGTTCTTCATCATCAGCGCCACCGAGGCGCTCTGGCCGCCAGACATCACCTGTACGGTGATGAAATCAGCCATGACGAGGGTCACGACAAAAATCGTGCCGATGGCCATGCCGGGCTTGGCCAGTGGAATGATGACATTGGTCAGGATCTGCCAGCCCGAAGCGCCAGCATCCCGCGCCGCTTCCACCAGCGAGCGGTCGATGCGCATCAGCGTGTTGAAGATCGGCGTCACCATGAACAGGCTGTAAAGGTGGACCATGGCCAGAACCACCGCAAAATCGGAATAGAGCAGCCACTCGACCGGCGCAGGCACAATCCCCATGTTGACCAGCGCCGTGTTGACCAGCCCATTGCGCCCGAGCACCGGGATCCATGAAATCATCCGGATGATGTTGGATGTAAGGAAAGGCACCGTGCAAACAAGGAACATCAGGGTCTGCATGGTGGCCGTTCTGATATGGAACGCCAGAAAATAGGCCACCCAGAAGCCGATGACCAGCGTGATGGCCCAGACGATGACGGCATATTTCAGGGTGTTGAGATAGGTCTTCCAGGTCACCCAGGAACCAAGCGTTTCGCCATAGTTGAAGGTCACAAAATCGGGATACATGCTGGCGAAGTCATAATCCCAGAAGCTGACCACCACGATCATCATGATCGGCAGCAGCAGAAAGGCTCCCAGAATGATCGCCAGCGGCAGCGCCTGCAGATAGGCAGACACAGAGGCGATCGAAAAGGATCGGGCGGAGAAAAGGGCTTTGGGTGCGTTGGCTTCTGCGTCACTCATCTGTGCCGACTTCCTGTTGCTGCGTCTCGTTCTGTCACCAACCTCCCCCCGGTGCAGGACCGGGAAGAGGCCTATTGGGCCGTTGAGGGATTTTCGGCCGTCAATTCCGCCGATCAGGACGCAATGAATTCGTTCCAGCGGCGAACCATGTAGCGGTCTTCGTCCATCACGGAGTTCCAGCAGGCAACATGGCCCATGCGCTCAAGGAACGAACCGCCATCACGGATGGCTCCGGCCTTCTCCATGATTTTGCCTTCCGGCGAGAGAATGTCGCCCTGTGCGGCCTTGCCTTCGATCCAGTAGCCCCATTCGTCTTCGGACATATACTGCTTGGCGGTGTCCATGCAGGCGGAATAGTAGCCCTGACGGTTGAGGTAGCCACCAACCCAGCCGGAGGTGTACCAGTTGATATATTCGTAGGCGGCATCAAGCTGCGCACCGCTGAGGTGAGCGGCAAGACCGAGACCGCCACCCCAGGAACGATAGCCTTCCTTCAGCGGCTGATATTTGCAGGCGATACCCTTGGAGCGCACGGCAGCCACAGCCGGAGACCACATGGACTGGATGACCACTTCGCCGGATGCCATCAGGTTGACCGATTCATCGAAGCTCTTCCAGAAGGCTCGGAACTGACCGTCCTGCTTGACCTTGATCATGAAGTCGATGGTCTTGTCGATCTCTGCCTTGGTCATGTTGCCCTTGTCGGCATATTTGATCTCGCCTGCGGCTTCCATTATCATCGCAGCATCCATGATGCCGATGGACGGGATGTTGAGGATGGAGGTCTTGCCCTTGAAGGCGGGGTCGAGAATGTCGGCCCATGTGGTGATGTCACGGCCCACGAGGTCCGGGCGGATGCCCAGCGTGTCGGCGTTGTAGATGGTCGGGACCATGGTGAACCATTCGGTCTCGCCCTTGGCAAAGGTTTTGGCATCCTTGCTTTCAACATAGCCAACGGTGTGCGGTGCGGTGCCCTGTGCGATGACGCTGTCCGGGGTCAGTTTGCCGTTTTTGAACAGCGGCACGATCTTGTCATAATAGGTCAGCTTCTTGGTATCCATCGGCTGGATGACGCCCGCCGGGAAGACCTTCTTCAGGATCCAGTATTCGATATCGGCGATATCGTAGGAATTGGGCTGGGTCACGGCGCGCTGGGCGGCTGAGTCGGAATCCAGTGCTGTCATTTCCAGCGTGATGCCGAGATCTTCCTTACATTTCTGAGCGATGGCGTTGATGTTGGAAACGCCGGTGCCGATCTGGCGAAGCGTGATCGGGTTCTGCGCCCAGATGGTCGGGAAGCCGGTGATAGCGCCCGAACCGAGGGCTGCACCAGCGGCAGCTGCGCCGGTTTTCAGAAGGCTGCGGCGGCTGATGCCGGATGGTTTGGTGGTCTTCTCAGACATGGTGTAACTCCCGTTTAGATCCCTGTGAGGTGCTTGTTTATGATGCATTGACTTCGCCGAGGACGACTGTGTCAGTTTCCGCCCACGAAAGATGAACCGCATCACCGGTCCTGACCGGCTTTGCGAAATAGTCTGCGTCCCTGAGGACGATGGTGAAGGTCTCGATTCCGGCGCCCTGCACCGAAAGCTTGACCGTTGCGCCAAGGTCTTCGACATTGGTCACAAAGCCGGAAAAACCGAAGCCGGGGGTTGCTTCGTCAGCCAGCCGCACATGATCGGTACGGATGGCGATGGAGGCGGTTTCCACCGCTGCCGCCTTATCTCCAATCCCTATGAAATGGCTGCCGCCCGCCGTTTCCAGCGTGATGCGTTCGCCTTCGCGGGCGGAGATACGACCGGAGATCACGTTGTGATTGCCCATGAAGCGGGCGACGAAAGGTGTCGCCGGCTTCTCGAAAATCTGACGTGGGGAGGCGGCCTGTTCGATCCGGCCATCATTCATCACCACGATCAGATCGGCCAGCGCCATGGCCTCTTCCTGAGAGTGGGTAACATGGACAAAGGTCATGCCGAGGGATGCCTGCAGGCTTTTCAGCTCAGCACGCATCTGGATCTTGAGGAAGGGATCGAGCGCCGAGAGCGGCTCGTCCAGCAACAGCGCCTGCGGCTTGGTGATCAGTGCGCGTGCCAGGGCGACTCGTTGCTGCTGGCCACCGGAAAGCTGCTCGGGCCGCCGATCCGCATAGGCTTCCAGCTGCATGCGCGAGAGCATTTCCAATGCCTCGGCGCGACGTTTGGCCTTGTCCACACCCTTCATCTTGAGGCTGAAGGCAACATTGTCGACCAGATCGAGATGAGGGAACAGGGCATAGGACTGAAACATCATGGCCGTTCCGCGTTTGGCCGGAGGCAGATCATTGACCACCTTGTTGGCAAACACGATGTCGCCATCGCTGATGGCCTCGTGCCCGGCAATCATGCGCAGGGTGGTCGACTTGCCACAGCCGGAAGGACCGAGCAGGCAGGAATAGGTTCCGGCGGCAATCTTGAGGCTGATCCGGTCAACCGCAACGGTGGAGCCGTACTGTTTGGTCACAGACGCAAGTTCGATTTCAGCTGCGTTGCTCATGGCCACTCCCTTTTGTGAACTCCCATAAGAGGTAGCAATTGCCGTGCCAAAATCAGGAAAAAAGTTAACAGAATGAAATCATTCCATTTTTCGATCCGATGAGGAATTTGGCCAAAATCGTAATTTTGCGTATGCTTAAATTTCGCGCAAGTGAATGCACAAAAATAATGCGATTGAATTCTATTTAAACTGAGATCGTATACAATATTATTACCAATTTGCGTTCCATCTTAAATCGCCCTATAACAACCATAGAGCACTCTATTGCATGGAGCGCGGATTAGCGGCATAAACGAGAAAACGCAGAACAGAATGTGGCTATGAAAAACCTCAAGACTTCCAACCTGCATGCGGATCAGGAGGACCGGGCCAAGGTCATTCGCGATTCCTTACGCGACGCGATCGTTGATCGTCGGCTGTCCCCGGGCGCCAAACTGTCCGAGGCAGAAGTCGGTGCGCTTTATGATGTCAGCCGCACCGTGGCGCGCTCTGCCTTGCAGATGTTGACTTTCGAAGGGCTGGTGACGAGCGAGCGCAACAAGGGGGCTTTTGTATCCAATCCCTCGCCGGAGGAAGCCCGCCAGATCTTCACCTCCCGCCGCCTCATCGAAACCGGCATCATTCAGTCGGCAGCCGAGCGGATGACATCAGAGGATTTCGCTGCGTTCCGGCAGCAGCTCGAAAAGGAAACCCTGCTGAAGGCGAACCGCGGTGCGCAGGCGCGTCGTGAGGAGATCAAGGCGTCCGGCGATTTTCACCTGATGCTGGCCGATGTGGCTGGCAACCTGATCCTGCGGAAATTCATGGACGAACTGATTGCCCGTTCGTCTCTGGTGATCGCCCTCTATGGCCGCAGCGGCACCTCCAGCTGTGGCAATGACGATCATTCCGACATTCTGGACGCGTTGGAAGCCGGGGACATCCTGCGCGCCACCGAGCTCACCCTGCACCATATCGATCACATCGAGGCCGACCTTGATCTGCGGTCCACAGACTCTCTTTCCCTCAAAGAGGCCTTGCTGCGCTAACCCGCTAGCGCCTCTGCCAGGAGGGCTCGCCGTCGGGCCGGATGCTGTCAAAGAAGTCCGAGATCAGATCAGATCCTTCAAGTGGTCGCGATGCTGCACTGAGGGCGACCGCCAGACCGATGGCTGACGACACCGGATTGTGCAGATCGGCCCCCTCACCGGCGTTGAGATTCATCACCAGCGTTGGCGACAGAAACAGGCCGATGCGCACCACATCTTCCCAGTCATCGGGCAACATGCCCTTGCTCTTGAGATGCCGGAGCCATGGCTTCCAGAAATGCTCGGCCTTGGCCTTCAGCAGTGCCTTTCTAAGGCTTGAGGGCTGCCAGTCCGTGTCGATAATGAGCTTGCCATCTTCATACCGGACGGAGGCGGCATAGCGCTCCGACACGATGGAGGCACTGTAGAGCCAGAGCGGATGGGCAAAGACATTGTGAAAGGTCGGCTTGACTTCGGCCAGCAGCGAAGGCACGTCGCTGCCCGCAAAGGCCGGATCGAAGAAACAGAGGCGGTCCTTGTCGCTGCCCCTTTCATACCAGACATTGGCATTGTGCGCGTCACCATGGGCCACCACGCCACCGGCATCGGCCAACGCTTCGGGCTGATAGCGCTGATGGGCCAGCACGAAAATCTCCTCAAGGGAGCGCTGATAGGCAAGCCCATTGATAACCGGTCGGGCATGGGCAATCTCTTCCCACGTCAGGGTCAGCCCACCGGGCAGCAGAAAGCGCTTGCCGACATAGAAGCGCTTGTAGCGCCCGCCGGGGAAGGCACCAGTTTCAGGATCAATCAGCCGTTCATGAAACAGACGATGGATGGGCTCTGCCCGCGATTGGGCAGGCGTGATCGGGTGCAGGCTGTTGATGGCCACTGCGAGCAGATGGTCGTTGAGGTCCGCTTCGGCTTCAACCGCCCGCGCTACTGCGACCGGGTCATCGGCAAAATCCAGCTCATAGAGCAGGTCCGAGAAGCGCGGATCCGAGCGGCGGGCATAGACCAGCACCTGCTCACCGGGCAGGGTCGACATATGCACCGGTTGATCCACCGGCAGCCCGGCGTGGGCCAGAATGTCAGCGCGGTAATATTCGCCGCGCATCGCCTCTTCTCCCTCTTCCTGATGGAACTTGAAGAAATAGTCCTTCCCCTCGGAGGAGAAGAAGCCGTTGAGGGAATTGAGGGAATATTTGTCGAGGTTGATCCTGAGGGCCTCGATGGGCAGGGAGAACAGCTCGTTGAGCAGCGTCGTGAGCTGGCCCTCTGCCGCCTTGATGTCATCAAGCGCCAGAGCACGGATCATGGCTGTGCGGGAAGCGGAAGAAGAGGCGGTCATGGTCAAGTCATTGCTCCTGACAGCGGATAAGGGTCTTGAGGCCAGAGACCTCACCGGCCAGATTGCGTTCATAGGCGGCAGGCACCTCATCAAGCGACACGATGGCCGCGATGGCCTGATCGAGCACCGGCATCAAGGCGGGCAGCATGGCGGCGATGCTACTGAGCTCGCTGTCGCCAAAGCAATGGACGCCGACCAGCGCGATTTCCTTTTCCACCAGCGTCACCGGGTTGACCGACAGATCGCCATGGCCGATGCCGACCATCGCCAGCGCACCGCCGGGGGCGAGTTTGCCAACGAGGCTGGCGATCACCTGGGGAGCACCGGTGGCATCGACACCATAGCGCGGCGGCTCGCTGCCCCAGTCGCCATCCAGTGCCAGAATGCGAGCCCCTGTCATGGCAGCCACGCCTTCGGTGCGGGCGCTGTTGCGGTCCACCACAATCAGCGGATGGCCCTTCTGGGCGGCCAACAAAGCCACAAGGCCTCCGATCGGGCCACAGCCGGTGACCACGATCTCGGCCCCGTCCGGTGCCCTCAGCTTGTTGAGCACATGCAACGCCACTGCCAGCGGCTCAGCCAGTGCCAGATGCTCGTCCGGTACGCCATCGGGCGCCTTGAGCACGTTGCGGGCCGGGATAGTGACCGCTTCGGCGAAGCCGCCATCAATCACCTCGCCGAGAAAGCCGAGGTTTTCGCAGACCTGCCCAAGGCCATCGCGGCAATTGCGACAGGTGCCGCAGATGTGGCGGCTATCGACAATCACCCTGTCACCAACGGCAACATGGCTGACGCCTGCGCCAATGGCGGTGATGGTGCCGGCAAATTCGTGCCCGGCCACCGACGGGGCACGAGTGATCCACTCCCCGGTGCGGAAATTATGCAGGTCAGAGCCACAGATGCCTGCAAAGCTGACCTTGAGGGTCACTTCGCCAGCGTTTGGCGAAGCGGGAAGCGCAATATCCTCTACCCGCAAATCCTTGACGCCATAGAGTCGTACCGACTTCATCGCTTCGCCCTTTCTCTAGTCTTCCAGATATTGCTTGCGCAGCTCGCTCACCGCATTGGCATGCGACGAGAAGCCCTCGTAGTCAGCCAGAATCTTGGCGTTCTTGGCAAGGTCGGGATAGCCCTTCGGCGTGACATAGCCGATGGAGCTGCGGCGCATGAAATCCTGTACCGACAGCGGCCCCCACGTCTTGGCCCCGGCCGAGGTCGGCAACACGGCGTTCGGCCCAAGGGCGAAGTTGGCAATAGAGACCGGTGTATGGGTGCCAAGCAGGATTTCGGCGGCATTGGTGATGGAGCCGAGATATTCGAAGGCCTTGGTGGAGAGGATCTCCAGATGCTCGGGCGCATATTCGTTGACGAAGGCGCAGGCGTCATCCATGTCGCGGGCGACCACGATGCCGCCGGACTTGCCGGTGAGCACGGTGCGGGAGAATTCGACGCGCTGTTCGGTCATGTTGGCCCAGTGACCCGGAAGGGCTTCAAGCGCCTCTTTGGCCACCCGCTCGGAGGAGGTCACCAGCCAGGCGGAACTGTCTGGCCCGTGTTCGGCCTCGATCAGCAGATCCATGGCGGCCAAGCCACCGCTGACGGTGTCATCGGCAAGGATCATCACTTCGGATGGCCCGGCAGGCAAGCCCGGATCGATCACGCCGGAAAGCAGGCGCTTGGCGGCAACCACCCACGGGCTGCCTGGACCGACAATTTTCTGGGCCCGTTTGACGGTTTCGGTGCCGAAGGCCGCTGCGGCGACGGCCTGAGCGCCACCGACCTTATAGACGGTGCTGACACCGGCGAGACGGGCGGCAACCAGCGTTGCGGCATCGACCTTGCCGTCCGGTCCCGGAGGGGTGAAGATGGCCAGGTTCGGCACCTTGGCAACGACAGCAGGGCCGGTGGTCATCATGGTGACAGAGGGGAATGAGCCCTTGCCGCGCGGCACATAGAGGGCGACGGATTCGATCGGCGTGAAGCGGTCACCGGCAAAGGCGCCGGGGATCACTTCCTTCAGCCACATCGGCTCGGGAGCCTGTTCTTCATGGAAGGTGCGGATGTTGGCAATGCCGAAGCGGATCGCCTCGATCACCTCTTCCTCAACCAGCGTGAAAGCTTCCTCGAACTCTTCCTCGGAGGCCTTGAGATTGTCGAGCGTCAGGCCCTTGGCCTTGTCGAGCTCGGTGCCAAAGCGCACCAGAGCGGCATCGCCCTCGGTCTTCACGGCCTCGATGATCGGGCCGACCTTCTCGATGAAGAAGGACAGGTCCGTTTCAGAGCGCTTTACCAGATCAGCGCGCTCTTCTGGCGACAGATCGGCCAGAACCTTGTAGGTCACGTCAGTCATTCGACTTTCCTTTCATGAGCAGTGAAGCGCCTCACCGCCCCTCTGATCATTTTGATTTGAGAAAGATTTCCAGCCCCACCAACCGGTCAAGCAGCCAGACCGCGATGAGCGCGATCACCACGAAGACCACCGAAATGGCCGCCAGATCCGGCGTGATGATGGAGCGGATGTTGTTGTAGATCTGCACCGGTAGCGTCACTGTGCGCGCGTCGGTCAGCAGCAGGGACACCAGAAACTCGGTCATCGCCAGCACGAACATCAACAGTCCGCCGGTGATAACGCCGGGCATGACGGCTGGCAGGGTCACGTACCAGAAGGTCTCCATGCGCCCTGCCCCGCAGTTCTCCGCAGCCAGTTCCAGATCGCGGTCAAGCGCCGCCGCCGACGAGGACACCGACCAGATGACGAAAGGCAGGTTGATGACGGCGCAGGCAACACCGACCGGCCAGACATTGCCCAGAATGCCCCATTCACCAAATACCAGCATCATGCCGATGCCCGACCCGATCAGCGGTACGGTGAAGGGCAGCAGCAGATAGATATTGATGAGATTGACGAACTTCAGTCGGTAGCGCGTCAGTGCAATCCCGGCGACCGTGCCGACGGGCAAAGAGACAATGACACAGACCGTGGAAACAATGAGCGAGCGCCAGAGCGCCAGTCGCAGCTCGCGCGCCATGGCGATCTTCTCATACCATTTGAGCGAGAAGCCATCGGGCGGAAAGGCGATGATGTTGCCCGAGGTGACCGAGGCACCAAGCACGATGATGGTCGGCATCGACAGGGTGATGATGCTGATGCCAACGAGCGTCCAGAAAATGAGCTTCTGCGATGAACTGGTCATTTCTTCGCCCCCATGCCAAGAGTGCCAGCCCCGAAGATCATGAAGACCAGCCCGACAATCAGCGAACCGATGGCCACCAGAACCAGTGCCAGTGCCGAACCCAGCCCCTGATTGGCCGTTCGGAAGAACTGGTCATAGATGGCATTGGCGATAAAATCCTGCGAGCCGCCCCCCAGCATGGCAGGCATGGCAAAGTCGGTGAGCGAAAGGGTGGCGACCACCAACCCTGCGCCGATGAGGCCCGGCTTGGCCATGGGCAACACCACATACCACAGGGACTGCAGCCAGTTGGCCCCGAGCGAACCGGCGGCGGTTTCGATCTCCTGCGGAATGGCCGTCAGGGCCGGTGCCAGCAGCAGCACGGCAAAGGGCAGCATATATTGCACGAGGCCGAAGATGACGGCGGGATAATTGAACAGCAGGCGGATTGGTTCCACCCCCACCAGCCCCAGAACCTCGTTGACGGCACCGGAATTGCCAAGAATGATCAGCCAGCCATAGGCGCGCACCACCTGGCCGATGAAGAAAGGCAGAAACAGGATGACCAGCAGCCCCTTGCGCACAAGGGCGCTCGACGTCCGCACCAGAATATAGGCATAGGGAAAGGCGAGCAGCAGCGTGAAGACGACGGTCAGCGCAGCACCGAGCAGGGAGCGCCAGAGAATGCGCAGATAGGTGGCGCTTTCAACAATCGTCAGATAGTTCTCGCCGGTATAGTTTTCCGAGGGCAGATAGGTCGAGGTGTCGAGCGTATGCAATGAGCTTTCGGCGATCTGGACAAGGCCGAGCACCAGAATGCCAACCAGCAGCAAGGCCGGTGCCAGCAGCAGCCAGCCGGTATGACGGCTCAACGACCGGGGCCAGATGAGGCTGGCACCTTCCTCAAGACTGTCCATGACCCGCCAGCGCAGGGGATAGCGGAACCGGGTACGGTCGACCGTGGGATTGTTCATCGGCGCGCTTCTTCCTTCGACTTGCCAGCCTGCCCGGGACCCGGGCTGACGTCCGGGCCGGATGTTTGCAGGCGATTGCCGAGGCTGCACCGGAGCGCAGCCTCCGGGCTGTTAGCCCTGCATGATTTCCTTGAACTTGGCGAACCATACGCTTTCGTTCTCGACCTGAACCTTGTTGGAGATGCGGATCAGATGCTCGAAATCTTCCGGTTTGACCGGATAGGACGGATCACCGACGAGGTCGGCAGGAGGCGTCAGGCCCGGCACGACGCCCGGCAGGCCAAGGCCATTACACCAGATCTGCTGGGCATCCTTGGTGATGGCGAAGTTGATATACTGCTTGGCCCAATAGAGCTCGTTTTCCGGCAGCCCCTTGGGAACCCACAGACCGTCGGTATCGAACTTGCAGCCTTCTTCCGGCACGGTCCAGGCAATGTTCACGCCGTTTTTCTTGGCAGCGAGCGCGTTGGTGGAAATGGTGCAGGCCAGATCAATCTCGTTGTTCTGGAACCAGTTGGTGAAGTCCGGGTCTTCGCCGAGCAACGGTTCCTGAGCCTTGACCTCCTGAATGAATTTCCAGCAGGCATCCATGTTGCCCGGAATGTCTTCGAGCTTGCCGCCACCGGCTACCTGTGCCGGGAAGTGGAAGCCGATGCCGTCGTTATAGAGGGCGATGCGCCCCTTGAACTTGGGATCGAGCAGCGCCTTCCACGAGGTCGGAGCGCCATCAGGGAAGGCTTCCGGGCGGTAGGCCAGCACATAGACATAGCCATAGGTGTTGACGATCGGATAGCCATCGAGGCCAACCGGCTTTGCCAGATCCAGCGTGTTCTTGAGGTTGGAGAGATCGGACAGATCCTCGGTGACGCCACGCAGCGCAGACTTCGTTGCGTTGGTGGTGGTGTCCCAGTTCACATGGATCGGCGGCACACGCTTCTGGGCAACGGCAGCCCAGAGTTTTGGCTGGATCTCATTGTCTTCAGTCAGGTCGTGACGCACGGCAATGCCGGTCATCTTGGTGAACGGATCGGAGACACCGGCCTTCAGAGCGTCCACCCATTCGCCACCCCAGGCGCGAACGATGATCTCGGCTGGCTTGGCCGGCTCGGCAGCCAACAGCCTTGTTCCCGGCAACGTGCTCAGAAGAGCCGCGCCACCCCCTGCGACACCGGCGCGCAACACCGAGCGCCGTGATAGTCCATTCTTGAAATTCGCCATGTTCCCTTCTCCTATGGAAATGATAAATGGGTGCCCCTGTTTCTTGCTATTGTCAGGCGTCGTGATTGAAAATCTTCATATCCTTGCCGTGCCAGCCGATCCTGACCGGCGAGCCGATTTCGAAAATGTCGAAGCTATGCGGATCGTGGTGGTAGATCTGGAACTTGATGTCGGGCGCGCGTTCGCAGCCAACGACATAGATCAGCCGCTCACCCTCGAAGATCACATCCTCAACCTTCCCGTCCATCTCGATCTCGCACCCGGCCAATGCTTCGGGCCCGGCACCGATGCGCAACTGTTCGGCACGCACGGCCCCACGGGCCGGAGCTCCGAGGGTTGCCTCTGGCGTGGCCGAACCCGGCAACAGCAAATCACCGACCTTCAGGCCATCTGCCGTCAGAGTGCCGTCAATGAAGGTAGAGACACCGATGAAGCTGGCGACAAACAGATTGTTGGGAGCACGGTAGAGGCCAACCGGCCTGTCGTGCTGCTGGATCAGGCCCTGATCCATGACGATGATGTCGTCCGAGACCACCAAGGCCTCGCGCTGGTCATGGGTGACGTTGATGGTGGTCACCCCCAGCTCCTTCTGGATCCGGCGGAATTCAAGCTGCATTTCCTCGCGCAATTTGCGATCAAGGGCAGCCAGAGGCTCGTCAAGCAGCAGCAGCTCAGGCTCGAACACCAGAGCGCGGGCGATGGCAACACGTTGCTGCTGGCCGCCGGACAATTCGTGCGGACGCCGCTCGGCATAGCCATCAAGCTTCACCAGATTGAGGAACTTCTCGACCTTGCCGGAAATCTCTGCCGGATTGGTGCGGCGCATCTTGAGCGGGAAGGCAACATTCTCGGCAGCCGTCATGTGGGGGAACAGAGCGAGCTTCTGGAACACCATGCCGATGGAGCGACGGTTGGGCGGGTCGGCATCAACCGGTTTTCCGGCAATGGTTATGGTGCCTTGCGTCGGCTTCTGGAACCCGGCAATCATGCGCAGCAGTGTCGTCTTGCCGGAACCGGAAGGGCCAAGAATGGTCAGGAAGGACCCGGTCTCGACATCGAATGACGCATCTTTCACCGCCGGACTGCCCGACCCGAAATCCATGGTCACACCACGGACGCTGACCGCTACGGAGCGTTCAGCCCGGGAAGCGCTATCCAGCTGCAAATCACTCATAAACATACCTTTTTCCTGATCGCAATCCTTGGTTGCCCCCTCATTATGTGGCGACCTATGCCCAATATGTATATATGTTTTTCGAGCCTTTCGAAATTGCCGCACGGCTTCGGAATGCTCAAATTGCGGCCAAATAGCCGCCATCAATGCCCAAAATTTGTCCTGTGATGTATTTTGAGGCATCCGAGGCCAAAAAGACAACCGAACCGATCAAATCATCAAGCTCACCGAAGCGTCCCAGAGGGATCTTCGACTGCATCGCTTCGACCCATTCTTCATTCTCGTAGAAGACTTCCGTCATGTCGGTGCGGAAATAACCCGGCGCAATGGCATTGACCCGGATCCCCTCACCCGCCCATTCGGTTGCAAGCGCGCGCGTCAGACCCGCGATGCCCGATTTGGAGGAGCCATAGGGCACCGCCGTCGGCACACCAACGAAGGTGGTCAGCGAGGCCAGATTGATGATCGCGCCCCCCTTTGCCATGGTCTTTGCCACGGCCTGGGAGGTAAAGAAGGCGCCCTTGAGGTTGGTATCGATGATCTTGTCCCAGAGCGCTTCCTCAATGTCCTTGGCAGGACAGACATCCTCGACACCGGCGTTGTTGACCAGAATGTCGACCGGGCCGATGGCGCCGATGGTCTCGCGGATCTGCTCCACATCCCGCTGGTCGCAGGCGATGCACTGGACAGAGCGCCCCGTGGCCGCAATCCTGTCCGCCGTTTCCTTGAGGCTTGCCTGCTGCCGTGCGGTGATCACCAGATCCGCTCCAGCCTCTGCCAACCCGACGGCAAGCGCCTGACCGATACCGCGGCTGGCGCCGGTGACAAGGGCCTTCCGCCCGGCGAGCGAAAAGCGTCCAAAGAACGGTGGGGTGGCAGCATCAGTCATCGGCGTCTCCTTCAATCGGGCCTGAACAAACCCGATCGACCTTGCAAAATTCGGCAGGATGCCGCGATGAGAAACGATCTCCCGAAGGGCTTCTCATGGCATCGGAGGCTTCATACTAAGGACGGAGTTTCGGACTCTCAAGCGTCTCCATGCCGGTTCTGGCATGAGTCGTTCCATTGAAAAGCCACAGATCGCGGGGCGAACCAAGCGTGTTGCGTCGCTTGTCCGGCAGAGAGTCACAATGCCGTTCATTATGATCAGACATACGTTTTAATAGAGCGGACATAACGGGCCAATGCACAGACATAACCTGTCAATAGGAACCGAAAGAACACGGTAATGGTGGCGTGTCTCTTACGCCTGCTGTTGCAGTGATTCCCGATATTAGATGTGGAAGGATGGGCGCGAAGGACGGGATGCACCTCCGAACAGGCGTCTCATGAAGCCTATCGGCAGCTTTCCATCGAATGGGCAGCCCTCTGTGACGCGCATGACTCCGGGAGGACATGGGGATGCCCTGCCCTGTCCGGGGGCTGAGGCAGCCGCCGGATTGCAGACAAAAAAATAGCCGAACAAAAGTTCGGCTATTAAGTATAGACTGCGCAAAGGCGCAGTGCAATCACCTTCCAGAGGGGAACAGCTGATGGCACTTGTCATCGCAGGAATAAAGCCTGCACTGAAAAACTGCCTTCAACTTAAGCACATGATGCATAATTTTTAATCAAACTTCAACGCACAAAAGTGAATAGCAGGTGCCCACGCAGAGATATCTACAACGCAGTCCAATTTCCCCTCGAGTTCACAATTCGAGAGCATCGGCATTGGGACATTTGTATGTGTCAGAAGGTCTGTTTGCCCCCTTTTCATGACGCAGAGAGGCCCTTGCGCCCCTCTTGAGCGCATGCAAGAACCGCCGATATGGTCAACTGCGGGATGAGTCGTCGGATTCTGAACAATATTGTCCGAGCGGTTCAAAGGCTCCTGCAAGAAAGGGCTCGAACTTTCGCCACTGGCCGGAGCTGCCCTTGTAGACACCCTTGCGGACCTGTTGCTGGGATGCTGTGCGGGCAATACGGCTGTTGTCCTGAGGCGACAGCATGGCGACCTCCCAGTCCAGCCCGACATGGGCGGCCAGCTTTCTGGTCTCCGTTTCCTGATCCCGGACCAGCCGCTCGTAATCAAGGCGATAGATCCTGTCCGCATACTGCCCGAACCAGAAATCCATCAGCTCCCGGTAAAGGGCATAATAGGCAACAATATCTTCAAGATCGTAGCAATAGCCCAGATCGTTGGTGACGAAATTCTGCTTGTAGTTGGACCAGCAAGTAGCGAACGGATCCCGCTCCACGTGGATGACGCGGGCTTCGGGAAAGATCCTTGCAATGAGGTTGATGTAACGGAAATTCTGCGGCAGCTTGTCGGTGATGAACGCGCCGCCGCCGGCCCGGTCACGCAGGGTCGATTTGTACATTGCCCGGAAGTCGCGGATGGTCTGGCAGGAAAGGAGGCTCTGTTCGCGAGTGATGGCTGTGCCAAGCTGGCTCATCAGTTCCACTTCGCCTGCCGCCTTGATACTCGAGTGCGCGGACAGGATCTGCTCGACAAGCGTCGTGCCCGAGCGCGGCATGCCGACGATGAAGATGGGAACAGGCTCACCGGCAGGGCTTCTGTCTGAGGCAGGCACCTCGGCCGGGTTTGCCTCCAGCAACGCGTGATATTTGTAGATATTGGCAAACAGCTCCCTGTCCTGCGCAGCGTCATAACCGAGCAACCTTGAGCGCAGGGCATTGGCCTGCTTGAGATGGCGGAAGGATTTGTCCAACGCCCCGACATCCTCATAGGCCTTGGCGAGAGCGAATGACAGGCGGCTGCGGAGACTGTCCGAGAGAGCCTTGCCCGTCAACAGGGTTTCCATCGCGGCGATTTGCGGGTCGCCCTCCGTGAAACGCTTGATCGCGGCCAGTTGGCAATGGGTGCCAACATCTCCCGGATCAAGCCGGAGCGCCTCGGTGAAGCTGTCGTGGGCAGCCGCCAGATCACCGGCATCCTCAAGGGCAGCACCCAGATAATAGTGCACCCGGGCAGACGCAGGGTTGATTGCGAGAGCGGCACGGAAACACGCGATGGCCTTGTCATGGCGATTGAGTCGGGCAAAGGCGGTTCCCTCGATATTGAGAAGAACAATCGAATTTGGGAAGCTTTGACGCAGCGTCGCTGCGGCCTGCTGAGCCTCGCCGAACTGACCGTTTTCAATGAGCATCGTCAATGCGGTGAGGCGTTCTGCGGGTGGATCAACCTTCCCGGCCGCATTGGCGTTGGCGTTGACCGTAACGCCAAGTTGGGCCAGCCCGTCCAGCGCCCGCTTGTTCTTCGGATAGATGGCAAGGATACCTGAGTAGATGTTGATGGCCTCTTGCCGGGCGCCGCTTTTGGCTTTCTTGCTGGCCAGTTTCAATTGTCTGTTCAGCTGCGCATTGTTGAGGGCGCGCGCCTCACCCGGCTTCCCCGTAGTCTCACCCTCCTCCTTCTCCTTGCCCGGCTCCCTGCCCGTATCGGGCAGGCGCGCCTCGAAGAAGGCGAACTGGTTGGCGGCGATGCCAAACCGACCGGCGGTGTCAATGGCCCTGCGGGCTTCGTCGGTCATGTCGAGCTGCAACAGGGTATCGACGTAGCTCAACCAGTGGCGGGCGTTTTGCGGATTGGCCTTGAGGGCTACGCCAAAGAACGGCAGCGCCTCAGCCGGCTTTGCCACGGCAATTGCCAGTGATCCCATGCAATGATTGGCTTCGGGGTGGTCAGGGTGGGCTTTCAGCGCCTGAGACAGAAGCCGTTCAGCCTCCTGCAGCTTTCCGTTCTGCTGCGCCAGCCTTGCCGCAGCAAGGGCTTCGTCAATGGTAAGCGTCATACCCGGCACCATCTGTGTCAATCGGGCAGAATCGTGCCCACTCCTGAAGATCAGCCCCAGTGTGCAAAAGTCCCATGGCGATGGCAAATCCTTTTGCCCCGCCGTGGGATTATCGGATCAGCAGGCTTTGACGGACTGGTAGCCGCTTCGTCGCCCGATGGTCGCCTAGCTGCGGACAGGAGCCAGCACGATTTCATGCACGGCAACGGTTTTTGGCATGTTGGCGACATAGAGCGCTGTCTGGGCCATGTCTTCGGGCTGGATCATGGTTGCCAGCATGCTCTTGTCGAGATAAGGCCGTTTGGCCAGCAGCGGCGTTGCCACTTCGGCGGGACACAGCGCCGTCGAGCGGATACCGTTCTTGCCTTCCTCATCATTGAGGCTGGCGGAGATATCGGAGAGCGCGTGCTTGGATGCTCCATAGGCCACTCCGCCGATCGAATAATGGTGTCGGCCAGCCCAGCTCGATGTCTGGATCATCACGCCGTTCTTCTGGGCGCGCATGATCGGCAAACAGGCGGCGATGACGTTGAGCGCTCCGGTGATATTGACTTCCAACACCCGGTCCCAACTCGGCCAATCGAGGTCCGCCCAGCTGCGCTTGGTGACATTCATGCCAGCGTTGTTGCACAGGACATGCAATCCGTTGCCCCAGTCGGCAATGGTTCGGGCAGCCTCGACCATGCCTTCACGATCGGTGATATCGCCGGGCAGGACGAGATACTCCGCGCCTTCAGGCAGAGAAGCGGCGACTTCCTCCAGAGCGTCACGACTGCGGGCCGTCAGGGCGACCCGGTCGCCTGCATTTGCAAATCCCCGTGCCATGGCGGCACCAATTCCGGACCCGGCGCCGGTAACCCAAACTGTTCTAGACATAGCTTCCTGCTCGATCTTTTCAAAAGGCATGATGGTCGCGAGACGAATGTCCGCGTCCTCTCACTCTACAACAGTGGAGGCGCTTGGCAATTGCAGCGGTCAACTTTTTGTTGTGGTGTGGATCGTCAAGGCGGAAGCGATGTCGCGCCGGTGAGGCATTCGCAATGCCTCACAAACAGGACACAAAAAAAGCGAGCCTGAGCCCGCTTGTTTTTGAGGAGTTTGATTTGAGACGGTTTATCTCCACCCGTCTTTCAATCTTCTCTCTCGACCAGACAGTATTTCACCTGTCTAACGTCCGAGAAGCCTCGCGGCAATTAGCCACGAGGATCGACGGTCAGGTCTACGGAAGCTTCAAGACCATGAGCGGACATGTATTCGTTTACATAACGCTGAGCCTGTTCTTCACGAGCAGAGATAACTTTTTCAAAAGCGCGGTTAAAGAAGTTCATAATTCAATTCCTTTATTCTGTCTGTTTGTTTTTTTCTTCTTGTGTAATGGACTATGCGCCGATCGCACTGACTTAGAAAGATACAAGAATACAGGATTGTCATGCGTTAAATGCATAGCTCGATTTTTGGGCGCCTCAAAAATGCATTTCCGCACTTTCAGGCATCACCGGTGCGAGCCAAAAAGAAAGACGGCAGGCAGCGCTTTTCCTGCCAAGGGGCTAATGACTGTGCCCGGCGTGACTGTGGTGGGTGGCATTCGCGCCCTCGATCTCGACATGGAGATCCAGATCGCCAAGACTCGTGTGCAGTCTGGCCTTGAGCTCATCACCTTCTTTGAGCTGAGTGGACAATCCGCCCAGCAGCAGGGCAAGACCATGGGGTTCCAGATGGAGCGCGTGACCGGGCTTGATGGGAACACCGGGGATATCCTGCCAGACCTCCCGGCCGTTCTTGAGAGCAAAGCCCACGAGCCTTGCCGACGCTGCCATGGTGCTCTCCCCGCCGGAGATCGTGACAGGGGCAGCACTGCCGTTTTCCAGCTCCATGAAGATCAAGGCGGAGTTAGAGCCGGTGGCGCGTGCCCAGGCATGAACCGCCCGGAAGCCAGCAAGCTCGGAAACATGGTCATCATGATCATGGTCGTGTTGCTCCTGCGCTACGGCAGCAAAGGCAGTCAACAGGGCAAAGACAACAACAAGAATTCTCATCATCGGAGTTTCCTCTCAACTCAGGCTCTGAGGCCGGGCACAACAGGTTGGCGCAGCACGATGGCCGCTGGCAACAAGGATAGCAGCAGGGTGATGGAGACGAAGCCCGCCAGCAGGTGAAGCTCGCTCATGCCCAGAGGTGCGGTGACGAAAATGTCGGTGCGGGCGGTCACGACCTTTGACAGCACTGCAGCAGACCCGAAGCCAACCAGCAGGCCAAGGGCCGAGCCCGCAACAAGCAACGTCGCGCCGAATGACCAGACGACCGAGAAGACAAAACGGGCCGGAGCCCCAAGGGCGCGCAACAACGCGATCTGGCGATGGAACAGGCGCGAGATGATGAACAGCCCCAACAGAACCGCTGCGGCCACCAATACCTGCGTCACCACAGCCATGATCGACATGACCTGCCTGACATCGCCGAGCACCTGATAGAGCTGAGCCAGCACAGCGCCGGGGAAGAAGGCCATGGTTTCGCGGTCGCGAGTGAATTCTGAGCGCAAGGCATAGTTGGCCCAGAGCGCTTCAGAGCGGACGACGACGGCTGGCGTGCCGGGAAAGGTTTGCGGATCAAACGGTGGCCCGATCTGGTCGCGATGCTGCGGATCATGGCCCGTGCCGAGCCCGTGCACCGTCCAGACCATTTCGACCGGAACCAGGATAGCTCGATCCCAAGGGGTGCCCGTCGGAGCGAGACGCCCGACAACCACCAGATCGGCGCCCTCGTGAGCCTCCTCTTCTGCGCTGTCGCCGTGGCCATGAGCCGGTGTGAAGCTGTCCCCGACCGCGAGTGGAACCAACGCCCCGGCAAGGGCTTCATTGGCGCTCTGCCACATGCGGCCCTCGATGTGATCGTCGGCGAGATAGCGGGCAAATTGCGCCGTGGTGCCGATGACCGACGCTGTGCCATAGCTGTCGCCAAAGGCCAGCGGGGCGGCAATCGAGACATTCTCGTGATTGGCAATCGCGTTGTAGGTCTCGCCATCCAGCAGCGGCATGTCGGAGGGTTTGAGGAAAACGCTGGCCATCATGACGGTCATTTCGCTGCCGGGGGCAGAGACCACCAGATCGAATTTGTCGGCGGCGTGCGCCGTGCCCCGCCGGAGCCCCCTCTCCTGCGCCAGAAGGCCGATACCCATGCCGACTGAAATCGCGATCAGCAGCACGAACAGGGTGGAGGATCCCCTGAAGCGCCAGAGAATGGCACGGACCAGCGGCCAAGGCGCATAACCATGGAGCACGAAGACGCCAACGACAAAAGATGGCGAAAGCAGCAGCAGCGTGAACAGGATATCTTGTGTCAACGCGGGCAGATTTTCCCAGAGGGCGATCATCGGGCGGCCTTTCGGTCTGCGACAATGGCACCGTCCCGGATGGTCAGGACGCGGTCCATGCGCGAAATCAGGGTCTGGTCATGGCTGACGGCGATCAGCGTGGTACCGCTACTGCGCGTCAGATTGACAAGATCCTCGATCAGCCGATCGGCTGCGGCCCGGTCAAGGCTGGCGGTTGGCTCATCTGCAAGCAGAACCGGCGCTTCGGCGGCCATGGCCCGGGCGATGGCGACGCGCTGGCGTTCGCCGCCGGAAAGGCTGACGACGTTGCGGTCTCGTGTTTCTCCGCCCAGCCCCAGAAAATCGAGCCTTTCGGCAGCCTTGGCCCGGAGGGTTGCCCGCTCGCGGCGAGGCCGGAAAAGCGCGGTCAGGGCGGCGTTTTCTCCTGCATCCAGCTCTTCGAACAACAGAAAGTCCTGAAAGATCATGCCGATCCGATTGGCGCGGAAACGGGCCCGCTCACCGGCGTTGAGCGCAAGAAGGTCTTGATCGCCCCAGCGGATGCTGCCCTTGGCCTCCTGCAACCCGGCCAGCGCATAGAGAAGCGTCGATTTGCCTGCGCCGGATGCCCCTTCGATGCCGACGAGGGAGCCGGCAGGCATGTCCAGATCAGGCACCGACAGCAACAGACGGCCGCGTTTGCTGGAAACGGAAAGGCCGGAAATTGTCAGAGGAAGGCCCATCGGTCACTCGTAGCTTGCGTTCATCAGTCGGACGAGGCTGACGAAGCCGGTTTCAGGATCCTCATAGGCTCCCAGTTCCAGAACGCCGGAGGTCACAATCTTCACATTGTAGGGCACCACATCGACGATGCGCTTGGTGTAGACGGCGAGAATGTCGTTCGGCCACTCCGCTTCGCTTTCGCAGAAGGGGCAAACCGACATCGGCCTGCGGGTGAGCACGAAGAAATTGCTCTCGGCCTTGAGCGGCGGAGCCATATAGCCATCCACGGCAATCCGTTTACCGACACTGGCCTTCGCCAGATCGGAAATGGCCTTGCGGTCATAGAGATAACGCAGCTTGATCGGCCCCTCGGCGGAAAGGGCCGGTCGCGCCAGCATGGGGGCTGCGAGGGATGCGGTCAGAAAGGTGCGGCGCGTCAACAAGGGGCTTCTCCATCAGTATCAGTCAAGCCGGTCAATGGACCGGGAAATTCCAGTGCCGCAAAAAGCGGAACAAGGGGCCATGGCGATGCATGGCCCCTTGTAGTCTCTCAGGGTCTGGCCTACTTGCCGGAATGGGCAGCGTAGTTCATGACGTGGAAGATGACATTCTGTTCGATGGTGCCATCGACCAGATGAGCCCAGGGGCCCTTGGCATAGACGGCAACGTCTTCACCGGAATGGGTTTCCGATTCCATCGGGATCAGCGCCTGCTGGAGATAGTCCAGATCCATGGCTTCTTCCTGGGTGACTTCCGGACGGGAACCGGAGTAGTCGTTTGCGCCCTCACCCTTCTTCAGGATCGAGCCGGAGCCGTTGGCATAGGAAATGACAGAGTATGGCTTGCCATCGGCGGCCAGCGCCAGCTTGTCGGAGTGCATTTCGCCGGTCTTGGCAACATCGTAGCAAAGGCCCTGAATCGGGGTGCCGCGGCCGCAGTAGCCGTTGAAGCTAATAGCGTGCTCGTGGTCGGCGGTGACGATGATCAGGGTGTCCTTGTCGTCGGTCATTTCATCGGCCAGAGCAACAGCTTCGGTCCAGATCATGCCGTCCTTGGCGGTACGGGCGAAGTTGCCAGCGTGGTTGGCGTGGTCAACGCGGCCAGCCTCGATTTCAAGATAGTAGCCTTCTTCATTCTGGCTGAGGAATTCGATGGCCTTCTTGGTCATGTCAACCAGAGACGGTTCGGTGTCCGGACGGTCAGCCTCATAGGAGGTGTGGCTGTCGGTCCACATGCCCAAGATCGGCTTGGACATGTCGAGGGCGTCGAATTCGCTTCTGTTGGAGGCATACTGGATGCCAGCGGACTTGACGTCGGCGAGCAGGTCAACGCCGTCCTTGCGGTGGCCCTTGCCGCCGTTCGGGGTAGCGGTGCCCTTTGGCACGAAGTAACGCGAACCGCCACCAAGCGCGATGTCGATGAAGCCGGACTTCAGGCCATCCACCAGCTGAGCTGCGATGTCTTTCTGGGCGGTGCAGCCTTCTGGCAGCTCGTCTTCCCAGTTGCGGTTTGCGGTCTTGGAGAAGACGGCAGCGGGCGTTGCGTGCGTCAGGCGGGCGGTGGTGACGATACCGACCGACTTGCCCTCGGCTGCGACGATTTCGCCGAAGGTGGTCAGTTCGTTGCCAGCAACGGTCGAGCAATCATTGTGAATGCCGGTGCCGCCGATGTTGATCATGTTGAAGCGCTGCTTGACGCCGGTGTTCATTGAGCCAGCGGTCGGAGCGGAATCCGGGGTCTGGGCGTTGATGTTATAGGTCTTGACGATACCGTTATAAAAACCGTTGGTCTCATAAGGCAGGACATGCTCTTCACCGAGCTTGCCGAGTTGCTGCCCCACGTAAAGGCGGGTGGCATAGTTGGTGCCGATGCCGTTGCCATCGGCGATCATGAGGATCACGTTCTTGGCGCGTCCAGTGTTTTTCTCACGCGCGATGAGTTCCTGAATGGTGGTTTCACCCGCAGTGAACCAGTTGCTCTTTGCCTGCAAATCAGGCAGCCCCTGGGCGGTCGCCGCAGTCGATGCAGTCAGGGCCATAGCAAAAATGAATGTCGGTCTCATGGAAATTTCCTGTTCAATTATCCGATTCTCGGCGACGAAGCCGTTAGCACGAGACCGCTTTTACGGATGCAATGTAACAGTTCTTTGTAGGTTGCCCGTATTTCTTGCATCACCCCCGAGAAATAATCACCGGGTGCAGCACAGATGCGTGCGCAACCGCTTGCAAAGTGTTGGACCGGGATGGGGGATGCTCGAGATTGCAGCTACGGGCCTGCCAAGAAGGGAAGTGCGGTGGGTGCGACGCACTTTCCTCTTGAATAGGCGCAATCAGGAATTGTTGTCGCGCCGCTTTCGGCATAGGCTTGAGGGTATTGCAATGCCCCTTCCCATTATCCAGACACACAGCCCGCCTCGTCTGGACAGCCGACCTGAAAGCCAGAACCACCATGGCCGATTTACTTTTCCCGGGTAGCCCGACCTTCATCCCCTCCATGCGCGAGGAATTCCAGATTCCCAGAGATGTTGTCTGGATGAATTGCGCCCAGATGTCACCGATGCACCGGAGCGTTGCTGCGGCCGGACAGGAAGCTGTCATGCGCAAAGCCCGCCCGTGGGAAGCCGCCCCGATCCATTTCGTGCCGGAAATCGAAGCGGTTCGCGCCGAGTTTGCCAAGCTGTTCAACGCAACCGCCGACGCGATCGCCATCATTCCGGCCTGCTCCTACGGCATTGCGACCGCCGCCAACAACATCGTACTTGGCCCATCCAGCAAGGTGGTGGTCGTCGAGGAGCAGTTTCCCTCCAACCGTCTGGTCTGGGAGCGGCGATGCAGAGAGAGCGGGGCGTCGCTGGTGGTTGCCCCACGGATTGCATCGGGGCCAGAAAAGGGCGCGATCACGGCTCCGCTGCTGGAGGCGATTGACAGCGCAACGGCGGTTGTCTCGATCGGTGGTGTCCATTGGACGGATGGCACGCCCATCGACCTGATGGCGATTGCAAAGCGCGTCAGGGACGTCGGGGCAGCGCTTGTGCTGGACCTCACGCAAAGCCTCGGGGCCGTGCCATTCGACGTTGCAGCCATCGATCCCGATTATGCCGTTGCACCCAGCTACAAATGGCTGCTCGGCCCCTACAGCCTTGGTGGGCTTTATGTCGCTCCACGCAATTGGGATGGCGTCCCACTTGAGGAAAGCCATATGGACAGGAAAGATCCTGCCGTATCCTTCAGTGGTGGAACGCCGCCATTTGCCGATGGCGCTCGGCGCTTTGACATGGGCGAGAAGGTGAATTTCCAGCTGATGCCGATGTTGCTGGCTTCCCTGCGACTGGTCAACGGTCTGAGGGTGGATCGCATCGAGGCAACGATTGGCCAGAAAACAGCCTTTCTTGCGGGCGCTCTTGCCGAGCGGGGATTTGAGGTGCCGCCGGATCATTTGCGCAGCCGACATTACTTCGGCGCCCTTCCACCGGTCAACGCGCCACAGGATCTCAATGACCGCCTTGCGGCGCAGCAGATCTATCTCAGCATGCGCAATGGCAAACTGCGGCTGGCCCCTCACTTGTGGACGGACGAGGAAGACATGGCGCGCCTGCTAGAGGCCCTTGATACCTGCCTTGCCGGCTAGACATCGGCACCATCACAAGGCTGACCGACATCCGGCCATGGAGTAACGCACTTTGGGCGGATGTCGATGCCATTTGTTAGGCGAACGCAAGTCGTCAGAAGCGCGTGATGACCGTTGCGCCGACCGACTGGAAGCTGTCCATGTTCATCAGGGCCGCCGGGGCCTCGGCAAGGCTGATCCGGTCGCCGACCAGACGGGCCGGGTTTAGTTTGCCAGACTGCACCATATCCAGCATGGCACCGTAGCGATGGGCCTGCATGCCGTGGGAGCCGAGAATCTCCAACTCGTGCCCGATCACCTTGGCCATCGGAATGCTGGGGGTGGCATGGTCCGCCAGCATCAGGCCAATCTGCACATGCCGACCGCGGCGTCTCAGGTTCTGGATGGAGTTGAAGCAGGTGACGGGATTGCCCAGCGCATCAAGAGAGACATGCGCGCCTCCCTTGCTGATCTCCATGACGGCTTCGGCCACATTGGCAACGGTAGCGCCATTGACGGTGGCGACAGCGCCGAGCTCTTTTGCCAAGGCCAGTTTTCTGTCATCGATGTCGATGGCGATGACATTGGCACCGATAGCGTTGGCAATCATCACCGCAGATAGCCCAACTCCGCCGCAGCCATGCACGGCAACCCACTCGCCAGCCGAAACCCTGCCCTGATCGACCACGCCACGGAAAGAGGTGGCAAACCGGCAGCCAAGGCTGGCGGCGGTGGCAAAATCCATGGTTTCGGGCAAGGCCACGACATTGATATCAGCCTGATGGATGGGCACATATTCGGCAAACGAGCCCCAATGGGTGAAGCCGGGTTGTTGCTGATGCGCACAGACCTGCTGGTGACCGGCGTGACATTCCGGGCAGGAGCCGCAACCGCAGACAAACGGCACAGTGACCCGGTCGCCGACCTTCCAGTTGCGCACGTCCTTGCCGACAGCCTCGATGATGCCCGCCAGCTCATGCCCCGGCACATGGGGCAGTTCGATGTCGGGATCATGCCCCATCCAGCCATGCCAGTCGCTGCGACAGACCCCGGTTGCCTCGACCTTGATGACCACGCCATGCGGCTCCGGCGTCGGGTCTGGCAAGGTGACCAATTTGGGGGCTTCCTCGAATTTTTCAAACAGAATGGCTTTCATGGGATCGGACCTCCGATGGAACAGGCTTTTGTGGCTACTCTACGCATTTTGAGTGAAAGGACCTTGCCATTCTTGCACTAGTAATGGAATTCTAGGCAATAACCCCCTACCATTTTCCCCATTCCGAGAGGAACCTGCCCCAAATGGACATTGACAAGGTGAATGCCGAGATACTCGAACTGTTGCAGACCGACGGGCGCATGTCCAACGCCAAGCTGGCCGAGCATCTGTCCATGAGTGAAACGCCCTGCTGGCGGCGACTGAAGAAGCTTGAAGAAACCGGGGTTATCGAAGGCTATCAGGCCAATCTCAACCGCCGCAAGGTGGGGCTTGGTGTGATGGCCTTTGTCCAGTTGCGCTGCTCGGAGCACAGCCAGACCACCACCGAGGAGTTCCAGCGCATCATCGATGATTGTCCGAACATCCTCTCCTGCCACAACACCACCGGAGACGACGATTTCCTGCTGGTTACGGTCGCCAGAGACCTCGACGATTACAGTGCTTTTGTCGACAGGGTTTTGCGCAAGCTCCCTGGCGTCACAAGCATCCGCTCCAACCTGTCGCTCAAGGAGATGAAATCCTCCAACCGCCTGCCGATTACGGTCAAGCCTTGACAATAGAAGTGGCCGCTTTGGCCAGGGGAGTCATCGAGAACACACCAGAATCCCAAGAATCCCAAGCATCCCAAGAATTCAAGAGGGCAGTTGCTGGAGGATGGGTCTGAGCCAGCCATCCCCGCCCGGGTTGCGGATGCTGGCACAGATCGCGACAGAAGCAAGAAGATCATTCTGCAGGACTTGGTGGCATTCCCATTGGTCGTCCGGCGAGGCCTCAAGAGCGCGCAAAGCCGATCAGTGTTCTCAGTTCGCCGCGCACTGGCGCAATAACGGGTAGTGAGATGCGACGGGTTCTTCTCGAACTATTTCGAGCGCAGACTTCCTTTCACAAGCAACACCGACAGTCTGAACCCCGAGCTATGCATGTCCACGTAGCCATGAGTGAAGTCAAAAAAATATCTCATGCCGGGAATTGCTTCTGTTGATGTCCAGAACTTGGCCCCCTCACCAAAGTCGGAAGCAGCAAGGTTGGGAAAGGCAACCATGTCGATGTTGGGGCCATCACAGGTGTCGATGAGAAGGGTTTCCAACTCTTGCCCTGTCGGAACACGCCAACCATTCCCCTCATTCCTGGCGTAGTCAACAGCCTCTTCGAGACTAAAGCCCTGAGGCTCTCCGACACACGTTTTCTCCGCGTCGCTCCATCGCATGCCAATTGCGCATCTTTTCCAGATCAGGCCCTGTTCCCGGCTCAGAGCCAAATCACCCTGCAAGACGTAGCCGGAACCATTTCCGTTGTTGCAAGTGGCGTTGGCACTGAAAGGAAGAAGAAGGGCCGATAAAATGGCAGACACCTCTATGAAACGCATGCTGGTCTTCTTTCGTGGTCGGACAGTCAGTGAAGGGTGGGGACGCGAGGTGGGGTTGAATAGACCTGCTTTGAGGCAGAATTCTGATTTGGACAGGTCAGAATTACCTTTCCCTGTATTCCTCAAGAAAGCTTGTCCTACAGTCTTTGGGGAACTCGATTTCAGTCAAGATTCCGTTCTGTTTCGACAGTTTTTGCATGCGGGATGAAATCCAGTTTGGGTACAACCAAAATGGAAACACCTGGGTAACCAATGTGTTGTAACTATGGGGGTGTCGCTTTGGCTGATTGTTTTATTGTTTCATATGGCTGAAAGCTTGCATTTAGCAGTGAAGGCCATGAGTTGGAGTCCCCCCGTGAACAAATTATTCCACTCCCTATCAGGTAAATTGTATGGGCTGGTTGCCTTCTTTACCCTCGCTTTCCTTGTGCTTCTCGCCTATCAGATTGAGGTACTCAGCGGACATCTTCTGGATTCCAAACGCACGGAGACAAAAGGGGCAGTTGAGGCCGCCTACAACATTGCCGATTTTTACCACAAGAAAGCTCTGAACGGAGAGATTTCAGATGAGGCCGCTCAGGAGTTGGCCAAGGATGCGGTTCGTGGCATTCGTTATCAGGGCAAGGAATATGTGTTTGTCTATGATTTCAACTACTACAACGTGGCGCATCCCGTGCAGCCCGAGAAAGAGGGAAAAGACCTCTCCTCGACGGTGGATAGCACCGGCAAATACTACGTCA
>NZ_QNUM01000008.1 GCF_003574655.1 Cohaesibacter haloalkalitolerans
AGTCTTCGTTCATGCGGTCGATCTTCCAGTCCATGAAGGCCCTGAGGAAGTTGCCTTCACCAAACTGGATGATGCGCTCGGTCGGACGGGCCCGCCCGCCAAGATTGCTCTCATTAACGCGTTGCATTGCGTAGTTTCCTCTCTCAGTTGTTCGTATGTCCCGGCAAAAAGCACGATGACGGATGGTCTACATCACCGCGCCGATCTGCCATGGCACGAATTCATATTCACCAAGCCCCAGAAGCTCGGATTTGGTCTTCTTGCCCGAGGCGACCTCAATGATGTAATCAAGGATCTCGGCGCCCTTGTTTTCAAGGCTGATGCCCTTCGACAGAACATCGCCGCAGTTGATGTCCATGTCGTCCGGCATGGATTCAAACAGATGGTCGTTGGTGGCCACCTTGATGGTCGGCGATGGCTTGGAGCCGATGGCCGAACCGCGCCCGGTGGTAAAGACGATCATGTGCGCCCCACCGGCAATCTGCCCGGCAGCGCAGGCCGGGTCGTAGCCCGGGGTGTCCATATAGACAAAGCCCGGCTTGTCGATCTTCTCGGCATAGTCAAACACGGCGGTCAGCGGCGTCGAACCGGACTTGGCGGTTGCGCCGAGGGATTTTTCCAGAATGGTCGTCAAACCACCTGCCTTGTTGCCCGGGCTGGGGTTGTTATCGAGGCTGCCTTCGTTGACCTCGACATAATGCTCCCACCACTTGATCTGGGATACCAGCTTGTCGCCGACTTCCTTGCTGGCCGCGCGGCGCAGCAGCAACTGCTCGGCACCATAGATCTCTGGCGTTTCGGACAGGATGGCACTGGCCCCAAGACCGGCCAGCATGTCCGCCGTCTTGCCAAGCGCCGGGTTGGCGGTAATGCCGGAAAAGCCGTCAGAGCCGCCGCACTGCAGCGCGATCTTCAGCTTGCTTGCGGAACAAGGCTCGCGATAGGCCTTGTTCACCTCGGGCAGCAGCTCCAGCACCTTGGCCTTGATGGCATCGATGGTCTTGCGGGTGCCGCCGACTTCCTGAATGGCGAGGCTGTGAAAATGTTCAAGATTCTGCTGCTTGTCGGCGTCAAAGCGATCTTTCATGCGGCCAATCTGCATCACTTCGCAGCCAAGGCCGACGAAGATCGTTGCCCCGACATTCGGGTGGGTCGCATAGCCCCAGAGGGTCCGCTCGAGCACCTCGATGCTCTTGGTGCCACTCATGCCGCAGCCGGTGCTATGGGCAAGCCCGACAACGCCATCAACATTCTCATACTGATCGAGAACGCCGGACGCCAGAATCTCCTGGCTTGCATGCCGGATGACCGTTGCCGAACAGTTCACGGTTGCCAGCAGGGCAATATAGTTGCGGGTACCGACTTCACCATTCTTGCGGCGGAACCCCATGAACTCGCGCCCTTCCATCGACGGGATGGCGGCGGTTGCCTTTTCCAGATCACAGCCGATCTGATAGTCCTGACCATGATCGGAGAATGCCAGATTGTGCGAATGCACATGCTCACCTGCAATAATGTCCTGCGTCGCTCGCCCAATCACTTCACCGAACTTGATGACTTCCTCGCCCTTCTTGTGGTCCTTGCGTGCTATCTTGTGCCCGGCAAAAACATTGCCCTTCAGCGGCGCACCAAGGCCAAGCGGGTCATCGCCGGCCTTGGCGCCGGCCGGTAGAATGGCAATGGTATCGGCAGGATTGAGAATGATGGGTGTTGTAGAGGTCATGCATTGGCCCTTTCATGGTGAATACCAGCCATCAGTCCGCGAAGCTCGGCCAAACCGCGCATCCGCCCGATCAGCGGATAGCCCGGATGGGTGTCGCGGCGATCATCGTCGAGCATTTCGTGACCATGATCAGGCCGGAATACGATTTCGGCATCGGCTCTGCCTTCTTCCTGACGCCGCTTTTCTTCATCAAGGAGCGTGGCGACAAGCAGAGCCATATCGGTGTCGCCTCCCAGATGCGTGGCTTCCTCGAAGGAGCCGTCGGCAAATTTCCTGACATTGCGCAGATGGGCAAAATGGATCTTGTCGGCAAAACGCCGTGCAATCGCCGGAATGTCATTGTCCGGATGGGCACCGAGCGATCCCGAGCAAAGGGTCAGCCCGTTGGCCCGGCTTTCATGCGCCGAAAGCACCCACGCAATGTCTTCCTCGGTGGAAACAATGCGCGGCAGCCCGAGAATGTCACGTGGCGGGTCATCCGGATGCACGGCAAAACTGAGGCCAAGCTCTTCGGCAGCGGGAATGACTTCATCCAGAAAGCGCTTGTAGTTTGCCCGCAGGGTTTCCCGGTCGATACCTTCATAGCCCTTGAGGGCTTCCTTGAGCTGTTTGATGTTGTAGCGATCATAGGCCCCCGGCAACCCGGCCATGACCGAAGCCATCAACCGGTCCCGCTTGGCCTCGTCGGACAGCCGGAACCAGACCCGACCCCGCTCGAGCGCATCGTCGCAATAGTCGGCCTCGGCGCCTTCGCGCTCAAGCATGAAAACCTCAAGCGCCGCCATGCGCGCAGCATCGAATCGCAAGCATGTGCCGCCGCCGTCAACGGGAGCCCGAAGGTCAGTACGCGTCCAGTCCAGAAGCGGCATGAAATTATAGCAGATGACCTTGACACCCTCGGCTGCAAGATTGGCCATGGATTGCCGGTAGTTGGCGAAAAGCGTCGACAGATCGCCCTCGCCCTTCTTGATCCGCTCGTGAATGGGCAGACTCTCTACGATCGGCCAATTGAAACCAGCCAGTTCGATGCTCTGGCGCATCTTGGCAATGGTTTCTCGAGGCCAGACTTCACCGTAGGGAATCTCATAAAGTGCCGTAACGATTTCCCGCGCCCCGGTCTGCGCAATCTCGGACAGAGAAATGCGATCAAACGAGCCATACCAGCGCCAGCCTTCTTTCATGTTCCACTCCTTAAGCGAACAAAAGCGCAGCCATTCTAGCAGCTGCCGGGCCTATCGAGGCCGCAACAAGCTCTTCCTGACGCCAAAGTAGCGCCAAGAACAGGGAAGAAGCCGGTCTCGATTTTCTGTAACACTGCGCCTTCCTGGTCCTCGCGGCAGACGCATAACCTTCTGAAAAATTTCTATTTCCAACCCGCTCGACCATCCTCAGGCGGATAGGTCCAAAGATCAGCGGGTATTGGAGATCTCAAACAAGGAAAGCAGGCACATCAGTTCCACCCGTAGCCGCTTTCCCTGTTTGAGGAAGCGGGCCGAAATCCGGCCCGCCCCGTTCCTCAATCCAAAGCGCCTTAGCGCAGGTCTTCCATGGCGACAAAATCCATGTCGGTATAGTCGACATTGTCACCGGCCATCGCCCAGATGAAGGTGTAGCTGCCAACGCCAGCCCCGGCATGGATGGACCACGGCGGGGAGACAACCACTTCCTCGTTCTTGACCACCAGATGGCGGGTCTCGTCCGGCTCACCCATAAAGTGCATGACACGGGTCTGCGGCGCCATGTCGAAATAGCAATAGGCTTCCATGCGACGATCATGCACATGGGCTGGCATGGTGTTCCAGACCGACCCGGCGTGCAGCTTGGTGTAGCCAAGCACCAGCTGGCAGGATTCCATCACCAGCGGATGAATGAACTGATAGATCGTTCGCTCATTGGAGGTTTCGGCAGCGCCCATATGTACACTTTTGGCATTCTCGATCTTGATCAGCCGGGCAGGCAGTTCCTTGTGAGCCGGAGCAGAGGTGATGTAGAAACGACCCTGACCGGCAAAGGTTACAGCGCCCGATCCCTTTGGCAGATAGAGCACATCGCCATGGTCAAGAGCATAGTCGATGCCGGCGCAGGAAACAGAACCCGATGCGCCGATGTTGACGATCCCCATTTCGCGACGATCCAGAATGCTGGGTGTGCCGCACTCCTTGACTTCATCAAGAACGAGATAGCCGCCATTTGGCACGGCACCGCCAACAATGAAGCGATCGTAATGGGTGTAGGTCAGGCGGATTTCGCCTTCTGCGAAAAGACCTTCGGACAGAAAATTCTCACGCAGAGCCTTGGTATCCATGCTCTTTGTGTGGTCTGCATTCACAGCGTGAACTGTTTTCACTGTAAGCATTGCAAATATTCCTTGTTTTCAAGCTGCGGCACCGGGACAGCGCCGACCCTTGGCGGTCTCAGGGGTTGCCCTCCGGCACTCTGTGCCATCGCAAAACGGGCTTTGCAGGAGGGAAGACTTGGTCAGAGAAAGTCGTCACGACGAGGCGTGAAACAATCGATCAGCATGCCGGGCTCAAGACAGACACACCCGTGAATGGCATTGGAAGGGATGACGAAGCTGTCGCCGGGACCAACCTCGAAGCTGTCTTCCCCGATCGTGAAGCGGAAGCGACCTTCTTTCACGAATGTCGACTGGACATGAGGGTGGTTGTGGAGGGCGCCTTCGGCCCCCTCCTCCTTGAACGTGAAAGCCACCACCATCAGTTCGGGACTATCCGCAAGAACCTGCCTTGGGGTAGCCGTGTCTTCACCGACAATGGGAAACGACTTTACATGCATTGAACTCTCCTAGTGAAACAGGCTTGGCAGCCAGAGAGAAAGAAATGGAACATAGGTCACCAGCATGAGCACCACGAAAGCGGCGCCATAGAATGGCCAGATGGTCCGGATGACGTCCCACACGGGGATCTTGCCCACTGCACAGCCAACGAACAGAACCGTACCCACTGGCGGCGTGCAAAGGCCGATACCCAGGTTGAGGATCAGGATCACGCCGAAGTGGATCGGATCGACACCGAAGGCTGTCGCAACCGGCAGGAAGATCGGCGTGGTGATGACGATCAACGGCGACATGTCCATGAACGTACCGAGCATCAGCAGCAACAGGTTGATCAGCAACAGGATGACCAACGGATTATCCGAGATATTCTTGAGCATCTCGACCAGTTGTGTAGGAATGCGCAAATACGCCAGAAGCCAGCCGAACGCTGCGGCACAGCCGATCACGAGCAGAACCATGGCTGTCGTGCGAACGGCCGATTTGCAGGTTTCGACGAATTCCTTGAAATTCATCGTCCGATAGGCAAACACGGTGACCAGAACGGCATAGACTGCAGCGATGCAGGAGCTCTCCGAAGCTGTGAAGATACCGGACCGGACGCCGCCAAAGATGATGCCGATCAGCAGGATGCCCGGGAAGGCATTGATGAACATGCGACCAAGAGCACGCCAGCCAGCGAATGGCTCGGTCGGGTAGCCCTTTTTCTTGGCAACGAAATAGGCCGTGATCATCAGCCCAAGTGCCAGCAGCAGACCCGGCAGGATGCCCGCGGTGAACAGATCGGCGATGGACAGCTTTCCACCCGCCGAGATCGAATAGATGATCAGGTTGTGGGACGGGGGAAGCATCAGGGCAATCAAAGCCGCAAGAACAGTCACGTTCACGCCATAGGAAACGTCGTAGCCGCGCTTTTTCATCTGCGGCACCATGATGCCGCCGATAGCCGTGGCGTCTGCCGCAGCAGAACCGGAAATACCGCCGAACATCACCGACGCCAGAATGTTGACCTGTCCCAGGCCACCCCGTATGTGACCAACCATACCGCCAGCCAGATCCACCAACCTTCGCGCAATATCGCCGCGCACCATGATTTCACCGGCAAAGATGAAGAAGGGAATTGCCATCAGCGCCAGCACGGAGACACCGGCTGTCAGACGCTGGAAAACCACGACCGGGGGAATGCCGAGGTAAAGAATGGTCGCAAAGGACGCGACGCCGAGACAGAATGCAACCGGTGTGCCGATGAGCAGCAGCACCGAGAAAGAACCAAACAGAATCCAGGTTTCCATCCAACTACTCCTCAATCGTTGTTTCGCCGAAGCGAGCAGTCGGAAGACCTGCAGCACGGCGCGCAAGGCGCTCTAGCGAAAAGAGAACGACCAGAACACCGCCCATGACAAGCGGCATGTAATCGATCGCACGGGGGAGACCCAGCGTCGGGATCTTGATGTGCCAGCCGGAGTTCATCAACTCGCCGCCATACCAGACCATGCCGAAGCCGAATGCGATCACGACGAGGTCGGATAGCGTGTAACAGATGGTTTTTACCGTTTCGGGAACAAAGATCAGCAACACATCGAAGCTGAGATGGTTGCCTTCCCGGATACCCACGGCCGCGCCAAGAAAAATGAACCATGCCATCAGCACGATGGACACAGGTTCACTCCAGACGATGGAGCTATTCATAACATAGCGCACGAACACCTGTGCGGCAGTGAAGGCGGTCATCATGACCAGTCCCAAACTCGCCAACCAGAGTGCCAGATTGCACAAGACGCCCATAACGCCAGCTACAGATTTTAGATGGTTTTGCACGTTATTCTCCGTATGAACAGCTCATGGCGCAGCGCGCCATGAGCCGCTAACAAGAATTAGTCGGTAGCGCGAATGCGTTTTACGAGGTCTTTGAGCTTGTCAGAGGTGACATGCTTTTCGTAAACGGCATCCATGGCAGCCATGAAGGGAGCCTTGTCGATGTCGGTGATAATGTTCACACCGGCTGCACGGACTTTTTCTTCGGAGACTTTTTCGCGGGCGGCCCAGAGCTCACGCATTTTCGGCGTGGAGTCTTTGGCAGCCTGTTTGACCAGGGCCTGATCTTCCGGGCTCAGCTTGTCCCAGGAAACCTTGGACATCACCAGAACTTCAGGCACGATCAGATGCTGATCGAGAGTGTAGTTGCCAGCAACTTCATAGTGGCCAGACGATTCAAAGGACGGCCAGTTGTTTTCCGCACCGTCGATCACGCCGGTCTGGATGGAAGAGTAGACCTCGCCATAAGGCAGCGGCGTTGCGTTTGCGCCAAGAGCGGTCATCATGTCGACAAAGATGTCGGACTGCATGACGCGGATCTTCATGCCCTTCAGGTCATCCATGCTCTTGATCGGTTTGACCTTGTTGTAGAAGCTGCGAGCGCCACCATCGTAATAGGTCAGGCCGATGAAGCCTTCCGGCTCGAAGCCCTTCAGGATATCGTCGCCGATCGGGCCATCAACGACGCGATGCATGTGATCAACGCTCTTGAAGATGTAAGGCAAGGAAACCACTTTGGTTTCTTCAACGATGTTGTTGAACGGACCGGTGGAAACGCGGTTCAGATCGATAACACCAAATTTGGTCTGCTCAATCGTGTCTTTTTCCTCCCCCAGCTGAGCAGAATGGAAAACTTCAACACAGATGCGGCCATCAGTACGCTCTTTCAACAGATCGCCCATGTATTTGACAGCCTCGACAGTCGGATATCCATCGGGATGGGTATCGGAAGACTTGAGGGTGATCTCGCAAGCCGAAGCCGTAGCGATCATTGCGACACTGGCAACCAAAGCAGTGGTCAAAGTCTTAAGCATTAGTTTGTTCCTCCATGAAGTAGCTCTTCTCAGAGCTGATAGGCCTGCTTCACAAGCCGATAGGTGAGGTCAGCAGCGACCTCAGTAGCCTCGTCCTCACCGAGCCGCCCAGTTGCAACCAGTGTGGCGAGGAATGCACAGTCCACCCGACGCGCCACATCGTGTCGTGCCGGAATTGAACAGAATGCTCTTGTGTCGTCATTGAAACCGACCGTGTTGTAGAAGCCGGCGGTTTCTGTCGTCATCTCCCTGAACCGGCGCATCCCTTCGGGGCTGTCATGGAACCACCATGCCGGCCCGAGGCGGAGTGCCGGGTAGACGCCAGCCAACGGCGCCAGCTCACGTGCATAGCTTGTCTCATCCAGCGTGAAGAGAATGATCCGGAGATCCTTCTCCATGCCAACCGCATCCAGCAGCGGCTTGAGGGCATGCACATAGTCGGTCCGGGTCGGGATATCGAAGCCCTTGTCCAGTCCGAATTTCTCGAAGACAGGATTGGAATGGTTGCGGTTACTACCTGGGTGTATCTGCAACACCAAACCATCTTCCAGGCTCATGCGAGCCATTTCGGTCAGCATCTGACCACGGAAAGCATCGGCTTCCTCGACCGAGCACTCTCCCTTCAAAGCTTTCTGGAAAAGCGCTGCCGCATCCTCTTGCGACATGTTTTCCGTACGCGCGGTCAAATGACCATGATCCGAAGACGTTGCTCCGAATTCCTTGAAGTATGCACGACGAATGCGGTGGGCTTCAAGATACCCCTGCCATGTTGTCGCATCCACTCCGGCGATTTCGCCGAATTTCTCTATATTGTCCCGGAAACCCTTGTAGTGCGGATCAACCACAGGATCGGGGCGATAGGCGGTTACCACGCGCCCTTTCCAGCCGCTTTCCTTGATCGCGCGATGCCATTTGAGGTCATCAAGCGGCGATTCCGTCGTCGCCAGCACCTCGATATTGAAGCGCTCATAAAGGGCCCGCGGCAGGAACTCCGGCTTCTCCAGGCATTCGGCGATGTGGTCATAGGCCCGATCGGCATTGTCCTCATTCAGCCATTCGGTCCAGCCGAACACATCCTCGAACGCATGGCCAAGCCACATGCGCGATGGCGTCGCCCGCAGCAGATGGGTGTTCTTGGCAAGGATGCGCCAGATCTTGCGCCCGTCCGTCTCGGTCCAGCCGCCATCGATGCGCGGCACGCCTACGTCTTCCAGACGGATCCCCTGAGAGCACAGCATGCGGAAAACATAATGGTCCGGCGTGATGAACAATTGGGCCGGATTAGGGAATCGCTCGTTCTTGGCGAACCAGCTCGGATCGGTGTGACCGTGCGGGCTGACGATCGGCATGGACTTCACACCCTCATAAAGAGAGCGGGCAATCGCACGAGTTTTGTCTTCAATGGGAAAAAGTCTGTCGGGATCCAACATGATGTGCCTCCTCAGTGTTTCCTTCAGGGGAAATCTCTGCTCACTGGTAAACTAATATACCAGTTTTCCTTGCCTGTAAACTGATATGCCAGTAATATCCGGTGCACGGAGCGAAATATGCCTAGAACAACAATTGATACAGTCCTGTCCCCACTCAACCGTCTGTCGGTCGCAGACTCGGTGTTCAACGAACTGCACAGGCAGATCCTGACACTTGAGCTTGAACCTGGGGCCAAGGTTTCAGAAGCAGACGTAGCCAAGGCCCTCGGTGTCTCGCGACAGCCGGTTAGGGACGCCTTCTATCGTCTATCCAAGCTGGGTTTTCTGTCGATGCGCCCTCAGGTCGCCACGACGGTCTCGCTCATCTCGAAAAAATCCGTCGAGCAGGCGCGCTTCATACGCTGCGCTCTGGAGACCAAGACGGTGATCACCGCCTGCGAAAAGCTGCAGAACGAGGACCTTGAAGCCCTACGCGATCTCATTGAACAACAAAGGAAAACGGTCGTTGCACGGGATGCTGAACTGTTCCATGCGCTTGACGATCAGTTCCACAAGGAGATCTGCGATCGCTGTGGCGTCGATTTCGCCTGGCAGTTGATCAAGGACAACAAGGCCCACATGGACCGGGTACGCTTCCTGTCCCTGACCTTTGCCATCGACACGGCCTTTGCCGCTCACAAGCGCATTCTGTCGGCGATTGAATCCAGGAACACCGCGCAGGCATCCGCCGAGATCAACAAGCATCTGGGCGAGATCCTGCTCATCATCCCGCGCATCCGCGAAGAGCATCCGGGTTATTTTGCCACGGACGAGCAATAGGAGCGATCCGCCAGCCAGCAGCATTCACTGGCATAACAGGCGGATCGCCCATTTATTCCAACACTGGCATATCAGTTGCCGCGCCAAAGAGTCGCAGTCAAAGGAGGCAAGTTTTAGGATTTGCAACCACAGACTGCGACAATCAGTCATCCTTAATCAACAATTGGTCCACTGATCAGTGACTTGCTCATCAGCAAATGGTCTAACAATTCCTGCTCGTCAGACGGCATGACCAGCGTCTCGATCAGTGACCGCAGGTGAGTCTCCAGCGCAATCGCAGCGGTTTCCGCCTCCTCAACCGACACCATGCGGAACTGCAAGGGGGTTCCGGGCACCATGCGACCAAGTCGGGCAAGGTCGGCGCTGGCAACGGTTGCAATCTTCGGATAGCCGCCCGTTGTCTGATGATCCGCCAGAAGGATGATCGGCAAGCCGCTGCCGGGCACCTGAATGGACCCAGTCACAATGCCGTCGGAGTTAATATCCGCCCCTTTCGCATGGGCAATCGGCTCCCCGAGCAGACGCAACCCCATGCGGTTGGATTCGGCAGAGATGTGATAAACCTGCGACTGGAAAGCCCTGAGCGCCGCTTCATCAAAATAGTCATCCTGTGGCCCCGGAACGACCCGGATCGGACCGGATTGCTGGTAGAGAAGCGGCTCGGAGCAAAGCGCGACCGGCTTGTCGCTAGCCTCTTCCAGACACAGCGGCAGCAAGTCACCACGCTGCAGGGTGCGCCCTTCAAAGCCACCAAAGCGCCCCGACACATAGGTCGACTGGCTGCCGTAGATCATCGGCAGATCAAAGCCCCCTTCGACGGCCAGATAACAGACCGCACTATCGGACATGCGACCGATGCGAAAGCTTTGCCCCGCCTTGAGCACCACCGACCGATAGGCCGGCACAAAGGCAACGGGGCCGCCGGAAATCTCGATCCCACCCTCTGTCCCCGTCAGGGCGATGCGCACCGTTCCGGCCGTCACCTTGAAGGTTGGCCCGAGGATGCGCATCTCAAGCGCCCCCAGCCCTTCGGCATTATGCACGAGCGCGTTGGCAAGACGCAGATTGCCCGCATCAAGCGCCCCGGAGGAGGGCACCCCCTGCGCCTGATGCCCAAAGCGTCCGAGGTCCTGAATGGTCGTCATCAGGCCCGGTTCAATCACTTCCAGTGCTGGCATCATCAGATCGGCTCCCCTTCCACAACAGGATCACCCTGCTCGACCCGCTCGGCAATCGCTTCATAGTCCGCAAGAGAGACTTCCCGGAAGCAAACCCGATCTCCCGGCGACAGCAGCACCGGATCAGCCTTGCCAAGATCGAACAGCGGCACCGGGCAACGGCCGACAACATGCCAGCCGGACGGGTTGACCGCCGGATAGATGACGGTGAGGCCGGTGGCCACAAGCACGGATCCCTTCGGGATGCCCTGCACCGGAGAGCTGCGTCGCGGAATATTGAGCGCGGCGGGCAGATCACCCATATAGGGCATGCCGGGCGCGAAGCCGAGCATATAGACAAAATGCTCCGTCCCCGTCATCACGGTCTTGACCTCGTCTCGCGACAGAGAGGCGAAATCGGCAACGAAGTCGAGATCAGGGGAACAGTCGCCTTCGAAACAGATCGGCAGATGCCACCGTGTTGCGTGCCCCTTGTCGTCTCCGTCGAGATTGGCAAGCAGCGGCTTCAGCCGCTCGATGAGCGCTGCCTGACGGATCTCGACCGGATCATAATGCACCAGCAAAGACCTGTAGGTCGGCACCGTCTCGATGACACCGGCAATGGCGGCATCATCCACCGCCGCCCGGAGTGCCATGATCTGGCGACTGAGCCCACGGTCGATATCGAAGCCGAACTGGACCGTCAGGCCCCTGTCACCGCTCGGCAGAAACGAAACGGCCATTATTTGGCTCCCATGGTCTGCGCCATCGGCTTGATGGCAACACCGGCCTCTTCGAGAGCCTTCTTCACCTTGCTCGCGGTGGAAACCGCCTTGGGGCTGTCGCCATGCACGCAGATGGTATCGATGGCAACAGGAATCCGCTTGCCATTAATGCTCTCGATTTCGCCCGATGTGACAAAATCCACCATGCGGCGGGCAGCCTCATCCGCATCCTCGATCATGGCGCCCGGCTTCTTGCGGGAAACCAGCATGCCATCATCTTCATACGCCCGGTCGGCAAAAATCTCGCGCGCGACGCGCAGGCCGAGCTTTTCGGCAGCCTTTTCCATCTCGCTGCCCGGCAGAGCAACATAGATCATCTCGGGATCAACGGCCTTGACCGCCCGCACCGTGGCCATCGCCAGATCGAAATCCACCGCAGCCATGTTGTTCAGTGCGCCATGCGCCTTGAAATGACCAACGCGCATGCCGAGCGCGGTTGCCATGCCTTGGATCGCACCGATCTGATAGATCATCTGCTTTTCGATATCCGCCGGTCGGTCGCCAAGGATCGGGCGGCGACCGAAACCCCACAAATCATTGAAACCCGGATGCGCACCAATACCAACGCCATTTTCCTTGGCCAACCGCAGGGTTTCATGCATCACCAGCGCATCGCCGCCGTGGAACCCGCAAGCCACATTGGCCGAGCTGACGATGGACAGCATCGACGCATCATCGCCAATTTCATAAGCCCCAAAGCTTTCACCCATGTCGGAATTCAGATCGACTACAGCCATACCGTAACACCTCGCGTTGATTGGTTTTCCATCCTTATAGACCAAAGTCGCTTCGGAGCCAGTCCCCCCGCATCTGAATATGCCGGAATAGTGAGGGATATGCCCTGCATCGAGCGCGCCTCCCCCACCGGACCGCAGCGCGTTGCCCCTTCGCCCGCCAGTTTACTCCCATCAACAGGAAGTCCACCGCATGCCCTGCGGCCTAATATCCACCCAAAGAAGTAAAACATCACCAAAGCAACCCTGAAGAGGTAACACAGCAAAATGGGTCAGATGAAAATGAATTTGAAATGAATCAAATCCCCTCAATGGAGTGCGGAAATTTTACGCATTCAAAACTGCGAATTTGGACTGTTTTTGCCGCAATCCGCCTCAAGAAGAAAATTCTATCCACGTTGCAAGATAGTGAGATTTTATTGGACAACCAACTACAATTTGGCACCAAAAGCACAACGCCGATAGAAACGACTTTAGTATAATAAATACTATTCACTCATCTCCATAACATCTTCACCGGAAAATATAGAATTAATCCAAAATTAGATATTGAATATTTAAATTGAACACCAATCAAAAGATGGCCAGAGCGCCAATACGCCAGAGTGACAATGAACAACAAAGAAGACCAATCTGGAGACAAGTTGAATGTTTAACCACCTGAAATCCTTGAGCGCGAAAATTGTAGCGGCAGTTTTTGCGCTGGTTGCATTGGCTTTTGTCGCAGATACGATTCTGACCCAGTCGATCAGCAGTCGCATGTATGACCGGACGGAAGCCCTGACCGATCAGATGCACGCCGTCGTGGAGCAGAAAGATGCCCAAATCGAGCATCTGCTCAGTGGTCTTCTTGATTCCAGAGAAAAGACCCAGACGCTCGGCCACACGCAGGCCAAGAGCGAACTGGCAGCAGCCAGCCAACAGAAGCAGGCCTATCTTGAAGGCACACGACAGGGCATCTCGCTTTCGGTCGCTTCCCTCGTCAGCAATGCAATGATGGCCGGTGAGGCTTCCAGCGCTCAGGACCAGATCGAATCCCTGCTGGCGGACAAGCAGATTGCCGCCATCAATCTCTGGCGTACCGATGGCAATCTTGCCTTCAGGGACAATGTGACCATCGAGGCAGTCAACAGCTTCGTTGATGCCGAGGTCTTTGCCTCCAGAAATCTCGAGCCACCGGTCGCATTGCCTCAGGAACGCCGGGCAACCTTCGAGAAGGCGCTTTCCACCGCGTCAAACAAGGAAAGCTTTGATTCCAGACTGACGAATGAAGACGGCAAGGAGATCCCGGTCACCTACTCCTATTTCATCTTGAAGAATAGCGAGGACTGCCAAAGCTGCCATGATGCCAGCGAGCCGATCCGTGGCGTGCTGGAGGTGGCCGTCGACAGCAGCGAGCTGATCGCCCTTCTGCAAAAGTCCGATGCGCTCATCAAGGAGATGGACAAGCAGACCGAAAAGGAACACGCAGAGCTCATACAGGCGAGCCAGAGCGAAAAGGACAAGGTGGCCGCAGAAACCGTCCGCTACACCGCCGAGCTCAATGCCTCAAAACAGGCTATTGCCGAAACACGGCAGGAAGCTTCGCTGATGAGCATGGGATCAAAGATTGTCTTCTTTCTTCTGACGATCCTGCTGTTGGTGATCGCTCTGAGAAAGCTTCTGACCACGCCGCTGCAGCGCCTGGCATCGGCAATGCATCGCCTCGCCCAGAACGATCTCAGCGTCGAGGCCACCGACGCACATCGCTCCGACGAAATTGGCGCCATGAGCAAGGCGATCGGTACTTTCAAGGAAAATGCCATCGAACGGCACAAGCTGGAGAAGGAAGCACAGCGGCACTTGGCCGAGCAACGGAACCGCCAGCAAGCCATCGACACCCTGCTGCATGACTTCCGCACCCGCATTCAGGAGTCGCTGCACACGGTCTCCAACAGCGCAGAACGCATGCAACAGTCTGCCGCCTCGCTTAATCATATCTCTGCGGCCACCTCCGATCGCGCCCATTCCGTCAATCAGGCCTCCAGCCACTCAGCCGAGAATGTCCAGATGATGGCCGCAGCCAGCACCGAGATGACGTCGTCGATTGCCGAAATCGGCCAGCAGGTCACCCGGACCAACGATCTGGTGGTCACCGCCTCCGATGAGGCAAGGGAAACCGATCGCAAGGTGGCTGGGCTCGCCTCAGCCGCAGAGAAGATCGGCGAGGTCGTATCCCTCATCAAGGACATTTCAGAACAGACCAACCTGTTGGCGCTCAATGCCACCATTGAGGCCGCGCGCGCTGGCGAGGCTGGCAGGGGCTTTGCGGTTGTTGCCGCCGAGGTCAAGGAACTGGCCGCCCAGACCGGCAAGGCCACCGAAGACATCGCCGCCCGCGTCCAGACCATTCAGGCCTCCACCGGCGATTCCGTGGCAGCCATCCGCTCCATCGCTGCCAAGATGAACGAAATCAGCGAATACACCACGGCGATCAGCGCTGCCGTGCACCAGCAGAATGCCTCGACCAACGAGATCTCGGTCAACATCCAGCAGGCTGCGGAAGGCACGCGAGAAATCGTGCAGAATATCTCCGAAGTCGCCTCCTCGACCGAAGAGACAAGAAGCTCCGCCGACGCGGTTCAAGCCGCGTCCGCCACCGTGGCAACCGTGGCAAGCGACATGCGCGACATCATCGACGACTTCCTCGAAAAGGTCGCAGCCGCCTGATCTCACCTCCCATCAGGCAGCCAAAAGAAAAACCGTGCAAGAGCCTCCTCTCGCACGGTTCTTTATTATCGTCTTAACTGCTCCTCATGGCCCATGAGGAAACAGGGCCCGGCCTCAGCCCTTTTTGAAAATATACTGGGTGTGCTGGGAGTAGGTTTCGCCCGGCCGCAGGATGGCAGACGGGAAATTAGGATGGTGAATGGCATCCGGCCAGATCTGCGGTTCAAGGCAGAAGCCGCCGAACTGCCCCTTGATGACCCCATCAAGGTTCGGCGTGTTCGGTTTCATGTTGACCCCGTCATACCCCTGAACGCCCGGCTCGGTCGTGGCGACATCCATGCTGATGCCCGATTTCGGACTGGAAAGGGTTGCCACGCGGCGCAGCGCACCACCGGAATCCTTGAGACAGAAATTGTTGTCCACGGCCTTGACGCTGGTGGCGTCGCCAACGCGCTTGGTGGTGCGGAAATCAAGGCTTGTACCTTCCACTGGCAAAAGCTTGCCGGTCGGGATGAGTTCGTCAGTGATTTCCAGATAGTGATCGGCATCCACCTGCAGCATATGGTCCAGAATGGTCGGATCGCCATCAAGGTTGAAATAGCTGTGGTGGGCAAGGTTGCACAGGGTGGTGGCGTCGGTTTCGGCGGTCATCATCATGTCCAGCACACCGCCTTCGAGCAGCGAATAGACAATCTTGATGGTTAGATTGCCCGGAAAGCCCATTTCGCCATCCGGCAACGTGATGGACATGTGCACGGCGTTGTCTTCCACCCTGTCGAAGGCCCAGTTCTGAACGCCCATGCCCTTCTTGCCACCATGCAGGGTGTGCTTGCCAAGGAAGTTGGTGTCCAGCTGATAGGTCTTGCCGTCCAGTTCCAGATGGCCATCGCGGATGCGGTTGCCCACGCGCCCTGCCGTTGCCCCGAAATGGGAGCCATAGGTCAGATAGTCCTCGAACTTGTCGAAGCCCAGCACCAACGCCTTGTCATGGCCTTCAAGTCGCAGGTCCTGAAGGACCGTGCCATAGGAAAGAACCTTCGCAGTCAGACCGCCCCCCGAAATGGTCGCACGCTGGACCGGGGTGCCATCAGGCATTACACCAAATTGCTCAACAGACATAAGTGAGTTCCTTTAACAGAAGCAGACGCTGGAAAGTCCTGAAACGCTTCAGGCAACGCGCCATGGATAAATCGCCGGAAGCTTATCAGAGTTCACCACAGGGATATTGCGCCAGAACAAAATGAACCGGAATTGCATTCTCTTTTCCCACCGCTTTGAAGCGAGACAGCGAGGCTCCAGCCCCGAGCCCGTGATTGCAGCAAGCTCAGTGGCACTTTTCGCCCTTGATCTCCTCGACCCATTTCTGCACCGAGGCCAGATCGACCTTGCCGGTGGCCAGCACCGGCACCTCGCCGATGATCAGCTCGGCGGGAACCAGAATGTCGGCCTCCCCCCGCCCCTTGGCAAAGCGGGCAAATGTCGACAGGTCGGCATCCGGATTGTTGGTGACCAGAACGATCCGCTCGCCCTTTTTCGCATCAGGCAGCCGCGCCGCAGCCGACAGGAAGTCCGGCCACAGATCGAACGCCACCACCTCGACAGCAGCAAGTGAGACCTTCTCGCCAGCGATATCGGCAAAGCGCTTTGCCCGTCCGATGATCTTGATGAAGCCCTCTTCGTCGATCGTGACAATGTCGCCCGTGTCGTGCCAGCCGTCCGGCGGCGGAATGAGTTCACCGGGATTGTCCGCGCTCAGATACCCGGACATGACATTGTCGCCCTTGATCAGCAGGCGCCCGCCTTCCTTGAGCCCCGGCACCGGACCGAGCTTGGTCTTCACTCCGGGCAGGGCCTTGCCGACGGTGCCCACCTTGTTGAAGATGGGCGTGTTGACGGCAATCACCGGCGCGGTTTCTGTCACGCCATAACCTTCGAGCAGCCGTACCCCGAAGCGCTGCATGAACAGCTCCCGGGTCGGAGCCTTGACAGCCTCGGCTCCGGAAATGCAATAGCGCACGCTGCGGAAATCGAACGGATGGGCCGTCCGGGCATAGCCGTTGAGGAAGGTATCTGTGCCGAAGAACAGCGTCGCGTTGGTGCCATAGACCAGCTCGGGAATAACCCGGTAATGCAGCGGCGAGGGATAGAGATAAACCGGGATCGCGTGGATCAGCGGCAGGATCGTGCCGACCGTCAAGCCGAAGCAATGGAACATCGGCAGCACATTGAAGGCCACGTCCCCCATGTTGAAGTCGATCGCGGCGGCGGCCTGCGCAATATTGGCCAAGAGGTTCCGATGCGTCAGCACCACGCCCTTGGGCAACCCCTCCGATCCGGATGTAAAGAGAATGAAGGCGGGGTCGTCGGCCCGACGGCTGACCAGCGGACGCGACCGGTTGACCAGCCCCGACAGCTTCTCCCGCCATCCCGTCTTTTCCTTGAGATCATCAACCCAGACGATCTCCACATGCTCTGAGAGCTTCTCGACCATCTCTTCGAGCTTACCCTGCTCGATGAAGGACCGCGAGGTCAGCACCTTCTTGAGCTGTGCCGTGCGGCAGGACGAGATCATGTTGGCCACGCCCGTCGAGAAATTGAGCATCGCCGGCACCTTGCCGGCAGACATCAGACCAAGGATCACCGCAGCCGTGCCGTTGGCGTTGGGCAGCAGCACGCCGATCCTTTCCTCATCGGCAAAATCGCGAGCAAAATGCGCCCCGAGCACGCGGGCGGCCGTCAGCAGGCGACCGTAAGTCATCTTGCCAGCAAACGGATCCTCAAGGGTCACGCGCCGCATCCCCACGCCATGGGCCACCTTGATGACATTCTCCAGCACCGTCATGTCCACATTGGTGGTACGCAGAACCAGCTCAGACATGACCCGCTGCAAGGATGCACCAGCCGCCATGCGGCGCTTGCGCCCCTTGAAACTCGGCGGCACATCAAGCTCCACCGGCTCAAGAATTGTCACCTTCACCTTGGGAAAGAACTGGCGGCGAACATTGCCCGGCTCAATGGCTGTCGAATAGCTGCGTTCCAGCCCCTCGATACGAATGGGCACCACCTTGGAGCCGGTCATCTCGGCCGCCATGGCAGCCACGTCATAGACCTTCATCAACCCGCCGGTCGCCGAAACGCGCCCCTCGGGAAAGATCACAAGGGAGTTGCCACTTTGCAGGGCATCAACCACAGCTTCGGTCGCAATTGGCTGGGATGGCTCCAGCACCAGATACTTGAAGAAACGCATGAAGGGATGCATCCACCAGGATTCTGCCGTCTTCGCATCAATGGCAAAAATCGGCTCCTCCTCGGTGATGGCCATTGCCAATGGCCCGTCCAGAAAACTCACGTGGTTGAAGGCCAGAATCGGCGACTTGCCCGCCTTGTCGAGATTCTCCCGCCCTTCGACCTCCAGCCGCGAGAAGGTGCGAAACAGGATGTTGACCAGATCCCAGAGCGGGTTGGTCGGCATGTAACGGACCATCAGCCAGGCGACGACAATGTTGGCCACAGCAAGGGTCGTCAGCACATGCGACGCACTGAGCCCGGTCGCCTGAAAGGCGGCGATGGCGACACCCGAGGCAAAGATGAACCCGGCATTGATAATATTAGTTGCCGCAACGACACGGGCCCGGTGATCGCGCCGCGCCCAGCTCTGCAGCGCCGTAAAGCTCGGCACCACCAACAGCGCCCCCGAGATAGCCAGCCCGCCCAAATCAATGGCCACCCGGATGGCCGCAGTGTGGGTGAAGAAGTCAAACACATTATCTGCAACAATGGGCGTCTCGATCTGGGTCAGCACCCAGGAGAGCTGCATGCAGAAAAAGGCCATCAGCGCCGCACCGAAAGGCGCAGGCAGCAGCACGACACGGCCGGAACAGAGCCAGGCGGCAACTGCCGAACCGATGGCAACGCAGACCGCAAAATCGACCATGTAGATCGTCACGACGAGCGGGCTGCCGCCCATGATCTGGTCAACAAAGCTAGGAACAAGCGCCGTCAGCACCGCCCCCATCAGCCAGAACCACGAAATGAACATCGCCGAACGCCACAGGCGCTTGTCAGCATGCAGATCCTTCACTTGCCGCACCGTGGAGGCAAAGATATTGGCGGACACCCGCAGATCGGCATTGCGGAAACCGGTGCGCGGAATCTGGCGGCTGACCAGCCAGCAGCCGATCGACAACACCAGCATCACCGGTGCAAACACCCGCGCATCAATCCCGTCTTCGGCAACAAACCCGGCGGCAATCGTGCCGCCGAGAATGGCGATGAAGGTCGCTCCCTCAACCCAGGCGTTGGCCGCAGGCAGATCGCGCCGTCCCATGAGATCAGGCAGAATGCCATATTTGATCGGTCCGAACAGCGCCGAGATGACGCCAAACAGAAACAGCGCCAGCATCGAAATAGGCACCGACGCGAGGAAGATGCCAACAACGGCGACCAGCGCCGCACCGATTTCAAACAGCTTCAGGCGTTCGGCCAGCCAACCCTTGTCATATTTGTCGGCAAGCTCGCCCCCAAGCGCCGACAGGATGAGAAACGGCAACATGAAGATGGCTCCGGCGAGCGTGACCAGAGATGCAGCCTCATCCCCCTGCAACTGGAGCAGAATGAGGAAAGCCAGCGAATAGCGCAGAAAATTATCGTTGAAGGCTGACAGGAATTGCGTCCAGAACAGAGGAGCAAACCGTTTGGAGATCATCAAATGGCGACGCATTTCACGCGAGCTTTCTTTTTATCATTCTGCCCGGCATTTTGCTGGACAGGCAGCCGGGCTTGAGGGTTGCCGCATGTGCCGCAGCCAGCCGGATCGGCGGCGCGCAGAGAGGCAACGGATGTGAGGAGAAACGTTAGCCCAAACCGGATTGAACGCAAACACGCGCGGGGCCTTCTTGTGCTCTTCCCTGTCAAAATCCACACAACAATATGGAGAAAATGTTGATTTGCAAACCCGGATAGGCAAAAGCGCCGGAATAGGAACAGTCAGGTCTCAAAAGCCCGATAAGCGCGACGGGAACAAGCCGCATTCCCTTCGCTCCCTTTTATTCCCGTTTTCCACCGCCCGAGCTGAAAAATGGGGGTTTTTATGCCAACAACAGATGGCGCGTGCCGCCGGATGCCGTTATTTTCAGACCACAAGAAACAAGTCGCTTGCAGAAACCTGCGAGACTCTTGCACTATCCCGACAACAAGGCCAATTATTTTTTCGACTGAACAAAATAGCCTGACATTGGCTTCCCCCGCGCAAACGCCGTCAAGCCAATCTCGTCGCCAGGACGCCGTCCAAGGACGCCGCCCCAGGACACTGTCAAGGCCATGTGACTCAAGTCCAGTCGAAGCCTCTGAAGAAGCCACTGCAGAACCAGCAAAGTAAGAACAATGAGAAATCTTCCCAAAAAGACGTCGCAGATAATGGAACAGAGAAATCAGGGACGCCATTTGGTTTTTTCTCACATCAGGAACAATCTCCAGATGGCCCGAATCGACATTGCCAACGCCACAGGCATGAGCCCGGCGACGGTGACATCGATCACGGCAGAGCTGATCGCCACGGGCCTGATCGAGGAAGTGCAGCGCGACGCAGACACCGGCCAGTCCAAACGCGGTCGCCCAAGAGTGGACCTGAAACTGCGCGGCGAATCCCATGTCGTGGCGGGAATGAAGCTGACGGGTCGCAGCATCAGCGCCGTTGTCCTCAATCTCGAAGGCAAGCAGCTGGGCAAGGCGCAACTGCCAATGCCCCGCCCGCCGATCGACCGCGACGCCCTGTGCAGGATCATTCCCGAAGTCATCGAGAAGGTTTCGGCCTCAGCAGGCATGAAGCCGGAAGACCTGTCGGCAGTCGGCATCGGTCTGCCCGGCACCATTCAGGCCACAGAAGGCTTTGTGGATTGGTGTCCGCTGTTCAAGGATCAGGAATTCAACCTCAAGCATTTGATGGAAGAGATCCTGCCAATGCCGGTGTTCGTTGAGAACGACGCCAACTCCGTTGCTATCGCCGAACTCTGGTTCGGCTTCGGGCGCGATGTTCCGGACTTTCTGGTGGTCACCATCGAACAGGGCGTTGGCCTCGGCATCGTCCTGAACGGCCAGGTTTTCCGCGGCACGCAAGGGTTTGGTGCCGAGTTCGGTCACACCAAGGTTCAGTCCGAAGGCGCCCTCTGTCGCTGCGGTCAGCGTGGCTGTCTGGAGGCCTATGTGGCTGATTATGCCCTGTTGCGCGAAGCCAATCTCTTCAAACACTGGGAAGATGGCACCACCGAGGAAGAAAAGCTCATCCAGCTGTTTGCCGCCTCGAAAGCTGGCGACCAGATGGCCCGCTCCATCTTCGACCGCGCCAGCCGCATGTTCTCGATGGGCCTTGCCAATCTGGTCAACCTGTTCGACCCGGCTATGGTCATCCTTTCGGGCGAGCAGATGCAGTTCGACTATCTCTACGCCCAGCATGTCTTTGAAATGGTTCGCTCCTCGACCATCCAGAAAGGCCACCACGAGCCAGAGATCCGCATTCACAAATGGGGTGACATGATGTGGGCCAAGGGCGCGGCAGCCTATGCTCTGGAAGAAGTCGTCCGCCTTGCGATCGACCAGATGGGCAACAGCGAAACCGCCACCTGACCCTGCCATCAGAAGCGCTTGCAGCCACCGGCCTGAGCGCCAGCGGCCCCCGCTTGCGCATACCCAAAAAGACGCTTTCATCTTTAGCGGTGGATTCGAACACGCCCGGCTTGATTTAATTTACCAACTAAAATAATATCTCCCGTAACAAACAACCCTTCAGTCCCGATCATCAATTCACATGACCGGGCACGTGGGCGGGAGGAAAAAAATGTATTTGGGAATCGACCTGGGCACCTCTGGTGTCAAGGTGCTGATCATGTCTGAAGATCAGCAGATCATCGCCTCGACCAACCAGTCCCTGACAGTGTCGCGACCGGCTTCGGGCTGGAGCGAACAGGATCCGCAGAGCTGGATTCTGGCAACAGCAGCAGCGTTTGACGAACTCGCCGCGTCCCGCCCCGATGCCATCCGGCAGGTGAAGGCCATTGGCCTTTCGGGCCAGATGCACGGCGCCACCATGCTGGACGAAACGGACAATCCCGTTGCCCCCTGTATTCTGTGGAACGACACCCGCAGCCACGCCGAAGCCGCAAGGCTCGATGCTACCCCCGGCTTTCGCGAGCTGACCGGCAACATCGTCTTCCCCGGCTTTACGGCACCAAAGCTTGCCTGGATGCGGAACAACAAGCCCGAACTGTTCGATAAAATCCGCAAGGTTCTGCTGCCCAAGGACTATCTCCGTCTCTGGCTGACCGGTGACCATGTGTCGGACTATTCCGACAGCGCCGGAACCTCCTGGCTGGATGTCGGCAAGCGGGTATGGTCCCCCGACCTGCTTGCTGCCACCGGGCTCGACCTGTCCCACATGCCAGCCTTGGCTGAGAGCACCGAAAGCACCGGCACCATCCGCAAGGAACTAGTTGAACGCTGGGGCTTTTCCGCTGACGTGATTGTTGCCGGTGGCGCAGGCGACAATGCCGCCTCGGCCATCGCCACGGGCATTGTCGGCGAAGGCGACGCCTTCATCTCGCTGGGCACCAGCGGCGTCATCTATGCTGCCATCGACAGCTATCGCCCGCTGCCCCAGAGCGCCGTGCATACCTTCTGCCATTCCACCGCCAACCACTGGTGCCACATGGCTGTCATTCTGGCAGCCACCGATGCCCTCAACTGGTACGCCAATCTGGTCGGCTCCAAGGCCGCCGAGCTCACCCGGGCACTGGGTGACGAAATCACAGCTCCGGGCTCGACGATGTTTTTTCCCTATCTAGGTGGCGAGCGCACGCCTCATAACGACGCCAGCATTCGCGGTGCCTTTATCGGCCTCTCCCACCCGGATGACCGGGCTGTCCTCACCCGCGCCGTCCTTGAAGGCATTTCCTACGCTTTCAAGGACGGCATAAGGGCCCTTGAAGCGGCAGGCACCAACCTCAGCCGTCTCATCGCCGTGGGGGGCGGCTCATCTTCGGACTACTGGCTCTCGCTGCTTGCCACGATTCTGGACAAGCAGATCGACCGACCCGAAGACGGTGATTTCGGCGGAGCCTTCGGCGCCGCACGCATGGGTCTTGTAGCAGCAACGAAGGGCAATCCTTCCGATCTGTGCAAGATGCCAGCCATTGAAAAAAGCTTTTATCCAAACAAGGCCCTGCAAGACAGCTTTGAACCTGTCTATGCCCGTTACGCAGCCGCCTACTCATCCCTGAAGGAACTCTGATCATGACGGACTTTTTCGGCTCCCTGTCCAAAATCAAATATGAAGGCCCGGACAGCGACAACCCGCTTGCCTTCCACCACTACAATCCCGATGAAATGGTGATGGGCAAGAGCCTCAAGGATCATCTGCGCTTTGCCGTCGCCTACTGGCACAGCTTCGCATGGGAAGGCGGCGACCCGTTCGGCGGACGCACCTTTGATCGCCCCTGGTTCGGCGATGAAATGGCCAAGGCCAAGCTGAAGGCCGACGTGGCGTTTGAACTGTTCGACCTGCTCGGCGCACCGTTCTTCTGCTTCCATGACGCCGATGTCCGCCCGGAAGGCCGGAATTTCGCCGAGAGCCTTTCCAACCTCAACGAGATCGTCGACTATTTCGAAGAGAAGATGGAAAGCTCTGAGACCAAGCTGCTCTGGGGCACCGCCAACATGTTCTCCAACCGCCGCTTCATGTCGGGGGCGTCCACCAACCCGGATCCGGACGTCTATGCCTACAGCGCTGCGACCGTCAAGAGCTGCATGGACGCAACATTCCGTCTGGGTGGCCAGAACTATGTGCTCTGGGGTGGCCGCGAAGGCTATGAAACCCTGCTCAACACCGACCTGAAGAAAGAGCTGGACCATATGGGCCGCTTCCTCAACATGGTCGTCGACTACAAGCACAAGATCGGCTTCAAGGGCACCATTCTGGTTGAGCCGAAACCACAGGAACCATCCAAGCATCAGTATGACTTCGATGCGGCCACCTGCATCGGCTTCCTGCGCAAATACGGGCTGGAAGGCGAAGTCAAGCTGAACCTCGAACAGGGCCACGCCATTCTCGCCGGTCACAGCTTCGAGCATGAAATCGCGGTTGCCGCAGCCGACGGCATGCTCGGCTCCATCGACATGAACCGCAACGACTATCAGTCCGGCTGGGACACCGACCAGTTCCCCAACAACACGCCGGAAGTCGCCCTTGCCTACTATCACATCCTGAAGTCCGGCGGCTTCACAACGGGCGGCACCAACTTTGACGCCAAGGTTCGCCGTCAGTCGCTGGATCCGGAAGATCTGGTTGCAGCCCACATCGGCGGCATGGACATTTGTGCCCGCGGCCTCAAGGCAGCAGCTGCCATGCTGGAAGATGGCGGACTGGAAAAGGCCCTCAGCGAGCGCTATGCCGATTGGGAAACGGATGTCAACAAGGACATGCTCGCAAAGGGATCACTTGAAAGCATCACCGAGCGCGTCCTCAACGAAGACATCAACCCGCAGCCACGCTCCGGCAGACAGGAAATTCTGGAAAATCTGGTCAACCGGTTCGTTTGACCAGTCATCGTCCTCTCCTCCCCAAAACAACGAACGGGGCGGCTATGCCGCCCCTTTTTTTTATTCCTTCCACCTGTCAGAAGGGAAAGAAGAAGGGGATCACGACAATGGACAGGGCAGCAAACATCACGTTAAGCGGCAGGCCGACCAGCAGGAAGTCCCGGAAGCGATAGCCACCAGCGCTATAGATGAAGGTATTTGTCTGATAGCCGATCGGCGTGGCAAAGCTCGCCGAGGCGGCAAACATCACGGCGATGATGAAAGGCCGGGGATCAAGCCCCAGCTGTTGCGCCAGTCCGATCACGATCGGGCCGATGAGCACCGCCACAGCGTTGTTGCTGATCATCTCGGTCAGCGTCGACGTCAGCACATAGACGATAGCCAGAATGACATAAGGTCCGGCGTCCCCCACCAGTCCGACGGCAGTCTCGACAATGACCCTTGCTGCACCGGTCTGTTCCAGCCCCATGCTCATGCCCAGCATGCCAAAGATCAGGAACAGGATCCGCCAGTCGATGGCATCGAACGCCTCTTCAGGGTCGATGCAGCGCGTCATCATCACAAACACCGCCCCGATGATCGCAAGCCCGGCAATCGGCATCACATCAAAGGCCGCAAGGATCATCACCACAAGGATGGTGAGAACCGCAAGCGGTGCCTTATCGCGACGAATGGCCTTGGTCGTCGGCGCCGTCAGGTTGACCACTCCCGCCTCCTCGACAAGGCGCTGAATGCCATCCGGCGGCCCTTCGAGCAGCAGGGTATCGGCAAATTGCAGACGCAGGCTGTCTCCACCCGCCGTAATGTTTTCGTTCTGCCGATGCACGGCCATCAGATAGACCCCATAGCGGCGGCGCAAGCGTAGCGAGCTGATCGTCTTGCCAAGCAGCGACGAGGTCGGCCCGATGCTGGCTTCCAGCTGCACCGTCTGACCGACCGCCACCGGTTCCAGATCCTGACCGGAGAAATCCTGAAACGCCACCTGCCCGTCATCCCGCAACCCAAGAATTTCGCCCGTGTCGGTTTTCACCACAACCCGGTCACCGGCCATCAGTTCAACCTGACGCAGATCGTCGCGCAAGGACAGCTCGCCGCGAATGACATCGACCACCGCCGTCTGGGTCTTGTTGAAGGGCAGCTCGGCAACATGCTTGCCGATGTAGCGTGAGCGGGAGGGGATGAGCAGTCGCGCCATGAACCGCCGTTTGGCCGAATGCCCCAGCAGCCCCGACAGGGTCGTCCGGTCGGGAATGAGGTAGCGACCAAAAAACAGCATATAGACCATGCCGACAAAGGCAAAGACCAGCCCCGGCAGGGTCATCTCGAACATAGAGAGCGGCGGCTGGCCTGCCTCTTTGGCGATACCGCTCATCAGGATGTTGGTCGACGTGCCCACCAGCGTCAGGGTGCCACCGAAAATGGCAGAATAGGACAGCGGCATCAGAAACCGCGACGGCGAGACCCCGACGCTGGTCGCAACGGAAATCATCACCGGCGTCAGCAGGATGACCACCGGCGTGTTGTTCATGAAAGCCGAAATGATGATGGTGCCGATCATCATCATGAGCAGCGCCCGCAGAAGCGACCCCTTGGCCTGTCGCTTGAGCAGATCCCCCAGTAAAGACAGCACCCCGGTCCGCTCCAGCGCTGCAGAGATGATGAACATCATGGCGATGGTAATGGGGGCGCTGGAACTGAAGACCGACAGAAAGTCCCTGGTGTCGATGATGCCCAGCGCCAGCAGGGCGCCGGACGCGCCAAGGGCGGTCACTTCAGGAGGATAGAATTCCTTGAAGAAGCCAATGAAGACAAGCAGCAACAACAGCAGAACTATGACTTGATCAAAGGTCATCCGAAAGGGTCCTGTCAGTCCCGCCTCCTGCCCTTGTCAAGGCAGGAAGAGCTGTGGCACGAGAAGAGCTGGAAAAAACTGAGCACTTCCCGCCAATGCAATGCAAGCGGAAAGTGCCACTCAATCGCCCGCGCCGGGAAACGACAAACAGGAAAGTGCAGACCGCCCCTCACCCCCTAGGCAGCTTCTGGACCACCTCTGGGCAGAGCCAGCCCGGCGTCATCGAAGAAATGCAGCTTGCCGGGATTGAAGATCAGTCCCACCGCATCGCCGGGTTTGACGGTTGCATCGCCATCCAGCCGAACACCGATGGCACCCAAGCCGCCACAGTCGACCAGCAGATGCGTATCCGAGCCGAGATATTCAACGATATCAATGACCCCGTCACACTGTCCTTCCCCCTTTTGCCCGATGGTGATCGCTTCCGGCCGCACGCCGATATGGCTGGCAACGCCCGGCTGTGTCTGCGGGCCACCCCGGCCACCTTCCAGCACATAGGCATCCCCTTCGGTGCGGCAGGGCATGATATTCATCTTCGGTGAGCCGATGAACTGGGCAACAAACAGGTTGCCCGGCCGCTCATAGAGGTCGCGCGGCGAACCCACCTGCTCGATGATGCCATCTCTCAAAACAACGATCCGGTCGGCCAGCGTCATGGCTTCCACCTGGTCGTGGGTCACATAGATCATGGTCGCGGCCAGCTCCCTGTGCAGCTTGGCCAGCTCATAGCGCATTTCCACCCTGAGCGCCGCATCAAGGTTGGAAAGTGGCTCGTCGAACATGAAGGCGGTGGGATTGCGCACGATGGAGCGACCGATGGCCACGCGCTGCCGCTGCCCGCCGGACAATTCCTTGGGCTTGCGATCGAGATAGGACTCAAGCTTCAAGGCCCTTGCCGCCTCTTTGACCTTTTCCTCTATTTCCGCCTTGGGCGTCCCTGCAGTCTTGAGGCCGAAGCCCATGTTGTCGCGCACATTCATGTGCGGATAGAGCGCATAGGACTGGAACACCATGGCAAGGCCACGGGCGGCGGGCGGCTCGGCAGTGACATTCCTACCCTCGATCAGGATTTCGCCGCGCGAGCACTCCTCCAGCCCGGCGATGGTTCTGAGCAGGGTGGATTTCCCGCAGCCCGACGGCCCGACAAAAATGATGAACTCCCCCTCCTCGATTGCCAGATCAACGCCCTTGATGACTTGCAGCTCACCAAACCATTTCTCCACGGCCTTGAGTTCAATGGATGCCATGCTAGAACCTCCCCTTCGCATGCGGTCCCGCCCATGTCAGCCAGATCGCGGCAGTCCAGCTGAACTGGTTGCCTCCGGCCGGGGTGCCATCAACCGCACTGAAATATTCGTAAAATCCATGTTCGGTGATCAGCTTGCGCGTATCCTTGCGCAGCCGGTCGGCAAGGGCAGTCTGCCCCCGCTCGTTAAGCCCGATACCGATCAACGTGTTAACAACGCCCCAGACAGGCCCACGCCAATAGCGCAGATGATCGAATTTTTCGTCTCGTGGATCGAGCGACGGCACGCCAAAGGTCACGTCCGCGAGGATCGCTTCCAGATGCCCCTTCATGATTTCACTGTCCATGCCCGCATACCAACAAAGGAACGAGGCTGAGCTGAGGGAGCCTGCGAACTTGCCGGTCCGCAGATCAATGCTGTCGTAATACCCTTCCGGGTTCCAGTGGTTCTTCACCCCTTCCTCCAGTTCGGCGATCCAGCCCTCGATTTCCGGCGTCAGGTGATCAAGATCGAGCGCCAGTTGCAGCAGATCGCGGCAGGCCCGAAGGAAAATGAAGGTCATGCCCACATCGGCAACACGGAAGGGCGACCCCTCGCGAATGACCTTCTCGTCCCAGCCGCAGTCACGGCCGAAATAGACCATCTTCAGATAGCGGTCATAGTCTTCCTTCTTGGGCCGCATGGCCGGATCCACATGGCTGGTGTCGCGGCGGGTGTATTCCCCCACCCCTTCGGTGGACACCGCCGACATCGCCCCGTCCCAGTCGACCGCATTGTCACGGCCGCTTTCCCACGGATGGGTGATGGCAACCATGCCCCGCTCGACCCGGTTCTTCATGAACCAGCGATGCCAGCTGACAAGGCGTCCGTAGATCAGATCCATATGAACGCGGCCATAATGCTTGTCCTGCTCATAAATTGAGCGAATGAGCGTTGCTGCGACAGGCGGTTGCGTAATCCCCGACGTGTGCGGCACCCGGTCGACCCCCCAAACATCCGGGCCGGGGAAATATCCATCCGCCCGTTTGTGGAAGATGATATGCGGCACCATGCCGGTGTCCCACTGTCCGGTGAACAGCGTGTGGATCTCGAACCAGGCCCGTTTGACATCGAAGGAGGAGAACCCCCAAGCCGCAAAACAGGAATCCCAGTTCCATTGATAGGGATACAGCCCCGCCGTTGGCACCGTGTATCCACCACGGTCATTCTGCCGCAGGATCCGGCGCGCCTGCCGGTCCAGCTTGTCGTCTGAGATAGCCATAGTCAAATTATCCTTTAACAGAGCCTGCGGTCAGGCCTTTGGTCATGAAACGCTCAAGTCCAAGGAACAGCACCAGGATCGGCAGCGTGGCAATCACCGCCCCGGCCATCAGGTGCTGTCGGGGCACCTCGGAGGAATTGAGCATGGTCACGCCACGCGTCAGCGTGAATTTGCTCGGATCGTCCAGCAGCATGAAAGCGAGCAGGAACTCGTTCCAGGCAATCATGAATACATAAAGCGAAACCGATGCCAGAGCGGGCAGCGATAACGGCAATGTGATCTTCCAGATCACCCCGAGCCGCGAAAGGCCATCCATCAGGCCGGCTTCCTCGATCTCGCCGGGCAGGCCACGGAAGTAGCCCTGCAACATGTAGAGTGCCACCGGGATGGTCGTCACCGGATAGATCAGTAGCAGACCGAACAGCGAGTTTCTGAGCCCGAACATCGAAAAGCCCACATAGATCGGCAGAGCCAGAACAATCATCGGCACCATATAGATGAGCAGGATCGAACGGGACATCACCGCCTGCCCCTTGAAGCGCAACCGCGCCACTGCATAGGCTCCCGGCACACTGAACAGCAGCGTCACCAGAACGGTCGCAACCGATACGAAAAAGGAAGTCGCCAGATAGCGTCCGAAGTGATGTTCAAGGAACAACTCCTTGTAGGAGCGGAACAGCCCCCAGCCCTTTTCCCATTCAATCGAGAAGTCGAGCGGATTGAGCAGCAGCGCCTGTTGCCCCTTCACCGAGGTCATCAGCATCACATAGAATGGCACGATGACAATTGCCGTGAAGAAGACATAGCCAAAACCGGTCAGAAACCGCACGATGCCTTCCTCGAACTGATGCCGCGTGAGCCTGCCAACCGGCAGACCTTGCACCATGGCACGCAGCGGAAAATAGAGCCCGAGCCCAAGGATCAGCACGCCGATCCCCTGCGCAAGGCTGTTTTGCCCAAGTGCAATGCCGAACGGCTGCAACAGGCTGATGCCGAGCACCAGCGCTAAGCTGATCAGAAGGCCGAGGATCCGGCTTGGCAGATAAAGCGCCACCAGCCCGATCGCCGCCCCTTGCAGGGCAGACGCGAACCAGACCGGACGCACCGGCAGACCAGTGGAAAAGGCCATCACGATGGTCAGGCAGACAATGATGGTAAGGCTCCAGAGGATGCCCACCACGCCCGCAAGCAGATATCCCTGTTTCATAGCCCTTCCTCCCTTGAAAGGAATTTGAAGAAGAAGAAGGAGAAGGCCAGAAGACAACCGAAGATGACCACGGCCACAGCCGCCCCCGCTCCGATGTTGGAAATGGCAAAGGCCTGCTCATAGACATTGACCGTGAGCGTGCGCGTGCCTGCATTGCCGCCCGTCATCAGGAAGATGTCGTCGAACTTGTTGAAGGTCCAGATGAAGCGCAACAGAAACAGCACCGAAAGGATGCCCATCAACTGCGGTAGCGACAGATAGTAGAATTTCTGGAACGGCGACGCCCCGTCCATGTCTGCCGCCTCATAGATGTCGTTGTCAATCGACTGCATGCGCGCCAGAATGAACAGGAAGGACAGCGGGAAATAACGCCAGATCTCGAACGCCGTCACTGTGAACAGCGCCAGCGGCCGCTGTCCGAAAAAGTTGATCGGCGTATCGATCAGCCCCATCTGCACCAGCAGCGCGTTGAAGGAGCCCGAGAAAGGATCCAGCAGCGTCACCCAGGTGAAGGCCACCGCGATAACCGGCGCCACATAGGGGAACAGGAACAGACCGCGCAGGATGCCCTGCCCGGAGAAACTCTTGTTGAGCATCAGGGCGGCGAGCATCCCGACAACCAGCGCTCCGATCGTGCCGACGATGGTGTAGAACAGTGTCACCCACAGCACTTCCAGAAACTCGCCGCTGTCGAACACCGACCGGAAATTGTCCCAGGTAAAACTGAGGCTAAACAACTCTGAGCTCGCCTCGCCGCGCATGACCGGCTCGCTGTCGCGAATATTGATGCCGCTATCGACAAACTCCGACCCAGCCACCACGTCAATGCGCAGGCGTTCGTTATAGCCCGGCTCCCAATCCCCCAGATTGCAGGAAATCATCCCGTTTGCAATTGTGCAGCGGGCGTCCAGCCCTTTGGCTTCAAGGCCCGCAGGCCACTGATCCGTCATGGTCACCGACCGGATCGGCTTCTCGCGCGAGGAATTCTTTAGGCGATATTCGATGACTGCCTTGTCCCCGGCTGCGGTGACCTTGCCGCGCATGCGTTCATAGACGTCCGGCGTGGTTGGCCTGAGATCACTGAGACCGATGGGCTTGGCGCTGATCCAGAAGATCGCGATGAGCGGCAGGATGATGACAAGCGCAACGCTGAGCAGGGTTGGCGTCAGGAGACCCCAGGCAAGGCGTGCCTCCCGTCTGGCCAGCGGCCCGGAAGGGGGAGGAACAGGGGATGGCGTTTGCCGCCCTCCGCCTGCAGCACTGGAGGAAAATTCGGTTGTCGACATGAGAAGAGGCTCCACTTGCCGTGCCGGGCAGCAATCCACCCGGCACGAACCATTTCAAATCATTGACCTATTTGATTTTGGCCAGTTCCTCATTGAGTGAGGCAACCGCTTCTTCGGCTCCGATCACGCCATCGGTGTATTTGCGCATGATCTGGTTGAAAATCTGGGCGTTGATCATCTTGGATGCCAGCGCCAGCTGGCCTTCCTTGACACCCCAGCGCTGGGCCACATCAAGACCGGAGACGATTTCCTTGATCATTTCGGCGGGATAAAGGTCCGCCAGCGGCTTCTTGCGATCCACACCGACCGGCAGTTTTGACCAGGCATCAATGAACTTGGTCGGATTTTCCGCGTCACCACGACGAACCGGGAACTTTCCTTCCGGCGCGATCGACAGGGTCTGGGTGTAGCCTTCATTCATCGAATACTCGACAAACTTCTCGGCTGCCTCGATATCCGCATCGGAGGTGATGCCGAAATAGCGAAGATCACCCCAAGCAGCACCACCCGGATTGGACGGTCCGGCAAAGTTTGTGACGATACCGGTCTTGGACGCCAGTTCCGGGCTGGTCGGATCGTCGGTGATGGTCGGCGGGGCATCGTCCCGAAGACCGGCCAGCTCATCCAGAATGAACGGTGACCAGATGATCATCGCGGCCTTGCCAGCAAAATATAGCTCGCGGGACTGCTTCCAGAACAGCTCACCCGGAGGAGACGCCTTGACGATGTCCTTGTAGAAATCGAGCACTTCGGTGGTTTTCTTCACATCGAGCGGCTTGAAGCCATCCTTGTCGACGGGGGACACGCCGTTGGCCAGGAAGACATGCTCCAGCACCTGGCTCATGAAATTCTCATCCACCTTGGTGGCGGCCACAAAGCCGTACATTTCCGGCGGATTGTGCAGCGCCTTGATGGCCGCTTCCACATCGGCATAGGTGGAAGGAGCCTTAAGGCCCTTGGCGTCGAACAGATCCTTGCGATAGACGATCATCTGCGTCCAGCCGTCAACCGGCACGGAGGCATAGCCATCCTCGGTTGCCGCCATCGACAGGGCACCCGGCGCATAGGTGTCCTTGCCCAGTTTCTCGATCACCTCGGTTGCGGCATCACCGTCAAGGATGCCCGCTTCCACCCATGGCAAGGCATATTGCAGGGTGTGATAGATGACGTCCGGCAGATCCCCGGCAGCAAAGGCAGCCGTTGCGCGGGTGCCGAGATCCTTCTCGGTCACCGGTATCACCTCAACGGCAATGCCGGTCTTTGCTTCGAAATCCTTGGCCATGGCCTGCTGGCGAGCCAGACGCGGGGTCTGCTCTTCCGTCGTCCAGAAGCGGATGCCTTCGGCCGAAGCGGTTACCATGGAACAGCCAAGGGCAAGCGCGGTTCCGACCAGAAGACCAGTCAGGCGTTTGCTGCTTGCAGATAATGTCATTGTCAAACCTCCCAAATTGCAACAATGGAATAAGATCAATCGGATCAATTGACCGGCGGGCCATCGGATGCCCGGACGATCAGTTGCGCCTCGCCCAGCTGGCGAAGCGTTTCGGGCGCGCCCCCCTGGATGCGCCTGATGAGAAGGTCAGCGAGATGTTCCCCCGCTGCCCGGTTGTCGACGAAAAAGCTGGTAAGTGGCGGGATCGCATATTCTCCCTCAGCAATGCCATCGTAAGAAATGATCGACAGGTCGCGGCCAATCTCGAGCCGCCGGTCAGCAGCAGCCCGATAGACACCGAGCGCTGCCAGATCAACGGCGCAGACAATGGCGGTTGGCCGCTCGGGCAGGTCCAGCAACTCGGCCCCTTCGCGGGCGCCGTCCCTGCGGGTTACGGCATCGCGCCTAACCAGAGCGTCCTCATAGGCAAGCCCGGCCTTGTCGAGGCCGCTGCAATAGCCCTCGTAACGCACCCTGGCATACATGTAGCGCTCAAGGCCGTTGATGAAACCGATGCGCCTGTGCCCCATGCCCGCCAGCCGCAGCACCGCCTGCTCCATGGCCAGTTCGGCATCAATGTCGTACCAGCCGCAGTCGGTGTCATCGCCGGTGCGCCCGAACATGATGAAGGGCACATTGGCCTTGACCAGATATTCGACACGGGGATCGACAATGCGCGTGCGCGGCAGGATGAAGCCGTCAACCGCATGCTCGTCGCTCAGGCGCCTGATCGTGTTCAGCACTTCCTGCGCATTTGACGCTGTCGCCACCGTCAGCGTCCAGTTGTCCTGACTAGCGCGGCGGGAAATGCCATCGATGAAGTCGGCAAGAAACGGTCGGTGACCATCATGGCTGTCGGCATTGAGCACCATACCGAGCGACCGCACCAACCCGGTGCGAATGGCCTGCGCATGGATCATCGGCTTGTAGCCCAGATCCTGAGCCGCCCGCTGAACCTTCAGCCGGGTATGCTCAGAGATATCGGCATAGCCATTGAGCGCCCTCGAAACGGTACTCTTGGAAATGCCCAGAACATAGGCGACTTCCTTGATGGTAACCCTCGTTTTTCTGCTTTGACGCCTCTTGCCATCATGGTCTTCAGACTTTTGCACGGCATCCTCCCGCGGCAAGTCTGCTCACCGAAACCGGTTTCGGCAACCGAAGGTATATTCACCTTTCGACCAATATCCTGATTCCGACATCCCATTGAAACAACAACACCGAAATCGGTTTCACGAAAAGGTTCCGACACCGCACCTGCGCAATGGCATTTTGCCAATCTGCTCAAAAAATTAGCAATTGCCTCACACTCGTTTGGCCGTGTCTGTTCGCACCTGCAAAATAGTGATCACAAACTATGCAACCTTGGGGAAAACCGTGTTTGCCCGACGGGAAAAGCGCCTGACAGGTCGGGTCCGCGCTAGTGGAAATCACGACTGGGAAACAGCTTCTTGGCCTGCTCGCGCGGGTGACGGGCCCGGGAAGGAACCCGCGCCAGCCCCTTGCCCGGACGGCCGCGCGGCGCTTCATCGGCCTGCGGATTGGTGATGCCAACCGCATCATCGAGCGGATGGCCAAGCTCGGAAAGCCGGTGTGACAGATCCTCGACCCGCTCGGCGATCAGATGCACCACAATGCCTTCCTTCTGCAGCGTGCCATGCACACGCAACAGCCGCCCGGCAATCACCGCCCGCCGGAATTGCTGGTAGACCTTGGGCCAGACAACGACATTGGCAACACCGGTCTCGTCCTCCAGCGTCACGAAGATGACCCCCGAAGCCGTGCCGGGCCTCTGGCGGGTGATCACCAGCCCGCACACAGTCACGCGCTTGAGCGATGAGGCCATCAGATCGCCATTGGTGGTCAGTTCCGGCAGCGACGGGCGCAACAGCTCCATCGGGTGGGCGCGCAGCGACAGGCGCATGGAAACATAATCCTCCACCACCTCCTCGCCCAGATGCATCTGCGGCAGGGTCACCGAAGGCTCGTTGATGCACTCGCCGTCAATCGGATCGCTGAACAGCGGCAGAGGCTTGAGCGCGGCAAAGGCCTTGACCTGCCAGAGCGCCTCGCGCCGCCCCATCTCCATGCTGACAAAGGCATCGGCCTCGGCCAGCCGTTCCATCGCCCCGCCCCTGAGGCCCGCCCGTTGCCAGAGGCTCTGCGGATCCGGATAGCCATTGCCGCGGGCCGCCACGATCCAGTCTGCATCCTCGGCCGAGAAGCCCTTGATCTGACGGAAACCGAGCCGGATGGCCAGTGCCCCGTCCAGCCGCCGCTCCAGCCTGTTGTCCCAGACGCTGTTGTTGACGCAGATGGGCCGGATTTCGATCCCGTGCTCGCGAGCATCACGCACGATCTGCGCCGGCGCATAGAAGCCCATCGGCTGGGCGTTGAGCAGCGCGCAGGCGAAGACCGCCGGATGATGGCACTTGAGCCATGCCGACACATAGGCCAGCATGGCAAAGGCTGCCGCATGGCTCTCCGGAAAGCCATACTCGCCAAAGCCCTCGATCTGGGAGAAGCAGCGATCAGCAAAGTCCCGCTCATAGCCGCGCTCCAGCATGCCCTCGACAAACCGTTCCTTGAAGCTGTGAATGGTGCCCATCCGGCGGAAGGTGGCAAGCGAACGCCGCAGCCGGTCGGCCTCCTCGGGGCTGAAGCCTGCCGCCACCACGGCGATCTGCATCGCCTGTTCCTGAAACAGCGGCACACCGAGGGTCTTGCCCAGCACCTCTTCCAGCGCCTTTGAAGGAAACCAGACCCGCTCGCGCCCCTGCCGCCGGTTGATATAGGGATGCACCATCCCGCCCTGAATGGGGCCAGGCCGGACAATCGCAACCTCGACCACCAGATCGTAGAAGGTGCGCGGTCGCATCCGTGGCAGAAAATTCATCTGCGCCCGGCTTTCCACCTGGAACACCCCTATTGCATCAGCCACGCACAGCATGTCATAGGTCGCCCCGTCCTCCTGCGGCACCGAACCAATGGTGTGGCGGATGCCCTCATGCTCCTTGAGCAGATCGAAGCTCTTGCGGATGCAGGTCAACATGCCAAGGCTCAGAATATCCACCTTGAGAATGCCCAGCGCATCGATATCATCCTTGTCCCATTCGATGATCGTGCGATCTTCCATCGCCGCATTCTCGATCGGGCACAATTCATCGAGCCGCCCGCGCGTGATGATGAAACCACCCACATGCTGGGAGAGATGACGCGGGAAACCGATGATTTCGGCGATGAGGGCAATCGTCTGCATCAGCCGCCGATCCGCCGGATCGAGCCCCAGCTCTTTCATGCGCCTGAGATCGACCCCGTCGGTCGACCAGCCCCAGATCTGGCCCGACAGCGCCGCCGTCACATCTTGCGACAGCCCCATCACTTTGCCCACCTCGCGGATGGCCGAACGGGTGCGGAAATGAATGACCGTGGCGCACAGCCCGGCGCGGTGGCGACCATAGCGCTCATAGATATGCTGGATCACCTCTTCACGCCGCTCGTGCTCGAAGTCCACATCGATATCGGGCGGCTCGCCACGATGTTCCGAGACAAAGCGCTCGAACACCATGGTGATGGTTTCCGGCGCCACATCGGTGATGCCAAGGGCAAAACAGAGGATGGAGTTGGCCGCCGAGCCGCGCCCCTGACAGAGGATCCCCTTGCTGCGGGCAAACATCACGATGTCATGCACCGTCAGGAAATAGGCCGCAAAACCGAGCTTGCCGACCAACGCCAGTTCCTTGTCCGCCAGCCCGCGGGATTTCTCCGGCACCCCTTGCGGATAGCGCCGGGCAAGCCCCTCGTTGGTCAGCCGCTCAAGTCGCGCCTGCGGGCTTTCCTCGCCCGCCACCTCGTCGGGATATTCATAGCTCAACTCATCAAGGGCAAAGGTGCAGCGCATGGCGATTTCAGATGCCCGCCGGATGGCCGCCGGATGGCGGCGATAAAGCCGCACCATGTCAGCCGCCCCCTTGAGCCGCCGCTCCGCATTGGGCAGCGCCCGCGAGCCGATGGCATCAATGGTGATATGCTCCCTCAGGCATGTCAGGACATCGGCCAGTTGTCGCCGCCGCCCATGATGCATGAGCACATCGCCCAAGGCCACCATGGGCGCAGCCAGCCGGTAGGCGAGCTTGGCGCAGGCATCAAACCAGGCCTGATCGGAGCCATTGTAAGCGGGAGCAGCCCCCAGAAACACGGCACCGGGAAACTGTGCCACCGCCTGCCGAATCTGCCCTTCCACATCCGGGTGGGCAAGCCCCGCCTGCGGCAGGGCAATCAGCATCATCCCCGACCCCGCCGCCAGCAGATCGGCGAAATACAGCAGGCACTCCCCCTTCTCGGCCCGCCGCTTGCCAAGGGTGAGCAGCCGCGTCAGCCGCTGATAGGCCGCCCGGTCCGTTGGCAGAGCAAGCCAATGGAGCGCACTGTCGCTGAGCACCAGACGCGCCCCGACAATCAGGCGCGGCAGCTTGACCACCAGCGACGGAGCCAGGTCTCCCTGCCCTGCCGCCTCCTTCGGCTGGCGACTGGAAGGATCGATCCGCTGACTGGAGCGCAGACGGATGCCTTCAGGCAGCTTGTCCGCCTGTTCCTCACACTGGCGCTTCAGTTCCTTGAGCGCCGAATAGGCCCGCACCACCCCGGCCAGAGAATTGCGGTCCGTGATCGCGATGGCGTCAAGCCCCAGCTCTACCGCACGGATGACCAGCTCCTCCGGATGCGATGCGCCGGTGAGAAAGGTGAAATTGGAAGACACGCACAGTTCCGCATAGGTCCTGGGACGCATCGCCTCCAGTTGCTCTGGCAAAACGGCCCCTGAATTCGGCGTTGGCCCCTTTGCCGGTGGCGTCGCGCTGCTCCCATAGCCCTCAGCCCCCTCTGAGTCTGCTGGGCGAGACGGATCCTGCGTCATGCGAATTCACCCTGCACGAACCAGCTGGACAGATGGGAAAGCCGGTTCTGCGGCGTATGAAACAGCCACAGCCGCCAGCCCTGACGGGTCTCCACCCACCAGTAATCGCGCAGACCAGACCGCCACGCGGGGTCTTCCCACCACCATTCCGGTGCGATCCGTTCCGGCCCGCGCGCCGAGGCCACCGACAGCTGCATCCGCCGCCAGCGAAAATGCGCCGGCGGTTCCCGCCGCCCGGGGTCCGGCTCCGCCGACAGGGGCAGTACGATCGGTTCGGGAGGAAACAGGCGCACAGGACGAGGGCAAGCGCCCCCCGCGCTCCCCCGTCCCCCCTCGAATGGCCCGTCTGGAGAGGACCATGCCTTGACGGCCTTGGTCCACGCAGCAGGCTGCAGCGAAAAGCTGCGCTCCGGAATGTGGCTGTCTGCCGGAACAAAGCGCAGGATATTTTCAAGCCCGATACGGCTGCCAAGCCGGGAGACAAGATCATCCAGCGCATGGTCGACAGGCGAGGCGGAGCCCTCGACCTTGCGGTCGCTCCGCCCATGGCTCAGCACCACGCTCGCCATCTGCTCATCGGCCATCGGCTCAACGACGGTTGCTTCCAGCCGCACCATGTCGATGCCAAACCCGGCATCCACTTCACCAACGCCCCGTTCGAACAGCGGCAGGATGCGCAAAGCTTCCCGCATGGGACGAGCCAGCCGCAACTCCACCTGACTGGCCTCCATGTCGAGCCGCCGCATGGTCAGTTGCAACACCCGCGCCCCTGCGCCCTGCCGGTCCAGCTTGTCACACAGCCGGTCCAGCAGCCTGGCCGCCACGGCCATGACATCATCGGCCAGACCGATCGGCTCGGGCAGGCTCATCCGCACCCCATAGTGCGGGGCCTCGGAGAGGGGAGAGATCGCTTCTTCCCGGTGCCCCAGCGCCTGATCAAGCCGCAGCAGCGGCTCCAGCCCGAAGCGACGGGTGACCGTGGCCCGTGGCAGGGCATGAAGCGCATCGATGGTCCGTACGCCAAGCCGCATCAGCCCGGTGCAGACCTTCTCTTCCAGACGCAGGGCCGCGATGGGAAACCCGCCAATCGCGGCAAGCGCCTTGCCCGGCGCAGCCAGACGAGTGTCTAGACGGGAGGCCTGATGAGAGACCTGTTGGGTAGTTGGGCAGGAAGGGCTCTGGTCATGGCGCGCCGCCCCCGCCTCATCTCCCCCCCAGCCGCCATAATGGGCGAGCGCCCAGGCCGCTCCGCGCGTATCGGCCAGCCCCGGCTGAACGGCAATGCCGCCCCGCGCCAGACGCTCCCCGATGGTCTCCAGCAAGGCAAGTTCACCGCCAAACAGATGCGTCGAGCCCGTCACATCAAGCAGCAGACCATCCTCGCCATCCAGCCCCACCCAAGGGCAGAAGCGACCGGCCCAGCGTGCCAGCAACTGCAGAAAATGGCCATCCGCCTCTCGGTCCGCAGGCATGGTCTGCAACTGCGGGCACAAGGCCCGGGCATCCGCCAACCCCATACCCCGCTGCAGCCCGTCCCGCTCGGCGCTCTCATTGAGACAATAAAGCCGCTCGGCATTACTCTGCTGCAACGTGAGGGCAAAAGGCGTCGTCATGACCGCGCGCCGCAGAATGCGGTCGCTCGCCAGCCTCGGAAACCACAATGACACGACGCGTCTCTGCATCCCAGATCAAATCCCAACACCCTAATGTTCCTGATTTGTTCTTTATAAGCTGCCAGCGCTGAAGAGTCGAGTCGGAAGTCTGCTGCGAGGGCATAACCACCTGATCCTGCCGGAATTTCGGGGAGAAAAGCGGTGAACAATGCCAGCGGCTTTCGGCAGCATTGTTGCCCATCCCCTCGCCAATCATCAGGATCCCGGTTGCCTTGCCCTCCTCGGCCGCAAGCTGCAGACGACGCCCCGCCGTAAAGCTCAGCTCACGCGGCACTTCGGCCACCACCGTGGACAGCGCGCCCGAGCGCAAGGCCTCCTCGGCAGATGCCAGCATGGTCTTCTGGTCAGCCACCCGCGCCAGCAGCAAATGGTGCGGATCGCAGAAAGGCGCCAGACCATCCGGATTGAGCCCCTCCGTCCGCCAGTCCTCGACCAGCCACATGGCCGGCCGCCGATCGCTGCGCTGGCCAATCCCGCAGATGATGGCGGCAAACACCGTTGCCCCCTGTCCGGTCACCTCATGCGCCCGACCGCCCCGCAAGGGAAAGACATCTGTCAAAAGATCCTGCATGACACCCTCCAACAAGAACATAAAGAGAACATATCATAGGGTAACTTCCTTGTCAGCCACCTTGTTTCATACAAATTTGCATCATTGGATTTGAAGATATGCATATAAAGCATAAAGGCCGCGCAAACTTGTCTCTTCAAAAAAGCGCAGAAAACCGCCAAAGTCGCCCCAAGAAAAGCCAATGTCCGAAACCACGCCTGAAACCACAAACGATGACGAGAGAGTGGCCCATGTCCGAAAAAAGCAGCAACCCGTTTTCATTTGCCCTGAAATTCTTCCAAACTCTGGCAAGCTCCGAACCGCGCATCCACCCGAACCCGCGCGAATGGGATGCCATGACCTTCTACGACCGTCACGACGGCTAGAATACGTATAAACCTCTAATAATTCACGCAAAAACAGGCCCAGTCATGCAGCAATATCAGGGCTGACAAGCGAAAAAGCCTCTTTTGCGCATAAGACGAAAGTCGTAAACTGTCCCCTGTAAGTGAGCCAACGAAGCCTCTGCAAAGAGGTGAGGTCATTTGCGACGGGGACCCCCTCTAGCCTCATGCTGCCTCCTCCCCGATTTGCATGAGGTTTGAACCCCGCCCAAGTGGCGAACATGCCCTGTCCCAGATAGCTCTGGGACAGGGCATCTTTTTTTGGGACTGCTTTAAGGACTGGTAATCCTGGCTCACCACCGGAAGGCGACCGCCCGCCCCCCCCATCCCCACGCTCTCTAACCTCTGTGCCCAAACGGACAATCCCGTCAGAATGGCTGGCCCTTTGGTCCCCTTGCCCCTATACTCGCCCCCCGATGGATAAGATGGAAAAGACAGTCGACAGCGGGAGGCAGACGTGACTGGTGAAGAAAGCGAAATCAGGCAATTGAGGGACCTCGCATCCGCCCTGTTCGAGGAAGGCGTCGCCGCCGCAGACCCTCGCCTGGCACTGGAAAAGGCCTTTGGCGAAAATCCGCTATCTCCCCTGCAAGAGGGGCGCTATCTGGTCATCGCCCTTGGCAAGGCCGCTGGCGCCATGGCGGAAACCTGCCTCAGGGCCCTGCCGGAGAAGACGCCACATGAATGCCTCGTCATCACCAATTACGAGAATGCCACAGAGATTGAAGGCGCCCGATGCTTTGCTGCCGGGCACCCCGTGCCGGATGAAAACGGCCTTGCCGCAGGGCAGGCAATCATCGATATGCTGGCAACCACGACCCCGCAGGATCGCGTCATCGTCCTGATCAGCGGAGGCGGCTCGGCACTGGTTCCGGCACCGTTGCCCAGCCTGACCCTTGAGGACAAGGCCGCAGTCAACAGGCTGCTGCTCGCCAATGGCTATGTCATTCAGGAGATGAATCTGGTCCGCCAGTGCCTGTCACAACTGAAGGGCGGCGGTCTCAGCCAACTGGCAGCCCCCGCATCCGTGGACAGTTTCATCCTCTCCGATGTGGTCGGTGACGATCTCAGTGTCATCGCCTCAGGCCCGACCAATCCGCCCCTTGGCAGCAAGCGGGATGCTCTGGCGCTGTTTGCCGCCAAGGGACTGGTCGAACAACTGCCGCCATCGGTAAGAGCTGTTCTGGAAGCGCCGGATGAGGCAGAGCCAATCGACTTTTCCAACACCACCAACCGGCTCATCGGCTCCAACCGCCTTAGTCTGGATGCTGTTCTGGAGGCCCTTCCCCTTGGTTGGCATGGCAAGATTCTGGACGATCTGCTGGAAGGCGATGTGGAAGTGGTGGCCCCGCGATTGCTCGAAGCGGCCTGCGCTGCACCAGAGGGCCAGAAGACCGCCTGTATCTGGGGTGGCGAGACCACCGTTACACTGAAAGGCGACGGCAAGGGCGGGCGCAATCAGGAGCTGGCCCTGCGCTTTGCCGCAGCCAGTGAAGAACAGCCGATTGACGGCCACTGGGTGTTCCTGTCGGGCGGCACCGACGGACGCGATGGTCCGACCGACAGCGCCGGAGGTCTGGTGGACGCCGAAACGCTCTACCGGATCCGTCAGGCCGGCGCACGGCCACGGGAACTGCTGGCCAACAACGACAGCTACAAGGCACTGGAGCTGTCCGGCGATCATCTGATGATCGGCGCAACCGGCACCAATGTTGCCGATATCCAGATCTGTCTGGTGGACAAGAGCCAATGAACGAAGATGCAATGAGCAAGGAGCAGACAGCAATTCCGGAGCATCGTCCGGTTGAAGTCCTCGTCGATGCCGATGCCTGCCCCGTCAAGGAAGAGGTCTACAAGGTGGCCGAGCGCCATGGGGTTCCGGTCACGCTGGTGGCCAACCAGTTCATGCGTATGCCACGCAGGGACGAATGGGCAATACCCATCAGTTTCGTCAAGGTCGAGGACGGGCCGGACGTGGCCGATGATCACATCGCCGCCATAGCACACCCGCGCGCAGTGGTCGTCACTGCCGATATCCTGCTTGCACAGCGCTGCCTTGCCAAGGGCGCCTGCGTGATCGGCACCACCGGCAAGCCATTTACGGAAAACTCCATCGGCTCGGCGGTTGCCATGCGTAACCTGATGGCCGATCTGCGCGAGACCAGCGACATCGGCGGCGGTCCTCCTCCCTTCTCGAAGGCCGACCGATCACGTTTTCTGTCCAGTCTGCATGAAATCCTTGAGCGTCTCAAACGGACGAGGGTGTGAGTGCGCATCCACAGAGCACAGAAAAACACCCATGGCGCGTGCCTGCCAAAGCATCACATCAATTGCGGGACGATCTCAGCCGAAAGGGCTGGGGCAGACGAAATCCACCCATTCCCCCTTGGCCGGATGGATGAAGCCGAGCGTCTCGGCGTGCAGCATCAGCCTGTCAGCGCCAGCCAGTGCCTCACCCTCGGCATAGAAACGATCCCCCATGATCACATGCCCGAGGCTGAGCATGTGCACCCGCAACTGGTGTGACCGACCCGTGTGGGGAAATAGCCGCACCAGCGTGCTGTCCTCATCCCGCCCGATCACCTGCCAGTCGGTCACGGCCCGTCTGCCGTGCTCGAAAGAAACCATCTGTTTGGGGCGGTTCGGCCAGTCGCAGATCAGCGGCAAATCCACCGTTCCCCCATCGCCAACCATCGTGCCCCAGACCCGCGCCACATAGCTCTTCTGTACCTTGCGCTTCTCGAACTGGCGCCCGAGATTGCGATGGCAATCATCCGTGCGCGCCAGAACCATGATTCCTGAGGTATCCATGTCGAGCCGGTGAACGATTCGCGCATCCCCGAAATGCTGCCTGGCCCGGTGTTCGAGACAGTCCCAATGCTCATCGGCCTTGCCCGGAACACTCAATAGGCCAGATGGCTTGTTGAGAATTACAAAATGCGCATCCTCATAGAGCACATCGAGATAGGGCTCGACGGGCGGGGCATAATCGACAAGAGGCGGGGTCAGGCTGGGTGGATGAGACATGCTCTCCATATGCATGAGACCGGCGGCAAGGTCAATCGCCTTGGCGATCCGGGATCGTTTCAGAAAGTGGGGAAACCTCAGTCAGATCCGCAACCTAGCGCCTGCCGCATCACCATATTGCAACGCAGCAGATCCCCTGTTTTGGCTTCGCAAACGCAAAATGAAACCCTATGCAATTATACTTTACTCCAAATAAAACTAAAGAAATACTTCCAGTTAAAATGCAAGAAACAAACCATAAATTCAGTATAAATTTCACTTACACATCGCCAGACTAAAGGATGACGGAATTATACGAACAATTAATTGAATTGAAAACGTCTCTCATTTTAGATCACTGCAAGGACAGACAGCTGTATTCAGCATATCTGTATCTTACAACTCACATGGTCTTGTCCATGACCGGTATAAAAAATGTCGCGGTGCAGCTGAGGAACGGCACCCAAACAGACACAACCATCAGGGACAGACCTTTCAGAATGGAACATGAACCGCCAGGCGGTTCAGCACCATGGGGGGAATTATGGCCGAGAATAACGAATCCGGACATGCCTATTGGAAAGCCAACCTGAATCTGATCGCGATTTGCCTTGTCATCTGGTTCATCGCCTCCTTCGGGTTTGGTCTGCTTCTTCGTCCTGCTCTTTCGGGAATTTCAGTCGGCGGGTCCGACCTGGGATTCTGGTTTGCCCAGCAGGGATCAATCTGGGTCTTTCTGGGACTCATCTTCTTCTATGCAATCCGCATGAATGCGATCGACAAAAAATTTGGCGTTGAAGAATAAGGAACGCGAGGAGCTAGACCATGGATCTTCAAACTCTTACCTACATCGTTGTAGGCGCGTCCTTTGCGCTCTACATCGGGATTGCCTTCTGGGCACGCGCCGGTTCGACCGGTGAATTCTATGCCGCAGGCCGCGGCGTTCACCCGATCGCCAACGGCATGGCAACCGCTGCCGACTGGATGTCCGCAGCCTCCTTCATCTCCATGGCCGGGATCATCTCCTTCAGCGGCTATGGCGCTTCGGCCTATCTGATGGGCTGGACCGGTGGTTACGTGCTGCTGGCCATGCTGCTGGCCCCTTATCTGCGCAAGTTCGGCAAGTTCACCGTGCCAGAATTCATCGGCGACCGGTTCTATTCATCGACAGCCCGCATCGTGGCCGTTGTCTGCCTTATCATCTGCTCGATCACCTATGTTATCGGCCAGATGAAGGGCGTTGGCGTTGCCTTCTCCCGCTTCCTCGAAGTGGACGCATCCACCGGTCTGCTGATCGGCACCGCGATCGTGTTCCTCTACGCGGTTCAGGGCGGCATGAAGGGCATCACCTACACCCAGATCGCACAGTATTGCGTTCTGATCCTTGCCTACACCATTCCGGCCATCTTCATCTCCATGGAACTGACCGGCAACATCCTGCCGCAGGTCGGCCTGTTCTCCAACCATGTTTCAGGTGAACCGCTGCTGACCAAGCTTGACCAGATCGTGGTTGATCTCGGCTTTGCCGAATACACCAGCTTCACGTCCAATCCGTTCAACATGTTCATGTTCACCATGTCCCTGATGATTGGTACCGCTGGTCTGCCACACGTCATCATCCGCTTCTTCACCGTGCCGAAGGTTTCCGACGCACGCTGGACGGCGGGCTGGTCCCTGGTCTTCATCGCGATCCTCTACACCACCGCTCCCGGCGTTGGCGCCATGGCCCGCATGAACCTCATGGACACCATCCAGACCGGCGCAGTCGGCGCAGAAGACGGCAACCTGCTGTATGAAAGCCGCCCTGACTGGTTCAAGAACTGGGAAACCACCGGTCTTCTGAAATTCGAAGACAAGAACGGTGACGGCCGCATCCAGTATTACAACGACAAGTCCACATCCTTTGCACCGAAAGCCGAAGAATTTGGCTGGAAGGGCAACGAGTTGACCGTCGACCGTGACATCATGGTTCTGGCCAACCCTGAAATCGCCAAACTGCCGAACTGGGTGATTGCTCTGGTGGCAGCCGGTGGTCTCGCCGCCGCTCTCTCCACCGCAGCAGGTCTCCTGATGGCCATCTCCTCGGCTGTTTCCCATGATTTGCTGAAAGGCACCTTCACGCCGCAGATCACCGAGAAGCAGGAACTGATGTGGGCTCGTATCTCCATGGCTGTTGCCATCGTGATCTCCGCCTATCTCGGCCTCAATCCTCCGGGCTTTGCTGCTCAGGTTGTGGCTCTGGCCTTCGGTCTGGCTGCCTCCTCGATCTTCCCGGCTCTGATGATGGGCATCTTCTCCAAGCGAGTAAACTCCAAGGGCGCAATCCTGGGGATGGTCGCCGGTATCGCAACGACCCTGCTCTACATCTTCACCTACAAGGGCTGGTTCTTCATTCCGGGTACCGCAATGCTGCCAAACACCCCGGACAACCACCTTCTGGGCATCTCTCCGGAAGCATTCGGTACCGTTGGTGCGATCATCAACTTCGCAGTTGCCTATGGTGTCTCCGCAATGTCCGCAGAACCTCCCAAGGAGATTCAGGACCTGGTCGAAAGCATCCGCATCCCGAAAGGGGCTGGCGCTGCCATCGATCACTAGGATCATCGGCAGCGAGGATCTCCGAGGGGTCCTCGCGGCCCGAGACAAGACACTCTGAGAGATCCCGCCGACCAACTCGGCGGGATTTTTTTGGCACCCGAGCCCGGAGAACAACTGATGAGCACGTCGGATTTCGCAGAATTCGCAAGCCACAGGCACCCGTTTGACCTGTTGGAAATGGACCGTCTGGACACTCTTGGCGACAGCACCATCGCACTGGATGTCAAACAGGGCGATGTCATTCTCGACGTTGGCCAGAAGGTCTCCGGCCTCTATCTCATCCGCTCCGGCGAGGTCGATCTGTTCACGCCAGAGGGCAATCTGCTGCTGCACCTGACGATCGGCAACTGTTTTGGCGAGCGCGCCATGCTCAGTGACGGCAAGGCTCCCAACAAGGCGGTGGCCAGCAGGGACAGCCGCCTGTTCATCATTCCCAAGGCCAGCTTCAACGAGCTGATCACCGCGTCACCCTCCTTTCATGCCTTCTTCGACAGCTCCCTTGCCAAGAAGGTCGCCGCCGGTGGGCAATCCGATTCCACCACCGACCTCATCTCCATCACCATCGGCGAGCTGATGACCCCGGCCCCGATCACCATTGGCCCGGACACGACCGCCACCGACGCGGCCAAGCTGATGAAGAGCAGGAATATCTCCTGCCTGCTGATCACCAATCAGGACACCGAGCAGGACAGATTGATCGGCATCCTGACCTCCGGCGACATGGCGCACAGGGTCGTTGCAGCCGGTCGTAGCCTCGACACCCCGGTTCGCGACATCATGACGCCGAACCCCTTCACCCTCGGCCCCGAGGCATTGGGCTTTGACGCCCTGCTCTCGATGATGGAGCGCACGCACACCCATCTGCCGGTGGTCGAAAAGGGGCGGCTGGTCGGAATTCTCACCAACACCAATCTGGTACACAGGCAAGCCGTCTCCGCTCCCTTCCTGATCCGCGACCTGCAACGGCAGGACAGCTTCGAGAATCTGGCAGCCATCGTCGCCAAGGTGCCGCAAATGCTGGCCCAGCTGGTCGGCAGCGGTGTTGACGCCCACAACATCGGCCGCATCGTCACCAATGTCACCGACAGCCTGACCAGACGTCTGGTGCAACTGGCCGAAGAGCGCCTCGGCAAAGCCCCGATCCCCTATCTATGGCTGGCATGCGGTTCGCAAGGAAGGCAGGAACAGACCGGCGTGTCCGATCAGGACAATTGCCTCATTCTGGATGAGCGCTACAGCGAAGCTGAACATGGCGACTATTTCCAGCGCTTTGCCCGCTTTGTCTCCGATGGTCTGGATGCCGCCGGATTCTACTATTGCCCCGGCGACATGATGGCCACCAATCCGCGCTGGTGCCAGCCGGTCCCTGTCTGGCGCAGCTATTTCGCCAACTGGATCGACAAGCCAGACCCGATGGCCCAGATGCTTGCCAGCGTCATGTTCGACCTCAGGCCGATTGTCGGAGACGAAAGCCTGTTTGCGGGCCTCTATCAGGAAACGCTGGAGAAGGCCAAGAAGAACAGCATCTTCCGTGCGCACATGATTTCGAACTCGCTTAACCACACCCCTCCGCTCAGCTTCTTCCGCGGCTTTGCGCTGATCCGCAAAGGCGAGCACAAGGACACGGTTGATCTCAAGCTCAATGGTGTGGTGCCAATCGTCGATCTAGCCCGCGCCTACGCCTTGCAGGGTGCCATCACGGCGGCCAACACGCGCGAGCGCCTGACATTGGCCAGAGACATCGGCACGATCAGCCATTCCGGTGCGCAGGATCTCATCGACGCCTACGACCTTATCGCCACCATGCGGCTCGAGCATCAGGCCCGCCAGATCCGCGAGGGCAGCAAGCCGGACAACTTCCTCGCCCCTGCCAGTCTCAGCGAACTGGAACGCAACCATCTCAAGGATGCCTTCCTGATGATCAAGACCCAGCAGTCGGCACTCGGCCACGCACAGGGCGTCAACATCTAGCCCCTTCGCTCTAAGCCATTGGGCGACCTACCAAATGCTGTCTTACCAGAGACAGCCGTTCCGTGTCACAAGAACCCGGACGCAATTAAGGCCACGGCCAACCTGAGGAGCCTTCGAATGATATTCGTCTTGCTTGGAACATTCATCGCCGGCATCGGTGCGGCGGGGGCTGTGATGGTTCTCTACAAGTTCATCCTGCATCGCCCACGGCCCAAAGGCGCTGTGCCCGTCGCGGCCGGCATTGCCATGATCCTTCTGCAGATCGTGCTCGATTATGGCTGGTACAGTCGCGCAACCGCCGATTTTGGCGATGATGTGGTGGTTCTGCAAACCCGTGAGGGCACCAGCCTGTTGCAGCCGTTATCCTTCCTTTTCCCGCGGACTGATCGCTTTCTGGCTCTCGACAAGACAAGCATCAAGACCAATGACGCCCTGCCCGGCATCAAGCTGGCAACCCTGTTTCAGGCTGAAAAGGATGGCCCGACCAGCACCATCCTGCAATTGATTGATTGCACAGGAAGCCGCCGCGCCGACTGGAGCGGAACCCTGCCTCCGACGCAGGAGGAACTGCAAGGCAAGGCCAAATGGTTCGATCTCGACAAGCAGGATCCGCTGCTGATAGCCGCCTGCGAGGAATAGAGGAGAAGGACAACAGACCGTGTGACGCCGGGCAGGTGTGATAGCATAGACCCGGGGAGCACCCTCCCCGACAGAACCGTCCCCCGGTAGCAACGGTCAAGGAGACCACATGACAAAGTCAATTCTGGTGGTAGACGACGAGGCATCCATCGCCTTTGCGCTGGAACATCTGATGCGCGCCGAGGGCTATGCTGTTGAGACGGCCCGCACCGGCCACGATGCCATCGACTGCGCCTGCCATCACCATCCGGACCTCATCCTGCTCGACAGCTCGCTGCCCGACAGGGACGGTTATGACATCTGCCAGACCATCCGTTCGGACACAGCCAATGCCGACGTCAAGATCGTCATGATGAACGCCTCCAGCCGCGAGATAGAGGCGGAAAAGGGACTGGCGGTCGGAGCCAACGGTTCGCTGACCAAACCCTTCTCGCTGAATGCGGTCGTGCGTTGCGTCAAAGATCTGCTGGAGTAGACCACACCCATGCCAGACCCGATGACCAGACTTGAACGCCTGAGCCTGCGACTTCGCATCTTCCTCTTCTTTGCGCTCATCGGACTGGCCTCCTGTGCCGTGGTCGTCGCCTGCCTTGTCTTCGCCGAGCAACGGATCGGCCCGGCCGCAACGCCCCATCTGGTGCTGTTTGGCGGCATCGCCTGTTTCGGCATCCTGTTTGTCACCGGCTGGGTCTGGCAGAAATTCGATCTCAACGTCGCCCAGCCCATCGAGCGGATCGTCAAGGACGTCCGCTCGCTCGTCCATGCCGGGGCCTCCCGTCAGCTCGACAGCGAAACCGGCAAATATCTGGGCCTGCTCAATCCGGCCATCCGCGAGATTGCCGGAGCCCTCACCGAGGCGCGAGAGGAAACCGACAGGCGGATCGCCGAAGCCACAACGGAGACCCACAAACAGACGGCACAGCTGGAAAGCGTGATCCGCAATCTCGATCAGGGCGTCCTCATCTGCACCATGGGCAGCAAGATCATGCTCTACAACAAGCGGGCGCTGCAGATTCTCCATGTATCCGGCGATCTCGGGCTCGGCCGCTCGCTGTTTTCGGTCGTCTCAGCAGCTCCCTTCCGCCACGCCATCGAGCGCCTCGGTCACCGTCTTGAGCAAGGCCGCCACAGGCACCACAAGGAAGGGCTCAGCCAGCTCGTCATCTGCGCCACGGCCGATGGCAAACACACATTGCAGGGGCGGGTTACACTGCTGCTGGATCAGGCAGCGAAGGCCCCGACCGGCTTCATCGTGACCTTTGACGACATGACCCGCCAGTTGGCGGACAATGTCGAGAGGGACAGCCTGCTGCAGACCGTGCTGGTCGACCTGCGCCATCCGGCCGCCAATCTGCTGGCCACATCCGAGATGCTCGCTGGCGGCTATGCCCTTGCAGCCGACGCGAGAAAGACCCTGGAACAGATGATCGCCGGAGAAGCGGCCAGACTGTCCGAACGGCTCGCGCATTACGACCAGCAATCCCATGACATGTTGACCAGCGCCTGGCCGATGAGCGATGTCTATTCCTCCTCGCTGTTCAACTCGGTCTTGCGCCGCAACAGCTCGGAATCCCTCAAGGTGACTTGCGAGTTCATTGGCGATCCGGTCTGGCTGCATTGCGATTCGATCACCATTGTCGAGCTGATCGAATATGCCCTGCGCAAGGTGGCCGAGGCCACCGGCGAACGCGCCTTTCAGTTGCGGGCCACAGAGTTCGAGCGCAAGATCTATGTTGATCTGCATTGGCACGGCGAGCCGTTGAGCGTTGCCCGCATCAACGCCTGGCTCGACGATCCGCTGGATCCGGATCTGGGAGGCATCACCAGCCGGGACGTGCTCTATCGCCACAAGACCGACTATTGGAGCGCCCGGGCACCCGACGGCACCGCCCACCTACGCCTGCCGCTCTCCCTGCCCCATGACCACCATTCAAGCCAGACTCTGGACGAGCAGACCCTGTTGCTGCCCGACCGGCTGGAATTCTACGACTTCGATCTGATGGAGCGGGAATATCTCGGCGCACTGGAGGATCGGCCCCTGCGTGATCTGGACTATGTGGTGTTCGACACGGAAACCACCGGCCTTGACCCGTCCGGCGGCGACGAGATCATTTCGATCGCCGGGGTGCGCATCGTCAATGGCCGCATCATGCATGGCGAGCTCTTCGACCACTACGTCAATCCGGGTCGCTCCATTCCCCCGGCGTCCACGAAGATCCACCACATCACCAACGAGATGGTGGCCAACGCGGCCCCGGTGGAAACGGTTCTGCCGCGCTTTCAGGCCTTTGTCAGCGATGCGGTGCTGGTGGCCCACAATGCCGCCTTCGACATGAAATTCCTGACCCTCAAGCAGGACAAAGCCGGTGTCCGCTTCACCAATCCGGTGCTGGATACAGTGCTGCTGGCCGCCCACCTGCAGGGCCAGACCAGCAGCCTCACGCTTGACGCCCTCGCCGAGCAGTTCGGCATCGAAATTCCTGTCGACATGCGCCACACCGCCCTTGGCGACTCGCTGGCAACCGCAGAGGTGCTGCTGCGTCTCATCGACCTTCTGGAAGCCTCGGGCATCAAGACCCTGCGCGACGCCGTCGAGGCGGAAAAGAAAGCCGAAGCAATCCGCCGCCAGCAGGCCCGCTATTGACGCAGGAAACGACCGGTCAGACGCCCGTCAATCACCGTGAGCCCCAATCCGATCATGACCATGCCCGCCAGATGAACCGGGGTGAGATGGTCGCCAAGAATGAGCGTCCCGAGCAGAATGGCCGACACCGGGGTGAGGAATGTGACCAGCAGCACATTGGTTGCGCCGGCCTTGGCAAGAATATGAAAATAGAGGATATAGGCCACCGCCGTGGACAGCAGAGCCAGCGCCACCAGCGCCGCCAGGGTTGTTGTTGACGGCAAGGGCAGACTGAACGGCGTCTCCAGCCACAGGGTCAACGGCAACAGGATGATACAGGAGGCGGAAACCTGACCGGCAGCGGTGACAACCGGATCAACCCCGTAGGCTCTGAAACGCCGCCCAAAGACCCCGGCGCAGGCATAGGACAAGGCAGCGCCCAGCACGGCAAGCTGGGACAGCAACTCACGACCAAGACCCGACAGGGCATCAATGCCGATCATCATGACAACTCCGGCAAATCCCAGGGCGACACCGATGATCTTGCGCCCGCTCAGTCGCTCATCGCCGAGCAGTAAACCGGCCACCAGCACCGTGAACATCGGGGTGGTGGCGTTGAGAATGGAAGCTAGCCCCGCACCAATCGCATGCTGCCCCCAGACAATGAGCCCGAAGGGGATCACATTGTTGAGGAGCCCCATGCCCAGAAAGGCCAGCCACACCGAAGGCTGTCGCGGCAGGGTCTTGCGCCCGAAAGCAATGACGCTCCAGAGCACGACAGCGGCCAATCCAACCCGCACCAACACGATGGTCAGTGTCGGCAGTTCCCTGACCGCGACGCCGACAAACAGGAAAGACCCGCCCCAAAGGACGGAAAGAACGATCAGCAGGACCCATTCCCTCTTGCCCATGGTCTGTTGAATTGCCACAGCTGCACCAGTTTGCTGGCTGCTATACCTTGTCATATGCCCAAAACCCTCGTAATAGCTTGCAGGTCAATCTATCAGGTGCCATCGAAACGAGCCCACCCGTTTCTTGCGCAGGCAGACCGAATCTGAGATTTTACCGGCCGAGCAGGCCGGAACGAGCGGCCAACATCCGGGAAACAGAATCAGCAATGACAGTCAGTATCGATCTAGGAACCATGAAGCTTGGCCAACCGGCGCATATGGATCTGGAAGAACTGCTGGCGACGCGCCTCCTGGTTCAGGGCAACTCCGGTTCGGGCAAATCCCATCTTTTGCGCCGCCTGCTTGAGCAGAGCGCCAAGTGGGTCCAGCAGGTGATCATCGATCCGGAAGGCGACTTCGTCACGCTGGCCGGGAAATACGGTCACGCGGTGGTGGACGCCGTCGGCACCGAAGCGGACCTGACGATGATCGCCGCCCGCGTGCGTCAGCACCGTATTTCTGCCGTGCTCAATCTGGAAGGCCTCGATGCGGACCGCCAGATGCGCGCCGCCGCCGCCTTTCTCAATGGCCTGTTCGACATCGACCGGCAATATTGGTATCCGGCACTGGTGATCGTAGACGAGGCCCAGCTGTTTGCCCCGGCGGCCGGTGGCGAGGTCAGCGAAGAGGCCCGCCGCGCCTCGCTTGGTGCCATGACCAACCTGATGTGCCGTGGCCGCAAGCGTGGCCTTGCCGGGATCATCGCCACCCAGCGCCTTGCCAAGCTTGCCAAGAACGTCGCCGCCGAAGCCTCCAACTTCCTCATGGGCCGCACCTTTCTTGATATCGACATGGCCCGCGCCGCTGATCTGCTCGGCCTTGAGCGCCGTCAGGCAGAAACCTTCCGCAACCTTGAAAGAGGCCAGTTCGTCGCTCTCGGCCCGGCGCTCTACCGGCGCTCGGAAACCGTCACCATCGGCGCGGTGGAAACCTCGGCCCGGTCATCGAGCCCCAAGCTCATGCCCCTGCCCGACGTGCAGCATGACAACATCGATGAACTGCTGTTCAAGCCCGGCTCCGATGACGATCCCCGGCCTGCGCTGACGCCTCCGGCCAAGACAACAGCCGAGGTTATGCAGCAGTTGGCCAATCTGCGCCTTGACCAGAAATTCGGCGGCGAGAAGGAGCCTCAGCTCGATCTTGACCCCGGCATCAGTGCCGAGGAACGCGAGGCAATCCTGCACAAGATCCTTGCCGATCTGCTCGATGACCCGGAAGCCGCCTACCAGCCGGTGTCTGTCCTCTATCAGGATTTTCAGGTTCGCTGCCGCATCGAGAAAACCCTCAAGATCACGCCGGACCTGCAGGAATTCCGCCAGTTGCTCGCCGTCGCCCGGGCTGGTGTCGACGCGATGGAAGAAACCCTCGACGAGGACCAGTGGAAACAGGCAGGTGTCATCGCCGACCAACTGCCAGAGGACATGCGCGGGGTCTATCTTCTGCTCGCCAAGGCGGCGCTCGGCAAGAAGCCCTGCCCGACCAATCTCGAGCTGGCCACGGCCTATGGCACCCGATCCCCGTCCCGCGCCCGCTTCCTGCTGACCTATATGGAAGAGCGCGGCTATCTGGTCTGCGCCAACGACCTGCGCGGCAACCGCATCGTCACCCTCAAGGACCTCGGTGTCCAGACAGAACCGGGCAATCCGGACTGACAGGACGCAAGAGAAAGGCAGCCCGGCAGGATTGCCCGCCGGGCCGCCCAGCATGGTCTATGGCGACCAGGACTTGCCAAACAGGGCCGTGTGAAGCTGCTCGGCCTGTTCCGCATGCAACAGCCTGATACCCGCCTCCTCGATCCTGTTTCTTTGCTCGTAGCTGATGGCTTGAGAGCGTTTGAACAGCATGAGAAGCGCATCACAGCAGTCGTCTGCGGCTATGCGGTTGATATTGACGCTGCCACAGCCGGTGCAGGCATGGACGATCATGATGTCCCCGCCCCGCTCCCGGCCATATTTGTCAACGCCGTTGCGCTTGATGGTCAACCCGACCGGCTCCATGCGCGCTCGGCATGAAGAGGCCCGATTGCCCGGCTTGGTATCGACATGCAGCGAGTGCAGACAATGGGGGCAGTGATTGCGATGCACCGTACCCATGTCAGAGGTCAGAAAAACCATCTGCTTGCAGTGGGCGCATCGAAACTCCCGGTCTGCGGCCTGCCATCGATTGTTGTTGAGTTTCTTTTTCTTGCTATAGGGGTGCCTGTCGGTGCGGAATCGTTTCCGCCCGGATGAGCCTTCGTCGTAAAACATGAGGTCTTGCCAAACATCTTGGAATAGATGATTGGGCAGAACAAAATCTCGGAATTTTAGCTAAACGGGAGATTTCGCTGCCAGCAAGGTCGAGCTGGGCTGACAGCAGCAGGGTTTAGGAGCCGCGGATCAACGCACAGGACGACCGTTCCGCAACAGCTTCGTAAAAGCCGGTGCGGCGCTGGTTACACTCTCTGAAACGAATTGGCTCGACAAAAAACACCCCTTTATCTGATTGGTTTGCCGCCTGCATACGGCCAGAGGCGCAACAAGGCAAGTCCCAGAGCCACGCCATCTGGAGTTGCGGCACACCCTGTTGCACAAAAGACGCATTTCAACCGCCAGTTTCAGCAGATACCCCCAGATCAGCCGACGGCAGACCTTGAGCGTGAGACAGGGATTTCCTCAGGCCCGCTCGGCGTCGAACGCCAAGCGCGCCGCGCTCACCGCATCCATGTTGCAACTTGTCCATTGATAAAGAGCGGAAAGCGGCTTCATCAGGGAGCGGCCAAGTTCGGTCAGTTGATACTCCACCGCAATGGGCGACGAATTGCGCACCCTGCGCAGCACCAGGCCGTTCCGTTCGAGCTTGCGCAACGCCTGGGTCAGGGATTTCTGTGATACGCCCTCAAGCCGACGCTTGATGTCATTGAACCGCCTAGGCTCGTCATCCAGTACACACAGGATCATCATAGACCATTTATCTGCAATGTCGGCAAACAGCAGACGGCTCGGACAATTGGCAGAAAACCGGCTTTTCTTCAGCATTGTGGTTACCTCCGGGAAACCTGGTGACGAATTGGTTCCTTATTGACACCAGGTATACAGTGAATACCTAATGGACGAAACCCGGTTTCCATCACCCGTTTTCATCAGCATCGACTTGCAAAACCACTCAGACAGTTATGGTACAATGACAGATATTGATACAAGCAGCCTGTTTCGCCCCTTCTCAATTGGCTCTCTTGAGCTGAAGAACCGCATCGTCATGGCCCCCATGACGCGGAACCAAGCGCCGGATGGCATCCCCAACGAAAAGAATGCCGAGTATTACCGCCGCCGAGCCGAGGGGGAGGTTGGCCTCATTCTCTCCGAGGGCACAGTGATCGACCGCCCGTCATCGCGCAACCTGCCCAACGTGCCGTTTTTCCATGGCGAGGCAGCCCTCGCTGGCTGGAAAGCCGTCATTGACGCCGTTCACGCCGCTGGGGGTGCCATGGGACCACAGCTCTGGCACACAGGTTCGACCCGCAGCGGCGACTGGGATCCGGGCGTGGACGTGGAAAGCCCGTCCGGCCTGATCGGTCCGGACAATCCGCGCGGCAAGGTGATGAGCGATGCCGATATCGCCGATACCATCGCCGCCTTTGCCTCGGCGGCCAAAAGCGCCAAAGAACTTGGGTTCGATCTGGCAGAATTGCATGGTGCCCATGGCTATCTCATCGACCAGTTCTTCTGGGAAGGCACCAACAAGCGCGACGACAACTGGGGGGGCTCCACCCTGATGGACCGCTCCCGCTTCGCTCTGGAGGTCGTCAAGGCCTGCCGTGCGGCCGTTGGCTCCGATTATCCGCTGGTGCTGCGCATCAGTCAGTGGAAACAGCAGGACTACGTTGCCAAGCTGGCCAAGACCCCGGCCGAAATGGAAAGCTGGCTGACCGCATTGGCCGACGCCGGTGTCGACGTCTTCCACTGCTCCCAGCGTCGCTTCTGGGAACCGGAATTCCCGGATGTGGACGGTGAAGAGGGCCTCAACTTTGCCGGCTGGGCCAAGAAACTGACCGGTAAGACAACCATCAGCGTCGGCTCGGTTGGCCTCAGCACCGACTTCCTGTCGTCCTTCGGTGGCGAAGACGCCTCATCGACCGGCCTCGACAAGCTGATCAAACGCATGGAGCGCGATGAATTCGACCTCATCGCCGTTGGCCGCGCCCTGATCAGCGATGCAGGCTGGGCTTCGAAAGTACACACCAATCACATCGAAGGGATCGTCTCCTTCGAGCGTCCTCATCTGGCGACGCTCGCCTGATAAGGCAGAAGGCATGATGCATGAGGGAGGCCCGGAAACGGCCTCCCGATCATGACCAAAAGAAAAGGCCGGTTCCCACGAACCGGCCTTTTCAATATCAGTTATGACAGATGCACTATCGTTCAGGCTGCCCCGACGATCTCCGGAATGGCCACCTCGGTGACGGTGCGGTCAATCCAGCCACCGCCCCAGAGCTGGGCTTCCTTGGCAAGGCCTTCATAGAAGACACAGGCCTGCCCTGGCGCCACGCCTTCTTCGCCATCGAGCAGTTCCACCTCGAACTCGCCATTGGGCAACGCAAACAGTAGCGCCTCCTTCGGCGGACGGGTCGAACGGACCTTGGCATAGATCTCGAGCCCTTCGGCCGGAAACTCGGCAATGGTCTGAGGCCCGAGCCAGTTGACGTCGCGCAACTTCAAGCGGCGAGTGATCAATGCCTCACGCGGCCCGACAATCACATGCTTCTGGTTCGGATCGAGCTTGACCACATAGAGCGGTCCGCCACCATAGGAAACGCCCAGACCGCGACGCTGACCGACAGTATAATGGATGATCCCCTTGTGATCCCCAAGCACCGTGCCATCAATATGAACGATCTTGCCCGGCTCGGCAGCACCCGGATGCAGGCGCTCGATGATATCGGTGTATTTGCCGGTCGGGACGAAGCATATGTCCTGACTGTCCTTCTTGTCGGCCACAACCAACCCCAGGTCATGGGCCAGCTGTCTGGCTTCCGGCTTGGACATGCCCCCCAGCGGGAAGCGCAGGAAGTCGATCTGGTCCTGCGTGGTCGCAAACAGGAAATAGGTCTGGTCGCGGTCTTCGTCGGACGGACGGAACAGAACCCGCCGGTTGCCCACCATTCTGGATGAAATATAGTGTCCGGTCGCCATGCAGTCGGCGCCGAATTCCTTGGCCGCTTCCAGCAGGTCCTCGAACTTGACCGTCTGGTTGCAGGTCACACATGGCACCGGAGTTTCGCCAGCCAGATAGCTTTCGGCGAACCGGTCGATCACCGCTTCCTTGAAGCGGCTTTCGTAATCCAGCACATAATGCGGAATACCCAGATGCTCGGCCACGCGGCGCGCATCCTGAATATCGGTACCGGCGCAGCAGGCACCAACGCGGTGCATGGCCTTGCCATGATCATAAAGCTGCATGGTCACGCCGATGACATCATAACCCTGATGTTTCAAGAGCGCTGCAGTGACGGACGAGTCAACGCCGCCAGACATGGCAACAACAACACGGGTGTCTTCGGGGCGACCAGGCAAATCGAGACTGTTCAGCATCAATCGATCTTTCTCTTATCCATTCGGCAGCAAGCTCTGGTCCTGCTTGTTGAGCTGCCGACACAAGTTTTAGCCCTTATATAGCGTCTTTGGGCCTGTTGAAAAGGAGAAACTGGAAAAGACTGCGGCCTCCACCCGGCATTTTTTGCCACGGCACGGCAAATATTATCCCTCCCGGAGGCGACGGCAGCACCCAGAATGTGGGCCAAAAGCCAGAAATCTGCCATTTCCCACCCCCACAAAACACAGAAACAATTTGGCATAATTCTTGAATACGTAAGCCCAACAGTGTGTAGTGAGGTTGGGTATGGCTTCTCAGTATTCTTCGATTATGAACATGGGTCCCGCACAAAACGCCAAGGCGAACTACGCCTCGCGCGGTTTCGGAGACACGCAAGCCAGAAGCAACTCCAACGCGCAGGACACCCACACCTCCTTCGAAAGCCACCTCAAAAGCGAGACCGCAAGGCAGGATCCCCGCTCGGAGCGCAGCAACGCTGCCGACTCAGAGCAGATCCGCAATGTGAGAGGAACCGAGACCGCCCGCAGCGAGCGTCAGGCCGACCACCGCTCCGATAGAGCTGGCCGCGCTGATACATTCGCCGAAGCGTCAGAGGAGCCATCCCCCATAGCAGATGACAGCGCAGCGCCCGACGCTTCAGCATCCGAGATGACAAGTGACGCAACAACGTCCGCCAACGCCGAGACGTCCGAACAAGTGCCTGAAGCTCCCGTTGTGGATGCAGGGGACAGCACGGGCGCGCAGCAAGTAGCCGCAGTTCAGCCTGAAGACCTGCCGCAAGCGGACGACCTGCCGATGCCCGATGACCAGATGGTTACCCCCCCAACGTCGCCAGTGCCCCCTGCCGCTCAGGTAGACGCTGACGCAACAGATGCTGCAAGTGAAGGGGATGCCACCGCTTCCGACGCCCCGGACGCCGCAGCGGCATCGCCGGACGAAGCCAAAGAAGCATCAGCAGACGACCCGAACGGGGACGACAACACGACCCCGCCGATGCCTGCCATGCCTCCAGTTCATCCCATGCCTTCGCTTGAAGACGGAGCAGACGCCAGCAACGGTGCCGAGCAGACTGCCAGCACCACGGACAGCCCCGAAGGTCAGCCTGCCGGCGAACCGGCCGTAACGCCCCCGTCTGGAACAGGTGCCGGGGCAGTAGACACCGCCGCATTGCCTGACGCCCCTCAGCCTACCGTGCCACCGCTGGTTCAGGACACTGCCAGCGCTGCAGATGATGCTCAGCACCCCCCGGTGATGCCGCCTCTAAACGGTAGCCAGACAAGCACATCCAACGGGGCCGACGGCCCTGCAGCACAGGGAAACGACAGCGAAGCAGCGGCAGCGACCACCACGGGCGCCAGCGATGCTGAAGCAGCTCAAACGACTGAAGCCGCAACGGAAACAGATCCGGCTTCCGCCGCACCGTCCAATATCGATGTCACCGATGCGGCAGGCGTGACCACAGAGACCGCTGAAGCTGCCAAGGCAGACACCACCCGGCCTGTCCCTGCGGAAGCCCCGCTCAAACCGGCTCCGCAAGCCAGCGCGCAGCCAAACGACGCAATGGACGCCATCGCCTCCGGCCAGCCAGCGGAAGAAACGACGAACACGGCTGCCGCCACTGTCAGCAACAACAATGCAGTTGCCGACACCGATGCATCTGAAGACACCCAGAACGTAGACGGGCAGAAGAACAAGCCACATCCGGATGCCGCCAAAGCCGACGCCACCGTCATGGCTACTGCCACAACCAAGGCAGATAGTGCAGAAGCCGATGCAGGCACGGATGCAGATGGCGACACGGCAAAGACCACTGTCACCACGGCACAGCAGCCTCAGGCCGGATCAACCGCAGAAGCCGGAGCCCAGATCGCCAAGGCCCAGGGTCGCCAGACCGCTGACGGGCAGCAGCAACCGGCCAATCCATCGGCACAGGCCAGCCAGTCCGCTGCATCCGGTACGACCGGGACACAAAGCGTGTCTGACACTCAGAGCGCCACGGCCGATAGCGATGCCGTCGCGGCCAAGCCTGAAGAACACAGGAATGCAGCCCGCAACGCCCCCAAGGGTGATGCCTTCTCCAAGATGATGGCGATGGTGGACGACAAGGCGACGATCAGCACCAACAGCACCGGCGCCTCTGATCTGACCTCCTCGACCCAGGCAACCGCCAGCTCGACCGTGCGCCTGACCAGCATGGATGGCCTTGCCCAAACCGGCCAGACCGCCCAGCAGATCAGCCTTGCCAACTCCAACGCGATCGCAGCGGAAATAACGAAATTCGCCCGGAAAGGCGAGACCCGCTTCGAAATCCGTCTTGATCCGGCAGACCTTGGCAAGATCGATGTCCGCATGACCATCGGATCAGATGGCCACACCCGCACCCACCTCTATGTCGAGCGGCCCGAGACCCTTGACATGCTGATGCGGGACCAGCGGTTCCTGGAGCGCAGCCTGCAGCAGAGCGGCATCAACCCGCAGAACCAGAGCCTTGACTACTCCCTGATGGATCAGGGCAATCAGGGCTGGCAGATGGCCGGGCAGGATCAATCCGCCTATGAGCCGGACTATTCGGACCAATCCTCGGCGGCCGACGAGTCCGACGAAACCACAATAACTGCACCTCAGACCTCCCGCTATGCCGCACACTATGTCGCGACCGGCGGTCTGAACCTTGTAATCTGATCTCGCATTTGGAGACATGACGATGACCTCTATCGGATCCATCGCCTCGCAAGCCGTTACAAGCGCATCCACAGACAACACGAGTCTCATCAATAACTATGAGACCTTTCTGACCGTGTTGACAACGCAACTGCAGCATCAGGACCCCATGGACCCCATGGATTCCAGTCAGTTCACCCAGCAGCTGGTGCAGTTTTCCAGCGTTGAGCAGCAGATCAAATCCAACGAACAGCTGGAGAATCTTGCCAGCATGATGACCTCGTCCAATGCGCTCGGGGTTCTCAATTTTGTCGGCACGACGGTCAAGGTCGATGGCGCACAAGGACATCTGAACAGCTACGGCACAGCGACCTACACCTTCACGGCGGACAAGGCAGGCACTGCCGACATCTCCATCCGCAACGCCAACGGCGACGTTGTCTACTCCCGCAGTGAGGTCAGCATCAAGGAAGGGGAACAGACCTTCAACTGGAGCGGCACCGACAACTCCGGCAACCGGCTACCCAACGGCACCTACACCATCACCTTCGACACCAAGAATGATGAGGGAACCTCCGAGATCGAAATCGACACGGATACGGTCGGTGTGGTGACGGATGTCGATCTGTCGTCTGCAGTCCCCATGCTGATCGTCAACGGTCAGGCCATTCAGACATCGCAGATCAAGTCGGTCGGCATCGAGGCAAGCTCCTGACAATGAACCGCCCATAGCCGGGATCGCGGCGATCCTTCGCAAGGGTCGCCGGCCCCTGTTGCTCAAGACTTACGCCCGAAAGCAATTCCCAAAACCATTGCCCAAAACCATTGCAGAGTGCATGACTTGCTAACGGTCCATCGGGGCCGTTAACCATATTGCAAGGAAGCAGATTTTTTTATTTCTCCGCTGACGCCGCAAGTCTTCTGCCGTTTTGCAAAGATCCTTTCATATTGAAAAAAACTATTACTAAAATCTATCCAGTGGCTTAGCTCTTTTTTAAAGGCATTGCCTTATGCTCGACTTCGATGAGGTCAGGTTGAGTGTGAGAGTACAATGACCGATCAAATACGTGCTAGAGTAAAATATGTCATCGGCCCCGATGGGAGTCCCTTGACTGTCGCAGATCTCCCACCTGCCAATACCAGGCGTTGGGTTATCAGGCGAAAAGCCGAAGTTGTTGCTGCCGTTCGCGGTGGCCTGCTCAGCCTCGAAGAGGCTTGTCAGAAATACACTTTGACGGTTGAGGAATTCCTTAGCTGGCAGAGTTCCATCGATCAGCATGGTCTGGCAGGTTTGAGAGCAACGCGGGTTCAACAATACCGGTAGGAATTTGCAGCAAGAAACCCTTTCTGCAGGTCAAAACGAAAAGGTCGAGGGTCCGCCCTCGGCCTTTTTTTAATTTCCAGCACCAAGGCCCTCCACGGGGTCGCCCTGCACCGCAAATCACTAATCAGCACAACTACTTATCACGCATCATCAGGCATCCCGCCAGGGGCTTCAATTCCCACATCCCACAGGAAATCATGCTCTTATTTGATTTTTTCTAGGGAAATAGTTGGGTATTTGACCACGCAAATTGGGCTGTTAACCTTTCATTAACCAAACCCTTAACATGTTGTTAACCATCTCCTAGGAAAATATTGCCTAGTGATTTGGTGCATCTCTGAAACGACAAGGCTAATGGTGTGAACGGACTATTCGACTTCTTCAAAACGCTTGGCCCCGCCCGTCTGGCTGCGATGGGGGTGGTGACTGCCGTTTTGATCGGATTCTTCGCCTTCATCATGATGCGGGTGAGTGAACCGACCCTTTCCCCACTCTACACGGACCTGTCGTTCGAGGATTCCATCCAGATCACCAAGCTGCTCGATGCCCAGAACATCAAGCATGAAGTCCTCGACGAGGGGGCTGTCATTCTGGCACCGAAAGCGGACATCCTCAAACTGCGCATGCAGCTGGCAGAAAGCGGCCTGCCGACCGGCGGCAATGTCGGCTACGAGATTTTTGACAAGACCGAAACCCTCGGCACCACGAGCTTCATTCAGAATGTGAACCATCTGCGCGCGCTGGAAGGCGAACTGTCCCGTTCCATCCGCACCATCCGCAACGTGCGTCAGGCCCGTGTTCACCTTGTCATGCCGAAGAGCGAGCTCTTCAAGCGCGACCAGAAGCAACCGTCCGCCTCGATTGCCGTCAAGCTGCAGGGCAATCTGAACACGGCACAGATTCAGGCCATCCAGCATCTGGTCGGTTCCGCCGTCGAAGGGCTCGACCCGGAAAACGTGACCATCGTTGACGAACGGGGCCGCCTGCTGGCCTCCGGCCGCGGCAATGACGAAAGCTACATGTCCGCTCACATGGAAGAACGGCAGGTTCAGCTTGAAAATCGCCTGCGCAACCAGGTTGACGAAATTGTCTCCTCGATTGTTGGTCAGGGTCGGACCCGCATCGAGGTTGCTGCCGAAATGAACTTCAACAAGGTCACGGAAACCAATGACCTTTACGATCCGGATGGTCAGGTTGTCCGGTCCACCCAGACCCGCTCGGAAAACGCCAACAGCAAAGACCAGGAAAGCAATGCCGGCGTAACGGTTGGCAATCAGCTGCCTGATGCCAACGCCAATGACCAGCCAGCCGGTTCGCAGGAAAATTCCGCAACCACGGAAGAGCTGGTCAACTACGAAATCTCGCGCAAGACCACGACAGAAGTCATTCAGGGCGGTCGCATCGAGCGGCTGTCTGTGGCTGTTCTTGTCGACGGCACCTACGAGAAGAACGCCAACGGCGAACTGGTCTACACCCCCAGAACCCCCGAAGAGCTGGAACAGATCGCAACGCTGGTTCGTTCCGCAGTCGGCTTTGATCAGACCCGCGGCGACAAGGTTGAAGTGATCAACCTGCAGTTTGCCGAAGGACCGCAGACAGTATTCGAAGAAACAGGCAATGAACTGTTTGCGTTTACCAAAGATGACTATATGCGCTTTGCGGAACTGGGCATCATGTTCATCATGACCCTGCTCGTCCTGTTCATGGTCGTCCGTCCGCTGATGAAGCGCATGTTCGAGAAGGGCGATGACCAGAAAGATGATCTGGACATCATCATCGGTCCGGATGGCGTTGCCATGATCAAGAGCGAGAGCGGGGAACTGATCCCGGCCCCGCATGGTGATGACGATGCCAAGCATCCGACCATGCATGCCATTGAGCTGGCACAGCTGCAGGGCGCCCTGCAGGCAGACACCCTGATCAAGGTCGGCGATCTGGTCAAAGAAAACCCTGAAGAAGCAGCCAAGATCATCCGTCTCTGGCTGCAGGATGCAGCATGAGGAAACCGATGGCATCAACCGCCCTGACCAACATGAAGAATGCCAATGCGTCTGTCTCGGAGGCCCATGAGGAACGCGAGCTGTCCGGTGCGGAGAAGGCTTCGATCATCCTGCTCGCTCTCGGAGACGAACATGGCGGCCCGATCTGGAGTCGGCTCGACGACATCGAAATCAAGCAGGTCTCGATCTCCATGTCCAAGCTTGGCGGCATCACGCCGAACATGCTTGACAATCTGATCATCGAGTTTGTTTCCCGCCTGTCCTCCAAGGGTGCAGTAACCGGCAACTTCGATTCCACCGAACGCCTGCTACTGTCCTTCCTGCCACAGGATCGCGTCAACGCGATCATGGAAGAAATCCGTGGCCCGGCAGGTCGCAACATGTGGGAGAAACTGTCCAACGTTCAGGAGAACGTGCTGGCCAACTATCTCAAGAACGAATATCCGCAGACGGTTGCCGTTGTGCTCTCGAAGATCAAATCCGACCACGCAGCCAAGGTGCTGTCGATCATGCCGGAAGACTTCGGGCTCGAAGTCATCAATCGCATGCTGTCCATGGAAGCCGTGCAGAAGGAAGTGCTGGAAAAGGTCGAGCAGACCCTGCGTGTCGAATTCATGTCGAACCTGTCGACCACCCAGCGTCGCGATGCCCACGAGGTCATGGCCGACATCTTCAACAATTTCGACCGTCAGACAGAAGCCCGCCTGCTTGCCGCACTGGAAGAGGAGAACCGGGAGTCGGCCGAGAAGATCAAGCAGTTGATGTTCACCTTCGAGGACCTCAGCAAGCTCGATTCGAGCGGTGTTCAGGCTCTGCTGCAGAATATCGAGAAAGACGTTCTGGCACTTGCCCTCAAGGGCGCGAACGAAACCATCCGGACCCTGTTCCTCGACAACATGTCCCAGCGTGCTGGTGCCATGCTCAAGGAAGACATGGAAAGCATGGGGCCGGTTCGCCTGCGCGACGTCGACGAGGCACAGGGCTCCATGGTCAACATGGCCAAGGATCTTGCCGCACGCGGCGAAATTCTCATCGCCAAGGGCAACAGCGACGACGAGCTGATCTACTAGACCGGCCCGACACAAGAACAGCCCGTCGTGCCAGCCCTTCCGTTGGCCGCGACAACAGAATGAAACGACAACCGCCCCTGGAAAAATTGGGCAAACCGGAATCAGAAAAGAATGTCACAGGCAGCTCGCTATCTCTTCGATCTGGACTTTTCCGCTCCGCCGGAACCAGTCATTGAAGAACAGATCGAGGAAATTCCGCCCGAACCGATGATTACGGTTGCCGAGCACGAGCGCCTGCTGGCTGAAGCAAGGGCTGCTGCCTTTGCCGAAGGCGAGGCAAAGGCGCACGACGAGCGGGACTTGCTGGCCAGTGAACAACGGGTTGCTCTGGAAAAGGAAATCGTCGAGCAAATCTCGATGGTCTACACCGAGGTCGGCACCCTGATGCAGCGTCTTGAAAGGGATGCCAGCAATCTGGCCTTCGCCTTCGCCTCGCGCTTTGCCGAAAAGCTGGTCGCACAAGAGCCCAAAGGCGAGATCATGGCCCTGCTCAACCAGATTCTGGCACCACTGCGCAAGACGCCCCATATCTCGATCCGCCTCAATGATGCGGTCGCCGACGATGTCAAGGCTGCCGTGGATCAGCAGATGAACGAGCTCGGCTTCACCGGGACCCTGACCATCCTGCCAGACCCGGCAATCATGCCTGGCGACTGCTCGGTGGAATGGGTCGATGGCGGCATCGGTCGCAACATGCGCAGCGCCATCCGTCAGGTTGAGCAGTTGCTCACCGACCATTTCGCGCATGTCCCCGAAGACCCGGAAGATCCCGAAGAGGAAGAAGCCGAGGAAGCTGAGGCAGCCTCGGATACCACGGACGACCAGCCGGAAGCAGGCATGACCGAGGCCAGCCCTGACGATGAAGCCACGGCCAACGAAGCCCTTTCCGATGACGGCCATGCCACAAGCGCCGATGAAGCCGCAGATGGACAGGCCTCGGACGCTGCCCCCTCCCCCACCGGAGAAGCCTCCGAGATGGCAGTAGACGACCTTGATGCAGAGAGAGAAGAGCAATGAGTGACAACGACAAGAATGAAGGCCTCACTTTGCAAGAACAGAATGCCCGAGCGATTGCCGAAGCAGACTTTTCCGAGGACTCCAATCAGAAGAATGCAGCCGATCTGGAAGCGGTCTTCGACGTTCCGGTCCAGGTGTCTGCCATTCTGGGCCGGGCCAAAATGCCGGTTAGCGAGTTGCTGGATCTGGATGTCGGCAACGTGCTCGAACTTGACCGCAAGGTCGGTGAAGCCGTCGACATTTATGTGAATTCCCGTCTGGTTGCCCGCGGCGAGGTTGTCCTCGTCGAAGAGAAGTTGGGCGTGACCATGACTGAAATCATCAAATCTGAAAAATAGGTTGGAAGAGAAAAATGCGCCTCCTTATTACCGGTACCCTCAATGGCCAGCTTTCCCAGGCAACCAAGATTGCACTGGATCGCGGTGCTCAGGTTTCCCACGCCGAAACGGCGCAAATGGCCATCAGCCACCTGCGGGCCGGGCGCGGCGCCGACCTGATGATGATCGACGTCAAGCTCGACATTGCCGGACTGATCCGCTCCCTCGAGGACGAGCGCATCACCATCCCGGTCATTGCTTGCGGTGTGGAGAATGACGCCCGTGCAGCGGTCAACGCCATCCGGGCTGGTGCGAAGGAATATATTCCTCTGCCGCCGGATCCGGAAATCATCGCCGCCGTTCTGGAAGCCGTCTCAAAGGATCAGGGTGATCTCATCCACCGTGACCCGGCAATGAGCAATGTGGTGCAGCTGGCCAACCAGATTGCCCCCAGCGACGCCTCTGTTCTGATCACCGGCGAAAGCGGCACCGGCAAGGAAGTGCTGGCCAAGCACCTGCACAAGCATTCCCGTCGCGCCTCCCATCCATTCGTTTCTGTCAACTGCGCCGCCATTCCGGAGAATCTTCTGGAATCGGAGCTGTTCGGCCACGAAAAGGGCGCCTTCACTGGCGCCATCGCCCGCCGTATCGGCAAGTTCGAGGAAGCCAATGGCGGCACCCTGCTGCTCGATGAAATCTCGGAGATGGACATCCGGTTGCAGGCCAAGCTGCTGCGCGCCATTCAGGAACGCGTGATCGACCGCGTGGGCGGCACCAAGCCCGTGCCGGTCGACATCCGCATCATCGCAACGTCCAACCGCAACCTTGCCGATGAAGTGCGCTCTGGCAATTTCCGCGAGGATTTGCTCTTCCGCCTCAATGTCATCAACCTGCAGATTCCGCCACTGCGCGAACGCCCACAAGACATCGACCTGCTGGCCGCCCATTTCGCCGACAAATACGCCCAGGCCAACGGCCTGCCCCAGCGCAAGCTGAGCCAGGACTGCTACCGCCATCTGCATGCCTGCACATGGCAGGGCAACGTGCGTGAACTGGAAAACACCATCCACCGTGCCGTGCTTCTGGCAACCGGCGTCGAGATCAGCGCCGAGGCCCTGCGCATGCCGGACGGCAGCCGCATGGACGAAACGATCATCGGCATGGCAAGCGGCCCGGCGGCTCAGGCTGTCATCGCAGCCGAAGGCGTAACGCGCACACTGGTCGGTCGCACCGTGGCTGAAGTGGAACAGGATCTTATCCTCGACACCCTCGACCACTGCCTTGGCAACCGCACCCATGCCGCCAACATTCTGGGCATCTCCATTCGCACCCTGCGCAACAAGCTCAAGCAGTATTCGGACGAAGGTGTTGAGATCCCGATGCCCGGAGAAGCAAGACAGGCTGGTTGATTGAGAAAACTCCGGCTTTGGAATTGGCAAGAATCAGGAGATAAACGGTATTAGCTCTCCCTGTGATGGACCTGCTCAATGAGTGACGCAAACGCGACAGCCCCGGCGGAAAACGCCTCTGACTCCCCGGCATCCTCCGGATCCCGGGGACCGTCGCCGCTCGACCAGTTAAGCCACCTCATCACCTTCCTGCGACAGGGCGACCTTGGTCTGGCCATCGGCGTGATGACCATTCTCGTGGTCATGATCCTGCCGCTGCCTTCGGCTTTCATGGATATGTTCCTTGCCATATCCATCATCTTTTCGGTGCTCATTCTGATGACATCGCTGTTCATCAGGGCACCACTGGAATTTTCGTCCTTCCCGACGATCCTGCTGGTCTCGACCATGTTGCGGCTGGCGCTGAACCTGGCATCGACCCGTCTCATTCTGGCCTATGGCCATGAAGGCCCAGGCGCAGCAGGCAACGTCATTGAAGCCTTCGGCAATTTCGTCACCCGCGGCAACTTCGTCATCGGCGTCATCGTCTTCGCCATTCTGGTCACGGTGAACTTCGTCGTTATCACCAAGGGTTCGGGCCGTATCGCCGAAGTCGCCGCCCGTTTCACCCTCGACGCCATGCCCGGCAAGCAGATGGCAATCGACGCCGACCTGTCGGCAGGCCTCATCAATGAGGAAGAGGCCAAGAAGCGCCGCAAGGATCTTGCCGATGAAAGCACCTTCTTCGGCGCCATGGACGGTGCCAGCAAATTCGTGCGCGGTGACGCCATAGCCGGTCTCATCATCACCTTCATCAACGTCCTTGGCGGCATCATCATCGGCGTCGCCCAGAAAGACATGGCGATTGGTGATGCAGCCCAGTCCTATACTCTTTTGACCATTGGTGACGGTCTGGTCTCCCAGATTCCGGCCCTGATCGTTTCGACCGCCGCCGGCATTCTGGTTTCCAAGGCAGGCGTCAGTGGCTCTGCCGACAAGGCCCTCGTTGACCAGCTCTCCGGCTATCCGAAAGCACTGGGCATGTCCTCTGCCGTCATGGTCGTCATGGCCTTTCTGCCCGGCATGCCACTCATCCCGTTCCTTACACTGGGCGTCGGCGCAGGCTATCTCTCCTACAAGGCCAGCCAGAAGCACAAGCGTCAGGCCCTTCAGAAGGTCATTGAAGAGAAACAGCAGGAGCTGCGCGAGGCCGCCCCGCCCAAGGAAGAGCCGATCAGCGCGGTGCTCAAGATGGACGAACTGCGCCTCGAACTTGGCTATGGTCTCATCAGCATGGCCAGCGGCAATGCCTCTCAGGCCCTGACCGACCAGATCAAGGCGCTGCGCCGCCAGCTCGCCTCCGAGATGGGCTTCATCATGCCCGCCGTCCGCATCATGGACAACGTCCAGCTGCAGGCCAACGACTATATTCTGAAGGTCAAGGAAGTCGAAGTCGGGCGCGGCGTGGTCTATCCGAACCAGTTCATGACCATGGACCCGACCGGCGCCGACATCACCCTGCCGGGCATCAAGACCACCGAGCCGACCTTCGGCCTGCCTGCTGTCTGGATTGATGGCTCCCTGCGCGAGGAAGCAGCCATCCTCGGCCTGACGGTCGTCGACCCGGCCACGGTGATCTCCACGCACCTCACCGAAATCATCAAGGCCAACATGGGCGAGCTGCTCTCCTATGCGGTTGTTCAGGGACTGCTCGACGAACTGCCGAAGGATCAGAAAAAGCTGGTCGACGACATCGTACCGAACCAGATCACCATTTCCGGCATCCAGCGTGTGCTGCAAAGCCTGCTGGCCGAGCGGATTTCCATTCGCGATCTGTCCGCCATTTTGGAAGGCGTCGCCGACGCCTCCGGCTTCACCCGCTCCATCCAGACCATGACCGAACACGTGCGCCGCCGTCTTGCCCTGCAGATCTGCGCCAGCCATCAGGCACCGGGCGGCTATCTGCCAATCCTGACCATGTCGCCAAAATGGGAACGGGAATTCTCCAATGCCCTCATTGGCGAGGGCGACGAAAAGCAATTGGCAATGGCCCCCAGCAAGCTGCAGGAGTTCGTTGGCCTTGTGCGCGACGGCTATGAAGACGCCGCTCAGGTGGGAGAAATTCCGGTGCTGTTAACCTCTCCGCTGATCCGCCCCTATGTCCGCTCGATCATTGAGCGGTTCCGGGCCCACACGACGGTTCTCAGCCAGAATGAGATCCACACGCGGGTCCGCCTTAAGACAGTTGGCTCAATTTGATACACCCGTGCAAAATGCCCGCTTCCGAGGCGGGCGTTCTGCAGTTTGGCCAGTTAACAAACAGCGCTGAAAAGTAACGATTAGGGCCGTTTGAAGGCTATTTCCGCACCATGACCGAGGCCAGAACCGAGGCCAGTGTCGCAGTGGCATAGAACCAGATTCCCGGCATCGCCGAAGCGGTTGCCAGACCGCTGGTCTTGGCCGAGAAGATCACCAGCGCAACCAGCAGCACATCCATCATCGACCATTTGCTGGCAACCGACAGCAGCGCCAGCGAGCGCGACTTCTTGCCCCGATAGACAGCAATATGCAACAGCAGGATCTTGGCAGCGGGCAGCAGCACCGAAAAGGCGATGATGATCAGCGCCAGCACCGTCTCTCCCTGCTCCCAGAGCCCCATGATGATGGTCTTGAGCGACGGGGTCTCCGTGAAGAACAAAAGCTTGTCCAGCGACACCAGCGGCAGGGTGATCCCCAGACCAAAAGAAAAGGCGGCAACAGCCAGAAGAATGGGCAGGAGAATGGCAGACAACAGCACGCCCTCGACAAATGCACTTGATGGATACGACGAAAACTCAGTCCCTACCCTTATACAAGCGCAGCGATCTCTTCGGCCAGCTCTTTCACCTGATCCCAGTCCGTAAATTCGATCGTCACGGTGGGATCGGTTGGCCCCTTGGTCATCCGCATGATCAGACGGATCATGAAGCGGTCAAAGGCGCGATATCTGGGATAATCCAGCTTTCCGGCAATGGCTCTGACCAGCACCGGCGACAGCGGATGCCGCTCAACCCATTTGCGCAGATAGACGCTGTTCTCGATGACCCGTTTGTGCGGCTTGCGCGCCGTCAGATTGACAGACAGCATGGCAAGCGGCTTTTCCAGTAGCCTGTCCTTGAAATGCTTCAAAAAGCGCTCTGCAGGCTTCAGATGATACCCATAGCGGATGGCAGCCAGCATGATGACAAAATCTGCGACATCCACCTCAGGCGCCAGTTTGGACGGATCGGGATGGCAGGTCAGATCGATCAGCGCGACCTCCTGCCCCAAAGCGTGCAAATGTCCGGAAAGGGTAGTGGCGATTTTTTCGGTCTGCCCGTCGTGGCTGACGAAAAAAAGTGCGATCTTGGCCATAGGGAAACAGCTGCCTTTGAATTCAATGCTTTGTCAGCCTTACTCGAAAAAGCAGCAGGAGGCCACCGGTCGCGGCCCGATTTGTTCGATAATCACAAATAGGCAACGGATTTGCCATCGCTTCGATGGGCAAATCCGCAAAAAGGAGTATACACGAACCACAAGGCTGGTCGGGCGACCAGCTCTCGGAAGTCCTCAAAATCAATGGAAGCCCTAGCGGCCGCGTCGATGGCCGATCATGGCGAAATCATCCAGCTCGTCCTGTTCGGCCTGATCCCGGGCAGCCTGTTCGCGCAGATGATCGCGTTCTTCCAGCATTTCGACCTTCTTCATGTCAGCCACAGCTTCGCGCAACTGATCCTGCGCCCGTTCCAGCTGTTCATTCAGATCATCGATGGAAACCTGCAGGTTTTCCTTGCGCTGCATGGCCGCCTTCGCAAAGGTCGGATAGGCAAAATGACCGATATCGCTGATGCCCGCCTTCTCTTCCTCGATGGCAATCTGCGCATCAAGATCGCGGATCATGCCCTCGAACTCGGTAACCATCAACTCGATCTGACCAACCTGACGGCGCTTTTCATCAACCTGAAAGCGTTTCAGACGGATAAGACTCTCACGTGACTTCATTACTCAATACTCCTTAAAGCCCCGAATTGCCCTGAGCGGTCCGCGCCCCAAGAATGGATTGCAAGGCCTGATATCCCTCTTCAATGCTGGTGGCCTCCCCCTTGTTCTGCGTCAGGAAGGTTTCCAGTGGTTCATGAAGAGCGATGGCCAAATCCACATTTGGATCGCTTCCCCGTTTATAGGCCCCCAGACGGATCAACTCTTCCATATCCGAATAGGTCGCCATATATTGCCGAGCCTTCAACACATCTGGCCAATAGGCCGGATCGGCAGCCTTGGGAAGTGTACGCGAAACAGATTTCAAAATGTTAATCGCCGGGTACCTTCCCCTCTCAGCAATGGCCCTTTCCATAACGATATGTCCATCCAGAATACCACGAACAGCATCCGCTACAGGCTCATTGTGATTATCACCTTCCACCAAAACAGTAAAAAGTCCGGTAACGGCACCCTCATTTTTTTCGCCAGGTCCCGCTCTTTCCAGCAATTTGGGCAATTCTGCGAAAACTGTGGGTGTATAACCCTTGGAAGTCGGCGGCTCACCTGCGGCCAGCCCGATCTCGCGCTGGGCCTGAGCAAAGCGGGTGACAGAATCCATCATGCACAGAACCTGCTTGCCCTGCTTGCGGAAGAACTCGGAGAGAGCCAGCGTCAGATAAGCCGCCTGACGGCGCATCAGGGCCATTTCGTCCGACGTGGCGACCACGACGATGGAGCGTTTGAGGCCCTCCTCCCCCAGATCATCCTCGACGAATTCCTGAACTTCGCGTCCACGTTCGCCGATCAGGCCAATGATATTGACCTCGGAACTGGCATTCCGCGCCAGCATCGACAGCAGCACGGACTTGCCGACGCCCGATCCGGCGAAAATACCCATTCTCTGGCCCTCACAGAGGGTTATGAAGGTGTTGAGCGCCCTCACCCCAAGGTCCATGGGGCCACCCACGCGCATGCGCTTGTGCGCCGCTGGAGGCTTACCTCTCAAATGCACGGAATCGTGACCACGCGCCAACGGCCCCTTGCCATCGATCGGCTCGCCAAAGGCGTTGATCATCCGGCCGAGCCACTCCTTCGTTGGCCGGATCGCTACCGGCCCGTGCAATTCAGCCCGACAGCCCAGCCGCACCCCTTCCAGATCGGAATAAGGAAGACACAAGGCCCGATCAGAGGAAAACCCGACCACCTCGCATTTGATGGGCTCGCGCCCTTCGGCGTGAATCGACAACATCGACCCGACACTCATTTCAAAGAGCGGCCCAGCCACCTCCACCAGATGGCCCTGAATCGAGGCCACCCGGCCAAATGCGTGCCGGGGCGTGATGTCGTCCAGTTTGCTGATCAGTTCCTGTACCATTGCCAAGCCTTTAATAATTCTTTTCCATGGTAATGATTCGTTTACCCGATTGGTTAATTATTATCTCCAATGGGTTTGCTAGGGAAATTCTTCCTAGTAGGTCGAAACTGACTCTGCCGGATACGGAGTGACACTTAATATTTTTTATTAATGTGAAACTTTACGTCAGGTACTGGGAACAATTTTCCTAGAATTCAATGGGATATCACTTTTCTTTGTGAAGTTCCAACCCAAGACTTGCATAGTGGAATCAGTATTTGTTAACCATTATGTACTAGCCTTGGAATCTGGGTTAAAATTTGGTTCTTGTCGGCTGCGACTCTGCAGATTGCTCCGAGCCCAGAATAGGCAAACAAAGAGGATTGGCATGCGCGTTTTGCTAATTGAGGACGACGGCGCCACAGCACAGAGCATCGAGTTGATGCTCAAGTCTGAAAGCTTCAATGTCTACACAACCGATCTCGGTGAAGAAGGCATTGACCTTGGTAAGCTGTACGACTACGACATAATTCTACTGGACCTGAACCTGCCGGATATGAGCGGTTACGAGGTGCTTCGCACCCTGCGCGTATCCAAGGTCAAGACTCCTATCCTGATTCTCTCCGGTCTGGCCGGTATCGAGGACAAGGTGCGCGGTCTTGGTTTCGGTGCAGATGACTACATGACCAAGCCATTCCACAAGGATGAGCTGGTCGCCCGCATCCATGCGATTGTTCGTCGCTCCAAGGGGCATGCACAGTCCGTGATCTCCACAGGTGAACTGACCGTCAACCTCGACACCAAGACTGTCGAAGTTCAGGGCCAGCGCGTCCACCTGACGGGCAAGGAATATCAGATGCTCGAGCTTCTGAGCCTGCGCAAGGGCACGACCCTGACCAAGGAGATGTTCCTGAACCATCTCTATGGCGGCATGGATGAACCGGAATTGAAGATCATCGACGTATTCATCTGCAAGCTGCGCAAAAAGCTAGCAACGGCCACTGGCGGCCGCAACTATATCGAAACCGTCTGGGGTCGCGGCTATGTTCTGCGCGAGCCTGATGAAGAGGGTATGAGAGAAAGCGCCTGAAAAGATACAGACGACTGACCGGGCAAGGCCGCCAAATGCCGGGCTGAGTGTCAGTTTTGCAAGAATTCCGTCCTCTTTAGAAAAAGCCGCCTTACTCAAGGCGGCTTTTTCTTTTGCCCCTCGAATGCTCAATCAATACGGTCAGGGACATCACTCCGCAAGCGCCACCGGCGCCACTAGAAATCAAAAGAAAAGCCACCCCGATGAGGAGTGGCTCTCGTGTTCTTGACTTTATCAGTTCGCTGTCTGGCGCTACTTGCGACCACCGGGAATGGTTGACAGACGCGAAGACGCAAAAACGGAAGGCTTGGCAGCCGACGGGGAGGCCCCTAGAGCGCGAGCGCCAAAAGCACTCTCCCCCACAGCGAGCCTTGGCGTTGCAATAGAAGGCGTAGCTTTGGTGTCAGCAGCCCCACGGGCGTTGCCATAAAGACCGCGCTTACCAGGAACTGCCTGAAACGCCGTGGTCAGTCCGACAACGGTTTCCGCAGCGCCAAGCAACAGATAGCCATCGTCCGGCATCTGCTTGGACAGCCGCTGCATGATATCGGTCTTGGTTGCCTGATCGAAATAGATCAGCACGTTGCGACAGAAAATCACATCAAACTGGCCAAGCGAGGCAAAGCTCTCCAGCAAGTTGAAATATTTGTAGGTCACCATGGCCCGGATTTCCGGCGCAATCTGCCACATTTCACCATGCTGGGTGAAATATTTCAGCAGCAACTGAACCGGCAGGCCGCGCTGCACTTCAAACTGGCTGTAGAAACCGGCCTTGGCCTTGTCGAGCACTTCGTTGGAAATATCCGTTGCCAGAATTTCAAAACTCAGCCCGCCGAGTTTGGAAGCATTCTCCTTGAGGCTCATCGCCAGCGAATAGGGCTCCTGACCGGTAGACGCAGCAGCACACCAGATGCGCACCCTGCCCCGTTTCCGGGTTTCCAACAAATGCGGAATGATCGTATCAGTGAAATGCTCGAACGGTGTCTTGTCACGGAAGAAGAAGGACTCATTGGTCGTCATCGCTTCCACGACGGCAGTCTGCAAGGTCCGGTCACCAAAGCCCCGAATCTTGCCGATCAGATCACCAATCGACTGCAGACCGGCCTTGCGGGCGATCGGCATCAGACGGCTTTCGATCAGATACTGCTTGTCATTCGAGAGCACCAGACCCGATTTTTCCTTCAGGAACCCCTGCAAGAAAGCATAATCCTGTGGCGTCATGACCGCTCCCCTCTAAAAATACGCATAACTTTGGAGCCTATTTGATTGAGCGGAATGATGGCGGCGCACACACCAGCCTGAGCGGCAGCACCCGGCATACCCCAAACAACACTGCTTGCTTCATCCTGTGCAATAATGCTTCCCCCCGCATCAACAATATGCCGGGCACCATTGGCACCATCATGCCCCATGCCGGTCAGGATCACGCCCAGAGAGGCGGCTCCATAAACCTGGGCAGCACTCTCGAAAAACGGATCCACTGCAGGCTTGCAGAAATTCACCGGTGGACCATCGGTCAGCTTGATGACAGCCTGACCGGCCTGTTTCACCAGTTCCATGTGTTTGCCGCCAGGAGCAACATAGATATGCCCGTTCTGCACGACCTCACCATCCTGCCCTTCCGCAGCAGGCATGCCGGATGCTCTGGCCAGATGATCGGCGAGAATGGCCGTAAAGGTGGCAGGCATATGCTGAGTGATCAGGATCGGCGCCGAACGCATTTGCGGGCCGATTTCCTGCAACAGTTTCTCAAGCGCCTGTGGACCGCCGGTCGAGCTGCCGATCAGCAGCACGCGCGGACGGGCAGATCCCAGTTTGCGCAAGGTGATTCCGTTCGGCCCTGCAACGGTACCGGCTGAAACCGCAGCAACAGGCGCCACAGCCACGCGACCGGTCGAACCATCCGCAGCCAACGCCTGACGGCTCTGCTGGATACGGGACGTCGGCATGGCACCCGGACGAGTTCCGATGCCTGCAGCTGCGCGGGATGCACGAAACTGCGAAGGGCCCTCGTCGCCAACCCCGCCAAGTCCCTTGATCTTGGCAAGCAGTTCATTGCGGAACTCGCGGGATGTGGTGATCTGGCTGTTCGATTCCGGCTTGGGAACATAATCCATCGCCCCAAGGGTCAGCGCTCTAAGACTGATCTCGGCGTTGCGCCGGGTCAGGGTGGAGGCCATCAGGATCTTGGCTTTGGGATAGTTCCGCAGCAGCAACGGCAGCGCCGTCAGCCCGTCCATGTCGGGCATTTCAATATCCAGAACCACGATGTCGGGCCGGGACTTGGCAATGTCTTCGACAGCCAGACGTCCGTTGCGATGAGACCCCACCAGCTCAAGGGCAGGGTCTTCGTTGACCCAACGCCCGATCAAGCCCCTGATAACAACCGAGTCATCAACGACCATAACCTTCACCTGCCGTGAAGGAGCGCGAGCAATAGCAGCCTCTGCGGACATCAAACCCATATTCACAACTCACACAAGAGAGAGAAAAACCGACTTAAATCAACCCGACTTCTTGCAGCTTTGCTTCCACAATATCGCGGTCAAACGGCTTCATGATATATTCGTTGGCCCCTGCGCGAATTGCCTTGGCGATGTGCGCCACGTCATTTTCCGTGGTGCAGAAAATAACCTTCGGGTTTGCGCCGCCTTCCAGCTTGCGAAGCTCCATGAGGAAATCCAGCCCGTCCATGACAGGCATGTTCCAATCAAGCAACACGGCATCAGGCATCTGGGCCTTGCAGCTTTCAAGAGCCTCTTTGCCGTCTTCAGCCTCAAAGATCTCGAAATCGAGATCTTCGAGAATGCGACGGGCAACCTTCCTGATAACACTGGAGTCATCAACAACCAGACAGGTTTTCATATTCTTCGTCTCCAAAGATACCGAAGGGATCGATCACTACGCAGCGACGCTGGTCGTGACCATATCGCCCAGAACACGGTCTACATCGAGGATAACCATGAGTTCCTTTTCCAAACGATGCACCCCTGCTGCTACATCAGCCCAGCGATGATCAAGGTTGCTTGGAACGGCCTCACGGCTCGATTCGTTCAAATCAAGAACTTCACCGACACTATCAATGATGAGGCCATAGGACTCTTCCTTGAATTCGATGCCGATCGCCATCATGTTGCCTTGCTGCTTCAGAGGCTCCAGCCCGAGACGCTTGCGCATGTCGATGGCGGTTACGATGCGGCCACGCAGGTTCAGAACGCCGGCAATCTCGACCTGTGACAGTGGTACACGGGTCACGGATTCCGGCACGAACACGTCATGCACACGGTTGATCGGCAGACCAAACAGCTGACCGGAAATGAAGATGGTCACATACTGGATAGTCTCGTTGACGCTTTCGTCTTCCTGCTCGGGTGCCAGATGGTTTCTCATGCTGCTACTCCCAATTCAATGCGTTGTTCTTTGAGGGAAGCGATCAGGCCAGGACGGTCGAACTTGGCAACATAATCGTTAAACCCGGCCTGACGGCCACGTTCAATCGCAGCCGGCGTGCACAGTGAAGAAAGGGCGATAATCGGAATATCGCGGGTAGCCGGCTGACGACGAATCGCTTCGCAAAGCTCGAAGCCGTTCATCTCGGGCATTTCGATATCCGACACGACGATTTCGTAGCTCGGGTCACGTTCAAGCACGGCGAGCGCTTCGGCACCCGAAGAGCAAACGGTCACTTCGTAACCGGCAGCCTTCAGAACCGGGCCGAGCATGTTGCGGAAGAAGCTGGAGTCGTCAACGAACAGCAGTTTCTTGACCAGCAGATCCTCTTCCGACATTTCCTTGCGATGGAACCAGTCCTCGAAGGCCTGCGGCAGATAGTGGCCCACGTCGATGATCTCGGTTGCCTTGCCCTTGATAACAGCAGTACCCAGGACGCCCGGAACTTCCGAAGACACCTCGATATTGAGTTGCTCGTCGACGATGTCGACAATCTCGTCAACAACAAGACCCATGGACCGACCGGCATCGGAGAAGACCAGCATCGGCTGGCTGCCTTCGGTACGGCGCTGGACGAAGTCGTTGACCTGAACCAGCGGCATCAGGCTGCCACGATACTGGACCATGTCGCGACCGTTGGAGAACTCGATCTTTTCAATCTCGAACTCTTCAAGGCGTGTGACGAGCGAAAGCGGAACGGCTTTCGGCTCTGGCGAACCGGCGCGAAAAATAAGAAGGGAAACAGTGTTCTTTTCTTCCGGAAGCGCCTGCTTTTCGGCTTCTTCCTTGCCAGCTTCCACATCGGTGCCAACATGGCTGCCAAAGGCCTGAGCCACACCATTCGGATCGAGGATCATGATCACGGAGCCATCACCAAGGATGGTGTTACCGGAGAACATCGACAGGTGACGCAGCATGGTCGCCATCGGCTTGACCACGATTTCCTCGGTGTGGAACACCGCGTCAACGACAACGCCGAAATTCTGGGCGCCAACCTGCATGACGACGATGAAGCCGTTGTCATCCAGACTGATGTCATGGTCTTCGTTCTTGTCAATGCCAAGCAGATTGCTCAGATGGATGAGCGGCAGCAGCTTGTTGCGCAAGCGCAGGACCGGAGTATCCTTGATCCGCTCGATCTTGTGCTCGGAATTGTTCTGTACGCGCACCAGTTCGACAACGCTGAGCTGCGGGATAGCAAACCGGTCACCGGATGCCTCGACCAGCAGGGTCGACACGATGGCGAGCGTCAGCGGGATCTTGATGGAGAAGGTTGAACCCTTGCCCGGAACGGACTTGAGGTCGACCGACCCACCGATCAGCTCGATGTTGTTGCGAACCACATCCATGCCGACGCCGCGACCGGACACGTTGGTAATCTTTTCTGCGGTCGAGAAGCCGGCAGCAAAAATGAACTTGTTGATCTGCTGCTCGGACATCTTCTCGAGTTCAGCTTCCGTGGCAAGCTCATTCTTGAGGATCTTGGCCTTGACCTTTTCGGTGTCGATACCACGACCATCGTCCTTGATGTCGATGATGATATGGCCACCTTCATGGTAAGCGGACAGGATGATGCTACCCTTGGCCGGCTTGCCCATGGCAACGCGTTCTTCACCATTCTCAAGCCCATGGTCGGCAGAGTTGCGAACCATGTGGGTGAGCGGATCCTTGATCAATTCCAGAACCTGACGGTCAAGTTCGGTATCCTGACCGATCATGATCAGGTCGATTTCCTTGTGCAGGTCATTGGCCAGATCGCGCACGATGCGCGGCAGTTTCTGCCAGGCATTGCCGATCGGCTGCATGCGGGTCTTCATGACCCCTTCCTGCAGTTCCACGGTGACATTCGAAAGGCGCTGCAACGGCACCTTGAACTCGGAGTCTTCATGACGGCGCACGATTTCGAGCAGCTGGTTGCGGGTCAGCACGAGCTCGGAAACCATGGTCATGAGATGTTCGAGAGTCTCGACATTCACACGGATGGACTGGTGGGCACCACCGCCGGATTTTGGTTCTTTTTCGGCTTTGGGCTCTTCCTTCTTGGCCTTGGCTACAGGGGCCTTGGCCGGAGCTTTGGTAACAGGCGTCTTGCCCATGCGTTTCTGCGCAGCAGCATCGGCAATCGCAGCTTCGGCAGCTTCCTTGGCGCTCTGGGCGACATCGAACCCTTCAGGGCCTTCTGCCTCGCGGAAAGCGCGTTCCAGTTCGTCCAGGGATACTTCGCCAGCCTTCAGCTCCCGCTCTAGAACCTGATAAACTTCATGAGTTGCCTCTTCCACGGGCTTTTGAGCAACGGGCGCTTCCTCAGCAACCTCCGCCACGGGCTCTGAAGCATCGTCCTCACCGGCCAGATCCATCACCGAGGTGCCCTGACCTGCATATTTGCCAATACCCGACAACCGGTCCAGCTGATCGATGAGGTCCTCATCAGATCCGATAGGCTCCGACTCGTTGGCTTCCAGCTCGCTGACAATTTCCTTGATCCGGTCAAGGGACATGAGGATGACCGACACGGACTCCCCGGTTACGGGCGCGCCATCCCTGAATTTTCCCATAAGGGTTTCAGCGGCATGCGCCAAGCTTTCGAGCCTTGGGAGTCCCAGGAACCCGCAAGTACCTTTGATAGTATGCACGAGCCGAAAAATATTATCGAGGATCTGAGCATTGTTTGGCTCTTGCTCAAACTTGACGAGCTCAACGTCTACGACGTCAAGGCTTTCATTTGTTTCCTCGATAAATTCACGTAAAAGATCATCCATGGCCTAAAACCCTGATTCTGGCGGAAACCGGTCTGAACAGACAGTTCTTCCTCTCCAGTCTCGGGGCAAAGCGTTAATTTAAGCTGAAACAAAGCGCACAAACACTCAAACTTGACGCAATTACCGGCACATCTGTTTATAAATATTTCGCGACTTTGGTATGAATGATAATACTTGGTTTATTGACAATAAAACCAATGGGATGAATACAGATCCATCCAAAACAGAGCTTATTTACCCTAAGTGACTTTACCTACCCATCAGGCACCCGCGGTTTCCTCGCTCGGAATGGCAACACCGATCATTTCTTCCGGGTTCGGAATGTGCACCGGCTTGGCTTCGATGGTGATGACATCGTCGACCCAGTCGAAGGACAGATCCATCTTTGCCTCACGGGCAAGCAGGCCCGTGTAGTAAGGCTGGATGGAATTGGCCGTGAACCCCTGCTCATCGGCCGGGCGACCGCGCAGCAGCCGGTCAAGGCTTGCCGGGATGCGGGCATTCTTGCCTTCGGACACCAGCCGGAAGGTCGGATATCGGGCTTCGCCCTCAAGGGAGACCTTGATGGTGCCGCCGCGCGGGATGGTGGTAATGCTGATCATGATGAGGTTCAGCAGCAGCTTGACCAGATTCTTCGGCATCAGAACGCGGGTGCCTTCCCACTCGATCTCGGCCTTCTCCGACTTCATATAGCCGCGCGCAACGCTTTCGGCATCGCCTGTGTCGATCTCGGCACCGGCCGAACCGGCAGCCCCGAACGCAAGGCGGGCAAACTGCAGCTTCGCAGAGGCTGTGCTGGCGCTCTTGGTAATGAGCTCCATGGCGAAGGTTTCCATTTCCTCGCCATTGTCTTCCTCCAGAACTTCAAGGCCGTTGATGATGGCCCCAACCGGACTGATGATGTCGTGACAAACACGGCTGCACAGCAGCGCTGCCAAATCCATGGAGGACAGAGTTTCAATACCAGACATTGCACCCTCAAAAAGCAGTGGCTTACCTTTGGGCTCGGTTCAACATCAGACTGGCCCTGATACTCAACGGATCCCAAAGGATAGCAGATTAGATAGAACACGAATCAAACCATTTCGCTCTTTTCGAAGCATTACCCGTTAGCCACCCGCCTGCCAAGGCCAGAAGCGCCATAATCCGTCTGTTTCACAGGAGCACTAAGCAGTTTCACTCACACACAGACATCATCAGGAAACACGACCGATTATCTTGAGAGCGAACTCTCGATAGAAGGCCATTGCTGGTCAGCCCGCTCCACATGCAGATCCACCGCTTCCGTCCATGCGGCCCGCGCCGTGTAGGAATAGAACAGGAAGAGACGGTTGCGATAGATGGCCCAGACATTGGGGTTGCCGTCGGAAGCATAGCCGCGCGCCACCGCCAGAGCCCCGTGCCCGCCAAATTGCGGCGCATAGACATCAGGGTTCTGCATGAACACCGCCTTGTTGGCCCGCGAGGAGAACAGCCAGGAGACGCCATTCCAGACATACTCATGGTCGCGGGAGCCGCGAACGGCGGCATGCTCGGTGAAATAGGCAACCGGATCATAGCCATAGATGGCAAAGCCGGTATTGGCGTCGGTTACCACGCGCCGGGATTGCGCAGTGGCATGCGCCTCAAGGCTCATACCCGCCCACAGTGCAGAAAGCATCAACACGATCATCGGGAATCGCAAGATCGGAAAGCACAAGAAAGACGCCCCCTGCCAGCAAGCGTGACAGAGCCCGTTCATCCCGGTTCGCAAGGTATGGCTGCGCGGCAAATTGTACCCTTTTTGTCATAAAAGTGCTGCAACAGTGGACGAATTGTCATGTTCATCACTTTTTTGCTCAGATTTTGAACTAGAGATTAACCTGTTAATCTTAAGGTTAATTAAAAGTGTCATCTACAGACCAATGCAAACAAAAGCTGGCTAATTCCGCTTGCAAGTCGTGCAACTACTGTAAAAAATAGCGATCAAACGAAATTCGGTCGGTGGAAAAGCGGCTACTCAATGACAAGGATAAACATAATGGCAAATCTGGCCAGATCATTTGATCTTAGACATGCAGGCAAAGAGCTGTTTTGGACAATCTGCATTATTGCTGCACTGATGATTGGCTCAAGCACGGCGCGAGCTCAGGAAAACCATTACACCGCTGCGGAAATCGTCCAGGCCGGACACAATTTCTTTGGCACCGTCACGGGAGGCCTCGCCTCGCTGGTGGAAAAGGCTGTCTCCAAATACGGTCTGCCAAACGGCTATATCCTCGGACAGGAAGGCAGTGGCGCCTTTGTAGCCGGTGCCCGCTATGGCGAGGGCGACCTGTTCACCAAGAACATGGGCTCTCACAAGGTCTTCTGGCAAGGCCCGTCCATCGGCTGGGATTTCGGTGGTGACGGCAACCGCACGATGATGCTGGTCTACAATCTGCCGACGGTAGACTATCTCTATCGGCGCTGGGTCGGCATCAACGGCTCGGCCTATCTGATTGGCGGCTTCGGCATGACAGTCCTCAGCCTTGAACAGAAATACTACATTGTTCCGATCCGGTCCGGCGTTGGGGCAAGGCTTGGCGTCAACATCGGATATTTGAAATTTTCTCGCAAAGCGACCTGGAACCCGTTCTGATCTTCCAGCAAATTGCGCGTAAATCAGATCGATCTGGTGTTTTTTATTCCGTAAACCATGATTGACTGATAACAATCAGGAAATTGAACTCCCCGAGCTCGGAAACGGGTTCGAGCACGGGGGGTTATGCTATCTGAAGCATCGGCATGATGCGTAAAGGCAGCTTTGGGCATAGACCACGCAGGCAGGGGCTAGAGGCACCGTGATCGCAATCATCATGTACATAATGCTCGGAGTGTTTGTCACTCTGCTGCTGATGCTCTTGATTGTGCCCATGATCTGGCGTCGGGTTGTTCGCCTCACGCGCAAGCGCATGATGGCCGAGATGCCCATGAGCTATAGCGAGTTGCAGGCCGAAAAGGATCAGGTCCGCGCCGAGATGGCAATCGATCTGCGCAAGCAGGAAGTCATCGCCAACCGCCGACAGGACGAACTCGCCAACAAGACGATCCGGATCGACCGCCTCAACAAGACCATTGAAGCGCGCGACGCCCAGATCGCCAACCATCTCGAAACCATCGACGGCTTGACCCGGTCGCTGGCCAGCCAGAAAGACGAGACCGGCCGCGTGTCCGGGCTGTTGCAGACATCCGAACAACAACTTGCCGATGCCCGCCAAACCATCTCCGATCTGGAAGAGACGCGGGATCAGCTCGAAAAGGATATCTATTATCTGGAAACCAACATCGACGAACAGAAGGTCGAACTGGCAGCCCAGATGGCCCGCATCGAGAATCTCCGCGAAGAGATTTCAAGCCTCACCATGCAGCTGAGCGAACAGACCGGCGAGCGTGGCAAGACCGAAACGCTGCTCGGCCAGAAGAACACCGAGCTCGACCGCACCAGAGAGCGCCTGTCCGCCCTTGAGGAAAAGGCCGACACATTGCAGGGGCAACTGGCCGACAAGGACAGCGAAATCGCCAATCTGTCGCGCCAGCTCGAACGCGCCACCAAACAGAATCTCGCCACCGGCGACAACAGCAACACCTTGCTTGCGGAGGCGGAAACCCGTCGACTGGAAGCAGAAGCAAAGATTGCCAGCCTGGCCATGCAGCTTGAAACTCAGCAGAAACTGGAAAATGGAGAAAACCTCTCCAGCATGATCGAGGGGCTCGAAAAGGAAAAACGCGAGCTCCAGTCTACCCTCGACAAGGCCAACGCCAACAATGACGATCTGGCCAGCCAGTTGTCTGCTCTGGAAGCACGGTTGCAGGAGCAGGAAGCCCAGAACGAAAAGGACGCTCAGGGCGACGAGGCTACAGAGGGCAACGACGACAGCGGCAAAACAACCGCTCTGACACCGCATGAGCAAATGCTGAGAGACGAGATGAAGCTGATCGCCACCCGCCTCACCGAATTCAGCGACCTTGGCAATGGCAATAGCGACGAGGCGATCGACGGCCCGACAACCGGCTCACCTGTCAATGCGCCTGCCAATAGCCCCGAGAACGGCACCGGCCCGGCTCCGGCCATCCGCGCATCTCAAGTCAGCGAAGCGGTCAAGCAGTCTGTCGCGAGCGCACCAAAGGATACCACACAAGAGGCAACCAACGGCTCCGAAGGGCAACCGGAGAAGGCCGCAGCAGCTGCCAGCGAGGACCCGTGGTCTCAGGTCTTCTCACTGGCTGATCGGGTGCGGGAGCTTGAAAAAAGCTCACGCTGACCCTTTTCTGCCACCACAGCGTTTCCTACATGAATTCGGGGCAAGCGGGCTCTGCAAACCCGGCAACCCTTGCCAAGAGCCTCGGCATTGTTTAAAGCCAGAGGCGCATTGACGGGGCGTCCTCGCCCCCTCCCATATCTACTCTGGACAGCATTCTCATGGCACCACCGCTCCTTCATCTTCAGGACATTCATCTGGCTATCGGAGGTCAGGCCCTGCTGGCCGGAGCCGAACTGGCCGTCCATGAGGGAGATTCCATCGCACTTGTCGGCCGCAACGGATCGGGCAAATCCACCCTTCTGAAGATCGCCGCCGCCCTAGTTGAACCGGATCATGGCGAACGCTTCTTCCAGCCGGGCACCACCCTGCGCTATCTACCGCAGGAACCGGACCTTTCGGCTTTTGCCACCGTGCTCGACTATGTCGAGGAAGGGCTGGCACCGGGCGATGCCCATTACCGGGCGCAGTATCTGCTTGATGAAATGGGACTGACCGGCAAGGAAAATCCGCGCGAGATTTCCGGTGGCGAAGCCCGCCGCGCCGCGATTGCCCGCGTTCTGGCCCCAGAACCCGATATCCTGCTGCTTGACGAGCCGACCAACCATCTTGACCTGCCCGCCATCGAATGGCTGGAAAGCGAACTGAAACAAATCCGCTCGGCCAAGGTGATCATCAGCCACGACCGCCGGTTCCTTGAAAATCTCACGCGCAACGTGGTCTGGATCGATCGCGGCACTGCCCGCCGCTCGTCACAGGGCTTTGCCGATTTCGAAGCTTGGCGCGACGATATTTTCGAACAGGAGCGCATCGAAGAGCAGAAACTCAAGCAGAAGATCCTCGCCGAAGAGGACTGGATCCGCTATGGCGTCACGGCACGGCGCAAGCGCAACGTCCGCCGCCTCGGCGAACTGGGCACCCTGCGCGAGAAGAAGCAGCAGATGGCGCAGAACCGCCCGCAGGGCGACGTGCGCATGAGCGCCACCGAGGGCGAAAGCTCCGGCAAGTCGGTCATCAAGGCAAAACACATCTCCAAGAGTTTCGATGGCCGGACCATCGTCAAGGATTTCTCGATGGAGATCCTGCGCGGTGACCGTATCGGCATCGTCGGACCGAACGGGGCCGGCAAGTCGACGCTCATTAACCTGCTGACCGAAGGCCTCGAGCCCGACAGCGGAACGGTCGTGCTGGGCACCAACCTACAGATGGTGACCCTCGACCAGAAGCGCGAAAGCCTCAATCCCGACTGGACCCTCAAGGAAGCCCTGACCACCCACAGCGGCGACATGGTGCAGGTCGGCGACAGCCACCGCCATGTGGTTGGCTACATGAAGGATTTCCTGTTCCGCCCGGAACAGGCCCGCAGTCCGATCTCGGTATTGTCAGGCGGCGAACGCGGCCGCCTCATGCTGGCCCGCGCCCTTGCCAAGCCCTCGAACTTTCTGGTGCTTGACGAGCCGACCAACGACCTCGATCTGGAAACCCTCGATCTGCTTCAGGAAGTCATCAATGACTATACCGGCACCGTGCTGCTGGTCAGCCACGACCGTGACTTCCTCGACCGGCTCTGCACCACCACCCTCTATGCTGAAGGCGATGGTCGCTGGACCGAATATGCCGGTGGCTATAGTGACATGATCGCCCAGCGCGGCAGCGGCGTCACCGCCCGCAAAACCGGCCGCAAGGACAAGCCCGGCAAAGCCGTCGACGCCCCATCCGACCGCCCAAGCGCTCCGAAACAAACGAAGGGCCTGACCTTCAAGGACAAGCACCTGCTGGAAACCCTTCCTGCCAAGATGGAAGAAATTCAGGGCAAGATCGACCGCCTGCACGCCCGCCTCGAAGACCCGGACCTCTTCACCAAGGACCCGGAAACCTTCAACAAGGCAGCAAAGGCCCTTGAGGCACAGGAAGAGCTGCTGGCCAAGGCCGAAGAGAAGTGGCTGGAGCTGGAAATCCTGCAGGAAGAGCTCGGCGAGAGCTAGCCTCGCTGCCAGCCGCTTTTTTGATGGAAATTTGACCCTCTTTCGCCTATGGTCCGGCCCAAATCGGATCCCTTTCGCGATTGATCGCGCCCGCCCTCAGGAGCTGGCGCTGAGCATCGCCTGAAAACCAGCCGCTCGTCCGGCAAGAAAGACAAGAAATCAATGCCTGCATCTCATGAAATTCGTCGCACCTTTGCGATCATCTCACACCCCGACGCCGGTAAGACCACCCTCACCGAAAAGCTGCTCTATTTCGGCGGCGCCATCCGCATGGCCGGTCAGGTCAAGGCGCGCGGTGAAAAGCGCCGCGCCAAGTCGGACTGGATGAAGATCGAACAGGAACGCGGCATCTCTGTCACCTCCTCGGTGATGACCTTCGAACACAAGGATCTGATCTTCAACCTGCTCGATACGCCGGGCCACGAAGACTTCTCTGAAGACACCTATCGCACGCTGACCGCCGTTGACAGCGCCATCATGGTGATCGACGCCTCCAAGGGTATCGAGGCCCAGACGCTGAAGCTGTTCGAGGTCTGCCGCCTCAGGGACATTCCCATTATCACGCTGGTCAACAAATGCGACCGCGAGGCGAAGGATCCATTCGAACTGCTCGACGAGATTCAAGAGACCCTTGCGCTCGACGTCGCCCCGCTGGTGCTGCCAATCGGCTCCGGCTCGACCTTCCATGGCTGCTTCAACGTGACCAACGGTGAATATTACACCGGCGCACACAAGGGCGAGGCGTTTGACCGGATTGTCGAAACCTCGGGCATCGACGATCCACAGCTTGACGAACTGGTCGACGGCCAGTTGCTGGAAGAATGCCGGGAGATGGTAGAACTGGCCAGCGTCGGCTATTCCGAATTCGATCTGGACAGCTATCGTGAAGGCCATCTCTCGCCGGTCATCTTCGGTTCGGCGCTCAAGGACTTCGGCCCGACCGCCCTGCTCGACCTCATCGCTGAGATAGCACCAGCCCCGCGCCCCTCACCGGCGACCACCCGCACGGTGAACCCGGACGAGAAGAAGGTCTCTGGCTTTGTGTTCAAAGTGCAGGCCAACATGGATTCCCACCATCGCGACCGCGTGGCCTTCATGCGTATCTGCTCGGGAGACTTCAAGCGCGGCATGAAGCTGCGCCAGATCCGCACCGGCAAGGACGTCATGGTCCACAGCCCGATCATGTTCTTCGCTCAGGATCGCGAGATCGCAGACGAGGCCGGACCGGGCGATGTCATCGGTATCCCGAACCACGGAACCATTCGCGTTGGCGACACCTTCACCGAAGGCGAACAGCTGCAGTTCACCGGCCTTCCCGCCTTTGCGCCGGAAGTGTTGCGCCGCGTGCGCCTGCCGGACGGCACCAAGGTCAAACAGCTGCGCCGCGCGCTTGAGGATCTGGCCGAAGAGGGCCTCACTCAGGTGTTCAAGCCCAACATTGGCTCCAACTGGATCATCGGCCTCGTCGGCATCCTGCAGCTCGACGTGTTGAAATCCCGCGCCAAGGCCGAATATGGCGTTGACATCGATTTCGAGCCAATCACCTACAACATGGCCGTCTGGGTCAAGTGCGACGATCCGGTCAAGATGAAGGCCTTCATGTCGGCCAACGTCAACAACATCGTCCATGACCGCGAAGGCAGTCCGGTTTTCCTTGCCAAGAGCCAGTGGGAAATCGACTTCACCAAGGAACGCCACCCGGCCATCACCTTCATGAAGACCCGCGAGCTGATTCAGGCCGAAGCCTGATCGCGGATCTGGCAGATCAGCCTTGATGGAATAGCAAAAACCCGGCCCCAAAGGGAGCCGGGTTTTTCATCTCAGCCTGCTGTTGGCAAGCGATCAAACGAGCAACAAGCCTCAGAACGTGAGGGCATTTTTGACCTTGTTCAGCTTCTTCTCTTCCAGATTGGCAAAGTCCTGCTGCACATAGGTGCCCTTGAACATCACCACCCGAACATCATAACCACCCGAAATTTCGGCAACATTCGCCTTGTAGAAGATGTCGCAGGTATCGATCATGCCACGCAGCCAGTCGGAAGGTTCCTGATCGGGATTGTCGCGGGCGATTTCCAGACGATCGAGGAAATTCTCCACATCCGGCATCTTGGCCATTTTCAGAGCACAATTGGCATTGTCGCTGATCACCCGGTTGGGCGCAGCCGTCAGTTCTGGATAGGATTCCGCCAGCTTGCCTTCGATAACGGACTTCTCGACATCGACCATCAGTTTGGTGTCGGAGTCCATCATGTAGATCGGCTGGCCGTCAAGATCCATGCTGCGCGCCAGCTTGAAGCGCTTGGACACGCCTTCCTGATCGCTGGTGCATGTCACGATCTCGCCGGTACCGGTGCAATTGGCATAGCCGTTTTCCGTGAGGATCGTGCGGGCGTGATCATAGCTCTGCCCCAACGTGATGCCGAAGAAGGCCGGAGCCCCCTTGCTGAAGGAAAGCGTCGTGTTGGCCCCGGTCAGAGGCTTGATCGGCGTTGATGTACTGCTCGGCGCCGGGTCATTGCTGACAACCTCCGGCGCGTCCGCCATGGTGTCAGCAGGGGCACTGGCAGCATTGTCACTACCCTGATCGACCGGAGCCACAGTGTTGTTGGCGGCCGGCGGGTTCGACAACGGTGCATTTGGAGAAACCGGGTTGAAATGGGCCTGTTCGAACTCTGGCGAGAACAGCACGCTGACCTGTTCATTGGTCAGACGTCCGGTCACCGGGAAACCGGCCTCATACTGGAAGTCTGAAATCGCGGCGCGCGAGCGACGGCCCATAACACCATCAGCCCCACCGGCATTATAGCCCAGATAGTTGAGGCGGGTCTGAATGTCCATATTGTAGCGGGTTTCCTCCGGCGTCTGGTAGTAGCGCGGAGGGGGTGGCGGGCGGCGGACCGGATGAGAATGGGCGGCAGCCCCTCCAAGCATCAGGCCCAGGGTTCCCCCGATAATGGCCCCGGCAACAGCGTCTCCCCCGCCAGCCATGGCTGGGGATGCAACACTCACATATGAAAATCCGAGCATCAAAGCGGCAATGAGTTTTTTGTTCATGGTCAATCTCCAGCTAGCGACATAGCCCCCAAAACGGAAGCGCAATCTGGTTTTGGAAGCTTAGCGCGAAAAGTCTGAAACAAGAATAGGGTTTATTGTACAGATGCATTTCCACGCATTTATGCATAACAAGCCGATAGCAAAAAAGCCCGCCATTTCCATGGCGGGCCCTGATTTTCTTGCATTCGGCCAGGCCGGGGATACGTGCCCCGGATCATCTGAAGCGCTCAGTCGTCGCGCTTGAGGCCCGTAAGATCGCGAACAGCACCCTTGTCGGCCGACGTGGCCATCAGGGCGTAGGCCTGCAACGAACGGGAGACAATGCGCTCGCGCTTCTCGGCAGGCTTCCAGCCATCCGCCCCCTTGGCATTCATCGCAGCGCGACGATCTGCCAGCACGGCATCGGTAACAGCAGCATTCATCGACCGGTTCGGAATATCTATCTCGATGATATCCCCCTCCTCGATGAGGCCAATGGCGCCACCGGCAGCCGCTTCCGGAGAAACGTGGCCGATCGACAGACCCGAGGTACCGCCCGAGAAGCGGCCATCGGTGATCAGCGCGCATTCCTTGCCCAGCCCCATGGATTTGAGATAGGAGGTCGGATAGAGCATCTCCTGCATGCCCGGGCCACCGCGCGGCCCTTCGTAGCGGATGATGACCACGTCCCCGGACTGGATCTTGCCACCGATGATGCCTTTCACGGCAGCTTCCTGACTCTCGAAAATGCGGGCCGGACCGGAAAATTTCAGAATGCTCTCGTCAACACCGGCAGTCTTCACGATGCAGCCGTCAAGGGCGATATTGCCGAACAGCACGGCCAAGCCGCCATCCTGACTGTAGGCATGTTCCTTGTCGCGGATACAGCCGGTGGCACGATCCTTGTCCAGTTCCTTGTAGCGGCTGGCCTGCGAGAAAGCCTCGATGGAGCGAACTCCGCCCGGTGCAGCTTTGTAGAGCTGTTCAACAGCAGCACTGGGCGAGCCCATGATATCATAGGTATCGATGGCTTCACCAAGCGTCTTGGCATGAACCGTCTTGCAGCCGCGATGGATGAGACCGGCCCGGTCCAGCTCAGCCAGAATGCCAAAGATGCCACCTGCCCGGTTGCAATCCTCAACGTGGTATTTCTGTGTCATCGGCGCCAGCTTGCAGACGTTCGGCACGATCCGCGACAGGCGGTCGATGTCCGCCATCGTGAAGTCCACTTCGCCTTCCTGCGCGATGGCCAGCAGATGCAGCACCGTGTTGGTGGAACCACCCATGGCGATATCGAGTGTCATGGCATTCTCGAAGGCCTCAAAAGTGGCAATGTTGCGCGGCAGGACGCTGGCGTCCTCTTCCTTGTAATAGCGTCTGCACATTTCCACCGCCTTGCGACCGGCTTCAAGGAACAGCTCCTTGCGGTCTGCGTGGGTGGCAACGATCGTGCCGTTGCCCGGCAGCGCAAAGCCGAGGGACTCGGCCAGACAGTTCATCGAGTTGGCCGTGAACATGCCCGAGCAGGAACCGCAGGTCGGGCAGGCGAATTCCTCGACCTTCTGAACGACGTCATCGGAAACTTGCGGATCGGCACCCATGATCATCGCATCGATGAGGTCGAGCTTGTGGTCGACGCCCTCAACCTTGCCCGCTTCCATCGGGCCACCGGAAACAAAGACGGCCGGGATGTTGAGCCGCATGGCCGCCATCATCATGCCCGGGGTGATCTTGTCGCAGTTGGAGATGCAGACCATGGCATCAACGCAGTGGGCATTGACCATATATTCAACGGAATCGGCAATGATCTCGCGAGACGGCAGCGAATAGAGCATGCCGTCATGGCCCATGGCGATGCCATCATCAACGGCGATGGTGTTCATTTCCTTGGCAATGCCACCGGCGGCCTCGATTTCGCGCGCCACCATCTGCCCCAGATCCTTCAGATGCACATGCCCCGGCACAAACTGGGTGAAGGAGTTGACCACCGCGATAATCGGTTTGCCAAAATCCTCATTTGCGACGCCGGTCGCACGCCAAAGCGCACGGGCACCAGCCATATTGCGGCCATGGGTCGAAGTCTTGGAACGATAGTCTGGCATTATAAAGTCCTTTAGAGGGAAAATGGCACATATCGGTCGATGAAAAGGATCAGCATGTGCAAATTCACTGCACCGCGCATCAGGCGGGTACAATCGGGTGCCTTCTGTTTAAACCAAACCTGAAAGGGCTGACAATAGCATTTCTTTCAAAATCTGCATCATTCACGCACAATTTGAAAAGACAAATGGACAAACGTCAACGATCTGTGGGGATCATCACACTGTCCAGCATCAGCGCCAACATCTCCCTGGGACTTTCATGAAACGGTCTCAAATATCCCATAATCATACGCAGGCTGTTCTGTGGCCTTTGGTTTTTGGGGCCTTAATACAGCCATGAATACCGGACAGAACAGCGCGAAGCGTCGAGCCTTGCCGATAGACAGGGAACACTGTACAGCCGCGTGAAATATGATATGTGTTATATTCGAAATTTCACTTGCACTACCCTAGGCTTTCGGCCATATGCAGGCAACCAAGTGCAGTGTTGGCACGACACGGATAGAAGCCCGAAAGCGGGCTGTTTTTTCATCAAGAGGACAGGCGATTGAGCGACACGGAACAAGAAGCTCCTTGTGCAATCTATGGCATTGAACGCTGGGGTAATGATCGTTTCAAAGTGCTGGAAAACGGCAACATCGGTCTCATCACGCAACACGACACAGGGGCGACAACGACCGACCTGACGTCCATCTTGCATTCGCTGGAAGAACGCGGCATTGCATCGCCCATTCTTCTGCGCGTTGCCAACAGTCTGAAAAGCCAGATCGACCGCATCAACACCAGTTTCGCCAACGCGATCAAGGAACTGAAGTATCAGGCCTGCTATCGCGGCGTATTCCCGGTCAAGGTGAACCAGCAGGCGCACGTGATCGAGAAGATCGTCGAATATGGTGCCCCCCACAATTTCGGGCTCGAAGTCGGCTCCAAGCCGGAGCTGATCATCGCCCTTGGCCAGCGCCTTTCCAAGGACGCGCTGTTGATCTGCAATGGCATCAAGGACAGCGAGTTCATCAATCTCGCCCTTCTGTCGCGCAAACTCGGCTTCAACACGATCATTGTTCTGGAGAGCAAGTCCGAGCTTGATCTGGTTCTTGAGGAATCCAAGAAGCTGAAGATCCGCCCGCTGCTGGGCATCCGCATCAAGCTCAACAACCGCGTCACCGGCAACTGGGCCTCCTCCTCGGGCGACCGTTCGGCCTTTGGCCTGTCCTCGCCGGACGTGCTGCATGTGATCGACCGTCTGAAGGAAGAAGGCTATCTGGACTGCCTGCAGCTGCAGCATTTCCATCTGGGCAGCCAGGTTCCGGATATTCTCGACGTGCGCCGGTCTGCCGCCGAGGCATGCCGCTTCTTTGTCGAATTGCGCAAGGAAGGCGCTCCGCTCAACTATATCGATCTGGGTGGCGGCCTGGGTATCGACTATACTGGCGAGCACAAGTCGACCGAAAACTCCATCAACTACTCCACCGACGAATATTGCTACAGCATCGTCGAGGCCGTGATGAACACGATGGATGATGCCGGTCAAAAGCACCCGACCATCGTGACGGAAAGCGGTCGCGCAACCGTTGCCTACAGCTCGATGCTGCTGTTCAACATCATCGATGTCACCCACTACGAGGAAGACACCTCGGTCGAGGTGACAGAGGACGACAACCGCTCCATCCGCGACATGCGCGACGTTCAGAGCTATCTGACCCCAAGCCGTCTGCAGGAATGTCTCAACGACGTGACCTTCTATCGCGACGAGGTACGCCGCAACTTTGGACGCGGCGAGGTTGGTCTGCGCGATCTGGCCAAGGCAGAGAAACTCTATCTCAACCTGCTCGCCAGAATGCGCAAGGCAACTGAATCCGACGAATGGGTATCGGATGACGTTCTCTCGGCTCTGGAGTCGGCTGCCGATATCTATCACGCCAACTTCTCGCTGTTCCAGTCACTGCCGGACGTATGGGCCATTGATCAGCTGCATCCGATCATTCCGATCCAGCGCCTCAACGAGACCCCGACCCATCGGGCGATCCTCAGCGACATCACTTGTGACAGCGATGGCAAGGTCGACCAGTTCGTGTTGGCCGACGGCATTTCCCAGTCTCTCCCGGTGCACAAGCTGGCCGAAGACGAGCACTATTGCATGGCCGTGTTCTTTGTCGGTGCCTATCAGGAAACGCTGGGCGACCTGCACAACCTGTTTGGCGACACCAACGTCGCGACCATCGAAATCAAGCCGGACGGCGATTTCAACCTCATCCACGAAGTGGAAGGGGACACCATTTCTGAAGTGCTGAGCTATGTGGAGTACAATCCGATTGCACTCTCCAACAGCTTCAAGCAGATGGTGGAGGAAGCGGTTTCCGACAAGAAGCTGACCGTGAAGGAACGCAAGGCCATCATGAGCGCCTTCAAGGAAAGCATGAACGGCTACACCTATTTCGAACATCAGAGCTGATGACACCAGCATGATGCCGGTTTCCAGACCGGCGTCATGCTTTCGCCAGCAATGGGTGCCCTCACCCGATCATCTTTGGTATGGTCTGCAGGAAAGCGGATTCGTTTGAGACGAACACCGCCGCATGAACCCAGCACAGATCTGGCATTGGCATTATTGAACAAGCCTTCCGCCCGGGAAGGCAACAGTCTTTATTCAGGAGCGGAGAGGCATTCCGCTCGGCCCTTTCAGAAGAAGGAAAGAACACATGAACAAGGTTCTGGTTATCGGCGCAGGTGGCGTCGGCTCCGTTGTGATCCATAAAATGGCACAGCTTTCCGAGATCTTCGGTGACATCACGCTGGCTTCGCGCCGCATTTTCAAATGCGACGAGATCGCTGCTTCCGTGAAGGAACGGACCGGAGTTACCATCAACACCGCCGAGGTCGATGCCGATGACGTGGATGCGCTCTCTGCCCTCATCGACAAGCTGGGTGTCAGCCTCGTGGTCAACGTGGCCCTGCCCTATCAGGACCTCAACATCATGGACGCCTGCCTGAAATCCGGCGTCAACTATCTGGATACCGCCAACTACGAACCGCGCGACGTTGCCAAGTTCGAATACAGCTGGCAATGGGCCTATCAGCAGCGCTTCGAGGAAGCGGGCCTGATGGCTCTGCTCGGCTCAGGCTTCGACCCGGGCGTTACCAACGTCTACACCGCCTATGCCAAGAAGCATCTGCTCGACACGATCGAGTATCTCGACATTCTCGATTGCAACGGCGGCGACCATGGCCAGCATTTCGCCACCAACTTCAACCCGGAAATCAACATCCGCGAAGTCACTGCTCCGGTCCATCACTGGGAAAACGGCGACTGGGTCACCACCCCGGCCATGGGCAACAAGCAGGTCTTCGATTTCCCGGCCGTTGGCGAGAAGAACATGTACCAGATGTATCACGAGGAGCTGGAAAGCCTTGTGAAGCACCTGCCGGAAATCAAGCGCGCCCGCTTCTGGATGACCTTCGGCGATGCCTATATCAAGCATCTGGAAGTGCTGCAGAATGTTGGCATGACCCGCATCGACCCGGTCATCTATGAAGGCAAGGAAATCATTCCGCTGCAGTTCCTCAAGGCTGTTCTGCCGAACCCGGGCGATCTGGGCAAGACCACCAAGGGCAAGACCTGCATCGGCAACATCATGACCGGCGAGAAGGACGGCAAGGCCAAGACGGTCTATGTCTACAACATCTGCGACCATGAAGAATGCTATGCCGAAGTTGGCTCGCAGGCCATTTCCTACACCACCGGTGTGCCTGCCATGATCGGTGCCGCCCTGATGCTCACCGGCAAATGGTCTGGCAAGGGCGTATTCAACATGGAACAGCTTGATCCGGATCCGTTCATGGATATGCTCAACAAACACGGCCTTCCATGGGAAGTGCACGACCTGGACAAGCCGCTCGACTTCTAGGTCCCGATCGATCCTTCGAGCCCGGCCCTGCCGGGCTCACTTGTCTTAGCCCGCAAGGGCCTGTTCTCGAATGGAGAAAAACCGAAATGACCGATGCGCCAGTTATGGAAACGCAGGCAGGCGATGCCGGCGCTTTCGCGACCTTTGATCTTTCGCGCGTTCCTTCCCCCTGCTTTGTGATCGACAAGGCGGCCATCCGCCGCAATCTGAGCATTCTTGCCAAGGTGGGAGAAGAAGCCGACGTCAAGGTTCTGCTGGCACTCAAGGCTTTCTCCTGCTGGGCGTTGAGCGATCTGGTCGGCAATTACCTGAACGGCACCTGCGCCTCCGGCCTCTGGGAGGCAAAGCTGGCACGGGAACAGTTCTCCGGCGAGCTGGCCACCTATTCGGCAGGCTTCAAGGAAGACGAGATGCCCGAGATCCTCGAGCTGTCGGATCATCTCATCTTCAACAATCCGGCCCAGTTCGAGCGCTTTTCAAGCTATATCAAGGCCGCTCGCAAGTGGGGTCATGCGCCTGATTTCGGGCTTCGGATCAACCCTGAACATTCCGAGGGCCATATCGCCAAATATGACCCCTGCGCCATCGGATCACGCCTAGGCACCCCGATCAGCCAGCTCAACGAAGAGGACCTTGCGCCCTTCTCCGGCATTCACATGCATACCCTGTGCGAACAGGATTTCACGCCTTTGAAGCGAACCTTCGAGGCCGTGGAAGATCGCCTTGGCCCCTGGCTCAAGAAGCTCAAATGGCTCAACTTCGGCGGCGGGCACCACATCACCCGCGCAGATTATCAGCGCGACGAACTGGTGGCCTTCCTCAGGGATATCAAGGCCAAATATGATGTCGAGATCTATCTCGAACCGGGCGAAGCCGTGGCGCTGGACGCTGGCATTCTGGTTGGCGAGGTGCTTGATGTCGCCCATAACGGCAACACAAACCTTGCCATCATGGACATTTCGGCAACCTGCCACATGCCCGACGTCATCGAGGCTCCCTATCGTCCGGCTCTGCTTGACGAACCGGAAACCGGCCTTGTCTATCGCCTTGGCGGCCCGTCCTGTCTGGCAGGCGATGTCATCGGCGATTACAAATTCGGCAAGACCCCGGAAATCGGGCAGCGCATCGCCTTCCTTGATCAGGCACACTATTCCATGGTCAAGACCAACACCTTCAATGGGGTGCGTCTTCCAGCCATCGCCATCTGGGACTCCGAGACCGACAAGCTCGACGTGATCCGCGAGTTTTCCTATTCTGACTTCCGCAACCGCCTCTCCTGAGAAGAGACGTGTAACCCTGGACAAAGACCATGCTTGATCTGACCTATCCCGCCTTTCTGGAATCGGAATTGACAGAAGACGAAAGCAATCCGCAAAAGGCCCTGTTTGAAGTCATTCCCTGCCCGCTGGAAAAAACGGTCTCCTATGGTGCCGGAACGTCGGCAGGCCCGCTGGCGCTGCTGGAAGCCAGTCAGGAATTGGAGCGCTATGACGGCAAGGGCTTCCCGATCAAGAAGGGCATCTATACGTCGCCCGTGATCAATTGCGACCAGCCCATCGAGGCCGTCATCAAGGATCTGCGCGCCCGCACCACAGCCAGTGTCAAGGCCGGCCGCATTCCGGTGACCCTGGGCGGCGAGCACAGTCTTTCCTATGGAGCCATCATGGGGGTGGTGGACGCCCTTGATGCCCCGGTCGGCATCATCCAGATCGACGCCCACGCAGACCTGCGCGTCGCCTATCAGGGCCAGAAGCATTCCCATGCCTCGGTCATGCATCTCTGCGCGGTGGAGCGTCGCCTGCCGCTGATGCAGTTCGGCATCCGCGCCCTCTGCATCGAGGAACACGAAAGCCGCATGAACGAAGCACATATTTCTTTCGTTGATGCAGAAAAGCTGGTTACGGAACGGCTGATGGCGGTCGATCTGCCGGAAGATTTCCCCGAGCATGTCTATGTGACCTTCGACGTCGACGGCCTCGACCCGTCGATCATGCCAGCAACCGGCACCCCGGTTCCCGGCGGTCTCAGCTACTACCAGAGCCTTCAGCTCATTGCCCATGCCCTCAAGGGCCGCAAATGTGTCGGGATGGATGTGGTGGAACTGGCCCCGATCGAAGGCCAGTGGGCCTGGGACTTCACCGCCGCCAACCTGACCTATCGCCTGATGGGCCTTGTCAGCGGCCACTGATCGGCTGAACCCGGGAACGGGATCAGATCAGAAACGAGCCGGAACCGGTGTCACAATGCCCTGCCAGAAATATGAAAACGCCCCATCACATGATGAGGCGTTTTTGTTTACCAGATCGCCAGATTACTCAGCATCTTCTCGCTCTTGTTGACCAGACGCGAGAAGTAGCCACCGTCTTTCGGGCTGCGCCGCTCTGCGTCCGCCACGCTCTGCCCACCCGAGGGAAGCGGTGCCAGCGGCTCGCTTTTCACGACGCTTTTGTCCTTGGAAGCCGAAATTGCCGCTTCCGGCGAAATCTGTTCCTGAGGCAGCAAAGCCTGAGAGGAGGCCGGTACCGGCAGGCTTGTGGTGCCAGTCAGATCAACCGCGGCAGAGTGTGGCTCACCGGCCTTTGCGTCCTGCGTGGCTGACGGCTCGAAGCCGGCCTTGAGCATGGTTGCCTGCATGCCATCAAGGCGCCGGGAAAGCATATCCACCTTGGCAACCAGCTTGGCATTGTCCTTGCGCTGAGCTTCGAGGTCCGTTGCCAGCCGTGTCAGCTCGCTGAGCAACGCCCGGGTACTGACCGTATCATGCCAGTCTTCATCCATCGGCTCGCCCGTTGCCTCATGCGGGGCATCGCCCACCGTCACGGCGCCGGTCTCGGTCGTTGTCTGTGCCGCAACGTCCTTCTTGGTCGATTGCGCCCATACCGGTTGTGCAACAGACAGCAGAAGCAAGGACGCAAATACCGCCCGGCATGCCCTCAAACGCTTCATTCCAAATCCGATATGGCAAACCATCGTTTCAAACCCCTCTCAACATCGTTCGGCTTCTGAAGAAAGCAAACCTCTCTAGGAGCCCATCACAACACTTGATCTGTGGCGATATTGTGGGCATCTCCATCGCGGGCTTTGAATCGCCCCTTCACTTAAGCTATCGGTTTGTTACACCGCCCATAGTCCGCTCCGCCAGTTGCAGGATGGTTCACCCCGTTTCGTCACGGCCAACCCCATCAGGGAAATCGTCAAATGGATACCAACCGCTATCGTCTGGAAACCCGGACCCCGCCCCTTGCAGACTTTCTGCGCCTGAGGGAAATCACCGGTCTTACTGTCTATTCAGAGGAAGCGGCACAGGCAGGCCTGAAGGGAACCGTCGCTGCCGCGACCATCTACCACGACGACGATGTGGTTGGCATCGGGCGGCTGGTCGGTGACGGTGGCTGCGTGTTTGTCATTTGCGACATCGCCGTCGACCCTGCCCATCAGGGCAATGGCTTGGGCAAAGCCATCATGGCAAGCCTGATGGACTATGTGAACCGGAACCTGAAGTCGAAGGCCTATGTCTCCATCATCGCCGACATTCCGGCCAACAGGCTCTATGAGCAATTCGGCTTTGAGGAAACGGCACCCGAATCCGTCGGCATGGCCTACAGGGTTTCCTGAGGGCCTATGGTGGCAAGAGGATCCTGCCCGTCTAGCGGATCAGATCGGCGACCACGCAGCCCATGAAATCGACGAGCGCCTTTGGCTCGATGCGGATCTGCAAGCCGCGCTGGCCGCCATTGATATGAATGAGCGGCTTGTCCATGGCGCTTTCATCCAGCACCGTGGGCACCCGCTTGCGTTGGCCAAGCGGGCTGATGCCGCCCACCTTGTAGCCTGTAATCCGCTCGGCATTGACGGGTGGCATCATGGCAGCGTGTTTGCCGCCAAAGGCCTTGGCCAGCTTCTTCATGTTGACCTCGCAATCGGACGGCACCACCGCGCAAACAGGCTTGCCATCAAGCTCGATCATCAAGGATTTGAACACCTCGGCCGGATCCGCCCCAATCGCCTCGGCCGCCTGCAACCCGACCCGATCCGCATCGGGGTCATACTCATAATGCAAAAGCGAAAAGTCCACCTTGCCCTTCTTGAGGGCCAGTGTTGCGGGCGTACTGTCGGACATGGGAATTCCTTGGATGCATGAAAGGCGCAAATGCGCCATCCGTTTTAAGCGGACAGGCTGGGAGATGCAAGAGACCAGATCATGGCATCATGCTGGCGCTTTACCCCACCACCTCAAACTCAATACCGCAATCAGTGAGGATCTCCTCGCTGCGGGTTGTGTCAAAGCGCCCCTGAATGCCGTCATTGTGACGCCAGACGACTTTGGCGACCTGATGGGCGGCGAGGAACTTCGTGCATTCCTTGCAGGGTGGGTGAGTGACATAGACGATGCAGCCCTTGGCAGGCTCCTTCATGGCGGCTAGGGCGTTCATCTCGGCATGGATGACGCGATCATATTTTTCCTCGCGTGTGTCCCACCATTCGCCACGGTCCTCCATCGAGCGGGGGAAACCGTTATAGCCGACAGCGGCAAAGCTCTTGTCCGGGCGCACGATGACACACCCCACCTTGGTGGATGGATCACGGCTGCGTCTGGCAACGGCATCGGCGCACTCAAGCACCCATTCATCGAAACCGGGTCTGGAAGACATCTGCCCCTCTTGAAAATCAACAATAAAAATCCGCAAGTGACGAGAAAAACTTGCGACGCATGACAAGGAAAAGCAAGGGGGCAAGCCGCAAAGTCTCGCCGAAACACCTCAAAATACCCCAAAAAGGCAGAGCAATCCTGCCCTGACTCATTGATAACAAACTGTCGGACTGAGGTTTGGTACGCCCTACGGGGTTCGAACCCGTGTTGCCGCCGTGAGAGGGCGGCGTCCTAGACCACTAGACGAAGGGCGCCTCTGATGCTTCCAAACGCGAAAGAGACAGCCAGAGGCTGGCAACTCCTCACATTATGAAGCTTTTGTGATGTCCGGCACGTTAAACCCGCGCGCTCTGTGTTTCAAACGAAAAAGCATGAGAAACCAGAGATTTAAACAACAATACGAACGACAGGCGGGTGTCGGCCCCTTTTCCCTGACCTTCGCCCCGCATGACACAGCAGACTTTACAGGAACAGGCCTCCTCCCGATTGCACCGATAGGAAAGCGTCATGAGCGAGCAGGCTCACATGAGACTTGAGGGACATGAATTAGGCAGCTTCGAAAAAGACAGGCGTTCACCTCACATCGCAGCGGCGGCTCGTGCGGCCTGATCATAGTTGCCAGAGACCATGCGCAGTGTTGTGGCCACCTGCGACAGTTCGCTTTCATCAAGCCCGAGCGCTTTCAACGGCTTGATCAGCAGAGCTTCGCGCAATCTCTTATATTCAATGCAAGCTGCTTCTCCGGCGGGGGTGATTTCGGCAATCTTCTCCTTGCCCCTTTTGCCAGAAGCAACCAGACCGGCATTTTCGAGCTTTTTCAATGCATAAGCAACTGTGTGTGTGTCTTCCACATTCAGCACCAGACATATATCGGACAGGGTTTTTGCGCGCCCCCGATGGTTCACGCTATGCAGCACGATGACATCAAGCGGCCCCAGACCCTCGGAGCCACTGGCCGCCATACAGCGCTCAATCCAGCGATGATAGGCATTGACAATCATCGTGAGCGCAAATTCCAGCTCCGAAAGAGCTGGCATGGGCCCTGACGCCAAATGCGAGGCCGCAACAACAGGGCCGATTTGCTTCTCCGTGTCATCCATGCTCGTGCCATCCATACTCATGGGTTCCCTTCCTGCCCCGTTGCGGTCATCGCATCAGTTTGCACCAAAGCTGTTCGCATTGCATCAAGCAACCAACAGGGTCTTGCAAATGACTTGACCTGACCACGCTTCCGTATATAGATTTTATCGATAAAATGTAGACAAATTATCAAAATAAAGCAATCACAGACCACTTATTCCTTCCTGAACAACAGTGGTCGGCCATAAACCAGAGGTATTGAAATGTCAGAAAAGTGGGATTTTTGGATTGATCGGGGCGGCACCTTCACAGACGTTGTCGGTCGGGCGCCAGACGGCAGTTTGCATCCGCACAAGCTTTTATCGGAAAATCCGGAAGCCTACCGCGACGCCGCCATTCAGGGCATCCGCGATCTGTTGGGCGTGAAAACCGGAGCACCGATTCCCTCCGAGAAAATCGATTCGGTGAAAATGGGCACGACCGTTGCCACCAATGCCCTGTTGGAACGCAAAGGCGAGCCGACAGCCCTGTTCATCACCCGGGGTTTTCGCGATGCCCTCGCAATCGGCTATCAGGCACGCCCGGAGATCTTTGCCAAGGAAATCATCAAGCCCGAACTCCTGTATCACGATGTCCATGAGATCGTAGAACGCATAAAGGCGGATGGTTCGGTGGAGACGCCACTCGACATGGAGAGCGCCCGGTCCAGCATGCAATCGACCTTTGACGCGGGTATCCGCAGCGTGGCCATCGTCCTCATGCATGCCTATGCCTTTCCTCAGCATGAACTGCTGCTGGAAGAACTGGCTCGTGAGATCGGTTTTGCACAAATCTCGGTTTCCCATAAGGTTTCCCCGCTGATGAAGCTGGTGGGACGAGGCGACACCACTGTTGTGGACGCCTATCTCTCGCCCATTCTGCGCCGCTATGTCGAGCAGGTGCAGCAGGAACTGGGCGACGGGCCGCGCCTGATGTTCATGCAGTCGTCCGGTGGATTGACTGCTGCCAATCTGTTTCAGGGCAAGGATGCCATTCTTTCCGGCCCCGCAGGTGGGGTTGTCGGCGCGGTCGAGACCGCCCGCATGGCAGGCTTTGAGAAAATCATCGGCTTCGACATGGGCGGAACATCCACCGATGTCTGCCATTTTGATGGTGAGTATGAACGCGCCTTCGAAACAGAGGTTGCAGGTGTTCGCATGCGTGCGCCGATGATGATGATCCATACGGTGGCCGCCGGTGGTGGCTCCATCCTTCATTACAAGGACGAACGGTTTCAGGTCGGTCCCGATTCCGCGGGTGCTAATCCCGGTCCGGCCTGCTATCGGCGTGGCGGTCCGCTGACTGTCACCGATGCCAATCTGATGACCGGCAAACTGGCAACCGATTTCTTCCCCCGGATCTTCGGCCCCAATCAGGACCAGCCTCTGGACGATGCCATCGTGCGGGAGAAATTTGCTGCTCTGGCAAAAGACATTGGCGGCGGACGCAGCCCGGAAGATGTCGCAGATGGCTTTCTCAAGATCGCCGTCGAAAATATGGCCAATGCCATCAAGAAGATTTCCGTTCAACGCGGCTATGACGTCACCTCCTATGCCCTCGTCTGCTTTGGTGGCGCGGGCGGACAGACCGGCTGTCGCGTGGCCGATAGCCTTGGCATGAAGACCGTGGTGCTGCATCCCTTCTCGGGCATTCTCTCAGCCTATGGCATGGGGCTCGCCGATATTCGAGCCGACCGCCAGCAATCCGTGGTCAAACGGCTGGAAGAGAGCCTCATTCCAGACCTTGAAGTTCTGAGAGATGGCCTTGCGCAGCAGACCGAGCAGGAATTGGAACGACAGGCCGTGCCAGCTGACAAGCGCCAGACGCGCACGACCGTGCATCTGCGCTATGAGGGCTCCGACACCACCTTGCCAATTCATTTCGGCACCGTATCCGAGATGAAAGCTGCCTTTGAACGGGCGCACAAGGCCCAGTTCGGCTTTGCCTATTCCGACAAGGCGATCGTCGCCGAAACACTGGATGTGGAAACCACCGGCGGCGGGGCGGGCCTTGTCGAACCGGACCTGACCCTTGCCAGCGGCACCCCGGAGGCCGCGGCGGCAACGCGCATCTACGCTGAAGGCAACTGGCACAACACCGGCATTTATAAACGCGATACGCTCAAACCCGGTATGGCCGTGAATGGCCCGGCGATCATTGTGGAATCCCACGCGACAATCGTCGTGGAAGACGGATGGCAGGCCCGGCTCAATGCCAAGAACCATGTGGTCCTCAGCCGCATTGTGCCACTGCAAAGAGACAAGGCCATCGGTACCCAAGCCGATCCTGTCATGCTGGAAGTCTTCAACAATCTGTTCATGTCAATCGCGGAACAGATGGGCGTGACCCTGCAAAAAACCGCCTATTCGGTCAATATCAAGGAACGGCTCGATTTCTCCTGCGCCATCTTTGACGCCAGGGGCGCTCTGGTTGCCAACGCGCCGCACATGCCGGTGCATCTGGGTTCCATGGGCCGATCTGTTGAGACCGTCATCAAGCTCAATGAGGGCAACATCAAACCCGGCGATGCCTTCGCCCTCAATGCGCCCTACAATGGCGGCACCCATTTGCCTGACATTACCGTTGTAACACCGGTGTTCGATGACAAGGGCGAAAACATCCTGTTCTGGGCCGCTTCGCGCGGACACCATGCCGATGTCGGCGGCACCGCCCCTGGTTCCATGACACCACTCGCCACCACCGTGGACGAAGAAGGCGTGTTGTTTGACAATTTCAAGATTGTCGATCAGGGCCATTTCCGCGAGGAAGCCTTGCGAGAACTTTTGACAGATCACGCCTACCCGGCCAGAAACCCGCACCAGAATATCGCCGACCTTTCCGCCCAGATCGCCGCCAACGAAAAGGGCATTCAGGAAGTGCGGAAAATGGTCGCCAACTTCGGGCTGGATGTGGTTGAGGCCTATATGGGCTATGTTCAGGACAATGCCGAGGAAAGCGTTCGTCGGGTCATTGAGGCGCTCAAGGATTCCGAATGCGAATATCATACGGATCAGGGCTCCGTCATTCACGTGAAAATCACAGTCGACAAGGAGAAACGGGAAGCAACGGTCGACTTCACCGGCACGACGGGCGTCAAGGCCAACAATTTCAATGCGCCGGAACCAGTGACACGGGCGGTGATCCTCTACTGCTTCCGCGTGATGGTCGAAGGCGACATTCCCATGAATGCCGGGTGCCTCAAGCCAATCAACATCATTGTGCCGGAAGGCTGCATGTTGCGGCCGAGCTATCCCGCTGCCGTGGTGGCTGGCAACGTCGAGACCTCGCAGCATGTCACCAATGCGGTGTTCGCGGCATTGGGTGCCATGTCCAATTCTCAAGGCACCATGAACAACCTCACCTTCGGCAATGAGACCTACCAGTATTATGAGACCATCTGCTCGGGTTCTCCTGCTGGGCCGGGCTTTAATGGTACGGATGGTGTGCATACCCATATGACCAACTCCCGCCTCACCGATCCGGAAGTTCTGGAATTCCGCTTCCCGGTTCTGCTGGAAGATTTCCATATCCGCAAAGGCTCTGGTGGCAGGGGCAAATGGTCTGCCGGTGATGGCACCGAGCGAACCTTGCGCTTCCTGAAAAAGATGGATTGCGCCATCCTTTCCTCGCACAGAAGCGTCAAGCCACGCGGCCTTGAAGGCGGCGAGGATGGAGAGCTGGGCTACACCCGGGTCAAAAGGCTCGATGGTACGATTGAAGAGCTGAAGGGCTGCGACCAGACCATACTGGATGCCGGAGAGAGCATTACCGTGGTCACCCCAACGCCAGGCGGCTGGGGCGCTCTTTAGCTCCGTCCCGCCGAGCGATCAATTGACGCGCGAAAGCAAAGCCCGCCCCCGTCATCAGACATGACCGGGGCGGGCGTTTTTTGATCCATTGTCCGGAAGGTGTGTCCCTGATCGCAAGCCTCTCGCGCAGTCCCGGACCAACGACTGCTTGGCTCTCACAAAGGCATCAATCCAGAATACGTCATGGTGATGCTCCCTTATCTCAAAAGCCAGAAGACAACGCAGGCAACACGGCAGAAAAGCCCTGTTAAATCAACCCGATATCATGGGGGTCTGTTATCTGTATCGAAGCGCTTCGGACAGCTCTTCGCCCAAGATTTCAAGAGCCTTGATGACGCCAGTCATGCCCTCCGATGCCAAGGCGTAAATCGGTAGCCTGCCAAGCATCACGGCCTTTGCTCCCTTTTCCTGATAGCGCAAAACATCCAGTCCCCTTCGTATACCGCTATCGGCCATGACGGTGACCCGCACACCCGCATCCCATGCCCGTTTCAGCATCTTTTCGGAATGGGCCAGATCCTGCCACAGATAGATCTGCATCCAAATGTCCAACTCGGGCACAGCAGCAGCAATTTCATCTACACTGCTAAGCGATTGGGTGGAAAGGCAAAAGGGTATTCCATATTTTTGAGCCGCTTTGGCGAGTGCGACTTCCCCGCCCTGATGAACAAGACCTGCCATCGCTGTGGGGGCAATAATGAAGGGAGCCGAAAGCTGCTTTCCAAACAGTTCCGTCCTCAGATCAGGGTCTACCAGGCCGGAAAGGATCCGCGGAGAGATCTCGGCCTCATCAAGGGCCACACGCAGCCGCTTGAGTGACGCCTCCTCACCAACGCCTCGATCAATATAGTCGAACAATCCCCTCGGCAATTTCCTCCGGGCGCTCTTTCGGGCGTCATCATAACTGAGAAAAGACATTGGCTAGGCGCTCATAATCCACATGACTTCAGCATCTTTTTCTCCAACGGATGTCCAGCAATGCTCGCTGCTGGCATCGTAATAGACTGAGTCACCCGGCTCCAGCACCAATGGCTCATAATCTCGGGAGAGAACGACACAGGTGCCAGACAGGACAAACAGACAGATCTCCGTGTCGCTTTTGGGCCAATCCCTGTATTCGACCGTACTGCGAGCGGTGACCCTGGTGCGGATCGGTATCATCCGCTTGTTCTTCAACTCACTGCAAAGCAATGTGTTATCGCAGGAATTGGACGAGTGGGAGCGACCAAAGCCGTTCCGGCTGACGGCACGTCTGCCCGGTGCATAGACAGATCGGCTCGGCGTGAGCAGATCTGTCAACTCCATCGAGAAGCATGTGGCAATCTTCTGGAGTATCGAGATGGTTGGCGGATTGAATGCCGGCCATATCTCGTCATATGCACCAATCGCTTCCGTGCTTGAGCTGCCCTATTCCTTCCCGTCAACGGCAATCGCACGCAAGGTTCTCGACGGCGACTTCGGCAAGAGCCTCTCTGACAAGATCGCAGAAGCGTCGGGCATTCGCATCCTGTCCTACCTGCCTTCGGCATTCCGCAACGTCTCCAGCTCGACCAAGATGATCAAGACCCCGGCCGACATGGTTGGCATGAAAATGCGCACGCAGCAAATTCCAATCCACGTCGAAATGGTCAAGTCTCTGGGCGCCTCCCCAACCCCGATCGCCTGGGCAGAACTCTACAGCCCCCTGCAGACTGGCGTGGTCGACGGACAGGAAACCGCCCCGTATACGATGTTGATGGCCAACCTGCAGGAAGAGCAACATCACTCAGCTTGATGCCGGTGCAGAAGGAACTCTAGGCATCGTCACCGGAGCGGTGCTCCGCCTCGCCCCTCGCATGACCAGCAAGGCCGTTGCATGGCTTGGCTTCGACGATATCAATTCCGCCCTGCAAGTGGCCAGTTTGGTTCGATCAACGTTTGGTGCCGATGTTGAAGCGTTGGAACAGGTTGATGATGGCGAGATCAACTGCGTGCTTCAGAACATGACCGAAGTTCGCATGCCCCTCTCCGCAGTACCGGCCTATTCGCTGATCATCGAGATCGCCACGCCGCGCCCGACGGACAATCTCAATGAGCAATTGGAAGAGGTTCTTGTTCCTCCGATGGAAGAAGGCCTGATCAGCGACGCAGTGATTGCCCTGTCGACAAGACGAGGTGGGTTCCCAATGCCCCTAACCTTCGAAAAGCCCAGCAGTTGCAACGACAGCAAGAAGCCCTGCGGTCAGCCCACGCACGCTCTCTGTCGGCTCCACGTCGATCCACTCATCAAGGCGATGAGCATTGCCACCAGACCCACCATGACCGAACTTGACAGCCGGAATGCCAAGTGACATCGGGATATTGGCATCCGTAGAGGAGGCGGACAGGTCCGGCTGATAGCCCAAAATGGTCAAGGCTTCGCAGCAGGCCCTGACAATATCAGAATTCTTGTCTGTGGCCCCGGCAGGGCGATTGCCGATCTGCTCGACATCTGCAGAAATTTCGCCGGACGCTGTGTTTCCGCGGCCATTTTCATAGGCAACGGCATCCCTGATCAATTGGCGAACATCATCATTTAGCTGCTTCAGAACATCCGCATCCTCAGATCGCAGGTCAATTTCGACCCAAACGGCTTCCGGAATGGCGTTGACTGACGTCCCTCCGCTGAAAACGCTGGCACAATAGGAGCTGCGAGGATCGCTCGGGGCTTCCAATCTGGACATTCCAACGAGGAAATGGCCAAGGGCATAAGCCGGGTTGACTGTGCCGAACGCACCAAGGCTGTGGCCACCGGGGCCCCTGAACGTGATGCGATAGCGGGATGACCCGACAGCACCTATCGTCAGGTCCTGCGGCTCGATGCCGTCAAAGGTGAAAAAGCAACCGATCTTGTCCTTATAGGCGCTTTTAGTGAAAAGATGCCGGGTTCCGCGCAAATCTCCCAGCCCCTCTTCCCCTACGTTGCCGACGAAAAGAATATCCTGTTCGGTTTCGATGCCCGCCGCATCAAGGGCACGAATGAAAGCGAGCAAAGTGGCAAGGCCTCGGGTGTCATCGCCAATTCCGGGCGCCATCAGCTTTGTGCCCTCGCGCTTCACCGTCACATCGGTTCCTTCCGGAAAGACCGTATCAAGATGCGCAGCGACCACCACAAGGGCACCGTTTCCCATTCCACGGCGCAGACCGGTGACGTTATTGACTTCGTCCCGGGCGACGTCTTCCAGACCGAGAGCTCTAAACATCGCCTCATAAGCTTCACTGCGCCTCTCTTCCTTGAAGGGAGGAGCCGGGATTTCCGTCAGAGTAATGATATCATTTACGAAACGGTCGTGATCCGAAGCGAGAGTTTCGGCTGCCTTGTTGAATTTTTCACTTGCGCGAATGGTTGTAACATTCCTGGTCATGGCACTACTCTTTTCAAATCAAGCTCATCAGCGAGTGACGGGCATCCCCGGCTTTCACTACGGTATTAAAGCGTCCATTTCCAAGATTTTCGACCCCGCGCCTCTGTCAAGCGACGATTTTACACTTGATGTTCAACAAAACGCCCTTCCATGCATAAAATCCCGATCGCAAGCCAGCCAGACGCAAGAATTTTGAGCGCCATCCCTGAAGGAAGTGGCTCGGAAAATCTGAATTGGTTCTACGCGTGGATTGTTGACCCAAGCCCTTGATGGGCCTTTGATGGGCCCTCAAGAAGACATCGCCGAGAGAGATAGACCGCTGAAAGCGTTCGGCCAAAAACCTGAATCACAGTTTTGGTCGAACGCCGCGCGCCTTATGAACGTTGCTTGTGATTTGTCTTTATCTGGTGCCCCAGAGTCGCAGCCAGATGCATCACTTGGAAGGTTTCGCAGTCTGCATCTTGGCCAATGCCCCCGCAGCGTCAAATCCCTGTGCGCTCACTTCTTCGACCCATGCCTTTTCCAGCGGAGCCGCAACGGACAGGAGTTGGTCGAGCACCGCGCCATCTGCCGGATAAACATTGATGCCTGCCTTACCGGTCGCTTCAAAGCCCTCCGCATCTTTCTCGTCCCATGCCTTGCCGACCAGTTCCGAGAAGGCCAGACCGGAAACGGACATGATTGCCTTCTGATCTTCCGGGGAGATGCCGTCCCATTTGGCCTGATTCATGACAAGGAACCAGGAGGTATTGTAAAGCCCGCCGCTGACGGTCATCACGTCAGTGAGATGCTTTTCGAGCTTGAAGGCCAGAAGCGAATCCAGCGGCATACAAACACCGTCGATCACGCCGCGCGTCAGCTTTTCATAAACCTCGCCCGAAGACATGAACAGCGTTGTGGCGCCCATACCCTTCAGCAGGTCGGCAGGGTAGCCCCCCGGTGTCCGCACTTTGAAGCCTGCGAAATCGCTCGCTGCCTTGAAATGCCTGTCCTTGGACAGAAGCGCACCCGGGCCGTGGGTGAAAAGACCAAGGATATGCGTACCTTCGTGTTCGGCGGCGGCGTCGAGGTCTTCGGTGTATACCGTCCAGAAATTCTTCGACACGCTCACGGCATCATTGCCAAGAAAAGAGAACTGACCAACGCGCGACCGCAGGAACCGGCCATCGTTTACGAAGCTATGCAGACCATAGGTGATATCGGCGACGCCATCTCGTGCCATGTCGTAATGCGCAGGTGGTGCACCGAGCGGTTTGGCCAGCACGCGGATGGTCACCCGGCCCTCGGTGACCTCTTCGACCTGCTTTGCCCAAGGCTTGATCGCCCCCTCGACAAGCTGATGGCGCGGCGGTAGCCAGCTTGACAGGACAAGTTCCGTTGCTGCGAAAGCTGGCATCGCTGTCAGCGTAGCGACAAAACCCACGCCTGCAAGAATAGTGCGTTTAAAGATGTTCATGTCTGTTCCTCCCAAATTGTCAGTTGGGAAGCCCTGTGTTGACGAGTTTCCTCTCCTCGCCCACACGCAACATGCTCCCCACGTATTTATACTTAACATGTTAAATTTAATGGAGGCAAGTTCGACCTTCGCGTGAGAGGGTTGGCATTTGGAAAAGCGATCAAAGCTGCAAAAACACCAAGGAATGAGAGAGAGAAACAGGCGACGCCATCCCTCAACGGCGCGGTCGCCAAGTGTGGGCTCTACTGACGTCTGTGACGATGAGTTGCGAAACCTCAACGTCCCCTTCAGAGGCCCCTACCCCGGCTGAACAGGTCGAGGCATATCATGCCGATCCCCCTATCTGAAGGGATCGGCACACCCGATATGGCGACTTACTGCCCGCGCTGATCGATCATGAACGCATCAAAGAGCGCGGTGAGTTGCTCATGCGCATCAAGAGGCAAGATGGTCGCGATATGTTGGTCCGGCCTGACCACCACGACACAGCCCTTGGATCGGTCAATGCCGCGCATCTCGTAGATGTCCTTGTCTGGGTCGGTCTGAAACACTTTCTCGTAATCCCGCAACCCGTATTTGCCTTTTGCCGGCCACAGGTAATCCTGCAGGTCGTGCATCGCCAAATCCTGTTGCTGGAAGACCGCATAGGTGTCGATGGCCGCATCGATATCCGCCCCTTTCGGCGTATATTTCTTCACCGGCGAGTTTTCATCATTGGCAAGAAAGTCAATCAAACGGGCAGAGGCCGAAGTCAGCTCCAAAGGTGATTGCGTGTCACCAAACACAAACAGACGCCAGCGACCATCCGCCTTCACCAGATGCCCCAGATGCTGGCTTCGGCCATCAGCCACACGCGTGGCTTCGGCAGAGTGGAACCGCTGACCAATGTGAAAACCGGTTGCCAATTCCTGATTTTCCTGGCCGGTGCAAATATATGACGGGTAGTATTCGATCGACGTCCCCGCCACGAACCCGCTTTGCCGCTTCATGAAAGCTTCAATCTTGGCGGTATCAATCTTGGCTTGATCGGACGCATCACCGGCAACCGGACGGGTGGCGACCAGCTTCGACAGCTCACGATCTGCATCGATCAGCTGTTGTGCAACCTTGCGGCGCTCAGTAGCGTAGGTGCTCAAAAGCTTGGGATCACTGCGACGTTGCAGAACAGCGGCCAGCTTCCATCCAAGATTGAAGGTGTCCGGCAGCGAGGTGTTCAGCCCCCAACCACCCTTCGGGCTATGGGTGTGGCAGGCATCCCCGGCCACAAACGCACGAGGAATGATGTCATCCGAGCTGCCAAGCGGCCGGTTGTCAAAGCGCTCCGCGATGCGCTGCCCCACTTCATAGACAGACCACCAAGCCACCTCTTTTACGTCAAGCGTGTACGGACAGAAAACTTTCTGCGCCTTTGCGATCAGGTCTTTCTCCGTCAGTTTGACATCTGACGCACGCTTGTCTTTATCGAGCAGATCCAGCTCCACATAAAACCTGCAGAGATATCCGCCTTCCCGCGGAATGGTCATTACGGCCCCGTGGTCGTGGGACTGGAGGAAACTCTTCACGCGGATATAGGGGAAATCTGTATTGAGAAGAATGTCCATCACCCCCCAGGCCTTGTTGGCAGATTCCCCCTGAAGCGGAATATCCAGAGCCTTGCGCACGCGGCTCCGCGCCCCATCGCAGCCGACGACATAACGGGCTTTGACGACCTCCTCTGCTCCGTTGCCATCCGCATCCGTCCGCTTGAACCTGGCCGTGATCGGGTAAGCGTCCAGATCCTGTGTCAGGCTATCGTCAATCTCCAAGGAAACCAGCTCGCGGCTGTAGTGAGGGTGCAGAGCGGTGATCGAATTCTTCATCCCGTCCAGCAAGAGCTCATGAAGGCGCGCCTGATTGACGATCCCATGGGTAAACTCGGAAAGCCCGGCTCTCGCATCAGGAATTTTATGGGTCAGTTTGATGTTTTGCGGGTTTTCGGGATCCGGTTCCCAAAATGTGTTTTGCTTCAGCTGATAGGTCTCTTTCACGACCATTTCGCTGCTGTTGAACGCTTCCATGATTTCCATGGTGCGCGAAGAAATACCATCAGCACGCCCGAACAGAAGCGGACCCGGCTCCTTGTCGACAATACAAGTTGTGATGTCAGCAAACTCGCTCATCTGACGCGCCATGGTCAAACCGGCCGGACCGGTGCCCACGATCAGGACATCGACTTGTGCTGGCAGGTCTTCAACCGAAGGGTTCGGATATGGTTTCCTTGCAGCATCCGGAATTTGATAATTGCCAGGTTTGAAGCCATTTAGATGAAATTGCATGAAGTCTCCTCCCAGATCAGTGCAGATCTCTCTTTTGCGACATTATTTCACATGTTAATTAAATAGAAATGCAACTTTGGATATGCGCCTCGGCTGCAGGGTTTCCGCCTGTCACTCAGTTAACACCAAGGACCTGATTTTAAAATTCAGCACCCGCGCGGACAGGAAGACCAGCAGCCCCCGGCATCCGCTGCAGCCCCAGGCGAGATCTTTCTGACTATGAAGATTCAGGGTGTGAACCGGCATGCAGAAACGGCCCGACGTCGTTTTAACTGCAATACCGGCTTTGCGCGATAGTTGACCGGAACGAGAGGGTAGGAACGCCCTCTGCTCAGGTCATCCCTTGCATGATGACCTGAGACCCCGTGCCAACACGTCTGTTTTTCTTTAGAGTGCCCAATCAGTCGAGCGAAAAGACGACATTGGTTTGGCCGGTGCCGGATGAAGGGAAATATTCGGTGATCACCTCACCCTTGCCCTTGTAATCCTTCCAGCCAAGCGCACCGAACAGCATGATGGTATCGTGCATATCGCCCTCTCCATCGCAATATTTGGCATAGTCGGGCAGCATGTCGAGAAAGAGCTCGGTCTCGCCTTTCTGCCACATCTCCAAGACCCGGCGATCCACAACCTCGTTGAATTTTGAGGAAATGGTGAAGGTGCCATTGTTCTCGGCATAGATATCGTTGGGCCAGATCTGGTGGCTGAGCGAACCCGAGGCGATCAGGGCGACCTTGGCGTCGGATTTTTCGATTGCCTTGCGGATGGCAAGCCCCAACCTGCGCGAGCTGTCGAGACTGTGAACGGTGCACATCGCAGCAACGGAGACGACCTTCAGCGCGGCATCTGCGTTCATGTAGCGCATCGGCACCAGTGTGCCATATTCAAGATCAAGGCTGTCGACCTGATGGCTGAGGGTGTAGACGCCGTCTTCTCGTGCGGTCTCGGCGATCAGGTCGCCCAGCGCCGCGTTGCCCTCATATTCATAAGGCAGATCCTTGATGAATTGGGGAAACTCATGCGACGTGAACATGCCCTTGAAGCGATGGTTGGCATTGATGTGGTAGGCCGCATTAACCAGCCAATGCGTGTCGAGCACAACAAAGGTGTCGGCACCGGCTTCCCGGGCGCGGCGACCGATTTCGGCGTGGCCATCGATGGCGGCCTGTCGGCAGCCTTTCAGGTTTCCATCCCGTTCGGACATAACCATGGTTGGCACATGTGTGACCTTGGCGGCCAGTACGATTTCACCCATAGCTTTTCCTCCCTCTATGGTGAATGGACGCGTTTCCGTTGCCTCCCGGCTGGTGGCCTGCTGTCAGCCGACCACCAGCATGAGGGAAAGGAACGGGAAAAAGATAAGCAGCAACAGCCGCAGGATATCGGCAATCCAGAAAGGCAGGATGCCTTTGAAGATTGTCTTGAGCGCAACGTCGGGCAAGGTCGCCTTGAGCACGAAGACATTCATGCCGATCGGTGGTGTGATGAGAGAAATCTCGGTCACGACAACCACGATGATACCGAACCAGATGAGGGTGTTTTCCGTGTCCGAAAGCAGCTCCAGGCCGAAGTCGAGCTGATACATCAGCGGATAGAAGATGGGAACGGTCAAGAGGATCATCGACAGGCTCTCCAGCACGGTGCCCAGCAGCAGATAGACGATGGTGATGACCGCCATGATGACCCAGGCGTTGACCTCAAGAGAACCCACATAGGAGGCCAGTTCATCGGGCAGGCCAGCAAGGTTGATGTAGTTCGAGAAGACTTCGGCACCGATGATCACGAGAAAGATCATCGCGGTGCTTTCGGCCGTGTCCATCAGGGCGCGCCAGACTTCCGGCACTTTGGCGTGACCGGTGACAACAACCATGACAAGCGCCATGCCTGCGCCCATGCCAGCGGCTTCGATCGGCGTGAAGAAGCCGCCATAGATGCCGATCATGATGAAGGCGAACAGGGCAACCGACAGGATCACACCATAGAGGCCTTCGACCGGATGATCATCCACATCATAGGATTCGGGAGCCAGCGAAGGGTTCAGTTTGACAGCCGCCCATACCGCGATGACATAGCCCAGCAATCCGATGAGGCCGGGAACGATCCCCGCCAGAAACAGCAATCCGATGTCACTTTCTGTCAAAATGCCATAGATGATCAGGATGACCGACGGCGGAATAAGAATACCGAGTGTCCCACCTGCGGCAATGGCTCCGGAAGACAGGCTGTCGGAGTACCCAAACTTGCGCAGGGACGGCATGGCGACCTTCGACATCGTTGCCGCTGTTGCCAGCGACGAGCCGGATACCGCAGAGAAGCCGCCGCATGAAAGAACTGCGGCCATGGCCAAGCCACCCGGCAGACGACGCACAAGGCGTTGTGTCGCCGAGAACAGGCCGGAGGCAACCCCGGAATAGGCGAGCAGGTTGCCCATGAAAATGAACAGTGGAATGACCGACAGCGAATAGGAGAAGACGGAGTCAAAGGCAGTCGTCGACAGCATCACGAGAGAAGCTTCAACCCCGCGCAACAACGCAAATCCGATTGTGCCGACGACAATCATCGCAATCGCGATGGGCACGCGAAACATCGCCAGCGCAAGCAACAGAGCCGTGGCAATCAAAGGTTCGGTCATGTCAGAACTCCAGACGTTTGCGCAATGGGACCAGCACAATCAGGCCGCTGACGAGATAGGTGATTGCTCCAAGGGCCGCAGCGGGCCATACCGGCAGCGACAGGTCATTGGTAACCGCGCCGTCTTCTATCAGCTTCAGCCCGTGTGCTCCGACATTCCAGCTGAGAACAAAGAACACCACTGCCGTTACCGCGGCACCGAATTTTCCGATCCGCAGATAGGTCTCGGAACTCCAGAAATGGCTCAGCAGGTCCACTTCCACGTGGCTATCCTTGAAGGTCGTCATCGGCAAGGCGGTGAGCACCAGATCGGCGAGCAGAATCTGTGTCAACTCGAAGGCTCCAGGCAGGGGCGCCTCAAAGAAATAGCGCCCGATGACGTCAATCACCGTCACTGCAACCAGCATCAGCAGAAAGGCGGCCGCCATCGCGGGCAGAACGCGGATGATGATGAAGCGAAGCCCTTTGAGGGGCTTCGGGTGTTTTTTATGTGCGGCCATCATTTGTTCGGCTTTGCTGTTTGCATGCTGGCAAGCGCTCCGGCGGCATCATAGCCCTGAGCAGCGACAGCATCGACCCAGACCTTCTCTATACCCGCCGACACATCCATGATTTCAGCCAGAACGGCGTCGTCAGCCTCATAGACATCGATACCGGCTTTCCTGGTGGTTGCCAGCCCGTCGGTATCGGCGGCGTCCCAGGCCTTGCCAGCCAGTTCAGCAAAGGCTTCACCGGAGACAGACATAATCGCCTTCTGGTCGTCTTCCGAGATCCCGTCCCACTTGGCCTGATTCATCACCAGAAACCAAGATGTGTTGTAGAGCCCGCCGGGCACGGTCATCACATCGGTAATATGCTTGTCCAGTTTGAAGGCACGGACGGAATCCATGGCCATGCAGATGCCGTCGATCACACCACGGGTCAGCTTTTCATAGACTTCGCCCGATGACATGAACAGGGTGGTTGCCCCCACGCCGGACATCAGATCCGCCGGATAGCCGCCCGGTGTTCTGAGCTTGAAGCCCTGAAACTTGTCCGGGCTGTCAAAGTGATAGCCCTTGGAGAGCAGCACGCCCGGGCCATGGGTGAAGAGCCCCAGAAGCTTGGTGCCTTCATGTTCCTTGGCTGCCTCCAGTTGACCACCGTAGACACTCCAGAAATTCTTCGAGATCTCGACCGCGCTTTTCCCGAGGAAGGAAAACTGGCCAACACGGGAACGCAGGAAGCGGTCATCCTTGGTGAAGCTGTGCAGGCCATAGGTGATGTCGGCGACACCGTCCTTGGCCATGTCGAAATGTGCAGGGGGCGCACCGAGCGGCTTTGCCAGCACCCGAACCGTTACGCGCCCTTGGGTAACCTCACCCACCTGTTTGGCCCATGGCTTGATGGCGTCCATGACCAGAGGGTGCCGTGGCGGCAGCCAGCTGGACAGAACCAGTTCAGTGGCTGCGCTTGCGGCTCCACTCCCAAGCATGGAGACCGCGAGCATGGCACTCGCAAGAAATGCGCGTCTGGAAATGATCATGGATGTTCCTCCCCCCATTGACCTGTCTGTGACCTGTTTGTGATCCAACCGGTCTGATCTACGGCCTCTCCTCCGGACACCGTCGCTCACCGATCGCGAATTATTTAACTTGTTAACAATAATAGCAGAGTTCACTCTGCTTTCCATTGCCTACATTTGTCGAATTCAGACAAAAGTCTTGCGCAAGGCCAACAGCCCGCCGCGCAAAACGCCCACGTCGGACCCGATGGCCAGAAACTCGACCCCGAGTTCCTTGTAGCCTTGGGCAAGCGTCTGGTCTGACGTAAGAATTCCCGCTGCCTTGCCGGCGGAACGGATCTTCTTCAAGGTGTCGTTGACAATCGCCTGAACTTCCGGAGCACCCGGGCGCCCCAGATATCCAAGGTCAGCCGCCAGATCGGCGGGACCGACAAACACACCGTCGACGCCATCCACGGCGAGGATATCATCAAGCGCGTCGAGCCCGGCCTTGCTCTCCACCTGCAGCAAGACACAGATTTCATCGTTGGCTGTCTGCAAATAGTCGGAAATCCCGTTGTAGGACGAGGCCCGGGCGAGGGCCGCGCCGACGCCACGCACACCGTGCGGCGGGTATTTGGCCGACCGGACGACTTCTGCTGCCTGCTTTCCGCTTTCAATCATGGGAACGAGCAAGGTCTGGGCTCCGATGTCCAGCATCTGCTTGATCTCGGCCCGATTGTCATCGCGCGTCCGGACCACTGCCTGGGTCTGCGCTCCGATGGCGCGGAGTTGCGACAGGGTATCACGCAGGCCGTTCGGGCCATGCTCGCCATCAATCAGCAACCAGTCAAACCCGGTTCCTGCGCATAGTTCCGCAACAGACGGGTCGCCCAAGCCGAGCCAGAGGCCGATTTGGGTCTCCCCCTTCTTGAGGCGCATCTTGAAGCTATTCATTTGGGCTGGCATGGGGTCTCCTTCACTCAAAGTTCACTGTGACCTGGCCGAAGCTGCCATAATCAGCGTGGATATATGTGCCGGATGGACACTCGATGGGCGCAATGAACGACCCGGCCAGAACGACCTGCCCCGCCTCGATGCGCTGCCCATATTGCCCCATCCGCTCCGACAGCCAGACGATGCCCATGACCGGATCATTCAGCACCGCAGCGCCAAGGCCCGTGGCGATGACTTCGTCATTCCTGGTCAGGATCGCTCCCACCCACCTGAGGTCAAACACCTCTGGCGCATGGCGCTGTTTTCCCAAAACGATGCCACCATTGGCAGCATTGTCGGAGACCGTGTCGAAGATCTTTCTGGTCTGGCCGGTGCTGGCGTCCTGCCGTGCGATCCGGGTGTCGAGAATTTCAAGGGCAGGTGCAACATACTCTGTCGCCGCCAGAACATCCTCGCGGCTGACCTTGCCTTCCAGCGGTGCCTTCATGATGAAGGCGATTTCCGCCTCGATGCGCGGCTGGATGAAGCGTGTCGCCGGAATGGCGGCCCCGTCTGCAAAGTCCATGTCGTCGTAAAGGACACCGCTGTCCGGAGTGGAAATCCCGAGGGCATCCTGCATGACCTTGGATGTCAGACCGATTTTCCAGCCGATGATGGATCTGCCCTGAGCCATCTTGTGCGGCATCTGCGCGGCCTGAATCGCATAGGCATCATCCAGTGTGATGTCCGGGTGACGCACAGAAAGCAGACCGATCTGTTGCCGTGTTTGCTCCGCCTTCAGCAAGTCTGCTGCTGCAGTTTGGATCTCGTTTGTACTCAGCATTGTTCATCCTCCACGCCATTGCGCAGCAGGCCAATGCCTTCCGCTTCCACCTCGACCACGTCCCCCGGCCGCAACCAGATTGGCGGGTCAAAGCGTGCTCCGGCTCCCGTCGGCGTGCCGCAGACGATGACATCGCCGGGAACCAGCGTACAGAAGGTCGATACATAGGCGATGATGTAGCGGAAGCTGAACATCATGCGGGACGTGCGGTCCTGCTGACGCACCTCGCCATTGACCCGCGTCACCAGTTCGATGTCATCGAGCTGGTCTGCCGTACGGAACGGAACGAGCCACGGGCCAATGGCGCCGGACTGGTCCCAGTTCTTGCCCTGGGTGACATTGAATTTGGCATGGCGCACCCAGTCGCGGATTGTCCCCTCGTTGCACAGGGTCAGCGCGGCGATGTGATCATAGGCATCCGCCTCGGCGATACGGCGTCCACCCTTGCCAATGACAATGGTGACTTCGCCTTCATAGTCGAGCTGCGGGCTTTCCGGCGGGCGCACAAGATTGCCGCCATGGCCGGTGAAGCTGCGCGGAAAGCGGATGAACATGGACGGTTTCGACGGTGCGGCTTGGCCATCCTTGTATTCGGCATTGCGGTCAGGAAAATTGACACCGATGCAGATGAGCTTTTCCGGCTTGTCGATGGGGATGAGAAAGTCGACATCCTCTTCGCGATAGGTCGCAGAACGCCCCTCGGCGGCCTTGATGATCTCTTCTAGAGCGCCTGCCTCGATCACCTGTTTGAGGCCTGAAAAGCGGGCGCCGAACTCGGGTGTCAAATCGACGATGCCGTTGTCGGTCACAAGGCCGTAGCGATCGGCTCCATTGGCGCGGAAGGCCGCAACGCGAGCGGGAATGGATTTCATGGTCAGCCTCCTCAGGCTATTCCGCCGAAGCAGAGATATTTGATTTCAGTGAATTCCTCGATGCCATAGCGGGAGCCTTCCCGGCCGAGGCCGGAGGATTTGATGCCGCCAAACGGGGCTTCTGCCGTCGAGATCAGGCCGGTGTTGATGCCGACCATGCCGTATTCAAGCTGTTCCCCGACCTTCCAGGCGCGCGCCAGATCGCGGGTATAGAAATAGGACGCCAGACCGAATTCGGTATCGTTGGACATAGCAACGACGTCTGCGTCTTCTTCGAAACGGAACAATGGAGCGACCGGGCCGAAGGTTTCCTCGGATGCGATGGCCATATCCTGTGTGACACCGGTCAAGACTGTCGGCTCAAAGAACGTCCCACCCAGCGCATGGACAGAGCCGCCGCACATGACGCTTGCCCCTTTGCTTGTGGCATCGGCGATGTGTTCCTCGACCTTGGCAATGGCGTTGTCGTCAATCAGCGGCCCGAAGACTATGTCTTGCTCAAGGCCGTTGCCGACCTTCAGGGTCGAGAGCTTTGCTCCAAGCTTTTGCGCGAAGGCATCATAGACGCCGGACTGGACATAGATCCGGTTGGCGCAGACGCAGGTTTGACCGTTGTTGCGGAATTTGGAGATGATCGCTCCTTCGACAGCAGCATCCAGATCCGCATCATCAAACACGATGAACGGCGCATTGCCCCCAAGCTCCAACGCCAGTTTCTTGACCGTTGGTGCGCACTGTCGCATCAGCTCCACCCCGACCTGCGTCGAGCCGGTGAAGGTCAGCTTGCGAACCGTTTCACTGCCGGTCATCACCGCCCCAATGGCCCGCGCAGGCCCGGTAATGACCGACAGCAAACCGTCAGGAAGCCCCGCACGCTGCGCCAGAACGGCCAGCGCAATGGCGGAAAAGGGCGTCTGCTCGGCAGGCTTGAGCACCATGGCACATCCGACAGCCAGTGCAGGGCCCGCCTTGCGGGTGATCATGGCATTGGGGAAGTTCCACGGCGTAATCGCCGCAACGACCCCAATCGGCTGCTTGATGACGACAATCCGCTTGTCAGCTGCATGACCGGGGATCACATCGCCATAGACCCTGCGGGCTTCCTCGGCAAACCATTCGATGAAAGATGCACCATAGAGGATCTCGCCCTTCGCTTCCGCCAGTGGTTTGCCCTGTTCCAGCGTCAGGATCAGAGCCAGATCGTCCACATTCTCGATGATCAGATCGTACCAGCGCCGCAGGATGACAGACCGTTCCTTGGCCGTTCTGGCTGCCCATTGCTTCTGCGCATCATCTGCCGCCTTGATGGCAGCTTCCGTCTCAGTGGCACCAAGGCTTGGCACATGACCAATGGTCTCGCCCGTCGCCGGGTTGGTGACTTTGATCCCCGTCTCATCGGCTGGGATCCACTGGCTCCCCACGAGCGCTGCCTGTTTGAGCAATTCCGGATCTTTGAGCATCAGACTTTCCTTGTTTCGAACTGCCCGGGAAGGGCCAATGTGGCCCATCCCGAACCATCAACTCACGGGGCGATGATCGGGCTTGCGGCCAGATCGCTCTGTTTCGGCTCAAGGCCATCGAACAGCGAGCCATGCTCGAACCAGGAGCGTGGGGCCGGTGCGCCCCAGAGGGTCTGGCGCTGCGGATCCTTCAGATCCCACTTGATGGCCTCAAGGTCTGGATCAACCGTCTGATAGTCGGAGCAATAGATCTCGATGCGGTGCCCGTCCGGATCAAGGATGTAGAGGAAGAAGGCATTGGAAATGCCGTGTCGGCCCGGTCCGCGCTCGATGTTGCCGACATATCCGGTGGTCGCCATCAGATCGCACAGATCGATGATGTTGAGCGGCGTCGGAACCCAGAATGCCGTATGGTGCAGGCGCGGCCCCAGACCGTTGGTGAAGGCGATGTCATGGACGCCGCCCTTGCGGTGCGTCCAGGCAGCCCACAGCTTGCCGCTTTCTTCGTCCTCGGTATATTCGGTCACCCTGAAGCCGAGTTCATTGTAGAATGCCACGCTGTCATCGACCGAAGAGGAGAAGCAGTTGAAGTGGTCGATGCGCAGCGGCTTCACACCCTTGTAGAGCTCGTATTTCTGGTGGATGGGGGCCAGACGGTCCATCTTGAAATAGAACTCGATCGGCATGCCGAAATTGTCGACGGTTGCCAGTGTGCGTCCCTGATAGGCCCGCTCGACCCAGGCGACCGGATGGCCCTTCTGTTTGAACCAGGCGAATGCCTTGTCGAGTTCTTCCTCGGCAAACACCTTGAACGACAGGCTCTGAACCTCACTCTTGTCCGCTTTGCTCAGGACCAGGCAGTGATGTCCTCGCTCTTCAAGCGCGCGCAGATAGACGGCCTCATCCGTTTCATCGGTGACCTGCAGGCCAAGAATGTCGACATAGAAACGGCGACTGGCGGCCAGATCCTTGACGCCGAACACAACATGGCTAAGGCGCAGAATATTGAAGGGCGGGTATAGATTGGGTGCTGGAATTGGCATGTTTCTCTCTCCCATGGACACCATCAGGTGTCGAAAATCTTGTTTGCGGCTCTCGCTGGAGCTCTTGATTGAAGGTTGATGGGGCGGGCTTGCCCACCCCAAAGGGCACTCGGTCCGGGCAGGTCAGCCCAGCCGAGGCACTTTGTGATGCTGCCTTGGGAAGCAAACATTGACAGTTTCCATGTAGAAATCGAACGACCAGTCGCCGCCATCACGGCCGATGCCCGAGGCCTTGACGCCCCCGAACGGGGATGGCAGATGGCGTACGTTTTCGGAGTTCACCCACATCATGCCGGCTTCGAGATTGTCCGTCATGCGCATGGCGCGGTCGAGATCGCTTGTCCAGAGATAGGCGGCGAGGCCATACTGGACGTCGTTGGCAAGCGCCAAGGCCTCGTCTTCGTCCTTGAAGGGAATGGCCGTCAGAACGGGACCGAAGATCTCTTCCTGAGCAATGGCCATGCCGTTGTTGGCACCGGTGAACAGGGTTGGACTGACATAGCAACCAGCGTCTCCGACCTTCTGGCCACCTGCTGCGATGGTTGCTCCCTCCTCGCGTGCCTTGGCGAAATAGGACAGCACCTTTTCCTCATGCACCGGATGGATGAGCGGGCCAACGACCGTTTCAGGGTCGAGCGGATGACCGACCTTGATGCTCTTGGCAACTTCGGCCACCTTGGCGGTGAACTCTTCATAGATGCTTTCCTGCACCAACAGACGCGAGGACGAGGTGCAGCGCTCACCGTTCAGCGAATAGATCATGAAGGTTGCAGCGTTCACGGCACGATCAAGATCCGCATCGTCAAACACGATCACCGGGTTTTTGCCGCCAAGTTCGAAATGGAACCGCTTCAAGGTATCGGCCCCCTGACGCATGATGTGCGACCCGGTGCGGCTTTCACCAACGAAGGCAATGGCCTTGATGTCGGGATGCTCGGTAAGCGCCTTGCCGGCACTGTCGCCAAACCCGTTGACGAGGTTGAGCACGCCTTTTGGCAGACCTGCCTCTTCCGCGATCTCGACAAGCAGCTTGGCGGTCATGGGCGAGAATTCGGCGGGCTTATGCACCACGGTGCAGCCTGCAGCCAGAGCCGGGGCGATCTTCCAGGTTGACAGCATGAACGGCGTGTTCCATGGCGTGATGACACCGATCGGCCCGATCGGGCGGCGGGACGTTACGTTCATCTGGTTTGGATTGCGCAGCGCCAGGCCATCTTCTGCAGAAGGAGCCTGATCGGCAAAGAAGCGGAAATTCGCAGCGCCACGCACAGCAGCCTTCGACATGAACCGAAGCGCCTGCCCGGTATCCATGCACTCGGTAAAAGCAACTTCCTCGGCTCTGGCCTCAATGGCTTCCGCTACCTTGATCAGAATGGCCTTGCGGTCCTTGCCCGGCATCTTCGACCAGCTGGCAAAGGCGGCCTTGGCGGCTGCAACGGCAGCGTCAATGTCGGATGCATCCCCCTTGGCAACCTGCGCCAACACGGATCCGTCAACGGGCGAGATGGTTTCGAAGGTCGCACCGGAGTTCGCTGGCACACTGGCCCCGGCGATGTGGTTCATCACGCCGGTTTCGCGGAATTTGGCAAGATAGCCTTGGGCTTTGGCTAGGTTTTCATCAAGAGCGCTCATGGATCGTCCTTTAATTCTGGCCTGATAGGCGGGCATGAATAGGTGTGTCTTTCCAGCTCAGGTCTGGGTTGATGACACGGATTTCGAGGGAAAGCGCAAAGTGCGTCGTGGCCAAGGGCTGTGCGAGAGCTTCTCTGACCGCCGCAAAAATCTCATCCCCTGCGGACTTGAGCTGTGCGGTCGAGCGTCCAGCGCCAACCGACAAGGTCAACGCTGCAAAATCATTCTGTGGCAGTCCGTCAGCGACAATGGCATAGTCGGCCTTATAGGCGCGAACGCGTATCCCTGCCTTGGGAAAGATCCCGGTTTTTAGCATCGCCTGATAGGCAGCCTGACATAGCTCCGCCATGTCAGCACGGCTCTCCAGCCCCGCTGAATATTCGATTTTTAGGTGTGGCACGATTTCCTCCCAGATAATACTTAACATGTTAAATTTATCTGTTATTGTCAATCTGACCACTATTCAATTTTAGTCTAGTGTTACAAACTCGCGGAATTTGCGATTGTGCATCGATTTCTGAATGTTTCTCGACGACTGAAATGATTACGCCCAAGGAGTTTAGGGAGATGACAAAACAACCGTCCCGAGCAGGTCTGGAACTTAGCCAGACTCAAAGAACGTTGCCAATCGCCCTATTGCGCGCGCGGGAAGCCGTGATGGACTACTTCAGGCCATTGCTGGCGGAACATGATGTCACCGAACAACAATGGCGGGTCATGCGCGTGCTGGATGAAGTCGGCACGGTCGACGCGAGCTTTCTGGCGCGACAGGCCTGTATTCTGGCTCCATCGCTTACCCGCATCATGAGAACCCTGGAAGCGCGCGGCTTTGTGGAAGTGAGCAGGGACACGGCAGATGGCAGACGCACATTGGTGTGTTTGAGTGAGGAAGGACGCCAATTCATCCGGAAGCTGGCGCCGGCAAGCGCCAGGATTTATCAAGACATCGAAAGCAAGATTGGATGCGAACGAATTAGTACGCTGCTCGATGAGATCGAAATCCTGCTCGAATCCCTCAGTTCGGAATCATGATTATTTCAAGACATTGGCGCGATCAAATAACCCCGTTTTCAAAGGGATAGCAGCTTCGCTCAACTGATGCCTGAAACATCGCCACTGCATTCCATAGGCAGTCGACACGGCGACAGATTTCTATCTGTTGATGGCATGTGGGAAAAGCCGCGTCTGGGCACATTCAATGCCCTTGTGAGAGGTTTTGACGAAGTGTCCGGCCACACCGGCACTCCGCCTTACTCATCATTCGAATTCTTGCAGGCTTTTTCAGAGGGACGATAAGCCCCCCCAAGGCTATCGAGCAAGCCGAGGCTCGCACCAGACACACCACGAGCATTTTCCAATACCTCTGGAAAGGCATCGTAAGCAGCAACGCTATACCCATGCTCGACAAGATTGGCCGCCAGGTTGCGTCCCACGTCTCGAAGCCATGTTATAGCAATGTCCGCAGGTTTGCTGGCTTGCACCGATCGTCACCTCAAATCTTCCCGCTTTGACGAGCGCTCTCATAAGGAAGAAATTGCTCCTTTGTTGGCAGGGCCGATTGATTTTCTGAAGCTGGAGAACAGGTCCCGTCCCATGCCGTCATAATTGGCCGCAAGGTCTGGTGTGATTACCGGCCGCTCCAGGACTTTTGGATCCAGTATTTCCAGCTTGCCTTCATTGGCGTCAATACGCACGATATCGCCGTCTTGAAGCTGGGCAATTGCCCCGCCATCGCAGGCCTCCGGACAGATATGGATGGCCGCGGGCACCTTCCCCGAAGCTCCAGACATGCGCCCATCAGTCAGCAACGCCACCTTGAACCCTTTATCCTGCAGCACGGACAACATGGGGGTGAGATTGTGCAACTCGGGCATGCCGTTTGCTTTGGGGCCTTGATAGCGAACAACAACGATGACGTCCTTGTTCAGATCCCCGCTCTGAAATGCCGTCTTCACATCATCCTGATTGTGGAACACCGCAACAGGCGCTTCAATGGAATGCCTTTCAGCAGCAACCGCCGAAACTTTCATGACACCCTCGCCAATGTTGCCCTTGAGCGTTTTGATTCCACCTGATTTCTGGAAAGGCTGATCAATCGTGGCGATGATTTTGGGGTCCAGTGGCACGTTGCTGTCCCAGCCCCAGCGAACACGTCCCTGCTCGTCGAGCTTAGGCTCCTTTGTATAGTGTTCGATGCCTTCGCCCATGACGGTTTGCACATCTTCATGGAGAAGGCCGCCCTTGATCAACTGGCCAACAACACACGGCAGCCCGCCAGCTGCGTGAAAATGGTTTACATCGGCCAGACCATTGGGATAGACCCGTGCAAGCAGCGGGGTGATTGCCGAGATGTCGGAAAAATCCTGCCAGGTGAGTTCGATACCTGCAACGCGTGCCATGGCAACAAGATGAAGCAGGTGATTGGTCGAACCACCCGTGGCATTGAGCCCGACGATGCCATTGACGAGGGCCTTCTCATCGAAAATGCGAGCAAAGGGTATGAATTCGTCGCCCTTGTTTGTTATCTGCAACGCCCGCTCGACAGAGGCTTTCGTGATGGCGGCACGCATTTCCGTGTTCGGGTTGACGAAGCTGGAACCGGACATTTGCAGCCCCAAGAACTCCATGAGCATCTGGTTGGTATTTGCCGTTCCATAAAATGTGCAAGTCCCCGGGGCATGATAGGACGCCATCTCCGACTTGAGCAGCTCCTCACGGCCAACGATCCCCTTGGCAAAATCCTGCCGCACCCGAGCCTTCTCGGCATTTGCCAAGCCTGATGTCATGGGCCCCGCAGGGAGAAAGACCGCAGGGAGATGGCCAAACGCTGCCGCTGCCATGATCAGGCCCGGGACAATCTTGTCGCAAACACCCAGAAAAACCACACTGTCGAACACATTGTGAGAAAGCCCCACAGCCGCAGCCATGGCGACAACCTCGCGGGAATAGAGCGAGAGGTCCATCCCGGCTTGCCCCTGTGTCACACCATCGCACATGGCGGGAACAGCCCCCGCAACTTGAGCCGTAGCCCCGACCGAGCGGGCCGTCTCCCTAATGAGCTCCGGATAGGTCTCATAAGGCTGATGGGCCGAAAGCATGTCGTTATATGCTGTGATGATGCCCAGATTAGGCGTTTTGGCTGTGGCCAGGGCCTCTTTATCCAACGGGTTCGCAGCAGCAAATGCGTGCGATAGGTTGCCGCAAGTCAGATGCGCCCGCCCGGGCCCCTGTTCAATGGCGCGGTCGATTTTTGCCAGATATTTAGCCCGGCCACTCTCGCTTCGTTCACGGATTCTATCTGTTACCCGCGAAATAGTATCTTGACATGTCATTGCATCAATCTCATAATTACCATAGATGTTATCGGTAACATATACTAATGTTGTGGCACATACAAGCGATTTAAATTCCAAATGCTAGCCACGATTTTAGAGAGACTGGTCATATGATTTAGGCGCTCAATGTCTGGGGGGAAGTGAAATGTTGCGAGAAAGGATGGAAGAGCAAGGGATTTCCGGCCCACGCGCCTCCCATTGTGCTCGCACGCATTTGCCAGCAGAAACCAGCGCTTTTTGCGGCACAAAAAAACACGGTTACAAAGCGCTTCCGCAGCGCTTTGTAACCGTGTTACCTGCCAAACGAATTTGCAAATTCGTTACAGCCCCCCTCCCCGATAGATCAAACCATACCGCTAAGAGCCAGAGGTTTAAGATCCTCGTCAAAGTGCTTGGTGATCATGCGCACCGCAAGCTCAGGGTCTCCCTGCTTGATGGCATCGGCAATTTCCATATGCACCTTCACGCTGGCAAGACGCTCTTCATCGCTTGTTCTGCAGCGCCATGTAATGGGCCAAGTCATTGTAAGAACTTCGGAAAGAGAACCCATGACAATGCTGTACACGGGATTTTGTGTCGCTTGAGCGAGTTCTTGATGAAATGCCATGTCATGCTTCATGACGACTTCCGGTTTGTTGAAGTTGTCACACATGATTTCTGCATGCTTCGAAATGGCCTGAGCCTGCGCATTGGTACGCAGCAATGCAGCCAGATGAGCAATGCGCGTTTCAACAGTTCTACGTACATCATGAATTTGAGGAACATTGATCTGCTTGGTCGCCACGCCATTCATGATGAAATTGGCGAGGGCATGATTGTCCAGGATTGCAACACAGGCCTTTTTCCCAGCCGCCATATCAATGATACGTCGAGCCTCCAAAGAGCGCAGCGCTTCGCGCACCACCGTTCTGGAAGCGCCAGCCATATCGCCTATCTCGCTTTCACTTGGAAGAGAATCTCCCGGTTTAAGTTGATGCTTGCGAATAAAATCAAGAATTGTCGTGCTTACACTTTCGGAAAGCGGGACCTTTGGGTTGAGCAAGTTCATCTCCCTGTCTTGTTAAAAATGGAGAAAATTCAATTACATGAGGTGAAATTCTCTATCATGTCCTACATGTTTGACAAACTGATAATATCTTCCAGATTATCACCATGTCAACTAAAACGACAGGATAAAGGTTGAATTCATGTGGAAGCTATTTGATAGCCACCAAGCATACCAAGTATATATCGACAATATTTCGATATATACATTACGAAATTGGGAGAAACTTTAAATTAACCGCTCCAATATCAATTTTATACTTAAAACTGAGATTGGAACTTGGAAAGCACGAAAGTGCAAAAATGGGCGTTTAGAGGAGACTTCAAACAGCGCTCATATCTTTGGAGGACTAAATGAAAAAACTCGTTTCCGCCATAGCTTTTGGCATTATGGCTGCTTCTGCTGCCCCTTCTCAGGCTGCCGATAGCTATCATTTCAAATTTACCAGCGCCAACTATGCTGGCGAGCAGGTCTATGAAGTCCAGAAAAAATGGACTGATAATATCAAGGCCGTTTCCAATGGCCGTATCACCATCGATTTGCTGCCACTTGATGCCGTCGTCAAACCGGCCGATTCTCTTATGGCCGTTCGCAACAATATCATTCAGGGTGGCATGCTCTCATCCGCGCATTTCTCTGGCGTGGATAAAGGCTTTGGCCTGATTGGCGATACGCTCGGCGCTTGGACGGGCGACGAAGACATCCTGAAATTCTACTATGCCGGAGGCGGTTTCGAGGTCGTTGACAAGATTTTTCAGGAGCAGGGCGTCAAGCTGATTGGTGTTCAGCTGACCGGTGCGGAATCCATTCCTTCGAAGATCAAAATTGAAAAAGTGGATGACTGGAAGGGTGTCAAGGTGCGCGCGCCGTCTGGTCCGGTTCAGCAGTTGTTTGAGAAAATGGGGGCCACCCCGGTTAACCTTCCAGGATCTGAAATCTACTCCGCCCTGGACAAGGGCATCATTGATGCAGCCGACTTCTCCACCTTCTCCAACAACCAGGCTCAGGGTGTCAATGATATCGCGAAATTCCCGATCTATCCGGGTATTCACTCTTCGCCAACCGTTCACATCTTCATGGGTCTGAAGCAATGGAACGCCATTGATGAGAATGATCAGAAATTCTTGCTCGCCTACTTCCGCGGGCTGGCACTGGATACCCTGTTGATTCCTCACATGGCTGATGAGGTTGCCTACAAGAAGGCTGTCGCCAACGGGGCTACTCCGGTTGCATGGTCGACCGAAGAACGGACCAAAGTACGCAAACTTGCTCGCGAAATCTGGGAAGACATCGCATCCCAGTCAAAAATCGGAGCAACATATCTTGATGCACTCAAATCCTACTATGTCGCGACGGGCCGTGAATAGTTGAGGGTTTCCCTTGTGATATCTTCCAAAACAACCAAGCGGCAGATCATTGATCTGCCGCGCACAAGCAGGTTTAAACATGCTCAGCAGGTTTGCGCAATTTTCCGAGTTGATCGATAAGCTCATCATCAGAATTGGATATGTCGTTACTTGGCTATTCTTTGTGATTGTTGTCATCGGCTTCTATGAAGTCATGATGCGATATGTCTTCGATTCACCCACTTTCTGGGTCCATGAAACAACCACCTTTATTGTCAGCATCGGTTTGCTTTATGGCGGCGTCTATTGCTATGCGGATGATCGCCATATCGCCATGACCTTTCTGGTCGACGCCCTGAATCCCAAGACGCGCTGGTATTTCGACATGGTCGTCCATCTCCTGGTTTTCGTCTTCACCCTGATGATGCTGTATGGGGCCTACCTGAATGCCAAAGATGCCTTCTTCAGCTACTCCGGCGAACTCAAGTTGCAGACGTCAGGCAGCGCCTGGGATACGCCGTTCCCGGCATATAACAAAGGCTTCTTCTTTGTCTCCTGCATCATATTGAGCATTTTGAGTGTCCTTCACACTCTGCGTCATCTGGCCAATTTCAATAAAATCATGAACGCCAAGGAAGGAGACGCATAATGCTTATGTCTTTGGGTATCGGCTGGGTCACGTTGATGATTCTGGTCAGTATGATCGTTCTGCTCCTGCTGGGCATGCCTCTGGGCTTCATGACCGGTTTCGTGGCGCTTGGCGTGTCCTATCTCTGGTTTGACACGACACAGATCATGCAAATGGTTGCAGGCCGGGTCAGCGACTTTACGACAGGCTATTCCTTCGTTGCTGTGCCGATGTTTGTACTCATGGCCTCAATGCTGGACAAAACCGGCATTGCACGGGACCTTTACAACGCAATGCGGGTTATTGCCGGACGTCTGAAAGGTGGCATTGCAGTTCAAAGTCTGGTCGTAGCGGTTGTCTTGGCCTCCATGTCCGGCATCATCGGCGGCGAGGTCGTGTTGCTGGGCATGATTGCCTTGCCGCAAATGCTGCGCCTTGGGTATCAGAAGAACCTGGCAATCGGCACCATCGTTGCCGGAGGGGCACTTGGCACCATGATGCCTCCTTCAATCGTTCTGATCATATACGGTTTGACCGCAAACGCCCCGATCGGCAATCTGTTTCTGGCGGCAGTGCCTGCAACGGCAATTTTGGCAGGGATGTATGTTGTATACACCTTGATTCTTTGCAATGTGCGTCCTGATTTTGGGCCCGCCATGAGCAAGGAGGAAATGTCCAACCTTACGCGGTCGGACATGATCAAGATTGCCAAGGACATCTTGATGCCCCTGTTGATCGCAGGCTGTATCCTGGGCTCCATTTATGCTGGCATCGCATCTGTCACGGAATCGGCCTGTATGGGTGTGGTTGCTGTTCTGGTTGTGGCAGCCCTGCGCCGGGAATTATCATTTTCCATAATCTTCGGGGCTTTGCTGCACACGATCCGGACGGTTGGCATGATCATCTGGGTTGGTATTGGCGCAACCATGCTGATCGGCATCTATAACCTGATGGGTGGTGACCAATTCGTCTCCAACATGATCCTGTCACTTGATATTGCCCCCCTCACCGTCATTCTTTTCATGATGCTGATCCTGATTGTGTTGGGCATGTTCCTTGACTGGATCGGCGTTGCAATGCTGACCATGCCAATCTTTGTGCCGATCATAACCCAGCTTGGTTATGACCCGGTATGGTTCGGCGTCCTGTTCTGCGTCAACATGCAGGTATCTTTCTTGTCTCCCCCCTTTGGCCCTGCAGCATTCTATCTCAAAAGTGTTGCTCCAAAAGGTATCGAGCTTACGGATATCTTCCGATCGGTTTGGCCATATATCCTGATGCAGATCGCTACGATTGCAATTATTATTGCTTTCCCGGGCGCCATCACATTCATGTATAAGTGACCAGATGGCGACAATCGGAGTTGTCTTTTGAACCTGACACCCCGCTAGCAAAATGGCCTGAACATCTCTGTTCAGGCCATTTTTGCTTCGATGCAACCGGGTCGCCCCGTGTCGGTTACCCGTATCATGTGCCAGTGCTTTGGACAAGCGGCTCAATCTTTCTGACGCGTTGAACCCCGCAATTTGAGAGAAGGTACAACCTCGATAATTTCACGCGCATCCAATGTGCTGTCCTCATCTGCAGAAATGTTGAGCACACGTTTAAGCAACTCATTGGCCTTCCTGGCCAAGGAGTTCGGATCGACCCCAATCGTGGTCAGCGATGGTCGGCAATAATGCGCAATATCAAAATCGCCAAAGCCTGCAACCCCGATATCGTCAGGCACTGAAAGCCCCATCTCCTGCAGAGCGGTCAACACTCCGAAAGCAGCTGGATCCGATGCGCAAAAAATACAATCCGTGTCAGGAAATTCTTCCATGACCTTCTTGCAACAGGCCACCCCAGAAGCAATATTGAACGGTCTGGCACCCTGATAGACATGCCGATCGGATGGTAAGCCAGCTTGCTCAAGCACGGATTGAAAGCCACGAAACCGCTCAGCATTCCTTGAACTCAGGGCTCTGGTTTCTCCGATAAAGGCAATCTTGCTATATCCAAGATCCAGAAGAGAGCGGGTCAGGGTCTGGGCGGCTTCGAAGTTGGAGAAACCAACAACATGCTGAATTGGTTCATGTGGCCTTTCCCAAAGCTCAATGACCGGTATGCCCGATTTTTCAAGCAGGCTACGGCTTTTCTCAGTGTGCCCGTCGCAGCTCAATAACATGGCTTCCGGACGTCGTCTGAGAAACGATTCCACCAGCTCTTCCTCCTTCTCCGCACTATATCCTGTGTGCCCGAGAAGGACTTGCATGCCCACAACACTCAACTCTTCATTGAGGATCTGAACTGTGCGTGCAAAATGCGGATTATCCAGCGAAGGGATCAGAACGGAGACAAAGCCGCTTTTTCTGGAAGAAAGGCTGCCCGCGGCCTGATCCGGCACATAGCCCAGCTCCTGAACGACATCCAGAATGCGTTTTCGGGTTTTGGCATTTACGACGCTGTTCTCTCGCAGAGCGCGCGAGACGGTCATTCTTGAAACCCCTGCCGCATCGGCCACATCCTGCATTGTGACTTGTCGGATCGCCATTGTTTTGTCACGCCTCGCCGTTCGTTTCCTCCCGATTGTCTTAGCGTGAGAAGAGACGTGTGTCGATTGAACTTTTCATAGGGAAGCGCGAAAAAGCGAATTCAAATAGGCGGTTTTCCTTGATGCCCCCTCTCTGCGACGGGAGGAATTGTCCAGAGAGGGAGCATCTGGCCCTTAGGCGAAGGAGAGCTGAACCTTCATGGATTTCTTGCGATCCCGGGCGACCTCGAAGGCGGATGCCGCATCGTCAATCGGATAAGTGCCGGTCAGAATTGGTGTCAGATCAATCCGACCACTTCCGATCAATTCAACAGCCCAGGCAAATTCTTCATGGAAGCGAAATGCGCCGCGCACCTCTATTTCCTTCGAGACAATCATGTTCTGAGGGATGGTGACATTGCCGCCAAGGCCCAATTGCACCAGAACACCCGTCGGACGGATCATCTGATAGGCCGAGACCATGGCAGCCTGACTGCCAGAACACTCGATGACAACGTCAAACTGCCCCTTGCCTGCCTCATAGGCGGCTATTTTTTCAGGCTGAGCCGCAATATTCACGGTGTCATCTGCGCCAAGCTGCTTGGCTTTTGCCAATGCTTCGTCAATCAGGTCTGTTACCACCACCTCCAGCGCACCATGCAGTTTTGCCGCCGCAACGACGAGAGCCCCAATGGGGCCACAACCGGTGACCAGCACCCGTTTGCCAATCAACGGGCCAGCGCGTCTGACCGCATGCAAGGCAACGGAAAATGGCTCGGCACAAGCAGCCTGATGGACATTGGTGCCTTTGGGAAGAACGTGGCATTGCGATCCGAGGGCAACAAGCTGCTGGCTAAAGGCGCCCTGAATGTGCGGAAAAGGCATGGCGCTACCATAGAAACGCATGTTCATGCAGTGGTTGTACATTGCTTTGCGGCAATACTCACACTCCCCACATGGACGGCTCGGGCTGATTGCAACCAAATCGCCCGGCTTCGCATTCGTGACATCAGAACCAACTTCCAGAATGGTGCCCGCAACCTCATGGCCAAGTATCATGGGTTCCTTGATGCGCACGTCTCCAAAACCGCCATTGTTGTAGTAATGCAGGTCTGATCCGCAAATCCCGCCGGCACCAATTTTGATCAAGACTTCCCGGCTGCTCATGTCAGGCAGGCTGGCCTCTTCGATCCTGACATCCTTGGGCCCGTGGCAAACAACTGCTTTCAATTCTTCCTCCTGCTGCTCTTTCGTTAATCAGAGCATTGAAAATAAAATAGAAAAGTCTTTTCCTTGCCATTATCAGTGATAGGGAGCGGCAAACATAACGACATGAATGCAGCTTTATATCACATAGCATGGACTTAGATTGACCTTGACATCCACAAACCAGTAGTAGATGTTATCGATAACAATAATGTTATCAATGGGAGGTCAATATGCAAGTGTTTTCTGCATGGGCCGATAAGAGGAAAGGGAAGATCAGTGAATATCGATGAACTTTTTGGCTTGAAAGGACACCGTGCATTGGTGACTGGATCCGGGCAGGGCATCGGCTTCCAGCTGGCTTGCGGATTGGCAGAAGCTGGTGCAGAAATTATACTCAACGATATTGCCGAAGATCGCCTTGAAAACGCAGCTCAAAAACTGACCGATATGGGAGCAACCGTTTACAAGCTGCCATTTGACGTAACCGACGCCAATCTGGTTGCCGAGAAGATCGACACCTTCGAAGCTGAAGTCGGCCCGATCGACATCCTGGTCAATAATGCTGGCATGCAATATCGCGCACCGCTGGAAGACTTTCCTGAAGACAAGTTTGATTTTCTGATGAAGCTCAATGTGAACTCTGTATTCTATGTCAGCAAGGCAGTCGGTAAACACATGATCGCGCGCAAGGCAGGCAAGATCGTCAATATCTGTTCCGTACAAACCGCTCTGGCAAGACCATCGATCGCACCCTATACCGGCTCAAAAGGCGCAGTTGCCAACCTGACAAAGGGAATGGCAACGGATTGGGCGCGTCATGGCTTGCAGATCAATGGGTTGGCTCCGGGCTATTTCAAGACCGAACTGACCTCTGCCCTGGTCGCTGATGCCGACTTCACCGCTTGGCTCAGCAACCGCACACCGGCTGGCCGCTGGGGTGATGTCAGCGAACTGGTTGGAGCTTGCGTCTTCCTTAGCTCCAAAGCCTCATCTTTTGTGAATGGACACGTGCTTTATGTCGATGGCGGTATCACAGTTTCAGTCTAGCGCTCTGCCGGTGATAATCGTCATGGGCGTGTGTGGATGCGGCAAGTCATCGGTTGGCGAGGCTCTGGCCCAAAGACATGATTTGCCATTTCTGGATGCAGACGACTATCACCCCAAGGCCAATGTCGACAAAATGTCAAAAGGCATTGCCTTGCAGGATGATGATCGCTGGCCCTGGTTTGAAATTCTCTCCAGAGCGATTAACGAAAAGTCAGCCCAGTCTGGTAGCTGCGTGTGCGGTTGCTCGGCATTGAAACGTAGCTATCGCCGCTATTTGTCAGAACACATTGATCATCCGGTGCTCTTCGTCCATTTGCACGGCAACAAGGAGTTGCTGTTTGAGCGCATGTCCGCCCGCAAGGATCACTACATGCCTCCGAGCCTGTTGGAGAGCCAGTTGGCGACTTTGGAACAGCCCGAAAGCGATGAGAATGCGATTGTCGTTTCGATCGATCAAACCGTTTCAGACATCGTCGAAGAGACTGAGCGTGCCTTGACCCTCGACGCACGTGATTGATCTGGCCATCGTCGCCAAAACAAATTTCCGGGAAGGACGAGCTTCCCCTTCCCGGACGCGACGGCCTCAGAACGATCCCGGAATCGCACCTTTCCAGACATTCTTTGAATTGGCCGTTATGTCCCGGGCATCATTGTGCGGCTTCAGCCCGTCAGCCCGTTTCCGAAAAATGTCCAAGACTTTGCAAGACCTTACGGCAACCATGATGCTTGTCAGGCCTGTTGCTTCTGCCATACCGTTGAACTGAAGCGTGTCTGACAGGAAAGATCGGGGTTTGAGGCTCTGGCAATTGCTAAAGGGCAGATCATGCCATCACCAACACTGAAGGCGGCGAGTAGGCGTCATGCGACCCGCCCAATATTTTCGCCCGTAGAATTGCCAGCTCCCCCCAAAAAATGCACGGCATTGGACGCGAAAAGCCCTCAAAGCACCCCCCCCAAATACAATAGCTGACGATAAGATGGCGAGGTAAAAAGGATATCCCCATCCCCCAGATAACACAAAAGCCCTCGCAACTCAGTAAGTTGCGAGGGCTTTGGGTAGGATTGGTACGCCCTACGGGACTCGAACCCGTGTTACCGCCGTGAAAGGGCGGCGTCCTAACCGCTAGACGAAGGGCGCTTAGCAATCGGTGAGGCGGTTTATAGAAAGCTTTGTCTCAAAGCGCAAGAGACGAATTTGACGAATCTGTGAATATTCAGTCGGCCTGTGGAATAAACTCGATCCGACGTGTCACTGCACCGGATTTCTTGTCCACGACCATCAGCGATGTCATGTCATTGCCGTCCACCAGAAGATAAACCGTGCCGTTTTCGACAAGCATCGAGCGGATGCTCTCGCCAGCCTTCAGTTGATTGCCCGTTGCCACCACATTGGCTTGACCATTTCCGCCACTTTCATTATTGGCTACGCTCTTGTAAACAATAACTCCAAGAATGGAAAAGATGCCAAGACCCATGATGAGAATGGAAGAGACGACCATCATGCGTATCTTGCGCTGAACATCCAGCATTTCCGGGCTCTGAAAGGACTCATCGCCGGGCATTTGTTCGTCGTTGTTTTGTTGCACCATGTCTGACTCTACTTCTGCTAGTGAAAATGAAATCCTGACTTTCGATGTCGATGAAGCCGATGCCGGAAAGCGCCTGGACGCCTATATTGCTGAAAAGGAAGACCGCCACTCCCGCTCCCGCCTCAAAAGCCTGATCAAGGAAGGCCAGGTTTCCATTGCCCGCCCGGATCAGCCGGAGCGGACGATACTGGAGCCGAACCAGCGGGTCAATGTGGGGGATCGTATAACGCTCACCCTGCCCCCACCCGAAGATCCGACGCCAGTGGGCGAGGACATCCCGCTTGAGGTCATCTACGAGGATGACGAGCTGATTGTCATCAACAAGCCAGCCGGCCTTGTCGTTCACCCTGCGGCTGGCAACTGGACCGGCACGCTGGTCAACGCCCTTATCCATCACTGCGGCGACAGCCTCTCGGGCATTGGCGGCGTCAAGCGCCCCGGCATCGTCCACCGGTTGGACAAGGAAACCTCGGGACTGCTGGTGGTTGCCAAGACAGACGCCGCCCACAAGGGCCTCAGCGACCAGTTTGCCGACCACGGACGCTCCGGGCCGCTGGTTCGTGCCTATCAGGCTCTCGTCTGGGGCCAGCTCAAGAGCAAGAAGGGCACCATCGACACCCAGATCGGCCGCTCCCAGCACAATCGCCTCAAGCAGAAGGTGCTCAAGAATGGCGGCCGTCAGGCCATCACCCATTATCGGGTGCTGGAGGAATTCGCCTCGGAAGGTGAAGTGCTGGCCTCGCTGGTCGAATGTCGTCTGGAAACGGGGCGCACCCATCAGATCCGTGTACACATGGCCCACATCGGTCACCCGCTCATTGGCGACCCGGAATATGGTCAGGGCTTCAAGTCCAAACTCAACAAACTGCCGGACACGCTGGCACGCCATATCGAAAAGAGAAAGCGACAGGCATTGCACGCCGGTCTGCTCGGCTTCGCCCACCCCATTACGGGTGAAACCATGACATTTCTGAGCGAAATGCCGAAAGATTTACAAAATGTAATGAAAGCATTGAAAAAAATGTCGAATTAATCGAGTTAAGGCCCTGTAATTGTCGTAATTCTGTCTATATTGGGTATGTCCGCAGGCCTCCCGGCTGCGCAACTCGTCCTGCCGCATTGGGGGATAAGAGGAGTAATTCATATGGCTAAAGATTCTTCAGGTAATGTTCCAGTGCTCTCCTCGGAAGGAGGATTGAGCCGGTATCTTAACGAAATCCGACGTTTTCCCATGCTTGAGCCGCAGGAAGAATACATGCTGGCCAAGCGTTACACCGATTATGGCGACAAGAATGCCGCCCACAAACTGGTGACCAGCCATTTGCGTCTGGTGGCCAAGATTGCCATGGGCTATCGCGGCTATGGTCTTCCCGTCAGTGAAGTCGTCTCCGAAGGCAACGTCGGCCTGATGCAGGCCGTCAAGCGCTTTGACGCAGACAAGGGCTTCCGCCTTGCCACCTATGCCATGTGGTGGATTCGCGCCTCCATTCAGGAATATATCCTGCGTTCCTGGTCCCTCGTCAAAATGGGCACCACCGCCAACCAGAAACGCCTGTTTTTCAACCTGCGCAAGGTCAAGGGTCAGATTCAGGCGCTGGAAGACGGCGACCTCAAACCCGATCAGGTCGACTATATCGCCGAGAAGCTCGGGGTCAGCAACGAGGAAGTCATCTCCATGAACCGTCGCCTGTCGGGCGACGCCTCCCTGAACGCCCCACTCAAAGCCGACGGAGAAAGCGGACAGTGGCAGGACTGGCTGGTGGATGACAGCGACAGTCAGGAAACCGTTCTGGCCGACAAGGAAGAATATGATCACCGCATGGGTCTCCTGACCAACGCGCTGGATGTTCTCAACGACCGCGAACGGCGCATTTTCGAAGCCCGCCGTCTGGCAGAAAAGCCGGCAACCCTTGAAGAGCTGTCCGAAGAATTCAACGTCAGCCGCGAACGCATTCGTCAGATCGAGGTCCGCGCCTTCGAGAAGGTGCAGAAAGAGGTTCAGGACGCCGCTGCAAAAGCGCTCGAAGACGCCTGATCTCTTCCCTCTCCAAGCGACAAGCAACGCTTGCCATCTCACTATCCCATTTAAAAAGCCTGCCGCAGGACATCCTGCAGCAGGCTTTTTGGTATCACAGTCCAATTTGCCTTCGCCTTCAAGGCTTGCGCGGTAGCCGGGATCGGCTTTCCGCGTCGAGGCAGGCCACTACTTGTCCATTACTGGCCAGTCCAGGCCGCGATGGCATCAGAGATCACCTTGTCGCCAGCATCGCCCTTCTCCAGCGTCAGGATCGCACGGCGCCCCGACTGATACTGGATGGGAATATCGATCCAGCCGCGAAGGTGCAACAGTTCAAGGTTATACCGCTCTTCCCGCTCGCCGGACGTAAGGGCAACCCAGTGCAGATCATCGGCGATGCGGATGGCCGCCCCGACAAGTCCTTCACCACGGCTCTGTTCCGTCGGCTTGAGAATAAGGCCCGGAATCTTGACAATGGCCCGGGTCGGATCCCCATCCGAGCGAGAGGCAGAAATTTCGATGAGGTGAGAGGCTGGCAATTCAGCGTCCAGATTCTTCTTGATGGTAATGTCAAAGCTCATGCTCCGATCCGGGATCGTTGCATCAATCCGCACAACCGCATCATCGCCGGAACCTTCCAGCTTCCAGACCACTTCGCCACCACTGGCCGAGCCCGGTTCTCCATCGCTGCCTGGTTCCTCGTAAAGGATAGACCGCTGGGCCACCGGAACACTGGCGTTGTTGGCGCCAGTATCGTCAGCCGCAGTGGCATTTGCGGCGGTATCAGCAGGGGCAGCCGGAGCCGTCGCCGCATCAGCAGCGGCACCATCATCGGCAGCAGCACTATCGCCTGTTGCGGGTGGTGCCACCGTAATGGTTCTGACTGACTTGGCTTCCATGTCGGAAGCTGTGCCGTTCTGGCCGGGTTCGGTTTTGCCGATAGCCTGATCGGCACCAGCTTGGGTTTCGATCCGTGTGGTTACTGTCTCGGAGCCGGACGACAGGAAGGCATCCCTGTTGGCATAGAGCAGGTAGCCACTGCCCGCCAGAACACCAATCACAATGAGCACAATGGCGATCATGCCGAACTTCGGCTTTGTCACCCCTTCGCCATCATCGTCGGATGCATAGCCGGGGCGTTCGGAAACGCCTTCTTCAATACTGGGGCGCTTGTAGGTTTTCGACTGGGACACGACCGCGTCGCCAAGCGTTGGCTCGATACGGGCAGCCTCGCCACTGTCGCGCTCATCGCCGACAGCATCGGCAGCATCCCGCGCCTTGTTGACCGCCTTCTTGCTGGCTTCTCCCAGCGCATTGGCGTCACGCACGGCATTCTTGAGCACGTCCTGCCCGGCCCGGCGCACGACCTTGTCGGAAGACGACCGCGGCTCCGGCGGCTCGGATTTTGGCCGCTCCTTGGGAGCCGATGGCGCAACAGGGGCCACCTGTGTGGCAACTGCGGGCACAACCGCTTCAGCCCGGGCAGCGGGCGCGGCGTCCTGAACAGGCCCGCGCCCTGCATGTGTTTCTTCAGAGCCCGCAGAGACCTGAGCCGGTTCGGCAGCCTTTTCGCTGCTCTCGCTCAAATCCCGCTCGACGGCCCTGATCGCCTCCTCCAGCGCCATGCGCTGTTTGGAGATATCGGCTGGGGCCAATGGCGGATCCATATTCTGAAGCTTTGTCAAAAGCGCCTTGCGCGCCTTGTCGTAGATCGTCTGGCGCTGTTCCCGTGATTGGGACGGCACCGCCTCTACAGCCCGCTTCAAAATTGCGTAATAGTCCGCCATTTCCTATTCCATTTGCTTGTCCGCCGGAACCATCTGAACACAAAAGATCGCACCAACCAAGACAATAGGCAACCCCATGCTAGTCTTGATACGGATCCTGCACGAGAATCGTGTCTTCACGTTCCGGACTGGTCGAGAGCAGAGCAACCGGCGCGCCGATCAACTCTTCAACATGACGGACATATTTGACTGCCTGCGCCGGAAGATCCTTCCAGCTACGAGCGCCCGCCGTTGATTCCGACCAGCCTTCAAGAGTCTCATAAATCGGTTCCACCCGAGCCTGAGCCCCCTGCGAAGCAGGCAGATAATCGATTCGTTCTCCATCCAGCATATAGCCGACGCATATCTTGATTTCTTCCAGCCCGTCAAGCACATCCAGTTTGGTCAGGGCAATACCGGTGATGCCGGAGGTGCAAACGGTCTGGCGAACCAGCACCGCGTCGAACCAGCCACAGCGGCGTTTACGACCGGTGACAACACCATATTCATGGCCCTTTTCACCAAGGAAGGCCCCGACTTCGTCAAACAGCTCTGTCGGGAACGGCCCTTCGCCAACACGCGTTGTGTAGGCCTTGGTGATACCCAGAACGTAGTTGAGTGCTGAAGGCCCGATGCCAGAACCGGCAGCTGCCTGACCGGCAGAGGTGTGCGAGGAGGTCACGAACGGATAGGTGCCGTGATCCACGTCGAGCAGAGCGCCCTGCGCTCCTTCGAACAGGATCCGTTTGCCAGCCTTGCGCGCCTGGTCGAGAAGACGCCAGCTCTGGTCCATGAACGGCAGCACCTGGTCGGCAACGCTCATCAGTTCCTCGAAGATGTCTTCACGCTTGATTTCTTCCACACCGAGACCACGGCGCAGCGGGTTGTGGTGAGCAAGCAGACGGTCAATCTTCGCAGGCAGCGTATCAGGATCGGCAAGATCCATCACGCGCACGGCACGACGGCCAACCTTGTCTTCATATGCAGGGCCAATGCCGCGCTTGGTGGTGCCGATCTTGGTACCGGCAGAAGCGGCTTCCTCGCGCATCGCATCGAGTTCACGGTGCAGCGACAGAATGAGGGTGGCATTTTCGGCAATGCGCAGATTGTCGCGGGAAACCTTGACGCCCTGATCGCCCAGACGAGCGATTTCGGCGACCAGCGCATGAGGATCGAGCACAACGCCGTTGCCGATCACACCCATGGTGCCGGGACGGACCACACCGGACGGCAGAAGGCTGAGCTTGTAGCTGACACCATCGATCACCAGCGTGTGGCCAGCGTTATGGCCGCCCTGAAAGCGCACCACGATATCGGCTCGCTCCGACAACCAGTCTACAATCTTGCCTTTTCCCTCGTCGCCCCACTGCGACCCGACGACCACAACATTTGCCATCGATGCGAGCTCCTTTAATAACGTTATGTTTGAGAGGGATCGGCCCGATTGCTTCACAAAAGCAGACTAGGAGATAACGGGAAATCAGGCCGGGGCAAACACACCGGCCAACCCAATCCCATGGAAACGCGCCTTATCTGACAAGGCACACCCCTTGATGACAGAGTCCCGCCACCACAGGGCCAAAACCACCTCACCAAGCGAGCTGGACTATAGACAATTCTTTGATGTGAAGCGAGTAGGAAACCGACTTTTCAAGGCCTTGAACACCACTGATCCTACATATTTTTGCGCTTTTTTCTGCATTTGCACAGTAACGGACGGCCTGCGCCCGGATATCATCGTTCAAGGGCCACAAAACCGGTGCGAATCCACACGACATGGACTCAGCAAGCCATAGCAAAAGGGCGCTCCGAACCCGACAGATCCGGAACGCCCTTATGATATCTTGTGCGCAAGGCACAAAAGCCGAGAGATAGACCTAGACGGCGAACTTCAGGGCCTTGGCCTGAACCACGCCTTCCAGCGCCTCGATTTCAGCAATCACCTTGTCGCTGATCGTACCATCGATCTCGATCAGGGCGATGGCGTCGTCGCCAGCCTGCTTGCGGCCCAGATTGAAGGTCGCGATGTTGAGTTCAGCCTTGCCAAGCAAGGTGCCAAGACGACCGATGAAGCCCGGCTTGTCCTTGTTGGTGATGTAGAGCATGTTCTCGCCCAGCTCGGCTTCCATGTTGATGCCCTTGATCTGGATGATACGCGGCTTGGAATCGCCGAACACCGTACCAGCCACAGAGCGTTCCTGCCGTTCGGTCACCAGCGTCAAACGGATGTAGTTTTCATAGTTACCCTGCTGTTCGCGACGGGTTTCCTCGATGGTGACGCCCCGCTCCCGCGCAACAGCCGGAGCAGAGACCATGTTGACGGTCTGCAACAGCGGCTTGAGAACACCAGCCAGTACGACAGAGGTCAGCGCGCGGGTGTTCATCTCGGCAACATCGCCCTCATACTCGATGCGGATACCCTTAAGGCCGCTTTCGGTCAGCTGACCGGCAAAGGAGCCCAACTGATCGGCCAGCTTGACGAACGGCGTCAGGCGCGGAGCTTCCTCAGCGGTGATCGATGGCATATTGAGGGCGTTGGAAACGGCCCCGTTGACCAGATAGTCAGCCATCTGCTCGGCCACCTGAATGGCAACATTCTCCTGTGCTTCCGACGTGGAAGCGCCAAGATGCGGCGTGCAGACCACATTCGGCAGGCCGAACAGCACGTTTTCCTTGGCTGGTTCATTGGTGAACACGTCAAAGGCGGCGCCAGCGACCTTGCCGGACTTGATGGCCTCGGCCAGAGCCTCTTCGTCAACCAGCCCACCACGGGCGCAGTTGATGATGCGTACACCGTCCTTCATCTTGGTGATCGCCTCGGCAGAGACAATGTTGCGGGTCTTGTCGGTAAGCGGTGTATGCAGGGAAATGAAGTCGGCCCGCTTGAACAGATCGTCAAGCTCGACCTTCTCGACGCCCAGCTCAACGGCGCGCTCAGGCGACAGGAACGGATCGAACGCCAGAACCTTCATCTTGAGACCGACAGCACGGGTGGCAACGATGCCCCCGATATTGCCGCAACCGATGATGCCAAGGGTCTTGGAGGTGATCTCGACACCCATGAACTTGGATTTTTCCCATTTACCAGCCTGTGTCGAAGCATCGGCAGCCGGAATCTGGCGGGCAACGGCGAACATCATGGCGATGGCATGCTCTGCGGTGGTGATGGAGTTGCCGAACGGCGTATTCATCACGATGATACCGCGCTGGGTGGCCTTCTCGATGTCCACGTTGTCAACACCGATACCGGCGCGACCGATGACCTTGAGATTGTCGGCAGCAGCAATCACCTTTTCGGTTGCCTTGGTGGCAGAGCGGATGGCCAGACCGTCATACTGACCGATGATCTCGATCAGCTTGTCCTTGTCCTTGCCAAGGTCCGGCATGTAGTCAACCTCAACGCCCTTGTCCTTGAAGACCTGAACAGCGGTTGGAGACAGACTGTCGGAAATAAGCACTTTAGCCATGGGATTATCCTCACTGGTTTGCAACGCGCGCCAACTCCCCGGCGCTGCAGGCTGCATGAAACAAAATGTGATAACGGGATCTTGCAACGGCCCTGACTGGCAGGGCCGTCAATTCGGCCTTTGACACCAAAGACCCTGCTCTGATCAGAGATCTGCCTTTTCCTGGGCAAAGGCCCAGTCTAGCCACTGGGTCAGGGCCTTGAGATCAGCAGTCTCGATCGTGGCACCGGCCCAGATACGCAGACCGGTCGGTGCATCGCGATAGGCGCCAATATCATAGGCGACGCCTTCCTTTTCAAGGCGAGCAACCAGAGCCTTGGCAAACTTGGCCTGAGCATCGGCATCCAGCGCAGTAACATCCTTGTCCTTGATGGTAAAGCACACGGAGGTGTTGGAGCGGATGGCCTTGTCCTTGGCAAGGAAGTCGATCCAGTCGGACTGGTCGGCCCATGCTTCCAAGGTGGCAAGGTTGGCGTTGGCCCGTTTCATCAGACCGTCAAGCCCGCCGATTTCCTTGGCCCATTTGAGCGCGTCGATATAGTCCTCGACGCAGAGCATGGACGGCGTGTTGATCGTTTCACCGCGGAAGATACCCTCGATCAGCTTGCCACCTTTGGTCATGCGGAAGATCTTCGGCATCGGCCATGCAGGGGTGTAGCTCTCGAGACGCTCGACAGCGCGTGGCGACAGGATCAGCATGCCGTGAGCAGCTTCCCCACCCAGCACCTTCTGCCAGCTGTAGGTGACAACATCAAGCTTTTCCCAGTCAAGATCCTGGGCAAAGGCAGCAGAGGTGGCATCGCAAATGGTCAACCCTTCGCGGTCTGCTGCGATCCAGTCACCGTTTGGCACGCGCACACCGGAGGTGGTGCCGTTCCAGGTGAAGACAACGTCGCGGGAAAAATCAACCGCGCCGAGATCGGGGATCTGACCGTAGTCGGCCTTCATCACCCGCACATCGTCCAGCTTGAGCTGCTTGACAACGTCGGTTGCCCAGCCCGCACCAAAGCTTTCCCAGACGAGAATATCGGTACCGCGCGCCCCAAGCAGGGACCACAGGGCCATTTCGACAGCGCCTGTATCGGATGCAGGCACGACGCCAATGCGATAGTCGGCGGGAACGCCGAGCACTTCGCGCGTCAGGTCGATGGATTCTTGCAGCTTGGATTTGCCAAGTTTTGCGCGGTGGGAGCGGCCCAGTGGCGCATCAGACAGGCTGTCGAAAGACCAACCTGGACGCTTGGAGCATGGGCCAGAAGAGAAATGGGTATTGTTCGGCCGCACGGCCGGTGTAGTCATGTCGCTCATGAAAGCTACCCTCACAGATAGTTGCCTCTCGTTGGGGAGAGGTGTCCCACAAACGGGATTACTCCCCTTTTATGAAGGCGTCAAACGGATTTTCTGCGTTGAGCACCAGATTGCAACAGCCGTTGCCTTTTTGGCGCACAATAGGGCATCACAAGAGTGGCAATGGTTCACCAAATGATCCCGAAATCGAAAAAGGCGTTCACCAGAAGATGAACGCCTTCATCGAGAGGAGCTTTCAGCAAACTGCCAGACATCGTCTTGGTCCGACACCACCCCAATGATCAACAACATGTCGACGCGGGCGAGCTCGGGACTGACAGGCAGCTCAGCTCGATCTAGTTCAGGTCGTAGCGCAGACCAACGCGGAACTCATGCGCATAGAGGTCCTTGAACTTGACCGGGTTTAACTGGGCCGGATCCGACGAGTGGCCGGTTTCGGCGCGACCGAATGACATCAGGCGATAGTTCGCATCCAGTTTCATTCTGTCGCTGATATCGAAAGCAGCACCAGCCATCACGTTCCATGCAAAATTGAACTTGGCATGGTTGCCGAAAATCTGGGTGGTTGGATCGGAGCTGTTGTAATCGGTCGCTCTGAGATAGGCCACACCGGCACCGGCGCCAACGTAAGGCGTGATGGAGTTCCAGTGACCGAAGTCATAGTAACCATTCAGCATCAGCGTCCAGGCGCTGAACTTGACCGTTTCAGTGGTAGCAGCAAGGGCGCTGCAGCCGACGTTCGTACAGATCGCATCGCCGGAGTATTTTGCCTTGCCATGATAATCGAGGGTAATATCACCGCGAAGCTTGTCGGTGAAATAATAACCGGCACCAATCCCGGCCAACCAGCCGTTATTGATCTTTTCATTATAGAACTTGGGATCACTCCCCGCAGTAGGAAGCCAGGATCCATTGCCGCCAGCATAGGCGGCAACACCAAGGTCTCCACGCAGATACCATCCAGAGCCGATTTCAACGACGGCTTCGGGTTCGTATTCAATGACCGGCGGCGCAGGCAAATCCGCTGCAAAAGCAACAGAAGCTGACATAGCGGCCCCGAACACACTCAAAAACAGATTTTTTTTGAGGCTGCTCATCTCTTTTCCTCTCGACACAAAGGTTTGAACGTGAATTGGAGATTTCACTCAAGAGAAAAGATCACAGAATTTTCTTAATACTGGATTAACTACGATTATTAAACATAAATACATCAAGAAAACGTGACAAGGGTAATTTGGGATAGATAAATTTATGCAAATTGCAAATTTTATTCTTAACAAATTATTACCACATCAAGAACCGACAAGACGCCCAACCTCACAGAGCCGCGACGAAAGGTGCACTATGCATCCATTTTGGCCGCAATGCCTTGCCAACGCCGGGCCCAACCCGCTATAGCCAGTGCAGCACCCACCGTCACGGATTTCCGGGAAATCATGCAGACACATTCCATCCGCCATTGGCTCATTCTGGCCTTTCTCATCCTTTGCTGGGCATCGGCCATCATCCTGACGCGTGTCATCGCCACTGAACTCACTCCGATCTGGCTGACTGCGGCGCGGGTAAGCTCGGGTGCGGTCGCTCTCATCCTCTATCGCGTGCTGATCGTCAAGAAGCCGTGGTCGCTGGGTCGACATCACATCCCATGGGTCATCTGGCTGGCCCTCATCAGCTCCGCCGTGCCCTTTGTCTTTCTGGCCTGGGGATCACAATATACCAGCTCGGCCATCGCCGGTATCCTCATAGGAACGGTGCCGCTGTCGGTTCTGGGGCTGGCACACTTCCTGCTGCCGGACGAGAAAATGACCCGCAGCAAGGCCCTTGGGTTTCTCATCGGCTTTGCCGGTCTTGTGCTGATCATCAAGCCGGACAATGCTCCGTCCTCATCTGAGCACACCCTGCAACTGCTCGGTGAACTGGCAATTTTCTTCTGCAGCCTGTGTTACGCCATGAACACGGTGTCCTCGCGCATGATCCCTCCAGCGGACAATCTGGACAAGGCAACCGCTGTCGTTGCGACCTCTTCCCTGCTGCTGCTGATCGCTGGACTGGCGCTGGAACCGGTCGACACCCTGCTTGCCGCTCCGGCACATTTGTGGCTGATCCTCATCTATCTGGGCATCGTGCCAACAGCGCTGGCGACCCTTATGGTGTTCGTATTGCTGTCGCAGACCACAGCGACCTTTCTGGCCACCAGCAACTATCTGATTCCGATCGCCACAGCCCTCGGCGGCATCCTGTTTCTGGGCGAAAGTCTCACCTGGGTTGTCTGGCTGGGCTTTGCGATCATCCTCGCAGGCGTGGCCATCAGCAGCCGCCCCGGCAGGCGCGCAGGCAAACAGCAGGCGTGAAAAAGGCAGCTTAAACCAAACTGATCGCAGAATCAGAAAAGCCGCCCGGACAACCGCAGCGGCTTTTCTTCTATCGGCAATGAACACCGGGTCCAACTGAAGACCCGTCCATTCGCGCCCAAACAAATAGATGGAGCAAGTCAAGTGAATGCAAATGAACGCGACAAGCTCTAGGCCGCGCTGACCTTGCGCACCTCGCTGCAAATGTCATCAACCACCTGTTCGACCAGATCAAAGTCGTCGCCCTCAGCCATCACGCGAATGAGCGGCTCGGTGCCGGATTTGCGGATGACCAGCCGGCCATTGCTGCCCAGCTTGCTTTCACCGGCTTCAATCGCCTTTTTGACCGCCTCGGTTTCCAGCGGCGCGCCTTCCTGAAAGCGCACATTCTTGAGCAATTGCGGAACGGCCTCGAACCGGTTGCACACCTCGCTGACTGGCTTGCCCATCTTCACGACCACGGCCAGGATCTGCAGGGCAGCAATCAAGCCGTCACCGGTGGTGGAATAGTCGCTCAGCACGATGTGGCCGGACTGCTCGCCGCCCACATTGTAATGATGCTTGCGCATATGCTCGACCACATAGCGGTCCCCGACCTTGGTGCGTACCAGCGAAAGCTTGAGGCTCTTGAGATAGCGCTCGAGACCAAGGTTCGACATCACGGTTGCGACGATGCCCGGCGCCGTCAGCAGTCCTTCCCGGAACCAGCTTTCGGCAACCACAGCCATCAGCTGATCGCCGTCCACCACCGTGCCGGTCTCATCAACGATGATCACCCGGTCGGCGTCGCCATCGAGCGCGATGCCGATATCGGCGCGAACTTCCCGCACCTTGGAAACCAGCGCTCCGACTGAGGTCGAGCCACAGTTGTCATTGATGTTGAAGCCATTGGGATCGACACCGATCTTGACCACTTCGGCACCCAGCTCCCACAGTGCATCAGGCGCCACACGATAGGCCGCCCCGTTGGCACAATCGATAACCACGCGAAGCCCTTCCAGCGACAGATCCTTTGGCATGGTGCGCTTGGCAAATTCGATATAGCGGTCATAGACACTGTCGATGCGCTTGGTTCGGCCCAGCCGCTCCGGATTCACCAAACTGCTCAGCATGTCGGTTTCGATCAGTTCCTCGATCTCCGCCTCGATCTCGTCAGACAGCTTGTAGCCGTCCGGGCCAAACAGCTTGATGCCATTGTCCTGATAGGGATTGTGGGAAGCGGAAATCATCACGCCAAGATCCGCCCGCAGGGAGCGGGTCAACATGGCAACACCCGGCGTCGGTACCGGCCCCAGAAGGAAGACATCCATGCCCATCGCCGTCAGCCCGGCGGTAAGTGCGGGCTCCAGCATGTAGCCGGACAGCCGCGTGTCCTTCCCGATCACAACACGATGGCGGAAGTCCCCCCGCCGGAAAATCTTGCCAGTCGCCATACCGACCTTCATTGCAATTTCCGGCGTCATTGGAAAACGATTGGCGCAGCCTCGAATACCGTCCGTTCCGAAATATTTAGCCATCAGTCTCAACAAACCTTTCAAGCGGCAAAAAATTGGCCGACCGCACACGCGCTCCGCTCACGAAGCCCCCGGAGTGCCAGCCGTTCAATAAACATCCTGTAGCGGAGCGACTTTACCGAAGGACTCTCTAAGGTCCCGTAAATGCTTCGCCAGCCTCGGTTTCTTTATACGGCAATTCGGGCTGGAATTCAGGTTCACTTATTCAATCTTTGTTTCCTGTTGTTACATCCTGCCCAACCCTGCCAGCGCGCCGTGATGCCACAACAGCCCGGCAACAAGGCAACAAAAAAGCGCCCTCGAAGGGGCGCTTTCCTGTCTGTTTGTCTTGATCAATCAGGCCTCGGGATGCGGCTCGGCGCCACTCTGAGGAGCCTCGGGCTCGGGGCCCTTCTTGATGGTGCCTGCGGACGGCACGGCCGATCCTTTGGGAGCGGACGGTTCGTCATCGCTTTCGCGGATCGGAGGCGTACCTTCCAGAAGGTCGCGGATTTCCTGCCCGCTGAGGGTTTCATATTCCAGAAGTCCCTGCGCGATGATTTCCAGCTGATCCTTGTGCTCGGTCAGAATTTCCTGGGCCTTCTTGTAGCCCTCATCGACAAACCGCTTGATCTCTGCGTCCACCAGCTTCTGGGTGTCATCGGAGACATTCTGCTGCTTGGCAACCGAGTGGCCAAGGAAGACCTCTTCCTCATTCTCGGCATAGAGCAGCGGCCCCAGAAGATCGGACATGCCGAACTGCGTGGCCATGGCCTTGGAAAGGCGCGTTGCCATCTGGATATCGCCAGAGGCACCGGAGGTGACCTTCTCATAGCCGAAGATCAGCTCTTCAGCGACGCGACCACCCATGGCGACCGCAAGATCGGCGTAGCATTTGGCGCGGGTCAGCGACACCTGATCCTTTTCCGGCAGACGCATCACCATGCCCAGCGCACGACCGCGCGGAATGATGGTGGCCTTGTGGATCGGATCTGATGCAGGCATGTGCAGCGCAACAAGAGCGTGGCCGGCTTCATGATAGGCGGTGAGTTTCTTTTCCTCATCGCTCATCACCAGAGTACGGCGCTCCGCACCCATCATCACCTTGTCCTTGGCATCCTCGAACTCGGCCATGGAGACCAACCGGCGATCCCGGCGCGCAGCCAGCAGCGCAGCTTCGTTGACGAGGTTCATCAGGTCGGCACCCGAGAAGCCCGGCGTACCGCGAGCAAGGGTCTTCAGATCCACATCCGGTGCCAACGGCACATTGCGCATGTGCACCTTGAGGATCTTTTCACGACCAGTGATATCCGGGTTCGGAACAACGATCTGACGGTCGAAACGACCCGGACGCATCAGAGCCGGGTCAAGAACGTCCGGACGGTTGGTTGCTGCCACAAGGATCACGCCCTCGTTGGCTTCAAAGCCGTCCATCTCGACCAGCAACTGGTTGAGCGTCTGTTCGCGCTCGTCATTACCACCACCAAGACCGGCACCACGATGGCGACCCACCGCATCGATTTCGTCGATGAAGATGATGCAAGGGGCGTTCTTCTTGGCCTGCTCGAACATGTCGCGCACACGGGAGGCGCCCACACCGACGAACATTTCAACGAAATCGGAACCGGAGATCGAGAAGAACGGGACGTTTGCCTCACCAGCGATGGCCTTGCCAAGCAGGGTCTTACCGGTACCCGGAGGGCCGACAAGCAGCACGCCGCGCGGAATGCGACCACCAAGGCGCTGGAATTTCTGCGGATCACGCAGGAACTCGACGATCTCCTGAAGGTCTTCCTTGGCTTCATCAACACCGGCAACATCGTCAAACACGACGCGGCCCTGCGCCTCGGTCAGAAGCTTGGCCTTGGATTTGCCAAAGCCCATGGCCTTGCCGCCGCCCTGCATCTGTCGCATGAAGAAGATCCAGACCGCGAGAATGAGGATCATCGGGAACCAGGATATCAGAGCATTGAGCAGCGAGAAGCTCTCTGTCTGAGGTTTGGCAGTAATGGAAACACCATTTTCTTGCAGCAGCGGGATAAGCGTCGTGTCATTCTGCGGCAGATAAGTCTGGAAACTACTGCTGTCCGACATTTGTCCCGAGACCTGCTGGCCAACGATCGTGACAGCCTTGACACGACCCTGCTGCACATCAGTTACAAACTGCGAAAATGGAATCTCCTGAGAATTGGCTTGTTGCGCCGGGCTTTGAAACAGCTGGAACAATGCCACCAGCAACAGGCCGATGATGACCCACAAAGCCAGACTGCGGAAATTCGCGTTCATATGTTATCCCTTGGTTCCTCAGAAAGAGGATCGCTCTGTTCCAGAAAACGACCCTACTCTCTCTTCTGACTGGCCCGCAGTGAGCGCCTTGTAGCTTTCACACCACCCTCCGTCAGGCCAGAATTTCGCGGCAGCCAGAGAATTTCGTAAAATCCCGTCCGGCGCCCTTGATTATTCTTCGATGAATTTAGGGTCTCGATGGGAACTTGCCAAGGCAAGTCCCCCCCTTTTCTGCACTAATATAGTAATAAGATTTACTCTATCGTTTCATTTGACCCGAATTTTGCATCTTTTTCCTCAAATTCCAACACGATGCCTTCGATTGGTTCACCATTGGTCCAGTCCTTGACATGAACCGGCTGTCCCGCCAACCACACCGAAGGCAGCGCCTCAAGCGCCCCTCTGGGGATAGATGGCAGCCCGAACGCCTCCGCACTGAACCCGTGACCTTCTTTCACCAGCCACAGACGCCCCTCGGCACCGAGTGGCCGCAGCACGGGCCGCGCTGAGGAAACCGCCTCACAATCGCCGGAAATCCTCACGCGATAAAGCCCCAGCCAGTTCACTTCTTCGTCAACCGACAGCGGCAGCGTCTGAAGCTCCCTTCCCAGCTCGCGATACACCCACAACAGGCCGCCGACAGCCTCGAAGCAGCAGCCGCCAACGGTGCGCTTACCCGGCAGGCCCGTTTCTTGCGAGCTACCAAGTCCCTGCTCCGGCTTTTGGCACAAGGCCTCATCCAGCGCCATCAGCTTCTCTTCCCGCGGCGGATAGGAAGGCCCGGCCACAAAGCCGAGCATGGCCCGCAACAAGCGCAGGCGGATTTCCTCCGGCTGGGCCCGCAGATCGGCCAACGGCAGATAGAGGGAATGGCCTGGCCCTGCCGAAACAAAACGCCGGTAGAAATCCTGCACCATGCCGTCGAGCGCATCTTCCGCCCGTTGCAGACGGCGCGCCGTCGCGGCCAGACGGGCAGAATCGCAGCCCTCGGCGGCAAACATCGGCAGCATCGAGCGCACCCGCGTCCGCAGATAGCCCGGACTGCGGTTGCTCGGATCCTCGGCCCAAGTGATGGATCGGGCGACAAGACTGGCCACAAGCCGCGCCTTGGGGAAGCCCAACAAGGGCCGCAACAGGGTCACCGCCCCGAATGGCTGTACCGGTCGCATCGCCGCCAGCCCCGTCACCCCGCTGCCCCGCAGCAGGCGCATGATCAGCGTTTCGGCCTGATCATCCTGATGATGGGCAATCGCAATATGGCCACAGTCGATGGAACGGGCATGGTCGGAGAGCAGCCGGTAGCGCGCCTCGCGCGCCAGGCCCTGCACGTTGGAATGGGATTTTTCCCCTTCCCAGACGAGGGTCTGGTGGGGAAGGCCGCGCTCGGCAGCAAGGCGGGCCACATAGGCGCATTCGTCCGCCGCCTCTGGCCGCAAGCGATGATCAACGCTGGCCACGAATAATTGAATGGGAAGCCGGTTCCGCTGCAGCCATTCATGGCACAGCACCATCAGCGAAAGGGAATCGGCGCCACCGGACACCGCAAGCAACAACCGCCCAGGCACCGGACGAGCGCTCTCGTGGGGCGTCCGGGCATCTGTCGGCGGGCAGTCATCAGGAAAGGAAAAAACAGTCGTAAAGGCCGCGTCCAACTCGCCGTCGGTTAGCGGTTCACCCTCTGCGGAGTGATCTTCAGCATTTGGCACTTTGAATCTCGGCCCGGACTTTCTGGCGGATGGCAGAAGAAGCATTGGGGAACTTCTTCAACAGTTCATCATAGGTCGCACAAGCCGCATCGCGCTCGTTGATCTGACGCAGCGCCATACCGGTTCTCAGCAGCATGTCTGGCGACTTCTGGGCGTTGGGATATTTGGAATAGGCATCAAGGAACACCTGAATGGCATCCCGATATTTGCCCTGCTGAAACTTGGCTTCGCCCAGCCAGTAGAAACCGTCCGGAGCCCGGCGATCCTGACCATAGACGCTGACAAACTGCTGAAAGGCCTGTTCGGCGGCGACATAGTCGCTCTGCAGCATATAGCCATAGGCCAGATCATAGTCGGAATTCGGGTCGCCGGTCAGCCCACCCGATGGGCCTTGACCAAAAGACCCGTTATCGACCGGCGGGTTGACCGCACCGCCAAGCATTGACGACAGGTCGATGGGAGCCGAGCCGTTGACGCCGGGAGCCTGACCAATCAGGCCAGCATCGCCACCGCCATTGCCCTGAGGCATACTGTTTTGGGATAGCTGGTTCTGAGACAGGCTGCCAAGATTTTGCGGCGGGGTGCCAAGCTGGTCAAACTGCTGGGGCGCAGTCTGGCTTGGCGTGGTCTGGTTGCTGGACTGGCGACGCGGCTTTTTGCCCCCTTCCAGATCCTGGAAACGGAATTCGCTATCTTCCTGAAAACGCTGCAGTTGCTCCTGCAACTGGCGAATACGGAAATTGAGTTCCTCGATCTGGCCATTATACTGGCGCATCTGCTCTTCAAGCCGATCCACCCGAACCACGAGATCGGCAGCCGACTGGGCCACCTGCATGCTGTTTTCCGTCGGAGCAATCGGCATCGGCGGCATGGGAACCCCATGATTGGACGCCTGCGTTTCCAGCGCTCCGACCCGGTCGGCCAGCCCGTTGAGTGAAAAGTTGCTCGACGCAAAAGCGGCTCCGTTTCCGCTCACGATCAGAGCCACGACGGCAACCAAAAACCTGTTCATGAATTTCCTCATAAAATCAAATGTGAACCACTGCCCATAGCCCGCGCAGCGCATCCACGATCAAAACAGCCCGATCAGACGAATCCGACACTTGCCCGGGGCCGCAACATCCGAAGTCCGGACACCGGCCATCATGGCCCACCCACATCCATCAGGCAAACATGTCAGCTACACACATAAAGTGTGCCTGCGAATATAGGAAAATGTGTGGCACCATGCAACGAAACAAAAAGGACCGGCAAGAAAACCGGTCCTTCCATACAGTCGCTTCGACCTGCCATTGGCCAGCCGGATCCTGCCCTGAGCGAAATGCGGTGCTCCGCCCTTCGCTGAGCTGCCCTTGGTTAGCCCACCTCTAGTTGGCCAGAGTGGTAACCGCGCGGCGGTTCTGGGACCAGCAGGAAATGTCGTTGCAGACGGCAACCGGGCGTTCCTTGCCATAGGACTTGGTGGACATCCGGTTGGACTGAATGCCCTTGGATACGAGATAGTTGCGAACAGCGTTGGCACGCCGTGCCCCAAGAGCAATGTTGTATTCGCGTGTGCCGCGTTCGTCGGCGTGTCCTTCAATCGCAATGCGATAGTTCGGATACTGCTGCAACCATGAAGACTGCTTGTCCAGCGTTGCCTGAGCGGAATAGTTCAGATCGGAACTGTCCGTTTCAAAAAAGACGCGGTCGCCGATATTGACCACGAAATCCTGAGCCGAGCCGGGGGTTGCGGAATTCAACCCCTCGCCGCCCAATTTGCTTGGCGTCGAAGAACAGGCTGCCAATGCAGTCAGCAGGGCGACGCCGAACACAACACGAATGGAAGTTTTTGCACGATTTGACATCTGATTGTCCTTCGAGATTTAGTCTGAGATCGTTACTCTTCGGCGGCCATAATAAAAAATTTAGGTTAACCGCCCGTTCGCAAACATGGTTACCAAACTGTTAATAACCATTTTGTCTTAATCAACTTGATCCTCTGATCGAATCAAATCATGGCCACACTGAGGCGCAACCGCGCCAACGGGCCCTTTGCAGCCTCGGCAAATTGCGCGTCCACAGCAATCCAACGCTCTTTTGCACCCCGGCCCCGATTGAGCTCCACTATCCAGCCCCGCAATGGCCGAGCCAGTTGGCCATCCGCCCGGTTTTCAGCCAACCGCCCGGCACATGACCGCCACAAAAAATCTCCGGGGCAACCGTCAGGCCACCCCGGAGATGAAAACAGGACCAGTTTTAAGACCGTATCAGTCGATCAGTGGCGACCAGGCCGGGTCAGACCCGAAGTCTGGCGTCGGAACCTGAAACTTGTTGCGGCCAGTCAGGTCGATGGAATAGAGCTTCGGACCGCCGTTTGCGCCGCCGCTATCGGAGAAGAACATCAACACACGGCCGTTCGGAGCCCAGGTCGGCCCCTCATTGTGGAAGCCGCTGACCAGCGTGCGTTCACGCGAGCCATCGGTCTGCATCACGCCAATCTGGAATTCACCCTTGTATTGCTTGGTGAAGGCGATGAGGTCGCCACGCGGAGACCAGACCGGGGTGGAGTAGCTGCCATCCCCGAAGCTGATGCGCTGCACGTTGGACCCATCAGAGCCCATCACATAGATCTGCTGCCTGCCGCCACGGTCACTCTCGAAGGTGATGTAGCGCCCATCCGGTGAGAAACTCGGGCTGGTATCGATGGAAGCCGAGTTGGTCAGACGGGTAATCTTGCCATTGCGCAGATCCATCCGGTAGATGTTGGCGTCGCCCCCCTGCTGCAGGCTCAGAACAATACTCTGGCCATCCGGCGAGAAGCGCGAGGAAAAGCTCATGCCGGGGAACTGGCCCACGACAGAGCGGCGGCCGGTTTCGATATTGAGCAGATAGGCGCGCGGCTCACCATTCTCCAGCGCCATGTAGGTGACTTCCTGCTTGGTGGGAGAGAAGCGCGGCGTCAGCACAAGGTCGCGGCCATCGGTCAGATAGCGCACGTTGGCACCATCCTGATCCATGATCGCCAGCTTCTTGACGCGTGCGTCCTTCGGGCCGCTCTCATCGACAAACACGATGCGCGTATCGAAATAGCCCTTTTCGCCGGTCAGCCGTTCGTAAATGGCGTCCGAAATGATGTGCGCAACCCGGCGCCAGTTCTGCGGCGAGGTGAAGAACTGCTGCCCCGTCATCTGTTTGCCGGCATAGACATCCCACAGACGGAACTCGGCTTTGAGACGACCGTCAGCTTCCTGACTTACCGTGCCGGTCACCAGCGCCTGAGCGTTGATCACCGTCCAGTTGGGAAAGGACGGAACCGTTGAGGAAGACAGGTTCTTCTGCAGGAAAGTGTTGCGATCAAGCGGAGAAAACAAGCCGGACCGTTGCAAGTCTGCTTCAACGACCTTGGAAATATCCACGCCCTGCCCCACGCCATCAAAATCGGTGATGGCGATCGGCATCGGCTGGATGTTGCCGCGGGTGATGTCGATTTCGATCAAGGCATAGCTGGGGCGCACCATGGCCATGCTGGACAGAATGGCAACCGCCAGCAATGGCAGCAAGAAGGTTTTCACAGTCATATGGCATATGAGGCGCCGGATGGGCCCGGCATGTCGAAGCTGTTTCATCTCAAAAATTGTCCTGTCCTGTCCAGACCGCTGACGGCCTGTCTGATGAATGAACATCCTGATAGTCTTTGGGCCGGAAAGGCTTGCGTCTTCCCGGCAAATGGGTCCTAGAACATGTCACTTGGATCAAAATTGATCCGGACACGACGCCATGCATCATATTTGTCTGCAGGCAGCGTGTAAGGCGCACATCGACGCACAGCACGCATGGCGCTTTCAACAGCGGCAACGCCGAACTGGTTTGCCGGATACTCGATCGGCTGCGGCCCCCAGTTCACATTGCCCTGCTGATCAAGGCCGAACTCTATCTTTACAGCCAATTGTGACGCATCCGCGGCACCAACCGGAGGTGACCAGCATTGCGCAATCTGGGCCCTAAGGGCATCAAGCTCGCTCTGGGTCATGGCAGCCGCTTCCCTGCCATTTCTGGAACCGAAGGAAGCGTCCTGATCCTGCTCGCCACTCTGTGTCGGCTGGGCACTATCGGCCTGGTTGGCCAGAGCCTTCAGAGAATCGACGTCAAACTTGCGCTTTTCTTCCGCTGGCTTCTGGGGCTTTGGCGGCGCCTTCGGCTTGATCTTGGGCAACGCCGCCACCGGCTTCGGAGCCGCTTCCTTTGGCTCTTCCGGCGTTGGCTCGGACTGCGGCTTTTCCTCTGCCTTCGGCGTCGGTTCGGGCTGCGGCTCGACCTTTTTCTCAGGCTCCACTTTCGGGGTCGGTTCCGGTTTTGGCGCTGGCTCGGGTTTGGCAGCAGGTTCCGGTTTGGGTGACGGCTCAGGCTTCGGTGCCGGTTCCACTTTCGGTGCTGGCTCCGGTTTTGCCTTGGGCTGCTCGGGCTCGGCCTGCTTTTGCGGCTCTGCCTGTTTGGGCTTCGGAGCAACCTTTGGCGCTGGCTCGGGCTTTTTCTCTTCCGGCTGCGGCGCCTTGCGGGTTGCTTCCTGCACCTTCTTCTGGACCTTGGCCGTCGACTGGCCCTTGACCACATCGGTCACATCCGACACGGACACCAGCTCAATCGGCAGGATCTCGAGATCGCTCACGTCATGGGCACCCGGCGACGGCAGGCTGATCAGAGCCCACGCCAACACCGCAACATGCCCAACACTCGACGCAACAAGTCCGACATTCTTCAAGGTTAACGAAGCTCCTCGGTGCTAACCAGCCCGATCTTCTTGAAACCGGCGCGATTCATCGCTCCCATCACACGCATGATGGAACCATAATCAGCATCCTTGTCCCCGCGTACGAAAATGCGTTCCTCGTAGCCATTCTTGGCGACACCAAGCAGCGTTTCGACGAGTTTGTCGAACTCGACCGGCTGGTCCTGCAGATAGACGCTGCCGTCCTTGCGAATGGAAAGGGTCAGAGGCTGTGTCTGGCTCGACAGCGGATTGGCCGCACTCTCGGGCAGATCAAGCGGCACACCAACTGTCATCATCGGAGCCGACACCATGAAAATGATGAGCAGCACCAGCATGACGTCGACCATTGGCGTCACGTTGATTTCAGCCACCGGCCGGTGACGGATGGCCCTGCGCGCACCACGTCTGCGCGAGCCGCCCGGTGTTCCCATTGAGCCCATACCCATAGACTAGCCCCTTTCGTCCATCAGACGCGACAGGATCGCAGAGAACTCATCGGCAAAGCCTTCAAGGCGCATTGCATGCTGGGAAGCAATCGAGGCCAGCTTGTTATAGGCGATAACGGCCGGAATGGCCGCAACAAGGCCGATCGCCGTGGCAAACAGAGCCTCGGCAATGCCGGGTGCCACAACGGCCAGAGACGTATTCTTGGAGGCTGCGATGCCCTGAAACGAACTCATGATGCCCCAGACCGTACCGAACAGGCCGACGAAGGGAGCGGCAGAACCGACGGTCGCCAGAAACAGCAGGCGCTTTTCCAGACGATCCACTTCCCGTGAAAGTGTCACATCCAGCACCTTCTCAAGACGCCCCGGCAGACCGGCAACCGAGCGGGCATGGCCCTCAAAGCTGCGCTTCCACTCGCGCATCGCCGCAACAAACAGGGCGGCCATGGCGTGATTGGGGCGCCCAGACAGTGTCTGATAGAGATCCTCAAGGGACTGACCAGACCAGAACACCTTCTCAAACCGGTCCATCTGGCGCTTGGTGCGCGTGTAGAGCAGGCTCTTGTCGATGATGATCGCCCACGACCAGACCGACGCAGACAAGAGGCCAATCATCACGATCTTGACCACGATGTGAGCCTGCATGAACAGGGTCCACAGCGAAACATCGGCGGTGGCACTGGCCAGGGCTGTTTGCACAACCTCATTGGGCATGAAACTTAGTCCTTTCTAGCGCACGGTCCTAACTGCAGCGGGAGGACTGCAAACGAACCAATGCATAAAAACTGGGGCCTTGAGCATATCCGGCAGGAAATCTGCTGCCGTCCTTGCCGTGGACCATTTCAAACAGACACAACCAGCCGGCCCCCGGATTGACTCTTAGCGACAGCATTTGTCAGCAGATTTTGTCAAAACTAGGGTCGGCAAAGGCGTGCAAACACAAAGAACGCACTCTTTGACAAGGCACGATTATGGTTAATGAAAGTTTAAGTAAAGTGAACAGAGCCGAAAGGAAAAGCCCTGTTGCAACAATTTCGCACTCATGGAGCCAAAATATTGCGCATTTTGTCAGGCAGACGGCGCGGCTTGCCATCGCGGTTGATGGCGACAACCGTAACACAGGCGGTGAACAGGACCTCCTCACCGCGCAGGATCTGCTGATCGAGGATCATCCGCGCGCCCTTGATGGTGTTGACACGGGTCTCCACCTTGAGAATATCGTCAATGTGAGCGGAACGGAGAAAGTTGATATCCATGTGGCGCACGGCCAGCGCCAGACGCTCGCCATCGTCGCCACTGTCCAGCATGCTGTGCTCGACGCCAAGCAGCCGGATATAGTCCGACCGGCCCCGCTCAATGAAGCGCAGGTAGGAGGCGTGATAGACGATACCGGAAAAGTCAGTGTCTTCGTAATAGACCCGGATCATCTGCTGGTGTCCGTAGTCTGTCAGGCGACCGGCAAGATCTGGCCAGTCGCCTTCATTGCGATGCTCAGGCATCATCAATTCCTTCAGCAAACAGGCCCATTTGTGGAGGAGTGTCTTTCCGAGGCACAGCCAACCCAAGATGGGCAAAAGCCTTGGGTGCCAGCAGGCGTCCGCGCGGGGTGCGCTGGATGAAACCCTGCTGGATCAGGTAAGGCTCTATAATTTCTTCAATTGCGTCCCGTGGTTCCGAGAGCGCAGCGGCTATGGTCTCTACTCCAACCGGTCCGCCACCAAAGGAGGTTGCGATCAAGGTCAGGTACCGTCTGTCTAGGGCGTCGAGCCCCTCGTTGTCAACTTCGAGCATCCGCAGCGCCCGGTCGGCCAATTCGCGGCTGATTTCGCCCCCGGCCTGAACGATGGCCACATCGCGCACCCGGCGCAGAAGTCTGCCAGCAATGCGGGGGGTACCGCGCGAGCGGCGGGCAATCTCGACGGCCCCGTCACGGGTGATCGAAACCCCCATCAGGCGGGCCCCACGTGTGACAATATACTCCAGTTCGTCCACAGTATAAAAATTGAGCCGCACCGGAATCCCGAAGCGGTCACGCAATGGCGTGGTCAGCAGCCCAAGCCGTGTCGTCGCCGCGACAAGGGTGAATTTTGCCAGATCGATCTTCACCGAGCGCGCCGCCGGGCCTTCGCCGATGATCAGGTCGAGCTGGAAATCCTCCATCGCCGGATAGAGAATTTCCTCTACCGCCGGATTGAGACGGTGGATCTCGTCGATGAACAGGACGTCATTCTCTTCCAGATTGGTCAGCAGCGCCGCCAGATCGCCAGCCTTGGCAATCACTGGCCCCGAAGTGGACTTGAAATTCACCCCCAGCTCACGGGAAACGATCTGCGCCAGTGTGGTCTTGCCAAGCCCCGGAGGGCCGACAAACAACACATGGTCCAGCGCTTCCTTGCGCGTTCGCGCCGCCTCGATGAAAATCGCCAGATTGGCGCGTGCCTGCGCTTGCCCGACGAAATCGTCCAGCATCTGAGGCCTCAGCGCCCGATCCGTATCCTCTTCGCGAATGGCCGCGGAAACAAGCCGGTCTTCATCCCCAATCATTGGCTAAGCTCCTTGAGCGCATGACGAATGAGCGCCGCCGTCCCGAGCCCGTCGCCTTCGCGTTTGATCACGGTGGCCACCGCAGCGCTGGCCTGCACCTGAGCATAGCCAAGGTTGGTAAGGGCGGATACCGCCTCGGCCATGGCCTTGGGCGCGCCGACCGCGTCGATCTCGGCCTGCAGGTTGGCCACCGCCTTGTCGGTTGCGGCAAGGCTCGGTGTCTTGTCCTTCAGCTCCGAGACAATGCGCTGGGCAACCTTGGGGCCAACGCCGGGCGTACGGGCGACCATCGCCTTGTCCTGCAGGGCAATGGCAGAAGTCAATTCGGAAATCTTGAGGGTAGAAAGGATTGCCAGAGCCACCTTCTGGCCAACGCCCTGAACGGTCGTCAGCAGCCGGAACCAGTCGCGCTCAAGCGAGGAGGCAAAGCCGAACAGCTTGATCTGGTCTTCCCGCACATGGGTCTCGATGAGCACAGTCGCCGCCTCGCCGACCGAAGGCAGGGATTGCAAGGTCTGGTTCGAACAATAGACCTCGTAACCGACACCACCGACATCCACGATGACATAGCCATCGGCATATTCATCAATCAACCCCTTGAGCTTCCCGATCATCGGCCAGCGTCCTTATCTTCAACTAAGCAATCTTGTAGGCCTTGTGGCCACGCTGATGGGCATGGCAAATGGCAATGGCAAGCGCATCGGCAGCGTCTTCGCTATCGAAGGTCGCCTTGGGCAGCAGCATCTTGACCATCACCTGAACCTGCTTCTTGTCCGCGTGCCCCACACCAACCACCGTCTTCTTGACCGCGTTCGGCGCATATTCGGAAACCGGCAGCCCAAGCTGCGCCGGCGCCAGCAGCGAAACCGCGCGGGCATGGCCCAGCTTCAGGGTCGCCGTCGCGTCCTTGTTGACGAAGGTCTGTTCCACCGCCACTTCCTGTGGCTCATAGCGTTGCAACACACCCATGACGCCATTGTGCAGCTCCAGCAGACGGGACGCCAGATCCTTTGTGCCGTCAGACGTGATCAGGCCCGACCCGACGAAAATCAGCCGATTGCTGATCACATCGATCGCGCCCCAGCCGGTCTTGCGCAGGCCCGGGTCAAACCCGACGATTCTTGTAGGATGCTCTATCATGCCTTCTTCCTTACCGAAGAAATATGAACAATACCAGAACAAACTAAGGGTTCAAACAGGATTTGACAAATTCGTCATCCATGAGAAGATACCCTCCCGCCAACGCCCAATCTACCGGCACCACTTCAGGATCCATTCCCCGATGACTGACATCAACCTGCCTCTCATCATGGGCGCCGCCCTCGTTGCCATGGCCAGCCCCGGACCGGCGACCCTCGCCATCGCCAGCACGTCGATGGCCAACGGCCGCAGACATGGCCTTGCATTGGCCTCTGGCGTAACCTCCGGCTCGCTGTTCTGGTCGCTCGCCGCAGCCCTCGGCATGGGCGGCGTGATGGCCACCAACGCCTGGCTGTTCGAGATCCTGCGCTATTGCGGCGCGGCCTACCTTCTTTATCTGGCGCTGAAGTCGGCCCGTTCGGCTCTCAGAAGAGGCAAGGATGCCCCGGCCGCCAGTGCCCAGCAGCGCCTCACCCTGCGCAAGACCTATTTCAAGGGATTGGCCATTCACCTGTCCAACCCGAAAGCCATCCTGTTCATCGGCTCGATCTACGCACTCGGCCTGCCCCGTGACGCATCCATTGCTGATCTCGCTACGGTCGTGCTGGCGCTCGGCCTGCAGAGCGCTGCGATCTGCCATCTCTATGCGGTGCTGTTCGCCAGCAAGCCGATCGTTGCCGGCTATCGCAAGATGCGCCGGACACTCGACGGACTGTTTGCCATGCTGTTCGGCTTTGCCAGCATCAAGATCCTGACAGCCTCGATCAACCAGTGAACCAGCGGCACCTGCCAATGAAAAACCCCGCATGGCAACCATGCGGGGTCTTAACTGTCTTCAAAACCTCAAAAGATTATCCTTCGAGGGAAGCGGCTACTTCATCGCTCATGGTGAAGTTGGAATAGACGTTCTGAACGTCGTCATCATCTTCCAGAGCGTTGATGAGCTTCAGGATCTTTTCTGCCTTTTCGGCGTCGACATCAATCTCGTTCTGCGGCTTCCAGATGGCTTTCTGGGATTCAGGCTCCTTGCCAAGAGCGTCTTCCAGCGCCTTGCCAACTTCGATCATGTCTTCGAAGGTGGTGTAGATGGTGTGCGAGTCTTCATCGCTGACCACATCGTCGGCACCAGCCTCGATTGCAGCTTCCAGAACATCGTCGGCCTCACCAGCATCAGCCGGATAGACCAGTTCGCCCACGCGGTCGAACATGAAGGCGACAGAGCCGGTTTCGCCCAGTGAACCGCCGTTCTTGGTGAAGGCTGCGCGCACGTTGGAAGCGGTGCGGTTGCGGTTGTCGGTCAGAGCCTCGACCACGACGGCAGTGCCGCCCGGGCCATAACCTTCATACCGGACTTCATCAAAGTTGCCTTCATCACCGGCTTCAGCCTTCTTGATGGCGCGATCGATATTGTCCTTCGGCATGGACTGGCCACGGGCGTTCTGAATGGCCAGACGCAGACGAGCGTTGGAATCCGCATCAGAGCCACCCATTTTTGCGGCAACTGTGATTTCCTTGGAAAGTTTGGAGAACAGCTTTGATCGCTTCGCATCCTGTGCACCTTTGCGATACATGATGTTCTTGAATTTTGAATGGCCTGCCATATCCTACAATCCGTCTGTATTTTGGTCGTCGCGCGTCCCACGCAATATTTGCAGCCGGTCATGCCACAAACAGGCGACAAAGATCAAGAGACCTGTTGAGCGGACGTCGATTAGTTGCATCAATTTCAGCGATTTTCCCAGAAAGTCGGGATATGCTGGGACAATTGGCCACCGATCCGGACCGGTTCGGCAGCAATCGCAAGCCCGGTGCGATCATCGGTATCGACCGCGAAACCGCAAAGCGTGGCCTCGCCAAGCGCTGGCGTAAAGCGCGAGGAGGACACTTTGCGCAGAAACCGTTGTACCGGTTCTTCCTTGTCCATGCCCAGCACGGAGTCATAATCGCCGCACATCCCCGCGTCGGACAGATAGGCTGTACCGGCTGGTAGGATGCGGTGATCCGCGGTTGGCGTATGGGTGTGGGTGCCCACCACCATGCTGACCCGACCATCCAGGAAATAGCCCATGGCCTGCTTCTCCGAGGTCGCTTCAGCGTGGAAGTCGAGAATGATCGCATCGGCGAAATCGCCCAATGGGCAGGCGTCCAGCTCTCTCTCCACCGCATGGAACGGGCAATCGAGCGCATCCATATAGACCCGCCCCATGGCATTCATCACCAGAACGGATGCACCGTTGCGGGCATGATAGAGATTGGCCCCCTTGCCGGGGACGCCGGATGGAAAGTTGATAGGGCGCAGAAAAGCGGGCTGGCGCTCACAATAGACCATGGCATCACGCTGATCCCAGACATGATTGCCCGTGGTGATCACGTCCGCACCAGCATCAATGAGATCCTGTACGATAGTCTCTGTAATTCCGAAGCCGCCAGCGGCATTCTCGCCATTGATCACGACAAAATCGAGACGGTATTTCTCGATCAGACCCGGCAATTTTTCTTCGACGATGGCCCGCCCGGACCGTCCTACAATATCCCCAACAAACAGCAGTCGCATGAATTCCCGCTCAATCTAACCGGCACAACCGCGTGGTCAGGCCGGAACAATTATTTCTCTTTCCGTGAAAATGGCGTCTAGCGGAAGGTCATACTCTCCAACCGGTATCTTGTCCAGTTGTTGCAGGGCAAAAGCCAGTCCGACCAGATAGGGGCGGGAGTTCAGGATGATGCGTTCGGAAATATAGCGGTCATAATGACCGGCACCATAGCCGAGCCGATTGCACTGGGAATCAAAGGCCAGCAGTGGCATCAACAGACAGTCAGGAAGAACCTCTTTTGCGTCGGCTTTTGGCCCCACGGTGCCAAATCCGGCATCGACCAGATCGGCATCCCTGTTCCAGACCCGAAAGATCATGCCGGTCGCCCCAACGGTCACCGGCAAGGCGAGGCGATAGCCACGCGCCCGCAGGGGCTCGGAGAGTGCCGTGATGTCAACCTCCGATTTGACCGGCCAGAACATACCGATGCAGGCCCCGTCAGGCAGGGCTTTCCAGTCCATGAATTGCAGAAGATTGTCGCAGATGGCGGCGCTGGCCGCCGCGTGCTCCTGAGGTGGCAGGGCATTTCTGAGGGCGCGCATGCTGCGCCTTGTTTCCTGCTTGAGCGTTCGTGTTGCGACGTCGTCCATTGATCGATACCAGCCAATTGTAAAAGAGCGGCAGATCCAGAAAAGGACCGCCGCTCCCAAACAGAAAGCCGCAACGACCGTCGATGCTTTTCAGATCCTGGGACACCTGTAATACAGGGGGGTGCCAGTTGAAACGGACCACGGTCCAGATCAGCGCCAGCTCCCATTCGGATCTTTAAGGCCCCGAGGAAAAGTTGCATCTAACGCGAAGTGCAGCAAGCTTTCCATATATAAAGGATCAGCAACGAGATTTCCAGCCCGATTCTTGAAGATCAACTCTCAAGCAGCACTTTCGACAGGCGCTCCAGCTCTTCGGCGGCCTTGTCGATCCGCGAGGCCAGCGCCTCCTGATCCCCTTCGGACTTTTCCAGCACCGCAGAGCGGGCATCGCGCAGGGCGGAAATCTCTTCATTGAGATGCTTCACCCTGCCGTCGGCCTCCGCCAGAAGATCCATGGCCATGATCCCGGCCATCACCGTCAGCCGCTGGTCGCCGATTTCACCGAAATTTTCCTTGAGCTGGGCAATCATGCCGTCAAATCGCCGGGCCAACGCCAGCAGATGCTCCTCCTGACCATCCTCGCAGGCCATTCGGTAAGCACGTCCATTGATGCTGACACTGACTTGAACCATGTGTTACTCCAGCCAATCCGGTGGCTGACCCATTCTGTCACCCACCATGCCGGTCCAGAACAGCCCGGACCGATTCCATTGCAGCGCCCAGTCGACGGGACACTTCTTCATTGGCCCCTTCCAGCTTCTCTGCACGAGCCTTTTCCTTTTCCAGCGACCCTGTCAGATCCGAGCGTTCCCGGGTCATGCGCTGCAGGTCATCCTGCATGGCCTTGACCGACAGGTCCCTGGTCTGCCGCTTGTCGATCGACTGCGAAAGCCCCACAATCGCCGCATCAAGTCTGGTCAATGCCATCTCTACCCGCGTCTTATCACTCATTTAACCCCCAAATCTCACAAGAGACGGCTTTTCATTTCCATTCTGCGCGGCATATCGGCCCGGCCTGCTCAGACATCATGCAACGGCAGTATCTGTCATTGATCCATCACTTGGACCGAACTGTGTCAAATCTGGTCAAGAAATACCCGGATTTCCGCTTTTCCCAAGGGCCTTGTGCCACAAATGCCGCGCGTCCTCACCAAAATCGCTGGCGCAAGCAGGCCACACAAACAGGCCGAGGGACAAATTTCAACACGAAATATGCATGAGCTGACAGAATCAGAACGCTGAATCACGCAAGATTCTTCATTCCTGCCAAATCTAGGAGACATAATCGAACTTCGTCAATGGCACCTGTTCGTCAACAGATCAAGTCCACAGGGAATGAAACTTGGCCCGTATATCATGCAGATTCTGCTGTTTTGGGTATTTGCCCCATTCGGGCGGATTGACTCTGTGAGCCCTGATGATAAATGTCAGGGCGTTTATAAAACGCCTCTGTCTGCCGGGCTTGCTAAGTGGCAAGGCAGTTCCTGTCTAACCAGATTGCGTTCAAATGTTAAAACCGACAATGGGCAGTTTCAGACAATTTCCAGGTCGATGGCATAGGACAACATCCAGAAGCAGAGTTCATGAACAACATGGATAAACAGACCCGCATGGCGCATGCGATCCGCTTTCTTTCAATGGACGCCGTTGAGAAAGCAAACTCCGGACACCCCGGCCTTCCAATGGGTGCTGCGGACGTTGCTACCGTACTTTTCACCAAATTCATGCGATTCGACCCGACCAGCCCGAAATGGGCTGACCGCGACCGCTTCGTGATGTCTGGTGGCCACGGCTCGATGCTGCTCTATTCCCTGCTGCATCTGCTGGGATACGAGGACATGTCCATCGAGGATCTGGCAAACTTCCGCCAGCTGGGCGCCAAGACCGCCGGCCATCCCGAATATGGTCATGCCGCCGGCATCGAAACAACAACCGGCCCGTTGGGTCAGGGCATTGCCAATGCCGTCGGCATGGCGATCACCGAAAAGCTGCTGGCTGCCAAATTCGGCGACGATCTGGTTGACCATCGCACCTATGTACTGGCTGGCGACGGCTGCCTCATGGAAGGCATCTCGCAGGAAGCCATCGCTCTGGCAGGTCACCTCAAGCTCAACAAGTTGACCCTGCTCTGGGACGACAACAACATCACCATCGACGGCAATGTCAGCGTCTCCGATTCCACCGATCAGCACGCCCGCTTCAAGGCCTGCAACTGGAACACCATGAGTGTTGACGGCCACGACCAGGCCGCCATTGCAGCCGCCCTCGAGGCAGCAGAGAAGAGCGACAAGCCGACCATGATCGCCTGCAAGACGGTCATCGGCTTCGGCGCCCCGAACAAGGCTGGCACCAACAAGGTGCATGGCGCTCCGCTCGGTGCTGAAGAAATAGCAGCCACCCGTGAAGCGCTTGGCTGGGACAGCGCTCCGTTCGAAATCCCTGCCGACATCCGTGATGCATGGCGCATTGCCGGTCTCAACGCCGCTCAGGCCCACAAGGAATGGCAGAAGCGCCTTGAAGCTGCCGATCCGGAACTGCGCGCCGAGTTCGAACGCCGCATGCGCGGCGATCTGCCAGCTGGCTTCGAAGATGCCATGGCCGAATACAAGAAGTCTCTGGCAGCAGACCCCAAGAAAGTGGCAACCCGCAAGGCTTCCGAAATGGCGCTCAACGTCATCACCGAAGTTGTGCCGGAAACCATTGGCGGTTCTGCCGACCTGACCGGGTCCAACAACACCAAGACCCCGTCAACCGTTTCTGTCACGCCGGACGACTTCTCCGGCCGTTACATGAACTGGGGCATCCGTGAACACTGCATGGCGTCCGCAATGAACGGCATGGCCCTGCACGGTGGTGTCATTCCTTACGGCGGTACCTTCCTCGTCTTTGCCGACTACATGCGCGGCGCCATGCGCCTTTCCGCCCTCATGGAACAGCGGGTCATCTACGTTCTGACTCACGATTCCATCGGCCTTGGCGAAGATGGCCCGACCCATCAGCCGGTTGAAACCCTCGCCTCCCTGCGCGCCATCCCGAACATGCTGGTCTTCCGCCCGGCTGACGCGATGGAAACCGCAGAGTGCTGGGAAATCGCCATCTTGTCGAAGAGCAACCCGAGCTCCATGGCGCTTACGCGCCAGAATCTCACCCCGTATCGCATCGAGTATTCGGAAGAAAACCTCTGTGCCCGCGGCGCCTACCTGCTCTCCGACTGTGACGGCGATGCCGATGTTTCGATCTTCGCATCAGGCTCGGAAGTCGAAATTGCAATGGCCGCCAAGGACGCCCTGGCTGAACAGGACATTCTGGCCCGCGTTGTATCGGTTCCGTGCTTTGAGCTTTTCGAAGCGCAATCGGAAGAGTATAAGAAAGAGATCCTGGGTGAAGCCAAGGTCAATGTCGGTATCGAAGCCGCCCTGCGCATGGGCTGGGATCGCTTCATCGGCTCTGACGGCATCTTCATCGGCATGAACGGCTTCGGCGCTTCAGGCCCATATCAGGAGCTCTATGAAAAATTCGGCATCACTTCGGCCAATGTTGTCGCAAAGGTTGTCGAACGCCTAAAATAGGCGTAAACACTTATCGTGCATTTGCAATTGGCAGGGAAAATCCGATTTTTTCTGCCAATTTGCTTGGCAGCGATGTTGAATTGTCATACGACAAAAGTATATTGTCTACCTAAAATGAGATCGATCAAGGCGCGGACGTAAACCCTCTAATATCACGCGTTCAACAATTTGATCTAAGTGCAAGACCGGCCCGACAGAATGAAGTGCCGGCTAAATCAGGAGAAAGTCATGACTGTAAAAGTGGCGATCAATGGTTTCGGTCGTATTGGCCGTAACGTGCTTCGTGCTATCATCGAATCCGGCCGTACCGACATCGAAGTTGTTGCAATCAACGACCTGGGCCCTGTAGAAACCAATGCTCACCTGGTCCGCTTCGACTCTGTCCATGGCAAATTCCCTGGCACCGTTACCGTTGACGGCGACACCATTGACGTGGGCCGTGGCCCGATCAAGGTAACCGCCATCCGCAACCCTGAAGAACTGCCTTGGGGCGAACTGGGTATCGACGTTGCTATGGAATGCACCGGTATCTTCACCGCCAAGGAAAAAGCTTCCATGCACCTGACCGCTGGTGCAAAACGCGTTCTGGTTTCCGCTCCTGCTGACGGCGCTGACAAAACCATCGTTTACGGCGTCAACCACAACACCCTGACTGCAGACGACCTGGTTGTTTCCAACGCTTCCTGCACCACCAACTGCCTGTCTCCGGTTGCTTATGCCCTGAACAAGGCTGTTGGCATCGAAAAAGGCTTCATGACCACCATTCACTCCTACACTGGTGACCAGCCTACCCTCGATACCATGCACAAAGACCTGTATCGCGCTCGCGCAGCAGCTCTGTCCATGATCCCGACCTCTACCGGTGCTGCAAAAGCTGTTGGTCTGGTTCTGCCTGAACTGGCTGGCAAGCTGGACGGCGTTGCAATCCGCGTACCGACCCCGAACGTATCTGTTGTCGACCTGGTGTTCATCGCTCAGAAAGACACCACTGTTGCTGAAATCAACGCAGCAATCCGCGAAGCAGCAGACGGCGAGCTCAAAGGCGTTCTCGGCTACACCGATCTGCCGAACGTTTCCTCTGACTTCAACCATGACAGCCACTCTTCCGTCTTCCACATGGATCAGACCAAAGTCATGGACGGCCGCATGGTTCGTATCCTGAGCTGGTACGACAACGAATGGGGCTTCTCCAACCGTATGGGCGACACTGCAGTCGCCATGGCTAAACTCATCAAGTAATGATGACGGCCTGCCCTGCCGGACCACTCCGGCGGGGTGCCAAGTCTTCAAAGGCGCTGTTTTTGAGACAAAACCGGACAAGCGGGTTTTGCTCCGGGAACAGCGCCTTTTCTACTTCATGACCCCGGATGAGACGCGATGCCCTGCCCCGGCAACCGGCAACGCTCCGACGGGCCGCATGAGGTCGAGAATCCGACCTGAAGCCAGACTCTCCCGATGAGACAGGACGGCTTTGAACAGACACACAACCGGCAGACAGATGTCGGCCAGACTGTAGGATCATCCAATGGCAAATTTCAAAACCCTTGATGACGTTGATGTAAGCGGCAAACGCGTACTCGTTCGCGTTGACCTCAACGTTCCGATGAAAGACGGCGAAGTCACTGATACCACCCGTATCGATCGCATCGTGCCAACCCTTTCCGAAATTTCCGAAAAGGGCGGCAAGGTTATTATCCTCGCGCACTTCGGCCGCCCCAAGGGCGAAAAGAACCCGGCCATGAGCCTCAAGCAGGTTGTTCCGGCGCTTTCCAAGGCCCTCAACATGCCGGTTGGCTTCGCTGAAGACTGCATCGGCCATGTTGCCAAGGCTGCCATCGACAACATGGCAAACGGTGACGTTCTGGTGCTGGAAAACACCCGTTTCTACAAGGGCGAAGAAAAGAACGATCCGGAATTTGCCGCTCAGTTGGGCGCCAACGGCGACCTGCTGGTTGCTGACGCATTCTCCGTTTCCCACCGCGCCCACGTTTCCACCGAAGGCCTCTGCCATCACATGCCGGCTGTTGCCGGTCGCACCATGCAGCAGGAACTGGAAGCCCTCGATTCCGCACTGGGCACCCCGAACCGTCCGGTTCTGGCTGTTGTTGGCGGCGCCAAGGTTTCCACCAAGATCGACCTTCTCGAAAACCTTGTCACCAAGGTTGACGGTCTGGTCATCGGCGGCGGCATGGCAAACACCTTCCTGGCCGCTCTGGGCAAGGATGTTGGCAAATCCCTTTGCGAGCATGATCTGGCCGAAACCGCAAAACGCATCATGGCCGCTGCCGAGAAGGCTGGCTGCGAGATCGTTCTGCCGACCGATGCTCTGGTTGCCAAGGAATTCGCAGCCAACGCGCCTTACGAAGTCTGCGACGTTGACAGCGTTCCTTCCGACGGCATGATGCTGGACGTTGGACCGAAATCCGTTGAAGCCGTTGTTGCCTGGATCGAAAAGGCCAACACCGTTGTCTGGAACGGCCCGCTCGGCGCCTTCGAAATCACCCCGTTCGACACAGCAACCGTTGCTGCCGCAAAGGCTGCTGCCGCCAAGACCAAGGCTGGCAAGCTGACCTCGGTTGCCGGTGGTGGCGACACCGTGGCTGCCCTCAACCATGCTGGCGTTTACGACGACTTCTCCTACATCTCCACCGCTGGCGGTGCATTCCTCGAATGGATGGAAGGCAAGGCTCTTCCGGGTGTGGAAGTCCTCAAGGCCTGAAAGCAGGACCGTCTGGTCCCCTCATGCTTCATCAAAAGGTGCGCCAATCAGCAGATTGGCGCATTTTTTATTACCCACCGGTTTCCCGCCCTTGCAACCGGATCGCTTTTGCGAGATATGAGAGCAAAGCAAACCAAGCCCCCAATCATCGATAGGTCACATCATGGAGCCAACCCAGATTTATCTCGTCACCCCGCGGCACATCGATCTGGAATCTTTCCCGGCCCAATTGCAAGCGGCCATGGATGGAGGCGAAATCGCAGCCCTGTTGATCGATTGCGAAACCGCCAATGATAACGAGCTGCAGAAAATCGCCCAGACCATCGCCCCGATGGCCCAGAAGCACGATATCGCCGTTGTGCTGCGCGGAGACTCCCGCGTCGCCGGACGCACCAAATGCGACGGCCTGCATCTCGATGGCGACCTGACGGACATCCAGAACAACGTCGAGGATTTGTCGAACCGCTTCATGCTCGGCGCCGAAGGTGGCAACAAGCGCCATTCAGCCATGGAAATCGGCGAGAGTGGCATCGACTATATCATGTTCGGACGCCTCGACGCCCCGACCGCAGACACCATTCACGAGAAGTCCCTGGAGATGGCGGAGTGGTGGTCGGCGCTGTTCGAAGTGCCCGCAGTCATCATCGGCGGCATGGATCTTGGCGAGTGTGCCAAGGTTTCCGCAATGGGCATCGAGTTCATCGCTCTGAGGGAAGCCATCTGGGACCATGAAGCTGGCCCTCAGGTTGCAATTCGCGAGGCAGTCTCGCTTCTGGCAGAAGGCGCAGCAAGCGCCGAGTGATGCGAGGGCATCCTCGCGCATTCTTGTCGCAGGATCATCAATCCGACCATAGAATGGCCGGAATTGCTTGCCAGAACATGCAAGAGAACCATGATTGACCGGGCATAGGCACGCCCGAAAATCAATGCCAAAGATTGATGCCAGAGACTGAAGTCAGAATACAGGGTCATGTTTTCAAGCAACGATAGAACGCCCGTGGCGATCCCGCAGCAGCATGCAAGGCCATTTCGGCATCGGCTCAAAGACTGGCGTCTCGGGCTTTGCCTTGCTGTAACATGGACCGTACTTCTGGCCGCCCCGCTCGGTACGGCCCCCGCAATGGCGCAGGCCCAGAAGCAGACAGCAGACTCTGCAAGCGGTTCTTCCAATCCGAGCCCGGAAAACACCGAGACGGACGCTGCCGCCGACGACAATGCGGATGCGACAACCGACCCGACCCTCAGTCCCCCGGCGTCCATTACCGACCCGTCCAATCCATTCGATGTGCCGCGTTTCGTGCTCAAGTCGACGTCGGCCTATTCGGCCTATCAGCGCGGTTTCTATCTCACCGCCTTTGCCCTTGCCACCAAGCTTGCGGGCCTTGGCGATGTCCCCTCGCAGACCCTGCTCGGCAATCTCTATCTGGACGGCTCCGGCATTCCTCAGGATTTCAAGGAAGCGGCCAACTGGTTTGCTCTCGCCGCAGATCAGGGCGACCGGGAAGCCCAGTTCAGCCTCGGCATGCTCTATGCACGGGGGCAGGGTGTCGACAAGGACCTGCAGAAGGCGCTCGGCTGGTTCGAAAAGGCCGCCGCACAGAACCAGAAGAACGCCCAGTTCAATCTGGGCCTTCTCTATCTGCACGGCCAGCTGGTAGAACAGGATACCACCAAGGCGCTGGACTTGCTGACCAAGGCTGCCAATCAGGGCGTGGCCGAGGCACAATATACGCTGGCCAATCTCTATCAGTCTGATTATTTCCCGACCCCGAATGTGGATCAGGCAGCCTATTGGATGCAGCAGGCCGCGCAGAACGGCTTTCTCGACGCCCAGTTGGAATACGGCCTGATGCTGTTTCAGGGCAAGGGCGTCGCACAGGACTTCGCGGCCGCCCGCGCCTGGATCAAGCAGGCCGCCGATGCGGGCAGCATTCTGGCTCAGAACCGCCTCGCCCGCATCCTCGCCCGTGGCTATGGCGAGCCTCCGGCACCAGTGGATGCCGCCAAATATTATCTGCTCTCCAAACGGGCAGGCAAGACAGACGACTGGCTTGAAAAATTCTTCAAGGAACTGCCCGACGCGGAAAAGCAACTGGCAATCAAGGAACTCGGCAGCCGGACATTCTGGTAGGTTTTTTTCCTTTTTCTCCTGCCAGCGCGCAGTCCAAAGGTTGGCAACTTAGGTATTTCGGCAGTTTTACGCCGAAAAATCAGCCAAAAGCCTTGCAAAAGAACCCTGAATATGGTCCTACAAGGCACCCGCCCCGAAGGCTACCGTTCGCTTGGCCTCTGCGGGGCCTTTTCACCCTATGGCATTATTACAGGATCGCAGCTGCCTTTGGTTCCGCGTCCTGTCAGCAAGATGGCTTGTTATGAAAATCAATGGTAACGAAATCCGGCCTGGCAACGTGATCGAACATCAGGGCACGATCTGGGCTGCAGTCAAGGTGAATGCAGTGAAACCCGGCAAGGGTGGCGCATTCGCTCAGGTTGAGCTGAAGAATCTGCTCGACGGCCGCAAACTCAACGAACGCTTCCGTGCATCGGAAACCGTTGAGCGCGTGCGTCTGGAGCAGAAGGATTTCACGTTCCTTTATGAAGAAGGCGAGAACCTTGTCTTCATGGATACTGAATCCTACGAACAGCTCGAACTGAACAAGGATTTCGTCGGCGAGCGCGCTGCGTTCCTGCAGGACGGCATGCCTGTTGTGGTCGAACTCTACGAAGAACGCCCGATCGGCATCGATCTGCCTGATCAGGTCACACTGGAAGTGACGGAAACCGAGCCGACCATCAAGGGCCAGACCCAGTCGTCTTCCTACAAACCGGCAATGCTTGAAAATGGCGTTCGCTGCATGGTGCCTCCGTTCATCACTACCGGTGAAAAGATCGTCGTCGACACCAACGAAATCGAATATGTGAAGCGCGCCGACTAGGCCCTTTGCTCCCGGACGACCGGTTCGTCTGGCTCATCAAGTTTCATGGCGCGTCGACGAATGGCTTTTTCGTTGACGCGCCTTGTTTTACCCTTGCGGCGCTCCCTTGCAACATCGATCATACGGGGCAGTCCGCGTCCGTCCGTATATCAAGGCTCGTTTTGTCAAGCCCCGCTCTATCTAGGAACGTCAACGAAAATGGCACGCTCAGCTCTCCTCAACGTCATGGTACAGGCCGCACTCAAGGCAGGCCGCAAGCTTGCTCGCGATTTCGGTGAATTGGAAAACCTTCAGGTCTCGCGCAAGGGACCGGGCGATTTTGTCACCAACGCCGATCTGCAGGCAGAAAAGACCCTGACCGACGAGCTGCGCAGGGCACGTCCGAACTTCGGCTTCCTGCGGGAAGAATCCGGCGCTGAGGAAGGCCTCGACAAAAGCCACCGCTGGATCATCGACCCGCTGGATGGCACCACCAACTTCCTGCACGGCATTCCCATTTTCTCCATTTCCATTGCGCTGGAACATGAAGGCCGCATCATTGCCGGGGTGATCTACAACCCGGCCACCGACGACCTCTTCACCGCTGAACGGGGCCGTGGCGCGTTCCACAACGACCGCCGCATGCGCGTAGCCGCTCGCGATGATATCCATGATTGCGTCATCGGCACCGGCATCCCCCATCTGGGTCGCGGCAAGCACAAGCCTTATCTGGCCCACCTGGAAAACGTCATGGCCGAAGTATCTGGCATCCGTCGCCTCGGCTCGGCCGCCCTCGACATGGCCTACGTGGCATCGGGTCGCTTTGACGGCTTCTGGGAAGAATCCATCAACGCCTGGGACATTGCCGCAGGGGTTCTGATGGTGCGTGAAGCCGGTGGCTTTGTGACCGATATGGAAGGTGGCGACAAGATGCTGGAAATCGGCTCTGTCATCGCAGGCAACGAGCTGATTCGCATGCGTCTGGAAAAGATCCTGAAGAAATAGGCCTACCGGCTTATTGAAGCGTTTTGAGGAGGTCGCCCACCCGGCGATCTCCTTTTTGTTTGAGCTCACCGCGTCGCACCGCAGCGCTTTTGCCGCAAACCAGCTCTTCAAGGGGCTAAAAGACCGGGTTCCCCGCCGCAAAACTGCGCAACAGCATTCTCCTGCGCTCATCAGTTGGGGCAATTTTTACCCCCAAATCCGGCCTTCTATATACATATATTCGAAATTCAAAAAATAGCTGTCAATTCCCTCGCAAATTTGACTTAAGTCGAATATATGAAAGTATGAGAAGAGTATGCTCCTTCCGTCCTGTCTGGTGCTGTCCAGTTCGGGCATCCATCCCTTTCGTGGAGTTCATCAAGTGACCGCATTCACCCCCCTTGTTTCCTATGCTGGCGGCATGCTGATCGGCCTAGCCGCAGTTCTGTTGATGCTGTTCTGGGGTCGCATCGCTGGCATGACCGGCATTCTGGCTGGCATCCTGCCACCGTTCGGCAGCGACGTGCGCTGGAAGGCAAGCTTTCTGGCTGGTGCCATACTCGCTCCCCTCCTCTATCAACTGGCCATCGCCAAGGTTGACTACCAGATGCCCATATCCTCCACGGAACTCATTGTTGGCGGCGTCGTCACCGGCATCGGCGTGACCTTCGGCTCCGGCTGCACATCCGGCCACGGTGTCTGCGGCCTTGCCCGCTTTTCGCGCCGGTCGGCCGTCGCCGTGATCATGTTCATGAGCTTCGCCTTCCTGACCGTCTTCGTGACCCGCCATATCGTATAAGGACACCCATCATGCGCTATATCGTCGTTGGATTGATCGGGGCGATTTTTGGCCTCGGCATCATTACATCCGGCATGGGCAATCCGGCCAAGGTGCTTAATTTCTTCGATCTGGCAGGCAGCTTCGACCCCAGCCTGGCCTTTGTCATGGCTGGGGCTCTGACCGTTGCCGTGCCCGGTTACGCCTTCATTTTCCGCAAGCTGCGCAAGCCTGTCTTCACCTCAGACTTCAACGTGCCGACCAACCGCAAGATCGACCGCAAGCTGGTCATCGGCTCTTCCATCTTCGGAATCGGCTGGGGTATTGGCGGCTTCTGCCCCGGCGCCTCCCTGCCCGCGCTGGGTTTGGGGCACCTCTCCAGCTACATTTTCGTGCTGGCGCTCGTCACCGGAATCATCCTTGCGCAACTGATTCAAAAAACGAAAGCCCTCGACATCTTCTCCCGAGCCCTGCGCAGAATCCCGCTTAACGGCGATGCCGGAGAATTACAGGACAGGGCATAACCTCCCGCGAGTGTCATCTTTCTGCCCCTGATTGCGTGTATAGTCCACAAGCCCCCTTTTCCTATTGGACGAAATTGGGCAAAGTTCTGGGGCTTGTGGTTAACAAATCCTCAAGCCCCTGATTTGCTTTACGCGTAACCGGAATCGGATGATGTCTAGCGAACTCGATCCTTACAAGCTTTCAAGCCCACAACGCTATTTGTGGCGCATGCTCATTTTCATCGGCGCGGCAGCCTTTGTTCCCATCATCCTTTACCGACAGATCCTGCAGGCCTTCTGGAGCAACCCGCTCCTGAACTCCATGATCTTCTTCGTGCTGGCGATCGGCATCTTCCTAGCCATGCGGCAGGTGGTGCGGCTTTTCCGGGAAGTCAAATGGGTCAACAATTTCCGCCTCGGCGACCCCGGCCTTGAGGTTGATCGCCCCCCGATCCTGCTGGCGCCCATGGCAACCCTGCTTGGCGACCGGGTCGGCCGCATGGCGATCAACACCTCGACCATGCGCTCCATTCTGGAATCCGTCGGCATGCGCCTCGACGAAGCCCGCGACATGTCCCGCTATTTCACCGGCCTTCTGGTGTTCCTCGGCCTTCTGGGCACCTTCTGGGGCCTGTTGCAGACCGTGAGCTCGGTTGGCGACGTCATCAGCTCGCTCTCGGTTGCCTCCAGCGATGTCGGCGTGATCTTTGAAGACCTCAAGCAGGGTCTGGAAGCACCATTGCAGGGCATGGGCACGGCCTTTTCTTCCTCCCTTTTCGGTCTTTCCGGCTCGCTGGTTCTGGGCTTCCTCGACCTGCAGGCCAGTCAGGCTCAAACCCGCTTCTTCACCAATCTTGAAGACTGGCTGTCGACGGTGACCGACATCAACTTCGAAGCACTGGACAGCAGCTACGGCGAAGCGCTGGGCAACGGCGACAACGAACAGCTTGTTGCGGTTCTTGACCAGCTCTCGCGCAAGATCGATCAGGTAGGCGCCGACAGCAAGACCGGCAGCGGCCGCAGCGCCACAGCCGCCATGGCCAACCTTGCCGAGGGCATTCAGGGGCTGGTGCAGCATCTGAGGTCCGAGCAACAGCTGATGCGCGAATGGGCCGATCAGCAGGCCACCCAGCAGGAAGAGGTCAAGGAGGTTCTGGTCAAGCTCAACAGCGTCCTGACCCTTGCCACCAAGAGCCGACAAGACTAGACCGTCGGCTCAAGGACCAGCTCGTGGGCCACTTCATCGGCCAGCTCATCGGCCAGCTCATCGGAGGGGCTCCCGGTCCCTCAATGCCAATTTGATTTGTGAGGAAAGACAATGGGCCTGTCCCGTAACCGACGCAGCGAACAGAGAGCCGACTATTGGCCCGGGTTTGTCGATGCCATGGCAACCCTGTTGCTCGTGCTCATCTTTCTGCTCACAGTCTTCATGGTGGCCCAGTTCTTCCTCAGTCAGGAGATCTCGGGCAAGGACACGGCCCTCAACAAGCTCAACAGCCAAATTGCCGAGCTGACCGAACTGCTGGCGCTGGAACGCGCCAAGGGGCAGGACATGGAAAGCTCGCTGGTGACCCTGCAGGCGAGCCTGTCGAGTGCGGAAGCCGCGCGCGACCGCTTTGCCCTGCAGATCGAAAGCCAGAAAGGCGATCAGGACACCCAAGGCGGCCAAATCGCCAGCCTCACCAGCAAGCTGGAGAGCGAGAAGGCCATTTCCCAGCGAGCCCTCGCGCAGGTGGAATTGCTCAACCAGCAGATCTCCGCTCTGCGCCGCCAGATCGCAGCACTGGAGGATGCCCTTGAGGCCTCCGAAACCCGCGACAAGGAAAGCCAGACCAAGATTGCCAGCCTCGGCAAGCGCCTCAACATTGCCCTTGCCCAGCGCGTGCAGGAGCTGTCTCGCTATCGCTCGGACTTCTTCGGCCGTCTGAGGGAAATCCTCTCGCAGCGCTCCGATATCCGCGTGGTTGGCGACCGCTTCGTGTTCCAGTCCGAAGTGCTGTTCTCATCGGGTGAAGATCGCATGAAGGCGGAGGGCGAGCAGGAGCTCGACCATGTGGCAGACGCCATCATGGAGCTCATTCAGGACATTCCCGAAGAAATCGACTGGGTGCTGCGCGTCGACGGCCATACGGACAACCGGCCGATCAACAGCGCCCGCTTCCCTTCCAACTGGGAGCTGTCATCGGCCCGCGCCATTTCGGTGGTCAAATATCTGATCTCCAAGGGCGTGCCGCCCAAGCGTCTGGTCGCCGCCGGGTTCGGCGAATTCCAGCCGCTGGAAGAAGGCGACAGCGAAGAGGCCCTGCGCAAGAACCGCCGCATCGAGTTCAAGCTCACCCAGCGCTAGGATGGGGCAACCCTTCATCGGACCCGGCCTCATCATCCAGCGCATCCATGCTGAATTGTAGCCGGGCCAGCCGCGCATAAAGCCCGCCCTCGGCCACGAGACTTTCGTGACTGCCCTGCTCCACCAGCGCTCCCTTGTCCAGCACCAGCAACCGGTCGGCCTTTTTGACGGTTGCCAGACGATGGGCGATGACGATCGTCGTCCGCCCCTTCATCAGGTCGGCCAGCGCCAGCTGCACAAAGCGCTCGCTCTCGGCATCAAGGGCGCTGGTCGCCTCGTCAAGCAACAGAATCGGCGCATCCTTGAGAATGGCCCGGGCAATCGCCAGCCGTTGCCGCTGGCCGCCGGAAAGCGTCACGCCGCGTTCCCCGACCATGGTGTCGTAACCCTCGGACATCGCTGCGATAAAGTCATGAGCATGGGCCGCTTTGGCTGCTGCCATGACCTCGTCCCGGCTCGCCCCTTCCCGTCCCATCGCGATATTGTCAGCGATTGACATGGCAAAGATCACCGGCTCCTGCGGCACCAGTGCAATGGCCTTGCGCAGCTCGGCAAGGGCAAGCAGGTCAACCGGTTGCCCGCCGAGCAGGATCTGCCCGTTCTCTGGATCATAGAAGCGCATCAGCAGCTGGAACACGGTCGTCTTGCCCGCCCCCGACGGCCCGACGATAGCCACGGTCTCGCCAGCCTTGATCGCAAAGGAAAGGGCGGTGAGCACCGGGCTCCGGGTGGAGGACGGATAATGGAAGTCCACATCTCTGAACTGCACCGACAGACTGGTCGCGCTGCCAAGGCGCGACACCTGCTCGGCACTTTTCACCAAAACCGGCTCTTCAAGCAGCTCGAACAGGCGTTCGGCAGAACCGGAGGCTTGCGAAATTTCGCCCCAGACCTCGCTCATGCCTCCAAGACCGGCGGCTGCCATGGTCGAATAGATCACGAACTGGCTGAGAGCCCCGGCGCTGAGCCGCCCGGCCGTCACATCCTGCGCCGCATACCACAGCACACCGACGATCGAGGCAAAGATCACGAAGAAGGCAAAGGCCGTCAACACGGCTCTGGCCCGCACCGAGGCCCTCGCGGCGCCGAAAGCGGACTCGATGCTGCCGCTGAACACGGAGCGGGCACGCTCTTCCTGCGTGAAGGCCTGCAGGATCCGCATCGCCCCAATCGCTTCTGTCGCAAAGGCCGAGCTGTCTGCCAGCCGGTCTTGGGCAAAGCGCTGCTTCCGGCGCACCCAGCGTCCCAGAAAGACCAGCGGCAACACGATGAAGGGAATGGCCCCGAGCACCAGAAGCGACATGCGCGGACTGGTCACCACCATCATCACCGCGGCCCCGGCGAACAGCAGGAAGTTGCGCAGGGCCAACGACGCCGAGGCCCCCACTGCCGAGCGGATCTGGGTGGCATCTGCCGTCAGGCGCGAAACGATCTCGCCGCTGCGTACCCGGTCATAGAATTCCGGCGACAGCAGGGTCAGCTTGGCAAAGACATCCGTGCGCAGGTCATTGACCACGCGCTCCCCCAGGATGATGACGAAATAGTAGCGGCTCGCCGACATCAGCGCCAACAGGACCACGGCCACGATGAGTAGCCCCGTGAAGTGGTTCACGGATGCAACATCGTTGCCCGAGATGCCCTGATCAACGAATCCCCTGACGAGAATCGGCAGCGACAGGGTCGCCAGCGAGGCAAGGACCAGCGAGACGAACGCCGCCAGAACCAGCCCCCGATAGTTCAAGGCATAGGGTGCCAACCGTAACAGCGGTTGAAAACGGACCCTGGAGGGAGAATTGGATTCGGCCATAAAGACGCTCCAGTGAGAGAAATGCACTCGACATGCAGAAAATCGTAAGGCGAATAGGCTTTTTTACGCCCCAAGATGGGGAACAGGCTTGTATATCTCTACGCACTGCGGTATACGGACGCAAATTATTTTGATGGCTGTGTGGCTAGCCCGCCCGCAGCCACGCTTTTTGGACCCCGGTGACCGACAGGCAATCGCCTCGTTCATTGTGGTTCCATTGAATATGGTGGCCGGTTTCAGCCAGGCATATTCCGAAACCCACTTTTGATCGACCAAGTGCTCGAGGCTCACCTTGTCACTGGTTGATTGACCGCTAAGGACGTCCTGACGATGAAAAAAGAACTCCATCCTGACTATCACATGATCAAAGTTGTCATGACCGATGGCACCGAATTCATGACCCGCTCCACCTATGGTTCCGAGGGCGAAACCCTGAACCTGGATATCGACCCGACTTCCCATCCGGCATGGACTGGTTCTACCAACCAGCTGCTGGACCGTGGCGGTCGCGTATCCCGCTTCAAGGATAAGTTTGCTGGCTTCCTGGGCGCCTAAGCCCTGCGACCACAGCTTGCTGTTTCAAAAACCCGGTGTCGTCGACATCGGGTTTTTTTTGTGCCTGCTCCTTTTTGTGCCTGCTCAAGTCCACAACAGGCCAGAAGACCGTTGAGTTCAAAACGGTGCCCTGCAAAACAAAAGGGGTGCCAAAATGACACCCCTCGCGCTTCTATCTTGATGGCTCTGAAGGCTCAGTCGGCGGCCCTTGCCGCAAAGGCGTTGGCAATCATGCCTATCTGATCGCCAACCGGGTTGGCCTGCAAGGGGATGTCCCGACTGTCATCGGTAGCCCGCTTGGAATAGATCACTTCATCGAGATGACGGATGCGCTTCTGCATGTGCATGGACTGTTCGATGAGGTCACGCAGGCGAACCGGCAATTCGTCCCACCCTGGGCTCTCCTTGGAGGAAGACAGCCCATGCAGACGCACCTTGTTCTTTTCCTGCCCGGCCTGTTCCAGCGTCATTTCGCCTTCATTGACAGCCCGTTGCAGCAACAGCCAGGAAGCCATCTGCATCAGTCGTGTTGTGAGGCGCATGGATTCGGTCGCATAGGCAAGCGAGGCCACCCGTGGCAAACTCTTCGCCTCGGCGCGCCCTTCTCCATCAAGATAGTCGGCAGCTTCTTCAACCAGCGCCATACCGTCCCTGAAGAGGGTCTTGAAACTATCGGAATCTGCAAGCTTTGCCCCGAAGGATACCGGGGTGGAGCTGTGGGTATGCTTTCGCTTGTCGTTCATGTGACCTCCAAATGCCTGGCCATGCCTACCATGTCCGATGTGTCAAATTCAAACAGACATTGCACCAAATTGTCATTTCGGAGAATAACAAGCACAAACCATGCCATTGACGAAATGCAATATTGACAGATGCTCCTGCAGCTTAAAAAGCGCCAGATTGGTCAGGTTAATGCGAGACATTATCAGAATCGGAGGCCAAGAGCCAACATTTCCGGGCAGGCTTGCCAAAACATGTGAAGCAAATATGTTGAGGTGAACGAACCAGCGCCCCAAACCAGTAAAATGACCAATGCAAGAGAGCCCCATTTTGATACAAATTGCCACCTGCTTCGGCAAAGGAATTCCCGCTCCGAAACGGCAGGAACCATCCAGTTGGTTAACAATTCTCTAACAGCGGGGTACATCTGGCGCGACAGACACCATCAGAGGTTCGACCGTCGAGCATCGTAAGAACGGGGGGGCTATCCGGCCTCGTTTACTCCTGTCTCCTCGCACAAAAAAAGAGCCGCACCAGCGGCTCTCAGGAGTTAACAGGGAGGCGTCAAACAGAGTGACAGGAGCCACTCGAAATCCAAAATATTGGATAGTCTAATTAACGCAAATAATAATTAATTTTTCGTTAAATACCAAAAAACAATTTAAATATTCAGAATACATCCGAAATTTAAACATAAATATACAAAATTTTGATTACAATTTACACGGAACAACAAAAAATTTACCTATATATACTTGAACTCACCACCAACCACCCAATCCCACTGATGGACAGAATATCATTAAGCCATTGAGCGCATTCCCTTAACCGGGTTTTTCGGCTAGAAATGACGCAATGTCAGAAAACTCCAGCCAGACAGGTATGATCATGCAGATAGCAACGGAAATGAGAGCAATCGTGGCCCCCGAGCCGGGAGGACCGGAAAAGCTTCAAATCATCACGCGCCCTGTTCCCACACCTTCGGACGATGAAGTGCTGATCAAGGTCAAGGCCGCGGGCGTCAATCGTCCCGATTGCATCCAGCGCGCAGGCAACTACCCGCCTCCTCCGGGTGCATCGGACATTCTGGGACTGGAAGTCGCAGGCGAGATCGTAAAGGTTGGTGCCAACGTCAAGACCTGGAATGTTGGCGACAAGGCAACGGCTCTGGTGTCCGGCGGTGGCTATGCCGAATATTGCGTCGCCCATGCCGGCAGTGTTCTCGAAATCCCCAAGAACTGGAGCTTCACGGAAGCCGCCAGCGTACCGGAAAACATCTTCACGGTCTGGCACAACGTCTTCCAGCGCGGCAAGCTGCGCCCCGAGGAAACACTGCTGGTCCATGGCGGCTCGTCAGGCATCGGCCTCACCGCCGTGCAGCTGGGCAAGGCCTTTGGCGCCAAGGTTGCAGTGACCGCAGGCAGCGAGGAAAAATGCAAGGCCTGCCTCGATCTGGGCGCCGACCTCGCCATCAATTACAAGACCCAGGACTTCGTTACCGAGATCAAGAACTGGACCAACAAGAAGGGCGTCAATGTCATTCTGGACATGGTTGGCGGTGACTATATCTCCAAGAACTATGTCATTGCTGCCGAAGACGGTCGCATCGTCCAGATCGCCTTCCTCAACGGCGGCGTTGCCGAAGTCGACTTCCGTCGCCTGATGATGAAACGCCTGATCCACACCGGATCAACCCTGCGCGCCCGCTCCTACGAGGTAAAGGCCGAAATCGCAGCAGATCTGAGAAAGGAAGTCTGGCAGCTTCTCTCCTGCGGCCTGATCAAACCGCAGATCTACAAAGTCTTTCCGTTCGAGGAAGCCGTAAAAGCGCATGAGCTGATGGAAAGCTCAAATCACATCGGCAAGATCATGCTGGAACTGTGAGGGCACTGCCCTCACTTTTCGTTTTTCTGGTCAGACAAAGTTCATCTTAATTGTTTGTTTACACCAAATTAAGGAAGGCGGCCGCCCTCGTGAAAACCCGGAGAGGCGAAATGAATTAGTAAGGCAAATCCTGTTGAATAGGGAAAGTTATTTGCCCAAAGGACATCCTGCGATGTCCATACAGGATCTGCCATGCGCATTGTCTCGCATCTCTTTTCAAGCTTTCGCTCACGCAAGTCGCCTTCTGCCGCTCAACCGGACCATATCGGCGATGGTGCCAAAGCAGAAAAACGCTCCTTTCTGCACGATGAAAGCGGAGCAATTGCCATTATCCTTGCCGTGGCCCTCATTCCCATCATCCTCATGCTGGGTGCTGCGGTTGACTATGCCCGCATCTCGCTTGCCCGTTCCGAAGCACAGGATGCCCTTGATGCGGCAACGCTGGCCGCTGTCAAACAGGTTGGCAAACTGACCGACGGCGAAATCCGCAGCATGATTGAAGCCTATGTGGGCGCGAATGGCCCGAGCGGCAGCACTGTCAAAATCGACCTCGTGCAAATCGAGCAAAACCCCATATCCCTGAAGGTCTGGGCATCCGGCTCAACCCCAACAACCTTCATGCAGCTGGCGGACATCCAGTCGTCCGATTTCTCCATCGTGTCCAAGACTGTCGCCGGCAACAAGACGCTGGAAGTCGTCATGGTCCTCGACAACTCCGGCTCCATGGCCTCCTCTGCGGGAACCAAGACCAGAATTCAGGCCCTCAGAGATGCAGCCACCGAACTGGTTGAAACTCTGGACGAGAAAAAGCAGGACGACGATGCCCTCAGCTTTGGCATCGTGCCCTTTACCCAGTTGGTGCGATTGCCAGAAGGCCTTGAAGACTCCCAATGGCTCGATCAGGAGGGCGTTTCTTCCATTCATCAGGAAAACTTGCCTCCCAAAGCCAAACGCTTCGATCTCTTCAACACATTGACAGATCCCTATACCCGCCGTGCAGTGAAATGGGCTGGCTGCGTCGAAGCGCGCCCGCATCCGTTTGACATCGAAGACACCACACCGGGGTCAGCAAGACCGGACAGCTATTTCGTTCCCTTCTTCCATCCGGACAGGCGGGAACAAAACAACCACCATTACAATTACTGGAGCTGGGACTACTATCTGCCACGTGCCGGCTTTGCCAGAAATCAGACCAAGGCTGATCAGGATGCCTTTGGTTACTATTACAAACAGACCATCAACACCAGCGGTTATAGCCCCAATTATTTGTGCGACATGCCGCGTATCATGCCTCTGACCCACGACACCACCGCCATCAAGACCCATATCTCGACCATGCGAGCCAATGGTGCCACCAACATTCACATGGGCACCATCTGGGGCTTGCGCCTGCTCTCGCCACAAGCCCCCTTCACCGAGGGCCGAGGCTATGATGACGAGGAGAATATCAAGGCCCTCATCATCATGACCGATGGTGACAACACCTATTACAACGACAGTTACCATGCCTATGGCTGGTCTGATGACGGTCGCATTTCGGGCTCCTCCTCGATTGTCGGCGAAATGAACAAGCGCACCGTTGAAGCCTGCGAGGCCGCCAAGAATGCCATCTCTGACAGCAGCCGGAAAATCAAGATTTTCACGATCTTCTTTGGCTATCCGTCCGTATCCTCGGCCAACATGCTCAAGAGCTGTGCCAGCAAGGAAGAATGGTACAAGAGTGTCAGCAATGCCAACGAGTTGTCCGAGGTATTCCAGAGCATTGCATCCGAGCTGAGCAATCTCCGCCTCGTGGAATAGGCCAAAGAACAAGCGCATAAACAGTCAAAAACGCCCCCAAATCAACAAATGGGGCGTTTTCTTGTTTGCGCATTGCGCCCAATGCAAGTATAGTCCGGCTATTCCCTGTCAATTCAAACGAGTCTTGAGAGGCTGATCTGGAAGAAACCCAGGTCAAGCTACAATGAGGATGTACCATGTCGAATGCACCATTGATGCCGAAAGCAACCGCAGTCTGGCTGGTCGATAACACTGCGTTGTCTTTCGACCAGATTGCTGCTTTCTGCAAATTGCATCCATTGGAAATCAAAGCGATTGCAGACGGAGAGGCCGCCCAGGGTATCAAGGGCCAGGACCCCGTCATGACCGGTCAGTTGACCCGCGAAGAAATCGAGAAGGCACAGAAAGACCCGAAATACCGCCTGAAGCTGGCACCGCCAAAGGTGACCGTGCCCGAGGCAAAACGTCGTGGCCCGCGCTACACACCGGTTTCCAAGCGGCAGGATCGCCCGAACGCCATTCTGTGGCTGGTGCGCAATCATCCCGAATTGAAAGACCAGCAGATCGTTCGTCTGGTTGGCACCACCAAGCCGACCATTGAGGCCATCCGCAACCGTACACACTGGAATTCGGGACAGTTGACCCCAATGGATCCCGTCACGCTGGGTATCTGCAAGCAGATCGACCTTGACTTTGAAGTCAAGAAATCCGCCGCCGACGCTCCCGCTCAGCAGGAGTATCAGGAAGATCCGACCTTGCTGTCGCCGGAAGAATCCCTGGCAACGACCCCGGCCGATCCGTTTGGCAACTTCAAGCCGACCCAGAAGCCGATTGACGACGACGACATCATTCCGGATGCCGCCTCGGTCTTCGCCAACTTCCAGTCATCGTCCAAGGATGATGACGACGAGGATTGATGACCTGACGGCGCATCCACCGATCAAAAAAGGCCGGGTTTTTCAACCCGGCCTTTTTGTTTCTTGCTACAGGCCCACGGCCATCAATTCCCGCTCAGATACCATGCTCGCGCAGCGCATCCTCGATTTCACTGAGGATGGCCGGATCGTCGATCGTTGCAGGCATCTTGTATTCTTCGTGGTCGGCAATGGCCCGCATGGTGCCACGCAGGATCTTGCCCGAGCGGGTCTTGGGCAGGCGATCCACCGTAACCGCGATCTTGAAGGCCGCCACTGGGCCGATCTTGTCGCGCACCAGCTTGATCAGCTCCTTTTCGATCTCCATCGGTGCCCGGTCAACCCCGGATTTCAACACCACAAAGCCGGCAGGCAACTGCCCCTTGAGCTTGTCCGCAATGCCGATCACGGCACACTCGGCAACATCGGGATGCCCTGCCAAAACTTCTTCCATGGCACCCGTTGACAGACGGTGACCGGCGACATTGATGATGTCATCGGTGCGCGACATGATATAGAGATAGCCGTTCTCGTCCATATAGCCCGCATCGCCGGTCTGGTAGTAGCCCGGGAACTCTTCAAGATAGCTGGACTTGAAGCGCGCATCATTTTGCCACAGCCCCGGCAGGTTGCCCGGCGCCAGCGGCAGCTTGATCACGATATTGCCCATCTCGTTGGCGGCCACCGGATGCCCGTCCGCCCCGACGATCTGCACGTCATAGCCGGGCATGGCGACGGTCGGCGAACCATGCACCACCGGCAACAATTCGATCCCCACCGGATTGGCGGCAATCGCCCAGCCGGTCTCCGTCTGCCACCAGTGGTCGATGACAGGAACCTTCAACATGTCCTCGGCCCACTTCACGGTGTCCGGGTCGGCTCGTTCACCGGCAAGGAACAGGGTCCGCAGCGACGAAAGATCATATTTGCCAATGAAGGTGCCGTTCGGATCTTCCTTCTTGATGGCACGGAAAGCGGTTGGCGCCGTGAACAGTGCAACAACCTTGTGCTCGTTGATCACCCGCCAGAAGGTGCCCGCATCGGGTGTGCCCACCGGCTTGCCTTCAAACACCACGGTGGTTGCACCGAACAACAGTGGCGCATAGACAATGTAGGAGTGACCAACCACCCAGCCCACGTCGGACGCGGCCCAGAAGACCTCTCCGGGCTTGATGCCATAGAGATGCTCCATGCTCCAGTGCAGCGCCACCATGTGGCCACCGTTGTCGCGCACAACACCCTTGGGCTGGCCGGTGGTGCCTGAAGTGTAGAGGATATACAGCGGGTCGGTTGCCATCACCGGCACACAGTCGACAACGCGCTTGCGCTCGATCTCGTCGACAATGGCGGCGTGATAGTTGATATCGCGTCCGGCTTTGAGATCGCACACCAGTTCCTTGCGCTGGAACACGATGCACTTCTCGGGCTTGTGGGTTGCCAGCTCGATTGCCTCGTCAAGCAGTGGCTTGTAGGCGACAATGCGATTGGGCTCGACACCGCAGGATGCGGAAATGATCACCTTGGGCTTGGCATCATTGAGGCGCGTGGCCAGCTCGTTGGCCGCAAATCCACCGAACACCACCGAGTGCACCGCGCCGATACGGGCACAGGCGAGCATGGCAAACACCGCCTGCGGAATCATCGGCATATAGACGATCACCCGGTCGCCCTTCTCGACACCGCTGTCCAGCAGCACCGCCGCCAGCGCCTGCACCTGCAGCTTGACATCGAGATAGGTGTAGGTTTCCTTGTGCCCGGTAATTGGGCTGTCATAAATGAGCGCATCACGCTGCCCGTGTCCGGCATCAACGTGGCGATCCACCGCATTGTAGCAGGTGTTGCATTCCGCACCGGCAAACCAGCGACCGTAAGTCCCAGCATCAGGATCAAAAATCTTGCTTGCAGGCTTCACCCAGTCGATTTTTTTGGCTGCATTAGCCCAAAATTCTTCCGGATTGCTCTTCCATCCCTCATAGACTTCCTTGTAAGCTGCTGCCATTCACGCCTCCCAGCGGTTAAACCATTTCGCCTATGATTACCTGCGGCCAAGAGTTGGGTCTATTCGGCGAAAGAAGGGTTTAGTCTTTAATTTCGTTCGACTTTTTGATGTACCCGCGCTAAATTGATACAATTGCACCGCATAGTGACCAAAACAAACCCGAAGCCATCACACACAGTCCACCATGATCACTGATCCATCCTTCTATTTCGCGGCGATACCGGCCATCATTCTGGTGGGCATTGCCAAAGGTGGCTTTTGTGCGCCGCTTGCAATGCTCGGGGTTCCGATCCTGTCCCTCGTCATTTCACCGATTCAGGCCGCAGCCATCCTGCTGCCCATTCTCATCTGCATGGATTTTGTCGGCCTCATCGCCTATCGCGGCAAGGCCAACTGGAGCGTCCTCAAAAGCATGCTGCCCTATGCCCTGATCGGCATCGGCCTTGGCTGGCTCCTGGCGGGGTATCTCAACGAGCAGATCATCAAGTTTCTTGTCGGTCTCACCGCTCTTGCCTTTGTCGCCGACTACACATGGCGCACATTGCGAAAAAGGGCCATTGCCACCCGAGGGCCGATCTCCGCTGCCGTATGGGGCACGATAACCGGGCTGACCAGTTTCATTGCCCATGCCGGTGGCCCTCCCTACCAGATCCACACCTTGCCGCTGGGCATGAAGTCGCTGGTCTTTGCCGGGACCTCGGTCTATTTTTTCACCGCCATAAACTCGGTCAAACTGATCCCCTATTTCGCCCTCGGCCAGTTCTCGACGCAGAATCTGTGGACCACTCTCGCGCTCGTCCCGTTTGCTCCGGTCGGCACGATGATCGGTATTTTTCTGATCAAGCGCATCAGTCAGGGGGCTTTCTACCGCATTTCCTATGCGGCGATGTTCCTCATTGCCCTCAAGCTGTGCCTTGACAGCTTCAGCAAGCTTTTCTGAGCCTTTTAAGAGCGTTCACCTCCGCCCCGATCCCGATAGCGCCCTTGATCCTGAGGGCGCGCAGGAGGGGCTGTTGCGCCCGTTTCACCCCCATCCCGGCCTGCAGGGCATCGTGCCGGTTTGAGCGACGCAAGCGACCGGCGCAGGGCAAGGAGCCTACCAACAAATCCCAATGGCCAATTGAAACTATTGCATTCCTCCGCTTTGATAGTTGCCAGAGAGCGACTTCAGAGAACGACTTCAGTGAACGACCTCAGGGAGCCAGCAAACAGGAGAAACGAGGCCATGACGGGCAAACGCTTTTCAACGCATCTTGACCAGACTGCAGCCAACTATGTGCCGCTTTCTCCAATCTCGTTTCTGGAGCGGGCCGCCCTCGTCCATCCCGATCGCACGGCGTGGGTGCACGGCGAAGAGCGAAAGAGCTATCGTGACTTTTTCAGCCGCTGCCGACAACTGGCTTCGGCCCTTGCTGCGCGGGGTATCGAGCAGGGCGACGTCATCTCCGTCATGCTCCCCAATGTCCCGCCGATGCTGGAAGTCCACTATGGCGTCCCCATGGTGGGGGCTGTGCTGCACACGGTCAACACCCGGCTTGATGCGGCGCTGATCGCCTTCCAGCTGGACCATGCAGGCACAAAGCTCGTCATCGTCGACACAGAATTTGCCGAGGTGCTGCGAACAGCCATCGAGATCGCCGAAATCGACCCGATCATCGTGCAATATCAGGATACGCAATACCCTGTCGAGGGCCCTTTCATTGGCGAGCTGGACTATGAGAACCTGCTGAGCGAAGGCGATCCGGCGTTCAAATGGCCGGGCGTTCCGGATGAATGGGACGCTATCGCCCTCAATTACACATCCGGCACGACAGGCGACCCAAAGGGCGTGGTCTATCATCATCGCGGCGCCTATCTGATGGGCATGTCCAACGCCCTGACCGCCGAGCTCGGGCGACATCCGGTCTACCTGTGGACCCTGCCCATGTTCCACTGCAACGGCTGGTCCTTCCCGTGGGCGCTATCGCTGGTCGCGGGCACCCACATTTGCCTCAGGCAGGTACGGGCCGGACAGATCTTCGATGCCATCGTGAAGGAGAAGGTCACCCACCTGTGCGGTGCGCCGGTGGTCATGACCATTCTTCTTGCCGCCGATGAAACCGAGAAGCGGCCATTGCCACAACCGATCCAATTCATCACCTCCGCCGCCCCTCCACCAAGAGAGATTCAGGAAGGGATGCAGGCGCTCGGCTTCAGGCTGTCCCATGTCTATGGCCTGACAGAGACCTACGGCCCGTCCGTGATCAACGAATGGAGCGAAGACTGGGATGCCCTGCCCGCCCCGGAACGCGCCAACAGGATGATGCTGCAGGGTGTACGGTATCCGGTTCTTGAAGACATGGCCGTGATGCTGCCACACACGATGCAGCCGGTGCCCGCCGATGGCGAAACCCCCGGCGAGGTCATGTTCAGGGGCAACACCATCATGAAGGGCTACCTTCAGAATGAAGGCGCTACCCACCAGGCCTTTTATGACGGCTGGTTCCACTCCGGCGATCTGGCAGTCATGCATCCGGACGGCTATCTGGAACTGCGCGACCGCTCAAAGGAAATCATCATTTCCGGGGGCGAGAATATTTCCTCCACCGAGGTCGAGGATGCGCTCTACAAGCATCCCGATGTGGAAGCGGCAGCGGTCGTTGCCATGGCAGACGGGAAGTGGGGGGAACGCCCCTGCGCCTTTGTCGAACTGACCGAGGGACACGAGGCCAGCGAGGCCGATCTGATCGCCTGGTGCCGCGAGCATCTGGCCCACTACAAGGTGCCGGAACGGATCGTGTTTGGAGAGCTGCCCAAGACAACAACGGGCAAAATCAAGAAATATGTCCTGCGCAAGAAGGCAAAGACCCTGTAAAAGACGGGCGCTCTGCACCGAAGGAAAATAGAACAGCCCGTGCCGGATGCTTTCCCTTGCCTTGGCAAGCATTCAACCGCTCTGCGCTGCCCGGAGACAAGTCTTACTGCTGGCAAGCTGCGCCAAATGCGCGCATGGTGGGCAATTTTCCAACAAGAGCAAGCAACAAGGCAACAAAAAAGCCGCGGCAACTGTCCGCGGCTTGATCAATCTAGAGGAACAACAGGATCAGCTGGCAGTCCTGAGCTGCGCGATCTCGTCTTTCATACTCAATTTTCGCCGTTTCATCTCCGCTATCTCAAGGTCGTCAATAGAAGGGTGGGCAATAGCTTCCTCAATTTCCTTATCCAATTCATCATGCTTGCGCTGCAATTCTTGGATCCGAGAATCTAACGACATTAACACCTCCATGGGTTCGGTTGAGACACTTCGATTGTGTCATACATATTACATACTGTCGACTCTCTATTTTTTAAACAGATAGGCCAAAATTAATTTTTACGATTGATTACATCTTTAGATGTAGCATATCGTCTCGCTTGCATTTTCTATTCAATTAATTTATTGAAATGACTGAATTTTATCAAACCGGCGCGAAACGATGACCCCTGAAAAAGAAGCTCAGATCCGCACCAAGATCACCCACCTGAGAACAGAGCATGGCGACCTGGATCTGGCCATTCAGGCCCTTGAAGCACGGCCCGGCGGAAATGCATTGCCCATACAGCGGATGAAGAAGAAAAAACTCCTTTTGAAGGACGAAATCGAGCGCCTGGAGAACGAACTTTTCCCCGATATCATCGCCTGATCGCAAAGGGCGGATCGCGCTTGCGCTGCTATCAGCAGAGCATCATTCCACAGCTTTTTGTGCACATATTTCGACTTGTTCCGCAAATGAATTTGTCTATACTGCGCCACTTCTGATCCACATGGGTCAATAATCCACTGTGCTTGAGCCAGACACGGGCAAATCTCCCGAACCGGTTCCGGATCCAGACAGACGCAGACACTTTCGAGTGTGCACAACCGGACAACCCTTCGCTCATCCGGCATTTCCCGCCGATGATGCAGCCCTGATCCGGCCAGCGGCACACCAGAACAGACCGTGCAATCGCTTTGGGGAGGCCCTTTCATGGCAAACTCTGACAAACCCGTCGCCATCATCATGGGCAGTCAATCGGACTGGTCGACCATGAAGAACGCAGCCGACATTCTCGACACCCTCGGGGTCGGCTATGAGGCCAGGATCATTTCCGCACACCGGACGCCCGATCGCATGGCTGATTTCGCAAAATCCGCCCGCGCAAACGGTTTCAAAGTCATCATCGCTGGCGCCGGAGGTGCTGCGCATCTGCCCGGCATGACAGCTGCCATGACCTCCCTGCCCGTCCTTGGCGTCCCCGTGCAGTCCAAGGCGCTCAGCGGTCAGGATTCCCTTCTCTCCATCGTCCAGATGCCCGCTGGCATCCCCGTCGGCACGCTGGCCATTGGCCGCGCCGGAGCCGTCAACGCCGGCCTGATGGCTGTGGCCATTCTGGCAACCCACGACGACGCCCTTGCCAGTCGGCTTGATGCATGGCGGCAGGAGCAGACAGGCTCCATCGCTCTCGCCCCGGTCGACGAAGACAAGTAAGGCCCAGAGGTCAGGTGCAACAGGTTCAATCGGAAGGCAAACAACATGCTCAACCCAGGTGATACAATCGGCATTCTCGGCGGCGGACAGTTGGGCCGCATGATGGCTCTGGCAGCCAGCAGACTGGGGCTCAAGACGTATATCTTCTGCCCGGATCCGGACAGCCCGGCGTTTGATGTCACAGCCTTCCATACCTGCGCCGACTATGAGGACGAAGAAGCCCTCACCGCCTTTGCCGAAGCCGTGCAGTGTGTCACCTACGAATTCGAGAATATCCCTGCCCCGACCGTCGACTTCCTCAAGAAGCGCCTGCCGGTGCTGCCGGACGAAACCGTCCTCAGAACCTCTCAGGACCGTCTCGTCGAAAAGACCTTCTTCCGGTCGATCGGCATCCAGACAGCCAACTTCAAGGAAGTTTCCTCTCAGGAAGAACTGATGGAAGCCGTTGAGGCCGTCGGGCTGCCGGGCCTGCTCAAGACCCGCAGATTCGGCTATGATGGCAAGGGGCAGGTCTTCCTTAAAAAGATCGAGGATCTTGACGGCGCATTCGAGGCCATCGGTGCCCAGCCAGCGATTCTTGAAGCCTTCGTTCCCTTCGAGCGCGAAATCTCGGTGATCGCGGCGCGCAATGCCCAGGGCCAGATTGTTTCCTATGACATCGCCGAGAATGTTCACAAGAACCAGATCCTCAACACCACCACGGTGCCTGCCGACATCAGCGAGGGAATCGCTGCCGAAGCACGCAAGATCGGCGAGCTGGTAGCCGAGAAACTCAATTATGTCGGCGTTCTCGCCGTCGAGCTGTTCCTGCTGCCAGAAACCTTCGAAAAGCGTCTGATTGCTAACGAGATGGCCCCGCGCGTTCACAACTCCGGTCACTGGACCGAAAGCGCCTGTCTGGTGTCCCAGTTCGAGCAGCACATCCGCGCCGTCGCGGGGTGGCCGCTGGGCGATACGACTCGCCACAGCGACGTGGTCATGACCAATCTCATCGGCAACGACATCGAAAGGCGCCAGGAGCTGCTTTCCAGCCCCGCAACCTCTTTCCATTCCTATGGCAAGGCAGAGACGCGGGACGGTCGCAAAATGGGTCATGCCAACCACATAACCCCCATTAAGAGCAGCTAATGCCAGACTTTTCGGTGTTTTTTCCTCAAAACAGACCACTTGCTATGGACAAGCATTCAAGGGTCTGGTAGAACGCCGACCAAAGTTCGGGCGCTGCCAAGGCGGTGACCGATTTTTTTTCAAATAATCCAGACATCACGAACTTAGGGATTGACGCGTGCAGGTACTCGTCCGCGATAACAATGTTGATCAAGCCTTGAAGGCGCTGAAAAAGAAACTCCAGCGTGAAGGCGTATTCCGCGAAATGAAAATGCGGAATTTCTATGAAAAACCATCCGAGAAGAAGGCCCGTGAAAAAGCTGAAGCTGTGCGTCGCGCACGCAAGCTGGCTCGCAAACGCCTTCAGCGCGAAGGTTTGCTTCCGTCCAAAGGCCGTGGTCACTGATATCCTTGCGCGGAGACTTCTCTGCGCAATGCGATAGACCCAGTCTTCATCGGATAGGCGTCCCTCTTCAGGAGCGCCCGCAGAGCTGTCTCAGCCTGACTTGTGCATTCTTGCCAGTCACAGGTTTGATGAATCGAAATCAGGTCCCCGCAGGGGCCTGATCTCGTTTTGTTGTGTTGACTGCTGGAATGGAACAAGGCTTGATGATCAAGGCTCAGCCCATTCGACCCATATCTCGAAAAATGGCCATTTGTCGTTGATTTCTTGTCGATGACACAATTTTCCGAAAAGTCTGCCGCAATTTGGACAGACTGGCCTGCGAGACACAGAGCTGAAGCGACAATTGTCTGATTTGCGAACACTGAATGAGGTCTCAATATGATTAGCAAGCAACAAACCAAGTCGTTCCTTGCCGTCACAAGCCTCTGTTTTGCACTCGCAGCCTGTCAGACCGCCGGGATGCAAAGCGGTGCCGATTTCGATCGCAACGCCGGCACGGCCGACAACATCGCCTCTCTCAATCAGGTGGTTGCCAAGAGCCCGAGCGATCCGAATGCCTATAACATTCGTGGCACGGCTTATGGCCGGTCCGGGCAGTTTGATCTTGCCCTGCAGGACTACACCCGCGCCATCCAGCTCAATCCGAACTTCCATCAGGCCTATGCAAACCGAGCCCTCATCTACAAGAAGATGGGCAACATGCAGGCCGCACTGGCTGACTATAATCAGGCGATCGCCCTTGACCCGACCTATGACGTCGCGCTGATCGGGCGTGGCGACATCTACCGGGTTGCCAACCAGCTGTCTCAGGCAGTTTCGGATTACAATCAGGCGATCATCGCCAAGACACGCGATCCGCGTGCCTATTATCACCGCGGCCTGATCTTCCAGCAGCAGCGCAATCATGCGCAGGCCATTGAAGATTTCACCTTTGCCCTCAGCCTTGATGCGTCCAACCCGGATGCGTTCAACTCACGCGGCGTCAGCTATCTCGCACAAGGGGACATGCGCGGTGCACTCGGAGACTTCTCCAACGCAGTGAGGATGGATCGCAAGAACTATCGCGCCTGGGCCAATCAGGGCATCGCACTTGAAAAAGCCGGTGACTACGAGAAGGCCTATGATTCCTTCTCCCGTGCGAAATTCATCAATCCCAATTACGAGCCAGCGGTCAACGGCATGAACCGTACTCGCAAGCTCAGAAACCGGGCTTGATCAATTCAAAATTCAAATGACTGGGTGTGAAGGCAGGCGCTTCGGCACTCGCCTTCAGTAATGCTGTCTTTTCCAAAATTGAAAAATCAATCGGCGCTTTCCCACACAGACAACGGCCCGCCAACGGCGCGGCCAGTATGGCTGTACCGCATCACCCGAGGCAGGGGACTCCTAGAGCAGAAAAATCGTCATCAGAGCAACGATGACAATGCTCGAGATCGCGCCATATTTCACCAGACCGGTGAAGAGATCGTAGGTGTGATAGTGTTCCGCATAGTCCATCACAGGGTTTTCCTTGTTGGCCATTGATATCCTCCTCTTCATCAAGCAACTTCTGCAGGCTAACACAGGATACGGGATTTTACTATCCACTGAAAAATTGTCGCATATTGAATGCCTGTTTTATTGGCGACCCTGTTCGTTTTTTGGTCTTACGCAACAAAAACTCGTTTTTGGTGATCGTTACATATAGAGTCAAATCGCAATATATAAGTATTTTAACTTAGGTTAATTTTACCAAGGTCATTTTTTAGGCAATTTCGCAGATTCAGCTCCGAAACAGGGTTAGGACAAAATTAATCTGCCCCTGAAAAGCATGTCTTTATCAAAGAGATAGGATTGCCTTTCAGAGAACCCCAATGAAAATTTCTTCAAAAATTGCCTTTATCGTTGCCCTGCTCATGATCCCGACGATCATGCTGGCCTATATGTTCGTCAATCAGAGCAACAAGGAAATTGCCTTTGCTTCGAAGGAATTCGACGGCGATCAATATTTGAAATCAATCTGGCCAGTGCTCGAAGGCCTGACGCACAAGATCGCCGACAACAAGCAGGTTGCAACGACAGCCCTGAAGGAAGCAACGCTGGCTTACGGAACACAGATGAGTTCCGAACAGCAAGCCTCGGACCTGGCGACGGATATTGAAAGAGGCTCCGACCCGACGGCCCTTCTTGCATCGACCGTCGATCTGATCACCCGGGTCGGTAACGAATCCAACCTCATTCTCGACCCCGATCTCGACAGCTACTACGCCATGGATGTGATCGTGGTCAAATTGCCCAGCCTGCTCAAGCTGTCAACCGAGCTCTATCTCAGCAACACGGCGCTGGAAGCGGATTACAGCGAACAAAACCGCCGTAAGCTCGCCGCCAATCTGGGCGCATTGCAGGACATCGTTGACGGCACCTTTGCCTCGCTTGAGACAATCTATGAGCATCAGGGCACAACCGATCGCCGCGCAGCCCTGTCTGCCTCTGCTTCTGGCCTGAAAGACGCCACCGACCGGTATCTCTCCCTTGCCAACAAAAGCCTCGACTATTCCGATGGTGTCCCGACAGAATCCGTTCCCCTTGTCTCCAAGGCAAGAGCAGATTTCGTCGCCGCTTCCGATGCCCTCTGGCAGAAAACAGTTGTTGAGCTTGATGACATGCTCCAGATCCGGATTGGCGGATTTGAAAGCAGGCTCTGGCGCCTGTCTTCCATTGCCGCCTTCTTTGCCCTGTCGGCTCTTGCCCTCGCAATCTACTTGGGCCGCAGCATTTCTCGGGCCATTCATCGCTCGGTTGGCGAAATGAAGGAACTGGCATCCGGACACCTTGACATCACGGTGAGCGGAGAGGACAGAAAGGATGAGATCGGCGAAGTGGCCAGAGCTCTTGTCGTCTTCAAGAGCAATGCCGTGCAGAAGGCTGAGTATGAACAGAACCAGAAGCAGCACGAAGCACGCGAGCGTGACATCAAGGCCAGAGAAGCAGCCGAGATTGCCGAACGCTTCCGCAAGGTCATTGGCGGCATTTCCGAAACCCTGATCCAGCGCGCACAGGCCATGGAAGACGCCGCTGTGGTTGTCACGGGAAGCTCGGAAGAAACCTGTGTTCAGGCAACGGCGGTAACCAGGGCTTCTGAGGAAACGAACATCTCGGTCCGCTCGGTCGCCAACGCGAGCGAAAGCCTCAGCCAGTCCATCGGCGCCATCAGCCACCAGATCGACCTGTCGGCACAAAAGGCGCGGGAAGCCGTTTCCGCCGCGGATAGCACGATCATCCGGATCAAGGCCCTGACCGAGGCAGCCGAACGCATAGGCGCGATTGTCGTGCTCATTCAGGAGATCGCTGACCAGACCAATCTGCTCGCCCTCAACGCAACCATTGAAGCTGCCCGGGCAGGCGAATCCGGCAAGGGCTTTGCCGTGGTGGCCTCCGAGGTGAAGAACCTCGCCACCCAGACGGCCAAGGCAACCACGGAGATCAGCACCCAGATCGCCGACATCCAGAGCGCCACCGAGCAGAGCGCCGAGGCCATTGATGCCATCGCCCAGACCAACCGGGCTCTCGACGAGATCGTCACACAGATATCAGCAGGCATCGCCGAGCAGGCCGACGCAACCCGCGTCATTGCCGATGGTGTCAACAGCGCTGCCGACGGTGTCTTCTCGGTGACCAACAATATCGAAGGTGTCTCCAAGGCTGCCGAGCAGTCCACACAGGTGGCGAGCGATGTCAGACGGTCGGCAAGCGACCTTCTCGCCGAGGCCCGTCACCTCACCGTCGAGGTCGACGGCTTCGTCAAGTCATTGACGGCATAGCAAGGCCCGCAAGGTATCAGACAAATAAAAGGCCCCCGCAGAACCGAAACTCTGCGGGGGCCTTTGCATCTGGCTTTGCCCTATCACAATCCACCGAGTGCACAGACCAAACGGCCTACCTCAGGCGGCTGCAGGGCCGAAGGACGGATCGAACTGTTGGGGAGCCGCCGGTAGCGACCGGCGCGCAATGCTCACCCGCTCTTCACTGAAGTCCTCGATCTGTTCGTTGAACAGCCGATAGAAATTGAGCTCCGCCCCAAGATGCAGGAAGACGCCACCAAGCCCGATCGCCGCCCGGTCCATGAAGACGAACTCGCGCGGCACCGTGATCGGCCCGAGCCGCCGGAATTCCTGATGCACCTTGAAGGCTTGCTTGCGGCCATATTCAGCCGGGCTCACACCATCAGCAACGGAGCGAACCCTGTCGTCCAGCATAGGGCCGTAGATGAAGCGGGCCCAAAGGTTGAGCGCGTCAATCAGCTCATCACTGAGATTGGAGAAGCCCCAGCATTCATAGGCATGCACGATCTGATCCCGGTCGTCCTTTTCAAGGCCGTGGTAGAGATCGACCACCCCTTTGACGAACCTAGGCGTGAAGATGCGGATGCAGCCGAAGTCGAACAGGTTGAGCCCGCCGACCTCGCCGCCCTCTTCAAAGGCGGAGTAGTTACCCAGATGCGGATCACCATGGATCACGCCATAATGGGCGAAGGGATACCACCAGGCATGAAACAGCCGCTCGGTCAGCAGGTTACGCACCTCCTGGCTATGCTTCTTGTAGTCCAGCAGTTTGTTGCCAGAAAGCCAGCTCATGGTCAGAAGGCGCGGCGTCGAGAGATCCTGATAGAGCGTGGGAACACGGATGCTGTCCTTGCCGCGGAAGATCTCGCCATAGAGACGCATGTGCCAGGCTTCGCGCACATAGTCGAGTTCCTCGCGCACCCGTTCGGCGATTTCCGCAGCCATTTCCCGCGTGTCGACCGCCGACTGCATGGAGCGATGAAGAGCAAACACCATATTGAGCTGCTTGAGGTCAGCCTCGACAGCGCTTTCCATGTCTGGATATTGCAGTTTGCAGGCCAGCACGGTTCCGTCCAAATGCAGCGCCTTGTGCACCTGCCCCAGCGACGCGGCAGCAGAGGGCTCGTGATCGAACTCGGCAAACCGCGTGCGCCAGCCAGCTCCAAGCTCGGACCGCATCCGGCGCTTGGTAAAGGCCCACCCCATCGGCGGCGCGTCGGACTGCAGCTGAGCCAGTTCGGCGGCATATTCAGGCGGCACCACGTCGGGAACAGTGGCAATCATCTGCGCCACCTTCATCAACGGCCCCTTGAGGGTGCCCAGCACCCGCGCAAGATCTGCCGCTTCCCGCTCGATGTCGCTGGAACTGCCGCCAAACAGGCGTGCCCCGGCAGCGCGGGCCACAAAGCCGCCCACGCCAGCATTGACGCGGGCATAACGCTTCAGCCGACGACCAAAGCGATTCTGGTCATCATAGGAAGCGTCGTCATCCTCGGCATCGAAAACGGGGTCATCAACCATGAATCATACACACTCCAACAAGAGCCCGGAGAGGCTGAGAAGGGGTCAGGCCTGTTCCAACGATTCCAGTTCGTCAATCAGGCCTTCGACCACCGCCAGTCCTCTGGACCAGAAATCCGGATCACGGGCATCAAGACCGAACGGCGCCAGAAGCTCCGAATGATGCTTGGTGCCACCCGCCTTGAGCATATCGAAATACTTTTCAGCGAAGCCCTCATTGCTGTCCTGATAGACAGAATAGAGCGAGTTGACCAGGCAATCCCCGAAGGCATAGGCATAGACATAGAATGGGGAATGGATGAAATGCGGAATATAGGCCCAATAGGTCTCATAGCCTTCACCCAGCCGAATGGACGGCCCCAAACTGTCTGCTTGTACGCTCATCCAGATGTCGCAGATCTCATCGGAGGTCAATTCTCCCTCCTTGCGGGCGGTGTGCAGCTTGCGCTCATAGAGATAGAAGGCAATCTGGCGCACCACCGTATTGAGCATGTCCTCGACCTTGCTGGCCAGCATCGAGCGACGTTCCTCGGTGGTCGTGGTTTTTGCCAGCAGCGAGCGGAAGGTCAGCATTTCGCCGAACACACTGGCGGTTTCAGCCAGCGTCAGCGGCGTCGGCGCCATCAGCGCGCCCTGCTTGCCCGCCAGAACCTGATGCACCCCGTGACCCAGTTCATGGGCAAGGGTCATCACGTCGCGCGGCTTGCCCATATAGTTGAGCAGCACATAGGGGTGAACGCTCGGCACGGTCGGATGGGCAAAGGCCCCCGGCGACTTGCCATCGCGAATGGCGGCATCAATCCAGCCGTTGGCAAAGAATTTCTCTGAAATGTCGGCCATTTCAGGCGCGAACCCGGCATAGGCATCCTGCACGATGGTCTTGGCTTCCGGCCAGTCGATCGTCCGCATCGGAACCTTCGGCAGCGGCGCATTGCGATCCCAGTGCTCAAGCTTGTCCTTGCCGAACCACTTGGCCTTGAGGGCATAATAACGATGGGACAGACGTGGATAGGCATCCTCTACGGCAGCCACCAGCGCATCGACCACCTCGCGCTCGACCCGGTTGGCAAGATGGCGGCTGTCTGCGACATCTTCAAAACCGCGCCAGTTGTCGGAAATGGCCTTGTCCTTGGACAGCGTGTTGGTGATCAGGGCAAAGGTGGAGATATTCTTCTTGAAGGTCACGGCCAACGCTTCAGCGGCAGCCTTGCGCTTGGACTCATCGCTGTCAGTCATCAGGTTCAAGGTCTGCTCGATTGCCAGTTCCTTGCTCTCGCCGTCGGTTTCAACGCTGAAGCGCAGGCTTGCCATTGTCTCGTTGAACAGCCGGTTCCAGGCCATCGCACCGGTGACAGACTTTTCGTAAAAGAGCTTTTCCAGCTCGTCGGACAACTGATAGGGCTTTTCCATGCGCAAATCATCAAGCCATGGCTTGTAGTGCGCCAGCGCCTCACTCGAAGCAATTGCCTTGTCGAGCAACGCATCATCGACACAGTTGAGCTCAAGCTCGAAAAACAGCAGCAGGGTCGAAATCGTCGTCAGGCGTTCCTGCGCATCACCATAGAATTTGGTGATCTTCGGATCGGTCGTATTGCCGTTGTAAAGCAGCCCGGCGAAGGAAATGAGCTTGCCCATCCGCTCTTGCATCGCCTCATAGCGCTTGAGCGCCCCAGCCAGATCATCACCGCCCTTTTCCAGCCCTGCGGCCAGCTTGCCCTGATAGTCGGCAGCAAAGGCCTCCGCATCGCTCCGGCAGAGCTTGTAGTCCTCCTCGACGGCCGGATCTGTCATCCCCTTGTACAGATCATCAAGGTTCCATTCAGGCAGATCTCCGACCGACTTGTCGGCGGCGGCGGCATCTGAGGTGGCAAGAAAGGCATCAAGAGAAGAGCGAAACAGGCGTTCAGTGATCATAGGGGCATCCAGCAATAAAAGAAATTTGTTATGACCGGGAAAAGCCCCGGCTGTCGCTTTGACGACCCCACTAAGATAGGAATTCCTCGGCCAAGGTCAAATACCTAAATCGTAAGAAGTCGCAATCACCACAAGCCCCTGCGTGATGGGGGCCTGAGGCGGGCCAACAACAATTAATCAAACATGAATAAAGTCCCTCGTAATAGAAGGTTGCAGCGGTGAAATTAACGCGCCTTTAACTCATTGGCGTCATCTTGGTTCAAAATGAAACAGATCGCGGCGAATGGGCCGGAAATCAGCGTTTCCCCACGGCTGAGGACAAGATGAACGAACGCATTCTGATTGTTGACGATGACCCGGTACAGCGGCGACTGCTCGAAGCAGTCGTTGAAAAGAGTGGTTTCCAAGCGGCCTCTGCTGAAAATGGCGAGGAAGCCCTGGCGATTCTCAAGGACAATCCGGCGACCCATTTCGATCTGATCATCCTTGACCTCGTCATGCCGAACCTTGATGGCATGGGCGTTCTTCAGGCCTTGCAGAAGACCGACATCAAGGCGCCGATCATCGTCCAGACCGCCCACGCAGGCATTGACACCGCTGTCAACGCCATGCGCGCCGGAGCCTTCGACTTCGTCATCAAGCCGGTCGCACCAGAGCGGCTGCAGGTCGCCATGCGCAATGCCCTCAAGGTCAATGCGCTGGAAGACGAGATTTCGCGCATCCGCTCCAAGCGAGACGGCAACCTCAGCTTCAAGAGCATCATCTCCTCAAGCGAAACCATGGCCCGGGTCATCAATCTGGGCCAGCGCGCCGCCAAGTCGCACATTCCCATTCTCATTGAAGGCGAGTCGGGCGTCGGCAAGGAACTGATCGCCAAGGCCATCCAGAACGCCTCCGACCGCTCCAGCAAGGCCTTCGTTACGGTCAACTGCGGTGCCATTCCGGAAAACCTCGTCGAGAGCATCCTGTTCGGGCACGAGAAGGGCGCCTTCACCGGCGCCAATGACAAACACACAGGCAAATTCGTCGAGGCCAACGGCGGCACATTGTTCCTGGATGAAGTGGGAGAGCTGCCCCTCGACACGCAGGTCAAGCTGCTGCGCGCCCTGCAGGAAGGCGAGATCGACCCGATTGGAGCCTCCAAGCCCGTAAAAGTCGATTTCCGCCTGATCTCGGCCACCAACAAGGACCTCATCCAGCTCGTCAAGGACGGCAAGTTCCGCGAAGACCTCTACTACCGGCTCAATGTCTTCCCCATCCGCGTGCCGCCCCTGCGCGATCGGCGGGACGACATCCCGGCCCTGACGAGAAACTTTCTGGCCCGCTTTGCTGCCGAGGAAGGCCGCAAGAATCTGACGCACATCACACCCGAGGCGCTGACCCTGTTGCAGAGCTATGATTGGCCGGGCAACATCCGCCAGTTGGAAAACACCGTGTTCCGCGCCGTGGTGCTGAGCGACAGCGACCGGCTGACCGTGGAGGAATTCCCCCAGATCGCCAGCCAGCTCAGCGCCTTCAGTGCGTCCATCGTCAAGGCTCGTGCGCCTCACCCCTCCGAGCCCGCCTACACCGAACAGGCCGCCGAGCCGGTGTTCACCGATGAGCCACGCCCCACCGGCACCGAGGCGATCACATCCGCTCCGCCACAATGGACGCAGCCTGAACCGGCCCCTGAATCACAGCCACAGCCGCAGGCAGGGGCCAAACCGCAGCAGGATCCATGGGGCTTCCTGCGCCTGCTGGATGAACAGGGTAACATCCGCCCGCTGGCCGAACTGGAAGCAGAAATCATCAAACGGGCGCTCGAACACCATGACCACCGCATGTCCGATGTGGCCCGACGGCTGGCCATCGGCCGCTCGACCCTTTATCGCAAGCTGAAGGAATACGGCATCGAAGCGGATAGCGAAGACGCCTAGACGACAAGGCCAGAGAGCTGATCGTTGCAGGAACGCTACACATGACAATGCGATGATGTTCATGTCGTAATTGTGAAGAGAAAATGATTGCATCACCCGTATATTGGTTCCAAATGCCTCGCACTGGTGATTCACTTACTCGCAGGAAATGATAATGAAACGGACCCTTGCAGCTCTGTTGGCAGCAACGCTTTGTTCAACAGCGGCGACCATCGCGGCCAAAGCTGCCGAAGAGACGGCAGACCAATCCCTCGTCCTGTTCGGGGAGCATGCGTCCAATGCGGCGGCAGTGCAGATCGAAGACCAGCTCCGTGTCCGGAAGGTTCTTGACAATCTGCATCGGGTAACCCTTGGTGCGATGGACCAGCAGGCTGACCGCGACATTGCCGACTCCATCGAGATCGCTGTCAACAGCATCCCGCAGTCTGCCGATTTCCTGACCAAGCGGGACAACGCCGCGCTCGTGGCCTTCTATCAGGAGCGCAGCTTCAGACCGGCATGGTTCGAAGATGGCAAATGGACCGCCAGTGCCCGGCAGTTGATTTTCAATCTGGCGCGGGCCGACCGCGACGGACTGGACCCTGCCGATTACAAGACCCCTTCCCTAGGCATCGTCCGGGCCAGAGGGGCCAGTGCTGACACCATTGCCGAGGCAGACATTGCCCTGTCGCTTGCCATCACACGCTATACCCGCCATGCCTATGCAGGCCGTGTCGACCCGCGGATTTTTTCCAAGAAGGAAGTGACAATCAAACCGCACTATCCCGATTCCATCGGGGCGCTCGACCAGATTGCCAAGGCCTCTGACCCGGTTACGACGATGCGCAGCTACAACCCGCAGCACAAGGGCTTCCTTGCCCTGCGTGCGGAATACAATCGCTTGCGCGCCGCCTCCACCACGGACACAACGCCACCCGTTGCCGAGGGCAAGAGCCTGAAAATCGGCATGCGGGATGAACGTGTGCCACTAATCCGTCGCAAGCTCGGTCTGCCCGCAGTAGAGGATGAAGCCGAAGCGAACCTTTACAGCAAGGACCTTGCCAAGACTGTCGAGAAATTTCAGGCGGATAACGGGCTGATCGCCGATGGCATCACCGGCAACGCCACCCTTGCCGTGCTCAACGACAACCGAAAGGACCTGGTCGCCGATCTTGTCGCCAACATGGAACGCTGGCGCTGGCTGCCGCGCGATCTGGGTGATTTCCATGTTCTGGTCAACATTCCGACCTATACCCTCGAAGTGGTCAAGAATGGCAAGACCATCCACGAGACCCGCGTCGTGGTCGGTCAGAAGGCCCACAAGACCCCTCTCTTCTCCGATGAGATGGAATATCTGGTGGTCAATCCATACTGGAACGTCCCCAGTTCCATCGCCTCAAAGGAACTGCTGCCCAAGATCAAGGCCGACCCGGCTGCCTTCTTCTCGAACACGAACTATCAGGTACTGGCAAGCGTCAAGGGCAAGACCCAGGTTATTGACCCGGCCAAGCTCGATTGGGATCGAGTCGAAGCCAACATGGTGCGCCTGCGCCAGACGCCCGGTGACTACAACGCGCTGGGCGACATCAAGTTCATGTTCCCCAACCAGCATGCGGTCTATCTGCATGACACCCCGTCCCGCAGCCTGTTCAACCGCGACTACCGCGCTTTCAGTCATGGCTGTGTCCGGGTCAACAACCCGATGGAATTTGCCGACGTGGTGCTCTCGCAGACGGCGGCATGGGATGCCAAGCGCATCAAGGCGCTGATCGGCTCAAGCGAGCGCCGGGTCAATCTCGACAGGAAGATCCCGGTTCATCTGGCCTATTTCACGACATGGATGTCCGATGCGGGTACCCTGCAGTTGCGGCCCGATATCTACGGCCACAACAAGACGGTCAAACAGGCTCTTGGCCTTTAAGTTTTTGTTAAACATGACAAGTAAGGCGCAAATTTTATTTGCGCCTTTGCTTTGTTTTGCCGCATTTCCATTTCATATTTGACGAAAATCTGATCAAAGGCTGAAGCTCTTCACACCATATTTGCTTTCATTTCGGTTTCGTTTACCAATTGCTAAGCATAATATAGTCGAAGTGAAGCCTGTTTTCTGCTAAGGATAACCCATTGTTGGCAGAAGCAAGAATCGAGCGCTCTCAAAGGCAGCACTCAGACAAGGCTGCGCGTCTTCTGAAGTGTTCTCGACATGGATACCGCCCACGATGATCCATCCGAAGGCAGAGCCAGGTCGACCAGAGATTGCCAGATATTGCCAGATATTGGATGTCCAGTGGCCAGACAAAGAATGATCCTGTCCAGTAGCAGGCCCGAACGCGCGGCCAGCCAATCACCTCAGCGCCGTTTCCGCGAGGGACTATCGAGGCTCCTTGCGCTGCTGTTCGTGTCCCTGTTGCTGCTGACCGCTCAGGCTCAGGCTTCCTCCCGCTCTCTGAGGCTGTCCAACGCCCACACCAAAGAAACAGCCACCATCACCTACAAGCGCAATGGCAAGTTCGATGCTGACGGCCTGCGCAAGCTCAATCAGTTTCTGCGCGACTGGCGCCGCAACGAAAAGACCCAAATGGATCCGGCGCTGTTCGACCTGATCTGGGAAGTCTACCAGAAAACCGGAGCCAAAGAGCCAATCACCGTCTTCTCGGGTTACCGGTCTCCAGCAACCAACGGCATGCTGCGCGACCGGAGCAGCGGCGTTGCCAAGAACAGCCGCCACACCATGGGGCAGGCGATGGACTTCTATCTGCCCGGTGTGCCCTTGGCCAAAATCCGCGAAGTCGGCCTGCGCATGCAGGCAGGCGGCGTTGGCTATTATCCCGGCTCCCGCTTCATCCATATCGACACCGGCAACGTGCGCCACTGGCCGCGCATGACGCGCCAGCAGCTGGCCAAGGTGTTCCCGGATGGCGTGACCGTGCATGTGCCCACCGATGGCAAGCCCTTATCCGGCTACCAGATCGCCAAGGCACAGGTCGCCCAGCGAAAAGCCGAAATGGCCCGATCGACGCGATCGGTTGGCCGCTTCACGCAATATGCTTCCGCCGCACCGGCAGAACCCGCCAGAAAGCTGACCAATACCCAGGTTGCAACCCTTGCCAGAAGCCAGGAGCAGAAGGATGGCAGCTTGCTGCAGACGCTCTTGCGGCAGACGCCAAAGGAGCCACCGCAGCCGCGATTTGCAGCGACCCAACCTGACAGCAACAGCGATCCGGAAGCCGAAGCCGACGAGGTGATCGAAGAGGGCCCATCAGCGCAAACCCTGCTCCTGCCGCAGACCCTTGCCGCCCTGCCGAAGGCTCCGGCCAATCGCACGGTTCAGAGCACGACCATCACACTGGCCGAGCAAACGGCAGACACCCCATCGAACATCCCGTTCAAGCAGGAAACGCAGGATACACTGGCAGCAGTCGCCCCGGAAACGGTCGCCAGTGCCGAACCGGCGGCCGGGCCGGTTCAGGCACCAACTGTCGTTGCCTTTGCGTCCCTGCCACGATCCCGTCCTGAAAGCCTTGGCGGCGGCGCCCGCTTCCAGCTGGCAAGCGCCGAGACAAAGCCGCTGCCAGCCTCTGCGACCGCAGAAACCGGAGCTGAAGCCCGGCAGCTTGCCATGGCAACAGGCACCAACGGTCAGCCAGATGTACAGCCGGTCCCTGAAACCATGCCGTTCGCCCGGGCAACCGATGACGGCATGGGCATAGACACACCTCCGGCTGTCGGAGAGCCTGTACAGATGGCATCCCTGCCGCGCGCACGTCTGGCAACGGGAGCCACCGCAGCAGCCCCAGCTCAGGCAACCCCAGCCCAGAAGCAGCCAGCAAGCACCGGCGACATGCTGGCCCAGATGGTTGGCAAACAGGACGGGGCCACCCCCAACCGCTTTGCCTATGCCTCTGCTGGCAACACCTTCCTCGCAGCGCTTCCCTCTGATGGACCTCGCCCGAGAGTTGGCAACGGTGCAGCCTCGGCACCCGAGCGGCAAGTGGCCAGCCTGCCGCGCAACAATCCCTCTCTTGCCCAGCCTGCGCCACGCGCACAGAAGCCCGCAAGAGCCGCAACAGCCGAGCAGGAAGACTATGACCAGCTCGCCCGCCTGACCTTCGCCTACGGCCCCTCGGGCATGGCCCATTTCGCTCATATGAAGCAACGGGCCAGCACGGCCACCTTTGCGCGGCTTTCCCGTCCTGCCCCCAACAATCTCAAGGGGCTGGTCTACAAGCCGCACAGCATGATCAATCAGGGCTTTGCCCCGCTGCTTATCCAGAGGCTCGATACGGCCCATTTCGAAGGCCCGGCCATTGCCCGGCTCGCAGTCAGGAATTTCAACTGATTGTAGATACCTCGCCGCTGGCTGAAGCTCTTTCGGCCAGCCTGCGCGGCATCGCCGTGAAATCCCCAGCCTGACCGTAACTGAGATGGCAAAGCTGCGCCCGAGGTGCTGCTGCAATCATCCGTGGCGGATGCTATCCAGCCTCAGAACCTTGTTCGAGAAAAAATGAGATACCCGGGGTCAGCGTTTTGCCAGTTAACGCACTAGCGCTGCAGGCGCAGTCCAAGGCGCACGGTGTGAGTCGTGGTATCCTCACCGGCCAGATTGCTGTCGCGCTGTGACCGCTCAAGGCTGGCGATCAACTGAACATTCCGGTTGAAGGAATAGGTGGCGTTGAGCGTAGCGTCAAACACCCAGTCGTGCCGCCCGATGCCATTATAGGTCTCTTGCGCAATCGCTCCAGAGGCGGTCAGGTCCAGATTGCGCAGAATGGCATAGTCAGCCGACAGGCTGACCCGATGGGTCGCCACGCTGCGCGCCGCCGTCGAGGTCGAGGTCAGGTCGGTTTCAAGGCCACCACGAATGGTCCACAGCGCATTGGGTGACCAGGCAAGGCTGGCGTCGACAAAGAAGGCCGTATCGCCCGACTGCCCTGCCAGATCCGGGTCCCAGGAAATCACACCGGCGGACACTTCGCCCGACAGCTTCTCGCGATTGGATACCTCGATCCCGATCGCCCCGCGCAGGCTTTCCCCATTCTGCCGATGATTGGCATCCTTGTATTGCCGCTGCGTCAGTTCAGCGTCAACAAACGGCATGATCTGGTCGGTGAGCGCCACCCCGACCCGCGTTCCCACGCGGTAGGTGTCATAATCACGGCTCTCTTCGTCCTCATAGCGCATCGCCCCGACGGAACCGCGCAGCTGCAGATCAACCAGTCCCGCCCGGTGGTCGAGCGTCAATCCGCCATTCATGCTGGTCTCGTAGGTCGCGGACTGGCCGCTGGCGTTCAACTCGACGCTACCCTTGTCTTCCTGACTGCGGTCAAAGGACCCGGTGATGGTCAGTTGTGTGTCATCGGCCATGTCCAGCCGCAATTCGCCGCTCAGATGCTCATCGTTCTCGGGCTTGCGGTTCGGCGTCTGATAGCCCTTGATCGCTGCACTGCCGTTAAGGGTCAGCGAATGACGGCTCCAGTCAGACTGAAGCTTGGCCGCTATCTCGGGAGACACGCCGACACCATTCCTGCCGTTGGCAGTCGTATCGACATTGTCGGTCGCCTCGCCCCACAGCGTCAGGGACGGATAGAACAGAAACCGACCAAGACGCATGCCCAGCGGATCATAAGGGCCAACGGCTTCTGCCGTCGCGCTCCCGCCCTGCTGAACGCGCCCCTGTTCCTCGCTTGGCCCGATGGACGATGTACCGGCCGCCACATTCTCTCTGGTACCGGGCAAACCAGTCGCCCCGTAACCGGAAGAAGCAGCCGCGTTTGCGTCATACCCGGAGCGCAGGCCTGAGCCGGTTGTCAGCGATGAGCTCGCAAGCAATGCCACATCGGTCGAGGAGGTGGAAGTGGTGGCACTCTGAGCAAGGGCATAGGACATCGGCAGGCATGCTGAAACGAATAGGCCGGAATATAAAAGCTGCCGCATGCCGTAGCGCCCTGGTACCATCGTGCCCTTGAAGAAAAAGCAGGCCACACAAGGCCCGGCCAGCGGCATGCGCGGATTCCTTCGCGAGCTGGCACCAAATGCCCGCGCGATCCACGTTCCTTTCCAGATGGTAAAGAAATTTGGTTAACAAGTCCTTGCCAAGGACCTCGCCATAAAAGGACCAAATTAAACGGAACTCATGAAGTTTCCGAACCATAGACTCACTTTTCATCGGCCATCCTATGGTATAGAACTCCACCATTCCTTGCCGAACCATCAGGACAATTCATGTTTACCCAGTTGTCTGGCGACACCATTTCGCCAATCACTTCAGCCCACAACACAATAAACAACGAAATCGAAGGCCTGAACGCATTGCGCGAAGCCCTGAACGGTTCCCTGAAAGAACCATTCGAGAAAGCGATTTCCATCATTCAGGCCGCCAAGGGCCGGGTCATTGTGACGGGAATGGGCAAGAGTGGCCACATTGCACGCAAGATTTCAGCCACGATGGCCTCGACCGGCACCCCTTCCTTCTTCGTCCACCCGGGCGAGGCAAGCCATGGTGACCTTGGCATGATTCGCGATGTTGACGTGGTTCTGGCCATGTCCTGGTCCGGCGAGACGGCAGAGCTGGCCAGCATCATCTCCTACACCCGCCGCTTCAAGGTGCCGCTCATCGGCATGTCGGCCAATGCCAACAGCACACTGGCCAAGCAGTCCGATATCCATCTCTGCCTGCCCAAGGTAGAGGAAGCCTGCCCGCACGGTCTGGCGCCGACCACCTCCTGCATCCTGCAGCTGGCAATGGGAGACACCCTGTCGATTGCCCTTCTGGAAGGCCACGGCTTTACCGCCCATGACTTCAAGATCTTCCATCCCGGCGGCAGCCTTGGCGCCAGCCTGCAATATGTCCGCGATCTCATGCACACGGGAGATTCCCTGCCACTGATCAAGGCCAATACCCGCATGAGCGAGGTCATTCTGATCATGTCGCAGAAGGGATTCGGCTGCGTCGGTGTGCTCAATGAAGATGGTCTGTTGACCGGGATGGTGACCGACGGTGACTTGCGTCGTAATCTCAGCGACGACCTGCTCACCCGGTCCGTCGATCAGGTTATGACGAAGGATCCGAAAACCCTGTCGCCGGACATTCTGGTTCCAACGGCGATCGAAATGCTCAACAGCGCCTCGATCACGTCCATTTTTGTTGTTGAAAACCGACGCCCGATCGGGCTCCTGCATATGCATGACTTCCTGCGCGTCGGCGTCGCCTGACCGAAAAAGACGCTCGAACTGCCCGGTCAAGCCATTGAGAAATGGGCTAAAACCGGGCAGCCTATTTCCGTGTTATCCCTTTGGTAACCTTAATGGAAATTAGTCCTGTTTCTCGCTTTTTTCACGGTTCCATTAGCAATCCATTAGAGCTGTTTCCATAAACTGCCAGAAAAGAAGAACGGCAGAGGACCGCGTGGTCCTATAGCAGATCAGGAAACAGGAATGGATATCGCAACCCTACTCGGCATGGTCGCTGCATTCGGCATCGTCTTGACGGCGATCATGATGGGCGGCACCCTTGGTCAGTTCATCGACATTCCGTCTGTTCTCATCGTGGTTGGTGGCGGTCTGTCGGCCACTCTCATCCGTTTCACTCTCGGCGGCATCGCAGGCGCCATCATAACCGGTGGCAAGGTTGCATTCGGCGGTAAATCCAAGAATGCCCGCGACACCATCGAGAAGATCACCGAACTGGCCGACGTGGCACGCAAGAGCGGCCCGCTTGGTCTTGAAGGTGTCGAAGTTGATGACCCGGTGCTGGCCAAAGGCATCCAGTTCATCGCCGATGGCTACGAACCAAACTTCATCCGTGAAAGCATGGAGCGCGAACGCGATCTCTACATCGAGCGCCTGCAGGAGGGCAAACGCTTCTACAAGCAACTCGGCGACGCAGCCCCCGCCTTCGGCATGATCGGCACGCTGGTCGGCCTTGTGCAGATGCTTGCGGCCATGGATGACCCTTCCGCCATTGGCCCCGCCATGGCTGTCGCGTTGCTTACGACGCTCTACGGAGCGCTGATCTCCAACGTCATTTGCATCCCCATCGTCGACAAGCTCGATTCCAAGCTTGATGGCGAGGACCTCAACCAGACCCTGATCATCGACGGCATCATGCAGATCCGTGAGAACAAAAGCCCGAACCTGATCCGCGAAATGCTGCTCGCCTATCTGCCTGAAAAAGTGCGGAACGAACTGCAGGACGAAGCGGCCTGATCCGGCAACAGCCGATCTGACGAGAAAAAGGAAACGAGATGGGCAAGAAAAAACCACAGGGTGGCGGCGCGCCGGATTGGCTGGTGACCTTTGCCGATCTGATGTCCCTGCTCGTCTGCTTTTTCGTGCTGATCATTTCCTTTTCGATTCAGGACAACCAGAAACTTCAGGTAGTCGCAGGCTCGATGAAGGATGCTTTTGGCGTGAAACCCGTCATGCGCAAGGCGGGCATGATCGAAATCGAAGGCATGCCGGTGCGCCAGTATATCAAGGAAGTTGCGGCCGTTCCGCAGGAGAACGATTCCGACTATTCGGAAGAGCGCCACGACCAGCGCACCAAGCAGGGTCCCGAAGCCAACACCCACGACATCGAGAAAACCGAAATCGAGAAGCCGCGCATGTTTGCCACGGCAGCCGCCTCGCTGCGTCAGGCCTGGCAGGAGCTGCCCGAGATTGCCGAGCTTTCCAAGCATATCATCATCGAAGAGGACAAGGATGGTCTGAATATCCAGCTGGTGGATCAGGATGGCCGCTCGATGTTTGCCGAGGGCTCCAAGTTTCCCTACGACTTCACGCGCCGGCTGATTGTTACCATGGCGCCCGTTCTGGCCAACATGCCAAACCGCATCAAGATCACTGGCCACACCACCGCATCGAATGTTCCGGTCAACACCGGCTACACCGGTTGGGAGCTTTCTGCTGACCGCGCCAATGCCGTTCGATCCATTCTCATGGAACATGGCCTGCCCGCCGATCAGGTGTTCAGCGTCGTCGGCAAGGCGGATTCCGAACCGCTCTTTCCCAACGATCCCTATTTGGCAGCCAACCGCCGGATATCGATCCTGCTGATGTCCGAGGCTCCGCCTCTTCCACCAACCTATCAGCCTTGACGAAGTCCGGATTGCTTTTATCCTGAGTATTAGATACAAATATTATCCGATACCGATAATCTGGAAATGACTGGCAATCCGGCACCATGCATATTCATCATCTCGACCAATGGCAGCACAACCATGTGTTCCTGGATGACAAGGCCAGCACCGCCAATGAAAAGCGTGTGTTCTTTGTCGTCCTGTTGACCTTCTTCATGATGCTGCTGGAGATTTCAGCAGGCATTCTCTTCAACTCCATGGCCCTTCTGGCCGATGGCTGGCACATGGCCACCCACGCCGGAGCCCTAGGACTGACGGTCTTCGCCTATCGCTACGCCCGCAGGCATGCGCAAGATCAGCACTTCACCTTCGGGGTGGGCAAGGTCGAAATTCTCGGGGGCTATACGAATGCAATTCTTCTGGGCATAGTCGCCCTGTTCGTTGCCTATGAATCCATTGATCGCATGATCAACCCGCAGGCCATCGCCTTCAATGAAGCGATGCTGGTGGCCTTTCTGGGGCTGCTGGTCAATCTGGCAAGCGTCTGGCTGCTGGGTGCCGATCATCACCACGGCCCCGGACACGCCCACCATCACCATGATGATCATCATCACGACCATGCCCACGGTCCCAGCCACGATCATGACGACCACGATCATGATCACCATGATCACGCCTCGGCCCATCACCACCATGACGAAGCGCTGAAGGCCAAGGGGCAGGACCGCAACCTCAAGGGCGCCTATCTGCATGTTCTGGCCGACGCCCTCACCTCGATTCTGGCGATCGCTGCACTGCTGCTGGGTAAATTCTTCGGCTGGACATGGACAGATGCGCTCATGGGGCTTGTCGGCTCCGTGTTGATCGCCCACTGGTCATTCCTGCTGCTCAGGGAAACGGGGGGCATCCTGCTGGATCGCGTGGAAGACAAGGCACTGCCGGGCAAGATCAGAACCCTCATAGAAGGGCATGCCGACAATATGGTGGCCGATCTTCATGTCTGGTATCTGGGCGACAATCGCTATGGCACCATCGTGTCGCTGGTCACCCACTACCCGCGCGATGTGGACCACTACAAGGCGCTGCTCGAACCGCTCGACGAGCTTGCCCACATCACCATCGAAGTCAATCACTGCAAGGGCGAGCCTTGCATGGTCATCCCGCCGCAGAAAACATCGGCCTGACCCCAAACACTATAGAAAAAATCCCCGCACGCCTTTGCCTGCGGGGATTTTTCGTTTTGGGGTAATATCACGCGAGGCGTCTAGTCTGCCAATTCCACGTCGAGCCTTGTGCCCTCACCGCCGACGACCCTGACCCGCGTCCCTTCCGGACAATCAGGCCCACTGACACGCCAGTAGCTGTCGCGCACCTTGACACGCCCCTGACCATTGATAATCGGCTCATCAATCTGACAGACCATGCCGACAAGCGACTGGGCCCGTTCGTTGAGCATCGGCTTGTCAGTGCCGCTTTTGGCGGTGCGGCTCATGATCATCCTGCCGATGACCACGGAGATCAACGACAGGATCGCGAACAGGATAAGGGCGCTCTGCCAACTGAACGCGATGAAGAAGGAGAGGCCGCCGACCACAAGGGCGGCAACCCCGAACCAGAGGAACATGGTTCCCGGAGCGATGATTTCCAGAACAAGCAGAGCAACGCCCAGAATTACCCAGAACCAGGGACCAAGCATCATCATCCATTGCTGTATCATGTCTCACTCCTTGCTTGCTGAAACCGTGATGGCAAAACCATTGTCATGAAAGGACTATTCATCCTTGATGGTTGGCACACGCCCGGCCCGGGCAGACTGTCCGCCATCCTTGCCGAACACCTGTTTGCTCAGCTCGCCGATACCGCCCAACGCGCCCAGAATGGACGTGGCTTCGATCGGCAGCATGACCACCTTCTGGTTCGGTGCCTTGACAACCTCACCGAGGGTTTCAACATATTTACTGGCGACAAAATAGTTGATCGCCTGAATGTCCCCCTCGGCAATGGCCTTGCTAACCACTTCGGTTGCCATCGCATCGGCCGTGGCGACCCGTTCCCGTGCCTCGGCAGCCAGAAACTGAGCCTGTCGCTCGCCTTCCGCCTGAAGAATCTTGCTCTGCTTTTCACCCTCGGCCCTGAGAATGGCAGACTGGCGAGCGCCTTCCGCCTCCAGAATGGACGCCCGTTTCTCACGCTCGGCCTTCATCTGACGGCCCATGGATTCCACCAGATCCCGAGGCGGATTGATGTCCTTGATCTCGATACGGGAAATCTTGACCCCCCAGGGGGAAGCGGCCGCATCGACCACATGCAACAGGCGCGAGTTGATTTCATCGCGATTGGATAATAGCTCGTCCAGATCCATCGACCCCATGACGGTACGGATGTTGGTCATGGTCAGATTGAGCAGCGCCAGTTCCAGATTGGCAACCTCGTAGGCGGCATCTGCGGCATCCATCACCTGATAGAAGGCAACGCCATCGGATGTGATGCTGGCGTTGTCACGGGTGATCACTTCCTGACTGGGAACATCCAGCACCTGCTCCATCATGTTCATCCGGGCACCGATGCGATCGATGAACGGCACGATCAGGGAAAGCCCCGGCTTCAGCGTTCTCTTGTAGGCGCCAAACCTTTCGACGGTGAAATTGTATCCCTGAGGTACGGTTTTGACCCCCGCAAGCAGAATGAGGATGAACAAAAGCACCAGGGCGATAACAAAAATGTCAAATCCCATGATTTCCATTGGGTTGTCTCCGATTCTAAAAAAGCCGTCCCGATATATCCATTCTTAGCAGATCGTATCTTACGCCTGAATTACAAGCGATACAGGAAAGAATATGTATCATGCCACCAGGTTGCTATCATTGGTACATTTTCAACAAGCCCGGACAACAGAATTGGCCTTGGACAAACTGCCTTGAAAATCCAGACAGGGATCATTTATTGCAAAAACACATTCCATCTTTGAAATTTATTTCTCGTAGATCTTTCAAAGTTTACCGATTTTTAGTTGCACTTGATAAATATACGGAGAGTGCAGATGGGGGTCTGCACAGAACGAACCTTTGGGGACATCAGATGCCAGCGTCAATCGAGCACGCTTCCGCTGTGATCGTGGATATGAACACGTTCCAGCGAAAACTGCTACGCTCTATCCTGCGCACATCCGGCTTCAGTCGCGTTGCCGAATTCGACAAGTTCGAGTTCGGGCTCGATGAAGCCAAGCGCACTTTCCCCAATTTCCTCTTCCTGGATTATGACACGGCAGCTTATTCCGAGTTGTTCCGAGGACGCCCCGATATCAGCAAGTCCTATTTGACCGAGGCAACCCGCCTCATCATCCTGATGGAAAACGCAACCCGGTTCCGGGTGACCAGCGCCATCGCCAATGGTGCCCACTGGGTCATTTCCCGGCCCTTCTCCACTGCGGCCATCACACGCAGAATCACCGCCATGATGGATCCCGACAGTCTGGAGGCAAGCGCCCTCATGGCACGCACCCTTGAGGACAATCTGGTGCGCCAGTCCTCGCGCATGGTTGGTCCCGAGCTCGACCCCGTTTCCCTGATGACCATCGCCAGCACACCGTCTCGCGCGCGCCAGGAGGATTTCATGGGCGACGACATCTATAACGACATGTTCGATGACTATGACGCCATTTTCCAGCGCAAGAGCCAAAAAGCCTCTCGTCCGGATGAAAGCGCTGGCCAGACATCGGACGACGAACACTTCCTCATCTGACCTCATTTCAGATCGCCAGGAACGCTTGACAGCGCCAAATATATCAAATATTCATGATGTATGGATAAAACAGACGCAACCACAGCATTCGCCGCCCTCAGCCAGCCAACCCGACTGGATGTTTTCCGCCTGCTGATCAAGGCAGGCAAAACAGGCCATCTTTCGGGCGAAATGGGTCAGCTTCTCGGCATAAGACAGAACACAATGTCGACCAACCTCAACATCCTGTTGCGGGCCGGCCTCATCCGCAATGAACGGGAAGGTCGGGCGGTTCGCTATTTTGCGGACATGGACGGCATCGCAGACCTTATCAACTTCCTGCTGCGCGATTGTTGCGGCGGGGATGACGAGCAATGCGCGCCAATTCTTCAAGCAGCCCTTTGCACCAATGAATGTATCCCCAAATCATAAGCAGCCATAGCGAGCCCAAGACATGCCCATCACGATCTATCACAACCCCGCCTGCGGAACCTCGCGCAACACGCTCGAGATGATCAGGAAGGCTGGCATCGAACCAACCATCATCGAATATCTCAAGACCCCGCCATCAAGGGAAGAGCTGGTTGCACTGATCAAGGCCATGCCGATCACGGCGCGCGAACTGCTGCGCAAGAATGGCACCCCTTACGAGGAACTGGGGCTCGACAATCCCGCACTCAGCGATGACGAACTGATCAATGCGATGATGGAGCACCCCATCCTGATCAACCGTCCCATCGTGGTCAGCGACAAGGGCACCAATCTTTGCCGCCCATCAGAGAAGGTCATGGATCTGTTGCCCGTCGACATCGGCTTCTTCCAGAAGGAAGATGGCGAGATCGTCTCCTCTTCGGGGAAAAGCTGAGCGGCATGACTGAAGAAACCCCAAAGCCTTTCGGCATCGCGCTCAATGCAACAGACCATCTTGCCCATCCGGACGCCTTCCTGCCGATTGACGTTCAAGGCCTTGCTCACCCGGAAGATGATGGCCACCCGCCGCGCATCCTCCTGCTCTATGGCTCCTTGCGCAAGCGCTCCTTTTCCCGCCTAGTGGCGCTGGAAGCTGCAAGACTTCTCACCGCCTTTGGCGCGGAATGCCGCCTGTTCGATCCGTCGGGTCTTCCCCTGCCCGACGATGATGACCCGAGCCATCCCAAGGTTCAGGAACTCAGAGACCTGTCGGCCTGGGCTGAAGGCATGGTCTGGGTATCACCTGAACGCCACGGTGCCATGACCGGCATCATGAAGGCGCAGATCGACTGGATTCCGCTGTCGCTCGGTGCCGTCCGCCCGACGCAGGGAAAAACCCTTGCCCTGATGCAGGTGGAAGGTGGCTCCCAAAGCTTCAACGCCGTCAACCAGATGCGCATTCTGGGGCGCTGGATGCGGATGATCACCATCCCCAACCAGTCCTCAATCGCCAAGGCCTTCACCGAATTCGGCGATGACGACCGGATCAAGCCTTCACCCTATTACGACCGCATCATCGATGTCTGCGAAGAGCTGATGAAATTCACCTGGATGACCCGCAGGCGCTCGGACTATCTGGTCGACCGCTATTCGGAACGCGTGGAGACTGGGCAACAGCTCATTGATCGGGTCAATCTCAAAAAGATCTGAGCCGACACGGTCAGCCCAGAGGTCCAAAATGAAAAGGCCCGCCGGACAAGTCTGGCGGGCCTTTTCATTTCCTTGCAGCCGATCAGCGATAGATCAGATGCGGCAACCAGGTGGTCAGTTCCGGGAAATACCAGAGGATCAGCAGAGAGAAGATCTGGATGAACACAAAAGGAATGATCCCGCGATAAATCTGACCGGTGCGCACCGACGCCGGCGCCACACCACGAAGATAGAACAGCGCAAAACCGAACGGTGGTGTCAGGAACGATGTCTGCAGGTTCACTGCCATCATGATACCGAGCCAGATCGGGCTCATGGTCTCGCCATTCGGCATTTCCATCTGCAACAGCACCGGAGCAACCATCGGCACGACAACAAACACGATTTCGAGGAAATCGAGGAAGAAGCCGAGGAAGAACATCAGCAGCATGACGGCAAGCATGGCACCAATCGCACCACCCGGCATGCCGGACAGGGCTTCCTGAATCATCTCTTCGCCACCCAGCCCGCGGAAAACCAGCGAGAACAGCGAAGCGCCGATCAGGATGAGGAACACCATGGTGGTCACTTCCGTGGTGCCAACCATGACCGTGCGCAGAATGCCGTTGCGATAGGTACGGATGAGAGCCGAGAGGATCCCCAGCCCCAGCACGACCACACAGATGGCAGCCAGAATGATCGCCGCCATGTCGATCGTCGGAATGTCATCACGTGCAATGCGCAAATCCATGAATTCCGAGAGGATCAGTGCAATGACCAGCGCTATCGCTGCCGCAATAATGGTCCGACCGTGAGACTCATCAAGGCGATAACCCGCCAATAGAATGGCACCAACGGCACCAACGGCAGCCGCTTCTGTTGGTGTGGCAACGCCACCGAGAATGGAGCCGAGCACGGCAAGGATCAGAACAAGCGGCGGCAACAGGGCATGGAACACTTCCGTTACGGTAACCGGTTCACGCTCATCCTCGGGAATGGAAGGTGCAACACTTGGTTTCACCGTTGCAATGACGATCTGGTAGATGATGTAGAAGCCGACGAGCATCAGGCCCGGAATCAGGGCACCGGCGAACAGGTCGCCCACCGAAATCGGATCCGGAGAGAAGATGCCCATGTCCAGCTGTGCCTTTTGGTAGGCGTTCGATAGCTGGTCACCCAGAATGACGAGCACGATGGACGGCGGAATGATCTGTCCCAATGTACCGGCCGCCGCAATCGAGCCACAGGCCAGTTCAGGCGAATAGCCGCGCTTGAGCATGCTGGGCAGGGACAGAAGCCCCATGGTAACCACCGTCGCACCGACGATGCCGGTGGAAGCCGCCAGAAGGGCACCAACAATGGACACGGCAATACCGAGACCGCCATTGACCGATCCGAGCATGCGCCCCATGGTGTCAAGCAGTTCCTCGGCCACCTTTGAGCGTTCGAGAACAACACCCATGAAGACAAACAGCGGCACGGCAACCAGCGTCTCATTGGTCATGGTGCCGAAAATGCGCTGCGGCAGAGCCGACAGGAACGACATTTCAAAGGCACCAAAGAACCAGCCGATCACGGCGAAGATCAGGGCAACACCGGCAAGGCTGAAGGCCACCGGAAAGCCGAGCATGAGCACGACACAGGCCACCGCAAACATCAGCAGGTCAAGAGAATGCGCAATCGCTTCCATCAGTTCTCTCCCATCTGCTGCAGGCGCTGCAATTCAACTTCGTCTCCCTGCAGGGCGCACCAGGATCTGACGAACATCACGAAGCCCTGAAGGGCCATCTGGATGGCGAACACTATGATGGCGCTCTTGAGCAGGAAGCGGGCCTGAATACCGGAGGTTTCGGCGCTGCCTTCAAGGATGGCCCAGCTGTTGTAAACATAGTCCCAGGAAACGAACACCAGCAGCACGCACACGGGAATGAGCAGAACGATCGATCCGAAGATATTGACCTTGGCCTTGGTGCGCGGGTGAACTTCACGATAGAAGATATCGACGCGCACATGGCCATCGCGTGAAAGCGTAAAGGCGGACGCCTGCATGAAAAGGAATGCGTGGACGTAAACGATCAGTTCCTGAGCCCAAATGGAGCCAACACCAAAGATGTAGCGCATCAACACGACAACGAACTGAATAAGAACCACGATAAGAGCGAACCAGGCAAGACCCTTGCCTGTTGCAACATTGACCCGATCGATCAGGTCAGCCAGAGCGCGCATTGTGTAACTCCTGCCACGACCCGAAACAGAAACAACGATATCGGCGAACAAGTCATTTTGTTCGCCGCGGGATGGTCGAGGCTTTTGTTGGATGGCTTACACAACCTGATTGAGCGCATCAACCCGGCTGCGGTTGCCTTTTGTGTAAGAGCCCGAATTTTCTGGCATAAACCAGAACAAATTTCAGGCATAAAGATGCTCTCCCCAGAATTGGGGAGAGCTGAACAAGCATTTCGCAAATTTTAGCTAAGAACGCGATCGCGACCATCGAGGAACGGACGCTCGGTAATGCGCATCCAGTCGCCAACATTCTTGCGTGCAGCGAGATAGCTTTCATAGATGCGTTTGGACAGATCGTCTTCTGCACCGAACTCTGCAACGACTTCTTCGCAGACCTTGCCGATTGCAACAAAAACCTCGTCCGGGAATTTCCGCAGCACAACGCCATGCTTGTTGACCAGCTGGTCAAGCGCAGCACCGTTGCGAGCGTTGTATTCGGAAGACAGGATATTGTTTTCTGCGATGCAGGCGGTTCTCAGGATGGCCTGGTCAGCTTTGGAGAAGCTGTTGTAGACATCAAGGTTGACGCCACAGGAAATGCCACCGCTTGGCTCATGGAAGCCTGGATAGTAGTAGAATTTGGTGGTCTTGTAGAAGCCAAGTGCCAGATCGTTCCATGGACCGACGAATTCGGTCGCGTCGATCGCGCCGGACTGCAGAGCCTGGAAGATTTCGCCACCCGGCAGGGATACGGCAGACGCACCAAGACGACGCAGCACTTCACCGCCCATGCCAGGGATACGCATTTTCAGACCCTTGATATCATCAAGCGTATTGATTTCCTTGTTGAACCAGCCACCCATCTGGGCGCCCGTGTTGCCAGCCGGGAAGGATTTGACATTGAATTTGGCTGCCAGTTCGTCCCACAGTTCCTGTCCGCCCTGATGATGGATCCAGGCGTCGAATTCGGTAGCGGTCATGCCCATCGGCACGGTGGTAAAGAAGGCGAGAGACTTGCTTTTGCCAACGAAGTTATATTCGGAAGCATGGTACAGGTCTGCAGTCCCCGTCATCACGGCATCATAGGCTTCAAAGGCAGGCACCAGTTCACCGGCGCTGTAAACCTTCACGGTCAGACGACCATCGGTCATTGCGGTCAGATTGTCAGCCAGGCGCTGGGCGCCAGTGCCAAGACCAGGAAAGTTTTTCGGCCAGCTGGTAACCATCTTCAAAGTACGTTTGCCCTGAGCGTAAGCAGGGGCAGCAAGAGTGCTTGCTGCTGCGGCGCCAGACGCGAGGCTGGCTTTTTTCAAGAAATCGCGACGATCCATAGAGGATTCCTCCTTGAGCTGTTTTCTAATTTTTCAGACTGCTTGGCCAATTTTGTTCGAATATGAATAAACGAAAACGAGCGGCTGTAGCATCGGATAGCCAGATACTGTATCACTATGCAAGACAACAGTCCGGGGTCGGAACATGAGCAAGAAACAACCACAAAACAGCCCACATGCCAACGGAAAATTATCATTTAAGCTCAAAATTTTGCTGATTGCTATCTTGCCCATCATTTTGGTCTCGGGCCTGACAGGCTGGATGATCCATATTGAGGCAAATCGTCTCATTACGAAGGAAATTCAGCTCGTAGAAACACGCATCCTCACAGCCAGAAGAGAGGAGCTGAAAAACTATATTTCCCTCGCCATGACGGCCATCAGCCACGAATTTGACCATCCGGGCAGAAGCACCGCAGAGGCTCAGCAAGCGGTACAGCAGATCCTCAACAATCTCACCTACGGCCAGGATGGCTACTTCTATGCCTATGACCGCGCAGGCACCAATCTCGTCAGTGCGCCCAGCCCGGAACTCAAGGGCAAGAACCTCTGGTACCGAAAGGACGAACAGGGTCATTTCTTCGTTCAGGAACTGATGAAGAGAGCCATCGAAGGCGGAGGCTTCTACACCTTCAAATGGCCCAAGCCTTCAACCGGGCAGGATACCCTCAAACTGGGCTACGCAACCTTTCTGCCACAGTGGAGCTGGATGATCGGGACAGGCACCTACATCGACGATATCCAGAAGCAGATCGGTTCTTTTGAGAAAGACATGCGCACCATCACGCGTCACACCGAGCTGACATTCCTGATGATCTCGCTGGTGGTCATCGGCATCACTGCCCTGTCGGTTGCTGCCCTGCATTTCAATGAGCACAAACTGGCCGACCAGAAGTTAAAGGCCCTCACCCAGCGCATCATCGACGTACAGGAAGAGGAAAGAAAGCGCGTCTCCAACGACCTCCACGATGGCATCAACCAGCTGTTGGTCAGCATCCGTCATCGGCTGGAACTGGCCATTGACCAGATCGCCAAGCCAGAGGTCGCAGAACCCCTGCTGCGCAAAAGCCTCTCGATCCTCGACACGTCCATTGCCGATGTACGTCGCCTCTCGAAGGCACTTCACCCCTCAGCCCTTGCCAATATCGGCCTTAGCGAAGCGGTGCGGGAGCTGGGACAGGACTTTCAGGACAGCACCACCATCAGGACAGAGGTATCAACCATGCGGGTTGATCACCTGCTCTCGGAATCAGCCAAAATCGCCCTGTTCCGGGTGGTGCAGGAAGCGCTGACCAATGTCAGCCGCCATGCCTCCGCCAGCCTCGTCCAGATCGAGCTGAAAATCTGCGAGCCCCCCAACGGCCCAAAGTCCATACACCTGAGCATCGCCGACAATGGCGTCGGCACCCGCGAGGCAGGCGGCTTGACAACAGAGTCCGGTCTGGGCCTCAGGAACATGTTCGAACGTGTCGAAAGTCACGGCGGTACGCTTACTTTTGAAAAAGGAGAGTTGGGAGGTTTGAAATTATCGATTAAGATACCTCAGTCGGAGAATATAAACCTTAAATGGACATAGCGGGACAAAATAGATTCCGGGTCGCTTCCAATCGTTGCAAATCACCACTATTCTCCCGCGATCGCAAGGCCGTTTGGATTCGGCCCTCGAACAAGCAGCATCTCTCAACAGCGTAAGAACAATGAAAGAAACAACTCGAATTGTTATCGCCGATGATCATGCTCTGGTAAGAGACGGCATCCGTGCGCGTCTTGAGCTGGAAGAAGATCTTGAAATCGTTGCTGAAGCCGAGGACGGGTTTGAAGCAATCGAAATGGCGCGAACCCTGCAACCGCACATTATGATCCTCGATATCTCCATGCCCAACTGTAACGGGCTGGAAGCTGCCGAACAGATCCGCACGCTCGCCCCCGCCAGCCGCATTCTGTTCCTGTCGATGCATGACAATCCGGAATATGTCCGCGCTGCTGTCAAGGTGGGGGCAGCTGGCTTCCTGCTCAAGGATATCGGCGCGGCGGACATGATCAGCGCCATCCACACGATTGCCGAGGGCGGCTATTATTTCTCCAAGAATATTTCTGTCGACGCCCTCAAGCCAGCCAGCAGCAAACCTGCCAATCCGTTCAATCTGACGGACCGCGAAATCGATGTTCTCAAGGGCATTGCATTGGGCAAGGCCAACAAGGAAATCGCTGCTGAACTCGGCATTGGCGTCAGAACGGTAGAAAGCCACCGGCAGAGAATGCGAGAGAAGCTTGGCGGCGGCAATGCGGCTCAATTGACCCACATCGCCATGGAACTTGGACTGGTCGACAAGACCGGATCCTCCAACCTGATGCCCTAGTCCCTCACGAAAAAGGGCGAGCCCCATCGGAAAGCCGCCGGATCAGATAAGATTGGCAAGCAGCAGCACGCCGCCAAAGGAAAGCACGACCAGACCGGCAAGCAACAGCACCACCGCGCCGAACCAGCCAATGGCACGCCCGGACAGGCCACGCGACACCAGCGCCTGCGAGAAGGACCGCGCATAGACGGCAACCAGCGCCAGAGCTGCGACAGTCAAACCAGTGCCAAGCCCCATGGCATAGGCAGACAGCACCCCCGCCCAGAAAACCTTCTGCGACAGGGCAAAGACCAGAACGATCAAGGCTCCCGAACAGGGGCGCAACCCCATTGAGATCACCGCCAGCGCCATGCCCCGAAAGCCTCTTGCGCTTTCGATGGTTTCCAGCGAAGCTGTATGCTCATGACTGCAGCCACAGGCTTCGTCATGCTCATGGTCAGGATGGTCGTGATGGTCGTGATCATGATGGTGGTGGCCATGGTCATGATGGTGGTGGACATGATGTTCGTGGGCATGATGGCTGGGCACCTCAAAACCGCCCCCGGCCCGCCGCCACTCGCGCTGAAACGCCTTGAGCGCTCGCCAGAGAAGCCAACCGCCAAGGACCACGAACATCGCATAGGAAGCCAGTTCGAGCAGTTGCGCGGTCTGCGTAATGACCATCGAAGTGAGATTGAGCAACACAGCGGCAATGCCGATCAGCAGCACAGCAACCGTCGCCTGAACCATCGCGGCCAGCAACGCAAGGAAAGCCCCCTTGCGCGCAGATGCCCCACTGGCAAACAGATAGGTTGTCAGAATGACCTTGCCGTGCCCCGGCCCGGCGGCATGGAACAAACCATAGGCCATCGACAGCCCCAACAGCAGAAACAGGGCCGGTTGGCTGGTGCGCACGAGCTTCACCGAGTCCTTGAGCGCCATGTAGAATTCGGACTGGCGCGCCAGAATCCAGTGCTGGATGTCACCCCAAAGCCCACCCGTGGCCATCGGCCCGGTGGTATCGGGCAGCGCCACGCCAAACGGCGACGGCGTGGCATGCGCGATCGAGCTGTCGGCCGACCACATGAAGAGCGCCAACAAGGCAATGACAACGACGCTCACAGCAGGTCGTCCGCGACAACGGCTCCCTTCGCCTGCGCCCGTCAACGCACCGAAAGTCAATTGCATTTGAGAAACACCTGATTGGCCATGGCCACCGTGAACTGCATCAGATCCGAGGGAATCTCGCGCTGGTCGGCAGGAATGGCAGCCAGCTGGCTGGCCACGTCATCATCCAGCCCCTTGGGCCGCTCGACATGGGCCTGACAATTGGCCGGAGCATTGACCAGTTTGGCCGGGTCCTTGTCGGCAAAGGAGAAATCGACAAAGAAGGTGGGATCATAAACATCCAACACCGCTTCCTTGTGGGTGTCGACCTCACCAACCACCGGCAAGGTGAAATGCAGCACGAGCTTGTCGCCCTCAAGCGTCAGCCAATAATTGTAAGGCTCGCCAAAGACAGTGCCATTTGTGTGTGGCATGCCCTTCTCATAGAGATCGGAAAAATAGTCGAATTCAGCCAGAGATTCGACATTCACCTGCGCCAGCGGCTGCAGCTCTTCGCGCGACAGCTTGCCATCGTCATTTTCGTCGAGCCCCTGACTGGCAAAGGCACTGAAGGCTTCATCGAAGGTCCAGTGATGGTTGATTTCCTTGACCTTCTGGCCATCCATCACCAGCTCGCTCTGAACCGAAACCCAGACATGCGGATGTGCCTGCGCGGATGAATAGGCACCACTGGCCAGAAGGAAAATGGCGGGCATTATCATGGAACGGAAAGGCATGATGGCGTCCTCATCGATCAACAGTTGGATGACCGGTGCCAGAGCGTCCGCCTGCACCGTCAGCTTCGAGCTTCACACCCTAGTAGAAAGCGAGTGAGGCCGGAAGATGACAAATTGATCAATCAAAAGACATTGAGGGCCCTGCCCCACACAAAACGGAGCAAGGCCCTCAAATTTCTCATACAGCCCTCAGGCTGGAAAACAATGTACGTCAGGCTTTCCAGCGCCGCAGCAACAGCGCGTTGCTGACCACCGACACCGAGCTGAAGGCCATCGCCGCACCAGCCATGGCCGGATTGAGCAACCCGAACGCCGCCAGCGGGATGCCGATCACATTGTAGAAAAAGGCCCAGAACAGATTCTGCCAGATCTTGGAATAGGTGTGCCGGGCGATATCGAATGCCGACCCGACCAGCCCCACGTCAATGCGCATAAGGGTGATCGCAGCCGCGCCGATGGCTACATCGGTGCCAGACCCCATGGCAATGCCCACATCGGCCTGCGCCAACGCCGGGGCATCGTTGAGCCCGTCGCCGACCATGGCAACGACATGCCCCTGCCCCTGCAATTCGGTGAGCATATCGAGCTTGTCCTTGGGCGAAACCCCACCCCGGGCTTCATCAAGGCCCAGGATTTCTCCCACCCGACGCACGGTTTCAGGTGCATCGCCGGAGAGCAGGATCGTCTTCAGACCGCGCGCCTTGAGGCTTGCGACCGCAGCTTTGGATTCGGCCCGCACTTCGTCGCGGAAGCCGAGCAGCGCCATCAACTGTCCACCCCTGGCAACAGCGGAAACCGAAAGTCCTTCCTGTTCCATCATCTGGAAAGCATCACCGGCGGAGGATAGATCCACCCCGTGGCGCTCAAGAAAGGCCCGCGTCCCGATGAGCATCGCGGCACCGTCGACAGTGCCCTCGACGCCCTCGCCCACATGAGCAGTAACGCCTTGCGCTGCAGGAATGGACGCGCCCCGTTCCCTGGCGGCATCAACACAGGCTTTCGCCAGCGGATGTTCACTGCCTGACTGAACAGCAGCAACCGCGCCGACCAAATCGGCCTCCGTCATGGCACTCTCAACCTGATGCAGGCTGACAAGGCTCGGCTTACCTTCGGTCAGGGTGCCTGTCTTGTCAAACACCACATGGGTAACCTTGCCCGCAACTTCGAGCACGTCGATGTCACGGATCAGCACACCGCTTTTTGCCGCCGCGCCGGTTCCGGCCACCAAAGCCGTCGGCGTCGCCAGGCCAAGGGCACACGGGCAGGCAATCACCAGAACGGAAACCGCAGCGACAACGGCCGCCTCAAAGTTTCCGCCAAGGGCCAGCCAGGCCACAAAGGTCAGCAACGCCAGACCGATGACCACCGGAACGAACACCGCCGAGATCCGGTCTGCCAGATTCTGCATCTTGGCCTTGCCCGTCTGGGCCTGATCGACAAGACGGATAATCCGGGCAAGAACAGTGTCGTCACCCATCGCAACCACGTCGAGCACCACCGACCCGGCGCCATTGACCGCGCCGGAGATCACCTTGTCGCCAGCCTCGCGCAGCACCGGTTCGCTTTCGCCAGACAGCAAGGCTTCATCAAATTCGCTGCGGCCTTCAAGGATCGTCCCGTCAACAGGCACTACCTCACCGGGCAGCACCCGCACCCGGTCTCCGGCCTTGACCTCCTCGATCGGCACCATCCGGTCACCGGTTCCACCATCGGCAACAAGGCGGGCTTCCCGCGGGCGCAAGCCCATCAGCGCCCGGAGAGCATCGGCGGCGCTGCGCCGCGCCCGACCCTCAAGCCACTTGCCAAAAACGATCAGCGTCAGAATGGCCGCAGAGGCTTCAAAATAGAGATGCCCGACCGAAGCGGAGCCCAAGGCGATGACCTGATAGAGAGAGAACAGAAAGGCCGCGCTGGTGCCCATGGCAACGAGCACGTCCATGTTGGCCGCACCGCCAGCCAGAGCCTTGGCCGCACCGCGATAGAAGCGGGCCCCGACGATCACCTGCACCACGGCCGCCAGTGCCAGTTGGATCAGAGGTGGCATGTGCCAGCCAAAGCCGAACCAGTGGGTGATCATCGGCGCAACCAGAGGCACCGTCAGAACAGCGGAAAACAGGAACAGATAGAAGGAATGCCGCTCTTCCTCTGCTCGGTCCTCATCCACCCGCTCGGCCTGAGCCTGCCGCTCGGAGAGGCTCCCCTGCCGCAGGCTGGCTCCAAATCCGGTCTTCTCGATCATTGCCTTGATGTCATCGGCGCTCTGTCCGCCACTGACGGTCACATCCGCTCGCTCCAGCGCCAGATTGACCTGAGCCGCAACGCCGGGCTTGGCGTTCAGAACACGCTCAACGCGTGCCGAACAGGCTGCACAATGCATACCGCTGACATCAAAGACAAAGACGGATTGGGCGGAATCGGAAGCCGCGCCCGTGGCGCCGCCAGGAGAAGAAAGAGCTGTTTCAGACATGATGATCTTGACCGGTGTTTAATAGGAGTTCCAAAGTCAAGAAAAATATAAGGCTTCCAGCAACTGGAAGGTCAAGAGGCAGGAAGAACAACTTTTGCAACTTCGCGGGCATAGACGATGAACTGCTCTGCGATATGGTCAATCAACTGCCGCCCCTTCTGTGCATTGGCACCCGACGCAGCCCCGACAACGCCTTCGTCATTGAGGTCCGTCGCCATCCAGCCCATCGGCTTGCGGCCATAGTAGCGCAGGTGAACATTGCTTTCGACCATGTCCTTCTGATGCGATGCAAAGCTGGCAGCCTTGTCCATCCTCACCAGATCAGGCCGCAACGCCAGCATCATCGAGGTCTCGACGTCGCCACCGTGGATGCCATAGGCGATTTCGTCGGCCTCAAACAGGCCTTCGGGATATCCGAGCCGCAACCAGTTGGTGGCAGAGGCAATCATGCCGTGATGCACCCTGAGGTCCTGCATGAGAATGTCCATCAGGGGAACATTGCCGCCGTGGCTGTTGATGATGATGAGCCGCCGGATGCCGCTGCGCTTCACTGACAGGCAGATGTCGATCCAGAGCGGCAGAAGGTGCTGCCAGTTCGACGTCAGGGTGCCGGAGCCATCGAGATGCTCTTCCGACCAGCCGACCTGTTGCACGGGGAGAAAGAGGATCGGCAGATCCTCCGGCTTCTGCCTGAGAACCGCCTCGATATAGCCCTCGGCCAGAAAGGCATCTGTTCCGGTGGGCAGATGCGGCCCATGCTGCTCGACCGCAGCAATGGGAAGCACCGCAACGGCATCGGCAAGCCTTGGATCGGCGAAATCGTCCCGCCCCATCTCGCTCCAGACAGCCTTGATCATTCTGAACACTCCCGGCCAACAGCCATAATCGCTAGCTCGTCAAGTTACCTGTTTGAAACGGCAAATGCCAGTGTCTCAACGGACTTTACGACCTCGAACACAACCCCTATCGTAATGCCAAAGAGAAAGCAAATCAGCCTCAGGGAGAGACCCATGCTCCACCCCGTCGACAATTTCCTCCGCCTTGGCGACGAAAACGCCTTTGCCGTGCTCGCCCGCGCCAACCAGTTGGCCAGCGAAGGCAAGGATATCATCAACCTCGGCATCGGACAGCCGGATTTCAAGACACCGGACCATATTGTCGAAGCCGCCATCGCCGCGCTGAAAGCCGGAGAGCATGGCTACACCTCGGCAGTGGGTATCCCTCAATTGAGAGAGGTAGTCGCTGCTGACCTCAAGGCGCGGCACGGTGCGACCATCTCGCCAGACCGCATCATGATCATGCCCGGCGGCAAGGTCACCATGTATATGGCCATCACGCTATTCGGCAAACCCGGCGTCGATATCCTCTATCCCGATCCGGGCTTTCCCATCTACCGCTCGATGATCGAATTCACCGGTGCCCGCCCGGTTCCGGTGCCACTGCGCGAGAAAAACGGCTTTGCCTTCTCGGCCGATGAATTGCTGTCGCTGATCACCAGGGACACGCGCCTCATCATCGTCAACAGCCCGTCCAACCCGACCGGTGGCGTTACGCCCAAAAGCGAGATCGACAAGCTGGTCAAGGGACTGGCCAACTTTCCCGATGTCGCCATCATGTCCGACGAGATCTATTCGCGCATGACCTTCGATGGTCTTGAGCACCAGAGCCTTACCTCCTATCCGGAACTGGAAGACAGGCTGATCCTGTTGAACGGCTGGTCCAAGACCTATGCCATGACCGGCTGGCGCCTTGGCTTCTCGGTCTGGCCGAAAAGCCTCTATGACCATGTCCGCAAGCTGGCGGTCAATTCCTATTCCTGTGTCAACTCGGCCACCCAATTCGCCGGGATTGCCGCCATTACCGGCCCGCAGGACGCTGCCCACGCGATGATGGCCGAGTTTGACACCCGCCGCAAAGCCGTCGTCGTCGCCCTCAACAAACTGCCCAATGTCTCCTGCGTCATGCCGAAGGGCGCCTTCTACGCTTTCCCCAACGTGTCCCGGACAGGTTTCAAGGCCAAGGAGCTTTCCTCGCGGCTTCTGGAAGAGGCTGGCGTCGCCACCATCGGCGGCCCGGATTTCGGTGTCTATGGCGAAGGCTATATCCGGCTGTCCTATGCCAACAGCCTTGAGAATATTCTGAAGGCCGTCGAGCGCATGGGCGATTTCCTTGAAAGCAATCGCCCATAAGGGGCTTGAAAACAGATCTGGCCAAACCGGAGCGCCAGCGCGCATTGCCGATTTGGCCAGAAGATATATCCTGAGTTATTTTGAAGTGATCAGGCCATCACAGTGAATTCATGGCCCGGTCAGCAAAGGACGTCTCACGTCTGGATCAGAAATAGAGCCCCCGAATGAGATCGCGCAGGTTTTCGCAACTGGGCAGACGATCTGCTTTCCATGTCTCATCAGCGGGGCGGACCTTTTCAAACCAGTGAAGCCCGAGCTTCGTGCCAATCCAAACAAGCATGAAAACCTCCTGTCTTTGGTGGAACAGCAGCATTTCTACACCCTTGCACCGTAAAAATAATCCGATAATATCCTATCCTGTTATTCAAAAATGAATAAGAAAGGTAAGCAAGATGGATTTTGACTGGAATGCCATCCGTTCCTTTCTGCGCGTCGCCAAGACGGGAACCCTGAGCGCAGCGGCTGCTGACCTCGGCCTCTCCCAGCCGACCGTGGGGCGGCACATCTCCCGCCTTGAGGAAAGCCTCGGGCTGCGGCTGTTTGATCACAACCAGTCCGGTTTCGAGTTGACCGAGGCTGGCGAGCAACTGCTGGAGGCAGCCAACCACATGGCCCTGTCGGCCGCCGATGTCCAGCGCCGCGCCAAGGCCGCCAATCCGGTTCGGGAATCGGTGCGGCTGACCATCGAGGTGCGGCCATGGTCCCTGCGCCTTGCGTCCCGCAACATCGACAGGCTGGCTCCGGTGAGCGAACAGGAACGAGGCGCTCCCCCGATCAATTTCACCTTCCTGTCACAGGATGAGTATCTCAGCATTTCCCGTCTGGAAGCCGATCTGGCCATCCGCAACCGGGTGCCCAAGCAGGGCAATCTCATTTCGGTCAAGCTCGGCTATCTCACCTATCGGATCTTTGGCTCTGAACAATATTGCAATCAGCACCCGGACGCCTTCGATCCGGCAAGCTGGCCGCAGCAGGACTGGGTCGGCTTTGGCCACACCCGCCCGCATTCGAGCTCCCACAAGGTCATCGCCTCGATCCTTGACGGCAAGTCGCCGCGCTTCATCGCCAACCAGCAGGAAGGGCTCATAGACATGATCGCCCGTGGCAACGCGATCGGCCTCCTCCCCGCCTGGATAGGCCATGAGGAGGGGTTCATCGAACTGAGCGAGGAGGTCTTCCACCCGCAGGAAGCCTGGCTCATCTATCACCCGGACCTCAGAGCCCACCCGGTCAAGCGCCATGTCAAGGACCGATTGCAGGCTCTGGTCAGCGAGACACTGGCCCGATATTTCGACTGCAGGCTTCCGGCGGACTGAAGTGACGCCGAAAAACAAATAGGGCCGCATCCCTGGATGCGGCCCCTTGATCGTGTTGCAGTCAGGCAGTCTCTCTACCGTCCGGCTCAGTGCCTCTGCTGCGGCAGGATCAGGTTGAGGACCACAGCGACAATGGCGCAGAGACCGATGCCCTTGATGGCGAAGCCGCCGATGCCCACTTCCAGACCGCCGATACCGATCACCAGCACCACAGAGGCAATGATCAGATTACGGGCATCCGTCAAAGCATCGCCAACCTTGAGCAGGGTGGAAACACCGACTACGGCAATGGCACCAAACAGGATCACTTCGATACCGCCCATGACCGGAACCGGAATGGTCGATAGCACAGCCCCGAGCGTACCCGAGAAGGACAGGACAACCGCCCAGATGGCCGCAAAGGTCATGATGACCGGATTGAAGGCCTTGGTCAGCGCAACAGCACCCGTCACTTCCGAATAGGTGGTGTTGGGAGGCCCGCCAAACAGAGCGGCAAGGCTGGTGGCAAGACCATCGCCAAGCAGAGTGTTCTTGAGGCCCGGCTTGGCAAAGAAATCCTTCTTCGCAACGCCGGAAATGGCGGCAATATCGCCGATATGCTCAATCGCAGGCGCAATGGCAACCGGCAGAATGAACAGGATCGCTTCCAGATTGAACTCCGGAAACACGAACGGCGGCACAGCAACCACTGGCGCTGCCGAGATGGCCGAGAAATCGACCACGCCGAACAGCACACTGACGATATAGCCGGACACGATCCCGAACAGGATCGGCACCAGCTTGAACATGCCCTTGCCCAGAAGCGTTACCATGACGGTCACACCGACAGAGACCAGCGCAATGATGACAGCCTGATCAAACGGCACCAGCTGAACGGAGCCATCGCTCGTCTTGCCTTGCGCCATGTTGAGCGCAACCGGCGCCAGAGACAGACCGATAACCATGATGACCGGGCCGATGACAACCGGCGGCAGCACCCGATCGATGATCTTCTGTCCCTTCCAACGCACAAGGAAGGACAAAGCCACATACACCAGCCCCGCAGCAAACAACCCGGACATGGTCGCCGGAATACCCCATTGCTTCGAGCCGTAGATGATCGGCGCGATGAAGGCAAAGGAGGATGCCAGAAAGACCGGAACAGAGCGCTTCGTGACCAATTGGAACAGCAGGGTTCCCGCACCCGCCGTAAACAGGGCGACAGAAGAACTCAAGCCAGTGAGAATCGGAACCAGAACGAGGGAGCCGAATGCCACGAACAGCATTTGCGCACCCAACAGCACTTGACGACCCAATCCCTCGCGGGCCGGTTCGCCAACCGAAGTAGACTCTTCGGACATTGTTATCTCCCACAGAGCCGTCAGTTTTAGGCTGTTGATGCCTGAAAACGGCCCTTTCTACCCGCATGCCTCTTTTACAAGGCCCGAGCCTTGTTGCATACGGTCGACCAGCCGCCATTGATCCAGCCAGAGTTTGCAGCTGGTCCATGTTGAAATCAGGATATTTGGATCGAAAATCACATGTGCCTGATTCTGTGCGAAAAGGGGGAAAAAATTAACAAAACATGATGAATTCACACGGGCTTGAGGATAACCCGCGCAAATTTGCGTATTTTTCCCGATAGAATCACAGGGTTCCGACCCGATTGCGACGCAAACGGAAACAAGTCCGATGAAAAACGCCGTCTACTCAAGCCGCTCCGCATGCCACTTGATGTGATCGGCCATGAAGCTGGCAACGAAGTGATAATAGTGATCGTAGCCGCCATGCAGTCGCATCGTGAGATCAATCCCGGAGGCTCTGCAAGCCTTCTCGAAAGCCCATGGCTTCAACTGATCTTCCAGATATTCGTCTGACAAGCCCTGATCAATCAGGATACCTCCCTCCCAACCGGCAGAAGCCACCAGAGCACAGGCGTCATGGGCTTCCCAAAGCGCCTCGTTGTCGCCAAGATAGGCGGCAAACGCCTGCCGCCCCCAGCTGCACAGCACCGGATTGGTGATTGGAGCAAAGGCCGACACGGAATGGAACAGTGTCGGGTGACGCATGGCCAGCGTCAGGGCACCATGCCCCCCCATCGAATGACCGGTAATGCCAAAGCCATCTTCATCCACCGGGAGAGCATCGATCAGCAGTTTGGGCAACTCGGCCGTCAGATAGTCTTCCATCCGATAATGATCAGACCACGGCTTTTGCGTTGCATTGAGGTAGAAGCTGGCGGCCTGTCCCAGATCATAGGACGCGACATCAGGAACAGCATCCCCGCGCGGACTGGTATCCGGCGCCACAAAGATCAGACCATGCTTGGCGGCATGCATCTGTGGCAGCCCCTGCATGGTGACCTCTTCCCAGCTACAGGTCAGACCGGAGAGATAGAAGAGTGTCGGGCAAAAGAAGCCCTCCAGCGCCTCCCTTGGCAGGAAGACGGCAAACTCCATCTCGGTCCCCGTCGCCTTGGAGGCGTGGCGATAGACCCTTTGCTCTCCTCCGAAAGCCTTGGCTGTAGAAACAAGTTTCATGGCAATCAGTCCTTTGCAGCGCTGGTGAAGGAAGTCCCTGAAAACAGGCACAATAACCCCTGCGCCTGTCGATTTGATGACGTGGAAAAGGGCACACCATCAAACAACGAGACGCATGGGGATCACGGCAGTGAAACGCACTTTGTAACTGACGAACTACTTCTTTGTCTTGCCCATGAGCTTAAGACGACCGGCGATGGCTGCATCACACCGCCCGCCGTTGCGCCGAACGACGATTTCCTGAGCGAAGGTGACCGGCTGTCCGATTGGCCCACCCGCGAAGGACGCGGTGCCTACTGGTAGCAGCTGCAACACTGCATAATCGCCACCAGCATCAGTAAACAGCGCATAAGGGGCTCCATTGGACACAACACCGACCTGACCGGTCCGGATTGGCCGCAATTCCACCGGCTGCTTCTGCCCATCAACATTCAATTCGGTCTCACTCAGCGAAACCTTCTTCTTGTCGGCAACCATGGTCCAGCTGCCCATGAGATCCTTCAATTCGGTATCCACCGCCAAACAGGAATCATTGGCATTCGGAACACTGAGGCGCGTTGCCTCGCCCTGCTCGATAATGGCACCCTTGGCGCTGACGCGATAATTCATGTGGAGGTCATCAACACGCACCACATCCACCAACGCCGCAGAGACACCATTGACGCCGACATTGCGCGCCATGAACCGATATTGCTGACCGGGCACCGACCCCTTTGTCATATAAAGCCAGGTGTTCGGCAATTTTCCGTCAAAGATCAGCCAGTCACTCATAACGAGTGGCTTGAGCCCTTGGTCGGTCTTCAACTCCCATACACCTGTGAAAAACGGAGTGTCACTCGCCGCAAGAACCGGCCCGGAGAAGACAACGGGAAACAGCAGGGCGGCTGACAACAAGCGCGCCATGCGTGCGGACTTTTTTACAAAATTCAAACTCATATCTTCTCCCTCTTGCGAACGAAGGGATGATCCATGGATCACCCTGATTGCCTTGGCCAAAGTCTCTTCCCCTTTTGGCTGTTTTGCAATGCTCCGTTTGGGTCTCTTTGATTGAACACACCTAATGCGGCCATGGTAGCGCATAAACTCTTAAAAATAGAGTCTGTTCTTCAACAGACCTGAAACCAAGCAATCATAATCCCTCCAGCAGCTAATGGACTGACGTGCTCCCCTGAAATGTCGTCGATTTTTGGTTAGTCTGTTTCCCAACGAGGAGATAGACAATGAAGAGAAGTCGATTTAGCGAAGAGCAGATCATCGGTATTTTGAAGGAACACCAAGCGGGCCTGACCGCGGCAGATCTGTGTCGCAAGCATGGTGTCAGTGATGCAACTTTCTACAAGTGGCGATCCAAGTATGGCGGCATGGAAGTGTCTGAAGCCCGCCGTTTGAAAACTCTCGAGGAAGAGAACAAGCGGCTGAAGAAGTTGCTGGCCGAGCAGATGCTTGATGTTGCCACTCTCAAAGAGATGCTCGGAAAAAACTTCAGAAGCCCGGTTCCCGACGACGTGCTTTGGACTGGGCCATGACATACAAAAATTGTTGCCAACGCAAGGCGTGTGAGCTGGTGGGGATCTCTCCCCGCGTTTACCGCTACCAATCAAAGCGAGATGACAATGAGCGACTTCGTAAGAGGCTTGTCGAGCTATCGTCCGAGCGAAGTCGTTTTGGTTACAGGCGCCTGCATATCCTGCTTAAGCGGTAAGGCTGGCAGGTCAACTGGAAGAAGCTGTATCGGCTCTACAAGGAAGAAAAACTGACTGTGCGCAAGAGAGGTGGGCGAAAGTGTGCTTTGGGAACCAGGGCGCCCATGGCCATCCCTCAAGAGCGCAATCAACGCTGGAGCTTGGACTTCGTCTCGGACAGCCTTGTTGACGGAAGGCGGTTCAGAATCCTCAATGTCATTGATGACTTCAGCCGAAAGTGTCTGGCATCCGTTGTTGATACGAGCCTATCGGGCCTTCGTGTTGCTAGAGAGCTTGATGCCATCGCTGAGCGGCGAGGTTATCCATGCATGGTAGTCAGCGATAATGGCACTGAACTGACTTCGAATGCGATCCTAAAATGGCAGGAGGAGCGTAAGGTGGAATGGCACCATATCGCACCAGGGAAACCCACTCTCGGCGGCGCTTCGCTTGCCTGCCGTGCAATGATGCAGAATGGGTTTGTTGAAAGCTTCAATGGGCAACTGCGTGATGAATGCCTCAACGAGCACCTCTTTACCAATTTGCCAGCGGCCAAAAGACTGATTGAAGAATTGACTACAACACCAACAGACCCCATACAGCCCTTGATGGACTAACCCCAATCGAGTTTGCAACCAGATCCAGACGGGATCAAAACTGGAACAGAGCTAACTTTTAAACGGGTACATAAAGGGGAGTACGTCAGGACCTGTCACGGTTCCGGTACGTGTACTCATTTAGGCTGCTTTTCTCTCGAAAGCCAAGGGGCTTTTTCAGCCGAGAGCTGAGTGTTTTCTTCGCGGATGGTAAAAACCATTGATATGCTCAAAATTTGGCGCTTCAGCTTGCCTCCTTAATTGCCAGCTTTGCCTCCAGATCCGTTTGGCCTTGATGGTCTTGAAGAATGTCTCTACCGCCGCATTATCATGACAATTGCCCTTTCCGTTCATGCATTGCCCGGCAGGCGATGCCAGCATCGCTGAGAGGGGATGGCCTGATGCCGTGTAGACGCAAGATCTTCTGATAATCATGAGAGCAATATTGG
>NZ_QNUM01000009.1 GCF_003574655.1 Cohaesibacter haloalkalitolerans
TTCGTCCATAAAAACCTCCTCATTTGATCTTCAAACCACGCCAATGGTTCAAGTGAGGAGGTCTCTTACCGATATTGTAGAACTTGTCCAGTCCTCCACCGTAGGTGGAGGTTTAGTGTAGATACAAAAAAAGGGAGCCCTCGGGCTCCCTTGAAGGTGGATTCGGATATTTCAGGAGAGATAGTGTGCGCTATCGTTTATCGCGGGTTGCAGCAAGTTTGGCTGCGTAGTCAAGCGTGCTGAGCATGTTGACGTGATTTGCCTGTCCTGTGCCGGCGATATCAAAGGCGGTGCCGTGGTCGACAGAGCAGCGGTCGATCGGCAGGCCGAGAGATACGTTGACGGCAGAATCGAAGGCGATCATCTTGATCGGGATGTGGCCCTGATCATGATACTGGGCGATCACCAGATCAAAAGCACCCTTGTGGGCACGGTAGTAGGCGGTATCGGCAGGAACCGGGCCGACAACATTGATGCCTTCTTTCTGTGCCATTTCGATCCCCGGCAAGGTGTGCACATCATCTTCATCGCCAAACAGGCCACCTTCGCCGCAATGCGGGTTGATCCCTGCAACGGCGATGCGTGGATTGTCATAGCCCATCCGCTTGAAGTGTCTGTAACCCATGCGAATGGTGTCGAGGACACGCTGTGGCGTGGAGCGCTCGATGGCCGTCTTCAGGGACACGTGTGTGGAGATATGCAATACGTTGAGGGTCTCGGACGCCAGCAGCATGAACGAACTCTTGGAGCCGGTCAGGTGCGCCAGCATGCCGGTGTGACCGTCATAGTGATGGCCGGCGGCATTGAGGGCAGCCTTGTTGATTGGCGCCGTCACGATGCAGGCGGCTTCATCCGCAGACACCATGTCGACAGCCTTCTTGATATACTGGAAGGATGCTTCGCCACAGGCCGGTGACAGAACGCCGAATTCACCCGGCAGGCCTTCAATCGGCACGTGGATGACGGCCAGAGAGCCTTCTGCTCCCTTTTCCCCATAGGCATGCAGGGGCAGATCCACCTTGCAGACAACCTTTGCCCGCTCAAGCGTATCCATGTCGCCGATCACCGCATATTGGGCCCTCTCTTCAGCAGAAAGCGCTGCCATGGCTTTTACAATGACTTCCGGGCCGACGCCGGAAGGATCGCCCATGGTGATGACTACCAGGCTGTTGGACATGTCTCTCTCCTTGGAATAGAAATGGAGGGCTTGTCAGCCCTCACCTGTTTTAGTTCATCTATTTCAGCTTATCGGCGTTAAGACACCGTTTTGGCATGCCACCATCCAGAATCGTCGCAATGTCTTCGACAACCATCAGGCCAACATTCTCAACCGCTTCCTTGGTGTCAGCGCCGGAATGCGGGGTAAAGATCGCATTGGGGTGGCTGAACACCGGATGAGAAGTTTCCGGTGGCTCGGTTACATAGGCATCGATGGCGACGCCGCCCAGCTGTCCGCTTTCGAGAGCTGCCGAGATGGCATCCAGATCGACCACTTCACCGCGGGCTAGGTTGATCAGCTTGGCGCCTGGCTTCATCTTGGCGATGGTGTCGGTGTTGATCAGGGCCGCATTGTCCTTGCCGCCGAAGATGTGCAGGGAGACATAGTCTGCCTTGCCCAGCAGGTCTTCCAGAGACAGGATCTCGATGCTGTTTTCCGAAGCAAAGACCATGTCCGCGTAGGGGTCGGTTGCAACGACCTTCATGCCGACGCCGATCGCCAGTTTGGCAAGGCGCTTGCCGATGTTGCCAAGACCGACGATGCCGAGGGTCTTGCCGCCAAGCTGGGTGCCGACGCGCCGTTCCCATTTGCCGCCCGTCACACAGACATGACCCTGCGGGATGAAACGAGCCATGGCATACATGAAACCCATGGCCAGTTCGGCAACGGCGTCCGCGTTGGCCGCCGGGGTGTTGCAGACCGGAATATTCTTGGCTGTGCAGGCTGGAATGTCGATATTGTCGACCCCTACCCCGTGTTTGATGACGGCCTTGAGATTGTTAGCGCCGACCAGCGTTTCAGCGGTAACGGGAACCAGACCGACGACAAGAATGTCTGCGTCTGCGATCTCGGCGGAAACGCCACCATCCGGCTTGGAGGTGTCATCACAACGCACGAGATCCCATCCGTGCGCTGCGATTTCGTCGGGCACCCGGCCGTGCTTGCCAAAGCCGGGTGACGTGGTGATTACCTTTACCATTACTTGATCAGCTCGTATTTCTTGAGAAGGGCTTCAACCAGTTTGTCCTGTTCCGGATCTGGCAGAAGAGCCGGCTGACGGGAGGCTCCAACGGAATGGTCCATGACCCAGAGGGCGCGCTTGACCATGGCAGGAGGGAAGCCGAGGCCATAGAGGTCCTTGCGGAAGTTGCCATAGATTTCCTGAGCGGCAGCAGCACCGGCTTCGTCACCGGCGTTGAAGCAGGAAACGATGGTGGCCAGAACTTCAGGCATGACGTTGCCAAGACCGGAGATGCAGCCTGCTGCGCCATTCTTCAGTGCCCAGTGAACCAGATGGTCCGGACCGGAATAGACGTCGAAGCCTTCGACTTCGTTGCCGATCTTCATGTAGGCTTCCAGGGTTTCCTGAGCGCCACCAGAGTCCTTGATACCGGCAATGTTCGGATGAGCGGACAGCTTGCGGGCGGTTTCCGGTTCGATGTGGTTCTGGGTGCGGGCCGGAATGTCATAGAGATAGATTGGCGTATTCACAGCGTCCGCAATCGTCAGATAATGGCGCTCCAGGCCGTCCTGGGTGCAGGCAATGAAGAACGGAGTGATCACGGCGATGCCATCAACGCCAATGCGGTCAAATTCTTTGGCTAGCAGCTTGGTTTCAAAGGTTGCCGGCATGCCAGCATTGACGATGACCTTGCAGCGACCATTGACTTCGGAAACAACTTCTTCCGTCAGACGGACTTTTTCATCAAAGGTCAGAGCCGAAAAGTCGCCGTTCGTCCCTGCACACAGGATGTTGTTGCCGGCTGCAATCTGGCGACGTACCTGGGCGCGGGTTGCTTCGTAGTTCAGTGTCTCGTCTTCGTTGAAACAAGTGACGAGTGCAACATATGCCTCTTTGGTCATGGTTTACTCCGTTGGGTTTGCGGTCCGCTTGGATTTCAGGCGTGCCTGCGAAATGAATGGCCAGGCGAGAGAAAGGATTGTCAGGCCAATGAACAGAAGGGTGATTGGTCCGGAAACGAACTCGATGACATTGTCGCCAGTCTGAAGAAGACCGCGGCGCAAGTTGGATTCCATCATTGGGCCAAGGATAAGAGCGATACACAGAGCTGCCTGTGAGAAACCGTATTTCTGCATGCCCCAGCCCAGCACACCAAATCCTACCATGGTCAACAGATCGACCTGGTTGAGGTTGATGGAGAAGGAGCCGATGAAGCAGAAGATCACGATTGAAATGGTCAGCATTCTGCGTGGAACCTTCAGGATCTTCGAGAAGAGCGGAATGAGGGCCATGCCGAAGATGAACATGAAGATGGTCGCGATGAAGGTGCCGCCGAAGATACCGACAACCACGTCAGGGTTGGTCTGAAAAAGCATCGGTCCGGGAGCAAGACCCTGGATCATCAGGCCGCCCATGAGAACGGCGGTCACGACGTCACCGGGAACACCGAGGGCCAGCAGCGGGATGAGAGCCGCAGCACACACCGCGTTGTTGGCGCTTTCGGTTGCTGCAACGCCCGGGATGTAGCCAGTGCCGAATTTTTCCGGAGTCTTGGAGGTGCGGCGGGCTTCGTTATAGGAAATCCAGGAGGCGGTGCCGGAGCCGGTGCCGGGGACGATACCGATGAAGGTGCCGATGATGGAGCCGCGGATCAGTGCCGAGGTGCTTTCCTTCATTTCCTGTAAAGTTGGCCAGCGACCGGAGACGTGGGCGATGATGTTGTCATCCTTGACGGTCAGGCGTTCGAGCTGGGTGAAGACTTCGGAAAGGGCGAACAGGCCGATCAGGGCTGGCGTAAAGGCAAAGCCGGATGCGAAGCCGTTGATGCCGAAGGTGTAGCGCATGACACCGGAGATCGGGTCGGCACCGACACAGGAGATCAGAATGCCGAGAAGACCGGAAATGGCACCCTTCAGGATGTCTCCCGACAAAGAGGCAATGATCGTCAGGCCAAACAGGGCAAGGGCAAAATACTCAGGTGCGCCGAACTCAAGGGCAACACTAGCCAACTGGGGCGCGAGCGTTGCAAGCACCACGGCTGCAATGAGGCCGCCAATCGTTGAAGCGATTGTTGCCATGCCGAGCGCCTTGCCCGCCTGCCCTTTCTGGGCCAGTGGGTAGCCGTCCAGAACCGTTGCGGCAGAGGCCGGAGTGCCGGGTGTTCTAAGCAGAATGGAAGAGACACAGCCACCATAAATGCCGCCGATATAGATGCCGATCAGCATGTTGAGGCCCATGACCGGGGTCATACTGAAGGTGAGCGGGATGAGCAGAGCGACGCCCATCGTTGCGGTCAAGCCAGGCAGGGCGCCGATTACCAGCCCGCCAAGCGTGCCCATGGCGATAGTCCAGAGTACGTCGACGTGAAAAAGAGGTGCGAGATAGGAGAGCGTGTCCATGGTCAACTTTCAGGCAAATCTGCTGAAGTCTTCGTCTTCAGACGTGACATTTTGTTCGTTGAGGACTGGAGCGCACGGGGCGCGCTCCAGCAATAGTCTGCGGGGAAGCGTTTGGCTTACTTGTTCATGCCCAGCATGCCGAGGTCTTCAAGAACCTTCTTGGAGACTTCGCTGTCCTTTTTGACGCGAGCTTCGAAGGTTGCGGCATCTTCATAGGTCACGAATTCGCCCATGTCGGTCATTTTCTTGATGAAGGCCGGGTCGGTTGCAATCTTCTGGACGGCAGCGCGCAGGTATTCGAGGGTTTCACCCTGAACGGTCTTCGGAGCCACGATGCCCTTCCAGGACGACCAGGTGAAGTCCACGCCTTTTTCCACGGCAGTCGGGGTGTCCGGGAACAGATCGATGCGTTTGTCTTCCATCACAAAGATCGGAACCATCTGGCCAGAATCGGCTGCTGCCTTGGCTTCTGCCGGAGAGGCAACCATTGCATGGATGTGGCCGCCGATGCAGGCTGTGCGAGCCTTGGAAGAACCTTCGAACGGAATGGATTCGATCTTGATGCCTGCGGCTTCTGCAAATGCTTCAGCAGAAATCTGGTTGGCACCACCAGCACCGGAGTTGCCGACCTGAGGCTTGTTGGCTTTGGCATATTCAATGAAGGAATCATAATCATTGAACGGTGCGTCTTTACAAGCAACAAGCAGCTGAAGGGAACGAGCGAACAAACCAACATAGTTGAAGTCTTCCACGCCGTAGTCGGTGCCGCCGATGTGCGGTTTGATGGCGATCGGGCCCTGGGCAGCTGCACCAATCGTGTAGCCGTCCGGACGACCATGTGCCACAGCGGATGTGCCGATGCCGCCGCCACCACCTGGCTGGTTGCGGATGACCATCTGCTTGCCTTCGAAGTTCTTTTCAAAGGTGTCAGCAAAGACGCGCAGGGAAAGGTCGGTCGATCCACCGGCGGAGTAAGGCACAACGACCTGAATTGGACGTGCAGGGAAGTCTGCGGCGGAGACTGTGCCAGCGGCCATGACGGCTGCGACTGCAACAGAAAGGGTTAGCAGGGATTTTTTCATTCGTTATCCTCCCGAGAATGAACGGTGTGACTATACTTATGGGAGCCAGACCGACAGAAGTTCTGTAAAGCCGAAATAGACGGCGCAAGTCATGATCGCCGGGAACAGGACAAAGACGAGCCAGCGTCTTTCTCCAAGCAACCAGAGACCGACGAAAAAGGTCACGAGCGTGGCTGGTATGTAGCCTATTGGATAGAATGCCAGTGCATAGGCGATCAGCAGAAGCACAAAAGCCAACATGATGACCAATGTGCGAACATCGGGCATGGAAATCGTCTTTTCTTCCTTGCCCTGTTCAGCTGCTTTTGCCCTGAAAATCATCATCAGAGCGAGGATCGCGGTGCCGCCAATCATGATCCACGGGACCATTGACGGGCCAGCGACCGAATTGATCATGCCCTGTTTGATGCTAAGGGTAAGCCAGGCTGAGATGGCGCAAAAGATCAGCAAACCACCGCCGATCCACATATCGCTTTTACGTTCCGATACAGTCGTCATGTATTCCTCCAAATGGGGGTAGATCAGAAAGGACCCCCAAAGGTCTTCTCGGACCTTGGGTTACAAGATGCTTCCAATCTGACAATTTGTCAACATAATTGTGGCAATTAGCGATTAGTCCAAGAAACCATAAATGCGGCTGTCGTTTCTGATTGGGCGGAAATCTGTGTTTTCATGGAATTAACCTACTGAAATTACTGTATTAAAATTAAAATTCGAAAATCCGGTCAAATTTGTGGAAACCGGATCGTGCGACGTCCAATTCTATTTTACATGTCAATACAAGATTGACAAATATCTGAATTGAGCGCAATTTAAGGTCGATCTTTGGAAAAATAGCTGCGCGCCTTGATCAAAAATTGTCAAGTGCTGCGTGTTGTCAAAAAACATGTGTGTTGAAGCGCCACGTCGGGAGGAATGATTAATGCTATCCCTTACGTCTCCATTGGAAATGCAGTTTCCGTCTGTTATCAGGTTCGGTGAAGGGACCATCCGGTCGCTGGCTGACTGGGTTGAAAAGAAGGGATACAAGGCTCCCTTCGTTGTTGCCGATGCCGTCAATGTCGCGCGCCTGGACATGCTGGGGCTGAAAAATGTCAACTGTTTTGGCGATGTTGTGCCTGAACCGGACATCGCCAACCTACAGAAGGCGGTTGAAGCTGCTGCCGGATGTGACGTGGTGATCGGCTTTGGTGGCGGCTCTGCCATGGACCTTGCCAAACTAGTTGCAGTGCTCGTCTGGCAGGATGTGGAATTCAAGGATATCTCCGGCCCGCATCGCGCCCTGCCCCGCAAGGTTGGCCTTGTGCAGATCCCGACCACAGCTGGTACAGGATCTGAAGTCGGTACCCGTGCTCTGGTGACCAACCCCGAAACCAACAGCAAGGTGGCAACGGAAAGCGTTCATATGCTGGCAGATCTTGCGATTGTTGATCCTAGCATGACGATGACGGTGCCTGGCAAGGTGACCGCTGCCACCGGTGTTGATGCCATGGCGCACTGCGTTGAGGCTTTCACGTCCAAACGTTCTCATCCGATCATCGATAGCTATGCTCTGCAAGGTATTGAGCTGGTTGGCAAATATCTCAAGCGTGCCGTCGAAGACGGATCCGACGCCGAAGCCCGTACGGGGCTGGCGCTGGCTGCTTTCTATGGCGGCGTTTGCCTCGGACCGGTCAACACGACGTCTGGCCATGCCATTTCCTACCCGCTGGGCACGCGCTACCATCTAGCTCACGGCATCGCCAATGCGCTGATTTTTCCGCACACGCTGGCAGCCAACACGCCGGCGGCACCTGAAAAGACCGCCAAGATCTGTGCCGCTTTGGGCTTCTCGGGGTCGACGGTTGAAGAGGTTCTTGCCGGAGCAAAGGCATTCTGCGAGTCGCTCGGGCTCGACATGAGGCTGCGCGCCTACGGTGTTCCTGAAGAGGATCTGGCTTCCATGGCTCAGGAGGCGCACGATATCCGACGCCTGCTCGACTGGAACCCGGTTGATCTCTCTGTGGCTGATATCGAAGCCATCTACCGTCAGGCGTTCTGATCCTCGGACACATCTCCTCCAGCGACCATCCTCCCTTGTGAGCTGGTGACGCGCTCTCTTCCGTCCCCCAAGCGTGAGAGAGCGCGCTTTTTTTAGGCCCCGCGCGGTCCCTGTCTTTTCAGCCATCCAATTCTTCTCTGCCCCAGCATCGCCGCTCATCAGCTTGTGGCTCTATAGCGCAGGGTTTGGCCTTGTTCGTCAGGGCTCTACGTGCCAGAGTGTGCATTCTGCTGTTCAGCAGAGTTATCCAATCAATTTTCAGAGGCTTGATCGTGACTGAAGATCTGTTTCGCCATGATTCCTACCTGACCAGTTGTGAAGCGACGGTCACCGGGGTACTGGACGATGGCGCCATCATTCTTGACCGTACTGTTTTTTATCCCACTGGCGGTGGACAACCTGGCGACTCTGGTGTGTTGACATTGGCTGGCGGGGAAACGCTCCAGATTCAGACAACTGTGAAGGGCACGGACGGAGGGGAAATCCTTCATATTCCTGCGGCTGATCAAGCCCTTCAGGTGAAAGTTGGGGACTCTATCACATGTCAGATCGACTGGGAGACACGCTACAAGCATATGCGCTTCCATACGGCGCTTCATCTTTTGTCTGTTGCGGTCCCCTTCCCGGTCACTGGCGGTCAGGTCAGCGACAAGGATGCCCGTCTGGACTTCATGTTGCCGGACCCTGATTTCACCAAGGAATCACTGACGGAGACACTCATGGGCCTGATTGAACAGGATCATGAGGTTTCCACCCGCTGGATTACCGATGAGGAGCTTGATGCACAGCCGGATCTGGTCAAGACCATGTCCGTCCAGCCGCCCAGAGGGTCGGGCAAGGTGCGGCTTGTGGCGATTGGTGATGTGGACTTGCAGCCTTGTGGCGGTAGCCATGTGCGCAAAACCTCGGAAATCGGCGCTGTTGTCGTTGCCAAGATCGAGAACAAGGGAAAACAGAATCGTCGGATTCGAATCAGGTTCGCCGACTAGTCTCTGCCTTTCTCGCCTGTTTGCGTTTTGGGACGCGAGAACACGGTCGGCCTTGCGTCTCATAATTGCGGTTCTGCCAGTTCAAGACATGGTGACCGATGTCCTATTGCAGGCGAACCGCAATATACTAAGATGGTGCAGTCTGCGGAACGCAGATTGTCACCGACGCTTCCGGCCTGAGGAGCCAATGGGTTTTAAACAGGTAGCTAAAATTCCAATTTTTTATAGCTATGTATGTTTGAAACTATTGAAATAAGGACGGCGAGCGCGTAATACATTAGTCGACCATCATGGTTCACAGTTTCCAAAATGAGGTTCGCAATGGCTTCCGATTACAAACAAATGATGAAAGACGTTTCTTCCCAGGTTGCAGTTCTGAAAAAGGACCAGCCGGACACCATCTCTGGCTTTTATGCCATGGCTGGCGGCGCAACCAAGAATGGCGCTCTTGACGAGAAAACCAAAGAGCTGATCACGCTGGCAATTGCCGTTGCCCTGCGCTGTGAACCCTGCATGGCATTCCACACGGCTGCTCTGGTTCGTCTTGGCGTGACCAAGGAAGAACTGGAAGAGACCCTCGGTTGCGCCATCTATATGGGCGGCGGCCCGGCTCTGATGTATGCTGCCCATGCCATGGAAGCATTTTCTCAGATTTCCAAAAAAGACTAATTGATCCAACCGGATCAGTCCTGAAGACAAAAGAGAGGCCAGCTTGACGCTGGCCTTTTTTGTTGCCAGTGGCGTTTCGTCGGAGACCTGAAACAGCTCGGCTCCCCGCTTGGTGTGCATTGTTGGGACAAAATATGGGAACCACCTTGCATGACGTGGTTCCCGCTTCTAGCCTCGCAGCAACTGTTTCAGACGTGGAGAATATAATGGCTGAACGCACAAAATGGCTGGTGGATACGGACTGGCTGGAAGAGCACCTCGACAGCCCGGACGTGGTTGTTCTGGATGGGTCCTGGTACTTGCCGCAACTTGAACGTGACCCAAAGGCAGAATTTGCGCGTGCCCACATTCCCGGAGCCATGTTCTTCGATATCGACGAAGTTGCAGACCTGTCGACCGACTTGCCTCACATGTTGCCAAGTGCCCAGATGTTCAGCGATGCAGTCTCGCAGATGGGAATCAGCGATGGACAAACCATCGTTGTCTATGACGGGCTCGGGCTGAGTTCTGCACCGCGATTGTGGTGGACTTTCCGTGTCATGGGTGTCAAGGATGTCTTCATTCTCGATGGTGGGTTGCCCAAATGGAAAGCTGAAAAGAAGCCGGTGACCGATGTGCTCGCCAAGCGAGCTCCGGGGCATTTCCATGCACAGCTCGACCATAGCGCCGTCAAGAACTTTGAGGACATGCTGAAGGCGATTCGCGACGATGGCGTGGAGATTGTTGACGCGCGGTCCGAAGAACGTTGGCGCGGAATTGCACCCGAGCCACGGCCACATCTGTCATCCGGGCGCATGCCGGGCTCCCGCAACGTACCGTTCGGAGGCTTGATCGACGAAAACGGGCGGCTGAAGGATGCTGGTGCGCTCAAGGCACGCTTTGTCGAGGCCGGGGTTGATCTGTCCAAGCCGATCATCACGTCATGCGGGTCCGGGGCGACGGCTGCCATTCTTTATCTGGCGCTTGATACCATCGGTCAGAAGAAACTGGCCCTCTATGACGGCTCCTGGACCGAATGGGCGTCACGGCAAGAGAGTGTCATTGAACGGGACTAGACCGGGTTTTCGAGCAACTTTTGAAGTGGGGGGATGTCCCCCTCTTCCCTTTATTCACTCAATTCTGTTGCAAAGTTGTCACTATCAGGGGGTGCCATAATATTGGCTTATTTCGACCACGATAGGAACACTACTCGCTGCTAAACGTTGTTCAGTCGCATAAGTCAAAAGACATGACAACAAACTAGCGGTGATGAAAATGAAAAGAGTTATTGTATCGAGTGCAATTGTTTTGATGGCTGCAACGGGCGTCAGCATGGCTGCCGACCTGCCTCAGTCCGAGCCGGCCTATGCAGATCCGGCTCCTGCTGAAGTCATGGGAACACCATGGGCTGGTGCCTATGCCGGTGCAGCTGCTGGCTGGACCTGGAGTGGCACAGATACGAACGGTGGCGCCAACTCCGTAGACGGTGACGGCGTATCCATCGGTGCGTTTGGCGGTTACAATTTCACCTATGACCATTTCGTGTTTGGTCCGGAATTGTCCGTCAACTACAATGACATTGACAACAAGAGTGCTACCACCCGCTTTGAAAGCAGATGGGACACCGAGGCACGCGTTCGTGCAGGCTACGACATGGGCTTCTTCATGCCTTATGCAGCTGTCGGTGTTGGCTTCCAGGATGGCAAGTTGACCGATCGTGCAACCAATGTGTCTGACGACAACGTTCATACCTTTGTGGGTGCCACCGGTGGTGTTGAAGCCATGGTTGCCGACAATGTGTCCGTACGTGCTGAGGCTGGCTATCGCTGGTCCAACCACAAGAATTACAATTTCGGCGCCACCAGCTCCAAGACCGATGTCGATGGTGCTGTAGCCAAGGTCGGCCTGTCCTACCACTTCTAGGACCGAACGCCGTCGTGAGAGGCTGAAAGCCTCGTCTGACCCTGAATACAAAAAGAGCCCGGGCAATCTGTCCGGGCTCTTTCTTTTTGACTGCGATCACATGTCCTAGTGAAGGATCTGGCTTAGGAACAGCTTGGTCCGTTCGTGCTGAGGATTGGTGAAGAATTCTTCCGGCTCGTTCTGCTCGACAATCTGGCCTGCGTCCATGAAGATCACGCGGTTGGCAACCTGACGCGCAAAGCCCATTTCGTGGGTCACGCAAAGCATGGTCATGCCTTCTTCGGCGAGCGAGACCATGACGTCGAGCACTTCCTTGATCATTTCCGGGTCGAGGGCCGAGGTTGGCTCATCGAACAGCATAATGCGCGGGTTCATGCAAAGCGAACGGGCAATGGCCACACGCTGTTGCTGACCACCGGAAAGCTGGCCGGGATATTTCAGGGCCTGCTCCGGAATCTTCACGCGCTCCAGGTAGTGCATGGCAATTTCTTCGGCTTCCTTCTTGGGCATGTTGCGAACCCAGACCGGCGCCAGCGTCAGGTTTTCCAGAATCGTCAGATGCGGGAAAAGATTGAAGTGCTGGAACACCATGCCCACTTCCCTGCGGATCTCGTCGATCTTTTTAAGGTCGTTGGTCAGCTCGATGCCATCAACGATGATCTTGCCTTCCTGATGTTCTTCCAGACGGTTGATGCAGCGGATCATGGTCGATTTGCCTGAACCGGACGGACCGGCAATAACGATACGTTCGCCGCGCATGACCTTCAGGTTGATGTCTCTGAGAACGTGGAAATCACCGTACCACTTGTTCATCTTGTCGATTTCGATTGCGACATCGGTCTCGGAGACGTGCATTTTCTTGACTTCGCTCGGTTTTGCGTCGACTGCGTTGTCACTCATAGTATTACTCCTGACTGCTTATCGTTTATGACCGGTGTGCAGCCGGTTTTCCATGAAAATTGAATAGCGGGACATACCGAAGCAGAAGATCCAGAAGACCATGGCTGCGAAGAGGTAACCCGTATGCGATGTCACTGGCGTCGACCAGGTCGGATCCGTAAAGGACGACTGAACCTGTCCCAACAGATCAAACAGACCAATGATCAGGACCAGCGTGGTGTCCTTGAATAGCCCGATAAAGGTATTCACAATGCCAGGGATGACGAGCTTCAAGGCTTGCGGCATGATGATCAGTGCCGTGGATTGCCAGAAGGTCAGTCCCAGTGCGTCGGCCCCTTCATACTGTCCTTTGGGGATGGCTTGCAAGCCACCACGAACAACTTCCGCCATATAGGCAGCGGAGAAAAGGGCAACGCCAATCAGAGCGCGCAGCAGCTTGTCGAAATTGACGCCTTCCGGCAGGAACAGCGGCAGCACGACCGAAGACATGAACAGCACGGTGATCAACGGAACGCCTCGCCAGAACTCGATGAAGATGATCGAGACAAGACGAACGACCGGCATCTTGGAACGACGGCCAAGGGCCAGAATGATGCCGAGCGGCAGCGAGGCCACAATACCCGTGATCGCGATGACGAGAGTTACAAGGAACCCGCCCCAGTTTGCCGTTTCGACTGGCTGGAGGCCGAAGTCGATGGACATGATCGCATAGATGATGGCAATGCCGATGCCGATTGCTCCGACGGTTGTCAGAACCGGCTTCATCTTGCCTTGTGTCGCGTATGTGATGAGGGCAGCGAGCCCCATGACGACGGCGAAGATGACGACAAAGGCAATAATGTGATCCTCGAAAGCCAGGTTGCCGCCGGTCAGCAGAATGAATGTCATGACCGGGAAGACAAGCAGCATGAAGAGGACGTTTTCCCGCTTGAACGGAACCTTCGGAATGAGCGCTGGAATAAGGCCCAAAGCACCAACTATGAAGACGATATTGACACGCCAGATCTCGTCGACCGGATAGCGGCCATAGACGAACTGCGGGAAATAGGCCTTCACATAGGCCCAGCAGGCGCCATGAGCGGCCGCATCGGTCACAACACAGGCTTCCCGATCTTTCCCTTCCCAAACCGCATGGATGAACGCAAACGGAATGACGGCATTCAGGATCAGGTAGATGATATAGATGCCCAGGAGTGTCAGCATCGCGTTGGGAACGGATGACAGCAGGTTATGATGCATCCAGTAAAGAGGTCCCTGAGAAGAAACCGGAGCCGGTCTCTGGTCGACCATTTCCTTGCGCACGAAGGATAAAGAGTGTTCAGACATGGTTTTCTCCTTACCTTTCAACCAAGGCAATGGACCGGTTATACCAGTTCATCAGAATGGATGTGAGGAGCGAGATGCTCAGGTAAACGATCATCCAGACGGCAATGACTTCAATGGCCTGCCCCGTCTGGTTGAGCACCGTACCACCCACCGACACGATATCCGGATAGGCGATGGCAACAGCCAGAGACGAGTTTTTCGTCAGGTTGAGATACTGGCTGGTGAGCGGCGGAATGATCACGCGCATTGCCTGTGGAATGATGACGAGGCGCAGGGTCGGTCCATTGCGAAGGCCAAGCGCGTGAGCCGCTTCGGTCTGACCATGGTTGACCGCCAGAATGCCTGCGCGCACGATTTCGGCGATGAAGGCGCCGGTATAGATGGTCAGGGCAAGGGTCAGACCAACGAACTCGGGGATAACCTTCATGCCGCCCTTGTAGTTGAAGCCCTTCAGTTCGGCATAGTCATAGCTGATCGGTCTACCGGAAAGGAAATAGGCCAACACGGGCAGCAGGATGATCAGGCCAAGACCTGTCCAGAATGCCGGGAACCGCTGACCTGTTTTCACCTGGCGCTTCCTGGCCCAGATGCTGACGCCGATGGCGCCGACAATGCCCACGGCAAGAGCGACAAGCATCGCTTCGGAACCAGCCTCGAAAATGGGTCGAGGCATGAAGAGGCCGCGGTTGTTGAGGTGAAAGACACCGAACAGATTGCTAGAGTCCTTGGGATTGGGCAGGTTGCGCAAAACCGCGAAATACCAGAAGAACAACTGCAGCAACAACGGAATGTTGCGCACGATCTCGATATACATGGTCGCGAGCTTCGAGACGACCCAGTTGTTGGACAACCGGGCAACGCCCATGACAAAGCCGACGATGGTGGCTAGAATGATGCCGATGACGGCAACAAGCAATGTGTTCAGCAAGCCTGCCAGCAGGGCCTGTCCATAGGTGGAGGTGGCCGAAAGGCTGATGAGGGTCTGGTTTGGAAGGAACCCGGCCGTGTTTTCAATGAAACCGAAGCCAGACGCAATATTTTGCTTTTCAAGGTTGTGTGCCGCGTTCTGGACGATGCTCCAGAAGAAATAGACGAGCCCGGCGACCAACACAAGCTGATAGATTATGCCCCTGACCTTGGGATCATTGAATATAGATCCCTTGGTCGAGGTTTGCCCGGTGGAATGGTGAGGTTTAGCAGCCATATTATCCTCGTGTGACACTGACTTTGTTTTCAGTCAGTCTATCGAGTGCGACATCAAAACGGTGAGAGTTTAGATTTTGTTATTCTTTAGATGTCGCTTACAAAAAACCCCGGCGGACGGATTTGTCCTGCCGGGGATCTTTATTGCCTATTAGCGGATAGGTGGTGCGTACTGGAAGCCACCATTGGACCACAGGGCGTTGACACCGCGAGAAATTTTCAGCGGGGTGTCCGGTCCTACGTTGTTGTCGAAGATTTCAGCGTAGTTACCAACCTGCTTGACGATCTGGTAAGCCCAGTCATTCGGAATGCCAAGAGCTTCACCGAAGGCACCTTCGAGGCCGAGCAGACGACGAACGGCCGGGTTGGTGGACTCTTTCATTTCGTCAACGTTTGCAGAGGAAACACCGAGTTCTTCAGCGTTGATCATGGCGAACAGAGACCATTTCACAATGTTGAACCACTGGTCATCGCCCTGACGGACAACCGGGCCAAGAGGCTCTTTGGAGATGATTTCCGGAAGAACGACATGTTCATCAGGGTTGGTGAGCTTCAGGCGCTGTGCATAGAGGCCGGATGCGTCAGTGGTGTAGACGTCGCAACGGCCGCTATCGTAGGCCTGCACAACTTCGTCAGACTTTTCGAACTGAACCAGTTCGAGCTGCATGTTGTGGGAACGGAAGTAGTCGGTAACGTTCAGCTCGGTGGTGGTGCCGGTGTTGGTGCAGACTGATGCGCCATCCAGTTCCAGAGCGGAGGTGATGCCGAGGGACTTGCGAACCATGAAGCCCTGGCCGTCATAATAGTTCACACCAGCGAAGTTCAGGCCCAGCGAAGTGTCGCGGGTCATGGTCCAGGTGGTGTTACGGGACAGCAGGTCGATTTCACTGGACTGCAGGGCGGTGAAACGCTCCTTGGCAGACAGCGGGGTGTATTTCACAGCTTTTGCATCGCCGAATACAGCAGCAGCAACAGCGCGGCAGACGTCAACGTCGATGCCGGTCCAGTTGCCCTGATCGTCAGGGTTGGAGAAGCCGGGCAGACCCTGGCTCACACCGCACTGAACAGCGCCTTTGGCTTTCACATCGTCAAGGGTCGCAGCGCTAGCAGCAGATGCGCCGACAGCCATTGCGGAACCCATAAGTACGGAAATAAGAACTTTCTTCATTTTGCAGCCTTCGTTTGTTGCCCAAATAAGAATACGATTGTCTCGATAAAATTCAGTCGGCAATGGGTTGTCAAAAACAGTCATTGCCCCTGCCAGTTGTTTTATAGTTGGTCGAACGTCTGAAAACCGACGTCTGACAGTCGTTATCGAAGAAAATTATTGGACTTGGGTCAAGAGGCAAAATGCAGCGTTAGGCTCAATTCTTTAGATTTCGCACGAAAATTGTGCAAGATGGCTGTAAAACTGAAATATTTTGTTCTTGTTCTCGTTTTATTCAGATGATAATGCTGAATACTAAAGCTAACATCCAAGTCTGGAGAGCCTTTGGAAAATGCAAAAGAAGAAAAACTGCACAAAAAATTATCACACTGATACACGATTAATCACCACTGGTCGTCCTACCGAAGACCATGCTTGTTTTGTCAATCCCCCCGTGATTCATGCATCCACTGTGCTGTTCGAGTCTACAGATCATCTTTATAGTGGCAAGGCTAAGTATTCCTACGGGCGGCGCGGAACGCCAACAACAAATGCGCTTTGTGATGCATTGACCGATCTTGAGGGAGCTGCGGGGACTGTTTTGACTCCTTCCGGCTTGGCCGCCTGCTCTCTTGCCCTGCTCTCTGCCTGCAAAAGTGGCGACCATGTTCTGATTACGGACAGTGTCTACGAGCCAACCCGGAATTTTGCGGCGCAGGTGCTGACGCCTATGGGCGTGGACGTAGAATACTATGACCCTCGGATCGGAGGCGAAATAAATGAACTTCTTCGGCCGAACACCAGTGCAATATTCACTGAATCCCCGGGCTCGCAGACTTTCGAGATGCAGGACATTCCGGCGATCGTTGAAGCTGCTCACGCGCGGGATATTCTTGTGCTGCTCGACAACACATGGGCAACGCCTTTGTTCTTTGACAGCATGGGCCACGGGATCGACATCACCATTCAGGCTGGAACAAAATATATCGTCGGGCATTCGGATGTCATGCTGGGAACGATCTCGGCCAATGAACGCGCCTGGTCCCGGCTTTATGAGGTCCATGGGGCGATGGGCTATCATGTCGGGCCGGATGATGTCTATCTGGCGCTGCGTGGCCTGAGAACCATGTCTGTGCGCCTCAAACAGCATCAGGCAAGCGCCATGGCGTTGGCCAAATGGTTACAGGCCCGTCCTGAGGTGGATCGTGTTCTCTATCCGGCGCTGGAGAGTGATCCCGGCCATGCGATCTGGAAACGGGACTTCACCGGAGCTTGCGGGCTGCTTGGCTTTGTGCTCAGGGACTGCAGCCAGAAACAGGCCTTTGCCTTTATCGATGCGCTGGAGCTGTTCGGGCTTGGCTATTCCTGGGGCGGCTTCGAAAGCCTTGTCACTTATGTAGATCCACGCGGCTACAGAACGGCAACGACATGGGACGAACCGGGACGGCTGTTGCGGCTGCATATCGGTCTTGAGGATGCTGACGACCTGAAGGCCGATCTGGAAAAGGGCTTTGCAGCCCTTGTGACGCCCCGATAGCCGGCTCTTCCTTATTGATATCAATTGAAACGAAAAGACGGGCCGTGCGCCCGTCTTTTCAATTGCTGCGACTGTAAGCAAATCCTACTCGACCGGTGTATTTTCCATGAGCTTGTCGGCCTTGTGCTCCTTGATGATCAGCCAGACGTTACGCACATAGATCAGCAGGCCAGCCCCCTGCCCGACGATAAACACAGGATCAGCGCGTTTCAGGGCATAGATGAACAATAAGGCACCGCCGCCGATTGAGAAGAACCAGAAGGCAACGGGCATGATGGATTTGCCTGCGCGTTCACTGGCAATCCACTGGACTACAAAGCGCATGGTGAACATGGCTTGCGCGACAAAGCCAAGCACCAGCCAGACATCCCACTGCGCAACAAAAACGGTATTGAGCCAGGATTGAATATCATTCCAGAGTGACGAGTGCATATGTTGGTCTTTCCAATCGGCAATTGAGGGCCGGAGTTATCTTGGGTCGTTATCTTGGGGCGTTATCTTGGGGCGTTATCTTGGGTCGTTATCGTGGTTCTGTGGTGCCGCCGAGGTCGATCTCGGAGATGATCGGGATTTTCTTGCGGCGCTTGCGCAGCCAGAGAACGCCGAAAAGGTCGATGATGCCGACCCAGAGGCGATCGAAAATGCCATATTTGGAGGTGCCGTGGCTGCGACCGCGGTCAAGGACGTCGATATGAACAACCTGAAGCCCCTCACGCACCACCAGAGCCGGCAGAAAACGGTGCCAGGCTTCAAAGAACGGCAGGTTGAGGAAGACCTGCCGGCGGATGACTTTCAGCCCACAGCCGGAATCCCGGGTGTTGTCCTTGAGCATCGACTGGCGGATCTTGTTGGCGAGGCGGGAGCCATATTTCTTGACGAAACCATCGGTCCGCTTGGTTCGCTGACCGGCGGCAAGGGCGCAGGACGGTCCGCCTGCCTTCAAGGCGTCGATCATCTGGGGGAAGAAGGCCGGGTCGTTCTGGCCGTCGCCGTCCAGCGTTGCGATGAACTCGCCCTTGGCGAACAGCAGACCGGTGCGCACGGCGTTGGACTGGCCGCAGGATTTTTCATGCCGGATATGGCGCAACCATGGTCTGGTTGTCGCAGCTTGCTTGAGGAACAGGTCCGTGCCGTCATCGGATCCGTCATCGACGACGATCAATTCGAAGCTGCGGCCAACAAGTGCTGTGCCGACTTCATCGATCAGGAAGGCCAGATTGTCTTTTTCGTTCTTGCAAGGGATAACCACGCTGACTTCAAGGGCATGGTGCAACGGGGGCAAGGTGGATAGCATGGCGCATTCCTGACGCTGAGCATGGTTTCAATTGGTCTGGCATCATTTCATGCGGCAGACCGGTGCGTTCAATAGCCTTTGGAATGCGACAGAATGATGATGTCGTGGCCTTGGACGCGAATAAGCGACGGAAAGGGCCGAGTTGCTCACTCTTTAGGCTTTTTGGATCAGCATGTGAAGGGCTTTCATCACTCGGGAAAGCGAAAGTCCGCCAGTTTTGGGCAATCTGATGAATCCCTCGCGAACACGGAACAACAGGCGGCGGTTTGTGCAGTATTTTGCCAGCAGCCAGGTAAAGGCAGCGCCATAGAGGAATCCGGCCACAATGTCGGACGGATAATGCGCACCGACCACCACCCGCGAAAAGGCAATCCAGAAGCCGATGGCTACCCAGAGCCACTTGAAGCGCGGGAACAGCAGCGTCAAGGCTATGGCCATTGCGCCTGCCGTTGTGGAATGCCCCGACGGGAAACTCTGGAAGCCGGAGGCCCATCCGGGGGAATTGAAATAATGTGCGCCGAACTCCTCGAAATAGCGCGGGCGTGCCCGGCCAATGGCGATCTTGATCACGTTGTTGGATAGCCCAGCGCCCGCAACGGCTACAAAGACGAATAGGCCCATCATCTGCACCTGAAATAGAGCCGCCTTGGCGGAAAGGGTCAGCCGTTCCCAAGGCGCAAAGGCCAGACCGAGCACGATGATGCCGGAGGGAACCAGATAGTTCTCCGATTTGCCAAGCCGTGTAATGGTACGGAAAAGATCAAGGGTCTCTTTGGGTAATGATGCCTTCCACTGCGCGGCAGATTCATCCACGAACAGGAAGCCAAGCGCCATCAGGCTACAGGCGACAACAAGGATCAGCAGCCAGTCCGGACCGGCTGCTTGCGGCACCGCCTTGTAGGACCGGTATTGAAAAGCCCGCTGCGCACGTAGGTTCCTGAACGCGGTATAGCGTTCCCCTGCCCTGTGGCAGGCCATCTTGATCTGATCCAGCAGTGTTCTGTCTCCTCGTCCGCTTATCGCCGGATGCTACATCTTGTAGCGATAAAGCCCGAAGGTCTGCCATTTGCCACCGTTCAGCTTGTAGCCTTCGACGGTAGTGGCCTCTTCAATTTTCTCACGGCTGTCGCCGAGCCCATCAAGGAATGCCTGTTGCTGTCGCTTTTCAACAATGGCGAGGCGGCATCCGGCTTCCAGCAGAAAGCTTGCAGCCCCCTTGCCGTCTGTGAGGACGGTGTCTGTTCCGGTCAGGAACACAAGGCTTGGCTCGCTGTATCCGGCGCTGGCAATCTCGGAGCTCTCACAGGGTTTGACCTTCCAGGCGGCTTCCTGCAACTGGTTTGATATCCAGACAGAACGCAGTTCCGGGAAAATGGTTCCATGCAGGGAGAGATAGAGGATCGGCGCAACGAGGCAGGCCAGAACAAACGCCGCCATGACGCGTCCACGGGTCAACACGGCATAACTGAGCAGCCCAAGACCCGAAGCGACCAGACCGAGGCCGAAGGCGGCCGGATTGATGGTGCCCTCAAGGAAGATCAGACCGATGGGGGCACCCAGCCCCATGACCACGGCGACAATCGGGATCAACAGAGCTACGATCTTGCCCCAAAGGCTTGCCCAACTCGTGGCTCTGGCTTCGAGAGCTTCGGCCATGAGGATTGCCAGTGCGGGCATGGCGGGAAGGACATAATGGGGCAATTTGGTTGGCACGATTTCGAAAATGATCCAGCTCGGGATGATCCATGCCAGAGCGAAAAACACCGTCTTCTGCTTGCGCTGCTTCCAGATCCAGACCACCGAGAGTATGAAGAAGACAGAGATCGGCCAGAAGGTGCCGATGCTGGCGGCCAGATAGGTGCCCGGAGGAGCACCATGGGATTCCTTGCCCGTGGCGACCTTGGCCATCATGTCCTTGCCGACGGAATCGAAGAAGAAGCCCCAGTCGGTCTTGATGCCAATGGCGATAAACCATGGCACGGTAATGAGGATGAACAGTGGAACGCCATATTTCCAGCCGTTGCCTTTGAGCCAGCCAATGGAGCGCTCACGAATGGCCAGAACAATCAGCGTCAGGCTGCTGACCATGAGAATGATGGGCCCCTTGATAAGCACGCCAACGCCGAGCGCAATCCACAACAGGGCGCCCTTGGGTTTGCTGAGGCCGCTGCGCAGGTCATAAAGCTCCCAGATGAGCCATTGCACGGCCAATATGGTGGCCAGAAGCATGGCGTCAGTCTTGGCGAGACGGGCCTCGACCCCAAGCAGGATAGCGGCGGCCATGCCCAACCCTGCCAGCATGCCGCTACGAACGGAGCCCATGCGCATGCCGATGAGGAAGGTCAACCCGACGCTCAGAAGCGCGCCCGCGAGAGACGGAATGCGGTAGGCCCAGATCGGAGCATCAACGCCTTTCCCCGTCAGCTTGGCGCTTGCTACCTGCAGCCAATAGATGCCGACCGGCTTCTTGTAGCGGGTGCCGTCCTGAAACCGGATGTCAATATAGTCGCCCGATTCCATCATCTGCTTGGACGCCTGGGCGAAGCGGGCTTCGTCCCGGTCAACAGGCGGAATGGAGTTGAACCCTGGCAGGAAGCAGACGAGCGCGAAGAGCATGAGCGCGATGAAGGATTTCGTCCGCGACGAGCACAGCCTGCTGAGGCCTGCTTCGATGGAATCACTAAGCGATGTGATCCAGTCGACTTCGGGGGGCGTTGCGTTCTGACGCGGGTAGCCGGGAGGACTCTGGGGATCCAAAGGGAATGGGCCAAGATCTGACATCGGTGTCTCTCCATGGGCTTATGCTGTATCGCAATGATACCGCAGTGTCTGATACGAACCTATTAGCGGATTTGGCCAGTGATGCACAGACTTGCGACGCAAACTGGTGTGAAAAGTTTTGTCATTCCGACTGCGCTGTAGCTTGCAATCTCCCGCTTTGTCGGCTTTTTTTGAACCCTGAAGGTGCGACCAAATGCGGGCACGGCAACGCCCCTTTCCCGTTTGAGGGAAAGGATGCCGACGAAACGGGAAAAAAGAAAAATATTTCCATCAGTGTGACCTTCCTGTTTTGTCGTTAGGGGAAGATCGTGGTTTTGATTATATACCAATGGCTTACGGAACTCTTGCTGTAAACCGGCGGCAGCTAGCCTTGTGCGATGCTGAATATGCGGACGACTTTTGTATAATCTGAAACAGAATTGATCATCAAATGGTAATTTTTGTTTTCTATCTCCTTGGGAGACGCAGTGTCGCCAATACTCAAATGACCAAATATATTCTTTCCGCCCGGTATACGCAGAGCAATTGATATGATCGCCAGTCGAAAATCTTCAGAACAGACCGTTGTTCACAAAATGCTCCGAGTGCTTGTCGCTGATGACAGCTCTGTAACGCGGGATGTGATCCGGCGAGGCATTCAGGTCTACAAGGATCATCGCTATCTTGATGTGACCTATGTGGCGGATGGGGCTGCGGCGCTTGGCGTCTTCAAGACGCAGAAAATCGATGTCGCCTTCATTGATATCAACATGCCGGGCCTGACAGGGCCGCAGTTGGTCTCCGAGTTGCCGGACACGATATCAAAGGACTGTCTGACGATTGCTGTTTCGGGGCAGATGGACCAGCAGGCCGAAGCGGTACTCAAGGAGTATGGTGCCTATCATTTCATGAAGAAGCCGTTCAAGGCGCAGGACGCGGCGGATGTCTTCATGACCTATATCGTGATGACGGAGACATATCGCATCCTGATTGTCGATGACTCAGCGACCATGCGAAAACTGACCCGCAAAATTTTGAATAAAAGCCGCTTTTCCTTCGAAATCTGCGAGGCGGACAGTGCCAAGGAAGCAATCAAGGTGATTGTCGCCGAACGTCCGCACATTGTTTTGACGGACTTCCATATGCCGGATGTCGATGGCATCGAGCTGGCGGGCGTGATCCGTAGCGTATCCGATCGCATTGGCATCTACATGATGTCAACGAGTGACACCGACCATCTCGAACGCTCCGCGGCCTTCGTGGGCATCACAGGGTTTCTCAAAAAGCCGTTCAATGCGGATGACATCGACAGCATCATGCATAAGCGTCTGGGGCTCGATACGCCGAAATTCGGCAAGACCCGGCCGATGTTCGGCTTTCTGGATCATTATGTCGAAAGCAATCAGGTGATGATCTGACGCACTATGTGTGTTAAATCCTGATCTTCCCCACCCGACCTCATTGCTATCCAAGATAGATCCTGCCAGCAGGGTAGGAAATCCGTTTTGGTCTCTGCGCGGCGAGAAGGAAGCCAATCGTCAAGGGGCCAACGCGCCCGATGAACATGATGATCATGATGATGAGGCGCCCGATACTGTCAAAATCGGCGGTGGTGCCTCGCGAGAGGCCGACGGTGCCGAAGGCTGACAGGGTTTCGAAAGTGACGTCGAGGAAGCGGCCCTCGTGAAAGATCAGCATGGTGAACAGGCCCGTGAGGATGATCGACAGGGAGACCATGACCAGAGCGAGGACCTTGACGATCTGCTCTGGCCCGACCCTGCGGCCAAAGACATCAATCGTGGTCTGACGTTTGAAAAAGGCAAGGGTCGCCAGAACGAGGACGATGAAGGTGGTGACCTTGATGCCTCCGCCCGTTGAGGTACTGCCCGAGCCGATGACCATCAGGATCATGAACATCAGGCTGCTGGCATCGGTCAGCCCGGCCATGTCCACGGTGTTGAAGCCTGCGGTTCGGGTGGTTGCCCCCTGAAACCAGCTGGCCCAGAGTTTGGCGGACCAGTCGAGCCCGCCCAGAGTTGCAGGATTGTTCCATTCCAGTACCGCAAAGGCGGCAAAGGATAGAAAGAGCAAAAGTGCCGTTCCAATCAGCATTAGTTTGCTGTGCAGGGAGTATTTCTGCCACGACCGAAGGCGCCAGATATCGGCGATGACGGTGAATCCCAATCCGCCAAGAATGAAAAGGAAAGGCACCGTGATGTTGATCAGCGGATTGCCGACCCAGTGGCTGAGGCTGTCCGCATAGAGCGAAAACCCAGCATTGTTGAAGGCCGACACCGCATGGAAAACCGCACTCCAGAGGCCGAGGTAAACACCGAACTCAGGAACGAAGACAATCGCCAGAATGGCCGCGCCAATTATTTCGCACAGCAGAACGACGCGCAGGATTGTCTTGGTCAAGGCCAGAAGATCGGTTGCCGAGGTCTGGTTGAGATCCTCACGCAGATAGAGACGATTGGTAAAACCAATGGGGATTCCGAGCATGGAAAGGATCAGAACCGCGAAGGTCATCAGCCCCAATCCGCCAAGCTGGATCAGGAGGCAGATAAGGGCCTGACCAAAGAAGGTGAACCCCTGCCCGGTATCGACAACCGCAAGGCCTGTTACGGTTACCGCCGAAGTCGCGGTAAACATGGCATCAGACCAGCTAATGGGAGCTGTTGTTGCAATCGGTAGTTTCAGGCCGAAGGTGCCGACAAGGATCAGCGACGCATAGAGCATGACGAGCACCAGAGGTGGCGGATAACCGGCCACTTTGCGCTTTGGTTTTCCGACTGCCATCGTTCAGCTCCGGCCTCTGAGAGCGTCTCCGAAGCGACGCAGGTCGGGGCGCTTGCCCAGCAACAAGAGCTTGTCGTCTTCCTTGAGGGGTTCGCTCTGGTTGACGCCAGAATAATACTGACTATCGCGCATGAAACCCAGAACGCGCAGATCGTCGACATCAAACCATTTCGGGTCGGAGACTGCAACGCCATCGAGCAGCTTTGGCACCTTGAAGTCGACGACATGATAGCCATTGCCGAGGCTGACATAGTCCCGCACCTGCGGGTTATGCAGCATCTGGGCGATATGCTGGCCCACTTCCTGTTCGGGCAGAATGACACGGTCCGCCCCCAGCCGGGAAAGGATCCGATGATGCGTCTTGTTGAGCGCCTTGACCCAGATGGTCTTCACACCGAGGAGCTTGGTGTTCATCGTGCAGAGAATGTTGGCTTCCAGATCTTCGCCGATGGCAATAATGGCAACATCATAGTCACCGACGCCGGCTTCCTTAAGTGCCACCTCGTCACGCCCGTCTGCTATGATCGCTTCAGACAGGGTGTCAGCCAGCGCGGCAACATTCTGTTCCCTTGAGTCGATACCAAGAACCGGGTTGCCGAAATTGGCCAATTCTCTGGCAACAGTGCTGCCGAATGTGCCAAGGCCGATGACGGCAAAGCTGCGGTTATTCATGACACGCCCCCAAGTCTGTTTCATCCGCCTATCTTAGCGTCAGGCAAGTGCAAAATACAATCGTTGTCGATAGCCTGCCCTATGTCCTGATGCTGCTGTGATCAGACATTGTCTCCCGGGCGACCGGACAGCAGGCGCAGGGCATTGCGCGTTGACAACTCGCCAACGGTCTGGCCATTGCGGATCACTCCGAGCGGGCTGGTCGACTTCACGAGCAGATCGAGGCTGTCTGACAGAAGAATGTCCGCACCAATGGTTGTTTCATACTGTTCACTTGTCGGGCTGACCATGCCATCGCAAACGCGCAGAACGCCAAGCGGGTTCATGTTGGCGACAAATTCGGAGACATAGTCATCCGCCGGGTTGGAAAAGATCGCCTGCGGGGTGCCGATCTGCTTGATGTGGCCGCCTTCCATGATGGCAATGCGGTTGCCCAGCTTGAAGGCCTCGTCCAGATCGTGGCTGACAAACAGGATCGTCCGCTTGAGCTTTTTCTGCAGGTCGAGCAGTTCATCCTGCAGCTTGCAGCGGATAAGCGGATCGAGCGCGGAAAAGGGTTCGTCCATCAGCAGGATCGGCGCCTTCGTTGCAAAGGCGCGGGCGAGCCCTACCCGCTGCTGCATGCCGCCGGACAGCTCGCTGACCTGATTGTCTGCCCAGCCCTCAAGTCCCACCAGCGCCAGTTGTTCCATGGCAGCTTCTCGGCGCAGACGCCGCGGCATGCCCGACAGCTCCAGCCCGAGGCCAACATTTTCCGCCACCGTGCGCCATGGCAACAGCGCGAATTGCTGGAAGACCATGGCGACCCGGTTGCGCCGGATATTGCGTAGTTTCTGGGCTGAGGCTTTCGTTACATTCAACAGCTTGTCGCCGGTGTTGACATGAACCGCTCCCCGCACGACCGGGTTGAGGCCATTGACAGCGCGCAGCAGGGTCGATTTGCCAGAACCGGACAATCCCATCAGCACAAAGATCTCGCCCTCCTCAACGTCAAAGGAGCAGTCCTGAACAGCCATGATCTGGTTGGATTTGTCCTGAATTTCGGCGCGCGCAAGCCCCTGATCCATATAGGGCAAGGCAGATTCGGGTTTGTCACCAAAAACGATGGAGACTTTTTCGAGTTTGATGGCGGTCGTCAATGCTCGCGTTTCCTGTTCAAGATTCGGTCAAGGATGATGGCGACCACAACGATGACAAAGCCGCTTTCAAATCCGAGGCTGGTGTTGACCTGATTGAGTGCCCGCACGACAGGAACCCCTAACCCGTCTGCGCCGACAAGGGCGGCGATCACCACCATCGACAGCGCCAGCATGATGGTCTGGTTGAGACCTGCCATGATCTGCGGACGGGCGTGGGGCAGCTCTGCCTTCAGCAGTACGTCCCGCCGGGTTCCGCCAAAGGCCCGCACGGCCTCAATCAGCTTTTCCGGCGTTGAGGAAATACCGAGTTGCGTCAAGCGGATGGGGGCTGGCAGCACGAAGACAACGGTAGCAATAAGCCCTGGCACCATGCCAATGCCGAAAAAGACGATGGCGGGAATGAGATAGACAAAGGTGGGCAGCGTTTGCATCAGGTCGAGGATTGGCCGCAACACCGCATATAGCCGGGGCCGATGGGCTGCGGCAATGCCGATGGGGACGCCAAGCGCCATGCAGACCGCGCATGAGGTCAGAACGAGTGTCAGGCTCTCGGTGGTTTCGCGCCAGTATCCCTGATTGAGGATGAACAGAAAACCGAGCCCGACCAGCACACAGGTCTTCCAGCTTCTTTGGATGAGCCAGGTCAGGCCAACAAACACGGCGATAACGATCAGTGGATGCGGTGTGTGCAGGACCCACAGGATGCCGTTGATGATCTGCTCAAGGATCAGGCTCAGACTATCGAGCGGCCCTCCGAGATTCATGCGAATCCATTCAAACAGCGCGCTTGCCCAATCCCCTACGGGAATTTTGTGGGAATAGAGCCATTCCACGTTCGGCGTTCCTTTTGTCTCAATCCACCGACACGCTCAGAACAGGGCGGCAGAAATGGTCCCATTTCAATGGGACCATGATTTTGGTATGGTCAAAGCCCCAAGGCGGACTTTGCTGCTGGCAATGCGGGTTTGCCATCGAGTGTTTCTACACCATCGAGCCATTTATCCAAAACGGAAGGATTGGCTTTTAGCCAGATCTTTGCAGCGTCTTCTGCCTTTTTTCCGTCGTTGAGGATATAGCCCATGATCTCATTTTCCATTTTGAGGGAAAACTCAAGGTTTTTTAGCAGTTTGCCAACATTCGGGCACTCTTTGGCATACCCGGCGCGGGTGTTGGTATAGACCGTTGCACCGCCAAAGTCTGGCCCGAAGAACTCGTCCCCACCGCTCAGATAGGTCAATTCGAAGCTGGAATTCATCGGATGCGGTTCCCAGCCAAGAAAGACGATCGGCTGGTCCCGTTTCGAGAGCCGCTGGACCTGGCTGAGCATACCCTGCTCCGAGCTTTCGCGGATCTTGAAATCCTTGAGGTTGAAAGCGTTCTTCTCGATCATCGTCATGATCAGCCGATTGCCATCATTGCCCGGCTCGATGCCATAGATGGAGCTCTTCAACTCGTCGGCATGCGTGGCAATAGACGCGAAATCTGTGATGCCCAGCTTTGCACCGGCAGCGTTGGTGGCAAGGGTGTATTTTGCCCCCGTCAGATTGGCGCGGACGGTGTCGATGGTGCCCTTTTCACGATAGGGCTTGATGTCCGATTCCATGCTGGGCAACCAGGTGCCAAGAAAGACGTCCACCTTACCCTCTTCGAGCGAGATATAGGTGACGGGCAAGGAAAGAATACGGGTGTCGGTCTTGTAGCCAAGCGCCTGAAGAATGGTGCTTGTTGCGGCTGTTGTTGCCGTGATGTCGGTCCAACCCACATCGGAGAAGGTCACCATTGAGCAGTCTGCAAAGGCAGCTGAGGTGGACAAGGCAAGAACGGTTGCTGCGGCTGCCAGTTTCATTTCACACTCTCCCGAATGGTTTGACTATCCTGTCGCGATTTGGCGCCATGCTATTGATTGACCGGTGTCGAGGCAAGATGCGGATTTGCATTTTCATGCCATGACGATTGTTTCCAAACGCATTTAATTGCGTATTTTCACCGATACTCAGCATTGAGTTCATCTGCAGTGAAAACGGAGCTGGAACAATATGGTGATGGCCGTAGTGTCTGGCGCGCAGTTTGCCGAGGCAAAGAGGCCCTGCAGAGGTGTATCTCTAGGAAGGAATCAGTTTCGCAGCAAGCGCAATGTTGAGCGGAAAAAAGATGTATCGTCTCAAGGAAAGTGGCGACCCCTGCAGGATTCGTGGTCACTTTGACTTATTTCTAACTATTTGAAATATTTATCATTACCTATTTTCCGAAACTTTGTGTAGTACAATCTGTAGTACAATTGGTAGTACAAAATAAGGAGCCAAATTTTCTTGGCTCCTTTATGTCACTTGTCCGCCTTTCCGTCCAGCTTTTCTTCTATCCGGCTCAGGCTTTCGAAGATGCGTTTCATGGCTTCGGAATAGCCCTTGATTCGCTCTTCCAGCACCATGACGCGGGCGCGCAACATGAAGTGTGAGCCCGCAACGGCCACAACAATTCCCCCAATATAGACCAGATCCTTAATTTCAGTGCTCACTGCCCTGCCCCTTTGCTGCAATAGTGTCTTATCAGGTCATTGTTGGCCTTCAGGCCCTTCAGGAAGTCCGCCGCCCCCATTGGGGCATTGGCCTTGAGTTTGCCGTCAGGCGTTAGCCAGGCGCGAAACTGCGCCTTGATTTCCGGCGATACCGGCACGGCCCGCGCTTCGCAAAGGCTGTCGAGCGTGACTGTCTGCGAAGGACAGCCAGCGAGAAACAGGCTACAGCCCGTCAATAACAGCGTTAAGGTCAGTTTCTGCATTGGCCTTGTCCCTGATGGCTTGCGCCTCTTTGCTGATGGTGATTTGCTTTTCAAGGTTGGCCTTCTGCTCTTCCAGCCTGCCAACCTCTTTCATGGACTGGTTGGCGGTGTAGGTCTCATAGAGCGAGCGCAACAGCTCCCCCAGAAAGCCCAACGCCGCCCCGATGATCCATTCCCACATGCCGCCAACCCTCCTCATTTATGCGCTGGCGCTAGGCTGCGCAGTGAGATCCAGCTCCATCATCAGGCGTTCGCCAAACTTGGCCCGGATCAGATCGGCCAGCGCATCAGGCGTGAGATTGAAGTATTTTACGGCGCCGGGGCTGAGCTTGATAACGTAATTGGCAACCAGCGCCACCGTCTCATTGTCAATCTCAATGCTGGTCTTGCCGTCCATCTTTTTGAGCAAGGTTTCGAGCGCCGCGCCGATACCACGCACAATAGCCCCGTGCAGGCTTTCGCGCTGCTTGGCGTCCACCTGCAGGCCAAACCATTTCTTGGCCGCCCAGGCAGCGGCCCCGACGATCACCGAGGCCAGCAGGCCGACAAAGGACTGCATGAATTCGTTGAAAAGGGTCGAGACCGGCGAAAGGTCAATGGTCGCAGCACTGGCAGGCATGGCGAACAGGCAAGCCAGGGCGATGCCAATGGCGACAGTGGGGTGAAATGCAATTCGGGAAGTCATGATATTGCTCCATTTGAGAGTTGATAAACCGTCAAACAAAGGGTCTCATGACTTTCCGATCCGTTGATATCTTTTCACGCTTCGTTGGTTGAGAGCATGCCGTTGGAGTCCACCACCGGCAGCGATGAGAAGCCGATAGCGCTCTTGATGGCCACACCAGCCGGGTAGTGATAGGACAAGACACGGTCCATCGAGAATGGCCGGATGGTCACCGCATCGCCCTGATTGCCGCCCAGCACCATCAGGTTGCCATGCTGGTCGCGCCCGACCACAAACCCGACATGACCATTTGCACCCGTCTTGCTGCCCCGCCAGAAGACAACCACAGCGCCAACAGCAGGCCCGCTGAGCCGCGTTCCCCAATTCTGCCAGAGGTAAGAGCGTGCGCCCGCCGATCTGGTCGAGCGAATGCCGCACTCTTCCAGAACGCCGCCCACAAACCCGGCGCACCATGGGGTTTCATCATCGGTGAATGGCATGCGGATCTTAACCCACCATTCAAGGATTTTCGGGTTGTGCCGGTTGCCCTTGTATTCGCGCAAACCAAGGTAAGACCGGCCCACCTGCAGCCATGCCGGTTCATCAAACACAGCGAGCGCCTTGGCCGATGGTGTGCGCGCTGCCGTCACCGGATCAACGCGCCCATCGAACAGCGCCGCCTTGGTCAGCGGCCCCACGTAGTCGCGCCCGCGATAACCGATAGATTTTTTGAAGTCGATGATGGCCCGATTGGTCAGCCTGCCGCGCAGGCCGTCAATTGCCCCATTGTAAAAGCCCTTGGCCTTCAGCGCCTTTTGAATGGCCTTGATTTCTGCCTTGTCCATAAAAATACCCTCGGTTGGTTTCAGTCCATCCGAGGGTAAGGGCTGTTTTGATCCGGTTGATTTGTTACGGCCACACAATGCCATCTTCAACGCTCGTAACGGCGTCCAGCGTTTCCGCCGCGCCGATATCAGCCTTTGCCTTGAGCCGGATCGCTTCAAGGATCGCTGCCGTCTGTCGCCACTGATCGGCCATGGAAAGCCAGAGCGCGGCCAATGCGTCCGCATCGTCAGCGGTAATGCCAACTTCAGCCGCCAAAAGCGGATAATCGGCAAGATCAGGATTGGTTGCCGCCTGCCAAGCCTTGGCTTCCGCTTCCTTGGCAAGATAAATCATCTCTTGCCCTACCATGTCCGTCAGCAGGGCGGCCCGTTTCTTTTCAATCCGGGTGTTAATGACATCAAGCGCAATGCTCTTTGCTCTCTCAAGGGAAAACGCCTGTTTCGCCTCCGGGGTGATCAATTGGCCAAGATCAATGGTAATACTCATTCTTCAATTCCTTCCTCTTCATGGGCTGGCAAGGTGATTTCCCCGTCTTCGGTAACTTCAAGCGGGGCAGGATAAAGCACGGCCCTTGCCGCGTCCGTCGAAGGATCTGCAATGAAACCATGAGGCAGAATAAGCGAGAGAGACAATTGGCCGTCTTTGTCGCGCTCGATATCGGATGCCAGCCAAGCGCAGCCCACCGCTTTGCGCGGCAAGGTGGCCCCGGCCGGAATGCCGGAAAGGTCCAGCGCTTCGCCGTTGATGGTCAGCACGTCACCCGCAAGCGACAGGGCAAGCGCATCGTCGCGCCGTTGCGGAATCAGAGTGAGTTTCATGGAGTGTCTCCCTAGTACCAGCGGCCAAGCCAAAGCTTGTCACTGTCGATTTTGGTGATGGTGCCGGTGAAGGCCGCCGCCGCTGTCGTGATTGCTGCATTGCCATTGGTGCAAATCTGGAAGCCATCGGCAAAGCGCACATATTCACCGTTGGCGTTGCTGCCGCGCTCGATAATGGCCCCTGTTGGAACGCCCGACGATTGCGCCACCGTTCCGATGATGTTTCTTTGACCGTATATGAGCTGCCAGCTTTCCCAACCTGCCGAGCGATACCAGCGCTCGAACACCTTGGCATCATTGGCAACCGTCGACCAAACGATTTGCCGGACGCGGGATGAACTGTATTTTTCCATCATCAGCATGCCGAATTTTGAACCAGCCGTTCCGGCAAGACCAGCAGGCAAGCTGGCGTTGTTCGCCGTCGATCCACCCAACACGCCCCAAAGGCCGCAAGGGGTGTTCGGGTCGTCAACATCAGCGAGCGGGGGCACACTTCCCGCTTCCCCAAGCCCGAATGCACCAACGGTCAAAAGCCTTCCGCTTGTCGCATCACTGGCGGATGATTGCACCGCCGCGCCGGTGAGAAGCCCGGTTGCCCGAGCGATCTTGAGCGCCGTGGTCCAGCTGGAACCATCAGCGCTCACCTTGAATGAAAAGTCATCTTCCCCGGCACACCCCATTTCAGCACGGCCTGACCAGTTGGTCTGAAACAACAGGCTGTTGGTGTCGGCAACCGCCGCCTTGTTGACCTTGATCTGATGGCCATTGCCAGCATGGTTGAAAAGACTGGCAGCAGAGGCAAGGGCTAGGCGGTTTGTCGTGTCCGCCGTGGCGTTGATCCCGATCTTGTCGAATGTTCCCCCCGCCAGAGCCGCGCCGAGGCTTGTTGAAATGAAATCCGACCAGCCCGCCCCGTCATAGCAAAGCAGCTTGCCTTCATCGACAAGCCACGCCAGCCATCCGGCCAGCGGCTGAAACCGCATCCAGGCCCCGTCAAGATAGGCGGCAATGCTGCCCTCCCATCCGGTCCAGGCCCCGCTTGCCCCATCGGCGACAATGTAGCGAGTGCCCTCTTCCGGTTCTGCCGGTGGCGCTGACAAATCCCGATCAGCAACGGACAGCTGGACCAGTGCGTCCAGCATCCGCAGGGCTTCGTTATGGGTGATATGCTTCTGGTTCTGATTGCTCGCAATATAAGGCAACCGCAAAAGCGCTGTTTCAGTCATGAAATTTACCCTCGGTTGATTTCACTCAACACGAGGGTAAGGGATGGTGTGAGGTGGTTGAGAAGTCGTCTCGGCACATTTACCGACTGCATATTGTGTGGACATAAAAGACTTCTACGTTGCAGCGACTAGAATCTTTGATGAAAATTCATTCAAACTTTTTTAAAGTTGGGAGCACCCCGGCACGGTTCACACAGTTTGGCGCAGAAGGGAAACTAATTTTGGATGGTATAATTAAAACTATAAAAGAAATAAAAGTATACGAGAATGAATTCATCGATGTTTACGATGATATAGTTTCCTTCCCGTCCGGAAAAGTTGGCACATACTTTCGATCTCGGTGGAGAGCACCTTATGGTGTTGCAATATTGCCTGTAATAAACAATACCGCATTATTAGTTAAGAACTACAGATATTCGGAAAAAGCGTTTTCATATGAGGTGCCACAAGGTTTCGGTAGTAAAGATTCAACCCCATTTGATGATGCCTTACGAGAACTGAGTGAAGAAACAGGCCTCAAACCCAACAGCATCCAAAGCTACGGCACAGTTGGGCACGACTTTGTAACGCACCTATTTTTGGCAATTATCTCAGATTCAAAAGAGTTATCAACCGAGCACAAGGAAGATACTGAAGCAATAAGCGGGTTTCACTATTTTAATTTAAAAGAAATAGTTGACGAAGAAAAATCAAAATTTATCTACGATCAAAACACGAAGATACTAATTCAAAAATACTGTTTAAGAAATTACTCCAACATTTTCGGGTGAACTAACAACTTCATTTCCAACAACGTTCATTAAAGCTGGTGTATCAAAATCTATTTTTTTATTTTCTCCTACATTTTCCATATGTTGATTTACCTTTTCTTGCTGAAGGTGCCAATTGGCCATCTCCCGTGCGCGTTTATCTTCGGGGGATGGAAGCGTTTTTCGTATGTTTCGATTGAATAAACTTGTTATCGCGAAGCCAATGCCCGGAAAAAGAAAATGCAATCCAAGAACTTCGACTAAAAATCCCAAAGAATTCTCAATCATATAAACTCTTTTACTTAATCTCACATCCTCAGATACAGATATTGTCGATTTAGTTAAGGGATTTTTATCAACCATAGTTTCAAATATTCTTGCATACAATTCCTCTAAGTTATTCTTATACTCTTCGATCAAATATTCAGTACATACGCCATTTCGGACCAACTCACGTATTCTCTTTGAACTTCTGCTATCCCTAAGTCTCACAACATCTAATATATCAAAATCAGCGATAGAATCGACTAAGAATTTCGATTTTGTTGGAATTCTGAGAATTTCTGTCTCTCCTATACTCTCCCACATTGGTGAACGCTGGCAATTCAGTGAAAAGCACTTTGCATGATTATCGGAAAAATAGGTATCCAAATGCATTAATGAAGGTAGGGCTGTTTGATAGGCTGCATCAGAACATTCTTTTAAGAGGGTAGTCAGATCAAATTCAGGCACACCAATTCGTTTATAAAGTTTCTCAGGAAGAACATTGTACATAAATACACCAGTTAATCCCTTGATGCCGTTTCTTCTTTGACTAATTTCGGCAGCAAATTCCTCTTTCACGATATCAATCTCACGAGCACTAACGAGAGAAGAAAGTCGCTCCATCGTATAAAACATTACTTTGTTCGTATAGATTTCACTTATCTCATCAATTTTCCATTCATTGCAGTTAGAAAACTGTTCAAAGAAGGAAATATCGTCATCTTTCTCGAAGAAGTCCTGTTTTAGATTTGATATTTTCCTTCCAACATCTAAATTTCCATTTGCAATAAATTTTCTATTCAATTGATTCAAAGACTTGACGATTTCGCCATCATAACGGTCTCGAATAGCCAGCTTAAAATATCCTTTCTTCAAAAGCTCCCTAATAACTCCATCTTTCCTTAATAGATTTCTGAAATTCCCAGAGGTTACGGCTTGGGTATCAGATACCATAACCTTGTCACGAACAAGTAACGTTAAAATTATATGGGACTTAAGCTTTTTCAAATACTCAGGTGCAGACGATATTTTTGTAGAATCATCAAAAAAATGTGAAAATGCGGTAGTTTCAATATTTTTGGGCATATCAATACAACAATGATAAAGAGTTACGGTGATAGTATTGAATATATATTAACTATCTACGATTCTCAATTAGGAATAATACAGAATTCTTTATTACACCTCATTGTGTTTTAAAGTTCACGGAATTCATCCTATTTGCAACGAGCCTCAGCTACCCGAGGAGTTTTTCTTCCATTCCGCCTCAAGCGCATCGCCGCGCCCGAGCGTTTGGCTGATTTGATAAATCGCCACGTCATAGCCAGCCGTTGCGCTGCCGAGATCGGCGAGGCGTTCTGCTGCGCTGTAACTGGCTTGTGGTGCACTGGTCGTGATGGTGCGCACAACTGCACCGCCGCTGATGATATCGACCTCATAAGCCTCCTGCTCTTCACCCAGCGGCACTTGATAGAGATCCCAGCTATCACCATCGAGCCGCGTGCGCCTTATCCATGTGATTGTGTGATTGTCCGCGTCATCGATCGACCACCGGGCATGAACCGGCGCATAGGGCTTGAGCGCCCGCCCGGTGAAAGCGTGCTGCTCCGTCGTGAAGCGATCCGAGCCAACTGTTTCGCCTTCCGGCCCATAGCGCCAATAATAGTCCTTGCCGACATCTGACAGCGTCATGTCTGCCTGCGCGATCCCTTGCGCCAGATAGACGATAGCGGCCCCCGCCGCCACAGTGTCGAGCATGGCGCTTTCTGTGCCGAGCTGGCCACGCAACAGGGTGGAAAGGCGATAGCGGTTTGTGCCGATCAGCTCCACAGTCTGCGCCTGGATGATTTCCCATGTCCCTGCGCTGGTCTCGATGGCAAAGGCGTTGGCACCGGCCAGCAACTCGTCCTCTGTGACCGACAGCAGCGAGCCGCTGAATATCTCGATATCAAGGCTATTCCCCCGGTCAAGGACATAAAGCGGCCCCTTGTCCAAAGCGGTCAACGTTTCGCCGATGATGGCGGAATTGGATATTTCGATGTTGGTTTGCCAGTTGCTTTCTGTTGCTGAGCGCAGCACCAGCCCCGCCCCCGGCCAACGCTTGGCCGCAAGAGCCACATAGCCCGCATTCGGGTCGTGATCGGGCTGCAGCAACGGCAGGTCCATAAACCGCGCCAGAATGCGCGTGAGGCTTCCAGTCGTTGAGGCCGCCCGAATGCTCAAGGTGGCCCCGGAAACAGACAGGGCAGCATCGATAAAGCCGCTTGCTTCGCAGCTGCGCCCCTCCCCGTCCTTGACGTCCGTCAGGCGCATTTCCCTTGCGCCATTGTCTGTTGCCACCTCGATAACGTCCCCCGGTTCCAGAGCCAGCAGGGACGGCATGAGGGCAAATTTTCCGGTTTCCCGTGCCGCCCAGACATCCTGCAATAGATAGTCGGCCACCGCGCTTGCCCTGTCTTCGTCCATCACGATTGCAAGCTGGCTTTCCGAAACACTGGTCGCACCGGTGAAATTGGCCCATGCGCTCACCGTGCCGGAATTATAGGCCTTGTTGGCGTTGAGGTATGTAATGCGCACCGCCCGTGCCAGCTCGCTTTCCTGCGCCCGCGTCAGGGTAACCAGCTCGCCCACCTTGTCGCCGTTGCCGTCCTGCAGGCTGCTCTTGTCAACTGCAGCGCAAAGCGGAATGGCCTTGCGCGAAACCGCCTTGATGATGCCGCCTGTTTCGATCAAGTCAAAGCCGAACGCCAGTTCCAGCGGTTGCCAGGCACTGCGCAAGCTCATGGTGCTATCGATCACATAGCCATCGCAGGCCCCGTAAGCAGCATCAAAATCATAAGTGGCAAAACCATATTCGTCCGAGATATGGCGCATCAGGTCCGGCATGTAGACCATGCCGACGCGGGAAGACAGCCAGTGCCCGAAGGCCCAGTTGTCCGCATCCGCCCATGTCGCCCCATCCAGCGGCCAGGAGGGAAAAGGCCGGGCGTCCCAACTCCAAACATGCACCCGATCCATGTCGATCATCGCGCCGTCATAAAGGCTCGATGCCGGGTTGTTGGCCGCGTCGGCCCAATAGTCAATTGTCGCCTTCAGATGGCAATGCTGTTGCACGTCATCCCGCGCCCCGCTGGAGAAATAGGGCAAGGCGCTTTCGCTTGATTTCGGGTCAAAGAAAACATTCGGCTGGTTGCTGCCGAGATCCAGCGCAGGGCATCCCAATTCGGTAAACCAGATAGGCTTGCTTTGTGGCGTCCAGCCGGTTGCCTCGCTGTCGCGCACCCCGCCCGGCCTGTTGTGGTGGCTATTGCTCCACCAGCCCTTGAGGTCTTTTTGCCGGAAGATCCAGTCTTCCCCGTGCGCCCCGTCACTGATGGCCGTGCGCGTCTGCGCCACCCGCGCCGCATTGTCAGCATAATAGAAGTCGTAATACTCGCCGCCCTCAATGTTGGCCTGAAGATAGTCGAGACTATAGGGCGTCACAAAGCCGCGTTCCTGATCATAATCAAGATGCTCCCTGCCCCGCCGCCAGTCACTGAGCGGGAAATAATTATCAATTCCAATGAAATCGATATTGGCGTCAGACCATAGCGGGTCCATGTTGAAAATCACATCGCCCGACCCGTCCCCCGGCCTGTGCGAGTGATATTCACTCCAGTCCGCCGCATAGCCGATCTTGACCGCAGCGCCAAGAATGGTGCGCACATCAGCAGCAAGTGTCTTGAGCCCCGTCACAAAGGGATAGCTGGTTGCGCTGTCGCGCACCGTGGTAAGGCCGACCATTTCCGAGCCAATGCAGATCGAAGCGACACCACCGGCAGCGCTCGCCAGTGTGGCGAGGTGCAACACGAACCGCCTGTACCCCCAATCCTCCGCACCCGCATAAGTAATTGTTTCATCTGAAATGGAAAAATCGGCAACAGACGCCGAACCGAGAAAGGCCCAGACCTGATCAGCCGCCGCGCTGGTCTGGTCCGGGCTATCCGCCATCCCCGGAGCCGGGTAACAGGTGATCCGCCCACGCCAAGGGAAAGCAGATTGTTCCTCCCCGCCCCAAGGGTCGGCAAGGCCATTGCCTTTGGGAATATCGCCCATGATGAACGGGTATAGCATTACCTCATAGCCGCGATTCTTCAATTCGCCAATGGCATGAATGACAGATCGGTCTGAAGGCGTGCCCCCATAGACCGGATAGGCGTTGCCATTGTCATCGCTTAGCTGCGTAATCAGCAGGGCCGTGTCTCGCGTCAGGCCTGCAACCTGCCAGTTATAGGGCGAGGTTGGCTTGCTGGCCGTTTCCACCTTTGGCCGGATGCTGCAGGCACCACAGCGCAGGTCGTCAAAGAACCATGCCACGACCAGACAGACGCTTTTCACATTCGGCAAGGCACTGGCGAGTTGATCAAGAGAGACAGACAGATCAGACGCGCCCTGCTTCTGGTGGACGTTTTCATAGTCTTCCGAGGTCACAGCCCCGCTGGATGAGAGCGTCTGCTTGAGCATGACATCCGGCTCATATCCGAATTCTGTTGACCCCGGAATGAGATTGACGCCCATGATGGCAGTTTCCAACTGACGGTTTGGCGAGGGCCGGAAAATCTCGAAGGTAAATTGCGGAATGCGGTTGCCGTAGTCGGTCAGCTCCAGCCGGTCAAAGACGATATAGCAAAGCCCGCGATAGGCCGGGGCAAGCCCTTCCCCTTCGATGCTTTCAATCAGACTGTCCGGCTCTTGGGTTTCGCTGCCGTCATAGAACCGGAAGTCGATTTTCGACATGTCAATTTCGGTGCCATCGGCAAAGATCCGGTTGAGATAGACCCCCGGCCCCTCACAGATCCCAATCGCGAAATTGGCATAATAGGTGTAATTGGTCGTCTTGGCTGTCGCGCCACCGCCCTTGCCGCCCTGCTTGCTGGTGCTGGCGACCTCTTCAAGGGTCGTCGCCCAGATCACCTGCCCGCCAATCCGCACACGCCCATAGGCCCGGTTGATCGCGCTTCCCTCGGTCGAGCTGGTCACCTGCAGGCTGTCGAGCCTTGGCCCCGTTGTGTGGGTGTCCCGGCCCCCGGCCAAAAGCATGTTGTCGATGACAGCGCCGCCGAGCGCCCCGAGTGTCCCGCCGATCATCGCGCCCAGCGGCCCCAGCAAGGCCCCGCCGACCACACTTCCGACCTTGGACAAAACCAGCGTTGACATGCTCAGACCTCCAGATCGGGAAAGCGGAAAGCAGCGGCAATCATCCGCCGCCAGTGAGGGGAAAGGGTCACCTCGACCACACCACATTTTTCATAGGCGTGGATAAATCGCGTCTCACCGGTCAGGATGCCAAGGTGTTTGGCGCTCTTTGCCCCGCGCCATCGGATGGCAAACACATCCCCCGGCCCCATATCGGCAATCGCGATTTCCTGCATGTAGGTCCGACCGGCAACCAGCAGACTGTCTGCATTGCTGGCGTCTCCCCAATCGGGCGAATAGGCTGGAACTGGCCCGACCTCTGCCCCATAAAGCTCGCGCCAGACCCCGCGTATCAGCCCCAGACAATCGCAGCCTATACCCTTGTTGCTGGCCTGATGGTGATAAGGCGTGCCAAGCCAGCCCCGAGCGCTGGCAATGATCTGTTGCCGCTCAATACTGGTCATAACGAATGGCCCCCGACAGGTCGTCATCATCCGGGCTTGGATAGGTCGTCACATAGTCGTTGCCCGGCATGTGCGGACAGCCGCGAAAATTCACCCCGTTGGCGAATTTCTTGACGCATGTTGCAAACCGCTTGTCGCACCCGGCGACCAGATCCAGCGTATCCCCGATGGCAACCGCCTTGAGGAATGGCGACCAGATGCCAATCGTCACGAGGCCACTTGTCACCACGTGGCTTTGAAGCTGATAGGAAAGTCCGTTGTTTGCACCGCTGGTAAAGGTCAACGTGCCCCGGTTGAACCAACCGGCCCCGAAATCTTCCGCGCCGGATATCTGCAGCACCTGCCCGCCAGAATAGCCGGAAACGGTCACACTGGCCGAGAAGGCCGGGTCCGAGATATCGACCCCACAGCGTTCATCCCCCAGAACCGCATCGCAACCGGCCTGATAGACCCGGCCCTGCTTTTGCTGAAGCTCAGCCGCCAGCCCCCGAACCTCGGCGCTGAAATAGGTGTCCCCTCGCGTGATTTCGCCAAGGTTGCCCGCCCGCATCAGGACGCGTTGGTCAAGGTCCATCCAGTTGACCCGCCAGACCTCGACCCCGGCCCCGTCATAAAGCCCTGCCGATATATCCTCTTCCGTGATGAAATCCGCCGACAAGGCCCCGTCAACGTCGACATTGTCAACCGACAGCCCAAGACTTGATTGCAGCTCTGTTGCGGTAAAGCCGCTGTCTGCCGAATAGGTGACACCATCAAAAACAACATCGGCATCATGATCGGTAAAGCCATAGACCGCACCATCGCGCCTTATGAGTTTCCAGCACCAGCAGAGGGTCGTTGCCCCGCTGTCAAGGTGGGCTTGCATGCCATCGGGCAAAGTCTTCATTGGATCAGCTCCACAATGGGAATGGAAGGCACCGAGATAAGCCGGTTGTTTTCCCAGGCAATCGAAAGGCTGTCGGTGTCAAAGCGCACCGGCACAAAAAATTCATAGCCAGCGGTCACCGCCGCGCCAGCAGCCGGCGCATTGACAAGGGTCACAAGCCCCGTTGCGTGATTGACCGTGTAGTCTGCCGCATCGAGCGCCACGCCACCCACGGCCACAAGCACCGAGCCCGCTTTGGGCTTGCGGATTGTGCGCGTGTAGGGATTGGTGCTGCCGTAGATCTTGGTAAGCTGATAGCTGGCGGTCAGCCCGTCGCCGGTGCCGATCCTCTGGTCTGTTGCGGCGGGCGTTGCGAGGATGGCGCATGAGCGCAAGTCGAATGGATCGCAGAAACGGAAGCCGGAAAGCCGCCCGCGCACCTCTTCAAAGAAGGCAATCACCGTTTCGGCCTCCCAGATATCGCGGATACCGGTGCCGACATCCCAGGTGCGCCGTGAATTGGCCCATTGCTGATTGCGCTCTTCGGTGCCGGACCCGCTTTGCACGACCTGTGTCTTGCGTTGCGGTCCACCAGTCGCGCCAAGGCCGATGGCAACGGGAAATGTGATTTCAAGAAATGCCGCCATGTCCGGCCCCCTATTGATTGCGCCCGCCACGTGCCACAAGGCGCGCCATATTGGCGGCAATCTGGCCCTGAGACTGCTTGAAGCCCTGCACATCAGGCGTCGAAACATACCAATTGTGTGTGTCGCCCGCCCGGCTTGCATTGCCGCTGACCGAGCCGAAAGGCTGGTATGGCTCGATGCGCCCGGCCACGTTGGGCGAAAACAGTTCCGGCCCGTTCTCGTTGACCTGATAGAGATTGCCGGGCAACACGATGCCGCCACCTGCGCGGGCGCCGGTTACAAAGGAAGACAGATCAAGCGCAGCTCTGCTTGATGTGATCGACCCGGCCAGAGAGGTGAACAGCCCTGTGAGGGCACCGCCAGAACTGCCGGTGAGCGCTGTCATGATGGACGCCATCGGCCCGGTGCCAAACAGCGCCGCTTGCGCCGCCGCATTGGCGATCTGCAGGGCAAAGGAGCGCATGGCATCCTCAGCCGAACTCGCGCCGCTGACGATATCGGTCAACATGTCGACACCAGACTGCCCGAGATATTCGAAATTCTGGGTCAGCTCTTGGGTCTGCATTTGCATGGCTTTCGCCGTGCTGGCTGCTTCCTGCATGGCGAGGCGCTTTGCCTGCAGGCCATTGACCGCCGCTGCGATAGCCTGCCCCTGATCACTCTCAAGGTTCACACCGGCCTTTGCCAGAGCGTTGTAAAGCTCCTGCTCACCGGACGTCCGGCCAAGCTGCGCCGCTTCCTGCTCCAGTGCCAGAATGACTTCGTGCACCTTGTCGACCTGTTCTGTTCTTGTCTTCTTGTCGTCTCCCTTGTCAGGTTTGGTCGATGGTGACCCCGGTGCCGGTTTCGGGATCATTGGCGAGGCTGGCGGGATAAGGCCCATTTCGCGCTGTTTGGACTTGATATCAAGCCCGGCAACGCTGATGGCACCCCCGCCCAGATCATAATCGGCCCGTGCGATCAGCTCGGAATATTTCCTGATCTGGTCCTCAGCCTTTTTGACCTCTTCAACAAGCGAAGCCTCAAACGTGTTGCCCGTGCTGCCAGCATTGCGCCGCGATGTATCGAGCGCCCCGCGCGCCTTTTCAAGCTGGTCCTTTGCTTCCCGATAGCGGTCAGCCAGCCGGAACACCGTGTCTACCTGTCCGCCTGCAGAGTCCCCCAGAACGCTATCGTCAAAACTGTTCTTGAGTTGGAGAAGTGCCGCCGTAACGGTCACAACTGCCCCCTTGACCTTGGTCCCGATGGTGGTTGAGAGGGTTTCAAATTCCTGATTGATCTGTTGGGCCTGTCTGGCGACAGTCTCGTCAAGCACAATCCCGAGCCGCCGCGCTTCTTCCCTTGCGTCTCTGAGCCCCTTTTGGCCGCGTTCGATCATCTGGACAAATTGTTCGCCACCCGTGCCGCCGAAGACCTCGTCAGCAATGCGAATTTGCGCCGCTTTGTCAAACTGTTGCAATCGTCCGATAATGTCGTCAAACAGCTTGTCCGGCTCCTTGAGCCGATTTTTCAGGTCATCAGCGGAATAGCCAAGCCGCTTGAATGCATCCGCACCACCGCCGCTACCCGTCGTGATAAACTCGTCAGCTCGAAGCTGCAGCTCCTTGAGGCCATCGGTCAGCGCATCAATGGAAACATTGCTTTTGCGCGCAGCATAGTCCAGCTCCTGAAAGGCCTCAAAGCTCACCCCTGCCCGTTTGGCTTCCGTTGCAAGGTCCGCTACCTGTTCGGCTGAAGTCTTGGCAAGGGCAGCAATCCCCGCAAGGCCACCACCAACAGCAATACCGGCAAAGCCGCCGACAGCCGTCACGGCCCCCTTTGCGGCTTTGCCAAGGCTTCCAAGGCTCGATGTGAATTTGACAACGCTCTTTTCACTTTTGCCGAGGCTGGTCTCGGTGTTCTTCTCGATTTTCTTCAGCGCCTTGTTGAACTGGGTGGTGTTCGCCTCAATTCGCAAGACCAGCTTTTCAAGATCCTTCTCAGCCATAGCGCGCCTTTAACTCTTCGTATCGGTCCCGCGACATGGTCGGCTTTTCCGGCTCTCCATATCGCTCGTTGAAGCCTGCAATTGCGTCGATATAATCGCGCAAGGTTGCCTGACTGAAGTCGCACGGCCCCCAGCCAAGGAAGGCAAAGGCAATCTGCCTTATGCGTCGCCAGGGGATGCGGTCGCTTCCGTCTCCCCCGGCTGCTGTGGCTTTCCCGGCTGTCGGCTCTTTTCCGGCATGCCCGCCGCCAAAGCCGCAATGACAGCGCCTTCGGCCTCTTCCGAGACCTTGCCAAACAGCATGCCATCAGCAGCGGCGCTGTTGCCCGAGGCACAAAGACACTTGAGCCCCGAATAGGTCAGACGCGGGTCATGCACCGCCGCCATGAAATGCAACTGCCTTAGCCCGGTGATTTGCAGCTCAGCCATCAGAGCGGCCACCCGTGGCAAGGTCGCATGCAGCACAAAGCCCTTGCCATCAAGTGTGACCGAGACTTCCCCGGTCAGTTCATTGACTTGCATGGTCCACCCCTTAAGCCGCAACCGCGAAGGCTGGCACGCTCTCCCAACCGAACTCAGCCGAGATTGCAAGGTCTTCATTGGTGTTGCCGGTAAAGGTAATTTTTACATAGGCCGGTCCGGTAAAGCTGCCATAGGCTGGCACAATGACCTTGAACTTGAGGGTGACCCCGGTGCGCGCCGCGTCAAAAATGGCTTTGGTGCGGGTGTTCAGTTCGGCGATACCGGAGCCGGAAAAGCTCAGATCGATATTGCCAGCCCGCTTTGTGACGCTGGCGGGCTTTGTCCGGTCGCCGTCGCATTCAGGTACGACCCGGTCGACCATTTCCGGCCCCATGGAAAAGTCCGTTGACGTGATCCCGCAAAAGTCGACATAGGTGCCGACATTCTCCGGGTCTTCAACCTGAATATACAGCTCTTGGCCAAGATGCTTTGTCATGTGCAAGCCTCATAGAGTTTGATTTCAAAACGCATGTCGCAAAAATAGACCCGGTTTTCAGGTCCGTTGATATCTTCCCCGCGCCAGATAACGCGCATGCTCGCCCCATCGGCCAGCGTGAAAAGCTGTTTGTGCAGCGCCGCCCGGATCTTGGCGGCAATCGCCATGGCTTCCGCCTTGCCCCTGTCGCGGCTGTGAACCTCCAGCATCTGGAAAACCACTTCGCCAAGCTGGTTGCCCACGTCATTTTCATCCCCGGCATAGCTGCCCAGAATGCAAAAGGGATAAACCTGCCCGACATGCCCCGGATTGGCCTTTGACGGACTTTCCGGCAGAAAGTCATAAATCCGCCCGTCACAGATCGCTGCAGCCTTCAGGGTGCTGACCAGCATCTCTTGCGCCTTGGTAAAGTCGAGCGCCATGGTTCCCCCTATCCGGCCCGTTTGATGGCCTTGTTGATGCTGCGCGTAATCCGCGACATCATCCGGCGCTTGACCACCCGATAGGCTGGCCAGAGATGCGGTTGCGCAGGATTGCCCGGATGTGTGCGATAGCTCCGCCGCCCGAGTGTCTTGTGCTGTTTGACATCGCTTTTGCGCATACCGACTCGGGCAAGATAGCGCCCGGATTTGGTGCCGAATTCGATAAATCGCCAGATATAGCTTGCAAATACGCCCCACGATGGCAGGCCGTTTGCGGTGGCGCGCTCTTTTGCTGTAATGGTTCGGGCATATTTTCCCGTCCGTTTGGGCGCAAATAGACGCGCCAGATCGGCAACCTCGACAGCCCCCATTTCAAGTGCATCTTTCAGGTCATCCTCGACCGCAGGCACAACCCGCTTGAGTTGACGGAAGGCGCGCTCTTTGCCGATCCATTTGACTTTGGCCATCAGATCAACTCCCCTCGGGTTACCGTGATCTGCAATTCCCGCCCGCGCTGGTCCGGGTTGATGATGCCGCCGATGCTGTAAATCTGGCCATCAATCAGCACCCGCCAGTCTTCGCCAATGGCCATGGTTGCGCTCGATCCACGCACCCGCAGCACACCGGTAACGCTTGCTTCAAACCGCCCGCCGCCGTCCTTCTCGCCCGCCCGATCTGGACGGAACCCGCCCCAGACGGTCAGGTCATTGCCCCACAGTTCAGTCTGCCCGCCGCTTGCCGTGTCGGTATGCATGGGAGCCTGAAACGTCACCCGCTTGTTAAGCTTGCCCGCCTGCATCATGGCCCCCTTTGATTTCTTCCAGTTCAAACTTGGTATGCCGTGCGATGAAATTGGCCGCGACATCCGGATCGATCCCGCCAATCGTGGCTTCAAAGAACATGGCTCCAGCCATGTAGAGCCGCCACCACCAGGGATATTTGATTTTCAGCGCCACCCGAACATTGGCCATCACAAGACCTTTCTGTGTGGTGCCAGAAGTGCATCGACAGCAATCGGCACCTGATTGGCAGCAACACCGACCAACACAGCCTCACGGTTTTCAAACCAGTGGCCGACAAGCAGTTTGATTGCATGGCGGATCCCGGCAGGAACCACAGCCGCGCTTTCATGGCCTGCCCGCCAGGTGACAGTGATCGGCCCCGCGTCCGGGTCAGCGTCCGGCCAGCTCGCCCCTACCTTGAGACAAGCAAAGGTGCCGAGGACGCGCCGCTCGATGCGCACGGTCGAAAGGTCGACCACCTGGCTTTCCCCGTCCGCATCGAAATAGGAGATCGAGGTCAGGTCGATGACCGGCCCGAGACAAAGCGGGAAGTCGCCCCACCATTCAAATTCCTGCGCCCATTCCTGCACCATCAGGCACTTGCCCAGAATGCCGCCATAGCCATCCAGATAACTGACAGCGGCTTCGACAAGTCCGGTCAAATAGTCATCGTCTGTTCCATCATCAACGCGGCAATGCGTCTTGATTTCTTCCAGCGTGACCGGAAGGCTGGCCGGTGCCGTTATCTGGTATGGCTCGAATTTCATTTCGCGGCCCCGCTTTCAGCCTTGCCGGTCTTCGCATCTGCGTCAGCCTTTGGCGCTTCACCGGTCAACGTCGCAAGCAATGGAGCCTTGGTGTCGGGCACACTATTAGCTTTGGCATCGGCTGCGGCCTTGTCTGCGGCCTCTTTGGCCTTGGCTTCTTCCGTGATTGCCTCAGACAACACCCCGGCCTTGATCAGGTGACGCACCTGCGCCTCTTCAGCCACGCGGGTGTCGCCCTTGTCATACATTTTGTCGCCCAGATGCGGGCGTAACACCTTGAATTCTCGCTTTGCCATGTTCGTTCCTCGTTGTGTGATGAAAGAGGGGCAGATCCCCCGCCCCTCCCTTTGATCAGAAGCGATTAGGCAACATTGCCAAAGTCGCCGTAGATGAAGGCTTCCGGGCGATAGACAGCCAGCGCCAGGCGCTCTTCACCCAAGATGGTGACAAGGTTTTTGGTGAAGTCGTCATTCTCGAAGCCGACCTCAACCCGGGCCTGCCAGAGGTCAAAGACCTGTGCGCCGAGCTTGAATGCACCGGTCAGGAACTTGTCGACGGCCATGGCCTGCGTCTGCACCACTGGCAGATTCCAAAGGGTCGGGGTCAGGGAACCCTGCGGCTGGCCAATGATGTATTTGCCCTGCGCGTCCTTGGTCAGCTCGATGCGCGCCCAGTCAATCGGGTTGAGCACATGACCGGTTGCCGGATATTCGGCCAATACCGCCTGCAGCATGGCAAGGCGCAAGGCGTCAATGTTGGTGCCATCTACTGGCGCAAATGGCGCCACATAGGCCGTGGCCTGCGGGATGAGGCCATGCAGGTTCTGGCCGGTGCCGTCGCCGCTCAAAAGCTGCAGCTCTTCCTGAAAGGCGAGGCCATACAGCAGGCGATTGTCGATCAGCGAACGCAACTGCGATACATCGTCGAGCGACTGGCGCGATGCCTTGAACCAGTGGGCAATGACCTTGGCGCTTGTGGTCACCAGATCAAGCTGAATGTCGGAAGACGGTTTTGCCGCTCCTTCGGCCACCGGTGCCGCGTTGTTGGTGAAGCCGGTTTCCTGCACATACTCAAGGCTTGGCGAGGTCATGTCGCCCGGCGACAGCAGGTCGCGCACGGTCATGCGGCGCTGTGGCAGTTCCTGAATGCCCGGCATGCGTTGCGGTGCAATGGCAGCCCCAACCGAACCGGCAGCGTCAGCCGTTGACGTGGTAATCGTGGCCTTGATCTTCAGGTCTGCCTTGCCCTTGGTCGGGCTGTCACCGATCCATGCCTTGACCTGTTCGCTTTCGGTAAACTGTTCACCGATGCTCTTGGCCGGTTCATCGTGACCGGTGCCGATCCGCGCCATCTTCTGTTCAAATTCGCTAAACTGGCCTTTCAGCTCGTTCATTTTGAGTAGGGCTTCGTCTGCCGTTTCCTTGATGGTCGCGGTCAGTTTCTCGCCCTTGGCTGCCTTGCCAAGCGCCTCTTCGGCCACTTCCTTGACCTTGTCGATTGCAGTGTCAAAACCGGCTTTGACTTCTTTGGCCAGGTCTTCAGGGGATTTTGGTTCAGCCATAAGATTTTCTCCTGTGCGTGCTGAATTAACTCAACAGAGCCTGCAAGAAGGCCCGTTCATTGTCCGCTGTGGCAGGCCCCGCCTGCCCTTTCAGGTGAAGACGCACGGCACGCTCCGCCTGTGAGTTTGAAAAGCCCAATCCCTTGAGCCACAATTCAAACTCGCGCTCCTGCAGCTGGTCCCCAGCCTTGAGCCGTTCTGTCAAATCGTGAGATTGTTTGAGCGCCTTGACGCTGCCAATCAGCGCGTCCGGGTTGGCCCCAATCGAGACAACCGAGATTTCGCGCAGGTCGAGCTTTTCCAGCGTCCAGACGCCGGTTTCGGTATCGACCGAATATGCCTTGATGCGGTATCCAATCGACAGGCCGTCGATGTCGCCCTCTTTCAAAAGCTCATGCGCTTCCCTTGCGCACTGAACACCCATATTGAGCTTGCCGACACCGTACAGGCCCTTGTCGTCTTCCTTCAGCTCAAGCCAACGGCCAATCGGCTGGTCGCGGTTATGCTGCCAGAACAACTTCGGCATGGTCTTGTTTGCGGCATGGTCAGCAAGGCTTTCTGCATAGGCCCCCGGCGCAATGATATCGCCATAATCGTCAGGCTCACCGCCGAAGGTGCTGGCGTATCCTTCAAACTCGCCCTTTTCCGTGAGCGCTTTGATTTGCAAAACGGGAGATGTAACCTTTGTGTCAATTTGCATTGCCTGCCTCCGTGATCGGCACATTCTGCATTTGCATGCGCGGCACATCGCCACCCGCTACAGGGGGCAGGTTTTCGCGCCGCCGCACTTCGTTGATGGTCAGCCAGCCGTTGGACAGGCCGGATTGGTAGAAGGTTGCGCGCCCTTGGCTGTCACCGCGCAAAAGCCCCTCAAGATTGAATTCGACATAGATTCCCGCTGCCCGGTCAGCCGCAGACAGAAGCTGCTTAATCAAGGCCTGCTCGATGCGCTTCAAGCGCCGCCGTAAGGTGAATTTGATGAAACTGAGGGTCTGTTGCTCAAGGCCGGTGCCGAAAGACGTGGTCTTCTCTGTGTGGCCGATCATGTGAGGCGGCACACCGAAAAAGCGGCAAATCTCTTCGACCGAGAATTTGCGGCTTTCCAGCATCTGCGCGTCTTCAGGGTTGAGCGAAAGGGATTGCCATTTGGTCCCACCCTCAAGGATCAGCGGACGGCCAGTATTCACCGCACCGAGAAATTTCTCGGTCAGGATCTCGTTGGCCTTGGCCCGCTGGTCATCGGTCAGAAACTTTTCAAAGGTCAGCGTGCCACTCGGGCGCAAGCCGTTTTTGAACGTCGCGCCCGCCGATCTGTCGACCGCCCGCGCAATGCCGAAGGAATGGCGGGCAAAATGCAGGGTCGAGAAACCGCCAAGCGCATTGCCGCCAAAGCCGCGAATATGAAGGACTTCTGTTTCTGGTAGATCATGGCTCTTGCCATCTTCCGTCCAGCGATAGCGCAAACTGCCATCCGTGTTCTTGGTGACAGAAACCGGCACATGAATTGGCTCAAGCGAGACAATGCGCCCGCCCGTCCTGATCTTCTGCGCAAAGGCATTGCCTTTCAGTTCCAGCGATGCGGCCACGAATTCCCAGAAGTCAACTGCCGTCTGGATATAGTTCGGGCTGTCATGCAGCACCGAATAGAGCGGGTGGCCTGTGGCCTCTGTCCGGTTGTCGCCGGTCTTGCGATAGAGCGACAGCGGCAATGTCCCGATGGTGCCGGACAGCAGATTGACGCAAGCCCAGACAGCCGAAAGCGCCATGGCCGTTTCAAAGGTCACCGCTTCACCGCTATCCGAAAATGCTCCTTCAGCCAACCAGCCGTCAGGCTCCCTGATGGTGAGCTGTCGGATAGGTGCTGATTTGGTACGAACCGAAAATTTCACGCGGCACCTCCGATTGATGCACTTTCGCTTTCCATGCTGCGTTTCCGTGTGGCGGGCCGACGCAGCGGCAAATCAAAGGCTAACACCGGCCCGCTTTTGGTTGATATCTCTTGCAGGCACAGCGCCAAGAGTGGCGAAAACCTGCGATTTACAGCGAAGCAAAATAGCCATCCATGTCACCGTCTTCGTTCTGGTCTTCGGCCATGGCCAGCCCTAGTGCCATGATCAGCGCCACGGCCCCGTCTATCTTCTTTTCTGGCGTTGGCTTGCGCGGGAAAACATTGTCATTGGCGTCCGGCTTGGCGATGACGTTGGAAATCATCCAGGTCAAAACCGGGTTGCCGTCGTGGTGCAACCGGCCATCTTTCAAAAGCGCCTCGACCCATTTCATCGGCTCGGACAGATGCGAGGTCCGTTGCGGATACTCGACCACCTCGATATTCAATTCATTCTGGATCTGCAGCGAAAGCTGCACCGCTCCCCAAGGGTCAAAGCCGATGCGCTCGAACGGAAAGTCCGCGTGATCCTCTTCGATATCGTCCTTGATGACGTCATAATCGATGATATTGCCATCGGTGACCGTCAGCGCCCCGGTCTCGGCCCATTCCAGATAGTGCTTTTTCTCCGGGTCTTCCGCTGTCTTTTCCGGCAGATAGAAGCGCGGCGCGATCACATAGTAATGATGCTTGCCGTTGATCGGCTTGCGCCAGAGATCCACGCGCGCCGTAATGTCCAGCTTGGCCGAAAGGTCGAGCGAGCCGAACCGCGCCACGTCATCCCCTTCGGGAATGCAAAGCTCTTTGTCGGCCTGCTTGTGCCAGTCTTCCATGTTGTAATAGGCAGATCTGGCCGAGATCCAGACATTGAGATGCTTTGTCTTGAATCGCGCCTGATTGCGTGGCGTCCGGATCGCCTTTTGCTGCTCGGAGCGCAAAAACTCGTCGCCGACCGACACCCCGAAATTCGGGTTTGCCTTGATCAGGTTGGCCGGGTCGGTCCAGTCGTCGCCCTCGTCAATCGTGTAGATCAGCCCGAACAGTTCGTCGTCTTCGATCACACCCTCAAGCACGTTTTTCAGCTCATCAAACGCCAGGTAACACGGCCCGGCGATGTTGTCGCCCGCCGTGGTGATCACCAGCATAAGCGGCTGGTCTCGCGCCCCCATACCGGTTTTGAGAGTATCGTAAAGCTTGTCTGATGTGTGTTCGTGATATTCATCAACGATGCCGCAGGAGGGGGACGCCCCGTCGCCCGGATCGCCGACCAGCGGTTCAAACCGGCCACCTGTCCGGGTTGTGAGCTTCTGCGCCGAAACCTCCACCCCGAGCGAGCGCCGGTAGAGCGGCGTATTCTTGGCCATCAGCCGCGCCGGGGTGAACACCTCGAAGGCCTGCTTCTGCGTCGTCGCGCCCGAATAGACCTCCGCACCATATTCGCCATCGGCAGACAGCATGTAATTGCCAATGCCAGCGGCCAGCGCCGACTTGCCGTTCTTGCGCGGCACCATGAGCCGCCCTTCGCGGTAGCGCCGGAACCCATCCTGTTTGCGGACCCAACCGAACAGGGACGCCACAAAAAAGCGCTGCCACGGCTCAAGCGTCAGGCTCTTGCGTTGTGCTGCCCACTTGCCCTTTGTATGCGGCATCGCCTCGATAAACTTCAGGACCTTTTCGGATTTGGCCGGATCGAAGGCAAAGCCGAAGAGATCCCCCGCCGCCTGCTCCAGATCGTGCTTGTGTCTCTCACAGGCCAGCCGCACCCACCGGCAGGAAGGAAGATCCCCGCTGACGATATCCTCTGCATACTGGAAGGCCGAGGCAGTGCGCGGGTATAGCTCAGCGTCGATCACAAGCGCACTCATGCGCCCATCCCGGCGAAAGGATTTTCGCCACCAGGTGGGAACAGATCTCCCTGCCCGGCAGCAAGGCCCCGTTCATCAACTGGTGTCAGGCCAAGCGCTGCAGTCAGGTTGCGCCACTGCCGCCAAGTCTCGTTGAGCTGCGCCACTTCTGGTCGGGATTTGTACTGCTTGCCGTTGCGCCCTTCGACCACATAGGTTTCGCCCTCATCCAGCAACGTCGAGCGCAACGCCCGCATGCGGATCAGCGCCCGGCAATATTCGGCCACCGTATCGACAAAATGCGCCTTGAGCCTTTGCTGTTCTGCCAACTGTGGCGCAATCCTGTCCCAGATCAACGCCTCATACTCGGTCAAATCAAACGGCTTCAGCTCCGCCGCCAGTTGCTCGCACTGCTCTTCGAACGGAATCCCGCCGTCGTTCTTGAACCGAACGACATTTTCAAAATCAGGTTTTCTGCCTCTAGCCATACCAATTCCATACAGCCCGCCCGGCCCCATGGGTGCAAGGAACCGAACAGGCCTTCCCAGTCACAAGAAAGGGCCAGCAGTTACCCGCCAGCCCTCACATGATGGAATTGGTTTTGATTTGGTTGATAAGTTGATTTTTTCGAGAACTATTGCCAAGTTGCGAATTGCCTGACGGCATCCATACGCTACATTCTGTTGAAATCCATTTATATGATATTTATAGCAGATTTAGGTGTGAAAACTTTTAGCCATGAAGGACAGCTTGAATGCAAACTCTATTTGCGAAGCTTTCTCAAAAATTCATTCAAAGCATAAATTCTGGATCAATTGGATCCATAATCATTTTATTGTGCACCTCGGTTTTCGGAATATTTTTTCTAATTCTATCCACTTTATCCATTAATATACTTTTGTATATTTTTAGCGGAAATTCCGTCAACTTTTTATCTTCATATTTTGAAATTGATAAATTTAGTATAAACGGAGATATAAAGCCGCTTATATCAATACTTTCCTCAATTTCTAGTGTAAATTCTGTTTTCTCTTCAGTGTTTATCGTTTTGGTTGCGTCTGTTGTTTTTGCGAGAATTAGTGAAAAAAACAAAATAAAACAAGAAAAAAGAGAAATACTTGCTAATGTGTCAAATAATTTCTATTCATATATAAATTATCTTCAGGTAATTCTTCCATCTTGGGACATAGCAACGAAATGGTTAAGCTGGGAAGGAGAAGATGGTGATTTATATAGATATGACCTAATAGGCGCGCTTTTGTTATACGAACAAAGACCGTTTAAGAATCATGATGAATGCAGAAAAGTACCCTTTCAAAATGATATTTCATTTAGAGGACATTTTGACCTAATATCCGAAAATGACATTATGAATAGAACTAATGAACACATGATTATGACAATATTCCTACGATTTTGGCTTCATTTAGATACCCTAATGGAAAGCTCTTCCGTCTCTGAAAACGAAGCTATTAGCCGTTTTGCGGATATGCATGCCTGGTACAAGAATTTTCTTCAGCAAGTGTGGCTGGTACAAAAAGAGATTACATCTGTTGGATTGGATAAGTATCCTGCAGAAAAGAACCTCGAATTCGATTGTCTCGAGAATCTCGACAAGCGCTTTTACGGAAGTAATTACTTAAGAGAGGAAAATAAGTTGCGAGCTGCTTTGATTGCCGAAGATATTGTTTCCCGTTTTAAAAAAGATATTGTTAGTTTCGAAAAATGTTAATTTCATGATTCTTGCTAATACTAAGTTACTATCTCCCCGTTCTAATTCGAATTATCTCTATTTTTGGGGAGCCGCTGCCCAACATAATCTACACCATCTTTCCTTCCTCTAGCCACGCAATTTCCCTACGGAACTACCCGCCCTATAGATAAGCAGAACCGAACAGGCCGTTTCAGTAACAAGAAAGGGCTTGCAAGATACTCCTCTGGCCCTCGTCTGATAGAATTTATTGTGATTTGGTTGAAAAGCGACAGTCATTCATCTTTAAAGTGCTATAGTCTGACAGACACCATCTAGGGGGAAATGAAATGACGGAAGACAAAATACTTTTAAGAAATCTTGAAACCTGTTTTGAATCCATAAAGCTCAATCATCAAGAATTACAATCCAAAGAAATGACTACTGAAGAAAGTGCCAAAATCAATGAAAACAACAGAGTTCTGTTTGCACAAGCTGAAGAGATTAGTGCAAGGCTTGAAAAGCTCCCAGAACAGAGAGAAAAGCAAAAATAGCCATCTTTAAAAGGCCATAGAAACATATTAAGTTCAATATCTTAATGGGTTTTCTCTTTTAATTTTCTACACCGTAGAAATCTAACTACCCCGCCGGTCCGCGCGCTGTCGGGGTGTAGAGATTTGACCGCCCCCACCCCTCAGCGGCAGGCCCCCGGCTCGGCCGATGCCGGTGGGCTTTGGGTTTCGCCGCTGGCTTCCAGCCGCTGCTTGTCCCGGTTGTGATGCGTCTCGCATAGACTTTGCGTGTTGGCGTAGCTGAAGAACATCTCACGATTGCCCCGGTGCGGCTCGATGTGGTCAACCACGGTTGCCGCCATCGTATTGCCCTCAGCCAGGCACATCACGCACAGCGGATCAGCCGACAGCCGCAACGCCCGTATCCGCTTCCACGCCGCCAGCTTGTACCAGTTCCGCCACGGGTGACGCTTGCGCCGGTTCATGTCGTTGTCGCGTTCCCTGTCCTGTTTGCTCCGCACAGGAGCCCATGGCGCTTTGAACGTGCTTGGTGCCTTTGGCATGGTCGCTTCCCCTTCCCCTTCCCCTTCCCCTTCCCCTTTCCCTGTTCTGCCGAGCCCTTACGATGCCTCCGCGTAACCGGGCGGCCAGAGAGTATCAAACCACCATCCGGTCAGGTAACGCCCTGTTTCGGGATCTCGATAATTGCCCGTTGGAACGGTGTTGCCACGGTGCCGCACCCAAGCCTCCCACTGTGGCGAGTACTGCACGACAAACACCCGTTGCTGCTCAGCAGGCAAGGGAGTACCGTTAGAGCGCTTCTTGCGTCGTTTGACTGTCGTTTGGGGTAAGGGGTTTTTATTTATTCCGGTTATTATTCCTATTAAAGGGGTGACAGCAGTGTCACCCTCGGGGGTGTCACCTGTGTCACCCTCCTCCGTGTCAATCTGACACCCCGGGGTGTCAATTTGACACCCTCCCCCTTCAACAAAATCAATGGCTTCCTTGGAGGGTGCCAATTTGTCACCCTCCCTAGACTGTTCTTCAGGACGATTGAAATTTAGCCTGTATCGGTTCGAAGTCTGACGGCTCGTCACATCATAGGAAGCCTCAACAATCAGATACTGCTGATCCTCAAGCCACTTGATATGACGCTGCACTGACCGCCTAGACATGCTGGCTTCTTCTGCCAGATTGTCGATAGACGGGAATGCATAGTCCATCTTGCTATGAATGTGATTGGCAATGCTTACCAAAACAAGCTTGGCACCGGTGTTAACAATATTCTGCCCAAGTACCCATCCAACGTCCTGAATGCTCATGCTTCACCCTTTGCTTTCAAAGTTCGGCAAACATGGAGTTCAATCGCGCCAAAGGTTTTCGTTGAATGATCTCGCGGCTGATGGCGGATCACCCATCCTGACGTCAACAATTCACGCATCAAGCGGTTGTATTTATCTCGTCCGAGATTAATTGCCGCCCGAAGGTCTTCAGGTTCAAAGTGGCCGGTTTCAGCGTAGTGGGTTAAATAGCAAAGCAACCCTAGCGCCTCAACGCTCAGCGATGAAGCCTCTGTAATCTCCTTGCTAATCTTCACGACACTATCTTGGACCAAACCAGGTTCAAATCTGATAGCTACCATCCTACCTAGTCTCCGCAATCAAGGTGAAAGATATGGCCTCTTCGTCCTTCGCAAACGAAAGACGTCTGTCTGTGCGAACTAGCCCGCGCTGTTCTAAATCGTCCAAGGCAAGACGGCATGCTTCGGAACTTTCTTGACAGTATTTTGCGATCTCGCTCATGCTGAAAGAGGTTGGCCCCTCAATCCCGCCGCCATTGTCTGCCAACAACAGAAGCACCAGCTTCTGAAGAGCACCGCCACACTGTTGCTTACCGACCCACGTCATCAATTCTGCACTCATGCCAAAATCCTTTTTCTGTTTATCAATGAAGTTGATTCCATCTTCATGATAGCACCCCCTTGCGCGCTCTTGCGTGCGCATAATAATGCTCTCAACCCTTGACAAATTTCCCTGAAATACACATTATAATGCGCATAAAAGAACACCGGGCCACACTTCAAACCACCATGGGAACCGCGATGGAAACAAACAGCCGAGAGATCATAAAGAGGCTCAAGGCCGAAGGGTTTGAGGAAATGTCGGTGAAGGGCTCGCACCATAAATTGAGGAAGGGAGACAAGGTTGTCATTGTCCCGCACCCCAAGAAAGACCTTCCCCTTGGAACGGCCCGCAAAATAGCCAAAATGGCAGGATGGCTTTAAACCCATCCTCACCAAACCGCAGCATGAGAGAGACCCGTCATGATCCACTATATCGCTGTGATCGAGAAAGACCCTGATAGCGCCTATGGAGTGAGCTTTCCGCAGTTGGAAGGCGTCTTCTCCGCAGGTGACAGCTTTGATGAAGCCACGCGCAACGCCAGCGAGGCCTTGCAGCTCTTCTTTGAAGACAATCCCGCCGAGCGTCCTGCCCCTTGGTCTATGGAGCAAGTGCGCGCGCTGGAAGATGTTCAAGCCGATCTGGCCGAAGGCGCCACTCTGGTGGCCATTCCCTACATCGAGCTGACCGGGCGCACCGTCCGCGCCAATCTCACGTTTGATGCAGGCTTGTTGACCGCCATTGATGAAGAGGCCAAGGCGAGAGGCATTTCCCGCTCTGCCTTTGTTGCCAGCGCCAGCCAAGCCATGCTCAACGCTTGAACAAGTGATGAATTTGACCTCGGAAACAATGAGGCTCGCCCTGTGGCGGGCCTTTTTGGTTTGAGGTAAACGACAAGCCCATTTAGAAACCTTCACACTCATTGTGCGCCCTCCTTATGAACCCGCAGATAAACCTCAGTGCCAAGCAGCCAGAGCACAAAGACACCGTAGCCAACCAACCGGACAACGCCAGTTACCCACTCAGGCTCGCTCAGCAGCCCGTCAGGGCAGAAGAACACCACAACAGGAACGCCGATCAGCACAGCCGCAAGAAAGCCCCACAGCAGCACCACAGAAACCACAATCACTGCATTGCGCATTCCAGCTCGCCTTTCCTGAATGTGTGAACCTCAGTGAACAGCCGCACGGCATCGTCACCAAACAGCCTCACAGTGCCCAGGTGAGCCGAAAACACACTGCCAAGGTCAACCAGTGTCCGGGCGTCCAAAACCTCTTGGCAGGCATCCAGAAACGCCGCCTCGGTGACAACCCCGATCCGGTTGGCCCGCTGCACAAGCCCCGCGTTGTAGCTCTTCATGCCGACGCCCTCGCGGCTCTTTGCTCTCTCAAGGCTCTATGGGCTTCTGAGGCGGCTTGTTCGGTCTTGGCTTGGTGTTCGCTGAGGAGGTAGAGCAGACCGTGCAGCATCTGGCTTTCGCGGCCCGTAAAGGGCGTTTCATTGGCAACGAACAGCATCGCGTCAATCAGCGTGCGTTCGGCCTCCAGCGCAAGGTCTATCTGGTCTAGGGAATGAGACAGAGCGCAAGCGCGCCTCTGCCTTGAGGAATGGCAAGTCATCATAAAAGCCTCTAGCATGGCGTTTAAACACCACTCCCAGAAAGCTTCTGATGACCCACTGGTGAGCGGGAGGTTCAGAACCTGTGCTAGACAGGCGGGCTTATTCCCCTTTCGGGTATTGTATTCACCGCCCTCCCGCCCATAGGCGAGTGCGCACGCAATCCGGCCATTTTCCGGATTCCGAACACAAAAATACCGCTGACTTTCGGGTGCGGTGTCCGCTAGCAAAAGAGGTTCTGACGCCTCACCCTGAATCATGCTCTGTTTTGATAGGATTGTCAAATCGAGCGAAGCTAAGTACAACAATTTATAATTGTACAAATTAGATTTTCTTTTGCCTCGGAAATTAGCAGAATGAGCTTCGACACCCAAATAATCACCTTCATCGCCAAAATGAATGATGGAATATTGCGCTTCACAGGTGACATACTTGTAAGTCTTATAGAGAAGAGCAAGGGAGCAGAATATGTTGAGAGCTTTCCAAACCTTGAGCCGCCAACACCTATCACTGATTGGCAAAAAACTCCCAAGTTTCCAGCTTTCCTTGAAATTACAGGACGGCCATTTTACAAGCAATTTTCGAGTGCTGAAGAGCTTTTGGATTGGCTTGAAGGTTTCTCCAATAGAACAGCAAGTTTGAAAAGCCTTACAGATGATGGCCAATGGGGCCAACTTGTTGACCACGCAGCAAATTTTATCAACAAAGCTCGACTGGAGCTCAAGCAAAACTCTGGAACGGAAGGATGCCGAAGCCTCGCCCAAATTATAAAAGATAACGGCATTATATTGCCAGACACTCTGGTTGGAAACTACGTTTTTGACCAGCGCATTCCAGCGATTAAACGTTTGATTACCGTGGCTAATTTGTCGAGAATAGACTTCAGCAAAGCGAGCCAACATGGAGGGTGGCCCCATTCTCCGATAGATACTATCGAAGTGGCAAAGTCTGCTTTGCGGGAGAAGCTCACTAAAGTTAGCGGAAGCGAAATTTCCACATTGATCGGACAAGTGACCGTTGAACTGGCTTCGAACGATTTTGACCGAAACGAGGCGAACATTTATTATAATGCAGATCTGGCCGAAGCAAGAATTGCTGCTATTACAGCAATTCAACGTGCTGAAAACAAATTGAAGCTTCGCCCAGCAAACCAAAGCTGGCAAACTAACGCAAGAAACAATGCATTCATGGCTTTGATCGGACTTTCTCCCTTCATCATCATTCCAATCATGCTTCTGTGGAATTGGGGAAGCATCGGTGAATTTTTGACCGGCTTGACACAATCGCCATTGGACAAAGTCGTCACTGCTAGCGATCAACTCTGGAAACTGTCCAACATAACGGGGGCGCCTAAAGAACTCGCTCCTCAAATCGAACAAGCAGAAAGAACCCTTAGAGAAACCAAAGATGCTCTTCTGCTTCTCTCCAAAAGTGATAGCAGCAAGGAAATCTTCGCCACTCCTTTGCAGCATTACGCGATGATGCTCAAAGACGCCCCATGGACAAGTTTGGTGTTTGTTACTGTTCCTGCGCTGTTCTTTATGTGGATACTCAAGCACTTCAGCAGAATTTTCGTTCAGAGCTTCAACATTCGGAATGATGCAAACTACCGTGCAGCCTTGTCTGAAATTTATTCTTACATTGATACCGACAACAAACTGACAGCAGATCAAAAGCGGATAGTCTTTGAAGCCATGTTCAAACCTCGAAACGTTACTCACAATGATGATGGCGTCCCCATATCCGTGCTTGAAAGTGCGGTCAGCGCCGCAACTCAAGCGGCAAAACGAAGCAGCTAACCTATGTTCAAACCCTCCCACATATACGCCTTCAGCCTTGGCGCTGGCGTGACGCTCATCTTGATGCTGTTCATCGGCTATGGGCTGGATGGCAACATGGGCTTCTGCAAACTCGAAGCAGCAGGAAGCCCCACCGAAACGCCGGTCACCTGCGCCCGAGAGTGGATTGGCGCTCTGAGCGGTTGGGTAGCTGCTATTGTTGCTTATCTTGTTGTCAGGCCTCAGCTTAAGATGATGCAGCTTCAGGCCGCGAGTGTAAGAGCCGCAGATCGACTTGAAACTATCGGGGTACAAATCGAGGTTATGGCGAATATCATTCAAAAAATCATGCGTATCGAACCGCCAGTCTTTCAGATTGGAGTATCGCCACAAGAGGTTTTCAATGGGTATGGCTCGTACACTAACAAAGTGATTGATGTTTTTGAGGAACTCGATCCTAGCTCTACAAATGATTTCGTTCAGTATCTGCACATTCAGTTGGTCGGCCTGACCGCTAGCCAGGTTGAGGCTCTTGAGAAACTGGCTCTTGACGCTCAGCAATGTACAGGAGACGAACTCAGTATTGTGAATGCCGCACTTAACAAAGCAGTACGGCACGCGAGAGGTGAAGTTGTTAGCGCATTCGAGTCGGTTTCTCTTCAACTCTGGAAACAGCGCTCCGATTTGCAGATGATTGCGGATAGGCCTTTGAATTTTGTTCTTTAGTTGCATCACGCCACCCTCCTTGCCGCTTTATCGATCTCTGGCCCCCATTGCACTGCCATCGCCTCAGCAACGCCAGTAAAGAAGCGCGACCGCTCTCTTGCCCTGTTTGGTCCCGGTGGCATGCGATGCACCCGCGCCACCCGCTCATTGACGATATCGGTCGGTTCAAGATTGGGCAGGTTGCGCAGCCAAAGGCAGGTGCGTTTGACCTCTCCATGGCCAAACTGCCAAGGCTGGATTGACTGGCTGAATTCCTGATAGTTCACGATCAGCTTTTTGGCGTGCTTGTGCATCACCGGGTTTTCAACGGCCACATGAGGGATAGGCGCGTTCCACATGGCCGAGAACAGCGCCGCGCCCTCTTCCAGCTCCTGCCACATCTCAGCCAGCGTCTTGCCCTTTGGTGGCTTGCTCAGCCAGCGCACACCGCTATTGCAAAGCCGGGTGCAAGGCGGATGCGCCACGATCAGACAATCCCAACCATCGTGCAGCACGTCGCGCACATCGCCGGTAATGTGCCTATTCGGCCTGTTCTCGGTCGGCAACAGATCGCAAGACCAGGCATCATGACCCCGGTCTAGAAAGGCATTGCGCACAATCCCAGAATACTCGCAGGCAACAAGCACCTTCGCCATCACGCCACCTCGCAAAAGGCTGGTGACGCACTGCGCCTTCCAGTTGCAAACGTGGACAGATTGTCGTTTGCTGGTTCAAGACGATCAGCAAAGGCAAAAGCACGATGAATGACAGGGAAATCATCAAGTTCCTTACACCAGCCGGAATTTGGCTGAGAAGGCATTTGATCTACTTGGGCGCTTTTGTTTTGCTTTTCTCGGGCTTTGGCTTGTGGCTCATTTTCAACGATGTAGCAAGCGCAGAAGCGAGCGTTTGGAAGGAGTTTAGCGAGATAGCAAGAAATCTCGGTCTTCTTTTGCTCGGCGTCATCGGCTTGCCTCTCGCGATCTGGCGCTCTGTCGTTGCTTCCAGCCAAGCAAAAACAGCCATTGAACAATCTAAACACACCGCAAAGCAAATTGAATTGCTTCAAGAAGGACAGCTCGCTGACCGTTTCACAAAAGCGGCAGCGATGCTGACCGAAAAAGACGTAGCAGGCGGGGAAGCCGGAATATTTGCTTTGCGGGAAATTGCCAGCGCAGACCCAGAAGCTTACTACCAAACCGTACAAGACGTGCTCTGCTCGTTCATTCGGAACTATAGCCGTCGCTACAAAAGTGAATATGATGCCTCCAGCAGCCTTAAAACCGCTATGAGAGTGATTTCGCAACTGCGCAACGATCTGGGAAAAGACAGAGATATAGGATGGAGACCTCCACTGGGAAGAGCACATTTCAAACGGTTTTATGAAGACAGGATCCGCCTCAACTTTTCGAATGCAGATTTGTTTAAAAGTTGCTTTGTGAATTCGAGGATTGAATGTGCAACCTTTGAGAACGCCAACTTTCTCGAATCTGATCTCAGAGGGGCTGACTTCAAAAGAACCAATTTCAGTGGTGCAACATTCGATGACGCGAGACTGGAATGCATGATCATCGATCACCAAACACTGGCTACACTTTCTCTTGATCGCACTATGTGGAAAGCCACTAATAAAGGCGACTATTTCCTGATCGAATGCATTAATCCATTTCGTAACAGTCTCTTGCATTCTACACATCCCGCACCCGACCCAGCGCCACAAAGCGCGGAAGAGTAACCCTGTTTACCCCGCCGCCGTTGCCGCATTGCATGCGGGTGTAGCAGAGCTGAACCCGGCCTTTGTCGTCGTGGCTGCGGCCTGTGCCTTGTGCGCGCTCGCGCCTCACCTGCTCCTGCACCCGCTTTGGAGCAACCCCGTTCAGATCCGGCCCCATCAGCGGCACGCCGCCAGACTGCAGCGCAGACGCGTAGCACCCTCGGTCCCTACTCATCGGCCAAACTCCCTTGCTCTGGCGGCAACAGCTCGTTGAGCCGGTCCCGCACCGCGATTGCTTCATGTAAAAAGAGATTGCGCTCGCGCCAGTCTGGCGAATTCCATGGCCCGTGCATGGTCACCACTGGCGGGTTGAACCCGCGCCGTTCGATCAGGTTGATCTGAATGCGCCGCGTTTCCAGCCGGTCGACAGGAGGGCGATATGGGCGCCGGTTTGTTTTCAGCATCGTCCACGCCCCTCAACGGCTCGCTGCGCAAGCTGATCGACAAAGGCCTCGCAGGCTGTCCTGCTATCAAACCGCAGCGCCTTTTCTTCGCGGTTTCCAAGCCCGCTTTGCACATAGGAAACGTCAACAGAAAACCCGCTCACATTGGTTATTTTGGGCTCCAGCAAATAATGAAAATGCTCTATTGCCGCGTCGATATCGACCCCAAAATCGGCGATGCAGCTCTGATGGTCGCTCTCACACATTGCGTTGCAATGCTCGGCGTCGGCCAAAGGCCTTGCCTGTGTTGGTGCTGGCATGGTCGGCTCTCGTTTCACTCGTTTGACCTCCCTCACGCAATCACGGCAATGCGCTTGCGAAGGCTTTCGCCCTCGTCAGCCAAGGCCCAAAGGTCAAGAATGACGTTTTCCAGATTGTTGACTTCCGCTTCCAGCGCCGGGCTTGCCAGCCGCAAAACGGCCACCCGGTCCACCGCGTTGCGCACGCTGGCGTGATGCCGGTCAAACACCTGCCCCACCATCACAGTCGAGCACCGGCCAATCTCCACCGCCAGGTGCTGCGCTATGTGCCGCGCCCCGCTGATCTCGACCAGATCCCGCCGTTCAACGAAAATTTCGTCCGGCTTGAGAAAATACCGCCCGGCCACGGCATAGGCAGCAATCACGCAATAGGCAAAATCGCGAAAGCGCTTGCCCTCTGGCAAGGCGGTGTGTTGCAGCGCCGCCGAGGCATATTCGCCCAGCGAGTAGGAGCGACGAAACCCAAGCTGGCGCTGGCAGCGCAAGGCGCACAGCCCGTAAGGGTCGGCCATGCAGGTGCGAGAAATGCCCGTTGTCCGGCTGCGCTTGCGCTTGAACTCATGCGGAACGGTGCCGAGCATGTCCGGCCCGAACCCGAGTGCATCAAAGCTCAGTTGCAGCTCCAGCGGCTTTGTCTTCAGCGGCTCAATCGTCATCCCCACCCCCGCATCCAGTGTCCCCGCTTCTTGCTTTTGCCACCCGCGCCTTGAAGCTTTCCTTCAGCGATAGCGCATCGATGTGCAGCCGGTCCGCCGCTTCAATCAGGTCAAATTTCAGGATTTCCGAAACCGAGATTTGCGCGTCATCTTCAAGCGCCTTGCTCATGCCAGCCAGCAGCCCGGCAAAGTCCGAGCTGACCCCGGCCACAGCCCCAACCCCGGCAGGCACCGGATTGCAATCCGAACGCGGCACAGCCTGAAGCCCGGCCAGCTCCAGAAGCAGCCGCAGCACCCGCAAGGCTTCACCATCGGAAAAGACGATCAGGTCCGCCAGCATGAACAGCGAAAGCGACTGTTGCCGCATGTCATCCTGACCGGAGCGGTGCCGCAAGCAGCGGTCAACGCTCTGCTTGCGATAGCCGGTCACCTCTGAAAGCGCATCGCTGCCAACGGTTTTCACGTCCAGCTTGCTTGCTGCCAGCAACTCGCCATAAATGTCGCGCCCGTTGAAATTCGCCAAAAGCCTGTGTTCGCCGCTCATGAGCCATCCGCCGCGCTTGAAACATGGAAACGCACCTCACAGTCTTGCAGACTGTGAGCATCAACCGAGCGCCAGCGGAAAAGGGAAACAGGAACAGAAACGCCCTGCTCCAACCCCATAAGAAAGAGAGGAACGAACCAGGACGCGGGAAAGGAACCGATGACAACATTGTTGGAAACGGCAGACGCACCAACGCCCAACCGAACCGCCACGGCCCCTGCCCCCAAATCACTCACAATGGATCTAGCTGTGCTCATGCATAACAATTTCCAAAATTTGTGGAAATTGTCAACACCACAACTCATTAATTTCCAAATTTTGTGGAGCGTGTAACTTTTACGACATGGAACAGAGAGATAACCCTTCTGCCGAGTCGGTCGCGCTTCGCCTCCAATGGCTTCGCGATTATCTTGGCCTTTCACAGACCGAGATAGCTTCAAGCATCGGCGTCAAGACCACTCAATGGAACAACTGGGAGCGCGCGCACAATCGCCTTTCCCTGACAGGAGGGTTGCGTCTTGGTCAGGTTTATGGGGTATCTTTGGATTTTCTATTTCTAGGAAGAGTTGACACATTACAACACACGATGCGGACAGCATGGCTTTCAAGTCCGCGTGTCAACAGCTCCAAAAAATCCAGCGAAAACCCTGACACCTGACAGGCATCAATCATCATTTGCAATCTGGCTTCGCTCTCACACATACCACGCCTTTCAATTGTCGACAGTATGAGAACAAAATAGAAACATTGCAACTTGGGATTTTCCGCTATCCAACAGATTTACAAAACCACACCAACTGCAAACCAATGAAACAACAACGATCCAACCCCAATTCTCGCAGAAATCAGCCACAACCAGTCATCAACTTATGGTGAAACGAGGCGTAAATATTGCAACCCTATCGTTATAGGAATAATCTATAACTCCTTCCATCAGCTCAGTCTCCAGGTCTAGTCAATTGCTTTTCATTTCATTGGAAATTGCCGCTCTCTTGTGCGCCCTGTTGTTGGTCTACCTGATCCTGAAAGACCCCAAAGAGCCGACCGCCGCAGCGGTAAAGGACCAGAACAGTTTGCCGTATGCATCGCTCCAGAATGAAAGCCACTCAGGGAACGACCCCATGTCAAACAAGGACAAGAAAAGGCTGCACGATCTGGAAAAGCTGATCAAAGAAGCCTGCAGCGAAGCCGAAGCCTTGGAAGAGCCCATTCTGACCTACGCGCTCCACACGGCGCTTCAGGAAATCAAGGCTATTCAAGACAGAATTCAGATTAACACGCCTCAAGCCCAAACAGACAGTCGCTCTGGCAACAACTAGCCCTTCTCCTGCGCACCATACAGCAACACCCCATCAGGCAACGCGAGTTATAAATCCACAAAATTTGGAATATCACTTGACATTCCAAATTTAGTGGAAAATATTGCTATTGTCTTAACCGCCTGTGTCATCCTCTCCACAGGCGAACAAGCGCAAGGGGTGAGCCGTCCTCCCACTCATCCCTTGCGCATTTTTAAAGGGGCAAGAAAATGCCGACGGTTGAAAGATTTCTATTTCAGTTTTCTTCTGCAGCTCTTGACGGTTCGCAGAAATTGTCGCCGAGCATCTTCGATGACAAAGTGCCTTGCCCTCTCTTCCACATCAGCCCAGCGTCCGAAGCTGACGCCGCAATTCTTGCAGACAGCGATAGCTTCGTCGGTCTTGCCGTTGGCTACTTGGATGACGGCTCCCCCGCAGTGTGGGCACTGGGTAGTAACTTGAATTTGTTCCATAGCAAATCTCCTTGAAAAACAAACGTTATGGGACAGAGTGCCGGACCTTTTCGCAGCGGGTCCGGCACTCATCAAATCCAAGTCTGACAGCGATTTTGAGTTGGTTGATATCTTTTCACTGCGACTCAGCAAGGCCACCCAAATCCGTTGATATCTTTTTCAGCGACAAAAACGCACACCTTCGGAGCAATGCCATGCACCAAGTGTTTTCCGATTTAAAACAAGCGCTTGTCTTGCGTGAACTGCTGGCAATCAGCTCCCTGATCACCTTTGCCGCCGCCCTTCTTCATTGGGCAGCAATCCTCAAACCCGAAGCTTTTTAAAAGGCACCTTAAGGAGCAAGACCATGTCCAACACCGGAGGAGTCGCAGCCGACCAACTGCGCGCGTTCGTCGAGCGGATCGAACGCTTGGAAGAAGAAAAGAAAGCCATCTCGGATGACGTGAAAGACGTCTACGCCGAAGCCAAGGGCAACGGTTTCGACGTCAAGGCCATGCGAGCACTGATCCGCCTGCGCAAACTGGACACCAACGTGCGCCTTGAAATGGAAGCCCTGATTGATCTTTACCTCCATGCCTTGGGTATGGCAGGCAAGAGCGAATAGCGCTCGCCGCCGAAGGCAAGGCGAAAGCCGACGCCGACCGCAAGCGTAGCGCGCCAGTTCATTGCAAATGAACGAGAGCAACCCTTTCAACAAGAGCAATCATCATGACCGAAATCATCATCACTCGCCCTGAGTTCCTTGCTGCAGCCTCGCTTTTCGTTAGCAAGGATGGGCTGCGATACTATCTGAATGGCGTTCTGATCGAACCTGACCCGCGCGGCGGCATCTTCCTTGTTGCAACAGACGGTCACCGCCTGGTCGTCTTTCGCGATCCGGATGGCATGACGGACAAGCCCCACATTCTGCCGGTGCCTAAGCATCTGTTTGATGCCTGCAAGTATTCTGCCAAGGCTGGCAAGCGCGAACTGATGGCCGATGGTGACCTGATCCATCTTTACGAAAACATCGTTGAAGAAGAACCTTCAGTGAGAGTTCATGTTTCTATCTTCAGCGAGATTGATGGCACCTATCCGGATTGGAAAGCGATCATTCCGGGGTCGACAATCGAGCAACAACAGTCCGACAGTTTCAGCTGTCCATACCTGTCTTCTTTCGGCCAGTTGATCATTGCCGCCTATGGCAACAGTCAGGAACACAAGGCAATCAGGCTGCTTCAAAATGGCCAAGGTGGCGCGCTGGTCCTTCATAACACAATCGACTGGTTTGGCATGCTCATGCCAATGCGTTTGAATATTGATCGGGTCTCTCTCCCGTTTTTTGTTGAGTCTGCGAAGCCCGGCGAAAGCCAGGTAGCAGCGGAATAACCCATCCCGAAGCGGTGCCGCGAACGACCCTGCCCGACCTGCGTGGGCGGGGTGAAAAAAGGCCAGTCTCGCAGGCGCGCAAAAATTGTCATGGTTCGAGCTATGGCAAGCACCGTTGGGTCAATAGCCGTGAAAGACTGGCAAGCAGGTAATTTCATTGGAAAGGAAACCGCCAAACGAGGGATGCGGCCTTGCAGGAGATCCCCCGTTTGGTCATTAGGAACAGGAACTCATGCCAGAGCACAACATGACATTGGAAGAGCTGAAGCGCCACCGGGCGCAAGCGGCCACCCTTGTCAAATTGCATGGCAAGGACTATCTGCCTTTCTTCCATGTCTTCCATGATGAAATCCTGCGCATCGAGCGCCAGGCAACCGAGCTGGAGACAGCCTTGCAATTCGCCTCAAGCGAGGTCTGACAGATCCGCCCAATGTGGCAAGGCAAAGGCCATGTGCTTCATGTAGCGCCAAGCCTGCTCAAAAATCTCTTCATTCTTTGATGAACACCCCACCCCATATTTCGGCCTGCCGATGCCGTGTCCGAACAGGTCTGCCTGCATGCGTTCCGGCATCTGCCCAAGCGCCGGGTCTGGATGGCGCACCGCAATCATGCGGTCCTGAAAGGCCGAGCGCAACGAATAGAGCCGATGGCTTGGCGTTTCCTTCAGGCCGTTGTTGCGCAGGAATTTGTTGATGTTGCCGCTGACGCTGTCTTCCTTGTCAGCCAGCGCAGGAAACCCGCCCGGCCTCTGCTTTGCGGCCCAGAGTGAAATTCCAACCAATGGAATGTCTCGCTCTGCATTGCGCGTCTTCACTTCCCGCTTTGAAATAGACCGGATCCGGATATGCGGTATCTTGTCTTTCAGCCTGATGTTCTCTGGCTGCAGGTTGACAATCTCGCCAGGCCGCGCCCCTGTCTCGATCAACATGTATAAAATCATGCGATGGTCTTCAGAAAGGCCGGACAGCGCGTTTTGATCAAGCAGGCGTCCTGATATGAAACCATTGCTGAATGGCGGTGTGCGCTCGTTCTGGCCAGCCTTGAGCCGCAATCCCTTGAACGGTTCGGCACTCTTGAGCCGCAGCGCTTCGCACACCGTGGTTGTGATTGAGTTGAGATGCTGGATATCCTTGTTTGCAGTGTCCGGCTTCCGGCCTTCGTTCAACACTCGATCAAGCCACCAGTCGCGGAAGTCCAGCGCCATTTCCCGCGTGATAAGTTCAATCGGTATATCCCTTTCCATCAACTTGATGAAATTGGTCACCGCCTTCATGCGCGGGTTTTTCCATTTGCGGATCTGGTTTTCACTCTTGCGGGTCTGGATTTCCCCGGTCAGCTTGAAATAGCGGTCGAGAGCATCAGACAGCGTTATGTCTGGCTGCTTGGCCGTCCCCAGCAAGGCTTGCACCGTTGGCTTGTGGGCCACCTTGCGGCCCGTCTCCAGTGCGTCCAGTCGGTCGGCAAGGGTCTGGATGTTTTTCGGGTCAAGCAGCTTGTCGGCACTGACAAAGGCAAAGCCATAGGATTTGGCGATATCGTGTGCCGCCTGCCAGCACTCAGCCGCCTTGTCGCTGTCCGATGCCAAAAGGGCATTCCACCGCTTTTCAATCTTGGAATTGATGTTCGCGGCCTTGGCTTTTGCCTCTTCATACGAATCGGTGTTGAGGGAAATTTTCAAATCCCCTCGCCCCTCGATATCGCGCAACCGTTTCGGAACACGCCTGTTGTAGTAGAATCTTTTGCCGCGTTGCTGAATATATAGCTTCATGAGAAAGCAGCCTGCACAATGAATGTAGTACAATCTGTAGTACAGTAAGTAGTACAAAATTGCAAATTGGCTGCTTATTGATTGCTGAAAATCTGAATTTAGATAATTAAATCAATGGTTTGCACTAAAAGAAAGTGGCGACCCCTGCAGGATTCGAACCTGCGACCTGCTGATTAGAAGTCAGCTGCTCTATCCAACTGAGCTAAGGGGCCAGAGTGTTTTGGGGCTTGTGGCCCTTTGAAAGTAACCATCAGCAATCGGGAGCTGAGGTGTTCAGTGGGTCCAGTTTCCTTCCTGGCGGTCGAAGGAGAAATTGTCCGAATAGGCTTTGACAATTCTCTTGCGCGCCTTGGGTTCCAGAATCTGAAAATCGACGCCATGTCGCTGGGCATAGGAGACGGCGGCCTCCTTTGTCGGGAACGACATGTTGATCTGCTGGCGGGTGTCAGATGACGAAATATGGCCGGTCAGCGGATCCTTGTTCCTTGCAGTCTCTGGTTCGAACGTGAGATGCCAGTTCTGGCTGGTTGCCAAACCGGACTGCATGGCATTCTTGGCGGGTCTGAAAATTCTCGCTTTTGTCATGAAGCCCTTTCCGGGAGCCCTTCATTGGCTGAAATGCCGAACGAAAACCCACTTCCAAATGGTCGGAGCGAGAGGATTCGAACCTCCGACCCCCTGATCCCAAATCAGGTGCGCTACCAGGCTGCGCTACGCTCCGTACTGGTCATTGGGCAACAGGTTACCCAATGAAGAATGGCGTTTGCATAGCAATCGCACCTTGGCTCGGCAAGTGCAAATAGGTATCCCCTGCTTATTTAGATGATTTGGGTGTGAACAATTGATGGAGCATTTTGTCTCCCGGTTTGATCCCCAGCTTGTCTGCTGTCCCCTTTGGAACTTCCAGAACATAGCGCACCGGCCCGGCAGAGCCGATCACAGATTCCGACAAGGGGGTCGTTGCCTTGACGATATGGTGGATGGTTCCGTCTTCTTCGGCAAAGATCATGTCGAGCGAAATATAGGTGTTTTTCATCCACATGAACACAGGCTCTGTTGCGTCGAAGTCAAACAGCATGCCGTGACCGTCCGCCAGACTGGTCCGGAACATCAGCCCCTTCATGCGTGTTGCATCGTCAAGGGCCAGTTCGACAACAAAGGCACTGTTGCCGTTTGCGCTCTTGATGATGAGGTGGGTCTGATCGCTGAGGTATTCCGCAACTGAATCGGACGGAACGGATTCCAGTGGTTTGATTGAGCCCGCGGGCTCAACTGCCAAAGTCGCATGCACTCCGATCAGACTGAAGCTGACCGTGAGAAGAATGAACGCCAAAGCGGCTTTCGCGTGTCGGATGAATGGCATCAGATACCTCACATGGCCAGAAAACGGCTATTGCAGGGAAGCTTTCCAAGCGCTTTTTCGTCTGGCGCTGTGGCAATCGTGTGGCCTCAGCGGCAAAGACATTGGAAAAGACGCGGATATGTAGACGAAATAGAAGCCCGAGCAGATATTCGGGCAGTTAAGCAAATATCGGAAACGACTTGGCGACGGACATATCGGTTGCCCGCGGAGATCAACAAAGTAAACCTTGGCAAGGCAGAACAACTCCTGCCGCACCTCAACTTCAATCCATCAATGGGAAGACGGGATGTGAGCGCCGGTGGAAGGACGGATTTCCGTTGCCATCTTGCCTTTGGGGCTCGGGCCATAACGTACCATCACTTCCTGATGTGGCCGCAGCTCGGTAAGGCCATAGATGCGCAGGGTTTCCATGTGAATGAAAATGTCCTCGGACCCCTCTCCTTGTGTCAGGAAGCCAAAGCCCTTTTCCCGATTGAACCACTTGACCCAGGCCTTTTCCAGCTCGCTGGTCGGGTTGACTTTTACGTGGGTGTTGGCAGGAGGCAGTTGGGAGGGATGGATTGCGGTGCTTTCATCCATGGAAAGGATACGCAAGGCCTGCAGGCCACGTGGCCCCTGAAGCACTTCACAAACAACGCGCGCGCCCTCATAGGCAGTGCGATACCCATCTCGGCGGAGGCAGGTCACGTGCAACAAAACATCAGAGCTGTTATCGTCCGGCACAATAAAGCCGAAGCCTTTGGCGACATCAAACCATTTGATCTTGCCCGCAATCTGCGTGACATCCAAAGCAGCATCGTCCGATGCGGCGATCTCCAAAGGTTGCTGCTCTGGTACTAACTTCACCCCCATAGCCTTGCCTCAATGCTATTCGTAGCCTCGTTCCCGACTCAATACACTGGTCGATTCTCGGCCTGAGGATATCATCTTGATCAGAGACTGCATCAATAAATTTTTAACTTTTAAAGCGATTCCCCGCGAGAGAGGCTATCTGCAGGTGTGCGATGTCCTTGATAATCCAAAGGATGGGCATCTGCCGTTTTGTTGAACAGGGCAATGCTCAGAAATTAAACTGCGTCGGAATGATGGCACTCATGCAATGTATTGCATGATATCACCGATTTCGTGCTGAATGCTGATGTCGGCGAGTTCATCAAGGGGAGTCGGGTCGCGATTGATGATCACCAGCCTGGCGCCATGCTGTTTGGCGATCTGGGGAAGTCCGGCTGCCGGGTAGACGACGAGCGACGATCCCAGAACGATGAACAGGTCGCAATCCCCAGCCTGATGCATGGCCTGCCGCATTTCCTCTTCCGGCATGGCCTGACCAAAATTGATGATCGCGGTTTTGACGAGACCTCCGCAATGGGGACAGGTGGGCGATGTTCCGTGCGCCTTGATGTGGTGTTCCGCTTCGACCAGCGTCATGACAGCGTGGCAATCAAGGCATGTGGCGAAGGTTCCGTTGCCGTGGATTTCAATGATCCTGTCGGTCGGCAGACCGCTACGCTGGTGGAGCCCATCGATATTCTGGGTGATGGTGCAGCTCAGTTTCCCTCGCTTTTGGAGGCGGACGAGTGCCTTGTGCCCTTCGTTCGGCACTGATTTTGAAAACTCTTCATTTTGAATGAAACGTCTTCTCCAGTCCTCAAGGCGCGTTTCTTCACTTGAAATGAAATCATCAAACATGATCGGTTCCATCTGTGCCCAGAGACCCTTCGGGGAACGAAAATCCGGAATGCCGCTTTCCGTGCTGATCCCTGCCCCGGTAAAGGCGACGATATGATCGGAGTGCTCGATCAGGGTCATGAGCTCATCGGCAATCAATTTTGGGCTATTGAAATCCATTTCATCGATCCTATAGTTATTGGGCAGAATAATTCATTCAGCTCAGGGAAGCATTCATATGAAGTATCTCCATACGATGGTGCGTGTCAGCAACATTGAAGAATCTCTTGATTTCTATTGCAACAAACTCGGTCTGAAAGAAGTCCGCCGTTCAGAGAATGCCAATGGTCGCTACACTCTCATTTTCCTCTCGGTTGACGGCAAGTTGGAAAACTGCGTTGAGCTGACTTACAATTGGGATCCTGAAGACTATGGTGAGGGCCGCAATTTTGGCCATCTGGCTTATGAAGTAGACAATATTTATGAATTTTGTCAAAAGCTGATGGATGCGGGCGTGGTTATCAACCGCCCTCCCCGTGATGGTAATATGGCCTTTGTTCGGTCTCCTGACAATATCTCGATTGAACTCTTGCAGAAGGGCGATCCGCTTCCCCCGGCAGAGCCATGGGCATCCATGCAGAATACGGGCAAATGGTAACCGCTTTGCGGTAGTTCGGAGACAGAAACAAAAGACAAGGCCCTTTCGCTCGGCGGGAGGGCTTTTTGTTTGGAGGAATGCCATTGCCAATGCGGCTGACCATCATGATCCCCTACATAGCAAACTGTCGCAGGGCCAATTCGATGGCATCGGATATAAAACTGAACCCGCCCGGTCTATAATGGTGAAGAATCAGTATTTTCTTGTATGCAGCTGACGTCGTCACCTCGTTGCGGATCTCGTTTTCTCATGGCCAATCCTACCGAACCCCTGTTCTTTTCCGAAGCCATTGTCTTTCTGGGCGCGGCAGTTGTTGCGGTTCCGATTGCCAAGAGGATCGGCGTCGGTGCCATTATCGGCTATCTGATCGCCGGGATGGTGATTGGGCCGTTTGGTCTGGGAGCCATTCATTCGGTTGAGAAAATCCAGCCGATTGCCGAGCTTGGGGTCGTATTGCTGTTGTTCGTGCTCGGGTTGGAACTCAATCCCAACCGGCTCTGGCGCATGAAAAGCGACATTTTCGGGCTCGGCACAAGTCAGATCCTTCTGACCGGCTTTGTTCTTGCCGGGATCATGACCATGATCGGACTGGATCGGCCGGTCGCCATAATCGGCGGGTTTGGCATGGCCCTTTCCTCAACGGCCTTCGCTGTGCAGATCCTGAAGGATCGGGGCGATTTCTCCTCTGCCTACGGCCAGCGGGCGTTCGGCATATTGTTGATGCAGGATATTGCCATCGTTCCCCTGTTGGCAATGGTCGACATTCTGGTCTCGGATGGCGCTTCACAAGCGGACCGCACGGTCTGGGAGCAGATCGGGATCACGGTTGTTGCCGTGTTGCTGGTGATTGTCATCGGGCGATATCTGCTTTCCCACCTGTTTGCCATTCTGGCCAATACACAGGCCCGCGAGATGATGCTTGCAGCTGCCTTGTTGGTTGCCCTTGGCAGTGCGGCGCTTATGCACTGGGCCGGTCTGTCGATGGCACTGGGGGCTTTTCTGGCGGGTATCATGTTGGCCGAGTCCAGCTACCGACACACGCTGGAAGCCGATATCTTTCCGTTTCGCTCGTTGCTGATGGGGCTGTTTTTCATGACTGTCGGCATGACGCTCAATTTGCCGGTCACGCTCGCCTATCTGTGGCAGATCATCGTTGGCGTCGTCGTCGTGATGAGCATGAAAGGCCTCATCTTGTGGCTGCTGGCCAAGCTCACCGGGTCGTCCAGTTCCGATGCCGTGAGCATCGCCGCCGCCCTGCCTCAGGCGGGGGAGTTCACCTTTGTCCTGTTTGCCGCCGCCACCTCGGCCGGGCATGAAAGCGATCTCTTCACGGTCATGTCCGCTGTTGTCATCCTTTCTATGATCATGACCCCGTTTGTTGGCAAGGCACATGTTGCCTGGCAGAAGCGCAAGGGAAGACAGGCGACTCATGAGCCCGATGTGGTGCCGGAAAAATTCGACGACCAGGCGCCGCAGGTTCTGGTGGTTGGCTTCGGGCGGTTTGGCATGGTCGTTGCCCAGATGCTGATGTCGAACGGGCTTGGCGTCGTGGCGATCGACAACAATGCCCGCCGGGCTGTTCAGGCACGCCGATTGGGGCTGCCGGTCTATTATGGTGATGCGACGCGGGAAGATGTTCTGCGGGCAGCCGGCGCCGGAGAGGCCTTGTTGATCGCTCTGTGTGTCGAAAATGAACTGGTGATGGCCAAGTCAATCGAGCTGATCAAGCATTGTTTTCCCAAGGCCAAGATCTTCTGCCGGGCGACCGACCGGGCTCACGCCATTCAACTGGCTATGAGCGAGGTCGACTATCACATTCGTGAAACCTTCGAAAGCGGCATCACCTTTGGCCGTGAGGCACTTGACCAATTGGGGCTTTCCACGGAACGCATTGTCGAGATAGAGCGAGAGGTGCGTCAGCAGGATCTGGAACGCATTCTCTGTGATGCTGCGCTTGTGGCCGAAGGCAAGCCCACGCTGCCACGCATCGAGCCAGTTCGCAAGCCGAGCGAAAAGATTGCCGTCAGCAAATAGCCGCGCAATCTCTGTCCGCCCTGCCCGCGATACTATTCAGCGAGGCGCGCCTAATTTGCCTGTGGTATGGCGATCGGGTAATCCGGCAGTTTTGTCCACTCGGCCATGGAGCCATCATAGAGGCGAACATCCTTGTTGCCGAGAAGCTCGTGGGAAACGAACCAACCAAGGGATGCTCTGTGGCCGGAATTGCAGAAGGCAATCTGCTGGCCCTGCATTGGAACCTTGTGAGCGGTGAACAGCGCCTTTATCTTGTCCAGCGGCAGGAAACGTCCACCCTTGACGGGCTCCACCAGCAATTCAAAGGGCAGGTTTTTTGCATTGGGGATCGTTCCGGGGCGATCTCCACCGGCTTTGCCGAAATATTCGCCTTCCGAACGATAATCGACAAAGGAAATGCCGTCCTTCCATGCCTGAAGCACTTCACTTGCTTCCGGTGCCAGGCTCAGGTCGGCGTTTGCCTGATAATTCTGCCTTGTGATTGTCGTTGGCTGGTCCGACCACTTGGCATCGTTCAGCTGGCTGTAGGCGATCAGGCCACCGTCAAGGATGGAGATGTTGTCGTGACCGAGGACCTTGAAGGTCCAGTAAATGCGCGTTGCAACGGCAATTTCGCCTGCATTGACGCCGACCGGGGCCAGCACCACATGGCTGTTGCGCGAGATGCCAAGAGAGCCGATCAGTTCCTTGAGATAACGCTCGTCTGGCAAAGACATACCCTTGACGGGCTTGGGTTGGCGCCATTTGTTGAAGTCGCTGTTGACCGAGCCTGCAATATGGATACGCGCATAGCCCGCTGCGGGTTGCAGGTCCACGATGGTGATCGTGTCATCGGACAGGTGCTCCTGCAACCAGTCCGGTGTCACCAGCGGCTCTGCCGCAAAGGTCTCTGTGGTCAGGAAACAGGCCATCGCGGCCAGCCCCAAAAGTACCGGTCGGACGACGCGCACAACAAAAGTTGAGCCGTTGAACACGGAAATGCAGGAGGTCATGGATCATAGCACCTTATCTGAATTAAAGTGATATATGAAATATCACTTTAATCAGTAAAGGACCAACAGAAGAATGACAAGGATCGCCAGCGCAATCCATGCCCACATCTGGGCACCGCCAAGGAAGCCCTTCGCTGCGGCGCTTTCGGCTTCGACTTCCAGCTCCTCTACGGCGTTCTTGGCTTCGTTGAGTACTTCGTCCAGTTCAGGTTTGTCGTTTTTCATTGTCCGCTCCTTCGGGTGATTGAATTCATCGACGAAACGCGAAAAATAGTCGGACATGATGGCATTGGTCTTTTCTGGATCATTGAACACCAGTTTGCCATTCAATGTCGTGTGCAGCTCGCTCTCTATCTTCATAATAGTTGTGCGGCCTTCCTTTCGGAACCAGATCCGATGATGACCCTTTGGCATAAGGGCATGGGGATCTGTCCCCTGCCAGTCTACTTCAAGATACGGCAAGTCAGGGTCTTGATCAATAAAACGAAAAATGTAGTGAACGATCTGGCCGTCCAGGGTTGAGCTCACGATCTTAGCCAGAACGGTGTCTTGTGAAAGTTGTTCGGTCTCAATGCAGTTTTGCAGGCTGTGCTGGATGTAGACGGGATCCTTGAGCTTTTTCTTGATGGCTCTATAGTCGGCCGATAGGCGATATTCTCCTGAAAATGCCATATGGTTCTGTCCTGAAGATCTGTCGCGGCAGGTTTGATTTGTGCTGGTTTCTGCTCGACAGGCGTTGGTTTTTGTTCTTTATCCTGATGTTATTCCCATAATAACTGAATATGTACAGATGTAGTCGGTAAAAAGTACGAAATTTGCCTGATTAACAGACTGGAATGCGCTGTCTTTGTTTGCTATTGGTCACCCCTCAAACTGATCCGGCGTTAATAATGAAGGGTTTCCTGATGTCGCCTCTCAACCAGAAAGCAAAAAGACCGGAACGGTCCGAACTCTTGATGCCCGCAGGCAATCTGGAAAAGCTCAAGATGGCTGTTCTCTATGGCGCCGATGCGATCTACATGGGCACGCCGGACATGAGTCTCAGAACCAAGTCGCAGATGACACTGGACGATGTCGTTGAGGGGATCGAGTTTGCCCATGCTCATGGCAAGCGGGTCTATCTCACGCTCAACCTGTTTTCGCACAACAAGGATATCGACAAGCTGCCGCAGTATGTCGAAACGGTGCGCAAGGTGAAGCCGGATGGGCTGATCGTGGCTGACCCTGGTGTGTTCATGTTCGTCAAGTCGCAGGCGCCGGAGCTGGAACTGCATGTGTCGACGCAGGCCAACGTCTGCTCCTGGCAGTCGGTTCAGTTCTGGGAAACCCAGGGCGCCAGTCTGGTGGTCATGGGGCGTGAGGTTTCCTATCCGGAGCTTGCCGAGGTGCGTGAAAAATGCCCGGATGTGAAGCTCGAAGCCTTCGTTCACGGTTCCATGTGCATGACCTATTCCGGTCGTTGTCTCCTGTCCAACTTCATGGCCGAGCGCGGTGCCAATCAGGGCTCCTGCGCCAACAGCTGTCGCTGGAAATACAAGGTGCACATGAAAATGCGTGATGGCACCGTGCGCGAGCTGAAGCTTTCGGAAGAAAACATGGAGCTGTTCGACTTCTTCCTCGAGGAAGAACAGCGGCCCGGTGAACTGATGCAGATTGTCGAAGACGAGCGCGGTTCCTACATCCTCAACAGTCGCGACCTTTGCATCATGCCGAAACTGCCGGACCTTCTGTCAATCGGCATCGACAGTCTGAAGGTCGAGGGTCGAGGCAAAAGTCCCTACTATGTGGCGCTCGTGGCGCGCGCCTATCGCATGGCGATCGATGACTGGTACGCCGACCCGGAGAGCTGGGACCCTGAGGCCTATATGGAAGAGCTGGCCACGGTGCCGAACCGCGGCTACACGCTGGCGTTCCATGAAGGCCGTTTGACCAACTATGCCCATGGCTATGAAGAAACGTCGACCTTTGCCGAATGGGAATTTGCCGGCATGGTCAAGGAAGTGCGTGATGATGCGTTCATCGTGCTGGTAAAGAACAAGCTGGAAGCCGGCGACGTTTTCGAGTTCGTCTCTCCTCACCTGCGTTCGCCCATTCCGATCCGTCTCTACGAATTCGAGGATGCCAAGACCGGAAAGATCACGGACGTTGTCAACCCGGGCACCAATCCGGAAATCCGCGTGCCCTTCTCGCTGTTCGATCATGAGGACCCGGCCCTGTTGGCCAAGCATGTTCCCGTGATGACAGTGGTCCGCAAGGAACGCGCCTTGACGCCGGCACAATGGGCTCGCCTCAAGCACGATTCCGAAGCTCATGAGCTGGAACTCGGCACCGGCGATCAGGGGCTCTATGAGCGCAAGAATGTCAAGTTGCAGGCAGCGATTGATGCGGACCAGACCAAGCGCTCGACCAAGAGCCCGCGCCTCGGCACAGAGGGCTGCTGTGGTCGTGGCTGTAACGGCTGCACGATCTTCTGGAATGATCCGAAATATGAAAAGGCCCGAGATTTGCTTGCCAAGAATGAACAGGGCAAGCTGTTGACCAAGCAGCAAGCGCGGCAGGAAGTCATCAAAAAGGTTTCATGAGATATGAAAAGGGAGGATGGATGCCATCCTCCCTTTCTGTTTGTGCCGTCGCGGTCCGGTTCTATTCGGCCGCGATGATGCGGGACTGGACGCAATAGTCGGTGTGATGCACGGCGTCGCCCAATTCGGCAATCGTTTCGAGCCATTCACGGATGACGGACGGATTGGCAGGCGCGGCCTGTACGCCCGGCTTCAGTTGGCCCTTGTAGGCGGCTTCCGTGGCAAGGCTCACCGTGTTGGAGACCAGACGCGCCATGGCGCTGGCGTGGCGAGTGCCGAGGCTATCGATGCTCTTTGCCTTGTGCCAGATGGTGATGCCGTTGCGCATGACCTTCAGTTCGACAGTCAGGACAACGCGGTCAAATTCACCTTCTTCGTAGCGATGGTCAGCCCAGAGCTTGTCACTGAGTGGACCGAGCTCCGCATCCACCATGTCGGAAGGCGTCATTTCGATGGTGTTGAAAATGTCTTTCCATGCTTCAGTCCAACCCGCCAGACGCAGGGTGCCACGCACAAAGCGCTTCATGTTCCAGTCTTCGGAAATGCCATAATGCGGCATGAAGACAACGGAGTTGCGGTTTGGATAGGACTGGAAGGTTTCCATGCCGTCTTCAAGGGCAACGTCATAGTCTTTCACGGCCTCCCACGGTTTGGCGATATCGACGACCTTGCCGTCAACGATTGCCTTGGCCGGGTTCTTGAGCGCTTTCAGAACCCCAAGCGGTGACCAGCTGAACTTGTAGGTGAAGTCGTTGGCAATGGCCGGGAAGCCGCCGCAATAGGACTGGTAGTCATGCTCGTTGGCAGGGTCGAACTGTGGACTGGCCTTGTATTCTTCCACCAGCAGATGCGAGAGCAGATGGTCGATGCCGGGGTCGAGTCCGACTTCGTTGATGAAGACAAGGCCCTTTTTCTTGGCTTCGTCATCGAGCGCAGCCATTTCCGGACTGATGTAGGAGGAAGAAACGAAATTGGCGTTCTTTTCAAGGCAGAGCTTGGCGATGGCAAGGTGCATGGAGGCGGGCAACATGGACACGACAATGTCGCCCGGAGCGATCATTTCGGCCATGGCCCTGGTGTCAGCCTGATGCAGCGCGAAATTACCGGAAAGCCCTTTTGTGGCGGCTTTCGCCTTGTTGAGATCCTGCTCCCAGAGATGGAATTCATAATCCTTGGCGATCAGTCTCCGGATACCCGGGACGGAGGCGAGACCGGCTCCGAGCCAGTGGATTTTCTTGCTTTCTGCGCTCATTTTTTTGCTCCAGCGGAAGGGTGCCAGGCGGTTTGATGCTGGCTTTTGTACGACCTTTGCGCTAACCGGAGGCGCCTGCAAGAGGATGAATTGGCTGTTTCGGCAAAATGACGGCCAATTTCGGCACAATGCTCCCTTCTATCGTCAAGTTGGCTAAAATGACGGCAAAATAGGCATGCCTAATTTTTGTGCTCTGTGCATTATTCGATAGTTGAAGACATGCCTTGCCCGAAAGCTCTTATCCAATGGACGAGACGGGCTCAAAAGAAAGGCCCGGACGAATCCGGGCCTTCTGTATTCATTTCAAAATACCCTGCGGTTCAGGAGAGCTACTCAAGAGACGTGCTCGCTGAGATGGAACTCGTCGCCATGCGCCTTGATTTCCTCGAACCAGCGATGAATGGTCGTCGGATCAGACGGGGCTGCCATTACCCCGGCAGCAAGGCGACCTTCAAGGACCGTTTCGACGGCGAGGCTGACCGGAATGGAGACAAGGCGCGACATGGCCGAGAATTCGGCATCGCCCTTGGAATCAAGCGCATAGTCCTTGTGCCACACGACCTTTCCGCCCTTGCTGACCTTGAGATCAACCACCAGAACCACCCGATCCGGCTCGCCCTTGTCGTAGGCATAGTCGGTCCAGAGCTGTTCGCTCATGGCTGCCAATTTGGCGTCGCCGTCGGGGCCAGCCAATTCATGTTCAACGAAATGGAAAATGTCAGCCCAGGCATCGGACCAGCCATCAAGCCGCAGGGTTCCGCGCACGAAGGTGTGAACATTCCAGTCGGAACCAAACCCGTAGGTTTCCATGAATGGCAGGGAATCGCGGTTCGGATAGGACTGGAAGACTTCCGATCCGCCCGGAAGATTGGCGGAATAGTCGGAAATCGCATCCCATGGCTTTTGCGTGGCAACAACCTCACCACCAAGGATTGCCTTGGCCGGGCTTTTGAGCGCTTTCAGTACGCCCAGTGGTGACCAGCTGAACTTGTATTTGAAATCGTTGGCAATGGCTGGAAAGCCGCCGCAGAAGGAGCAGAATTCGTGGCTGTTCTTCGGATCATATACGGCGCTGGCCTTGTAGTCGGTCATCAGCAGGTGAGCCAGAAGATGGTCAAGGCCAGGATCGAGCCCCACTTCATTGACGAAGGTCAGGCCCTTGGCTTTTGCTTTGTCGTCAAGTGCTGTCATTTCCGGGCTGACGTAGGATGACGAAACAAAGTGACAGTCCGCTTCCAGACAGGCTTGCGCGATTTCCAGATGCATGGTGGCAGGCAGCATGGAGACGACCACATCGCCAGCCTTGAGATTTGCCTTGAGGGCATCCAGAGTGAAGGCCTTGACGTCAAAAGAGCCCTCCAGCCCGACGGTTGCGGCCTCTGCCTTTGATATTGTACGGTTCCAAAGGGTGATTTCGTGTTTTCTGGAAATGAGTCGGCGAATACCGGGCACAGAAGAAAGACCTGCGCCGAGCCAATGAATGTGCGACATTATGCTGTTCCCTTATGTATTGTTTTCTATTGGTATACCGATATTTTTTACAGTCGCAAGGTGATTGGGCATGACTTGTCGAAAGTATGCCATTTGTGGTCGCGCAAGCTTGATTTTTGTCCAGTGTTCGCAATAAATCATCTCCTGCGCACCAAAATCAGAACATCAGCCATTGCGCAGGTTACCATCGAATTCAAGAAAGCCGTTTAATAGATGCCAGCCGATATTGATATTGCCCGTGCCGCCAGTCTCAAGCCCATCGTCGAGATTGGTGACAGGCTGGGCATCCCCACCGACAAGCTGATCCCATTTGGCCATGACAAGGCCAAGCTGTCGCAAGCTTGTATCGAGGATTTGAAAGACCGGCCTGATGGCAAGCTCATTCTGGTCACGGCGATCAGCCCGACACCGGCAGGCGAAGGCAAGACGACGACGACGGTCGGGCTTGGCGATGCCTTGAACGCGATCGGCAAGAAGGCGACTATCTGCATTCGCGAGGCCTCTCTGGGTCCCTGCTTTGGCGTCAAGGGTGGCGCGGCCGGTGGTGGCATGGCGCAGGTTGTTCCGATGGAAGAGATGAACCTGCATTTCACCGGCGATCTGCATGCCGTCACCACGGCACATAATCTCCTTGCTGCGATGATCGACAACCACATCTATTGGGGCAATGAGCTGGGCATTGACACGCGACGCATCCATTGGCGGCGCGTTGTGGACCTCAATGACCGCGCCCTGCGCCAGATCACCACTGGATTGGGTGGGGTTGCCAATGGCTTTCCGGCGGAATCCGGGTTCGACATCACGGTTGCCTCCGAGGTGATGGCCATTCTTTGTCTGGCCGAAGATCTTGATGACCTGCAGCGGCGGCTTGGCGATATCATCATTGCCTATCGGCGCGACCTGACCCCGGTTTACTGCCGCGATCTTGGTGCGGATGGCGCCATGACTGTCCTGTTGAAACAGGCTATTCTGCCCAATCTGGTGCAAACCATCGAGAATAATCCCGCACTCGTGCATGGCGGACCATTTGCCAACATCGCCCATGGCTGCAACTCGGTGATTGCCACCAAGGCCGCTCTCAAGCTCTCCGACTATGTGGTTACCGAAGCCGGGTTTGGCGCTGATCTGGGGGCGGAGAAATTCTTCAACATCAAATGTCGCAAGGCCGGTCTGACGCCTGATGCTGCTGTCATTGTGGCCACTGTTCGGGCGCTCAAGATGAATGGTGGCGTGGCCAAAAAGGATCTTGACCGACCCGACGTCGCGGCCGTTTTGGCAGGTTGCGCCAACCTTGGGCGGCATATCGAGAATGTGCGCAAATTCGGCGTGCCGGTTATCGTCGCCATCAACCATTTCACGTCGGATACGGCAGAGGAAACGGCTACGGTCCAAGACTATGTCGAGGCTCTCGGCAGCAAGGCTATTGTCTGCACCCATTGGGCGGACGGATCAAAGGGGGCTGTGACGTTGGCGGAAGCTGTTGTTGCCATCACCAAAGAAGCACCAGCCCCGTTCAAACTGCTCTATGGTGACGAGTTGACGCTCATAGAGAAGATCAATGTTGTCGCAAAAGAGGTCTATCGCGCCGACACCGTCATCATTGATCGCAAGGTACGGGAGCGTCTTGCGCGTTGGCAGAATGGCGGTTATGGCCATCTGCCCGTCTGTATGGCCAAGACCCAATACAGCTTCTCGACCGATCCGGAGCTGCTCGGTGCGCCGGAAGGTTTCGTCGTGCCCGTGCGAGAGGTGCGGCTGTCTGCTGGTGCCGGTTTCATCGTCGCCATCTGCGGCGAGATCATGACCATGCCGGGCTTGCCGAGGCATCCTGCGGCCCTATCTATCCACCTTAATGACAAAGGCGAGATTGAAGGCTTGTTCTAACGAGTCTATAGCTGGTGCAAATTCAGCCAGAAAGCGTATAGAATCACACGTTCTGAAAGAGAGTTTCCCATGACCGCAACACGCATAGACGGCAAGGCGATCGCTGCCACGCTTAGAGAAAAGATTGCCCTGGAAGGCAAAAAGCTGATCGATGAGACTGGCGTCGTGCCCGGTATTGCGGTGGTCATTGTCGGTGAGGATCCTGCCAGCAAGGTTTATGTCGCCTCAAAGGGCAAGGCCGCCAGGGAATGCAATTTCAAGTCGGTCGAGCATTCCTTGCCGGAAGACACCAGCGAGGAAGCGCTTCTAGCGCTGGTTGGTGAGCTTAACGATGACGACAGCATTCATGGCATTCTGGTGCAGCTTCCCCTGCCCGGCCACATTGACGAATCCAAGGTGCTCGAACTCATCCGGCCCGACAAGGATGTCGATGGCTTTCATCCGATCAACGTCGGCCTGCTGACCGCCGGTGCTCGCAACAAGGCCATGGTGCCCTGCACACCTGCCGGGTCTCTCATTCTCGCCAAGCGCTGCCTTGGGGATCTTTCGGGCAAGTCCGCCGTGGTTGTTGGCCGATCCAACATTGTTGGCAAGCCGATGGCGGCCCTTTTGCTGGCGGAAAGCTGCACGGTTACCATTGCGCACAGCCGCACCAAGGATCTTCCGGATGTTGTCCGGGCGGCGGATATCGTTGTGGCAGCTGTTGGGCGCCCCCAGATGATCAAGGGCGACTGGATCAAGAAAGGCGCCTGCGTGATTGACGTTGGTATCAACCGCATTCCTGCCCCGGAGCGCGGTGAAGGCAAGACCCGTCTTGTCGGTGATGTCGATTATGACAGCGCAGCCGAGAATGCGGCCTTCATTACGCCGGTGCCGGGTGGCGTCGGGCCGATGACCATCGCCCTGCTTATGGCCAACACACTTACCGCCGCGCGCCGCGCCGCTGGACTTGAAGACCTCGATTACGCGGCACTTCTTGGTTGATCGTGGTTGGACGGGCGGCGGATATGCAACAGCAACATGCCGTCCACAAAACCTTCTACTGATTGAATAGTCATGAATTTGACCCTATCTTTAAAGGGCCTGAACGGTCTGATGGAGTAAATGATGCCTAACAAAGACGTCACCGAATATCTAATTGCGAAAGTCAAGTCGGAAGGCTTGCTTGAGGGCTATCAACGCGCTCGGAAACCCAAGCCGCCCAAACAGAGTGACGATACCTTCTTGAAGGCTGGATATCGCATTCTGGAAGAGACAGGCGCCATGCCTCGTGAAATCGAATTGAAAAAGGCTATTGCCGAACAGTTCGAACGGCTCAGCGAAGCAAAGACGGAAGAAGAAAAAGAAGCGGAATTCCGTAAACTGGCTGAGCTGCAGATGGTTTTGGGTGTTGAGCAGGATGCTCGCCGGAAATTCTATACTGAATAGTTTTTGGCAATCTCCGCCGATAAATCGAGAATGAATGAACCCGCCCCATCCGGCGGGTTTTCTTTTGCGCCCTTCCCATTGCATGATGCTGGCTGCGCCGATCAGACCATGAGCTTTGGAACCGGTGGTGATTGCTGTTGGGGTATTTGAGGTTACCACCGGTTTTCACCTAATATTTAGCTAATCATTATTTTATCTTTGCATAATTATTTCTTATGCCAAGAAAATACTACACTCAATATTTCTGGCCTAGTCGGTTCAACACAAGCGAGATGTCCCACGCTGCTGTTTGCGCGCCTTGCGGGAACTGCAACATCTTCCGCATGTCAAGCTATTCTGGTTTGTTTGCAAAAGCTGATTGGGCGTATGTGAGTGGCAGTGCATTTGGAAATGCGCCGCCGCCAGATCGAACTTTGCCAGCAGGAGGCAGCTTCCCCCGCGTCGCCATGATAGAGGAGAGCTGAAATTCAAACTGCGTCGGATTAGGTGCAGGCGTTCAACATGCTCTCTACGTTCTACGTTAGACCAAAGGTCGTGACAGGAAGGAAATGAGCCTGACATCTGAAGACCACTTCAGACTGGTTTGCATCTCGTCGACTCCGGTTGGGAAGCTCAAGAGGTCAGGCAAAATGAACGGTTTCTACGTGTAAAACCTACCAGCTAAAGTGGTTCGATGGATATTCTGTGGGCTGGAGATATTTATTTATATATACAATAGTTGAAGTATACTTTGCGTGCGCCGGATCTGAGGGGACCATGCCTACATCATTGTAAAAAATGCCAAACCCGCTTTGTGCTTGAAATTCGAGCAAATTCGGTCATTTTGTGGCGATAAATGCGTCAAAATCGGCGTTTCCAAAAATTTAAAATATGCAAAATTTTTAAATTTCTTTAAATCAAGCCAATAAGAAAGACTTCAATAAATTTCATTTAATCATGTATATCATTGCATTAGCCTAGATCACACGATGTTGAAGATAAAGTTTTGTAACATTAATGTGAAATTTCCATAGAGATAAAAATCTATTCTTCCGGTTTTGTTTTTGTTGATGTAATCTTTCACCGTTGGTTTTTCTGATCTGTCTGGTTTGTCGTTTGGTTCAAATGACTGCGCAGGGCCAGACGATGATGATGACAACCCCTTGGAGTATATGAGGTACCCAAGGACAAGACCCTTAAGTCAAGAGGAAATTTGAAATGGCAACCGGAACTGTTAAGTGGTTCAACCCGACCAAGGGCTACGGCTTTATCGAGCCTGCTGAAGGTGGCAAGGATGCATTCGTGCATATCTCCGCGGTTGAACGTTCCGGCCTAACAACCCTTACCGAAGGTCAGAAGGTTGAATATGAAATGGTTGAAGGTCGCAATGGCAAGGAAAATGCCGATAACCTGAAAGTGCTTGGTTAAAGCGATCTAACATCCATTAATGGCTTTGAAATTCGATTGAAACCCTGGTGTTCGCATCGGGGTTTTTTGTTGTCAGCCTATCGCCCTGACTCACTATCGCTCTGACTCAGTACAAAGTCCGCTTTCAGGTATCAGAGCATTTGGGCACCCTCTTCTGTAACCGAATTCCTGTCTATGGTTTTCCATAAGGCCCTGAGCTTCGAGCTAATCGATACTGTGTGATGTCAATCCGCAGATCGAGAAGAAGGATCAGGCGCATAGCCATGCTTATACTGGTGTCTATTCCTCCGGTTTTGCACCAAACCGGGGCTTCCCCTATCAAAGTTGATAGTGGATCTGGTGGTCATGGTCAGCTAAAGTTTTAGCAAGGATGACAATGTCAGGTTTTCAAGTGTGTGGGGACCGCAACGAACATCCGATTTGAATAGGTGAGATTTTTTTAAACCTTTTTTATCACCAAATGCGGGTGGTCTGTCTTGTGCAGATCACCCGTTTTCATGTCTACAGCCGAACGGACTGTGGGGTGACTATTTTCTTCTGGATGGCGATGGCCGTTGCCAGCAATCTGTTTGTCGCATCCAGTTTCTTGAAAATGTTGCTCCAGTGATAGCGCACCGTGGGATGCTTGATCCCCAGTATCGTTGCGATTTCCCAATCCGATTTTCCCTCCGCCGCCCAGGCCAAGATATCCTTCTCCCTCTCTGTCATGCTCGGCGTGACAATGCTGGAATGCAGGCTCAGGAATTTGTCGTGAAACAGGGCTGCAGCCAGATAGATCGTACTGAGCACGTGGTAGTCATGATTGCGTTCAACCCTCTCTCGTGAAATACCGAAGCCTGCAATCTCGCCATACCGGTTGATAAACGACATGCCGATGCCATCGGCGACACCGGCTTCGGCGCCCTGATCCATCACCAGAGATGAGCGAGCCAACAGCGCGGGGTCGATATGCTGATCACGTTCAAGGCTTTCAACCGCATCCTTCCAGAAGAAGGGCACCGGGCGTTTCAAGGAATATATGCAAACCGGATCAACCTGCTGATAGCCCTGCTCGATATAGTAGCGTATCCAGTCGTCCGGATAATCGGTCGCGACGCCATGAAGGGCACGCTTGCCAATCGATGGATGATCAGTCAGCAGCGTGTAGACGGCATTGTCGTAACCAAGATCACCAAGATATGTCTTGAATGCCTCAAAGGCCGCATCGACGGTCGTTGCGCTTTGAATGCGTTGTATTGTTGTTTCAATACCAGTCATTGCCGACATCTGACAAATTCCATTCTGGGTAGTCTCTTTAGAATACGCACCCAGATTGAAATGTCACATGAATAATCGGTGTCAGATGAAACTAGCGTCTTTTTCAGTCACAGACTGGACCTGTGGAAACGGAATGTTCCCTTCAACTCCCTGTCGCTTTTTCGGAAAGCCTATTTGGAGTGCTGTTTTATGATTTGCTTGACACGCTCGACGGCGTCGACGTTCTTTTTGCTGTTATGCCACAAGTCGGCAGTAACTTTCTGATGCAGCTCGACAGATTCATGAGCTGACGTGATTGTGCCGACCCCTACCCGGATATTGGCGTAGAGCCCAAGCCGGAACGGGCTGACGGCGACAACAGAACTTGGGCCGTTCTTCAATATCTGAAAACTGGCCCCGGGCAAGGAATCCTCGACCAGCCCGATTTGCACGCCCATCGGCTGGTCCGTCATCAGGCGCAAGATATTCTCGGCCTCGATCATTGCGGCTTCCTTGCGCTCTGCGACGATGTCTTCCGACAGGCCGTAGCGCCCTACGAGCCCGGTCAACAGCATCTGCTCCAGCTCGGCGGCAGACACCAGACTGACAATGTTCGGCCTGCGATACTGATAGGCCGATTTCCGCTCATAGAGGATCTTCAGGATCTGTTCGATTTCCTTGTCGAGGCTTTGCTGATTCGGTGCGGCCTCTGGCACACTTTCATGGAGAAGCTGCTTGAGGAGCCTGTCAAAGTTGTCCGTGGTGAGCAGGAAAGCAACCGGGCCGAACAAGGCTGTGATCTGGTCTGCTACAGCCTCGATCTGTCGCATCCTTTCGAAAAAGTCTTTTGCAGAGGCAATGAATTCGGAACCGACACCAAACAGGGATGCAATTGAAACGTCGAAGAAATCGGCAATCTTGCCCAGAGCGTCGACCCGGATCGGGTTGCCTGCCTCGTAGCGATAGATTGCGGCTCGCGAGATCCCGGTGGCTGTGGCAACTTCTTCTGGCGTCAGGCCTTTGCCGACGCGCACCAATCTCAAGCGATCCCCTATATCGAGAGCCGTTTCGTACTGCTTTGCCATCTGGTCTTTCTTTCTTGCTGATTTTTCTGAAATAGTCTCAGCCTGACGTATTTGCAAGCTGAAGATGCCAAAAGTCCTCCGCTCGCGGTTTATTGTAGGGTGAAAGCTATCTTCGAGAAACAACCCTAACACGCATTATAAATCTGCACAAAATTTCGCATAAATCCAGATGTTTTGACAGTAATTCTCAATATTGAGAATATTCTTGACATGGAGAATGGATCATGGAAAACATGGCCAAAGTGGCAAGACCTCTCTAGCAAGGTGCCTTCCAACTCAAAACAGTCGCACCCAGAACGAACGCGGGAGAACTGCATTGATTAAAATTGAAAAGCTCAGCAAGACATATGGGCAGGGTGACGGTCAGGTTGTGGCGTTGGAACCACTGGACCAGACGATCAATGAAGGTGAGTTTGTCTCCATCATCGGCCCTTCCGGCTGTGGCAAATCAACCCTTCTGCGCTTGATTGCCAATCTGGAAGCGCCAACCTCCGGGCGCGTTACGCTCGAAACTGCCGGCTTGAAACGTCCTGTTGGTTTTGTCTTTCAGGATGCGGTTCTGCTGCCATGGAAATCTGTCGCTGATAACATCCGTTTCCCGCTCGATACCAGTGGTGTTCCGCGCAAGCTGGCCGACGAGAAGGTCAAGGAACTGGTCGAACTGGTTGGCCTCAAGGGGTTCGAGAAGTCCCTGCCCAAGCAGTTGTCCGGCGGCATGCGCCAGCGCGCTGCCATTGCCCGCGCTTTGGCCGATGATCCCCCCATCCTGTTGATGGATGAGCCCTTCTCCGCTGTTGATCTGTTGACGCGAGAAACGCTCAACGATGAACTGAGCCGGATTTGGCAAAAGACCGGCAAGACCATTCTGCTTGTGACCCACTCCGTCGAAGAGGCCGCCTATCTCGGCAGTCGCGTGATGGTGATGAGCCCGCGCCCAGGCAGGCTCAAGGTAACTTATGAAGTCGATCTTCCTCTGCCGCGCGGTGAATGCACGAAGCGGGATCCGAAATTCCTCGACCTTGTCTCAGAGCTGAGGACGCTCATGCGGGAGATGACCTCATGAAGGGGCGCATCAAACCCGTACTTGAGTATAGCGGTGCCCTTCTGGTTCTGGTTGCTGCGTGGTGGTATGTCAGCGGTCCGATGGGTATGCCCGCCTATCTGTTGCCTTCCCCGGCGTCGGTTGGCTCGCTGCTGTGGGACATGATCCTCAGTGGCAAGCTGTGGCCCCATCTGGCCTTTACGGTTCAGAATATCCTGATTGGTCTGATTGTCGGGACGGTCTTTGGTGTCCTGCTGGCCTACATGTTTTTCAAGACTCCATCCCTCAGTGATTATCTGGAAGGCCCGCTGGTGGTCATTCAGACTGCCCCGAAGATCGCGATCGCTCCGCTGATCATCATCTGGTTCGGGCTGGGGCTCACCGCAAAGATAGTGCTGATCTTCAGCCTTGTCTTCTTTCCAGTTTTCGCCGGGGCGCTTGCCGGGTTCCGATCCATCGACAGCCGTCTGCATGACCTTGCGCTGCTGATGAACCTGTCCCGTACCCAACGCTTTTTGCGCATTGATTTGCCAGCCGCCCTTCCCGGCATTTTTGTCGGCATCAAGATCGGGGCCATTCAGGCGCTGGTTGGTGCCATTCTGGCCGAATGGATGTCCGGGTCTGACGGGCTTGGTTATCTGATGACATTTGCAACCGCCACCTACAAAACCCCTTTGCTCTTTGGCGCGGTCCTGATGACTGCGTTCCTTGGGCTCGCCATGCACGCGATTTTGAACGAAATCGAAGCGCGTTATCTCGCCTGGAGCACGCCTGATGAGCAGTAAGTCAACCCCGACCGCCGAACATCCATTTACCAATGGACGTCCGCCCCATTTGCCCTGTGGTCCCGGGGATGTCTATCCCGATGTGCTTCTACCCGGCGACCCGGATCGTGTGGCCCTGCTGGCGGATCAACTGGATGATGTTCAGGATTTTGGCCGCAAGCGCGAGTTTGCGGTAATTTCGGGTAAATATCGCGGCCATCCGCTGACCATATGTTCCACCGGCATCGGCGGGTCGTCAACCGAGATTGCCCTTATCGAGCTGTCATTGCTCGGCGCCAAACGGGTCATCCGCGTTGGTGGCATGTCGTCTCTCGTCAAGGAAATCCCGACCGGCTCCTTCCTCTGCGTCGACAAGGCAACCGGCTATTCTTCCGTGGCGCGGCTCTATTCCGGTGGTGAGGATGGGCTGGCGCTTGCCGACCCGGATCTGCATGAGGCCCTGATGACCACTGAACTTGGCGACGATACACGGATCTATTCCGGCATGGTCGGCAGCACAGACAGTTACTATTTCGGTCAGGACCGCTCAGTGGCGACATCCACCGCCAAGCTTCCCACGTTCAGCTATCTCAAGGAGCTGCAGGCGCAGGGAGCCGTCGGTGTCGATATGGAATGCCAGACGGTGCTGTCTGTTGCCGCCAGCCTCGGGCTCAAGGGCGCCTGCCTTCTGGGCGTTCACGGCAATCGGGCAACCAATGACTGGCTCGTTGATTACGAACCCACGCAACGCAAACTTCTCGACATAGCTGGCACCGCGTTGGCCAGAACTTCCGACTATCACCAAACCGCAAAGGAAAAACAATAATGTCTTTCACCATCAGAGGACTTGCAGCAACCCTTGCTCTGGTTGCCACATCCATCTTCACCACGGGCGCTTCTGCCGAGGACAAGGTCGTTCTGCAGATCGACGGTAACGTTGTACCATTCTATGCACCGCTCTATGCTGGCGTTGAAAACGGCTTCTTCGCAGATCAGGGTATCGAAGTTGAATTTCTCTATGGCGGCGCATCCGACATTCTGACCAACATCGCTGCCGGCAACGTTGATTTCGGCTTCCCCAACGGCGACGCTGTCGTGGCCGCTGCTTCCAATGGCCTGCCGGTCAAGGTTGTTCACACCACCTATCAGCGCGGCATCGGTGCCCTGCTTACCAAAAGCTCGAGCGGTATCGAGACTTACGCTGATCTGAAAGGCAAGACTGTTGCCGTTACCTCTCTGGGCAGCCCGAACTATCTGCAGCTGCAGGTCGGCCTTGCCAAAGCTGGCCTTACCCTCGATGACGTCAAGGTTGAAGTGGTTTCTTCCGGTGCGATTGTCCAGACGCTGCAGTCTGACGATGTCGACGCCATCATCTTCTCCGAGCTGCGCAAATATGCTCTGGAAGCCAATGGTTTCGAAGTCAACATGATCCTGTCCAACGACTTCCTGCCGTCCTTTGGCAACGTGCTCGTCACCAGCGCGAAGTTGCTGGCTGACAATCCCGATCTGGTCAAGCGCATGACCAACGCTGTTACAGCATCCTATGCATGGGTCATTGATGGCCACATCGATGATGCGCTGCAGATTTCCATGGACAAATACACTCCGACCTGGACCGACCAGAAGGCCATGCTGTCGACGGCATTCGAAAAGACCTTCGTTGCTTCCGTATGGCAGAGCGCTCTGACCAAGGAAAAGGGCCTCGGCGCAGCTGACCTAGACGCATGGCAGAAGAACATTGATATTCTGACCGAGTACAAAGTCATCTCCGGTGGTGCGAAAGCCGCTGACTTTGTTGTCGATCCTTCCGATATCAAGTAGTCGATCATGTTCTTGAAAGCCATCATAGGCCTCGTTGGAATCGCCGTGCTTTGGGGCGTGGCGGTTCCGATTTTCGATGTGCCACACTATCTGCTTCCCGGTCCCATTGAGGTGGCTGAGCGGATCATCTTCCTGTTTCAAAGGGGTGATCTGGCGTGGCACATCTATGTGACGCTTTCGGAAGTCTTTGGCGGGTTCATTCTGGGTGCCGTCGTCGGTATCGCAGCCGCGTTGGTGTTCTCGCGCTTTCCCATTGTCGAGCGGGTGTTGACGCCGCTCATCCTGCTGCTACAGACCATTCCCAAGATCGCAATTGCACCACTCCTGCTGTTATGGCTTGGCCTTGGTGCTTCGCCCAAAGTTGCGCTTGTGGCCGTCGTCACCTTCTTTCCCGTCATGACCGCGATGCTCTCGGGCATTCGTTACATGAACAAATCCTATTCAGACCTATCCGTTGTTCTGAGACTGTCCCCATGGCAGCGTTTCTGGCACATCGAATTGCCAGCCGCCATTCCGACGCTCTTCGCCGGAGCAACCGTCGCCACCACGCTGGCGATGACAGCAGCCGTCATTGGCGAGTTGATGGGCGCAAACAAGGGCATGGGATTTGTTCTGGCAACCGGTCAGGAAAATGCCGACACCGCCACGGTGATGGGCATGGTCATTCTGTTGTCCTTCGTCGGCTGGGCGCTGTTCGCCATCCTCGATTATGGCCGCCGACGGGTTGAGGATCGTTTTCTCTAGGCGATCCTGAAAGGCTTGCCTAACGTGGCGGGCCTGGCCTTGGCGAAGGTTGCAAGGCGCTGTTGAGGCGATCCTTGGCAAGGGGATCGCCTTCCAGCCACCAAACGGCTCCGGGAAGAGACGTTATCTGTTGATCAGGAAATCTGCGGAACGATGTCTTTGGCGACACTGTTGAGTGCTGCCACCTGTTCCTCGGCTGTACCGGAACCAAAGGCTTCACCAAGCAGTTTGGCGTAGTTTTCGATACGGTCAAACTGGTCCTTGGCAACAGCACTGCTTAGGGGTTCCCGGTCGAACTTGTCAGCAAAATCCTGTGCGATGATGCCGAACAGGAAGTAGCATACGGCATGGTCGGGGTTTGACACGGCCCTTTCGCGGGCGACGCTGGCACATTTCTTGTAGGCGCTGACGCCCTTGCTTCCTTCGATAAGGATGTCGAGTAGTTCTTTGAACATTGTTTTGCCTTTCCGTATGTGTGGCTCTAGGGTGCGGTTTGTTGAGTATTGAGAGACCTTGCGGCCATTGATGCAGGGCGGGCCCTGCACTGCGGGGACGTAATCAGGAGACTTTGGCTGTTCTTCAACTCTTTGCCTCCATGAGATAGGTGTAGATGATCTCCGTTGCGATCATGAAATCCGGGATGTCCATGGCTTCGGCGGGGTTGTGAGAGCCGTTGCGGTTCCTGACGAAAATCATGGCCGTCGGCACGCCGGCATTGGCGAAAACGGCGGCATCATGGCCTGCGCCCGAAGCCATCACAAATGGCTCCAGACCGATGGTTTCCATGGCGGTTTTCATCCCCTCGACAATTGCCGGGTCACTGAGTGCTGGCGCGGTAAGCAGAGTGTCGTCCAGTTCGAAACTTACTCTGCGCTCGCGCTCGATCGTCCGCATTTCCTGCGCCAGCAGCTCCTGCATGGCCTTAAGCACATGAGAACTCTGGCTGCGAATGTCGAGGCTGAAATCCACCCAGTCGGGTATGCGAGACAGGGCGTGGCGTTCAACGTCGGTTGAGACAATGCCACTTGTCAGGACCAGATCGTCGCCCTTCTGAAGGATGGTCAGCCAGCTTTCATCAAGGCGGGTCAGAAGGTCGGCCAGTGCCAGAACCGGGTCTCGGCGAAAGGCCCGGGGCACTGCACCGGAATGCCCGGCCTCACCAACGCAGCGGATCTTCTGATGGCGGAAATTGCCGCGAATGCCGGAAACTACAGCGGCTGGCATGTCCTTTTGTACCAGCAACGGGCCTTGCTCGATGTGAAGCTCGATATAGGCGCGCACAGAGTTGATATCGAGCAGCGGCTTGCCATTCCGAACCGGAGCCATGTCGATCCCGACGGCTTCCATGTGTTCGTCGAGCGTTTTCCTGTCGCCCTTGTGACGGGCTCGCAGTTCCTCTGGCGTCAGACGACCAAGCAATGCCTTTGAGGCGATGTAGCACGGTCCGAACCAGGCACTTTCCTCGCCGCGCATGGCCAGAACTTTTACCGGCTGGGCGAAACGCTCCCCCTCGTCCTGCGCCCGAACAAGACACATCAGGCCGGAGATGACACCGGCCAGCCCGTCAAAGTTTCCGCCTTGTGGGACTGTGTCGACGTGGGAGCCGATGATCACGAAGGCCTCGGCGTTTGTGTCGCATGGTAGTGTAAAGACGGCGTTCTGGCCTGCATCATAGGAAACATCAAGGCCATGGCTCTCGGCAAAATCCGCCAGATGAGCCAGCGTGCGTGTTTCCAGTGCCGAGAAGGCTGGTCGGCTGATGCCCTGCACATCCGCTGAAAAGGCTGCTATTTCGTCAAACAGATGTGACGCAATGGCCTGATAGTCGGTGCGGGTGTTGCTTGGTGTCATGGACAGGGACAATGCGGTCATTGTGCAGCCTCCAGAAATACGATGCCGTCCGAGGCTTCCTCGTCGCGGATCGAGCCTGTGAGGTCCGAAACACTGGCAAGGCCCTGGCTTTCGACATAGGCCGCAAGGTCACGAATGATCTGCACCATGGCAGTCGGGCGGATAAAGGTTGCGGTTCCGACCTGAACCGCAGATGCTCCAGCGATGAGATATTCAATGACGTCCTCGACCGTCGAAATGCCGCCACAGCCGATGATCGGGATATCGACGGCCTTTGCGCACTGGTAGGTCATGCGAAGGGTGATGGGTTTTAGGCCGGGGCCGGAAAGGCCTCCCATCAGATTGCCGAGCTTCGGTTTGCGGGAGCGGATATCGATGGCCATCGACAGAAGCGTATTGGCGACGACAAGGGCGTCAGCCCCTGCCCCTTCCGCAGCGAGCGCGACCTCGGTCGTCTCGCCAGTGTTCGGTGACAGCTTGGCCCATAGCGGCAGATCCGTAGCAGACCTGAGCTTTCTCATGACCTCTTCGGTGGTTGACGGGCGCATGGCGAAGGCCTTGCCATCGGCCTCAATGTTGGGGCACGAGATGTTGACCTCTATGGCGGCGACACCCGGAACGCTGACGTCTTCGCACAGGCGGGCAAACTCGTCGGCACTGCCCGCCGAGATGCTTACGACCAGCGGGGTGTCATACTGGTTATAAAAGGGAATGACTTCGGATTTGAAATAGTCGACGCCCTTGCTCGGAATGCCGATCGAATTCAACATCGATCCCCGTACCTCGCAGACACGGGGCGTTGGATTGCCTCCACGAATGTCGCGCGTGATCGTCTTGGTCACATGTGCTCCTAGCACACCGATGTCGAAAATCTTTGCCAGATCTTCCGAGAAGGTTCCGGAGGCCGGCATGATCGGGTTTTCGAGCCGCAAAGAACCGACGGTTACCGAAAGATTTGTCATGCGATGGCCTCCTGAAGATCGAATACCGGGCCTTCCTTGCAGACCCGCTCATTGACAATTCCGCCGTTGCGGCGGAACGACCGGACGCAGCATTGACACATGCCAACGCCACAGGCCATCTGTTGCTCAAGGGCAATCTGGCCGGGGATGTCGTATCGGGCGCACATGGACTGCAACAGATGAAGGATCCGGCTGGAGCCACAGGTATAGAAGGCGTCTACACCCACGTTTGTGATTTGCTGCTCGATCAGACGTTCAAGATTTTGTACGCTGGATGTGCCTTCGCTGTCCGTGACGGGGATGACCTTCGCGCCGAGCTCACGGAAATGATCGATCGACATCAGCACCTCGGGCGATCTGGCGCTGCAAATGGCGGTCAGTTTGCGCCCCAACTGTTGGGCTTTCAAGGCAAGTGGCGCCAGTGTAGCCAGCCCGACGCCACGAGCAACAACCATCAAGTTCTGCCAGTCATCCCGAATTTCAAAACCATGCCCAAGCGGGCCGACAACATTCAGGTTTTCACCCGGCTCCAGAGACGCAAGGGCGGCAGTGCCCTCGCCAGCGATCTTGTAGAGGAAATGCAGCTCACCGGCGTCCGGATAGTATCCATAGATGCTCATTGGGCGGCGAAAATAGGGATTCAGGTCGCCCTTGGACGGGCAGAGCAAATGAAAGAACTGCCCCGGCTCGCAATCGAGGATTCGCGCGGGAGCATCGAGTACCATCAGCTGGTATTCGCGATTGATCGCCATGTTGCTTTTGACAACACAGGATGTCTCGTAAATGCGCTTGAATCCAATATCGATGGTCATTTTTCTCTCTGAAATAGAAAACGGGTCTCACTTCGCTTCAAATCCGGGTTTGAAACGAAGAAAGCTGACAATGGGGACATGTTTTGAATGGGATGATCGGCAGACGATCAGAAACGGAGAGCCAGGCACCATCGGCGCTCGCTCGCTCGATGCAGGTGCAAGCGAGATGGACAGGTCAATGCGATGCGGTCAGCCTTGCGGCGGACCATGGATGGAAGCATGGAAAGAGAGGAAGCAAGCATCAGGCTCTGTTTCTGGATCGATTTGATACACCAGATCCGCACAGTCTGCACTGTATGCGTCGGATGCCCGGCGCCGCGACAAAAGCTCGAAAAGGGAAGAGTCATCTCTTGTTCCTAGTTCCAGTATTGCTAAGGTGAGAGCTTACCCCTCAAAATCGGGACCGGTCAAGACAATTCTCATATTTGAGAATTTTTTATCCAATATCTCGAAAACGAAACATAATGCTGTCGAGAGGGCTTCGAACACCTCACGTATTCGATCGAAGCCATAATGGCAGTTTTCGCCCCTTTTGCGATGGCGGGGGCTCATGATTGCCGACAACAATTTCGCTAAGCAATGACTGCCGTTGCTTCCATTGCCAGCGCCCCGTCCCCTCTTTTCGCCCAGAGCTTGAAACTCTTGCAGTTCCCTTGAGGGCTTCCATGCACGGAGAATAGCTCTGAGTCGAAAATGGTTGAGACAGCCCGGAAGCGGAAGCTCTGCACCGTAGCGGACGGATATTCTCTTCTCAGCAAATCAAGCAGCAGGGTCGCGATCAGCGGGCCATGCACCACCAACCCCTTGTAGCCCTCGGACTGGACGCAGAAAGGGTGATCATAGTGGATGCGGTGGCCGTTGAAGGTGAGCGCTGAATAGCGGAACAGTAGCACCGGGTCCGGATTGATTTCTCGCGAGAAAGCACTGTTCACCGGCGCCTTTGGCGGTGCTGGTGGAGTTGCACCGGGAGTGACCTCTTCGCGATAGACGATGTCATGCTCTTCATCTATGCCCAAGGTGTCGCCGTCAAACACCTGATGGCCCACTGTCACGAAAACCAGTTGACCGGAGCGACCAGACTTGGCCTTGATGGCCTTAATGGTCGACGATTTGCGAAGCCGGTTGCCGATGAGCATGGGCGCCAGGAATTTGAGACGGCTACCAGCCCACATCCGGCGTGGCAGGGCCACCGGCGGCAAAAAGCCGCCAAGGGCAGCATGTCCATCGTAACCAGCTTCCGAAAGCTTGAAAATCGGCAGGAAATGCAACCAGTGCCAGAGCGGCGGCAAGGCCGTTCCGATCGTGTAGTCCGGATCGTCCCGATCAAGGGTGGCGGCCAGCGCGTTGGCGGGAAAGGACGCAATAACTTCTTCGCGGGTTTCGGTTTTTCCGATCCATTCCTCAAGCTTTGACATATCCATGGCGCAATTCCTTATTATCAGACATTACCTCAGCCTATGCAAAATGGGACCAGATGGGAACCACGGCCAGCAGCCCCGTAAGGCAAAGCCCACAGCGCGATAGAGTGGTGGCAAGAAGTTTTGGGTGATGCTGAATGGCCCTTTCCTATCGCGCCCAAATGCAGCAATATCTGGCCGGAGATAAACAAGGTACGGATTATGAATTTGATCGAAGAAATGTCCATCCCATCTGTCATCGCAGCCGAAATCGGCTGTCAGGCAAAACAGGTCATCGCAGCAGTCGAGCTCATCGACAATGGAGACACCATTCCATTCATTGCGCGATATCGTAAGGAAGTGACCGGTGGCCTTGACGATATCCAGTTGCGCAAGCTGGATGAGCGACTCATTTACCTCCGTGAATTCTCAAAGCGTCGGGAAGCTGTCCGTAGCGCAATCGAGGCACAGGGCAAGCTGACGGACGAGATTGTTGCCCGCCTTGCCAAGGCAACGACCAAGGCCGAGCTGGAGGACATCAATGCTCCGTTCCGCGTCAAGGTGAAGACCAGAGCACAGAAGGCAATCGACAATGGCTTGCTGCCGCTTGCCGATGCTATTCTTGGAAAGCCCGCCAGTGACCCCGAAGCGCTCGCCAAACCGTTCATCGGTGAGAAGGTTGCCGACATCAAGGCGGCTCTTGATGGCGTCCGTGACATCCTGTCTGAACGGTTTTCCCTCCATCCTGATACCGCAGCAAAGATTCGCCCTGTCGCCAAGAAGACCGCTCGTCTGAAAGCCTCGGTTGTGAGTGGCAAGGAAGAGGAAGGCAACAAGTTTGCCGACTATTTCGACCACACAGAAAACTGGACCAAGGCACCAAGTCACCGCATTCTGGCGATGATGCGCGGACAGGAGGCTGGCTTCCTGTCCCTTGATATCGAGTTCGACGATGAGGCGGTTGCCTTTTCCAAGTCGGCCATTGTCAATGACAACAAGGTTCCCTCTGGCAATGCCTTTCTTGACAAGGTTGTAGACTGGACCTGGAAGGTAAAATTTACCACACGACTTATCTCGGAAATGACCGGAGAGATGCGGGAACGGGCAGAGAAGGAAGCCATTGATGTTTTCGTCACCAACCTCAAGGCCCTGCTGATGGCCGCACCGGCGGGCATGAAGGCGACGATGGGGCTTGACCCGGGTATTCGTACCGGCGTGAAGGTGGCTGTTGTCGATGCCACGGGCAAACTTCTGGCGACCAGCACCGTCTACCCTTACGCGCCACGTAATGACGTGCGGGGGACGCTTAGCGAGCTCGGAGCACTCGTCCGGCGGTTCGGCGTTGAGCTGATCGCGATCGGCAACGGCACGGCGTCGCGGGAAACCGATGCGCTGGTGGCCGAACTGCTGAAGGGTATTGATGGCAAGAAGCCGACCAAGGTTGTTGTCAGCGAGGCCGGGGCTTCGGTCTATTCGGCGTCGGAATTTGCCTCGCGCGAGTTTCCGGATCTGGATGTATCCCTGCGCGGGGCGGTTTCCATTGCACGCCGGTTGCAGGATCCGCTGGCCGAGCTGGTGAAAATCGATCCCAAGGCCATCGGCGTTGGGCAGTATCAGCATGATGTGGATCAGACACGACTGGCGCGGGCTCTGGCTGGGGCCGTCGAGGATGTGGTGAATGCCGTCGGGGTTGATGTCAACACCGCATCCCCTGCCCTGTTGTCCTATGTTGCCGGTGTCGGGCCGTCGCTTGCCGAATCCATCGTCAGCTACCGGGACAGCAACGGCGTCTTCTCCAAGCGGTCCGAGCTGAAGTCGGTGCCGCGGCTTGGCGACAGAACCTTTTCGCAATGCGCCGGGTTCCTGCGCGTAATCGGAGGATCCGAACCGCTTGATGCGTCAGCTGTCCATCCAGAAGCCTATAAGGTGGCCCGAAAGATCGTCGCCGACTGCGGTCGCGATCTCAGGGACATCATGGGCGATGCCAACAGCCTCAAGGATGTCGACCCAGCGAAATTTGTCAGCGGAGAGTTCGGCATTCCGACGATCAAGGACATCATCGAGGAATTGCGCAAGCCGGGTCGCGACCCGCGTCCGCAGTTCAAGACGGCGACATTCATGGAAGGCATTCACGAGATTTCCGACCTACTGCCGGGTATGCGGCTTGAGGGCACAGTGACCAATGTCGCCGCCTTTGGGGCGTTTGTCGACATTGGCGTCCATCAGGACGGGCTGGTGCATATCTCGCAATTGTCCGACAGCTATGTCTCTGATCCGTCCAAGGTCGTCAAGGCCGGTCAGGTGGTCAAGGTCGTGGTCACGTCTGTCGATGTGAAGGCCAAACGCATCAGCCTGTCCATGAAGTCGGCACCGGAAATTGGCGAAACATTCCGTGGCCGGAAGCCAGAGCAGCGTTCGCAGCAAAAGACGCCTCCAAACCGACAAGGCAAGGATAAGGGCAAAAGCGAAGGCTTGGGACAGTTGGGCGAGGCTCTTGCCAAGGCGCTACGCAAGTAGCATGGCAGGCTCGTAGCCACCCCGTTCGCAGGCTTTGCCAGAGAGTGCTGAATGGATCGACAAACGAGGAAGCCTTTACTTGAGGCTTCCTTTTTCATATGCAATGAAAGCGCTTCAGGCACGAGGGAATTTGGCGTCTTAGCGTATCTGGAAAGAAGCTGCGTTGCAGGGATGGTCCAGCAGGGCTTTCAGCTCTGCATCCAGTTTCATCATGGAAATCGACACGCCGGACATGTCGAGGGAGGTGCAGTAGCTTCCGGTCCAGCTCCGCGCGACTTGGACATTGCGCGCCTTCAACCGTTGACGAACGCGGCGGGCAATAATGAGCAGCTCCATCATTGGTGTCGCTCCCAGAGAATTGACCAGCAGCGCCACTTCATCGCCACGCTCGGGGGCCATTTCTGCCAGAATGCGGTCGACCATGATGTCGGCGGTGTCATTGGCGCTGACGAGAGGCTGGCGAGCGATGCCGGGTTCGCCATGAACACCCACGCCGACTTCCATTTCATTCTCGCCGATCAGGAAGGTCGGGCGCCGCGTCTCCGGCATGGAACAGGGTTCCAGCGCCACGCCGACGGTATAGGTTTCGCGGTTGGCCTTGCGTGCCAGTTCCTCGACCCTCTCGATGGGTAGCATCTGATCGCAGGCGGCACCGGCGATCTTGAAGACAAAGACGTTGCCAGCGACACCGCGGCGGCTTTCGCGGTCTTCCTTGCGAGAGGACGCAATATCATCCGTGGTGATGACCGTGCGCACGTCAATACCTTCTCGTTTGGCCATCTCTGCGGCCATTTCAAAGTTCAGGATGTCGCCGGAATAGTTGCCGAACAGATAGACGACCCCTGCCCCGCCATTTGCTGCCCGGGTGCATTCCAGAATGGGCATGGGCGGCGGCGACGCGAAGATGTTGCCGATTGCGACGGCATCGGCAAGGCCCTTGCCAACATAGCCATAGAAGTAAGGATCGTGTCCGGCGCCACCGCCGATGACCAGACCGACCTTGCCAGCGCGTGGGCCATCCTGTGCCACCAATGCGCGGTTGGATTTGCGCGCAGGCTTCAGATACTGGGCATATTCGAGAACGGCCCCTTCCAGTGACTCGTCAACTGCATCTTCGGGTTCGTTGAGGAATTTCTTGACCCGGGTGCGTTTGATGGATTCTGCCGGTTCAGTCACTGTCTTTTCAGGACGGATCGACCCTGTCTTGCCATCGGCGCTCAGAATACCAAGGCCGGTCGTTGCATCGGTTATGAGAATGTTGACGTATCCGCCGTGCAGGGTCGCCAGAATGGCCGGCACCTTGTCCGTGCCTCCGGCTATGGCAATCCGCTGCTTGACCCTTGCCAGTTGGTCAAGGGTGATACCGATCGTGCGGTCTTCCAGAGGCCCCTTGACGAGCTTGCCGCGTTCATTGATGTAGCGCCCGGCAATGGCACCGACGGCGGTCGAATAGGCATCCCGAAGCTTGGGGTCATCATGGAAGAAACCGGAGCTGTGCAACGTGGAATTGGGTCTCAGAGATGCAATGCCGAAGACAATGCAGTTCAACTGGTCAAGGCTTGCAAGCTGTTCCTTTACCAACTGTTCGCTGGTCAAAATGTCGCGCAATTCTGGACTGGATACAATCGCGGGAGCAGAAATCGGTACGCATTCAGCCCGAATGGCTGCTGCCATCTTTGTTGCGCAGGCGGCGGGCGTGAATGGCACATGGCTGGAGGTGGTACCTGTAGCCTGAATAACTCTCACGTCCTGAAGATTGTCGATATTGAGTGCCTGAGCAGATGCAAGAACCGTCCGCCCCCAGCCGACACCGACCGTGTCGCCTGACCTCAAAATGCCCTGCAAGACCTGAGCCCCAGCGGCACCAAGGCGGTCAATCAGCGACCGGTCACCACCTTCACCGGGAATGACCAGACAGTCCCTTAGCCCGAAATGCTCCTTGAGCGCCTTGGAGATCGAGAGGGTCTTGAGGTGTTCGGTTTCAATGGAGATGTTGACCAGACCACGCGTCCGGGCGTCGGCGAGATAGGAAATCACCGTGGCGCGGGAAACGCCAATGGTCCGCGCGATATCGCCTTGCGTCATGCCCTCTTCATAATAGAGCCAGCTGGCCCACAGCAACGGATCATTGCCAAATCGCAATGGCATGACCAGTTCGGGCTCGGCGCCGGTCTTTTCGGGGCGAGCGGCACTCAGCCGCTTCTTTGGGGGCATTATAGCGCCCTCTGCTCAAGTGTATTTGCAAAGCTCTCAATGAGGATGGCGGCAGAAGCCGCGCCCGGATCAATATGACCCAGACTGCGCCCGCCGAGGCGCGCCGCGCGTCCGCGCATGGCGACCATGGACCGGGTACTCTCCACGCCACGGCTGGCCGAAGCCCGGATCTCAGACAGAATGACCTCAAGCGGCGCATTCTCCTGCCTGAGGTTCTTGATTGTCTGTACTACAGGAAGCCATACATCCATCATGGTCTTGTCGCCCGCAATTGCCTTGCCACGCGCACCGATCCCGTCAGAGATGGCAACCAGAAGCATCAACGCTTCGTCTGCATCCAGCGCCGAACGATTGCCCGCGAAATCCCCGGCTGCTATCAGGCCGGAAGCATAAAGGGGGCCGGGAGTGGCACCAACCGCTTCCAGAAAGCTCTCCGCGCAGGACCTGAAGAGCGTCGACATGTCATGGGACTGAACATCGATTTCATTCAATGCTCTGACAATGGCGGAAAAGCCGCGCGACATGGTGTAGCCATGATCGCCATCGCCGATCTCTCCGTCGAGCTGACCGAGATAATCGGCCGCCTCTTTCATGCGCGTCGCCGCTTCTCTGAGAAACGCAACGATATCGTCAATTTCCACCTGTTTCATGCAAGATTTTATATCCCAAGGGCGTCTGCTCCGCAACAGACACACGACCCAAAACTGCGTCCGGGCGTGCAGATTTGCACCAGATCTCTCAGACAAAACAGGTGGAAAGAGACGCCGCGTCAAGCGCGACGCCTGAGGGTGTTACGGAAGCCGGTTGCCTTCCGGTTCAATCAAGGCGGGCCGTGATGCTGTCGGCAAACGCTGTCAGGATCATGCAGCAGGATGTTGCCCCAGCATCGAGTACACCTCGGGACCGCTCACCAAGGCGGGCGGACCGCCCGAGTTTGGCGACCATGTCGATTGTGCTGTCCCGGCCAACCGCAGCGGCTGCCTTCATGGCGTCCAGCGCTTCGGGGAAGCTTTTGCCCCCGGCGTTGGCGGCCTTGAGGGCATCCAGTGCCGGAGACAAGGCATCCATCAGCGTCTTGTCACCAACCTTTGCGTTGCCGATGCCCTGAATACCATCAAGACCAGCCTGCAGCATGGCGGTGAAGCTTTCCGCATCGATGGTCTCGGAGTCGCCGAGCGCCTCGGCCATATCCGAGAACATCATGCCGTAAAGGGGACCCATGGAACCTCCGATCTCGGACATGAGTACATCGGAGAGAATCTCCATGGCCTCGGTCAGTGTCCCATCAGGATCCAGACGTTCGGCTGCACGGCCAAAGCCCTTGGCCATGTTGATGCCATGGTCGCCATCCCCGATCTTCCCGTCGATCTCTGACAGATAAGCCTTGTTGGACACAATCACTTCGGCAATGTCTGCAACGATCTTGCCTGCACCCTTGTTCGGAATTCCCTGCATCCTATCGTCTCCCTTAAAAGCCCGGACAGTTGGTCTCGGTATCCAGCAGCGGTTTGAGCTCATCATCGAGCGCCATGACCGTCAGCGTGGCACCGACCATCTCGAGCGATGTGAAATAGTTGCCCACGAAAGCCTTGTGGATCTTGAGGCCCCGTTCTTCGATCTTGGTCGCCATGCGATCATAGAGCACATACAGCTCATTGATAGGGGTGGCGCCGAGGCCGGAAACAAGAACGGCCACTTCGGTGCCAGCACGCAGGTTGTGGTCATCAAGAACGACCTTCACCATGTCATCGGCAATCTCGTTGGCTGACTTGAGGTCTTCCACGCGGACGCCAGGCTCGCCATGGTGGCCGATGCCAACTTCCATCTTGCCCGGTTCGATCAGGAAGTTCGGATGGCCGACGGCTGGCAAGGTGCACGGGCCAAGACCAAGGCCGATGGAGCGGCAATTGTCGATGGCCTTTTGAGCGGAGGCAATCACCTCTTGCAGAGAGGCGCCGGTTGCTGCCTTGGCGCCGCCGATCTTCCACATGAAGATTTCACCGGCCACACCGCGCCGCTTTTCGCGTTCTTCCGCAGAAGCCGAGCAGACGTCGTCGTTGGCAACAACGGTTGCCACCTCAATGCCGTCCTTCTTGATCATCTTGCTGGCCATTTTGACATTCATGTTGTCACCAGCATAGTTGCCGTAGAGCACGGCCACACCAGCGCCACCGTCTGCCGCCTTGATGGCGTCAAGGAAGCTCTTCGCGGTTGGAGACGAGAACAGCTCACCAACAGCCACGGCATCAAGCATGTTCTTGCCAGTGTAGCCGATGAAGGCCGGTTCGTGACCGGAACCGCCGCCGGTAACGATACCGACACGCCCCTTTTCAGCAGCAAAATTGGAAACCACGACCCTGTTGTTTCCTTCGTGAAGACGTACAACGTCGTTGTGTGTCCGGACAAATCCGGCGACGGTTTCGTCAACGATGTCATCGGGGTTATTGATAAAACGTTGCATGATACTGCCCTTACTTGATGGTGTAGCCGCCGTCGATGACGAGGTCGGCGCCGTTGAACATGGCTCCTGCATCCGATGCAAGGAAGACAGCAACAGCAGCAACTTCACAAGGCTCGGCGAACCGGCCAACCGGGATCTGCTTGATGGCGTCGACGCCCTTCTGTCCGGCCCAGGCCGATTTGCCCAGCTCGGTCATGACAATGGTCGGGGACACGCTGTTGACGTTGATTCCATATTTGCCCCATTCAAGGGCAAGCGTCTTGGTCATGCCGCGAATGGCAAATTTGGAGGCGCAGTAGGCAACATGTTCGTCAATAGCAACAGAACCGGCCTGCGATGCGATGTTAACGATGCGTCCGCCGCCCTGCTTGATCATGACTTTGCCAACCGTCTGGGCAACGATGAAGCTGCCGGTGAGGTTGACGTCCATGGTCCGCTTCCATGCGTCAAGGCTCAGCTCTTCAGCCGGAGCCAGCGCAACGATGCCGGCGCTATTGACCAGAATGTCAATGCGTCCGAAGGCGTCGACAACGGTCTTGACCGCAGCTTCAACGGATGCAGCGTCTGCGACATTGCAGGATACAGCGATGGCATCTTTGAGCTCCTTCGCCTTGGCTGACGCCGCCTCTTCCTTCAGATCAACAATGGCAACGCGCACGCCCTTTGCGTTCAATGCATCGGCGATAGCAGCTCCGATACCAGAGGCTGCTCCGGTCACGAAAGCGGTTTTCCCGGCTAGTGGGAAGTCGAAATCGAGGGTTTCAGGTCCCGATGACATGGCTATATCCTTTGGTAATTTCTATGCCCTGTGGGTTTGGGCCCTGTCCGGAAAGACCTATTCTTTCCGGACAGGTTTCGTTATTCCGTATGGTTCAGGTCAGACTACTGACGTTTAGCCAGCAGGGCGTCGGCATTGTCGAGGGTGACCGGGGTCCAGGGAACGCTGTATTCTGCGTCTTTACCGCCATTCCAAGGCATGTCCGGATACTGTTTCCAAATTTCCGACATCGGTTCGTAGTCTGGCTGGACAGCCTTGATGGCCAGATCGAGAGCACCCTGAGCCTGTGCGGCACCGTCCTGAAGGATGGAAGCCATTTCGTTGTTCTTGACTGCCATCAGAGCGTCGGTCACGCCATCGATACCGGCAATGGCGAAGTCTTCGACCTTGAGGCTTGCGGACTTGATCGCTTCGATGGCACCCAGTGCCATTTCGTCGTTCTGGCCGATGACACCGGCAATGTCACCCGGGTGTGCGGTCAACCAGTTTTCCATCAGGTTCTGTGCTTCTGCACGCGACCAGTTGGCGGTTTTCTTTTCGAGAACCTTTACGTCCGGGCATTCTGCGAGTGCCTTTTCGTTGCCTTCGAGGCGCTGGATCTGGGCGGACTGGCCAATCGGGCCTTCAATAATGACGACATTGCCCTTGCAGCCGATCTTGTCGAGCACATATTTGGCTTCCATGTAGCCGGATTCAACGTCATTGGAACCCACATAGGAATTCAGCAGGTCGCTGTTAACGCGGGTGTTGGAGCCGAAGACCGGGATACCGGCATCATGGGCGGCTTGAACGGCAGCAGCACCGGCTTCAATGTCGATTGGCACGAAGATGATCGCGTCAAAATTCTGCGTGATCATTGTTTCGAACTGTTCCTGCTGTACGAGGGCGTCGTAACGGCCGTCGAAGATGGTCAGATCAACGAGTTTCTGTTTAACTGCCGGGTGTTCTTCCAGTGCGTGAGCCCAGATCTGCATGAATTCTGCGTTGAGGCCGTAAACAGCCGCACCGATCTTTGGCATGTCCTTCGCACCGGCTGCGGTGCTGGACATCAATGCGGCGGCAATTGCCAGGGATTTTATCAGTTTAGACATTGTGCTTCTCCTCCAAAGTTTGCACAGTTCATCTGATAACCCGAACCTTCGGGTTCCAAATTTCCGGGATATTCTAGTAAGTTAAGCGTTCTTCTGACGAGCCTGGTCGAGCATGACAGCTGCGACGATCAGAGCTCCCTTGATGACTTGCTGGTAGTAGGATTCAACACCCATGAGATCGAGGCCGTTGTTGACGACAGCAATAAGCAGAGCGCCGATCAAAGTACCGGTAACACGTCCCACCCCTCCAAGAAGGGAGGTGCCGCCGATAACGACCGCAGCAATTGCATCCAGCTCGTAGGCGATGCCTGCCTGTGTCAGAGCCGAGCCGGTCCGGGCTGCCAGGATCATGCCAGCCAGACCTGCAAGGCCACCCGAGATGATGTAGACAGTCATGATGACGCGACGGACATTGATACCGGATACGCGCGCTGCATGCGGGTTACCACCGACTGCATACACCCTGCGGCCAAACCGCGAGGAAGACAGCACCCAGTAGGATACGATAAAGACAAGAGCGAAGAGAACGACAGGCATGGGAATACCAAAAATGTCATCCCGTCCGATGAAGCGGAAGCTGTCTGTCAGGGCAGGAACAGGCTGGCCTCCGGCATAGAGCAGAGTCAGACCACGGGCTGCAGACAACATGCCCAGCGTTGTGACGAAGGCAGGCACATTGAACCGGGCGACGACAATGCCGTTGACCCATCCGCAGATCAGCCCAACACCAATACCGACTGCGAAGGCAATTGCTGCCGGATATGGCGCGCCCATGAAGGCAGCAGCCTGGGACGTCGTCGCCATAGAGGCGGCCACAATACCGGCCAAGGCCACGACAGATCCGACCGAGAGGTCGATACCGCGTGTCAGAATGACAAAGGTCATGCCAATGGCGAGAATGCCGTTGATCGAGGTTTGCCTCAGGACGTTGAGAATATTGCGCGTCGTGAGGAAATACTCGTTTGCGAATGTCAGCACGACACAAACCAGAACCAGCGCCAACAGAATGCCGTATTTCTGGCCGTATTTTGCGGCCAATGCCTTATAGTCGCGGGAAGAGCCCGATGCTGCCAACATAATGGTGTCTCCTTTGGTATTCATGATTAGGCCGCCAAATGTAAGAGGGTTTCAGCCTTGAGTTCGGAGCGAACCAATTCACCGCTGACGCGTCCATCGCGCATGACGACGACCCGATCTGCCATCCCAAGAACTTCATCTGTTTCGGAACTGATCATCACGACAGTTCCACCCGATTGCGCAAAATTCGACATGACCCGATAGATTTCGCGCTTTGCACCCACATCGACACCACGTGTCGGTTCATCCAGAAGCAGAACCTTGGGGGCAGTCAGAAACCATTTGCCAAGAACAACCTTTTGCTGATTGCCGCCCGACAACCCGGAAACGGGCAACCGGTCCGAGGTTGTCTTGATCTTGAACATGTCGATCATGCGGGAGGCAGCGGCCGCCTCACGATAGCTGTTCATTGCCGGGCCCGTGGACAAAAGGTCAAGCTGTGCCAGACAGATATTGGAACGGACATCGCCGGAGAGCACCAGACCCGAGCCCTTGCGGTCTTCCGTTACGAAGGCCAGACCCTTGGCAATAGCCTCCGAGGGAGAATTGATCCGGACGGTTTCGCCAAAAAGCGTGATCTCCCCTCCCTTGTCCTCACTCAATCCAAACAGGCGTTCGAAGATTTCGCTGCGCCCTGAGCCCATGAGGCCGTAGAGCGCGACGATTTCACCGCGATGAACATTGAAGCTGACGTCTTTGACCCAGTCCTTGGCATTGAGCCCGGTTACGGTCAGTGTCACTTCATCGGTCGGGGTATTTTCCTTGACGAACTCCTCGGTCATGGGGCGACCGACGATCATCTGGATCAGGTCCTGACGGGAAACATCGGAGATCTCCCCCTCCCCGACGAAGCACCCGTCGCGGAAGACCGTGTAGCTGTCTGCAATCTCGAAAATCTCGGAGAGGCGGTGGCTGACATAGATGATGCCCTTGCCTGCGGCCTTCAAACGCTCAATCGCAGTGAAGAGCTGATCGACCTCAGCGCCACCCAGCGCAGATGTCGGCTCGTCCATGATGATGACTTCGGCGTCGTAGGACAGCGACTTGGCGATTTCCACCAGTTGCAGCTCGGCTACAGTCAGGTCCATCATCAGGCTTTTGGGCGAAATATCAAACTGCAGCTCATCCAGAATGGCCTGAGCGTTGTGGTTCATTGTCGCGAAATCAACGCGCCCGAAGGCGGCCACAGGCTCGCGGCCAAGAAACATGTTTTCGGCAACGGTCATTGCCGGAACGGGGCTCAGCTCCTGTTCAATGATGCTGATACCAGCGGCGAGTGCATCCGACGGTTTGTCAAAGACGACTTCCTTGCCCTGGACCTTGATGACACCGGCGTCGCGCTGCTGAATACCCATTACGATGGTCAGAAACGTGGATTTGCCAGCTCCATTCCCTCCGCAAAGCGCGTGAACTGAACCAGCCTTCAAGGTGAACCGGCCATCGCTCAACGCGGCCACCCCACCGAAATGCTTCTTCAGCCCCATAACCTCCAAAAGAGTCTGGGTCATAAATTCCTCCAATCCTCCAGCGAGCCTCCACTCGCCTTTCCCGTCTTTAGGGATACCATCGGAATTGTTCATTTGTCAAATCAAAAGTAACTTTTGTAAGTTATCAAAATTAATGCCTTTATTTCAAATATTTAAGAATATTTCTCAATACAAGATGCGGCAGTGAATGGAATTTGTACCAAGGGCTTTCGCACTGTCTATTTTTTTATGGGAACACAAACCGATGCGGGAGAGCCACTCACAAGAGGAAGCAAATTGCGTGCACGAAGAGCTCAAAACCGGAGAAAAAAGAGAGAGAATTCGGAAGCGCAAACAGCGGGGATTGCATGCTTGGGACAGGGGGTAAAGATTCCCTGTTTCCGGGTTTGATAACCCGACATATCAAGGCCCTCGCACCGGAGTGATGCGAGGGCCTTGAGACAGTATCCGTCTTGCCGCAAACAGGCACCTGATCGTGCGATTGTCCCCGGCAGGTTGCCAATGTCAGGGCTCACGGCCCCTACAGATCTGGAGAGCCCTGCCTGTTATGAACCAACGGTAAGCGTTGCCACAAAGCGTTCCAGCGTGGCGATAACGGAGAGAGGCGTGAGCTTTCCCGTTATCGGGTTGTTTTCACTCGGCACATTGGCGATGGACATCTCGAAGTGAGTCGAATCTGCGTCCACCACGACCGTGTGTGTGTTGCGATCAATGGTCGGATCGGCCCAGACTTCGTAGTCCGTGCGATCCGGCCCTACGCCCGCCAGTGACAGAGCCACCGCGACGTTGACATTGGATGGAAATTTCTGTGCCGCTTCGCGAACGGAGCCGCGATAGAGGCAAAGGGGCTCGGTCAACGAGAGCAAATCAATCCCCTGCTCCTTGACGAAGGGGGCATTGGCGAGACCCTTGGGAGGCTTCCGGGTTTTCATCACGATCTCATGCACCGTCCCTTTGGCCGCAGCACGAACAGAATCAAAGCCGACAAGCGCGCCGGTGGCGCCGATGATATGTGCCCCGGTCTCGCGGGCGCGGTCCACGAGTTCGTAATTCGCCAGTAGCTGGGTCAATGTGACGATCACAAGTGTCCGGCCCTGCTCTATCGCGGGCTTTGCCACTTCAAGGAAGCAGGCTGGTGGCAGGGCCTCGACGACGATGTCAGCCACGGACGCCAACTCGCTGTTGAGCATTGGCTTGGGTGGATTGCGAAACCCGGCGGTGAGGTCGCGCACCTTCTCGAGGCTGGAAGAAGAGGCGGCGACCAGTTTCAATCCCGGAACGCCCTCATCAAGCCAGCGTGCGGCAGGAAGGCCGATTGTGCCAAGGCCAGCGATTGCGACTGTTTTTTCAGTTGTCATGCTCTGTATCTTTCAATGAGGGTTGCCATGCGCTGCACTGCCGCAACCGAGGCTGCGTGGTCCTGCGAGAAGTTGAGCCGGACACTGTTTGCTGTGTGGGGGCTGAATTCCGTTCCCGGCGTGACGACAACACCCGCCTGAAGCCGCAGGATCTTTACAAAGTCGCCGTAGGAAATGGCGAGTTCGGGAAGAGAGGGAAACAGATAGCTGCCAGCTTGCGGGGTGCGCGCGCTCACGCCATCAACGGCACGGAAAAGGGCAAGAAGATCGTCCCGGATGGCCTGGTGCTGACGGATGCGATCCTCCATCCAGCCCGCCGGTTCATGGAACCAGCCGCGCAGAATTGCCTGACTATATCCAGCGGCCCTCAGACTGACAATTGCCTGCAGCTTTTCCATGCGGGTGATAATCTTACTGGAGCCAAAAGCAACGCCAAGGCGGAAGCCGGAAAGAGATTCGGTTTTGGATGGCCCCATGATCGTGATGACATTCTCGGGATTGACCGGCTCTGCCCGCAAATGGGTGTAGGCTGCTCCGCTGTAGCGCAGGCGCGAATAGAGCTGGTCGACAATCACCGTTGCACCATATTGCTCGGCGAGTGCGGCGATGGTGGCGATTTCCTGCTTGGAATAGACAACGCCAGCCGGGTTGTTGGGGTTCGAGAAGAGGAACAGTTTTGCCCCTGCCTTGAAGGCGTCTTCCAGTTCGGTAAGGTCAAGGCCAGCTTCTGTTTCGTCGGCGTCCGCATAATGCATCTGGATGGGTATCATTTCGCCATCGAAAAACTGCACCAGCTTGCGGTTGGCGAAATAGTCCGGCTGCACAATGGCGACCTTGTCGCCGCGCCCGACCGTTGCGGCCATTGCCAGAAACAGGGCGCCTTGTGTGCCGGGGGTGATGATAAGGCCGTCCGACGCATCAACGGGGGCACCGGTGAAGGCAGCAAGGTCGGCTGCGACCTGTTGGCGGATGCCGATGTCTCCACGATACTCGGTATAGGCTTGTGCCGCGCCCTTGTTGAAGCCTTCCTCGAACAGGGTAAAGGATCCCGGTGTCGGCTCATGCGCATCGACATCACCGTGGGAGAAATCGACGGGCCGTCCTTCCAGCACCTCGCCGCGCATCAGCTCGGCCAGTCCCTCCTGCCCCTGCCGGACTTCTTGCCCAGGCGCGTTGTCCGTTCCCAGCAGGCGGAATTTCGTTTCCAATGACATGATAAGATTCCTTGTTTGAGTCCATTTTGGGAAGAGCCAAGCCGGCGCCAATTCCGAGGCCAGTCTAGCTCAAGACCCGTTCTCTCGAAATGATGGCAATCGGGAAACCACGGGATTTTGCGCGAGCTGAATTTTTCACTTTTGGCGCACAGAGTGCGGGAGTTTGTGGTGGTCAGACGTCATAACCAACAAGTTCCTCGCCTCTGGGGATAGTCGAAAAACACGAGCGAATGCCAGAGGTTTTAGCCATTCGTATAATGCTCATGTCTTCCGAATCCTAAAAAATTAGCTCAATTATTGTGCATCCTCTTGCCTTGCCTAATTTTCCATCGTATGTTTTTCATGTTTTGACATACAGGTGGCATACCGAAATTGCAAGACGATTTCTACCAACAACAAAAACAGGCAATCGCTTAACCGAACAAAGAGGGTATCATACCAATGAAATCAGCATTCCGCGCACTTTTGACAGCCGGCGCACTTGTTGCTGCCGTACAGGCTCACGCAGAAACCAACTGGGACATGTCTGTCGTTTGGCCGCAGGGCAACTTCCACACCCAGGACGCAATCAAGTTTGCAGAGACGGTCAAAGACGTTACCAACGGCGAAGTTGTCATCACCGTTCATGCTGGCGGCTCTCTGGGCATCAAAGGCCCTGAAGGCATGGCAGCCGTTCGTGACGGCCTTGTTCCCATCGCAGATATTCTGATGAGCCAGCAGGTTGGCGAAGCACCTGTCCTTGGTGTCGAAACCCTGCCGTACCTCGCTCCGACCATGGCGGACCTTGCCCTGCTGCACAAATATTTCCGTCCGAAAATCGAAGAAGTTGCAGCTTCCATGAACCAGAAACTTCTCTACATGGTTCCATGGCCGGGTCAGGCTGTCTACACCAAGAACCCAATCAAGACGATCGATGATCTGGCTGGCGTGAAACTGCGCGTTGTTGACGCAAACGGCCAGAATTTCTTCACCGCCCTTGGTGCAGCTCCGCTTCAGATGCCTTGGGGTGAAGTTGTTCCTTCTCTCGCTGCCGGTACTATCGAAGGCGTGACCACGTCCTCTTCATCAGGCGTTGACGGCTCCTTCTGGGAGTTCATGAAAAACATGAGCACCTTCAACTGGCAGGCTTCGAGCAACCTCGTAACGGTAAACCTCGACGCATGGAACGAGTTGACCGAAGAACAGCAGGCCGCGATCGAAACGGCATCGACCAAGCTTGAAGCCGACTTCTGGCTGGCAAGCAGCGCTGAGGATCAGAAGAAAATTGCGGTCCTCAAGGAACATGGCATGGATGTCACCGCCCCCTCTGCCGAGCTGAAAGCAGAACTGATCAAACGCGCCAAGCCACTCTGGGAAGAGTTCAAGGCTCGCGTTCCTGAAGCTGCACCTTACATCGACGCCTATCTGGCCGTTCGCAACTAATCTCCAAGCCGCCCGGGCGACTGCTTGGGCGGCTTTCCCGATTTTATGCCAGAATATGATGTCCAGCTTCCAGCCGCGACCATTCTGACCAAACGCCGTTTGCAGGTACTAAACCATGCCAGAGTCCGAAGTTCGGAAATTTTCGGCAATCACCGACCCAATCGATCAAATCAGCAGGATTGCCTGCATTGTTGGTGGAGTTTGCCTGGTTGCTATTTTTGTACTCATCGCCTCAGAAATCGTTGCGCGTAACCTTCTGGGTACCAGCCTTCCCTTCAGTTGGGATTTTGCGGCTTACATGATGGGGGGCTGCGTCTTTCTTTCCGCTGGAGCGACCCTCAAAGCCGGTGGCCATGTGCGCGTCACCGCAATTCACGATTATCTGCCACAAAAGGGAAAGCAAGTTCTGGACGCTGCAGCCTGTCTGGTCGGCCTGGCCATTTGCCTTGTCATCCTTTTCGCAGTCAGCGACATGGCGATGCTGTCCTTCCATCGCGGTTCGACATCCTCTTCGGTTGTCAGAACCCCTTTGTGGATTCCTCAAGCCGTCATGGCAATCGGGGCCGTTGTTCTTTCGCTCCAGATGTTTGCGCAGCTGGTCCGCACAATCGCCGGGGAAACGCTCCACAATGACGCAGATATCGAGGACCAGTTGTAATGGGTAAACTAACTCTCTCTCTCATCGGCCTTCTGGCCCTTATTCTCGGGGCTGGCGTCTGGGTCGGGCTGGGGCTCGTCGGCACGGGTATCGTGACGATGTCGATTTTCAAATCGAGCTTCCCGATCACGAAACTGTTGGCCCAGCAGATCTGGAACTCCGCTGTCAGCATGGAAATGTTGGCTCTGCCGCTGTTCATCCTGATGGCCGAAATCCTGTTCCGCACCCGTCTGTCCGAGGCTCTTTTCAGCGGCCTTGCGCCTTGGACCCGTCGGTTGCCGGGTAGAATGAGTCATATCACCGTTCTTGCCTGCACCCTGTTCGCCGCCGTTTCCGGTTCCTCCGCCGCAACGACAGCAACCGTGGGCCGCATTACGGCAACAGAGCTGCTCGGGCGTGGGTATGACCGCAAGATGGTGATCGGCAGTCTTGCCGGAGCCGGTACGCTCGGATTTCTCATTCCGCCGTCGGTGATCATGATCATCTATGGTGTTCTGGCCGAAGAGTCGATCCTGAAGCTGTTCATGGCAGGTATCGTCCCGGGCATCAGCCTTGCCGCGACCTATATGGCCTATCTGGCCATTCGATCCACGATCAATCCCTCCATGGTTGGCGAAGCGACCCCTTCAACAAGCTGGAGCGAAAAGCTCGAAGCGCTGATGGGACTGGGGCCGGTTCTGCTGCTCATCCTCTCGGTGATCGGTTCGATGTATGGCGGTATCGCCTCCCCGACCGAGGCAGCAGGCGTTGGCGTTGCCGGGTCCATCGTCATTGGCCTTCTGCAACGGTCCATCAACTTGAAGAACCTTGCTGAAGCTGTCTTCCACGCAGCTCAGACTGTTTCGATGATTGGCCTGATCATCGTCGGCGCCATGTTCCTCTCGGTCTCCTTGGGCTATCTGGGGTTGCCGTCCTATATCGCAGGGTTCATCCAGTCACTCCAGCTGTCGCCGCTGGTGCTGATTTTTGTTCTGCTGGTGTTCTATGCGATCCTTGGTTGCATCATGGAAGGGATGTCTGCTATCGTCATGACGCTTCCCATCACCTTGCCTCTGGTGCTTGCTGCCGGATATGACAAGGTCTGGTACGGCGTCTTCCTGGTTCTGGTTGTCGAGATGGCTCAGATCACTCCCCCGGTTGGCTTCAATCTTATCGTCATTCAGCGTCTGACTGGCGACAAGATCGGAACGATCGCACGGGCGGCAATGCCATTTTTCCTGATAATGGCGGCCTTCGTGCTGATGATTGCGGTCTTCCCGGGCATTGTGACCTGGTTGCCTGACAGTCTTGCTGCTCGCAACTAATGTGCGGGAGACATAATGTGGTTGGCGCGGTTTCAGGATTGCGCCAACAGTCTTGTTCCATGATACTCGTTGATCTCATGCCGGACCCTAGACGGGTCAGCTGAGACAGAGAAAGGCATTCATGTCCGAACCGCTCGCAAAACGCGCCTACACGCAAATCATCGAGATGATCTTCTCTGGCGAGCTGAAGGTTGGAGATGCCTTGCAGGAAGCGAAGCTTGGCGAGCGTCTGGACATGTCACGCACTCCGGTGCGTGAGGCAATCGATCGTATCAAGGTCGAGGGTTTAGCGGTAAAAAGCGGCCGTTTTCTTCGTGTGCGCCTTTTGACATCCGCTGAAGTCGAAGAGATCTTCCTTTTGCGACGCGAGCTGGAGGTCTATTCGGCTCGAACGGCCCTCAAACTGCCCAGAGAGCAGATTGTGTCCATGCGGGCGCGGATCGAAAGTCTGTTGCAGACCGGGCCTTCCATCGGAGACGAGCATTGGCAGGTGGATGAAGCCTTTCATGGCATGTTGACGGCCTCAACCCACAATCAGACCCTCATTTCGACGGTCAACGACCTGCGTTTGCGCACCTGCATCTTCGACCACACCCGCGTTCGAGGCCGCTTCCTCAAAGGCAATCAGGAGCATCTGCACATTCTTGATGCGCTGGTGGCGGGACAGGAAGATCAGGTCATGGAGCTGATGGCCCAGCATATCGACAACGCCAAGGGGGCCATTCTGGAGCGCTTGGCAGGGTTTGGGGTTTCGGGTTCTCTTTCCTGACAACGTGCTTGATTACGCACAGGCCTTCGCCATCAGCAGCATGGCGTCAATTCAGATGACCCTGTATGAAGACAGCGAAGTTAAAAGTAACGGGCACGGTATGACGGAAAAAGAAACACTCGCACAGCAGGCCTATAATGCGATCAAGCAGAAAATCCTGTCGCAGCAGTATCAGCCCGAAGCCGTATTGACCGAGCGGGGGCTTGCTGCCGAGTTCGGCATTTCAAGAACGCCCTTGCGGTCTGCCATCTCGCGCATCGAGAAAGAAGGCGTTGTTTATCGACTGGACAATGGTGCCCTGCTCGTGCGCCGTGTCTCGGTGGAACAGCTTCTTGAAATCGTACAGGTACGCCGGATTCTTGAAGGAGCTGCGGCTGCCCGTGCGGCGACAAAAGGCATGACGAAGGGGCTTGAGGCCTCACGCAAGGCCATGCTGGATTGTCTGAGGGAAGACAACAACATGGCCTTCGATGACTTCTGGCATCTGGATGATGCGTTTCACAACGCGGTTATCGACGCCGCAGGTTTGCCTATCCTCGGCGGGCTAGTGCGCGAGTTCAGGGTGACTGCACGACGGTGCACGATAACGCGCGTTCATGACCAGTTTTCCGCTCAGGCAAAGGATCATCTGGGCGTGATCGATGCCATCGCAGAAGGCAACCCAGAGAAAGCCCGTTCGGCCATGGAACACCATTTCGATAATGTCCGGATCCGATTTCTGAACTGGCTCGCTCAGGTCTGACAGATGGAATTGCCCAACCGGGTTTGGTTGGGCATGGTTCGTTTCTATTTCACACAAATCTGGCGCGGAAGGTCTGACAGGATGTCGATCCCGGCATCCGTGACAATCACGGTTTCCGAAGCGCCAACGGTCCAGTTGCCATAGGACCGCAGTGTGGCGGGCAAGTGGAACACCATTCCGGGCCTGATTTCCTGATTGATGCCAGTGAACAGGCTCAGAATACCCCCCTCGCCCCAATCAGGCGCAAAGGCAACGCCCATGGAATAGCCGATCCGCTTGCGGAAGGCTTCGGTGTAACCGTGGTCGTCGATGACCTTCTGAGCGGCGAGATGCGGCTCGTAGCAGTGAGCTCCGAGACGTATGGCTTCAAGGGCACGCTCGAGAGCCAGCAAAGCACAATCCATCATGCGTTGTGCCTCATCGCGGGGTTTGCCGATCCAGACCGTTCGCATCAAGGCCGAGTGATAACGCAGATGGCTGCCCGCCAATTCAAGGAAAATGGGGTCTCCCTGTTCCAGCACGCGCCTGCGCCAGGTCATGTGGGGCAAGCCGGCGCGCGGGCCTGAGGAGACCAGTGGCTCCATCGCCATGGTTTCCGACCCCAGCCGAACGGCATCGGACAACATGGCCGCGGCGATTGCGTTTTCATCGACACCGGCGGCACAGGCGTCAATGCCCGCGGCAAGACCCGCTTCAGCGTATCGCGCCGCGTGGCGGATGGCTTCCAACTCGGCAGGAGACTTGATCATGCGGAGCGGCACAACGATCCCCGATCCATCACGGAGCTTGCCCGTTTTCAGCGATCCTTCAATTTGCCGGACCATTTTGGGGGAAACGAACCAGCCATCAAGTTCCATCGCAACCCGGTCATAGTTGCGGCCGGAGAGGATGGCGTTGAGGGCGGCGGCGGGGTCTTCTCCGTCCTGATAAGCGACGATGTCTTCAAGCCAGCAGTTGGCGACAGTCCCGGTAAACTCCAGCTGTCGCACGAGCAGCGTGGGTGCACCGCTTGCTGGCAGGATGAGGAGCTGAAAAGCGAAATAGCCAGCGGTCTGGCGTCCAGTCAACCAGTAGATGTTTTCCGGTCCTGTTACGAGGAGCACATCATGGCCTGCAGCAGCAACGGCGGCTTGTGCACGGGCCTGCCGTTCAGCAAATTCTTTGGCTGGAAAGGCTGCTTCGCGCCCCTGCATAATTTTAACTTGGTCTGTCAAGATAATTGCCTGCAAATGGTTCGTGTCTTGCAAAAGAAGGGCAAGATTTTTTAGGTGTTTCATTTTTCATGAAAGGAAAGCCGAACGAGCTAGAATTCCCTCATGCGATTCTAGCTCCACGCCTTGTGAACAACGCTCACTGCGGTCATCAGATCTTCCGGATCCATGGCTTCGTCAGGATTGTGGCTGCCGTTCCAATTGCGGATGAACACCATCAGCGAGTCCCAACCGGCCAAAGCAAAGGCGGCTGCGTCATGTCCGCCACCGGAGCGCATGCGGCGTGGAGCCAGTCCTTGCGCCTTGGCTGCTTCCTCGATCTTGTCACCAAGGCTCTGTGACAGGGCGGTCGGCATGCTACGCGATTGTGTTCCCAGCTTGAAGGTAACCCCGCGCTTTTGCTCAATGGCTGCGATTTCGTCCTTGAGCAGCGCGTCGGCGCGGTCCAGAACCGCCACGTCATCGCTGCGCAAGTCGATGCAGAATTCCAAGCGTCCGGGCACTTTGGCAAAGGCATGCTCCGGGGTGGCGGCATCAATGCGCCCGACTGTTACGGAAAGGTCTGCACCCTCTTCGAGCAGTTTGCCCCAATGCTCGTCCATCTTGACGATGAGATCGGCAAGGGCAAAAACGACGTCAGACCGGGTGTTGCGCGGAGCGCCGCCGGAATGGGCCCACTCCCCCTCAATCACGGCTTCTCGGTAACGCAATCCGCCACGGATCGCATTGACGATACCAAAGGGTTCCTTGGCGTCGTCCAGCACAGGGCCCTGCTCGATGTGAAACTCGATGAATTGAGCCGGTTCCAGCTCGGCTCCTTTCAATACAGAGCTCGGGTCTCCACCCAATTCGCGCATGTGGTCGGCCAGTGTGCGGCCGGTGTCTGCCCTCGTGGCCTCCAGATCTTTCGGATCCAGACGGCCAAGCAGGCCGCGAGACCCGATAAAGGAAACGGGAAACCAGACGCTTTCCTCTGCCCGTGTGACCGTTACGACAATGTCGGTTTTGGGCTTCTGGCCGCTCTTGACGAATGCCGCAACCAGCGCCAAGGCACCGGCAACGCCCGCCTGACCATCATAGGCACCGCCCATCGGGACCGTATCAAGATGCGAGCCGATATAGAGCGGTGTTGCCTCCCGATCGATGCCCGGCAGTCTGGCTAACAGATTGAGACCGGCATCCCGGGTGACGGTCAAGCCCAGCGCTTCGGCTTCTTCAATGACAATGTCGTGGGCCTTGCTCTCCAGCTCGCTGTAGGACGGGCGCGTAAAGCCGGGTCCGGGATCGGAAATGGCATTGATCCGCTGTAGCAGGCGGTTGACAGTTTCTCGAATGACGTCGTTCATTGAGCTTCTCTTCCGGGGTCGTTGAGGGTGGTTTCCGGCCGTTTACCGGACAGGGCCGTCAGAAGATGCCCGACTGCGCCCACAGCCACCCGCTTCATGGCCTCTGTGGTTGCGCCACCAAGATGGGGGGTGAAGATGACATGGCCTGTTTCAGCCAGCGGGCCGGTCGGGGCATCATGCGAATAGACATCAAGTGCAGCGGCAGCAATATGGCCAGAGAGGATGGCTTCCGCCAGATCATCTTCATTGACCAAGCCTGCACGGGCGGTATTGATCAGGACGGCTCCGGGCTTGGTGATATCCAGCGTTTCGCGTCGGATCATATGTTGGGTTTCCTGTCGCATAGGCGTGTGCAGGGAGATCACGTCGGCTCTTTTGAGACCGTCCTCAAGACTGTTCACCCGCTCGAAGCCATCGACCTCGGGCGCGCGTGGTGAATAGACAAGAACATGCACATTGAAGGCTGATTTCAGCATTTGGCCGAGCCCGCGTCCGATGGAGCCCCAGCCGACGATCAGCACAGTCTTGCCCGTCAGTTCGGTGTAGGTTTCCCGCTCGCGGAATCCCTTTTCGCCGGCCCGTTCACTGCGATCGGCTTCAGAAATATGGCGCATGGCTGCAAGGATGAGGCCGACGGCAAGTTCTGAGACCGAACGGGCATTCTGGCCCGGTGTGTTGCAGACAAGGATACCGCGAGAGGTTGCCGCTTCCTTGTCCACGGCATCATGACCGGCTCCATGAACAACAATGACCTTGAGCTTGTCGCTTGCCGCACAGGCTTCTGCGGAGAAGCCTGCGTCACGGGTGATGACGGCATCACAGCCGGGTATCATTCTGGCGACGGTCTGCATGTCTGGTGACGGGCAGACAACAGGCTCTATGCCTGCCTCGCGAAGCATGGCATGGCCGACCTCATGCATCGGCTGAACTATAAGGCATTTCATTTTATGGTTTTCTTCCCATTATTCTCTGGCTGGCCGCTGGTTTTTGGCCAAGTCTGCGGGGACTGTCGGGTCACTTTGACGTCAGGCCTGATCTGTTTTGGGCACGATGTTGGCCAATTGGTTCCTGATGGTCTGCCGGTCGGCAATCACCAGCTCTTCAGCTTCTTCCGCTGTGATGCGAACGAAACGGACCGGGGCGCCGGTTGGTGTTTGCGCAAATTTCGGCAGGTCAACCGTGGCAATGGTTGCGATCTTGGGATAGCCGCCGGTGGTTTGCCGTTCTGCCATCAGCACCAGCGGCAGACCGGACCCGGGCACCTGAATGGAGCCGAAAACGGTTCCGTCGGAGACGATGTCGTGCCCACCGGCAGCATTGATCTCTGGCCCTTCCAACGCCTGGGCCATGCGGTCTCGCTTGGCGGAAACCTGATAGTGGTTACCCAGAAATGTCTGCCAGTTACCCGTATCGAAATAGTCTGCCTGAGGGCCAGGCACGACACGGATGACATTGCCATGGAACGCGCGTTTCTGTGATACGGTCATCAAAGGCGCCGGGGCTGTTTCGCCAAGATTGAGGATATCATCTTTTATCAGGCATCGACCATCCAGTCCGCCAATTGCTGTGCGGATGTGCGTCGAACGGGATCCCAGTGTCTTTGGCACATTGATCCCGCCGGAGATGGCGAGATAGCCCCAGACGGCTCCCTTGACGCTGCCAATTGACAGCATGTCACCGGGGTTCAGCCAATGGCTTTCCCAGGGGGCGACAGAAACAGCATTGATCTTGACGTCGATCTCTCCGCCGGTGACCGCGATGCGCGCCGGTTCGGAGACGGCAAGCGTTCCGCCGAACATGGCGAATTCGATAGCGCTGTACTCATCGGAGTTGCCAACAAGCGCATTGGCGAGGCGCATGGATGGCGCATCCATGGGGCCACAGCGCGACACACCGGCATGGAGCATGCCCTTGCGGCCGAGATCCTGCACCGTCATCATGGGGCCGGCATTCTTGATTTGCAGAATGGTCATAGGATATTGGCCTCTACGCTGACATCTCCCCGCGCAACAGCGGCGTCCAGGTCCAATGCTTCTTCTCGCTCGACAGGACGGAATTTCACCACGTCCCCTGCCCGAAGCATGAAGGGTTCTGTGCGATTTGGATCAAACAGCTTCAATGGCGTGCGGCCAAGGAAGAGCCAGCCGCTCGGGCCTGCCAGTGAGTTGATGTTACCCTGTTTGCCGCCGATGCCGATTGAGCCCGCCACAATATGTTGACGGGGTACTTTGCGCCTCGGCGTGTGCAGGATTTCCGGCACGCCGCCCAGATAGGCAAAGCCGGGTGCAAAGCCGATCATGTAAACACGATATTCGGCAGAAGAATGGATGGAAATCACCTCTTCCGGCGTGATTCCTTTCATTTTTGCCATTTCTTCCAGGTCCAACCCCGCCTCATGACCATAAAGCACCGGAATGGAGAATGTACGCTGCGATTTAACGGAAACCACAAGCGAAGCAAGGCGGTTTTGCAATGCTTCAATCAGCTTTTGTCCGCGAATGATGGAGGGATCGTAAAGCACGAGAAGCGAACGATAGGTCGGAACCAGTTCCTCGATCCCGTCAATCGGTCGTATGTCCAGGCTTTCAGCTAGAGCGATCACGCGCCGGTTGGCTGTTTCGTCAATTTCGCTGGCCAGTTCAACAGCAATGGCGCTATCGCCGCAATGCAGGAAGCGTGCTGGTGGGTGTCCTTGCTGCTCTTTGAAGGCGGAGCCTTTGCGCAGTCCTTTTAGGAATTTCAATTTCGTTTTCCGCTCTAATATGTGCTTGCCATTTCAGTATACCAATTGTATGTCATGAGTAAACATCAAATAATCACCCCATGAGAATGTGCCTTCGGCGTGTTGATTATCCGCGTTTTCCGCCTCTTTCATTTGATGTCTGAAATGTGGAAATATGCAGAGTTTACAAACTGAAAGCCTGCGCCATTGGTCAAGATTTCCGGGATGGTGAAAGGACGAGACATGACAACAATCGATCTCAACTGCGATATGGGAGAAAGCTTCGGAGCCTATACGATTGGCGACGATTCTGCGATGTTCGAGCTGATCAATACGGCGAATATCGCCTGCGGATTTCACGCCGGTGATCCTGTCGTCATTCGCGACACCATATTGGCGGCGAAGGCAAAGGGCGTTTCAATCGGTGCCCATCCGTCCTTTATGGATCTCTATGGCTTTGGTCGTCGCAGGATCTATGGCGAACGCCCGGAAGATCTGGAAGCGCAACTGATTTACCAGATCGCCGCCGTTCAGGGCATGTCGGAGGCATTGGGCTGGCCGATTACCCATGTAAAGACTCACGGTTCGCTGGGTAACATTGCTGCGGAAGATGCCGAACTCGCCAAGGTTTGCGCCTCGGCCATCAAGTCGGTGGACCCGTCCCTCACCTTCGTAACCCTGCCCTATTCGGAAACCATCAAAGCTGCCGAGGCTGCCGGTCTTGATGTCGCCTGCGAAGTTTTTGCAGACAGAAGCTATGACGACAATGGCTTGCTGACATCGCGTCAGAAGGAAGGTGCCGTCATCCATGATTTGAGGCAGAGCACTGATCAGGTTCTCAGCATGGTGAAGGATGGTCTCATTCCCACCGTTGGCGGCCAGAAGCTGCCGGTGGAAGCGGCTACTGTCTGCATCCATGGCGACACCCCGGGTGCCGTTGCTGTCGCCCGTGCCTTGCGCGCCTCGCTGGCTGATGAAGGCATCAGCTTTGCGCCGTTCAAATCCCCCAAATCCCGAAACTGACATTTCTGATGGAGAGATCCTTGTCTCGTACTGTTTATCTCAATGGCGAATGGCTCGATGAAGCCGATGCCAAGATTTCCATTTTCGACCGTGGCTACACCTTTGCCGATGCCATTTACGAAGTGACTGCAATCGTTGGCGGCAAGCTGATTGACTATCATGGCCACGCGGCACGCCTGCAGCGCTCTCTGGGTGAATTGGGTATCGAATGCCCGCTCAACGCCGATGAGCTTCTTGCCGTGCATCGCGAAATTGTCGCGCGCAACAATGTTGTTGAAGGGATGATCTACTTGCAGATTTCCCGCGGTGTCGATGACCGGAATTTCCTCATCTCAAAAGACGCAAAACCGACTTTCTCGATGTTCACGCAGACCAAAGATGTCATCGAGAACCCTTATGCAAAATCGGGCATTTCGGTTGTTTCGATGCCGGACTGGCGTTGGGAACGGCGGGACATCAAGACGGTTCAGCTGCTCTATCCAACCATGGCCAAATCGCAGGCAGCCGCGAAAGGTGCAGACGATGCATGGTTGATTGAAGACGGGTTCGTCACAGAAGCCAGTTCTGCCACTGCTCATATTGTCAAACAGGATGGAACGCTGGTAACGCGAGATCTTTCTCACGTCATTCTGCCCGGTATCACACGGGCAAGCACCCTGGATCTGGCAAGAGCGGCGGGCATCAAGGTCGAAGAGCGGCCTTTCACGCTAGGAGAGGCCAAGGAAGCTGCCGAAGCGTTCAATACATCGGCCACCAACTTCGTGCTGCCTGTGGTGCGCATTGATGGTCAGCAGATTGGCGACGGGACCCCGGGCCCAATCACCAAAAAGCTGCGTGATATCTATGTTGAAAGCCGCCTGGCAACAGCGCTGTGATGATCTGAGCAAAGTTGGCTGAGTAAGCAAAAGGCTGTTTCTGCGAAACAGCCTTTTTCATATTTCGGAACGGAACGAGGGGTTGATCAGTCGACGAATGCACGCTCCACCACGAATGTCGCCGGACGTGCGTTTGATCCTTCTTCAAGGCCAAACTTTTCCAGAACACCCTTGGTATCGTTGAGCATGGCCATGGAGCCGCAGATCATGCCCCGGTCTTCTTCCGGGTTGATGGGCGGAACACCGAGATCTTCAAACAGTTTGCCTGTCTCCATCAGGTCCGTGATGCGCCCGGTGCGTGGGAATGGCTCCCGCGTGACCGAGGTATAGTGAACGAGGCGTCCCTTGGCGAATTCGCCTACCAGCTGGTCGTCGTTGCAAAGTGCTACCAGATCCTCACCATATTTCAACTCAGCGATATTGCGACAGGTGTGAGTCAGGATGACCTGCTCGAATTTCTCATAGGTCTCCGGATCACGGATCAGGGAGGCAAAGGGGGCTATGCCGGTGCCGGTCGAGAACATGTAAAGCCGCTTGCCCGGAATGAGGGCGTCGTTGACAAGTGTCCCTGTCGGCTTCTTGCGCATCAGAACGGTGTCGCCGACCTTGATCCTCTGAAGATGTTCCGTCAGCGGACCATCGGGAACCTTGATGGAATAGAATTCCACTTCCTCATCCCATGAAGGACTGGCAATGGAATAGGCCCTGAAAACAGGACGTTCCGCGTTGGGCAAACCGATCATGACAAACTCGCCGGAACGGAAGCGGAAGCTTGCCGGGCGGGTGATGCGGAACCGGAACAGCCCGTCCGTATAATGCTGCACGTCGGTTACCGTCTCGGCGAATACGTTGGCCGGGATCGGAAAGGTCAGTTTGTCGGCTGCGCTGACGCTAGACTGAATCGCCAAACCTTGTTGCGTCATGGGAGTCTCCTTGTAAACTATTTCAGTCTGATAGCGCTGTCCTTGCAAGGCGTCGCGCAGTTCGTGTTGATGCCCGTCATTCGCGACGACCTGAGGCCCTCACCCGGCCTTGGCATTGTGGCGCAGCCATGGGCGCAGCTGTCCGGCCGGGGTTTCCCCATCGCCAGCGACAGGCTGATAATAGGTTGTCACTTCCGGCCATTCGCCCCGAAGCAGGCCAGCCTTCACTTTCTCGCTGGTGACCAGAAAACTGGAAACGCCGCAGCGCACCAGCAGCGGCATCTGGTCCAGAATATAGTTGCCGACGGCACGGATCTCGCCTTTGAACCCATGACGCTCGCGTAGCAGACGGGAACTGGAAAAGCCGCGACCATCTCCAAAGCCGGGGAAGTCGATTGCCACGGCTTCAATATGGTCAAGATATGGTGCCAGATCGTTGACATCATCATCAGCACCGACAATCACGCCCAGAGAGGACGGCAATGAAGCACCATCCTCCAACAGAGCCAGTGCATCCGCAAAGGCCACAAAAACCTTTTCGTTGCGAACGGGGCTTTCTCCTGCCGCCAGCGACACCCATTCATCAGAGACAAATGCGCCATCTTTCCAGAGGGATGACCGGATATTTTCAGCATTGTTGCTCATGGAGCTCTCCTGATCAGATGTGCAAACCGCATTCGGTCTTTTCAGACCCTCTCCAACGGCCAGACCGACTGTCTTCGCCCTCGGCAACGGGGCTTGTGCAAGGTGCACAGCCAATGGACACATATCCCTTGGGCACCAGAGGATGCCCCGGCAGTGAACGGGACCGAATATAGTCCGCGACGTCTGCGGCTCCCCAGTTGGCAAGCGGATTGACCTTGAGGTGGTTGCCGTCCAGCTCAAAAATCTTGAGATTGGAGCGGTGCGCGGTCTGAAAATGCTTGCGACCCGTGATCCAGCCAACATGATTTACCATCATCGTTGCAAGGGGCACTGTCTTGCGCAAGTTACAGCAGGCGTCTGGATTAGTGATCCAGAGCGCTCCGCGAGGATCCTGTTCCTTGAGAATTTCCCGATCAGGCGTGATCGAGTGCAGGTTGCTCAGCCCGAAATGCGCCTTCAGTTCGTCGCGATATTGCAGGGTCAGAATGAAATGCTTGCCCGTGTCGATGAACAACACCGGATAATTGGCATCGATCTGCGCGATCATGTCGAGCAGCACCACCGAGTCCGCCCCGAAGGACGAAACAAGCGGCACTTCCCCGGCGGTTGCGTTGGACGCCAGCCATTCAAGAACCCGTTCAGGGCGTTCCTGTTCGAATGACGCATTGAGCGCGTCCACTTCTTCCTCGCCAGGCAGCGTAAACTGTTTTCGTTTCAACATGACAACCCCTATGCTGCCTGTTTGCCGTTGGGATAAAGCGCGTCCTTGAACGGCTGCGGCCCCACCCGGCGATAGGCTTCGATGAAGATCTCATCCTTGTTCAGACGCAGACCCAGATAGGTATCGAGTACCAGTTCCACGGCATCAATCAGTTCCTCGGCGTCAAAGCCCCTGCCGAGAATTGTTCCGATCGACGTGTGTTCGTCGGCGGCACCACCAAGCGTCAGCTGGTAGAGTTCCTCACCCTTCTTGTCGACGCCAAGAATGCCGATATGTCCGACATGATGATGTCCGCAAGCGTTGATGCAGCCTGAAATGTTGAGCGTGACAGGACCGATTTCCTGCTGTCTGGCCGGATCGCCAAGACGGTTGGAAATCGCCTGAGCAATCGGGATCGAGCGGGCGTTTGCCAGCGCGCAATAGTCAAGCCCCGGGCACGCGATGATATCAGTGACAAGACCGACATTGGCCTCGGCCAGATCCGCCTCGACCAGAGCCTCATAGATGGTCAGAAGGTCACCCTTGGCGACATGCGGCAGCACCAGATTCTGTTCATGGCTGACGCGGATTTCGTCGTAGCCATAACGGCTTGCGAGATCGGCAACCAGATGCATTTGTGCGTCCGTTGCATCACCCGGCACGCCACCCACCGGCTTCAGCGAGATCGTGACACTCACATGGTCATCCACCTTGTGGGCATGGGTGTTGCGCGAGACCCAACGAGAGAAACCGGCATTCTGGACACGAAGACGCGCAAGCGCATCGGCTCCCACTTTGTCTGTCCGCAACTCGGGCATTGCAAAATAGGCGTTGATCCGGTCGATCTCGGTCTGAGGCACATCCAGAAGGCTGGATTTGGCAAGCGCATATTCCTCGGCGATATCCGCCTGCAACTGTTCAAGCCCGGTCTCGTGCACCAGTATCTTGATGCGGGCCTTGTATTTGTTGTCACGGCGGCCATAGCGGTTATAGACCCGCAAAACGGCTTCCAGATAGTTCAGGATGTCGGCTTCTGCTACAGCCTCAGCCACCAGCTTGCCAATCATGGGGGTGCGCCCCTGCCCGCCGCCGATATAGACGTCAAAACCGACCCCGCCATCTTTTGTCTCGACCAGCTGCAGCCCGATGTCATGCACGCGAATGGCTGCACGATCCTTGCGCGCGCCGTTGATGGCAATCTTGAACTTGCGCGGAAGAAATGAAAACTCCGGATGCAGACTGGACCACTGCCGGATGATCTCGGCGTAGACACGCGGATCGGCAATCTCGTCATGGGCCGCACCGGCGAAATGATCCGTCGTCACATTGCGAATGCAGTTGCCCGAGGTCTGAATGGCATGCATGTCCACTTCGGCCAACTCGGCCAGAATGTCCGGCGTGTCCGAAAGCGTCGGCCAGTTGTACTGAACATTCTGGCGCGTGGTGAAATGGGCATAGCCACGATCATACTTGGTGGCGACATCGGCCAGTTTGTGTAGTTGGTGACTGTTGAGGGTGCCATAGGGAATGGCGATGCGCAGCATATAGGCATGGAGCTGAAGGTAGAGACCATTCATCAGGCGCAGCGGCTTGAACTCGTCCTCGGTCAACTCACCCGAGATCCGGCGGCCAACCTGATTGCGGAACTGCTCGACCCGCTGGCGAACGAAAGCAGCGTCAAATTCATCATAGCGATACATGTTTGGTCTCCTCGCAAGACTGACTGGTCAGCTTGGCTTGCCGGTATGGGATCGTTCGAGATGGATGCCTTCAAAGGGATTGACGGTCGGCCCGCCCACTCTGATCCGCTCACGCAGGCGCAGTGGCTGCACCACGCCCTCGTCGTCGTAAGCGACAGGAATGATATCCAGACTGACTACGACTTCTCCCAGACTGGCGACGACTTCGCGGGCGTTCTTGTCGCTCTCGTAGCGCCGTGCGAGCTGGATGTCTTCCACCCACGCAAGCGCCGGTGCCAGAAAGACAACCCCGCCGTCCAGCAATCGGTTACCGGTAATCACAAACATCGCGCTCTCCAGCCTGCGGTGCCCTAAGGAAGGTCTATTGTCCTTGCGGCAACTCTTTGGTCCTGTATCTGATTGAGCGATATGTAGAGCTTTCCGGTCCTCGCAACAATTACCCCTATCCACAATTGAAAATGCGATTTATGCGCAAAATCTTTCTTCGAAAACCAAACCACTCCCGGGGTTGAGAGAATAAAATTTTTCCAACATTTTGCATTTTAAGAAAACTGGTTGCAGGCAGGGCTGAACCACCATCTTGGCCGCGCTCAAGCTTCCTATCAGCTGAAATCAACAACGATGGAAAGACCAATATTATCGTCTTTTCAGTTACATAGATTAAATCACGCGCTGTTGCCGACCCCTTGCTCGAAGTGCTTTCCGATGGAGCTCGTTGCGAGCACGTGGAGCCTGTCGCTTTGCATGCCCTTTGTTCTGTACCATATATCGGGTATAATACTGATCGGACACCTGCATGAGCCAGGCTGGCAGAAGGTACTCACTGAAGCGTTGTGGCCATATAGGGCTGATTTCAACATCGGGTCTTGAAGTGTTCCCGGGAGATGAGCCGATGGCACGCGAATATTTTTTCGCGCTCTCCCACGACACGGGATCCTCTTTTGCCGATCTCGATTAAGCATGGCCTCTGTATTGGAGGCACCGAAAAAGTGACAGATGCGGAGACCGATCGTGGTACCCGCTCCCTACAAAATGCGGAGAGGCTGCATGATAGCACTGCGGAATGAAGCATTTGAGCCGGAAGTGGCCCAACGCAGGGATCGTATCGCCGATCTGGCCACCTTGCCGGTCTTTTTCAACCTGAAAGGACGCAAGGTTGTGCTGGCCGGAGCGAGCGATGGTGCTGCATGGAAGGCCGAGCTGCTGGCTGCAGCTGGAGCGATTGTGCATGTCTATTCCAAAGACCCCGGAGAGGAGCTGAGGCAGCTTCTTGATGATGCGCATGCAGCAGCAGGGCGTCACTATGTCTGGCATCGTCAGGACTGGACGCCGGATTGCTTTAAAGGGGCATTGCTGGCCATTGGCGACATTGAGGAGGCCGAGGAAGCCGAACGGTTCGTGGCATCAGCCAATGCTGCCGGTGCTGTGGCCAATATCATCGACAATCTTGATCACTGCCAGTTCCAGTTCGGATCCATCGTCAACCGCTCCCCGGTGATCATCAGCATTTCAACAGACGGGGCGGCCCCCATTCTGGGGCAAGCCATCCGTCGGCGCATTGAAAGCCTGATTCCGCCCGTCACTTCGGATTGGGCGAGGCTGGCCCATCGTCTGCGTTCCGATGTCCTGAAGCGGTTCCGGGCGGGAGCCGAGAGGCGCCGTTTTTGGGAATCTTTTGTCGATCTGGCCTTTTCTGGCCCGAGCACCATTTTGCCTGAAACGATCGAGGATATCGTCGACACGCCATCCTTTGCCAACGCCTTGCCGTCCGGGCGTGTGACCTTCATTGACACATGGCACGGCGAAAGCGATCTGCTCCCCATGCGTGCCATTCGCGCCTTGCAAGCAGCTGACATCATTGTCTATGGCGATGAGACGAGTTCCGAAATTCTGGAACTGGCCCGCCGCGAAGCCCGTCGCCTGTCGATCAATGATATGGCGACAAAGCTCGGCAAGACGGATGGGGATACCGCGACGCTGCTGGCAAAGCTCGCTGGTACCGGCAAGCATGTCGTGCGCCTAGCGTCGTCTCTCGACCATATCGGCCCGAGCCTTGAAGTGGAACAAAGGGTTCTTGCAAGCCAGAATATCAAAACGACGCTCATTCCGACGATTGAGAAGCTGCCGGTCGGCGAAGCCTAAAGGCTGACACAAGACCTGCCAGCGCCAAAAAGAAACGCCGGAATCCTGATGGTTCTGGCGTTTCTTTTGTTGCATGTTCCATTAAGGTTAAATTTTACCCTGACGGCGCAATTGCTCCAAACCGGTGATAAGGCGGGCACCCTTGGTGTGGAACACATAGCTGAAGAACCAGTTGATGGCGACGAACAGCGGACGTTTCACTCCGATGAGGAAGTAGATATGGACAATGCCCCACATCCACCACGCAAGTCCGCCGCTGAGCTTGAATTTGCCGAAATCGATCACGGCAGAGTTCCGCCCGATAGTGGCAAGATTGCCGAGATGCTTGTAGCGGAATGGCTCGGCAAAAGCCTTGCCAGCAACCAGCGCGGCAATGCGCTTGCCGACGTATTTGCCTTCCTGCTTGGCGGCCGGTGCGATGCCCGGCACGAATTTGCCGTCGGTCCATTTCACCTGCGCCGCATCACCGATCACTGAAATGTCAGGATGACCGGCAACGGTGAGATCGTCTCCAACCGGCACGCGTCCGGCACGGTCCGTTTCCGCGCCCAGCCACTCGCCGACCCCTTCGATCTTAACGCCTGCGGCCCAGATAGCCGTTGCGGTTGGAATGGTCTCGCCGCTGGCCACCACATAGCTGTCGGTGATGTCTTCCACCATCGCTCCCGTCCGCACTTCGACCCCGAGCTTGGTCAGGTCGGCCTCAGCCTTGGCTGAAAGGTCTTCAGGGAATGCTGCCAGAATACGCGGCCCAGCTTCGATCAGGATCACCCGTGCGCTCTTGGATTCAATCCGGCGGAAGTCTTCGCACATTGTCACATGAGCAAGCTCGGCAATCGCGCCAGCCAGTTCTACGCCTGTCGGCCCAGCCCCAACCACAACAAAGGTCAACTCGCGGGCCATTTCCTCTGGGGTCTTGGCCAGTTCGGCGCGTTCGAAGGCCACGAGAATCTTGCGGCGCACGTCGGTCGCATCAACAATCTGTTTCAGACCCGGCGCATTTTCCGACCACTGGTCCTTGCCGAAATAGGAATGGTTCGAACCGCTGGCAATGACCAGATGATCATACACCACTTCGCAGTTGTCGCAAATGACGCTGCGCCGTTCTGTATCGACGTCCTGCACCTTGGACAAGGTCACCGTGACGTTCTTCTGCTTGGAGAAGATGGACCGGATTGGCCAGGCAATATCAGCCGGCGACAGGTCGGCCATGGCTACTTGGTAAAGCAGCGGCTGGAACAGATGGTAATTGCGCTTGTCGATAATCTCGATATCAACGGGGGCATTCTTGAGCGACTTGGCCAGCGATAGGCCACCAAAGCCAGCACCAATGATAACCACTTTCGGGCGCCTGGTTTCTTCCGTCATGTTCTTCACCTGTAAATGCGATTGGAAAGCGGAGCAGCCCGATCGGCTAGGACCTGACACACTCAATACATACTTTCGTATTACAGCGTCAATACCTACGTTGAATTACGCATTAACTGGTGAACAGATTTTGTTTCATTCCCACTAAAATGAACAACTTTGACTGGCCCTCTCGTTGCATCCTATGAATTGCCCCTAGAATTGTAGACACCTTGTTCCCTAAAATTGAGTCAAGGAGACTACGATGGCCCATACCCAATTCACCAAAGAATTCAAGATTGAAGCAGTCACGCAGATCACCGAGCGAGGGT